>NZ_VTZS01000009.1 GCF_008367235.1 Pareuzebyella sediminis | reverse complement strand
GTATTATATTTTTGGTTGATGTTGATTTTAGTAATTAATGAATATCCATCCCTGTAGGGGCGCACTTCCGTCGCCAAGGTCGATTACGTACAGGTAGGATCCTGCGGGGAGTTTCTCCCGATTATCCCCATAGCTTCCCGTCCAATCATTTCTGTATCCCTTGACGGCAAAGACCTCATGGCCAGATCTATTGTATACCCGCACAACATTGTTTGGATAGTTCCCTATGCCTGGAACGACCCAAGTATCGTTGTTACCATCGCCGTTCGGGGTAAAGGCCTCCGCAGGTACAATGAGGGGTTCACTCTCCCTTGGGAAATCATCGTCATTGTCAGGAATGCCATCGTTGTCATCATCGGTATCAGCGTTGTCGCCCGTTCCATCACCATCCGTATCTGCATCTTCAGTAGGATCCCAAGGGAACTTATCTTCCGTATCGGGGACCCCGTCGTTGTCATCGTCAGGGTCGGCATTGTCACCGATACCATCGCCATCACCGTCGACACTTTCATTGGGGTCGTTGGGGAAGGCATCTTCTGAATCCGGTACGCCATCGTTATCCGTGTCGGTAATTTCACCGTTTGGATAAATATCTTCATCATTTGGTATTCCATCTCCGTCGATGTCATTGTCAATGTTGTCACCGGTTCCATCGCCGTCGGTATCGGTGTCCTCTGAGCTGTCCAACGGGAAGGCATCTTCGGAGTCCGGGGTACCGTCATTGTCATCGTCCGGATCTGAATTGTCACCTTGACCGTCCCCATCACTGTCGATACTCTCATTTGGATCATTCGGGAAAGCATCATCCACATCAGGAATGCCATCATTATCAGTATCAATAATATCTCCGTTTGGATAAAGATCCTCATTGTTTGGAATTCCGTCACCATCTATATCATCATCACTGTTATCTCCTTGGCCGTCGCCATCGGTATCGGTATCCTCGGAATCATCCTTAGGGAAAGCATCGTCCGTATCGGGGGTACCGTCCCCGTCGTCATCGGTATCGGCGTTATCGCCCGTTCCGTCACCATCGGTATCGGTGTCCTCGCTATCGTCCAACGGGAAGGCATCGTCCGTATCGGGGGTGCCGTCCCCGTCGTCATCGGTATCGGCGTTGTCCCCGGTTCCGTCACCATCGTTATCGGTGTCCTCGTTTTCATCCAACGGGAAGGCATCGTCAACATCTGGGGTTCCGTCCCCGTCGTCATCGGTATCGGCATTGTCGCCCGTACCGTCATTATCGGTATCGGTATCCTCGCTATCGTCCAACGGGAAGGCATCGTCCGTATCGGGGGTACCGTCCCCATCATCATCGGTATCGGCGTTGTCGCCCGTTCCGTCACCATCGGTATCGGTATCCTCTGAAGGGTCCAATGGAAAGGCGTCATCAGTATCGGGGGTACCGTCCCCGTCATCATCGGTATCGGCGTTGTCCCCGGTTCCGTCACCATCGGTATCGGTGTCCTCGTTTTCGTCCAACGGGAAGGCATCGTCAACATCTGGGGTTCCGTCCCCGTCGTCATCGGTATCGGCATTGTCGCCCGTACCGTCATTATCGGTATCGGTATCCTCGCTATCGTCCAACGGGAAGGCATCATCAGTATCGGGGGTACCGTCCCCATCATCATCGGTATCGGCGTTGTCGCCCGTTCCGTCACCATCGGTATCGGTATCCTCTGAAGGGTCCAATGGAAAGGCGTCATCAGTATCGGGGGTACCGTCCCCGTCATCATCGGTATCGGCGTTGTCCCCGGTTCCGTCACCATCGGTATCGGTGTCCTCGTTTTCGTCCAACGGGAAGGCATCGTCCGTATCGGGGGTGCCGTCCCCATCGTCATCGGTATCGCAGACATCACCTTCACCATCGGAATCAGTATCCAATTGATTGGCGTTCGATACTGACACACAATTATCAGAAGGATCAAGAATGCCATCCCCATCTGTATCCGTATCATCATCCGTAAGGGTGATGGCCACGGACTTGTCCGCCAAAGTGTCAAAAGTATCATCGGAACCGGCATCGTTCACCGCAATGGTAATCGTTGCCGTGTCGTTCCTATCAATGGCATCATCCACCCCTGTTACAGTAACGGTCTGTGGCGTATCCCAATTGGTGACCGTAAAGGTCAGTTGTGCGGAACTTATCGTAGCTTCGCCCGTGTCATCGCTAGATATGTCGAACACCACATCGCTGGTCGGTTCGGTGTCCAGTACCACCGTGAAGGTATCGACACCTGCATTTTCATCGATGGTCAACGTGGTTTTGCTTACGGTATAGGCAGCAGTATCATCATCCGTCAATGTAATGGCTACCGTTTGGTCCGCCAGCGCATCGAAAGTATTATCGGAACCAGAATCATTAACAGATACGGTGATAGTAGCCGAATCATCTCGATCTATTGCATCATCAACACCTGTTACCGTAATGGTCTGTGGCGTATCCCAATTGGCAGAGGTAAAGGTAAGTTGTGCTAAAGACACTGTAGCTTCATCGGTATCATCACTTGAGATATCAAAAACAACATCGCTGGTCGGTTCGGTGTTTAAAACTACGGTAAAGGTTTCGGTGCCCCCGTTTTCAGCAATGGTCAGGTTAGTTTGGTTCAGTGTGAATCCGGGAGGATTATTGACTTCTATATTTTTTATTGTTGTCTGTCCGCAAAGCGTATAGCTTATTTCAGCCGTACCCAAGGCCACACCAGTTACCACACCAGATTGGTTAACGGTAGCAATACCATTATCATTACTTGCCCAGACTCCGCCACTTTCCAGATGTGTCAACTGAGTTTGTACCCCTATGGCCACAGTTGCGTTTCCTGAAATTTGGGAAAAATAGCCTTGTACCCAGTTGCTAGTAATTCCCGTTAAAGCGAAATTATTAAGTGTACCGGCATTCGCAGACGCCGTATTATCCGGTAATGTCGTCAGACCTATATTATTACCTTCTGTGACCCCTTCATTAAAATTGTAATGTCCAATAAGTCCAGCTTCGTTGCCCATTAAAGCAGTATTCATGTTATTTGTGATTTCCGAGGCTGTACGGGAATCGCTCCAAAAACGAACATCATCTATCTTTCCGGCAAAATAATTATCAATGAAACCGAACTGGTAAGGTGCCGTAATATTTATCGCACCCGGTGCCGGAGCAGTGATGACCTCTTGTCCATTAACGTAAACAATAAACTGAAGGCCATCTTTTACCAATGCTATATGTGACCAGACATTCTGCAGAATCGAAGGATTCGTCTCCAAAAACGGGAACCGTGTCAATGTGTTGTCCTCATATGAGTCAATATGAATTTTACCATCGATAATATAGAAGGAGGGATTTCTAGTTTCGATAGCTCCCTGTTGATTACCAATAATAGCGTGATAGTCCCCGTCCCAATTGGAATTATCGGGCAATATCCATGCTTCAATGGTAAAGTCGCTTGCACCATCGGGTATGGTTATACTAGTCAAATTAACATAATCGTCAATCCCATCAAAATAGAGGGAGTTATTGGTCTCTGCATTTACTGAAATGTTTTCTGTAACCGTTCCTGAGGCTATTGCAACGTTTCCTGAAAGTCGACCGGACTGACTGGCAGCTACACGAACATAAATAGTTGTGTTGACTATTGCATTAGCTACTGGTGATAGGGTTAAGCTAGAGGCAAAGCCACTATTCTCGTTCAGCGAAATTTCAAAACCTGAAGGTGCGGTGATGACCATATCTTGATAGGCATCACTGGCAGAAACATCGAAATCAAGAGCCGAGGATGTCTCTCCTCCGCAATAAATGATACTGTTCAATGATGATACCGATGTTGTGACACTAGTTTTTGAAGTGAAGGTAAATCCACTCAAAGTTGCGGTGCCCCCGGCAGTGACCACTTCCACATCACCCGATGCTGCTGTGTTACCCAAAACCGCTGTAATCTGGGTGCTTGAATCCACAGTGTAAGAAGCTGCATCAATTCCACCAAAAGTGACTTGCGTGGCACCGTCAAAGTTGGTACCTGTGATGACCACAGTATCTTCTTGACCGGCTTCTACAGGGTCAAAAGAGATGATGGTAGGTTCTGGCAATTCTGTTACGGTTTCAATTTCTGCTTCCGTCAATTTTCGATCAAAAATTACCATATCATCAATGCAACCATTGAAATATTCCCATGTTGTGGCAGAGAGATTGTATTGATTAGTATGGGCAAAACCTAGTTGATTGTAAATCATATCCAAATGAGCTACTGCCGCACCTGTTGTATTAGCTTCCAAACTTCCATCCAAATAAATGGATACTGAATTGGTGCCAGCTGTAAAATCTACTTGGTGCCAGTTACCATCATTCACCGTAGATGATGAAATGGCCTGTATGCTTGTGCTGGTTGAAGTCCACAAGGTGCCTTTCAGTTTACCATCTGAAGTAATCAACAAAATCGGAATATAATTGCTTGGGTTATTGGAAACGTTGGCTTGTACATTTTGATATCCTAAAATACTACCGGTTCCTGTTGTTTTAAATCTTAAGGAGATGGTAAATTCCGAAAGGCTTCTGATAAGATTATCAGGAAGTTTTACAAACCCGGGACCATTATCAAAACATAATGCTTGACCTTGGGCACCGGTTTCATATGTGACTACATTTACTTCTGTACCATCATAATTATTTTCGGTGGTATCATTGGCATTTCCCTCAAAATCATATTGTGCTACTTTATAAATATAGCCGGAAGTCGAATCGTTCCCAGCAGAGTTGGTAATAGTTATATCTCCTGAAGTACCTGTATTTACATTGGCTACGATTTCAATGTCTGAATTTACCGTAAAGGATGTTGCATTAACTCCTCCAAAGGTGACGGCCGAAGTACCCGTAAAGCCGGTACCTGTAATGGTCACTACTTCGCCGTTTCCAGCAAATTCTGGGGTGAAGCTTGTAATGGTCGGTACAATGACGTCGTTTTTAGCTAATGTTAAATAGTCTCCATCAGCCAGTGTAACCTCTGTGATTTCACCACTGGAGTCCAATGTTCCCAACGTAGTTATTCCTGTAGAAAAATCTCCGTCATCATCTTTAACGAGGGACCAGGTTTCATCAAATCCATCAAATTTTAAATTGACGTTTTCGGAAAAGTTAGCTGTTTTGTCCACTTTCCATTCCCTGATTACCCTGGTGTTATAGGAAGAAGGTAGAATTTCTATAGTTTGTGTGGTAGTTGCCCCACCATTGTTGGCAATCACCAAAAACTGTTTGTCATTAGTATGTTCCGTGTTACGCCCACTATCTGTGTTAGAAAGTATAAAATTGTTGTCCAAGGCCATTGTTAAAACAGCCCCGGAATTAACAGACTTGGCTACTTTCTGGTTCAAGCCACTGGCATCGTCGCGGCCAATACCAAAAATGTCTGTTTTGTATCCTGTATTGTTGGAAGCATCCCAAATAATATTACCTTCAGAATCTATGTAATCGGTAGGATTGGTTTGGTCTAGAGAAAATCCATACTTTAAAGCCAAATAGGATTCAATTCGTTTTCTCGTAGAGTCATCATGCTGGTTTTCAAAAAGAATAAACTCAGCAATATCAATATCCGAAAATTGGGTATCAAGTTCATATCCACCAATATAGAAATCACCCGAGGAAAGCCCTATATTTCCTGCGTTTACTTGATTGACCTTCTCCAGACCAAGGGAAAATATGGTATTGTTGTCCCCATTGGCATCATCTGTATCTAGCATAGACCAGAGTCTAAAAGCATTGTCATCAAGATTGCTACCTTCTGATGATTGTATGGATTGGTTGGGCGCAGAGAAAAAAGCTGGGTTCCCTTCAAGATTGAATTGGTTTGCTGTGTCGCCCGACCCTATATCATTTCCTTCCCTATATTGAAAAATAACATTTGCCGGACTGGCACTTGAATTTCTTTTGAAAACAATATAGGCCGTATTGGCATCAGCATCCAAGAAATCATCTGGGCTGTTTGTTCCCTGAGAAATGAATTTATCTGCACCACCGCTCCTCACTACAGAGTGGTAGTTAAGGCCATTTTGAACTATAGATGCGTTATCTGCTGCTTCCGATTCCGAGAAATGAGTAAGTTTATTATCTGCTTGGTTATTCCATTGATCTATAGTTGCACCGTCTACTGTAACCTCAGAACCTGATTCAAACGTTCCATAATCTGCTTTTAACCAAATGGTAAGGTCTGTAAACTGGCCCCCTGGAGCTTCTTGAACTCTAGCCAAAGTAAAGCTTATACCATCTGCTAATGGAGCTGTAGTGGTAAATTCGCCTTCTGCATTCAAGACCCCAAGTGTAGACACGCCAACAGAGAAATTTCCATCTGGGGTAGCTATCAAGGACCATGTGTCATCATAACCTTCAAATTTCAAACTTATGTTCTGTGAAAAATTAGTGGCTTCTACCTTCCATTCGCGTGCCAAACGTATGTTGAAGCCGGAAGCAGCTTCAAGTTCAGTTACTTGTGTGGTGAGGGCAGCGCCGTTGTTCGCCACCATCAAAAACTGTTTGTCATTGCCATGTTCGGTAGTACGACTGGCATCTGTGTTAGAAGCTGTAAAATTAGCATCCAAAGCCATGGTAAGTATGCTGCCTGAATTAACTGATTTGGACACCTTTTGATTCAAGCTGGAATTGTCATCACGACCAATGCCGAAAATATCATTATTATATCCAGAATTATTCGAAGCGTCCCATGTGATGGTACCGTCCGAGGCCAAATAATCGGTAGCTGTGGATTGATCTAGAGACAATCCATATTTTATGGACAAATAAGATTCTACCCGTTGCCGTTCAGTAGATGAAAGCTCCCTGTTATAGACTAAAAGTTCAGGCATTGTACCTTTTAGAAGGCCAATATTATAGGATGCACCGACATAATAACGTGCAGAATCGTTCCAATTTCCGTTATTGGTATTAGCCGTAATGATTTTCCCATTGTTATAAAACTTCCCTAGGCCTGAAGCATTTCGAGAGGCTCCAATCATATTGGGCCTGTTCCTATTTACACCTTCGGTAACTATATCTACGCCTTCCCCGTAACGTTTAAAACGTATTTCATTAGAACTATTCATAATGAATTCCACAGCATTCGTATATAAGGCATTGGGGCCAAAAAAAGCATCGTAGCTTCCTGGATCAGCAGTACCTGTAAACTTACTTATAACAGTATAGGTATGTGCTCCGAGTCCTGTTAGATCGAAGTTAGTATCATTATTTAAAAAATAATCGTCACCATCAAAATCAATGACTGGGTTAAAGTTGAGCGTATTGTTCGGATCATTTTCATAGGACGGATCACCCCCATTTATGAAATTACCATTTATAGCTCCGCCTCTATTAAACCAAGTGTCTACCGTGTTACCATCAGTAATGGTAGTTCCATTGTCATCTGCTTTAAGCCAAAGTTTTAAATCAGTTAGGACACCACCAGGACCACTCACTAATTTTGCCAAGGTCAAGAATCGAACATTGGCCAAAACTACGCCTGTAATTTCGCCATTGGAGTCGAGCGTACCCAGTGAACTGGCGCCCGAGCTAAAATCACCATCGTCATCTATTAATAAGGCCCAGGTTTCGTCAAAGCCATTAAATTTAAGGTTGACACTTTGGCTAAAATTGGTAGGATTCGTCTTCCAAACCTTTGAGATATGGCTATTATAATTCGTGCCAGCTATTTCGGCGTATGTATTTGTAATAGCCTCGCCATTATTGGACAGGATTAAAAACTGCTTATCGTTGGTATGTTCAGTAGAGCGGCCAGCATCATTGTTGGCGGATGTAAAATCAGCATTCAAAGCCATGGTCAAAATAGCACCTGAATTAACAGACTTGGATACTTTTTGATTTAGTCCGGAATCATCGTCCCGACCAATTCCAAAAATGTCCTTTTCGTATCCAGTATTGTTGGAAGCATCCCATATAACGGTGCCGTCTGAAGCCAAGTAATTTATACCAGAGGTTTGGTCCAATGTGACACCATATTTCAGGGACAAATACGTATGCACTTTTTGGCGTTCCGTTTCGCTTAAATCAGTATTAAAAACAATCAACTCAGAAAGGTGGATATCTGAATAAATGCCATTGGTGTTACCTAAGGCCATATTTTGGCTTGCAAAGTTCAATCCTATGTCAGTCACCTTATTTCCGCCCTCTTTATAGAAGTCGTGCCCACCATTAAATGTACGGGTTGCGGTCCTTAAAGTTATTTCATTGGCGATAACAGCATTTCCAAAAGATGCAGTAGTGCCACATTGCGTAATTCCAATCAAACCCGATCCTGCACCTACGCTTTCTTGATACCATGCGAAACCATCACCACAACCATCGGTGGCTAGAATGGCAGTTTTAGATCCGGCATTGGGTATGTTCATAATTCCAAAGATGGTATAGGCATTGGTTCCTGTAAGGCCAAGATCATTGTCAAAATTCATTATATCATTAGAACCATCAAAACTTACCTTTGGGTTAAAGTTGATTGTTTCTGAACCGATTATTGGTTGACTATTTGCTATAGCTTGAACCGGGTTATTTTGACCTAGAGATTGATCCTCCCAAATAGAAACCCCGGTATCCAAGATAATACCGCTATCAGCACGCAACCATAATGCCATGTTGGAGGTGATACCTCCGGGACCTTTTTCTACTTTTGCCAAGGTCAAGAATTGAACATTGGCCAAAACTACGCCTGTAATCTCGCCATTAGAGTCGAGCGTACCCAGTGAACTAGCGCCCGAGCTAAAATCACCATCGTCGTCTTTTAATAAGGCCCAGGTTTCGTCAAAGCCATTAAATTTAAGGTTAACACTTTGGCTAAAATTGGTAGTTGCATTCGTCTTCCAGATTTTCGAGATATGACTATTATAATTGGTGCCATCTATTTCGGCGTATGTATTTGTAATAGTCTCGCCATTATTGGACAGGATTAAAAACTGCTTATCATTGCCATGTTCGGTAGTACGGTTAGCATTTATGTTAGAAGCTGTAAAATTAACATCCAAAGCAATGGTCAATATTGCTCCGGTATTGACCGATTTGGATATCTTCTGATTCAAGCCGGAATCATCATCACGGCCAATTCCAAAAATGTCATTTTTGTACCCTGTATTGTTAGAAGCATCCCAAATAATGCTGCCATCCGAAGCCAAATAATCAAAATCCGAGGTTTGGTCAAGACTGATACCATATTTAAGGGCTAGGTAACTATCAATCTGTTGTTGTTCTATTACGGTAGGATAAGTGTCATAAACTAGGACTTCCGCAATGTTCCCGGTCCAGAACTCACCAGCGGTAGTGGCCACGTCGGCTCCAATGCGCATAAGACTGTTCACCGTGTTCCACGTTGGCCGTGCTCCATCCCTCGTTTCCAATGTAGTTCCATTGGCTTGTAGATAAGTGTTTGAAACGCCATCGTAGCCACCACCAATAATATGAGGTTGATCGAGTGTCCAGAAGTTAGGGCTTGTAACATCGTTCACAGCTTCCCATGAACCATAAAGTAGACTATTGCTGTTCGTAGAACCTGCTATTACATGGGCTTGGTCTTGCGTGCCGGTCCCATGGGCAAAGGGCACGTGATTTCCCGTAAAAGAAGCTGTAGAGGTGGTGACCAACCGCATAAAACGGGCGCTATTGCCATTAGGGAGTCCCGTTGTAGCACTTGCGTCCATAAACTCTGTACCATCAAATATTGCCTGAGGGTTAAAGTTCAATGTTGCGGCACTGAATAGGGGTCGTTCACCAGAATTTACTTGTATGAAATTATTTCCGTTTGAGCTAAAATCACTCCATTGGTAAATCGGGTCCGAATTTGTGGCCAAGGTAGTTCCTGCATCAGAATAGATTTGTCCATCGGCTTTCCACCACCCTTGGAGGTTTTCTGATACACCTCCCGGTCCTGTTTGTGCAAAAAGAACAGAGGAGCCAAGAGCCCAAAAAATTATAGAAAATAAAATTAACTTAGTATTCTTTGGGATTGATTGAGGTTGAACGTTCATGATATCGACCTTGGTATTTGGTTATACTTAAGAGGTCGAATATGATAATATTTATACGTTTATTCCTACAAAATGATGTGTATTGACCGTATTATGTATGCGAAAACATCGATGAACGTAGTGTTTCATCGATGAAATACTTAGTTTACTTCAAAAAGTGTAAGTAATTACAGTGTTGGCAGGAATTGCGTAAGAATAGAACTCCTCCGTCCATGAGGATAAGGAAATCAATGACCTGGTCAAAGAATAATTTTAGGAATTAAGGCGAAAACAATCAACAAATATTAAAGCGCCCGATTACATTAGTGCTAGCTCAAAATAGCTATCTCTTCTGCAGCGAAACTTAGATTAGCGAACTAAAGTAATGGAAGGAGTATAGGAGCTTTTTAATTATATCAAGAATGTTACTGTCCAAAATAAAATATTTACCCTACCGTTGGTTTAACCGGTATAAGATGCCACTTTAAACCTTTTCTGAAGTATCGAATTGTTCGTACCAAATTTTCAGTCTTAGCCTATATTTGACTCGACCCTAGGCATAGGCCTTGGAAGTTTACCTATTTCGCTAATAGTATAATTAAAAATGAAATCTTTTTTCGACGAATGAAGCAAAAAACATGAAAAGGCCTAACAAAAATAAATGAAGAAATAGAAGGTTTAGATGACGACCTGCTAAACCAAAATTGAAGGGCCGCCCCGGCCTCAACCAGCTTTCAGCCGTCACCTCGAGCGACCAGTGTGCCATGATACAGGGCTAAAAGCAATTTGGCAAGGCAATTTATACCGCAAAATATTGACAGATACCGCCTTTGCGCACTGTGGTCGACCGACTATGGAAGTCATATATACGGTAGTCCATTATCACGTCCATAATAGTTGAGGGTTTTTCTATTTTTCCGTAGAAATCACCGAACTGCGTGTAGCAGGTCGTTAGGGCACATTGCCTACTTTCCCCAATACACTTTTAAATTGTGCGAGTCCCTCCCGGCCGCGATGATATCCATTCTTCCATCGCCGTTCAGGTCAGCTACTTTTAGGTCTTCACAGGCCATCCCGTTTTTATCGACCCAATGGCCTTTCCAGCGGGTACCTTGGGAATCCGTAGCTATAAAGATCTTGATACCTATCTCCTGATCGGCATTTGCCCGACGCCAACCGACCACAATTTGATCGGTACCGGAGTCGAGAAAATCTTCGGTTGCCAAGGCATGGCCCTGATTAAGTCCATCGGTGAGCACCATACGTTGGTCGCTGCCCGGCAGATAAACGGTCAGCTCATTACCGTGCATGGGCTCCACGCCCGTAACAAAAAGCCCGTCATCCATTTGTCCTACGCGAACTTCCCCAAAACTATGCCCTGAGATATTTCCGGTATCCGGGGCTGTCCAATTTTGGCCTTCGTAGTTAAAAACCTTGATCCCTTCCTTGCCACCAATGTACATCCGCTCAGATGCTCCTGCATCGGAAATATCGAAATTGTGCGTGAGATGCATGGATTGATCGATGAGCGATAATTTCCAGGGCCCGGTCGGGTCATTCGGCATTTGATAGGCAAAAACCTTCACCCCTTTACCTTCACCATTTGAATTGCCCCGGCCGTGCAGCGGTAATACGACTAGTTGATAATTATTATCGGCAGTACGGACCCAGTGCATCCGGTGAACGGTCGGTTCGTGGTGGAGCTTTACGGCCGACCATTTTTTTGTAGGATCCTCCGGTCTGATGAGGTAATGAACGCTTCCCGATGCCATGTCATCGCTGGTTTCCCCGGGATTCCACTGAGCGCCCACAGCGACCTCCACCATGCCATCACCATCGATATCTCGGGCGGCAAGGCACACGTTGTCGGAGTCGGTAAGGTTTTCGATCATCACGAAGCGCTTCCAATCGCCGTTCCTATACCACACGAATTCCTTTTTATCCGCCAGTAGTATGTCAGGCTTACCATCGCCATCTACATCGCCGATAGCAAGGCCGTAACCAATGGCGATATTGTCATCGATGGTTTGGGCTTCGAATACCGGATCAGGATCGGATATGGGGTTGAACAGAGCGAATAAAGAAAAAAACAAGGGTATCATAAGTTCGTTTATTTGCGGTTTGAACCATTGTCATTCAAGATACAAAACTTTACATCTACTTGGGTTTCAACAGCCTATAAAACTTCTGCCAATTCCCATACTCTTTCAGATAGTGAAAACGTATTCATTACCATTTCTAAAAGATGCTTTTTTTGAGGAAATGTAGAGGAGTCATCATGTCCAACAATTTTCTTAGATAACATGTCGAAGAAGATATTCCGAAGCAGCTATTTTGTTCAATCATAGTTCTGCAAGACATTCGTTGCTTGTCGAAGTATTTTGAAGTAACTCCAACGCAGCTTTTCTTCGATTGAAAGGTTCCTATTTTTCGACTTTTCCTTCGATTCCTTGAATAGCAGGAAGAACCGCCAATAGGGGTAAAAAGAAATACAGCCGAAGTGGTGACAAAGGAGGGTCAAACTATGCTCGTTCAACAATATAAACCACTACTTAACCATCTGGGAACCAATGTAAAAAAAACCACTTTGTACGAAAAACAGGATGTTTTTACCTTGCTGCGGAGAAAAAACCACCACACAGCTACCCCATCTTTCAAGTAGCCTGCCTCCTTTAAAAAAGATAATCGATGCCGATATAGAAGCGTACGAAAGAAAATTACAAAGAGGCCATTTCGAAATCTGTACCCGTAAGGAAGAAAACTACCATCCAGGGCATTAAAAATCCCTTATCTTAGTTCCCCGTCCGTAATTACCCTCTTTATGGCTACGTTATGGTCCGTAATTTCAAAAAGCTAAACAATATGACTAGGCTAAATAAAATGTTTATCTGGGGATTATTAATAGTTTCCAGCATTGGTTGGCAAGAGCAAACCGTTGAACAGAAACGCCCGAACATTTTGTTTGCGATCAGTGATGATCAATCGTTTCAACATACCAGTTTTTCCGGCTGTAACTACGTTAACACCCCCGCCTTTGATAGAATCGCACGTGAAGGGATCTATTTTAAAAATTGCTATGCAGGTTCCCCCGGCTGTGCACCGTCCCGAAGCAGTATCGTGACCGGGCGCTATCATTGGCAGAACGAACAGTCGGGCCAACATGCGTCTTCATGGATGAAAAAATACGTGCCTTTTGTAGATTTGCTAAACAGCAATGGATATATCACGGGCCGCACTGGCAAGGGGGTTTCCCCGTTCCAGTATGCCAGAAACGAGAGGGATTCCTTATGGCGCAAAGACGATGCGGCCGGAGTTTCACACAGTAGTATGGACTATAACGCCGATAACGACGCCCGTTTTGCCAAAGGTATCCGGAACCTTGATTACTACGAGAATTTCAAATATTTTATCGACAACGTGAAAGGCGATCAACCCTTTTTCTTTTGGTACGGAGCCTCTGAACCTCATCGAGCCTATGAAAAAGGCTCTTGGAAGCGTATGGGCAAAAAACTGGACGATGTAAAAGAAGTGCCTGGTTTTCTGCCCGACACCGATGAAATTCGTGGCGACCTTCTCGATTATGCCGTAGAAATCGAATGGTTCGACCACCACCTTCAACAAATGTTGGATTACCTCGACAGCATTGGTGAACTTGACAACACCATCGTTATTGTAACGGCGGACAATGGTATGCCCTTTCCCCGGGCAAAAGCAAATTGTTTTGAATATGGGGTCCACGTTCCTTTCGCTGTACGTTACCCCAAGGCTTTTCCTGGGAAAAGGGTCATTGATGACCCTATAAGTTTTGTGGATCTGGCTCCTACGATCCTTGAACTCACCGAAACCAGTGCCCAAGGAATGTTGCCCATGTCCGGCAGAAGTATCCTCGATATACTGCGGAGCGAAAAACAGGGCGTCGTAGACGATACCAAGGATTTTGTGGTTGCGGGCCGCGAAAGGCACTCAAGCTCGCGCTATTTGAACTGGGGATATCCCCAGCGGGTTATCCGCTATAAGGAATTTGTCTATATCTGGAACATGGAACCGGAACGATGGCCTGCAGGCGCACCGCAGCGCTATAGCCCCGAAGATTCGACCCAACTTTGGCCTATGTACGGCCTTGACAGCAACGGAAAGTACATGAGTGGAGGCGCATTTACCGATATAGACGATTGCCCATCGAAAACCTATATCATTGAAAATTTCGAAGACCGAGAGACGGCGAGGTACTTCGACCTGGCACATGGCAAAAGGCCCGAGGTCGAGCTCTACCATGTTACCGAAGATCCCTATTGCCTTAACAATCTGGCCGGAGACGCGGGCTACGAAGCCATAGCTGACGTCATGAAAGAAAAATTGATGGGAGAACTCCGACGCTCGAAAGACCCACGGGTCGTTGGCCCGGATAAGGAGGTATTCGACAGTTATAAGAGGTATTCACCGATGCGCCGATTTCCGAAGCCCGAAAGGACTAAATAATGTTTAAGTTCAAGGAGGTTGCGATAATCAGCTTATACTTTCTTAAAAAACGGAGAAATACTATCGGTTCTTCTTCAACTCAACGACTAGAACTAACTCAAATCATTATTAATTTGTTACCCCGAAGTCCGGTCCAAAACTCATGAATTTACTTGTTCATCTCTGACCGGACCGAACTCAGCCAGTTTTTATGAAGCCTCAAGAGCTCATTCAACTTATCCTGATTAGATCCGACCAAATTGTGTTCCTCGGCGATATCCTCTTCCAAATTGACCAGGTACAACTTGGGCAGTTTGATACTCTTTTCCTTGCCCCGTGGCTCGTTGACATTGCCGATCAACTTCCAAGGGCCCTTACGTACTACCCATTGCGCCGTGGTATCGTCGTACCCTCCTAA
>NZ_VTZS01000008.1 GCF_008367235.1 Pareuzebyella sediminis | reverse complement strand
AATCTCATCCGTGGGCAGACCATACTGCCCTGTTTTCTCCGCCTTTTCAGGAATCGGCACATTACCGGGAAGTCCGGCCCTCAAATTGGTCTTACCGGTTAGCAATGCCGCTCGGGAAGGTGAGCATACAGGGGCACCGGCGTAGAATTGGGTAAATCGAACTCCTTCCTTGGCCAATCGGTCCATATTGGGGGTATACAAATCCTTGGCTCCATAGACGTTCAGGTCTACAGAACCTTGGTCGTCCGTAAGGATGACAATGACATTGGGCTTTTTAAAACTGGCGTTTTGAGCATCCAAAGGGGTTTGGAAAACCAAAAACACCAAACCGAAAATCTTAAAAAAACCTTTTTTAAAACAGTACATATCTTATTTGAATTATAATAGTCCCCATTTACTAGGAATCCCCGGTACATATTGAATGGAGGAGGTCAAGTTGAAGTCATGACAACTTCTAGGTAACCGTAGTAGTCACTTTTTTAACCAATTTACCGACCGTCAATCCCTGACCAATAATAGAAAATACCACCACTACGTACGTTATGACAAGAAAGAGGTTCCGCTCCATTTCCTCGGTCAGCCCCAACGCCAAAGCAATGGAGATACCGCCCCGTAAGCCACCCCATGTCATGACCAAATTCGTTTTCGGTACAAAGTCGAGCGTTTTCTCAAAGAACTTAATAGGCAATAATAGTGATAAATACCGACAGGCCAAGACGACGGGAATAGTGGCCACACCCGCTAAAACATAATTGAACTGAAAAGATATGACGAGCATTTCCATCCCGATCAATACGAACAATACCGTATTCAATAAAATATCCAATAGTTCCCAAAACTTGTCGACATATACTTCGGTGGTCTCTGACATCGCCGAATGCCTTACGGTATCATTACCTACCACCAATCCCGCGGTCACCATAGCCAAAGGCGCGGACAGATGGAATTTTTGAGCTACTACGGTACCCATCATTACAGCGGCCAAGGTAATGATCACTTCAATATCATAATCGTCAATGGAACGCATCGACCGATATGTAATCCATCCGATCAAAAGTCCAAAAAGAATCCCCCCGATGACTTCGACCCCAAATAGTTCTAGAATGGCCAAAGGTTCGATTTCCCCGTTATTTGAAGCGGCCAATTGAAAAATGGTCAAAAACACGACGACACCCACCCCATCGTTGAACAATGACTCTCCAACAATCTTCGTTTCCAGTTTTTTAGGAGCACCCGCCTTTTTAAGAATACCTAGTACGGCAATTGGATCGGTTGGCGATATCAAAGATCCAAAAAGTAAGCAATAAATAAAGTCCACCTCCAGTCCGAACAACTGAAGGATATAGAACATCAAGGTACCCACCAAGAAGGTGGATACCAGAACTCCCAGGGTAGAAAAAGCCAAAATTGGCCAACGTTGCACCTTTAATTGTTCAAAATTGGTATGTAAAGCCCCGGCGAAGAGCAAAAAACTCAGCATAATATCCAAAAGAACGGTTTTAAAATCAATCTGACCGATGATGTACCGCTCTGCATTCAATAGGGTATCATCCACATAACTAATGGCAAATACCCCCAAGGTAAATACAATCGTAATGAGCATAAGCCCAATGGTATTAGGCAGCTTTAAAAACCGTACATTAATAAATCCGAATATGGCCGCTATAAAAACCAGTATTGCCGCAATAATAAAGTAATCCATAGTTGTTTTGTAATCATTCTTGTTTATGGACAAGCCACTCTCAGGGGACTTTCCATCCGAGATTGCCAAATTAACGGATTTGACGAAGATAGGCTAACGAACTCTTCTACATCACATGAACACCTCAGTCTTTTTTTAAAAAAATTGTAAGGCTACAAAGGCCTACAAACAAAAAAAGACCTATGGCCACTTCAAACGCTATACTAACATAAGGGTGTTACAAAGTACAATCCAATTCCAAACTAGGGTCATATTTGTAACAGTAATGGGCAATTAATTCATCAGAGCTAAAAATAAAAGTTGTCCTTAAATTAAGATTTTTGACTATATTTATAAGTGTTATTTTTACATTTAATAATTACAGCACCCACTTTTATGAAAAGATTTTTGTCGCTCGGGTTATTTTTTATTGGTATGTCCATTTTTGGCCAACAACCTGATGATTTAAAACTTTGGTATGATGAGCCATCCGGAGATATCTGGGAGAATGCATTGCCATTGGGCAACGGCCGTATTGGTGCGATGGTTTATGGAAATGTGACTAAAGAAATATTTCAACTCAATGAACATACGGTTTGGAGCGGGAGTCCAAACCGAAATGACAATCCAGATGCGCTAAAAGCCCTGCCTGAAGTGAGACAGTTGATCTTTAATGGGGAATACAAAGCGGCGGAGCAGCTTGCCGATAAAATGATCATCACCAAAAAATCCCACGGACAAATGTTTCAACCCGTGGGAAATCTTGAGCTATTGTTTCAAAACCACGCCAACTACCAAGATTATTACCGGGAATTGGATATCGGCAAGGCCATTAGCAAAACGACCTATATACTAGATGGGGTTACCTACACGCGGGAAGCCTTTGTATCCTTAACGGACAGGGTCTTGGTCATAAAGCTATCCGCTGATGCACCAGGTAAAATTTCCTTTACGGCAAACTTCACTTCGCCACATTCCGAACCCGAAATAGAAACCAATGGGCACAATCAACTTTCGCTTTGGGGCAGAACTAGCGACCACGAAGGGGTGGAAGGTAAGGTAGCATTCAATGCGTTAATGAAATTGAAAACCGAAAATGGCCTAACCAGCCAAACCGTTAGTTCCATCAAGGTTGAAAATGCCGATTCGGCCATTCTGATGGTCTCCATCGCTTCTAATTTCAACAGCTACAAAGATTTGAGTGCCGATGAAACCCAACGTGCCAAAGTCTATTTGGATGCAGCATTTGATAAGGATTATGAAGTATTGAAAGCCGATCATACGAACAAATATCAATCTCTTTTCAATCGGGTTATTTTGGATTTTGGTACGACCGATGAAGCCAAAATACCTACCGATGAACGTTTGGCGAACTTTCGAACTACGAACGACCCTGCCTTTGTGGGCCTGTACTTTCAATATGGTAGATACCTATTGATTTCCTCTTCCCAACCCGGTGGGCAACCTGCCAATTTACAGGGTATTTGGAACCGTAGCATGAAACCTGCATGGGACAGTAAGTACACCATCAACATCAATGCGGAGATGAACTATTGGCCCGCCGAACGCACCAACCTCTCGGAATTGCATGAACCCTTTTTGACCATGGTGCAAGAACTTTCGGAAACGGGCCGGGAAACGGCGAAAGTCATGTACGGCGCAAAGGGTTGGATGGCCCATCATAATACCGATATTTGGCGAATTACCGGTCCGATCGATGGGGCATTTTGGGGCATCTGGAACGGTGGCGGTGGATGGACGAGCCAGCATCTTTGGGAACATTATTTATATACCGGTGACACATCATTTTTACAATCCATCTATCCGGCTTTAAAAGGTGCTGCCGAATTCTACGCCGATTTTTTGGTGCAGCACCCGAACTATCCCTATTTGGTAGTAGCACCGGGGAATTCCCCGGAAAATGCACCTGAAGCGCATCAGGGTTCGTCCATCACGGCAGGCTCGACCATGGACAACCAATTAGTCTTTGACGTTTTTAGCACGGCTATTAAGGCCTCGGAAATTTTGGAAAAAGATGGGGCTTTCGCCGATTCGTTAAATGTATTGCGCAACCAATTGCCTCCTATGCAAATCGGCAAAAACAATCAATTGCAAGAGTGGCTGGATGATGTGGATTCACCGGAGGACCACCATCGACATGTATCACATTTGTACGGTCTCTTTCCGTCCAACCAGATTTCGCCCTACCGAACACCAGAACTTTTTGCAGCTTCAAAGAATACGCTTTTACAACGTGGCGACGTCTCTACAGGATGGAGCATGGGCTGGAAGGTAAACTGGTGGGCCAAAATGCAGGATGGAAACCACGCCTATAAATTGATAAAAGACCAACTGACCCCGGTGGGTATTAACCAAGGTGGAGGTGGTACATATAATAACCTTTTTGACGCACACCCACCGTTTCAAATAGATGGTAATTTTGGGTGTACATCCGGCATTGCCGAAATGTTGCTGCAGAGTTCCGATGGAGCGGTTCACCTCTTACCGGCCATCCCTGATGCATTGAATTCTGGCTACGTAGGCGGATTAAAAGCGAGGGGGGATTTTGAATTGGTTTCGATGGAATGGAAGGATAAAAAATTGGTGATTGCCACAATTCAATCACACTTGGGCGGCAACTTACGCATTCGTGTCCCGAATGAGGTAACACTTATCGGCCAAGGAACCTTAAAGAAAGCGGTAGGTAAAAATACGAATGTGTTTTTTGAAGTGCCGAAAACGGCCGACCCTATCATTTCAAAAGAATCGAATATAAAGCCCCTTGATTTGGGCGACACCTATCTATACGACCTGGCTACCCAGAAAGGAAAGATCTATACCCTTATCCGCAAAAATTGAAATGAACCGATTTTCCCTAATTTTTAGTTGTATCGTAGGGCTGATTTTTCAGCTCTCGGTCAATGCGCAAAAAGATAAGGCCCAGAATCCGTTAATTTTTGCCGACGTTCCGGACATGTCGATGATTCGTGTTGGGGATACGTACTATATGAGCAGTACCACCATGCATTTGAGTCCAGGAGTTCCTATCATGAAATCGACGGATCTGGTCAATTGGAAAATCGTGAACTATGCCTATGACCGACTCGGGGAAGTGGACGCCTTAAACTTAAAAAATGGAGAAGCTGCCTATGGTCGGGGTTCTTGGGCCAGTTGTATACGATACCATAATGGAACATTTTACGTACTTACGTTTGCAGCCACTACCGGAAAAACCTACGTCTTTTCTACTGAGGATATAGAAAACGGTCCTTGGAAAGAAACCTCTTTTGAGCCTTCCTATCATGACCTGACGGTTCATTTTGATGACGATGGCAAAGTGTACATGATTTGGGGTGCCGGAAAATTGATGATCGCCGAACTTGAAAACGATTTGTCAGGTGTAAAAAAAGGAACGAAACGCGTCTTAATCGAAAATGCCAGTGCCCCGGCCGGCGACAACATTATGTTGGGCGCAGAGGGTTCACAACTCTTTAAAATCAATGGAACCTACTACCTCTTCAACATTACCTGGCCAAGAGGCGGTATGCGTACGGTATTGGTTCATCGGGCAGACCACATCAACGGTCCGTGGGAAGGTAAACTTGCGCTACAGGACAAAGGAGTTGCCCAAGGGGGCCTTATAGATACCCCGGATGGGAAATGGTTTTCCTACCTCTTTAGGGATTATGGTTCCGTGGGCAGAATTCCCTATTTAGTTCCGGTAGTATGGGAAGATGGTTGGCCGATTTTGGGTAAGAATGGAAAAGTACCTGATACCTTGAACGTGCCTCCAAGCGAAGGACTGATTCCGAATATTGTGGCATCGGACGAATTCGAACGCAAAAAGAATGACCCTACACTTCCATTGGTTTGGCAATGGAACCACAATCCGGTAGACAGTCTTTGGTCTTTAAAAGACAGGAAAGGCTATTTGCGATTAAGAACGGGACGGGTGGATACCTCTTTCGTCCAGGCCAGGAACACCTTGACACAAAGAACAATAGGCCCAGTGTGCACTGGCGAAACGGCATTGGATATTTCAAAAATGAAGGAAGGTGATTTTGCCGGTTTGTCCTTACTCCAAAAAAATTATGGCTTGCTTGGCGTAAAATTTGAAAATGGGGAAAAACGAATGGTCATGGTCAACACTGAAGATGGTACGCCAAAAGAACAAGAAGCCATTCCTCTTATACAGAAAAAAATCTATTTAAAAGCTAGCTGCGATTTTACCGATAAAAAAGATGAGGCCCAATTCTATTACAGTTTGGATGGCAAAAATTGGAGTAAAATTGGAACTACGTTGAAAATGTCCTATACCCTACCCCATTTTATGGGGTATCGTTTCGGACTCTTCAATTACGCTACTGCTCAAAGCGGCGGCTATGTGGATTTCGATTATTTCCGGATCAAAAATGAACGGGATTAAAGCAACACTACGATGATATTTAATAATTTTACTTTTCTAATTTTCGCCTCGGTTTTGCTGTTAACCGCAACACTTGGCTATGGGCAGCAAGCGAATGTTAACTTGGACTATAACCCCCAAAAAGATACGGAAGGATTGATTCCTTTTAGTGCAAGGGTGAACTCCCCGGAGGTGCATGATGACCAGACCGTTACATTTCGATTGATGGCTCCAGACGCACAAAAAGTGGAATTACATCAAGGAGCGATCAACACAGCACTGGGTAAAGGGAGAGACCCGATCCCCTTTACGAAAGGAGACGATGGCCTTTGGACCTTGACCATTGGGCCCCTCCCTCCTGATATGTATGCCTATCATGTAAGGGTTGACGATGTTCAAATGGCCGATCCGAACAATACACAAGCGGCATTCACGGCCATGCCCCCCTATAGCCAGTTGATCGTACATGGAGATGGCCCTGCATATTATGATGCTAAAAATGTACCTCATGGAAATGTTACGCGTCACATTTACCATTCTGATGTTACCCATGGCGAACGTGAACTCTATGTGTACACTCCTCCCGGCTATAATTCCAGTAAAGAATATCCAGTACTCTATCTGGTCGGAGGTAGTGGCGAACTACCATCCAATTGGATGTATGATGGAAGGGCAAACTTTATTATGGATAATCTTTTGGCAGAAGGCAAGGCAAAACCAATGATTATTGCCATACCCAACAATCAGGTCATTCATCGGAATCATCCTGAGCATGCACAATTGACCTTTGATATTTTTGAAAGGGAGCTACGAAACCACGTGATTCCAGTCGTTGATGAAAATTATAGTACGATAACATCTCCTAAAGGAAGGGCCATTTCCGGCTTGTCCATGGGAGGGCGTCACAGCATGTTCATCGGATTCAGGTCGCTTGATCTTTTTGCAAACTTTGGAATTCTTAGTGCTGGGGATACCGATGCGGAAACTTCGTTGAAGGATTTTTTGACCGATTCAAAAGTCAATGATAAGGTCGATTATCTTTTTGTAGGTCAAGGGACAAAGGAAGCGGAAGGCTTTTTCAACGCTAGGGTGCAAGGGCTCGTCGATGCATTAAATAACCATGATATAGCACACGATTACTATGTGGGCGGCAATGGCGGACATGACTGGTCAACTTGGCGCCATCTACTGTATTATAGGTTTCTACCTAATCTTTGGAAAGACCTGAACAACTAAACCGAATCATCCGTTATGAAAAATAGTACACTATCTCTCTTTCTACTATTAATAATGGCTTTTGCTTCTTGTAAAAAAGAGCAGGAACCCATTCCTGGTCAAGTCAAAATTGCAGATGGTATGGTTCAGGGAACAGTAGAAGATAGCCTCACCATTTTTAAGGGAATTCCTTTTGCCGCACCTCCCGTGGGCGATTTACGATGGAAAGCCCCACAACCCGTAAAACCATGGGAAGGCGTTAAGGAAACAACCGAATTTGGTCCTGCTCCCATTCAAGGAAACGACCAAAATGGAAAAAGCGAGGACTGTCTGTACCTGAATGTTTGGACCCCATCGACTTCACCAGAAGAAAAAATTCCCGTACTCGTATGGATCTATGGCGGGGGCTTTAGTTTTGGTGCTACTTCCGAACCTGTTTACGACGGGGCGGCCCTTGCCAAAAAAGGGGTGGTCTTGGTCAGTATCGCCTATCGCGTGGGTCAAATCGGCTTTCTGGCGCATCCTGAATTGAGTGCTGAAAATCCAGATAAGGTTTCCGGCAACTACGGTATTCTTGACCAAATAGCAGGTTTACAATGGGTGAAGAACAACATCGCGGCCTTTGGAGGCGATCCGGATAAAGTGACAATCTTCGGTGAATCTGCCGGAGGTATTTCGGTGAGTATGTTGTGTGCCTCCCCTTTGGCCAAAGGATTGTTTCAAGGTGCCATTTCCCAGAGCGGAGGCTCTTTTGGTCCATCCAGGCCGGTGACATTTCCAGGAGAAAACATGAAAACCTTGACCACTGCAGAAAAAGAAGGTTTGGCCTATGCCGAAAAAGTAGGGGCAAATTCGATACAAGACTTAAGAAACACTCCGGTGAACCAACTACCCATGGGTATGGGCATGGGAGGCGCTTGGCCCATTATCGACGGACATGTGATTCCCGATGATCAATTTACACTGTACGAACAAGGAAAATTTAATGATGTGCCGGTACTTATCGGGTATAATTCCGATGAAGGTGCCAGCTTCTCCCGTGAAAAAACGCCCGAAGAATTTATAACAAACGTTGAAAACAGATATGGCCGGTTTTCCAAAGATTTGTTAGAGGCCTATCCCCTCGGTGAAAATTCCGTTCCCAAAACCGCCAGGGATTTGGCCCGTGATGCCGCATTTGGCTGGCATACCTGGAGCTGGGCACGGCTTCAATCAAAGAACGGAAATTCCAAAGTGTACTATTACTATTTTGACCAGCATCCGGAGTATCCCGAAGATTCTCCAAAATTCGGGTCCGGCTCCCCACACGGTCAGGAAGTAGCCTATGTTTTTCAGAATTTAGATGGAAACAATCCAGATTTGGCTGTATCTGACAGCGCTATTTCCGAAGCTATGGGTACCTATTGGACCAACTTTACAAAATACGGTAATCCAAACGGGGACACCCTTCCGGAATGGCCCGCATTTAGCGAGGATAACCCTAAAGTGATGTATTTTGAACAAGAACCACATGTAGGTCCGGTTCCTAGTGAGGCTTCCTTACATGTGCTCGATAACTATTTTGAATGGCGAAGGACCGATGAAGGAGAAAATTGGGTAAATCAGTAAACATGAAAAAAGTACTTTACCTATTTATTTTTTTGAGCGCTGTCCTAGTGCGTGCTCAGAACAATGACAGGTCAAGGGACAGTATCGCCAAATATACCCAACAAGACTTCTCCCAAATGAAGGAGCAATTGGGAATTACAATCCCTAATCGTCCAGGACCGTCGGGAAATCCCGCTGACCCCAATGCGGCGAACACCGATGAAAATAAAGTTGGTTCCTATTCCCTTCCTGACCCATTAGTTACTTCAAACGGAACTCAAGTAAGAACAGAAAAAGCTTGGTGGGATAGCAGAAGACCGGAAATAGTGGCACAGTTTGAAAAGGAGATGTACGGTCATGTCCCCAATAATATTCCCGATGTACGTTGGACCGTCGTGTCCGAAAAAGATACCACGGCAGGCCCATATCCCGTGACGGAAACGCTGCTTATAGGCAAGGTGGATAATAGCGACCATCCCGATATCGAAGTCAATATAGAGTTGTTGATAGGCCTTCCGAAAGACACAGAAAAAGCGGTGCCTTTAGTCACCCGTTTTGGCTTTATCAATTGGCCATTTGGTCCACCGCCCACAGAACCCAACAGTTATTTCATGTCCTCCTATGAGCCTTTATGGAAACAACAGCTGATCTCACAGAACTGGGGCTATGCCATATTGGTACCTTCAACTATTCAGGCGGATCATGGTGCGGGATTAACCTCAGGAATTATAGGTCTCGTCAATAAAGGAGCTCACAGAAGCCCAGAACAATGGGGTGTGCTACGTGCTTGGGCCTGGGGGGCAGGAAGGGCCATGGACTATTTTGAAACCCAACCTAAAATCGATGCCTCAAAAATCGGTATAGAAGGAACCTCGCGCTACGGTAAGGCGGCCTTGGTCACCATGGCCTTCGACCCACGGTTTTCTTTAGGCTTCATTGGAAGCTCCGGGGCTGGAGGAGCTTCCCTATTACGAAGGAATTTTGGTGAGATGGTAGAAAATTTGGCTTCTAGTGGAGAGTACCACTGGTTTGCAGGAAATTTCATTAAATATGCGAGCTCCCTTACCGTAGATGACTTGCCCGTTGATGCCCATGAACTTATCGCATTATGTGCGCCTAGACCTGTTTTTATAAGTGTGGGTTCACCGTTCATCGAAGGAAATTGGGTGGATGGCAAAGGCATGTTCCTAGCCGGACTTCATGCGTCCCCAGTATATGCCCTCCTCGGCAAAAAGGGTATGGAAAGTGAAGAATATCCGGTAATTGGACGTGCCTTGACTTCTGGAGAAGTCGCTTTTAGGCAACATGCGGGCGGTCACAGTACCGGGCCCAACTGGAGTACTTGGATCGCCTGGGCCCATAAATATTGGGATAACTAAAAAGTAATAGAATACTAAGTGAAATTTGAAGATATGAGAAGAAGCAAAATAGCATTGACCGCCATGCTGGCAACAGTCTTGGTACTTTACGGTTTTAATTATAAACGGATCAAAGACCAACCACCGGCTAAAAACCACCCTGTGTTTAAACAGGTGACTTATGAAGGAAAAGCCAAGATCTATGAAGAAAATCCTTTGGAAGACGGGGAATTTTATAATCCCATTTTACAGGGGTGTTACCCAGACCCTGCCATTACCAGAAAGGGAGACGACTATTATATGGTTTGCTCCTCTTTTGCCATGTTTCCTGGAGTACCCATTTTCCACTCAAAAGATTTAGTCAATTGGACTGATTTAGGTGGTGTTTTAGATGACATTACTGAGTTCAACCCTCATGATACCGGTATTAGTCAAGGTGTGTATGCCCCTGGTATAACTTACAACCCGCACAATGATACATTTTATATGATTGTTACGGCCTTTTCTGGTGGACTGGGAAATATTATAGTGAAAACGAAAGACCCTAAGAAAGGTTGGGGCAGCCCAATTAAGCTAGATTTTGGCGGAATTGATCCCTCCATTTTCTTTGATGAGGACGGTAAAGGGTATATTGTTCACAATGATGCACCAGATGAAGGCAAAGCGTTGTACAATGGACATAGGGTCATCAAAATTTGGGAGTATGACGTAGAAAATGACCAAGTAATTCCGGGTACGGACAAAATCATTGTAGACGGAGGCGTTGATATCAATGATAAACCGATATGGATAGAAGCTCCACATATCTATAAAAAAGATGGAAGGTATTACTTAATGTGCGCCGAAGGCGGTACAGGGGATTGGCATAGTGAGGTCATCTTTAAAAGTGACAGTCCCAAGGGCCCCTATACCCCTGCTCCCAGCAATCCTATTTTGACACAGCGTTATTTTCCCAAAGAACGAAAAAACAAAGTGGATTGGGCCGGCCACGCGGATTTGGTCAAGGGTCCGAACGACGAATATTATGGGGTGTTCTTGGCCGTACGTCCCAATGAGGAGAATAGGGTCAATACTGGTAGGGAAACCTTTATTTTGCCCGTAGATTGGTCCGGTGAATATCCTGTTTTCGAAAACGGACTGGTGCCTATGGAGCCCAAACTGAAATTGCCGGAAGGTGTAGAAAGCAAGACGGGACAGGATGGGTATTTGCCCAATGGCAATTTCACATATACCGAGGATTTTTCTTCGGAGAAATTGGATTTTCGTTGGATTGGACTTCGAGGGCCACGGGAAGCCTTTATGGAGCAGACCAAAAAGGGACTGGAAATTACGCCGTTCGAAACCAATATCAAGCAGAGAAAACCTACCTCTACCCTATTCTACAGACAACAGCATAATAGCTTTAGCTTTTCCACAACCTTGGAATACCAACCGAAATCCGAGAAAGATTTGGCCGGTGTAGTGGCGCTTCAAAATGAAAATTCAAACTACGTTTTTGGTGTGACCAGAAAAGACAAAGATTATTTTGTGGTCCTTGAAAAAAACTATAAACCCAACAGAAGGGCCGAGATGAAATCTGAAATTTTGGCTGCCGAAAAAATAGATTTGAACAAGACCATTGATTTGAAGATAGTTGCAAATGGTGATAAATATGAGTTTCAATTCTCTTTAAATGGTATTGAATTCAAAACTTTAGGAGGTGCCGTTTCCGGTGATATATTATCCACTGATGTAGCGGGGGGTTTTACAGGATGTCTTCTAGGGCTTTATGCTACTAAGTCAAATGATGTCATCCCAGAATAATCAGAAAAAGTAAAAATGATTAAAAAGACCTTTCTAATAGCGGTAATTACTTTCTTGGCATGGAGCAGTAATAGCTGGGCACAAGACCCCAATTTTCACATATACCTCTGCTTTGGTCAATCGAACATGCAGGGGGCAACACGGGCACAAGTCAGGGATACTATTCCCGTACCTGGATTTCAGATGATGAGTCCGATGGATTGTCCCGATTTGAATCGGACCAGGGGCGAATGGTATCCGGCCGTACCCCCATTGGCGAACTGCAATGCCGGACTCTCCCCTTCCGACTACTTTGGCCGTAAAATGGCAGAAAATATGCCAAAGGATGTAAAAGTAGGGGTCATCAACGTGGCCGTTGGGGGGTGTAAAATTGAACTGTACGACAAAGACAACTATAAAAGTTACGTAGAGACCGCACCGGATTGGATGCTGAACTGGATCAATGAGTACGGCGGCAATCCTTATGGGCGATTGGTAGAATTGGCAAAAAAAGCCCAGAAAGATGGGGTGATCAAAGGGATTCTATTGCATCAAGGGGAATCGAACACGGGAGATACCTTATGGCCTAAAAAAGTTAAGGGAGTATACGAAGATTTGTTGAAGGACCTCAATCTGGAAGGTGAAAAAGTTCCGCTGTTGGCAGGGGAACTATTGAGCGAGGACCAAAACGGAGCCTGCGCCAGTATGAACGAAATCATCAATACCTTGCCAGAGGTTATCCCCAATTCGTATGTAATTGCTTCCGATGGTTGTGAAGGTATTCCGGATAGGTTACATTTTTCCGCCTCGGGATATCGTAAACTAGGGAAGCGTTATGCCGATCAGATGTTGCAGATTTTGGGTAACGTCCCTACAACTATCGAATTGAACGCCACTAGTCCGGACACTAAAATTCGGTTGACGGTCAAAACAGAGAACGGAAGACCCACCTATAGTCTTTCCTATGACGGGAAACCTTTTCTTTTGAATGCACCATTAGGGCTTGATACGAACCTAGGAGATTTTACAAGCAATATGGTTTTAAAGGATAGTTTGGTCCTAACAACGGTCAGTGATTCATATTCCTTGAATAACATAAAGAAAAGTTCAGTTATCTATAAAGCTAATCAAGCGGTCTTTACCTTTTTAAAAGATGGGATTAATGCCTTTGATTTAATTTTCAACATCAGTAACAACGATGTGGCTTTTCGGTATAAAATATATCCCCAGGAAGCCCATATCAGTTGCGTCGTAAAAACTGAGGCCACGGGTTTCAGGTTTCCGGAAAAAACAAAAAGTTTCCTATCGAATATGATGACCCCGATGACAGGGTTTGCCCGCACGGCACCCAGTTATGAAAGTGGCTATGGAGCAGATATCCCTCTTGAGGAGACCAAAGCCAGGGAGGGATATGTATTTCCAGGACTCTTCCATACAGAAAATAACTTGTGGGTATTGGTCAGCGAAACAGGGGTTCACAGCCAATATCCCGCTTCCCACTTAAGTAATTTTAAAGAAGGAGCTTTTACGGTCGATTTCCCCAACGACAGACAAAATAATGGGTTTGGAAGTTCCGGTGCACAAATGGGCCTTCCCGGTCATACCCCGTGGAGAACGATAACGGTGGGAGAAACCTTAAAACCGATTGTAGAGACCACGATTCCGTTTGATGTGGTAAAGCCTTTGTACGAACCTAGCAAGGACTATCAATACGGACGGGGCACTTGGAGTTGGATTATCTGGCAAGATGCTAGCATGAACTACGAAGATCAGGTGAAATATATTGACTTGGCTGCCGAAATGAACTATGAGTACATATTAATCGACGCTTGGTGGGATAGGCGCATTGGGTATGAGCGTATGGAAGAATTGATCACCTATGCGAAAAGTAAGGGAATTGCCGTATTTCTTTGGTACAATTCCAACGGAACCGCGAACGATGCGTTTCAAACCCCTAAGGATAAAATGAACACTTCCATAGCCCGTAAAAAGGAGATGAAATGGTTGAAAGAAGCGGGGGTTAAAGGCATTAAATCCGATTTTTTCGGAGGCGATAAACAAGAAACCATGCGCTTGTATGAAGATATCTTGTCCGATGCCAATGACTATGGCCTTATGGTAGTTTTTCACGGGGCTACTTTACCTCGCGGATGGGAACGGATGTTCCCAAACTATGCGGGAAGCGAAGCGGTTCTCGCTTCAGAAATGTTGGTGTTTTCTGAAGATGTTCGTCAAAAAGAAGCTTTTTATGCGACCCTTCATCCTTTTATGAGAAACACCGTGGGTAGTATGGAATTTGGCGGAACGGTACTCAACAAATTTTTTAACAAAGGAAACGAAAAAGGTCAAAAACGATTGACAAGTGATGTATTTCAATTGGCAACCGCGGTGCTCTATCAAAATCCCGTGCAGTTCTTCGCCCTAACTCCTAATAACCTGAACGATGCTCCGAACTGGGCAATGGATTTTATGATAAGTGTGCCTACTACCTGGGATGAAACCATGTATTTGGACGGCTATCCCGGAAAATACGTGGTTTTGGCGAGAAGGCATGAGCAACAATGGTTTGTCGTAGGGGTAAATGCCCAAGAAGAAACCTTAGACCTGAATCTTACCCTGCCCATGTTTGCCAAAGGTGATGAGCTGACCGTATTCCAAGATGATGCAACATTAACTGGCCGCATGGAAACCATCAAACTAAAAAAAGACAAACAAGTCACTATCAAAATTCCAAGTAAGGGCGGTATCATATTTAAAAATAAATAAGGCGCTAAACCTATGATTATATCGAAACACGCATCATTTGAAACGTATAGAACCATGAGTAAAAAAATCAAACCACTGTTAATTGTAACGTTCCTCTCCTTCTTCTTTATGATCGGACAGGATATTGAAAAGCATGCCCCCAAGGGATTTGATGAAGCTAAAAGTTCCATTGAGAAAGGAAAAATTGATAGTATTAGCTATCCATCCAAAACCGTAGGTACCGATAGAAAGGCACTCATCTATACTCCTCCTGGTTTTACAAAATCAAAGCGCTATCCAGTGTTGTATTTATTACATGGCATCGGTGGCGATGAAAAAGAATGGCTTAAAAATGGAGCCCCGGCGGTAATTTTGGACAATCTCTACGCAGAAGGAAAATTGGAACCGATGATTGTGGTCATGCCCAACGGCCGGGCAATGAAAGATGATAGAGCAGTTGGCAATATTTTTGCGGAGGACAAAGTGGCCGCATTTGCCACTTTTGAAGAAGACTTACTAAACGATCTGATGCCGTATGTCGAGAAAAAATTCAAAGTCTATAAGGACAAGGAGCACCGTGCCGTTGCAGGGCTCTCTATGGGTGGGGGGCAAACCCTAAATTTTGGCTTGGGCAATTTGGATACCTTTTCTTGGGTAGGCGCATTCTCATCGGCCCCAAATACCAAAATACCTGAACAACTACTACCAAACCCGGAAAAGGCAAAGGAATTAAAGGTGTTATGGATCAGTTGCGGCGATGCCGACGGTCTAATGCCCTTTAGTAAACGTACGAGTAATTATTTGAATGAATATGAGGTACCCCATATTTTCTATGTGGAGCCGGGCGGACATGATTTCGAAGTGTGGAAAAATGACCTGTACATGTTCTCTCAATTATTATTTAAACCGGTTAATGCATCCCTTTTCAACAAATACAGTGTCTTGGGACTGCCGGCAAGCACCAATGTAAGACGGTCATCCTATCCGCAAATACTACCGGATAAGCGGGTTATTTTCAAAACCAAGGCTCCAGATGCCAAAGAGCTACAAATAGACCTGGGTAAAAAATACGATATGGTGAAGGACGATGAAGGGTTTTGGACCGTCACCACAGACTCCATCACGGAAGGTTTTCACTATTATTCCCTGATCATCGATGGGGTAGCGGTAGCGGACCCCGCCAGCGAATCGTTTTACGGAATGGGCCGCATGGCCAGTGGGATAGAGATTCCATTTAAGGGAGATGGGTACTATAGCTTAAAGGATGTTCCCCATGGCGATATCCGCATAAACAAGTACTATTCAGAGGCCTCCCGTTCCTGGCGGGAAATGTATGTCTATACGCCTCCAGGATATGATGGGTCGACCGGCAACTATCCCGTGCTCTACCTTTTACACGGCGGCGGCGAAGATCAAAGGGGCTGGGCCCAGCAAGGGAAGACCCATCTAATATTGGACAATTTAATTGCCGAAAACCAAGCGAAACCGATGATCATTGCCATGTTAGACGGAAATGTTTCCTCGGGCGGTCTTGCCGGGTTCAACGAAAATTCGTTGAAAGCCTTTGAAAATGAGCTTAAACAAGGGGCGATTCCCTTTTTAGAAAATAAATACCGTGTAAAGACAGATGCTGATAGTAGAGCCTTGGCCGGACTCTCCATGGGCGGATTACAAACGCTTTATGCAGGTATTCAGAATACGGATATGTTTTCTTATCTCGGCGTTTTCAGTTCGGGATGGTTCGCCAATAACGATGAACTGTCGGGTCCACAATATGCTTTTATGAAAGTGCATGCCGAGAAAATCAATAGCAATTTGAACCGGTTCTTTATTTCCATGGGAGGTAAAGAGGATATCGCTTATCAAAACTGTCAAGTGATGATGAAAAAATTTGACGAAATGGGAATCAAATATGAGTACAGCGAATATCCGGGAGGACATACATGGCCCGTTTGGCGACATGACCTTTATACATTTGCGCAACTATTATTTAAAGAGTAAGCGAATTACACCTATGTGTATTTTTAAAAATTCAGTACAGACAACCTTTAGGACAGCCAAATAGCAACGTTAAAATAAATTAAACTCATTAAAACAAGACACTATGTTACACCAATTTAAATTCGCAATTCTAGGCATGCTATCGCTCTTTGCTATATCAGCCTTCGCACAAGACGGTACCATCTATCCCCTTGAGGCCCCTTCGGAGCCAAATGCCATTCCACTCAACACCGGTGGGGTGGATGACCAACCCGCATCGGAATCTTGGTTTAAACAGTGGGGCGACCCTATGGCGAGAAATATCACAAAAGCGACTTTGACGCCTTTCCTTCCCGAGCCTGGAAAAGCTAACGGAGCAGCGGTCATTGTGGCACCCGGTGGTGGTTTCAGATGGCTTTCTTTAGGTAACGAGGGGTGGGAAGTAGCTGAAGCACTTGCCAAGCAAGGATACGCTGCGTTTGTACTTAAATATCGTCTGCACCCTACGGCGGACTCGCTTGATGATTTTACGGCTTGGATGAACCGACCCCGCCCTCCTGCACCTGCTGAAAATTCAAATGGGAAAAAGGACGAAACACCTGCCCCCCGTAGGCAAATGGACCTGTCTAACCAACTAGAGGATGCAGAAGCCGCCTACGCCATGATAGTAGACCGCGCTAAGGAGTGGGGCGTTGATACCGATAGAATAGGAATGATAGGCTTTTCGGCGGGGGCGGGACTTACTATGCATTCAACGCTTCATTCAAAAACTATGAAATTAGCTTTTATAGGCCCAATTTATGGTGGCATGGGACCCGTTGAGGTACCTAAGAATGCCCCACCAATGTTCAACGTAATAGCCAGTGATGACTTCCTTTTTAGGGGTCAGTTCGGGGTGATTGATTCGTGGTACAAAGCGGGGATTCCCGTAGAGTTCCACCTCTATCAAAACGGGGGACATGGTTTTGGTCTAGGAAACCCGAACCGTACAAGCAATCGTTGGTTCGATGCCTTTATTCATTGGTTGGACGTCAATGGTTTTCAATCCGACAAGGTGGTAAAATGATAACGCAATGAAATACTCGTCCATAGTTTTTGAACATCCCCATAAAAGATTTAGAGATGAGGGGAAAACGGAACATGACTTACGAGGAAAGCCTGATCACCATCTGTTATAAACTGAAAAGACTTATGGCAATCCCAGATCCTATGGCATTAAGAGTAGGTTGGAACCGCTTGGATTTGAAGCATATCCACAAATCGGAGCCATTTGGGCCATTTTGGACCGCTTTCTTTTCCAGAACCACTGGTTTCACCTCCAAAAATCCATCCACAAAACACACATCACATCGCTATGGATCAAAATCAATGCACTATTTTTATACGAAATGGGGGTTCTGCAAGGGCTCCCGTTAGAACCAACTAAACTGAATTTTTATGAATGAAAACGTAGCCAAACCAAATCGGATACTTTCAATTGATGTCTTGAGGGGTTTCGATATGCTATTGATCATTTTTGCAGATCGATTTTTTATCGGCCTAAATCAGGGGGCAGGCACTCCCTTTACTGAATTTTTAGCAGAACAATTTGACCATCCGGAATGGTTTGGTTCTACGTTCTATGATATCATCATGCCTTTGTTCTTATTTGTTGTTGGGGCGGTAATTCCATTTTCTTTATCCAAAAGGATGCAAGCAAGCACGTCAATGACCTCTATTTATCGGAAACTAATCAAGCGTTTTATCATACTCTTTATTCTTGGTTGGATTGTTCAGGGTAATTTATTGGCCCTTGATGCAGCGCAGTTTCACATTTTCAGCAATACATTACAGGCTATAGCCGTTGGATACTTCTTTTCATGTATTGCATATATTCACCTTAAAAGAAAATGGCTCTATTTTACGTTTGCCGCTTGCCTTATTATATATGCGTTGCTTTTGACGATTCCCCACGTTCCGGATGTGGGAAAGAGCGTCTTGCTGCCAAATCGTAATTTTGCGCTATACGTCGATCATTTGGTTTTTGGGAAATTTGACGACGGCCTTCAGTATACCTGGCTACTTACCGGGTTTGGATTTACAGCCACGACCTTGTCAGGAGTTTTTGCAGGTGAATTAATCAAATCAAATCTTCCCCGAAAAAAAATTACGTCATACTTATTCGTCGCTGGCCTACTTGGAATAGCACTAGGATTGATTTGGGGAATATGGCATCCCATTATTAAAAAAATATGGACCAGCTCCTTTGTGCTGGCATCATCAGGAGTTTGCTATCTATTCCTGGCGTTTTTCTATTGGATTATTGATGTACAGGGCAAAACCAAATGGTCATTTCCTTTAAAAGTAATCGGCATGAATGCCATCACCGCATATGTACTTTCCCATGTGATTAATTTTGCCAAGATTGCAGACTTCCTTTTGTTCGGGTTGGAGCAATATACGGGTGCTTATTACGGCATGATAACCACAACGGGAGGTTTCGGCATTCTCTATCTGTTGTTATGGTATATGTATAAAAACAATACTTTTATTAAAGTGTAGAGGCAAAATTAAAAACATATTGTACCTACTTTCTTTAAACCTCATAAGGGTTCTAAAAATAGAAACTACGTTAAAACGATTGTTTATCAAGACCGTAACCGTAGGCCACATTCAGCTAAAGCGGACTTTTCTTGCTATTTGTCACCACACTGAGCTAAAAGTAAAGAATTTGCGCTAGGGCACGTTAATGGTTGTAACTGCTGGGGGCTATCTGTAGAGAACTTAGAATTTTATTTTTCCCGGCCATCAACTTGTCTTAGCCTATCTAGTCGGTGTCTCAGCAGCTATCGGTGAAGTTTCCTTCACTTGTTATCTATTGATGAATGGGGCTAGAATAGAAAACCATAGACTTGAAAAATAAAAAGAAAAAACCAAGCCAGTCTTCATCCGTCAGCTATACTAGTTTTTTAGCCTTCATCATTCAGAACCTTTTACCGAGGTATTGTAATAGTAAATTTGCTTTAGATTTTTAAATTTTTGCGCCAGAACTAGCGATTCATTGGTAATATTTGTAAAGGAGAGATTTAGATATTCAAGATTTTCAAGGTTGGCCAATTTCCCGATTCCTGCGTCCGTAATATTATTCCTATCAAGTCTTAATCTAATAAGGTTTGAAAATGAATTAATGATATCCAAATGATTATCGGTAATGCCACTGTTCTTCAAATCAAGATAGGCAATATGTTCACTTACCTCCTTGAGGACTTCGAGTTGTTTTCTGGTTATTTGTTGGCCAATAGTTACGGATACATCTAAATAATTTAGGTTTTCGGAGAGCGGGCCAACATTAAAACCAGATGATATCAAATTATCGATGGTTGACTGATCGATAGGGTCTATGGGATCGTTGAGTACGGTCTTGTATTTGCCAATCTCTAGATACTTTTCAATTCTATCCTTAACTTCTCCACTAGCCCCAAGATCTACCAAAGTAGCTTTAGATTTTGCCCCGGCATCAATCCACCATTCAATAATACCTATCTGAGCTTTCGATAACGGTGTCTTTCCCTCGGGAGGCATAAAGTCTTCGTCATCATGTGCCAGGGTGATCCGTTTATACAGCTCACTGGTCACACTACTCCCTGGCACGATGGCCTGACCCGATTCTCCTCCTTTCATCATATTCTCGAAAGAAGTGAGCAAAAGCTCTCCCTTTTGTTTGTCGCTATTATGACAACTTATACATCGGGCATCTAACATAGGCATAAGCACATCTTCGAAGACCATGGCAGAGTCGATATGAGTGATTTTTTTATAGCTACGGTCGACTTTGGGCGAAAATCCCGCAACTTTTCTCACCATATTGGGAGCATACTGAAACAAGTACGATGAGCCATGGGTCAAATTACCCCCTAGATGCCCTGTATAGGTTAGAAGTATCAGTACAAGAACAAACCCTATCCTTTGAACAAGTGGTTTGCTTCTACCTTGACCTTTCTTTCTATACACCAACAGGGCAAAGGAAAAAATTGTGAGGCCAATGCCTGCCCATTGATGCAGAAATACGGCATCCTCGTTATATCCCCCTTCTAACGATAACATATACCCCAAGATACAGGCCAACGCAGCGCTTATTCCACCTAAGAGTAGGGTGAAGTCAACAATATGGGCAGAATTTCGAAAAGAGTTGAATTTACTCCCCATATGGAGAATACCTGCAATAATTAAAAAACCTATTGGTAAATGCACAACCAAAGGGTGAAATCTTCCGATGAACAGTATAAAATCGCTTACTTCATTTTCCATAGCGCTGTAGAGCCCACCTAACTGAGGGCTTTATTGATCTTTTCCTTTTAATTTATGGATGCTTTTTTTTATCACCATGGCGATTTACACTAATGCTTTATGAATGAAGCAATCAAATGATTCAAAAGTATTTTCGTTATGATGTTACGGAAGATAGACACATATCTACGCCAGAATATCTTTCACAACGTTCCCGTGTACATCGGTCAACCGGTACCTTCTTCCCTGATGCTTATAGGTCAGTCTTTCATGATCGATCCCCATCTGATGTAAAAGGGTAGCTTGAAAATCGTGAACATGAACAGGGTTTCTAGTAATATTATAACTGAATTCATCCGTTTCCCCATAGGTAATGCCAGGTTTAATTCCACCACCGGCCATCCAAATGGTAAAACATCTTGGGTGATGATCTCGTCCGTAGTTGGTCTCTGTCAACTTTCCTTGACTAAAATTGGTACGTCCAAATTCACCACCCCATATCACCAGGGTATCATCTAAGAGTCCCCGTCTTTTTAGATCGGTCACCAAAGCCGCCGAAGCTTGATCGGTATCCTTGCACTGCGAGGTAATATTCATTGGCAAATCGCTATGTTGATCCCATCCCATATGATACAATTGTATAAACTTCACATCCCTTTCAGCCATTCTCCTAGCTAGAAGGCAATTAGCTGCATAGGTTCCTGGTTTCCTTGCTTGTTCTCCATACAATTCAAATACCTCATCAGGTTCATCGGAAAGGTCGGTCGCCTCGGGTACCGATGTTTGCATTTTATAGGCCATTTCATACTGTGCAATCCTAGATTGGATTTCGGGATCACCGAATTCATTCATTCTTATATCGTTCATTTTTGCCAGTACATCCAATACATGTCTTCGAGATGCCGAAGTAATTCCCTCGGGGTTTTGTAAATACAAGACCGGGTCTTTTCCCGATCTAAACTGTACTCCCTGGTGAAGGGAAGCAAGAAATCCGTTCCCCCAAAGTCTTGAGTAAATGGGTTGGGGGCGTTGTGCACCTCTAGAAAGTAAAACACTGAACGTGGGTAGGTTTTCATTCATACTGCCCAAGCCATAACTTAACCAAGAACCTATACTGGGTCTACCAGCTTGTTGCGATCCCGTTTGAAAGAATGTAATGGCCGGGTCATGATTGATGGCTTCGGTATGCATAGATTTGATAAAGCAAAGGTCATCTACCACTTTGGCCGTATGCGGCATTAAGTTACTTACCCAGGCACCACTTTGGCCATGTTGTTTGAAATCGAATATCGAAGGGGCTAATGGAAATATAGATTGACCAGAGGTCATACCTGTTAATCGTTGCCCCTGTCGTACAGATTCGGGTAGATCTTGCCCTCTCATTTTCATAAGAAGAGGTTTGTAATCAAAGAGTTCGATTTGAGAAGGCCCTCCGCTCTGAAAAAGATAAATAACCCTTTTTGCTTTTGGGGCAAAATGGGGCATGGGAAGTGCTTTTGAATCTGATCCGGTCAACAAATCGGTACTTTTCGGAACACACCCCATTAAGGAACCCAAAGCCAAGCCTCCTATACCCAAGCTGGTTTTTGACAAAAAATGTCTCCGATTCATTCTATGCAGGTGTTCTGAATATGGGTCGCTCATAATTACTGATTTTTACGAATGTTTGGCCTCGTCTAGATTAAAAATTGCACTTGCGACGACTGTCATGGCGGCCAATTTACTTTTATCGATTTCTTTGTCGACCTTGGAAGCACCGATAGCAATAATTTTGGCATCGTTATTTGCCTCTACATTAAATCTGGCCAACTCGGTATCGTAAATCTCCATCAACAATTCCACTTCCTTTTCGGAAGGCAATCTTGAGATTACTCTTTTAAATGTTTTTTTTATCCACTCTGATGGTGCTTCGGCTGTATCTACAACCTGCTCTGCAAGCACTCGAGAGGCTTCGATATACTGTGGGTCGTTCAAAAGAACGAGGGATTGCAAAGGGGTACTTGTGGCTTGACGTTTTACGGTACACATGGCCCTTTCAGAAGCGTCAAAGGTAAGCATTGAAGGTACGGGTATGGTCCGCTTCCAGTAGGTGTATATGCTCCTTCTATATAAATCCGGTCCTTTGCCGGCCCTGTATTTGTTTTCGCCGATCTGGTTTGCCAATTCCTTCCAAATTCCTGCAGGTTGATATGGTTTTACCCATTTACCCCCAATTTTATCATGAAGTAATCCACTGGCAACAAGCGCCTGATCCCGCATCATTTCAGCAGTATGTTTTTTATAGGGGCCCCTTGACAAATAGCGATTTTCAGGGTCCATTCTATAGTTTTTCTCACTAACCCTTGAAGATTGCCTATAGGTAGAGGTCATGACCATCATCTTAATAGATCTCTTGATGTCCCATCCATTATCCATAAAATCAAGCGCAAGCCAATCGAGTAGTTTAGGGTGTGACGGAAGTGCTCCCTGATTCCCAAAATCTTCAGGGGTTTCTACCAAACCTTTACCAAATAGGGTCTGCCAAATTCTGTTAACAGTTACTCTACTGGTTAGTGGGTTTTTTTTATCGAACAACCATTTGGCAAGACCTAGTCTATTTTGCGGCAAATCTTTGGAAAATTCAAGAATAGCTTCGGGGGTGTCGCGTTCTACAACTTCCGTTTTTGCATCATATACTCCTCTATCTAAAATGTAGGCCGGTTTTATACTATCCGATTCCTCCATAATCATTACATACGGTATCTCTGTATCCTTGCCTCTTACATCCGATAATTTTTCTTTAAGCTGATTCCATTCCTTACTTTCCTTGTCCAGATACATACGATATACCAAGCTCCGATCAAAATCAGGTTTGGACCCTATTAGGTATTTTATTTCTAAAGGACTTATTTCTCTACCGTAAAGGAATACCTCGTCGATCGAACCTATGAAACCGCCATATCCGCTTTTATTTATGGCCCTTGTCATCCAATTGCCCACAGTTACAGGATTACCAACCAAAATGTTCTTACCTTCTAGGTTGTCAGAGACTACGATGGTCTTTTGTTGCGCTCCGTTCACAAATAATTTTACGCCGGACGCTTTTCCGGAACCATCGTATGTTGCAAAAACATTGGTCCATTCATTTATTGGGATTTTAGTTTTTGTTTTAACTTCTACTTTGTGTTTTTGTGAATGGATAAGTTCAAAAACAAAACTATTGTCGGTATCCAAATAGATACCATACCCTCCTTGACTTAGCTCTCCATTTCTCCTAGAGAGTAAGCCAGCTTTTAGCGTGCTCTTTTTTAAAGAATTGATCCATCCCCCTAGGGAAAACTCCTCATTATGCCCAAAATCTCCAACATCCCCGATAACCAGAGTATTCTTTCCATTAAATTCAATGGCCTTGTTCAACTTGCCTTCGGTTATGGACGGGTATGGGATGTCAGCATCTAATTTATCATTCAAGGTTCCGGCAAGTGTTTTGGTAACTTCATCCTTGAGGGATCCTGATTCCTGAAAATCCATTTTATAATGAGATTCCAATTTTTCAGTTTTAAGTTCTTCCCAATCTAAGGTTTTGTACCAATTTTTCAATTTCCTATCCTCAATTTCAAGTTCAAAATTAAATTGGTCTTCTTCCAATTTGGCCACCATTTTCTTGATATCGGAAATCTCCTTCTCCAACAATTCGTTTTCATACTTCATAGCGGGCTTGGGCGCGAGGTCGAAATAGCTAATCCTTCCTTTTTCGTTAATATTATTGAAGAACGCATATACTTGGAAAAAATCTTTTTGAGAGAGCGGATCATATTTATGATCATGGCATCTGGCACATTGCATGGTCAGTCCCATAAAAGCGGTCCCGAATGTTTGCACGCGATCAGCCACATATTCGGTCAAATATTCCTCTTCAATAACACCGCCCTCTTGAGTAATGCCATGATTCCGATTGAAGCCAGTCGCCAATTTCTGTTCAAAAGTAGGGTCGGGTAATAAGTCTCCCGCCAATTGCCACGTTACAAAATCATCATAAGGCAAATTATCATTATAGGCCTTTATGACCCAATCGCGCCATGGCCACATGGTCCTTGGCCGATCATCCTGATACCCATGTGAGTCGGCGTACCTAGCGACGTCGAGCCATTTACTCGCCATGCGCTCTCCATAATGAGGGGACTCCAATAACCGATCGACCACTTTTTCAAAGGCATCAGCAGAATCATCACTGACAAAATCGTCAACTTCTTCTAGAGTTGGCGGCAACCCAATTAAATCAAAGGTAACCCTGCGTATCAATTCTTCCTTAGTAGCTTCAGGAGCTTGCTGTAAACCAAGCTCTATCCACTTATCCGCAACGAAATTATCTATAGGGTTGCGTGCCCAATCTTTTTCTTTGATTTTCGGGATTTCAACTTCCGATGGTGCTGTAAAAGCCCAATGCTTTTTATATTCCGCTCCTTGCTCTATCCATTTTTTTATGACTTCAATTTCATACTCCGATAGCGCAACATTGAACTCCGGAGGTGGCATTTTAATGTCCGGATCAGTCGATGTGACTCGCTGATACACCATACTATGCTCTAAATCACCTGGCACGATAGGGTAGCCCCCTGATTCTAGTAATGTTTTAAATGCACCCTCTTCGGTATCCAACCGTAAATCGGCTTTCTGATTGGCCATATCCGGTCCATGACAGGCAAAACACTTATCGGAAAGAATAGGCTTTACATGAAAATTAAAATCAACTAGGTCCGGTAATTTTTGTTCGGTTGGCCACCCCTTTTCAGATGTGCCTTCACCACATCCTAACAGAAATATAGCTAGTATCACAAAAATCCATGAAACCCTATTCCAAATCTTTATATGCTGCATTTGTCGTCTTAACATAAAATATCATTCTTTCAAATTTCAGTAAAAAAACCCCAACTTTAAAATAGAATCCAAATTCATTGTACTAGGCTTCTGAAAATCTCCACTTTTCTCAAGAGTTTGTTACTGGTATCATCTTCAAGGGAACGCTTCTGGGAGGCATACCACAGGTTCCGTTCCCATAAATCGGTGGAGAAAGTAGTGCACCCATATCTTTGACTTATTTTTTAAAGTAGCATACCCTTTTAAAAGCTATTTTGTTTAATTTAACCACTTTACGAAAAAGAGTACGTCTTCAAAAAGGCTAAGACTACAATCTGCCAGACCGCATCATGTTTAGAATCTTTAGGAAAAATTAAAAAATCAACACGTATGATTTACAGCAAAACGAACAGAATACAAATCCTCTTCTTTCTTTTTCTTATGGCTTCATTACATCTTACAAGTCAGTCTATTTGCACTTGGCATCCCGAAAAAAAAGAGTTGGAGTTTTCTTTGGAGCGTATCTCGGGCATTCTTAATTGCGATCTGCAGAAGGAGCATGGAAAAAGCCATCATTTCAGTAACGTAATTCACAAGCCAACAGGCACGAAGATCAGCCCTGATGAGGGAAGCATGGCGGGAACCGGCATGTTGAATTTTTTTAGGGTACTTATCGAGGGCGGATACCTCACCGAATTGCGTGTGGAAGAACCCTTATTGGAACCAACGGAAGACGGTATCATATGTACATGGATGCCCACAATTCGGCGGCAAGCTAAAGTAAAAGTGAAATTTACGTTCAGGCAACCGAACATCATTGATATGGACATGTGGGTAGAAACACTTACCAACTATCCGGCATTCGAAATCTTGTTATCGGCCTATATGGCACCTGGCTTTGAGTCTGGTGTATACGTGGCCAAGGAAGAGTTTGGCCCAATCGAAGCGGAACAAATCCGAGTGATCGATCAGCCGATGATCCATGGAATCTGGCCCTTCTTTCCTCGTGACGAGGCAGGTGCAAACTTGCTAACGGATGGTCGTCACCAAAAAGGACGCTGGTTTTGGAGGATGGCAATAGGTAGAAGATACGCCATGCCTTTCGGTTTTTTCAGTAAAAATGGAGTAGACGCCATACTTATGGGACGCCCTGAAGATGTGTATGCCGTAGGGGCAACCTATAAAGGTGATCCTGAAAATGATAACGTGGCCGGACACCGTAGCCTTTATCTATCTTTGTTCGGTGAAGATTTTAAAGCCGGAGAAGGACGACATACTCAAATGCGTATGATTATCGATGACTTTGGGAGCGATGCCAAAAAGCACAAAGAATTATTCCAGTCTTTTTTAAAGGACACGGAATCAAAACCCCGATCATTTCAAATCAACCCAGCGCCAAAGACAAAGTAATTCTCGGACCTACCAATCGCTGAACTAATCTTTCAAATCGTGAACGGCACCTACTCTGTTGAGTAGATCAAAACCAATAAAGCCACTTTTAAATACTAAGATACATGAACAAAAAGCGCATATTATTTACCGGGGGATCTGGGAAAGCAGGAAAACACGTCATTCCCTACCTTCTTGACCAAGGCCACAGAGTGATGAACGTAGACTTGGTTTCACTGGACTACCCTGGTGTAGATAACTTAATCGCCGATATTACGGATTCCGGACAAATGTTCAATGCCATGAGATCGTATGCAGGTCTAGATGAACTCGAACCGGGGAACGGCGTGCCAACATTCGATGCCGTCGTACACTTCGCCGCCGTACCCAGAATATTGATCAATCCGGATAATGAAACTTTCAGGGTCAATACCATCGGCACCTATAATGTGATCGAAGCCGCGGTTAAACTCGGAATCAGAAAGATTATTATTGCATCCTCCGAAACCACCTATGGCATCTGTTTTTCTGATGGCCAAACCGACCCTAAGGTGCTTCCCCTAGAGGAAGATTATGACGTCGACCCCATGGATAGTTACGGATTATCGAAGGTTGTAAATGAAAAAACGGCCCAAGGCTTCCAACGACGGTCGGGATTTGATATTTATGCCCTTCGTATAGGGAATGTGATCGAGCCTCATGAATATGCCGAACTCTTCCCCTATTATTTTAAAAACCCTGAAGTTCGACGTAGAAATGCGTTCTGCTATATAGATGCGCGTGACTTGGGGCAGATCGTGCATTTATGTTTGGAAAAAGACGGCCTCGGCTATCAGGTATTCAATGCAGGAAATGATAACAACAGTGCCGTTATCCCCTCTATGGAATTAGTGGAAAGGTTTTTTCCCAATGTGCCGATTAGCCGGGAATTGGGAGAGCACGAAGCTTTGTTTTCGAATCGAAAAATACGTGACGTTCTTGGATTCAAGGAAGAACATAACTGGCGAAAATACGTGGAATGGGACTGATTTCGAACGTAAAGCCTAACTTAAGGTCTTGATTTAGGGTGAATATTAGGGGAATTATGGAGCGGATAGCATAGGCAGAGGGATATGCACTCCTTAGTTGAAGTAATTTGCCAATTCTATCGACAGTACGGGGCAAGCTATGACTGTTGCATACGTATTTTTTACACACCCCAATTACAATTCCCAATGATTGAATTTACGGTACGGTTTGTCGGTGTTGTAATCCTTGGGGCTTGCCTGTTCTTCTGATGTATAAATGAAACCATCCGAACCACAACACAAATCAAAAAAAAATGGAGCACCTCCTCTTTCTAGAGAACAGGTTTTACCTTTAGCCAAGTGCTGCTCCTTATCTTTGCTTGAGGTTATTTTCCTTCCCTTTATAAACGGGAATGCTGTCTACCGCACTTTTGTTCTTCCTATCAAGTTAGCACCAAGGTCGGCGTTCCAGCAATTCCCCTTGTTCGCAAACCGAATGCAACGCTTATTTGCACTTTGTTCTTTGGGGTCATTGATTTTTAGGTATATATCATACTCCCCGGAGGGTACCTCCTCAAATTCGGCCAGTGCTATAGCGAAGTTCAAATCACGCCATGCCGCCTCATTGTCCGCTCGGGTATTTCCATCCTCGGCGGTATGCCAATCCCTGGCATCAAGGTTCGTTGCTGCCGTAAAAGTATCGGAACCCTCCTTGGCCTTTAAGATAACCGACACCCTTTTCTTGTTCACCACATTGCCAAAACCTACATTTTGAATCTTCCCTTCAAACGTAAGCACACCATTCCGGGCTACGAATTCACTGGCGTTCGCCTCACGTAATACGAACCGATACCCCATTCTGTCCCGAAAGTATTCCAATCCGGTCCGCCCATCATATACAGGGTCGAAGATGGTCGTTTTGGTCTCTCCGGTGAACGCCCCTTCCCGTAGCTCTTCCCCACTTGCCGGAAACGTCACCGGCGTCGTCACGTTGGCTTCATTGTACCTAAAATCGTTCCATCGGTCGTAGCGACCGTGTCTCATGTTCAAAGCCGTTGTTCGTAGCTGTTGGGCTTCCAAAATAGCGCCGGGCATGTTGCCAAACACATTATCACCGATACCTCCTTCCCCTTGAACGATCTGGTTTTGTTTGTTTATCCAAGTGATAACCCGGTACCGATCATATTCACTACCGCCATATCGCTTATCGATCATGGAATTCCCTTCCGAAAGCGAGCCATTGTCGCCCCAACTTCCAGCGGCGTAACTATCATTGAAAAAACCAAAACGTGCCTCGGGCGAATCTTTTGGTGGAACCGGCATAGCGTCTATGTTGGTAAAAGTATAGGTGGTACCATAGGTTTCATTGTACCACGCCAGAAATCCGCCTGCATGGGTCAAAAGTGCTCGTGAATCTGGAACTGCGTCGAGATACGCATCCAGAAGTGTCTTATAGGCATCCACATTTTGAGCTTCGGGTGATGAGTGTTGTTCGCCCCAAGGGCCGAGCATCCCCGTCTTCACACACATGATAATGTCTTCGAACTCCTTAAAAATGGGCTTTAGCTGCCAAATATGATATTCTATCCAGTTTTTGTCCTCATGTCCTGGTACAGTACACTTGGCCGATGGATTATTTTCGGTTACGAATGTCGGCTCCGGGCCATGAATCAGTCCACTTGTGAGATCGAGGTTCGGATACTTATGGGATTCGATATAATTAAAGCCGTTGCCATCGTACGAAAATTTCACAAAGGCCACGCCGTCCCCGGTCCTCACTTTTTGAAGTAGGCCCCTTATATAATCAAGGGCAAACGGGGTCAAGGGTCTGGTTTTGCCTGTTCGTCCGGCTCCGCTGACCGGATCTACAAACGATCCATCATCCTTATACCCAAAAGCATCCTTGGCCGAGAGAAAGGCGTTGGAAGAAAAATTACACAGGTCAAAACACATAAACGAAATGGCGGGCAGGGCGGAGACCCCGGTACCTCCGATGTAAGGGGCGTCGTTTTGATTATCCCCGTTGTAAAATTGGGTCGCTTCTATATCATCGCCTTCAACGGGAGGCACCTGCCTTCCGTGATATCTTACCGAATTTGCGTCGACCGGAACCCGGTGATCGACTTCAGGGGTAATCCCAAAAGGTGAGTTCGTTTCATTAACCGAATGAGGCGCTATATTCTGCCACCGACCTCTATAGGCGCCCCTATCCGGATTCGGAATATCTATGGGATTCTCCGTATAGTTAAGCTCTTGCAGTACGAGAGGGGCGTCTTTGCTATCGGGTGCACATGTTACACAGAACAACCCTGCTAATGCCACCATTGCGATGCGCTCCATCATATTCATGGGTCCTACTTTTTTCATAACCTGATTTTGAAATTGATCCATATACCTAATAGCCTCAACCCTAATACATCATAGAGGTGTCATTACCTTTTAATCGCGCCTATTTTTCCTTAAGAATAATCGCTAGTTCTTCCGACCCTATTGACGATTTACAGCCTACAGTATCTTTCCTTCTACCTCCATTTTGCACATGAAAAAGACTACCCTTTAAACCTATCGAAAATTTTCAGGGCATTTTTATTGTACACTTTTTCCAAAACTTCATCGGGCAAATAGAGTCCGTAAATCATCCAACGGCCTTGGAGTTTATGGGCCGGGGTCGGATCGATATATTCATCATCGGTCTCGAGAAAACGAAAATAAAGACGATAAGCTTCGGCGTCGCAAGGGGTATCGGTTCCAAATAAAATCCGGTCTTGGTATTTAAGAAAAAAGCGGCGGGCGGTATAGGGTTGTCTACCTAGTTCACTAATACGGGCATCTATATCTACATAAAAGTTCGGATAGGTGTCCAACCACTCCCCCACCACCTTCAAATTTTCCGGTAGCGCACCAAAATGGGCACCGATAAAAATGGTGTTCGGGTGTTTTTTAATGACCCTGTTCCGGGCCTCTAGAATTTCTTCCTTTGAAGGGTATTCATCCCCGAAGAAAGACCAGTCCGGGTGGCTCCCCAACTCATCATACCGTTCATTGTACTTATCGAGCGGGGTGAAAAAGGCGCTGGGGTCTGCAATATGAATTTCAACCGGTATGCCGAGCTCTGCACATTTGGCCCATATAGGATCCAATCTGGGGTCATCTACCGTGACCAATTTTCCCGATTTATCCTTAATGCCCAACCCTAGATCCTTCCATATCTTCAGTCCACGGGCCCCAAGCTTAACTGCCTCTTCTAATTTCTTTGCCTCGTTCACACCGAAATTCGGCTCATTGATTTTGCTCATATCAGGGCGGAAAAAGACCAAAAACCGATCTTCAGATACGGATTGTGAAACCTTAAGATGCTCTTTATAAAAATCATCCTTTGATTTGCCATCCAAGCTTACGCATTTCCACACTCCTGCTTTATCCATTTCCTCTAAGTACTTTTCTGTGTTTTCTAACCTACCCAGGTGACTGTGGATGTCGATAACAGGAAATTTAGCTTTTACGATTTTAGTTTCTTTGACCACCATCTGGCTTACTGGTTGCCAATCAAGTAGTTTTAGATCTCCGGTTTGGGCGGTCAATACCACGGTAATCATTAAAAAAACGATCAATAGGTTCGACCTTTTGTGCATGTAAGTCATAGTAGCTCTTTTCTAATTGGTTTGTGGATAGACCCCTATCATTTCAAATGATCATCTTTTCATCTATCCCTAAAAAGATGGCCTTGGCTTTTGAGGCATATTATTTAAAAATCAAACGGCCAAAAGAAGCGGGTTTATGAAATCGGTCGACTGTGGGCGACCAGGCATAATACATCCGTTCCTTTCCTTGATTTTCATCCAAGCGATAAAAATTAATTCGTATTTCTGTCGCAGTTGTTACCTGTGGTATGTTTTCATTGCCAAGATCTGCCAGAGGTATGGCAATCTCCACCGTCCAGTGATCATCCTTATCATTTCGATCATTAAGTGTTCCGGCCACCTTTACTGCCGTTCTTATTCCTTTCAAATTAAAAAGTGCGGTCTCGGGGACATCGATATTCAAGGTGTCAACGATATAACTATCGAAGAGCACATTGGCCGGAGACACTTCGATTTCCACATAGGTCTCCGGTTCATCATCAACATCGATAAATAGTTCCACCGCTTCGTTCTCCCATAAATGTTCGTCCCTTTGGGTAAAGGATGTCCAGATATCCGGATCATTGCATAGAAATAAAAAATAAAGGGTCTGGTCATCATAACAAGATTTGACCTGGGTACGTATGGCCACATCCCGCGTTTCATTTCCAGTACGATTTTCTTTAAGCACTACCGGCGTAATCTGTTGCCAAATAGGGTCATCTTCGATGCCGTCGATTTCTGGGGGGCTCGGGGTACGGATCGCCTCCACCGTATAATCGGATGTTTCTTGCCCTGTACATGCTACGAATAGAATAAGCAAACCAAGATTTACTACATATTTGAGTGCCATTTGCTTCCTATTTATTTTTGATGGACAATGTACAAATCGTGTTTTCATACTTTTAAGATGACTCAAATTTGACCCATGCGCTATCGAGGCCCTTCGAGTTATCGACTTCCAGGGTATACAAATAGTCATTTCTCCCTTGGTGTGTTTTTACGTTGGATAGCGTTACATCTTCTGAATGGAAGGTTAACGCGCTGTCCGACGCTATTTTGAGTGTCAACCGTGTATCACTCAGCTGATCTTTCAATGTATGGGTCTCCCTAAAATCAATTTCAAATTTATTTTCTTGAATTTGCACTTTTGTACACACATGATGTATGAGCTGATTTCTAAATAACGAGGAGTTCCCCGCCAAGATAGTTTCGGGTTTATCATTGTAGGGCTTCAAAAGGTTCACCCAAGCATCGACAATTTCAGTATTTCGAAGCGGGTCTTCGTGCAGCAAGTTGGGCCAATGCAAACCACAAGTGGGGCCTGTAAGTACGCCACTTGGTCTTTCACCAATGTCGTTCCAATCAAGCAGATCTTCTCCCCGGTCAATGGTAATTACCCCGGAGTCAATGCCAAACACCCCAAATTGGGCACCCTCGGCATTATACATAGTACTGAAAGGGGTATTGATATACTCAATTCCACGTTTCTTGACCACTTCCGCCATACTGATTGGATGGGTACCGGTCAAACCGAAACCGTGTAAAAACGCCGTGGGCACGAAAGCCGTAGGAAAAGAGCCTAGTTGATTTTGGTGCAACAATTTTTCAAAATAGTCCAGATGGGTTTCGACCTGGTCAAGGGGCCGCATGGTTCCCGACCTATCCGCCCATTCTGCCCGGGTCATATTTTCGTCTGCCCAATATTCATGCCCTACGCCATGCATCGTAAGTTCATAATGACTTTGGTTGTTTCTTATGATATCGGCGGCTTCATCCAACCAGGGCCCCACCCATTTGCTATTATCCCATTTTTCGCGCATCCATGTAATAGTCGGAACTTCGCGCAAAATATTCTTTCTGTCCCACTCACAAAGGATAGTGGCCGCCTGTGGGCGTACGCCCAGTTTCCTTCCCAGATCTACGATGGCCTGATAATCCGCAGGCACATGGTTTCTATCGATACCTGTACGATAGGGCTCCTGGCGCTTATTACCGTCTTTTCCGGACCACCACCCCACATCATCGATCACAATCTGGATCGGCAGGGGTACGGTTAAATTCAAATCCGCATAACGAACGGCCCTTTTTCCCGCAAATACAAGAAAATTTGAAGCTGCGAGACCGGCACCTAACATGGTAGATTTTCTTGTGAATTCACGTCTGGTCATAAGCTACATCGAATTTTACTCAGGTTTTGATCCCCAATTTTGAAGACCCAATATCCGCAATGCGTTTTTTGCATAGATTTTATCCACTACTTCGGTAGGTAGTTGCAAGCCCTTAAAATCACCATAGTCTTTCAAGTTGATTTGCTCGTCCGTCACATAGAACTTCCATTCCCGTAGCCATCGATCATGTATATTTTTTTTAAATGCCGTGGGATTTTCAGTCGTATTGATTTGACTGTCCGTACCATAGATAAGTCTATCCTGGTATTTGATAAAAAAGTCCCTCGTTTTTTGTCGGTCGTTGAAGGCATGAAGTTTTAGGTTCGACAAACGGGTCAGATCTACATGCATATTCGGATACCTATCGAGCCGTTTTGCCAACTCATCAAGGCTCCATTCCAGACTACCCAAGTGTGCGCCCATAAAAGTTAGGTTTGGGTGTTTCTCGAGCATATGGTCCCTCGCATCTATCTGATCTTGATACGATGGGTACTCCGGATGCAGGTACATGTGGTATTCGGGATGAGCGCTATAATACCCTTGACTGAAGGTCATCTCATCAAGGGGCAACCAACAGTCCCTCGGTTCCCCATTATGACCCAGTAATGGAATATTATTTGTTTCGAGAAAATCCAGAATAGGGTCGAGTCGGGCATCATCGACCATCACGAATTTTCCATTTTCATCCCTAAGATCCATCCCGATGTTCTTCCAAATTTTGACGGCTACCGCCCCTTCCGAAACAGATTTTTTCAATTTCTCTATCGTGTTTTCACTCCATTTCTCGTTACCCCAGTCATCGACCGAAAAGGTGGTGGCAAAAACCATTCTTTTCGGAAAATTCTTCAAATGGAGCATGGCTAATTTTTGCTGCTCCTCCATGGGCAGGCCAAAGGGCCGGTCATCTACAATATCTAAAAATCGAAAATTATCCGCTTGGGCCTGCGCTATAAAAAAATCTTCTTCGGTGTTGATATGAATATGGACGTCAAACTTTTTTACGGACCCGAAATCTTCAAGGCCATAATATTCCTCTTCCCCGATATCCTCCATTTTTTCGTCGCTCTCGAATATCCGTATGTGACCGAATGCAACTGTGAGAAGAAGTACAGGAAAAAGAAACCTCATTATTTTGAACGGGCCCAGGTTCATACAATTGGTATTAAATTCTGATGAACAGTTTCTTTTTGTACATCCAATAGCAAATGTACCAAAGGATAAAAAGCACGATACAACTCAGAATGATTTGAGCGCTCAACTCGCCTGTCCAACCGAAGAGCGCATTTGACATCGGAAGAAATATTTCTTTGATCAGATCGGCACCTCCCACATGGGCGAATAGATAAATAAACAAGGGGTTCATACCAACGATAGCAAAAAACAACACGCCTTTTTGGTATTTTTTGATATCTATTACCCAATAGCATAGGGCAAGGGCAATAATAGACCATCCCCCGCTTGCAAAAACGAAGGTAGTGGTCGCGATCTTTTTTATGATAGGTGTGAACGGGCTTAGCCCGAAGCCTATGAGCAACCCTATAAACCCGGCGGCAAACAAGATTTGTAATTTTTTCTTCGCCGAATAATTACTGATAAGCAATTGGCCCGCCGCAACGCCCCAAATCGTATGTGCCGCGGTAGGGATGGCATTGAACATGGCCCAGCCGGCGCCACTGTCCGATCCTGAAATAAGCATATTGAACCAGGCCGGAAAATTTTCTCCGTTGACAAAGGCATTCGTAAACCCTTCCACGGGAAAGAACCGATATAATCCTTCGGTAATTAAAAGTAGCAGTAGGGAAAAACCTATTTGGACCCATACGGATTTACGGATGACCAAAAAGGCCAAGATATAGGTAACCCCTAGTTGTGCCAATACATTTTGAAACCTGAACACAATTTCTCCCGGCCCGATACAGTATAACCACCAACCTAAAAGCAACATCAAAAACGCCCTCTTAACCGCATGAATGCTCAAATCTTTATACGAATCCCCTCTTGCCATCCTTTTTGAAAAAGATAAGGGCATGGCGACTCCGACAATGAACATAAAAAAGGGTTGGATCAGGTCCCAGAAATGCAGTCCCTCCCAGCGAACATGGTGAAATTGAGATCCGATAGCATGAATGAAGGTTCCCTCAAATTGGGGCAACACAAAAAAAGTAAATAGATGTGTAAACTCGGCAATGAGCAAAAACATGGTAAATCCCCTATAAAAATCGAGGGATAAAAGACGACCGTTTGATTTCTCTTGTGGTTCAGGCATGGTTGGTTGTTTTATGTGGTCTTTAGATAGGTACCTAGTTCTAAGGAAGTGACATCGAACTGTTTTATGATTTCACTACCATTATGGTAATTTATAAAAAAGTTACTGAAAATAAACCACTTATATCGTAATCCTTTTTCCCTACCAGATTTTTCCTCTGCACAGTTGACTATTTACGTACAGACCTATCGGTGTTGAATGCTCGATAGCAACTCTACTCCTTATTATTCCCGCAACTGAGGTACGATGTAAATTTTCCCTATTAAAAATTGGAAATTAATAAAGTCACCCCGACCTTCACCCCTAGTATGCACGTGTCAAAAAATAGAAGGTCCGGAATATGGGTAACTTATGGTCGCAATTCTAAAAACCCCCACGGATGATCAGTATGGTACGTACTTGCAAGGTTACCTTGTCACGCCTTCCCGTCGCGTTACCGGTCGGCGGTAGTGGGCCATCATACGCAAATCTCAAGAGTCATTGAAAACAAAACGATTATGAAAACACCGTTGAAGTTGTTCCTTTTACTTGTTTTGGGTATAAGTAGCAGCAATACTTTTTCGCAGACCATCGTGGAAAGATATGAACCATTGAAAAAGGATAGCTTAAGGGTCGGAACGGGAGAAAATGACTTTTTACCTTTTATCCAAAGCGGCTATACGTTGATGCTCCCAAAAGATAAGACGGTCGAAGGAGTACTCATTTTTCTCGAGGATTCAGGGTACGATAACAAAAATAAATACGCAAAGCAGCTGTACAACCAGGGTGCTGAAAGTGGCTTTGCAGTGCTTTCCATTTCAACTGAAATCCCCTTTGATTTTTACTTTTCCAAGGCGTCCGGACTTTCCACGCATGAAGTAATTCGGCAGGTTTTCAAAGAATACCACTTACCCAACAAGAACATTTTCTTCTTGGGCACAGGTTTAGTAGGCCATCGAGCGATGAGATATATTAAATTCATGAAGGAGGAGAATTATGAGTTTCAACTCCATATAGCAGGCATTGTCATTTGTAATTTCACCATGGATTGGGTAAGAAAATGGTATCAACATGAACGCGAAATAAGGATCAACCGAAATAACCTATGGGAGCCAAAATTTATAAATTATATGTTGGAAACGCACCTAAACGGCACACCCAAAACCAATCCAAATAGTTATTTCGATTTCTCCGCGTATAGCTATACCGATACAAAAAATGAAAACATCAAGATTTATACGGAGTATTCCGTAAAAGCTTATATAGAACCCGCGATAAAATATGGGCTCACCACGTACCTTAAGACCTTGTATGAAAACAATGCGACGGATATGGTCGGTTTTTTGGCGGAATTAGAACTGGCAGGAAATGAAAATACGGAACTAACGGTGTTTCAACCCGATGATAATCCGGCACAAAAAAAGAACCCGGAGACTACTTGGAATGCCATCAACAAAGATGAACTGATGAATTGGATTCAGCAACAAATGAAAAAATAAGCCACGCTCGACCATGCTCCAGGTCATCTATTCCCCCTGGACTTTATTTTCTGGGTGTGCATCGTTCGCTATATCCGGTGGTACGGTCGGGATTCGTCAAAGGAGTATTTTAGAAAAATCAATTAGTAGCACCAATAAGGAAAACTATAGGTTGAATTAGTAAAGCATCGCCAAGATGGATACATTAGGGATTGGAATAAATTGGAAAACACTTTATAGGCGTACCTATCTTATTGCCTTTACATGTTTCATCGGCATCTTATCGAACGTGAACGCACAAAATGAGCCCTCAGTTCCGATTCCGACCCCGGCCCAACTACAATGGCAAAATGCGGAGCTGGCCGCCTTGCTTTGCATAGACCTGCATGCCTTCGATGGAAAATTATATGTACAGCAGGAAGCACGGATTACCCCGGTAGAAGATTATAATATCTTCAATCCGCAACACTATGACATGGACCAGTGGATCAAAGCTCTCCGTGATGCCGGGTTCAAAATAGCTATTCTTACCGTAAGCCATGAAACAGGCTTCTTTTTTCACCAAAGTGATGCGACCCCCTATTCCATGAAAGCCCTAAAATGGCAAGATGGGAAAGGTGATATTTTACGTGATTTTAAAACTTCCTGTGAAAAATACGGGATACTACCGGGTGTCTATATCGGAACGCGATGGAACGCTTTTTATGGCGTCTATGATTTCAAGGTGAATGGAACGAATGCTTTTGCGGAAAATCGGCAAAAGCACTACAATAGCATGATCGAGAATATAGTCACGGAAATTTTCAGCCGCTATGGCGACTGGGCCATCGTTTGGTTTGATGGCGGTGCACATGGCCCTGAGCAGGGCGGCCCTGACGTACTTTCCATTTTTGAAAAATACCAGCCAAACTGTTTGTTCTACCATAATTTACAGCGTGCCGACATGCGCTGGGGAGGTAGCGAAAGCGGTACGGTTCCTTATCCTTCTTGGGGCACGTTTCCGTATGTTTCTACGGGGGCAGGAGAAACTGCGAAGAAAGAGATTGCCGAAAACAACTTCCAACTCTTGAAAACCGGAGATCCCCATGGAGCCTACTATATGCCCGCCATGAGTGATGCACCTTTACGCGGTAATGGGGGCCATGACTGGTTTTGGGAACCCGATCGAGAGCACTTGATCTTTTCCTTGAACACCTTGGTGGATATGTACTATAATTCCGTAGGGCATAATACCAGCCTTATTTTAGGGGTGCCCCCGGGGCCCGATGGATTACTACCTGAACCCGATGTCAAGAGACTAAAGGAATTCGGAGACGAAATCAAGCGAAGGTTTTCAAACCCCATAGGCGCCACTTCAGGGTCGGGAAGACAGATTGCATTGAGATTTCCCAAACATCGTATCATCAACCAACTAGTGTTGATGGAAGACATTTCCAAGGGAGAGCGCGTACGCAAATTCAGAATTGAAGGAAAAACAAAAAAGGGCTGGCAACCTATTTTTGAAGGTTCTTGTATAGGCCATAAATTAATCCATCGCTTTGACGAAATGGAAGTTTCTGCAGTTCGGCTACTTGTGACCGAATCGAAAGGAGAACCGAATATCCTGAATTTTTCCGCCTTTCATACCGCCCCTGAATAACGTATGCCATTCCCTTTTGCTATTTTGAATGGGCAAGGGTTCCCATCGGTCGCTATGCGCAGTGGTACGCCCTCAACTATGTACGGAGAGACCAAGCCCTTTTCTAGGTGCACTAGGTTTGTATGGTGCTTATTTATTAAGAGTTGAAGGCTTTTACTATCTTAGGGAGATAATGGGAATATCATCAATGATCATATTCCTACGTTAGGCAACATATGAAAAAACACATTCTGCTGATATTGATAATTCTGACTTTTTCGGCAAAATCAATTGCTCAAGATTGTGAATACACAGAATATTATCCTTTGGTAGAATTAGCTCGTAAGAATTATTCTGGTAAAAAGTATAAAGAAGCTGAAAAGAACTTTAAGCTCGCTTTTAAAAAGACTAATCATCCTTTTGGTGCTGATTTGCATTTAGCTTTTGCGGTGGCTCAAAAACTAAAGAATTCGGAATGGGCTGAACAGATTGCCATCCGATTAGCAAAGGGTGGAGTTCCATTACGATATTTCAGATATCATAAGAAATACGAATGGTACGATAAATTTAGCGCGGATTTCAACACCTATTCGGATTATTACAAAGAAAACTATAATCAAAAATTAAGGGATAAATTTCTTTCATTACTCAATCGTGATAATGAATTTAATAGCAAATATCACGATTGGCGAACTCGTGAAATTGAATTGAGTTTGGATGAGCTAATTAATGGAGCTTCAGAAATAATTTCAGATTTTAAACAAATGACGGATGAATATGGATTTCCAAATGAGAGATTAATGGGCTACAACTATATTCCAAGAAAAAATAGTATTGAGCGTTATCATTCTGGAGCATTAATCATTCATATTTATCAGCGTGGAGTATTAGTCTTTGAAAATGAAATTCACGAGATAGTTTGTGATGGTGGATTGCATCCTAATTACCAAGAAACTCTAAAGAAAATTCGAGGATTTGGAAATAGTACAGGAGTTGAACAAGAAATGAAAGCAAGATATGCGAAATACAGAGGAACTGAATAAAATACGTTGCCTAACACTGTGTATAATTAATTGCTTTGGCAAGTGCTTATTTGGAAAATTCCTTCGGAATTTTCTCGGGTCTGAGTTTGTTTACTAAATTAGTTGCTGGCCACCGCACCTAATCATACACCAACCGTTAGCACAAATATTAAGTTATATCCAATTGTTCAATTTCAAAAAGAAAAATAAAGACGAAAAAGCGGCTGACGAATTTTTTCAATTTCATTTCAGGAGCGGAAAGGACTTAGATAATCAAAATCAAATAAAAAAAATTGGACTTTGGATTTTATTGACACTATTGATTTCACTAATAGTTTTTGGCTATTTCACATTGTCCAAAACTGACCGACTTGAAAAGAATGGAGAAGTTGCAAAGGGAATAGTTATTGGACTCAAAAGAAATTCTTATAAAGTAAATGACTTCGATGGAACTAGGGTAAACAACTATCTAATAAGTTTTGAGTTTTTTGTCGGCGGAGAGGCCATAAGAGGGGTAGAAATATTGGAAAAAAGGGATTATAAACAATACTTTCACCATGAAATCAAAGTAAATGACTCCTTAAGAATTTTGTATGACCCCCGGAATCCAAAAAATAATAGGATTCTTAAAAAGTAAAAATACCTGTGCTAACACAACCTATAAACAATACGGGTTTCGGGCTTAATCGAATGGTTTGCGTATTTTCATGATGTCGCAAAATCTTATGAATTTTGCTCTGGATAGAAAAAAATAAATCAAAACAATAAGATTTTGCTATGTGCTTGGCGGAAAGCAAGTGCCAGTTTGCCCCATACTGTTCATAGCTAAACCGTTAGCTGTAATTCAGGAGTATATCTAGGGGTGTAGTGAAAGAAAAAAAGCCACCCATGAATGGATGGCTAATATGTGGCGGGGCACTGGCATCGAACCAGTTCACTAGCATATAATATTCAAAATTTGACACAAATCATAAGTTAGTTGACCAACCCGCCTGCAATGCCAACACCACCGCCAATTTGCATAATAGTTACGCTTAAAAAAGTTAGGATAAATCCAATTGTAAGATGAACGATTACAGTTTCTAATATTTCCATAAAAAATGTTTTTTTTAAGTTAATAATCAAATGACTGATCACGACAACCATCACCTCTTTTAAATGCCAAACTTCAAAGAACTCTGCTAGGGTTCCCAGATCTTCAGGTTTCCCATTATCACAATATAGTAAAAAAGTGACTTAATCTTAATGATTCTGTTTAAATTAAGTAAATATCTTTGAGTAATAAATCTACAGCTAACAAAACCTAAACTGCATTAGAAACAAAAATTGAATGAGATTCAAATATGAAATAAATGCCAAAGGATATTTAAGACAAAGGGAGTCTTATGATATTGAATTTAAGAAGGCGTTTCAATTCGGAGATAGTCTCGCAAAGTATATTAAGACCATTGTTGGTATGGCAAATAATCGTGGAGGAGAGATTATTTTTGGTATTAATGATAGTCCAAGAAAGCCAATCGGCTTGCAAAACAACAAATTTGAAGATTGCGATTCTCTTATAATAAATCAGTTCCTACAAAAGTATTTTAGTCACGATATTGATTGGGGAATGGTGACAATGGAATTTGAAGAAATGACATTTGGACGCTTTTGGGTTAACGAATCAGATATAAAACCAATTGTTTGTAAAGCAAACTATTCGAAAATTTTAAGAGAAGGAGCAATTTACTATCGTTATCGAGGTGAATCAACAGAAATAAAGTATCCAGAGTTGCAAAAGCTTTTGGACTCAGAAAGGCAAAAAGAAAAAGAATTCTGGGTAAAACACATTGAAAAAATCGGAGAGGTTGGTCCTCGACATATCCATATTTTGGATAGTTATAAAGGTGAATTGCATTCAACAAAAGGGAAAATACTAATAGATAAAGAAATTGCAAATCAGTTGAATTTCATAAAAGAAGGAGAATTCACGGAAAAAGAAGGAGCCCCAACATTAAAGTTAATAGGACAGATTACCGGAACAGTTGATACCGAAAATATCCCAAGTTCAGACGACTTATATCCTTATAGGTTTGGACAACTAAAGGCAGAGTTAGAGTTAAATCAACATCAACTTAAATGTGTGCTTTGGAAACTTAAAGTCAAGGGTGATAAAAAATATCACACTTCAATTAAGACAGGTAAAACAACCGAAACTCACAAGTATTCTCAAAAATTTGTCGATAGTGTAAAGGCGGTAATCAATAGATATCCAAATTGGTTAGATGAAACAATTGAGGAATATAGAGACAAATGAAAACGCAGTAGAACATTGTGTATATGCCATAGCCGCCTATCGGCAGGCTACAGGCACATACACTCATAGTTGGCAACATCTGAATGAAAATCAAACTTTTACATATCGAATTACTGAAGTACATTCAAAAGAAGAGTAATTATTTTGGATTTATAGAAATTAGACCATTCCTTCTAGAAAATTTTCCAGAAGAGCCAAACTTAAGAGAAAGAAAAAAAATGAAAGACTTTTTGAAATTCTTAAGTTCTGAAGAGTATATAGAAGTTAGAGATAAACGTGGCATCTGGATAATTCAAGAAGCAGGTGTAAAAATTGCGAGAAAAGACATATCTGCAATTGTAAAGATAAAACCAAAAGGAGTTAACCTTGTCGAACAAAATCAGTTGAATAAGTTTAGCAAAGGCGGTGTTATTCTGAGTTCTATTTTTGGACTTTCTACTTTGTTGTTAGGAATTTACAGTATTAACATCACGCAAAGTGTATCAGAATTGGAAACAATAATTGACAATATAAACAAAGAAAATACCATACTTGAATCGACTAACAAATCAATAAAATTTCAAGTTGACCAATTGAAAAAAGAAATCGCTTAAAAAGAATTGAATGACCCAAAAAAGGAGAAATAAAAAACGTTTTACAACAATGCTAACCGCAATTTACTCAGGATTGTTTATTTTTTTTGGAGTTCGTCAGTCGCTTCGCTCGTGTCGGCGGATTCGACTACGTCCGAATCCACTCGGAATTGTTAACGTCTGTGCCAAACCGAAAATTAACGCATATAAACCCTTAACTAACGGTTATACGAGACCGTTGTGAACCAACCATGACCAATGATAAAATTCTTTAGAAAAATTAGACAAAATTTACTTTCAGAAGGTAAAACTGGAAAGTATTTGAAATATGCCTTTGGAGAAATTGTACTCGTTGTTATTGGAATTTTAATTGCATTGCAAATTAACAATTGGAATGAACAACAGAACATACAAGGTAATCAAGAGAAATACTTAAGACTTCTAAAAACCGAAGCAATTAATAATCTGAAGCAAGTTATCGACACCAAAGAGAATGTTTACGCTTTGAATATATGGCAAAACAAAATTTTTAACCTAATCGACAGTAACCAAGATACTATAACAGAAGACTATTTATCAAAAACATTTGGCAAAGTATTTTCTAATACCTATAAATTCGGATATGAGAATAGTGTACTTACTGAAATGAAAACCTCTGGTCATTTAAAAAACATTAGGAATGATAGTCTTAGAAAATGCTTAATTGCATTAGACCCTTTGGTTTCTAGAATAAAAAATCAAGAGCAGGATGTAATACAAGAATACAATAACAGTATAGAATATATTAAAAAGAATGGCTCTTTAAGAACAATGGCGGACAGAAATGGATTAGCCGAAATAATAGGAATTCCCAAATTACCTAAATTTAAAAGTACTAACAATCATTTATTAAGTGAAAATGAATTTGAAAATAACCTTATGAGATATACTGGCACAACCAAAAATCTGTTCACTTATCAATATCCTACATTAGAAAATCATCTAAAAAAGACTATTGAAATCATAGAAAAAGAATTGGAAAAAAAATAACCCCGGCACCAATCAACCAATGATTAAATTCTTTAGAAAAATTAGACAAAATTTAATTTCAGAAGGTAAAACTGGAAAGTATCTAAAGTATGCTCTTGGGGAAATTATTCTTGTCGTGATTGGAATTTTAATTGCTCTGTCAATTAACAATTGGAATCAAGAGCGGCAACAAAAAAAAGTGTTGAATAATATTTATGCAACCATAAAATCAGATTTAGGGCAAGACATAAAAAACATAGATAAAATTGTCAATTCTTCAGAATCTATAGAAAAAGATTATTTGGCAATTATAGATAAAACAAGAAAAAGAGAAGACTTTTTAAACTGTGTAAATTGTAGATATGTAAATTTCGGTTTCCCAGATATTAAATTAAGAAAAAATGGCAGTGAGCTGCTACAAAACTACAATCAACAAAACAATACTTCTAGTGATTCTTTATCAATTAAATTAAATAAGTTGTATTTAGATTTGTCGAATAACATTTCTGTTGATTTAGAGGAATTAGCTACAAACTCAAATTCCTTTTTAGAAGTTGTAAAATACACACAGCCTTGGTTTGCTGATTTTGACTTTAGAGGTACTGGTGCTTATAGTGATGCTTTCATAGAATACGCCTTAACCGATTTAGGTTATAGAAATACAGCTAAAGTTATCTATGAAATGTATTTCAATAATTATATCCCACACTTGAAAGAGTATAGAACCAAGAGTTTAGAAATTATCACTTTGATTGATGAAAAATTGAAGAATGAATAAACCTTGAAAAATAAAGAAAGCACAACAATGGCTCCTATGAAAAGCCATAGTCCTGCCTCTCAAAGAGAATTAATAGGCCCTTTTTATCTTAAACCACCTTTTTTGTTTTGATATAACTTGCTCCGCCTTACGGAATCAAGTTCAGCACAGGCTCTATATGTGGCACACTTATTTTTGTGTTCACCAGTATCGGTATGATCATAAGCTATAATAAGCTTGGCCACTTGCTAACCGATGTGGTTACCGAGATATCGGCACCACCTACATGGTTCTGTGGTACTCAAAAGGGGTAAAGTCTTCACTCCCTCAAAAGACCGATGCCGTGCTGCGGCCCCAGAACTATAAAGCGGATCGTTGAGTAAGACCGATATCCACTTCATAGTTGCCGGATTTTGCTATATTTCAGTAGAAATCAATACCAGCGCCACAACCCGCACACTGCTTTCGCAGGTGTCGTGTGTAGTAGGTCAATGGCATTCATTTAATACAGAATATTATGAAACTTGGAAAACTATTTTGGACATCAGGTTCCATATTGATAAATATTACGATAGGAATTTATATCTATTTATCAAGTAAAGCACCCCTAAACCCAGTGGAACGACATAATTACGTGAATGAAAATTGGGATATATATGGTATGCATTGGAAAGTTGAATTTCTTTTTATGACCCTTATAGCGATTGGTGCATTATACTTTGCTTTTAAGCTCAAGAAAATAAGTTGGACGATAATTTCTGTTGGACAACTGATTCTACTTTCGACCTATCCGATAATGCTTGGTGGATATGAGAATACATCCTTTGAATTGTCCCAAATGGCCAATCAAATGGCTACCGTAATTTTTGTATTCGGAAACCTAATTTTTTTGGGTGGTCTACTAAAGCTATACTCAGCGGACACTTATCTAAAACACTGGCTTAAATGGACTGCAATAGCACTTTCAGGAATTACATTTTTGACTTTCTTAATAACGTTTATCGGAGTTATCGATTGGAAACAAGCATTGATGATAGGACCTTTGATTAATGTGCTTTATCTCATCAATGCCTATTATGGAACAAAATTGAAAATAGAATAAAAACGAAATGCCAACAACGGCTATAAGTAATTGTTGGAGGTTGGTAAATGTCAATCGGAATATTCTTCGAATATTCCTCACGCTGTGACTTTTTGCTAACTTAGTGCTGTAAGCAAATACCCATAGCCCAACCGTTAGCAATTATTAGATGAACACTCTCATAAAATATGGAATTGATATTGAATTAGCTGATATTGCTAAATCAAAAAATCTAAATATTTCCACTATTAGAAATACATCTAAAAATAATTTAATTGGTAAATACAACTTACCATCTCATCAAGCTGAAATTTTAAAACGTGCTGTAAAAAGGCAGCCAATTGATGAAGATATTGTTCAGGAACTTTTGGAAAGAAGTGCTTTTACCTGTTGCTTATGTCACGGAAATAAAAGCGATAGCTACATAATTCATCACATAGAACATTATAATATTAGCCAAGACAGTTCATATGAAAATCTTGCAGTTTTATGCCCTAATGACCACGAATTAGCTCATAGAGAAGGAGAAGCATTGGCAAATAAAATTTCACCAAAACAAATTATAAAAGCCAAAAACAGTTGGGAGAAAAGAGTTGAAAGTAATGCAATTAGGACGCTAGCATTGGAAAGCAACAATGTTAATGACTTGGACTATATAAACGTTAATAGAGTTTTAGAACTTGCTTTACAAATCAATAAAGAAGTTCCAGATACAATATTTTCAGAAAGACTTAATGCTGAGAACTTAATTTTAAGTACAGGTAATATAAATCCACAATTGTATGAAAAATACAACTTGAATAAAAATACGCCTCTGAAGTTTTTCGCAATGTATGGTTCGACAATGTTAATCCAACATTACTATAAAATACTACTCGAAACGTTCTCTAAAGTAAAACTTTATGACTTAGACGATTTATTAAAAGTTTCAGAATTGAAAAAAGGAATTGTCGGAAAATATTGTTTTTATACAGGAGGTGTTTATGGCAGAACTTATAAAGGAGATGTAATTGATGAAAATTCAGAGCCAACAATTATACATTTCAGAAGAAAACCATTTTTTGTGGAATGGAAAGTTGACCCAATGTTTATTACTTCATCTACTGCTACTTGGAGAATTGGAAGAAGGCCAATTTATTTAGTTTATGGCAAAATTCTGGATGTTAGTGAAACTATAGAAAAAAAAGAGAAACGACTTTTAATTGATATTAGGCCTTATGCCTTTGGGATACCAAATAAGAGTAAACAGAGAACGCCAGATATCCATTATAGAGACATAGATTACAATGATTATGAATAAATAACTGTGGCTAACAATGTATTTAAACGAACATTAAATCAAACTTATGGATAACACGGTGTTGGCAGCATTAATAGGAGGAATTTCAGGAGCAACTATAAGTTTGATTTCTTCATATTTTATAACCAAGCTAAAAATCAAGCAAGAAGTTAAAATTTGGAATACTGACTTTGCTGTTAATTACTCAAAATTACTATTTGAAAATCCAGAAGCTGCTGCTCAACTTGCCAGACAATTCGCAATTGGATTAATAGTTGTTAGAGACAAAGATGGAAATACAGCAAATAAATATTTCATCCCTTATCAATGTAAATTATCCGTGGGCAGGAAATCTGAAAACGATATTGATTTAACTGATCCAACTGTATCAAGAGACCACGGAGTATTTTTCTATCGTGGAAATAAGGTAATGTTTCAGGAGCTATCACCATTGAATAAAACAATTCATAATGGGAAACCGATTAATAAAATTTGTCACTTAAAGTCAGGAGATAAATTGATTTTAGGAAAAACACTAATTGAATTTGAAGAATTAAAATAATGACTTGCCTATAATGGACATAAGTAATTGTTGGAGGTTGGTAAATGTCAATCGAAATATTCTTCGAATATTCCTCACGCTCTGACTTTTTGCTACCTTAGTGCTGTAAGCAACCACCCATAGCCCAACCGTTCTGGACCATTGAAAATGATAAGGTTACACCAAATAATTGCGATACTTTTAATTTTTTCTTCTTGTAATTCAGATGGAGAAAGAAAAGAGACCACTGAAAATGACAACTGGTATAGAGGCCCAATAATAGACATGCACATGCATGCAGAGAGCAATAACACACTGCCACCTGAAAAACTAGCATTGTGTTTGCCTCTTTCAAATTTAGTTCCACACTTTGACCCCAAGGAAGAATTTGGAAAAGTTTGGGACTCTACGTTGAAAAACCCAAGATGCAAAACACCTATTTATTCATCTACAACATTTGAAGACTATAGTTTAAGAATTCAAGACCAACTAAATAAATTAAATGTAACACCAGTGGTTAGCGGTTCTCAATCTATTTTAGAGGAGTGGTCTACAAAATTCGGTGACAAAATAATACCGAGTATCGAGTTTAATCTAGAAAGGGATTCCATTTCTGTTGACAGTTTAAAAGCCATCATAAATACACATGATATAAAGGTGTTTGGTGAAATATCTAATCAATACGCTGGAATAGCACCTAATGACCCAAGAATGGATTCTTATTATGCTATGGCAGAGGCATTAAATATTCCCGTTGCCATTCACTTGGGTACGGGAGCCCCAGGAAGCCCATATCTCTTCAGTCCTAAATATGTTGCCGCTTATTCAAATCCTTTGTTGCTCGAAGAAGTCTTAAAAAAATATCCACGACTTCGTATTTCCGTTATGCATTATGGTGAGCCATTTATTGATGAAATGATAACCATGATGTACCATTATCCACAAATCTATGTTGATCTAGGAGGGATTCAATGGGCATATCCGAGTGACTATTTTTACGAATTTCATCTCAAAAAACTTATTAGTGCGGGATTTGGAAAACGAATAATGTTCGGGTCCGACACTTTCATTTGGCCAGAACTACTAGAAAAGTCAATAGAAATAATTAATAACGCAAAATTTTTAACTACAGAACAAAAGGCGGATATTTTTTATAATAACGCAGCAAGATTCTTGAGATTTAAAAAATAACTGTCTACAACAAAGAACCGAGGTAAAAAACAAACAAGTTTTTCCTTGATCGGAATCCGTTGCAATATGCTATCTTTTGGTTACGGCGGAAGATCATAGCTGATTTTCCGCAACGAGCCGTACACAATCCGTTGCCATTCGTTGTAAAAAACTTTTCGCTCGGAATCGATCGATGGAAAAAGGGAGTTTATTAGAATCGGAAAAGGACTTTTTAGACGGTTTGCAATGGGAATTTTAGAATGGCGCAACGCAAGGCTTCCAACTCGAACGGAATTAAATGCTTCAAGTTACATTGTAGATTTTTTTAATAGGTAGGAAAAATAAACATGTAGGCTTTTCACTCGAACGGAGTAGAAAATAAAACGGTGCATTTAAGGACAACGTATAATCTTTTAGAACTGTTTTCTTGCCCTTCTGTTCCTACTACTTCGAAAGTTCCTTCCCCTATCGTTCAAGGAGGCTATAACGGCCCAAAGAACACAAAGTGAAGCTATAGCAATAATTGCAATATTTATCTGAAAAATAAATTCCACTTTTTCCATACCAGAAATATACTGAAAATTTCAGAAATTTTTGTCAAAAAGAAGTGCAAATTGCTGAATTTCAATAAAATAAGAACTTTCACTCCATTCGAGTTGAAAAGGTATGGCATAATGTGTTTGGCAAAAACAACGAAATGGCAACAAGGGCTATAATTCAGCGTGGCACTCAATTAGCCTTGTAATTCCCTATATTTAGTCGGCATGATATTTCCCAATTGAAAAATCCCTTGGATTTTCCACGCCGAAATCATAGCCCAACCACCAATACAAAAAATGATACTTAGATGAAACAGTACACCTTATTCTTAATCCTCATCTTTACAATTACCTCAATATATGCACAGACCAAATTAATTAAAGCTTCTGCTTACCTCGATGTGAAGTCTGGAAAATTGATACAACCAGCAAACCTTCTTATTGAAAATGGATTGATTAAATCGATTAATCCAAAATCTATTCCTGAAAGCATTGAAGTAATAGATTTGGGTAGCCAAATTCTTTTGCCTGGTTTGATGGATATGCACGTTCATTTAAATATGGATTTCGTTCCTAACCATTTTACTCTGTTCGTAATTGATAACGCAAGCAAAAGTGCTTTAAGAGCTGCAAAGAATGCTGAGTCAACTTTAATGGCAGGTTTTACTACCGTTAGAAATATTGGTCAATTGCACCCCTCTATTGAACTAATTGATGTTGCTTTAGCAGAGGCCTCTGACAATGGCTGGATCAATGCTCCTCATATCATTCCTACAGGACATGCGCTCGGAATTACTGGAGGACATGCCGACCTTTCCATGCAGGGTGGTTTTGCCGAAACCGTGATAGATTTGGGGCCTGAATATGGTATAGCCGACGGAACAGATGAATTTGTAAAAGCGGCACGCTATCAAATCAAACATGGAGCAAAGGCAATTAAGATTATGGCCACAGCAGGTATGTCTTCTTTGGAGGGACCATCAGGGGCTCAACAAATGACAAAAGAAGAAATAACCGCTGTAGTGGAAGAAGCGAATAGACACCATATAACGGTGGCGGCACATGCCCATGGTTCCGATGGTATTGTCGCAGCGCTCCAAGCCGGGGTCACCTCAATAGAACATGGTTCCCTTCTTTCTGATGAAGCCATCAAACTATTTATCCAAAAAGGAGCCTATTTAGTACCAACAAATGCTTTATTGGACATCATACCTTTAAGCTATGATAAGATGAACCCGATCGTTGTTGAAAAATCAAAAAACAATTTACCCTTGGCAATTAAGAGTCATGAAAAGGCAATAAAGGCGGGGGTCAAAATTGCAATGGGTACAGATGCCCCGCTAGTACCGCATGGGAAAAATGCACTTGAACTTTCCGCAATGATGAAAAGAGGAATGAAATCCTTTGATGCAATAAGAGCGGCTACCATACATAGTGCAGAAATGTTAAAGATCGACGATAGAGGAGAAATAAAAGAAGGATTATTAGCAGATATAATCGCAGTAGAAACAAATCCACTCGAAGATATTAAAACGCTAGAAAACGTAACATTTGTTATGAAAGGTGGGACAGTTTATAAGAATGAAAAGTAAATCAGCAGGACACTTAATAAAAATAATAGCCGAGACCATCGTAAATTCAAGGATGATAACCGCTTCAACTTTCGTTTCAATTGAATGGGGATTGTAACGCAGTCGGCTGTTATTCTAATACTAAACGTTATTCCAAGTTAAAATCAACTGTAATGAAAATTAGAGAAGCACAAAGAAATGAATATACCATTTCAACTGACAAGGATAAACTAGATATTTTGAGCATCCACAAATTCCTTGCAAACGAAACTGATTGGGCTAAAGGAATTCCGATCAATACTTTGAAAACATCCATTGAAAACTCGTTGAATTTTGGGCTTTATTACAAAGACAAGCAAATTGGCTTTGCTAGAATAATTTCGGACTATTCAACTATTGCATATTTAGGAGATGTTTATGTGTTAGAGAAATATAGAGGAAAGGGATTAAGTAAGTGGCTGATAGATGAAATAATGGAACACCCTAATCTTCAAGGATTAAGACGCTGGATTTTAGTAACTGATACAGCTGAATGGCTTTATAAAAAATTTGGGTTTACCGAAATATCCAATCCTGAATTTTATATGGAAAAACATAACCCGAAGGTATATGACGGATTAGTTAAAAATAATGCCATCAATGTCTAAAAATAATAGCGGTGCAATCAGTAAAACGAAGTCGAATAAACATAAAAAAGTCTAGGTTTAACCAAAAAGTACGTACTCAAAATCCGCTACTATTCTAACGCTAGATCGTTAGCCACAAGCAAAAAAATGACTGGAAAAAAGATACTTTTAGGAATAATCCTGATACTTATCGGAATGATTGGCATTGCATCTATACTAACGATGGATATCCCGCTACCTTCCGAAGTTGAAGCTATTTTAAAAGACAAATTTACAGCAGGACAAATCAAACTATTAACCCTAATTAACCCAACTATTTTGTTGGTAATATTGGTTGTAATTGGAACCATATTATATCAGAAAGTCAATTTAAAAGTCCCGATTATTGAAAAGCTCATTGGCATACGGAAAGAAAGTATCAAAACTACAAGTATTCTTAAGTACGGACTTGTAGGAGGAATATTATCAGGAATCTTGTTAAGTCTTGTCAGCTTCGTTTTTAATCCAATTGTACCAGCCGAATTTCTTGAATTGAGAGAATCCTTACAACCAACATTAGCGGCAAGGTTCTTATATGGAGGATTAACGGAAGAAATAGTAATGAGATTTGGTTTAATGACCTTAATTATTTGGTTATGCTCGAAAATATTTAAAGGCACAAAACCATTTGTGTTTTGGATAGGTATTGTACTCTCTGCTATACTTTTTGCTTTTGGACATTTTCCAATTGCCTATCAAGCGGTTGATCATCCAACAACGGGATTACTAGCCTATATTTTAATTGGAAACTCGCTTGGTGGAATTATTTTCGGTTGGTTATACTGGAAAAAAGGACTGGAGAGTGCTTTTATTGCTCACATTTTCGCCCATATAATTATGGTATTTGCCGAACAATTTTCAATTTAAATAAAGCCAATGGCTAACAACCTGCCATAACATTAGCTAAAAGCAACGTCTTCACCACTGCCTTTTATTTTACGGGTGTTTATCGATCGCTACGCCCGGTGGTACGATAATCTATACTCCCAATATCGTAAAACACAAGACCGATATCCACTTCATAGTTGCCGGATTTTGCTATATTTCCGTAGAAATCAATACCAGCGCCACAACCCGCACACTGCTTTTGCAGATGTCGTGTGTAACAGGTCGTTAGGCTTTAGAATCAGAAAGATAATTATGCGTAAAATTCAACTATATTTAACGATTACTTTCTCTGCCTGTCTCCTGCTGTACTGTAATCGACCTTCCAAAAATCAGTTTGAACTAACTCCTGAACAAACTATTGCTTTTAAACGGGCACGTGCCAATGGCATTTTAGTTAACGAAGGCCTTGAAAGATGTAGACGGTTCGTAAAAGATTGGCTGGCTTTTGCAGATTCCACTACTGGTCTTATCCCTAGAAACTTGTATGAAGATCCGGATATATGGAATGCCAAGGATGCTGCAGCCGATAATTATCCGTTTATGGTCTTAACTGCGGCCATTACCGACCAAGCACTTTTTGAGGGACGGATGCTCGAAATGTTGAAAAACGAAATTCGGCTTACCTCACGTATCGATAAAATGCCCGATACGTATTCCTTTAGTAAGAAAGGTTTTTATACTGCCGAGGCGGACCTAAATAGTATTCTTTTCGGCTCATCGGAATACATCAAAGATGGTTTATTGCCGCTAACAGAATGGTTGGGCAAGAGCCCTTGGTCAGAAAGAATGATCGGCATCTTGGATGACATGTGGAAACATGCGCCCGTGGATACGGATTTTGGCCGTATTGTCTCCACCAATGTTGAACTTAATGGCGAAATGCTACAAGTACTCTCACGCGTATATTGGATGACAGGAGAACAAAAATACCTCGATTGGGCTATTCGATTAGGCGATTATTATTTATTAGGAAACCAACATCCGACCAGGGATTTCTCGGAACTAAGATTACGTGACCATGGCTGTGAGATAGTATCCGGATTGTGCGAGCTTTATGTTACAACCCATTTTGCGGCGCGCAAGAAAAAAGAGGAATACCGGCACCATATCCACGAAATGCTTGATCGTACCCTAGAAGTTGGCAGAAACAAGGATGGTCTTTTTTATGATGTCGTTAATCCGCAAACAGGGGACATCCTAAAAAAAGGTATTGCCGATAATTTCGGATATACATTGAATGCATTTTATTCCGTGTATCAGGTAGACTCCGTGGAAGCTTACAGAGCGGCTACTTTACAAGGTCTATCGGGTTTAAATGACAGCTATAGAAACTATAATTGGGAAAACGGTTCTTCCGATGGGTATGCCGATGCGATCGAAGGGGCTTTGAACTTATATGCCAGAGAGCCTATAACAGCTACCGCTACCTGGATAAATAGTGAAACTCAGGTGATGTGGTCTTTACAAGACTCCAGTCTCCGTGCAAACACTTCGCAATGGCGTTCATCGGGCATTATTGAAGGATGGCACGGGGATGGAAATTTTGCTAGAACTACAATTATGTATTGCCTTTGGAAAACGCAAGGCATAACGGCTTATCCATGGCGCTCAGACCTTCAAATAGGGGCCGTAATGCAAAAGGACGATCTACTTTTCAGTATAACACTAGACCAAGATTGGACAGGTATTTTAAAATTTGACACGCCCAGGCACCAAACCGTTATGCATATGCCCTTGGATTGGCCTCGAATCAACCAATTTCCAGAATGGTATACTGTAGAAAAAGACCATAGGTATCAATTAATCAATACTAGCGAAAAGAACCACCAGTCGTTTTCAGACAAAAAGCTAGCACATGGCATTCCCATTTCATTGAAAAAGGGAGTGCATCAATTTATATTGAAAAAGAAAAAATCAGCACCATAATTTTGATACTAGGTAGGTTTAAAATTGTATCCGAATCAAAGAAGAGGCCATACCGAAAAGCGTATAGGTTGTATCTGTAACGGCAGAAATGATCTTAAACATATAGATTAAAACAGGCTCAAACAGGGTCGCGATTTGAGGAGCAATAGAACAATACCGAAGCCCTTGTACTTTTGTAAATCGTCGTTCGTACGCAATAAAAACTTATTTAAATCCGTAACCCGCGGAAGAAGAGTTTCGGCTACAGTCTATAATAGATCAAAAATAGAATGGTGTAGGTTAAAACTGTTTCCTCGCCCTTCTATTTCTACTGCTCCTAAAATTCCTACTACTTTTGGTCAAGCAACCGACAAAAGCCACCGCTCCAGCAAGTAGAATAACAGGAACCATGATGAGATAACTTCGATAGGTGCATCCGTACCCTTGGGATACAAAGAATATTTGAGTTTTATGGCCATGCCAGCTTGACCACTTTGCAAGGTAATCACTGCCACTAACAGCTTTCAGCCGTCCGGTCAAGCGGCCAACGTACTATAACACAGGGCTAAAAGCAATTTGGTACGGCAATCTATACTCCCAATACCACAAAATCCAAGAGCGATGCCTCGCTACGGCCGGAGAACTATAAAGCGGGTCGTTTGGAAGGCCGATATACACTTCATAGTTGCCGGATTTTGTATATCTCCGTAGAAATCAAAAAAAAAGTGTCGGGAAGTTTTTCCTTTCGGGCCTCGCCTCCAACCTCTTTGAGTGCCGACGGGCACAGCGGAGGTGCCAAGGATTCCACTACCTTTTCATTGAAAATCGATATGCTCAAAATCGCTATCCACTACTAAGTTTTTTTGAATGGCCCATAAAGGAAAAATATACTAACAACACCCTAAAGTAAGAGAATGCAGAACCAAATAAAATAATGGCTTCATTGACAATTTTCCCACCCTCATTACCTCAAATGCCAATCGAGGTATTTTTATAAATCGATAGTAATAATCCTACATTACCAGTTGACGTACTTTTAACTAGCGAGACCAAATCCGCTTTATGAGACAGTTGCCCTGGAGCTTTAAGCAAGCTGAGACGGAAGGGTCGTTTTTAACCCCGATGGCCATTTCAGGCTTCAACAAATACGCTCTACCCTTTCATTTTTCACACATTTAAAAAGCAAAAAAAATCATGGATAGCGGATTCACCCCAACAACTGTAAAAAATGAAGCCCGGAAAGGGCATTCCTCACCCCATAACGCTATAGTATCACTCAATTTCCCGAAACAAATAGGGCCATTGATCTCAAAAAACGTTTTGCCCGAAATTGCCGTCATTACGACATATCCCCCTAGGGAATGCGGTATTGCCACCTACTCCAAAGATTTGGTCCACTCGCTTTCCGAAAAATTCGGGAACGCCTTCGATGTATCAATCTGCCCTTTGGAAACCGAAGGGATTCGACACACCTACGATCAAGACATACGGCATTCATTGAATACGGAATCAGCCCTTGACTTTCTACAAGCGGCCTATACGATCAATTCCAATCCCCGTATCGGAGCGGTCCTCATACAGCACGAATTTGGTCTATTTCAGCAAAACGAACAATGCTTTATCGAGTTTTTGGACCATATGGACAAACCGGTGATCATCACTTTTCACACCGTGCTACCGAATCCGTCGAAAGAACTGAAACTCAAAGTTTCGAACATGGCCGCCCTCTGCGAATCCATAATTGTGATGACCCATACTTCAGCCGAAATTTTGATCAAAGACTACGCCATTTCCGCAGAGAAAATACAGGTAATAGCCCATGGGACCCATTTGATAGAATATGGCAACCGAGACACTTTAAAAATCAAACATAACTTGGAGGGACGGACCGTGCTTTCTACGTTTGGACTTTTGGGGCCCGGTAAAAGTATAGAGACCACTTTAAATGCTCTTCCCCATATCATCGATAACACCCCTGACGTGATTTTTCTGATTATTGGAAGAACCCATCCTACTTTGTTAAAGGAGCAGGGCGAGGCTTACCGCAATTTTTTGGGGGATCGAGTACGTGATCTGGGTCTTGAAGACCATGTTCGTTTTATCGACAAGTTCGTTCCACTCGAAACCTTGCTTGAATATTTACAGCTGACCGATATTTATCTCTTTACCTCGAAAGACCCCAATCAGGCGGTTAGCGGAACATTTGCCTATGCCCTGAGTTGTGGTTGCCCCATCGTATCGACCCCCATACCCCATGCTTTGGAAGTCTTACAAAATGGTTCAGGAACGACCTTTGATTTTGAGAACTCCCTAGAGCTGGGCCAAAACGTTATCGATTTATTGAATGACGAGGAAAGGCGAGTTAAAATGAGTCTCAACGGAATGCACACCACGGCTGCTTCAGCTTGGCAAAATGCGGCCATTGCCCATGCCAAAATCTTTGAGGAAGTATCAAAAAAGCCCTTTTCCTTAACGTATCAAAAACCCAAAATAGATTTAAAACATTTAAAAAAGATGACCACTAATGTGGGGATCATCCAATTTTCGCAAATTAATCGGCCCGATATTGAAAGTGGATATACTTTAGATGATAATGCACGGGCATTGATCGCGGTATGCCAACATTACCAACTGACCAGTGACGAATCTGATTTGAAATATATAAGATTGTACTTCGACTTTATCTTCTGTTGCTTTCGCCATGATGGGAAATTTTTGAATTATGTGAACAAGGAATACCAGTTTACCGACCAAAACACCCAAGTAAATCTCGATGACGCCTGTGGCCGGGCCATTTGGGCACTTGGTTACTTGCTTCATATTTCCAGGGTATTGCCCCCAGAATTTGACATCGTTAAAGGCAAGGCCCAGTTTGTATTCGAAAATTCGGTAAGCGCCATGTTGGATGTGACTTCACCGAGGGCCATGGCTTTTATCATTAAAGGCATTTACTATTATAGTAGTATCGACGATAGAATTTGCCTGAAAGGAGCCATCGAAACGTTTGCGGATAAATTGGTGTGGCAGTTCAAACTCGAATCGGATAAGGATTGGCATTGGTTCGAAAACGGTCTTACTTATGGCAATAGCGTTATTCCACACGCCCTATTGATGGCCTATTCTTTAAAGTTAAAGCCCGAATATCGCAAAGTAGCGAAGAATTCCTTTGATTTTCTTATTTCAAAGATTTTTAAGGATGGTATGATATCGGTAATATCCAATAAAAAATGGCATTACAAAGGTCAAGGTTCTAACGAGACCTTTCAGGGCGGCGAGCAACCTATTGATGTGGCCTATACGGTATTGGCCCTACGATTTTTTCACAAAATATTTCCATTGCACGGTTACGATCAGTTGATGGAGCATGCCTTTGCTTGGTTTTTAGGAAAAAACCATCTTCGACAAATGGTGTATAATCCATGTACCGCCGGTTGCCATGACGGTCTGGAATTAAGCAATGTGAATTTAAATCAAGGTGCCGAATCGACCGTTAGCTATTTAATGGCCCGTATGGCTTTCGAAGATTTGAACGATTAGTCATCTTCATTTCATGAAAAGGTTCAAGGCCTTATTTTAGGGCGTGGAGTAATTCTTCCATATGAACGGTAGCATACGAGGAAGAATAATCGGAGACCGCATAGGGCAAAATTAATTCCCCGTTGTTGATCAAAGAACCACAAGAATACACCACGTTAGGCACATATCCCTCCCGTTCTTTTTCCAAAGGGGAAAGTAGGGGTTGGGAAAGCCGCCCTATTTCTTTCGTCGGATCGTCGAGATCAAATAGGGAAGCACCTATACAGTACCGTCGCATCTGACCTACCCCATGGGTAATAACGAGCCAACCCTCTTCGGTATAAAGTGGTGCACCACAATTGCCGATTTGGGTAAATTCCCAAGGGAACCGAGGTTCCTGAATTTTGATAGGATCGTTCCAGAGCGTATTTCGTTCGGAAAACATTACATAATTATTGACCCCGTCTACCCGGGCCAATACCGCATATTTTCCTTTGATCTTTTTCGGGAACAAGGCAAAATTTTTGTTCTGAGCAGCATTTCCATGCATCGGCATGATCCTAAACGAACTGAAATCATCGGTAGACAGCAGTTTGGGCAAAATGGTATGCCCATCATATGCGGTATAGGTCGCATAAACCTTAACTGAACCGTCATCTTCAATAAATCGTACGAACCTGGCGTCTTCAATACCCTTACTCTCCGATGGTGAAGTAGGGAAGATAACCCGTTCGGAAATATCGGAATCTAGATTGAATTCAATATCGTAATACGAATCAATAAGCCATGTCATCTCCTCTAAGGCCAATCGCTTATCCGTACCGATATCGCTGGCCATGATTTGGTGGACCGACCTTTTTAGTTCATGATAATCAAAATGATCGGGCAGATCGTTCATGATCAGGGCAGAATATTTCTCGTCGATATTCATCTCATTTAACTTCTGCACGAACCTTCCCTTATCGTATGATTTCTTGCGAACGATTTTTGCCATATCGATATGGTTTCGAACCTTATTGGGGTGAAAATCATTGTTCGAATCCAGAATTCCGCGACGAAAAACTATCGAAGAGAGATGGCCTTCCCCGGTGGCGCGGAAAGAAAGAATTACCCTTTTCTCACCCTTGGCCAAAAAAGACTGATCAAAATCTTCAATGATGGAAGGGTTGAACATTGCCGCAGATTCGATAGAATATTCCATAGTGGCGTAGGAACCTATAAGAAGCTTCGCTTCCTTTGTAAGTTCGGTTGCATCGATATCAAGCGATTCGATGAGGCCTCTGTGGTTCTCGAAATGATTCAGGAAAATCTGCGAAATATTGCGATGGCGACCCGCAAATTCGCGAAAAGTATGTTCCAACTGGCGGCTTACTTGTTGCTCGTCGAGAGTAAGTACCCTTTTGATGAGTTCCGAGGTTCGTTTTTCCCCATTATTGAAGAATCGGGCCACGACCCTACTTGAATCAGGTAAAAATTTTGTTTCTTTTCTTTGAACGGAAACCTGCATCGTATACTTAAATTAAATTTTTATTGGACGGATATCCGCACGGACCGTCACCGACCCCTGAGGAAATTCATATGCCTATTTTTTATATTTTGGCGTGAAACAACCCCAAATAGACAACCTCAGGTCGTAAAGCTATGCCGTCATAAAGCGTTTGCTACTGTACAATCGCTTCCGAATAGTGGGAAGGGGGAGTTTAACAATTCAATCATGGTCGTAAAGTGTGCGTAGTATACATCCAATACTCAAGATAGAATGTAAAACTTGGATTGTATTTAGGCGGCAAGTTTTCGACATTCGACCGCACAGGCGACACAGGCCTCCGCACATTTTTTGCAATGCCCATGATCATGTTGCCTACATTGTTCCGCACACCATTCACACACTTCTGCACATAACTTGCACGCCTGCCCGACGTAAGGACTGTCGGCCACCATGTACTTTATACTGATAAGGCAAGCATCGACGCACTGGTAACAACAGTTCGGACAATCGTTATCGCTTTGCATGGTCGCCATTTGCACCAAACAGTTCTGACAGTCCAACAGGCATTGCTGACATGATGTTATACAGGCTTCATATTTTGATTTCATTTATTTGATTTTTAGAAGGTTTACATACTTTATATAAGCTATGCTGCCACCCCAAAGGGGAAATCACAAGGCTCCAGGTCTAGGCGTGCTGTTCATCGTGCTTGCCCTCGATCACTTCTTCAATAATCTTATCACAAAATGCAGGTAAATCGTCGGGGTTTCTACTGGTAACGAGACCATTATCGACCACTACTTCTTTATCTTGCCATTCCGCTCCGGCATTAATCACATCTTCCTTGATACTTTTAAAAGAGGTAACCTTTCGGCCATTGATCACACCCGCACTTATCAAAAGCCAAGGTGCATGACAAATGGCAGCGACCGGTTTACTACTTTCAAAGAATGCCTTAATAAAATTTAGAGCGACCGTATGGGTTCTCAAACTGTCCGGGTTCAGCACACCACCGGGTAATACCAAGGCATCATAATCCTTAACGTGGGCTGCATCGACCTTTTTATCGACCTCGATGTGCTTTCCCCAGTCGGCTTTGTCCCAGCCTTTGATTTTTCCTTCTTTATCGGAGACGATATGCACTGTAGCCCCTTGGTCCTTAAGGGCTTTCAACGGTTCAAACAATTCGGACTGCTCAAAGCCGTCCGTGGCAAGAATAGCTATTATTTTATCTTTTAGTTTCATGGGTTTTATTTTAGTACTTCGTTAAAACCTATTTGCTTCTGCTATGAAAATTAGCGGTTCCTGCCTCCGAGACGTTGCTCTATTGACTCCAAATTTGATTGTATCAGGTATCGCCATTTAAAGGAGGTATGCTGCTATTTTCGAACAAAAAAAGCGCTCCTTCAAGGAGCGCTTTACAATTTTCATTTTACCTAATGACCTTTACGAAATGGCCTCTTCATTCAATCGGCTTTCGGCTAATTTATCCAACTTATTGTCCGCGTTGTATTCCTCGTCCAAGGTTTCCTGCAATTTTCCCGCAATACTTCCATGGCCCAGTTCTTTGGCGTATCGAACCGCGGTTCCGTAGCCCGATATTTCATAGTGCTCGACGCGCTGTGCTTCGGCAATAAGGCCTGCATCCATAACCTCGTCCGTTTCGGCCTCGTCCATAAAGCCCTTCGCTTCCCTTATAAGGCCTTCCATCGCTTTGCATGTTTCGCCACCGGGTGAAATATTGAGTGTTTTACATATCGATTCGATACGGCTTTTCTGGGTCTTGGTCTCTTCCAAGTGATTTTCAAAGGCCTCCTTCAGCTTTTTGTTGGTCGCTTTTTTGACCATCTTTGGCAAGGCCTCGATCAGCTGTTCTTCCGCGCTATATAAATCTTTCAATTGATGTTCGAATAACTCTTCTAAATTTTTCATGATATTCTTTTTTGAGGATTAAACTTATATCCAAGGTAGGTACATCATTCGATCCATTTGTGTGCGATGAGATGAAGTTTTGACCTCAAAGCCATTTTTTACAAAAGCCCTGACATACTTTATGAGCGTATTGGGATTTTGACTTGATTGCGTTAATATAAGCCTCAATAATAGTATTTTGATATAGAAAGGAAATCCTAATAATTTGGATTCTATGGGGCCTATTGATAACAGATACCTTTTTGGTTTTCGCCAAACTCAAAGGGTACGAACGAGCTATCTAGTACCTGACAGTCTACTTTCATAGAGGTACCGCTCGCGTTTCCAAAAATACTTGACACCGCAGCATCCGCAGCATCCCTTCCTGTGGCGATTTTCACCAAACCATTTAAAGGCGCTAGGTGGGTTGGATCGAAAATAATCCAATTCCCATCGATATACGCCTCTACGCAAGCATGAAAATCGGGTGGGTTCAGTTGAAAGGCATATCCCGTAAAATATCTTGCAGGAATTGACAACGCCCGACAAAATGCAATGGTTAAATGGGCAAAATCACGACAGACCCCTACCCGTTCGGTAATAGTTTCCATGGCCGAAGTTTGCGAATTTGTAGTTCCGCTTATGTAATCAATATTGCTGTGTACCCAATCTGTTATCGCCAAGACTTTATCATATACCGATGTATGGTGTCCGAATTGCTTATAGGCAAATGTCATCAACTTATCCGATTGACAATACCGGCTTGGGTAGAGGAAAGATGCAATATAGCTATTCAATTCCACCACAGGTACCGATTGGCCAGAGTTGTTCTCATCGATGATGGTAGGAGTGACCTCAACGATTGCCGAGTAATCTATGGTAAAGTTCATCGCACCCATTACTTTTAGTCTTACAAATCTAGAGCTGCCGTCGTGGGCCGTATACTCCTCAATTTTCATGGAAGGGTCAAGCGTTAATTGTTCTTCCCAAACCGTTTGATTTACGGTCTTTAGCGCATGAATATTAAATATAAAGGTGGTGGGTGCATTGACCACATAGGAAAGCGAGCTGTTGACTGTAAATTTCATAGGTCAATTATTTTACACATTGTGTTTGATCCAATTTTCAGGAAGGTTTTCAAGAACGGTCTTTAGGTCGTTATCCCATTTTTCAGCTATGTCTTTCATTTCCTCTCCACTATATCTCTTTTCTTCAATACTATAGGAGTCTTTTTTATAGATGGCGACATCTAGGGGATAACCTACATCAGTAGCACTTAAGCGTGTAGCATCGAAAGAAAGAAACCCTGCCTTTAATGCCTGTTTCAGCGATGATTGACTACTCAGCACCCTGTTCAATATGGTTTTGCCATGCCCTGAATTACCAATTATCACATACGGAGAATCGTCGTTTAGCTCGACCCAATTGCCTTCGGAATAGATCAAAAAGAGTTTATGTTCATCATCATCTTCTAACTGACCCCCGATAATCGTATTAAGATTAAATTTTAAGCCCGCCTTTTGTAGCGCGCTTTTATCTTCTTTTTCTACACGTTTGATTTGTTTTCCGAATGCATTGACCGCCTTGAACATTTTGTTGTGGTCGATAACCCCTTCCAAGAATAATTCTTGAAAGTAGATCACAGCCTTATCGCGTACCGATCGTAAGCCACTTGTCATTATAAAAAGGGAGTGTTTCTCCCTCTGTTCAATGTAAATTTTCTTTTTGGTCGATTTGTTGTTTCCGGAGGTAATTCGTGTGTCCGCCATGGCAATCAACCCTTGTTTTGTCTTTATACCAAGGCAATAAGTCATAATCTACAGTTTAATTATACAGTGATTCAAAGAATTTCGATCCTTTGATACCATCCAATTTCATAGGAAAAGCGCTGTTCGAAGAAGGTGATATCAGCCTGCAAACTTACTCCTATTTCATTTGGAAAATTAACCGTATCGCATCTTATTTGTAGCTGGTTCAATTTGACATGAATTCTAAAAGACCAAGCACGGCTCTACTAATTTTAAGAGGGCATGACGAAACTTTGCCACCTATGAATATCAGGGGGCAAGGTACGTACCATCCCTTATCGTTTCGTAATATTTCTAGGAGTACTATTTTATTCTGTAGCGATATATTTTCTTGAAATTAAACAGTTCCTTTATAGGATATAAAACATATATACTAAAGCAATGGGCGACAAGAAAAACAAAACGGTAAAACGAAAATCATCAAAAGGCAAGGGCACCGTTGGTGAGATGAATGATGCCAAGGGCAACGTCAAAAAAGATTCAACTAAGAAATAGGTCGGAAAATACTATCTACGATTTTGATCCTATTGAAAGTAGGGTACTGACCATTCACGGGTATTTTTTCGTATCGGTCGGAATAGGCTTCTATTCAGGTCAATTGAAATTAGGCCAGTTATAGGTTACAACCCATTGGGTGGTCGATATAGTTCTACTACCACCCGACAGGTATGTGCTTGTTTTTGAATGAAACAGTTTCGCCTAAATAAGCATTTATTAGAATCTGAAGATACTTCAAGTGATGGTCCGGTCTGTTGAAATTGCCAAAGACCATGCTCCGCCCTGCTCATTGCCTGTTATGGGTATGCCCAGGGCAAAGAAAGAAAAACAGGGCATATCTCCAGTCCATCTCAATTTTTAAGAATAAATTTTCGACAGCGAATTGGTTACGTTCCTCTACCGAACAATTCACCATTATAATGGTGCAATACGCGATCGGTAAGGTTGTTGGTCCGATTATATTCTTTTCTCCCCCACACTATTGTACTCATGATTTGGCTATCGAAGAATTTGCTACCGACCCATAGAGCAAAAAGAACAACAAGCCTTTATTCGTGCTTAGGTGACTACATTAATTGGTACCAATAAACCTATCAAGTTCGTATAGGCCATTAGATACATCCTTATTCAACCTTACCGTTTTTTTAGAAATGAATCTAAGTGAGCGAAATCGTTTTACACATTATGCCTATCGACCAAAAAGAAGCTATTTTTCAAACAAAACGCCATCTTTTTCATACAGCGGTAAAATAAGGGCTGCATAAAACTAAAATCCGTTACGATGATTTGAAATAAGTGGCGTCCATTTTTAAATTCTTCAAGAAGATAAAAGGGGATAGTCCAATCCAACGAACCTACCCTAGTTCTCTTCTTTCCAATGCTGATATTCTTCGAATTGTTCTGGCGTCAAAATATTTTCCAATTGCCTATCGCGTTCCGTACTCAGGGTTCCCATCATCTCACCGTTGGGCGAGTTGTTTTGAACACTTTGAAAATTCTCCATTTCCATTTCAAAGTTTCTGATTTGGTCATCGGTCATTCCGAGATCAATGTACATTTGAGAATAATCCATATCGGTACTGACTGCACCTTCGTTATTGGCATCTAGATTTGCCTTACCGTCCGTAACCTCGTTCGTCGACTCGATCGCACTATTCTGATTCACATTTGAATTTCCACCTGTGGAACCATTCATGGCCTCGACCGTACTTACGCGGTTAGAACTAGTGTCTTGACCGGAATTCACTTCATCTTCTGTATCAACCCTTTCACTGCTGGCCATATCATTATTCGTTTGTTGCCCTTTTGCACTGTTGACCGCTTTACAGGCCGTTCCCAACATCAGTGGTAAAACGGCTAATCCTAAGAGTATTTTTTTCATCTTATTATATTTTAAGAAATGTTACATTACGTTATTTACACATTATAAATTTAGCCCAGCCAAAATGGGATCTTTAATGCTATTGGATTTTAGTTTAATCTATATACAGCGACCTACGATCATAGTTTTTACACGGTGAGAAAGTTAGACTTAATGCACGAACCGCACTATTGAATCTTACTGTAATGATTCTTTTCTGTGTAACCTAATGATGATGAACATATAGCCCGTATAGGGTACTGATATAAATACCTCCATGTGCTTTCATATCGAGTCAATTTTGTATTCGATTAAGGTGTTATTTATTCTTTAGCATATGTATTTTTCTATTCGGCTCTAGACTTTAAAAATCTTTTGGTCAAGTGGGAAATGGTATAAAAAATATGGTCAGCGTCGCAGACGGGCCGACCCAGAGGCATATCGGATACACATTTCCATTGTATTTCTTAGCTTGTTTAGCGAGTAAAAGCGTTGTCAAAGGAAGACTTAAACCAGAGGTTTCTGAGCCAGATAAAGACACTGGAACATTAACTATAAAAATCAAAATGGCAAAAATTGATGAAAAAGAAACAGATAAGGACACGGAATTCATAAAGGAAGAAAATAAGTCCACCAGAAAATATATTTTTCAAAAAAACACCATTACCAAGGTAGCGACCATCATTGTAATCGCCTTTTTAATCTTATTGGTGATAGGACTGGTCGCTTCTGGAACCTCTCTTTTCGATGGTTCATAATCGCAATGACGACAAATGCTTTTATTGGTTGTATTCAGGGCCTTCTCAACCTCGCGCACGAACAGAAATACGATGTGCGAGGGTGCTATAAATCAGCCAGACGAAACATAGAACCTACAATTTGAGACCGCATCCTTTCCGACAAAGCAGAGTAATTTTAAAAGAAAAAACTAGTTTTTCCGAGGTAGTCGGGTGGTAGCACATCATCCTTTAATTGGCACGCCAATCAATTCGAGTAAGGCATTTTATCAATATCCATGATGTGACGCTTGTTTCGTGGTTTTCTTATGAAACTGTCGATAATACGCGTGGTATGATAGGTGTGCTTTTTACGGACCATATAGTTTTCAAAATCGTCGGCTGAAACGATTTGATCGCTCATGTCAACGAATCCATAGCCCAGATAAATGCCGTTACGCACCAGTACAAATCCCATCTCACCGGGCTTCCTCCCTTTGACCCATATGGCGAAGTTCTTCAAATCGTTTTGTAAAAAAGTCATCGCCTTTTTCACCCTTTTATTGTATTCTTCGCTACCTATCTCTCCGATACAGGCGGAGGGGCAGCTATGAAATTTAGGATGGTCGCATTTACCTTTTATTCTATGAAAACCGCATAATTTCGGGCACAGATCAAATATGTCGCAGACCTCCATCAGCCTCTCGGCCACCGAATTTCTGTTGTAAAAAACCTCATTCACAGAGTCGGAATAGTCCTTTCTTACGATAGATAGTTGTAGATAACCCCTTTTGTTCTCGGAAGAAATTACAATATAAGGAGCAGTCCTCCCTTTCTGGGCGATGTTAAATGGGGGCCTATTCTTTTTAATTTCATCGGACTCCAAAAGCTCTGCTATCAAATTGCTCCCTGTACTTTCAAAGTCGACTTTTACGGTTGCCTCGCAAAGTTGAATTTCACGGGCGGTTTTGTTGGTAAAATGACTTCGTACACGATCACGAAGCCTTACCGCTTTGCCGATATATATAATCTTATCTTGGGTGTCTTTAAAATAGTATACCCCAGGCTTCCTGTTTAGGGCTCTGATTTGCAATGCCTCCATTTTCAATTGGGCCTCCTCAAGACCTACAATGGGCCGTGGTCGACCTTCATTTTCAAGCTTAGGTATTTGAAGAAAAAGAGCTGCAGCAGCCTTCGCCCTGCCATGAGGCCTATCCAAATTGACGTTGGGTAGATTAAAATGTTCGGTCAAATTCTTAAGTTGAAAGGATTCTAAATGGGGATAGGCTTTCTGAACACGCGCAGTTATGGATAAGGCCGGAGTTGAGAATTTATATCCAATATTCTTCAATTCTTTACAAAGCACCCTATAGGCCGAATCGTCTTCTAACGTGAGTACGACCGCTCCGTCCAACACTTCTAAAATTTCTTCGGCTATCTCGCAAAAGACAGGTTTACCACTTAAAGTGGCCCTATCTATGCCGGTCAATTTGGTGAAAATTTTAGGCACGGCATATTCAGGATTCACCAAACTACAATATGCATTCAGCTCTTGGTTACAGGTAAATCGGAGAACGCATATTTCAACAAGACGACTCCTGTAAGGCTTTAGATCTATACTATTGGCGGTGACTACAGCGAAATGTTGTGGAACCATAAAAAATGAGTGAATCACTTCCTTCAAAATTAGGTATAATTCCGATATATTGGAAATAATCCAAACCACTGAATGTTACGTATCCTAGGTGCGTAGCGAACAGCGCTAGATCGTGAAGAAATCCCTTATCTTGTTATTCTGAAAAAGGAACCTTTTCAAATTGGACGCGTTTGAAAAACCTTTGTACAAATTAGATTGGGCCAAAGAACCGCCAGGGAAGTATTTTGCCACCATCTTTTTCCAGTTCTGAACGGTCCGGTTTAAAGGGAGGAGGTCAGGGCCTTGGGTTCAGGAAAAAGAACCTATAACTCCCCCGAATATCGGACATGGTATGCTATTCAGAACATTGGAAGGAAAGTTACTGATGTCGGTCCATAGTCATAGAAACATAGACGGCAGGTATATCCGCTACCCCAATCTATTCGAAGTGAATGATTCCGGAGACAAGTTGGGTCGGCCAGCCGTATCCAACACCTTGATTCGGAAAAAACCAAAGTATATTAACCTATTGGTATTTCTGCAGCATGGACTCATATAGCCCATTAGTCCTATACGTATACAATACCATGAAGTTCTAGAAGCAGTATGCCATTCGAATAGCCCGTATTTTCAATAAATGATACTCCTGAAACTACCCATAAAGGCCTCCGGATTAATTTTGACTTTTAATCCGAATTCCACTTAAGGTTGACTCGCCCTTCTCAGCGTTAAAATCGACCTTAATCCCTTCACCGTTCTCCGCATGTACGGCTAAATCAAAAACTACCGCCCGTAAACTTCCATAATCGCGCTGCAAATTCAAACCATTGATGACCTTTTTACCGTTGACCAAAATGTCGAACTCACGAATATGCGGACTTTTCTCTTCGGCATCGGTACTAGTGTTTAAATTGTACATATTATCGGCACTATCTTCGGAAATATTTTCCTGAAAACAAAGCGTAAGTACATATTTGCCATCGGGTACATCAAAACGATACCTTTCCAACCCTTCGGTAAAAGTTTGAAATAGGGGGTCTATGTTCGTACCCAGAATATTGTCATCGATTCCGGTTTTTAGTTGTCTTCGTTCTACGGTATAGGGTGTTCCTCCAACGTATCCCCATGAATTTGGGGAATATTCCTGATCGGAGATCCACGTAACTTGTTTCTTGGGATCAAAAAATGATACCTCTGCCCCGACGTTAACGGCTATCTCGCCAATTTCAGACGTGGAATCGTTCAGCAGGTATGGTATCAAGTTAAAATCGACCGTTGCCTGATCAGAATTGCCCATTGCATCAGTAGCCGTCAAAACGTTCTTACCCGCTTTAAATGGCACCGCAAACGTAGTTTCAAAATCTGCTACGTCTTGCTCCCCCAAAATGGTACCGTTCAATCTTAAAGTGATTCGTTTTTGATTGGAAAACACCTTGACGGAATCGGTACTGAATCCAGCGTTTTGGGAATCCTCTACCCCCGCACGTTGCGTGTAATTATGGGTCGCGATGTGCACTACCGGATCTTCCAAGAAATACGCCCGATAGAGACCGACTACATCTTTCTCCGTTCGATCGAAATTGACCAATCCCTTTTGATTCACCGAGGGAATGGCGTCGCCTCTTCTCTCGGATCCAAAATCGGCAAAGTTCCATGCTGCAAAGCCCGCCAAATACGGCATATTCATCATCTGTTTGAGGTAGGATGCGTGTAACATATACTGATAATCTTCAGAATAATCCCATGGCTTAGGATTCTTGGCATGTATACGCATATCCGTTCCTGGGCCATACTCCGATACGATCATGGGACGGGTGGGATATAACTCGTGTTGTTCTGCCAAAAAGATGCCCAAGTCTTCCAAGTCTTCATAATACCAACCGAAATAGAGATTCCAGCCGACGACGTCGGGAATATCCGTTATACCCGAATTATTATATAAGTCACTACGATGTAAAGCCATTACCGTATGCCGTTCTGGTGCCTCGGTTTTGGTCAACTCCTCGAGCTGTTTTGCCAACTCGACCGTTGCCGATATTGTTTTCTCGCGATCGGCTTCCGAAAGGCTTCGGTTATACTGAAAACCAAGAAAAACTTCGTTCATATAGCCATATAATATGATGGATGGATGATTACGCGTCTGGCGGATATGCTCCCGCTGCATTTCCATACTGTTTTGAAAAAAGGCTTCCGAATTGGTGATATTGCTTACTACCGGAATTTCCGACCATACCAACAAGCCGAGCGCATCGCAAGTGCGATAGACCTCCTGGGCCTGTGGATAATGGGCGGTTCGAATAAAATTGAATCCCAGTTCCTTAATTCTTTTGTAGTCATTAAAATGGTAATCATCGGGAAGGGCATTGCCCATATCCTCAAAATCTTGATGACGGTTGGCACCAATAAGTTTTAAAGGTTTACCGTTGAGTTCAAAACCTCCCTCTTCATTGAAACCGTACCATCTGACACCCAATGGCAAGGTCAACTGATCTAGAACGACACCGCTTTTAGCATCCTTGATATGTACAAGTACCTGATACAGATAAGGGTGGTCAGGGTGCCAAAGTTCAGGGGATGAAATGCCCAGGCCTTCGGTAGTAAAAGCACTTTTACTATTGGGGGATAGTACCATCTTTGAAGATTTCTCAACAATAACGGTGTTATTTCTGTCAAGAATCTGGGTTTCCACGATGACCCTTCGTCGATCCGAAGTCGTATTCGACACGTTTCCATGAACTACTACGGAAGCCTCATTTTCATTCACTTCGGGTGTCTCAACAAACACCCCATCCGAAGCATGATTGTCCATTTCGAAATGTACCGGTTCTGCAACGATCAGGCGTACATTGCGATAAATTCCTCCATAAAAAGTATAATCTGCGTTTAGGGGAGGAATATTTTCATTATGGGAGTTGTCCACCCTTACTATAAGGGTGTTTTCCTCACCATAGGCCAAGTGTTCCGATAGATCGAAAGAAAATGCCGTGTACCCTCCAACATGCTCCCCGACCAAATTTCCATTTAGGTACACTTTGACTTCTTGATTGGCACCCTCGAACTTCACATACACGCTTTTACCTTGCCACTCTTGGGGTACCTGCAGGTTCTTTGCATACCAACCTACTCCCCTATAATAACCCGGAGTATCGTCAAAAGCGTCTACCGCATTCCAAGTATGGGGTAAATTAATACCGTCCCAATCCTCAATATCCAAGCTACTTACGGCCGCGTCGTCATCGCCCTTGTGAAATCGCCACGAAGAATTGATGGTCTCATTGATTCGCTGCGCCATCATACCCTGCGATGCGATCATCAATAAAATTAGAATAAAGGCCTTCTTTTTCATAATTCGTAATTTAAAATGTAACATTCTGTAAAGGTTGTTAATACTGTAGCCCTGCATCGTATTCGAACAATGCATATCCCTCCTTCTCTTGAGCACCGGGTGCATCGGCCAAGTTTTCGTTGACGGCCTCCTTGGAGGCGGGTATCGAAAATGGCAATTTTCCACTTGGATTGAATTTACCGGAAAGCACATCCAACAAAGCATCACTAGTGGTACCGAAAGTAGCCAAAACCGTCTTTAAATTACCGTTATCAATTTCGTCGATTACCCAAGGATTACTAAAATTAATTACGGTCACCGTGGGTTTTTTGGCCTTGATGTCATTGACGTATGGTACATCGATATTGTTTTTCGATAGTTCATTCGATATGGCGGTACCGCTTGAACTGAACATTCCTCCACTATTCGGAATCAACCAAAGCACCACCAAATCGGCTTCTTCTGGCGAACCTACAAACTCGACGTCCCAGCTATGGGCCTCTGGCTTGATACCAATGTGGGGGTCGTTATCATCTCCACGTTCGACCAAATACTTTTCAAAGTACACCTTCGTTCCAGATTTGAATGGAAGTAGGGAGTCTTCATTTCTAAGCAAAACAATAGACTTCCGCAAAGCGAGGTTGGCCCTTTCTTGAAATTCTTGGTTTCCTGTCACGGATACCGCTTCTTGCACATCTACGTACGGGTTTTCGAAAATACCGAGTTGAAATTTTTCCCTCAATAAGCGAGCTACGGATTCATCGATTCGCGCCTCGGTCACAAGCCCCTTATTGACGACCTCCAAAAGAAACGTAGGGTCCGCAGCGCCCGAAAATAGGTCTACGCCCGCATCAATAGCTTTCTGATAGCGCTCGTGTATAGAAAGATTCTCAACGCCCCATGGCATCATAAAAATAGGGCCGGTATCTGAATTCACGATACCCTTGAAGCCCAATTTGCCTCGCAGTAAGTCCGTGATGATACCTTTATTATAGGCAAAGCCTACCTCATCATATTCCGTTTTTACCGGTGCGGCATAATAAGGCATAATGGCAGAGGTTCCGGCCTCAATAGCGGCCTGAAAGGGTTTCAAATGATACTCCATCATTCCCCCGGGATACTCTTGTTCCTTTCCCCAGTCATAATGGGCGTCCAATCCATCTTTCTGTGGACCTCCACCGGGAAAATGTTTTGTGGTCAGGGCTACCGAGGCGGAACCCAACGTATCCCCTTGGAACCCCAGCACGATTTCCCTAATCATATTTGCCGATAAATCGGCATCTTCGCCAAAAGTACCTTCCGTACGTCCCCATCGTGGTTCTGTAGCCAAATCTGCCATATACATATACCCCTTTCGGAGGCCGACGGCTACCCATTCCTTCGCAGCGATCTCGGCGAACTCCCGAGTCAATTCCAAATCACGCATCGCCGCCAAACCTAATTCGCCCGGCCATTTCGAGAAAACGGTTTCCCCCAGACCAATACCACTGGAATTATCGATGCTGATATGATTTCGTGGATTGGAGGCAATGATTACAGGAATGCCCAAACGCGAAGATTCAGCAACCGCTTGAACGTTATTCGCCCATTTTGCAATGGTATCGGCTTTGGTATTGGCACGTAGAATGAAATGTCTTAAGTGCCTTTCCATAATGCCCTTCGTGGTTCCTGAAACCATCATAATAGGTTCAGGAAGGGGTTTGCGCGTGAAAAAGTTCGTCTCATTTATGGCATCCTGTTCCGATAATCCAGTGGTTACCACCCGGTTCCTCCTTGAATATGTTCCATCGTCATCATCGGAGGCGCTGCCCATGTTAATGGTACTGATCAACATAAAGCCGACTTTCTCTTCAATAGTCATCTGTTCGAGCAAATCCCTAACCCGTTCATCCGTAGATAAACGCCAGTCCTCATATTTGTCGAGCTTGCCATTCTTGTTCAGGTCCTTAAATTGATAGCTATCCTCAACCAAAAGTTCCACGGACTTTGCGCCCAACTCCGGTTGATCTAGAGGTTTGTTTTCAGTACATGCAAGTGTCCACAATACCAAAAACGCCAATAAAAAAGACCAATGCGACGTTCGCCCTGTGTCATCAAAATAATTAGCCAATTTGTAAGTTTTCATCTTTTCAAGTGTTGAGAATTTATGTGAGCAAGTTTGCGTAGCCTTATTTTTTATTTAGGGCCATATACTAAAAGGCCCTTGGAGGAGTCCTTATCTCAATGTCCGTTCAAAAGTAGTTTCATGTTGTCTTTATACTATTTTCAATCCTATTAATAATAGGGGGTATCGATTTCCTAACGTATCCGTCAAAAATACCTAACCTTCATCATAAAAAAGTATCAATCGATTAATTGAACCTTATCGACGCGGCATGTTCTTGATGTATTGTGTTGGTGTAAGACCCGTTTCTTCCTTAAAAATGCGGTTGAAAGAAGTTTTGGAATTGAAACCACATTCGTGGGCAATTCCTAAGATCGAGTAGTGTTCGAAAGCCGGATCGGTCAGCTTTTCCTTGACTTCTTCGACGCGAAACCCATTAATAAACCTATAAAAGTTCTTTTTCTGCCCCCTATTAATAACTTGAGACAAGGTATGTTTTGAGAGCGCTAGGTCACGGGCCATCATTTGTAAATTATACTCATTGTTCAGGTAGGGTTTACTTTCCTTGAGGTACTTCAAAATGATTTCTGCAATTTCTTCGAGCTGTTCATCCGTCAAAGCGGAACTGGCATATTTCGGCTCGGAACTATCAGTGTATGCCCCTCCGTTTTCGTTCTTTGGTCCTGTCGGCCGCATTTCGTAGATGGCCGTTTGATTGATACCAAAATATACCATAATAAAGGTAAAGATGGTAAGATTAACCGATAGGGTGGAATATCGTATCAGGCCCAGTTCCAAGACATTGCTAATAAAGAAAACGAAGAAACTGGTAATGAACAGAAACAAAAAAAGCGAGAGTACAAAAATGAGCCAACTAAGGGTATTTTTACTGGTATAGTTCGAAAAATATAATGGAATCTTCTTTCGATGCTTTATAAGGAGCTTTAGGCCAAAAAACCAATATCCGAAAACGGAAACTATTAAAAGGGAATAATAAATTTTGTTGAATAGATAGTCCGGGTTTTCGACCAAATCAGGAGTGCTCGAAATCGGAACCACCTGTACCGTAGCGCGGTGAATAACAATTAATAAGAAAGGAAGCAGATGTAAAAGCTGAATCGGCTTTAATCGAAAATCTTCAATGGTAAGCGAACTCACATATAAGTAAAGTAACGGACCTATTAAAAACATAATCGGGAAAATTCCCGGTTTGAAGTAATCAACGACTTGAAAGGGCAATAAGCTTGCCCCCAGATAAATGGCGATGACAGCCATCCAAATCGACAAAAAAATAAAGCTCAAATGTTTGGGACGCTTGGTCAAAAAAATCAAAATCCCAAAAAGTGATTGCACCAAGCCTATAATCGTAATCGTATCTGACACTTTCTTTGTATGAAATCCTATTAATCGGTTTAAGCTACGTGTTTCGCCATAAATGCCAAAAAAGATGAAGTGGTTTTTCTATAAAATTTACCCCTTTCCTATTTTTGGATTAGCCTTCAAAAGTATTCCTTTCCAAAATAAAAAAAGATGTTCCATTGAACCCAAAATCTTCTACACACTTCAAAAAAATACAATTTCGCAGATATGCCCATTATTATTAATTTGTAATTTAAATAAAGCGTTTTCGTGTGTATCCTATATTCCAAATTCAACACCCCATGATGAAATATTTTCTATTGCTCGTTCTATTTAGCTATATCAGCATAATCACTGCCCAAAAAGATGAAAGGGTTACAAGCATCGAATTCGTACAAGTCTTAAATGATAATGAGGAAGAAGCGATATACTACTTTCAAAACAATTGGAAAGCGCTTAGGGAAATGGCCTTGGAAAGGGGGTTTATAGATTCATTTCAAGTTCTTGAAGCACCTGCCAATATAGGTGAAGAAGAGTCGTTTCAATTGATGCTTTTTACTACCTATGCCAACAAGGCGCAATATGCGCTGAGGGAAAAACGCTTTCAAGAACTGATAAGGGAAAAAGGCACTTTGGAATTACTCAATGACAAGAAACCCGAAGAGTTCAGAAAATCTTTATTTACCAAGGAAATGGTCAGACATTGGAACTAAATTTAAGCGACACTAAAATTAATGCAGCATCGCCAAAATCGTCGCTCATTCCTACCGAATGTTAATATATAACATCCTTACAGCGTGTAGAAGAAATAACATTACCAGAACAGTTAGTTTGGCTAATTGCAAACTAAGCGGGCATATCAGGCAACTTCCAACCTTCTCTATACGTATGTTTGACCAATTCAGCTGCAAATTCCTTGGCAGAATATGGCTCGGTCCAATCTTTTTGAAATCTGGGCCGCCCACCATCGGTGGTAACAAAATTATCACGAATGACGGTTTTGATCATTTCATCATCGCCGATATTGGTAAATTGCATGTGCTCACCATCCCACTCCAATATTTTATTCAGTGATTGTAAGCGAACCGCCAAAACACCCATAACGACCATTTCATTAAAAGGTCCGGCCTCTGAAAAATCGGAAGTACAGGGCTTACGGTTTTCAGGACTTTCCTTACAGGCCCGAACCCAATCCATTTCATGGGCTCCTTTGTTCCAAGCAAGGCCAATTTCTTCTTCAACCCTTCTTTCGGTTTTACTAACATTGGGCAGCTCACCCCCGATGATTTCAGGCTCTACACCATAGCAACCTGCATGAATTATACCCTTTGTTCCATAAAAGAAGGTGCCACCCCCTGATTTGTTGGGGTCCTTTCCGCTGGGCCAACCTTCTGGCAAAGATGGTTTGATTCCGCCATCGAACCATGAGACCTCGACCTCAGGTAGTTTGATCTTACCGACCCTACCCCGCTTAGGAAAGGTCATTTTTACCGATTGCGCCGTTGGGGCACTGTCCATCAAAAGTAACGAAGAGCTGCCCTGCACCTTGGTCGGATACCCCAATTTCAAAGCCTCGAAAACCGGGTGTAATATATGGCATGCCATATCTCCCAAAGCCCCGGTACCATATCGCCACCACCCGCGCCAGTTCCAAGGATGGTAGACCTGATTGTAAGGAATTAATTCTGCTGGCCCTGTGAACAAGTCCCAATCAAGGGTTTCAGGCACCCACTGCCCCTGCGCGGGTGGATTTAGCCCTTGTGGCCATATCGGCCTGTTGGTGAAGGACTCCACTTTGGTAATATCACCTATGGCCCCGCTCCATATCAATTCGCAGGTTTTTGCCACACCGGCACCAGAAGCGCCTTGGTTACCCATTTGGGTTGCGACGTTGTGCTTTTTAGCCAACTTGGTCAATAAGCGTGATTCGTATACGGAATGTGTCAATGGCTTTTGTACATAGACGTGTTTACCCCTTACCATGGCGTCTGCCGCAACAATGGCGTGGGTATGGTCGGCCGTAGCTACTAAAACAGCGTCAAAATCATCGCCCATTTCATCGTACATCACGCGATAATCTTTGTATTTCTTTGCTTTAGGGAAATAATCGAAGCATTCTTTAGCGTAGTTCCAATCTACATCACAGAGACCCACGATGTTTTCACTTTCAAGATTTCGCAAGTTTCCAAAACCCATACTACCAACACCGACCCCGACGATATTCAATGTATCGCTGGGTGCCTTATGGCCCAATCCCGATATCACATGACTAGGGACAATTGATATTCCGGCCGCGACGGCTCCCGTTTTTCCAATGAAAGACCTTCTAGATAATGAAAAGTCATTTTTGGGTTCTTTTTTCATGATTTGTTTTTATTTGATGACAGCATGTACTTCGATCTTGAAAACTAAAAAAATTACTGCTTATGGTCTCTAAATCTAGCAAGCTTTTCCCAGTTTTTTGTCATATTCCTAGCATTTTTCTATTTCCAAGACATCCAGACCACCCTTCCCTTTCGAGTTGCACTATGATTGGGCTATTTTTAGTATCAAAACCATATGGACGGCAAATTTCAGCCATCCCTAGCCTCCTTTTTAGGAAAGGAAGGAAAGAAAACTGAAAGGAACACACCACAATTTAATAGGCTCCGCAGATTGCTATATCCCTTAAAACCAAAAGGATGTAGAAATCATACAACAACCCCGACATAGAATTGCCCTAGGATAACGATCTTATTTTTGGCGGACCATTATAGTTTAAAGATTCTAATACTCGGGCCAAGGGCTTTTTTTGGGGGACCATGGGACGCGCATTTCACTAGGTAAAAAACTTTTTTGACTAAGAGTAAAGGTGAATCCGCCTATTTTAGGATGTCGCACGATTAAATCCTGTTTTTTTGAGGCTATCGATCACTAAGGGAGGGCAGACATACATAGAAGTATCTTTTAATAAGGTGTTGGACCATGAATTTGACCCAAGATGGTATTACACGTGATATTTCTGTTTTTTATCTAGTAATTTGCCGATTTATTCGGAATACAGCTATTTTCGATTTCCCCTATTTAAAACAAGACCTAATTTACTGGTTTTGTAACATTTTCAAAAAATTGTATAACAAAGTAGGTAGATTTATTTCCCCCTGATTACGACAACCATCTAACCTTTAAATTCACTTCAAACCAAATGATCAAAGAATCCAAGAAAATTTTAGTTACTGGTGTTGCCGGTTTTCTAGGCTCGAACCTATTGGACAAACTTCTAAGAGAAGGTCATGATGTGGTCGGCATAGACAATTTATCCATGGGGCGGATAGAGAATATTCAGTTCGCCCTAGAAAATGACAACTTCGCTTTTCTCGAAAAAGATATTCTGGAACATTCGACTTTTGAAACCTTAGATACCGATTTTGATGTAGTGGTACATTTGGCCGCCTTCAAAATTCCACGCTACGGCAATGCCGTAAAGACTTTAAGAGTTAATGCCAAGGGAAGCGAGAATATACTCGAGTTCGGCCGCAGGACAAAATGCAAGGTCGTCTTGGCCTCTACGTCAGATGTGTATGGAATGAGCCCTGATTTACCCTTTGTCGAAGATGGTAATTGCGTTATCGGAGATTCAAAGGTACCACGTTGGGCATATGCCGTATCCAAACTGTTCGATGAACACTTGGCCCTGGCATATATGGAAGATTATGGTTTTCCTATAGTCCTACTCCGCTTTTTTGGTTCGTATGGCCCTAATCAACATCTTTCATGGTGGGGTGGTCCACAATCGGTTTTTATCGACTGCATACTGAACAATAAAGAAATTCCGATTCATGGGGATGGTATGCAGACCCGAACGTTCACCTATGTAGACGATACGGTCGAAGGTATATATGCGGCAACGGTAAAACCGGAAGCCAATGGCGAGATCTTCAATATTGGTGCGAACGAGGAAATTACCATTCTAGAACTGGCCAAAATGTTAAAAGAGATATCGGATGAACCGACCACTTCGGAAATAAAGTTAATTCCTTATAATGAAATTTCGGTCGGGAGAAAGTACCAAGATGTTATGAGACGCGTTCCCGACACCTCAAAAGCACAGCGCCTTTTAGGGGTCACAGCGAAGACCTCTTTGAAAGAAGGTTTACGAAAAACCTTTGAATGGCAAAAAAAGGTCTCTCTCGAAAAAGTGCATAGCAAATGAAGATAGGCATCGTCGGGGGCGGTTTTATGGGTCTTGTATTGGCCCATAAAATATCTCAAACCCACGCCAAGGTCAAGGTTTTCGAACAAGGCACACAGCCAGGAGGACTTTCGACCTACCAAGATTATGGGGACTTTACCTGGGATAAATTTTACCATGTAATTTTACCGACAGACAACCACTTGATAGGTCTTATTAAAGAACTTGGCTTGGCAGACCAAATTTGTTGGCGAAGATCCTTAACGGGCTATTATGTCGATAAAAAATTCTATTCGATAAGCAGTTCCAAAGATTTTTTGCTCTTTCCCCCATTGAATTTATTTGATAAAGTCATGTTGGGATTTACCATTTTTTACGGGTCTAGAATCGATGACTGGAAAAAACTCGAGGGCGTATCTGTCAAAGATTGGTTGATTCGCGTGGGAGGCCGAAGAACCTATGAAAAATTCTGGTCCCCTTTATTATTGGCCAAATTGGGAGAAAACCACGAAAAGGTTTCCGCTGTTTTTATTTGGACCTATATCAAAAGGCTTTTTCAAGCCCGTAGTTCTGCAGCCCAGAAAGAGCATATGGGCTATGTAAAAGGAGGTTACAAGACCGTATTTGACCGAATGGAAACATTACTCAAGCAAAACGGATCATCACTCGCGCTCAACAGTACAGTAAAGAGTATCACCTCTGAAACCTCAGGTGGCATCACCATCAATTATGATGACAAAACCGAAACTTTCGACAAGGTAATTTTCACGGCCCCTTTAAACAAACTGGAAAAGACCGTCTCCCCAGAGCTCTTTGAAATTTCGAAAAACGAAAAGAAGGTCGAATATCTTGGGGTAATTTGCTTGATCTTATTGACAAAAAAGCCACTTACTCCCTATTACGTATTGAATATAGCCGACGAAGATGTACCTTTTACAGGGGTCATAGGTATGAGTTCTTTGGTAGATTTAAATCAAACAGCGAATCAGCATATTACCTATTTCCCGAAATACGTAACCGCCGATCATACGTATTGGCAAAAATCGGACGAAGCGTTGCAGGAACTCTTTTTAGAAGGGGTATACAATCTGTACCCCGAATTTGACAAATCAGAGATTGTATCCTCACGGATCCATAAGGCGTTCAAGGTACAACCCCTTCAGGTGTTGAACTATTCAAGCATCATTCCAAAGACTAAAACGAAACACCCTGACTTCTATGTGGTCAATACGTCTCAATTCGTGAACGACACCCTGAACAATAACTCAGTGGTCAACCACATCGAGGCTTTTATGAAAGATTTTGAACAAGAAATACAAACCGATACCGAAGAAATATGAGCAAACCATATCTAAGCCTTTCCCTTGACATGGATAACCAGTGGTCGTACATGAAGATTCACGGGGAAGAGGGATGGGAAACCTATCCTTCCTATCTCGACATATTTGTTCCCCATGTATTGCAGGTCTTGGACGAACTGAACCTTAAGATTACCTTTTTTATCGTGGGGCAAGATGCCGCATTCGAAAAAAATCATAAGTATTTGAAAGATATTGCCGATGCAGGGCACGATATCGCCAATCATTCGTTCAAGCACGAAACGTGGCTCCATCTGTATACCAAGGATGAAATGCACGAGGAAATAAATACGGCGCACGATGCCATCGAAAAAGTTACAGGGGTATCGCCTATCGGGTTTCGTGGGCCTGGCTTTAGCTGGAGCGCCACTTTATTAGAAGTTTTGGCCGAAAGGGGATATGCGTATGACGCTTCGACACTCCCAACGGTTATTGGGCCTTTGGCGCGATTGTATTATTTCAGTACTTCGAACCTTTCAAAGGAAGAAAAGGAAGACCGTAAAGAGATTTTTGGCAAGTTTTCTGACGGATTCAGGAAACTCAAGCCCTATTTCTGGCAATCGGAAAAAGAACATAAGCTACTGGAACTTCCCGTGACTACCATGCCCGTCTTCAGAATACCGTTTCATCTAAGCTATCTATTGTACATCAGCAATATATCTACTCATCTGATGATGTTGTACCTCAACATCGCCATTTTTCTTTGTAAATTGACCAAAACGCAGCCCAGCTTTTTACTTCATCCTTTAGATCTTATTGGTGGGGATCAAATATCGAGCCTGGCCTTCTTCCCCGGCATGAATATATCTAGTGATCGAAAAGTATTTATTTTCAAAAAGGTAATGAACAAGCTGGCCAAACATTTTACCTTGGTAGATATGAAAACGCATGTCGACCACATCTTGAATAATCGAAACCTAAAAACAGTTCCCATGCCAGAAAATATGGTTCATGTTTGACAACATAACCTAAAAAAACCAAGCGCAAGCCATGAAAAATACCATTTCCAAAATTATACCTTCGAACTTTACGAATTTGTTCGGGCTTGCGAAAAAACTCCTTTTCTCCAAAAATCCCGCGGGTAGGGCGGCTATGCTCTATTCATTGCTAGGCATACTCATGATACCCTTGGATTGGATTTTCCAATTTTTTGAAAAGCGGCTCTATCGAAAAGCGAATGAGCCCGAATATCCCCTCATCTTGGTCTGTGGCCCCCCCAGAAGCGGAACCACTTTGGTGGCTCAGGTTTTGATCAAACATTTGCCCGTATATTATTTTAACAACCTCACCAGTATTTTTCCAAATTCACCGATTGTTGCCAATAAAATTTTTGGAAGATTTCTAAAAAAAGGAAATAAAGATGTTTACTTTAAAAGTCTCTACGGAAGAACCCCTGAATTATGGGCGCCGAATGATGCCCTATATTTATGGGATCGTTGGACCGAAGTGCATCGAAACACCATTCCGAAAACCATAAGCCCCAAAAATAAACTAAAAATGCAACAGTTTTTCGGCGCCGTTGAAAATTATTCAGGACTACCTTTGGTGAACAAAAATAACAGGTTGAATACTTTTGCAAACCTAGTAGCAGAGACTATGGATACTGCTTACTTTATATGCCTTGATAGGGACCCTGTTTATCTGGCGCAATCGGAATTGATAGCCAGTCGATTTATCCATGGAAATGAAAAAGTACCTTACGGAGTTAGATTTGACGAGAAAAACGAACCAACGAAAGATCAGCATGTAGACCCCATACAACAAGTTTGCGACCAGGTACTTCGTCATAAGAAAATGATGCGAGAGCAAGAACGTCTCATAGGAAAAGAGCGTTTTATCATTGTGCCTTATGAAGAATTCTGCGCAAAACCTGCTGAGTGGGTTTCGGAGATTTCAAATCGAATTTTGGGGCAAAAGTTAGGCACGGAAGAACTCGAAAAGATTCTTCCTGCCTTTAAAAGATCTAACACTAGAAAAATAGAAAATAAAGAACTTAACGAAATCAAAAAAAAATTCAACCTGAGTTGAATTTAAGATTTTACGAACCTTCTACCAGACCACTCAAAGCTTTTTAGAAAAATTTGCACTCATGAATATCAACCCTTCAATCAAAAGTTTTCTGTCTTTTTTACCATTGATATCTATATATACTTTAATTATTCTTCTCTTCGCTTCAAATGAACTTGTACCTGACGAGACCCGATACATAGAGTATGCCACAAATTTAACCCATGGGTATTATGCAGATTCTGAAGACCCCGTAATTTGGAATGGTCCAGGTTATCCTTTGGTCATTTCTGTGTTTGTTCTTGCCAAAGCACCTTATATAGTGTTACAATTACTCAATGTAGTGTTCTTAACACTAGCCGTGTGGTTTCTCTTCAAATCGCTTTCTCTATATATTAATACGAGGCAATCTCTAGTATTCAGCTATCTGTTCGGTCTATACCCTCCCATGTTAAGATATATGGTTTATATCTACACCGAGCCACTTGCTATTCTTTCAGCTTGCGGTTTTATGTATTATGCCCTAAAGGTCAATCCTAAAAGTTCAACAAGAACTAAAGATATTGTCATGTCTGCTTTCTTTTTGGGCCTACTGGCTTTAACCCGCGTAGAATTTGGTTATGTCATAACATGTGCCCTATTCATATATGCTATTTGGTATGTTATAAAAAGGTCCAAAAAGGCATTCCACAGCTTAATGATTCTTGCCGGAGCCCTTGCATTCTGTCTCCCCTATCTCTATTACACATACAATTTAACAGGCAAGGCATTTTTATGGGGGACTCAAGGTGGGGCGGTTCTCTATTGGCGGGCCACTCCTTTTGAAAATGAATACGGCGATTGGATCAGTTCGGGTGTGGTTTTAGGCATCCAAAAAGATTATCCCTACGACACGGACATATCGGCATTAGCTGAAAATCACCTTCCATTTATTGAAAAGGTAGAATCATCGGCTTACTCAGCCGCCCAAAAAGATCAAATGTATCGTCAAAAAGCTTTTGAATACATGAAAATGTATCCAGTCAAATACTTAAAAAATACAGGCATTAGTGCATTACGTTTATTTTTTGAATACCCCATATCCTATAAAACTCAAAAGTTAACCACCTATTTCTATTTGCTTCCCAATATTTTTTTGGTGATGCTTTTACTTATAGCGATTTACCTTACCTTTTTAAAAGCTCCGGCTATTCCCTTTGAAGTGATTTTTATAGCTTTAATTATGTTAATTTCCGTAGGGGGGATGATATTGGCCAGCGGAAGGGTGCGTCATCTATTACCTATTGTCCCCATGTTTTCCTTTTACATTGCTTATACTATAGTTCGGTTTACTAAAATTGAAATCAAATAATTTTTAACCCATGGTAAAACGCCCTAACGGCGGATCGATCTCAAATGGATGAATAAAACGTTGTACCAACTATACCAGAGTAACCGCCAGATAATATCGTTTATCCTCATTGGCTTTCTATGTTATCTAATTGGTATTGCCCTATTGATGGTTTTTGTGGAGTGGTTTTATTTAGAAGTGAACTTGGCCAATATTGTGTCTTCGCTAATAACGATATTTATTTGTTATTTACTCAATGTCTCCTATGTTTTTAAAGGGGGCAAATATTCAAAGGGCAAAGAAATATTGGCCTTTTATATTTTTTCTATTATAGGCTTTGTTATCAATGTGGTTCTATTATACCTCATGACCAAATATTTGGCCCTATGGTACGTTATCTCCAAGACCCTAGTTACGTTAATTGTAGCGGTATTCAATTTTATAGCTAGAAAAAAATTCGTTTTTATAGAGTAACACTTGCAACCAATTGAATGTCAATTTAAGAGAGCTTGCCAAAAAACAATGTAGCAGATTGTCAAATAACCATTCCCGCCGCAACAGTCTCATTGGTAGAAATATCAATGAGAATAAAGCTTCCGGTAATTCTATTTTTTTGATAGGAATCCACATTTATTGGCCCTGCGGTAGATATTTTAACTTTTGCGATATCGTTCATGCCCAGTTCGATATCTTCCGTATCCCTACTTAATGTATTCACATCTATTTTGTAAACGACTTCAGCGACCAAGGCCATTTTTTTGTTGGTTGTATGTTGCAGGCAATACTTGGTTCTTGGTTTTAAGGAAGAATTACTGAACCAACAGAGCATAGCTACCATCTCTTTTACTGGAGTGGGTTTATTTTTTGACCTTACGATCATGTCACCTCGGCTAATGTCAATATCATCTTCCAAACTAAATGAAACGGCCATTGGGGCAAAAGCCTCCTTTAATTGATTCTCGTAAACATCAATAGTTTTTATTCTTGAAGTAAGGCCGGATGGCATGACCGTAACCTCATCTCCTTGCCGAAAAACGCCGCTTTCAATTTTACCGGCATATCCCCTAAAATCCCTAAAATCATCTCGCTGGGGACGTAATACGCATTGCACCGGAAAACGGGCGTCGACCCTATTTACATCACTACCGATATACATGGTTTCCAGAATATGAAGCAATGGGCCACCCTGATACCAACCCATTTGGGAAGAACGATGGACTACATTATCTCCCAAAAGAGCACTGATGGGTACAAAATGGATATCCTGTACCAAAAATTTTGACGCAAATTCCCTGAACTGGGCACCTACCGTTTCAAATACTTTCTCGTCGTAATCCACCAAATCCATTTTATTGACACAAACAATAATATGGGGTATATGCAACAACGAGGCTATAAACGCGTGCCGTTTTGTTTGCTCGACCACCCCATTGCGCGCATCTATTATAATCAATGCTGCATTCGCGGTCGAGGCACCAGTTACCATATTTCTTGTGTATTGAACATGACCGGGTGTATCTGCTATAATAAATTTTCTTTTCGGGGTCGTAAAATAACGATAGGCCACATCTATAGTAATTCCTTGTTCCCTTTCGTCCCTTAACCCATCGGTAAATAAGGCTAAATCAATGCCATCAAACCCTTTTTTTTGGCTTGTTTTCTCGATGTCGTCCAGTTGGTCTTCAAAAATAGATTTTGAGTCGTACAAAAGTCTGCCGATAAGGGTGCTTTTACCATCATCAACACTGCCTGCCGTAGTAAACCTGAATAATTGGTTGATTTCTATCATTGTCGTCGTTAGAAGTATCCTTGCTTTTTTCGATCCTCCATGGCCGTTTCGGAGCGTTTGTCGTCTGCCCGATTTCCCCGCTCCGTGCTATGCATTGCGGCAACCTCTAAGACAACTTTATCGATGTCGTCAGAGTTCGATTCGATGCCCCCGGTAATTGTTATATCTCCCAAGGTTCTGAACCTCACCTTTTTCTCCACCACCTCATCTTGATCGTTTAGTTGCAAGAAATCCGAAAAAGGAATCCATGAACCATTTCTCCATATAACACTTCTTTTATGGGCAAAATATAATGACGGAATCTCAATGTTTTCTCGTTTTATGTAGTTCCATATATCAAGCTCCGTCCAGTTACTTATGGGAAAAGCCCTAAAGTGCTCACCCTCGAAATGCGCACCATTATAGAGATGCCATAATTCTGGCCTTTGATTCTTGGGGTCCCATTGGCCAAACATATCACGATGCGAAAAAAACCGCTCCTTGGCACGCGACTTTTCTTCGTCCCTTCTGCCTCCTCCAATGGCACAATCTATTTTCTCTTTATCGATGATGTCCAAAAGTGTCACCGTTTGCAAGGCATTCCTAGTTGCGTTTTTACCTTTTTCCTCAACGACTCTTCCCTTATCAATAGAATCTTGAACGGATGCTACTAAAAGTTCTACCTTCAACCTTTTTGCCAATGTATCCCTAAAGGCAATTGTTTCTGGAAAATTATGCCCTGTATCGATATGTAGAAGGGGAAAAGGAATATTTAAAGGATAAAATGCTTTCCGCGCCAAATGCGTAAGTACAATGGAGTCTTTTCCACCGGAAAACAAAATCACCGGATTCTCAAATTGAGCCCATACCTCCCTCAGTACGTATATCGATTCCGATTCCAATTCATCTAAATAGTTTAAGTAATACTTGCTCATACTATCTTGAGTTGGTGTTTTATTTGGTTCATAATCAACTGCACGGCTTCCTCAACTGAGCAAGATTGGGTAATTTCCACATCAGGGTTTTCCGGTGTTTCGTAGGGAGCCGATATACCGGTCATATTCTTTATTTCACCTGCCCTAGCTTTTTTATAAAGTCCTTTTACATCGCGACGTTCGCACTCTCCGAGACTAGTATTGACAAAAACTTCGATAAAATTCATGGGTCCTACGGTGCGCTTTATATTTTCCCTATCCTTTTTGTAAGGTGAAACGAAAGCCGCCAAAACAACCACACCGGCATCTATAAATAATCTGGCTATCTCCCCGATTCGCCTGTTATTTTCAGAACGATCTTCAGGCGAAAATCCAAGGTTTTTGTTGATTCCCTTTCGAATATTGTCACCATCAAGTACATAGGTGCGTATCTTCTGCTCATATAATCGTTTTTCAAGGGCATTGGCGATAGTTGATTTACCCGCTCCGGACAGGCCGGTAAATAAAACTAAAAAAGCATTATGCCCATTTAAGGCTATCCGCTGTGCTCTTGAAATTTTGTATTGATATGCAATCAGGTTGTCTTCCATATTTTTTCCTTGAATCTATATTCGATCGTCACTGCGGACTTTTTTAGCCCCTGGGGTTTTTTAAAACTCATTAAAGTTCTATATTCGTGCTAATCCAAAAAATAAATCCCAAGAATCTTATTCGTGCCCCGTTAGCACCCAGGAGATAAAAAAGATAGTTATTAGAAATACCATAATCACGCAACATCTTCATTAGACCTACTTTTTAGGTTGCATAGGTATCTAATTCTTAAGTCCAATTAAAATTATGGTAATAGAAAATGGTTGTTAGTTGGGGGAAGTTTTAGTTCATTATAAACTTTTCGAAATATACATAAATTATTGAATTCGCCATACGATAATAGGCGCTGAACTTGCTTTTTCGACGAACTGCATCCGTTACGTTGCTTAATTTACCATCAGAAGTGAGGTTTTTCTTCTTTGCGGTTAATTCGAAAATTAGGGAAACTTCTAATTTTAAAAAAGTCATTATGTACAAAAGAAGAATTTCATCAAACTAAAATAAATTTGGTAAAGGTGCTATTTGTTATTCGTAGGATAAAAAACTCCGTTTAACGGGAAGTATATGTATTCATTCTAATTTTTTTTTAATTTTATAACTATAAGTTATTGATTTTTTTTGCTCAGAGTGAAATAGGAACGAAGAATACATTTTTTGGGATAACAACCATCAAAATCACTTATTTAGCCCCCTGTTCGTTAAGAAAAGTAAAACTTAGATTCAAGGCCACCTAAAGACGTACATTGTCTCACAAACCTGACCGCTTTATGACTTCGGAAAATGACAAGATTATTACCGAAAAACCTCTTGTCAGTATAATTCTACCAGCATTTAATGAAGAGACCATTATCGAAAAAAATATTGGTCGGCTCTACACCTATTTAAACACCCTGAACCACCTATATGACTGGGAAATTCTAGTGATTAATGACGGAAGTTCAGATAGCACGGGGTCCGTTGCAGATGCCTTAGCAAATACCTATACTAATTTGGCGGTCTATCACCATACCATTAATAGAAATCTTGGCAACGCCTTACGTACAGGTTTTCAAAACAGCAAAGGTGATTATGTAATCGTTCTTGATATTGACCTGAGCTATTCACCTGAACATATTGAGCAGCTTTTATTAAAACGGGAGGAATGCGATGCAGATATGGTCATTGCATCCCCCTATATGAAGGGCGGCAAAAATACCGATGTACCTTTTATCAGATTACTTTTGAGCAAAACCGTAAACCTGATGATGCGTAAAACCTCAAAACTTAACATTTGTACTTTTACGAGCATGGTGAGGGTCTACAAGGGTGAATTCATAAGATCTCTCAATACAAAGTCGAGTACTTTTGATATTAATTCCGAGATACTTTTCAAAGCCTATATTCTTCGGGCCAAGGTCATGGAGATTCCTGCCCATCTCGATTGGTCAGAACAAAAAAAATTAGGTAAAACGAGAACATCTAGCCTTAGAATTGTAATGGGCATATTTAATGGGCTCGCAAATAGTTTCATCTTTAGGCCCTATGTTTTTTTCTGGATTCTTGGCCTTTTCATTTTTCTAATCTCTGTTTATATTATTGTTTGGATTTTCATCAATACCTATTATGCCTACCCTATGACTGCTGATTTGACGCAGGGTTTCGAAGAAAGGTTCTCATTGGCCGTTTCCGAAGTATTTCGGCAGAGACCCTACTCTTTTATTGTGGGCGGAACTACATTGATCATTTCGATTCAATTGATGGGTCTCGGGTTTATTTCTCTTCAGAAGAAGCGGTATTTCGATGAATTATTTCATTTGAATTCAGCTATTCTTAAAGCGACTAAGAATTCATGATTCTTTAAACACAAAAGGCTTTAAAAATAGTTATAATCTGTATTGATCAACTTTTTGAACTTAAAACTCACTTTAAATTGGCAGAATCTCTGGTTTTAAAATAATTTTTAAGGCTCTAAAACATATTGAATATATCCATCGCAAGGATTTTTTTTATTAATAATTTTACAAGGACTGCCTATAACTATTGAATCTTCAGGGATATCAATATTTACAAAAGTATTTGGGGCAATTAAGACATTATTCCCTACATTTATTTTACCTACCACAACAGAACCTGTACCAATCCAAACATTATCCCCAATTGTTGGACAACCTTTTTGCTTGCCTCTGTTTGCCTGCCCTATGGTAACACCATGAGTTATAGTAAAATTTTTTCCTATTATAGCTTTGGGATTAATCACTACCCCGCCAAAATGACCTATATAAAAACCTTCTCCGATTTCGGTATTTTTAGAAATTTCGAAGCCATATTTATAGGTATATCTTCGCTTAAGAATTGTAAAAACAAACCACAAGATCGAGGGCTTTCTACATTTGGATAATCTCCTCATCAAATACACATATCTGAAACCAGGTACTAAAATTCCCTTAATAAATCCTGTAGTACCTTTCAGCCCTCCATATCGAAACAAATCAGCCTTTATTATATTCTTCATATTTTGATAAGTCAAGTTAAAAAGATAGTGGATAGTTTAGGAAATTGTCAAATAATTTAAATAAATATTAAGTCCATCCCTAAAAGTAATTTAAAGTAGAAAGGCTAAAATAATTTATTTGTTACTCCAATTTAACACTTTTATTTGAATTCCTAAACAAGATATACCCCTAGTAATAATGCTATAAGTATTCCTAAAAATAGCTAAGGCAAAAATTAGAATACAACCGTAAATTTAGAGACATGAAAAGAAGTAGGTTCACCGAGACCCAAGTAGTCAAAATATCAAGCAACCTGGGACAGTTATTACCGTGAAGGAACTTTGCAAAGAGCATTTTATAAGCGCTGCCAAGTTTTATAACTGGAAAGGGAAGTACGGTGTATGGACGATTATAAGCTCAAAGAAATGGTATCGAAACTCTACAGATCCAACCAAATTTACGACGAGCTGGCACATCAGAACTACGCTTTAAAAGATTTGATCGATAAAAAGCTCTTGGACTGACCGGTCGAATTCCTTTCCGATATATCCACGTCATCCTTTGGCTTGGGACGGTAATTGCAAACTGAAATGCTAAAGGCCGAGCAGCATTACGAAGCTCTCAAGCTAAGTCAGTGCTCCGTACCAGGAAACTGGCAGAGGGGTTCGCACTAGAACATCCTACCTATGGGTTTGGAAAGATGTACTTGATGACACACCATAAGTGTAAACCCATGGAACTACAAACGTCTGTACAGGTTCTATAAGAGCATAAAGCTATATCTGGCGGAAGCTTAAGCGACCCATCAAGGAAACCTCTTGTGCTGTCGTTTAGCCCGAACATTGTCTGGAGCTTGGACTTCATGCACGATTCACTGAACTATGAAGAGACCTTTAGGATGCTTAATTTCAGTGACTATTTCAATAGAGAGGCCGTATGGAACGTAGTCGATGTTTCCATAGGGTCAAGACTAGTGAGGGTAAGTCTTCAAAGGTGCTTACCGAATAATTGTTAGAATACTACAATGGAAAAGACCCCTTGATGCTCTTCATAAAATACACCGCAAGATTTATTATGAAAGTATGGAAAAGTCAACTTTTTATATCAAATAATAAACTAATTTGTAAATCCTAAAACGTAGCTAATCTTGGGCCACATACAATTCCAAATAAAATTTATTATTATTTAATATTCAGTTGTTCCATAGCAATAAACCAAAAAGTTCTAATTAAACTAAAAATTAACCGATTCATGAGAAATTTGACCTTAACTATAAATAAATTAACCTTACATAAAGTTTTTTGATTTCTTGTCGAAAAAAATTTGAAGCTAAGCCATTAAATGATAATTTCACTATAATATAAAAAAGCGAAGATTCATATGAATTATCAAAAACAACCACTTACATAATTTAATGAAGATAGATTTTATTATTAGTAATTTAGGTGGAGACGGAGCACAACGAGTAGTTTGTTCGTTAGCAAATTATTTCGCCAATAATAACAACAAAATTAGGATAATCACTTATAGAGAAGGTGATAAATACCAATTAAATGAAAAAATCCAAAGAGTTCGTTTACATAAAAAATTATTTTTATTCGATAATAACTTAGTCAGGTTGATGTGGCATTTATTCCATTTTTACTGGAATAAAAAGAATCGTCCTGATATAATAAGTTCTCATTTGGATTCAATTGGATTAGTGACCATACCAATATCCATTTTATTTGGAATTAAAATTATCGTTTCTGAACACAACAATCATCTTGCTGAAAAAATGACTATTTCAAAATGGATCCTTTGGAATATTCTTTACAGATTCCCAAATGCAGTTACAATCCTAACCAAATTTGACTTTAATTATTTTAGCTCTAAAAATAAAAAAGTCGTTGTGATGCCAAATCCACTTTCCTTTAAGCCAAATTTAAAGTCAAACCTACGCAATAACAGGAAGATAATTGTCGCAGGTAATTTAAATAGATACTACCAAAAAGGGTTTGATAACCTAATGGAAATAATTCATGGAATTATCGATAAACTGGGTGATTGGAAATTTATGATAGTTGGAGAGGGGGATGAAGGCCTTGCTTATTTGAAACAGAAGGGAAAAAAGTTAAATATACTGGATAAAGTTATTTTTGCTGGTTACCGAAGTGATATAAAACAAATCTTACAAACTTCGGAAATTTTCTTATTGTGCTCAAGATACGAAGGTCTGCCTATGGTTTTAATGGAGGCTGCATCGCAAGGTATTGCATGCATATCTTATGATTGTGTTTCAGGTCCATCAGAAATAATAAAAAATGGTAAATCGGGAATTTTAGTTGAAAATCAAAACAAAGATGAAATGGCAAGAAGTATAATTGCCTTAATCGACGATGAAATGCTAAGAATTAAACTCGGTAGAAATGCGGCCTATCAAAGTAAAATTTTTTCATTAAATAAAATAGGTGCGAAATGGCAATTATTGTTTAATGAAGTTTTGGAAAGATAAACCTACTCTTCTAAAGATCCTCATTCTTCAATTATTATTAATTCCGAAATAGTGCTTCTCTGTATTGATTCTTTGGTTTGCTAGAAAAATCGCATTCTTAAGTTTCTTAATTTGATTTCTTTGGTCAACTTCTGCAACTTCCAAATAAAGGTTAGCCATTAGAATACAATAGCCTTTTGACCGATTTGTTTAAATCTGTAACCACAGGCAAAATTCACTTAAAAGTCCCGTCCATTAAAAACTTATGTTAATACTGAAAACCATTATCCCGATATATTACTAACAAATAAAATTGGACGAGACAGTTTTTATAGGCTCGCCCAATTATAATAAATATTATATAAGAACTAATTTCAATTGTTGAAACATCGCTGGATTAAATACTTCCAATTAATTCAAAAGATTTAATCCGGTGCGACCTCAGAATATGAATCTTTACCATAATCGGGGTCGCCGGGCCTTCGGGTGATCATCCGCACCGTGCCGAGGTAGGTCTCCAGACGGTCCGCGCCCC
>NZ_VTZS01000007.1 GCF_008367235.1 Pareuzebyella sediminis | reverse complement strand
TCCTGAAAAGGGCCCAAAAAAACCCTTAAACGCCCAGGGAAAACATCTCATCGATCACTCTCAAACTCCCAAAGCGGGTGCAAATATAAGAGGGTTTTTCTGTTTCCACAAACCCAAGTAGTTTTTTTTTGATAATCTTAAGAAAATATTATATAATATGTTGATAATCAGTAAATAAAACAATTGAAAAAAATAGAAATAACTACAACAGCCTATCTATCCTAGATACGGCTTCTCACAAAACAAATTCAAAAAGTATACTCAAAAATCTAAGTGCGAGATAATTAAGCCTGATTAATGGGAAAATTAAATGAATCGACTCCTTTGATTTCCTGTTTAGGTACTTGATTAAAATTCCACAACATTCAAAAATCCGAGCTGAAAAATCAGGAGAAAAAATTCCAAACCAGCCCAAAGCGAATTACGAAATCGCGATAGGGATAATGTGGTGCAGCATAAAAATTATTGGTTTTGCCGAACGATGAATTGAAATGCTCAGCCTTCAAATATATTCGGGTCTGCTGTATCTTGGCATTGATAAAAAAATCAAGCATAGGATATGCACCTAGCTTTTCCAAATCCTGAAGATAAAATTCGCCCAATAAGGGATTATAGGCATCCATGTAATAAGCGGTAAAATACTTCAAGGTCACTCCGGTCTGTAAGAACATGGCTTTCTTGAACACGTCAGAAGAGAAATATAAGGTATTACGGGTAACCAATTGCGGCAGGTTAAGTACCTGATTTGTTTGGGATACATTTTGATACATCACCGTATTGTTCAGGGCAAAACTGCCGAGCCTAAACTCCTTGTTATATTTGATCTTGGCATGATTCAATATGCTACTTGCCTGAAAGGGCTTAATGGATGCATTTTCTTCCCCTTCACCGATTGTAATTTCCGGGTCAGGCGCAAAATAGCTGTAATTATCGATAGCGGTATATTCAAGTGAGAGTTTGCCCCAGTGGTCTGAGTCAAACTCAATGGATGCCCCATAGACCTTTTCCTTTTCAAAGGAATTTAGATTAAACCAATTGTAATTTTCATAATCACTTTGATACAGCAAAAAATTAAAATCCGGCATTCTAGACGAAGTATAAGCGGAGGCTCCTATCTTATGATGGTCATTTAACCTATAACTTGCCGATGCATTCATTAGGTTGCCGGTCAGTTCACCCGTAATGTTGTACTTCACATCACCCTTGAGTTGAAACCCCTTTATCGTTTTTTCGTATTGCGCACCGACAACAATCTCGTCGCCCTTAAGCTGATTGGGGATCTGCTGGCCATCTGAAGTAATGAGCAAACTATTAAAGTAATAATTATAATTATAAAGGGCCAAGCTACCGGTCAACCGACCTAGGGTCGCATTGTAAAATTGGGCGTTGAACTCATTGAACATGGTTTTCAGTCTCGCTTTGTCCTTAATGGGAGAAACAAGCACACCTCCTAAAAAAGTGTTCGGGGTATTTTGGTCAAAGGTGTAATACTTTGTTTCGTAGTTGAAACGATGTCCGATACCTAAGGAGGTCTTCTCTAGATTACCTGAATCTTTTTCTTTTCTCAGGAACTTATACAAATGATCTAAATAATACCGTTTTCCTAATATTTTATTACTGGCGTTGTTAAATCGAACGTCGATTTTAACCCTATTCGAGAAGTCGGGGTCGCCCGATTCAAATTGGGCCTCTTCGTTGACCAACCCTCCATTTTGTTCGGTTTCTATGTCTTGGGCGGCGATATGGGCCCTTAAACTATACCTTCCGTTCTGTGTTACGTAATTTGTAGTAGTTCTAAAATTACCAGACTCAGCTTGGTTGTATTGATACTTCCCTAATGATCTAAAGCCCTTATAGGCTATCGAAAAATTCAAACGTTTAGAAGTATTGAAGGCTAAGGTCGCATCAAGCAACTGGCCCTGCTCGAACGTCGTTTTGAAAAAGAGGTCCGACATTGGGGTTGCCACATTGTAATAATCGATGTCTTCAACCTCCATATAATTATAATGGAGTGCTCTTGCTCCCAAGGACGGGTACATTACTTGCCTCTTCAAGTCTACCCCCAATTTGTTGTAAGGTTGACCCACATTGGCAAAGGGCATTAATTCAAAATCGTCACGTCTTAAGTAATTGTATTTATATTCTTTTTGAATGGTAAGCGTAGTATCTAAATACGTCGTATCCCTTTGAAAGGAAATGATCTTATAATCTTCGATCGTGACTTTTATAGAATTTGTATCTTTCAAACTCGGAGGTATCCGCCGTTCCCTATTTCTTAAATCCGAATTATCTTGGGCGTAAAAGTTCAGGTAGGTAAAATTCAATAAAAGGATGAAAAGAAAATATTTCATGTAGGCATTTTACGGCCGTAAAGTTAATTTTTTTAGTTGGTAATTAAATGTGAAAGTTTCCCAAGCGCAAAATGCAGGCTATTTGATATTTAATTCATTATATGTATGTTGCTACACCAATATTATCAGTAATCGGCCGACCATGTTAAAATCTTACTTTCGCAAACCCAATGTTGAGGCCGGCACCGACGAAGCCGGTAGGGGCTGCTTGGCTGGCCCTGTAACAGCGGCAGCACTCATACTTCCAGAGCAATTTACCAACGAATTGTTGAACGATTCGAAACTTCTCACACCCAACAACCGTACTTTTTTAAGGCCAATAATCGAGAAATCCTGCACTTGCTTTGCGGTTGCCCATGTTTTTCCGGAAGAAATAGATTCGATCAACATATTGAATGCGTCCTTTTTGGCTATGCACAAGGCTATCGAAAAACTGAACACAAATCCAGAATTCATTATTGTCGATGGTAACAGGTTTCGACCCTTTCCAAATATTCCACATGAATGTATAGTTAAGGGTGATGGCAAATATCTGAGTATTGCAGCGGCTTCAGTGCTGGCTAAGACCTACCGTGACGACTACATGGAGAAGTTACATGAAGAATTTCCCATGTACAACTGGAAAAAAAATAAGGGTTATCCCACGAAAGAACATCGGGAAGCCATTAGGGCGAATGGAATTACAAAATATCACCGGAAGAGTTTTCGGTTATTGCCCGAACAATTAAAACTCCCGTTCTAGAATTTTTCTTACGATCGAAAGAACATGCAATGTTACCAACGACACAAGATACCGCCCCATCTATACAAATTTCAATTCCAAAATACACATGTCAGCTTTCAGAAAGACGTTTTTCCTTTAGTTTTGATGTTAATCTCTGGGTTTTTTTACACATTAACTCGTACCATTACGTTTTTGGACGGGCCAAGGTTACCCCTCCAACCCATTAGAAATTTATTTAAGGTGCCAAATTATTATGAAGATGGAAAGAATTAAACGATCATTACAATGGATACTTCCCATATTTTGCTTATTTGTCGGTTTACAGGAAGTGAACGGGCAATTTCTGAAAAAACTGGGCAAAAGAGCCGAAAAGGCAGCAGAAAGAACCGTCGAGCGTAGGGTAGAGAAAGAAACGACGGAGAAAACAGATCAAGTACTTGACAGTATTCTTGAACCAGGCTCAAAGGGCGGCAAGGAAGCAAAAAGCCCGGCACCGAACAACAAACCCGTTGAGAATACGAAGGTCGGCGGCTCTGAAACCAGTAAAAATTCAGGGGCCGCTAATATTCCAAATTCGTCGGCAGGGGCAGGAAAAAAGGAAATAGCCATTTATAGTAAGTTTGACTTTGTACCCGGAGATAAACTGCTATTCTTCGAAGATTTTTCGGATGAATTCGTTGGTGATTTTCCATCAAAATGGAATACCAACGCAGGCGGCGAAGTAGTTTCCGTCAATACTTCCCAAGAAAAGTGGTTGGAACTTATATCAGGATATAATATTTATTTTATTCCCGATGTACCTGCACTACCCGATGAATACACTATCGAATTCGATATATTGACCCAAGGCGTTGATAGTAAAACCTCTTCAACCGCCATACTCAGAATAGATCTGAGCGATGACGATAAGTTCAAGGAAGGTGAAAACTTTGTACAGGCAAGTATACCTTTTTGTCAATATAGCGCCATCGGAATCACCATGGAAAACAGGATAAACTCCAAAAGGGAAATTTACAGCGTGGTCAAGGCCGATTTGAGGGACGAAATTCTCAATACACCCCACATCTCGATAGCCGTAAACAAGCAGAGGTTCAGGTTATGGGTGAACGAAGAAAAACACATCGACATTCCACGAATTGTTCCGGAAGGAGAAGTTTTAAAAACACTGAAATTCCACATGAACAATTTTAAGGATGGTAAGGAGAGGGTCTTTATTACCAATCTTAAAGTGGCCGAAGGAGGGGTCGACCTGAGAAGAAAATTACTTAGCGACGGAAAAATTTCGACCAACGGTATTCTTTTCAATAGCGGATCGGCCGATATAAAACCCCAGTCAATGGGAATCATACGTCAAATTTATCAGGTCATGCAACAAGACCAGAGCTTAAAACTAAAAATCGTAGGTCACACGGATGCGGACGGGGATGAGGCGGCGAACATGAAGCTATCCAAACAAAGGGCAGATGCCGTTAAAAATGCACTTGTGTCCGTCTATAAGATATCTTCGGATCGATTGGAAACTGAAGGGAAAGGAGAAACAGATCCTGTTGGTGACAACTCAAACCCAGAAGGTAAAAGTCAAAATCGCCGTGTGGAATTCATCTCACAATAATCAAAATAAATACTAAACATTACAAAACTATTCGCTATGCTATACAGAAACTTACTTTTCTTTACTGCTTTATTTACCATAGGTATTCTCTCTGCTCAAAACAATTGCAGTAAATACTATCCATTGGAAGAGGGTGCCAGTTTTCAATACACGATGTATGACAAAAAAGGAAAAGAAGATGGTAGCACGCTATATAAAATAACCGATGTTTCAAATTCGGGGAGCGACACCAATGCTACCATGCATATGGAGTTCATGGACAAAAAAGGCAAAGAGGTTTTTACCTCGGACTATACGTTCACATGCACTGGAAATGGAATAAAAATAGATTATAACTCCATTATGCCACAAAGCATGCTGGAACAGTTCAAAGATATGGAATATGACATCACCGGTACCGATATCGAATTGCCGAACGACTTAAGTGTTGGTCAAGACCTTAACGATGCCAATGTAAATATGTCGATCAGCATGGCTGGTATGAAAATGGACATGGAGGTCAACATGGTGGATCGCAAAGTGGAAAAAAAGGAAAGCGTCACCACCCCAGCCGGCACTTTTGATTGTTTTGTCATATCAGAGGTCACAGAATCAAAAACTATGGGGGCGACACAATCATTTCCAAGTCGTTTATGGTTGGCCGAAGGCGTCGGTATGGTCAAACAGGAAACCTATAAAAAAAGTGGAAGCTTGGTGAGCAGTGTAGAATTGACCAAATTTGATAAATAATCTCAATCAATTGGGCGGTTCTCCTTTTGCAAGCTTATTTCGGCTCCGAAAAGAGACTCAAAATGCTTTAAAAGCTTTTGCTTCACCTTTTCTAAATTTACTTCTGGTTTTCCTAACTCCACATTTAAAGAGGTAACTGCTTTGTCTTTTATGCCACAAGGTACCATCATATCAAAATAGCCCAAATCGGTATTCACATTGAGGGCAAAACCGTGCATGGTAACCCATCGGCTGGCACGTACCCCCATGGCACATATCTTTCGGGCAAACGGGGTTCCGACGTCTAGCCATACGCCGGTCTCCCCTTTCGAACGTTGACCCTTAAGTCCGTATTCGGCCAACGTCAAAATAACCATCTCCTCTAAAAGCCTGAGGTATTTATGAATATCGGTAAAGAAATTGTCAAGATCCAAAATCGGATAACCGACTATTTGGCCTGGGCCATGGTAGGTAATGTCGCCCCCCCGGTTAATTTTGTAAAACTTGGCCCCTTTTTCGTTCAGCACGGCTTGATCGACCAAAAGATTGCCTGCATTTCCGCTTTTGCCCAAGGTAAAGACATGGGGGTGTTCTACGAATAGGAAGTGGTTAGGCGTAGGGATTGCTGTTCCTTCCCTTCGGTTCTTTATTTTTAAATCGACGATTTCCTTAAAAAGAACTTCTTGATAGTCCCAAGTTTCTTTGTAATCCTTAAGGCCTAAGTCTTGTAGATCAACTTTTCTATTCATTAGGACAAAGGTAAGACCTTTCCGCTTTTAAACGAATTACCTCATAGTACAAATCAGCAATTTAACCTCGCTGGAAAAGTGTCGAAGGGATCCTCTAATTCGGATTGTTCAATATGACCAAAGCTGCAATAACGCCAGGCACCCATCCACAGAAAGTAAGTAACAAAACGATCAGAAAAGATCCACAACCTTTACCTAGAACTGCCAATGGCGGAAAAATTATAGCAAGTAAAACTCTGATAAAACTCATTGAAAACGTGATTTTTTTTGATTGATGACCGCTTCTTTCCTACGGTTATAATTATTTGACGTTAAAAACCTTATTTTGTTACGTCTAAACAAAAAAATGCAAACCAAGACGACAAAATTACGTACATCACAATATGAAACGACTTAAGTTCCCTTCAATAGTTGCCCTAATTATTTTCTCAACAGTGGTGTTCCCTACAGCGTGCAGCAAGAAGACCTTATTGCCCAAGGCATCTTATGGCGACGTAACCGCAAATGATCAGGAGAAGGAAAAAATTGAAACAAACACCCTTACCTACTTGGCCTTGGGCGACAGCTATACCATAGGGGCCAGCGTTCCTCTAGCGGATAACTTCCCATCACAACTCCGCAATACCTTGACGAAAGATCTTAACAAGGACATTTCCCTTGAAATCATTGCCACTTCGGGTTGGCGCACCGATAACTTGATCGATGCCATTGAAAACACGGAAACCGACCCTCCTTATACCATTGTAACTTTATTAATCGGAGTAAATAACCAATATCAAGGGGCTCCTTTCTCGAAATACAAATCGGAATTCGTTGAGCTTCTCGAAAAAGCATTAGTCTTAGCCGGTGGAAATACGGAACATCTGTTTGTAATTTCCATTCCTGATTGGGCATACACTCCTTTCGGACAAGAATTCGACGCCGATAAGACTTCCAAAGAAATAGACCAATACAATGCCTACGCCAAAAACATGGCCGACCAATTTGATATTACTTTTATTGATATTACAGATATTACAAGAAGAGGTCTTGAAGAAAAAGAATTGGTAGCCTCGGACGGTTTGCACCCCTCCGTATTGGCCTATACCCTATTTGTTGAACGAATGGCTCCAATAATAAGTTATCAATTGAAAAATTAGGCTATTGTACCTATATTTGCTAGCTTAATTTATACGCACATGCAACTTTCGGAACAAGAAATCGTAAGAAGGGAAAAACTGACCAAATTACGTGACATGGGTATCGATCCGTATCCAGCCGCACTATACCCTGTAAATACAACGGCCCGTGATATCAAGAACAATTATGAAGAGGGCAAGAAAGTAATTCTTTCCGGTCGATTGATGTCCCGACGTATTCAAGGCAAAGCTTCCTTTGCCGAGCTGCAGGATAGTACGGGCAGGATTCAGGTCTATTTTAACCGAGATGAAATTTGCCCTGGGGAAGATAAGACCCTATACAACGATGTGTATAAAAAACTCCTCGACATTGGCGACATCATAGGGGTCGAAGGAACGCTGTTTACCACCAAAGTTGGAGAAAAAACGGTAATGGTTAAAAATTATAGTATACTGAGCAAGGCCTTACGACCCTTGCCATTGCCGAAAAAAGACGCCGAAGGCCATATTTTTGATGAATTCAACGACCCCGAACAGCGGTATCGCCAACGTTATGTTGATTTGGTCGTCAACCCAAAAGTCAAGGAAACCTTTATAAAACGCACAAAAATCACGAACAGTATCCGTGAATTTTACAATGAGCGAGGCTACCTCGAGGTAGAGACCCCCATTCTTCAACCCATACCCGGTGGTGCCGCTGCGCGTCCGTTTTTGACCCATCATAATGCACTCAACATCCCGCTCTACCTTCGTATTGCCAATGAATTGTACCTTAAAAGATTAATCGTTGGTGGCTTTGATGGGGTGTACGAGTTCTCAAAAGATTTTCGTAACGAAGGCATGGACCGCACGCACAATCCGGAATTTACCGTCATGGAACTCTACGTGGCCTATAAAGATTACCACTGGATGATGCAGACGACCGAAGCCCTCATGGAGAAGGTCGCTGTAGATGCAACGGGGAGCACCAAGGTCACAGTCGGAAAACATGAAATTGAATTCAAGGCCCCTTATCCCAGAGTTCCCATTTTAGAGGCCATAAAAATACATACGGGTTTCGATGTCTCTGAAATGGACGAAGAGCAATTACGTGAAACGGCCGTCAAGCTAGGTATAGAAGTAGACCAGACCATGGGCGTCGGAAAGTTGATCGACGAAATATTCGGTGAAAAATGTGAGCATCATTATGTGCAACCGACATTCATTACCGATTACCCTAAAGAAATGAGCCCTCTGACAAAGGCCCATCGGGAGAACCCTGCCTTGACTGAACGTTTTGAGCTTATGGTCAACGGCAAAGAGTTGGCCAATGCCTATTCGGAGCTAAATGACCCTATAGATCAGCGTGAGCGGTTCGAAGAGCAGCTCAAACTCTCTGAAAAAGGAGACGACGAAGCCATGTTCATCGACCAAGACTTTCTTCGCGCCCTTGAATACGGTATGCCACCTACTTCGGGAATCGGTATAGGTATCGATCGTTTAGTGATGTTGATGACCAACAATGCATCGATCCAAGAAGTATTGTTTTTCCCCCAAATGAGACCTGAAAAAAAGAAGGTCGAATTGACCGAAGAAGAAAAGTCCATCGTGGACTTGCTGAAGCCCCAAGGCAACATGGCACTTGAAGCACTCAAAAATCAGGCCTCACTTAGTGGAAAAAAATGGGATAAATCAATGAAGTCCCTTTCAAAAAATGGGCTGATCAAAGTTGTGGTTGAAGGCTCCGAAAAACGGGTCGAATTAAAAGAATGATATTTTATCCCCTATAGTTTTAGAAATACCAACACTTTTCGATAGGCCAAAAGCCAAATAAATTTTAACAAACTACTGGCTACAAAGCCGTTATGGCAAAAAAAGTATTGACCAGGGTCAAAATCTTACTTGCTTTACTCTTAGAATGCCTTTAGATTTGTTTGGAATGGAGTATCGAAAAAATTGATATAACGCTTAAAAGATCTTTAGTCTACTTATTTAATGTATAAATCCGCCGAAATCGGCATAGTTCTAAATTTACTATTCAAGTTAGAATTTTAGTCCCCAAATGGTTAAACACCAATCATGAAGCCCTCAACTTCACCAATGAGGTAACCTTTACCAGACAGAAATTCAGTAAAAGTTCCCCCTTGAATAGTGAATTTTAATCCAACTCAAATTTTCTTATATTTAGTAAGGGAAGGCATTCCCTTTAAAAAGTGAAAAAGAAATGCTTTGAGGTATTTCTTTTTTATGAATTAATAACATTTTGAATCTTGTACGTACAAGTCAAAAATTCTATTTTTGAATTCAGTTCGAGTAAAACATGAAGATCAATTTTCACATTAAGTCCCGCTATCTAAAGTTGGTGTTTTTCGCCTTTATTATATCGGGTTGTACATCGACCGGGGAAAAAGTCGATTTCAGCACCCAAATAAAACCCATTCTCAATACTAAATGTATTACCTGTCACGGGGGTGTCAAAAAAAGTGGGGGATTCGGGCTTCTTTTCAAGGAAGATGCCTTTACCGAAACCGAGTCGGGGAAACCGGCTATTATTCCGGGTAACGCATCTGGCAGTGAGATGATCAAAAGACTACATGAAGAGGATCCGGAATTACGCATGCCCTACGAAAAGGCCAAACTTTCCGATGAAGAAATAGATCTGCTGACCCGCTGGGTCGATCAGGGTGCGGAATGGGGCGAACACTGGGCCTATTCCCTACCTGAAAAGGTAGACGTGCCTACCTTCGCCCAAAAAGCGAGCTTAGGGCCCGAAAACGAAAATGGCTTCTTAAAAAACCAAATCGATAATTTCGTCCTTGCCCGAATGGATGCCGAAGCCTTGGAACCCAATGCACCTGCCGATAAAAATGTTATCGCCCGGAGGGTAGCCCTTGACCTTGTCGGTCTGCCCCCTACCCCACAGCTTTTACAAAATTTCGAGTCTGGAACGATATCTTATGAAGCCATGGTCGATAGCCTGTTGGCCCAGAAGACCTATGGTGAAAAGTGGGCGACTTGGTGGCTCGATTTGGCCCGATATGCCGACTCCAAGGGCTATGAAAAAGACATGGAACGATCCATTTGGAAATATCGCGATTGGGTCATAAATGCCTTCAATGAAGATATGCCCTATGATCGCTTCACAATAGAACAACTGGCAGGTGATCTGCTACCCGAATCTTCTACCGACCAGCTGATTGCCACCGCGTTTCACCGAAATACCATGAACAATGATGAAGGTGGTACGGATGACGAGGAATTCCGTGTGGCGACGGTCATCGACCGTATCAATACTACGTTTTCAGTATGGCAGAGCACTACCATGGAATGCGTTCAATGCCACAGTCATCCCTATGATCCCTTCCGGCATAAGGAGTACTACGAATTGATGGCCTTTTTCAATAATTCAAGAGATGAGGATACTCCCAGCGAATCTCCCCTTTTGAAATTCTTCACCCCGGAGCAGCAAAAAGAGGTGGACAAGGTAATCGAATGGGCGACCCGATTCGGAAGTGACCAATTGGCACGTACTTACAAAGATTTCATGCAGTTCACTGAACCGGTCTATAAATCGCATTTCTTTAAGGACTTCAAGAGCAGTGTATATGACGACCATGCCTCTGTAGTTTTTTGGGACAACGGGAGTTGCATAATCGAAAATGCCTATACCAATGAAGCTAGCTATGTCTTGCTGAACTATCGATCGCATTATAACGGCACAAAGATGACCATAAGGGCCAATGACGGTCAAGGCCCCATTCTAGGGGAATTCACCATCAATAAGACCAAAGGGAATATCACAGCACAATTCCCGATCAAAAAAATTGATGAAAAGACCGATCTTTACATTGAGACCCAAAACAATGCGGTCGCCAAAGAAATTAATATCCTTAATTTATATTGGGTCGGTTTTGTTCCAGACTTGCCCGCACGAGACCAACCAGGTTGGTCGGATGCCAATGCAGCATTTTTAGAGGCTCTGAACGCCAACACGGAGACCGTTCCTATTATGGCCGAAAATCCCAAATTCATGAAGCGCACCACGCAACTCTTTGACCGTGGAAGTTGGTTATCTAAGACGGATACCGTGATGCCGGGAACCCCTGAAAGCTTAAATACTTGGAATACCGATTGGCCCGATAATAGATTGGGGCTTTCCCGATGGATCGTGGATAAGAGAAACCCTTTGACTGCTCGTACCTTGGTCAACCGGGTGTGGCACCAAATATTCGGAAGGGGCATTGTCGCTACACTGGAAGATATCGGCTCACAATCAGAGCCTCCCTCACACCCTGAATTGCTCGACTGGCTGTCCCTTCGTTTTATGAACGAACACGGTTGGAGTATAAAAGCCTTGGTTAAAGATATTGTCATGTCGGGCACGTATCGTCAGAGCTCCGAAAGCACTCCCGAAATGTACCGCCTAGACCCAAACAACGAACTTTTGGCAAGAGGGCCCAGAATAAGATTGGGTGCAGAGCAGATAAGGGATCAGGCCCTGGCCGTATCAGGATTACTCAGTGACAAAATGTACGGACCAGGGGTTATGCCTCCTCAACCCGATGGGGTTTGGCAAACCGTATATAACGGCTCTAAATGGGTCGAGAGCAAAGGTGAGGATCGCTACCGCAGGGGTATTTATACCTATTTGAAACGCACCAGTCCATATCCTTCTTTTCTGACCTTTGACGCCGGAAGCCGTGAGGTATGTATGATTCGTAGAACGGTGACCAATACCCCGTTACAGGCCTTGGTTACCTTGAACGATCCCGTTTACCTCGAGGCATCCTACCAATTAGCGAAAAACACTCGGGAAAAGGATAATGTTGGAAGAAGTATTGCCAAGGCCTACAGAATGGCTACATTGAGCGATATCGAACCCGAAACCTTATCGGCCCTCATGGAACTCTATCAGAACTCTTTGGCAGAATTCAATAGTAACAAGGAAGCTTCAAAACTTTTCCTGAAGTTTGATAATCAGCCCACTGCAGAACTGAGCGCATTGACCATCGTGGCCAACGCTATAATGAACTTGGACGAGTTTCTAACAAAAGCTTAAAATCTGGATACAGCAACGAATCTAAAAGTACAGTTGGTCCCAGAAAAAAATTAGAAAAGTGAAAGATAAAATAGAAAGACTTATACAGGAAAAACTGGTCCGTGAGGCCGAAGTGAATACCCGTAGGCATTTTATTAAGAGCTGCGCCCAAGGAATGGGGGGTATCGCCCTCAGCTCCATATTTATGGGTTGTGACCCCCTTGGCAAGCCTAAGACCAATTCGTCGATGGGTTTTTCCGAGAGGGATCTTAACCCTTTAGCGACCCTATCCCCGCCATATGCACCCAAAGTAAAGTCGGTCATATATCTTCACATGGCAGGAGCTCCCTCGCAGCTTGAAATGTTCGATTACAAGCCCCAGCTCCAAAAATATGATGGGCAAGATTGTCCACAATCGTTGCTCGAGGGAAAAAAATTCGCGTTCATAAAGGGTACCCCGAAATTATTGGGGCCCCAAGCTGAATTCAAACAAGAAGGCGAGTCGGGAAACTGGGTATCCAATTTCCTCCCACATTTTAAAAAAGTGGTAGACGAAGTAGCTTTTTTAAAGGCCGTGAACACCGACCAATTCAATCATGGACCCGCTCAACTGTTCATGCATACAGGCAGCCCTAGACTTGGACGGCCTAGTATTGGGGCATGGGCAACCTACGGTTTAGGGTCTGAAAACCAAAACCTTCCCGGTTTCGTTGTACTCACCTCCGGTGGCAACTCCCCTGATGCGGGAAAAAGTGTGTGGGGCAGTGGCTTTCTTCCTTCGGTATACCAAGGAGTACAATGTCGCTCTAAAGGTGACCCGGTACTTTACATCGAAGATCCCGAAGGCATTACGCGAGATCTGAAAAAAAATACCATTAAGACAATCAACGAAATTAACAAGAAAGAGTACGCCAAATATGCAGATCCCGAAATCTTGGCCCGTATTAACCAATACGAAATGGCCTATCGTATGCAGATTGCGGTTCCCGAGGTTATGAACATCAACAGCGAACCAGAGCATATTAAACAGATGTACGGGGTCGAACCAGGAAAGGAATCTTTTGCGAACAATTGCCTTTTGGCGCGAAAACTGGTCGAAGATGGTGTTCGCTTTGTACAGCTATTCGACTGGGGTTGGGATACCCACGGAAATATAAGGGAGGGCTCTATTGATTTGGGGCTACGCAACAAATGTAGGGAAATAGACCGTCCTATAACCGCTTTGATCCTTGACCTAAAACAAAGAGGACTATTAGACGATACCCTCATCGTTTGGGGTGGGGAGTTCGGCCGAACCCCAATGCAGGAGAACCGTGGAAATAAAAAGATGGCCTATAAAGGGCGTGATCATCATGGAGATGCCTTTACCATGTGGATGGCCGGTGGCGGCATTAAGAAAGGGGCCTCATTTGGACAAACCGATGATATTGGTTTCTCCGCTGTTGAAGGTCGTGTATCGGTGCATGATGTGCACGCGACTATCTTGCACCTTCTCGGTTTCGACCATGAACAGTTTACGTATGAATTTCAGGGAAGAAATTTCCGTCTCACCGACGTTGAAGGAGAGATTATTAAAGAAATTTTAGCCTGACCCTGTTAAGCCCATTCCATTACAAAAACTCAAAAACAACCATTTTATATCCGACCCAACGACAATGAGAATTTCTTTTCTAATCCTACTAATTTCTTCGCTGACTTCATTTTCCCAAGAAGATAAAAAAGTACTATTTTTCCAAACCGATTGGGGAAGGACCATATCGTGGGACGCCTTCTGCGAACGGACCAAAGCATCAGGTTATGATGGGGTGGAGACTTGGTTCCCCACCAGTGAAAAAGATCAAAAAGAGCTTAAGGACGCTCTCCAAAAACATGGGCTACTGGTCGGTTTTCTCAACGGTACGGACAAATCGCTGCCTTTTGAGGAAAGCCTGAGAATCTATTCTAAGAATTTTACCAAGTTACTGGCTTGGAAACCAGCCTATATCAATTGCCATACCGGTAGCGATTTTTTCACCTTTGAACAGAACAGGGCATTTATCAAAGCCGCAAACGATATCTCAAAGGAAGAGGGTATTCCCAACTACCATGAAACACATCGCGGAAGGTTCAGTTTCAATCTACCCGATACCGAAACATATCTTGCAGAGATACCTGACCTGAAACTGAACCTTGATATCAGCCATTGGATGGTAGTACACGAATCGTTGTTACAAAAGCAAGATAGACGGTTGCAAGAAGTTATCGCCCGTACCCATCATATTCATGCTCGAGTAGGTCATCCTGAAGGTCCACAGGTCAATGATCCAGAAGCACCGGAATGGGAAAGGGCCGTGGAACGCCATTTGGACATTTGGGAAAATATCATCCGCAATAAATGGAAGACCGACTCTGTGTTTACAATCACCACGGAATTTGGCCCGGCAGATTATATGCCGACACTTCCCTATACCAGACAGCCGGTAAGCGACCAATGGAAAGCCAATACCTTTATTATGCAGCGACTCAAAGAACGTTTGAATATTGAATAAACCTATAGAATTATGGACGTTCTAAAACAACTCTTGGGCAGACTGCACCCCTTGGTCGTACATCTACCTATAGGATTCATCATTCTCGGGCTGCTGCTTCAATGGTACGATCGAAAAACCAAGCATCATAATGCCGTAATCTCACTGATCTATTTGTGGGCAGGCACTTTTGCCATATTGGCCTGTATAACGGGTTACTTACAATATATGGGCGAAGGTTATAGTTTCGATACTGTTAAATGGCACTTATGGGCAGGCATTGCTACTGCCATTTTTTCCTTCGTAATGTATTATAAAGTGAAGGGGTCAAAGGCCTTCGCACCTATTTCAAAAATCCCGATGGGGATTCTCAGCTTTATCTTTCTATTCTTGATTTCCTTTACCGGCCACCTTGGCGGAAACATCACCCATGGAGAGGACTATCTAATAGAACCCTTGCCCAATTCCGTTAGGTCGGCATTGGGTTTCGATACCTATGAAGATAAGGAAATCGCCCTCAACGAAGATAATTGGTCAGAAAGCCTTATTTACGAAGATGTGGTCGCACCTATTTTGAACAATAGATGTGTTAGTTGCCATAACCCGAAAAAAAACAAGGGAGAACTACTTCTGGATTCCGCGGAGGGAATGCTCAAAGGAGGAGAGAGTGGCGAAACCCTTTTAGCCCAGAATGCCGAAAAAAGTGAGTTGTTCAAACGAATGAACCTGCCTGTATCAGACGAGGACCACATGCCCCCTGAAGAAAAGACCCAACCTAGCAAGGAAGAATTACTGCTGATCGGTGCTTGGCTGGATGCTGGCCATCCATTTGAGGGAACTATAGGCGAAGCCGGCATGGCAAAAGAGCTGTTCGAACCCTTTTTTCCAAAAAAGCATGATTTCGATTATCCTGACATCGAAGTTGCCGAAGCGCCCATTGATAGCATCAATGTAATCAAGAAAAATAACATTCATGTCGATAGAATAAGCAAGGGCACAAATTTTCTGACGGTCTCCTGCATCAATGATCCATCGTTTACCGATGCAGATTTTGAATTACTGCAGCCCATCGCCCAACAGATAGCAGTGCTGGACCTGGGGGGAACCCAAGTCACCGATGCCATATTCGAAAAGTTGGCTATACTTCCTCATCTGACCGTACTCAAAATAGACAATACCCAAGTTACAGGAACGAATATCGGTTTGTTGGCCCCTTCGAACTATCTCAAATTGATAAACCTGACAGCCACGAAGTTCCAAAAGGTTCATTTGAATGCGTTGGAACAATTTAAGGCATTAAAAAAGGTCTACCTATACCGCACAGGTATCGATGCAAGTGGTGTCAAAACTCTTAATAACGGTCAAATTATCATCGACTATGGTGATTATCAGCTTCCCCCTATTCCAGCGGACACCATTATATATTGATTACATTGGCAACCAGATTGACCTTTTCGAACTTTCAAAACCAAAAGAAATACGCTAGCTTAGGGGTTAATAATCGACCTATATGAACTTAAGTGGCAAATGGGGCTTATTTCTAGGCCCGATTCTCTTTTTAATAGTACTGAATTTACCTTTTGAAATGGTTTCCGAAAAAGGAGATACGGTTATAGCCGTAGCCCTTTGGATGATCATTTGGTGGATTACCGAAGCCGTATCGATTTCCGTCACTGCCTTACTTCCACTTTTACTCTTTCCGCTTTTAAAAATCATGGAAATCGATGAAGTCGGCGCTAATTATGGAAGTCCGATTATTTTCTTGTTCTTTGGAGGTTTTGTATTGGCACTCGCCCTTGAAAAGGTAAACTTACATAAACGTATTGCCCTCAATATTATAAAGGTCACAGGAACCACCCCGAACAGAGTAGTGCTAGGCTTTATGATAGCTACCGCATCTCTCAGCATGTGGATTAGTAATACCGCAACCACGGTAGTTATGTTGCCGATAGCCATGTCGGTCATAGGTTTACTCATCAACGACGAAGATGGATTCACAAAGAGCGACAAGAACTTCGCCTTGAGCGTAATGTTGGGCATAGCCTTTTCGGCAAACGCAGGAGGTGTTGCTACCGTTATCGGAACACCCCCGAACTCTGTGATGATAGGGTTGTTGGAGAATGAGTACGGTATTGAGATATCCTTCGTCAAATGGATGGTTATTGGAGTACCCTTTTCCGCTCTGATGATCTGGATAAGTTATCTGGTATTGGTAAAATGGATGTTTCCTAACACCCAGGTTAAGTTTACGGCCTCAAAGGAAATCATTGGTCAAGAACTTAAAAAATTAGGCCCTTTGAGTGGGAAGGAAAAAATGGTGCTTGTCATATTCGTCGTAACTGTATTTCTTTGGATTTTCCGAACGGTGATCAATGGTATTTTTCCTGATCTGAAATTAAACGATACCATGATCAGTATGTTAGCGGCCATTGCCACCTTCTCTATACCATATAACCTCAAAAAAGGAGATTTTATAATTGATTGGAAGGATACCCAAAAATTGGCTTGGGGAATTCTGATCTTGTTTGGCGGAGGGCTTGCCTTGGCTAAGGGAATGTCGGTCAGCGGTATTGTCGACATGGTCTCCTTGGCCATTGCAAATAGCAATATCAGTATCCTATTTACGGCGGTACTTCTAATCACCTTGATGCTTTTTATGACCGAACTTATGAGTAACGTCGCTTTGATCGCCGTTTTAGCACCAGTTGTAGCGGGCATAGCCATAGGACTGGATCTACCTATATTGTACTTATTGATTCCAGTAACGATTGCAAGCAGTTGTGCCTTTATGTTGCCCATGGCCACCCCTCCCAATGCCATTGTATTCGCAAGTGGTTATATCAAAGTCAGTGAAATGGCTCGCGTGGGCATTATACTAAACTGCATAGCCATTTTGATTTTAGTGCTCATGTTTAAGTTTGTTATTCCTTTAATTTTCTGAACACCAACAAAAAAAGCCCTGTACATTGACAGGGCAAAACTGGTATTCGAACATCTACTATATTTAATGTCGTATAAAGGGGTCAAACCCTTCAGGTAGAAAATCTTTAGTATTGAAATCCAATTCGCAGGTATCGTTTTCATCGATGAAATTGAAAGCCTCTACCTCAGTTGGAAAACTATAGGGGTCAAATCCCTTAGGCAAATTGACTGTTGAATCAAAGGTAAGTTTCGTCTCCACTTCTATAAAATCAATGGCACTAAGGTCTACAAATATTTTATAGGGATCGAAACCCTCCGGTAGATAGTCGGCCGTATCGAAACCCAGGTCGAATTCAGTATCGTCTTCCTCTATAAACTCCACTGAATTGATAATGGAAATATCCTTTTCTGTTTTTGGATTGTTCGCAAAAACTCCATTTGCGATAAAAAAAGCCATTACAGCACTTAATCTTAAAATGTTTTTTCTCATAACGATTGTAGGTTAACAACCCGTTCCCGAAAAATTACGCTCAGGACGTGTTACATTGGTTGAGCCTATATAACGCCATAATATCATATTATTGCTTACCATCATACCTTCTAATTTTCCGAAATTCGCCGAAAACAACAAATATGCAACGAGAAGCGACTAATGCTAACAACCTCCTATTTTTATGGCATTACAATTGGTAAATCAACATTTTAACCCGCTAATTTTTATGTAGGCTAATTGTTCTTTTATTACGCAATGCGAATACAAATAAATAAAGCCGTTGCTATACAACGGCTTTATACCCGACTAATTCAGATAATCAAAACTGACAATCCTCTATATAAGACCTCAAAAAGGTTGAAATGTTACACTTCACCAATATTATTTAAAATGAACGCCTAAAAAATGGGGCTTCCATTTCGTTCAAATACCCATCAAAAAAAGACAATGAATCCTCATCACATCGACAAACGACAAAAAAAATCGATTAAATGCGATTTCAAACCACATTTTTTAGATGTTTGACCACACAATCGGCCAACTAGACAACAAAGGTTATTCTCGTGACCGTATCTTTCATACTTTAGTAAACGAATCGAAAATCATCCCCCATGTCACAAAGATTTAAAAGTTCACTGTACCTAGCCGCTTTTATTCTAGCTTCTTTAATCTACTACAGCGAGACCCATACCGAACAAAATCCCCAAACAGTAGATATGGTGTCATCTAACGTTGATCAAATTTCCAGTATAAACGGTATAGAATAACAATATTTTTTTAGAACCACCTACTTATTAATAGGCAGAGACTGATAGTCTTTGCCTTTTTTTATGCTTCACTAGTACGTTTCAAAGCTGTTAATAATTTAATAAAATATTACTTGTGGTTAAACCCGAATCATTTTAAATCGTCAAAGTATAGAATTCAAAATAATAGAAACATGAAAAAAGTAATAGTAGTACTCATGGTCATGTTAAGCGCAACGACCTTTGCTCAAAAAGGCGAAAAGTACCGTCGCGGTGACATGCGACAGATGACCGCAACACAAATGGCCACTTTAAAAACCAAGAAAATGGCTTTGGCTTTAGACTTGACCAAAGAGCAACAAGCAAAAATACAGGCTCTTAATCTAGAAAACGCCACGCAATTGACCGAAAGAATAGCGGAAAGGAAGGCAAGGAGGAATAGTGGTGAAATGCATAAACCAAGTGCAGATGAGCGATTCGAAAGAGAAAATCAACACTTGGACAGAATGATCGCCCAAAAAGGAAAAATGAAAAAAATTCTTTCGGATGAACAATATGTACGATGGGAAAAAATGGTACGTAGAAATGCAACACATCGGAAAGGAAAAAGAGACCATCGCAGTGCAAGAAGATAATTTAGGTTAGAGTTATTTTATTTTCTTCAGGCCGTTCATCTCATGAACGGCTTTTTTTATTGGAGTAATTCTTATCTTTAAGCGAATACTTAAACCCACGGACGTAGCTCTCGTTTAAAATATCGGTATGAAAAATATATTGGTCGCCATAGACTTTGAAAACAATGAAAAACTGTTGCTAGATTATGCGGCGGAAATAGCTACTAAATTCGGTTCAAAAGTATGGCTGATCCATATTGCGGAACCTGAACCTGACTTTGTGGGTTATGAGGTGGGCCCACAATATATTAGGGATACCCTCGCTGAAGAACTAAGGGAAGAACACCGACAACTCCAAGATTATGCTATGGGCCTTACCAAAAAAGAAATCGAAGCCGACGGGTTACTTGTTCAAGGGGCAACGGTAGAAATGATTATGGCCGAATCGGAGAAATTAAATATTGATTTGATTATTTTAGGCCACCATGAGCATAGTTTTTTATACAAAGTATTCTTAGGGAGTGTTTCAACCGAAATCGTCAAAAAGTCAAAAATACCCGTACTTATTGTACCTCTAATTGAATAGTATGGTCAACATAAAAAATGTACACTGCCTAGTTTTCAGATGGTCTAATACATGAAAAGCAAAAGATTTCTTTGGATATTGATTTTTAGCCTATTCCCGCAATTATCTTCGGCTCAAAATTACTTGGGCGACTTCAGTTCAAGCGCAGATATAGGCCCGGTAAAACACAAGGGGCTGACTTTATATAATTCAAAGGACCAAATCTATCGTTTATCGGGTTCAGGGAGTAATATTTGGTTCGACAAGGATGAGTTTCATTTTACCTATAAAAAGCTTAGCGGAAATTTTATACTACGCACCCGGGCCAAGTTTATCGGCGAAGGGGTCGATCCACATCGCAAGTTAGGTTGGATGGTGCGAACGACCACCGAACCCAGTGCGGCCATGGTTTGCGCCACCGTTCATGGCGATGGTCTTACTTCCATTCAATACCGTAAAAAGGAGGGAACACATATCGAAGAGGTAAAGTGCCCTATCAATGCCCCCGACATCATTCAATTGGAAAGACGGGGCCGAAGTTTTTTTATGAGCGTGGCGACCTACGGTAATCCTTTTTGGACAGTGGAGATACCTGATTTCGATTTTCCGGTCGAAATGTTGGCAGGTTTATTCGTTTGCTCGCACAACGCCGATATAGTAGAGAAAGCCGAGTTCGCAAACGTTCGTATCGTCATTCCACCCGATACCAAATTCACGCCCTACAACGATTATATCGGTAGCCATCTTGAGATTATGGAAATACAGACGGGGGCAAGAAAAATCCTGTATTCGGCTCCGAATTCAATTCAAGCTCCCAACTGGACCCCAGACAATAAAACCTTAATATTTAATAGCGAAGGTTTAATATACCGTTTCGACCTTTCCGATAATAAAATCGATGTTCTTCCGACAGATTTTGCCAATCGCAACAATAATGACCACGTGCTCTCATTCGACGGGACCATGCTTGGTATTAGCAGCTCTAGTGGGGAGGCCCAATATGGATCGATCGTTTACACCGTTCCGGTGAATGGGGGCATTCCTAAACGAATAACCCCTTTAGGACCAAGCTATTTACACGGCTGGTCACCCGACGGAAAATGGTTGACCTATACGGGCAGAAGAAATGACAAATACAATATTTACAAAATTCTATCGAACGGTAAGGGGGATGAAATAAAACTAACAGACCAGCCCACTCTTGATGATGGTTCAGAATACACCCCTAATGGAAAATTCATTTACTTCAATTCTGCCAGAACCGGATCCATGGAACTCTGGCGTATGCTTCCCGATGGTAGTCATCAGGAACAGTTGACCGATGACGAACTTCAAAATTGGTTTCCCCACATTTCCCCTGATGGGAAATGGGTGGTCTTTCTTTCTTACCTTCCTGAAGTCGATGCCCAAGACCATCCCTTCTATAAGCAAGTATATTTAAGAAAAATACCCCTAGATGGGGGCCGCCCAAAAGTTGTAGCCTATCTTTACGGAGGACAGGGATCCATAAATGTACCTAGTTGGTCACCCGACAGCAGATACATCGCTTTTATCAGTAATTCTAAAATTGACTAAATATCTTAAAAAAATGAAGATTATCATCTTAATGTTTGTATTCATTGCATCTTGCGGCTATGGCCTTGCCCAAGAATCGATGTTGTGCGTCGGTCATTATTGGACGGAAGACGAGGGCAACCAAATGCTAAAGGAGTTCGCTACAGAATGGAATGACCGCGCCTCATGGGAGGCAAGGGCCGCCAAGATTAAAAAAGGGATCTTAGAGGGAATGCAATTTGATAAAATGCCTAATATCGAAGGGAATTTCAATGCCATTATTCGAAATAAACATGAAATGGACGGATACATCGTCGAGAATATCGCCATTGAAAGTTTCCCAGGCTTCTATATTACCGGAAATCTATACCGACCAGCTTCGGAGGACGGAACATATGCCGCTATTCTTTCGCCCCACGGGCACCTCAAAGACAAACGGTTTACGGAAGATATACAGAAAAGGGCAGCTACAATGGCCCGGATGGGTGCCGTGGTTTTCGCCTATGATATGATTGGATATGCCGAAAGTAAGCAGGTAGACCACAAAATGCCCATCGCTCTACTGCTTCAAACCTACAATAGCAAACGGGTATTAGACTATTTGTTATCTAGATCAGACGTCGATCCGGAACGCATCGGTATGACAGGAGGTTCAGGAGGAGGCACCCAGACCTTCGTACTAACAGCAATCGACGACCGTATTAAAGTGGCTGCTCCGGTTGTACAGGTATCTGCACACTTTTTTGGTGGCTGCGTATGTGAAAGCGGCATGCCTATACATAAAAGTGCCAGCCACCAAACCAACAATGTGGAGGTGGCCGCCCTATGTGCGCCCAGACCTATGATTATCGTTTCCGATGGAGCGGACTGGACCCGTAATACGCCCCGGGTAGAATATCCATATATCCAAAAAGTATATGCACTTTACAATGGGGAGAACAGGGTCGAGAATGTGCATCTGCCTTTGGAAAAACATGATTATGGGTATTCAAAAAGATCTGCGGTCTATAATTTTTTTGGTCATCATCTTGACCTCAACATGGGCAGTATTCCTTACGATGAAGGTTATAAAGAAGATTTTGTGACCGTCTTGCCCCGAAAGGAATTGGAAGTTTTCACCGAAGAAGAACCCATGCCGAAGAATGTCTTACAAGGCAATAGTGCCGTCATTAATTATCTAAAAATAAGATTGTAACGACATATTACTGGGGCGAAGTAATAGACCTCAGAATGTCAACCCTTCCAGAGCCGAAATGGTCTCATCAAGGTCTTGATAGCTCAAAGCATCGTTTAAAAAGTAACTTTCGAAAGCACTAGGAGGCAGGTATATCCCCTTATCGAGCATGCCGTGAAAATACTTTTTGAACATGTCGTTATTTCCCTTAGCAGATGATTCAAAATCGGTTACAGGTTCTTCGGTAAAATGCAACGAAATCATGCTTCCGAATCGGTTGATATGATAAGGGATGCCCTTTTTATTTAGAACCTCATCAAAGCTATCGTGCAAATAGGCGGTTTTTTTCGCTAGGCTATCGAAAATTTCCGGGCGTTGGTCCAGTTCACTTAACATTGCGAGTCCCGCAGCCATGGCCAAAGGGTTTCCGCTAAGGGTACCCGCTTGGTACACGGGGCCCTCAGGCGCTAAATGAGTCATGATTTCCGAGCGGGCCGCAAAGGCACCTACGGGCAGGCCTCCTCCGATCACCTTTCCAAAGCAGAGTATATCGGCATCGATATTAAGAGCTTCCTGGGCCCCTCCCCTACCCAATCTAAAACCAGTCATGACCTCATCAAAAATGAGCAGTATATTTTCTTGTGTACAGATGTTGCGTAGCCCGTTTATAAACTCGTTCGATGGAATAATACATCCCATATTTCCAGCAACAGGTTCTATGATTACGGCAGCGATTTCATCTTTATTGGCCGCAACGATTTGATGAACACTTTCCAAATCATTGTAACGCGCCAATAAGGTATCTTTGGCCGTCCCTTGGGTAACACCCGGACTGTTCGGGCTGCCAAAAGTAACCGCGCCACTTCCCGCTTGAATCAAAAACGAATCGGAATGCCCGTGATAGCAGCCTGAAAATTTAATGATCTTATCTTTGCCGGTATATCCTCTTGCTAAGCGAACAGCGCTCATACAAGCCTCAGTACCGCTGTTGACGAAACGTATCTTATCGATGTTCGGAACCATTGACACCGCCAAACGTGCCAGTTCCGTTTCTATCTGCGTAGGCATTCCGAAGGAAGTGCCCTTCTTTGCCTTATCGATGACTGCATTGATAACGGGCTCGTAGGCGTGACCCAAGATCAGAGGACCCCATGATGCAATATAATCAATAAGACGATTACCATCTTCGTCATATAGATAGGCACCACTGGCATGTTTTACAAAAATGGGATCGCCCCCAACAGCTTTAAAAGCACGTACAGGAGAATTCACACCACCAGGAATATATTTTTGGGCCTCTTTAAAAAGGGCACTACTTCTTTGGTATAGCATGTTCAATTAAAGTTTTGGGTCTTAACGGTAAGTTCTTGCCCCACTGAAATATGACTATCATACATATAGTTCCACCGCATGAGGTCATCTACAGAAACCGAATATCTCTTGGAAATGGAATAAAGGGTATCTCCCTGCTTGACCGTATGGGTGCTGACAAGCGGGCTACTGGCCATAACCACATTTTTTTGAGGGCTACGACCATACCCCTTAGTGGCTACAGCTTCGTCAAATTTATGCAATTGATAGCGTTCAATAAGACCAATCAACTTTTGAGGATAATGCCTATCGGTGGCATAACCCGCCTTTCTCAAGCCTTTGGCCCAAGCCTTGTAATCATCATTGGGCAAATCGAAAAGAAACGCATAACGCGAGCGACCCGACAAGAAAATACTATGGTCGCGGTAGGAATACATGGGATGGTTATATTTTCGAAAACACTCTCCTTTTTCATCATCATCGTGAAAATCATATTCTCCTTGCCATCCAGTATGGCATTTGATACCAAAATGATTGTTGGTTTTGAGGGCTAGGGCACCTTTTCCAAAACCACTTTCCAAAAGACCCTGGGCCAAGGTTATACTGGCTGGTATGCCATAGGCCTTCATCTCCAATTGTGCGATTTCGGAAAAAACTTCGATGTATTCTTGAGGGCTCTCTATAGCCAATCGCACAAATTTACCGGTGTCCTTTGGCATGGTATAGGAGTCGCCCACCTCATGGGTAGATTTACTTTTAACTACCGTCACCGTTTCAGAACTACTAGCATAGTTCTCCCTGTTATTGTTATTGGAAACGGTACGTTTGGTCTTACAACCTATCAAAACTATACCCAAAAGAAAAAGCAACCCGATTTGTCTCGTCATATGCGTAACAATGATATATTTTTCAATTTCAACTTAGCGTTCATTCCTTTAATACCCTGCAACCCACCAGTATGAATCGCCAGTATTTTTGTGTTGGAAGGGAAAAAGTCCTTTTTGATCAAGTCTATAATTCCGAACATCATCTTACCGGTATAAATGGGATCTAATGGGATTTGGGTCTCTGAAAAGAAATTATTCATGAATTCGACCAGTCCAACATCTACCTTTGCATACCCCCCAAAGTGATAATCATTGACAAGTTCCCAATTATCCTTTTGGGCAAATTTACAAATATCTTCTGTTAAAAAACCACCCTTTAGCGCAGGAAAGCCTAAAACCCTTTGCCCGGGGTTGGCACTATTTATGATTCCGGCAAGAGTGCCCCCGGTTCCGACAGGACAGCAGATGAAATCGAATTTGGTATCACCTGGTGCTAAAATTTCTTCACAACCCTTTACTGCCAGTTCATTGGTGCCCCCTTCAGGCAACAGGTAAAAAAGTCCAAAATCACGTTCCAATTCTTGATGCATGGCTTTATGAGACTTCTTTCTATAGTCTTCCCTTGATAGAAATTTAAAACGCATACCATCTTTTGCGGCCTGCCCCAGGGTCGGGTTTTCCTTCCAACGATCAACAAGTTCTTCCCCACGAATAACACCCACTGTATGAAATCCGTGTATCTTACCTGCGTGGGCCGTAGCCGCAATATGATTGGAAAAAGCCCCTCCAAAAGTTAGTACCGTTTTACAACCCTGCTGCTTTGCTTGCAACAAATTGTACTTGAGCTTTCTCAATTTATTTCCTGAAATAATGGGGTGGAGAGTGTCTTCCCTTTTTATGGAAAGTAGAATATTCTTATCCGTGATAGGCTTTAGTTCAATAGGCTCGTTTGTAGATTGTACTTCCATAACCTCTACCCTAGTTCGATCATGATCCGTCACGGCACAATTTCAGATACATGGAGGAAAAAGACCTTTTTTGACAAAAGTAATACTCAAAAATACTTTATGAAACTAAAGGGCTTGCGTTCCTTCAAATAAGCAAGATTCTTTTCATTGTTATAGGCCTCTTTTTCAAAGCTCATATTTTGGTAGGCCTTGTAAGTATCAAAATATAGCATGCATCGAACGACCCATTCCATAAAATAGAAGATATAAAAGAATACGATCAACAATTCTTGTTGTTGTCTTAAATGAATCCTTTCGTGGTTGATGAGTACGATATCTTCTTTTAAATCATTATTTTTTAAGAAGATAAAGGGCCATAGCGATAGCCCTACGTAATTTTTATAAAAGAAATGTTTAAAGACTAAGATCATACGCATAGGGTTAAACGGGCATGAATAAAGTTAATTGTTTATTTGCCCTTTTATTCGATAACACACCTATCGCTTTTGCATTGTTATTTTTCGTTGAATACACGTGAAACACCTATTAAATGTACATTATTTTGGTATCTTTTGCTATAAAGAGCAAACACTTTGTTCACTTTGAAATAAATCAAGATACCAGATTCTTTTAAGGGCAAATGGTCCATCAATATAGAATCAATCATTTAAATTGCAATTAGGAAATAAGAAATTCTGCCAATGACTAAAATATTCCCCTTAGAAGAAGGCGACTTCTACCTTTCGAAAGAGGGGTACAAAGTTTTCACCGAACAATATCATTTGAAAAGAGGTTATTGCTGCGAAAGCGGTTGTAGACACTGCCCCTACGGCTATAACACTAAAACCAATTCACGATAGAGAGATGGGCATTCGGCATGGTTTTTGAGTCTATTTTTTAAAGCAAAAATTGTTAACTCCCATAAAAATACTTGTTATGAAAAAAATTAAAATACTTACGCTACCCTTATTGGCACTGCTCGTTTTGAGTTCTTGCACTTCTGTACGTGTACTATCAGACTATGATAAAGAAGCGGACTTCAATACGTACAAGTCATACGCCTTTTATAAAACAGGTATCGATAAGGCTCAAATTTCAGATTTGGACAAAAAACGAATTCTTCGGGCCATAGAAACAGAAATGTCTAAACGAGGTTTCGTGAAGTCTGAAAATCCTGATTTATTGGTCGCCATTTTCACCAAAGAAAAAGAAGAAGTGGATATCTACAATAACAACTTCGGTTGGGGTTGGGGCGGCTGGGGCTGGGGACCAGGCTTTGGTTGGGGCTGGGGCCCAGGCTGGGGCGGCAGTCAGGTGAGCACTCGAACCGAAGGTTCACTATATATCGATTTGGTCGATGCCAAAACCAGAGAGTTGGTATGGCAAGGCAAAGGAGTGGGAAATCTAGGCAACATTAATAATATTCAAAAGAAAGAAGAACGAATTCGTGAATTCGTTTCAGAAATATTAATGCAATATCCGCCCAACACGGTAGCAGTAAGATAAAATTCCTCTCAACGGGAGCTAGTAACTTAGACTCGGTATATTACCGGCATTATTTTAAGGTGTGCTAGAGCTACTAAGCTCTAGCACACCTTACTTTTATAACGGGTCTCTCCCCACTCTTTAAAAACGGTACACTTACCCCCTGAACTATTTGCTACAATCAATTTTGTATCTTTAGAAAAGCCATCTCAAAGGAACTCTCTAGCATTCAAAACTGTCATGTCATACGAAAGCAATCCCGTTCTAGATAGACTACCAAATCACTTGCGCCAGTATATAAAGCCACAGGACTACAGTCTATATTCGGCCATTGACCAGGCAGTTTGGCGTTACGTGATGCGAAAAAATGTGAGCCATTTAAAAGGCATAGCACATAATTCATATCTAGAAGGGCTACGAAAAACCGGTATTTCCATAGCACATATTCCTAACATGTACGGCATGAACCGTATTCTTAAGGAAATCGGCTGGGCCGCTGTTGCCGTTGACGGTTTTATTCCACCATCGGCATTTATGGAATTTCAGGCATATAACGTGCTTGTCATTGCTTCAGAAATACGTCAATTAGAGCACATCGAATACACTCCGGCACCTGATATCATACACGAAGGTGCAGGTCATGCCCCTATTATCGCAAACCCCGAATATGCCGAATATTTACGCCGATTTGGTGAAATCGGCTCAAAAGCCATTTCCAATGCCAAAGATTTTGAGCTTTATGAAGCCGTTAGACGACTTTCGATTTTCAAGGAATCTGTAGACACCCCTTTAGAAGATATCAATAAGGCAGAGGAGCATGTTGAGGAACTGCAACGCACTATGGGCGAACCCAGCGAAATCGCACTAATAAGGAACCTACACTGGTGGACCGTTGAGTATGGATTGATCGGTACCGTTAAAAACCTGAAAATATACGGAGCTGGCCTACTCTCTTCCATCGGTGAAAGTGTATGGTGCATGACCGATAAGGTAAAAAAACTGCCCTATAGTCTAGAAGCAGCCTATACCCCATTCGATATTACACGACCACAGCCCCAACTATTCGTAACTCCGGATTTTGCCTATCTAAACCAAGTTTTAGAAGAATTTGCCGACACCATGGCTTTACGAAAAGGGGGATTGATCGGTATTCAAAAACTTATTGAGTCTAAGGAACTGGGCACCATAGAACTGACCACTGGACTACAGATATCCGGGAATTTTGAGCAGGTTATTGCACACGATGGCCATCCTGTTTATTTTCAGACCAAGGGCAATACCGCTCTTTCCTACCGAGAAAAAGAGTTGATCGGGCATGGTATTGACATGCATGCTAAAGGCTTTGGATCACCCTTAGGGAAGTTAAAGGGTATCAACATCGCTATTGAGCATATGAGCCCAAGAGACTTAAAAGCCTACAATATTTACGAAGGGCAAACCATCACCTTAGAATTTGAGGGTGACATAAAAGTTTCGGGAACAATATTAACGGGCACCCGTAATCTTAGAGGAGAAATCATTCTGGTCACTTTTACTAATTGTAGGGTAACCTATGGCAACAGAATACTCTATCAATCCAAGAACGAACCGTACCATATGGCCGTAGGAGAAAGAATAGTTTCCGCCTTCAACGGACCGGCAGATATAAATAGTTTTGACTTGGTTGCCCATCGTACCTCATCAAGCTTAAAAAAACCTTCCCTTTCGGTGAGCCAATCAAAACTAGTACAATACTACGAGCAAATTAGGCATTATCGAGAAGGTAAGAACACCACAATTTCAAGACATAAAGTCTTTGAGGAATTAAAACTCAATTACCCTGACGACTGGCTTCTTTCGGTCGAACTATATGAACTGGCAATGACCAATAACGATACCGAATTTGGAAAAGAAATACGCATGCATCTCGAAACCGTTAAGCATAAAAAACCAGAAGTAGGACACCTCATAGATAAAGGCCTACAACTGGTAGATAACAATTTGATACCTAAACTATAAAATTAATCCTTACAAAAAATCATGAACAAACTACTCCCAGCTTTGACCCTTGCATTTGTGGCACAGATTACCTTAGCACAAGGGCAACCTAATTACGATGAGAGTGAGGTACCTGAACTCGAATTAACCGACCTGTTGACGTTCAACGGAAAAAAGGTGAGTACCCCAAAAGATTGGAACGAGAACAGACGACCTGAACTGTATAGGTTCTTTGAGCAACATGAATACGGCCAGGTACCCGGTGTACTGGATTCTATTTCTTTTAATAGGGTCGAAAGTGATGACAAGGCACTTAACGGTACCGCTTTACGCAAGCAAGTAGTCGTGAGCCTCTTCAAAAATGACAAAAGTCTCAGCTTCACAATTCTTATGTACCTGCCCAAAAATGCATCGGCAGTTCCGATATTTCTAGGTTATAATTTCTATGGAAATCACACGGTCACCGAAGATCCCAACGTGATTATATCCAAAGCATGGGCAAGGAACAATAAGGCTTTCGATATAAGCGATAATACGCTCACCGAAAATTCGCGAGGGGTTCGAACAAGCCGCTGGTCAATTCAGAAGATGATCGATTCCGGATTCGGATTCGCTACCATCTATTACGGAGAAATCGATCCCGACAAGAATGATCTTACGGACGGCATTCACCAACTATTTTATCAGCAAGACCAACAGCACCCGAAACCCAACGAATGGGGCAGTATCTCCGCATGGGCATTTGGTCTCAGTCGGGCATTGGATTATTTGGAAACCGATAAAGATATAGATGCCTCAAAAGTTATTGCTTTCGGCCATTCACGCCTGGGTAAAGTGTCTCTGTGGGCAGCAGCGTCGGACCAACGGTTCGCGGGTGCCATCAGTAACGATTCAGGATGTGGGGGTGCAGCTTTGTCAAAGCGAAAATTCGGGGAAACGGTAGGTCGGATCAACACTTCTTTTCCGCATTGGTTTTCAGATAATTTCAAGAAATACAACAATAAGGAAGAAGACTTGCCCGTTGACCAACATGGCCTATTGGCACTGATAGCACCCCGTCCTCTATATGTGGCAAGTGCTGAAGATGATCAGTGGGCAGACCCAAAGGGAGAATTTCTATCCACCTACTATGCCACCCCTGTCTACGACCTATTTGATAAAAAAGGGATACCCAGCGATAAAATGCCCGAGATTCATCGCCCCATTCACCATACCATCGGGTATCATATACGTAGTGGCAAGCACGACGTTACAGACTACGATTGGTCACAATATATCGCTTGGGCCAAAGCCCAAATTGAGAAATAACAGGCGTAGAGATAGCTATATACCGATAAGAATTCAATCCGTAGAAGTTTGCAGTACTTTATCCCAATTGTTTACCGGTTCCTCGTTGTATACTAAAGTCCACCCCATGGAGTTCGTCAAAATATAAAATTTCTGAAGTTCACTTAACAGCCGGTTTTGAGCATTTTTCTTTAACGAAGAGGCATCCACTTTTTTCATCAAAGAAGAGGTTACATTGTTCTTGATCTTGTTATAGTCAGAAGCATCAAACATGTTAAGATAGTCTGAAGACACATCGTAATATTCAAAATCGGGATTGATCTTGACCTCGGGATCTGGAATACCATTGATTTTTAACGTTCGCGATGCTTCATCGACCTCAAAATCGATCTCACTTAAATCATAAGCAATAGTAACCTCAGCGTTCACAACGACCAAAGCCTTTTTTTGAGCGGATATGAATGGGCCAAATAACATTTTAGAGTCCTTATAATTATAGACCTCCGAAAAGTGTCCTTCGGTAACGATAAGTTTCGACACATTGTCAATTTGTTGTTGAATAAGCATGGAGTTTTCTTGGAGGATAGACTTCTCTTCGTTGCCATTCGTACAAGAACGAAAAACAAGAACCAATGCCAGGGTTACGACCGCACCGACCAGAACTTTCTTCATGCCTTGAAGTTACGATAGAAAATACAACTGTAGTATAAGACCATTCAAATTTGATGGTTTTAGTTTTTCGACCTATCCTTCGAAATTCATGAAAGGATAGGACTGACGGAGTTTCTCGATTTTGGTTTGAAGTAATTTTTTAAAATTCAAATGTGCCTCAGAATCCCCATGGAAGGGGCGATGGCCTAGTCCTTTTTGAATGGTGTCGATTTCATCCATCACCGAAAAGACACTTGGGGAGATCCACGCAAGTTTGAACCGTTCCCACACATAATCGATAGCCAGTGTACTCGGGTGTACCATATCGGAATCATAAAAGCGATAGTCACGCAATTCATCCATCAGAAGTTCGTAGGATGGAAAGTACACGGCAGAATTGATATTTTCATTTTCAATCACTTCATGTACGGCAGTGATCAAATGAGCCTTACTACGCTGGTTTTCAACAAAACCGTCTTTTAAGTGACGAACAGGGGACACGGTGAAAATAAACTTTGCCCGGTCGTTCAAGCCGTGTACCTGATTTACAATATTCTTTAAACTGTCGACAATAGTATCCACAGAAAGAAGTTCTTTCGAAAACTCCTTTTGAGGCACTTTATGACAATTGGCCACTATTTGTTGTGATGCCACATGCGTATAGACCCAAGCGGTTCCCAAGGTTATGATGACATGGGTCGCCTGTTCAAGCTGTAGGCGGGTAGCCCTTACGTTTTGATCGAGCCGCCTGAGGAGCTGTTCTTTTGACACCTCACCTATACTGGAATGGGCTTCGAAAGTTTGCCACCTTGCATTCATTAAGAAAATGTCTTTGTCACTGTAATGGCTATTCTGAACCGCCCTAGTTATCAAATTTTCAATGGCCACGGGATGGAACAGTATCCCTAAAGGATTTTGAAAGCTCCGAAACTTGAAATGTGCCAACTTTTTCCCTATGTTCTCAGAAAAGCAAGACCCTACTACAAAGACCCTACTGTCGTAATCGATCGGGCATGTAGCTTTAATCTGTGGAATTCGGGTCTGTAATTTCATGATTATACTTGGTCGTATCTTCCCCTATATTCAATACTGGGCAAACCTCTTTGATGGCCAAGGGCCTTATGGACACTACAGATAACTTTCTGCTTGGGCGAGTGCTTCTTGAATCCCCGATGGATTTTTGCCCCCTGCGGTGGCGAAGAAAGGCTGTCCACCGCCTCCGCCTTGAATGTATTTTCCAAGTTCCCTAACGATAGCGCCGGCATTAAGCCCCTTCTCCTCCACTACATTTTTAGAGATATAACAGGAAAGTAGCGCTTTACCGTTCTGTTCACTTGCAAAAAGTAGAAATAGGTTCTCTTTGTTACTGCCCATTTCAAAGCATAGGTCTTTGATACCACCTGCATCTAAATCTACTTTCTTTGCCAAGAACAGGACTCCGTTTCTATCTTCAAGTTCGGATTGTAATTCGTTTTTCAAGCCCTTGGCCTTATCCCGGAGCAAACGCTCGACTTCTTTTTTCAGCTTGGTATTTTCATCTTGTAGGCCCGACAAGGCCTTCACAGGATCTTGTGCATTGTTCAACAGGCCTTTCAATTCGGAAAGCATCTTACTGTTCTCGTTAAAGAAATCTTTCACCGCGTCGGAAGTTATGGCCTCGATACGCCTAATACCCGACGCGACCGCACTTTCAGAGCGAATCTTGAAATGCCAGATATCCGCAGTATTTTTTACATGCGTCCCCCCACAAAGCTCGATAGACTGACCAAAGCGTACTGTTCGCACCGCGTCACCGTACTTCTCCCCGAAAAGGGCCATGGCTCCTTCGTTCAAGGCCTCTTTTAAAGGAACCTTCCTCTTTTCAATAAAATCAAGCCCTCCTGCAATCCGTGCGTTGACAAAATTCTCAACCTGCTGCAACTCTTCAGGAGTCATTTTGGCAAAGTGTGAAAAATCGAACCTTAGATATTTTGAATGCACCGCGGAGCCCTTTTGCTCGACATGAGGCCCTAAGACCTCTCGCAGCCCCTGATGCAAAAGATGAGTAGCCGTATGGTTGGCTTCGGTTCGTTGGCGTTGTTTTTTATCGACCATGGCCCTAAACGTTTCATCAATTCGCTTCGGAAGATTTTTGGTAAAGTGAACGATTTCATTGTTCTCCCTCTTTGTGTCCATAATATAGACCACATCGCCGTTCGATGCTTCGAGGTATCCCTTATCGCCTACCTGCCCGCCGCCTTCCGCGTAGAAGGGGGTCAAATTAAATACCAGTTGATATTGTTCCCCGGATTTCTTGGAAGTGACTTTTCGGTACTTGACCAGTTGAACGTCGGCCTCCAACACATCGTATCCTATAAATTCTTGTTCCACATCATCTCGGAGTATGACCCAATCTTCCTTGGCTATTTCCGAAGCCTTTTTTGACCGTTTTTTTTGTTCCTGCATGGCGGCTTCGAATCCTTTATGATCCAAAGAAAGTCCTTTTTCAGACAAAATTAAAGCAGTCAAATCGATGGGGAAACCGTACGTATCGTATAATTCAAAGGCCTTTCTACCATCTACCTCACTACCTGACGTATTTGAGATCACTTGATCTAGAAGTACCAGACCTTGCTCGAGGGTATTAAGAAAGGAATGTTCTTCTTCCTTTATAACATTCTCTATCAATTGCTTTTGGTCTTTCAACTCGGGAAAGGTTTCGCCCATAGTTTCTGTCAGTGCCCCTACCAGCCTGAACATAAAAGGGCTCTTTGTTTCCAGAAATGTGAATCCGTAGCGAATGGCCCGACGCAGAATTCTTCTGATTACGTATCCTGCTCCTGTATTACTAGGTAATTGTCCATCAGCAATCGAAAAGGCAACGGCCCGAATATGATCGGCTATTACCCTTATTGCGATATCGACGGCTTCATTTTCACCATAGTTACCATTGGTAATAGTCTCGATTTCGCGGATAATAGGACGAAAGATATCGGTGTCATAATTTGATCGAACACCCTGCAGTACCATGCACAAACGCTCAAACCCCATACCCGTATCGACATGTTTAGCGGGCAGTGCTTCCAGCTGCCCGGTGGCCTTTCGGTTATATTGAACAAAGACAAGGTTCCATATCTCTACGACCAAAGGATGATCTTGGTTCACCAACGAAGCCCCGGGCACCTTAGCCTTATCTTCATCGGAACGAAGGTCTACATGTATTTCGGAAGAAGGCCCACAGGGCCCCTGATTGCCCATCTCCCAAAAATTATCCTTTTTATTGCCCATAATGATCCGGTCTTCCGGTACAATGGCCTTCCAAAAATCGTAGGCCTCCTTATCCATTTCGAGCGTATCGGTATCATCACTACCTTTAAACACGGAAACATAAAGACTTTTGGCGTCGATTTTGAAAACGTCGGTCAAAAGCTCCCAGGCCCATTGAATAGCCTCTTTCTTAAAATAACCCACCGAAGGGCGGGAGGGATCGCCGAAGCTCCAATTGCCGAGCATTTCGAACATGGTGTGATGATAGGTATCCTTTCCTACTTCTTCAAGATCATTGTGTTTGCCGCTTACTCGGAGACACTTTTGGGTATCGACCACTCGTGAATTCTTCGCTGCCGTATTTCCTAAAAAGTATTCCTTGAACTGGTTCATACCGGCGTTGGTGAACATCAAGGTAGGGTCGTCTTTAATGACCATGGGGGCAGACGGAACAATCGTATGACCTTTGTCTTTAAAAAAATTCAGAAATTGTGCTCTGATATGCTTTGAAGTCATAGAAAATTATAAGGTTTTGTAAATTTCAACGTTTTAAAGGAAACAATCTTTATATTTGTTCTTAGCGTCAAAACTCAACAAAAATAGGATAAAATACGTTCATGTCTAAGGTAAAGTACTATTACGATCCCGATACACTATCGTATCGAAAGATAGAGCCGAAGAAATCGCGTCGCTATCGTAATATCGCCTTTTTCGTTTTAGGTTCATTCCTCTTTGGTCTCATGTCTTTGATACTTCTGCTGAATACTAATCTCATCAATACCCCAAGAGAGCTTTCCCTGCAGCGTGAGGTTAAAAATTACGAACTTCAATTCGATCTTTTGAACCGAAAAATGGGGCAAATCGAAGAGGTATTGGCCAACATTGAAGACCGCGACAATAACATATACCGATTATATTTCGAAGCCAATCCGATTCCAGAAGAACAGCGCCGCGCCGGTTTTGGTGGTGTAAACCGGTATAAGTCCCTTGAAGGTTTCAACAATTCCGAAATGATCATCACCACTACCAAACGGCTTGATATCATTAAAAAGCAAATGGCTATCCAATCAAGGTCATTGGACGAGATCACCAAACTGGCCGAGGAAAAAGAAAAACTACTAATGGCCATACCGGCCATTCAACCGGTAAACAATGAGAATTTAAGACGGATGGCGTCTGGGTACGGTTGGCGTTCCGATCCTTTTACCAAAGCCCGTAAGATGCACAGGGGCATGGATTTTTCGGCGCCTAAGGGTACGCCTATCTATGCACCGGGAGACGGTAAGGTAATTCGCGCCGACAATGGTGCTTCGGGCTATGGGAAGCACATTCGCATTGACCATGGTTATGGCTACAAGACCCTTTACGGACATCTCAGCAAGTACAATGTGAAAAGAGGGCAAACGGTAAAACGCGGTGACCTTATCGGTTTTGTTGGTAATACGGGCCGGTCGGAAGCACCCCATCTTCATTATGAGGTGTGGAAAGACGAGGAACGTATCAATCCGATCAATTTCTATTATGGCAGTTTGACCGCAAAAGAATTCGAGAATATGCTGAAATATGCCGCACAAGAAAACCAATCATTAGATTAATGCAAATAGAACTTCCTGAAAAACGGTACTATGGCATTGGCGAAGTAGCTAAGGCATTTGACGTGAACACGTCATTGATTCGATTTTGGGAAAAAGAGTTCGATGCCCTTAAACCGAAAAAAAACGCAAAGGGCAATCGAAAATTCACCCCTCAAGATATTGAAAACCTGAAACTTATCTACCACTTGGTCAAAGAGCGTGGGTTTACCTTAGAGGGCGCAAAAATCCATCTTAGGGAAAATCGGCAAAAGGCTCTTTCCAATTTTGAGATCATCGACAAATTGGAACATATAAAGACCGAACTCATAAAAATCAAGGAGCAACTGTAACTTTTTAGAACTACCGTTGTCTAATATTTTGTTCCTGGTTACTACAAACGATCATAATAACCTTAACTATATTTAATCTCAAAAACACAAGCAAATGAAAAAAGGAATAATTGTACTCATTGTACTTGGGGTCATTATTTTTGGCCTTTACCAATGGGCGGTCGGTTTCAACAATACCGCGGTTGAACTACAGGCCGATGCCAAAACGGCCTGGTCGAACGTTGAAAGTGCCTATCAACGAAGGAATGACCTTATTGGCAACTTGGTCAAGACCGTACAAGGAGCAGCCGATTTTGAACGGGGTACGTTGACCGATGTGATAGAAGCCCGCGCAAAAGCCACTTCGACCACTGTAAACGCCGACAACCTAACTCCCGAAAACTTGGCGGCCTTTCAAGAGGCCCAGACAGGACTCAGCGGTGCCCTTAGCAAATTGATGGTAGTGGTAGAACGCTATCCTGAACTAAAAGCCAATCAGAATTTTTTAGAACTACAATCACAATTGGAAGGCACTGAAAACCGAATCAACGTGGCACGCGATCGGTTCAACGAAAAGGTCAACCTTTACGATATACATACCACCAAATTCCCGGGTAAACTTTTGGCCGGCCTTTTCGGTTTCGAAGAAATGGCCAGATACAAGGCCGATGCCGGCTCTGAAAATGCTCCTGATGTAGAATTCAATTTTAATTGATAGAATAGATGTCGCGCGTAGAAGACTTTTTGACTGCCGACGAAGAACAAGAAATTGTTCAAGCCATTCGTGCCGCCGAAAAGAACACTTCTGGTGAAATTCGCGTACATATCGAGCCGCATACCCGATTAGAGACCATGGAACGGGCCAAAGAGGTTTTCCATATTTTAAAAATGGATAACACCAAGGAAGAAAACGGGGTGCTGATCTATGTCGCGGTCAACGATCAAAAGTTTGCCATTTGTGGGGATCGGGGGATTGATAGGGTCGTTCCTAAAGATTTTTGGCACTCTACCAGGAACGCCATCCAGACCCAATTTGAAAAAGGAAGGTTCAAACAAGGGCTAATCAACGGTATTTTAGAGGCAGGAAGGGAATTGAAAGTCCATTTTCCCTGGCAGCACGATGACAAAAACGAATTAAGCGATGAAATATCTAAAGGATAGTTTACTTGTCGCCTTATGCTGTTGCTTTGGCATCGTTCATGCCCAATTCGAGATTCCCGGGAAGCCTTCAGAACAGACCAGTGTTTACGACTACATCGATTTGCTTTCGGACGGTCAGGAAAAGGCTTTGGAACAGAAACTGATCCGTTATTCAGACAGTACATCGACTCAAATTGTTATAGCGATCATAAGTTCTACCGAAGGAGAGAACATCAATTATTTGGGGGCGCAATGGGGTCAGAAATGGGGAATCGGCCAAGAGGGTAAGGACAACGGAATTTTAGTGCTTTTAGCTCGTGACGATCGCAGAATTGCCATTAACACGGGGTACGGGGTAGAAGGGAGCCTAACCGATGCCCTTTCGCGCCGTATAATCGAAAATATCATCCTTCCACAATTCAGGCAAGACAATTATTACGCCGGTCTCAGTGATGGTGCCGACGCTATTTTTAAAGTGCTTAATGGGGAGTTTAAGGAAGATCGCACCTTGAATGACGGTCAGGGTTTTCCACTGGCCCCTTTGCTTCCGTTTATTATTTTCATTGTCATATTGATCATACTATCCAGACGAAATAGACGAGGAGGTGGCGGTAGCGGTGGTAAGTCTAGGGGACTTGATATTTGGGATATGATCATTCTTAGCAATATGGGCAGAAGCAGCGGCTCAGGCGGATTCGGTAGTGGTGGCTTCGGCGGCGGTTCCGGTGGTGGTTTCGGCGGCGGTTTTGGCGGTGGCGGCTTCGGTGGCGGTGGTGCCTCCGGAGGATGGTAATATTAGCTCTTTTCCTTGAAAATACGAACGAACTACCTGCGGAATCGGTTCCCTAATCCCTTCTTTCCTCCGAACTGGTCAAACTTATATGTAAAACTTCCCATAAAATAACGCCGTAGGACAGTTCCCTGAAAATCCTGTATAAAGTCTTCGCCCGTAGTTCTCCGTGTATTGATATTTTGGTTCAACAAATCAAAAGAGGATATTTTCAAAGTCGCTTTTTTCTTCAAAACTTCCATTCCGATACTGGTGTTCCAAAAAATAGAGCTCTTGTCAAAACCGGGCCCCACATTACCGTTGTAGTTGTAACTGATGTCGTTTTCCCAAATTAGGTTCTCGGGCCAATAGGTAGTTGTTCTTAACCCAAGGCGATGCGAAATAAAATCGACATCTCCAATATTTGGGTTGCTAAAGGTAGTGTTGTTGACCGAAAAGGTGTATTCCGGTTCGATTTCAAACAACTCTTTGTAGTTAAAGGTTATTCGAACCCTAGGGTTTACAGTAAAGTTTTTAGAAACCAGTTCCACTCCGTTCGAAATACCTACGACCCTATTTAGGTTCATATAGGGCCGTATACTAAATTTTAGGGTATAGGCACTATCTTTTTTGATCTGTTTGGAATATTCCATGCCGCTATAGGCTGAATAGTTACCATCTACATTTCGGTAGGTCGTGGTGCGAATAAAATTATCATCTGTCGTCGTTACACTTGAAACCCTATTCTTCCTGAAATTAACACCGGAGTAAATAAAAAAACCAGTGCGTTCCCTCCAATTAAAATTATTGTAGTTCAGATATATATTTCGGTTCACCCCAGGCTCTAGGTTTGGATTCCCAACGATGATGTTCAGGGGGTCATTGATAATCGCGACCGGTTGCAATTGGGAAAAGGATGGAATATCCAAATCGGAATTGAAATAGAGTCCTAAACGTTTATTGTTACCGAAGTTATAGTTCAAATACCCGTTATAAAGCCAGGTATGGTATTTTCTTGACAAATCGACATTCCTAAAAAGCTCTGTACCTTCTAACCGGGTGATCATATATCGTGATGAAATGCTAGCGTTTAATTTTTCACCTTGGTGCCGTATTCCCAAAGTGGGGGAATTCTGCATGGTACCCAACTCGAATTGAGAGCTCAGATCTTCATTGAACATCGTATACCTTTCTGTATTTCGATCAAGTTCGAATACATCGCGCTTATTTTTAACCGTTTTATCCGAAAAATTATACTCTGCCGTTAGCAAAAGCTTCTTAGTCAACGGATGGGTATAACTCAATTCAATTCGGTAGTTGTCATCCGCCCCTTTGACTTCCGTTTGTTGGTCGAAAAGCTCCACTGTGGTTTCCTCGCCAAATACTTCCTGTTCAGAGTTTAGAATTCCCTCGGAGCGATTCTCGGTATTCTCGTTAGAAAAGCTAAAACGCAATAGCCTTCCCATTGTATCGAGCTTTTTCATCACGTCAAACCTATTGCTGAACCTTCGCTGGGTACTGTTGTTTCGGTCGATACGGTCGTTGCGATTGACCAAGTTGCCCGCTTCATCCGAGGTCTCTGTCTCATTACTGCGTGTCTGGTTAGCACTGTTGACACTTAAGGATGGATTTATAAAAATTTTCAATGTTTTATCGATATCGTAATCCATTTGAAAAGATCCTTGGTGCGATGTCGTATTTCCCAAGAAATCAGAGGTGTTATCGGTAAAAAAACGGCGATCGGGCAAAATATTTTCCCTAGTCGTTTTTTCATTGTTCACAGACTCGCTATCGGAAAAAAAGTAATTGCTGTTGATTTTGAACCGATTCTTTATTTCATTGGCATAGCTTGCTCCCAAAGTAGACGAGGTCGTAATGCCTTCCCCAAATCCAAAGGAAATTCCATTCACGGAAAAAGATCCGTTAGAGCTCCAGCTCGAATTTCCTCGAACTCCTCCCATCATGTCACGGATTTCGTCAAACGAAAAACCGGTATTATTGATATTATTGGCACTGGCCAAAATGCTGACCCGTTCTTTGTCATTAAAATAATTCAAAAGCCCATTCGCTTGGTATCGATCTTCAGTGCCATAGCCGGCTCCGACCCTACCCACATATCCCTTATTCTTATCTTCTTTTAGCGTAAGGTTTATCGTCTTGCTTTCGCCATTACCCGCTTCACCGCTAAATTCTTGCGCCCGTGTCTTTGTGTCGCTTATCTGTATTTTACTGATGATTTCTTTGGGCAAGCTCTTGGTGGCCACTTTCGGATCGGTGCTAAAAAAGACTTGTCCGTTGACCTTTACCTGACTAACCTCTTTACCGTTTACGGTGATATTGCCATCGCTATCGACCTCGACCCCGGGCAATTTTTTCAGCACATCTTCGACCGTGGCATCGGGTCGGGTCTTAAAAGAATCGGCATTGAACTCCAAGGTGTCTTTTTTGACCGTGATCGGCACTCTTTCCCCGACCACGTTCACCTCCTCGAGCTCTTCTGCCTGTTCTTCAAGTTGAACGGTCCCTAAATTCACCGTCGGCTTCAAATCGATTTTCATCTTAAGGGTCTTGTAGCCATTGTAAGAAAAGTAGATATTAAGTTCTTTAAGGCCGGTACGGTCCTGAAGCTCGAAAAAGCCCGTATTGTTGGTAATCGTATAGGCTACGAGCGCACTGTCCTTTAGGGATTCGGCATATACCGTCGTGGCTTCCAAGGGCTGCTTTGACGTTGCATCGACCACTGAACCGGTAATTTTAAATTCTTGGGACCAGGAAATAGTACAAAAAATAAGGGAAAAAAAGGAGGCTAGAAGAAATCGTGGCATGGGCAGTTTGGTTTTATTGACGCCTAAAATACAAATCAACTAAAATTTTAGTTGATAATTAACAAAAGTTTATGTCTTGTCCATACATAAGAAAAATATATTTTGAAATGGAGAGGCTGATCGATAATTCTTGTAGCACCAACTTAGAAAGAAGAATTTTGTCTACCGAAGAACCCTACTTTTTACGCATGAAAACAGTTACAGGAACTCCGGTAAAATTAAAGTTTTCCCGTAGCTTATTTTCCAGGAATCGTTTGTATGGGTCTCGTACATATTGTGGTAGATTACAAAAAAATGCAAATTGCGGATAAGGGGTCGGCAATTGTGTCACATATTTTATTTTGACGTACTTGTCTTTGTATGCGGGGGGCGGGGTTTGCTGAATAATCGGCAGCATCACATCGTTCAACTTACGGGTCTTGATTTTCTTTGAACGATTTTGGTATACTTCGACCGCCGTTTCGATAGCCTTGAAGATACGTTGTTTGGTCAATGCCGAAATAAAAATAATAGGCACATCTACGAAGGGTTCCATTGCCTGTTTAATACGTTGGGTGTACTGTTTTATGGTATTGGTCTCCTTGTCTTCGACCAAATCCCATTTGTTGACCAATATTACAACCCCCTTATTGTTCCGTTGGGCCAACCAGAAAATGTTCTCTACCTGCCCGTCGAAACCTCGGGTAGCATCGAAAAGCACCAAACACACGTCACTATGTTCGATGGCACGAACGGACCGCATTACGGAGTAAAATTCAAGATTCTCCTTGACCTTGGCTTTACGACGGATTCCTGCGGTATCGACCAAGTTGAATTCGAATCCGAATCGGTTGTATTTGGTATCGATACTATCCCTTGTCGTACCGGCGATATCGGTTACGATATAGCGCTCCTCTCCAATCAGGGCATTGATAAAAGAAGATTTACCGGCATTAGGCCTACCGACCACTGCAAATCTAGGCAATTGGTTATCTTGATTCTCTTTCTCAGGTAGCACCTCGACCAAGGCATCGAGCAATTCTCCCGTACCGCTGCCGTTGATACTTGAGAGGGTATAATATTCTCCCAATCCCAAGGCATAGAACTCCACGGCATCTTCGGCCCTCTTCGCGTTGTCTACTTTATTAATGGCCAAAAAAACCGGTTTTTTGACTCGCCGTAGTAGCTTTGCCACATCTTCGTCCATACCCGTTACGCCCGTCTCTACGTCTACCATAAAAATGATAGCATCGGCCTCATCTATCGCCAACTCTACCTGTTTATCGATTTGTTGTTCAAATACATCATCACTGCCCACGACGTAACCTCCAGTATCTATTAATGAAAACTCTTTTCCGTTCCAATCGCTTTTTCCGTAATGACGATCCCGGGTCACACCGCTAACCGCATCAACAATAGCTTCACGCCTCTGGATCAACCGGTTAAAGAACGTGGATTTTCCAACATTCGGTCTTCCAACAATGGCTACAATAGCACTCATTTGTATCTAATTTGCGACAAAAGTACTACTAATATTTTAAGGAAATATGTATATTATGCCTTGGAAAAACCCATCGAACATGAAAGCCCTGCCCAACGACATTGTTCTACGTCCTCGATTTCAGATGGATATTCCGTATTTAAAGGAAACGCTCTTGGAAACCTTTGAGAAATCAGCGCGAATACCCTTTATAGTAAAACGCTTGGATGACCACGTATTTATAAAGTTCAATGTCGATCACATTCATTTTTGGTCACCTCAATTACATTTGGAAATCAACGACACTGAAGATGGTCAAAGTAGGATTTACGGACTTTTCGGCCCCAATCCTACCTTATGGACGTTTTTCATGTTTCTCCATTTTGGGGTCGCTACTTTATTTATCATTCTAGGAATTTGGGCCTATTCAAGCGCATCTTTGAACAAGCCCTTTGGTATTCAACTCGGCCTAATGCTCTTTATGGTCTTGCTGTGGTTTGTTTTATATGCATTTGGAAGGGCGGGCCGTCATAAGGGAAAACCACAGATGCACGAACTGTACGATTTTATGAAAAGTACTATTGAGTCGTACCTATAGTTTGTTGGCCATTTTTTCGAGATGGCTTTAAACCACTGTTTATTTTGTACCAGAGTGATGATTTTTTAAGTGCTCCTATTTTACGATCATTCAATTCTTAACCGCATGATTCAACTTAAAAAACAATCTCTTCGCCTATCAAGGTTTTAAATCATTTTTGATTGTACCCAAAACGTTTCAGTTGACGGGCATCGCTACGCCAATTTTTATTGACCTTAACAAACAATTCGATGTGCACCTGTTTCCCAAAGAACTTTTCCAAGTCTTTGCGAGCACCCACCCCGACTCTTTTTAAGGCGCTTCCTTTATGGCCGATAATGATACCTTTCTGCGAATCACGCTCCACCATAATAACCGAGCGTATATGAATAATGTCTTCTTCTTCCAAGAACTCTTCGGTCTCTACTTCGACCGCATATGGTATTTCCTTTTTATAGTTCATGAGAATCTTTTCGCGCACCGCCTCATTTACAAAAAAGCGTTCTGGTTTATCGGTGAGTTGATCTTTGGGGTAATAGGGAGGTGCCTCAGGCAGCAGTTCAATAATTCTTTCAAAAACCTCTCGGACGTTGAAATTGTTTAAGGCCGAAATCGGATGGATCTCGACACTGGGAAGTAATTCCTGCCAATACTGGGTCTGCTGCTCCAAAATCTCCTGTTCGGAAGTATCTATTTTATTCAGAAGTAACAAGACTGGTATTTTACTCTCTTTTATACGTTCAAAGAAACGCTCGTCTTTTAAAGACTTCTCTCCTATTTCTACCATATAGAGCAGCACATCTGCATCTTCAAAGGCCGATTTCACAAAATCCATCATGCTCGATTGTAGGTCGTAGGCTGGTTTGATAATTCCTGGGGTATCGGATAAAACGACCTGAAAATCATCTCCGTTGACAATACCGAGAATTCGATGGCGCGTCGTCTGGGCCTTTGAGGTAATAATAGAAAGCTTCTCGCCCACAAAGGCATTCATCAAAGTAGATTTACCCACATTTGGATTTCCGATAATATTTACGAAGCCTGCTTTATGTGTTGCCATGTTTCAATTTTTCAAAATAAGTTCTTGCCGCGGCATTCACCTTGGGTGCCAAAAGAAGTACGGCAATCATATTGGGAATCACCATTAACGCATACGAAAGGTCGATCAGGTTTTTAACCAATTCTAAGGAAGCCACTGCGGCGAAGACGATCATGATGACAAAATACCAATTGTAAAGCTTTCCGATTTTGGCATTGGTCAAAAAAGACAAACACTTCACTCCATAATACGAATAGGTAAATAGCGTAGACAGCGCAAATGCAGTAACAATGAGCATCAGTAAATCATCGCCAAAACCGAACAGCGTGGTCTCGAAAGCCGATAAGGTCATCACGATACCACTGGCATCTTCTAGATATGCCCCGCTTAAAATAATTACGACCGCTGTAAACGTACAGACCATAATAGTATCTATAAAAGGACCTAACATAGCCACCAACCCTTCTTTTATTGGGTTATCGGTCTTCGACTGCCCATGGTACATAGGTGCACTGCCCAGCCCTGCCTCATTAGAAAACATGGCCCGTCTGATACCAATGATCACCAACCCCCAAAAACCACCGGTTACCAACGACTTGAAATTCCATGCTTCGGTGATAATCATTTTTAAGGCCGGTATAATCTGGGAAGCGTTCAGCACCATCACCACAATTACGGCGACCAGATAAATGGCGACCATAAAAGGTACTAAAGCTGAAGCCACTTTGGCGATTTTGGTCAACCCGCCAAATATTACGAAAGAGGTTATGATGGCCAATACGAAGCCGACCGTCCACTTCCAAGTCATTTCGTCCATAGCAAAGAGGGTCTCGGAAGGTTCCACCACACTCATAAAAGTTTCGGTAAACTGGTTGGCCGTAAAGACCCCTAAAAACCCGAAAAGACCACAAATAGCGAAAAAGATGGCCAAAGGTTTTCCCTTGGGACCAAGTCCTTTGGTGATGTAAAACATGGGTCCACCCTGTAGTTTACCGTCTGAATCGGTACCACGAAACATAATGGCAAGGCTACATGAATAGAATTTAATGCACATGCCCAACAGAGCCGTCATCCATATCCAAAAAACAACGCCGGGGCCTCCATCATGAATGGCTATGGCCACCCCGGAAATATTACCTAGGCCTACGGTAGCCGCTACCGCAGCTGAGAGGGCCTGAAAGGAGCTCACATCCCCTACTGCATTCTTATCATCATATTTTCCGGCTGTAATGGCTATGGCATGACCGAAATAGCGATAGGGAATAAATTTTGAATACAGCACCAAAAAGAGTCCACCTCCGATAAGCAGTATGAACATGGGCCACTCGGTCAATGGTAGAACACTTGCAATAAAGTCGTTGATTACTTCCATAGGCGTAAAACCCCGAAGGTAAAACTTTCTATAGTTATACCTCATCGAGACTCCAAATATTTCTTTTTGACAAGATTTGATTAAACTAAAAAACCGTTGTATCTTTGTCGTTCAAATCGCGGGGTAGAGCAGTAGGTAGCTCGTCGGGCTCATAACCCGAAGGTCGCTGGTTCGAGTCCAGTCCCCGCTACAAGGCCCAAGGCCAATGAAACCAACGGATCGCATGCGTGCGATCCGTTTTTTTATGTCCGACATTTCCCTACTTTTACGAAACGTATACGAAAACGAATACGTTTTTAGCACAAAATTGAACTATTCCGAACCAAAAATCTACACCGGAGGGGTCGATGCCTCCAAATGGTCGAAGCTCTCCAGGGAAGAGAGAAGAGAGGCCCTACAAAAGGATTGGTACGTCTACTATTCCTTTCGAGACCCCGGTACCGGAAAACTGAAACGGCAGTCGCAGATCAAGGGCGGGGCCAACCGCTTCAAGACCAAGACCAAACGGTTGAAATTCCTCCGCACTCTGCAGCGCAACCTTCTGGTACTATTGGAGGCCGGGTTCGACCCTTATAGGGACAATTCTGAACTGGAGGCCAAGTTCCGCGCCGGTATGGCGGGCGACGAAACCGGAACCACTGCCGAAAGACCCGGTAAAAAGGCGACAACAAACCAGGCCCCTACCCCTACTGCAACGGAACCGCTCGAAAAAGGGACCGGAACATTCCCAGATGCCACCGATAAAAATATAGACGAAAACCGGCCCCGAGTACATAAAGAGGAAGCCGAAAACCGAACATCGGTGCAAGAGGCGTTCGAACTGGGGCTCAAAATAAAGAAGAGCGTCCTGAACGCGAACTCCTTCACCAAATACAAAAGTCGTATCAACCGGTTCCTGAAATGGCTCGGGGAGCATGAACCGGAACGCATGGAAGATATTACCAAGGTGGACCGGTCCACCGTGATCCGGTACCTGAACTGGGTACTCGACCGTACCTCGGCCGCAAACCGGAACAACGCACGTGGTGCCCTTAGCTCTTTTTTCACCACCCTGCGCGATAACGACATCATCGCGGAGAACTTCATACTATCCATCAACAAACTGTCGTCAAGGCCGGAGCGCCACAAGACCTTCTCCCAAAAAATGGAGGACGATATCGACAACTATCTTGCCGAGAACGACCAGCTCCTGCGCCAGTTCATCTGGTTCGTTTCCTATAACCTCTTAAGGCCCATCGAGGTCTGCCGGTTAAAGGTGGGCGATCTTGACCTTGACGAAAAACGGATCAATTATGATGCGAAGGACAAGCTTCGCAAAAGAAGGCGCCTTCAAGAGATCATGGTAGAAAAACTCCCTGACCTTTCCGAATTGGACAAGGACGATCATCTCTTCACCCCTTACGGACTGGGCGGGAAATGGGACATACCGGATGCCGACAAACGGAACTATTTCTCCAAACGGTTCAAAAAGGTAAAGGACCATTTCGGACTAGGCAAGGATTACGGGCTCTACAGTTATCGGCATACCTATATCACCAAGCTCTACAGGAAACTGCGCAAGAAATACCCCCAGCAACTGGCGAAGGCCAAACTGAAGCAGTACACCGAACACACGACCCAGACAGCCCTTGAGAAATACCTGAGGAACATCGATGCAGAAATGCCCGAGGACTATTCCGAATATTTTAGGGAATAGCGCCTTAGAGGTCAAAAAGGTTTATTTTTGACGGTATATGGAATATTTCGGGGCACTACAAGATATCGATCTGCAAAGCCTTTCGGAAGAAAGGAAAGAGGAACTTTTGCTATCAAAAAACTCTACCAAGCAACGGCAAGGGTACCTCTTACCTTCGGGAAGGCAAATATACTGAACGAAGAAGCAGGGCAAAGGGAAGTCGGACCTACTGCCGCGTTGAGCAGTGCCTATTACCGGTATATTGTTGGTAAGCTGAAGGAAAAAATAGAGGACCGCGCCCTGGTCCACCTCTATAGGTTCGAGGAGGACCGCTTTGGTCTTGAAGGCCCTGAGCTCCGAAAGGTGGCCCTTAACCATTACCGCCAAGGTGCTGAAGATGCCTCTCGGCATAGCGCCGACCTCGTCGAAAAGGGGCTGTCCCCACAGGGCAACCTGGAGCTACGTACCTCCGGTAAAATTGGCCGTCTGCTACTGAAAAAAGAGACGATGCCCCTGAACCTTGCAAAATTCCATAAAGATGGCCTGGAAGCGTACCTTATGGGAAAAGGTTTGGAGGTCGACGGGAACGTCCTAAAAAAAAATCCGGTACTCCAGGAGATAATCGATCTTGAAGCGGCCCTTATTTTTCTCTCGCGGCTGAACGAAAGGTTCGGGTTAGAGAAAGAGGTTGCCCTTCGCCCGTCGGAAGTTGATGGCAAGGAAAATACCGAGGTGCCCGCTACTAAAAAAAGGTCCAAAAAGAAGACATCGGTACTTACCGATTCCGATGCCCTGGACTATCTGCTAGATACCGTATTCGGGAAGAAAAGAAACGGGTAGGAAATCTTGATTCCTTTTTAATTGAAATCCAGTATCGATCTCAGTATTTTGTAGCCTGGATGGCTTCCCTGAAAAAAAACCACCACCCCTGCTGATCGAAAAAACCACCACCGTTCAACTCTTCTATATACCGAATAACCACCACTGCTCTTGTTCGCAGAAAACTGAAAACCAGTACAATAACGATTACATCAATTGATATTTATCCCTCACCAATGAACCAAACTGCCCCATGATCATACCGACAGAGTATCGTGGTCGTGAAAAAAACCAACACCCCCTTAGATTTAAATCCCGAGATAAACCAGTGCTAACCTTAGTCGCAATGAGTTTAATATTAATTTTTAAAAATTTAATCGATTGTTCATTATCCGTCACGAAAATGAAGAACCGCCACCGGACCATATCACAGGTTGCAGTGGTGAAAAAAAACCACCACGCCTTCAAAAAAAACCACCATTGGAACCTTAAAAGCGCCATTATAGCAACTGGACATATATTAATGATGGTGGAAAAAAAGAAAAAACCACCACCCCTTCAAAAAAAATCACCACAACTTTGGATTTCAATCTCTGGATAAACCATTGCCAAATTTTACATAACACTCTAAATATCTGTATTTTAAATATTTTATCATTGTTCTTTACCTGTCATGGATATGAATAACCACCACATGACCCTATTATGGGTTGAAGGGGGGGGTGAAAAAAAACCACCACTCCTGCTTATCAAAAAAACCACCATCGGGACCTCAAAAACATCGTTATAGCAACTGGACTTATATTGATGGTAATGAAAAAAAAGAAAAAACCACCACCCCTTCAAAAAAAAATCACCACAACTTTGGATTTCAATCTCTGGCTAAACCATTGCCTACTTTGATATAATACTCTAAATATCAGTTTTTTAAATATTTTATCGATTGTTCTTTACCCGTCATGGATATGAATATCCACAACATTACACTATTATAGGTTGCAGTGGTGGTAAAAAAACACGACACCCTTAAAAAAACCACCACCACCGTTCAACAAGTTTTCATACTGAACAACCATCATTGTTCTTGTTCGCAGTATATTGAAAACCAACATATTAATCATTTCATCGATTGAGATAAGTCAGTAGCTTATATGAAAAATTACTGGATAATATTACAGGTTGAGGGGGTGGTGAAAAAAACCACCATGGTCAACTTTTATGAGATCACCATTTTTTGAAAATAAATTGGGAATATTTTCCAACAATATTAAATGCAATAATTGCTTCCATAGCACAAGCCGACATTTCACAAACAACAGATTTTGAATAGTCAATCCAATGTTTTGGAATTCCGAGTATCAAAGGGTAGATATAATTGGTGTTGAAACCATCAATTTTATTGGATTAAGGTGCCTAATTGTCTTTCTACTTCGGAAACTAAAAATTCATCAAGTCTAGCCTCATACTTCATCACCCTATTCTTGATCCCCTTGCCTCCCCGAAACACTTCCACGCGGCACATGGTTGCGTCCCCATCGAACCTATTGTAGCACTCGACCTTGACGGAACTGAACTTATAGTCCCTCAGCCTGAATTTCAGTAATTTTTCGACCATATTTTCCTGTCTGTAGAGGCTCAATCTGTTATTGTTTTTCATTATGACCTAGCTTAAGTGGTATCCTTTGTTTCCGATTAGTGCACCTGCACCCGTATCCAACCGTTTTCCGGAAGGTCATACTCACCGACCTCCATAATGCCTACCACCCCTTTTTGGGGGTATCGGTATTTAAGCATGGTCCTGTGTTCATCCGCTTCAAGAAAAAATTGGTTCATGTGCCTAGGCTTGTCCAGTTTTTTATTCCAGCAGTTATTGCTGAGCGTAGCTTCCCCAATCTGGATCAAGAGATGCTTCAAGGCAAATCTGTCGTTGTTTCTGAATACAATCTTGCCAACCATTATATTAAAATTGGATATATTCCTTTTTTTTTGGATTTATTCCAAATTTATAAATTTGATTTGCTACATTTAAAACTTTAACATTTTTCATTAAATTGAAATACCTAAAAATTAGATATGAAAACGTGAGGGCCTGAGATCGGAGAGGAATGGGGAGAATATGTTTCGCACAACATGAGACTCTTGCAAAAACTTCCAACTTCCGAGATTTACATGATCAATAATATCGTGCAGTCCAGGATTATAAACTATAAAAATGACAGGGAGGCCAGAACAATACCGGAAGAGGACAAGAACTTTGCCGACCAGATGATAAACGTTTGCGAGTATAGGCTACAGGCAGCTGTGCTTGCAAAGTATAAAAAGTTGGAGGAGATTTTCAAGAATCCCAAATTTAAATAAAAGGACACCATATGTGTTACAATACAAGGATAACCCGAAAAGCAGGGGAACTGGAGGATTATTATGAGATCGAAAGGTTGCTGGGTGAACTGAAGGAAGACCATGAATTGATCTATAATAGCGCCAATGGTTTCGTGCATCCCAATATGTGGATCATACCCCAGGAGAAGCCCAAGAACATGATTCCGGTCATGTGGGGACTGATACCCCATTATAAAAAGGATGTGGACCCCAAGGAGTATTACAAGGAGACCATACGTTGGGGTTCGGGGCTCAATGCCAAGTCCGAAAAGTTGTTCGAATCCAACAACTATAAAAACAGTGCCCTGAAACGTAGGTGTATTATACCCGTCGACGGGTTTTATGAACCCCATACCGCAAAGAAGAACGGAAAGGATTTTAAGATCCCTTTCTATTTTGAGAGAAAAAACAAGGCTCCGTTCCATCTTGCAGGAATCTATGCGGTTACCCCTGACAAGCTAGTGACCTTCACTATTCTGACAAAGGAGGCTACACCCATGTTCGCTGAGATACATAACAGGAAAAATAGACGGCCTGTCATCTTGCAGGATGATGATATCGGTGTTTGGCTGGACAGTACCCTTAACGAATCCGATGTTTGCAATGTGATAGACGATGATCTGTGGGATGCCGACATCGATGCCTGGCCCATTAGCAAGGACCTGTACAAGCGCGGAGGAGAGGGTGACAGGCCTGACATCATCGAAAAGGTGGAGTATCCTGAACTTGAAATTGCCTATTGACCCTTCTTAAAGCAAGGGTGTAACTTAATACCATGCAAACAATGGATATAAACGATTTTCTAAACTTGGATGACGAAGAACAATCTTTTCTACTTTTGGATGAGGGTGAATTTATTGACTCTATCTCCACTATTGAAGCGGATTATATACTCTTTGCTTTCGGTAGCTTCTTCGTAGAATTAACATTGTGTCCCGTTATGGGTACAACACTTAGGATAAGCCCATTCACCTCTGGCAAAAGAATCGCTAAGTATTCAAGAACACTCGCCACAAGTAATGCCCCATGGGCGTAACACAAAAGAAGCAACAAATGCCTTTAGACCAAAATTCAAAGGATAGCTTGATAGAGTACGAAATGCAATGTAAACCTAGCACTGATTTTCTCCTGAAGAATTTTGAACGATACAAGGAAGAGGTAAACCCCTTTGTTAACTTTAGGGACTATGCTAAAATGGAGAAGCATGTAATGTTAAGGAGTGGTCTTATTGACTGTCAATTTTTAAAAAACCGTAATCGTTACGTAAAATTGTTGGACAAGGCTGTTAATAGGATATAATCTGGGTACCGAAAATTGAAATTACGACAACCTTTATGAAGCAGCTATAATAGACCTAAGTTGTAACGAATATTTGGGGTCAATCAATAATATACTAGATTAGAGGTGTATATAAAAAAGAAATATGTGCACTGGTACACATATACAATTGTTGGCACCAATTCAATGACAACAAGCAGACAACAAAATATTGACAGATTTTACGACCTATTGAATGAGGTGACTAAGAAATTTCCGAAACGGACTTTAGATACAGTATCAAGAGACAGGCTTCCAGAAAAAGGTGTATATTTTTTCTTTGAGGAAAATGAAAATCGCGAAAACAGCAATTTCAATAGAGTTGTTCGGATTGGCACACACGCTGCAATTGCTAATTCAAAGGCAACTTTGTATGACAGACTATACAATCATAAAGGCTCGAAAGACTTAACGGGGAACCACAGAGGCTCGGTTTTCAGAAAACTTATTGGATTTAGCTTCCTTTACAAAGACCATTTAGACTTCCCCCATTGGGGCGATAAATCGAAAAAGAATGATAAATTAATTAAGCAATCTGAGAAGCCCCTAGAAAGAATAGTTTCGACCTATCTACACACTTTACCTTTCACTGTTCTAGAAGTTCCAGGTCCTTCATCAAAAGACAATGACAGAGCAATGATTGAAGAAAATTCAATTGCACTCCTTTCGAATTTTGAAAGGTCTGCCGTTGATAAATGTTCGAATGACTGGTTAGGAAAATACACAAAAGACAGTAAAGTTATTAGATCTGGGCTATGGAATAACAAGTGTGTGGAACGAAAAGAAATCAGTGAAAATTACTTTGAGACTATTGAAAGACACTTAAAGAAAATGAAAAACTGGTGCCAACACGGCATATAGCTTATGGCGGGTGAACATCTTCCAGCAAGGTTTCCGCTCCTTAGCCAGTTTAGGTTTCGGTGGATAGGAAAGGGCTTCAAAACCGCCACAAAGCCATATGAAAACCGTTAGCCCTAATTGATAACAAGCTTCGAAAATGATTGATGAACTCTATTTTAAAGATGATGGAAAAGTTAACATAACAGCAGCTTCAGTTGGAATAAGTAAAAGACGATGGGTTTGTGCAACTGATGCTGATATTGAAACAGAAAATTATATTCCCATAATGCAAAAGAATAGGTTTGACTTAATTCCTATTGTTTCAAATACCGAGATTAAAGAATATTTTATTACAAGTAATCCGAACGATTTTAGCAATATTGAGAGACATAAAATAACATTTTCGGATACTTTAGAATTAACAACAAATATTAGAACGGTAATCGATAATTTCTGTTCAGAAAAAAGAACATTCTACTTTCTAACTTTTCAAAAAGAAATTGCTGGTTTAATTACGATTGGAAACTTAAATTGTCGCCAAGTTCAAATCTATATTTTTCAGAGGTTATGTGATTTAGAAAGAAGTTTAGGTGAGTTTTTACTTGATAGTCTTAAGCAAAAAGAAATAATTGATTGGATTGAGCAAAAAGTCAATCCTGAAAATGAAAACGATAAATACAAAGGTATTTTAGAACTTTATAATGAACTACTTAGTTTAGATTTAGAAAATACAATTACTGAACATTTTTATTTTGTAGACTTCTTCAACATCTTTAACGAACTAAAACTTTTTGAGAAATTAGGCTTAACCAAGAAAGATTGGAAAAAATTCAATAGCATAAATGAAATCAGGAAAAGAATTGCGCATCCGACCAGAAGTTTGATTGATAATGATAACACAATAGATAAATTATCTAGCCGATTGAAAAAAATGGATGAATTAATATTCGCTCTGCACAACAACTAGGGCTAACAATGTATCCTATGAAAAGCCCTAGTCCAGTTCTCTAAAATTAAGTAATATTTTCTTTTTGCCTCAAACCACTTTTTTCTTTTAGTCTAGCTGCCTCTACATTCCGAAATCAATGCGAACCAGGTTCTATTTGTGTAATACTTCTCCCCGCATCTTTATAGGCCTCTCTATTATTCAGAGACTAAATTGACTTGTGAAGCATTTGCATGGCAAGCGACTATGGTATTTAGGGTAAATACAATATTCTTCCAAGTCTTTACATAATTTTTCACCGAAAGAATCTAGTTGATTTCCCCATAATCCAAAGATATTTTATCTTTAAAGACTCCCCATATTAAAAATCAAAAAACCATTATCAACTTAGATGACCAATACCAAACTAACACTTTCCCAACTAGAACAATATTTATCAAAAGCGGCATGGATTCTTAAAGGCCCTGTAGATGCCTCAGACTTTAAAGTATATATTTTTCCGTTGCTCTTTTTTAAGCGAATCTCAGATGTATATGATGAGGAATATAAAATAGCTTTTGAAGAATCGGAAGGGGATGATGACTATGCCAATCTACCAGAATTCCACAGGTTCATAATCCCAGACCAATGTCATTGGAACGATGTACGCGAGACGACCATCAATGTTGGCCTTGCCATAGAAAAGGCCCTACGAGGTATAGAACAGGCCAACCAGGAATATTTGTATGGAATTTTTGGTGATGCCCAATGGAGCAATAAGAACAAGCTGTCCGACCGTTTATTGATCGACCTTGTGGAGCACTTCTCTCAATATGATTTATGCAACAGTAATGTGGACGCTGATTTATTGGGCAACTCCTATGAATATTTAATCAAGCATTTTGCCGACCTAACCAATAAAAAAGCCGGGGAATTTTATACGCCTCGTTCCGTAGTGCATTTATTAGGTTTAATTCTGGACCCACACGAAGGGGAGACCATTTATGATCCCGCCTGTGGTACCGGGGGTATGCTATTGGAATGTGTAGACCATTTAAAAGATAACAAAGAGGACTACCGTACCCTTAAGCTTTACGGCCAAGAGAAGAACTTAACATCAAGCTCCATTGCTAGAATGAACATGTTCCTGCATGGTATTGAGGATTTTTATATAGTACGTGGAGATACCTTACGAAATCCCGCTTTTTTTGAGGCTGATGGCCTAAAAACTTTTGATTGTGTTATTGCCAACCCGCCATTTTCATTAAAAGAATGGGGCGCCGAAAACTGGGCCAACGACCCCTATGGTAGAAATATTGCGGGTATTCCTCCAAAAGGAAATGGAGACATGGCCTGGGTACAGCACATGATCAAATCCATGAACAGTACAGGCCGTATGACCGTAGTATTACCCCATGGCGCCCTGTTTAGAAAAGGGGCGGAAGGTAAAATTAGAAAAGCCCTTTTGGAGCGAGATTTGTTGGAGGCCGTTATTGGCCTGGGACCCAATATTTTTTATGGTACCCAACTCGCCGCATGTGTCATGGTCTTTAAGCAGAACAAAGATGAGGACAAAAAGGATAAAGTATTATTTATCGATGCCTCTGAGCAAGTTCGTGTGGGACGGGCACAGAACTATTTGGAACCCCAACATATTACACAAATATTCAAATGGTATTCTGGTTTTACGGACGTCGAAAACTTTGCTAAAGTTGCTTCCATAAAAGATTTAAAAGAGAACGATTACAACCTGAACATTCCTCTTTATGTAGAGAAAATTATTGAGGATAATTTGCCTTCTGAGGAAGAAGCATTGGCAGATTTAAAAGCAGCTTGGAAAGAGAGTCAAGAAGCAGAAGAGAAGTTTAAACGGGTTTTGAAAGACTTTATATAAATGAAAAATTCACCTCTACCAAATTGGTGCGCACCAACCCTTCAAGGTTTGGCCTACTGGCTTGCTTATAAAAAAGAGTTCTATAATGACTATAAATTATCGGAAGGAGCTATTGTCGGTGAGTTGGCGCAAGGTATAAATTCCAATATCGACAATCATAATGAAGTCCTCGAATGTGAAAGAATGTATAAAGAATTATCTCCTTGTATTAAAGGTCAAACTAGATTGGACCTAGCCATAGGAAGAAAATCTAAAGGTACAAGAGGAAAATCACTAAATATTGAAACGCTGAAATATGCTTTAGAAGTTAAGAGATATGAGAATGGGTGGAACCTAATTTTAGAAGATTTAAATAAACTGAAGGAACTACATAGTCAAAATAAGTTAATCAGATGCTTTTTGATAGTTGCTTCACAGAATTATCGACCAGTCAAATTAGTGTCAGATAAAAATCATCCCATTGAGAAATTTTTAAAATCTGAACTCAATTTTGAGACTAAAGTTAGAACTGTTAAGAAAGCTTTTTCTTCAAAAAGGAAAAGTGACTATGGAAACTTTGCAATCCTAATTGAACTAGCATGACCCAAAAAGAACTCGAAAAATACCTTTGGGGCGCGGCCACCCAATTGCGCGGCACCATAGATGCCGGCGATTATAAACAATATATCTTCCCATTATTGTTCTTCAAACGCATCTGTGATGTATACGACGAAGAATTTGAAAAAGCATTGGAAGAGGGCGATGGTGACTTGGAGTATGCCGCTTTTGCGGAACACCACCATTTTTTGGTCCCTGAAGGTGCCCATTGGAACGACGTGCGGGAAACCACCGTGAATGTGGGCATGGCCTTGCAAGAGGCAATGCGGGCCATTGAAAAGGCCAACCCAGATACCCTGTACGGTATTTTTGGGGATGCCAGCTGGACAAACAAAAACCGACTAAGCGATGAAACCCTCACAAACCTCATAGAGCATTATTCCCAGCACAAACTAAGTTTGAGCAACATCCCAGATGACAAACTGGGCAATGCCTATGAATACCTCATTAAGGAATTTGCGGATGACAGCGGCCATACCGCAGCGGAGTTTTACACCAACCGCACCGTGGTTAAACTCATGACCATGATCATGGACCCACAACCGGGAGAGAGTGTTTACGACCCTACCTGTGGTAGTGGCGGACTCTTATTGAACTGCGCCCTTCATTTAAAGGAGGAAGGTAAGGAATACCGTACGTTAAAATTATATGGGCAAGAAATTAATCTTATTACCTCTGCCATAGCACGTATGAACATGTTTATGCATGGCATAGAAGAGTTTAGCATTGTACGGAGCGATACTTTGGCCAACCCCGCTTTTTTAGAAAACGACGAACTTAAAACCTTTAATGTCATCTTGGCCAACCCGCCCTACTCCATTAAGGCGTGGGACCAAAAAAGTTTTGCCAACGACCCCTACGGGCGTAACCTCTGGGGCGTTCCTCCGCAAGGTTGTGCGGATTATGCATTTCAGCAGCACATACACAAAAGTATGGACCAAGAAAATGGTCGATATGCAATTCTATGGCCACATGGAATTTTATTCCGGGATATGGAAGCTGAAATGAGAAAAAAAATGGTTAAAGAGGACCAAATTGAAGCTGTAATTGGTTTGGGGGCTAACCTTTTTTACAATTCTCCAATGGAGGCTATGATATTAGTTGGAAATACCAACAAGCCTCAGGAAAGAAAAGGTAAAATACTTTTTATTAATGGCAAACAAGATGTTATAGATAATAAAGGCTTAGCATACTTAACAGATAATCACATTAATAAATTTTATAATGCCTTCAAGGAGTTTAATAACATACCGCATTATGCAAAAGTAGCTAGCATTGAAGAAATACTATCGCATGATGGGAATATGAATATCAATTTCTATGTGAAAAGAGAAAATTCCAATGTTGATTTATCATTCGGTAAATCTTTTCAAGAATGGAATGAAAGTGATGTAAAGCTTAAAGAATCAATGAAAAACTTATTTGAAGTATTAAAATAATATGGAAGGGGCATTAGAGAATATAAAAGGAGAGCTTCAAATAGATAAAAGGGATTGGACTTTAACCAAGTTTGGAGATGTCGCTATCCAGCAAAAAAAGAAAGTTGATAGGGAAAATACAAAATTAACGAGATACGTAAAAGGTGAGCATATGGGGTCAGAAGACCTTCATTTAAGGTCATGGGGGGATTTGCAAGATGAATATTTAGGCCCTGCGTTCATACGTAGGTTTGATGATGGAGATATATTGTATGGGTCTAGAAGAACCTATTTAAGAAAAGTTGTAATAGCTCCTTTTTCTGGTATTACATCAAACACCACTTTGGTAATTAAAGCAAATGAAAAAAAGATAGATAGAAGGTTGCTCCCTTTTGTAATGATGTCGGAAGGTTTCACTGAAAATTCTATTCGAAACTCAAAGGGTTCTGTGAATCCATATATCAATTGGAAGGATATTTCAAAATACGAATTCTTACTACCACCAAAAGACCAACAAGCCCAATTTTCTGAATTACTTTGGGCTATGGATGAGGTTGTTGAGAGGGAGATTGATTTAAAGCATAAACTTAAAATTCATAGAGACATACATTTTGAAAATTTAGTTGACGAATCACCAGGAAAAAAAGTTAAGTTATCTCAAATCCTAATTCCAAAGAAGGAAAAAAGTCAAGTTCCTCATTCAAGAAATAAATATATAGGTCTGGAACATTTAGAATCTGGAGAATTTGCAACAAACAACTGGGATAGTACTGAATCTGTCAAAGCTCAATGTAATCTCGTAAATGAAGGTGACTTGTGCTATAGCAAATTAAGACCTTACCTTGATAAAGCAATAATTGCAACTTTTGATGCATTATCAACAACTGAATTATTGATTTATGACACTAAAAAAGTGTCTAAAGAGTATGTCTTATATCATTTTCATAGTAAGGCATTTATAGATTATGTTTCAAGTCAAGGTTTTGGCACAAAAATGCCCAGGGTAAGTCATAAAATTATTGGAGAATATGAAATTTTAGTTCCAAATAATGAAAAAGAAATACTTAATCAAATGGAACAATTATTAAAAGTTCAAGGAGTGATTAAATCAAAAATTTCAAGTTCCAAAGCCTTACAAAAGAGTTTAATTAATCAGGTGTTTTAAATATGAACTATAAAGGGCCAATATGCTACACCCTATTTCTTACAGGCGATGAAAAAAATAGAACCATTTATCAAAAAATGTCTGAAGGTAAGGTTGCCAATTTTACCGCACCGGTTACGGCTAAACTTACTCCAAAGATTTATGTACTTCAACATAATGGGAAGCCTGTGTACGTAGGGTATGCTAGCCAGTCTATTGGCACACGTTTGAACCAAGGTTTAAAAGCAGATGGCAAAAAAGGCTACCACGGTTATAAATGGAAACAGGCAGATGAATTAAAACTTATGGTGTTTGTTTTCGAGCAAAAGTTAAAAGGAAAAAAAGATAATGCCGACAAACCTTATATTCTATTTGTAGAGGCAGTAGAAGCAGAATTAGTTTATAAAATAAGGCAAGAAACAGGAAAATGGCCAGCGTTTCAAAATGAAATTCATTTTAATAATGAAAACCTCGAAAAGGCGAAATTAGTAGCTGCTGAAATTTATCGAAAAATAAATCTGTCTTAGCGATGACAGTAAAGAAACTAAAGTACATTTCGAAAGTATTTAACCAAAGTAATGGTATGTTCTCAACCGGGTATTATAGAGAATATAATGAACAAGGTAAACTTGTCAAATTTGGCAACTTTGACCTAGACGAAAATTATCACTCAGAATTTAACTTTGACGACTCTGGTAATGCCATCAATGAAAAGATTAGCATAAGTAGGTCTTATGGCTTTCCCAGTGAAAAACGAAGAAAAAAATACGAATACCATAAGCTGGGGTATAGAATATTTGAATATCAGACCGAAATAATTGATGATAGTAGAACAACCACAGAATTAAAAGGTGGATTGGTAACAGCGGAAGAGCTATCCGCTGAATATCCTAGAGACGTAAACAACCTATTATCCATTGAAGATATAAACCTTAATAATGATGGTACAATACAATCCAGAAAAATCACCAACTTAACGAACAATGAAATACGTTTAATAGAATATGATTATAAGGACCAAATGCCAATTAGGGAATCAATGTATGTGATTGAAGGACAAACCTCCAACATCAAAAATGAAAAATTGATGACCTATGCAGAAGAAGAGGTAATTAAGGTCTTTGACACTGATGATTATCCAGGGAAAATCCAAGTGCTTATTCTAAAAACTGTTTCCTATCATAGCCAAAAAGAATCTCCAAGTGAGGAAATATCGAAATTTTTGTACACTATTAATCCCGATAAAACAATAGATTATTTAGAGGATATAACCAATTCAGAGTTTAAAGTAGATGAAAGAGGCAACATTGCAAGGTATTCTGAAATAGAAGGTACCATAATATACGTAAACGATTATTTACTACCAGATAATAAGCAACTCATTACAGTTCATGAAATAATGCTCTATGAGGACTCACATAGAATATTGAGCAAAAAATATTTTGAATATTTCGATTAGAATAAAACCGTATGACCTCACCATCTGATTACATAAAAGAATTTGAAGACCTTAAAGAAGAGGGTTTTTATAGCATGGTAAAGATAGAGTTCTGGCTTTTAAAATATTGGGAGTTATACAAAGAAAGTCGCTCTTACGTTCAGACTCAAGACTTGTTAAAAATGGATGATGGCATATCCGTACGACTTCCATTGTTTTGGAATCCTAAGGATGAAGAAAAGTTTCTAGAGTTATACACAAAACTTGATTCCGTTTCCGAATTTCAAAGAAACGAAAGTTATATAAGTAAGCTACTAGTAGAATATCATGCCATTAAAAATTCCCAAACTGATTTAAAGAAATGGTATAATAAAAATGTATCCCTATTTAAAGACAAATACGCTACATTTCTGATGGACTATCTAGATTATGATGTTAATGATAAAGAGGAGCACTTGTTGGTCCATGTAGATTCATTAAAGGAATTAGAAATAGATATTGATAAAAGTGACTTTAAAAACACTATTGAATTTCTCGAAATTTTTCAAGGTTCATTATCAGTTAACCAAAGCTCTGGATAATAAAAGGAAAATATTAATATTTTATAATTGTCCAAATAATTGAATTATGACCTTACACGAAGCCATACATTTCATTTTGAAAAAAAAAGGTAGACCTTTATCCGCTTCTGTAATTGCAATCGCACTTAACCAAACTGGCTTATATCGAAAAGGTGAAGGCTCATCAATAAAAGGGAGTCATATTAGTGCGCGAGTAAATAATTATCCGCATTTATTCACTAAAAAAGAAGGTATAATATTCCTAACCAGTATTACCGGAATTGTACCATTAAAAACCAGAATTCAACCAAAGATCAAAGTTGCAAACAAGCCTTCGAATGATTTCGATTCATTGGTGAACAATTTAATGGATCCAAAAAACTTTGAGGCTGTACCAAAAGTTGAAAACAAAATACCCAATACCCCAGGGTTATATTGCATTCGCATAATAAATCCAGAAAAATTACAACCCAACTTTGTAAAAGTTCTTCAACAAAGAAGTCACAACATCATTTACATAGGTTTGGCATCACAAAGTTTAAAGAAACGATTGTTAGGTCAAGAATTAAGGGCAAAAGGTCATGGTACTTTTTTTCGAAGCCTTGGTGCTATTTTGGGTTATGCCCCAGAAAAAGGTTCATTAGTTGGTATGAAAAATCAGAACAATTACAAGTTTTCATCAAAGCATCAGAAAGCAATTGTAGAATGGATAAATAAACATCTAAGAGTGAATTGGATAGAGGCCGATGGTAATCTTAATGATATAGAAAATGAATTGCTCAGAACATATTGGCCTTTGTTGAATTTAGCAGGGAACCCTGGTAGATTAAAAGAGGTCACAGAATTGAGAGATAATTGCAAATGGATAGCCAGAGGATACTAATAGAATACATATCATGAACAATAAAAAAGAACTTATCGAATTCCTTAACACAAACAGAAATGTTGGTTTAAACAGCTCAAATACCAGTTATTCCAAGATCAATGTTTCTAAAGAGGTCTGGTGGTTAAATATTAAACCACATAAATTTAGAGATGATGTTAATTTACTTTTAAGAACAGAGGGTAAAGTCATCTGGGTTTATCTGCCCAAAGGCTTTGTTAAAGACATACATGCTCATTTTAGGCTAAGACAAGATAAAGGCGTAATAGACCTTGAAATTTCAGCAGACAAAAAGTATATGTACTTACGAGATGTAAAATCAGGCGGTACCGGGTTTGATTTTTCAAAGTTTGTTAAGGATGAGATAGTATATTAAAAATAGGGGGTTAGAGGCTGTAAAGTAATATGAATGAACATTAAAGAACTAGAGAAAAAATATAAATTAGATTTTGATGCCATTGCGGAAATTTTAAAAAAGAAGCATATCACCATCAATCTAGAACATCTTAATGATGTTCCTGAATTATGGGGTACTATCATAGAAAACTCATTAGGGCTAAAAGCTGATGATCAGGAAGAGGATAATACCCAGATTAATATCCAATCAAAACCCACAAAAAAAGCTCATACAAAACCGGAACCAAGTAAGAAGAAGCCTAAAACCACCAAGTCCTCTAAAAATTACTTTTATGCCTATGTTAAATTCATTGGCCCTGATCAAAAACATGCCTTTGTAAAGCGTATAGATGATTTAAACTCCATTGCCAACTTAGATTTGTATGCCAAAGATGATACAGATTATAAGCTGCAAGAAGACTGCGCTGCACTTGCAAAGGGCCAAATTATTTTATGTGAGTTAAGATCTAAAAAATTTAACCTTGCAAAAATCAAAGCTACGTTCTTTGAAGGCTCAGTAGTGCCTGGTAATCGTAGGTCTAAGTTTATTGATTGGCTCTCATTTGAAAAACCATTGGTTATTAATGATACGAAAGCAATTGGTTTTGGTAATGACGATAACATTGGAGTAACCACCTTATTCTTTGATCGTTTTAAGATTCGTTGCGAAAAGCAAAATGTTGAAGCCAATACGGAAGTCCTTATCCCCAAGATTGAGAAAAATGTACTTCAAATAATTTCAAAAGAGGAGTTTTCCGAAGAAGACTTATATATTCTTAAAACATACAAGGCAAATGTAGATAGGCCAACATACGAGGAAACTTTCTTAGATCCATTCAATCATGAACTTGAGAATAATAAGATTTTTAGTACGGTAAATACCATAGAAACTTTTGTGAAAAAGTGGCAAGAAGTAGATGTTAACCTAGTTACGTACGCCAACCTGAAACAGGAAGATCAGTTCTTCCTGTTTTTTGAATTATGGTTAAAGGGCACTATTCCTATTAATTTTTGGGAAGAACATTTAATAGATGCCTGTATTCAATTTGAATTGGCAGCAGAGGATGTGAATGCTGAAGATAATAGCATTCTGTCATTTGAATTACTTTTAAAGCCTACACATATAGAAAGGATTTCTAAGGAAATAACAACCTATTTTGAACAAGAGTTGATTATTGACTCTATAGCCGTTTATGAAGCGTTAGAAAAGCTGGTAGGTCTTTCCGTGAATGCTGAAAAGGACGCTTTCTACCCCAAGTTGAACAATAGTCTGAACGAGGATCTTGAATTTCAGTTCTGGGTTGCTGAAAAAACAAATAAATTTCCAAAGGGTCAGGCCCTATCTAAATTTTCGGAACAAGATGCGTCAACACAAGAAAGAATCATTCAGAAATTAGAGGACAATGAATTAGCAGAGATTTTTACTGATACAAAAGAGCTATCTAATCCAGATAATTTAAACCGCTTTTTAGCACTAGCTAAAGATCAGTTGATACATGCCCTATACCCTGTAAGTTTTGATATCGAAAGTGATACGGAAGTAATTTTCGAATTGGCATGGAATGAATTGGAGAAATGGACCTATCTCTCAAATGAAAGTCAAGTAGATGAAGGTCTGGAATTATTCAACAGCGTGGCCAGCAATGCACAAAATATACTGCTAGGCCATAACATAGTAGACTTTGACTGTCCTTTGCTTGCAAAAAAAGGAGTTGAATTCAACGAAGGAAGAGTATGGGATACATTTTTGATTGAAGTGTTGCTCAACCCAAATCAGAAGAATTTTGCTCTAGTAACAAAACATGCCGCAAAGGCTGATGCTGAATTGACCCTTGATCTTTTTCTCAATCAAGTCATGCGAATCTTGAAGACTCCGAATGAAAATATGAAAGTCTTACTGGCCTATCTACCCGAAACTATAGTAAGCACTATAGAAGCTCTAAAGGGTAAAGTACATTTAGATTGGATTTCTAAGGTGGAAATTATTAAAAGAAGTAAATTATTTTTTAGACCACAGCCTAAGCTAAAAGGAGTGGTCAAAGAATTAAAACAAAGATTGGAAGAATCTAAGGCTAAAATTAAATTAATTGTTGGTCCGGCTGATCTTAAGAGTGATATTTTAGAATATCAAAATATTAAATTTTCTGAAAAAGGAACATCAGACTTGGATTTCGCCATAATAGATGCAGAAAATCTTAAGGATGCTTCTGGGCTTGATTTATGGTTGAAATCAGTAATGATTACTTATTTGAACCAATGTAAAGAGCTGAATAGAATTGCTTATTGGGGGAATATACCACAAGTGGTCAAAATAAGACTTGAAGAACATCCCTTTGATATACATTCATTATTTAAAAAAGAACAAGTCATAGACTGGTCTCAAGATAATTTGTTGTTCTTAACCGCAGACGAACTCTATAACTACACAGAAGATTTACGAGGGTTAGATGATATAGATATTTTTGTAGTACAGCCAGATTTGATTTCAGTCACTCAAAAACTGTTGCTCAAAAACTTTGACCTAGACTTTTTAGCAAATGTGAACAGTGACAATCACTTCTGGTTAAAATTTTCTGGAGGCCAAAGTTATGTACCCGTTTCAAGAAATCAATGTGAGAACTTAGGTGTTGAAATTCCGGACCATCTCACGAAATACTGGATTGAAAAATATTTATTTGGAAAGTACCGTATTTGGGGTACTTATAATTGGGAAGAATTATTAGAAACCATACCCTACAAGAAGAAGAAAATTATAGCTCTAGATATTAAAGATTTCAAAAAGGACCAAACTTGTTTTGCAAGGGTAAATGTTACAAAATCAAATAGTCAAGGTGTAATCAGATTCAATCCAGAATCCGTATATCGTTCGCGTTATTGGGTATTTCAGAAGGAATTAGTTCAACAGACCATTATACCTGGTAAGCTTACTGTTCTCTTTATTCAACGTCCGGATGAACTGGATGTCTTGGAAGGTTATTTTAGAAGTTTAGGGTATTATATTCCAGATAGCGCTAGTTCTTTAGGAAGACAATTGGAGTTGTTGTATAACAGTCGCAAAACAAAAAAAATTATCATTAACGACATTAAAAATCTTAGTAGGATTATAAATGCGAATTATTTAGGTGAATTGAATGTTGTTATTGACAGTTTTAATTTGACAGAGAATTATTATGTGTCACAGGATTCTAATTTATTCAAAACAATAAAGAATGAAATAAGTGATTCTAATCTAAATGATACGGAAGAATTAATTTCGGAGGATAATGACAGTGAAGATGTTGATTATTTTGAAGGTAATAAACCTTTGGTTAAAGACACTTTTCTTTTATTGAAATTACACCTACCACAAATTTTACATTATAGGAATCTACTTTTCCATTCCAATCCCAATCATAAATTATGGATTTTGGACCCAAGGGTGAATGATTTCCCAGATTTAAGCTCTCTATGGAATGCGAGCAGAGTATCCATGAATTTATGGCAAGATAATGAGAGCTATGAGTCTGATGTTAAAGAAGCGGACAAACATATATCCAGCGCTAAACCAGTAACAGACCTACCCTTTGAGACCAATGAAATAAAAGATATATTAAGTCAGGTTTTTTTAAACGGAAATAGCTGGTATGATTATCAAAAACCTTATCTGGATTTAATCATACCAGGAAAGACAGATCTTTTAGTAACATTACCCACAGGTGGAGGAAAATCATTGCTTTTTCAGGCCCCAGCTCTTTTCAAAAGTACATTTACCAATCGATTGACAATTGTTGTCACCCCATTAAAAGCATTGATGGAGGATCAAGTTGACGCTTTATGGAAAAAAGGATTTTATGGTAGTGTCGAGTATTTAAACGCTGACAGAAGTACTGACACGCAGTTAATCTACAGGGCCTTAGCAGGTGGTGAAATTGCCTTATTGTTTATCACTCCCGAACGTTTTAGAAGTAAATCTTTCAAGAATGCCTTAAACGTAAGACTTCAATCTGATGGTGGGTTGGAGTATATCGTATTTGATGAGGCACACTGTGTATCGCAATGGGGGCATGAATTTAGACCGGATTATTTTAATTGCGCCAAGGAGGTGTATAAAATAAAATTGGCATCACCCAATGATATTCCATTGTTGTTGTTTTCAGCGACAGTTTCAGAAAAAATTTATCAGGACTTTAATCGCATATTTTCATGATAGAGTGGCCAGACCAAAAAAATTTATATAATCCTATCAGGAAGCATATTAAATTATCCTTTGAAATAGTTGGGGATTCCGATGAAATGGGAGAGGTAATCGCGGATGATCTAATAAACCAAGGATTTGACGAATCTCAAAGTAAGGTCTTGATATTTGTTCAAACCCGCAGAGGTACGGAAGACGCTACAAGTAATCTTGAAGAAGCATTAGCAGAACGAAATTTGGATTATGCGGACAAGGTAGATTATTATCATGCTGGTTTAGATAGTATTGATAGAGAAGAAAAATACGAGAATTATAAAAGTGGAAAAATAGTCATATTGATTGCTACAAAAGCATTTGGTATGGGAATGGATATTAAAAACATACATTTTATATATCATTTCGGTCCTTCATCCACTTTTGAAGATTATTTGCAAGAAGTTGGGAGGGCAGGTAGAAATCCAAAAATGCTTGAAGAAGCTGGTTATTCGGAAGAAAATCCTCTACAATCAAAATGTTTAATAACAAAACAAGATTTTAAAAATCAAAAGGACCGCCTTCATAGGAATGAAATTACCTGGAATCAGGTAAACCAAGTGCGTGAAACCATTTTCAAATACATTAGTAAGTTCAGGAAAGTTGAACCAGATTTCGAAAATGCATTCCCATTACCCTTGGACCTTCTAGAGATGTTTTCTGAATATGAAGAAATTTTTAATAAGGATACATTTTTTAGGGTAGTATTATACTGGCTTGAAAAACTCGGAAGAATTAAGTTAGGCGTTTTTACCCCAACTCATTTACCCATAAAATTATTAGATAACGACCCGGATTTCAGCAATATAAAATCTGTTGAGGATCGTAATGATATTGAAAGATTCCATGCGGTGCTTGAAACGTACGAATCAAAATATTATCCTGATGCCGAAATCATGATGGTTGATATGGGTTATATCAAGGATAAAGCCAAAATTAAGGGAAATTCAAAACTCTTTGAAATACTTTTTAAGTCTCAAAAAGCGAAACTGATTCGATTGGAGAGGGAAATGAAATTAACTCCAACTATCTCTCGAACGGAAGAGTTGAATAAATGGGAAACAACAAGTACTTCAGCAACAATAGAGGCTGTGTTCAATCTAGCGGAAGAACTTATTGATTGTTCAGAATTAGGCAATCAAGTGAATTTGGGGGGAGAGGAAATTGATGAATTAGTAAAACAGGTTAGTTCTGATTATTTTATTTCTGATAATATATTTTGGAAGGAACCAAAGAATAATAAGAAAAATGAATTCTTCACATCAGATGAAGTTGCCCAGAAACTAAAAGAAGATTTTAAAAGAAAACGGTCTAAATTTGCTTTTAAGCTTATTAATTTCTTACCAAAAATAAGGCACAAAGTTATTATCGAAGTTGAGGAAGGCTATGATAAACCCATTATTACCCAATTAATTTATAACGCGTATAGATCAAACAAGGAACCCTTAACAGAATTAAAATCGTTCAAGGATGACCTAGAACGCCTAATAGGCTATGTGTCGGAAGAGTATATCAAGCGTAATATTAAAGAATTTAATATTGTCGATTTAATCCTTGAATTGGGATTGGAAAATAGAGGGGAAGAATACTTTCAAAAACTAATCTTTATTTCAAAAGGTCTTGGTTATTTGAAAGGGGGAGGAGATTTGGTGCCTATGGGCATCGAATTGTTTATAAAAAACACCACTGATTTCGAAGATGATAAACAAGGTTCTCAGGACTATGATGTAAAGCAGGAATTTATTGAAAGTTCAAAGATGAAAGAACTTCGCTTAATTGCTTTGGAATGTTTATCTGGCTTAGAACATCGCGATCATGATCGGTTTATAAAAAGATATTTCAAATGTGCGGGTTTAAGTGACCTAATCAATTTGCTTGAAGAGCGAATTGGCGAGAATCATCCAAATCTAATTGCATTTAGGGAAGAAGCTCTGGAAAAGGAAAAAGATAAACTTAATGAAAAACAGCTTATGGTATATAATACGACCATAGACAAAAATTTACAAGTCATTGCTGGACCAGGAAGCGGAAAAACTCACACACTTATTTTGAGAATCGCCAGACTTATTCAAGAAGAAAAGATTAAACCAGAAAATATTTTAATCCTAGCCTATAATAGGGCCGTCGTCGTTGAGTTGAAAGATAGACTGACAAGAATTTTTAAGGCACTTGGGTATGCTAAACTCATTAAAAGATTAAAGGTTTTTACCTTTCATGGATTCATTAAATTTTGTTTAGCTGAACAAATTGAAGGTCTTGATTTTAAACATTGGGCATCCACATTTTTGGATATTACCAATGAATCACCAGGATTAATTTATCAAAAGCTTGGATTAGTTAAATACATATTTATTGACGAATTCCAAGATATAACTTCAGAACGAATTGAATTATTGAAAAGGATTGCTAATCCTGATCAAACTAAAGTATGTGTTATTGGAGATCCTAATCAAAGTATCTATGGTTATGAAAGGGCAGGTTTGGGAGATGTAATGGACCCTAAACCTTATTATGATGAATTTAAAGAGTTATATGGGCCGGTAGAATTACAGTTGAATCTCAATTATCGTTCCTACCCAGAAATTCTAGTTCAAGCAGAAGAATTGTTATCTCTGAATAATTCAAAATTTCCAATGCCTAAACTAGAGGCGAAACTAATTCCTAAAAGCAATAAAAAATACTGCGAAATAATAAATTATTTAGAATCTCCAGTCGATTGGAAGACAAAAGTGATGGAGGCTGTCAACTATGAAGACGAAAATGGCGTGAGATATAAACAAATTGCAGTTATGTTTAGATCTAACGATCAGGTGTTCAGGGCCTATAATATTCTTCATAACCTACAAATTCCAAATGTTCGATTACGAATTCAAGGAGCAAAGGGATCGTTGTTTAAAACTAGGGAATTCTATTACTTCATTTCTAAATTCGCGGAGAAATCTACTAAAATACTTCCAAGTAATTATATTTCAAAAATAGAAGAGTTAAAAAAACATATTTTACAGAAGTACCCTAATTGGGACGCTTATCTGTTGAATATTTTTCACTGCATAGTTTTGGAATTCGACCGGGAGAAAGAGGACGATACAACCTATTCTGACTTAATTGATTTTATTAGAGAAATAGCATCAAGTGATGATGGGCAATATGGAAAAATTTATCAGCAAAACATAAGTAGTATAATTGAAAATTTTCAAGACCAAGAACTTGTAATTACTACAATGCATAAGGTAAAGGGGCTTGAGTTTGATGTTGTTATTATACCACCTTCGTTTTCAAATTTGCCAATGATTGATAAAGTTAATATAGCTATAGCCGATGCAATAGAAGAAGAAAGAAGACTTTATTATGTTGCTTATTCCCGTGCCAAATTTAGACTTATAGCTATAAAATTTAAAAGGGAATTGGCTATGGATAGAGGAGAAGGATTTACTTTCCCTCAAGAACAAATTAGAAACCATTATGGTGTTTCTGTGGATGAAGGTATAGATAAGTTCACTATGTATTGGAGCGCAAGTAATTACGGAGGCAATTCTTTTGAGTATATAAGAGATAATGTCAAATTAGGTGATCAAATAACATTAAAGCCAACCGTAAATGGCGTTCATACTTTTTGGTATGCTATTATTAATAATACTAAAGTTGCCTTGTTATCTTTAGCCATGGTAAGAAAGCTTGGGCAAATGCAACAAGTAAACGGATTTATAGTTTCTTCTATTTATGTGAGTACGTATGAGGAAACCCAATATTCAGATTCTGTAAATAAGAAAGATTATGCAAAAAAATGGTCATCAGAAGCTAAAGATCGAGGTTACGTTTATTTAATAGATTTTTCTGGATATGGGAACGAACTTAATGAATAAATAAATGTCATTCAACGAATTAAACAGTGTAGAAAACTACATCATAAAACAGCTCACTGGTGTCAATTTGAACACAAATGAAGTGTCGGATGATATTACTTCGTACGGCGCAACTTGGAAGTATAAATCCCCCAAAGACTTACAGCGCAGTATAAATGAAGTGTTGATCGAAAAGGATCTCAAGAACGCTTTGATTCAGTTGAATCCTGAGATTACTCTCAATCCTGATTTAGCGGATGAGGTTATTTATAAGTTACGTGCTATCTTGATTTCTGTGCACCAAGTTGGTCTTGCTCGTGCAAACGAAGAGTTTTTTAAATGGCTATATGGAGATAAGACCATGCCATTTGGCGAAAACAATCGTCATGTCCCCATAAGATTAATTGACCTTGAAAACCTTGATAAAAACAGCTATATAGCAACTACCCAGTTTCGTATTCATCATAGAGAGACCAAAATACCCGATGTTGTATTGTTCATAAATGGCATCCCCGTTGTAATTGGAGAGGCCAAAACACCTATTCGCCCTTCGGTGACCTGGTTAGATGGCGCCCATGAGGTACATGATATTTATGAGGATGCAGTTTCACAATTGTTCGTTCCCAATATCCTGTCATTTGCCACTGAAGGCAAGGAACTCTATTATGGCGCCATAAGAACACCATTAGAATTTTGGGCTCCGTGGCGATTGGAAAACGATGAAGATGATATTGCTAAGCGATTAGGGCTTGGAGAGGTTGGTAAAGAGCTTACAGATTTGTTGAGTCCGCAACGCCTGCTAGACATCATGCAAAACTTCTCACTTTTTACTACCAACAAAAAGAAGCAACGCATCAAGATTATCCCGCGGTTTCAGCAATATGAAGGGGCTAATAAAATTGTTGAAAGGGTTAAAGAAGGTCGTATTAAAAAAGGACTGATCTGGCATTTTCAAGGTTCAGGAAAATCGCTTTTAATGGTGTTTGCTGCTCAAAAGCTGAGGAAGGAGAAGGATTTAAAAAGCCCTACAATAATTGTACTGGTGGATCGGACGGACTTGGATACGCAAATTAGTGGGACATTTAATGCTGCAGACATTGCCAATGTTGAAACAACCGAAAGTATAAGCGAATTACAAACGCTACTTGAACGAGATACGAGAAAGATTATCATTTCAATGATATTCAAGTTTAGGGATGCTAAACCTAATATGAATACACGAGAGAATATTATTGTCTTGGTTGATGAAGCGCACCGCACACAAGAAGGAGATTTGGGACGACAAATGCGTGCAGCCTTGCCAAATGCTTTTCTATTCGGTTTAACTGGTACACCGGTAAATAAGGCTGATAAAAATACATTTTGGGCATTTGGGGCAGAAGAAGATAAAGAGGGGTATATGTCTCGATACACATTCCATGATTCCATAAGGGATAATGCTACGTTGCCATTGCACTTTGAACCGCGTTTGGTGGATGTTCATGTTGACAAGGAAACCATTGACAAGGCATTTGCGGAGTTTAAGGAAAGTGCCGCCCTTTCTGACGAAGAAGCTGATGCTCTAAATAAGAAATCCGCAAAAATGTCAGCTTTTTTAAAATCACCAGAACGTGTGGCAAAGATAGTTGAGGATATTGCCTTTCATTTCAAGGAAAAAGTTGCTCCACATGGCTTCAAAGCTATGATAGTGACTCCGGACAGGTATGCCTGTGTAAAATATAAAGAAGTTTTAGACACATACTTTCCAGAAGAAGCAAGTAGGGTAGTAATTTCAACTTCCGCAAATGATGATTTCGAGTTCAAACAGAAATCGGGTATAAATAAAAGTGAACAGGAAAAAATTGTAGATGAGTTCAATGATGCACAATCCGATCTAAAGTTTATTATCGTGACTGCAAAATTACTTACAGGGTTTGATGCCCCTATATTACAGACCATGTATTTGGATAAGTCCATAAAGGACCATACACTACTTCAAGCAATTTGTAGAACCAACAGATTGTATAAGGGTAAATCCTTTGGGCGTATTGTAGATTATTTTGGAGTATTTGATGACGCGGCTAAAGCGCTGCAATTTGATGAAGAAAGTATCAAGAGCGTTATTTCAAACCTTTCAGAGTTAAGGGATAAGCTGCCTAAGGCAATCGAGGAAGCGTTATCTCACTTTAAAGGAGTTGATAGAAGTATTGAAGGCTTTGAAGGCTTGGAAGCCGCACAAAATGTCATTAACAATAATGACAAAAAAGATGCATTTGCAAAGGATTATAAATATCTATCGAAACTCTGGGAGTCTTTGTCTCCGGATACTATTCTTAATCAATACCAACATGATTATAAATGGTTGACTCAAGTATTTGAATCCGTTAGACCTGCCGCTGACGGTATAGGTAAATTATTGTGGTTCACCTTGGGCGCTCAGACAACGAAATTGATCCATGAAAATGTTCATGTAGGTGATGTACATTCGCTTGAAGAATTCGTTTTGGATGCTGATGTAATTGAAGATATTTTTAATAATCCCGACCCAAAGAATGCAAAAAAAATAGAAAAACTTCTTGTAAAAAGATTTAAAGAGCATTCAGGGGACCCAAAATTCAAGTCCCTAAGCGAGCGACTTGAAGCACTTCGAGACAAGGCTCAGATGGGCCTGATAACTTCTATTGAATTTGTAAAAGAACTATGCAAACTGGCCAAAGAAACTATTAAAGCAGAAAGAGAGATAGCTGAAGTATTACAAGAAAAAACACCAAAGGCAGCCTTGACAGAGCTATTCTTGGAATTGAAAACGGATCAAACTCCAGCGGTGGTAGAGCGTATAGTCGAAGATATTGATGCAATTGTAAGGGTAGTGCGTTTTCCAGGATGGCAAAAAACCAGTTCTGGGGAACGTGAAGTTCAAAAGTCATTACGCAAAGCCTTGTTGAAGTATAAATTACATAAGGATCAAATACTGTTTGATAGGGCCTATGCTTATATCAAGGAGTATTATTAAAAAGGCAAAACTTGTCGATTGTTAAAACTGTCCCAAATGGATCAAAATAAGGTAATATTAAAAGAGTATGCACATCAAGGATTGTAATAGTACTGAAGAAATTATATCAATTGTTGATAAAATAGAAAAAAACAAAATGAATCCGGGGTCTCATGGTTACGAAAATCTTATTGATTCTTCCATAAATGATACAGCCAAAAACTACACCAAAAAAGCAAAAAAACGTCCTGCCATTTTGTTAATGGAAGTCGTGCTGGCGGCCAACAGGAATTTTAATAGAATGGTAAAGTCCAGAGTTGAACTAATCGAAAAATCAAAAATAAATTCTATCGAGCAACTTCATCTTTTCATGGGAACTACAACAATGGAAGATTTTTTCTACTATTGGAATACAAAGGATAGAAAAAAGCATAATACGCTAAAGCCACTCATTCACGCATTCAAGGAAATAACAAGTGAACACAGTGCCAATCGAACAGAATTTGACTGTTTATCCCATTGGGCTAATAATGTGGATTTGAAAAATCTTGAATCGGACCCTGTAGGGAAAATAGATAATATTGGAATTGCTCCACTACAAGACCTCCATATGGATTTTTGGGCAAATAAAGCCCGACCAAAGGGTTAAAGAAGTCTTGAAATACGAATTTGAGATTAATAGACTAAGCGACTTGAATACATTTTTATTTATGGAGCAAATTTCAATTGTCCAAGAGACTAAAACCCAATATGATAAAATAGATCAAGCCATTGCCATACAACGATCCCATATAGATAAGCTTAAAGAATTTAAAGCTAGTTTAATAGGCAGTGCTGTAAGGGATAAAATTAAGGTAACTAAAGTATGAGCCAAATGAATTTACATACCAAAATCATCCAAACGAAAGACCTGCTTAGCAAAAAAAATCTTTGCATTCCCGAATACCAGCGTCCTTATAAATGGTCTATCAAAAACGTCAATCAGCTTATTGATGATATTTTTCACCACCGTAACCGGTCGGCCTATCGCTTGGGAACCATCGTGTTTTATCGCGATGAAAAAAAGAAACTCAATATTGTAGATGGACAGCAACGTACCATCACCCTCATTCTGATTGCTATAGCAATTTACCAAAACATAAATCGACTACAAGCTGAGCTCAAAAAGGCCAAAGTGGATGCTATCTATTCCGAATGGTTTGAAGGGTTAAGTTTTTCGAATTCTATTTCCCTCAAAAACATCCAAAACCACTATCGTGAAATCGCCCGCAGAGTGGATGATTTTGACGTGGATACGGTGTTGTTTTTCTACCAAAAATGCGAGCTAGTAGAGGTAATCTTGGAGGATGTATCAGAAGCTTTTCAGTTTTTCGATTCCCAAAATGCGAGAGGAAAAGATCTCGAACCCCATGATTTACTAAAGGCCTATCATCTGAGGGAGATGAGTAAAATTTCGACGGAGGCCGAGCGTCTGAAAAGTGTGGAAACTTGGGAAGGATTGGATACCGATGAATTAAAAAGTGTCTTTGCCAACTACCTCTATCGAATACGAAACTGGTCTAGGGGAGCCTCAGCGAGAAAATTTGATAAAAACAGGGTGGACATTTTCAAAGGGATCAGTCCAAGTGTAGAAGAGCCCTTCCCTTTCGCAGATCTATATCGGATAGGCCATTTTTATGTTGAGGGATACAATCAGGACTTTCATCGCAATATCGACCAAAAATCCATGGCCTATCCGTTCCAAATCGATCAGGTGATAATCAATGGGAAGCGTTTCTTTGAAATGATCAATCATTACATCGGACAGGTCGATTTGGAAGAGAAACTTAAGAATGTTTCGGATCACTCCAAAAAAATTTTAAAAACCCTCAATACATACAATGCACGCACCCGTTCTGGGGATCAATACGTGCGATCACTTTTTGATTGTGCTTTAGTGTATTATCTAGACAAATTTGGAATGGTGGAAATTGACCGGGCTATCGAAAAGTTTTTTCTTTGGGCATATAGTCTTCGTCTGAACTTACAAAATGTGCAGCTGGCTTCTATGGACAATTATGCCCTTGAAGCTCCGTTCACTTTTAAGACTATAAAAGACGCAATCCATCCCAAGGAAGTCTTGAGTTTGTCTCTGTCGGTGGTGAACCAAGTAAGGTCTAGTAAAACCAAGGAATTAGAAGCTATTTTTAAACGATTAAACTACCTACATGGCTGAACCTATCAATACCTTTAGCATAAGGGAAATTTTTGATTCAGGAGACTATATCATTCCCATCTATCAGCGAAATTATGCCTGGGGAGAGCCTGAGATTGCACAGCTAATTCAGGATATTTACGATTACGCGGTATCCGAAAAAAGGGCATCCAATTACTACATCGGTACATTGGTCGTATACGAAAGACTTGAAGAAAACAGAAAAATAGTCTATGAAACGATTGATGGCCAACAACGTCTGACCACCCTAAATATTTTAGTTAGTGTATTGAATCGATTGTATAAAGATCAAATCAATTACATCATCCCTTACAAGCTCAACTTATTCTTTGACAGTAGAAAAAAATCGAGTGAGGCTCTTGAGGTTATATCAAGAAAAACGAGCGAATTACAATTTGATCCTTCCAAAAGTTATAATTCAAATATAAGGCAGGCCTACCAAGACATCGAAAAATTACTGAAGAAGCTTCTTATCAAACCTTCTGTAATCATAGAGTTCTATGAATATTTGGCTGACAAGGTTCATGTAATGCGGGTTTCTGTTCCCGAAGATACAGATCTCAACCACTATTTTGAGATTATGAACACGAGAGGAGAACAGCTTGAAAAGCATGAGATTTTGAAAGCTAAACTCCTCGAAGTATTGCATGGAGACGAAGAATTAAGCTATGCTTTTAATCTTGTTTGGGAGGCGTGTTCTGACATGGAGCGATATGTCCAATATGGGTTTAATGTAAAACAGCGAGATATAGTTTTTACAAAAAGAAACTGGAATGAGATTACCTGTGATACCTTAGATGAACTTGCCGAGTTAGTATTTCCCTTAAGGAGCGGTAATAAAAACAACGCTGACCAATTTGAGAAAAACATTCTTGAGATTATAGAATTCAATGGAAAATTAGAATCTGATGATATTCAAAAAGATGATGCTCCTGAGCGATTCACATCCATTATCAATTTTTCGAATTTTTTACTTCATGTTTTGCGAATACAAACTGAAGAGGATATTAGTCTAGATGACAAACGCTTACTTGATATTTTCTACGATCAATTAAAGAATCAAGGAGATAAAAAAGAGTTTGTTATGGAGTTTGGCATCAATTTGCTCTGGTGTAAATGGCTTTTTGATAATTATATCATCAAGCGAGAATTCATTGGAGAAAAAGATCAATGGAGCATGAAACGTTTGAAATGGTATAAGGGTCAAGGGAAGGAAAATAAAGTTAGTTATGTGAATACTTTCGGAAATGAGGAAGACACAAGCGGGGTCAACAAGGAGTTGATTATGCTACTCTCCATGTTTCATGTTTCCACACCGACTTTGGTTTACAAGCATTGGCTAAATGCTGCTTTACAATACGTTTTCTATAATTATGACGAAAAATCGAATGATCCTATAAATTCATCGGAATATATTGATTACTTGAGTAAGCTTGCCAAGTCATTCCTTTTTGACCGATACCTCGCTAGGGAATCCAAGATTGTAGAATTTTATGATATCATCTATCTTCTGGATGGGGAACCACAAAATAAAGGTAGACCTGAAGATTTCGATTTAAATAAGCTCAATTCAGGTACTTCGGTAGAGAATTTTATCTTCAATTATTTAGACTTTATCCTTTGGAAACAAGGAACCGCTGGTTCAGATAAATTTGAATTTGCTTTTCGAAGTTCCATAGAACATTACTATCCTCAAAATCCTATCGCAAAAGATCACAAGATTGAACAAGAACTTTGTGATCACTTTGGGAACCTCTGCTTGATTAGTAGCAGCAAGAATTCCAGATTGAGTAATCACATGCCCGAAGCAAAAAAGGATTATTACCGAAAAGTGGGAATTGACAGCCTTAAACAATCTCTCATGATGAAAGAAGTTAATTGGGGAAAAGCTGAGATATTTAAGCATGGCAAGGAGATGGAACAATTGTTGATTTCAAGCTAGTTTTATTTGACAGGTATATGGAGATATTTTAAGTACCTGAATATATTGTACTAATTATTTGACCAATGGAATATAACAAAACACGCGTTAGAAGCTGCAATAGAAAAGCTTTAACAGGCCAGTGTTCAGAAGACATCAGCAGTTGAGATCTCTTCCCAGATTTAGGCACCGGTCATAATTGAAGAATCCAGGTTACCAACTAACAATTTTAAATGCAACAATAAACCAAGAGCGGGGGAATGCGTAATGGGTACAAACGGTTTAAAATTTACTGTTTTAAAGTCCTCTAATTCCAAATATGCCTGATGTACTCCTTCCAAATCCATAGACCATTCTTTTTCTGTTGATTCTCGGATAAAAAATAGAATTGTACCTTCTAATTTGGTGATTCTATAGGGCTTACCAGTTTTACTTGAAAAGGACACAATAGGTCTTGCTAATTGTAAAAATTCTAGAAAGGTAATTTCTGGTTTGGTTTTGGTGTACACGAAGTCCTATTTTTATTGGCTTAAAAATTCATTCAAATATTTCCGAAATTCACTTGCCATTTCACGGGTAAATTGAATGTTGTGCTTGGAACCACTTTCTCTTTCTAAGTCCCCTTTGGCATATGTACGTAATTGTAAATATTCCTTTTAAATGATTACATCGCCGAGCACGCTACCTGACCTAAAATTAATGTGTTCATTTTTTTCTTGAATAAGTTTACCTAAGATTGCCATACTATTTGGTTTTATATGCTTCACCCTATTTCCGAATCATGCCAGAAAACGCTGCTCCGTAGTACCCCTTTTAATCTTCAATTTTCAAATTGAAAAAATTATCGCATAAACATAACAAAAATTACTAATAAATTCTTCCCTAAAAATTAGGCATAAACCAACTTGAAGACTTACCTCTTTTGAAGGCTTCAAGATATTCAAAGGATATCAAGAAATTGAGCTAACTTTTCAATTTTCTCCTTACGTTAAAATAAAGGTTGTGTAAAAATTGAGTTCAAAGTGCCCGAAATATATTTACGACTATTAAAGTAGGATTTCATATATCCGCTTTAATTTCCGTTATAATTTTTTTCATACTAGCATCAAAATCGCGCTTTCTCACGTCCAAACATAGGCTATTTCTTAGTCTCCCAATAATATTATCCAAGCTGTTACGCAAAGTCATTAGTCTTGTCTTTTGTTCATTTAAATCCCTCGAGTCAATACCGGCGGTGTCGTGTTGACGAATTATTTTCTGTAACTTCTTTATTCTTTTATCAATTTTGGCCACAGTTTTTAAAGTATAGTCTTCTTGAAAAAAGTCTTCATCTAAATAGCAAGCAAAAAACCTTTTGTTTTCATAGGTCTGCAACAGGAATGTGTCATTGGATTCTCTTGCAACCCAGGCGGACGCTAAACTATTGTTTGATACTATTGAGATTACAACTGATGCTTCTTTGAGAGAATTTTCTATGAAATTAGTTATCGCCTGACCAGGTTTCATATCGACTCGGTCAATGATTACAGGAATTTTTGCTTTATCTAAAGCGTTTTTTATCATCATAGCAATATCAACGTCCCGATGGTTGTAGGATATAAATACCTTAGGGTCAACGTCCAGCAATTTTAATTTGTCATCTATTAATTTAATGAGTATTAACTTTTTCCGAATTAAGAAGATTAATATAAGTTCTAAAGGAATTAGAATCAAACCAGACAACAGTAGCGCATTGCTATAGGCTATATAGGTTAAATCGCCAGTAATTCGCCTATTTAACTCTTGGAAGAAAAAAATTATGAACGTTGATATAACATACAAAATTGCAAAGCTAACAATTCCTGAAGGCACAATTTTTATAGCACTTTGCTTGATTCTGAGAACAAATAGTATTGGTGGAATATAGAGGAAATTGAGCCAAAGCCAAGGAATGTAGATTCTCGTTGAATACTTGCCGCTAATCGTTAAAATAATAAGCAAAAGAAATAATAATCCAAAAGCACTGGTAAATATTGTCAGTAGTAGATTGCGGTAATTAATTAGTGTTTTCATTCATACTTTGTTAAAACACTCCATAAATTGGACTTAATCATAAGTTCCCTACCTTGATGCAGACTTATATCTTCCAAGGTAGTGGTAATTTCATTTTAGGTAATAACATCATTCTTTGGCTAGAGCACTCCATAAGTTTGATTTTTTCAAATGTTCTAAACCCGAGTGTCTACTGGGTTGTAGAAGTGAAGCCCCTAAGGCGTTTTCTGGCAACTCATATTCATAGATTAACGCCGTGACATGATGTCTTTTGGTAAAAGGAACTCTTCTTAGTCTATCTGGAAAACTGTTTACACCCTCTTGAATCCAAGCAAGGGCAGTTTTGCGACTTACCCTTTTTCCATTTGCACTGAAAGGCTTATCGGTAACAATAAAGACAATTAGCCGAAAATAACCTGGATTTGAAAAAAATAATGCACTGATAAATGAATCGAAGGAAAAATTATCGTCTACAGGCGTAATGTTCCATCGATTTGGATCTTTTTTAGCAATACCATTTTTATCGATTTGTTCAAGCTGGGTTGCAAGTGCAAATCCATCCTTTTGCCTTGCTGGCACTAAAAAATAACCTTTATCGTGATAACCATTTTCCACCAGCGCATTTACCAATATATCATTGACATCGTCAAGGTAATTGCAATTGGCCATAACATTCCTAGGAATTTCAATTTTAGTAGAAGGTAGGGGTGGCGGCCAAGGAAATCGCGGTACTTCGTCTAAAGGATCATACTTCCCGCGGCGCATTCCCATAGCGGTAACAACTACTTCCTCCAATGCCTGGTGATCTTCAATCATTCTTGCATTAATAATAGAACGATTTCCTATTGGAACTTCCAGTGTTAAAAACCCAATATAACTAAACACAAGAGTATCTTTAGATGACGTATTGCTCAAAACATAATTACCATCGAAATCCGCTTGTACGGCATTTGTGGTACCTTTTACAACCACATTTGCCCCGGGAAGCCCTAAACCTGTACTATCCAGAACCGTTCCCGAAACTTTTTGAGACATCATAGGACATAAAAATAGCATTGTCATTATCAAGAAAAGGGTTTTAATTGATTTCATATTAAAATGAATGAATTTAGATGAATATATGATGATTTCAATTTACTATAGTAGCCTTGAATTTTAGGTTGAATTCTCTATAAATAAGTACACCTAAAATTTTCAAAATTTAAGAATGTTAGGTAAATACCTTTTAAGGTTAACATTCGTAATTCAATTTTCAAAATAACCCTTCACTATATCTAATCTAATCATTTTTAATATCTTATAGTAGGAAAATGAGTATTAATGATTAGTATTTTGAAAATTGGTTGGACAAGATAAACAGATGTCCATTATAGGTCTTCAAACGAATTTTGACTAGACCAATCCAAAAATAAGTCATAGTTTTAACTTTGGAATTTGATAGCATTTCCTTCTTTTGAGCATCGTTCTTTACTTTGTCTATTTACGTTTCCCAATAACTTTTTGTAATTAGGGAAGGCTACAATTGCTATATAATCCATAAACTGTATCATTAATTTTCAGGATAAGGCTAGAATCATGGAAGTCTTCACTAATTAAAAAAAAGACCTATTATTCACAAGTCAGAGAATAAACATCATCGGGGTCTTTGGTCCAGCCTATGGGTATATTGTCTAATTGATCCTGTGAGACCTTGATGCAAATATTGTTGGGGCCACGAACATCTAGCTCTACTAGATTGGGCTTACTCGCCGCATCCAATGAAGTTATCAAAGACCCCAATATTATTAAGGTTTCCAATTGAACATTATCAGTGAAGTCCATAGTACTTAGGAATGGGTTGCTCAATAAGATAACTTTTAGTTTGTTAAGTGAGGAAGTATTTAGTGATTTAAATGCGCTACCACTAGCCTCTACTGAAATGCGTTCCAAATTTGGGTTGCTTGAAAGATCCAAGTCTCCTGTATAACTGAATCCTTCGCCTAAAAATCCTACGAGACTGGTATTATTGGTAATATTGATATCTGTTATGGTTAGGTCCATAAAAGCAAATGTAGTTAAATTAGGATTTGTTGAAACCGTCATTTCGTCTACCCTCAAATCGTTACTATACATGAATAATAGATTCGGGTTGTTACTTATATTTATAGTGGGAATACGAGCATAATCAATATTTATTCGTTCAATACTAGGATGATTGATTATTTCTAGCGAATTGACCGAAAATTCTTCTCCTAAAAACAAACTTTTTAAGTTCGGATTATTTCCTATATCCCATAAGGAGGTTATCTTATACTTATAAATTGAAAGCGTCGTTAAAGAATTAAAATCTTCGATTCCTGTTAAATCGATATTTATTAAATCATTTGGTCCAAAAAGACTTAGTTCTTCTACCAGACTTATATTTTCCGTTAGAACATAGTCATCTAGAACGTCGTCATAGCCCTGATCGACCAAATATTGTTCAAAATTATCATCCGGCACGTAAGTCATAGCCACAATTGTACAACCATTAGTCCCTACGGTTTCTCCGGTTGGAGTATCTGGACATGCATCCAGATTATCCGTTACACCATCTCCATCACTGTCCTTTTGGGAGTCCGCACAACCATTTTCGTCGACTTCGCTTTCTAAAGGTGTATCCTGACATTCGTCCATGTCATTCATAACACTGTCACCGTCCGAATCTTTCTGAGAGCTGCTACAACCTACCTCATCAACTATTTCCCCTGTTCCAGTATCTGGGCATTCGTCAATATCATCGCTTATACCGTCATCATCAGAATCCTTTTGAGCGTTACTACAACCTCTTTCGTCCACTGCCTGCCCTTCTTGGGTTTCCGGACATTGATCATCATCGTCAGCCACTCCATCGTTATCAGTATCTTTTTGAGCTAAGGCACAACCATATTCATCTACAACTTCTTCCGAGGGCGTATTTGGGCAGAGATCCCTGTCGTTAGGTACTCCATCTGAATCACTGTCCTCAACATCTTCAGAACAGCCATTTTCATTTACAGATTCACCTTCAGGGGTCGAAGGGCAATCATCTTCATCATCGAACACTCCGTCACCATCACTATCTATTTGGCTTAATGAACACCCTTTTTCATCTGTAGATTCTCCATTTGGTGTGTTCGGACATTCGTCAAAATTATTGCTCACTCCATCTTCGTCGGAGTCCAGTTGCCCATCGGCACAACCATCAGCATCGACGGACTCACCGTTTGGAGTATTAGGACACTTATCTATTTCGTTATCCACACCATCGTTATCATCATCCAATTTTTCGAATACGGCCGTAATCTCTAGGTCTGAGGTTATTGTTATACTATAGGGATTATCAGATCCATTAATATCACCGCTCCAGTGTTTAAAAAAGTATCCTTCCGAGGGTCTGGCATCTAGTTTAATCTCCTCCCCTGAATCAAAAGTTCCCGTGGCAGGTCGTATTGCCCCTCCATCTTCCGGCTGCACTTCAGTGCTTAAATCAAATTGTTCGGGTTTATCCTCTGTGGTACAGGTAATAAGAAATAGAAAACAGATAAGAGATACAATTGCGGGAATCTTAAATTTCATTTTTGGCGATATTATAAATCTACCAATAGAAAAAAGTAGTGGATAGGTACTCCGAAAAGGGGATTTTCAATGTAAGAAAATTTTTCGAGCTTATGGAATATTCCAACCTCAAGTTCAAGTCAAAAATAACCTGTATATTTAGCTGAAATTAAGTTTAACCAACGCATACGTTTCCGAATACGGTTTTAACAAAATATAGGGGCAAATAGGCCTTTTTAGGCGATTTTTTCGAACTCATAACCCGAAGGTCGCTGGTTCGAGTCCAGTCCCCGCTACGAATCTTAAAGCACTCAAGAACAACGGTTTAGTTTTCGCTAGACCGTTTTTTTATGCCCGATTTTAAAGATCTTTTTACCTTTGAGAGCGAAAATGAATACGAAAGTGCATACGATTTGGCAAAAGAGCGAAATTTTTCACGGCCCAAGATATACTCCGGCAAGGGCGACCTGAAAAAGCGTTGGTACGTCTATTTTTCCTTTCGCGATCCCAAAACGGGAAAGATGAAGCGTCAGACCCCCTTCTACGGAATCGCCAATAAGTTCAAGACAAAGGAGGATAGGCTGTCCGTTCTGGTGACCTACAGAAAGGTGCTGCTAAGGTTGTTGAAAGAGGGATACGATCCCTATGGCGACAATACGGAACTGCACGACCGTTTGAAGGCCAAAAGCAAACCGGACAAAGACCAGGATATTAAAAGTGTAACCCAAAGTACCCCGGACCAAACTTCCGACGGGCCGAAAATGTCCGTTCAAGAGGCCTTTGATTTTGCGATCGGACAAAAACAGAAGATCCTGAGCCCTACTACCAAAAGGGGCTACGAAAACAAAATAAAGAACTTCCTGAAATGGACGGAGGCCAACCGTCCCGATCTCGTAAATATCACGGACCTTGACAAGAAAACGGTCACAACGTTCCTCAACGATGTCCTGTCGAGAACGAGTGCTCGCAACAGGAACAATTTCAGGACGGACCTCAGTAGTGTCCTACAGGTCTTGGTGGACAACGATATCATCGCACAGAACTTCATCAAAAAGATACCGGTCCTAAAATCGGTGCCGAAGCGGCACAAAAGGTATTCCCGGGAGACCCAGGAAAAGATATTCGTACATTTGAAAGCGGAGGATCCTCTATTGCTTTTGTACATAAAATTCATTTCATATAATTTTTTGCGCCCTATCGAGGTATGCCGTCTTAAGGTCAAGGATATTGACCTGAAAGGCCGAACGGTCCGGTTCAAGGACAAGAACGACCATTGGAAGACAAAGATTATACCGGACATCCTGTGGACGGGCCTGCCCGACATTGAAACCTTGGAAAAGGAATACGTGCTCTTCACACCGGACAAGATTGGAGGCAAATGGGAAACGGCCATAGGGAACCGGAGGGACTATTTTACCAAGCGGTTCAAAAGGGTAGTAAAGGACCATTTCGGTCTGGGTACGGATTATACCCTCTACAGTTTTCGGCATACCTTTATCACCAAATTGTACAGGGCGTTGGAAAAGGGATCCTCCCCCTTCGAGGCCAAGAGCAAGTTGATGCTCATAACCGGGCATTCTTCCATGACCTCATTGGAAAAGTACCTGCGCGATATCGATGCCATGCTGCCCGAGGATTATTCGACCATGTTAAGGGATACGGATGGATAAGACGGAACTTTCCAAATTTTACAGAGGATTGCTTCCCGTGCTTTGGGAAGAGCTCTTCTTCTATATTCCCGATAATAAAAAGGTAAACGAATTTTTAAAGGGCCATGAGGGGTTCGATTACCAAAAATACCGTGGCCGGATCCTGGTACTCGACCGTTATGAGGGACCGGTCGTTTACGAGGAGGGCAGGAACAATGGCAGGGCGCTATTGAAGGGGGCCTCGTTAAAGGACAATATACATCAACTGCTCAAGAAAAAGGCCGATTCCGATGCCATGGGGTTCGATTACGCACTGACCTTGTACCTCGAACAGGTAGAATGCCTGTTTTACATCTGTAATTGGTTGGAACAAAATCTCGACCAAGTACATGATCCTTTGAACGATACCGTCAAGGGATTGTTCCGAATGCAATACGACCACTTTAAGGCTCATCTCGAGACATTGTTACAATACTTCTACCCAGAAAAGGACGGTCTACCAAAAGGCAATTTTGACCTGAAGAAAGTAATTGCGGTCAATTTTCCGGACCTGTCCAAAAAATACACTAAGACGGAACCACGGATAGGAAAGCTCCAAACACCTGACAAAAAAGAAGCATCCCCCCTGCCCCGAAAGAAGGCAAAAAAACCACCTTTGATTACGGAAATTGAGGCAGAGACCGCCCTTTTTAAACGGATTTTCAAAATAGATTGACGTTGATAAAAAATAAATTATGCGTAAATTAAACGTTCATTTGACGTATAATCATGAAAAAAAAGGAAATCTGTTCGTACTGTGGCGATGAATACCTTCCGACACGAAGAGGGGCGCAAAAGTTTTGCAGTAATTCGTGCCGCAGCCTAAACTGGAGAAAGAAGAAAGGGATTGGGCAATTGATCAAGGATGTTCCGGGCCCTAAAAGCGAAGTGCCGCAAAATAACAAAATACCAAACCCGCCGGAAAGGATGTCCTTGGCAGGGGTCGGCAATGCTGCTACGGGCGTGGCCGTGGCGGAGGTCGCCAAAAGACTGTTGACCGCCGAGGAGAACAGGCCTGCGACCAAAAAGGATATCCAGGAACTCAAGGCTTTGCTCAAATCAAGGTATTTGTTGATAAGGAACCTTAAAAGGGATAACATGGGACGAAATCCCTATTATGATGTGCTGACAGGTAATTTGGTCTATTTATAATAAAATTAATTTAGCTGCAAAAAGTTCAGGTGGGACCACTTAAACAATCCGTAACTAATTCAAATAGAACATGTTACGGATTTTTTATTTTTAAAAGGGACAACATAGGGGTCAACATATATTCTCGGAATCGCCTGTAATTTCATAATATTAAAATTTGTTTAGTTATCCTCGTCATTCTTTAAAATGAAGAACCGGATTCATTCTAAACCCCTTATGACTACCTAAAAATTTTTGCAGCTCAAGAATGACGCAAACCCAGAGTCGATCTATCCATCTTTTCTTGACGCAATCATCATGTGCGGACTGAAAGATAAAAGATTCATGTCGTTCTCGGTAATCTCTATCAGTTCCAGAAGTGTCCTTTTACTCTTTTCTCCCGACATATTGGAGAAATAATCCTTGTCCAACCAGGCCATGCCTTCAACGGCATGGATGTTCAGGCATTTGAGGCCCTGACCTTCGAACTCTTCTTTCAGTTCTTCCGGCCGATGATAGTAAGCTTCCACAAGAAGCCACGGGAAATCATCGGGCGGATTGTGGAAGCCCGTGGTCAGTTCCTCCGTGCACATCTTAAAAAATGCTTCGCGATGTATGAGCCCCTGTAACAGTCCCACCAAGGTAGACGCCGTATAATTAATGGAAAATCCCAATACGATTCCTCCCGGCCTGATCACCCTTTTGGCCTCGGCTATGGCCTTCTCCCTATCCTCTTTGTTCTGTAAATGGTACAGAGGGCCGTGGAGGATTACCAAATCGGCCAAATTATCCGGATAATCGAGGTTACGGGCCTCGCCCAACCGAGCATGAAACTTATTTTTAAGGGCACCCGCCCTTCGTTTTGCCAATTCAATGTGTTTGGGTACAGGATCCACCAAAGAGACACTATGGCCTTTTCTCGCAAGCCATTCGGAATATTTGCCCGGTCCGCCACCGACATCAACTATTTTGGCCGAAGAAGGTGTAAGATATTTTTCAATGAGAGTCTTTATCCTGGCGAACTCGAAGACCCCCATACCTTTGTCAAGTCTTGTTTCTTCCGAAGCCCTTGTATAAAAAAATTCTATTTGTTTGCTTATCAATCGTTTTTTGCCCATTTCATTACAGGAATTACCTTTTCGGCAGAATAATAGCTCGATTCTGCGAAAAGAGGCCGTGTTGAACATCGACCTTTTTTGATGTATACTAAATGATGTGATTTATAAAAAAACGAACATAGTTATCCCGTCACAATGGATTGTGGGTAACCCATTGTTATGTTCGCCCCGTTTAGAGGAGTATCTTCCGAGAAGACAAAAATTGTATTTGAAGATCAGTAAACAGGCTCTAAAAGTAGGAAATAAGATGAATAACTGAAAAGATCATCAGCTTATCCTTTTAGGACAACGGTATTATGCCGCAATGTAAAGCGCTCAATCCCCTTTCTTATGCTTGTGCGGCTTTAACGATGGTGTATTGCTGGGGGTGCTCTTGTTATCCCGTTGTCGTCTGTCCGGTTTTCCTGTCGATTTGGCTATTCTTTTTGGACCAGGTTTAATTCCCATACTTTTTAATTTATTGGTTTAACAATTATTTGAAATTTATGGGGTATGGACAAATAGATAGCTCCTATTCTTAACTACGGTTTCCTGAAATCTTTACTGCACGAGCCAGTTCCTTACGCCCCCATGATGTGAACAAGCCCCTCTTCCTGTAGCATATGACCGCGTACCATCCCTACAGATTGCGCCTACTCTTCTCCTATATACCTTGGTTTGAGTCCTAGGTCGAGGTGTGGTGGAAAAAGAGTTTGTCGTTCGCCTTATATTAACCTTGGATACATTTTTGGATATAACACGCTCTGGATTTGTTCCTGAATGTTTTGTATCGGCTATTTCATTATTCCGGTTGTTGGATCTTAGCCTATCAGTGCTGTTCGTTTTTTTATTCTTTGTTTTATTGTAAAAAGTAACTTCGGATACGTCCACAGCGTTGCCCGTTTCTAACTCCGAGATCATAAAATCAAGATCTGCCAGGGTATCTTGATATGCACGAATCATTTTCTGGATAGTTGTCCTTTGGCTCTCCAGAGCAGAAATATTTGGCGATTGGGAATGACCAAGGTTTGCACCGATTGCAACCATCAAAAATATGGCCCTTACTAGTTTTAACATTATCTTACATTATAATCAGTAAATCCTGATTTAAGAAAACTGTAAATCTTCAACCAAAAGTGGACTGAACTTGGTCTAAAGATAAGTGATGGTTTTGTTATCTTCAAGGCTATAGCCTTGAAGATGGATTCATTAACCATTTAAATCACTTAAAATGACAAGTAAGAACACGGGATCAATCGTAAAGGACATCAAGAGAAAAATAAGGCGGAAGTTCTCCGCCGAGGAAAAAATCAGTATCGTACTGGAAGGGCTCAAAGGCGAAGAATCGGAATCCTGCATCTGCAGGCCAGAGCTCCCAGCTCAAGGAAACTGTGGCCGAGCTTCTGTTCCGGAACCGTGTGCTCAAAAAAGTACGAATGGCTTAGGGTAAAATGGAGGAAGCACATGCGATTTGCCAAACAGAAGATACCGCTAGTCCCAGAACAACCTGACCCCGTCATATGTATATTTTGGGAGGGAGAAAGAATTTTGAAACAAAGAGAATTGATTAAAAAGAAAACAATGCTCAAAAGGAGAAAGCGCATCAAAAACAAATATTGAAACTATAACTTAATTTTGGGCAGGGTCCGTCAACATTCGTTCGAAGACTTACAAAGCGGGTATCCATGGGCTTATTTGTAAAATTTAACGACGTGGATATAAATGGGATGAGATTGATTATTAGCTTTACACACTATGTTGGTTCGATCGAGAAATAAAAAGATGTTTTTTATGAAAGGGCTGCTCTTTATTTTTGTGGTTCTGGGATGTTCCAAAGAAAATAGGGAGAATGTTGAACTCGGCTATTTGTTCCAATTACATTCAGCTGAATCGACAGGGATCGATTTTTCCAATATACTGTATCCCAGTACCAAGTTGAATGTTATCAGTTTTGAATATTTTTACAATGGTGCGGGGGTGGCTGTCGGCGACATCAATAATGACGGGCTGACCGATATTTATTTTTCGGGTAATATGGTTTCTGGCAAACTGTATCTGAACAAAGGAGATTTTAAGTTTGAAGATATAACCATCTCTTCTGGAATCGAAGACCATGGAAAATGGGGTACGGGGGTTTCAATGGTCGATATCAATGCCGACGGTCTAATGGATTTATATCTTTGCTTTTCAGGACCCTATGGCGCTGTACAACGAAAGAACATGTTGTATATCAATAATGGGGACCTTACTTTTTCCGAAAAAGCCGCCGACTATGGACTGGATGATGATGCACATACCACCCAGGCCGCTTTTTTTGATTTTGACCGTGATGGCGATCTCGATGCCTATTTGCTCAACAATATGACCGATCGCACGGGTCCGAATGTCATACGGCCCAAACGTAACCAGGGCCAAATGATCAATACCGACAAGCTTTATCGCAACGATGATGGGTTTTTTGTCGATGTATCGGCACAGGCCGGAATCCTAAAGGAAGGCTATGGCCTCGGACTTGCCATCGGAGATTACGACCAAGATGGTTGGCCCGATGTTTATGTTTCCAACGACTATCTTTCCAACGACTTGTTGTATCATAACAATGGCGATGGAACTTTTACCGATGTGGCACCGGTTTTATTTAAGCATACCAGTTATTCGTCCATGGGATGTGATATATCCGATTATAACAACGATGGCCTATTGGATATCATAGCGTTGGATATGTTGCCGCCCGATCAAAAAAGGCGGGCCGAAATGATCGGATCTATTAATCATAATCGGTTTCGATCGGAACTTGAGAATGGCTACTTTCCCCAATTTATGAGAAATTCCTTGCAAAAGAACCTTGGCCGTTTAGACCAAAAACAGATTCCCTTCAGTGAAATCGGACATTTTGCCGGAATCGAAAGTACCGACTGGAGTTGGAGCCCCCTTTTTGCGGATGTCGATAATGATGGATTAAAAGATCTACTAATCACCAACGGATATCCTAGGGATATCACCAATATGGATTTTGTTTCCTATAAAGCTAACAAGGTACTCAAAGGCTCTTCCTTTAACGATGCCCTTTTGGCGGAACTCGCTCAAGAATTGGAGAATATAGATGGGGCTTATCTACCCAATTTTGCCTACAAGAATAAAGGAGACCTTACCTTCGAGAATGTATCGGGTTCCTGGGGGTTCGTTCAGAACAGCTTTTCGCATGGTGCCGCCGTGGCCGACCTCGACAATGATGGCGATCTCGATTACATTGTAAACAATTCCTATGACAAGGCATTCGTCTATGAGAACACCTTGCGACGCTTACAAAAGAATAATTACCTAAGGATCAAACTGAACCATAAATCTCCGAACAACAATGGCTTTGGCGCTAAAATTACACTCTTTCAACAAGAAAGGGTGCAATACCAGGAAATGTACCCGGTACGAGGGTTTCAATCTTCCGTGGAACCAATCGTGCATTTCGGCTTGGGCGGTGACCCTGTCGATTCGCTGCAGGTTCAATGGCCCGATGGAACACGGCAAACGGTCTTGCACCCTGATACCGACCAATTGCTGAAAATGGATTATCATCCCAACCATAAACCAACAAAAGTACCACAATGTGAGAACGGCGAAACTGTTTTTTATGCGACCGACCTGGTTAAGTACAAACATAAGGATGCTTATTATTGTGATTTTGACCAATTGCCGATCCTTTCTCACGGCTATTCCCAAAAAGGTCCTGATATCAGTGTTGGCGATGTAGACAACAATGGTCTGGATGATTTCTTTATCGGGGGAGCGAAGAACGAACCAGGTATGCTCTTTATCCAAAAAAGAGAAGGTGGTTTTGAGGGAAAAAAACTACCATCGGGGCGTGAAAGTGAAGATTTGGGATCGACCTTTTTTGATGCTGACGGGGATGGCGACCTGGATTTGTATGTTACAAGCGGGAGCGCCGAATACCCCGAAGGTTCCCACCGTTACCAAGATCGCCTATACCTCAATGACGGACATGGGGTTTTTGCTGACCGTACCGATCTTTTGCCTTCAATGATCAATAGCACATCTTCTGTAGCCGCTGCGGATTATGACCAGGATGGCGATATGGATCTTTTTGTGGGGGGGTACGTTGAACCCGAACATTATGGTATTTCAAGGAGTTATGTTTTGGAGAACCGATCAGGAACCTTTGTAGATGTCACCGATGAGGTGTCACCCGGATTGAAACGCCTAGGGATTATCGCTGATGCACACTGGGCCGACATGGATGATGATGGATTTCCCGATTTATGGATCTGTGGTGAATGGCTGCCCCTTACCCTTTTAAAAAACGAACAAGGACATCATTTGAACGATGCCACCAATGAAATATTATTGGGCGATACGGTAGGATGGTGGAATAAAATGGCCCTTGCGGATCTTGACGGGGATGATGATCTCGATCTGGTCGTCGGCAACCTAGGGCTCAATACCCCGTACCGTTCCGATCGGGAACATCCTTTTTCGCTCCATATGTCCGATTTTGATCAAAATGGTGTCCAAGATTTTTTAATCTCCCATAATCTACAGGGTAAGCAGGTCCCTCTTAATTTTAGGAACGACTTTTTGGGCTCGCTACAACCTTTTAAAAGAAGGTTTCAGGATTACAAAAGCTTTGCTGGTTCCAGATGGGAGGATATCATTCCGAACGAAACGGGTGCTCAAAGAATCGACATCAATACTTTTGCCACTTCATGGATAGAGAACATCGATGGTACGTATAAAGTGCACCCACTGCCCAGCGAAGCCCAATGGGCGCCTATTAACGGCATTTTGGTTTTTGATTTTGATCAAGACGGGATAATGGATATTCTATTGTCTGGAAACTCTACCGCTCAAACCCCTTTTGTTGGCTATCTGGATGCCTTTAATGGGTTGTTGCTCTGCGGTAAAGGGAACAATGGCTTTGTTGCCCGATCCGTGCAGGAATCTGGTTTTTATATGGACGGTGAAGGTAGGGATCTTGATCTCATAGAAACAGGTTCTGGAAAACCAAGTGTTCTGGCCGCTCAAAATAATGGCCCATTGCTCGTTTTCTCTTTCTCTAAAGCCACAGAGCAACCTTAGGCATCACTTCTCATTAACCGTGTTTTTTCTGGGATCTTTAAAGGGGATAAGATTTTCTTTTGGCGGTTGTGTTCGCGAATAATAACGAATTTCATAGCGCTTTTGATTGTTTCCCGAGAAAAGGGGACTTTTATCTTTTCTCAAGATCATTCGCTCTTTTGTGAGCCCCAACACTTTAAACTCGGAAATTTTGTCTCCTTGTGTCGCTTTGAGTAGCAGGGTATCGCTATGCTCTTTTATCGAATAATGGTAACTTTGAAAAGAGCCATATTTTATTTCCTGCATAATTCCGTCTTTATCATAGACGTAAGTGGCCCAATCGGCACCTTCTTCTTTTTGTGTATAAGTAAAGCCATTATAATAGGTGTAAGTGGAATCTATTTTCCAGGCACCTATCAAATTACGTTGTTTGGGATATTTTTTGCAAGACCCAAACAAAATGAAAGCACCCAATATCATCAGATTAAGGGGCAAGGATGGGACCTGTTTTTTATAGAATTTCATATGAAATATTATAAGTGGCTAATTTATCCAAAAATCATTCAATATATTAATTCAGAGCTTGCCCATTAGCGCTGCTACGTAGCTCAAAATTGCTTTAATCTAGGCACAAGACCATTAATTTTCGCTTCAATTCAAAAAGTTTAAACCACTTCATTTAAAATATGTTGCTAAATAAAAGGGGCAACTACAATGGTTGCCCCTTTTATTCTTAAAATCTTGGAAAGTTGTCTTAAATGGATCTTATGATCAATATCCTTCATTTTGTTCGATTACGCCGTTTGATAGATCAATTTCACGTTGAGGGACGGCAAAATAGTAGTGCTTTGGCTTCATAAAGGTACGGGAGGGTTTAAATTGGCCCCTGTCGATTTGGAAATGTGCCACTAAGTCTATGATTCCCGCCTTGTCCCAACGTTTCAGGTCAGCAAAACGCTGGTTTTCGCCGGCCAGTTCAACGCGACGTTCGTGGATCAGATCATCCATATCGGCTCCTGAAATGGCCGCGCCCTCACCCAAGGCCCTGGTTCGTACCGCATTCAGTTCGGTATCTCCGGCACCGGCACCATCCCTTCGGATCTTGGCCTCGGCCACCAACAAGTAGACATCGGCAGAGCGCAAGATAGGAATGTTCTGGTCGCCGTTGAGGCCTCCCGATTCACGCCATGAGGCGAATTTTCTAAAATGGTAGCCCGTGCTCGATAAGTCAGCGGTATATTCTTGAACACCGTCGTCGCCCCCGATATCCACCATGTCACCAGGTTTAAAGATGGAAGCATCCAAGCGGGGATCGTCGGTCTCGTACTCGTCGACCAGATCTTGGATGGGCTCATGGAAATCCCACCCGCCCCATGGCCTTGGAGTGGTATAGATCATATAGTCTTGGGTTTTCCAATTGTCTAGCGATTGAACGGCGAACAGTACCTCGGGGTTGTTCTCGGTGGCAATAGTAAAATTGTCCGCAAAACTTTCCGCAAGAGGATAAGGGCCGTTGAGCACCTTTTCTCCATAGGTTATGGCATTATCAAAATCATCCACATATAGGTAAAATTTGGCCAAGAAACCGTTGACCGTCCCACTGGTAGGGCGACCGACATCGACTCCCGAATAGTTGGCCGGTAATAAATCGGCCGCCATTAGCCAATCGGCTTCAATGGCCGCTTGAAACTCTGCCACGGTCGGTTTTGGTTGGTTGAATTCATTGTTGATATAGTTCTCCTCTGTAATAATGGGCAAGGATCCATAAATGACATGCTGTCTCCAGCGCGCAAATCCACGCATAAAATATGCCTCGCCCAAAACCTGGTTTTTCAAATTCTGATCCATTTCTATATCGGGCACATTGATCAAAATGGCATGGGCCCGGTTAATGATCTCATATTTAAATTTGTAGCTGTGGCGAAGTTGGGAGTTGTCGGCATCAAAAGTAAAATCTTCAATGGCCTGGTCCTCGCCGTGGTCACCGGCCCGGTAAAAATCATCAGAACAGATTTCAAAGGTCTGCTCACTGTGGCCATAGAATTCCTCATCGATCATGGGTTCGTACAAGGCATTGGCCGCTGACACGGCGTCGTCACCATTTCTCCAAAACTGCGCGGAGGTCGCTTGTCCGTTGGGTGTCGTATCCAAATAATCATCGGAACATGCCGCAAAGACCAGCAGCGATATGGACAAAAGAAATATAGACTTTTTCATTTTTTGAAAATTTTGTTTTTTAGGTTAGAATTTGATGGTTGTACCTAAGGTAAAAGTTCTGGCCTGGGGGTATCGGGCATAGTCCACGTTCTTCTGTAGGTTACCGTCGATATAACCCATTTCGGGATCCATACCTGAATAGTCGGTAACGGTGAACACATTTTGTCCCGTAACATAGATTCTACATTTTGCTATTCCGATGGAGTTGAGCACCTCATTGGGTAGCGAATATCCAAGCGAAAGGTTCTTCAACCTGAAAAAGCTCCCGTTTTCCACAAAAAGATCTGAGGTCCTATGGTTCAGGTTATTCCTATTGGTCGACATCCTCGGAATACTGTTACTGGTGCCCCCACCATGCCAACGGTCCAATGCTTCGGCATACATATTGAAAGGATAAGTAGGATCTAGACCCTGCATACGATCGGCGTTATAGATGTCTACGCCGGCTTCTCCGAGGAAAAACAGGTTAAAGTCGAAATTCTTATAGCCCAGACTAACATTGAGTCCATAGTTCACATCGGGAATGGGGTCACCGATGATCTCCCTGTCGTCACTATCGATCTGACCATCTCCGTTCAAATCTACAAAGCGTACATCGCCAGGCTGTATTAAGCCATTGGCTCTTCTTTCGTCACTGGCAATGTTCGGGTCGTTGTCGATCTCTGTTGTATTTTGGTAAAGACCGTCGGTTCTCCACCCATAGAACGTACCAATGGAACTGCCTTCGAGAGTTCTGCTGATCTCTTGATTGGGCCTGCCATAAAACTGGCTCTGTAGAAAGCCGGTATCACCCAGATCAAGTACCTCGTTGTTGATAAAGGATGCGTTGGCCGAAAGGTTTAGGTTAAAATCACCGAATGAATTGTTATAGCCGACCTCGAATTCAAGACCATTGTTCCTTACGGCACCTATATTCTGATCCGGTATTGTGGCGGTTCCTAAAGAGGCCAATGAGGCAGGTGCCAATAACATGTCTTTGGTATCTTTGATAAAATAGCCCAATTTAGCGGTTATCTTATAGTCCAACATACCGAGTTCTAGGCCTATATCGGTCATTTCGGAAGTTTCCCAACCAATGTTCAAGTTGGGAATTCTCGAAAGGCTGGCCCCTGTGACCTGCTCTCCTCCCAGCGAATACCTGCGGTTTGTATTGATCAAGGCCAAGTATTGAAAAGGGTCAACATTCTGGTTTCCTAAATGACCCCAACTACCGGTCAGCTTTAAGTTATCGATAAGCGAACTTTCAAACCAAGGCTCTTGGGAAATTCTCCAACCGGCGGAAAAGGCCGGAAAATTTCCCCAACGGTTCTCTTGTGAAAAACGGGAACTGCCATCCCTTCTGAAAACGGCCGAGAACAGGTACCTTCCCAAATAATCGTAATTGAGCCTTCCGAAAAAAGAGGCCAGTTTGATTGTTTCTCTATTGCCGTCGATACCTAGCAAGGTTTCCCCCGAATTAAACACACGTTGCGCTTCGTCCTCATTAGAGAAATTACCTTTTGAAGCAAAGAACCAATCGGTTTTAAAGGATTGTGTGGTATAGCCACCGACAAATTTAAAATTATGGTTTTCGGCAAAGGTCTTTTGATAAGTGAAATAGTATTCGCTGAGCAATGAATACGATTCTTCATATCTTCTTCCTAATGAGTTGACCGAGTTTTGCCGGATTTGATCGGTCACTTGAATTCCAAATCCATAATCGTCTTTAACGATGCCGTCCACTGCAAAATTGGCCCTGAACTTCAACCCTTCCAAAATGTTGAGCTCCGTAAATATGTTCCCCAGCAAACGGGTGGTAGTATTTTCGCTGTCATTGGTATCGACTGTGAAAATGGGATTATTGATGTCACCAAATTCAGTACTGACCTGGGAAGAACTGTAGCTGCCATCATCATTTATGACGGGTAGGGCAGGGTTAAAACGTATTGCCGACCAAAGTATGCCGCTTTGGGCGGAATTTGTATTCAAAAAATTGCCGTTCCTACGCGTCAACTGCATATTTTCACCAAAAGTGAGCCATTTGGTCAATTTATGGTCGGAATTGATCCTGAAATTGATCCTCCTATAATAGGAGCTCTTCATCATACCGTCTTCTTTGAAGTAACCACCAGATATGGAATACGCCGATTTCTCGGATCCACCCGTAATACTAAAGTCGATATTGTTGGTCATTCCTGTTCCCAACAGTTCATCTTGCCAGTTGGTACGCTGCACTGCATAGTAGGGGTCATCCCAGATGGGATCGCCAGCAATGCCATCGTTTGTGTAGCGTTCCTTCTTTAGGGCAACAAGATCAGGAGCCTCTAAGACCTCCAAAAGTTTTATGGCATTGGAAAACCCCGTGTAGGCATTTAAAGTGACCGATAATTTTTGGTTGTGTCGCCCTTTTTTGGTCGTTACCAGAACCACACCATTGGCAGCGCGCAGTCCGTAAATGGCGGATGTGGAAGCATCTTTAAGCACCTCAACTGATTCGATATCGTTGGGATTGATGTCATCGATACTTCCTGCAGGAACCCCATCAATGACCACCAATGGATCGGAATTGTTTACCGTTCCCGTACCTCTTATCCTAATTTTTCCTTCTTGCCCAGGTGCGCCACCGTTCCGTATCACGTTTACGCCTGCTGCCCGGCCTTGTAGCGCTTGTGACACCCCCGGTACAGGAACATTTTCAATGGCTTCGCCACTTACGGATGCCACAGATCCCGTAATCTTGGTTTTTTCTTGGGTACCATAACCCACGACCACCACATCTTCCAACTGGGTGGCATCGGTCTGCATCTCAATTTTTATGAAGGATCGATCACCAACGGTAATCTCCTGTGTCTTGAATCCTATATAGGATATGATCAATACGGCTTCGCTATTGGGAACGTCGATAGTAAAGTTGCCATCGAAATCGGCCGTGACCCCATTTGTCGTTCCTTTCAATTGAACGGAGGCCCCTGATAAGGGTAGACCACTGTCGTCAAAGATTTGACCTGTTATGGTTCTTTCTTGGAATTCATGGCCATTTTCATGATAAAAGGCCATGCCATGGCCTTTTATCATTGGCGCCAATGACAAGAACAGCAGCATGGCCATCTTATACCCAATGCCTTGTACTCTTTGTTTCATCATACTTACGTTTGGTTGCAATCAGTTAGAAATAAGTCAAAATCAATATTAAATTTCACATCTTGAAGGAACAGATCGATCAATTGAACCATTCGGTTCCTCTAAGAGGGGGACAAATAACCACAATAATGTAATATTAACGTATTATACGTGTCAATATACCGTTATGTTGTCAAATATAGTTTCAAATATGAAAAATTAAAACAAATAATAACTACTTGGGCAGATTTTAATTTTGTCATTGTAGGTGTTTTACAATTTTCTTGAGTATTTATCATGTTAGATATAAATCATAGCATCGTTCAATGTGGCAGACATGTGGCAACAATGCCACAATTCCCTTAAAATGGCGACCGATTTAATGGGGATAGAGCGCCCCCATCTTTTAAAACAAATGGCCCTGGGGTATGGTTCAGGGATGACACTACTAGGGTAATTGTCATGACCTCTTGTGGGTAATCAGAATTTACATATGATCGTTCCATTGTATGTAATGGCACCCTATTTCTATCGTTTATTTGAACTTTTTAATTTGTTGAGTCATCCTTTGTGAAGCTTGTATTAGATTCACCATCCGGGGTTATATCCAGAGATTTTCCTTTGACAAACAATATACCACTTCCATAGTTTTCAAAATCTAACTCTAATTCATTGAAGCTCTTCCAATTGCTGAATTCAATTTCACAGAAACCATTATCACTTTTATCCCATTTTCCTGTGTCAGTAATAATTTTGTCACCTTTACTATAATAGTGTAAAAATGAACCATCCTTATTTAGTTTCAAATAATTTGTGGCAATTGGATCATTGTTACAAACATATTTTCCAGTAACCTCTTCAGGGCATTCACTTAAATCCAAACAACCTTGGTTCAATACAAGAATAGTTAGGCACCAAAAAAGGGCTACTGACCTTTTCATCCTTTTTTTAAACTTTTATAATGGCCTTTAAATAAAATGAGATTTTTAGAAATGAAATATTCATTAGTTATGCGGATATTGATTGTTCGATTTTCCAGCATAGAAATCCGATAACACCGCTTACTCGTTTAGTTACCCAATATTATTTTATCAGGCTTCTGATTTGATCCATGGTCGTTTCATCATATCCTCTCCATTTGTTCAATAGAGTTCCATCTTTGTTGAAAAGGAAATAAGTTGGTGTGCCATGGACTCCATATGTTGTAAAAGCATCGCCATATCGTCCTTCAGCGCTCCATAGACTTGTCCAGTCCTTTTCTTTCGACCTGTAATCCTCAAGCCAGTCCTCCTTGTTCCTGTCGACGCTAAAAGTTATGACATCCAATCTATTCCTTTCCGATTCCTCCAACTTTTTTATCTCGGGCAATGCCTTGGTACACCAGCTACAATAAGGGGAATAGAATTCCAGTAGAACATAGTCTTTTTTATCAAAAAAATCGGAAAACTTGACGGTCCCCCCAAGTTGATTCTCCGCGCTGAAGTCGTAAAACCTATCATTTTTTTCTAAGGGCCCGCTTTGTTGATATGCCTTAAGCACTCTGACGTACTTTGTGCCTTTCAGGTCGTCGCTTAGTTTATTGATCTGCTCGTTTATAAAAGTTCGGGACAGCACGGTCTTGTTCAATACCAACTGATAAAGTGCATAGTACGAATCGGTATTTTGTTCTATGAAGTCCTTGGTCTCCATCAAGGTTTGTTCGTCCAGTTCCGTTATAAGGCCGTTTTCGCCCCAAAATGCTGTTTGGAGGCTATCGTTCCACTTGCCTTCCTGACGTAGCGAGAACATTTCCTGTAGTCTTTGGTTTCTTTTCTTTTCCAGTGGATTTATTCTTTCGTCGAATCTTGATTTGAAGTTATGGAAGGATGAGCCTGTGAGCTTAAGGCCATATCGAAATTCGGTACTGTCGGCTTCTACCGACACCTTCTCGTTACCGATGAAAATTGTGGAATAGGCACCAAATTTTCCTTTATCCGGGACTACCGAGAGAATCAAGTTGTTCGGTGGTTCTTCCAGGTGGCCCTTCAGCCTAAAAGAGTTTTCCGTCAACCTAGTGGAATCAAGTATTTTTCCGCTTGTCGCGTCGGAGACCGTAACCTTGGAATTGTTGGAAAATCCGGTCACATTCGCGGAAATTTCAAATCCGGTTGATTCTTTTGCACAGGAGTTTAGGACTGCAAAAACACCCAAAAATGATATTAGAGAAAATATGTTCTTCATTATATTGGGTAACTAATGGATGAACAAACCGGTACGTACACTTCTTGGGGGCAATACCATTTTAATCATTTATTTGAACTTTTCTTCTAATATTTTCCAAAGTGCATCATGTGTTTCAGGGGAAATATGGGCAGAGCTATGTGGAACCGAGCCAAACTTGTATTTATCAAACAGGGTTCCTAAGCGAACATAAGACCTTCTCTTTGAACCTTCGGGCAAATGCCCAATTTCTCTATAATCTTTAAGCTCCTCATTGTTCATGTGCCTGGGTCTTCCCAACATAATTAGGTAGGGTGGGTTTATGTACTCCACATATTCCCTGAACAAGGGAAGTGCGTCGCGCCAATCTTGGTAACTTAAAAATCTCTCATTTGGAGTTCTAAAAAAGCATTGGTTACTGTAATTAACTTCATCAAAGGAACATCCAAAATATTTAATCAGATAGCTGTTTACATGTGACTTAAACTTCCATGTATTTGTATCAATAGTCTCTGGATATGTTTTTTGCGCCTTGTGACCTTCGTAGTTTGGGTTATTACTTACTCCCCAATTCAATCCAAAGATGATCGGTTTATCCCTGAGTATCGGTCCATTACAAATCGAATAGAACCAGTTTTTGTCTTTATTTTTTTTATAAACTTCACTTTGGTGAAATACCGTTTCTGTCTTTTCTTGTAAAATTTTAAAAAATTGTTTTTCAGTCATAGTTTAATTGAAATTTCAAATAAATTACTTACCATTGATAATGCTCAAAAATAGATTTCTGAATCTCTTCTATCAGTTCCCATCCATTGTCGCCATTCGTCATGATAATAACTGCCCTGCCTTTGTAGGCAAAAGCTACCAAATTATTCGTAAATCCTTTATTTTTACCTCCATGGCCAAATTTTAAAGCATCCCCTTCGCCATCCAAAGAAACTCCTAATCCCCAATTGTTCTGATGTTTGGTCAGCACTGATTCAACCATTTTTTTGGCAAGTACGCCTTGCTTTTTTCCAGATAGTATCTCCTGAATTTCAATACAGTATTTTGCTAAATCCGTGGGAGTTGTCCATAGCCCTGCAGCTGCCTGTTCGGGATAGTTGTGCCAAAGGCCTTCTACAACATCCCCCTTGTGGTTGTAGGCGGCACTTGCCGAGCTATGCCAAACTTCTGGCAATGGCTGCGCATATGTGCTATTGTCCATGCCCATGGGCTTTAGAACATACTTTTCCATATATTCCTCTAAGGGTAGACCCGAAACGTCTTCGACTATTTTTTCCATGACCGTATACCCACCACCTGAATATCTCCAATTACTACCGGGAACCGCATCTATTGTAATGGAATCGGTATTTCCTTTTCCGTTCAAAACCGTTTCTATGGTCGGGAAAGAGTCTTTTTGCGTATAGCCCGGAAAACCATGGACCGTTGCTCCCGCGGTATGGGTAAGTAATCCTTCGAGAGTGACTTTTTCGGTCGCAGTAAAGTTATTTTCTTTGATTTTCCAATTCTTTAGATAGTCATTTACATCTGAATTCAATTCGACTTTTCCTTCACTTGCAAGTTGCAAGGCCGCTATTGCGGCAATTGGCTTACTAATGGAACCTGCCTGGAACAGTGTATTTTCATCAACTTCATAACCATTCTTCGTATTTGCAATGCCATAGCCTTTGGCCCAATCTAATTGACCATTAGCTACAACGGCAATGCTCACACCAGGAACATTATAGTACTTCATTCGTTGCAAAATATCGGTCTCATCGAGAGGTAATGAAGATTCAACTTCCGTTTCGAACGAATGATAGTTTATTTTCTTATCTTTCCTACAGGACAGTATTATGAAAAAACAAGCTAACAGTATAACAAGTCTTGTATTTAGAAGGTTCATCGTCCGTAAATTTTGAATGTTTAAATTCGAAGGTATTAATTATCGGTTTTTAAAACTTTTTCATGTTTACCAGTACCTAAGGGTTCAGCTTCTGGAAAATCGTAAGGCACTTCTACTTGCCTTTCGGGAAGAAGGCCTCCCCCAATCGATTCAATCCTTGTGCCTGCATCAGAGTCAGAATCACAACTCTGAAGAAACCAAATTACAATGAAAATGACCAATAGGTTGTTTAGGCCAATCTTTTTCTTCACGCGCACTATTCAATCCTATAATTGAACTTTGCTTTACCAGATAAATACTGTCAATATTTAATTCGACCACCATCCTTTGCTTACATTAAATCTGTGTCTGTTTCTGGCATAATCAGAGACCTGTTTAATTTCATCATATGGTAGAATAAGAGGGTCAAGTATTTTAAATCCGATTTTCAAACCTTTAATTTCTTTCAGTATACTTATGCGGTCATGAATACTTAAATATCTTGGATACCAGGAATTGTTAGGTTTATATTTTCTTTTTTGAGGATGTTTCTTTTCCAACAGTTCAGCTTTATACTTTTTGAACTCCGGAAAATCTTTACCATATAATTCATAGCCTAATTCAAAAATATCTTCCTTTAAATTTATGTAAAAATCGTTTAGCCAGTTTTTTCCAACCGTGTTTAATAATACTTCCTCAGATGTATAATTTGCAAGACGAAATACTAATTTCCAGTAATATTTGTCATTTTTCTTGTATTCCAGAATTTCATTTAAATACTCAATATTTTTTTCATCAAGGTTATAACCATAGTGAATAGAATTAGATTTCACAGTTAAAAACAAATTGGCCCATGTTAAGGATGAATCCTCTTTATGATAAAAGTAGAATTCTTTTTTTTGTATTGATTTGAACGTATCAGTAACAATGCCTTTTGCACTTTCAAATAATGGAGCATCATTAATTTTTAGGTCTAGAGTGTGATTAGTATGTTCGAACCAACTAAAAATATATACTGCTATATTAATTGTTAAATCGTAATTGTTAATTAATCTTTTGATTCCGATACCAAGTTGTGGGACATCATGCTTATTTAGTTCAATGATTTTTCTCTTGTCGGATTTAAACATTGAATTTCTAAAGGGCCTTAATAAACTAATTTCCAATATTTGTTGATTTGGGTTTTTAATTACAATTTCTCTCAATTTTCCTGTGTCATTAACAATTAATTGACCGATTAAAAAATCTTGCATCGATGGATGATAAAAACTAATTTCCTGAATTTTATCGGTCTTAAGCACTTTTAGCATACTGTCCTCAAGTTCATCAATTTCTATCCTAGAATCTAAAATTTGATTCATCCCTAAATCGGAACAAATAGTTGCGAACTTTGTAATAATTGAACTTTCATCGTTTTTAGGCGAACATAATACTGCTAAAAGTGCTGCTTGTTTTATCTCATTTAGTTTTGAAAAGACAACTGACAAATACGCATCTGGTTTTTCAATATGCTTACGAAGCAACTCTAACTGTTCATTGTTATTTTCCGTATCAATATTTGCAAAAAAAGCTCTAATCGTTTCAGGTGAGAAGTTTTTATGGCTGGTGAGTTCTTTTTCCCTTCCTCTTATTTGAGTTTTATCGAACTCTGAAATATTTGAGGTTTCCGTATACCTATGCAGAATAGATAATTTTTCTTGTGCAGAATAGTTGTGCGATTCTACAATAATTTTTTCCAATAATCTCTTTGCTTCTTCATTTCCGAAATTTATAAAAGCGCGAAAAATGTATTCTCTACTCGTAAATAGGAAAAGATGGGAACTATCAGCTAAATTGAAAATTCTTTCAAGTTTTTGAAACCAGTCTTCTGCTCTGTATGATAACGAATGCTTACCAAAAGCATCATCGCATATAAAAACTTGTTTCCTTTCAATTTCATATGCTTTTTCAATTTCGTCAGCGTTGTCGATAAGAATTGGTTGAAATCCCTTAAAAACACTATAATTTAAAGCCAGAATTTCGGCGTTGAATGTTTTACCACTTTTTGGTGGTCCAGATAGAATTATTGCGGGATAAATATTAAGCTTGTCAAACGCTTTCTGAAAAAAATTGGTATAAACGAATTTTTCTCTATGCTTTTCAATATTATTTAACCAAGCTCTTTTTCTTGTTTCTAGATTATAATTTGTGGCTTCCCTTATTAAAACTGCAAAATTTGGATGACTTATAATATTGGGATAGGACCATTTTAGCTCATTACTATAATCGATACAGGATTCTATTTGGCGATAACCAATAATTGAGAAGTTATGACACCGAATATCCATCTTGGATATGAATTCATGAAAAGTATTATTAAGAAGGTCAAATAAAGTTCCATCTATAGTTTTGTTAGTTACTAAAATATAGTTGTCATATTCTAATTTGTTTTTAACAAATACTTTATCCAACTCCCGTTTTAAGTCCGATGTAAGTGCGGTTGGTATGTTATTATCTTTTGACTTATGCTTTGCTTGAAAAATCCATTTCCCTGCCCAATCATTTTTAAAGTCCTTAGAACGACCATCGTAGACGAAATCTCTTCCTTTATCACTTCCCCCTTCAATAAACTGTGTATCAGGTGATACCAAAATTTGTACTACCTTGAAGGCTAAAACTTCAAACTCCTGCCAATGTAGTTCGTCTAGGTTATACTTCATTATCAAGTGTTCACTCTTTTGATTTTGGAAAAACTATTTACGACAGGCCTGATAAAAACATTCATATTTTCTTCGATTTTTCGAAATGTTTCTTGCACAATGCACTTTCCGTATCCTGTGCCTTGTCCCAAAACAACTTTCCGCATTGATTGCAGTTCCTTCTGCCCTGGTGCGACAGGTACTTATAGAGTGTTCGCTTCGAGCCGATATCGATAAGTTTCATGATTTCCTCTATGCTCAGTTTGTTGTCACGATAATATTTTTCCGCTAGTATGGCCTTATGTTGGGCTTTTTTGCTCAGACCTGGTTGGCGGCCTAGCCTTACGCCCCTTCTTCGGGAGCTTTCGAGACCGGCCCGTGTTCTTTCAATAATGATATCACGCTCAAGTTGGGCAATCGAGGCAAAAAAATTGAAAAGGAACCGACCATGCGGAGAAGAGGTATCTATAAAGTTCTCCTGTATGCTCTTAAAGTGGACTCCTCTTTTCTCAAAATCCTCGATTAGCTTGACCAAATGGGAAAGACTTCTCGCAATGCGGTCCATCTTCCAGACCACAACGGTATCACCCTCCCTTAATTTCGAGAGCATTTCATCCAGACCTTTGCGCTCACTTTTTGCACCGGAGGAGACATCCGCGTAGATATTTTTCGGTTTTATGCCTTCTTTCAAAAATGCATCGACCTGAAGATCTTGCTTTTGAGATTTGGTGCTCACCCTTGCATAGCCAAATGTCATTTCGGTGTATTTAGACGTATGTAAGGTAAACTATTAAAGTGTACGGGAATAGTAAACTTGTTAGAAATAATGAAAAGGTTTGAAAACTACAGTTTACAAAAACGGTCAAATAAGTAAACCCATTTACTCCTATAAAACGTGAATTAACGTAACCACTATAAAACGAACACATTTGGGCCTTTACTATAAAAATCATGGCATCAAAAAAGGCCCCTTAATTAGACATTTTTATAGTATTTTCAGTTCGAGCAAATAGTTTAGAAAATAAAAAGCACTGCCATTTATGGAAGTGCTCTGGTTATATTTTACATTACAATTGCATAACGGGCAACTGTCATCTAATCAAAGGTATTTTATATTTTCAATCTCATGAAAAGCTCATGGGTGTTGTTGTCCAGGCCATTGATCGGGTTTTGGACGGAGGTCTCGTAGGCATAGCCGATGTTGAGCCCCCCGCTTATGTTGAACAGGAACAGC
>NZ_VTZS01000006.1 GCF_008367235.1 Pareuzebyella sediminis | reverse complement strand
TGTAATAAACTTATTAAACAAGCTTATGGAATATCAAAATCAGGTATGGATTATGATCGAAATTATGTGGGTAGGTTGAGCTAAATTTCATTTGTTTTTTAGCTCAGTTCTTTGTTACCATACGTTATTCATTTTCTTTATTGTCCGTCCGGACAACGACCGTTTTAGCCCAGATGTCCCCGAGCCTTTGATTCTTTTCGGTTGCATTGATTGAAATTATTCCGACAATTCCAAGAAAGGACATATCGATAGGGTCAAGCAAGTGCCTTTGCAAAGATTGGAGAAAAATTGGCGAGTCCACAAGGCCGTTTATGGATTTTGGCTTTAATTCCACCAATGAGTTGCCAATAGTTCTCCCAAACCATTGCTCGATTCCAACTGTCATTACTCCCCAAATGAGTACCGGTCCCAGCGCTAAAAACCCACTCACTCCATATCCGCCCTCTTCGTTGGGTTCTCCAATTGTATATGTGTAAATAATTGTGAAACAGAAAATGAGAACATAATCCACTAAACCCGCAATGATTCGCCTTGTAAGATTTGGTTGTGATGTTACAATCATAGATTAATGTATGGTAACGGTTCGGCTACGATTTGTTGCTGGAATTTACGGCTGTAAATTCCTACGTGCAAATCGGGGCGCCCAATGGGCTGATTTTCATGACAAGGCGGTAGGAAAGCCATAAATTGTAGCCATTGTTAGCGAACCGTGCGGCGCCCTGGCCACGGGGAAGGCCGACCGCCCCCGCCTGCCATTTCCCTTGGCCTTCTCGAAAAAGGTTTTTTTATGTCCTTCCGCGATCGATAGAAACGCCCTGTCCGTGGATCCTGGCCGATACATCGCAACAAAGCCGCGCGTCCCGAAAACCGCTTTTCGAGAAGGGGGCCTGCCACGGAGGTTACATTTTTATTTTAAGGGAGACGAATTCTGTGTACGAGCTACGGACACTGGGGAAACAAATGATTCTGGCAAAAAGGAACGGTCCAAAGAATTATTAGGGCGCAATGTTCGCTAACGTAGGAATATGATCATTGATGATATATCCATTATAGGACTAAGATAACAGATCTTTGATATTCATGAAAGATCGGTCCGCCACATGGGTGTAAATTTCCGTTGTCTTGGTAGTATTGTGACCCAACAGCAGCTGAATATGCCTTAGGTCCGTACCGCTTTCCAAACGATGGGTGGCGAAACTGTGCCTTAAGGTATGTAATGTAACGGGTTTTTAAAAAGATCCGAGAACGGGAAGCAGAAATATGTACTGGTGATGTGGCAGGAGTATATGGAGCCCAAAGCGTGATGGTGTCTTTGACCCTAGTAAGGGCCTTGGCCCATGTCGGCCATTGGTATGATAACCCGACCTTGGGAGAATTGTTTCACTTCCTGACAAAGCTCCGCTTTGAAAATAGCCCAAACAAAAAAACGCTCAAGTAAACTTGGCGTCTTTTTATATTGAACGATATATTCGTGACCTCGGCAGGATTCAAACCTGCAACCTTCTGAGCCGTAATCAGATGCGCTATTCAGTTGCGCCACGAGGCCAATAATGGGGTGCAAATATATTTCTTTTTAAATTTATCGGCAAACGAACTTTAATCTAATTGAATGAATTTAAAAAACTATGTCCGTGATATCAACGACTTCCCTGTCAAAGGTATCGTATTCAGGGATATTACGCCTCTGCTAAAAAATGCGGCCGCCCTTCAAGAAACTACCGAACGCTTACTCGCCCTAATTGCAGATCGGCAAATTGATAAGGTCGTCGGAATGGAGAGTAGGGGCTTTTTCTTTGCGCCCTTGTTGGCCGTCCGATTGAATGCCGGGTTCGTGCCCATTCGTAAACCCAAAAAGCTACCGGCCGAAAAAATAAGACAGACCTATGACCTTGAGTACGGTACCGATAGTCTCGAAATACATCAAGACAGTATCCTTCGGGGAGAAAAAATATTGGTTCATGACGATGTGCTGGCGACGGGGGGCACGGCCAGTGCTACTTGTGAGCTGATCGAACGTCTTGGCGGAGAAATCGTACAATGCAATTTTTTGATCGAACTTGATGTTCTTCGTGGCCGAGAAAAATTAAATAAATACGAAGTGGCTTCGCTACTGCACTATTAGTCCAATGCCCTTGTGGTCACGTAGTACCGCCAGCCTATGAGCGCCATTTGAAATTTCGAGGCCCGCGATAGGTCCAGCTGCCTTTTCGAATAGGACGGAAGCAAGAACTTGTTCAGCTTTGCCAAGAATTTAAAGAGCGCCTTTTTCATTTTTGTAAATTTATTTGGTCGGGCCACCTATAACCATGTGACCTATTTTGCCCTGTGCGACCGCACCATTCCGATAAAAAAATAAGATCCGTATCTCTCTTACCATGGCATCGTACATTCAGATGCACTTTTATGCGGTAATATTACAAATATAACTACTTATAAATCAAACAAAAAAGACTGCGATAATGCAGTCTTTCGTCATGATAGGCCTATATGATTCAACTCAAAATACCAATGTGATCAGCATCAGTAGCAGCAGTACTAGAATTTTAGCAAGTGTAATCATTATAAGGGTTTTTAGGTGAATCCCTACCTCATTAATAAGGCGTAAAGGGATGGGTACATCGTACTCCTAGATTGTTTTTCAAAAAGAAGATAGGGCAATTAGGGCCTTTGCTACAAGAATTTTTTGTTAAATTGATGAAAGTGGATACATATTTATAATCAAAAAAACGAATATTATTGTTATGTGTAATACGTATTCCTTAGTTTATGTTTACATATGAAACTATATATGATATATTATATTACAATATGTAATAAGTGAAGGGCATTTTTTACCCTGAAAATAATTTTCAAGGGAAATGACATGGTTAAAAAGGCCTTTTTTGTCAATTCCATTGATTACTGGAGCCCTAAGAGCCGCAAAAAAGAAATGACATACCCACAGATCACCAATAGAAAAGGCAAGTTAGTCTTTGACCGTAGTGATTTCAATGGCACCATCTTTCGCCCTGTTCCCGTATTTTTGAAGGGCATCCGCACCTTTTAGTACGTGCATCGCTTTAATGCGGTCAGGGTCCAATTCTTTTAAGACCGATTTCGAAGAAACTTCCCCATCGATAATTACTAGTGGATGTTCTACCGGCCGTTTGGCATCTCCATTATATGGCCTGATTTCGATGACCCCATCTTTGGCTTTTTCACCGTATTTCCCCGTCGGATATGAGTCCTTCAAAACTTTTATATGTGGTATTTCTTCCGATGTAGCGTAGTGTAGTGTAGCATGGGGTACCTCTTTTCCGTCCAGGACAACCGTAGGCATGGCCTCAAAGGAAGGTATGCCTGTCGACACGCCCAATGCATGTGCTTTACCGTTCGCTGAATCCCCACTTAAGTTAAAGGTCGAACGACCTGGTTTGGAATCCGAATCCGAATCTTTGATGGTAGAGACAAATATGCCACCTTCTTTATTAACGCCAAAGTATACGGTAGAAATTCCGGTAGCTTCGGCGTAACTACCAGTGACAAAATGATCGGGGCCAAGTCTATATTCAAGTGCGAGTTCGATGATCTCACCCGCTTCGTTCCGTTGAAGTTTATTTAAGGTTAACGAACCGTTTTCTTCTTTGATCGTTTTTGCCAAGGCTTCCAATTCGACGTCGGAGGTGGTTTTCGTAATACGGTACGTGCGTGCGGATAGCGTTGAATGGGCAACCAATTGGTTTTCGGGTGCAGGTACACCGATCTTGGCCTCCGTTCTTATGTTGAACAAAACAATAAAGGCGATCAAAAAGGGAAAGGGTATACCATATTTAAAAAGACGTGTAGACGAAGTCCGATCTTTATTGATCATATGAATTCTTTTTTTGATTAATGAATTGAAAAAGGTAGTACTGACCCAAAACTGGTTGATGTTGAAATGCGCTTTTAACAGCAAATATTGATACTCTTTTGATCCGACACCAGTGTTAAGGGTGTCCCGATCGGCTATAAACTCTAGATTTTGTTGTACCGCTCCTTTAAAAAGCCAAGCGAAAGGGTTGAACCATTGTAGGACGAGTAGGGCAAGGGTGAGAAAAACATCCATGGAATGGTAATCTTTAACATGAATTCGCTCATGTTCCATGATGGCCTTTAACTCTTTTGGGGCATAGAGAGAGGGGTTGTATACAATATAATTTAGAAACGAAAAGGGGGAGACGGACCGCTCGATTTCCACATAATATACACCATTCTCTTTGAAAGTACGGCCCGAGGCGATCAGCCGGTGCATTGAGGCAAACTGTACAAGTGTCCTGCCCAAAAAGAAACAGCTTCCCAGCACGTATAACACTCCGAAATAATACAACCAATTTACAGAAGCCTCCCGTGTAGCGGGGCTTGATATTTCCGATAGGGTTTCGCCGATGGGGCTTGCCTCTAAATATATCGTTTGGGTAAAGGTGATCAAAGGGAGTACGGTAGCAATGAGCAGCCCTATAATCAAGAACCATCGGTGTGCCGAAAAATGGGTGTCATTCGCTAAAAAAAGCTGGTAGCATGACCAGACCAATGCAATCAAAATAGCCGATTTTAGAAGGTAGATCAGAAAGGCTTCCATGCTATTTATTTTTTTCGATCTGATCAATGATTTCCTTGAGTTCCGCCACCGATATTTTCTCTTCCTTGGCAAAAAAAGATACCAGACTTTTATAACTATGGTCATAATAGTCCATAATCGTACTATTGATAAATTTTTTACGATAGGCGTTCTTCGATACCAAGGGGTAGTACCGATGTGTGTTTCCAAAGGCCTCATGGGCCACATAATTCTTTTCCTCTAGATTGCGAACTATGGTGGAAAGCGTGTTATAGTGGGGTTTTTCGTCTAGAAGTTCAGCCCTGATTTCTTTGACAAAAGCTTTGTTCAGCCGCCAAAGAATTTTCATTACTTCTTCTTCCCTAGGTGTCAAGCGCATCATATTCCTTCTTTTAAGTGCAATATACAACTAAAAAATTAGTAGTACAACTATAAATATAGTTAATTAACTGTACTTATAGTTGTCTAGTTGAACGCAAACCTCTTTTCCTTTATTAAGGGTTCGTATTCTTGCCATATCTTTGTTAAAACCTTTAGATGCAAAACATTCTTTTTATTGTTCTAGGCCTCGTACTTCTAATTACGGGAGGAAATTGGTTATTAAAATCGGCCGTAGCCCTTTCCCTAAAACTGAGTATTCCGAAAATTGTAATTGGAATGACAGTGGTTTCCTTTGCGACTTCTGCACCCGAGCTTATTGTCAGTATTAAGTCCGCGCTCGAAGGTTTTCCCGATTTGGCCTTGGGCAATGTCGTAGGTTCGAACATTGCCAATCTCGGGCTGGTGCTGGCCGTGACCATCATTTTAGGTAGTATCGATGTGAACAAGAGTTTTTACACCACCGACTGGCCGGTAATGATGTTGGCCTCTATATTATTTTTTGCTTTTATCTATTTCGATGGCGTTTTACTGCGGTATGAGGGTATCATTATGGTGGTTCTCCTCTTTCTTTTTTTGGTGTATTTGTTGCGCTTTCAGAAACCTGCGGTAATCGATGAACTGCCCGAAGACGATCGCCCCTTGCCGGCGTACCAGATTGTTCTCTTTTTAGGATTGGGCGGCATAGCACTATGGGGCGGATCTGAACTTTTGATATCGGGCGCAGTGGGTCTGGCCGAAAATTATGGGGTCAGTGAAAGGGTCATTGGCGTCACGGTTGTTTCGGTAGGTACGAGCATCCCCGAACTGGCCGCTTCGATAATTGCGGTAATCAAGAAAGAAAAGGCTATTTCTTTGGGTAACCTTATCGGGTCGAACATTTTTAACATTCTGGCCGTACTTGGTATCACCTCGATTATTACGCCTATCAAGGTGATGGATCAAGGCCTGCTTGAAAATGATATTTTCTGGATGCTCGGTATTTCTTTTTTAATCCTTCCTTTGGTATTTTTTCCAAAAGGTTTGCGCCTGGGCTGGCGCGATGGCCTGGTATTGGCTATAGTGTACCTAACTTTTGTGTATTTTACGATAACATAAAACGGTCTCATAAAATGGGTAGGGCAGCACTTTGTTTGGGTATACTTGCCATTCTTTTTACCCTGCAGTGTGGGGCTCAGCACAGAGAATTTATACAAGGCAGGTTGGTCGATGCGGCTACCGGGGAGGCCGTTGTATTCGCTACGGTTCGTGTCAAAAATAGGGCCATGGGCGTTATCTCTAATATGGACGGGTCGTTCAAGGTACCCCTTACATTCAAAGAGGTCGGTGATACCCTCGAGATTTCCTGTATGGGGTATAGCACCAAAGACCTATTACTTTCCAACTTCACCTTGAATGAAACCAATACCATTGAACTTTATCCGTCGGTAGAACAATTGAACGAAGTGGTGGTAAGGAAAAGAAGGTCGAAAGAAAGTTTGGGTTCAGCGGAGATTATAAACAGGGCCATCGCCGCCATTCCTGAAAACTATCCGTATGTACCGTTCTCCTACGTGGGGTATTATAGGGATTATCAATTGAAGGGGAATGAATACTACAATCTCAACGAGGCCATCATCGAGGTGTTCGATCGTGGTTTTGGCGCTATCGAGCAGACCACTTCGAAGGTGATGATCTATGATTACAAGCGTAATAACGCGTTTCCAAGAGATACTGTCGCTGAAATGCCCTATGGCGGGCAGGCCTTTGGGAAACGTATTCCTGGAGCTCGGTTAGAGAATTACGGGGGGAATGAGTTTATGATTCTGAGGGTCCACGATGCCGTGCGAAATCATGCGATCAATGCCTATGACTTTGTCAATCGCTTGGATGTCGACTTCAAACGAAACCATAGTTTTGAACTAAAGCCTCAAACCTCTACCGGAAACGAAGGGCTGTATGTGGTAGCCTTTTTTAGGAATGAGGGAAGTTTTTGGGCCGAGGGCCGCATCTATATCTCCAGAAGGGATTTTAGCATTTATAGATTGGATTATAGCCTATTTAAACTTGAGGACGGAGCTACTTCAAAGATTTTTTCACGCGAGGATGGCAATCTAAGGAAGATAGTGGATATCAAGTTGGAGTATCGAAGACATCAAAAAAAAATGTACCTCAATTATATTTCGGTGAACAACTTTTTTAGGGTCGACGAACTTCCTGAATTTACCATCAAGTCTTTTGATATCGACCCGGAAAGAAAATGTTATACGTTAGATTTTACGAGAATGCCCAATAAAAAAGAGGCTAAAAAATTAAGTCGATATAACATCTACTATAAGGGGAAAAAATCAAAAATTAGAAAGGTCGAAGTGTTGGGCCGTAAAGTGTTGCTTTTTCCCAAACTTGAATTGGGAAGTAGGGAGAACGATCTGTTCACGAATGCGAAGAAAGACGATTCGTTTGAATTGTTCTCCAAAACTACCGACCCCTTGGGAAAAAATGATTTTCGATTTGACATTCGCAATCTCGAAGATATAAATGGACAAAAATTCAATGAATCGAAGCTCGTAGAGGCGAATCAATTTCGTGAGTTTTTTGTTCAGGAAACGAAACCGGATGAAAAGCCTCCTACGGGTGCGTTGTTCATGAAAAAGAACCGCCCGATTTTTTTGAACCAACCCATTCAGGGTGCGAACAGGCCAAGTACCTATTGGATGAATACACCATTGCAAAAAGTAGGGGAATAAAAAAACCGCCTTTAGACTCTTCCAAAGACGGTTCTAGTTTGAAGAAGTATCTTCCTAAGTTTTAAATCTTAGCAGACTTCACGGTCTTAACGATTCTTCCGGCGATTTTATACGGGTCACCGTTAGAGGCTGGTCGTCTATCTTCTAACCAACCTTTCCATCCGCTTTCTACGGTTGCGATCGGAATACGGATAGAAGCTCCACGGTCAGACACTCCGTAGGAGAAATCATGAATGGAAGCTGTTTCGTGCTTACCGGTCAAACGCTGGTCGTTGAACTCTCCGTAAACTTCGATGTGTTCTTTGACCACAGGTCGGAAAGCCTCACATATTTTTTCGTACACTTCTTTTGAACCGGCCGTACGTAGGGTGGTGTTAGAGAAGTTGGCATGCATACCGGAACCGTTCCAGTCCATATCTTTTCCAAGAGGTTTTGGGTGATACTCGATATAGTAGCCATATTGTTCGGTCAAGCGGTCTAAAAGGTAGCGAGCCACCCAAAGTTCATCGCCGGCCAGTTTGGCGCCTTTGGCAAATAATTGAAATTCCCATTGGCCACAGGCAACTTCTTGGTTGATACCTTCAAAATTCAAGCCTGCTGCAATACACAAATCCGCATGTTCTTCGACGATGTCACGGCCATGTGTATTTTTACCGCCCACGGAGCAATAGTACATACCTTGAGGAGCAGGATATCCACCTACGGGGAAACCCAAAGGTAGTTGGGTAGCGGTATCCATGATAAAATATTCCTGTTCGAAACCGAACCAGAAGTCATTGTCATCATCGTCAATCGTAGCCCTACCATTTGATTCGTGAGGAGTGCCATCTGCATTTAAGACCTCGGTCATTACCAACCAGCCATCCTTTCTTGCGGGATCTGGAAAAAGGGCAACAGGTTTCAAAAGACAATCTGAAGAGCCTCCTTCGGCTTGTTGGGTCGAACTTCCATCGAAAGACCACATATCGCAATCTTCCAAAGTTCCATCAAAATTGTTGACCACTTTGGTCTTGCTGCGCAAGTTTTGCGTTGGGTAATATCCATCTAACCAGATATACTCTAATTTCGTTTTGCTCATAATCTTGGTAGTTAATTTTTAAATTTTCAGACGAACAAAAATATGTTTTTTGACCAATTTACCTAATTTTTCAGGGGTTAAAATTGAAAAATCAACATATTATTTCAAATAACCCCAAAATTTTTAGGGTATTTTGATTTTAACTAATTTTTGTCCTTATTTTTTATTAAATCCTTAATTATTACTTTAGCCGAAATTAACCGATTTTACCTATGTCAAGACAGCGATTCGATGCCATTTCCGAGAGCAGAAATAGAACCCGTATTCCGGTAGAAGAATCGGGCAGACGCTCGGCGTTACATGCTACCTACGTCTTTAATGAAGAGCGTATGCTGCAGTATCTGACCAAAGATGCACTTCAAAGTGTTCAAAGTGCTATTTTTTCGGGCTCGAAAATAGAACGCAAAATTGCAGACCAAGTGGCCGAGGCCATGAAGGGTTGGGCCATTTCTATGGGAGCTACCCACTATACACATTGGTTTCAACCGTTGACAGGCGCTACCGCCGAAAAGCACGATGCCTTTTTCGATCTTTTGCCCGATGGACGGGCCCTTGAAAAATTTGGGGGCGGCCAGTTGGTACAACAAGAACCGGATGCATCGAGTTTTCCGAGCGGGGGTATACGCAACACCTTCGAGGCTAGGGGATACACGGCATGGGATCCTACCAGTCCGGCCTTTATTTATGATGCCACCCTTTGTATACCAACGATATTTGTGTCGTATACCGGAGAAGCCCTAGACAACAAAGCACCGCTTTTAAGGGCGCTACATGCCATCGATGAGTCGGCTACGGCCGTTGCGAAGTACTTTGACAAGAATGTAGCGAAGGTCAACGCCACCTTGGGGTGGGAGCAAGAATACTTCCTCATTGACAAGTCACTGGCCCAGTCCCGACCCGATATAAGCATTATCGGACGTACACTGGTCGGCCGTTCTGCTGCGAAAGGACAGCAGCTCGACGATCATTATTTTGGGGTGATCCCCCAGCGGGCCATACGTTTTATGAAAGACCTTGAAATCGAATGTACCCGTTTAGGTATTCCTGTAAAGACCAGGCACAACGAAGTGGCACCGAATCAATTTGAACTTGCCCCCGTTTTTGAAGAGGCCAATCTTGCAGTCGACCATAATTTGCTCTTGATGGATGTGATGGACAAAATTGCCGATAGGCATCATTTCAAGGTGCTTTTCCATGAAAAGCCCTTTGCGGGTATCAACGGTTCCGGTAAGCATAACAATTGGTCCTTGGCCACTGATACCGGGGTCAACCTGCTGAGTCCGGGTTCTACGCCCATGAAGAACCTCCAGTTTTTGACATTTTTTATTAATACCATTAAAGCGGTAGATACCTACGAAGAACTCTTACGTTCGTCGATTGCCTCGGCCAGCAATGACCATCGCTTGGGTGCTAACGAGGCCCCTCCGGCCATATTCTCCATTTTTATCGGCGAACAATTGAGCAATGTGCTCGATGAGTTGGAAGGAGTGTCAAAAGGGAAGCTTTCCCCTGAAGAAAAAACGGAGCTCAAGCTCAATGTAGTCGGTAAGATTCCGGAAATTCTGTTAGACAATACCGATAGGAACAGAACTTCTCCTTTCGCCTTTACCGGTAATAAGTTCGAAATGCGCGGGGTAGGGGCAAAGACCAATTGTGCGAAGCCCATGACCATTCTGAATACGATTGTGGCCAAGCAATTGCGTGACTTTAAAAAAGAGGTCGACCTGCTCATCGATAAGAAGAACCTCAAAAAAGATGAGGCTATTTTCAATGTGTTAAGGGAATATATAAAAACATCTAAGCGCATTCGCTTTGATGGTGATGGGTATAGTGACAATTGGCAGAAAGAAGCCAAAAGAAGAAAGCTGAGCAATAATAAAACCACGCCCGAAGCACTTAAGGTACTGACTTCAAAAGAAAGTTTGGCTTTGTTCGCGTCCATGGAAGTCCTGAGTGAAACCGAGGTCAAGGCCCGACTAGAGGTAGAACTCGAAGCATATACACTGCATCTTGAAATTGAGGGTAGGCTCTACAATGAATTAGTATTCAATCATATCATTCCATCGGCCATAACGTACCAAAAATCATTGATAGATAGTGTGTTAGGGTTGAAGGAAATTTATGGGGCGGCCCATAAAGAACTTACGGAAGGGCCATCGGGTATTATTGAAATTATTGCGGAAAATATAGCGGCCTTGAAGAAGAAAACAGATGCGATGAATGAAATACGTAAAAAGGCCAATAACCTTTCTGATATTCAGCGAAAGGCGTCGGCATATAGTGAAAGTGTCAAGCCCTATTTTGATGAGATCAGAACCCATTGCGATAATTTGGAGCGTTGGGTCGATGACGGCCACTGGCCCCTTGCCAAATATCGAGAGCTGCTTTTTATGTAATCAATACTTCAAGTTGGCCCCTGTAATAATGGAAGTAGTTGCTCGATGAGCACATCAAGTTTCAAAGTTTATAGGGTCAGTCCGATTTTAGTAAAATGAATGGCTTATTTTTGCCGAAAATATCCACAAATGAGTTCGTCTGCGAGTGAAAGATATGGGAAAAGAGGGGTTTCAGCCTCCAAGGAAGATGTACATAATGCTATTAAAAATATTGACAAAGGTCTCTTTGCACAAGCATTTTGCAAAATCGTACCCGACTATTTAACGAATGACGATTCATATTGCTTGGTCATGCATGCCGATGGTGCAGGTACGAAATCTTCTTTGGCTTATATGTATTGGAAAGAGACGGGCGACTCTTCCGTTTGGAAGGGAATTGCACAAGATGCATTGGTCATGAATATCGATGATTTAATTTGTGTGGGCGCAACGGACAATATCATGCTTTCCTCGACCATCGGAAGGAACAAAAACTTGATTACCGGCGAAGTCATTTCAGCCATCATTAACGGTACCGAAGAACTTATAGACGATTTGGCATTACATGGCATAACCATCCATTCGACGGGGGGTGAGACCGCCGATGTGGGCGATTTGGTGCGTACCATTATTGTTGATTCCACCGTTACGGCACGCCTTAAAAGGACTGATGTTATCGATAATGCGAATATTCGGCATGGAGACGTTATTGTCGGTCTGGCCTCATTCGGGCAAGCTACCTACGAAAAAGAATATAACGGAGGTATGGGCAGTAATGGTCTGACCTCGGCAAGGCACGATGTTTTCGCCAAATATCTTTCGAAAAGGTATCCGGAAAGCTATGATGCCGCAGTACCCGATGAATTGGTATATTCTGGAGGTATGAAACTTACAGATACCGTAACTGAAAGCCCTTTGAATGCAGGCAAATTGGTGCTGTCGCCGACCCGAACCTATGCTCCTATTGTAAAGAAGATGCTAGATAAATATACGGCCGAAGATATTCACGGGATGGTGCACTGCAGTGGAGGTGCCCAAACCAAGATTCTACACTTTATAGAGAACTTGCATGTGACCAAAGATAATTTATTCCCTATCCCTCCTTTGTTCAAACTTATTCAAGAGCAATCGGGCACAGATTGGAAAGAAATGTACCAGGTCTTTAATTGCGGTCATCGATTAGAGATCTATACAAATCCTGAGGTAGCAGAAGATCTGATGGAAATCTCACGGTCTTTTGGCGTTGATGCCCGAATAGTAGGGCGTGTCGAGGCCAGTGATTCCAAAAAATTGACGATTCAAAGTGAGTTTGGCGAGTTCGAATATTAGCACATAATATTCGCTCAAATAAGACGTTTTCTTTGTATACCAATAGCTATGGAAAGAAAGCAATTCTTAAAAACACTAGGTGCAGGGGCGGCATTTGCCATTACCTTTCCCTGTCTAAATGGCTGTTCCAGTGAAAACGGAGATACAGCAGGTAATATACCAGTTCCTTCTGGAGTTGATTTTACGATTGATTTAACATCTTCCGATGCTGAAAAATTGGCTGAGAACGGTGGTTTTATTTTGAAGAATTCTGTGGTCGTGGTTCGAAATCTCGAAGGTGATTTTGTTGCTGCGAGCCAGGTTTGCAGTCATGAAGGTTATGATGAGGTGCGCTTCATACCTCAAGATGGCGGTATATTTTACTGTGATGTGCACGGCTCCCGCTTCGAACAGAATGGTAGCCCTTTGAATCAAGTAGATAGCAGTCCGGCGCGACCTTTAAAAATTTTCAAAACAGAACTTACAGATACGATTCTTCGAGTTTTTGAATGAATGGCATCACTTTTGCCTACTCAGAGTTATGAAGTATTATATAGCCCTTTTTATTATTTTCTCAACTACACTTCTTTCTGCTCAAAGCTGGCAGAAAAGTTTTGAAGAAGCCCTCGAAATTACAAAAGACGAAGACAAGGTTTTGATACTGGTATTCGCTGGGTCTGATTGGTGTGCACCTTGTATTAAGTTAGATAAAGACGTTTGGCAGTCCGATGAGTTCAAGGCGTATGCCGATAAGAACTTTGTATTGTACAAGGCTGATTTTCCACGAAAAAAGGCGAATCGTTTGAACGATGATGTTGCCGAAGAAAACGGAAAATTGGCCGAAAAATATAACCCAAAGGGTCATTTTCCATTGGTCGTCCTATTGAACAAGAAGGGTGAAGTGTTGGCTACAACGGGCTACAAAAAATTATCGGCGGAGGCGTATATCACCCATCTAAATGATCTTCTAAAGTGAGACAGGTGATTTCATTAATTTTTTGTTTTGTCCTTTTTTGGGGGTATGGCCAAGACCAGAACCTTGTGACGGTACACAAGACATTGAAATTGATGGGAACGCGTTTCGATATTACCGTTGTTGCGCAAAATGAAGATATCGGGTATATAAATATCGACGAGGCCACCGCAGAAATTCAACGTATCGAAAATTTGATTTCGGCATGGAACCCGGACTCGGAGACTTCCGAAATCAATAGAAATGCAGGCATCAAACCGGTTCAAGTAAGTCTTGAACTTTTTAAACTTATTGAAAGGGCCAAACAGATTTCAGAACTTACCGATGGGGCCTTTGATATTTCATATGCCTCAATGGATCAGATATGGAAATACGATGGATCGATGCAGTCGATTCCAACAGATGCCGAGATTGAGGCTTCCGTGGCCAACGTGGGATATCATAAAATAATTCTCGACGAGGACCAGCAGACCGTTTTCTTGGCAAAAAAGAACATGAAGATTGCTTTTGGCGCCATCGGAAAAGGATATGCCGCAGATAAGGCCAAAGAACTTTTGGTATCGAAACAGGTGGTTGCCGGAATAATCAACGCGGCAGGTGACTTGACGACTTGGGGTACAAAAGCTTCAGGTGAAAAGTGGCTCATCGGTATCGCGAATCCGTTGAGCAAAGACAGAATTTTTTCGTGGTTGCCCATTGTAGAATCTTCCGTGGCCACATCGGGTAATTATGAGAAGTTCGTCATTTTTAATGGTATTAGGTATTCGCATATCATAGATCCTAGAACGGGCTGGCCGTCATCTGGTATCAACAGTGTTTCCATTTTCGCCAAAAGTGCCGAGTTATGCGATGCCCTGGCCACTGCCGTCTATATTATGGGCAAAGATGCCGGTCTCTCATTAATCAATCAGCTTGGGGGTACCGAGGTCATTTTGGTCGATAGTGACAATAAAATTCATAAAAGTAGTGGCATACTGTTAGAAAAAGAGAATTGAAAATGTAAGGGAAAAGGTGCATAATTCATTGGATATGTCTAATTTATGGCTGTTTGAAAAATAAGCTGCCACCGTGACCCAACCTCAATCTATTCAAGAAGTTCTTGATCATTTGGATATAATTATCGATGATGCCATAGCCAACAACGATCGTGCTGGAATTTTCGCCTTTGTGTATCGAAGAACTACCGCCGAAATCCAAAAAGAAATACGGGCGGGCAGTTTTGAGGATGCGGATCGCCTCGAAAGAATGGATGTGGTGTTTGCGAATCTATATTTGAAAGCCTATCAGGCGTATCACGACCAAGAACAAGTAAGCGACGCTTGGAAATTTGCGTTTTCTAGCAACAAAGAACCTTTGACGATTTTACAGCACATCATGCTGGGAATGAATACCCACATTAATTTAGACTTGGCCATTGCGACAAGCTCTAGTATGAAAGGATATGAGATTTCGGAAATTGAGGGTGATTTTAATCACGTCAACGATGTGCTTTTCAATATTGTAAACGAGATGCAGGACAGGCTGGGCAAAGTCTCTCCATTACTGTTTTTACTGGATTGGGCAGGAAAGAATACGGATGAAAAGATTATTGACTTCAGTATGCGAAAGGCTAGACAGCAATCTTGGAACAGTGCCAACCTACTTTGGGCCTTAGAGAGTGAACAGGCTGTGGCCATTCAAAAAATAGATCGGTTGGTATTGAAGCTCGGTGCCATGATAAAAAGCCCCCGCTCAAAACTTTTAAGGTATATCTTGAAGGTCATAGGATGGTTCGACGAAAAAAATGTAGGAACGATTATATCTCGCTTAAAACAAGATGGAGAAGCGAAAATTAAAATTTAATCTTGAGGAACCGCAAAATATAATGCGGCTATTTCAGTTCAATAGTAAAATGTACCTTTAGCCCATGAGAATTTTATTATTTCTTCTTATCGCCATTTTCGCTACCTCATGTGTAGCTGTTAAGGAATATGAAAAAGTGTATGTCAATGATGATGAAATGCAATTATCGGCAAAGGCTTCGGAACGTTTTGAGACGAACTTTCATGTTTACCGAGAGGCGGCTTCCGGCGCGAATGGGGGCAAATCCGGAGGTGGCTGTGGCTGTAATTAACTGGAAATAGGGGGTTTTGAGTACTAAAATGAAACGCATCACATTGAGAAAGACCTTTCAAGTTATTTTTTTCCTCAGTTTTTGGATGGGCTTGGCCCAAGAGGATACTTCCTATAAAAAAAGAGTGTTAGAGGCCGCTGAAGTTGATTTGCTCTTTAGTTACTACGGCCAAGATGGTGCCAACGCAGCAGTTACCGGTGGGGAGGGTACCGAGAAGTTAAATGATGCCACATCTAGTATTATAGTTAAAATACCCTTGAATGCAGATGATGTACTGACCGCTGATATCGGAATCTCTGCCTATACTTCCGCTTCATCGAGCAATGTGAATCCATTTGATGGTGATGCCAACCGAGCGGTAAGTCCGTTTAGTGCTTCCTCCGGAGCCTCGAAGCAAGACGTCTTGGTGCATTTCAATCCGTCTTACCAGCATACCTCCGAAAATAGAAATTCGGTATGGTCGGCAAATGGGTATGTCTCTTCTGAATATGACTATTTTTCCTTGGGCTTGGGAGGAGGTTATATCGGGTTGTTTAATGAAAAAAACACGGAATTTTCAGTAAGTGCCAAGGTCTATTTCGACACGTGGAACCCCCAGTATCCTATAGAACTGAGAGATGGGTTTTTCGATTCTCGAATCGTCGGGGGGGGTACATACACCCCTGACTTTGTCCCTTTTTCAAATGAAAAACGAAATACCTACGCCCTTTCTTTAGGACTTTCCCAAATTCTTGGGAAAAAAATTCAGGGAGCGATATTCATGGACGTTGTCTTGCAGAACGGTTTGTTAAGCACTCCATTTCAGAGGGTCTACTTTGGTGATACTTCTGCTTTTTTTATCGAAGAATTTCAATTGGCCGATGATGTCGAACGGCTGCCAGACCATCGCTTTAAGATACCATTTGGGGCCCGCTTGAACTATTACTTGTCCGACACCTTTATTTTACGAAGCTATTACCGGTTCTATTATGATGATTGGGGAATTACATCACATACGGCGAGCTTGGAAGTACCCGTTCAATTGAACGATTCCTTTACACTCTACCCGTTGTACCGGTTCTATACACAGCGCGCGGCGGACTATTTTTTCGAAAAAGAAGGAGCAATTTCGCTATATGATTTTTATACGTCAGATTACGATCTCTCGAAATACAGTTCACATCAATACGGTATCGGCATTCGTTATAGTGACATCTTCACCCGTGCCAAAGTGTTGGGTTTTGGGTTGAAAACCCTCGATTTACGCTTGAATACCTACAATAGAAATACGGGCCTAAATGCCTTTATCATGACTTTGGGCACTACCTTTGTTGCAGATTAGAGGAAAGTATCCGTTGGTACGGATATCATTAAATGTACAAATTTATCGTAAATTCGCTCCTTAAGTGAAGAAAGACTATGTTAGATAAACTCAACATTGTAAAACAACGGTTCGATGAGGTCTCCGACCTGATTATCCAGCCGGATATTATCGCCGATCAGAAGCGGTATGTTGAATTGACGAAGGAATACTCCGATCTAAAGGATCTGGTAGCAAAGCGCGATCAGTATATTGAGGTGACCGATAATTTAAGGGAGGCGGAAGAGATTATAGCAGACGGGAGCGATACCGAAATGCTCGAAATGGCAAAAATGCAATATGAAGAAGCCAAGACCCAACTGCCCAATCTTGAGGAAGAGATAAAGATGATGCTCATTCCTAAAGATCCCGAAGATGCCAAAGATGTCGTCGTTGAGATTCGTGCCGGTACGGGAGGGGACGAAGCTAGTATTTTTGCAGGTGACCTTTTCCGTATGTATACCAAATATTGCGAATCAAAGGGCTGGAAGACCAATGTCATCGACCTTAGTGAAGGTACAAGTGGGGGGTACAAAGAAATTCAATTCGAGGTCAATGGGCAAGATGTGTACGGTACCTTGAAGTTTGAGGCCGGTGTCCATCGGGTACAGCGGGTACCCCAAACGGAAACCCAAGGTCGGGTACATACCAGCGCCGCTACGGTTATGGTGCTTCCCGAGGCTGAAGATTTTGACGTACAGATAGACCCCAAAGATGTGCGTATTGATTATTTCTGTTCGTCAGGGCCTGGGGGACAATCGGTAAATACCACGTATTCGGCGGTGCGGTTGACACACGTTCCTACAGGGTTGGTGGCTCAGTGTCAAGACCAAAAATCACAGCATAAGAACAAAGAAAAGGCCTTTAGGGTTTTGCGCTCTCGTCTATATGACCTGGAGCTGGCAAAAAAGCAGGAAGAAGATGCGGCCAAAAGAAATTCACAGGTAAGTAGCGGAGACCGCTCTGCGAAAATTAGAACCTACAATTATCCTCAGGGCCGAGTGACGGACCATCGTATAGGATTGACCCTTTATGACCTTCAGAATATTATTGACGGTGACATACAAAAAATCATCGATGAGTTAAGTCTGGTCGAGAATACCGAAAAATTAAAAGAAGCTTCCGAAATCTTTTAACCACGATCCACGGTAATCGAACAAAAACCTCAAGCCAAAATTTTGGAATTAAAACAGCTTATTTCGCAGATATATCAAAAGAAATCATTTTTATGTATCGGTCTTGATACCGATATGGAGAAAATACCGGCGCACCTGCTGGAGCTTGAAGACCCTATCTTTGCTTTCAATAAAGCGATAATCGATGCGACACATCATTTATGTGTGGCCTACAAGCCCAATACTGCCTTTTATGAAACGTACGGAACCAAGGGTTGGCAGTCTTTGAAAAAAACTATTGAATACCTCAACGATACCTACCCTGAAATTTTTACAATAGCAGATGCCAAACGGGGCGATATCGGCAATACGTCTACAAGGTATGCCAAGGCATTTTTTGAAGAAATGAATTTTGATTCGATTACCATTGCCCCGTATATGGGGCGTGATTCGGTAGAACCTTTTTTAGCTTTCAAAAACAAGCACACCATTTTACTGGCATTGACATCTAATAAAGGAGCGTTTGATTTTCAAACTAAAATTGTCGACGGAAAGGAACTCTATAAGGAGGTGCTTGAGACTTCAAAAACATATAAGAATTCTGAAAATTTAATGTACGTGATAGGAGCTACCAAAGCCGATTTCTTGAAGGAGATAAGAAAAATAGTGCCGGATAGCTTTTTATTGGTGCCTGGGGTCGGGGCGCAAGGAGGGAGCTTAAAGGAGGTTTGCGAATATGGTATGACCCGAAATATTGGGTTACTTATAAATTCTTCAAGAGGAATCATTTATGCCTCTAACAAAAAAGATTTTGCGGCGCAGGCCGCTAAAGAAGCTGAGAAGCTACAAAATCAGATGGCTTCGTTTATGTAATTGAGGAAGTGTTTACTTCATCATATTCTCTAATATTCTATTGATTTTTTGAGCTTTATGTTCAAAAAACTCCACCAATTTGGCATCGGTATACTCTAAGCTGCTAGCCTTTTCCAAGAAGTTTTTGTATTGGTATTCCAATAGCGCTATAGCATTTCTATTGGCAGCAATAGGGGTAACACTTCCTACTTTACAATATTGATTTTCCATAGTCTTACAAATGATTCTTTCAAATATACGGCGTAATACTACTTTTGGATCTTTCAATTCGTCGTATTTGATTAAAAATCGGTTCTATTGATGATTTTTTAACAGTGGGATGACACTTGAAATGGAAATGACTCGGTTTTTTTGTTAAAAATCAGCTTTTTATCCATTCAAGCCCAAGTTGGGCCTTTCGACACTTTACTGCGAACTACTATGCTGACCTTCAATTTAATAGGTGTTATCTTACGTTTTACGGCCTGTGTATTCAATATATACGTTAAAGCGATGTTATTTTCTATTTGGATTAAAAATGAATCGAAAGATTTAATACATTGCAAGGTTTCCTATTGGGAAGAATTTACGAGAACATTTTGCTTAATTACACCACTTATTTACACCAAGAATCAAGCACTTGGGTGACCTTTATACATGGCGCCGGAGGAAGTTCTTCTATATGGTACAAGCAAGTTCGCGAGTTCAAGACTCATTTTAATGTTTTGTTGCTCGATTTGAGGGGACACGGTGATTCACAACCCGGTATACGCGATGCATTCAATTCAAAATATACGTTTGACTATATTACCGAAGATATCGTCGAGGTTCTCGATCATCTTCATATAGAAAAATCACATTTTGTGGGGATTTCGCTGGGTACGGTGCTTATACGAAACCTCGCCGAGCGGCACCCTAATAGAGTAGTAAGTATGGTTATGGGAGGTGCTATTATTCGCTTAGACCTTCGTTTTAGAATGTTGATGGTCTTTGGAAATATGTTTAAATCCATGGTGCCCTACATATGGCTTTATAAGCTTTTTACATTTGCCATAATGCCCGATAGCAACCATAAAGAATCTCGCTTGTTGTTCGTAAGGGAAGCGAAGAAATTATACCAGAAAGAATTTATACGATGGTACCGCATGGGATCGCAGATAGGTCCTTTATTACGACTTTTTAGAACGGCAGATATAAAGATTCCGACCCTCTATGTAATGGGAGGGGAAGATTATCTCTTTCTTTCCTCGGTGAAAAAAATGGTTAAAAAACAGAGTCTATCTAGTTTGTTGACTATTGAACAATGCGGTCACGTGGTCAACGTGGAACAACCTGATTTCTTCAACAAATTTGTAATCGGGTACGTGTCAAGTTTCAAGAACTAGTATCTTTCGCTAGGTTTTAGACACATTATGAAAAAGCTGATTGTTATATTATTTATGACCTACGGGGCCATTGCATTCAGTCAGAAGGATGCCTGTGTTTGCTGCTCCGATGCTTATCATTCATTTGATTTTTGGGTGGGTACCTGGACGGTGACTGATTCCAACGGGAACCTTGTCGGAAAAAATACGATTGAAAAGGTGGAAGGTGGTTGTGCGCTTAGGGAAAGGTGGATCTCCTCTAATGGAAAATCTACAGGTACCAGTCTTAATTTCTACAATGGTGAAAATGAACAATGGGAACAGCTTTGGATCGATAACTCTGGAGGTCATCTAAAATTAAGTGGTAATAGAAAGGGGAATCAGATGATATTATCCTCAGAAGAAAAAAGTACGCCAGAAGACCAAATCGTTAAGAATCGAATAACCTGGACGTTGAACGATAACGGAACGGTACGCCAGCAATGGGAGGTATTGGAGGAAGGGCAGGTTATTACGGTGTTATTCGACGGGCTGTATCATAAAATAGAATAGTACAATACCTATGATTTCCCGCTAAATGTAAAATGCAACCCTGAATTTATTTTGATAGCTAATTCAAATAATGTACCCTAAAAAATGAGACTGAAGATTTTTTTAGAAGTATTTTCAGGGTTGCTTTACAGGTATTAAGTTGATTATTTTTATGTAAAGTAAGGCAATATTCTACGTAAGACAGGAAGCACTTATCAACATTTACTTTTCCGACGGATATTTACTCAGGCTTTCCTTATAAGATGCTAACGGTTTCGAACGACTATATATTGTCAGAACTAATAGCACCATTGTTGTTTTAATGCTCATCTTCCAATAGCCCATTTCGTTTGTATCCTATCATGGTGTAGACGGTTCCAGGGTCATCGGAAAACTCTGCATCGAAAGCGATGCGGTCGGCAGTATTCCCACCGGTCGTGGTAGCCCCGTCTTCTACAATAGTTCCATTAGAGATGTCTACCGATACCACATACCCATCGACATCACTGTTCAAGTCGTCGCCTGAAAAGGTCAAATCGCTTAGGTTGATCGGACTTTTAACCTTAAAGTCCCATATGTTCCCATGATCATCGATCCATATTTCTGTTCCGTCGTTGGCTGAGGTATTATAGGTCGAGATTCGCGCATAATCGGCGACCAAGGTTTCACCAACGAAAGTTTGTACGAACCAATCGCCCGACATGGCGACGACCATTGTGGCCCCGGGATCGGGATCTCCTCCCTCATCACAAGAAATAAAAAGGTGTATAGTGCCAAGCAAAAGAAATATTCTGATTACTTTTTTCATATGATTCTATTTTTATTGTCTCTCGAATACCCTGGTAAAAGTGCCATAAAAAGCACTTGCATTTAAGTCCCAAGTGAAGTTATTATTATCTACTAATACGCCATCAAGACTTTCTACACTTATGCCGGAAGCCGATGCATTTTCTTGATAGGGGATATAGAGCAGGTCGTCGTCAACATTATAGAAAGTTACCATTAGTTGATTTTCTCCTTCCACACCTCCTGCATTGTTATGGGTATATTCACGATCCGAAATCTTTACGATAGTGGCGGGACTACCATTGGTTCTTGCCCAACTCCCGCTTAGATCAAACGCACTGGGTTCGGTGTCCAGAACCACCACCACCCGTCTGGCAGATGCGGCAAAACCGTCCACATTGATAGTTTCATAGGTTAGGGTATATACGCCAGGTGTCGAAGTGTCAACGGTTCCGCTAGTCGTATATTCGGCAGGGGTTCCGGCAATTTCAGAGGTGGCACCCGGATCGGTATAGGGTTCGCCAACATTGATTACCGTCGTTCTGTTGCCTATAATTTCTACGGTCGCATAATTAGTGACAAGACTGACATCGTTCGTTTCTTCACCATCACATGCAATATTGAAGGCTAGACCAAGAAACGACAGTGCTATGCATAGTTTTTTCATTCTTTTTAATTTTACATTAATCATTCCACCAAATAGGAACCGTAATTGCTACAATTGCCGGTGCATTCGAATTTCTTGAGATTTCCGTATTCGGATAGACCAATCTTTGGGGAAAAACCCCTCCTGTCAACCCTTCTACCGAATAGGCCCATTCGCCCGCCACATAGTTTTCATCGGATTGTGGTACTGGAGAAATTTCAGGATAGCCTGTTCTATGTTGCTCGAAAAAAGATTCATAGCCTTGATCGGGATAGCAAGAAATCCATTTTTGTACGATGATGTTTTCCAATTTTTCCTCAAAAGTACCCGTACTCGGATATTCGTACGCCCCTCCAGGAGCTATGAAGACGGAACTGTCGTAGGGTTCTGAAAAGACCCAGGTCTGGCTGGCCTCTGCCTTTGAATTATCATAGAAATTCGGACTTTTTTCAAAGGCTGCCCGAACACCGGCGTCGTAGAGTTCTTTGGCACCGGCCCCCCCATTATATCGTTCCATAGCCTCGGCCTGCATAAAGTAGCTTTGGGCCGCACTGATGAAATACACGGGAGATAATGGGCTAATGTCGGCCAAGGAAATGGTTGCCGGAGGTGCCAAACTATTGTAATCGCCTTGATCTAATGGTCCAAGAGGGTCTCCAGCGGTATCTTCCGTTTGGTAAAAAGCCTCTAATCTTGGATCCATATTTTCACTCAAGAATGACCACATGGTGGTACTTGCCCTTAAATTGTTCTGGGTATTCAATTGTCGCCTGTCGCTTTCATAGAGCGGATTACTAAGACTGGCTTCATCTATGAAAACATCACCTCCTAGCCCTATACCGGCATCCACTGTCAAAAATGGGGCGTTGGAATTGATCATGGCAGTAATTCCGGTAGCCGCAATATCGGGTCTGGCTTCGGTCTGTCTTAGAAATATTTTGAGCTTCAGGGTATTGGCGAATTCAATCCAATGGGCCATATTTCCTCCAAAAATGAAGTCATCGCTGCCGGGGGCAGGTAAGGATGAAGATTCTAAATTACGGCTTAGGGCATCATTGAGTTCTACAATCATCAAATCGTAGATTTCTTCCCCAGTATTAAAATGAGGGGTAAAGTTGGTCGGATCATTTGCTTCTTCATAAGGAATGTCCCCATAAAAGTCCGTTAAAATCTGGAAGGTGTAGTTTTCTAGACAGGTAGCGATAAGATAGTAGTTCCAATTTTCCCTTTCCAACGCAATTTTTTTTGCATTCCTTATATCACTCAAGGCATCGTAACTATTTGACCAGGCCCTTTCATAATCATTAGTGCCCACCGTATAGTTATCAACGTTCCTGTATTGGCTTGAAGAAAGACTTTGCGACCAGAATTGTGACCAGACCCCTCCGACAAACGAAATAGATGACGCATGGGCACCTGCCACGCCAATGATGCCGGCCGCGATTTCCGAAGATATAGCCACTCCCTCAGGGTCCAGCAGATCGGGGTCCCTATTGATATCCAATTGTTGCTCGCAAGAAACCAAAAAGGTCATTAGCACGAGAAAGCGAAGTATAATTTTCATCATTATCTGATTTTTAGGTATTGTTAAAAGGAAACTTTAAATGCGAATCCGTACGTACGTTGGGTCGGATTTCCTGCGAATTCCCCAAATTCACTGGCCAGATCATCGCCGAAGGTAGATACTTCGGGGTCTATGTAGGGGTTGCTTTTCGGTGTCCATAGGGCCAAATTTTTCCCGTATACGCTGAACGAGGCGGCACTCACTCCCAATTTTTCCACAAAATCTCTTGGAATAGTATAGGTTAAGGACATATCCCGAAGTCGGACAAAAGTCTTGTCTATAACGTGGGATTCTTCAATGCTTCCATTATTTGAGGAACTATAGAAGCCGGTGACGTTGATATAATCAATAGGGGTCACATTTTCAGAATACGTTCCATCGCCATTGTCATTGACCGAATTCGGTACGATGAACGGGGATCTTTCATTGTAGATGGTCGGAATTGAATTTCCTGTAAAACCTAACAATCGGGCGGTGTAAGAGTACATTTCGCCGCCTTGTTTCCAATCGAGGCTGGCCGCCAAGGTTAGGTTTTTGTATCGCAAGGAATTCTTGAGTCCCATAATGAAATCGCGCTGGGAGGTACCGATTTCTTGTTCGGTATCAGTTTGTACAGGAATACCGGATGCGGGGTCGACAATGATTTGTCCATCTGGAGTGGTAGAGGCGACCCTGGTTTTATACACCCCTAATGGTCTTCCTTTTTCGGCATAGAAGTTTACGGCAAATGCACTATTGATCAGTATTTCCGAAAGACCCTCGGCTATGTCGGTCACTTCATTTTCATTTTTAGTAAACGTATAGTTGAGATTCCAAGAGAAATTTTCGGTTTGCACGGGTACTATCCCCAAACTCAACTCAATACCCTTGTTATTCAGGTCGATAAAGTTTCCAGTGGTCGACAGGTAACCTGTACTTCGGGCCAAAGGTCGATTAATGATTACTCCTTCGGTATCTTTATTATAGTAGGCGGCATCTATATTTACCCGTCGGTTGAATAGGTCGATTTCGGCACCAAATTCATATTCCCTGGTGATTTCGGGTTTTAGGTCGGGGTTTCCTAGAATTCCACTCAGTTCAAAAGCATTTTGACCTGCAATGGGAAAGTTGATTTGGCCAAAATCGAATAGTACTCCGGCTTGTATCAAGGTATTGGCCGTGGCATATGGCCCCGTATCTTTAGCGACCTTTGCGTAGGAGGCCCTTAGTTTAGCGAAAGTGTTATCATTTTCAATAACTACCCCACTCAGCGCTACCGATGGGTAGAAGTACGAATTGGCATCGACGGGTAAGGTAGAAGACCAGTCATTTCGTCCTGTGAGGGTTAAAAATACCCTATCCTTATATCCCACTTCAGCCGAACCGAAGAGGCCATAAATTCTGCGTTTAGTGTCGGATTGGGTAGCGACCTGACGGCCAGCTGTATTGGTAAGCTCATAGAAATTGGGAACACTTAGGTCGGTAATGGAGACACTAAGAAAGTTCGTTGAAATTTCGTTGTAGGCAGCACCCAAGGTTGCATTAAAGGAGAAATCATTAAAAAAAACGGAATTGTAATCGAGGGTCACAAAAGAATCATATTCCTTTCTATCATTTTTACCTTCGGTCACACCGCCGGCATTGTTGGTGGCACCATCAATGGCATTTGGTGAACCTGGGGTGTAGGTGATAATCGCTCCATAGCTTTTGAGGGTATTGTTGCTAATATCCGCACCGACTTGCGCCGTAAGTACCAGATTGGGAAGAAGGTCGTAAGCCAAATTGACATTACCGAAAAATCGATTGGTCTCAAAAAATGTTTTGTTCTCGTTGATGGTCCACCATGGATTTCTCGAATAAGGGGTATAAAAATTGTCGTTTGTATTAAAGGGATTGTTTTCATAATCCCTTAAATCCAAAATACTGATATCTCGAGGTATTTGAATGATTTCTTGTACGAGGTTCTCACCTTCGCCGGCATTATCGCTCTGGCCGGTGTTTACTATATTTTGGTCTCGGGTAATGTAATTGGCGACGGTTCGTGCCCTAAAGCGCTTTCCCTTGATTCCCGCAGTGAGGTTAAAAACTTTTCGGTTGAAGGCATCCGTCTCCGTAGGTATAACCCCGTCGCTGTTAGTATCTGTAAATATTAAGGAATAGTTGGTTATTTCGCCTCCCCCGCTCAAACGCACGGAATTGGTGAAGGCGGTTCCGACCTCAAAGAAGTCTTTTACATTATCTTCTAAGGCCACATAGGGCTTGATTTGCTGGGCATTGTCAACAATATTTCCCCATGTTCTTATTTTGCCATCGAAAGGGGCACCCCATGAGCCATTTTCATTACTGGCATCGGTTCCCCTTGAATAGCTTTGTCCTGCCCACCCTTGGCCAAAATCGTTCTGATAATTGGGTAGCCGTCCGACCTCTGAGAAGTCCGTTGCCGTCGAGATATCGACGCGTAGTTTTTGACCTTCAAGTCCTCTTTTTGTGGTGATGATGATAGCCCCGTTGGAAGCCCTTGACCCATAAATAGCTGCAGCCGCTGCACCTTTTAAAACAGTCATACTTGCAATATTGTTAGGGTCTATATCATTAAGCCCGTTACCGGCATCATACGTACGGGTGGCATCCGTGCTGAGATTATTGGGGTTGCTTCCTCTATTGTTGGCATTGCTTATCGGTGATCCGTCTACGATATACAACGGAGAATTGGACCCCAGTGAACTAAACCCCCTTAAAATGACTTTGGCCGATGCTCCTGGTTGCGCGGGAACAGTAATATCAACGCCCGCTACCTTTCCTGAAAGGGATTCGAAGGGATTGGTATTCGTTACCTCGGTTAGATCTTTTGCAGTTACCGATACAGTGGCATAGCCTAATGATTTCTTCTGTTTCGTTTTTCCGAAAGCGGTGACTACGACTTCCTCAAGGGCCTGTGCATCCTGCTCCATTTGCACATTAAGAGTGTTGGAGCTGTTTATAGTACGCTGCTCCGTTTTTTGGCCTAAATACGAAAAAACCAAAACCTCACCTTCAGAAGCTTGAATGGTATAGTTTCCGTCAAAATCGGATTGTACACCTCTTGTCGTATTTTTTACTAGAATGCTTACACCGGGTAGTGGTATACCGTCTTGATCAATAATGGTGCCGGTCACCGTTTTTTCCTGTGCATGGGAAAAGGAAATCCCCATTATAAGCAGGATAAGCACTTGAGTGCAAAAGTTTTTCATGCGTAGCGTTTTTATACGTTAATTGTGGATAAACGAAGAAGTGCCCAAGTGGCCGACATTCAAGATATACTTATCTTGTATGGGCTAAAAAATGTGTTTTGAGGCTTTTCTTTACAAGAATTTTAAAAGTAGCCGTCTCGCTGCTACTTAATTATTTTTCATTAGTCCCGATGCAAAGAAACGGGCTCTAAACAAGATTTCAGGAAACTCTTATAAACGTTTACTATCCCGATAAATGCTTACCCTTTCTTTACAATTCGTAGGAAACCACGCTCATCATATAGAACATTGCAGTATTGTTAGTGCGTAGTTATGAAGTAGGTATTCTTAAAAGATCCATCCGCACTATCATAAGAATGATAACAAATTTTAAGCCTAATAGACGAGGAATGGATTTAAGGTAGGGTGAATAAAAGTTTGTAAAAGCAGCCCTGGGGATGGTATGAATGACTAATTCGAAAATGCTCAATAAGAAAACTTCAACTATTTGGAAGTCTAAGCACCCAAGGCTGCAATTAAAGTGATGATCGATGAACAATCAAAGAAAATAGCTTTTTACCAATTACGGGTGAAGGCCTATCAAAATTTACCATTCCGACAGAGTCTTACGATAAATTTATAGAGCTAAGGTCGCTGGCGTACTTAGGAGGAGACAACTTTCTTTTGATATTGGCTGGGTGTAAGCTTGGTATCCTTTTTGAAGGCTTTGTTGAAAGTTACTTTGTTGTTGTAACCTACTTCATAGGCGATATCGATGATATTCAAATTGTTTTTACGGTCCTTGCATAACATAGATTTGGCCTCTTCAATTCGGTACTTATTGACAAGTTCATGAAAGTTCATATCGAAATGTTCATTGATGACCTGAGATGCATTGTGTCTGGTAGTATTCAATCGCTCGGCTATCATTTCTAGGCATATATCGTTCTCTTTGTAAATTTTATCTATATCGAAAAGTTTCCTTAGATTTTCCATAAGCTCTTTTGAGAGACTTTCGGTGAGCCCTGATTTTTCGTATTTAAAAAGAACTTGGTTGTTGAGCGAAAATACACCACTGAAAACATCGGGCTGAACACTGGCAAAATACCCTATATATAAAACCATTAAGGCCATACAGATTACTTGTGAATGAAATAGCGCTAGACCATTGCTAATAAAAATACAATAAAGCAGGTACGAGGCGATATACATGAAATGGATATAATATAGATTTCTTTGCCAAAGTGCCGTTTGTTTGGATAGTTCCCCACTTTTTTTGCTTTTTACGTATAGCCTTCGAATAAAATAGCCATAGCCTATCAATGAAGTCAGTTTTAAGGCAGTAACTGCGAAATTGGCCATTGAAAAACCCTCTTCCACATCCCGAAAAAGCAAAGCCAGTTTTTCTTCGGCATCAAGTAAGTAAATTGGGATGAGATATACAGAGAGTAAAATAGTGGGTACCAAGTGTAATAGGTCAATCCTTTTGAAAAAGTACTCTTGGGTGGTTCTTTTAAAATAAAAGTAAAGAAGCGGGCCATATAAAAGGGAAAAAATAGTGGACATCATGTACGAATGTGGGAATACATATTCATAGTTCGTGATGGATACGCAGATGTGTAGAATGAAGAAAGAGTGTATGAAAATGAACAAACTGATCAACGTTCGGGCTATACGATCGATTTTTTTATTGAAGTTGATTACGATAGCGATGTAAAACCCGATCAAGGATACATAGAAATAGATAAGGGACCAAACGTCAAAAGATGGGTCGTATTTTTTGTAGAGGGTGTTAAAAGCTTTGGTTTCGCGTACAGAGTCAAACCTTTCATCCTGTAAGATTACCGGATCAAATTCAAAATGTAGCGATCGTTCAATATAGTCTACACACGCATCGATATGGTCAAGCGCGGCATGACTTAAGGCAATTTTTTTTAGTACAGGAGCCTTGATCTCGGTATGCGTCTTCAGTACTAAATCGTATGCCTTTATAGCATCGGCATACTTATGTTCAAGATAAAAACTATCGGCTTTTTTAAGCAAGTTCCTATACTCTTGCGAATCTAGCCAAACCTCATGACCCTCGGGATCAATAGGAATATGTATGGCAGATATCGAAAGGGTATAAAAAAATAGAAGCGCGATTAGATTTATGGGACTACCCATAATGTGATGATTGATGAATTAGCTTGGTTTAAATTAAGAAATAATGGAGAGCGAGGTCTTAAAAAAATCTTAAAAGAGGTAAACGCCGATAATAGTTTACTCCATTTTTTGGCTGAAGAGAATATTTTTTGAGCGGATTTATACAGGGTATGTACTATGAATAAAATGTGGATGAGTAATATTTTGACAAAAAAAAACCGGTGCTCCCACCGGTTTTTAAACTAACTAACTCAAAAATAGTACTTGCTCTAATTTTCTGTTCTTAAAATCAATTGCATCGGACTGTAATCCGGATCACAAGAATTTGAGAACATCGCTCATATTTTTAACGGCTTAATTTTCAAGTTATTGTTGCAAAGCATAATTTTTTGAAATTTAGTCTTGAAGCCTAAAAACACGCCTAAGAAGATCGGTAGTTCGGGCGGAGATATTGGTGCGAATATCTTTTTCTTCAATAGCTATCATAGTGTAGACACCTTTAAGAGCTTCTTGGGTAACGTAATCCGTTAAATCAGGATTTACATTTTTAGTGAGCGGAATACTATTATACCTTGTAATAAGATTTTTCCAAATTTGATCTGCCCCGACTTTTTGGAACGATTTTTTTATAACTGGATTGAACTTGTTATAAAGATCGGTACGCGTTTTTACTGTCAAATACTGGGTGGCGGCATCATCTTCGCCGAGCAGTATAGTTTTGGCATCGGTGAAGGTAATATCTTTGACCGCATTGATAAAAACAGGGGTGGCTTCACCTACAGCATCTTCTGCAGCGCGATTGAGCACCTTCAGACCTTCATCGGCAAGGTTACCTAGCCCAATGTCCCTAAGTGTTTTATCTACTTTTTGTAACTCTTCGGGAAGTACTATTTTAACCATTTCGTTTTTAAAGAAACCATCTTCTTTAGTGAGTTTGCTCACTTGCTCGTCAATGCCCTTGTCAAGCGCTTCTCGAAGTGCGGTCGCAATTTGTGTGCTACCGATTTCCGATCCGTCCTGAGGTAATTGGTTGACTACCTGTTGCAGTTCTCCACATGAAATGAATTGAAATACCATAATAAAGGCGATTGCTTTTTTCATAAATATTGTTTGGAAGTAGGGTTAAACTAACGTTTTGAAATTCGGGTGTTTAATATCATACTGAAATAGGCAGCGCTATGAGGCTTTTTATCAAGAGAAAATAACGGTTTTATTATTATATACCATTGTTTTTCGTTGAACGTGAAGTTGTACAGCTCTCGCCAGTACTATTTTTTCAAGGTCACGGCCTTTGGCAATGAAATCTTTAATGCGGTGCGAATGTGTTACCGTGGTAACGTCTTGTTCGATTATAGGGCCGGCATCGAGCTCTTCGGTCACGTAGTGACTTGTGGCGCCGATAATCTTTACACCCCTCTTGAAAGCCGCATGATAGGGCTTTGCTCCGGCAAAAGCAGGTAGAAAGGAATGGTGAATATTTATTATTTTATTGGTGTAGTGATCAATGATTTTAGGACTAACAATTTGCATGTATCTTGCCAAAACGATAAAATCAATATTGTTTTCCTTTAAAAGAGCCAACTGGGCATTTTCAGCTTCATCCTTATTTTTTTTACTGACGGGAATATGACAAAAGGGAACCTCAAACTGATCGGCAATGGGTTTGAGATCCTCATGGTTGCTTACAACGAAAGGGATGTCGACTTCCAGTTCACCAGACCTAAAACGGCTTAACAAATCGTAGAGGCAATGGTTATACTTCGAAACAAATAGCGCCATTTTGGGGAGTATACCATCTTCATGAATACTCCATTCCATACCGTATGGATCGGCCAATTCTAATTGAAACTTTTCTTTAAATGAAGCCAAAGTGAAATTACCGGCATCAAAATCACTTACCAAACGCATGAAAAATACGTTCGCTTCTTTATCGACATGTTGATCAAGGTAAATAATGTTTCCCCTTTGCCGATGAATAAAGCCGGTAACAGCACTTATTATTCCAGATTGATCGGGGCAATGGATGAGTATGGTGGCTTTCAAAGTAGTTATTTTAGCGTTCAAAATTAGAACTTTATAACAAAAAACGCACTACTTTATTGTAATCAAGAATAGAAACGGAATTTAGTTCCAGTAATTACCTCCGCCATCAGGAAAAGAGCGACGCCATTTTATGAAAGATTTGCGAAAGCTTTTTATTTCTTTACGTAAGAGATTAAGGTATTCTTTTTCTTTCACCCCGTCTTTTTCAAGCCCTGTACAATACGAATTTATATTCCGTATCATAATATTGATGTAGGTTGCACTCTTTAGACGTTCGCTATGGGAACCGGAAGATTCTGCCGAGGCTATCTTTTGGGGGATGAGTATCGAATCGGTCAAAAGCGAATCAGCAATAGCATCTCTAAGACTGTTGGACTGATAAAGCTTAAGTAAGTCTTTGTTAAAAGTAACGTAGGAAGCTATTTCCCTGCTCATTCGGCAGAGTTCAAGCGCTTTTCTATATACCGGAAGGGCACCTAGGTTATTATAAGACATTTTTCTTTTCCAAAAAACATTAGTTATATAAAGTTACGTGGTGTTCGCCATTATTTACTTTCGAATCCAAGGCAAATTGTTATATTTACTATAGATAGTAATTTTTTTAAACCATTTTAAGATTGAAAGTAAAAATTGACGAATTAAACTGGAAAATACTCCAATGCATTCAAAATAATGCGAGGGAAACCTTTGCGGAAATCGGGAGAAAAGTGGGGCTAACACCACCTGCGGTGGCCGAACGAATAAAGAAAATGGAAGATATGGGAATTATTGAAGGGTATAAGGCAAAAGTCTCGCATGCCAGGGCCGGTTATCAGCTGAGGGCCATTATTACATTAAGGGCATTTATGGGTAAATTAAAGCCCTTTTTGGAAACGGTCAAGTCTTTTGACGAGGTCATCAATTGCTACCGCATCACTGGAAATGAGAATATAATCATGGAAGTAATTCTCAAAGACCAGTTTCATCTTGAAGGTTTTATCGACAAACTAATTCAATATGGGGAGACACGTACGCACATCATTTTATCTAATGTCATATCGAATGCCCCGATCTTGAAGGAAGGCTAAAGGAAATAAATTTAGGTTATACCCGATGGTGGGCATTGTGTTGCATAGTATTTGAAACCCAAATTTCGTTTCTTCCCAGTAGCGGAACGACAGAGACCAGTATTGATTTGACTAAAGTTGAACAGCTGTTTTTTAGTAAGAAAAAGTGTATTAAATTATTCCTACTATTTTTTGAAACCCTCAATTTATTAAATTTAGCCTATGGAATGGGAAAAACTTAATGAATACCTGCAAATTGCGATTGATAAAGCGGTATTTTATTTGCCTCGTATCATACTGGCAGGTCTTATCTTTTGGATCGGTTTCAAGGTTGCCGAAAAGGTGGTAGGTGTTATTAAAAAAGCCCTGGAGAAAACGGGTTTTTCGGAAACTATTCGTCCCTTTCTCTCCTCCACCGCTGGTATTATCCTGAAGGGAACCGTGCTTTTTATCATCGCAACGATCTTAGGTGCGGATCTTACCGGCTTATTCGCTATTCTTGCTGCTGCAGCCTTCGCTATCGGAATGGCGTTACAAGGAAGTTTAGGAAATTTTGCTTCAGGTATATTGATCCTTACGTTAAAACCTTATAAGATTGGGGATTGGATCGATGTTGGGGATAAATTCGGTAAGGTGGTCGAAATAGGAATTTTCAGTACCGATGTACTTACGCCGGGCAACAAGATATTGATTATTCCGAATTCAATGGTTACCGAATCGGTCGTAACCAATTATTCGGAGAAGGGTATGATACGCCTTGAACTTGAAATAAGCATGCCCTATAGTGAAAGTTTTCCCAAGGTGCAACGAATTTTACTAGATGCCTTAAAAGAAGTTTCTAATATTTTGGAAGACCCAGCACCGGAGGTAGGGATACTGACCTTCGATAGCCACAACATTGTAATTACTGTACGACCTTATGTAGAACCAGATGATTTTTGGGAAGTTACTTTTAATGCTCATACGGCTATAAAAAGGGCTTTTAATACTCATAATATTGAAATAGCGTACTCCGAAGGTGTTGAGTTCGGCCGAATTGGAGATTGAGACGTTTATCAGTAGATCAATGTTTAAAAAAATGAATGATGCAACTACCTTGTATTGTAGTTGCTTTGCCCTGAGTTTCTTTTGTACTGGGAATAGCTGTTTTTTGGCTAGATTTTTGATGATTTAAAAGCTATGAAAAGAATTTTTACCGTGCTGGCCGTTGGTATAGCCCTTTCCGTATCAGGCCAGCAAATGACTTTAAAAAAGGGTTTGATTATCGATTCCCTTCCTGTAAACGATTCTATTTCAGAGACATTTTCGTTGTATCTGCCTACTAATTTTGAAGTTTCAAAAGTTTGGCCGGTGCTTTTTGTTTTTGACATGCAGGGAAGGGGCAAGCAGGCCTTGAGTATGTTTGCAAAGGCGGCCGAAGAGCAGGGCTATGTGCTGGCTTCTTCCAATAATCTTCAAGACTCTGTACCGTTATCGAAAAATTTATTGGTAACGAGTCGAATGTTCGATGCGGTCTTTTCTCTCATACCGATACATAAGAAGAGAATATATACGGGAGGCTTTTCGCATGGTGGTCGATTTTCGACGCTGGTGCCGACCTTTGTGAACAGTATAGCCGGAGTTTTGGCTTGTGGGGCCACCTTGGGAAATATTGATGTGCTAAGCAGTAGAAATCCCTTTCATTTTGTGGGTATAGTCGGTAACTCAGACTATAACTACCCTCAAGTATTGGTCGCGAAAAAAGTACTTGATCGAATGAAATTTCCGAACGAAGTACTGATTTTCGAAGGAGGGCAGACCTGGCCTCCTCCTGTGGATATCTCCAATGCCCTGGAGGTTTTCACGCTAGAGGCCATGGCGCGGGGCCATATTCCCAAAGATTCTATGTTCGTTCAAAACAAGTATCAAAAAGATTTAGCGTATGTTAATGAGTTATATACCAACAACATGCCTTTGCTTGCGGATAACCTTCTGGGGGAAATGCTCGAGATCTATAGGCCATTCAAGGATACCGATTCTATAAAGGACAGTAGAAAGACCTTAAGAAAAAGTAGGTTGTTCAAGACACGTAGCCGAGAGCAGAATGCTCTTTTTTTTAAAGAAGAGCTTATTAAAGAAGACTATGAGTATTATTTAGAGGAAGACGTAATTACCTATAATTACAATAACTTGGGATGGTGGAACTATCAGATGGAAGAACTACAAAAGTTTCAGAAAAGCCCAAATATTTTGCAACAGCAAATGGGGAGGCGTTTAGAGGGATATATCAAGGCCCTAGTGGCCGATAATATTGATGCGATTAAGGCAACAGCACCCCAAGATACCGAAGCTCTGAATTTTCTTTGGATGCTCAATACCATTATTGATCCGCAGGCCTACGAAAATTATCTGAAAATTATTTCGTATAACGCTAAAATTGATGATTACGGTACCGCACTCTTTTATCTCGAAGAACTTTTAAAAAATGGGTACGCCGATAGATTGAAACTATATAACCTTGAGGATACGGCCTTGTTAAGAATTACGCCTGAGTTTAATGAAATTGTTGAAAAATACCTTGAAAAGGCGAGATACGATATTATTGAAGAATAGCTCCAGGTGCTTCGGATAACTTTGGAAAAAACCGTTCTTTTTGTAGGCGGGTATTCCGCTGTAGGTGATTATTTGGTACTTCCATCGTATTTTTACAACAAAAATTAGTGAGAATGAGATACTTAATTTTAATAGTATTATGTCTTATCGGCTGCAAAGAAGAAAAAAAGTACCATGATCGTGTTCAAGACAAAATAGAAATGCCTAAAACAGAAGTTTTGGCCGATATTCTGAAATTCCAATCCGAACTTAACGCAGAATATAAGAACCCTGAAACATCTCCTTTGCCCGACCGTTATAGAATGAACTTTGAGGGTCTCGATTTTTTTCCTCCCGATACAACTTATTCCGTTACGGCACGATTTGAAAGAACGCCTGAAGCACTTCCATTTTTAATGCCTACGACGACGGAAAGAAAATCTAATGAGGTGGTCTATGGTAGAGCTTATTTTACCTTGAAAGGCAAAGAATACCGGTTGGAGATATATCAAAACCAAGAACTGATGCTTCAGGAAAAGTACAGAGATTATCTTTTTCTACCCTTTACCGACCTGACGAATGGTCAGGAGACTTATGATGGGGGAAGGTATATCGATTTAACCATTCCCAAAGGAGATTCCATACGAATTGATTTTAATAAAGCCTATAATCCTTATTGTGCCTATAATAAGAAATACTCATGCCCTATTGTGCCCAGCGTAAATGCTTTGAACACCGAAGTTTTGGCGGGGGTAAAGGCTTTCAAACCAGGTGAAAATTAAAAGTCCCGTTCGCTATGAACGGGACTTTCAAACTGTTAAAAACTATAAACACTCAATTAATTTAATACCTTAGAAAGAATAGATGGCCGCTAGCACAAAGGAAGATAATCCTCCCATAGGAACTCCATCCGAATCTATGAACACTTCTTCCGAAGCACTATCCAACCTCAATTCCGGCTTGATCATCAAATCTCCTATTGTAGCACTTCCGGTTAAGGTAATTGCGAATACACTTGCGCTTCCATCCGTATCGAATACGTCTCCTATGGCGCCAAATTCATCAGTTTCAGAAAAGTACTCACCGCGAAGACCAATGGTAAAGTTATCTGAAGTGGCCAGTTGTGGGTAGAGTGCAACACCAGCGAAGCTTCCTACCCCATCTTCTTCGTCGCCGTCGAAATATGCAGCGTTAATACCGAGGAAGAAAGAGTCTGAAAGATCAAAACCACCAGTGAAATCCAGTTCGTAAGAACCATTGTCGATCAAAAGGTTCAAATACTGTCCACTATAACCCAATTGAGCACCCCAAGCGTACTGGCCTGTTGGGTTAAACTCGGTCAAATCGGTCGGGTTCATCACAGCAAGCATTAAGCTAAAATCATCTGATAAGGCAAAATCGGCTTTCAACCCCGTATGGGAGAAGGGACCGTAAGAGAAAAGGTATGAGGTACTATAATTGAAATTCGCTACTGGAGAAATAACCTCGTAGCCCAAAAATGTATTGAAATTACCGAAGGTCAAGGTTACGCTCTCAGAAACGTTCCAATAGGCGTATAACTGGTTTACGATATTCCCCGTAGCCGAGTACATAGGGGAAGCAAAAATGGCATCCGTACCCCTTGGTCCGAAAACCAAGTCGGCAACGAATCCGACCTTTTCACCTTCATATCCGGCGATGACATTGGCCATGCCTAGGGCAAAACCTGGTAAATTGGCGAACGAACTTCCAGGAGCTTGGGCATTTTCGCCATTGGGTGCATTCAAATTGGCTCGATAATAAGCATCGATAGAGCCACTGAAAGTAAATTTCTTTTTCTCCTCGTCATCTTGGGCAAGAATTGCCGTGGTCGAAAGGAGTAAAGTAAATAAAAAAAGAATTTTTACGTAATTTGTATGTATAATCGCTTTCATCTATATTGTTTTTAGTGGTCCTTATGGACGATCCTGTTGATTTATTCAACTGTCCGATTTAAAGACAGTATTGTCAGTATTTAGTAATCGAAAGGGTTATAGAACGGAGCGTTCTGCCAAACGCTCCGTTCCTATTTTTTAATTAGTCGTTAGTGAAATCAGGATAGGCATCCATACCGTGCTCATGTATATCAAGGCCTTCCATTTCTTCCTCTTTGCTTACACGTAGTCCCATAATGGCTTTTAATCCACCGAGGATAATGAAGGAACAAATGACGCAGAAGGCGCCTATGATCAGAACGCCATATAATTGGGTCATGAATTGACCCATTCCTGCTTTATCACCGAATAGACCTACGGCAAGCGTTCCCCATATTCCACAGATCAAGTGAACCGTTACGGCACCTACGGGGTCGTCAAGCTTCAATTTGTCAATGAAGGCTACTCCTAGTACGATAATAAGGCCTGCCAAGAAACCAATGATTACAGCTTCATTGGGCGACATTAAATCCGCCCCAGCCGTAATACCTACCAAACCACCCAATATTCCGTTCAAGAACATGGTGAGATCTAAATTCTTATAGAGTACCGTAGAAAGGAAAAAAGCTCCGAATCCACCTGCTGCTGCGGCCAAACTTGTAGTGACCAACACTAGAGAGGTCAATTCAGGATCTGCAGAGAGAACGGATCCGCCGTTAAAGCCGAACCATCCCAACCAAAGGATTAACACCCCTGCTGTGGCCATCGGTATACTATGGCCTGGAATCGCCTTGGGCTTTCCGTCGTCGTCAAATTTACCGATACGGGAGCCTAGTAAAAATATAGCGACCAGGGCTGCCCAGCCACCAACGGAGTGTACCAAGGTTGAACCGGCAAAATCATAAAAGCCCCATGAATCTAAAAATCCACCGCCCCACTTCCAGGCACCCACTATGGGGTAAACCAAGCCGACGTAGATAACGGTGAAAATCATAAATGATCCTATTTTGATACGCTCTGCCACGGCTCCTGAGACTATTGTAGCAGCAGTAGCTGCAAACATTCCCTGAAAAAGAAAATCTGTCCACCATGTATACCCACCATCGGCGTATTCAGGTGTCATACCTCCCTCAGGTGCACCGATGCCGAATCCTGCGAACCCGAAAATACCGGATGATCCTTCCTCAAAACCTGGGTACATCATATTGAAGCCCCAAGCGTAGTATAGCAACAGCCCACCGGTGATAATAAATATGTTCTTAAATAGTATGTTGATCGTGTTTTTCTGTCTGGTCAAACCGATTTCTAAAAATGCGAAACCTGTATGCATGAAGAATACCAAAGCGGTAGCCAACATCATCCATACATTATTTGCCGTAAATAATCCTGCGTCCATTTTATAAAAAGTTTAGTTAGTAGTATGTTTAGTTGATTCCTGCGTGACCGCTTTCTTTGGTTCTAATTCGATATGCTTCTAGAACGTCACAAACGAATATTTTACCATCTCCAACGTTTCCGGTAAAAGCGGTTTCCAGAATAACATTAACGGTACTTTCAAGATATTCGTCGGATACCACTACGGAGAGATATCTACGCTGAATATCAGAAGTGCTGTACGAAATACCACGATAGACGTGGCCTTGTTTCTCATTCCCAACTCCAGTTACATCCCAATAGGTAAAGAAGTTGACCTCGTTATCATGCAACGCCTTCTTGACGTCGTCAAACTTGGATTTTCTAATAATTGCCTCGATTTGTTTCATAATACTTTTATTGATTACTAGGGCAAATATATATGAATAATATTATCACCCTAATTTTATAGGGGTACTAATGGGTATTTTTATATTTATGACAATAATACCCCCCTATTTTTTTAGGGTAATGAAACAAAAAAGGATATAAATGAATTTTTAATGATTTGAAATGAAGAAAATGCTCAAAATTTTAAAAATAATGAGGTAAAAATGAAATAACCTTGAAAAAATGTTAGTAGTTACTAGGGAAAAGGTGATATTTTGACAAATCTATCAAAAACAAAAAGTAATGTTTTAGCTACAACAATTTGGACAGCCATAACCCTAAAGCGACTGCCAGAATACCAACGAGAATACTAGAGAGGGTGTAAAACGAAAAGTAAAGAAGTTGGCCTGAATCGAGAAGTGAATGTTTTTCAAAAGCGAAAGTAGAGAAGGTAGTAAAGCCTCCGCAGAATCCTGTGGCAAATAAAAGAATTTGGTTTTCTGAAAAACTGCCCTTGACGAAAAGCCCTAAAATTAGCCCTATAAGTAGGCATCCGATACTATTGACCAAAAAAGTGCCCAAGAAAAAATGTTGAAAATACCCGTTTAAAGCTTTAGATATAATATAGCGTAACAAACTACCTAATCCTCCACCGAAAAAAACAAGTAAAAATGGCTTCATCTGCGCAAATTACATAATTAATCCGTCAGATTGTCCATGAATTTAAATGAAACTATATGGCTTTTTTATACTTTGAGGAAAGCTCGTTCAATGGGTAAACTTTCGAATTGGAAGTCGTTTCCGAAGCCTGTTTCTTATGGCTCTTGAACCCCATCTGGAAATTTCCGAGGCTGAATACCATGAAAAGACCATTGGCCCCGATCAAAATAAGTAATATGGTAAAGAAAGTAGTCATTTTATTTGCCCCTTTTACTGATAACGCAAAATTATGCGTTTTGTTGTTATATACGTGATAAAACGGCAGATTGTCTTAGAAAACGTAACTTTTATCGATTGTATAATTGAAGGGGCTAATTTTTCAGGAAGTACTTAAGAATGAACAATATTATTATGAAAAAGAGGAAAACCAGAGCAACCCATTTGACTCCTTTATAATTTTTTAAGTGCAATTTTTTGTCCTTGTGATAGGCATAGAAGAGAATTATAACGAAACCTAAAGCGAAAACGCATGCAAAAATGATTTGTCCGGTACTGAACATTATCCATATTTTTAGGCAAAATTACATTTTAAAAAGGGAAATATACTTTCGTCACTAAAAATTAGGATACGATATGAAAGACAAAATCAGTGCCGTTGAACAATTTCATAAGTCATTTGGACTTGGAGTTTCCAATAATTTGCAGGCGGACCTGGGTGCCCAAAAGAATTTACTGCGATTCAATTTAATGGACGAAGAGAATAAAGAATATCTGGAAGCTGCGAACAACAATGATATTGTAGAAGTGGCCGATGCGCTGGGTGATATGCTGTACATTTTATGCGGTACCATTCTCGAACACGGCATGCAGTTCAAAATAGAAGAGGTTTTCAACGAAATTCAGCGAAGCAATATGAGCAAATTAGGTAGTGATGGTAGGCCTATTTATAGAGAAGATGGTAAGGTTTTAAAAGGACCTAACTATTTTAAACCGGACATAAAGGGCGTACTCGATAAATAGTCTATATGAATACTGGGGTGCCAAATGGCGCCCCATGTCGGTTTAGTCTCTCCGCTTAGATGAGCAAAAATCCCATGGGTTTATTCGTAAACGATAACTAGAAAAAGGTGCAGTGCTCCAAACGTACAGTTACTATCCGCGTTTTGTTATTCTCATTTTCTTAGCTATACTTTCAAACGCCACCCAAACGGATCATTCCCTCGATTAAACTGAATGTCGGTGATTCTCTTTTTAAGACGGGAGGCATAACTGGTTTCAACTTCGGGCAGGTCATAATCGATACCACGATAACCAAAAGTCGAAATCGGGGAGACCACGGCCGCTGTACCAGCTCCGAACATTTCCTTTAAAGTGCCTTTTTTAGCCGCCTCTACGACCTCTTGTACGGTAATTTTACGTACTTCAGTAGGTATTCCCTCTTCTTCCGCAATCTGCAAAATACTTTTTCGCGTGATACCATCGAGAATGCGGTCGCTTGTAGGGCCGGTCAGCAAAGTGTCATCAATGCGTATAAAAATGTTCATGGCACCTGCCTCTTCAATGTATTCATGGTTGTGGTCATCGGTCCAGATCACCTGATTATAACCTTTTTCAACCGCCAATTGGGTAGGATAGAATTGACCCGCATAATTTCCACCTGCCTTGGCAAAACCTACACCACCATCTGCAGAGCGTGAATATTTTTCCTCGATGAGAACTTTGACTTTTCCTGAAAAGTAAGAACCCGATGGTGCAAGGCAGATTACAAATTTGTATTCGTCGGCCGGTGAGGCATGAAAACCTTTGCCCGAAGCGAATATAAATGGTCTGATATACATAGAGCTCCCCTCTTTTTTCGGGATCCACTCCCTATCAAGGTCGAGTAAGGCTTTTAAACCTTCCATAAAGTATTCCTCGGGTAATTCCGGAATTGCCATCCGCTTGGCAGAGATGTTCAACCGCTTATGGTTGTCCAATGGTCTAAAGAGCCATACTTCATCATCTTTGTCCTTGTAGGCCTTCATTCCCTCGAAAATAGACTGCCCGTAATGGAAAATCTTGGCCGATGGTTCTAGGCTAATTGGTTGGTACGGAATGATTTTTGGGGTTTCCCAAGCTCCGTTCTTATAATCGCAGACCAACATGTGATCGGTAAATACGCTGCCGAAAGCAAGATTTTTAAAATCTACCTGATCTATTTTCGAATGCTCAATTCGCTCAATGTGGATGTTTTCTGTGGTCGTACTCATCTTTTTTAGCTTAGAAGTATTAAAATTAATTATTTATCCCAACCCATTATTCTTTTTTCGTTCAAAATTGTCCAATTTTGTATACAAGATCTCATTTTTAATAGATATGAAAAGATTTAACGTTTTAGTTGCATTTTTGATGTTTGTTTTTGTCTCTTATGCCCAGAAAAATAAGGAGAATGGCACAGGCTCTAAAGAACTATCAGCCGAGCATGCTACTTTTGGGACGTTTTTTCAATTTAATGATGCACTTTCCGATGTCAAAATGACGGAAGTATATCAAAGATTGTCTTCAAGTGATACGATCCCAAAAAAGTTTAGGGCTACGGTCACCGACGTATGTCAAGCCAAAGGATGTTGGATGAAATTACAGTTGAAAAATGGGCAAGAAACCATGGTTCGTTTTAAGGATTACGGTTTTTTTGTTCCCATGGACATCGCTGGAAAAGAGGTAATCGTTAACGGATTGGCATATGTGGAGTCCATGTCGGTCGAGGATCAAAAGCATTATGCAAAAGATGCCGGCCTGGCCGAATCGGAAATCAACAAGATTTCTGAACCCAAAAAAATATTGAGTTTTGAGGCCGATGGGGTAGTCTTGATACAACAATAGGGTGAAACGAAAGATTATAACCACAGCAGATGGTTCCCATACGATTCAGATTTTGGATTGGAACGAACAGTATCATTCGAAACACGGTGCCATTCAAGAAGCGTATCACGTGTTCATTAAGAATGGCCTTTCACTTTTCCCCAGCGGGGATCTTTCTATTTTGGAAATAGGTTTTGGTACTGGCCTAAACGCATTTATCACATTTATTGAAGCCCAAAAGAAAAATATTTCGATACACTATACAGGGGTAGAACTATATCCTGTAGGTATCGAAGAGATAAAGCAACTAAACTACGTGGCACGGCTTAAAGCCGAAACGAGTGATAAGCTATTCTTGGCAATGCATGAAGCACCATGGGAGGAGGCTACAAAGATATCGAAGGCCTTTCATCTTCATAAGCGGAGAATTGATTTTACTGCGATTGACGATGAAAGTATGTATGATTTAGTCTATTTTGATGCGTTTGGTGCCCGGGTACAGCCTGAGTTATGGACGGAAGACTTATTTTCAAAGATGTATAGGGCGATGAAAAAAGGTGGAGTTTTGGTAACCTATGCCGCAAAAGGTAGTGTAAGAAGGGCAATGCAAGATGTAGGTTTTCGGGTTGAACGGTTAGAGGGTCCCCCGGGAAAGCGGGAAATGTTGCGTGCCTGTAAATAGATTTTTTACTTGCTCTGGGCTTGTTCCAATAGTGTTAAATCGAAATTAAATGCCATTCACTTGGTAAAGCATTATACTATCTTTGTGCTATGAAAATATTGATTACCGGAGCAACAGGATTAGTGGGTAGTGAAATTGTTACTCACTGCATGAACCAAAATATTCCGGTCAATTATTTGACAACAAGCAAGGATAAGATGGTGTCAAAACCAGGGTATCAAGGCTTCTATTGGAATCCGAAAACAGAGGAAATTGATACCAATTGTTTCGAAGGCGTAACGGCGATCATCAATCTGGCCGGAGCAAGTATATCAAAAAGATGGACTTCTTCTTATAAGAAAACAATACGCTCTAGTCGAGTGAATACGCTAAAGACCCTTAAGAAGGGGTTGCTTAAAGAGAATGCCAAAAGTATAACTTCGTTTGTTTCGGCATCTGCCATAGGTATTTATCCTGATTCATTATCAAACTACTATTCGGAAGAGGAACAGGCCGTCGATGATAGTTTTTTGGGAAAGGTGGTGGAGGAATGGGAAGCAGAGGTCGATGCCTTTAAAGCATTCGATTTTAGTGTGGCAAAGATTCGGATCGGCCTCGTAGTGTCAACAGAAGGTGGGGCACTGCCTGAAATGGCCAAACCCATTAAAAATTATGTGGGAGCGGCTTTCGGTAGTGGAGAACAATGGCAATCATGGATACATATTGCAGACCTTGCACGTATTTTTTTATTCACCCTTGACCATCGATTGAACGGAGTATACAATGGGGTGGCGCCAAATCCGGTCACGAACAACAAACTCGTAAAGGAAATTGCCAATGTACTCGAAAAGCCTTTGCTTTTACCCAATATTCCAAAATTTGTGATGAAAACCATATTGGGTGAAATGGCTTACATCCTATTTGTCAGTCAGCGTGTGAGCTCAAAAAAAATAGAGGAGGAGGGGTTCGTTTTTACCCATCCCAATATTTGCGTTGCCTTACAAGACCTCTACTCAAAGAACGAGGGCAGGGCTTCTTCCCAGACATCTTCAAGCAATGAATATATTTCGTTATCATAGCATTCTTGCTGACGGCAATGCGATGACTCCCTAATTTTCCTTCATTAGATGAAGCTGGCCCTAGCGGCTCTAATAATTAGGGAAATGCAATCTCCATAATCTTTAAGGGAAGCACTCCACGAGAACCAGGGCGTATACCAAATACCTTTTCCGAGCAAAGATGTGTTTTTTAGGATAGGCTATGTTGTTATCGAAAGGGCGGTCTTCGAAGGGTCTCTGGTGCCATTTGTTGCATCCGCATAAAATCCGCGGTTTCCCCACCTTGTATAAGATGCGATGGTTCGTTTAGCAGCTACAAACTTTTTAATGACATTTTGACATTTTTAAAGAATTGGCAGTACTTTTGCCTCCTTGAAGAAAGAATAAAACAAAGCGTTACATGAGCGATAAAGATACGACCACAGAAGAATTCGATGAGGTGAAGGACCAAAATGAACCAGAAGTGTCCGAGGAAAATGATAGCGAGCAAGAGGAGAAAGATGAACTTTCTGTAGAAGACCAACTGAGAGAGGATTTGGCCAAGGAAAAGGATAAATTTTTGCGTCTTTTTGCTGAGTTCGAGAATTTTAAAAAGAGAACGTCAAAAGAACGTGTAGATCTTTTCAAAACTGCAGGTCAAGAGATTATGCTGGCGTTGTTGCCGGTAATGGACGATTTTGACCGAGCCCTAAAAGAACTTGCAAAGTCCGAGGATAAAGAGATGTTCAAGGGGGTTGAGCTAATAAGGGTCAAACTAAGGGAGACCCTAAAATCTAAAGGGCTTGAGGAAGTAAGTGCACAGCAAGGCGACGTTTTCGATGCGGAATTACATGATGCCATAACCCAGATTCCTGCCCCGGATAAAAAACTAAAAGGTAAGATCGTCGATGTGGTAGAGCGCGGATTTAAACTTGGTGATCGGATTATTCGTCACCCTAAGGTGGTCGTTGGAAACTAAAATAAAGGAATGAAGCAAGATTATTACGAAATTTTAGGCATAAGTAAAGGTGCCAGTACGGCGGAAATTAAAAAGGCATACCGAAAAAAAGCCTTGGAATATCACCCGGACAAGAACCCCGGAGATACAAAGGCTGAAGAGATGTTCAAAAAGGCTGCGGAAGCCTACGAAGTACTGAGCAATCCAGACAAACGTGCCAGATATGACCAGTTCGGCCATGCAGCTTTCGACGGTGCAGGTGGTTTTGGAGGAGGGGGCATGAATATGGATGACATCTTCAGCCAATTTGGTGATATATTTGGTAGTGCTTTCGGCGGTGGTTTCGGCGGTTTTGGCGGTGGAGGCCAAAGAAGGGTGAAAGGTAGCAACCTTCGCATTCGTGTAAAATTAACCTTGGAAGAAGTTGCCAACGGTGTCGAGAAGAAAGTCAAGGTCAGAAGAAAGAAACAAGCTGCGGGGGTAACGTATCAAACGTGCACCACTTGTGGTGGAAGAGGCCAGGTGACCAAGATTACCAATACCATACTCGGTAGAATGCAGACCGCGACCACATGTAGCACGTGTGGGGGGAGCGGCCAAATTTTAGATAAGAAGCCCCATGATGCCGATGCACAAGGTCTAAAGATAGAAGAGGAAACTGTGGCAATCAAGATTCCCGCAGGTGTTGAAGAGGGTATGCAACTCAAAGTTCCCGGAAAGGGCAATGAAGCTCCTGGGAACGGCGTTCCGGGCGACCTCTTGGTGGCTATTGAAACCCAGGACCATGAAACGCTTAAACGGGAAGGCGATAATCTTCATTACGATCTATATGTCAGTATATCCGAAGCTGTACTCGGTACTTCTAAGGAAATCGATGCCGTAGGTGGAAAAGTGCGAATCAAACTTGAACCGGGCATTCAATCGGGTAAAATTTTGCGCTTAAGGGGTAAAGGTATTTCCAGTATAAACGGTTATGGTAGTGGCGATTTACTAGTGCATGTGAATGTATGGACCCCTAAGGAGTTGAATAAGGAGCAACGGGATTTCTTCGAAAGAATGCAGGGTAACGACAATTTTGAGCCCAGACCTGAAAAATCGGATAAATCTTTCTTTGAAAAGGTAAAAGATATGTTCTCTTAGTTCAAATCCTTTGAGATTTAAATAAAAAACGTATATTTGATTTGATATTGGGTAACCAATATTAATTTTCTTTTTCATAGCAATTTTTTTCCCATCCTTAATGTTATTAAGGGTGGGTTTTGTTTTTTAGGGGCTTTTCTAAAAAGCCGCTACAACATGTAACAAGAATGTGTCCCGAAAAAAATGATTGGATAAACTGATGCATTGTTCGCTATGAACAATTAGCTATCTTTGAAAAAATTGTTTGCATGAACCACATTTTGGTTACTAAAGAGGTTACCAAACATTATGGGAAGCATACCGCTCTAAACAAGGTTTCCCTAGAAATTCCAAAGAATAGTATTTATGGCCTTTTAGGCCCCAATGGGGCAGGAAAGACCACCTTGATCCGCATCATCAACCAAATCACATTTCCTGATGATGGTGAGGTTATTTTTGATGGTGAAAGCTTGAAGCAAAAACATATCGCCCACATCGGCTATTTACCGGAGGAAAGAGGCCTATACAAGAGTATGAAAGTAGGCGAGCAGGCACTTTATCTTGCCCAATTAAAAGGGATGACCAAGGCCGAAGCGAAGAAACGGTTAAAATTTTGGTTCGAAAGACTTGAAATTGGCGATTGGTGGAATAAAAAAATTCAAGAACTTTCTAAGGGTATGGCCCAAAAGATACAGTTTATCGTTACTGTATTGCACAGGCCCAAACTGCTTATTTTTGACGAACCTTTTAGCGGGTTTGATCCGATCAATGCCAATATTATCAAAGATGAAATTTTACAATTAAAGGAACAGGGTACTTCAATTATCTTCTCGACCCATAGAATGGAATCGGTAGAAGAACTCTGCGAATATATTGCCCTCATACATCAATCGGAAAAAATATTGGATGGGCGATTGTCCGATATCAAAAAAGCATATAAAAACAATGTGTTCAAAATTGGATTGGAGACCAGAAATGCGGATATTCTGCTAAAGGAGCTTGCCGACAAGTTTGAGATAGCCTCCTCAACATACGACGGAGGCGAAGGCCAGCTTGACCTTACGATAAAGCTTCCGTCAAGTGATTCTAAAAACATTCTATCTTATCTTTCGACCAAGGGCAATATCAATAATTTTGTGGAAACCATACCCTCCGCCAACGACATTTTTATTAAGACGATCCAAAATAAAGGTTCACGTGAATAAATTACCACTGATCATAAAAAGGGAATATTTGGCCAAAGTGCGCAATAAGTCCTTCGTAATTATGACCTTTCTAAGTCCTATTCTTATGGTGGGTATGATAGTGCTTATCGCATATCTTACCAAAATAAATGACAATGAAAAACATGTCATCTGCATACTAAATGAAAGTGATTACTTTTCGAATGTATTTTTGAATACCGGAAGTACCTCCTATGTCGATTTCAAGAATATATCATTACGTCAAGCGAAAGATTCTACCGCAAGCATGGGATATTATGGGTTACTATATATACCCTCTGGAACCAATTTAGAAATGGTTAGTGCCAATTCGTATTTATTTACCAAAGAGGTGCCAAGTACTTTGGTGTTAGAAAAGCTCGAGGCAATTTTTGAGGAAAGGTTACGGCAAGAACGTTTGAGTGAGATGGGGGTTTCCGCGGCAGAGTTCGCGTCTATTGATGAGAGTTTTGATATTAATACGGCCACTTTTGCTGGACAACAGAATATTAAAGGCATTAATGAAATCAAAGCAGTGATAGGTGGAGGTTTTGGATATTTGATCATGATGTTCATTATCATTTATGGCGGTTTTGTTATGCGCAGTGTAATTGAGGAAAAAACCAGCAGGATAATCGAGGTGATCATTTCTTCCGTGAAACCGTTTCAATTGATGCTGGGCAAGATTATCGGTACGTCTTTGGCAGGCATAACCCAATTCGCTATCTGGATCGTCTCGGCCGGAGTTTTGTTGTTGATTGCATTCTCGATTTTAAATATAGACCTTGACGCATTAAATGGATCAGGTACTGCTTCGGTACCCGGTGTCGGGTCCCATATGGCTCCACCAGTACCTATGGGCGATCAGACCCTACAGATATATGCGCAAGAATTATTTCAGATTCCTTGGTTAATGCTCATTTCTTTTTTTCTTGTTTACTTTCTGCTCGGCTATCTGATTTACAGCTCTATTTACGCCGCAATCGGCGCGGCCGTCGATAATGAAACAGATACGCAACAGTTTATCTTCCCTATTATTTTGCCGTTAATGTTGGCTATTTATGTCGGGTTTTTTTCGGTATTCAGTAATCCGCATGGCCCAATTGCAGTGGGATTTTCGCTTTTTCCCCTGACATCACCTATTGTTATGCTTATGCGATTACCAAGTGGAATTGGAACCGGTGGAGTACCTATCTGGGAATTGGTAACTTCCATACTTCTTTTAATCATTACTTTTATAGGTATCGTATGGTTGGCCGCTAAAATATATCGCGTTGGTATATTAATGTACGGTAAAAGGCCGACATATAGGGAACTGTTCAAGTGGTTAAAATATTGACTATGGTTCAAGACGAAGCGAGTAAGGTAAAAGAAATAATTGAGCAGGATATTTGGGGCTCGATAAAGGAGTTTATGAATTTTGGGGTCTCTTTCGGAGATGGTGACAAGAAGATTCAAATTACCATCGGCTTGCTCTTACTTTTAAGTATCGCCCTGATTATCACAACTTTTGTACTGAACTGGTTGCGTCGCTTGTTGACCAGAAAAATGGAGGGAGATGACAAATTAAAGTTTTTTGGGGTCTTCAAGTTCACAAGATATGTAATTTATGTTATCGTCATTTTACTGACGATGAGTGCTGCAGGTATCGATATTACCTTATTGCTCACGGCTTCTGCGGCTCTCTTTGTAGGCCTAGGTCTTGCCCTTCAAGACCTTTTTCAAGATATCATCGGGGGCATTTTTATAATTCTTGACAAATCACTGCATGTGGGCGATATTATCGAGCTAGATGGAAAGGTGGGCAAGGTCTTCGAAATCAAATTGAGGACGACCAGGGCCATAACCCGCGACGATAAGGTAATTATCATACCAAATCACCATTTTATCAGCGACATCATTTATAACTATACCCAGAATCATAAAATGACCCGTGAAAAGGTGTCTGTGGGGGTTGCTTATGGAAGTGATGTGGAGCTGGTAACGAAAATTCTTGAGAAAATTGCGACAACGCAAAAAGGTATTTTAAAAAACCCGAAACCTTTTGTTCTCTTTGATGATTTTGGAGATTCAGCCCTACTTTTCTCGCTTAATTTTTTTTTAAGTGATAGCTACAACGATCCAAGGATAAAAAGTGAGATGAGATACCGGATCGACGCAGAATTCAGGAAGAATAACGTTACCATACCCTTTCCGCAGAGAGACGTACATATTTTTCAAAAAACCCCGATTCAACATAGTGAGGTTGGTAAACTCGATGCCGGTCATGAATCATAGAACAACGGCAAGATTTGACCATTTGGTTATCGTGTTGTTATGGGCAAGTTTAGGTTTCGCACAGACACCTGATGTGTTCAGGGCCGAGTATATGATTATGCCTAAAAATAAGGCCGATGCGCAACTTTCAAGAGTAAAATTAGTAGTCAATTTCCCTATTTCGGTCAAAGACTCCAATAATATTGTTATTGGCGGAGAATACAATCGTTTTGCATACGACCTTAAGCAAGATCTATCGGTTAACGAGAGTGGCCTTAAACAGTTTCATGTTATCGATTTTAACGTGGCCTATGTATATAGGTATGACCCCTACTGGAGATTTATCGGTGTGCTGACTCCTCGATTGGCATCGACTTTAACAAATCCTATCGAGAATGGAGACTTTTCGGTCAATGCTACCTTGGGAGCTTTCAGGGAAAATAAAACGATTAAAAGACCTACCCGCCTTGTTTTGGGCATAGCCTATAATTCAACGGTAGCACTTCGTGTTCCTCTGCCAATTATCTACTTTGAAAAACGATTCCATCCAAATTGGTCCTACGTAATAGGAGTTCCTAAAACTGGTATGAAATATCATTTAGGTGAAAGACATATGTTTCAAACTGAATTTATAGTGGATGGCTATTATGTTAACCTTCAAAATAACATTGTGTTGCCGAATACGATTTCGGCCTCGTCCGTGTCGTCTTCGGCAGCCTTGGTCACATTGGGCTACCAATTTAAAGTATTCAAAGATATGTTCATTTATGGTTATTTAGGGCATACCTTATTTCAGGATAGCGTTTTGAGAGATGAGGATAGAAACGATATTTTTACGCTTAACAAAGAGCCAAGTTTTTACATTCGTTCTGGATTTCGAATCGGTCTTTGAACAGATTATAAGGTTTTGGCCTAATTTTGGTACTATTCAAAACGTATGTCTAATTTATAAAAGAAAAAATCACAAAAAATGCCTAAGATACTTGTAATTGAAGATGAATCGGCCATTCGAAGGGTTTTGGTCAAAATACTATCGGAGGAAAATGACACGTATATCCTAGAAGAAGCGGAAGATGGACTCAAAGGTTTAGAGGCTATAAAGAACAACGATTTTGACTTGGTGCTTTGCGATATTAAAATGCCCAAAATGGATGGGGTCGAGGTGCTCGAAGCGGCACGGAAAATAAAGCCCGAAATCCCATTAATCATGATATCAGGTCATGGTGACCTCGATACTGCGGTTAATACGATGCGCTTGGGAGCTTTCGACTACATATCCAAACCACCAGATTTGAATAGGCTTTTGACTACCGTACGAAATGCGTTGGATAGAAAAGAATTGGTCGTCGAAAATAAGAAACTAAAGAAGAAGGTAAGCAAGAACTATGAGATGATCGGCCATAGTAAAGAAATTTCCCTTATTAAGGATATGATTGAAAAAGTGGCCCCAACGGATGCCAGGGTATTGATAACGGGTTCAAACGGAACGGGAAAGGAACTTGTCGCCCATTGGATTCATGAGAAGAGCCAGCGAAGTGGTGAATCATTTGTAGAAGTGAACTGCGCGGCCATACCCTCAGAACTTATTGAAAGTGAACTTTTCGGCCATGTGAAAGGGGCATTTACCTCCGCTGTGAGAGATAGAGCGGGAAAATTCGAAGCGGCAAACAAAGGCACCATTTTTTTGGATGAAATTGGTGATATGAGCCTTTCGGCCCAAGCGAAGGTCTTGCGTGCTTTGCAAGAGAATAAAATTTCAAGGGTGGGTACCGATAAAGATATAAAGGTAGATGTCAGGGTAGTAGCGGCAACCAACAAAAACCTAAAAAAAGAGATTGAAGAGGGAAGGTTTCGTGAAGATTTGTATCATAGGCTTGCCGTAATACTTATTGAGGTTCCGGCTTTGAACGATCGTCGTGACGATATTCCGCTATTAATAGAATATTTTTCGGATAAAATAACCTCCGAACAGGGTATTTCACCAAAAACTTTCTCCGATAAGGCCATCAAACTATTGAAAGGTTTTGACTGGACGGGCAATATCAGGGAATTAAGAAATGTGGTGGAACGATTGATTATTTTGGGAGGTAAAGAGGTTACCGAAGAAGATGTAAAACTTTTTGCAAGCAAGTAAAACATTAGCGCTCACATTGGCCCAATTTTTCGATGGCAGCGGCAGTTATTTCCTTGGTCTTCAAATTGTAGTATTTTTTATTCTCCGATAGGTTGGGTTTCAAGAGTTCCTGTTCACATTGATTATAAATTCTGTTGGCGAAGGCCTTGGCCTGTTTGCAGTTCACATTGGCAATAACTTTATCCAATGAAACCTTATAATGGGCTAAAGAAGAGTCTATTTTTTGGTGTGCAAAGGCTTCCGTACTAGGTTTTCTAGGCGTTAGGCCTTGTATGTCGGTAGTGTTTATGTTTAATACGTCATTGCCAAAAAAACTTTGGTGTCCGTCGTGTTCTTTGAGTAGCGTGATGCTTTCGATAATACTTTGTTTTGCCTTTTCAAGAAGCATCTGGGTAGCCGCCAAAGTTACCGCTTTCGCGGCCATTTTCAGTTGTTCGGAACTCTCTGTAATAATCTCCACTGCTTGTTCGCATCCACATTCATTAAGCTGACTTTTTGTTTTTTCTATGGCGTTTATAGCCTTATAGGTATGAAAACGGGTCAATTGAATATCGATTTCTCCTATGGCCTTTTCAGTTTCAGATTTTACATACCCCATATTGGATTCCGCATACTGGCAGGCTTGATTTGGTTTAAATGAAGAGAGAAAACCAAAGAAAATCGCACAAATAAAAATACGGTAGGTAAGCTTCATAGCAATAGGTATTAAACGTAAAATCTGGGTCTATTAGTATGTAAAGATAATTATATCAGCGTTTTACAAATATTATTTTCGACAGACAACACCGGAATTCACGTTTTTTGGACGAACCGTTCGCTTCTTTTGCTGAATGGTTATTTTTTTTAACAAGTACTACTGTTCAACGATAAAATACTTTATATTCCATGTATGAAGAAAATCGATACCGACGTCTATAAGGCGAGTGGAGGGGTAAAGCTATCAGAGTGTGCGACTTATGAAGATTTTGATGCCTCGGAAAAAGAATTGAAAAAAGAGTTGGAAAAGCTTCGAGAGAAACTCGGAGACTTTCAGGATACGTTATACGCCCATGCCAAATACAGTGTTTTAATTTGTATTCAGGGTATGGATACTGCGGGAAAAGATAGTCTCATACGAGAGGTTTTTAAAGATTTCAACGTACGAGGTGTTGTGGTGCATAGTTTTAAGGTGCCGACTGAAATTGAGCTCAAACACGATTACTTATGGAGGCATTATATCGCACTTCCGGCAAGAGGAAAATTCGGAGTCTTCAACCGTACCCATTATGAAAATGTGCTGGTAACAAGGGTTCATCCCGAATACATATTGGGAGAACGTCTCCCAAATATTGATTCTATCGAAGACATAGATGAAAAATTTTGGAGCCGACGCTTCGCTGAGATTAATAATTTTGAGCAACATCTTGCCCAGAACGGAACGATTATCTTTAAATTCTTCCTTCATCTATCCAAGGAAGAGCAACGACAAAGATTACTTCGAAGGTTGGCACTGAAGCGAAAAAATTGGAAGTTTTCTCCGGGCGACCTTGACGAGCGGGAATTATGGAACGATTATCAGGATTGTTACGAAGATGCAATCAATCAGACTTCCAAGGCCCACGCGCCGTGGTATATTATTCCCTCCGATAGCAAAAAAGCTTCGCGTTTAATCGTGGCCTCGATTTTATGGGAAGAACTCAAAAAATATGATGATATCAAGGAACCGGAGCTCGATGAAAAGGTCGAGGCGAATATTGCGTTGTACAAAGAGAAATTAGAAAAAGAGAAAAAATGAAGAGATTAACGTGTGTACTGCTCTTATTTGTTTTTCAGGTTTATGCCCAAAACGAAGATGAAAAACAAATACGAGCGATATTTGATGCCGCACTTACCCAAGGTAAGGCCTATGATTGGCTAAATTATCTTTCGAACCAGATTGGAGGTCGGCTTTCCGGCTCTATTCAAGCACAGCAAGCCGTTGATTATACCAAAGCGCAGTTGGATTCTTTGAATTTGGACCGCGTATGGCTACAGCCGGTAATGGTGCCCAAGTGGGTCAGGGGAACTCCTGAGTTTGCCTATTTCGAGACATCGCCCGGTAATTCTATCAACGTTCCGATCTGTGCCTTGGGTGGATCCGTCGCAACACCTCCTGGAGGACTAAAAGCTCAAGTGGTCGAGGTAAAGGGTATTGAAGAGCTCGAACAATTAGGGAGGGAGCAGCTTGAAGGGAAAATAGTATTTTACAATCGACCTATGGACCCTAAATTGATTTCAACTTTTGAGGCATACTCGGGCTGTGTCGACCAACGGTATTCGGGGGCTGCAGAAGCGGCCAAGTATGGGGCAATTGGGGTGATTGTGAGATCGATGAACCTGAATTTAGATGATTACCCACATACTGGATCTATGGGCTATGGCGATACGCCTGTAGCGGAACGAATTCCGGCAGCGGCCATCAGTACCCTAGGTGCCAACCTTCTGAGTACAACCCTAAAACTAAATTCGGATACACGTTTTTATTTCAAGCAGAGTTGTAAGCAGTTCGATGATGTGCAATCGTACAACGTGATAGGTGAGATTAAGGGAACTCAATATCCTAATGAAATAATGGTGGTGGGTGGTCATCTTGACTCATGGGATCTGGGGGATGGATCGCACGATGATGGTGCTGGATGTGTGCAAAGTATGGATGTACTTCGTCTGCTAAAACTTACGGGTTACAAACCAAAAAGGACATTGCGCGTGGTACTGTTCATGAACGAGGAGAATGGCCTTAGAGGGGGAAATGAATATGCTGCAGTTGCGAAGAAGAACAAAGAAGAACACATATTTGCACTGGAAAGTGATTCCGGGGGCTTTACGCCGAGAGGTTTTTCATTTGACTGTTCAGCAGAAAACTTGACCAAAGTCCAGGGGTGGAAAAAGCTCTTCGAACCTTATTTGTTACACCTTTTTGACAAAGGCTATAGTGGTGCCGATATTGGGCCTCTAAAAAACGATAAGATTGTTTTGGCCGGTCTTGAACCTGATTCGCAGCGCTATTTTGTGCACCATCATGCCGAAAACGACACTTTCGAACACGTGAATCGGCGTGAGCTTGAACTAGGGGCCGCTAGTATGGCGAGTTTGATCTACCTTGTAGATACCTATGGATTTTAGTCGTTGAAGGTGATAATTTGATCGAATCTGCGTAGATCGGGTATGCATTGATCATAGGTAGTCCTCTTCGGGGCAAATGGCCTTCGTTGCCAAGGGATAAGAATCTTTGGGCCAAACATTTTCCTTACCTTTGCAGCTTATTTAAAAAAAATTACGATGCAAGACGGAATCTACGCAAAATTTAATACCTCAAAAGGGGAAGTATTGGTCAAACTTACTCACGAAAAGACACCCGGTACGGTCGGTAACTTTGTCGCCCTTGCCGAGGGCGACCAGAAGAATACAATAAAGGGCAAAGGGGAACCCTATTACGACGGGTTAAAATTCCATCGTGTTATACCTGATTTTATGATTCAGGGAGGATGCCCATTGGGAACAGGAACCGCAGATGCCGGCTATAAGTTTGATGATGAATTCCATCCAGACCTGAAACATTCTAAGGCAGGTGTACTTTCGATGGCGAATGCGGGCCCTGGAACGAACGGTAGTCAGTTTTTTATTACCCACGTTCCTACGCCATGGCTAGATAATAAGCATACGGTGTTCGGATTTGTTCAAAACGGACAAGAGACGGTAGACCGTATTGCCCAAGGAGATGTTATTGAGAGTTTAGAGATTATTCGAGTAGGGGACAAAGCCAAAAACTGGAACGCAGTCGAAGCCTTTGAAACGTTCAAAGGTTCTAGGGAAAAAAGACTGGCCGAACAAAAAGCACAACAAAAAGCAGAACTCGATAAGATTACGGCCGGCTACGAGAGCACCGATAGTGGTATTCGCTATAAAATGCTTAAAGAAGGAGATGGCGCGAAAGCCGAAAAAGGACAGACGGTTTCCGTGCACTATGAAGGTTCGCTTTTAGACGGACAAGTATTTGATTCTTCATATAAACGTAAGCAGCCGATCGATTTTAAATTAGGCGTAGGCCAAGTAATTCCTGGTTGGGATGAGGGTATCGGCCTATTGAAGGTAGGGGATAAGGCCCGCCTCGTAATTCCTCCCGATTTAGCCTATGGATCGGCGGGAGCCGGAGGGGTCATTCCGCCGAATGCAGTTCTTATTTTTGAGGTAGAGCTTATGGGAGTCAAATAAAATAGAGAGTCATATACGTTGAGATTACCAACAAGTTAGCAGCCCCGACATTTTTGCCGGGGCTGTCTGTTTTGACGCCTGATGGTAACGATATGACTTGGTACATTAAAACTTGATTTCTTACCTTCTTTAAAAAGGAAGGTCACTCGACAAATGGAATTTCTGGAGGATGGAAAGGCTTTCAGGTAAGTGCATGGCAGCTACCTGTCAACATCTGACCCTTGGGCTAACAACTATTTTGTTATTTAGGGTTTTTTACGCTTGCACTCAATAAAAACAATACAATGTTTATAATGAGTAGAAATAAGAGAATTCCGAAAAAAGTAATCATAGTTTATAATTTGATTACGTGGGGATAATAGTCTTTACTACTAGATTCGCAGTAATGAAAAAGGTTGCGTCAAAAACTTCGGCAAATGTATGAAAAATATTACTAATTTATTTTAAGGTATTTCTAAAAGCAAAAATCCCTGTCTATCAGTTGATAAACAGGGATTTAGTATTAAAAAAGTTTATGCGTATCTTAGTCTATTACTTTCACATTTACCGCGTTTAGTCCTTTTTTACCTTGTTGTAGTTCAAATTCTACAACGTCACCTTCACGAATTTCATCGATTAAACCAGAAATGTGTACAAAGTGATCTTCGCTTGAACCATCTTCAGTGATAAAACCATAACCTTTGGAATCATTGAAGAATTTTACTGTTCCTTTACCCATAATAAAAAATTAAAAAATTAAATTAAAGCGCGAAGATAGGATTAATATTTTTAATCAAGTGATTTTTTGAGAGTTATCTTTTGTTTAAGCAACAGATAATACAATCGTAACAGCAGCTATTTGATTGACTATATCACATCAGCAGGCCGTTTATGGAGTTCGCGATACCTTTTGTATCTAGACTAATGATAGCACTTGCCAACGTCAATACGGCGCTTGCCCTCTCCAACACTTTTTGAACGTCGTTCAAATTTTTGTATAACCGTTGTGTTTCCTTGGTAATGGTGTTTATTTGTTCAAGACTGCCTTTGGCATCGGTCATCACCAATAAGGCCGCCCTGGTATAGACTTCAGTGGTAAATTCCAATTGTTGGCTGTGTAATTCTTTTAGGCGCATATTTTCCTCTTCTGAAAGATGTTGAAAATGCTCATACCTGAAATCCCCCAAGGCATTGGTCATCCTCAAAAGATTATCGGCTAAATCCTTAACCTGTTCCGAAGTTAGATTTTCCATGCTAACTATTTGGTTTTAAAGTAGGTGTGCATGGCGCTGTTCCATCGATTTTTAAGGGCGCCAAGTTTCGTTTTTACCTCATCATCGGTCAAATTATTTATATGCGTATAGAGCACTTGATGGCCTTCTGATATACTTTCCAAAGCTTTGGAAAAGTTTTTGAGTTCTTCCTGCTTTGTTTCGATATCCTTTAGGCTGTTAAAATAATCCTCGGCAAATTTCGTACGCTCATAAACCGACAATTTTTCGTCTGCCACAAGGTCGAAATAGAAATTTTTCAAAAGACTTTTTTGTACCTCTAGTTTACCGTTTAAATTTCCGGCCAGATTTAGTCTTAGAAAATGTACTAATTGTGTGAGTGGTTCATGGGCTTCACTTACATACTTTTTGATTTTGCTTCTTCGGTATCCGTCGGTAAAGGCCCTCAATATCACAGTGGATATGTTTGAATAAGCCTTAACATCATCTGTGTTCAATTTTATGGGACCAAAATCTCCAGTGGTCAAGGCATCGGTAAGATCTTGGGTTTGATAACGAGTCAATTTGCTGGCACTAATAGTCTTAAGCCCAAATAAATAGCCGCTTATACTTTTGTAGATAATCGTAGTGATACTATCTGCTTTTTTGTCCGGGGTACAGTTACATGTAACATCATGAATCGTAAGATTGCGAATACTTTGCTGTTCACAATCCGCTTCGCAGCGCTGATGGAAACTACTGGCAAGCTGTTCATATTGTCCTATACCCTCCAGCGAAGTTTCTGAGAATTCCGCGATATGCTTAAGGTTTACACAACTAGATGAAACCAAAGCGACAAGTATACCAAGAAAGACATACGATTTGAAAAGCAACGGCATTTGAATGAAATTTCTTATTACAAGGTAGTAAGAATGTAATAATTTAAGGAAAATACGATTTCAAAAAAAACCGTCTAGATGATCGATGATCAAGACGGTCTTTAAAAATATTTTACCAATAGGGTATAAAAAGATCTAAGCCTATGCCGTTGGATCAGGAGTCATTCGTAGGTAAGGTTTGACTTCTTTTACCCCTCTTTCAAACATGGTTTTCGCATCTTCAGTAGAAATTGCAGGGCTTACTACTACATCTTGTCCATGCTCCCAGTTCGCCGGTGTGGCAACCTTGTGATAAGCCGTTAACTGTAAAGAATCTATCACTCTTAATAATTCATAAAAGTTTCTTCCGGTCGAGGCAGGATAGGTGAGGGTAAGCTTCACGGTCTTGTCGGGTGCAATAATGAAAACCGAGCGAACGGTTAAGTTATTGTCCGCATTCGGATGTATCATATCATATAAGTCGGAAACCTTTTTATCTTCATCGGCAATAATCGGGAAGTTGACCGTGGTCTGCTGTACTTCATTGATGTCTTTTATCCATTCTACATGTGATGCAGCGCCATCAACACTAAGAGCTAACATTTTCACGTTCCTTTTGTCGAACTCATCCTTGAATTTTGCCGCCGTACCCAATTCGGTAGTACAGACCGGAGTAAAATCAGCGGGATGAGAGAAAAGAATTCCCCAGCTATCCCCAAGATAATCGTAAAGATTGATAGTTCCCATGGAACTTTCTGCTGTAAAATCAGGGGCTTTGTCGCCCAGTCGTATCGTAGCCATTTATTGTGTTTTAAGGATTAAAAATAAAATCCTATAAATTTAGTAGATTAAACAAACATCCCCATGATTTTATGGTTAAAAATGTATTAAAGTTTCCTATTTTTAAGGTATGGAAAAATCAGAACTGGAAGCCTTGAAATATCCCATAGGAAAGTTTCAAGTTCCTAAAAGTATCACCGAGGAAGATTTGTCGGTCTGGATAACGGTGCTCGAAGAATTTCCAAAGAGATTGAGAGTTTTGGTAGAAGGATTGACCGAAGAGCAATTGGAAACTCCTTACCGACCTGGAGGTTGGTCGGTTCGGCAGACGGTGCACCACATTTCTGATAGCCATCATAACAGTTATATGCGTTTCAAGTGGGCCTTGACGGAAGATAAGCCGGTTATTAAACCCTATGATGAAAAAGCTTGGGCGGCTCTTTTTGACTCTAAAAGTGCACCAATAGCCCTCTCTTTAGACCATTTGCAGGCGGTGCATGCGAAGTTGGTGTATCTGCTCAAGGGACTTTCCAAAGAGAGCTTGAAAAAAGAGTTCGTTCATCCTGATGGGCATATCGAAACGTCCTTGGATGAAAACATCGGTAGATATGCTTGGCACAGCAATCACCACTATGCACATATCCAAAATTTAATACAACGTAGGAAGTGGCTCTAATGTGCCTCAAATAATGGATATCCGATAAAATGTCAAACCCTTGGTCAGGCTTTTTTCCATTTTATATTACAGCCGATACTCGGTTTTTGATGTGGGTCTATTTCGTTGCCTTCCAATAAGGCATTCAACGCATTTCTTATATCGTTACCCGTAAGGGCTATGCCATTGCCCGGTCTTGAATCATCAAGTTGACCGCGATACACTAAGTTCATTTTACGGTCGAACAGAAAGAAATCAGGGGTGCAGGCTGCCTGATAATCGGCAGCCACTTGCTGTGTCTTATCATACAGGTACGGAAAACTGTATCCCTCTTTTTTAGCGGTTTCCTTCATCAAATCCGGACCGTCTTGTGGATAGTTCGCCACGTCATTGCTTGAGATGGCTACGATACCAATGCCCTTTTCCTGATATTCTTCTCCCAATCGCTTGAGTTCAGGATTGACATGTTTCACAAATGGACAATGGTTGCAGATGAACATGATCAAAGTGCCCTTTGTACCTTTTAAAGTTTGCAGATCAAATGTTTTTCCGGTGATGGTATCCCTTAAACTGAACTCTGGGGTCGTAGTGCCCAAAGGTAACATCGTACTTGGAGTGTTTGCCATTTTCTTTTGTTTATGACCTTAAATTTAAAAAAAAGTAATCGTGGCGCTTTGGTCATATCAAGTCTATTTTAACTTCATTAAAATTTTGGGTGGGCAAACCTAAAGCCGATCCAAGCTAACGAGGAGGATCTACATACGATTGTTGGCCGCGCAAGTTGGTGTGGACTTCTATTTTCAATAAAGGCAAATTACCATATTCAAGTACGAATGTCTTATCTTGAAAGCTGTAGCAACCAAAGATGTCTTGCCAAAGGGTTAAGGGCATCTGATACTAATGATTTTTAAATTTTACCAACTTTTGTCAAATAGTGTTTTAGATAGTGCGGTCTTGAATTTTGATGCACAAGCACAATGGGTACTGAATATAGCGCTGGCACTTGTAATGTTTGGCGTATCTCTTGAAATAGCTATAGAGGATTTTAAAAGGCTTTATCACAGACCGAAGCCTATAATGGCAGGGGTATTCAGTCAGTTTATACTTCTTCCGGCGATTACATTTTTATTGGTGTGGGCCATAGAACCACTACCCAGTATTGCCATGGGCATGTTTATGGTAGCGGCATGCCCAGGTGGAAACGTCTCTAATTTTATCACCAATTTGGCCAAGGGCAATACGGCGTTGTCAGTGAGCATAACAGCTTTTACAACAGTATTTGCCGTGGTGATGACGCCATTGAACCTTACCTTTTGGGGTGGTCTCTATGCACCTTCCGCAGAAATACTTAAAGAGGTGTCGCTATCGCCCTCCCAAATGGTCAAGTTGGTGGCGCTATTGCTCGGACTTCCATTAGTATTGGGTATGTACATCAACCATCGTAGGCCCCAGCTGGCCTTACGACTTGCAAGAGTCTTTAAACCCCTCTCCTTGTTGTTTTTTGTGCTTTTGATTTTCTTGGCACTGTTTAACAACCGCGATATCTTTATAAACTACATTCTTTATATATTTTGGATTGTAGTACTCCATAATCTGATGGCTTTCATGACAGGATATTCATTCGCCCGGGTTATAGGGTTGTCGCAGCGAAATGTTCGATCGATCACCATTGAAACGGGTATACAAAATTCTGGTCTTGGCTTGCTCTTGATTTTTTCTTTTTTTGATGGGCTTGGCGGAATGGCCCTACTGACCGCTTTTTGGGGAATTTGGCATTTGGTTTCCGGTCTGTTGTTGGCAAGCTTTTGGGGTCGTAAACCGATTAAGGGTAAAAGACTGATTTGAAAGATTTCATATATAGACTTATTAAATTCTGGATCAAATCCGGATTATCGCTTTATTACGGTAAAATAAAAATCTTCGGTTTAGAAAATATTCCAAAGAATGGGCCCTTATTTTTTCTTCCAAACCATCAGGCGGCTTTAATGGATGTACTTTTAATCGCTACACACTGCGGTCGGAAGCCTTTTTTTCTTGCAAGGTCCGATGTCTTCAAAGGGTCTTTTTTAAAACAAATTTTTACTTTTTTGCGTATGATTCCAATCTATCGCCAACGAGATGGGCGCGGGTCCTTAAAATATAATCAAGAGATATTCGACCGCTGTGGCAACTTGTTCGGGCAAGGTCATGCTTTGGTGATGTTCCCTGAGGCAAACCACAATATCAAACGTCGGGTTCGTAAGTTGAGTAAGGGTTTTGTACGCATTTCATTCAATGCCCTGGAAAAGCACCCAGAACTTGACCTTTGCCTCTTACCTGTCGGCTTTAACTATATCTCGAATACCGGTTTCCCGGATAGGGTTGCCCTTTATTTCGATACAGGTATCGAAATGTCGCAGATGAAAGTCGACCAACATACAGTAAAAACAGCTAACGGTTTAAAGATGCTGGTTTTCGACAGATTGAAGAAACTGACAACGCATATTGATTCGGAGGAAAACTACGGTCATGTAGTTAGGCAATTGAATGCAAATGGTGTAGATTATCTAGATCCGGCTGAAACAAACGAGCGCATAAATATCGGTTTCGATTTAAAAAGTGATTTCTACGAGGAATCTCGAGAGCGTGGCAACAGATTATGGAAATGGCTTTTTTCTGTAGTTAATTTTCCAATAGTATTGCCTTGGCGTTTATGGATAAAACCTAGGGTTTGGGAGCCGGAATTTACGGCCACTCTACGATTTGGTTTTGCCCTATTGGTATATCCATTATACTATGCGTTATTGTTCTGTGTGGCTTCTTTGGTCTGGAATTTAGGGGTCGGTTTGGCATTGATACTAGCTCTTTTCCTATTTAATTGGGGCTATGTGAAGAAAGCGCGCCCTTGAGCAAGCGAAGGTCGAGTGCTTACATCATTCCCCCAAAAAATATGGCATTCATCAATAGTTTGTTCGTGCCATACCAAAAGGCCCTAAAATTTGTATTGTCGGTAAAGCCCATAACCCATCCCTTTCCCATTCTCTGAGCCTGAAAGGGAACGCTGTTTTTGAGCAGTTCCAGATTTTCTTCGGATATATAACCGCTCATCAAAGGGGTACTGGTATATTGAATCGGATTGTTATAACTGTTTTTATCAGGTTTGATAAAGGTCGTAGTATTTCGAAATAGAGGCAACGTAACATTGTCATACCCGTAATTAATAGGGTGGGATAGGTCAATGTGTGCTTCAATGATAGCTCCCCCAATTTCCTGAGCCCCCTTAAAATCGGATTTTTCAGCAAAAGAAATATGTTTTGCCCTGAGCGTATCCGTTTTAAATTCGAGGGCCATAAAACCGTTTTTTTCCAATAGTGCTACCGTGTTGCGATAACCTATCAAGGTGCCCCCGGCGCGCACCCACTGCTTCAACTTATTTGACATACTTTTGGTAAACACCTTCGCTGAAGCGCTTGGAACGATAATATCGGTATAACTGCTCAAATCGGCGGTATTTATGTAATCGAGGTCGATTTTCGTTAATTCCATAGCATATCTGGTATCGAAAAGATGCCAAATCTCACCGGCATCGTACGATCGTATTCCATCACCTACCAAAAGGGCGACTTTTTGCTTTTTCACCGTGTCAAAATCGTTACTGCCCAAATCGATACCTTTAGCATAAGAACCGTTCGCTGCCCTAATCTGAAGTGCACTTTCTTTGGCGATACCTTGTAAAAACCTGTACAATTGATCAGATGATAGGTTCTGATTTTTAACAGGAATCATTATGGTGCCATATCCATATTGGTGATTGCCCAAACCGAAAGGCGCTTTGGCAACTTTAGCTCGAATCCCATGATTCAATATCTTGTTGAGTGCCTTAGGAGTATAGTATTCGTTCCATTCGAAAAGATATGCGTAGTTACTTTTCGCGTCGACATTGCCCGAGGGAAATGACAATTCATCTATTTCGGTACCGGCATAATCCAAAGCGCGTAATTCGGTATAGTCTAAATTGAACGCTAATGGAAACGTCCAAGCGGAGATATCATAGAAAATACTATCTGAAAAGGTTGTTCGCTTCTCGAACATAGCCTTTATCAGCCGATCATTCTTTTGATTCAACGGTACTACATAACTATATCCTTTTTTATATGGATTTCCGTTCAGCTGGGTATCTTGGGAGAGTTCGTGAACCTTGACCTTATGACGCTTCAATATCTCAGCTAGATGCCAGGTTCTGGCCGCGTCCTTTGTATTTCCAAAAACGAAAGCCTTAGTTCGACCAATGGCCGATTCGATGCGGATATTTTTATAAAACTTTTGTTGATACGCCAAAATTTTAATCCGTAGCTCCAGAGCCGCACGTATGGTCGATAGGGCCGTGGTCAATTGATTGCGTATCGTAAACGGAAAGGTGAGCAACCCATTGTCTGAATATTGTACATGCCCCCGTGAACTGGCCTGTTCGAAAAGAATACCGATACCGCCCGTGACATCTGGAAATGTCGAACCTTTTCCATAATAATAGTCGTCATAGTTTTCCTCGGAGTAGTAGAGAGACCCGATTTTGTTCAGGGCCTTGGCGTGATAGGCTCCGATTTCACGGGTTAAAGTCTGGTTTTCCAGAGGGGTCAGTGGATGAACCCGAGTCGGCTCTCCGGGTTGAAAGAAGAAGGTAGAATTGGTACCCATTTCATGATGATCGGTCAATATATTCGGCATCCATTGATAAAAAGAGGCAATTCGGGCACGACTTTCAGGGAGCTGCACGGGAAGCCAGTCGCGGTTCAAATCGAACCAATAGTGGTTGGTTCGGCCGCTTGGCCAAATTTCATGATATTCCCGTTCGTTATTGTCCGGGTTCAAATTTATGCTTTTGTTCGTATTCGCCCAGTAGGCAAAACGCTGCAGGCCGTCAGGATTGAAAGAGGGGTCTAGAAGGATGATAACGTTATCAAGTAGTTCATCGATTCTCTCGCCCTCGGCAGCAGCAAGGTAGTAGGCGTAGAGAAGGGCTGCGTTTGACCCGCTAGGTTCGTTCCCATGAATCGAGAACCCCTGATAGACCACAATAGGTTTGTCATCAACACTTATGGAACTGCCGTTGCCCTCTGTAAGTGCTAGATGCTCTTTTTGAATCCGATCGATATTCTCATGGTTTTTTGGCGAAGTGATGGTAAGAAGTAGTAGGGGTCTACCCTCAAAAGTTTCGCCTCTATTCTCGATACTGATACGGTCACTAGAATTGGCAAGCTGCTGCATATAGTAGATGAGCTTATCATGGGTTACATGCCATTCACCTACTTCGTGACCGAGAATTTCTTTCGGAGTCGGAATAGAAGTTGTATAGGATATGTCAGAGGGCAGGTAATATTCTAGGTCAACTTTTTCTTGGGCCGCTGTGGTTTTGAGAAATGCCAATATCAAAAACCAAGCAATAGTTCTCATACTTTGACTCATAGGTTACCAAGTGCTAAACTTTATTAAATGTACGAATCTATGCAAAGCAAACAAAAGACGGCCGATAGATACCTTTCAACAAAAAAAGACCCTAACAATATAGGGCCTTTCCATAAAAGTGATATAACTTTCTTAAATATCGTCGAAACTCAGGTCGGTAAAACTACCTGCGGATTTTGCTTCTCCATTTTCACTAGGTGTATCTTCTTTCTTAAAATCCTTTTGATGGCGTTCGGAAATAACCTCAGTACCTTTTTCATCGATGATGAAATCCATCATCTCTTCTACATTTTCTCTAAAAGCCTCAAAATCTTCTTTATAAAGGTAGATTTTGTGCTTTTTGTAATGATATGAACCATCATCATGCGTGAATTTTTTACTTTCCGTAATTGTGAGATAATAGTCGCCAGCTTTGGTACTTCTCACATCGAAAAAATAAGTTCTCCTTCCTGCCCTTAAAACTTTGGAATGAATTTCCTCCTGATCCACTAAATCTTTTTCGCTCATCTCTCTTAAGTGTCTAGTTAATAGTTAATCTTTCAAAAATGTGAAAAAAATGCCAATACGGCAAAAAAAATCTAGTTTTCTTTCTCTGAGAGTTGGGTAATATAAAGTTCTTTGTAATAACCTTCTTGCTCGTTCAGTTCTTCGTGGGTACCCTCTTGTAAAAGCGTCCCGTCTTTTAATACGAGCACCTTATCGGCGTTTTTGGCCGATGATACACGATGGCTTACAATAAGGGTAGTTTTATGTGCTGAGGCTTTTTTCAAATTCGATAAAATCTCCTCTTCAGTTTCGGTATCGACCGCTGAAAGACAATCGTCGAAAAGGTAGATCTTTGGATCTTTAAGCAATGCCCGGGCAATCGAAACACGTTGTTTTTGACCCCCACTTAGCGTAATGCCCCTTTCTCCTAAAACCGTTTCGTACCCCTTCGAAAAGTTCATGATGTTTTGGTGTACAACGGCATTTTTTGCGGCCGCGATGACCTCTTCTTCAGAAGCGGTCGCTTTACCGAATTTTATATTGTTTTTTATCGAATCGGAAAATAAAAAGGCATCTTGTGGTACCGCACCAATGGATTTGCGTAGACTGTCGATATTTATATCTTTTATAGGTACGTCATCAATTAGAACTTCCCCCGATGTGACATCGTATAGGCGGGCGACTAGATCAAGAATCGTAGATTTTCCCGAACCGGTCTTTCCGAGAATGGCAACGGTCTCACCCTCGTTTACGGTAAAGGAAATGTCTTTTAATGCCGTTATCTCTGTGTCCTCATAGGTAAAGGTTACATTTTTGAATTCAATTTTACCCCTAATCGGCGTGTCTTCAAGAACATAGTTTTTGATGTCAGGGGTTTCTTTAAGGAATTCATTGATGCGCTTCTGCGAAGCCTCTGCCCTTTGTACGATCGAGGTCAACCACCCGACTATAGCGACGGGCCAAGTTAACATATTGACATATAGGATAAACTCGGCTATCACTCCTACCGATTCTATTTCCCCATCCAAGTATTGCTTCCCCCCGATGTAGATCACAAAAATATTACTGATGCCAATTAGCAAAACCATAAGTGGAAAAAACCAGGCATTTACCTTGGCCAAATCCATACTTTTATCCTTTCCCTCTATGGCCAAGACATTAAGGTCTTTGTTGATTTTAGGTTCTAGGGCGTATGCTTTTATGACCGAGACTCCTGAGAAAACCTCTTGCGTAAAGGTCGATAAGGTTGAAAGAAACTGTTGTACAATGGTGCTCCGTTGGTGAATGATCTTGCTGATCTGATAGATGAGTACCGACAGTATAGGTAACGGCAGTAAAGAGTACATGGCAAGGGTAGGGGCCTTTATGAACATGATCGGAATTATGCACGCAAAAAGGGTAACCGTATTGATGCCATACATGAGAGCAGGACCCGCATACATGCGTACTTGGCTTACATCTTCACTAATTCGGTTCATAAGGTCACCTGTTCTGTTCTTTTTATAAAAGTTAAGGCTCAAAAGTTGGTAATGGTCGAATACCTCGTTTTTTAGATCGTATTCAATATATCGTGAAACATTGATAATGGTCTGTCGCATTAGAAAGGTGAAAAAGCCAGAAAGAAGCGCAGCACCCACGATAATGAGTATATAGTAAAGAAGTTGGTTCTTTGCGATCGATTCTGCAATTTCCGAATTCATGAATTGCTCGACGACCGAAATTGATTTGTTGACATAAGATGGCATTACCAATTGTAACACCTTGGCAATGATGGTAATAAAAAGACCGGTCAATAATTTGACCGAGTATTTTTTGAAGTATTTGTTGAGGTGTTTAAGTTCTTTCATCAACGTATTTGCCTAAACCGAAAATCGATTAGCGATTTGCCAAAGATAAGCGGTTTGTCATAAAAAGGAATGTTATAAAATGTATAAGAACGATAAACTGGGTTTTTGAATGTGCTATTGAAAATAGATTGTTACTTTTGCCCCGTGAAAATCATTAATAATCCTGTTCAAAAAAGTTCTTTAACATGCTAACAAGAAGGCATATTCGGGTGAAAGTGATGCAATGTATTTATGCCTTGACCCAATCAAAGGATGATTCTCTTCAAAAACAGGAAAAATTTCTTCGTTTTAGTATCGAAAGCATGTATTCGCTTTATTTGCTAGTAATGAGTCTTTTGGTCGAAATTCATCAAAAAGCGGCCGAAAATGTAAAGCTATCCAAAAAGAAGTATTTGGCTACTGCCGAGGATACGTATCCCAATAAAGAGAAATTCATCAACAATGGGCTGTTATTGCAAATTGTGAACAATGAAATGCTAAAGGCCGAACTCAAAAAAAGAAACCTGAAGAACTGGTATCTCAACGATGAGTATGTAAGGCTTGTTTTCAAAGATATCATATCACATCGTAGTTATGCCGATTACATGGCCAAACCTGATAGCACCTATGTTGAAGATAAAGAATTTCTAAGCACCTTGTTCAAGGAGGTCATAGCGCCCAACGAGAAAATTTACGATTATTTTGAAGATCATAAACTCACTTGGGTCGACGATATCCCTCTCGTGAACACTTTTGTTCTTAAGTTGTTTAAGAAGGCTAAAGAAAGTCATCCTGACCGATTCTTCTTGCCCAGATTACTTAAGGATGATGCCGATATGGATTTTGCCCAGAAGCTATTGACAAAAACGTTACTCAACGACGATAAACTGACAAAAGAAATCGAAGCAAAAACCCCAAATTGGGATAAAGATCGCATTGCAGATATTGATGCCATATTGTTGAAAATGGCGATTTGTGAATTACTGAATTTTCCTTCGATACCTGAAAAGGTAACTATCAATGAATTTCTTGAAATTGCCAAAGAGTATTCTACGCCAAAAAGCAGCATATTCATCAATGGTATATTGGATAAGTTAGTGAAAGAATACAAAGCTGAGGGAAAACTAAATAAAGTAGGTAGGGGCTTGATATAATATATTTACTTAATTTTGCGTTCAAAATAAAGAAATGCATAGGAATCGGCGGATTTTGTATTCGTACCTTTCCTAAATTGATTGGAAAACTAAAAACAAATAAATTTCAACAGATGAAAAAAGTACTTTTGACCTTAAGTGTATTTTCTGTGCTAGCATTGGTTTCTTGTAAGGAAGATGCATCTAGTAAAGTAAAATCTGATAATGTGGCCCAAGCGGCAGAAAGAGACGAGGCTGGTAAGCAGGTCCCGGTGATGGCATTCGAAGAAACCGAACATGATTTCGGTACAATTGAACAAGGTACGCCCCAAGAAACCATTTTTAAGTTTACCAACACAGGTGACGCCCCCTTAATTATTACCAATGCAACCAGCTCTTGTGGTTGTACGGTTCCAGATCCCCCGAAAGATCCTATAGCTCCGGGTGAATCTGGTGAACTTTTGGTAAAGTTTAATGGCTCTGGACAAAATCAAGTTACAAAAACCATTACCGTTACCGCCAATACCGAGAAAGGTTCTGAGATGTTGCGAATCAAAGCTTTCGTCAATCCTAAAGGCAGTGCTCCTGTAGGTCCAACATCAAAGTAAGTCTTACATTCAAAACAAGAACATTAGAACATTAGAATATGGGTGATATAGGACAGTTTCTTCCGATGATATTGATTTTTGTGGTGGCATATTTTTTTATGATACGCCCACAAATGAAGCGTCAGAAAGATGAGAAGAAATTCGCAGCAGCACTAAAAAGAGGTGATAAGGTCGTAACAAAAAGCGGTCTTCATGGTAAGATTTTAGAATTGAACGATAAAGATTTCTCTTGTATTCTAGAGACGATGGCCGGTAAGCTTAAGTTCGATCGTTCCGCCATTTCTATGGAGATGAGTCGCAAGCTCTCGGCGCCCGATAAAAAATAGGCTCCTTGGTAATTGAATAGATAAGCACCATACTTTTAGTACTGGTGCTTTTTTTTTGGATTTATTTTTGAGATCGTATAAAGGGTCGAACCCTGATCAAAGGCTTACTTTTTTTAAATGAAAATTGGTATCTTGGGATAATTGTTAAACAGAACGTCATGTATCATAGTAGAAGAGGTTTTATAAGAAAAAGTTCATTGGCTCTGGCGGGCTCAGGAGCCGCATTTTTTTTTCCAATGGAGCTATTGGCGATTATGCGAAAGCGAGTAGGAGCCAATGATCGTATCAATGTAGGGCTCATTGGTTGTAACGGAATGGGGTTCAGTGACCTTAGTTCAATGCTCAAGATAAGCGAAGTCAATGTAATTGGCCTGTGTGATGTAGATGAAAATGTATTGAAGAAACGCACGGCCGATTTGGAAAAAGCCGGCATCAAAAAGCCCATGTGGTACAGAGACTACCGTAAGATGCTCGAAAACCAGGATATCGATGTGGTAATAATAGGTACCCCCGATCATTGGCACTGCCTTCAATTGACCGATGCCCTGCAGGCCGGAAAAGATGTGTACTGTGAGAAACCCATTGCCAATTCGGTTCAAGAGGCCAATATTATGCGAGACTATGTAGGTGCCAGTGATCGAATGGTGCAGATAGGTCAATGGCAAAGAAGTCAACCCCATTTTGTTGACGCCATTGATTTTGTACATTCAGGTAAGCTGGGTAACATACGTCTCTCCAAAGCATGGGCCTATCAAGGATGGATGAAACCTGTTCCTGTACTCCCAGATGCTCAGGCACCTGAAGGCGTGGATTATAAAATGTGGCTGGGACCCGCTCCCGATCGCCCTTTCAACCCCAACCGTTTTCATTTTAACTTTAGATGGTTCTGGGATTACGCCGGCGGACTGATGACCGATTGGGGCGTTCATCTTATAGACTATGCCTTGTACGGTATGAAGGCAGGCACACCTAAATCTGTGATGGCTCTGGGTGGAAAATTTGCCTACCCCGATGACGCTTCAGAAACACCTGATACGCTTCAGACCGTATATGAGTACGATGGATTTTCAATCTTATGGGAGCATGCTACCGGAATCGATGGTGGAAACTACGGCAGAAATCATGGTATCGCATTTATAGGAAACTTGGGTACCTTGGTCGTCGATCGAAATGGTTGGGAGGTCATTCCCGAAGAGGAGTTTCAGGGTTGGGGCAAACCCGGTATACCTAAAATGGAGGCCATTTCTAAGGGTAAAGGCGATGCTGTTGGGCTCGATTTACATACCAAAAATTTCATCGATACCGTTACTAGTCGTGATGCCTCACAACTTAATGCGCCCATAGAGGTGGGGTACAATGCGGCATTGGTTTCCCATATGGGCAATGTCGCCTTCAAAAGCGGAAACCGCATTTACTGGGACGAGGCCAAGGGCGGTTTTACACAAGAGGGTGCCAACAAATTCTTAATGGCCAATTATCAAAACGGATGGAAGTTACCCATGGTCTGAATACCGTTGTTTAGGAAGATCCTATGTCAGGATCTCCAAAAAGGAAATAATGAATTTTGATTGTGAACAAATACTAACGATACGCATCGTTGAGACCTTTTTCTGCTAGGATCATCGGAAGAATCTTTTCAAGTCTGGCCAGTTTTGTCGATTCGCGTTTGGCATCCGCTATATACTCGGTGTATTCCTTTTGTTTATAAGGAGTAAGCTTCTGAAAAGCTTTTTTTGTCTTTGGATTTTCTTGAAAAGCTTTTTGCAATAATTCAGGTATCTCGATGTCGTAAGTATGGGCTTTTGGCGCTGGTTTGAGCCGAATTCCCTTTTTCTGGTTTTCGATGGCCTCGAGCATATACCCGTAAACCGCTTTTACATCAATTTCCTTTTCATCTGAGAATTTCCAATGTCGCATGGCTTGGGTCTTCCCTTTTTGTGCATTTTTGAGCACCTTTTTCGGATCTTCTAAAAATACGCCGTTAAAGAACCAGATACCGAAATGATTTTTGAATCTACAGATTGATAATACATTTTTTCCTTTTAGGGTATACGTCGGAAAATTCCATTTAAAAGTTTCTTCCAAGCCGGCACTTAGAGCCAGTTCACGCAGTTTGCCCAAAGCCGATCTGAATCGGTGTGCTTCATTGTAATAGGCTTCCACTTTGTTCGAACTACCCATATTTTAAGTAGTGTTAGAATGTGTAAGAATTTGTTTTAGAAGGATATCCTTAAAATATTTGCAATCCGTATGATGCCATCATTCCTTTCTTTTCTGACCTACCAGCTCACAAATCTTGACGATTACATCGACCGCCTTTTGCATGCTTTCCAACGGAATATATTCATATTTTCCATGAAAATTATGGCCCCCGGCAAAAATATTGGGGCAGGGCAGTCCCATATAACTTAGTTGAGAGCCGTCCGTGCCTCCTCGAATAGGTTTAATGATGGGCTTTACCCCGACCGCTTCCATCGCCTCTCGGGCAATTTCTACGATATGATAGACCGGTTCGACCTTCGCTTTCATATTATAATATTGATCGGTAATCTGTAAATCGATGCAATTGTTATAATAGTGGTTGAGTTTATCGGCAATGGCAATCAACAGTTTTTTTCGCTCTTCAAATTGCACTTTGTCATGGTCCCTTATTATAAGCTCGAATTCGGCCATTTCAATGCTTCCCTTGAGATGGTGAACATGAAAAAAACCTTGTCGTCCTTCGGTATTTTGTGGTGTTTCTTCAGGCGGTAGAATGCCTAGAAATTCAGTGGCGATGCTAATGGCATTTACCATTTTGTTCTTTGCATATCCCGGATGTACGCTCTTGCCCTTGATCGATACCTTGGCCTTGGCCGCATTAAAATTTTCATATTCCAGTTCGCCCACTTCGCTGCCATCTATGGTATAGGCCCAATCGGCCCCGAATTTCTCCACATTGAATTGGTGGGCCCCCCGCCCGATTTCTTCATCTGGTGTAAATCCTACCCTAATTTTACCATGTTTAATTTCAGGATGGTCGATAAGATACTCCATGGCCGTGATTATTTCTGCGATTCCGGCCTTATCATCTGCGCCCAAAAGTGTATTTCCATCCGTCGTAATCAATGTTTGCCCTTTATAACGTAACAGGTCATCGAAATAACTTGGTGATAACACTATGTTTTCCAAAGCATTAAGCACGATATCACCTCCATCGTAATCTTCTATGATCTGAGGGTTTACATCCGTACCGGTAAAGTCGGGAGAAGTATCAAAATGCGAAATAAAACCTATCGTCGGAACAGGAGTGTCGGAATTACTGGGCAACGTCGCCATGATATAGGCGTTGTCATCTATGGTGACTTCCTCCATACCAATATTCTCAAGTTCTTCGGCAAGCTCGTTGGCCAAATACCATTGTTTTTCACTACTGGGGGTAGTCTTTGAGCTTGGGTCGCTTTGGGTATCGATTTTAACGTAGCCCAAAAAGCGGTCTAGGAGGTTTTTCATAGAAAATTCATTTGCCTTAAAAGTACAAAATAGGAAGAATTCGAGTGCCGTAAATCTCTAGTGTAGATTATATTCTACATATTTTCTTACAGGCTCCGTCAAATTTACTTAACTTCTAGGATTATAAACTCAAACTAGTGTACTATGAAAAATCAACAATTTTTAGCTATGGTCTTTTTATTGGCTATGGTCAGTTTTTCAAATGCCCAAATAAACGGGACTGTGGTAGATGACGAAGGTTCTCCTTTGCCGGGAGCATCTGTGGTTATCAAAGGGACAACAACGGGATCGACTACGGACTTCGATGGTGTTTTTACCATAAACGCCGAAGTCGGTGATACTTTAGTGGTTTCATATATTGGCTTTGAATCGCAAGAGGTTACCGCGAGCAACGATATGAAAGTACAATTGACATCGGGTGTAGCGCTAGCGGAAGTAGTCATAGTGGGGTCTAGAAACCCTAATCGAACAGCAACGGAAAGTACCGTACCGGTCGATGTTATTGATATGAAAGAGTTGAACAATGTTGCCCCGCAGGTCAACCTTAATCAAATACTAAATTATGTAGCGCCGTCGTTTACCTCAAATACGCAGACCATTTCTGATGGAACCGATCATATCGACCCCGCATCACTTCGAGGCCTTGGGCCAGATCAAGTATTAGTTTTGATTAATGGGAAAAGAAGGCATACCTCTTCATTGATCAATGTGAACGGCACATTTGGCCGAGGTAGTGTGGGTACGGACCTGAACGCCATTCCTGCAGCTGCGATTCAGCGTATCGAAGTTTTACGAGATGGTGCGGCAGCCCAGTATGGCTCTGACGCTATCGCCGGTGTGATCAACATCGTGTTGAACAAGACGGTAAACGAATTGAATACCACGGTCACTACAGGGGCGAATTTTACTAAAAACGCGAATGACCAAACAGGGGGCGTCGATGGGGAATCGACCAATATTGCGGGAAGTTATGGTTTGCCACTAGGAAATAATGGCGGATTTTTCACGCTTTCAGGTGATTTCGATGTGCGTCAAGATTATAGTAGAATGAAAGAATGGGAAGGAGAAGTTTTTAACCAATACAATGTGATAGAACGCGTAGCGAACGATGCGGGCTACGATATTACTGGGTTACTAGATGACGATGTTGCCGATGTTATTCAATATGCCGGTCAGGCGGGAATAGACATTAATGGCGCGACGACCAAGGAAGAATTGCAACCCATTCTTTCTACGGATGCGACCGAAGCGGAATTGGCGGCGCGTGGGCAGCAAAGAAGCGATTATAATATGCGTGTGGGCCAGTCGGCTTTGCGTGGCGGCCGTTTGTTCGCCAATTTTAGTCTTCCTCTTGATGGGGAGGGCACCGAGATATATTCCTTTGCCGGGATTAGTTCAAGAACTGGTAATTCAGCAGGTTTTTATCGCCTTCCGAACCAAAGTCGTACGTTTACACCTGCGTACATTAACGGCTTTTTACCAGAAATTAATTCCAATATTAAAGATCAGTCCTTATCAGTAGGTATTAAGGGAAAAGTAGGAGAATGGAATGTCGATTTGAGTAACACATACGGAAGAAACTCCTTTTTGTATACGATTGGAAATACCTTTAATGCGTCCTTGCAAAACGCTTCGCCGACGATTTTCGACGCCGGGGGATTCTCATTTTCCCAAAACACATCGAACCTGGATATTACACAATTTTTTGACGACGTCATGGCCGGTTTGAATATAGCCTTTGGAGCGGAATACCGCGTGGAGAACTATGATATCGTTGCCGGTGAAGAAGCTTCTTATGCGCAATATACAGCCAATGGACAACGAATAACGTTGGCGTCACAACAACCGGCCCAAGACTTTTTTGGAAATGCAAGACCGGGCGGGTCTCAAGTATTCCCCGGGTTTAGCCCAAGCAATGAATTGTCGCGTGGGCGCAGTAGCGTTGCAGGTTATGTTGATCTTGAAGCTGATTTTTCAGAGCGATTTTTGGCGAGCTTTGCTACCCGTTTTGAGAATTATAGCGACTTTGGTTCTACCATTAATTTTAAATTGGCCGCTCGCTATAAAGTTTCCGATAATCTAAATATTCGAGGGGCGGCAAATACAGGTTTTCGCGCTCCTTCCCTTCATCAGATCAATTTCAATTCTACGTCTACGATTTTTGATCAGAACGGAAATCCGCAAGAGGTGGGTACTTTTGCCAATGATAGCAGGGCAGCAAAACTTTTGGGTATTCCCGAGTTGAAGGAGGAAACTTCTCAAAGTATCAGTCTTGGGTTGACGGCGAAGATACCCGACGCGAATTTGACAATCACCGTAGACGGCTATTACGTCGAAATTAATGATAGGGTCGTATACACGGGCCAGTTTTCAGGCCCGGGAACGGGAACAGAGCTCGACAATCTTTTAAGACAGGCGAACGCTACGGCTGCTTCCTTTTTTGCCAATGCCATTGACACAGAATCGAGAGGTTTGGATATTGTGATAACGCATAATACGACTATAGGTTCTAATTGGAGATTAAAGTCCGATTTGGCGGGTACACTATCAAAAACCAATCAAATTGGAGATATTAATGCCTCCGAGGTGTTACGAAATGCAGGTTTGATAGATACCTACTTTCCAGAAGATAGTAGGGTGTATCTCGAAGAGGCTGTTCCAAGAACGAAAATTAACCTCTCAAATAGCCTGACTTCAGATCGATGGATTGTCTTTTTGAGAAATGTTTTTTTTGGGGAAGTTACCGAAGCCACTACAGTAGTTGAAAACCAACAAGTTTTTGGTACTAAGTTGGTAACCGATTTATCTATCGGCTACAAGGCATCCGATGCCCTTACACTAACCATTGGGGCGAACAACTTATTCGATATATACCCTGATAGGGCGGAAGAACAGTTCGGAAACCGAAGTGGCGGTCGATTCGATTGGTCTCGTCGGGCACAGCAGTTCGGTATTGGGGGTAGATATTTATTCGCCAGATTAAATCTTTCCTTAAAATAGGTAGTTCAACCTTGTACGTTTTAAATAAGACCGGCTTTAAGCCGGTCTTATTATATTTAACCTAGTACTTAAAAAAATAAAATATAATTTTTGGTTAATATTGATGTTTATAATGATAGATTTTAAAGCAACGGAAAATCATGTTCGGTAAACGTTATATAGTCGCCTTACTTATTCTATTTTGTTTTTATGCAGAAGCCCAAGACTGCTTATTGGGAATTGGGGGAAATGACGCGGAAACCATCGTAGATATCTTTCAACTCAACGAAAATCAGCGAACTACCATGAATACGTTGCAGGAAGAACTCGACATTGAGATAAAAGGGATCAATGAACAGATTGAAAAGTTATTGGCAGAACATCCTCAGAGCAAAGATGCTGATCTGATTGTGCTAGCGGATAAGTACAAGGTGTTGCGGCAAAAAATACTCGATGCCTCTTACCGATGCGACAAAGCGTTATTGGCCACTTTCAACACGAAACAATATGACAGGTATTTGGAGTTGTGTAGGGAGGCTATTCGCAGACCTATAGCGATTATTCCAAAAACCTATGATCAAGCCGGAAATCCTGAATGAACACGATAAGCAATAGGCCTTCCCCTAGAGATATACCCGTGTTGATAAAATTGATGCCTATGTGCTTTATTCTGGAACTCTAGTTTGTACTTTTGCAGAAACCGTATTCCGTGTCGATGTACAAGACTTTTATTCGTCCCTTACTCTTTCAATTCGATGCAGAAAGAGCCCACCATTTGACTTTCTCCCTCATTCGATTGCTTTCTAAAATAGGTCTTTCTGACATTTTTAAGGGGATTTATACTATTGAAGATAAACGTTTGGCCAGAGAGGTTTTCGGAATCAAGTTCAAAAATCCGGTGGGACTTGCGGCAGGTTTCGATAAAGATGCCAAGTTGTTCAACGAGCTGTCTGATTTTGGTTTTGGCTTTATCGAAATAGGTACACTTACCCCAAAACCTCAAAAAGGAAATCCTAAAAAAAGGTTGTTCCGATTAAAACCCGATGCTGCTATTATCAATCGAATGGGTTTCAATAATCAGGGAGTATTTGATGCTGTAGATCGTTTGAAAAAACCGCACAAGGTGTTGATAGGGGGAAATATCGGAAAGAACAAGGTTACTCCGAATGAAGAGGCGGTCAAAGATTACTTGATCTGTTTTGACACCCTTTTTCCGTATGTCGACTATTTTGTAGTCAATGTAAGTTCGCCCAACACTCCTGGTTTACGAGAGCTGCAGGATCGCGAACCATTGACAGCATTATTGAATGAACTAAAAATTGAAAACACAGAGTTGGCTACCAAAGGAGCGGTGGAAGAGAAGCCCATCCTTTTAAAAATTGCCCCAGATTTAACCGAAGAGCAGCTTTTGGATATCATCCAGATTATTGAAACCACAAAAATCGATGGTGTGATTGCCACCAATACAACCATTAGCAGGTCGAACCTAATATCGGACTGTTTCTTGGTGGAGGAAATAGGAGGTCTCAGCGGCAAACCTTTAACGACTAGAAGCACCGAAGTCATCCGTTTTCTTTCTGAGCGAAGTAACAAATCTTTTCCAATTATCGGGGTGGGCGGAATTCATTCGCCCGAAGATGCCATTGAAAAATTAAATGCGGGTGCCGATTTGGTACAGGTCTATACTGGTTTTATCTATGAAGGCCCTAGCTTGATCAAACGGATCAATAAGGCCATTCTAGAAAAAATGGACCATCAAGAACAATTTTCTTAGCTTACATCTATTCGTCTTTCGACCAATAATCGACTACCAGTACATCATCTAAATGTGGACCTAACACATCGCCAAAGGCCTTGTGGTCTGGGTGAGGTAGATAAATAGCACGGTCTTCCTCGCTTTTGAAAGTAAGAAAGAACACATGGGTGAAGCCCTTGTCCAAACCTTCAGGGCTGTTATTGGTTCCCCATTCGTAGGATACGATTTGAGGAATTTTTGAGGGTAGTGCGCTAAACGCTTCGCGTACCTTGGTAATATCTTTTTCCGATGTTCCGGCTTTAAACTTAAAAAGAACCACGTGACGTAGAAGGCTGTCTTGTTGCATGATAATTTCTGATTTAAGAGAAGTTTCCTCGCCCCCGAAAGAAGTCAAGGTCAATGAAAGAAGGCCAAAAATAAGTGCGGAGGCCAAATAAGTCGATTTCATAATATAATATTTTTGGGAAGATATGAAAAAACTACAATTAAATGCAGTGAAAAGTCTTTTAGAGGGCGTCCGACTACGATGGGGTCTTCAAGCAGGCCGAACTTCACTGTACAGAGGGCGGAAAGTCTTTGCCTATTGAAAAAGTATTTAGTGCCAAAAACAACAGGTCGATAGTGCCATACTATAATAAATAGTAATTTTATCAGAAGTATAACAGCAAGCAATGCAGGGTAAAGTAAAGATTATTGAATGTCCGCGAGATGCCATGCAGGGCATTAAAACCTTCATACCGACCGAGAAAAAGGTGCGTTATATTCAGTCGTTATTGGGATGCGGTTTTGATACGATAGATTTTGGAAGTTTTGTTTCCCCTAAAGCGATTCCGCAAATGGTCGATACGGCCGAGGTACTTTCGCATTTAGAGCTGTCGAAGACCCAAAGCAAACTTTTGGCTATTGTAGCCAATGTAAGAGGGGCAAGGGATGCTTCCCAATTTGAAGAAATATGCTATCTAGGCTATCCTTTTTCAATATCGGAGAATTTTCAAATGCGGAATACCCATAAGACCATTGCTGAATCCGTTGAGACGCTTCGAGAGATATTGGCGATAGCTAAAGTAACGGGAAAAGAGGTGGTTACCTATATATCCATGGGATTCGGAAATCCGTACGGTGATCCATGGAACGTCGACATTGTGGGAGAATGGACCGAAAAACTCGCCGCTATGGGCGTCAATACGCTTTCCCTTTCCGATACGGTCGGAAGCTCAACTCCGGAGAACATTTCCTATTTGTTTTCGAGACTGATTCCGGCATATCCCGAAATTGAATTTGGGGCCCACTTGCACACCACCCCTAAGAAATGGCACGAAAAGATAGATGCGGCCTACAACGCAGGGTGTAGAAGATTCGACGGTGCCGTTCAAGGGTTCGGCGGCTGCCCGATGGCAAAAGATGAGTTAACGGGAAACATGCCCACCGAGAAGATGCTTTCGTATTTTACCTCTGAAAAAGTGGAAACCGGCGTGAACTGGATGGTTTTTGAAGCGGCATTTAACAAGGCGACCGAGCTGTTCGCCAATTATCAGTAAATCGCGGCCTGTTACCGACGTTATTAAATTAACTGTTTTCTACTTACCTTGTAACAACTAAATTCTCTTTTCAAAACCAAACAGTTATGTACCGAACATTGTCTCCTTTACGATATAGTTTATTTTTAATATCGGTGGTTTTTTTTAATTCGGTGTTATTTTCGCAAAAGGAGTATGAAAAAGGACCTAATTCCGATACGTATGGCGACATACCCAAAGGAACGGTGACAAAGCATACATGGAAAAGCACCATCTTTCCAAATACCAATAGGGATTATTATGTATATGTTCCAGAACAATATACGGCCAAGCAAACCGCTGCCTTGATGATTTTTCAAGATGGCCATACCTATGTCAAAAAGGATGGGGATTTCGAGGTGCCTGTGGTGTTCGACAATCTGATCGCACAAGGCAAGATGCCGGTAACTATAGGACTTTTTATAGATCCCGGTCATTCCATCGATTCGGTGCAAGCAACAACCCCTTGGAAGTCTTCTAACCGGAGTTTTGAGTATGATGAAATTTCAGATCGCTATGGCAAGTTTTTGTTGGAAGAAATGATTCCGGAACTGAGGAAAAAGTATGCCATATCCGATAGGCCTGAAATGCGGGCAATTGGCGGTATCTCCTCGGGAGGAATCTGTGCATTTACCGCGGCATGGTTCTTTCCTGACCAATTTGGCAAGGTGATGAGCCATATAGGAAGTTTTACCAATATCAGGGGCGGTCATGCATATCCATCCATGATTCGAAAGAATGACAAAAAGAATATCAAGGTTTTTTTACAAGACGGTAACAACGATTTGAACAATGTGTACGGGAATTGGTGGTTGGCCAATTTGCAAATGGAGTCTGCTTTGAAATTTAAGGAATATAACTACAGGTTTATTGCCGGTGAAGGTGGACATAATGGAAACCATGCCGGAGCCATTCTTCCCGAATCCTTAACGTGGCTTTGGGGCGATGTGGTAGAAAATAGGGTTGCTGAAGGCGTTTATACAATATCCCCGGAAAAAAAAGATACACCAATTTTGGCCGGAGAAACCGCCCATTTGAGTTCCATGGACATAAAGTTGAAACACCTCACCTCTTCGTCTTCGGCGCTAACCGTTAAAAAATCGGAAAAGGAACACCTTTATATTGTAAAAAAAGGAGAATTGCGTTTTACCGTAAATGGAAAAAGTAGCACGCTAGGTGCCAATAGTGTGGTCGTACTTCTCCCCGGTGATGAACTAAAGGTAGACTGTCTATCTTCAAATGCCTCGTATTATGTAATGGAGTATACTTCTAAGGAAGGTGTCGATCACAAACAGGGCAAAAAGGGGGGAGGCTCATCTCGAATTGACTATCAATCGATTCCTTTTCAAGCACACGATAAAGGCGGTATCCGAAAGTATTTCAATCGTTCTACCGCGATGTGTCCCTATTACGAAATGCATATCACAAATTTGAACCCGGGTATCAAAAGCCATGAGCCCCATATTCATGAGGCTGCCGAAATCGTACTGATGATTGACGGTAGTACAGAAATGCAGATAGGTAACTCACTGTACGAAGGTAAGGCAGGAGACTTGTACTATTTGCCCTCGAATGTGCCGCATGCCATAAAAAACATAGGAGAATCGCAGGCACAGTATTTTGCATTTCAATGGTATTGAGCACTTCTTTAATGGGTGTGGAACAAGTTACGATTGCATACCCACCCCAACAAAAAGCGGCTCCAGATAGAAGGTATTCGCAATGGGCACCAAAGAATGCAAGCGTGTAGAAGGATAATTATTTGATCGATTAAAAATCGGCTTCCTCTTAGGAATCCGATTTTTTTATGGATTCATCTTTGGCCACAACCGTACTTTCAAGACGAATCTGTTAAATCTCAAAACTTATTTAGATTTAATATAAATAATTTTGGAATAAACCATTCCATATATTAGATTTGCGCTATTATTTAAATCCAGTCTAAATAAAAATATTTTACACATGAGAAAAATGGTTTTCACCTTCGTTACGCTAGGAGCTTTTTTGGTCACATCCTGTGACTCTGAAGAGTCTAATGGAGATGATTTACCTGTTGTAGCGACCTGTAATGACGGAGAAAGGAATGGCAATGAAACCGGTATCGATTGCGGCGGAAGCTGTACTCCTTGTGAAACGGCTATTGAAAACCCAACGAACTATACATTTGAGAGAAATGGGGAGTCTACCGTGAATTTTAGTGGCCAGACCATTCGCATTCAAATGGCGAACGAACTATTGGCGGTATTCGGCGACAACGGCGCTACCATAGAAATATTTGAAGGCATGTTTGCTCATGAGGAGGGTGGCGTTGATTTCGAAAATGATGAATTGAATGCCTCTGATAAAAGTATTCGTTCGAAAACTGCGGCCTCAGCAGATTATTTTTCCACCAATGCCACCGGCCAAGCTTTGATCCGAGCCGATTTTGACCGTTGGATTCAGGCACAGGTCGAAGAAGTCTTTCCGAATTGGGAAATTGCCGCGGCGGCAGGCACTGCTGGTCAATTGGCCGATGGTGAACGTACACGATATGTAAGCGGACTCGGTCTGGAATATGACCAAGTCTTCGCCAAAGGATTGATCGGTGCCTTGATGACCGATCAGACCTTGAACAATTATTTGAGTACTGCCGTTTTAGATGAGGGTGATAATCGCGCTAATAATGATGCGAATACCCCTGAAGAAGGTAAGCCTTATACTACCATGGAGCACAAATGGGATGAGGCATACGGTTATGTGTATGGATTGAATGAAGATTCTTCAGACCCAAATGCAGATTTAGGAGCTGACCGTTTTTTGAATGAATACATTGAAAGGTTGGAAGCAGATCCCGATTTTGCCGGAATCGCAGATGAGATATTTCAGGCATTCAAATTGGGGCGTGCAGCAATTGTGGCAAAAAACTATAGCGTTCGTGATGAACAGGCCGCTATTATTCGTGAAAAAATTTCACAAATACCTGCGGTGAGGGCCATATATTATTTGCAGGCCGGGAAAAGAACCTTGGCAGAGGAAAATCCAAATTACGGGAGCGCTTTTCATGCCCTATCGGAAGCATATGGTTTTATTTACGGTCTGCAGTTCACCCGTAAGCCTGGTACTGAGGAACCTTATTTTTCCAGAGAAGAAACGGAAGCACTATTGGCCGACCTTATGGATGACGGCGAAAACGGATTCTGGGATGTTACTTCTGAAACCTTGGACACAATTTCTGAAACTATTGCAAGCCGATTTGACTTTACGGTACAGCAGGCCGCAGAATAGATTAATTAGGTAAGTGAGAGATGAAACGATACTATAAAGTTGTCAAGTTTCATCAAAAAGTTAACTGAGTGAAATCAAATGAATGAAATTATGAAGAAGCATTTAACGGTATTGTTTTTTTCGATCCTTTTGGGTGCTTGTAGTTCCGATAATGGCGGTGGTCCGATGAGTGATGACGTTGACCCGGCCCCTACAAGTTTCGAAAGAGGACCCATACTCGAGAATTGGGCGGATAACATTATTATTCCTTCCTATGAATCGTTTGCTATACAGCTTGAAGCACTGAACGCTTCGTTTGACGCCTTTAAGGCAGATACGAACGAATCCAATTTGCTTGCTTTGAGGGCTTCCTGGTTGTCGGCATACAAAGTGTGGCAACATGTATCTATGTTTGAAATAGGGCCGGCCGAGGCCGTAGGTCTTCGTTTGAACATGAACATTTATCCCTCCAATACTGAAAAAATTGAAGGCCATATTGCCTCGGGCAGTTACGATCTTTCCCTTTCTTCCAATAGGGATGCCAAAGGATTTCCTGCCTTGGATTATCTCATCAATGGTTTGGCCGAGAACGATGCCGCTATCGTTTCGAAGTTTAACACGACCGATAATGATGAATTAGTAGCCTACTTTGATGCGGTTTTATCAGATATGACCATGCTTAGCGTTCAGGTGCTTTCGGAGTGGAAAGAAGGATATCGTGATAATTTTGTGGCCGCCGATGGAGCGTCCTCCACGGCTTCCCTAGACCGTTTTGTCAATGACTATATTTTGTATTACGAAAAGTATGTAAGGGCCGGAAAAATGGGGATTCCGCTCGGTGTTTTTTCTGGTAGCCCCCTTCCTGGGAATGTGGAGGCATACCACAAGGGCAATGTTTCCAAAGAACTCTTTTTGGAGGGGTTGAATGCGGTACAGGATTTTTTTAATGGCAAACACTATGGCAAAAGCAGCACTGGTCAAAGCTTGGCGTCCTATTTGGATGCATTGAACACGGTTAAGGAAGGAGATGATTTGAAGAAAATGATCAATGACCAGTTCAATGCGGCTCGAACGCTCGTCGAAGGCCTTTCAACCTTTAAGGAGGAAATAGCGACCAAAACTCCACCAGTTGAAATGCTTTTGGCCTATGACGAAGTTCAACGGGTTGTACCACTATTGAAAGTCGATATGGTCTCCGCCATGAGTATCAGTATCGATTTTGTCGATGCGGATGGCGATTAGATAATGACATTGTTTCAGCACAAATACCTTTTTAAAGCCGTGGAGGCCGCTCCGTTAGCGGTCTTTCGCATTTTGTTCGGCATGATGATGTTCTTCGGCCTGATTCGTTTTGCTTGGTACGGCTGGATTGATAAATTTTATATAACACCCAAATTTTTCTTCTCTTATTATGGTTTTGAATGGATCAAGCCTCTGGGAAATTATACCTATCTGCTCTTTGGGGTCTGTGCCATCGCAGCTGTGATGATTGCCATCGGGTATAAGTACAGAATGGCAATTATCGTTTTCTTCCTGAGTTTTACGTATATCGAACTTATGGACAAAACGACTTATCTAAATCATTATTACTTTATTAGTATCCTCGCTTTTTTAATGATATTTCTTCCTGCAAACGCGTACTATTCATTAGATGCCCTCAAGAACCCTAAAAATGCGTTTCAAAAGATTCCGGCCTGGACCATTGGCAGTCTCAAGTTACTGTTAGGCATTGTATATGTGTATGCCGGTCTGGCCAAGCTGAATTCCGACTGGTTGCTTCATGCCATGCCACTAAAAATTTGGCTACCCTCCAAGTTCGACCTGCCCGTATTGGGCAGTCTTCTACATTTAGAATGGGTGCAGTATGCCTTTAGCTGGGGAGGAGCGTTATATGATCTTACCATACCTTTTTTACTGATGTATGGCAAGACCCGACCTTATGCCTTTTTTACTGTTGTCATTTTTCATGTGTTGACAAGGGTGTTATTTCCTATTGGAATGTTTCCCTACATCATGATTGTCTCTACTTTGATATTTTTCAATGCTCCTGTGCATCATAAAATTTTGAACTTCTTGGATAAAATCCTAAAAATTGGGAAACATCGTTTTGATAATAATAGAAGTCTAATTTCCTTAAATACAACACGCAATTACTTGAAATTTAGCGTTATCATACTATTTTTTGCAGTACAGTTCTTGTTCCCCTTTCGGTACTTGGCCTATCCTGGCGAACTATTTTGGACGGAGGAGGGGTACCGTTTCTCTTGGCGGGTAATGTTAATCGAGAAATCGGGGTATGCCCAGTTCAAGATAGTAGACGGCAAAAGCGGCAAATGGTTTTATGTTGATAATTCTGATTTTCTAACTTCCTTTCAGGAAAAACAGATGGCCTTTCAGCCAGATTTTATATTGGAATATGCTCATTTTTTAAAAGACCATTTTGAGCACGACGGGCATCAAAAAGTTGCGGTATACGTAAACAGCATGGTAACCCTTAATGGTCGTTTAAGTAAACCTTACATCGATCCAAAAATCGACCTTACGCAAGAAAACGAATCATTCGAACATAAAACGTGGATACTTCCTTTCAACGATGAAATTACAGGTTTATAGTACATTGTTCCTTTTGCTCGGTACCTTCCCATTATTTGGTCAGTTGACCGTATCCGGAAAGGTAATGGATACTGAAGGGCGTCCATTGGCTGATGTTGAGGTTTATTTGAAGGAATCCCAACGTTTGGAAGTTACCGATCAGGATGGAAATTTCAAATTTTCCCAGGTAGCGCAAGGAGCATATACCATGGTCGTTTTTGCCTTTGAATACGAGGTCTTTGAGAAAGAGTTCACACTCGATGGGCCATTTTTTATCGATATCCGATTGGAACCACTTCGCGCCGAAGAACTTTCCGAAGTCGTTTTGACCCAACGGCGCGAGCGAATCTTTGCCTTAAAACAATTGAGAAAAGTGGAGGGTACGGCAATCTATGCAGGTAAAAAAAGCGAGGTCGTTCTATTGGATGCCATTACCGGAAACCTTGCCGCCAATAATGCGAGACAGGTTTACGGTCAAGTAGTGGGCCTCAATATTTACGACAATGGTGATGCGGGATTACAGCTGAATATCGGGGGTAGGGGCTTGGATCCGAATCGCACTGCAAATTTCAATACCCGTCAAAATGGTTACGATATCAGCGCCGATGTGCTTGGGTATCCCGAAAGCTATTATACCCCTCCAGCCGAAGCTTTGGAAGAAATTCAGGTCGTTCGTGGTGCGGCCTCCTTGCAGTTCGGCACACAGTTCGGCGGTCTGGTCAATTTTAAGTTCAAAAAGCCCGACCCGAACAAAAGGATAGCACTGGTCACCCGTCAGACGGTCGGTTCTTACGGATTGTTCACCAGCTTCAACAGTCTCGAAGGCACTGTTGGGAAACTCAGTTACTATTCCTATTTCAATTATAAAAAGGGCAATGGCTTTCGACCTAACTCCGGGTTCGATAGTAAAAATTATTTTGCCCATGTCGGCTATCAATTCTCGGATAGAACGAAGTTGACCCTAGAAACCACCTTTTTGAATTACTTGGCCCAACAACCTGGTGGTCTTACGGACATGCAATTTACACAAGATCCTACCTTCAGTAATCGAGAGCGAAACTGGTTTTCCGTGGATTGGAAACTGTATTCGTTGCGATTGGATCATCGATTTTCGGCGAAGACCAATTTTAGCTTAAATCTATTCGGGCTAGATGCGTCAAGAAAGGCGCTGGGGTTTCGAACGAACCGGGTATCACAAGCCGATGATCTGGAGGAGCCCAGAGAGCTTTTAATCGATAATTTTAATAATTGGGGAGCCGAAGCCCGTCTACTTACCCGATATACTATTTGGGATTCAGAATCGGCATTACTATTGGGCTCTAAATTATATCAAACTTGGAATGACCAAAGACAAGGGCCGGGTACGGTCGCCAAAGATGCCAATTTTAATTTTGCCGATACTGCCTTTCCAAATTATGAAAGGCAATCACGTTTTGATTTTCCCAATCGCAACCTTGCTTTTTTCGGCGAGAATATTTTTAATCTAAGCGAAAAAATAAGTGTGACGCCCGGGTTTCGTTTGGAACATATTAAAACGGAAAGCAAAGGCAGCTATAAGAACGTTGTGCTTGATCTAGCCGGAAACCCGTTGTTGAACGAGGAAATCCCTGACAATAGAACCTTTGAACGTACATTTTTACTTTTGGGTGTCGGGGCGACCTATAGTGTTGCACCAACTTCGGAGATCTATGGCAATTTCTCACAGAACTATCGGTCGGTAACCTTTAGCGACATTCGAGTGGTGAATCCCTCGTTCCAAATAGATCAAAATATTTCGGATGAGGATGGTTTTACCGCAGATTTAGGTTTTCGGGGAACGTATAATGACATATTGTCGTTCGATATCAGTGGTTTCGCACTCTTGTATGATAATCGGTTAGGTGAGATTCTTAAATCGGCCACCCGCACCGATGAAAACGGAAATGAAATTGAAACCGGTGGTGTTGTACGCTACAGGGGGAATATCGGTACCGCATTTATGTACGGCCTGGAAAGTTTTGGTAGTTGGAGCATTAAGGAAACCTTCTTTCCGTCCTCGGAAAAAGTAAGACTGAATTATTTTTTGAACCTCGCATGGACCCAATCAGAATACCTTTCATCCGAAGAGAACAATGTCGAAGGCAAACAAGTAGAATTTATTCCAGATATTAACCTGAAAACAGGTTTGAATTTCGGATACCGGAATCTTTTGGGAAGCCTGCAGTATACCTATCTGTCAGAACAATATACCGATGCCACCAATGCACCACAAGATCGTAGTGATAACCAAAGGGGCATTGAAGGTGCAATTCCCGCCTATGGGATTATGGATTTTTCCTTGTCCTATTCCTATAAAAAATGGAAACTGGAAACGGGTATCAATAATCTACTGGATGCCAATTATTTTACCCGGAGGGCTACGGGGTACCCCGGACCCGGAATCATTCCCGCCCAACCGAGAACATTCTACACCACCTTGCAGTTACAGTTATAAAGGAACAACGCCAATAGGCGGGTACATTCCCTTATCATGCTTCTGCACGCATAGGGACGTTTTTAGACGGCTTCGGATCACGCTTGCAACATCATGTAGAGGAGAATTCCATATGAAACCGTAGTTGGTTCGGGCCATGGAACCACATGAAAACTTACCGTGCTATTCTAGGTCGTCTTTGCGCTTTTTTAATTACATTTGCACGCAATTAAATCTCTAATTGCAATGCAAGCGCATCACGACAAAATTTTAGGGGAAGGGCTTACGTACGATGACGTACTTCTCGTTCCGGCTTTCTCGGAAGTACTTCCTAGGGAAGTCAACATTCAGTCTAAATTTACCCGAAACATACCGATTAATGTCCCCGTGGTTTCCGCGGCTATGGATACGGTGACGGAATCGCAAATGGCGATAGCTATGGCGAGGGAAGGAGGTATTGGTGTGTTGCATAAGAACATGTCGATCGAACAGCAAGCTATTAAAGTGAGAAAAGTAAAGCGCGCCGAAAGCGGTATGATCCTCGACCCGGTAACGCTGCCCTTGGATTCTTTGGTACGCGATGCCAAAGCAAATATGAAAGAATTCAGTATTGGTGGTATACCTATTGTTGACGATGATGGAAAACTGATTGGTATCGTTACCAACCGTGATCTGCGGTTTGAAAAAAATAATGATCGACCTATCTCCGAGGTCATGACTTCCGAGAATTTGGTTACCGTTGGTCAAGGTACTTCCTTGGCGGAGGCCGAAGACATCCTACAAGAAAACAAAATTGAAAAACTTCCTGTTGTCGATGAGCATAATAAACTTGTTGGGCTTATTACGTTTAGGGATATTACGAAACTAACACAAAAACCTATTGCCAATAAAGATTCTTATGGCCGATTACGGGTGGCCGCGGCCATTGGTGTAACTTATGATGCCGTTGAGCGTGCACAGGCGCTGGTCGATGCTGGTGTGGATGCTGTCGTAATCGATACGGCCCATGGGCATACAAAAGGGGTGGTCAATGTCTTAAAGGAAGTTAAGGCCAAGTTCCCTGAACTGGATGTAATCGTTGGAAATATAGCTACTGCAGAAGCGGCCAAATATTTGGCCGAAGCGGGGGCCGATGCGGTAAAAGTAGGTATTGGTCCGGGATCTATTTGTACAACCCGAGTGGTGGCAGGCGTTGGTTTTCCACAATTTTCGGCGGTATTGGAGGTTGCGGCGGCTTTAAAAGGTAGTGGAGTTCCGGTGATTGCCGATGGAGGTATCCGATACACGGGTGATATTCCAAAAGCGATCGCTGCAGGTGCCGATACGGTAATGCTCGGCTCGCTATTGGCTGGGACAAAAGAATCCCCCGGTGAAACCATAATCTATGAAGGTCGTAAATTCAAGTCTTACAGGGGTATGGGCTCCGTAGAGGCTATGAAAGAGGGTAGCAAAGACCGTTATTTTCAAGATGTAGAAGACGATATCAAAAAACTGGTTCCAGAAGGCATTGTAGGGCGCGTTCCCTATAAAGGAGAACTTTATGAAAGCATCCATCAGTTTATCGGGGGCCTAAGGGCAGGTATGGGATATTGTGGAGCAAAAGATATTGCCAGCCTAAAAGAGAATGGCCGTTTCGTAAAGATTACTTCAAGTGGTATCAACGAGAGCCACCCGCACGATGTGACCATCACCAAGGAATCACCAAACTACAGTAGGTAAGCATGTCAGTTTAAAGCAACCATTTTGTTTTTTTTCATCTTGTAAAAAAAAAATGGAGATGCGAAGATGGGTTGTGATTTATTTGGTGTTGATGGTTTCATGTTCCGACGGAGACGACGTAGCACAGGGCCCTGCCCCACAATTAGAGGGCGTTTGGGAATTGGTTGAACAATATGCGGATCCTGGTGACGGAAGCGGAGATTTCAAAAAGGTAGATAGCGATAAAATTATTGAGTTTTTTGAGGACGGAATCCTTAGTTCCAATGGTGAGCTATGCGGCCTACAAAGTGCTTCAGGGGATAAGACTTATGGCACGTATGTCGTTAATGATTCATTGAACAAATTCTCCATCGACAATTACATACTTCCTGAAGATTGTGATAATTATAAGATTTTTTTCCATTTGGAAGGACAACACCTAGTTCTATCCTATCCCTGTATCGAAGGATGTGGGCAGAAGTATAGAAAACAATAGTCTATTTTGCTTCTCCAGTATATGTTTTCCAATCCTTCTCTTTGTAAATATCATCACCAAAGTATTTGGCAATATTTAAAAAAGGTTCTGGTTTTTGGTAGCCCGGTACGGGTGATAGCATATTCATTTCCTCATCTAGAAAAACGGTAGTTGGATAACTCAATCTGCCCTGTAATAAAGCAGCGGCAAATTCATGATATCCTTTTCGCCCAGAAGGCACAAATTTATAGGTTTTTCCTTTGAAATCTATAGGATCTTTGCCTTCACCGTCCAATTTGACCATATAGAAGTTTTCAGACATGTATTGCGCCACAGTCGGATTTTGGAAGGTATCTTTGTCCATCTTCTTGCACCAACCGCACCAGTCTGTATATACGTCTATAAAAATTTTCTTCGGATTTTTTTCAGTGGCAGCAAGTTCGGCGGCCTCGTTCCACGTCAACCACTTGACCTCTTGGGCGTTTATGGAAAGGGAAACGAACCCTATCAGAAGGAGCAGTATATGCTTGTAGCTTATTTTCATCACTTTTTTCTATGTTAGTCCAATAAGTATACCAAAGCTAACGAAAATAACCGGTGTTTATTTTACCATCACTTTCTCCTCTTTTTTCTTGGCGGTAAAAAGATCTTTGACATCAATTTGGTGCTTAATTAGATCTTCAAAGGTTTCCCGTTCCCGAATAAGAATGGCTTCGCCATTGTGCCAAAGTACTTCAGGAGGCCTGAAGCGCGAGTTGTAATTGCTGGACATGGTAAAACAATAGGCTCCTGCATTTTTGAAGCAAAGAATATCCCCTTCAGAAATTTCATTGATTCGCTTATTACTAGCAAAAGTATCTGTTTCGCAAATGTAACCCACTACGGAATAATAACGTTCCCTACCTTCTGGGTTCGATATATTGACGATTTGATGGGTCGCTCCGTAGAACATGGGTCGTATGAGGTGATTGAACCCAGTATCTATGCTGGCGAAAACTGTGGAGGTTGTTTGCTTGACCACATTGACACGAGCTAGAAAATACCCGGCTTCACTCACCAAAAACTTTCCTGGTTCGAAAGCTAATGTCAAATCTTTACCGTATTCTTCGCAAAATTCGTTGAACCGGCTTCCCAATTTTTTGCCTAGCTCGTCTACATTCGTCTGAATATCACCCTCTTTATAAGGTACTTTAAAACCACTGCCAAAATCTATGAAATCTAGGTTCTTAAAGTTTTTGGCCGTCTCGAAAAGTATTTCCGAAGCGTAAAGAAATACGTCAATGTCTAGAATATCACTACCGGTATGCATATGAATACCATTGATATTCATGTTAGTAACCTCTACTATTCGGAGCAAATGCGGTATTTGATGAATACTAATGCCGAATTTTGAGTCAATATGGCCCACCGATATTTTAGAATTGCCACCGGCCATTACGTGTGGATTTATTCGGACACAAACAGGAATATTTGGATGTTTGGTACCGAATTGTTCTAAAATAGAGAGGTTGTCGATATTAATTCGGACACCGAGTTTTGCGGCTTCCTCAATCTCCTCCAAAGAAACACCGTTTGGTGTAAAAATAATGGACTCCGGTTTAAAACCGGCCAAGAGACCTAATTGAACCTCTTGGATGGAAACAGTATCAAGTCCGCTACCTAAACTATTCATTAATTTAAGTATGGATATATTAGAGAGGGCCTTGGCTGCATAATTGAGCTTCAGATTCTTTACACTTCCAAAAGCTTGGGTAAGCCTTTCGAATTGCGTAACTATTTTGCTTGAATCATAAACATAGACGGGATCTCCATAGGTTTCTACAACCTTTGTTAAATCGGAGTAGTTCATAGCTAATGTGTTTGCGGCAAAACTAAGCTCTTAATTGTTCATGAACAAAAAAAGCTTTACAAATATTATAAATACAACAAATTGTTATATTTAAAACATTTATATTGAGGTTTCTAAATTTGTCAGAATAGTTTTGAGTTGTACTTTTAGCCCAAAGATGAATCCTTATGAAATTGCCCTTATTTCCTTTGCAAACGATATTTTATCCCGGGGAAACGGTACCCCTGCATATTTTTGAAGAACGCTACAAACAGCTTATACGTGATTGCAGAAAGGAGGCCATAACCTTTGGAATACCCGTTTATATTTACAATAGTGTTACCTATGGTACAGAGGTACAACTCGTAGAAATTGTAAACACCTATGATAGTGGAGAGATGGATGTAACCTGTGTGGGGCGGCAAGTCTTTAAGATTACCAGTTTCGATAATGAAATGGAAGGCAAGCTCTATGCCGGTGGAGAGGTCGAATTTATTGATAATATCAATGATGCCGATAAGGCGATGAAAAGAGAGGTGCTCGATAAGATCTATGAACTTTATGAGCTGATGGAAGTACCTTTCTCACCTTTACCGGTCGAAAAGTTTCACAGTTATGTACTGGCCCATAAAATGGGACTGTCTTTCGAGCAGGAGTACCAATTGTTGCAATTGTCAAAGGAAAGTGAGCGATTGGCGTTTATCAAAGCCCATTTATTAGCAACCATTGCAGTGCTTAAAGAGGTCGACAGAACTAAAAAAACCATTAAAATGAATGGAGATTTCAGAAATTTTGACCCCCTTGATTTTAAAGATTTCAACATGTAAGTCCTCTACAGCCCCGTGACCTCTTAGTGTTTGTGCCCTGATTACATCTATTTTGTCAAAATTCATGATGAAATCTAGTTTAACTCATAAGTAATTCTACAAATTGCCATATCGGTCACGAATCCGATAAAAGTTTGAAAAAATACAGATGCCATTACAAGCCTCATTCCGTATGGTCTCTTTGGATTTGACCTGTACTTAAAACTAACTCCTATTTTCATTAGTCAAAATCATTGTTGTTTCCTATTTTTGCAAGCGAACATTAAACACCTGTCATATGAATCTTCACGAGTACCAAGGAAAGGAAATCTTATCTAGTTTCGGCGTACGCATTCAACGCGGAATAGTGGCCCACAATGCCAATGAAGCTGTCGATGCGGCAAAACAGTTGACCGCCGAGACCGGTACTGGGTGGCACGTAATAAAAGCGCAAGTGCATGCGGGAGGTCGGGGCAAAGGCGGTGGTGTAAAATTGGCCAAAAACCTCAAAGAAGTTGAGGAGCTTTCCAGTAAAATTATCGGTATGAATTTGGTAACTCCCCAAACTTCAGCTGAGGGAAAGAAAGTGAACAAGGTGTTGGTTGCCGAGGATGTCTATTATCCAGGTGATAGCGAAACCAGCGAGTTCTACATGTCTGTCTTATTGAACAGGGGTAAAGCGAGAAACATGATCATGTACTCGACAGAGGGAGGTATGGATATTGAGGAAGTTGCCGATAAAACCCCGCACTTGATATTTACCGAAGAAATCGATCCCGCTACAGGTTTGTTGCCTTTTCAGGCACGAAAAATAGCTTTTAATCTGGGTCTTTCCGGAACTGCCTTTAAAGAAATGACAAAGTTTGTTACTTCACTTTATAAGGCCTACGAACAGAGTGATGCGAGCCTATTTGAAATCAACCCTGTTCTAAAAACTTCAGATGATAAAATTATGGCTGTAGATGCCAAGGTATCTATTGATGATAATGCCCTTTTCCGCAGAAAACAATATGCAGAGATGCGTGATATTCGGGAAGAAAATCCCATCGAAGTCGAGGCGAGAGCCGTTGGCCTTAATTATGTGGACTTGGATGGTAATGTAGGTTGTATGGTAAATGGGGCTGGTTTGGCCATGGCTACTATGGATCTTATTAAGATGGCTGGTGGAGAACCAGCGAACTTTTTGGACGTAGGAGGAACGGCAGATGCCAAAAGGGTAGAAGAGGCTTTTCGTATTATTCTCAAAGACTCGGGGGTCAAAGCGATTCTTATCAATATTTTTGGAGGTATCGTACGTTGTGACCGGGTTGCTCAAGGTGTTGTGGATGCATATAAAAATATGGGCGATGCCATCAACGTTCCTATCATTGTGCGATTGCAGGGCACCAATGCTGAATTGGCAAAAGAGATTATCGATAATTCCGGACTAGCAGTACATTCTGCAGTACAGTTCCAAGAAGCCGCAGATAAGGTAAAAGAAGTGTTGGGCTAAACAATCCGCTCCAACTATAAGTCAATGAAAGACCTCCTCAGTTTTTGGAGGTTTTTTTGTGGCTTCCCCGGTTTTTAGGGTCGTCCTTTTACGTTTCAATATCCAGATAAAATCATTTCGATAGTTTAAATCCAAAAAAATAATGATTCATTAGTTTTTTTGTTATTTTTTCGATATTCTTATTTATCAACGTTAAATTTTAGTAAATACATAATTTAATTAGGTTATTTTGCGTTATCTTTATGCAAAATTTAAGATAATAACAGAGTAAAATGATGATGATATGAAAAAGACTTTACTAACATTGGTAATCGCGATGGCATTTAATGTGGGTTATGTGGTGGCCGCCGATGCGAAGCCGGCGTTTCCGAATCCCGCCAAAGCCATTGCATCTCAAATTTACGAGATGCTCGGAGAGAATAATATTCCCGATGAGATACGTGGTTCTAAAGCTGAAGTTCGCGTAGCCGTAGATCGTGGAAACCATTTGAGAATACTTTCGGTCGATACAGAAAATGAAGCTATGGAAGATTTTGTGCGAAGTAGCATCGATTTTCAAAAACTGGGTAAAGGAACCTATGAAAAAGGAATCGTATACCGTATACCTATAGAGGTTAAAAAATAAGGAAATAATATCCTAGAATTAGCTATATAAAAAGGCCCGGTAACGGGCCTTTTTTGTTTGAAATAGTTTTTCCTTTACTAACTTTCTTCCGACGATTGGGCCGAAGTGTTAAAGCCCGCATATTCGTTATAGGTAGCCCTCCCGGATTTTACCTCTTCCGATTTTGATTTTCCGAGACGTTTAATAAAATAGGGTATGAATGATAGAGTTATCATACTTATGCCCGTAGTGAGGATGACTGTGGGGTTGACAAAGAATTCACTTAATGAGAAAACACTAATGATCAAGATGGTTGAAAATGGTAGGGAACAGGCCAAGATATTAACCGCAAAGTTAATGTCGAACGTTGGGATTTTTTGTTCGTCATTTTCTTCGAGGGCACTTACAGCACTCATATGTGCAAAGGGCCAAAAACTACAGGCGCTTTGAGGAAAAACCACTAAGAGCAATATTAAGGCGGGCGTAAGTGCAGGAAAGAGAAAAGCGAATATGGCAGAAAGGCAGAAAGTAATACCGGCTCTTCTTGCCAAGAGGGAAAGTATTACTCCAAATTCACCTGATTTGATCCGTACCGCCATTCCGATAAACAATAACACTAACGGCGTCATCAAGATTTTCAGACTTTGTATGGTATTCTGCATGAACAGAGGAAGTGATTCCATATTGAGACCGACGGTCAATAAGACCAATCCCACAATAATGACCATATTAATGGGCTCCTTTACCAAAGCAAGGGCCAAACTGCGAAGTTTGCTGCCTGTTGAGGCCTTGAGGTTCTTGATCGATCGAAGATGGTACCAGTGCATGGCCAGCATATACAAAAGAATAAGCCCAAAAATTTTGTTTCCGACATCAGCTAGTGCCGCCAATGCCAAGGAGTCGTCCCCGAGATAAACCACGATGAAGGGAAAACAAGAAAGGCCTGGGGCCAAAGAGGGCAGTAACATCATGACCGTTCTTTTTTTAGAATCGTCATTTTTAGGAAGGGAGGCACCCAAAATATATTTTGAAGCGGCGAGCATAATCAAGTTAAAGGAAAGTGCCAATAAAGGAAATACCAATAGCGAGCTTTCCAACTTAATTTTTAAGAGTGCCACAAAAATTACGGATGGTAATGCCACACTAAGAATAATCGTTTTAACTCCCTTTAAATCTTGTTTGGCCACTTTTTTTTGTAAAAGCAAGCCTAGACCTATTATCAATAGAAGTTCCAGCGTATTTTGAAGTGCGAAGTTCATAAAGTATTTAGAAATTTTAGCGTTAATCTATACTAGAAAATAACCCAGAGAGAGCCGGACCTATAAGAATATCAAGGCAATTTCTCTCCAATCCGGCTCTTTGGGCTAACTCAACTTAAACTAGCACTTTCTGTAAGGCCGAAGTAAAAATTTTCATTTCGTCCATGGTGCCCATGCTTACACGACACCAGTTTCGGCCATAGATGTCAAAGGCTCTGACGCCAACACCTTCTGCGGTCATTTTTTCCAAGAATGATTTGCCCTCCATTTCTATAGGGAAGAGTATAAAGCTCGTAGAAGACGGTACGTAATCAAAGCCCATACGCTCCAAGTTTTCGTAGACATACTCTCTACATTCCTTATTCAGTGTTCTTGATTTGTTTTTGAAGGCAACATCGTCCATACTTGCCATGGCGGCGTATACGGATGGCAAGGTGATTCCCATTCCACCGCGTGTGACCTTTTGAATGACCTCCAAAGTGTCAGGTTGGGCCACTATATAACCAACACGAAGGCCGGCCATACCCTGTATTTTGGAAAATGTTCTGGCTATGATGACATTTTTCCCCTTATTGATTAAGGAAACCATACTCTTTTTAGCACCGTCTTCCAAGAAACCTAAATAGGCTTCATCGACGAAAATAGGCGTCTTCTCAGAAACCCTGGAACAGAAATCGATCAATTCATCATGATCGGTCATACTGCCCGTAGGATTGTTCGGGTTACAGATATACACTAATTTGGTATCTGCATCAACCGCAGCTTCCATCGCCGCTAAATCATGTGACCAATCCTTTTTAAGTGGAATAGGCTTCCAGGTTGCACCGGTCGCTTCGGCAACTTTAATCAATGACATATAGGCTGGATCGGCAGAGACGATGTTTCCACCTTCCTTAAAGAATACCATGGCCGTTTTCTCCAAAAGATCAGAAGATCCAGGACCCATCATGATATTTTCTTGCTTTACGCCTTCTTCCAAAGCTATTTTATCCATCAACTCGTATAGTTCCTTCCAAGCATAGCGGTTGCCCTTTGGTGCGTATTTCTGCATGGCATCTACGGCCATTGGAGATGGGCCATAAGGGTTTTCGTTGGCATTGATTTTTGCCGCCAGTTCAATCGGTTGTGTAGGTGCGTAAGGTAAATACTCCTTGAAAAATGGAGTGTACGGAATATTTCCCTGTGCATCTACTTTAATAGGTTGCGATGGAAATGCCCCGTAGGTCAAATAAGGTGCTGCCATTACTCCCGCAGCGGTGAGAACGCCTCTTTTGAGCCAATCTCTTCTGTTTACTGTTGTTTTCATAGTGCTAAATATTTAAGTTGTTAAAAGTTCTAATTCATTTCAATTGGTGTCGCATTCGCCCCGATATCACCGGAGGCAATTACGCCACCGTTTGAATAAATACTGATGTGGGCATCAAGTGCCGGAAGAGCATCATAAAAAGCCGTATCGGTAATTGTAAAGAACTTATTTTCTCCAAGTTCCCCGAATACCAAACCATTTGTTTCTTTCCCTATAAGATCATATATCGCCATTAATTCGCTACCGGCTGTTGCCACACTTCCGTTGACCAAGCTTACAGGATATGTAGCGCCTACTTCCGTATTATATACGGATACTTGAACTTGCGTTCGTCCGATGGCATCTTTCCAGAAAACCACCCTGCCATAGACATCACTATCGGACTCCGTACCAATGGTATAAGCCATGAAAGAAGTCATTTTACCTCCACCGTCCGCCGCGGTTAATACAGGTTCTAGACGTTCTTGATCACATGAAACCAAAATCAAGAGTATGAGTACGGAAGAAGAAATATGTGCGATTATTTTTTTCATCGTTGTGCTGTTTATTGTTGATGCTTTCATTATAGCGTGAGTGTTAGACGTCCGAAATAATATGATCCATTAGATCCTTGCTGATAGTTTGAAAACAGGCTGAAACTACGGTTTTCATAACGGTGTATCTCGGGATATTCATTGAATATATTGTTCCCACCGATAGTGAGACTCAACATGTCGTTAAAGGCATAAGTGATGCCCAAGTCGACTACGAATTCAGGGGTAAAGGTTTGGTCGGGATATCCAAAACCACCACCGTAGAGATTCTGCTCGCGTGCCGCCAAGTTGACGACAGACCCATAACGCGTACCTCTGATCATGGTGCTAAATTTTCCGAAAGAATAATTTAGTGCACCGATTACCGTAGAACTGGGCGTACCTGTTTCAAATTGTCCTATGGAGGCCCTGTCTACATATTTCGCGGCCACTTCATCATCGGTCAAAGAAGTATTGAGTTCGGGTACTACGACCTGATCGAATTTATTTTCACGGAACGTACCTGAAAGGGTAGCATTAAACTTGTTCTGTCCAAAAAAAGTTGTATAGTTCGCGACCACCTCGATTCCTTTTGTGCTGACATCACCTCCGTTTATTCTAAAACTGGCTAGACCAGATCCGATGACCGGACCAAGAGCCGGTGCTTCGGTGGCATCGAATTCGGAAGTCTGAAAGATGCGGTCTGTTATATCAATTTTATAGGCATCGACCGTCAACTCTAATTTGTCGAATAATTTGGTGGTGAAACCAAAACTGAAGTTAGTCGATCTTTCTTCTTGAAGTTGTGTCACTCCGATGGCTCGGGCAGCGGCACTGCTATTGCGGTATAACGTACCATCGAAGGGTACCAGATTGACGAAGAACGTGTAGCTATGTGAATAGTTCAATTCCTGTAACGATGGTGCCCTGAAGCCGTTACTGAAGGAGCCCCGAATCGCGAAATTGTCCGAAAGCGAGAGTCTTGAAGTTACTTTTCCGGTCAAGACCTTTCCGAAATCCGAGTAGGCTTCCGATCGAACAGCCAAACCCATGAAGAAATTATCGGTAAAATCCATTTCTACGTCGAGATAGGCACCAATGACCGACCTATAGTTTCGGCTGGCATTGTCCGGTCCGAATCCGCGAAAGCACTGACAGTTCAAAGCGTATCCTTTAACGAGTTCGGCGCTGTAACCCGCATACGGTAGTACGACGGCATTTCCATTCCCATCCACAATGGGTGTGCCACTCAAATCTTCCAATGGAAGGCCATCAGGGCCAACCAAGGCTTCATTATCTTCGGTCGCCGTATATATACCGGCTGTTCCGGCAGTCCATCCTTCTCTTTGACCTTCTTCTATTTGATATCTTTCAACGCGATATTCTACGCCACCTGCAATGTTAAGTCCTGAAAGGATATCATCATAATATCGGCTGATATCCAAATTCGTAGTATTCTGTAAATAATTATGGGTTCCAAGATACATATCGGTAGGTGAGGATTCCCCGATACTGGCGTTCCAGGTATTGAACATTCCTATCGCCATTTTATTGGCGCCAAAGGTATTGCTCAGGTCAAATTTGAACTCGCCCAGAGTACCGGAAACCCCGGCAGCAAAGCTGGTATTGAACTGATTGGAGTACATTTGGGGCCTGAAGCCGTTAGGGTAAAGCGCATAACTCGTTCGATCTGCTTGAGCCGCTCTTCGATAAAAGCAACTAAAGCCTTCAACATATTTGAACCCGATATCGCCAAAAGAATAGAGATCTACGTTTTCTGTTAAGGGCATGGAAAAATTGTACGCTAATACACCCAAGTTTATGGCAGGATTACCTGCGTAAGAGGCTACGTCCCGTTGTTCAATGCCGCGAGCGTCCATCAATCCTTCTATTGTTGTCAATTCTCCGGCTAGGGCCGTATTGCCAGCGGCCAAGGCATTGACCAGCTCTGGATTGGTAATGACAGGATTACCATTTAAGTCGGTAGTCTCATTGTTGAGATAATCACTACTATAAAGCGGGGACCTGTCAATTCCTAAAACTGAGGGCCTTATACTTCTTTTGGCCTGTCTCAGCGTGCCTGTAACGTTAAGATAACCTCCGTTATCAAAGCCTACTCCGTAGTTGCCATCAAATTGATAATTGAACCCATCTGCGTCGAAATCCCTTGAAAGTATGTTTTCTTCAGGGGTCAACTGATCGCTCATATCAGGTTCTAATCCTGGATATCCCCCCATGCTTAACATGGCGGTAAGTTTATCGGTTCCTTTCTTCATTATAATGTTCATCACACCGGCGATGGCGTCGGATCCATATTGTGCCGAAGCCCCATCCCTCAAAATTTCTACTTGTTCTACAGCAGCAGTGGGTATAAAACTCATATCGGTGGCATTTGAACTCGAACCCGTTTGGTTGCCTAACAATAAGGCAGAAGAGTGTCTTCTTTTGCCGTTAATCAAAACTAGCATTTGATTGGGTGCCAGACCTCTTAATGTAGGAGGAACGACGTGCGACGACAAATCTCCGGCTTGTGACTGAAACGCATTGAAGGAGGGTGCCGAGGCCCTTAATACGTCACCTAAATCAGTTTGAGGCATATTAATCGCCTGCTGGCTGACATTTATGACATCAACTGGCACAGGGGTCTCCAATTTGGTTCTGGGTTGCCCTCTTGAACCGATAACAATGGTTTCAAGCAATTGCTCGGCAGCAGGTATAAGAATGACATCGACCGTTTTCTGTCCATTAACCGGAATTTCTTTTGAGCCAAATCCCAGGGAGGAGAAGACTAGCACTGCATCGGCAGGGGCATCAATAGTATATTCCCCGTCAAAATTAGTGGTAGCCCCTTTGGTGGTTCCTTTTATAATAACGTCCGTACCTGGCAATACTACGCCCTGGTCATCAATAACCTTTCCGGTTATCATGATTTCCTGTGCATAAGCGATGCACAACGTATTTAAAAGAACAACAGATAGTAATAGAGCTTTCTTCATAAGAGTTAAGGTTTAGTTGATACTAATACTGCCCGTTGTACCATCCACATGATCAAGGTTATCCTTTACTCGAGGTTGGTGGGGCAAATGCATTTCAAAAGAAAAGTTCCGGATACTTTCTATGTTATTTAACAGTGATTTTTAGGCTAAACAACAGCCACAATATTAGGGGGAGTTTTTGATATATAAAAATTAGAAGAGCTCGTAAATAGCTGAAATTATGGTAGTTATATTGAATTAACGTGACGAAAAAAAAATATTTAAGTTTTTTTTTAACGATTCAACAGTATTGTATCCGAAAGGAGGTCAAAAACTCTCGATTATTAAAAAAACAGATGAAAATTCATTTTTATTGTATTCAAAATTTGCCTCTTTCTATTTTAGATAAAATTCAATAAAAAGCTAATTATATTATGATATTATATCCATTTTTTTTAAAACCTTAAATTATATTTACAAAAATCTTCATTTGTGCTAATTTTTATGAAGATTTGATAATATGAGAAAGGTGCCGCCATTTTCCGATTATACGAGGCAGCTTGAACTTAAAATAGATAACAGATGAAGGATAGACTTGATACAGTCGACCATCGAATATTGACTTTGTTGACTGAGGATGCCCAGATGAACTATACGGAGGTCGCCAAGCGCGCCGGAATTTCGCCCGGAACCGTTCACATGCGTATGCGAAAGATGAGGAACCTAGGTGTCATAAGGGGGGCTACCTTAACGTTGGATTATAGCAAAATGGGTTGGAAGCTAACTGTTTTTCTAGGGATTTATCTGAGAGAAGCTTCATTGTATGAAAAAGTCATCGAAAAATTACTTGAGGTGCCCGAGGTGGTCAAGGTGCACCATAGTACGGGTAAATATGATGTTTTTATAAAAGTTCACGCCAAGGATAGCATTCATTACCGGCAACTTTATCAAGAGTCTATTCTTACTATAGAGGGTATACAAGGGGTAGAGTCGTTCATCTCATTGGAGGAAAGAGCCAGTAGACATATTAGTTTTGATTCTTAGCCTTACTTTCATAATGTTGAATTCGCTAAGCGTTCAATGATACAACTAAAGATGCCATCCGCTTTTTCTTAAAATTATGTTAAACCTTGGTTTTGTCGTAACAACTTTCTTTCTCGGTCGTCTTTTAAGTAATCAATTAATTTATTCATCAATTCATCAATCACTTGTTCGGAAACGGACAAGTCTTAAAAACAAAGTCATGAGAAAATTTAGTTTAGTTTTGGTAGCTGCAATGCTACTATCTTCAGGAAGTTTATTGGCAAATGATGTCGATAGCGTTAATCCTTCAAAAAAATTGTCAGTACAAATTGCCCAGATGTTGAGTGACAATTCATTCACCATAGACAAGGTAGATATGACCGCGCAGGTAAGATTTACCCTGAACAATGAAAAGGAAATCGTAGTACTATCGGTTGATACGCCTGATAGTTTGCTAGAAGGTTTCGTAAAGGCAAAGTTGAACTACAAAAAAGTCAACCTTGAAAAATACATTGAAGGTAAAGTATACACTGTACCTGTTCGTATAGTTCGCTAACCTTTAGTGCAGAAGCCAAGGGCCCTGATCTGATAGTTCCAGATCAGGGCTTTTTATTTCCTTTAGAGCGGGCCGGTTTGTTCTTGTACTTTCCATGACTCACCGCTGTATCTACCTTTTTTCTTTGCTGAGCTTTAAAACTTGGTCGTTTCCGCGTCTCAGTTGATTTGTTTTGCTTTAAAATATCGCCGGGATACTTTGGGTTTTCTTTGGTGCCCCGTAAATAGATGACAAGTCCGTTTAAAAAGTTCCGTAAGATTTGATCTCCACACTCCCTGTAGTTTGGGTGATCTTCTTTTCTAAAGAAAGCCCCAAGCTCACTCTTACCTAATTCGAAATCGGCTAGTTTCAAAATTTCTAGGATATCATCGTCTCTCAACATTAGGGCCACTCTCAATTTTTTGAAAATATCGTTGTTCGTCATACTCCATTTTTTTGGCAAGGTATTACAAAATAAATAGATGCTGCCTAAGGCCAAGAAAGACTTAAAGAAAACTTTTGCCAAGACCATAATAAAAAGAGAGACGAATGTTAAGATCGACGCAGCCCCTCTTGGCTTCTTGCATGAGAAAACTGGAGCATCAAGGGGAAGTATATCTGTATTTGTGATTATTAAGGGTTGGGAGAAAAGAATTACAAATTGTTTATGGAGCTATTAACGCAAAATTTTGAACTTTTTACAAGCTACAATCCTCATGAATACGACATAATGGCATGAATATATTTTTAAAAACTGCCGTATTGGCATTAATAATGGAGTGGTACATTCTTTGTCATTTTAGGGGTGAAATAGAAGTTTAACTAAAAAATTTATATATCATGAGTATCGTTAAAAGAAACAACTTGGTCTTTCCTTCCTTGATGAACGAAATTTTTAAACCAGATTGGTTTGGAGGTACAGAGAATCACGACTTCGGTGTACCTGCCGTCAATATAAAGGAGAACGAGAAAGATTTTGAATTGGAACTTGCCGTGCCCGGTAGAAAAAAAGATGATTTTAATATTGAAGTGGACAATGACATCTTGACTATATCTTCAGAGGTTAGTCACGAAGATGAGGTGAAAGAAGAGAATTACACAAGAAGGGAATTTGGTTTTTCTTCTTTCAAAAGATCTTTTACCCTTCCAGAAACCATTGATAACTCCAATATTGAAGCCAAGTATGAGGATGGTCTTTTAAAGTTCACACTTCCTAAAAAAGAGGAAGCGTTGCCAAAACCAAAACGGACCATTGCATTGAAATAACAAGAAGGGTAAATGATGACCTTATCGTAAGTAAAGGTTGATTTGGTTGGTTAGTTGAATGGCGCTCCGGTCTAGAATCGGAGCGCTTTTTTTATAAGCATTAACCGGCAAAATGCGTGGTGAAATTTGTTTCAACAACTAGTTTCTATTCTCGAAATTTTAATAAATTCAATACCGAAAACAAGAAATATAATGCGTAAAAATACCTTTGACATTCCTTCATGGAAGAAAGGAGTTCAAACCTAGTTTTGAGAATCATGATGACCAAGAGACACTCTCAAATTTGCTGGAAAAACATATTTTAGACAAGTCTAAAAATAACATTTAATAAATTATAATCCAGAAATATATACTGCATTAACTAAACCTTTAATATAAAAATAATTTTTTGATCAAAATTTGATCTTATTTGAAAGTTTAGTCTTGTTTTTGCAACAGTTTGATTTCATCCCGAAGCTTTGCCGCCTGCATAAAATCCAATTCCTTGGCGGCTTTTTCCATGGCTTTTCTTTTGTCTCGAATCAGCTTTTCGATTTGCTCTTTGGTGAGGTATTCAAGTTCGGGTTCGGCGGCTCGCATTTCTTCCTTTTCAAAATGATACGTTGAAACTGAATTTTTGGCCAGAGCGCTATCTAAACTTTTATTTAATGCCGTGGGTTTTATATTATTTTCGGTATTATAGGCTAATTGTTTTTCACGTCGATAGTTCGTCTCGTCAATGGTCTTCTGCATGCTCTGGGTAATTTTATCGGCATACATAATCGCCTTCCCGTTGAGATGTCGTGCCGCCCTTCCCACTGTTTGGGTAAGAGATCGATTATTTCTCAAGAAACCTTCCTTGTCCGCATCGATGATGGCGACCAAAGATACCTCGGGTAGATCTAGACCCTCTCGAAGTAGATTAACCCCTATCAATACATCGAAAATACCTTTCCTAAGATCTTGCATAATCTCTACACGTTCCAAAGTGTCCACATCACTATGTATATATCGGCACCTAATATTGATACGCGTGAGATACTTGGTAAGCTCTTCCGCCATTCTTTTGGTCAGGGTAGTGACCAAGGTTCGTTCGTCTTTTTCTACCCTGATATGTATTTCTTCGACCAGATCATCTATTTGATTTAGACTCGGCCTTACTTCAATTTCAGGATCTAACAATCCGGTAGGTCTGATAACCTGTTCGACATAAATTCCCTGACTGAGTTTCAGCTCATAGTCCGCTGGGGTGGCACTCACATAAATAACCTGGTTTTGGAGGGCTTCGAATTCTTCAAATTTTAAGGGGCGATTGTCCATTGCTGCCGGTAGACGAAAACCATAATCCACCAAGTTCACTTTTCTAGATCGATCCCCACCGTACATGGCGTGTACCTGTGGAATAGTCACATGACTTTCATCGACCACCATAAGGTAGTCATCCGGAAAATAGTCTAATAAACAAAAGGGTCGGGTGCCGGGCTCGCGACCATCTAGATACCTTGAATAATTTTCAATACCCGAACAATAGCCAAGCTCTCTAATCATTTCGAGGTCAAAATTAGTTCGCTCCTCTAATCTTTTAGCTTCCAAAGGTTTTCCTATTTCCTTGAAATAAGAGACCTGTTGAACCAGGTCATCCTGAATTTGATGAATGGCATTTTGAAGCACATCTTGGGAGGTCACAAACATATTGGCCGGATAGATATTTAGATTTTCGTAAACTTCTAAGAGGGTATTGTTGAAAGGATCGAAGGCTTCGATTTCCTCGATTTCATCCCCGAAAAAGTGTATACGAAAGGCATGATCGGCATAACTGGGGAAGACATCTATCACATCTCCCTTAACCCTGAAATTTCCATTTCTAAAATCTGCTGTTGTTCTCGAATAAAGACTTTGTACCAATTGATGCATAAATTTGGTACGGGCAATAACTTGGTCTTTTCGGATAGAGATTACATTTTTTTGAAATTCAATGGGGTTGCCAATACCATAAAGGCAAGAGACCGAGGCTACAACAAGTACATCGCGCCTACCGGACAGCAAAGACGAAGTCGCGCTCAACCTCAGTTTTTCAATATCTTCGTTTATCGAAAGATCTTTCTCAATATATAGCCCAGTGGTAGGTATAAAAGCTTCGGGTTGATAGTAGTCATAGTACGATACAAAATATTCAACTGCATTTTCCGGAAAAAACTGTTTGAATTCCGAATAGAGCTGAGCGGCCAGTGTTTTATTATGTGAGAGCACCAGGGTAGGTCTTTGTACCTTTTCGATGACGTTGGCCACCGTAAAGGTTTTGCCCGACCCTGTAACACCTAACAGTGTTTGATACCGTTCATCACTCTTAATACCTTCGGCCAACTGTCGAATGGCCTCAGGCTGATCTCCTGTGGGTTTGAACCCCGAAACTACCTTAAACTTCATGCCGTTAAAAATACGAAACGTTATGAGGTTGCGAAGCTCCTTTCCCTTTTTTGTGACTCCTCATCTTTTTAAGGTAAAATGGCCCTTGAACATCCGCCCATCTTGTAATTCCACTCTAAACCAATAATCGGAGGATGGTACTGGTATGCCCTTGAACGTTCCGTCCCAGCCTCGCTCCTCAGGTCTTAACTGGGCCAATAATTTGCCATAACGATTAAATATGGTGATCAAAGAACCGGGCTGCACCAATTTATTGATGCCGTTGATTTGCCAAAAATCGTTGACTCCGTCGTTGTTCGGGGTGAAAAATTTATCATGGCCGACCACAGCTACTTCCGTTTCCGAAAGGCCACAACCATTTTTATCCCGTGCATACACGGTAACGAATCCTGATGGTACATTTTCAAAAAAATTATCCGATTGATAGGGGCCTTCGGGATTAAGGGAAAACTCATAGTCGCCTTCCCCAAAAGTAAAGACTGTAATTATATTATTCTGTGAAAGATCACGTACTTCGGGCTCTGGTTGAAATATCGCTACATTGGATACGGGTACGGTGAAAATTGCCGTATTAGAGCAGCTTCGCGTACCTTGTTGATCTTCGTAGAACTCCGTTACTTGTAGTATATGGGAACCTCCATTGGACAAATTTGCGACCATACCTTCAGATACAACTTCATAAGTTCCATTATCGGTTTCCCGCAACCATTGGTATTCATCGTAACCTTCTGGCCCGATAAGGGTAATCGATGGATTATTCAGACACAAAATAGGAATGTCGGAGGGGGGCTCTACCTGTGGTTTAGGGTCTATTAAGAGCGTTACATATTCGACAGCTGCACATTGACCATTATTTGCCAGCTTTACATAGATAACGGTTCCCTCTTCAAAAACTTCCGGATCGACAAGGGCATTTTCCCCTTGGGCCAAGTCCTCCAAATCACTATAAAAAGAAGCCTCCATGCCTGTATAACGCAGGGCCAGTTCATCGAAATCGAAGAAACCTGCAAGAATAGCATCTTGGGGGTCTTCGTCACAGCCATAAAAATTTGGGACGGTGGCCTGTTCGATCGCAACGGGTACGGTTTGTAAGGTGATTTTGGCCAAATCACCACATCCTGCTTTATTGCGGACCGATACCCAAATTTCTTCGCCAGCCCTTATATTTTGATATTTTTCGGGGTTGGCAATGGGCACATTGTCAAGTACATTCTGCTCGCTCGTAAAAAATGTCAAGGAGAAATCAGACCCAGGCCCCGTAAGTCCGGATAAGGCATTGTTAAGGTTGAAGATGGCAAGACCGTCCTCGGGGTTTTCATCGATGTCGCACTGAACGAGCTCTGTATCTTCGGGCTCCGGTATGGGCTCAACGATAACCTTCGCTTCGCCCTGAACCGGACAACGCCCATAGCCAACACCTTCAATAACCAGTTTATAGGTGCCACTATCGGCTATGGTGGTATTTGCTAACTCCAAAGATGAGGTGCTGTTCGCTAGTTTTTCGTTGTCCTTGTACCAAACGTATGTTCCGTTTGCAAATTCCGGAGCCTCCAGTGTGTAACTTTCCCCAACACATAGGGGTAACGTGCCACTGTTTGTTCGGTTTTCACCTTTGCTACCGATGATATTTACCTTATCAAAAAAAGATTGTACAAAAGGGGGTAGCCCTTGCGTTGACCTGGTTCCTGGGCCCAATTCGATCGCATTATGTACGTATTCGGCCTGTGGATCATTTGGATTTTCTATAACGCCCAAAAAATTGGTGCCCGCTTGATAACTGTTTGCCAAGGCCCTGTATATTTTGCCATTCTGTCCTAATTGAAGCGCTCCACGGTAAATGCTCCGCTGATCTAAGGTACGTCGGCTTTCGTTGATATCCGTAGATTGGAGATCAAATTGAAACAGTGCGGAGGAGTGTGGCTCTTCCATGGTATCATTGGAGCTGTGCACGTACAAGAAGCGGTTGTTTGGTGAAAATTCGACCCCATAGGGCGCAAAATTTTGTCGATTCATGAAAAGCCTTAAGGGATTGGATACGGTACCGGTGGTTGGATTGAAATCTAAAAGGAACAAACCCGATTCGGCCGTTGCCATGGCCACTTTGGCTCCGTTGGGCGATAACTTTAAATAGCCCCTTTTATCTTCGGCATAAAGTTGTGGAATAACAGATTTTACCGGTTCTTGAATACCTTCACCATTGATCTCGTAGCTGAATATATTATTATAAATTTCTGAATTTGCATTGGCAGGAGCTGAGGTTATAACCCAAAATGAACTTTCATCACAATCTTTGACCACAGCGGAAATTTTTTCGGAACACCTGGGTAAAAGATTTACATTCTTTTTTGTCACCGCCCCAAGGCCGTCGGCCAACATCAAATTGACATAGGAGTAGTTAAAACCGGAACTTTCGTCAAATTCCCCGAAAGACGTATCTACGGTAAAGATATAATACCCATTTTCATTCCCGGGGTCTGGGACGATAATGGCAGATTGCGAGCTTGAATCATTTCCAAAAAGACCGTTTCCATTTTCCATACGTTGATGTCGGGCATTGTAAACGGTAATACCATCAGTGTAAAAGAGTAAATTGCCAAAAGGGTCGGAAATCGTAGCACACCCTTCCAATGTTCGTAACTGCCCGTTTGAAAGTGGGGTTACGCTGCCATCATTGTTGAAACGAAGTCCCGCCCCGCTTCCGAAGTACCAATTACTGGTTTCTCCTTGTCCCGAGATAAATAACGGGATTAGAAGCACCCAAAAGAATATGATGGCTTCCTTTTTCATAGTGATTTCTCCATTGTACAATATACCATAATTCAAATTGTGATACTAGACCAGACGGCATTATTGTAGGGCCGGTCAATGAAGATTAAGGGTACCGTGTTTTTTTATCGCTTGAGTGCAAAATACCCCCGTATTTCACGATGGTCTACATACGTTGCTTTGAACCAATAGTTGGAAGCGGGCAATAGGCGTCCATTGAAAGTGCCGTTCCAGCCTTGGGATTGGGGGTCGATTTGGGTCAACAGACTTCCATATCTATCGAAAATACGGATTACCTCCAAACTTTGCTCGTAGTTTTCGGGGGGAGGTATATACTGCCAATAATCATTGACCCCGTCACCATTAGGAGTGAAAAAGTTCGGAAAGTCTTTTAGGGTCAAATCACGGTCTACCGTTCTTCGGGTGATGCCACACCCATTTTTGTCCCTTACATAGGCGAAAGGTGGGGTCGGACTAACATTTTCAAAAACATTGCTGTTCTGATATGGCCCATTTTCGCTGGTCAGTGAGTATTCATATTGTCCGTTTCCAGATACCGCTATGGTTATTGTCTTACCTCCAGGTCTATAAACCGACTCTATTTTTTCAATAATTGCCTTTTCGGAGGTTACTATGGTAAACACCTGGGAACTTACGCATTCAATATAGGTGCCGTTCGACTGCCTGATGCTATTGTACGCCTCGTAGCGATATCTTCCAGGCTCGTTTATCGCAACTTCCCGGTCTTCCGACAGCAAGGTTTCGGTACTGCCCACGTTTCCCTTGAACCACCTGAAACCGTCAGCGGTATCTTTGGTAGCGACAATATAGGGAAGTTCGTCGCTACAGAGCCCTACTACCGCCGGGAACTGCGTTCTTGGCCTTAGAAAAGTGGTATTCCCCGTATTTTCGTCAATTACCGGATCACAAGCAAATGGTGCCGGCCCTGTCTTAAAACTTTCCTCCGTGCATGGGGCCATTGAACCATTTTCGTTCCTTGGTATTACAGTGACATAAATTTGAGTGTCTTGAGGAAGGTCTTGGGGAGGTTCGTAGGTTAGCACATTGCCCATATCTTCATTGTCAAGAATATCCGTACCTCCCGGAATGGTTCCCATAGACAATGTATAGCCAGTAGCGGTAGGGGAATAGGCCCAGATAATATCAGTAACTATGGTAACGTTGGCAGCATTATTGTCAGGAGCTACTAAAAGAGTACAAGGCGGAGGTGAGACCACATCTACAGTTCTGAAACTAATGCTGGAGCACTCCTTAGGTTGGGCGTTGAACGTGAGAATACTTAAAGTGACATAGATTTGGGTGTTTTCCGGTAGCCCCAAAGGGGCCTTGTAGAAGTTTTCAATACCAATGGCCTGTCGTTTCAATATTTCAGTTCCCCCAGGGGTTGTTCCCAATGAAATCAGATACCCATTTATGCCTTCGACCGAAGGCCATGTTATAGTCACATCTACCGGAACATCAAGGGTTCCATCACTCGGAAAGCTAATCGTTGTGCACTCCTGAGCATATAAAAAACAGGTGCACCACATAAGAAGTATGGAACTAATTTTTTTCATAATTGTATCGCCTACACGATTTTTCCTTTTCTCGTTACCCATCTATATTTGTGAGGCGAAATGGCCTTGCTACTCTAGATTCTTAGCGAAGTGGCAAACACCAATAATCGGAAGAGAGAACTGATGCTCCCTTACGATTCTCGTCCCAACCTTTTGAAGAATATCGATTTCAGCTATACGGTCACGGTATTGGTCAAAAACTTGTGTTATCGCTACATGGTTCGATTCGCTATATCTAATTATTTTCATATATCCCGCTACAAAATCTGACGCATTGCCATAATGGCTTATTAATAAATTTTAGGTCACCACTGCTTCGGCGGTAGCTTTTTTATGGATAAAGAGGTCACTTGACGATTTCTCCTATTAATGTACATGTTCGGGGTTCTGACTCGCACTCTTTTTGGGTCATACGGTCTATTGCCAAACATTGGTTTTTATCCACGAAATACCTTCTTTCAGGTAAGCCACATACTCGCAGGGCTCGTTGTGCACCAGGCCAGGTGCCACCACAAATTCAATTTGACTTCCCACCTCGACCGACTGTTCGACCCAAGATTCAGTTTCTTCAACGGGGAACAGGTCATCATTTTCCCCATGGATGACATAGAGCGGCGTATCGATTTTTCTAGGGGCACCGTCGGTGCCGATCGTACTGTATGAACTGGCCATCGGTATTCCTGCGGAAAACACTTGAGGTTGTGTCTCCGCAAAAAACCAGCTCCCATTGCCGCCATCGCTGTAACCCACAACGACGATCCTATCCGGATCGATATTCCAATATTTTAAGGCATAGGTAACTAGGCCCATAACCTGTGACTGGTTAATTGGCTCGTACCATTGGTTGCTACCTCCATTTGGACTTATGATATAGGCTTTGGTATCTTCCAATGCAGGCTCCATGTAGCAAGAGGTGCTTTTATGGGCGTTCGGATTTCCGCCGGAAGCTCCATGTAAATGAACGAATAGCGGTACTTTTTCGTCGTTCGATAGCTCTGGAACTATGGCCCTAAACGTCCAGCTAAGGTCACCAGGAACCTTAAGGGAAAAATCATTAATCCCTACGGTCATCTGCAACTCAGAAAATGCGGTCTCAACATCGTCAAAGGTTATGTCCTCTTCTTGGGTTGGAGGGGGTGGGTCTTCGGAATCGGAGCTACATCCTAATGTGAGTGCCATGAATATGGCTAGGGCCAGAAGTCTTCTGAAGTATGCGGGTTTTACTACTACTAGTCGTTTCATCTTGATCATTTTTTTATCGTTTTAAAGAAAAATGACCCTTTAGCAATTGCCCGCCGCTCAATGTCACTTTGAACCAATAATCTGAAGAGGCCAATAACTTACCTTGATACATTCCATCCCAACCTGATGAGACAGGATCCACTTGGGCCAAAAGTTTTCCATACCTGTCAAAAATATAAATTGGTGATTCAGGTTCGAATTCATCGCTTAACCCGTCTAGTTGCCAAAAATCGTTCACATTATCTCCATTCGGAGTGAAAAATTTTGGATAGGCGACTACCGAAACCGTGTCCGAAGATATCCCACATCCATTTTTATTTCTTACATAAACCGTCTGTTCGCCACTAGCTACGTTTTCAAAAACATTGCTGTTTTGATAAGGTCCATTAATATCCGATAGGGCATATTCATAATCGCCGTTCTCCACGGTAAATATTTTAACCACGTCATTGGACGATTCTACACGGTCGATTTGGGGTGACAGTCCTTGAATGAGATCGATTACCCTTTCCTTTTTGCATCCTGCAACATTAGTAACGGTCACTGAATATTGCCCTGGTAAACTTGCTTCGATCGTGGAGCTAGTTTCGCCCGTAGACCAAAGGTAGGTGAATTCGTCGGTGTTGCCCGAGAGAATGCCTGCTGTTAAGGTAACACCGGAAGGTTGGTTGTCGCATAGCAATTGTTCTTCGAAAGGTATTATATCAAAGTCGGACAATTCAATGCTCAAGGCCCCTATGCCATAGCAGATGTTTTCATTATCTACCCTGATATATATTACCGTATTTTCAGAGATAAAATCATCGGGCAAGTAGTTTTCATCACCGAATAAGGCATCCTCCTTTTCGGGATAAAATTTAATGGAACTTTCTTCAGGCAAATTGAATTCTTCCATAAGAAAATCGCGTTGTACGTCTAAATGGAACTCTCCTAAACCATTTCCTAAGGCACATCCATAGATTACATTTTCCCCTAAGGACAGTGTGGTCTTTATTTTCAGTTCCACTTCAACTGTACTATAACAACCGCTGATGGGATTGTACACTTTGGCAACCAGTACCTCATCAGGTACGGTGTTGGTATACTGGTAAGGTAGGGCATTGGTATTCAACACGTCCTGTTGGGCCGAGGCGATATCCGAATAGTAAAAGACATTGATAATCTGGTCACTGTCCAAGCTTACGGTCGGATTGATCAAGTTGAGGTTAAAGGTGCCAATACCGTTTGTGTTTTGCTCTTCGGTACACTGATAATAGGCCACACGATTTTCAGGTACAGCGGGTGCATCGAAAATGGTGATTTGTTTGGTAATCGGATCCGAAGGGATACCTCCAAAAAATTTGGTCAGAGAGACCGTATATTCCCCAGGTTGGGCATAGGTATGCGTAGGTGCAATATCGGTGGAAGTCTGGCCATCCCCGAAATCCCATAATACAGTATCGACTGGGGCTTCATCTAGAATCGTAAATTCAGTGGTATCACCGAGACAGACATTTTTATACTCAAATTTCAAGATAAAAAAAGACTGCACGAAAGGGGGCAGGCCGAGCTCTGCAAAACGGCCGTTTAACGATACGGTACGGTCCACATAATTACAGGCGTTACCCTTTGCCTCCGGATTATTTATGACGGAAAGACTTGTTCCTGAACCATTAATGGGATAGCCGGCCCTATATATTTTACTGTCAATGCCTAGTTGTAATGCCCCGGCCGTTTGGGCCGCGGTTATAATATCGGTTTGCGAACCTGCAATATTACCGGCAGCAAGGTCAAACTGATATAGTGAACTTCCCTGAGGCGATCCGTCGCTGCCGTAATTGTTTACGGTCGCATATAATTTCGTCGATTTGGCGGAAAACTCCACCCCATAGGGAATTCTATTGCTCAAAAGGGATAATTCGTTAGACACGGCACCCGTGGTAGTATTAAAATCATAGAGCAAAACCTTTCCCGTTTGCTTTCCTTGGGTTTTAGGGCCTGTCAGTTCCGATTGGCTGGTTTGACTGTGGGCTATTCCAATTTTACTCCCATCGGGTGACACCTTTAAATAACCGATACCGTTCTGTTTGTAGCCTTGTGGCGGTACGGTGGTATTCGTCTGGCTGACGACGGGAGAAGGGTTCACCCCGTTTGCATCGACTCGAAAGGCATAGAATTTATTCACAAAATGGGTGATTACCCATATCGATTGTTCATCATTATGGGCAACAGCGGTGATCTTTTCCGAACATTTAAGTTTTGATTCTACGGGGTCATTAGGGTTGTAGGTAATTAAATGAACGTTTTTTTCCGAAGATACGACATCTCCATAACCGTTGTTCAATGAGAGGTCGACCAAGGTATAGTTGAGCCCTGCATTATCAGTTTCTTCGGGGTCTGGTTCATCAACGGTAAATATATAGTATTGCGTCATAGAACCGGCTTTCGGCACGATAATCGCAGACTGCGTACTTGATTCATGCCCCAAAAGATCAATACCGTTAGGCATGAGGCGATGTCGTTTGTCCCACACATGTATTCCGTCAGAATAAAACAATAAGTTTCCATTTTGGTCGGAAATGGTCGAACATCCCTCGTGTGTAGCCAACTTTCCGTCATTCAACGCAACGGGTACCCCATTATTAAAGTCTAAACCAGCCTCATTGCCGAAATACCATCGGGAGGCTTCTCTTTGGGCAAGGATAGGGTGAAGGCCGGCGAAGAAAAGAAAAATCAGGCAAAGCGTTCTACTCATTTTCATAGCTATCAAAAGTCTTTAAAAATACTAAAATATCTCGATACCATGTTTTGGAAGACTCTAATACAAAACGTGGTACGGCCCAATGAGAATCAATAGTCAAGAATTTCAAATTGGAGACCTATTTGATCTACGGTCGATAGTTGAAAATGAAAGTGTTTCGAATTCACCCATACATGGTGAAGGGAAGGTTAGCTCTCCTTAAGACGGATCATATTGTCCGTAGGCAGTAATTCCCCAGTGTCAATGGAAATACCAGCCCTCTAGGAAGGGTATTTTCTTTCATTTCAAACAGCAATTCTCGAGAAGCTAAAAAGCTTATAGGTCCTTATATGTTCTATATGGTTCTGTTAACCCTACAGTACTTGGGCAAGGTACTACAAATCACGTTTTTTCAGCAAGGCGTACGATGAAAAGATGAAAATTGCCGTCCACCCGAGTACAATCAGGATTTCATACCAATGTACATGGTAATTCAGGTTTAGTTGCTCCCCCATTTGTTTAACGGCTGATTGTACGGCATTTAGACGAGAGAAAGGTTCTTTTAGCAAATTCCACATGGCATTGAGCGGAAAATAGCCCATAATGGTATCCGTTGTTTCGGCATCAAAGAGCTTCCAACGGATCATGCCCCTTACGAAGGCCTCGAAGACTTGCCACAAAATCAGAAACCCTAGTGCAAAAGCGGATCTTTTTACGAGAATACCTAGAAAAAGGCAAAATGAAAAGAAGCCTACGAGTTTTACAAAATAAGCTGCCAAAAACTCAAGGTCAGAGAATATTATGGAGATTTCTGTGTAATCGGAATAGCCCATTCCCAAAATCAGGGAGACTACAAATACAAAAAGTGTCGATATAAGGGCGAATGAAACGACGGTCAAGAACTTCGACAGAATAAACTCTTTCTTGGAAAGACCATCGATCAGATTCTGTTTAATCGTTTTGTTACTGTATTCGTTAGACATCATCGATACAATAACAATCGCTAGAAACAACTTAAAAATACCCGTAATAAAGGTGTTGAAGTGCCAGATGTACGGAAAGTTGAAAATACCCTGGTCCGCTAGGTGGAATTGAATAGGGCCTATATCGAATTTTATGGCAGCGACCAAGGCAATGGAGGTAAGCAGAATAAAATAAGAAAGTATTAAAACCCTGCTGGCCCTGTTGTTCCAAAGCTTTATGAACTCTATGTGTAGAAGTCGAAACATGGTGATTTAGTGGGTTTGATTCTTGGTCAACGTTAAAAATTGCTTTTCCAAACTTTCCTTCCGTTTTACCAAATGGCTAAGTGTGATGCCTTGCGCAAAAAGTAGGGTGTTGAGTTCCGTGGCGTCCATTTCCTCATTTAGATAGGCTGTTAGAAGGCCGTTTTCTACAGTGATAGAGCCGAATTTTGGGTCGCTTTTTAAGAATTTTTTTAAGGATTCCATCTTTTCGGCCTTCAATTCAAAGTAACCGTAACTTGCCAGCATACCGTCGACTCTTCCGGAATACAATTTTTCACCTTTTCTTAAAATGATGACGTGGCTGCATACCTTTTCTACCTCGTCTAAAAGATGGGAGGCCAGAAGTATCGTTGTTCCTTGGGCAGCTACCTTTTTTATGATTTCCCGAATCTGATGAATGCCTTGGGGGTCAAGCCCATTGGTGGGTTCATCCAAAATTAGTATTTCAGGGTCGTTAAGCAGGGCAGAAGCGATGGCAAGACGTTGCTTCATACCTAAGGAATAGGTTTTGAATTTGCTATGTTTACGTTCTAGCAGACCGACCAGTTCCAATTTTTCATCGATCTTTTCGGGGGAAACCTCTTTTATCTTACAGACCAGTTTAAGGTTTTGTACTGCGGTCATATAGGGATAAAAGTTGGGCCGCTCTATAATGGCCCCCACTTTTTTGAGGGCATCATGAGTGGACGTATGTCCGTCAAACCAATGAAAACTACCTGAAGTTTTATTCACAACGTTGAGTACAATACCCAAGGTGGTGGATTTCCCACTTCCGTTGGGACCTAAAATACCATAAACGTTCCCTTTTTCAATGGAGAACGATAGATCCTTGACAGCAGTGAGGTAGCCAAATCTTTTGGTTAGATGGTCAACGGTTAAAATAGAGCTCAAAAAGGATGGTTTATAGATTACTATACCTACTTGACGAGAAATCGATCAAATTGTTACGGCAAAATCAATTTTTATTCACCCTGTAGGTAATTCTTCTATTCGTAATTATAGTGGCGGGGCTGACGTTCAGTAGGGCCGGGGTCGAGGTTATGCTCCCGCAGATAAAGGTATCACTGGTGATGATCACCCTGTAGCGGTTACCGTTCTTGTCAATCCCCGGTTGTATGATGTTAAGGGTGTTGGTGGTGGTGCCACTATATTCCGGCCCGTCTAAAATATCGGTAAAGGTTATTCCTCCATCGGTGCTTACCTGCCATTGGTGGGCGTCCCCATTATCGGTACTATCTAAGTTGGCAGTGGTGTTCACAAAAGTCCTGGTATCTGCCGGGGCTAGTGTTATGGTTGGAGTGGCACCTGCTTCTTGAAATTCGTAGGTGCCATTGCTATCGATATCCTCTGGTACGGTATAGGTTGCGGCGATTACGGTACCATTTGCGTTTACAGCGGGAACACCAGAACCATATACACCGTCGTCACCGCCATCCGCGTTGACGTTAGTATAGGCCTCGTTGGCATCGGAGCAGCTGTCGTCGTCGGCATCCAGATCCAAATGATCTGGAAATCCATCTGTATCTGATCCGCAGGATGCAGGAAATAAAATTGAAAATGGAATATCTTGTTTGACTATCGACGGTCCTTGATATTGAACAACGAGATTATCGCCTCCCGTGAATTCAAAAAAAAGGATTTCCAACCAGTGAAGACCAGGAGATAGCGCTATAGTACCAGATTCTTCAACAATGCCGTGCAGACCATCGTTGTCAACGACCAAATTGGCATCGATATACAGTTTTGACCCATCATCGGAATCAGTGTAAAAGGTGTATGAACCACCATTCTCGATTTCGATATAACCGGTATATCGCACCGAATATGTTTCACCATCACCCGGTGTATGTATCGCGGCCAGACCGGCAACGTTTACATTGTTTGCAGTTCCCGTGGCGTAAGATCCCGTCAGGGGAATATTATCCACGGTATTTCCTGTCGGCGTCAAATCGTAGAATTCATAATCGAGACCTCCGGCACATATATTTGCTTCAGCATCATCGTAGACACCATCATTGTCATCATCTAAATCGGCAATATCAATTACACCATCATTGTCATAATCATTATAGATAGTAAGCGAAACGGAGGGGTTATCCGTAGTGATGTTGTTATCTGTTTGGTCTTGGCTGTTACTTGCCGTGTTGGTTACAAAAAATGCGGGAACAATTGAATTGTTTGTATCTGCAATCGCCGCTATGGTCAGGGTTTCCAATTGACCGCTATTGAGCGTACCTACGTTCCAGTCGGGGGATGTCCAACTTCCTGCCGATGGTGTTGTGGATACTATAGAAAGTCTACTGGGCATTATATCGGTTATCGTCAAATTTGTAGTAGGATCTATCCCTAAATTTTCCACGGTGATAGTAAAGGTTACATTATCACCCTCATTTAAAGTGGAAACATTTGCCGTCTTGTTCACTACAATATCCGGATTACAATAGTAGACTGATATGGAATTGGAGTCATAACTACAAGGCCCCCTGGTAACCCTTAGATAATAGTCCCCTGCTGTGGCGGCAGTATATGATGCCGATGTTTCTCCTGGAATTAAAACACCATCTCCATACCATTGATAGGCATCAAATGTTTCTCCGCTGGCAATCTCTAAAATTGTTCCGGGCAAACAGTAATTTCCCGTAATTTGTAGATCGATATCTGGTAAAGTATCAAAACCTGAATAATAACCCGCGACACCTCGAGCCCCGTTGAAGCCAAAGAAACCAACAGCTATAGGCCCGGAGGATTGTACACTCACATTACCCGTAAGGCTAGGAAGATAAAAGGTTTTCCAGTCTGTCGTTCCCGTTATCGGTGAGGAAGCAGGTAGTGCAACCGTGCCATTTCCATCGGTCACCGTAATATTTGCATCTGGCGTGCTAGTAGCTGCAATAATGGTAACCCCACCAGTTATAGTCACGCCTGCGGCATCTGTTATACTTGGGATGTTATCCATCGTATCGGGTAAAAGACAATTTACCGGGGCTACAAAATTTAAACCTTGGGTATATGCTGCCGTAGAACCTCCCACACATTGATAGGCGTAAACATCTTTTGAAGTTTCTACATACATATTGGCACCCACGGAGTTGGAGGAATAATTACTGCTTGCAATCTCATAAAAATCACCTTCATTGAGTGTTGCTATCGATGTAGCGGAACCATTTACGAAAATCTGTGTATTGTTTTCAGTGGCAATAATTAATGGAAACTCGGTCCAACCATTGGAGTTGCCATTGCCCCTTACAAATACATATTCCTTACCTAGTCTGTTTTCTGGAACTGGTTGATCGATACCGGCATCCCTATTGCTGTTGCCAGCCTGTCTACCATAGTTTAACGACCCATTGCTGATCACAATAGCTTGATCCGATACAATTGAAGCACCTATCCATCCCCTTTCATGTGCCGGAGTTGGCGAATTGCCAATGTACGTCTCAAAGACAAAAGATTCGTTTTCATCTAAAGTAATGGTGTAAGAGTTATCAGTAATACCGGCTCTATTGTTACCCACACGAAATTCGCAGTTCGGGTCATAGCCAGAAAGGGTAATTGTCGTATTGTCTTGGGTCGCCATTATTCCTAAAGTATTCGATTTGGAGACATGGCTGCCTAAGTTGGGTACACCTCCCCATTTAAAATTGGTTCCCATTGCCACGCGTCCCTTAGTGGTTAAGGAAGCAGCTTGTGAACCGGACCTGCCGCGATAGTTTACATAAAATTTATTGCCGCCCGGTGCTTCGAATCGTAACCCACCATTGTTGAGTACTACCCCAGTATTCGAATTATCAACCAAAGTAATATTATTGTCACCGTTCGGAAGGTTATATACTGCCGGTGCCACATTGGAAATTGTAAAGGTAGCCAAAGAGGTTGTAGAGGTTCCTCGGTATACATTTACGGTAAAGGAGGAGGTCTCCGGCGTAGATAGATATACGGCTTGTTGTTGAATGGCACCGTTATTTTGACCCTGTTTTAATGGCGGTAAATAGTGAAGATCGCTTAGTTGACCATGTACCGATATTGAAAAGGAACATACCAAGATCAATAAAAAAAAATGCCTAAAAGAGAACATGGTAAGTTTTTAACTGTTCTGACACTACAAGGTAAAATAAATCAAAGGCTATGTCTTATTGAACTTTTTGTTGTGTATGCTTTGACTCAAGTTGTAAAACCGATATTTAAAGACTTTACTGTAGCTTTTTTCTGACCTGATGTTTATTCAACAATTACAAAGCACGAAACAAAATTGGTAAGATTTTACGCCTTTTCTCGGATTTTAACGGTATAAGGTAAAGTGACCCATGAACTCCCTATCATCGTCTTCCCCATTCAATTTGATGATATACCAATAATCACCACTTGGTAAATTCGATTCTTGATAAAGTCCGTTCCAACCTTCTTCATTGTCCTTAATGGTAAAGACCTGACGTCCATATCGATCAAATATCTTAATGAAAATATCGGGGAATTGTTCTATGTTTTTTGGTTTCCAAAAATCATTCTGTCCGTCCCCATTGGGCGTAAAGAAGTTCGGTATTTCAATATCGATGAACTCCATGTAGATGCTGGCCGTAGCTTCACATCCGTTTTCATCAACTACGCGAACTAGATACGTATCCGTTCTTTTGATATAGAAGGTATTAGTGTCACCGTTATCCAAATCATTGAAATAAAAGGTATAATTCTCTTTTCCTCCAGTGACCGTTGCCGTTATTTCGTTGAGGTTTGACTGTTCAACGGATAAGGTCAAGGGTTCGAAATTTTCAATTTCGAAGGTATACGTTCGTATGCAGCCGTTCGCATGCGAAATTGAAATAGTATGGGTACCGGGATTCAAGTCCCTAAAAAATGGATTGAGCTGCATGTTGTTTGGGTCGGTAGAATCTAAACCATAGAGTACTTCATCGGATATACTCGGGTCGTCCAAAACAATGTTTACATAGTTGTTAGGTAAATAGCCATTACACCCGTATACCGGCTCTACATACGCATCTAGACTTGCTCCTGATTCAATACTTACACTGACGTTTACTTCACAACCTTGGGCATCCCTTACATAGACAATGTAGTCCCCACCAGCCAAATCAGTTATATTTGTTCTACCTTGAACAAAATCGATTTCCTGCGACAAGCGGGTACTATATGGTGCAGTTCCGCCAGAAAGGGTTAATTCGATGGCGCCATTTTCTTCACCATCACAGATTTCCGGCAAACTTGTGGCCGATGCAGTCAATGGAGCGGGTTCGACCAAGGTATAGTCCAATTTGATAAAGCATCCATTCTGATCTTGAGCGATTACGGTATAACTACCGGGCTGCAATCCGTCGAAGGTGTTTTTGTGGTCAAATTTATTAAGATGGGGAGAAATGGCGTACTGATAGGGCCCTGTTCCGCCCGAGAGTTCAACAGAGATTGTTCCATCATTCGCGCCGGTACAAGTGATATCGGTATAATCCTGAGGATTTACTACTGATAATGGGCTTGGCTCATTGATGATCACCTCCTCGGGGACTACGGTACAATCATCACTGACCACATTTACATAATACGTGCCGGCCGGAAGATCGAAAAATTCTCCATCGGTCTGCTCGTACCCGACACCGTAATAATTATTGGTCATGGCCTGATCGGTGAACAATGCATACCTATAGGAACCTAGTCCGCCTGCGGCCTGAGCGTATATCGCTCCTGTATGATCTCCATTACAGTTCACTACAGAGGCTGATTTGTTAACTTCTAGCGTCATGTTTTCTATCGATGCGATTTCCACTTCGTTCGAAATAGTCGAAACGCAGTTGAACATATCCCTGACATAAAAATGGTATGTGCCCGCCCCAACATTTTGGAAAACGTGGGTGGTGGAACCATTCAATCCATTCATTGGGTTGAAGGTAATACCATCAATACTCCAAGAATATGGTGCTGTTCCCCCCTGTGCGCTCAATACTAAAATAGCATCCGTTTGGCATCCCAAAGATTGCTGCATACTAAGCTGTACACTCACTTCGGTAGGGTTGACAATCTCCCTAATTGGCGACTCAAAGGTACATCCCAAATCATCTTCAATGAAGATACTGTAGAATCCAGCTCCCAGGTCGTTAAAAGTAATTGATGTTTGGCCGGCAGAATTGCCAATTAGCGTGGTCCCGGTCATATCACTATAGTTTCTAAGGCGATACCGATAATTGCTACTGATATTTCTTGGACCTACCGAGATACTTATTGATGCATCGGTACCGTTCTCACATACCAACGCGGTTGTACTTACCGTTCCTGAAATCGGATCTGGTAGCAGTAGCTCAAATTCATTGGTAAACGTCCGTGAACACCCTAGGGCATCAGTTACCAAAATACTGTATTGACCAGCGGATAACGATGTGAATAAATGTGCATTCACACCATTTTCATTCCAGCTACTACCGATAGTAGTATTCGTCAGTTGAATATCATAGGGAGCTAGGCCTCCCAACGGTTTTATGGATGCGCTTCCGCGATCATTGCTGCAGCCCACTTCTGAAAGGGAAATGGCATCTAAGGTGAGAGGCGCAGCAGGAGTTGTAATGGTAAAGGAACGAACTTGCCCACATTCGGGGAAGGCATCTTGTAGAACCTCTACGATGTAATTTCCTCCTGGAAGTGCTATGCCGGGGGTGGTACCCACTGCGCTTAAGGTGCCTGAAGTGACGGCCGTACCGTCATCGGAACGATCGCTCGGGGTTCCGTTGGTGTTGAAAATTGACCAGCTAAAGCTTCCTGAATAAACGGGGTCTGTAACCGTAATGGTTATACTCCCATTATCACCATAACAGGCTACGTCGGAGATTTTATTCACTGATGCCCCAAAAGTATTCGGGTCTGATACGGTATGGTTTACCGTTATTTCACAATTTGTAGCAATATTCCGGACCGCAAAGGTATAATTTCCAGGTTGTAAATCTGTAAACTGGTTTGAAGCTTGATAGGCCCCGGAAGGCAGTTGTCTAAATTCGTAATTGCTCGGATGGGTGGTGAAACTTGTGACCGAACATGAAATATCCAAAGAAATATCTTCTCCTAAATTGCTGCAGGAGATGGCATCGTCAATATGTATGGTAGGGGTGCCCAAGGTATCATATGGTGGTACGTTCACCGTTCTTTCCCCTGAACAACCGTTCTCGTCGTATATCCTTATGATAATATCACCACCTGCTACATTGGTATAGGTATATCTATGGTTGGAGCCATTTTGTAATACATTACCGGTGCCCACCTCTATAAATTCATAACGGGTATAGCTATTGGTACCACCTGAAATGCTGCCGAGGTCGATTTCGATCAGGGCATTTTCCATGGTATTGCCCGAGGTACAGGCAAACGGTTCTGTAACATTGGCGTTGAATGTAATAGCGGCCGGCTCATTAATTTCAATCGGACCGCTGGTCACACTGCAATTATTGTATGCTGGATCTCCCGTTACCGTAACAATATAACCAGAGGGAGAAGTAGTGGGTGCCAGGCCTGTGAAAGTTGCCGAGATTCCCGTTGTGGAAGTAGGTAGAATGCTTGTCGCCGTACCATCCATAGATGTTATCATAAAGGTGTATGGAGCGGCATTCCCAGCGTTTGTTGCAATGGTGATACTTCCGTCAGTATTCCCGGAACAACTTACATCTTCCGTTAGAATAGCAGGGTCAATTACGGGTTCTATACGATCTTGAACAGTGACCGTGAATGTTCGGTTACAATTTGCGTTATCAGGTGTATTTGTGTCATAGATTGTAATGGTATAGTCACCGGGTAATGAAGTACTATAATCAAAAGTAAAACCTGGCACACTGGTTTTACTTATTGCGGGAGCCCCTGCCGTATTGGTGATACTATATTCATAGGCTGCAGAACCTTCTGTTATATCGATTGTTATTATTGCTTCGGGTGATAGGGTACAATCTATTACTTTAGAAAGTGAAGCACTGGCCGAAAGTGTCGGATACACGACGAAGCCAAGTTCAGAAGTTATACATCCGTTGCCATCAGTTACATAGAAATCATAGGTTCCGGGAGCAATATTGTTAAAGATACCGGCATTGTCGTTAAAAGTAGTCGGCGCAGGATCACCACTTGAGACCATAGCATACCTAAGATTGCCAATCGCTGACGAACCAGTTGCTGTTACTGTAATTGGCGCCGTACAATTGTCTTGCGTTACGGACAGCAAGGGGTTTGGTGTTAATGATAAGGTTACCGTATTCAGTATGACGGGACAATTATATTGATCATACAGCGTAACGGTGTAATCACCTGATGGAGAGTTGACAGGTATTTCAACCGGATTATCGGTGGTACCTGTCAGACTTGTAAAACCAGAAGGACCACTCACATCGTAACTATATGGATGGCCGCCTCCACCTGTAATTCCCGTAACAGTAATAAGTCCTGGAAGGTTACAGGATATATCTCTTGTCGCTGTTGCCGTTGCGGAGATTGGAGCCAATTCCTCCAAGAATACATTTTCACTAGCCGCTTTACAAGCTACTGTGATATTGTCTGCCTGTATTTGGGTTACCTCTATGTAGTATTCCCCTTCTCCCAAGGGAACCGAAGTGGAAACCAAGCTGCTAAAAGGAACGTTGCCACCACTCGTTTCAATTGGAGTAGTATTTCCTAATTCATAGATTTCCCATCTAAAATTTGGATAACTTGTATCCGGTGTGATGGTAAAGGTTATTGCCCCGGTGGTTGTACCAAAACAAGTAGGGGTGACATCCGGAGTTATTTCTATTGGTAGATTGACCAAGGGTATTTCGTTTATATCGACACTACTTTGTCGAATACAACCTGATCCATCCCTTACATAGAATACGTAGGTTCTTCCGGGGATAAGAAGAGGAACTTCTGGATACTGAGGAGTAGTTGGGTCTATATTGGCAAAAGTATGTGAGGTACCGCTAGGTAAAGCTGGTGTCCATACGTTTGGATCCGTGATAAATGTAGTGAAATTAGCAGGATCATCGGTATAGGTGTACTCATACCCTGGTATAGGATTTCCCTCACTACCTTCCACTGTAACCTGAAGGTCGTTGCACCCGATAACTATCGCCGATAATGTTATGTCCAGATCATCGAGTGGAAATGGAATGATATACCTGTCAAAATCTTTTTGACAAAAGACCCCCGGAGATACCTCTACCCGTATCGATGGGAAAACCTCTGTTCCTGAAAAAGTCGGATAGGACACAGAGCCCCTTAACTCAGCGGATGTTTGCCAAGTGGCCCCCCCATCATTACTGTATTCCACTGTTCCTGATGGACTGATCACATTTTGAAATTCAAATCCAAAATCACTTTCAATTGTACTTGTACATGCTGCGGGCAGTATCGGTACTATATCCGCTGTTATTTCTATTGCATTAGCTATGGTAAGGGAGGATGAGGTTGTACAACCATTCGTATCCGTTATTGTAATTTCGTAATTACCTGCCCCAATGCCATTGAAAGCTAAGGTGGCAATGGAAACGTTGGTGTTACTTCTACCATAGTCTATACCATCTGCCGCAGATAAATCCGTTAGTGTATATGTGAATGGGGCTTTTCCTCCTCCTACAGTTACATCTATTTGACCTAAACCACCAAAACACTCGGGGTCTGTGGGTGTTGCTGATAGGGATAAAGGTGTTGAAGGAGTTAAAATAATATCTTCTTGTAGGAAATTGCATAGTGATGGAGAGCCGCTATTGTCCTCCACATATACATCATACCCGGCCGGGTTAGCCGTTGCCATGGCATCAGTAACCGTTAAAGTACTTGTAGCACTGAAAAAACCTGTTGGAACTGTATTCGCTGGAACGATGGCGTAACGTAATGTGCCGTTTCCCCCTGTGGCATTTACGGTAATAGAACCATCTCCACACGAGCTTATTTCCTCAGTGACTACGTCTACGACCAGAGGGGGGTGTATTTCGATGGTTTGCAAATTCGATACGGTAGGACAGCCTAATCGGTCCCTTACTTCAATGGCATAACTACCTTCCGATAAACCGTTAAATGTATGTGTGGCTTCCGTGGCCGGAGTGGGGGTTACCCATACACCTCCATTGATTCTAAATTGGTATCCGCCATTTCCTGCGGTGACATTTACCGTAATTTCAGCGTTATTTTGACCATCGTAACAGTCCGTAGCCGAAAGGTCGAAAATAATGGTTTCTGTTGGTGCAATAGTGACCGGATTGGTGGTCACCGTGCTACAGCCATTTTGATCACGTACTCGTACTACATAATCACCATCAGCAATATTGGTAAAACGGGCATTGATCTGATAGTGGGAAATGATTTGGCCCAAGGTATTTTCCAATTGGTACTCATACGCCGGATTTCCTCCCGTCGCCGAAGCTTCTAAGGTGCCTCCGGTGTTGAAACAGGTATAATCTTCCACTTGTGCCAACTGGGGCACTAGGGGTGATGGGTCGTTCAAGGTTGCGTTAAAATCACTAGTACATGAGGTTTCGGCTACCTTACGTACTTGTAACGTATAGTTCCCACTGGTCAAATTGGCTGCCGTAGTCACTGGTGAGACCAAGGATGTGGTCCATGAGGCACCACCATCCATGGAATATTCGAAACCTGTAGTGGCATCAAAATTCGATACGGCAAAGCGAACGGCTCCATCGGAACCACCATTACATTTTGGGTCAATCGTGCTCAATAGGGTAGCTTCAAAAGCTTGTCCACCTTCCACAACCACAACAATATCCGTAGTTTTTTCACAAATTTTAGGTGGTTGGCTAGCCTGAATGTCATCTAAAATCAATTCATTGCCATCATCACTGGGTTGGTTGCTTCGCAATACAATATCCACCGTAGTATTGACACCTGGATTAAAGGTCACCGATCGGTTATGCCAATCATCCGCATTGGTGTTTTTTGGTATTTCAGGTAGCGTCATACTGTCGATAACGTTGCCCCCAGCATCCAATAATTCAACCTGAATTTCTGGGTTATTGCCTGCAGAACCGGTCTGCCTTAGGTTGTAGGCCCAAAATGAGATGTCAATATCCCTGTTCGGCAATACCTCTAAAGCCCTTCTCGCCCATATGATGCTATTACTGCCCACCAGATTGTTGCTGGGGTGGATGGACAGGAATCGTCCGTCGGTCAATGAAGTATGGTCATTAGGGTTTCTATAAGCTGGAATGGGGTTGGTCACAAAATGGGTCACAGAGTACTCGCCGTCTACCAATATCCCTGCCGGACCTAAATTACAGGCCGTGGCACTACCATCCTGTGGCTCATAGCAATAACCTGGGCCTACTTCCCCAATTTGTGTATTAGGTCCTGAACCAAAATCCTCAAAGAACAATGTGCTTTGATCCGGTGCCACAGCAGTGACGTAAGTTACCGTTACCGTGTTGGTGCCAGCGAGTATATTGGCAAATGTATTGTTGTCCGAAGGGCTATTCAACGTACTATTTAGACTATAGCTAAAATCAAAATCCGTTGTATTGGAGGGGGTAATAGTAATAGTGCCTTCTCCCAGACAATCGTAATCTACCGCCTGCGCAAATGTTGGATCTGTCACAGGATTTGGAACGATAATTTCCATGGGGTAGGTACAACCAATGGCATCACGTACGGCTAATTGATAGGTTCCCGGTAATAGGCGTTGGTTGTCTATGGCACTAAAGGAGCTACCACCGTCAAAACTAAATTCGTAGGGAAATTGACCTCCGTTCGGATTCAATATTTTTACCAAAGCCCCACTAGGGTCGCATGAAGCATCTTCCAATATAGAGGGTGACGCGGTCAATCTAAAAGGTTGGTCTATCTCATAGTTTATGGTCGCGGTACAGGCATTACTTCCATTTCCACTGTAATCCATCACCGTAATCTCATAAAAACCGGAAGGCAGGTTTAAAAACCTGTTGGTATTTTGAAAAGTGGTTCCGCCATCTAAACTGTATTGATAGGGCGCGGTGCCTCCGGTAACATTCACCGTTAAGGTAGAAGTAGCCGAATCCGCACAGGTAATCTGGGTATGGGATGCATTTATCGACGGACTACCTAAATCTTGAATCCGTACGGTATTGGAAATGTTGTAGCAGCCATTACTATCCATCACGATAAAGGTATAGTCACCATCTTCGTTGGGATAGTAGCTACTGGGATTGCCACGATGTCCGAAAAGAAAGCTGTTCGTGGTTTGTACCGCGGCCAGGGGAATGTTCGACGGGTCACTATATAGAGGTATACCATCTTTACTCCAAATGGCCATTGAATAACTCGAATTGGGCTGACCTCCTCCAGGAGTAAGAGTTATTACTCCAGGGTTGCAGGTAATATGATCCGCAACCGAGGCTGTTAACGTCAATTCCGGGATTTCATCAACAGTAATATTTTGCGTGTCAAAACAGCCGTCATCGGTACGTGTAGTGACCAAATAGTTGCCGGGCGCTACACCGCTAAAGGTGTGGGTATTGTCATTGCGTGCCGGAGCCGTAGAGATAAGGCTTCCTTGGCCTCCATTACTACCATCGTCCCGACGAAGTTCGTAGCTGTATATCGGGGTAACATTCAAGGCTTGGATCTCTATAGACCCTAGGGTGCTGCAATTTGCTGGCGCTGTCGCCAAATTCACCTGGAAATTACGTTCCAAGATACCTATATCTTCAGTTTCAAAAATACAACTGCCCAATATGGGAGTGCCATTTGCCGGGTCTAATTGGGTGACCTGCACTTTATAGACCCCACTATTTGAAATATCAAAATTCGGCCCATTATTAGCGGAGAACGGAACTATGATCGTGTCGGTATTAACGTCAATCAATTGAAAGCCATAACCTGAACCAACATTTGTGACTGTTATATGCCCCGGGGTACTACAAAGAATGTCGGTGGCATTATGGTCCAAAACCAAATTGTTTTTAAAGACCTTAAAGTGAAATCTACTAAAACAGCCATTCTGGTAATTAATAACCACGCGGTACTCACCACTATCGGAAAGGGTAAAGTTGTCGCTACTTCCTACAGTATTCCATAAACAAGTACCATTTTTAGTAGCGCAATCTTCACCGGCATCGGAACAGCTATTTTCATCCAGTTTTTGCCAAGTAATACTCTGTGCATCGGTGATGCCCAATTGAATTGTAGCTGTATCGTTCGCTCCACACAAGAATAGTTTTGGCATTGCGTCCCCATCGACCGTACATGTCGCGATTTCGCCCTGCATGTCATTATCGGGATTATTGTCGGCATTTACCTGGTTGAAATAGTCGATAATGGGGTTGGTCTGGGTTTCTCCGAACCGTTCTACTTTAACACGTTCCATTCTATCGGGGCAACTGCCATCCGATGATTTTTGTACAATATAGTCTCCAATAGTAGTGACCAATAAAGTACTTGGGTCATTGTCGGGGTTACCATCGTTTAAGGGGCTTTCACCACTATCTACTACTCCGTTTCCGTTGGTGTCGAATACCCAGTTGTAGCTACTATAGCCCTGCCCGGCCATTAAAATGACACTGGCTCCACAAAGTTGTACGGTTCTAGATTCTTCACAATTCTCCAAGTCATTGAAAATAGAGTTTAAGGCTATTTCCGGCGTACTGGCACAGGCGGATATAGGTCCGTTGCCCGGTTCATCTGAAAAAGTGTTGCTGTTAAGTGTTCCTTGATAAGTCAAATACGCTCTGTTCTCTAGTTGGGAGGAACAGGCGGCTACAAATTCCGAGCAGTTTCCGGCAATGGTCACTGTTATTCTTATACTGTACTGAGGATCGCCCACCTGTACCAAGCTGTTCGGGATATCAAAATTCAAGGTGTTCGTTGTTATATCGTGGGCATAGGTCGTCCCTGTGGCATTAGAGGTATCCACGTTGTCCAAGGTTACATTTTGGGGTAGCAAATTCATTATGGATACGTTCTGAGCATGATCATCTCCTGTATTTTGAAAACGCAATACATACTGTATCGTTTGGCCAAGGCTTACGTCTTGTCCATTAATATCCGTGCCGCCTAAATTTTCGGTCGTATTACCAAGAAGTATCTCGGGGGCATATACCCTAATATAGGAAGCGGCGTTTACCTTACCATCATTGGCATTCACGGCAGGAATTCCCGCACCATAAAATCCATCATCGCCACCATCGGCATTATTGTCTTTATAAAACTCATTGGCATCGGAACAACCGTCGCCGTCACTATCCAAATCCAATTGATCGGGGAAGCCATCATTATCCGTGTCACATCCAGCAGTTAATAGTATGCCGCTCATATTTGTGGGGCCGACAACATTTTGGTTTACCGTAATGGTATTGTTTCCTGAAGTATTCCAAGTTATGGAGTTGGGAGGAGTTGTCAATATCATGGGTTCCAATTGCCCGTTTGAGGTACGCGCCCCAAAAAGTTCAAACTGCCCAGCTTCGTTTATTACGACCCTTAATAGAGGACTTCCATGGGACCCCGTAAGGGTATAGATCTGTGGAATGCCATCTTGACCATATCTTGTACCATCTAAAAATTCGGCAAAATTACCTGTAGCTCCTGGCTGAAATTGCACTTCACCCGCTACGTCGTTGCCATTGAACTGGAGGTTGAAGGAATTGTCCATACTAAAAAGGTCAAGAACCAAATAGTTGTCAACACTGGCCAAGTCGCTGTTAAATGGGTTGCCACCAGAAATAGTAAAGGACAGATTGTTGCACTCCTCCGTGTCATAGATACCATCATTATCATCATCTAAATCGGTTACATCACGAATGCCATCGTTATCAAAATCGTTATGGACCACAATTCTTGCAGATGGATTATCGGGTGTGGTATTGCTATCCGTTTGGTCTTGGGAGTTGATTGCCGTGTTGGTGAGGCTTAAAAGGGGTAATGTATCAATTTCATCGGCACTCACTTCTAGCTCCAGAAGTGCAGTTTCCCCGCCATTTAATGTACCTATGTTCCAGGTGGTGCCGCTCCATGTTCCCGTAATGGTATAAGAAGATTCCAAGGTAAGCCCTGCAGGAATGTTATCCGTAATCTGTAGATTGGTCAGAGGCCCCACCCCTAGGTTTCTTACGCGAATGGTAAAGGTGGCCGTTTCGCCTTCCATGATTTCAGGGTTGTCTACCGTTTTATTAATGATCACATCAGGATCACAATAAAGGGCTTGTATAGATTGACTATCATAGGTACAAGGTCCTTTGGTGCCGCGAACAAAGTAATCACCGGCTACGGTCGGTGCAAAACTGGGACCATTGGCACCAGGTACGGGTTGCCCATCGAAATACCATTGGTAGGCGTCAAAATTGCCCGTTGCCTCATAGATTTCAGAGCCTACAAAACATCCCTTACCACCCCTGATTTCAAGGGTGACTTCAGGAACGGTATCAAACCCTGAAAAATAACCTGCAACACCCCGCGCTCCATTGTAACCGAAAAATCCTATGGCCATGGGACCTGTGGACTGTACGCTTACATTTCCGGTTAGATTCGGAATGAAAAATGTTTTCCAATCACTAGAACCGGCAACCGGAACATGGGCAGGTAGGGCAACGGGGCCATTGCCATCAGTAACCTGTATATTGGCATCAGGAGTGTTCACGGCCGCAATTATCGTCATTCCGCCCGTTACCAGCTGGCCTGCCATATTTCTAATATCCGGAATATTGTCCATGACATCGGGCAACAAACAATTGACCGGTGCTACAAAGTTGAGTCCCTGTGTATATACTTGACTGGCACCCGCCATACATTGGTAGGCATACACATCTTTTGACGTCTGTACGAACATGTTGGCACCCACCGAATTGGAAGAATAAAAGCTGCTGGGTATCTCAAAATAATCACCCGCGTTCAAGGTGGCGATCGGGGTGGTCGAACCGTTTACAAATATTTGAGTGTTGTCGGCAATAGCAATCAAGAGCGGAAACTCTGTCCAGCCATTCGTATTACCATTACCGCGAACAAAGACATATTCCTTGCCCAATCTGTTTTCTGGTACGGGTTGGTCGATACCTGCATCCCTGTTGCTATTGTTTTCCTGTCGACCAAAGTTCATGGAACCGTTGCTGATAACAATATCTTTATCTGAAACTATAGCTGCTCCTATCCAACCATCACGATTTGCGGCAGTGGGGTTATTGCCCCTGTAATTTTCGTACACAAATGATTCGTTCGCGTTCAACGTAACCGTATGGGTATTAGCGGTGATACCCACAATGTTGCCTCCCACTCGAAATACACAATTTGGGTCATAGCCAGATAGGGTAATCGTTGTATTATCCTCAGTGGCCATGATGCCTAACGTATTGGATTTTGATACATGTGCCCCTAAATTGGGAACGCCTCCCCATCGAAACCTTCTTCCCATAGCCACCCGACCTTTTGAGGTCAGGGAGGCAGCTTGCGCCGATGAATACCCGCGGTAGTTAACATAAAATTTATTGCCACTGGGCGATTCAAAGCGCAATCCACTGTTGTTCAATACGACACCAGTATGGTTGTTATCTACTAGGGTGATGTTGTTGTCCCCATTTGGCAAGGAATATACTGCCGGACTATTGTTAGAAATGTTGAAGGTAGCCTCGGGGGTTAGACTTGTTCCTCGATAGGCATTGACCACAAAAGTGGTAGGCTCGGGAGTAGAAAGATATACCGCTTGCTGTTGGATCGCTTGATTATTTCGTCCTTGTTTTAAAGGAGGCAAATAGTGCAGATTGCTTAACTGCGCATTAACGGAGATGCCAAAGCCAATACCTAGTAATAAAAATAGTATTTTACGGTTCATTCGGTACATTTTTGGGACATGCTATGTAGCACTGTTGCAAAGGAAGAATAACTAGACTGCGGTTACAAGAATATGTTGTCAAACGCATTTATAATGTTGGAAAAACAGCAGGACGGTTAAACTTACCGATAAAGCCGGTTGTTAATCCTTATGCGTACCTTTACAAAATGAAGCGTGGAATTTTTATTTATATAGGTGGAAGCGACCATATTCCAACTGTTTTCAATCTCTAAAAGCATATTTTATTTTAAAACACAGCTATTATGTCAGGTGAAAAAATGATGTCGAAAAAGAAGCCGGCCTACCCTGTCAACGAAAAGCTTGACGAATATTTGCAGCATTATAACCGCAAAATTGAAATCCCTATATTTTATGAGGATTTACTTCGATTTTCCGGCTCTGTTGTGGTTTATGATGCCAATGATGAAGACACACTTTGGATTAGGGTCTACTACTCCGAATTTGATCGTCAAGAAATAGACAATAGCTTAAAAAAAGTGTACTCTATATTGCATTCAGACGGTAGCAATAATATACATCAGTACTTGAATGTCGATGCGGTGGATTTTTGCACTTTTGGAAATTCGAAACCTTTCCGTATTAAAATCAGGAACATTCTCAATGATAATTTCACGTATTTCTATATCAAGAAAACCGATGCTTCCCGTATTTACGGCCTTGAGCTTGAGCATATGCTCTCTCCGTACAACCTGAACTTTTTGGTGTACAAAGATACCCTGATCGAAGAGCATGTGGCCGGTATACCGGGCGATGTGTTTATAAAGGATATGTTGCCGAATTGTACGGAATCTGAAAAGGCGCAGTTGGCAAAAGAGTTTGTAAAATTCAATGAGCGTTGCATGATACGACTTTTGGGCGATATGCGCTCATACAATTACGTCATCGTACCTGTTCACGATTTTGACCACGTGGTATATCGCATACGGGCTATCGATTTTGACCAGCAATGTTATGAAGGAAAGCTGAAGATTTACCGCCCCCAATTTTTTAAAGAGAATTTTCAAATGGTCGAATTGGTGCGACATAAATTATTGCGAAACTCGGTAGACCAATATAAATTGGAAGAACGCTCATTTGTAGCCAAGCGGATTCTAAGTTCGGGAAATCGGATCAAAAAGTTGAGGGCCATCGCAAAAGATGACACCATCTCTTCCCCTGAAAATATTGAACTATTACGAGAGCAGATTTATGAGCTTACCATGGACCCAAACTTTAAAAAATGCCACACCATGGGGCAGGTACTTGATTTGGCCCTTAATTTTGTGCGTCGAAATTATGAAGACGTAAGCATGAAGCAAATTATCGAACAAAGAATAAAGATTTAGTGTTTCGGTGTTTGAAAGGAAACACTAAAAAGTTAAGATAGGCTTGACTTGATCCTATCAGCTCTTCTCTTCCTTATTAAAGTACACGAGATAGTAATACATCTGACGTTCTTCGTCCCAACCCTTTTCAACAAATTTTTGTGCTGATTCCGGATTGATAAAGTCCATTTTGATCTGTATGTGCGTATCGAGGTTGATTACGTTCTTTATCTTTTTACGTGCGTCTGAAACCGCTTTGTTCGCGATATTGAAATTTGATACATCTTCAATACTGTACTTAGGACCTTTTTCGACTTTGTAGTGTTTGAATTCTGGGATGAATTCAGGATTTTCCATTACCTCGTTCAAAAAACTGGTCTCTTCGAAAGCATCATTTTTAGCGAAGTGATTTACCGCACGGTTCATGAAAAGTACCTCTTGTTGTTTGTCTTCGGCAGGTAAGACGACGTCTTTGGCGAAGTTCTGGCAGAATTTTAGGTAGTTTTTAGTATAAAAGTTCTCGTCGGTCAGGGCGGTAACGCCCAAAAAGTTTTCAAGCCAGTACTTCGTGTCGTACCGATTGCTGTCTACGGAAAGCACTTTATATCCTTCCTCTTTATGGGTGTTGAATAGTAAGCAACCTTTATCAAGTTTATTGATATTGATGCCCTGTTGGATAATGATATCGAGATTGCTACCCCTTTCCTCGAATTGGAGGAAATCATGTTTTAGCTCGCTTTTAAAGATGCCTACCGCATCGATTTTTTCGTTGTCAAGAAGAACCCCTGTCAAATAGGCTACATAAACCTCACCGCTTTTGATGTGAGGGTGGTTCGATTGCTCGAATAGATGTGTGGCCAGTTTTTTTGAGCATTCATGGGCCCTGTCGGAATCGGAAAAAATTTCGGTAACATATTTATATACCTCGTTGAATTCAATATCGACCTCGTGGGACAAATGATAATAGTTCTCTTCCTTTTCCCGAAATGGTTTGAAAAAGTACTCCTTTAGAAGTCCCGTGGTCTCATCATTAAGGCCAAATGGTTCAGCCGAGAGAAAAATTCCTTCATTTTTATTTTTATTCCCCACGCGGTGCAAGGAAATACTTTCGATTTGGGCAGGGTATAGGTTAATCATAAATCATAGTGCGTTTCAATTGCCGATCAGTTCCAGTTTTCGTCGAAATCAAGATCGTCATAGTTTTCGAAGGTATCGTCAAAATCGAATTTTGTCTCCGATTTGAAAGTTTTTTCCGGGGGTGTCTCCGGTAATTCACCAAAGCTGAAAAGTAGGTTGGGGTATGCTATTCCCGCTTCATTCTCTACGATATCAGCCAGTTCGACAAAGAAGGTCCACATACTCAAAAAGTCATAGACGTAGATGAGTTTTGGGTGATCTTCGTTCATTACCTCCTCTAAAAAGGTTTCATTCATCAAGCGTACGTCCGAACCATTTTCGCTCATGTCGAAAAGGGCTATTTCTTCGTCTTGGTTCCATTCGTCATCACAGGTATAGAACGATGCCATTTCATTCCCCAAAAAACCGAAAGACTGTGAAATCACATTATGAAACTCTTCTAGGGAACTGCTTGCATCGATTTCGATATCTCGAAAAATATCCTCTTGGGCGTCCAAGATAATCCTTATTTTATAGATCATGGCCGTTACTTTTGAGCGAATGCAAAGTTACAAAGATTTCTGGGTGTTTCTCGCCTCTAAAACTAAATAAAACTGAACCCCGAACAGTAGGGATGCCAAGATCAAATGAATAGATTGCGTCGTAAAGGGAAATTCAAAATAGACCATAGTGATTCCTGTTAGCACTTCAAGGAAGAGAAGTAGGAGCACCCAATTTATTTTTGAAAAACCCAATCGATTTTTGTAAATGATTTGAGCCAAAAAAAGATTCAACAAGATAACAAGTATCGAGAAGGATCGATGGGTATAGAATTGCCAATTTGCGTTGTCGAGCCAAAGGTGCTTTGCCGTTTCGCCGACGACTTCGATTTGACCATCCACAAACTGGCGTACTTGTGTTCCCAAAATTATCTGAATCAGGCTGACGGCCAAAGTGATTACTACCAAAACATAAAGGTTTTTACGATAGGTAAAAGTCTTCGGATTTTTTCTCGAAGCGTATATCACATAGAGCAACAGGGCCACAATTATAAGCGCCATAATCATATGTGTGGTTATTTTGACGGGTTCTAGTACCGAATAGACTACTGTGGCCCCCAACCAAGCCTGAAAACCCATCGCAAAAACTACCAACCATGCGAAAATGGTTATTTTTTTGTTCTTTTTCCAATAGCCGATGGAGAGAATGCCCACTACCAAAGTTGCCAAACCGGCCAATGCGCCAAATAGGCGATTCACGAATTCGATCCAGGTGTGCCATGGGTTGAAAATGGCATAGTCGTGCTTGGTATAATTATCCCAGTTCTTATCTATGTAGGCCGACCCTGTAGAAAAATCGTTCTTGGCCACTTTAAGAGATTCATCCTTTATGATGACCTGACCGGCCTTATAGGCCTTAAGGGGCTGCCATTCTAACTCGGATGCTTCAGTAGGGGGGATGTAATATCCGAAGCATTTGGGCCAATCGGGGCATCCCATACCACTTCCGGTCATCCGTACGACGGCTCCGGCCGCAATTACCAGATATACCAAGACTAGTGCTATTTTTGCTGCAGAGTGAAAGTATTTCTTCATTTATGCGAATACATGCACTACAAAATTACCATACTTTGAGGGAAAAAAGTAGAAGAAACAGATCGATTTCTAGAAAAATCTTGGGGTTAGCCTTCTTTGATAGCGCGTCAAAAACTCATAGCGCAGCAAGACTTCAAACGATCCGTCATTAAAAGTCGCTCCCCCTAATGCAGAAATCTCCCGATCGTAAGCGAGACCGATCATAAAATTATCATTGACCTGAAAACCGAACATGGCACTTAAGGCTGCATTCCAACGATATGCAGCACCGAGCGTAAATTTTTCATTGAAAAGAAAGCTTCCCGAGAGGTCTATTTGAAGAGGAGTACCTTGTTCCATTCGTACCAAAAGTGCAGGCTTAAATAGAACAATGGGGTGTATATCGTAGACATAACCGGTCATAAAATAAAAATTGAGCTGATCGTTCGCTAAAAATGAATTGCTTGTTTCAGATTCATCGAAATGCTCTGTTTTCAAAAAGTTGGGAACGGACAGACCAATATAGAACCTCTCATTGTAGTAGTACGCACCTATACCAAAATTCGGTGAGAACTTATTATCGATATTGTTCAATCCAGATCCTACAACCTCTTCGTTGTAGTTGGCCAACTTCGTAAAATCGAGATTCAATAGATGTCCTCCTGCCTTTATACCAAAGGCCAATTTAGCTTCCCTTGAAAGGGGTAAGGTATACGAGAAGATGCCGTCGAAATAGGTTTCTTGGTTCGTACCATTGCCGATTTCATCATTGACTACGGAAAGTCCCAACCCAACACGTTCGGACATAGGAGTGTGTAGATTGAGCGTCTGTGTCTTCGGCGCACCGTCGATACCGAGCCATTGGGATCTGTGCATGCCAGTGATACTGAAAGCACCTCTTGACCCTGCATAAGCAGGATTAATTGCCAACGTATTGTACATGTACTGGGTATATTGGGGTTCAGGTTGCGCCCATAAGAATTCGGCCTGAACCACAATGAATAGAAGAAATAGGTAGCGTTTTCCCATTTAGATTTTTTCACACCGCATGATAGTAGGCATATTCTAACCTAATAACGTAGCATTGGAGCTTTCAGTATTTTTCTTCGTTAAGAATTCTAAGTCAAAAATATAGTTTTAAATGATGGTGATGTCCTCCATGGCAAGATAAGGTCAAATGAAATTTAATTATAAGCCTATTTCTTTACCTTTTTCTAACATGAATTTCTTTGCGGCTTCATATTCGTTGGGTATTTGGCCCTCAAGAATAGCTTCCTTTATAGCATCCTTGATAATACCTATTTCTTTGGAGGGCTTTAGGTCGAATGTCACCATTATTTCCTCGCCGCTGATAGGAGGCTGAAAATTTCGAATGTGGTCACGGGCTTCAACTTCTTCAATCTTTTGGCGAACCAGCTTGAAATTTTCCTTGTATTTTTTTTGTTTCCTTGAATTCTTTGTGGTGATATCCGCTTCACAAAGCGTCATGAGATCGTCGACATGATCACCTGCATCAAATATCAATCTTCGAACTGCGGAATCGGTCACAAAGTCTTCCGACAGAATCTGGGGTCTGGAGCTCATAAGTACCATTTTCTGCACATATTTCATCTTTTCGTTCAGGGGCATGCGAAGACGTTTGAACAGGTTATAAACCATCTTTGAACCCACAAATTCATGTGCATGGAAAGTCCAACCGATTTTCTTATGGAATTTTTTTGTGGGTGCTTTTCCGATATCGTGTAGTAAGGCGGCCCATCGTAGCCAAAGATTATCTGTGGTTTTGGCTATATTGTCGACAACTTCCAGGGTATGCCAAAAATTATCCTTATGCCGCTGCCCTTCTATCTCTTCGATACCTTGAAGTGCTATCAACTCTGGCAGTATATAGGGCAATAGGCCAGTTTTGTGCAAGAGGGCAAAACCCAGGGAGGGTTTGTCGCAGGCCAGTATTTTATGTAGTTCCTCAACAATTCGCTCTTTGGAGATAATCTGAATTCTGTTTTTGTTTTCCGAAATGGCTTGGAGCGAAGCAGGTTGTATTTTAAAATCGAGCTGGGTGGCGAACCGGATTGCCCGCATCATCCTCAAGGGATCATCTGAATACGTAATTCCAGGTTCCAATGGGGTTCGGATAATTTTTTTGTCAAGATCTGACAGCCCATCGAATGGATCCAGTAGTTTGCCAAAGTCGTTAGCGTTTAAGGAGAGGGCCAGCGTATTAATGGTGAAATCCCTACGCTTTTGGTCATCCTCCAAGGTGCCATTTTCAACAACGGGTTTTCGACTATTACGATGGTAGCTTTCTTTACGCGCTCCCACAAACTCAAGTTCGATATCGTTGTATTTGAGCATGGCTGTTCCGAAATTTTTGAAAACCGTAACTTCGGGTTTTTCCGGTAACAACTGGGCGAGTTTTTTTGCCAATGCAATACCGCTACCGACTACCACTATATCGATATCTTTGGGTGCCCCCCTTTTAAGCAAATAATCGCGTACAAAGCCTCCTATTACGTAAGAGGGTGTGCCAAGCTCTTCCGAGGCTTTTGTAACGAGTTCAAAGATCTGACCTTGTAATGCTTGTGTATGCTTCAAAATAATTTTTCGTTGCTTCAGGATGGAAAAGAAAATACTTTTCTCTTTTCAAAATAGGTTGTAAAGGTCAATAATCCTTTTTTCAATTATTCACGGATTACCTTTACCGTACCATCGGCCCCTAATTTTATAATGGAAGATGGTACCCCTGATTTTTCTTCGGAAGGCAAATTTACCACATAGTCTACACCTTTTAAAATGACATTGTCTATTTCTGAAAAAGTTTTTGGGGTGTCTTTGCCCGATATATTTGCCGAGGTCGATACAATGGGCTTTTTAAAGGTCTGAATAAGATACCTACAGAATTTGTCAGACGCCACACGGATAGCCAAACTATTATCAGGGGCTATCAGGTTTTGGGCAATACCTATAGGATTGTCGTAGATGATGGTGGTGGGCTTAGTGGCCAAATCCATTATGTCATAAGCGAGGTCGGGCACATGCTGCACGTACCTTTCGAGCATGGCATCATTGGCAACCAAGCATATAAGAGCCTTGGAGTCTTCTCTTTTTTTAAGCTCGTATACCTTACTGACAGCCTTGGCGTTGGTGGCATCGCATCCAATGCCCCAAACTGTATCTGTGGGATAAAGTATAAGTCCACCATGCTCTAGTACTTCCACACAATTCTGCAAGGCCGTAGTAAAGTCGATCTTCATTATTTTTTATACTTTAATTTCTCACGCTGTACACTTTCGATATCAAGAATATCCTTTTGCTTATACGTTAGCGCCTGATGGGTCGCTCGCAGGTCTCTACACAACTTTCTAAGGCCCATGGGTTCTAGTGAAGCGGCATGGTCGGTACCTTTCCAAGTTCGGTCAAGGGTGAAATGACGTTCGATAATAGGGGCTCCAAGGGTATAGGCGGCCACGTCAATGGCGATACCTAAATGATGGCCCGAAAATCCGATGCTTTTAACCTTTTCACCATATTTTTCCCTGAGTTTTAGAATGTCTAGAAGACATACATCTTCAAAGGGTACGGGATACCCCGATGTACAATTATAGATGACCAAGTCTTTATTTCTGCCTCTTTCCCCAAAAAAGTTAACGAGCGTCTCAATTTCCCCCTTGGTGGTCATGCCTGTAGAGATATGTATTTCTCCTTCGTAATTATCCGATAGCCAGCCTAGCATTTCGAAGTGATTATTGCAGGCCGATGGTATTTTTATAAAATCGGGCCGTAAGCTTGCAATTTCCTTGGCCGAAGTGGTTTCCCATACCGAAGTGGAATAGGTGATGCCCACTTCTTCACAATAGGCCTTCAATTCTTGGTGTTGGGCAACATCGAACTCCAGAAATTCGCGATGGGCGCCGTAGGTGTCGCCATAGGAGTTGGCAGGATTAGGATGTGCGGCGTTGTATTGCTCTTCGGTAAGTAGTTCCTTGTTATTGCGTTTCTGAAATTTTACGGCGTTCGCATTACCGAAAATTTTAGCCATGTTGATCATCTCTTTGGCAATTTTCATATCGCCTTTATGGTTGCATCCGATTTCTGCGATAATATAGGGCTCTTTATAATTCATTTGAATCTAAGGTTATAATTGATGATAAATTCACAGGCTTCGCGAATAGCACCATGGGCGGAAGCTTTTTTCAAGACGATGTCTGCGTGGTACTTTATCGTTTTGGTTGCATTGATAGGGCATAAAGACCAGCCCACCCTCAGCATATTGCTTAAATCGTTTACATCGTCTCCGACATAGGCGATTTCTTTGGGTGAAATATTCCTTTCGGCACACAGCCTTTCCAAGAACGAATATTTGTCTTTTACACCCAAAAATGTATCTTTTAATTTCAATTTTTTCATTCGTTGCCCAACTACTTCCGAATCTTCAGAGGTCATAACCATGACATTAACGTTGTGCTGACGTAATATCTCGAGCCCCATACCGTCACGCATATCGAAGATTTTCGAAAATTCTCCTTCCTTATTAAAAGTAACCCTACCATCGGTAAACACGCCATCGACATCTAAGATGAGATGATTGATGCGCCGAGCCGATTTTTGGCTCTTGAAATTGGAAATCAGCAATTGTTCGATAAGCTGCCAATCGGTTTCAGAATCGATTTCGACCAATGTATCTTCGGGCATATGAATCATACCTATTTTACCACTTAATCTATTTTTTGATTCCAGCAGGCAGGTTTTATATGTACAATAAACCGCCCCGTTTTCAATAAGCAGACCTTCGAAGTCTTGCCTTCGGGGTCTGGCCATAACATCATAATTTAGGGGACTACCTTCTTTTGACCAAGTAAAGCGGTGGGTTTTTACCACACTGAGAACGGCATCTAAAGTACTCTCTTGTAGTTTAAGTAATGCCGCGTTGATATCGTGTCGATTGGTCAGGGGCGAAGTGGCCTGAAGAAGGCAAAACACATCAAAATCGGTAGGCTCATTGGTACAAAATTCTAACATGGCCGCTTCGGTAGAAGCGGTGTCCGATGCATTCTCTGCTGAACGTTTAAGGGCCTTTACCTTTGAAGTCCAAGTATAGTGTTGCTCCACATAGGCAATGATCTCTTCGTCATCGGTAAAAACGTAAACCTCGTTAAGATTTGAAAATATAGCTTCTGTCAACACCCAAGTGAATAGTGGCCGACCAAGAAGTTTTCTCTTGTTCTTTCCGGGGATGCCTTTTGAATGCTTTCGTAAAGGAATAAAACCTATGGATTTTTTTGACATAGTGGCGTGTTAAGAATCAACGACCATATTTTGAATGAGGTCTCTCGTCGCTTTGACCGTAAATTTATCCAAATAATCCTTACCCAAAAAAAATCGCTGTTTTACAATTTCGAGGTTGGAGAGGGCGGTCGAAAAAAGCGTATATCCCCTATCGAAATAAAAACCTTCCCTTAGCCCGAGAATTTCAATGGGAAACAAGGCCGGCAAAACGGTGATATCTTTAAAATGCTCTTTGTAATCTGTAGTTTCCCTAGGGTGTGTTTTCAGTACAATATTCATGCTAGAGGGCACTTTTGAAATGATATCCCTGTAAATGGCTATTTTTTCCGCTTCGTTTTTAATGACCTTATCTTCAGAAATCGGCTGGGTTAGAATAAGGGCGTTGTTGGCACTGTCAATGGTAAAGGTATGTTCTGGAAGAAAAATAGTAAAAATTTCATGTTTGGTCTTTTCGTCCAATTTCATAACCTCCTTTTTGATATTGAGCTCAACAGCCTTATGGCGTATGGGCTCGGGCAGTCTTTCGGGAAACTGGGCTAAAATAGTATGTACCTCTTTATCGAACCCTCCTCCTATGGGGGCCTTCGTAATTTTTGATTTGATAAACTGTTCCATCGGACTATGTCGTTGGCGATAAGTGCGTGCACCATCTTCGATCATAGTGATTCCTTTTTTTCCAAATTCATATAGAAAATAACTTTTTGACGAATCGGTATCACAGAGATAAAGAGCGGATTTTTTTATAAAGTCTTTTTCCTTGGATAGCATAGGGTGTTTGGCTTCCAAGTATGGGATAAGTTTCTGTTTTCTGCGGAAGGAATAATTGAACGTACCTAAATGTTCAACGTGATGTCTGCGCTCTGAAAGGATATGTACATCCCTGAAAAAGTGAGCTTTTAGATTAGGGATCAAGGTCTCTATCATCGGCGTACTCTCCACTAAAAATAAGAGATTGTTACCTAAGTTATTGGTATCGTAGTGCGAATCCCTGAGTATATGCAGCAGCGTCAGATAGATATGGTATATGGTGGACCCTACATAGGTTCTGCACATATAAATTAAGGAATTTTATTGGAGATGGAACTCAAAAAACTACATTTGTAAAAGTAGTCAAAATTAAACAATCTTTAGTGAGTGCGGTAAGCGTCGTCGTTAGTACATATAACCATCCCGAATGGTTGAGGAAAGTTCTTTGGGGTTTTCAGTGCCAGACCTACAAAGATTTTGAACTTATCGTGGCCGATGATGGTTCAGGGCCAAAAACCAAGGAGGTAGTAGATGAACTTCGCGATAAAGTATCATACGATATCAAGCACGTTTGGCAAGAAGATGATGGTTTTCAAAAATGTAGAATATTAAATAAAGCCATCGTGGCAAGCGATGCCGATTATATTATAATGACCGATGGGGACTGTATTCCAAGGGAAGATTTCGTTCAAGTGCATTATATCAACAAATTGCCAGGTTATTTTATTTCTGGCGGCTATTACATGTTGCCTATGAATATATCAAAGGCCATTACTTTGAAAGATATCGAAGCACAAAATTGTTTTAATATTCAATGGTTAAAAGAGAAAGGAATCCCTAAGACTTTTAAAAACAATAAGCTTACGGCCCGTGGTTTTATCTCCACTTTGTTCAACACTTTTACACCTACCAATGCCAGTTGGAACGGGCATAACTCTTCGGGTTGGAAAAAAGATATCCTAAATGTCAATGGTTTTGATGAGCGTATGCAATACGGAGGTGAGGATCGGGAATTCGGGGAACGCCTGTTCAATTTCGGGGTAAAATCGAAACAATTGAGATACAGTGCTGTCTGTGTTCATTTAGACCACGAGCGAGGGTATCGTACCCCGGAAGCTATTGCTAAAAATCAGATTATCCGAAAGGAAGTCCGCCAAAAAAAAAGTGTGTGGACCTATCACGGCATTACCAAATAGTAGGCAAGCTCATTTTTCTTCTCCAATTTTTTTAATTCGCGGTAGCGCTCAAGGTCGCTCAATGCATTCAGATAACAGATAATAACACCTTTTTTACCATCGAGAAATCCCAGTCTTATCACGTAATGGTTAAAGAACTTCCAGAGTGGTTTAAAAAGCAGCGACAAAAAGTTGAACCTTTTCTCACGGTAAAAGTCCTCTTTGGCCTTTAGTCTGCCATACTTTAGCATTTTTGATTTATAGTCTTTAAAGTTTTTATAGCAGTAATGGGTCAGTTTTTCTTGAAAAACCCCTGATTTTCCATCAACGTCAAGTGTTTCGTGTACTATTTTTTTATCGGAGAACTGCGCCTTACTTTTTCTAAAAAGACGATAATTTTTGTCTGTTTGCCAGCCGCTGAAATGCAGTGGTCTACGTTCGAACATAAATTTTCGGTAAAACCAAAAAGCGGCATAATCGGTATCGTTATTGACCGTTTCTATAATTTCTTTTTGAAGTTTCTTGGAAACGGTCTCATCCGCATCCAAAAAAAGTACCCAATCATTATTGGCCTGTTTTAGGGCAAACGACTTCTGATGGGTGAAATTGATAAATGGATGTTGAAGTACCTTTACTTTAGGATGATTCTTCAAATACTCATAAGTACCATCGCTACTATAGCTGTCTACAACGATTATTTCGTCTGCAAAGGCGACGGAATCAATACACTGTTCAATATAACCTATCTCGTTATAGGCTATGACCAAGGCGGATATTTTCTCTCTTTTACCGTTCATTGAAATCTAAATAATCAGTGTCTCGCGTCTCTTAAGACAAAATTATAACTAAAAAAGGGAGAAAAAAGTATATAAATACTTAAAATTCCTACAAAATTTATACGGCAACATCATATTCCCTCAAAGCATCGTTAAGGGAAGTCTTTTTGTTAGTACTTTCTTTTCTTGTCCCAATTATCAACGCACAAGGCACCTGAAACTCCCCGGCAGAAAACTTTTTGGTGTATCCTCCAGGTATAACAACCGAACGGGCCGGAACCCTACCCTTGATTTCTTTTGGACTATCTCCTGTAACGTCAATAATTTTTGTAGATGCGGTGAGTACAACATTGGCTCCCAAAACCGCCTCTTTTTCCACGTGTACACCTTCTACAACAATACATCTCGATCCTATAAAAGCGTTGTCCTCTATGATGACCGGAGCAGCTTGAAGGGGTTCAAGTACCCCTCCGATACCGACGCCTCCACTCAAATGTACATTCTTTCCAATTTGGGCGCAACTACCTACGGTGGCCCAAGTGTCTACCATGGTGCCTTCATCGACATAGGCTCCGATATTCACATAACTGGGCATTAAAATAGTACCTGCCGAAATATATGAGCCATGTCGGGCAACGGCATGAGGTACCACCCGAATACCTTTTTCCTTATATCCTCTTTTCAGGGGTATTTTGTCGTGGTATTCAAAGATGCCCGCTTCCAGTGTTTCCATTTTCTGTATGGGAAAATAGAGCACTACGCCTTTTTTAACCCATTCATTGATTTGCCAACCATCTTCAGATGGTTCCGCACATCGTAGTTTACCTTGATCAAGAAGGTCGATTACCTCTCGAATAGCCTCTTGCGTCTTCGATTCTTTTAAAAGTTCTCGGTTGTTCCATGCTTTCTCAATGGTTTCTCGTAAATCGGTCATCTGTAGTCGTATTTTAAAATGGGTTAATGCTTATGTCTTATTTTTGCAATGATCTGTACTTTTTTTGAACAGCTCTCTGACCCTGCAAATATAATTGGTCAAAAATGATTTGCGGATTCAATTTTACGCTTATAACAATTTAAAGGTTATTTTTGCCAAAAATATAGGGATTTGGGAAGGTTGATGGCATTGGATTATGGTAAAAAAAGAACGGGTATAGCGGTTACTGATGAGCTACATTTGATTGCTTCCGGTTTGACTACCGTAGCTACGATAGATTTGATGGAATTCCTTCAAGATTATCTTGCCAAAGAAAATGTCGAGGTTTTTGTCATTGGTGAACCCCGAAGAATGAACAACGAACCTTCGGAAGCAGAAGAATATATTGTGCCTTTTCTAGATTGTTTGGCGAAGGTATTTCCTGAAATATCAATTGTTAGACAGGACGAACGCTTTACATCGAAACTTGCAGTGCAAAGTATGATTGATGGGGGCATGAAACGAAAGAAAAGAAAGGATAAAGCATTGATAGATGAAATAAGTGCAACACTTATATTGCAGGCCTATTTAAATAAAAAAATATAAATGATTTTACCGATTGTTGCTTACGGTGATCCTGTATTGCGAAAAAAGTGCATGGAAATACCCAAAGGTTATCCAAAATTAGAAGAACTTCTAGAAGGTATGTGGGAAACCATGTATAATGCTAAAGGTGTGGGCCTTGCGGCCCCTCAAGTAGGCGTGCCACTTCGATTGTTTTTGGTAGATACTACACCCTTTGCTGATGATGAAGAACTGTCGGCCGATGAAAAAAACCAGTTGGACGGTTTTAAAAAAGTTTTTATCAATGCAACGATTGAAGAGGAAGGGGGAGAAGAGTGGACCTTTAATGAAGGCTGCCTAAGTATACCCGATGTCCGTGAGGATGTGAAGCGGAAAGATACGGTCACTATTTCCTATGTCGATGAAAACTTTAAGACCCATAAGGAAACCTTTGATGGACTGATAGCAAGGGTAGTTCAACATGAATACGACCATATAGAGGGAATACTCTTTACCGATAAATTGTCACCCCTAAAAAAGAGAATGCTCAAAGGAAGGTTGAACAATATCTCGAAAGGTAAGATTCATGTTGATTATCGTATGCGGTTTCCTAATATGAAAAAAGGGCGTTAGTTTTACCGTAATCCATCGAAAAATATCATATTTGCGCTCCTAAAACGTAATCTTACATATGAGTTTAGACAAAATATTAGCCATTGGAGGTAAACCTGGTCTTTATAAACTGGTCACCCAGACCCGAACGGGTTTTGTTGCCGAATCCTTATTGGACAACAAGAGAATAACCGTAGGAATGCAGAGCAATGTGAGCATACTCTCTGAAATAGCGATTTATACCCTCGATGAAGAATTGCCGTTACGTGAGGTTTTTCTAAAGATTCAAGAAAAGGAGAACGGCGAAAAGACAAGTGTAGGTCATAAAGACGAGAAGATAAAGCTTGAAGAATATTTCTTTGAAGTATTGCCCAATTATGATGAAGATAGGGTCTATGCCAGTGACATTAAGAAAGTGATACATTGGTACAACATACTTAATGACAATGGAATTACGGATTTTTCGGCGAAAGAAGAAAAGACTTCAGAAGATTCGACCGAGGAGGAGTAAGTGATTTGAAAAGTGCATCATCGCTCTATACACCCTCTTTCAAAGAGGGTTTTTTTGTGGGGTTAATTGGTTAATACTTATATTCGATGTGAACTTCAAATACCACGAGATGCTTAAGAAAACTTTGCTCACGTTGACCGGCATTGTATCGACGATCCTGTTTTTCCCTATCGTAGCTCAAGAAAGTAAAAAGGCCACGGAAGAGCTTCCTCTAGAACCTGAAAGAACCGTTTTTTTTACCACTCAAGAAGGTACTTGGATATCACTTGATGTAAGCCCCGATGGTAAAACTATTGTTTTTGATTTGATGGGCGATTTGTATACCATTCCAATTTCGGGAGGAAAGGCTACTCAAATCACGAGAGGTATGGCCTATGATGTGCATCCAAGATATAGCCCTGATGGTAAATCGGTGGTGTTTATTTCCGATAAGAGCGGGTCGGACAATATTTGGACGTTACATCTTCAATCTCAAGAAGAGAAACAGATTACCGAAGAGAAAAAGCATAATTTCTTTTCAGCGGAATGGACCCCGGATGGTGCGTATATTGTAGGAGTAAAGGGCAGAAGAAATATCAAACCGTATATTTATTCTAAAGAGGGCGGATCGGGTGGCCAATTGGTCAGCGAGCCTAAAGATCTTAAATTGACGGACCCCGCTTTTGGCGCCGATGGTAGACTGCTTTATTTTTCGCGGCGCAATAAAGCATGGAACTACAATGCTCAGTTGCCCCAATATCAGGTAGGTACCTATGATATGGAAGATGGAGACCTATCGGTCATTACTTCAAAATATGGTTCTGCCTTTACACCGACCCTTTCACCAGATGGTAAGTGGCTGGTCTATGGTACCCGCTTTGAAGAAAAAACAGGGCTCATTCTACGAAACCTGACGACGGGAGAGGAGCGTTGGCTGGCTTACCCGGTTCAACGTGATGAACAGGAGTCCATAGCTCCGTTAGGAGTTTTACCGGCGATGTCGTTTACCCCTGATTGTGAACATTTGGTTGCTTCGTACGGCGGAAAGATCTACGCCATTTCCATCGCTGAAAATACCGCCAAGGAAATTCCTTTTTCAGTTGACGTGCAATTGGATATGGGGCCTTTACTGTCCTTTAAATATCCTATCGAAGATTTGGAGGAAGCATTTGCGACACAGATTCGCGATGCGGTCCCTTCTCCCGATGGAACTAAAATAGCGTTTACTGCCCTAAACCGGCTGTATGTGATGGATTTTCCGAATGGAACTCCTGAACGTCTTACCAAAAACGATTTTATAGAAGCGGAGCCGAGTTGGTCGCCAGATGGAGAGTATCTGGTGTTTTCTACGTGGCAAGAAGGCGGCGGACATCTTTATAAGGTAAACGTCGATGGACGTCCCAAACCTATTCAGCTGACCCAAGTACCAGGGCTATATAGCTACCCCGAATGGTCATATAATGCCGACCGTATTGCCTTTCATAGGGGCAGTGCTCAAACCTTTCAAGATTTGTTGGGTACCCGTTCGAGCCGTGCGACCGAAGACCTGATGTGGATTTCCGCTGAGGGTGGGACACTTCATTTGATCGATAAATCGAAGGGGCGACAACGACCGCATTTCACTAAAATGGATAATCGGGTGTACCTGAGCAATTCGAACAAGGGTCTATTGTCCATTAGGTGGGACGGTACCGACCAAAAAGAACATTTGAAGTTAAAAGGCATCGAAACTTTCGGTTCTCAAGATAAATTTGGAGAGCATGGCCTTCTACCTTCAGAGGTCGGGGCAGATGACGATAAAGCATCCAAACCTGACTTTATCAAAATTGCCCCGGACGGAAAATCGGCCTTGGCACAAATCAATAACGACATTTATGTGGTTACCATACCGAGGTATGGAAAAACGCCCAGCGTATCCGTGGCCAATGTGGACAAGGCGGCTTTCCCTGCCTTAAAATTAACCAAAATTGGAGGTGAATTTCCAACGTGGTCGTCAGATAGTCAAAAGGTGCATTGGTCTTTGGGAGCCAGCCACTTTAAATACCATATCGAGGAAGGAAAAAAATATAACGATAGTATCGCCCGGTTGAAGGAAAAGAAAAAGGAACAAAAGAAACAAGAATCGCAAAAAGATACCATTGAAACCGATACCGAGAAAAATGAATACCCTGATTTTAAAGTAGCCGAATTTAAGATTAAGGTACCTTATACGAAAGATAGGCCGAAGGGTTCGGTATTGCTCAAAGGGGGGCGTATAGTTACTATGAAGGATAAGGAAATCATTGAAAAGGGGGATATTTTAATCGAAAACAACCGTATTAGGGCCATTGGTACATCGGGTAGTTTAACCGTACCCAAAGGAATCGAAGAAATTGATGTTTCCGGCAAAACACTGCTGCCTGGTTTTGTGGATACGCATGCCCATTTGAGACCTACTTGGGGTATTCACAAAAATCAGGTTTGGATGTATGCGGCCAATCTGGCCTATGGTGTCACTACAACGAGGGACCCTCAAACTGGAACCACCGATGTACTTACCTATTCCGATATGGTGGAGGCGGGAATGGTAGATGGGCCAAGAATATATAGTACAGGACCCGGCCTTGGCTTTTGGAGTTATCAATTGGAAAGTCTAGATCAGACCAAAGACGTTTTACGACAGTACAGTGATTATTTCGATACTAAAACCATAAAAATGTATTTGGTAGGTAATCGACAGCAGCGGCAGTGGGTCATAGAGGCCTGTAAAGCATTGAAACTGATGCCCACGACAGAGGGGGCCCTTGATTTCAAACTTAATATGACACAGTTGATCGACGGGTATCCAGGTCATGAGCATTCGTTACCGATTTACCCTATTTATAATGATGTAGTAAAGACCATAGCGACATCAAAGATGGCCGTAACCCCTACGTTGCTTGTGTCGTACGGCGGACCTTGGGCAGAAAATTATTACTATTCCCGAGAAGATGTTTGGAACGATGCAAAGCTACAGTATTTTACGCCCTACAAAGAATTGGCTCAGAAGAGCAGGAGAAGGCCAAGTTGGTTTATGGATGAGGAACATATTTTTCAAAAACATGCCGAATTCATGAAAGCCTTGGTCGAGGCAGGTGGGTTGGCAGGTATTGGAAGCCATGGGCAACTGCAAGGACTAGGGTATCATTGGGAACTCTGGTCGGTAGCGAGTGGCGGAATGCAAAACCACGATGCCCTACGGGTAGCTACGATTTTAGGTGCTGAGGCCATTGGTCTCGATGGAGACATCGGAAGTTTAGAAGTGGGAAAGCTGGCCGATATTGTAGTATTGGAAAAGAATCCTTTGCAAGATGTACGCAATTCAAATACCCTGAACCACGTGATCAAAAATGGTAAAATTTATGATGCCAACACTTTGGACGTTATTTGGCCTAAAGCTGGGAAAGCCGAAAAGTTCAATTGGCAAACGAAAAAACCAGAAGGGCTTCCCGGTATAGAAGAATGAGCTGGCGCACAAGCTACTGGAAAGCACTATGTAGGCTTACAGGAATATGCCACCGGAAACTTCTATACGTTGCCCATTGATCCAACTGGCCTCTTCGGAACAAAGAAAGGCAACCACTCCGCCGATATCTTCGGGTAGACCAACTCTGCCTAAGGCCGTGTTTTCAGCTATTAGCTTGCGTTTCTCTGCATTATTTTTGTTGATGCCGCCCCCAAAATCAGTGGCAACTGCCCCAGGTGCTACGACATTAGCTGAAATTTTTCGGGCCCCAAGTTCCTTTGCTAAATAGCGGGTAAAAACCTCTACGGCACCCTTCATACTCGCGTAAGCGGAAGATCCTGGTAGGCTAAACCGCGCCAGCCCAGATGAAATATTGATGATTCTCCCACCTTCGTTAAGAAATGGTACCGCTTTTTGTGTCAAGAAATAAACTCCTTTAAGGTGTATGTTCATCATTTCGTCAAAATGTGCCTCGTTGGTTTCCAAAAAGGGTCTATAAATGCCCGTTCCCGCATTGTTGATCAAGAAGTCGAATTTTAATCTTCCATCCTTCATCTTTAGATAAGAAGCGATTTGCGTAAAAAATTGGTCAAAAGATGCTATGTCGGCAACATCGAGCTCAAAGGCCACGGCTTTTTGCCCCATTTGCTTAATTTTAGCGATCACGGCTTCGGCGGCGTCACTGTTCGACCGATAGGTGATAATGACCTCAATTCCTTTTTTTGCTAGGTTCTGGGCTATATCGGCACCGATTCCGCGACTACCGCCGGTAACCAGTGCTATTTTATTCGTGTACATGGTATTTTTATTATATGCCAGGAGTTGTTCGTATTCGACCCAGAATTAAGATTTAGATACGCCACCTCGGGGAACTTTATTTCATTCAATCGTATGGGCAAGGGCTTTTTGAACCACTTCAAAAGTTTTTTCATAGCTGTGTTTCAATAAGGTCTTTGGATCCATAGTTTCCCAATACCCCTTATTGAAAAGTTCTACAGAAAAACCTCCACGAAAACCAGCATTATACAATTTGGGAATAACCTTATCGAATGGACAAATACCTTCTCCGGGCAGTACTCTGTCGGCATCGGTAAGTTGATTGTAGACAGGAGTATCTGGGTAGTCGTTCATGTGTATCACCGGTAGTTTCCTGCCGTTGAGAAGGTCAATCGTATCCCAATGGTTGCCGCCCCTATACACATGGTAAAAATCTAAGAGTATGGTGGCTTTTTCATGACCTGTAGCAATGGCAATTTGAGCACAATCGGCAATTTTATGAAGTGCGCCCATTCCCCATAACTCCAAAATAGGGGTTACGCCTGATTCGTCTCCCAATTTTAAAATAGAAGCATAGCGCTCGGCGTAGGCCTCATATTTTGTAGGATCTATCGCTTCGATTCCCTGTACCGGAGCGGCAATATAGGTGCCTCCCATACCGGCCGTTATCATCATTTCTTCCCTGAGTTGGTCAATAGCCTGAGTCCTTTCATTGGCATTATCACTACACCACTTTGAAAATCCTATAATATTCTCCAAGACCAGGCCACGATGGGCTAATTGGTCTTTTAACTCTTGAGTCGTACCTCCTTGTTCAAGAAATGACTTGATATTACTCATCCACAATTCTATACCATCGAAACCGGCATCTGCCACCAAATCGATTTGAGAGGCTACATCTAGTTTATAATGTAATAGGGTAGAGGTATTGAGACTGACCCTCATCGGTAAAACCTTTTTATCCGTTGGCCTTTTCCCCTTCTGGTTTTCGATCGTATTTGAAGCGAATGCATAACCTCCCATGGCGGCAAGAGAGCCTTTGAGACCGGTCGCTAGTGCTTTTCTTCTTGTAATTTTATCCGACATATACCTACCTTTGAATATTGATGCCATATACGGAAACGCTTTCCCGTCTTAATCCTTATCTATTTCCTTATAGCTGTACTTGCTTTTCTCCCAATCGATTAAGGGCGATGGATAATATTTCACGTCCATTCGGTCTAAGAACGGGGCCTGATTTGCCAAACGTACCTTATACCTTTCCCAATCCCTATTCTCAGGGATCGACCATGCCAGTTCCGCATGACCGATGGCTCTTGGAAAAGCTAGATATTCCAGTTCACCGATTTCACCTACCGTTTCAGACCACAGTGGAGCCTCAATGCCCAATATACTTTCGACGGGAATACCTTCATAGTTCTGAGGTGACCAAGTATAGGCCGAATCTGTGGGAATATAAGCTGCCCAATGCAACCCATATTTGGATAGCGAGTCGTATTGCATGTCCAGGTACATTTTTTTAGCAGGTGACAAGATGATTTTCATACCTTTTTTAATAGCTATATCAGCATTTTCCTTACTGGCCCAGAACTGGGCGATAGTCGTCGAATCCATATCGCCATGTACCATCTCATCCCAACCGATGGCCTTTTTACCATATTTATGCACTATTTTTTCTACCCGCTCCATGAAATAGATATAATCTTTCATTTTTGTCACATGGGTTTCATCGCCGCCCATGTGGAAATAGGGTCCCGGTGTTATCTCGGTGATTTCTCGAATCACATCGTCAAGAAAGGCATATACCGTATCTTTTCGGGTGTCAAAAGTGCTAAAACCTACTTCGATGCCTTCGTATAGTTCGGGGGTCTTGCCATTGCCATTTAAAAAAGGATAGGATACTGAGGCGGCATTGGAATGGCCGGGCATATCTATTTCCGGGATTATCACAATATATCTTTCCGCGGCATACGCCACTATTTCCTTGTACTCTTCTTGGGTATAGAATCCGCCAGATTCACCACCAACTTCTGTACTGCCTCCTATTTCTGTGAGTTTGGGCCATGATTTGATTTCGATGCGCCAACCTTGATCGTCCGAAAGGTGTAGGTGCAAAGTATTGAATTTATAATAGGCCAACAAATCGATATATTTTTTAACATCTTCAACACTAAAGAAATGCCGTGCCACATCGAGCATACTGCTCCTGAAGCCGAAAGTAGGGCTATCGATAATTTTACCCGTGGGGATGGGCCATACTTCGTACGAAGCCAATGTGTCATTGGCGGAATTGGGTATTATCTGTCGCAGGGTCTGAATGCCCCTAAAAGCCCCGGCAGCCGTATTTGAATTCAGAATAACCGAGTCTTTTGTAATATATAACTGGTAAGCTTCTGGCGCATCAAGTTCCAAACTGTCTGACTGGTTAATGAAAATAACGCCTTCCCGTTCAGGAATTTCGTCAACGTTTACGGGAACATCGATATTCGTCTTTTCCTTTATTTTATCGGCCAAGAATTGACCAATTTCAGGAAAGCCGGTCACATTTTGGGAAGTGTAGATGGCTGTAAATTGGTCAAGGGCAAATCCGCTGTCGGTAGGTATGACCTTCACAGGAATAGGAATCATATTTTCCATAGCGAGATCGGTCTTTGGTAAATTCAATTGTCGTTTCTTTTTTTCGGTTTCGCATGAAAAAAAGAGAATAATCAGGCTGCAAAGGACTAAGCTTCGAATAAAATTGGATTTCATTGTTTTTGATGGTTAAGAGTAAAAGGGTTTTACGGCTAAAATAAGCCCAATGCCCTTTCTGTTTTGTTTTTTAAAATTTCTTATGCAATCGTACCATTCTTAATTAAGATAGTCTTTAATGCTGTCGAACCATATATCATATCCCTTAGAATTCATATGCAGCCCGTCTTCGATAAATATATCTTGCATCACTTTTCGCCCATCTAACATAGGATGCCATACATCTATGAACTGTACTTGGGCATTATCGTTGGCCAATCGTTTTAATTTCCGGTTGAGCCGTTTATACTTTCCCCTAAGCTCCCATCTCGCAATGCTGGGCTTCGGCGAGATGATCATAATTTTAGTAGTGGGGTCGTTGCGTAAAATGCCCCCGATGATCTGGTTGAAGTCCGATATTATTTCCTTAGCATCTTTTCGGGCCGAAACATCGTTATCTCCTTCATAGAGAAATACAGTTTGGGGTTCATAGCGCAAGATGAGGTCATAGATGTAGTATAATAGATCGGAGGCCTGTGAACCTCCAAAACCTGAATTGATAACTTGATATTCGGGAAATCGCTCTCGCACATCGCGCCACATACGAATGCTTGAACTACCGGTGAAAACGACCGTTTCTTTCGAAGCATCCCCAAGGGTATCATATTTTTTTTGTATGTCTTCTACTTCTTTTTTAAAACGTTCCGTATCTTGTGAAAGGCATGGTTTGGCAAAAAATAATAGGGCAAGCAGTAAGGCATGTTTCATTTTCTGTGTGATTAGTCGCCCAAGTTAGTTTTTATCTCGGTACTGGTCAAAAAATTCTTGTAATGAAGAGGACAGGCTAACCCATTGTTAAGGAAAATGATGCTATAATATAGACCACTTAAATCGGTAATTATGAAAATCAATCCAAAGTTTTCTACCCCCTTTATCTATCTTTTTTTCTTCGGTTTGGCCCTATCTTTCAAGACATCGGCACAGCAAATAGCGAAGGAAAAACTCATTTTTTTAACCCCGGAATGGGAAGGAAAACGGTTGGAAGACGGTAGACCGTATGTTTCTGACGACATTCTAGAACGTATGAAAGGGGTAACTTTAGAAGAGGCCTGGGCGGTACTTAAGGGAGAAAACTATAAATATCAGTATGCTGAGCATTGGCAGGCCATAAACCCCGACAGTGTCCTGGTTGGAAGGGCGGTAACCGCCATTTTTATGCCAGGACGCCCGGATATTCATCGGGTAATCGATGATAGGGGGCATAACGAAGATGGGCGCATCAAATCACAGAACTCTTGGCCTATCGATATGCTTACTAAGGGCGATGTTTATGTTGTAGATCAGTTTGGGGCCCATGTCGATGGCCCGACAATAGGGGATAATCTCGGAAATTCCATTTATGCCAAAACCGGAAATGGTATCGTGTATGACGGAGCTATTCGCGATATTGACGGATTAAAGGAAATAGGGGGGTTTACATCTTTTTTTAGAAGCTATCATCCCTCCCATCACCTCAACAATCCCGACGGGGCCTTGAATACCACCTTGATCGGTATCAATACCCCAACTCGAATCGGAATGGCCACGGTCATGCCTGGCGATGTCGTCTTGGGCCGTGATGGGGGTGTTATTTTTATCCCTCCACACCTTGCGGAAAAAGTGGTGAAGACTTCAGAAATTGTGCGGTTGCGTGATATGTTTGGCCATCAACGGCTTCGAGAACAGAAATATACTCCCGGCCAGATAGATTCAAGATGGTCCGACGATATAGAAAAAGACTTTTCGCAATGGCTCAATGATCATATTGACGAGCTTCCAGTGCCAAAGGAACAGATACAGGAACTATTGAAAACAAGAACCTGGTAGTTTACAAAACGGTAGTGGCATACCGCATAGTCATAATCTGTGATGGCATCATGAAAATATATAAAGCAAAATAGAATCCTATGAAAAATTCAAGAAGAGATTTTTTGTCCAAAGCTATGGCGACCACCGCTTTAGGAGCATTGCCATTCGCTAATTTCGGTAGGGAATTGGAAACGGCGGTAGATCATACTCCAAAAATGTCGGCTCCTTCAGACCTCAAAATTACCGATATTAAATGTGGTTACATCAGAGGCGGCCACAGTCTCTTCGTAAAAATTTATAGTAATCAAGATATTGTGGGGCATGGTGAAGGTGTGGATGCGACTCCGGGAACGTATCATTTGGTCAAAATATTGGGACAACGCTTGAAAGGCCAGAATCCGCTGAATGTGAACCGTTTGTTCGAAGACCTTCGAAAAAGAGGTTTTTTCGAAGGTGCGCAATCGGGGATGTATGTTGCGGTGTTGACCGCGGTCGAAACCGCTTTGTGGGATTTGACCGGTAAAGCCCTGAACCTTCCCGTGTACCAATTACTTGGTGGCAAGTTCAGGGACAAAGTAAGGTTGTATATGGATACCGCCTTGTATCAAAATCGGCTGCCAAAACCAGAAGATTTTGCAGCAAGTGCAAAGGAGGCGGTCGATATGGGGTTTACCGCAGTAAAGTTCGACCTCGATCAGGCCAATGATCCCAACAAGTACGATCAGTTTAATTGGACGGCCAGCCCCGCCGAGATTCAGCGAATGTACGATCAAATGGCCGCGGCTCGTGAGGCCGTCGGTCCCAATATTGATATTTGCGCCGATATGCATGGCCGATATGACGCTATTTCAGGTGAAAAAGCGGCCAAAATTTTAGAGCCTTTGAATATGATGTGGCTTGAAGAACCTATAGCTGCGGAGAATCCGGACGCGTACAAGAAGATTACCGATTCTACCAGTACCCCTATTTGCGCAGGAGAAAATCATTATCTAGCCCACGGCTTTCGTCCACTACTGGAAGATGGGGCCGTAGATATTATTATGCCCGATTTACAGAAGGCAGGAGGTCTCGGTGAAGCACAACGTATTGCGAATTTGGCGAACCTATATTATGTGCCTTTTGCACCACATATGGTGGCTTCGTTTTTAGGGGCCATGGCCTCTTGTCATGTGTGCGCTTCCGTACCTAATTTTATGATATTGGAATGGCAGATCTATTTTCACAAAGACCCTATGTTCAAGGAGATTGTCACATACGATGGACCCATGACCGAAAATGGCTTTATAAAACTATCGGAAAAACCAGGAATTGGGGTCGAGATTAATGAAGAGGGTATGAAGAAATATGCGCCCAAAGATGTTCCCTTTTTTGAATAATGGAAAGAAAGCCAGTTGGCCTACGCCTAGTCATAAAAAGGGATCCGATCTATTAAATACCTATCCAGAGATAAACTAAGGCCGCCACAAACCCTCCGACCAAAGGTCCAACGATAGGTACCCAGGCATACGACCAGTCACTGCTACCCTTTCCTTTGAGGGGTAAAAGTGCGTGCAAAAGCCTTGGTCCGAAATCTCGGGCAGGATTGATGGCATACCCAGTGGGTCCGCCCAATCCGAACCCAATGCCCATAACCAGAAGGGCAACAGGTAAAGCATCTAAACTGCCTAATGATACCGGTTCATTGGAAATCGTGCCTCCGGCAATGTAGAAAACCCCGAACACCAATGCAAAAGTACCTATGACCTCTGTCATAAAGTTCCAGAAGGGACTTCGAATAGCGGGTGCGGTGCAGAAGGTCGCCAAGATCGAACCCTGATCTTCCGTTGCATCATATTGTTTTTTATAGGTGAGCCACACCAGAAAATTGCCCATCATAGCACCTAAGATCTGCGCAAGCATATAACCTGGTACTAGATTCCACTCGAATTTACCGGCGGTCGCCAGACCTAATGTTACGGCCGGGTTCAAGTGAGCGCCACTGACATCGGCACTAACAAAGACTCCGATGAAAACAGCGATACCCCAGGCAAGTGCAATACCGGTCCATCCGGCATCGGCTCCTTTGGTTCCTTTTAATACAACGTTTGCAACGATACCATTTCCGATGAGAATTAGCATACCGGTTCCGATGAATTCAAAAATATAAGTGGTCATTGAGGTTGGTTTAAAGGGTGATGTTTAGCTATTTTATGTTTTGACCTTAATCGATAAGGGATTGGTAAACGAATTGACGCATAATCGTTCCGTAATAATTGTTGTAGGGCTGCACCTGTGTCATTAGAATGGCGATAAGTTCTTCCTTGGGGTCAATAAAAAAGAAAGTCGAGTAAGCCCCGCTCCAGTAATACTGCCCGACCGAACCTAGGCTCTTGCTTTCGGCCACATCGGTCGTTACACCGAAACCAAGCCCAAAACCTTGCCCGTCCGCTTCATAGAGGTCTCCCACCTGGTTCATCGTCATAATATCTATGGTCTTAGGGCTCAAATAGCGTTTTCCTTCCCATGCTCCTTTATTCAGCATCATACGACAAAACTTCATATAATCGGCAGCGGTGGAAAAAAGACCGTGCGTGCCCCCAAATACCGTGTTGCCTTCGACTGGCAATTGTTGTGCCGAGGTGACCATTTCCCCCTTTTCGTTCTTATTGTGCACAGGAACCCAACGCTCTTGACTTCCTTTCTTTATGTTGTACCCTGTATCTCTCATTTCTAAGGGATCGAAAATTCGCTTTTGCAGAAAATCGGCTACTGTCATTCCTGAAAAATGTTCAATTAAAAGGGCGAGTACGTCAGGAGATGCACTATAGTACCATTGTTCCCCGGGTTGCCCTATTAATGGGAGGCTTACCAACGTATTGACTCTACTTTCAATGTTCGCTTGAGGTTGACGATACAGTGCGTTGGCGATGGCATTATCTAGTTTGGTGCCCCCAAGACCGTGGGAAAAACCTGCTGTATGGGTCAAAATATGGTGAATGGTTATTTCTTTGTTCGCAGGTTCTTTAGGCCCATCGATGCCAGCGTTGACATCTGTAGATACTTTTAAGTCTTTAAACTGGGGTAGATATTTCGATACCGGGTCGGTTAAAAAGAAGTGTCCTTCTTCATAAAGCATCATAAAAGCAGCGGTAACGATGGGTTTGGTCATTGACATCAAATGAAAAATATCATTTTGTTCCATAGATGATTTCTCAGCAAGACTACGATATCCATAAGAGGCCTCATGTACCGTTTCACCTTTTCGTACGATGTATGACACGGCTCCCGGCAAACGGCCATTTTTAACCTCTCCTTTAAGAAATTGATCATACCGGTTCAAACGTTCTTTAGAGAACCCTGTATTTCCAATCTCGGTATTGGTAGAAATTTGAGCCTGCAACGAAATGCCCGAGCTAATTAGTAGATACAGAAATAAGAATGGTAACCGATATGACATGTATTTAAAGATTTTTGTTTTTTAGATAAAAAATAGGCATCTCGTTTTGGAACAAGAAAAATACATATTTGGGATCAAGATACATTTTACTTTTCAATTTTACGAATGTCTTTATTTTCAGGCTTTAATTTTATCACTTTGATAAAGATTTTTTTAACTTACAAACACTTTTGTCGAGCATTTTTGCTCGAATTTCATTTTTTTCTAATAATCTTAAAATTATAGTACTATGAGTGAAACATCTGATAAATTAGCTTCCTTAAAAAAGACGGCAGTAAAACAACTAAACGACTGCGGGGTTTCTAATATCGACGATGATCGTTTAGATGGCTATGTGAATAGCCTTAAGTCAATGGTGAACAACCAAGATGCGCTACTGGTTTCAGGTACCGACGCATCTGAATTGGAAACTGTTCGTAGAAATTTTGTGGAAAAAAAATTAGGTATAAGCGATAAAGAAAAGGGAATGGCCGCTATACATAAAGTGGCCGAAAAGATGTCTAGTATCCGTATGAAGAGTAGACCGGCATTCTACTATTTACTTCATAGCGAATTGAGTTAGTGCTTTACTATAAATAGCGAATTTAATATATAGGCCCTTTACAAGATAACGTCTTGGTAAAGGGCTTTTTTCTTACTTCCAACGACCTTTCAAACTGAAAAAACAGTACTTTTAAAATAGAAAGACCAGCCAAATAAATGAAATATTCCAAACTCGGGTACCTTATCATTTTTTGTTTACTATTACCATTCTTTTTGACGGCTCAAAATCAAGCGACATCTTTCGATGTAAAGCCCCGACCTTCCACTACAGCGGTTTCGATACCGATTGCCCCTGTTTTAGATGGAAATGTATTGAACGACGAAATTTGGCAGACGGTTACCGCTTTCGGGGAGTTAAGTCAAACTCAACCTAATTTTGGGCAGCCGGCCACCGAAAAGACGGAAATTCGTATCGCCTACACCGAAGATACTTTTTATGTGGGGGTCGTTTGTTATGATGCCCGTCCGGATAAATTGGTGGTTTCAGACGCCCGTCGCGATGCCGATCTCGACAATACCGATGCATTTATTTTCATACTGGATACCTACATGGACAGTCAGAACGGCTTTATTTTTGGAACAAATTCTCTTGGGGTCGAATACGATGCCCAAGTCGACAATGAAGGGCAAGGCAATCAAAATGCCAATCGCCAACAGGGCGGAACCATTGGTGGTTTCAATCTCAACTGGGATGGATCTTGGGAAGTGCGTTCAGAAGTAGGTGAGTACGGATGGAGCGCCGAGTTCGCTATTCCCTTACGTACACTCCGCTTTCAATCGGGGAGGGATTGGGGAATCAATTTCAGAAGAAATATCCGAAAAACAAATGAAATAGTCTATTGGGCCGAAATGCCTGTTGGTCTAGATCTGAATCGACTTTCACTTGCTGGAACCTTAACAGGATTGCAGCTTCGAAATCCGGGAAACCTTAAACTCATTCCCTATGCATTGGGGCGAATAGATAAAGATTATGCAGTTGCTTCGCCTACCCATAAAATTTCTGGGGAAGTTGGAGGGGATGTGAAATTTAGTGTAACGCCTAGCCTGACATTAGATTTGACCTACAATACCGATTTTGCCCAAGTGGAGGTTGATGAGCAGCAGGTGAATCTCGATCGTTTTAACCTTTTCTTTCCGGAGAAACGTCCCTTTTTCTTAGAGAATGCCGGTCTTTTTAGCGTAGGTAGCCCCGGAGAGGTAGATCTGTTTTTCAGTAGGCGAATCGGTATTGGTGAAAACGGTAGTGTGGTACCCATTATCGGCGGTGCCCGTTTGTCGGGAAAACTCAATCGTACCAATGTCGGACTCTTAAGTATGTGGACGGAGGAAGTGACCGAGGCCAGTGTGGAAGAGCATAACTTTACCGTAGCCAGAGTGAATCATGAATTCAAGGGTCGCACAGCTTTGGGTGCAGTATTTATAAATAAATTAGGGCTGCAATCCGATGATTTTAACCGGACCTTAGCGGTGGATGGAAAGCTGGGGCTAGGAAAAAAAGCGAGAATGATAGGCTTTTATGCCCATACCCAAGACCCTAACGATACCATCAACGCACATTCTTTCAAATGGCAGACCGATTACATTTGGAACAATTGGGAGATAAACGCTGCATACACCGAGGTCGGTGAGGGCTTCAACCCTGAAGTAGGGTTTCTTTTGCGTTCCGCTTTTCGCAAACCTGAGGGTAGGATATTGTATCACCTGAGGCCAAAGGACGCTAATGCTAAAATATTGGAATACCGGCCTCATATTTCATACCGGGGATATTGGAATTTTGATGATTTTTTGGAAACAAGTTTTCTACATATCGATAATCATTTTGAATGGAAGAACGGCACCGAATTACACACGGGAGTAAATTTCACCACTGAAGGTGTGGTCGAAGCTTTTGACATTTCAAGAGGAAAAAGTGTAATCGTACAACCAGGAAGTTATAATCATGTGGAGTCTCAACTTGTATTTTTTACGAATCGTAGTAATCCTTTTTCCGTGAACATCCGTTCGGTAATCGGTGGTTCCTTTGGCGGTACGCGCTATCAAGAGAGTGTGACGGCAAGCCTGCGTTTAGGCGATAAGTTCAATTCCGATTTTACTTTTTTATACAACAATTTCCAGCTACCCTTTGGTGATTTTACGGCTAATATTTTTAGAAGCCAACTTTCGTATGCCTTTCGTCCGAACATCTACATTCAAGGTTTGATACAAAACAATACAACCAACAAGCTATGGGCCGCAAATTTAAGATTTGGGTGGCTGCAACGGGCCAACACAGGGCTTTTTGTGGTCTGGAACTACAATCTGCAAGACGGTGACCCATTGAACAACAGCGTAATCGTCAAATATACACGTATGTTCGATTTGGTACGATAATCAGGTGTTCATTGACTCAAACCCCAAATTGCTGTAAATGATGGTCTAAGTGTTTATAAAAAAGAATGTTCCATTCTTCTTTCGATAATGGACCAAAGGCATGCGACTCTTTATTGTCAAAGTGTTCCGCACCGAGTTGTTGGGTTTTCTTTACGTGCTCAATAAGTCTGTCTTTTTCTTGTTCAAAATCCTTTTCATCCGTAATCAGGAATTCTGGTGCGGTTCGAAGGTTTTTTTTGTAGGGTTGTGGCCCGACCACGATTTTTTTGGCGAACAGTTTAATAAAGAATTTTTTAAGGCCTTTGGGTTTCGGGTATTTGTCGGTGTATACCAAATCATAAGTTACATTACAATGGGCCAACATCTGGCCCACGTTCATTTTGCCCCATAGGCTTGGCGTATTAGCATTAAGAGCATTGATACGCCCAACTAATTCTTGTGCGTCTTTGGAATCGAATACATTTTTCATTTTAGGAAGTTTTAAATTAAACGAGTATCAGTTCATTACTGAGACCCAGGGGGTGCATACGCTTGGGCAGAGTCATCAACAATCCATACCCAATCTTGACCTTTGCCTTCTGTAGGCGGGGAAATCGTGATCTCTCTCGAACTTCCGATTTTCGGTCCAAGGAAAGTGGCACCTGTACGCGGATCGTACCAATGGGTTACCAAACTCTTTCCCCTAAGCTTTGATAGATTGGCTTGGACAGGTTTGCCAGTCGGAAAATAAAAAAGGGCATAAGTACCATGGGCGTCGCGGGTTGCCGAAACATAGTGCTCGTTTAGTTCTTGGGCCGAGGCTACCAATGTTTGATCGGGAATTCGCGACAAATAGGGTCTTGACAACATTAGATTTTTTAAGTGCCTGACTTGATTGGCCGCAGGTAGGTCTAAAGCCATAGGCCAAGGCCTTAAGGGGCCATTGATGCCCACTTTGTCGCTGCTGTACATCTGCCAAACATTATGGTTTCCATAAGTTTGCCCACAAGCTCCTGCAAACACATTCGAATACATGATAGGGCGAATATTCTCAGGGATGCTATACCCAAATTCCTTGGCGTTAAAACAATAAGGGTGGTCTTCATATAGTGGTTCGCCATCGAGGGTAGGTTTAACCGGTATTAAATTATAATCATGTGATATACGCGCATGAGATTGGTGATCGGGGCAATGCCCTGTTTGATGCATGTTAAAATCGAGCCACGGTTCATTGTGGAACCAAGTCGATGAGCCACCGCCCCTTTTGGGTTGCGGATGGTAGCTCATTAATGTTTGGTCATAGCCTCCGGCACCTTTTGCGATGCCTTCGGCTATTTGGTTCCAGATTGCTACGTCGTTACTATCAGGTCTTGGGTTGCGGTCGCCTCCGATAATCCAGATTATATTGTCAAAATTTTTATAGCGGTCTCCGATCCATTTTCCATAGGCAAAGGCATTCTCAGGCGTAAATATCTCAGGGCCCTTGCCCCAACTGTTCTTAAAAACTTTGTCGCCCCATGTTGGTAGCAGCCCTATATACAGATTAAGGCTGTCCGCTTTCTTGATAATGTAGTCGATGTGTTCAAAGTACCTTGCGTTCGGTTTTTTTGGGTTCTCTTCAATTAGCGGAACTTCGCCGTAAGGGTTTGGAGTTAATAAACCATCTATTTCTGCTAAGGCTACTGCTTGAACCACACTAAAACCTTGTTCAGCCCGTTTTGAAAGATATTGTTCACTTTGTTCACGGGTGCAACGGTGAAAAAGCTCCCAGGCCGTATCGGCCATATAAAAAAAAGGTTCGCCCTTTTCTGTAATCAGAAAACGTTGGTTTTTACTCACCTTAAGACGTTGGCCAAAGAGGGGTTGAAAAAATAAGCTCAACAAAAGAAGTAGAGAAAGGTGTTTCATCGTCAGGCTATGCGATAGGATTGCCGTAAATACCGCAATAGTACTTAAAAATAGTCAAAGTGATCCAAGTAGGCAAGAAGTAAAAGCTCCGCATTAAATCACTCGCTATTAGAAAGATCTTGTTGCTATTTTATTAAACGGGAATGGTACCATTTTTATAGAGGAGCAAGGCATCTTGCAGCAGGGCATTTATTGTTCTGATAGGCAAATCTTTTTTAGGGTCGACCGGAAAAATTTTCATGCGAGCTCGCTTTCCTGTTTCTAATTTTTGGTGGTTTAGGTACTGGCCCTCCACAAAAAGGATATATGGAAATTGTGTTTTTTTATCGGTCCATAGATAGCAGAATGCCTTGCCTTTAAAGCAATAGCAGGGCATGCCATATTTTTGGGTTTCCGTTATTTGCAGATCTTTGGAAAGAATACTTTCTCTCAACGCCAGTAGGCAGCCTTTAAATGGCTCTTCTTTATTCAAAAAATAAAGGTCAACATTGCGCATGGTTCTTTTTTAAAAATGTATGCGATAGCGAATATCTTATGTACACTTCTTTGTTAGTATATAGATAAACCCATCGCTAAGATAATATATACTTCGAACAGTGGTCTTTATTCTAGAAGTCGGAGACCCTATCTTTAGAAAACTGAACGAGTCTTTGTTTAGAAGTGTATTCAAGTCATAAAGTAGCTTTGCATTTGCCATTAATAGAGTACTCCAAACAGGTTATATTTGAAAGTATATCCTTAACTCTGATTACTGGTATTGCGGTATGAGGGCCAAAAAAGGCGACCAATAAAACATGCGGTACTCAACAATGGTTAATAGTCGTCATGAGATAAAACGCGTAGGTCAAGAATTGTTTTGAACCCAATAACGTAGATTTTTAAAAATTTTTCTAGATGTGTTCGATAACAGATTTTTTTGTTAAAAATAAATTTGAACGGGTAAGAAAATATTGTAATTTAAAAAAAAATTTTCCTTATTTGCCCTCGAAACTTGAATGTAACTTACCTCTACAAAATGATTGGATTGATGTGAAGTTTGATGTATGTGTAAGAAGTATCTTAATGTTTTCTTGTTACTTTATCTACCCCTTTTATTACTTTCCCTCTTTCTGTTCTATAATGAAAGAACGGAAAGAATCGCCTATTTGACTCGTATCGAGGAGCAAAGTGCCTTATCGAAAAGTAATTTCTTAAAATCCGTTTTCTATTATTTTATCAACAACGCCAATTATTGGTCTTCCTTGACCTTTCCACAAGATTTTGACAAACATGACCTACTTTTTCTGCGTCCTTATCTCGAAGTTATAAATGGGATGAGTGTGTATGATCAATTTCGAATCATTGATTTAAAAGGTACGGAGGTGCTTAGATATCAAAGACAAGAAGATGGTCGGATGGAGTTTTTTCCTTTGCAGAATAAAAGTCATAGAGATTATGTGCGCCAAGGGTTAGGACTTGAAAAAGGTGATATTCTCTTGACCCGTATAAACCTTAATCAGGAAAACAATACTATAGAGAGACCTTATAAACCGGTAATAAGGACTGTGGTGCCTATTTTTGATTCTTTAGATCGGAAGAAAGGTTTAGTGGTGCTTAACTATAACATGAGAGAGATTTTTGAATCTCTAAAACAACCCATTTCAGAAGGAGAGATTTATTTGATAGATTCCAATTTACAAATCAATAGCTCTTCCGTTTCTGAATTCGACATGGCCTTTGAAGTTCCTGGGTTTAGGGATTCAATAATCAAGCGGGTTCGATTGGATGGTTTCGGCCTAGCAGTCGATCACGATACATCCTATGTAAAAAACGGTGCGCTTTGGACCTTAAAAAGTATAGACTTTAACGCGGAAGATCGTTCTCTGAAATCATTTTCCGGAAAGTCTGTAAACGTTATTAAGAACACCGATTGGGCGATCGTTCAAAAAGTATCTCCTGAACGGTTAAATGCCTACTTGTGGCCTTTATATAAAAATTCAATTGTTTTTAATTTTTTCTTGATCGTGGTATTGGCAGGGGTCTCTTATACCTACATTACCTATCAAAGACAAAAGCGACATTTTTTTAGAGAATTAAAAACAAATAATAAGGTACTTTCTACGCACAAAAAGGAACTCGAATCTGTAAATAGAGAATTTAAGCAGACTAACCACAGGCTGCGATTGAGAAATAAACAATTGAAAGAATTTAATCATCTGGTATCACATAACCTAAGGGCTCCAGTGACAAGCATGTCGGTTATCGTAGACATGATAAAGAGTGAAAAAGAGCATTATAAAATACAGGAGCTTGTACCAAAACTCGATCAAATATCCAATAGTATAACCATGCTTACTGAAGATATCAGTGAGTATGTAACCATTCTTGATAGCGATAAAGTCGATTTGCAGAAGATAAATATTTATGAAAAGATAGAAAGCGTGCGGAAAGAATTTTCGGAGACCCTTTTCCAAGATTCTGATTTTAAGATTATCTATAAGCTGGATGCCTGGAAGACGGTGGTTTTTTCCAAATTTTACCTTAGAAGTATTTTCGAAAATCTAATATCAAACGCTATAAAGTATCGAAGAAAAGGTGTGACATCCCATATCATATTCGAAAGTGCTTTCGAGGATGGTAAAAAAGTACTTTACGTTCGGGACAATGGTATGGGTATCGACCTTCTTCGGCATGGTGATAATCTCTTTAAACTATATAAACGGTTTCATAGAGATATATCGGGTAAAGGCATGGGCTTATTCCTCGTTAAATCACAATTGGAATCTCTGGATGCCACTATCAGTGTGGAGAGTCAACCAAATATTGGAACCACATTCAAAATCGAATTTTAAATCAAAAATTATGGAAAAAGCGAAAATCCTTTTAATCGATGATGATGATATCTACATATACTTGACCAAGCGTATGTTAAAGGGCATTTCGGAAAATATAGATGTCGAATCATATATGGATGGGGAACAGGCGCTGGAATACATAGAATCTTGCATTGAACAAGGACTTGATTTCCCGAGGGTTATTCTTTTGGATATAAATATGCCTTTTCTCGACGGATGGGGATTCTTGGAGGAATTTAGAAAGCTAAAACCCAAAATTAAGCAAGAGGTTCATTTCTATTTGGTAACCAGTTCCCAAAGTCAACGTGACAAAACACGGGCGGAAAAGTATGAAGAACTTACCGAATATGTGGTTAAGCCTGTTGCTGAAGATCGGCTGATCCAAATTTTAGATGCCGCATACGAAGATTATTGGTAGTATCGATACCCTTGGCCAATTCTGTTCGACCTTTTGGTCAAAAACTACTTTACCGTTCCAAAAGTTCTAATCTAGCTTCTGTAGTTCTACCCAGAAAGGAAGAATATTTCGCCCGTTACTGGTATAAAAAGGAATCAAGTCACAATCCATTGCAGGTAAGAAGACATTGTTCATCGCTATAATATCAGAGTTTTCTTTTCCATTAGATTGTCGATGGACAAAAGTACCGGCTTCTAAGAACATAGTGCCCCCACTAGGGACAGGTTTGATGAACTTGAACCGTATATTATAACGGCCTTTATTTACGGCAACCTTCCATTTGCCAAAAATTTCTTCTTGAGCCCATATACCGCGCTGGCCACCGGCATCGTTTCGATTTAAGATTACCGGGTTTTCATGCTTGCTTCCGATCTCTATTCGAGGAGGGCTGTTAAGGTTATCGGAACGTATCAACTCTTGAAACGTTGCATCGAGCTTGGCCTTTAGGTTTTCCGCTAGGGTTTCTTTTTGTAAAATGAGATTTTCAAGCTCATAAGGGTCTTTTTTTAGGTCAAACAGTTCGAAATCGGTAAGTGGGGCATTAAAATTAGTTCTTCCGACCAATTTATAATTACCATTGCGCATCGCCATATTGTAATAAAGTTCAGGATATTTGCGGGTCCAATAGAAAAATAGGGGCCTATCTTCCCAATTTACCGTTTTCCCTTCAAGCAATGGCAATAGGTTCTTACCATCGATTTTACGGTCTTTAGGGGGCGATACATTACATAGGGTCGCAAGTGTCGGTAATATATCTATATGTGCGGCAACCGTCTCGATATCCTTGTCTTTTTTTAACACCATGGGAGCCCTAAGATAAAAGGGCACGCGCACCCCACCTTGGTACACATCTCCCTTTTTACCGCGCATACCGGCGACATACCTCAGTTGTTGCGGACCATTATCAGTCATGAAAATAACTATGGTGTTATCGGAAATTTTCAGTTCTTCTAATTTTTTAAACAACTTGGCGAGGTTGTCATCGATATTCGTAACCATGGCGTATACCTTTCGCGCATCTTCCTTATCTTTTTCCGACATTTTTGGGAAGGGCTTGCCATCTCTATCAAATCCAGTTGATGGATCAATATTTTCATAGATTGTATAATACTTTTCGGGTACTTGTAATGGAGTATGTGGTGCGTTAAAGGCAAGATAGCAGAAGAACGGTGAGGTTTCATTCTTTTCAATAAATTGAATGGCCTGATCGGTAAAAATATCGGAACAATAACCCGTATAGGTTTGCTGTTGGTTGTTATGCCATAGCACGGGATCGAAATAGCTGGTATCTCCCTTAAAATACGTAGTGAAATCCCCGACTTGGCCCATACCTCCAGAAAGGTGGATGACCGATTCATCAAAGCCTTGGTCGCTGGGTCTGCTGGGGTAATTGTCGCCTAAGTGCCACTTTCCAAAAATTCCCGTACGATAGTTCGCCTGCTTGAGCATTTCGGCAATGGTAATCTCGTTTGATGCCATGATGGCACCTCCGTTATAGGTGTCACGAATACCCGTACGTAACGAATATCGACCTGTCATCAAACTAGACCGGGTTGGTGCACATACCGGCGATACATAAAAATTATGGAAACGAATACTCTCTTTGGCCAGTTTATCAATAGTGGGCGTTTTTACATGCGGATTCCCAGTGACCCCCAAATCTCCATAACCCTGGTCGTCCGTTATGATCAATATGACATTGGGGTGTATTGTTTCCTGCGCGACAATCGTAAATACCTGTAGGAAGTGCAGCGAGGCGATAATGAACAGAATCTTGTTTTTCATGTGAAATAGTTCTAAATTATTCGTTTTTAAAAATACGCTCTAGGGTGTTTTCATAGTAATGCTTTCACCTTCATGAAGTGCTATTGTGACATACGAATATGGGTTTTCACCTTCTCTTTCTTGGGTACAGTTAGTTCTTTTTCCATTTAGATAGAGATATTCATAGCTACCGGAAACTTTAGGCTTCCAATATATTGTCGCTCCGCTTTCATTGGTGACGATAGTTCGTGATTTTCCCTCGTGACGTACCGATATTCTATTTGATAAGATAGGAACATACTTCATTTCGGCCCAATCGATTTCTTGTTTTAACCGGGAACGGGTCGTGAACGAGTTTTGGGCCGCATCGGGTTCAATGCCCATCAATCCTCGGGTAATATGTTCAATTACCGTAAAGGAATTTTCGGGATAATCCCTGCGCTTATTTTTTTCGCTACATAAATCTATAATCATTTGATTTGCCTTTTCGGGAAAATTATGCTCATAAAAAATAATCGGTAGGTAAGACTTTAATTCTACTATGAGCCTGTCGGCGTTGTCGTAATAACCGCTCACGATTTGATCGACCTTTTCGCTATCGGTAATAGCATTGAAATAGATAGGGTAGTGCAGAAATGCTTGATTGTCTCCGACCATGAAATAATCGAAAGTATCATCTTCGTACCATATGGAGCGATATTGCTTTTTTTGGTCGTCCCACCAGAACTCGTTCATGAAAGCTTCTTCTTGAGCGATTTTTGTTTCTAAGCCTTTGGCTTTTTGTTTTTCGCCAGATTGTTTCAATATTTCGGTATAGGCCTTATAGGCCGCAATTAAAGAGGCGGTCATGTCAATTCCCAACAAGGTCGAGCCTCGACCTCCTTCGTTATAGGTCGGTATTCCCCGGTGGTTACCGAACCGGGTCGTGGCCAAGTTCTCGGCCAAATGCATCGATCGATTTCGGTCAAGTACGTCGTTCGACCCCAAACCCCAATGGTCGACATATTGGTTCATGCTGAGATCGTAGAAGTTTTTGAGCGCCTCATTTTCGAGATAATCTCTATTACCCGTCCATTCATATAGGCGATAGGCATTATAAACGACATCAAAATTCGCTGGAAGATTGTACCAAAAATCTTGGTCGTTGGCATAATCCTCGGGGGCAGGTTTGTTGTAACGGTTGATTTCCCAAAAGGAACAATAATCTCTTTTACTACTAATATTCTGCGCAAACTTAAGCAGCATATTATAATTATGGGCTCCAAGCCCAAGAATTTCGGCCCCAATAGCTTGATGCGAGACATCACGCATGCAAAAGGCCTCTCGGTTCGGTAAGGCTGCCTCGTACCAATATCCTACTGGGTCGGAATTATCGTGGGCATAAGATAGGGCTTTGTCCTTGGCCCAATTAAAAGCGTTTTCCAGTTCTTTTTTTGATGAAGTAAAACGTAGTGCTCCTTTATCGTTCATGGTGCTGCTCTGGGCCACGGTAGGGGAGTGGACTAAAAAAAACACCACGAGACAGCTAAGTGTATGTTTCAATATGTTTTTTTGGGATGTTTCCTTCAAAAGGTCAATCATGATACTAAAGGTATTGGTATTCATTGGAGTGCGTAATTTAAGAATAGTTCTTTAATGATCGAAAGGATTAAAATGGTCAGGAAGGAATTAACCAAAATGATTTAAAGATGTATCTTACGAAAGAAAAAAGCAACTAAAAAAAAGGAAGATTACCTCTTTTATGATTGTAAAAAAAACCTTCAACTTGATTCGGCTTTGGCCCTATATCAACAAAGCGATGTCTTTTGCGATTATTTGGACCCTCTTCGTTTGGATCTGCACGCATTACGCGATTATTGGGAATTTTACCTTGAACTTTACACCGATCAGTATCATTGGGTCGGCCCTCGCTATTTTCATAGCTTTCAAGAATCAAACCGCTTATCAACGGTGGTGGGACGCCCGAAGTGCTTGGGGATTATTGGCCAATGAGAGCAGGTCTTTTGCCCGAATGATCCTGACATTTTCAAAATCGCAACAAGAAGTCCATGATATCGATGAGGCCGTTCAAAGGGACTTCACCAAATCGTTAATCTATAAGCAAATTGCCTATGTTCATGCCCTCCGAATTCATTTTCGAAGACTTGATACCTGGGATGAACTGAAAAAATTCCTTTCTGACGAGGAATATAAAGAAATAATCACTGCTAAAAATATTCCCTATAAAATAAATGTCGTAATGGGTTATGAAATCAGAAGGGCTACCACCTCGAACCTTTTGAGCTGGTGGTATACTTCACCTTTAGAAGATTCCCTGAACAATTTTTTAAAGGTATTCAGTATGTCGGAAAAGATAAAGAGCACCCCATTGCTTCGCCAATACGACATCTTTACACGATTGTTTGTAATGCTATTTATTGCTTTACTCCCTTTTGGACTGCTGGATGTATTTGGCACGATGGATAATAGCTCATGGGTCATGATTCCCTTAAGTATCCTTATTTCCTTTGTTTTTATTGTGCTCGAAAGAACAGGAGCCGCAAATGAAGATCCCTTTGAGAACAGAACAACCGATGTGCCACTTAATTTTATTTGCAATGCGATCGAACGCGATTTACGTGAGGTTATGGGAGAATCGGAGCTACCTGATGTGCCTAAACCCGTGAAGGGCTATCTCTGGTAGTGGTTTGCAGCACCATTGGAAGGATTACTTATTGGAGCTTACCTTTATCTGGACTTTGACTGCTTTGTTTTGGCAGATTTCAGTTTCGAATTTATTTTTTCTTCAACCATATTAACCTTTCGATTTAGGTAATCAGGGGCATCGATCCGAATACCGAAGAAGAGATGGTAATTTAAGCGATTGTTGAAATTGATAACCGTCGTATTTTGCTGTTTGTATTGCGTTCCCGATGCCGAGGCATAAAGTCCTGTATAGAACTTAGACCCGTTATAGCCAATTCCGGTCTTGGCATCCCAACGGAAAATAAAATTATCTTGATGGCTAATATTGTCCTCTCCGGGCAGTCTTGTGGTTAATTTGGTATTGATATAGCCGGCACTTGCCGTTAGCCCCAAAGATAAATAGTACTTTTGATTGGTCACGAAGGTATGCGCGTAACCCGGGCCAATAGTGGTTTCGAAGTTATTAGTCTTTTGTGAACTCTCTACCGGTGATTCATCATTGGTGGTATAATAACGGAGGTGCAGCACGGGCATAAAGCTACCGGCGCTTTTCAATTGACGCTCGGTTTGCGAAGTCAGGCTACGAAAGGAAAATCGAGGATTGTTGTAGTAGCCGAAATTGAGTACAAAACTATTGTAATGCAAATCGGGAAATTGGATAAAGGGATCCCTAGGTTTCATGTCTCTATAGTCGGATGTATTATCAATATAATAGCCCCTTACTTTGGAATATGCAACGTTGCCAAACCAGTGTTTAAAGATCAGGGCCGTACCTAAGCTGAATGATTTGGTCTCTCCCTTTTTGGCCTCATCCCCATTACCGGGTAGAAAATCGGGAGCAAATTTAAAGCCGAAAGAAATAAAGCGATAGCTCATATGTAGATACAGATTGGTACTTGCGTTCGGGTAGAGTACGATTTTATTATCCGCATTGACCTGAAACGTTTCGAAGGCATTATTGAAAGAAATATCCATGGCAAGTTTATCCCCCATTTTTTCGATATGCCCATCTTCTACTATATTCGGTAGTGAATCGCCTTGCTGCGCTTGAACCTGCAGGTGGCAGAAGACAAAAACAAACCAATAGGGCAAGGTGTAAAAGATAATTTCTTGCCTAAAAGCGATGTTAGGTTTTGCAGTGATCTTTGCAAAGCGTAGAAGAATCATAACGCTAGCGTTTTTGTTTGGGGAAGTAAAGTGATTTATCCCGAATATACTGAATTATACGGAGTATTTCGAATCATTCTTTTAGTCCCTTACCCTCTAGTATTTTTGGAATGTACTTCTCAATCCTTGCGGCTATGGTCTTTGCCTGTTTGGCCCTTGAAAAATACAGGAGATATCCTCTTTGGCGGCCAGGAGTCAGTTTCTCGAAAGCATGTTTTAGGTCGGAGTTGGAAGTCATTTTTTGTTCAAGCTCTTCCGGAAAATCAAAATCCTTCGTTTTCTTCATCGGTACTTCCAGTCCTGATTTTTCAACTTCAATAGCCTGATAAATATAGGCTTTCAAAACGTCTCTCATTTTTTTGATTTGGCCAGTATCCGTACAGCGAATCTGACGGGCGGCCTGTACATTTGCAGTTTGTCGTACCAGTATGTCATTCGTGTCCTTCAGTAGGGCACCTTTATGAAAGAGCAAAGCGCAATACGCTTTAAAGCCATGAATGAGTACAACATTACTGTTGTGAAAGGTGTAACAGGGCTTTCCCCATTTTAGTTCTTCAATCAACCCACAGGCAAGTACTATACTTCGCAGTTCTTTAAATGCTTCTAGCCATTGTGATGGTTTATCAAAAAAGAAATCGACTTTTGGGTTCATTTTTTAGCCTTTTGTCATACGTATATCTGTAAATACACCGACTTTTTATTGGGTGTATTATGGTATTATTTTTTCCAGTACATAATCGTCCATTACGTAGCCGTTGCCAATATCTTGAACAATTGCCGCTACGTTCTTGAAGCCCATTTGTAAATAAGCGGCGATGGCTAAAGTGTTATGTTTATTAACGGTGAGTTCAATTTTTAGCATACCTAAATCTCTTGCACATTTTTCCAGAAAAGAAATCGCAAATTTTGCAATACCATTTCCTCTTTTGATTTTGAGTACATAGAGCTTACTTAAAAACAGGGCATCTTTTTTATTCTGGAATGCAAAGTAGCCCACGGGCGTATGATGATCTTGCAATAGATAATAAGAAAAGCCCTGGCTCACTTGATTCTCTATAGCTAGTGGTGTTTGATATTTTTCGAGCATATAGGAAACCTGTTCACCTCCAATAATTGGGGTATAATGCTCGGCCCAGATTTTATGGGCCAGATCGGCAATGATTTGATAATGTGTTCTATTATTTGCAAGTTTAATTTCAGGCATTGTGCACTAGTGTTCATTCCCGGGTCGGTTCATAAATTTTACAAATTGAAAAACCAAATGCCCTATCTGGCCCCTTGAACGTTCATTTTAAGGGTATACACCGAATCCATGGCCGTAATAAAGAGGGTCCTACGGTCGCTCCCCCCAAAAGTTACGTTGGCCGTCCAGTTTTCCGGTACATCGATATGTTCGATTTGTTGGCCTTGGGCATTGAATACCGTCACTCCATCTCCCGTCAAATAGACATTTCCTAACCTATCGATGGTCATCCCGTCAGAGCCCATATCGGCAAATAACTTTTTCTTGGAAAGGGCGCCATTATTTTCAATGGCGTATACATAGGTTTTTTTAGCCCCAATATCGGCGACGTACAATTTTTTACCGTCAGGTGATCCAATAATTCCATTAGGTTGGTCGTAGTTTTCATCTATTACAATTCTAGGACTATCGGCATTTGGGGCTAGATAGTAAACCCTTTTGGCGGTTTGCTCGGGTTCGTCATGGTTCCACCAAGGACGTTTATAAAAGGGGTCCGTAAAATAAACACCCCCTTTCGGGTCTTCCCAAAGGTCATTGGGGCCGTTCAATTTTTTACCCTCAAAATTTTTGACCAGAACGGTTACATTTTTGCTAGCATCGATACGCCATAATTCATTCTTTTCATCTGCGGCCGCTAACAAGTTGCCATTTCGATCGATGTAGAGCCCGTTCGACCTTCCTGAGGGACTCATATATTCGGAAACGGTGTTGGTAGAAGCCGACCATTTTAGAATACGATCATTGGGTTGGTCGGTAAAATAAACATTCCCGTTCTTGTCGGCCGTGGGACCTTCCGTGAACTCATATTCATCGGATACGAGGGTAAGTTTTTCCCCGTTGGCGATAATCGGGGAGACCTCTTTCTTTTGTGCCTTGCATGCTACAATGAAAAAGCAAGCCATGGTTAGAATCCTTATTTTTTTCATAGATAATAGTACTTTGGTTTTAATCCAATTCGTTCGAATCATTTTCTTTCTTCCAGCCAGGGCCACGAACAAATTTGCCCGGTAAGGCGCCAGTATGCTCTCCCTCTTTTAAAACCTGGGTTCCGTTTACAAAAACGTATTTCATACCGGTAGCATACTGGTGGGGTTTTTCAAAGGTTGCAAGGTCTTGAATACTCTGGGCATCAAAAATAACCACGTCAGCATAGTATCCTTCCTTAAGGCCTCCTCTTTTTTTAAGCTTTAAGTGTGTGGCCGGCAAGGAAGTGAGTTTGTAAATAGCCTCTTCGAGGGATATGACTTTTTCTTCCCGTACGTAGTGCCCCAAAAGTCGCGCAAAAGAACCGTAGGCCCTAGGGTGTGTACTTTGCTTCAAAAAAACATCCTCGTTGGTGTACGAGCCGGCATCGGAACAAATACTCATATAGGGCAGTTTCAGTTTTTTCTTGATATTTTCTTCCGACATAGAAAAGTATACCACCTGAATACGGCTGTCATCTTCATAGATGAGATTCACCAAGGTCTCTTCGGGAGAGGCTTCTTTCTCACTTGCGACTTCAGCGAGGGTCTTACCTATCAAATGGCGTAATTCTGGATTTCGGAAGCCTACCAATAGTATCTTATCGGGGGGCACGTGAAAGCTGATGTCTTGAATCATTTTTCGACGTTGAATAGGTTGTTCGATAAGTTTCATCGTCGATTCATGTCCCCCTTCTTTGGCCCAATCGGGCAGTACTACATTGAGGCCAGTGGAGCTAGCATTGTACATGTACATGTCGGTGCTGATCTTTTGGCCTTGTGCGCGGGCCTGTTCTACCAGCGTAATCGCACTATCCAATAGCTGCCAGTTTTCGGTTCCAGAGGCTTTGAAATGATATATTTCGGCAGGAAGGTCAGCTTCTTTAGAAATATGTATAAGTTCATTGACCGCTTCCAATAGTCCACCTTCTTCATCGCGTATGTGGGAGATGTAAAGCCCATCGTAATCAGATACAACCTTCGCCAATTCAACAATCTCAGCTGTTTCGGCATGACCGCTGGGTACGTATATCAACGAAGTAGAAAGCCCCATGGCGCCTTCTTCCATGGCCTGTCTTGTCAACTTTTTCATAGTGGCCATTTCTTCTGGCGTCGGATGTCTTTTTTCATAACCCATAGCATACTCTCTTAGGGTACCATTGCCTATGAAGGAAGCAATGTTCGGGGATATTCCCTTTTTTTCAAGAAACTCAAGATACTCTCCAAGGGTCGTCCATGAGATATCGTAGGTAATATCTTGTTGCTCGTCTTTCATCTCTTTTTTCATTGCTGCATTCAAAGGCCCCATAGAGCTTCCTTCACCCATTACCTCGAGTGTAACGCCTTGACGAATGTCACCCTGTGATCTTCCATCTTCAATGAGCGATACATTGGCCCAGCTTAGCATATTGATGAAGCCTGGCGCAACGGTAAGTCCGGCTGCGTCTATTTCAATCTTACCAATGGCTTGATCGAGATGTCCAATTTCGACAATGGTATCGGCATTTATAGCGATGTCACCTAGGAACGATGGACTACCGGAGCCGTCTACGATTGTTCCGTTCTTAATAAGCACATCGAAAGTCTCTTTCGAAGAACATGAGAACATGACGATGAGTACACCTAATACCAAGAAAAATCGTCGCATCATTTTCTATAAGTTCATGTGATCTAAAAATGCCATATTGTGTCGCATACTTTTAATGGGCGAACTGGCATACTCTTCCTGTTCAATAAAAATATGTGCTACACCCGATTGCTTGCGACGCTTCATCATAGTAGTAATGTCGAGACCTCCTTTTCCGAATTCGGTACTTTCCTTTTTTTTCATATTCATATCCTTAAGGTGCCATAGTGGAAACCTTCCGGGATATTTTTTGAAATAGGCCAATGGATCTTTTCCTGCAACAACCACCCATCCCAGATCAAGCTCCATATGTACGAGTTCGGGATCGGTCTCGTCCATCAAGATGTCGTATAAAACCTGTCCTTTATCCGTTTCGAATTCATATTCGTGGTTGTGGTAACCAAATTTCAGCCCTAATTTCTTGCAGGCCTCCCCGGCTTTGTTAAACTGTTCGGCGACGGCCTTATAGTTGTCTATATATTGTCCGCTGCTTGGCATGGAAGAACAGATAACATACTCTTGACCCGATGCTACTGCCTGTTCCATGGTGTTTTGAAATTTTTCGTCAAGGGCGACATGACCGCTTATTAGTTGCATTCCGAGTGTATTGCAGGTGGTTTGCATTTCCTTTGGGGAGAGGCCATAATAAAGGCCTTCTTTACTTCGTGCCGATTCGATTTTCTTGATACCGATTTTCGCAATTTCCTCTAGGGTACCTTTGGCATCCTTCAACATGGCGTCGCGAAAAGTATATAGTTGCACTCCATAGTCCTCTTTAAGCCGGGAGGTAATAGAAAAAGGGGGAAGTAAAAAGCTGGCTGCAGTCGCAGCACTAGAACGTGTTATGAACTTTCTTCTGGTCAACATAGCTGTTTGTTTGGAGTAAGATAGCGAAATTGTACGAATACGCGAATGGGTCTAAAATAAATGTAATTGGTCCATATTTCGATTTTCCGAAATGCTACCTTTGTTCCTACAAGAATCCCTCCGACCATGAAGATTTTCCATTGTCAAAATTGTAACAATCCCCTATATTTCGAGAATACCCAATGCTTAGTTTGTGGTACCCTTTTGGGGTATAAAGAAGACTCTTTACAATTGATAAGCATATCGACCTCCGACAACGGATATACCTTTTTCTCCCCAGATGGCACCATCTATAAGTATTGTAAAAACCATCAATACGACGTGTGTAATTGGCTTCTCAAGACTGATGCTACAAGTCAGTTTTGTACGGCCTGTTCTTTGAACAGAACTATTCCTAATCTAAGTGATGCCAATAATTTGAAAGAGTGGCGTAAGTTGGAATTGGCCAAACATCGCTTGGTCTATGGTTTGTTACGACTAAGCTTGCCGCTTATCGATAAGGAAGCTGCACCGCATGAAGGACTTGCCTTCGATTTTCTTTCCGAGAATTCTAATACAACGGATAAGAAACCTGTACGTACCGGTCATATGAACGGCTTGATTACAATTAATGTGGCCGAGGCCGATAGTGTACATCGTGAGTATATGCGAAAGGAAATGGCCGAGCCTTATCGAACCCTTATTGGTCATTTTCGCCATGAGGTAGGTCATTATTATTGGGAAAGGTTGATTTCCGGACAAGACGAAACTTTAGAAGGATTTAGAGGTCTCTTTGGTGATGAGCGCTCAGATTATGGCCAGGCGTTACATCAACACTATCAAAATGGTGCTCCTGCCAATTGGAACCAGCATTTTATTAGCAAGTATGCCGCATCACACCCATGGGAAGATTGGGCGGAGACCTGGGCGCATTATCTTCATTTGGTCGACATGCTAGAGACCGCCTTTTATTTCAGTTTAGAGACAGGTGCAAATTTTTTAAGTTCTCCCTTAAAAATGAAGGCCGATTTTGACCCGTACCAAGAACCTAATTTTGAGGTCATACTAAAAGCCTTTAGGCCGCTTACTTATGCGATCAATAGCTTAAATAGAAGTATGGGCCAACAAGATATCTATCCCTTTGTAATTCCTGATCCAGTAATAGAAAAACTTCGATTCGTTCATCAATTGGTTCACGGACAAAAAATGTAAAAAGAATTTTAGACACTAAGATAAGCGCGCAGAGATGCTTACTTTTGAGGCAAAATGTGCACTATGTATTCTAGAAAAGAGCAACTTCAAGCTTTTGACCGGTTATTGACAATAATGGATGAACTACGAACCCAGTGCCCATGGGACAGGAAACAAACCATGCAAAGTTTACGCCATTTGACCATCGAGGAAACATACGAGCTTGGTGATGCCATTCTTGAAAATGATTTGGAGGAAATCAAAAAAGAACTAGGTGACATTTTGCTGCACATCGTGTTTTATGCCAAAATTGGATCGGAAACGAACCATTTTGATATCGCCGACGTTTGTAATGGTATCTGTGAAAAGTTGATTCATAGGCATCCGCACATTTATGGCGACGTTGAGGTGGCCGATGAAGAAGAGGTCAAACGCAATTGGGAGAATCTAAAACTGAAGGAGGGTAAAAAAAGTGTTTTAGAAGGGGTGCCGAAAGGGCTTCCTGCTTTGGTGAAGGCCAGTCGTATTCAAGATAAGGCGGCAGGTGTAGGCTTTGATTGGGAAAAGCCCGAACAAGTCTGGGAAAAGGTGCAGGAGGAGCTTATGGAATTTCAGGACGAAATACGGAACCGTGATTCCGAAAGGATGGAGTCGGAATTCGGGGATGTACTTTTTTCTATGGTGAATTATGCCCGGTTCTTAAATATAAACCCAGAGAATGCACTTGAGCGCACCAATAAGAAATTTATCCAACGTTTTCGCTATTTGGAGACAAAGGCAAAAGAAATGGAAAAATCACTAAAAGATATGACTTTGACGGAGATGGATGCGTTTTGGGAAGAAGCCAAGTCTGCCAGAGGCTAGTGGTTACCCTACAATTTTGGATGACAACCAAGAACTAAATTGCCCTTATAATTAGAAGCTACTAAGTGTTACAGGAGTATACAAAGGAATTCCGTTACAATATAAAGCTTTCGATACCTGTAATTATGGGTATGCTCGGGCATACCTTTGTTCAGCTTGCCGACAATATTATGGTAGGCCAGATAGGCACGGCCGAGTTAGCAGCGGTCTCGTTGGGCAACAGCTTTGTTTTTATCGCAATGTCTTTGGGTATTGGTTTTTCTACGGCCATTACACCGCTGGTCGCAGAGGCGGATAGCGCAGGTCGTAAGGCTGACGCCAAGAGTGCATTAAAGCACGGTCTCGTATTATGCTCCGTCTTAGGGTTAAGCCTTTTTTTCATTATTCTATTGGCAAAACCTTTAATGTATTTGATGGAACAGCCTCCCGAGGTGGTGAAACTCGCACGACCCTATTTAGATCTAGTAGCTTTCTCATTGGTCCCGCTGATTATTTTTCAGGCCTTCAAGCAGTTTTCGGAAGGTTTGTCCCAGACTAAATATCCTATGTATGCTACAGTCATGGCGAACGTAATTAATATCATACTGAACTATCTTCTGATTTTTGGGGCTTTTGGGTTTCCAAAAATGGGGATTGTAGGGGCCGCCATCGGTACATTAGTGGCACGTTTCTTTATGGTAGGCTACCTATGGTTTTTGCTCAAGAAAAAGAAAAAGTTCCACGATTACGTAACCGGTTTTAATTTTCGAAATATTGAGCGAAAAGTGATCGATAAAATCATTAGCCTAGGTTTTCCCTCTTCCCTGCAAATGTTCTTTGAAGTGGCCATCTTTACCGCTGCAATTTGGATAAGTGGAGTGTTGGGTAAAAATGCCCAAGCGGCGAATCAGATTGCGCTTAACCTAAGTAGTATGACTTTTATGTTTGGTATGGGGCTCGGGGTAACGGCAATGATCAGGGTGGGCAACCAAAAAGGACTCCAAAATTTTAAGGAGTTGAGGCGCATCGCCAAATCTATTTTCTTATTGACCTTAGTATTGGAAATAGCTTTTGCTGCACTTTTTCTTTGGGGCCGAAATTGGTTTCCCACGCTGTACTTGGATATAGATGACCTGGCTAACATGCGGGATAATACCCAAGTAATCGGCTTGGCAGCACAGTTGTTGTTGGTCGCAGCCTTTTTTCAGATTTCGGATGGAATTCAGGTGGTCGTACTTGGGGCATTACGAGGTTTACAGGATGTAAAGATTCCCACCCTTATTACCTTTATAGCCTATTGGGCCATAGGTTTTCCTGTGAGCTACTATTTAGGGCTACATACAGGGCTTCAGAGCACCGGAATCTGGGTCGGCCTTCTTACCGGGCTATCGGCATCGGCAGTAATGTTGTATCTTCGATTTCAGTTTTTAACCAAGAAATTGATATCGGCATAAGTATTTATCGGGCAAATTCGTCTGATTCGATAGCTCTTAAAAATTCAGCCCCTTAGCGGGGTGGCGTAAAAAGAACTAAAAGTATATTAAATGGAATTTCCAAAGTTTTTGTTAGGAGACAATACAGATTATCCTTCGGCCATATTTGTAGTTCATACCCAGTACCCCAGATTTATTATTAATTTGGAAAACGATGAGGTTGAATGGTTGGAGGATTTTTCGAAAGAAGACGAAGAAGAGCTCGAATCAGAAGCCGAAGGCCTCATTGAAGAAGCGAATTCATTTTATGATCGGGAGGTTTCCCGTTATGAAGATTAGAGGTTATGTGGGAAGCGCTTATCCAATATGACAAAGAGCTATTTCTTTTTTTGAATAAGCTGGGCAACCCATCATGGGACGGTTTTTGGATGTTTATGACCCATAAGCTAAGCGCGATTCCAGTATATGTGGCACTACTGCTACTATCCTATAGGCAATTAGGTCTAAAGAAGACATTGCTGATGCTCGTAGCGGTTGCCATTATGATTTTAGCGACGGATCAACTGTCCAATTTTTTCAAGTATGGCGTGAAACGTTTAAGACCTTGCTACGACCCCGAACTAGCAGAATTGGTACGATTGGTGAAAAATTCCTGTGGAGGACGGTTTGGCTATTTTTCGGCACATGCGGCCAATAGTTTTGCAATAGCTTTTTTCTTTACTTTCTTATTGAGCCCAAAATATCGCTACATAGGAATCTTTTTGACGGTTTGGGCAATTCTGGTTGCTTACAGTCGTATTTATATTGGTGTTCATTTCCCGATGGATGTACTGTCAGGCGCTCTGGTCGGCCTTATTTTTAGCTGGTTATTTGTAAAGTTGTATATCTTTGCCCTCGAGAACACTACCCTATGATATCTAACTCTAGGTATTGGTTTTTGATGGTCCTGATTGTTTTGGTGTATATCGCCGGAATGTTCGTAACCCTTTTCGAAAACGATTCTGCACAATTTGCGGTGATGGCAATGAGAATGGTTCAGGAAAATGATTTCTTGAACCTCTTCAAGGGTACCGAGGAGTATCTTGACAAACCCCATATGCATTATTGGCTGGCGGCTCTTTCTTTTAAAATTTTCGGGCTACATGATTGGGCATATCGCATCCCAGGCATTTTGGCTATTCTTTTAGGGGCCTATAGTGCGTATGGTTTGGGTAAATTATTGTACAATAAGGATTCAGGACGATTGGCGGCCTTAATTTTTATGACCGCCCAAACCATTGTTCTGGCAGCTATCGATGTGCGTACCGATGCGGTATTGACCGGCTTCGGTATTTTTTCCATTTGGCAGTTGGCCGTTTACATTGATAAAAAGTCGCTTGCTGCTATTATTCTTGGTGCTTTTGGTGCCGGTATTGCGTTCTCGACTAAAGGTCAGTTGGCTTTGTTGACCATAGGTCTTGCTATATTGAGCCATTTGGCCTACACTAGAAGATGGAGCGTTATATTCCATTGGAAGGTAATTGTTGCCCTAGCGGTATTTGTGTTGACTATTACCCCGATGCTCTACGCGTATTATCATCAATTTGACCTCCACCCAGAAAAGATAATTCGCGGTAAAAGCGGTCGAAGTGGTATTTTCTTTATTTTTTGGGAACAGAGTTTCGAGCGGATGAGTGGAGAGGGTATGGGAAGTAATAGCAGCGATTTCTTCTTCTTTTTCCACACGTATTTGTGGGTATTTCTACCTTGGACCATTTTGGGAATTGCAGCTTTCGGCAATCGGATTAGAGCACTCTACACAACAAAATTTAGCTATTCCAAAAATAAGGAAGCCTTGACCTTAGGGGGTATCGCTCTCTTTTTTTTGATTGCCAGTTTTTCGCAGTTCAAGTTGCCCCATTACTTGAACGGTACCATACCTCTATTTGCAGTTTTAACCGCTGGTTATCTCAATGAACTCTATATAACACTTCAGAGAAAAACGCTGAAGGTCTTAATGGTAATACAGTATTTCGTTCTCAGTATTGTTTTTATTGCTTCCCTTTTACTTTGTTATTATGTTTTCACCTTCGAGCAACCCTTAATACCTATGGTTCTGATTACCTTGGCTTGCATTATCGGTTTTTTTAGCTTGAGGCATGAATCGTTCTTTATGCGCTTAATAACTATTTCTGCATGTTGCTCCATTCTTTTAAACGCTGTTCTTAACCTCCATTTCTATCCGCATTTATTGACATTTCAGGCTGGATCAAGCATGGCATCCGTAATTTCAGAACAAAATATTCCAGTAGAGAATATCTATAAGGTTTCCAATGATCATACCTGGGCGCTGGATTTTTACAATCAAAAGCCCGTACAGTTGACCACTTTTGAAGAAATAAGGGGACAAAAAAAAATCTGGGTATACATCAATAATGCAGATCTTAGAAAATTTCAGCAGTTGGGCCTGGATTGGGATATACAATATACTAGGCCGCAATTCAGAATTACCCGGCTCAGTATGAATTTTTTAAATCCTTCGACCCGTAAAAAAACTTTAGATAGGGTTCATCTCATACGAATACACTAATCATTATATGATTGTTTTTCAACGTCAAGGGTCGGTTTTTTGAAATGGTATCCTATACCCCAAAGGGAAACTATGGCGGTAATAAAAAAGAAAATCATACTAATGCCTATTGAAGCGTCTTGGTCTACGTGGAGCCAGCTCGAACCATAATAAAAAGTAATTTCACGGCTACCGACGCCACCAATGGTTATAGGAAGTACAGAGGCTATCGAAGAGAGAAGAAATATAAAAAGGTAGGCTATCGCATCGGCCTCAAGATTCAGGGCGGCTAGTATACACCAAGCACTGCCCAATTGTGCCAGCTGTACCAATGCCGACAAACCGAAAGATTTCCAGAATACTTGGAAGGTGTTTGAAAAAAACTTTTTGTTGATTATCCAGAAAAATAATATGCTCAAGCAAATTAGGAGTAAAATCACGAAGGTGGGTACCTTCAGGCTTTCAGCACCGATAAGAATGGCCAGGATACAGGCATAGATAAACAATAAGAGTAACCCCGATAGACGATCTAATACCAAAACGGACAATGCTTTTTTTGTGGGCACTCCAAATTTCTTTTTGATAAGGTATCCCTTATAGGCGTCACCCCCGATACCTCCCGGAAGAAAAAGGTTGTAGAACATACCGAGGGCGTATAGTTTAAGATTGCTTAGTTGTGTTAGCTTGACCGAAACCTGGTGAAAATAAAGGTTCAAGCGAATAGCTGCGATGATTTTCGAAAGTATGAACAATAAAAATGCACCGATAAGATAAAACGGATTTGTTTTTCTAAGAAGGGTAGCCACCTCTGCGAGATCAACCTTGGTAAAAATAAAATAGACAAGGGCTAGACTAATGACAATTTTAACAAAGGCAATGCCCTTTTTACGAAGATTTGCCACCAATCGTTATTTTTTTGATACGATAGGGTCGCTTCTTTTGCGATTCGTAATAGGTGCGTATGAGCAACTCCATAACAATACCAATAGTAAATAGTTGAATGCCGGCCAAAATGAACATCATTCCGAACATTAATAGGGGACGGGTACCTATATCTTCTCCAAAGCCAAGTTTTACGACCAATAAATATATATTGATCAGCATGCCTAAAATAATGAGTAGAAAACCAAAAATTCCGAAGAGATGAATAGGGCGCTGAAAATATTTTCTTATAAAGAGTAGTAGCATCATATCTGCAACGACCTTAAAAATGCGTTCGAGTCCGTATTTGGAGACACCGGCGTTCCGTGCATGATGCTTTACTGCCACCTGTTTGATCTGGGCTCCCTCCAAATAAGCCAACAAGGTAATGAATCGGTGCATTTCACCATATAAATTAAGCTCTTTGGCAATATCTTTTTTAAAAACCTTCAGGGCGCAGCCATTATCTTGTAAATTCAATCTAGTTATCCGCCGAATGAGAAAATTAGCAATTTTAGAAGGTATTTTTTTGATCCAGGAATCCTGACGATTTTGGCGTATTCCGGTTACCACATCAAATTCTTCGGTAATAGCATACGATAGCATTTCGGGTATATCGCTAGGATCGTTTTGCAAATCACCATCCATCGTTATGATGAATTCGCCCGCTGCATAATCGATGCCTGCCGCCAAGGCCAAACTTTGACCATAGTTTTTTTTTAGGGCAATGAGATGTACTTTTTCATCGTTCATCGAAGTTACCTTTTGGCGGGTACCATCTTGGGAAAAGTCGTCGACATAAATAATTTGGTAATTATAGCCTGCCAGGCTCTCATGTATTTTTTGGGTCAGTAGCACCACGTTATCGGTTTCGTTGTAAAGTGGTATCACTATGGAAAGCAAAGAAGAAGTGGCTGGGTTCATTGATCGGCTGATAATTAATGCAAAGTTAAGATTTTCTTGAGTTCGGCACTGCTTTGATCAAAGCTATTAGTTGACGGGCGGCACTAAAAGGTGAAATCTCATTGGCAACGACCTTTTGAACAAATGGTTCCAAGGCTTCCTGTATAATTTTATGGGTATAAAAGTCTGATTTCAGTTGATTTTCCAGAGATTCAAAGAACCAATCCCTGTTTTGTTGTTTTCGTTTTTCGAGAAAGGAACCCGATAGCTTTTGTGCTATAGTATAATCAGATATGATTTTCCATATTTTCTTCACACCAATATCCTCTATGGCCGAGATATGCAGTACTTTGGGCCTCCAGCCATTTTTCTTGGGCGGATACAAATGCATGGCTTTGCTGACCTCGATTTCGGCAATTCTTGCATTTTTAAGATTTGTACCGTCTGCTTTATTGACGGCAATGGCATCGGCCATCTCGAAAATTCCTCTTTTTATCCCTTGTAATTCATCACCCGCACCCGCCAAGATCAGTAATAGAAAAAAATCGACCATACCGTGTACCGTAGTTTCACTTTGCCCTACACCAACGGTTTCCACCAAGATTATGGAATACCCTGCAGCTTCACATAGAATAATACTCTCCCTTGTTTTTCGGGCAACGCCCCCCAGAGTTTGCCCGCTAGGGGATGGACGAATAAAGACTCTTTCATTTTTCGATAAGGTTTCCATTCGGGTTTTATCCCCGAGAATACTTCCCTTGCTTCGCTTGCTCGTTGGATCAACGGCCAAAACTGCTATTTTATGTCCTTGGGAGGCAAGCAATGTACCTAAGGTTTCTATAAATGTACTTTTACCGACACCTGGTACGCCGGTGATACCTATTCGAATACTATCGGTCTTTGATTCGAGACAACGTTCCACAATTTCTTCTGCCTTCTTAAAATGCTCGGGGAGGGTACTTTCTATTAAAGTTAACGACCGGGCAAGAGCTACCTTATCGCCTCGAAAGATACCAGATATCAAATCGTCAACGACCGGTTCATTCTTCCTATTCCTTTTAGCATTTAAACGGCCAACGAAAGGCGAATTTTTATTTATAGCCAATGTTTATCTTTTAATCGGTATCTCCACGTTCGTCTTTTCCCAAGCAATCGACATATATAGTTCTTGTTCAACCTTGAAATCAATAGTGAAATTTTCAATGGTTTCCTTGGTTTCTTCCGACGGTATTTCAACCTTGAGCACATCTTTTTCGGGAATACGAGCGGTCTCGCTACCACCACTAAGCAAGGTAACGCCCCAATCGGGAATGTCTTCATTAAAAATGACCGTCCAATTGTCAATTCCAGGGATGGTCCATAAAGAGTATGTCCCCGATGGTAGGGTTTTTCCCCCAATTTTGATATCCGACCCTGTGGTGAATGTGGTCGGTTCATTGGCCCCTGTGCGCCATACTTGGTCATAAGGTACCAAACCGCCAAATATTTTTCGGCCCTTTTTAGATGGACTGGAATACTTTACGGTAAGGTCAAATCCGCCCTGATCAAAGGCCGCTACCTTTTCCGGGCTATGTTTTTTGGTCTGATCGCGCATATAGGGCCTGAATACCAAGAAAAATAATAGAGTTAATAGCCCGAGAACGATCAGTCCCCATTTTAGATATTTCATTTACTTTTATGTTAGTTCTTGTTAAATTACAAATTAGAGGTCACATTACAATATAAACACCTCAGGGCGAAGGTTGTACTTTCAATTTTGAACGAAACGGAATTCAGAAACGTTCCTGTATTTTTCCCCAGGCCGCAAAATACAATTTGGAAAGTTATTGTGGTTAGGGGCATCCGGAAGGTTCTGGGTTTCAAAACAAATCGCCGGAATCTTTACGGGGGTATAAACCACCACGGCAGGCTGATTCGTAATGACTTCTATTGAGATTCCTGATTTCAACGACGATACTTTTGCCGCAGTTTTTGCTTTTAAATCGGTAATAAAAGGTGTGTCTAAATGCTGTTGCCCTATGGGCCTTTCCGATAAAAAGTCATAGGGTGTTCCTTTGGTAGGGAGTAAATTCCCAGTAGGAACAAGATTTTCGAGCGTTTCTGCGTAGTGAGAGCAGTTTAATTGTAACCGATAATCGCTTACCGTGTCTTCACTATCTAATCTGAAATAGGAGTGATTGGTGAGGTTTACGACGGTAGTTCTGTCAGAAATCGCCTCGTGAATGATATGTAAGGCATTGTCCACCAATTTATAGGTTACTGAGGCCTTAAGATTTCCAGGATACCCCTCTTCCAAATGGTTACTTAGATAAGAAAGCTGAACAAATGGTTCATCTTCACGACCAATTTTATCTATGGTCCACTGTTTTTTTGCGAAGCCCTCTTTTCCACCATGTAAGTGCACTCCATTGATAGTATAAAGAGGATAGGTCTCCCTGTCTAATACAAAGCCCTTTGAGATACGACCGGCATATCTTCCCACACAGGCTCCAAGTGAAGTCTTATCCTCTATATATTTGCTGGGAAATTCTAAGCCCACAACAACATTCGTATAGCGTCCGTTTTTATCTTTAAGTAACAATTTTTGAATCACGGCACCATAATCGAGTACGACTAAAATGATGTTCTCGTTTTGTAATGTAACTTGTTTCAAAAGGATAGCATTAAAATTAGGGCAAAAATACCTGTTTTTTGCAACATGTAAATATTTCCTTCGTCCTTATAAATAGAATATCACAAAACAAAACACCGAAACCGGCCAATGTTTCAAATCGATGTAGTTGAAAAATGTAAGGCAAACGATCGAAAAGCACAATTAATGCTGTATGAGCAATATTGCGATGGCATGTTTCATGTGGCCTTGCGCTTTGTGAGAAATACCGAAGATGCTGAAGAGGTTTTACAAGAATCATTTATTAAAGCTTTTCAAAAGATTCATCAGTTTAAGTCCGAAGTCACCTTTGGGGCCTGGTTAAAACGGATTGTCATCAATAAAAGCATCGATTTTTTAAAGTGTAAGAAACAGCAAACCGTAACATTGGATGAAACTTACATGCATATCGAAGACGATCAAGATTGGAAGGTAGAAGAGGGTATAACCATAGAACAGGTAAAGGAATCGATGGATCAACTGCCTGAAAAGTACAAGTATGTCGTAATGTTATACTTGATAGAAGGCTATGATCATAGCGAGATTTCGCAGATTTTGAATATTAGCGAAACGGCTTGCCGCACACGTTTATCAAGGGGTAAAGGGCATTTGAAAACAGTATTGAAAAATAAGAATTATGGCACAGGATCTTAGAAAGCTTTTTGAAAAGGAAAGACAATCGAACAAAGGCACTTTGAAAGAAGGACATAAGGCACGATTTGTAGCACGTTTAGAGCGTGAAATGCCTCCCAAGAAAAAAGGTTCCTATGGCTTCTTATTAGCTATAGCGGCATGCGTAGTGTTGTCGATTGGAGGTGCCATCTATTATTTTGGTAGTTTGAGGGTAGGGGTACCGGGGCATGGGACCGTTGTCGATAAAAATGGGGTCAACGAGGTCGATACCGGTATTTCATTGGGAGATCTCTCGCCCGATTTAAAAAAAATTGAAGACTACTATGTAGCCAATATCAATCTCGAGCTGTCGCATTTGAAGATATCACATCAAAATAAGGCATTGGTCAATAGTTATATGGAACAACTCGGCACACTGAACGAAGAGTATAAAAAATTGAACGTAGAGCTCAATGATATTGGTCCCAACGATCAGACCATAACGGCCATGATTAAGAACCTACAGCTACGTTTACAATTAATGCACAAGTTAAAAGAGAAATTAAATCAATTAAAATCATCAAAAAATGAAACAGTTACGAAAACAAGTGTTTAAGTCCATTACTATGCTCCTATGTCTAATCAGCATAGGAGGCTATGGACAAAAGCGAGAGAAAACATTTTCTGAAAGGTTCAACGTTTCGGAAAATAGTGTTCTCGAAATTAATACCAGTTATGCCGATATTGAATTCGATACTTGGAACAAGGATGAGATATCCATTGAGGCTACTATTGAATTGGAAGGGGTGTCCGAGGAAGAAGCCAAAAATTATTTTGATAGCGAGGGCTTCGAAATTGTGGGAAACAGCAAAAAGGTTGTGCTTAACAGCCGTAATACTGGGCCATGGTTTTTTCAACATCATGAAAATCTTACAAACATTCATGTGGAAATTCCCGAAATGCCCGAATTTGAATCGTTCGATTTTGATTTTGATTTTTCAGACATTGGCGATTTGCCCTCTATGCCCCCACCTCCAAATCCAAATTTTGACTATGAGGCCTATAAAAAGGATGGAGAGGCTTATTTGAAAAACTGGCAAAAAAACTTCGAGAAGAATTTTGGCGAACCCTATCAAAAAAAGATGGAAGAATGGCAACGTAAAATGGAAGTGAAGCAAAAGGAGATGGAAAAGAGGCGAGAGAAAATAGAGGAAAAAAGAATGGAGGAGCAGGCCGAGCGAATTGAGGCAATTGCGAAAGCCAGTGCCAAGCGTGTCGAAAGGCAGATGGAGGCGCAGCAAAGACGCTTGGAAAGAAATCAAAAACACTGGGCAACCCAAGACTCCACACCGTCTTTTTTTCTACATCATGATGACATTCCTGCCGGATCAAATACCTTTTATTTCAAATCTCAGGGAGAAAATAAGAACTATAAGGTGAAAAAAACCATCAAAATAAGAATGCCCAAATCGACGAAATTAAAGTTGAACGTTCGTCATGGAGAGGTGAAATTAGCGGAGAGCACCACAAACATGAACGCTACGCTATCTCATGCAAGTTTGTTTGCCACAACAATAGATGGTGATAAGACCACTATTTCGGCTTCTTACAGCCCTGTTAGTGTTGAAAAGTGGAACTATGGTCAGCTACAGGCCGACTACTCTGCGAGTGTTGACTTAAAGGAGGTACTTAACTTGCGCCTGAATGCCATATCTTCGGATGTCACCATCGAAAACCTTATGAAAACGGCATTTATAAAAAATGACTTCGGGCCTATTTTGATTAAAACGATATCCAAGGATTTTGAGACCTTGGATATCTCTATGCAGAATGCAGAGTTGTTCTGTAACCTGCCAAAAACGGCGTACACTATTTACGTGAATAGTACGGACTCTGATTTCGAAGGGCCTAATGACCTGAAAGTGAAAAAGACAACCAACCATGGCAATGAGATACTGAGGGGGTATTATCTTCATAAAGATGCTGCACAATCAATAACTCTTACTGCGAAGTACAGTGAAATCAATTTGAACTAGCTCTGTCCTAATCCCTAGCTCCAAAAAAATGGTGACATTAGTTCACCCTTTTCTCTTCGCTCCATATAAACACGGACCGATTAGCTGTTCGTCTACTCTTTACAGTCATTTTTTTGACAGCTGAACACGCCTCAATTGTTTACCTTCCTTTAAATTATACTTTTTTTGCGATACGCCCTTTCTTGGAGGTTTCGATATAAGGATATTGGTCCGGTTAGGTTCAAATTTCATTATTCGGTGTGCTACGAAGTACACCATAAACCTTTGGCCTAAATTTTTCAGGTGTTAGGTTAACATCATCTAGTAGGCTGTCTTTAAAAGAGAGCTGTTCTAAAAAGTATTTATTTAACGATTTGTCATTTTCAATGAACCTCCTTTTTAAGATACTCTTGAAAATTTTGCTTAAATCGATTCAGTCGAGGAACGGAGACATTCGTTATGTATGAGTTATTGGGATGCTTTCGCTCATAATCTTGGTGGTATTCTTCAGCTTTGTAAAATTTATCGAGGGGCATTACCTCGGTTGTGATGGTGTCGTTACCGTACACCTTCTGATCTTTAAGAGCTTTGATATAACTTTCAATGATTTTCTTTTCCTTTTCATTTTCATAAAAAGCAATTGATCTATATTGAGGTCCCCGATCTGGTCCTTGGCGGTTGAGTGTAGTGGGGTCATGGGAACCGAAGAAAACCTGTACTAGTGCGGTAAAAGAAATTTCCTTTGGGTCATAATATACTTTTACAGCTTCTGCATGCCCTGTAAGGCCCGCGCCGACCTGTTCGTACGTGGGGTTTTTTTCCGATCCACCTGCATACCCCGAAACAGCTTCCTTAACTCCTTTTACGCTCTCGAAAATGGCCTCTACGCACCAGAAACATCCACTGGCAAAATAGGCAGTTTCATATTGGTCTAAATCTTGTTGTGAAGGTTTAACTAACGCTGCAGTAGGTTGATTATCGCTGCTATTCACTTTTTTATTCGTATTCGATTGGCAAGAGGTCGATAGCGCCAAGGCTAAAGCGGACAATAAAATTTTTGGTAATGACATCTTCATATGCGTTTTATGTATTTAGTCTATAATGTATACGAAAACTTACGGAGCTGGTTCAAAAAAATAAGACCCTTCGAAAATTTTTCGAAGGGTCTATGAATTTAATGAAAAATGCTATATCTAAGAACCTATAGTTCCGTTGCCGAAAATTTCAATAGCCGAAATTTTAGGTTTGTTGACTGAAGCCTCAATGCTTATGTTCAATTCACCATCGGTTACTTCGACATCGTACATTCTAAAGGAAGCTGTGGCCGCACCTACCTCTTTATAAAGATCATAGGCTGTAAATATCGGAGTACCTTCCATAGAAATATTGAAAATTCTACTTCCTACACCACCTTCAAGGCCCTGTGGGTTTTCAACGCCCCAGTAAATCTCCGCAAAATAAAGTTTGACGGTATATGTGCCATTACTTACCGGAATATCATAGGAAAATGGTCCTCTAACATCAACGTCGTTTTCTGTCACCCTTTCGGTCAAGAATAGTTCATCCATATCCGTACCATCTATTTCTGTTACGAACGGATTGGTATAGGCCTCCGTATTATCGGTAAAATACTGATCGGCCAAGAAGGTCACGTCACCATAGGTTACCTCTGGCCCACCACTGTTAATCCGTAAAATTGAAGGGCCAACAGGCTCAGTTGACTGCTCTATTTCCTGTGAAGGGTTTGAGTCATCGGGGTTTAAGGTAATTACTGCAGTATCCGATATATCTGTACCATCCAAGGTTCCTGAAACCGTAATAGTCTCCTCGGTATCACTAGTAACGGTTGCCGTATAGGTACCATCACCGTTATCGGTGACCGAAGAGATGCTAGCGGTATCTCCTGTAATGTCTAAGGCAACTGTACCTCCACTAACCGTCATGAGGGTGCCATCGGCTTCTGCCAATTGTACGGTTACGGTAGAGGTAGACGTACCATTGGTGTTCTCAGGCGTGGTGGCTTCAATCGTGGTATTCGCGTTGGTGGGATCGGCTACTGGATCTGGCTCTTCAGGCTCTTCAGGCTCTTCAGGTTGCTGTGGAGTTGGTTCCGGACTGTCATCACTGCTGCTACAGGCTACAGGTACGGCAACTATGGATAAAAGTAATAGGGGGATTAGGAAAAACCTAATAATTAAATTATGCTTCATAATGCATTGTTTTTTTAGTAATTACTCATTTTTCTTTTTCAAAAGAACGTGCAAATTATCGAAATCGTAGTCTTCTACCAACATTATTTTGATTTTATCGACTAAATACTAAAGAATCCGTCAGGAACGTCTTTATAACCTGTAAGATTTAAAAACCTATCATAGGTACAAGCCTATTATCATTTTTTTTTAGGTTTACAGAGGTTTATAATTGATAGTATCCCGTTAATCCATAATAAGAGGTGATAGATTTTGAAGCATGTTTTTCGTCAGTTCCTGAAAATTCTGTTCTGATTCTAGACAATGCCATACCATTGGGTGCTTATTCAAATATTGACATGTCAAGTCAACACGCGATAAGGAAAAACCTGAAGCTCTCAGACCCCCACACCTGTCAGAAATTTATCGATCAAGAAATGAGTAGGCTACGTGCGAGTGTGGTCTATGGTGGTTATTTGGAAAAAAGAAATCTATATCTCGGCAACATCAATTTTCAAAGTGGTGAAGATTTACGAAATATTCATCTGGGAATCGATTTTTGGACCAAGGTCGGCACCAAGGTCGTCGCTCCCTTGCCAGGGCAAGTTCATAGTTTTAAAAACAATACCCAAAGGGGGGATTATGGTCCAACGATTATTTTAAGCCATCGGCTAAAGAACTTCAGCTTCTTTACGTTATATGGCCATTTATCGGTCGAGTCGCTTAATGGTCTGTACAAGGGGAAGAGGTTCGAAAAAGGAGATATATTGGGCGCACTTGGCAGCTCCGATATTAATGTCAACTATGCGCCCCACCTACATTTTCAAGTGATAATGGATCTTGAGGGCAATGAGGGGGATTATCCGGGTGTATGCTCTCAAAAAGACCTCCAATTCTATAAAAAGAACTGCCCTGACCCAAATTGTATATTGAAAATGAATTAGAAATTATCGATGAAATACATTTTTTATCGATAAAATGTTCCTACAAAAGAAAAGTTTCGGACTACAAAATTGAACGCTATGTCGATGTTTTAGCATTTCATCGTTGTTTTGGTGTGTTTTATCGAATTTATAAAGCCGAATTCTGCCTTTGGGGGGTTATAACCATAGAAAAAAGGTAGTCATGCGATTAGTTTTACTTTTAGTATTCATCATTGGTATCGGAATTGCTGGTCATGCACGGCAATCCGATGCTACAATTCATAAAGATAAAGTAGAGCCTTTAAAACTATCGAAAAAAGTACTACCTCAAGAATCCACTTTTCCAGACTCCCTGAAAAATGAATTGGCCATGGTCTATCGAAGCAGAAACAATATGGTAAAAAGGGAACTCTTTTTTAAAATAAAAGGTAAAGGGTGTAAATGGGTGTAATTTTTCGATCTCAGGAAGAGGGTATGATGTTTGCTAAGACTTCCCATACGTTTTCCATTACAATTTTATGACCTTCCGCAGTAGGATGAATACCATCTTCAAGGTTCAATGCCGGGTTTCCGGCAACACCTTCCAACAAAAATGGGATTAGGGCAACCTTGTTGCGTTGCGCCAAATCGGGGAAAATTTTTCTGAATTGACTGGTATAGGTTTCGCCCATGTTAGGGGGAATTTGCATGCCGGCGAGAACAATCTTCGTTTCAGGGTTTTTCATATGGACCAGATCAATAATCTTTTGTAGATTTTCACGCGTCTCTTCTAGAGGTATTCCTCGAAGGCCGTCATTGGCACCTAATTCCAATACAAAAACATCTACTCTTTGGTCGAGCACCCAGTTTAATCGATTTAGTCCTGCGGAGGTGGTTTCGCCACTGAGGCCTGAGTTGATGGCCGAGTAGTCAAATCCTAGAGAATCCAATCGCTTCTGAATCAATGCGGGAAATGCCTGCTCGGTATCTAGACCATATCCTGCGGTAAGGCTGTTTCCAAAAAACAGAATGACTTTTTCATCATTGGCCCTTACAGTTTCATTTGGGGCTTCAGTCGGTGGTGCCTCATTGTCCTGATTCTTTTTTTTTGGCGTCTCTCCACAGGAGAGAATAAAGAGTACCAATAAAAAATAACGAAATTTTAAGAAGTTGTGCATTAGCCTTGGTGTCATAATCGAATTCAATTGCTTATTTTCCCCATGTTATCTTGGGTAGACCACTTATTTGAAAAAAAATCAAAAGAAATTCATGGCAAAGATATTAAACGTGAACCATCTGAGGAAAACGTATTCCAACGGCTCGAAAGATTTGACCGTACTTGATGACATAACATTTGAAATTGAAGAAGGTGAAACATTTGCCATCGTGGGTCCTTCAGGTAGCGGTAAAACGACCCTCTTGGGCTTATGTGCGGGTCTAGATCGTCCTGATAAGGGTACTGTAGAACTTTGTGGCACTGATTTAAGTACCCTTGATGAAGACGGTCGGGCACAACTGCGCAATCAAAAAGTAGGATTTATTTTTCAAAATTTTCAATTACTGCCTACGCTGACCGCATTAGAAAATGTTATTGTACCCTTAGAGCTACAAGGTGTCAAGAATCCTAGTAATAGTGGAAAAGACCTTTTACAGAAAGTCGGCCTTGCCGATCGTCTGCATCATTACCCTTCACAGCTTTCCGGGGGAGAACAGCAACGAGTGGCTTTGGCCAGGGCATTTTCTAACGCCCCCTCGATTTTGTTCGCCGATGAACCCACGGGTAACTTAGATGAGGAAACAGGAGAAAAGGTTATAAAACTGTTATTTGAGCTTAATAAAGAATTGGGTACTACTTTGGTTATTGTTTCGCATGACCTTGATCTGGCGCGAAAAAACGAACGTATTTTAAGGTTAAAAGGAGGAAGAATAATGGCGAACGAAACCATGGTACAGTCGTAAGCATGGATATAAAAAAGGTGTCAAAAGCAGGTCTCGGTTGGTATATGAAAATGGCGTGGCGCGATGGTAAATCAGGCATACGGCGTCTAGTCTTGTTTATGGCTTCCATCGTTTTAGGAATTGCCGCAGTAGTCTCCATTCAATCATTCAGCGAATCCCTTAAAGAAAATATTGCCCTTCAATCAAAGGCTCTAATGGGTGCCGATTATGTTATCGATAGCAATCAACCCCCGAACGAAAAGGTGGAGTCCATCATAGACTCGTTGGGAGGGGCAGATGCGAAAGGTGTTAGTTTTCCCTCTATGGCCCAATTTCCCAAAACAGGGGCCACAAAATTGGTCAACGTTCAGGGTATCGAAGGAGCCTATCCTTTTTACGGCGAGCTTGACACGCAACCCGCCTCGGCGGCTTCGGAATATCAGAAATCGGGCGGGGCCCTAGTAGACGCCACCTTGATGTTGCAATATGGTCTACAACCGGGCGACTCTATTAATATAGGAAAAGTTGGGCTTCCCATTATCGGTACCCTTGTCTCGGCTCCTGGCAGTACAGGGATGTCGGCTTCTATAGCGCCTCCTGTTTTTATCCCGTATCGCTTCATTGCCGCGAGCGGATTGGTGCAGGTGGGAAGTCGCGTGGGGTATGATTTTTACTTTGTGGCCAAACCAGGTCAAGACCTAGAAGCTCTCGATGAAAAAGTAGATCCTATTCTTGATAAGGAGAATGCCGATTTGGATACGCATACATCTACCGGAAGACGACTTGGGCGGCGGTATGAAAATTTTGGAAAATTCTTGAATTTGGTGGCTTTCATCGCCCTTTTGTTAGGATGTGTAGGAATTGCAAGTTCAGTACATATTTATATCAAAGAGAAGCTGCCTTCGGTGGCGGTATTGAAATGTATAGGAGCCACTCGAAAACAGACCTTTATGATTTTTTTGGTCCAAATTGCGGGTATGGGCCTCTTTGGTGGTTTGATTGGAGCCCTGGCAGGATTGCTATTACAGCAGGCCTTTCCCATTTTTCTACAAGATTTTTTACCTTTTGAAGTGCAGGTTTCATTTTCAGGACAACCTTTGGTTCTTGGTCTTTTATTAGGATTATTTATGTCGGTGCTATTTGCGCTATCTCCACTACTGTCTACGTTATATGTATCGCCTTTACAGGCACTGCGAATACAGGAATACCCTTCAAAAAAATCGAGAAAGGCCCATCTTATGGTTTTCATGGCCATTATCCTTTCAGTCATCGCATTTTCATTCTGGCTACTGGGTAGTTGGAAGTATGCCTTGTCATTTGTCTTGGGGATCGTTGTGGTTTTCGCGATTCTTAGTGGAATTTCATTGATGTTCATGCGGGTGGTCAAAAAACATTTCCCGGCATCTTGGGGATATACGTCAAGACAAAGTCTACTGAACCTCTTCCGTCCGAACAATCAAACCATGGTTTTGGTTCTTGCTATTGGTGTAGGCGCTTTTTTGATCAGTACTTTATACTTTTCGAAAGATATATTGCTTGCCAAAACATCTTTGGAATCCAATAAACGAACTCCGAACATGATTTTGTTAGATGTACAGACCGAACAGCGAGAGGCGGTTGCCGAGCGTCTTAGAGAGAACGATCTACCCGTAATCGATAACATTCCCATAGTAACGATGAGGATACAAAAAATAAAGGACCGTACAGCCAATGAGATACGCAACGACACGACTTCCACTATAAATAGATGGATATTGAACCATGAATTTAGGGTAACCTATCGTGATTCGCTTATACCTTCGGAAACCTTAGCTTCCGGTAAATGGCAAGGTAAGGCTCGTCGAACCGAAGTGATTCCCATCTCCCTCTCCGACAATGTAGCTCGCGATGCACAAGTTACTATTGGTGATCCTATGGTTTTTAATGTACAAGGTGTTTTGATGGAAACAGAAGTAGCAAGCATTCGCCAAGTAGACTGGGGCCGCATGCAGTTGAATTTTTCCGTGGTATTCCCTACAGGTATTCTAGAAGATGCGCCCCAATTTCATGTTTTGACCACGAGCGCCCCAGATGAACGTACCTCTGCCAAGGTACAGAGAGCACTGGTCAGTCAGTTTCCGACAGTTTCGATACTCGACTTAAGACAGCTTTTATCTTTGGTAGATGGTATTCTCGATAAAATTTCCTGGGTGATCAATTTTATGGCCTTCTTCAGTATCCTAACAGGAATCATTGTATTGATAGGTTCGGTAAGAACGAGTAAATACCAGCGTATCAAAGAGAATGTACTGCTACGAACACTTGGTGCAAGGAATCATCAAATTTTGAAAATCACTGCTTTAGAGTATCTGTATTTAGGCATTTTGGGAAGTACTATCGGAATTCTATTATCGTTGATCAGTAGCCAGTTATTGGCCCTGTTTATCTTCGAAACAGCTTTTGTACCTTCTGTAATTCCATTCTTGATCGTTTTACCGTTTATAACTCTGCTCGTACTCGGTATCGGGTTATTGAACAATAGAAAAGTGCTACAAAGCCCACCTTTGGAAGTGTTGCGTCGGGAGACCTCATAAGAGAAGTACCTGAATGCGAAACAAAGCATGCGCTGCCCAATCGTACCCAGAAACTTAGAATTACTTTATAAGTCGGTTTACTAACTAGAGGTATTTCTGACCAATCCCACCCCTGAAAAGAAGAAGATGGCACCTAAGACGCCATATACCAATAACATTTTGGTCGTGCCGGTCCCGTTTGCGAAAAGAACCGCGGTGTAGATAAGTCCGCCAATTCCCAATAGAGTTAAAACCGTGCCGAAAATTTTCTTTAAATCCATGAGGATAAAAATAGAAAAAAAGTTGAAGTGATTGTAAAATTCTTTTTGTCCCTTGAAAAGATCGATAAAAAACAACTTGTCTCGGTAAAGCGTTTTTTGCTCAAAGCACACTCATCGAAGCTTTCTGACACTTTATCCGAACCTTTGCAGATAACCGAAAATCTTATTGAATTCAGCGAATGGAAACCTTTAATCATAGGGGCTAGGGCGTTTTATTTATATAAAAACGCAAGTCATGAAAACCATAGCAACTATCATTTTTGTTCTTTTTGTAGGAGTAGCTGCCCAAGCTCAAGAAGGAGATGTGACGCTTAAAGATCAAGCCGTGGAAATGACCGGTGTAGCGCAGCCAACTTATGAAGAGATAACTATTGAAAAGAAGCTGGAAGTGGCAAGGTTATATAAGCGTAGCAACGCTAAAATCAAAAAAGCGCTTTCTTTTACTACAAAGAAAAACAGACCTAAAATGGCTTGATACGAATTGCTCGTCAGTGCCTTACGCCTAATTTTTTAATAAATTATACCTTTTGGGAAATAGATCTGGGAATCTTGTACTGAATCTTTCCCTTTCATGGTATTAAAGGATCAGGGCTTTGGCCAACCAGCTATTTGTTATTCAATAAAGGCATAGAAGCATACCATTCCGTTACCATTTTGGTCATTAGTTTTGTTTTCTCGACATGTATTCCTGAAAGATCGGTTTGTTCTCCCGGGTCTTTTGTAATTTGGTAGAGTTCGGGCCTACCACCGTCATAGTCGCATAGCAACTTCCAATCACCTTCGCGCATGGCCAAATCAGGCAGATCGTTGAAGCCATAAAAATTTTTGCGGTCAGGGGGACGACTGTAGTAAATAGGTGCTGCTCGAGATTTGCGGGACCTACCAAGAAGGGTCGCTAAAACGTTTTCACCATCTTTAGGCTTATTTTTCGGGCTTTTGGCATTAGCAAAATCTAGTAACGATGGCATGATGTCGATGGCCGAAATTACAGATGTTTCGTTTCGGGCTCCCTGCAACACTTTATCGATATAGCCGGGTCCCCATACGATCAGGGAAGATCGAATGCCTCCTTCATACAAATGTGTCTTATAGCCTTTTAGTTCTCCGGCCTGTCCCGCTCCCAACTCCGGACCATTGTCGGAGCAGAATAAAATTAACGTGTTGTTTCGAAGTTTTTCATCGGCATTGATATAATTGAAAAGTTTTCCAAATTGTTGGTCCATCGCTTCCAGAACGGCAAGATATAGGCCCCTTTTACCAGCATCCTTGGCCATACCGTATTCTTCGAAAGGTGGCCAATATGGGCTATGTACGTCGTCTGGCCAAATATTAATATAAAAAGGCTTTTGTCCATGCTCTGCTTCCGATATAAAAGCAAGGGCCGTGTCGATAAAACCCGAAGTTATTTCAGAACGTTGCATCCAAGTAAAAGGCCCGCCTAAAATTTCGGCATTTTCCCAAATGCGGCCAACCTTTCCGTTCTCATCTTTAGTTAGTGGTAACAGCTTGGCACCCATACCCTCAAAATTGGTCAATGACTGGTCAAAGCCATACGCTGAAATCAACGGTGCATCGGTTACATCGCGTTGACCGCCCATATGCCATTTTCCGAAATGGCCGGTAGCATAACCCATTTTGTTAAGGTTACGCGCTAACATCGGAGCCGATGGGTCTAACCAATTGGCCATGCCGCGCTCGGCATTTCTCGAGCGATTGTCAAGGTATGATGTTATATGCCATCGTTGCGGATAAGTGCCCGTTGAGATTGCTACCCGCGAAGGTGAACAAATGGGTGAGTTTACATAGAATTGATTAAAGCGCAGCCCCTCGGCAGCAAGTCGATCAATATTAGGGGTTTGCGCATCGGTGTTTCCAAAACATGATAGGTCCGTCCATCCCATATCATCGATGAAAATGAGAATTATATTTGGCTTTTGGACGGTAGTATTTTTAGAACAAGAAGCCAAGCCAAGCGAAAGCAAACATAGCAGCCAAATTACGACTTGATTATCGGGATGTTGTTTTGTTTCCGGCATAGTTAGATCGTATGATTTAAAACCCTTCGGTGAAGGGTAGATTGTTATTTATCAGACCAGATAGCCAGTACATTACCCTCGGGATCGGCAAAATGAAACCTTCGTCCCCCTGGAAATGAAAAGATAGGTTCCGTAATCGTACCCCCAGCAGCTTCGATTTTCGATTGGATCGATTCAAGTGCGCTATGGTAAAGTATAATCAAGGCACCTTGTAAGGTAACGCTATCCGACCTTTCAAATCCACCTTGTAAGCCACTATTGGAAAATGCAGTATAGTCAGGTCCATAATCAGTAAATGACCATCCGAATACCGAAGTGTAGAACCTTTTTATGCCTTCAAGATCCATGGCCTTGAATTCCACATAATTGATATGATTGTCTTTTGTATTCATCTACCATCGTATGGTTTATGGGCCGTAGCATTTTCAGTTGCTAGACATTGTTCGAATAGAAAACCAGAAGAAGATATTTCTACATTTATCCCATCAAGATACTAAAAAGAGGCAGCCCTTGCGTAGTACCGGCTGAATTCTTCATTAAATGGGGTGCTTTTTGAACAAGCCCAACGGCGTAATGGCAGTTGAATTACGCATTAGTTCGGTAAAGTGTTTTACTGCCCTTGAACGTTCAGCGATATTTTTTTACAGTTTGTCCGAACTAATGCAGATTACCGAAATTCAGTATGCTTTCAGCGAAGGGAAACCCTTTAAAATAGGGGGTAGAGCGTTTTTTTAATAGAAAAACGCAAGTCATGAAAACTCTAATAACTATCCTTTTTTTTGTAACCTTTATCAGCGCATCTGCCCAAGTTCAAGAAGTGACTTCAGAAATGAAAGTGGCTACTATTGAAACGACTATCGTAAAAGGAACGACTTTTGAAAAGGTAGTTTTAGAAAAGAATGATGAGGTGGCTCGTTTATATAAAAGGAGTAATTCAAGGGTTAAAAAAGAACTTTCTTTTTCGACTAAGGCAAACCGACCTAAAATGGCATAGTACTTTCTAAGTCCGGCATCAAAATACAAATTCTGACGGGCCTCTTCAAGAGGCTTTTTTATTTGACACCTATCTTTGCCGGAATTATCTTGAAGATTGGATTCATATGTATTTCTACTTTTAAATTATGGAGTATGGTTTTGAGGCCGTTTAAAGATGCAATATCTTAGTAGGGTTGAATTGAACTCAAAGCATGGCTATGTCAACTTTTAGACTCAAAAAAAACGTTCATAAGATTCATCTCGTGCTGGGTTTGGCCATAGGGGTACCATTTTTCATAATATCTTTTTCTGGAGCTATTTTGGCCTGGAAACCTGAATTTAGTACAGTGATGTATAAACAGAAGGTAATAGTACAAGACGCGCCTTTTGTACCCGTGTCTAAATTAAAGGCCACTCTGGCAGAGGAGTTTCCGGAAGGTGATTTTCGATCCGTACTTTTTCAGGGAAAGGATCGTACGGCCAATGTGTTGCTTTATGTGCCCGGTACATATTACTATGCCTTTATGAATCCATATACGGCCGAGATTCAACATCTTCAGAATATGAAACGTGGGTGGTTGAATACGTTGGTACCCCTGCATCGCAATCTTTTATTAGGTAAAATCGGAGAGCATATCGTTCATTGGATAACGCTGTTGTCACTTTTTATGATTATAACCGGACTAGTGCTCTGGTGGCCGAAACGGAAATCAAAACGAAAATACTCTTTTAAAGTGCAATGGAAGGCCCGTCCGGTAAAAGTAAATTATGATTTACACAACGTTTTTGGCTTCTATGGGTGTTGGATTGGGGTGTTTACTATCTTAACAGGTATTTTTTGGGGTTTTGAACCTTTCAGAGACTCATTGAAGGTTTTGACCGAAGAAAATAGGATAGTTTACGATTCCCCGATATCCGATGTGTCCGAACACATTGAAAATCAAAATCTTGAAAATATCATAGACAGTTTGGTTTATAGCCACCTAAGAGCACTTCCTGACCTTCTTTTAAGAATCAGTTATCCGCACAGTGAAGAGGAAACTATCAATATGGCCATTATCGACCCATGGCAGCGGGTATGGCGCACCGATTATTATCACTTCGATCAATATAGCGGTCAAAAAGTTAAAGGCCATTTTAAAAATGGACTTTCCAAGGATGCGAGCTCTTTTACCTTATTGAACAGATTAGTTTACGATATCCATCTTGGTAACCTGTTCGGTTTTATAGGTCGCTTAATGGCAAGCTTAAATGCTCTGATCTTGGCTTCATTACCGATTACCGGTTTTTTTATTTGGTCCAGCAAACGGCAGTCCTGACTTCACTATTTAGAATTCTGCACGTACCTATTTTTTTTTTTGACAGTCTGAAGTTGGTCTTATATTGCCGTTGAACTTCAAGAAGTTTCGATGACTGGATTTGCGCTTTTTTTATTTTATCGAAGTTTTTTTACCCTTCGTCCAAAGGTCTGTTATCAGGGCGATAATTATTGCTTTTCAGCGAGTTATGAATGCTTTGGGAGGCTTTGAAAATATCTTTAGGGTACCCAAATAAATATCATGAAACCTTTAAGTACCCTAATTTTTATCCTCATCGGAGCAATGGCTCTAGCAAATAATGAAATCAATGTTAAAGTTGACGCTATTAAAATGGGTGTTGTTTTGGATCTTGGCATGGACTCTTTTAAAGATACTCCGGAGATTAAAAATTGCACCACAAACGGCATAACGCGTTTGTACAGAGTACCGAATTCAAGGGTAAAAAAAGCGTTGACCTTCACTACGGAGTTCCATCGTTCGAAATTGACCTAAAGGTAATTTTTATTAACCTAGTCACATATTGTTGAAATTGCCCACAAATTTTATCGCTATGTTTATAATAGTCTGTATAATGGCTTTGGCCTTAGTTCTGATCAATTCCCTAGTTTTCCCAAAAACAAAGGGTATACTTAGGCCTTTACGCATACCTTCATCATTAGAGAAGTAAAAGGTTTGAGGTATCTAATGCTTTTGGAATAGAGAAGATACCATAAAAGGCGTCTTTTTAGACTACCGAAGGTATTTGGTCGCTTATTTCCCTGAATTTTATGGTATAGTACGTTCCTCTTTTTGTAAGGTCTCTTATGATGGATCCCTGTAGCTGTCGTGCCAGATTATGGATTAATTTAAGCCCAAGGGATTTTGAATTTTTATGGGTAAGTTCTTCCGAAAAACCTGCGCCATTATCACCGATATTCAATTCGTATTCATTGTTTTCCCCTTTGCGGAGTCTTATATGTATTTCTCCCTTACTTTCATCGACAATTCCGTATTTAAGGGCATTTGTGACGGTTTCGTTGATTAGAAGCCCCAAAGGAATAGCCGTATCTATATTTAATTTTACATCGGGAATATCGATATCCAAGGTAATATTACTACTGGTACCCTTGATCGAACGTACTAAATATTCCGCTAGCTCTTGTACGTATGATTTATATTCTATTTTTGACAAATCTTCTCTCATATACAGCATTTCGTGAACCATAGCCATTGAAATTACCCTGTTTTGACTGCTTTTGAGAAGGTTTTTCACTTCTTTATCAGAAATACTCCGAGACTGTAGGCTCAGGAGACTTGAGACGGTCTGTAAATTATTTTTAACTCTGTGATGCACTTCTTTAATAAGGGTTTCTTTTTCGAGAATTTTTTCTTCGAGCTCACTTTTGGTTTTATAAAGGTTGTGATGGGCATGCAATAGGTTTTTTCCAAAAACACCGCCTAATAAATACACCGAGAAGAGCACACTTAATAGGGCGAAAAGGTTTTTTGATTTTTCAGGAACCACATTGGTAACAAAACTAAAATCGGCTATACTTTGGGAATATATCAATACAATAATAAGTAAGTTAAGGTTTAAATAGAGGGAGCCGTAGGCTTTAGTAGTTACATAGCCTGCTACCACTATAAGGGCCAATACGAAAATAAAGGGACTATTTATGCCCCCGCTATATAAAGTTATGACACTGGCACCTGCCAAGGTCATTATCGAAACAATGTTATAGGTAAGCATCAAATTTCGATGATACTTATATGAAAAAGTATTCATCAAATTTAAAACGCCAAAGCTTAGAAAGATGTAGGGTATAACCTCAGTTATATCAAGCAGAAAAAAGCAAATACCACTAAAGATCAGTGAGAAAATAGAAGTATAATAGTTGACTTTAACAACAAGTCTTTCCTTATCTCGGAGCCGTTCTTCAAACCTCTTGTTTTTTTGCATAACGTAAATACTTACAACTTAAAAAAAAGAATTCTTAAGAAAAACCGACATTGAAAGAGTAAAACTAAATATGTTTTACCGAATAATCAAAAAACGAACCGTAATTAAATGACGGTACCTTCTCATTTTCACTATTTTAATTCCAACACTAAGATTTAAAAAAAAATTCAAAGCCTTTAGAGCTACGCAAAATGGCTTCGAAAATCAGACCTATGTTTTTTAGTTTTATTTATATCTTGAAAAAGAATTTCGTATTTGGTTCCTTTGGGTGTAGAAATCCTTTTGGCCGAACCTTTTAGTTGACGGGCTAGATTATGAATCAGTTTTATACCTAATGAATCGGCGCTTTTAAAATCGATGTCTTGTGAGAATCCTATACCATTATCGCAGATTTGTAAGGAATAAGAGTCTGTATTCTTTTCTTTACGCAACACGATATCGATCTGTCCCTTGGAGTTGTCTTCAAAAGCGTACTTAATGGAGTTAGTCAGAGTTTCATTGATCAATAATCCTAAGGGGATTGCCGTATCGATTCCTAATTGAACGTCGGGAATATCAACATTTATAGTAATATCGATTTCTTTTTCTTTAATTGAACTCACCAAATATTCGGTGAGTTCATTAATATAGGATTTAAATTGGATCTTAGAGAGATTATTGCGCATGTAGAGCATCTCATGAATCATTGCCATTGACATTACTCTGGTCTGACTACTATTTACGACGTTTTTTATTTGTTCGTTCTTTGTGTTTTTGGCTTGTAAGCTTAGCAAACTTGAAACGGTTTGGAGATTGTTTTTTACCCTATGGTGCACCTCGCGAAGAAGATTTTCCTTTTCGTCGATACGCCTTTCGATCTCTTCCTTTGACTTGTAGAGCTTATAGTGTGCATTCATTAGATCCTTTCCAAAGATCCACCCCATGAGGTAGACTGCAAACAAAATACTTGCCAGACCGAACATTTCCCTTGATTCTTGTGGTACCTCGTTTTCAATGAAATCGGAATAGTAGTAATTGATGAAAAAAATTGCGATGATGGTAAGTAGAATGGCGTACATATATATGTCTCCGAAAAATCGGGTCGCAATGTAACCGGCAAGCACAATAATCGCTAAAATAAAAATGAAGGGACTGTTTATTCCTCCGCTTGATAAAGTAATCGCCAAGGTACTGACCCAAGATAACAGGGTAGTGTAGATGGCCATCGCAGTGAGATTGTGGTGCTTTGCAAAAGCACCAACATTCAATAAGTTCATCACTGGATAAAAGAAAAAAACAAAAGAAATGGTTCCTTTTATTTCGAACAAAAAGACACAAAACAAACCAAGAACCAAACTGAGAAAAGAGGAAACATAGTTAAACTTTAAGAGCAACTTGGTCTTGTCCTCTATTCTATTGTGATTCGGGCCTGAACTTCGCATATGGGGGCTATATGCAATTTTTTCAAGTAATTCGAAATACTTCCTCATTCATGCATAAAAAACAGGTATAAATACCCCTTTAGCATCGGACATCTTTTAGGCCACTCTTTCGATAGATTTAAGGTGAAATCCGTATCAATTGTACGATTTAATTCTTATCAAAATACGATAAAACTTACAATTTCAAGTAAAAAAAATTGGTTCTTTTGTTGATTTTTATTTTCGAACACAAAAAAGATCGCCCATTTCTATTGGATGTAGAGGTTTTAAATCAATCTTCGGTGAGTACCCATTCACCTGTTTCGATAAGGGGCTCCGCTTGTTTGTACTTTACGGTCTTGCTCTCCCCTGACATCACATTTTTAATAGTTACTTTTTCATTTCGCCCTATTTTGGGCCGTTCACGAGTGATGGTTTCAGTAATCTGTGGTCGTTGACCTTGGGTTTGACCGGCAGCACGATTCTGCGCAGCGAGTTCGTCGCTGTTAGGAATCTCTTCTTTGCTAGTCTTTAAATTTTCCTTGGGTCTACCAACATTTCTAGCCTCTTGAATATCATTTGGACTTCCACTGGGTAGTTCTCCTTTGTATAAAAAAGAAACCACTTCTTTATTAACCTTGTCCATGATGCTTCTAAAGAGTTCGAACGCTTCAAACTTGTAGATCAATAGAGGATCCTTCTGCTCGTGTACGGCCAATTGAACGGATTGTTTTAACTCGTCCATTTTTCTCAAATGTGTTTTCCATGAATCATCAATGATGGCCAAAGTGATGTTCTTCTCGAAATCGTTCACTAACTGTTGGCCATCGCTTTCATAGGCATCTTGTAAATTCGTGACTACGTTTAGCGTTTTTATTCCATCGGTGAAGGGTACAACGATACGTTCAAATTTATTCGCATTATCTTCAAAGACCTTTTTGATTACGGGAAATGCCGTAGCGGCGTTTCGCTCCATCTTCTTTTGATAATACGTATACGCTTCTGAATATACTTTACTGGCAATTTCCTGTACACCCAACTTGTTGAATTCGTCTTCCGACAATGGAGAAGTGATTGAAAAATACTTGATGAGCTCAAATTCGAAATTTTTATAATCGTTAGCCGCTTTGTTGGTATCGGCTATGATTTCACAGGTATCAAATACCATATTTGCGATATCGACCTTTAATCGTTCGCCATGTAGGGCATGTCTTCTTCTTTTATAGACTACTTCACGTTGTGCATTCATAACGTCGTCATATTCAAGCAGCCGCTTACGTACCCCGAAATTGTTCTCCTCGACCTTTTTCTGGGCACGTTCAATGGACTTGGTCATCATGGAGTGTTGTATGACCTCTCCTTCTTCCAGACCCATTTTGTCCATCATTTTGGCGACGCGATCAGAACCAAATAGCCGCATAAGGTTATCTTCAAGCGATACATAGAACTGAGAGCTACCTGGATCTCCTTGACGACCGGAACGCCCCCTTAACTGACGGTCGACCCGGCGGGAATCGTGTCGTTCCGTTCCTATAATCGCTAGACCTCCCACTTTTTTAACCTCATCGGTCAATTTGATGTCGGTACCGCGACCGGCCATATTGGTCGCAATGGTGACTACTCCTGGCTTGCCGGCCTGTGCGACTACATCCGCTTCCTTTTTGTGTAATTTCGCATTCAAAACGTTATGTTCTACCTTACGTATGGTCAACATTCGCGATAAAAGTTCCGATATTTCCACAGAGGTAGTACCAATAAGTACCGGTCTTCCCTGCTGAGACAATTTCGTAACCTCGTCAATGATCGCGTTGTATTTTTCACGTTTTGTTTTATAAATGAGGTCGTTTCTGTCGTCCCTTGCAATGGGCCGGTTGGTCGGTATTTCAACTACATCAAGTTTATATATTTCCCAGAATTCACCTGCCTCTGTCACCGCAGTACCCGTCATACCGGCAAGTTTGTTGTACATTCTAAAGTAATTTTGTAGCGTTACCGTAGCAAAGGTTTGCGTCAAAGCTTCGATTTTAACGTTCTCTTTGGCTTCTATAGCTTGGTGAAGCCCATCCGAATAGCGACGGCCTTCCATAATTCGTCCGGTCTGTTCGTCGACAATCATGACCTTGTTGTTCATCACCACATATTCTACGTCCTTCTCAAAAAGGGTGTAGGCTTTTAATAGTTGGCTGAGCGTATGTATGCGTTCACTCTTTACCCCGAAATCCTTAAAAAGTTCTTCTTTAAGTTCCGCCTCTTTCTCGATTTCAAGATTTTGATTTTCAATCTGGGCAATTTCGCCTCCTATATCTGGCATTACAAAGAAATCCCTGTCTTGAGCCCCTGAGATATAGTCTACCCCCTTGTCGGTGAGCTCAATTTGATTGTTCTTTTCATCGATAACGAACAAGAGGTCTTCATCTACCCTCGGCATTTCCCTATTGTTGTCTTGCATGTAATAGTTTTCGGTCTTCTGCAATAATTGCTTGACACCTTCTTCACTAAGAAACTTGATCAATGCCTTATTTTTAGGAAGGCCCCTATGTACGCGAAGCAATAAAAACCCGCCTTCCTTGGTGTCACCTTCGGCGATCAGCTTTTTTGCTTCCGCTAGAACGCCTGTCAAGTGCTGCTTTTGCTTATTGACAATATCGGCTACCTTAGGCCGTAATTCATTGAATTCATGGCGATCGCCTTCTGGTACGGGGCCTGAAATAATCAAGGGGGTACGTGCATCATCGATCAGTACGGAATCGACCTCATCGACAATGGCGTAGTGGTGAGGGCGCTGTACGATATCCTTTGGTGTATGGGCCATATTGTCACGCAGATAGTCGAAACCGAATTCATTATTCGTTCCATAGGTAATATCGGCGTTATAAGCAGCTCTTCTACCCTCTGAATTGGGACGATGGTGATCAATACAGTCTACAGAAAGTCCATGAAATTCGAAGATAGGAGCCATCCAAGCGCTATCTCTCTTCGCCAAATAATCGTTTACGGTAACCAAATGAGACCCTTTACCGGCCAAGGCATTCAAATACAAAGGAAGTGTGGCTACCAATGTTTTTCCTTCCCCGGTCTGCATTTCGGCAATTTTACCTTGGTGCAGGGCAATACCTCCGATCAATTGTACATCGTAATGCACCATATCCCAAGTCACTTCTTTCCCGGCCGCGTCCCAAGAGTTCCTCCAGATAGCCGTGTCCTCCTCTAGTTTGACATACTCTTTAGTGCCCGAAATTTTGCGGTCGAATTCAGAAGCCGCAACCGTTAGGGTTTCGTTGTTGGCAAAGCGCTTTGCGGTTTCCTTGACCACGGCAAAAGCTTCCGGTAAAATTTCGTTGAGGGTGCCTTCGGTAATCTTGTAGGCCTCTTCTTTAAGTTTGTCGATCTCTGTATAGATATCCTCGTTCTTATCGATGTCGTTTGAAACCTTCACTTCATCTTCAAGGGCTTTTATATGATCGGTAAGGTGGTTAATATCTTCCGCTATCTTGGCTTTGAAGGATAGGGTCTTGTTACGAAGCCCATCATGGCTAATTTGCTCTAGTTCTTTTTCGTAAGATTTAATTTGCTCGACTAAAGGCTGCATGGCCTTTACATCCTTTTCGGATTTGTCCCCAACGAATACTTTAAGAACGGAATTTAAAAAACTCATAGTATATGTTTATAATTGAACCGCTATTGAAAAGAAATTTGCGGTGAAGTATAATTATTTTGTAATGTTACTCTAGGTAGGCAAAAGGTGTTCCAACTTCTAGAATATCGAAAAAACCATTGATTATCTGCCAAAATTACATAAAAAAAAAGCCTCCAAGGAGACTTTTTTGTTTCTATTGACGTGATAATATTAATATTCGTCCTCGTTCCAAAGGTAATCTTCTTCTGTAGGGTAATCGGGCCAAATCTCTTCGATAGATTCATAGATTTCACCACCTTCCTCTTCCATAGACTGTAGATTTTCAACAACCTCTAGGGGCGCACCAGTTCGAATCGAATAATCTATCAATTCGTCTTTTGTCGCTGGCCAAGGCGCATCACTCAGATAGGATGCTAATTCTAATGTCCAATACATGGTATTTATTCGATTTTAAATTTTTGCAAAAATAATTTTTAAATACATATAGCCAAGTAAATCAAGCTTTTTTATGTTATTATTTTTGTTTTAATTATTTCATAACGAAGAAATAATGAAATTATTAGTAAAACACAAACTTCTGACTAAGTTTTTTATTTTACTTCTTTATCAGTGGAAGAATCTCCTGCCTTTTTCGGAATCCACTTTATTTCTTCTGCCTCAAGACTTTTAGACAATTTCCGTGCCAAGACAAAAAGATAATCTGAAAGTCGATTTAGAAATACAAGCGCATGTCTTTCGAAGGGTTCATTTTCGTGAAGAAGGGTACTTATGCGCTCGGCTCTTCGACAAACCGTTCTCGCAATATGACAGTATGACACGATAGTGTGGCCGCCAGGTAGGATAAAATGGGTCAATGGTGCCAGGTTTTCTGTCATTTGATCTATTCGCCTTTCTAGCCATTCGACATCGGTCGCTTCCAATTTGGGTAGCGTAGAGCGGTTTTCTTTTTTCTTTGGGTCGGTAGCAAGAAGGGCTCCAATGATGAATAGCCGGTTTTGAAGGTAGACTAGGTCGGTCTGTGATGATTCGTCGATCTCTTGATCGCGAATGAGACCAAGCCAAGAATTTAGTTCATCTACGGTGCCATAACTTTCGATTCTGATATGGTGTTTTTTGACTCGTTTGCCACCAATTAGAGCAGTAGAACCATCATCACCTGTTTTGGTGTATATTTTCATGCTATGTGTTCTGAAATGTAGTAATTAAAAAAGGAGATCAGTAAAAGAAGGTGTTTTTCCTCATTTTTCTTCTTTCCTATCATTCGACTTTCGTTTGTAGCCTTCCATGAACTTTCTGTTCTTTCGCCTTCCCGAACGTCTTTTGTTATAAAAGGTTATAAATAGATATACTAAGAATAATATGGCTAATACGGCAAAAATAGAATAATCCATGAGTTGAAATTCGAATTACTTAAAGTTAATGAATCAAATTCGTATTTTAAAATGTTCTTCGGCCTGCTCATTGCGGAAGAATATTGCTCCACAATAGAACATATCTACGGTAACCCTCGCTTTTTTATCGGTTAGTATCCGGTTCCATGCTTCTTCAGACCGTTTGTTGTAATGAATACCATCAAGCAACAGTAACGATTGATTGTGCACGCAGTCACCTTTCGAAAGTATGGAGGGCAATTTTCTTAGTTCTGATTTGGTAAAGTAAAGGATATCATAAGTATCGCCCTCGAATTCAATGTAGGGAAATCGGCTTTCTATCAGTAATTTGAGCTTCTCGTCTTCTGCAGGAAGCCTTAATTTTTTCACGTTAAAGTAGTCTATGCTCTTGAGCAGAACTTGAATCGACTTCGCATGCCGCGAAGCAGAAGGGGTAGACCTATAGATACATTTGGTAATATAGTTATATATAAAGGGGGAGTGTACACCGTGTTGGTTAGAGGATGCCATGAGAAATTTCAAGTAAGGCAAAAGTCTATGCACGATGGGTCATTTAATTTTTTAAATACGTTTTCCGGACCCTTTAAGGGAGACAGGGGCGATTTTTCAAGCTAGCATACATCAAAAAAAGTGAGCTTAGGTTCATAAATAGGAGTTCTACCTTCAAATGTAAAACGTATTCTACGGTTATTCCAAAAGGGCTGATAATTCGAACCATCTTTCTGTTTTACTATCTATGCTATTGATGATTTCCTGTAAGTCTATGGATAATTGGTCGATTTCGGTGCCGGTAAGGGAGTCGTCAGCAAATTTTTGCTGTAACTTCTTTTTCTTCAGCTCAAGATTCTGAATATCTCTTTCAAGGTTTCTGTACTCCTTCTGTTCGAGATAGGAAAGCTTACTCCTGCTATCTGGATTTTGAACCTTCGCACTTTGTGAGTTTTTTTCTTTGTTGCTCGCTTTTTCAATTCGTACTTCTGCAATCTTACTATCCTCATAGGCCCGATAATCGGAATAGTTTCCAGGGAAATCCTCAATAACCGTATTACCCCGGAAAACAAAGAGGTGGTCGACGATTTTATCCATGAAATAGCGATCGTGGGAAACGACCAAAAGGCATCCGGGAAAGTCAAGAAGAAAACTTTCAAGCACGTTTAAGGTCACGATATCAAGATCGTTGGTAGGTTCGTCCAATATCAAAAAGTTAGGATTTTGGATCAGTACCGTGCACAAATACAAACGTTTTCGTTCGCCTCCACTGAGCTTTTCCACAAAGTCGTACTGTTTTTTCCGATCGAAAAGAAAACGCTCCAACAATTGTTGTGCCGAAATTTGCCTTCCTTTTTTTAGGGGAATAAAATCACCAAAATCACGAATTACATCGATGACCTTTTGACCCTGTTTTATCTCGATTCCCTTTTGGGTATAGTAGCCGAACCTGATGGTTTCGCCAACAACGACCTTACCGCCATCGGGTTTTTCGATACCCGTAATGATATTCAAAAAGGTCGATTTTCCCGTACCGTTTTTTCCGATGATGCCGACCCGCTCCCCGGTGGTAAAGGTATAATCGAATTGGTCCAATATGGGCTTGCCGGGAAAAGACTTGGAAATCTTGTGCAGTTCCAAAATCTTACTGCCCATACGTTCCATATTGATCTCCAGTTGTATTTCATGTTCCTTTCTACGCTGGTTGGCCTTTTGCTTGATGTCTTGAAAATCGTCTATGCGGGACTTTGATTTTGTGGTTCTGGCCTTTGGTTGTTTTCGCATCCATTCGAGCTCTTTTTTGAACAATTGCTGCGATTTGTGTTGTTCGACGGCTTCTTGTTCGAGTCTCGCTTCTTTCTTTTCTAGATAATATGAATAATTACCCTTGTAGGCATACAGTTGACCGTTATCTAACTCTAGAATTTCGTTGCAAACCCTTTCAAGAAAAAAACGATCGTGTGTGACCATGAAAAGGGTAATATTTTCTTTGGCGAAGTATTCTTCGAGCCATTCGATCATTTCAAGGTCGAGGTGGTTTGTGGGTTCGTCCAGAACCAAGAGGTCTGGTTTGTTGATGAGCGCATTGGCAAGGGCCAAACGCTTTTTTTGGCCACCCGAAAGAAGGCCAACTTTGGCATGAAGATCTTCAAGCTTTAGCTTAAAAAGTATTTGCTTATATAATGTTTCGAAATCCCAGGCATGAAAACGCTCCATGGCTTCAAAAGCACTTTGATAGGTGTCGACATCTTCAGGACTTTCAAGGGCCTTCTCATAGCGTTGAATTACCCTTAATATTTCGTTATCAGCTGCAAATATCGTTTCCTCCACGGTTAGATTAGGGTCTAGGGCCGGCTCTTGCTCCAAGAAGGAAACCCTGATGCCCTTACGATAATTAACCTGTCCAGAGTCCGGCGAGTCTGTCCCCGACATAATATTTAAGATAGATGTCTTTCCTGTGCCGTTCTTGGCGATTAGAGCAATTTTTTGATCTTTGTTTACACCAAATGAAAGATTTTCAAAGAGGACCAGTTCGCCATATGACTTCGATATGTTCTCTACACTGAGCAGGTTCATTGATTATGCGAGTTTTGGTTTTTGGTACGACCAAAATAGAAATAAGTATCTAACGAGCAAGGCTAACCCAATCAGGATAAGTAGCGGTGAAAAAATCTGTACACCCGATAACCATAATACGGCACAAACAAGAATGAGCACCATGGAAAACAGGGCATATTTTGCTACCCAGTTGGGTCCTCTTTTTCGAGCTACCACGAAGGCCATAAAGAAGTTCAACGGAAAGGCCCAGATCAGATTTAGGTTTCCTGCGGTGGCAGAATGATCCGTAAAAAACCAAAGGAATATAATTACGAAACCAATGACCCCCGTACCTAAAAACAATGAAAAATCAAGCCATCTTCTGCGCGTGTTGTTTTTAAAATCCAAATAGGTAAGAGCTAGTACGAAAACGAAAAAGAAACTTAACCAAAAGCCTGGAGATAAAAGAAAGATAGCATGCTCTTCTTCAGGTCGTTCTTTAAAAATTGTTTCGACAGGAAGAGCCAGTGCTTTTGGGCCCAACTTGGCCACTTCAATCTCTTCCATTGTATAGGCGGGTAAGAACATATGCTCTTTTGGCGAGGCCGTATGGTCGATTACCGAGCCCAAGGCAAGGTCGATACCGAAACCCAGCCATGTGTTTATAGGCACGTTTTGCCGTATCAGCTCACGATGGGTGTAGCGTTCATTTAAATAATTTTCTTCAAAAACCAAAGCTTTTCCAAAAGCCTTTTTAAGAACGTCCCAAATTTTGGTGGCGCAGTTATTATAGAAGAAATCGTATTTGTAGTCCCGGTTCTGAGGAAGGTAATTCGTTTCTAAAATGCTGAATACGGCCTGTCGTTGTTCGAGCGACAAATCTAACTTTTGACTCTTGACCCATCGATTTTCCTCCTCATAGTTCAGTAAAAAGTATGGAAAATTTTGGCGTGAAAGCGTATAGTCCAGTTTACCACGAGCAAACTTCAGGGTAAAATTGGGGGTGGTAAAGTCGAAGGTGCCATAGTTGTAGACCACATCGAACCCCTGAGTCGCATCGTAGACGCGAATGGCGCTATGACCGAAAATCGAATACATTTCGTTGCCGGGCCCACAGGTGATTACACTTATTTCCGAGGAGGGAGAAAGCTCAACTTTTTGGGAGTATCCGAAGATACAAGGCAGCAATAGTAAAGTAAGAAGTATTTTTTTTGCCGTCATTGGATTTTTCTACTGAAATCGACGGCACAAATATCCGAATAAAATATGGTCTGGCATGGAGTATGGTAAAATGTCTTATTTTTACTTTAAACCCCTTACATATTATGAAAAGACATATACCAAACCTTATTACGTTACTCAATGTTTTCTGTGGATGCGTTGCTGTGGTATTTGCGGTTTTAAATCAGTTGGAATGGGCTGCCCTGTTCGTTTTTCTGGGGATATTCTTTGATTTTTTCGATGGGTTGGCTGCAAGACTATTGGGTGTACAAAGTGAATTAGGCCTGCAATTAGATTCTTTGGCAGATGTAATCACAAGTGGCCTTGTTCCTGGAATAGTTATGTTTCAGCTTCTGGGCATGTCGGTTACCGGAGGGTGGAATGCCGATTCTTTTGTTCATCATTCAAGCCCTGGTGTAACCTTACTAAGCCGGCCGCTCCCCCTTTTGGGTTTTTTAATTACTTTGGCCTCGGCGTATCGGTTGGCCAAGTTCAATCTCGATGAAAATCAGGTGTCTTCTTTTGTAGGTTTGCCCACGCCCGCAAATGCGCTGTTGATTCTATCATTGCCCTTGGTATTGCTATTTCAAAACAATGACGTGCTCAACCAAATCATTTTGAACCCATGGTTTTTGATCGGCGTCACGTTTTTAAGTGCATACCTCTTGAACTCAAAAATAGAGCTATTCGCACTGAAGTTTAAAAATTGGAGTTTTAAGGATAACGCTTTGCGCTACATATTCATCGTCATAAGCTTTGTACTTCTAATCACCCTTAAGTTTTTGGCGATACCCTTCATCATTCTTTTTTATATAGCAAGTTCGCTCATTGCAAAATTGAGCTTGAAGGGTACCTTAAATGAGTGAAGTAGTTCAGAAGACTTAGAAGTCAAGTTTCTTTTTTCTAAGCTCAAAATTTTGCCCTAAATATACCTTGCGTACCATTTCGTCGGCTGCAAGATCTTCTGGAATACCTGACTTCAAAATACCGCCTTCGAACATCAAGTAAGACCGCTCAGTGATGGCCAAGGTTTCTTGAACATTATGGTCGGTGATAAGTATTCCAATATTTTTATTCTTTAATTGGGCGACGATACGTTGAATATCTTCTACGGCAACGGGATCTACCCCGGCAAATGGTTCATCGAGGAGTATAAATTTTGGGTCGGTCGCCAAGGCACGGGCAATCTCGGTTCTTCGTCGCTCCCCACCCGAAAGTAAATCGCCCCGGTTTTTTCGAATGTGGCCGAGACCGAACTCTTCAATTAGCGATTCCATTTTCATCAGCTGCTCTTTTTTGCTCATTTTGGTAAGCTGAAGCACGCTCAGAATATTCTTTTCGATACTGAGTTTTCTGAAAACCGACGCCTCCTGGGCCAAATAACCAATACCGTTCTGAGCCCTTTTGTACATGGGATACTTGGTAATATCGGTGCCGTCAAGAAAAATCTTTCCCCCATTGGGCTTGATCAGGCCTACTATCATGTAAAATGAGGTAGTCTTTCCCGCGCCATTAGGTCCAAGAAGCCCTATTATTTCTCCTTGGTTTACTTCCAAAGAAATACCCTTTACGACCTTTCGACCACGGTAGGCCTTCATGATATTTTCAGCTCTGAGCTTCATGGGTTGATTTCATGATTTGTTGTAGGTTCAAGATTAGGTCTGTTAACGGTCTAGACAAAAAAAGCAATAAACTTTGAAAAAGGCCTTCCGTTTACATTTTCTTTAACCCTTTTTGTTTTTCCTTTTGTTCTCGCCGGGCTTCTCTTTTAAGTACCATTTTTGAAATATAGATACTTACTTGATATAGTATCAAAACGGGTACAGCCACAATAATTTGGCTCGTAACATCGGGAGGGGTAATTACGGCTGAGATAATCAAAACAATCACCAGAGCGATTTTTCGGTATTTTTTCATTATCTCAGGGGTAACAAGTCCTACTTTGGTCAAAAAGAAAATAATAATGGGCAGCTCGAAAATAATACCACAGGCTAAAACTGCCGTTCTTACGTTTCCAATAAAGTCATCGATGTCGAATTCGTTCAGGATCATTTCGCTTACTTGGTATGTGCCCAAAAAGTTGATGGACAACGGCGCCACTACGTAATAACCAAAAAGCACCCCAATAAAAAAGAGCGAGGATGCAATCAAAATAAACCCCTTCGAATGCTTTTTTTCGTTCGGATGGAGTCCAGGACTAATAAATTTCCATAGTTCGTAAAGTATATAAGGGAAACCGAGTATGAATCCGGCCCATATCGAGGTCCAAATGTGCATTGAAAACTGCGCGGCCATTTGGCGACTTTGAAGGGTAAAAGGAAGTTTTTCGGCACAAAAAGCCGAATCTGACCCAAAATAGGTTGCGACATCGCAAAAAAATCGATAAGTAGGGAAACTCATTTGCGAGGGACCAAGGATTATGGTATCAAACATGAACCTTTTCATCAAAAAGGCTACAAAACCAATAATTAAGACTGCAAAAACAGACCGTATAAGATGCCATCGTAATTCTTCCAAATGATCTAAAAACGACATTTCGTCGGGAGACTTGGTATTCTTTTTTGCCATTATAGTATGCCTTCGTTAATCAAGTTATGCAAATGTACAACACCCTTATAGTTTTTGCCATCCACACCCAATAATTGTGAAATACCTTTGTCTTGCATCTGTTCCAAGGCCTCAATGGCCAGAACATCTACAGCAATGGTCTTTGGGTTCGAGGTCATGATATGCTTTGCGATGAGCCCGCTGATATTGTCATATTTATTAAGCATTCTTCGAATATCACCGTCGGTAATGATGCCTACTAGATTTCCATTATCGGTAACTGCAGTAACGCCCAACATTTTTTCCGAAATTTCAACGATGACCTTTTTAACATCGGTATTGATATCGACCTCGGGTTTTTGGTTCTTGGCCACAATGTCGGAAACCCTAAGATAGAGCCTTTTACCCAAGGCACCTCCAGGGTGGTACTTGGCGAAATCTTTACTGCTAAAACCTTTCAGCTTCAAGAGACAAATGGCCAATGCATCGCCCATGACCAACTGCGCCGTTGTACTTGTCGTAGGGGCCAAATTATTTGGACAGGCCTCTTTGTCGACATAGGTATTCAATATGAAATCGGCTTGATCGGCCAAATATGAATTGGGGTTGCCCGTCATCCCAATCAATTTGTTCTTACCCCGTTTTATTAGTGGAACCAACATTTTGATCTCTGGTGTACTGCCACTTTTTGAAATACAGATGACCACATCATTGTCTTGAATGGTGCCCAGATCACCGTGAATAGCGTCACCGGCATGCATGAAAATGGCCGGAGTTCCCGTTGAATTTAAGGTGGCGACTATTTTTGAAGCGATAATGGCGCTTTTTCCAATTCCGGAAACAATTACCCGACCGTTAGAGTCGACAATGCAGTTGACTGCGCGGGCAAAATCATCGTTCAATAAATCGGCGAGATGAAGAATCGATGCGCTTTCGGTTTCTATGGTTTTCTTGGCTGTCGCCAGAATAGCTTTGTGATCGCTCAATTTGTACTCTTTCTTTTTAGGTTCCGGTTCAGTCTAAAGAAATCTTAATTACATCGATAGTTTTACTAAATCTATCCAAAAATCGAATCCGTTTCTCAAAGATTGTTCTATATTTAAGATTACAAAATTACATAATCTTAACGTATGGCTAATTTAAATCCCCTGAAATAAATTTTGAGGGTTTTGTGTCTTTCACCGATAAAAAAATATGTATCTTAAAGAGTGAGATATTTAGCTACCCTAAGTTTTTGACATACTATGGCAAATCATGATATGGTTTTGAAAGAAACGGATATAAAATCCTCTCTTAAAAAATACTTCGGATTTTCTGATTTTAAAGGACTACAGCAAGATGTGGTCACCTGTATATTGAAGGGCAAAAATACATTTGCTATTATGCCCACGGGTGGAGGTAAGTCACTCTGTTATCAGCTTCCCGCACTTATGCAAGAGGGTACGGCGATAGTGGTTTCCCCGCTCATTGCCTTGATGAAGAACCAAGTGGATGCCATTCGTGGTATTTCCGATACAACAGGTATTGCCCATGTCTTGAACTCGTCGCTGAACAAAACCGAAGTAAAACAGGTAAAACAAGATATTACTGACGGCATCACTAAACTACTTTACGTAGCTCCCGAGTCTTTGACAAAGGAAGATTATGTGGATTTTCTACAAACAGTGAACCTGTCTTTTGTTGCAGTAGATGAGGCCCATTGTATATCTGAGTGGGGCCATGATTTTAGGCCAGAGTATAGAAATCTGAGGGCGATTGTAAATCGCTTGGACAGTAAGATGCCTATAATCGCACTCACGGCTACGGCAACCCCTAAAGTTCAAGAAGATATTATTAAAAACCTAGGTATCGGCGACGCCAAAACCTTCAAGGCCTCATTCAACAGGCCGAACCTTTATTATGAGGTGCGTCCTAAGACGGCCCATGTCGATTCTGAAATTATCCGCTTTGTAAAGCAAAACGAAGGCAAGTCAGGTATTATATATTGTCTGAGTAGAAAGAGGGTCGAAGAATTGGCCCAAGTGCTACAGGTAAATGGGGTGAGTGCTGTACCTTACCACGCCGGTTTTGATGCCAAGACACGATCAAAGTACCAAGATATGTTCTTGATGGAGGATGTCGATGTCGTTGTGGCTACCATAGCCTTCGGTATGGGAATCGATAAACCTGACGTGCGGTTTGTCATTCATCATGACATTCCGAAGAGCATTGAAAGTTACTACCAAGAAACCGGTCGAGCCGGTAGGGACGGGGGTGAAGGGCATTGTCTGGCCTTCTACGCTTATAAGGATATCGAAAAACTGGAAAAATTCATGTCCAATAAACCAGTGGCAGAGCAAGAGGTGGGAAATGCGTTGCTGCAAGAAGTTGTGGCCTATGCCGAAACTTCTATGTCGCGTAGAAAATTCATGCTCCATTACTTTGGTGAAGAATTCGATGAGGTCAACGGTGCTGGTGCCGATATGGATGATAATTCGCGAAATCCTAAAGAAAAAGAGGAGGCTAAAAAAAATGTAGTCAAATTATTGAATACGGTAAAGGCTACGAACGAGAAGTTCAAATCAAAAGAAATTGTTAAAACACTTACTGGAAAGGTGAATGCCCTGGTGTCTTCACATAAAGCCGATGAGAAGTCTGTTTTTGGTAGCGGTTCCGATAAGGGAAAAGGGTATTGGATGGCCCTTATCAGACAGGTCTTAGTAGCTGGATTGCTCAAAAAGGAAATTGAGCAATACGGAGTGCTACGACTCACTGGTTCGGGGGATGATTTTTTAAAAAATCCCCAATCGTTTATGATGACCAAAGACCATACCTATGATAAAGATGGCGCCGATACCATCGTAGGAGCCGCGAAAGGAGGGGTGGCCGATGAAAAGCTTTTGAAGCAATTGAAAGATCTCCGTAAATCGCAAGCAAAAAAGCTGGGAGTGCCCCCCTTTGTGGTGTTTCAAGATCCCTCTCTTGAAGATATGGCAACGAAATACCCGGTTACCGTAAGTGAACTGAACAATGTGTATGGTGTAGGGGAGGGCAAGGCCAAGAAATATGGCAAGCCATTTGTGGAATATATTGCTGCTTATGTAGAAGAAAATGAGGTTATACGGCCTGATGATTTGGTGGTGAAAAGTACGGGTGCCAACTCTGGACTCAAATTGTACATTATTCAAAATGTAGATAGAAAACTTCCGTTAAATGATATTGCTTCGGCCAAGGGGCTCGAAATACCAGAACTTATTAAAGAAATGGAACAAATCGTTTTCAGTGGTACAAAACTTAATTTGAACTATTGGATCGATGAAGTACTCGATGAGGATCAACAGGAAGAAATTCATGAATATTTTCTCGAAGCTGAATCGGACGACCTCGAAGCGGCCATGAAAGAGTTTGATGGCGATTACGAAGATGAGGAACTTCGATTGTATCGGCTTAAGTTTATCAGCGAAGTTGCGAATTAGATATGAGATAAACCATCATTCTACAGAACCGACGATCCTAAAGGCAAATCAATTTTTTTGTATAGGCAAATTACCCTTTTGAACCTCTTCTATTGAAGGTAAAGAAATACTCACCAATTGAAATCCTCAAGCCCTGTAATTTCGGAATAGACTTTTTAACTTCGGTCAACTTTCATCTGCCACAGAACACCCTCAGAGCAACTTTATAAGTACCATCTTTACAAAAGACTACGCAGCTCCTTTAAATATAGTACGACAGAATAACTTGCTGAAGCAAATTCTTATCGGTTATATTTTGTTTAATTATAAATAAAAAACTTTAAACAATAATTAAGAATGTTTGATGATTTTCTAGTTACCTTCATCAAAATTTAAAACTAAATACTATGAAAAAGATTACAATTATTGCAATGGTTGCCCTTCTGTTCAGTGTGACCACTTCATTCTCACAAGCAAAGACTATTGTGGGCGTGGCATCTGGTAACGACAGTTTCTCTACGTTGGTCGCAGCTGTACAGGCAGCCGATTTGGTAGGGACGCTGAACAGTGATGGGCCGTTCACGGTTTTCGCACCGACCAATGACGCTTTTGACAAGTTACCGGAAGGTACGGTGGCAGGTTTGTTGAAACCAGAAAGTAAAGATGCGCTTACTGGAGTATTGACGTATCATGTTTTGGCTGGAAAGTATGATGCTGGAGCGGTAGTAAAAGCTATAAAAGAGAATAATGGCTCTTTCACCGCAAAGACTGTTCAAGGCGGAGACATTGTTCTTTCGCTAGACGGAAGCAATGTAATGTTGACCGATGAAAAAGGAAATACTTCTACCGTGGTATTGGCCGATGTTGCCGCCACTAACGGAGTAATTCATGCTATCGACACAGTAGTGATGCCTCAATAAGTACAAAGTATTGGCCATAAAAAAGAATCGCAATCAATTAATTTGATTGCGTTTTTTTGTGAGTAGCTTTTTTGATCTTCCTTTATGATAGTACGGTCTAAGACTACAATAATTTTATGTATGAGGTGGTATTGAGTACCGATTCGACTGGCTTTTCAGGTTCGTGGTCCACTTGTAGTCAAAATCCCAATCGATAATACTTATAAATATATAATAGAAGAAATTGAAGCAAAGCTAGACTCTAGGTTTCCTTTTCTCCAGGTTCGATTTATGTAACGGCCCGTTCTAATAATTTGAGTTCCATTTGGGCTGCATTGAGTTGAGCTTGAGTACCTATGGGAAAGGTGAAATTATTTTTGACATGACCAAAACTCATTCCATATACTGATGGAATCTGCAACGGTCGAACTCTATCCATCAGCACTTCCTTTAAGGTAAATGAATTAGGGTTTGTCGATTCATTACAGCCGGCACAAACGCCGAAAATGATACCCGCCGCCTTCTTGAAAGTTTTCCCTTCAATGAGTTGGGTTAACATTCTGTCTATACGATAAGGTGCTTCTTCGACATCCTCAATGCAAACCAAGGCATCGGTGAAATCTATTTCGTCAGGTGTACCGATAAGCGCGTTGATTAGTGTCAGACTGCCTCCGATCAACTTTCCGCTAGCGATACCGGCCGAGATGGTGTACCTATCATATTCCACATTGGTTTTGAGTTTATTCTCCAAAGGTTCAACGTTAGTAATTGTCGTGAGACGTCTAGGATACATCAGTACTTTTTCGAGCTGCGCGATGCTATAAGAGTCGTTGAGCGTACTCCCTACAGGTCCATGAAAGGTAACTAGGCCCGTTCTCTGGTGTACGCCGTTCAACAGTGCAGTGACATCGCTGAAGCCGATCAGTGCTTTTGGGTTTTTGATGATTTGAGAATAATCGATTTTATCCAATATCCGGGTACATCCATATCCGCCACGGGCACAGAGAATGGCGTCTACTTTTTCATTGGCGAACATTGCGTTAAGATCTTTGGCCCGCTCTTCATCCGTATTACTGAAATAACCATATTCTTTTCCGATAATACGATGCGTATGAAAAGGCTTGAGGCCCATCGATTCCAAGGTTTTTATGGCTTCTTCAAGAGTTTCGGGTTTAATGGCATAGCCTGGAGCTATAAGACCGATGCGATCTCCCTTTTTGATGCGCTTCGGACGTACTACTTTTTTTTGATTGGTTTTTGGCGTGGACTTAGCATTAGATATTCTGGGAAGCAAAACGCTGGTCGAAGCCACAAGGGCAGTACGTAGAAAATGACGTCTTCTGTTCATTGATGGTGCTTTAGGGTCTGGCTTGAACCCTAAAAATAAACGCTATTGTTTTGTAATCCACTTTTTTTCGAGGAAAATCAAATATCTCATCATTTTTTGATCTTAATAAGACATACATATAATGCAAAAAGACTGCAACGATATTCGTTGCAGTCTTTCTATATGAGTTTATAGCCTCGAATCGTTTTCTTTAAGGTATCGAAGTGCCGCCGTCGGAATCGGCTCGTCTTAATTGCCGTTGTATTTTTCTGATAGCCGACTCGATCGACTTTTCTGGCTCGATAATGTTATATTCTCCCCAGAAATCCGGATCGGCAAAACCAATGGCCTCATCACTTAAAATAATAGAAGTCTTGATACGATCTTTTGACCGAGGATAATCTGCAGCCATATCTTTCTTCCAATCGGTCACGGCCATTTCACAGGTCATACTATAGACCGAGTTGAACAGTCGTTTGTCCCAATTTATTTTAAACTCCAGGAGTACATTGCTATATCCGTAATACCATCTGCCGTTCTTTTCTCTATAATCTACCCTGTAGGCTACTTCGGTAGGCCATACCTGTGCATTTATTGGCTTTCTTCTTACGAACATTCGTGAAGCCATATCCCTATCCGTAATGTTTAGAGAGTATATGGCACTAGTTAAGATTTTATTCTCCGCGTCGATATATAATTTACCGGTATAAAGGGGTTCCTTTATGGTTTGCTTTTGTTTGAAATCAATAACATAGATTAGCTTATTGTTGACCATTGTCGATCGGTCGAACGTAAAATCGTAATCGTAGATGTCCTCATTGGCAAATATATACTCTGGATATTTCATGATATCCACGAAGAGGGCATTGAAAGGCCCTCCCTGTAATTTAAGGGCAATAGTGTCTAATTTACTATAGTCGGTACTTTTCCGAGCCTTATAAAGTTTGACACCATCCTTTTTAAGAGAGGTATAGGGAGTTTTATAAATATTGACCACCGCTTCGGAAAGAGAAACATTTCGCCTTCTTTTCTTAATGGTCTCACGATAAAATGCCGTCATCAGTGTGGGGTCGTCGAAATAGTTCTCACCTTTTTTCTGTAATGTTTCACGAACAAGGGCTTCTGCATCCTTGGGAATGCTAATGTTTATTTCAGGAAGCTCAGTAATGGATATATCCATTAAAATGGTGTTATCCTCTTCTTGAAATTGTAGAATGGGAATAGACCTGGTCTTGTAACCGAGAAAGGATACCAAAATGTTGGCATCTGTTATTTCTTTCGGAACCTTCAATGAAAATTCACCTTCTGTATTCGAGATTGTACTGATATTTGAATTTTCGAGCGAGAGGGTGGCAAATACCAAAGGTTTTTTGGTATCAGAATCAAGTACCTCTCCTTTAAATTCATTAAAATTAACTTCCTGTTGGCTGCTTTCTTGTGCATCCTGGAAGAAGGCCAATGTCTTATTCGTGGCTATTAAAAAAACAAAAATCAGAATCCAAAATGGTGCGATTGTGCTTTTTACATGGTGTAATCTTTGTGTATGTATCATGATGAATGGATATAGCAATTTATATGCACTCTAAGTTAATGATTTTAAGAAGAATAGGATGTTAAAATTTACCTATAAAATAAGTCTTTTCATACATTTTTGGCATTATTTGATACAATGGGAGGGATAAATCAATATTCGAGTTAAGGTATAGGCAAGAAATAAACATCTGTGCATTTTTTATGAGAAGATGTAGTTCACTGTTTTAAATTCTTAACATTGGTAGATAGAGTCTAAAAATGGGTTTTTGAAGAAGAAGCAACCAACCGATGTATTTCCTTTAATTCTGCAGGTGTCAAGTTGCGCCATTTACCTACTGCAATATCGAGCTTTACGTTCATTATACGAACACGTTTTAATCGTTTTACACGATAATCAAGATGCTCGCACATCCGACGGATCTGCCGATTTAGACCTTGGGTAAGTATGATTCTGAATTCTTGTTTGCCAATTTGTTCAATTTCACATTTTCGGGTTACGGTATCTAATATGGGCACCCCGTTTCGCATTTGATGCAAGAAATCTGGAGTAATCGGCCGGTTTACGGTTACCAAATACTCCTTTTCATGATGATTCCTTGCGCGTAAAATCTTGTTTACGATATCGCCGTCGTTGGTCAAAAAAATGAGCCCCTCGCTGAGCTTATCCAATCTCCCGATAGGGAAAATACGTCTGGGATAGTTAATAAAGTCGATAATGTTGTCTTTTTCGACTCGGGTGTCCGTAGTGCAAACAATACCGACAGGTTTGTTAAATGCCAGATATACGGGTTTGTCATCCGGTTCGGTAATTAACGTCCCGTCTACCCGAACCTCGTCATTCCCTGATATTTTGGTACCCATTTCAGGAACCTTTCCGTTGATGGTTACTCTACCCTGTTCAATCAATTTATCCGCCGCTCTTCTCGAACAATAACCGACTTCGCTAAGGTATTTATTAATTCTTGTTGGTTTTGAATCGTTCAACTTCTGAAGTTTAAAAGGCAAAGGTATAGGATTGTCGTTGGATAAGCTAGGGTCTTGAAAAGGATTGGCCCATCAAGCGATGGTTCTTTACATATTCACGTACATGTGACCGGCCATAGGCTCGTTGGTAAGATCTATTTCCGTTTCGTTAAGCAGAATACCATGTTCTAGATAGGCTTTTAGATTGGTAAGCCAAAAAGTCCAGCCCATACAACAACCAATATAGATGTCCATTTTACTTTTCTCGTCCGTTGGAATGGAATATTGCTTTAAGGTCAATAATACGGCTCTATTTTTTTCCTCCAGGGTAATTGATACCCTACAAACTTCGGCGAAAGAGAACTCCATAAAATTTTTTCCGTCAGCTTGCAAAATCTCGCCTTTTTCCTGTCCGTTCCAGTTGTACCATTCCCAAAGATAGGCATCGCCGGGCTGCACCTTTTCTTCAAGCCCGCGTAGAGTACCATTTTTCGTCACATATTGGGCGCTTCTTAAAAACCAAGAGCAAATACCTTCTTTCGTAGCCCAACAGTTATACAATCTTTCCTTTTTTGTTCTGATATAGATTTTTTTGGTGAAAGTCTCAAAAGTTGGATGGTCCATACCTATTCTTTTTTTCTATTTCGTTCATAAGTATAAAGTTGCCTTCCTAATTCTGCCAAAAAGGGAATGCCTACACTATCATATTCATATATATCATCATTGAATATAGTGTTCTTGTTAACAAGGATGGTGGCGGTTAAAAGGAAATCGATATCGTTTTTCGTATCTGATATATAAGCGCAATCCGTCAGCGTTCCAAATGCAAAACCTACTTTATTGTAAATTTTGATGTGCTCGGGAATATGCTCCTTGGAATCACCGAACATGAAGAATTTGCAGTATCCATCATAGTATTTGTCAGGGTCGTAACCCGCTGCCCTCGGCAAGGTTTGCATAGCGTCCAATAGAAAGCGTAATTGCTTTTCATTGAGGTCAAAGCGTTTATCGGGCGGAAAATGTTCTGGAAAAATGATTCTCTTAAGTACTTCATGTTGCGTTTCGATTGGATAATAGTTTTTAAGGCTAAAATCGAAAGGTTCATGAAAAAGCGAATCGTTGTCATAAAACGCACTCCCCTTAAACAGGCCTTCAATATTCAAGGGTTTGGCCGGCGTGTTGATAGATCCCTCTATGATTGTTGTTGTACTATCATCTTCATAGACTATCAGCGGTTTAGTGGTTACATCATCGGAGTGAAGCCCAAGCCGGTGCACTATTCTGAAAGACCCCACTTCTTTTTTCTCAAGGGAATTATTTAGGATGTCTTGTCCTAAGAACTCGAAAAGTCGATTGCTCGATTCATTATCACTGATCGCAAATATGGCCGAGATCGATTTGGCAAAAGTAGTTTCCACCGAATCACCTTCTATGTAAAATCGTGTGTCGATGTCCATACCATCGATTTTATTGAGTTTTTCGAGCGCTAATATAGCTATGGGGAGTTTGACCGTACTTGCAGGGTAAAAATAATGGGATGAATCGACCTGATAGTCGAAATCAGTAAAGATGACACTATCGTTCTGTCTATCGATTTGGGTGTACCGAATCTGTACCTCGTAGGGGGCAACGCTATCTACAACCCTCTTTATCTTCGGATTGTCAGAGGCTAATACCATGCGCAACGGGTCTTGCTGTTGTTCTCTTTCATTGCAAGAGACCATAAGGTATGCGCAAAAAAATATAGAGGCAAGTAATTTTTTAAGCATTGCTAATCAAATTATAGTGAACAATCCTTAACCTATGAGGGGTCAGTTGGATTCCATAACTCTCCACGATGGGGTTTCAACGCGTCGCGAACCGAAATCATTTCATCTTCATTTACAACCATGTATGCCAAGCTGTGCACCTCGTTCAGGTGTTCGTAGCCAGTTATATTCATTGCGGTTTTTTCGATACGGGTGAACTCTTCAAGATGCTTTTCATGGTGTTCTGCCGTCTTTTCTGCGGCAGGACCACGAAAATCCCAAATAAGCTTTATTTTTCTGCTCATCTCCTAATTCTTTTCCGCTACTGAAATACCGTCTTCGGCAAATGCCTTAAAGTCTTGCATGTATTTTACCGATTGTTTCTTAAATGCACCAGGCATTAAAAACCCCATGACTTTCATCATAAATCCTGAAAATTGGAATTCCGTCTCCGATATCCAAAGGGTGCTTTTACCATCGATATCCTTGAAGTGATTTTTCTGTATGTTATGTACACCTTTCGTGTCATAAGTCGCGTGTAATTCACTGGGTAAATCTTTTTTCATGATAGTCTCGACAAGCACTAGATTTCGTTTTCCCATACGATAGCTCAGCTCCATTTTAGAACCCTCTTCGCCTGGTGTCCCTGAAAGTAACTTATAATTTATAAGACCTTGTTGCCAGTGTTTCAGATTATCTATGCTATCCATTTTTTCGATAAAAATGGGCCTAGGAACTTCTACGGTGATTTCAGTGGTATATTTCATTTTTCAAAATTTTGATCAGGTGCCTTTAATGGTGACAATTCATAGGTGAACGACAGGAGGCCAAAGAAAGTAGGATTTTTTTACAAACAGCGGTTTGTTTTATAAAAGAAAAGCCTCCTCTCACTGACATTTACTAAAATAAGGATTTCTTGTCAGGGTAGCCAAATATCTGTTAACAGTAAACACAAGGTTTGTACGCCATAATGTATTTCTTATTTTTACCGAATGAAAATTTCAAAGCGTTTGTTAAAGAATGTTTTAAATCCCATTGGGGTGCTGTCGCTTTTAATTATGTGCGGTGCCTGTGAAGCCCTTTGGAAAAAAAATGAGCCAGAGTTTCTGGCCAGGGTGGGGCAGACATATTTGTTGCGCAAAGATATTGAACCTCTCTTAGGGCAGGGTATGTCGCCTGAGGATAGCGCTTCTTTTGTCACAAGTTATATCAATAATTGGGCATCGAAACAGATATTGCTCGAAAAGGCAAAGATTAACTTGTCAGAAGAAAAACTTGCCGAATACGATGCTTTGGTATCGGACTATAGAACCGATCTGTATACACGGGCTTACAAAGAAGCCTTGGTGCAACAAGGTAGCGATTCTGCAGTCAGTAAAGATCAGCTCCAACGTTTTTATGAGCTACAAAAAGAGAATTTCAAGCTCAAGGAGAAGTTGGTCAAATTGCGTTTTGTGGCATTGCCGGAACAATTTTTGAATAAAGATGAGGTTATTCAAAGATTAAAGCGTTTTGAAGAGGCCGATATAAGCTATTTGGATTCTATTGGGGTACAGTTCAGAAAACTCAATTTTAACGATTCGATATGGGTAAGTGTATCCCGGGTACTCGATGAAATACCCCCTTTGACTCTCGAGAATGCCGACAAACACCTAAAAAAATCACAATTTTTTGAATTAGAGGATGCAAACGGGGTATATTTGGGCAAGATTGTTGATATTAGAAATATCAACGAAATCGCCCCTTTATCCTACATCGAGCCCACAATTAAGCAGGTGTTATTGAATCGAAGGCGTTTGGATTATTTAAGAAAATTGGAAACAGAAATAATAGATGAGGCAATTAAAAAGAATGAGTTTGAGGTGTACACAAATGAAGAGTAGCGCCGTATTATTATTTGCGGTGCTTTTTGTTATTTCGACGGTCGTCGGCCAGCAGTCTGATGTGGCAGAAACCGAAGGGGAGAACGAAGCCATTTTGCAAGAGGCCAATGCAATCGTTGCGCGTGATACAACGAGAAATTTCAAGAAGATTAAACTTGATGGTATAGCGGCCGTCGTTGGAGACTACGTTATTCTGGAGTCTGACATCGAGAAGACGTTGATTGACCTCAAGAGTCAAGGCGTTTCAACCGCTGATATAACGCGTTGCGGACTTTTAGGGAAACTTATGGAAGATCGATTGTATGCCCATCAGGCGGTGCAGGACAGTCTTTTGGTTTCCGATGATGAGGTGGCCGCAACTACAGATAGACAGATACAAGGTTTTGTTCAACAGATCGGGTCCATGGAAAAGCTTTTGAAATTCTATAAAAAGGAAGACGAAGCGAGTTTGAGGGAGGATATCAATAAAATTAACAAATTGAGGATGCTTTCCGAGAAAATGCAATCTAATATCGTGGAGAAAATCGAAATTACTCCGGAAGAGGTACGGCAGTTCTTCAATAAGATACCTGAAGATGAGCGTCCGGTTTTTGGTGCGGAGATGGAAATTGCACAGATTGTTAAACAACCGAAGCCTACAGAGGAAGAGAAGCAAAAGGTAATCGACAAATTGAACGCTATTAAAGCCGATGTCGAAGATAATGATGCCAGCTTTAGTGTGAAGGCTATTCTGTATTCCAAAGATCCAGGTTCAAAATCGCAAGGAGGTTTTATCGGTGGGGTAACCAAGCAATCGGGTTATGTAAAGGAATTTAAAGATGTGGCGTTCAGTCTAAAGGAAGGTCAAATTTCAGAACCCTTTGAAACGATGTTCGGGTATCATATTATTTTTCTCGAAAAGATTCGCGGGCAAGAGCTTGATTTAAGGCATATCGTAATGCAACCCGAAGTCTCTAGCAAAGCCCTGGAGGAAGCCAAGGCCGAACTCGATACCATTCGAAAGCACATTATGGAAGGTAAATATTCTTTCGCGGATGCCGCAAAGGCCTTTTCGGATGAAAGGGAAACCAAGTTTGATGGCGGATTACTACGAAATCCTACCACTTTCGACTCTAGGTTCGAACTTACCAAGATGGATCCTACTTTATATAATCAGGTCAGAAACCTCAAGGACGATGAAATTTCTTATCCTATATTGGAAGAGGATCCAAGGGGCGGCGTTTCAAAGTACAAGATTCTAAAAGTAACCAACCGCTATGATGAGCATGTTGCAGACTTTGCAAAAGATTATCTAAAAATTCAACAATTGGCTAAAACCGAAAAGCAGTACAAGGCTATCAAAAAATGGATGGACAAGCATATTGATGATACCTATATTAGCGTTAACGAGGCCAATCGTGATTGCGATTTCGCAAACAATTGGATAAAAGACTGATTGCATGTCAGATGTAGCGGCAATCAATAATCTCGTAAAGAAGCACAAGTCCCTCAAGCAAGAGATTGCAAAGGCAATCGTTGGTCAAGACTCGGTTATCGACCAGATTCTTCTATCCATTTACACTGGTGGACACTCGCTATTGATCGGAGTTCCCGGATTGGCTAAAACCTTAATGGTCAATACGATCGCCCAAACTTTGGGACTTGATTTTAAGCGTATACAATTTACTCCCGATCTGATGCCCAGTGATATTTTGGGAAGCGAAGTCTTAGATCAAAACCGCGAATTTAAGTTCATTAAAGGGCCGATTTTCGCCAACATAATTCTCGCTGACGAGATTAACCGTACTCCACCAAAAACGCAGGCTGCGCTGCTAGAGGCAATGCAGGAAAGGGTCGTGACAATCGCAGGTCAGCGCCATAAGTTGAACCTTCCGTATTTTGTATTGGCTACCCAAAACCCCATAGAACAAGAAGGTACGTACCCGCTTCCCGAGGCACAGCTCGACCGTTTTATGTTTGCCATAGAGCTAAAATACCCGTCTATTGAGGAGGAAATACAAGTGGTCAAAAATACGACTTCAGATACATCGATGACCATTAATCCCCTTTTCGATGCCCAAGAGATTCTCGAGGTACAGCATTTGGTGCGTCGTATTCCGGTCCCCGACAAGGTAGTAGAATACGCCGTAAAACTCGTTAATGCTACTAGGCCGAATCTTGATACGGCCTCAGACTATGTCAAGCAGTTTATCGATTGGGGTGCGGGCCCGAGAGCTTCCCAATATCTGGTTTTAGCGGCGAAGGCCCATGCGGCGATCAATGGGAAATTTTCGCCCGATATTGAAGATGTCAAGGCGGTGGCTTTCGGCATTCTCAGGCATCGCATAATAAAGAACTATAAAGCTGAGGCAGAAGGTATTTCCGAAGATGAAATCATTAATGGATTGCTCTAGAATTCGTTGAATATTTAATTTTTGCTGCCTTTGATTTCCTCATTCCATCAAATGTCTTGTTTCTTAGCCACCCAAGACTAATAGGTGAGTAGCTAAAGGAGTTAGGATTCAGTACTTCGGTAATTCTTAAAAAACCGTTCAATACCTGTCTTAAAATTTTATTTACGCTTCTTATTTTCTTAATTTTACGGGATTACAATAACCTAAAAACAGACAGATAATGGCATTCGATATCGATATGATCAAAGGGGTCTATGCAAATATGGCCGAACGTGTCGACAAGGCACGCGAGATTGTTGGGAAGCCCCTTACACTTTCAGAGAAGATTTTATACTCCCATTTATGGGATGGTAATCCTACCAAAGCTTTTAAAAGAGGAAAGGATTATGTTGATTTTGCCCCCGATCGTATTGCCTGCCAAGATGCAACGGCTCAAATGGCACTGCTGCAATTTATGCAGGCCGGAAAGAAGAAGGTGGCGGTACCTACCACGGTGCATTGTGATCACTTGATTCAAGCAAAGAGTGGAGCGGCGGCCGATTTGAAATCGGCCAACAGTACCAGTGCTGAAGTTTTTGATTTTTTGGAGTCAGTTTCCAATAAATATGGAATCGGGTTTTGGAAACCAGGAGCAGGTATTATACACCAAGTGGTTTTGGAAAATTATGCTTTTCCTGGAGGAATGATGATCGGTACCGATTCACATACGGTCAACGCAGGAGGTCTCGGTATGGTTGCCATAGGGGTAGGGGGTGCAGATGCTGTTGATGTTATGGCAGGAATGGCCTGGGAACTGAAATTCCCAAAACTTATAGGGGTTAAGTTGACAGGAAACATTTCTGGATGGACCTCCGCTAAAGATGTTATTCTCAAGGTAGCTGGTATTCTAACGGTAAAAGGAGGTACGGGAGCTATTATCGAGTACTTTGGGGAAGGAGCCAAAAACCTATCCTGCACCGGTAAAGGAACAATCTGTAATATGGGTGCGGAGGTAGGTGCAACTACTTCAACTTTTGGATATGATGATTCAATGGAGCGTTACCTACGGGCTACCGATAGAAGCGAAGTCGCTGACGAAGCCAATAAAATACGTGAATATTTGACCGCTGATTCGGAGGTTTACGAGAATCCTGAAAGCTATTTTGATGAGTTGATCGAAATCAACCTTGACGAGTTGCGTCCGCATTTGAACGGACCCTTTACTCCAGATTTGGCGACGCCCGTGGGAGAATTGGGCGTTAAGGCAAGAGATAACGACTGGCCTATTAAGGTAGATTGGGGTTTGATAGGGTCGTGTACCAACTCTTCCTACGAAGATTTGACGCGTGCCGCTTCCATCGCACAACAAGCTGTAGATAAAAAGATCAAACCTAAATCCGATTTTGGTATTAATCCTGGTTCTGAGCAAATTAGATTTACGGCCGACCGTGATGGTCTTTTACAAATATTCGAGAATTTAGGTGCTACTGTCTTTACCAATGCATGCGGACCATGCATAGGTCAGTGGGATAGAAGTGATTTGAAAGGAGATGAAAAGAATACGATCGTGCACTCCTTCAACCGTAATTTTTCAAAAAGGGCCGACGGAAACCCAAATACTCATGCCTTTGTGGGATCTCCTGAGATGGTGGCGGCCATTGCGATATCAGGGAGGCTCGATTTTGACCCTATGACCGATACGTTGGTCAACGAAGACGGAGAGGAAGTTAAGCTCGAAGAGCCTATGGGCATCGAATTGCCCATCAAAGGTTTTGAAGTTGAAGATGCGGGTTATTTGGCACCCAAGGAAGATGGATCCGATGTGGAAGTAAAAGTAGCAAAGGATTCAGAAAGGCTGCAACTATTAGAACCTTTTGAACCTATTACCCCAGAACAACTTCAAGGGGTCAAGTTATTGATTAAGGCCTTTGGAAAATGTACCACCGATCATATCTCTATGGCAGGACCTTGGTTGCGTTTTCGGGGTCATTTAGACAATATTGCGAATAATACCCTTATTGGTGCCGTAAATGCATTTAACAAGAAAACGAATTTTGTCAAAAATCAATTGACCGGTGAGTATGGTGGAGTGCCTGATGTACAACGTGCTTATAAGGCCAAGGGCATCAAGACGATTGTAGTAGGTGACCATAACTACGGTGAAGGTTCATCAAGGGAGCATGCCGCAATGCAACCACGTCATTTGGGAGTTGCCGCTGTTTTGGTGAAGTCGTTTGCCCGCATCCACGAAACCAATTTGAAGAAACAGGGTATGCTGGCCCTGACCTTTGCCGATGAGAAGGATTATGACCTGATTCAGGAGGACGATACCTTTAATTTTTTGGATATCTCGGAGTTTGCACCTGATAAACCTTTGACAATCGAAGTGGTGCATTCCGATGGAAGCAGAGATACTATCTTGGCGAACCATACGTATAATGGCGCTCAAATCGGTTGGTTCAATGAAGGATCAGCATTGAATGTCATAAAAAGGGAAAATGCCGCATAAGCGACATTAATACATCAATAAAAAACTCCTGATGCAATCAGGAGTTTTTTAGTTTTGGTAAAATATTTCAAATGAAAATTAAAAGAAAAACGGTATCAAATGTTATACTGATCGTATTGATACTATCTTTCTTTATTACTCCTCTCGGAGATTTCAGCAAAGAACTTCTGAATAAATGGTTCGCAAGCGTACCTACGATAATAGGAAGTCAGAATCAAGGGAAAATAGCCGATTACAACTGGAAGCTTAAAGATGCCGAATGGAATTATTTCAATTTTGAAGAAGCCAAAAATCATGTTGTATTTATAAATTTTTGGGCCTCTTGGAATCTGCCGTCAAGAGCACAATTAGATGATATACAAGAGTTGTACGAACTGTATAAGGGCAAGGTCAAGTTCTATATCATCACAGATGAAGAAAAGGAAGACCCTGAAGAAATTATGGCGCAAAGAGGGTATTCCTTTCCAATTACCTATCAGATTATTGGGGAGCCGAGTCCCATTCAATTATTGAAACCGCCAGGAACCTACATTCTCGATAAAAAAGGTAATATAGTAGTGCATCAAAATGATATCGCCAATTGGAACAACCAAAAAATCTACCAATTGCTAGATGACCTGATCAAAGAACAATGAAATTCTTTTCCAAACATAAAATTCTGATCATTTCGGCGTTCATTTTGTTGGGAATATTGGGTCTATCTCCAATTGGAAGCACTGTACGCAGATACACAGGAATTTTATTGGCGAGATTATCGGTGAGTGCCAAGGAAGACCTTAAACTAAGCGGTGAAGCCTATACCTGGCAATTGGCAGATGCCCAGACCAAGCCGTTTGGCTTTGAGTCTGTGAAAGGTCAAGTAGTATTTCTTAATTTTTGGGCCACATGGTGCAAGCCATGTATAAAGGAAATGCCAGAAATTCAAAAACTTTATGACGATTATGGATCCAAGGTCACTTTTTTACTCGTAACCCAAGAAGACACCAAGAAAGTAAGATCCTTTCTCGAAAGAAGGGAACTTGAGTTGCCCATTTATTATTCGCAAGCTGAGATTCCTGACGAAATAGCATCAAAAACACTGCCCACGACATATATTATCGATAAAGAAGGTACCATTAAGATCGCAGAGAGTGGGCCAAGGGCTTGGAACAGTTCACAATATCGGAGACTATTAGATGAACTTATAAAATGATTATAATAGTTCGCTAGTTCACCAAGGACAATGTTACTCCCCAATTAAGAATAACCTTAACAAAGTTTTCGATGGCCCGCCTTTAGAGTTTTGAAGTTAAGGCATCAATAGAAGTAAAGCTTTGTATGGACTCTGGAAGTTCTGCTTTGTTCAAGCACCCTGTTTGGTAACCCAATACCCAGAATTTTGTATTAATAGAGTCTTTAGTCGTCTCCAAAAAGTTCTTCATATAATCATCAATTGTGTCTTTGTTAGGTTCTACCGTAAAATAAGAGACAAAATGAATGTTTTCGAAATAGTTTAAGACCTCTTTTAGATTATTAAGCGGAACATTATCTCCTAGATAGACAGTTTTATAACCTTTAAGACAGATTTCATACCTTAAATAGAGTAGACCTATATCGTGTATTTCGCTCTCCGGAAGGAAAAGTACAAACACCTTATCGGTCTTTTGAGGGTAATGATTTTGTAGTTTTTCGGTATTTACTATGATCTGTTCCTTGATCAGAAATGAAATAAAATGCTCATGTGCTGGGCTAATGGTATGGGTTTGCCAAAGTAAGCCCAACTCGTTCAATAACGGAATGAAAATATCCTTGAAAATTGAACGAAAAGAGGTATTCGCCAACATACCCTTATAAGTTTCCATAAAAAGTGATCGGTCGAAATTGATCATGGCTATTTTTAAAGCGTTGATCGCATGATTCTTAACACTTTTCTTTGATACGATTTGTCGCACAAGAACCGGAATGTCACCTTGTGGTATTTTAGCGATCTTAGAAATTTTATATCCGTTGTTATAGAGAAGCGTGACGTTAAGAAGTTTTTGAAGGCTTTTGAGACTATAGGTCCTTATATTGGTTTCCGTTCTTTCCGGAGATAGCAAATCATATCTCTTTTCCCATATTCGAATAGTGTGGGCCTTTATTCCTGAAAGGTTCTCCAAGTCTCGAATACTGAATTGTTTTTTAATATTGTTCATTTTTTAATCATAAGGATTAAACAAATGTATGATAATTCTTTAAAGTTGCGGTATACAAATAAGTCTACTTTATATACAGTTGTACGGATAGTTGCATCTGTGGACTGTCTTAGGGGATAGGGTAAGAAGTACTCACTAATCACTGGAGTATAGTTGTCTTTTTTTTAAAGGATCTTTATTTCGTTTGTGTGGTGTTTTTACTAATCTTCAAATTTTTTAACCGACTTAAAATTAGGGACATAATATTTCCGAAGAAATGATGTTTTAACTATGTGAAATGCACGAAAAACCGATGAAATACCTTTTTTTAACATAAATTTTAACTTTTTAACACCCAAAACCTTATTTGTATTCGTATATAAATGATAAAAAAGTATAATCTTCAAACCTAAATTCCCCCATGAACAAAAACTACACCTCATTTATTTTTTCTCTTTTATTCCTATTTTCTCTTTCATTCAGTCACAGTCAGTCCTCTAATTGCAGTCCTATTCCCGAAGTTAATTTCCCGGGAGGTAGGGTTGTACTGAGTTTCGACGGAAATGTTCACGACGACGATGATATTATTGCCATGGGTTATGCCGCTGGCCTTTGGTGGGCCGCTGGTCTTCAAGATCAAGTAGTTCAAATCGAATACAACAATCATGTATGTAATATCGATGTCCAAGAGACGGATGGTTCTGGAGTTGGTGAGGGCGATGATTCACAGAATATGAGAACAACGGCTTCCGGAATTATTTCTCAATTTGGGTACGATTCAGATATTTTGTACGATTACGAAAGGCGCGGCAGCTCTTCTACGAACAAAATGGCCTTGGAAATCGAGAAATCTACCTCCGCTAATCCTCTATGGATTATCGCCGGGGGACCTATGGAAACGGTATGGCGGGCTCTTGAAAAAGCTACTGGAGGTTTTAATAACGTTACCATCGTATCGCACTCTACATGGAACCAAAACCATACACATTGCAGTGATGCCCATGATTGGAATGATTTGAAAAGCAAATATCAAAGCAGAGGCGTTTTTTTTATTGAAAATTGTGAGGGGTCTTGTTCTGGCCCGGGTGACTTGAACGATCAAAATGCTAATCTAAAAACGCACCCAAGGGATTGGTACTGGATGCGTGACAGCGATTATGAATTTAATCGTTGGCTGTTCAGTAGAAACCCTTTTGGTGGAAAATTTGATTCCTCCGATGCCGGTATGTCTTATTATTTGATTTCGGGTGGCCCATTTAACGGTGGGAATAAGGTCCCCGATTCGGATGATTTTCGAAAGCTAATGGAGAACCCTTGTGATCAAAATTCTGCCCCAACCATTGAGAACCCCACGACAGTTGCGATTACGTCTCCCAACAATAATCAGAAATTTGTTCAGGGCGATGATGTAGCGGTAGAGCTTAACACAAGTGGATCACTAAATATTATAAAGCACCAGATTTTTCTCAATGGTAATTCGGCCGACGTAGATGGAAATGTTTATAACGGTTTTACTAAAACAAATATTCCTGCTGGTGAGTACGAGATACGAGCGGAAGTTACGAACGAGAAAAGTGAGATTGTGCAAAGTTCAGTAAATATAACGGTAGCCCCAAAAGAGGAAGAGACTACGGAAGAGCCCGCTCCTCCTACTCCAGTGGAAAACAATAATATATCGATCGCTGTAGCTCCAAGTGCTGGAGAAAAATTCATTGAGGGCGAAAACGTATCAATCAGTCTTACGGGAAATAGCGCTTCAGGAAGTATAGTAAAGTATCGGATCTTTGTCGATGGTAAGTTAGTTGATACGGATGGAAGCAATTTTACTCCCCATGTGCTAAAAAACGTTCAAAACGGCAATTACTCCATAAAGGGTGAGGTCACCGATAGTGCGGGTAATATGATTACGGAAACAGTTCAAATTTCGGTGGTTCAGAGCTCTCAAGAAATTGAAGAGGAGGAAAAGAGTGAAGCACCAAGTGAACCTGTCGAGTCCCCAAAGCCAGAAAGCAAACCTTTCAGTATCCTAAGTCCTGACGAGGGAGAGAGTTTTGCAGTAGGCGAAACAATAACCATAGATTTATTGGAAGGTGATAATATTGAGAAATATCAGATTTTTGTAAATAACGATCTTGTAGATACCGACGGGGCTTATTTTACCCCCCATGAAATTAGCAACGCAGAACAAGGGACTTATGCTATTAGGGCGGAGGCGACTGACAATATAGGATTAAAAACATCGGAAACCGTAACGGTAATCGTAGGTGACAGTCCTATTTCGCCGAAGGACAATGACAAAGGGATGGAGGTTGTAATAACTCCATCTAATGGGGCTGAGTTTAGCATCGGAGATAATGTGGCGGTCAGTGTAGAAGCTAAAAATACAAACACTGACATCGTCAAATATAGAATCTTTGTTAACGGCAATTTGGTAGATACCGATGGTTCTTATTTTACACCTTATGTCATTCAGAATATTAGTGGTGGAAGTCATACGTTAAAAGCTGAGGTTACCAATGACCAAGGAGAAGTGGTTTCCAAGACCATTAAAATTTCCGCAAGTAGTTTCAATGTGGCAAAAAGCACGGGTGTTGTATTGTTGGAAAATAAGGGGGTTAGTAACGCCATTTCCTTGAGAGTAGCACCTAATCCGGTTCAAAATGGCGTGATGAACGTTTTTCAAAAAAAATCACAGGATCTCATAATCAGAAATTTTTCAGGACGGGTCATCAAGACGCTTGATCAAGTTGGTAAAGAAGCACAGGTCGATGTGTCGACTTTAGCCCCTGGAGTTTATATTTTGGAATCAGATAGCGAGTATTTCAGATTTGTAATAAAATAATATGATTCAATTACTATTGCATAAAAAACCCCCGAGCCTTCGGGGGTTTTTGTTTTGAGAATTAAAGCCTTCGAATTCTTTTTCGAAATACTTTAATTTTTGTCTTTTAGTTTTTAGTGCGCACGAGAAGACTCGAACTTCCACGACCTAATGGTCACTAGCCCCTCAAGCTAGCGCGTCTACCAATTCCGCCACGTGCGCATACTATATGGTGATGCAAAATTCTTTCCGGGTGCAAATATTGTCAAAATAAATGTCGTATTCAAAGAACTTTTGAAAATTTGAGCAACTAATTTTTTTTTGACTCCTTAGTACCCCCTTTTTAATTGTCTAAGAACTTAGGGTACACCTTATATTTCTATAATTACATACGGTCGAACGGGCCAACATAGGTTAATTAAATCGGTGTGGAGTCTTGGAATATGTGCTCTATAGGTCGATTACTTTTCCCTCTTGCGAAGAGGCATAGGCAGCATCCACGATTTGAAGTACGGTCTGCCCTTCATGTAAGCCGGGAACCGGTTTTGTTCTTTTACGAATACAATCTACGAAATACTGCATTTGCCGGGTGTAAATTTTCTGATCACAGTGTTCCTCCCTCACTGGAAACTCCGGTTTGACAATTTCAAATTTTTCTACCCCTTTTGAAAGCTTCAAGAAAGTAGGGAATAAGCTCGCATAGCCTTTAGTGCCAAAAATTCCACTGCTTGCTTCGGGTCCATCCATATGCGGATGCCACCATCCACTTTCTATAATACTTTCCGTTCCATTTTCCCATGTAATCACTAAAATCGCAGTATCGTCTACTTCGTAATTTCCGAATTGTGTGCTGATGCGTGCAAAAACGCGAATCGGAGCCGGATCGCCTAAAAGAAACCTGATCGTATCGATGGCATGTACACCCATATCCGCTAGTGCACCTCCTCCTGCAAGCCTACTTTCAGTAAACCAACCCGAAGGGCCCCAATTTTCATGAATACCATAGCTCTTCGTCTTGAAAACCTTGCCCAAGGTATCTTTCTCAATGATGTTTTTAAGATATTGGGTTTCTGTATCAAAACGCCACATGTGCCCGACCATGACCAACCTACCGCAGGTTTCGGCGATTTTATCGATTTGTCGGCCTTCCAAGGAGTTCATCGCCATTGGTTTTTCCAGAAAAACATCTTTGCCGTGCTCTAGGCAGGCTATTGCATAGGGAGCATGTAATGCATTGGGGGTACTGATAATGACAGCATCGATGTCATGATCTTCGATTACCTTGGAAATGGACGAAAACGCATGTGGAATATCATAGGCTTTAGCAAATTTTCGTGCATTCTCGATTTGTTTAGACACAACGGCGACGAGTTCGACATTGCGCAAGGTTAATAATCCTTTTACATGGTAATGCGCAATATATCCGGCTCCGATTAAGGCAATTCTTATTTTTTCCATCGTAATTGTTTACCTTAATTCTTCGGCATGATCATAGATTTTTTGAATGGCGGTGGCGATCAGTCGCATGTCTGCTTGCGTTCCCATTAAAACTTTATGGTGTAGGCAGACTGATTCCTTATTAAAAAGCCTTTCGCATACTGGAAGGGAGAATCGTTTGGGATCGATATTCTGCCAATATTCTTCACTTAATCGATGACGTGCCGGTTTTGTATGCGGAACATATAGAGAGCAATTATTAAGAGGTTCATAGCAAGCGTCGACAACAATGCCCAGTTCAGCTTCTAGGGCCTTTCTAAACTGAAATACAGGCAAGTTTTTAAACTCGTGACTGTGGTACCGAAATGCGAAATTGAAATAGGCTTTTTTGGTCTCCCGCTCATCTCTTACCAAGGGTGAGATACCTGGAATATCTCTAAGTAATTCGTTTAAATACGAGCCATTGGCATCTCGGGTAGTATTTTGTTGGGGTAATCTTTTAAGTCCTTCGACAAGAATGGCGGCTTGAAATTCGGTTATTCTCAGATTGCCCGATTGAATGAAATTCCCATCATCGCCATAATCCCCGATACCCTTATCGGCCCCGATCAGCGAATCACCTTCGGGTCTGCGGCCGCAGTTTCTTAAAGCATCCAATTTTTCGGCCAGTTGAAGATCGTCAGTGGTCACGGCACCCCCTTCTCCTGCGGTTAGATGTTTAGAAAGTTGGAAACTAAAACTGCCTATATGGCCAATGCTTCCGGCCTTCTTTCCTCGCCATTCACCGCCGTGTTTGTGCGCACAATCCTCGATGATATATAAATGGTGTTGCTGCGCTATGGCCATGATGGCATCCATATCGGCAAACGCCCCGTACAAATGAACGGGAATTATGGCTTTTGTTCGCGGGGTAATGGCTTTTTCAATTTCTTTGGGATCGATACACCAGGTTTCTTCGAGAACATCGACCAAAATGGGGGTAGCATTCACATCGATTACGGTAGCGGCGGTGGCCTGCCATGTGAGGCCCGGTATGATTACTTCGTCACCAATGCCTATGCCAAGTGCTTCAAGAGCAATTTGAAGGGTTACCGTTCCATTTACTGTACATATAGAGTGGCGAACCCCGGTGAATTCTGCAAATCGCTTATTGAACTCGGTTTCTTTGGGCCCGTTGTACGACCAGACCCCACTATTAAGCGTCTCGATAAGAGCCCGTTCTTCTTCTTTCCCCCACACGGGCCATTTGGGCCAAGGATTTTTTTGTATGTTGCGAGAGGGACTTCCTCCGGCAAGCGCTAGTCTTGTCATTACTTTTTTTCTTTGAAATTAGAAACCTTCTTACATTGCGATCTGGGTTGTCGCTACCTCATATTGATCTTCCGCTACGTTCCATCCCTTAAGCCGTAACATCACCTGATTTTTTGATTCGAAAACGGCGCGGACGGTTCGTTTGTCATAGGGTGTTAAGGTGATAAAATTGTCGTTCCAATACACGGGCACTATATTTTCCCCGGTCTTTTTGTCGACCAATTCGAGATTGATCAGAAAAGCTATCGTAGGATTATCGTTCTCAATGGTAAGCAACGTTTCTTTAGAAGATTCGTGCTCTGTTATATGACATGAAACGTTCAGTCTTATTCTTTCCATCATATTCAATTGGCTCAGATCTGAATATTGTTTACTAGGTGTATGAAACGCAAATTCCCCCAAATCAGCTTCATAGTCCAATACTTCTTCTTTGGTCGAAAGCCAATAAAAATTACGATCTATTTCGGTACCCAAGGCATTTTTCAAACGGAGGTCGATGAAGTAGGTCGAAGAAATACTCTCGGGCAATTGTATTTCATGGAGTATTGTTGATGAATCGGGTAAGGCATCGATGCCTGTTTCTTCTTCAGACAAGAGTTGCGAGTCAATATCATAAAGGCGAACCACGGCGGTCAAATTTCTGATGGGTTTGAAATGGTCGTTAATCAGATAGATATGGTGGTCATCATAATTGTAGACAAGGTGAAGGGGGGTGCAAGCTTTCTGAACGGCATAGAAAGCGGCCGTTGGCCGTAAATAATAGTCGTACAATTGCCAGTACATCTTGGGCCAAGCGGCATTTAACATCCATTGAATGATGCCTGTTGATTTTGTTTTGTTCACCTGAAAAGCCTCGAACATCGGCCTCATTAACTCATAATTCATGGCCTGGGCCTTGGTATCGAATTCTTCTATCGAATTTGGCGCACCATAACGTTCGTTCAGCGCTCTTGTGAAACGATCGAGATTGTTAAATTCATAAAGTCCACAATGGTAATTCCAAATGTCATTGATGGGCCATAGTTTTTCCTCGGGTATAAATTTTTTCAAACTGTCTAGCTGGGGTATTTGTGCCCCCGGCCCGGTCTCTGTATTGAAACCATACGCCCCACCGAATTTTGTGTCGCTGTACCAATAGACAGGTGCCGTGTAATCATAGGGGCCTAGCATCTTCACCCCCGAAGATCCACTTATTTCACTAATGACGTCTTCGCTTCCGATTACGTGTTGATCGCTACCTACACCACCTGTAGAATTCAGATAGGGTCTGGTCGGATCATAAGTAGCAAAGGTCTCGATATATTTTTGTTCCAATGCCGTGATAGGCACTTTATCACTGGCCACGGTCCATACAAAAATACTGGGATGATTGCGCAACCAAATTACCTGATCTTGCCATGCCTGGCTCACATGTGCAATGTCTTCTGAATTATAAACACCCCCAAACCGCTCGTCTACCGGAACCCCCATATGAATTTCATGTTCCCAATGGCAGCTCCACCCTACCATCAAGAGAATGCCCAATTCATCGCAAAGGTCATAAAGCCTTTGGTCGTTTCCCCAAAAGCCCTCCAATCGAATACAGTTCAGGTTCATTTGCTTGACATACCTGACCTGTGTCTCTACAGTTTCATGCGTGTCCATGAGCAAAAGGTCATCCGTCCAACCCGCGCCTTTAATCAATACTTTTTGTCCATTGATTTTGAATCCCCGATGTACGCCATCTATCCAATAGTCGGAAACCTTTCGAATTCCAAATCTTGTTTTCTTATCACTATGCACTTTATCCGCACTGTTGAATTGTAAGTGTAGCTCATATAAATCGGGGGGTCCCATATGTATTGGCCACCATAACTTTGGATTTTCGATAATGAGCTGAGGAACATCAGAAGGATCGAAGACGATTTCTTGCATTTCTCCGGGCATAAGATTCACATGCCGAGAAAATTCGACCTGTCCTATTGATCCTTGAATATGACCCTCAATTTGTCGATCACTATCGTTATGGAGTTCTGTAGAAACGATAAGTTCGGCTTTGTCGATAGCATCAATTCTCGACTGAACGAAAGGATTTTCTATACGAACACCGCCATGAAGTTCTATATATACAGGGCGGAAAATTCCCATATTGCCATCGGGCGGTGCCGGATTCCAATCCACAAAACCTGTACTAAAATCACCGGGTTTTGGAGGAATTACTTCAATGGCCAAAAGATTTCTTCCAACTTCTGTACTAGTGCTTATATCTAGTGAAAAACGTTTGTAGGCACCATTGATGGTATTTCGGTCGGCAATCAATACGCCGTTCAGCCAAATATTCGCTTTATAGTTGATTCCGTCGATTTTCAGGTTCGCATAGTGGTTTTTGAAATTTTCTTCAATTTCAAAATGGGTAGTGTACCACCATGGTGATTTAAATTGGCCCGTGGGAATCTTTCCTAAATTATCTGCGAAATACGGATTATTGTAAACCTTGTTCGCAACCAAAGTACCCAAAACGGTAGAGGGTACGGCCGCATCTAACCAATCAGTTGTTATTTTTTCGTCTGTAGATAGCGTATTTCCTTGATAGGGCAGATCTAACGATGATCTTATTTTCCAGTTTTGGTCGAGATTTATTTTGAACGGATTCATCCCTAATGGTTTTCCTATTTTTTTTTAAATTTTTTCAAGGATCTCCTTGATTTCCAGATCATACCACCGCCAACGGCGATTAAGAACAATCCGGCGACCAAATCGGTCATTTGTTGTACGAAAGTAACGGTATGGGTGATGGCGAATAGGACGATCAGACCAAACACCATAATAAAAACCCCTAAGGCATTATTAATTTGTGCTGTTTTGATTTTTGCATCGATTTCAAGATTTTTCATAGAAAAGCTGTTTGTTCAAAAGAGATAATAAATAGTCGCCAAAATACCCAGAACCGTCAAAGCCCATAATTTGAGATTTTTATACCAGAACCTTTCTTCTTTCGCCACGCCTTGAAAAATATATTCATTAGGAATGATAAGTACTAGTAAGCCTATGAATATATAAAGGGAAAAGAAGACCATCTTCGCCGTCTCTTGTGATATTCCGGAAAGCCAGTCAAAATTCAACATAACTAAATTTTTTCGTTTTTGGTGAAGATTTTAGCATTGAATACAAGCCCTTGTAATGCTAGATCAGTATGCCTTTCGGTCATAAGGCTAATCAAAATATTGACGATAAAACTAAGTATAAACGACCACCATGAAATATAGAGGAAAGGGTCTTCGATGGTAAAAAAGGAATCTTTTGATACATTGAGAAAAATAGCGAAGCCTATACCAATAACCAAGGCTAAAAGTCCGCCCCATTGTGTACTTCCTTTCCAAAAAATACCCAAGAGGAGAATGGCAAATAGCGGCCCTTGGAAGTATGACATGAATGTTTGGATGGCTACATAGATACCTGGAAAATCACTACTGATGGGCGAGGTTATCACCCCGATGATCAACAACACCAAGGTCGTAATTTGCCCTACTTTGAGATAATGTTTGTCACTGGCATTCTTTTTAAAGAATGGCTCGTAAATATCCTTTGTAAAGAGCGTGGCGGTAGAGTTCAACAATGAATCGACGCTCGACATAAGGCCGGCAAAGAAGGCAGCGAACATTAGTCCTACCAGACCTGGAGGCAAGATACTCTTTATCATAAGGGGCAGGGCTTGGTCTCCATCCTCTAGGCCGGGATGTACCACTAGAGCCATAAGCCCTGGGAATAAGACCAAAATAGGAATAAACATTTTCAAGGCTGAACCAAAAATCATACTAGCTTTGGCATGCCATTCATTTTTGGCCGTAAGACAGCGCTGAACAATTGATTGGTTTCCTATCATATAGGCATTGGCCATAACAAAGGTAAGCCCAAAGAGAATACCGGTCCACGGAAAGGGTGATGTAGTGTCCGCAGGTTGAATAATATCAAAATGATTTCTGTACTCGGGCCCCATAGTGCTAATTTTCTCTACCATATTGTCCCACCCCCCAACGGCATCTAGACTTAGAAAAACCAAGGCGAAACCACCTGTGAACATAATTATCATTTGTACTACGTCGGTCATAATCACGGCGGTAATTCCTCCAAAATAAGTATAGAGGCCTACTACGCCGGCAGTAGAAAGGATAGATATCCAGATAGGCCATCCCATGAGCACATTCAACAGTACGGCACTGGCCCAAAACAAAACACCGAGATCCAGGGCGAAGAACAAAATCCATGTGACTGAAGCAATCGTACGAACGGAGCGATTGTACCGTCTGCCCAAATATTCGGGAATAGTATACATTCCACCTCGCCAGAAATAGGGAATAAAAATGAATGCGGCCAAAATCATTGCAGGTACAGAGCCCACCCAGTCGAAATTACCTACTGAAACCCCGTAGCGGTATGCTTGCCCTGATACGCCTACAAAATCGAGGGCACCAATATCGGAAACTACTATTGACATTCCTATGGCCCAAAAAGGCAAACTCTTTCCACCGAGAAAATAATCTTCTGAACTGTTGACGAACTTCTTGAAATAAAGTCCCAATAACAACATTCCTAAAATATAGGATATCACTACAAAATAATCGATTCCAGTAAGCATAATGGATATGTTTCGTACACTGCAAATTAAATTGAATGTGGGTGAAAAGCTTTATTAAATCTTGTTCCTTTTACATAGTATATATACCGAACTTCAGAACTATTTCCCTTTAATTACTTTAATAAGGTAAAATTTGTATAGTCTGAGTTCTCCTTCATGCTTCGTTCATCTTCATCCTTAACATCTAAAATAGCTTTTGCCCTATTTATTTGGGTATGGGCTTGCCGAGAAAGCAAAGTATTTGAGCTATGACGACACAATAAGCGAATGAAGTATTATTTAATAAATACTGAAGCCCTCACGTAAAGTGTCGAAACTTGCCTAAAACAATTTTGCTATTTAATAATGATATCTTAACCTTATTAGAGCTTATCATTGAAAATATCTTATATGGTGACAAAATATTATTAGTATTCAATAATATACTATGTGTTTCAAAATCTTATTTCAAATAGATTTGTGAATCTTAACAAACTGTTAAACCATTCAAACACATTTAAGATGAAAAGAAAAATAGTACAGACTGCGCTACTGATATTGTTCGGTTTGGTCGCAGGTCAGGTCTTTGCCCAGCAAGAAGTCAGTGGTACAGTACAAGATGCCGAAGGGATCGTACTGCCAGGGGTGACGGTCTTGCTTAAAGGTACGACCCAGGGGGCTACTTCCGATTTTGATGGTAATTATGCTATTACCGTACCCGGGGACGACTCGATTCTGGTATTTTCCTATATAGGAATGCAGACCAAAGAAGTAATTGTGGGCAATCGCTCTCGTATCGACGTTACTTTGGAAGAGTCTTCAGAGCAATTGGACGAGGTTGTGGTAACGGCCTTGGGAATTTCAAGGGAGAAAAAATCACTAGGTTATGCCGTCAGTGAAATTGATGGAGATGCCATTGATAATGTACCCCAAGAAAACGCACTGAACGCACTGTCCGGAAAGGTTTCGGGGGTTGCCATCAATAGTACAGGGGCGCCAGGATCATCCGTTAGCATGGTCATTCGGGGAGCCACCTCGCTTTCAAGTGATAATCAGCCTTTATTTGTAATCGATGGGGTGCCCGTTTTCAATTCACTGAACAATGTGGGCGGTGTCGGGCGTGATAACCGGGTGGATTATGGAAATGCCATTTCCGACATCAATACCGACGATATTGAAAGTATGACCATTCTTAAAGGAGCCAGTGCTGCGGCGCTCTATGGCTCTAGAGCGGGTAATGGAGTGGTACTGATTACTACTAAATCAGGAAAGGCAAAAAAGGGATTGGGGGTAACTATCAATTCCAGTACTGTGTTCGATATTCCGTACCGTTATTTAGATACGCATAGAAAATTTGCAGCAGGTTCAAGGCCTTACACGCCAGATAATTTTCCGTCGAATAGCTATGGGGCAATTATAGTAGGAGAAACTTCATCGGCTTGGGCCGGTGCCCCTCTTGACCAAGGAATACGGGCCATACATTGGCCGTATACCGCAGAGGAAATTGCTAGCGGTGTGCCCGTGCCCAGAGAATTAAAATCGTATGATAATGCGCGTAATTTTTTCAATACGGCAATAACTTCGACAAACAATATCTCTATTCAGGACAATACGGATAAATTGAACTATCGATTATCTTATACGAATATGCAGAACAAGGGTTTTATACCCAATACTGATTTAGATAAGAACAGTATAAACCTGAACTCATCGCTTAAACTAAACGATAAAATAACCGTAAGTTCTAGTTTGAATTATACGAAGACCGCCTCTGATAACCGCCCTGCCGGAAACCGTGGTGCCAATCCTATCCAAGCCATGTACGAAATAGCACCTCACATCGATGTGCGGGGAATGAAAGATTACTGGCTGGATGGGTATGAAGGTCTTTATCAAAACTCACCTTATGCATTTGGCGATGATCCTACCGAGACCGAATGGAACAATCCATACTTTTTGGCCAATGAGGTGAACAATGGTTTTGAAAGGAATAGGTTCTACGGAAATGTAAAGGGAGACTGGTTTATCACGGATGAGTTCTCCGCTATGCTTCGTTATAATTTTGATGAGGTGAACGAAGTACGTGAATCCAAAATATCAAATGGCTATACGAACGAGATGAACGGAGCTTATGGTATTACCGATATATTTCGAAATGAGATTAACGTTGATTTCTTGCTCACGTATTCCAAAAAACTGACCAACTGGGACTTTTCTGTATCCTTTGGTGGTAACAAACGGGTCAATAGAACTTCAACCGTGAGGAACGCGACCAAAGACCGTGGTCAAGGGCTTTTGACACCGAACCTCTTCACCTTGGCCAATATCGCTCCTGAAAACTTGGATTATAATTCCTATTCCTCAGAAAAACAAGTAAATAGCTTATATGGCCTGGCAAGTATCGGTTTTAGGGATATGTTCTATATTGATGTAACAGGAAGAAACGACTGGTCGAGCACTTTGCCTAGTGGAAACAATTCTTACTTCTATCCTTCGATATCTTCAAGTTTATTGGTCAACAAGGCCTTAAATTTGGGAGGGGCAGTTTCGCTTATAAAACTCCGCGCTGGTTATGCAGAGGTGGGTAACGATACAGATCCTTATAATCTTGAACCCATCTTAAATAGTGGAAATTCGTGGAATGGGGGATCCTTGTTGTCCGTACCGGGTAATCTTCTTAACCCCGAATTGAAGCCTGAATCCCAAAATTCTTGGGAAGTGGGTGCCGATTTCGCCTTTTTCAACAATAGATTACGTTTTGACGCTACCTATTACAAGAGTGAGAACAGAAATCAGATATTTCCGGTCAACACTCCGATTTCGTCAGGCTATAATTCGAAATTTATTAATGCCGGTCTGCTCACAAGTGAAGGTATCGAGGCCGGTCTCAATGCAACTATTATAACCAACAACGACTGGCAATGGGATATGGGTTTTATATTTAACCGTAACCGAACCAGGGTCGAAGAATTGGCCGACGGCATGAATTCCATAACCTTATGGACAGATGCCCGTGGAGGTGCTATTACTTGGTTGGGAGAGGAAATTGGTAATATTTTCGATGCCGCTATGGTTCGTGTGGAAGACCCTAACTCGCCTTACTTCGGCTGGCCTATTATAGATGATGAGGGCTTTGAAAGTAGTGATCGAACAAGGGAAGACGAAAATGGTAAGAGAGTCGCGCCCATTATCGGGAATTTCAATCCAGACTTTAATGTAGGTATGACCACGAGTGCATCTTACAAGAACTGGTCCATTTCAATGAACTTCGATTGGCGTAAAGGGGGGCAATTCGTTTCACAGACCCATCGATATGGCGAGTCGGACATGCATACCCAGCGATGGTTGGATAAATTGCACAACTTCAACAGTGTAGGTGATATACCTGCCTATTTACGGGAGAATGCAGACGAGTTTCTTTCCCCTGATGGCGAGTTTTACGTGTTGGTTGGTGGGCCTACGGCCGAAGATGGAGGCTTTCCTGTTGAGGAGGGGGGAATAACCCTGAGCGATGGCGTATTTATGCCAGGGGTTCAGGGCGATTATGATGAGAATGGCAATTTTGTAGCTACTGCGGAGAACTTAGGAGGTCCTGGTACGATTTATACGCGGTATCAAGATCATTATGGTTGGGATTTTACAAGAAACGCCACCTTCGATGCAGATTATGTAAAATTGAGGGAAATTTCGCTGACCTACAGCATACCAACTAGGGCTATAAAACAAATTGGTTTACAGAATATGGCCATTTCATTGTTCAGTCGAAATATCATTCTATGGACTAAAGCGGACATCGGCATTGACCCAGAAATGGCCTTTCAGCCAGAATCCAATACCCAAGGGCGAAGCGGTATTCAGTTCAAGCAAGGTATTGAACGCTTTAACGTGAACCCATGGGCAATTCCGATAGGTTTTAAACTCAACGTAGGCTTCTAGTAAGTGCCATTAATTCTAAAATATGATATAATTATGAGTACTCTTAAAAAAATTGTAAAACCACTTTTGACGGTATGCATTTTGTTCGCACTCTCTTGCGATAATGACATTACCGACATCAATACTAATCCGAACGGGGTGAATTTAGAAGAGGCAAACCCCAGCTTTCTGTTGTCCGATGTGATGGTGAGTACCGCCATGGATATTGGCAACAAAGGATACAGTGAACCCTTAGCAGCTTTTGTGCAATACATTCAGAAAGATTCATGGGGAAATAACGAATACAACTGGTCAGGTAGTGGCTGGGAGACCTATTATAATACGCTTCGAACCGCCGATTTGGCCCTAGAGCGGTCAAAAGAATCCGGTTATGTTTTTCATGAAGCGGTCGCTATGATCTTAAAGGCACATAATTATGCCTTGCTGACCGATTTCTATGGAGATGTGCCTTACACTGAGGCGTTACAGGGTGACGGAGAGATTAATCTACCAAAGTATGACTCTCAGGAGTCAGTGTACAAAGGGGTTATTGCTGATATAGAGTCTGCTTCCGCGATGCTGTCCGCTAACCGGGGTGGCTTGGAGGTATTTGCACCTTCCCAAGATATATTTTTTGGAGGAGATGCCGATAAATGGATAAAATATGCCAATTCTTTGGCACTTCGGTACTACATGAGGCTATCTGAAAAAGACCCTTCTTTTGCCGGTGCCGGCGTACAGAAAACTCTGGCTTTACCATTAATATCAAGTGTAGATGAAGAATGTGCGATACCTTATTTAGGTATAAGCCCAGGTGACTCACAACCAAGTAACGCCCAAAGTGGTACGCCTTCTACCTTTCTACGGGTAAAGCCCTGTGCTACCCTCACCTATAAATTGGCCGAACTTGATGATCCCAGAAGGGAAATATGGTTTGATGCGGTTGAAATTCCAATTAAGGTGGTAGCTGCTGCTGATGTACCTGGAGGCGGAGATGATGTGGTCGAAGGGGGCGTCCGATATATCAATGAAGATATTCTCGCCGACAACAATTTCACGATTTACGACCCTGAGACTTGGTTCGAAGACAGAAAGGCAGGATTGACCATGATTGATACGAATAGTGTATATGTAGGTATTCCGGTATCGAACCAAGGTACCGAACCCTATACCTACAATTTAAACCCTAACCCTGTTCAGGGTGGGGGTAACGTGCACGTATCCTTGATGAACCCTATGTTCAACGAACCTTCAGGGCCTAATTTAAAGGCTAGAGTATTCTCCTATGCCGAACTTTGTTTCTTGAAGGCGGAGGCCGCTTTGAAAGGCTGGGGTTCAGATGCCGAGGATAATTATAATAAAGGAGTCCAGGCCTCATTGGAAACATGGGGTATCGGTGACCGATTCGATGACTATATAGACAATGACGGTGTAGTATTTAACGGTACGTTGGAACAAATTATGGAACAAAAATGGATTGCGAATTTCTCCTCTGCTTCGGAAGCCTATCTTGATTGGAGACGTACAGGCTTACCAGACCTTCGCCCAGGACCGTTCGCTAGATCGGCGGTGATTCCTGTTCGTTTCGTATATCCAACGGAAAACAGTACCCTAAACAGGGAAAATTATTATTCGGCCTTGAACAGTTTAGAGGCGACCGAGTACACCGATGATGTACCCGGATATATCGAAAACGATACACCATGGTCAAAACCATGGATCTTACAGGGTGTCGACAAACCTTGGTAATGGAATAGGACCGTATTTATAGCAGTGTTCTTTGTTAATTGAGTTAGTTTTAAATTACCCGGGGAGACTCGGGTAATTTTAGTTATACACTATTTTTTACGTATTTAGAGGTGAAAAAATAAGCTGATACACTGGAATTAAAAAGTTAACAATGTATAGAGCATTTTCACTGGATTATTTTTTGTAGAACAAGGTAGATTTCGTTTAGAAGGCTTTCGGTAGTTAAGATTTTTGGAAAAAATATATTAATGGAGAAAAAAAATAGAATACGGAATAAAAGGTTACGGATGGTACTAGCCTTCTTGCTGGTTGTTAATCTTTCTTGTTCTGAACATACGGAGGAGGTCTGTAATATGACCGATGCGACTATTCTAATTTCCGAGAATATAAAAACGCCCTTTGACACCACCACCGCCGATATTCTAATTGAGGAAATCGAAAAAAGAACAACGCTTCGACTTTCCGTTGAAGAGACATGGAAGAATAGACCTATTATAGCCTTGGCCTTGCAGGACGATAAAGACATTCGAGGGTTGATGATACCGAAGGCCGAAAATGAACATACGGTTCGATTAGAAAAGGAAGGGTTCCGGCTTCAACATCTTCTGATAGAGGGCCAACATGTCATTTTGATTACGGGTGCCGACATCAGAGGGGTGCTTTACGGTATCGGCAAGTTTTTAAGAATTCTGGAAACGTCCAAAGGAAATATATCCGTCAAAAGCGATCTCGATGTTAAGGCCACACCGAAATATGCGCTGAGAGGACATCAATTCGGATATCGTAATACGGCCAACTCATGGGACTCATGGACGGTAGAACAGTTCGACCAGCACTTTCGGGAGCAGGTCTTATTCGGTGCGAATAGCTTTGAAAATATCCCTTTTCAAGACCCGAATTCCAGTGTACATTTCAAGATCGACCCGCAGCAAATGGAAGTTAAATTAAGTAAGATTTGTGCTAAATATGATGTCGGCTATTGGGCTTGGACCCCGGCTCCTGAAGATTTGACCGCGAAAAATGCCCATGAAATAGGTCTCCAAGAGCAAGAGGAATTTTATGCAAGGTGTCCAAGGTTGAACGGTATTTTTGTGCCCGGTGGTGATCCTGGTGAGAACCATCCCTCTGTATTAATCCCTTATTTGGAAGATTTGTCGAAAATCTTGCTTAAATACCACCCTAATGCCGGTATTTGGGTATCACTTCAGGGTTTTAATGAGGAGAAGACCACTTATTTCTTCGAATATTTAAAAAACAATAAACCGGACTGGTTGCGAGGTTTGGTGAATGGTCCAAGTAGTCCGCCTTTGGCCTTTGAGCGATCCCAATTACCCAAAAAATATCAATATCGATTTTATCCCGATATCACCCATACCGTGAGATGTCATTATCCGGTAGAACGTTGGGATCAGGCGTACGCGTTGACCTTGGGCAGGGAGCCCTGCAATCCACAACCTAGGCACTATGCCGAACTCTTTAGAAGGGATGTGCCTCATACCGATGGATTTATAACCTATTCCGATGGGTCTCACGACGATTTGAATAAGGTGGTATGGAGTCAGCTCGGTTTTGACTCCGACATGGAAGTAAAAAACATTGTATCGGAATATTGTCGGTTTTTCTTTGGTAGTGATGTAGTAGAAGAAGCCACCGAAGGTATTTTTTCACTTGAAAAAAATTGGGAAGGCCCATTATTGGGAAATGTAACGGTTAAAAATACGTTAGGCCTTTGGCAAGCACTCGAAAGGGAACATGCTACGATGAACAGTTCGAATTGGCGCTGGCAACAACTCATCATGCGTGCCTATTATGATGCCTATATCCAAGACCGTTTGACCTACGAAAAAAAATTGGAGGAAAATGTGTATAAAATTTTGGCAGAGGCAAAGAACCTTGGGGCAGATGAGGCCATGGCAAAGGCATTGCAAGAGCTAGAGAAAGTCGATAAGACCAAAGTATCCCCACACTTACGGGAAAAAGTATTCCAATATGCGGAAGCTCTTTTCGAGTCCATCGGGGCTCAGACCAGTGTTCCGAAATACGGAGCCCGAAGTGCAGAGCGAGGGGCCATTCTTGACTTTATCGATTATCCGCTAAATAACCGATGGTGGCTCGAAGATCAGTTCAAAGACATCTCACAGTATAAGACCGAGAAGGCCAAGCTCGAAAGGTTGGATTTTATCAGGACCTATGAACATCCCGGTGAAGGAAGTTTTTATGATAATATTTCAAGTGCCGATGCACAACACGTTACTTCGGAGACCGATGATGCTATTGATTATCTTTGGGAGAATGACGGCCGTAGCAGAAAGCGACTATCTACCCAACTTTTTCAGTTCACGCCGACCTTGTCGTACGAAAACTTGGAACCAAAAGTCAATTATATGATACGAGTGTCGGGTTTAGGGGAAGCTCTATTGAGGGCCAATGGCGAACGATTGAAACCCACAAAGTATGAAAAAGGGTTCGAAGAATTCAAGGAATTTCCAGTGCCGGCAGATTTGATTGAAGAGGGTAGATTGAAGATTAGTTTTGATAAACCGGATGAAGAGCATCTCAATTGGAGAAAGCAATCGAGGGTTACCGACGTTTGGTTATTGAAGCAATGAGCCGTTGTGCTTGCTTACGGCAAATAGTAGTATCTACAAAAACAGAATGTATGCGTTTTCCGATGGATGTTGTTTTGATTTTTGCCATTAGTATAGCTAGCTGTCAGTCATCAACAAAAAAAAATGAACCTATTGCTATGGAGCGCCAGTTAACCAATTCACCAAAAACGCATGCGCTAGACAACAACGACAATTTCTCTCCGGATGGTGCTTATTTATGTTATGATACCCGGTATATGGTTTTCAATACTAATCTAGCGAATTGTAAGTCTATTGAGAAAGTAGGCATAAGCACGGGTGTCGAAACCGTTTTATGGGAGCCAGAATCCGTGTCGGGTGAAAATGCGGCCCCAGGTGTTGCGGCCGTCTCCTATCATCCCAGTCAAAATAAGGTTGTTTTTATACATGGCCCACAGTTGGAAGAAGTGAAGACACGCGGGTATTACGATATCAGAAACAGAAATGGAGCCATGGTAGATGGAGACGGTGGAGGAAATTTGACCGTGTTAGATTTTAGAGACGTGGCTATCGATAGACCTACGGTGCCCGGTGCTCATCGTGGCGGTACCCATCGACATGAATTTTCTAAAAATGGACAGCGCATCGGGTTTACTTATGACGATTACCTTTTACCAGAATACGGTAGAACGATCGGATATATGGAACGTCATCCTGAAGCTCCCAAAGGGTATGAGTATTATTTCTCGGTTTTGTTGCGTCCCGTTAAGTCAGGAACATCAAAACCAGGGGAGATAGAAAGGGCCTATGGGGATTCTTGGATCGATTCGTTGGGTACGAAAAGGGCTTTTATTGGAAAGGTAAGGGCCGAAAACGGTATCGACTACGAAAATTCCCTGTTTGTGGCCGAAATACCCGAGAGCACAGATATAACCACAGCGTTCTCGGGTGATGTCAATACGTATCCCACACCTCCCAAGGGCGTCACCATTCGTAGATTGACCCATAGTATCCATGATGAAGGCATTGTAAGAGGGTCTTACGATGGTCGAAGAATTGCGTACCTATCGGTCGATTCGAAGGGCGTATTACAGGTTTTTGTAATACCTGTCGAAGGTTCCGATACTTCAGAAGATACCGTTATGCGCCCCAAACAGGTGACCCATTTCGATAGTAATGCAGGGTATGTGCGATGGCACCCTTCAAATGATTGGCTTTTTTCGATAAGCAGAGGTAAAGTATACGCCAGTTACGTAGGTGATTTATCAGTTTTCGGGAAATCGATTTTGTTGACTCCGGATAACCTTCAGAGGGAGGCCTTGGTCGTATCACCGGATGGAAAACTATTGGCTTATAACGTAGGTGTCGAAGATTTAACCACTTCCAGAACCATTGATGGGCACAAGGAGCACGAGTATCTACAGATTTTCACCCTCTCGATCGAGGGCCTACTTGAACCCTAGTCACATTTAGTAATTGGGTAAAAAGCAATATCTTACTGCTGCAATCAAGAAATAGTATGCCAACACCCCGAATTCGAAGACAATTGTGTTCCATTCACTACGCAACAAGAATACCATGGATCGGTGTTCTTTGCCTTTTTATTGCCTGTACCCATGTCGACAGCGACATTAAGATTACACAGCGACAATTGGTTTATCCTGTACTAAAAAGCACCGATAGTACCCTAGTACTTCGTATCGATATCGTGAAGAACGATTCACTTTTGGAAAGAACCCTTAAAGAGGTGGTCCTAACTATGAAGGGTACCACTGATTTGGGGGATATCGCATCAGTAGCGATGTATTATAATGAAGGTAATGATACTGTACTATCCAAAAATAGCAAGGTATTCGCTACGAGTGAAGATGTCGCTCCTCACATTCGTTTACATGGAAATTTAAACTTGAAAAATATACATAATTATTTCTGGCTAACGGTCAGTCTCAGCGAGTCGGCCGATATAACGCATAAAATCAGTGTGCAATCCAAAGGAATTATTACCGATATCGGAGAGGCCAAACCGGATAGCTTATCGAATCCAAAACATCTAAGAATGGGTATAGCCCTGCGAAAGCACGGTGACGACGAGGTACACACCTATAGAATTCCAGGGCTGGTCACTACCAACAAAGGTACTTTGTTGGCCTCTTACGATGTGAGAAGAAATAGTGGTCGTGATTTACAGGGCAATATCGATATCGGTATTAGTCGAAGCACCGATGGAGGTACTACATGGCAGCCCATGATCATTGCCCTTGACAAGGGAAGCTGGGGCGGCCTGCCCGAGAAATATAACGGGGTCAGCGATGCCAATATATTGGTGAATACCACTAATGGAGACATTTTCTTAGCTGGTTTATGGATGCACGGAGTCATTAACGAAGAAGGGAAGTGGGTGACCCATTTGACTAAAGATTCTACAAATTGGAACCATCAATGGCGCAATAAAGGGTCGCAGCCAGGTTTTGGGGTAAAGCAAACCTCCCAATTTCTAATTTCAAAAAGCTCCGATGATGGAAAAACGTGGAGTGAACCTTTAAACTTGACCGAAATGTGCAAAAAAAGGGAATGGTGGTTATGGGCACCTGCTCCGGGAAATGGAATCACAATGAATGACGGTACATTGGTTATCCCTACACAAGGGCGAGACGAAAATGGAGTACCATTTTCAAATGTTACCTATAGTCGGAATAATGGACACACATGGAAAACAAGCGAACCGGCCTATAGCAATACTACAGAGTGTGCGGTAGTCGAATTGAGCGATGGAATTTTGATGTTAAACATGCGCGATAATAGAAACAGGGAGAATAAAGGGGTGACCAATGGAAGGGCCATTGCCGTCACCAACAACCTCGGAAAAAGCTGGACGGAACATAGCACTTCGCACGGTGGGCTTCAGGAGCCCGTATGTATGGCCTCGTTATATAAGCATAATTTTATTCGGGAGGGAAAGAAAAAGTCGGTACTCCTCTTTTCGAACCCAAACTCGAAAAATGGCCGACACCATATCACGATTAAGGCCAGTCTCGATAATGGCAAGACTTGGCCTCAAAAATATTGGACGTTATTGGATGCCGGACAGGGTAGGGGCTATTCCAGTCTAACGAGCATCGACGAAGATACCATTGGAATTTTATATGAAAGTAGCCAGGCCGATATGACTTTTCAGAAAATTCCGTTGGCCGACATTCTCGATATTGATGCTTCCGTCAACTGAATATAATGCTCTTTTATGGGGTCTCAGGGCTACTGATAACTCCGAGATAACGGCCCATCCAGTAGGGAAGCAACCAAATATCCCCAGCGGAATATTCTTCCCTTCCGTCCCTGCCTTCACGGTCTAATCGAAACATATTCGCATTATGACGCTGTATCGGTCGTTCATCGGGCGGAAGCACTTCTTCAGTGGTTTGTTCCCTAAAATTGGGAGCGATAAAGTCAATATCTTTTCGATGGCTGTTTTTTATATTCCAGGAAATTAAATCCATGGGGTGTTCACGAAGATACCATGCGGCCTCTTCAAGGTCGAATGTAGGAGTTCCCGTGAGTGCGGTCATTATATTCCATAGCCCTTCTTTTTCAGGTCGTTCGGCTTCCCAATGGTCAATGATGGCTTCCTTGTATTTGGTCTTTAAAGAATCGTTGAATGCGTATCGGTAAAGCCCCCAATACCCTACAAAATACATTTCGTCATCGGAATGGTTCCAGGATTCAGAAAGCATTTTGCTCCAGTCATCGGCCTCTTCCGGGGCTTTTCCTATGTCAGCCATCGGTCGCATCAGGTTGTCAAGGTAGCCATGGTTTTCCATCAGGTCGAAAGCCTTAGCCTTATACTTTTCCTTGCCGGTAAAATGATAGGCGGTCTGTAGCATTCCGATAATGTTAGAGGAGTTGATTTTGCGGTCCCCTACCATTTTAGGTCTGGCATTGACATATTCGGGGTTCCATTTGCCCCACGTGGTCGGTTCCCCGTCGTAATCTACAAGATAGAGGTCATTCCTGATTACGTGGCTCATCAAGGTATCAATGAGGGTAATCGCGCGATCTTTCAGGTCGTTGTCCATGATTTCTGCCAAAACGCCAAAGGCGAAAATATGACCGATCGCTTCGTCACTACTGGTCGTGGCTTTCCAGTCCCATTCGGGGTCGTCACTGTTTTGCCAACGCTCAGGATCGTGCAATTTATCGATGTAACCGCTACGGTCGAACGAGCGCGAAGGGAATCCAGGAACGGGATTAATGCTAAAAAGACGTTCCATGGCCTCCATGGACTCCCTACAGTTTTGAAGGGCTTCCTCAGATTGGGTCACCTCGTACCGAAAGGCCTGTCCGGCCAAATACATAGTCGTCCATAGACCGTCATTATCTGAATCTGAAAGTCTTCCCGAGTCCACATTACCTTCCTCAAGATCCGTTAAGGTGGCATTAAAGCCATATCTGATATGCCGATCACGTACTTGACTTTCAAAATATTGTGCCTTTTCAAGTAACGTCATATCTTTGAAGATGATATGGCCAAGTCCCTTATCGGTCAATACCAATACAGAATTGTCCGGCCCTTTGGAAATATGTGTTACTACGTTGCCTGGAAGCCAGCGTTTGCCATAATAGTAATCGAACCTACCATCACTCCTCAATTTAAAGGCCCCTGCTGTCGAACCGAACCATAGATTTTCCCCTATGGCTTCTACCCAAGTAAGGTCGGTAGCCGGAAGTCGGGTAATGGGTCCTTCGATGACCTCCATAGTAGCCGTATTCACTTTTACGTAGCCTTCCGAGGTGGCGATGATTATTCTATCCTCAAAGAAGTCAAAGGCGGTCATTTGCCAATTAAATCGGTTGGTCTCAAAAGTCTTAGTCTTGGTGTCGAAACTAGAAATACTCCTTTCTCCCAATATATAAAAAGTCTTTTCAGAAGGCATATAACGAATCTGCAAAACTGTATCATCGAATAATGGTTCTGACCATGCGGCTTTGTGTTCTGACAAAAACTGAAGCTGGGTCCCATCACTGATCATGAAATCAAAATTTTCCCCGGGAGCAATTATATGTGCGTTCGGTAATTCGTGTTTGATGTACAGTTTGCCTGCCCACGCATTGCTCAATACAGCTTTGTCGTCAAGTAAGACAAATTGGTCTTGAAACAGAGTCAGCCCTTTGATCTTTTTATCGGAAATGGGGCGGTAGGTATGGTCTTTGGTCAAGGCACCGGGATAGAGAAACTGCCCATCATGGGTGCGCAGTAGCCCCTCTGTAGACAACGTTTTTACCACTTTATTTCTATCGGCAAACACTTTGGAGATGTTTAGGCCTTCTTCAACCGAGTATTTGATACTATAATCTTGTTCAAAGGGGTGGTCCTTATACACGGGAAGCGTGGCGGTCTCTGTGGTCTTGCTGTCATGCTGTTCACATGCACCTAGCGCAAGGGCGATCAGAATAAAAAGGAGGCCTGGATAATCGATAATTTTTCTCATAATTTGAAAAGGATAGGATTTTGGTGAATGGTATTCGCAAATTAACCGTATTTCAAAGCCCCATACTTCTCAAATGTTATTTGCTTTGCATGATATTTTGACCAAAAAAATCCAATATCCTTATTTTATAAAGAAAACGGGTTAGTAAAAATGAACTTTATCAATACCTATTTAAATCGCGCTTCACCCGAAATGTGGTTTTAGTGCCTTGCACGATATAGATGGGTTGTGGTTCAGTTCGCTATGTATAATTACTTCTATGGAATATTGTCTTTATTGCTTTGATTTGACTCAATAGTAAAATCATTTGGTCAATATATAACGCAAATGCGATAAAATAAAGGTAACGTAAGTCCCAGTAAGGCCTATCTTTGTTATTGATATTCTATATAAAGACAATTTTCTTTAAGATGTATCGATTTAAAATTCTTAAAATCATAAGATGAAAATAGTAGTTCTTGATGGGTTTACATTGAATCCGGGCGATTTGGATTGGGCTACCCTCGAAGCCTTAGGTGAACTGACGGTATATGATAGAACCGACTATGAAGAAGCTGACATAATCGTCGCTATTGGCGATGCTGAAGCCATTTTTACCAATAAAACGCCCTTGTCCAAAGGGGTACTCGAAAAAACGCGGACGGTAAGATATATAGGTGTTCTGGCCACGGGCTATAATGTCGTCGATATAGAAACGGCCAAAAATTTGAATATTACCGTTACCAATGTACCCACCTATGGTACGCAGGCAGTGGCCCAAATGACTATGGCCCTCCTGTTGGAAATGTGCCACCACGTGGGAGAGCACAATAGGGCCGTTCAAAATGGACAATGGGCAAAGAGCAAAGACTTTTGTTTTTGGAATTATCCATTGGTCGAGCTCGATGGCAAGACCATGGGCATCGTGGGTTTTGGAAGAATAGGTCAAGCGACCGCCAAATTAGCTAGGGCTTTCGGCATGCGTATCCTAACAACGGGCAGTAGTACCAAGCCAGAACCTAAAGAAGAAGGATATCATTATGTTTCGCTCGAAGAATTACTGGCCCAATCTGATGTCGTTAGCTTGCATTGTCCCTTAAACGAAGAGACGGAAGGAATGATCAATGCTAATTCCATAGCTACGATGAAAGAGGGTGTTCTGTTTATAAATACGTCGAGGGGGCAATTGGTCAATGAGGAAGATCTTAAAAAAGGTCTTGAAAAAGGGAAAATAGCTTATGCCGCAGTTGATGTAGTTTCACAAGAGCCGATAGCTCAAAACAATCCCTTGTTAGGTGTTGAGAATTGTATAATTACCCCTCATATCTCCTGGGCTCCTAGAGCTTCGAGAAACCGATTAATGACCACGGCTATCGCTAATTTCAAGGCATTTATCTTGGGCCGGCCGGAGAATGTTGTGAACGGCTAGGATATTTTTACTAATACTGATGGAAATCATTTATGGGAACCGACCTACTACAACTACTGAACCAAGGCGAGAAAATATACGGTACCTGTATCGTTTCCACGTCGCCCATTTGGTCCAAAGGGGTCAAAGACCTCGACCTCGACTTTGTATTCATCGATACCGAGCATCTGCCTATCGACAGAAACGAACTGACCCAGTTATGCCAAGTTTACGATGCACTGGGCCTGGTGCCCATCGTTAGAATATCAAGTCCGGACCCTTTTTTGGCGTGTATGGCTCGAGATGCCGGGGCCCTTGGGGTGTTGGCGCCGTACATCGAAGAGGTAGATCAGGTAAGACAATTGGTCGGGGCTACGAAATATAGACCCTTGAAAGGGAAAGCCTTGTCGAGGGTACTAGAAAGTAGGGAGGTTTTATCGCCCGAGCTTAGCACCTATTTTCGAAAATATAACGCAGGAAGTATATGTCTAATAAATATTGAAAGTATTACCGCTGTTGAAAATTTAGATGATATGCTTGCCGTAGAAGGTTTGGATGGTGTGATAATAGGTCCTCATGACCTCTCCATTAATATGGGGCTGCCGGAGCAATACGAACATCCAAATTTTAAGAAGACCGTAGAAAAAATTATTTCTATGGTAAAAAACTGCAATAAGGCGGTGGGAATCCATTTCCCTTCGGGAACCGAAAGGCAAATTGAGTGGGCGGGTAAAGGCGCCAATATTATTCTGCATAGCTCCGATCTCTTCCTTTTCAGGGAGAAACTTAGGGAAGACCTTTACAAAATAAAGAAAGGTATCGGTGATACGGTCGGCCCAGACAAAGATTCGAACCTGGCGATATAAACCTAGAGATAATGAATGCATCAAAGCAATGAATATAAAAGGTCTAAGAACATCTCGATTTCTTTTGATATGTATGCTCTTCACGGTCCATTTGAATGCGCAAACCCTTGATTTGAGCCAGGCAAAGATCGTTTGTTTAGAAAAGAATAATGCATTAATATCAAAAGCCATTGCTGTTCTCAGTGAAGAGATAACAAAGAGAAGTGGTGTGAAACTGCCTCTTTCGAGGCATTGGGGTGCGGCAGAAGAGGCGAAAATAGTCGTGGCACTAAATGGGCAGCTTACACAGATACCGAAAAGACATCAAGAGCTTGTAGCCTCTATGGCGAGCATCGGTAGCGAAGGATATAAGGTGGTAGTAGATAGTGTAACCCATACGGTACTGGTCGTAGGGTTCGATGCCCGGGGGGTTTTATATGGTGTCGGTAAACTCTTGCGAAAAATGGAAATTGATGGTAAAGGTATTCGGGTACCCTTGACCCTGAATGTAGCTTCTAGCCCCAAATACCCGATTCGAGGGCATCAGTTGGGTTATCGCCCTAAAACGAATGCTTATGATGCTTTTACCATTGGCCGTTTTGATCAATACATTCGCGATTTGGCCATCTTTGGAGCGAACAGCATTGAAATTGTTCCACCGCGTACCGATGATGACTTTAGCAGTGTTCACATGAAGATTCCGGCCATCGAAATGATACGTGAACAATCACGTATTGCCGATAGCTATGGTATGGATGTCTGGATGTGGTATCCTAATATGGGAACCGATTATGTGCATCCTGACTCGGTACAGGTAGAAATCAATGAACGGCACAAGGTTTTTAAGTCCCTTCCTAGATTGGATGCCCTATTCGTTCCAGGCGGAGATCCGGGCGATTTGGATCCCGATACGCTGTTCGCTTGGCTCGAGAAAGAAGCGGTAATTTTACGCACCTATCATCCTCGAGCTAAAATATGGGTTTCACCACAAGTTTTCAGACCTAACGATGTCTGGTACGATGCCTTTTACCGACATGTTGGCAAATCTTATGACTGGTTCGGGGGACTTGTGTTCGGTCCTTGGATAAAAACACCCCTTGAGACCATTCGCGAAAGGGTAGGCCCCGAGATTCCTATTCGAAGATATCCAGATATTACCCATAGCCTAAGCAGTCAATATCCTGTTCCAAAATGGGATTTGGCGTATGCCATAACCCTGGGTCGTGAATGCATCAATCCTAGGCCTAACGATGAGAAAATGATTCATAATGCCCTTGATGAGCTTGCTCAGGGAAGTATCAGTTATTCAGAGGGTACGAACGATGATGTTAATAAATTTGTTTGGAGCGACCAAGATTGGGATCCAAGTACCCCGGTGATGGAGACCTTACGGGACTACGCCCGCTTTTTCATGGGTTATGATTTTACGGAAAGTGTGGCCCAAGGCCTTATGGCTTTGGAACATAATTTACAGGGAAGCTTATTGACCAATGAAAATACGGAACGCACGCTAATACAGTGGCAAAAGATGGCTTCCCAAGCTCCAGTACAGGTTTTGAATAACTTTCGTTTTCAAATGGGGCTGCTTCGGGCTTACTTCGATGCCTATCAATATAGAAGATTGGTGTATGAAACCGCACTCGAAAGGCGTGCCCGGGAACACTTGGAAAACGCGGCGCGGATAGGTTCACGTCAAAGTGTGATGGAAGCTACAAAGACCTTGAGGCTGGCCAAAGAAAAACCGGTTCAAACCTTTTGGAAGGAAAAAATACTCGAGTTGGGCGACGATCTTTTTGAGAGTATAGGCGCACAATTGACGGTAGGAAGGCATGCCGCGGCCGAGGGAAGGGGAAATTTTATCGATAATATTGACCTGCCTTTGAACGATGCGCCTTGGATAATACATGAGTTGGAAGCTATTGAAACGATGAGCGATGAAAAAATAAGACTCAAGGCCATTGATCGTATATTGAAACGTACAGATCCAGGGCCAGGAGGATTTTATGATAATTTCGGATCGCCCAGAAGCTGGAAGCGTATCGTCGTAGACCGGTCTCAAGGTGAAGACCCGGGAAACCTGTCCTCACCGAGGGTCAGCTTTGGAGTGGGTATACTAGGGGAAGAATGGGTACACGAGATTACAGCAAAGGGTTTCGAAGGGCAAGCGGTTCCTTTAGCTTGGATGAAACAGATTACTACCTTGTACGATCAGCCCTTACAGATTAGGTATGATGATCTGAACCCGAAAAATAGCTATAGTATCCGGGTAGCCTACACAGGACGTTTTCGATCGAAAATGCAGCTTACCGCCGATAATCTCGTTATTCACGACTTTATGGAGACCGGAAGACAACCGATCTACGAGTTTGCCATTCCGCAAGCAGCGACCGAAGACGGCACGGTACAATTTGAATTTAGTTGTGGTGAAGGAGAACGGGGCGCACAAGTCTCAGAGGTATGGATTCTAAATACTACATTGAAAAATGAAAGATAAAAATCAAATGGAGTTAGGGAGAAGAAAATTTTTGGTTCGGTCGACCCTCGCCACTGCAGCCGTGCCTTTTTTGTCTATTTCAAGCCATGCCGAGCAACGGCAAAAAGACAAGAGCGATCCGGAGAATTCCTTCGAATTTGTATTTATGACCGACATCCATATAAAACCTGAAATGAATGCTCCCCTTGGTTTTCAAATGGCCATCGATAAAGCCAATGAACTTTCACCCGATTTTGTCATAACCGGTGGAGATCTGGTCTATGATGTGATGCGTGGAAATTTTGAAAGGAGCGATACCTTGTTCAAATTATACACTGAAATGAGCAAAGGTTTTCAAATGCCGGTCTATAACTGCATCGGAAATCACGATCTTTTTGGTATTTATGAAGAAAGTCCCGAAGATGAAAGCCATCCCGATTATAAGTATGGTATGTGGGAACGCTATTTTGGAAAGACCTACTATGCTTTTGATCATAAAGGATGGCATTTTATTACCCTGAACTCCCTAGACGTAACCGACAATAAAAGATATAAAGGCTTTTTTCACAAAGAACAACTCCAATGGTTACGCAATCATCTAAAAAAGGTAGACCGCAGTACCCCTATAGTGATCACCACTCACATACCCATGCTTTGCACGTTTTCACAACTGAATGGAAAGGAAGGTTCCAGAACGGTTGAAAATAACTTTGAAGTATTCGAAATATTCAAGGACCATAACCTGAAGGTAGTGCTCCAGGGACATATTCATTGGAAAGAATACGGTAATGCCAATGACCGTGTACAGTTTCTAACAGGCGGATCTATTGCAGGGAATGGATGGAAAGGAAGGCGCCACAATACCAAAGAGGGATTCATGAAGATAAAGGTGAGTGGTGATACCTTTTCTTGGGAATATATCGACCATGGCTGGGAGGCTGAAAGGTTGAAAATAGGTATACCCAAAGAAAAGTAAAAGGAAGTTTGCTCAGGAATCGGCATTCTTTTTTTCTTTTTGGAAAATTACATTGTAATTTAGGTAATCCCGAGAAGGTATATCGGCATAGAACACGGAACGATTTTGATAAAGTAGGGCTATCGAGCCTTTGGTTTGATTACAACACGCTAGTAGAGAACCTTGATATCAAATCTTAATGTGAAAAGAGCAAAATTGTTGAAGCATCGAAACAATATTTTGGATTCTTTTGTAGGGAACCTTCATTAAGGATGGCATAACCCAGTAGAAATAATTACTAAAATTAGACCCATGAAACAAAAAATCACACGAAGAAAATTTGTAAAAACTGGTTCGGCGGGCCTCGTAGGAGCTTCATTTCTTTCCACCAGTGCCCTTTCCTATGGCCGAATACTTGGGGCGAACGACAGGCTTCAAATGGCCGTTATAGGCATTAGGGGGAGGGGAGGAAGCCATATCGATAATTTTGGTAAAATGAAGGATGTTCACCTCAAGTACTTGGTCGATATCGATGAGAACCTATTCAAAGAACGTCTTGACGAGGTAGAGCAATTTGCTGGTTATCGTCCTCAAACGGAATGGGATATGCGGCGCGTCTTCGATGATAAGGAAATAGATGCCGTTTCCGTAGCAGCGCCTAACCATTGGCACGCGCTTTCGACCATTTGGGCCGCACAATCGGGCAAGCATGTCTATGTAGAAAAACCCTCGACCCATAATGTTTTTGAAGGGAGAAAAATGATAGAAGCCTCGGAAAAATATAATGTATTGGTACAGGTCGGCTTTCAAAACAGATCGATAGCCAATACCATTCGTGCTATGAAGTTTATTCGCGAAGGAAAGTTAGGGGAGGTATATATGACACGTGGCTTGTGCTTTAAGCCAAGGCCGAACATAGGTAAATACCCCGACGGCCCCATGAAGCCAGGCGAAAAATTCAGGCTCAACCTTGAAACGGAGCGTTATGAACCTGCGTATACTGAAGAGTATTTGAAAAAGGTACACTACGACATGTGGTTAGGGCCCGCTCCGGAGCGCCCATTTAATAGAAACCGCTTTCATTACAATTGGCACTGGTTCTGGGATTATGGCAATGGGGATACCGGCAATCAAGGGCCGCACCAGTTTGACGTAGCCCGATGGGCCCTTGGTAAAGAAGAACTTCCGGTCAGGGTCAATTCGATCGGCGGTTATTTTGCCTACGATAATTCGGCACAGGAGACGCCCAATACCCAAACGTCCGTTTTTGAATATGCCGATGGTAAGATTTTAGAATTCGGTACCCGCGGTATTTACACGAATCCCGAAGGCGTGCTCTTACCCGATATCGATATATCGGGTAATGGGAAAATTTCTGCCTCCAAAGCTGCATCACCCGTGAAAATAGGGGTCATTGTTTTGGGAACCGAAGGATGGATGCAAATCGATGCCGGAGGAAACTGGCAGACCTTTTTTGGAAGAAATAACGAGGCCGGTCCCACATCGGGGGAAAAGGACGATTCCTATGATCCTATGGATCTTACCGGAGGCGGGGGCGGAGAGGCCATTTTCAGTAATTTTGTATCGGCCATACGCAATAATGATCGCTCTGAACTTACCTCAGATATTGTCTCGGGGCATCGGTCGAGCATCTTACCATTAATCGCGAATATTTCGTATCGATTGGGCCGTGAAGTGAAAATTGACGAAAATGAAGATTCGTTCGTAAAGGATAAGGAAGCCACCGCAATGCTGACAAGGGACTATAGAAGAGGATTTGAGGTGCCCAAAACCGTTTAAACGTAGAATTGGTATCGATTTAGGTTCAATGAAAGCCTCGAGGCGCTTTGTGAGTTAAAATGTGTTCTATATAATGGTTTCGGAATATCACAGGCTCATGGGCTTTTTACCAAAATGCCCCTTCAAGGTGTATGGGTCACTGATCGGTTTTATGATGGGTGTTATGTGTATGGGACGTATCAATAGTCAAGACAAATTTCCAAGCCCCAAAAATGGCACTACCTACGTGATTGCACATAGAGGTGTGCACGACAGTTATCCTGAAAATTCTCTAGCGGCTTATGAAAAGGCCATTGAATTGGGATGCGATTTTGTAGAAATAGATCTAAGAAAGACCAAAGATGAAAGATTTGTCAGTGTGCATAACGAAACCATCGATGCTTATTTTGAAGGAAAGACGGGAAAGGTCAATGAATTAAATCTTTCACAGCTTCAAAGTACAACCCTGAAGAATCCGGACGGATCCACTAGCGATGAATTTATTCCGACTTTCGAGGACATACTGGAACTATGTCGGGGCCGTATCGGTATCTATCTCGACTTGAAAGAGCCCGATATTGAAAAGCAGTTGGAAATAATCAGGGATTATGGGATGGTTAAAAACATAGTGTGGTACATTCCAGCAGCTTACATGAGGGAAATTGACATGTTGCAAGACCAATGTGAAGACTGTATAATAATGCCCGATCCCGGTAAGGAAAAAAATCTATCCACTATCATCGATAGTCTTGACCCTAGGGTAGTGGCGACCGATATGGGTAACTTAAGTCAAAGTTTCGTAAACAGATGCCATAGGAAAGGCACAAAGGTCTTTACCGATGACGATATGGCCTCTGAAAGCGAGTGGCAAAAAATTATGCTTTGGAGAACTGATGGCATTCAAACTGATGAACCTGAAAAACTTATCAGCTATCTTAAGAGGACCGAACGTTAGGGAATAGGGCTTTTAGAAGGACTTTATATTACATCAATTTTCGTCGGTGAAGATAAAATCGTAGTGTTCTAATCGAAAAAGATGGTTTAGATGGACGAACAGGTCACGCATCATGACATAGATAAATCATAGGGAAAATGAGGAGTTGTACGAGATGAAAAAGTATCCTTCTAAAATAAGTTTTGGTTTATTGGCCCTTATATTGTTGGTGTTGGTCGGTAGCACAATCCCTATAATCACACCGCCTAATTGGCCTGGGGTTTTCATTAATTTGGCAGCCCTGATCTTTATACTTTATCTCTATTCACAAACCTATTACGTTATCGATGGCCATTTTTTAAAGGTTCGGGCAGGCTTTTTGGTCAACAAGAAGATCGATATTAACCAAGTTCATACTATCAGGGAGACCCGATCATTATTAAGTGCTCCGGCGCTTTCTTTGGATCGAATCGAGGTCAACTGGAGTACAAATAAGGCCGTGGTGATTTCTCCTAAGAACAAAAAAGAATTTATAGAAGAGATGCTTCGTGTAAATCCGAAGATTGAAACTTTTCAAAAATAACGTGGTATGGTGTATAGATTTTTAAGTGCCAAGCACTGGCAATTGTTCTTGCTGATGATCGGCCTACCCCTTATATCGCAATTATTTGCTTTCGCATTTACCGCCTTCAATTTCGGTAAAGAAGGGGCGCAAGATATCATGATAACGACCTTATGGTTCAGGTTCACAGCATTGATTATTTTTCTTGTTTCCAGTTTTTATTTTGGATGGTTATGGTCCATAGCCATGGGCCTGCAAAAATATGTGCCAGAAGAAGTTCATAGGAAGGTGACCAAGTTTAAAATCTTATTCTTTATTCCGTTGGTTTATATGCTAGGGATGGCTTTATTCATTGGTCTGGGTACCACCGACTTTTTTGCCAATGGAAATCTATCTTTTTCCTTGGTATTTGGGTATGGGGCTATCTTGATTTTTTTCCTTCATGTAATCAGTAGCCTCTGTATGTTCTACGTGATTTACTTCTCGGCCAAAACATATAAGACCGTTCAGCTAGGGCGGGAAGTACGATTTGGAGAAATTATCGGTGAATTTTTTTTACTTTGGTTTTATTTTATTGGTATTTGGATTGTGCAACCGAAACTAAACCAATGGATAAAGCACAAAACAAAAGCATCTGTCAAAAATATTTCATAGCAGCAAAAACTTCGAGATGTTCTATGAATTTTGATTTAGTACATTCTCTTTAAGGATTTTTATATAAATTCAGTATTGAAAACAAGACAGCATGAGAATGAAAAATATCAATATGAAATTGAGAGTCATCTTACTAGGAACCCTATTTTTATTTGGGCTGCCCATTTCTGGTATAGCGCAGCAAACCGATTCCCAAGACCGAGGTTACCTTCAAGCACCACAGCCTGAAAATACAAAGCGGTATTGCTTGACCCTGGAATTGAACGACGACCCTGATCTGATCGCGGAGTATGAAAAAATGCATCAACCGCAAAATATTTGGAAAGAGGTGGTCGATGGCATAAAGAAAGTGGGGGTTATCGATTCGGAGATTTATCGGTCAGGCACCTTATTGGTTATGATTCTCACAACACCTGCGGATTTTGATTTTGATCAACAAATGGGAAAATTGGCGGATTTGCCCAGACAATCGGAATGGGAAGCGTTTATGAGCAAATATCAAGCTTCCGATCCGAATGCCTCCTCGGGCGAAAAGTGGTTGAAGATGAAGCGTATTTTCAAGCTTTCCCCGATAGAGGACCAATAAAATTCTTTAAAAAAGGGGTATTCCAGAATAGTGGGTGAAAAAAAACATTTCCTACTTTGTAGTGTTCTCCAAGAGGATTACCGATGGGCTTTCCGTAAGCCACCTCTTGCTCAATCCGGTGGTATCGTCCTTAGCCAAAAAATAGACAAAAGAACCTAAGGCCAGATCGATATCACCATCACTGTCGATATCGCCGGCATCCATCACGATCCAACGTCCCTTGTTCGATTCAGCAAAAGAGTAGGGCCTGAAAGTCAGATTTCCCATATTTTCTAGATATACAAAGCTTTCCTCGGGATGGTTCCGATAATCGGGGAAAAATGAGATGGAAGCGATGTCGATGTCACCGTCACCATCAAAGTCTTCAGGTATGGCCTTATAAGCACCGTTAAGCGGAAAAAAATAGGCCTGTTCGAAGTTTAGTTTTCCATCGTTTAGGAAAAGATATATGCCATGATATTCTTTCAAAATGGGGGTTTTATCGGCATTGTCTCCGCATACGTAAACGATATCATCAAATCCATCATTGTTGAGGTCAACAAGCTCAAAATTCTGGCTGCCGTTGAGTGGTGAAAAAGTAAGAAGACGTTTTTCTTCAAAAAGTCCTGCTCCTTTGTTCTCAAAATAAAAAATACCTTCGTCGCCTTGGGCCATCAACACCATGATGTCGTTACGTCCGTCTTGATTTTGGTCTTTGATAACGGTCTTGATAGCCCCTGATACATGCTTTAAAATGTGAGGCTCATACAGAGAACCGGATTTTTTTTCATACACCACAAGTTTACCGGTCAGGTCTCCATATTCACATACGACAAGGTCTTGTTGAGTATCTCCGATAACGTCGCCATAAGAAACGTGTACAGGTCGTTGTAAATGAGCAAGTATCGTTTTAAACTCAAGACGTTGGTTTTCATTTTCTAGATGGGTAAGGGTTTGCAGGGTTCCATCGGGGAAGTCGTTCGGAAAAACAGTGTTTCCGATGCTGGTGAGATACAGACTATCGGCATTCTCATCAATTTGTACCGCTGTGTTCTTGGTGAGAATATTCTTTTCGAGGTTTAGTTTTTCATCGAGAAAAGTAAGCATGTTGTTCTTGGGCTTTCCATCGCTAAAAATAAGCCCGCGCCCATGGGAACGAATTTTGACCATGGCGGTCATGGGCGGTCGATGGCCATAAGCTATTTCCTGATATTTGAAATGGGGCAAGCCTATATGGATATCCAATACTCTTTTTGGTGGGGATAAGCTTTCCGGTGCATTAAGCAGGTAGAAATCTTGAATTTTTTTCCAATCGACATCTGCCATCAATGGATGCTCCGGATAAAACTTGGCCTTTTTAACAATTTCAGCATTCCGTGGCGAGCCAAATAGGCTATCAGGCGGACCACTCTGCCCGTACATGCCTAAACGGTGCCCCATAGCGGGTAACACATCTTCTTCCCAGATCGACTTGGTGAGTTTTTGTGGTGCTACAAAACTGTGACACCTAGCACAATGTATCTCGGCCAACTGACGCCCGTTCAGATCCGTTGCCTTGGGTTCTCTGTAGCTTGACGTAGCCGTAGGCTCCTTACAGGCACTAGCGAGAAAGGTCAAAGAAATCAGGCAAACAAATAACTTCATGGCAATGTCCGAATTAACACCTAAAAGGTAAGCAAATACAAAAGATAAAACTCCCTTATTTTATCCCATAAAGAGGCCCGTACGCTTCACATGCCCTATAATCTTGACCCTCTTTATCTTCCCCGAAGGAGTTCCAAAGTGCGGGCCTGAAGATACGGTCGGTGTTTACATTGTGCATGTTCACCGGAATGCGCAACATGGAGGCCAAGGTTATCAAATCTGCTCCAATATGCCCGTAACTTATGGCACCGTGATTGGCTCCCCAATTGGCCATGACACGGTACACATCTTTAAAGGCACCCTGCCCGGTTAGTATCGGTGCAAACCAAGTAGTGGGCCATGTGGGGTTGGTGCGTTCATCAAGTATTCGATGTACACCGGGATCGAGTACGACGGTCCAACCCTCTGCTATTTGTAAAACGGGTCCGATACCTTTTACCAAATTGATACGGCACATTGTGACCGGCATTTCTCCATCGGTCTTGAATTGGGAGGAGTATCCGCCTCCCCTAAAATATTCTTTTACGGCTTGGGGCCATGTTGTCGCCTTAAGACACTCGGTAACTTCACCTTCAGAAATCTCCCAAAAAGGTTTCATGACGGGATTGCCAGCTTCGTTGCTTTGCTTTGCAGTCGCATCCAACGTGGTAGAACCAGAATTGATCAGATGTATAATTCCGTTCTCGGCCTTGCCCTCCAAGACTTTTCCGGTTACCCTTTTTACCGATTCGGGACTCCAGTAGGTTCGAACATCCGAAAAGATTTGTGCGGTATTTGTGAGTAAATGTCCAAAGAGCATGGAGACCCCGTTCAAACTGTCGTTTTCGGTAGCTACCATGTAAGGTTGTCTAATACCGTTCCAATCGAAGGATGAATTTAAAATGGCTTCCGAAAAATCACCGTTCGGCATATGATCGGTCCATTGCCGCTGCCCTTGAAAACCGGAAGCCAGGGCGTTTCTTCCCAAGGCCTCTTCACCATAGCCCATTTCCTGAAGCTTTGGGTTGCCGACCATCAAGTCTCTTATAATGAGCGTCATTTTTACGACGGTTTCCCATTCCCATTTTTTTCTGCCTTCATCGGCTTTCAGGTCTTCCCGGTTATAGTCTTTCCCTTCCTTGCAGTTTGCTAAGGTCCAGGCCAGTGCTTTTTGATATTCATCGGCATCATATATATTTTCTTGCATTCTGCGCAAAAGTTCTGTCTGGTCTACAAATTCGGTGCGCATTCCCAGATAATCATGAAAAAAGCCTTGGTCGACCATCGATCCAACGATGCCCATGGACGAATATCCTATTGATAGATAGGACTTCCCCTTCATTTGAGTTACGGCCAATCCGGCTTTTACGAAACGCAGTATTTTTTCCCTGACGTCTGCATGAATTTCAGTATCCCCGGTATCTTGAACTTCACGGCCATAGATGCTGAAGGTCGGTAGCCCCTTTTGACCGTAGCCGGCCAAGGCGGCTGCCAAATAGACCGCCCCGGGTCTTTCGGTTCCGTTAAAACCCCAAATCGCCTTTATGGTATGGGGGTCGGCATCCATTACTTCGGTACCATAACACCAGGCTGGGGTTACCGTCAATGTAACGGCTACCCCCTCACGCTCAAACTTGTCGGCGCACAGGGCAGCTTCCGCCACCCCTCCGATGTTGGTATCGGCAATGACACAGGTGACTTTTTCACCACTTGGAAAACGTAAATTTTCCTCTATTAGTCGGGCCGCGTTCCGGGCCATCTCCATACATTGGATTTCGAGGGATTCCCGCACTCCACGCTCCCTTCCATCAATTACAGGTCTAATTCCTACCTTGGGTAATCTTCCTATTAATCTGTTGCTCATTTCAAGATTTTATTTGTTCATGGATTTAACCAAAAATTGGTATGTTGTTGAACATATCGGAATATTGACGTTCAAAACAAAAATAGTAGGAAAAAAATAGCCGAAGAGGCAAAATAATACATGTTTTAAATAAAATACTTTAACCAAAAACTGTAATCGTCTTATATTTTTAGGCTATAGATACCTTTATTAAAAGTTAGACCTTGTACAATCAAGAATGACGACAACCATAATCTTTGATATGAACGGTGTTATTACCGACGATGAACACTGTCATGAAATGGCAACCAAACAAGCCTTTGAAAGGGTTGGCCTCGAAATTACCGAAGAACGCTATCGAAAATTTTGTTTGGGAAGAACCGATGTGTCCGCTTTTGGAGATCTTTTGGTTGCACATGGTATTGAGCAAGTAGACTTGGCTGATTTGATAGCTCATAAAACTGAGCTGTATTTGAAATTGGTAGAAGATGAACTAAAAGTCTATCCTGGGGTTATCGACCTCATTCATAAATTGGAGTCTGACTATATGCTAGCCCTGACGACCAGTTCTACCCTTGCCGAGGCCCAAACAGTAATCGATCTTTTAGAACTGGCAGGTTGTTTTGAGGTTGTTGTTACTGCGGAGGATGTGAAAAAGGGAAAGCCCGATCCTGAACCGTATTTGTTGACTTTATATCGCTTAGAAAAGACTGCAGAGGATTGCGTAGTAATCGAGGATTCTGAAAATGGCATAAAGTCTGCGAAAGCTGCGGGACTACGATGTATAGCGATACCGAATACCGAAAACCCTAAAAATCTTTGGCAAGCTGATCAAATTGTTGCGGACTATTCCGAAATCGATCGGGCCTTTATTGAAGGGCTTACCGACTAGTTTCCGTTATTGCGTTTCACACACCCTAGAGTCTAAAGTGTAACGCCCTGCTATTCTAAATCTCCAAGTACTTCTTTTAAAGCCTTGTAAATGAAAGGTCCTGTTTCTGGACCCAAAGAATTCTCTTCACCATAGGTGTCCCGTTCATCATGATAGAGATAGGGGGCTTCTGTATCCCATTCGCTTTTAGGAATAATATACCCGATTTCGTCATTGGAAAGGCCTAAGTAAAATTTATAGCGGTCATTTATAAAGTCTTGAATTGGTGGAATTTCCAAGGGTTCGATATTAAATTCCCGTCCTTTAGGCGCTTCTATACCCCCGAATATTATTTCAGGGTAAATTTCTCCGGGAATGCTTACGAATAGGGCCGGACCGATACGTATGGCTCCAACTTCGGTACGCACTTTAAAATATTCGGGCATGCCCATCTTGATAAGCCCTATTCCACCTGCAAGTTTAAAGGCGTCATTCTCTAAAGGGGCCAAGACAGTCTTGGCCCGAACCGAAATAGTTGATTCGGTAATGGTATCCGATTGACGTTGTAAGGCTTTTAATGTCATCAACGCTATATGGTCTCCAATAGCCTTTGCTTTCTTAAAACTGGGTTCTTCATAATGTTCTTGCGTAAATGGGTCGGAAATTGACAGACTTGGGTGGGGCGCCATCAGGCCCCCGATAACCCCCGAAAAGTAGAGGGTTGTACCGCCCAACCCTTCGCGCACCAATTCTTCCCCATTATATACGCCATTTTCAACCGCCTCTCGAACATAATGCGGAAAGTCGGAACTGATGAGAAGATTTTTACTCCAGAGGGTCTCGGGGTGGTTAGACCAATTGATCAACGTACCCATGGTGGTATTGGTCTTATAATCTATGACCTGCATCACATGAATACCGGTGGCCTTAACGATCGGTTTACGGGTGTCCTTGATCAGAAGCGAATCGTTTCCGGAAAGGTCTTCTGCGAACACCAGTTTGGAAGGCTTAAGATGCTTTACAGCATCAGTTATCGCGGCTATTGTTTGAGTCTTTACATATTCTAACATGCCAGGGTCGACTCCCGAATGGAACATGTCTTTACCCCAAATTCCCACGAGATCGTTGCTTTCATGGGTATGGGTCGAAGAGATAAGGGTATAATCGATATGTAGTTCTTTAGGGATGCGTTTTCGGATGTCTATGACGTCACCATGAAGAAAACCGATAGCATCTAGAGTAACCAGTGCGATTCGGTTTTTACCATCATCTATCACCATTACTCTTGACCATACATCATCATGAACCCCTTGTGCCGGTTTTGCATTGCTCATACCAGCTATCCAGAAGGCATCGAATTTACCGTTTCCATTAAGGTCATTAAAAGTGTCGCCGTCTTTTTCGTGATATTCGAAGTCTGAGTTTTGGTCGTTCCAGGTATCTACAATCTGCGGAGTTATAGTGCGTTTTGCAACTCCAACGGTAAGAATGTCTGGTTGATGGTTCTTTAGGTTGATATCGATACCATAATCGGGGTGGCGATCACGCCAGTTATATACCAGAATACCACCAACTACTATAGCAGCCAGTACGATTAAAAGACCCGTTACCTTAAAAAAGCGCTTCATAGGTGGAGCTTGAAATGTGATGCTAAATCCTTTTTTTCACGCAGAGGTGCTCAGCGGGCCATTACTTTTCCATTGAACCGAATTCCTCCAAGACGGGTGATACCCGAAAGGTGGGGCTAAGGTAGTTTTTCCGGATCAATAACAACATATTTGACCGTTTTACGATTCCACGTGTATACGATATGCACTTTTCCGTCCGCTGCCTGAATAACTGTTGGATATGAATATTCTTCGCCTTCCTTATCTGTATTTTTACGTAAGGGTTCGAGATCGAGAACGCGGTTCCAATTTTTGCCATCTTCAGATATGGCAATACTTAGGGGCACCCGATCACCCCAATTTTTCTTGGTTGGATTATATACCAAGAGTTGTCGGCCATCTTTTAGGGTTACGCCGTCAATTCCGGAATTCGGATTGGGAAGGTCGGTCGCTTCCATTTCACTCCATGTTTTGCCGTAATCGTCAGACCAGTTTTCCGCAACTACTTCATTTTTGGTACGGCTTAACATTTGGAGTTTTCCGTTACCATAATTAAACAGCACGGGTTGAATCGCGCCGAATTCATCAGGATGGTTCAGTTTTTTTGATTTGGTCCAAGTTTTTGCACTATCGGAACTGTATTCTAAATGAATAGTCCATTCACCAGATTTGGTTTCCTCGCTAGAGGGGGATAGTAAGGTACCATCGGCCAATTGGATTGGCTGGTTTTTAATTGGACCCAGAATACCGTCGGGTAATTGTTGGGGTTTGGACCATGTTTTACCATCGTCATCTGAAGTCATATAAAGACCCCACCATTCTTGGGGACTGGGACCTACCTTATAAAAAAGGTAAAGCGGGCTGTTTTTAGGTTTGAAAAGTACAGGATTCCAACATGGATATCTCGTATCGGCATCTTGAACCCCGTTTGCCACTTCAACAGGTGTAGACCATTTTCCGTCTATTTTGCGGGAGACCCAGATTACGACATCCTTATTCTTCTCTTTAGTACCTCCAAACCAAGAAGCGACCGCGACCCCGTTACTTACTTCGACGGTGGACGCATGCGCTTCAGGTGTGGGTGCATCTTCAATGGCGTAAATAAATTCTTGTTCCAATATTGCTGGATGTTCGATGGGTAAAACTTCAGGAAGTTCCGATATTTTTTCCTTTTCCTCCTTGCAGGATGATAAAAATACTATGCAAATGAGCAGGTAACCGTATTTCATTATGGTCGATTTTAAGATGTAGTTTAGTGTAAAATAGGACTTTTATAAAGAGGTACTTTATTACAAAGAAAAGGATAATCAAACATACCGTGCCAATGTAATATTATTTGAATTACGTTAAATATTATCCTTATCATTGGGTTAAGCCAGTAATACATGCAATTTGAAGATTCGTACGTGATAATTTTTACTTAAGCTTTTGAAAACGAAGCATAATTTCCTTCCAATTGGTGAAAACGATGCCTTCATCTTCAAAAAAATGGAGGAGTTCCGAATCATAGAACATCTGGGACTCCCAAACCCTTTGTTGCCATGAATTAGTGATGTTCTTGAGATTTTCGGTCTCTACTGAAGGATGAAAGATAATTTCAGTAATACCGGGGTTCAGATCGACGATAAGCTGTTTGAATTTGGCAATTTTTTCTTCGTAGCTGCTGGCATTGGGTGCACTTGTAAAATAGTCTAGTTTGGGTAGGGTATAATCGTTGACCCTGGTAAGGACCTCTTCGGTCAATGGGTATCCTTTGTTTCTGAATTCATTGAGAACAAGGGTATCACTGATATCGATGATGTTTGCCGGAATACCATATTCTTGGGCCACTTTTATATATGCCTCCACATAGCTGGGATCTCCATATAAGGTGCCCATGTGGGTGTCGATATGATCGGGTCTATGTCCCCATGCTAACGACTGATCAATTTGTGCCCGTATTTCTTTTTCTACTTCAGCAGCGGAAGCATGCTGTACCACTTGTGGTACTTCATGCCACATCTTACCATCTTCATCGAGAAGACCTGGTACTTCACTGGTATTGGTAACCGTTGCCCATCGATAGGTTTTCCACTCGCTGGTCAGCGTAAGGTGAAGACCAATATCTAAGTTCGGGTTTTTGGTTGCCCACGTAATGAATTCTTCGGCGTTCGGACAGGGTATCATTACGGCTGCCGATTGTATGGCTCCTTCCGTGAGCTGTTTTTTTGCTGCTTGATTCGCCTCTGGACACATACCTATATCATCGGCATGCAGTATAATCACTTTTTTGCCTTCCGGCCATCCTAACCGTTCTGCCCATGTCTTATGATGGTCGGAATCATGCTTTTCCGTGAGGCCTTTATTTTCGGTAGGTTCATTTTTAGCAGAAAATCCACACCCGAGACATAAGGAGATAGCGTATAGAAGAATTAAAACTGTTTGTATGCGATGGTAATTCATTCGATTTTATTATTGCGGTTCTTTAAAATAAACTGCATTCATTTCTATTACAGAATTTCATCGTCGTCGGCTAAATACATTCGAGTACTCTTTGTATATGAGCCCCCATTTCGGTCTTTAAATTCCAAATCGATATAAAAGGCCCTATACCCTTGGTCGGGAAATGCGATTTTTTTGACAACTTCGCTCGCTTTAGATAGGTTTATTGGAGTAGCGGTCCAATTCTCGTCCCTAAAATCACGATCGGTAGAATCAGCAGACCAAAGGTAGGCCGAACTGAGGTTATCGGAATTGGAATCAACGGTCAACGTGGCAGAGCTTGTGTCGGTTTCTATATCATACTGCAGATCATCATATGGTTTTTTGGCCAATGTCTGTGCCCAAAAGCCACTTAATGCTTGAAGTGCTTTTTCGCCTCCCCCAAGATCATGGCCCGCATTGGGCGTGTAGTGAATATAGTTTTCTCCGGGAATATCGTCGATATAATTTTTTATGGCATCCACCGGCCAGTATTCATCATTGGTGCCGATGAAGATGAGTTTCGGCATGGTGAGACTGGTGCGATACGAATAGGGGTCGATCATTTGCGTAAGGGCGTTGCCGTCTTCAGTGTTGACGGTTTGGGGTATCTCTAGCTTGATATAATCGTTGATTTGTTCACTGTATTCGTTCCAGGCGGTCAGGTGGTAATCTAGGCTGACCGGCATGTTCAGGACATCGATGACCATTGGGCCAATGGCTTCTACACGTGCGTCATTTGCACCGGTCAACCAAGTCGTCCATCCTCTTTTTGAGGCCCCGGCTACCGTAAAGCGATTGATTTTTTTATCTAATGAGGCGTTCGAAAATTCCTGTATGGCATCCATAGCGCGCACCGCGCTCTTTACCATAGGAAAGAGCAGGGGCCATGTAGGGTCTTTATCTTCCTTGTAGTTATGCAGGGTGAAGGATATCAATTGGTCTTCGACCAAGTCGCCATCATACAGGGGCTGCATTGGAACTTGGCGGATTACTGCTGTAATGGCCTTGTTCTTTTGTGCGATCAGGGCTAAGGGCTCTGATTCGCTACCTTTCTTTTCCCTTGTTTTCCATTTGGGCTCTCCATCTTTAAGGCTTCCTCCTGTAATAAACAGCAAAGCCCCATCATAGGCAACTTCTTCGGGCACATAGATGGTCAATTGGTGCTTCCATGTGAATTCTCGCCATTTTTGTGAGGTTAGCAATAGGTCATAGGCCTTTAGGCCCTGTAGTTCAAAAGAATCTTTTATGATCCACGAATAGGTATCATCCCCATTGTCAAGATAATGTTGCAGGGCATTCTCAGGTGTTGTTTCCGTGACGGTCGGGGCATTTGATTGAGCCGTTTCCTTGGTACTGTTCTTGCACGATAACAGAAAGAGGCTCCATACTGACATGATGAAGACGGATTGAGTACATGTAAAAGGTATTTTCATTACTGTTTAATTTTTAGAGGGGTTGGACTATTTTCTATAAGATCTATGGCTTCTGCTTCGAATATCGCTCCGGTCATTTCGCCTAAACTGGTTCTGGATACATATTCGTAGCGACGGAAACTATTGAAGTCTTCCTTGGTCAAGATATATCCAAAGGCATCGTTTGTAAGGCCGAAGAGAAAAGGATGTTCGGTATGCATTTGGCGTTTTACATAGTAACCGATATTGGGTAAGGCTTCCCCAGGAATGGTCAAAATCTGGGCAGAGCCAATATTTAAAAGGTTAATGGTCGTATCTACCGACTGGCCGTCGGATGAACCCATCGCCAATGGTGAGTTTTCTAAAATAAAACGCATCATAGCAGACTCAACAGGGAATTTTACTTTTTTAGATTGACAATAGAGATCTGGATCTTTTTGTAGCGGGGCATCCTTGACGATACGCAGCGCCTCAGTGGCCAGTAGGGAACCGATCCTTTGACATTCCTTCCAGTCATTGGCCTCTTCACCATTCCCGATACGATTATCGGCGGTTACCATACCGCCTTGGGCACCATTCATAAATAGGGCCATACCACCAGTCTTGTATTCTACTTGTTCGTTTAATGGACCCACAAGATCAGGACTCAAGATACCTCTTTTACTTCCAATGACTTCAGGGTGAATTGCATAGTTGACCAAGGTGACCAATGGCCTGTTCTTATCTTTGCCTTTGATACCGATGGCTTGAATGACACCGCACCTTGGGTCGTATAAATCTGGGGCATAATAATTATAGGCAATTTTTCCTTTCGCCTCTCCCACGGCAATCTTGAGATAGGCCGGTTGTATGTTTTGTAATGCGTCTTTTATAGCGCCCGCGATTTCTTCTATGCACCATTCCAAATAATCCATATCCGCGCCATGATTTCCCATGGCATCCGGAAAGGCATACGCATCGGGAGCACTATGGGTATGTGTAGCCCCTATAATGATATTCTGCGGGGGTATTTCCGAAACCAAATCTCTAGACCGGTCACCTAAGGTAGCGGGCCAGCCCAGATTGTCGATGGAAACTATAGCTACTTTGATCTCTCCTTTTTGCAATACCATGGCCCGCACATAAAGCTCTCCTTTTTTTTCGGTGGCGGGTTTCGGCGCGCCTACACCACCTGAAACGGAAATTAAAGGGTTAGGAGTTATTAATCGTTTTGCCGCGCCCACGTACAATTCTTGCGCCCCAGTTTGCATGGAACAAAGAAATAGTGTAAGGCAAATCGGCAAAAGCCATGCGGATAGAGAAATAAAAACCCTGTTTCGCATATAGTGTTAAAAGGAATGGATTAAATGTTAATTTATTGAATTTGTGATATTTTAACCAAATAACAAAATTATAATTAAAAAAATTAATTAAAGGTTAATATATAATCATTTTTAATTAAAATAATTGAAGTTTTTTCAGTGTTTATCTTTTAGATTTGAGAAAATTCAAGGGAAATTTAACAATTGCACAACCTAAACTTTAATGCCACGGCTCTAACTACCCGTAGTTTCGGTTGCTGAAAAATCGATGTCATGAAAAGAAAATACGCAAAAATATTCTTAGGTGTTCTTTTTTCCGCCTCACTACTTTTTGCATCCTGTAGTTCCGATGATGATGCGAATACCGGTAATTTTCCACTTTCAGCGGACATTTTCAATTCTGTCAAGGGAAAAAGGGTGGCTTTTCAAGGGCTTACCCACAATGCCATCTCATGGTCATGGGATTTTGGGGATGGCTCGACCAGTAGCGAACAAAACCCGGTACATACCTATACCGACCCAGGCTATTACACGGCCGTACTAACCGCTACTGATGCTACTGGAGCTTCTGTATACAAAGAGGTTAAGTTGGCGTTGGATATTACGCCCTATGTGCTACTAACAGGGGGGGCAACAGCAGCGGAAGGTAAGACCTGGCGTTTGGCAAGCAGTCACTCCGACAAGGATTATTTCGCATATTCTGACGCCCAGCTAAGCCCTTTTGAAGGTGCACCTAATCCTTTACCGGCAGGAATATTCGGAGCCGGACTGGGCATGCCCGAGGTATATGATGATGAGTATACTTTTTATTTCGATGGCAGTTTTACCATGGATCTTAAAGAAGATGGCGCAGCTTTTAGCGGATTGCTGTATCAGTTCGTCACCAGCGGGGGAGCCAATATTTTAAATGATGGGGGCTCTGATTTTGGGTTATGCACGGCCTCTTTCACTCCCGAGTCCGACCTTACGTTCAGTTATGTGGAGAATGAAGATTTTCAGATGTCCTCGGTATTCGGTGAAAACGGCACACTAACCTATAATGATGTGAGCACCATAGATTTCGATGGTAGTGCATTTGTGGGCTTTCTCGATTTTGAAAGTAAAGTAATCATTCAGGATATTTCCGATAGTTCGATGCGTTTGGTAATGTTCTTGGCCGCTTCGCAAGATTTCATTGGGGTGAACACCAATGCGCTCGTATTAACTTTTGAGGTCGTCGAATAGCTAGGTCGTACCGATCCGATTGTCATTAAACCAACCAATATCAAAAGAATATGAAAACGTACATAAATATAAAGTCCCTTCTCCCCAATTTTTCATTTGCCTCGTTGTTCTTGAGCCTCGTATGGTTCGGCAATCCTGCATTTGCTCAAAATGGGGATGCCACGGTAACAGGTTCGGTGACCTCTGTCGAGGATGGTATGCCCCTGCCCGGTGTGACTATTGTATTGAAAGGAACCAATACGGGGGTCACTACCGATTTTGATGGGGATTATAGTATACAGGTCGGTAATGGTGAAGGCATCCTTGTTTTTTCGTATCTGGGTTTCGAGACTTTGGAAATAGCAGTCAATGGACGTTCTTCGATAGATGTTGCCATGGAACCTGGTACTCAAGCGCTCGATGAGGTGGTGGTAACTGCCCTTGGAATCAAACGTGAGGACAAATCCTTGGGATATTCAGTAGAACGTGTTGCTGCTGAAGAATTAACACGGGTGGCCCAAGAAAATGTATTGAACTCGCTCTCCGGAAAGGTAGCCGGGGTTACCCTTAACAATACCGGAGGTACGGGCTCATCAGTAAGTATGGTGATACGAGGGGCCATTTCCTTGAGTTCCGACAATCAACCTCTTTTTGTAATTGATGGGGTCCCTGTTGCGAATACCTTGAACAATATAGGGGGGTTCGGGGATAGAAACCCGGTAGATTATGGAAATGCGATTTCTGATTTAGACCCGAACAGTATCGAGAACGTAACTATTCTGAAGGGACCCAGTGCCGCGGCACTCTACGGCTCAAGAGCAGGTAACGGAGTGGTGTTGATTACGACTAAAAAAGCGTCTGAAGGTCAGCGAATGAAGGTAAATATCACCTCGAATACCGTTTTCGATATACCGTACCGGTATGTTGATACCCAATCGCGTTTTGCTTCCGGATACTTTTCGTATTCCCCGGAGTCGGAGGGAGGTAGCAATATTATGCCCGACGTTATTCCATCGGGGGGTAACGGCGGTCCCGAACTCGACAAGGGCTACTTTGCCGTACAGTGGAACTCTCCCTTGGATGCCAACGGAAATCCTATTCCAATACCACTTCGATCGTATCCTAACAACATCAAGGAATTTGTAAGAAATGGAATTACAACGACCAACAGTTTCTCCGTATCCAATAGCAATGAAGTTTTGAATTATAGGCTAGGTGTTACTGCGATGGACAATTCAGGAGTTATTCCGAATTCAGATTTAAAAAGAAACAGTTTTTCGTTATCGGCATCTTCTAATATGGCGAACCGGTTTACCGTAAGCACCAACATTAACGTCGTGCACAGTTACGCCGATAACCGGCCTGCATCGAATAGGGGTACGAATCCCTTACAGGCTGCCTATAGTGTGCCGGCAAATATCAATATTCTCGATGTCAAAGACTACCGATTACCGGGTACCGATGTCTTCAATTTTTCTGATGATTATGCGAATCCCTGGTTCTTGGCCAATGAAGTAAATAATAGCTTCTCGAGGTTCAGGGTCTACGGAAATTTGGCGTTGGATTGGAATATTTCCCCCAATTTCAATATTCGAACGAGTTATAATTTGAATAGTTTTAACCAAACCCAAGAAACTAAAATGGCCCCAGGTTACAATAGGGAGCCCAACAATGGTACTTATGGTATTGCCGAAACTGATGGTATTGAAACCAATATCGACATGTTGGCCTCCTATAACAAGATATGGGGAGAATTTGATATGACGGTTTCGGCCGGAGGCAATCTGATGTACCAAAAAAATAAGGGGTTGAGCAATTCTGCGGCGACGCGTGCCGGACTTATTGTTCCTAACCTCTTTACGGTAGACAATATCGCACCGACCGCCTTGAGGTATTCCAGTTTTACGACCGAAAGGGCCATTAATAGTGTGTATGGCCTTGCCAACTTCGGCTTATACGATATGCTATATATCGATGTGACGGCGAGAAATGATTGGTCAAGTACGCTGCCCGTTGACAATCGATCTTACTTCTATCCTTCGGCATCGGTGAGCTTTTTGCTTAGTGAATTAGTAACGATTCCAAAGGTCGACCTATTTAAACTTAGAGGTGGATGGGCCCGTGTAGGTAACGACACAAGCCCTTATCAGTTGGGTGCCTACTATAACAATGTTGGACAGTGGAACAACGCAATACTTTATAGTGCCCAAGGCGGGCTTAATACCCCGGGGCTTGAACCGGAGGAAGCGACCTCTCAAGAATTTGGTATCGATTTGACCATGTTTGGAAACAGGGTACGTTTTGAAGGAACCTATTACACCGTTGAAAATAGGAACCAAATTGTACCTAACATACCCATACCTGGGTCGTCGGGATACAACAGTGTAAGTATCAATGCTGGAGTTCTCGAAAGTAAGGGTTTCGAACTTTCTTTAGGGCTTACGCCTATTCGTTCCGAGAGTTGGAATTGGGACCTTAATCTGAACTATACGACCAACGAATCGAAAATCCTAGCCTTGGCCGAGGGCGTAGATTATATTGAATTTTGGAGTGATAATAAAAGTGTCTCACGGGGCTATGTGGCCAATTCTGCTACGGGTGAGGACGGTCTCGTAGGCAATATTTATTCCCCGAAAATTCGAAGGGTGACCGATGAGAATTCGCCCTACTATAATTACCCGCTTATAGGGCAAGGGGAAGATGCCGAATGGTTGGCACAGGAAGAACGGGTGAAAGTAGGCAACTATAACCCCGATTTCGTCATGGGTCTTCAATCGAGTCTTTCCTATAAGAATTTGACGTTGAACCTTACCTTTGATTGGCGCTCGGGTGGTCAGTATATGTCACAGACCTCAAGATATCTGGTCGAGGATGGCTACGGTCAAAGAATTCTAGATAATCTGGTCAATCCCGGAATTTCGGAACCCGGGCCAGAACTAAAACAGTGGGTATTGGATAATGCCGACCGCTTGATCTTTGGTGAGAATTTCTTATCCATTGGAGGCCCACCGGGAGATGGTGGATTTGCCGAGAGTTTGGGCGGAAGAGTCGTATATGATGGTATTTTTAATGCCGGAGTGGTAGGGGAACATGACGAAAATGGCAATTTCATTCTTGACTATGAAAATTTGGGGGATGTCGGAACGAATTTCATTCCCTTTTCGGTAGCTAATCCATGGGATTTTGGAACACCGCATATGTTCGATGCCGATTTTATAAAGCTTAGGGAGATCTCATTAGGTTACGACTTGCCCAGAAAATTCGTTGACCGCATGGGGATTGACAATTTAAATTTTGCCCTTTACAGTAGAAATATCATGCTATGGACGAAGGACTCTGCTTTCGGTGTGGATCCCGAAAGGGCCTTTCAAGCGGAGAGCAGTTCGGGCAATAGGGGTACACAGTTCAAACAGGGTATTGAACGGTATAACGTAGAGCCTTGGCTGGTTCCGATCGGAATTAAAGTAGGCATAACCTTTTAACGGAATTTAAACTGAAATCATGACGTACAGAATAGAAAGTAAACATGTTTTGTTGGTTTTGGGAGTAGTACTTATGGTCTCATGCCATGGTCTAGAAGAACTGAACGAAAATCCGAATCAAATAGGTTCTGACAACGTAGATCCTAATCTGTTGGTACCGACGGTCATTAGAGGAGTGGGCCAAAATATGGTCAATCTCGGTTTTGGCGATATGGCAGGGGTAATGCAACATACCCAAAAAGATGGTTGGTCCAGTGGGCACAATGCCTATGATTGGAGCAACGATTCCCATAGTTGGAATAGCTACTATAGGCTGTTGACCAACAACAAAACCCTTATAGAGAAAGCAGAAAACGAGAACCTCGACTTCCATCACGGCGTAGGATTGATTATGAAGTCTTATATCTTCGGACTAATAACCGATTTGTGGGGCGATGCCCCGTATATGGATGCTTTAAGAGGCGCCGAAGGTCCCGAGTTTTTTGATGCCCCTTTTGATCCACAAAAAACTATTTATGAGGGTATACAAGCCGATTTGAAAAAGGCCAATCTGCTATTGTCGCAAAACCAAGACTCCTATTTCAGCGTTCAGTCCGATCAAGATATACTCTACGGTGGTGATGTTATGAAATGGCGCAAATTTGCCAACTCGTTATCATTGCGCTATTTTATGAGATTATCTGAAAAGGAGCCAAGTTGGGCCCAACAAGGAATCATTGAAATAGTTTCGAATCCACAATTATTTCCTCTGATTAAAGAATTTAACGACGATGCCAATATGGCCTATGTCGGTAATACTAGGGATGATGCCTGGCCTACGAATACCAAGTTCGATGCCGATCCCCAAGGGGCCTATTTCAGGATTAAGATGGCCAAAACCTTGGTCGATCGCTTGCAAGATCTTAACGACCCTAGACTATCGGTTTGGGCAAATAGAATCGATGTTCCGCTTGAGTTGGAATCTGATGCTCCTGATGATACCGATTACGTAGAAGATGGTAGAAGACATGTTTCCCAAAATATTGTCGATGCCTATGAGGCTACCGTTGGGTTTTCTGTCGATTATGATAGCTTATACGTCGGTCTTCCTACGGCGATGACCTTTGGAGCCGCGTATAATCTTAGCGAGAATGTAAATCAAGGTACATTGAATCTTCATGTATCGCAATTAAACGATAGATACAAGGAAGCTAGTGGACCATTGCTTATGGCGCGGCTGATATCAGCCGCAGAAGTGAACTTTATACTTGCCGAGGCTTCGGCAAAGGGATGGGTAAACGGCTCTGCCGAATCGTACTACAATGAAGGCATAAGGCAATCGTTGAATGCCTGGGGCATTGGCGATACCTATGAGGACTATATTTCAGGCCCGGCGGCCTATACGGAACCCGATGATATTATCATTCAAAAGTGGATAGCAAGTTGGTCGGCAGCGACCGAGGCATGGCTCGATTTTAGAAGAACGGGGTTACCCGATCTGCAGACGGGAGAGGCCTCTAAGCGGCAAGCACTTCCGCTTCGATTTTATTATCATATTGATGAAATTGATAATAATTCAAACGCAGAAGAGGCTATTAACCGACTGGAACCGACGCAATTTAAGGGGGATGATGTGAGCAATAACAGTGCGTGGTCTAAAATGTGGTTGCTACAGGGCACCGGAGAGCCCTATTAGGCCTTAGGAAAAGATTTTATTTTTTTGAATTGGCGAAGTAGAAAAGAGGGGCTGTAATATCCGCCCCCTTTTTTATGGACGCTTTATTCTGATTTTGACATAAAATATTGATAGCTAATCGCTTGTGTTTTATAAACGGCATCGAGATATTTGTATATGTTAGGTCAAAATATAATTGGTTTCCAACCATATTGTTGTGGTATGTACCATTGAATTGATTTTATTTTGAAAAACCAATACGTAGCAATCTATGAAATTGTCGATTAAAGGTGTCATACCTCCTATGGTCACGCCGTTGTTAGAGAATATGGAGTTGGACCTATCCGGCCTTGAAAAACTAATTGAGCATTTGTTAAAGGGCGGCGTACATGGTATTTTTCTTCTTGGTACGAACGGAGAAGGCCCTAGTTTGAGTCATGGGCTTCGTAAGCAATTGATTTCTGAGGCAAGTCGTATGGTTGATGGACGGGTGCCGATTTTGGTAGGTATTACCGATACCTCGATGATGGGTACTCTTGAAATTGCCGACCATGCGGCAAAGGTGGGTGCGGATGGGCTTGTGGTGGCCCCCCCTTATTACTTCCCGATTTCTCAAGATGAAATGGTCAAGTATCTCGAGGTATTGATCCCGAACCTTTCGTTACCCTTCTTGCTTTATGACATCCCAAGCTGTACGAAACTTCATTTATCACTTCAAACCATAAAAGAAGCCAAAGAATTAGGAGCCATCGGAATAAAGGATAGCTCCGGCGATCTGACCGCTTTATATGCATTGATTGAAGAATTCAAAGGATCGCCGGAATTTTCCATTATTGCCGGTGCGGAACTTTTTCTGCCCGAAACCATTATTTACGGAGGGCATGGAGTGGTCGCCGGGGGCGCAAATATCTTCCCCAAACTCTTCGTAGACCTTTACGAAGCATCTTGTGCCTGTGATTTTGATAGGATAAAAAGCTTGCGAGAAAAAGTATTACAATTGCATCATAAAGTATATACGCTTGATGATTCGAGTACAAGCAGCATAAAAGTTATAAAGGCAACACTGGAACATATGGGTATTTGTAATGGTCATATGGCTCCTCCTCTATGTCGGCTAGGTGTAAAGGAGCATGAGAAATTAAAAGAATATTTACACCGCCATACCTTTGATTAAATCGAGAGTAAAATGCGGAAATGGCCTCAATAATCCATTAGGGTAAAAGAGGCAGAATTTGCCACAACGCAACCTTATCAATAAATAAGACCTTTATGAAAAACAGATCGTTAGGAATTGCAATTTTAATTGTAGCCATTTCTTTGGCGACCGCCTGGGCAATTAGGGGCCAGTTTGGGCATGAGCAAGGGGCAGCTTGGGCAGGGGCCATAGGAGGATTGGCTTTAGTCGTGGCCTCTAACAGAAAGGACTGGTACAATAAGATGGTTTTGATTGCCCTTGCGGCCGCCTTGGGATGGGGGGCCGGGGGAATGATCAGCTATGGTCAGGTTGTAGGGTATGGCCGTGCCGACAATTTCGTAAACGTTTTCTACGGGTTAGGAATGCTATTTGTTATCGGGGCTTTGTTTGGCCTTTTAGGAGGCGGACTCGTGGGCCTTGTTTTAGATTCAACTGCGGCCAAACGGGTAAAATGGGGCAACTTGGTGGCCGAGATGACCGCCGGGGGACTTATAACCTATTATTTTTTGGTGGAACAGATCGGATTTAAAATGACCCCTCCTAGATCGGAAGCCTGGGCCATAATATTGGGTGCCGGATTGGCCATGTTGTGGTATATGGGCCGAGAAGAAAGAAGTTCCCCTATTCGTGTTGCCATTTTATCAGCCTTGGGCGGAGGATTTGGCTTTGCCTTTGGTAACTTTTTACAGGTGGTAGGAAACGTTTTTGAAATACCTTTCAACATGTGGAACGTTATGGAATATAGTATTGGATTTTTTGGTGGTACCGGTATGGCTTATGGTGTTTTCAGTTCAACATGGCCGACTGACAAGGCCCAGCCCCGCACATGGGCAAATAGAAGCGCTCTTTTAGTACTCGTTCTGATTATACCTTTGATTGTTTTTCGCGAGTCTTTGACCTATGGGCACCTTCTTGACCGTTTAGGTCGAATTACCGATTCGGAAACAGTAATCTATTATAGCGCCATTTTTGTACTAGTGGTTTTATTTATGATGGTACTGGTATATCTGTATAGCTTATGGAAGCTTCCTTATACGAGAAGGGATATCATACGTTTTTTATTGGGCTATTTAGTAGTGTATACTATAATGAGTTATGTGGTCGTGGGCTTGTTCGCAGGTCACATGATTTTGAATCACCATTTGTATGTATTGAACATCATAGTGTTAACCGTATTGGTCAAAATAGGACATTCTAACGTTTTACCGAACCACAGCACTGAAAACCTACCTTCAAAGAAATGGTTTTTAATTTTCTTGGCCCTAGTAGTTTTTATTGCAATGTTGTCCGTTATTGCCATTAGCCTGCACGGGGAACTCCCAAGAAGCCAGAACCGCTTCTAGAAAAGTGGTTCTTTACCATCGGGTAAGTGGGGGGTAATAAATTTTATCTGAAATTCTTGCGGTAATCAGAAGGGGTTTTGCCCATACTCGCCTTAAAATAATGGTTAAAATTAGCAAGATTGTTATACCCACTTTCAAAACAGATTTGGGTAATCTGTTTGTCCGTTTCGGCAAGTAGTTTGGCAGCAATGCCTACACGCACATTTTTAACGTACTCCATAAAAGTAAGTCCAGTTTTCTTTTTGAAGAACCGGCAAAATGAACTAGGAGCCATATTCAATACCGATGAGGCATCTTCTAGCTTTATACCTTCCTGAATGTTCTGAAAGACATATTCATAAACCTTATTGATTTTCTCGATATTTTGTGAAAATACCGAAGAGCGGTTCATGGGGTTCGATAGAATTTCACGGTCTTCAATTTTCAGCAAATTGTTAAATACTTTTAGTAATCCGATGTAGTATTCAAGGCCTTCACTTTCAGACAGTTCGACGAGCATTTGCCATATTTCTGAATCATCTTCGGTCTTAAAACGAATGCCTCGATTGGCCTGTTTCAACAAGCAGACTACTTTTTCGAGCTCTGGCATTTTAAAGAAATCGGAATCGACGACGTTTTCTGAAAAGTGGGTCACGATACACGTAGCCACCTTGTCACGTTCGGCATCGAGCAGTTCCCAACAGTGGGGTAGCTCCGGGCCTAACAAGACCAAGTCGCCCTTTTCGAAACCTGAAATATTGTCTCCGACTATGCGTCGACCTTCGCCTGAAGCGATATAATTAAGTTCGAAATTTTTGTGTGAATGAATTCTGGCATTTGTCGATAGCGGTAATTTCCGTGAAATGAAGGAGTGGTTGTTCGGAACGTATATTTTTTCGAAGACAAATTCCATATCTCTATATTTTTAACTCTTCTTTCCAATATTACATAATTATTTCAAATAAAAGGTTAATATAGCATCTGATTTATCTAAAATAATTGTGGTAATAATCTACTGTTTCGATTTTCTTTGTAACCTTTTAATTCCTATTTATGAACTTAGATTTAAGGGGGATCATTCCTCCGATGATAACTCCCTTGACTGCCGAAGGTGATTTAGACGAAAAAGGCCTTAAAAATCTAATTGAGCATTTAATAGCTGGAGGAGTACATGGCATTTTTTTGTTAGGAACAAACGGGGAGGCCCCAAGCTTGACCTATGCTACTAGAATGCAATTGATTACTAAGGCATGTGAATATATTGATAAAAGAGTACCGGTACTTGTTGGTATAACCGATACGAATTTTCAGGCTTCGATTGATATGACAGCTCATTCGAAAGCTTCAGGTGCAGATGCTGTAGTGGTCGCACCCCCATATTATTTTCCGATTTCGGAAAATGAAATGATCGACTATTTAGAATGTCTGGTACCTAAGTTGTCCCTTCCTTTCGTGCTTTATAATATGCCAAGTTGTACCAAGATGCATATGTCCATTACGGTGGTGCGCAAGGCCAAAGAATTGGGGGCTTTGGGCATAAAGGATAGTTCGGGCGATTTGGAATACCTCTATACCTTGATAGATACCTTTCAGGACTCCCCTGATTTTGCAATTATTGCGGGTACCGAATCGTTTTTGTCCAAAACTATGTTGAGGGGGGGGCATGGCGCCGTCGCAGGAGGAGCCAATTTTTTTCCGAATCTTTTTGTCGATCTATACCATGCTTCGGTACGTGGTGAAAACGCGGTTATCGAGCAACTAAATAAAAAAGTAAATTATATTTATGACACGATCTATAGTGTTGGTAAATATGAATCGCGAATTACTAAGGGTACCAAGTGCGCATTGTCCGTCATGAATATTTGCGAAGACCATATGGCCATGCCGTTGCGCAAACTGAACGATGAAGAGCGCGCGCGAATTAAGGATTATGTCGATCGGTTGAAAGGTGAACTTGTAACTCCGGGAACATGAATTATCAGCTAGGAACGGTAGATACACTCATTCTTGTCATTTATGGACTCATAATGGTCGGTATGGGCATCTATTTTTTAAGAAAAACCAAAACTTCGGAAGAGTTTATGGTGGCCGGTATGGGTATACCTTCATGGGCGGCAGGTATTGCCGTTATGAGTGCTTATACCAGTAGTATTTCTTATATCGCCGTACCGGGAAAAGCCTTTGATGACAATTGGCATCCCTTGATTTTCGCCCTGACTGCATTACCGGTAGCTTGGTTCGTGACCAAATACGTCATTCCCCACTATCGGAAAAATAAGATTATATCGGTATATAATTATCTAGAAAGACGAATAGGTGACTGGGGCCGTGTTTATGCCTCTTTTTCTTTTGTTCTTTTTATGATTGGAAGAACCGCCGTCATCCTCTACCTGTCCTCATTGCTTTTGACTTCATTTATCGATATCGACATAAAGGCCTTAATCCTGATTATTGGAATACTTACCATCATATACACCTTGATGGGAGGTATGGAAGCCGTAATCTGGACCGATGTACTACAGTCGATAATAATGATCGGTGGCCTTTTATTTAGTGCCTATATATTGACCACCGAAGTCTTTTCGAAACCTGATTTCTTAATTCAGAATGCTTTCGACAATAATAAGTTCAGTTTGGGCGACACTTCATTTTCCTTGAGTAGCCGAACGATTTGGGTCATGATAATTTATGGGGTTACCGAGAACATAAGAAATTTGATGGCCGATCAAAACTATACCCAGAAGTACAGTTCGGTCGCTACGGAAAAAAAGGCCAAAAAATCGGTTTGGATAGCCATGTTGATCTATTTGCCCTTGACCGCCATTTTTCTATATATCGGCACCACGATGTTCGCATTTTATTCGGGTGGTGGCCACGTTCTCGACCCGTCTATTTTAAAGGGGGATGAGGTTTTTCCATACTTTATTGCAACAGAACTTCCAGTCGGGGTCAAAGGTTTGATTATTGCAGCAATTCTTGCGGCCTCGATGAGCACTGTCGACTCTGCGTTGAATTCATCTGCGACCGTACTCTACTTAGATTATTACAAGAAGTATTTCAGACCAAACGCTTCTGAAAAAAGTAGTATCGGATTTCTTAGATGGACCACGGTCGTATGGGGCCTGTTGGGTATCGTATTCAGTTTGTTGCTCATAAATGCGCAGAGTGCATTGGATATTTGGTGGCAGATATCCGGAATTTTCGGGGGCGGAATTTTAGGGCTTTTCCTTCTCGCTATTTTCAATGTGAATATCAAAAGTTGGCAGGGTATCGTATCCGTTATTTTTAGTGTGCTGATTATCATTTGGGGTACCTTTTTAAGAGATCTACCAACTTCATATGATTGGTTGGAATGTACCATAGACCCCATAATAATCGGGGCGATAGCCACCGTTGGCCTGATCGTACTTGCCCTTACTTTTGTGATGTTCAATAATCAAAAACCTAAAGCCCTAAATACCTGACCCATCATGGAAGAGCGCCTGTGTTGGGGAATTTTAGGTACCGCCACCATAGCGGTCGACCAAGTAATCCCGGCCATGCTTGATGCCGCATACTGTAAAATAGTTGCAATAGCCTCGCGAAGCGAGGCAAGGGCAAAGGAAGTGGCCCAAAAATTTGGTATTGCAAAATCTTATGGTGATTACAGCTTTCTTTTGGAAGACCCTAAAGTACAGGCCGTCTATATACCGTTACCCAATCATCTTCATGTAGAATGGGCTATTAAAGCCCTAAGAGCTAGTAAGCATGTACTTGTCGAAAAGCCTATAGCCCTCCATAAAAACGAGGCACTGCAGTTGGCTGAAGAAATTAAAGCGCATCCTCGACTTAAAGTCATGGAAGCTTTTATGTACAAGTTTCATCCCCAATGGGTAAAGACGAAGCAAATGGTCGATGACGGCCAGATCGGACATCTGAAAATGGTACAAGCGTCTTTTTCATTTTTTGAAGATGATAGTAACAGCATCGTAAACAACAAAAGTTTTGGGGGAGGAAGCCTTATGGATATCGGATGCTATCCGGTTTCAGTATCCCGTTTTCTATTTGGTGCCGAACCAAAATTCGTGTTCTCAAATCTCGAGTACGATCCTGATTCCCAAGTCGATATTCATGCTTCGGGTACGCTGGAGTTTGAGCAAGGACAGGCCATTTTTTTCTCTTCCATTCGATTGGCCGAGCATCAAGAAGTGAAGTTGTTCGGTACACAAGGAAGCATCGAGCTCGAGTTACCTTTTAACCCTCATGGAGACCGTATGGCGAGAATTTGGTGGTCAAAAGATGCAGTAAGGAAAGAAATAGCGATACCGCAAAGCAATCAGTATACCTTACAAGTCGATGCATTCTCTAAGGCAATTCTAAATAAGGGAGGCCTGCCTTTTTCTTTAGATGATGCTATCGCCAATATGGCAGTTATTGATGCCCTCGTAGAGAGTGACCGTCTGGGAAAAGCAATAGCTCCTTAAGTTCAATTTACAGAGTGTGACGTTTGGTCGCCTAATACGTTAAAAAGAAAAATATGGGAAGATCGTGGTTCATTTTTTTTGTTGCCTTAATATACTCCTGTACATCTCCTGAAAAAGAAATCTCTCGTACAAATTCTTCCGAAGACCGATTTTATATAGATATCCCTTTCGACCAAGAATACCACCAAGGCTATACAATAAGCCCATCGGAAGCTATGGCAAATGATGTCAGGGCGATTCAACCCGATCAAAACGGAACGATTTGGGTAGCCACTAAAAATGGCATGTACAGTAAGAAAACAAACAGTGATTTGTGGCAATTACAGATTACAGGTAAGGACCAAGGCCCCGGCTATGATGTCGCGATTGACAATGAGAACAACATCTGGTTGGCCACATGGAACGGGGTCTACCGCCATGGTAGGAACGGTATTGAAAAATTGAAAGATCCCAAACCGCCCATAGCAAAATTAGTAGTGGCCCAAGAGGGTGTATACGCCTTGGGGCCTTATGGTATTTGGCTTTTCAGGGATGACCAGTGGGTTGAAAAAAAGTATGGTACCGCCAGAAGCATACGAGCGGCCGCATCGGATGGCAAAGGGGGTTTATGGATTGGTACCGATGTGGGGCTCTACCATGTCAAAGAGGGTCAAAAGGCGAAGGTTTATCAGCAAAATGAAGATTTGGTCAGTGCGTATGTCAAGGGAATCGATACCGATGACAGGGGTCGGCTATGGATAGGTTGTATGGGAGGAACCACCATTCGAAACGAGCAGGGGGTGGTGCGTCATTTACGTCCAGAGCACGGTATACCGAATGCTATGGTTAACGTGGTCAAAAAGTCTCCCCAAGGAACGATGTGGATCGGTACCGATTATGGTATTACGAGATTTACACCGGGCGACAGCGTGTATTCCGTGCGTTTAAGTAAACGCTGGTTACAATCGGATGAGGTGAGGGATATCGCTTTTGATAAAGAGGGCAACGCTTGGATTGCGACGGCCGAAGGAGTGAGTGCCATTCGCAAGACCGAAATGACCCTTTCACAAAAAGCCGACTACTTCTATGACCAATTGATCAGAAGGCACGTACGCGAACCATGGATTGTAGCGCGATCAAAGCTTACCATTCCTGGTGATACGACCACGATCGAACCCGATGATGATGACAATGATGGGGAATATACGGCGATGTATTTGGCTATGGAGTCGTTTCGATTTGCGGCGACCGGCAACCCGGAGGCTAAAAGACGTGCCAAGAAGGCCTTCGATTTTCTTCACTATTTACGCGAGGTTACTGAAACGGATGGCTTTTTCGCCAGAACCATTATCCCGGTTTCCTGGGAAAAATCCCATGATATGAACCGTACGTATACGGAACGGGAGATCGCCGAAGCCATTATTGAAAACCCAAGACAAAAACCGGTGGAAATACGCTGGCATGTTTCTAGCGATGGTAAATGGAAATGGAAGGGAGATACGAGTAGCGATGAGTTATGTGGTCACCTGTTCGGTTATTATTGGTACTATACGTTAGTCGCCGATGCCGATGAAAAAGAGCGGATAGCGGCGCACTTCAGTAAAATCATGGATCACCTGATCCGCAATGATTTTAATTTGACCGACGTGGATGGATCCCATACCAAGTGGGGGGTATGGTCGCCGCGGCTACTCAATAAAGACCCTGAATGGGCGCCTGAAAGAGCCTTGAATTCATTGGAATTGCTGGCCTTCTTAAAATTCACCTATCACATCACCAATGACGAGAAATACCAAAAGGAGTATATTAATCTTATCGAGAATGAAGGCTATCTTGAAAATGCAAAGCGGCTGCATACCACAAATCCCGCTTGGGAAACCTACTTTGACATCTATTTATCGCTCTATATCTATCCTTCGTTGGTACAGCTCGAAAAGGATCAGGTACTCAAGGGCATGTATCGGGAACACCTTCAAAAATGGTTTGACAAGCATAGGAATACCAAAAGCCCCTTTCTCAATTTTACCTACAACCTTTTGGCCAACAACAACGAAGGTCTTGATGATTCCATTGAATTCTTGAAGGATGCGCCTTTAGACTTGGTCGATTGGTATATCGATAATGGAAGGCGGGAAGATTTACAAGTGGTACGCCAACCAATTTTAGAGGAACTGCAGGTAGCTTTGCGGCCTCCCAGCGAATATCGAACCATTCGGTGGGATCGTAACCCGTATCAGGCCGTGAGCGGAAATCCGGCACAAGAGCGTGAACCCGTTTATTGGTTACTGCCGTATTGGATGGGTCGATACCTTACCCTTATTAGGGATCAGAAGAACACCCGGAAAGAGGGTGAACTTTTGGTGAAAGATGTGTGACCTATTACTCATCGTTTTTCATATAGTAAAAATAACCATCCTCGGCACCTACCAACAAATCAGGTTTTCCTTCACGGTCCCAATTCACCAGCGTCGGGCTTGTGCTATGGCCTGCCAACTTTCTATCGGAAAAATTACCGTGGAATTTTAAATCGACCCTTTCCGGAGTCTGGCCGACATTTTCCCAAAAAATGGCATTGATACCGTTGAGAATAAGATCGGTATCGCCATCCCCGTCCCAATCGCCGAAGGCTAATTTTCTTCTTCCGCTACTGCCATACTTGGCTTCGTTCAAGCGCAGAGGTCCGTCTTCACTAGCGATGAGGTTATTTTTACGGTCATAGGTGCCGTTGGCGGAGTAAAAAATACGTTTTCCAGGTTTTAAAATAAGTTGTTCGCCTTTCCTGGTCCGCTCGTAATAACTTAAATAACCGTCTTGATCAAGCATGACCAGATCCATTAAGCCGTCTTTGTTCCAGTCGATAGCGGTAGGGGTGGTTCGCCATTGTGTGGCCAAGGTATTAGGTTGGGGGTCCCACCAAAACCATTCGGGCTTAGGAGGTTGTGTTGGCCAATGGATCCCAATAGGCTGTTCGGGGCCGAGTTCAGGCTTTCCTTGGCTCCCCACGTTTTCGTACCAGACCACTTTCCCCCAAATTGAATTGACGATGAGGTCTTTTAGGCCATCGTGGTTCCAATCTTCGACAGATAGGGTAGTGTAGCCCCATTTCGCCTCGCAGGGTCCCTGAATCGAACCGTTTTCCCCCGCTTGTATTCTGATGATGCCCTTCTGATTCCCCAAAAGTTGGGGCGCATTCCATTTGGGGGTCTCACCGTTTTCCAGATTTTCGATGAATGCGATGTACCCGGCCGAATTACCACATATAAGGTCTTCATCACCATCATCGTCCCAATCTGTACTAAAAGGAGTGACCAAGGCTCCAAACTTGACCTCTTTGGCTTTTTGCTGAAAGTACTTGGGAGCATTGAATATGGGCAAATGGTTGGTGACCTTTCCCGTATTTTCAACAAATGCCACGCGACCGTCTTCATCACCCACGACAAGATCGATATCACCGTCTTTGTCCCAATCCAATGAAACGGGAAGAATCATTTCCAAATCCATAGTAATGACCCCATGCGCGTTGGCGAGATACCTACCCGCTGCATATTTGGGTTGTGTTCTGGTTCCAATATTTTCAAAGTAGGTAAATTTGTCCAGAAACTCGCCACAAATGATATCGAGGTCTCCATCATTGTCATAATCATCAAAATTGGGGGAAGGCGCACCGTACACGTCGATGGGCTTATTTCCTGCCCTTATTTTGTCCCTGAGTTGGTAATCACCGTCGACATTTTCAATAAGGTACACATAGCCATGCAATGGCCCATTGGTCCAGACCCCGTTTTCGTCGAAGGCATTGTCCCAACCGTAATCCTCACCATCTTGTATACCTACTACAATATCAAGATCACCGTCGTTTTCGTAGTCTACATACTTCCATTGGTTGAAGCGAATTTTGTTATGTAAGGCGTCAAAAGCATCTCCGTCGAATAGGGCTTTGTTTTTGTCCATAATAGAAGCTTTGACGTCAAGTAGTTCTTTGCCGGGCACTAAGAATCTTGGCTCCCCGTTGACATAAGACACTTGAATATGCTTTATAGGTTCCCCGACTTTAACGGGAGGTTCAAAGACCGGAAAGTTATCCCCGGACGAATTTTCGAATAGAAAAAGGCCGTGAAAGGGTACATCGCTGCAAGAGACCAAAAGATCGAAATCTCCATCCCCATCATAATCCATAGGCAGGGGAGAGGCCCAAAGGCCTACGCCAAGATCTACCACAAGCCCCGGGTTATTATAAGGCAATCGTTCGAACGTTGCCTCTTTCGTTGGGCTGGTATGGGTAGGCCTTGATTTGGTCCAATAGGTTAGAAAAATCAAAGTACTTAACAGTAGGGTAGGCTTTATCCAATTCATGTTTTTTTATTCAAAGACACTTTAGGTAAATATAAACAAACCTTTAGGGTGTTGCTTCGGTATTATTGACTTGATTCTATAGAAAATTGATGATGTCTTACGGGACGTTCCTGATCGTAGAAATACATTTGGGCCTTATGACGATGGACAAATCAAGGTCTCGTTTGTTGATTCTATGTAAAGTTGAAAGTCCTGGCTGATGCATGGCGGTCAAAATATGATGTATTTTAATCAAGAATGAAGAAAAAAAGCTAAGCTCTTACGAATATCTTTGAAACCCTATATGCTTTATAAATATAAAAAAATGAATATCATGAGGTTGATTAGGATATGGGTCATAGTGGCCTTTGTTGTAGTACAGGCTTGTAAGAGCACCCAACGGTCTCCCGCACTTTCAGAAACGCTGAGCGAATTTCAAAATCCCGATGATGGCATTGTTTTGGTGGCCGCTCATAGGGGGGCTCACCATGGTAATTTTGAAAATTCGATTGCCGCGACACAAAAAGGTATTGACATCGGAGTCGACATTATCGAAGCCGATGTACGAACGACAAAAGATGGAAAGCTCATACTCATGCACGACTCGAGCATTGATCGCACCACCACAGGTTCGGGCAAGGTCGAGGAAATGAACTTGGCCGATATTCGAAAGTACCACCTAAAAAATCAGAAGGGGGAGATAAGTACTGAAACCATACCGACCTTTGAAGAATTTTTAAAGGTCGCCAAAGGAAAGATTATGATCGATATTGATATGAAAACCGATAATGTAAAGGGTATTGTTGCCGCCTTGAAAAAAACAGGTACCATGGATCAGGTCTTTTATTTTGACAATGATTATGAGCAGTTAGATCGGGTAAAACAATTTCATCCGAAAGCGAAAATCATGCCCAGGGCGTATTCTTTTCAGATGGCAGATTCTGCAATCACCCGATTTTCTCCTCCCGTCGTTCACATTGATGATGAATTCTACACGAAGGAACTGACCGATTTTTTAGTGCGTCACGACGCGCGCATATGGATTAATACACTGGGCGACCTCGATGAGGAAATTCGTCGAGGAAATGGGCAGAAAGTACTCGGGGTAGTACTTCAACACGATGCCAATATCATTCAGACCGATGAGCCCGAGCAATTGCTGGCGCTTCTCAAAGAAAATGGCTATAGGAATTCGAAATGACATGGCCCTTACCTAGGAATGTATACTACTTCAGCGCAATAATCATCCCTCATTCCTGACATCTATTTGTAAAAAGTTCTTTGCCGAATGATACGTGTGTAGCAACGATAATACGAGGTGTACATGCAGGTCTATTTAGCTAGTTATGTACTTTCTTATTTATTGATGTCTGGAGGTTAAAGTCTTTTGATGGGGAAATCCTTATCTTTAATTTTCTTAAAAAAGTCAGCAAAAGCTTAGTAGTGATAGGGCCTAGGGCAAAAAGAAATATATCGAGAATCATTCCCTTTGGAGTGATATGGCTCGTGGTCGGATGGGTTTTTATGTTAAGCGAGCATGCCGTATTGGGTGACCAGTCGAAGTCCCTTGAATCGGCCATAAAGATTTCACCGGTTATTTTTGCCTTTGCAAGTCTGAGCGTTTTTTTGGTCGGCATTTTTGTCGGTGTCGTGGAGGTATTCTTTGTAGCACATCTCTTTCGAAAACTGAACCTGGGCCTGAAAATTTTAGGCAAGTTCATCTTGTACCTTGTATTGATGTCGGTACTCATGTTAGTACTCTATATGTTGGCGGCAAGCATTGAATTGAAAACCTCAGTGTTTGATAGCGCTGTCTGGGACCGTTATGTACTTTTCTTTTTCAGTATAACCCATTTAAGTACGGCAGTTCAACTGGCATTTCAATTACTTCTTTCGCTGTTGTACGCCGAAATTAGTGATAATCTGGGGCAGCATGTGCTCTATAATTTCTTCACGGGCAAGTATCATACACCAAAAGAAGAACGCCGAATTTTTATGTTCGTTGATATGAAGGCTTCCACAACCATAGCAGAAGATCTGGGACATATTCAATATTTTGAACTTTTAAGGGCCTATTATGCTGATTTTTCCGATGCCATCGTGCTCCATTCTGGCGAAGTGTATCAATATGTAGGCGATGAGATCGTCATTACCTGGGAATTTCCTAAGGGCATCGAAAAGAATAATTGTGTGCGTTGTTTCTTTGCCATGAAAGAGCAGCTACATAAAAAATCGGAAGGGTACATTTCAAAATTTGGTGTAGCGCCCGAGTTTAAAGCTGCGATTCACTGTGGATCCGTGACTACGGGAGAGATTGGGGCATTGAAAAAGGAAATTATTTTTACGGGCGATGTACTGAATACGACGGCAAGAATTCAGTCACTTTGCAATGAAAAAGGGGTAGATCTTCTGGTTTCTTTGGATTTGATGGAACAGCTGTCATTCACATCGGACTACGAAATTACTTTTATGGGAGACCATGCCCTTACGGGTAAAACAAGGCATATGGAACTGTTTACCCTTGCCCCATCTGTTTAGGCGAGCGATGAAACTCTAGCAAGATCCTCAGAGTCGCTTTATATCATTCGAACATCAGAAGACGAACCGGGAAGGAGCTGGGGCTTTAAAATAGATTGGTAATTTGTTTATTTCCAGAGTGTTGTCGTCCTGCTCAATTAATGGGTGTTCGAATTAGATGCCTTTTTTCCCATTTTATTGCCCCTATTACAAGATGGCCGGTCTTATGGCTATCATGCTTGCCGAATGACAAAAAAATTAGGTACGTAAATTACGAAGTGTTTTACAATTTGACAGCCTCATAGCCATATGCTAGAGCTTCCGTTTAAGGTGATATCTTCATTCTAATAACGGATACATATGCGCTTCAAAGTCCCGTACAAAAGAACGGCCTAAAAAAGCTTCATACTTCATTAGCCTGTGTCTAATTTCCTTACCTCCGCGAAAAACCTCGACACGGCACATCGTCCGGTCTCCGTCGAACCGATTGTAGCACTCGACCTTGACCCAACAGAATCCATGATCTCTAAGTCTGAATTTTAAAAGTTTTTCAAGCATCTTTTCCTGCCTGTAAAGGTTCAATTTCTCGTAATCGGTCATATTCAATATCGCTTTTCTTTTGCGTTTCGCTACCTTCTATACTCTCACCCGTATCCAACCATTTTCGGGAAGGTCGTAATTATCGACCTGCATAATCCCCTCAACACCCTTTTGCGGATAGCGGTATTTAAGCATGGTGCGATGTTGATCGGTTTCCAGATAAAATTGGTTCATCTGTCTTGGCTTGTTCAGTTTTTTGTTGCGACAGTTATGGCTAAGTGTGGCTTCCCCAATCTGTATCAACAGGTGTTTTATAGCAAACCTGTCGTTGTTCCTAAATACAATATTTCTGACCATAGTGACAACAATTATGGATATAATCCATTTATATGGATATAATCCAAATATAATAAACATGGATGATTATCGAAAAATTTTAACTTTTTTCAGTACATTGAAGTACCATTTTCGACGCACTAAAGGATGGGAAACTTAGGGATGTACAAGGACGACATGTCCGTACCTCTTTGAAAACAAATCGAATACCTCTAGGATCAAGTTTTGGAACACCGGAATACCTGAATCTATCGGAGAGCTGAAGAATGGTATTAATGAGGATAGGGCCGATTAAACCTTGTATGCCATGGGTACACGAAATTGGGTATTCTATGATTTACGGAAATATGCCATCGTTTAATGGTGTACCCTTCGATCGCATGGAAGACATTTTAGTATGCTCAAGGTTGGTAAATGTCCGGTCAAGATAAAACTCGTCCCTAATGCCTATATTTAATGATGTACTATGCGGAATTTCAGTGAATACCGCAGCAAGTTGAAATCTTTTCGTTATGAAAAACCAAAACAGATCGGTATCGCGACGTAAATTCTTGGGTTCAATGACGGCAGCGGCATTCGCGGCCCCCTTTGTAGCAAATTCCTCCGTGGGTTTTGCATCACCAAAGAGCAAATTGAAACATGCCTGTATAGGGGTTGGGGGAATGGGATGGCACGACCTTCAGAAATTTATGGAACATCCCGATGTAGAGATCGTAGCACTTTGTGATGTAGATGCGAACAACTTGCAAAGGTCAGCGGAAGCCCTTCCCGATGCCCGAACGTATTCTGATTGGCGTGAGCTCCTTGAACAGGAGCGCGATAGAATTGACTCGGTGAATGTGACGGTGCCCGACCATAACCATTTTGCCATTGCCTATCGGGCCATACAAGACGGAAAGCACGTGTACTGTCAAAAGCCTATGTGCCATGATGTGGCGGAGGTGCGAAAGCTGACCGAAGCGTCGATAGAGGCAGGGGTAATTACACAACTTGGTACGCAGCATGCTTCGGGCAAAGGTGATCGCTCGGCGGTACAACTGATCAAGAATGGCGCGATAGGAAAGGTCAAGCATGTGTACCTCTGCTCTAATCGCCCGTCGGCCATTGAGACCTACAGGTTGCCCGGCCCGCGCCCGCGTCAAGGACAGGATGTTCCCTCCCATTTGAACTGGGACCTTTGGATAGGGACCGCACCGATGCGCCCCTATGCCCCCGATATCTATCATCCGACCATATGGAGGTCGTGGCAGGATTTCGGAACGGGATGGTCCGGAGATATCGGATGCCATATATTTGACGCCGTGTGGAAAGGCCTCGATTTGAAAGCGCCAAAGTCCGTCGTGGCCAAGGTACAGGAGTCTTGGCAAGAATCTGCTGCACGAAACGGCGATACCTGGCCGCAAGGAGACCATATCACTTGGATGTTCCCCGGCAACGAGCTTACCGAATCGGATGTGCTGCCCGTAGAATGGTTCGATGGGGAGTTTTATCCTCCGTGGGAGATACAGGCCTTGTTTCCCGAGCAGCCGTATCCGGCAGAATCGGCCATGCTCATAGGAACCGAAGGGGCACTGCTTATACCGCATAAAGAAATGCCTGTGCTCTTACCGGAAGACAAATACACAGATTACAGCCCCCCCAAATTAGAGGACCGAAATCACTACCACCATTTCGCAGATGCCTGTCTGGGTAGTGAAAAAACAGAATCACATTTTGCGCAATCCGGTCCTATGACAGAAGCCATCCTATTAGGTACGGTGGCGATACGAGTGCCCGACACGGTCCTTGAATGGGATGCGGTCAACATGCGATTTCCCCATCATCCTGAGGCCAACAAATACCTCCGTCGAAATTATCGCAAAAATTGGGGCGTGGCCGGGTTTTAATGGAACGATGGTCTTAAAAAATAGGATGGATCGAAAAGGGGACTGTAACAGGGTTACTAGCCAAGGTTTTCAACCGCAAACGACAGATTGAATATATTCAAATATATGGAGTGGAAAGGCAGGGATTACCAAAAGTCATTCCACAGTAGGGGGAAGCAAAATCACGTAAATTATAAGAAAAGACGAAAGACCTGATCATCTCCCGGTAACCTATGCCGTTACGAAAGAAAAGATGGTCGCCTTTACCAGAGCGCACCTCGTTCCTTTATCGGTGAATGGAAACATACCATGATACCTCTTTTCTCCTTGCTATATAAATGGCGATGGAGTAACTGCTACAACCAGCTTCCAGCCCTCTGCTCAAGCGGATACGTGACATAACGTAAGCTAAGAGCAAATTACCCCGGTAATTTATACTCCCAATAGCGCACTTAGAGCGCTACAGGGCTGCGTCCTTCGGCCAAGGTAACTGTCGCCCGAATTTTATAGGAAGGCGGATATCCACTTTATCGTTTCAGGTTTTGCTATCTTTCCGTAGAAATCACCAAACCGCCTTTAGCCGTTCGTTGGGCGGACCAAAAAAAGGAGAGTAAAACATTTAAAATGAAGAGTTTAGTAGTAATGGCAGTTGGGGCACTAACTTTTTTTGCTTGTAATCGAACAAATACCTCATTAAAAAATAGGGTACCCCAAGAAGAAATGGAGAGAATTTACAATGAGGTGAACACACCTTTTAAATACGGTGTCGTATTTCAACATCCCGATACTACCAAAAGGATTGACAGTCCAACGATCTTTCGTGAGAATGATATCTGGTACATGACTTATATTATTTTTGATGGACAAGGTTACGAAACCTGGTTGGCGAAAAGTGAGGATTTACTCCACTGGGAATCGAAAGGAAAAATATTGTCATTTACTGAAAATACATGGGACGCCAATCAAAAGGCAGGCTATGTTTCATTGGTAGACATTAATTGGGGAGGCGATTATTTTGTGGAAAAATACAAGAATAAATACTGGATGACTTACTTGGGAGGAAATACGATTGGATACGAAGCAGGTACCTTGAAAATTGGCCTGGCCAACGCTACAACTTTAACCGATGCAAAGGAATGGAATACAGAGTTTGCTCCGCTTTTAACGCCCGATGATCAGGATGCAAGGAAGTTCGAAAATAAAACCATTTATAAAAGCTTGGTTATTCGCGATAGCCTAAAACACACTGGTCATCCTTTTGTGATGTATTATAATGCCAAAGGTGAAGGCGATTACGAAAGTATTGCTATGGCCGTGTCTGATGATATGCTCACCTGGAAACGATTTGGAGAAGAACCTGTGATTACACGAAAAGAAGGTATTTGCGGGGATGCTCAAATTGCAAAGATAGGTGATATATACGTGATGTTTTATTTTGGGGCTTTCTGGAAACCCGGAGCTTTTGAACGCTTTGCCTGCTCATATGATTTAATAAACTGGACGGATTGGGATGGAGAAGACTTAGTAGCACCTTCTGAAAATTTTGATAGCAAATACGCACATAAGCCTTGGGTACTTAAATGGAAGGGTGTTGTCTACCACTTTTATAATGCCGTAGGTAATAGTGGTAGAGTAATTGCATTAGCAACATCAAAAGATTTAATAAAATGAATGGCCATATCAAAGTATAAATTTGACAGCGGGTTCGGGGGGAGTGGCACCGTTGGATTAACAACCAATTATCATTTGCTATAAGACGTATAACCGTATGTATATCCGCTACTAACACTAAACTTACACGTGCCGTAAGTGATAATCTGATAAGACTAAAATGAGAGTAGTAATCATTGGAGGAACCGGTCATATTGGAACTTATCTGGTTCCAAGACTCGTGGAGGCCGGCCATAGTGTGGTCTGTGTAAGCCGCCGACAAACTCGTCCTTATATCGATCATGAAATTTGGAAATCCGTGGAGTATGTGACCATTGATCGAACGAAAGCTGAGGAAAATGGGGATTTCGGTTCTCAAATGGCCGCCCTCAATGTGGAGATACTAATTGACTTGATTTGCTTCACACCTCAAAGCGCGAAGCAACTCGTAGAAGCAGTAAAGGGCAGGGTGAAACATGTGATTCATTGTGGCACGATGTGGGTGCATGGTCACAGTACACAAGTACCGACTACCGAAAACCAAATACGAAATCCCTTTGGGTCATATGGCATTAATAAGGCGAATATTGAAGCTTATCTACATGCCATTCATCAAGAATGCGGGTTTCCTGTTACGATATTGCATCCTGGCCATATTACGGGACCTGGCTGGTTGCCTATTAATCCGGTTGGAAACCTAAACCCGGAAGTATTTGTAAAGTTGACTAAGGGAGAAGAAATAATTTTACCTAATCTAGGCATGGAAACCGTTCATCATGTGCATGCCGATGATGTAGCGCAGGCATTTATGAGGGCCATTGCACACAGAGAAAATGCCCTCGGAGAGAGTTTTCACGTACTTTCTGAACAAGCCCTGACGTTGAGAGGCTATGCGGAAGAAATGGCAAAGCTGTTCGGGCAAGAACCTAAATTAAAGTTTTTACCTTGGAAAGATTGGAAAAAAGAGGTCCATAGAAGGGATGCGGAATTGACTTGGGATCACATAGCCCATAGTGCTTGTGGAAGCATAGCAAAAGCAAAGAAGGTATTGAATTATCGACCAAAATATAGCTCGTTACAAGCGGTTCATGAGGCCATTTCGAAGTACTTCGAGCAGCAGGGAATAACAATATAACCGCTAACACGGGCATAGCCAATACTTAGAAAAAATGATAGTTAGGAAAATCATTACAGTACTAATTCTAATATGGACTACCACCTATCTGAAAGGTCAAAATGCCGATGATACGCAAAATGTTAACACCATTCTATTCGAAATAACCCACCAAAATTCCGATAAGACCTCGTACCTTTTTGGAACCCATCATGCCTTCGGGAAATGATTTTTTGACGCCTTACCCAAAGCCAACCAAGCCTTGGCGTCCTGTGATGTATTGATTAAGGAAAACCTGAACATTCCCGGCAAAATGGCTGAGGATATTATCAATCGAAGGGCCACAAGAACCAGGTGGGATAGATATCTCAGCAAAAACGACTTGAGCTTCATTAAAAACCTCTTCGCTACAAGCCCCACCGATTATAACAAGATGACACCGACCGAGATGTATGTTTTTCTGAACAGACATTTCAAACAACAGGTCTGCTTGGTCAAAAGTGCGAACGATACCTCCCTTTCCTTGGATGATTATATCAGTTCCAAAGCCATGGAACAAGATATCGCACGCTATGGGCTTGAAACGACCGAAGCGCAAATCGCCCTGATTAATAAAGATGTGGAGGGCATGCCCCGAAAAAGTCATAAAAGGAGACTTGCGAACATTATTTATAAAATACGCAGTGGAAATTCAAGGTATTGTGAAGAAACAGATTGGTATGCCAATATGGAAATCGACTATAAGTTCAAGGAACCTTGTAACAATGCACTTGTGCTCACCGACAGAAACAGGCAATGGATGGTTAATCTTCGCAAAAAGCTAGTATCGAATAACCGCTTTATTGCCGTTGGATTAAGTCATTTAATGTATGAATGTGGATTGATACCCCAATTAAAGGAACTTGGGTATACCATTACGCCAATACCGCTAAAGTAACAAGTGGTGCAACCCGATGTAAAGTGACATCAAAACCCACCCTACACGATACGGTATGGGGTATTGGAAAGCGACCTTAAAAATTTAAGACAGATAATAAGGGCAGCGGGATGTATTGGAAATATTTAAAATCAGGCGGACCACGTTGTAAGCTCCCTCCTAAGCCACTATTACGATGTAAAGATCAACACCGACTTCAATGAAACAGAATCACCTTTTTGAGGTGAATACTATTTCGGCAATAGAAGCAAATAATTTCAACCCTGGTGAAAGAATTACATCACGAAACAAATTAAGAATGACATCCCAAATCTTAGAAGATAAAATTTTTGTATAATGGGGGAGTTTTGGGAAGAAGCATGTAAGCACAAAAAAGAAATGCGGGGTTCGGAACCTACAAGATCAACTCTTTTGACAAATGACTTCTTTGTAAAAAAAGAAGGTGCGTAACACTCTAAAACCGGTCAATTTGAGGGGATATCCATGTATGTTACAGCGATATCAACCAATGGTGTTGCTTATTGCAAAAACGGCGAACTATTATTTAAAAGTTCAATGACTTGAAACACATATACTAAAAATTTCATGTACAATTAAAAGACTATATAAATGACATATAAGAATTCTACATTTAAGGCCTTTCGTGTTGAAGAGGAAAATGGCAGCTACATAGGTTCAGTAAAAGAAATGGAATTTAGTCCTTTAGACAAAGAGGAAATACTGGTGAAAGTGCACTACAGTTCATTAAATTATAAGGATGCATTGTCGGCTTCCGGAAATAAAGGGGTTACAAGAAGTTATCCCCATACCCCTGGTATTGATGCTGTTGGAATAATAGAAAAATCGAACGACCCAACGCTAAAAGTAGGGGAGAAGGTAATAGTCACCAGCTATGATTTAGGAATGAATACAGACGGAGGGTTTGCTGAATATATTAAAGTACCTTCTCAATGGGCCGTTAAATTACCTGAGAATTTGTCAATGAAAGAAGCCATGGTGTATGGAACAGCTGGGTTAACAGCGGGCATGTCGGTTTTAAGGCTGACTGAATTGATAAAACCGGAGGATGGGAAAATAGCGGTTTCAGGAGCGACAGGTGGAGTTGGTTCATTAAGTGTTGCAATATTGAGCAAATTAGGATACCATGTAGCCGCGATAACTGGGAAGGAAACTGAACAAGATTATTTGATAAACCTTGGTGCACAAGAAATTATAGTGCGCAGCGAGATTGAAAAATTAGATAAAAAACCCTTGTTGAAGCCTTTATTTGCGGGAGCCATAGACACTGTTGGCGGAGAAATACTTGAAAACATTATTAAGTCAACCGCTTCAATGGGTGTAGTCACTTGTTGTGGTAATGTAGCATCGCCCAAACTTGACCTAACCGTTTTCCCTTTTATCCTGAGAGGGGTTGCACTAATTGGAATTGATTCTCAAAACTACCCGATGAAATATAGGGCCATGGTATGGGAAATGCTATCGGATAAATGGAAACCAAAACAATTAGAAGATACGTGCTTCGAAATTACACTTGAAGAGGTGCAGCAAAAAATCGCCTTGATGCGCGAAGGTCAACTAAAAGGAAGGACTATTTTGAAAGTAACAGCATAAATACGTACCCGTCGGACTGCCGTTGTCCACAATGTCGAGCTTACTTCCCCAAGGCGACGCATAGCAAGTAGCGTACCGGCAGCGATTATAAGGGAAAGGGCGATAATAGCGAAGCTGAAGAACGGCAAAAGCACAGCCCCAATTTAAGAGTTGCAGAAAACCGTAAGTACTCTGCCCTAAAACCCCTATATTTAGACTTGCCCCACCTCATTGTGTAGAACTTTTCTATACCTGCTTTTTTTAATTGGGCGCCCCCCAGTATCATTAAAGCGGCAATGTCGCTCGGGGATGACGAAAAGGCGGATAATCATTGTTTAACGACTTGATTGGAGGGTATGAATATGCATTTTACAGCGATATAAACAAGGTGGTGGTCCTTAAAAAATAAAAAGATGGAAAAGGAATATAAAAATATTGGCTTCATTTTTTTGGTATTCATTCCGCTGACTTTCTTAGGGTTTTACAAAACCTATTTTGTTTTATCTCCTGAATTTGTGGGTACTGTTGATGGGTATACACATATCCATGCATTTACAGCTTCATTATGGATTACCCTTTTTATTGCACAACCTCTGTTGATTAGGTCCGGGAATTTCAGTCTCCATCGGACACTTGGTAAGATTTCATATTTCGTATTCTTTGCATTAATTCTGTCTTTTATTCCCCAAATGATAAAAGAATATGGGAAAGGGCTTTTTCCATTAAACGCCAGTTTTGACATTGCCCTCTTGCTGTTATTTTACATGCTTGCTGTAATCCACAAAAAAGATGTGGCATTACATATGAGATATATGATAGCTATTGCTTTAATTTTTGTGGGTCCAACTTTAGGAAGAATCATTTTCTTTGTATTGGAATTAGAACATTTAGGTCCTTTTAAAATCCCATATGTAGTAGTCATATCAATTCTTGTGGGTTTGATTTTTTGGGATAAAAAAAATAAAAGAAAATATAAGCCCTATTTGGTCGCCTTAACCGCATTCAGTATTTACCTGGTTTCACTTTATACGATAGATGTCAACTTGAACGTATAAACTAATAAAAAGACCCACCGATATCAGCCATCGCAAAAGGGGGTAAATTACTGAATAAGGAAGGGGTTACAAATACACAGGTTTACGGTCGACCCACAAGTAAGTAATTTTGGAGATTTCATACTACGCTTGTCTAAACCGTTGCCCCACCATTGAACCCCTACTTCTCCAAACTCAAAATAGTAAGCAGAACACCTTCCGGTTAACGGCAAAATAACAGGCTCGTTTTTTGGTTACAGAAAATAGTAAGTTCTCCGCCCTAAAACTGAAGGCTTAAGTACCTTTGAAAAACTCTAAATATGGTACTTTCATAAGATCAAAATGAGGGTAGGGACAGACTGATGTTAGCGGCAATTTGAAGCTAAACGAACACCATGAAATTAAATCAAATGACAAACTTGAAACATCTTTTGCTAATACCATTTGTCGTTTCTTTTTTAGGATGCCTAAACCATAACAAAGGGAATGAGCAAAAAATGCAATCTGAAAGTACAAGAACCGTCCAAGAAAAGACATTCATTGAATTAGGTGGCGAAAAACAATATGTAGAAATGACGGGAGCTTCTGATGGGTTACCGGTGCTACTTTTTCTACATGGCGGACCGGGCTGGCCTCAGACACCACATCTAAGATATTTTAATACTGATTTAACCAAAGAAATAATTTTAGTTTCTTGGGATCAATCTGGATGTGGCCAATCTTATATGCATAGTCCCAATCCGAAAAACTTAGGTCCTGAAAGTTTGGTCAATGATGCACATGAGTTGACACAATATCTAAAAAAGAAATTCAACACAGAAAAAATATTTCTGGTTGGTTTTTCTTATGGCAGTGTTATTGGAATGAAATTAGCCGAAAAATACCCTGATGATTATTATGCCTATATTGGGGTTTCGCAGGTGATAAGTGTAGCGGAAAGCTGGGACGTTTCCATGCAATGGTTAAAAGAGCAAGCTCAAAAAAGGAATGAGAAAGCAGTATTGAAGAAGTTAGATTTAATTGAAAAAAAGGATAGTACGGTTTGTGCTACAATTTTGGATTGTTTTATGAGCAAATACGAACTTGTTGTCAAATATGGAGGTACGGTGTACGATAAGAATCTCGCAAAAGAAATTGAGAAAGCAGAATCAATGTATGAGGATTATAAAGACTATGACTGGTTCGAAGCATTTAACTACACATCGGCACGAATGGATGGCGTTGCTTTTAGAACAGACATTTCACATATCAAAGAATTAAAAGTACCTGTTTATTTTATGGGTGGTCGCCATGACTGGAACTTACCCAGTATAGTGGCTGAAAACCATTTAAACAAAATGACAGCTCCAATAAAGAAATTCATTTGGTTTGAAAAATCAGGACATGAAGTACCAGATGAAGAGGCCGAAAGATTTAATCAAACCATCATTGAAATCGTGAAAGAAAAAGCCACTAGCAAAGGCTAAAATCAAGCAGTCGGACCGTGCTGTTTTGAAGGGTAGTACAACTTAAACTTTATCACAGGTTGATAATGAAGTGCTCCAAAAGGCCCGCCAGCTATTAGCGAAACAGTTACCAAAAAAAAGCTAATGAAACATATAGCACTTATATTACTTTTCATGTGTCTAGGCTGTAAAACCGAACCGAAGGCCAAAACAGAATACCAAATGGGTTCCGAAACGGACCTAGAAAAACAAGGGGAGCACGAAAGTGGCTTGCACCCCTCTGTTTCCCAAATTTGGAACGACTATATCGCGGTCAATCCTGAATTCAAAGATAAGGCAGTACCTGAATCCGATTTTTTCCATAACAATCGGGCAGATGCCGATCGATTGGCCCGTTTGACGTTGACGGGCAAAAAGAAAGCTTCTTCGGGCCTGTACCGTTTGTACAAACATTATAACGTAGCGCTACCCACCGTTGGAGCCCAACAAATAGTAACCGATTTTGACGGCAAAGCCATGACCATTATCGAAAATGTGAGCGTGGACACCGTTCCCTTTCATAAAATTTCTGAGAAATATGCCGCATGGGATATGGGCATGGATGTCAATCCTCTCGAGCGATGGAGAAAAGCGCACTGGGCATTTTTTAAGGACGCTTTACAGGAAATAGGCGAACAGCCTACCCAGGAGATGCCCGTAGTGTGCGTACGATTTAAAACCGTCTGGCCGAAGAATACGAAGGTCAACCGGGGCGATAGCAAATAGGGCGCAAAGCGTACCATCTAAGTGCTTGTTATTTTTGCTCACACCGACGAACGTTTTGATGGGGTGTTGCATCAAAAAAGGCAAATACAGCCATGCGCTTGGCACGAAAAACGGGCCAATGTAAGAGATTGCTCCAAAAAATGAACTATTTTTAGCAAGGACACTGCCATCCATACTAACCAAACCCTACCGATATGAAAAACAACATTCTAGTTTTTGCAAGCCTTTGTGTACTTCTGGCGTCTTGTACCACAAAGACCGAACAAGCGGATCAAACCCTATACTATAATGGCGATATCGTTACCATGGCAGGTGATGACCCCCAATATGTGGAGGCCTTGGTCGAAGAAAACGGAAAAATTTCATTTATAGGCACGAAGGAAGAAGCGGAGAAAAACTATGAAATGGCCCAAAAGATCGATCTTCAAGGGCGTACTATGCTTCCGGGGTTTATCGATGGCCATGCCCACTTTGACAGTTTTGCGTCCCAGGCGATCGGTGCGCAGATCTTACCGCCACCAGATGCGGGCGCCAAGGATATCCCGACGCTGATCACGATATTAAAAGAATGGAATACCCCGGAAAACAGGGCCTTAACAGGATGGATATTCGGAGCGGGCTTCGATGATTCGGTACTGGAGGAAAACCGGTTTCCTACCAAACATGATCTGAATAAAGTAAGTACCGAATTCCCCATAATGATCATCCACATTTCGGGTCACTTTGCCGTGGTCAATTCCAAAGGATTGGACCTATTGGGTATAGATGCCCAAACGGAAGACCCTGAAGGGGGTATTATTCGTCGGGAAGCCAACAACGAACCGAACGGGGTGTTGGAGGAACTGGCGGCGTTTCCGTATTATCCCGAGGCCCTTACCCCAGCCAGTCCTGAAGCCGCACTGCAATTCTTTGACGCCGGCCAAAAAATGGCATTGTCGTATGGCTATACCACCGCCCAAGAAGGACGCACGATGCAAAATCATGAGGGCTTGGTCAAAAACGCAGAAGCAGGTCGATTACAATTAGATGTCGTCAGCTATATCGACTATATGTTTGCAGATAAGTACATGGATGCAAAATGGACGGGTAAGAAGTATACCGATCACTACCGTATCGGGGGAATGAAAATTACCCTTGATGGGTCTCCACAGGGAAGAACGGCATGGCGTACGCAACCCTATATACTTCCTCCAGACGGTGCCGGATCGGACTACAAAGGATATCCGGCCATCCCCGAAGATAGTGTGGTGACGTCGTTGTACAAGAAAGCTTTTAGAAATAATTGGCAGGTCTTGACACATGCCAATGGCGATGCGGCGATCGACCAAATGATACGTGGCATGACATCTGCCGCGGAAGAATTAGGGAATGACGATCGTAGAAATGTGCTCATTCATGGGCAGTACATTCGCAAAGACCAGCTCGATACGTTCAAGGAACTGAACGTGATTGCCTCCCTTTTTCCACTCCACGCCTTTTATTGGGGAGACTGGCACAAGCAAATCATCGGTGATAGTTTGGGAGACTTTATCAGCCCGACCAGAACCGCTTTGAATAAAGGGTTACGGCTCACCATTCATACGGACGCCCCTGTGGCCCTGCCCAATTTGATGCGCATGGTCGGCATTTCCGTCGAACGAAAGTCCCGTTCGGGACAGGTAATCGGGGCAGATCAGAAATTAACACCCTATGAGGCGCTGAAATGCATTACGGAATGGTCGGCCTATCAACATTTCGAAGAAGATACCAAAGGAACGCTTGAAGTAGGCAAATTGGCCGACTTGGTCGTACTGGATAAAAATCCGCTAAAAGTTTCCGAGGAAGACATAAAGAATATTGTCGTGTTGGAAACCTACAAAGAAGGAAAACAAATTTATAGAAAATAAGGGCGGTCACACGTCTCGTCGTTCGTGTTGCACCATCGTGCTATCGATCAGCATTGAAAAAGGGTACCCTCAAGGGTGAAATAGCAATCTGATTTTGCTCAAAAGCGCGGATCAATCGACTTTTGGAAGACAAGTGCAAGTATCGTGCCTAGGGTAGTAAACCTCCCATACCTACGGGCCTAAATCAAAAAATCCAACCTATTTTCATGAGCTGGATTTTATCGTAAAGTGACCTGGCTGGGGCTCGAACCCAGGACCCTCTCCTTAAAAGGGAGATGCTCTACCAACTGAGCTACCAGGTCAAAAAATCAAAGCAGAACTTTTGTTCTTTGCGGCTGCAAATATAAGGTCAATAATTAATTTTACAAGTCGTTTGTGAGAGAAATTTTCTTTTTCTTTGAAATCGAAAAGAAACCACATTCTTTTTTATAAAATTTGATACCATGAAAATTGTGCTGTTGGGGTATATGGGAAGCGGTAAAACCACTGTAGGCAAGGAGGTTGCAAAACGAATGGAACTTGCTTTTCTAGATTTGGACGCGTATATCGAAAGCTCGGAAAAAATGTCGATTCCGGAAATTTTCAATCAGAAGGGGGAGCTTTACTTTCGTAAAAAGGAACACCAGTACCTGCAAGAGGTACTTCGGGAAGAAGATAATATAATTCTGTCTACCGGTGGGGGAACACCCTGTTATGTCCATAATCTTGACACCATTTATGAACATACCGATACCGTAGTGTACGTAAAGGTATCTATAGAGGAATTGGTGCGGCGTTTAGCGAAGGAAAAAGCGGAGCGACCTTTGATTCGACAAATTGCCGATACCGATTTGCCCGAATTTATAAGGAAACATCTTTTTGAACGCGCTTTTTACTATAACCAAGCAAGGTATGTGGTAGTAGCAGATGGCAAAAGTCCACAGATTATAGCCGAGGAAATCGAAAAGATGCTAGACTAAAAAAACGATGTCGTTGGCGGGTTGAAATTTTACTTGAATATGCTCTTGTAAAGAGGTAGAGAGTGAAATACCCTTATAATCGGCCTTCACCGGGTACTTTTTGTGGTTTCGATTGACCAAAACCGCTGTTTTTAATTGTTTTAAGGGGGTTTTCAAAAAATGATGGACCCCATAGATCAAAGTCGTACCCGAGTTCAGTACGTCATCGACCAATACTACGGATTTATTGCTATAGGCTTCCTCCGAAATCGAGGTTTGCACCCCACTTTTCAAAGGATCTGATTTGTCCATGCTAATTTTACAGAGGGTTATCCGGGCCTCTGTAATCTGGCGCAATACGGTTTGGATTTTCTTGGCAAATTTCAGTCCGCCTCCATCGATGCCCGCAATAATGATTTCATCTTCGGTGACGTTGGCTTCATATATTTGATAGGCAATCCGCCGTATCGTGTGCTGAATTTGCTCATGTGATAAAATCGTGTTTTCCATACCGCTCAATTTGCAGACCAAAGATAGTAAACTAAGGCCTATAGATGTATATGGTCCATTGAATCATCGTCATCCAAATAATCGTCAATATCCCTTCGGTCTTTTTTGGTAGGCCGCCCCGTTCCTTTTTTACGGTAATGCGCTTTGGCATGTTGCAATAGGGCATTGTGCTCATAGGCCTCTTTCGGGGTGGTATCCTTGCGATATAAATCAACCAATTTTGCCCCCACACGGCTTTCTGGAATATCGATGACGGTAAGTTCAAGGTTTATTTGGTTTTTGCGCACCACGATCCTGTCCATCGGATAAACCTCCCTTGAAGGTTTGACCGTTTGATCATTTATTTTGACTTGTCCTTTTTTACACGCCGTAGAGGCTATATTCCGCGTTTTGAAGTATCGGGTGCTCCATAGGTATTTATCGATACGCATAACTATTTAAAATCTTTGTTAAGGGCTTCCACAAAAATAGGGGAAAATTGTATCTTGCCGCCTCTAAAACAGATTTGATGATAGTGAACCGAATAGTGCTTTCCCTTTTTATTGTTGGCTTGCTCTGGTCCTGTAACAACGACGACAATAGCGCTCCGGCACCAGATCCACCAAGACCGTTGGGTGAAGTACTGGCAGAAGACGAGGCTAAGATTCAGGAATATTTGAAAACGCATTTCTATAATTATGCGGAATTTCAAGACCCCCCGGAAGATTTTGACTATCAGATCAGGGTTCAGGAGATCCCTGAAGGCAATACAGATACCATTCCCCTAATAGATCAGATCGAATCGGTCGAAATAAAGGTGCCTTCAAGTCATTATTTGATCGATGGCCCGGCAGAGACGGTTACCCATAAACTGTATTATTTAAAGGCCAGGGAAGGGCTCGGTGAAAGTATGACGGTGGCAGATTCGGCTTTTGTACAGTATAGAGGGAATTTATTGACCGGTGAGATTTTCGATGAAAACAATGCAGACGCTCCGGTGTGGTTCGACTTGGCGATTTTGCAGGCTCCTGCAACGTCGAACATTTCTGGAACAGCGGCCCGTGGTTTTGCCGAGGGCGTCAGCCTTTTCAAAGGGGGGGATGAGGTCATTGTCAATGAGGATGGAACCTACTCCGTTGAAAATTATGGCATCGGATTATTTATTTTTCCATCGGGTCTCGGCTATTACAATTTGGCCCGTAGTACCATCCCTTCGTACAGCCCCTTGGTTTTTAGTATCGATCTTTTTGCCGTGAACCAAGCGGATCACGATGGAGACGGTATCCCTTCCATCAAGGAAGATACCAATGGAGACGGCTACTTGTTCAACGACGATGCCGATAATGATGGGTTACCCGATTATTTAGATGCAGAAACGAACTAATAGTACTATACAAACAGACCATAAAAAAAGCCCCTTTCTAGGGGCTTTTTTTATGCTGTCTTTAGCTATAAAAAGACTTATAATTTCAACGACAAGCTTACAATTAGCTGATCAGGTCTGGCGTCGATTCTGCTAGGGCCGCCTAAACCATTCGTGGAAACAAAGGTAGCCTCATTTTCCGTAAAACCTCTTTCATAACGAATATCGACCCCAAATCTTCCAAAATCGAGACCTGCGCCGATATTGGCCCCTATGGTAAAATCATTTTCAATGGAGTCAATTGTAATTCCTTCAAATTCCGTATCCAGTATATACTGAAAGGCCGGACCTGCAAACAAGTGAAGAGGGCCAATGATTCGTGCCCCTAATAATATGGGAGCATCGATTTTACTGATATCAAATTTATCGCCTTGATAATCAGATTTTGTCTTGGAGTAGATCAGTTCGGGCCTTATGTAAAGCCGACTTATGGCGAGCTGACCGAATAGACCAAGATGATAGCCTACATTTCTGTCGGGCTCCCTGGCCGCGTCACCGATGGATTCAAAATAATCACCGTTGGCGCTGTAGTTAAGGCCTCCTTTAATACCGATTCCTGATTTTTTCTGTGAAAATGCGGTGATGCTAAGCAAAGCAAAGACCGCTGTAAGCAGTGTTTTTTTCATGTTCTCGTTTTTTATACGACTAGGTATCAAAAACGATACCATGGTCATTTTCTTTTCATCACTTTTAAAACGGCCTTCTCAATAGCTTTATTGTTAAGTCCGTATTTCTCCATAAGGTCGGCCGGGGTGCCACTTTCACCAAAAGTATCTTGGGTAGCCACGAATTCTTGCGGCGCGGGGTAGTGTACTGCAAGGGTTCTTGCGATACTTTCGCCCAAACCACCCAAGTAATTATGCTCTTCCGCTGAAACTACACAACCTGTTTTTTTAACAGATTTTAACACAGCTTCTTCATCCAAGGGTTTGATGGTATGAATATTCAATACCTCTGCAGAGATACCTTGTTCTTCTAAACTTTCAGCCGCTTTAAGGGCTTCCCATACCAAATGGCCCGTTGCAATAATGGTCACGTCGGTTCCTTCGTTTAAAAGGAGCCCCTTGCCGATTTCAAATTTTTGGTCCACCGGGGTGAAATTAGCGACTTTGGGCCTTCCGAAACGGAGGTATACGGGCCCCACGTAATCTGCAATGGCCAAGGTGGCCGCTTTGGTCTGATTGTAATCGCAAGGATTGATCACGGTCATGCCCGGAAGCATTTTCATCATTCCGATATCTTCTAAAATCTGATGGGTGGCCCCGTCCTCGCCCAAAGTAATCCCGGCGTGGGAGGCACAAATTTTAACATTTTTACCGGAATAGGCAATAGACTGGCGGATTTGGTCATATACGCGGCCTGTAGCAAAATTGGCAAAGGTACTGGCAAATGGAATTTTACCGCCGATAGTCAGGCCAGCGGCCATACCCATCATGTTCGCCTCGGCGATACCGGTCTGAAAAAACCGGTCTGGATTTTCATCTATAAAATCCTGAATCTTTAGCGATGCCACCAAATCGGCACAGAGGGCCACGACGTTGGGGTGGCTTCTTCCCAATTCGGTCATCGCCGCTCCGTAGCCACTTCTCGTATCGTTTTTTCCTTGGTCAGTATATTTTTTCATGAACTTTATTTTTTCTTTCCGCAGGGGCGGATTTTGAAATTTAGAATGTGATTGTTTTAGATAGGCTACAATTTAATAATCACCCAATGTTTCAGGGTTTTGGGCCAAGGCCTTCTCAAGCTGTTCGTCGTTCGGTGCCTTTCCGTGCCAAGCATGGGTATGCATCATAAAATCTACGCCGTTCCCCATTTCGGTATTCATAATAATACCAACGGGTTTCCCTTTTCCGGTTCTGCTTTTGGCTTCATTGAGACCTGCAATGACTTCCTCTAGATCGTTACCGTTCTCGATTTCCAAGACATCCCAGCCAAAGGCCCTGAATTTTTCGGCGATATCTCCCATAGGCAACACTTCCGACGTGGGACCGTCGATTTGTTTCCCGTTACGGTCAACGGTAGATATTAGATTATCGATTCCGTTACCGGCGGCGTACATAATGGCCTCCCAATTTTGTCCTTCCTGTAATTCCCCATCGCCATGAAGACTGAATACCAAGTGGTCATCGCCGTTCAGCTTTTTGGCCTGTGCAGCGCCTAGGGCGACCGACATTCCTTGTCCTAGGGAACCTGAAGCGATACGAACACCAGGAAGTCCTTCATGTGTGGTCGGGTGCCCCTGAAGACGGGAATTTATCAACCTGAAGGTGCTTAATTCTTCCACGGGAAAATATCCTTTTCGCGCCAACACGCTATAGAATACGGGAGATATATGGCCGTTGGAGAGAAAGAAAAGATCTTCACCGATACCATCCATATCGAATCCTTCCTTCAAATCCATGATTTCATTATACAATGCGACCATAAATTCGGTGCACCCTAAGGACCCCCCGGGGTGGCCTGAATTTACCTTGTGAACCATTCTTAGAATATCCCTTCGTGTTTGCGTTACGATATCTTGTAATTCGTCTAATTTTGCCATCTGTAAATGTCTGTTATTGAAGGCCCCAAATGTAATCTCAATCTTTTGGGAATACAAGTGGGGGAGAGATTATTTTTGAGATGGTTTTCTTTTCTAACACAAAAAACCTAACGCCTTGTATTTGATACATTTTCGCAGGTACCGGTGTCCGTCAATCCTTTAGGATCGGAAACGTATCAAGGGGGAAAAGGATAAACTTTATTTTTTCCTTAGGTTTTTTATGCGGGGCAGTTGACTATATTTGCGGGCAAATTCCTGGTTTGCAATTTATCCTACATCACACCGATTCCAAAAGCAAGGCGCGTGCCGGCACGATGACCACAGACCATGGGGCTATTCAAACCCCTATTTTTATGCCCGTAGGTACCGTGGCTTCCGTTAAAAGTGTGCACCAGAGGGAAATAAAGGACGATATTGATGCGGATATAATTTTAGGAAATACCTACCATCTTTTTCTCAGGCCAAAAATAGATATTTTGAAGCAGGCCGGGGGACTTCACAAATTTATGGGCTGGAACCGGAATATTCTGACCGACAGTGGGGGCTACCAAGTATATTCTCTTTCACAAAATCGAAAAATTAAAGAGGAAGGGGTCAAGTTCAAATCGCATATAGACGGTTCTACACATCTGTTTACCCCGGAACGTGTTATGGAAATACAGCGCGTTATCGGAGCCGATATCATTATGGCCTTTGACGAATGTACCCCATACCCTTGTGAGTACAAGTACGCACAACGTTCGATGCATATGACCCACCGCTGGTTAGATCGCTGTATCGCGCATTTAAATAAAACTCCCTATCAATATGATTATGCGCAAACATTTTTCCCGATAGTGCAGGGGTCGACGTATGTCGATCTGCGCAAACAATCCGCAGAGTATATTGCTGAAGTTGGGGCGGAAGGCAATGCTATTGGAGGGCTTTCCGTCGGAGAGCCGGCCGAAGAGATGTATGCCATGACCGAGGTGGTCTGTAACATACTTCCTGAAGATAAACCACGATACCTTATGGGCGTAGGTACCCCCATCAATATTCTGGAAAATATTGCCCTAGGTATTGATATGTTCGATTGTGTGATGCCGACTAGAAATGCACGTAATGGCATGTTGTTCACGGCCCATGGCACGATTAACATTAAAAATAAAAAGTGGGAGAACGATTTTTCGGAAATTGACGAAATGGGCATTACCTTCGTTGATAAGGAATACTCAAAAGCCTATTTACGCCATTTGTTCGTGGCCAATGAATACCTGGGCAAACAAATAGCGACGATACATAACCTTGGCTTTTACCTATGGTTGGTCCGTGAGGCCAGAAAACATATTTTAGAAGGTGATTTTACACCTTGGAAAAACCAAATGGTAAAGCAAATGGATAAACGACTATAAGTGCTAAAAATTCTGGATTGGTACATATTAAAGCGGTATCTCGTCACTTTCGCAGTGATGATACTGCTGTTTATACCTATTGGGATCATGGCTCATTTGGCCGAGCAGATTGGCAAGATGCAGGCCAATGAGGCACCCTTGGACGAGATTTTGGTCTATTTTGGTAACTTCACCATTTATATAGGAAGCCTGCTCTTCCCGATTTTTCTCTTTTTGTCCATTATTTTCTTTACCTCGAAGCTTGCGAGCAATACTGAAATTGTCGCCATTCTAAGTTCGGGAGTATCGTACTCGCGTTTTCTAAGACCCTATCTCATAGGAGCTTCGATTATCGCCGTCATAATGTTCATCATGGGGATGTTTATCGTGCCTTCGGCAAGTAAGGGATTTAATGAGTTTAAGTTTAAATATTTAAAAAAGGGGAAGCAAGATCGGGTAACCAATAACATATTTACCCAGCTTAATAAAAATGATTTTATCTACGTAAGTAGTTTTGATCCCGCAAGACAGATAGGTTATAATTTTACGTTTGAACATTTTAATGATGACGATCAATTGGAATATAAGATTTCAGCGGCGAACATTAGATGGGTAGAAAAAGATAGCCTATACCGTTTGACCTCGTACCAAAAGCGAAAATTGTTAAAAGATACGGCCCTTTTAGAAACCAAACGAAGGCTTGATACCTTGTTCACTTTTGAAATTGGCGACCTTACACCGGTATCTTATGTGGCGGAAACGAAAGATATTTTTGAACTTAATCGCTTTATCAAAGACCAGCGACAAAAAGGGGCCTCGAACATCAATGCGTATGTATTGGTCAAATATAGAAGATGGGCATTGCCCATTACCGCATTTATACTTACCATTATAGCCGTAGCGGTTTCGTCGGTAAAAAGAAGGGGCGGTATGGGCGTAAATCTGGCTTTCGGTATCATCGTCGCCTTTATTTTCGTATTCTTTGATAAGGTCTTCGGAACTTTGGCCGAACAATCAGGTTTTTCACCCTTACTAGCTGTTCTTCTTCCGAATCTCATTTTTGGAGTGGCGGCCATCATTTTGTTGCAGAAGGCCAAGCGATAGCCTTTGAAATATCAAACATATGGGCGCTAAGCTAAAGAACTACCTCCACTTACATGTTATCATATTTATTTGGGGTTTTACGGCGGTTTTAGGCAAACTTATTACCGTCGATGCGCTTCCTTTGGTGTGGTATCGCATGTTGTTCGCTACTTTATTGATCGTACTTTTTGTTGGGCTTAAAGGATATTCGATGAAAGTGTCGGGCAAAATGATGCTCAATTTAATAGCTGCGGGTATCGTAATCGCCCTTCATTGGGTCACCTTTTTTGGTGCTATTAAGGCGGCCAACGTGTCCGTAGCCCTGGCGACCATGTCAACGGGTGCTTTATTTACTGCGATAATCGAACCTTTTTGGTATCGTAGAAAAATGATAGGGTACGAGATTTTATTCGGTAGTGTCGTCGTGGTGGGGCTGTATATGATGTTCAGGGTCGATACAAAATATGTGGAGGGCATAATGTTGGCCCTGACTTCGGCATTTTTGTCGGCATTATTTTCACTGATCAACGGTAAGCTGATTTTAAAAGAAAGGCCTTCGATAATTTCGTTCTATGAATTGTTGAGTGGGGTCGTCTTTCTTTCAATATACCTCGCTTTTCGCGGAAATTGGCAAATGAGCTATTTTCAGCTATCGTGGAATGATTTTCTCTATATTTTCATTTTGGCGTCGGTATGTACGGCATATGCCTTTATTGCCTCGGTGCACATTTTGAAATACATAAGCCCGTATACCGTAATGTTGACTATTAATCTAGAACCGGTGTATGGTATTTTATTGGCATTCTTACTACTAGGGGACAGTGAAAGAATGGGCCCCATATTTTATGTGGGAGGGATAATTATTTTAACCACGGTCGTGGCCAACGGCATCTTAAAAAATAGGAGAAGGTTCAAAAAATCGGCCTCTAGCTAAGCTTAAAGTTTTATATTTGCCCATCGAACCAAATGCAATGAACGAATGGAATATCTCGATTTTGAACTCCCAATAAAAGAACTTGAAGAGCAACTCGACAAGTGCATGGTCATCGGTGAGGAGAGCGATGTCGACGTTACCGAGACCTGTAAACAAATAGAAAAAAAATTGACAGAAACCCGAAAGGAAATTTATAAAAACCTTTCGGCATGGCAACGCGTGCAACTGTCAAGGCACCCTAATAGACCCTATACCTTAGACTATATCAATGCGATTTGTGGCGATACTTTTCTTGAACTTCACGGCGATCGTAATGTCAAGGATGATAAGGCCATGATTGGAGGATTGGGCAAGATCGGTGACCAGAGTTATATGTTCATCGGTCAACAAAAGGGATATAATACCAAAACGCGGCAATATCGAAATTTTGGTATGGCGAACCCAGAAGGGTATAGAAAAGCCCTACGTCTTATGAAATCCGCCGAAAAATTCGGACTGCCCGTTGTTTGTCTCATAGATACGCCAGGGGCCCACCCGGGCATAGAAGCTGAAGAGCGGGGCCAAGGTGAGGCCATTGCACGGAATATCTTAGAAATGACACGGCTCAAAGTACCGATTATTGTGGTTATTATCGGAGAAGGGGCTTCCGGAGGTGCATTGGGCATAGGCGTGGGCGACCGCGTACTCATGCTTGAAAATACTTGGTATTCGGTGATCTCGCCAGAATCTTGTTCTTCGATACTATGGCGTAGCTGGGAATACAAGGAGCAGGCAGCAGAAGCACTAAAGTTGACAGCAACCGATATGAAAAAGCTCAAGCTGATCGATGAAATTGTACGCGAGCCTATTGGTGGCGCCCATGCGAACCGAGAAAAGGCTTTTGATATCGTTAAAAACAAAATTTCTACCCAATTTAAGGAACTTGAAAAGTTATCCCCAAAAGAATTGGTTCAACAACGTATGGAGAAGTACGCTCAAATGGGCGTATTTAATGGCTAACACTTGTTTTTAGTAAGCTGACAAAAATCCAGAGCATACTTCCCCCCGGATTTTTTTAGTTATCAACACAAAATCGTAACTTATAAACAGGTGATTGTTGATCACCTGTGAATTTAAATATCAGATTAACTAGAGGTTAATTGCATATTTTCGCACTGATGGAAAAGACAAACCCAATTATTGGCCGCAAAGTAGACAAGTCTACCCTAATAAGCTTGGAGCGAGGTAAAATACCTCCTCAATCGGTTGATTTAGAAGAGGTTGTGTTAGGGGCGATGATGATTGATAAAAAGGGTGTCGATGAGGTAATAGATATTTTACATCCTGATGTATTTTATAAAGATGCCCATCGGTACATCTACGAATCCATTTTCAAATTGTTCGAATCTTCCGAACCGATCGATTTATTAACCGTTTCTTCGCAATTAAAGAAAGACGGGCGTTTAGAATCTATCGGAGGGGATTTTTATTTGATAAAATTGACTCAAAAAGTAGCCTCCTCGGCCCATATTGAGTTTCATGCGCGTATAATTTTACAGAAGTACATTCAACGAAGTCTTATAAAGATATCCAACGAGATCATAGAAGAGGCGTATGACGACGGCACCGATGTGTTCGATCTACTCGACAATGCCGAGGCCAAATTATACGATGTTACACAGGGCAATTTAAAACGTTCAGCGGAAACGGCTCAAAATTTGGTCATACAGGCCAAAAAAAGGATCGAGGAAATAGCGAATAAAGAAGGTCTGAGCGGTATACCTTCAGGTTTTGATAAGCTCGATAAACTCACCTCGGGTTGGCAGCCAAGTGACTTGGTCATCGTAGCGGCCCGGCCTGGTATGGGTAAGACGGCCCTTACGTTGTCGATGGCTCGAAATATTGCGGTTAATTCTGAGATTCCGGTGGCATTCTTCTCACTTGAAATGTCTTCGGTACAGTTGATTACCCGATTGATATCTTCGGAAACCGGCCTTTCTTCGGAAAAGCTTAGAACAGGCCGATTGGAAAAGCATGAATGGGAACAGTTGAATGTCAAGGTTAAGGCTTTGGAAAAAGCGCCTCTGTTTATTGACGACACGCCCTCACTCTCCATTTTTGATCTTAGGGCGAAAGCAAGGCGATTGGCTTCCCAACACGGTATTAAACTTATCGTTATAGATTATCTGCAATTGATGACGGCGGGGGGGAGTCAAAAAGGAGGAAATAGGGAACAGGAAATATCGACAATTTCTAGGAATCTCAAGGCATTGGCCAAGGAATTGAATGTTCCGGTAATTGCCTTATCCCAATTATCACGAGCGGTAGAGACCAGAGGGGGAAGTAAGCGGCCCATCCTTTCCGATTTACGGGAGTCGGGTGCCATTGAACAAGATGCGGATATAGTATCCTTTATTTACAGGCCCGAATATTACAAGATCGACGAGTGGGATGACGAAGAGCGTACGCCTACCCAAGGTCAAGCGGAGTTTATTGTGGCCAAGCACCGAAATGGCGGATTGGATAACATTCGCTTGAAGTTTATCGGTCAGTTAGGTAAGTTCGATAATTTAGATGATTTTGATTCTCCCTTCGAATTCCAGTCTAAAATGAACGATAACGAAGACAACCCTTTCATTACCAAAAACCTGCCCGATGCTAACCAAGCCTTTGGTAGTACCATGAATAATGAACCTGGGGATGACGATGATAGCGATGTTCCGTTCTGAGAACCGCCTTTCTTGCTTTTTAGGTACGTGTCAAGCTGTTATTGGCACACTTCAAATGTTTTCTTGACTTCTCCACGTAAACCTATCTCTTTAGAAAGGTTTAACATCACCTGAAATAAGAGGTAGTGATTTTCGTTTATATTTGAAGGTAAACCTCGTACATATACGGATGCAATGGTTAGGTACACGATAATTTTTATTCTTTTTCTTTTTGCGATAGCTGAATGCAGTGCTTCCGCCATTCTCATTCCAATGGATGCGGAGGGGCAGCAAAATCACCTGAAAGCATATGGAATTACGTATTGGGTGCTTAATAAGCAACAAAAAGTACAGTGGTTGTTGAATTATAGGGGCGGTTCTTTTTTATTGCCCGATGGAGATGCTTTACGCAAGGAATGTCAGATTAGAGGGGTCTCTTTCGAAATACTCTCCGATGGCCAGGCACAATCCATTCTTGAAGCCATTAGTAGCCCTTCCCAAAACCAAGAGGCCGTTATCTTGGAAAAAGCACCGAAAATAGCGGTATACTCTCCCAAAGGAAACCAACCTTGGGACGATGCGGTCACCATGGTGTTGACCTATGCGGAAATACCTTATAGTACCGTATATGACGAAGAAGTCTTAGGTGATAAGCTGGCGCTATACGACTGGTTGCATTTGCACCATGAAGATTTTACGGGGCAGTACGGTAAATTTTATGGGGCGTATCGAACGGCTCCATGGTACATTGCCCAGAAACAGGAAGCGGAGGCCCTGGCTTCAAAATTGGGGTTTACTAAAGTCTCGCTCGAGAAGGCGGCGGTGGCGGAAAAAATAAGGGAATACGTGATTGGAGGCGGATTTATGTTCGCTATGTGTTCGGCAACAGATAGTTTTGATATTGCCTTATCAGCGGCAGGGGTAGATATATGTGAACCTATGTTCGATGGCGACCCTTCCGAGGCCAACTATCAGAGCAAACTCGATTTTAACCGCACCTTTGCCTTCACAAACTTTACGTTGGAGCGCAGTCCCCTAAAATATGAGTTTTCATCCATTGATATGACCAGTAAGCGTAACGACGTACCGAAGGAGTCGGATTATTTTTCGTTAATGGATTTCTCGGCCAAGTGGGATCCCGTGCCCACCATGCTTTGTCAGAACCATACGGCCTTGGTCAAAGGCTTTATGGGGCAGACCACGGCTTTTGCCCGTGATGAAGTAAAGCCTACGGTAATGGTATTGGGGGAGAATAAAATTAATGGCGAAGCTCGTTACATTCATGGTATCGAGGGAAAAGGCTTTTTTACGTTTTATGGCGGGCACGACCCCGAGGATTATCAGCACAGGGTAGGGGACCCTAAAACGGAATTGGAACTACATCCCAATTCTCCTGGATATCGGCTGATTTTAAACAACGTGCTCTTTCCTGCGGCCCGTAAGAAAAAGCAGAAAACCTAATCACCAATTCTGATTTCTTAATTTAGGGTATTCTATTATTAGGGGTTTCCTATGGGGTCACTTCAATCCTTGGCACGATATACATATAAAGGCTACGTAGGGAGTTTACTCAAAAAATAAGAGTGTACGGAATCGGGGGTTATTCGTTCAAGAGCCTTTCCAAAATACGCTCGACCCCAAAGTCATCGTTACTTGACGTGCTGTATTTGGCAGCTTCCACTACATTCGGATGTGCATTTTCCATCGCAAAACTAAAATCGGACAAAGCAAGCATTTCAAGATCGTTGTTATAATCCCCAAAGACCATAGTGTCTGCAGGTTGGATACCGTAGCGTTGCTGAACCTTCCGAAGGGCATACCCCTTGTTGGCATCCGGACTTGAAATATCGACCCAATTTTCACCGGAAACCTTCACTTTAAGAGGGCCTTCGAGATGTGCTACTTCTGGATAGATATATTTCTCAGAACTCTCAAAGTGATAGATGGCAATTTTCAATATTTCACCGGTATATTCCTTTAAATCGTCCAACAGCTCGTATTCCGTATAGTACTCTCGTAATTTGGCCTCGAATTCCTTGGAATTACTGCGTATATAGGCATTGTGCTTTCCGCAGAGTACAGGAAATATATCCGGTACAGATTCCAATAGGTTTAAAACGTGGTCTTTTGCTTTGTTTTCCAAGGGAGTGGCCAGTAACTCCTTTCCTTTTTCCATAACAAAGCCTCCGTTTTCAGCAATGACTATGATATCGTTCTTTATGGAATCTAGCTTGTCGATGATACTATTGTATTGCCTACCACTAGCGGCCACGAACATAATATTGCGCTCCCTGAGCTTTTCGTAGAGTGCAAAAAACTTGTCACTTACCTCGTGTTTCGAATTCAGAAGTGTGCCGTCCATATCGGTAACGACCATTTTAATTTTGGATAAATCCATGGTGTCTTTTTGAAAACGGCAAAGATATTTGTTATCCATGGAATATGGCTTAGTTTTATGAAGTTTTACGATTTGTTCACAAAGTGAAGACTATGAAATGGTACCAGCATGAAATGACATTAAAGCCTTATCCTAGGGGTTTTCATCTCATTACGCGAAAGATTGTCGCCTCAGTGCCCGAATTGAAGGAAATTCAGACCGGAATACTTCAGGTTTTTATCAAACATACCTCTGCCAGTTTGACGATTAACGAGAATGCCGATCCCACGGTCAGGGAAGACTTTGAAAGCCATTTGAACGAATTGGTCCCCGAAGATGCTCCGTATTATATACATACCTATGAAGGGCCTGATGATATGCCGGCACACATTAAAGCTTCGTTAATGGGGGCATCCGTTCAAATACCGATTACCGATGGCCAACTTAATCTGGGTATTTGGCAAGGCATATATCTTTGTGAGCATCGTAACAATGCTTCTGGACGACGACTGGTAATAACGGTTTTTGGAACATAAAAAAATCCGGCTCATTAAGGAGCCGGATTTTTAAAGTGAGATAGTTTTGAACTTATTTTACCTTGTCTACAATGGCCTTGAAAGCCTCAGGATGGTTCATGGCCAAATCGGCAAGAACTTTTCTGTTCAATTCGATGCCACTGGCTTTGACCTTCCCCATAAACTGTGAGTACGACATACCGTGCAAACGGGCTCCCGCATTAATACGGGTAATCCAAAGTGCCCGGAAGGTTCTTTTTTTGTTTCTTCGATCGCGGTAAGCATATAACATTGCTTTTTCAACCGCATTTTTGGCTACCGTCCAGACATTTTTACGTCTTCCGAAGTAACCCTTGGCTTGCTTCATCACCTTTTTTCTTCTAGCTCTTGAAGCAACTGCATTTACTGATCTTGGCATAACTCTTTACATTTTTGTAGCAGGCGGTACGATTTCTTCATACACTTTTTTGAGCCCGACTCCATGGTTAATACTTAATTACCGATAAACAACTATTTCAAACACAGTTGTTCTTTGATACTGTTCTCGTCCGCTTTATGAACCAGGGTATCATGTGTTAATCGAAGCTTCCGCTTTTTAGACTTCTTTGTAAGAATGTGGCTTTTAAAAGCGTGCTTTCTCTTGATTTTGCCGGTGCCGGTCAACTTGAAACGTTTCTTGGCACTGGATTTTGTTTTTTGTTTAGGCATTTTTCCTAATGATTTAATTATCTCACTTGCTGCACTTATTTTTGTTATACCCTCGTGCGGCCTTCGGGCTCTTTATGCCAATCAAGCCCCATTAAGGGCTTGTTTTTAGCAATATTTTTATCCCTAAAAAGGGAGCGTTATTCTATTTCTTCGCCTTGGGAGCGATAAACATGGTCATTCGCTTTCCTTCCAATCTTGGTAGCTGCTCGACCTTACCGAATTCTTCCAATTCTTGGGCTAACTTTAAAAGCAATATCTCACCCTTGTCCTTATACACTATAGATCGTCCTTTAAAGAAAACATAGGCTTTTAATTTGGCCCCATCTTTCAAGAACTTTTCGGCGTGTTTCTTTTTGAATTCATAATCGTGGTCGTCCGTATTGGGACCAAATCGAATTTCTTTAACGATGACCTTGGACGCTTTGGCCTTCATGGCCTTTTCACGCTTTTTTTGCTCGTAGAGAAACTTTTTGTAATCCAATATTTTGCAAACCGGTGGATCTGCCTTAGGGGAGATTTCCACGAGATCTAATCCCATTTCCTCCGATTTGTCCAGTGCCTCCCGAATCGGATAGACACCTACTTCCACATTATCGCCTACCAAGCGTACCTTGGACGCGAGTATTTTTTCATTGATTTTGTGAGGGTTTTTGTTTTCCCTTCTAGGCTGTGGCCTAAATCTTTTTCGTATTGCTATGACTTATTCTTTTTAGTTAAACTTTAATTTTCTTTGAACGACTTTAAGGTACTACTTATTTCTTTAGATACCAAGTCCGCAAAATCTTCCAAGGTAATCGAGCCCAAATCTTCTCCTCCATGTCTACGTACCGATATACTTGCGTTTACTTCTTCATCGTCTCCCACGATGAGCATGAAAGGAATTTTGTTCATCTCGGCTTCCCGTATTTTTTTGCCGACAGTTTCGTTCCGGTTATCAATGAGGGCGCGAATTTCGTTATTTTCCAAGGATTTTAAAACTTTTTCTGCATATTTTTCATGTTTCTCACTTACCGGCAGTACGATGGCTTGCTCAGGAATTAACCAAATAGGGAAATTTCCTCCTGTATGTTCCAGTAAAAGGGCGATAAAGCGTTCCATGCTGCCAAAGGGTGCGCGGTGAATCATTATAGGTCGGTGTAGCTCATTATCGCTGCCTTTATAGGTCAGGTCGAAACGCTCGGGAAGGGTGTAATCGACCTGTATGGTCCCCAATTGCCATTGCCTTCCAAGTGCGTCCTTAACCATAAAATCCAACTTTGGGCCATAGAATGCAGCTTCTCCTTCTTCGATAGTATAGCTCAGGCCTTTTTCTTTGGCGGCAACAATAATTGCATTTTCCGCTTTTTCCCAATTGTCGATCGACCCGATATATTTTTCAGGTGTTTCGGGATCTCTCACTGAGACTTGCGCCGTGAAGTTCTCGAAACCTAGTGATTCTAATACATATAATGAGAGATCAATGACATCTTTGAATTCTTGGTCCAATTGGTCAGGGGTACAGAAAATATGGGCATCATCTTGGGTAAAACCCCGAACACGTGTAAGACCATGAAGTTCACCACTTTGTTCATAACGATATACGGTTCCGAATTCGGCGTATCGTTTGGGCAACTCGCGATAACTGAAAGGTCGGGTTTTGTATATTTCGCAATGATGCGGGCAGTTCATAGGTTTCAAAAGAAACTCCTCATCTTCCTTGGGCGTGCGAATGGGTTGAAAGCTATCGGCACCATATTTCTCATAGTGGCCCGAGGTTACGTAGAGTTCTTTCTGACCGATATGAGGGGTGACCACCATCTCGTAGCCCGCCTTTTTTTGCGCTTTTTTTAAAAATTGTTCTAGTCGTTCGCGAAGTGCAGCACCTTTGGGCAGCCATAAGGGAAGGCCTTGGCCCACCTTTTGCGAAAAAGTAAATAGTTCCAGTTCCTTTCCTAGTTTACGGTGATCTCGCTTTTTGGCTTCCTCGATCATAGTAAGGTATTCGGTAAGCTCTTTCTGTTTTGGAAATGAAATACCGTACACTCTTGTTAATTGGGGTTTGTTCTCGTCGCCTCTCCAGTAGGCCCCTGCAACGTTTAAGATTTTTATGGCTTTTACGATTCCCGTATTCGGAATATGTCCTCCTCGACAGAGATCGGTAAACGTGTCGTGGTCACAAAATGTGATTGAGCCGTCCTCAAGATTTCCGATGAGCTCTAACTTGAATTCGTTATCTTGTTTTTTATAGAAAGCAAGGGCATCTGCCTTTGAAACGGGATGCATTTTAAAGTCGTGCTTACCGCGTGCGATTTCTAAAGCCTTTTTTTCTATAGCGGGAAAGTCCTTTTCCGAAATGGTGTGGCTGCCGAAATCCACATCGTAATAAAATCCGTTTTCAATAGCAGGACCAATAGTGAGCTTGATACCAGGGTAGAGTTCTTCCAAGGCTTGGGCCACAATATGTGAACTGGAATGCCAAAATGCTTTCTTTCCTTCCGGGTCGTTCCATGTATACAGCACCAATTTTCCATCTTCCTCCAAAGGGGTCACGGTTTCTATGACGGTCTCATTGAATTTTGCTGAGATGACGTTTCTGGCCAAGCCTTCACTGATGCTTTTAGCAACATCGATAGGTGTGGTGCCTTGCTCAAATTCTTTTTGTGTTCCGTCTGGTAAAGTGATTTTGATCATACCCTTTTTTTAAAATCAAGGATGCAAAGATAACATTCAGCGTTAAGGCGTACAATATATAATGTGTAAGTTTATTTTCTATTTCGAGTGCGGAAAGGTGTGGGTAGATACGGTGTCTATATTGGGTTTGGTGAAGTATGATCTTAAAGAGGATAAAGAACATGCGATTTGGGTATACGTTTTAAGGGTTTTCTTCAGTGATCGATTTTACTTTGCTGTGAGGCTGCAATGCTGAAGAGGATATTATAATGAAGCGAGGTGAAACGGTTTGCACAAACGAATTAAATGTATTAAATTTAAGGCCCTTCAAAATTAATCGAACCTGTAAAGTGTTAATTTTTAAAGGGTTAAAAAAAGCCTTGGAAAAAATTCCAAAAAAAATCGGTCTTAGTATTTTTTATTAAAAAAACCCTCTTATATTTGCACCCGCTTTGGGAGTTTGAGAGTGATCGATGAGATGTTTTCCCTGGGCGTTTAAGGGTTTTTTTGGGCCCTTTTCAGGA
>NZ_VTZS01000005.1 GCF_008367235.1 Pareuzebyella sediminis | reverse complement strand
CTGGATCTCGTTGTTCGGGTCCGCATCCGCATCGTCGGGGTTGATCGTCACGGAACCGCCGTCCACAAGCGATAGCGTAGTGCCAGAGGCGTCGATCGAAAGGTCCTGAGTGTCCGTGTCCAATGCCCCTAAATTAACCGTTTGGTTTGCGGCGCCATCCTGGGTGAGCGTCAAGACCGAGGTCCCTCCATCAAAGGTCAGCCCCGTTACCGATTCGTTGCCGATAACAGAGTCAGCATCGTTCACGTCGTCGACGTTGTCCGCAAAGTCCGCCGGAACGCCCGTAAGGCTGCTCCACTGGCCGTCGAAGTCGTCAGAGGCGTCCGTGTCGTAACCGCTAAGGTCGATGACCGTCGCGTCCGGGTCCCCGCTAAGGGTGATCTGGCCACCAGAGAACTGTAGGTCCTGGATCTCGTTGCCCGGGTCCGCATCCGCATCGTCGGGGTTGATCGTCACGGAACCGCCGTCCACAAGCGATATCGTAGTGCCAGAGGCGTCGATCGAAAGGTCCTGAGTGTCCGTGTCCGTATCCAATGTGCCAGCATCTACCAACACCCAATCCGTTCCGTCCCATTGCATTACTTGGCCCACTAGGGTACCATCGGCGATATTCTCCAACTGCACAGCATTGTCTGCGATTTCGGCAGTGGTGATTCCATCCGCGGCTACGTCCAATGTGTAGGGATCGACGGTACTTCCAGCCCCGGATCTTATCAGGGTACCGTCAGTGGCATTGACTATTTCATTACCGATCACACCGTCGTTTTCGGTAACGGTCACCGATCCCAAATCAACCAAGGTCCAATCCGTACCATCCCATTGGATTACCTGACCTGTAAGGGTTCCGTCAGCAAGATTTTCAAGTCCAACGGCATCGTCGGCGATCTCGGCATTGGTGATTCCATCGGCGGCTACGTCCAATGTATATGGATCCGCTAGCGTACCGCTACCGGAACGGGTCAAAGTCGCATCCGTACCGTTGATGACTTCGTTACCAACGATTGCGTCTGCATCACGGATATCAATCGAAGTGCCGGACCCATTGGTAATGGTCAGTTCCACACTCTCGTTGGGAACGCTGCCCACACCGATACCCAGGTCCTGGAATTCGTTGTTCGGGTCCGCATCCGCATCGTCGGGGTTGATCGTCACGGAACCGCCGTCCACAAGCGATATCGTAGTGCCAGAGGCATCGATCGAAAGGTCCTGAGTGTCCGTGTCCAATGCCCCTAAATTAACCGTTTGGTTTGCGGCGCCATCCTGGGTAAGCGTCAAGACCGAGGTCCCTCCATCAAAGGTCAGCCCCGTTACCGATTCGTTGCCGATCACCTTGTCCAGATCGAGGGCGTCGCTCGCAGCTACCGCAGCGGCAACCTCGGCGTCCGTGGCAAGGCTCGGGTCGGCACTGAACTCGGTACCCACAAGGTTGAGCCCCGTGCCCGCAGTGTACTGCGTGTCCGTGTCCGTATAGCCCGAAAGGTCGATCGGAGTCGCAGAGCCGTTGTTGGTGATCGTGAGGATGTCGCCCGTAAGGTCGAGGTCCTGGATCTCGTTGCCCGGGTCGTCGTCGTTGTCGGCCACCGATATGGTGCCGCCCCCGTCGCTAAGGGTCACGTCCGTGCCCAACTGCGAAAGTGTCTGGATCTCGTTGTTCGGGTCCGCATCCGCATCGTCGGGGTTGATCGTCACGGAACCGCCGTCCACAAGCGATATCGTAGTGCCAGAGGCGTCGATCGAAAGGTCCTGAGTGTCCGTGTCCAATGCCCCTAAATTAACCGTTTGGTTTGCGGCGCCATCCTGGGTGAGCGTCAAGACCGAGGTCCCTCCATCAAAGGTCAGCCCCGTTACCGATTCGTTGCCGATCACCTTGTCCAGATCAAGGGCGTCGCTCGCAGCTACCGCAGCGGCAACCTCGGCGTCCGTGGCAAGGCTCGGGTCGGCACTGAACTCGGTACCCACAAGGTTGAGCCCCGTGCCCGCAGTGTACTGCGTGTCCGTGTCCGTATAGCCCGAAAGGTCGATCGGAGTCGCAGAGCCGTTGTTGGTGATCGTGAGGATGTCGCCCGTAAGGTCGAGGTCCTGGATCTCGTTGCCCGGGTCCGCATCCGCATCGTCGGGGTTGATCGTCACGGAACCGCCGTCCACAAGCGATATCGTAGTGCCAGAGGCATCGATCGAAAGGTCCTGAGTGTCCGTGTCCAAGGTACTCGGGTCGATGTACGTCCAGGCCGTGCCGTTCCATTGGATAAGGTCCCCTGCGTTACTGCCATCGGCCAATTTACCCAGGGTCACCGCACTGTCAGACAGTTCGTCCGTACCTACGGCACCCGTGGCTATCTCGTTGCCCGTTATACCGTCGGCCGTGACCTCCAACCTAAAGGGGTCGACGGTATCCCCGGCCCCCGTGAGAGTCAAGGTACCGTTCGACGGCCCGACCACCTCGTTCCCGATCACACCGTCGTTCTCCGTTACCGTTACGGAACCCAGGTCCACTAGGGTCCAGTTCGCACCGTCCCACTGCATCACCTGCCCCAAAGCAGTTCCATCGGCCAGTTTCCCAAGGGTAACGGCATCATTGGCTATATCCAATGTACCTATCGTGCCGTCCAATATCTCCGTCGTGGTAATGGCGTTGTCGGCCATCTTGGCATTGGTGATCGCATTGTCCGCAACGTCCAAGGTCACATCGTTCAATGTGGAAGCGTTCCCTCCCGTGATGTCTATCGTAGCGTTCGTGGAGGTCACGTTGCCGTCGCCGGTAAGCTCGCCAACGTTCACCGTTACCTCATAGTCCGTATTGTTGCCAGAGGTACTCGATACGATGTCCACTCCGTTCCCCTCGGAGACCGTCGTGGTAAGCTCGCTCGAACCAATATTTCCGTCCAATTCCTCCAGGGCCGCCTGTACCGTGCTTCCCGTAAGTGAAGTCGCACTGTTGTCAAAGCTCACCTCGCTGGCGTCCTGTATCTCGTTCGTATCGTCACTGTCCCCGTCGCGAATATCTATATTTGTACTTCCACCTCTTTCGAGGGCTATGTTCACAAGCTCGTTGGGCGTTGTAACACTACCGCTGATCTGTTGGTTGTCCGAACTGCTCGCCGCCAAGGCCGTGATAGCTTCCTCAACGGTAGTCTCATCGCTACTGTCGCCGTCTATGTCAACGGGGGTCGCCAAATTCACTTGGCTCGCGTCCTGGTCGTCCGTACCATCGAAACTTGTTTCGGTTCCGTTCTCAGATCTATAGGTATATGTCTCGCTGTCAACGGTATCCAATGTAGTTATTGTCTCTTCTATGTCAACTGGAGTTATACCCGGTTCGGAAATGGTCGCTATCCTATTACCTGTTATCGTATTCGTCACGCTTACGTCGTCGTCCACCTGGCCCGCCAAATTGTCGATAGCGGCCTGCACATCGCCTCCAAGGCCCGTAACACTCCCGTCATAGGACACTTCCGATGCGTCTTGGTCGTCCGTCGAGAAAATACCGTTGGCACGTACCTCCGTTGCGTTGCCCGCGTCAGGACTGGCCACCGCCGTGAACTCGTTGCTCCCGTCAAGGTTCAGTCCGTCGCCCGCAGTGTACTGCGTGTCCGTGTCCAATGCCCCTAAATTAACCGTTTGGTTTGCAGCGCCATCCTGGGTGAGCGTCAAGACCGAGGTCCCTCCATCAAAGGTCAGCCCCGTCACCGATTCGTTGCCGATCACCTTGTCCAGATCAAGGGCGTCGCTCGCAGCTACCGCAGCGGCAACCTCGGCGTCCGTGGCAAGGCTCGGGTCGGCACTGAACTCGGTACCCACAAGGTTGAGCCCCGTGCCCGCAGTGTACTGCGTGTCCGTGTCAAGCCCACTTAGGTCGATGTCCGTAGCCGTGGCGTTGTTCGTTATGTTCAATATCTGGGTAGCAGGATTATACGAAAGGTCCTGGATCTCGTTGTTCGGGTCGTCGTCGTTGTCGGCCACCGATATGGTGCCGCCCCCGTCGCTAAGGGTCACGTCCGTGCCCAACTGCGAAAGTGTCTGGAACTCGTTGTTCGGGTCTCCATCCAAGTCGGGTGAAGCATTGCCACCAACCTGATTCCAGGCTGCACCGTCCCACACATAAAGCTGACCAGCCACATCGTCGACATAAGTTACCCCAGCATTGCTAGGGGTAACTGCCGGAGCTCCCGAACCAATCAACGTAAGTTCATTCGTTAAATCCTCATCCAAATCGGTCGAATTGACGGTATAATTACCATTACCGTCATCAGTGACGGTCACAGCGCCTGTACCGGCAGTAACGGTTTCGCTTAGGGAGGAAAGATCGACCGTAGCGGAGTTTCCGTCCTCAATGTCAATTTGCAATTCGTTCAAGCCACTTAAAGTGGCGCCCGTCAGATCTTGGTTGTCACTGCTATTATTGGCCAAATCGGCTATAGCCTCTTCTACAGTGCTCTCATCGATTGTATCGCCGTCTACGTCGATGGGGTTCGTAAGGTTGACCTCGCTCGCATCCTGATCGTCCGTACCGTCAAAAACGGTTGGCGTTCCATCCTCGGAAGTATAGGTAAAGTTCACGCCATCTAGCGTGGACAAGGTAGTGATAGTCTCGTCGATGTCAACCGTGGTCCCGTCGGCCTCCGTTACCGTCGCGATCCTGTTGCCCGGGATCACGTTGGTGATCTCAATGCCGTTGGTGTCGATGGTCACGTCGGTGCCGTCGTTATTCGTAAAGGTATAGGTGCCGTCGGGGTTCGCAGTGATGTCAGACTTGGCAACCGTCATCGTCGCCCCGGCCTCGTTGACAAGGGTCACGTTGCCGTCGCCGTTGTCGGTCATCGAGGTGATCGTCTCCTGGATCGATACCGTCGTGCCGTCCTCCTTTTGATAGACCCCGATCTCGTTGCCCGTAACGGAGGTGCCCGTGATATCGGTCACCGTCTCGTCGATGTCAACCGTGGTCCCGTCGGCCTCCGTTACCGTCGCGATCCTGTTGCCCGGGATCACGTTGGTGATCTCAATGCCGTTGGTGTCGATGGTCACGTCGGTGCCGTCGTTGTTCGTAAAGGTATAGGTGCCGTCGGGGTTCGCAGTGATGTCAGACTTGGCAACCGTCATCGTCGCCCCGGCCTCGTTGACAAGGGTCACGTTGCCGTCGCCGTTGTCGGTCATCGAGGTGATCGTTTCATTTATAGTAACCAAATCACCGTTTTCATTCTCATAAATCCCTATCGCGTTACCAACTGGAGCTACTCCGGTCATGGTGGTCAAGGTTTCCAAGGGTAAAATTATGCTAGAAGTTCCGCCATTCTCCAGTGTGAGTCGCAACTCCCCTGTTAACGAATCGAAGGTAAAACCTTGCAATTGTTGATTATCGGAGGAAGTTAACTCCCATGAATTACCATCCCAAAAGTAAATAGTACCGGTGTTAGTATTCACATAAATGTCTCCGGTATCGGCACCTGTTGGGGTTGTCATTCCTGGAGCGGTAACGTCAGGACCGCTTAGCACCTCACAATTACATTGGTCCTCCAAAGTAACCGTAGTTTGGGCAATTGCTATTCCAGAAAACAGAAAAAGTAGTAGTGCACATATTCTCCTCATGGCCAAAACTTTACTTATAATTGTATAATTCAAACTCTTCGTTATTGCTTTGTACTGCTTAGCTGTACAAAATTTTCATTCTTAAAACTTTAAAGCTGAATACTTGTAGAAACCATGTCTAGAATAGACACTCCTTACAAAAGGGAAGAGAACGATGATTCGTTCTAAATGCCATATGGTTTTCCAGAAGAAAACCTGGGTTTGGTTCGGTTAAGTTATTCATACTTTGGGATGTGCAGTCGTCAACTTGGGTCTAACGGATTTTACACACCCTACAAAATTAATTTAAGTACTACCATTGAAAAATAATTGTTGTGTAATCGATGAAATGCACGGTCTACTAAGGAAAAAATGAGGTTTCAATGAAAAAAAAATCGTTCTTTTAAGTATTCTTTCATCGATAAGAACCCTGTTATCAGTACCTGAGCGAGTGGATATGTAGGAAGATTCATTCGTAATTTCCCAAAGAGCTACCCTCTTTTGAGCATAAAAACCATGGCCCTTTTAATTTCTATTAGGAGCAGCCCATTGAAAAACTATTAAGGAGATGTGTTGGTGTACTTTCGATTTAGAAAGAAACCATAAATCATTGTTTATCAACACGAATTGTTATTCGTCTATTCGTTATTACGGTGGCAGGCTTCACAGAAAGAAGGGCGTTACCTGAGTTTAAAGGCACACAACCACCCGAACCACTATTGGAAACTAAAATTCGATACAAATATCCGTTCTTTGCAATCCCAGGTTGAACAACGGTCATTGTATTGCTCGTCGTACCTATATAGTCCGCCCCATCAAAGATATTGTTAAATGTTCCACCACTATCCGTACTTACCTGCCACTGATAGGTATCCACATTTGTGGTAGTTACGCTGAAGGTCGCATTTGCTCCTACAAAAACCTGTAAATCTGAAGGTTGGGAAGTAATCGTGATATGATTTATGGTTATGGTTTGGGTAACATCAATGCTATTGCCTTGATTATCACTAATTCTGTATGTACGTGTAATTATTTCTGGATTCGTTCCTCCATCGGAGGCCTCTCCGATAAACGTAACCAATGGGTTAACAGTACAATTATCAGCTTCGTCGGTTACGACATTAATATCTGGTACAGGTACCTCTGCATTACAGTACATGATAAGACCTGCGGGGTTGCTTGCCGTAGGATTGGTAACATCCTCCACAGTGAGCGTTACCGTATTAGAGTAATTATCTGCGCATCCTATCAAATGAAGTCTATATTGATTGCCGTTCATTGCTAAAGTTGCAGCAGAAATAGAAAGCGTTTCTGTGGACGTACCTGCATAAGTAGTGTCATCCGTAAGGTCTGCCCACGATCCGCCGCTAAAAACTTGCCATTGAAAAGCATTGGCTCCGGATGTTGTCACGGAAAATGAAGCATCGGTATTCGGGCAGATAGACCGATTTGTGGATTGAGTATTTACGGTAGGTGTCGCCAACATGGTCAGCGTAGTTACTCCGGTTATATTTAAAACGGGGTCACCCGGCATTCCTCCATATTCTACGACATAACCTTGCGGTTGGTAGTTTCCTGAAGCCGCACCGGTATTGGAAAGGTCGTTCCATGAACCGTTAGGATTTACGTTTGGATGGGTAATATGGGCATAATCTTCGTCACCTGACTGATTGGGCTCTGCATTATTCCAAAAGGCAAAATTTGGGCTACTGCCTCCTGCTGTCCCGTTCCAAAACACGGTTCCCGCCTCAGGGCCCGTAACCCATTCCCACGTACCCTCTGTGGCAGCATCACTACCCCCAATCCAGCCGGTACCGGCTGCCTGTGTTCCTGAAAAATCAGCTTCAGCCTGAGAGGTAAGGGTGGCTAAATACCCCTGTAATCCAAAATACGTACTGGCGCTAGCGGCCGCATTCGCATCCGTCCAGGTTATTCCAAGGTCTTCCACATACAGATAATAATGTCCGGTTGAGGGTAAATAGTTCGCCTCTCCTACTGTAATGGAGAAGGAGCGTGTTCCTGTTGGGGATGGCGAAGTACTTGAAAATTCAACATTGAGGATCGCCGCTTCAAAATCGCTATAGGACGCTGGGCCCAAGAGGGTAAGCTCTCCCTCAGTGGCATCCCAACTTGCCGTAATTCCTGGATGAGATCCCGTTAGGGTAAGCAAATCTTCCCCATTCACGTAGTTCCCGGAAATCTGAATGTAAACACCGGTCGTTGTGGTATCATCGGGATCTGTTATGCTAATGGATTCCACAATGGGTTGGGAAGTCAAGGGGCAATAATTCTGGTCACCGGTGACCGTCAAGGTCGGTGGATCATTGGTCACCGAAATATCCCGGTAGTCCAAATCACCCCCACTCCCGACATCCATATCCACATCGGTAAGTCTAACGGGGCTTGAAGTCGGATCATCTACCGTACCTGCAGGATCTGAATACCCTGATGTTGCATCGACAGCATCATCCAATCCATCATTATCGGAATCCGAGTTCGAAATAGATAGTCCGGATTCAATTACATCGCCTGTCGCATCATCATCACTATCCGTATCCAGAAAATCGGGGGTTGTGTCCCCGTCCCAGTCTTGGGTACTGATACCAGTGGGGCCATAGGCATCATCGAGACCGTCAGAATTTGCATCTAAACCTGAAGGAGCTATATAGGAATTACTGTCCTGGGCTTCTACGTTGTCAGGAATTCCGTCACTATCGCTATCCAGATCTAATCTATTTGGAATTCCATCACTGTCGGTATCCAGGTCACTACACCCTCCACCCCCATATTGAGCGCCATAAACCCTCGCTCCCTGATTCCAGGCCACTACTCGGATATATCTAACCGCGGTGCCTGTGATTGTAAAAGATACTTGCCGGATGCTTCCGGGAGTAGTATTATTTCCATCGGCAAGGTACCCATCATTGGTTGTACCACTTGAATTGGTTCGTTGCACCTGCATATCGGAATCCGAAACAGCAGGGTCTGCACCAATATAAACATCTACTGTAGTTCCTATCGCAACCAAAGTACCAAAATCAAGAAGCAGATACGATGTACCTCCTGGCCAAGTGGTCGGATTGGCCGCATAAGAAGTCCCGGGGTCTCCTCCCGCATCACTTGTATTGGAGAAATACGAAACACTCGTTGCTGTCTGAACGAACCCACCCGTCGTCGCACCGCATTCATCGGCATCTACAATACCATCATTATCATCATCGATATCGGAATCGTCATTGATTCCATCGCCATCGGTATCGATGCCCGAACCCGAGCAGGTGGCATACAAACGTGAAAAAGGAATATTCTGTTTGCTTATGGAAGGCCCCTGATACTGTACCGTAAGGGTTTCCCCCCCTGAATTTTCATAGAAAAGGACCTCAATAGGATAAAGTCCAGTATCAAGTGAAACCGTACCAGATCGTTCTTGGTTCCCATGGTTGCCGTCGTTATCTACAATTTCAACTCCATCAATAAACAGTTTAGACCCATCATCGGAGCTTGTATAAAAGGTATAAGAACCAGCCGTCTGAATTTCGATATAACCCGTATACCGGATTGAAAAGGAATTCGTATCCCCCGGGTCTACGGCATTTTGCAATGCATCTACGTCAAAGTTGGAAACCGTACCCGTTGAAAGGGCTCCTGTAGTGGGAATATTATCTACCGTGTTTCCAGTAGGAACGCTGTCGTAAAACTCATAATCCAATGTATTGCTACAGCCCGAAGGGCTTCCCTCAACCTGTACATTATCAATGTAATAGTATTCATTACCTGCGGTATTGTAAAAACGAACCCGAATTTCGAGAGTACTGCCCGTCGTAGGAAGAGATACAGCATATGAGCTGTTCAGAGGATCGAAGGGATTGCCATCTCCAGAGGCATTTTCGAATTGTACCCATCCACCGCTACCATCAATTCGATATTCTCCGATAAAATAGTCGGAACCTGCTTCAAATTGATCGGTATTGGACATGGTGGCTACATCTAAGCTGAAGTTCACACCTGTGTATAGTGAAATATCTATAGGGTCTGTCAACCAAATGCCTTCCGTTCCAAGATTATTTGCTTCGATACGCCCGCCCTGAACCCAAACATCACCCGTTAAAGTTGTCGACCAATTTGTAGCCTGGGCACCAGAAGCAGTACCGTTTTCGCTACCATCGGCATATGTATTAAAATTCTCCGACCAAAAGACAGTTTGACCAAACAGCCCAACTGAGCTTATTAAAAATAGTAAGCATAGTTTGCCCCGCATTATATCTAAAATCTGGAGTTTCTTTAGGTCCGGTAATATCTTGTAATTGACCCTAATTAATCCTCTCATTAAAACTAAGAAAAGGCCCAACCATTAAGAAAAGTATGTTGTCAATCAGTCCGTAGACTACATGAATACTATTATTCTGTGTGTCAACATAGTTCAGGTACGCTAAAAATAACTTTTAACCTTTATTAACGCGGTAGGTAATTCGTCGATTGGTAATTACGGTTCTAACCCTAATCTCACTCATGGGCGAAAACTCTGAAGTACTGTTAGAAAGGGTAGCCGTACCGGTGATCCACTCCCCTATCGTAGTTCCTGAAGGCAAGGGAATCCTGAATTCGTATTGATTGGTATTATCCGTATTTCCATCGGTATCGGTATATGAAGATGTACCTGCATCCAAATCGTCGATACTACCCTCGAGTGCACTTCCTATAAATATCTGTCCTTCCCCATAGTCTTCGGATAACCCAAAGGTATTATCCCCAACTGTAGCACTTCCTTCGTTAATATCGGTAAAGAAAAATTCCAGGGTGGTTCCGGGTCGGGTCCATCCTTTGACAACCAATTCACTACCGGATATAAAAACAGTGGAAATGATGGGGAAGTTGACCAAACTATTAGGTCCGGTATCCGTATCTCCTGAATCATTCAAGGTAACATCATCTCCCATGGGATTTTCGGTAGAAGTTCCATCCAGGTCGATCCCTAGTCTTCCATTCGCATAAATAGAATTTTGAGAAATCAAATTCCCAGAAGTTGAACCGTCGGTTATTACGATACCGGCCCCACCGTTATTAGCGATAATATTATTGGTAATACTCGAATTACTTCCAAACAGTCGTATTCCTGCATTTTCAATGGAGCCTGAACAATTACCTCCATCTTGGCCTGAAGCGGTAACTGTGTTTTCGGTAATAGAAGCGCCACCACCAAAGGACCATCCTTCTATGCCAATCGCAGCCGTTTGATCTACAAGGTTATAGGCAATTGTAATGCCGGTACCTCCTGCAAGGGCTATGGCATCTTCACAGGCTTCATTTCCTACCTGGTCGAAGTGGTTATAGGTAATCTCAGTTGACGTTCCTGCGGAAACATTGGTACCTACATTACCACCTGTAAAATAGTTTCCTGTAATTTGCGAGGTACCACCGTTAATTTCAATTCCGTATTCACCGGCAGGTGTTTGTACTCCAAGCGCATCCAGGCCAAAGGAATTTTCTGTAAATAGATTATTATCTCCTGTATTGAGTCGAATAGAAGAGGCATTGTTCAGCGTATATATCGACAAGTTTCGAATATGTGTCCCTGTTGCCTCAACAGTGAAAACATCCTGATTTGTCGCATGAACCTGAATTTCCGGCTGCTCGTAATCCGGTAAAACGGTGGCAAAGGTTCCAACAGGACTTCCCCCAGCTCCAATCGTACCCGTATTGGTGTCACCAGAATACGCGGTCTGCGTTCTTCCATCGATTCGGGTATCATTATCCGTGATATCCGGCAATTGATTGCCACTTTGGTCAATATTAAATACACCTCCAGAATAATTCACATCAGCAGTCCTTCCCAAAGGATCGGAAGTTGGTGGAATCATAAAAATTGAGACATCGGTGCCGCTCGCCGGATCAAAAATACTGTTCGCTTCTTGATCCATCCCTGTTTCGGCCAGGGCGTTGGAATTGATTATAAATTGTTCCAGGGAGCCCTGTCCGCTATCGTTTGTATTTACAATAGTATTGAAATTAAAGCCGAAATCGATATTACCGATTCCGCCTCCCCAGATGTTTATTTCGGAAACGGTCTGAGCTCCTGAAAGCGTAGCATTCCCGGCATCCGAGGTAGCCGCTGGGTTTGCACCACCTATCTCATTGGTTATGTCCGTGGATGTAGTTCCATCAAATTCAGTTCTAAATGTCTGCACGGGATGACAAGAACTACAAGATGCCCCCCCGCCGCGTGTTGACCTTATACCCTCGTTAACCACACGAATTTTATACGCTCCGTCTGCCATACCACCAAAAGAGTAGTCGCCATTGGCATCCGTAGTGGTAAAGCCCCAAAAAACATTACCACTGTCAAAGATTTCGACCCGGGCTCCTTCAATGCCCGTACCTGATGCGGTTGCGAGGTTTCTCCCAGCACCTCCCGGATAGTTCATATCTTCAAATACGGTACCTGAAATCAAATTGGAAGGTACGCGGATTACAACCGCTGAGGATATTACCAAATCTTGACCTACGTCTACGTTTGCCGTTACTTCGGTATCCGTAGAACTTATATAGGAAGAAATATCATACGTATCTAAATCCAGTCCGTGCATATTTGAAAGGTTAACCCCAGCCGGACCATCGTAAAGGGTTGAATTATAAGCATTATTTCCAGTTTGCCCCCCATCACCACTTAGAATAAAATTACCGCCTCCCTGATTTGTTATAGATAGTTCTTCCGGGTTGGTCGACCCCCCACTGCTTCCATTCAAAGTGGCATCTCCTTCATAAGACAGAAAGGTAGCCTTGCTTCCAGTAGGACTTATGGCGTAAAAACTATCCAAAGTAAATGACGTACCCGCATTTTGTGTGATATCAAAACCATAGTACAGGTTAATCGTTGAAGCCGGAAGACTAAGCTCTTCATAAAACACCATCAAAGACCAGGCTCCCAATACGGTCGCCGAATTACAAAAATTACTGGAGGTATCAATATCCAAATCTGTTACGTCAAAAGTATTCGAACTGGGGTTTGAAATGCCCGATAATATATCGGTAACGTTCGCTATATACCCGTAAAAATTCCTTCCCGTAAAGCCGGCGCTATATACCAAATCTGCGGTTACCGTGGTACTTTCAAAAGTAATTTCAGAGTCTGGTGTATAAGCGGAGTGTGACCAAAATAGATAGGCTTCTTTGATCGAAGCGCCGCCAGGGATAGTAGCCGTAAGGTTACCGGAGGATGTAGTGGTTACTGCACAGGGGTCTGTGTTATTATCTTCCGTTCTGAAAGTTCCTCCCGTAGTACTATAATCATAGTTTCCATTTAAATTCCGGTATAGTGATAGAGGCACATCATCTAAAATAATTTCATCATCGTTAATGGTTCCTGTTCCTACCGCTGAAGTAATTACGGAAGGGTTTGAAACAGAGTTGAACGAAATGCTAAAGTCCTCATCAGATTCATATAGGCTATCATCCAGGATGGGAACCAAGATCGTCTCCGTATCTCCCGCAGAACCATTGAAGGTAAGTGTTCCCGAAACCGCAGCATAATCATTCCCTGCCGTAGCCGTTCCATCAGCAGAAGAATAATTCACAGTAAAAGAACCTGCCGTATTAGATCCGACATGAGTTACTGTAAAAACTGCATTCCCACCATTCTCATCTATAGTGACATCAGCGATACTTAACTGGGGAGAGACATTGTCAACGCTAATTTGTACATTATCTACGTAGGCCCAGTCGTCATTATTCCAGTTTTGATTCGATTTCGCAAAACGAATCGTCGTATTGGACGAGATAAATCCTGATATATTCTGAGAAAAAGTCCCGCTTCCATTAAGTGTTGCTATTTGTGAATAACTGGCTCCCCCATTATTGGAAACATAAACCCCTAATTGCCTTTGACCTCCCAGGCTACTACTATTGTATGTAAAGGAAAGGGTAGCCGTAGTTGCCCCTGTTAAATTGGCTGTTCGTATGATTTGCTCCGACCAGAGATAAACAAGATAAAGCCGACTATTATTGATATAGATATAATCACCTGTGGGGCCTAAATCGGTGTCACCGGACTCGATCCAATCAGAGGCCCATTGTACTGACCCATCACTATTGTCATAAGAAACAGCACCAAAATTGTCTCTAAAGGTTTCCTGGGACAGGGTTACCTGTGCAACCAGCAATACGGTTAAAAATGAGAGATACGTGTATAGTCGATTAATTTTCATCCTGAAAATTCATATTCCGGAATACCTCTATTCTAGGTATAGACGCAAATATATCAGGATAAAAAAGCGCACTTAAATTAATGTTGTGTAACGCGTAAATGAAAGGGTGAAAAGACTAAAAAGTGGAGTGTAGTTCATCGGTAACAGCCTATAAATCGGCATTCTATAGGTGAATGTTGTAAGAATTTTCAATACTTATTCAAGGATAATAAACTCCGACCTGCGATTAAGCTCGTGTTCTTCATCGGTGCACTTCACACCATTTTCACATTGATTGATCAATTTGGTTTCACCGAAACCTTGGCTGCTAAGCCTTTCTTTCGCTATGCCCTTGGCAATCATGTAATTTACCGTTGCCTGGGCTCTTTTTTGGGAAAGCCAAAGGTTATAGGCATCTTTACCCCTACTATCGGTATGGGCGTTGACCTTTAGTTTGAGACTTGGGTATTTTTCCATAGCGACTACTACCTTTTCTACCTCTATTTCAGAATCCTTTCTAATATTATATTTGTCAAAATCGAAATAAATGGTACTCAATTGAAGAAGCTGTGCCAAATCATCACCAAAACCGGCCAAGATAGTATCACGTTCGAGATAGAAGTCTACAATTTTTGGTTTGCCATCTGATTTACCGAGGTACTCTTCAGAGGGAATATAACCCTCCATGGTAGCCCTTACAAAATTGCCTTGATTACAATCTAAGGTCAAATGATATTTTCCTTGTGCATCTGTAATCGCCGTAGTAATTTCCTTGTTGTTTTCGTCAATTACACGAATTGTGGCCCCGACAAGTACCTCATTTGAAATTTTATCTCTAATGGTACCCGAAATCGTTTGATCACATCGAAGTAGAAGAGGCTTAGTTTCAGTTAGGGCATAGATATCATCTTCTCCTTCACCTTCGGGTCGATTAGATGCAAAATATCCTTTTTTTGTTTTCTCATTAAATATAAAGGTAAAATCATCCATTCTCCCATTTACCGGTTCTCCAATGTTAACCGGAGTACCGTCAATATTTCCATTGGCCAATCTTGCGGCAAAAATATCAAGCCCTCCAAGCCCAGGGTGCCCATCTGAGGAGAAGTACAAAACCTCTTCGCTCGATACAAAGGGAAAGGTTTCCCTGGCCTCGGTATTGATAATTCCTCCTAAATTTTCAGGCTCACCAAAAGTTCCGTCTTCGTTGATAGCTATTTTGAAAATATCGGATTCTCCTAATGACTGAGGCATATCGGATACGAAGAACAACACCTTTTCATCTGGACTTAATGCAGGGTGAGCTACCGAGTAATCATCACTATTGAATGGAAGCTCCTCTATCTCACCCCAGGTACCTTTTTCGGTCATTCGGGCCCTAAATATTTTAAGGCGTATTACGCCCCTTTCATCTTTAACATATTTCCCTTCTTTATAGTTATTTCTAGTGAAATATAGAGTGGTACCATCCTTAGTCGTTATCGAAGTAGATTCATGAAACCGAGTATTGATATCCCCTCCCAACTTGCTGACCCAATTTTGTGACGTACTATCGACGTTGACCTTGTACAGATCCAAAAAATCTTTTGAATTCCATGTGTGCCGGTACCGTGCAAAGTTACCTGTATCGCGATCTGATGAGAAAATAAGTCCTTCTTTATAAAACGATGGCGCAAAATCAGAATAGGGAGAGTTATACTGAAAAGGACTAATATTATAGCGTCCGGAATTTTTTTTGATTTCCTCCAAGTAATCTCTTTCACCCTGATAGACTGAGGCTCTAACATCGTCTGAGGTCGCCTTTGAAAATTTGGACATAACTTCATTCGAAGCATCATATTTTTCAAGGGTTCTCAAGGTTTGGGCGTATCTAAAATAATATTCAGCACCCACCTTATCCGGGTAGAGATCAACTAACTTTTCATACGTTTTTGCCGCATCTTCGTAGTTGGCGTTGAAATAATACGAATTACCTAATTTCTTTAAAAGGTCTTCGGAGATATAACCTCTGTTGAGTACTTTTTCATAAATGTCGATTGCGGGCTTAAAAGAATACCCTTCATATTTTTCATCGCCCTTGGCAATCAGCTTGTCTTGTGCCAGACTAACGTTATGTAAGCCCGATGCCGTGAAAAGAAAAAGAAGTATGAAGATTTTTTTTACCATTAGACCCATATTAAAAGAACCGCGGCGAAACCAATTTTTCAAAAGACCTTAATAATTCCCACCTTAGAAAAACTTCGAACGACCCACTAGTGAACTGCGTGCTACCAAAATCGGTAGTTTCTTTATCATAAGCCAAACCTAAGAGAATTTGATCGGTAATTTGAAAACCAGCAAGCGCACTTACTGCGGCATCCCATCTATAAGCCGCTCCAAAGGAAAACTTTTCCGAGAACAGAAAGTTTGCTGAAATATCTAGCTGAAGCGGTGCGCCACCCACAACTTTGGTCAAAACGGCTGGCTTGAATTTTAAATCATCGTTCAAATCAAAAACATAGCCCGTGATAAAATAAAAATTGATTCGGTCTTTTGAAAGAAAATCCACTCCATTTGCATCATTATTCGAGCCGTCGAAATGTTCGATTTCCATCAAATTAGGTGCCGAGAAACCGGCATAAAAAGTATCGGTGTGATAATAAATCCCCAATCCAAAATTCGGGCTAAACCGATTTTCAATATTATCCGTAGCGACTGTCTCCTCAAAACCTGGTCTTTGCCTCAATTGTTCAAAATCGAGATTGAGCAGGTTGCCTCCTAATTTTAGACCGAATGAAAGCTTGCCCTTTAATGATACATCCACGGTATAGGAAACCATAGCGTCGAAATAAGTTTCTTGAACGGTTCCGTCACCAATTCTATCGTTTATTATCGACAGACCATAACCCACGTTGCTATTTCGAATAGGCGAATGCATGTTAAAGGTAAAAGTTTCAGGAGCTCCGTCCAATCCTACCCATTGGGAACGATAAAGTGCGGTAAGGCTTAGCTGACCTCTCGAACCCGCATATGCTGGGTTCACGCTCATGGTATTGAACATGTATTGCGTGTATTGAGCGTCTTGTTGTGCCCATGCCACGCCGCTCAGTAACACCAAGAAAAGAAGCACTAAAAAGCTCTTTTTTATTCCCATAAATCTCTATTTACTAATGTAAATATAACTACTATCGGTAATGCGCTGTGAATCGACCGTATTGTACTCAAAGATATAAAAATATACACCCGCCGGTAAGTATTCTTCAGCATTGACCGTTGATCTTCCTTTCGATCTTCCATCAAAAACATTGTTCTGATTGTTGTAATTTTCTCCTTGATAGACCAAAATACCCCAGCGGTTATATATTTTAAGTGTATTGTTAAGAGCCTTATCGACATTTTCTATCCATAAGAACTCGTTTTTACCATCGTTGTTAGGGGTAACCATCTGCATCACCACAATTTCAGTACTTTCCTGTGGGTCTAGGTAAGATGGCGTTCCATCTCGATCGAGATCGTCGTTTGTCGGATCTCCATCACCGTTTCCATCCTCGTCGATGGTATCGATACCGTCGCCGTCATCGTCCACATCGCGATAGTTCACGTCCTCGGTGCCATCGGTATCGGGCAGGTCGTTCGCAGGGTCGTCGATCTCGTCGTTCACATCGAACCCGTCGTTCACATCGCTGCCCTCGTAACCGTCGTCGAGCCCGTCGCCGTCCGTATCGACGCCCGTATAGGTCTGGTCGGGCACACCGTCGAAGTTGAAGTCGTTCCCTTCGTTGTTATCGGGAACCGAATCGTTGTCGCTGTCACCGTCGAGATAATCATTGGTTCCGTCGCCATCGGTGTCCACAGGGGTGATACCCTCCGGATAGGCACTGTTGAGACCATCGTTCTCTTCATAGGTCGCCTCGTCGTCGTCGTTCGGCGCTATATAGCCATCGGTCGTCTGGGCCTCTACATTATCGGGTATACCGTCGTTGTCGGAGTCGATATCCAAATGGTCGGGAGTGCCGTCACCATCACTGTCGGAAGGATTGGTCAGAGGGTCTCCGTCACCATCTGTATCAGGATCTTCCGTGGTGTCCAAAAGACCGTCGTTGTCGTCGTCAAGGTCGACACTGTCGGGTACGCCGTCACCATCGGTATCGGGCGGAGGCGGGGGACCATCCGGATCTAAATAGTCGGGAGTGCCGTCACCGTCCGTATCGTCGTTTGTCGGATCTCCATCACCGTTTCCATCCTCGTCGATGGTATCGATACCGTCGCCGTCATCGTCCACATCGCGATAGTTCACGTCCTCGGTGCCATCGGTATCGGGCAGGTCGTTCGCAGGGTCGTCGATCTCGTCGTTCACATCGAACCCGTCGTTCACATCGCTGCCCTCGTAACCGTCGTCGAGCCCGTCGCCGTCCGTATCGACGCCCGTATAGGTCTGGTCGGGCACACCGTCGAAGTTGAAGTCGTTCCCCTCGTTGTTGTCAAATACCAAATCGTTGTCGCTGTCATCGTCCAAGTAATCAGGATTATCGGTACCGTCTGTATTTACCGGGGATAATCCTTGGTCATCTTCCCCCTCATATGCGTTATCCAATCCATCGTTATCATCATCGAGATTAGTGGGAGGCACATAACCATCAGTAGGCTGGGCCTCGACGTTGTCCGGTATACCGTCATCATCGGAATCAATATCCACCCTATTCGGATACCCATCTCCATCGGAATCAACATCTGTATTAAAGGTTATGGTTTGAGGGTTTTCAAAATTGTCTAAGCAAGAAAATTGAATTCCTGATTGTCGAGGTACTTTGGTCACAAAATTAGTGTCGCTCGAAGTTTGAATACCGAAACGAAATACAAATGAAGAAAGATTTACAAATTCTACCGCAACATTGACTGTAGGGTTTTCATTCGATATGCCATCATATTCCTTCGTACCCCCATTAATCAAAAGGCCTCCAGAAGTGTTGTTTATATTCACTTCGGTATCGGTATCAAAAGTATACCTCGCAGGAGTATCAAACCTATTGTATTCTTGATAGAGGCCTTCTCCATCAATATCAATAAAGTTAGCAATTAATCCTTCGAGCACAACAGGATCTATGGTTCCAGTGCTCACCACAGAAAGTTTGAGATCTACATAAGGCCTTCTGATATCGTCCGTGGTAGTAAAAGTAATTTCAGGTTTAAAAAATTCCGAGTCGATATCGTTTTGGTCAATAGTTACGATTTCACCATTTACAACCTCTTCGATGGTTACCAAAACATCTAACTCTGAGGTAACATTGGGAAAACGATACACAGCTCCTTCGTTAAGGGCCTCTCCGGATTCCAATATAGGAGTATTGCTAAAATCAAGGCTTGGTAACGTTTCACAATCAAAGGTATCGCTAACAAAGCTGGATTCATCTTTATCTAAAATACCGTCGTTATCCGAATCTAAATCCAGATAATCGGGTAGTCCATCATTATCGGAATCAATTGGACTTAACCCTTCACCGCTTCCAGGTGACGACTCATAGATATCATCGAGACCGTTTCCATCAATATCCTTTCCAGAGGGAGAAACGAAATTAAATGATGATTGCGCTTCCTGAAAATCCAAAATACCATCATTATCAGCATCTAAATCTAGATAATCAAGTACGCCGTCGTTATCGCTATCCTTTGTCAGCCCTTCCACCTGATCGATTATTCCATCACCATCGTTATCAATGTCGATCTCGTCAGCAACACCATCACCATCAGCATCCAAAAAGGACGCCTGAGTCGTAAGGTCAAGATTATTATCAAAGGAAGTAGTTAGAACAAAAAGAAAAAGGGCTACTGGATACACTGAGCCTATGATTATTTTTCTTTTTATTTCATAGAACGTAGTTTTTCCCATATACGTTTAGTTTTCATTAAACTAACACCATGGCAAATAGGTACGAAAGGTTCTTGTAAGAAGTGGGGATTCTTAACTTTATATGCGTGCAAGATATAGTTAAAATACATATGGTCAAATTGTTTCGATACCAGATCATACGAAATCTCTGTCAAACCCGTATTTATTCGTCAAAAGGTATCTTTGCCTTACACAGCACTCTATATATTCGTTTATTTACCCGATTAAAATGGGCCTCCATGCGTTTCAAATCGACGTTTTAGTTATTTCATCGGATGGCACCGAAGGAGTTTAATCGATACAATTGTGGGGTTTAAGGGCAAAAACGCTGAAACAATCCACCTAATTTTGAGCTGGTAAAACCTATTAATTAGCGTATTTTTGCCCAAATTTTCCGTATGAATTTCAAAGACCAGATTAAAAGGCGAAGAACGTTTGGAATTATTTCCCATCCCGACGCCGGAAAAACTACCCTAACCGAAAAGTTATTATTATTTGGGGGGGCGATTCAAGAGGCAGGTGCCGTCAAGAATAATAAAATCAAAAAATCGGCCACCAGTGATTTTATGGAAATCGAAAGACAGCGTGGTATTTCTGTGGCCACCTCTGTACTCGCCTTTATCTACAAGGGGAAAAAAATAAATATTCTAGACACCCCGGGGCATAAAGATTTTGCAGAAGACACTTTTAGAACACTTACAGCGGTAGATAGTGTCATTGTAGTGGTAGATGTAGCCAAAGGGGTAGAGGAACAAACGGAAAAACTCGTTGAAGTCTGTCGAATGCGCAATATTCCCCTAATCGTATTTATCAACAAGATGGACAGGGAAGGTAAGGATGCATTTGACCTCTTGGATGAACTGGAGCAAAAGCTTGGGCTGTCCGTTACGCCACTGAGTTTCCCGATTGGAATGGGGTATGATTTCAAGGGCATCTACAATATTTATGAAAAGAATATCAATCTCTTCAGTGGTGATAGCAAAAAAAATATTGAGGAAACTATCGCCTTTGACACTCTTGAAAGCGAAGAACTAGAACGTATTATAGGGCCCAAGGCAGCTTCGGAACTACGCGAAAATTTAGAACTGGTGGCAGGGGTGTATCCTTCGTTTGACAAGGAAAACTATTTAAAGGGTGCGCAACATCCTGTCTTTTTCGGCTCGGCCCTAAATAATTTTGGTGTAAGGGAACTTTTAGATTGCTTTATAGAAATTGCCCCCCCGCCTAGACCCAAAAAGGCTGAAGAAAGGCTGGTCGAGGCGAGTGAAAAAGAAATGAGCGGGTTTGTGTTTAAGATCCATGCGAACATGGATCCAAAGCATCGAGATCGCCTTGCTTTCGTTAAAATTGTATCGGGAACCTTTGAACGCAATAAACCCTATCTGCATGTACGTCAAGATAAAAGCTTGAAATTTTCAAGTCCGAACGCTTTTTTTGCCGAAAAAAAGGAAATTGTAGACATTTCTTATCCTGGAGATATCGTGGGTCTTCATGACACGGGAAACTTTAAGATCGGCGATACCCTAACCGAAGGTGAAATTTTGCACTATAAAGGCATACCTAGTTTCTCACCGGAGCACTTCAGGTATATCAACAATGCCGACCCCATGAAATCGAAACAGCTTTATAAAGGTATCGACCAACTCATGGATGAGGGAGTGGCGCAATTATTCACCTTGGAAATAAATGGAAGAAAAGTCATAGGTACCGTTGGAGCTCTTCAGTTCGAAGTCATACAGTACCGTTTAGAACATGAGTACGGCGCTAAATGTACCTATGAAAACTTTCCGGTATACAAGGCTTGCTGGATAGACCCTGAAGACCCCAAAAACGAGGAATTCGAGGAGTTCAAAAGGGTAAAACAAAAATTTCTCGCTAAAGATAAAAGAGGGCAATTGGTGTTTTTGGCAGATTCACAATTTTCATTGCAGATGGCACAACAGAAATATCCTTCGGTTAAACTGCATTTTGTTTCCGAATTCGACTGAGAAGCAATAAGATGATGTGTATCAAGGCGCATGTATGTTGTGCTTTATATTCGCCTTTAAGCAATAAAAAACCCATTACTTTCGGTAATGGGTTTTGTTCTATGCTTCTCCGGTAGGCCCAAAATTAATGGGAATCGGAGGCTGTTCATAATCTTTAATGGTGCCATGTGCTTTTTCAAAACGTTGAATATTGTCGTTCATAGCTTTTAAGAACTTCTTAGCATGCTGTGGCGTTAGAACTATTCTACTTTTCACCTTAGCTTTGGGTGCGCCTGGCATCATACTGATAAAATCGATTACAAACTCGGAAACCGAATGATTGATTATGGCCAGATTGGAATAGATACCCTCTGCCGTTTTTTCATCTAGCTCTATATTTATTTGCTTTTGATTCTTTTCTTTCTCGCTCATATCACTTAAAAAAATAAACCCTCGGCGCGAACACCGAGGGTTTCTTATTTAAAATTTCAGGGCCTCTTTACGAGCCATAATTTCGTCATACTCCTCTTTTGAGCCTACGATAATATTCTCATAATCTCTCATACCCGTACCTGCCGGAATTTTATGCCCAACAATAACATTCTCTTTCAGGCCTTCCAAGGTATCTACTTTACCACTAACCGCGGCTTCGTTCAATACTTTGGTCGTCTCTTGGAAAGAAGCCGCAGAAATAAACGACTTGGTTTGAAGAGAGGCTCTCGTTATTCCCTGAAGAATTGGTGTAGCCGTGGCCGCAACAGCATCTTTCGCCGTCACCAGATTTTTATCTGAACGCTTAAGAACAGAGTTCTCGTCCCTTAATTCGCGTGCAGTTATGATCTGACCTTCCTTCAGGTTTTCGGAGTCACCCTTATCTACCACAACCTTCTTGCCATAGATTTCGTCATTCTCGGTAATGAAGTCATCTTTATGCACCAATTGGTTCTCCAAGAAAATAGTATCACCAGGATCTTGAATACGAACTTTACGCATCATTTGTCTTACCACTACCTCAAAGTGCTTATCATTGATTTTCACACCTTGCAAGCGATAAACCTCCTGAACTTCGTTCACAAGATACTGTTGTACTGCCGAAGGACCTTTAATTGCCAAAATATCCTCAGGTGTTATCGAGCCGTCGGATAATGGCATACCAGCCCTTACGTAATCATTCTCTTGAACCAATATCTGATTCGAAAGCTTGACCAAGTATTTTTTGATCTCGCCCAATTTCGACTCGATAATGATTTCACGGTTACCTCTTTTGATCTTGCCGAAAGAAACCACACCATCAATTTCAGAAACAACCGCCGGGTTTGATGGATTTCGCGCTTCGAAAAGCTCTGTAACTCTTGGAAGACCACCGGTAATATCACCAGCTTTTGCCGATTTACGAGGTATCTTGACCAAAATTTTACCTTCCTTAATTTTATCCCCATCATCAACCATGATATGTGAACCTACAGGAAGGTTATAAGAACGTAACGTTTCTCCTTTGGCATCTTGAATAAGAAGGGTCGGAATCAATTTCTTATTTCTCGATTCAGAAATAACCTTCTCTTGGAAACCAGTTTGTTCATCTATCTCTACCTGATACGTAACTCCTTGCTCGATATTCTCATAGGCAATTTTACCTGGAAATTCCGAAACAATTACACCGTTATAAGGATCCCATTGACATACGATATCGCCCTTACTTATTTTGGCACCGTCTTCAATAAACAATTGGGAGCCATAAGGGATGTTATTCGTACTAAGGGTAATACCGGTTTTCGGATCAACGATTTTAATTTCAGAAGTTCGGGAAATAACTATTTCTACCGGTTTTCCTTCACTGTCTTCACCTTTAACGGTTCTAAGGTCTTCGATTTCAGCCGTACCATTGAATTTGGCTACTAACTTATTATCCTCAGAAATGTTTCCTGCGATACCCCCCACGTGGAAGGTACGTAACGTCAACTGTGTACCTGGTTCCCCAATTGATTGTGCAGCAACTACACCCACGGCTTCACCTCGTTGTACCATTTTATTGGTAGAAAGGTTTCTACCATAACACTTAGCACATATTCCTTTAGGTGCTTCACAGGTCAATGCAGAACGTACTTCTATTTTCTCTATAGGAGAATCCTCGATCTTTCTGATATCGGCTTCCAAGATTTCCTGACCAGCCTTTAGCAATAGCTCCTCAGTTAAAGGATCATATACATCATGTAGCGAAACCCTACCTAAAATACGCTCTCCAAGAGTTTCTACCACTTCCTCGTTCTTTTTCAACGACTCTACTTCAATACCTCTCAAAGTCTCACAATCTTCGATATTGATGATAACATCTTGCGAAACATCGACCAAGCGACGGGTCAAGTAACCTGCATCGGCCGTTTTCAAAGCGGTATCGGCAAGACCCTTACGGGCACCGTGGGTAGAAATAAAGTATTCTAGAATCGAAAGACCTTCCTTAAAGTTAGAAAGTATCGGGTTTTCGATAATCTCCCCTCCACCAGCGGTAGATTTCTTAGGTTTGGCCATCAGACCTCGCATACCGGTCAACTGACGTATTTGCTCCTTAGAACCCCTAGCACCAGAATCCAACATCATATAAACTGAATTGAACCCCTGTTGATCTTCACGAATACGTTTCATGGCCAATTCGGTCAGCATGGCATTGGTAGACGTCCACACATCGATGACTTGATTATAACGTTCGTTATTCGTAATAAGCCCCATGTTATAGTTGGCCATAATACCATCGACCTGCTCATTGGCCTCGTTAATCATCTCATGCTTTTCCTGAGGAATGATAATATCACCCAAACTGAAGGACAATCCACCTTTAAAGGCAAAATCGTAGCCCATGGTCTTAATCTTATCCAAGAAATCGGCAGTGGTCGGCACATCGGTAACACTTAAGATTCTACCGATAATATCACGCAATGATTTCTTGTTCAATACGTCATTGATGTAACCTGCCTTTTCAGGTACTTCCATATTAAACAATACCCTTCCGACGGTTGTTGGAATAATCTTATTGACCAACTCCCCTTCGTCATTAAAGTCTTTGGCCCGAACCTTTATCCCTGCATTTAAATCTATTTTACCTTCATTGAAGGCAATTTCGACTTCTTCGGCAGAATAAAAAGTCAATCCTTCTCCCCTAACTTTTACTTCTGAAGTAGATTTTCGTTCCTTGGTCATGTAATAAAGACCCAATACCATATCTTGGGATGGAACGGTAATAGGTGAACCATTCGCCGGATTCAGAATGTTATGGGATGCAAGCATCAATAGTTGCGACTCTAAAATGGCCTCTGGCCCCAGTGGCAGGTGCACCGCCATTTGGTCACCATCAAAATCGGCATTGAACGCAGTACACACCAAGGGGTGCAAACGTATCGCTTTACCCTCGATCAATTTCGGCTGAAATGCCTGAATACCCAAACGGTGCAATGTAGGGGCACGGTTCAACAAGACCGGGTGCCCTTTTAATACATTTTCGAGGATATCCCAAACAACTGGCTCTTTCTTATCTATTATTTTTTTCGCTGATTTTACTGTTTTTACAATACCCCTCTCAATAAGTTTTCTTATTATGAAAGGCTTGTACAATTCGGCAGCCATATCTTTAGGAAGACCACATTCGAATAGTTTCATCTCTGGGCCAACCACGATTACCGAACGAGCCGAATAATCAACACGTTTACCTAACAGGTTCTGACGAAAACGCCCTTGCTTACCTTTTAAAGAATCGGAAAGGGATTTTAAAGGTCGGTTCGACTCCGTTTTTACAGCAGATGCTTTTCTCGTATTATCAAAAAGCGAATCAACAGCTTCTTGAAGCATACGCTTCTCATTTCTAAGAATGACCTCGGGAGCCTTGATTTCGACCAATCGCTTCAAACGGTTGTTTCGAATAATCACCCTTCGGTAAAGATCGTTCAAATCGGAGGTAGCAAAACGGCCACCATCAAGAGGAACCAAGGGACGTAATTCCGGTGGAATGACCGGAATGACCTTCATAATCATCCATTCAGGCCTATTTTCACGATTATCTTGAGATTCACGTAACGCTTCTACAACCTGAAGCCTTTTTAAAGCTTCCGTCTTTCTTTGCTTAGAAGTTTCCGTGTTGGCCTTATGGCGTAATTCATACGAAAGCTCTTTCAAATCGATGCGCGCCAAAAGGTCGATCAAACACTCCGCACCCATTTTTGCGATGAATTTGTTCGGATCGGTATCTTCAAGATACTGATTTTCGGGTGGTATGGATTCTAAAATAGTCAGATACTCCTCTTCGGTCAAGAAATCCATTTTTTGAATTTCCTCGCCTTCGGGCCCTTTCGCAATACCTGGTTGAATGACTACGTACCGCTCATAGTAAATAATCATGTCCAACTTTTTGGAGGGCAACCCTAGGAGATATCCTATTTTGTTAGGTAACGAACGGAAATACCAGATATGGGCTACAGGAACTACTAAGTTGATATGTCCTACCCTATCCCTACGTACTTTTTTCTCAGTAACCTCAACACCACACCGGTCACAAACAATACCTCGATAACGAATACGCTTGTATTTTCCGCAGGCGCACTCATAGTCCTTAACAGGTCCGAATATACGTTCACAGAAAAGTCCGTCCCGCTCAGGTTTGTGTGTACGGTAGTTGATAGTTTCAGGTTTAAGGACCTCTCCTCGAGATTCTGCCAAAATCGCTTCTGGCGATGCCAATCCGATGGAAATCTTATCAAACCTTTTTATTGGGTTATTATCTTTTATTCTAGCCATAATCTAAATGGTGCTACTAATTAAAATGTGTGTTCTTCAATCGCTACAATCGATGCTATTCTTCCAATCGAATATCAAGGCCCAAGCCCTTAAGCTCGTGCATCAATACATTGAATGATTCCGGTAAACCGGGTTCTGGCATGGTCTCACCTTTTACAATGGATTCGTAGGTTTTCGCCCTACCGATGACGTCATCCGATTTTACGGTCAAAATTTCCCGTAAGGTCGCCGATGCACCATAAGCTTCCAAGGCCCATACCTCCATCTCACCAAAACGCTGACCACCAAATTGAGCTTTACCACCCAAAGGTTGCTGCGTAATCAATGAGTAAGGTCCAATAGAACGCGCATGCATTTTATCATCTACCATGTGGCCTAGCTTCAACATGTAAATCACTCCCACAGTAGCGGGTTGATCGAAACGTTGCCCGGTTCCACCATCGTATAGATACGTGTGCCCGAATCTTGGAATACCGGCCTCATCGGTATACTTATTTATTTGATCAAGCGATGCCCCGTCAAAAATCGGGGTAGCGAACTTCTTGCCCAATTTAAGACCAGCCCATCCAAGCACCGTTTCATAAATCTGTCCGATGTTCATACGCGAGGGTACCCCGAGCGGATTTAGTACGATATCTACGGGTGTTCCGTCTTCTAAGAAAGGCATATCTTCTTGGCGTACGATACGTGAAACAATACCTTTGTTACCATGGCGACCTGCCATTTTATCACCTACCTTTAATTTACGCTTTTTAGCGATATACACCTTAGCCAATTTCATGATACCTGCAGGCAATTCATCTCCTACGGAAATCGTAAACTTGTCTCTCCTCAAGTTACCTTGAAGGTCGTTCAATTTGATTTTATAGTTGTGTAACAAATCTGCAACGGCAGCGTTGGTTTCCTTGTCGGTGGTCCAACTTCCTCCTACCAAATGGGCAAAATCATCTACAGCATTCAGCATTTTTTGGGTGTACTTTTTACCCTTTGGCAGCACTTCCTCTCCCAAATCGTTCAATACCCCTTGTGATGTTTTCCCATTGATCAACGTAAACAATTTATCAATCAGGATGTCCTTCAACTCTTGGAACTTCACTTCATATTCAAGCTCCAGTTTATTGAGTTCCTCCTTATCTTCGGAACGCTTACGCTTATCCTTAACGGACCGGGAGAAAAGTTTCTTATCGATAACAACGCCACGTAAAGAAGGTGAAGCCTTCAAAGAGGCATCTTTGACATCACCTGCCTTATCACCGAATATCGCACGAAGCAATTTTTCTTCAGGAGTAGGATCGGATTCTCCTTTAGGAGTAATCTTACCGATCAAGATATCGCCTGGTTTTACTTCGGCTCCGATACGAATCATTCCGTTTTCGTCAAGGTCTTTGGTCGCCTCTTCCGATACGTTAGGAATGTCATGGGTCAATTCCTCAGCACCCAATTTAGTATCACGAACCTCTAAAGCGTATTCATCTACATGAATCGAGGTAAAGATATCTTCTCGCACTACCTTTTCAGATATTACGATAGCATCTTCGAAATTATAACCCTTCCAAGGCATAAAGGCAACGGTAAGGTTACGTCCTAAGGCCAATTCGCCTTGCTCGGTCGCGTACCCCTCACAGAGCACTTGCCCCTTTTTAACTTTATCCCCTTTTTTGACAATAGGTTTCAAATTGATACTCGTACCTTGATTGGTCTTTCTAAACTTGACCAGTTCATAGGTTTTTGAATCGTCGTCGAAGCTGATCAGACGTTCATCTTCGGTACGATTGTACTTTATGATGATTTTCTGGGCATCGACATATTCTATAGTTCCATCTCCTTCGGCATTTATCAACACCCTCGAATCAGAAGCTACTTGGCGCTCAAGACCGGTTCCGACAATCGGGGCCTGTGGCCTTAATAAGGGTACCGCTTGGCGCATCATGTTCGAGCCCATAAGTGCACGGTTCGCATCATCATGTTCCAAGAAAGGAATCAACGAGGCCGAAATCGAAGCAATTTGATTCGGCGCGACATCGGTATAGTTGACTTCCGCGGGATCTACTACCGGAAAGTCACCCTCTTCCCGAGCAATTACTTTTTCGGCATCGATTTCCCCATCTTCTTTAAGTGGAATATTCGCCTGTGCGATTTTCATTCCTTCTTCTTCCTCTGCACTTAGATACTGATACTCCTTTGTATTCACTTTAGAGTCTACCACTTTTCGATATGGAGTCTCCAAGAAGCCCATAGGGTTCACCTTCGCGAAAACTGATAAAGAGGATATTAATCCGATATTGGGTCCTTCCGGGGTCTCTATCGGGCATAACCTGCCGTAATGCGTATAGTGAACATCTCGAACCTCAAACCCGGCTCTTTCCCTTGATAACCCTCCAGGCCCTAAGGCGGAAAGTCTTCTTTTATGTGTAATCTCTGCCAAAGGATTTGTCTGATCCATGAACTGAGATAGCTGGTTCGTTCCAAAGAAGGAGTTGATTACCGAAGATAATGTCTTGGCATTGATCAAGTCAATAGGTGTAAAAACCTCATTGTCGCGAACATTCATCCGCTCGCGAATCGTTCTTGCCATACGGGCCAAACCTACCCCAAACTGTGATGAAAGTTGTTCTCCAACGGTACGTACACGACGATTCGACAGGTGATCGATATCATCGATTTCAGCTTTTGAATTGATTAGCTCGATCAGATACTTGATAATCGTAATTATATCTTCTTTGGTCAAGACTTGCTTGTCCATTCCGATATCGAGCCCTAATTTTTTATTCATCCGATACCGACCCACTTCACCTAAGTTGTAGCGTTGATCGGAAAAAAACAATTTGTCAATAATTCCGCGTGCTGTCTCTTCATCTGGCGGCTCGGCGTTTCTTAATTGCCGATAAATATGCTCTACCGCTTCTTTCTCGGAGTTTGTGGGGTCTTTTTGCAAGGTATTGTGAATAATAGCATAATCAGATTGTGCATTATTCTCCTTGTGCAAGAGGATGGTCTTAACATCAGCATCAAGAATCTCGTCGATGTGTTCTTTTTCCAACACCGTATCACGGTCTAAAATAATCTCGTTACGTTCGATTGAAACTACTTCGCCAGTATCTTCATCAACGAAATCTTCATGCCATGTATTCAACACCCTTGCGGCCAATTTTCGGCCAAGTATTTTTTTAAGTCCAGCTTTAGAGACCTTCACCTCTTCCGAAAGATCGAAAATCTCAAGGATATCTTTGTCCCGTTCGAATCCGATGGCCCTAAACAAGGTAGTTACCGGTAATTTTTTCTTCCTATCGATATAGGCATACATTACGCCATTGATATCGGTAGCGAATTCAATCCATGACCCTTTGAACGGAATTACCCTTGCTGAGTATAGTTTAGTTCCGTTGGCATGAAAAGATTGTCCAAAGAAAACCCCGGGTGAACGGTGCAACTGTGAAACTACTACCCTTTCCGCTCCATTGATTACAAAAGTACCACTGGGGGTCATATAAGGAATTGTACCCAAGTACACATCTTGAACGATCGTCTCAAAATCTTCGTGTTCTGGATCGGTACAATATAATTTCAAACGTGCCTTTAAGGGCACACTGTAAGTTAGCCCGCGTTCGATACATTCTTGAATGGAATATCGTGGCGGATCTATGAAGTAATCCAAAAACTCAAGTACGAACTGGTTTCGGGTGTCGGTAATCGGAAAGTTCTCCATGAAGGTGTTGTACAAGCCTTCATTGCCCCTTTCGTCAGATTTTGTCTCAAGCTGGAAAAAGTCTTGAAACGACTTTATCTGAATGTCCAAGAAGTCCGGATACTCCGGCGTGTTCTTAGCGGATGCAAAATTAATTCTTTCAGTCTGTTGTGTGAACATCTATGGACAGTATTTTGAACGTGAATACTAAATTTGGGTTGCATACTTCAACATATGCCAAAATCCTACTACTATAAAAAGGCTTAGGTCTAGCTTCACCAAGGGTGAAAAAAGACCTAAACCAAAGTGCTATTGCTGCTGCTATTATTTAAGCTCAACTTCCGCTCCTGCTTCTTCCAATGATTTTTTGATTCCTTCAGCTTCGTCTTTAGAAACACCTTCCTTAACGGCTTTTGGTGCGCTATCGACGATGTCTTTGGCATCTTTCAATCCAAGACCGGTCAACTCTTTAACCAATTTAACCACTGCCAATTTAGAACCTCCTGGAGCTTTCAATATTACATCGAACTCAGACTGCTCTTCAGCGGCTTCACCACCTTCTGCTGCTCCACCACCAGCGGCTACTGCTACTGCTGCGGCTGCAGGCTCGATGCCATACTCATCTTTTAATATATCGGCCAACTCGTTCACCTCTTTAACGGTCAAGTTTACCAACTGTTCTGCGAATTCTTTTAAATCTGCCATTTTTCTATCGTTTAATAAAATTTTAAAATATACTTAGTTTATAGTGCGTACTTATTTTTCTGATAATGTCTTCAGAATCCCTGCTAATTTGCCGCCACCGGATTTCAGACCGGAGATCACATTTTTGGCAGGAGACTGTAGTAATCCGATAATCTCTCCGATCATCTCCTCTTTGGATTTGATACTGACCAGTTTATCAAGATTTTCATCACCAATATAAATTGCTTCTTCTACGAAAGCACCCTTCAACAGGGGTCGGTTTGATTTTTTCCTGAAATTTTTAATCAATTTTGCAGGAGCGTTACCGACCTCGGAAATCATCAATGAAGTATTTCCCTTCAATACTTCAGGAAGTTCGCCGAACTCTTTTTCAGAAGCTTCCATTGCTTTTGCAAGCAAGGTATTCTTGACTACGGCCAATTTCACATTGGCCTTGAAACACGCTCTTCTTAAATCAGAAGTCTGAGCCGCATTCAAGCCGGAGATATCTGCCAAATAAATGGTAGGGCTATCGGCCAACTGCGCAGTCAAATCTTGTATTACGTTTGCTTTTTCTTCTCTTGTCATACTCTTAATTTTGATCTACCAGTTAGGTTAAACCGACTTTGGATCCAATTGAACACTAGGACTCATCGTACTTGACATAAAAATGCTTCTCATGTAAACCCCTTTAGCGGCGGCTGGCTTCATTTTAATCAAGGTATCTAAAAGCTCTTTGGCGTTCTCCGCAATCTTATCGGCAGAAAAAGATGCTTTCCCCACTGCTGCGTGTACTATACCTGTTTTGTCTACCTTGAAATCAATCTTACCGGCCTTTACATCAGACACCGCTTTAGCGACATCCATAGTAACAGTGCCTGTCTTAGGATTGGGCATAAGACCACGAGGACCTAAAATACGACCCAAAGGACCTAATTTACCCATGACGCTCGGCATTGTGATAATGACATCGACATCGGTCCACCCTCCTTTAATTTTATCCAAATATTCATCCAATCCGACGAAATCGGCTCCTGCTTCCGTTGCTTCCGCTTCCTTGTCTGGAGTAACCAAAGCCAAAACCTTTACATCTTTTCCCGTACCGTGGGGTAGGGTCACGACACCACGTACCATTTGATTGGCCTTTCTAGGGTCAACCCCTAAACGAATAGCCAAATCTACCGATGCATCGAACTTTGTATTGGTTATTTCCTTGATCAAAGCAGCACCCTCATCCACCGAATAAAGTTTATCCTTATCGATTTTGGCAAGGGCCTCTTTTTGTTTCTTTGTTAACTTTGCCATTTAAATTGCTTTTTAAGATTTTAAAAAGGTCGTTTACCTGCGACTTTAAGACCCATAGACCTTGCCGTACCCGCAACCATACTCATCGCTGATTCGATTGTAAAGGCATTTAGGTCTACCATTTTATCTTCGGCAATTGCCTTAATTTGATCCCAAGTAACGTTACCTGATTTTACCCGGTTAGGTTCGCCAGATCCTTTTTTAATCTTAGCTGCTTCCAACAATTGAACTGCCGCCGGCGGTGTTTTCACGACAAAGTCGAACGACTTGTCTTTGTAGACGGTGATAACAACTGGCAATACTTTGCCTGGTTTGTCCTGTGTTCTAGCGTTGAACTGCTTACAGAACTCCATGATGTTAACTCCGGCAGCACCTAAGGCGGGTCCAACCGGTGGCGATGGATTCGCAGCACCTCCCCTAACTTGTAGTTTAACTACTTTACCTATTTCTTTTGCCATTGTTTAGAATTAAATTGAAGTTGTATTTATGTGGAAGCAACACAACTTATATATGTAACATTTGTATTATACTTTTTCAACTTGCATATAACTGAGTTCCAAAGGTGTTTTTCTTCCGAAAATCTTCACCATGACCTCAAGTTTACGCTTCTCTTCGTTTATTTTCTCTACGGTACCATTAAACCCATTAAAGGGCCCGTCGATTACCTTTACGGTCTCGCCGTGGGTAAACGGAATGGCGACACTATCCGTATTAACAGCCAATTCATCAGCTTTTCCAAGCATTCTATTCACCTCTGACTTTCGAAGTGGCACGGGATCCCCTCCCTTTGTTTCGCCTAAAAAACCTATTACGTTTGTAATAGATCGTATGATGTGGATCATCTCACCTCCTAAATTCGCCTTAATCATAATATAGCCCGGAAAATAAACCCGTTCTTTACTAATTTTTTTTCCGTTGCGAATTTGAATAACCTTTTCAGTAGGCACTAACACGTCCTCTAAGTAGTCAGAAAAACCATGGCGCTCGACTTCGCTCTCAATGTACCCTTTGATTTTATTCTCTTGGCCACTGACTGCTCTAACCACATACCATTTTTTATCCAATACTTCTGACATAGCTAACGCTTAGTTTAAAATGTTGTTGAAATACAATTGAACCAATTCACTCAATGCAGTATCTACACCCCATGTCGCTAAAGCGAATAAAATGGAAAATACGGCCACAATAACCATAAGGTTTGATGATTCCGCTCGTGAAGGCAAAGTCACATTGTTACGAAGTTCCTCAAAAGATTCTTTAATGTATGTCAACATAACTCTATTACAATTTAGATACTTAGGCAGCGATACTCATCTACTGATATGGTACCATTCTATTCAGCACGGGAGGAGAGACTCGAACTCCCGACACCTGGTTTTGGAGACCAGTGCTCTACCAACTGAGCTACACCCGTTTATAATTGCATTTAAAGGTGTTCCACACATTAGCGGAACACCCTTAAATACATTATGTTATCCGATAAATTAATCTAGAATCTTGGTAACCTGACCAGCACCAACGGTTCTACCTCCCTCACGGATAGCGAAACGAAGACCAACGCTCAATGCGATAGGCTGAATCAGCTCAACAGTAATAGTCAAGTTATCACCAGGCATTACCATCTCAACTCCACTAGGAAGGCTAATGTTACCTGTAACGTCTGTTGTTCTTACATAGAACTGAGGACGATAGTTATTATGAAATGGTGTGTGACGACCACCCTCTTCTTTTTTAAGAATATATACCTCTGCCTCAAACTTGGCGTGTGGCTTAACAGAGCCTGGTTTACAGATTACCATACCCCTGCTAATTTGAGTTTTTTCAATACCTCTCAACAAGATACCTACGTTATCACCAGCTTCACCTCTATCCAAGATTTTACGGAACATTTCAACCCCTGTAATCGTAGAGGTCAATTTTTCGGCACCCATACCGATGATTTCAACGGCATCACCTGTGTTTGCGATACCAGTTTCAATACGACCGGTAGCCACCGTTCCACGACCAGTAATGGTAAATACATCTTCTACGGGCATCAAGAAATCTTTATCGACATCCCTTGCAGGCAATTCGATCCAGCTATCCACAGCATCCATCAACTCCATTACAGTGTCAACCCATTTTTGTTCCCCGTTCAACGCCCCTAGCGCAGAACCAGAAATTACAGGTCCGTTGTCCCCGTCATATTCATAAAAAGAAAGCAATTCACGCACTTCCATTTCCACCAATTCCAAAAGCTCTTCGTCATCGACCATGTCTACTTTGTTCAAGAAAACAACGATTCTAGGAATACCTACCTGACGACCTAAAAGGATATGCTCACGAGTCTGTGGCATTGGACCATCCGTAGCCGCAACCACCAAAATTGCGCCATCCATCTGAGCGGCACCGGTAACCATGTTCTTCACATAATCGGCGTGACCAGGACAGTCAACGTGTGCATAGTGTCGATTGGCAGTCTGATATTCAACGTGTGAAGTATTGATTGTAATACCTCTTTCTTTTTCCTCGGGAGCGTTATCGATTGAATCGAAGCTTCTCTTTTCAGACAATCCTGCGTTTGACAACACTTCGGTGATAGCAGCTGTCAATGTTGTTTTACCGTGATCTACGTGTCCAATAGTACCTATATTTAAGTGCGGTTTGGAACGATCAAAAGTTTCCTTTGCCATTTTTTAATGAATTTTAATCTTAGTTATATATTAGTGTACAAATAATGCCTTAAAAATGAGCCAACGACGGGAATTGAACCCGTGACCTCTTCCTTACCAAGGAAACGCTCTACCCCTGAGCTACGTCGGCCTTTTGGGTTTCAGGTTCAAGGCTTAAAGTTTCAGGTCACGAACCTTCAAACATTACCTTGGTCTTGAGCGGGAGACCGGGTTCGAACCGGCGACATTCAGCTTGGAAGGCTGACGCTCTACCAACTGAGCTACTCCCGCATTTTTAACATTCCTAATCATATTCATTTTCTGAATACCACTTTCGGAATCGTTGGTTTCAATATTTTTATACGCCGGAAGACTTTTACACAAAATCTATCTTGCGCATTCCTTTGTGGGGAGAGCAGGATTCGAACCTGCGAAGACATAGTCAGCAGATTTACAGTCTGCCCTCGTTGGCCGCTTGAGTATCTCCCCAGCCTTATATTTTAAAGAACTTCCGAGCCGATGGAGGGACTCGAACCCACGACCCCGAGATTACAAATCACGTGCTCTAGCCAGCTGAGCTACATCGGCCTTTTACCCCTTTTTTATGCATAAAAAAGTCCGCTATTTCTAACGGACTGCAAATGTATAGATTTATTTGTTTAATCAAAATAAATTTTACAAAATTTTCATTAGGCCTGAACACGCAATTTCTCCTTTCGTTTGATCAGCTTTCTTTCCAAAGAATTGCAAGAAGAATCAATGGCCTCCTCAAAAGTTTTACATTGTTTTTTCACCATAAACTTATCCCCGGGCACATTAAGAACAATTTCGACAATTTTGTTTTCTTTCGAACTTGTGTTCTCCACCTTTAGGTAGACATCGGAACTAATTACTTTATCGTAAAATGTTTCCAATTTATCCATTCTGTTCTGCAAGAAATCAATAAGCTTTCTGTCGGCATTAAAGTTGACCGATTGCACGTTTACTTTCATAGGTTGATGTTTTAAATTAAACAATGAGATGCCCCAGATTATTTTTTGCTTCTTGGGTGCGCCTTCTTGTGCACTTTTTTTAGTTCGGCGATGCTATTATGTGTATATACTTGCGTAGATGCCAAACTCGAATGACCCAATAGCTCCTTCACGGAATTCAAATCCGCTCCTTTGTTCAGCAGATGGGTCGCAAAGGTGTGCCTCAAGATGTGGGGACTTTTTTTTACCTTAAACGACACCTCACTAAAGTACTTATTAATTAATCGATACACAAGGTTTTCATATATTTTATCCCCTGATTTTAACAGAAATATATACGCTTTATCGTTCACGGTCTCCAAAGCATTCCTTTGATCAAAATAGTCTAAAAACAGCGCTTTTGTAGAAGGTAAGAGAGGAATAAACCGCTCTTTGTTTCTTTTCCCCAACACCTTTACAATGTTAGCCGATATATCGACATTACTCATCTTTAAATTGATCAGTTCCGCCCTTCGCATACCTGTGGTGTAAAGTAATTCTATAATGAGTCGATCACGACACCCTTCGAAATCTTCGGTAAATTCAATTTGTGATAAGACGGCTTCCATTTCAGATTCCGAAAATGGCACCTCCAACTTTTTAGAGGTCTTCAAAGCCTTGTGTTTTGCTAAAGGGTTTGCCTTTATTCTACCGATATGTTGTAAAAATCGATAGTACGCTTTCAATGAGGCTATCTTGCGATTTATCGAACGATTAGAAACCTGTGCATTGACCAGGTGAACAATCCAATCACGGATTAAAACGTAATCTATCGTATCTATATCCGATACATTGTGAAAATCGGTACAAAAAAGAACAAAATACTCTAGGTCGGATCTGTAAGCGGATATGGTGTGCGGGGAATAATTTTTTTCGAGGGAGAGATATGATAAAAAAGATGTCAAGTCCATAGCACTAAGGTACTAAAGTTTTATCTGCGCTCTTTCAAAGGTAGGATGCTTAATGAAGCAGAGCTAGTTTCTACGGCAAAATACGGGCATCAAAAACAACAATCTACTTCTTCGGAACCTATATAACACAAAAAAAATCCCGTCATTTCATGACGGGATTTATAGTCTTATTAATGGCTAAAAGGCTTCTAAATTAGATTTCTTCCTTATCCCGAAGACCTTGTATATACTGCGCCTTTTGTATTTGAGCCCTGCGCTCTACGGAGGGTTTTGTAAATTGTTGACGTTGACGCAGTCTGCGCATCGTGCCCGTTTTATCGAATTTTCTCTTAAAACGCTTTAGCGCTCTATCGATGTTCTCTCCTTCTTTTACTGGTATTATTAACATTGGCTACAACCTCCTTTCTTTGTGATTAAGGGTGCAAATATAAAATGAATAAATGAAAACTGCATTACTAGAAACAAAAAAATTATAAAAGAAGCATCTAAAGTTTACCTTTACCTTAAACTAATAATGCGTCCCCGTTACTACCATGGGACTATTTTTTACCAAGTTCATCCTGAAATTATGAGTTTACCCTTTTGTAGCCCGGTAATCTTTCTTGTCGATTACGATTTTCGCGATTATCTCCCGGAGTATTTCCGAAGTACCTCCTCCTATTGGCCCCAGTCGGCTATCTCGGAGCATTCGAGCCATCGGGTACTCCTCAATATACCCGTATCCCCCTAAAAACTGCAGGCAATTATAGATGACTTCATCGGCCATTTGTGTCGATTTCAATTTGGCGATTGAGGCCTCACGAACTGCGTAATTCCCTTGCTCCATCTTATAGACCGTAGCGTAATTATAGCTTTTGCAGAGATCAATATCAGCGTGTAAATCCACGAGTCTGTGCCTTAATGCTTGATACTGGTTGATAGGTTTACCAAAAGTTTCACGCTCTGCCATGTACTGCATGGCGTAGTCGAGCGCAAATTCGGCCCGTGCGTGGGCGTTCACGCCCATTATGAGTCTTTCTAATGCAAAAGCCTCCATAATAAAGCCCCAACCATCACCCTCTTTACCCAAAAGGTTCGAAGAAGGCACTTTTACATTGTCAAAAGCAAGTTCCGCCGTATCTGAAGCACGCCAACCTAATTTATTGAGCTTGGTGGCCGAAACCCCTTCACTATCAAGATCAACGATAAAAATACTAATCCCTTTATTGCCCGCTTCAGGATCGGTCTTGGCCGCTAAAATAATATAGTCCCCATAAACCCCATTGGTGATAAATGTCTTAGAGCCGTTTATAATATAGTCATCACCCTGTCTAACGGCCGTTGAACGCATTCCTGCTACATCACTTCCTCCGAAAGGCTCCGAAACACCTAGGCAACCTATTTTGTCACCCGCTACACTGGGCGTCAAATACAATTCTTTCTGTTCGTTGTTGGCATTCTCATTCAAGTGGGTCATTGCGAGATAGGTGTGGGCCCACATTGCTGCTGCAAAGCCACCTGAATTGATTTTTTGCAACTCTTCGAGAAAGATGACCGTGTAGAACAAATCAAGGCCCAACCCGCCGTAGGCCTCTGGGGTTGCCAGACCAAAATAACCCATTTCGGCAAACTTTTTCCAAATAAAACGTTCAATAGTTCCGGTTTCCTCCCACTTCTCAATATGCGGAACTACTTCCTTTTGTAAAAATATCTTTAGACTTTCCCTGAAAAGATGATGTTCTTCCGTGAAGTACATGCTATGCATTGCTCATTTTTTAAAGCGACAAATATAAAGCTATTCTCTCTATTTTATCCGAAGGGAATTCTTCAATATTTCTCAATTCGTCAAAAGAATCGATAGTTCCATTGACTTCCCTGTAGTTTACTATACTTTCCGCTACCCATTTCTGAATATAAACCAATTTGGACAGTTCTTCGACCGATGCAGTATTGAGGTTTATAGGGGCTATTTGAGGTTTTTTAAGCACTCTGAACTCTTTAAGAGCTCTGGCTACCACTTCGGGTTCAAGACCATATACATCGTAAAGTTGTTCGTCTACTAAAAACCCACCTAATCGGTTACGAAACTTTACGATCCTTGTCGATAATTTCTCCCCTATTCCGCGAACTCTTCTTAAATCGTCTACCGTAGCAGCGTTCAAATCACTAAGGCGGGTTCCTTTATTTCTCGACGGATAGTTTTCTTTACCAAGCCGTAATGCATCTTCGGAGTTTACACTAGCAACATTTTTTTTGATATTTTGGGTCCATTCCGGAAACTTAAAATAAGGGGAGATGGCGACAAGCAAAGAATCGGAAACTCCTGTTATTTTCTGAAAATCTTGGGCACTGTTTACGAACTTGTGCTGTGAACGAAATTTGTGCAGTCTATCGATTTCATCGACGGACATACCCAATACGTATCCTTTGTAATCGGTAATGTAGTTCGGATTGAATGGATAGTACCTAACACTATCTTTCTGCAAAACCTTATTTCGTAAAGAGTCGATTTGCGATTGAAGCGCCGTATTGACCGAGAACCTATTTTCCGTTTTAGGAGCGGGATACAATTTCAGCATGAAATATATGAACTGTAGCACGATAATGAATAGCAACAAAAAGAAAACCCCACTTCGTTCCTGCTTATTGAACCTAAAGTGGGGTTTTAAATTCTTCATACGAACTTTTTCAGACTATTCCTTAGTCTTCAGCTGTTTTTTAAAGAGCTGGTTGGCCTTCAATTTTTTCCAATATTCGTTCAAATCGCCCTTAACCTCCCCAGACATAATGTAGAGCCCTATAATATTCGGGAACGACATCGCCAAGATCATCATATCGGAAAAATCGAGTACGGCACCCAAACTGACGGAAGCCCCGATAACCACAAATACCAAGAAGAGCATTTTGTAAACCATTTCAGATTTTTTACTCTTTCCAAATAGGTAGGTCCATGCACGCATTCCATAGTACGACCAAGAAATCATTGTAGAAAATGCAAATAGGAACACCGCTAAGGCCAACACATAGGGGAACCAAGAAATTTGGCTACCAAATGCATCGGAAGTCAATTGGGCACCGGCCATACCTTCAACTTCGTGCATACCCGTAAAAATAAGTACTAAGGCCGTCAAGGTACACACCACGACCGTATCGATAAATGGCTCTAAAAGTGCAACGAAACCTTCGGATGGAGGATTATTCGTTTTTGCGGTACTATGGGCAATTGCTGCCGAACCTACTCCGGCCTCATTAGAAAATGCGGCCCTTTGAAAACCAACGACCAGTACGCCAATGATACCGCCCTTCAAGGCAGACGGGTTAAGGGCGCCTTCGAAGATGGCCGAAAATGCCGGACCAATATTCTGAATGTTCATAATGATAACCGCGAGCGCAGCCAAAATGTAAATGGATGCCATTATTGGAACCACTCTACCTGTAACCTTGGCGATACTATTGATTCCTCCAATGATTACTACGCCGACTAAAACGGCAGTAACTACGCCGAACCAAAATCCATTTCCTGCCAAGACAGGAAATTGACCTGCCAATTGCTCAAAAGATTGGTTGGCCTGAAACATATTCCCTCCTCCAAATGAAGCACCAATGGCCAATACGGCAAAAAAGCCTGCCAAGACCTTTCCAAATCCTTTTAGGTTCCGCTTTTCAAGACCGTATCTCAAATAATTCATGGGACCGCCAAATACCCGACCGTCAGGAAGGATATCACGATATTTTACCCCAAGCGTGCATTCTACGAACTTCGAAGACATTCCTAGTAGCCCGCAAACAATCATCCAAAAAGTAGCGCCTGCGCCTCCCAAAGAAACAGCGACGGCCACGCCAGCAATATTTCCTAAACCTACGGTACCGGATACTGCGGTCGCCAGTGCTTGGAAATGGGTGACCTGGCCCGGAGCATCTGGGTCATCATATTTCCCTTTGGCTAAATCAATGGAGTGTCCAAAACCTCTTATATTGATAAAACCCATGCGTATCGTGAAGAAGGTGGCACCTAGAACCAACCAGATTACTATAAATGGAATCCCTTTGGTTACAGGGTCTCCATTCGGATGGGTGATTACCTCAGGTTCATCGTACTCTATTTCAGCCAAATTATGTGCGCCCTGTTCAATGACATGCATGGCATTTTCTGAGTTGTAAATTGTTTCACCCTCTTGAACAAGATAACGTAAGGTTCCGCTGGCTGTAGCGACAACAGTTTCATCGGCTTTTGTATCACTTGATACCACGGCAATCTTTTCGCCTTTACTGACCTTGGCACCCTCAGGCTTCAACCATTGCTTGAGCACGAATTTATCTTTAACGTCCGAAGACCATCCAGGTGTAGGCACCAATTTTACATCGGCGTAAACCACGGGATCATAAATACCTATACCCGCAAAAGGGTCCCAGAAAAGCACGGATCCCAAAGCGCTTACTGCGGGGGTCATAGTTCCATTAAAGACCTCTGCAATCGCTTCGGTTTCTACTTTAAATACCTTGGTTACCTCATTGCCAGCTGCATCGGAAACTTCAACCGTGTAGGGTATTCCTTCCACAAGCCCCATAGATCTTTTTGAAGATAAGGATGTTGCTTGATTGCTCCATTTATACCGATAGGGCGGGGTTCCCCCTTCCACTTCCAATTCGATTACCCCATCATTGATTCTTGGGGAAGGGTTAAAGGCCTTTCCTGTAACAGTCAGTTCTTGGGAAAAAGCCAATATTCCAAAAAGCATAAAAAGCAGTACGGTAAATTTCTTCATAATTTTTGTGTGGTATTGGTACTTGTGCGAACGGTTTTTTTTCAAGTTCGGGCAATATCCTAAAAATAAGCTTTACAATCAAATAATAACGTTGAATTAACGCAACCGCGATTATTGAATATGGAACATTTCATTTAGTTTTCGGATTTGCTCAGGCCTGCCTAAGACAATCACCTTACTCTTCGGCTGTAGTTGTAAATCTGCCTCGGGGTTAATTATATAATTACCATTGGGCTCTATATATCCGATAATTGTACAGCCTGTTTTTTTTCGTAAATCAAGATCGCGCAGCGAGTTACAATCGACTTGACCTTTGAAATCTTCAATGGCCACTTCCTCAAGGTTAGTGGTATGTTCTCCTTCCATTCCCAACTTATCCATAAACGTGATCAAATCGGGCATAACCACCAGTGAAGCCATATGATCCCCTCCTATTTTGTCGGGCATGATTACCTTATTGGCACCTGCGAGAAGTAATTTTTTCTGGGAGGTCACCAATGACGCCCTACTTATTATAAAAAGATCCCTATTCATCTGACGGGCAGAAAGAACCACGAACAAATTGGCGGCATCGTCTGGCAAGGCTACAATCAGATATTGTGCCCTTTCTACACCCGCCGCATTCAAGACCTCATCATCGTTCGCATCACCCTCGATAAAAAGCATCTCTTCTTGGTACTTATCGATAATCTCCCTTTCCCGTTCAATCACGACAAAAGGTTTTTTATATGAGTTCAACCGCTCGGCCGCCTGCATTCCGTTTCGTCCAAAACCGCACACGATAACGTGGTTATTAAACTTGTCAACTGTATTTTTCACTTTTTTCTTTTTTAAAAGATCCAACGAATTTCTGCTCAAAATATATTCTGTTATTACGGAAAGGGCAAAGGCAAAAATGACAACACTCGCTATAATCAAAAATATGGTGAAAATTCTAGTACCCGTATTCATCGGGCCAACTTCGGAAAAACCCACAGTGGTTACGGTAATGATGGTCATGTATAGCGCATTTAACCAACTGTACTCACCCAAGAACCTATAGCCCATTACCCCCGTTATCAGAATGGCAAAGACCAATGTCAATGCCAAGTAAAGCTTAGAACGAAAGAGTCTTATCATAGATTAAAGATCAAAAACCGAAGTGCGCTTGGTATATATCAAATCTTTGATACGCAACCAAAAGGCCAAAAACAAATATAGGGCAAAACCAAAACCCAAGGTTACAAAAGTCAGGTAGATAAATGAAGTGCGTACTACCCGTGCACGAATTCCTAAGCGTTCTGCGATTCGCCGACACACTTCAAAACCGCGCTTCTGGAAATAATAAAGAATTTGATAAAAAAACCGCATGCCCCAAAGATAAAAGAATATGTACAAAAATATTTAAAATACCCGCTCAGGTGTTTACCATTGTTTTCGAAAAGGTCATGCTACACCAAACTCGATGGATTACCGAAGCAGTCTTTGCCCTACCGCACACTCCAAGCATTTATTCGGTCTACAATATTGATTGTACAATTGCAAGAGCGCTTGGCTGTCTTGAGCCGTTCGAACCTTCACTCCTAGATGTTCATAGTTTTCTAGTATTGCGTTATCCTCTTTTTTAATATAGGATACTATGGCACTAATCTCTTCGGCAATCATTTGACCGGTAAATTTGGCATAACAAAATTTTATGGGTACAACTGCATTGATAATTAGAAGGTCAATGAACTTCTTAGTAAGTTTTTTAATGCTTTTCTTTGATTGTTTTCCAAAGGTGAAGTGATCTTCCCAATATTTACTCGTAGCTACATCAAATATCGAATAGAGTTCTTCTACCGTTTTTGCTTCGATTACGGCGACAAACAACATTTTGTGCCTGGTATACAGGTTTGCGGCTTGAGACAGTCTAATCGTGGGGAAATTATAAGGTCGTAACTTAAAAAATTCGGGCTTTAAAACCGTTTCGTCATTCCAATTGAATTTCTTTTTGAGATACCCGTACTCCTTTCGCAATCTAAGGTAATAGTCATCTACAATCTTTTCATCTTCAAGAAGATGGGCCATACCAAAAAAAACACTTTCCAAAGCAAATGCACTTGACTGTAATTTTCTTACCTCGGAAAAGTTTAGCGCTCGGGCGATACTTTGAAAGGCTTCAGAATTGATTTTTAGACCAAAATTCTGCATTATTAGGCAAAAGAATACCTGTTCCCAATCATTTTTCGTTGCTTTCAAAACCTGGTCAATTGAATTCGATTTATTCTCTAATCGCTCAAAGAAGAGTCTTTCCAACCACTTTTCAAATAAAAAGGTATCGACTTCAACAAGGTCTTTTTCACAATTGATAAAGTTCACCCCTTGCTGATCAAAAAGATTCCGATACCGATCTAGCAATCCTTCGGAAATGAAATTTCGAAGTTCAAGGGTTGGTATTTCAGAATTATCACTGTGAAAAACTGCAATATCGTCTTCCCAAACAATGTGGAGAATTACATTATTGTAATTCGCATCAGTTTCATGATGATGCGCATACCAGTCTGAAGATTTAAGATGAATCTCGATATTACCTGCCCAAAGTTGGTCGCCGATTCTAACCTGAGCATTTAAGAAGTCCGGTCCTGACAAGTAATTGTGGGTGCCTGCTCCAATGAGGGTTAACGGCTCATTTCGAGTTGTGGTCAAGTCTGCCACCTGCAATTTCTTATACTTCCAGATAAAATGCAGCAGGTCTTCTCGCATAGATAAAAGAATGTAAAAGTTATCCTTTACGTATAAACGCCTTCATGACCAAAACTGAACCGAAAACCTTGAAAACTAAAATAGAGCAGCTAGCTACTACTACTCTTCAACGACATCCCCGGCCCAATTCATAAAACCACCCTCAAGATTGTAGGCATTCTTTATTCCCAAATTGTTCATTAGCGAACAAGCCTGACCACTGCGATTGCCACTTCTACAGTAGACATAGTAGTTCTTATTTTTATCCAATTTTTCAATCTCTGCCATGAAATCAGGGCCTAGATAAAAATCAATATTTCTAGCCTTGGGAATATACCCCTCCTGCACTTCTTCAGGTGTTCTTACATCTAAGATGACCGCGTTGTCATCTTTCGCCAGCTGATCTTCCCATTCTTCTTGTGATAAATCCATAGGTACTTCAATTTTGTAAAGTCTTTCGACACCTTGACAAACTTACACTTCTTTTGGAGCTAATCATTTTTACAAGGCATTCTCTTATATGAGTGTCAAAAATAAGGATTTTGACTTAAAGATATTCTACTAAAGTTTAACAAATAATTGGGATCGTCCTACTTGAGAGCCTTTAAAATAATCATATATTTGTATATACAATTGTAGTATAGACATGAATGTTGAAGAAGTAATTAAAACTGATAAAAAGATTCCTTTGGAGAGCCGGACGATTATTCATTTAAGTTTGGTACACAACCATATAAACGAAGTTATTACTGCTACTTTAAAGCCTTTCGAAGTCTCATTACAACAATTCAACGTTTTACGGATTCTACGGGGTCAAATGGGAAAACCTGCCAACCTCTCGACACTCAATGAAAGAATGGTCACAAAAATGAGCAATACGACCCGACTGGTCGATAAATTAATCAGTAAGGAATATGTGGACCGAATCGTCTGCCCGAGCAACCGCAGAAAAGTAGAAATACGCATTACCCCTGAAGGTGAAAAGGCCCTTTCAAAAATGGATGTGGCCATGAAGGAAGCAGAACGGTACGTCTTAAAAAATCTAGAGCCGCAAGATTTGGAACATTTGAACGACCTATTAGATAAATTTTAGAATAAACCTCAATAATACAAAAATGAGTTATATAGATAATTTGAATTGGCGATATGCCACTAAAAAATTCGACAGCACCAAAGAAATAACTGAAGAAAAATTGGAGGCTTTGCTGGATGCAGCTACGTTGAGCCCTTCATCTTACGGGCTTCAACCTTACAAAATTATAGTAATTGAAGACCCGGTTTTAAGAGCGAGATTAAAACCGGCCGCTTGGGGGCAATCGCAGCTTACCGAAGCCTCGCATCTTATTGTTTTGGCGAATCAAACCGATTTTGGCGAGGAACTTGTAGACGACTATCTACAAAATGTCAGTGAGACCAGAAACATTCCAGTTGAAGACTTAGCCGGATACGCTAGCTTTATGAAATCGAAACTACTGGATCTTACACAAGAGGAAAAGGCAAAGTGGACCGAAAAACAGGCCTATATCGCCTTAGGGAATCTACTTTCGGCAGCAGCGGATATGAAAATAGATACATGCCCTATGGAAGGTTTCGATCGGGAGCAGTTCAACGATATTTTAGGGTTGTCAGATGACAGTTTGAATACTGCCGTCTTGGTTACCCTTGGCTATCGATCAAAGAATGATGAGACCCAACATTATAAAAAAGTGAGGAAACCAAAAAAACAGTTAATCACACATATTTAAAACAACAATTAGAATTATTCAAAACAATTAAAATTATGAAAAAAGAAGTATTTAGTATCGCATTGGCGCTTGTATTTGGTGCCGCATCTGCTACGGAGCCCGTGGTAGAAGAAAAGAAAGAGGTAAAGACTGAAGCAAGTACCGTGACTTGGAAAGCGTATAAGGTTACTGGCTCGCACACCGGCACGGTCGAGCTAAAGTCGGGAACCTTGATTTTTGACGGAGATAAGCTTACTGGAGGCGAATTCGAGGTAGACATGCCGACCCTGATTTCTACCGACATGGAAGGTGACGGCAAAGGTAAACTTGAAGGTCATTTAAAATCTGATGATTTTTTCGCCGTGGACAAACATTCCGTTTCCAAATTGGTATTTAAAGATGTAAAATCAACAGGCAAGAATTCTTATGAGGTTACAGGTGACCTGACCATTAAAGACATTACCAAACCTATTACTTTCGATGTGTCTATCTATGGCAATAAAGCTACTGCTACCATGAAAGTTGATAGAACAGACTACGATATCAAATTTAGATCTGGCGATTTTTTCGAGAACCTGGGCGATAAACTTATCTATGACGAGTTCGACCTTGTAGTCGATTTAGAATTCTAATTAATTTAAACTCTTCTATAAAACCTCGCATTCAAGTTATTTGATGCGAGGTTTAATTTAAAATTTTGGTTTGTCATTTTAAAAATGATTTCTATATTTGAGCCAACTAAGATTTTCGAATTCATTTTTAATGAAACATTTCAAAATAAATACTTGGTGGTGGAACAACTCTCGACAGATTTCGTGAGCTGAGCATCATTGTAGTAAAACTATATAAGGCTTGTCATCACGACAGGCCTTACTTATTTTATATCAATTTCTATGTCATATCAACTAACCACCCATTTCAAACAGATTCTTGCCGACACCATAACACCGGTAAGTGTCTATCTTAAAATTCGAGATCGATTTCCTAATAGTATTCTTCTGGAGAGTAGCGACTATCATGCTAATGACAACAGCTTTTCTTATATCTGCTGTAACCCGATTGCCTCGATAAAAGTAGAAAATGAAAAGGTCATGGAAACGTTTCCTGACGGAACTATAATTGAAACCGTTATAAAAGAAACGACCGACGTAGCAGAAATTGTACATAATTTCAGCCAAAAGTTCGAGACCCAAAACAATGACTTTAAGTTTATCTATAACGGCCTCTTTGGCTATATGGCCTATGATTCGGTGCGCTATTTTGAATCTATCGAACTGAACAAAAAGGAGGGATCTATTGAAATACCCGATATTTTCTATGCCGTCTATCAAAATATCATAGCCATCAATCACTTTAAAAATGAGGCCTATATTTTCGCGCACTGTTTTCAACGCGATTCGAATATTGCCGAAATAGAGCAGATTTTGAATGTGCGTAATTTTGCCTCTTATAACTTCTCTTTGGAAGGAGAACCAATCTCCAATTTACCGGATGAAGGTTACAAAGAGCATGTGCGTTTAGCCAAAAAACACTGCCAACGGGGAGATGTCTTTCAACTAGTGCTTTCAAGAAGATTTTCTCAAGGCTTCAAAGGCGATGAGTTCAATGTGTACCGGGCACTGCGGTCGGTAAACCCTTCCCCTTATCTATTTTATTTTGATTATGGTGATTTTAAGATATTCGGAAGTTCTCCAGAAGCTCAATTGATCGTCAAAAACGGAAGAGCCGAGATACATCCGATAGCAGGAACCTTCAAACGGACCGGAAACGATGAGCAAGACGCTATTCTGGCCAAAGAGCTGACCGAAGACGACAAAGAAAATAGTGAACACGTCATGCTGGTCGACTTAGCCAGAAACGACTTAAGTCGTAATGGAAATATGGTCGAAGTCGCAAATTATCGCGAAGTACAGTTCTTTTCGCATGTTATCCATTTGGTTTCCAAGGTTACGGGACAAAAGAAAAAAGATATTCCTACCATGAAAGTGGTCGCAGACACCTTTCCCGCTGGTACGTTGAGCGGTGCACCGAAACATATGGCCATGCAATTGATCGAAAAGTATGAAAAAACAAGCCGGGGGTACTATGGCGGTGCCATAGGCTTTATGGATTTTAATGGGAATTTCAACCATGCCATCATGATACGTACCTTCCTTAGCAAAAACCATCATTTGCACTACCAGGCCGGTGCGGGGCTAGTGGCGGCTTCCGATCCGGAACACGAACTACAGGAAACCTATAATAAACTGGGAGCCTTGACCAAAGCTTTGGAAATTGCTAAAACAATATGAGCATGAAGAAGATTTTAGTAATCGACAACTACGACAGTTTTACCTACAACCTGGTGCATTACCTAGAAGATTTAGACTGTGAGGTAACCGTCAAAAGAAACGATCAGCTGACCTTGGAAGAAGTCGAGGCCTTTGAAAAAATTGTACTCTCTCCCGGACCAGGTATACCTGATGAAGCGGGCCTTCTTAAAGATATTATTGCCAAGTATGCACCATCAAAGAGCATTTTCGGGGTTTGTCTAGGGTTACAAGCTATTGGTGAGGTATTCGGAGGGTCGTTGATTAACCTAGATAAAGTGTACCATGGCACTGCAACTAAAATAAAAGTAATCAAAGATGATATTATCTTTGAAGGAATTCCCAATGAAATTGAGGTTGGCCGATATCATTCTTGGGTCGTACACCCTAATCTACCAGAGGTTCTCGAGGCCACTTCGGTAGACGAAAACGGGCAGATCATGTCATTGAGACATAAGAGCTATGACGTGTGCGCCGTGCAATTCCATCCGGAATCGGTATTAACCCCTGACGGAAAGAAAATGTTGGAAAATTGGGTTAAAAAGAAATAGTAGAATTAGGTGAAATCGATGAACTGAAACCTTAAGATTCGTTTGATTCTTGATAAAAAACCCGCACATAAGTGGATCTATATCCTCATAAATCCTAAAAGAAAAAATAAGAATGAAAGAAATATTGAACAGATTGATCAACCACGAAATTCTTCCGAAGGAAGATGCCAAACAGGTTTTGGTCAATATTGCCAACGGCGATTACAATACCAGTCAAATTGCGGCCTTTTTGACTGTATATATGATGCGAAGTGTGACTATAGAAGAACTCGAAGGTTTTCGAGATGCCCTACTGGAACTCTGTTTGTCGGTAGATTTATCGCAATATAACCCAATAGATCTGTGCGGTACTGGCGGAGATGGCAAAGACACCTTTAACATTTCTACCTTGGCTTCCTTTGTTACAGCGGGCGCCGGTGTGAAAGTCACGAAACATGGAAATTATGGGGTATCCTCAAAGTGTGGAAGCAGTAATGTCATGGAGTTTTTAGGTGTCAAGTTCAGTAATGAAGCTGATTTTTTGGAGAAAAGTATTGATGAAGCGGGCATCTGTGTATTGCATGCTCCCTTATTTCATCCGGCGATGAAAAATGTGGCGCCCATACGACGTGAACTTGCCGTCAAAACATTTTTTAATATGCTAGGCCCTATGGTCAACCCCGCTTTTCCAAAAAACCAAATGGTGGGTGTCTTTAACCTCGAATTGGCTCGAATGTATGGGTACCTTTACCAGAATACGGACAAAAGGTTCACGGTACTGCACGCCCTTGACGGATATGACGAAATCTCATTGACCGGCAATACCAAAACCATTTCAAATAATTCAGAAGGCATTCTAAAACCAGAAGACTTTGGGGTTACGGCAGTTCAAAAGTCCGATATTGTAGGGGGAGATACCATCGAAGAATCGGCACAAATTTTTCTTGATATCCTACAAGGTCGGGGTAGCAAATCTCAAAACGACGTAGTTTGTGCCAATGCTGGGGTAGCCATCGCTACGGTCAAGAATTTGAGCCCAAGAGACGGCTTCGAACAGGCGCAGGACTCTTTAATGAGCGGCAGAGGTTTGAAGGCCTTAAAAAAATTGCAGGAGTTAAGTAAAAACTAGATCATATGCCCAACAGAACAAAGACCTCGCCCACATCCAAATGCTCTTGAGCAAACTCGAAAACTAAGGAAAAATAATGCGTTGAAGTATGAACATACTCGAAAAAATAATTGCTGATAAGCGAAAAGAAGTAGCGCTAAAAAAAAAGGTGGTACCTGCCTCTCAATGGGAGACCTCCTACCTATTTCAACGGCCCTGTATTTCTCTGGTGTCACGGTTAAAGGAAAGTGAAACGGGTATTATCGCAGAGCATAAGAGACGTTCGCCCTCTAAACAAGTGATCAATCAAAACACCAATGTAGCGCAAGTGGCTTGCGGCTACGAAAATGCAGGGGTATGTGGAATGAGCGTGCTGACCGATCTCAAATATTTTGGTGGCTCGTTGGAGGATTTATTGCTTACTAGGGCCGTGGTCGATTTGCCTTTGCTACGCAAAGAGTTTATTGTCGACGAATATCAAATTTTAGAGGCAAAGGCCCATGGGGCCGATGTAATCCTACTTATTGCAGCGGTACTGCAACGAGAAGAAGTCAAAGCACTTTCTGAATTGGCAAAAAATTTGGGACTGGAGGTTTTGTTGGAAATACACAATGAAGAAGAACTGAAAAAGTCGATGATGCCCAGTCTTGATATGATCGGTGTGAACAACCGTAACCTAAAGACCTTTGAGGTGCATTTGGACACCAGCAAAACACTATCCCTAAAAATTCCCGACGATTTCGTCAAGGTATCGGAAAGCGGAATCAGTTCGGTGGAAGCCATTCAAGATTTAAAAAGCTACGGTTACGAGGGTTTTTTGATCGGAGAAAATTTTATGAAGACCTCGAACCCTGGGGACAGTGCGCAAACATTTATAAATGACCTATATCGTACGGTTTAATTAGACGATATGACCGAAATGGATTATAACTATACCCAAAAAAAAGAAAAGCCCACCATACGGGATACGGCAAATCTTAAACTTAAGGTTTGTGGCATGAAAAAGAATCCTTTGGAAGTAACGGCATTGCAACCTGATTATATGGGATTTATTTTTTGGGAACCTTCTCAACGCTATTTCAAGGGCGCCCTACCTCATCTCCCGCACCGAATAAGAAAGGTCGGGGTATTCGTCGATGCCAGTCTATCCACAGTTCTGGAGAGAATTGAGGATTATCAACTTTTATTGGTTCAATTACATGGAAATGAAAACCCGGATTTCTGCGCATCGGTCAAAGAAAAGGCCCCGCATGTTGCAGTCATTAAGGTGTTTTCAATAAAAGACAATTTTGACTTTTCGGTAGTAATGCCCTATGAACCAGTTTGTGACTTCTTTCTTTTCGATACCAAGGGGAAACTTCCTGGTGGTAATGGGTATACTTTTGACTGGAGGGTCCTTGAAAAATACCCTTCGACCAAACCTTATTTTTTAAGTGGAGGTATCGGTCCGGATCAATTAGATTCCATCAAAACATTTTTAGAGCGACCTGAGTCGAAGTACTGCCATGCCCTTGATGTCAACAGTGGATTTGAAATCGAACCGGGATGGAAGGATATAAAACGATTGAAAAGATTTATAGAAGATATGCAACAATTTTAATATTCAAATAAAAGTAGTAACAACAATAAAAACACCGGTGCATGAAAAAACTGCTATTAACTTCAATGATTTTAGTTTGCCTTTGTTGCAACAAAAGTAAAAAGAATGAGGAACATACTGGAAATACACTTGATGTCAAAGCTGAACTGGCATTGATAGAAGAAACGAGAACAGCTTTTCAATTGGCCATTAAAGAAAATAGGTTTGGGGATCTCATGTCGTATGCCACTCAAAATGTAAAGTCCCTAACCCCTGAATGCGGAGCATGGGAGCCGTTTAAAAAGTTAAGAAGCAATCCTTCCGGCCTTTTCAGTTACGACAGTTTGGTTATGAAACCCCAAGAGACTATTATTGTCAGTGATAGTGTGGCCTATGATTTTGGAACGAGTTCCACTTTTTATACCGATGAAAATGGAGAGTCCGTTGAGTTAACGGCTACATTTCTGGCCGTTTTGAAAAAAGATAAAAAAGATGGAATATGGAAGCTCCATCGAGAAGTGGCCAATACCCGGGCACTGGAATAAAAAACTTTAGGGAATACCGCTTAGAACCTGTGGGTTTTAGTTAAGCTAAGTGTTCTGAAACAGATTTTCCACTTGGTGGGAACAATAAAATTAGATATGTCATATCACGCAAACGAAAAAGGATATTACGGAGAATTCGGGGGAGCATTTATCCCTGAAATGCTCTACCCGAATACCGAAGAACTTCGTCGGCAATACATCCAGATTATGCAAGAGCCTTCTTTCAAAGAAGAATTCTCTAAATTACTTAAGGACTATGTGGGTCGGCCGACACCGTTATATTTTGGGGAGCGATTTTCGAACAAGTACCATACGAAGGTCTACCTCAAACGGGAAGACCTTTGCCATACCGGAGCGCATAAGGTCAATAATACCATTGGTCAAATTTTAATGGCCAAAAAATTGGGTAAGAATCGTATTATCGCCGAAACCGGTGCAGGACAGCACGGGGTGGCCACGGCCACCGTATGTGCCCTTATGGGAATTGAATGTGTGGTATATATGGGCGAGATCGATATTGCACGCCAAGCTCCTAACGTCGCACGAATGAAAATGTTGGGTGCTGAAGTAAGACCGGCCCTATCGGGCAGTCGGACGTTAAAAGACGCTACAAACGAGGCCATTCGTGATTGGATAAATAACCCGGTCGATACCCATTATATTATCGGGTCGGTCGTTGGGCCACACCCCTATCCGGATATGGTCGCCCGATTTCAGTCGGTCATTTCTGAAGAGATCAAATGGCAATTGAAAGAGAAAGAAGGCCGTGAGAACCCTGATTACGTCGTAGCCTGTGTCGGTGGCGGCAGCAATGCCGCAGGTGCCTATTATCATTATCTAGACAATGAAGAAGTGGGAATCATTGCCGTCGAAGCGGCCGGAAAAGGTATCGATACAGGGGAAAGTGCTGCTACATCGGCTTTGGGAAAGGTAGGCATCATTCATGGAAGCAAAACCCTATTGATGCAGACTACCGATGGGCAGATTACGGAACCCTATTCCATTTCTGCAGGGTTGGACTATCCCGGTGTGGGTCCGATGCACGCCCACCTATATCGATCCGGAAGGGCTGAATTTATTAGCATTACTGACGACGATGCCATGAAAGCCGGTTTGAACCTCTGCAAGACCGAAGGTATTATTCCAGCAATAGAATCGTCGCATGCCTTAGCGATTTTTGAACAACGAAAGTTCAACCCTGATGACATCGTGGTCGTGAACCTCTCCGGGCGGGGCGACAAAGACCTAGAAACGTATATAGACTATTTTGGACTCTAGAAAGTAAACATAAGCCCACCCATCAATGACAAAAATTCAAGATCCCATTTCCGACACGCCTATCAAAATGAATCGAATACAGCAGAAGCTTCAGGAAAATCATAAACTACTATCCATCTATTTTACGGCAGGGTTTCCATCATTGAACGATACCGTGCCCCTTATTCAAGATTTGGAAAAAAGCGGAGTAGATTTTATTGAAATAGGCCTTCCCTTTAGCGACCCCTTGGCCGATGGTCCTACGATTCAAAAAAGTTCGACCCAGGCACTTAAGAATGGAATGACGACCAAAATTCTTTTTGAACAGCTAGAAGATATTCGCAAATCTGTTGCTATTCCCCTTATCATTATGGGGTATTTCAATCCCATACTAAAATACGGTGTCGAAGATTTTTGTAGAAAATGTAAGGATATCGGCATAGATGGGCTCATTATACCCGATTTACCGGTCGACGTCTATCATTCTGAATATCAGCCCATTTTCGAAAAATATGGACTGATAAATATCTTTTTAATTACTCCGCAGACCTCTGAAGAACGCATCCGGTTCATCGATAGCGTGTCGAAAGGTTTCATTTACATGGTAAGTTCTGCAAGCGTAACCGGTGCCAAATCCGGTTTTGGGGAAGAACAACAACGGTACTTCAAACGTATCGCAGACATGAACCTTTCAAACCACCAGATTGTCGGCTTTGGCATCAGCAATAAGGAAACTTTTCAACAAGCGACCAAGTCAGCCCATGGTGCCATCATCGGATCGGCGTTCATCAAACATGTAATGGCAGAAGGACCTAAAAATGTGGAATCTTTCGTTAAGGGAATCAGAAAATAAGTAAAGAATTTAGTATCCTGGATTTTGTACCACGTTGGGGTTCGTGTTGATTTCACTATCTGGGATAGGCCACAAATATTCATGGATCTGAAAATCTCTGCTGTCTTGAGGATTGGCCATATTATAGTCGCTTATGGTCATCTCTAATCTTTGGGTCCGAATTAGGTCGTCCTTTCGATGGCCCTCAAAACAAAATTCACGTTTTCTTTCCTCCAAGATTAGCTCAAAAAGCCCTGCTTGGCTTAATCCCGATTCAATATTGCCATTACCGGGCCCAAATGCCCTGTACCTGACCTGATTGATCAAATCCAAGGCGTAAGCCGTGGGACCGTTCAATTGATTTTCTATTTCGGCCAACATGAGAAGCACATCTGCATAGCGCAAATAAGGAAAATCAAAACCCCCAGAATCATAGTCCACGGACGACAAATTTTGGTTCCATTTAAAAGGCCTCCAATTATTTCTTTCCTCCAAGTCTATCCGCATACCACCTTCCCTTTTAAAAGTAGCCACATTTATTTCAAAACGCCGGTCAACCAAACCAATTGGAAAACTAACCGGATCGTCAAACGTCTCGTCACCGTACAAATAGATTTCCGGAAAATCCGGTACCAAAAGTAAACGGTCATTTTTGACGGCTCCCATCGGCCCCCAAATCACGCCATAATTGCTACCATTAGCAGCTTCTGAAGACCCATAAGCTATCGTAAAAATAACTTCCGTATTTGCATTTTCGTTGGAAATTGCGAATACATCCGCATAATTTTCCTCTAGTTGATACAATCCCACCAGGGGCGTCAATTGGTCCTTGGCCAAAACATACTTATCTGTCTGAAGTAGGGGAAAACCGGCCATTTGCAAATAGACCTTTCCTAAAAGCGCTTGTGCAGCTGCCCTGGAGGCTTTATTGCTTGTGTAACTAAAGGGAAGGCTTGAAATTGCTGCTTGTAGATCATCGACGATCAATTCATATGTTTCAAGACCACCTTGCTCAAAAACCGGTTGAATATCAAGATTATTGACATAGCTATTTACTACCACCGGGTTTCCGAACATCTTTACCAAATTAAAGTAGTATAATGCGCGTAAAAACCTTAACTCCCCACTTACCTCAACACTATCTATCTCTTCTTCCTTATCGTATTCTCCTGAACCTAATGCGGCCAAACCCCTATTCAATAGGGATATGGCCTGATAATGCCTAGACCAGAACTCATTAATAGTATAATTACTTGAATCAAAAACATAGTTATCAAAGGGGTAGGCGCTAGAATCTTCCATGGGATTATCACGTAGGATATCAGTGCCGATATCGCCCCAATAAAAAATATAACCATCAGCGTCGAAAATTGACCTTAGAATCGCATAAGAATCCGATAAAAGGGTTTGAAGGCTTAACGGAGTTTCCTGAATTGGTTGAGAAGGTGCTACAACTACAAACTCTACACGAATAGTGTTATTGGTCGTCACCGTTACACTCCGGCTAAAGGATTCCCCACTTTCGCTATTTTCGATAGTAATTTCATAAATTCCTATAGCAAGATCGGTGTAGGTAATCGGGCCATCATCTGTAGAAACTTTAGATGGCTGCCCTGGTGAAACCGACACTTCGAACCCGGAAACAAAGGCTTCTTCGGCCGTGATATGAATTTCGAGAGTCCCGACCTCAACCGTGGGTTCATCCACTATTTCATCGTTCTGGTCACAAGCCAGTAATAGGGCTAAAATGAAATATAACCAAACATTATTTCTCATTAAATCAATAGGGTTATTTTTTGGCCATAAAGCTATTTTAAATTTGAATCGCTTCTACACTATACCAAAAATAATTTGGCGTTATTTTTACACCTGTGAAACTCGAGGAATTCATATTTTAAAATTGGATAGATGTACTACCCCTTTTAATACTTTTGTCGATACTATTGGTAGGTGGGTAAATGCCAAATCGAATGTTCGATCAGCAAATGAAAGCAAAGACGTTATGAAGGAAGCTATAAATGATTGGAAAATAGTCAGTCTCCTGTGCCTTACCCTTGGGCTTGCACCTTTCATTCCCGAACCCCATATTTGGGGTAAAATACAGTGGGTATGGGGCGGTGCTACGGGAATGAAATTCATCGATTGGTTCGATGTTCTACTCCACGGCTTCCCTTGGGTACTTTTGTTTCGCCTGCTTATCTTAAAAGTCAAAACGCTACGCACTACAAAATAAATTCAATCATGGCATACTCTTCGGGTAATGAAGAACAATATGAAGTTTGGCTTCGGGGGCCCTTACCTGATATTTCAAGTTATTTGCAACCTGCCGCCCATGCCCTATTACAAGTCAGGGAAGATCTTCGCAAACACACTGAAAATTTCCCTGATAAGTTGCTATGGTCCGAACCCTGCGGAAGGGCATCGATAGGTTTTCATTTACAGCACCTAACAGGCGTACTTGACCGAATGCTCGCATATGATAAAGAAAGACCGCTGTCAAAAGCACAATTCGCCTATCTCAAAAAGGAAGGGCTATCAAATGAGAAGCTGACGACAAAACAACTGGTAGACTCCTTCGATGAAAAGGTCGAAGAGGCCGTAGACTATTTTAAAACACTCCCAGAATCCATTTTGACCGAAAAAAGAACGGTGGGTAGAAAAAAATTGCCGAGCACGGTTATCGGTCTTTTATTTCATGCCGCGGAACACGCTCAACGTCATTTCGGTCAATTATTGGTGACAATAAGTGTTCTAAAGACGGATGAGGCAAAATAATGACCCTGCCTTTTTCATGTGCCAATCATCTTCTGGTAACCGCATAGCACCATAAAGGGAAGCATACCCCCTTATTGATTGTATAGCGAATGTACTCTAGCAAAGCATGCTACCATCTCCCATATAGGGATGACAATTCCCCCTATATATAGCATGTTTTTTTTAAGTTGCCATGCAAATCTACAGCCACTCGGTTTGACTTATGTGGAAGCGGTTAGCAAGAAGAGTTGAGAATGGAATCATATGTTCGATCACAATTTTTCTCATTTTAGTCGTATCACACCAGGTTGATATGATTATAGGGAACGAACTATTGGTCGGTTTGTAACAAAGGAGCACGGTATTTTTCAAAAAAAACACATAACTATCTGTTTATCAATATTTTAACAACATTTTAAAAAGGTTTTAACGCATGTATTCACCCCTATTTCCTATATTAGGTATTAATCATAAAAACAAGATATGGGAATTATGAATGATAAGAGATTTAAAAGGAAGAAGGAACAACACGATCCCACGAATCCTACCGGAAATACTAAAAATAGAAACGACAAGTTCGATATTAACGATAGAACGATTAATGAACAACGCAATAAACAGTAGAGTTTTACACTTTTTAAAATAAAGAGTCAAGTCCTGAAATTGTTTTCAATGATTTCGGGGCTTGTCCATTTTTACCTCCAAAAAAACCCGTAAGGTCAAAGGCCAAACGGGTTTTCAATGTTCATACTTGTTCAGAGCTAGGCCGAATTTCTACTGGCATTAATATTTCCGTATAATGACCTAGTAACTATTTTCTCATATAACGCATCGTGTTCGGTTTTTTGCCCAATTTTCTGCAAGGCATATTGCTGAATTACTAACAAAGGAAGTACGATGCTTTCCCTTATTTTTATAGACTCGCGAGAAACCGCTTCATTTTCCATCAAAACCTTGCTTCCCGAAATCGTCAACAACATCTTCTTAGATAGTTCAAATTCATCGTGAAGTATTTGCCAGAAAGCACCATATTTCTCATCTTCTTTCATATAACTGGTCAATTCAAAATAACATTTTGACAAAGACATCATACTATTGAGCATCAAAGCTTTGAAGAAAGGCACTTCTTTATAAAGCTTTTTTATTTCCTTTAACCTTCCCTGCTGCTTTAAAGTGTTAATAGCTGTACCTATTCCAAAATAACCAGGAACGTTCTGCTTAAGTTGGCTCCATGAACCTACGAAAGATATTGCACGAAGGTCTGTGAGCTCTAACTGCTTCTTATTTCCCCTTTTGCCAGGTCTACTACCGATATTCGCTTTTTGGTAAAACTTCAGCGTACTTCTATTTTCAAGATAGGGGATGAACATTTCATGCTTTTTCAAGGCATCGTATTTTTCAAAACTCAAATCGGAAAGCTCTTCGATCAGTTTTCGATGGGCGCTCGAAATGACATTTTCTTTCCCAAAGAGGTTATTGGAAAGACCTGCGGTCATCAATTGTTCACAATTATGTATAAAATGTTCCTTAGTGCCATAAGTACTTGTAATGGTTTGACCTTGAATTGTCAATTGTATTTCATTGTTGGCAATACCTTTGGTCTGGGCAGCGTAAAAACGATGGGTTTTACCACCTCCTCTCGCCGGTGGGCCTCCCCTACCATCAAAGAATATCGCACTGACACCATTATTGGAACAAATCTTTGATAAACTTTCCTTCGTCTTTAGTATCGACCAGTTCGCCCTTAAGTAGCCACCATCTTTCGTACCATCGGAAAAACCTAACATAATAGTCTGTTTATCGCCCCTACGCGCTAAATGCTGTCGGTACTCAGGCAAATCGAACAAGATCCGCATCGTCTCCTCCGAACCATCCATCCCCTTCATCGTCTCAAAAAGAGGAATGATATCGAAAGTGATGGCTTTGTTATCCCATCCACACCACCTGAAAAGGCCATATACAAAGAGTACCGAAAAAATATCTTCCGAATTGCTAATAATATATCGATTACAACCCTCTTCGCCATTAGTTGCCTGAATACCTTCCAATTGTGAGATATTTACAATAGTATCTTTGACTATATCTTCATCGTAATCATCGGCATTTAACGTAATTTTCGTATTGATAAGAATATTGACCAGTTCATCCTCTGAAAGCTCATCAAGATGTTCTTTAATCAAATTATTCTTCTTGAGAATTGTTTCAACGACCATCTTATGTTTACTATGGTCTTGCCGAATATCCAAGGTGGTAAAGTGTGTCTTAAATATTTTAACCTTATCTATATAATGATCTAGTTCTTTCAAATAAATACTATGATATTTTTCGACCAAAAGAGCTCTAATGGTCAATAGAGGCTCGAGAATATCTTCAAACTTGACAGTTTTTTTGGTATCGAACATGGCGGTATACAAGTGACCCCTTAACTGTCTAATCGGTTCTTGAACATCTTTGAAGGTGAGTTTCTTCTGAATACGCTTTAAGTCATTGTAATAGCACTTCATAAGGTTGATGCGAAGTTCGTCGGCAACGTCTTTAGTGATATCTGCGGTAACAAAAGGATTACCATCCCTATCGCCCCCGGGCCAAAACCCCAGTTTCACAATGTTGTGATTCTCAAAATCGTCTTTATGAATATTTTCCTTGATATAGGCATAGAGATCACCCACGGCATCATAGTAAATGTGACGAAGAATATAGATAATATTCTTAGCCTCATCCAAAGGCGTCGGTTTCTTGGCATTTATAAGGGATGTGAGCCCCAGTTGTTGTAAGGTAACATCGATTTCGTCTATGCGGTCTTCAAGAATTAAGGATCTAAGATCTGCAATAATATCAAGTATTGCTGGAGTATAGAACTGTGTAGGATGAGCCGTTAAAACGATACGTGCACTAAAAGTCGAAAGCTTCTTGGAAACCTTGTCCCAACTTTTGTTCTTATCGACCAGTTCAAAATAGTCTTTGATAGATAAAGATCTTCTATGTGTCTGTAATTTTGGGAAAGCGGCATCTTCAACACTATCGTACAAAACAACCTGACGTTCTACATACTGAATAATACGGAACATAAAATCTATTCGCTCCTTTTCCGATTCGATATTGGCAAAGTTTTGAAAAAAGGCCTCAAGAATTTCTTGAGGGTTCAGACCTGCGGCTAGTCCTTTTTGACATTGGTCTAACAATAAAGGAATCAACATACCCACATTCTCGATATTGCGATAGGGTAAGTTTAAAAAGAGACTGTTATATACGTTGAACTTGTTGTTTACTGATTTCTTGAATTCAATTAATCTTTCCGATTGTTGCATAAAATGGTTCTAATAGCTTTTTGTTATCGATTTGCCAAATGGCCCATAAATATCGTATTATTCCGTGATTCTTGATCGGAACAATTTTTCATATAACAAAATAGTCTATGTACACCACAAAAACAACAGAGTTCACAACAATAATTTCGTCGACCTCTACCTTGGTTATACTTTTATCCTGTTCTCAAAAACAAAAAGCAAATTTTTTCATTTTCATATAGTGTTCTCGTAAAAGAGCTTGATCTAATTGATCCGGCTCTTTTTAGTTGGAAATGGTAATAGAACAAAGTTCTTTCGTTCTCCGCCTCTGGCTATTCATTCCAAAAAAACCGGACGATATTGGTCCACCCTAAAATCCATGGTATTGTAGTGCGGGTTGTTCTCTTTTATTTTTTTATAGGCGGTCAAGCTACCTACGGCCCTATTTGCTGCACCGGATGGTGCTATTAAAGATACCGTCTTAATCTCACGATCAGATTTAGGAAGTGCAAAACGATGGATTCTCGGTATTTTATCAGAGACCCTCTCCAATTTCACACCATAACTTTTAAGAAGTTTTCTAAAGAAATATTCGGGACCGTTTTTACTGTTTCCACCCATAAAAAGAACCGTTTTCAAATTTTCAAACTTCTGAAGATAAGACACTAAATCACGTAGTTCCACATTAAGCATCCCCAAATCGGAAGCATCTAATGTAATGCGCTCGGCCTTTGCTACAATATCGCAAATACCTATTTTTCGTGCCAATAAAAATTTCTTTCGTTGTGCTATGGCTAGCGGGGTATTCTCATACTTCAACCCGAGATCAAAAATACGGTCAAGAATCGGCCATAACATTCCATTGCGACTACCATAGCAAAAATCGACATCATCCTGTTTAAGTTCTCTAGTAGTGAATCGAGGTGGTGGAAGGGTACCCACCACTAATTTGGTACTCTTTTCAGAAATGAAGGGTCTATACGGGTGGGTATGTAAAAACAAACTATATGCTGTTGAAAATTGTCATCAATAACACAAATATCAAAATTGCAGATTTAAAATTCTGTGATCGTATCCTAAAACTTTAATATTGAATGCAAGTGTAGCCCAATAGGCCAAACGTGCTCATTTGACATTTTGAATTTAAAGATGTAATTTCAGAAAAATATAAAGGATAGCCATGGGTAAAGGAGACAAAAAATCAAGAAGGGGCAAAATTGCCAATAGGTCATATGGCTCTCGAAGACCACGTAAAATCAAACGTAGACCGACTGTAGAAGAAAAAATTGGAATTAAGAAAAAGAAATGAACTACCGAATAAAAACCGGTTCGTTTTCTTTCAACGTACGCTCCTTACTAAACATATAGCCGTCATAGTCAAAACCTTTAAGGGCCTCCATAGTAGTTATATCATTATCGACAATATAGCGCACCATTGCTCCTCTTGCCTTCTTGGCATAAAAACTAATGATTTTAAGTTTATCGTTCTTCCAGTCTTTAAAAATTGGCGTTACCACAGGAACTTTTAGTTTTTTGGTATCAATAGCACCAAAGTACTCGTTACTTGCCAAATTAATGAACAGCTCATCATCCTTCATTTCTGAATTCAATTTCTCGGTAAGAGTCTTTTTCCAGAATTCGTACAAATCTTTTTTTCGCCCCACTTTCAATTTGGTACCCATCTCCAATCTGTAAGGCTGTATAAGGTCCATTGGTCTCAGAAGACCATATAAGCCCGATAAAATTCTTAAGACATCCTGTAGCTTTTTCATGTCTTCTACTGGCATCGTATAGGCATCGAGCCCTTGGTAGACATCACCGTTGAACGCATATATGGCCGGTCTGGCATTTTGAAGTGTAAAGGGTACTTCAAAACGCTGGTTGCGTTCCCAGTTCAGTTCGGCCAGGTTAGAAGATATTGACATTAAATCAGACAGGGCCTTAGGCTTCTTCTTTGCCAGTATTTTGTTCAATTTTACCGCCTCATTTAGAAATTGGGGCTGAGAAATTTCAACATCAGGGTATTTTGATTCGAAATCCAACGATTTTGCCGGAGAAACGACTATTTTCATAACAGTTTGAATGCTTTATAATAAGCCTAAAAATAGTGCCATTTTTTGGGAATACCTATGCCCACCACAAAGAGTTATCAATAGTGCTATCAACGAAATCAATATACTTATCGGGTATGTTGGGCGTAATGACGCCACTTATCTATACAATCTGACATATCTTCGGGAATTTCCGAATCAAATCGCATATGCTTACCCGTTATGGGGTGGACAAAACCTAATGTTTTTGCATGCAGAGCCTGCCTTGGTAAGATTTTAAAAGCATTATCGACGAACTGCCGATATTTGGTAAAAGTCGTACCTTTTAGAATCTTTTCGCCCCCATATCGCTCATCATTAAAGAGCGTATGGCCTATATACTTCATGTGTACACGTATCTGATGGGTACGACCAGTCTCCAATTTGCAGGAGACCAGCGAAACATAACCGAAACGTTCGAGAACTTTATAATGTGTAACCGCTTCTTTGCCTTCGTTTCCTTCAGGAAAAACTTGCATTTGTAGCCTATTTTTGGGGTTACGTGCAATATTTCCCTCAATTGTACCCTCGTCTTGCTCAACATCGCCCCAAACCAGTGCGATATACTCGCGTTCCGATGTTTTATCGAAGAACTGCTTTGCCAAATGTGTCATTGCCGATTCGGTCTTTGCAACGACCAATAACCCTGAGGTATCCTTATCGATACGGTGCACCAATCCGGGTCTTTCATTACTGTTGGCAGGAAGATTATCAATATGGTGCAAAAGGGCATTGATCAGGGTTCCTGAATAATTGCCATGACCTGGGTGCACGACCATTCCAGCTGGTTTGTTTACAACCAGTAGTACCTCGTCTTCATAGACAATATCTAAAGGTATGTCTTCGGGAACCAATAAAAACTCATGCGGTGGATGCTCAAAGAGTACCTTGACCTCATCGTCAGGCTTGACCTTGTAGTTTTGTTTTACGATGCCCCCGTTCACCCAAATATGACCATTTTTAGCCGCCTGCTGAATTTTATTTCGGGTGGCATACTCAATAAAGTTCATTAAAAATTTGTCGACCCTCAAAGGCTCTTGGCCTTTCGAGGCCACAAATCTATAATGCTCAAAAAGTTCGTCGTCGTTTTGGTCTAAGCTATCATCTTCTGACTTCATAATTTATTCCGAATCTGCCTGAATTCTAGCCTCTTCGGGAATGGTACCGTTACCGCAGATGAGTTCGACCTTAGAAGTTTTGGGCAGTTTATCCCCTGGCTTAATATATTTTCCCTTGTGCTTAAGTTGATACACCATATCTTTTCCCAATTCATCGATATAAGTTACACGGGCCACATCAAGACCGACCGCCCTTAACATCGAGGCGGCATTTCTTTGGGTTACTTGAATGATTTTTGGAACTGTTACCTTTTTATAACCAGAAGGGTTTACAGTAAAATAAATTTTTCTATTTTCCTTAACCTTATTTCCTGCAGGAGGATTCTGTTCTATAATAGAAAATCGAGGGTACTCGGGATTGAAATTAGCAGAATCCAAGACCTCATATCTCAAGCCAACCTCTGCAATAGACGCTCTCATTTCCGGGACGGACATTTTTGAAAAATCGGGTACCTCTACAAATTCACCATGATTGGTGGTGCTGTTCAACCACCTCAACACCAAGAAAATCAGCAGAATAGAAACCAATAAAGCAAGTCCAAGCTGAATTAAAAAAACTTTGCTTCTAAGAAAATTGAAAAAGTTGCGCATCCAATTGTTTTTGATCTGACAAATATAAGTAATGCTCCTTACGAATTGAAGTCTATTTTAATTTGTATGTATCTACTATCCCGCCAAACAAAAAACAAACCTATTGAAATAGAAATCGGAAGCTTTTTCTTTACTTTGAACCAGGTAACTAAGAAAACGATGCTATGAAGAAAAATATTGCCATTATCATGGGAGGCTATTCCAGTGAATTCGAGATTTCGCTGCAAAGTGGTAATGTAGTGCACCACTATTTGGACCAGTCTCGTTTCAATACCTACCGGATTCATATTCTCAAAGACAAATGGGTGTATGTCGATACCGATGAACAGGAACACCCGGTAAATCGTCACGACTTTTCGGTAGACTCACCTATTGGCAAGATTACCTTTGATTGCGTGTTTAATGCCATTCATGGTACCCCTGGAGAGGATGGCCTCATGCAGGCCTACTTCGAATTACTAGGTATACCACAAACCTCCTGTAACTATTATCAATCCGCCCTCACCTTTAATAAACGTGACCTACTCAGTGTTCTCAAACCCTATGGTATTAAGGCCGCACCTTCTTATTACCTTAACAAAGGAGACGAAGTGAAGACCGAAGAAATATTGAATGCGGTGGGGCTACCATGTTTTGTTAAAGCCAATAAAGCGGGCAGTAGTTTTGGTATTTCAAAAGTATATTCAAAAAAAGAATTACCGACAGCAATAGAAAAGGCCTACCAAGAGGATGATGAAATTCTCATCGAAGCGTTCTTGGAGGGCACGGAAGTTTCGGTAGGAGTTATTACCTATAAAGGAAAAAGTAAAGTATTACCAATAACAGAGATTGTTTCCGATAACGATTTCTTTGACTACGCAGCGAAATACCAAGGTCAATCCCAAGAAATAACCCCGGCAAGAATTTCGGAAGAGCAGGCCAAAAAAGTTACGGATATAGCGCAAAAAGCCTACGAGATACTAAAAATGAAAGGTTACTCACGTAGTGAGTTCATCTTCGTTGACAATGAGCCTTACATGCTAGAAATGAATACCACACCTGGTTTAACTACCGAGAGTATCTTACCTCAACAGGCTAAAACGGCGGGTATATCGTTGACCGAACTCTTCGGTTGCGCGGTAGATGAAGCTTTAAAATAAAAAAGGGTACCTTTAAATGGTCATTGACAGCAATTATACTAAAAGAGTTCTCAATAAATTAAAAATGACCTAAATCGTAAATGTAACCGATGAAACGCGCAATTTTTCCGGGTTCTTTCGATCCACTGACCTTAGGGCACTATGATATAATACAAAGAGGCATTACAGTATTTGATGAACTGATTATTGCCATAGGCATCAATGCAGAAAAACGATATATGTTCACCTTGGATCAACGCAAACAGTTTATCCAAGAGGCCTTCAAAGAAGAAAAAAAAATAAAGGTGCTTACCTATCAAGGTCTAACCGTCGATTTTTGCAAAAAAATGGATGCAGGTTTTATTTTACGAGGCCTACGAAACCCGGCCGATTTTGAATTTGAAAAAGCTATTGCACATACCAATCGAAAATTGTCGGAAATTGAAACTGTTTTTCTCTTGACCTCCTCCGGAAAATCATACATAAGCTCTTCCATCGTACGTGATGTTATTCGAAATGGAGGAGATTATACGGGCCTCGTTCCAGATACGGTACGTTTTCAAGGAAAAAATGAATAAAGCTATTTCGAAACATCCCTTGTAAGGATTGTGAGCAAGAACTTACAATATGAATTTTTTAGGTTCTTGCCACAACATATAGGAGAATACAAAGAGCCTTCTAGTACTCTCTGTTTTTTAAGCCATTCCCTGTTAATCTAACCTAACACAACGAGTTTCTTAAGGTTCACAACAAACCTTATGATTTTAAATACAAAACCCATTATCTTCGTAGGAAATTTCTCTATGATGTTGAAGGGACCCCAAATCAAGACCAACAACTACCTAATCAAACAACTACCTGAAGCTATTGTTTTTATAAACAAAAAGTTTGAGGTTGTGTATGCTTCCGATAAATGGTTCAAAGCACATGAGTTGGAACCAGGTCTGACATTTGGAAGGAAAATAGGTTCTATATTTTCCCATCTATCGGAGAACTTGGAAGGTAAATTTGAAGAGTCTTTTAAAGATGATGCCGCCTCATCAGAAATCGAGTATAGCTTGCAAACGGCTGCAGGAGATAAATTCTTTAAGTGGACCTGGAACCCTTGGTATGATGAAAGCGAAAATGTTATTGGCCTAATTATATTAACCCAAGACATAACGCTTAGCAAGTTTAGAGAAGAACGTGTTCAAAGACTTCAATCACTTTTAGAGGTCACCGCCGAAGTAGGAGAAATAGGGACGTGGGAATACAACGTCGAGGAGGATAAACTTCTATGGTGTGATATGACCAGAAAAATTCATGAGGTAAGCAACGATTTCGAACCCTCAATGGACAACGCTTTTGACTTTTATAAAGAAGGGTATAGCAAAAATACGATTTCCCTGATAGTGCATAAAGCCATGGAAAGTGGGGAGCCATGGAGCGAAAAATTGCAGATCATTACCGCCAAAGGAAAAGAGATATGGGTTCAGGCGGCTGGAAGGCCTATTTTCAAAAATCAAAAATTGGTCTCCTTGGCAGGAACTTTTCAGAATATTCAAGACCAGATTCAAACAGAGGTCAAAACAAAGGCCAGTGAAGATCTCATGCGAACCCTGATCAATAATTTGCCCTTAAATGTTTACATTAAGGACATCGATTCACGAAAAATTCTAGTGAACAAGGCTGAGTGTGATTATTTCGGCGTAAACAGCCCCGAAGAACTTTTGGGTAAAAGCGATTTTGATCTTTTCGATGAAGACATGGCCCAAATCTCCCGAGATGAAGATATAATGGTAATGGAAACGCTAAATCCAATGCTGGGCAAGGAGACCATAAGTAGAACTAAAGATGGGAAAGTCACTACTTTTTTGACTTCAAAGATTCCACTATCACATAAAGACGGAAAAGCCTACGGCCTAGTCGGAATCAGTTTAGACATATCAGATATCAAGAGAAAAGAGGATGAACTTCGAGATCTTATCAATGTCACCTCTCTTCAGAACAAGAAATTGGTCAATTTTGCGCATATTGTCTCGCACAACCTTCGCTCCCATACATCGAATTTTTCCATGTTGCTCGACTTTCTGGTACACGAAAAAGAAGAAGTTGAAAAGCAAAATATTATCAAGATGTTGGTCAATGCCTCTGATAATTTACTAGAAACACTAGAAAATCTTAACGAGGTGGTTGCCATTAATACAAATGTCAACCTTAAAAAGAGACCTGTGAGTCTTAATAATAAGATACATGTCGTCGAACAGAATCTCATCGCTTTTCTGAAAAACAATAACGCAAAGATTATAAACAAAATTACGGAAGAGCTCGAAATAAAAGGCGTACCCACTTACGTGGAGAATGTATTGATGAACTTCATCACCAATGCCGTGAGGTATAAAAATCCTGAGAGGGATCCTATAATTACGCTCACTGCACGTAGAGAAAAAAATTATTGCATTCTTTCTATCTCGGATAATGGCCTAGGTATCGACCTAAAAAAATATGGCGACAAACTCTTTGGCATGTATAAAACCTTTCATGATCACCCCGACGCCAGAGGTATCGGGCTTTACATTACCAAAAATCAAATCGAAGCCATGAACGGCAAAATCACGGTATCAAGCCAACTAGGAAAGGGAACCACATTCAACATCTATTTTAATGAAACAAATTAATCATATCTGCATTATCGATGATGACCCTATTGTACTATTCGGTATACGAAAAATGTTGAGTCTTGTAGCTGAGTGCAACCATATAAGCTCCCATTCTAATGGAAAGGTTGCCTTAGATGCAATCAAAAGTGATTTTGAAGACAAAGGAGAAATTCCAGATGTCATTTTTTTGGATATCAACATGCCCATAATGGACGGTTGGCAATTTCTAGAAGAATTTATAACCTTACCTATTGAAGAAAGGGTACGTGTCAATATTGTTACTTCCTCCATCGACCCTTTGGATATAGAACGATGGGAAAGTTATAGACAAAAGACAAAGCACTTGATTACCTTCAACAACAAACCGATACGAAAAGAGCAGATCGGGCGTATCACAGAAAAAGCCTGACTACATCAATTACCCACGGGGCTGCTGAATATATTCCCAAATTTAAGTGTCTAGAAACATCGGTTTTTGATCTGAACTACTTGGTTTTTGTTTAATTTTAGGAAATGTATTTTATACTTTATCCTCTAAAGAAGCCAATATGGCAAATTGCTTGGATTGCCTCGCTGTTCTTAGTATCATGTGAAACCAATACGCCTGACAACACAGAGAGCTTCCCCACACATTTTGAGCTGAGTGAAGGAAAAGAGACGGCCACCTATTTTGAGACCATTGATTTTTATGTCCGATTGGCCAAAGATTTTCCGGAGGTCAATATGCAGACAATCGGAGAAACCGATAGTGGTTATCCTTTGCACATCATAACGTACAACCCTGAGGGTGATTTCAATTTTCCTAAAATAAGGAACGACAAGAGCATACTTTTAATCAACAATGGTATTCACCCGGGTGAAAGTGATGGTATCGACGCCACAATGCTTTTGTATCGCGACCTTGTAACCGGCAAAATCAACTCCCCTAAAAATACGGTACTCGTCACTATTCCCATTTTTAACATTGGTGGGTCACTCAACCGTAACAGCACTACCCGGGCCAACCAAAACGGGCCAAAATCCTATGGTTTTCGGGGTAATGCCCTCAATTATGATCTAAATCGCGATTTCATTAAGGGAGATACTGAAAACGTTAGAACTTTTTATAAAATATTTCATTTGATCAAACCAGACGTTTTTATTGACAATCACGTAAGCAATGGGGCCGATTACCAATATACCCTGACCCACCTTTTTACACAACATAATAAATTAGGGGGCGAACTCGGTCACTTTGTGAACGATATTATGATGCCAGCACTCGAAAATGGCCTAATGGAAGATAATATGTTGATCACGCCCTATGTCAATGTATTCAATGCTCCCCCGGAAATAGGTTTTTCACAATTTATGGATTATCCCAGATATTCTACAGGCTATACCACCCTATGGAATACGCTCGGGATGATGGTCGAAACCCATATGCTAAAACCGTACAGGCAAAGGGTTGAAGGCACCTATGCCCTGATGCAGAAAATGATCGAAATTGTTGAAACCGACCATCAAAAAATAAAACTTCTCCGTACAGAGGCGAATCATCTCCAAAAGCAGCTACGCTATTATCCAGTCTCTTGGGAGGTAGATACTACTAAAAGCACGACGATAAGCTTTAAGGGCTTTAAAGCGGATACCCTAACAAGTGAAGTCACCGGTTTACCGCGCTTGAAATATGATCGTAGTAAACCATTCACCAAAAAAATACAGTATCAAAATTTTTTCAAGCCTAAAGATTCGGTCAAAATACCCAAGGGGTACCTCCTTAAAAAAGGTTGGACAAAAGTCATTTCATTGTTAGACTTAAATGAAATTGACTACAGGGTTTTACAAAAAGATTCCGTGTTCAGAGTCGAATCGTATCGAATTGAGGATTATCAGACAGTCAAGTCTCCCTATGAGGGGCATTACCCGCATTACAAAACCCAAGTTAGCAGTACACAAAGGGAGCAACAATTCGAACAAGGCGACCTCTTTATACCAATTGCACAATACGGCATGCGCTATTTATTGGAAACCCTGGAACCCCAGGCCCACGATTCATTTTTTAATTGGAACTTTTTCGATCCCATCTTGCAGCAAAAAGAAGGGTTTTCACCTTATGTATTTGAGGATGAAGCACTACAACTTTTAAAAGAAAACGAAAACTTACGGAATAGGTTTGAACATAAAAAAACCATAGAACCCGAGTTTTCCAAGGATTGGTATGCTCAGCTCGATTGGCTTTTCAAACAATCAGAACATTATGAGGCTTCCCATATGCAATACCCTGTGTATAGGGTAATTAAAAACACCAGTGAATAAGACCTCTTTAAGCCCCGAATAGAATTTTAATATTGGTATAGGAATTTTGTAAAGCTTTCTGAATTTTTTTCGGGCCTTTCCATTTCACTTTTTTTATTCCTTCCTTTTTTTCAGGTCTCAGTTTACCGGTATAATCTGTTTTCATGGCAAACCAATGCACCTCTTTCAAAGTATAGGCTCCACTATTCTTATAAATATGGTAAGTAGTTCTTAGAAAATTCTCGATTCTCAATCCTTTCACTCCTGTCTCCTCCATGACCTCACGAATGGCACAATCTTCAATAGATTCGCCTTTGTCGAGTTTACCTTTTGGCAGATCCCATTTCTCATTTCTGTAAATGAAAAGTACTTTGCCTTTGGCATTCGTTACTACACCGCCGGCAGCCACCGTCAAAGGAATTTTTTTAGTAAACTTTTTAAGTATTTCCTCGTGGTTGGGATGATAAATGTAAGCTTCTTCGATTTTCTTTTTCTTCAAGGCCTTTATAGCGTCTTGAATCGAATCTTCATTGAGCAAATAATATTCACCATTTGCGGTTTCGGAGAGTTTATTTGTTAAAATCAACGGCGATTCGTTAACAAAAACTTTATACATTTGTGTTATGGTTTTAGACAAAAACACCGCTAAAAAAACAGCCGAGCTTCTGCTGCAAATTAATGCAATAAAGTTGAAACCGGAAAATCCTTTTCAATGGGCTTCTGGATGGAAATCCCCAATTTATTGTGACAATAGAATAATTCTTTCGCATCCTATCATTCGAAACTTCGTTCGAGAAGAAATGGCCAAACAAGTGGAAGCACTCTACGGCAAGCCGGATATCATAGCGGGTGTTGCAACCGGTGCGATAGGAATCGGGGTGCTAGTTGCCGATTATTTGAACCTTCCCTTTATCTACGTTCGCCCCGAACCCAAATCCCATGGAAGGCAAAATCAAATCGAAGGTCAGCTTGAACGCAATCAAACGGTTGTAGTCATTGAAGATTTGATTAGCACAGGGAAGAGCAGCCTGAATGCCGTGGATGCCCTGATACATGCAGGCGCCAATATAAAAGGTATGCTGGCCATATTTACCTACGGTTTTCATACGGCCCAAGAGAATTTTGAAAAAAAAGGTATCGCGCTTAACACCCTCAGTGACTACGCGCATCTTGTGGAACAGGCATCTGAAACCCACTTTATTAAAGAAGAACAGCTTAACATGCTTTTAGAATGGCGCAAACGGCCTTCAGAATGGCAACAATAGAGAGTACATGCATATAGAAGCCCCCAAAAAGAATATCTCTAAAGGAGACAAAGAAGTATTCGATTATCTAACAGATTTAAAAAACTTCGAGAAATTAATGCCCGAATCCATAGAAAAATTTGTGGTTTTGAACGAAGATAAATTTCTTTTTTCCATAAAGGGCATGCCTGAAATCGTTTTGGAACGAAAAGAACAAATTCCTTATAATAAAATCGTTTTGGGTGCAGCAAATGATAAACTACCCTTTACTTTAACGGCCAACATAAAATCTACGGAAGACGATGCAAGTGAGGTGACCTTAAGTTTCGAAGGCCAATTCAATGCTATGATGGCCATGATGGTCAAAAAACCCATTACCAATTTTATGGAAACGCTTTCGGAAAATTTGGAAAGGATCCATTCAATATAATAGTTGAATCTCTTTTCGATCAAACTCCCTCAAAACATTGTCTTCAAGGGTAATAATTAATTTTCCCTCCTTGGTGACCCCTGTTATGAAACCCATGAATAATTCATCCGTCGAATTTTTAAACGTTGAGGGCTTAGCCCTTCTGAACAAGTGGTTTTCATAGTGATTTAAAAGGTACCGATATCCATTTCTTTCCCATGATTTAAAGGCTTCCTCTAAATTTGATACGATGTGACACAGCAGTTCCCCAATATCCAAAGCCTTACCCAACAACATTTTTAGCGAACTAGCGTTCTGTAAGTTGTTAAAGTTTTGCTGGTTGACATTAAGACCTATACCTATAATGGAGGTACGAACGAGACCCCCGGAGCATATGTTTTCGATAAGTATCCCGCAAATTTTATGCGAGCCTGACAGAATGTCGTTAGGCCATTTAATACTAAGATTGGGTACCGATATGGCTTTAAGGGTGTTATATACGGCTAATGAGGTACAACAATTCAGTGCAAATTGATCGGAAATGGGAATGTTCATATTTTTCTTTAACACGCTACAGGTAAGGTTTTTGCCAGGTTCTGAATACCATTTTGCGCCCATTTGACCCTTACCTTTCAATTGGTTTTTAGTGGTCACTACCGTAAAATCGTCGAGATATTTAGACTTCGCCAAACTTTTTAAATAATCGTTGGTCGAGTCCGTGGCATCAAGTTTGATTAATTGCATAATCCCTATGATGGGTTATATATTCCATCAATTGTTAAAAACTGGGGTTAAAAGAACAAAAAAATAATAACTTTGTAGAAACTAAAATTTTTGAATGCAGAAAAGCAAAGCCAGTGCAGATGAATTAATTGCATTGATCTTACAGGGAATTGAAGAAGTAAAAGGAAATGATATAAGTTTACTTGACCTTAGGGATATTGAAAATACCGTTTGCGACTACTTTATAATATGTAATGGTACTTCGAATACACATGTAAATGCTATAGTCGGTTCCATCCGAAAAACTGTAAGCAAGGCCATCTCAGATAAACCTTGGCACGTTGAAGGTGAAGATAACGCCGAGTGGGTATTGATGGACTATGTGAACATCGTTGTGCACGTTTTTCAAAAAAACATTAGAGAATATTATGACATCGAGGGCCTTTGGGGAGATGCCAAGGTCACTGAGGTGGAGAGTAGTTTAAACCAGTAAAAAAAAAGAATGGCTAAAGATAGCAATACAAATCCTAAAAAACCGAAATTCAGCTCATGGTGGATTTACGGTTTGATCGCGATACTTTTAATTGGCTTTCAATTTATAGGTAGCGGTAATTTTGCAAGTACAAAGAAAACCACCACATCAGAACTACAGGAATATCTTAGAAACGGTGATGTCAAAGAAATAATGATTATCACCAATACCCGTCAGGCAAAGGTGTACCTTACCGATGAGGCTTTGAAAAAAGATGTTCACAAAGAGGTAAACGATCAGCCTTTCTTGCCTTCAACCGGCAGGGCCCCACAATATGTGCTAGACTATGGTGATCTTCAAAATTTCGAGAATGAAATCAAGAATATTAAAAAAGAAAACAATCTTGACACCATAGTCGATTACGATACGGACAACAACTACCTTATGGATTTGTTGTTGGGCATTCTGCCCTTTGTATTAATTATTGGTATTTGGATATATCTCATGCGTAGAATGTCCGGAGGCGGAGGCGGAGGCGCAGGCGGCCAGATATTCAATATCGGAAAATCGAAAGCCAAGCTTTTTGACGAAAAGACCGATACAAGAACCTCTTTTAAAGATGTAGCGGGTCTTGAAGGTGCAAAGGAAGAAGTAGAGGAAATCGTGGAGTTCTTAAAAAATCCTGACAAATACACTTCTTTGGGCGGTAAGATTCCTAAGGGTGCATTGCTCGTAGGACCTCCTGGAACCGGGAAGACCCTTTTAGCGAAAGCCGTTGCAGGCGAGGCTAAGGTACCTTTCTTCTCCCTATCCGGATCCGATTTTGTTGAAATGTTCGTGGGTGTTGGTGCCTCAAGGGTACGAGACCTTTTCAAACAGGCCAAAGACAAGTCTCCAGCAATCATTTTCATTGACGAAATTGATGCTATAGGTAGAGCCCGTGGTAAAAATAATTTTACAGGTTCAAATGACGAGCGCGAAAATACATTGAACCAGCTATTGACCGAAATGGATGGTTTTGGTACCAATACCAATGTCATTGTGTTGGCTGCTACGAACCGCGCCGACGTGCTGGATAAGGCTCTTATGCGTGCTGGTCGCTTCGATAGACAGATTTACGTAGATCTCCCCGATATTCGGGAACGAAAGGAGATATTTGAAGTACATCTCAGACCTATTAAAACCGCCGAAGCTTTGGATCTTGAATTCTTGGCACGGCAAACTCCAGGTTTTTCAGGTGCCGATATTGCGAATGTCTGTAACGAGGCTGCCCTTATAGCCGCTAGAAAAGAGAAAAAAGCGGTAACCAAACAAGATTTCTTGGATGCCGTAGATAGAATTGTGGGAGGCCTCGAAAAGAAGAACAAGATTATTACGCCAGGCGAGAAAAAAACGATTGCTTACCATGAGGCTGGTCATGCCACGGTAAGTTGGATGCTTGAACACGCCGCACCCCTAGTTAAAGTTACTATTGTACCACGTGGCCAATCATTAGGTGCTGCTTGGTACCTACCTGAAGAACGCCTGATTGTGAGACCTGAGCAAATGCTCGATGAGATGTGCGCTACCATGGGAGGTAGGGCCGCGGAAAAAGTGATCTTCGATAAAATTTCAACCGGGGCCCTTTCCGATTTGGAAAAAGTAACCAAGCAAGCACGGGCGATGGTAACCATATATGGGCTCAATGATGAAATTGGAAACTTGACCTATTACGATTCTTCAGGACAAGACTCTTATGGTTTTTCAAAACCCTATAGTGAGAATACCGCGAGAAAGATAGACGAAGAAATTTCAAAAATAATCGAAGCCCAGTATGAAAGGGCCATAGCGGTACTAACTGAGAATAAAGACAAACTTACCGAATTGGCCGAAAGACTTCTCGAGAAAGAGGTTATTTTCAAGGAAGACCTTGAAAAAATATTTGGCAAAAGACCCTTCGACAAAGAATTTGACCAAAAGGGACAGGAAAAAGTACCGAAAGAAGATGTAGACGAAAGTGCTGAACAAGGAACTTTGGCCGAGGAAGGTGAGAAAAATAAATAAAGAATTTTAACGTTTTTCATATGCAGGAAGGCGCATATCGAGTTTTATAATTGCAAATGGGGCTATTTGACAAATTATTTGGCGGAGGTAAAAAGAAAAAGGGTTCCAAAGAAACTACGGAAACTAGAGGTGCCCATATGCCCGACCTTGTTATACCGGTAGATGAGAAGTTTACGATCCATTTCAAAAAGAACGGTGGCAAGTTTCTATATTGCGATTCATTTTCTGAGATTTCTAGGGCACTTAAGAACATAATTAATGAAAACGACTGGCATGAGCATCCTTTCTTTGCGCTTAATGACAATTTGAAAGAGAAATTTTCAAAGGAGAAAATCAAGTTTACCAATAAATCGAAGGAAAGTGATGTCTTCTTTACTACTTGTGAACATCTTATCGCTCAAAATGGATCAATACTTGTGTGTTCAAACCAGTTAATGGACAATAAACTCCACGAGTTGCCTTATAATGTTATCGTATTCGCTACTACCAGTCAGTTGGTAGAATCTATTGGCGAAGGACTAAAGACAATTAAAAAGAAATATGGCCATAGTATTCCGGCCAACATTACCACTTTAAAGCATTTTCAATCAAACAAAGAAAATTCAGATGATTTTCTCACCTACGGAAGTAGTTCCAAAAATCTGTATCTTTTACTTTTGGAAGATCTGTAGATTATGAGAGAAGTGCTTAGACGCTCGCTAACCGGGGCAGTTTACATTATTTTATTATTATCGGCTGTTTTTTTAAGTTCCGATGCCTTTGACTTTTTGTTCATGGTGTTCGGCTTGGCCTGCTTGAATGAATACAAAAAACTGGTAGCCCTGAGAGGGCTACACATCTATTTGGCCTACATGGCCCTTTGGTGGGCCTACATTTATTTCGTTACTGATATGTTATTGGTCTACGTGTTATTACTTTGTACCATTTTAGTGAATATTGCCTTAATGGTATATCTTTTTTCGAAAAGGGAAAAACTTTTTAATACGGTGCAAAAATTTATCATTGGTTTGTTCTATGTGGGCGGGGGCTGTATATTTCTGACCATGATTCCCTATACCAATGATGACTTTGCCAAATTCTTAATTATAGGTATTTTTATACTTATCTGGGTAAACGATTCTTTTGCCTACATTGTAGGTAGCCTATTCGGTCGCACGAAGCTGTTTCCTAGGGTATCCCCTAAAAAAACAGTTGAAGGTGCCTTAGGCGGCTTGGTATTTGCTCTTGGGATAGCCTATTTGATGGCAAAGTACGAACCCTTGATTAGTCCGTTGCAATGGGTCTGTGTAGCAGCCGTCATCGTTGTTGCGGGAAGTTTAGGGGATTTGGTCGAATCTAAGTTTAAGCGGTCGGCAGGAGTGAAAGATAGTGGCGCTATTTTACCAGGGCATGGAGGAATGCTAGATCGGTTGGATAGTCTTATATTCGCAGCGCCATTTGCATACTTAACGTTAAACATTTTTGCTTATGTTTCATAAGGAGGGTCAAAAGATAATCTTGGCCACTTTTTTCATCGTTTCTGCCATCATCTTGCTTTCGCAGTTTTACGTGAATATCCCATGGTTACGCTGGGGCCTTCAAATTACATCACTCATTCTCCTTATTCTAATTCTACAGTTCTTTCGCAATCCCACACGTAAGACCCTTAAGAACTTCGACGAAATTTTAGCACCGGTCGACGGTAAGGTAGTTGTTATCGAAGAAGTTGAGGAAACGGAGTATTTCAACGATAGACGAAAGCAAGTTTCTATTTTTATGTCGCCTACCAACGTCCATGTGACGCGATATCCTGCAAGTGGGAGCATCAAATATTCTAAATATCACCCAGGTAAATATCTCGTGGCTTGGCATCCGAAATCGAGTACCGAAAATGAGCGTACCACCGTGGTTATCAAGACTCCTAAATTTGGTGACGTCTTATATCGACAAATAGCAGGTGCGATGGCAAGGCGTATTGTAAATTATGCCGAGGTTGGCGAGAGTGTACAGCAAGGAGATGATGCAGGGTTTATAAAGTTCGGGTCTAGAGTCGACCTTTTGTTACCTTTGGACTGTGCAATTACGGTGAGGCTCAATCAAAAAGTAGTCGGGGCAAAAACTTGCATTGCGGCAACTATCAAGAAAGATGAAAACGGAGAAGTTACTTACTGATTTTCAAAAAGCTGTCGAATTTGTTAACGGCCATACCGAACCTATGCCGGCCGACCTTTTATTAAAGTTATATGCGTATTACAGAATTGCAAACAAAAATTTCAGCAACCCTGGAAGCAAGACTCCATTAATCAATGCTTTTAAGGCCAATGCCTTGATTCAGGCTAAAAATCTCTCTCGGGAAGAAGCTATGAAGGCATATATAAAACTAGTAAAGAAAGAATTGATGACCTAGCGATATTTCTTCGCCCTGGTCGAAAGTATTAAAGAAGCATTTCCAGTCTATAGTCTATTTTATTCATAGAGATCATCTAAATCGGCTTCGCAGAGTTCGAGCATAAAATCCCCCATTTTCTTTGTAATATCCTCAAAAAAAAGATGCCCTTTCTCCTTGGTCGACTTGTACGGATTACCGGTACCGGTATCTTCGCTAATTTTCGACCATTCGCGTTCGGCCCATGCCCATCCCTCGGAAAAAGCCTTGATCTTAAAAGATTTGGCGGCCCCTCTACCCCATTTTCCCTTAGGTAATACTAAATCAGGACGCAAGTGGAGCATTAGACTGGTCTCCATCTCATCGGCATGATCGCCCTTTTCTTCAAAATATGCATATTTGTCCAGCACTTGTGGAAAGAAACAGTAACTGATAAACATCTTCGGAAATTTCAAACCCAGCTCCCTGACCAAAGGTTTGAAATTATTACCCCCATGACCATTAAAAATCAAAAGCTTAGAGAGCTTCTGGCGGTCGAGTACTTCGACAATATCGTTTAGAATGGCTAACTGTGTACTGGGGTTTAAATTAATATCAAGATAAATATCGGATTGCCCTGTGTTCACCCCGAAAGGTATAGTGGGCAGCACGATTACCTTCCCTCCTTTTTCCCAAGCCAATCTTGCCGATTCGGCCGCCATATGGTCGGCCTGAATATTGTCTGTTGCATAGGGCAAATGGTAATTATGGGCTTCCGTAGCTCCCCAGGGCAAGACCGCCAAATCAAAAGTTTCATTTTTTAAAGCTTCCCAATTGGTTTCCGCCAGTATATAGGGTCTCATCAAGTTATGTTGGTTTATGGTTTAAATAAACGACTAAGAAACAATACGTATTTCTTTGAGGGTTCAGGGGCGGCATATAACGACTGCAGCGAAAGGGGTATCAATTAAATGGACCTACCATGATATGCGCTCGATACGTGCCTGGATCCATCAACCAGGGCATACCCTTTTCGTGAGGTTTGCCAGGCAAACCTGTTGATTCGGTTGTTGCAAAGGGCGTATAAATAACATAACGAAATTGACCATCGGCAAGATTCCCCGTTTCTTTGTCGTATGCGTCATCGCTGCCATAGTAGACATAAAGCATACTGGGCACCAATGGCATCTGCCATTTTCCTGCGGCCACCTCCGCCCCTTGTATTTCGCGCTTTTCCTTGGTGTTCTTACCTTCGGCAGTCAACTCACGCCCCCTTTTCATAAAAGGCTCCAGTGCTTTTGAATAACACGCTACACTAATACCTTCCTTTTTTGGATCGTCGGCGATACATACAAGGTTATTGCTACCTTCCCTTAAAACCACCAACTCGCCCGAGGCATTGTAACCATAAACCATCGCATCTTCTTTATCAGCTTCGGGCGCCGGTAAGGTAGCCGTTTTTATTTGTACGGGTTCTGGAAGAATATCGGCACTTGTCGTTTGAGAAACACATGAAATGGTGGTAGACAAAGCCATTAGGCATATAAATTCTTTCATAATGGTATCGTTTTCTTAAAGATAACAATCAAACTCGAAAATGCACCAAGAGATTCCATAAAAACAGCACACACTGTAATTATCTTGAAAAACAGAGTATAAAAAAAGAAACCCCACAGCGATACAGTGGGGGAACCGTATATTTACCGCATTTGTGGGGCCTCGTTAACCAAATAAGTTCAAGTTGTTCCTAAAAAAGTAGCTTACGCCGTACGTACGAATTAAGAGACATTGAGTTAGCTATAGACTTAGGGACCACAAAGATACATTCTTAAATGAACAAGTATTCATTTAAAAATGTTAAACTTTTCAAGCTTTTATAGCATCCCAACAAATACCGAAGGTGGTCTCGATTAGGGTCTCGGTCAAGGTAATGTTTTTAGAGACCATATCCCTTGCCAAACTATTGACGTACCCATAAAGCAGCGGAAACAAAAGTTCATTGTCAACATCCTTGATAATACATTCTTTTTTGCCCGCATTCAACAACCTGGAAACGTGCCCTAAAAACCTTTCATCTAAATTCTTAGCTTCCCCTGAAATTAGTGAAGAATAACGAAACTGATGCATGAACACTACATCCGCGCTGTTGACTACGCGAAATTTCAGCACACTCGCCCAAATTGACATCAATTGCTTTTTAAGAGGAAGGTGGGTTATCGAAGGTAAGAGGGAGAGCGTTCCCTTTTGCATCAAACTCTTGTACAGTTCGTTGAGCAATTGTTCTTTTCCGTCAAAATAAATATATAATGTGCCACTTGCGATATCCGCCCTATTCGCAATCGCCGAAATGGTGAGTTTATCCAAGCCCAGCTCCCCGGTCAAGCCGATGGTAGCTTCGAAAATAGCCTCTACCTTCGCGTTATCTTTTGGTCTCACCTTGCTAATATAGCGAAATAAGTGAATAGGCATTCACTTAAATTTATAAGGGATTCGCTTTTTCTTGAGAATCTAGTAATCCGCCGTCCGTGATTCATTATCACTTTCGTACATCCAGGTGTCCGTCCAAACGATTCAAACACCTTACAATTTCAGGCAATTCTCGATCGGCCACTTTGTGCAGCCCCCCTATACTTGTTCTCTCAGGTGAATTTAAAAGACAATTCGTACAGCAAGCCGTCCATCAAGAAAGTAATTGCGAAATAGGACTCCGTATTTTGAAGTTGGTATCTAAAATCTAAAACTTCAAGAGATTAGAGGAAACTTGATCCTAAAAGTTACCATATTACCTCAAACGCTACCCTAAACTGGCCAAACTCTTTTCCAAAGTTTCAATTTTGGCCTCTGCATCGGCCTGTTTCTTACGTTCAAGTGCAATGACATTTTCAGGGGCATTGTTCACAAAACGCTCGTTGGACAGTTTCTTCTGCACCGATTTTAAGAAACCCTTCGTGTACTTTAACTCTTCCTCGATCTTTTTAATTTCCGAGGCTACATCGATAGCGCCGGTAATGGGCACAAAATATTCATTGCTCTTTACCCGAAAGGATAGCGCACCATCTACCATACCGTCAACATAAGATATTTGAGAGAGATGAGTTAGTTTTTGAACCACCGGATCCCAGCTTTTTGAAAAATTGCCCTCGTTGAGCACCATGAGTTCTAAGGGTTCTTTCATTGGAATATTCTTGTCTTTTCTAATATTCCTTACTCCACTGACGACCTCGGAGGCTTTATTGAATTCTTCGATCAACTCCTCATCCATTACTTTTGTTTCCGGCCATTGTGAGACCACTAAAGCTTCTTCAGGAGTTCGCTTTTTAATATGCTGCCAGACCTCCTCGGTCAAAAAAGGCATAAATGGATGCAATAGTTTCAGGTTTTGTTCGAGAAATCCAATCACCGCTTCGTGAGTATGCCGGTCTATTGGCTGTTGATAATCAGGCTTTATAATTTCCAATAACCAAGAACTATAATCGTCCCATACCAGCTTATAAATGGCCATAAGGGCGTCTGAAATGCGATATTTACTGAAATGGTCCTCTATTTCAATCAACGTACTATTAAACTTGGTTTTGTACCATGCAATAGCGATTTTAGAGGCTTCAGGTTGTGGAATTTCCTGAATTTCCCACCCTTTTAACAATCGAAACCCGTTCCATATCTTATTGGCGAAATTCTTGCCTTGTTGACAAAGCTCTTCATCGAACATGAGGTCGTTACCTGCAGCGGAACTCAATAGCAATCCCACCCGAACTCCATCTGCCCCATAGGTTTCGATCAACTTCAATGCATCGGGTGAATTCCCCAACTGCTTTGACATCTTTCGTCGCTGCTTATCCCGCACAAGCCCGGTAAAATATACATTCTCAAAAGGGCGCTCACCACGATATTCATACCCTGAGATTATCATTCGCGCCACCCAAAAGAAAATTATATCAGGTCCCGTGACCAAATCGTTGGTAGGGTAGTAATAGTTGACCTCTTGGTTATCAGGTTCTAAAATGCCGTTGAAAACACTGATAGGCCATAGCCAAGAGGAAAACCAGGTGTCGAGCACGTCAACATCCTGCTTTAGATCTTCTATTGTAAGGTTTTCGTTCTTCGCTTTAGAACGTGCTAAAACCAATGCTTCCTCGGGAGTCTCCGCGACCACAAAATCATCTTGGCCATCTCCGAAATAGTATGCAGGTATCTGCTGCCCCCACCAAAGTTGGCGTGAAATATTCCAATCCCTAATATTTTCCATCCAATGGCGATAGGTGTTCTCAAATTTCTTTGGGAAAAATTTGATTTCATCCGTATTCAAAACAGCCCGTAAGGCTGGTTTTACAAGTTCCTCCATCCTTAAAAACCACTGATCGCTCAAGCGTGGCTCGATAACGGCCTTGGTACGTTCCGATGTTCCTACCTTATTGATATAATTTTCGGTTTTGACCAAGAATCCTTTCTCTTTTAGTTCTTCGGCAATTTGCTTTCGGACTATAAAACGATCTTTTCCTTGATAGTGCAGACCAAAAGAATTTAGCGTAGCATCGGCATTGAAAATGTCGATGGCCTCCAACTGGTGCTTCTCACCAAGGTTTTTGTCGTTCTCATCATGGGCGGGGGTGACTTTTAGGCAACCCGTTCCGAATTCTATGTCGACGTAGTCATCTTCGATAATCGGGATTATCCTATCACAGATAGGAACAATTACCCTCTTTCCTTTTAGATGAGAGTAGCGTTCGTCATTTGGATTTATGCAAATAGCAGTATCCCCCAAAATGGTCTCGGGCCTAGTAGTGGCTATGGTCACTTTTTCATCGGAACCTTCTATGGGATACGACAGGTAGTATAATAATCCTTGCCTTTCCTCATAGATCACTTCTTCATCCGACAATGTGGTCAATGCCTCTGGATCCCAATTTACCATGCGATATCCCCTGTAAATAAAGCCTTTCGCATATAAATCAACAAAAACTTTAATTACCGACCGATACATTTCATCGTCCATGGTGAATTTGGTCCGCTTCCAATCGCAAGAACAGCCTAATTTTTTCAATTGTTCCAAAATCACCCCTCCATATTCATCGGTCCAGGCCCATGCATGTTTCAAAAACGCTTCACGCCCAATCGAATTTTTTTCGATTCCCTCAGACTTTAGTTTTGCCACAACTTTTGCCTCGGTAGCAATAGAAGCATGATCCATTCCTGGAACCCAACACGCATTTTTCCCCTGTAAACGGGCTCTTCGGATCAATACATCTTGCAGTGTATTGTTCAGCATATGGCCCATATGCAGCACACCTGTAACATTTGGAGGGGGAATTACGATGGTGTAGGGCTCCCTATCGTCAGGGACGGAATTAAAATAGCCGTGTTCCATCCAGTAATCGTACCAATGGTTTTCAACTTGGTGGGAATCATATTTAGAAGGGATATTCATATTTTTTGGAACGATTTTTGACAGCTATGTTTCGGTCAAAAATAGAGACCGATAAAATAATGTTAGTTGTTAATAAACTATGGGTGATTTTGCCCACTTTTGAATACGAAACAAAAATAACTAACGTTAGAAGATAACAAAAGAATTTTGGAGGTTCATCTCAAAAGATTTATTTTTGAAATTCCCTAAATTAAATTATGATGAAAAAAATAGTACTTGTATTATTTGTTGGCCTAATGGGTTTAAGCCTTACAGCTCAAGACAAAGCGGCCAAAATCGAGTTTAAAACAGAAACCGTTGATTATGGTGAAATCACTAAAGGATCAGATGGTGTACGCGTGTTTGAATTCACCAACACCGGTACTGCACCGTTGATTATCAGCAAAGTGAGTTCTAGCTGTGGATGCACTATCCCAAAGAAGCCCGAAGCGCCTATTTTACCTGGTAAAACCGGTGAGATTCAGGTAAAATATGATACAAACCGGGTTGGGCCTATCCGAAAGGCGATTACCGTTATATCAAATGCAGATACACCTACCAAAGTACTGAAAATTAAAGGTGAAGTAAAGGCTGCCGAAGGAAAATAAGAGAATCTTTACAACATTTATTAAAAGAAAGAACCCCGGATATAATCAATCCGGGGTTCTTATTTGAGCATATTCTTTAGCACAAAAGTGAAGGTAAGGGCCGAATTATATCTTTCGATCAAAAGTCGAATGCGTTTGCCTTCTTTCTCATTGAGAATCCCAAAAATCTCTTGAAGCTTGTAGCGTTTGACGTCTTTGCCATTTACGGCGAGAATGACGTCTCCCTCCCGAAGACCCGCCCTAGCCGCAGGGCTTCCGGCCCGTATACCCGAAACAACGATTTCTGGCGCCAGGCTTAATCTTGTACGTTCATCAAAAAGCAATTGCACATTACCAAACCCGTTTTTATCGCTTAACACCACTCCCTTGGGTTCAGCAATGGTTTCTGCGATATACCGCATACCATTATGCTCCAAATCGATTCCACTTAAATTATATTGAAAAGGATCGTCATAATTTCGGTTTTTTCTAAATGATATGCTATTCTGCCCGTAATCAAAAACAATATTAAAACGTTTTAGTACCTCGCCACCAATACTACCATTACGACTACCAAAGTTTGTAATTGAGTTCATGGCCTTTATGTCCGGAAAGGCTGCCTTTGCATCTTCCAGGATAAATCTGCCAATTTTAATCCCTTCTACCTTGGTACGTTTTCCGAAAATATCGCCGTTCAGCCCTTTGCCCAAAAAATCGGTATAACTTTTTTCAGGAATACCTATGGTGTCATCTTCAAACAACCATATAGCATCGCTACTTCCAGTGTCCACCAAGAGCTTAACCGATAGATTTTCGGCATCCTTTAAAAACAGATTGCTGTCAACATAAGGTTTTTTCTTGATGACCGATAGTGGAAGCCTTTGTGATGTACTTCTTTCCCTACGCTTATAAAACTCAGGATCATAAAACTTAATCGTTCTACGGGCATAATTGATATCGACCACAAAATCACGAAAAAGCTGGTATCCGATAATTCCATGAATAGGAATTCCGAAAGTGGAGGAAAAGTTCATGCTTTTATCCAAAACGATATACAAAGATTGCGAAGAATTTTCGATTTTTTTCAGCCTAAAGGTATTACCCTTAGAACTCAAGGCTTTAAGCGGGGCGTTATGGCCCAGACCCCTAATTTCGATTTCAGTAACATCATTAATTTGAACCGAATCTTTATCAGAGAGATTGAAAAGGATCGGATTGCTGACGCCAGAGTCAAAAATAAATGAAAGCTCCGTGCCGTTAACCGTTATGGGTATAATCATAAGATTATTAATAAGCTCGAACTTTACTTTTTCATACTTCTGACCTTCTGGAAGATTAAAGGTTTGTCCAAATATTATTATTGGCAACAAAAATAATGGCAATACCGCACCCAAGCTCCGCATTACATTAAACTTTAATAAAACCCGTATCTTACCTAAATTACGATATTTTTAGTCCCCCGCCCATATAATTAACAAAAAACCAACGTGTTGTGCCCTCTTTTATTAAAACGCCAGATGTGGGACCAAGTCTTCCCTGTATGCATTGAAATTCCAAAATATTGATGGCCTCAACTATGCCTGAACTAGTTTGGCGCCAGTAGTATAGACAAAGTGAGGCAATTCTTAGACCAGTGTTAAATGGTTTGAAAATAGTAGGGGCAATTGTGGTTTTATCGCTAGGATTTCCCATTTTTGTGAAAAATTACGATATATGCCATCCATCTCCAGAAAAGGAAGTTCCATGCCCGAATCCCCGATACGAAAATTGGTTCCATTTTCAGAAGAAGCCAAAAAAAAGGGAGTTAAGGTGATACACCTCAACATAGGGCAACCCGATATCGAAACCCCAAAAGTGGCCTTGGATGCCGTAAAAAACAATACTCTCACCGTATTGGAATACAGTCGCACCGAGGGTTCGGAAACCTATCGAGATAAATTGGCACAGTACTACGCCAAACATGACATTCAGATTACGGCTAAAGACATCATCGTTACCACTGGCGGTTCCGAAGCCTTGGCTTTTGCCCTTAACAGTGTATTGGATATAGACGACGAAATTATTATTCCTGAACCGTTTTATGCAAACTACAATGGTTTTGCAACGGCCGCCGGTATTAAAGTTGTTCCCGTTGTATCAAAAATCGATTCGAATTTCTCCCTCCCCCCTATTGAGGAGTTCGAAAAACTAATTACACCAAGAACCAAAGCGATTTTAATATGCAATCCAGGCAATCCGACGGGCTATCTGTATACCCGTGAAGAAATCAAAAAATTGGCAAACATCGTCAAAGCACATGATTTGTTCTTGATTTCCGACGAGGTGTATCGCGAATTTACCTATGACGGAAAAGAACATTATTCAATTCTGCAAGAAGAAGGTATCGAGCAACATGCCATTGTGGTCGATTCAGTTTCGAAACGATATAGTATGTGCGGTGCACGAATCGGCTGTCTCGTCACCAAAAATGAGGCAGTTATTCGAACGGCACTCAAATTCGCCCAAGCACGACTATCGCCGCCCACCTATGCTCTAATAGCCAGCGAAGCCGCCCTTGAAACCCCTCAGGAGTACTTTGACAAAGTAAAGGAAGAGTACCAAGCGCGTAGAAATGTTTTGGTCGAAGAACTCGAAACAATTGAGGGCGTAAAAATTGGCAACCCAAAAGGGGCCTTCTATTGCATTGCCGAATTACCCATTGCCGATGCAGACGATTTTGCCCGATGGTTGTTAGAAGAATATCGCTTGGATGGAGAGACCGTGATGATCGCACCGGCAGCAGGCTTTTATGCCACCGAGGGACTTGGCAAAAACCAAGTACGTATTGCCTATGTACTCGATAAAGAAAGCTTAAAAAGAGCAGTCCATATACTAAAACAAGCCCTAACAAGTTATATAGGTTGATGGATGTTCAAACCGATGTCTCCCTAAAGCCCTACAACACTTTTGGAATCGATGCCAGGGCGCGATTCTTTTGTGAAATCGATTCGCTCAAAAAACTCAAGGAGGCTCTTCAACTATCGGGATACCCCGAAAAATTTATCTTAAGCGGCGGAAGTAACATACTAATTACCGGTGATTTAAATAAACTGGTCTTACATATTGGTCTAAAAGGGATTGAAATTGTCGAAGAAAGCCAAAAAGAAGTATGGATCAAGGTCATGGCCGGAGAAAACTGGCACCAAATGGTATTATGGGCCTTAGATCAGAATTATGGGGGGCTCGAGAATTTATCTCTGATCCCGGGTAACGCGGGTACCGCTCCGATTCAAAACATAGGAGCCTATGGCGTCGAATTAAAGGATATTTTAACGAGCTGTGAGGCAATGGAGGTCGAGTCGAAGAAGATCAAAATATTTACCAACGAGGATTGCCATTTTGGGTATCGTGACTCTTATTTCAAAAATGAGGGCAAAGGAAAATATGTAATTACTTCAATTACCTTAAAATTAACCAAGAATACCCATAAAATAAATACAAATTACGGAGACATTGAAGCTGAGCTCCAGGCCAAGGGTATTTCCGACCCCACCATAAAAGATATTTCGAATGTGGTAGTTTCCATACGGCAAAAAAAGTTACCCGACCCTTGTAAAATAGGCAATAGTGGCAGCTTTTTTAAGAATCCAGTACTAAGTGCATCCGAATTTCTTACATTTACCGAAAACCACCCGCACGCCCCTTTTTATAAAATTGCGGAGGACTGCTATAAGATTCCTGCAGGTTGGCTTATCGAACAGTGTGGTCTTAAGGGCAAGCGATTCGGAGATGCGGGCGTACACAAAAATCAGGCACTGGTTCTTGTCAATTACGGACATGCCACCGGAAAGGATATAATCAATATGGCAGAAAGGGTCGTTGAACAGGTACGTCAAAAATTTGGAATTACCATCTCACCAGAAGTCAATATAATATCATGATGGCGAATTGTGAAAAAGCCAATACGATTACAAAAAAATAACCCCTATTATTTGAAGTAATAGGGGCTATACCAAACCAAACTAACCAAAAACTAAATGTACAGTTACCAATTGTACATTTATTTTATAAAATTTTGAGAATACGCCAATCAAAATCAATTTTTATAAATTAGCGTTATTTCATATACGGTATAAATCGTTGGAACGGATGTCCCCACATAACTTTTTTTCACGACCTACATTACTTTATGAGCACCTTACTTGAAAAACACATTGTCGAACTGCTTCATGAGCGCGATGAAAAAGCGATTTCGTTGCTTTACGAACATTATGGTGATACACTTCTGGGTGTGGCAAACAAAGTGGTACGCGACGAAGAATTGGCCCAAGACGTTTTACAGGAAAGCTTTGTCAAGATTTGGAAAAAGTCCGACTCGTACGACGCCTCAAAAGCTAAGCTTTTTACCTGGCTTTTTCGCATAACGCGTAACACGGCCATAGATAAACTTAGAAGTGTAACTACAAAGAGTGACAAAGAAATCCAAATCGATGTTTCAGACGTATATAATGTAGGCGTCAATAGTATAAATCCTGAGTTTTTAGATCTTCGGGAAAATCTTGCAAAAATTGAGTCTAAATATCAAATTGTGTTGGACGCCTTGTTTTTTCAAGGCATGACACAACAGGAAGCAAGTGATGAACTTGACATTCCTTTAGGCACAATAAAATCAAGGTTAAAAATCGGACTAAGGGAGCTCAAAAAGATTTACGGACCTAACCTGCTGTTGATGTTGTCAATAAACCTGATACACCTAATAACATCATGAAAGAAAAAATTAAAATATTCTTGGATTCTGATATGCTGGAAAATTACCTATTAGGTACATCCAGTCATGAAGAATCCCTGAAAGTTGAAAAGTACATGGCGATGTACCCTGAAGTTCGCCAAGCGTATGACGAACTTCAGGAGAACCTTGAAACACTGGCTAAGTTGCATGCAGTCAAAGCCCCTGAAGAACTAAAGGAAAAAATACTTCGGAGAATCAAAAAGGAAAATAGGGTGCGTAAAAATTTCTATCGTTTTGCGGTGGCGGCTAGCATCGCCCTATTATTCTCGGTCGGGGCATCTTTTTTCTTCTGGGATCAAAATCAAAGCCTTAAAGAAGAAAATATCGTCGTATCCAATAAAATAGACGATTTGGAGGAAACCATGCGTGAACAATTGGAAGATGTAAGAAATCAGTTTATCGTTCTTCAAAATCCTCAGACGAAGAAATATAACGTCAATGGTAATAAAAAGGCGAAGGAACTTAAAGCGGTTGCCTATATCAACCCCGTGAAAAAATTGTCTTACATCAATGTGAGCAAACTTCCCAATTTGCCCGAGGACCAGTGTTATCAAATGTGGGCCGAAGTGAACGGTAAGATGGTTAATCTTGGTATAATCCACGAAGCCGATAGCCAAGAAAAGCTTTTGGCGCTTCCGTATGCAGACAATGCCGTAGGTTATATAACCATTGAGCCCAAAGGCGGCAACAACAGACCTACTGTTGAAAATATTGTAGCGAATATCTCGTACTGAGAACCGATACCGCACAAAAACCAAGGCCTCGAGACTTCCGTTTCGGGGCTTTATTTTGTATCTTTGTCTAAAATTGAACCATGAAACTTGTTTTATTGACCATTGGGTTGTTAGCCCTTGCTTTCGCTGGTATTGCCATTAAAATTTGGTCTAAAAAAGACGGAAAATTTGCTGGCACCTGTGCAAGTCAAAGCCCCTTTTTAAACAATAAGGGAGAAGCCTGCAGTATGTGCGGAAAACTTCCCGACGAACAAGATTGTCGACAAGATGTTGATGCGGAAATCAGTTCGCAAATCTGATTAATTTCTAAAACCTCTTCATTTGGCCAAAGGCGATGATACCCAAGCCATTATTAAAAAAGCACTTGCGGGAAACCAAATAGCGTTTAGTACCTTATTGGATACATTTTGGAATGGAGTCTATGGCTTTCAACTCAAACGAACCGAAAATGAAAACGATGCCGAAGACATCACCATTCAAACTTTTTCGAAGGCCTTCGACAAATTAGACACCTATAACGATACCTACGAATTCAAAACATGGTTGATAACCATATCCAAGAATATCCACGTAGACCTTGTTAGAAAGCGAAAAAAAAACCTAAAAACCGATGGCACCAACGAGGCGGTGAAAAAGGTACTTGATGATGCCCCCACCGCCGAAGACCGTTTAATTACGGGGGAAAATCTTAATAGTCTCCTGCAGCATATTAAAAAACTGAAGCCACATTATCAAGAAGTCATCAATTTACGATACTTCAAGGAATTAAGTTACGCTGCCATGGCAAAAGAGCTTAATGAACCTGTAAACAATGTAAAGGTGAAATTGCTACGGGCCAAAAAACTGCTTGCCGAAGTGATTAAAAACAAACCATAGAAATCCCAAGATTTACTATCGCTTCTGGACTTGTATTTATCGCATTTAAAGAAGCTTTTTTTTATAAATTCCTTTATAGGCACAAAGGCAGCAAATGAGTCGACAAACTACCGCTTTTTTTTCACAAAAGCCCTGAATTAAGTGAACTACAGGGTTAAAAGAACGAAAACAATGTCAGGTATAAGTCTTTTTTTAGTTTGTATATTTGTGAAAACTTAAAATTAAATATGAGTGTAGAAACCGCAGAGCATATAGCGCCCCCGAAAGGCAAACCAAAATGGCTACGTGTTAAGCTACCTACTGGGAAAAAATATACACAGCTAAGAGGATTGGTCGAGAAGTACGATTTGCATACCATTTGCACTTCAGGCAGTTGTCCGAACATGGGTGAATGCTGGGGCGAAGGCACTGCGACATTTATGATTTTGGGAAATATCTGCACTAGATCTTGTGGGTTTTGTGGCGTTCAAACCGGGCGTCCTACTTCGGTTGATTGGGCCGAGCCGGAAAAGGTCGCCAGATCGATAAAGATCATGGGCATAAAACACGCGGTCATCACTTCGGTCGACCGTGACGACCTAAAGGATATGGGTTCTATTATCTGGGCCGAGACGGTAAAGGCCATTCGCCGCATGAATCCGGAAACCACGCTAGAAACACTAATCCCTGATTTTCAAGGCGTAGAAAGACATCTCGATCGCATAATCGAAGTCAGTCCTGAAGTAGTCTCGCACAACATGGAAACCGTAAAAAGGCTAACCCGGGAAGTCCGTATTCAAGCAAAGTACGAGCGTAGCCTAGAAGTCTTGAACTATCTAAACCTAAAAGGTGTCAACCGTACAAAATCCGGTATTATGTTGGGCCTGGGCGAACATGAGGACGAGGTAATACAAACCATGGAAGATTTAAGGGGCGTGAACGTTGATGTTATTACCATTGGCCAATACCTGCAACCGTCTAAAAAACATCTACCCGTAAAAGAGTTCATTCTCCCTGCTCAATTCAAAAAATATGAAGAAATTGGGCTTCAAATGGGTTTTAGGCACGTAGAAAGTGGAGCATTGGTCCGATCTTCGTATAAGGCGCATAAGCATATTGATTAAAATCTGCGTTTGGTATAACGGCTGTGAGTTATGGGTTCAAACCATAACGATTTGGTTACAAACTTACCTTACTAGAAATAAAAGCATTTGGATGTTATTCCGCAAGGCCCATGAAAACAATCAATATAGGCATAAATGGATTCGGTCGTATCGGTCGCACCATTTTTAGGTTACTCAGAGACCATAAAAACCTGAAAGTTACTGCCATCAATGATTTAGCCAATGCCCATACCTTGGCTCATTTGTTAAAATACGACAGTGTTCACGGTACGCTAGGTACCGAGGTACGTAACACCGGAAATACTATCATTGTCGACGGAAAGAAGATTCCAATACTCAATCACGAAACTCCCAAAGATATACCCTGGTCTACCTATAATGTTGACCTCGTTATTGAATGCTCAGGAAAATTTAAGTCTAGTCAAATTTTATCGCATCATTTACTGAATGGCGCAAAAAAGGTAATTCTTTCGGTTCCTCCAATCGGAGAAGATATCAAAATGGTCGTTTTAGGGGTTAATGAGACCATCATTGAGAAAGACGACTCCATTATTTCGAACGCCTCTTGCACCACGAACAATGCCGCACCTATGATCAAGGTTATCGACGACCTTTGCGGTGTTGAACAGGCCTATATAACCACTATCCATTCATACACTACTGATCAGAGCTTGCACGATCAACCCCATAAAGACCTTAGGAGGGCAAGAGCCGCTTCACAGTCGATAATTCCAACTACTACAGGTGCCGCCAAAGCGCTTACTAAAATTTTTCCACACCTTTCAAACGTCATTGGAGGATGTGGTATTCGTGTACCTGTAATAAATGGCTCCTTGACCGATATCACCTTCAATGTGACAAGGGAAACCTCGATTCAAGAAATTAATGCTAATTTTAAGGCTGTGGCAGGCAAGAAGCTGAAAAACATACTTTTATATACGGAAGATCCTATAGTATCTGTCGATTTAAACAATAGTTCTTATTCTTGTACGTTTGATTCACAAATGACATCTGTAATAGGTAAAATGGTCAAAATAATAGGTTGGTACGACAACGAAAGTGGGTATTCCAGCAGAATCGTAGATTTGATACACTTACTAGTGAGAAAAAATTACATTTGATTCCTGAAAATCTACATATCAGATCAAGTTGGTGGCTGTCGATATTGACAGTACTTTTAAGCATTCAGCTTGCCTTTTCCCAAGAAGATAATACGGAAGTACAGGATACCTCGCTCATAAAAAACGTCGAGACCTATTTCAAACAAGCTAGATTGTACAGTAATCGGGCAGAAACCGATCTGGCCCTAGAAGAGCTTGAAAAAGCAGCTAAAGTAGCCGAAGACAATGAAGACATCAAAGCATTGATCGACTGCTACCATAAATTCGCCTTGGTCTATCTGAAGTTAGACAAAGAAGAGACCACATATTTTTATTGGGATAGGGCCAAAGCACTACTCAAAGATATCGAATACCCTTATGGAAATGCGATGCAAAAGTTTATAGAAGGTATTCTTTTGTATCGCGACAACAAAAATTTCCAGGCCATTTTCATGCTAAATGAAGCCAAACAGCTCAACAACGATCGTAATTTTTATAACAATATCTTATTGGTCGAAGGTAACATTTATATGAACCTTGAAAAATACGAAAGTGCCTCTAAAAACTTTAATTCCCTTATTGTAAATACGGATATCTATGAAAGTGAATATCTGGCCACGCGAGCTTACCTAGGTCTCGCAAAACTGAATTTCGAAACGAAAAATTTCGAAGAAAGTGCGATTAACGCGGAAAAAGCGCTAGCACTTGCCAGAGAAAATGATTTTTTCAAGGAAATATTAGAGGCCAACGAAAGGTTGACTTCCGTTTACGAATTGCTTGGCCAGTATTCCTTGGCATTGCAGAACAACAAAAATCTTCTTGGCATTCAAGATTCGTTGTTCAATATTGCAAAAATTAAGACGGAAACGAAAACTGCCGAAAAAATTCAGTTCGATTTCATGAGTGATGAAATTAAACGCCAAGAACAAAAAATAGAAGAACTGAACGAATCAAAAAACAGGTCGGATATTACCTTAATCCTAACTTCAGCCTTACTGATAATTATCACTCTTCTAGCAGTATCGTTATTTAGGAACAACCATATCAAGCTCAAGACCAATGATCTCTTACAAACGAAGAATACAGAATTAAAAGCTGCTCGCGATGCCGCCGTTACTGCCATGGAGGCCAAGACAAATTTTTTGTCTACCGTTAGCCATGAACTTAGGACCCCGCTATATGCCGTAACGGGTCTTACGCATCTTTTACTGGAAGAGAACCCAAACGAAAATCAAAAAGAACACCTAAAAGCACTGAAATTTTCCGGTGACTATCTTTTAAATTTCATTAACGACATATTACAAATCAATAAAATCGATGCTGATAAATTAGAGCCTTTGAATATAGAATTCAATCTTAAAAAGGTTCTTCAAGAAGTCATCGACTCTCTAAAACAAAGTGCAAATAATAATAGTACGGCCATTATATTGGATTATGATGAGAACATTCCAAACCATTTAATGAGCGACCCTCTTAAACTATCCCAGATTTTCATAAATCTCGTAGGAAATGCACTAAAATTCACGAAAAATGGGGAGGTAAGGGTTATCGCTAAGTTGATGAAAAAACTGGACGAAGACGTAACCCTTTATTTTGAGGTAAAAGATAATGGTATAGGTATTTCCGAAGACCAGCAAGAAAATATATTTGAAGGCTTCGAACAAGGTTCGATTCAAATCAATAGGGAATATGGCGGAACGGGGCTCGGCCTAACCATAGTAAAAAGTCTCTTAGGCCTTTTTGACAGTAAGATACAACTGGAAAGTGCTCCTGGTGTAGGTAGCTCTTTCTTTTTCGAACTTGAATTGAAAAGCAAAGAAAGCCTAGTCGACGACGTTTCTTTTGAAATTACTGAAGAGAATTACAATTTTAAAGGCCTACACCTTCTCATTGTGGAAGACAATAAGATAAACCAGGTGATTACCAAGAAAATGCTCACCAAGAAAGAAATGACCAGTGACATAGCCAATAATGGTACTGAAGCTATCGAATTGGCAAAAACTACTCCATATGATGCCATTTTAATGGATATTCATATGCCCGGAATCAGTGGCGAGGAAGCGACCATAGAAATTAGGAAATTTGATAAGGAGACCCCAATCATTGCACTTACGGCCATTTCACTTGACGACAGCCTAGAGAGCTTTTATGCCGCAGGCTGCAACGATGTCGTTACGAAACCATTCAAACCTGAAATATTCTACCAAAAAATAGGCGAAAATATCTTTAAAAAGAAACCGGTCAGGAATTCGGTCTCATAAAAGTTCTCAAGTGCTTTTCAATTACCTTTTCGTCCTCTTTAAAAAACCGAAATGCAATCGGCATATAGTAGATATTATTCAACTGTTGGTTAAGACGTACATAGTCTTTTTCGGTAGTAAGCACAAACTCCTTTTGCCTTAAAAGCGCTATTTCGTTTGCACTAAAAAAATGATGGTCTGCAAATCTCAAGTGTTCAAATCTTACACCTTGATCCCGAAGAAACTTTACCAAGGGTTCTGGATTTGCAATACCCGTAACCAAAGTAATTTCAACCTTTTCAAGGGCAGAGATATCAACTTTTTCTCGATTGCCGATAAGCTGCTTCCCATAATCGATAAATCCAAAAAGCACGTCCTGTCCCGGTTTAGGATTTATTTTATTGATAATACGGGCTCGTTCCCCAGCCTTTAAGGAAAGTGGACATTTAGTTACAACAATGATATCGGCCCGCTTTGCCTCTCCTTTAGCATCCCTTAAATTTCCGGTAGGTAAATACCAATCGTCGACATACAGCTTATCGTAGACCGTCAGTAAGATTGAAAAGTCACATCTGACCCTACGATGCTGAAAAGCATCGTCCAATACTATCACATCGGGCTTCAATTTCTCCTGAAGAATGGAAATGCCGTTTTGTCGATCGGCATCGACTGCGACACTGATTCCTTTAAACTTTTTTAAAATCTGATAAGGTTCGTCTCCCAATTCCTCAACCGTACTGTTTTCATCTCCCAAAATAAAACCCTTGGATTTTCTACGATACCCCCTGCTCAATACGGCCAGTGTAACTTTCTCAAAAAGCACAGAAATCAAAAATTCAACCATCGGGGTCTTTCCAGTGCCGCCCACGCTCAAGTTACCTATGCAAATTATTGGTGTTTCAAAAGTTTTGGAGCTAAAAACTCCTTTATCATAGAGGAAGTTTCTCAGATAGACCACCATGGCATACACTAAAGATATCGGAAATAGTATTTTTCTAAGCAGTTGCACGAGGGCGAAATTATAATATTTTATCTTTAGACCTTATAAAATTTCTTATGATCGTAAAAGAGGTTATTGCCATTCTAGACGAATTTGCCCCTTTGGACTATGCCGAAGACTTTGACAATGTGGGTCTTTTGGTCGGGGATATGAATACAAATGTCTCGGGTGTCTTGGTTACACTTGACACTTTGGAAAATGTTGTCGACGAGGCCATCGAATGTGAGTGTAATCTAATAGTAAGTTTCCATCCCATCATTTTTGACGGGTTAAAGAAAATAACAGGAAGTACTTATGTGGAACGAGTTGTTGTCAAAGCGATTCAAAATAATATTTCTATCTATAGTATGCATACCGCGCTTGATAATGTTTCCCCAGGCGTAAATTCAAAAATCTGTGAGGTTCTTGGAATCTTGAATCCGAAAATATTAATTCCAAAAAAAGGAGTAGTAAAAAAGCTGACCACCTATGTGCCCAAGGCCGATGTAGACGTATTACGCAATGCACTATTCAATGCAGGCGCCGGAAATATCGGAAACTATAGTAAGTGCAGTTTTAGCTCCCATGGCATTGGAAGTTATAAAGCCAACGCTGACGCCCGTCCGGCAAAGGGTATAATTGGCAAAGTTCACTTCGAAGAAGAAACCCAAGTGAACGTTATTTTTTCAAAAGCGGACCAATCCAAAATAGTGACCGCCTTACTTGAAAATCATCCGTATGAAGAGGTGGCGTATGACATATACAGCCTTGACAAAACGCACCCCAATATCGGAATGGGTATGATCGGCACACTGAAAAGACCATTGGAAGGAGAAGACTTTCTTCTTGCCGTAAAACAAAAAATGAATGTTTCCGTCATTCGACATTCCAAGCTACTGAACAAAAAAGTAAGCAAAGTAGCAGTTTTGGGGGGTAGTGGCGCCTTTGCCATCGAGGCTGCCAAAGCTGCAGGAGCCGATATTCTGATCACGGCCGATGTTAAATATCATGAATTTTACAAAGCGGAAGGCAAAATGGTCATAGCCGATATCGGACACTTTGAAAGCGAGCAGTTTACAAAAAACCTTTTAGTTGATTATCTTACAAAAAAAATCCCTAATTTTGCAATCCGTTTATCAAAAAGTATAACAAATCCTATCAAGTATTTATAAAATATATGGCAAAAAAAGAAGACGTACCAGTAGAACAGAAATTAAGGGCATTGTACGATTTGCAATTGATTGATTCAAGGGTAGATGAGATACGTAATGTGCGAGGAGAATTGCCCTTGGAAGTGGAGGATTTGGAAGATGAAGTACTAGGTCTAAAAACCAGAATCGATAAATTAAAGACCGACGTAGAGACCATCAACTATGAAATTGGCGCTAAAAAGAATTTAATAGAAGAGGCAAAGGCCTTAATCAAAAAGTACACAGAACAACAAAAGAACGTTCGTAACAGTAGGGAGTTTAATTCGATCAGCAAAGAATTGGAATTTCAGGAGCTTGAAATACAGTTGGCCGATAAAAACATCAAGGAGTTCAAGGCACAAATCGAGCAAAAAAAAGAAGTTATCTCTGAAACCAAAGAACGGCTCAGTGAACGTGAAGCGCATTTAAAGCATAAGAAAAGTGAGTTAAATGCTATTTTGGCCGAGACCGAAAAAGAAGAAAAGGCTCTTTTAGACCAGTCTGAGAAATATCAAACCGAAATCGAAGAGCGTTTGGTCAAGGCCTATACGCGTATTAGAAATAATGTCAAAAATGGCTTGGCCGTTGTACCAATCGAAAGAGGTGCATCTGGAGGATCGTTCTTTACAATTCCGCCTCAAATTCAGGTGGAAATTGCATCGCGCAAGAAAATAATCACTGATGAGCATAGCGGTCGAATTTTAGTAGACCCGGTGTTAGCTGAGGAAGAGCAAGAAAAAATGGAAAAGCTTTTCGCGAAGCTCTAAGATAATACGAACTTAATTTTAAAGCCGCCCTTGAAAAGGAGCGGCTTTTTTAGTATATTATCTAAAAGATGCTATGAAAAGTTTACCTATGCTTTTTCTTTTGGTTTTTTGTCCGCTCTTTACGATAAAGGCACAGACTTGGGACGATTATCAATGGAAAAATAGAATTCTAATCCTTCGGGATCATTCGCTAGAAGCCAAAAAATTGAATGGACAACTAAAGGTGCTACAGTCTAATGAGAAAGCCTTAAAGGAAAGAGACTTACTATTGTTCCTCATTGTCAATGACGGTGTTTATAAGCCTGATGGTACAAAGAGCCCTTTAAGCCTTGAAGATTCCCAAAGCCGATGGAACTATCAAACCGATTTTACAGGTCTACTCCTCATAGGAAAAGACGGTGGGGTAAAGCTGAAGCGTGATTTTATCGTAAAGCCCGCAGAAATTTTTGAGTTGATCGATGGTATGCCTATGCGAAAAGCTGAAATGAGAAATTCGAAGAGCGACTAGAGCAGGCTCAGTATTTTCTCTTCCACTTCGGTACTGTTCCATTTATTCTCAATATCGGGCATCTGCATCACTTTACCCATAATTTCCTCTTGGGCATCACCTTCGGCCAATGCTTCGGCATAGGGCCGGTCGGAAAATGTCACACGGCTATAGACGGGCACCCACTTATCGGGGTATTTAGCGGCAAAATGACGTTCAATTTTCTTCTGCAGCAAAAACTTAGTATCGGCCGTTTTGCTGCTCATTTCGACAAAGTTTCTATAACTCAGTTCCGCAATGGCGTCGGCATTGGGTTTCCGTTCTTTTTGGTATTCGCTAAAAATCAATTCCCAATCATCGCCATACTTTCGCATGAACTGGTTGAGTACAAAAATATCTTCGAAACCGGCATTCATTCCCTGCCCATAAAACGGTACTACGGCATGGGCCGAATCTCCGACAAGGGCCACTTTGTCCCAATAGGTCCAAGGATAGCATTTCATTGTGACAAGGGCGCTTGTAGGATTTTTGAAAAAATCGACCAACAGGTCGTCAATGGTCTGCATCACGTTGGGAAAATAAGTGAGGAAAAATGCCTTCGCATCATCTTCAGTCTTAATCTTTTCAAAAGAAATATCCCCTTCAAAAGGCATGAAAAGGGTACATGTAAAGCTTCCATCAATATTGGGCATAGCGATTAACATGAACTTTCCACGGGGCCAAATATGAAACGAATTCTTATCTAGCTTATGCGAACCATCGGCGTTGGGAGGTATCGAAAGCTCTTTATATCCCACATCGATAAAATCTTGTGAATAATCGAATCGACTACGTCGCTGCATTTTGTGCCTTACCCTTGAAAACGCTCCATCACAACCGAAAATAATATCGTAATTATATTCTTTCCATTCTCCTTTTTCGGTTTCCCCCGTATATAATTTAGCGTCCGGAAGGCTGACATTCCATACTTTTTCTTCAAACCGAAAGATAACCCCTGCCTCTTCCGCTAAATCTATCATCTTCTTGTTCAGAATTCCCCTCGAAATAGACCAAATGGCCTCACCATCCTTACCGTACTTTTGAAAGTACATGGGTTTACCGATAACGTGCATGGCCCTTTTATCCAATGGAATCCCTATTTCTTTGATTTCTTCATCTATACCAACTTCCTTCAGCGCATTCCATCCCCTATTGCTCATCGCTAAATTTATCGAGCGTCCCGAAAAGGTAATATTTCTAATATCTGGCCTTCTGTCGAAAACGGTAACGGTATGGTTTAATTTTCTCAGATATATAGCCAGAAGTGAGCCAACGAGCCCAGAACCGATAATAGCAATGTTCTTCGGTTTTTGAATCATTATTTTTATTTGAAGCGATTTGTGTTGGCGTCAAAAATACGGTATTGAATTTAAACGATGCTAAAATTCAATACAGGGAGTACTAAGATTTTGAGGTTTCCCCTAAGTATAGTACTACTTTTTGATCCATTCGCCTAAAATTACATATTTGAAAAACTAGACAGCCACCTTACATAAGTCGTTAAATCCGTTGATACGAAAAGTCAATAGGGCAAAGACAGTAACAAACGTTGCGGTAAGAAATCGCTAACGCATTAAATTTTTAAGGGAAGGAAGCACCCCAATTCCCATATAAATTCGTAACATTAAAATGGACATAAATAAATGCCCATGGACATCATTTGGTTTCGTAATGACCTTAGAGTATCGGATAATCAAACGCTGAAAATTGCCTGTGAAAGGCAGAATATATTCGGGGTCTATTGCTTTGATCCCCGATTTTTTGAACGTAATGCATTCGGTTTTAAGCGAACTGAAAAGTTTCGTGCCAAATTCCTGATCGAAACTGTAAACGCCTTAAGGGCCAGCCTGAAACAACTCAACATCTCTTTATTGGTGTACCACGAAAAACCAGAAGAAATTCTTCCCCGCCTGGTTCGATTACATAAAAGTAAAACGATTTATCTTCAAAAAGAATGGACCAGGGACGAAAAGATAATATACAATACCGTTAAGAGTAAAGTCGGACCCCAGACTACATTTGAAGAAGTTTATGATCAATTTCTAGTCCACCCAGACGAAGTACCCTATGATACTGTCAATGCCATTCCGAACGTGTTCACGCAATTTCGCAAAAAAGTAGAAAGCGAAATGAATATACGGAGACCGGTGTCCAGGCCCGACCCCCTACCCTACAACAATCTCATCGCCAACGATACGCATATACCCAACTTGAAAGCACTAGGTCTTCAAGATTTCGGAACCGATGTAAGAACGGCCTTCCCCTTCAAGGGTGGAGAAAATGAAGCAAATCGGAGAATGCAGTACTATCTATGGGATTCGAAAAACCTATCTAAATATAAAAAGACCCGAAATGGACTCGTGGGGCCCGACTATAGCTCAAAATTATCGGCATGGTTGGCCAACGGTAGTCTCTCCGCCAGAACCTTATACTGGGAAGTAGCTCGCTATGAAAGGGAAATCGAAAAAAATGAAAGTACCTATTGGTTGATTTTTGAGCTATTATGGCGAGATTATTTCAAGTATATCGCCTTAAAATACGGCGACAAAATTTTCCGAATCGATGGAATCTTGAATCGAACTTATAATTGGAAGCGATCGGCAAAAATACAAGAGCAGTGGGTCACGGGTACGACCAAAAAACCTTTCGTCGATGCCAATATGAAAGAAATAGCCCGAACAGGTTGGATGAGCAATCGCGGTCGTCAAAATGTGGCTAGCTACTGGGCGAAGTCAATGCACCAGGATTGGCGTGTGGGAGCTGCTTATTTTGAGAGTATGCTTATCGATTACGACGTGCATAGCAATTGGTGCAATTGGATGTATACCAGCGGTGTAGGGAACGATCCGAGAGATCGCATTTTTAATATCGAGAGGCAGGCTAAAATTTATGATCCACAAGGTAGGTTTCAAAACCTGTGGTTACAAGAGCGTTTATTTTAAAAAAACAACCCAATACTATTGAAAACCTTACGTCTCATACTCGGTGACCAACTCAATCAAAAGCATTCCTGGTTCGAATCGGTAGACAAAAATATGGTCTATCTAATGGCAGAAATGCGTCAGGAAACCGATTATGTGAAGCATCACATTCAAAAGGTCACTGCTTTTTTCCAGGCGATGCGCAATTTTCACCAAGAGCTTTCCGAAAAGGGTCATTGTTTTATCTATTTAAAAATTAACGACCCTGAGAATCCGCAGAATCTTGACCAAATTTTACCAAAATACATCGATATAACAGAAGCGGCGAAATTCGAATACCAATTACCGGATGAATATCGGTTAGACCTTCAGATAAAAACCATTTGTTCCAATCTTTCGGTAGAGAGTAATGTCGTCGACACCGAACATTTTTTTACTTCACGATACGAACTCAAAAATTTTTTCTCGGGTAAAAAAACCTTGGTAATGGAAAGTTTCTACCGTATGATGCGCAAGAAACATGGTATTCTCATGATGAACGACCAACCTGAAGGGGGGCAGTGGAATTTTGACAAAAGCAATCGCAAAAAATGGAATGGTGAGCCAGAAATACCACATGAAAGAGGTTTTAGAAAAGACGTCTCGGCAATTCTTGACGAAATTGAAAAAGCCGGTATTCAAACTTTCGGTACTATCGAGGCTGAAAACCTAAGCTGGCCTACCTGCCGAGCAGACTGCTTATCGGCACTCAATTATTTTTGCAAACACTTACTCGTTCATTTCGGTGATTTTCAAGACGCCCTTCATACCGAGGAAAAATTTTTGTTCCATTCGAGACTTTCCTTTGCTATGAACAGCAAGATGATTTCACCCAAAGAGGTCATCGACAAGGTATTGGAGCACTACTATGCACATAGAGATGAAATTCATATCTCTCAAATAGAAGGGTTTACTCGACAGATATTGGGTTGGAGAGAGTATATGCGGGGAATGTATTGGAAAGAAATGCCCGAGTACGCAACCCTTAACGAATTGAAGAATGAGAACCCCCTACCCGACTTCTTCTGGACCGGCGAAACAAAAATGAATTGTTTGAAACATTCGATCGGCCAAAGTTTAGAAAACGCCTATGCCCATCATATTCAGCGACTCATGATAATCGGCAATTTTGCGCTACTTTGCCAAGTTGATCCCCAGCTAGTCGACGCTTGGTATCTTGGTGTCTATATAGATGCCATAGAATGGGTCGAATTAATGAATACTAGGGGTATGAGTCAATTCGCAGACGGTGGTTTGGTGGCTACCAAACCTTATGTGAGTAGTGCTAATTATATCAATAAAATGGGCAATTACTGTAGTGAATGCCATTATCAACACACCAAAAAAACTGGTAAAAAAGCATGCCCTTTTAACGCGCTCTACTGGAATTTTCTCGACGAGAAAAAAGAATTTTTCATCCATAACCAGCGCATGAATATGATGATGAGCCTTTTACAGAAAAAGAATACCGAAGAATTGAAGGCCTTAAAGAAAAGAGCAAAGGAAATCATATCAAATCCAAATCAATACTGATTGGGTTTTTTTGTTTTTAAAAAATCCAAAAAACCGAGCAATCCGTATATATTATAAATATTCCGCGAGAGCGTCCATATATATCCAAAAAGTCCTTCACAACTTACGTATTTTGTGAAGGACTTTTTATTTTTACTTATTCTTTAAAGACGACCAGCGCATTTCAAGATTATTCTAGAATTCCGTCGACGATACCGTATTCAACAGACTCTTCAGCGCTCATCCAATAGTCTCGGTCAAAATCCTTCATGACCTTTTCAAAAGTTTGACCACAATTCTCGGATAAAATTTTTGCTCCGAGTTCTTTTGTTTTGATAATCTCTTTCGCTTGAATTTCAATATTCGATGCTTGACCGCGCGCGCCTCCACTTGGCTGATGAATCATAACCTTGGCATGCGGCTGTATAAAGCGTCTTCCTTTTTTTCCTACAGATAACAAAATAGAGCCCATCGATGCTGCGAGACCAGAGCATATGGTCGAAACCGGGCTTTTTAATTGTTGTATGGTATCATAAATGGCGAACCCCGAGGTGACATAGCCTCCCGGACTATTGATGATCAATTGAATTTCTTTATTGTTCTGTAAATCGAGATACATCAATCGATCGATAACATGCTTTGCCGAATCGTCATCGACTTGCCCCCAGAGGAACACCTTTCTTTCCCCTAAAAGCTTTTCGTCTATTTCTTCTTGTACCTTTCCTTTTTTTGAACCCATTTTTTTTAGTTTTTCAAGCTTCAAAAGTAAGCAAATTATCTATATGGAAAGATACCAAGTTTTTCAAAGCCTAGCTAAAACCTGCTAAAAATTAGACCTACTTTAAAATGATATCAAAAAAGTAGGTATTGGACCATTTCGACTCAATAACCTCAACCGGTACTAGTGTAGCCGAAACCTTCACACCGGTCAAAAATGCATTCTCATTATCTATGGGACAAAGAATTCTTTTGAGAATCCTTGTTCTACTACTGGCATTAAGTAGCACTTTTTGATAGGCTAGAAGATGGGATTGCATGAGATCGTCCGCCTGTTTAGCTCTACTGAAATCGTCGGTTTTTCCTTTGACTTCCTTTTCACCGTGCTCCGCCTTGCACAAGTAGAGATGAAGTTGAAATTGAACGTTGTCTCGAATCTCTTTATCGGTAAAGCCCAACTTGACTTTAGCGACAATGTCCCTAGAAAAACTATGTGGTGATTTTTTTTCTTTTAGAAGTAGTTTAGCGTAGGTAATTTTTGCCATTCGATGGTAAATATCTATATAAAATCTTGTCCTCTTTTTAGAATTAATAGAAAGGACGAAGTCATTAAAGACTCCGCCCTCTCTGAAACAACAACCAACTAGGCTTTTATACGTATTCTACTCTCAACAATTTCCTTAATGGGTATTACTACTTTTCCATCTTGAGTTTTTAGAGTGATAGTAATATTGTCAATCGATTCAATTGTACCTTCCAAATTACTGATACTGATCTGATCGCCCATAGCGAATTTCTTCCGGGTGTAGAATGCTTTCAATACTGCGGAAATGACCTCTTTAGAGCCTAGTCCGAAACCTATGGAAAAAGCCAGCAAAAAAGCGCCCAGAATTATTGTAACATTATTGGTAATGATGGTTGTATCAACACCGGCCTGATTAAGTGCGGTAATTGTGACGAAAATCGTAATCAGATAAAAAACGATATTGCTTATTATTTTGGCCCCGCTCAGTTCAAAAGATTCAAATATTCCTTTAACCGCTTTTCTAATAAAGGTTGCGATATAAATGCCAATCATAAAAAGGGCAAGTGCGCTGAACAATTTGGGCAAATACCGTAATAGATTACCTATTTCTGATGAAATAATGGTCCATTTCATAATGTCAGCGGCAACAACCAAAAAAACAAGGTAAAGCAGCCATTTTAAAAAACCGAGAATCACCTTTGAAACTTCAATTTTTAAATCGTTGTCACCGAACAACCGAGCTTCGTTCAATTTTTCGGTCAGGGTATCGATTTTGATAACGGTAAGGAGCTTTCTAAAACCAAATAGCACCAATTTAGTAATAAGCCAACCCACTAATAAAATGGCCAAAGCACCGATTAATTTGGGTAGGGCTTCACCTACATTCCTCCCCATTGTATTTAGGGAGTCTAAGGTCAAGTTTTTCCATTCGTTAATTGTTTCCATGATATATAATATTGATTAGTGTTAGTAAGCTAAATTAAACGTATTCAATTGTATTTGTTCTTATTATTTGTTTTCAAAAGTCCTTGTACTGCAGAAGGGTAATTGTCGGTAACCAAAAAGGCAAGGTCCATTAATAATTTGGCCATCGCAACGTCGTCCATGACCTTCTGTCTCAATTCCGGGGGAACGGTTCGTAATGAATTTTCAAGCTCCCTAAAAGGATTTTTCTTTTGTTCGGACATTTATCTTGATTTATTGTAGGCTTCTACTAACCTGTTTTTTGCTCTCTTCAATCTCATTTTAACGGCACTTTCGCTGATTTCCAACAATACCATCAGTTCTTTTATCGGTACCTCATCTTGGTATTTGAGAAGAAGTAACGATTTGTCTTCAGGTGATATATGACATAACGCCTTTTTTAAATGTTCGACCCTAAACTGAAGAAAGGTCTCGTCAGGCACGTCGATCAAATAGCCGTTCTGCTCTTCATCTAAGCTTTTGGCCCTGTCTGAAATTTTGCGCTCCTTATTTCTATTCACATGGTTAGTACAGAAATTGTATGTAAAAGAATAGAGCCATGTCTTGAATTTTGATTTGCCTTTGAAGGTTCGCAACTTTACGAAAAGCATTAGAAAAACATCTTGGGTAAGGTCTTTTGCCTCGGCTTCGGATCGGGAGAAGGAATAACATTTATTGTAAACTATCTTGTCGTACCGATCATATAATTTTCCAAAAAGAAGCGGATCATTCGTTTTTACAATATTTTCTACAAGCTCTTCGTCGGAAAGACTCGTTAGTGGGGATTCGTCGTTCAAAGTAATATGGCTATTAGGTCATTCATTTAGTTTAGACACCATTTTTTTTAATAAGTCACTTTATGATATGGCTTTGTATAAAAAATATGCGTTACCTTACAGTTTGAATATCTTTGTAAAAAATTATCCCTATGAAAATTTATTCCATCTTGACAATGATCATGGTTGTCGTCGTCTTTTCCTGCAAGACCGAAGAAAAAAAGGAAACTAAGGCAGCGCAAACCGAAGTTCCTGAAAAAGAGTTATCTATTGTAGAAAAATTGGCCTATGCCAGTGGTTACGAAAATTGGAATCATATCAAAAAGCTAAAATTTACTTTCAATGTAAACGAACGCCCTGGGCGTACATGGATCTGGTTTCCTAAAAAAAATGAGGTAATTGCGATCAGCGACAATGATACTTTGACCTATAATCGAAACGATATGGATAGTACGGCGTATGCTATGAACGGCAAATTCATCAATGATAAATATTGGTTGATGGCTCCAATCAATATTTTATGGGACGAGCAGAGCACCACAACGGAACATACCACTAATGTCGAGGCCCCGATCAGCAAAAAGTCCATGCAAAAACTCACAGTCACCTATAATCAACAAGATGGGTATACCCCAGGTGATGCCTATGACTTTTATTTTGACGATGATTTTATGGTCAAGGAATGGGTCTTTCGGAGAGGAAACCAACCTGAACCTTCCATGATCACAACTTGGGAAGACTACACCGATATCGGAGGTTTAAAATTATCGCAAATGCATAAAAATGGTGATGGTAGTTTCAAGCTCTTTTTTACCGATCTTGAGGTAGAAACGAACTAGTTTTACCTATTAGCTTTCTTTCTATAAAGACCGTAGCTTGCCAGCATAATTAGTAAGGTACCACATAAAAGCACAATAAAACAACTTTTTAGGGAAGACGAATCTGCAATAAATCCTAAAATCGGAGGAGCAATCAAAAAACCTGAATACCCCGTTCCTGCTATAAAGGAAACGCCTTGCGACGAATCGATTCCTTTCACATTTCCACCGATTCTGAAAATTTCGGGCACCATAACCGAAAAACCCAGACCTGCAAGGGCAAAACCCACAATGGCCCAGTAGATGTCGGTGGTCAGTACCAAAAGATAACCCATGAGGGCCAAAACTGATCCTATACCAACGATTTTAACCGATCCAACCCTAGCGCTTATACCGTCACCCAAGAATCGGCCCAAGGTCATCATTGCTTGAAAACCAAGAAAGCCTGCACCCCACAACGCTTCTGGGGCCAAACTGATTTCCTTAAGGTAGAGTCCGCTCCAATCGATGATAGCACCCTCGCTTCCCATGGAGACAAAAGAAATCAAACCTAATAGAAGTAAAGGCTTAAATAGCTTTATACTAAAAGGTTCCTTCTCTACGGGATCTGCAATAATCTGTCTATACCTTCCCTGAAAAAAGAGATTGACCGAGAACACCAAGGCCACCGCGATACCCATATGTAGCAGTGGATTATTTAAAGGGCCGATCATAAAGCTACCCAAACCGGCCAACACCCCACCTAGACTGAAAAAGCCGTGCGAAGCGGACATAAACTTAGTGTTATCCTTTTTTTCAAGCTCCGTGACCAATGTATTCATTGAGATATCCGTGAATCCCATTACAGCACCAAAAATATATAAAGCGCCCATGAGGGTATAATAATTGGGGGCCAAAAACGGCAGCATTGCGACAAGGCAGCATAAAATCAAGCCTAGCCATGTGGCCTTACCTACCCCCATTCGGTTAATAAGGGTCGAGGCAATGGGGAAGACCGTAAAAACACCTAGCGAAAGAAAAAATATGGCTATTCCCAACTGCGATTTATCGATTCCCAAACTTTCTTTGATTATGGGAATATAAATGGCCCATGTTCCAAAAAGAATGTTGAGACTGGCAAAAACCCAAGCCGGGCCGAAGTATCGGGAATTGGTAAGAATAAGTCTAAGGGAACTCATCAACACCTGTTTTATCCATTGTAAGGGCCAAAGTAAATCTATTTCTCGAAATAAGCGAGTACCATACAAAGCTTAAAAACCTGGTTCATATTTTTTTGAATTTTCTACGCAGTGAAAACTCTATAAAATTTGAATATAACCCTTCGAATATCAATACATTAAAACATGAAGAGACTTTAACTAGGCCTATTTGATTTTTAAAACCGATGCGGTTAGTGACCATTATAAGTGTTAAGGTCGAAGAGTTCCTAATTATGTAAGATTTTTTTTCATATTTTGTAGCTTTTAACCAATAGTAGCTATATCGATTATTGTAACCACCTTCTGCAACCCTTTCGTATCGAACTTATTTGAATCAGCAATTCATACCTATGAGATTTAGATTGACAGGTACAGCTTTACTCACAGTTTTACTCCTTTTATTTATTGTAATTAATATCGTACTATGGACACAGGTTTTTAATCGTATAAATACCTATTCCGAAAATATTTACGAGCTGGAAACCCTGCGGGCCACCACAAGACTGAAAGATGCAGAAAATAGGATCAACAAACTCTATGATACGAGTAAAAAGGATGTACTGTTCCTAAAAGACCTGATTGAATTTGACCTGAACCAGGAGAAGAGCTTAGCGCAAACTAAACAGAGAATTTTGAAGTTTGTACAACGTAACAAAGAATATTTTCAAGCGCGGTTCATCGACACCCTGGGAATGGAAACCCTGAAAATCGAGAAAATCCAAACAAAAGCAGAAATCAAAGATGAAGAAAATCTGCAAAGTAAGGAAGATAGATACTACTTTAAAGAATCCCTTGAATTAAAAAATGGTCAGGTTTTCGTCTCCGAGTTAAATCTTAATATAGAAAAAGGGAAAATTGAGAAGCCCTACAGACCCACAGTACGCTTTTTTACCCCAGTTTTTGTGAAGGAGAGAAAAATCGGAATCGTTGGGCTCAATCTTAATATCAAAAACTGGTTTCAGGTCTTTGAGGGCAAGAACCTTGGGATATTGAATTCCGAAAACGAAATTTATCTCAATTCAAATGGCATTTTATACGGTAAAAGTACTTTAGATCTTACCGAAACCGATGCACAGGGCCATCCACTCTATTTTTCAAAAAAAATAAGTTTGGAAGGTAATCGTTTTTGGACTCTTTTCACTCGGGCAAACGACAGCGAAATCAACACGAAAGTCCAAAATTTCAAAGTGGAAATGTATGTCAGTGGAGCCGTTCTTACAGTAGGGCTTCTCTTTACGCTCCTAATTTCAGGCATACTCTATAAAAGAAAGAGAAAAATTAAACGATTGAATCAATCCATAGCTAATCGACTTCACGAAAGGGATACATTGATCAGGGAATTACACCATCGGGTCAAAAACAACCTTCAGGTCGTCTCCAGTCTTTTAAGTCTGCAATCAAGTTTTGTAACAGATAAGCAATCAAAGGCCATGCTTCGGTACAGTCAATACCGGATCAATTCTATGGGCATGGTACACCAAATGCTGTATAGTGGCGATAACCTCAACAAAATCGATTTTGAAGCGTATATCGAAGAGCTGGCAAATGCCCTTATTCTATCAATGAAGGGAAGAAATAGCGGTATAGAATTGGAACTAGGTATCAAAGATGTGGTATTGAACATCGACACCGCTATTCCCCTAGGTCTCATCATCAACGAGATTATTACCAATTCACTGAAATATGGGTTTCCAAATACTCCCGGAACAATCACCATAAAAATAGATCAAACCGATTCTGTCTGGTATAGACTGGAAATTGGAGACAATGGTGTGGGGATGCCCGATACCATCAATTTCAGGAATACCAAATCATTAGGTCTTAAATTAATTCATAAACTCTCCCTTCAACTCAGGGGTACTGTAGGAAAAGATAATTCAAAAAAAGGAACAAATTTCATTATTACTTTTCAAGAAATTGAACAAACATTATAACCATGTCATTAAAAATAATAGTAGTCGAAGATAATTTTATCATACAAATGTTTTTGGAAGAGGTAGCCCAAAACATGGGCCATGAAGTTTTAGTCAGCACCGACAATGGGGAAGATCTCTTAGGACTGCTTGATACTATGGTATCGGATGTTATCCTTCTTGATATTGGCATTACCGGGAAACATTCCGGAATTGAAATCGCTGAAATACTCAATGTGAAATACAAGGTGCCATTTGTTTTTGTAACCGGAAATTCGGATCATTCTACAATAAAGCGGGCAAAAGATTCCTCTCCCCTTCACATTATTCACAAGCCTATAGACGAAGAGCAACTTGAAGAAGAATTGGAGACGATTGAGCACAAATTAAGTGCCTCCAAACATCTCGAGAAACATAGGTAAGTCTATTCGGTTCGCACGCCTTGCTTTAAAATTTGCCCGAAACGGTACATATCTTCGAAAGAGCAATAAAAAGGGGCAGGGGCCAGTCTGATCACATTGGGCTCACGCCAATCGACAATGACTCCGTTTTTCATTAAAAAATCGAAAAGTGGTCTACCCTGTCCATGAAGAAATACGGACAGTTGGCACCCTCTTGCATTCGGGGTGATAATCTCAAAAGTACTTTCGGTTTCCTTATCGATTTCATTGAGAATAAATTCCAAATACCCCGTCAGGGCCTTTCGTTTTTTGATAAGAACGTCCATACCGACTTCATCGAATAAGGTCAAGGATGCTAAATAAGGAGCTAGAGAAAGTATGGGGGGATTGCTAAGTTGCCAAGCATCTGCGCTGGGCATTGGTTCGAACTCGGGTTTCATCAAAAAGCGTGTTTCTTTGCTCGTACCCCACCATCCCTCGAATCGGGCGATTTCCTTGTTGTTCAAATGTCTTTCATGCACAAAAGCGCCCGAAGCATTTCCAGGGCCGCTGTTCATATACTTATAACTACACCAAGCGGCAAAATCAACATTCCAATCATGAAGCTCAAGATCCACGTTTCCTACGGCATGTGCCAAATCCCAGCCTACCAGCGCACCAGCATCTTTTGCGGCCTTTGTGATGGCTTCCATATCAAAAACTTGACCGTTGTAATAATTAACACCTCCCATAAGCACCAGGGCAAGTTCATTTCCCAACGCTTCAATTTCACGAATGACATCTTCGGTATGCCAATGGTGTTCGCCCTCACGCTTTTTGACCTCTATCAAGGCCTCCTTCGGATCATAACCGTGATATCTTATCTGGCTTTTGAGCATATATTGATCAGAGGGGAAGGCTTTTTCCTCACACAGAATTTTAAAACGAGGTGCTGTGGGCCGATAGAAGCTCACCATAAGCAAATGAAGATTGACCGTCAAGGTATTCATTACGACTACTTCATGTTGCTTTGCCCCGACGACCTTCGCCAATGGACCGGCCAAGCGTTCATGGTAATCCCACCAAGGCTTTTCCGCATAAAAATGTCCTTCTACCCCCATTTTCGCCCAATCCGCCATCACCTCGTCAATATAGTCCTTGGCGCGCTTGGGCTGCAGGCCTAAAGAATTACCGGTAAAATAAATAACAGGTTGACCATCGACTTCCGGGAAATGAAACTCCTTCCGATAACTTCGAAGTGGATCCTTATTATCCATTGTTCTGGCAAACTGAAGTGTATTTTCAAATTTCATAGTATCCATTTCTTCAAAAATACAACATCAAGAGAATATCCTAAGGTAATTATATATCCTTCGGTTCGACCAAGCGCATCTCAATAAGATGTTTTTTAAAACCGGCTTTTTCATAGGCCTTGATAGCCATCAAATTATCTTCGTAGACCGTCAACCTCACTTCGCTCAGACCCCTTGACGTCGCCCATTCATAAAGATTTTTTACAATTTTTTTATTGATTCCCCTTCCCCTAAATTCGGGTTTGGTATACATAAACCCTAAATAGGCGAACTGCTTATGGTTCAAATAAGACCGTGCTTCCTTGATCAAAGCAAAGCCTGAGGCAATCGGGGAATTTTTATGAACGGCAACGACGACCGCTGCGTCGTTACTTTGAATAAGTTTCCTTAAATCATAATAATGAATTTCCCCTTGCCGGATCGTGGGGTCGAGAGGTCTTTCCTGCTTGATGATTTCTTTTTCAAAACCTAACAAGGCCTCAAGATCGTCTATGGTGGCATTTCTGATGATGATGTCGTTCATTCTTTTTGATTTTAGGCCGCTCTCTTGATGCTCTAAAGTACCATATATTTGTAAATAAAAAATCATGCATTTTTTATCAGAAGTACTTGAAGAATATATTCGACAGCATTCAGAAGAAGAGCCTGAAATACTTCAAGATCTCACTCGGGAAACGCACTTGAAAGTAGTTCGGCCACGAATGTTGACCGGGCATTTTCAGGGTAGGGTGTTGAGCCAATTGTCCAAAATTATCCGGCCCAAGCATATTCTGGAAATCGGGACCTATACCGGCTACTCGGCTATCTGTTTGGCAGAAGGCCTTCGAGAAAATGGCCAATTACACACTATTGACGTTAACGAGGAACTCGCCGATATACAGCAAAAGTACTTTAAAAAGAGTGGTTACGGTCATCAAATTGTACCACACATCGGCGATGCCAAACAAATTATTCCCAAACTAGAACCTTCCTTCGATCTAGTTTTTATCGATGCGGAAAAAAAAGAATACGACGATTATTTTGAACTCGTCATGGAAAAAACCAGATCGGGCAGCGTTATTCTCTCCGATAATGTACTGTGGTCTGGAAAAGTCGTAGAACCATTGGATAAAAAAGATAAGGTTACGCCCTTGTTACTTGACTACAACGAAAAATTAAGGGATGACCCTCGCGTAGAAACGGTGCTACTTCCGATCAGGGATGGCTTAACCTTAAGTAGGGTGCTATAAGCCTTACATAAAGCATATAGAAAAATAGGGCTGAAAGTATTCCGACAGTGGTTCCCACCAATATATCTATGGGAAAATGTACGCCTACAAAAATACGACTCATGGCAAATAAAATAGGCCACACATAAAAAATCCAACTCCAAGAAAACCGGTTTTTTAGGAAAAGTACCACTAGGGTAGTTACCGAAAACGAACTTGCCGAATGCCCAGAAAAGAAACTATAGGTGGTAGGCGTTTTCAAAATGCGTATCAACGTAGTGATATCAGTATTGTTATTGGGGCGAAGTCTTGCCACGGTCTCCTTGGTAAGATCGGTCACCGTGGTTACAAAAAAAATCATGGCCACCAATGTCAAAATCACAAAAATGGCTTCTTTCTTGGGGTATTTAATAAAGATGAGGACAAAAAAGATTATAAATAAAGGAGTCCAAGTATAAAAATCAGTAATGGTGGTCCAAAAAATATCGTATTCTTCAATTCCAAGATTGTTCAAATAAACAAAGGTATCGCTATCCCATTCCAATATTTTTTTGAGCATTCCCTTAACTTACTTTCTTTTAATCGTTCCGGCAACGTCATCGACACTTTTCTTTACTTCATCCATTTCTTTTTTGATATTGTCACCAAGACCGGAGGTAAGGTTTTTCTTGACATCATCGATATCTTTTTTAATGTCCTTTACAAAACTGGTGTCGACCCCTTGTTTTTCGGCGCTTCTTTGAATCTCTTGTTTGATATCTTCGGTAGCATCCTTTAACTGACGCATACCCTTGCCCAAGCCTTTCGCTATGCCCGGAATCTTATCGGCACCGAAAACCATGACCACGATAAACATGATAAAGAATATCTCGCCCCCGCTAATAAATAAAAAGTGCATTAAATACATATCACAAATATAGTGAAGATTAAACATCATTATAAAAAGACGTTGATAAAATAAAAGCCCGTCGGGCATAATCTACCGATCAGCAGGGTATTGCTCCGGTATCAACCTGACAGGCCTTTCTTTTGTAAGAACCTGGTTTATTTGCCCTTGATATTTTCCTTCATTTTATCAAAGTCGGATGGTTCCTCTTTTTTGGGCCACGCATTGTTGGTCACGTCGATATCGGCTGTTTCAGCTTTAGGATCTACAACCACACCGGTTAGCTCTTTTTGCGAGGCGAGCACTACACTGACCTCCTTGTCGTTCTTCCTCCAGATTTCCGGAGGATAGGTAATGTTTTCCGTACTACCATCCGCGTAGGTATACTCGACGATCAAGGGCATTGGTAAACCACCTGGCTTATCATAAGTCACCTCATAAAAATATTTTGGCTGCTTTACGTTGGCCCTTTCTTCGGCCGTCATATTGTCCATCATAAATTCCTTTAACGTTTGCGACGTTTCAGAAGGAAGATTATCTTTCAACCCGGGAGCTACTATATCTCCATCACCATACTCCTCCAAGTAAACTAAAGGTCGCAAATCGGCCTCCGTAAGATTTCGAGCGGCCATATACTCTTGCATTTTTTTGTTGGGTTTGTCGCTTACATAGTATTTTTTGATTCCCTTTACTCCGATATCGACGTAGTCAGTGGTATAAAACCAGCCGCGCCAGTACCAATCTAGATCCACAGAAGAAGCATCTTCCATAGTCCTAAAGAAATCCTCGGGGGTGGGGTGCTTAAACTTCCATCGTTGCGCGTACGTTTTGAACGCATGGTCAAAAAGCTCCCTGCCCATAACCGTTTCGCGAAGAATATTCAAGGCAGTGGCCGGTTTGCCATAGGCGTTCGGCCCTAATTGATATACATTCTCAGGGTTTGACATGATAGGGGCAATGGTACTTTGGTCGCCTCCCATATAGGGTACTATTTTTGAAGGATCACCTCTTCGAGAGGGGTATTTATCGTTCGGTGCAATAGCTTCAGGATACTTCTCCCCAAATTCCTGTTCGGCCATATATTGCATAAACGTATCCAAACCTTCATCCATCCATCCCCATTGGCGTTCATCGGAATTCACGATCATTGGAAAAAAATTGTGGCCGACTTCGTGAATGATTACACTGATCATACCGTACTTTACACGGTCGGAATATGTACCGTCTTCGTTTGGGCGTCCGTAGTTCCAACAGATCATGGGGTATTCCATACCTTGGTTCTTGGCATGTACAGAAATAGCCTTCGGATAGGGATATTCGAACGTATGAGACGAATACGACTTAAGGGTATGTACTACCGCTTTGGTAGAATACTCCTCCCATAGGGGGTTTCCTTCCTTCGGATAAAGGGAAACAGCCATTACATCTCGATTGCCCATCTTCACCGCTTGCATATCCCAAATAAACTTTCTTGAAGAGGCAAAAGCATAGTCCCTCACGTTTTCGGCCTTGAACTTCCACGTCTTCTTCTTGGTTGAAACATTCTTTTCAGCCGCTTCCGCCTCTTCTTGTGTTACGATCAAGACCGGTTTATCGTACGATTTTTTCGCCGCTTCATAACGGCTCATCATCTTTTTGGTAAACACGTCCTTTCGGTTCTGTAATTCTCCCGTAGCATCAAGTACATGATCGGCGGGCACCGTAATGTTTACTTCATAGTCGCCAAAAGGAAGGGCAAATTCGCCACTTCCCCAAAACTGGTGGTTTTGCCAACCTTCCACATCGCTATAGACTGCCATTCTCGGAAAAAACTGGGCTATAACATAGGCCCTGTTGCCATCTTTGGCAAAAAATTCATACCCAGATCGAGCCCTGTTTACGGTATGATCAGGTATGTTATAATTCCACTTGATCGAAAAAGAAATTTGATCGCCACTCTTCAATGGCTGTGGAATATCGATACGCATCATGGTTTGATTAATGGTATAGGGTAATGACCTACCGTTGGCATCACGAACATAATCGATAACAAAACCACCATCAAAAGGTTCGCTCATATATTTACTGGCAAATGCCGCAGGATCCTCGGCCAAGGGAACACCGCCGCCATCACGCAACGGAGATTTTGAGGTCTTTGCCCTTACATTTTGATCTAATTGAACCCATAGATATTCGAGGTTATCGGGTGAATTATTCGTATAGGTAATGGTCTCCTCTCCAAAAATCTTCGCATTTGTATCGTCGAGCTCGATATCCATTTTATAATCGGCCTGCTGCTGGTAATAATCCGGACCGGGAGCCCCCGAAGCCGAGCGGTAGGTGTTTGGAGTTGCAAATTCTTCGTACAATTGTTTGAACTTACTCTGGTTGTAGTGACCTGGCTCTCTTTCATTTACGTCTTGCTCTTGAGCAAAAACCATTCCTGCAAAAAAGAAAAGGAAGGCGGCAAAATAATACTTCATGCTATCTGTATTTGTACATTAATTATAAGTTTCGAAAAATAAAATAATTTAAGGAGCCGAGACCCAAATGTTATAAATTTAACATTCCTTTAGTATCGGATTTAATAAGGACGAAGCTCTTTTTGAGATCTCCTATCCTAAAGTGTACTATATTTTGTTGTTCATCAAAAAGGTCGGTAAGTAGTTCGTTCTCGATTTGAATGCTCTTTGTTTGGGCCAGATCGACGTTTGGCACCTCTATGTAACAAATAACGACGTCATTGTCATATCGTTTTCCGATGTAGGTATACGGCGCGTTTTCTCCATTTATTTCGACCACAAGTTTTGTCCTAAAATATTTTTCTATATACTCATCGGCTACTTTAGACTCGTTCGAGGTTGCCAGTTTGGCTTCAATACCATAGCGTTCGAACAAGACTTTTTCGAAATCATCAATAAAAATTCTGGAAGTGACCTGCAAGGCCCTATCCTCTTTGGAATAGTTGACATTGGTAACGCTTAGGTAGAACTTATGGGCCGTTACAAAAGCGAACAACGGCAACATCAAAATAAGCAGTCCTTTTTTAAGATGTTTCATCGATACCATTTTCAGTGCAAAATTAACAAATCGCGTGCCAAAAATCTATTTTATTCAATATCATTCTGTTGGCGGTAGATAAGGCTCTTTTTCTCAAGAAAATCCCAGATTTTCAATCGGTCGTGGGTATCGACTATGGTCTGGAATTTAGTATCCACTTCACAGAAATAAAAGAAGTCATCGATTTTATCGTCGGGAATCCTAAGTAATTTGGTATAGAGCGAATCTGCATAGTAATTTCGAACCCTTAGGGTACGGGCATAGGTATGATCACGCTCTACCCTTTTCTTTAGCATTTTGGTACGGCCGGTAATAGCGTTGATAATGGGGTTCAAAGATGCGGCGCCCCCTGCCCCTAGTCCAGCAGTCGTTCCACTTACTTTCATCGCCGTGGCCTCCCTCAGCAAGCGTTCGCTTTGTGTGAAGGTTTTGGCATTCGCATTGGGCAGCCCTAAGGTCGATGCCGTGACTACGGGCCTAATGGAAAGTTGCCGGAGATCAGTAGCCATGTCCCCTGATAGATTGTAAGGGGTAACGACCACTTCGTCAAGTTCGGTAAGTGCAGGTTCTAATGGAACAAGCACGAGTTTACTTTTTAAAATGGATATCGTAACCACTATTTCCTTGCGCTTATATTGTACCGCGGAGAAGACCAAGGTGTCGTTCAGTTTGGCAGAAATTTCGAAAAAACCATTACTATCGGTAATTGTAGCCCGCTGGGTAGTGGTATTCAGCACATGCGTCGCCGCCACATCACCATCAGCACTGTAGACCCTGCCCTGTAGTTTATCGGAAAAAAAATCTTGTGATCGTACCACTAGGGAAACCAACACAAAACCGATAAAAAATAGGTTACTTCTCGTCATTCATTTGCTTTCGGTAGGCTTGGCTTTCATTGACCAAATAATCGATCAACTCGAACTCATGGTCTTTGAGCAAAAGGGAATACTCGGGATCGTGTTCATCGACAAAGTAGAGAAAATCATTGATGTTCTCTTGTGGCACCTTCAGATCGACCACAAAGAATTCGTCGTCATAGACCTGACGCAACACCTCGCTCATCTTGAGTTTCGGTCGCTCATCGGGGGTATCTTTTCGCACCGCTTTCGCAAGCGCCTTGTAAATATTTACAAAATTAATGCCGTCTCTCAATCCCCTTTCTTGCCGAGTCAGGGCAATATTCTCTACTTCTGTCGAGCGGTCGATATCGTATTCCACTTCCTTGAACTCTTCGTTCTTGAGCTTGAGAAACTCTTCTTGGTTTTCAGGGGTCACCACCACCTCATCTAGTTCGGTAACCTTTTCGTTGACTTCCACTACCAACCGATTGTTCTGGATTATTTCTTCGGTGACTTTGACCACCTCCAACTGATAGTTGACCGCAGTAAATGCCAGTTCGTCACCCGCCTTTACATGTATGGCAAACTGCCCATTGTCATCGGAGATTACGGCCTCTTCCGTGGTAATGTTGATGATATTCTCATTGGGCACACTTACATTGCGGTACAGCACCGTACCCCTCAAAATTGATCGGTCATCTTCCTGCGCTAGCATGAACATGCATGAAAAAAGAAGACAAATCAGAGTAGGGAATTTTTTCATTGGATTGTTTTAACAATAGATCTTTAATATGCAAGTTTATAAAGAAAATACATGTTTGCGATTTAAAAAAACGGATGTGGCTAAACTTTTGTTAATTTGTGTTACTACAATTTCTTACAATATCATACCATGTTTTACCACGTCAATAGTTCTTTTACCGCAACGAAATGGCATTTCATCCCTTTAATTTAGGTATCTAGATGGATAATTTTATTTTTGTTGACCCTGATTACCTTAAATCTTAATCTTATGCGAAATCGAATACTGTTTCCGATTTTATGTGCTTTACTCTTCATATATGGCTCTGCCGGGGCTCAAGTAAAAATTGGCGATAACCCTCAGACCATCGATCCTTCGTCTTTATTGGAACTTGAAAGTTCGAACAAGGTCTTGGTCATAAGTCGTGTCGACTCTATTCAAATGACACAGATCGTTCCCAACCGAGGGGCCATGGTGTACAATACCACGGCCGATTGTGTTTTTTATTACGACGGCAACGGTTGGATCAATCTGTGCGGGGAAGGAAAACCCATTACCGCCGATCCGATAGTGAACGATATCAGCACCATCGTGATTACCCCGACCGATGATGGCGATAATATTGAGGTCGCCCCGAATAGTATTACCACCGATCAAATCGTAAACGGCAGTATTTTTGCCGAAGACCTGAACCTCGGGGCTTTTGACGGAAGCCTCCTCGTCGACAACTCCATTACCCAGAGTAAACTTTCCGAAAATTCGGTAGGTGTTTTTGCCTTGGATACCGATAATATCGACCTAAACGATTTTCAAAATACTACTGGCTTTATTAGAGGGGCCGATATTGTAAGCAACAATGCCAATAATGCGATTACGGCAGGTACCGATGGGGGCGCTTTTTATGACGATAAGGACATTCTAACACAGGTCGACGCCAACACCTCGGCCATCGCTGCCGATGGTGACCAAAGCATAACCAATGAAATACAAAACCTATCTATTATTGGTGACCAACTCACGATTTCAGGAGCCAATACCATAACTATACCAACTACGGATGGTTCAGATACCCAAATTATCGATGGAACAGCCACTACGGTGACCGGCTCGGGCATTGTGGGCGATGAATATCAGGTCAATGTGGCAGATGATGGTATTACCACTGACCAAATAGCCAATGGTACCATAGAACTTGAGGACTTGGGAGACATGGGCGCTACCGCTGATGGCGACATCCTACAATGGAATTCCGGAGGTTGGTCGATAGCCTCAAGTACGGGCCATACCGGTACGGCCAAATCTGTTTTCTATGCCGGCCCTGATGGAACACCGACTACCGCTGACGATAATGGTTTTGCGAACGACATCGGAGGTTTTTATTATGATCCCGAAGGCAGACAGGTAAGCAGTCAAAGGTACGGTGCCCTTTATTTAGGGTTGGATGGTGGCCCACAATCAACCGTTTCAAAAGTACATATTGCGGATAACTTTCCCGGTGTTGCCTATGCCCTGCAACTTCAAAACCAACGGGGAACCGTGCTGGGAAGAACGACCGGCATTCTCTTTTCCTTGGACAATGTAGGTGCCGCAGGTAAAGGGGCCTTGGTCTATGAATTTCAAAATTCGGGGGGGCGGGGAGATTTTCACTTTTTACAGAATTCTGCAAGCAATACTTCATTACCGGATATCGCTACGGATAAAGCTTTTACTATTAAAAACAATGGCGATATTCAATTATATCGCAACCTCATCGCCATGAACGGAGAAGGGAACCCTGGCGATGTGTTGACCTGGACCGCCGCCGGTTTTACCGAATGGGCTGCTCCGACCGGTGGCGGTGGCGGGGGTACTACCGAACAGGCGGATGGCACGACCATTTTAGGTGCAGGCACCCCTGCAGATCCGTTCACCATTGCCCCGGGAACTGACGGTCAATTCTTGACCACGGATTCCAGCAATAACGTCATTTGGGCGGACTTACCGCCAAGTGGTGCCTCCGCTCTGTTCGACCCAAGTACTATATCTGGTACTGGAGTTTCAGGCGATGAATATACCGTGGCCGACAATGCAATATCCACAATTAAGATTCTCGACAACAATGTGACCACTGACAAGATAGCGGAGGGTACGGACGGGCAGGTGCTTACCACTAGTGGTACCGATGTGGTATGGGCCACCCCGATCGGGGGAGGCGGGGTTACTACCGAACAGGCCGATGGCACGACCATTTTAGGTGTAGGCACCCCTGCAGATCCGTTCACCATTGCCCCGGGAACTGACGGTCAATTTTTGACCACGGATTCCAGTAATAATGTCATTTGGGCGGACTTACCTCCCAGTGGTGCATCTGCTCTGTTTGACCCAAGTACTATATCTGGTACCGGAGTTTCGGGCGATGAATATACCGTGGCCGACAATGCAATATCTACTATTAAAATTGTTGATGCCAATGTCACACCAATTAAAATAGAGCCTAGTACAAACGACGGAGAAGTCCTCCTCACCACAGGTGGAGCCGTAGCATGGGGGCCCGCACCTTCAGCCTCGGTAAGTAGTGATGGGCTAACCCTTACGGGTAACGGACTTACAGGAACTGAGCTTCAAGTAACGGATAACGGAATAAATACCCTGCAACTCGCTGACGACGCTGTGACAACCGCAAAAATCGCCGACGCCACCATACTTGCCGAAGACCTCGCCGACATGGGAGCCGCAGACGGGGAAATCCTCAAATGGAACGGCACCACGTTGACTTGGGAGACCGCGGCCGACGATGCGGGCACTGCGTATACCGCGGGGGCGGGACTTACCCTCACAGGAACGGACCTGAGCGTGAACGATCTTGCAGGAGACGTGACCGGACCTACCTCCGCTACCGTCATAGCGGACGATGCCGTCACAACGGCCAAAATCAACAACGCCACCATACTCGCCGAAGACCTCGCCGACATGGGGGCCGCAGACGGGGAAATCCTCAAATGGAACGGCACCACGTTGACTTGGGAGACCGCGGCCGACGATGCGGGCACTACGTATACCGCGGGGGCGGGACTTACCCTCACAGGAACGGACCTGAGCGTGAACGATCTTGCAGGAGACGTGACCGGACCGACCTCCGCTACCGTCATAGCGGACGATGCCATCACAACGGCCAAAATCAACAACGCCACCATACTTGCCGAAGACCTCGCCGACATGGGGGCCGCAGACGGGGAAATCCTCAAATGGAACGGCACCACGTTGTCCTGGGAGACCGCGGCCGACGATGTGGGCACGACCTATACCGCTGGTGCGGGACTAACCCTCACAGGAACGGACCTGAGCGTGAACGACCTTGCAGGAGACGTGACCGGACCTATCTCCGCTACCGTCATAGCGGACGATGCCGTCACAACGGCCAAAATCAACAACGGCACCATACTCGCCGAAGATCTCGCCGACATGGGGGCCGCAGACGGGGAAATCCTCAAATGGAACGGTACCACGTTGACTTGGGAGACCTCGGTCGACGAAGGAGAAGTAACTGGAACAACAGGTTCTGTTTTCTTTGCGGATACCGATGGAACAGCCACTGAAAACAATTCACAATTTTTTTGGGACAATACGGACAACAAACTATATGTCGGTCCACAAACCGTAGATCCCGATATCGCAGTTAAGTTAAATATAGGAGGTACATCGAGAACCCAGGGTTTAAAAAATTCTGCCGGATCTGAAAATCTGCCCTCCTATCGTTTCACCGACGATCTAAATACGGGTATGTTTCTGGCCGATGCAAATGGAGTTTTAGCATTTTCCACTGCTGGTACCGAAGCCTTGCGTATCGACGAGAACCAGAACGTAGGTATCGGTACCCCTGCACCAACCTCTACGTTGCACGCAGAAGGCTCTTTTTCAACGGCCATTCGTGCGGACAACGGTTCTGTTACGCTTACCGACAACGACCATACTTTAATTTTGAATGGTGTCACCACAATGGTTACGCTTCCCAGTGCCCTAACAACTACAGGAAGGATTTATATCGTCAAGAATACTTCGGGAGTTTCTTCAAATTTTAACACAACTTATGTTCCAGAGAATGGAACTCCTATTAATACGATTCCGGCAAATGGGGTGATATGGCTTCAGAGCGACGGAAATGCATGGCAACAAATACGATAGTATGAAAAGTAGCTTTCTCATTTTCTTACTAATTTCTGGGCTAATGCTCAACGCCCAAACCGCCCTCTATAATACGGGCAACCTGCGTATTCACGATGGCGGGCAGATGGGCTTTCATACCGACCTGATCAACAACGGGCTCTTTGACGAAAATCTCGGGTTGGTGGGCTTTTACGGCCCTGCAGCCCTTCAGGTATCGGGCAATCTGATCCCTACCTTTTTCGATGCCGAGTTTATGGCTCAGAACGGTACCCTGCTGACCACGCCCGTCAATATCTTGAACAATGCGAATTTTATTTTGGGCGATGTACTGACCCCCAGAAACCAATCTTCAATCGGCCTGAATTTTTTAGCGGATGCCTTTCATACGGGTGCGGCCGATATCAGCAAGGTCGATGGCTATGCTTTCGTAAACGGTAAGCAAGAATTTATGTTCCCCGTGGGCGATACCCAACAGTTGCGGCAATTGGTCCTGAAGTCCGAAGCCGTCAATCCGATCGCTAACTGTGCCTATTTTTTCGAAGACCCCAACAGCCCGAGTACCATTTCAGGTGCCTTTAGCACAGGTTCCCGGGAAAGTGCGGTACGCGATGTGAGTATCCGTGAATTTTGGCAATTGGATAGTTCTGTATTCTCCACCATAGAGATTTCGTGGAACGACCGGAGCCAAATTTCCCTCCTGACGGACGATATCAGTGAAATTATTATTGTCGGTTGGAGCAAGTCACGCCAGCAATGGATTAGTTTGGGTGGCAGTGCCGTAGGAGACCTCTCCCAAGGCTTGGCCGTCTCCGACAGTTTTATGCCGAGCGAATATGAGGTGATAACTTTCGGCGTAACGGGACTTCCTAGGGATTTTGTCGATCTTGACGATTACATGGTATCGCCCAATGGAGACGGTATCAACGATTTTCTTGAAATACCCGAATTGGAACTGTCTCCCAACAATTATATGCGCATCTACGACCGCAACGGACTTTTGGTATTCGAAAAAGAGAACTATACCAATGAGTTCAACGGTTTTGCGACCACTAATAATTTTGTGATCAATCGCGACAAAGGGTTGCCCTCGGGCGTTTATTTTTATATTGTAAGGCTCGATGATCTCGATCTGGAGTTTCAAGGGTTTCTCTATTTGGCAAATTAAGCCCGATCAAAACACTAAAGACTTCGTGCTCGACGTTACAAATATGAATACCTTAACATGGGCAAAAGTACCCACCTCAAAGTTTGGCAGTATTTTTGTCATCTTTGGGTGGAGCCCAACTAAAATGTTTCGAAACCTATAAACAATCATCATGCAACGGAGATCATTTATAAAAAAATCAGGTATTGCAGGAATCGGCCTTGCTTCGCTTCCCCAGGTAGCTTTTTCGAATACGGTAGACTATTCCATTCTCGAGTTGATGGGCAAGGAAGATATTAAGTTGTACGGTGAGGGCATCAATTTAAGAAAAGAGGCGCATGATGCTTTTGTGGCCATGAAAAAGGCCGCCTATAATGACGGTATCGATTTAAAAGTAGTCTCTAGTTACCGTAATTTTGAACGGCAACGCCTGATATGGGAACGAAAATATATCAGGTATACCGACGAGGGGATGAAACCCATTCAGGCCATCGATAAGATTATCGAGTATTCGACCATTCCTGGTACGAGCCGACACCACTGGGGTACCGATATCGATATTGTCGACGGATACCGAAAAGTGGAAGGTGATGTACTGGTACCTTCCAAGTTCGCCGAAGGGCAGCCCTATGCCGATTTCAAAAAATGGATGGATGCCAATTCAAAAACCTATGATTTTTACTTGGTCTACACCGATACCCCTGGCCGAAGAGGTTTCAAATATGAACCCTGGCACTACAGTTACGCCCCGCTTTCGATACCCATGCTTACCCAGTTTCGAAGAAAGAATATCCTGAGGCTACTGCAACAGGAAGATTTTGAAGGCAGTGCCCATTTTACCGAAGGGTTTTTGACAAATTATATCGAAGACAATATCTTGGACATCAATACGGAATTATTGTAACTCTCTCGTAAATTGGTTAAAAGTCAGCCCCTCTCATGACTGCCGAGCAAGAAATCGCCAATGCCTAAAACCTACGTTTTCTTCTTAAGAAAGGTGGCTAAATTCGGCGTATCATTCCGTTCATCGATATACGGTTTTAAGAATACGCTGAATACCCGTTAAATTCGTTGAATTACAGCCACTTTAGACAATATTTTTATATTTTTACCGTATCCCAAATTTTAGTCACGCCCCAGATTTAACCCCTTATAGCTTTAATTAATAATCGTACCGAACCCGGTACTTAAATAAAACTATATGGGAACACTATCACACTTCAAAAATTTGTATTTCGAGGCTTTTGAGAATTGCAAACCTCAATTTGTCGTCGTACTCTTAAAAGCGTACTCCGTTTTTTGTGCGCTTATGCTTTTTATGGCCGTCTACGCGTTTATGTACAGGGCTTTACACGGATTCGAGTTTTAATCCCATTCTGTTTCTCTTTTGCGGAAACATTCTTTTTGAAAATGAAAACTAAAAAACCCGTCCACTTGATTGTGGACGGGTTTTTTTGTCAATGGCCTGCTACCCCGTTTAAATTCCCGAAGCCGCTTCAAGAACGGCCATGGCATCTATGGCATTGGAGAGTTCGGCATATTTTTTTACCGAATATCCCTTATCGCTTTTGATGCTGAGATCAGCCCCACTATCGATAAGCAGTTGAAGAATCTCGGCCTTATTGTACCTGGCAGCAAATATGGCCGGGGTCATGCCCAGGGACTTTTTGTTTACATTTTCCCCCAGATCGATCAACCGCCTTACGGTATCAATATCGCCTTGCATGATAGCTTTGCAAAAGGTACTCACATCTACATAGTCAAAAGTGCCTATGGTGTGCTGTGGTTCGAATTCATTGGTTGTTCCAACGGCCATTACGCTAGTCGTTGCTACCAAACAAGCGGCAACTACGGAAAAAATTGTTTTTCTCATGATGAATGATTTTGATTGATGAATAAGTTTAAACTATATAAATATAGACGACCCTTATGGAAAAATGTTTCACGGTTAACAGAGTTATAACTTAATTTTAACAATATTTAAGCACCCATTAGCTGTTTTTTATATTTTTAAGCCTTAAAAAATATCTAAAAACCAATACTTTGACCCTAATCCTGAGAATACCTCAATTTTTAGCTGAAGTTATTCTTTATCGAAACCTACCCGATCGAAGGGTGATTTTTTCGAGCTGATCCACACTTTCCTCAGGGTACACTATTCTTGTTTATATAATACCGAAAAACTTCCGAGGTTATTCAAAAAAGAAAGTCCGATTATTGGCAATTGGTCTCAAATCACAGTACTTTTGAAACACTGATATACAACTATTATGAACAAAAAAGTAATACTTATGATTCTTGACGGTTGGGGAAAATCGCCCGACCCGAAAGTATCCGCTATCGATCAGGCAAACACACCGTTCGTCGATTCCCTATATACCTCCTATGCCAACGCAAATTTGCTGACCGACGGCATGAACGTCGGTCTTCCCGAAGGCCAAATGGGCAATAGCGAAGTCGGCCATATGAATCTAGGTGCCGGGCGTATTGTATACCAAGATCTGGCAAAGATCAACCTTGCCGTCAAGGAAGATAGCTTGAAAGAAGAAAAAGTTTTACGCGAAGCGTTTGCCTATGCCAAAGAAAACGACAAACCAGTGCATTTTCTTGGTCTGGTAAGCGATGGCGGCGTACATAGTCATATCAACCATCTTAAGGGGCTTATAAAAGCCGGTGACGACTTCGGAGTGGACAAAATGTTCGTTCATGCCTTTACGGATGGCCGTGATGTAGACCCTAAAAGTGGTAAAGGTTTTCTAACCGACCTGACCGACTTCTGCGTAGACAAACATACCCGTCTTGCTTCTGTTATAGGAAGATATTACGCTATGGATCGCGATAAACGATGGGAAAGGGTAAAATTGGCCTATGATGTGATGGTCAACGGTGAAGGTGAAAAGTCGACCGACATTGGTGCAACCATGCAGAAAAATTACGATGCCGATATTACCGACGAGTTTATCAAGCCCATTGTCATGACAGACACAGCGGGCCAACCACTCGCGAAGATATCGAAAGAAGATGTCGTTATCTTTTTCAATTTTAGAACCGACCGCGGCCGGGAGCTCACACAGGTTCTTAGCCAGCAATGTATGCATGAATACAATATGCATAAGCTAAAACTGTACTATGTAACCCTTACGAATTACGACGATTCGTTCGAAGGGATTCATGTGGTATATGATAAGGAAAATATCAAGGATACATTAGGGGAAGTCTTGGAAAGGGCTGGAAAGAAACAAATCCGCATCGCCGAAACTGAAAAATACCCTCACGTGACCTTCTTTTTCAATGGAGGTCGTGAAGTTCCGTTCGATGGGGAACAGCGCTTGCTATGCCCATCACCCAAGGTAGCTACTTATGATCTGCAACCCGAAATGAGCGCCTACGATATTCGCGATGCCATTTTGCCCGAGTTACAAAAAGAGGAAGTAGATTTTGTTTGCCTGAATTTCGCAAACCCCGATATGGTGGGACACACCGGAGTTATGGAAGCGGCGATCAAGGCATGCGAGGTTGTTGATGAATGTGCCAAGGCCGTGGTAACGACCGGTTTGGAGCATGGCTATTCTACCTTGGTTATAGCAGACCATGGAAACTGCGACACAATGGTCAACCCCGATGGAAGTCCCAATACGGCACACACTACCAATCCGGTTCCTTTAATTTTGGTCGATAAAGATATCAAGAAGATCAACGACGGTGTACTTGGTGATATCGCCCCGACCATTTTAAAGCTGATGGGAATTCCACAGCCCGAACTGATGACTCAAAAAGCTTTGGTATAAGACTTTCCGTTAAAATGTTACCTTTGCCGCTATGATTAAAATCAAGACACCGGAAGAAATTGAAATGATGAGGGAAAGTGCCTTGATCGTTTCGAAGACATTGGGTATGTTGGCTTCAGAAATAAAACCAGGGGTGAGCGCACTATACCTTGATAAGCTAGCCGAAGACTTTATTCGTGAACAAGGTGCCAAACCCGGTTTTCTGGGGATGTACGATTTTCCGAACACGTTAAATATGAGTCCGAATGCCCAAGTAGTTCACGGTATTCCTACCGATGAACCGCTAAAAGAAGGTGACATTCTTTCTGTAGACTGTGGAGCCCTTAAAAACGGCTTTTATGGAGATCATGCGTATACTTTTGAAATCGGTGAAGTTGCGGAGGAGACCCGGAACCTCTTGAAAGTGACCAAAGAGTCCCTTTATCTCGGTATACGTGAGTTCAAAGTGGGAAACCGTGTCGGAGATGTAGCCTATGCCATTCAAAATTATTGTGAAAGTCATGGCTATGGTGTCGTTCGCGAACTGGTAGGCCATGGTCTGGGTACCAAATTGCACGAGGGTCCTGAAATGCCCAATTACGGCAAAAGAGGAAGAGGTAAAAAATTTATGGAAGGATTAGTAGTCGCCATTGAACCCATGATCAATATGGGCACCCGCCGAATCAAACAATTGAAGGACGGGTGGACCATACTTACTGCAGATGGGCAACCAAGTGCACACTTTGAGCATAATGTGGCCATTGTAAACGGAAAACCAGAACTTCTTTCCACATTTCAATACATCTATGAAGCTCTGGGCATTGAAAGTTCGGAAGAGGATGAGTTTCGACAAACGAAGTTGGTTTTATAACTAGGTTAGCGCTAATTAGTGTCAAAAATATTCAAGCTTATTCTTAATCGTGTACCCCGACCGTGGCTTATTAAACTTAGCTATTTGGTACGTCCGATTTTGGCGCTATGGATGGCGGGAAACCGATACGAAGACCCCATCGATGGTAAAAAATTTAGGAAGTTTCTGCCTTACGGTTATAAAAGCCCGAGGAAAAATGTATTGTCGCCCTCTACCCTATCATTGGAACGACATCGGCTATTTTGGCTCTATCTTGAGAGAGAAACCGACTTTTTCACCAACACCTACAAAGTGTTGCACTTTGCCCCCGAACAACCTTTCTACAAGCGTTTTAGGAAGCTTAGGAATTTGACCTACATAACTACCGATCTCAACTCGCCTTTGGCCGACGTAAAAGCCGATATTTGTCAGCTGCCCTTCGAAGAGGAATCATTTGATATTATCTTCTGCAACCATGTACTCGAGCATATACCAAACGACACCCAAGCCATGCAGGAGCTTTATAGGGTACTCAGAACAGGGGGATGGGGCATATTTCAAATTCCACAGGATTTGCAAAGGGAAACGACTTTTGAAGACGATAGCATTACCGATAAAAAGGAACGTACCGAAATATTTGGTCAATATGACCATGTACGTATCTACGGCCGAGACTATTTTGATAAACTACGCAATATTGGTTTCACGGTAGACGAAGTGGACTATACCGCCCACTTATCGAAGGATGATGTGGAAAAATATCGTCTGGCAGCAGGTGAAATACTACCCTTGGTCAGAAAGGGCCCTAACGCTTGACGACACGTTTTTCAAAACCTGGCGTCATAAATTCTTGGGTATCGCCTTGCTCATCCAAATATATAATATAGGCTTCCAGATCACGCATCGAGGTAAGCAACTTGAGGGCATCGTCCAGATCCATGGCCATAAAAGCCGTAGCATAGGCATCCGCCTTGGCGCAATTATCGGCTATCACAGTAGCCGCCAAGGTATTCGAGTTTTTGGTAAAGCCCGTTTTGGGGTTAATGGTATGTACATATCTTTTACCAGTTAAGGAATCAACTCGAAACTTTCTATAATTGCCGGAGGAGGCCATGGCCCTATCCTTTAAAAAGAGTGTTTTCTTCAACTGTCGCGTATCCCCCATCTGGGGATCATCGATACCTACCACCCATGGCTTTTCCTTTATTCGGTTATCTCCCTTGGCCACTAGTTCGCCCCCCACTTCGAGCAAGTAGTTTTCAATTCCCTTCGTATCCATAAGACGTGCCAGGCGATCAATGGTATATCCCTTGGCAATGGCGTTAAAATCTAAATAAATAGGTCCGCTCTCTTTCTTCAGTGTATTATCTTTCGTAAGGATCACCTTATCGAAACCAACATAATCGAGTAGGCTATCGACGCGCGTACTATCCATCGCTATCTGCGTACCCGGCCCGAAACCCCAAGCGTTGACCAGAACACCCACGGTAGGATCGAAATATCCGTGTGTACTTTGAAACACCTGTTTTGACAATTGGAAAACATCGGAAAACATCGCATCGACCACCACGGTGGTATCACCTCTATTAATCTTAGAAATATCGGAAGTAGGGATATAGGTCGATAATGAACCGTTGACGGCAGTGAAAACCGAATCGATCTCTTTCTGAAAATTTTGGGACTCATGCGTTAAATAAATAAGACTATAGGAGGTACCCAAGGCACCGCCTTGAATTTGGTTCCGAACCAGTTCGGGCTGCTTACCGGTACATGAAACCATTAGTAGGCCGAGGAGGGCGAGAATAATCCTATTCATTGTCCTATTGCTATTAATCCATCGTATGCTACGATGTACGGCTCGTTCAAATAGACGGGAAGTTCTTGATTTTTTGCATTGGAAAGGCCTACCCCTGCATAATACACCTTGGCATTGAACTTTTCGGCATGGTCTTTCATTTTCCCCATCAATTCATCATCATAGGAATTGGGGTCTTCAGGATAAGAAACGTGGCGCACCACAATAAAATGAAGCTCCTTTTCCTTAAGGCATACGAACTGGGGATTCTTTTTGGGTTTGCTGTTTACCCCCATAAACTCAAACCCTTCCGACTCCAATTGCTTGCCCACGATATTCATCGCCAGATTGTGTAGTTCCTGTTCGGTCAACGCTTTGCCCATCAAAAAAGAGATTCAAAAAAAACCGATGTAAGATACATCGGTTTGATTTATATAATTAACTATAGTGAAATTGGTACATCCTACTATCCACCAAAATCGTCAAATCGAATATGTTCGTCAGGTATTCCAAAATCCTCACCCATCTTCTGTACCGCCTTGTTCATCAATGGAGGACCGCAGAAGTACAGTTCGATATCTTCTGGAGCGTCGTGCTTGCTCAAATAATTCTCGATTACACAATTGTGTATAAAGCCGACAAAACCGTCGCCTGGTGCATCAATATCTTCCTTGACCTTCCAGTTGTCTTCCTCCAAAGGCTCCGACAATGCCATATAAAAATTAAAGTTCGGGAAATCCTTTTCCAATTGCTTAAAGTGGTCGATATAGAACAACTCCCTTTTTGAACGCCCCCCGTACCAATACGTAACTTTACGATTGGTTTTTAAGGTCTTGAAAAGATGATACAAGTGCGAACGCATCGGCGCCATTCCCGCACCACCTCCGACGTATAACATTTCGGAATCGGACTCATTGATAAAGAATTCACCATAAGGACCAGAAATCACGACGTCATCACCCTCTTTCAATGAAAAGATATACGATGAAGCGATCCCAGGATTTACATCCATCCAGCCGTTTTTCGAACGGTCCCATGGGGGTGTTGCGATACGAACGTTCAACATGATCTCACGTCCCTCGGCAGGATAAGATGCCATGGAATAAGCCCTTTCTACCGTTTCAGGATTCTTCATGACCAGAGGCCATAAGTTGAACTTGTCCCATTCGGCCTGAAATTTATCGGGAGTTTCATGCTCTTCCGGATGGGCTGTGATATCTATGTCGGAATATTTTATTTCACAAGGTGGAATCTCAATTTGTATATAGCCCCCCGCCTTATAGTTCATGTCTTCAGGAATCTCTACTACAAACTCCTTGATAAAAGAGGCCACATTGTAGTTACGAACCACTTTAGCCGGCCATTTCTTTATACCGAATACCTCTTCGGGAATGGTAATGTCCATATCTTGCTTCACCTTGACCTGACAGGCAAGACGGGCACCTTCATTCAATTCCCTTTTTGAGAAATGTGGAGTTTCCGTAGGTAAAGCTTCACCCCCACCCGAGAGTACATGGCACTCGCATTGAATGCAGGTACCACCACCACCGCAAGCTGACGGTAGGAATATTTTTTTATTTCCTAAGGTCGAAAGTAGCGAACTTCCAGAACCAACCTCGATTTTCTTCTCTCCATTGATGGTAATGGTTACCGGTCCTGAGGGAGATAATTTTTCCTTGGTGAAAAGCAAAAGTGCCACCAAAATCATCAATAGGATTAAAAAGGCTACGACAGTAATCAATATCGTTCCGCCCGTACTTGTAGCTAATAGCATATCTATTTCTATTGGTTTAAAGCGTCATTATAAGAGACTTCTTGTTTTTCGAGCTCTTCTTTTTTCAATTCCTTGGTTTCTGCCGCAGTCGGCCGACTCTCATCTATAGTCTTGTCGCCCGCAGTCGTTTGCTCAACAGCTTCCTCAGTTTCTTCCCCGCCGGTCAACATACCGCCAAAGCTCATAAAACCGATAGCCATCAATCCTGTAATAATAAAGGTTATACCCAAACCGCGTAACGGTGGTGGCACGTTCGAGTACCTGATTTTTTCCCGAATAGCAGCAATGGTCAAAATAGCCAAAAACCATCCGATTCCAGAAGCCAGACCGTAATTGAAAGCGAGACCGAAGGTTTGTATATCCCGAGACTGCATAAAAAGAGAGCCTCCAAGAATGGCACAGTTCACAGCAATAAGCGGTAAGAAGATACCTAACGAATTATAGAGTGCGGGAGAAAATTTCTCCACTACGATCTCTACTAATTGTACCATGGTCGCAATGGTGGCAATAAATAGAATAAAAGAAAGGAAGCTTAAATTATAATCCGCATATTCAGGTCCGAGCCAAGAGAGGGCTCCATCCGCCAAGAGGTAATGATCTAAGAGCCAGTTTAACGGCACGGTCACGGCCAATACGAAAATTACGGCCGCGCCCAGCCCGACCGCAGTAGTGACCTTTTTTGACACCGCCAAGTAAGAACACATCCCTAAAAAGGTTGCGAACACCATATTGTCGATGAAGATAGATTTAAAGAATAATTCAATATGCTCTAGCATAATTCTATGTTTTAAAATGCTTTTTTAATTTTCTTCGATCAAGGCCCTGTTTCTAGAACGCTGTACCCAGATAATAATACCCACGACAATCAAGGCCATAGGCGATAGCAGCATAAAGCCATTGTTTTCATAGCCTATGGAGTACAAACCGGTTTTGGCGATAGGATCGCCTAACACCTTATAGCCCATCAAAGTGCCAGACCCCAAGAGTTCTCTGAAAAACCCTACAATAACAAGGATCACCCCATAACCAGCTGCGTTTCCAATACCATCGAGGAAAGACTTCCAAGGACCGTTACCTAAAGCGAAGGCCTCAAAGCGCCCCATAATGATACAGTTCGTAATGATCAGGCCCACAAAAACAGATAATGTCTTGCTCAACTCATAGGCAAAGGCTTTCAACACCTGATCGACAATAATTACCAAAGCGGCCACCACGATCAATTGTACAATAATCCTTATTTTGGAAGGAATTATATTTCGCATCAAGGAGATGACCACATTTCCTACCCCGAGTACAAAGAGCACTGAAATGGCCATAACAATCGATGCCTTAAGTTCTGCCGTAATGGCCAAGGCAGAACAGATACCCAAAACTTGTATCGTTATTGGATTGTTATCCGTTAGAGGGTCTAATATGAGACTTGTGTCTTTTTTTGAAAGTAATGCCATATCAATTATCCTTTATCCTTAATTGTTTGTAAATAGCCCTTATAAAGTTTTACGGTTTCACTGATCATTGCGGATACCCCATTACCGGTAATGGTAGCCCCGGCCAATGCATCTACTTCATTATCATCCTTTATCTTGTTCAAAGGATCGTTGTTTCCTTTAGCCACGCTTATACCTGCATACTGGGTTCCCTTCATGATGGTTTCACCCGTAAAATCATCCATAAAGTACCGTTGTTTTATATTGGCGCCCAGACCCGGTGTTTCCCCTTTGTGGTCGAAATATACGCCCTGCACCACCATTTGATCGTCAAGAGAGATAAACCCCCAAATGGCATCCCAAAGACCTTTACCGTACATGGGAATTATATAAAATTCCTTTCCGTCTTTCTCACCAATAAAAAGTGGCAACTTAGGGGTTCCGCCAGACTTAGCGACTTCCAATTGTCTTTTCATATCGATAAGATAGGCCTCGTTGTCTTCAGTCACTTTATCACCCTCGATAACAATCTGTTTTTTAATGTATGAGGCAAACTCTTTTTCTACTTCAGTTGTAGGTACAAAATTAACGCTGCCTTCATCTTGATTTTCGTTGACGCCCATCGCGTAAAGAATATTCTGTTGCTTTTCGAACCGCTCGTTCTCTCTAATTTTGCCGCTTAACCCAGAGGCCACGAACGCCAACAATGAGCCCACCACAACCACCATTATAGCGGCAAAAACTACGGTATAGGTATTTTTTTCTGTATTGAATGCCATAATTATGCAGTTTCTACTTGAAGTTCACTTTCTTTACTTTCAGAATCTTTTGGATAAACCGTAGCGTTTTTGGCCCGCTTCAACCTTCGATTGACATTCCCCCTAACCACATAATGATCAATGGTCGGAGCGAAAACGTTCATCAGCAGAATAGCCAAGAAAACACCCTCGGGATACGCAGGATTGAACACCCGTATCATTACCGAAATAAACCCGATAAAAAATCCATATATCCATTTTCCACGATTGGTCTGTGACCCCGTCACGGGGTCAGTCGCCATGTAAACGATTCCGAACGCCAAACCTCCGACAATAAGATGTTTCCAAAATTCAAAGCTCATAAGGCCATAGAATTTACTGCCTTCGCCTATCCATCCTTGATCGACCACTCCATTGAATATCAAGCCCATGACCAAGGCACCTACTACGGCACTAACCATGATGCGCCAACTGGCTATTTTACTGAAAATCAAAAAGAGCCCTCCTAAAAGGATCAAAAATGTGGAGGTTTCTCCCACGGATCCCGGAATAAAACCGAAGAACATATCGGAAACGGAATAACTTATATCGGAATTTTGCGCCAAAGAACCCAGAATGGTCTCTCCTGAAATTGCGTCGGGCGTACCTGCTCTTTCGACTGCTTCGTATACCCAGACCTTATCACCGCTCATCCACGTGGGGTATGCAAAAAACAAAAAGGCCCGTATCGTTAATGCCGGGTTCAGGATATTCATACCCGTGCCTCCAAAAACTTCCTTTCCAATGACAACGCCAAAAACAACGGAGACTGCCAACATCCAAAGTGGGGTATCGATAGGAACGATCAATGGTACCAACATTCCGGTAACCAGATATCCTTCTTCGACTTCATGACCTTTGATCACCGCAAAAATGAATTCCACAAGAAGTCCGACCCCATAAGAAACCACTAATAATGGTAACACTTTGATAAGGCCTATATAAAAATTATCCCATGTCAGGAACGTATCCCATAGGGAGAACTGCAACGGCTCTCCGTTCGCTGCCGCCACAGCCGCATAATGTTGGTATCCGGCGTTGAACATTGCGAACACCAAAACCGGAAGCAAGGCCATGATCACCGTGTTCATGGTTCGCTTTAAATCATCGGCGGCCCTCACGTGAGATCCGGAGTGGGTGGTCTCATCTGGAGTGAACAAAAAGGTGTGCAGGGCATTGAAGGCCGGTGCCATCTTCTTATCACGATAATGATGCTTTAAAATGTGTAGTCTTTTCTTGAAAGTCAGTCTTTTATCTTTCATCTTTTATCCTATTTCTTTATACAACAAATCCAATCCTTCCCGGATGATCTTCTGGTGAGGTTGTTTTGACACACAAACGAATTCGGTCAACGAAAAGTCTTCAGGGGCAACCTCATAAAGCCCCAATTGCTCCATCTCATCAATATCGTTCACCATACACGCTTTGAGCAACTGTAAGGGGTAGATATCCATTGGAAATACTTTTTCGTACATGCCGGTAACCACGAAAGCCCGGTGTTCGCCGTTGGTATTGGTCGTAAGGTCGTACTTCTTATTCGGCTGTAGCCAGGAAAAGGTCAAGGCCCTGGTCGCAGAAATTTTATCGAAAACTGGCTTATTCCATCCAAAGAACTCATAATCATCTCCTTCGGGAATAACGCTAACCGTATTGTTATAAAAACCTAGATGGCCGTCGGGACGGCTTTTCAAGCCGGTCAACACGTCGCCGTTGATTACCCTAAAATTATCTTCGTTCACTCCACTGGCGTAGAGAAAGGTCGAGATTTCGGCACCGATTTTAGTTTTATAATATTTCGGGGTTTTTACCGAAGAACCCGCCAAGGCCACGAGGCGCTCTGGGTTGAACTTGCCCGTCAATAAGAATTCTCCGATAATGATCAAATCTTGCGGGGCAACCGTCCAAACGGTTTCGCCCTTGTTGATCGGATCGATTTTATTGATTTGGGTACCCACCAATCCAGCTGGATGTGGTCCTGAAACCTTGTGCAATTCTATACCTGAAAGCCCGGCCAACGGTGAATTGGACGCTTCTCCAACAGAAACATGTACTTTTCCCGGAGTGAGCTTAGCTAAAGCATGAATGGCGGCCTGCAATTCACTTTCCTTTCCTTGCAACACATAATCGGCTTGAGCGGCCAGAGGTGCGGTAGTGTAACCTGAAATAAAAATAGCTTTCGGATTTGCATCGGGGTTCGCTATAATATCGTAAGGTCGTTGCTTAATAAAGGGCCAACATCCCCCTTCGAGCAAATACGCCTTAATATCTTCCTTCGAAGCCTTTTCGACATTCAAAGGTTGGTGCGTCAATTGGGCTTGCTCTTTATCGGCCAATATCTTTAGATTGAGGATACGTCTTCTGGCCCCTCTATTGATTTCTACAAGCTCTCCACTTACCGGAGAAACGAACTTCATCTCTTCCTTGTTCTTGTTGTAGAAAAGAGGTTCACCCGCTTTTACCTCAGCACCCTCTTTAATCAACATTTTCGGAGTCAATCCATGAAAATCATTAAGATGTATTGCGTAAACATTACTTAAGACGGCTGTTGAAGTTGTTTGCTCTGCGGCACCGACAAGGTTAATGTTCAAACCCTTTTTAATCCTGATGTCTTTAGACATATTAACGTAGACCTTAGGTTAATAAATTCTGCGGCAAAAATAGTACTTAAACGATAGTTATCATAATAAATACCTATAAATTTGGACGGTATAACGATCTAAATTTCTTGGGTACGCTTTTTGTTTACCTTTATGCCAAAAAAAGGCCTTATATGCGCTGCTGTCTTAAACAAATTTTCATCTTTCTCGTATTTTCTTCGCTATACGGACAGGTTCAAGAGGAAATAAATCCCCCGCCGAATATTAAAACCATCATTTTTGGTGGCCCTACGGAAGATCAATTTCCGGTGGTCGAGCTCGGGGAGACCATGCAATTGGAATTTGACGATCTTACTGCGGGCGAAAGTGATTATTACTACAAAATCGTACATTGCGATTATGATTGGACCCCTTCTCAACTTCTTAAATCGCAGTACCTCAATGGGGTCGACAATCAACGCATCATTGATTACTATAACAGTTATTCGACCCTGCAGCCCTATTCTAATTACCGCTTGACCATACCGAACCAAAACGTCAGCCTAAAAGTTAGCGGCAACTATGTGCTCGAGATTTACAATGATCGCTACGAACTACAATTTTCGAGAAGGTTCGTGGTTTATAAAAATATCTTAAAAGTAGGGGCAACCGTCAAACGTTCCCGTGATTTCAACTTCCTCAACGAAAAACAAGTCGTTCAGTTTAACATCAATGCAGGGGGGTTTCAATGGGTCAATCCAAAGAAAGAAATAAAAGTAGCCATTTTACAAAACTTTCAATGGTCTACGGCTATTTACGATATCGCCCCTCAATATACCATGGGAAACGAACTCGTCTACAAGTATGACCAAGAGACAAGTTTTTTCGGTGGCAACGAATTCTTAAATTTCGACACAAGCGACCTTCGGGCGCCAACCTCCCAAATTTCCAGAATTGAGATCGGCGATCTATATAACCACTATCTATTTTCCGATAGGTATCGCCGAAATGAGCCCTACACGTTTTATCCGGATATCAATGGTGATTTCGTCGTAAGAACCCTTCAAGGTGATGATAGTTCGAGGGAAGCCGAATACACAAAAGTACATTTTGCACTGCCCTACGACGAAATTTTAGAACTGGATGAAGTCTATATTTTTGGAAAATTCAACAATTACGCCTTAGAAAAGGAAAACAAGCTGGATTATAATGAAGCCAATGGCATGATGGAGGGTCAGATCGATTTGAAACAAGGTTTTTACAATTATAAATACGTAATTAAGCGAGCCGACGGCACTCTTGACCGCAATGCGATATGCGGCAATTTTCATTTTACGGAAAACACCTATCTCATCTTGGTGTATTACCGGAATTTTGGTGAACTTTACGATAGCATCATAGGTATAGGTACAGCAAACTCCCGCGATATAAGCAATTGATTTTTTTAAAATATCTTTGGGATTAATGGAGAACAAACCGACCGTCACCCAAAAAGGTAGGTATCAACTAAAATACAGGAACACCGAATGTCTTAATTGCGGACATAGGTTAAACCTGACGGATAAATTTTGCCCAAATTGTTCGCAAGCAAATAGTAACAAAAAACTCTCTTTGAAGGACTACTTCGACGAATTTTTTTCCAGTCTCATCTCTTACGATTCCAAATTACTTAAAACCCTTTCGGCACTATTACTGAAACCAGGTCGCATTACAAAAGATTACATCAATGGCAAACGTGTGTCGTATACCAATCCGTTCCGGTTTTTGCTGAGTTTGGCCATCGTCTACTTTCTCTTGGTAAATTACAGTGGAAACTTTTCAGATTTAGATCGGTATGGCGTCAAAACAGAGGAAGACTTTGAAGAATATCTAAACCTTCAACCTCCTTCGGTTAGCGTAACGAATGATGCTGCATTTGATCAGAAAATTGATTCTATACCCTATAAAGGCGATTACCACAGGTTCTTGACCGAAGCCAAAAAAAAAGATTCCATTATCCTTGCAAATCCGCACGCCAATTTTATGAAATTAGAGGAGCAGGACTTCGCAGAAAGAATAATACATAAGATCTCCTTTTTTCGGACTTTCATACTAAAAGACTCCATTTTCAATCTTAAAGATGCCCTGGTCAAATATGAGATTGCCGAAAGCATCGAAAATCAATGGACATTTAATGCAGCTCAAGGTCTTGTCCGTTTACAGCGGGCTCCAGGAAGTTTTGTCAGCACCCTCATTTCGAAGCTCCCCTTTGTGGTTTTTTTCTTCCTACCTCTATTCGCGGTATTCATTTGGTTGGTTTACATCAGAAAAAAATACTCTTATACCGATAATCTGATCTTTAGCTTCCATAATACATCATTGTTGTTTATCTTGCTAATTATTAGTTATTTAATCGATTATATTTTCAACGTGGATAGTAACGGAATCTTTCTCATGATCTTTTCCGTCTATCTGTTTTTGGCCATGAGGAAGTTCTATCGGCAAAACGTATTTAAAACTATTGTTAAATATGTTTTTTTGAATACGATTTTTTTTATATTGGCAGTGTTTTCCTCCGTCATTTTTTTTGCAGGCAATATTTTTACCTATTAGACCGAAAGTCATATGATTACACAGGTAACTAAGGGCATAAAGATTTCAGTACATACTAGTTTTGAAGGAACTTTCTTTAAAAACTACAAGATGCATTTTGCCTTCGGCTATACGATAACAATTGAAAACCAAAGTAAAGATTCGGTTCAGTTGACCTCACGTCATTGGGAAATCTACGATGCCCTTAACGAACTGGAAATTTTGGATGGTGAAGGGGTCATCGGCAAGAAACCGGTAATAAAACCCGGTCAATCGCACACCTATACTTCAGGTTGCCTTCTAGCCTCGCCCATTGGCGCCATGCGCGGGCACTTCAATATGGTCAACTTCACTTCTACGGAGAAATTTAGGGTATTTATTCCCACGTTCAAATTCCATGCCCCGTTTGCGTTGAACTAGCAGTAAATCATAGTACCTTCCTTTTCTATTTCGCATTTTCCTATTCGTTCTTCTGACTTTCTTTAGCTACCTTTGGCGTTCATTTTTTAATCTGAAAATCAATCGTCATGGGAAAAGGATTTTTTCACGTACCGACCGCAATAAACGAACCAATCAAAAGCTACGCTCCGGGATCTTCCGAACGCGAAGAAGTACTACAACAGTACCACACCTATTTCAATGGAAATATAGATGTTCCGCTATATATCGGAAGCAAAGAAATCAAGACCGGAAAAACCAAACCAATGTCGCCCCCTCACGACCACAAAAATGTGGTTGGGCAGTACCATTTGGCCGAAAGCAAGCATGTAAGCGAGGCCATAGAAAATTGTTTGGCTTCCCGCACCGCATGGGCCGATCTGACTTGGGAGCAACGTGCAGCCATATTCCTTAAGGCCGCGGATTTAATTGCAGGGCCCTACAGAGCGAAAATCAATGCGGCAACCATGATCGCACAATCCAAGACCATACATCAAGCAGAGATAGATTCTGCATGTGAACTGATTGATTTCCTGAGGTTCAACGTAGAATATATGTCTCAAATTTATGGCGAGCAACCTGAATCTTCAGAAGGGGTTTGGAACCGGGTAGAATATAGACCGCTAGAAGGTTTTATTTATGCTATCACTCCTTTTAATTTCACTGCTATTGCGGGAAATCTGCCTGCGAGTGCTGCAATGATGGGCAATGTGGTCTTATGGAAACCTAGTGACAGTCAAATTTTTTCAGCAAAGGTGATCGTTGATGTCTTCAAGGAAGCGGGGCTACCCGATGGGGTTATCAACGTTGTGTATGGCGACCCTGTCATGATTACCAAAACCGCTTTAGACAGCCCAGATTTTGCCGGAATACATTTCACCGGATCCACAAAGGTTTTTCAAGACCTTTGGAAACAAATTGGCAACAATATACACACGTACAAAACCTATCCCCGAATAGTGGGTGAAACCGGTGGAAAAGATTTTATCATCGCCCACCCGTCGGCCAAACCTCAGCAAGTTGCAACCGCCATCACGAGGGGCGCCTTTGAATTTCAAGGTCAAAAATGTAGTGCGGCGTCACGGGTTTATTTACCAAAGTCCACCGCTAACGAGATTTTGGATCTAGTCAAAAAAGATATCGAGTCGTTCAACAAACCCGGAAGTCCAGAAGATATGTCCAATTTTATTACCGCCGTTATACACGAAGGTGCCTTTGATAAATTGGCGAAATATATCGATCAGGCCAAAAGTGATCAAAATGCCGAAATTATCGCCGGTGGCAACTATGACAAATCGAAAGGGTATTTTATAGAACCCACCGTGATTTTGACTACGGACCCCAAATATACTACGATGGAAACCGAGCTTTTTGGACCTGTCGTTACCGTTTATATATATGAAGACAAAAATTGGTCGAAAACACTCAAACTGGTTGACGAAACTTCTATTTATGCGCTTACCGGCGCCGTTCTCTCGACCGATCGATATGCCATAACCGAGGCTACCCAGGCTCTACAAAACTGCGCAGGAAACTTTTACATCAACGATAAGCCCACGGGGGCAGTGGTAGGCCAACAACCCTTTGGCGGCGCCCGAGCATCGGGAACCAACGACAAGGCCGGATCATCGCAAAATTTACTGCGTTGGGTATCTCCAAGATTGATCAAGGAAACCTTTGTGAGCCCTGAGAACTACCGCTATCCGTTTTTAGACTGAAAGGATATAAAAATCTAAAATAGGCAAGGCATTTCTAGGGCCATCAAATGGAATCGGACATTTGGAGTTGGAATAGGTCGACAATCGACTTTCACCTTTCCTGTTTTCAAAGAAAAAAATGCACTAGCACATTTTCTTTAGGAAATCAATACTGGTGGAGAACCTACTGTTCGTTCTTTTCTAACTAATCGAATTTCTTTAAAAGCTTTAAGATAACACCAAAACAACGAGATTGAAGGTTCATATTAATCATTGATAAATCAACAAATGATAATTTTTTTTTAATACCTTGTAAACAAACGAAGTACCTCTTAGTTTGACAATCATTTAGTGCTAATCTAAACTTTAAAGAAAATGAAAAAATTATCTGTAGTATTTATGTTCCTTGCCATTTCGGCTATATACGGGCAGGATGACATAGTTCAAAACTCCATCAAAGGTATGTTGACCTATAATCAAGGTCAAGTAGTATCGTTGGCCGAAGCTTTTACACCAGAACAATATAATTGGCGGCCGGCAGAGGGCGTACGGTCGACCGGAGAATCTTTCTTGCATATTGCAGGTGCAAATTATTATTTGGCCTCAAAAATGGGTTTCCCTCCGCCAGAAGATGTCGATATGATGAATATCGAAAAAATACAGGGCAAGGAGAATATCTTGGCCACTTTAAAAAAATCAAATGAGTTTGTTCTTGATAAAATTGGAAAGGTCGAAAGCGGAAAATTTGGGGAAGAGGTAGATTTTGGCTTTGGCAAATTCAACCGCTTATCCGGTCTTCTTATATTTCTTGAACATAACGGAGAACATAAAGGACAATTGATTGCCTACGCCCGATCAAATGGTGTAACTCCGCCCTGGAGCAATTAAACAATCATTCATACCGTACACTACGAGTCCTTTTCCTTTCGAGAAAAGGACTTTTTTTATCACCTGAAAAGAGTATTATTTATCATAAAACAAGGAATAAACCTATTCTTTTTCATGCCAACATACTTTTAATGTAAATTTAACGTTAAGTAATTGTAAATTTTCAGTAACTTTAAAGAAATGGATTACAAAATAAAGGTATGAAAACTATGAAAACACAGAGTGGGCTTCAGCCTTCAAGAAAGTCAGTATTCTCAAAAATTTATGAGTATGCAAAGAATTACTCCAAAAAGTGCAGGCATTCTTTCTACAGCATGTTGTGTGCTTAAAAACTACCCCTTGAACTTAAGAGGCAAATAGACCACCTTTTTGGTCTCGAAAAAATCTTCGTTGAAATACTCGGAAAGCGTAAATATTTCTACGGTTTTATAGTTTTTGAGCTCTTCGGTCAAATTACCCCCCTTCAAATAGAGAATACCATTTCTACGATGGTGAACCGATTCTTTTTTAATTCTACCTTTTACCCAGTGCGTAAAAGTCGGCATCGCAGCTACGGCACGGCTGACAATAAAATCGAATTGGCCCTCAATCTCTTCGACCCGGCTATTCACGGTACTAACATTTTGTAATTGCAGCCCCTTTATGACTTCATCGACCACCTTGATCTTCTTGCCTATGGAATCTACCAAGGTAAACTGAACATCAGGATGCAGGATTGCCAAAGGAATTCCCGGAAATCCCCCTCCCGTTCCGACATCTAATATCGAAGCTCCTTTCTCGAACATCTGAATTTTAGCAATGCCTAGGGAATGCAACACATGGCGTACATAAAGCTCCTCGATATCTTTGCGTGAAACTACGTTGATTTTTTGGTTCCAATCCTTATATAATTCGCTAAGAAGTGAAAATTGATTTCTCTGATGTTCGGATAAATTGGGAAAATATTTAAAAACTATTTCAACCGTCATGCGTATATTTGTATAATTACAAATTTACTATATTCACTAGAGAAAAAATTCTCAATAGTATTTTATAGCAGGGTACTTCTGCTATTTTAGCAAAAAGACATTCATTCTATGGATCAAAAAGCCATTCGATTCTCGCGAAAAGATTCCGCGCAATTTTTTCGGACACTTAACAAAAGGGTCAACGACTATTTCAAGGAAAACAAAATTAAAAAAACAGGCAATTGGCGACTTCATGTTAAAACCGTTATCATGTTCGCGCTGTTTTTAACACCCTATTTTTTAATATTGACACTAGGGCTTCCTAATTGGGCCAATCTTTTGTTGACCATTGTCATGGGAGTAGGTATGGCCGGTGTAGGAATGAATGTTATGCACGATGGCAATCACGGCTCTTACTCCAACAAAAAATGGGTAAACAAGCTTATGGGAAGCAGCATATATATTTTAGCCGGTAATGTATATAATTGGCAGGTTCAGCATAATGTTTTGCACCATACCTATACGAACATTCACGAACATGATGAAGACATGGAAGCGGGTAGAATCCTCCGCTTTTCCCCACATTCAAAATGGCACAGGTATCATAAATTTCAACATTTCTATTCGGTGTTGTTATATGGTCTTCTAACTTTTAATTGGGCCATCACCACTGATTTTCAGCAGATGTATCGTTATATGAAGCGAAAGCTTTCCTATGGAAAATTACCCAGCCCCGTAATCAACTGGAGTACTTTGGTCGTTACCAAAACACTATATCTTACGATTTGGATTATTCTACCATTGCTCATTTTAGATATTGCTTGGTGGAAGATCATCCTAGGCTTTTTTGTCATGCACTACGTAGCAGGTGTCATACTCAGCGTAATATTTCAATTAGCCCATATTGTCGATGAGGCCGACACTCCCCTACCCGATGAAACTGGAACCATGAAAAACACTTGGGCCATTCATCAACTTTTTACCACCGTAAATTTCGGAACGAAGAATAAAATTGTTAATTGGTTCACGGGAGGGTTGAACCATCAGGTAGAGCACCATATTTTCCCCAACATAAGCCATGTACATTACACAAAAATCTCAAAAATTGTGAAAGAAACGGCCAAGGAATTTAATTTACCTTATAACGAATATAAAACTACACGAAAAGCCATAATTTCGCATTTCAAACATTTAAAGGAATTAGGCAAAAAACCTTCTTTACAACTACAATAGCATACAGTTAATAGAAAGTGTATCGGCGTAATCGGCTAAAAGGTATAATGCCCGACTAGACGAGCGTCTTTTTAATCGTAAAAGTATCATGACAACAACAGTTACCCCCAGTCTTTCCGATAGGATCAACAGCGTCACTCCTTCCGCTACCCTTGAAATGGCCGCTAAGGCTCGAGAATTAAGAGCGGCCGGGAAAGATATTATAGGTCTAAGTCTAGGTGAACCAGATTTCAATACACCTGATTATATCAAGGAAGCTGCAATACAGGCTATCAACGATGACTACAATGCCTACACACCTGTTGATGGGTATGTAGAATTAAAGGATGCCATCATTACCAAATTCAAAAGAGACAATGGCCTTCAATATGAACGATCACAAATCGTCGTGTCGACAGGGGCCAAGCAATCGCTTTATAATGTCGCTCAGGTAATTTTGAACAAGGGTGATGAAGTAATTTTACCCTGCCCATACTGGGTTAGCTATAGCGATATCGTAAAATTGGCCGATGGTGTTCCTGTAGAAGTACCTACGACCTTAGAAAATGACTTTAAAATGACACCGGAGCAGCTCGAAGCTGCGATTACCCCAAAAACTAGAATGTTGTGGTACAGTTCGCCTTGCAACCCCAGCGGTTCTATCTATAGTGAAGAAGAGCTTCGGGCCTTGGCAGATGTGCTGCAGAAACACCCACAAATAATTGTGGTCAGCGATGAAATTTATGAGCATATCAACTATGGTGTGACGGCGCATGCCTCTATGGCTTCGTTCGAAGACATGTATGATCGTACCGTCACGGTCAATGGTGTTGCCAAAGCCTTTGCCATGACAGGCTGGAGAATTGGCTATATAGGAGCACCGACCTATATCGCAAAAGCCACTACCAAATTACAAGGACAAGTAACCAGCGGTGCAAACTGTATTGCTCAGCGCGCCGTAATCACGGCCTTGAACGAGTCGCCCGATAGAATACAATTTATGGTCGACAAGTTTAAGGAGCGGAGAAAGCTTATACTAGAACTCTTGAACAATATAGACGGTTTCAAATGTAATGAGCCCGAAGGTGCCTTTTATGTGTACCCAGACATTACCTCATATTTCGGTAAGACATTGAATGGGGTTACTATCGGCAACGCCTCCGATTTTGCCATGTACCTCCTTGAGTATGCCAATGTGGCTACAGTAACCGGTGATGCTTTCGGTAACGGTAATTGTATCCGTATATCGTATGCCGCTTCGGAAGAGGAAATAGTGGAAGCCTTGGCCAGAATCAAAAAGGCCCTGCAGTAACCCAAAAACAGGAGATGTTAAAATAAAAAGAACCCCGATACATGACATTGTTCGGGGTTTTTGCTATATATCAGCATGCGTAAAATGCCTGGCCCATTCAGCCGGCCCATTTCAAAATCAGGTCCGCTTCCAAAAATAAGGTGTTAATAATATCAGAACCGTGAAAAGTTCAAGCCTTCCTGCCAACATTAAAAAGCCACACCACCATTTACCCAAATCCGGTAATCCATTAAAATTACTTACAGGATTCAAGCTACCGAATGCCGGCCCCACATTGCCTAGAGAAGATGCTGAACCTCCAATAGCAGTAACAAAGTCAACACCCAACGCCCCAAGAACCATGGCCCCTATTATGAAGAGTAACATATAGAGCACGAAGAATGCTATGATATTGTAAACGATATGCTCTTTCACCGTTTTTCCGTTATAACGTACCGGTATGACCGCACTAGGATGCAAAGTGCGTTTGAATTCAAGTAGTCCGTTTTTTATAATAAGTACGTGGCGCATTACTTTGATACCGCCGGAAGTAGAACCTGCAGATCCTCCCAAAAACATTAAGCCAAAAAAGAAAACGGTCAAAAAGGGCGTCCAATTTGTAAAGTCCGCCGTAACGAATCCAGTAGTGGTTATTACTGAAATAACTTGAAAAAGAGCATGCCTGAAAGAACTCTCACCATCACCCAGAACTTTGGGGTGATATTCCGTTATCGGCACATCGGCCTTGAGAAAAATAACTATAGCAGCGATTATGGTAAAAGTCAATATAAATATCGCGTAGAACTTAAATTCTTCATCCCTTAAGACGCGTTGTACTTTACCCTTGAACGCAAAATAACTAAGCACAAAATTAGAACCTGCCAAGAACATAAATAAGATGACTATATATTGAATTAACGGTTGGTCGTTCCAATAAGCCATACTCAGGTTCTTAGTGGAAAAACCCCCAGTGGAGAGCGTTGCCAAAGAATGGTTGATCGCATCAAAAAAGCTCATACCCGCAATTTTCAAAAGCAAGGTTTCGGCGAGCGTATAACCTAAATAGATAAACCAAAGCCTTTTGGCCGTATCCGTTATTCGCGGGTGTAATTTATCGGCATTCGGCCCCGGTGCCTCAGCTGCAAACAATTGCATGCCTCCTATGCCGAGGAGCGGCAATATAGCTATGGCCAAAACTATAATTCCCATACCTCCGATCCAATGGGTCAGACTTCGCCAAAAAAGAATGCCTTTGGGCAATACTTCAATATCATCCAAAATTGATGCACCCGTAGTGGTATACCCGGAAACTGTCTCGAAAAAAGCATTGGTGACCGAAGGTATCGCCCCTGAAAACAGATAAGGCAGCATACCTGAAATCGACATAACGAGCCAGCCAAAAGTTACGATGATATATCCTTCTTTTCGTTTGACCTCCTTTTTGTGATCGCGGGTATAAAACATAGCAAAGGTACCCGTAAACATGGTCGTGATAGAGGCCAAAGAAATAGGCAATGTAGCTCCATCGGAATAGATACCGCTGACAAGGGCTGCCAAAAGCATAAACGCACCGTTGCAAAGCAAAAGCAACCCCATAATATGGAATATGATTTTTGAATTAAGGCTCATTTACAAGAACAATCGTTCAATTTTAGGAATAGCCTCGGGCAGACAGCAGACAACTACTCGATCTCCGGCACGTATCTCAAATCCACCAAGGGCGATTATACCATCTTCTCCCCGGATAACACCACCTATAGTTGCGGCCCTCGGAAAATTAAGTTCGCGAATGATCGATCCGGTAACTTTTGAATCGTCCTTTACCACAAACTCCAGAATCTCGGCATTAAGATTATTCAAGCGCATAAGGGCAACAACCTCACCTTTTCGAATGAACCTGAAAATATTATTTGCCGCCAGTAGTTTCTTATTTATTAATGTATCTATACCGATGGAATGGGAGAGTTGAAAATAATCCATGTTTTCCACTAAGGCAATTGTTTTTTTGATATGCTTTGACTTGGCCACTAGACACGACATAATATTGGTCTCTGAATTGCCGGTAACGGCAATAAAAGCATCCATGGAACCTAAACTCTCTTCCTCTAAAAGTTCAACATTTCGTCCATCACCATTAATTACCAGTGCATTGGGCAGATCGTCGGCAAGATCGAAAGCCTTTTCCTTATTTTTTTCGATCAACTTTACGTTAAATCTTTTTGCACAAAGATCTCGGGCTGCCTTAAAACCGACTTTGCTCCCGCCCAAAATCATCACATTACGTATCTCTTCTTTTTTCTTACCGGTAAGTTTGTAAAGCTCGTCGACCCCTTCTTTGGTCGTAATAAAATAGACCTGATCCCCATACTTGAATACCGTATCACCTCTTGGTATAACGGTATATTGAGTTCCCATTCGCTGTAATGCTATCGGCATAAAATGAAGTTCTGGGAATACTTTTGCCGCCTCTTTGACCATTTTACCCACAAATGGAGCCGTTGAAGGCAGAGACACTCCGACCATTATCAATTTACCTTCTTCGAACTCATAGGTGTCGTTAAAGGCTGATTTATTCAACAGCAGCTGAACCTCTGCCGCAGCCAGTTCTTCGGGTGAAATGAGCTCATCGATACCCAACTCTGAAAATCTCAGAAGCTCTTTGTCTTCAATAAATTCGGTGTTTGAAATTCTTGCTATGGTACGTTTGCACCCCAACTGTTTGGCAAGCATACATAAGGTAATGTTCGTGGTTTCGGACGAGGTAACCCCAATGACAAGGTCAGAGGTCTGTACCTGCGCATCCTTCAATACCGAAATCGAAGTGGCATCCCCCCGTAATACCCTGATATCTAAATGGGTATCGGCATACGCCAAACTTTCTTTGTTGGTATCTATTAAGGTTATGTCTTGAGATTCGTAAGAGAGCAGTTTGGCCAAGTGAAAACCAACTTCACCGGCACCTGCTATAATAATTTTCATCCGTTAGCAACTTTGTGTGGACACTCGATTTGAATACACCGCAACATGGTTCTATTTCCACCAGCGATTCGTATGGTCGAATTCACCAGTCAAAATTACGCATTATTTCGGTTGGCATTTTAAAAAGCCACTAAAATGTCACAAATGACAAAAACAGTTTTCATCAGAATGCTTAAACGCTTACTAAATACGATATTGTATCTTTGCGGCAAAAAGCGCTTCATTATGGCCAAAAAGGTTATTCCCTATAAGAATTCGGAACTCGGAAAGAAAGAACAGGTCACCCTGATGTTCGATGCCATTTCTGACGACTATGATGGTCTGAATAGGGTTATCTCCTTCGGAACCGATGTGAAGTGGCGCAGAAAAGTCGTAGCTCTTCTTAAAACCAAAAGGCCAGACCGCATTCTTGATATTGCTACAGGTACCGGAGATTTGGCAATTCATTTAGCCGAAACGGGCGCGAATAATATTGTGGCCTTGGACATATCCCCGGGGATGCTTGCCGTGGCCCAGAAAAAAGTAGCCGAAAAAAAGCTCGAAGATACTATAGAAATCGTCGTTGGTGATAGTGAGAATCTTCCGTTCAAAGACAATAGCTTCGATGCCGTAACAGTTGCTTTTGGGGTTCGTAATTTTGAAAACCTAGATAAAGGTTTGAGTGAAATTTTTCGAGTTCTTGACCAGAAAGGCACTTTGATGGTTCTTGAAACCGCAGTACCCGAAAGATTTCCTTTCAAACAGGGCTATCAATTTTATAGTAGATATATACTTCCAAACATTGGAAAATTGTTTTCCAAAGACAAATCAGCATATCGATATTTAAGCGAATCGGCTTCGGTTTTCCCCCATGGGGAAGATTTCAACAATATTTTGCGTAAAATCGGGTTTATAGAGGTAACGAACAGACCACAAACTTTTGGGGTAGCCTCAATTTACATAGCTACAAAGTAATGTTCTGTCTTTTGAAAAAGGCAACGATAAGAACCGCGGTCACGGCCCTTCTTTATGAAAAGCGGTCTGATTGAATTATTTAATTTTGAATGAAAAGATTGTTTATTTTTCTGGTGGTTACTTTTACGTTTATCCTTCCAATAAACGCCCAGTTTAATTCCGACCCCATTCTTAATCTTGAGAACAAGGATAAAAATCTTTTAAACTATGGTTATTTTTTGGGTTTCAACCAATATGGTTTCAAGTTCAGTTATGAGAACGATCTAGGTGATCAAAGTACTGATATACAAGTGCTGGAAGCTACAGGTTTTAATGTAGGGCTTATCGGTGAACTTAGAATTAATGAGTTTCTAGACCTTAGGATAGAACCGGGACTTTACTACAATGCCCGAAACTTGGGGTTTCCAGGGTTTCAGAATACTGTTGACGGGGCGAGGGACGCTATCAGGGAGGTAAAATCAACTTATATCAACTTTCCTTTATTATTAAAAATGAGTACTCGAAGGCTTGGTAACTGGAAGCCGTTTTTAGTGGCGGGTCCTTCTGCATCATTGAACTTGGGGAGCAACCAAGACAGTCTTGATGATAATAGTAGCGGAACGTTCCGCATGAAAAAATGGACCTATAATTACGAGCTCGGTTTCGGTATCGATTTTTATTTGGAATATTTCAAGTTTACGCCTTCGGTTCGAGGGGTCTTTGGCTTGACAGACGAACTTGTTCGTGACAATGATCCGAATAGCATTTGGACAGGAAACGTCGAGAAAATGAGCACACGTGGAATTTTCGTCAATTTTACCTTTGAATAGCTCGATTAATCCTTACCAAGTATACCAAGTCAAATAACTTATTACCGGTTACCGGCTTCGTTCTAGATACCCCTTACCCTTTTTCACCCCGTTTTATTTCATTAAGTAAAATAGCACTAGCAGTTGCCACATTAAGGCTCTCGGTAGTCGATTGACCGAATTGGGGAATACTTACCTTATGGGATACCCAATTGGCTATCGCATTTGAAATACCGTTAGCTTCGTTTCCGAGAAGCAAAATCCCGGCCAAAGGCAGCTTTACCTCGTAAACGCTCTCGCCGGCCATGAAACCTCCGTATATGGGGGAATTCGCTTCTTGTAGAAATTGCTCTAAATCTACGTATACAATGTTTACCCGTGAAACGGACCCCATGGTAGCTTGTAGCGTTTTTGGATTATAGCAGTCTACCGTAGTATTGGAGCATACCAAATGAGGAACATCGAACCAATCACAAAGACGTATAATGGTTCCCAAATTACCTGGATCTCTAATATCGTCTAAAGCGACAATCCACTGTGAAAAATCAACTTTTTTTGGCATGGGAATCCTGAAAACGGCCAAAACTTTGTTCGGGGTACTGAGACCACTCATTTTTTTTAGGTCGGCCTCGGCGATCAGTTGTATTTCAACACCTATTTCAATTTCTAATTCGGAGTCGGTAGCATAGATACAATACAGATCAAAATCTGATTCAACCAACTCCTTTACGGTCTTTATTCCCTCCGCCACAAAAAGACCATGTCGAATACGATACTTTTTTTGTTGCAGGCTTTTTATAAGTTTTATTTGGCTTTTAACAACCATACAAATAATGTATTTTTGGGGGCTATGGGCATACCATTTCGCATTACCAGAACCTTTGCTAAAATAAGCCTATTATTTCTAGCTATGGTCATCAACTCTTGCAACACGCTAAAAAGGGTAGGCGAAAATGAACTTTTGCTCAAAAAAAATGCCATTTATGCAGATGGTAAAGCGGTTAAGGACGAAAACATCGAAAGTCTCGTATTTCAAGAGCCGAATAGTACTATTTTGGGTTATCCCTTGCGCCTAAACCTCTACTATCTAGCAAAAAAAAATCCAGATTCCTCCTTTCAGGCCTGGCTATATAGAAAAGAAAAGAGAGAGCAGCGCCTCATCGATTTCCTTTCAAAGAAGCAAGTAGATCGCCTTGGAGAATCTTTTTTGGTAAGCGGTCTCAGTGAATGGTTAAAAAAAATAGGAGAGTCTCCCGTAATCATCGATACGGTAAAGACCAAGCGATCCCTCGAAAGACTTAGAGCCTATTACGGTAGTAAGGGTTATTTTAACAACAATACTACCTACGTTATAGATACCGTCAAAAAAAAACGTGGAGCCATCGAATATAAAATCGATTTGGGCCAACCTTTCTCCATCGACTCTATTTCAAGAAACATAGCATCAAAAGCTATCGATTCTATTTATCTTCTTCACACCGAAAACGCTTTTGTTAAGCGTGGAGATCAATTTGACCTGAGTTTTTTTGCCCAAGAACGGGAAAGATTGAGCGCTATATTTAGAAATTCGGGGATTTACAATTTCCAAGAAAGTTCTATTTCCTATGATATTGCCGCTGATACGACGAAATTGGCAGATGACCAAAAAATGAATATCGAGCTGAATATCGAAAACTTCAAAAGACGGGGAGACAGTGCTGTGACCACCTCCGACTATAAGGTGTACAAATTTAACAATGTAAATATTTACACCGACTATTTGTACGATGAAAGGGATAGTGAACAGAAATTTGTGCGCTACGACAATTACACCATCTTTTATCACAACAAATTACGTTTCAAACCCAAAACCCTTGTCAATGCCGTTTTTTTTGAAAAAGACAGTATTTATCGAGAAATTAACCGTACACGTACGTACCGCCAAATCACCAATCTCGGCGTATTTAAATATCCAACGATAACCTCGGTTCCAAGTAGTGAGAACGGGCTCGATGCAAATATATACTTAGCGGCCAGACCCAAATATTCCCTTGGTACGTCTTTCGAGGTTACCCGATCTAACATTCAGCAGGTAGGCCTAGCCCTAAGTCCGTCATTACAGGCACGAAATTTATTCAGCGGTGCAGAAAACCTGAGTATAGCCGGACGGGTAAGTATCGGCTCATCAAACGACCCTAGCATTATTGACAATAGGTTTTTTAATATTCAGGAATATGGAATCGACCTCAACCTTGACATACCCAGGTTATGGTTTCCATTTTTTGATACGAGCAGGATAATTCCAAGCTATACCCTTCCCAAAACCCGAATTTCCCTAGGTACTAGCTTTCAAAAAAACATAGGCCTTGACAAACAAGCCTTTAATACCGTACTAAGTTACAATTGGATACCATCTGAATTTATTAAACATAATATAGAGTTATTGAACGTGCAGTTCGTCAGAAATGTCAACCCTGATCGCTTTTTTAATGTTTACCGTAACTCCTTTTCACAACTGAACTCCATAGCAGCCACTGACGTTTATAGTGGCAACAGTTCGCTTTCTGACTTTTATGAGTCACCTGTAGGTAACACTCCAAGACTCACTATTCCTTCGGGAACAACCGGTTTTACCAATGCCATTTTGAACAACGAGGTGCCTTCTACTCGGGAAGACTTCGAAAGTGTCAGCGTTATTGAGGAAAGAAGACAGCGTCTTACCGAAAACAATCTCATCTTTGCGAGCAACTATACATTGAACCTTAACAATAGAGAAGGTCTTACCGACAATAAATTCTTTCAATTTCGATTCAAGTTTGAAAGTGCCGGCAACCTACTCTCGGCAATTTCCCAGATCATACCCTTCAATAAGAATGAAAATGAAAATTTTTTAGTATTCGGGGTACCCTATAGTCAATATCTAAAGACCGAATTTGATTATGTAAAGTACTGGAGTATTTCGAGAAATAACGTATTGGCCCTTCGAACTTTTTTTGGAATAGCCATTCCCTATGGAAACTCGAACAATATTCCCTTTGTTCGTAGCTATTTTGCGGGCGGGGCAAATGATATTAGGGCATGGTCTCCCTATTCGTTGGGTCCGGGTCGAACAGATGCAATCAATGATTTTAACGAGGCCAACCTGAAAATAAGCCTTAATCTCGAATACCGTTTTCCCTTATTAGGAAATTTAAAGGGAGCCCTATTTGCCGATGCAGGAAATATTTGGAATGTATTCGACAATGTTGAAGATCCTGCAGCTACCTTTACAGGCTTTCGTTCATTGGAAGACATTGCGCTAGGCACCGGTTTTGGGTTGCGCTATGACTTCACCTATTTTGTACTACGTGCTGACCTGGGTTTCAAAACGTATAATCCTGCCGAAGAAATCTCGAAGCGGTGGTTGACCGATTTTAATTTTACGAATGCCGTTCTCCAAATTGGTATCAATTATCCTTTTTAAAAACTGGTTAGCACTACTTAAAAATAAATTTTGTTCCAGTTTACCTTTAGCCCTGAAAATACAGGGCAAATCATGGTTAGCAATAAACAATTCATTATCAATCTCTGCATGTCGCCTATAAAGATAAACTTATAAACACCGATCGCACATAGACATATTATTTTATTACTTTTGTGCCATTCAATACTACAAACTAATAGACCAGAATTATGGCCCACAATATCAAGCCCGGTGTAGCAACCGGAGATGAAGTACAGGAAATTTTTAAATACGCAAAGTCAAAGAGCTTTGCCTTACCCGCGGTGAATGTTATCGGATCGAACACCATTAACGGAGTTTTAGAAACCGCAGCCAGTTTGAATGCTCCGGTGATTTTACAGTTTTCAAACGGAGGAGCCCAGTTCAATGCTGGAAAAGGACTTTCCAATGAAGGGCAAAAGGCCGCTATACTTGGAGCGGTTGCGGGAGCAAAACACGTTCATCAATTGGCCGAGGCTTATGGCGCGACGGTCATTCTTCACACGGACCATTGTGCAAAAAAACTTTTGCCTTGGATCGACGGAATGCTCGACGCTAGCGAAAAACATTTCTCCGAAACGGGAAAATCCCTGTTCAGTTCTCATATGATAGATCTTTCAGAGGAGCCAATTGAAGAGAACATAGAAATATGTAAAGGCTACCTAGAACGCATGAGCAAGATGAACATGACCCTTGAAATCGAATTGGGAATTACTGGAGGAGAAGAAGACGGTGTCGACAATTCTGACGTTGATGATTCCAAACTTTATACGCAACCCGAAGAAGTTGCCTATGCTTATGAAGAACTATCAAAGGTAAGCCATAGATTTACCATTGCTGCAGCTTTTGGCAATGTTCATGGGGTATACAAACCGGGTAATGTAAAATTGACTCCAAAGATCCTTAAGAATTCGCAAGAGTACATCTCCGAAAAATATGGGGTAGGCCATAACCATATTGACTTTGTTTTTCACGGTGGATCGGGATCTACGGTAGAAGAAATTCGTGAAGGCATTAGCTACGGTGTGATTAAAATGAACATCGATACCGATTTGCAATATGCATTTTTAGCAGGGGTTCGGGATTATGTACAGGAAAATAACGAGTATCTTCAATCACAAATTGGAAACCCAAAGGGAAGCGACGAGCCCAATAAAAAATTCTATGATCCCCGGGTCTGGCTTCGTGAAGGAGAAAAATCATTTGTCGAACGTTTGAAGAAGGCCTTTGCCGACCTCAATAACATAAACACCTTGTAGTAACTAGTTTCCGAACGCTAAAATGGATAATATGACAGCTTGGTTCAAAAGAAAGGAAAAAGGCATACAGACAGCTACGGAAGAAAAAAAGGACACGCCGAAAGGCCTATGGTACAAATCGCCTACCGGAAAAATTGTAGAGTCAGAAGTACTTGCAAAAAACTTCTACGTAAGCCCTGAAGACGACTACCACGTTCGCATCGGCAGTAAGGAATATTTTGAAATTCTTTTCGACGATAATAAATTCAGTGAACTCGACACTAAATTAACGTCGAAAGACCCCCTTAAATTCGAGGATACAAAAAAATATTCTGACCGTTTAAAGGCGGCGCAAAAGAAAACGGGCCTTAAAGATGCAGTCAGAACGGCAGTCGGAAAGTCAAAGGGCAAAGATTTGGTGGTCGCTTGTATGGACTTTAATTTTATCGGGGGATCGATGGGGAGCGTCGTCGGCGAGAAAATTGCCCGAGCTATAGACCATGCCATCAAGAAAAAAGTGCCCTTTCTGATGATTTCCAAATCTGGAGGTGCACGTATGATGGAGGCCGCGCTATCGCTAATGCAATTGGCCAAAACCTCAGCTAAATTAGCACAACTTGCCGAAGCTAAAATACCCTATATTTCTTTATGTACCGACCCCACGACCGGAGGCACTACGGCCTCTTACGCGATGCTGGGCGACATTAACGTTTCCGAACCTGGGGCACTTATCGGCTTTGCAGGCCCCCGGGTGGTGAAAGAGGCTACTGGGAAAGAATTACCCGAGGGTTTTCAAACAGCCGAATTCGTTAAAGAACACGGTTTTCTTGATTTTATAGTGCACCGTAGTGCATTAAAGAATAAAATCAATCTTTATATCGATCTTATCGAAAATAAGCCGATACGCACATAGGGTTTTCAATCAAAACACATTCAGATCCCTTTATGCGCCACGTGTGCAAAAGATTATTTTTAGCGTTAATCCTTAAATAATCAATAATAATCTTATATTTGCGCCCTGATTGAAAATCAGTCAGATACATAAAAATCATTTAAAACAATATTGGCATGTATTTAACCAAGGAAACAAAAGCTGAACTTTTTAAAAAGTACGGCGGAAAATCGGAGAACACAGGTTCTACTGAAGGTCAGATAGCTTTGTTCACGCATCGTATCAATCATTTGACCCAACATTTGAAAAACAATCAAAAAGACTTTAACACTGAACGTTCGTTAGTACGATTGGTAGGTAAAAGGCGTAGTCTTCTTGATTACCTAAAAAATAAGGATATTGTTAAGTATCGAGAACTTATCAAAGAATTGAATATCAGAAAATAATTATTCTAAGGGGTCGGAAAATTTCCGACCCCTTATATTATATTCCAAGTCCTCGGAACATTTTGAGGCACACACAAAAAGCTGCACACAGTTTTTCATTGGTCGACACACAACACAACAACTCCGACCTCAAAACGTCGGAAAGACCATTGTTTAACAGTCCGCACTAATGCGGATATTAATTCTAATTTATGATTCCAAAAGTATTTAAAGAGGTCATTGATCTCGGTGACGGTAGGGAAATCTCTATCGAGACCGGAAAATTGGCAAAACAAGCCCACGGCTCGGTTGTCGTACAATCCGGCAATTGTATGTTACTATGTACCGTAGTTTCCAACTACAAAGCAAGTGACGTTGATTTTCTTCCTCTAACGGTAGATTACCGTGAAAAATTCGCCGCTTCAGGTAGATATCCGGGTGGTTTTTTCAAAAGGGAAGCCAGACCCAGTGATGGAGAGGTGCTTACTATGCGTCTTGTAGACCGTGTATTACGACCGCTATTTCCAAAAGATTACCATGCGGAGACCCAAGTAATGATTCAATTGATGTCTCATGACGAAGACGTGATGCCAGATGCAATGGCCGGATTGGCCGCTTCGGCAGCGATTCAATTATCGGATTTTCCGTTTGAATGTGCTATTTCGGAATGTCGTGTTGGCCGTGTAAACGGAGAATTCATAATTAATCCTTCCAGGGCACAATTAGCGGATTCAGATATAGATATGGTTATTGGCGCTTCCGCTGATTCCGTGATGATGGTAGAAGGCGAAATGGGTGAAATCTCCGAAGAGGAAATGACCGAAGCTATCAAGTTTGCCCATGAAGCCATTAAAGAACAATGTGCCGCCCAATTACGATTGGCCGATGCCGTAGGCAGAAAAGAGGTACGTGAATATGAGGGAGAAGCGGAAGATGAAGATTTGCAGAAAAAAGTACACGACCTCACTTATGATAAGGTATATGCCGTAGCCAAGGCAGGCTCTGCAAAACATGAAAGAAGTGCTGCGTTTGATGCTATTAAAGAAGAGGTTAAAGCCAATTTTACCGAAGAAGAATTGGAAGAGATCGGTGATTTGGTTTCAAAATACTTTTACAAAGCAGAAAAGGCCGCCGTTCGCGATCTTACCCTTAATGAAAGCCTTCGCCTAGACGGCAGAAAGACAGATGAGATTCGACCTATCTGGTGTGAAGTAGATTACTTGCCCTCTACCCATGGTTCGGCGATATTTACACGGGGTGAAACCCAGGCCTTGGCCACAGTAACCTTAGGTACTTCTAGAGAAGCTAATCAAATTGACATGCCCTCTTATGAAGGTGAAGAAACATTTTACCTGCACTACAACTTCCCCCCTTTCTCAACGGGAGAGGCTCGACCTATCCGCGGAACATCGCGAAGGGAAGTTGGTCATGGAAATTTAGCGCAACGTGCATTAAAGGGAATGGTTCCGGAAGATTGTCCGTACACCGTACGCGTGGTTTCCGAAGTATTGGAAAGTAACGGGTCTTCATCGATGGCTACCGTTTGTTCAGGAACCATGGCCTTGATGGATGCTGGAGTACAACTCAAAAAACCAGTTTCCGGTATTGCCATGGGATTGATTACTGACATGGAAACCGGAAAGTATGCTGTTTTATCCGATATTCTTGGAGATGAAGATCATTTAGGTGACATGGACTTTAAAGTTACAGGCACCGCAGATGGTATTACGGCATGCCAAATGGATATTAAAGTAAAAGGCCTTTCTTACGAAATCTTGGTCAAAGCTTTAAAACAAGCACGCGACGGAAGACTACATATTTTAGAAAAGTTAACCGATACGATTGCCGCGCCTAACCCCGATGTAAAACCGCATGCTCCGAAGATGGTAACTACGGTAATACCTAACGAATTTATCGGTGCGCTAATCGGACCCGGTGGCAAGGTCATTCAAGAATTGCAAAAAGAGACCAAAACGACGATCGTTATCAATGAAGATCCGGTAACCGAAGAGGGTATCGTAGAAATTTTGGGTACCGACCAAAATGGTATCGACGCCGTATTGGCCAAAATCGATTCGTTGATGTTCAAGCCCGAAGTTGGTAGCGTATATGAAGTAAAGGTGATTAAAATGTTAGATTTTGGAGCTGTAGTAGAATATCAAGATGCCCCTGGCAACGAAGTTTTACTACATGTATCGGAATTGGCATGGGAACGTACCGAAAATGTGTCGGACGTAGTGAACATGGGCGATGTTTTCGATGTAAAGTATATGGGCATCGATTCACGTACGAAAAAAGACCGTGTTTCCCGAAAAGTTCTTCTGCCGAAACCTGAGGGTTATAAAGAAAGACCTCCACGTAGTAATGATAGAAATCGAGGTGGACGCGATAACAGAAGAGATAATCGCGACAGGAAGCCTAGAAATAATTAATAGGTTAAAATACCCATGATTGCAGGCCTCAGTTGAAAAATTGGGGCCTTTTTTATGTCAAACAACGGAAAAATTCCATTTTTTTTTATCCAATTGTAACATTTCTGTCTTTTTTACGTATAAGTATATGCAGTTTACCAATACTGCACTTAATAGAAAGGTAATTTAGATGAGACAGCTCAAAATCACAAAACAGGTAACCAACAGGGAAACCGCATCCTTAGACAAGTATTTGCAAGAAATCGGAAAAGTAGATCTGATTACAGCGGACGAGGAGGTCGAATTGGCACAGCGCATCAAGGCGGGCGATCAAATTGCCCTTGAAAAACTGACAAAAGCCAATCTTAGATTCGTGGTATCCGTTGCCAAGCAGTACCAAAATCAAGGCCTTACTTTGCCCGATTTGATCAATGAGGGTAATCTTGGCTTGATAAAAGCAGCCCAACGTTTTGATGAAACAAGGGGTTTTAAATTCATATCGTATGCCGTTTGGTGGATTCGCCAATCCATCCTTCAGGCCTTGGCCGAGCAATCCCGTATAGTGCGTTTGCCTTTGAACAAGATTGGCTCTATCAACAAAATTAACAAGACCTTTGCTTTTTTAGAGCAAGCACACGAACGTATGCCTTCTGCCGAAGAAATTGCCAAAGAGCTTGATATGACCGTAGAAGATGTGAAACAGTCCCTCAAGAATTCAGGGCGCCATGTATCTATGGATGCTCCATTGATCGACGGGGAAGATTCTAACTTGTACGATGTACTTCGCAGCGGAGAATCGCCGAATCCTGATAAGGAATTGCTGCACGAATCATTGCGTACCGAAATCGAGAGGGCCCTAGAGACTTTGACACCTAGGGAAGCCGATGTAATACGTCTTTATTTTGGTCTCGCAGGTCAGCATTCGATGACCCTAGAGGAAATTGGAGAAACTTTTGACCTGACAAGGGAAAGGGTACGCCAAATTAAGGAAAAGGCCATCCGTAGATTAAAACATACATCTAGAAGTAAAATATTAAAAACATATTTAGGGTAACCTTAAAATACCCCTGGTTCAAGGGATTGAAATTACAAGTTAAATAATCCTTAAATTGGATATTTGGCATATTAGTTGTAATTTTAACGGTAACAACAGTTTATCATGACTGTTCGTTTTTTGATTGATGAATAAACTCCGGCTGATTACCGGAGTTTTTTCATTTTATGGTCTTCTTTACATTTGTCAAAGAATTTGACATGAAACTAAGAAAAGAAGGGCTTTTATACACAAAACTACTTTCAGTCGGTTATGAAAGACGAAAACAATGGTCCCCACCAACCTAACAACCCACTCCACGGAGTAAAATTGGTAGCTATTCTCGAATACCTCACCCAAAAATATACATGGGACGAACTTGCCGAGAAAATAAACATCAATTGTTTTAAAAACGACCCCACGATTAAATCTTCCCTGAAGTTTTTACGCCGTACCCCTTGGGCCCGTAAAAAAGTAGAAGAGCTCTATTTAAAATCGATCTAGGTATAATGGCACTACATATTGTTCTTATCGAGCCAGAAATACCCAATAATACAGGAAATATTGGTCGGTTGGCCCTTGCTACTGGATCAACCCTTCATCTGGTCAAACCCTTTGGTTTTGAGCTTACCGATAAACGACTAAAGAGAGCAGGTCTAGACTATTGGCCCCACCTCGAACTCGTTGTTCATGAAAGTATAGAGGCCTTTTTTGGAAAACATAAAAATAAAAAGATGGCTCTTTTCTCGAGCCATAGTGAAAAAGAGCATTGGTCCATAGATTTTGAGGACGAAATGTTTTTGATCTTCGGCAAAGAATCTGTGGGATTACCACAGAAACTAACCGAAAAATATCCGTACTGTCTTTATAAAATACCTCTTTACAGCCCACATGTTCGCAGTTTGAACCTGGCAAACGCAGTGGGTATCGTGATATACGAGGGCTTGAGACAATTGCGTTGAACATCTTTCGCCTAAATGGCACCATAACAATATTTGCCTTATAGTTTTTTACTACTTTTATAACTAACCTTTTATTCATCTTCAATGCGTAACCTTAAAATTATAAGCGCTACGGTCTTTTGCGCTGCCACCTTCTTTTTTCTCGGTTGTAAAAAAGAAAAATCCGAAATGGCCCTTTTGGAAGAAGAAAAACAAATAGATTTCAATCTTCCCGATAATTTTGAGCTCGAAGACCTATATCATCCCAGCGCCCATGGCCAGGGATCTTGGGTCGCGCTAGCCCAAGGACCGGGAGAAACCATGTTTTCCTGCGATCAATACGGTAAAATTTATCAATTCAAAATACCTTCTGAAGGTGACGTCTTAAAGCCCGACGATGTCGATTCCTTATCGATTGATATTGGTGAAGCCCATGGATTACTTTGGGCTTTCAACAGTCTTTATGTGGCAGTGAACAAAAACTGGGACGATGACGTTCCCGATGAAGATGAAAAAGGTAGTGGAATTTATCGCGTTATCGATAGCGACAATGACGGCAAGCTTGACAAAGTTAACATGTTGTTGAAACTCGAGGGTGCCGGTGAACATGGCCCACATAGTTTTGTGCTCTCTCCCGATGAAAAAGAAATTTACTTTATAGCCGGAAACCATACCCTAATTCCCGAATCATTATTGACCAATAGTAGACTTCCGATAAACTGGGATGAGGACAATCTCTTCAAACCTTATTTAGATGCCAGGGGTCACGCCAACGAAGTAAAAGCACCGGGCGGCTGGATTACCAAGTTTAATCCGGAAGGTACCCAATGGGAATTGATTTCGGCCGGTTATAGAAACGCATTCGACATGGCTTTTAATCCCGAAGGTGAACTTTTTGCCTATGATGCCGATATGGAATGGGATATTGGAATGCCATGGTACCGTCCTACGCGGATTCTTCATGTTACCAGCGGTTCAGAATATGGCTGGCGTACCGGCTCCGGCAAATGGCCCGAGTACTATGCCGATGCCCTCCCGGCCGTGCACAACCTCGAACAAGGATCCCCGACGGCAGTACTATCGGGAACTGCATTGAATTTCCCGTCGAAGTATAAGAACGGGTTGTTGATCGTTGATTGGAGTTTTGGCACCATATACTTTATCGATTTAAAAGAACAGGGAAGTAGTTATACTGCCGATCGTGAAGAATTTCTATCTGGCACTCCCCTGCCCTTGACGGATATGATCGCCGGGTACGATGGCAATCTTTATTTTGCGTCCGGGGGTCGAAGAACCAATTCGCATTTGTTTCGTTTGCGCTACACCGGAACTGAAGAAAGCAGCGGCGAAAAACCGGTTAGCAAAGAGGCATCCAAACTACGTGAACTTCGCCATACCATCGAAAAGTACCATTCCACGCAATCGGAAGCCGGCGTTACACTTGCTTGGGAAAATCTCGGTCATGAGGACCGCTATATTCGGTACGCCTCACGAGTCGCTTTGGAACACCAGCCGTTAGTGCAATGGACCGAACTGTTTCAAGCTGAGCGAGACCCCCTTACCATAATAGAAGCAAGTATTGCCTTGGCTCACCAAGGGGATTCTTCCATACAGTCGATGATACTATCAAAACTAAACCCTATAGTGTTAGAAACATTGCCGAAAGAACAACAATTGGCACTTTTACGGGCATACGAGCTCGTATTTATTAGGATGGGGCAGCCCAACCCTACTGATCGTTCGGCTACCATCCGAAAACTAAAGCGCTATTTCCCACATGCCGATAATGATATGAACCGTGAACTTGGGCAATTGCTCCTGTACCTGAAAGCAGAGGGCACCACACAAGCTTTGGTCAATCTTTTAAAGCGGCACACGGAGCAGAAGACGGCGGAAACCGATAATTTGTTATCTGAGGAAACCTCAATGCGAAGTGAACAATATGGCCCGTTAATTCGTGAGATTATTGCCAAGATGCCACCCAGTGAGGCCATCTACTACGGCGTATTACTAAGCCATGCCGACCAAGGATGGACCAAAGAATTACGGGAAGATTATTTCAATTGGTTTTACGATGTACTGAATGCGCAAGGTGGTTTAAGTTTTAAGGCCGGTATTGAAAATGTACGGCTTGAAGCAATGACCCACGTGCCAGAAAGGGAAAAGGAATATTTTCAGGAGCTTACAGGGGTGTATTCGCCTTCTACCGCTGTTGCCGACCTCCCCCAACCCATCGGGCCAGGCAAAGCGTATAGTGGTAGAGACCTTAATAAAATGCTTTGGGGCGGCGGCATGTCCAATTTTGAAGGAGATTTTGAAGATGGGGAGCGAGCCTTCAAGGCCGGCATGTGTATCATGTGCCATAGAATGCGCGGAGAGGGAGGTGCCGCAGGCCCCGACCTGACCCAAGCACATACCAAATTCAATTCGTATGAAATGCTCTATGCTATTTTCAGCCCCAATGACGAAATATCAGATCAATATGCGCATACCCTGTTCCACTTGAAGGACGATAAAAAAATATCGGGCAGGCTACTATCGGAGGAAGGTGATTCGGTCAATGTGGCACCCAACCCGTTCAACGAGACCTATACGGTACGATTGGCAAAAAGCGATATTACCAAACGTGAACCGTCACCTATTAGCCCGATGCCTTCAGGTTTGTTGAACCGGCTCAACGAAAATGAGATTTTGGCCCTCATGCACTATCTAGAGGCAGGAGGCGACCCCGACCATGAGATATACTCGAAAAAGAATGCCAATCCGTAAACCCCATTTTGAAAAATCAGATAAGGATCGCCATCGGTGAAGGATATTGAAACATGAATTTAATTATTCGAGAAGCGAAAGAGGAAGATGTGGCCGGTATTTTAGGCATCATAAATTATGAGATAAGCAATTCTACGGTAGTGTATGACTACAAAGAGCGTAGCTTGGCCTTCCAACTGAATTGGTACAGGAAAAAAATGGATGAAGGCATGCCGGTTATCGTTGCCGACGATGGTCTTGGGGTCATAGGGTTTGGCACATTTGGTATTTTTAGACCATGGGAAGCCTACAGATTTTGCGTTGAACATTCAATCTATGTGGCCGAGAATGCCAGAGGTAAAGGGGTTGGGAAGCAATTACTTTCGGAACTTATAACTTTGGCCAGAAAAGGTGGGTTTCATACCATGATTGCCGGTATCGATGCAACGAACGAAGGAAGCATACGATTTCATAAACAATTTGGTTTTCAAGAAGTGGGCCTGTTTAGAGAAGTTGGGTTCAAATTTGAAAAATGGTTGGATTTGATTTTTCTCCAGCTTTTTTTGAAATAGTGAGAGGTATATTCTCTGGGATATTTTGCTTAAATCCCGATCAAGGAGTAAATATCATGCCGTGGGATGGCTTTCTCCGTAGAACCTTCCTATTTTATTTTTGGCACCTCTCTAACCACAAAAAAACCATCATTGCCTTGCGTTTGATACAAGGGCATGAAAATATACGCATTCCAGGTACTTATAACCTTCTCTCCATTATGGGTAGCTAAAAACTCTCCTTTTTTAATAGGTTGAAAATTTTGATACCCCGGCTCCATTTGAAACGTATCATTGGCGGTAAGACTATGACGATGAACAATTTCAAAAGTCTTGCGTTCGCTCTCGCGCCCCCTAAGGTTTTGAACCGCTTGGGGAATTTCACCCAGATTTGTCAGATCAAGTTCACAGGCCTGGGCAATGGCCAACCAAATCATTCCTTCATGGTGCTCGACCGCAGCTTCGCTTTCATGCTGCCCACCTTCAAATACAAATCCGGTCACTCCGGTACGGCTAAGATAGTGGTCAATACAGCCAAGTACTATATCAGAGAAACCGCGTATAATATGTACGGGGAAACGATGGGCCCACGAATCGTTGTTCCCTACTTCTTGCACCGATATGTACGGGGGACTATCTGCTGATGTCGTATGGCAATCCAAAAAATAGCGTTGGGAGAATTCTCCTTCGGAATGCGAGTTCAAAGTGTCTATAATTGCAAACATCTCCTTTTTTTCATTGCTGTCCTTCATCCCCGCCGCTATATTTTCCACCGTCCATGTGCGGTTCAGGTCCTCATCAATAAAACGTACGTCGTTGGACAACGCTTTGAGGTTTCCCCGGATTCCCAAGACTTTTCCGGAAATCAAAGGTTTTTCATCTTCCAGGGTTTTGAAAACCCGGTCCAAAGCATAGACACCGCTGGGTTCGTTACCATGTATTCCTGCGCTTATATATAGAATAGGGCCTGCCTTTCCCGAAGAATATTCTCCGATAATCCTTTTTTGAGTTTCTAGCATTGATGATTTGTTTTGCATTTGCCTTATTCTATTAGTCTAAAGTTGCCAGCTCACGATTCGAAATCCCATCTTTATGAACCTTTCTATATTCCACTTTCCGTTCGATAGCTTTGATGACGACATCGGTAAAATCAGGTAAGCCGATTTCTTCGGTATAAGAAAGCCCACCTGGACTCATGCAATTTATTTCGATAAGCTTATCCTTTACGACATCCAATCCTACAAAAAAGAAACCATCCCGAATTAGTTTAGGCCCGGTCAGTTGTACGATCCGTTCTATTTCAGGGGTCATTTCAGCTTTTTCGGCCGAAGCTCCTAAAGCGAGGTTACTTCTAAACTCATCCTCATCTCTGTTAATACGACGGATCAACGCCGGTTGTCCTTCTTTTGTCAAAATTTTACCGTTCATCAAAATGACACGCACGTCGCCCTTGCTGACCTCGGGAAGAAACTCTTGTGCGATGACATAGCCTTTTGCAATGAGAGAATTGACAATTTGATTGAAATTATGCTTTTGTTTGCCAATCAAATAAATACTCTGCCCTCCGGATCCCTCCAAAGGTTTTAAAACAATCTCTTTATTGGAGTTTTTCCAGAAATCAAGAATTACATCTTTGTTACGGGTTACCACACTTTTTGGTTTAATATTTTGGGGCAGTTCTTCAAAATACATTTTATCTACAAAGGAATGTGCCATGGCATTGGCATCGTTGAGCACCAATACACCTTGTTGCTGTATCATTCTAGCAAACGCCAAGCCCGAATGTTCGGCCCAATGTCGACTCTCTGATTCTTCGGTCGGATTATTTCTTACAAAAAGTACATCCAGCTCATTAGAACTTATAACCTTCCATGGAATATCTTCCCCTTGCATCTTTTCCAAGAACTCTTCGGGCGAGTCATAGGCTATATTCTTCGGTACGCTTTTACAACGAATATCTACCGGTGACCCGTGAACAAAGTTAAATCCCCCTACATCCATGACCAAGGCTGTGTGTCCAAGTTCATGGGCTTTTTTTAACAGTACCACTGAGGTACCGACCACTTCCTTATTTAAATCACTTATTACAAAACATATTTTCATCCATCATTATTTTTAGTTGTTAAAACTAGACACAGGTACAACTGATCCTTCTCAACTCATACAAAATCCAAACAAACATCTTCCCGCAACGAACGGATCGAAAGCAAAGCATCTGTCATAAATTAGACGAAAGGAATAGGCTATTCGACGAGCTTGAATACTCGTGATAAGAACTTCAAAATATCAAAAACCGATTACACCATACTGTAAAAATTTTAACTCGTTCGGGTAAATGGCTACGTAAGAGGAGTGTCGAAAAAATAACAGGCGCAGTAAATGTTCAAACACCTTCAAGAAATACTGTGGATTCGTTATACCATATTATGAAGCGGCATTCCTTTTTTGAATTGTCTTAACTTCTGGTCACAGGAGGCATTCAGCAAATAACGGGGCTTTATTTTTGGAGGATGAAGCAACCCTCGATGGGTTAGCTCTTGTACAATGGTCAAATGCCTTAAGGCAAATTTTCCTGCCAATAATGGTTCCAAAGTTCCCCCGTTTGCCAAATGATCGCGGAGTTCCAAGAGACCCTTCAGGTAGACAATATCTTTGAGGAAACCTCCTCCCTGAAACATTCTAGAAGTTATATCGAAGGCACGTTGAGGAGCAAAGCCGTACTCTTTATACAACATACTGAACATGTCGTCAAAATTAGCACCTTTGAGCAGCGCATCGCCCGCCACGACCCTTCCGGCTAAAGTTCTCAGTCTATTTACCCCGAGGGCATCGGCCAAATACTCTGCCAACACCGCAATACCTTCCTGAAGGGCATCATATCCTGCAAGCCCATGGGCCAATTGCTGTAAAGGCTGTCGGGTACCGTTAAAATAGGTTAGTGCGTGGGTACCCAGTTCGTGCTGAATAAGTGCCCTTGCTTCCATTTTGGTCATTCTATACCCCGATGGCAAATACAGTTCCCCTCCGGCCACCATCATAATATTTATGTCGTCGCGAATATGTACCTTGCTTCTAAAGTCAGGAGCCTGCTTTCTGAAGAAATCGAATTCATTTTCGGCAAGTTTTTGAAAATCGTAGGCGTCCATATCGGTCTTCTCGGATGCCAAGTCATCTTCCGCTATATTGTTGAGGATAAGTTGTGCCTCTTTCAATAACTGAGTAGAAATATCTTGATATAGACGAACACTGCTGTAAAAGAAATTCTTCGAACCCCTTTCCTTCAACATAGTCAATTCTTGATCGATTTCCTCACGTTTTTCGTCATAAATATAGGCCAGCGCGGGGTCATCTATTTCATGTATATCCAATTGATATAATTTCCGTTTCAAAATATCGGGGTCGATGGGTAGTAAGCGGTAGTGATAGGTACCAATATTTTTAAAACCATTGTTGAAATAACTTCGTTTCAAATTCTCGATATTTATCGGGGCGACCAAGAGTAAAAACGAGTAGCTATTTTGTATGGCGGTAATCTCTTTATCGATTTTACTGACCTCTTCGTGTATGCGTCTTTTACCTAACGCATGGTAGCTAGCGATTTTCGACGTAGTCTGAACCCTGATGAATTCATAAATCGATTGCTGTAGGGCCTTCGCAAATTGGGTTCTGAATTTTCTGAAAAAAACAGGAAATTCCTTATTCTCCAAAGTTCTATAGACAGGTGGAATTTGAAGGCGAACATACGTACCTCCCTTGACCCTTAGGAAGCTTTCTTCAAATAAGGGAGAACCGTTCTCCGTGTTTTCGGCCGAACTATCCACAATAGTCGCCGTCAGTTTCGCATCGTATCGTATGTCTATTTTCTCAAGTTCCTTGGCCAGTTGATCAAGGGTCGAAGGAAGCTTTTTATATGGACCGGATATAATGAACTCCGTACTTCCCAAATCTCTCTTTTCCAGTTCGACAACGAGAAAGCTTCGAAATCGCTCGGCCATTCTATCTACAAGTTCCAGAAGAAAATCGTGCATATAATCCTCGTCGTCTTTTCCCAAAATCAAAAAAGAGGCCCCTGTTTTTGCCAAACGCATCGTTTGTCTATCCTTTGTCTTTCTTCTATAAACTATCAGATAGGGTACATCATGTTCTAAAAACAAAAAGCCATTGTTCGGAAGCTTCATTTCCGTTCTTCCATGAGGTTCCAACTTTTGCAATTGTTGCGATGCTAATTTCAAGGTGTCCAAAAGCTTACTTAATATTTTGATTACTGTCCCTCAAAATATACAAATTATGAAAAGGTATTTGCGCTATTTAACATGCTTTTGATCTAATCGGTTTTTATGCACGTTGGTTTTTCACATCACTTTCGTAAAGAAAACGGGGCAGTCCGTTCAAAAAGAACGATATCGATTGTGTACCTTTGCAAAAACTGACTTTATCTAGATGAGCAAAGTAAAAATTGCACCTTCATTATTGGCGGCCGACTTCGGCAATTTGCAACGCGATATCGAATTGGTGAATCGGAGCGATGCCGACTGGCATCATATTGACATTATGGATGGGGTGTTTGTACCCAATATATCCTACGGGATGCCTGTGGTAGAAGCTATTGCAAAACATGCGACCAAACCCCTAGATGTGCATTTAATGATCGTAGACCCCGACCGCTACATCAAAACCTTTGCCGATTTGGGAGCTACCAACCTTACCGTTCATTACGAAGCGTGCACACATCTCCACAGAACCATACAAGCTATAAAAGATGCCGGTATGAAAGCTGGAGTAGCCCTGAACCCACACACCAATGTCAACTTGTTAAAAAATGTCATTAAAGATCTCGACCTGGTTTTGATCATGAGTGTCAACCCAGGCTTCGGAGGGCAAAGCTTCATTGAAAATACCTATGAAAAGATCACCGACATAAAAGAAATCATTAAAATGACGGAATCAAAAGCTATCGTAGAAGTCGATGGGGGGGTTAGTGCCAAAAATGCAAAAGCCTTGATCAAGGCAGGAGCCGATGTACTGGTCGCAGGTAGTTTTATATTCAAGAGTGAAGACCCTGAAAAAACAATTAAGGAACTTAAATTGGCTACGGACAGATGGAGCATTTTCGAATTGTAATTATTGGTGGCGGCCCCATTGGAATAGCTTGTGGGCTCGAGGCCAAGAAGAAAGGATTGAGCTATGTAATTATTGAAAAAGGGCCTATAGTGAATTCCCTTTTCAATTATCCCATCAACATGCAATTTTTCTCATCTTCCGAAAAGTTGGAAATAGATAATATTCCTTTTATCAGCAAAGAAGCCAAGCCTAAACGCAACGAAGCCCTGGAGTATTATCGACGTATCGTAACTTCAAATGAGTTGAACATCCACTTGTTCGAAAGGGTACAATCCGTTGAAAAATCCGACGAGGTGTTCAGGGTGGTTTCAAACAAGGCCACCTATACCTCCGACAATGTTATCGTAGCTACCGGCTTTTATGATCTTCCCAACCTATTGAACATACCTGGTGAGCACCTCCCAAAGGTTTCGCATTATTATAATGACCCCCATTTCTATGCCAGTCAGAAGTTAGCGGTTATCGGAGCGAGCAATTCCGCTATCGATGCAGCTTTGGAATGTTGGCGCAAAGGTTCTGAAGTTACCCTTATTATTAGGGGGTATGAAGTGGGCCAGCGTGTTAAATATTGGGTGCGGCCCGATATTATAAACCGTATTGAGGAAGGCAGTATAAAGGCCTATTACAATGCGACCGTAAAAGAAATTCGCAAAACAGAGATTGTTATAGACACTCCTGACGGCGAGGTTATCCTTGAAAACGATTTTGTACTCGCTTTGACCGGATATATGCCGAACTTCGAATTTCTTCAAAATTTAGGCATTGCCCTAAGCGATGACGAAAAAAGGCTTCCTCAGTATAACCCGGAAACTATGGAAACCAATATTCCCGGGCTTTATTTGGCCGGGGTCATCTGTGGCGGTATGGAAACCCACAAATGGTTTATCGAAAATTCCAGAATACATGCACCCATGATTATCGATGCCATTAAAAACAAGGCCGCAATTACGGCCAAGAGCTAAATTATCCCCAAAACCACTATATGGATCTTAAAACCCATTCTACGGCTCTATTAGTCTTTGGAATATTGCTACTGGTGCTCAGCTGCGGTGAAAAAAAGACCAAGGAAGCAAAAACGGCCACGGTCGAAAGTCGGCAACCTATATCCCCCTACGACAGCTTACCAACCGATTTGTTCTTGGGAAAGGTCAGTGTTGAAACCCGAATCGAAGATAGTGAAGTATTTACCGAAGGACCTGCTGTGGATCGTGAAGGAATGGTCTACTTTACCAATGTGCCTGTCAATAAGATTCTAAAATGGAACCCTAAGGAAAAAGAACTTTCCGTATTTAAAAAGGAATCAAACGGTGCCAATGGCCTGCGATTTACCCAAGATGGAGATCTATTGGTTTGTGAAGGAACAACGGGAAAGGTCGTGCAAATATCTATAGAGAAAAAAGAGACTATTGACATGGCTACATCCTTTCAAGAAAAAGCACTACAATCCCCTAATGATTTAGATTATGATAGTGCGGGGCGTATCTATTTCTCTTCTCGGGAAAATGAACCTGACCTGGAAAAAGAAAATGTAAGGGGGGTATACCGTGTCGATCCTGATGGGAGCGTGCATCAACTGCTTGCGGAGCCTCAAATCGATATGCCCAATGGCGTGGTCGTCTCCCCAGATGAAAAAACATTATATGTAATAGAAGCACACCCCGACAGTGACCATGCCCGCAGTATTCTCGCCTTCGACCTTAAAGATGGTACGATTTCAAATTCAAGAGTACTTTACAATTTTTATCCGGGAAGAAGTGGCGATGGTATGAGTATCGATATTGAGGGAAACCTCTATGTAGCGGCCGGTCTGCATACCGAAAGAGGTACCTCAGAAACTCTTGACACCCGACCCGGAATACATGTTATTTCACCCGAAGGTAAACTCTTGGCGTATGCCCGCACCCCGGAAGGAATCGTTACCAACTGTACATTCGGGGGAAAGGACCTTAAAACGCTCTATGTAACGGACGGCACCTATCTTTTAAGTATTCCAACAAAAATACCAGGAAAACCCAGCTATAGACCGCTAAAATAACTGTTCGAAATATATTAAACGGTGACCGGCACGAAGATCCTTATGGTCTTGCGGGGGTCAGGATTGGTTGGCCTGTTTCCAGTTTATAAACAAATGATTTCAGTACTACTTTAAAAAAGTTCCGCATTGCATCTTTTGACTACGAAAATGCATCGAGGCGTCCGTTATTATTACTGTCTACGGCCCATGTGATGGTGACATTTCGATTCGAAAAATAATCCATTCCAGTAAAATACCTTAAAACATAGGTAAATTCGATAGAAGATAAATAATCGGTATAGAAGCCGGGATACTTTATGAAATCTAGGAAAGCGTTATCATTACCGCTGTGAAATTCCGATACGGCCAAGTATCGGGTAGATACATCCTAAAATGTGTGTCCGCCGAGTCCGTTCTTTGTTCAATCCGCTAAGGTTCCTCATCAAAAATAAAATTAGATCCCCCATTCCATTTCATCCTGCCGGTTTTCATATAATCTAACGCCCTAATTTTTTTTGACGGCCTTCAGACCAGGTATCTCCCTATTTACGATGAGCAATAGAAAGAGTAGACCAATAATTACCAGAAAAGCTATTTCCAGTTTGGAGAGCATTTGGTTCATGCTCAGCGATTTTTTAGACATTTGTGTCATTAGCTTTCCTTCGCTAAGTTGCACTTCGGAAAGTCTGTCGAGATTCGCGCTGATGTCACCCAACAAATTGGCCATTCTTAATTTAACATCTTCTTCGACAGGCCCTTGATTTGGGGTTTTCTTGGTTTCCAAAACCACAAGTTTGGCGTAGTTCGCCTTTAATAAATTTAGGTATCTCGATTCATCACGTGTGAGTTTGGTGCTTGCGAAGTCTGAAAGCAGATTTTCAATGTCTTCATCCGCGGCCGGAACACCCCTATTTTCATCTGATTTCGCCAATGATAGTTCTTTCCTATGAAAGATATTGTTCAGTCTATAGATATATTCCTGAACGACCACACGATCTTCGAAAACAGAGCTCACGTTCTGCTCTAGGTTGGCAAAATTTCTGCGATTCAATCTATTGGAGGCAAAAACCAAAAGAAATGCCATTGCCAAAATGAAACCTGCATTGATACGTTGTTTTAAAGTCATCTTGTTATTCATGAGCCTAGATATTAGTGTCACACTTTAGAAATCCTGAAATAAGATCCATCCGGTCCAAAAGTCTAAAAACACTTGGAAGCCGGACGGATTACACTAACCAACCTTAAAGCTAAATTTTTTGTAGCTCCCCAGTCTCCAAGGCATTGTTGAGATGGGCCGATACCACTGTGTGGCTCCCAAAAAATCTTCCGCCGTCAGCACGTTTAATTTTCACCTTTAAGGAACCGTCTTTTTTTTCCTTGATATCCGTTACCATTACTTTGTACCCTTTCATTCCTTTATAATTTGCGATTCCCCCTCTTTTAATAATAAAATTGGCCCTAGGAAAATTGATGTACTTGTACTGCCTAGCTTCAGGGGCGCCAATTTTCAGTATATCGCCTATTTGAATATTCTGAGGCAGAACCGCTTTACCCTCCTGTGCATTCATGAAAAGACCGGAGAAAATGAACATCATTGCTATAATTAATTGTCGCATAACCATATATTTAGAATTTATACTTATTTTTCTTCTTCTAAGACTAAAAATCCATTCCGGATATTGTATCCGGCACCCTCCTATGATTGGGCCCCGACACCTGTACTATTTCTAGTATTTTATGTTTTGGCAGGACCTCTATCGATACTTTGTGCCCAACCGCAAACCCTATTAAATTTGCACCTAGAGTACTTATTACCGACACTTTTCCCTTATCCCTATTTTTCTCCGACGGCAAGACCAGCTGAACGGTAGGGGTTTGTCCGTCTTCATCGGTGAGGGTAACTTTTGAATTTAATCGTACAATTGCACTGGGCATTTCCTCATCGTTTTTAACCAGAGCCTGAGTCAATCCCTCCTTCAATATTTCAAAGACATCTTTCTGCAAAAAATCCTCACAATGCCTATGAAAATTCAATATTCTTTTTAGGGCCACATAGTCTCGCTTTTCAAATACTCGGTTATCATGATCCATTGGTTCGATTTCGATACTTATGGGCGCTACAGTTTGCCTTACTTTCCAACCATTAAAGGCAAAGGATGTACCGTTCTTTATACCAATAGCATATAAAAACATCTATGTAATTGAATATCAATACATTAAAATATATAAAGAAAGAGTAGAGAAGTATTGAGGGTGAGGAAAAGATACCCAAACGGGGCATTATTCCCCGGTTAGTCGTTTAACTTGTTGCGCAGCGTTTTGCGGTCTATGTTTAGAATTTCTGCAGCCTTGGTCTTGTTACCTTCCGTAGCGATGAGCACTTTTTGAATGTACTCTTTTTCCATTTCCCTCAGGGTTTTCAGTCCCTTTTCGGGAAAGTCGATCTGGTATTTCAACGTATCGGGAAGGTGTGGCAGTCTAATTTCGCCATCGCACATGATTATGGCACGTTGTACCACGTTTTCGAGTTCTCGTATATTACCAGGCCAATGATAGCGTTCCAATACTCTGAGGGCGTCAGAAGAAATTCGAGTAGGCCGATCTTTGTATTCCATACCATATTTTTGCAGAAACTTCGCTACCAATAAGAGTATGTCGTTTTTGCGTTCCCGCAAGGGAGGAACATCGATGGTTACCACGGTCAGGCGATAGTACAAATCTTCCCTAAAAATTTGTTTGGCAATGAGTTCTTCCAAATCGCTATTGGTTGCCGCGATGACCCGAACATCCAATCGTTCTTTTTTTCTTGAACCTATTCGAGTTACTTCCTTCTCTTGCAAGACCCGTAACAACCTGTTTTGAACGGGCAAGGGTGCATTGCCTATTTCATCTAAAAAAATAGTGCCATGGTTGGCCGCCTGAAAGAATCCCTCACGGTTTTCGTTAGCTCCCGTAAAGGCGCCTTTGCTATACCCGAAGAGTTCTGCCTCTAAAAGGTTTTCAGGAATCGCACCACAGTTCACAGCGATAAAAGGAGCTCGGGCGAACTTACCTGAATAGTGTACGGCGCGAGCTACGAGTTCTTTGCCTGTACCGCTCTCGCCCCTTACCAATACCGTCGCATGATTGTCTTTTACCCTTTCGATAATTTCAATCACTTTTTGGAACGCCTCGGATGACCCTATCATATCGGCATAGCTATTATTTGAATAATGTGTGATAGGTTTGTACCCGGTTTTGTGCGAGACCTTGTGGGCCAAGGATTTTTTTACGGAATCGGCCAGCTCCATCTTTGTGAAGGGCTTTGTCAGATAATCCAGTGCCCCCGATTTGATTACGCTGAGGGCATCTTCTATAGAAGGGAATCCGGTTACCACTAACTTCGGCATATCGGGATAATGCTCGGCAACATATTTTATGAGTTGAGTACCATCAATTTCCGGCATGTTTATATCGGTAATCAGAAGGTCGATTTCGGTATCTTGCAGGATGTATATAGCTTCCTTTACGGAAACAGCTTTGTAGGTATGGTAATCCATGGAATGCAAATGCCGTTGCAGTAGTTCCAATATTTCGATATCATCATCGACGAGTAATATGTTTTCCTTCTTGAGCAATATAGTTAGGTCTTTGGAAACTCGATGGTAAAGATAGTTCCTGTGGGGTTGTTTTTTTTATGAAGAATCGTTCCTTGATGGCTTTTAACAATACCGTGTACTACACTTAGACCCAGGCCCGAGCCCTCACCCGAAGGTTTGGTCGTATAAAAAGGTTCAAAAATGTGTTGCGCCACATCTTCGGGAATACCAGAGCCCTGATCGGCGATCTTCAAAATGACCTTTTTGTTTTTATCCGCGACATGTACGCTTATCGTACTCTTCGGCGGAGAAAAATAAATGGCATTTACCACGAGGTTGAAAATTACCTGGGTCAACTGTATCTTGTCGATGCGAAGGGTTATGATTTGTTCTGAGACCTTCAAATCACAACTTATATCACTCTGCTTAAGGGTACTACGCATGAGATCGATGGCATCTTCGATAATAGGAACAATATTTACCGTTTCTTTCTCTTGAGGCATTTCACAGGCAAAGAACATTAGTTTTTTTACTACCTCCCGCGAAAATATCGTGTTCGTAATTATTTTTTTCAGGTCTTTGGAAGCCTGTGAGTCATCCGCCACCCGTTCTTCTAAAAGTTCGGCAAAACCTAGGATATTGGCCAAAGGTGTGTTGAGTTCATGGGCAATACCCGCGGTGATCTCCCCTAAAATACGTAAACGATCAGCCTGTTCTACCTGCCTTCTTATACGTACCTCGTTTTCCCTTATCTCTTTTCTTTCCAGAAGATTGCCTACTTCTAGACAAATATTGTCCAACAGCTGCTGCTCTTCCTCCAAAAAATCTTCAAGGGAATATTTCGGGGCCGGGTAGCCTACCTTTATAGAACCATGAGGCTTGTTGAAAGTGGTAATCGGTGATTCCAAGAAAACATAGTCGGTTCCCTTTTCGTCGGTCTTCAAATCGAAATCGACGGTCTTTAAGGCAACATAGGTTTCCTTATCGAACTGCCAAGCCCGTTCCATACATTTTACGATACCCTTTAAGGCATGCTCCACCTTATCATAATCGCAGTTCACGATAAGCGAAGTCACTTCATATAGGCATGTGAGTTCTTTAATGCGTTCTTTGAGCTTTTGTTCCGTCGTATGCACGTCTCGATAAATTGTTACCAATTTACAGAATCGCTGGCATTAGACAATATTTGAGGTGAGATTTACGAAATGGCATCTGATTTTTTTTTTTGGAATTCGCTATTACTCGAATGACTACAACAGGACGTTTCCCCTTTTCTTAGCAACCGGTGCTTTGAGCTTTTTTATATCGCATCAGATATATAATGGGTAGTAGCGATTAGATACCTAAGAGCTATCATTCTTATCAATTTCAAAAATATTTTTAACACGGTGAAACGAGATAGAGCGAACCGCACGAAAAACTCTTAAAGTTCCAATTCATATGGGTATGATTCCATTTTTATTACGCTGGATAACCGATGGCCCTAGTAAAATCATCCCCTCTTCAGGTCATACACTTACCACCTTCTAAAAGCGTGCTTTCGGCAAAACTATCGAAGAATATGAAGAAATAAAGGTCAAAGAATTACTAACTGACCACTAAGCTTCACCCTATAATTACTAGACGAAATTTACAGGGGGCATCACTCACGCTAAATACCACCCATAGTCTTTCCACTGACATTTTCAAGATTCGAGAGTAATCAATTATGTTACTCCGATTCCTTTTTAAAAGAGGGTACGACCATCTTTTTCTTGCTGCCCATACCCGATCAAAATACTACGCTTATCAGAAATTTGACCTCCCATATATTCTATAGACAAAATTACTCTGTAATCAGTTCCAAGACTTCTCTATCGACCTTAGGATGGTCTTTTTCTTTTCTTTCGGATATCGCTCCAGTCGAGACCCATTGCATATTCCTTTGATATCTTTTGATATCGTCTCCCCGCATTGGATCCTGTACCATCAGATAAATCCATTCGTTATCCAAAAGTGCTTTCAAGTTTTCGTTCCTTGAAAGGATTTCAGAAACACGGTCGAGCGGTGCTTTTATGAGTACCGAAAGGCGTACCGGCCGATGGTACATTTCTTGATCACTCTGGTGGACCGACTGAAGCGGTAGTCCCACTTTTAAATCTCCTCCATTACCCTGTACCACTCCAAATCTGCCAGTGACGTTGTGGGTGATTTTAGAGCCTCCCCCAAAAGTAGCATTGTCGACCGTGGAAAAATAGTAATGGTTGTTGATCCATTGGGTGACCACCATGGGTCCTTGCATAATGGCTTCCAGTGCCTTACCTGTAACATCCATTTTCCAGTCATACGAATGTAAAAAGCAACGACCACCAAGGTTTATCTTTTTGGTCAAGTCTCTAGGTGCCACAATGAAACCCGCGTTTTTTGCGAGGCCCCATTCCGGTCTGGTATCTGCCCAATCATTAGCCTTGGTCTGTGCCACAGAGACGCTATTCGAGGCTTTCTGAAGACGATCTTTAGTAGCGGTCTCTTGAGCACGTTTCAAATCGACCCTCAAATTTCTTAATTTGTCTTGATGCGAATCTGGAACCTCAGAATCAAAGATGATAATGTCATCGGTAGTCGTATTATGTTCAGCACCTATGAAGAGGGTCTCATCCGGAATATCAATACCATGGTTCTCCAGAAGCGATTTTCTAACATCCCGCCTATTGGCAATCTTGGCCAACATACGGGCGTTATGCCTTCCAGGACTTGCCGCACAAGCCCCGCAGTCAAGGCTTGAACCGAACGGATTGTTCGCAGAATGGCTTCCGTGGCCCACGAAAATAACTAGGGGCGCGAAATGATTCCAACCTATGAGGTCGAAAGCAGATTTTACAATGGCTACTTTTTCGTTCAAGGGAATCTGGTGAATGTGCGCCTCCTTGTCCGTGGTCTTGTAGATCTCTGGTTGGCAAAAGTTCTCGTGGGATGTGTTCCTCTTTTGTTTCAGAGCGTATACATATCCAGGAATCAGGTTTCTTGCCAATAAGGAAAGACCATAGTAGATTCCCGACCCCTCTACATACCCAAATGCAGAAGGCAACATGTTCTTCATCCTCTTTAAAAAATACTCTTGGAACCTTAGGACTTCCTTTTTCCTTTCATAGGCCTTGAACGTGTTTTTTTGGTTTGTTCTGGGAATTTCAGAAACTTGATAGGCTGAGTTCACTATTGGTGGACAGGATTTACGGGTCAAACCATCTTTCAAGTTCTGATAATCCATGGCTATTCCAAAAAACCCGGCATATCCAAAAGTCTCATAATCGCCCTTCGATTCTACATGTCTCCGTATGATCTCAGATCGGGTATCGATACAAAAAACCAATTGCGCCTCGGGTGCGTCATTTTCGGTTTGGGGTTTTTTTACGGCTATTTTTTCTTCGTTCAATACGCCTACAAGTTGGTCTTGCCAGCTCTTCTCCCAAGCTTTCAACCAGATGTATTGAAGTTTTATATGGTTATCGTCCTTTTGCGGGTTAAGATCTTGGGGCATGATAAAGGCATTCAAATGCCGTGCGATCCACAGACGCACTCCCAAGTAATCCTCTAGTACGATCGGATATTCTTGTTGCCACAGTGAGGCGGATTCTGTTCTATATTTGATATACCCCGTCCATCCTGGCAAAGCTGCCAAATGATACGCAAAAATGTGAGGATAACTTTCCTCGGGATAATCCTCCAATATTTGCATCAACGCTTGAGAGCTGGTTTCCGGTATTTGTCGTATATCTTTTATGCCTATCTCGCCATCGTAGGTTGCGAGTTTTCGCCAAGCCCGGTAAAAACCATCTTTCTTATTCGGCATTTCCCATTCGGCGAGACCTTCATCCATAAAAGCGGCAAGCCACTTTGCCATGATTCTGTCCAAATCGTGGTTCCCATTTTTCACCTTGGTATTTTCCCCGGAGTCCATGAGTTGCAAATAGTATTCAGGAGATTCCGAAAATCCTTTTTCTTTTAGCATTGACCGCAATACCCCTTTGCTGATTTCTTTCTTCTGCCACGCTTGACGAAATTGTGAGCTATCTGGAAATACTCTTGCGTTCAAATGTTTCTTAGCGCTTCGTAACGCTTCTTCAAAGGGCGCTTTTTCATATCCGGAGAGCGGATTAGAGGTCACAAAAGAATAGAGTGGCCATGTTTTTCCAACAATCTTGGAGGCTTCATCGATACTTTTTAGAATGTGCTGCTGGTTCATTAGGAATTTGATTTATACATTAAAATGGACTTTTTATAAGGTTGTGAAAGGTTCATCAGTTTGACATAGAGCCAAGGGATTTTCCGATACACACCTAATTTCATGATGAAAAACCCGGCCAGAAAAACAATACCGAATGCCATTTGTACCATTGAAATAGGCATGGGCACTGCCGCCATCGGAATATCGGTCATGACGATCGAAACCCCATTGTACATTAAGGCATATGTTCCTATACCCGCTATAAAAAGCAAGGGCGGTACAACTATTTTCTGCAGCACCGACAGGCTTTTCTCCTTTCCAATATTGTAAGTTGCCTGCCCCACGGTAATCGCAACAATAAGAGTAAGGAAAATTCCACTGTCGAGTTGCGTACCCTTTCCTGTCCAGATCGCAAAAAGGAACGCTCCGAGAACACCGAAGATCAGAACGATCATGGCTTGAAGCGTCCCTATTTTAATTTGAGGTGGTTTTTGGGGTCTTGAGTGCGCAATTGCTTCCCCGGAGGAAAGAAACAAATAGGCTTTATAAAATCCATGGAGAATGAGGTGCGTTACCGCTGCAGTGAAAAATCCTAACCCGCATTGCATAATCATGAAACCCATTTGGGCAATGGTAGAACAAGCCAGTTTCTGTTTTACATTAACCTGTAGTAGCTTGTTGAACTGTGCAATTATAGCGGTGAGACCTCCAATGACAAATAGAATATTCAAGGTGTTCGAGGCAAAGAGCAAAGCCGCGAACAAGGTCAATAAAATTCCGGAACCGTTTACAAAACCGGCATGCATTAAGGCCGATGCGGGAGTGGGTGCTGTCATCGCGGAAAGCAACCAACGATGGAACGGGTAGATCGCAGATTGTACTAAGGCCGCAGCGATGACCAACAATCCCGCTATCAACTTTATGTAAAATGGTATGAGGTGCAAGGCATTAATCAGACCGCTGAGCGTCATTTCATTACTGTAAAGAGCCAGTAAGCACAAGGCAGCGCTTAAAAAGAGGGTACCTAGCAGAAAATAACGCTGGGTAAATCGGGAAGCTTCTTGAGCTTCCCCCCAATCCGACTCTACACCTATCAATCGAGACATGAAGATACCCATCGACAACCAGCTGAACAACATTAGTACGATATGTTCCGACACTACGAATAACATTACCGAGGTTGTAAATCCTAGAGAAAGCATCATAAACCGGGAATGATATCTAAAACCCTTCAGATAACTGCTCGCGTAGCTGCCAATAAGCCCTCCGAAGAAAGTAACCGTGGTCCAAATAAGTAGGCTGAAACCGTTGAACCTCAAAATGGCTCCATTCCAGTTGGGCAGAGTATTGAAAGAGGTCACCAGATAAAGCATATTTCCTGCAAACAAGAACCATAAGAAAAAAGAGACGGTTTTAGGTAATTGAACCGAAAATAAGGTAGGTGCTTTTTCCTTAGATTCTTCTGGATGCATTTCTTGTTCATTATTTTCAAGCATCATTTTTAGTGTTTTGGAAGATTTTTAATAGTGGTTTGAAGTCTAAGATCAGTTCTTCAAGTACATCGGCTGGAACCTCGCTGATCTTTGACGAATACATGTGGAGACTAGAAAGTGAATATATCATTCGGCTTAGTCTTTTGGTGTTTATTGTATTCAGATAAACCCTGGCCTGATTGAAAATACTTTCGTGCTCTTCGTGGTCTTCAGGTCTGTTTGACCTTATTTCGAACATTAAATGAACTAAATGATCTATTCTATGGTTTACGAGTTTTTGCATCAAGCGACCTCTTCTTTCTTTTCAAGATTCTTAGCGTTGTACGCTTCGATAGATTCGGATTCTATTGTTCTTTTTTGAATACGATAGTCAGGCCCGGGCTGACGGTTATGCTTTTCATTACCCTCATAGGATCTCATTGGTTGATGGGAACTTTTGAGAACTTTACTAATGAATATCAAACCTAGAATAAGGGTACAAATCAATAACCGATCTAAAAATATAGCATTGTGCAGATAAGACCACAGGTTAAAAATTATGAGAACCGCCATCCCCAAAATGGGCAGAGCCAAAGATTTATTTAATTGCATGTTTTAATTTTTACTGTTAGTATTGTTTCATTTCAAAAAACTTGATAGGCGCTGTCGCGATAGCTGACATCTGAAGAGGAAATACCTTTTGAGCTTTTAATCTGCCACCGTGATTTCAAGAGTACCCTGTATTTTCAGGTTATATCCTTTACCTTTATTTGCCATAATGAATTGTTTGGCAAGCTTTCTTTCTTCTTGGAGCTCTTGAATACGACCATCTAAATGGCCTGTTTTGCTGGCATGGTTTCCCTCCCAGATTTGAAGCCTCTGAATCTTATGAAAGTTAATTTTTTCGTCTATCAAGGCACAGACTACATCGCAGGCCTCTGATGCGGTGAATGCCCCTTTTACCAATTGAATTTTTTGTGTTGTTTTTTCAGTCTTTACTGTTTCCACTGTTTCCATTTTTGATTTTTTTAAAAGGTTAATTTTATTTGAATATCAAATCCGGGAACAAAGATTAGAAATTAACTATATATATTTTTATTTATATTTATTATAAAAAACATTAATTTTTTTTATGCATTACACTTTACACCAGCTACAGATTTTCTTGAAAATATCTCAAATACAGAGTATTACGAAGGCTTCGGAAGAGCTTAATTTAACACAACCAGCCGTTTCAATACAGCTTAAAAATTTTCAAGACCAGTTTCCGATACCTCTTACCGAAGTGGTGGGCCGAAAACTTTATATTACTGATTTTGGAAATGAAATCGCACAAGCAGCAGAGAATATTCTTAACCAAGTTGACGCTATCAATTATAGAACTTTGGCCTATCAAGGCAATCTTTCGGGACGTCTAAAAATATCGGTTGCTTCAACGGGCAAGTACGTAATGCCCTATTTTTTATCCGACTTTATGAAGTTGCATTCAGGTGTAGACCTTATTATGGACGTAACGAACAAAACCAAAGTCGTCAAAAACCTGGAACGGAACGAGGTAGATTTTGCACTAGTCTCCGTACTTCCCAAAAAAATGAAAATCAATCGGGTTGCATTAATGCCGAACAAACTTTTTTACGTAGGCAGTACCGAGCTAAAGTTCAAAAACTCCCCTACCAAAAAAAAATTATTCGGTAGTCTTCCCCTAATCTATAGGGAGCCAGGTTCTGCCACAAGAAATGCCATGGAAAATTTCATATCGAAAAATAAATTTTCGATTCGTAAAAAAATAGAATTGACCTCAAATGAGGCGGTCAAGCAAGCTGTACTATCAGGCTTGGGGTACTCTATCATGCCCTTAATCGGAATTAAAAACGAACTCAATAACGGTGACCTACAAATTGTTCCGGTTAAAGGGTTGCCCATTGTCACCACTTGGCATCTCGTTTGGCTAAAATCTAAAAAACTGTCACCGGCGGCCATCGCTTATCTTGATTTTTTAAATTCAAAAAAGCAAGATATTATAGATAAAAGATTTGCCTGGATCGATAATTATTAAGGCAATGATATACTTGTGTAACCCAAAATAATCAAGAAATGTTTTCTTCCACTATTCCCCAAAGGCTATATAATTTCTTTTTTAGATTATACACTTGCGACCCCAAATCCTCAATCCTGTTTTGGTGGTTGCTTACTTGGTCTTCTAGATCCCGAATCATGCTATAAAGTGCAGAGATATTTTTTATCGGATTTTACGAAATTCTAACGGGGATTGATTCGTCCAGTTTTTGAAGGCACGACTAAAAGCGCTTTGCTCTGAAAATCCGGTTTCAAAAGCAATCTCGGCAACACTTCTTGCTGAGTTTTTAAGGAGATCTTTTGAAACTTCTTCCTGGATTCTTTTAACAAGGTCTCTAAAGGTAAGGCCATTTTGAGATAAGCGGCGGGTAAGCGTACGCCTGAAGTACAACAACCGTCGCAGAAAAGGTGGCTTCATTGGATAATTCTACGCCTGTTTAGTGAGCCTGACGATTTAAATAAACACGGGATATTTCCGCTCCTTTTTCAACTCTAAAAAAATAGGTGTTCGACAGCAACATAAAGTACCGTTCGCTTCTATCAAAAATTTCACCGGCCCACGAACAAGTTTTCCATGATAAACCAAGCACACCATAATCTTCGATTTTCATTTGTTGACCCACTCTCACAGAAAATCCAGGACCTATTTCCCGATCTATCAATTCATGAAGTTCAAAAAAGTGATTTGCCGGAACCGCTTGAATTTGCTCAATAGAGTCAATTGGAGTCGATACACCTTTAAAGTCATCTCGTGTCATGCCTTCATTTAAAGCATGATTTATTATTTTACGATATAGACTTATAGAGATGTAATTCATTTTTATTATGCACTAGTTGATATTTATTCCCAAACTTCTCTACATTCTAACGTCCTAAAATACGGTTCGTCCAGGGTTCGTTGTGTGAGTTAACGTTAACATTAGCTCGTACAAACCAAATAGAAAATCGAAAAGTTTTTCAGAAATGTGCGAGAATAGCGGCATTACTTATAGCCACTATTGCTATTTCTTTGTATTTATTCATTTTTGTCTTTTTTATTTCGTTCAAAAATCACCGTTACAATTAGGGCCGCTCCGATCAAAACTCCACTCAACGAGTCCATCAATTCTCCACTTTGAACTGCTCCGTAAATACCGGCTAACATTGATGCTATTCCAATTGCGATTAATAAATATCCTGTTTGTTTTTTCATTTTTTTAAATTGTTTTGGCCAGTTTATTTTTTTAAAGCTTTCAATTTCGTAGTTCTTACTTTCACTCCCGGTTCTGATATTTCACTCCATTTTGTCCTGTTTTCCGGTGTTCCATTTATCAACAATCAGTATTTCAAGTTCAAACTTTGAATTACTTCCTCCAATCAAGCGCAACGGTTATTATAAGAGCAGTAGCGGATTCATACTTGCTTTCTTTTCGTTTTGAAATTTACTAAATTAAAAACAACACATTTTGAGTCAACACCCAAAATCGCCGTTGTTTTATATGTTATTACTTACATTTTTTGATTTTCTTGGTTTCGTTCAGACTATAATCGCAAGACCTATGTTCCGATAGTAGCTGTACAAGTATTTTTCTTGTATCTTCTTAATTAAGTCCTAATTTTTAACCAAGGTCGACTTCATTTAATTGCCCATTATTTTCAATTAATGCCTCATAATACAATTTTTAATTTCCATTTAGGTTCATTCTGAAGTTTTGATAAGTAACCGTTTTAATTAAGGCTTTTTAGATCCCAATCTCGAGCAATTCCTTTTTTAATAATTTCAAAAGCGGTTTCTATGTCATTCAAGTAAAGGGCAAACTGAGCTGTAATTTTGTAATCTTTTAGAAAGAAAAATCGAAAGAATTGAAAATATCATTATATATATTCAATGTTTCTTGAAACTGTTCGTCAATTATGAAATTTTCTGCCCGATTTATTTGCTCATGATACTTTTTCCAGTCCTCTGGTTCATAATAATTTGAATTACTAAAACTGAGGATAGGTAATGAGAAAAATAAAGTTGTCAGCATTCTCATTGTTAGGTGTTTTAATGGTTTACAAGGAATCTGGCTATCTGTTGTTGGGCTTTGCGGCCGTGTTTTGGCAGGTTCAGGAACATGCCCTTATGCTGTGCGGAAGCTGGCTCGTTGGCGCCAAGTTGCAAATCAGAAACTACCTCTGACGAGCAACGCGAGAGGGAGACATCGGTGGCAGCTAAGCCATGATTTTCAGACGTGATTTATTTTGAATAATGTATAGATCTAATTTTACTTCGCCATGAGAGCAATAACTTACAGCCAGTTTTGGGCTTAGTTTTTTTAATAACTAGTGTCATCCAACTTCACTTTACCGTGAAATGTTTTGTATAAAAACAAGAAATAACCAGCTAAAAGAGGTGCGCCAATAAGAACAATGGTTAACATTATACCTAATGATTTTTGAGACGATGCTGCGTTGTAAATTGTCACACTATAATTAGGGCTTATTGTTGAAGGCAGTAAAACAGGATATAGCTGAAGTGCTACTAACATTAAAAGAAAGGACATCGTCAATGAGGAAAAAACTAAGGCATTTCCATACTTCTTTTTGGAAACTAACCGAGGCACATTTGCAACTGCCAAGAAAGCTAAAAGAGGAATAACAAAAGATATCGGATATTCTTTAAACCTGTCAGTTACACCTGGTAAGAATACCAAGGTATATAACGATGTTGCAGCAAAACTTACAATAAAAAAAATCATTCCTTTTTTTAATAAAAAAGTCAATCTTGCATGCAAACGACCCTCTGTTTTTAGCAATAAAAAAATAGCTCCTTGGGTCATAAACAATGATACAGTGGTTAAGCCAATCATAATCGCATAAGGGTTTAAAAACGACAAGAATACTCCGCCGGTGTAACTATAATTTTCAGCTATTTCAAATCCCTGTAAAATGTTAGCTAAAACCACACCCAGTAAAAAGGATATTAAGACGTTAGAGGTAAAGTAAATTATATCCCAAGTCATACGCCACCATGGCATTTCTTCTGCACTTCTGAATTTTATTGCGGAAGACCTCAGTACCAGTAACATTAGAAATAACATAAAAGGCACGTACATGGCAGATAACATAGTCGCATACATTACTGGAAAGCCCGCAAATAATGCGCCACCACCTATTATTAGCCATACCTGATTGGCATCCCACAACGGTCCTATTGCATTGATAGCAATACGTCTGCTTAAATCCTTTCTGAAAAATAGATGCCAAGCGCCTGCACCATAATCAAAACCTTCCAAAATTGCATAACCAGAAAATAGTAATCCTACAACCAAGTACCAAAGTGTAGGATAATCCAAACCTAAAAAAGTTTCCATAATGCCAAGCTTAAACATATTTTAAAAATTCATCTGGATTTTTAGCTTCATCATACGGGCCGTGCTTTATCTTTTTGTTTACACTATAGATAAAGAGTAGAAATAGCATAGTATAGACCACTAAAAATAATATCAGAGAAAAAAGAATCTGGTTTGATGATACCTCTTGTGAGAATCCTTCATCAGTTCTTAAATGACCGTATACAATCCATGGTTGCCTTCCCATTTCAGCAGCAAACCAACCAACTTGATTTGCCAGTTGTGGTAGAATCACAGAAAAAGCGAATATTCTCAATAACCATTTTTTTTCAAATAAGGTTCCGCGCCACCACAATAAACTCGCATAAAGCGTGAGACCTATAAGAAACATACCAATCGAAATCATAATGTGATAAAACTGGAAAACAGCATTTACCTGTCCAGGTCTTTCATCTTTTGGGAATGCATTTAGACCTGTAATCGGTTCCTCAAAATTTTGATGAACTAAAAACGACAGACCACCGGGTAATTTGACACCTGTGACTTCCTGCGATTCGTTGTCGACCCAACCAATTAAATACAAATCTGCGGGAGCTGAAACGTCATAGTGGCCCTCCATTGCAGCAAGCTTGGCGGGTTGATTAACCGCAACACCTTCTGCGGAACTATGTCCTGAAATTAATTGGGTTAAAGAGACTATGGTTGCTAATCCAAGGGCTATTTTGAATGCTTTTTTTGAAATCTCAACATAGCGCCCCTTTAGAAGGTAATAGGCATGTACACTCAATACTAAAAATGCTCCGGCTAAAAAAGCACCCTGCCACACGTGTATAATTCGATCTAAACTTGAAGGATTAAACACCATTGCCCAAAAATCAGTTACTTCAGCTCTGGCTTCGAAGCCTTCACCTACAATATGATATCCTGCAGGTGTTTGCTGCCAACTGTTAGCGACAACAATCCATATAGCGGAAAACATCGAGCCTAAAAAAACTCCTACTGTGGAGATAAAATGTACTTTGGGTGATACTCTGTTCCAACCAAATAGCAAGATACCAAGAAAGGCACTCTCTAATCCAAAGGCAAAGAGACCTTCTGCTGCTAGCGCACTACCAAAAATATCACCTACATATCTAGAATACACGGCCCAGTTTGTACCAAACTCAAACTCCATTATAATACCTGTCGCTACACCGATACCAAAGGTGATAGCGAAAATTTTTAACCAGAAACGAGTTAAAACCTCGTACTGTTTATCGCCAGTCTTTAGGTACATCCCTTCCATAATCACCATAATCAAACCCAAACCAATACTTAGCGGCGGGTAGATGTAATGAAAAGCGATAGTAAAAGCGAACTGAATTCTAGCCAATATCTCTGTTTCCATATTGTAGGATGTTATAAATTATGCCCAACGGCCAAGTATAAGCGCAGTGTGGGATTGAAAGGTTTTACTTTCAATATGGCGTTTAATCGGCGAAAAGTCAAATCGTTTAACCTTGGCACTTTAGCCCGCATCACGTATAGCCAATTTAAGTTTGATTTTGATTAAATTATAGATATAAATCAGAAAGAACAAAAGAGAGGAATAAGGTCAATATAGCCATAGGAAGTTATGATTCCGTCAATATTGATGATACCCCCTCTTTTCCACTAAGAATTCGTTCGGTTCCGTGAGACCTATATCTCGATTTTAAGTTGTTGAAGTCGAAGTGGACAGTCGTTTCCAAAACATTTTCTCATGACTAAAGATAGTAAAATCCATGGCGTGGATATGAGTCAGGATGTATTCGATGTTGAGGGCCCAAATGGAGATCACCATCAGTTTCACAATTCCGCAAAAGGTTTCGGGCAATCCCTATAGCTGTTAAGCGGGGAAGACTTGGTGGTAATGGTAGCTACGGGGTACGACCAATATCTACCGCCACAGTTCCTTTATGGTTCCGGCATCAAAATGTCCGTAGTAAATCCCTTGTCCGTAAAACGTTTTGTACCGATGAAACTGGCCCATATAAATAGCGATAAGAGCGATGCCAGAGCCATTCGGGAATACGCCCGAGCCAATGGGTTTCGCCGTTATGACGGTAAAGGTGCTCTACAGGCCGAGAGCCTTAAATTATTGGCCTTAATGAATATTTATCTACAACAACGTACCCCTATAAAGAACAAGCTTCATGGCCAGAAAGTGTTGGCCGTACCTTCAAAAGTGGTCCATAAGCCTTTAAAACGGGCCCTACAAATAGTCGACAGGGAGCTCGAATCACTTAATGGACGCTGGCTTTCGTTCGTCAAGTTACCCGGGAAAAACAGCTTTCCGATCTAAAGAGCCTACCGGGACCGGGGGGACAGGATCGTCACATTGATGATCATATTGACGGATGGCTTTACCAAATTCGAGAATACGGCCCAATTATGTAACTACGTAGGTATTACTCCGGCTATGTGAGGTTCCCGGAGCGCTGTAAGGGGCAAGAGCAGGATAAGTAAGGTAGGTAACAGAAAATTGTGAAATCTGTTGTTTTTGTGTGCTTTTTCGGCATGCATGTATAACAAGGGGTCCAGGGAAATATGAGGGCCCTGGCCAAGGGAAAAAGTAAGAAAATGGCCTTGATTGCGGTATCGGACAAGTGGTTGAAACAGGAATTTGTCATTGCAAGATCTGGGCTGCCCTTCGATGAGAATTATGTGTGGAAACTAAAAAAACTAGTTTTTAACTCAGTTCTTTGTTAGGCGCTGGGTTTATCTTTAAAATCTGTTTTTTAATTAATTTCTGCTGTTTATTCCCTTTCACTTTGTTCTTTTAAATGATGAATCAGGTCTTTATTCTCTAGTATTTTTTTGTCCGCCCCATTTATTCCTATTTCATACATTGCTTTTCCCAATTCAATCGATTTAATGCTAAAGTTACTTCCTAAAAGTCTTAGGATAGGGTAAAGTTTTCGCATCATACCATACATCAAATTTGGCTCTTTTCTTGGCTCAACCGGATAAATATACCCTGGGCGGATGGCGTAAAATTCCAAGGCTAATTTATCAATTTGATTTTCAGCCATTCCCTTGTAAAGCGCAAATGAAGTCTTGCTTTTTTCAGTTCGGTCGGCTCCCGCTCCACTGAGAAGACAGAGTTTTGCGTTGGGACTATGTTCTTTTAGCATTTTTGCAAAATGAACGGCATAGTCTACCGTAATTTCCTTGAATAATTTATCTGAAACACTACCGGTATAAACTCCAATACAGAAAAAGGCACTATCTATATTCTTGAACAAATCCCTATGGTTGTCGTAAGCTGTAAAATCTTCAATAATTTCTTCTTCTAACTTAGTATGTTCATGGTTCGATGTCCTACGAACTAAAGATATGACCTTATTTATTCTTGAAGATGACAAGCATTCTTCCAATATGATATTTCCAATCATACCTGAAGCTCCTGTAATAAGTACATCTTGCATACTTTAAATTCTGTGCTTAAAATGCGATTTTGAAAGTGATGAAAACAATAAAAATGCTGAAAGTAAAACATACAAAACAATTTCAGTACTATATGCCGTATAACTCCATTGTTCAGACATAAAGTCGAAGGTTTGTATGGTGCACAATACAGCGAGGTTGGAGAAAAGCATTACCATAACAAACGGTGTCCATTTCCATTTTAGGAAATACCCTAATACAAATGCTCCTCCTGTAAGCGTTATCAACAACCAATGGACAAACTGTACGGTCCTTGGATAAGCAGAATTCTGTAGGTGTATCAAAGGCTTAATGCCTGAGAAATATTCAAAAAAACCGCTCAATCCCCAAACTAACATTACCATTGTCCAACTGAGCAACACCATCATTACTACTTTTGATACTATTTTCATTTTGTAAAACAGGCTTAATTCAGGGTTTTTCTAAATTCTATTGGACTCATAGTTGTTTTCTTTTTAAAGATTTTACTAAAGTACTGTGGGTATTCAAAACCTAACGCATAAGCGATTTCGCTGGCGCTTTCGTTAGAATTCAATAGTCTGTTTTTTGCTTTTTCTATAACGTATTGATGAATATGGTCTTGAGTGCTTTGTCCTGTTTCTTTTCGCAATAAATCGCTTAAATATTTAGACGACATATTCAGTGCTTCCCCGCAATATTGAACTGTCGGAATTCCAAATTCCAATTGCTTTTCTTGGTGGTAATAATCTTTTATCAATTGTTCGAACCGACTCGAAATATCCTGATTTAAATTTGTTCTCGTGTAAAATTGTCGGTCATAAAAACGAACGCAATAATTCAACAGCAACTCTATATTTGAAATTATCAAGGTTTGACTATGTTCGTCAATATTATTACTGATTTCTTTCTCGATTTTCTCAGTAATTTCTGCAACTGTTTTTCGTTCTTCATCGGATACGTGCAAGGCTTCGTTTGAAGCATAGGAAAAGAATGAATATTGTTCAATTTTCTTTCCTAGTTCTGATTTTCGAATCAAATCTGGATGAAAAGCTAAGGTCCAACCATGGCTAACTTCGCCTTTTTCGGCTTTTTTAAACTCCATTACTTGGTTGGGTGCTATAAAAATCAATGTACCATCCTGATAGTCATATGAGTTTCTACCGTAGTTTACAATGGTAAAAGCGCAATTATCTTTGAAGCTTATTTGATATAAACCTATTGAATACCTGAAATTGTCAACTTTCAAATTATTTATAGCACCACCCATTCGGTATACTGAAACAAGCGGATGTTTTGGCTTTGCCAAGCCTAAAAACCGATGAATTTCCGATATGGTTTCTATTTTTATAAAATCTTTCAAGGGGCTAATTTTTGCAAAAAAAAGCACACTTAAGAGATGAAAGTGTGCTTTTCTATTTCTTATTGAATGTTTAGGTTTGTTTTCATCATACTCAGAAACTCTGCATCATTCATTTTTTTTCTAGCTTCCAATAGATGTACGGCATCCGGACCCGCGACATATCTTAGCGTGTTCGTTCCGTCAGTCGCGGCATCGTAAATTACATCTGCTACCAGTGCTGGGCTGTTCCTGTTTTCAGAACTCATTAATTTGTTAAAAGTATTCATCACTCCTGATGTAAATTCGTTGTATTCCGCTAATTCTTCATTGTGCTGAAAATCCATCGAACGCCCTGAAAAATCTGTTTTTATGCTGCCCGGTTCTACTATTTTTACTTTTACGCCAATGGGTTCCAATTCGTATTGTAAAGATTCAGAAAAACCTTCAACAGCAAATTTTGTAGCATGGTAAAGTTGCATCATTGGAAAGGTTGTTTTACCGCCAACTGAGGAAATATTGATGAACATTCCGTCTTTATTTTTTCTAAAATGCGGCAATACAGCCCTTGTTACATCAAAGAGACCAAGTACGTTTACATCAAACTGTCTCGAAACATTTTCTCTGGCTACAGATTCAAAAGTTCCCAATATACCGTATCCAGCATTATTAAGAACAACATCAATTTTTCCAAACTTGTCAATTCCTTCGTCAATGGCACTTGCAATACTTGTTAAATCTTGAACATCCAGTTTGGTTACTAAAACATTTTCTAGTGATGTTAGTTCATTTTCTTTCTCAGGACTACGCATTGTAGCAATTACATTCCATCCTTTTGCTTGAAACTTTTGGGCTGTTGCTTTTCCAATTCCCGATGATGCTCCTGTGATTAATATGGTTTTGCTCATTTATAATTCTTTTAAAGTTTTAGAATCAATTCTGAAGCAAAATTATAGCGACTCAAAAGTGTAGATGTATTCAAATTGCTGATTGTTGTATACCTATTTCAGGACGGGTCATAATTGGCCACAGCGATATCGGGTATATACAGTGTGGATTTTCAAGGCTTTGCACTTTCCGATTACCGATTTGTTTATTTAGGGTATTTACTGTCATAGCAGCACTTTTTTCCACATTATGTATAGCCAATGTTACCCATCGTATTTATTCGCTCTTGCTCAACTGTTTTATTTTCATTCTGGCATGTTCATTACCAGCGTTTAGTTCAAGAGATTTTTTATAATTTTCGATTGCTTTTTGAGTATTACCTAATGTTTCATAAGCTTCTCCCAAGCTATCATAGGAATTAGATGACTCAGGGTAATTTTCCGCATTCAAGATGAAAAATTCCAACGCATTGGATTTGTCTTTATCATTTCCACTTTGTAGCATGCGATAACCTAATCGGTTTACAAGATACTCGGGAGGTTGAAAATCCCATGAAAGTCGTTCCGAAAGTGTTTGAAAATGTCTGGTTAGTTGCTCTTTATCTTTCACATCACGATAGGAAATTCCATAGCCTTCAAAAATTGCGGAGATTCCGTTATGAAAAGCAATGATCGGAACGGAGCTATGATCTTCATTTTCGAAGTATTCTAATTTTGCAGGTAATTCACCTTTACATCTACTATTCAATGATTCATATAATCGTACATGTCGATCGCGATTTCTGATATTTCTTTTACCCCAATTGGCAGTGGCAATGTAAATGAACCGTTCAAATGATCGTTCCGTCAGGGAATCTAACTTTTTATCCATGGTTTCTGAATCCCATGTTCCAAAACTTGGATCCACCGCAATAAATGAATTGAAAAGTGTATTTTCTTTCATATATGCATGAGTGGCCAACAAACCTCCCAAAGAATGCCCAAAAAGTATTCGATAGGATTCAGTTCTAAATTTTTGATCCAACTCAGGTAAAAGCTCCTCTTCCAAAAAGCTAAGAAATCTATCTCCACCGCCTGTATTGTTCTCTCTAACTGTAATGACTTTGTCTGGCGTGTAATCTCTTCTTCTATCGACATTTTGAATAGCAACCACGATCATTTCTGGAATTGTCCGGCTTCCATACCGATCTGAGCTCATGTAGTTTACAATTCCTGATATGGACTTAAAGTGCGTATTTCCATCAAGTACAATAAGCACCGGATATCTCTTGTGTGATGATACTTTATCATTATATGAATCAGGAAGACTAATCCAATACTCTCTGTCTTCATTTAAGATGTTAGACTTAAGAGAATGTTTTGTGCCTATTACAATTTGTCCAACATCTTGTGATTTCACCTGATTAATCCCCATTAGCAAAAGGAGTACTATTATAATATTTTTATACATACTGTTGATTTCTATATGATTGGTAACGGTTCGTGTAAAATATGTTTTTACATTTTGTAGCTACAGTTTATTTTTTATAAACCCCACTTTTTAGCTCCAATTTATTACTCTTTAAGTGTTCTAGCAGATTCATTAGTTTCGGCTTAGTAGTTTCTCCCATAAGAACATTTAATCCTATTTTTGGTGGTCCAAATTCTTTCAATTTAGCAACGAGTGAATTGAAAAAATCAATTCCGGCTTGGGTTTGGTCATAAGATTGTTCTCTAGTTAAACCAAATTGGGTTAAAAAATCATTCATTTCAGTTTCTTTGAAAAGAAAACTCATGTCTGCTGTACTTGCCCATGGCATAGGGTATTTGACTTCTCCCTCTTCTTTTTTGAAAATGTCATAATAAAGAAAATATCCCTCTGGTTTAAGAACTCGACTTATTTCTGAGTAAAGCTTTTCTTTGTATGGAATGTTCATTTGGGCATGTTGTGTCCAAACCACATCAAAGCTATTATCCTCAAATGGAAGGTTTGTAGCATCTCCGTGTACAAATGAAGTCTTACTATCTAACTTAACCAGTTTAGAAAGTTCTTTTGCTGTTCTAATATATTCGCTACTAAGGTCTATTCCTGTAGTTCGACAATTATATTCGTCAGCAAGCATCCGACATGGGCCTCCTAGTCCACAACCTACATCCAAAACTGCAGCGCCTTCTATATCTATACTTGCAGCAAGTTCTTTCGATACCGCCGCTCCTCTTACATGAAACTCGTCAACACCAGCAATATCACATCTTTCTACCCCTTTTAGGTCAATACCTTGCTCTTTCAAGCGATTCACAATATCTTCATAAAGCCCTTCCTTGCGGTAGTGATTTTCTATATCTTGATTTAAGTGTTCCAATCTGTTTTGTTTTTATTTCGTTGTTACCAACGTACCGGATATGCGCATTGAGTGACTGGCACGCAATTAACTTTCGGCTTAGAAGTCCAATAAGGTCTCAAACTTATTTCTTAATGCTCCATTGCAATTTCAAGTTATAATCTTCAAATAGGTTTATTTATAACGAATGACAACTTTTTTATATCGCTGTAAAATATATCTTTATATACCCTATTCGGAAGTAAACGATGAAAACAGGCCATGTTTATTTTAAATGTCAAATTCATCAAAATAGCTTTTTTTGCTGTTAGACGACCTAATAAACCGGAGAAGCTGGTGCGACCCTGAAAGGCCACCGGGTACGCCATTATTTTATATTTTAATATTCCCCACTTTATTCCTGTGATATTTTCAAATATACCAGAATCTAATACCTATTTCAACTACATATGTAGCCTAAATATTCAAAAATATTATCTTATAGCTTCTGATTTTCCCCGCACCTCCAATTTAAAAATCTTTTAGCGACAAAGGGAAACCGTTTGGCGCTCAAAAAGTCTCATTTTCAAATTCAAGTAGGGCACAAACCGCCAAAGGGCAAGGACAGCTGGATTTATCTCCGCTACGCGAGTTGATCCTCACAAAGCTCCGCTTTGAAAACCAAAAAGCCCCACTCTCAAATTCAAGTAGGGCACAAACCGCCAAAGGGCAAGGACAGCAGGGATTAACTCCGCTACGCGCGTTGATCCTCACAAAGCTCCGCTTTGAAAACCAAAAAGCCCCACTCTCAAATTCAAGTACACTTGATTTGACGTGAAGCTTTTTGGTTTATTCGTGACCCCGGCAGGATTCAAACCTGCAACCCTCAGAGCCGAAATCTGATGCGCTATTCAGTTGCGCCACGGGGCCTTTATTTTTTAAATAAAATCAGTATGTAAAAATACTTCCACTACCTAGAACTGGCAAATCATTCTGCCAATTTCCGTTTAACGATCACCGATATGGTCTTGCCATCCGCTTGTCCCGCAAGTTCTTTCGAGACGATACCCATCACCTTTCCCATATCTTTCATGCCCGATGCACCTGTGGCATCAATGGTCTGCACTACAACTTTCTCGATTTCGGCTTCGGTCAATTGTTCAGGTAAGAACTTTTCGATCACCGCCACTTGGGCCAGTTCGGGACCTGCCAGGTCTTCCCTACCCTGTTGCTTGAAAATAGCGGCACTGTCTTTTCGTTGTTTGACCAGCTTTTGCACCAGTTTAATCTCATCTTCCTCGCTCAATGTCGTAGCAGGACCCTTTTCTGTCTGGGCTAACAACAAGGCGGACTTAATGGCTCGCAACGATTCCAACGCCACCTTGTCCTTAGACTTCATGGCCGTTTTCATATCTTCCATTACCCGTTGCTGCAAGCTCATTCTACTTTTTATTTAGGAGTGCGAAGATAAAAAATAAACCCGAAAAAAAACTAATTTTCTTCGGGTTTAAAACAAAAGATTGTGGGTTTAATAGTAGGTTTCAGTCCACATTGTCGTGCAAAAAAGAATTATTGGATCGCAACTGAATCTCGTCGTTGCTATCTTCGCCTAAAGTCGTTCTTGACACTTTACTTTCTTCCCTTGGATTCGGGTTTAAATCGATACCTTGACGCTTATAGGCCGGTTCTTTCTCGATTTCCTCGACACTGCCTACGCTGTTCTTGAACTTATAATTGAAATCTTTCAATTTTCTTCGACGCTCATCTGCACGCTCCTTAAGCAGTTCCTCAATGGGGCTGTTCATCGGGTCTACTTTGCCCGTGGCGGACTCGGGTACATTCGAACTTTCAGACGGACGCTGTTCCGAGACTTTCTGCTGCACCAATTTAGGCTCTTGTGGCGCTACTTGGGGTTTTGCCTGGTCGAGCCTATTTTCCAACTCCATATAGTCATCGAGACTATAGCGCTTCTCCCCTCGTTTATTGTACTCCAATACCGGTATCACTTCGACAGGATTCTTTACGTCGATATCCTTTACCTCATCATCAAGGCTAAACGTAATGACATTCTCATGCGCTTCTTCTTCCGCATCTTCATTCTTGGCCAACGGCATATCAAAACTCATGGCCATTTGCTCTTCCTTTAAGGTGCTATCATAACTGACGGTTATCGGATCAACAACCTCGATATCATTGATGGCATCCCTTACGTCTATAATCACAAAATCGTCCTCAAAAATCTCTTTCTTCTCTTCCGCTTTTTCGATTACCTCTTCGTAAAACACGTTAAAATTTTTAATATAGCTGGTGGTGGGAATCAGATCCATACCCAACTCTTCTTCCTCATCCTCTATCAAGGTATGCTTGATGACCGGCTTTGCTTCCGGTTGAGGCTTTGGAAAACTTCTGGACGTCAAATCTTGCTGGGCCTTTTGCTCATCTTCGAGCGTATGGATGATTTTCTTGGCCTCGGTATTCACAATTTCATTCTGTTGGTCGACGTTGAAACCGGTTGCGATGACTGTTACGGCTATGGCCTCTCCCAAATCTTCGTCTTCGCCTACCCCCATGATTATATTCGCACCGTGACCTGCCTCGGCCTGAATATGATCATTGATCTCTCCGATTTCATCTATAGTAATTTCCTGACTTCCGGACACGATAAGCAGCAATACGTTTTTCGCCCCATTTATTTTGTTGTCGTTCAGCAAAGGCGAGTCAAGAGCCTTCGTAATAGCTTCATTCGCCCTACCCGATCCGGTCGACACCGCCGAGCCCATAATGGCCGTTCCACTATTGGAAAGTACGGTCTTGGCATCTCGCAAGTCGATGTTCTGTGTGTAATGATGCGTTATTACCTCCGCAATACCCCGTGCTGCAGTAGAGAGCACTTCATCCGCTTTTGAAAACCCAGCTTTAAATCCGAGATTGCCATAAACTTCGCGAAGTTTGTTGTTATTGATCACGATCAACGAATCGACATTGGCCCGTAATTTTTCTATACCGATACGTGCCTGTTCACAGCGCATCTTGCCCTCGAATTCAAAGGGCATGGTGACGATACCCACGGTAAGCACGTCTAGTTCCTTTGCTTGTCTGGCGATTACAGGAGCGGCACCAGTACCCGTTCCCCCGCCCATTCCGGCCGTAATAAAAATCATCTTGGTCGTTGTGGCCAACATCTGTTTGATCTCTTCCATACTCTCCAAAGCGGCCTGCTCCCCAACCTCAGGGTTGGCACCAGCACCCAATCCTTCGGTCAACGATACACCCAATTGAATCTTAATCGGTACCGGACTATTGTTAAGTGCCTGGGAATCTGTATTGCAGATTACGAAATCGACACCGTTAATGCCCGACTGAAACATGTGGTTTATGGCATTACTACCACCGCCACCGACGCCGATCACCTTGATTACATTACTCTGATTCTTGGGGAGGTCAAATGATATACCCTCAAATTCCGTGCTGTTACTCATAGTATTTTTTTAATTACTGGTTACTTTTTAATTGTGTTGTATTTTATTCTGCATTATCCAAAAAGTCCTTTAATTTTTCAGACCATTTGTCAAATACCGATTTTCTTTGTTTTTGGGGTTCTGTATTCCGTTGCGACTTTTCTTCATGACCTGCCGGAACCAACTCCTTTTCTTCGATTTCCATTTGGCCTTTCGTCTGTTTGGCTTTGTCTTGATTCGACACGGCGTTCATCAACAAACCTACTGCCGTAGCGTATAGGGGACTCGCGATTTCGGTCTGGGAATCTCCTGCCAAATGCTCATTGGGGTAACCGATCCTGGTATCCATACCAGTGATGTATTCTACCAATTGCTTGAGGTGTTTCAGCTGGCTTCCTCCACCGGTCAGAACGATGCCTGCAATGAGCTTCTTTTTTTGTTCTTCATGGCCATAATTCTTTATCTCGGTATACACCTGCTCTATAATTTCCACCACCCTGGCATGAATAATTTTTGAAAGGTTCTTTAAGGTTATTTCTTTAGGTTCCCTACCGCGCAACCCGGGGATGGATACAATCTCGTTGTCTTTATTTTCACCAGGCCATGCGGAACCGAACTTAATTTTCAAAAGCTCCGCCTGTTTTTCGATAATGGAGCAACCTTCCTTGATATCTTCGGTAATCACCCCACCACCAAAGGGTATGACCGCCGTATGACGGATGATACCATCTTTAAAAATCGCCAAATCGGTCGTACCTCCACCTATATCAATAAGCGCAACGCCCGCTTCCTTTTCTTCCTTGCTCAAAACGGCATCTGAAGAAGCTAGGGGTTCCAAAGTAATATTGGCCAAATCAAGACCTGCACTTTTGATGCATCGGCCTACATTTTTAATGGAAGACACCTGACCTACGACGACATGGAAATTGGCTTCCAGCCTGCCCCCGTACATACCGATAGGCTCTTTTATTTCTGCTTGGCCATCCACTTTATATTCTTGGGGAAGCACATGTATGATCTCTTCACCAGGAAGCATTACAAGTTTATAGACCTGATTGCATAGCTTATCGAGATCTTCATCGTTGATTACCTCTTCGGAATCGGCCCGAGTAATATAATCGCTATGGTGTAAACTTCGAATATGTTGCCCTGCAATACCGACCACGACAGAGCCTATTTTTAGCCCTGAATCGGCTTCTGCACCTTCAACGGCCTGTTGGATCGATTTTATGGTCTGGGTAATGTTATTGACCACACCGCGATGCACGCCTAAACTTTTAGATTTGCCGGTACCCAAAACCTCTATTTTGCCATATTCGTTCTTCTTTCCGATGATGGCCACAATTTTGGTGGTTCCAATATCCAATCCTACCGAATAATTACCTACTTCCATATCTTAAATTTTGCTACACACTACTTGATTGTTAAACTCCAGGCTTACCATGTCATACTTGTTCAAGGTCTTATCTTTGTTCGCCTTGGCGTAAAAGGCCTTAAAATTTTTAAACTTTTCTTCCAGATGGTCAACGGCTCCAAGGTTCACCACAAATTGGTTCGTTCGAAAACGCAGTTGATAATGTTTCAGATCAGCAATGTGAATACCGATCACATTTTTTCTCAGGAACTCATCTTGGTTGATATAGTTCAAAATTTCATAGACATCTTCTAGGCTTTCGCCTGTAACCTTACCCGTAATTATTGGCACACGGGCGGAATAGCTCATTGATAATGGCATGCGTTTCCCTTCATCATCAAGGTAAAATTTAGAATCCCCTTCTATACGTCCGATTGGCTTGCGTTGAACGATTTTCGACGCAAGTTTACCGTTTACGGTAAGATACACTTGGGCACTTTTTACCATTTTGTTGGCCTCAATGGCCTTCTCCATAGTATTCAAAACTAATTTTTCTTTGGGCACATTTTTAAGGCTACCGAATTTTTGTATTAACAATTTATTAACCGTACTCTGGGTGATATACAAATTCTGATCTCCCACAAATTCTATAGCTATTCCATCGACCCTCTTATGCTGGTTTCTTTGGTTAGAAAAAGCATATAAGCCGACCACTACCAGCAATAGGGCCATAAGTTTTAAAAAGTTCCAATTAATACGCATGTTCAAGCTCTTTTATAATTTTTTCCACTTCTAGACCAATATCACCCGCTCCCATAGTAATTAGCACTTCAGGGTTTTGTTGTTTTATTTCATTCATGATATCGGACTTTTCAATACATTTTTTGTTAGGATTCTTGATTTTTCCCAACAACCACTCCGAAGTCACTCCTTCTATGGGCTTTTCCCTGGCCGGGTAAATGTTCAATAGTAAAATACCCTCAAATTTCGCAAGGCTTTCGGCGAAAGCATTTACAAAATCCCTAGTTCGCGAATACAGGTGGGGTTGAAAAATAACCAGCGTTTTTTTATTGGGGTGCATTTCGGAAACCGCCTGATACACAGCATCGATTTCAGTAGGATGATGGGCATAATCGTCAATAAACACAAAGTTCTCTTTCCTTATTTTATAAGAAAACCTACGCTGTACCCCTTTAAAGGTTTCGAGTGCCTTGGCAAGGTCGGTTACAGGAATATTCGTCTGTGCAGCCATCGCCAATGCGACCAGTGCATTTAAAAGATTGTGTTTTCCCGGCTTATTGAACTTGACACCCTTTATCGATGTATTCGGTGTGATCACATCAAAAATATAGGTACCTCCTTCTATTGTTAGGTTTTCAATACAGTAGGTTGCATCGTCACCAATTCCATAAGTAATACCGTCTAACGGCAGCCCATTCCGTACAAACAGTTTTCCGTCAGCGCTTATTCTGCTTGCAAACTCTTTAAATCCCTTTTTAATCTCAGCCTCATTTCCGTAAATGTCTAAATGATCGGCATCCATGGAGGTTATACAGGCCACATCTGGGAACAAACGCAAGAACGATCGATCGAACTCATCGGCTTCTACCACTGAGTATTCGGTTCCCTCAAAAACAAAGTTGCTATTGAAATCTTCAGAAATACCGCCCAAGAAAGCTGTAAACGACACGCTGTTCTCTTTGAGCAAATGTGCCAAAATACTGGAAGTCGTCGTCTTACCATGCGTACCCGCCACGGCAAGGCAAAAGGTATCTTTGGTAATCAATCCCAAAACTTCGGAACGCTTTTTTATCTCAAAGTCACGATTCAAAAAATACTGATACTCCGAATGGTCAATGGGTACCGCCGGTGTATATACCACCAACGTACTGGCCGCATCCCGATAGGCCGGTGAAACCTCATCGATACAATCTTCGTAATGCACTTCGATATCCATAGCTACCAATGCCTCGGTAAGGGGTGTTTGGGTCTTGTCATAGCCGGCTACATTTTTACCAATGAACTTAAAATAACGCGCCAAGGCCGACATACCTATGCCTCCGATGCCGATAAAAAAGACGCTATTTATTGTTTTTAAGTTCAACCGTTATGCTTTTAAGCGTTAATTATTCTCATTAGATTCTACTCTTATCCTTTGCGTATCAGTGTTTCTATTTCATCGACGATATCGCCCGTTGCATTGGGCAAGGCCATTCTTTTTATATGGGTCGCAAGTTCCTTTTGTTGACCCTTATTCTCGAATAAATTTGAAAACACCTCCTCAAACTGCTCTTCTAAAACCGTTTCCTTCAACATGAGCGCTGCGTTCTCAGCGACCAGCGCTTCGGCATTTTTAGTCTGATGATCTTCGGCCACATTAGGGGAAGGAATAAATATCACCGGTTTCCCAACAATACAAAGCTCAGATACAGAACCTGCCCCGGCCCTTGAAATTATGATATCTCCCGCCGCATAGGCGTAGTCCATTCGGTTCAAAAAATCAAAAACCTTAACGTGCTCCGATTCGAATTTACGGTACTCCTCGATATACAACTTGCCACATTGCCAAATCAACTGCATCCCTAATTTTTCAAAATAATCAAGCTCTTGAGCTATGAGTTGATTTATGCGCCGTGCACCTAGACTACCCCCTAAAACCAATAGGGTAGGTCTATTCGCATCAAGGTCAAAGAATTTTAAGGCCGTCTCTTTGTCGGTATTCATTACCACCAAATCTCCCCGCACGGGGTTACCCGTCTTCACGATTTTATGCGTCGGAAAAAATTTATCCATTCCCTCGTAGGCCACACATATTTTGCGCACCTTGTTCCTTAATAATTTATTAGTAATACCCGCGAATGAGTTCTGCTCCTGTACTACACAGGGTATCCCTTTGCTCGCTGCCGTGTATAGTACCGGTCCACTAGCGAACCCCCCTGTACCGATTACCACATCAGGTTTAAAATTTCTTACGATCTTACTGGCTCTCATCAAACTACTCAATACTTTTAAAGGAAACATCAAGTTCTTCAGGGTCAGTTTCCGCTGCAACCCTGTAATCCACAACCCTTCGATTTTATAACCGGCGTGGGGTACTTTTTCCATTTCCATTCGATCCTTTGCCCCGACAAACAAAAACTCGGCATCCGGATGCCTCCTTTTCAATTCGTCGGCTATGGCAATGGCCGGATAAATATGTCCACCCGTACCGCCTCCTGAAAGTATGAATCTATAACTGGCCACTTAAAATCTCTAAAGGGTTATGCTCATCGATTATCGCATCGTTCGATTCGACAACTTTTTCTTTATTGCTCGCACTAAGTATGATACCGATGGCCAAACAGGTCATCCAAATACTTGTTCCTCCCCTACTGACCAGCGGCAGGTTCTGCCCTGTGACGGGAAAGAGCTCAACCGCGACTGCCATATTGATGAGGGCCTGAAAAATAATAGGGAGCCCCACCCCAAGCACCAATAACTTTCCGAAAATTGAAGTGCTACCATTGGCCACAACCATGATTCGGAACAATAGAAACAGGTAAAAAAACATTAAGGCAAACCCTCCAACCAAACCATATTCTTCAACGATTATGGCATAAATAAAATCAGAAGAGCTCTGGGGAAGAAAATTCTTCTGAATGCTCTTACCCGCACCCTTACCTAAGATACCCCCTGTTGCAATCGCAATTTTCGCCTTTTCTATTTGGTAGTTTGCCTCGGTATCCTCTGGGTTCGCAAAGCTTTCTATTCTGCTCATCCAGGTATCGACACGATTCGGAAACAAATCCGGTATTGCTTTGACGGTTAGTACAAAGAGTGCCAAGCATATCACCCCTGAACCTATTATTCCCAATAGATATTTAATAGGATACCCTCCTAAAAAACACAGTAATAAGACCATTGAAAAAATTATGGCCGAGGTCGAAAAGTTAGCGGGTAAAATAAGGGCTACCACTAAAAATACAGGCACCCAAAGCGGTAGAAAGCTTTCTTTGAAAGTCACCTTTACATCTCTGACCTTTGATAAATAACGCGCTACGTAAATCATCAAAACCACCGCCGCAAGATTTGAAGGTTGAAATCCACCTACAAAAGGTATATTGATCCAGCGGCTTGCATTCGCCCCATCGATCGTAGTACCCTGCGCCAAAGTGAAGGCCAATAGAATCAATACTATCGGCATGGCTATTAATGACAGACCCTTAAAAAAGTGGGTCGGTATTCTGTGTACGCCATAAATAATACCAAAACCAAGAAACAATAGCATGGCGTGCTTGATCAAGTGACCGAAGGTAGTTCCGTTACCGACCACATAGACCAAATTACTGCTCGCGCTATATACAGGTAAAAACGAGAAAAGTCCCAAAAGTGCCACAACGGCCCAAATGGCTTTATCCCCACTTATATTTTGAAAGAGTGCTTTCACTTGACTAAAGGTTCTTTATCGCATTTTTAAATTGGTTACCACGATCTTCATAGTTTTCAAAAAGGTCAAAACTGGCACATGCCGGTGATAACAGTACCGTATCGCCACGTTCTGCAATTTTATAGGCCACTTTGACGGCTTCCTCCATGGCAAAGGTTTCGACCATAAGGTCAACCACGTTACCAAAAGCGTATTTGAGTTTTTCATTATCCAACCCCAAACAGACAATAGCCTTTACCTTCTCACGTACCAAAGGCATCAATTCTTTGTAATCGTTGCCCTTATCCTGACCACCGGCTATCCATACAATGGGGGTCTTTACGCTATCCAAGGCATAGAAAACGGAATTGACATTTGTTGCCTTTGAATCGTTGATGTACTGTACATGGCCAATTTTCAACACCTTCTCTAGCCGATGTGGTGCTCCTTGAAAGTTGGCGATACTCTCACGTATCGACTCCTTTCTGATGCTTACCAATTTGGCCGCTGTCATGGCGGCCATGGTATTCTTTACATTGTGTTTTCCTTCCAGTGCTAAAGTATCCGTTTTCATTTCCAGTGTCTCGTTAGTTAGTTTCAATATTATTTTGTCGTTTTTTATAAAGGCGCCTTCTTCCAATTCCTTTTGAATTGAAAAGGGCAGCAATTTTGATTTAATGGGATGCGATTCAAGCCAATCAACGATGACAGGATCATCGGAATCATAAATGAAAAAGTCTTCCTCGGTCTGGTTCTCGGCGATTCGGAACTTCGAGGCTATATAATTCTCAAACCGATATTCATAGCGATCTAAATGATCTGGGGTTATATTGGTCAAAATAGCGATGTGGGGTCTAAATTTTTCAATTCCGTCCAATTGAAAGCTACTGATTTCAAGTACATAGAAATCAAAATCGTTTTCGGCCACCATCTTGGCGTAGCTATCCCCAATGTTTCCGGCCATACCGACGTGCAACCCCCCATTTTGAAGTAAATGATGGGTCAGCATGGTCGTCGTGGTCTTCCCGTTACTGCCGGTTATGCCTATCAAAGTGGCATCGGTATACCGGGAAGCAAATTCGATTTCGGAAATTACCGGAACACCTTTTTGATGCAATGTTTCAACCAATGCGACCTTGTCGGGAATACCGGGACTTTTCATGACCAAATCTGCATTCAGTACTTGAGCTTCCGTGTGCTGTTGATCTTCCCAATCAATTTCAAAATGCTTAAGAACGTCTTTATAGGTATCCTTTATCTTGCCCTTATCGGACACAAAAACTTCATACCCTTGCTTTTTCCCCAAAATGGCCGTACCCACACCACTTTCACCACCCCCCAAGACCACTAATCTTTTCATCTTATCGCACCTTAAGGGTTACTATGGTAATTATGGCCAGTAATATGCCAACAATCCAGAATCGCGTAACGATTTTGCTTTCATGATACCCTTTCACCTGATAATGATGGTGTAAGGGAGACATCAGAAAAATGCGTCTCCCTTCCCCGAATTTTTTGCGTGTGTATTTAAAATAGCCCACCTGTATCATTACGGAGAGCGATTCGGCGAAAAAGATGCCACACAGTATAGGTATCAGCAATTCCTTTCGTACGATAATGGCAATCACTGCAATTACGCCCCCAATGGTCAAGCTTCCCGTATCGCCCATAAAGACTTGGGCCGGGTATGCATTGTACCATAAAAACCCGACTAAGGCTCCTACCAACGAGGTAATGAAAACGACCACCTCGCCCGAATTCGGTATAAACATGATATCGAGATAATCCGAAAAAATAATATTCCCGGAAACCCATGCGAATATGCCGAGGGCAAAAACGATGATTGCAGAAGTGCCGGCGGCCAGACCGTCGATACCGTCAGTCAAATTGGCCCCGTTCGATACCGCCGTAACGATTAAAATAACTACTGGAATAAAGATCAACCAGGCGTAGTTTCTTGCGTTCTCCCCCGCCCATCCGATAATATCGCCATAGTCGAACTCATTGTTCTTGAAAAAAGGAACCGTAGTACTGGTAGATTTTATTTCCCGCCCCTCCACATCCTTCACCATGAATTGCTGCGTAATCGTGCTTTTATTATCTTCTTTCATGGTCACTTCGGGGTGAAAATAAAGGGTAGCCCCAACCGCAAGCCCCAAAACCACCTGGCCCATAATCTTAAACCTTCCCTTGAGCCCTTCCTTGTCTTTTTTAAAAACCTTGATATAGTCATCGGCAAAGCCGATAAAACCCATCCACAAGGTGGTCATAATGAGCAATAGGATGTAAATATTTTCTAGTCTGGCGAAAAGCAATACCGGAATCAAAGTAGACATGATAATAATCAGCCCACCCATGGTAGGGGTGCCTGCCTTTTGCTTCTGGCCCTCAAGGCCTAAATCACGAATACTTTCGCCTATCTGTTTGTTTTGTAGAAATACTATAATGCGTTTACCATAAACAGTAGCGATAAGCAATGAAAATAAAATAGCCATGGCGGCACGAAAGGTCATAAACTGAAACAGGCTCGCCCCCGGCAATTGGTATTTGTTCTCCAAAAATTCAAATAAGTAGTATAACATTTTCCGGGTTTCTTGTTTCTAATCTTTATCGTGGTCTTTTTCTTCCTTTGCTATTTATTTGTTCATACTGCGCAAAAGTTCCTTCACTATTTTAAAGTCATCAAAATCAATTCGTTTTCCATTGGTCTCCTGATAGGTCTCGTGCCCTTTCCCCGCCACGAGGATTATATCGCTTTCATCTGCCATTGAACAGGCTGTCTTTATGGCTTGTTGCCTATTTTCAATCGCAAGTATCTTCTTCATATTCTGTGGCTCCACACCGGCCTCCATCGCCTCTATGATAGCCTTTGGTGACTCGCTTCGGGGATTGTCGGAGGTGAAAATCGCTTGAGTACTCATTTCGGAAGCGATATGCCCCATGATAGGCCGTTTCGTATGATCCCTATCCCCACCACACCCAACTACGGTGATGACCTTTTCGTTTCCCGTTCGTAGGGTGCCTATTGTTTCCAGCACATTTTTAAGGGCATCAGGTGTATGGGCATAATCGACTATCGCGGTTATCTTCTTTTCAGAAATAAAGTACTGGAAACGCCCATCTACGGTCTCAAGTCCGCTCAACAACCGTAAGGTTTCCATGGTTTCCAATCCCAACAAATCGGCCGTCGCATAGATTGCCAACATGTTATAGGCGTTGAAATAGCCAATAAGTTTAGACCAGACCTCATGATCGTTTATCTTGAGTAGTTGGCCGGAAAGCTGGTTTTCCAACACTCGACCTCGGTAATCCGCATAGGTTTTTAGGGCGTATGTATATTTTCTGGCCTTGGTGTTCTGCACCATGATATTCCCATTTTTATCGTCGCCATTGGTCAGTGCAAAAGCTCTTTTCGGAAGTTCATCGAACAGTTTCTTTTTGGTATCCCGATATTCGGCAAACGTCTTATGATAGTCGAGATGATCGTGGGAAAGATTCGTAAAAATAGCACCCTCAAAATGTAAGCCTTGGGTTCTTTTTTGATGGATACCATGCGAACTTACCTCCATAAAACAGTATTCGACCCCTGCCTCGTTCATTAAATACAAATGCTCGTTAATGACCAGGGCATCTGGAGTGGTATGACTGGTAGCGTAGGCTTTTTCATCTACCAAAATTTTAATCGTCGACAACAGCCCTACCTTATACCCCGCTTTTTTAAAGAGCTGGTATAGTAAGCTGCTGACCGTAGTTTTACCATTGGTACCCGTGACGCCGATCAACTTCAAGTTTTTGGAAGGATTGCCATAGTAGTTGGAGGCCATGATCGCCAGAGCCGTATGACCATCTTCCACCTCTACATAAGTGACACCATTGATTATCTGCTCCGGTAACGTTTCGCAAACGATAGCCTTGGCTCCTGAATCGATCGCTTTTTGAATATATAGATGGCCATCGGTCAGGGTTCCCTTTATGGCTATGAATACATCGTCCATACCCACTTTTCTTGAATCGAAATGGATGGCATTAACCAATACATCGGTCGAACCGTTTACAGCGTTCAGTCCGGCACCATATAATATATCTTTTAGCAGTTTCAAGATAGTTGGAGAATTATTTTACGTACTTTTTTGATATCGGTACCTTGCGATATTGACTGTTCTTTCACTTTTCCATTTCCCCTGACTTCGACCTGAAGCCCTAGGTTTTCCAATATTGAAATGGCATCCATACCACTCATACCTTTCACATTTGGCACTTTGCTATATTTCTTTTGTGCCTCGGCATAATATTGTTGAAAGGCATTCTCACCTTTCTCATATTTCATGTCTTGCATATCGATCTCGTCGATCAGTGGCGATGTTGCGTATACCTTCTGCGCTATGGATTTGAAAACCGGGCCGGACACATCGGCTCCGTAGTATCCAACACTTTTATCAGGCTCATGAATAACCACAATACATGAGTACTTCGGGTCATCCACTGGAAAATATCCCGCGAACGTAGAAATATACCTGAGCTTATCGGGGTCTTTCGAGGCATAATTCTTTTGCGCCGTACCTGTCTTGCCGGCCATTGAAAAATTCGGGGAGTATAGCCTATGGCCCGTACCATGCTTTTTAGCGACTACATCCGATAATAATTTCCGGACCTGGGCTATCGTTTCCTTGGAACATATAGCAGGATCTATTACATCTTTTTCAAACCTTTCGATGGTAGTGTTCCACTCTTTCACCTCTTTTATTAGCCTTGGTTTCACCATTTCACCATCATTGGCCACCGCATTGTAAAATGCTAAAATTTGCAAGGGCGTCATAGACACCTCATATCCGTAGGCCATTTGGGCCAAAGACAAGCCTGACCATCCTTTATCCCCCGGATACCGAATGAGCGGTGCCCCTTCTCCTTTTATAGGAAGGCCTAATTTTTTGTGTAATCCCATACGCCAAAGCCGATCTACATATTTCTCAGGATCATCCTTATAATTCGTGTGGATCATTTTCGCAAAGGCGGTATTTGAAGAAACCTCAAAAGCCTTGGCCAATGAAATTTTGCCATATCCCCCGTATTTTGAGTCCTTGACCCTGTGGTCATAGATGCGCCAAGACCCTTTTTCAGTATCAATTACGGTGCTGGTGTCTATAACTTTGTCTTCCAAAGCGGCGATCAAAGACATCAATTTAAAGGTAGAGCCGGGCTCATGCGATTCACCAATGGCATAATTGAGCCGCTCATAATATTTTCCGCCCTCGGTTCTTCCCAAATTCGAAATCGCCTTTACCTCCCCAGTCTCAGTTTCCATCACAATAACACAACCATGGTCCGCCTTGTATTTTTCAAGCTGGGCCAAGAGGGCGTGGTGGGCAATATCCTGAATATTGATGTTGATCGTAGAAATAACGTCGTAACCATCTTTAGGCTCTACAATATTGTCCCAGCCTATCGGCTTCCACTGACCATTTGCAATTTTCTGCTTCAGCCTTTTTCCTTCTACCCCCCTTAAATATTCGCCAAAGGCACCCTCGAGTCCGACGCGGGTGTAATACCCGTTTTCATCTACACGCTCATAACCGACACTTCGCTCTGCAATTTTACCTAAGGGATGTTCACGAACCGTTTTCTGCTCAATGATCAAGCCCCCTTTGTATGGACCCTTATTGAAAAGCGGGAAATCTTTTACCGCCATATATTCCGAATAATCCAGATTACGCGCGATAAGGGCGTAGCGGTTCTTGTTCACCTTGGCCTTTCTTAGCAATTGCTGATAGTGCGAAGATGATTTCCCTAACATCCCGGACAGTGCATCGGACAAGGGCACGATATATTTTTTAAAATCGGCGTCGCTAACGGTAACCGCATCGAAACGTATGGTATAGCGAGATACAGAGGTTGCCAAAAGACTCCCATCATCAGAGTAGAGATTACCCCGATTAGGTGCTATAGTGAACATTTTCTCGGTTCGTTGCATGGCCAAGGCCTTATACTTTTCCCCCTGTACCATTTGAATGTTCACCAATTTGAACAGAACGGCCCCGGCAAATAGGAAAAGACAAGCCACAACGAAATACAATCGGGTCAATATGTTTTTTTCGGTGACCGCCACTACTCTATCTGATTTGATTTTACTTTTATTTGATGGGGAGGAACTTCTGAAGGATATAGTCCTTTCTCCGCAACGATCTTCATCACCGTAGACTCCAATTTCAATTGCTGCACGTCAGAACGGACGTCGACAAATTCACTCCGCAATTCCTTTACCTCTTCGTTGAGAGCGGCAATTTGATGTACCTTCTTATCGGCACTATGGGAACTTGCGATCATGACGGTCGCCAAAAAGGATATGAATATGATAAAAAGCCAATTTTTAGGCGCATCACCACTTACCAAAAACTTTCCTTTCAATATGTTCAGTAATCCCGATTTCACAATTCTATTTGGTTATATTAAATGCGCTCCGCAATACGTAATTTTGCGCTTCGCGCTCGGTTATTTCGTTGCACTTCTTCTTTTGACGGTACGATCAAAGGGCCAACCTTTTTAAAAGGCACATCAATGTTGCCGTAAAAATCCTTTTCCGGCTCCCCTTCAAAGCGACCTGCCCTTATAAACCTTTTTACCAAGCGATCCTCTAAAGAATGATAGCTTATTATACTCAGCCTTCCCTTCGCTTTCAGCACCTCAGGCGTCTGACCTAAGAACTCTTTGATCACGGCTATCTCTTGATTGACCTCAATACGAATAGCCTGATAGATTTGGGCCAATATTTTATGCTCACGCCCTTTGGGCAAAAATTTACCGAGCACTTCTTTTAACCGCCTCGTGGTATCTATCTCGGCATGCTCTCTATGGGCGATAATCGTGTTGGCAATGGCATTGGCATTTCTCAAATCACCATACTGAAAGAGTACCTTTCGCAAATCATCAAAACCATACGTATTGACCACGTCATGTGCCGATATCATATTTCGCTTGCTCATTCTCATATCAAGACCGGCTTCAAAACGGGTCGAAAACCCTCGATCCCCTGTATCGAACTGATGGGAGGAAACTCCGAAATCAGCCAAAATTCCGTCCACTTTTCGTATGCCATTGAACCTCAAATACTGCTTGATAAACCTGAAATTCTCGTTGATCAAGGTAAAGCGAACATCATCGATCGTATTTTCAAGCGCATCTTCATCTTGATCGAAGGCAATCAATCTCCCTTCCTTGCCCAAGCGTCTTAATATCTCCTTTGAATGCCCTCCCCCACCGAAAGTAACGTCGACGTAAACGCCTCTTGGCTTTATGTCAAGACCATCTACCGACTCATGCAAAAGCACCGGATTATGATACATCGACCCCATCGTCTCCATCATCGCCCATTACCTCTTCGGCCAAGGCCGCAAAATCTTCCGCCGTATCTTCGAGCACTTTTTCATAACTATCCTTATCCCATATCTCGATGATATTGATTGCAGAGCTTAACACCACCTCTTTACCGATATTGGCTATATCGACCAAGTTCTTCGGAATCAATAACCGCCCAGTGGCATCGATCTCCACTACTTTCACTCCTGCGGAAAACCGACGGATGAAATCGTTGTTCTTCTTTTTAAACCGGTTTTTCTTGTTCATCTTCTGCATCAACAAGTTCCATTCTTCCATAGGATACAATTCCAAGCAAGGCTGAAATACCGATCTTTTGATTACGAATCCATTGTTCAGAATCGGAGACATCTGATTTTTTAGGGCAACCGGCATCATTATCCTACCTTTGCTATCAGCCTTACAATCATATGTTCCAATGAAATTGATCACTTAAAACCCTCTTTTTATGGTACTATAACTCAAAACTACAAATTTTATTACCACATTTTACCACAATTTACCACTTTGTTGATAAATTGTGTGTGTTTGTACTATTTTCTGGTTTCTTCGGTAAGAAGGAATGGATCGATTTTTTTGGGAATTTCGAAATCGACCGAGTTGTCGGATAAGTATTCTATCTTCGTATTAGTACTAAATGTTTATATTTGGCGCAATGACTTTGAAGTATCCTGAATGGAAGAAAAAATAATTACTGACGGAAAATATCGGTATATCGAGATAGGGGAAGGCACCCCTATCATCATTTTACACGGACTTATGGGAGGCCTGAGCAATTTCCATGGCGTTACGGATTACTTTCCTACAAAAGGATATAAGGTTTTGGTTCCCGAATTGCCTATTTATGACATGCCGATGCTCAAGACCAATGTGAAGCAATTTGCGAAATTCTTGGAATCGTTCATAGAATATAAAGAGCTTAAAGACGTCATACTATTAGGAAACTCGCTCGGGGGCCATATCGGCTTGTTACATACCAAGATGTATCCTAAAATGGTCAAGGCTTTAGTTATTACTGGAAGTTCAGGTCTTTATGAAAGTGCCATGGGCGACGGCTACCCGAGAAGGGGCGATTACGAATTCATCAAAAAGAAGGCCGAAAACGTTTTTTATGACCCTGCCGTGGCTACGAAGGAAATTGTCGATGAAGTTTTCGCTACGGTCAATGATCGCAAAAAAATCGTCAAAACCCTAGCCATTGCCAAGAGTGCCATACGCCATAATATGGCGAACGATCTACCTACTATGAAAACTCCAACATGCATCATCTGGGGAAAGAACGACGGGGTGACCCCACCCGATGTTGCCAAGTTATTTCATGAGCTGCTGCCCGATTCGGATCTATTCTGGATCGATAAATGTGGGCATGCCCCGATGATGGAGCATCCAAAGGAATTCAATGAGATTCTTGATGCATGGCTCGAGAAAAAAGGGTTTTAAGCATTTTTAGATCATAAACCCATTTTTGAATGCTCTTAAGGGAGCCTCCAATATTAACCCCTATTTGCAACGTACCTAAGGTGAACATCAAATCAGCAAATTTCATTATTAGCAATACCGATGTAAGCAAGTGCCCTAAAGAACCCTTGCCCGAGTACGCGTTTATCGGTCGGTCTAATGTCGGCAAGTCTTCCCTGATCAATATGCTCACCGAACGTAAAAGCCTGGCCAAGACTTCCGGGCGGCCTGGGAAAACACAACTGATCAATCATTTTAAAATCAACGAAAATTGGTTTCTGGTCGATTTGCCGGGTTATGGGTACGCCAAGGTCTCCAAAAAAAGTAGAAAAACATTTCAAAAATACATCACCGACTACTTCGAAAAACGAGAACAATTGGTATGTGCCTTTGTACTCGTGGATATCCGCCACGAACCCCAAAAAATAGATTTGGAGTTTATGGAATGGCTCGGCGAAAATGGCATTCCCTTCTGTATTGTATTTACCAAGGCCGATAAACTTAAACCAAAGGTCATCACGCAAAATACTTCGGCCTATATCACGCAGTTGTTATCAGGTGCTTGGGAAGAGGCTCCCCACTATTTTATTACTTCGTCAGCGCACGGAAGCGGGCGTCAAGAGCTATTGGATTACATCGATACCATCAACCACAGGTTTTTCGAAGCCACAAATCGTTAAGCGGTTTTTCTTTCCTCTATCAATTTTACCAACTCATCAACATTTTTTAAAACATTCAATTCATCCGGATCAATGAACACTTTGAAATCGGTTTTCGATACGACAAGCGCCACAGGAAAGGTCAACTTCATTTTTGGTCTGGAATCGTACTTCGCGTAAAACTCATCTTTATGTAAAAACTCCATATCAAAAGTTGATGTCTGTCTAAATTTTTTCCACCTTGTATTTTCCATAAACCGCCCATAGGTGACACTCGTAGGTACTTTTACTAATCATCTTATGCACCGTGTCTATAAGGGCATTTGATACCCTGAATCTGCGTTATAAATAAAAATAAGTCTATCTCCCCTCCTATTGGATTTTATTCTAAATCTATCGCTACTTTTATAGGGTACATACCATAATGGCCGAACTCATGATCAAAAAAGTTGCTATTCTTTTTATTATCCTCTTTCCACTATTAGGTCAGTCTCAAGAAAGAGAATGGGCTTACAGTTCAGAGACATTAAAAATTATTGCGATATCGGATTACAGTTTTATACATATCTCCTATCTAAATACAGTAGATTTTGGCAAAGTAGCTTGCAATGGCCTAATATATATGAATAATGGCGAAGCTATCGTATTTGACACACCCATTGATATCGAGACCTCCAACGAATTGATCGGTTGGATAACCCAATGTAAAAACCATGAGGTTAGCGCCGTAGTCGTCAACCATTTTCATGACGACTGCGTCGGGGGTTTGGAGGCATTTCATGAAAAAAACATACCTTCATACGCCAACCAAAGAACACTAGAACTGGCCAGAAAAGAAGGCAACCCGGTGCCAGAACAGGGTTTCGCGATGCAAAATGAACTCATGGTTGGTGGCACCTGCGTTATAAACCAGTTTATAGGAGAAGGCCACACCATGGACAACATAGTTAGCTATATTCCCAACGAATCACTTCTATTCGGTGGATGCTTAGTAAAATCCTTAGGGGCATCAAAAGGAAACCTCAGCGACGCGAACGAGTTCGAATGGAGTCGTACCGTTCAAAAGATCAAACAAAAATATCCAGATTTAAAAACGGTAGTTCCCGGCCATGGTAATTACGGGGGCATCGAGTTGTTGGATTATACCGAAGAGTTATTCAAAAGGTCACATACGCGTAAAAGTAAAAAAATAGAAAATCAATCACAATGAAAAAAATATTACATAAAGCCGATACCCGAGGTATTGCCGATCATGGGTGGCTCAAAAGCTATCATTCCTTCAGTTTCGCCCAATACTATAATCCTGAACGGGAAAATTTTGGGGTACTTCGGGTATTGAACGATGACGAGGTTTCACCGGGAATGGGCTTCGGCACACATGGGCATAGCAATATGGAAATTATATCAATTCCCTTAGAGGGAGATCTTGAGCATAAGGACAGCATGGGCAACACCGCTATTATCAGACAAGGAGATATTCAAGCCATGAGTGCCGGTACGGGTGTAAGACACAGTGAAAAGAACAAAAGCAAAGATCAAAAAGTAAAGTTCTTGCAGATTTGGATAATTCCTAATAAAGCGAATGTCGCCCCAAAATACGATCAAATCACTTTGACTAAAACAAGCCTTCAAAATCGATTTCAACAAATCGTTTCGCCCGACCCTGACGATGATGGCGTTTGGATTCACCAAAATGCCTGGTTTCATATGGGAGAATTCGACAATGGAGCCCAAGAAAGCTACACTTTTAAGGAAAACGAGAACGGACTCTACATCTTTCTTTTGGAAGGTCAGTGCAAAGTAGCTGGTCAGTCTTTGCAACGTAGAGATGGCCTTGGCGTATGGCAAACCGATACCCTCGATTTTTCCTTTATGGAAGATTCCAAAATTCTTCTGATGGAAGTGCCCATGGCGAATTAGGCACTTAACGTATTTGGCCATACTCTTGGGATATAATTCTAACACCCGCTGACTCAAATTCCATCTGTATAGTACTTGAAGTTTGGAATTGCTTTCCGCCTACCACTTCTTCATTTTTGGAAAATATCCTTTCGAATTCCTGCTCCTTGAGAAATAAACATAGTAGTGTCTAAAAAGCTGACGTTGAATCATTTCTACTATAATTTGAACTAAAAGTTCGATTTTACTACCGGGTAATCGTTATATTTATGGTATTCCCCCTCCGTAGTGAACCAAAAGTTTTATTAAAGATTAGGTTATGCCAATTTATATGGACTCACATATCGTTCCAGGCGTGGAGGCGAAACATGTGGCGAAGGCCCACAAAAAAGACCTGGGCATACAAGATCAGTTCGGTTGTCGCAATATGACGTATTGGGTCGACGAAAATCGAGGAAGGGTATTTTGCCTGATCGATGCCCCCAATGAACAGGCCGTTAGAGACATGCACAATCATGCTCACGGGCTGGTGCCCCACGAAATTATACAAGTAAACAGCAAAGTTGTTGAAGCTTTTTTAGGTCGGATAAGCGATCCGGAAACCCATACCGTTGTAGAAGGTGAAGACCCAAAAATTTTTAACGACCCCGCATTCAGGGTATTACTGGCCATCAGTATAAAACACAAAGGGCTACTTTATCATGAACTTGGTAGGGAAAGGGCAAGCACGTTATTAACCCTTTTCTATAGTACGGTAAAACAAAAAATTAAGGAATTCGAGGGTAACGAGGTTCAAATAGAAGGGGAGGATATAGTAGTGTCTTTCGCATCGGTATCGATGGGGGTCTATTGCGCCCATGCCATACAGGCAGCACTGCACATAGCTTCGGTGCCCATTGATTTGCGAATGGGGCTTCACGCCGGTCTTCCCGTAGATAACAGTCTTTCAATATTTGGCAGGACCGTTAATCTCGCCCGGTACCTTTGTACCCTTGAAGGCAAGGAGCGCATCGTAATGTCAGCATTGGTCAGTAATTTGAACCCTACGCATTCGAATCAACATCCGATTGAAGGTGCCGATGTAAGAAACCTATCTTCTTCCGAAGAAAAGATTTTGCTGGCGTTGGCCGATGTTTTCGAACAAAAAGGGCAGAATCCAGATTTGGGCATAGCGGATATTACGAACGACCTTGGCATGAGCAAATCGAGACTCTACCGAAAATGTAAGGCAGCTACCGGCAAGTCTATCAATGCACTACTGCGGGAATTTAGATTACGAAAATCCCTCGAGCTTTTAGGGCTAAAAGACCATAACGTATCTCAGGCATCCTTGGAGGCCGGGTTCAATAGTCCCTCTTATTTTATCAAGTGTTTTCAGCAACGTTTTGGTCTTTTGCCGCTGAGTTACTCTAAAACACTAACTTAAAAACTAGTATTATGCCTCTCTACATGGACATCCACAAAGTTGAAGAGAATACCTTCACTGTCGAAGATATCATAAAAGCTCATATGGAGGATTTGCGTGTTGAACAACAATTCGGTGTCAAACAAAAAATGTATTGGGTAAACGAAAAAGATCAAACCGTATTTTGCCTAATGGAGGGCCCGAATCCCGAGGCTTGCAGACTTGTACATGAAACCTCGCACGGAGGTACCGCCTGCAACATTATTGAAGTTTCCGTAGATGAATATAATTTATTTATGGCCAAGGGCACCACCCCGAAGAATGATCTGGCTTACCAAAAAGACGGAAAATTAGATTTGGGTCTTCGCACGATATTGATGATCGACACCTGCGACCTTTCAGGAGGAGCGATCATTTACCAAAGACATTTGAACAGACTTATAGAAAAATATAATGGTTCATCGGTACCCCTTCCCGAAGGTCAGGAAATGGCATCCTTTTCGGTAGCCTTCAATGCCGTTCAATGTGCTGTTGAAATGGCCAGACACCTGGAGGTGATTTCAAACAAACTTGAATTTCGCATTGCCTTGGCCAGTGGAAATCCCGTTGATGAAAAGGGAACGGATATTTTTCAGGAAACCAAGAAAAAATTAAAGATTCTATGTAATATGGGCCTGCACCGCTTTATCTATATTGATGCCCCGACCAAAGAATTGGCTAATAATGAGCGTAAAATGGCTGAGATCGACTACGGTCATATCAAGGTAATTACTTCGGGAAGTTTTCAATTTTGCACCGAACTTTACGAAATGTTACAAACCACCTACAACAATTCTAACCTTAACAGTAGCGACCTTGCGCGAAAATTGGGAATGAGCAAGGCCCAAACCTACCGAAAAATTAAAGCTCTAACAGGTTTATCACCAAACTCCATGATTAGGGAGTATCGCTTGCGGCATTCACTAAAGCAATTAAAGCAAAACGAAAATACGGTGGCAGAGATAGCTTATGGTTTAGGTTTTAATAGTGCAACCTACTTTACAAGAGTATTTAGAAAACGGTATGGACTTTTACCGACGTCTCTTATGAAACTTGCAGGAGCCTGATTTAAATTCTGGAACGATGCCGTTATTTATGGACATACACCATATTGAATCCATACCTTTTACCGAAGAGGATGCCTATCGTGCCCATCTGCGAGACCTTGCGGTACAGAACAAATATGGTCTCGTTTATAAAAAGTACTATCTGAACATAGAGCAGCGAACGATTTGTTGTCTCATGCAAGGTCCTAGCAAAGAATCATGTGTCGCTAGCCACCAAGAATCCCAAGGTATAGGGCCATGCAATTTGGTTGAAGTTTCCCCTGAAACCGAGTTCTACCCCTATCTTGGTGAAGGCTCCAAAAACGATAAGGATTTGGCCCTCACCCTTTCCGGAGAAGTCGATACGGGCTATCGCACGTTGATGCAGATCAACACCACCAGTTTCGGAAAAAATACCGAGAGGGTATTTGCCGATATCGCCCGTTATGTTACCGACTATGACGGCAACGTAGTCGAGCGCCCAGAGCCTGCTGTTCTGGCTTCGTTCATAAAACCACAAAAGGCGATTTCCTGTGCGGTCATTTTGCGAGATTACCTGCGTGCCATTTTTGACCCGGCACTTTTTACGATTGCGGTAGTTACAGGCAAACCTATAGATAAAAAGGGCAATCGCCTTTTTGAGGATACTTTGAACAGGCTAACGACCCTAAAGTATATGGGTCAGAACGGGAAAGTTACCGCCGATGAAGCCTCCGAAACCTCCTACCGGCGTTTCTCTCATATGAAATATTCGCTACAGCACGTCAATGTATTGTCAAGAGATAACGAAATACTCCTGCGCTCGCTCTACGATTCGGTTCATTTGAATTTAGACAATACCGGTTTTAAAACGGAGCACCTCCAAGATGTGGTCGGGGCAAGTAAGGCACAGGCATACCGCAAAATCAAAGGCTTGACCGGGCTATCGCCCAATGAGTTTATAAGGGAGGTGCGTTTACGTCGTTCCGTGGAGGCCTTATCAAAAAATGGAAAGACCGTAGCAGAAATCGCCTACGCCCATGGCTTCAGTAGTCCGACGTATTTCACGCGGGTCTTTAAAGAACGGTTTGGGCACTTGCCAACAGCCATCGTTAAACAATACTTCGCTTAACATTAAGACTATGCCACTCTACATGGATTTGCACCATATCGACCCCGACATCACCCTAGAAGACCTTAACAATGCACATCTAAAAGATATTGAAGTAGAGAAAAAGTATGGTTTAGAACACAAAAAATATTATGTAAACTTTGAAGAGAAAACCGTTTTTTGCCTCATGTACGGTCCAAATAAAGAGGCGATTCACGACAGCCACGCAGAAGTACATGGCGTGGGGCCCTGTAACGTAATCGAGGTATCTTCATTAACTCCTACGTTTGATTTTAATGCGATGATCGGCGAAGGGGGCGGTAAAAATGAATGGGACGTCGCCTTGACCCATACCGGTGAAATCGATACCGGCTTTCGAAGCTTACTGCTTATCTATATGCGTAATTTGTATGGAGAAGAAAAAGAGTTGTCCCAAGCACTGTTCCAAATAATAAGAAAACACGACGGTACGGTAGTCATGCAGCCAGACAGAAAAATTATGGCTTCTTTTCTTCACGCCCAAGATGCCTTTTTATGCCAAAAGTCCGTTGCCAGTTATATGAAAGTGCATAATACCACAGAATACAACTTGGCCTTGGTTACAGGTAAACCTGTTGATGAAACGGGTTCCGTACTTTTTGAAAATGCCTCGGCCCAACTGCGAGCGTTATGTCTTCTGGGAGGTAACCGAAGTGTCTTTGTCGATACCAAGACAAAATCGCTCTTTGAAAAAGGGTTGGATAATGTTTCGGAATCGAATAACACTCAAGAAAAAGAAATGAGTGCCAAAGACCTTAAATTTTTTATGGAGCTTCACACAATAATCAAAGAATACTTAAAAAGCAGCTCGCTCAAAAGTGACTACATAGGAAAGGCCCTAGGTTTCAGTAAGGCCCAAACCTACCGCAAAATAAAAAGCCTTACCGGAATGGCGCCCAATGAACTGATCCGTGAGGTTCGGCTACGACAAGCTTTGGACGAGCTTAAAAATAAGGACAAGACCATTGCAGAAGTGGCCTATTCTTCAGGCTTTAATAGCCCAACTTACTTTACAAGGGTATTTAAAGAAAGGTTCGGATTGCTGCCGACGGGCTTTCAAAAGCAAACTCGTTGAATTTGGGCACAAGTTTTAAAATGCCATGTAACTTTAAGTGTAACATTTAGTCAAGAACTACATTGTCTTTGAACAACCTCGACCCAAACCTGAATCCCACTATACAATAAACCAAAAGCGACCTAATAAATATCGCCCTTCAAGTATTCGGTTCGAGAAACGTAGACTTGCTCTATATTCCCGGCTGGGTTTCCAATATCGACTAGATGTGGTCTTGTCGCGAACAAGTGGATTTCTTACTCGAATTGGGAAGAATAGTCCGGATCATACTCTTTTACAAGCTGGGTACTGGTCTATCGGAAAAGGTGATGGATCTGTCTATTCTTGAGGAGCGCATGGACGACATCAGGGCTTTGATATATCGGTCGGTTCAGAAAAAGCGGTTTTGTTCCGGCATTCAGAAGGTGGGTCTGTTTCCGCCCTAGTTGCAGCCACTTACCCAAATAGGATGGTATCGTTGATTACCTTCTGTATTTTCGCCACAAGACCAAAAACGGTAATGAACCATTTGTTACAGTATTTGGTTCAAAAAGTACAGGCATGGTTCAATTGTTTCATTCTTTGAAACGAAACTGACATTTTTTTACACCTCCGAATTGTAGCTTTATCATATCGATTTCTTTAAAAATAATCGATACATCCCTTTAACAAATTCCCCTAAAAAAAGAAAACCTAAGACGGGTATGCAATGCCCGTAAGGACCGTACTGTCTAAACTTAAAGAGAAAAAAGATTGAATTGATAGTTGAATAAATATGTCAAACCACTTAAATAAAACTGGCCGACGTTCGGCCAAAAGATTTTATTCGAATGTTGTCAAATGTTTTGCCGGTATGGTATCACTTTCTCTGGTGCTTCTGGTTGCCTGCTACAACGTTTTTCAAAAGGATCCTTCCGAAAATAAGGATTTTCTAACCGGCAATACGGATGTCTATAATGTAGCCCAGCTCGATAATTCAAAAAAGAATGAGGAAATAAAATTCGGGCACCGGATTTTTAACAATTCCCCGAAGTATTTAGGACCAGACGAGGAACATCCGAAGAGAACGTTTTCAGGAAACGGTCTCTCATGCAACAACTGTCATCTGCTGTCTGGCACCAAGCCGTTTGCGGCGCCATTGATAGGAATTACAAAGCGATTTCCTCAGTTTAGGGGCCGTGAAAACAAAATGGGCACTATAGAGGAACGGATCAATGGCTGTATGGAACGTAGTATGAACGGTCGTACGATGCCCTCAAAAGGTAAGGAAATGAAGGCCTTGATAGCTTATTTAGAATGGCTGGGAAGAAATGCTCCCGAAGATGGAAAAATTGATGGTCAGGGTTTCGTTAAGATTCGGATTCCCAATAGACCGGTCGATTTGGATAGCGGTAAGTCGGTTTTTAAAAAATATTGCGTCGTCTGCCATGGAGATAACGGCCAAGGCCAAAAATCTAAAGACGGACAAACGTATACCTATCCCCCGCTCTGGGGCGAAGATTCCTATAACAACGGAGCGGGAATGACCCGTGTCATTACAGCGGCACAATTTATCAAGGCCAATATGCCATTCGGCACCACCTATAAAAATCCGGTGCTGACCGACGAGGAGGCCTATGATGTGGCCGGCTTTATCAACCAACAGGCCAGACCGGAAAAGAGCAACCTCAACCTTGATTTTCCGGACCTCAAGAAAAAACCGGTCTCCACCCCCTACCCGCCCTATGTAGATACATTTTCAATCGAACAGCATCGGGTTGGACCATTTCAACCGATTATGGAATACTATAGAAAAACGCACAGTATCGAGAAAACAAAGTAAGTATATAATCTTAAAACATGATATTATGAAAACAACGGAAAGCAGTTCAAGAAGAAAGTTTATGGGGGCCATGCTCATGGGGGCAACGGCAAGTACCCTGACATTATTTACCGATCCGCTCTATGCGAGCATGCCGGCCTTTGATGATAAGGCCATGGGTGATGCCGAGGCCTGGTTCGAGAATATCAAGGGTAAGCACCGTATTGTGTACGATGGTTCGTATCCCCACAAAGGATTTCCAATTATTTGGAACTGGGCCTACTATTACAGCCATAACGAAACGGGTTCTCAAGACAGTGAAATCACGGCCATGACCGTTTTACGTCACGATGCCATTCCGTTTGCCCTAAAAAGCCAACTCTGGGAGAAATATCCATTGGGCGAAATGTTTCACATAAAACAGACAGACGGCAATGTTTATAAAAGGAACCCATATTACGAACCCCAAGAAGGAGATTTTCCGCTGCCGATGATTCAAGGTATCAAAGACATGCAGGCCCGGGGGGCGATGTTCTGTGTATGTAACCTGGCCTTATCGGTTTATAGTGGGGCCGCAGCACAGCAAATGGGGCTCGATCCCAAGGAGACCTACGAAGAATGGGCAGCAGCCGTATTACCGGGTGTGCAGATCGTACCCTCCGGAGTCTGGGCCTTGGGCGAAGCGCAAAAAAAAGGATGTGGTTACATCTTCGCAGGGGAATAATGCGAAGTGGCAATTCGCTACTCGGTGAATCGAACTCTTTGACATTATACCCTGTTCACGATATTGATTTGAAAAGATTTCCTTGCCATGGAAGGGGTATCAAGTCTCCTCCCCTTTCCGGGGAGGGTTTTAGGTAAGGAGGCTTTGAAAGTTAAAAATTTTAATTATTGCCAAAACGGTTAAATCCATAAAAACGAGAAAAATGAAAAACATGATCATAGTACTGGGAATCTGTCTCATGGCATTCCCATTATGGGCCCAACAAGAACCCATAAAAGTGGTTTTTGACGTCACCAGTGGAAATTCTGATGTTCAGCGTTCCGCTGCACGACACCTCCGGTTGATGTCGGAAACCTATCCCGATTCAGAATTTGAAATGGTAATCTACAGTGGGGCCTATGAAATGGTCGATAACAAATCTTCGGCCGCCGGTGAAACCCTTCGTAAAATAATCCAAAATGATAATGTCTCCATCGTGGTCTGCCGAAATACCATGAAAAGGAAGAATAAAACGGAGGCGGATCTTATTCCGGGGGTAACCACGGTCCCAGATGGCATTTATGAGATTGTGATGCGCCAGCAGCAAGGTTGGGGGTACATCAAGGAGGGTAAATGAAGCCATCGGCGTTCTTGCTGTTAAAATTTTCAAACTACAATGGAAGAAATTCAAATTTTAGGGTATGTGGGCGCTTTGGCCGTAGGGCTTATTTTAGGGCTCATGGGGAGCGGGGGATCCCTTATGGCCGTACCCATATTTACCTATCTCTTTCATATAAGTCCGGTAACGACTACCGCCTACTCCTTATTCGTGGTAGGTACTTCGGCATCCATCAGTACATTGAAGAATTTAAAAAAAGGGCTGATCAATGTTCGATTGGCCCTCATCTTTGCCATTCCCGCATTTATAGCGGTATTCTGTGTACGCCGATTTCTGATACCGGTTCTTCCCGATGAACTGATCCGTTGGGGCAACCTTATAGTTTCAAGGGACACGACCATTATGGTGCTGTTCGCATTATTGTTGTTAGCGGCATCCTTCGCGATGATATTCAAACGCATGCCGAAGGTCGGGTTTGAAGGTAGGATAAAATGCAACGCTACGTTTTTATTTTTGGAAGGCGCCTTAGTCGGGGCAATCACCGGTATTGTTGGTATAGGAGGCGGTTTTTTAATTATTCCCGCCCTTGTATTTTTACTGAAACTACCCATGAGGGAAGCTATAGCGACTTCCTTGTTTATTATTGCCCTAAAGTCGTTGATCGGTTTTTTGGGCGACGTCGGAAATCTTCAAATCAACTGGCTCTTTTTGCTAAGCTTCACTTTCCTATCAATTTTTGGGATACTGCTCGGAAGCTATTTTTCGGTATTTGTTAAAGCCGAAAAGCTTAAAAAGAGCTTTGGTTGGTTTGTATTGACCATAGCCCTGTTCGTACTTTATAAAGAGCTATTTTAAAAGGCGGATTCACCTTTATACCTCCCAAAAAATTAATTTTTTGCTTCTTCTGAACTAAAATTTCTAGAATATCCCCTTAAAATCTTGTTTCTGAGCAATTTGTTACATGGTTTGAAACAAAACTTACATTTTTATTTCAAAAGATACCCTAAATTTAAAGTATTGGAATTCAATACGTTCTAAGCTAATTTATTAACAAGTTACAATACCTCAAGAATTTTGTTCGATTCGGATAAAATAAAGCTCGATTATCAATATGGCCTTTTTACCTCAAAAGGTCTTGAAATTACGTTCGCCGTGTTGGATGTAGAAGTTGATGGACTTGCGGAGACTTATTTTCCCCGTAATGGATTTTCGATTTTAAATTTTTTCACCCAAAATTATGCCATTGAATTCCAAAATTATCAAGGCTCCAGAACCATACCCTATAGATTTTATTTGGCAGGACTTTTTACCAATGTTGCTTTGAAAGTGGCCCATACCGGCAAAGGAAAGGGTTATGCTTTCAAAATTCATCCCGTGATTGCACATCACATGCTTAAAACATCCATGAAAAACCTGGTCAACAAGCAAGTTTTGCTATCGAAGTGGCTAACTGATTCGAAGATTCTGGGTCAATTCGAAAATAATGGGACTCTACGATACCATGAGGTCGGTCGTATGAGCATACTTTTTGACATACTGCTTCCCCCAAAAGAAGTGTACCAAAATGACCCGATGTACCATATCGTTAATTTTATAGCCTCAAAAAAAGGAAAGGTCACTATAAATGATATCACCTCTAAATTTCATATCACCGAAAGGACCTTACATCGGAATTTCACTTATAAAGTAGGGATATCCTTTAAATCATATGCCAAAATATGGCAGTTTGAAAACGCCTTAAAACTGATGCAGGTCAATCCGGAAGAATCGCTATCATCGATTGCTTACAAAAGTGGTTATTATGATATGGCCCATCTGGCCAAAGATTTTCAAAATTATATGGATTGTGCCCCCAAATCGTTACGTCACGAAACTTCCCCCATGTTAAAGAGTTATCTTGATACTCAGGCCATTACTTGATTTTGTCCGATTTTTACAGTAATGACCTAGGGTTCATTTAGTAGTTTACAATTGAATGCCGGTTTTGTCAAAATATGTTTGTGTCAAGTCGACCAAGTTCTCCCATTAAACAAATAATCTTGACTAACAAACCATTCGGTCATTACCTATTGCCCAGTTGGGCATGAACGACTGTATAGATTTAATCTAACCTTATATCTCATGGGTCAATAAACATTTTCAAACGCCTATGTTCGGCCTCTTGAAAAAGAACCTAGAAATGCAACGAAGACAATAAATAGGATACCGTACCCGAATTATAGCAACCCAAAAAACAAATAATTATGATATCAGAAGAAACCAAAAGCAAAAAGATCCTTATCGAAGAATTGGAACCCATTTTTGAAAAATGTGGCGAACGGGCTGCCCATTACGATGCTAACAACCTCTTTTTTCAAGAAGATTTCGACGAACTCAAAGCGTCTGGCTATCTGCTGATGGCCGTGCCTGAAGAATTCGGGGGCTATGGCATGAAAATCGATGAGTGCATGAAATTGACCCGCAAATTGGCCTACCATGCCGCACCCACCGCACTCGGCCTTAACATGCACGTGTATTGGACCGGGTTAGTGGCCGACCTCTGGCGGGCCGGAGACACCTCCTTACAATGGGTTTTGGAAGAAGCCGGCAAAGGCAAGGTCTTTGCCGCCGGCCATGGGGAACGCGGCAATGATAGCCCCGGACTTTATTCGACCTGCACCGCAGAAAAAGTAGCGGGCGGTTACAAATTCACGGGACACAAAATGTTCGGAAGCCTGAGCCCAGTATGGGACTATCTCGGTTTTCACGGGCAAGACAATAGCGACCCTGATAATCCCATGATTATCCATGCTTTTATGCCCCGAGATACTGAAAATTATGAGATAAAAAAAACGTGGGACAACGTCTTGGGCATGCGCGCCACACGATCCGACGATACCTTACTTAACGGAGTTTTCATACCAGATGAATATATCGCCCGTAAGGTAGCCGCCGGATTCGCCGGTGTCGATGGGTTCATCTTGGGAATTTTCGCCTGGGCCCTCTTCGGATTTGGGAATGTATACTACGCATTGGCCCAACGAATTTTGGATACGGTACTGGACAAACTTCCGAAGAAAAATTCTATTTCCTTGGGCAGGCCTTCTATGGCCTACCATTGCGGCATACAACGCGATGTGGCGGATATGGTGCTCGAAATCGAAGGTATCGGTCCGCATCTGGATACCATTGTACGCGAATACGCCGAGGGCAAGGATTACGGCGGCGCCTGGGGCGTGAAGATCGTGGCCGCCAAATGCCATGCCGCCGAAGGCTCATGGCGTGTGGCCGATACCGCGATGGACATTATGGGCGGAGCCGGGCTCATTCACAAGGCTGGTTTCGAACGCCTCTTCCGTGATGCCCGATTGGCGAAAATCCATCCAGCAAATACCTATTTCGCCCGCGAAGTCATGGCCAAAGGCATGTTGGGGCTGGACTTAGATGAAAAGCCGAGATAATTTCAGAATGACTCATCAATAACTTAAAAGTACACGGTTATGAATATGGACAAACAAGACATTTCGACCACGATATGGAATCAGCAAGAATGATTATGATAAGGCAAAATTTAATTTAGATGAATTTTAGAACAACAAAAACTTACCTAAGAATTCTGCTAATCCCCATTGTTTTTCTTATGCACTTGGGCTGTATAGACGCAGATAAAGATATAAAATTCATCGATGATGCCCGCCTGGTCCAGGCCGACGAAACGCCCCAAGAATGGCTTTCCTACGGTCGTAACTATTCAGAGACCCGTTTTAGCCCCCTCGATCAAATCAACGCTTCGAATGTGGACAGTCTCGGCCTGGCCTGGAGTTTGGTTTTGGGCACAAAACGCGGTTTGGAGGCTACCCCGATCGTGGCCGACGGTATCATGTACTTTACGGGAACATGGAGTAAGGTGTATGCGGTAGACGCCAGAAAGGGAGAAGTGCTCTGGGAGTACGACCCTCAAGTGCCCAAAGAATATGGCGAAAAGGTTTGCTGTGATGTCGTTAATAGGGGTGTAGCTATTTATGAAGATACTATCTATGTGGGAACGCTCGATGGCCGATTGATTGCCATTGATGCCAAAAGCGGGCAAATGGTATGGGAGGTGGTAACGGTGGATCAAAGTAAGCCCTATTCCATCACCGGAGCCCCAAGAATTGTGAAGGGCAAGGTTATTATCGGTAATGGCGGTGCCGACTTCGGTGTCAGGGGATATGTTACCGCTTATGATGCAAGGACTGGAGCTCGGCAATGGCGGTTTTATACCGTACCGGGAAATCCGAAAAACGGCTTTGAAGACGAGGCTATGGAAGAAGCGGCCAAGACATGGACCGGAGAATGGTGGGACTACGGAGGTGGAGGCACCCCTTGGGATGCCATGGCGTACGATCCTGAACTAGACCTCCTCTATGTGGGCACTGGAAATGGCTCTCCCTGGAATAGGGATATTCGTAGTCCCGACGGAGGCGACAACCTGTACCTATCTTCCATTTTAGCCCTCGATCCCAATAATGGAAGGCTTATCTGGCATTATCAAACGACCCCGGGTGATTCTTGGGACTATACCGCTACCCAACATATTATTCTCGCCGATTTGTCCATAGATGGCAAGAAAAGGAAAGTGCTGATGCAGGCACCCAAAAATGGCTTTTTTTGTGTGCTCGATAGAACGGATGGGTCGTTGATATCCGCCGAGCCTTATGTGTATACGAATTGGGCCAAGAAAATTGACAAAACAACGGGTCGGCCGGTCGAAACGGAATTTGCACGGTACCCCAAAATGAATTCCCAAATCTCCCCACCTGCTTCTGGAGGGCACAATTGGCAACCCATGGCCTATAGCCCCAAAACCGGACTCGTATACATCCCGGCCAGCGAAGAGGGCATGTTTTATGGCCAACCTACAAATTATAGATTTTTAAACGACTCCAGAACATGGAACATGGGCATTGGCTTCGATCCAAAAAACAAGACGCATTTAGATTCGATGTCGGGCAGGAATTTCGGCAAACTGATCGCCTGGGACCCCGTTGCCCAAAAGGAGAGGTGGAACTATTGGCAGAAGTCCGTTTGGAACGCCGGGGTGCTAGCTTCGAACGACTTGATATTTCAAGGTAACGCGGAAGGGGAATTTATAGCCTTTGAAGCCGCGACGGGTAAAAAATTATGGTCATTCCCGCTAAATTCAGGAATTATTGCGGCCCCGATTACCTATGCTATTGATGGAAAGCAATATGTTTCGATTTTAGTGGGATGGGGCGGTGTCAGAGGGCTTTGGTCAAAGTTCACCGATCAGATCAACCCCGGTACCCTCTTTACTTTTGTTCTGGGAGGTGAAGCCAAAATGCCCGAATTCCCCGAGCAGCCTCAAAAGCAATTGGTCGATATGGATATTGAGGCGACAGTGGTTGAATTGGAACATGGCGGGCAATTGTTTCAGCGCTATTGTGGCAAGTGTCACAGGGGCGGTGGGTCTATTCCTGACCTGACGTACTCTACACCACAGATTTTTGAATCATTTCAACAAATCGTCGGGGAAGGAGCATTGCTCGGACTAGGGATGCCCAATTTTGGTGACAGACTTTCAGAGGATGACATTGGCGACGTTAAGAACTATATTTTAAGTGTTGCGCAATCCAGGATTGAAAATAATCAGAATAGCCATTAGAGGGATACCATAAAAAAGCAAACCAAAAATAATCTTATGAAAATTCTAAAATTCAGAGCGTATGAAACTCAATAAAAACAAAATTCCGACCACCATGCAGGCACCCGATACCACGATGCGCGCCCAACCCAATTATGGCGGCATGACCGTTTGCTTCAATGAATTGCCCAAAGGCACCGATTTCACACCCTTACTTGAAGGTCTGTCCAACGATAGCTGCCATTGTCCACACTGGGGCTACGTTTTGGAAGGGGAAATGCTGATTATCTACGACGACGGAACCAAGGAATTGCTGCAAGCCAACGATGTGTTCTATTTGCCACCGGGCCATACGGCTATCGTACAAAAGGATATCAAGTTCATCGATTTCAATCCCTCGAAGGCCTTTGATGAGGTTATTGCGCATGTGGGCAAAAAAATGGAGGAAATGGAGGATCAATAAAGAATGATACAAGGAGATTTTCTCACGTAACCACAATATTTTTAAAATTAAAATTCCTTTCTGAAGGGTCAAAAGCTACCCGGTACCATACAAATCATGGTCAGTTAGAGTTGACTCGGTTCGGACGGGAGTCAAGGTAATTGCCTTTTACTATAAGAACAATCCATGAAAACCTTAAAACTAATTCTGTTACTCTTCCTTTCAATAAGTTTTACCGCCTGCAAAACCCAAAACCAAAGCACTCAAACCCAAACCGAGACATTCATGGTCGACCGGCCAAAATCGGTCGATATCCGCGGGGAAAAACTCCATTACATCGAGCAAGGCTCCGGGGAGCCCTTAATTTTCATACATGGAACGGTAGGCGATTACCGGGTTTGGATTTCCCGAATGGAACCCTATTCCAATGACACCCATGTCATTGCCTACAGCCGTCGCTATGCGTGGCCGAACAAAAAGGTATTTGATCAAACCGCGGATTATTCCGTCCGGATCCATGCCGATGACCTGTACGCACTGATTCAAAAGATGGGATTAAAAAAAGTGAATCTGGTAGGTCATTCCTATGGGGCCTATACCGCCCTAACCATGGCCTTAGACCATCCCGAAGCGGTAAAATCCATGGTATTGGGAGAACCCCCGGCCATCTCCTTGTTGGAAAATGCCTCCGAAGCGGGCAAGGCCAGTTTCGATACTTTTAAACGAAAGAATCTGGGGTCCGCAGCAACGGCCTTCCAAGATGATGACAACGAAAAGGGAGTAGAATGGTTCTTAAAAGGAGTCTTAGGCGATGGTTTTTCCATCGATGAGGTGCCCCCTGTGGTAAAACAGGCCTGAATGGACAATCTACCAGAGGTCTGGGGCGCGGCGATGACCGATTGAACGTAACTTTGGATACCAATTAAATCAAAAGTCTAAAAATTCCAGTACTGTTATTAAAAGGAGACCTTTCCCCCGACTGGTTCGGTGCGGTTGCAAATGAATTGCACCGGCTATTGCCACTGAGTGAATTGATTACCATTGAGAACTCTTCCCACGGCCTCTATTTCGAACAACCGGAAGCGGTGGATAAGGCTGTGATGGAATTCCTTGAAAATCATTGAACAAATGATAATACGTCATGCATTCGTAACTTTAGGCCATGCAAGCGGTTAAAGTACATTTGCGTAAGCTTCGGAAAACGGATGTCAAACCTATGGCCCAACTTGCCAACAACAAAAAAATCTGGGATAATGTACGCGATGCTTTTGGTCACCCCTATACGGAAAAGAACGCGCAAGAGTTTTTCGAACATCAGGCACAAAGTGATACTGAAGTAGTATTTGTCATTGATTATGAAGGGGAATTTTGTGGTCTTTGCGGCTTGATACGGCAAAAAGATATCTATCGAAAATCCGCGGAAATCGGTTACTGGGTGGGTGAACCGTATTGGGGACAGGGCCTGGCCACGAAAGCGATTTCACTATTGGTTTCACACGCGTTCGAACAACTAGGTTTGGTCCGTGTCTACGCCGGGGTATTCGAATATAATTTGGGATCGATGAGGGTCTTGGAAAAGAACGGGTTTCTGCGGGAAGGTATTTCTAAAAAAGCAATCTTCAAAAATGGTGAATTTTGGGACGAGTATCGGTATGGCTTGGTCAAGGCATAATACGCTAAACGGAATATGCCAAAAGGCACTGAAAAAAGAGGTTTAGCGAGATTTTTTTGACCTTATCAATCTATTTATCTTCTGCCAAACAACCCTTCACCAGCATTTCAAGGCCCCAACGCAAGGTTTCCCTTGATTGTACATTGGTAAGTTTACAGACATCTTTGGTGACCATTATAGCCTCAATGCCCATCAATAGAACGGCAACGTGCGTGAGATTTTTTTTAGCGCCTTCACTGAGACCGGTCTCATTATCATCAAAAAAATTTCGGATGGCCGTAATACGGTTTTGGCCCCTTTCAAGTTTAGGGTCGGACGAAGACAGCATGGCTCCCAAAAACTTTTTTGAGGGTATCTCGTTTCCGAAAATAAAATCGAGGTAGGTTTCCTGTATGCCCAATAATGCATCCATTAGGGGTTGGTTATTGAACTTCACCTTCAAACTATCCCCACTGGGCACATTAAGTTGCAAAATCAATTCAGTCGCGATTGAATCGGTACTGGAGTAATACCGATACACGGTTGCCCTTGAAATTCCAGCCTTGGAAGCAATGGCCTCCATACTTAGCGTACGTTTTGATTTCAACAGTTCGTTGGCCGCCTGTAGAATCTTTCTACGGGTCGTCAGCTTCTGTCTTTTTCTTCCGGAAAGCAAATGTTCCTTTTTCACGAGACAAATGTCTTATAAAATTTTGTAATTAGAAAATTTGTAATTATACTTGTGAGACAAAAATCTCATAAATGAAAAATAACCAACCTTTATGGATTCTAGGACATAAGGTCAACCTACATCCAACTTCGGGTAATTACGATCTCGCGCACTTTCAAACTCCTGCTAAATCACAAGGACCTCCACCTCACATTCACAGCAACTACGAAGAATCGTTTTTGATTTTAGAGGGTGAAATGGAGTTTATGATCAACGGTACGACCAAAACTTTTACAGCGGGGGAATCGATCGATATACCGCCAGGCACTTTACATACTTTTTCAAACACTAGTGAAAGGCCTTGTACGTGGGTAAACATACATAGTCCGAAAGGCTTTTCCGAATTCTTTACCACTTTTGGTGTGCCAGAGAATGAGAACAATGCGATTGAAAAATCGGTCAGTCCTGAAATTATTGAAAAAGTTTTGGCAACGGCACCTAATTATGATATGGCTATTCCACCTCCATCTGGAAATCAATAGCTTCAGGGGATATTAAAATTTAAATTCCTAGCAGCTTCAGCCGTATGTTCTTTTTAAAGCATTCCAACCAAATTGACCAAAGAAAATCATGGCCCTTTGGGGGAAGGGTCTTGGTTTTCTTAAAACCTCCCGACTTTCTTATAACTATCAAACCTTTTACAATTATGAAAACAAAACCATTAAGCATGGTATGCCTAGTAGCGATTTTTCTGATCGCTTGCCATGACAAGAAAAACTCGGAAGCAGAAATGATCGAGACTACAGTTGAATCTCAAAATAACCTTGAGCGCGGAAAATACCTGGTCGATGCATTGGGGTGTGCCGATTGCCATACTCCAAAAAAAATGACTGCCCAAGGCCCAATCCATGATATGGACAAATATCTAATGGGCTTTGACGGCTCACAATCCCTGCCGCCTGTGCCTGAAAATGTGCCCATTGGTCCATGGGTACTTTTTGCCGGCGACCTAACCGCTGCCGTAGGCCCATGGGGCACCTCCTATGCGGGTAACCTCACGCCGCACGAAACAGGAATAGGAAATTGGAGTTTGGAACAATTCAAAAAAGCGCTTCGAGAAGCCAAATTCAAAGGCCTTGACGATTCAAGACCGATAATGCCCCCCATGCCTAAACATTATGCCTATTTGACCGACGAAGATATCACCGCCATATTTGAATATTTAAAGACCATCAAACCGATAGATAATGTAGTGCCCGCCTATCAACCGCCATCATCATGAACAAGGGGGTATCTGTATTCGTTGTTTATAGTGAACGCCTTATTTCAAGTCCAGTTTCTCGGCAAAATAAGCACAGAAATCCTTCATGGTAGCCGTCATTTTTTCATCCTGTGTGGCCTTCATAAACGTATCGGAAAGTGACACCAAAGTTTGGTGGAAGAAAATCTTCATTTCATCAACAGGCATGTCTTTGGTCCACAAATCGATCTTAAGGGACTCCTTGTTTTTACTATCCCAGACGGATAACAACATGGCCTTCGCTTCTTCGTTGACCACGCCCCCATCTTGTGCTGACCAAGTCAACTCCTCGGGAACTCGATTTTCGTCAAGACCGACTTTAAGGGTAATTTCAGAAGTATGTAAATTCGCCATATTATTTTTTGGGTTTATACTTGGATTGTTTGAATAGTTCTTCCGCGGAAATCCGTAACATTTGCTGAAGCGATACCTCGTTATTTTCCATAAACGAACGAACGATCTGCCACCCCATATAGCGCCCGATCCGCCCAGGAGATTCATTGTCAAGTTCCAATCCGAACTTTGAAAAGGGGGCGGGGTCTAAAAAGCGCCTATCCAATGTGTTTTCCGTACTATACAGATATTCTTGCGCTATAAAGTTACGCCAAATAGGCTCTTCGTTTTTTTTGGCCCAAGTCAATTCATCTTCAGTATACTGTATTTTTTGGGCATCGCTATCAAAGGGTATAATCTTATCTTTCAGGTATAGTTCTTTTCCATAATAAATCATATGGGAAAGAAAAGTTCGATCTTGAGGTCGGGGCACGACCTGTTTGGCAAAGGCACTGGCTATATCACTTACCAAATATTGACGATCAAGACCTTTCGCAATATATTTCGGAATATCACGATAAAACCTGTGGTCGGCCCCCAGATAATTATCCAATCCAATCAATAAAAGGCTATCCGTAAGAATAATTCGATTATTATAATCCACTTCGGAAGTTACCGTAATGATTTTTGGAATATTGTAATTCGGAAAATAGAATTTGATATGCTTGAAGAGAAGATCGAGCTTGTCCGACTCATCGTCAAAGTCATCGAAGGCATGTCCTACCTCCGAAAAAAGTTCCAGTTGAATGGAGTCGCTAAGCTTGGCGATCCAAACGCTATCGGCATACTGGGCCGGAAAAAGATAAGGGTATTTTTGCTTTAGATTCGATAGACCTATTGGTTCGACGTTGGCAAACTCTCGTTCAAAACGGTACACCTGAAGGTCTATTTCTATTTTTTCAATTGCTTCGGCTTTCTTATCAGTATCAGCACAACCATAAAAAAGGCCTGAAATTATCAAAACACTAAAAATACACTTTGTAGGAGAAAGTATTCTTCTATACATTTTAATATTTAATGCCAAGACGCTATTTTTAACAGACAAAGTTAGTCGTTTCTTACATAATCTACACCCTATGAAAACAGAAAAGGTCATTGAGTACATTGTAAACTGGTTAAAAGAGTATTCATCTAAAGCAGGCACCAAAGGGTTTGTTATCGGAGTTTCAGGCGGAATCGACTCTGCTGTAACCTCGACCCTTTGTGCCAAGACCGGCCTTGATCTAATGTGTATCGAAATGCCAATCCACCAGGCCGAGAATCAAGTCGACCGTGCATCTCGCCACATAGAATGGCTACAGTCGAATTATACGAATGTAAAGCGGCAACCCGTAAACTTAACCCCGGTTTTCGATAGCCTGATAGCTGCCTTGCCTTCGGTCGACAATGAAGAAGAGCGTTTTATGTCACTGGCAAATACCCGTGCCCGCTTACGGATGACAACACTCTATTATTTTGCTGCCTTACAAGGCTACCTAGTGGCTGGAACAGGTAATAAGGTAGAAGACTTTGGTGTAGGGTTTTACACTAAATATGGTGACGGGGGCGTAGATTTGAGTCCAATTGCAGATTTATTAAAAACCCAAGTATATGAAGTGGCAGCGTCTTTAGGAGTCAACGAAGATATTATTCAGGCACCGCCTACAGACGGACTATGGGGAGATGATAGAACGGACGAAGATCAAATAGGAGCGTCGTACCCTGAGCTGGAATGGGCAATGAAAATGCAAGAAGAAGGAAAAGCTATTGATGATTTTTCAGGTCGGGAAAAAGAAGTATTTCGTATATTCCTGAAATTTAATTCATCGAATCGACATAAGATGATTCCCATACCGGTATGTGAGATTCCTGATTCGTTATTTTAGCAATTTGACCTAAAAGGCGGTTATCTAATCGAATAAAATCATAAAATTCAGGCTTTTATTGAAAAAAATATGAATTTTGTGAAACAAATAAGATATTAAAGCCCTACATTGCATGTCAGTATTTTTAGACGGCTATCCAGCGTTTAATATCGTGAAAAACAAAACAAATGATTAAAGTATTGATTGCCGACAACCATCCGATAATAAGAATGGGTGTTACACATGTTTTGGAAGCTGCCAATGGTTTCGAGGTTATCGATGCCGTCTCTACAACTTCTGAGCTCTTCGAGAAATTGAAGAGTTTATCTCCCGACGTTTTGATGCTTGAGATGGATATTCCTGAAATCAACGGTATTGCAGCCCTTCGAAAAATCAAAAAGGAATATCCTGATGTAAAAGTATTGATCTACAGTGGACAATCAGAGGATGTGTATGCATTGAGTACCATCAGAGCGGGTGCCTTTGGTTATCTATCAAAAGCATCTGATGTGGATTATATTATTTCAGCTGTACAAAAAGTAAGTGAGGGCAACATGTTCATCACCAATGAGCTTGCCCAAAGATTGGCCTTCGACGAGGGAACGCAAAAACCGAGAAGGTTCTTCAGAAAACTTTCCACTCGCGAAGTAGAAGTCTTAAAGCTTTTAGCCAGCGGAAAAAGAAACAAAGACGTAGCAATTGGTCTCAATCTCAACGAAAAGACGGTAAGTACTTACAAAGCACGTTTGATGAAAAAATTGAATGTCGATAATATGGTCGATCTTCTACAGCAGGCCAAGGCTCTTGAGCTCTACTAGTGCTGCTTACCACTAAAATTTATCTAGCCCCGTAAATCTTCATTTACGGGGTTTTTTCATGAAAGGACCCTGTTTAATTTTTCGTTCAACAATTTATTAAGGCGGAGGTAATTCATGATTTCTTCCAAAGTCTCCCGATTATCGGATTCCGCCTCGGTTTCCGAAGTATTCTTTTGCAAGGCCTTCATTCTTTTTTTTATGAGAAAGCACCGTAACGTTAAAATAGTCTCGCTCACCAACTGATTGACCCCTTCTTGCTTACCTTTCGGATAGATATCCTTCCTTTCCCAGTTATGCAATACATATTTTTCTTCCTCCATTAGAATAGAAGAAACTTCAGCGACCATTATTTGATCTAAATCCGATAGAAAAGTATTAATCGAAAAATCATCGCTCTCGTTCAAAGCGGTTATTAATCTATAATAAAGTGCCCTAAAACGTTCATTGGCCAGTTCTATTTCATCCTCTTGTAGATCGAGATATATCTTTTCGTATACTTTCACTTCCAATGATTCGGGTTCCAATACGAGGTTGCCCGCATCGTTCTCCTTGAGCACCAAATCTTCGAATTGCTGTTTTTCGTTGCCATAAAGCAACAGAATCTCAATAATCTTACGTTCTAATTCAAATTGCACATCGACCTTCTCAGCCTTTTCATTTTTAACGACCTCAAAAGTCTTTTGCTCATCCCTGGCCTTTTTTGAAGCATCGGCCAAACCCTTCTTACCAATTTGTGCAAGCGTACTGAAAAGTACCCCTTCGGAGACCTTCATAATATGGGCACATTCTTGAATATAGATTTCCCTTTTGATGGCGTCGGGTATCTTAGCTATACTGTTGACGATATCACGAACCGTTTCAGCCCGTTTTATGGGGTCATTGGCCGCATCCTTGGCCAAAAGGTTTGCCTTGAATTGAATAAAGTCTTTTGCGTTCTCATCTAGGTAGTGCAAGACATCTTCCAGTTCGTTGTTCTTGGCAAAACTATCCGGATCGTCTCCCTGGGGAAAGGTGCAGACCTTTACGTTCATTCCTTGTTCGAGAATCAAGTCTATTCCCCGTAACGAGGCACGAAGCCCTGCTGCATCACCATCAAAAAGCACTGTAATATTCTTGGTCAATCGATTGATCAACCGAATCTGTTCCGAGGTTAAAGCTGTTCCGCTGGAGGAAACCACATTATGTATCCCTCGTTGATACAGCTGTATGACATCAGTATAGCCTTCGACCAAATAACAATTATCTTCTTTCGAAATGGCCTGTTTAGCAAAATAGATACCGTAGAGCACCTTACTTTTGTGGTAAATTTCGCTTTCAGGGGAATTGAGGTATTTAGCAGCCTTCTTATCATTACCTAGAATTCGGCCTCCAAAGCCAAGTACCCTTCCACTCATGGAATGAATGGGGAACATTACCCGGCCTTTAAAACGGTCGAAGGTCTTCGAATTATTCGGGTTTTGAGGATCTTCCTTTACAATGGTAAGACCTGTTTTTTTCAGGTATTCAAGCCTATATCCTTTATCAAGTGCTGTTTTGGTAAATCCATCCCATTGGTCCAGACAATAACCCAGTCCAAATTTATGAATGATATCATCGTCAAATCCCCTTTCCTTGAAATAACTGAGGCCAATTGCCTTGCCCAATTCCGTTTCCCATAACATCTCAGCGAAGTGTTTTTGAGCAAATTCCGAAACCAGGTACATGCTTTCGCGTTCATTGGCTTCCTGCTTTTCTTCATCGGTACGCTCTGTCTCCTCGACTTCTATATTGTACTTTTTGGCTAAATATTTTATGGCCTCCGGATACGTAAAATGTTCGTGTTCCATTAAAAATGCCACTACATTGCCCCCTTTCCCACTACTGAAATCTTTCCATATCTGTTTGACCGGCGATACCATAAAGCTTGGCGTTCGCTCGTCGGTAAACGGACTCAATCCTTTAAAATTGGAGCCTGATTTCTTCAACTGCACAAAATCACCGATAACCTCTTCTAATCGAGCGGTTTCATATACTTTGTCTATTGTCGATTTTGTTATCAAGGATATTCGTTTTTTGAAGAAATGCCAATATACGTAAAGATAGAATTAAAGGAAGTATGGTCTTACATAAAATGCATGCTCAAAGGCTAAATCGATAGGGATACTCTACTGGCGTAAAAAACAATCATTTTGTATCTTAGAGTACATTGAACGTTAACCTCATCTCATGATTCTTTTCTTTGGAACGCGGCCTGGAAAAACGGAAACCATGCGACTTGATACCGTTACTTGTCCATATTGCGAACAAACAGGAACCATTACGGCATCTAAGTCGACCAATTGGTTCCATTTATTTTGGATAAAACTGTTTAAGATCTCAACCAAAATGATTGCCGAGTGCTCTTTTTGCAAGCGTGTTTACTTTGAGAATGAGTTTACAGAAGAGATGGAAAGCGCCCTAAATCACTCTTAATCCAGATCAAACCGTAAGCCTAAAGAAATATTTCGTTGCGCAATAGCTGCATCCTTAAAAATTGGATTCAGATCGTACTTGACATAAAGTTGAACACCGTCGAAACCAGCATAAGCACTTAGACCGTAAATGAAATTTGAAGTGTTGTAATTTCGTTTCAGTTTCTCCTTAACATTTTCCCCATCAACTTCATACTTTAGTTTTTGTCTGGTCGATAAATTCAGACCGGCGTAGCCGCCAAGGCCAAGTCGAAATTGATTATGAATCGAATACCGTATACGATCTTTATTTTTTTTCAGCTTTGAGGGGCCTAACTCGAAATGCAATGGAAAAACAAGGTTGTCGTTCCTGAACTTTGACTTTTTGAGTTCCCTATCAAATTCTTTCAAACGTACTTGATCGTTTTCAATGACAAAATATTGGTTATCCATTATTTTTAATCCATTGAACTGAAACGAAATTCCGTAGTGCAACCGTAAAAAATTAGAATTCTTAAAGACCCTCGTGCGCCATGCCCATCCGATTTCAAAAAATCGGCTTCCTCCAATTTTATAAGGTGAATCGTCTAAAGAAACTCCCTCAATTATGGCATTATTAAGGCCGAAAGCAAGAACGGGATCTCCATAGGTTCTGCGGTCATAGATAACCTTCTTTTGGTTTCCCGAATTGTATTTGATGCCAAACAAGATATCTCCCTGATCATCGTCGGCACCAAAACCGATCTCGATATTGTTGGTTTGCATATTGAGGTCAACGGTGCCCTCACGTTTCAGCAATTCAATCGTATTCTCTAAAATGGCTATTTTATTCTCTATATTGAGGGCGTGCTTTTCGGCGGCCTTATTTTTTAATGTTTGTGCTCTTTCCGTTGAAATTTCCTCCCTTTCCAACCTTTGATTAATTTGTTGCACTTCGAGTTTTAGGGCTTCACGTTCTTCATCGGTCACCTTTTGTTTTTTTTCTTCAAGTTGTGCGATTTGATAGTCTAAGGTTTGGTCTTCTTGGGCCGTTAGCCGGTGCATAAAAAAGATACACACCCATATCACGGAATGGATTACTATAGTTTTCATAGGATTATAATTTAGCACTCCCCTAGCCCCTCCGTACGAAGAGGAGCATAAAGGGAGATTGATTAATGATTGATGAAATTTATTTATTACGGTCTGCAACGGCCGTTCGAACTTTAATGTAGCCTTCTTTTAGGACATCGAATAATTGGTCGCGAAAAGACTTGTCAAGCTCTTGTTCGACATCGGCCAATAACGCTGCGGGGTCAACGGAATTATCTTTGGTGAAAATTTTCTCTTTGAGCAGTTGCTGTTGTGCCTCGTGTAAAAGGGCATCGATTTCCGCCTCGGAAACTGTCGTATTATTCCTTTCCAACATAGCGACCTGAGCGACAATTTCCGAAACTTTTGTATTTATCAAGGCCTCCGATAGGCCCTCATAGGCCTGGGTTACGACCATCACTTTCTCTTGTACCTGGGGTACAGGTTCGATAGCCGCTATCTCTGCTTCTTTCTCATCATGAGCGACCGGCTTTTCGTTTTCTGGACCGTTTGCCACTACTTTGTCGGTGTTCATTTTGATCTCAACTAGGTCATCTATTACAGGGGTATCCTTTTCGTCCCGACTTTCAGAACCGGTTGAATTTTCAACTGTTTTCGACACCACAGAAGGCACGGGAACCGGAACCTTATCCTGTTGAAAGTACCATACGGAAACAAGCAAGACACCGAGCAGTGCTGCAGCAATACCATACCAAACTGGGTACTTCCTTTTTGACCGTTGTTGGGCCTCCAATTTCGCCGAAACGCGTTCCCAAGCACTTTCCGATGGCTTTATCTCTTGATTGCGCAACTGTTCCCGTATATATTTTTCAAATTTATTCGGTGCCATACCCTATTATATTTTGTTCTTTGAATTTCTGCTGTAGCCATTTACGGGCCTTAAAATATTGTGTTTTTGAAGTGCTTTCCGAGATATCAAGCATTTCGGCAACCTCTTGATGCTTATAGCCCTCAATCGCATGCAGCACGAATACGGTTCGATAGCCCTCGGGTAATCCATCGATCAACCTCTGAATATGTTCCACGTCGAATTCCATAGCATCTCTAGTACTAGGTGGACCTACCTTTTCGAAAAGATCTCCATCGTACACCACAAATTGTCTTTTCCTTAAATAGGAAATACTTTCCCGCACCATAATCCTTCTAATCCAACCCTCAAAGCTACCCTGACCCCTGAACGTATGAAGATTTTTAAATACTTTCACAAAACCTCCGACCATTACATCTTCTGCAAATTGAAGGTCTCCAATATATCTTCGGCATACACCAAGCATTTTTGGAGCGTACTTCTCATAGAGGTGTCGTTGTGCCGAGGGTTCTCCTGATACAGCTCTTTTAATAAGCTGCTTTTCGTCTTTGTAAAATGGAATGATTTTCAACGTTAAAAAATTATACTCTATATAGATAGACGCTTGAATTTTGTAAAAGGTTGTCCGCGAAGGGCAATACTAGTAAAAAACTAGGTGCTACAACCTATTGTATCTTGAGGGAAGGCGTAATGCCTCTACTTCTTACGGTCAACCACGTAGTTTACCATCAATTTAAGTGAATCTCTAAATTCAGAATCCGGATAGGTTTCCAACAGTGTCAGGGCTTCCTCTTTAAAATGCAACATTTTATGAACGGCATATTCAAGCCCCCCATGATCTTTGACAAAAGTAATTACTTCTTTGACCCGCTTTTTATCCTTATTATGGTTTTTAACAGAATTGATTAACCATTTTTTATCCGCTTTTGAACAATTATTCAGGGTATAAATTAAGGGAAGGGTCATTTTCTGCTCTTTGATATCGATACCAGTAGGCTTTCCAATTTTTTCTTCCCCGTAGTCAAAGAGGTCGTCTTTTATTTGAAAAGCCATTCCGCACAGTTCGCCAAATTTTCTAAAAGTTTCCACATCGGGAGAATCGGGCTTCACCGAACAAGCTCCAAGGCTGCAGCAAGCTGCGATCAGGGTGGCGGTTTTTTGACGGATGATACTGTAGTAGACCTCTTCGGTAATATCTAAACGCCTTGCTTTCTCTATTTGTAGTAGTTCTCCTTCGCTCATCTCACGCACGGCTACTGAAATTATACGCAAGAGGTCGAAATCACCATGGTCAATCGAAAGTAGGAGGCCTTTTGACAGCAAGTAGTCCCCCACCAAAACGGCAATCTTGTTCTTCCATAAGGCATTGACCGAGAAAAAACCCCTTCGCTTATTACTATCATCGACCACGTCATCGTGTACCAAGGTGGCGGTATGAATTAATTCAATGACCGAGGCTCCTCGATAGGTACGTTCGTTCACTTCCCCGTTATTTAAAAGTTTGGCGGTCAAAAAAACAAACATAGGCCTCATCTGTTTGCCTTTACGATTAACTATATAATAGGTAATACGATTAAGGAGCGCAACCTTTGAAGACATCGCCTCGCGGAACTTGGCTTCAAAAAGTTCCATTTCTCTATTGACCGGCTCCTTTATTTGTGCTACAACCTTCAAGTTGTCGATTTAGTGATTTGTTGGTTCGGGATATAAATTTAGGTAAATAAAGTGGTTTCAGGTTTTAAGTTTTAATCCTTTTGACGGTTAGGAAGCAAAATAGAATAGGGTGTAAATACTATGATTTATTTGCCAATTGACCACAGGCCGCATCGATATCCTTACCTCTAGAACGTCGAACGGTTACCACAATGCCATGGCGCTCGAGCGTATCTACATACAGATCGATGGCTTTATTGGATGCCTGTCTGAAATCACCCTCATCAATAGGGTTATATTCTATTAAGTTTACCTTAGATGGCGCAAAACGGCAAAAATCGACCAGGGCCTCCACATCTCTCAGTTTGTCATTAATACCCTCCCATACTACATACTCATAGGTTATGCGACTTTTGGTCTTGTTATACCAATATTTCAAGGCTTCACGTAAATCAGAAAGGTTGAAAGTTGCATTGAAAGGCATTATAGTGGTGCGAACGGAATCAATGGCCGAATGTAGCGAAACCGCCAGTTTGAACTTAACCCCATCATCTGCCATTTTTTTAATCATTTTGGGCACCCCAGAGGTCGATAAGGTAATACGCTTTGGTGACATCCCCAAGCCTTCAGGAGAGGTTATCTTGTCAATGGCCTGCAGCACATTGTTATAATTCATTAGGGGTTCACCCATTCCCATAAAAACAATATTGGTCAAAGGGCGGTCAAAGTAGAGACGACTCTCGTTATCTATGGCTACCACCTGGTCATATATTTCATCGGGATTTAGGTTACGCATACGTTTCAATCGGGCCGTGGCACAAAAACGGCAATCGAGACTGCATCCCACTTGACTTGAAACACAGGCTGTGGTTCTCGATTTAGTAGGTATCAAAACCGATTCGACAACAAGATCGTCATGAAGGAGAACGGCGTTTTTAATGGTGCCGTCACTACTCCGTTGCATTTGGTCTACCTTAATATGATTGATGGTGAAATTGGACTCTAACATCTGTCTGGTCTCCTTTGAAAGATTCGTCATCCCCTCAAAAGAATGGGCCGATTTATGCCAAAGCCATTCGTAAACCTGGTTTCCCCTAAATGCTTTATCCCCATGGGAAACAAAAAAATCGCGCAACTGTTCCTTCGTGAACGCTCGAATATCTTTTTTTTTGGTTTCCATTGTAATAAGATAAAGAAACCCTTCCTTATTTCCTTTTGGCCATAACGAAGGGTCTAATGTTATAAGATGGGATTCCTGTTTTTTTTGGAAGGTATGCAAAAAACTACCCCTACCTCTTTAGATGATCAACATGGCATCTCCATAGGAATAAAATTTATACTGCTCCAGTATAGCTTCCTTATAGGCCTTCTTCATTAAATCGTGCCCTACAAATGCCGAAACCATCATTAAAAGTGTTGACTTGGGCAAGTGAAAATTGGTTACCATGCAGTTTGCAATACTAAATTCGTAAGGTGGGAAAATAAACTTGTTGGTCCATCCATCAAAAGTATTCAAAGTATGCTCTGAAGAAACGGCACTTTCAAGACCGCGCATTACGGTAGTACCTACCGCACAGACTTTTTTCTTATTTTCTTTCGCCCTGTTTACCACTTCTGTGGCACTTTCATCGATAATCAATTCTTCGCTATCCATTTTGTGTTTGGATAAATCCTCTACCTCGACTGGATTGAACGTACCCAAACCAACATGTAGGGTGACTTCGGCAAAATTCACGCCTTTTATTTCCAATCGTTTTAGAAGATGTTTTGAAAAGTGAAGACCTGCTGTAGGGGCCGCTACCGCACCTTCATGCTTTGCATAAATAGTTTGATACCGATTTTCGTCTTCAGGCTCAACGTCTCTTTTAATATATTTTGGAAGCGGGGTCTGCCCTAACTCACGTAGTTTCCTTCTAAAATCGATATACGAACCGTCATACAGAAATCGTAATGTGCGCCCTCTCGAGGTGGTATTATCTATAACTTCGGCGACCAAGGTTTCATCATCCCCAAAATAGAGTTTGTTTCCAATACGTATTTTACGTGCGGGATCTACCAAAACATCCCAAAGACGTTGTTCTTCATTTAGTTCACGCAGCAAAAAGACTTCTATTCGAGCTCCTGTTTTTTCTTTATTACCGTACAAACGTGCGGGAAAAACTTTGGTATTGTTCAAAACCATGACATCTCCCTCATCAAAATAGTCGATAAGATCTTTGAACATTTTGTGCTCGATCTTTCCAGTTTCACGGTGAATCACCATTAGTTTAGACTCATCTCTGTTTTCAGCGGGATATTCGGCCAATAAATTGTCAGGCAGCTCAAAATTGAAGTGCGATAATTTCATTTTTTAGTTTCAGTGTTTTTCATAAGGTAAATAAGTCCTTATGATGATTATATAACTCCTTATTGCGCAATACAGAACCGAGGTTGGATTTTTTCAGTACCAAGGCACTTCGATTAAAATCATAAAAAGTTTGCGGCTGCAAATATACGATGAGCGAACAGCGGATGTCAAGTAAAACATGGATTATATTAAATATGTGGCAACAAACATGAACCACCATGATTTTGTACAGAAAAAGCACCATAAAAAATCATCGTAAAATACTAAAAACCATAGTTCTACAATGACAATCCGATCCTTGAGAGTGGCTTAAATGGGTTTAACTCCAAAACGTAATTTGTCCAAATCCTTCCAAAAATCTGGATATGATTTTGACACGACCTCGGCGTCATTGATAATTAGGGAAGTTTTTAGGGCTAGTGGGGCAAAGGCCATAGCCATTCTATGATCGTTATAGGTATCGATGGCCACATCTTTCTTTTGGGTGGAAGAAGGGCTTAATGAAAGCGTCTTATGGGTAACAGTGATATGTGCACCAAGCTTGGTGAGCTCGGTATGCAGGGCCTCAAGTCGATCTGTCTCCTTTATCTTAAGGGTGTGCAAGCCCGTCAGATGACAAGATATTCCCAAACCAAAACAAGTAACGGAGACGGTCTGTGCAATATCGGGCGCATTGCTCAAGTCATATTCGAGATGCGTCGGCACATCGTGTTCCGTCTTTTTTAAGATAATTTGATTGTCTTTAAACAGAGTTTGAACTCCGAAATCGGCATATAATTCAGCCAAGATACTGTCACCCTGTAAACTGTTTTTCTTATAGGAGGAGAGTGCTATTTGGGAGCCAACTTCCGACAATGCGACAATGCTATAAAAATAGGATGCGGAGCTCCAATCCGATTCCACGATCAATTTTCTCGGTGTTACTTTTTCTTGGGGCGAGACGTTTATGGTGTTGCCCATAAAAGAATTTTCCACTCCTATTTCAGACAAAAGAGCCAAGGTCATTTTAATATATGGAACCGATGTAATCTTTCCCAATAGCTCGAGTTCCAGCCCATTGACCAAACTTGGTGCGATCAATAGAAGTGAAGATATATATTGGCTGCTGATATTGGCTGGAAGACTTACCTTATTTCTAACAAGCTTCTTCCCTTTGATATGCAGTGGAGGGTACCCCTCATTCTTTACATGGGTGATATCGGCACCCAAAGTGCGTAAGGCTTCTACCAATACTTTTATGGGACGTTCGGTCATTCTCTGAGACCCTGTCAAGGTTACTTCATGACCCTCTTGACAAGCGAAATAACCCGTTAAAAACCGCATGGCGGTACCTGCGTGGTGAATATCGACCTGTCCTTCTTCAATTTGCAACCCTTGTTGCATGACTTGGGCATCATCTGAATTGGATAGGTTTTCTATAGTGATGTTCGGATACAAGGCTTGCAATAAAAGAGAACGGTTCGATTCACTTTTAGAGCCTGTTACCTGGATATCAGAATATAATAGATTGCTCGGAGGGGCGTATAGGTGCAGTTTCAAGAGTGCGATTTTAATAGTTTCAGACCAAAATAAAAGCTCAAATATAGTACTATTTGAGCTTTTCGTTGTTCTTATGGCGATCGTGATCTCTTTTGGTTTTCAACTTCATTTTTTTATCAAATGCCGCTTGAAGATCTATACCGGTCTGATTGGCAAGGCAAAGAGTAACAAAAAGAACGTCGGCCAGTTCTTCGCCTAAATCTTTTGCTTTATCCGATTCTTTTTCACTTTGCTCACCGTACCTTCGGGCTATGATTCTGGCCACTTCGCCCACTTCTTCGGTAAGCTGGGCCATGTTGGTCAGTTCGTTAAAATACCGTACACCATGGTCTTTGATCCAGTTATCTACTTCCTGCTGTGCTTTCGTTATACTCATTGTCCGTTTTAGAGAGAACAATCTGTTCCGCCCCTTTAATAATTATTTGGTTATAGTATTCTTTAATATAGGGGTAATTGATAGCTGCTATTACCGCTTTGTTTACTTCAAAGGTAACGGATAATTGAATGCCATTTGCGGCATTTTGCACCGCATATTTATAAATACCGAGATTATCGGGTAGTTTAATGATAGCGGCCGAGGGTAATGATTCGACCTGATAGCCTTCAGGAAGCTTAATATTTACCATATACCGTTCGCGAAAAGGAAAGCCATAATCTATCGGATATTCACGCTTATCCAACTTAAACGGATTCTCCTCGATTTTAAGGAACGATAAGGGCTGTAGATAAATTTTGTCATTGATCACATCGGCTCCGTTCTCTTGTCGGTAATGAAAGGACTCGGAAACATGGCCCTCATAAGAGTCTACGTTTTTTGCTTCATACTCCGAGATTTCCATACCGGTATATTTGCTTTCCTTGTCCCTGAGGTAATTTTCCAAGTCTTGGTTTTTAAGGCTCTCTCGGAAGCGATATGCCGCATGGTTGGTAAACCTCGAGCGGTAGTTGCCCGAAACAATACCTTCTTGGTCGACTTCCATTTTTACGGAGTACATACTCTCGGCCTTTTGTGGTGCAATATTGAAAATATGTTTCCATACCATATTTTCGTTATCCACGAGAAGCCCGCCCCAATTATAATCACGGATTGGCAATAGGTTTACATCGCTGAATTCCTCGGTGGCATCCATATAGTAGTCTTCACCATCGATTTTAGCATGGGCAATTACAAAATTCAAGCGATCCAAAGTGGGAAAAAAGGGAATGGCATTTTCTTTTGTACTAAGAATAACCGGGTTCGCATGTATACCCGCATATCGCAACATGGCCACCAATAAGAGATTAATGTCGGCCGCATTCCCCTTTTTTTCCTTAATGGTCTTTTTAAGCCCATGCTGAAAGGATTTACCGTCCATTCCGTTCCACTCGGTATTGTCTTTCACATACTTGAAGAGTATGTTGGTGATTTCCAACTTGTCGGTTTTTCCCGATAGGATGGCGTCTAATTCGTCATCAAAAGAACGGGTCTTATCCAATTGATTCTTATAGTCATCAGTATTTCCGATGCTTTTGGCTACATCGCCCCAGCTATGGGCAAAACTCTTGGTAGGATAACCGGGTAAATCAATGGATACTAACTCGAAGAGGGCACCGGCCCTATAATTATGTATGTTATCTACATAACTTTCGGCTTTAAGTGCCGGAACATTCCTTAAATCGAAACTTGTCACTACCACGTCCATTCCGATACGGTTGTCCCGTTTGATGTTTTCTTGTGAGGTAAATGGAACATATCCCTTTTGGGTCTGCCTAAAATTATAACCCTTCGGTGTTCGCAACTCGGCCCTGACCTGTTTGACAGGTATGTCCTTTTGAAAACGAAACTCATCAATAAGCCAATAAAAGGGTGAAGATACATAGTATTCGAATTCGATGACCGACCCTTCCTTGACATTGGGCATTGTAAATTTTACCTGATCGTAGTTAAAGCTGAGCTCACTTTCGAAAATCTGATCCTTGTCCAGTTCCGATTTTACGATTTTGTCTTGCTCTAGGTTGTAGGTATACCCCTTTATTTTCCTGACGCTTTCTTTATCGGACCGACCGTTATAAAGATTTATCTGCTCCGTCGCGTACTCAAATCCTGCTTTATTGTACACTTTGATGCGCTCGTGAATCTCGGTAATCAAACGGGGGTAACCATTGTTCGATTGCATGTAGGTATTCTGGTAGCGATAAAGTACGGCCGCCGGTGCGTCAGGATCTAATGCGTATTCCTTTTCCAGTAACTCTTCCTTACTGACTTCACCAAATTGGATTTCTTGGCACCATAAGGTTTGAACTGAAATGAACGCAAGAAGTAGGGGTAATTTTTTTGTCGATATCATAAGATGGGTTTTATTACAATTTTAGCACTGTCGTTTTTTGACACTTCCTTCATAAAATCACGATAAGCGGTATAATCCGAATTGGGATATGTGCCTTTTTTGACCAAAAATTTTCTCTGGAGAAAAATCTTGCCTTCGCTAAAGGTGAAATCGATCCGATAGTATCCAAATTTATTTTCGACAGTCATTGCTTCAGGCATTGATTCTACTCCATAACCGTCGGGAATCTCGATGCTAAATTCATCTTCATCCAGAAAGCCACGCTGTATTTCAAAAGGCAATTTTCGATCATAATAACGGTCAGGTATGTAGTCAAAATTGTTAAATGCATTAGCGGCGAAAAGAAGACGTTCACCGCTTTTAGAGGCATAATGAGAGGCATCTACCGATACCTCCTCGGTAAATTCTACGGCGCTGTCGTCATTTTGAAAACGATACGTTTTGACCTTCAGGTTATTGATATTATGCCAGTAATTTTTGTAGTGTTCCTGAATTTTATCTTCTGGCCGTTGCGCCAAGGTAAAGTGATTATCGTACTGTATACCACGGGTTCTGATAGTAACATTACCATTAATACTTCCATCGGTCCGTAGCGCATAAGATCCCTGGGTCAGCTGGTAATTCTGCTCATTTGTGTAGGCTACGGTTCTTACAATTTCGCCACCGTCAGGTTTTATCACCAAAACTTTTCTATCGTCCGTAAAATCCCCGATAAACCCGAACGGATGTACTTGCGAAGTACAATCGATCCAATGATATTTTCCTTCATAGGGAACGGCCAAAATAACGTGGTTTCCTTGGGCCAAATCTGGAAATTCCTCTTCGAAATCGACCTTTTCACGGCCTGCTTCGACATGTACATAATAGGCCTCTACGCCAACTGAATTAAGCAACGCCTTTGTATAATTCGACAGGCCCTTGCAGTCACCATACTTCAGTCGGTCGACCTCGATAGCATTAATGGGCTGAATGCCCCCGATACCCACCTGTACACTTATATATCGCGTATTCTCTTGTACGTACTTATAAATAATTTTTGCCTTTTCAAGGTCGTTATTCGCGTCCTTCACCAAAGTCTTGACCTTTTCCTTGGTGGCCGGTAATAGTTCATCGCGACCCTTGAGTAGGTTACCGGACATCCATAGGCCCAAATCTTTCCAAGTATCAATTTTTGCGTCGTAACCCTCATACTGAAAGTTCACGGGTCGCACCATAATCTGCGGTGCTATTTCCTTAAATGATGGAGACATACTTTCTTCCTTGAGAGCAGGGATATTTCTCGCTTCAAAGGAAAAACCTTTATCGTTGTCATCCTTGCTATAGACGATGCCCTCTAAATTTTTTTCCTTTACTGCCGGTTTTAAATCAGGCCGGGCATAATTAATAGACAAGCTGCTTTTCTCCGTGCTGACCCTAAAATCGTCAAGAAATCTCCAAACTGACGGAATTTCACCCGTATTTTTAGTGGTCGTTTCATATGTAAGTTCTATCGTGTAGGGATACTCTATCGGTGTGTAATGATAATACTTGTAGCGGGAATCGGAGTAAAGGGTACTGCCATCAACGGCACTAACGTCTTTAAACTCCTTTTCCTTTATCTTATCGCATTCTTTACCGGAAGCATCGTAAACGACCGCTTGAATATTCTTTACCTTCCGGCCTTTATCATAGCCCACGTAAACAGTTGCATACGCATTTCCTTTTTCATTCAATACGGTGACTGCCCTCTTATGTCTGATATTCATGCTATTAAGTGCAGACAACTCCACTACCATTTCATCGACACGAACCACCGCATTGGCATTTTCGGTCAAGGCTTTATTTAAATTTAAAGCCTGGTAATCAGTTTTTTGTGAAAAAGCTAGGAATCCTAAAAAGAAAAAATAAACTAAAATAAAGTGTCGCATTGGTGGGGGTTCGGTTGATAAACTACAACGCGAAGCACTTATTTTTCTTACAAAAAACAAGAAAAATTCGACAAAACGAAACTATTCTTTGTTCTTCGTATCGATAGCGATCGTAACAGGACCGTCATTGAGCAAAGCCACTTTCATATCGGCGCCAAAAATTCCTGTTTTTACTTTTTTACCCAAATCAAGTTGTACCTGTTTTACGAATTTTTCATAAAGTGGTATGGCAATTTCAGGTTTGGCCGCCTTACTATATGAAGGGCGATTTCCTTTTTTGGTCGATGCATGCAGGGTGAACTGGCTTACCACGATTATCTCTCCCCCTATAAGACTCAGAACCGATTCGTTCATCACACCATCGGCATCGTTGAAAATACGAAGATTGACAATTTTCCGGGAAAGCCATTCGATGTCGTCTTGTGTATCGCCATCTTCTATACCCAGTAACACCAAAAGGCCCATTTCAATTTCTGAGACTATTTTATCCTCTACCGTCACACTTGCACTGGAGACACGCTGTATGATTGCCCTCATGATATCGGTAAATTTCCAAATTTAGAAATCGTAAAAAGCTTATCGTTTACTATCATGGGTATCGATCCTATAATTCTCTTCTTCGCCGGTTACCATCTGCACATAACTGCGATACCTACTCCATGCCACCTCGTCGTTTTCCAAAGCTTCTTTAACCGCGCACAAAGGTTCATCTAAATGAAGGCAATTGTTAAACTTACATTGACCCTTAAGCGCAAAAAATTCTGGAAAATAATCCCCTATTTCCTCCTTTTCCATATCTACGATACCAAAACCTTTTATACCTGGTGTATCTATAATACGAGCACCAAAAGACAAATCGTACATCTCGGCAAAAGTAGTAGTATGCTGACCTTGCAGGTGTTGTTCAGAAATTTCTGCGGTTCGTAATGCCATGGTAGGCTCAAGGGTATTGATCAAGGTTGATTTACCGGCACCGGAATGTCCGGCGAAGAGATTGGTTTTGTGCTGCATGGCTTCCTTGACCTGATCTACATTCTTACCTGTCTTTGCCGAAAGACCTATACACTCGTATCCCACCTTTCTATATAACGAAGCTAGGTACTTCACTTCCACCATCTCCTCGTCACCGTAGGTATCGATTTTATTGAAAAGTAGAACCGCAGGTATCCCATAGGCCTCCGCTGTAGCCAAAAAGCGGTCAATGAAAATAGTATAGGTCATGGGGTTGTTGAGGGTCACTAACAAAAAGGCCTGATCGAGGTTTGCAGCAATGATATGCGTTTGCTTCGAAAGGTTAACAGATTTTCTAATGATATAGTTTTTACGATCTTCTATTGAGTAGATGGTGCCGACGATATCGTCTCCCAACTCATCAATATCAAAGTCAACCCGGTCGCCCACAGCGATCGGATTGGTACTTTTTATACCTTTAATCCTGAACTTTCCCTTGATACGACACTCGTAAAACTTACCATCTTCAGCTTTTACGGTATACCAACTTCCTGTTGATTTGTATACGGTTCCCTTCATGTATTGCGTTTGTTTTACAAAGAAAAGCAATACTTTCATATAATAGTTAGATCTTGGGTCTAGAACATGATGAAATAACCAAACCGAAACAATTTACAGCAACAATAATGAGAAGGATCCCTTTTGTGAAATCAATCCTATTTAATTAACCCTTAAAAGATCAATATGAAAAAAATCCTGTTTATCACCAGTATTCTTTTAGTAGTAAGCACAGAAGTCAATGCCCAACAATTCAAGGTCATTACAAGCGTAGAATCGATTGTTCCTAATGGAATAGGGCGCTCACGCATTATCGATGGCCAAGAGGACAAAGATTTTGAAACCTATACCACCGAACAGACCGAAGAAGACAATACGCGCAATAAATCGAAGCGTAGCGATATACGAGTAAAAGATTTCGAGGAAACCAAACTCTTGAATTTTTATAATATTGGAGGGATACGTTTTCAGAACATCGCCGCTAACGACGCGGTTATTTCCTCAAAATTAACGGCCATGGTAGCCGATGGGTGGGAGTTGGCTTTTGTGACCAGTGCAGTAGAGTCAGACGCCGGAAAAGATGACGGACAAGGCATCTTTATTACCCGATATATTTTCAAGAAAGACTGAAAAGAATATAAAAAAGCAATCTGTTAAGTCCATAAAGACCTTAACAGATTGCTAGCGACTCATATTAATTTATTTCAACAGTAGTATACTAATCGTAAAAGACCGGTTTATCAAGCGTTGATGATTTTCTCTTGATGATTGATAGACTCTTGGTGAATGGCCTTAAACATCTTCAATATAAATTCTTCGCTCAGTCCTTTTGATTCCCCTTCAAGAATCATCGCACCTAAAATTTGGTTCCAACGATTGCTCTGAAGTACCGCAACATTACGTTTTCTTTTCAGTACTCCAATACTATCTGAAATTTTCATTCGCTTACCCAAAGTGTCGATCAGTTGATTATCGATCACATCGATCTGTGCCCGTAAGTTACTAAGCTTCCGGTTGAACTCTGCTTCCGGTGAGCTTTCCTTACGAACGTGCAAATCGCGCATGATCTGAATCAAGGTATCAGGCGTAACTTGCTGTGCCGCATCACTCCATGCATTATCTGGGTCGCTGTGTGTTTCGATCATAAGACCGTCAAAGTTGAGGTCTAAAGCAGTCTGCGATACATCGAAAATCATATCACGCTTCCCCGTAATGTGCGAAGGGTCGTTGATAATCGGCAAATCAGGAAATCTGGTCTGCAAATCGATGGCCAACTGCCATTCTGGAATGTTCCGGTACTTTGTTTTCTCATAGGTAGAGAAGCCCCTATGTATGACACCCAGCTTTTTTATGTTCGCCGTATGCAATCGCTCAACGGCACCTAGCCATAACGACAAGTCGGGATTTACCGGATTCTTGATTAGAACTACCTTATCGGTACCTTCCAAAGCATCGGCAATTTCCTGAACGATAAAAGGACTTACGGTCGAACGGGCACCGATCCAAAGTAAGTCGATATCATGCTCCAAGGCCAATTCCACATGGGCTCGATTCGCTACTTCGGTCGCTGTTTTCATTCCAGTTTCCGACTTTACCTTTTGTAACCATTTAAGTCCGAGAGCACCTACACCCTCAAAATTTCCTGGCCGTGTGCGTGGTTTCCATATCCCGGCCCGGTAATAGTTTACATCGGTATCTTTTAAACTGTTGGCAATACCCAAAACCTGTTCTTCTGTCTCGGCACTGCAAGGTCCGGCAATTACTAGTGGATGGTCCAATCCCAAATCATCTAACCAAGCCCTCATTTGTTTATTATTCTCCATTGTATTCTGATTTCGCTTTTTACTCTATTTATTATTTAATGGTATTCCGTTTAATATTTCCTTTATTTTATTCGTCGCGTTCATTTCGTTGTAGATACCTTTAAAGTCATCCTTTTCAAGTAATTGCTTGAACTCTAGCAAATTCTGGATATACTCTTCCAAGGTCTCCACGACATTATCTTTGTTTTGCTCAAAAATAGGGGTCCACATCGCAGGTGAACTCTTTGCCAACCGCACCGTACTTTCGAAACCACTACCGGCCATGTCAAAAATATCACGTTCGTTCTTCTCTTTCTCAATAACAGTCTTTCCCAACATAAAAGAGCTGATATGTGATAAATGCGACACGTAGGCGATATGCTTATCGTGGGCCTCGGGGTTCATATATCGAATACGCATTCCTATTTGCTGAAATAGCTCTAGTGCCATTTCCTGTAGTTTAAAGGCTGTTTTTTCAACCTCGCAAATGATATTGGTCTTGCCTTCGTACAGATGTTCGATAGCCGCAGAGGGACCTGAAAATTCAGTTCCTGCAATCGGATGGGCCGCTAAAAAATTACGCCGTTTGGGATGTGCTTCAAGGGTCTTGCATATGAGGCTTTTGGTGGAGCCACCATCAAACACCAGGCATTCATCGTTCACGGCATTCAATATTTGGGGAAGTTCCCTGATCATAACATCGACAGGAATTGCGACCATTACCACATCGGCAATTCGCAGCTCGTCATAATTTGATTTGACGTCAATGATTCCTAGATCGACAGCCTCCTCCAAATGCCTTACATTCGTATCGATTCCGTATATTTTCGCATCGGGGCGTATGCGTTTGATATCCTTCGCAAACGAACCCCCAATTAAACCAATACCAATTATAAATACATTCATAACTCTTAACTGCCACACTTATAAAGTGTGATTTATAATCTATCTCCCCATAAAAATTAGCAACAGGCGTTCGACATACCACTAGAATCTATCGATGGCCTCTTGAATCTTATCTTCGGGCACACACAATGAAAAACGAATATACCCCTCGCCGTTGCTTCCAAATATAGTTCCGGGTGTTATAAAAATATTCTTTTCGTACAACACCTCGTCAATAAACGTTTCGGCTGCCTTACTGCCTTTGGGTAATTTGGCCCAAACGAACATTCCCACCGCATCCTTGTCATAACTACAGTTCAGTTTATCCGCCAACCTGAATACCAACTCCCTCCTTCGATCGTACACTTCGTTCAATGTATCGAACCATTCTTGGCTACTGGCCAAGGCACATATGGCTCCTTTTTGAATACCATAGAACATTCCCGAATCCATATTGCTCTTTACTTTCAATATCGCTTCGATATGTTCGGAACTGCCCAATACCATACCTACTCGCCAACCGGCCATGTTAAAGGTTTTGCTCAAAGAATTTAACTCCAAGGCAACTTCTTTAGACCCTTCGATTTCCAAAATACTTAAAGGGTCGCCGTTCAGTACGAAACTATAAGGATTATCATTCACCAATAGAATATCGTTCTTGGCAGCAAATTCAACCAACCGTTTAAATTTTTGCCTACTGGCGGTGGCCCCCGTTGGCATATGGGGATAGCTGGTCCACATAACCTTAACCTTAGACAGGTCTTCTTCCTCCAAAGCATCAAGATCGGGAAACCAATCGCTTTCCCCTTTCAAGCTATAATACTTAGGCTTGGCGCCGACCAAGCGGGTTACCGATGTATAGGTCGGGTATCCTGGATTAGGGATCAAAACACCATCGCCCTCGTTCAAAAAGGCCATGCTGATCATCATGATACCTTCTTTTGAACCCATGAGCGGCAAAACTTCGTTCGATGGATTTATGTTCACCTTAAACTTGCTACGATAAAAATCGCTGAATGCCTGACGTAGCTCTGGGAGGCCTTGATAACTCTGGTATTGATGGGCACCTGTCTCGTTCACCGCCTCCTGAATGCTTGCTATTATTTCTTTGGAAGGCGCTAAATCAGGACTGCCGATACCCATATTGATAATGGGTCGCCCTTCAGCCACCAAACTTCGTACTTCCCGCAGCTTTTTTGAAAAATAATATTCTTCAACAGTATGTAAACGATCTGCTGTACGTATCATATTCTCGCATTTTTGTATTCTCCCAAAATCTTAAAATCCTCCGCCATTATATGTAGGAGACTTTTCGCCTTATCGAAATGCTCGTACTCCTCAAAGGTTACATCAACAAAAAAGGCATATTTCCATGGGGTTTCGATGATCGGCAGGGACTGAATTTTGGTCAGGTTTAGATAACAATCGCTCATTACATTAAGTACCGCTGCCAGACTTCCTCGTTTATGGCTCGTTACGAATCGTAAAGAAGCCTTATTTATTTCATTTTTGGGAAGTTCTTTATTTTTGGTCTTTACGATGATGAAGCGGGTCGCATTGTTCTTGATGGTCTGGATTTCACGCGCGAGAATGTTCAAATCGTATAAATCAGCAGCAACCTCAGGCGCTATAGCCCCGATAGTGCTCCAACCATGTTCATGAATACTTTTAGCTGTTTCGGCCGTATCTACATCTTCCACCAATTTGATATGCGGATAGTCCCTAAAAAAATCTTTACATTGTAACAAGGCCATGGGATGTGACCTTACCTCTTCAATATCTTTGATTTCACAACCGTTTAATACCATGAGATTATGATGAATATTCAGGTAATGCTCGCCAATAATATGCAAGTTGTTATGATAAACCAATGCATAATTTGGAATAATAGAGCCTGCAATACTATTCTCTATGGCCATCACTCCCTTGTCGGCAGTTCCGTCAAGCAATCGATCGACCAAATTATCAAAAGACATGCACTCTACCAGATCGATATCATCACCGAAATATTCTTTCGCCACTTGATGATGATTCGAGCCTTTAATTCCCTGAATGGCTATTTTTAGTTTCATAATGGATGTTTACTACAGCCTCCGACTTGATATTTTACGACCTTGTGCCCATACCGTTATCAGAAAAATCGACAAAAAAAAGTCCCGCTTTTTAACGGGACTTTCATTTTATATCTTGTATCAATATACTATAACAGCCCCGTTCTTCCCTTAAAAAAGAAGTAGAAGAAAAAACCGTTATAAAAATATTGTCCTGACATTGTACACTTAAACTTTGGCTAAAGTAACAATTAATTTTAAAAATCTTATTGTTCAATACACTTTTTATGATTTTAATTGTTTTTTCCGTATTTGGGTTAAACATTCTTTGAAATTTATTGTATTCAGTGCGAATATCAAACCCATTGTGGTACGTGTATATTTCCTACTTTTGGAAAAAATTTTTGGAATTATGTCCATTAGTGTTAAGAACATCACCAAAAAATTCGGTAGCCAAAAAGCACTGGACCAGATCTCTTTCGAACTTAAAAAAGGGGAGATCGTAGGTTTTCTAGGTCCCAATGGAGCGGGTAAATCTACCATGATGAAAATCTTGACCACTTATTACAAGGCGGACGAGGGGCAGGCAACCGTTAACACCTTCGATGTCGTTAAACAACCGAAAAGCGTTCAGCGATGTATCGGTTACCTTCCGGAACATAACCCCCTATATCTTGACATGTACGTTAGGGAATACCTGACCTTTAATGCCGAAGTTTATAGAATAAATAAAAAGCGGATCGATCAAGTAATCGAACAGACAGGACTTTCACCCGAAGTACATAAAAAAATCGGACAACTCTCAAAGGGTTACCGGCAGCGCGTGGGCCTTGCCGCGGCCATGCTTCACGACCCTGCCGTATTGATTTTAGACGAGCCAACGACTGGACTTGATCCCAACCAACTTTTAGAAATTCGAAAGTTGATCAAGGAAATCGGAAGGGAAAAAACCATTTTGTGGTCGACTCATATCATGAAAGAAGTGGAAGCGGTGTGTGACCGTGTCTTGATTATCAATCAGGGAAAATTGGTAGCCGACAAAAAGCTTTCCGAGCTTCGAGACGAAAACGAACAAATCATAGAGGTAGAGTTTGATTATCGTGTGGAAGAAGCTTTCCTCAACCGATTACCACACGCGACCCAGGTCAAGAATCTTGGGGGATTCGTTTATGAAATCATCTTTGACACTTCAAAAGACATGCGTTCGGCGGTCTTCGATTTTGCACATGACAATAGCTTAAAAACCCTTCAATTAAGTAGAAAGAACAAAAATCTTGAAAGTCTTTTTACCGATTTGACGGGTAGTAAATGATTCAAGTACAACTGGTGGCCTATGACCTTATTAAAATTTCAAGGCCAACCCTACACCGTTTTCATTGCTTGTAGGCACTAAATTGAAAGAAGTGCCCTTTGATACGCTTTCGTTATAATTCAGTATAGCCTCTTTTTTGTTTTTTAAGGCCGAATGGTAGAAAATTGATCCAATTACTCCTGTCGCTGCGAAAGCTATTACAGGGCCAGTAACCGGTTTATCGTCGTTTTCATTAACCAAAAACCATATAGCGGAACCAAAATTTGCTGTCCCAGCTATTAGGCCTCCAAGCATTTGTTTTTTAGATTTTTGCCATTCCATCTGAGCCACTTGGCTTTCCGACATTATTTTATCGATTTCCTTCCATGTAAGTTTATCTTTGTCTTGATAAAATTCATGGCCCCACATCCCTGGAAACGAGGTTATTTCTTGGGCATTCATAAACGTACCCACCGCGCAGAAAAGTAGAAGTAATGTAACTTTATTGAATATTTTCATGACATCTTTATTTATTTTTGTTTAAAGTTAAATAATTTTAATTAAACAATTTAAAGTGTGGCGCATAACGACTATTTTTATATGCTAAAGAGCACATCGACTACGTATTCGAAAGACTTGATAAAAATAAGTCCTATAATATTTCAAGTTCATCTTCTATTTTCGGATCGGTACAGTTCACCAAAATCGCAAACACCATTTTCTGATCGGGGTATACAAAAAAGTTAGAGAACCCTTGGCCACTTGAGAGGTAAAAATTGTGAGGTCAATGGTGCATCGAACATACCCTGCAAATGAGCTAAACCCAACTTGGCCACATCCTCACTGGTAGAAAAATAACCGCCGCCGGCAAGCTTATTATTAGTATCGACATGGATTGCCTGCCGGAAACCCTTCTGTCTTTAAAGTAGAAGCCGCAACCACCCTCCTCCCCTAATTCATCACAATAAACTCCATAACTTTTAGGATCAAAGGTCCTATGCATACCCAACGGTTCCAACACCTTTATTTTCACGTACTCTTTAAAAGACGATCCCAACACTTCTTCCATCGCCAGGGAAATAAATACCCAATCAAAACTGGAATAAAAATAAGCGGTACCCGGTTTAAAAAGTAAATCATCATCCTTAAAAATCTCAATACTTTCCTTGATGGAATACGGTTTATTCAGTCCGTATTCAAAACCTCGATATCCCCTGATACCAGCTGTATGGCTCGCCAATTGACGAATAGTAAAGTCCCACCGTTTTTTGGGGTAATAGGCACATATTCGTAAAAAGAAGCATCGAGGTCTATCTGCTTATCATTGGTCATTCGTGCTAGGGCGGTAGCAGCAATAGGCTTGGACACGCTTGCTACTCGAAATACTGATTTCTGGGGGTCGACCGGGTTTTAAAATCGAGGTTAGCAAAGCCATATCTTCGTTGAAATAGGGTTTGCCCATCTTGCAGAACGGTAATAGAAATTCCTGGCACAAGCAGCTCATCAACCATACGGTGTAAAATACGATCTATTTCTGCTTGGGCGTTCAACCCCACATGCCCTTTTAACGAGCGTCTATCAACGAAAAAATCCTTAAGCATATGCGCATCGGAATCATTCGATATAGTGCACTGTAAATGAGAATATATTTTAAGTATGTATGAGTTCAGATAACAAGTATCCCAAAAATCACCATTTTTACCAAGCTTGTGAATCACCTGAAAATCAATCTTCCCTTATACAATTCTTCCACGTCAATCTGATCGGGCCGATTCAAGGAAATCACGTCCCCGGTTCCACGAATAGTGCCGTTAAGGGAAAATTGGGGGTTTATGAACATGTCGTTGCTACCTCTATGATTAAGGCTAATATTTTCTGAGATAAGATTATCGGCCTCGATACGGGAGTCCCCCGCCGCAATACTCAGATTGAGATTTTCCGTAGTTCCTTTAATTTTGAAATAGGCGATACCGTTCACCACGACACTCAAATTTTGGCAATCTATATTCAAATCAAACTCCCCATCGGTAGTTTCCGACTCATTATCAATATAGCTTTCCGAAAGCAAGGTCAAAGTCGGATAGGCCAATACACCGTCACTCTGAACCGACCAACCTGTGCTACTCCTAATCTCATCAATATTGGGAGAAGTTACATAGATGGTGGTCAACCCGTATTCTCTAAAAAAATTGCAGTCGTTTGTATCTCGAAGGAGCAATCTATTCCCCTCTACCACGGCGGAAACCTCATCACGAAGATATTCCCCGGTCTGTACTTCGACCTTTTGTATATTTCCTTGCTTTAGCACAAGGGAGACATTTTCGAAAACGGTGATTTTAGTAAAATCGGGCAGCAACACTTCTTCGCGAATTAAATCCCCGGAATCCTGCAGGCAGTCTGGCGCATTTTCCATAGCACAGCCCAGCAAAAAAAGGGTGGTTACAAAACCACATATTTTAGCAATACCGATGCGTTTCCAAAGGTTCGGAAGCTTCAAATTCAATATCCAAATTCTCAAATTCAAAGGTTGTTTCTTTTTTTATAAATCTAAAAGGTTATAACCTAACCCCAATGCCGAATTCCACTGCTTCTGCAGCGGCACCATGTGACTTTAGGCTCACAACCCCAAAAAAATTGTCGCCGAAATAGCGCTTCAGGCCAAATCGATTGTATACTTTCCCTTCAAAATCATAAGGGTAGTAGATGTAGTAGCCCAACTGCGTTTCGATAGAAAGCTTATTGATAAAAAGCTCATGCCCTATAAAAATCCCTGCACGTTTATAATCCGTATCGGCCGAAATACCATTTTCTGGAAAAGCGATGGACTGAAAACGGATCAGCTCTTTTAAAAAATTGCTCAAAAACACATCACCTCCAACTTGAATTGCACTCTTACGCCCCACTCTTTTATCGATATATCCCGAAAAGATATAGAATGGATATTGCCCATGCCCTATATTATCACTTTCATTAACCCCAGATCGAAATACCAAATTGTACTTTAAGGGCTCTCGAATCTTTTCCTTTTCCCTTATAATATATTCCTTTTCAACTCCATCTAGGGTATAGACGAGTCCGGCATTGAATGCCAAGGTATTGGTCGAGGTGTTCGGCGCCTTTACATTGGCATTTGAATAGTGAACTATAGAAATCCCAGCCTTAAAACCCATACCCCTGTATATGTCTTCCTTATAATAATTGAACATCATATAGGTCGAGCTCAATATACGCGAACCATAGGCATTGTTACGAAAATTGGTCTCACGATGGTATGGTTTGGTGGCGTAGGCAATACCTTGGCCCACCCGGAATTGCAAATTACGTTTGAAAAAGTAAAAATTGAAATGGGCATATAGACCATGGGTTTCCCCCAAGGTCGGGTTGTTGGTATTTTGATAGATGTAAGAAGCGCCCAAATCGGGATAATTGTACCACTGCTGCCAATCTTCGCGACCAAAAGTCTTTCTATTATACCCCAAGATAACGCCATGGGGATGTTTTGTAATCAAATGGGAAATATCTGGATTGTGCAATATAATCGAGCCGTAAAAAACATTAGCGTCAAAGGTATAGCCGTTCTTCCGATCACTTTCTTGAGAAAAGCATTGGAAATGCAGAACTATCAATAACAGAAATACCTTACGGTTCATGGGCGGCAAAGGTAAAATTATTGTGTATTAAAAGGGAACTGATCAAGAAAGGTTTCTTCAAAATTTTAGACTATCAGGGGTTGAACCTGTATACTTTTAGAATACATTCTCCGCTATTGCCTTGATATTATCCGACTTCCCCATGGAGTAATAATGCAGAACGGGAACTCCCTGCGCCTTTAACTCCTTTGACTGTTGAATAGCCCATTCCACACCTACCTGCCGTACCTCTTTATTGTTCGAACAAACGTCTACTGCATCGATCAGGTCCTGTGGAAGATCGATTCTGAACACTTGGGGCAATAACTGTAGGTGACGCTTGACCGCTATAGGTTTTATGCCTGGTATGATCGGTACCGTAATACCATTTTCCCTTGCAGCCTTTACAAATTCAAAAAACTTGTCATTATCAAAGAACATCTGGGTGACCACATAATCGGCCCCGGCATCGACTTTTTCTTTTAAGCGTTTTAAATCGGACTGCAATGAAGGAGCTTCCAAATGTTTTTCGGGATACCCAGCCACACCAATACAAAAATCCGAACAGTCGTCGGTCTCGATGGTCTCATGAAGATACTTACCCTCGCTTAAATTTCGAATCTGCTGAACGAGGCCCCTGGCATAGTTATGTCCGCCCTCGGTAGGTCTGAAATATTTTTCCTCCTTCATGGCGTCTCCCCTAAGTGCCATAACATTGTCGATACCCAAATAATGACAATCAACAAGTACATATTCAGTTTCTTCCTTGGTAAAACCACCACAAAGTAGGTGGGGTACGGTATCGACGCCATATTTATGTTGAATCGATGAGCAGATACCGACCGTTCCCGGTCGCATACGCGTGATTTTCTTATCGTAAAGCCCTCCTTTATCAATATAAACATACTCTTCGCGCGATGTAGTAACATCGATGAAGGGCGGCTTGAATTCCATCAAGGGGTCAATATTGTCATAAAGCTCTTGAATGCTCCGTCCCTTGACAGGAGGTATAATTTCAAATGAGAACAAGGTTTCGCCCTTGGCCCTGTCTATATGTTCCGTAATTTTCATATTTGGTATACTTGATCTTCTTGCTTTATCCCAATTTTCCTTTTTGCGTTCCCACTATGAGGTGGTCGGGCTATTCGCTCTATTTTTTCATCTGCCAAAACACTTTGCTCACCTCCAGATGGCAGATCAGAAAAAGATGCCGCTGCTATCCCTAACGCCGACCAACATGCTATACTAAATCTTTCCCCGAGCTATTACCCGTATCTTTTAATCATCGACCATATTGGGCGCCAACCATTTGGCCGCCTCTTCATATGGAATCCCTTTGCGTTGGGCAAAATCCGCTACTTGATCTTTTTTTATCTTACCCAGACCGAAATATCGGGCCTCCCGATTGGCAAAATAATACCCGGATACGGAAGAAGCGGGCCACATGGCCAAACTATCGGTCAGTTTTACACCAATACGCGCTTCAACACCCAACATTTCCCATATCGTCAATTTCTCTAGATGGTCGGGACAGGCCGGATAGCCCGGTGCCGGGCGAATTCCTTGATATTTTTCATCGATCAATTCATCGTTGTCCAATCGTTCATGGGCCCCATACCCCCAATGTACAGTTCGTATTTCCTTATGGAGATATTCCGCAAATGCTTCTGCCAAACGGTCGGAGAGCGCCTTCACCATAATCGAATTATAATCATCGAGGTCTTTTCGGTATTGTCCGGCAAGCTCGTCGGTACCGAAACCCGTAGTTACACAAAAACAGCCAATATAGTCTTGTCTTCCCGTTCCCTTTGGTGCAATAAAATCGGCAAGGGCATAGTCCGCAACACCCTCCTTTCGCTGCAATTGTTGCCTAAGGGTTCGAAACGTATACTTTTTCGCCTCTTGTGTTTTCGAACCTTCATCGGGCACCAAAACCTCAATATCGTCGTCATTCACCGTATGGGCAGGAAACAAGCCGAAAATTGCCTTACCCTTCAACTTCTTCTCCCTAATAATCTCCTTCAGCATTTTCTGTGCCTCGTTAAAAAGTTCCGTTGCCTGTTCACCGACTACTTCATCTTTCAAGATGTCAGGATATTTACCATGAAGTTCCCAGCTTCTAAAAAAGGGAGTCCAATCGATAAAATCGATCAGCTTTTCCAAATCCATATTCTCAATGACTTGAATACCCAATTGGTTGGGCTTTACGATTTCCGAGGACTGCCAGTCGATCTGAAATTTATTCTCTCTTGCCGCCTCAATGGTCTTATAGATCTTATGCTGCGAGCGATTATTAAATTTTTCCCTAAAAAGGTCATAGTCTTTCTTGATGGCCTGTTTATAAGCTTCAGAGGTCTCCTTTTGTAGCAAATCGCCTACTACCGTGACCGCCCTCGATGCATCGTTAACATGTACCACTGCATTTTTGTACTGGGGATCGATCTTAACGGCCGTATGTGCCTTACTGGTAGTGGCCCCTCCGATCAATAGTGGTATTTTAAAATTTCTGCGTTCCATCTCCTTGGCCAAATGCACCATTTCGTCCAAAGATGGGGTAATTAGTCCGCTCAGTCCAATGGCGTCTACTTGTTCATCGATGGCAGTCTGAAGTATTTTTTCGGGCGGTACCATCACCCCCAAATCTACTATCTCATAATTATTGCACGCCAAAACCACACTGACAATATTTTTACCGATATCATGAACATCCCCTTTTACCGTAGCCATCAATATCTTACCGGCATTTTCCGAATCTCCTTCTTGCGGATTAGCCAATTTTTCTTCCTCAATATAAGGAAGTAAATAGGCCACTGCCTTTTTCATCACGCGTGCGGACTTCACTACCTGGGGCAAAAACATTTTACCACTTCCGAAGAGATCACCGACCACATTCATACCGATCATAAGGTGTCCTTCTATGATTTCAATGGGTCGCTTTGCCGCTTTGCGCGCCTCTTCTACATCTTCCACTATAAATTGATCGATTCCCTTGACCAAAGCCCTGGTAATTCTTTCTTGTAAGGGATCTTCACGCCACGAAAGGTCTACTTTGCTTTCACGTGCCTTTCCAACAACGGATTCGGCAAAATCAAGAAGCCGCTCGGTGGCATCATCGCGTCGGTTCAAAATAACATCCTCGACCTTCTCGAGTAACTCTTTTGGAATATCGTCATAGACCTCTAACATAGTCGGGTTGACGATACCGATGTTCATACCGGCCTTGATGGCATGGTATAGAAAAACCGAGTGCATCGCCTCCCTGACCGGGTTGTTCCCCCGAAAAGAAAAAGACACGTTGCTCACCCCTCCGCTCACACTACAGTACGCAAGGTTTTCACGTACCCACTTGGTAGCTTCGATAAAATCTAGGGCATTACGCTTGTGCTCTTCCATTCCGGTTGCGACCGGAAAAATATTCAGGTCGAAAATAATGTCTTCCGCGGGAAAACCGACCTTATCTACCAAAATATCGTAAGATCGTTTAGCAATTTCGATGCGCCGCTCGTAATTATCGGCTTGACCATCCTCATCAAAGGCCATTACAATCACTGCAGCCCCATATCGCTTTATTAATTTGGCCTGATGAACAAAGGTTTCTTCTCCTTCCTTTAGGCTGATCGAATTCACCACACATTTACCCTGAACCACTTGAAGCCCTGCTTCAATAATCTCCCATTTTGAGCTATCGATCATAATCGGTACGCGGGCTATATCAGGCTCGGCCACGATTAAATTCAAAAACTTGACCATGGCCTCTTTGCCTTCGATCAAGCCATCATCCATATTGATATCAATAATTTGAGCCCCTCCTTCAACTTGGTCACGCGCAATGTCTAGGGCTTCTTCGAACTTTCCTTCTTTAATCAGCCTTAGAAACTTCTTCGAACCGGCTACATTGGTCCTTTCCCCGACATTTACAAAATTGCTTTCTGGGGTTATTACCAAAGGTTCAAGACCACTTAACTTAAGGTATTTTGGCTGCTTTTTTTCCATAGTGGCTTCCTTTCTAAGCAGGTACAACTAGTTTTCGAGGTTCATAATTCTTAACCAGCGTAGATAAGGCCTTGATGTGCTCTGGGGTCGTTCCGCAGCAGCCCCCAACGATATTGACCAATCCTTTTTCCAGATATTCCTTGATTTGTTCTGCCATTTCTTCAGGGGTTTCGTCGTACTCGCCGAACGCGTTGGGCAAACCGGCATTAGGATGGGCCGATATAGGAAGATCCGACTTTTTGGCCAATACTTCTAAATGCGGGGTCAATTGGTCGGCACCCAATGCGCAATTAAAACCAACGGAAAGAAGTGGAATGTGGGCAATTGAAATTAAAAAAGCCTCGGCCGTTTGTCCGGACAAGGTTCTACCCGAGGCATCGGTTATCGTACCACTGACCATTACGGGCACCTTTATATTTCTTTCTTCCTTGACTTCCTCTATGGCAAACAAAGCTGCCTTAGCATTGAGCGTGTCGAAAACAGTCTCCACTAAAAGCATATCTACGCCGCCATCTAAAAGTGCTTCAGCTTGCTGTTTATAAGCTATACGTAGCGCATCAAAAGAAATTGCCCTAAAGCCGGGGTCGTTCACATCGGGTGACATGCTCGCCGTTTTATTTGTCGGACCTATACTACCCGCCACGAACCTAGGTTTATCAGGTTCTTTTTCCGTAAATTCATCGGCGACCTTTTTGGCAATTCGGGCAGCTTCATAATTTAGTTCATAAACTACTCCCTCCAAGTGATAATCGGCCATTGCAATAGTCGTACTAGAAAACGTATTGGTTTCGACAATATCGGCACCGGCCTCGAAATACTTCCGATGTACATCGGCTATGGCTTTTGGCTGTGTTAGTGACAATAAATCATTGTTTCCCTGAAGTGGGTGTTCCCAATCTTTGAAACGCTGCCCCCTAAAGTCTGCCTCTGTGAAGTTATAGCGTTGTAACATCGTCCCCATGGCACCATCAAGCACGAGGATGCGCTTTTGAAGTATGTCGTTTATATTTTTCATTTTATGATCTAGTAAACACTGATTCTACCTTTTTCTCTGCGAAATCCCTCTTTCGACATTTTCTACGAGGCTAGATTTCTATTTCTCTAAAAGTCGGGTATCAAGCAAGGGAAAGAAAAGACAGGTTGTCTCGCTTGTGTTATCTGTCCCTTTCATTTCGGGATAGAATGTAGCACCTTCTTTATAAGAAAAGGGTTGCTAAGGTTTCAACGGTTCTAGTCCCTCCACCTTTCTTGATAACTCTATGATATTTACATTTTAATGAACGGGGGTGCAAAGTAACGCCACATATCCATGAAAACCAAGTAAAGCAGCGGGTTTTTCTATCACAACAAACGCACCTTACGTTCATAAAAAGACCTTCCACCCGGTGTGGGACGGAAGGTCTTTATACGTTAAAACCCTAAGTGGTTTTAAGCTATACTCTGCACGACCTCTTTTTTTGCCTCCTTTTTGCTACCGTCGAAACCTTCAACCCCACCTACGGTCGTATACTTCATTACGAATCGCTTTCCTGGATTGATATGTTGATAGGCAAATTGGCACATAATGGCTGCCTCGTGAAACCCGGAAAGAATCAGTTTTAGTTTGCCTTCGTAGGTATTGACATCCCCGATGGCATAGACTCCCGGTATATTGGTCTGGTAATCTTTTGCATTATTTACTTTAATGGCGTTGCGCTCTATTTCAAGTCCCCAATTGCCCAAAGGCCCTAGTTTTGGTGATAGACCGAAGAGTGGAATGAAATGATCCGTTTCTACATATGTCTCTCCCTTTTCGGTATCGTTGTGTTTGACCACCACAGCTTCTAGATGTTCATCGCCATAGAGTTTTTTGACTTCCGCCTCGGTAAACAATTTGATTTTTCCCAATTTGGCAAGTTCAGAGGCCTTCTCGACAGAATCTAATGCCCCCCGAAACTCGTTTCTTCGATGGACCAGTGAAACCTCTGATGCCACGTCTGCCAAAAATATGGCCCAATCCAGCGCGGAATCACCACCTCCTGAAATAACCACCTTTTTGTTTCTGTATATTTCGGGATCTTTGACCATATAGGCAACACCCTTATCTTCAAAATCGGTGATGTTAGCGATAGGTGGCTTTCGAGGTTCAAACGAACCAAGACCACCGGCGATGACTACAACCGGTGCATTATGCTTTGTGCCTTTATTGGTGGTTACGACAAATGTACCGTCCTCTAATTTATCAAGAGTCTCGGCTCGTTCCCCCAAGGTAAAACCAGGATCAAAAGGCTTGATTTGCTCCATAAGATTATCTACTAACTGACCTGCCAGAATTTCCGGGAAGGCCGGGATATCATAAATGGGCTTTTTGGGATAAATTTCGGAACACTGCCCTCCCGGCTGCGCCAACGCATCTATTAAATGACACTTCAATTTTAGAAGCCCTGCCTCAAATACGGTAAAAAGCCCTGTGGGACCTGCCCCAATAATTAATAAATCTGTTTTTATCATAATATTTGACTTAGCTCTTGTTCTTGATTCTTGATAATCTCACTAATATTTTGTCGATGCCGAACAACTTCCCCAATAATAATAATCGCAGGGTTTGCCAATGTTTTTCGCTGCACTTCCTTTTCAATAGAGGTTATTGTAGCCACAGCTATTCTTTCATTGGCACATGTTCCGTTTTGAATAATGGCTATAGGTATGTTAGGTTTACCCTCTTTTTTATAAATCGCTACGATTTCCGATAGTTTTGACATTCCCATAAGTATCACCACGGTAGCGTTGCTCTTGGCGGCAAGCACTACATCTTCAGAGAGTTTGTGCGCTTTAGTAGTGCCGGTAATTACCCAGAAACTTTCAGAGCCCCCTCTTTTGGTCACAGGTATCTGTTGCATAGCCGGTACGGAAAGGCTAGATGATACTCCGGGTACTATGGCCACTTCGAGACCATGGTTAGCGGCATATTCCATTTCTTCCGCCCCTCGGCCAAAGACAAAAGGATCTCCGCCTTTAAGGCGTACTACGTGACCCTTTGATTTTGCACGGCTCACAATCAAATCATTGATTTGTTCCTGTCGATAGGAATAGCACCCTTTGCGCTTACCCACGAAAATTTTCTCAGCCTTGGGCGCATACGCTAAAAGCGCTTCGTTAACCAAAGCATCGTAAAGAACCACATCTGCGGTCTGCAAAGCCTTTATGGCCTTAAAGGTAATCAACTCAGGATCTCCAGGACCCGCACCAACAACGGTTAATAGTCCTCGATTCGATTGTTGAAATAACAACAAATCAGTTTTATCATTTTCAGCGTAGTTTTCGATATAAGTGCTTTCTTTCCTATTCATAAGTTACACCTCCGCTAGTTCCAATTTTCTAAAAGTCTCCACCTTTGCAAGAAAATCCTTGGCGTCTTCCATATACTTTTTGGCAAACTCCTGGGTCGGCTCGTTTTTGTTCAATTGCAATGCAAGCGTTTCGAAACCGACTCCCAGATCAATTTTACCTGAAGCCACAAATTTCTCATCAAAATCTTTGATGATGCCGGAATGCGTATTCACTTTGGTCTTTTCCGCGGTCAACAAAGCCTTGGCCGAATTCACCATTGAGGTATACGAATAATAAATACTGGCGGCCCATTTCCCAGCTTCAAAATTTTCCTCTGCATTTTGGATTTTCTCCTCACTTTCAAAAAGTAAAGTGGCTATTAGGTCGATAACGACACCAGCACATTCGCCTATCCCAATCTCTTTTTTATATCGGTCGGTATTTCCCCAGTCGATAAAATCTTCGGCAGTCAAATTGGTCACATCAGACAAAGGGGTCAAGAAGTCATAAAAATACATTTGACCCTTTTCGGCATAATAATCAGGATAAGGGACGCCGTTACCATTGGCCTCATAGTCATTTAAAATTAGGCGTAACGCTTCGGGACCTCTCTTACTCGGAATCTTCACCACCTTGTCGGCAAAGCGACCATTTCCGTTTCCGTCGTTGCCACCACCCAAAAGTACCTGAAGTGCAGGAGCCACCAATTTATCCTTCGTACGAACGCTCATCCCTTGAAATCCGATATTGGCCATATTGTGTTGACCACAGGCATTCATACACCCACTGATTTTGATTACCACATCGGGATTGCTTATATATTGTGGATATTCAGCTTTAATCACACGTTCCAGCTCTTCGGCAATACCCGTGCTACTGGCTATTCCCAAATTACAGGTATCCGTGCCTGGGCAGGCCGTAATGTCAAGCGCCCTATTGTAACCGGCCTCGGCGAACCCTAATTTCTTCAATTCGGTATAGAAAAAAGGTATTGCTCCTTCTTTTACAAAAGGAATTAAAATATTTTGACGTAACGATAGTCGTATCTCCCCGGCCGCATATTTCTCCACCAAATCGGCCAACAGGCGCGCCTTATCGGTATAAAAATCGCCCAATAGTACTTTTATTCCTATGGCCGTAAATCCTTCCTGTTTTTGAGGTACAAGGTTCGTAGACTTCCAAGCTTCGAAAGCGGCCATATCATCGACCTCAACTTGAGGAAAGTCAGTATCCGCGACTTTAATTTTCGGATAGGCATCCGCATCAATAGGATAAGATTCTTGGGGAACCGCCTTTTGTTCTTCGGCCAAAAGTTCTTTGAATCCGTCGAGGCCTATATCTTTAATCAAAAACTTCATTCGTGCCTTGGCCCTACTCTTACGCTCGCCGTATCGGTCAAAAACACGGATAACCCCATCCATTAAAGGAATGATTCTATCAGAGGGCAAGAACTCGAAAAGAACATCGGCGTGCCGCGGCTGCGAACCTAATCCGCCCCCGAGCATGACTTTAAAGCCTCTAACACCCTGCTCTATTTTAGCTATAAAGCCTAAATCGTGCATGTAAGAAAGGCCGGTATCGGCATCACTGGCCGAAAAAGATACCTTAAACTTTCTTCCCATCTCTTGGCTGATAGGGTTTCTTAAGAAATATTCGAAAAGGGCGTGTGCGTAAGGCGACACATCAAAGGGCTCGTCTACATCGATACCAGCAGTTTCACTAGCCGTTACATTTCTAACCGTGTTACCACATGCCTCCCGTAGTGTAATATCGTCCTTATCCAATTCGGCCCATAATTGTGGAGTTCGATTCAAATCCACATAATGAATCTGGATATCCTGTCTGGTGGTAATATGAAGACGTCCTGTTGAATACTCGTCGGAGACTTCACAAATACGGTGTAGTTGTTTGGAGGTTACCTTACCATAGGGCAGTTTAATTCGAATCATCTGTACACCTTGCTGCCGCTGGCCATAGACTCCCCTAGCCAAACGAAGGCTACGAAATTTCTCCTCGTCTAACTTTCCCTCGTGAAACTGACGAATCTTTCTTTCCAGTTCTATAATATCCTTCTCTACTATGGGATTCTCTATTTCTGTTCTGAAACTCTGCATGCTAACTTCTTTTCAAAATCTTGGCATTCCCAAGATCGTTCATATTCCTTTTTGCCTATAGATTTTATAGGTTAACTTGATGATCAACTTTAGAAACCTACATCGCGGTTGATTGCTTTATTTGTGCTTATCTATGCAATAAATCCGGCCCCTACCGTGTTGTTCGACTGCGTATCGATTAAAATAAACGAACCGTTGGTACGATGATTCTTGAATTTATCATAGAAAATAGGCTTGTTCAATTTAAAAGTGACTTGGGCAATGTCGTTCATGGCCAAACCGTCTACATTTTCTTCGATTCCTGAATAATCGGGATGAATTTTATGATTAATGGTATTGACCTTTGCCAAAACTTTGTTTACCCCGTGCTGTACCACATATTTTTTACCAGGTACCAACTTATCGGTATCCATCCATGAAATCGTAGCCGTAAACTGCTTATCGATGGTCGGCAAATCTCCAGCCTTCACCAACATATCGCCTCTACTTAAATTAATCTCGTCTTCTAGGGTAATCGTTACCGATGACCTTCTCGAAGCTGTCCTATATTTTTTATCGTGAAAATAGATTTCCTTGATTTTGGAACGGGTCTGGGATGGCAAGGCCACCACCTCGTCACCTACACTCAACTCACCCCCGTACACCTTACCTGCAAAACCTCTAAAATCGTGATGGTCGTCAGTTTTAGGTCGAATGACATATTGTACTGGAAACCTTGGCGTACCTACGTTGGAAACGGCGGCAAGATCTAAGCCCTCTAAATGTTCTAACAAGGTTTCTCCTTGATACCATGGCGTATTCTCGGAACGGTGCACAACATTATCACCTCTCAAGGCACTAACAGGAACAAACGTAATTTTCTGATCTTCATAGTCACGTTTGGCCATCAACTGTTCGAAATCGGCCTTTATCTCATTGTATCTTTCTTCTGAAAAATCGACAAGATCCATCTTGTTTATCGCCACCACTATTTCCTTTACCCGTAAAAGGTTGTTGATAAAAAAGTGACGATGGGTCTGCTCAATAACCCCTTTGCGGGCATCGATTAATATTATCGCGGCTTGAGAGGTAGATGCGCCCGTTACCATGTTTCGTGTATATTCGACATGGCCAGGGGTGTCAGCAATGATATAGCTCTTTTTATCCGTTGAAAAATAAATATGTGCCACATCGATAGTGATACCCTGCTCACGCTCTGCAACAAGACCATCCGTTGCCAAAGAAAAGTCTAGGTAGTCATATCCTCGTTTCTTACTTGTATTTTCTATGGCCTCGAGCTTATCACTGGTCAGCGATTTTGTATCGTAGAGAATTCGACCAATAAGGGTGCTTTTTCCGTCGTCTACACTTCCAGCCGTTGCTATTTTCAGTACTTCCATATCTTTTTAGTATTCAATGAGCGGTCACATGGCGCATTCATCTATTTCACAGACCATCTGCGGCAACCGAAATCTTCAATCTTTTTTTTTAAAAATAACCTTGTTGTTTGCGCTTTTCCATGGCGGCTTCGGAACGTTTATCATCGATTCGTGCACCCCTTTCAGAAATCGTAGAGTCCTTGATTTCCTGTACCACAGCGTTGATATCGGTGGCGTTCGAAAAAACGGCCGCCGTACAGCTCATGTCGCCTACGGTTCTAAACCGCACCATACGCTCCAACACCTCTTCATCGTCTTCCTGATACACATATTCGGAATGCGACCAAATCAAGCCATCACGAAGAAAGACCTTTCTTTTGTGTGCAAAATAAATAGACGGTATTTCAATACCTTCTTCTTTTATGTAGGACCACACGTCTAACTCCGTCCAATTCGAAATCGGGAAAACCCGCACGTTCTGACCTAATTCTATTTGACCGTTCAACATATCGAACAACTCCGGACGTTGATTTTTTTCGTCCCATTGCCCGAAATCATCACGAACCGAAAAAATACGTTCTTTTGCCCTCGCCTTTTCCTCATCGCGTCTCGCCCCGCCAATGCAGGCGTCGAACTTAAACTCTTCTATAGCATCCAATAAAGTGGTCGTTTGCAAAGAGTTTCTACTGGAATAACGGCCGGATTCCTCCTTTACTTTACCTTGATCGATCGAATCTTGAACCTTTCTTACTATCAACTCCAACCCCAGTTCTTCCACCAACCTATCACGAAACTCGATGGTTTCCGGAAAATTATGGCCCGTATCGATATGCATCAATGGAAAAGGAATTTTCGCAGGCCAAAAGGCCTTTTGCGCCAAACGCACCAAGGTTATTGAATCTTTCCCTCCGGAGAACAAAAGCACGGGACGTTCAAATTGTGAAGCTACCTCCCTTAAAATGTAGATGGCCTCGTTTTCCAAAGCATTGACATGGGAAGTACTGGTCAGTTGTCTTTCTTCAAGCTCCATATTCTTAGTTTCAATTTCTGTATCAAACATATCACTGTAACGGTTAGTTTTATTTTTTAGGTATGCAATCCGCACTCGCGATTCTCCAATACTTTGGTCGGATCGAAATATTTGTGCTCGTTGGGTAAATCATTGTCTTTTAAGTATGCATCCAATGCCGTATCGCTCCAATAATAGAAAGGACTCACTTTAAGGACCCCATCTTTACTCAAACTCAAAATATCGAGGGAGTCGCGAAGCGCCGTTTGGCCCTTTCTCAGGTTGGTGAACCAGATGTCGGGTCGATGCGCTTCCATAGCCCTCCGAAAAGGTTCGAGCTTCACTTGCTCCGTAAACTCCTTGTGCCTTGGATCATCAATTTGAGGAATTCCCATAACCACATCGCGATGTGCACTGGTTTGTTTGGGCACATACAAATCGATGTTCAGGTTTAGCCGCTGGATAAGCTCCTCTGCATGCCGGTAAGTATTGGGCGTATTATACCCCGTATCGCACCAAACCACGGGAATATCACCTTTCACTGTGGAGACCGCACTTAAAATGGCGACTTCATAGGGACGAAAATTGGTGGTGACGATGGGATTAACCGCCTGCTCAATAGCCCATGAAATGATATCAACGGGCGAAAGGTCTTTGAATTTCTTATTAAGTTCTAGAATCTCTTGTTCTTTAAAAGCCATAACACTATTTATTTTCCCCAATTAATCTTATTCCATATACGCTCATGAAAAAAGTAAAGGAACATTTTGGTTACAAAATCAATGGAAGCTATGGAAGCTGCTATAGCCACTTCTCCGGTTAGGACATAACTGATCAACAAGGTATCAAGTGTTCCTATGACCCTCCAGCTGACCGCCTTGGCGATACTTCGAATGGGCCTTTCCGATTTTTTATCCGTATCGAATTTACTCTTCGGTGTTTTCTTACCTAAAATCAATTGGTCGATAATCATGGTTTCTATTGCGTCAAATGTACCTTAATATTTCAAGAGTTACCCTCTACCCTCTTTACCCTATCAATATAATAGAGTAAACAAAAATAATATATTTTTTCAGTATGAGCCAAAATAAAACCAAAAAATTAGGTTTATCCTATAGATTTAATAGATTATTGGTGATCGGTGGAGGATTTTGAAGATTTCACACCGTGGTCAAGGACGGTTTTTCCGTTAACCTGTAATAAGGTCTGCCAAAGTATTGTTGCGATAAACCTCAAGATTGGCATCCCGTACTTTCAGCATCAATTTGTTGACGGAACAGGTGTTTTCATCGGGACAGTCATCACACTTCTCGTAAAAATTCAAGCTTACACAGGGTACCATGGCAATGGGTCCTTCTAAAATGCGCATCACATCGGTCATTAAAACCGCTTTGGGGTCCTTGATCAGATAATAACCGCCCCCCTTACCCTTCTTAGATCCCAAAAAACCCGTTTTTCGAAGGGATAGAAGAATACTTTCAAGAAACTTCTGGGAAATATTTTCATGCTTAGCAATCTCGGATATTTGCACGGGTTTGTTATCCTTTTGCGATGCCAGATAGGTTAAGGCCTTTAGACCATATTTTGTTTTTTTGGAGAGCATACCACTAAGATAGGGAAATTAGAAAATAGGGCTTTGGAAACTCTGGAAAAACTATGCCTTTGGTTCTAAAAACTACGCTAAGGCCTGTGTGATATCGGCGATAATATCATCGATGTGTTCGAGTCCGACCGAAACCCTCACCATACCATCCGTAATTCCCGTTTCGGCGCGCTCATCAACGGAAAGTTTACTATGCGTCGTTGAGGCAGGATGCGTTATAATGCTCCTTGAGTCGCCCAAATTGGCCGAAAGCGATAAGAGCTTTATAGCATCAAAGAACTTTTGCCCCGCTCGTATGCCTCCCTTGACCTCGAAGGCAACCACACAGCCCCCGGCTTTCATCTGTTTTTTGGCCACAGCATATTTTGGATGTGATTTTAAAAAAGGATACCTGACCCAGTTCACCTTTTCATGGGTTTCAAGGAATTTCGCCAATGTAAGGGCATTTTCGCAGTGTCGATCTACGCGTACAGCCAAAGTCTCCAAGCTCTTAGAAAGCACCCATGCATTAAAGGGAGAGAGTGCAGGGCCCGTAATTCTTGAAAAACGATACACTTTATCCATAAGCGCTTTGCTGCCGACGGTAATACCCGCCAATACGCGGCCTTGACCGTCCATGAGCTTAGTACCTGAATGGATAACCAAATCCGCCCCATATTTGATAGGTTGCTGTAGATAGGGAGAGGCAAAACAATTATCGATTACCAAAATCAAGTTGTGTTTTTTGGCTATTTGACCCAAAAAATCCAAGTCTAAAATATCTACGCCCGGATTCGTCGGAGTCTCTGCATAAATCACTTTGGTATGGGGCAGAATCAGCTTTTCTATAGAGGCTATTTCATCTACTTTAAAATACGTGTGATCTATATTCCATTTCGGAAAAAAATTGGTAAACAGCGAATGTGTAGAACCGAAAATGCTTCGTGCGGAAAGTATATGATCACCGCTATTCAGAAGGGCGGCCAAAGTTGAAAATACGGCAGCCATACCCGAAGCGAAAGCAAACCCGGCTTCCGCTCCTTCCATCTGACATACTTTTTCAATAAACTCCGAAGAATTCGGGTTCGAATATCTTGAATATACATTACGTTCCTTTTCTTCCGCAAAAGAGGCCCGCATATCTTCGGCATCATCGAAAACAAAACTCGAAGTAAGGTACAGGGGTACAGAATGTTCCAAATTTTTTGAACGTTCAAGCTGCGTTCGTATCGCATTTGTTTCGAATCTATTTTTATTCCGCTCCGTCATTTTTATCTATGTCCTTTTTATCTATGTCCTTTTTCTTTTTTATTAAATCATTGCATGTAGTCATGCTACCCATTTCACAAACCTAACTTTAGTGCCATCCCACTAGCCTTTTTCAGCTATTCTCAAAATATCACCAAACACCCCTCTTGCGGTGACTGCGGCCCCGGCCCCGGCTCCTTGGATCACCAATGGATGTTGACCATATGATTCCGTATAGATCTCAATGATGGAATCAGAGCCCTTCACCTGCCCTAAAGCACTTTCTTTGGCAACTGACACCAACTTTACCTCCAAAATACCCTTTTCTTCCTGTAGATTTCCGTGCAAGTCCCCGACGTAGCGCAATACATGTCCGGGCTTTTGGTTTTTCTTGACCTCATCGAACTTGGCGTCCAAGATATCCAGATGCTGGAGAAAGTTCTCTACCGAACCTTCCCTCAATTTTTCAGGAATAAGGTTTTCTATTAGTATATCGGAAAACTCATTGCTTAGATCGAGTTCCCTGGCCAAGATCAGCAGTTTTCTTCCTACATCGTTGCCCGATAGGTCTTCCCTAGGATCAGGCTCGGTAAAGCCTTTCTTCATGGCGTCTTTGATTATACTCGAAAAGGGTACATCGGCCTCCGAAAAGGTATTGAAAATGTAGCTCAGCGACCCTGAAAACACCCCCTTTATACCAGTGATGTTCTCTCCTGAAAGGTGTAACAACTTTATGGTATCGATTAAGGGAAGCCCCGCTCCCACATTGGTTTCATAAAGATATTGCTTCTGATGTTTGGTCAATTCATTCCGCAACTCTTGATAATAATCAAACCCCAAGGTATTCGCTATTTTGTTAGAGGATACCAAATCAAAACCGCTTTCAACGAAATCGAAATAGTGGGCTACAAATTCGCTATTGGCCGTATTGTCTACGGCTATCAAGTTTTCAAGATGCTTTTCCTTTGCAAAAGAAATCACATCTTCGATCGTATAAGGAACTCCTTTTTCAACGATAGCCGATTTCCAGTTCTTTGGTATACCATGCTTTGCCAAAAGGAGTTTTCTTGAATTCGCTACCGCGAAGACATTCAAGTCGATTCCCTTGCGTTTTTCGATAGTTTTGGTTGATTTTAATATCTGGTCGATTAAAGTACCCCCCACATTACCGTGTCCAAAAATGGCCAAATTGATTTTTTTGTTGATGCCGAAAATCTGACCGTGCATCACATTCAATGCCTTGTGCAGATCTGACTTTTTTACGACCATACTAACGTTCTTTCCTGAAACGGTATTATTGAAAAGAAGGGGTACGATTTGATTTTTAATCAGCGCGTTAAAAGGTCTATGAAAGGTACTGAGATCTTGGCCTACGATCGAAACCACGGAAACATCATCACGTACGGTAATGGTATTAATATCCTTTGATTCATAATCATTTTCAAATTCGGCATCCAAGGCCTTTTTAGCACTTAGAGCCCTATCCGTGTTGACTACCAGCCCTATACCCCTTTCCGAAGACCCCTGCGAAATGATGCTGACACTGATATTGTTTTCCTCCAAGGTCTTAAAAATACGGGCGTCAATACCTACTTTACCCAGTAGCCCCCTACCTTCTAGGTTGATTAGGGATACATTTTCGATAACGGACAAGGATTTTATCCCTTCCTTTTTAGTTTTGGCACTGATCAAAGTACCTTCACCGTCATCGTTGAAAGTATTGAGTATTCTCAAGGGAATATTCTTCTCGATCAAGGGAATTATCGTTTTGGCGTGAAGAATGGTCGCGCCGAAATTAGCCAGTTCATTGGCCTCACTATAGGACAGGCCAGCAATCCGTTTCGCATCCGGCACCAAATCGGGATTGGCCGTAAAAATACCATCGACATGCGTATAATTCTGTAGTTCTTCCGCATTCAAAAAATTGGCGAACAAGGCTGCCGAATAGTTGCTGCCATTTCGGCCCAATGTGGTGGTTTCACCCTGTTCATTAGAGGCGATAAACCCAGTAATGACCGGTACACTGTCTACATCGAGCTGTAGAAATTTGCGAAGAACGTTTTCTTTGGATGAGGTCTCGACAATCGAGGCGTTGCCAAATTCAGAATCAGTTTTTAAAAGCTCACGAGCATCCAAAAATTGGGCATTAATACCCTTACCAATCAAAAGCTTGGTCACCAATTTTGCTGAAATAAGCTCCCCAAAAGACAATGCCTGATCTTTAATTTTGGCACTGTAGTCACCCAATAGGGAAACCCCCTCGAGCAACTTTGCCAAACTTTTAAACTCGTCGGAAAGATGTATGTTTTTAAAAGTAGACTTTTGGTACTTCTCAAATGCCTCAAAATCTTTTGTATAATTCTTTCCTTTAGCCGCCTTGTCCAATAAGGCTTCGATTTGGTCGGTGGCCTTCCCACGGGCCGACAGTACGACCGCTATATTCTCGCCCGCCATTACTTTGCCCGTGACAATTTCAATAACCCTTTCAAGACCTTCCCCATTGGCCAATGATTTGCCGCCGAACTTCAATACCTTAACGCTTCTTCCCTTGCCGTTCTTACTAAAAATGGGCTTTAGCAATTGCTCCATTTGTTCGAACTCGATAAGGAAGGCATCATGGCCGTGCAGGGAGTTTACCTCCCCATAGGTTACATTGCTATTGGCCTGGGCAAGCCGTTTAAAGGTTTCCTTGTTTTCTTTGGCCGTAAAGAACAGATCGGAATCAACGCCAATGATATGAATGTTGGTATCACTGTTCTGCAAATCGATAAAATTCTGCTCCCCATAACGCATTACATCAATTGTTTTGAGCAATTGGTTCATCAACTTGTAAGCAGACAACTGAAAGCGCCCCTGTAGTTTTTCACCATGGTGCATAAGCCAACTCTCTACATTGAATACCTGCAACTCCTCGTTGGTGCTGCGCTTAAAACGCTCCTTGAACGATTCGGGCGTACGATAGCACAGCATCGCATGCATACGCGCGTCGTGTACGGGTTGCTTTGAATTGACCAAGAACTGCTCTTGTATCTGACAATTGGCAATCAACCAGTCGGTAGACTTCCAATCCGAAGCTACGGGAATTAAATGTTCAGTAATTTTCGGGTTCAGTGCCGCCATTTCCCAGGCAATTCCTCCTCCTAAAGAACCTCCTATAATGGCAAAGAGCCTACTTATTTGTAATTTTTCAAGTCCTAATAGGAATATTCGGGCTATATCGCCCGCCACAAAATCTTTATAATTGTCAATGATGAACTTATCATGACCATTGCCCGGAATGTTGAACGAAAGTATCGTGTATTTTTTGGTGTCGATACACTTACCTTCTCCAATCAATGCCGACCACCAGCCATCTTCGCCAGTGACATTCGAATTTCCGGTAAGGGCATGATTGACAAGTACTATGGGGGCTTGATAGAGCTCTTGACCGAACAATTGATAGGAGAGCTCAATATCTTGCGATATCCCGCTTAATGTGGTATACTTCTCAAGTTCTATATGATGTAGCATGTTCAATAGTTAGATGTATGGGGCGGCCTTTCTCTAGAAAACGAAAAGTGACCCCATACATCTGGTTTAACGCTTAGGCGAATACCGATTTATCGATTGTTGCAAATGCATTTTCCAAATCGGTTTTTAAATCTTCAAGATCTTCGAGGCCTACAGAAAGACGAATCAGATCTTTGGTAACCCCGGTCGATTCTTGCGCAGCATCATCGAGCTGTTGATGCGTGGTGCTGGCGGGGTGAATGATCAATGATTTCGTATCTCCGATATTGGCCAGTAGCGAGAATATCTTGGTTTCGTCGGCAATTTTCTTAGCGGATTCGAATCCTCCCTTGACGCCAAAAGTGATAATTCCACTTTGCCCTTTTGGCAGATATTTTTCGACTTGGGCAGCATACTTGCTATTTTTCAATCCGGGATAGTTAACCCAAGCCACTTCTTTACGATCTTGAAGCCACTCGGCCAAGGCCAAGGCATTCTTGCTGATTTGCTTCATACGGATATCCAAGGTTTCCAAGCCTTGTAAAATCTGCCATGAGTTAAATGGACTCGGTGCGCCCCCAAAATCGCGGAGGCCTTCTACGCGCACTTTGGCGATAAAAGCTGCAGGCCCCAAAGCTTCGTGGTATACCAAACCGTGGTACCCTGGTGAGGGCTCCGTAAATTCAGGAAACATGCCGTTTCCATAATCAAAAGTACCCGCGTCGATGATAATGCCGCCTAAAGACGTTCCGTTGCCATTAACGTATTTGGTCAAAGAATGAATAACGATATTGGCACCGTGCTCAATCGGGTTTAAAAGCGCCGGAGTCGCAACGGTATTATCGACTATAAAAGGAATTTTAGCTGCTTTGGCTTCTGAAGAAATCGCTTTTAGGTCCAAAACATCGAGTTTAGGATTTCCTAGGGATTCAACAAAAATAGCCCTCGTATTTTCTTTTACGGCCTTTCCAAAATTGGAAGCGTCTTCTGGATCGACGAAGGTTGTAGTTATGCCCAATCGAGGAAGCGTATTCGACAATAGATTATAAGTACCCCCGTAAAGGCTACTCGATGCCACAATATGGTCTCCGGCCCTTAAAAGCACCATCAAGGCCGTTGAAATGGCTGCCGTTCCCGACGCCGTGGCTACAGCGGCGATTCCGCCTTCCAAAGCCGCCATACGTTGTTCTAGCACATCATTGGTGGGATTGTTCAGACGGGTATATATGTACCCTGTTTCCGAAAGGTTGAACAGATTGGCCGCATGATCGGCATTGTTAAATACATAAGCCGTACTTTGGTAAATGGGCACGGCACGAGTACCGGCGTTAGCCTTCACGTCGTGCCCGGCATGAAGTGCATTCGTTGAAAATTTTTGATCACTCATAATTACTTGTTTTGTGTATTCAAATGATAGTTGAACACTGGTTTTTAACAGTTTGCTCAAGCCTTAACTCCTAACCTTTGCTGGCGACGCCATGTTATTTTGCAACACCAATGTACAAAATAGCGAAAAGCACAACCCTCATCAAGGACGTGGGAATAAGGTATACTAAAAAGTTATAAGAAAGTGAAAATTACGGGAGTAATCTTTTTTGTTATCTATTCTTGCCTTTACCAAGGTGCCGATACGGAGTCAGCGTCAAGATAGAATGTAGCACCTTCTCCATTTCCATCGATGGATACGAAGGGTTGCTAAGGCTTCAAAGGGTCTATTCCCTCCACCTTTCTTGATAACTAGTCAATACGTGTTTGAACTTTTGAACGACAAATATAGGCTCGAAAAATTAAATATTCCCTTTTTTTTCATAAAAAAGTTTACAACTTAAACGCTTTTTTAACCTCATCGACCATATCCAATTTCTCCCATGTAAAGAGCTCCACTTCTTTTTCAACACGCCCATTGTAAGGAGATTCAAAGACCTTCTTGACCAACTTAGGCATTTTACCCATATGGCCATACGCGGCAGTTTCCAAATAAATAGGATTTCGCAACTTCAATCTGTTCTCTATAGCAAAAGGTCTCATATCAAAAAGTTTTTCCACAACTTTTGCGATTTCACCGTCCTTTAGAGGGACCTTGGCCGTACCATAGGTTTCGACAAAAATAGAAGTAGGTTTGACGACCCCAATGGCATAACTTACTTGTACTAAAATTTCATCGGCCACACCGGCAGCCACCAGATTTTTAGCGATATGCCTTGAGGCATAAGCGGCACTGCGATCTACTTTACTGGGGTCTTTACCACTAAATGCACCGCCACCATGGGCGCCCTTGCCTCCGTAGGTATCAACCACTATCTTTCTTCCTGTTAGACCGGTATCACCATGAGGCCCACCAATTACAAACTTGCCGGTAGGGTTGATATGGTACTCAATATTTTCGTCAAAAAGACGCTGGAGGTTCTCCGGCAGTTGACTTTTGACTTTTGGGATCAAGATCGTTACCATATCTTTTTTAATCTTGGCCAGCATTTCTGTATCATCGGTATTGAATGCGTCATGTTGGGTAGAAATCACGATAGTATCGATACGTTGCGGTACATTATCGTCAGAATATTCTATGGTCACCTGCGCCTTGGCATCAGGTCTCAAATAGTCGATCTCGGTTCCTGATTTTCGCAATTCGGCCAAGGTGCGCAAAATCCTATGGGAAATATCAAGCGCCAAAGGCATGTAATTTGAGGTTTCATTCGTCGCATAACCGAACATCATTCCCTGATCCCCAGCGCCCTGCTCCTCTTTAGATCCACGGTCAACACCCTGATTGATATCTTGCGATTGTTCATGGATCAAAGAAATCACACCACAGGAGTCGCCGCTAAACTGATATTCCCCTTTCGTATAACCGATTTTGTTGATCACTTCTCTCGCAATGTGCTGCACGTCGAGATAGGTATGACTTTTGACCTCACCGGCCAAGACCACTTGCCCTGTCGTCACCAAAGTCTCGCAGGCCACCTTACTTTCCGGGTCGAAGGCCAAAAAATTGTCCAGAAGTGCATCACTAATTTGATCGGCAACTTTATCCGGATGTCCCTCACTCACAGACTCGGAAGTGAATAAATATGGCATAACTAATTATTTTAATGAGAGGGATTCTAGCAACTGCCGTAGAAGTATAATGCAACGATTTGTTGTCATTAACTGCTTTAGCATTTTTTATACTACACCTTATAATCTGCAAATGGATTATTTCAGCATCTAGCCTATAGACCAGATCCAGACCGGAGTCTGGAAAGAGGTTGCAATCAGTCAAATCCCTCCTCTTTTATTTATACAGGCAAAAGTAGGTATTTATACAGGAAATAAAAAAGTAATCGGCTCTCATAATTATTGCCCAATTAGTTTCCCTAATTCTTTTCCTTACTCAAGATACTTTGTATCTTGTACCCTCCAATACATTTTTACGACAGCAACACATCCATTAATATAGTAGACTCGATGCACATAGCAGTTGCCGGGAATATCGGTGCCGGAAAAACCACTTTAACGCGCTTACTTTCAAAACACTACCAATGGGAAGCCAATTTTGAAGACGTTGTCGACAATCCTTATCTCGACGATTTTTATACCCAAATGGAGCGTTGGAGTTTTAATCTACAGATATATTTTCTCAACCACCGCTATCGTCAAATCCTTAAAATTCGGGAAAGCGGCAAGAACATCATTCAGGATCGTACAATCTACGAAGATGCCTACATTTTTGCCCCTAACCTTCACGCCATGGGCTTAATGACCAATCGCGACTTTACCAATTATAAAGGATTGTTCGAGTTGATGGAAAGTTTGGTGCAGCCCCCCGATCTGCTCATTTACCTAAGAAGTACCATTCCTAATTTAGTGAACCAAATTCACAAACGAGGGCGGGAATATGAAAATAGTATATCCATCGATTATTTAAGTCGCCTCAACGAGCGTTATGAAGCGTGGATTCACGATTACAAAAAAGGTAACCTTCTGGTGATCGATGTAGATCATATCAATTTCGTAGACAAGCCCGAAGATCTAGGCACCGTAATCAATAAAATAGACGCGGAAATTCACGGACTTTTCTAAAGGGCAGACGTGCTACAAACGCTTTAGATAAACCCTCTTTGCTTGGCATCCGCAACAGCGTCTTCGCTTCGCTCAACCAACAATACAGGCGTCGTTTTATAATTTTCGAACAACCCCTTGACCCGGTCCATTTTACCCCTGTGGGCTACACTCCTCAAATAAATCGCCAAAATTCTGTCAGGATTCCATTCTGCGATCTCCTTATAGATATCCGCATCATGTTCACCACTGTCACCTATCAATATAAACTTTAGATCGGGGTATGTATTCAAAATATTAAGTATCTCCTTTTGTTTTTGTGGTTTTTCCTCCTCTTTTTTTCGCCTTCGGAATTTGGGAAAGTTCCTGAGCAATATAGGTCCTTTGGGGAAATTGTTTTTTTGTAGGAAAAACTCTAGGTAGCGGTATAAGTTCCAAGGACTGTGGCTAACATAGAAAATAGGATTTGCCTTTTTTCCGGATGGTCCCCGATGCAGTAGATTATACAACTCGGCGGCTCCCTTTAGGGGCAATCGATTCCCGGGGGTCTTGAAAACCGTATTTATCAAGACGCGCCACTTCAATGAAGAAACGACACCGGTATGCAATATCGTATCGTCTATATCACTGATCACCCCATAATCAGCCGTTATGGAGGGAATCAAAAGCTCCGCCGGAAATCGGTTCTGATGGAGAATCTCACGCTTTAACGTAGTATCTGCATAAGAGATTTCATAACTCAGCCAATCTTCGGAATTCGTAAGCTTCCCGAGGCTATCAAGCGAAATATCGACCAAATAATACCCATGGGCGTCGGTAATGCCCTCAACCGTTCTACCATCGGGTAGTCTAAGTTGTATCGGTGTATTTCTAATCTCATCGGTTTCAAACCGCTTATAGGTGTTCCATATCAACGTAAAAAAATCTTTTTTTGAGAGGTCGATCTCTTCATCTTCCAGAGCACGACCCCTGGCATAAAAATGAGAATCTGTACCATAGCCTTGAAAAGCGATTATCTGTAACTTATCTTTTTTTCCGAACCAACCCATATCAAAAATGCCAATTTTCGGGCCATACCCACATAATCAATAAGCCGGCCAGTATGGAAAGTCCGAATGATATGCTTACCCATTTCATGAGCTGCTTCGTACCCAGCACCGAAGCCATTGCCCCTTTGAAGAGCAGGTTAGATAACGTGGCGAGCAAAATTAAGCGCCAACCGGTAGAGGTCGCGAGGTTATCATCCTTCATAAGATTGGAAAGGGATAACGTAATCGCATCGACATCGGTCAGACCGCTAATGATAGCCACTATATATAGGCCGCTTTCTCCAAACTGTTCTTTGGTAAAGGCGACAGCCAACAAAATAAGGCCGTAGAGCAAACCAAAAATAAGGGCACTTTTAAATTGTGCAGGATTTTCTGGCTCAGGCATATCATCATCCTTTTCATCTTTGTTAATAACGTAAAACAAGCTACCACAAATCAAAGTCATACATATCAGTTCGGCTACTAAAGGTAAGGCAATACTATTCAATTTCTCGGGGATAACGACCCCCACTTCGACCATCACCCGAATCAATGCAACGGCCGAGGCGGTCACAATGATAAAAGCTGCAATTTTATTGATGTTCTTGGCATCGACGGTCTTTCTTGCGTAACTCACCGTAGTGGCCGTACTACTGATGAGTCCCCCTAAAATACCATTCGAGACGATGCCTGCTTTTTTGCCTAAAAATTTATACAGAAAGTACCCGACTACGCTAATGCCGACAATGAGCACGACCATGAGCCATATATTATGTGGGTTGAGTACCTTGTACGGACCATAGGTTTGGTCGGGCAATACGGGCAAAACGATCAAAGAAATACCTGCGAAGGTCATGATGGCAGCCAAATCCTTCTCCATCAAATTTTCGATAAAATCGTGTAAATGCTCTTTGACATAAAGTAGAATAGCCATCATACCCCCTACTATTACTGCAATTACCTGATTGCCCATGACCAAATAGCCCCCCAGTGCGAACATCAAAAGTGCTGCCACTTCAGTAGTTTGGCCCACGTCGGCATCATCGAACTTTTTAAGCTTTATGATATTGGCAGCGATTAGAAGCGCCGTTATGGCCAGCCCCAATACAGGAAGAATATAGGGGTTATCAAGATCACGCGTCAAAAACCCCGATAAGACCCCAAGAATGGCAATCAGAGTGAACGTACGTACCCCTGCCATCTTATTATCGGTTCGTTGTCGTTGCAGGCCCACTAAAAGACCGAGCCCAAAAGCAATTCCCAAAGTAATAAGGTCCTTATAATCCATAAGACTATGAATATACTACAAATCCCGAATAAAACTTGGCGTAATCACAAGACCCATGCTTAGTGTCAATAAAATTAGTAACCGGGTCAAACCCGCCTGGGCTCCTGACTATTTTACTTCAGGAATTGGCGCCCATAGACGTCGGTTCCCTAAACGAGCCAGGCAGTTCCCTCATTTGTCATTTTTAAAACGACACGACTATACTATGTTTAGGTCATTATTAATCTGAAATCCTTGAAAAATGAAGCCTAAAAAAAATCCGCACAAAGATCTTAACCGTAACCAAAGCCTCTATTTTGTTATGGCCCTGTTCCTGGTTTTATTAATGACCTTTCTCGCTCTGGAATGGAAAACTTATGACTCTAATTACAATTACGATACCTCAATGAATCTTCAGGAAGAACTTATCGAGGAAGTACCTATTACCATTCATTATAAAACGCCACCCCCACCTCCCGTTAAGGCACCACCGATTATCGAAGTTGTAGAAAATAAAAAGGATATAGAAGAAACCTTTATTGACGATTCGGAAACGGACCAAGAAGAGGAAATTCTAAACGTTGAGGACATAATGGTCGATGAGATATTAGAAGAGCCTGAGGAAATATCGTTTATAGTGATTGAAGACGTACCTGTATTTCCAGGTTGCGAAAAAGCGAAGGACAAGCGCGCCTGCTTTCAAGAAATGATGAAAAAACATATTTCGAAATACTTTCGTTATCCTGAAATCGCTCGTGAAATGGGAATTGAAGGCCGTGTCAACACTTTGTTTATTATTCAAAAAGACGGTACTATCGGTAATGTTCAAATGCGCGGACCGGACAAAAGTTTGGAAGCTGAAGCCCTACGGATTATCGATAAGTTGCCGAAAATGGTACCTGGCAAACAGCGGGGCACACCGGTAAGGGTTCCCTTTAGCCTACCGATTTATTTCAAACTGCAGTAGGTAGGGTGCAAAAAAAAAAAGAAGGGGACGCCTTGACAGCGCCCCCTTGGTTTATTTCGAATAAAGAATGAGCTATTTTCGAATATCGATGGTCTCGATTGTGATTTCACTTTCGTTTCCTTTTGAATTGACAGTAGTCTGCTCAAAATCTTTCAACTGTTGCTCGACCTCGGCCTTCGTACCTTTAAACGTAATTTCTTTCATGCTTTCCTTTCCATTGACGACCGAAGTATAGGCAATCGTGGCCTCTGATAATTCATCATTTTCTACGTTCATTTCTACCTTTATTTCCTTTGAATTCTCGGTACTGGCCATTCCCGTCGCATTCATAGCGATACTCGGCGCAATGACCAAGGCCACTACTGACATCAACTTCAAAAGAATGTTCAGGGAAGGTCCGGAAGTATCCTTAAAAGGATCGCCTACGGTATCTCCAACCACGGCGGCTTTGTGAGCATCGGAACCTTTACGGCCATCGCTCTCAATGGTCTTTTTAGCATTGTCCCACGCGCCCCCGGCATTGGATTGAAAAATGGCCATCAATACCCCGGCAGAGGTAACCCCCGCCAAAAGGCCTCCCAACATCTCAGCACCTCCCAGAAAGCCAACGGCCACGGGAACGGCTATCGCCAATAGACCTGGCAATACCATTTCTTTAATGGAAGCCTGCGTAGAAATGGCCACACATTTTTCATATTCGGCAACCCCGTCCGCCTCATCGAAAATGGCCCTTTGTTCAGGAGTCGCTTTTGACATGTCAGAATCGACGGCACGCATGACCTCTAGAGCCGCCTTTAGCTGAGGAATATCCCTAAACTGGCGACGTACTTCCTCGATCATGGCCATAGCAGCACGGCCCACAGCGTTCATGGAAAGAGCGGAAAAAACGAAGGGCAACATAGCACCCACCAAAAGACCGGCCATTACCGTTGGCTTGGCCACATCGATCGCGACCACATTGGCAGTCTGCATGAAAGCGGCAAAAAGGGCCAAAGCGGTCAATGCCGCTGAAGCGATCGCGAAGCCTTTACCAATGGCTGCCGTCGTATTACCTACCGCATCCAATTTATCGGTTCTCTCGCGCACTTCACTGGGTAATTCGGCCATTTCGGCAATACCACCGGCATTATCGGAAATTGGTCCGTATGCATCAACGGCCAATTGAATCCCTGTATTGGCGAGCATGCCTACGGCAGCGATGGCGATTCCGTACAATCCCGCAAAGTGGTGCGATATCAAAATAGCTGCAGCAATCAAAAGAATGGGGAACATCGTAGACATCATACCTACACCCAAACCAGCTATAATATTGGTAGCCGCCCCTGTTTCTGATTGGCGCACAATGGCATTCACGGGCTTGGTACCGGTTCCGGTATAATATTCGGTCACCTTACCCACGGCAAGACCAGCAATAAGTCCGGCCAAAACGGCAAAGAAGACCCCCATGGAACCATACTCTACGCCTCCAAAGGTCCAACTCTCTGGCAGCATGGTATCAATTATAAAATAAGAGGCCACCAACATAAGACCGGCGGAACCAAATTCACCAATGTTCAAAGCGGTCTGTGGGTTGCCCCCGTCCTTAACTCTTACAAAAAAAGTACCCACGATGGACATGATGATACCAATAGCGGCCAATACTAAAGGCAAGTAAACTGCTCCAAGACCATCATACGCTGCTTCAAAGGCGGGGATCTGCACAAAAGCGGCCCCCAAAACCATAGTACCAATGATGGAGCCTACATACGATTCAAATAAATCGGCGCCCATACCGGCTACATCTCCAACATTGTCACCCACATTATCGGCAATGGTAGCGGGATTCAAAGGATGATCTTCCGGTATACCGGCTTCAACCTTACCCACCAAATCAGCACCAACATCGGCAGCTTTCGTATATATTCCGCCGCCCACACGTGCAAAAAGAGCAATGGAAGAAGCTCCTAGTGAAAAACCAGAAAGTACGTTCAACACCTCTCCTAATTCCCAGCCTTGACCACTATACAACATAAACAAGGAGCTCAGGCCCAATACACCAAGACCTACAACCCCTAGACCCATAACCGCACCCCCTGCAAAAGCCACTTCAAGGGCCTTGCCCAAGGAGGTCCGTGCCGCTTGTGTAGTTCTTACGTTGGCCTTTGTCGCCACTTTCATGCCGATAAAGCCCGCCAGTGCGGAACAAATGGCACCAACTATAAAAGAAACGGCCACCATACCGTTAGAGCCGACCTCATTGCTGCCTTTAAAGAACAACAAAATGGCAACGGCCACAACAAAGACACTTAATATTTTATATTCCGCCTTAAGGAAAGACATGGCGCCATCTGCGATGTTCTTGGCAATTCGTGCCATCTTAGCATCGCCTACATCTTGTTTGGACACCCATCCGCTCTTGATAAAAACGTACAGCAAGGCCAAAATGCCAAATGCCGGTAAAGACTTTATAACTAATTCCATTTGTTTGATTATTTATAGTTTTTTTAACGGGGGCTAAAGTAGTAAAATTGGGCTGAATAAAAAAAGCCCTGTTCTATTAAAAACAAGGCTCGTTTTACGTCTAAAATTTCGTTATATCATAAAGGTACGTCTGTCTTTATGCTCACTTTCGGCATACCTCTTAACGCATTCATGGTATATTTTAATGGCTTCTTCCGCATTTCCCCATCCACCTGTATCGACCTTCTTTTCTTCAAGGTCTTTATAGACTTGAAAAAAGTGCTCTATTTCTTTAAGACGATGTGGGTTGAGATGCGAAATATCCTTGCGTTTGCTCCAAACCGGATCGGATACGGGAACACAGATAATTTTTTCATCGGGACCTTTTTCGTCGGCCATATGAAAAACCCCAATCGGCCGCACTTCCATTACAACCATCGGATACGAAGGTTCCGTACCCAATACGAGAACGTCCAATGGGTCTTTGTCCAAAGCCAAGGTCTCGGGAATAAAACCATAATCTCCGGGATACATCATCGAGGAAAACAAGGTTCTATCAAAACGGATTTTGTGCAACGTAAAGTCGTATTCATATTTATTTCTACTTCCCTTTGGAATTTCGATCAAAACATCGAAAGACAGCATGTTCTTTTTCGCCATTATTCACTTTTTAAGGTTGCAAAGGTAACAAAAATAGAGGCTTCGGGGATGGGAAAGCGGTGTAAATAAAGGGTTAAATTCCGATACAAGACCACTCCGACGTCAATTTGGGCAAGAAACCTCGTTTCGTCCCTAAAAGTCAAATCCGAAGGTGCCCGTAATACTGAAAGGCCGTGCCAAAGGACTATCCAAATAATTTCCCCGAAAGTTGAAGTCTATTCTCAGTATTTTGAAAATATTGCCAACACCGAAAGAATATTCGTAGTATATTTTATCGGAAGGGGCCTGTAAAGGGGTGCTTACCGTAGCTGGAGCACTCAATGCGATATTCTCATCCGATAGCTGCCCCCATACCCCGCGCAGGCCGACGATCTCCCGTAAATTTAATTTCCGGATAAGCGGTATTCTTGAGAACAGTCTTCCGTTAAAATTGTGTTGTAGGTGTAGCGACACATAGGTATCGGTGACGAATTCATAGAAATCAAGATTCGGAAAAGTTCCATAATTAGAGAACACGGTCTGGTTGCCCGGAATAACGTTGAGCAGTCCCAGAGGCACTTCACCAAAGGTCTTGCCTATTTCGACCGTACTGTATAGCCTACCGAACCCCCCGACTTGCCAGGGCTGGGTATAGGCAAATTGTAGTTTACTGTAATTGAAATCACTACCGAAAATTCCATCGGTACCTTTGGTATAGCTTAGCAATAGAGTGCTGTAATAGTCGTTGATTCCCCTTCGCTCGACCCCATAGCCGATCGTTTTCTTACCCGGGGTATAGATCAATAAAGCATTAAAATCAAATTGGCGAATTTCAGAAGATACCCCGGTGGGCGATTCAGGATCGATATAATCAAGACTAAAGGCTTCGGGCAGTGCCGAACTCAAGGTACGAAAAGTAGCCCCCACCCCGAACCGTACATTAGTAATGGGTTCCATTTCGAAGCCTACTTTGCTCAGGTTGATATTTGTCAGTCGATTGTTCGCCCCTACGGTTACCAGAGATGAAGAGGCGATACTTCGGCCCAATACGTCTTGGGTGGCCGTCAAGCTCACGCCAAGCTGTTCGATATCACGACGATTGCCGCCCGATAGAATGAGACGCGTTTTCCGATCCAATAGAAACTTACCGGAAGCTCCATGCTTGAACTTGTGATCCATAAAGCCATAGGCCATGTACCCTTCCAACCTCCAAAGGTCGTTCTCGCCAAAATACGTTCTCGCCCCTGCCCTGATTCTAGGTCCTTCAGCTTGATTATAGCCAAAAACATCGTAGACCGAACCAATATCCATATTCCATTTGTCAATTTCCACATAGCCCGAACCCAAAATGCTGACCAAATTATAATATGACTTGAATTTCGGTACGGTTTTCAAGGTATCCAGCAACTGATAAATCCCTTTTTCATCTTTATTTAGGCTTTCCAATCGATTGTTCCGCCAAAATGTACTATCGCGATTCATGACCTCCGGGGCATAGGGATTATTTTCCATATCATAGAAATCGCGGGGCTTTTTCTGGTCAAAGGAGTAATTGTCATATACGGTAGTACGCTTACCATATACCCCTCTGGACTCCTCCTTTTTCTGAAAGCTGAAATCGCTCATCATATAATCACGCTTCAGTAAAAATATCGAATCGTTCACCACCTCGAAATCCTGTTCGATATAGATTTCCTTTACCCAGTTAATATTGGCACTTTTTGTAACCTCTAAATTGATATTCTTAATGGCATAGGTCGAATCGTTTACCCAAAAGTCGCCCTTGAAGGTCAATTCGTTCTTCCGCCTCGGGTAATAGACTATGTTGTAACACCATTTATGGTCAATAAAGGCACTATCTCGAAGGGCATAGTTGTAGGTATCGACGCCTGTACGTGATAACGGACTCGTAAAACTTTTATCGAAAAACTTCAGATAATTATCGTAAACATCATATTCTTGGTAGAGGTCGGCTACAAAAGCGATGATCGCCTGATTATTGTCAAAACCGGAATTTTTATTCCCTAAGATATCTTCCTTCTCTTCGTCGATTAGATTATCCCCGTAGACTTTAGAGAACGTTTCGTTCAAAAAAATGGGCAGGTAAGTCTTTCCTGTTATGCGTGAAGTATCCAAATCTTTGAAAACGAACTCAAGCCCTTTAAAAATCTTACGTTTCATCAGGGCACTATCGATGGTATTCAGGTCAAACTCTACCTTTTCATATTTGTCATACGCATACTGTTTGAATTTCCGCACCCCGTTTTCCCTTTTCTTGGCCCATATTTTTTTCAATATCTCAACGGCAGGGTTGTTCTTCTTCGGTTGCTTGCCTCCGATGAGCACGACTTCGTCTAACTGTTGGGAAGCTTCCTTCATCCGAATCTCCAAATCGTACATTATCCTAGAAGGCAGTGGCATCTCTAAATTCTCATACCCTATAAACGATACCACCAAGGTGTCATGCGTAGTGTCCGATTCCAAATAGAAGTGCCCATTGTCATCGGTGATGGTACCCTCGGTACTGTTCTTGAACAGAATATTTGCAAAAGCCACGGGTACGTTCGATTCATCGACCACTACACCGCCGACTTTGCTTTGTGCGGCTCCAAAAAGTGTAAAAAGAAAAAGCAGTGGAAAAAGAATATTCTTCATTGGCAGGAATGTCTCATGACGATGCAGGCAAAAAGTGTACCAGAGCTAGGGGTGTCAAAAAAAAGCTCTGCCAGCCGTAGGCCCGCAAAGCAAAAGTACTTTTACAAATTCGTTATCCTTATTTATATAACACTTTCTTAACAGCTTTTATGACATCTTCCTGATTGGGCAACCACTCTTCCAACAATACGGGCGAATAGGGTGCTGGGGTATCTGCCGTATTGATACGCTGGATAGGAGCATCCAAATAATCGAAAGCATGCGCCTGGACATGATATGTTATTTCTGTCGATACATTGCCAAAAGGCCAAGCCTCTTCTAAAATCACCAACCGATTGGTTTTCTTGACCGAGTTTACAATAGCGTCATAATCCAAAGGCTTTACGGTACGCAGATCGATAATTTCGCAGCTAATGTCTTCCTTTTCAAGTTTTTCCGCCGCTTTGACGGCTTCCTTTATGATTTTTCCGAAAGAGACAATGGTCACGTCGGATCCTTCCCGTCGAATATCGGCTACGCCCAAAGGGATAGTATATTCCCCTTCGGGTACTTCGCCTTTATCGCCGTACATTTGTTCCGATTCCATAAAAATTACGGGGTCGTCATCGCGAATGGCAGATTTCAAAAGTCCCTTGGCATCGGCGGGATTCGATGGCACTACCACCTTTAGACCGGGGCAGTTGGCATACCAGCTCTCGAAGGCCTGTGAGTGCGTTGCCGCCAATTGACCTGCCGAGGCCGTAGGCCCACGAAATACAATAGGGCAAGGAAACTGGCCTCCTGACATCTGACGTATTTTTGCGGCATTGTTTATAATCTGGTCGATACCCACTAAGGCAAAATTAAAGGTCATGAACTCGATGATGGGGCGATTCCCGGTCATCGTAGAACCTACCCCGATACCGGCAAAACCCAATTCGGAAATTGGTGTATCGATCACTCGCTTGGCACCGAACTCATCCAACATCCCCTTAGATGCCTTGTAGGCCCCATTGTATTCGGCGACTTCCTCACCCATGAGGTAGATGGATTCATCTCTCCTCATTTCTTCCGTCATCGCTTCGGCAATGGCTTCCCTAAATTGTAAAGTCTTCATGTTTGAAGTGTTTTATAAAGAGTATCTTTTATGACTAGCGCAAAAAACGCAAGCAAAAATAGGAAAATATATGTCAATTAGCGGATTGTAAGAATCAAAAAAAGTTACAAAATTTACTATGCATGCATAGTAAATTTGAAAAAGATTAGCTATCTTCGTGGCACAAAAACACTTGTTAAAAACACAACCGGTGCCGTCCTTTTTTTCTGAGGCAATCGACAGTTGAAAATTAAAATACAATCCATGAAAATACTTGTTTGCATTAGTAACGTTCCCGACACGACTTCTAAGATAAACTTTACCGAGAACGACACCAAATTCGATACGACCGGCGTACAGTTCGTTATCAATCCGAACGATGAATTCGGTCTTACCCGCGCCATGTGGTTCAAGGAAAAACAGGGGGCTACCGTTCACATTGCTACGGTAGGCGAAGCTGCTGTGGAGCCTACCATGCGCAAAGCGTTGGCCATAGGCGCCGATGAGGGTATTCGGGTCAATGCCGTACCTACCGATGGTTTTTTTGTCGCAGCACAATTGGCGAACATCATCAAAGATGGAGGCTATGACCTAGTGATTGCGGGAAGGGAGTCGATCGACTACAACGGCGGCATGGTGCCAGGTATTTTGGCCACCCTGTTGGATATGAATTTCGTAAATACCTGTATTGGTCTTGACATCGAAGGCGACACGGCCACCGCTGTTCGTGAAATCGATGGAGGGAAGGAAAAATTGCGTACCTCTTTACCACTTGTTATTGGGGGGCAAAAAGGACTGGTCGAAGAAAGCGACCTGCGCATACCGAATATGAGGGGCATCATGATGGCCCGAAAAAAGGCTTTAAACGTGGTCGAACCCGTGGATGCCCTAAACGCTACAAAGGACATTTCCTTTGACAAACCGGCCCCGAAAGGTACCGTGAAACTTGTCGAGTCTGTCGATGAACTGGTCGACCTGCTTCACAAGGAGGCCAAAGTCATCTAAACACCGGTTCATGAACAAAGCTTTACAAGCAGGTCGCGAACGATCAAATTCAGGCCTGGAAATAAATTAAACAGGGAGTTAATAAAAAACAATTATGTCAGTTTTAGTATATACGGAATCAGAAAACGGAAAATTTAAAAAGAATGCCTTTGAAGTGGCTTCGTACGCCAAGGCCGTGGCCGACCAATTGGGTACCTCGGTAACCGCGGTGGCCTTTAACGCCCCTGACGGTAACACCTTGGGCAATTATGGGGTCGGTAGAGTGCTGCATGTCTCCGATGATCGCTTGGCCACTTTCAACGCCCAAGCCTATGCCAAGACCTTGGCTCAAGCCTGCCAAAATGAAGAGGCGCAGGTCATTATTGTAAGTTCAAGTACCAATAGTAAATTTTTAGCTCCGATGCTGGCTGCCAAGTTAAAGGCGGGCTATGTGCCTAATGTCGTGGAGGCTCCTGAAAGTACCTCCCCTTTCAAAGTAAGGCGCACCGCTTTCAGCAACAAAGGTTTTGCACATACTGAAATAACGACAGCCATTAAAATCGTTGGGGTTTCGAACAATGCCTTCGGCCAGAACGAAAACCAAGTCGAGACAAGCGTTGAAAGTTTTGCTCCCGAATTGACCGATAGCGACTTCGGGGTACAATCGATGGAAGTAGACAAAGTGGCAGGTAAAGTAACTATCGCCGATGCCGAAATCGTGGTGTCGGGCGGTCGCGGGTTAAAAGGACCCGAGAATTGGGGCATGATCGAAGAATTGGCCGATGTGCTCGGTGCTGCCACGGCCTGCTCTAAACCTGTTTCCGATATGGGATGGCGGCCCCATGGCGAACATGTAGGCCAAACGGGCAAGCCCGTAGCGGCCAATCTTTATATCGCCATCGGTATCTCCGGTGCCATTCAACATTTGGCCGGGGTGAGCGCTTCTAAAACGAAAGTGGTCATCAACAACGACGCTGAGGCCCCTTTTTTCAAGGCAGCGGATTACGGAATTGTCGGCGATGCCTTCGAAGTGGTACCCGAACTCGTCGAAAAATTAAAGGAATTTAAGGCACAAAACACTTAAATTTTGTTAATTTGCACGGCTTAAAGGGCTGTTTAAATACACTGGTACGCCCAAATATTTAAACAGCTTTTTGTATTTTTAGATGTATGAGCTTAGTCAGGTTGAAAATAAAAGGTATTTCCTATAGTCAAACCCAAAATGGGGCCTACGCCTTAATTTTGAACGAGGTCGAAGGCGATCGAAAACTACCTATCGTTATCGGTGCTTTTGAAGCACAGTCCATTGCCATTGCCCTCGAAAAGGAAATCAAACCCCCTAGACCTTTGACCCATGATCTCTTCAAAAACTTTGCGACCCGTTTCGATATCGTGATCAAGCAGGTCATTATTCACAAATTGGTCGATGGGGTGTTTTATTCCAGTATTATTTGTGAACGTGATAAGATAGAAGAAATCATCGATGCCCGTACGAGTGACGCCATTGCTTTGGCCCTGCGTTTCAATGCCCCTATTTTCACCTATAAGACCATTCTTGACAAAGCTGGTATATTCCTTAAGTTTTCACCCAAGGACAAAGAAAAAGAAGAAAATGACGAAAGCATAATGGTCGATGAGATATTGCAGGAGGGCGAGACCGTAGAAATTGAATCGGGTGCCACTGACGGTTATACCGAACTTTCGATAGACGAATTGAATAAGGAACTCGAGAAGGCGGTAGCCAGTGAAGACTACGAAAAGGCCGCCAAACTCCGCGATGAGATTTCAAAGCGTAATTGACTAACTTTTTAACAAGCCGGCATTTTATGAAAATCAAACCATGGATTTTATTGCTGGTTGTATGTCTTTCCCTTCCCCTGTTCGCACAAGATGCCCCGGCCACCGCGATGGTCGATACCCTCCCTTTCGATGAGATAGCGCCACAAGCCTCTGAAATCGTACCCAATCAAGGTTTTAGCGTTCAAAGTATTTGGCGGGGTTTACTCGGCATGTTGGTTTTGATCGTAATCTCCTATGTATTCAGTGCCAATCGCAAGGCCGTGAACTGGAAAACCGTAGGCATTGGGTTGGCCATACAGCTCACCATGGCCATTTGCATCCTCAAAGTACCGTTCATTCGCGATATTTTTACCTTTTTAGGGCAAGTTTTTAACGAGATTTTGAATTTTACGATAGCTGGAAGCGAATTTCTTCTTGGGAATTTAATGAATCTTGAAAATCCTAATATTGGTTATGTCTTCGCTTTTCAGATATTGCCCACCATCATTTTCTTTTCCGCCTTAACCTCGGTACTCTTCTATTTGGGCATTATTCAAAAAATCGTACAGGGTTTGGCCTGGTTACTGACCAAATCGCTAGGCATATCGGGCCCTGAAAGCCTTTCCGTCGCCGGCAATATCTTTTTGGGGCAGACCGAAGCGCCCTTAATGATCAAGGCCTATTTGGAAAAAATGAGCAAGTCGGAGATTCTTTTGGTAATGATCGGGGGCATGGCCACTGTGGCCGGGGGAGTCTTAGCGGCCTATATCGGTTTTTTGGGCGGAAACGACGAGGCCCTACGCCTTGAATTTGCCCGTCATCTCATCGCCGCTTCGGTCATGGCGGCCCCCGGAGCGATCGTGGTCTCCAAAATATTGTATCCCCAGACCGAGCAAATAGATGGGGCCATTCAGGTATCTACCGAAAAAATCGGTTCCAACCTCTTGGATGCCATTGCCAATGGTACCACGGAGGGTCTTAAATTGGCGGTCAATGTCGGGGCGATGCTTTTGGTCTTCGTGGCATTTATCGCCATGTTGAACGGTATTTTCGGATTCATTGGCGACCTGACACACCTCAACGGGTTTGTGGCCGCACATTCCGACTATGAACAGCTGTCGCTCGAAGCGATTCTCGGTACGCTGTTCGCGCCCTTGATGTGGCTTATCGGGGTGGCGAGCGAAGACATTACGATGATGGGCCAACTTTTGGGCATCAAACTGGCCTCTAGTGAATTCGTGGCCTATACCCAGTTGGCAACCTTAAAAGATATGGCCAGTGCACAGCACTTTGGTTTTGAAAAATCGATCATTATGGCGACCTACATGCTCTGTGGGTTTGCCAACTTTGCTTCCATCGGCATTCAGATCGGGGGCATTGGATCGTTGGCGCCCGGCCAACGCAAGACCCTCTCTGAATTCGGAATGCGCGCCGTATTGGGCGGTTCGCTCGCCTCCTTGCTCTCGGCCACTATCGCTGGAATGATCTTAGGATAGCCCGTAGCCCTAAGTGCATAGAGCATTTCGAGTAGATTGCGTACCTTCAAGGCATCTATGATATTGCATAGTTAAAAACCCAAGAAAACCAGCGATTGAAAGCCTTTACCAAAACGCAATACGGGGGTCCTGAAATTCTTCAATGTACCGATGAGGCAAAGCCCCAGGTAAAAGAAGGGGAGCTTCTTGTGCAGGTGTGTGCAAATTCCGCGAACCCGGCAGATTGGCATATTCTTAGGGGCGAGCCCTTTTTTGCGCGTTTTTCCTTCGGATTGTTCAAACCCAAGGATAAAATTCTGGGTGCCGATTTTGCCGGTATCGTTGAAGCCATAGGCCCCAAAGTCGAAGGTTACCACATTGGTGATCAGGTGTTCGGGGAGTTGTTGCAAGGCGGGGCCTTTGCCGAATACGCCTGTGCACCGGCCCAGATGTGTGCCAAAATTCCCGAGGGTAGCGGTTTTCAAGAGATGGCCGCTGTGCCCATTGCCGGATTGACTGCGTTACAGGCCCTGACCACGCATGGAAAACTAAAGGCAGGGGAATCGATTTTGATCAACGGTGCTTCGGGCGGCGTAGGTCATTTTATGGTGCAAATCGCCAAGGCCTATGGGGCGAAAGTGACGGCGGTCTGTTCGACCAAGAATGTTGATTTTGTGCAATCGCTCGGTGCCGATAATGTAATCGCCTACGATACCGAGAACATACACGCCCATACCGCGAAATACGATCTGATCGTCGATACCCATGGTAACCTTTCTTTTGAAGATTTCAATCGCATGGGACATCGGGGCATAATCGTCGGTTTTACCACACTCGGGCATTTTATGGGGGTACTGCTAAAAAAGGCGTTCAGCACCTTTTCCCTTGGCCATTTTACGGCGGAAGCCAATACCCAAGACCTATCTATTTTGGCCGACCTTATACATGCGAAAAAAGTGAAGCCCCATATTGAAAAAGTATATCCCTACTCCGAAATCCCCGAAGCCATCGCCTATATCGAAAAAATGCATACCCGGGGTAAAGTGGTCATGGTATGGGACACTATGACGATTCCCTCCAAATAATATGCTAATTTCGTCGTTGAAGGTTCCAATTAGGTGGTGACCCTGTATAGAACCTAGAACTTTGCCATGACATTTTCTTTAAAAAAATCGACAGCAATATTACGCCGGACCCCTAAGGTGCTTGAAGCACTATTAAAAGGGCATTTAAGGGAATGGACCCATCACAACGAAGGTCAGGACACTTGGAGTCCATATGATATTGTCGGCCATCTTATCGAGGGCGAAAAAACCGATTGGCTGGTGCGGGCCCAAATAATAATGAACGATACAAAAGATAACGTATTCCAGCCTTTTGATCGTTTTGCCCAGATGAACGACAAAAGCCAAGGGTCCCTGGACACTCTGCTCAAAGAATTCGATTCATTGCGCAATCACAATCTCGAAGCCTTGGCCGCGCTACAGCTTCAAGCGTCTGATTTCGACAAAAAGGGGGTACATCCCGAACTGGGCGAAGTGACGCTGCGCCAACTCATTGCCACTTGGGCCGTTCACGACCTGAACCATATCGCACAGATTTCACGGGTAATGGCCAAGCAATATGAGCAGGAGGTCGGCCCCTGGCGGACCTATCTGGGCGTATTGAAAACCTAAGGAAAAGATATCAGGAAACCTCTAAAAAAACGCATATGGTACACACGTATCTCCATAGCATCAAACAGCAATTCGAATATTATAAATCGGTCGGGGAAAAGACGTTTGACCAATTGGAAGAAGCCGATCTGTTCTTTTCCTATAACGAGGCCTCCAACTCGATTGCTATTATCGTCAACCATCTGCATGGCAATATGATGTCACGGTGGACCGATTTTCTGACCTCCGATGGGGAAAAACCATGGCGTGATCGCGATAGGGAGTTCGAGTCCGTCATACAGACCAAAGAGGAGCTTGTCACTCGCTGGAACGAAGGTTGGGCGTGCCTGTTCAACGCTCTGGATTCCATTACTGAAAAAAATGTCAATACCGACATCTATATCCGCAATCAGAAGCACACCGTCGTCGAGGCCATTAACCGCCAATTGGCCCATTATGCCTACCATATCGGCCAGATCGCCTATATCGGACGGATGATCAAAGGCGCCGATTGGAAAAGCCTGACCATCCCTAAAGGACAATCATCGGCCTTTAACCAAGCAAAATTCAAAAAGGGAAAACACGGGGGTAGCTTTACCGATGACCTTCGCTAAACCCGTTGATAACCTCTGAAAAGTCATCGTTGTACGACCTTTCCGTAATGGCTTGATTGCCTTATTTTTATATTCGCTTATTTTGCTATTACCAGCCTATGGGAAATAAGAGTATTGATCATATTCCTACGTTAGCAGCAAATTTGAAAAACCATGATTAAAAAGGCAACCATAATTCTAATAATTCTTTTCATAGGTTGCTCACCAAAATCTGACTTACCCATTAGTTCCTCAAGGATTAAAAACCTTAAAACCTTCTCTAAGATTTATGGTTATGTAAAATATTTTCATCCAAGCGATGAAGCCTTTACTCTAGACTGGGATAAATTTTCAATCTATGCCGTAGACAAGGTTTTGAAAAGTGAGACCAATGAGGGATTTTTAAAAACAATTGATTCGCTATTTTCTCCAATTGCACCTTCAATTAGATTTTCCGATTCCGCCGATGATAACCTATTAAGAAAAAATGCAACCTATTCCGATAATCTTCATGAACAATTTTGGTTTCATCAAGGGGTTGGATTTGGAATGTCTCTTGAAAATGGACCTTATTATAGTCAGCGTATAATTGCCAACGCTGAAAACGATACTATATCATACCGTCCAAAATTTGGAGAAATTCTTCAGGTAACCATGCATGGCAATCAAATTCTGTCCATCCCGTTAGTGGTTCACGTAAATGAAACGGGTACTATTCCAAAATCGAATAATAAAAAGTTAGAATCTCTTAGCACTAACCTAAATAATTATAAAATTGATGAGAGATCAATAGCCTTCAGACTTGGAAATATCATAAACACTCATAATGTTTTCCAACATTTTTTCCCCTATTTCGATGTCTTAAAATTAGATTGGGAAAAGCAACTGGAAATTGCTTTAAATAGATCTTTTAGTGATTTCACTTTAAAAGATCACCTTACAACCCTCCGTAAAATGACAGCACCTCTAAAAGATGGTCATATAGCTATAGAGACAAAAGGAATTAATGAAGGTCATTATACACCTGCCTTCTATTGGGAGTGGGTAGATAATAAATTAATAGTAACACATGTCTGGAGTGATGATATTGGACTTAATATAGGTGATGAAATTATTAAAATAAATGGAGTTACTTCAAGCGCTTATATTGATGAAATTGGTTCCATGATATCTGCAGGAACTTTAGGTCGGTTAAATTATAAAGCTGAAGAAATTTCAATTAAAGGTGAGAAAGATTCCAAATTTACAATTGAAACTAGTTCTAAAACAATTTAAGTTACTAGAGACCAAAAACCATATAGTTATGCAAAATCATACAATCCCTACAAAAAAATCAAAAAAGGAATCCACTACATAAACCTAAGTATTTTGGACATGGAAACCTTCAACTACTTACTCCCTGAGCTAGAGCAAAGTACTGGACTAATATTCGATTTAAGAGGTTATCCCAATCAAAATGGTGAGATTATAAGACATTTGATGAAAGTTGGTGACACTACAAAGGCGTGGATGTATATTCCTAAAATCGTATATCCAGACCACGAACAACCAAAAGATTACTTGACAGCGAACTGGAACGGTTTTTTCAAACCCCAATCACCCTATTTGGGAGATAAAAAGGTGGTAGTTATCACCGATGGAAAAGCTATAAGTTACGCGGAGAGTCTAATGGCATTTGTAAAAGGATATAACTTAGCAACCATAGTTGGACAACCAACTGCTGGCACTAATGGTAATTATAATACGTTCATTCTCCCTGGCGAAATTAAAATTAATTGGACTGGAATGAAAGTTGTCAAACATGACGGCTCTCAACTATATGGAATAGGTATATTACCCGATGTTTATGTTCAAAAAACAGTACAGGGAATAAAAGAAGGTAGGGACGAGTTTCTGGAAAAAGCGATAGAAATAATGCAATAAAAAATCCGCTGCTAACACCACCTAAACGTAATGCAGACCTTAGGGCAAAACAGAAAGGCTGAGTATATTTATAAAGTCGCTAAATCTTATGGATTTAGCTTTGGACAAGAAAAATAAAACTAAACAATAAGCTTTAGCTTCGTGCGCAGACGGAAACGAAATGTTTCCTTATCTCCGCACTACGCTTAGCTAAACCGTTAGCGGTCATTGTACATGAACCCTATAAAAATAAAGCAAACCAAAGTGGATTAATAAATGGTCAAACGACTTAGCAGACAATGAGACAAATATTTATCAATTTACCAGTAAAAAACGTAGAAGCATCAATGGACTTTTACAAACAATTGGGTTTTACAATAAATCCTTTGTTCACATTTGACAATCAAAAATGTATGGTTTGGACTGACCAAATCTATATAATGTTACAGACCCTGGAGATGTCCAAAACAGGAGGGAAAAAAGATTTAGCTGACCCTAAAAAAAACAGAATTGCAACATTTACCCTACCTGTAGAAAGCCCTGACAAGGTGAATGAAATTATGGCTAAAGGTTTAAAAGCAGGTGGAACGGAACCAACAGAGCTTATTGACGAAGGCTATATGCAAATTAGAAATATAGAAGATTTAGACGGCCATAACTGGGGCATAATATTTCTTGACATCGAAAAATTTAAAAAAATGACAGGAAAATAAAAATAGGGAGAAAACAACGAACCGCTAGCAATGTGTCCTATGAAAAGCCCTAATCCAGTACTCTAGAGATAATTAATATGTACTTTTTATTTTAAACCACCTTTTTTGTTTTGATATAACTTGCTCAGCATTACTGAATCAAGTTCAGCACAGGCTCTATATGTGATATCCGACTTTAGCGGATTCACCAGCATCTGTATGATTATAAGCCATAATAAGCTAGGCCACTTGCTAGCCGATGTGGGTACCGAAATATCAGCACCCCTTATATTGTTCTGTGGTACAAGTGAAGGCTTCAGGGGCACTTTTTCCGATGACCTTCGCTAGACCGTTGATAACTCCTAAAAAATCGTCGTGGTACGACCTTTCCGTAACGGCTTGATTACCGTATTTTTACCTCTACCTATTCTATTAAAATAGATATAAGGAATGTATGATCAATGATTATATTCCTGTGTTGTGCTCAATTAAAATAAAGAAATGAAAAAAGAAAATCAGACCTGCGGAATAGTAATGCCCATATCTGAAATTGATGGACTGTCTGAAGCGCATTGGAAAGAAATGTTAACAATAATCTCTCAATCAATAGAGAATGCAGGGTTCACTCCGAATTTGGTAAGTAATTCAGAAGACATTGGTGTAATTCAGAAAAGGATTGTTCAAAATCTTTATGAAAATCCAATTTTGGTTTGTGACGTAAGTGGGAAAAATCCAAATGTGATGTTCGAATTAGGGATGAGATTGGCTTTTGACAAGCCTACTATAATCATTAAGGATAATAAAACAAGCTATAGTTTCGACACTTCACCTATTGAGCATTTGGAGTATCCAAGAGATTTAAGGTTTTCTAAAATTGTAGAATTCAAAGAGAAGCTAACTGAGAAGATTAAAAAGACCCACGAAAAAGCCAGTAAATCTGATGATTACAGTACATTCCTAAAGCATTTTGGTTCGTTTAAAGTAGCTAAAATTGACACGGAAGAAGTAACCAAAGAAGATCTTATAATGGACGAGATTAAATCATTAAGAGAAATGGTTCTACGCTCACAAAGAATATCTCGAAGAGATCAAGTCTCTCTTTTCGAATCTGAAAAATCAGACCATAATCATATAACTATCTGCTTCGGTGATAGACCACTAGATGAAATTGAAAAATTTATTTCCCAAATTCCAGAAATAAGTGGAGTAAAAGAAGTTTTATTAGAGAATATGTCAGATGACCATACGCACCTAGACATCACATTAAATGGTGAAATTCCTAAGCGAATAGCAAAAAGGAGAATACAGAAAGTCGTAGGTGAAAATTGTGAATATATTGAATAGAAAAAACTGAGCACAACAAAACCTATAAGCAATAGCGCCCTGCGGGACGCTACTGCTCATAGCCAAAACGTTGTAACATATTCAGCTTAAGCTGACTTTTGTCGTTACGTGCTCCGCACTCCCACCATAAAAGAAATGTGTTACAATGATCATAAAAATTCTGCTTAAAATTAATGATTGACGCGTATAATACTTATAATAACAAAGCTTATAGATTTATAAGTTTCGAAGGATTAGAAAACACCTTAAAATTTAAAAAACTTAGATTATCAAGAGCTGATCAATTTAATGACCCACTGGATAATAGTCCTTTTTTGATGCCTTTAGAATGGGATAAATATTTAAAATATGGCGACAAGTTTGTGAAAAAGCAATCAGAAAAAGCATTTATTGATGTTTTCGGTTCTGTATATATTTGTTGCTTTTCAAAAACTTATACCTCTGACAAATCATATTTAATGTGGTCACATTATGCTCAAAATCACACTCAAGTATGCTTCGAAATAGATTTTTCGAAAGTAAAATATTTAGGAAATCCGTCTGAGGTAATTTATCCAGAGAGCTTATTTGATAAAAGAAATTCAGAACATAAAAATTCAGGTGATTTAGGAAGGTTTGTTGTTTTAAATAAAGATAAAATTTGGGAATATGAGCAAGAAGTCAGGTTGATCTATGACCTTAAGTTTGCTAATAATCATCCTGATGTAATAATTCAAAACAAAGGTAAAAATCTTAATGTTCCTTTTGATCATAAATTAGTTTCCAAAGTAATTTTTGGATACAGAGCAAAAGAAGAAGATGAAAAGTCTATTATTAATAAGTTTAAAGAATTAAATCATATTCCAAAATTCGAAAAAATGAATTTGAATCCTTACAAATTGAAATTGGAACCAGTAACTTTAAAAGTCAATTAAATCACAGCGCACAACAACGGTTCATCGCCAATAAGCGGCACCGTTAGAAAGAAAATAATTAACTTGACCAACAAACCAATACTAAGCCGACAAAGCCGCGTCCCTTACTCCGCCGACTGGCGATAACCGTGACCGTTGCCTGCAATGCGCAAAAAAACCAAAATATGAATAAACATATATTACTAATAATTGTAATTCTTGCTGGATTATTTTTTAACTCTTGTAAAAATAAGAGTTCAAAAAATATCAAAATAGAGGTAAGTAAAGAGGTTAAAACCGAAAAAGAAGAATCCATTCCAATAGAAGAAAAAGAGGCACTAGTAAGTGATTTCGTAAAACAAAGCGTAGACGACGAGTTAGCGGACAAAATAAAAAGCTATATAACAACTAAATTCTTGACAGAAGGAGATTTAGAATTGATCCCTGAAGGCCAAAGACAATTTCAGTTTTATCAAATTGACTTGAATAATGACGGGGAAAATGAAGTATTCGTTAATTTAATGACATCTTACTTTTGTGGATCTGGTGGCTGTACAATATTGCTTCTAAACAACCAATTAAAGCCTATCACTAAATTTACTGTAATAAGAACTCCTTTATTTGCAGAACAGACTTTGAAAAATGGTTGGAGAATATTACTTACAAAATCCGAAGGAGAATTTAAAGAAATGATTTATAATAATGGAACTTATCCTTCAAACCCATCCGTGATTGAAAAAGCTCCATACGATGCGCCAAGTGGTCACGCTGAAATAATGTTTGATATAAATTTCAGTAAACCTAAAACATATAATTTTTAAACAACTCACTGCAGGCAACACAGTATCCTATGAAAAGCCCTAGACCGATTATCTAAAGTTAATTAATATGTACTTTTTATCTTAAACCACTTTTTTCTTTTAATATAACTTGCTCCGCATTACTGAATCAAGTTCAGCACAGGCTTTATATGTGATATCCGACTTTAGCGGATTCACCAGCATCTGTATGATTATAAGCTATAATAAGCTTGGCCACTTGCTAACCAATGTGGTTACCGATATATCGGCACCACCTATTTTGTTCTGTGGTACAAGTAAAGGATTCAGGGGTAGCTTTTCCGATGACCTTCGCCAAACCCGTTGATAACATCTGAAAACTCATCGTTGTACGACCTTTCCGTAATGGCTTGATTGACGTATTTTTACAGTCGTTTATTTTGCTATTAGAGGTAGATTGGAAATATGAGTATGGATCAAATTCCTACGTTGTAGCCAATTTAAAATCACCATAATGGAAAGAAGAAAATTCATTGAGAACACTACTATTTTTGGCAGCGCTTTATTGATAGGATGCAACGGAAATCCTTCAAAAACTGATTCAATTAAAAAAAATATCGACGCAGATACACTTTACATTCCACCAAATGATAAAAGAATAAAACTTAGCTATGAACAAACGGGTGACCAACTAACAACCGTTGAACTGAAGCTGCTACCAAAAATGTGTGGTCCTGCACCTCATTCCCATGATGAGCTAGACGAAATAGTTCGTGTATTATCAGGCACTTTGACCGTTATGGTGGAAGAGACAATAGTTAAAGTTCCAGAAGGTGGCTGGCATTTTAGGCCGAGAAAAAAGATTCACGGATTTTGGAATGAAGAAGATGAACCTGTGCATTTTATTGAGATTTACCCAAACCAAAATTTTGACATAATGCTACAAAGAATTTGGGATTTACGTGAGAAATTGATTAAAAACGGAATTTCACTCGACTCCAAAGCGGCTTGGGAAAAAGTTGATGAAATTCAAAAAGAATGGGGAATTAAAATGTATCACGAAAGACGTAAAGAAATAATCGATAAGTACAGCCTAAGAGGTTAAAAAAACTGGCTACAACAATGGCTATAATTTATTGTGGTTTTGTGCCACACCAAAATATAAGTATAAATCAAACGGCTGGATTTCTGCAGAATAATCCTGGGGATTATTCCACAACGCAATCATAGCCGATACCCTTAAAAAAGAAAAAATAGTAGATTGAAATGAAACAATATCACGACTTACTCGCCCATGTACTGGAAGAAGGTAATGCCAAAGGCGACCGTACCGGTACCGGTACCCTCAGTGTTTTTGGCTATCAGATGCGGTTCGACCTTAGTGAAGGTTTCCCCATGGTCACCACCAAAAAACTGCATTTAAAGTCCATCATTTACGAATTGCTCTGGTTCCTCCAAGGCGACACCAATATCGGGTACCTTCAAGAAAACGGCGTACGCATCTGGAACGAGTGGGCCGATGACAATGGTGATTTGGGGCCCGTATACGGCCATCAGTGGCGCAACTGGAACAACGATGAAATCGATCAGATCAAAGAGGTGGTGCAGGCCCTTAAAACCAACCCGAACAGCCGCCGGATGTTAGTCTCGGCCTGGAACCCCAGCGTACTGCCCGATACCTCAAAATCTTTCGAGGAAAACGTGGCCAACGGCAAGGCGGCCCTCCCCCCCTGCCATGCGTTTTTTCAGTTCTATGTGGCCAACGGCAAACTGTCGTGCCAGCTCTACCAACGGAGTGCCGATATCTTTTTGGGAGTACCGTTCAATATCGCCTCCTATGCCCTGTTCACCATGATGATGGCGCAGGTATGCGGTTATGAAGCGGGGGAGTTTATCCACACCTTTGGCGATGCCCATATCTACAACAACCATAGGGAGCAGGTCGAGTTGCAATTGAGCCGTGAACCACGACCGCTTCCAAAGATGCGGATCAATCCCGAAGTGACCGATATTTTTGATTTTAAGTTCGAGGACTTTACCTTGGTAGACTACAATCCGCATCCCCATATCAAGGGCGTGGTGGCGGTATAGGTTTTATCATTCCCGCGAACGCGGGAATCCACATCAGGAACGAAGGCCAAAGAGAAAAATGGATTCCGTATCAAATACGGAATGACAGGTAGTAAAAGCACCACTTGTCTTTCGTGCGAACGCAGGAATCCATACCAAGAACGAAGGCCAAAGAGAAAAATGGATTCCGTATCAAGTACGGAATGACAGGTAATAAAAGCACCACTTGTCATTCCTGCGAACGCGGGAATCCACACTAAGAACGACGGGCGAAGAGAAAAATGGATTCCGTGTCGGAGCACGGAATGACAAAAATGAAAACCCACTGTCATTCCTGCGAAAGCAGGAATCCACAACAAGAACGAAAGCCAAAGAGAAAAATGGATTCCGTATCAAGTACGGAATGACAACTTTGAAATAAACAGAAAAACCGGAGTCGTTGTCATTCCTGCGAAAGCAGGAATCCACAGTAAGAACGACGGCCGAAGACAAGAACTGGATTTCGTGTCAGGCACGGAATGACAGGCAGTAAAAGCACCATTTGTCTTTCTTGCGAAAGCAGGAATCCACATCAAGAACGAAAGCCGAATAAAAGAACTGGGTTCCGTGTCAAGCACGGAATGACAACTTGAAATAAGCGAAGCAGGCCATACGTCTCCAGAAGAACGACTCACTTCGGCTCAACCCGCCGTACAGGGAGGTACAGAACCAACCAAAGAGAACAGATTTTATAACCGAGTCTTTATGTCAAAAAATATTCATGAATATTATGTATACATTCTGACCAACAAAAAGAACGGAACGCTCTATATCGGTATGTCCAACGATTTGCAACGGAGAGTTCTCGAACATAAGCAAAAATCAATAGATGGATTCACCAAAAAATATGGCTTGGACAAGCTTGTCTATTATGAAGTATTTCAATTTGTCGAAGACGCCATTTTAAGGGAAAAGCGGCTAAAAAAGTGGAAACGGCAGTGGAAAATTGAATTGATTGAAAAAGACAATCGACAATGGCACGATTTGGCTGAGGAATGGGATCAATAATTGATTCCGTGTCAGGCACGGAATGACAAAAACGAAAACCCATTGTCATTCCCGCGAACGCGGGAATCCACATCAGGAACGAAGGCCAAAGAGAAAAATGGATTCCGTGTCAAGCACGGAATGACAAAAACGAAAACCCATTGTCTTGCCTGCGAAAGCAGGAATCCTCACCAAGAACGACGGGCGAATACAAGAACTGGATTCCGTGTCAAGCACGGAATGACAAAAACGAAAACCCATTGTCATTCCCGCGAACGCGGGAATCCACATCAGGAACGAAAGCCAAAGAGAAAAATGGATTCCGTGTCAAGCACGGAATGACAGACCCAACTTAGGGCTATTAAAATTCAATCAGTACTCCAATGGATCCCAAACACAAAAAAGCCCCTACAGTAATTATAGGGGCCTTTCATTAGTGTCACTGTAAAAATATCTAGCTACGCACGTATTTCCTACTATTCTTGGGAAAACTTCAAAAAGCTGGCATTCAAATCTTCGGCATCCAAAATTTTACTGGCAAGAAGAATACGGTATTTGAAGGTCACACTTTCGCCCTTTTTAAGCTCGTAGTTCAGTTCTTCCTCCCCATCGCTAAAGACCTTTTGCCCTAGTGGGTTGGCCGCAAAGAGTCCGTACCCCCTGGAATGCCAATAGGTCGGTGACCCTACATTCGACTTATTGTCGATAATAGCCAATGATATATCTTCCTCACCGATTCGGGAGGTCAAATTGTTCCAATTCGACCGCTTGCCCCAGGTATCCAATCCTCTAATTCCCTCTGCATTGATGTAATCCCCGTTTACACCTTCATTGTCGAGTACCGCGACCTTGGTCGGATTGCCGTTCGCATCGGTAAAAATATCGGGTTTGTCGGAAGGCAGTTCCAATTCACGGGTCACACGGATCCCGATCATTCCTTCTTTATTATCCTTAAAAAGTACATCTTCGTTCGGCGCGGTCAACGTAGTCAGGCGATCGATGGAATACACATCATCCGTATCCCTAAAAACAAAGGTGGTATGCTCGTTGAGCAATACCGTACCATCGGGCGCGACCCAATCCATAGCCACCTTCAAACGGGCTTGATCGTCTCCATCTTCCATACTTTCGACCGTTTTATGTACAATGGTACCATACTTGTCCCGATCTTCGACCTTGATCGAATCTGAGTTGTTCCAAAAATCGAGACCATTGACATCGCCATAATTAAACCATAGCCCCACATGATGCGGATGATCTACCCTTTCTCCCGTAGAGGGCTCCAACGGAAATTTACGTGTAATCTTTGTGCCTTCTGGCGTCACTAAAGGGTACAGTACGGGTTTCTTGATGTTATCCGGCCAGCGGTACGAAGTGAACAGCTTACCGTCGATCATCACATCGACTTTCTTCTCCGCTTCGTTTTCAACGAGTTGTATTTTCTTTTCGCTCTCCGTTTCGCTTTGGTCAACCATCTCTTTTTTAGGCTCTCCTTTGCATGAAAAAAGTAGGGCTATCAGTCCTATAGTGACTATTCGCTTTGTTGTTAAAAGCACGGCATAATTTGTAACCATTTCTAATGTTTGTTTTATGATTTGAATCGTTATTTCGAAGGATTTATAGCGGGGCACGCCTTTATTCAAGCGTTGCAATGCGTATGTTTCTGAAGCTGGTGGTCATTTCCCGTCCCGGGTGTAATTGGAGACCGATAGATCCCATCGCGGGCACATCCGAAGACACGTATTTCAGCACCTCTTCTCCGTTGAGCCATATAGTGTACTCGGGCCCAACGGCCTTTACCTTTATCGTATTCCATTCGTTCGGCTTTAACAGTTCGGCCACCCCTTCGGCCTCTACAGGGTAGCCCTTTCCAGGAATATAAGGAGAACCCGTCATATCGCGCTTTAATGAACCGGAAATACCCATTTGTATTTGTTGGTCTTCGGTACGGAGGAAAATTCCGGTATCTACCGTGCCTTCCCCATATTTAAAATCGGTTTCGATGATAAAATCCTTATAAAGTTTTTCCGTCCACAGAATGCTACCCTTTTTTTCCGGACCGCTCTTTGCCAATAAGACTCCATCGTTCACAGACCACCAGATATTGTCTTGTGGCACTACCCAGCCCTTGAAATTTTTGCCATTGAACGCCTTTTTGAATTTTGGCTTCTGGGCCGTTGAAATGTGTAGCGCCCCAAATATCAAGAGGGCCACTAGGGTAATTCTTTTCATCGTATTGAATTTAGATTTATTTATGGATATGAAAAATAGCAAATTAATTACAACTTCGGATGATTCGTCCATTTTATTTGCATCAATCAAAAATACCATTGGGCTATAGTTCATTCGTCTAATGATTATATTTAACGTATAATTTCAGCACCCTATGGTACTTACAGATTCCCTTTTGGATTTCTTTTTGGAAACCCGTGAACACACCGAAAATCTTTGTAGACCTCTTGAAACCGAAGACTATGTAGTGCAGCCCATCGTCGACGTTTCACCGCCTAAATGGCACTTGGGCCATTCGACCTGGTTCTTTGAAGAATTCATTCTCAAGGCACATGCGCCCGAGTACCGCCTTTTCGATGAAGATTTTGCCTTTGTTTTCAACAGTTATTACGAAACTGTGGGCAAGCGGGTCGTACGCTCAGACCGTGGCAACCTATCACGCCCCTCGGTAGAAAAAATCTATGCGTACCGCAGGTATGTCACCGAAGTCATAAAGACACTGTTTCAAAACCATCGGCCTAAAGCATGGTACGACCTTCTCGAAATAGGGGTTCATCACGAAAAACAGCATCAGGAACTATTGCTAACCGACATCAAATATATTTTGGGAAACAATCCCCTGCTTCCTAAGTATTCAACTGATTTTGAGGAACATGCCATAGAAAGCCATTCCCGAGATTGGATTTCAATGTCGGAAGGCATCTATGAAATCGGGCACCATTCCGATTGCTTCTGTTATGATAATGAATTAGGGCGGCACAAAGTGTACCTACAGCCCTATCAAATTGCCAATACGTTGGTGACCAATAAAGATTTTATAGCTTTTGTAGAAGACGGCGGCTATCAAAAATTCGAGCTTTGGCATGCCGATGGGTGGGACTGGGTAAACCAACAAAGGATTACAGCTCCACTCTACTGGCACCATATCAATGGCATATGGCATCATTACACCTTAAAAGGGCTTCAAGAAATCGACAACAACGCACCGTTGACCCACATATCTTATTATGAGGCCTTCGCTTATGCTCAATGGAAAGGCTGTCGCCTGCCCACCGAATTCGAATGGGAAGCTGCACAAGTTCTCTTTACATGGGGCAGGCGTTGGGAATGGACCGAGAGTGCCTACCTACCCTACCCTGACTATAAAAAGGCAGACGGAGCCTTGGGCGAATACAATGGTAAGTTTATGGTCAATCAGAAGGTGTTGCGCGGCGGATCGGTTGCCACCCCTAAAAACCATACCCGTGCTACCTATCGCAATTTTTTTCAACCCCCGCTTAGATGGCAGTTTACGGGCCTTCGATTGGCGAAATAACAGAACCTTCAGTAAGGCTCTTCAAAACCTATAGACTAAAGTTCCATGCAAAAAACAGTTGAAATCGCATTCGAAACAAAATTCGAGGAAGAAGTATATAACGGCCTGACCGCTTTTCCAAAACACCTGTCGTCCATGTATTTTTATGATGAAACGGGCGATAAGCTCTTTCAAGATATCATGAACATGCCCGAGTACTATTTGACCGACTATGAGTTCAATATCTTAACGGCAAATAAGGCGAAAATTGGGCACCTGTTCGCCCGTGGAGACCAAAGATTCAAATTAATAGAATTGGGCGCCGGTGATGGTAAGAAGACCAAAATTTTACTGAAACATTTGATCGCGAAAAGCTACGAGTTCACCTATCAACCCATCGATATCAGCCCTACAGTGCTGAAAGTTCTTGAACAATCATTGCATAATGAGCTACCGGAGCTCCAGATCGAACCTCAACAAGGCACTTACTTTGAGGCCCTGAAAAAAATTAACGCTGCGAACGGCACTAGAAAAATCATTCTTTTTCTAGGCTCGAATATCGGAAATCTGATGCATGAAAAAGCCATCGATTTTTTAGGCCGCATTCAACAACTCATGCATACCGATGACCTTTTTTTCGTCGGTTTCGATATGAAAAAAGACCCGAATACCATTTTAAACGCTTACAATGACGAGACCGGAATAACGGCGGCCTTCAACAAAAACATCTTGGCACGTATCAACCGTGAACTGGACGGAAATTTTGATACTGAAAAGTTCTTGCACTGGGAAGTGTATGATCCTGAAAGCGGCACCGCCAAAAGCTATTTGGTCGCCAAGGAAGCCCAAACCATCTCCATCGAAAAACTAGGTTTGACTGTCGATTTTCAAGCCTGGGAAACCCTTCATACCGAGATTTCACAGAAATACGACGAAAACACGATAAAAAAGCTTGCCCAAAAATCAGGATTCGAAATTGTATGTGATTTTAGTGATGACGCACAGGGCTTCAAAGATTATGTCTTCCGCAAGGTATAGCCATAAAAGAATGGGCTCTGTTCTCTTTTTCCAACCCTAAAAAACCGTACGCTTTCGGGCATAAAAAAGCCGGTGTTACGTAATACACCGGCCTTGTACGCTTCTTTTTTTAGATTAAAGCTCTAGAACGGCGTTTTCCGCTCCGGCATAATCGTTCCATTTGTAGCTATCCGCTTCCGCCTCGTTGACGTAATCTCCGTCAATGATATACTTGAACTCAAAAGAACCTTCCTTGGGAAGTTCCAAGGTGCCTTTGAAATTACCGTTCTTCAATTTTTTCAAAGAACTTGCCTTTGTCGCTTTCCAATTGTTGAAATCACCAACAACGGCTACTTTTTTCGCTTCTTCAGCTGGTACCGTAAAGGTAACTTTACACACTGGTTTAGATTTTAAATACTGTTTAGAAATTGCCATAATACATTTATTTTTAATTAGTAAACTTTGCTATTTGAGTTTTATATTTTGGGCAAAACTAATGCATTAAAATGCTCATATACAATGATTAAAATCATTTTTATCATTTTCGTAAAATTTTAGCATCAATTAATAACGCTTCGATAAAAAAGGGTTGATATTTTGAAAATACGTATGTGCTATATAGTTGTTTTCAAGATTTTTACGATAGTTTCTACATCCTTTTCTGTATTATAAAAATGAAAACTCAACCGCACGCCCCCTCCTCTTTGGGAACAAACCACACCTTCATCGGTCAGTTTGTTGAACCTATCGGCGTCATCCTTGATTTTGAAAATGGTACTATGTGATGGCCTTTTTACTACCGCATCTTCCAGAAGCCCGAGATCGGCAAAGGCTGTTTTAGCCTTTTGGGACAAAGTGTTTAGCTGTGCCTCAATGGCGTGCATGCCCAACCCCTCAAGATAATCCAATGAAAATTTGAGGCTTCCAAAATTGAAGGTATCTAAATGGCCAGGTTCAAAAAATTTGGCGAAGCGCACCTGATCACGTCCGTTTAAATCGATATCGGATGAATTGAAACCGATGGTCTTAACCGAGAATTGATCCATCATATGATCTTTGAACAACATAAAACCGTTCCCGTAGCCCGCCAAGAGCCACTTATAGCCACTTGTACCGAGCACGTCAATGGCCGATGATTCAAAATCAAAAACGGTAGTACCAGAAAATTGTGTACCGTCAGCAATAATGATCAGGTCGGGGAATTCTTCTTTGAGCAGCTGTAAAAAATCAGGGGCAATCTTGATTCCGTTCACCCATTGTACCACACTTAGGGCAAGTACCGATATATTGTTTTCTTTAATAGTATTGAAAATCCGGTCTTCCAGATGTTCATCGATGTCCACATAAAAAATGCGGAACCCCCTACTTGTAAAAGGCCAATTGACCGAAGGATAATCGTTTTTCAAAAGTAATACGTTGTGGTTCTTTGGGAGTCCTTCCAACAACATATTCAGGCCGATCGAAAAATTGGGCACCAAGGCCGTATTCTCCGTTTTGCTGCCACAAAACGAGGCGACCGTTTCCCTTACTTTGGGAATGTACTCCATCATTGCCTTTGTCTTCATCGTACTGCCACCAATTAAAAAATCAAGATCGTGTTCTTGGCGCCATTCCAAGAGGTTGTCGTTCAATAAGCCCGCCGCTGCGGTATTCGCATAGACATATTGACTTAATACGGGAAAGTTTTTACGCGTTTGTTCCATAGGGTGAAAATCGTATTTGGTAATTGCTGTATCTTTGTGATATAAAGGTAGGCTTTCACATGTTTGCAAAAAATAAAAACAAGCAAGAACTAAATCTTGAACAACACGAGCTTTTAGAAAACGCGCAACGGCGCATAAAGCAAAAGAAAAGGCTGTATGTACATTTTGTGATTTTCTTAATAGGCAGCGTATTCTTGATCTTCGTGAACAAAATATTAAATTATTGGGATACTTACGACTGGTTCATTTGGGCCATTACCTTTTGGGCCTTCCTTTTTGCCATTCACCTTGTCAATGTCTTCGTGACGCAGAAATTCATGGGAAGGGAGTGGGAACGGGCTCAACGTGAAAAACTGGTTCAAAAGCAAAAAAAACGGATAGCTGAAATGCAGAAACAAATCGAGACCGATTTCCCGATGTCGCAAATCAATAAAAAGACAGAGGAATAACCGATGTTGCAACCCTTTTAAGAAACGTCCACTAATCAAAAAGCTATAGACCTTTGAACACGATTTGTATGATAGCCGCTGCCGGCGAGAACAATGCATTAGGGAAAGACAATGACCTGCTCTGGCACCTACCCGATGATTTTAAACGTTTTAAAAAATTAACATCTGGCCATAAGATCATAATGGGCAGGAAAACATTCGATAGTTTTTCCACCCCGTTGCCCGACCGCACCCACATTGTCATCACCCGTAACGAATCTTACCGTCCAAAATTCGAGGCCCAGGTCGTACATACTTTGGAAGATGCCCTTGCCTTGGCATCGAACGATGCCTTGGTATATATCATTGGCGGAGGCGAAATCTATAAACTCGCCGAAAAATACGCCAACAAGATTGAACTGACCCGTGTACACGGAACTTTTGAAGATGCCGACACTTTTTTTCCAGAAATCGATGAGAACGTATGGACCCTTGTTTCCGAAGAGTACCATCCCGCAGATCATCGGCATAACTATGCCTTTAGCTATAAGACGTATACCAAAAGATAGCCTAAAATAACTATTGGCATAGTGGGCAGGCTCGAGGCTAAACGCAAAATACATATGACCTTCTTCAATAAGCATCCATACTCAATAACTACTATAGAAATATGAACGAAAGAGTCCCTATCCTGATCTTTGTAGTCGCTATTTTAGTGGCACCTTTCTACATGGAAGCCCAAATTGTCGAAAGGACAAGACCGAACGGTTGGGAAAACCTTGTATATGGAGGTCGATTTATGGATAGGTTTCAACCCATGCCCGAACTTGGGCAAATGACCTCGAACACTTGGGGCGCTTCGGGTGTTGTTCCGCGAGACACCTTAAATGGCATTGAGGATAAAAAATGGTCATACTGGGGTGGCAACATAAGAAAAATGGAAGACGGCTATTACCACCTTTTTGTATGTAGGTGGGCCGAAGATTCTGAAAAAGGGCACATGGCTTGGCCCAATTCCGAAGTGGTTCATGCCGTATCGGAAAACGCTTCTGGTCCGTATAAGGTTATAGCGGAAATTGGTAAAGGGCATAACCCTGAATGGTATATTACAAAAAATGGCAAATACGTCATATACGTTATTGATGGATATTACGTCGCCGATGCTATCAACGGACCTTGGACCTATGCACAATTTGATTTTGATACGCGAGACCGCCCTATTATAGAAGGCCTTTCAAACCTCACCTTCGCCCAGCGAGAAGATGGCTCGTTCGTAATGATTTGCCGCGGGGGAGGTGTTTGGATCAGCAAAGATGGACTATCGACCTGGTATCAGGTCAGCAATTCAAGTGTGTATCCGCCTGTCGATGGTCGTTTTGAAGATCCCGTAATCTGGAAGACCCAAGTGCAATATCATCTGATAGTCAACGACTGGTTAGGGCGAATCGCGTGGTATTTACGTTCAAAAGATGGGTTACATTGGAAGGTAGACCCAGGTGAAGCTTATATGCCCGGGGTAGCCAAACATCAAGATGGCACCATGGAAGATTGGTTCAAATATGAGCGCCTGAAAGTAATGCAGGACTCCCATAAAAGGGCTATCCAGGCCAATTTTGCCGTTATCGACACCATAAAATGGAACGACCTTCCCAATGACAACCACAGTTCAAAACTGATTACCATACCCCTCACTAAAGGCAAACTAATCTCGATAACCAATAAAAATCCCATCACCCCCGAGACCAAGAAAATCACCTTATATATACGCGCGGAGAACGATTTTGACCCTATCACCGATATAAATTTTGAATCGCTTCGGTTCGGAGCTCCGGAATGGGTCGATTTTGGAAAAGGATTCAAGTTCGAAAAGGTCGAGAAAAAAGGGAAGGATGCCCTGGTGACATTCACAGGCGACAATAACGGCATTACCGAGGAAAATTTTTCTGCAAAATTACTGGGTGAAGATACAGCCGGGAACCTTCTTTTTGGCTACACAAGATTACCGGAAACCAACTACTTGGAACCTGCACTTTCCGCTCGAAAACCCATTCTAAATTCATCCGGAAAAAGGTTTGACGTGGTCGTAGAGAATTTCGGTCAAGTCGCTTCCATAGAGTCAACAGTCTCGATTTTCGCCATCGATGGAACACATTATAGGATATTGGGCAAAGGCAAAGTGCCGCCTATCAAGCCCTATAAGAGGCGCACTATACAAATCGAGACGGAGTCAAAATTTTCTAATTCCGAGGAACAACGCTATCTCGTAACGCTAGGGGAAGACCCTAAGAAGAACGTTTTATTTCGCAGTGCGACTAAAAGGTCGGAGGACTAACAAAAGGTAAGACGAGAAGGCTTTTTTACAGGATAACCCCTTGACATTGTTTTGCGTTCAAAACCCCTTTTTTCAGGCAAGTTCCATACCGCTCGCTTCATTATAAAATTAAGCAACCCGTCACGTTAAAAGTCCAAGTAAGAAACACGCACGTCTACCGGAACGTCACTCAAAAATTTTTCTAGGGTCTTAGTGTTCGAATTCCCATAGAACACATGTTTCCCTTTTTGTCCATTACCGTTCAACAGCCCGTTTTTTATCAAAATGGCCTTGGTTTGCCTAGCTACGGCCTCCCCAGAATCGATAATTTGCACGGTTTCAGGTACTATTTCCTTCAACACAGGAATGAGATAGGGATAGTGGGTACATCCCAGCACCAGATAATCGATTCCTTCAGCGAGCATGGGTTTTAAAAAGGTGTATAAAAGGGCTTTGATCTCGTCAGACGCTAATTCTCCCTTTTCGATTAGAGGCACCAACCCGCTGCCCTCTCGTTCAACAATTCGTATGCCACTTGCATGATTTTCGGAAGTACTATGGAACAATCGGCTCGAGAGCGTACCCCGCGTCGCCAATATACCTACGGTTTTTGATTTTGATTGCAGGGCTGCCGGCTTAATAGCCGGTTCGATACCGATAAAGGGCACATCGTAATGGCGCCTAAGAAAATCGATGGCGTTCGTGGTGGCCGTATTACACGCTACTACCACCATTTTACAACCCATATCCAATAATAAATCAGTATTCTTAATACTTAATGTAAGGATATCACCTTCCGATTTTTCACCATATGGAGCATTTTTACTATCGGCCAAATAGATGGTATCTTCAAAGGGCATTAAACCTTGGATCTCTTTCCATATCGAGGTTCCTCCAACACCGGAATCAAAAATACCTATCGGGCTATCGTTCATAATGGGCTCTTACTATTCTATGGCTTTGGCAACCGGCTGACCGGTCGTGCCACTAGGGAATGAAATCCCTAATAGAACAGCGATGGTCGGGGCGGCATCGACAATTTCGGTGCGCTCCACAGTACTTCCTTTTTTGATTCCCTTTCCGTAGAACAATAAAGGCACATGGGTATCATACACTTGAGGTGATCCATGGGTAGAACCCGTCAGACCCGATGTGGCCGTGCCTGGCTTCAATACGACCATGACATCTCCCGATCGTTTTTGATTGTATCCGTTCTGCAAGATATACGGGATTCCATGGGTGAAATCGTTTTGCCATAATTGATAGGCCGTATAAGTACGGTCAACCCCTTCGTACCCTAATAGTTCCAAAGCTAAGGTTTCCTGTACCTCTTGAACACTTAAATCCAAGTTCTTGATCACGTCATGGTCTAAGAAATATTGAAAATTAGAGAAGTTCTTGACGATATCGGTAGTGCCATAGGTGAACTCTAAAAATTGTTCAAATTTGGCTTTGTTGCCCTCCCATTTTAAATTACTGGCAGGTATTCCCTGGTCTTTAAGATAAGCTGGGACTTCAACAGCTGCATGATCCGCGGTTAAAAACACGGTATATTCGTTTTCACCGACCTTTTTATCCAAAGCCTTGAACAATCGCTCCAGGTCTTGATCTAATCGCAGATAGGTATCTTCGACTTCCTTCGAGCTCACTCCAAATTTATGGCCGACGTAATCGGTACTTGAAAAACTTACTGCCAGAAAATCGGGCACCTCATCTGAACCAAGGCTTTCACCATCGATGGCAGCCAAGGCAAAATCCGTGGTAAGACTATTGCCATATGGCGTTGATTTGATAACATCGAAATCGGCCTTCTTATTCAGTAGGCTCGGTGGGCTATGCGGAAATGTAGATTTTGACTCCGCGTCGAATAGCCCTTCGTACGCATTGTCATCGGCGGTACTCTCTAGGTAGTCATCGATATTTTTAAGAGTGGTCCACGATTTTTTATAGCCTTCCACCTTCCTTGAGGTGTTGAAATCATTGACCCATTTTGGCAAGGTTTTCATATAATAAGAACTCGTAATCCAATTGCCCTCGTCGGCCCCATGAAACCAATACGCCGCATTTGTAGTATGTCCTCCTGGAAGTACCGCTCCTCTATCCTTTAAGGCAATGGCAATAGTTTTTCCACGCATCTGCGTGTGCAAACGCAATTCGTCGGTAATGGTGGTCACGTTAATTCGATGAGGGGACATTTTACCGGCATCCGATGTTGTTCCGACGGAGCTGTACGAGTCATCGCCCGCACAGTACACATCTTCGCCCGATTCTTTATCGTACCAATTATTTCCGATTACACCGTGGGTTGCAGGAGTTGTTCCCGTATACACTGAAGTGTGACCCGGACCCGTGCTTGTAGGGGCATAATTATAGTGATTGTTCTTGCAGTTAAAGCCCTTTTCGATAAAACGCTTGAAACCATCATCACCAAAGTGATCATAAAACCGGGTGATATAATCATAGCGCATTTGGTCGACTACAATCCCGACCACCAATTTTGGGCGTGTACGAAGAATGTCGGTGTCTTCACCCTTAGAATGGCGTTGGGCAATAGCATCTGGAATAAAAATTAAAGTTGAAAAAATAAGGACTAGTGTTACTAGAAATTTACCGTGCATATTATAATATTTGATGGGGCAAAAGTAAATAAATTACTTGCTTATATATTAATTGGGGGTTAAATCCATTTCATTATTGTTATTTTTGTTGGGACAAAGTTATTTTCCTTACATGAACTACCTAGCATCGATCGGCAGTTATGCCATCATGATTATCGAGGTTTTTAAAAAACCGACCAAATGGCGTATCATGAAACCCTTGATTTTCAAGGAAATCGATGAATTGATTTTCAATTCATTGGGTATTATCATTTTCATTTCTTTCTTTATCGGTGGGGTGGTCGCCATTCAAACCGCTTTGAACCTCACGAATCCTATTATTCCAAAAAATCTTATAGCCTTTACTACACGTCAATCTGTAATTTTAGAGTTTTCACCCACTTTCGTTTCGATCATTATGGCCGGAAAGGTAGGCTCCTATATAACATCGAGTATCGGTACCATGCGGGTTACCGAACAAATCGATGCATTGGAGGTCATGGGGGTAAACGCTCTGAACTATCTGGTTTTTCCTAAAATTGTTGCTATGCTCTTTTATCCGTTCGCCATTGCAATATCGATGTATGTCGGTATTTTAGGGGGATGGATGGCAGGTGTTTTTGGAGGTTTTCTAACCAGTGCCGATTTTGTGGCGGGGCTGCAATTGGAATTCATACCCTATCATGTCACGTATGCTTTCATAAAAACTTTGGTGTTTGCCTTGGTTATAGCCACCATTCCCTCATTTCATGGTTTTTTTATGAAGGGAGGAGCACTTGAGGTGGGAAAAGCGAGTACTACGGCGTTCGTTTGGACTAGTGTGACCATAATCATTTTGAACTATATTCTAACACAACTACTGCTAGGCTGATGATCGAGGTAGAAAACATTCATAAGTCATTTGGTGACGCCCATGTACTAAAAGGAATCTCGACAACTTTCAGCAAGGGAAAAACAAATCTGATAATCGGCCAAAGTGGTTCGGGAAAAACCGTTTTTCTCAAATGCCTTCTCGGTCTGTTTACTCCTGAGGAGGGTGTTATTCGCTATGATGGAAAGGATTATTCAAAATTATCACCCGAAGAACGTAGAAACCTTCGACAAGAAATGGGCATGGTTTTTCAAGGAAGCGCACTTTTCGATTCCATGACCGTTGAAGGCAACGTAAGATTTCCTTTGGAAATGTTCACGAAACAAGCTAAATCCGAAATGCAGGACCGTGTAGATTTTGTACTCAAACGGGTGAATCTGGTCGACGCACATGACAGGTTTCCGGCTGAAATCTCGGGAGGTATGCAAAAACGCGTAGCTATTGCCCGAGCGATTGTAATGAATCCAAAATACCTTTTTTGCGACGAGCCCAATTCAGGCCTTGATCCGAAAACGGCTATTCTAATCGATAACCTTATTCACGAAATAACCGAAGAATACGACATTACCACCGTAATCAATACCCATGATATGAATTCGGTAATGGAAATCGGCAAAAAGATTATCTTTTTAAAAGACGGTCTAAAAGCCTGGGAAGGCACCAACAAAGAGATTTTTAGGACCGATAATGAGGCGGTTACGAATTTTGTATATTCTTCAGATCTCTTTAAAAAGGTACGTCAAATGTACATCGAAGAAAGAAATTGAGAAATTGAGACCAAGTGCCCTATTCTTCGGCGTTCCGCAACTGAATAGTACTATCCTTTAACCTAATTTTCAACCATTCGAGCAGTCTTTGGTTTTCAGCCTGTATTTTGGCGGAGCCCAGATTATTTTTCCATCTCACTGAAAATACGGTTAGGGTATCGATCTTATTAAAGTCGGTCGTCACGGAATTACCATATTCCAATACTTGTAAATTTTCATAATTGGCTTTGGCCTCTTTGCTAATATCCTGAAAGGGAATCTGTTTCCCCAAAGACTTTTGAAGGCGGGCGAGTTCAGTCTCTAAAAAGGCTATTTGTTCCTCTTTGCTTGACAATTGGTTTTTTTGCGTTTCGTACAGTTCATTTACATATTTAAGTTGATCGATTTCGGTATTATTGGCGCCTTGAATCACATGAAACTCCGTGTTGCGTAGTCTCCCGAAGCTGTTATCTTCATTTTTAAGAGTGTTCCAACCTGCAATAATATTAGCGGGAACAACCTCATTTCCCATACAAACGACTTCAATCTGAGGGTTTTTACCATCATTGTATTCAATGTTGGTGAAATTCTCGAGATACCTTCCTTCCCCAGCGAAAGTATATTGTGCGATGGTTTCTGCTACAAATTGATTGGCCTGTTTTCTAAAAAGCGATTCCTTGAACACGTTGTAAAAGGTCCAACTTGCAGGCACCATGATCAATATGGCCACGATGGATGCTATTCTAGCCGTCAAGCGCCGCTTTCTTGAATTCGCGTAACGCATCATAGGAAAACGCAAAATCTTAATAATCAAAAATGTTGCTAGCCCAATAAAAATCGTGTTGATGATAAAGAGATACATAGCACCACCCGCATAGCCGTAGTTACCTATGGCCAACCCAAAACCCACAGTACAGAGGGGAGGCATAAGGGCGGTGGCAATGGCAACACCAAAAATCACACTGGCGATCGTACCCTTTTTTGCACGTGCGATCACTAGGGCCAATCCCCCGAAGAATGCAATAAGTACATCTCGTATATCAGGGGCGGTTCTAGCCAATAATTCGGAGGACTCGTCCTTTATGGGGAAAAAATAAAAGAACAGAAAGGCGGTAAGCACGCTTAAAACAACCATCACCGCAAAATTTTTCAGCGAACGTCGCAGCGTATCGATATCGTTAAGAGCCAAAGACATTCCCAACCCTAAAATAGGGCCCATAAGTGGTGATATTAACATCGCCCCGATGACAACCGCAGTTGAATTGGCGTTGAGACCGATCGATGCTATAAATATCGAACAAATCAAAATCCAAGAGGTATGCCCCTTAAAGGGAATGTCGGCCAAAATTGCTTCTTTGGTAGCCTCTTGATCTGTATTGTTGCGAATATCGAGAAGTTCCCTGAGAAACTTACGTACGCTACCCTGAAGGCCCTTAAAATCCTTTTTTACCTCTTCCTTTACTTCCTCGGCACTTTCCTTGGGGGCCTCCGTGGGCGTAATTTTGTCTTGATCAATTTTTTTTTCTTCCATCTTATCCGTGCTTGTCGCCAAAGGCTTCTTTAACCCTCACCAATACCTTTTTGATATCCTGCTCCTTACTTTTTGGATAGATAAGTAGTACCTCTTCCTTATCCACAATAATATAATCGTTTAAGCCATCGATAACGACAATTTTGTCTTTTGGAGAACGGATCATGTTGCCCGAAGCATCTTCGGCCAGAACCCGACTGTTTACCACCGCATTCCCGTTTTCATCCTTATCCAACTTATCAAATAGTGAGCCCCAGGTACCTAAATCGTTCCAATCAAAAGTTGCCGGAAGTACATAAATGGATGTTGAACGTTCGAGTATGGCATAGTCTATGGAAACATTCTCCGCCTTCGGATAATTTTCCTTTATAAAATCGGTCTCTTCGGGCGTATTATAGCAAGAAAATCCCGCTTCAAAAAGACCATACTGCGAAGGCTGATACTCTTTAAAAGAATCAACAATGGTCTTTACGCCCCACATAAATATTCCTGCATTCCATAAAAAATTCCCTTGGGCCAGAAACTCCTTCGCGGTTTCATAATCGGGTTTTTCACGAAATTGATGGACCTTTTTAAGTACTTCATCGCTATTCTTTTCAAATTCAATATATCCGAAACCTGTATTCGGAAAAGAAGGTGTAATACCTAACGTACACAGCACATCTTCCCTTTCACATTTCTCAAAGCAAAGCTTCACATTGTCGGCGAAGGCCTCTTCGTCCTCGATCCAGTGGTCACTGGGAGCCACGATCATCACTCCATTAGGATTCATTTTCTGAATCTTCAGTGCCGCATAGAGAATACATGGGGCGGTATTCCGCATGGCGGGCTCAAGTACCACCTGATCTTGTTTCACCAAAGGCAACTGCTCTAGAACCAATTCGTTATACCTTTCATTAGTCAGTATAAGTATGTTTTCAGTGGGCACGAACTTATTCAGGCGCTTGAAGGTCTTTTGAATCAGTGTTTCACCGGCACCTAGCATGTCGTGAAATTGCTTCGGATAATCCGATGTGCTTATCGGCCAAAATCTAGAACCGACCCCGCCTGCCATTAAAACGGCATAATAGTTTTTGTTTTTCATAGTTTGTTCAGTTATTCCATTTAGTGATTGGATAGTTGTCAAATTTTGAACCGCGCCAACAATCTTACGGTTCATACTGAATGGCGTCCACTAAGTAACTTCAAATCATACACTGTCGAGACTCGGTTACTACCTAAATCCCGACCAGCTCTACTTGGGCATTGGGTTGAAAAAGATACAGCTTACCTGTAGCCAATTCAACACACTCATAACGTTTTACGCGTCTATTCCCTTTTTTATATAATTTGCCATTATAGATTCGGAAAACACTCCCCAAAGGTACTTCAAAAACGTAGGTCTTATCCGTATTTTTATCGTCAAAACGTTGTAGGGCCATGGACAATTGTGCATCGGTACTGCTACTCGCTTTAGGGTTTTTAAAATGTCGGGCCAATAACGGCAATAATTGCTCAGGAAAAATCTCTGGTCTGATATAAGGTAGCATCAAATATTGAAAGGTACGTTTCCACTCTGCTCCGTGGGGTTTGATTCGACGGCCGTATTTTTCAAATGCCGCCAAATGTGCAATTTCATGAATTAGAGTTAGCAGGAACCGATACTTGTTCAGCGACGCATTTACCGTTATCTGGTGCCTACCATCAGGCATTCTACGGTAATCACCATGTCGCGTCACCCGCTCATTGACGATTTTAAGATGTACCCCGGTGCTTTTGATCAACTCAAGGCAAGGAGCAATCGCTCTTTCCGGTAAGTATTTCTTTAAAATATCATCCACTTCCACAAAAATAAGAGAACTCATCCAATAAAAGGTAAAGCAAAGTAAAGCCTTGATTATTTTTTTCAACGTAGGTACACCATAAGCCTAGAGCATGTCAAGGCTAAACCTTAAAGCAAAGATGGAATAAAGGGGAGAAGTAGAAAAGAATTTTTAAGGATAATAGAGTGCTCGATACTACCCTTACCTCAATACGGGTAAGAGCGCAGCCTATGCATATTTTAAAATGGACCTGAACGGTTTTTGGCTTTTCATCGTTTGTCGGAAATCATCGAAATAAGTTGGTCCATTTCGTGAAATACCGCAGTGCACTCAGGTCTAAAAAGGGCCTCCTCCTCCTTGGCGGCAAATCCGAACACATCAAAACCGCCTGTTCTGGCCGCACTTACGCCGACAAGCGAATCTTCAATGACGAGACAATCTTCTGGAAGAAACCCCATGTGCTGGGCCGCATGTAAAAAAATGGCAGGATCGGGCTTCCACCTACCAATATCATAACAGCTGAAAATACGGTCTTGAAAGAAATGCAGCAGACCGGTCGTTGCCAGATTCAGTCTTATTTTTTCTTGGGGACCACTTGAAGCGGTACAGAAAGGAAGTTCTAGGCTTTGGAGTACCTCATCGACCCCCGCTACAGGCAATAATTCATTTTTGAATGTCTCAAAAGACCTTTTTCGAAATCGCGATTCAAAATCTTGGGGCAATTTTTTGCCGGTCATTTTTTCCACCTTTCGCATACATTCCTCAAAGAAATGACCTTTAAGTTCTTTCAGCGCTTTCTCGAGGTTTATATCTATATCATTTTCCCTAGCTACCTCGATGAAAGTACGAATAGCCAAAACTTCACTATCCACAAGGACACCATCACAGTCGAAGATAATACATTTATATGCTGCCATTAGGGGGTAGTATTGCTTACCTGAAGTAATTTTCCGTTGTAATACTGGTGACCGGTAAGGGCAAAATTTTTGATATATGCCGCCATTTCCATAGCACTGATCGGAGCCTGATAACCAGGAAAAGCTTCTTGAAGCATTTCGGTCTGCACGGCACCCAGGGCCAGCACATTGAACGCTGGTCCGGTTTCCTTGAACTCCTCGGCCCAAAGCTCGGTCAAAGTGACCACCGCCCCTTTGCTAGAGCTATAGGCGGACAAACCTGGGAATTTCACACTCCCTTGAACCCCTCCCATAGAGCTTATGGTAACCACATGGGCCTCTTTAGGCATTTTGGGCAGTAAGGCTTGTGTAATTCGGGCCACGCCGAACACATTTACCTTATATACTTCTTCAAACTCCGTCATTGACGTTTCCATGAATGGCTTATTCACTAACCTTCCGGCATTGTTAATAAGAATGTCGACCTGACCCCAATTCTCATTTAGAAAAGCTTCTAACTTTACAAAATCCGAGGGTTTTGACAGGTCAAAGGGAAAGGCAGTTATATTGGAATGGCCTAAAGCTTTTATGGGCGTATCATTACGTGACAGCCCCAACACTTTATGTCCTTCATCTGCAAAGAGTCGGGCCAGTTCAAAACCGATTCCCCTACTCGCACCTGTGATGACAACAGAGGCCATTAATAGTATTTGATTTCTTGAGTGGGAGCATTCACAATTCCTTCCATAACCGGAATACCTTTATTGACAATGTTGGCCATATGGTCAAAGTCCATTTTAGAAGCCTCGTCCCCAACCCTATGGTAAAAGTCAAAATTAGTAAAATCAAAGGTACTGAAGGTTTGGGAGGGTACCCCAAAGGCTTCATGAAAAGGATAGTTATCTGAACGTTTGAACAAATTAAATTCTTTTGCTTTTGGCAAAAAGCCGGTGAACTTTTCCTTTGAATAGCTATTGGCCACCTCGGCCAAATTAGACGATTCATATCCCGTCAAATAGGTCAGGTGATCCTTTCCGACAAGAGGTACCCCTACCATTTCAAAATTCAACATGGCATAGAGGTCCAAATTCCCATTCTTAAGTTTTTGTGCGAGGTGTTTAGAGCCCAGTAAGCCTTTTTCTTCGGCACTGAACAGCGCAAAGATGATACTACGCCTATTACTTTTATGGTTTCCAAAATACCGCGCCAATTCCAGAACTGTGGTCGTACCTGTGGCATTATCGTTGGCACCATTGGCAATCACATCCCCATCCTCCCCTTCAATGATACCAATATGATCATAATGGGCTCCGATAATGACATATTCTTTCTTGAGGTCGGGATCATTACCCTCGAGTACCCCGACCATATTGTAGGCGACCGGCTCAAAATTAGAGAGCGTATCACGATAACTTGAAAAGAAAGGTTGAACCCCGTTCTTTATGAAAATTTTCTCGATAAAATCTGCAGCTAGTGCGATACCCTCGCTTCCAGAATCTCTACCATTCAGTTCATCGGAAGCCAAGAAATTCAAGATAAACTCGACCTTGGCAGCGTCGGTAAAACTATTCTCGGCAGCCGCAACGGCCTTTTCAATGCCTTCGACATCATCTGCCTTCTTAGGCACTACCATAAGATTACGGTCGAATTTTACCGCATCTTCACTTTTCAGGGTTACCGATTCATCAATCTTTGAGGTACCACAAGTGATCAACAATAACCCCATTAAGCCGAGAAAACAATATTTCATAGTGATCGTTTAAATTAGCATGGCAATTTAGAAATAAAAAAAAGCATCTCGAAATATATGGAGATGCCTTTGCAATAATTTACTTTTAATCTGTTCGCTACTATGCCAACATGGTGACCGGGTTCTCCAAGTACGTGCGAAGCGTCAACAAGAATTGAGCGCCAGTTGCTCCATCGACCGTTCTATGGTCACAGGCCAAGGTAACTTTCATGGTATTCCCAACGGCGATTTCACCATTTTTTACGACGGGTTTCTCCACGATAGCCCCGACCGATAGTATAGCTGAATTGGGCTGATTGATAATTGAAGTAAATTCAACAATACCAAACATGCCCAAATTAGATACCGTAAAAGTACTGCCCTCCATTTCGGCCGGTGCCAATTTTTTGTTTCTGGCCCGACCTGCAAGATCTTTTACGGCGGTACCGATTTGAGTCAAGCTCAATTGATCGGTAAACTTTAAAACGGGAACCACTAACCCTTCGTCAACGGCTACCGCAACGCCGACATGCACATGATGATTGTATTTGGTGGTATCACCATTCCAAGTAGTATTGACTTGAGGATGTTTCTTTAATGCCATCGCACATGCTTTCACGACCATATCGTTAAAGGACACCTTTGTATCTGGCATTTCATTGATTTGTTTTCTTGAAGCGATGGCGTTTTCCATATTTACCTCAATTGTCAGGTAGTAATGGGGCGCGGTAAATTTCGACTCTGCCAACCGCTTAGCGATTGTTTTACGCATTTGCGAATTCTTCACGTCTTCGGAACGCTCTTCCCCGACAGGAAGGGCTACAGGGTCAGGTGTCTTGCGCTCTGCCGAAGCTTGGGGAGCCGCTTCCGTTTCTTTCGGAGTCTCTTTTTTTGCGGCAGGCTTATAGTTCTCTATGTCCTTTTTTACGATTCTTCCATTGTCTCCCGAACCGGAAATTTCCGATAAGTCAATCCCTTTGTCCTCGGCTATTTTTTTGGCCAAGGGCGAAGCAAAAATACGCTGATCGTCACCTACGGCTTTAGAGCCCGTATCTTTGTCAGCTTCTGTTGGCTTATCCTCTGATTTGACTTCCTTGGTCTTGTCTTCGCTCGATTTCTTCTCTCCATCAGCGGGTTTAGAACTCAAAACGGCGTCTACATCCGTCCCTTCAGGGCCGATAACGGCAAGAATTGCATCTACAGGAGAAGATTCGCCTTCCTGTATGCCAATGTACAACAAGGTACCCGAATAGAACGATTCAAATTCCATGGTAGCTTTGTCCGTTTCGATTTCTGCAAGAATATCGCCTTCTTCGACCTCATCGCCTACTTTCTTGAGCCATGTTGCCACTGTTCCCTCTTCCATCGTATCGCTCAACCTTGGCATCTTGATAACTTCAACACCCTCCGGAATTTCCGCTACGCTTCCAGTATCGGATGAAGTACTTTTACCACTACTATCGGAATCATCTTCGGAAACTGCGTCTTGTTCTGAAGTTTCTTCAGTAGAGGCATCGTCTTCCTTCTTATCCGATGCATCGGCGCTACCGTTCAACAAGCCGGAAATATCTTCTCCTTCTTCTCCTATGATTGCCAATAATGAATCTACCGGGGCGCCGTCACCTTCTTCGATACCAATATGCAATAGGGTACCTTCATAGAACGATTCAAATTCCATGGTAGCTTTATCGGTCTCGATTTCCGCCAAAATATCACCCTCTTCAACTTTATCACCAACTTGCTTTAGCCACTTAGCTACGGTACCTTCTTCCATGGTATCGCTCAATCGGGGCATGTTTATAACTTCTGCCATTTACCTATAGTTTATGTTGTACAAACGGAAAATCTTCTTGCTCATAGACCATATCATATAATTGTTCGGCCGGAGGATAATCTGATTCGTCGGCGAATTTCTCGCATTCGGAAACCCTTTCCTTCACCGCCTTGTCTATGGCCTTGATTTCTTCTTCGGTCGCGTATTCATTTTCTTTGATTACATCGAGCACTTGAGTAATAGGGTCTATTTTTTGATATTCCTGTACTTCCTCTTTAGTACGATAATGTTGTGCATCTGACATAGAATGTCCTCGGTATCGATACGTTTTCATTTCCAAGAAAGTGGGACCGCCACCGGTTCTTGCTCGTTCTATGGCCTTGCTCACTTCTTGGGCCACTGTCACTGGGTCCATACCGTCTACCGGTCCACATGGCATTTCATAACCCAATCCTAGTTTCCAGATTTCAGTGGAATGTGAAGTTCTTGCTACAGAAGTTCCCATGGCGTACCCATTATTTTCACAAATAAAAACTACGGGAAGCTGCCATAGCATCGCTAGGTTCAGAGCCTCGTGAAACGATCCTTGGCGAACGGCACCATCTCCCATATAACAAAGGGTTACATTATCCCGTTCAAAATACTTGTCTCCAAAAGCCATACCTGCACCTAAAGGAATTTGCCCTCCGACGATACCATGGCCCCCGTGAAAACGGTGTTCTTTCGAAAAAATATGCATCGAACCGCCCATGCCCTTTGATGTGCCGGTGACCTTACCGTAGAGTTCCGCCATTACTTTTTTTGGATCTACGCCCATCCCTATGGGCTGAACGTGATTTCTATAGGCAGTAATCATACGGTCCTTTGTAAGGTCCATGGCATGTAGAGAGCCTGCAAGAACGGCTTCTTGCCCATTATACAAATGTAAAAAACCTCTAACCTTTTGTTGAATGTATACCTGTGCCAGCTTGTCTTCAAACTTGCGCCAGAACAACATATCTTCATACCATTTAAGATATACTTCCTTGGTGATTTCTTTCATCGATGCTATTTAATTAGGATTTTATAAACATCCTGTTTCGATTCCGATGACACTCGGACCGGACAAGAAAAACAAAAATACATATTAAATCAATAGTTGAAAAAAATTGAAGAAAAAGGTTTGATTGAATTTGAGGCCTCCCTTCTTTATACTACTATAAAAAGGAGCTATCAAAGCCAAATGGAAGCATATCGCCTACGGCATTGCATTTGAAGACCTCACCATTCTCGCCCATAAAAAGTACGCGAATGGGTGCAGTTTGTCTTACCTCGTATTCGAGCATCGACTGACGACAATTACCACATGGGGCCACCGGATGGTTTACGGAATGGTTCTTCGAAGCGGCGGTTATTGCAATAGATTCGATTGTAATCCCTGGAAACTTTGCGCCGGCCTGAAAAATGGCGACGCGCTCAGCACATAAACCGGACGGATAGGAGGCATTTTCCTGATTGTTGCCAATCACTACTTCCCCGTTGATCAATGCCACTGCTGCCCCGACCTGAAATCCCGAATAAGGTGCATAAGCCTTTGCTCTAGAAGCTATTGCTTTTTCCATCAATTGACGGTCATTCTCGGAAAGATCGGTCAAAGATTCATAGACCGTTATTTCGAATTCTATTTTTTGTTTTCTCATACCTCGCCCATCACAAGACATTTCCTAAAAATATAAAACCTGCATGATGCAGGTTTTAAAATTTCTTTTTCCGGTTCTAGTCATTCAAGAACTCCTCTCCCAAGTTGAACGTAAGGGAAAAGCGAAGTGAATTCTCAACAGGGTTGGTAATTCTAGAAGTTGAGAAAAGATAAGACAAATCAACTTGTGCCGACCTAAACTTAAAGCCCGCACCCATCGTAAAGAACTTACGATATCCTTTCATATCACTTTCGTTGAAATATCCTGCACGGAACATAAATGCCTGTTGATAACTATACTCCGCACCCAATGCCCATGTAATCTCCTTTAGTTCTTCACTGAATCCATCGGGAGCATCTCCAAAAGATTTAAAGGCACCGCTCAAAAATCCGATGCTTTGGTATTCGTCGTTATCTTCCGCATCTAAATCACCGTCCCCGTCAAAATCCTGTGGTGTAGGTACCAAAAGCTTGTTGAATTCGGTGGTGAAGCCAAGCACATTATCCTGATCCAAGATAAAATCGAAACCAACGCCGAATTTCAGGTTTGCAGGAATAAAATTGTTTTGGCCATTTTGATCATAGGCTATCTTTCCGCCAATGTTGGAAATATTAAAACCAGCTCTCCATCTCCCATCAAAAGTATTATAGGCAATTTCAGGTGATCGGTAAAAACCGGCTACGTCCACAGCAAAAGTGCTTCCCGGTTGGGCATCTATACTACTGGTTGAAGGAAACTTTAAATTAGAACGGATATATCTTCCAGCTACCGCCATAGAAAACGTAGGGCTCAGTTTAAGTGAATACGACCCGTCTAAAGACAGTTCATTCGGCTTTACAATTGTGCCGACGTCGTCGAAACTATCCCTCAATTCAATTTCCCCCAAAGTGAAATACCGAAGATTAACGGCAAATGCACTTTGGTCATTAATTTTATTGAAATAACTGGCGTTCAAAAGGCCAATGCCCGAAACGGTATTGCTTAAATAAGGTGTATAGCCAATACCAATTCCCATTTTCCGCTCTGCAAAGGCAAACTTGGCCGGATTCCATTGTTGCGAAAAGGCATCGGTAGAAGTTGCCACACCCATATCGCCCATTCCTGAAGCTCTAGCGTCGGCCGAAATTGTAAGAAAAGGAACGGCAGTGGTAATTACTCGGTTTTCGATATCTTGTGCAGATAGTTCACCCGCCAAAGCCATCAAAATAATTAGTAAAGATTTTTTCATTTTAAATTAAATCTAGAATTTAATCGGTCAAATATCATAAATAGTGGCTCAACCTAAAAATAAATTAGGTGTATTACATCTAAACGGGCTTTTTGGAATTATCTTATATACGCAATGCATATTATTTCCGTATTTGCTCCCTTTTACAAAAATAAGGAAACATTTGGCCCGTACCCTTTAATTTGTGGTATGACTTTAAATGGTCACAAATGTCTGCAGTTGAGCTTTAAAAATAACTCCTAAAACAACTAAGAATTCAACCATTTTTGGGATATACTCTTATCGATAATGTTTAATAATCCAAAAAAATTGAATAAAATCACTAGCAACTTCCAATAAGAGTCCGTGACAATGTCATGTGCCATCTAAAGAACCCTTGGTTGAAATTTGGTTTTACGGTACATTTTCAGTATTATTTTTTTCTCATGTTAAACGCAAAAGAAACCTTAGAAATCATACTAGATTTATAAATATGCCGTTATGACCTTTAGAAAGCCATGCGTTTTATCGAACCACGGCCTATTCTTTTGGTCAAACATTTTTTTTGGCATACAAAATATTATGTGCAAAACATCGTTTAATATGCCGAAAGCGACACTAAAAATTTAATCAAAATACAAATTTTTCGACTGGCTTTTCTAGGGTAGTCGGCCGATTTGAACTCAAGTCCTAATTATGAAGAAACAGTTTATCAAAGTTGTACTTTCTTGTGCAGTCATTGCCGGAGGCCTCACCGCGACCAGCTGTAAAAAATCCTCTGGATCTAAAAACGTATCGAGGGCCACAGGTTGGAAAATCAATTCCAAAGATGGTGGTTTTCAATACAATACTGACTTCAAAGAGCAAGAAACCGCTCCCGGTCTTGTGTTTATTGAGGGCGGCACTTTCACTAAAGGTAAAGTACAGGATGATGTGATGCATGACTGGAATAACACTCCCACCTCTCAGCACGTACAGTCTTTCTATATGGACGAAACCGAAGTCACCAATGTCATGTATCTTGAGTATTTAGACTATTTAAAAAGTGTATATCCTCCCGAAAACCCAAAATACGCCAACATTTATACCGGAGCCTTACCCGACACCTTGGTATGGAGAAACCGACTAGGATTTAATGAAACAATGACGAACAACTACTTGCGTCATCCTGCCTATGCAGAATATCCAGTTGTCGGAGTAAACTGGGTTCAAGCAACACAATTTGCAGAATGGCGTACTGACCGGGTCAACGAAATCATGTTGGAAAGGGAAGGCTATTTGGCAGAGGATGCCAAATATCGTGCCGCTACAGGTGAAATAGCGGGGACATTCAGCACCGAAGCCTATTTGAACAGACCAGAGTCTGTTTACAACGGGCAAATCGACTCTCTTCAAGGGGATAAGAAAAAAGATAGCATCAGTACATTTGCCAAGCGTAGTAGTGGTGTAATCATGCCAGAATATAGGCTTCCCACCGAGACCGAATGGGAATATGCGGCTCAAGCGAATCAAGGTACCAGAGAGTATAATAATTACAGGGGACGAAAAAAATATCCTTGGGATGGCGATTATACCCGTAACGGCCAACGCGTCGGAAGAGGAGATCAATTAGCCAACTTCAAACAAGGAAAAGGAGATTACGGTGGAATTGCCGGATGGTCGGATGACGGGGCTGATATTACAGCGGAAGTGATGTCTTACAAACCGAATGACCTAGGACTCTATGACATGGCGGGCAATGTTGCCGAATGGGTCGCTGACGTCTACAGGCCTATTGTCGATGACGAGGTAAGTGATTTTAACTATTACCGTGGTAACATTTACATGAAATCAGCCATCGGAGAAGATGGAAAGGTAAATGTACTAAGGGATTCTATTGTCTACGATACCCTTCCGAATGGAAAAGTCGTAGCAGTTAATCTGCCCGGTGAAATCGCTATGGTGCCTATTGGTGAGGAAGAAACCTACTTGAGAACGAATTTTTCTAGCAGTGACAATAGAGGGTACCGCGATGGAGATCCGGGTTCCTCAAGGTTCTTTGACCAGTTCAGTGATGAAGACGATAAAGAAGCCCGTAAAATGTACAATTCTCCAAAACATAATGTAGAACGTGATTCCACTGGGAAACTGATTCGTCAATATGATACATCCAATAACAGGACAACTTTGATTAATGATGAAGTTCGAGTATACAAGGGTGGTTCATGGAGAGACAGGGCGTATTGGTTAGACCCGGCCCAAAGAAGATATTTGCCACAGTATATGGCTACCGACTATATCGGTTTTCGATGTGCCATGTCTAGGGTAGGTTCAAAATCGAAAACGAAAAATAAAACACCACGGGGCAAAAAAGCGAGATAAGCTTTTTTACCTTAAAATAACGAAAAGTCCAGGTACAACAACCTGGACTTTTTTATATTTTTAGCCCATGACAGTAGACCAGTTATACCCCTATTTTTTGGCCCATCCCCAAATCTGTACCGACACGAGAAAAATCACTGAAGACTGTATCTTTTTTGCGCTGAAAGGTGAAAATTTTAACGGAAACGAATATGCTTCAGAAGCATTGGAAAAAGGGGCCGCCTACGCAATTGTGGACGAGCAGGAGTATGCCTCCTCAAATCGGCACTTTCTGGTCAAAAACGTATTGAAATGTCTTCAAGATCTAGCCACCTTTCATAGAAATAATTCAAAAGCTAAGGTAATTGCCCTGACAGGTAGTAATGGTAAAACCACCACCAAAGAGTTGATATATGCCGTACTTTCCAAAAAATACAATACCACTGCGACCGCAGGAAACCTCAATAACCATATCGGGGTTCCGCTGACCTTACTTTCAATCAAGGAAAATGACGAAATGGCCATCATCGAAATGGGGGCCAATCACAAAAAGGAAATCGAGTTTTTAAGCGCACTGGCCAGACCTGATTTTGGTTATATAACAAATTTTGGAAAGGCCCATCTCGAAGGTTTTGGAGGAGTGCAGGGGGTTATTAAGGGTAAAAGCGAACTCTACGATTACCTAATGGCCAATGACAAGGTTATCTTTATGAATGCCGATGATGAAATACAACAAATGAAGCTAGGCCTTTATGTCAAGAAATTTGGGTTCAGTGTAAAGAAAGATCAATATTATAAAATCAACCTTTTGGACGCCGACCCTTTTGTGAAAATTGAAGTTGAAAACCAAACCATACAGACCAAGTTGATAGGACGCTATAACTTTACCAATTGTGCGGCTGCCATACTTATTGGAAAGTATTTCAACGTCTCAGCGGATGCAATAAAAGATGCTATAGAGGCGTATACCCCTGCAAACAATCGTTCTCAAATTTTATCCAAAAACGGTCATCATATTATTCTGGACGCCTATAACGCCAATCCCACCAGTATGAAAGCGGCTCTTGAAAACTTTCAACAGCTAAAAGCTCATCAAAAAATTGTCTTTTTAGGAGATATGTTCGAGTTAGGGGAAACTGCCGCCGAGGAGCATCAGCAAATAGCCGATATGGTAACTAAAATGGAGTTGGACAAGGCTTTTTTGATCGGTAACAACTTTAATAGAACCTCAACTAAAACAGCCTCCTTTGATTCATTCGAACGGATGAAGGATTATCTATCGCAAAATCCTATAGCGAAAAAAGCGACTATTCTTATCAAGGGTTCCAGAGGTATGGCCATGGAAAGACTTATCGATTTGCTTTGAAAGAGAATTCAGAGAAAGGTCATGGAAGTGTTTTAACCGTACTTCCACAATTTAACATTTTAGTTCCAAAATAAGGGTTTAATATTTCAGAATCATAACTAAGCCAATGGGCACCTTTGTTCTCATCGGCCATAGGGCAGAACTGTATATAGATGGTTTGATTGATATTTTTGAAAGCAGAAACTATGTGTACCATTTTTTCAGAAAGCGATGTAAAGATTGTTCTTTGCTGTTCAATATTACGGATTTCCGATATAGTTCGGGCACCCGTCTTTATTGATTTTATAAGTTCACCAATCACATTGCCCTGTATTTCTATCTCCATGTTATTTATAGACTCCAATAACTCATTTGCTGCTTGAGAAGCGCTGGTGGCCTCAGAAGCTACCAAAGCATCTTTTAGTTCTATGTATTTTCGAATTACAGCCGCGAAGGCGAATTCGAAATCTTGATTAAAATCAATTACTTTTCGGGCACCTTCAAGCGGTTCTATGGCTACTTCCTTCGGTTTATGGGTGTTCATCATCGATTTTTTACCCTGTAATTGAGCTGCAGCATCGACAGTAAATGTACCGTTGGTAACCACCTCATCGCCCGGGTTTAGACCTTCCAACACTACATAAGACTTTCCAACGACACTACCTAATATTACCTCGACCATTTCAAAGTCAGGTCGATCATCATCAGGCTTCAGATACACCAGAGAACGCTTACCCGTCCACATCACGGCAGATTTTGGAACCGTGAGCACCCTATCGTCACCAGCAACCCCAACTGTTCCGTCAACGAACATACCCGGTTTCAATAGTCCGTTTTCGTTTATCAAGGTGGCCCTAACTGAAACCGTTCGTTTACTAAGACTCAAGATAGGTTCTATAAAAGATATTTTGGACTTATATTTCTTATTGGGCTGTGCTATGGAGGTAATTGTGATCTCTTGCCCTACTTTTAACATAGGTAGCTGGTTTTCATAAGCTTCAAAAGCCGCCCATACGGTATAAAAATTTGAAACCTTGAACAGGGGGTCGCCCTCTTTATACCACTTGCCCTCAGAGGCTAGTACTTCGGTCACCGTTCCTGAAACATCTGCCACTATAGGAAATATTTTAATTGGTTTTTGTGTTTTGATAAGTTCTTCGATTTGGTCATCGCTCATTTTCCATAAACCATAGGTGTTTCTTGCTGCATCATATAGTTTCTGATGGGTATTCTTATAGGTAGCTGAAGTCAATAGCTTATCTTGAGCAGCATACATTTCAGGTGAATATATCTGCCCTACCTGCGTACCCTTCTTTATATAATCCCCTACCGAATGAATGTTTAAGTTTTCGATACGCCCCTCAAAAGTTGTGGTTTGAACAGCGTTTGTTTTTTCATTGGCCATAATTATACCCGAAAGTTTCAAGGTACTTCCTCCTAAGTCTTGTAAACCGATCTTTGAGGTTTCAACATTCGCCAGTGCAAGCGCATTTTCCGTCATCTGAAAGGTATTCCCATCCATTTCCCTCTTCTGTGTTTCATGAGAAGTTAACTCCATGCCACATAAGGGACAATTACCCCCATTTTCACGGCGAATCTCGGGATGCATGGCACAGGAAAAATAGGAGGATGATTGATCTACAAAATTCTCCGGACTCTTCGATTGCGTTGATTCACGGCTTCCTGAAAAAAGGTATCCGATGACCAGCCCAACTACTAAAATAACTACATAAGAACTTGATTTTTTAAGCATTATCACTGACTTTTATTTGTCCGTCGCACTCCTCAGGGCAAGTTCCTTATTCCAACTGAACAATACTGGAACCACGAACAAAGATGTCAAGGCCACAAACATACCCCCAAAACAGGGGATTGCAATAGGTATCATTATATCACTACCACGGCCCTTCGACATTAAAATAGGAAGAAGTGCCAAAATTGTGGTTGCAGTTGTCATTAAACAAGGTCTTATCCTTCTTCGACCGGCTTCTAAAACTGCCGCATGGATACCTTTAATATCTTGCGGTCGATTCTGATTGAAACGTTGTTTTAAATAGGTAGCCATAATAACGCCATCATCGGTTGCAATTCCAAAAAGTGCGATGAAGCCTACCCAAACCGCAACACTTAAATTCACGGTCTCTATGTTGAAAAGCTCCCTTAAATTTATGTCGCCCAAGTTAAAATCCAAAAACCAAGACTGGCCATAAAGCCAAAGCAAAATAAATCCACCTGCAAAGGCAACGGCAACGGCACTGAAAATCATCAACGAAACAATCACCGATCGAAATTGAAAAAATAAAATCAACACTATGATCAATAGCACTAAAGGTACTACAAATGACAAGGTTTTTTTGGCATGCTGATGATTTTCAAAAGTGCCGGTAAAAGAATACGAAACGCCCTGGGGTATTGCAAGCTCTCCACTATCCATATGGTGTTGAAGCATTTTTTCAGCATTTTCGACAACATCTACTTCCGCAAAACCATGTTCTTTATCGAATAACACATAACCCACCAAAAAACCATCTTCGCTTTTTATTACTTGGGCGCCCGGCTCATATTTAATTGATATAAGTTCCATTAGGGGTATAGTAGCACCTTCTTTTGACCGAATAAATATTTTTTCAAAATCTTCTGGGGCTTCGCGTAGCTCCCTAGGATACTGAACCTTAATACCGTACCTTTCTCGTCCTTCAACCGTCTCTGAAAGGATTTTACCTCCTGTAGCAACTTCAAGGGTCTCTAGCAATTCGGCAACGGAAATGCCATAGCGTGAAATTCGGTCACGCCGAATATCGATGAGCAAATATGGTTTTGCAATAATCCGTTCCGCAAAAACAGTTTCCGCGCTAATTCCCTCAAGTTTTTTCAAAACTGACTCAAGTTTAACTCCGAAAGCCTCAATTGATTTTAAATCGATCCCCTTAATCTTGATACCCATAGGCGATCGCATGCCTGTTTGGAGCATTATAAGACGTGTCTCGATAGGTTGTAACTTTGGAGCCCCGGTTACTCCTGGAAATTGAGTCGCCCGGGAAATGGCCTCCCAAATATCATTTTCGTTCTTAATTTCCGACCGCCAATTTCTATAGAAAGATCCATCTTCATCTTTTACAAGATCTTCCCTATTATACCCACTCCCTGAAGTCACAAAAGTTCCCTCTTTAGTTTCGAAAAGTCCGTCCCTATTTGTTTTAAATTCCACGGGTTTTCCATTCCCGTCTAGAATATACTCGGGTTTATAACGAATATGACTCTCAAACATGGATAGTGGAGCGGGATCCAATGCAGAATTTACCCTGCCCGCTTTACCGACTACGGTTTCAACTTCCGGAAGCTGTGCCACGGCCATATCAATTTGAGTCAGCACCCGTTTATTTTCACTTATCCCTGAATGAGGCATTGAGGTAGGCATCAACAAGAAAGAACCTTCATTTAAAGATGGCATAAATTCCCTGCCTGAACCGGCCATAATCAAAATACCGATTATTATCAAAATCAAAGGGATGCTCAAAAAAACTAATTTGTTCTTTAGGGCCCAGTATAAAATGTTTTCATACGACCTTTTAAAAAATAAAATAGCTCCCAAAACAAGCGTACATAATACCCCTACCAATACCAGACTATAAAAAATGGGAACACCATATCCTAGAGGTCTCCAGTAATAACCCAATAGTACAACTATAGATAATGCGATCCAACCCAAACGAAACTGCCTTTGTCGTTCTTTTGACATCTTTTTTCCGCTTCGAAAAGCACCGATACTGCCGTAGCATACTAAAAGAAGACCCAACCATTGCCCTAAAATCACAAAGACCAAACCTAGAATTCCAACAATTAAATCAACAAAGCCCCTAATTTTCAACTTTGACCAAAATGGCCTGAAAATTAATGCGGCAAAAGGTGGAATAATAAAAAGGGCGACTGCCATTGAGGCAAGCAGAGCAAATGTCTTTGTAAAAGCGAGCGGCGTGAAAAGTTTACCCTCCGGCCCGGAAAGGATGAAGACCGGGATAAAACTGACGATCGTTGTGAAACCCGCAGTCAAGATGGCCCCTGAGACTTCCGTTGTTGCCCTATACACGACCTCATCTATTTTTTCCGACTCCAACCGCCTATCTAAATGTGCAACTATATTCTCGGTTAAAATAATACCAATATCAACCATGGTTCCAATAGCTATAGCTATACCCGATAAGGCCACAATATTAGCATCTACATGCAACGTTTTCATCGCAATAAATACGATTAATACAGCAACTGGCATCAGACCAGATATCAAGAAGGAAGCCCTTAGGTCGAAAAGCATTATTACAATTACCAAGATGGTAATAAGCACTTCGAAACTCAAAGCACTGCTCAAAGTTTCTAGCGTTTCTTCGATTAATTGTGATCGATCATAAAAGGGAACTATAGTAAGCTGTGACCTACGGCCGTCTTTAAGCACTTTTGAAGGCAGCCCCGTACTAATTTCACGGACTCTTTCCTTTAAATTTTTAATGGTATTCATCGGGTTCGCCCCAAAACGGGAAACCACGACTCCTCCAACAACCTCAGCTCCCTCTTTATCTAAAATGCCCCTCCTCTCAGCGGGGCCTAATGAAACCTTTGCTATATCCTTAATTTTTATTGGAGTATAATCTGCAACCTTAACCGACGTATTTTCTATGTCTTCGATGTGTTCAATATATCCTAAACCGCGAACAAAGTACTCAGCATTATTAATTTCCAGCGTTTTGGCTCCTACGCTCTGATTACTTTCACGAACTGCTCTTACAACTTCGGAAAGTGATACATCGTATCGGCGCATTATTTCAGGATTCACATCTATCTGGTATTCCTTCACATATCCACCGATGGAGGAAACCTCAGAGACTCCACTAACAGATGAAAGAGAATTTTTGACATAGAAATCCTGGATGGCTCGAATCTCATGTAGGTCCCATCCCCCCGTAACTTTCCCTTCCTCATCCCTTCCCTCGATAGTATACCAAAAAATTTGACCTAACGCAGTAGCATCAGGACCTAATTTGGTTGTGGCTCCTATGGGCAAGAAGTTCTTCGGAAGTGTATTGAGCTTTTCCATTAATCTGCTTCTTGCCCAATAGAATTCTATATCATCCTCAAAAATCACATAAATGTTGGAAAGGCCGAACATCGAAGAGCTTCTGATACTCTTTACCCCTGGAACTCCTAAAAGATTAGAAGTTAATGGATATGTAATTTGATCTTCAACATCTTGAGGAGATTGTCCAGGCCATTCTACAAAGACGATTTGCTGGTTTTCCCCTAAGTCAGGTATGGCGTCTACCGTCACTGGATTATTGGGCAAATAATTGAGATTCAAGTCAAAAGGAACAAGAATAATTCCCCAAGCAAAAAAGAACACCAGAACTACCAGCGCAATTAGCTTGTTCTCAATTAAATATTTAATGCTCCTATTAAGCATTTGGCTGTTGTAAAAATTTTACCGTTGGTCGAGAAACTCCCGTATCACCTAACGCTCAAAAGTAACAAATGATTGTAGACAAAGTAAGAATGTTTGAAACCCTGAACAAAATAAATTTAAAATAGTACATCAAAGAACAAAATCGAAGAGGCGAAAAAAGAAATTCAAAATTATAGTAAAAGGCTGGTCATAAATTGACGTAAAAACCTTGCCTAATGCTCTATCCACTTTGTAGTCAAGTAACATCTGGTTTATTTAGAAGTACTTAATGGTCTAACTCTCGCCATTTTCTATACTTCTTATTACGAAAAGTATTCCCATAAAAAGTCACCAACAAAATAAAGGCCACTGCAATGAAAGAAAATACAATACTCAATACGGAAAAAATGTGCACATAATCGTTCATAAATCTGTACTTTAAAAAAGACTGTACTATAAGTTTAGACCCATATTTACAGTAAAAGTCACATATTATTTTAACGGAACTTGTATGGCTAAGGCTGAATAAAAACCTATTTTGTTGACAAGGGAAAAAATTGTAGTGGAGGGCGAACCTGAAAAATACGGGCAGTAATAAAAGCCCGCTCTATTTTTACAATTCACCGTTTTAATTCGGCTAAAATATCACGTTCTACTTTTAAAAAGCCTCGGATGGAATACCAATAAATTGAAGTGTGGGTTATACTGGATTCGAACCAGTGACCTCTGCCCTGTCAAGGCAGCGCTCTAAACCAACTGAGCTAATAACCCATAAAGTTGGGCAAAGGTAAAACTTATTTTGAATTCATAAAACATAATTGTATTGGATTGAAAAACCTTTTGCACTAGTAAATTATTTAAAAAAACGTATTTTTAGAAAAGGCTAGAGACCAAAAATGCAATTGACGAAAATTTTCTTTTTTTTTACAGCACTATTGATGCTATCATGCGCTTTAGAGGTGCCTGCAGACATCGAAGCCGCTTATCAGGAACTTCCCGAGAACATTGATTTCAACTTTCATGTAAAACCGATTCTATCGGACCGTTGCTTTTCCTGTCACGGACCCGATGCCAATACTCGAAAAGCAAATTTGCGATTGGATAGAGAAGAGGAAGCTTTCGCCAAGTTAAGCAATGGAAAACATGCGTTTGTATCCGGAAATCCAAAGGAAAGTGAAGGGGTATTACGTATTCTAAGCGATGATCCGGAAATCATGATGCCACCTTTAGAAAGCAACCTTAAGCTGACCGCCATTGAAAAAGCAACAGTACTCAAGTGGATCGAACAGGGTGCCCCGTGGAAAAAACACTGGGCTTTTGCTAGTCCAGAAAAAACAAAAGTACCTGACCCATCGGATACAAATTGGGTTTCAAATAACGAAATTGACCATTTTATTCAATACGCGCTTAAACGCAAAGATCTCTCACCCTCTCCCTTGACAAATAAGGCACTGCTATTGCGCCGTGTAACTATGGATTTGACAGGCCTTCCCCCTACTATAGATGAATTAAATTCATTTTTAAAAGATGATAGTCCGAATGCTTATGAAAAAGTGGTCGACAGACTTTTGGCGACGGACGCTAACGCGGAACGCTTGGCACTCGATTGGATGGACTTATCGCGATATGCCGATTCACATGGCCTTCATGCAGATGGCTGGCGATCGATGTGGCCATGGCGAGATTGGGTCATTGAGTCCTTTAAAGAAAATATGCCCTACGACCAGTTCGTCAAATGGCAATTGGCCGGTGATCTTATGCCCGATGCGACTAAAGAGCAAAAACTAGCCACTGCATTTAATCGAAATCACCCCATGACGGCTGAGGGAGGGGCCATAGAAGAAGAATTTCGTTTGAACTATGTATGGGACCGGGCCGAAACGGTCGGCACTGCCTTTATGGGCCTGACCGTCGCCTGTGCGCGATGCCATGATCATAAATTTGACCCCATTTCGCAAAAAGACTATTTTCAGCTCACCGCATTTTTCAATAATGTAAAAGAGCTTGGCATGACCGGAGACGATGGAAATTATGGTCCGATGCTTGCCTTGCCCGATGCCCTAACAGAATCAAAACTAAAAACTGTCAAAGCAAATATTGAGCGAAAGGAAAAAGAGTTGCAGCTGACCATAAAAGAACTTGAAGACCTGAATACTTATATTGACCGACTGCCATCAGGTTTCGCCAAGAAAGGATTGTTGGGCCACTATGCCTTGGACCATATCAGCAAAAAAGGGGATGTATACATAGCCGACCAAGTAGAGAATGCTACTGCCTCAAGGGCTCCAAAAATCGTGAAAGGCAAAATAGGAAATGCTTTCGAATTCACGGGTGAATATGATGACCTCAACTTGAAAGGCATTCCTAATTTCGAACTGACCGATGAGTTTTCCGCTGCGCTTTGGATAAATACTTCAAAACGCGAAAAAGATAAAACCCAACAACTCTTGGGCACTTCAGGACTAAAAAACAATTTTTGGAGCGGGTGGGATTTTTATCTGGATAGCCAGAACCACCTTAATGCGCGTTTAATACATTCCCTTCCCCACAATTATATCCATGTGCGTACACAAGATTCCCTAAAAACCAATATTTGGAAACATGTCGCTTTTACCTATGATGGTTCAGGAAAGGCAGAGGGGCTGCAACTGTTCATAGATGGGAGAAAAGAAAAGATAGAAATACCCTACGACCGACTCTATAAATCAATCAAAACGGTACGTTCTTCTGTACACACAGTACAGGATAGACCTGTAAAAGTTGCTAAAAGCTATAGGGCTTTCACGGGGGAAGATGGTATTTTCAAGGGCTATATCGATGATATTTACCTGTATTCAAAACAATTGACCCCTTTGGAAATACTCGGAATTTACGGGCAGGAAGATGAAGATAGTCAGTTAACCTCGAGCGATACCTCCCAGATAAAAGAACATTGGATCAATCAATCACCAGAAGTTAGTTCCTTGAAGAAAGAACTTAAGATATTGAGAAATAAGTGGTTAGAACTGATGATGCCGGTCATGGAAATAATGGTCATGGAAGAGATGCCGGAAAAAAGGACCGCTTACGCCTATAATCGGGGGAATTACGAAGAACCTATCTACCCCGTAGAGGCAAAAACACCGGAAGTACTTCCTAAATTTCCGGAAACATACCCAAAAAACAGATTGGGGCTTGCCCAGTGGCTTTTCTCCAAAGAAAATCCCTTAACCGCAAGGGTCACGGTCAATAGGTACTGGCAAATGCTTTTTGGAAAAGGATTGGTCTCGACCCCACAAGATTTTGGGGTACAGGGTGCTCTTCCTTCACACCCCGAGCTTTTAGACTGGTTAGCCGTTGATTTTATGGAAAGCGGATGGGATGTAAAAGCATTACTCAAGACCATGGTTTTGTCGCACACCTACAAGCAATCGTCCCGTACAAGTGAGGAAATGCGGCAAACTGACCCTACCAATGTTTATTTGTCAAGAAGCAACAGTTATCGGCTCCCGGCCGAACTTATTCGCGACAATGCACTCGCTGCCAGTGGGCTTTTGGTACACCATGTTGGTGGAAAAAGTGTCAAGCCCTATCAACCCGAAGGCTTGTGGATTGAAAAAAACAGTTTTTCACATATTCTATTGAACTATAAGGCATCGGAGGGTGACAGCTTGTACCGGAGGGGATTGTATACATTTATTCGACGTACATCGCCGCATCCTGCCATGACCGCTTTCGATGCTCCGTCCCGTGAGGTATGTACGGTCAAACGGGAAAACACGAATACGCCCTTGCAGGCCCTAGTGCTTATGAACGATCCCGAATTCGTAGAAGCTTCAAAAGTACTGGCACAGCGTATGCAAAAAGAAGGCGGCAACGCACTAGACGAGCAAATTGCTTTCGGCTTTAGGCTAGCCGTGAGCAGATTCCCTAAAGAAGAGGAAATCAAGATATTCAAAGATTTTTTCAACGCACAATCGGAAAGATTTGCGAAAAATCCAGAGGAAGCGGCAAAACTTTTGTCGGTAGGCAAAAAAGAGCTCGACCAATCGTTGGATAAAAATAAGACCGCTGCCTTGACTATGGTAGCGAATACCATCCTGAACCACGATGAAACCTATATGAAGCGCTAATGTAATCATGAATGTCGACCGTAATAATATCATTAATATAACCTAAGGTATGTGTACGCACCACGAAAACAAAAACTACAGCCGTCGTGATTTTTTAACTAAAACTTCGCTGGGCATGGGTGCACTCTCCATGGCTACAATTTTAGGCCCCAATAGTCTTTTGGGCAAGGAAAGTTCCTCGGCAAGCGGCCTCGGAAATGGGGGTAGCTTGGGCAGTTCGCATTTTCCTCCAAAGGTCAAAAGGGTCATCTATCTTTTTCAAAGCGGTGCCCCCTCTCAATTAGACCTTTTCGATTACAAGCCTTTGCTAAAAAAAATGCAGGGTCAAAATCTCCCAGAAAGTATTAGGGGCGAACAGCGGCTTACCGGAATGTCTTCTGGCCAAGCCAGTTTGCCAATTGCCGGCACCATATTTGATTTTAAACAACATGGGGACAGTGGTGCCTGGATGAGCGACCTCATGCCGCATACTTCTAAAATCGTTGATGAACTTTGCTTCATCAAATCAATGTACACAGAGGCCATCAACCATGATCCGGCAATCACCTTCATTCAGACCGGATCTCAATTACCCGGTAGACCGTCCATAGGATCTTGGGTGAGCTACGGGCTGGGCTCGGACAACAAAAATCTCCCTGAATTCGTAGTCTTGGTAACCAAAGACAAATATGGGCAACCGCTGTATTCTCGTCTTTGGGGCAATGGTTTTCTTCCTTCCCAACACCAAGGCGTTCAATTCAGGGCGGGAAAAGATCCCGTACTGTACTTGAACAATCCCCCCGGCATTTCGGAAAAAAGTCGTCGAGAACAACTTGACCAATTACAAAAGCTCGAAAAGTTGAACCATGACGATATCGGCGATCCCGAGATTCTGGCACGAATGGCCCAATACGAAATGGCATTTAGAATGCAGACCTCAGTTCCAGAAATCATGGACACAAAAGACGAGCCCGACTATATCTACGATATGTATGGTGAAGATAGTCGAAAGCCCGGTACCTTTGCGGCCAATTGTATTTTGGCCCGTAGGTTGGCAGAACGTGATGTGAAATTCATTCAACTTTACCATCAGGGTTGGGATCAACATGGCAATCTTCCGAATGCCATAAAAGTGCAGTGCAAAGATACCGATCAAGCCACAGCGGCTTTGATTACAGATCTTAAGCAGCGTGGAATGTTGGAGGACACCCTGGTTATTTGGGGCGGTGAATTCGGCCGTACCAATTACTCACAAGGGAAATTAACGGCCGACAACTTCGGCCGTGACCACCATCCTAAATGCTTCACTATTTTTATGGCCGGGGCGGGTATTAAAAAAGGGATTACGCTAGGGGCAACGGATGAATTTGGGTACAATGTGGTTCAGCGACCGGTACATGTGCACGATTTTCAAGCTACCTTGATGCACTTGTTAGGGGTTGACCACGAGCGCCTTACTTTTAAATTTCAGGGAAGAAGATACAGACTGACCGACGTACACGGAAGCTTGGTAAAAGAAATTCTAGCTTAGTATACAAGCTACACCTTAGAACGGCATAAAGAAGTTATTGGCTTCTTCTCTGCAGGACAGATATCTACGATACTAAAGGACAAAATAAAAAATCCTCGAACATATCTGCTCAAGGATTTTTAGGTGGGCGCGAAGGGATTCGAACCCCTGACCCCTTGGGTGTAAACCAAGTGCTCTGAACCAACTGAGCTACGCGCCCTTTATAGTTAAATCATTATTAATGATTACTTGAAGCTTCCTCAAATAAATCGATATTACTTTAAAAAGGATTCATCCAAGCGGGTGCAAATATAGAACTCTTTTACATACTCCAAAAGAAAAATTTGCAAAAAAAATCATACGACCTCGGCGACCACAAATGTGCTACCTCCTATAAAGACGAAATCGTCTATACTCGCTCTATTTAAAGCAGCGTCGTACGCTTCCGCTACCGAATCATAGACGTTTCCCGAAAGTCCAAAAGATGCAGCCTTCTTTTGAAGCATCAATACATCCAAACCCCGTTCAATATGAGGCCGGCAAAAATAATAAATGGCGTGTGCAGGAAATAAGGGAAGAATACGGTCGATATCCTTTTCCCGTACAAACCCTAAAACTATATGTAATCTTTCAAATTTTTGCTGTGCTATTTGTTGCAGTACCATTTCTAGCCCTTCACGATTATGGGCCGTATCGCAGATTACGGTCGGCTTTTCTCCTAGAAGTTGCCACCTACCCATTAATCCGGTATTGGAAGCAACGTTTTGAAGTCCTTTCTCGATATGCTCCCTCGTGATTTCAAAACCTTTCAACTCTTTAACAACGGCCAAGACTCCTCGTAAATTTTTTCTTTGGTATGTCCCGAGCAACGCCGTTTTGATATTTTCGTCATCGTGTTGGTCCGCAAAAACAATCTTTGAATTTTTATTTTTTGCCTCAGCCCTAAAGACCTGTTCGATTTCTTCTTGCAATTCACTGATGACTACAGGAATATTTTCTTTGATTATGCCCGCCTTTTCCTTCGCAATCTTTTGCAAAGTGTCTCCCAACATATCGGTATGGTCCATACCAATATTCGTGATTAGGGCTACTTCGGGCACTACAATATTCGTGGAATCCAATCTGCCTCCTAACCCCACCTCAACAATCGCGATATCGACTTTGCTTTTGGCGAAATAGTCGAACGCCATACCTACCGACATTTCAAAAAAAGATAAGTTATGCGTGCTAAAAAAGGTTTTATTGTCCTGAATAAAGTCTACGACAAATGCTTTATCAACCAGCGATCCATTGATACGGATACGTTCTCGGAAGTCTTTCAGATGCGGGGAAGTATAGAGTCCGGTTGTATAACCCGCCTCCTGTAATATGGAGGCCAACATATGACTACTTGACCCTTTACCATTGGTACCGGCCACGTGTATGACCTTAAACTCTCTCTCTGGGTGATGCAGATAGGCGGCAAAACTTTGAATACCCTCAAGTTTTGCATTATAGGCAGTTTTTCCTTTTTGTTGGTACATTGGAAGTTGGGCGAACATCCAATTCAGGGTTTGTTCGTAGGTCACTCTCCTAACTTAAAATTGACCACCACAAACCCTACTTGTTGGCTAGGTGCATTGGCATCTAAGTTCCATTTATGCTTGAATGCGGTTTTTTTCGCCGGATCTAACAAACAAGGGCTGTTGTTCGTTGTACCTTTAACTCCAGGGGTCGCACTTATCACATTGCCGTTTCGATCTACTACGATTCTCACGACCACCCGGCCTTCTTCGTTACATTCTTGCTTGACCTTCCCCTTACTGACCAATGAGCGTCCATTGAGACCATATCCCCCGGTACCACTTCCGGAACCAGGACTACCATAGTAACTGGTAGCGTATGGGTCACCATCCGGACTCCCCTTATCACCTGCCCTGTCATCGTCACCTTCCGAACCTGATGCGGTTCCATCCGATTTGTTGAGCCCTCCCATGAGCTCGTCTAGCTTTTTCTTTTTGGCTTCTTGTTCCCTACGCGCTTGTTCTTCGGCAGCCTTTTTCTGCTGTGCTATGCGTGCTGCCTCTGCCTTAGCTTTTCGTTCAGCCTCTTCGGCTTTACGCTGGGCTTCCCGCTCAATTTCTTCGGCCTTTCGCTTGGCCTCTTCTGCTTTCTTTATTTTTACGGATTCTTCGTCTTCTCGAGTGAGTACCTTTTCGGCAGCAGTAGTTTCAGGAACTATCTCTTCCGGTTGTTCTTCAACAACCTCCTCTTCCACTTGCTCCTCTACTACTTCCTCTTGCTTTACCGGTTCAACCGGGGGTGTATCCATGGGTTCGGACCTGATCTTTTCTTTAGGTTGTACGTTGCCACTACCAAAATCCATAGTACCGAAGTTTACGGAAATCCCATTTTCTATTGGGGGATCCATATAGGTCAGTCCAATATAAAATAGTACAAGTAGGAGCGCACTTAACAGAAAAGTGGTAAGTGTGAAAGATTTTTTCTTGTGTCTCGTGTCTAAAAATGACATTAGTTGGGTCGCACGGCCAAGATAACCTTATAATTATTTCTATTGGCTATATCCATAACGTTTACCGCTTCCTTTATGGCAACGCTCTCTTCCGCCCTAAGAATAATTGTCGGTTTATCTTGACCTTCAAGTGCCTTTTTTAATTCAATTTCAATGTATTCTCCGTTAATCCGTTCATTGTTTACAAAGTACTGTAAATTCTTATCGATGCTTACTGAAACATTCTGTGTATTCGTAGATTTACCTTTGGCCTTTGGAAGTAATAAATCTAAGGCATTAGGCGAGTTGGCGGTCAACATGAAAAAAATCAACAGTAAAAAGACGATGTCAGTCATAGACGACATGCTAAAATCGGGACTTACTTTATTTCTCCCCTTTAATTTCATGGTTACGGATTATAAAGGTTCGTTCAAGAGGTCCAAAAATTCAACGGCGTTCGCTTCCATCTTATGTACCACTTTGTCAGTTCTGTTCACCAAATGGTTATAGCCTATATAGGCTATAATACCCACAATGAGACCTGCTACCGTTGTTGTCATCGCGGTATAGATACCCGACGCCAAAGATCCCATTTCTGCTTGCCCACCACTAGTCGCCATTTCATGGAACGCTAAGATCATACCAATAACTGTTCCCAAGAATCCGATCATGGGTGCCGCCCCTGCTACTGTGGCAAGTATACTCACGTTCTTTTCCAATTTATAGACCTCCAAGGTTCCCGCATTTTCGATGGCCGTATTGATATCGTCCAACGGTTTACCGATTCTTGAAACTCCTTTTTCGGTCAGGCGGGCTACTGGAGAATCGGTCTGGGCGCATAGTAATTTCGCCGCTTCCAATTTGCCATTAGTGATATGGTCTCGAATCTGGTTCATGAAGTTTTTATCGATTTTTGAAGCCGCCTTTATCGCAAAGAGTCGCTCAAAATAGATGTAAAGGGCTACAAAAAGCAGAATGAACAAGACCGAAATGATCAATACGCTACCGGTTCCCCCGTTAAAAATAAGATCAATAACGGAAAGCGTCTTCTCTTCTGACATAACCTCCCCCATTTCAGGGTCTTGTGCCAAAGTTAGAAATAATGCCATAAAATTCTTAGGTATTAGAGTTGCCTCTATAACGGTATTTTATCGATTAAATTATACATCTAGTATAAAATTTCTCATTACCACGAAAGCGATCGCTCCACCGATGAATCCAAGAAATGCCAACCAAGCTATTTTCTTCAAATACCAGAAGAAATCGATTTTTTCCATACCCATGGCTACCACACCGGCCGCGGAACCAATTATCAACATACTACCGCCCGTTCCGGCCGAATACGCAATAAAATGCCAGACGGGGTCATCGATCGGTACGGAAAACATACCCATGCTGGCCGCAACCAAAGGCACATTATCAATAACCGCCGAACCGACACCCAAAATCATCACCACCAAATCAGAAACCAATTCTCCTTTGGATTCGGTACCCAGCATTGGCAAATTGCTCTCTAAACTTTCTGCGAAATGAAAAAGCATCCCTAGGGATTCCAAGGCGGCGACCGCTAGTAAAATACCAAGGAAAAACAGAATACTGGGCAATTCAATTTTAGATAGCGAGGCGTGCACCGGACTATGATGACCGACCGTATCGTCTCCCTCTCCGTCAACATTGGAAATACTAAATTTTGTACTACTATAAATTTCAGCAAATGTGGCCACAACCGCCAACGATAACATCATACCCACATATGGTGGTAGATGGGTGATTGTCTTAAAGAATGGCACAAAAACTATGGCTCCTAGACCCAGGTATAACATAGTCGAACCAAATTTTGATTTAGGCTGCTCCAAAGCATCTACATCATCCTGTATTTTTCCACTAAAAGCCTTGTAACGGCTCGCAAAAAGAACGGGCACGACCATACATACGATAGATGGCAAGAGTACATGCTCAATCAAAACGGGAGCCGTAACCTTATTTCCTATCCAAAGCATCGTGGTCGTTACATCACCGATCGGAGACCAAGCCCCCCCTGCATTTGCAGCAATAATAATCAATCCTGCAAACCAGAGTCTTGTGTCCCTTTCCTTAATCACTTTTTGCAATATGGTCACCAGTACTATCGTAGCTGTCAGGTTATCGATGATAGCGGATAAAATAAACGCCAAGATGGAAAACAACCAAAGTAATTTTCTTTTGCTCTTCGTTTTTATATACCCTTTTATGGTAGCAAAACCATCGAAATAATCAATGATTTCAACGATAGTCATTGCACCTAGCAAGAAAACCAATATTTCGGCTGTTTTTCCCAGATGGTGCAACAAAATCTCATCGATATGGGTGGGCTCTAATTCCTTTAGTACCGTATTTACTTCAAAAACATCCATATGGGCCAAAGCTATTATCGCCCAGAGTAAGGCCATCATGGCCAAGGCAGGTATTAGCTTGTCGATTTTAAGGTTGTGTTCCATGGTTATCGCCAGATAACCCACAATAAATACAATGATAATAATGGTCTCCATATTAGATCGGTTTTTATATTAATTGTTTCAATGCGATTTCAAAAGCTGTTCGACTTATATTGAGTTTTGAAGTATTTTGCTTAAAGATATTCAAAATTGCTTTTCTAATGGTATCGGAAGTATCATTAAATATGAATTCGTCATCTATAGCGACACGCTTCTCCATAAAATAGGCAAATGCACGGGCCATTCCACAATTGGAAATAAAGTCCGGTATTAAGCTCACCTGTCCATCTGTATATTCCATAATCGGCCCGAAAAAAATTTCCTTATCGGCAAAAGGCACATTGGCTCCGCAAGAAATCACTTCCAGACCTGATTCCATCATCGTGCCGATTTGATTTTTGGTCACGAGCCTTGAGGCAGCACAGGGAGCAAATATTTCAGTGGGCGTAGACCAAATACGGCCATTGATTTCGTCAAATGGAATTATCTCATCGGTAGAGGCCATAAGGTTATTGCCCTGCTTATGAAGGAAAAAGGATTTTATTTCTTCGAAAGTGTACCCCTCTTCTTTTATAATTCCGCCTACACTATCAAAGATCCCCACTATTTTCACGCCCATTTGAGCCAAATAATAGGCTGCCGCGCCTCCTACGTTTCCGAAGCCTTGAATGACGGCTCTTTTTCCCATTATATGGCCCCCGTAAATATCGTAATAATGACGAATTGCCTCAGCGACCCCAAAACCCGTAATCATGTCTGCCACAGTATACTTTCTTGAGCTTTTAGGCGTGTATTTCGGGTTTTCCAAGGCCTTCATTACACCCAACCTCAATTGACCTATTCTGTTAATCTTATCGGCTTCAGTGGGTTTGAAGTGGCCGTTAAAGACACCTTCTTGCGGGTGCCAAACCCCCATATCTTCAGTTATCGGTATGACCTCATGTATTTCGTCGACATTGAGATCGCCACCCGTACCATAATAGCTTTTCAGTAGTGGTGCAATGGCGTGATACCAACGCTCCAACACTCCTTTTTTTCTAGGGTCGTTCGGATTGAAATTGATTCCCGATTTAGCGCCCCCGATAGGCGGTCCCGAAACGGTGAACTTTACTTCCATGGTTTTAGCCAAGGAAATCACTTCGTCCATATCCAACCCTTCGCGCATACGCGTTCCACCACCAGCAGCACCGCCACGCAACGAATTTATGACCGCCCACCCTTCCGCTTCTGTCTCGGGATCTTTCCAATTAAAAACAATTTCGGGTGGCCTATTCTGGTAAGTATTTAAAAGTTCTTTCATTCAAATTGATTTAAAAATTATGTGACTTGTACTGCTTTTGCCCTGTATAGAGTAGTTACTTTTTCCGCCTATGGCGGGTTAGTGTTGTCTCATAATTTTAAGCTTTAATCAATTTTAAGAATGTCATTGGACAAATATAAAAATTTGCGGTTTGAATTGAACCGTTCTGGCACTCAATTCAAAAAAACCCTGGGATCGGTATATTTTTTAAACCTGAAGGGTTTTCTTCCATACCTTTATATTTGCACTGAACATAACACTGGATTACTATGGATTTATCATTATCGGAAGAACATTTGATGATACGGCAAGCGGCACGTGATTTCGCTCAGACGGAATTACTTCCAGGGGTGATTGAGAGGGATGAAAAGCAGAGCTTTCCTGGCGAGCAAATAAAAAAAATGGGGGAATTGGGTTTTCTGGGGATGATGACCGACCCTAAATATAATGGTAGCGGCATGGATACCCTGTCGTATGTAATTGCCATGGAAGAATTCTCAAAAGTCGATGCATCGGCTTCGGTAATTGTATCGGTCAACAATTCTTTGGTCTGCTGGGGCATTGAAACTTTCGGCTCCGACATGCAAAAACAAAAGTATTTGACCCGTTTGGCCTCTGGAGAAATCATCGGGGCCTTTTGCCTATCAGAGCCCGAGGCGGGCAGTGATGCCACATCACAGAAAACAACGGCCATAGACAATGGAGACCACTATGTGCTGAACGGGACCAAGAACTGGATTACCAACGGCGGTTCGGCAGAAGTATACTTAGTCATTGCCCAAACGGATAAAGAGAAGGGGCACAAAGGTATCAACGCCCTCATTGTGGAAAAAGATACGCCCGGTTTTGAAATAGGGCCCAAGGAAAATAAACTGGGCATCCGCGGAAGTGACACCCATTCCTTGAACTTTAACGATGTCAAGGTACCTAAAGAAAATAGAATTGGTGAGAACGGTTTTGGATTTAAATTTGCAATGAAAACTCTTGCAGGGGGGCGTATCGGTATTGCGGCACAAGCCTTGGGCATCGCAGCAGGGGCATATGAACTTGCACTAAAATATGCTAAGGAACGTAAAGCTTTCGGCACCGAAATCGCCAATCACCAAGCCATCGCATTTAAATTAGCCGATATGCATACCCAGATCGAGGCAGCACGTCATTTAGTTTACAAAGCGGCTTGGGATAAGGACAATGGGCACAATTACGATCTTTCAGGAGCCATGGCCAAGCTTTATGCTTCACAGGTAGCCATGGACACCACGGTCGAAGCCGTGCAGATACATGGGGGCAATGGCTATGTTAAAGACTATCACGTCGAACGTTTAATGCGTGATGCCAAAATCACACAAATCTATGAGGGCACTTCAGAAATTCAGAAAATCGTAATTTCAAGGGAGATTTTAAGAAAGTCATAAGTTCATTTAATAAACAAAGTACCTACCCCCTCTATTTTAACAGGGGTAAACGAAGTACTTAGCCCCTTTACATCAATTTTTAATTGAAAAATAAGGGCTGTTTTGTTATAAAGTGGCACTTATTCCGAATCACCCCCCTTAAAACCTTTTATAAGATTAAGAAATGGATTAATTTTATCATTCTGTTAAATTAAACAACCAGATAATCCATTATTACATATTTTTTAACGTTTAATTAAAAACGTTGGATTTCTATTCGATAATATCCAAAATGCTGTAAAAAATTCATCAAAAAAGCTATTTTTGAGGAAATACCATAATCTATGACGCTGAAGAAACAAGGGTTATACCTACCAGAATTTGAACATGACAACTGCGGAGCAGGATTCATTTGTAGCCTTAAGGGAAAAAAGTCCAATGACATTATCCATAAGGCACTTGAAATCCTTGTGAAATTACAGCACCGAGGTGCCGTAAGTGCCGACGGAAAAACAGGCGATGGCGCCGGTATATTGATTGATATCCCCCATGATTTTTTCAAGGCCGTGTGCAACTTCGAACTTCCGGAACCAGGTGGTTACGCAGTAAGCAACGTTTTTCTACCACAAAAGGAAAATCAGCGTGAATTCTGCACCTCTGTATTGGAAGAGAATATCAAAAAACAAGGGTTGAAGCTTTTAGGTTGGCGCGATGTTCCGGTCAACCGGTCGATACCTGGTAGAATTGCAATGGAAACCGAGCCCTTCGTGAAACAGATTTTCGTGGGCAAAGAAAACGATGAACAAGAAGATTTCGATTTCAACCTTAAATTATATATCGCCAGAAAAGTATCAGAGCACGCGGTCATTAAATCAAAGTTATCCGAAAGCAAATTCTTTTATTTGCCCAGCCTTTCTACTAAAATTATCATCTTCAAAGGCCTTTTGATGCCCAAAGACATCAGTCTTTACTATAAAGACTTGATGGACCCTCGGGTGGTTACACGATTAGCTTTGGTTCACCAGCGGTTTTCGACAAATACATTCCCTACCTGGGATCTTGCGCAACCTTTTCGATACATGTGCCACAATGGTGAAATAAACACGCTTCGGGGCAATGTTTCCCGTATGCGTTCGCGGGAAGAATTGTTGCAAAGCGATCTTTTCAACGACGAAATAAAAAATATTCTCCCCATTATACTTCCAGGCAAATCGGATTCGGCCACAATGGATATGGTCGTCGAACTTTTGTTAATGACGGGGCGTTCATTGCCCGAAGTCATGATGATTCTCGTTCCCGAGGCATGGGAGAAAAATCTGGACATGTCAGAAGCAAAAAGGGCTTTCTATGAGTACCATTCATGTATGATGGAGCCCTGGGACGGTCCTGCCTCGATACCTTTTACCGATGGCAATTACATCGGTGCCGTTCTAGACCGAAATGGCTTAAGACCTTCGCGCTATTCAGTGACCAAAGACGGATATGTAGTAATGTCTTCGGAGACGGGCGTATTGGAGATCGCTCCTGAAAATATTGAATTTCATGGTCGTCTCGAACCCGGAAAAATGTTTTTGGTCAATATGGAGGAAGGCCGTATTGTAAACGACGAGGAAATCAAGGAAAAAATCGCAAAAGCACGCCCTTATAAAAAATGGCTTGACGATAATTTGGTGCACCTAAAAGATATACCCTATAACGATTGTCCACTCTTCTTGGGGGAGGCCTCTTTGGAAAAAAGAAAATCAGTTTTCGGGTATACCTTGGAGGACATCAACACGATTATTCTCCCTATGGGGAAAAATGCCAAAGAGCCCATCGGTTCAATGGGATCGGATACCCCGATTGCAGTGTTATCCGAAAGGCCACAACTGATCTATAACTACTTCAAACAATTGTTCGCCCAAGTGACTAATCCACCATTGGACGGCATCCGTGAAGAACTAATAACCGATATCAGTCTAACCTTGGGAAGTGACCATAACATATTTGATTTTTCGGAGCTTCATTGTCGTAAGCTCAAAATTCAAAATCCGGTGATTTCAAAAGAGGATTTGGATAAAATCAAAAATTATGATGCAAGCCCAGATTACAAAGTAGTTTCCATTCCCACCCTATATGAGATAGAAAGAGGTCTAAACGGTCTTGAAGACGCATTGCAATCTGTTCTGGATCAAGCTTCTGCGGCTATTAATGAAGGAGCTAATATTATTATCCTGTCGGATAGGAACGTCAACCAAGCAGAAGCACCGATACCGGCCCTCTTAGCTTGCTCCTATGTGAATAGTGGATTGCAGCGATTGGGCAGAAGAAACAAACTCAGTATCATTATTGAATCTGCAGAACCTAGGGAGGTACATCACTTCTGTCTTCTTTTTGGTTTCGGCGCGAGTGCGATCAACCCTTATCTGGTCAATGAAATTATCGGCGAGCAGATACAAGAACATGACATCACCGATTTCACCTTTGAGGAGGCCGTAAAGAACTACAACAAAGCGATTGGAAAAGGCATTCTTAAGGTCATGAACAAAATTGGTATTTCGACCTTGAATTCGTACCGTGGCTCACAACTTTTCGAATGTATCGGAATCAACACTAAGGTGGTGGAGAAATATTTCCCCAATACACCGACAAGAATACAAGGTATCGGCCTGTACGAGATTGAAAAAGAAATTGCCAAACGTCACCGCAACGCCTTTGGTAAAAAAGAAGTTGCCGGGGCGCTCGATCTAGAAATAGGAGGTGAATACCGTTGGAGACGTCACGGCGAAAAACATATGTTCAACCCATTATCCATAGCTAAATTACAGAAGGCCGTAAGGGGCAACGAGCCCGATACCTATAAGGAATTCTCCGAAATGGTCAACGAGCAATCAAAAAGTCTCATGACTATTCGTGGTCTTTTCGAGTTTTCGAACTATGACCCCATTCCTATCGAAGAAGTAGAGCCATGGACAGAAATCGTAAAGCGATTCAAAACCGGGGCCATGTCGTATGGTTCGATAAGTAAAGAGGCCCATGAAAACTTGGCTATTGCCATGAACCGAATCGGCGGCAAGAGCAACTCGGGCGAAGGCGGGGAAGATGAAGAACGCTTTTACAGAAATGCTACGGGTGATTGGCGCAATAGTGCCATTAAGCAGGTTGCTTCCGGTAGGTTTGGTGTAACCTCGAACTATCTTACCAATGCATCGGAAATTCAGATTAAAATGGCACAGGGTGCCAAGCCAGGGGAAGGAGGGCAATTACCCGGGCCTAAAGTAAACCCTTCGATTGCCAAAACCAGGAATTCTACGCCCTATGTAGGACTGATTTCGCCCCCACCCCACCACGATATCTATTCTATTGAAGATTTGTCGCAACTGATTTATGATCTTAAATCAGCCAACCGCAAGGCAAGAATCAATGTGAAATTAGTTTCTGAGGTAGGTGTGGGAACGGTAGCCGCCGGGGTTTCCAAGGCAAAGGCCGACGTAATACTGATTTCCGGATTTGATGGAGGAACCGGGGCTTCACCCCTTACTTCCTTAAAACATGCCGGCCTCCCTTGGGAACTAGGGATCGCAGAGGCACAACAGACCTTGGTATTGAACGATCTTCGCAACCGGATCGTACTGGAATGCGACGGTCAGTTGAAAACAGGTCGCGACGTTGCAGTCGCCTGTTTATTAGGGGCCGAAGAGTTCGGCTTTGCTACCGCTCCCTTAGTAGCTTCTGGCTGTATTATGATGCGTGTCTGCCATTTAAATACATGTCCCGTTGGTATCGCCACCCAAAATCCCGAACTACGTAAAAAGTTTGAGGGCAAACCTGAACATGTAGTCAATTACATGTACTTCGTGGCACAAGAACTCCGCGAGATTATGGCACAACTAGGCTTTAGGACCGTGAACGAAATGGTCGGCCAAGTTCAAAAACTAGACCGCAAAAAGGCCATAGAACATTACAAGGCGGCAGGTATAGATCTAACCCCTATTTTATATCAAGTAGATGTACCAGCAGGAACCAAATTTTACAACACTCAGAAACAGAAACATAATGTTGACAAGTCGATAGAATTCGATATCATCGACAAAGCCAATCCTTCATTGTTCCGTAAAGAAAAATTGACCCTTGAGTTTCCGATTAAGAATACGGATAGAGCCGTTGGTGCAATCATTAGTAATGAGATTTCCAAAGTGTATGGAGCCCAAGGTCTACCAATAAATACCCTAAGATTGAATTTTACCGGTTCGGCAGGTCAAAGTTTTGGCGCTTTTGCCACCCGTGGTCTCACGATGACCGTAAACGGTACAACAAACGATTATTTGGGCAAAGGGCTTTCAGGGGCAAAATTGGTCATCAAGGTGCCTGAAGGTTCGACTATTATTCCCGAGGAGAACGTGATTACCGGGAATGTAACCCTTTATGGGGCGACCGCCGGGCGAGCCTATATCAATGGTAAGGCAGGCGAGCGCTTTTGCGTTCGTAATTCGGGTGCCAAAGCGGTGGTCGAAGGAATAGGAGACCACGGTTGCGAATACATGACCGGCGGTGTGGCCGTAATTCTTGGTGAAGTTGGACGAAATTTCGGCGCTGGTATGAGCGGTGGTATTGCCTATGTATTCGATGAGAAGAAAAACTTCCGAAAAAAATGCAATAACGACGACTTGAACTTACTTGAGGTGACCGAAGATAATGACATTAAAGAATTGAAAGACCTTATAGAAAGTCACTATAATGCCACGCTAAGTCCATTAGCACAACGCATTCTAGAAAAGTGGGAAATTTGCCTCCCCAAGTTCGTCAAGGTATTACCTGAAGAGTACAGACAAGCATTGCTTCGTCTTGAAAGAGAAAAATTAGAAACGATATAAATCGAGAAATGGGAAAGATTACAGGATTTCTGGAATTCGATAGAAAAGTGGAGCCCTATGCTCCAGTAGATGAGCGCGTTAAAAATTATAAGGAATTTACGAAGCCCTTGAAGGAAAAAGAGCTTAAAAATCAGGGAGCCCGATGTATGGATTGCGGTATTCCTTTTTGTCATAGCGGGTGTCCGTTAGGAAACCTCATTCCTGATTTTAACGATGCGGTTTACAAGGGCAAATGGGAAAAGGCCGCAGAGGTCTTGCACGCCACCAACAACTTTCCAGAATTTACCGGAAGATTATGTCCTGCACCTTGTGAGGAAGCCTGTGTGCTGGGAATCAACGAAGACCCTGTTACCATCGAAAATATCGAGAAGAACATTGTAGAGACTGCATTTAAGAAAGGATGGGTCGTTCCGTGTCCACCAGAAAATAGGACGGGGAAAAAGGTGGCCGTAGTAGGTTCTGGTCCTGCAGGCCTTGCAGCCGCCCAACAGTTGAATCGGGCCGGTCATTTTGTGACCGTTTTTGAACGGGACGAAAAACCGGGCGGACTTCTTCGCTATGGAATTCCAGATTTTAAAATGGAAAAACATATTATCGACAGACGCCTTGAGGTAATGGAAGCGGAAGGCATTGAATTTAAATGTGGAGTTCATATTGGCAAGGATATCAAAGCCGATCAACTACAGGAAGAGTTTGATGCAATTGTACTTTGCGGTGGTGCCACCGTTCGCAGAAACCTGCCTATTGAAGGTTCCGATTTGAATGGTGTTGTTCAGGCGATGGATTTTCTACCTCAAAACAATAGGCGCGTTGATGGCGTAAAGCAGTTCGATAATGAAATTTTGGCTACCGATAAAGATGTTATTGTAATCGGTGGAGGCGATACAGGATCGGATTGTATCGGCACTTCTTTCAGACAAGGTGCCAAGTCGGTCTCGAACTTCGAGATCATGCCTATGGCCACCAAAGATCGGCCCGAAGGACAACCTTGGCCGTTTTGGCCTATGAGGCTACGTACCAGTTCTTCCCATAAAGAAGGTGCAGAGCGTTTTTTCAGTATTTCGACCAAGAAATTTGTAGGAGACAAAGACGGTAACCTGACCGGCTTGATTACTTCAAAGGTCGAATGGATAAAGGAACCTGGTAAGTCTATGGTCTTAAAGGAAGTCGAAGGAACAGAAAAAGAATGGAAATGTGAACTTGCATTGTTGGCGCTTGGTTTTACGGGTTCAGAAATGACGATTGCCGAACAACTTGGCCTTAAAGCCGATGCAAGAACAAATATTAAGGCCACCGAAGAAAACTATATGACCAATGTTCCTGGAGTTTTCGTTGCTGGTGATCAGCGTAGGGGACAATCATTGATCGTATGGGCCATTTCCGAAGGAAGGGAGGCCGCATATCATGTGGACACATACCTTATGGGAGAATCGGAATTACCTCTTAAGGGTGAAGGGGATTTGCCTAGGGTGTAACTGAGTACCAAGATAAAATTGAGATACAATCCGATCTAATTTCAGGTCGGATTTTTTTATTTAGACCTTTTCAAGACATAAAATTTCGCCAAAGATTTTCAATAGGAACTCCCCTAGCTTTTCCATTCTTGACTTTCAGCGGTTATCTCTACGTCCCATGCTTGTGGAGGGTTCGGAATGTATTTCGGGTCGTTATCCTTTTCTGGAAACTTTGAAACTACGCGCATCAATCGATCAAAATTCGTTTTATACGGGGCCGAACCTATACTATCAATAAGGTTATAGGCTTCGAAGGGGTCGTTCTTCATATCAAAGAACTTAACCGGTATCCTGTTTGTATCGATGTACAGCTTATATCTTTCATTTCGAAGTACCCTATCCCTGAAATTATATTGATTTTCAACTCCGTTTTCCGTGAGACGGGCATAATTACCACCCCCCATCCCGAGAATCCAATCTCTTTGTGAGGTATCGGTACCATTGAACAACACCTCCTTAAAGGATTTTCCGTCTATGGTATGGTTGGCATTTTCAGCACTCCAGAAGTCTTTGGAAGCAACTCCTGCCACATCTAAAAAAGTGGGAAGCACATCTGTGAAATCGACCAATGCCTCCGTTTGTTGATTGGCTTGAATACGGTTCGGCCAGCTCGCGATAAAGGGTTCGCTAATACCGGTCTCCATCGTGCTTGATTTTCCTCCTCTCACCGTTTTTCCCTTATAGGTCCCTGATATTCCCGTTGTAGTTCCATTATCCGTAGTAAAAACCACCAAGGTGTTGTTCAACAGACCGTTCGCCCGTAGCGCCTCGATAAGATCACCGACAATCTTGTCAGTATACCTGACCATGGCTTTGTGTTTGCCCAATTTGTCATCTGAAGTTTCATCTGGTGTATTCACCAATGGCGTATGTGTAAGTACCATAGGATAATATACAAACATGGGGTCATCTTTGTTTTCCTTCAAAAAATCAATAATAAAGTCACGGAAAATATCAGGACCAAAAGCACCGGTATACGTTTTGCTTCCTTCCTTGGTATATATATAAGGGTTCCAATAACGTTCGGCACTAGGTTCTACCCCGGACTCGAATCCCGTCCACATACAGAATTCATCAAATCCATTTTTGGTCAGTGCATTGGGCTCCACTCTAAAATCATCTATCTGCCATTTCCCGGCAATACAGGTTCTATAGCCAGCCCTTTTGAGTTCTTGTACGAGTGAGGGGTTCTTTCTTTCGTCGAAATGGGCGCCCCCGCCCCAGCGAGGAACATCCCAATGATTTACCCAACCATGTCTAAAGGGGTATTGTCCGGTTAAAAAGGTTACCCTTGAAGGCGTGCACTGTGGCATGGAATACGCATTATGGAACATCATGCCCGAATTGGCCAATTTGTCGATATTGGGGGTTTCAATATTTTCGGCACCATATGCACTTATCCATTCTTTGCCCAAGTCGTCCACAAGGATAAATAAAATATTCGGACGAGTTTCAATATCTGCCTTGGTTTTGACCTCGCTATTACAACCCATCAGGCCTACTGAAATAAATAGCAGAAAAGTTTTGAAAATATTAAATCTCTGGGCGTTAAATGATAAATTTTCAGGTTGCATACCCCCTTATTTTATTTTTTAAACAGCTCTGCCGCCCATGTCTGGATGGCCACATTTCACTTACTGCTCAACGATGTTCATTAATCAGTTCGGTAGAGTTTTCACGCTCCTTAGAAAAACAATGCTTTGCCACAGATGTGGGCAAGGTCGTTTGAAAGGCCTCGATTTTGTTCAAAAGATCATCTACCTTTTCTCGATACCGACCCGAAACATCGTTTTGCTCCAACCAATCCACTTTGATATGGTATAATTCGGTGCGGCCCGACCTTTGATCGACCAACAGTTTCCAATTATTTTCTTTGATGGCGGCCGAGGGCCAAAAATCGGGTCTGTTCGATGAAAATCTCCAATCCCATAAAATAGGTACGGTTCTTTCAAAGGATTTTCCTTTTAACGCTTTCACAAAACTTTGACCATCGGGTTTATACCCCGTGGGTAAATTCCTCCCCGTTAGCTCCAAAAAAGTAGGCAATAAGTCTACGGCGGCCAACTCGGTTATTTTATCGATGCTTCCTGCAGTAATGGTTCCAGGCCATCTGGCGATGAAGGGTACCCGAACCCCCCCAGCAAATAATGAGCGTTTCCGTCCTTTTAATCCAGCGGTTTCACCCACCGAATAAAACGTGCCCAGTCCAGGACCGGTAGAAGCGTCTTCCAGAATTTTCGCATCTGGATTTCCAGTAGTCTCCGGACCATTGTCGGATGAAAAGACAACTAACGTATTCTTATCTATTCCCAATTGCTTTAAAGTTTGAAATACATCTCCAATACGTGCATCATATTCAGCAATTATCGAGGCATATACCTGCTTTTGTTCATCTAAATGTTCGAATTTTTTTAAATACTTCTCCTTTGGATAATGCGGGGTATGGGTGGCATGTATCCATGCATTTATAAAAAAAGGGCCCTCTTTATGCCGCTTCACAAAATCAATTGTTTTCAATAATGTCGAATCCGCATTCATTTGATGAAACCTACCAGGTAGATTGAAAGCGCCATATTCATCATAACCATAGTCGATAGGAGACGGTGCGTCCGGCACATGGGTATTGGAAAGATGCCATTTTCCGAAATGGGCAGTTGCATACCCTGCGCTTTTCAACATTCTAGGAAGCATAGGTGCCTGAGGATCGAGCCAATCGGGCATATGACGCTCAATATGTGATGCCACCGAAGCGAAATGCCCGTGCACCGAATGTCTCGCCGGAAATTGCCCGGTCATTACCCCTACCCGGCTCGGAGAGCAAACCGGATTAACCACGGAAAAATTCTGAAAATCAATACCTTCGGAAGCCATTTTATCAAGGTTTGGAGTCTCACAAAATGTGCTGCCATGTATTCCTAGATCTCCGTATCCCCAATCGTCGGCATAAATGAAAATGATATTTGTGGGTGTATTTGCGATGCCGGTCAAGCCTTTAACCGGATTCTTTGAATCGAAATATCGTGCATTCCCCTGTAGCGACACCAAAGAAAGAACAAATAAGAAAACTGTGCTTCTTCTTATGTTAGTTTTTAGGTTCATGAATCTTACCTTTTTTTATAAACAGATTCGATCGCAAGTTTTTATACCGCACCCAAATGGATGAAAATGTTTGATCAAATAGCAATAGCTTCATTAGCCTTTAACCGGAGTTGTCAAAACTTTCTCGTAAATCTTCTGTAACGATAATTTATCGTTCATTTTTTTCTGAAGTTCCAAAAGATCGGTGAAAAGTGTTTTGACCTTTTCGGAGTATTCGGGATTTTCGGACAAATCGTTCATTTCATTGGGATCGTTCTCCAAATCGAACAAAAGTACCTTCTCTATTTTCGGATAGACCAAAAGTTTGAACCCGTCTTTTCGAATCATTCGTTGTACGTTCATATAAGCTCCGTAGATTCCATCGTAATGGCTTTCCTCCCGGTTCCCTTTAATAATATCCAAAAAGCTATTGAATTGTACATAATCGGGTTTTTGAACGTCGGCCAATTCCAAAGAGGTAGCCATAATATCCTGCAAATAGACATCTTGGTCTAAACGCTTTCCCTTGGGTATACCCGGACCGACCACCATCATAGGGATACGCACACTGTGGTCGAACATGCTCTGTTTTCCAATCAGACCATGGTGACCCACTGAAAGTCCGTGATCTGCACCGAAGAAGATATAGGTATTGTCCATTTTACCACTGGTTCCCAAGGCATCTAGAATAGCACCGATCTGTTCGTCCATATGGCTTAACAGGGCATAATACTCTTGTCGGTGTACCTTGACCGCATACTCTGTTCTCGGAAAAGGAGCCAAAGCTTCGTCCCTTAATCCGGGAGGGTTCCCCATATCATCTTTATACGGGTATTGGGGTAAAAAGTTTTCAGGAACTTTTATGTCTTCCAAAGGATACATATCTAAAAACCGTTGGGGTGCTTGTCTTGGATCGTGAGTCGCATTGAAAGCTAAATACATAAAGAATGGATTGTCTTTAGTCTTTGCCGTATCTATGAAGGATAAAGCGTCGTCGCGCACTACCTCGCTCCAATGCTTACCTCCTTCCCAAAAACCACCTTGTAACGTGTCGGTAGGCGACCATTCAGTGTCCTCAGGACCCGTAGGCCGGCCATAACCGAGTGGCATATAGTCGTTCCAATCTTTCATATCGCCCGATTCTTTTCTCCATTTATTTTGGGCTTCGGCCAATTCTCCTCCTCTATCTCTAGGCATACCAGGTCGAATATGCTCAGCACGGGAAAAAATTTCATCGGCAGGTGCTTGTACATGCCATTTTCCAGTCATATAGGTATCATATCCCTTATTCTCAAGCAATTTACTCCATGTTTGGGTCAAGGCCGTTGAATCACCCTTTCGCCATTCCTGACTCTTTTCCTGAGCATTCCAAATATAGGATCCCGATATAATCATAGCTCTTGAAGCGACACAAATGGCACCGTTCCATCCTCCCATATTGTATGCATGGGTAAAAGAGGTTCCCCCATTGACCAATCGATCGAGATTCGGAGTATACACTTCATCGAACCCCAAGGCCCGAACACTCTCAAAAGTCTGGTCATCCGCAAATAGAAAAACGATATTAGGTTTTTTGTGCTCCGTCTCGTTCTTTTTCTCACTCGATTGCTGGCAAGACCCTAACCATAAAACTAGTAGTACTAAGGGTAAAGATGTATTTTTCATTGGTAGTAATTATAAAGTTTAATTTAAAATAAGCACCTATCAAAATAGAATATGTAGTTTGAACTATTTTCTATGGGTACGTAACGTTTTATACTTTTTTAATAATCGTTTCCTTGGGCGCTGTTCTCTTGAGATATTTTCCATTTGCGCCATATGGAAACCATTTTATCGAGCCTACCCGAATCTTTTGTAGCCAAATTTATCATTTCGCCCGAATCAAATGCAAGATTATATAATTCAAAACTCTCACCCCCATCTCTACTATAAATTTTGTAGTTATTGTCAATTAACGCCAATTGGTCTTGGAACTCAAATGCCAAAGGTTTGAACCGTTGCTTTACTTCTCCCTGTGCTATCGGCAGTAAATCGGTACCGTCGAACGGGCGTTTGTATTCTTTCAAATCCAATCCCAAGATATGGGCTACGGTCGGAAAATAGTCTGAAGTGAAACAAGGGATTTTTACCCGTGTGCCAGGTTTTACCTTTCCGGGCCATTCCATAATACCCGGAACACGTATGCCTCCTTCATTCAGACTCCTTTTTCTTCCTTTTAATCCTCTTGTACTACCTTGGGTGCGGCCTTTGGCCGACTTTCCTTCGGGCCCGTTGTCACTCGTGTAGAACACTACGGTTTTCTCCGAAATACCAAGAGATTTTAACTTTTTTCGAAGTCGTCCTACCTGTTGGTCCATGGCAGTAATGACTCCGTAATAATGCTGCTGATCTTCTGATAGGTGATTATAAGGTTTTCTATACACTTCTCCGGTCAATACTGGCAAATGCGGCGTATGAAACCAGATAATGCTTAGAAATGGTTTCTTTTCGTTTACGGCATTTTCGATGAATGGAATCACACGATCCATAATCACTCTAGAATCGTCGCCCTCCAAGTTTTCCGTTGCCATTTGACGGGGACCCGTCCAGTAGGCCGTATTGAAGGGTTCACCCTCCTTTAACGATTTGTTGACATCACCCGAACTTCTTGGTGGCGTAATCATAGGGTTCCATGTGGGCACTTTCGATTCGGTGACAAAACTTACGTCAAAACCATGATCCCATGGTGGGGCATAATCGGCATCGAACTTGGGCCGTCCTCCCCGATTGGCTTCTACGGTATCCTTAGTAAGTGTGCCCAAATGCCATTTGCCGAAGTGGCCCGTCACATAGCCTGTTTTTCTGGCCATTTCGCCCAGTGTGATTTCCTCGGCCTTTATATGGCCACAATTGGCATGGCATATGCCGTATCGTAAGGGATGCCGGCCTGTCATCACACTTCCCCTTGTAGGCGAACATACCGCAGATGCCGCATAGAAACGTTCGAAGACCGCACCATTCGCAGCCATGCTATCAAGATTCGGGGTTCGTAGATGGGGGTGGCCGTTGTATGCTGTATCGCCCCAGCCTTGATCATCAGCCATGAGTAGGATGATATTTGGCATTCCCTCATTCTTAATAGCGGCCTTCGATGTATTAGATCGTTGCGAACAGCCCATAAACATTAACATGACTAAAAGCCAGCAAGTACTTAAATTCATTCCTTTGCTCGTATTTACATAACGAAGTTTAATAAAACCTTACATTACTTTCTTAAGGGCCGCCAACAACATATTTACATGGTTGGCGTCAGAGCTTTCACCCATTAGCCCGATACGCCATATTTTACCGGCATAAGGGCCGAGACCTCCGCCAATCTCGATATTGTAATCGTCTAAAAGACGTTTCCTTACCTTGACATCGTCAACACCCTCAGGAATTCGTACGGCGTTCAACATTGGCAGGCGGTACTGCCTCTCCACTAAAAATTCAAACCCCATACTCTCGAGCCCGTCGCGTAACAGTTCATGATTTTTTTGGTGCCTTTTAAAACGATTTTCCAGTCCTTCTTCAAGGACGATACGAAGTGCCTCGCGCATGGCGTACATGGCGGATATAGGAGCTGTATGGTGGTAGGCCCTTTTAGCCCCTGTCCAGTAATTTTTGACCAGCGATAAATCTAAAAACCAGCTCTGAACTTTGGTTTTTCTATTATCAAGTACGTCTATCGCAGCCTGGCTAAAGGTGACAGGCGAAAGCCCCGGAGGTGCACTTAGGCATTTCTGGCTGCCCGCGTATAAGGCGTCGATGCCCCATTCATCAACTTTTAGTTCCGTTCCGCAATACGAGGTTACAGCGTCCACCACAAAAAGCGCTCCTGCCGCTTTTGTCAACTTGCTGATTTCTTCCAAAGGTTGCAATACCCCGGTAGAAGTCTCTGCATGTACAATGGCCAATAATTTGGGACTACCATTCTCCAAAACCTTTTTAATATCCTCAACTTTTATCGGAGTGCCCCACTCGGCCTCTACTTTGGTTACCTTTGCTCCACAGCGTTCCGCAATATCTGCCATACGGTTTCCGAAAACACCATGTATGCAGATTACCGCCTCGTCACCAGGCTCTAACAAATTTACAAGACACGTCTCCATGCCGGCGCTACCTGGTGCGGAAACTACGAAGGTTAGCGGATTTTTGGTTTGCAACGATTCTTGTGTCATGGTTTTGATATCGTCCATGACCTCTAGAAACTCTGGGTCTAAATGACCTATCAATGGCGTGGCCATAGCTCTTAATACCCGTGGATGAACCTCACTGGGGCCTGGACCCAATAGCACCCTTGTACTGGTTTTCATTTCATCTATTTCTCCCATCTTCTTTATTTTTATTGATTTGGATTTTTTAGATATTTTAAGATATTAATTATTTTTTACTGCCCTTATAACTTCTACAAAATGCTTTGGCCTTGCTTTTGTAAAATGGTGTATCTGGTGACGGCAACTAAAGCCACAAGCTACAATTTCATAGTTTTTTTGCAACTTCTCTACCGCAGGAAACAGAATTTCCGCTCCGATTTTTTCCGATAGATCGTAATGCTCCTTTTCGTACCCAAAAGATCCCGCCATACCACAACATCCCGAGGGAATTTCGGCAACATCCTTTTTTGAATTCTTTAGCAACGATTTCATATTATTCGTTCCATATAGTGCTTTTTGATGGCAATGCCCATGAATGGCCAAGGCTTCGGATACCAATTCAAAATGGACATCTAACCGTCCATTTTCAAATTCATTGGCCAAGAAGGCATCAATCATCATTACACCATTTTTTAATTGTCGAGCCGTTTTCTGGTCGGCAATCATATCGGGCAAGTCGTCGTTCAATGCCGAAGCGCAACTAGGCTCACAGACCAAGACTTTTAATCCTTTATCCAGATATTTTTTGAGCTCCCTAATTGTGTTGCCGCCATCTTTTTTTGCATCCCTTAAAAAGCCATGTGAAATTTTAGGCCTTTGACAACAGCCGACATTGGCTAAAATGACCTCATAACCGCAGGAATTCAGCAAATCCATGGCGGAAATACCGATTTGGGGTTCGTGATAGTTTAAATAAGTATCTGCGAACAAAACTACTTTTTTAACGCCCTTATTGGTTTTATGTGCATTTTCAGCAAACCATTTGTAGAAGGGTTCTTTAGCAAAATCGGGCAATATTCTACGTTTATCGAATCTTGCGGTGTGTTCTAAAACAGACCGAAACAAGTGGCTTTTTTGAATACTGTTTACCATACCCGCCTTCCATCCGGATAAATTTGCTGCCAGCTTTGCCGAATCGCGAATCAGTCGATCCCTTAAGGTAGTGCCGTTTTCGTCATAGTACATTTGAAGCGTATCGCTTTTCATTTTGGCCATATCCACATTACTGGGGCATTCCGATTTGCAGGCCTTACATGAAAGGCAAAGATCCATGACCTCGTGCAACCGATGGCTTGAAAGCCCCTTAGCACCAAATTGGCCTGACATTGCCATGCGAAGTGCATTGGCCCTACCCCTTGTGGAATGTTCCTCGTCTCTTGTAGCCTTAAAACTGGGGCACATGGTTCCGCCCAACACTTTGCGGCATTCACCAACACCCGTACACATATGCACGGAAGCCGCAAACCCTTCCTCCACTTCATATTTATATTCCGTTTTTACCTTTTGATCCCTATATGCTACGCCATAACGTAAATTGTGTTCTATAGTCTGGGCTTCAACAATCTTACCAGGATTCATCAAGTTATCAGGGTCAAAAAGACGCTTTACTTCCAAAAATACCCCATAGAGGATATCACCAAAAAAACGTTTATTGTAAGCACTACGTACTAGCCCGTCACCATGTTCCCCGCTCCAGGAACCTTTGTATTTCATCACAAGTTTAAAAGTATCCTCGGTGATTCTTTTTAATCTTTCGATATCTTCCGCCAACCTCAGATCCAGTATCGGACGCACATGGATTACACCTACACTGGCATGGGCATACATGGCCGCTTCCGTGCCGTGTTTTCGACATACCTTCAATACCTCATCGATATACTTTGGCAAGTGTTGCGAGGGTATTCCGGCATCTTCTATAAAGGCCAGAGGCTTTTTATTGCCTTTCAAACCCAACATCAGCCCAAGCCCCTTTTTTCTTATAACCCACACATCTTCATACGCTTGCCCTTCAAGAAACAACGGATAAGCATACCCGAAATTATTCGCCTTTAATTGCGCGATCATCTGTTTAGGTCGATCCAACACGTCCTCGGGAGTATCCCCATAAAATTCCACGACCATAATCGCAGCTGGAGCACCTTCAATAAAATGACAGTGGTGTTTTGTGGTCAAGTTTTCCTTACTTAACTGCACTACGGTACTGTCCAAAATTTCAACAGCGGACGGTTTGTATCCGAGCATGGTCTCTACCGATGAAATCGCCTCGAGAACTTTCGAAAAATGTACTACACAGACCGATTTATACGAGGGTAGATCGACCAGATTTAGCTTTAGCTCCATGGTAATGGCCAATGTTCCTTCACTACCACACACCAATTTGCTGAGATTCCATTGATTGGTATCTATAAATTCATCCAAATTGTAGCCCCCTACCCTTCGCATAACCTTGGGAAAACGGTCTTTAATCTCCTGAACGTTGTCTTCTATCAGTTTCTTGAATGCCGCATGAATCTCTCCTTCCCGATTCGGTTGTGAAGCTTTTTTCCGATATTCTTCTGGGGAACAGTTCTTTAAATACATTTCGGTGCCATCCGCCAAAACAACCGAGGCCTGTAGCACATGGTCAACGGTCTTTCCATAGAGGATACTCTTTGTTCCAGAAGAATTATTGCCTACCATTCCTCCAATGGTCGCCCTACTACTTGTCGCCGGATCGGGCGCAAAATGAAGTCCGTAGGGCTTCAATGCGGCATTTAAATCGTCTCGGGCCAACCCGGGTTGTACCCGTACCCATTTTTCGGTCGCGTTAATTTCCAAGACGGCGTTCATGTACTTTGAGAAATCCAAGACCATTGATTTACCCACGGTCTGCCCAGCCAAACTAGTACCCGCTCCTCTAGGAAGAATGGTAATTTTATGGGCTCGTGCCACAGCAATGGCTTTCTTAACATCTTCGCCATCCCTAGGTAAAACGATAGCAACCGGAGTTATTTGGTAAATACTGGCATCGGTAGCGTACATGCCTAAGGAGTAGTCATCTACCAATACATCACCCTTTATGTCCTTTTTTAATCTATTGTAGAAATCTTCCATTCAGTTGTTAATTCATAAGGTGATACTAAGCCCCAGTAAGCCCACTACCAACAAATAATATAGGGTCGGGATAATCGTTTTTCGAAGAACCATACCTTCTTTTCCGAGAAAACCTACAGTAGCCGAAGCCGCCACCACATTATGTATGGCAATCATATTTCCAGCTGCCGCACCCACAGCCTGAAGTGCCACAATAACGAATGATGGCATCGCCAATTTTGTGGCGACCCCGAACTGGAACAAGGTAAACATGAGGTTGCTTATGGTATTACTACCGGCAATAAAGGCTCCAAGAGCACCGACGGCCGGGGCGAATAAGGGATATACATCGCCTACATTTCCGGCGACCCATGCGGCCATGGCTATCGGCATACCGGGCAAACCGGATGGATTGATGCCCGAATTGATATAAATGCGAACCATAGGAATCGTAAATACAAGGACAAATCCTGCACCAACGAGGATCTTAGCACTTTCGGAAAAGGCCATTTTCACTTCCCTTAAGCGCATCTTATGCATCATAATAGTAATGAAACCTACCAAAAGTAGAATGGTGCCCGGCAGATATAAAGGACTACTCGATGCAGATATAGAGGTTCCCAAGATTTCTTTCCACTCGATGGTGATTCCGGTCAACCAGGTTTTAATTGGTAATTGTCCCAATCTCGTCAGTACCAATATGACAGCGAGAAGCACATAAGGCAACCACGCTTTTACCAGAGGTATTTTTTTTTGCGTATCCTGTTGATCCAATTTTACGTTTAATGTGCCCATCCAATGGGAGGGCCAATTTTTTTCGTTATCAAAAGTCCACCTCCCTTTAGGCATTAAAAATCCCCGTTTGGCAGCAAAAACAACGATTGGAATTCCTACAAGAGCACCCAATAACGAGGGAAATTCAGGGCCTAGAAAAGTTCCGGTAAGCACATAGGGAACAATAAAGGCGAGTCCGCCAAAAAGGGTGAACGGCAAAACTTGCAGCCCTTCTTTCCATGATTTGTCCTTACCAAAATAACGGGTCATCATGCAGACCATTAGGGTGGGTATAAACACCCCTGCCACAGCGTGCAATATGACCACTTGGGATGTTACCAATTGGATGTAGTCCGAAAATTCCAATCCAGAACTCGACAATTCAGCGGTAAATTCCGGGCTTTGTATACCGCCACTTACTCCTACTAATATCGGAGTGCCAACAGCTCCGAAAGTCACTGCCGTACTTTGTACCATCATCCCTAGCATAACCGCACAAAATGCCGGAAATCCGAGGCCCACCAATAATGGAGCCACTATCGCGGCAGGCGTACCAAAACCCGCGGCACCTTCTATAAAAGATCCGAATAGCCAGGCGATAATCACCACTTGTATTCTACGGTCTTCTGTTATGCTGGTAAAGCCCTTGCGGATAGTATAGATAGCCTTCGAATATTTTAAGAGGTTTAAAAGAACGATAGCACCGAAAATGATATATAAAATATCGAAGGTGATGAATAGACCTTGAATGCCCGATGCAAGAATATACCTGGGCGAATTGTGCCAAACCGAGAAGGCTATGATAACGGTTGCCAGAAGCGCAAGAGGCATTACCTGTTTAGCGGGAATCCTGAAACCTACAAGAAGTACTGTCGCCAAAAGAATGGGTGCAAAAGCCAAAAAGGTGAGCAGTGTTGGAGACATTTGAACGGACTTTAATTAGACGATGGAAATCCTTTTCCCAAGATACTGAACAAATTACCATCTTATATTTTGGAACTTATTCCTCTCATTAAAATGCACTTATATTAATCAACTATGGACACTCAGCGCTATTTCTTGCACTTAGCCATCAAACATTGTCTGAATTAGTCTTTTGTCAGTTTACTACCCCACCAATCTGGGTTAGGCTGAAAATCCTCGGAAAGAAATTCCATCCGTTGGGCCTCTAGGGCCGGCAACCTCTTGGTGACCATGTCTTCATGGCGCTTTTGGGCCAATTCGGCATTAAACTCAATATCTTTTTCGGGCATATTCGCCTCTACCTCTTTGAGCCACCCTAAAAGCGTATCGCTCATTGACTTTGCGATTTCCGGATGTTGATCCAAAACATTCGACTGTTCGCCGATATCGGTATCTAAGTTATAGAGTTCTTCGCTTCCATCTTCCCAATAATGAATGAGTTTCCAGTTCTTCTGACGAATTACCGAAGAAGGGTTTCCACCTTGGTTTCCGTAATGAGGATAATGCCAGAATAAGGGCCTATCCACATCGATTTCCTCGCCTTCCAAAATTGGTTTAAGACTGATTCCATCCTGATGTTGCTCTGGCAAAAGCTCGATTCCGGCCAAATCCAATAACGTGGGGTAAAAATCGGCCCCCGTTACCGGAAAATCATTTTCAGCCCCATTATTTTTCAACCAAGGAACCTTTATAAAATAGGGCTCACGAATACCTCCTTCCCATTGATACCCCTTTCCGCCACGTAAGGGCAGGTTCGAGGTAGAAAAAGCGTCTCCCGAGGCCACTCCCCCATTATCAGAAGTAAAGACCACTATGGTATTTTCTTCAAGGCCGGCATCACTCAATGCTTTTAACACCAAACCCACCGCTTCATCCATGGCTTCGACCAACCCTCCATAAATGGGATTGTCTTGTACGATACGTATGGGAAGCACCCGCTCCATTTCATAGCCCCTTTCAGCTATGCCTTGTGCCTCGGCCTTATCTCTATATTTCTGCCATTTCGGTTCTGATGTCTGTATTGGACCATGCACAGCATAAAAAGATAAAAATGCAAAAAAAGTACTGTCTTTCTGCTGTTTGATAAAATTGGCAGTTTCTTTCGCCAAACGCATCGACAGGTTTTCACCGTCTGTCTTATTCGGTAATTTAGGGTTCTCCCAAGGGGAAAAGTATCCTCCTATGGGACTTCCTTTTTCCCAACCACCTCGGTTTATGGTAAACCCATGCTCCTCGGGGTACGAACCTTCATTACCCAGATGCCATTTACCGGCAAAAAAAGTTTGGTATCCCTCCGCCCTCAAAGCTTCGGCCAATGAAACGTCACCTGCAGGCAACGAGTGATTATATTCTGCCGGCAAGAGTTTATCGTGGCGCCCATGCTTGCGCCAATCCGTTCCGGAGGCAGCACCGATCCAGTCGGTAATACCGTGCCTTGCCGTGAATTTCCCTAGCATTATGCTCGCCCGCGAAGGACTACAAACCCTACTGGCGGCATATCCTTGAGTGAATATCATACCTTCTTTCGCTATACGATCGACATTAGGAGTTTCGTAAAAGGTACTTCCCGTCACACTCAAATCGTGAAGACCTAAATCATCGACGAGAATAAAGACAATGTTCGGTTTTTTATACCTATCACTTTTTTCACTTTCGTTATTCTTACATCCTTGTATTCCTAGACAAAGAACTGCAAAAAAACTAAACTTTAGCAAGTGGAGGATCGCCTTCATTGTAGGTAAGAATAGTAGGTTATCTCAAACTCTCGATAACCATGTTTCTCTCCGGCCAATAGGCTTCTTCCCTAAATTCAAATTTGGTGGGATGGTAATCACCGACCAAGCTCACATCGGCCTTTTCAGGAATTGTCATATCAAGTGCCCAGTACACCCCGTTGACCAGCAACCTTCGTGTACCCTCTATTAGCATATCGTTCGCCGCACCGACAGTGGTGGTAAAGGCCTTCCCCTTTTTTCCTCCTGGTATCTGATAACTTTTAATCCATGTTACCGGCATCATGGGATCATTCAGCTTAACTCCCTTGTCATTTACTGTCGCAGGCTCATCGTCATCAGGGCTCATACCGAAAAAGATATCGCTCTCGTCATAGTCCCCTTTTCGGTTCGTCACCTGACCTAAAATTATGGGCTGGGCATCACCGGAAAGAGGCAACCGAACCCCGTATACATCGCTGGCGCCCCATACATCACCATCCTTTATACCGTTGGTAATTCCTGTTTCGGCAGCACCTTCGACTATGATACCCTTAGTACTCTGATGTTTATGGTGACCGTGATGATTGATCCATTTTTCACCTAAAACCAATCGACCAAAACCGCCTTCCCATTCCGTTTTATCACCTTCATAGTAGTTCCCGTAATGACGGAAGTTGGAAAGGGAATCTTTCGCAAAGTTGAACGCATGGGTAGCTGTACGAATGCCCATTACCGGTTTTCCAGACCTCAGGTAATCATCGATATATTTCATCTGCTCATCGGGCAAAGCCCGGAAGCGCGTGAAAATAACCATCATGTCCGCGGTCTCCAGTGCCTCCAATCCAGGAATATTATTTAAGTAGTTCGCATTTACAATTCCAGGTTTTGACTCTTCCTGCGCAAATAGCACGGTACAATGAAAGCCGTGGTGCTTCGATAAAATCTTGGCCAATTGCGGAAGGGCTTCTTCCGAACGATACTCTTCGTCACCCGAAATCAAAACAATCTGTTTCGCATTCGTACCGGAACCCTCAAAAGTCAACCATTGTTCCGGTGTATCTTTTATATTTTTAGTATCGGCTTGTTCGCTATCGGACTTCTTTTTTTGACCACAGGCCAACAAGACAAGACAAAGTAGCAGTGGTACAATATTTCTCATAGTTTTGTACATAATTATTTATTGTCAATTTTCATTCCCTCCCTTATAAGCTTAAGCCCTTTGGTATAGATTTCTTCCGATGGCGAATAATCTCGCCATACGTTTATGGCATTGGCAAATTCAGGTATAATGGTACTAAAAGCTTCTATCGTCAACCAGCCGTCATATTCTATTTCCCTTAGGGCACGAAAGGCATCTGACCAGTTTACCTGCCCACTTCCGGGGGTACCTCTATCGTTCTCGCTGATATGCACATGCTTTAAATAGGGCGCAATGGTCTTAATGGCTTCGTACTGGCTCTTTTCTTCAATATTGCTGTGATGGGTATCGTACATTGCCCCCAAATTTGGATGATCAACACGTTCGACCATCGTTTTTAGGTCGGCCATCGTATTGTATAGATAACATTCAAATCGATTTACGGCCTCAGGGGCAAGAACAATGTTGGCTGCCTTAGCATATTCGGCAGCTTTGTAAAGTACCTCGGCACTTCTGGCCTTTTCAACTTCTGTTGGCGGCTGACGCGTAAAAAAAGCAAAAGTGGAATGAAAAGGCCCACAAATCACCTCAACATTTGCCGCTTCGGCCACATCGATCGACCACTTCAGTTTCCGGAGCCCCGCTTCCCTAATTTTTTGATCTGGACTCGCAATATTCTCTTCGGGCGCTAGCGCAGCTACGGCGGTGACCCCCATTTCAATGTCGGAGAAATGGTTCCCCAATTTTGTATAATGCTTTACATCACCTTCTCCCAGAAACAATTCGATACCGTCATAGCCGGTCTTTTTCAAAGTATTAATAATGTCAAAATGACTTTCTGTTACATGGTTGGTCCATAATAACATATTCATTCCTATTTTCATGCAAATAACAATTTAGGTTGGTTCTAAGATTAATCAGGCCTTCTTTTAAGACCTATGGTCATTTATTGCTTATTTATTAAGCCGAATACAATCGAATTCAACAAATCTAAAGCTAAAAGAGGTTTTATAATTCCTTTATCTTAAAAAAAATCAGCATTTTCTTTTCTCCTTTAGGCGCATTTTCTCATTCTGAACATTTTAGTCTATCCCACATTGGTCTGAATATCGAGAAACAGTTTTCGATATTCGAGAGGGCTTAAACCCGTGATGGCCTTAAACTGCCTATTAAAATTTGAAAGCGCATTGAAACCACATTCGTAACTGATTTGTGAAATATTGAAATTGTCTTCCAGCAATAGCTTTCGTGCGTGCCCTATTCTAATTTCGTTCACAAATCTGGTAAAGGTCTTATTCGCTCTTGGTTTGAAATATCTACAAAAAGACGTCGTGGTCATATTCAACATTTCCGCCACTTCTTCCAAGGTTATTCTGGTTTTAAAATTTGTCATCACATAGTCGTAAACTTGACTCATTTTTTCCGAATCATTCCCTTTGAAAGAATTCACGTAACTCGGACTCGTCAAGAGTGCAAAGTCTTTCGTATTAGCAAGTATCTCCAAGATTTCCAATAATTTTATAATTCTTCGAAAACCTTTTTCATCGGACATTTCCAAAAGTAAACGACGTATTTGGTAGCGCACCTCCCCATAAAACTCCACACCTCGTAAAGAATTTTCCACCAACTTTCTAATAATATAAAACTCCTCTCTGCGCAATAATGATTTACTAAGAAGGTCGTGGTCAAAATAAATAACCAGGCCTCTAGTGACCAAGTTACTATCCTTTTCAAAGTAGGCATCGTCGCTGCGCCATAAATGAGGTAGGTTCGGACCGGTGAGAACGAGATCACCCTTCTTAAAGATCTGAACATTATCCCCTACAAATCTCGTTCCTTCGCCTTCCATGATATAAGAAATTTGAAACTCAGGATGAAAGTGCCAGATAGGGTTGAAGTGAGGGCCCACCAAATCCTTAAAGATAAAAGTCTCTTTCGGCGTAAGTGTCTTTTCGATACTAGGAGCACTCATAAATTTCGGTTTTAATTGATTTTTTGTTAAATATAGGACAAAAAAGTACCAACCTTTACTAAAAAACAGGAAATATAAATTATTAATGTGCCTTAATTTTGTATTTATAAATTGCGATTACGTGGCTTCAGCTGATACATTTTATAGAAAAATTAAAAAAATAGCCCTAAAATTGTAAGATTCACATCTGTGTTTTTGTGAAAGGAAAATTAAAGACTAGATATTCAGGGGTAGCCTTCTTCTTGAGAAGTAACTGCAATATTAGATGTAATTTGCTCCCGAATAGTCCGTACCTTAGGGAGTGCTATTCGATGGCAACATAAACGAATCATAAATTAAATTAAAAAGGCGATAATTGCTTTTTACATAAATTTTCAATTCCAGTAAAGAATGAACATTAAATTACGTTTGCCCCACAAGATGATCCTGCGCTCAGCACAAAGAAAATTATGGAAGTTCCAAACCTTAAAACTGGCTTTATTGCTGCTTGGGACGGTGGGATTTCAAAGTTGTGCGGACAAGCAAGAAAACCGATTGGAAATAGAAGATAATGCGCATATCGTGCTTATCGGCAACAATTTGTGCTCTCGTATGATCAATTTCGGACATTTTGAAACCGAAATGCAGCTCCGTTATCCGAATGACTCCTTGTTCATACGAAATATGTGCGACGGTGGCAACACTCCAGGATTTCGGCCGCACTCCGCCAGAAATTCCCCTTGGGCTTTTCCCGGGGCAGAAAAATTCCATCAAGATGAGCTTTCCAATAATTCGGGAAGTATCGGACACTTTCCGACAGAAGACGAATGGTTGACCGAACTAAAAGCGGATATCATTATCGCCTTTTTTGGTTATAATGAATCTTTTCAAGGTGAAGAGGGATTAGAAAATTATAAAAACGAGCTACACGCGTTCATCGAACATACCAAAAAGCAGAAATACAACGGCAACCATGCGCCCCAACTGGCCCTTGTTTCCCCCATTGCATTTGAGGATCTATCCTCAAAAATGGACTTGCCCAACGGGGTCGAAGAAAACAAAAACCTAAAAATGTATACCGAGGCCATGAAAGAGGTCGCTTCAAAAGATAGTGTGCTTTTCGTAAATGCCTTTGAACCCAGCAAAAATTGGATGGATACCGAAAGTGAAGACATCACGGCCGACGGATTTCAGCTGAACGACAGGGGTTACAAAAAATTGGCCACCTTATTGGCCGACAAGGTATTCGGGAAAGAAGAAAGGAAAGCCGAATCGAATAGAACACTGGTACACAATGCCGTCAACGAGAAAAATTGGTTTTGGCATAACGACTTTAAAATTCCTAACGGGGTGCACGCTTACGGAAGAAGATATGATCCTTTCGGTCCGGATAACTATCCTTACGAAATTGAAAAGCTGAAACAGATGACCGCAATTCGCGATACCGCTATATGGGAGGCCAATGAGGGTGTTCGAAAAGATTTGGCATCGGCCGATGCGAAAACCCGCACTTTACCACCGGTTCAGACCAATTACAAGCCAAGCGAAAAGAACGGTACTCCCGAATATCTTTATGGAGAAGAAGCCCTATCCCAGATCAAAACTGCGCCGGGCTATAAAATTGAACTTTTCGCCTCTGAGGAAGAATTTCCGGATCTGGCCAATCCTGTTCAAATTTCCTTCGACAATAAAGGAAGGCTTTGGGTCGCCGTTATGCCCAGCTACCCCCATTATAAACCAGGAGACAGTAAACCCAATGATAAGTTGCTCATCTTTGAAGATACCGATGGAGACCACAAAGCTGACAAACAAACAGTTTTTGCAGATAGTCTCCACCTAACCATTGGATTTGAATTCGCTCCGGAAGGCGTTTATCTCTCACAAGGAACAAACCTTGTACTTCTGAAGGATAATGACGGGGATGACAAGGCCGATGAAAAAGAAATTATTCTCAGCGGATTCGACGATCACGATACCCACCATGCCATCAGTGCGTTTACTGCCGATCCCTCGGGAGCCCTTTATATGGGAGAAGGTGTGTTCTTACATACCAACGTGGAAACCGCATATGGCACCGTACGTGCCACCAATGGTGGTTTCTATCGGTACAGCCCTCAAAAACACCATCTAGAGCGCACTGCGCAACTATCGATTCCCAATCCGTGGGGTATTGCATTTGATGATTGGGGACAGAACTTCTTCGCCCATACCTCCGGTCCGGATATGACCTGGATGATGCCCGGCACTATAAAACCACGTTACGGAGAGGCATCACCGCTTCCCGAAAATCTAATTGAAAACGAACATCGGGTACGGCCAACCTCAGGCCTCGAGTTTGTATCAAGTAGGCATTTCCCTGACAATATTCAAGGAGACATTATCATCAACAATACCATAGGGTTCTTAGGAACAAAGGAGCACACCATGGTCGATGACCCCAATAGCTCGGGATACCTTAGTAAACACCGACAAGACCTGATCTATTCCAGTGATAAAAATTTCAGGCCCGTTGATATGGAGTTCGCTCCCGATGGTTCGCTTTATCTTATCGATTGGAGCAATGTGCTCATCGGTCATATGCAGCATAACGCAAGGGATCCCTTGAGAGATCACGTGCATGGAAGGATCTACCGTATTACTTACCCATCGAGACCACTGGTCGAGCCTGCCAAGGTAGCCGATGCCAGTATCGAAACGTTATTGGACAATTTAAAATTACCCGAATACAGAACAAGGTACCGTACCCGTAGGGAGTTACGCGGCAGGGACAAGGATGCGGTATTGACTCAATTGAAAGACTGGGTCATGAACCTCGACCAAAGCGACGCGCGTTACGAACACCATCTTTTGGAAGCGTTATGGGTCACTTGGGGGTTAAACGATGTCGATGAGGACCTTTTGAAAAAGGTATTGAATGCCAAGGATTTCAGGGCTCGAACGGCTGCCGTTAGAGTGCTTCGATTTATCGGGGATCAAGTCGAGGATAAAGCAGAACTGCTCATGCAAGCCGCTAAAGACGATAATCCTCGGGTCAGGCTCGAGGCCTTGGTCGCCGCATCTTGGATGGACAAAGAAACTGGCATTCCTATTGTTACCGAAGCTGGCAAAAAAGGTCTTGACAAATGGATGGAAGAACCCTATGAGGCAGCCCTCGCTCACTTGAACAATCACAATATAGGTGAAAAGCCCAAAGAAGTTTTGGACAGTGACTTAAAAGGGAGCGATTTGGAATTGTTAATGGCCGGCCAAGAAATATATGAGCGTGACGGGTATTGTGCGACATGCCATCAAACTGATGGAAAAGGACTGCAAGCTTCAGGATTTCCTCCATTGGCAGCATCAAAATGGGTAACTGGCAACGAAGAGCGACTCATTAAATTAACGACAAAAGGACTTATGGGACCGATAAACGTAAATGGTATCGATTATCCAGGACAGGTACCCATGACTCCCTTTGGCCAATTGCTCAACACAGAGGAAATGGCGGCCGTGCTTACCTATGTCAGGAATTCCTTTGGCAACAAGGCACCCGCCATTACTCCTGAAAGAGTAAAAGAAGTACAAGAAAAAATCAGGAATAAAACTGGTTTCTATAGTCCGGAAGAACTACTTAAAGAGCATCCTCTTCAGTGATTGATTCCTAAAAAAGTATAGCAAGAATTAGCATTTCACCTATTTATTGACTATTATTTTTTCATATTCTTATAATTGAGGATAAAAAAATAGTACTTTTTGTAAACTAAGAGGTAGACAAGGATGGATCTTTCAGCTACTTTTGATACAGTTTCTTTATTAAGTTAAAGAGTTTTCCTAAAAAACCAATTCAATAGATCATGAATAATATACAATTACTAGTACGTAATGCTTTTAAGTGCTGTATTGGCATCTTTTCCTTAATTCTCTCTTGCGGTTTATATGCAAGTCCACCCGATAATTCATTGGAGGCCCCTAAGAATACCTCTAATACCACCCTGTCGATACAAGATTTTTCCGTAAAAGGTACGGTCTTGGATAATAATGGTCAACCACTGCCTGGCGCAAGTATCGTAGAAAAAGGAACGACAAATGGTACCCAAACAGATTTTGATGGTAATTACGAAATAGAGGTCTCTAATGGTAATGCCGTTTTGATCATTTCGTATGTCGGTTTCGCAACCCAGGAAATACCCGTCGAAAATCGAAATAGCATTAATATCGTACTGGAAGAAGATGCCGCAAGTTTAGAGGAGGTCGTCGTCGTAGGTTATGGAACACAAAAAGAAGCTTTATTGACGGGTTCGGTAGGTCTTGTCAATAAGGAGGAAATTACCAAAGTGTCGTATGCTAACAGTGCTTCGGTACTACAAGGCAGGGTGCCAGGGGTTCGTGTAGAGGCAAATGGAGGTGCTCCCGGAGCGGGCGTTAACGTAGTCATCAGAGGAACTGGGTCATTTGGTAACGATCAACCATTATATGTGGTCGACGGGAACATTGTAGGGTCTATGTCATTTTTAAATCCGAACGATATTGAATCCGTTAGTGTTTTAAAAGATGCTTCTTCGGCAGCTATCTATGGAAGTCGTGCCTCGAATGGGGTCGTATTGATTACGACTAAAAAAGGTAGTGTAGGCGATGTAAAAATCAATTTTGAATCAAAAATTGGATATCAGACCCCGACGAGTTACTTGGATTTGCTCAATGCCCGCGAATTTGCAGACTGGCATAATATGGCTAGAGATAACGATGGTGATGCTCGAGCAATTCCGAACGATACGGGTTTTGACCCAAGTATTGATACAGACTGGCAAGATGTACAGCTTAATCCCGCGTTATATCAAGAATACAGCGTAAATATCTCTGGGGGATCTGAGAATGCCCGATTTTATGTATCTGGTCAGCTTCTCGATCAAGAGGGTGTGGTCGTAGACTCCGATTTTAGACGGTATAACTTTACCGTGAATACCAGTTTCAATAAAGGAATTTTCTCGATGAACCAGAGTCTATTGCTATCACGCGAAGAAGACAATCCTAACAATTTTTTCTCTCGGGAAGGTGAAGTTCCGCCAACAATTCCAATATATAATGAAAATAATGAAGGAGGGTTTGCAGGCCTAGATCCTAATTTCTATGGTATGGCCAGAGGAATCAATTGGTATGGTAGGGCCATTTTGCATGACAATCTGTATACCACTGACCGAGTGGTAGGTTCAATTCAACCCAAACTGCAATTGACAAAAAATCTAGTGTATAAGTTGAACTTGGGTATCGACTATTCCGTTCAACATAATTATGCCTTTCAACCGACCTTCTTTCAAAGTACTTCACAAGAGGCCTCGGAGGTAATCGCCTCGCTAAACGAGAATTATGTTAGGTCATTGAGTTCGCTAATGGAAAATACGCTTGAATATTCGAATACTTTTGGTAAGCATGGGCTTACTCTTTTGGCTGGGTTTACGACCCAAGCGATTAAAGCCCGTTCTGCAGGAGGTGTGGGTACTAATTTCATTTTTAATGATTTTAGGGTACTTGATGCCGCCGATGACAATACCGACAATACTACCGGTAATTTGCAAGAAAATGCATTGACTTCGTATCTCGGGCGTATCGACTATGATTATGATGGTAGGTATATCTTAAGTGGCACTATTCGTCGTGACGGATCATCTAGGTTTAAAGAAGATAATCGTTACGGCTTTTTTCCTTCGGGTTCGCTAGGTTGGCGAATTAGCAAAGAAAGTTTCTTCCCGGATGAAGGCTTCGTCAGTAATTTGAAGCTACGCGGAAGTTATGGCTTGCTGGGTTCTCAAAACGTAGGGAATTATGTAACTTCAAGTGTTTTGAATGTAAGTAACTTCTATAATCTAGGCGGTTTTGTTCAAGGAGGATCTACCGTGGCGCAATTGGCAAACCCCAACTTAAAATGGGAAACTACGACCATTCAGAATTACGGTATCGATGCTGAATTTTTAGCCGGTAAAATCAGTTTTTCAGCGGAATATTACAAAAAGCGATCAGAAGATATATTGGTAAACGTACCTATTCCACTTAGTGGAGGTTTAGGAAATGTTTTGTCTAACAATGCGGCGACCATTGACAATCAAGGATTTGAGTTTGGAGGGTCGTATCGCCATTTTTCACTCAATGACGGACTGAATTTCGATATAACGGCAAATTTCAATACGGTTAACAATGAAGTAATCGCCCTTGGAGAAGGGGTAAACCCAATAATAGGAGGTGGGTATACCCAAGGGGGCTATTCGGCCACAAGAACAGATGTAGGTCAGCCGGTGGCTAGTTTTTATGGTCTGTTGACCGAAGGAGTATATCAGACCCAAGCAGAAATAGATGCAGATGGTAGAACCAATGCGGTATTGGGCGATATGAACTTTGTCGATCTTAATGGTGATGGCATTATTAATGACGATGACCAGACCTATCTGGGGAGTGCCATTCCTGATTTTGAATACAGCTTGGCCATTAACATGGACTATAAAGATTTCGACCTTTCAATTTTTATACAAGGAGTTGAAGGAAATGAGCTATGGAACGGTAAAAGATATCATCAAGTGCTCGATGGTACTAGAGGATTGAAAAGAAGGGAAGCCTTAGATGCATGGACCCCGCAAAATACAAATACCACAGTTCCAAGAGCTACGATTCGAGATTTGGCCCTGAACAAAAGACCTTCGGATTATTTGGTAGAAGATGGGTCTTACTTAAGGCTAAAAACGGTTCAGCTTGGTTACACGTTGCCGAATGAGATTACGAGTAAATTTTATGTGTCTAACCTAAGACTCTATATTGCGGGTCAAAACCTGTTAACACTCACTGATTATCAAGGGTATGACCCTGAATTAGGTAGGCCCTTAAATGGCCAAGGCAGCCTCTTCGATAGCGGGGTTAATCGTCGGGCATATCCGAATAACAAAAACTTGCTATTTGGAGTTCAAGTTGGATTTTAAAAAGAAAATTAAAAAATATAAAGATGAAAAGTAAAATAAAGATTTATATCGTTTTAGCTTTCAGTAGCTTCTTTACGCTAAATAATTGTTCGGATGAACTTGAATTAACGAATCCGAATAGTCCTACTCCGGAAAGCTTTTGGAAAACCGCCGAGCATGCCGAAGGCGGATTGACAGCCGTCTATGCGCCACTTCCAACAATTCCAATGTTTGGAAGGATATTGGTAGGATTGCATTTGATTCATAGGTCTGATATTGCAAACCCCTTTCCGCAATCGAACGTTAACGATGCGGGAGCTTTGCAGGTTAGACCTGAAAACCCAAGACTTATTGAAATTTACAGCGAATGGTATAAAATGGTTGCCCGTGCCAATCAGGTTATCAACAGGGTACCCGATATTGAGATGGATGAGGCAAGGAAGCAAGAGATTTTGGGAGAGGCCCATTTTTTAAGAGGTTTCGCGTACTTCTATATCGTAAATCTTTGGGGTACTTCGCCATTAAGCTTGGAGGAATCTCAAGGTTTGGAAGATCTTTTCTTGCCCAATTCAACGGTAGAGCAGACCTACGCGGCCATAATCAATGATTTTTCCATTGCACAGTCTAATTTACCCTCAGACGGAAGTTTGCCTAAAGGGGAAATCGGTAGGGCTACTTGGGGTGCCGCCACGGCTTTTCTTGGCAGATCCTATTTGTATACCGGAGATTTTTCAAGCGCCGCAGCAGAATTTAAAAAAGTCATTGACTCTGGTATATACAGCCTTAACGAAAACTACAACGATAATTTTACGGAGGAGATATCCAATACCCCAGAGTCGATCTTTGAGATTCAATACGACGGTAACGAAACCGGAGGTTGGGGTGGATCAGGCGGAAATGTTTGGCGTGCCCAGGCTTGGGAGGCCGATATTGCCCCTCGCAATTACAGTAGCCAACAGAGCATGAGCGTCAATGATTGGGTACTCGATTTGTTTTTGAGCGAGCAAACCGTTGATGGAGAAGAAGATCCAAGGGCCAAAGCTACCTTATTATGGAATTATCCTGGAGCTAAGATTTACCAAGATGATTTTGCCGAAACCATGCTAGGCGATGATTTGGATCGGGTCTGGGTTAGAAAATACCTTAACTTCAGAAGAGAAAACTCGCTAACACCAGGTGCTTGGCAAGGAGCTACGAACAACTGGAAAATATTTCGTTATGCCGACTTATTGTTAATGTACGCCGAAGCAGAAAACGAAATAAACGGTGGTTCGCAAGATGCACATGACGCCCTCAATGAAGTGCGTGACCGGGTAAACATGCCCAATGCAGTAGGGCTTAACCAGACTCAACTACGACAGGCCATTAGAGATGAAAGAGTAAAAGAATTGGCGATAGAAGGTAATCGTTTCTTTGATTTAAATCGATGGGGCATTGCGGCGGACAGGTTCGAACAACATCCTGAATTTAGGTCAAATAGCCAAGGTGTATTCATTCGTGGACAACATGAGTACCTGCCTATACCTGCGCAAGATGTAAATTCAAACCCGAACCTAAATCAGAATCCGGGTTACTAGTAAAAAAATAGCAGTTTTGAGTTAGTTGAGAATAATCCTCGGTGCTTGTCGCCGGGGATTGTTTTATTGTGCCTTTATAAAAACCGTCGAACGCGTTTTGAAAGTGGCTCAAAATCCTTATTCATTGAAATCTCCCTTTCCCTGTTGAAAGGTTTTGCCTATTATCTAATAGTATAAGTGTAACTACTTCTTCTTTTTGAGGTTTAAAAAAAGTCTTTTTCTTCCGTAGCCCTTTCACATTAAAACTGCCTACCATAATATCAATATCACCATCGCCGTCATAATCTCCCTTTGCCATGGTGAGCCATCCACTCGAGAATTCATCCTTAAAGGTATACGACTTAAATTCATAATTCATCGAAGCTTTGTTTTCTAGGTATACAAAGCTCTCTCGGGGAGTATTTTCCCTGTCATTGAACAAAGCTGAAATTGCAAAATCGTAATCCCCATCTAAATCATAATCATCGGCCAACACCCTAGTCGCTCCATATAAAGGGTAAAACCATTTTTGGTTGAACATGTTCGACCCATTGTTCAGAAATAATCGGATACCGTGATAAGGTTTGAGAAAAATCGAGTAATCTGCATTATCGCCGTTTGTCATTACAATATCGAGGTCCCCGTCGGAGTCGTAATCTATAAGTTCGAACCAGCTTGAACCAAATTCTGGCGGTAACCGGATAACTTGTTCACTGCTAAATTGCAGGTTTGATTTCTGGTAAAAGATAAAAACACCTTCATTACCCTGGGCAAACAGTGCGACGATGTCTTTTTTTCCATCGCCATCCATATCGGCTATTTCAAGCTTTACTGCCCCTGGTAATGTAGACAATGCCCTTTTGTCATATCCATTTTCTCCTACTTCCAAAAGGGATAACTGACCAGTCAAATTGCCGAATTCACAAATTAGAAATTCATCTTCCCCATCATCGTTCAAATCGACAATTTCGAGAAAAACCGGCCGGTGCAACTCTTTGGCGATGGTATCGGAAATGCCCATTCTAATTTTTGAAAATAATCCCAATGGGATTTCACTAGGGTTTAATATTCCGACTTCGGTCACGAAGAAATTATTTTCCTTTGGATTATATGAAGTTACCGCCGACTTAAATCTCTCGGTAATATCTATTTTTTGATTGGGCCATTGATGTAAATCGCCATTTGCATCTGCAATTGAAAACAAATGATGGACACTATCGAACTGTATGGATGTTATAACAGGATCGGAACGTTTTGGTAATTCTATTTTCCGAAGTGAAAATTGAGCGAGATCAGAGTTTCTTTTTTTTCTGGTCATATCGATTGGAATCGAATCTGGTGCAAGACCGACTATATAGTCATGTATGCCCCACCATGTAGCACTATCAATCATTCGTTCATCGGGATATTTGTTGCTCCGATTGATATATAAGCTCTCTTTAGCGGTTTGATACCGGTAAGGATCAAAATCATTATACCGATACCCCATTCTTGCGGCCATTTCGGGCAAGACAGAATTCTTCCAAATGGTCTTCGGAATACTTGTTGGGTCCGGGGCCATATGACAACTACCACAATGATGATCGAATTGGGTCTTGCTTGACCGTTGATTTTCACTTTCGCAAGACAAAAAGAGCAAGCTAATGACATGGAGGAAAAATACCTGCTCCTTTAGCATCTTTCTAATCATAATGGCTTCTTAAGTTGATGGCAATAAAATAATTGAAAATCATCGTAACCTTTTAAACTCAAACTAGTTTTTAATCGTCTATAAAGTGAATTTTAAAGGAATTTGAAGTTGTTCGCGATAAATCTGTTCAACCCATTCTACGAAATCATTCTGGCCTAAAATCCATCACAAAAATGGAATGAACATATTGGAACCCTTGGTAATTATCGCTAAATTACAGTTTCTAAACGAAAAATTATTTCTTTCATAAAATTTCTACCAAAAGCAAACTTATCATTAATCCCTTTTTAATTTTTCTGTGTCTTTTGATCTTTTTTAATCCTGTAAACTTAAATATTTCAGTAGTGATTTATAGGGTCATGATAAAGTTATGACTACTATACAGAGTAAGCCTAACATTCTTATGAAAGGATTTCCAATGAAAGCTAAACCCAAAAACACCGCGGTAAATTATATGCGAAAAACAATGAAATTTTTAATGGTTCTTCTTTTAGGGGGGTTCCTTGGGTGCTCAAAAGGGGATGAAAATAAGAAGCTTCAAAATAAAGGTTTCAAGAATATAAAATCAGAAAAATCAGGAATAGCATTTAGTAATGATATAATTACATCCGATACCTTTAATTATAATACTTTTCCTTATATCTATTTGGGAGGTGGAGTTGCATTGGGTGACATAAACAACGATGGGCTAACCGATATTTATCTTACGGGTAACATGGTACCCAATAAGCTTTATCTTAATTTGGGTAATTTACAATTTAAAGATATAAGTGTAAACGCTTCGGTAGCCGGTGATTCAAGATGGTATACGGGGGTCACTATGGTCGATATCAATTCAGATGGTTGGTTAGACATCTATGTAAGTGTATCTGGTCTAGGTGATAATACCCAGAACCAACTTTTCGTAAACAATGGCGACCTTACCTTTACCGAAAGGGCGGCGGAATTTGGTATCGCAGATCCAGGGAATTCCATACAATCTACTTTTTTTGATTACGATAATGATGGTGATCTCGATGCCTATGTGGCCAATTACCCCATTATACCTTTGACAATGCCCAATTACTTCTATCATGATAAGATGGAGGCCAAAGATATAGAAGAATCTGGCCATCTCTTTAGAAATGAGGGGAACGGTACATTTGAAGATGTCACGATCGAGTCAGGAGTTTTGAATTTTGGACTTTCGTTGGGCATAGCTGTAAGTGACTTCAATAACGACGGATGGCAAGACCTTTACGTATCAAACGACTTCAACGTACCTGATTATTTCTATCTGAACAATGCTGATGGTACCTTCAGTGAAAAACTTCAAAAAAGCACCCGACAAATTTCAATGTTCGGTATGGGGGTCGATGCTGCTGATTTTAACAATGATGGTTTAATGGATTTGTTCCAAGTCGATATGACACCCGCTGATCATTATCGTTCAAAAACCAATATGGCAAGTATGGATCCATCGTCCTTTTATTCAGGAGTTGCCCTAGGCTTTCATTATCAGTATATGCAAAATAGTTTTCAAGTGAACAATGGTATTAATAATGAAGGAGTTCCGATTTTCAGCAACGTGGCCAGGCTGTCGGGCGTGGCAACAACCGATTGGAGCTGGGCACCCCTTTTTGCAGATTTCGACAATGACGGATTGAAGGATATTATGATTACCAATGGGATGCGCCTTGATGTCAATAATAATGATCTATTAAGCAGGGAGAACAACACCTCCATTATTCCCGAAAAAATAGATATGAACAAAGCTCCATCAACTCCGATTGCCAATTACCTCTTCAAAAATATGGGCAACTACGAATTTGAAAATGTTTCCGAAAATTGGAATATAGACTTCAAAGGTTTTTCGAATGGATTAGCCTATGGCGATCTCGACAATGACGGAGATTTAGACATGGTGCTTAACAATATCGACGATAAAGCAAGTCTTTTAGAAAATAACAACACGGGCTCGAACTACATAAGGGTCGCACTCAAAGGGGATACTGAAAATCCACTGGGAATCGGTACAAAAGTTAAAGTAACTATTGATGGAACTGTGCAGTGGTTAGAACAACATCTAAGCAGAGGTTTTCAATCAAGTATCGAGCCCATATTACATTTCGGCCTCGGAACCTCCGAAAATATAGATGAGTTAAAGGTCATATGGCCTGATGGAAGTACAGAAACCTTATCAAATATTGCCGCTGATCAAACCCTGAAATTGTTATACGAGAACGCAAATAAAACCGACGTCCCGCAGAAACCCAAAAAGGCTTTTTTTAAAGATATAACTTCAGCCACCCAATTGAAGTTCAGGCATATCGAGGACGCCTATAACGACTATTTTATAGAGCCATTACTTCCACATAGAAACTCAAGGCTTGGTCCCGCATTATCGGTTAAAGATATTAACAATGACGGATTAGACGACATTTTTATCGGCAATGCCACAGGAAGTCAAGGAAAACTGTTTGTGCAGAATGACGAAGGTACATTTACGGAACTATCCGGACCGTGGACCGATGATAGTTCTTATGAGGACACAGGGGCGACTTTCTTCGATGCCGACAACGATGGAGATCAAGACCTATATGTTGTTAGTGGTGGAAATAATTATGGAGTTGATGAAAAATTTTATCAAGATCGCCTGTACATGAACACCCCTGAGGGTTTTATACGAAATAAGACCGCTTTGCCTGAAATTGTTTCCAGTGGACAAAAAGTAATCCCTGCAGATTATGATGGAGATGGCGATTTAGACTTGTTCGTTGGGGGTCGCATCGTACCCGGACATTATTTACAACCCCCAAAAAGTTATCTTCTACGAAATAACGGCGGAACCGATGATGCTATATCATTCGACGACATCACTTTGGAAAAGGCTCCCGAACTCAGAAATATAGGTATGGTAACAAGTGCGTTATGGCATGATTTTAATATGGACGGTTATATAGACCTCATTCTCGCCGGAGAGTGGATGCCCCTCACCTTTTTTGAAAATAAAAATTCGGCCTTAACCAATGTTACAGAAAAATTACACCTATCGGAAACGGTAGGTTGGTGGAATAGTTTGGCAGTTAAAGATTTAGACAATGACGGAGATATGGACATCGTTGCAGGAAATTTGGGCCTAAACTCCAAATATAAAAGCACTAAAAAATCACCATTTGAAATCTATGTAAATGATTTTGATGGTAATAATAGGCCCGATATCGTACTGAGCGTAACTAAAAAAGGAGTCAAACTTCCTTTACGGGGAAGAGAATGTTCTTCACAACAAATTCCTTCGATAAAAGGAAAATTCGAAAGCTTTGATGCATTTGCATCTGCCAATTTAAATGAAATATATGGCGAGCAAAAGCTAAAAGATGCCACTCATTTTGCCATAGATACTTTTGCCCATCAATGGCTTGAAAATACAGGAAATGGAACGTACCAGATGCACGAGCTACCTGTTGAATCACAACTTTCCTCCATCAATGATATTGTCTTTTTTGATTATAACAACGACAGCTTCACCGATATACTAATCGCCGGAAATCTATATGATACTGAGGTTGAAACACCGAGGTCCGATGCGGGAATCGGCCTTGTTCTCCAGAATATGCTAGGCAAAGGTTTTAAAGCAATATCCATGTCCGAAAGCGGATTATTGTTGAATTATCAAGTGAAAAATATTGCTCCGATAAAGCTGTCCCCAAAAGGTACCAAAGGGTTTGTCATCGCAACTAATAACGATAGCCTAAGAATTATATCGCAGAAACCCTATGACAATGCATTTAAAAATGGGTCTTAAATGACAAGTACTAAACATTTCAAATTTAGAAAAGTACTTTACTTTTTCTAGTGTCCTTTTGAAAGCACGACTAAAAACCCGTACTATTTATCGAATAACCCGACTAGAAGCTATCTATTATCTGGGATTTTGATTTGCCACCGAGTTACCGATTGCGATGGCCATGATTAGTTTTGAAAGGAGTTGTATTTGAAGACCAAGAAAACGGAAAAACCGATTCAATAGAAAAGACGCTGCGGTTATTCTAAGTGCTATGTAAAAAATTGGTTGTAGCTCTAAATTCTAAATCAATTATCTGATAAAAATGGTACGTCGATTTAATCGCCGAATATTCTTCTTAGTATTAAGATTCTCAAATTAAGAAAATAAAAAAACCCGATACTTTTCAGTATCGGGTTTTTCGAAGAAAGGCGGCATCCTACTCTCCCACCTGGTGTGGCAGTACCATCGGCGCTGGCGGGCTTAA
>NZ_VTZS01000004.1 GCF_008367235.1 Pareuzebyella sediminis | reverse complement strand
CCTGTTGCTCAAGGCCACGCCCTGACCGGTATAGTCCGGAATACTAATATCCCCCCAGCACCAGATCTTCGCGCCAGTGTCGTCGGCCATACCACCGCCTTCCGAACAATCGATACTTTGGCTATTAAGAGTTTCGGATGATGATACACTTTTCTTGTCGTCCTCCCCGGTAAGGGTAATTATAACATTATCCGTAGCCGTTAAACCTTGGGCGTCACGAACCGTGAGTTTCACATTATATATACCGGGATTTTGAAAGGTACGTTTCATTCTTTTTAATGCTGATGGGGCAATTCCACTACCGAAATCCCAACTATAGCCTTTAATTCCGTACTCATCTCCGTAGACAGAGTTAAATGCGATACTTAAAGGGGCTTCCCCAGTTATGGCTGTCTTTGATACATCTAATTTTTCCGATTCGAAGACATAAATCTCTGCAGGAAGTGAACTATCAGTATCCTCGGCCAACGTAATCTTCACGGTATCGGAATAAGTTCGACCTTGTGCATCCCTCACGGTGAGTTTCACCTCATAAATACCCGGATGTTCAAATGTACGCTTCATCCTTTTTAGAGCCGATGGAGCTATTTCACTGCCGAAATCCCAAGCATAACCTTTAATTCCCTGCTCATCTCCATACACTGAGTTAAATGCGATGCTTAAGGGAGCTTTTCCGATTATGGCTGTATTAGATACTTCTAGCCTATCCGAATCAAAAACAAAAATCTTTGCGACTTCAGCCTCATTGAAAGCCGACAGCGCGTGGAATCCATTTACGGTTATATTTTCTTCATCGTTGCTACAGGATAGCAAAACTGCAAAAACTGTTAAAATGAGACATAGAAATAGTAGTTCAATCTTTTTTTTGGGGGAACTCATAATAATTTGGGGGATTAAAAATTAACAAAAAGCCAAATGAGCAATTCTAGCAGTCATTTAGCTAACACGTGTAAATAATTTGATTAGAAATTTATTTTGTAAAACTTCTTACTTTATGTTCTGCCCCATTTACGTAGAGAATCGACAAAAGGATTATAAAGATCGACGAAATGCGCTTTTTTAACACAATAGGCGCATTTATCTAAAATGATATTAATTGAAATTAGCTGAACTGCGCTTAAGAGGATACGCAAAACATTATTGGAGAAGAAAACCGAACTAACGAATGTTTGAATGAATAGTATAGCGTTAAAAAACGTATCGGCTTATAGAAAATTACTAAGGTTTCGAAATAGCCGATTAAATTGTGGATATTTTTAGAAATAGTTACCCTGTGCCATAATTTGTAATGTTTTTCGATACAATTCAAGGTAAGCCTTGGTCATTTTATTGAGACTGAAAAAATCTTGCACTCTATTCTTTCCTTTACTTCCGATTTCAAGAGCCTTATATAATACTCCCCACTTTTTCGGTCTTGATATTGAATTGTTTCTAAATAAACTTTTGTTCTTCAAGTTCGAAACTCTTTTTTCGTCGAAACCATTGCAAATACAGACACCTTTTGATCTCGGCACTTTATGGGCCCCTAAGATGGCTTCGGAAATTCCGACTATAACCGCTGAGAAAAGGAAAGACAAACTTGCCCTGAACAATCTTTTATCAAAAAAGGACATATTTTTAGGAGCATCGACGACGTATCCATTAATCAACCTTATGCTAAGCAATTACGAAGAAGGTATGATAAGTATTGCCGACATGGTGCCCAAACTATGAATTAAATCTGGTTACCATCCTTTGCATAATTTATAAAAGCTATAAAATACTTTTGGATTCCGTTTTGGAATTCTTTTCAAAATTTTTAAGCCTATTTTAACGTCTCATAAAATCCAAATGGATTTGTCCTTAATTTGCAAATTTAGTTTTAACTTAAATCTCATTTATCCATTATTAGGGGGACAATCTGGCCATTAATTCCTTATTAATCTGAATTTTTAGTCATTACATTATTATAAAAATCAAGGGTCTTATCTAGCACATTTTTTGGATGGTATTTTTTGCTCATAGACAAGGCATTTTTTGCTATTCTCTTTTGCCGATCATCATCTTCAAAAGCTTTTTCTAACACATGGGCTAGTTCTGGGGCATTACCCTTAGAAAAGAGATAACCCGACACTCCATCTTCTATCATTTCCGGTATACCACAAATATTGGTAGCTATCACAATTTTGCCTTGGCTCATCGCCTCCGCAATACTTAAAGGCAAGGTCTCCTGAAAAGATGGCAAAACAAAAACAGGGATATTATATGAATATTCAACAATCTCTTTTTGATTCTTCCAACCACAAAAAACAATGTTTTCAGAAATATCAAGGGAAGCGATCATTTTTTTAACCTTGGCCTCATATGGTTTTTCCTTAAACCCTCCTATGACGTGTAGCCTACATGATATATTATTTTGCTTGAGTATGTAAATGGCTTTCAGCAGTACGTGAAGCCCCTTACGTTTTTTAACTTCACCTACAAAATAAAGTTCATTACTTTTACTGAGCTCTATATCAAAATGCGTCTGAAAAAATAACTCATTGACAGGATTTGGTATCAAAGCAGAATTAAGGACCCTATTTTTACTGGCCTTTTCCAGATATATTTTTCTATTATATTCCGATATGAATATTATATTTTTAATTCTTTTCAAATAATAGTTCTCTATTAATTGTTTCAGATTAAACAACAATTTTCTTTTTAAAGAGACTTGCCATAGCCTTTCTTCGCTTAAGATAGCATGCTGTGTGACCACAAAAATATTACGATATCCTTTTCTAAAAAGTAAAACTCCAGGAACTACGCCTTGTATATGTATTATGTCGGGGCGCTCTGTATCTACGATTTCATTAAACTTATTTTTAGCCTTTATAAAAGATGACCTAAAATCGATTTTATAGGTTTTAGACTTGCCTTTAAAAATGTTGAATTGAGAATCCTTAGCAATGGAAACAAGCACCACTTCAATTTCCGGTCGTTCAATCAACCCATGGGCCAAATTAACCAATACCCCCTCAACGCCTCCGTATGTTTTATCATCTGCTGGAAAATCTCCAACTAAAAATATTTTCATATTCGATTTCTATAAATTACAGACCTTTTTGACATACATGGAAGAAACATTATTCATTAATAAAGCTGCGAAGAAAGCCTAAGATTGTTTTTGCAATTCCTTTAAAAAATTTTGAATTCTGACCCCATGTGTTTGGTAATGAAATTCCCTTAGACCCAACTCTTTTCCTTTTTGACCTATTTGCTTCGCTTTTTGAGGATTTTCCAAAACAAATCGCATTTTTTCGGCGAAAAGGTCCACCTCATAATTTTCGGCAATGAGTGCGGTCTTTCCATCCTCAAAATATGTGTTTATTTCGCCTATAGCCGTAGTAATTACTGGATTTCCGGATGCCAAATATTCTCCTATCTTATGAGGAAACCGCGAAGCATCTTGAATTGTTGGGCGAAGTGGAATTAGCAATGCCTTGGCATTGATATATAAACTAACTAGTTGTTCATAGGGAATATTGGAAAAGAGTCTAATTGGTTTATTATCAAACATATCATTAATCTTCTCTTCCAAGAGTATTACTTCCCTTTTTGTTCCTCCACTCACTATCATAAATAGTTCTACATCATTGAAATCTGTTAAAGTTTGAAATGCACTTAGTATAAAATTAATTATCTCTTTATATCCCATGCTTCCACAATAAAGAAAATAAGAAACTTCTTTTTCAGATTTAGGTTGGTCGAATTTATTAAAATCGCATAATATTGGCAGTTTAATTAAAGGTTTCGATGGTGAAATCTTTTTATAATAATTTAGGAGATTAGCACTTATAGCAAAAGCACCATCATATAATTTAATCACCCACCTATCATGAAAATGATCATTGATTCTATTAAAAAAAGTTAATCTATGTTGCATTGAAGAAGACATTTCCGTAAAATTTATTACTATAGGAAATTTCAATGCAATCGAAAATATATAATAACGAATTACATGAATAATACTCATCTCTGACACTATTGCCATGCTAATTTCATCATGCTTTTTCAAATACCTTAAATACATGAATTCCCCATAAATTCCTTTGATTTTTTGAATATTCCTATTAATAAATTCCTTGGGGCGAAAGGTTTTTTTCGAGGTGTAGATATAATTGATACCCTCAAAACTTCCTTTCTCTTCAAAATTTCTACTCTTTTCATCCCAGACCCCTTTTCTGCAAATTACAGTTGTCTTTACTCCAACAGATATTAATGCTTTACCTATTAATGTTATACGCTGAATAGTTGCTAATCCGACCGGAAAGCCAGACTCTCCCAAAAAAACAACATGATCTGGGTTAGGACGATAGTTATTTTGGCTAAAACTCATTGTAAACTATTATTGTTATCAAATCGAAGATTCTCTTATTGAGACGGTAAACATAGTATGTAATCGATTTTTTTTTGAAAATATTGTCAATGAGCCTATCTTGACATGAAATAAGCGGTAAAAGGTTTTAACAAAACCCCTTCAATGTAAAATTCCAGCTTGCAAAATAAGAAATAACGGTGGCCATACATAGTTTTAGTTGTGAAAAAGTTTCTATTTCTATTTGATTGCATTCCCCTTCTTTACTTCCCTTGCTTCTTCTCCGACGACCTATGTATTCAATTGACAAAAGAAGATGGGCTTTACAAATATTTATGCGCCTTATTTTTTTTGCTAACCTCAGTATTATTCGGATTATTAGCATATTCCCCTAGATTTTATACTAATAGTAATACAGTATCCAATCCTAAGCCATTTTATTTCTGGTGTTTAGGCTTATTGTTTTTTTCGTATTTGGTGAGGAAATAAGCTGGGAGCAAAGAATATTGAATTTTGAAACTCCCATAGCTATTGAAGAGCTTAACGTACAAGGAGAATTTAACTTACACAAAATGAAATTTTTTCATGGGAAAACCATGGAAGGAGTTAAAAAAGAAGGTATTAGAAAATTAATAACGATGCGGAGGTTATTTTACATAACCTTTATTACGTACCTGCTGATTTTCCCTGTTATGTATAAGTTTAACTTAGGATTTAAAACCATTATCCATAATAAAGTTAGACTTCCCATTCCGAGTATTTATTTTGAATTTGCTTTTTCCAAATTTATTCGTCAAAACTATGGTGAAATTGTCGAAAACGAAATTAAAATAACGTCTGAAATCAAAGAAATGCTATTTTCTCTTATATTATTAATAATGGCTCTCCCATGGTTTAATTTCATAAAAAGAAGAGGAGAAAAATCGATTCAATAAGGTGTTTCATTTCTAGTAGACTATATTTTAAAATAATTTGAAATATGGTCAATTGTCTTAATTTAAAGGTCCTTTATCGATTTGTTAAGGTTGAGTAAACATTACGTTATATTTTAACCATGTCCAAAAACAACCAACCGAATGAAATCTTACATAAACATACTTCTTCAGGATATAAAAAAAATCACCTTTAAAGAGCATTTATATTATTGGATACTTCCTTTACTGGTGTTAACTATTTTAATGACCCTGTATTTTTCAGGAATTCCTCAGCTGGTTCAGTTGGTTTGCCCCTCCGAAAATTGGGAATGGGGAATTCTTGAAAATCTTCAATTAGTTATAATTTTGATTATTTTGATTTTCTCCATATACGGCTTTATTAATAAAAAAAATCGCATTCTAAAATTGGGGTTTGCTTTTGTTGTGGTTTTCTCAGTATTTATCTTACTGGAAGAAATGGATTACGGGGCTCATTTTGCCCAATTGATAGGAGGAGAAAAAGAAGTCATTTTAAAACAATACATACCCCATAATATTCATAATGTAGGAAACAATGCTAAATTATTCAAACGGGTAGTAATTCTAATCATGGCCTTAATTTTTGTAGTTGCTCCCTTTATGGAATCCAAGGTAGAGAATCCCTATATTCTATATTTGATCCCAAAGCCAAGAATAATAATAATCGCCGTGCTTACCATTGCTGCTGACTTAATTCCCAGGTTAATCGTGGCTTATGATATTTTTGAAGATGGTGGGTTGGGCGTAAATATTAATGAATTTCAGGAGTTAATGGTTTATTATATTTTCCTTATTTATTTGTTACAATTGATTTTTGACAAACAACTCCAACTAAAAAAATAAATTGATTAATAAATAATTACATCTATACCGAATTGAGGCTAAAATACAGTATGTGTAGAACCCTTAATTATTTTACCAATTCATTAAAAATATCCAATAATTCAGCACATATTTTCTTGCTATCATTCCTCACAATTGCACGCTTACGCGCATTCGCGCCCATTTCCTTAGCTTTATCAGGGGACTCATACAATTCCAATATAGCACCGGCGAGCGCGTAGGGATCCTTGTTTTGAACCAATAGGCCCTCCTTGCCATCGATTAGGAGGCTAGGAGTACCCCCTACATTAGTGGCGATAACGGGCATGCCCAACAACATTGCTTCTTGTACGCCGTTCGGACTATTTTCGATATGGGAGGGGTGTACGTACAAATCAGCATTCAAAAGTTCTTGCGCCAGTTCCTCCGAAGACTTGTTACCTAACAAATTTACATTAGATTTTGATGAGTGAATACCCATTTTTTTTTGGGCCGCAGCCACATATGCCGTACCTTCCGAAATACCCATTACACGCCATTCAATAGCTTTCTCCATCACTTTCGATAGCAAATCACTAGCTTCCAAAACAGTTTCCAAGCCCTTGTAAAGATTTCCTCGAATTGTCGTAGTAATTATGAATTTATTACGGTTTGGTTGATATGCCCATTTATCTTTCCAAAAAGGTTTTCGCATCGCCTCGTCACAGTGAAAATATCTTGCTTGGGGTGCCATTATTTTAACTAATCGGCGATCCCAATCTGTACGGCCTATAAAATTTTCCGCCAAGGAGAAAATCTGCTTCTCTTGTTTTACCAAGTGTTGAAAACGCAAATAATTATGAAAAATCGTGTTACCCATTAATATATCCTTCAGTTTTTCGTGAAAAATCGTTCTTTTTAATCTGATTCCGCTCTCATACATTCTTTCGTAAACGGTTAGGTTACCTTGAAACCAAATTATTGTAGGGATTTTTAGCTGAGGTATTATTAAGGGAAACTCAAATTCAGTACCGAAAAACAAAATCAAATCAGGTTTGTAATCGTTAGCAGTATCTAGGTAATCCGGTAATCGCTTAATGGAGGGTGGCCTTCCCATAAATCGATTGAACCAACGATTGAATTTGCTATACGGATGCCTTGGCACCATAAAATAAGTGGTACGAGAACATTTGGATTTTATTTTTTCTGGGGATTTGGCCAATTCATTGAAAACAATTCCTAGCTCTATTTCAGAGTTGGCCATTAATTCTCGTTCCAAGGACTCTATCCAACCCTCTCCGACTAATTTATCTGAACTCCTGACTCCATTTGGAGGTCTACTAGAAAACCAGAGTACGCGCATAAAAATTGTAATTTAAAAGTTATAATTTATTTCTCTATTATCGATTCCAAATTCCTGTAGCAGTTCCCTTCGTAATTTTTTTAAACTGTAATGGAGCAACAATCGGCCCATAAGCTACACAAATGATGGTAGCCATAATTACCCCCGTTACCCCAAAACCCAAGGTTTGCGCAAATAAGTAGGATAGGGGAATATTGATTAGAGTACTGACGATTCCAATAACAAGCTGTAATTGCACCTTCCCAACCCCATTGATGAAGACCACGAAGATATTACCCCATCCTAAAATATTGACATAAACGCACATCATCGTCGACAACCTAAAAGGCACCTCGATTTCGGGCACCCAGAATCTATAAAAATAGGGTGAAATGGCTAACATTGCTAAACTTACAACTACCAAAAGTCCCCAAACCTTAATAAGTTTTTGGTTCGTCGAATTAATCCAACCGATATCTTTTTTGACATAAGCTTCGGTGTAGGCGGACCAGAAAGGTGTCGAAACAATAGCGAACACCGCTGTAATCAGCCCAAAATATTTGTAAGCCACGGCATAAGCCGGTACCTCTGCGGGGCCTAATAATTGGGCAATAATCATGTTGTCGGTAGAAAATATGACAATAGAAGATATCTGAATCAAAAAAAATCGGAATCCCAAACTCCATAGTTCCTTAAACTGATTTTTATTTATAAAATTAAAAGAGGGTGAAATAACCTTATATCTGCCGCCAAACATATAAATACTAACGAAAACCAAGATGACCATCGGGGAAAGTCCTAAAGTTAAAGCGAGATAATATAAAGAGCCTTGCGTCGTTTTTGTCAAGATGAAAATTATTAAGAGCGCGCTCAGGTTACTTAACAAATTAAAAAAGCCTTGGTTTGCTGGCCTTTGATCGGCCAGAAAAATGGAATAAATCAATTTTAGTATAAAATTGATACAAAAAAAAGTGAAGGTAGCTATGGCCACTAACCGAAGCTCATTAGCATTTATCGCTTCGGTATTTAGAATAGCTTGCCAATCCAACAAAGGTTGTATTAAAAAAAAGAGAACCAATATTACCGTAACAATTATTCCAAGAATGGCGTAAGTAGAACTTACATAAGACTTTGCTTTCTTCATTTCCCCTTTGGCAAGGGCAACCGATAACTTATTGCGCAGCCCATGACCTAAACCTATATCGAAAAAACTGAACCACCCAACAACGGACGATAAGGTAAGCCATATGCCATACTGTTCTTTGTTGACATAGCCAATAGTAAGAGGTACCATAATGAAACCAGTCAAGATACTTATTCCCTTAATTAAAAAGGAAGCAATGATATGTTTTTTCGCCCTTATGGAGCGCTCTTGCCCCCTATTGAGAATATTTTGGATGGCTTTAAAAATATTTATTTTTCCAATCATTGACATTCAAGTCCTTCTAAGTGATTAAATATCAGCCTAAGTTATTGTATGCCTAATACTACTTTCCCTATGGGGAACTGAGAAAATATTTTTGGTTCGCTCATGATAAAAATGATTTGTAAAAACAAGTGCCAAAAGCAATCCGTGATAAAATAGACTAAACTCAACCAAAGTAAGATTCGCAACGGCAAAGGCCAATATCGCAAAAAAACCGCCCCAGTAATTTGAAATTTTTGACATTTTCCACATTCGTTTTAAAAATGAGAATAGAAAAGTTAGATATAGAATCCCACCTATCAAACCGTGATAATAAAAAAGTTTTAAATAGCCCACATGAATTTGGGAACTTCTGCCCGCTAATAGTTGTTGTACTTCCTCGGTACTTACACCTCCCGTACCTAAAAAGGGATGCTCTGGAAATACCTTGGAAAATACTTCTAACGCCAATAATCGAGTAGAAGCACTATCGTCCGCTAATCTTTCTTCTACAAATTGGCGAAAATTAATCCCGAAAAATTCAAGTAAAAAAACTAAAATTATAAGAAGAAGTATTCCAAACAAGAAATACTTTGTAAAATTCAATATTCTGTTATTTTTTGTCCAAATTTTTTGACTAGAAATTAACAAGAAATTAAGCATTATCCATCTGGAACTTGATAAAAAACTAACCAACGCTGCAGCAAAGACCCATAAAGAAGTTTTCATAGTTTTTTTTGACTTTAACGCAAATAGCAAACTATATATAGCCAAGCCATCAATACCCACAGAAATCGCGCTTACATGAGAATAAATTGAAAAACGATATCCTTGAAACAATCTTGATACACTACCCGATTTCTCTTCTGGGTTCTTATCGTAATATTCTAAAAGCCTATCATATGATAATCCTTCTATAACACTACGATCCTTCATTAAGAAAAGCGGTTCAAAAACTTGAATTACTGAAACAATAGCAGAAACAATAAGGACTAAACCTAAAATATTTATTGCCCCGTCTATCCATTTCCTCGGAAAATAAGTATTCTCAATAAAAAGAAAACTAGTCATCATCATTATGAAAGAATTAGAGTAAAAATATTTGAAGGCGCCTTTTTCAATAAATAAGTCTGAAACGAAAATACCTGTTAAGGAAGTATAAATAATAAAGGCTGCTAAGAAGAGAATATAATGAGGTATTACAATATTAACGTTTTTCCTATATTGACAAAATAATCTTAGTGTAAGTAAAACCAAGCAGAATGCACCAAATAAATATTCAAACTTAGCCCCGGAACTCTCATATACCAAAAAATCAAATAGTGAATAAAAAAGAAGAATTATTAAAAAAAGTAATTTTGGTACATTTCTTAAATCCACTGTTAGCCATGACTCCCTCATAGGCATTTATTTTTTTCGTAAACGATAAAACGACGATTTGTCCTCTTTATACGGATAGTGATTCATTGACCAATTGAATTTCTTTATTTTCACCATATTTTGCCCTATACCCATATTTATGATATTTTTTTAGGGCACCATTGAAAACAATGAAGCTTTTTTTCCTTTTACCACGCGGTATCAGCTTTTCAAAGTCTTCTAGGAATTTGATTTTGGCTATTTTCCTTCGGACCACGAAAAGATTGATATCAATAAGATCCCATAGAATTAAAAAATCGGAAACAAGCCCTACCGCAGGAGTATCTATAATAATATAATCGAAATCTTCTTTCAGATTTAGAACAATGGATTTCATTTTAGCGCCAGAAAGTAACTCATGAACATTGCCATCAGTTACTGAAGTAGGAATAAATTTCAGGTTTTCGAGCTTTTCATGCGGATAAATAATATCATTTAATGAAACAGCATCGCTCTCCAAATAATTAGAGAGCCCTTTTCCCTCTACTTTTCGAATACCCTTTACCAAGCTAGGATTTCTAAGATCGGTATCAATGATCAAGGTTTTTTTTCCGGCCTCTGCAAAAGTGATCCCTAAATTTATCGCACTAAAAGTCTTACCTTCTTCGGGCATAATAGATGTAATGCCTATAACGCCCCTATCTACAGCATTTACCAACTTCATATTGGTTACCAGATCTCTAAACGATTCCTTTAATTTCCAAAGGGAGATATCCGACTTCGGAATTTTCGATTTGCTATCATGATGTACGATGCTGGCAATTACGGGAATGTCTGTATTTTGGGTAATTTGGTCAATATTTTCAATGGTATCGTTGGTCGAAAACAAGACGACCCAGGCCAAAGGTAACATCATGCCAAAAACAAGAGCAACGCCTAAAATAAGATTTCGTTTAGGCGATACCGGCCCATTACCTACCATTCTTGCCTCATCCAGCACCCTAGTGTCCGTTGTGCTCTCAGACCTTGCTATACCTGCCTTCGCCAATTCTTGACTCAAGTAATTGAAAAGATTTTCATACAAAGTACTTTGTCTTTCTATACTAAGTAATTGATTCTCATTGGTCGGCAAATTACTAATTACACCATTATAATTTGACAACTGAGATGAAACGCGACTCAGTGAAAATTCCGATGATTTAATGGCACTTCTCAAATTGTTCAATAACAATTCGGTTGATTCGTCTATTTGCTTGTTCAGAATGCTCATCTCCTCATTATTACTAGTCACAAAAAACTTCTTTTTAGACCTTTCGGCATACAATCTTTTGAGCTCTTTAATGTTATCGTTGATAGACTGATCTTCAATACCAACCGCTGTAGGTACTATGAATTCATCGGAGTTCTGATTGCTTTTAATCTCTTGAATCAAGGAATTATAGTACTTGATATCCAATTCAATTTTAGCCTTTTCCGTTTGTAAATTTTGTGTTTGTCCCAGAGCATTCATTGCAGTCGCTCCTAAGTTAACCGCCCTTTTGTTCCTTTTGAAAGATTCCAATTTCAATTCAACATTTGCAAGGGAATCTGAAACTACCTTGAGTTGATTTCGAATAAAGGTTTCTTTTCCTGAAGCTATTTGATTTCTAGCGGCCATTTTATCTTCAATATAGTTTTGTGTCAGTTTTTGAAGAAAGTCGATTTCCTTCTTGACTACCGGGCCTGAAGAAGTTATTTTAATAATACTTGCCTGAAGATCAATATTTGCAACTTCCAATTTCCCAGTATAGTTATTGGTCACTGCATCTAAATCTTGAACGACGAATAAAAGGTCATCTTTAAAATCTTCGGCATTCACATTATAATCGGGCTTTTTGATTACGAAGTTGAAATAATCATGGGTTACCTCTTCACCAAAATCATAAGCCTTTGAAAATTCAAAATCTCTGGATACCTCAAATCTTGAGTTATTCGAAGAGTTGGAAACAACAAAATCGCTTCCCGATATGTATAATTCATATCTATTCTCAGAAAGAATTTTCACCTTGATCGGTATTCCATAGAGCTGAGACTTACTCTTGTCCAAAACAACCTCGAAAGGAAAATAACCGTAGTGTTCCTTCTCCTTTAAGAGACCTTTAGTGTAATATGAAACATCAAAATCTAAATCTTTTACTGTTTTACCAATCACACTAAACGACTTAATTATGGCGATTTCGTTGTACAGGTTTTTTTCCATTTCAATTAGGCCAACCCCACCTTCAACGTACTTACTTTCGCCCAAAGCTCGATTTCTTCCGGAAGAATCTATCAACACCGAAGTTGCTGCCTCATATTGTTTGGTCGCGAGAAAAATATAGGCCAAGGCTATTAAAAGAGATATAACTATACAGGAAACGAAAAGAATTTTGTAATTATATACTTTCCGTAAAACCATTTTCAAATTAATCTCTTGATGAGCATTAATATGTTTCACTTTTTTTTCGTTCATTTATTAAAATATAATTTCCATGTTCCGAACATGTAATCTAATTTAAAGACTTGGCTTACAATTATTTCTCCTACCTCATTTTTAAAAAAATTTAAAATAGCATCCTTTAATTTGTAGTGAAATTTAATACTAAAACCGTGGTCGATATCGCTGATAGAACTAGTGCAAATACGCCTAAATTACTTTGAGAAACCTTAGGTCTTGCGGTATCAACATAGATGACATCGTTAGGTTGCAAGAAATAATAAGGCGACTCGATTATAGTGGGATCTGTAAGATCTAAGGTCGTAACTATAGACTCGTCACCCTTTTGCCTAATCAACTTTACGGTTTTACGCTTTGCCGAGAGGTTTAAGTCTCCGGCAGCACTCAAGGCCTGAAAAATGTTCACCTGTGCGTTATAAATATAATTTGTACCCGGGTTTCGCACATCACCCAATACAGAAACAGTAAAGTTTGTTAGTTTTACCGACACGATAGAATTTAATAGGTATTCGTCGACTTCAAATTGAATCAAATTTGTGATTTCTTCAATTGTCAATCCGCTAACCTTAAGTTTACCCACAATAGCCAGGTTAATCATTCCTTCGCTATCTACCGTGTACCCAGTGAGAAATAAAGATGCCGGGTTGGCTTGGGAAGTTCTATTTTCGGTTGACGTAGTATTAAAATAGGCGGCCTGATCAGGATCCCTGCTCTGAATTTTAATGCTCAACAAGTCGTTGGGTTGAACGGTATATTTGGCTTTCTGAAGGGGTAAACTAAGGTCGCTATACTTGCCTTGCAAGTAGTTAATATTTTTTGCGTTGTAGCAAGATGACATAGACAAAACGGCCAACAATAACGGAAAGAGTTTGTTCCATTTCCATTTGGACAAAGTTTCACAAAACAATTTCAATATGCATTTCAAATTAAACACGGGGGAAGTTCTCATTTTACTCTAATTAAGTAATAGGTATTCTTTTCTTCGACTATATCGTCTTCTATAACTTTTTATTTGTCCAAATATTTTCTCTCATAAATTACCTGATTTGAAAGACCCGGCAACAACAACATCCCAATCTTAGATTCTCCTTAATTTTGTATGCTGTAATAATTTTATTTAGAGCCTAAAACGCTTTCTTATGATGGCTTCCGAAGAGTGTTAGAAAGATTATTTTCATATCCAACCAAAAGCTCCAGTTTTCGATATACCATAAATCGTGGTGGATGCGCTCGTTTTTTTGTTCATCGGTCACTGTGGGCCCGCGCCAACCATTTACCTGCGCCCAGCCCGTGATCCCTGGCTTAATATAACTTCTAACCATATAGTTGTTCACACTTTTTCTAAAATCATCTTGCAGCTTAATTCTATGGGGCCTAGGACCTATGACACTCATTTCCCCTTTTAAAACGTTGAAAAATTGTGGCAACTCGTCCAAATCGGCCTTTCTCAGGACCTTCCCCACACGTGTTATTCGCGGATCGTTAATCACGGTCGACTTAGTTCCATTCATAGGGTCTTCCATAACCGACATCGTCCTGAACTTATAACACTTAAAGGTATGTCCCGCTTCACCCTTTCTGTAAGGAGCATAAAATATTGGACCGCCGGAATCAAGGTAAATCAACAAGGCTATAAGTAAGAAAATCGGCGAACAAAGCACTAATACAAATAAGGCAAAACAGAAATCAAAAAGACGCTTAAAAATGGTTTTTCCGAAATGGTCTAATGGGGATTGACGTAGCTTAAAAACTGCTAAATCCCCTATGGCAACAGCTTTATAGTTTTTGGAAAGAAGCAATGGGTTTTCCGGAATTAATTGCACCCTCACTCCAAAACTATCTGCTATCTTTATGGATTCTTCAACCTTCTCTCGATCTAATTCGCAGGTATCGATAAAAATTTCGTCAATGGATTGCGTCCCTAAAACTTTTGGTAGTTGCTTTAAATCCTCGAAAATTCTCAACTCCGAAACCCCTTTTACAGTTTTTTTGCCATCTTCTAAATACCCAATAGTATTATACCCATATTGCGTCATAGCGCCAACAAAATTAATCAAGTCGGTACTCTTATGCCCAGAACCTATTAAAAGGGTATTTGAAAAAAGATGAGCCCCCTTTCTCCTAAGATATTTTAAAAGGTATTGGTGACTAATAAAATTTAAATAGGCAAAAATGAAAATCGGACCTATAAATGTTGAACGATTAAAGTAACTGATCTTTAAAAGTATAACAAGGGTCATAACGAAGCCTACAAAGAAAAATAGCGAAGTCATGGTACTTCTTACATAACCGTGATTAGGGTTAAAATAAAAATCTTCCCCTCTAATATAAAGTACAATAAAAAGCCAACTCAAATTGTAAATTACCGTAAGCACCAATACCCTACGAACAAATTCGGCATCGGTAATTGAAAAATCAGGAAGAACAAAGAAAAGATACATGAACAGTACCAAGTTCAACAATATAAATTCAAAAGCCAGCAAATTGATGAGGACGAATCTATTTTTTGAATTCATTATTAAAATATTAGTTGGTTATTTTTCGAATAAAACAACATCTTTTTCAAAACGGCATTTTAGTCTTTAGGTCAATCAAAGATATGTATCAAATCATTAATTTTAAACGTATTAGCCCCTGTTAAAGGGAAATAAGAATAGTTTTATAAAATTGATAATTTCTTGCTTAAAAAATTAGGGGATATGTAGCAATAGGTTCAAAAATTTATCTCAAACCGTGGGGGAGGGTTAAGTTCGAAACGGCCTAACATGACCATCGATTTCATTATTTATTTCTATTCTTTCACTCCAATAAATTTGATTAGACTTTATCTTATTGCGAAGATAAAAGTATGTCTGCGTTTAAAGTAAAATACTAGATAAAAGACCTAAATATCGTGTGTACAACACGTGAATTAAATTTTAGGTTAGAACAGCTCTAAAAATTTAAGAAAAAATGTAATAATTTATGCCAAATCTATCCATTTAAAGGGCAAAACCTGAGAATATAAGGTAAACCTGAGAGAAGTATTCGACCTTAAAATCAAATGCCGGACACCAAGAACATGCCTTACGGGCTTTGGGGTATAAAAAATTTTTTTAGTAGAAAATTTCTCAACTTTTTTGAGAATTGGTACATCGGTCTAATGAACTTCTATTAATCTCATTTAAAGAGTTCAACGACGCCAAGAGGATTCTAAAATATTAGAATCAATCGCAATGAAACACGAAGTAATAGCAATCACCGCAAAAAATGAAAGGGCTTGATCAAGCCCTTTCATTTTTTGTATACCAACCATATATTTTCTTCACTCCAGCTTCGAGCTCCACCTTGTGCTCCCAACCCAAATCATGCAACTTTGTAACATCGGTCAGCTTTTTCATAGTACCATCCGGTTTTTCCGTATTGAAATAAAGATTACCTGTAAAACCAATGGATTCTTTAATCAACTCGGAGAGCTCCTTAATTGAAATGTCCTTTCCTGTCCCTATGTTGATATGGGTGTTTCTAATTTCTTTGGTAGAAGTATCATAACAGTCGTCGAAGTCCCGATTTTCCATAATAAAAACGCAGGCGTCTGCCATATCCTCGCTCCACAAAAACTCGCGCATAGGCCTACCACTTCCCCAAATCTCTATATTCACCGTATCGCCTTGAATAGAGACACCGTATTTTTCAAGAATTGCAATCAGGGCGTCATCGGATGCGGTACCATCAATACCCTCAATCGGCAAACGATCTAAATCTTCACGAATGGTTCTCCAATTTTTACTTTCAAGAGCTTTTCCTAAATGCATTTTTCGTATCAGCGCCGGTAGGACATGTGATTTTTCCAAATCGAAATTATCGTTGGGGCCGTAAAGATTCGTAGGCATTACAGACAAAAAATTAGTCCCGTACTGAAGGTTATAACTCTCACACATTTTTATACCTGCTATTTTTGCAATAGCATAAGGCTCATTGGTATACTCCAACACATCGGTCAGCAGATACTCTTCCTTCATAGGTTGCGGGCAATTCTTAGGGTAGATACAGGTACTGCCCAAAAACAATAGCTTTTTGACCCCCGAGAGATAGCTATGATGAATCACATTATTCTGAATTCTCAAATTATCATAGATGAAATCAGCCCGATATGTGAAGTTCGCCATAATGCCACCTACTTTGGCTGCTGCCAGAAACACGTATTCAGGCTTCTCCTTATCAAAGAAAGCGGCTACGGCCACATCGTCAGTTAAATCCAACTCCTTGTGCGTACGGCAAACGATATTATCATATCCCTTTTCCGTCAAACTTTTGAGTATCGCACTACCAACGAGACCCCGGTGGCCAGCTATATAAATTTTTGCTTTTTTGTCCATAAACACTTTGGGAAATCCTAAATTTTAAAATATTTAGAACTGTATTAGTTCCATAGGCCTAGGCCAAAATGGCTATTCAAAATAATTTAAAGTCTTGTAGCCCGCTTTTTGCAAATGTTGATCTTTTTTCATCAATGCAAGGTCACCTTCAACCATATCCTTTACGAGGTCGGCCAATTCATACTTGGGAATCCATCCCAATTTGTTATTGGCCTTTGAAGCATCCCCGATCAAAAGTTCGACTTCCGTAGGCCTGAAATATTTTGGATCGACAGATAACACTTCTTTTCCTTTCTCCAATTGTAATTCTGGGTTGCTACATGATTTCACATAAGCCTTTTCGTCCACCCCTTTGCCAGAGAATTCCAATTCTATACCTAACTCGCCAAAGGCCATACGAACAAACTCACGAACAGCCGTGGTCTTTCCGGTGGCAATCACCCAATCTTCGGGTTCATCGGCTTGTAATATCATCCACATCATTCGGACATAATCTTTTGCGTGGCCCCAGTCTCTCTGTGCGTCGAGATTTCCTAGATATAACTTGTCCTGAAGACCCAATGCGATACGGCATGCGGCCCTAGTAATTTTACGGGTTACAAAAGTCTCACCTCTTATTGGAGATTCATGATTAAAAAGAATTCCATTGCAAGCAAACATATCGTAGGCCTCCCTGTAATTTACCGTAATCCAATAGGCGTACATCTTTGCAACCGCATAAGGACTCCGGGGATAGAAAGGCGTGGTTTCCGATTGGGGAACTTCCTGTACCTTACCATATAACTCCGAGGTCGAAGCTTGATAGATTCGGGTTTTTTTCTCAAGCCCCAAAAGGCGAACGGCATCAAGTATTCGAAGAGTTCCCAATCCATCGGCATTTCCCGTGTATTCCGGTGTTTCGAAAGAAACTTGCACATGACTCATTGCTGCCAAATTATATATTTCATCAGGCTTGATTTCTTGAATCAAACGAATCAGATTTGTGCTGTCCGTCATATCACCGTAGTGAAGAATAAAATTTCGATCCTCGACGTGAGGGTCTTGGTAGAGATGGTCGATTCGGTCAGTATTAAAAAGAGAAGCCCTCCTTTTAAGGCCGTGAACGCGATATCCTTTTTTCAATAAAAATTCACTTAGATAGGCTCCATCTTGCCCTGTGACTCCTGTAATGAATGCTACTTTCATACGGTGATATATAAATTGAACTTATTTTATATTCTTAAATTTAAAACTTGAATTATTTCAGTAACATGATAAAATGACTACACCTTATCAATCTGGGTTGTGTAAAATTTGATTCTTCCACCGCCATACTATCACCAAAATCAGGTATTTGTTACGCGAAAAACATCAAAGATAGGTTTTTAAACTCTTAATAAGCTTATTCAAAAACTTACACAACAGAAGTCCAAGTAAAGGATATTTAGATTCATAATAAAAGGAATATAGGTCATTTTGTAATTACATTTAAGAGTTTTGCGAATTTCGAAAATTTACTTTTTACCATTATTCGATTCGTAAAATATCTCGAACTTATTATTATATTTTTATCCCCAGATAATTTGACTAATCCGAAAAACTAATAGTGAAATTCTAGACGTTGAAGCACATAAAAACAGAGTTCGCACTTCGGGGAGAATATTGAATTTTATATCTAAATATAAATCATTGGATTTTAGACTTGCCCCAAATCTAAACACATTACCTTTATATTTATAGAAAAGCGTACGAGATGCAAAAAAAGTCGTTATTCGATGAATTCACTAAAGTTTCGGCCAAAGCCTGGAAGCAAAAAATTCAATACGACCTTAAAGGTTCCGACTACAACGAAAAACTAGTTTGGGAATCTCCCGAAGGCATAAAGGTAAAGCCCTTTTATCATTCCGATGACCTAGGAGACGACAAAAACTCGATAATTCACCATCCTGAATCGTGGTATATTGGACAAGAAATTTTTGTGGCACACGCCAAAGAATCAAACAGAAGGGCACACCTTCTCTTGCAGCAAGGAGTAGAAAGCCTAATTTTTATAATCCCCTCTGAAAAGACCAATATTGAGCAGTTATTAGCTAAAATCGACTTGGGTGGCGTTACCATACATTTCAATTTAAAATTTCTCTCCTTACCCTTTGTAAAAAATTTGGTTCTCTTTTTTGGTGAACATCGAACCAAGTTTTTTTTAAACATCGATACCATCGGTCATTACGCCCAAAACGGAAATTGGTTTTCGAACCGAGATCTTGATCAAAAAACACTTAGAGAAATTTTGGTTTTTTGTAGTGAAAAGAAAATCGACAATGTACTCAGTATTAATCAAGGACTGTATCAGAGTGCCGGGGCAAACATAGTTCAACAACTGGCCTATTCGCTTGCCCATGTGAATGAATACCTAAATGAATTTAGTGGCGAAATACTAAAAAATATGGTCTTCAAGGTATCGATGGGCAGCAACTACTTCTTCGAAATCGCCAAAATAAGGGCTTTGCGTTGGCTGTATAAAACCTTAGCCACTGAATATGGGTCTTCCATAGATTGCCATATCATAGCTTTTCCCTCAAGTCGAAATAAGACCCTCTATGCCTATAATGTCAATCAACTGCGTTCGACAGCTGAATGTATGTCGGCAATTCTTGGAGGGGCGGACACCATATGTAATTTGGCCTATGACGCGCATTTTCACAAGACCAATGATTTCTCCGAACGTTTGGCCAGAAATCAACTGCTGGTTTTAAAGCACGAAAGTTATTTCGATAAAATAGAAAACCCCGCAGAGGGTTCTTACTATATCGAGAATCTTACGGAACAACTGGCAGAAAAGGCACTTTCACTTTTTAAGCAAATTGAGGCCAAAGGAGGCTTTCTGAATCAACTGAAACATGGAACCCTGCAACGGAAAATACGAGAAAATGCCGCAAAAGAGCAAGGTCGTTTTGATGACAAGACCGAAGTACTCATAGGTACAAATAGCTATCAGTTCACGGAAGACAAAATGCAGAATGATCTTGATATTTATCCTTTTGTCAAAATAAAGAATACCAAGACTAAAATCGAACCTATCGTGGCAAAGCGACTGGCCGAAAAATACGAAAAGGAGAGACTCTTTCAAGAAGGTTGGAAAGGTAAGTAATATACGATGCGAAAAAACCTCAACCACATAGCACTCCACCGAAATAGCCCAGTTGAACGGAAAAAATTTCAGCACGAGGATTTTGCTGCCGGCATACCCCCATTTTTAAGGGGTCCCTATTCTACCATGTACGTTCAAAAGCCATGGACCATACGACAGTATGCCGGATTTTCTACCGCTAAAGAGAGTAATGCTTTTTATCGCAGAAATTTAAAAGCGGGTCAAAAAGGGCTTTCTGTAGCATTCGATTTACCTACCCATAGAGGGTATGACAGTGACCACACTCGCGTCGTCGGGGATGTGGGCAAGGCTGGTGTAGCCGTAGATACCGTAGAGGATATGAAAATACTGTTTGAGGGAATACCCCTCGACGAAATATCGGTTTCGATGACCATGAACGGCGCGGTACTACCGACCATGGCTTTTTATATTGTGGCTGCACAAGAACAGGGAGTCTCCATGGAACAGCTTTCAGGCACCATTCAAAATGACATTTTAAAAGAATTTATGGTGCGCAACACCTATATCTATCCTCCAAGACCTTCGATGTTGCTTGTTTCCGAGATTTTCAGGTTTACAAGTCAAAACATGCCAAAATTCAACAGTATCAGTATATCGGGCTATCATATGCACGAAGCTGGCGCAACTGCAGAACTTGAACTCGCATATACTTTAGCCGATGGATTGGAATACATTAAAACCGGCCTTGAGGCGGGGCTTGCCATTGATAGTTTTGCACCGAGACTTTCCTTTTTTTGGGGAATAGGCATGAACCATTTCCTAGAAATTGCCAAACTTCGTGCCGGTCGCATCCTTTGGGCAAAATTGGTCAAACGGTTTAAGCCCCAAAACGAAAAGTCGATGTCTTTACGTGCCCATTGCCAGACAAGCGGCTGGAGCCTAACGGAACAAGACCCTTTCAACAATGTCGCCCGAACTAGTATTGAAGCCATGGCAGCCGTATTCGGAGGCACCCAGAGCTTACACACAAATGCCTTGGATGAGGCGATCGCCCTACCCTCAGACTTTTCGGCCCGAATAGCCAGAGAAACACAATTATTTTTAAGGGAGGAAACCAAGATCACGAAGACTGTCGATCCATGGGCGGGTAGTCACTATGTAGAAAAATTGACCGAGGACCTGATACATAATTCGTGGAAGCTGATCGAAGAAGTCGAGAATTTAGGCGGAATGACGAAGGCCATCGAAGCCGGCCTGCCAAAAATGCGTATTGAGGAGGCCGCTGCTAAAAGACAGGCCAGAATCGACAGTGGAAATGATATCATCATTGGTGTTAATAAATACCCTCCGGATAACGAAGAAGAACTACAACTTCTGGAAGTGGACAACGATCTGGTCAGGAGCCACCAAATACACCAATTGATAACTATCAAAGAAAATCGAGATTCAAAAGCCGTTACATCGTCCCTTGAAAAACTTAGGTTAGCAGCAAAGAAAAAGATTGATAGTGTTGAAAAATACAAAACTAAGGCTGATGAAAATTTACTAGCTTTAGCAATAGAAGCCGCAAGACACAGGGCCACTTTAGGAGAGATAAGCAGTGCCCTGGAAAACGTTTTCGGCAGGCACCAAGCCAAAATTCAAACCATATCGGGAGTGTATTCCAAAGAGGCAGGAAAGGACGAGGATTTTACAAGGGCAGGCGAACTGTCAGATCGCTTTGCCGAAAAAGCGGGACGAAGACCCCGTATTTTAGTAGCCAAAATGGGTCAGGACGGCCATGATCGGGGAGCAAAAGTAGTCGCTACGGCCTTTGCCGACATGGGGTTTGACGTCGATATAGGCCCCCTCTTTCAGACGCCTGGCGAGGTAGCAAAACAGGCTATTGAAAATGATGTACATATGCTGGGGATCTCATCTTTGGCAGGAGGGCATAAAACGCTGGTGCCTCAAGTTATCAGAAAACTAAAAGACTATGGTAGGGAAGATATCATGGTTATCGTTGGAGGGGTCATTCCCAAAAACGATTACCAATTCTTATTTGAGAAAGGAGTTACCGCGATATTCGGACCAGGAACGAAACTTACCAAAACGGCTATTCAACTCCTTGAATTACTGATAGATGCGACATAGTATCATAACATTAATTTACAGATGGGGCATTCCACCTTTTGGTCCAAAAACTTTGATTGTTTTTACTTTAACGGAATCTAGAATTTTTAGTAAGTTTGCACGCACATTTGAAAAACGGGTCGCGTAGCTCAGCTGGATAGAGCATCTGCCTTCTAAGCAGACGGTCGAAGGTTCGAATCCTTCCGCGATCACAAATAGTTTAAAGGCTTTGGATACTAATACGTTCTAAGGCCTTTTATATTCTATTCCCTTTTTGAACTAACAAAAACATTCCCTTTTTAAAGCTCAGGGTCTTACCCTTCTAAGAGTATTCTTTATCAGAATTGATCGATAAACGGAAAGACTCATTATCCAAAGTATCCAAATTGCACATTTACCGTTAATGCGTTTTCTTCTTGGCATTCCCAAACAATCAACATGGCCGATTCAAGCTGAAGTTCTGCTTTCTCCAGCTCGTATATTTCCAGTATGTCATTAACATCCAAAATACTGGAGACCAGTGTGTAGTTTGGCCCTTCAATAGAAAATTGGCGAGCCAGATAACCGGCTGTCGCATTGGCCAAGGTCCATGGAAAAATATTTGGGTTTGCAAAACGCGGGCTGTGCTCTAGGGCATTGCCCCAAAATTTAATCGATGAATCACTGCCTGCTGCGTTGGTGAGCAGGTATAAGGCACTTCGTACCCCATGAAACTGAAGCTGTTCTTTCCTAACATACTCGGCAAATAACTCTGCAATACCCTCTTCGTTCTCTCCCGTAATTTTGTATGTCTTCCAATTTACCTGCATTTCGAAAATTGGGTTATGGAATTAAGTCCCCCAAAAGCATAGCCACAGTTTAGTACCCTATTGATCGGTCGAGAGATGGGGGTGCTAGGAATTTCAAGTCCTAAATCTGAAGATTCCGTATTCACCGTTGGAGGTATTTTTTCATTAATAATGGAAAGAACACAAACAATGGCTTCAATGGCTGTTGCCGCACCAAGAGTGTGTCCGATATGGGCCTTTATACTCGAGACCCAAGGGATTTTCTCCTGAAAGGTTTTGCCAATGGCCCGAGCTTCGGAAGTATCGGAGAGTTTGGTGCCCGTACCATGCGAGCATACCCAATCGATAGAATTAAAATCAGTACTTGTCAAAGTCGAAAGTTGATAGAAGCATTGAACAATACCAGCCGAATCAGGTCGAGGTGCCGTGGGATGAAAGGCATCACACGTCAAGGCACAGCCATCAAGGGTAGCCAAGACTCTTGAACTAGGAGCCGCTCCCTCGACGCGTTCCAAAACCAAAAAACCCGCCCCTTCGCCCAATACCATACCGTCCCTATCAGCAGAGAAAGGGCGACACAATCCCGATGGAGACATGGCCCTAGCCCGACTAAAACCTGTCATGGCAATTTTGGAAAAGGGATCGACCCCACCAGCTATAGCAATATCAATATCCCCGGTTATCAACGCTTGGCGTGCCGCTTTTAACGCATAATTGCCTGCGGCACATGCCGTGGCGAAGCATCGGTGCATTATGATTTGAGGAAAATGTTTTCGAAGTTTCCGGCAAATTCCATCACCGGTATAGTCATGTGGAGCAATATCTCGGTTTCCCTCGGCTATGGCTTCAAATGCTGCACTCTCACCCATGGTCGTTCCGAGAAATAGCCCAATACGACTTTTAGAATTGGGACTTGCTTGTTGAAGTGCTTGTGAAATGGTTTTTTTGGCAAGTTCGAATCCCCGCCAAAGCGGATCACACTCTACATCAGAGATTCTATGTGCGTACGTATATTTAAAATTTAAAGTCCTTAGATCTTCCCACTCGCGAATACCGCATCGTTTTGAAATTAAGGCCTGCCAAAAATCCTCAATAGTGTCGGCGATTGAGCAAACAACGCCCATACCGGTAATTGCTATTAATTCAGATTGTCGCTGCATGATCGATATAATCAACAAGAAGTCCCATGGTAGCAATTTTAGGCCAGTCCTTATCAGGAATTTCTATCCGGTAGTCTTGTTCTACTCTCGCAATAAATTCTGCCATATCGAGGGAGTCTACACCCAAATCATCTTTAAAACGATCGTCGTTCGATTCAATCTTCATCTTCGGTTTAACTTCTGAAAAATGACGCAGTAGATTAGTTAGAATGTTCTGTTTCATGAATATGTTTTTATTTGTTGTACATGGGTCGAAACCTTTGAAGTACTATAAATAGGGGCCAAAGGATCCCCGATCAGTCGATAGGAAGCAAAGGCCGTTTTATTTTGCGGCATTGCTTCTACCACAAGATCACCTATAGATCTAGCACCTTTCAATAAGGCACTACAAAGGCCAACGGACCAACGAGTGTTGTCAGTATGTAAGGTGCTATCGACAGCACCAAAAGTTGCTGCACATTTTTGGTTCAGGACCAACTCTTCACAAAAAGAGAGTTTTGTGTTTTTCCGACTTGCTGTTTTGCAGCATAGTGAAAGTAATCCACCTATGGGTTCTCTTGTATTTTCTGTAAAATGATGGGCACGAAAACCGTAGTATCCTACCCATCCGATGGGGCGTCCATGACCAAAATAAGCGGCTAGGCCTACCCCCTCTTCCAAACCGTTTACGACATCTTCCCTTAGAATAACATCACTGCTCCATCGTAAGGGAACTGCCCTTTTATCTAAAATGTGCTCCATACGGTGCACCAACCTCGTAAATCTTGGATGTCTTTGTGATAAAAGGGCAACTACACAATCATCCTGTTCTCGGCTATGTACTCTTTCCAAGGTATTGGAAAACCTTAAAATATCTTCAGCATTTCTAAACGGTAGCCATCCTATAGGTATCTTTTTACTTCCTTTTATAATAAACGGAGCGTTACAGGCAGTTTTCGGGTGACGCCTTGCATTCCCTAAAATTAATATAGCGTCTTCCGATACATGTTGTATTTTGATAGTCTCCAAAGCATAGGTGGTACCATATCTTACCAAATTTACTCTTTTTACAAATTTTTCATAGACCTTCTTTAGGTGCAGAACATTTTCTTCCAGGTGAGAGCCAGAAGAAAATGTGGGCACGCAAAGTAAGAGCGTTTTATGCGGCTGCCTGTACTTCATCCACGTATTTTTGAAATGGTTCAATATCCGTACCTGATTCACCCAGTAAACGTGCCCTTACAAAGTACTGCATTAAAACTTGACCTTGCTGTTCCTCGTTAAAATCGGCAATAGTATTGTTATTGCTCAGCACAGTGGCCCCGCCTTCGCCCGTATAGAAGCCTTGCGACACATCTAATAAAGAAGTGGTTATGAATGTTGTGCCGGAAGCGTCTTCGACCTCTGTAGGTTGATAAAACGCATTTGGGATATTGATGGGTATATCTGAAGTTCCTTCATTATAACCATAATTATAACCTGACCCCACGGTCTGGGCAGCGATGGAATGAGCCATATAAACTGGCCCGATGTTTTGGTTTTGCCATATGTGGGTCAACTCATGTATCAGAGTACCCCTATTAAAATTATCGTCCACGTCAAAATTGATAAGATTACCGGTTACAAAGGCCCTTGAATCAGGATTATCATTGAAGAAATCCTGAATACCGAACACCACATCATTCAATGGGCCTTCTTGGGCAATGGCCATATTATCCCAGTCGATAGCGTTCCCAAATACAAACTGACCGTCTGCTATTTCCTCTGCCGTCAAGCTACGGTAACTTCCTAAAGTTTCAAATAAGATGGCGATAACCGTACCCAGAATTCCGGTCGAGATTTCAAACACGGCTTCTAGCATAGAAACAACATTCTCTCCTATATCGAGCAAGGTTTGCGTAACCTCATCGAGAAATTCCTCTCCGGCATCCACGACGGCCTGATAAATATTTTCTAAGCTTTGACCAATATCTCGTGCGGCTTGAATGAAGTTGTCCAAGGCCTGGTTCGGCTGTGTCATTACCTCTACAAGTAGTACTGCGAGAGCCACACCGATGGCCAAAGCACCTGCTACAACCTCACGAACTACTTCCAAGGCCTTCTGCGCCATCCAAGATACCAATTCCCTTACTCTATCGGCCGCATTCAATACCCCTTCCACAAATTTTCGGATACCTGGTATAAAATCGTTTTCAAGGTAGTTCAAGACATAATTTATTGAGTTTCCTACCCGTTCGGTGGCCTCTCCCAAAAGTTCCAAGGCCGTTTCCCCTGCAGAAATGGCCCAATCAATGACCTCCGAAATACGACTTCCTATATCTTCTATAATTTCTAATATTCTATCGAATACGGCATCGACCTGTTCTAATGCCCAATCCAAGACTTCCGTGACACTTTCCTTAACAAATCGAATAGCCAGAACGGTTTGTCTCCACAATTCGGAAGCAAGAGCTTCTCCGCGATCGAGCAACCATTCAAAGATATCACCCACTGGACCCAAGGCCTGTAGTATTCCATTCACAATTTTTCGGAATACGAAGTAGGTCGCTTCGGCCACAGACTCCAGCATTTCCGCAATTGTAGCACCTACATTCATGGCAGCTTCAATCAAGCGCGCGGCGGCCCTATATGTAAATTCGATCATCGACCGCGTAAATTCAAGAATTGTTCTTCCAATCGCGAACATTGCCTCTATCGTCTTTTCTAACAAATCGACAGTTAAATCATAGACGTCTTTTAAAAAGCCGACGACGGTCTTACCTAATTCAAAAGCAGCTTGAACCACTTTTTGTATCGCCGCCACGCTTTTAGTGGCAATAGTAGTAATAAGGTCTACAAAAGTTCTTCCTGCGGAGAGCAGACCGTCAACTACCTTGGTTGCCAGTTCGGCCGTAGTTTCGATTATAAAATCGGCAAACTCACCCAAGGTAGTGCCGATTTGCGCTGCGGCGCGCGCGACTTCGTTGACAAAATCAGCTGCTGCAGCAGCAGTCTCATTAATTATTTCGGCCAATGAGTTACCCAATTCACGAAAGGCACGAGTAACTTCTTCAACCAAATCTCTAGGTCGGGTAATTAATGTAACCATTATAGACCCAATAGTTTCACCAATTTCGATAAGCGCACGAACCGTATTACGAATTAAAGTGGCTCCAAACTGCAAAGCTTGCCATAAGATGTTACCGATAGTCTTACCGATTTCGATCAATGCCTCAACGCCACGTTTTATAAATTCATAGGTCTTTGTGGCTAACCAACTCAACAAATCGGCCAGAATTTCCCCCAATTGATCAATAGCCCTAAGTACGTCTTTTAAGATATCTGCGGCGAACTCAAAAACATCCTCCATTATTTCGAACAATGTTTTTCCAATTTGATTAATGGCCTCCACAAATTTTTTAACGACTTGATACCCGTATTCGGCCGCCGCTTTGAGCACTTCCCATATTTGCTTACCCGCTTCGAAAAGTGCCCTGGCCAAGTTTGAAATTTCATCCACAACCCAATTTATCACATCTTCGAAGGCTTCCACTAAATCTTCGAAAATATCGGTCAAACCGTCCACGATTGCCGTAACGGCATCCGCAATAGCATCGGCAACATCTTCAAAGAATTCGACTACCGCATCATCGGTTTCACCATCAGGAAAAACAGGGTCGTGACCTTCAATCTTCCGCATTTGAGCCCCTGCATCCCGTAGCCAATGCAGTACGTCTTTTAAACCCTCTTTATCTTTGTTGCCCTTTTCGTCAAGCACAAAATCTCGCATTAAGGTACGAGTTTGTTGACGAGGCAATTGGCTCATGGCGTGTACGACTCCCCGACCTTGATTCGCTCTTCGATATCCCTTTATCACAGCCGCCCTTTCCATTTTTTCCATTTGAGCCACCCCTTGAAAAAATTCGCGCTGTTCCTTTAGGTCGCCCACGTTCTTTGCATATGCTTCTGAAAGTTTTATGGCTTTGTTCTCACTCTCCCGAAACATCAATTTTACTGCAGGCGCAAGTTCTACAGCTTTGTATTTACATTTTTTTATTGCTTCGTCAATTGATTTTTTACTTCGAAAAGACGCTTTGGTCACGGCATCGACGATTGCATTCTTACCAGTAACATACCTCGTCTTTTTTAACTGATCCGTCCTTTTCGTACGCTTGACTTCATTTTCTTTTGCGGTGGGCTTTTTCGATAATTTTTTCCCTGAGGAAGATTTGGTCGAGGATGTTTTTTTCTTTGCCATGATGGTTTATCTTTAGTTATAATGAATTCTTCTAAAACCGCTATTGTAGAATTTCGATTGACGTATTCTTTTTAAAGATAATTTAGCAGGCTTTCAAAAAAATGAAGATTTGTACCATTCGTAAGAAATAGTGTATAAATCGTATAGAAAATAAGTTATTCGAAAGATGTCGCCCAGACGAAACAATAGGGCAGTGAACGTTTAGTACATGCTATTCAACCCATAGGAATTTCGCTTTTGACTAAAACAAATTTCAGGCATGAATTCATATCGACTAAGTACACTATCAGTTATGGCATTCTATGTAGTTCATTGAAAGCTCTTTCTTTCCGAAAAGTTGCGCGGCTAAATCTTTTGCCGTAACCCGAAAAAGTATATTAGAATAACAGGTTTTGTCTCAGGAGAATACCCCAGTATAAAAATACTTCGGACTCAACTTGTACGTACAAGTTAAAACTCTTATTTTTATATTCTTTTAAAGATGGATTTGATAATCCAAATAACACCATGAACTATAAATCGCTTACCCGTAGGAGTTTTATAAAAAAATCAGGCTTAGGCCTTGGTGGTGTCCTATCGACCCCGGACTTATCGAGATATACGTTTCTAGACAGTCATAAAAATAATATTCCCGTGAATGCCCACCTTTGGGTCTATGCCAGTAAATTCCCCCCGCATTGGGATTGTACTCCTATTCTCGATACGGTTTTTGCAGATTTACGCTATGCGGGCATTGAAGGTGTTGAAATTATGGAGGCCCAATTGCGACATCAGGATTCAGTGTCAAGAATCAACGATTTAATTAAAAAAAATGGCCTTCCCGTTTCAGGTTCTTCCTATGGGGTCGGATTTAATATGTGGGACCAGGAACAGCACGAATCAATTATGAAAGATATCCATTTGGTCGTTCCCCGATTGGCCAAAGTCGGAGGAAAGACCTTCGGAATTTCAGTTGGTAGTAAAAAAGAACCCAAATCAGAGGCGGAATTGGATGCGCAAGCCAATATTTTAGGACAAATTAGAAAAGTCTGCCAAGATCATGGCATACTTCCAAATTTACATAACCATACGTACGAGGTTGAGAATGACATGCACGATTTAAAAGGTACACTAAGCCGGATTCCGGATTTTAAATTAGGTCCAGATCTGAACTGGCTTATACGAGGCGGTGTCGAGCCCGTAGATTTCATTCAAACCTATGGTGATCAAATAGTCTATCTTCATATAAGGGACCAATATAACGATGGCACATGGACAGAATATTTGGGTCAGGGAACAACTGATTTCAAAAGTATTGCCGAGGCTTTGAAAGCGGTAAATTTTAAAGGTCAAGCAGCTATTGAACTTGCATTTCCCAATGAATTTGAACCCGAAAATGAGTTACGGGAAGACTGGAAGATGAGTAGATCATTCGTGCGCCAAACATTCGGCTGGTAGCTCGTAGATGATATAAATGTACCCGCTGAGGAAGTAAAGACAATATAGTAAAATGAACGTAAATAAAGGTCTGTCTGAAATCTTATGATCCAATCGTAACGTCGTTTTCTACTTTAGATGAATTTTTATCAATGCTACAAAACTTAAATTTTTTATCATGAGAATCGCAATGCTGGGCTCTGGTTTCATTGCCCGATTTTATGCCGAATCGTTGCACGCACAACGAAGAAAAGACCGTGTGGTTATGGTATACTCAAGAAATGAATCGAACGCAAAACGTTTTTCAGATGATTACGGCCTGCCCTACTATAGTACCTCCATGGAAGAAGCCATTGCTCATCCAGAGGTTGATGTCGTTTTGATATCTCTTCCCAATCATTTACACGAAGCTGCCGTGCTTGAATGTGCAAAGGCCAAAAAACATGTCATTTGTACTAAACCATTAGGAAGAACCGCGGAAGAGGCCAAGCGCATGCTCGATGCCGTTGAAGAAGCGGGGATTTTTGGTGGATATTTGGAAGACCTTTGTTATACCCCTAAGTTTTTGAAATCTATGGAAAGCGTAAAAAGGGGCGATATAGGCCGCGTGCTATGGGCGAAATCAAGGGAAACGCACCCAGGGCCACATAGCGATTGGTTTTGGGATAAGGAAAAGTCGGGAGGAGGCGCCATTATCGACTTGGGTTGCCACTGTGTTGAAATCAGCCGAAATTTTATAGGAAAAAATATTAAACCCTTAGAAGTCATGTGCTGGGCCGATACCCAAGTACACCCCATCGAAGCCGAAGACCACGCTATTGGTCTCGTAAAATATGCCAACGGCGCTATCGGTCAGTTTGAGGTGAGTTGGACCTTCAGGGGTGGGATGGACCTAAGGGACGAAGTGATGGGTACCGAAGGAACAATTTGGGTCAATAGTTTTTTACGTACCGGGTTTGAAATGTTCACCACCGGAAAAGGTGGGGACGGGTATGTGGCAGAAAAAGCCGAATCGAATACGGGCTGGCTTTTCCCCGTCGGGGACGAGGCCCACGAATTGGGGTACCCCCATATGTTTACCGATATGTTTTCGGCCATTGAAGAAAATCGTGATCCGCTAGAAACCTTTTATGATGGTTACGTGGTGAATGCCATACTCGATGCCGCCTTTGCATCCGCAGAAAGTAAGGTTTGGGAGCCGGTTATTTTAGAGGACTGGCGTGGTGACCATCCTAGCGAAAATCAAAAACAGTGGCAGTCTTATGATGAAGCGCATTATTTGATCAAAAAGGAAATATTACCCAATGGATATGTCACCGTCATCTTAAAACACAAAGAAACAGGACAAATGTCACGAAAGGTGACCGTTGCCGAATGAGCTTCAATGGATTTTAAAAACACCTCATTTATTATTATGGGAGGCACCACTGGAATGGGCCTTGCCGCTGCTATTTCCCTAAAAGAGAAGGGCGCCAATATCTTAGTGGTCGGCAGAAATTCCAAAAGCTGTAAAAAAGCAAAGGAGGTCTTGGGAAAGGACAGCATTTCGTTGAGCGGAGATGCTACAGATCCTACTACCATAGAGACGGCCATCAAAATGGCCCACGAAACCTTTGGAAACATTACCGGCCTTTTTCACGTGGCGGGAGGTAGTGGCAGAAAATGGGGAGATGGGCCCTTGGACAAAATGACGATTGAGGGCTGGAACAAAACCTTTGAATTGAACCTAACCTCACTAATGCTATCCAACAGGGCCATGATCAATTATTTTTTGAATCACAAAGCCGATGGGGTCATATTGAATATGGGCTCGGTTCTTGGCTTTAGTCCTTCTCCTAAATACTTTGTCACCCATGCCTACGCCGCTGCAAAATCCGCTATTATCGGATTTTCCAAATCTATTGCCTCGTACTATGCACCTAACAATATTAGGGTAAACGTCATCGCCCCAAGCCTATTTATTACACCGATGGCCAAAAGAGCGGCCTCAGATGAGAAGATCCTGTCTTTTTTAAAAACCAAACAACCATTGGATGGAGGTCGCCCCGGAGCATCGGAAGACATCAATAGCGCCGTATGTATGTTCTTGCATCCAGATTCCAAATTTATAACCGGACAAGTACTGGCTGTTGACGGGGGTTGGACACTTAGCGAAGGCCAATATCGCTGAATATGGGAAAAGAAAACTACTTTTTGGGTATCGATATCGGAGGAACGAAAATAAAAACGGTCATCTTGAAAAATAACGGCGAGGTGGTGGAGCAAGACGAAGTTTTTACCGAAGATCGAGCTACTGAAAAGGAACTTTGGAAGAAAAAAATTATTCAAACCATCACTGAAAAGTCACAGGACTATAGCAATGACTCCCATCACCCATTACACTGCGGTATCTCGGCACCCGGACTTGTAGATGCGCAAAACAGAACGGTGTTGCACATGCCGGAGCGACTTAAGGGTATCGAAAAATTTGATTGGTCTGCAGTCATAGGAAAGCCCATCGCGATAGTGAATGATGGCCATTCGGCCTGTCTTGCCGAATACGAGTTCATTTATCGATCGGCCGGTATCAAACATCTTTTGATGCTAACCCTGGGAACGGGCGTAGGTGGCGGCATTATTATCAATGGTGAACTATATCAAGGCCATCTGCAGCGTGCAGGCCATGTGGGTCATATGACACTGAATAGTTTTGGAACGCCTACCATGACCAATATGCCCGGAAGCCTGGAATACGAGTTCGGCAATTTTTCTGTCTCCGAACGGACCGAAGGGCGTTTTAATAGTGTACGTGAATTGGTAAAGGCCTATGAAAACGGAGATGTCCAAGCCGGAAAATGGTGGTTAAGATCAGTTCGAAAACTAGCGGCCGCCCTAGCTTCACTTACCAATATCATCGCTCCTGAATGTATTGTTCTTGGTGGTGGAATTATGGAAGGGGCAGGTGATTCGCTCCTAGGTCCTTTAAAAAAAGTCATGGCAGACTACGAATGGCGGCCGGGAGGCTATAATGTTGAAATAAAACAGGCCGAATTGGGACGTTTCGCAGGTGCGATCGGAGCCGCCCTGTTTGTAAAAAATAAAATCAATTGTACATGAGTGTAACGCAACAATACTTAGCAAAAGGAAAACAGATAATTTCCATAATAGCCGAACAGGAACCTCTGATTCGGGAAATTGCCCAATTATTTGCCAACTCTATTCTGGAGGGGCGCATGGTGCATATGTTCGGATCCGGGCATAGCCGTATGATGGTGGAAGAAATGTGGCCCCGATATGGATCTTTTCCAGGATTTAACCCCATTGTCGAATTATCGCTTTCCTTTCACAATATGGTAACAGGAGCCAATGGGCAACGACAGGCCATGTTCTTGGAAAACGTCCCTGGATTGGCAGCAAGAATTTTAAGAAATTTCGATACCAACGAAAAGGATTCGGCCTTGGTCGTTTCTTCCAGCGGATGCAATGTCGTTCCCATTGAAATGGCCGAAGAATTTCAAAAACGTAAGATTAAGGTCGTAGCCCTGGTGAGTAAAAAACATTCGGAGGGTAGCACCTCCAAAAAATCCGACGGCAGAAAACTGACCGACTTTGCCGATTATGTTTTAGATACCGGGGCACCGCTTGGCGATGCCATGATTTACCTCGACGGCCTGGACACCCCGGTTGCGCCTGGATCGACCCTGGGGGGCGTACTCTTGATCAATTGCCTCAAGGCCGAAATCGCTCAAATTCTGCACGACAACGGAAAATCACCAAAGGTACTGAGTAGCGGTAAAATTGTCGGGGAGCAGCGAGCCGTTGAACTTTTCGAATCCGCTTATGACGAGCATGCGCACTTGATGGCCAAACTCTACGAGAACGTAGGTCCACAAAATGCTGCTCGATGAAATTTAATCCGGCCATATCATATCAATTTGAAACCGACATTCTGGTTATCGGTAGTGGCAGTGCAGGGTCTAGCGCTGCCCTAGCCGCATCGCATGGAAAGCACAAAGTAACCCTAGTAGAGCGCTATGGTTTTCCAGGAGGCACCTCTACCCAAATGTTGGATACTTTCTACGGCTTTTTTACTCCCTCTGAAAATCCCAAAAAAATAGTTGGCGGCATACCCGATCAAGTAGTTAATCTTTTAAACCGTTCAGGAAATATTTTCTTACGACCCAACACCTACGGGGCAGGTACAGGAGTCAACTATAATCCTGAAAAATTGAAACAGGTATGGGACGATTTATTATCAGTTCGAGGTATAAGGCTCTTTTATCATACGACCTTAGTCGGAGTCGAAACTACAGGGGAGACGACTAGAGCAGTCTTCTTTCATAAAGGCATCGGTTTTTTTACTATAACGGCCAAAAGAGTCATCGATGCGTCGGGTGATGCCGATTATTGTCACTGGGCCGGTATTCCATATGAACGGGCCGGTGAAAAAGAACCTCCCCAGAGCTTAACCACGACTTTTAGAATGTGTAATGTAGAAAATGACGAATTCGAAGCTGCAGGTGGAAAAAAAATGCTACAAGAAAAAATGGAGGAGGCTTATGCACGGGATACGCATCCCCTACCGCGAAAAAAGGGATCGGCCCACGAAATGTGTCAGCCCAAGTGTATCTCTACTGTTGCGGTAAAAGTAGTAGACCTTGATCCCCTTGACCCTTACGATATGACCAACGCTGAAATCGAGGGGCGCCGTCAAGCCTTTGTGTTCGAAGATTTTTTCAGGTCAGAAATACCCGGATATCAAAATGCCAAAATCATTGGGCTTTCCAATCAAATTGGTGTTCGTGAAACCCGCAGGGTATATGGGGAGTACCGATTGACCAAAGAAGACTGCATGTCGGCCAAAAAATTCAATGACCAGATATTCCTATGCGGCGCCCCGATCGAAGACCACCGAAAATCAAACACCGGCGAATCGGAAACCTTTTGGGAATATGTTCCTAAGGGAGGGGCCTATGGGGTACCATATGGTACTATTGTACCCAAAAATGAGAATACGACTTGGGCAGTAGGCCGTTGTTTTTCTGCCACCCACGATGCCCACGCCTCTTGCCGTTCCATGGCCCAAACCATGAGTATGGGGCAAGCGGCGGGCCTTGCAGCCATAATTTCAATGGAAACCGATCAGAGCGCCAAAAACATCGATATACACCAATTACAAGATGCTTTGATTCAATTGGGCGCCGTGTTGGAACTTCCGCAAAAAGTTGCCGATACTTCGAGACGAGGTTGGGCCAATAATTTCAAACAATGAGGGATCAGTTTTTCAGAACTGTCCTAGGAGACAGAGCTCCAGCAGAAATGGGGCTGACCTATGCCCATGAGCATATTATTATTGAAGATGGCTATGTAACGGCCAGACATCCTGAGTTTTTATTAAACGATGTAGACCGCATTTCTGAAGAACTGAGCAATTTTTATACTATTGGCGGACGTACGGTAGTAGATACTATGCCTGCCAATGCCGGACGAAATGTGTTGAAATCGGTAGAAGTAAGCCAAAATAGTGGTGTACAAATAATTGTGCCTACAGGGATACACTTGGAAATCTATTATCCCGAAAACCATTGGCGCTACGCATATTCCGAAGACCAACTCGCAGCCCTCTTCATTAGTGATATTCAAGAAGGCATCGATCAATTTGATTATTCAGGGCCCTTTGTTCAAAGAACCCCTCATCGCGCAGGACTTATAAAGTTGGCTACGGGCGACGAGCCGATTACCAAACATCAGGAGAAGATTTTTAGAGCGGTAGTCCATGCCCACCTTGCAACTGGCGCTCCCATATTGACGCATACAAATCATGGTAAACAGGCAGTAGAGCAGGCTCTTCTTTTTCAAAAATTGGGGGCGAACCTCGAACATGTCGTACTTTCCCACGTCGATCGAGCCAAGGAAATTGCTTATAATAAACAAGTATTGGACACAGGCGTTCGGGTAGAGTATGACAGTGCCTTTCGGTGGCCCAATGACGGGCCGAACTATACCTTACAGCTCTTGGAAAAATTGCTTCCCCAATACCCCTCGCAAATCACTTTAGGGATGGATATGGCTAAAAATAGCTACTGGAAAAGCTATGGGGGTTCACCCGGCCTAAACTACCTTATCGAGACTATTCCCGCTTTTCTGGCCTCAAAAGGCTTGCAAGATTATTATCAAAATCTATTTTTTGACAATCCTCGTATATTGTACTCCTTTTTCAAGTCTGAAGCCCACATAACAGATTAATGTTACGAAAAGCGTCCGTTTCTCTCCTATTGGTTTTTTGAAGGTAATTCATAGAGTTATTAACAACGTTGTTGAAAACTTGATGCTAATTCTTAAAAACTAGATCTTTTCGAAATAAAATCTTAGGCATGGTTATTATAAATTAGCCCTATATATCCAACCAACAAAAATCAGGGGGCAAATGGACTTTATAACCGTATTCGATTTCTTCTTAAGTGTGCTCTTTGTAGTGGCGGTTTTAGTGCTTGTATTTCAAAACGGGAAAGCCAAGATTACCCGTATTTTGAAAAAATGAACGGTTCTTTTTGGGATCGTAACATACCCCTGAACTCAAATCCCTGTTGGTAACTTAAATATCTTACAGCGCTTTCACTATACATCATTCTTTCAGACACCATCAGCTTATCAAAAGTACGGGTAATGGGTACCTGAAAAAAGTGTTCTGCAAACCTACTTTCTTGGCTATTTGATTGAACGAAAGGGTATCTTTCTAAAATTTCAAAGAAAATAACTGTTTCGAATTGGATATTCGGCAGTATGACAATATAGGTCGCCGTACAGGTTTAATTCAGGACGGCTTGTACGAAACCTAACGGAGATATGTAAAATCGGATCTTCGGGGTCGATATTCAGTTTTTTAGCAACATCGATACCAGCTGTTTTGGCTTTCAACTCCTGTTCAGCTCCCATAATTTCGATAAGATAATCTTGACTTAAGGTTTTAAAAAAAGAACCTTCAACGAACTCATTCGAACCAATGACTTTCAATGCATTTTTGGCGTACCAATTATTTTCCAACACCACAGGGGTACCATTGATATGACGTACCCGTTGAAAATAAACGCAAGGCGACTTTTTCTCCTCTTCCGTGAGGGAAAATGGAATAACTGGGTCCCATTCCACTATTTTGGGCTCTTCGGTCACCACGGTCTTTACATTGTAATCTATGGCACCGGAAAAACCTTTTATGGTCAAAAGCCCCAAAGACTTACCTCTTTCCAAGACTTTACTGCCCCTGCCGTGTTCTTTTTGAATAAACCCTTCACGTAACAATTCGTCAAGGGCCTTTCTGACGGTCGTTCTTGTGGTATCGAACTGGTTGCAAAGATCATGTTCCGAAGGTAAATAGGTATCTACTGGATATTTACCGGTTTGTATGCGCTTTTTGACATACCCTTGAATTTGCTCGTATTTTTTAGTCTTTTTCAAATGCCGATTCTATCAGTTTTCAGATTTATCATACGAATCTATGATGTACAGCAAATGTAAACAATATGAAATTTAATACAACCCCCAACTTGTACATACAAGTTGTTTTGACTAAATTAGCCATAGTTGGTTGATTAACTAATTTTTTTTTATGAGCAAACCCATCAGGACAACCGTTATAGGCAGCTACCCCTTTCCAGGTTGGCTGGAATTCGTTTCCCAGAATCTAGATAAGTTTGGAGCAGCTGATATTGAGGAAGCCATTGAAGATGCCGTTACAACGGCCATTCATGACCAAGTTAGAGCTGGACTTGACGTTATCACCGATGGGGAACAAACGCGGTTGGATTTCAACCTCTCCTTTTATGGTTTCATTCAAGGTATACGGAATAATACTTCAGCTACTCGAAAATTCGGTCCTGCCGCTCATGATCAAAGGGGCAAACATGATATTGTAGGCAATTTGACAGCTCCCAATGGACTAGGTGCCGTTGCCGAATACGAAAGATTAAAACGATTGGCACCTGAAGGACCTATACTAAAAGCCAGTATTCCAGGTCCGTACACTCTGTCGGGCCGCTTACTTCCCAACAATACCTATAAAGATAGATATGAGATTACCGAAGCATTACTGCCAATCGTACGCCGAGAACTTGAAGCCTTGATCGAGGCCGGATGTAAAGAAATTACTGTAGACGAACCCTCTATGAGTTGCTATGCCTATAAAGCCGACACCAAGCGGTTTGTCGACATATTCAATCGTACTGTAGCACCGATAAGTGGAAAATGTAACCTAAGCACACACCTGTGTTTTGGAAATTTTAAGGGAAGACCTGTGGGATATAGAAGCATAAAACCCATGTTGCCCGATTTTTTAGATTTAAATGTCAACGAGATTCATGTGGAAATGGCCAATCGCGAATTTTCGGAAATCGAACTACTCGCACCTTTTGCTGAAAAAATGAACGTGGCCGTCGGTATTATCGACGTGAAAAACTATTATATCGAATCGGTCGAAGATGTGGTCGACCGTATCAACCGCTGCCTCACCTATGTACCGGCCGAAAAATTATCGGTAGCACCCGATTGCGGATTGAGCCAAACAGCACGCTGGGCTGCTAAACAAAAACTTTTTAATATGGTTGCAGGTGCCAAAAAAATTAGGGAATCGTTATGACCACCCTGATTCCAGCCCTAAAGAAAGGCCGAGCACTCGTTGATGAAATAAACGCTTCGTACGAAAAGCTTAAGGGTTTCCGATTATGGTGGCTAGGGCAAAGCGGCTATTTGCTACAGTGGAAAAGAAAACAGGTGCTTATAGACCCCTACCTTTCCGACTCCTTGACCAAAAAGTACGCCAATACCGAGAAACCCCATATCCGAATGAGTGAATTGACGTTGCGCCCAGAGCTCTTGGAAAACATTTCCATAGTCACCTCCAGTCATAACCATACCGACCATTTAGACGCGGAAACCCTCATACCGGTTTTGAAAAATAATCCGAACATAAAATTTATTGTTCCAGAAGCGAACCGCCAGTTTGTAAGCCAAAGAGTACACTGCGCCCCAGATTTTCCGATCGGAATGAACGAAGGTGTATCCAGAACGATCGAAGGGTTTACCTTTACCGGTATTCCTGCCAAACACAATGAATTGGAACGCGATGAAAACGGAAATTGCAAATACTTGGGCTATGTAATACAATTTGGCCCATATACTGTTTATCATAGTGGCGATACCCTTTGGTTTGATAATATGGTCGAATTACTCGGCGCATATCAAATTGATGTGGCCATCTTGCCAATTAACGGCAATGAACCATCCCGTAAGGTTGCGGGCAATCTAACTATTGAAGAAGCCGTTCGCCTGGGGAAGGCCATAAATGCCTCCTATGTTATACCATGTCACTACGATATGTTTACTTTTAATACGGCTGATGTAAGCGATTTTAAAGTAAAGGCCCAGCAATCGCACCAACAGTTTAAAGTGTTGCTGGGGGGCGAGTATTTTTCACTTAATAAAGAATGAAGGTCATGCAAAAAAAAATAGGTTCTCCATCTCTTGCTATTCTCGGTATTATCTTAGGATTTTTAACCACGTTGAGTTGTTCGGACCCCAGAAAGAGCACCTACGAAACACCTGACCTGAACTTTAAGACTACAGTTGAAAAGGGTCTCATCATACCTGAAAACTGGGAGGTTACACTTTGGGCGGAATCGCCTTCACTCTATAACCCGACGAATATCGATGTTGATGCCAAGGGAAGAGTCTGGGTCACCGAGGCCGTAAATTACAGGGATTTCAATAACGACCCAAAAAAACACCTTAGTTTTGAAAAAGGTGACCGCATTATGATATTAGAGGATACCAATGGCGATGGGGTCAGCGATTCATCAAAGGTATTTGTTCAAGACGAAGATTTAGTGGCCCCAATGGGCATTGCCGTGGTGGGCAACAAAGTATTCGTGTCCTGTGCACCCTCGCTTTTTGTTTACACGGATGAAAATGGTGACGATATACCCGACAAAAAAGAAGTATTCTTAACAGGTTTTGGTGGTTTCGACCACGACCACAGTCTGCATTCACTCGTCGCAGGACCTGATGGAAAATATTATTTCAATACCGGTAATGCCGGCCCCCACCACGTGGTGGACAAATCAGGTTGGGAGTTGCGCTCAGGAAGTGTTTATACCGGTGGCACGCCGTACAACGATAAAAATGAACCCGCCCAAGTCAGTGATGACGACCGTATTTGGGTTGGTGGACTTGCCCTTCGTATCAATCCCGATGGCACGGGACTTAAGGTGATGGGACACAACTTTCGAAATAGCTACGAAGTAGCTCTTGATTCTTATGGAAATATGTGGCAGAACGACAATGATGACCAAGTCGTGACCTGTAGGGTTACGTGGCTTATGGAAGGGGGTAATGCGGGATATTTCAGCGCAAATGGGAAACGAACTTGGCAAGCCGATAGAAAACCGGAGCAAGAAGTTTTCAGTGCGCATTGGCATCAAGAAGATCCAGGGGTCATACCAGCTGGAGACAATACAGGGGCCGGCTCGCCCACAGGGGTCCTGGTATATGAAGGAGATGCCTTTGGCCCAGAATATAGGGGAATGCTTCTCAGTGCCGATGCGGGCCGGAATGTTATCTTCGCCTATCAACCTTCGAAAAAGGGGGCAGGATTCGATCTTAAAAGACGAGATCTCGTCACCTCGGTACAAGAATCGACCGAGGGATATGTGTGGAACGAAATAGACGACGATGAAAGGAAGTGGTTCCGTCCAAGTGATGTGGCCGCTAGTACCGACGGGTCGATATATATCGCCGACTGGTATGATCCCGTGGTGGGAGGTCACCAAATGATGGATAGTGTCGGGTATGGTAGAATTTATCGTCTCACACCGAAAGGAAAGGAACTTAAAACACCAAAAATAGACCTAACAACCAAAGAAGGCCAAATTGAAGCCCTCTTAAGTCCCGCGATAAACGTTCGCAATTCAGGGTTTCAAAAATTGGTTTCACAAGGAGAAGAGGCCATTGAAAAAGTGCAGGAAATTCTAAAAGACGACAACCCTTACCACAGCGCAAGGGCGATCTGGCTCCTTTCGGAATTAGGCCAAAGAGGCAGCGAAATCGTCGTCAACGTCTTAAAAAATGAACCTGATCCCCGACTTCGAGTGGTGGCCTACAGGGCACTTAGACAGCATCACGATTCTATTGTACAATATGCGAATTTAGCGGTCGACGACCCAGCCCCCGAGGTTCGAAGGGAAGTAGCTATATCGCTGAGGGACGAATCGTGGGAAGACAGTAAAGGTTTGATCAAAAAGCTGTATCATGAATATGACGGTTTAGACCTTTGGTATCTCGAGGCCCTTGGTATAGCTTCTGAAGATAAGGAAGAAGAAGTGTTTTCAGATTTGGTACTGGAACAGCCTAAAAGCCCTACGGAATGGCAAGATAAATTTGCCTCTTTGGTTTGGAGATTACATCCAACATCAGCGGCGCCAGCTTTGAAAGAACGCGCCATGGCCGAAACTTTAAATGAAGAGCAAAAAAGACAGGCCATAACTGCTTTGGCGTTTATAAAGGATGAAGAGGCCGTGAAGGCCATGTTGGAACTGAGTGAACATAACGACAATGCCATTGTAAAGAATCTAGCGCAATGGTGGGTCGATTTTAGGAAAACCAATGATTGGTACTCCCTGTGGGACTGGCAATCGGAAAGCGGCGTTAATTTTGACATTCCCGATCAAATTGCCGCCCTTGAGAATACCCTTATGAACGCATCGAATTCGATGGAGGAACGGACAAATGCTGGTCAAAAATTGGCAACCACCCTTATAGGTGGCCGGCTCCTCATCAATTTAGCGGCAGAAAACAGACTTCCGGAAACACTCCTAGAAAAGCTTTCCGAAGCTATTTTTAGCAACCCGGAAATGGAAATTAGAACCTTGGCAGCCGACTATTTTAAAAAACCTGAAGAAGAAAAATATATAATCCCCGATATCATAGCTTTGAGCGGCAATGAGTCGGAAGGTGAAAATATATTCATTACCAAATGCGCAACCTGCCACACGAATGGCGCATTTGGAAACGACATAGGGCCTGATTTAACTGCTATTGGTAAAAAATTCGACAAATCGGCGATGCTCGACGCCATAATCCATCCAAATGCCTCCATCGTTTTTGGCTACGAGCCCATAATGATCAAGACCAAAAGCGGTCAGGCCTTTTACGGCTTTTTGTTATCTGAAGGGGAAACAACGGTAATCAAAGATATGGGCGGGAAGCAAATTGTTATCGCTCCCAGTGATATCGAAACGAAAGAGCACATGAAAACAAGTATAATGCCCAATGCAAAAGCTCTAGGACTAACCAATCAAAATTTGGCCGATTTATCGACCTATCTATTGACCCTTAAAAAGAGTAGTTCATAACCCCTTAAACACGAAGACCATGAATCGAAAAATGTCAAGAAGAAACGCCTTGAAATCTACCATGGCATTGGCCGGTCTTACCTATTTAGAAAATTGGAATATTCTATCCTCTACGACCAAGTCAAAAGTAAAAATTGGAGCTTGTGATTGGTCCATCGGAAAAATGGCAGATGTAGCGGCTATTCCCTTGGCAAAAAAGATAGGTCTCGATGGTGTTCAAATCAGTTTGGGAACCTTGGACAACAACATGCACTTACGACAAAAAAATATACAGCAACAATACCAGCATGCCTTTGCCAAATATGGAATAACCATGGGGGGTATCGCCATAGGTGAAATGAACAACATTCCCTACAAATCCGATGCGAGGGCAGAAAAATGGGTTTCCGACAGTATCGATGTGGCCAAAGCTATGAACTGTAAAGTAGTTTTATTGGCTTTTTTCTATAATGGAGATTTAAAAAATGATATAGAAGGCACAAAGGAGACTATCAAAAGATTAAAAAAGGTTGCACCAAAGGCAGAAGACCATGGTATCATACTAGGTATTGAATCGTGGCTAAGTGCCCAAGAACATATGGAGATATTGGATGCCGTAAACTCACCAAATGTCAAAGTATATTACGATGTGGCCAACTCAAACAAGATGGGGTATGATATCTACCAAGAAATCCAGGCCTTGGGCAAGGAACATATTTGCGAATTTCACGCCAAGGAGAACGGCTTTCTTTTGGGCCAAGGCCGTATCGATTTCCAAAGGTTCGGTAAAATTTTACACAACATCGGTTACGAGGGATGGGTGCAAATTGAAGGTGCTGTGCCTGAAAACGGAGACATGTTCAAAAGCTATGTACATAATAACACCTTCATTCGTTCGGCCCTAGAGGTGTAAGCATAAGCACCCTACTCCGCTAAGAAAGTATCAAGAAATCTTGTCAAGCTCCGTATTAATAAAATCAATTTCTTCCGTACTAAGCTCTAAATTCACCGCCTTTGCGTTCTGCACGGATTGATTTGCATTTCGGGCACCGGCCAGGGCAATAGTAATTCCTGGTCGCTCCAACGTCCATTTTAAGACAAGTTGCGCCAAAGTTGCGTTCTTTTGTTCAGCCAGGGGTCGTACTTTTTCGAGGAAGGTATTGGTTCTTGAAATGCTCTCATCGGTAAACGATGGATTCGAGGCGCGATGGTCACCTTCTTCAAATTTTTGTCCTGGCTTCATCTTACCGGTCAGCAGACCTCTTTCGAGAGGGCTATATGCCAAAATGGCCTTGTTATTTTCGATACAGTAGGGGACCACTTCATCTTCGATACCACGCTTGACCATGCTAAAAGGCACTTGGTTTGAGGCCAACTTTACATACTTCTCGGCCTCCTTCATTTGCTCGACATTATAGTTACACACCCCGGCATGGCGCACCTTACCCTCTTTGATAAGTTCCGCAACGGTTTCGAAGGTCTCCTGAATCGGGGTAGTACTCTCCGGCCAATGTATTTGGTACAAATCGATGTAATCCGTTCCTAATCGCTTAAGGCTATCCTCGACTTCCTTTTTTATACTTTCCCTACCGGCGTATTTATAAATGTCTATTTCCTTGCCCTGATTGTTCTTACTATGAAAGGCAAAATCTCCTTTTTCCAAGTCCCACCGCATACCGAATTTGGTCAAAATTTGCACCTTATCTCGTGGAATATCCTTGATGGCCTCCCCCACAATTTCCTCACTGGTACCCTGCCCGTAAATAGGTGCCGTATCAATGGAGGTAACGCCTAAATCGTAAGCACTTTGTATAGCTTTAATAGCATCGTTCGCATCATTTCCTCCCCACATCCATCCACCGGCAGCCCATGCACCGAAAGTAATTGCTGAAACTGCTAAATCTGTTTCTCCTAAATTTCTATATTCCATATCGTACTTTACCAATTTTATATTATTACTAGTTTCACTTTTCGTTTTTGTCTCTATACGTCATAACCTCTTCCTCCGTTACAGGGGTCGCCGTATTGCCAAAACTATTTCTGATATACGAGCTAATATGTGCGATCTCCATATCACTCAGGGCTCGAAATGAGGGCATGGCATTCGAATAGGTCGAACCGTTGACTTCAAGACCTACATTGGAACCGTTCAATACTATACCCAGAAGCCTATCTTTATCACCTACTACATATTCCGTAGCAATTAGTGGAGGATTAAGACCAGAAACACCTGAGCCGTCAGTTTGATGGCATATCATACAGTGTTCTGCATAGAGGGCTTGGCCTTCAATATAGGCTGTATCCGCTGTAACTTTTTTAGAATCAGCTTTGACTTGTTCATCCTTTGCTTCATTCGTGGTATTAGAACGATTCTTTTCATTAGACAAGTTGCAACTTTGAAAAATCAGTACTATTCCAGTTAACAAGAAAAAACTTCTTGCAACCGTTGATTCTTGATGCATACTCAATGGGTTCCGTTGTATACAATTCTGAACAACGTACCTCCGGAATCATCGGAAACGTATAACGACCCATCAGGACCTTGCGCCAAACCTGTTGGCCTGTGTTTTGCTGCATCGGGTGACCGTATCACCTCGGCACCTGCAAAGTTATCGGCAAAAATTTCCCAATCGCCACTCGGGGTACCCTCTTTAAAAGGCACAAAGGCCACCATATACCCTTCCTGTTCTTCAGGAGCCCTATTCCAAGAACCATGAAAGGCAATGAACGCCCCATTTTTATACTTCTCAGGAAACATATCGCCGGTATAGAAGAGCAAGGCATTCGGTGCCATGTGTCCTGGAAAGGCAGTCACTGGATCTATAGCATCTTCACCTCCAGTTTTTTTTCCATCTCCCCCATATTCGGGAGCTAGTATCTTTTTTTCTTGAATTTGGTCGTAATAGATATAGGGCCATCCCGCATCATCCCCCTTTTCGATCATATAAAGGGTCTCCGCGGGAAGTTCGGCAGATTCTTCTGTATCGAACATTTCAGGAAAAAGGGTATGTAGCATGTCTCTTCCATGTTGGGTAACAAATAATTTATTGTTGCTTTTATTCCAGTCTAATCCAACGACGTTTCGCAATCCGGTGGCATATCGCTCTCCTTCTGGGTAAGACTGTTTCAACTTATCGATTCTAAATTGCCATATGCCCCCGGCAGAATCCAGTATGGGACAAGGGTTCATAGCTGGTGACCCTTTAGTACGGTCTTCTTCCTGACATGCATTCGAATACGCCCCGATATTCACATAAATGTTACCCATACCATCAAGTGTGAAGGATTTACTGGCATGAGAACGTCTATTGATCAATTTCGTTACCAAGGTATCAGGGCTCTCAGTATTCGTTGCTTCTCCATTGGCATCAAGTGGATACCGAAAAATAGTCTCGTCAGAAGAGGCATACAGGTAGTTATCATCCAAATTGATACCGGTTCCCCCATAATCACCAAAGCCTTTTTGCGTATCGACCACTCCGTCACCATCATTGTCGGTGAGGTATAAAATACCTTTACCATCAACGGTTTCCCTAAGTTTTACATAGATACCACCTGTAGGGGTCACCGCTATATGCCGTGGCTTACCCAGTGAATCTGCGACCTTGATTACGCCAAAGCCCTCGGGCACTTCAATACCTGCATTGTCGGCGGCTATGGCCAATTTAGGCCCGGCAGGCGTATCATTCTTGACTTCCTCGCCGCATGCAACTACTAAAACAAGGGCCAACAGTATAAGAAAATTTACTTTTTTCAATAGTGATGTTTTCATAGCTATTTATCTTTCTTTTGTTCTTAAAGGGGCTTTAAAAATATTCTTCGGATTTTAGACACCGTATTCGCATATTCTTCTAGACCGCTCATGGCCTTCCATTCCGGATGCGAAATAAATTTCTCCCAATTCGCATCACGTTCCTCCATATCTTTGAAGTTGAGCATATAAGTCAGGCACGGCCGATAGGGGCCAATAATCATTTCGCCAAAGAATACGGGATGCAACCCGGTTTTTAAAAAGATATCGATTTCACCCTTATTGAACATTTTTATCTTTCTCCTTACGGCGTCTTCACTATACCCTTCATAAGTACGAAGCTCAAACAAAGAGGCCCCGTCTATGGGTGCGCTCATCTGGGGCATCCCGTCGAATGCCAAGAGCAATGAAGATTCAAACCTTTCATAAAGGGCCTTATCAATAGTTAGGGCGTTATAATCGGCTGCCATTTTCACATACTCCGAATCGGAATTCAGACTTTGGGCTTTCATGAAGCTTTCAGCATCCGGATAATTGATGAAGACCCGAATTCTTTTGGGATCGGAAACACCATATTCCTGAAGTATCAGAAGATGATCGACACCCATTTTTTGTAATGACTTCTTAAGAGCATTCTCGAGATAGTCAAATAGTAATTGTTGATCGGCCCGAAACTTGATTTCGTACGTGCGAATCTCGTACAATTCCTTTTGGGCTAAGTTAAAATTCGTAGAACCTGCCATACCCGTTAATGGAATAGCACTTGCAGCCGCTGCAGCACCAATAAATTTTCGTCTTTTCATTATTTGTTGCGTATCATTTCTATTTTTACCTATTGATTTTTCACATTGGCATTAATTCAGGACCTATTCCTATCGATACCCTCTTATAACGTCACTCTATTATCGATTTCTACTGCCTTATATATGGCATCGATAATTTTCATATCCTTAAGCCCCTCTTCGCCGTTTACTGGAATCATGGGTTCTTTACCGTCTAGTATGATGGCGGCCATTTCATCCATTTGTACGGTCTGATGTGCAACATGTTCCGCTATCAATTCACCTTCGTGAGTTCGTCCCATAATCGGCCCATAGCCCGTAGACGGTTGCATTTCGGCAAACCCGTCAATACCGTCTAGAAAAAAGCGGTCTAAATGCCCCACGGCATAGGTTGACAGGCACGATGCCACGGCTCCACTAGGAAAGCCCATTTGAAATTGAATGGTTTCGTCTACCCCTTCCTTGAATTTTACTGGATCGGTTTTGGTTTCCTGTGCCGTCACCCAGATCGGCTCTTCCCCAACCATATAACGTGCACCGTTGATCGAATAAATTCCAATATCCATCATTGAGCCACCGCCGGCCAACTCTTTGTTCAATCTCCATTGCGTAGGATCGCCGATCCGGAATCCGGACTGGCCCTGAAAAAACATAATCTTTCCGAACTCTCCATTTTTTCGCATATTGACCACTTTCAGGGTTTTGGGCTCAAAATGCATTCTGTACCCTATTAGCAATTTAACCCCGGCCGCTTTACAAGCGTCTACCATTTCCTTTCCCTCTACTGCATTGACCGCCATAGGTTTTTCGCAAATCACATGTTTTCCAGCTTTTGCAACGCGTATGGTTTGGTCTTTATGCAGGCCATTCGGGGTGATAATGTAAACCGCATCAATGTCGGGATTGTTTTTAATAGCATCGAAATTCTCATAATTGTAACAATTCTTCTCAGGTATTCCATATTTGGCGCTCCAGGCTACCAATTTCGATGGGGTACCACTTATTAAGCCAACTATTTTGGCCCGTTTACAGACCTCCATGGCCTCGGCAACTCTGGTAGCATAACTACCAAGCCCCATAATGGCAACCCTCAAAGTTTCACCTTTAGAAGGTATCGTTGTTGCAGCAAAAAGATTAGAGGTACTACAAATAAGGGGTAAACCCACAGTAGAAATGGTCAGCTTTTCTAAGAAATTTCTTCTGGATACCATAGTAGTTCGTTTTTAGGAAGTTTGAATTTAAGAAACTTCTTTATAACTACAATGGGTATTACACTATCAATACTTTATAAAAGACCTAAGCCAGAGTATCTATGAAAAATAGAAGTTTCTGGGCCAACGTACAAGTTTGATACTTGAAGACACACTTTAATATGAGTGAGCTAGTTACCGTTCAAACGGATAAAACCCCCATCGACCGGGAAATCCGTTCCTGTTATGAAGGAGGCTTCCTCCGAACAGAGAAACAGTGCTAGGTCGGCGACCTCTTGCGGAGAGCCCATGCGCCCTATGGGTTGGGTCTCGGAAAGCTCCTTAAATTTTTGTTCCATTGTATCGGGAAAATTATTTTTTAAATAGCCGTCTACAAAAGGGGTATGGATGCGTGCCGGCGAAATGCTATTGCACCGGATGTTATGGTGGATATAATCTTTTGCCACCGAATACATCATAGTCAGGGCCGCCCCTTTTGACATGGAATAAGCAAAACGATCTTTTATACCCACGGTAGCCGCTATCGAAGCCATGTTTAAAATTACGCCTCCCTTCTTTTTCATATAAGGAACAACCGCATGAATACAGTTGTACACCCCTTTAATGTTTACGGCATAGATTTTATCTAAATCCGCTTCTGTAGTTTGCTCTACATTTCCAATATGGGCAATGCCCGCATTATTGATCAAAATATCGATATCCCCTTGATGGCCGATATGCGCTATTCTATCTTTTACCTCATCTTGTACTGCCACATTGCAACTGTGTGCTGTAGCCAACCCTCCTTGATCCGATATGACCTCTACCACTTCGGTTGCCGAATCGGACTTGAGTTCGAAAATATGAACATGGGCGCCCTGGGAGGCCAAGGTAATCGCAATAGCCCGGCCAATACCACTACCTCCTCCGGTTACAATAGCTGTTTTTCCCTTTAAATCAAATTTCATTCTTTTTCTTTTTTAGGTATGGAGTCAGCAGCAGTAAAAAATGCGCTGATATCCTTATCAAAACCATTCTCTATGGATAATCCAGGTCTCTGCCTTTGCAATTCATCGAGCGTAGATGCGGAAATACCGGTTTCCCATATATACAGGTTTTTCAAACTCGTAAGGTTCTTTAAGACCGGAATGCTCTTGTCCGTTATCGACGATTCAAAAACCTTTAATAACCGTAATTTTTTTAGGCTTGCTAAATTCTCCATTTGCTTATCGGATATGGGTGTTTTATCGATTTCAAGCCACTCTAGATTGGTAAATGACCCAATTACAGCCATCTCCTCGTCACCAAGGGGTATAGCGCTTAAATCTAATTCGACGATATTATTTGCGACCCTTTGGAGATTTGTAATCACTGAAGAATCGTACTCGGGCGGCATATACATATCGATGGACAAGGCATTTGAATTTCCGGCTATCCGCTCAATGGTCAAGTAATCCGAGGAAAGATTTTTCAATGTACTGTCGGCCACTTGGGGCAGATCCAACCATTTCTCCATAGGATCGGGCGCCCGCATTTCCTTTACCAAACCGACCAGAGGCTCGGTATTCGCTACATGGTTCAACCTAAGGGTATCGGATGCCCCTAGGGCTATCCACCGTTCCAAAACCTTTATCTCGTTTTCATTGAGCGGTTTTTTTCCGTCCGGGGGCATATGCTCCTCGTCTTCCGTCGGTAAATGCAACCGACGTATCATCTCGCTTTTTTCAGGCGCACCGAACACTATAGTTTTCCCGCTCTCCCCGCCTTTGATGAGGTCGGCATAATTGTTCATCAAGAGTTCGCCCTTCTGCTTGTTGGGGTTATGACAAGAAACACAATGCTCGTCCAAGATTACTGCGACCAAGTGCTCGTAGATATTCGGATTTTCAGGTATTTCATTCTTTTTTCTATCGGCAGGAAGCGCTAAAAAATCTTCTCCGTGGGTAACCATACCCCCATAATGCCCGGTCAGCCCTATAAAAATCAATAGTCCGACCTGAATACCTTTCACATATATACCTTGCCCTTGTCTTGTACCGTACAGCGCATACCAAAGTGAGGCCAATAAGGCTACTCCACCTCCGAGCCACTGGTGCCAATAGAGCAGATCGCCCTTTACCAAGGCTTCCTTTCCCAGAAAAAAACCGGAAATGGCCGTAACCAGTGCAGAAAGAACCCCGGCCAATAACAAAACCCTGGGGACTGTCTTTCCCGTCAAACCCAAAAACACCGCAATAAGTAAAAGTACTATGGGAAAATGGAGTACTACTGGATGCCACCGTCCTAACCAGGCCAAGATTACAGGAAGTTCAATATAGGAATCGAACAATAGGCAAAATATCAAAAAAATGGAAAGACCCAATATGACGTAGTCAAGCCAAAGACTTTTAGAGGTGTGCGTCATAGGTTCTATTAGGCTAAAAGATCATTAATGACATTACCGGCTACATCGGTCAACCGAAAGCGACGGCCTTGATATTTATAGGTGAGCTGTTCGTGGTCCAGCCCCATGGCGTGCATCAATGTAGCATGGAAATCGTTAATATGTACAGGGTTTTCCACTACATTATAGCCAAACTCATCGGTTTGTCCGTAATTCAGGCCAGGTTTGATACCTCCGCCCGCCATCCAGATACTAAAGGCCCTAGGATGATGGTCCCTACCATAATTGGCCGGGTCGAACTTACCCTGGCAATAATTGCCCCGCCCGAACTCCCCGCCCCAGATGACCAAGGTGTCTTCGAGCATTCCCCTTTGCTTGAGGTCCATCACTAATGCGGCAGAGGCCTGATCGACATCTTTGGCCTGACCTGCCATTTCGTTGGGCAGGTTACCGTGCTGGTCCCATCCCTGATGGTACAACTGTATGAACCTTACGCCATTCTCCGCCAATCTTCTTGCCTGCAGTGCGTTGGCGGCATAGGTGCCCGGCACCTGGCAATCTTCTCCGTATAACTTTATAATCGATTCAGGTTCTTTTGATATGTCCATCACATCGGGTACGGACATCTGCATGCGATAGGCCATTTCATATTGCGCGATACGGGATTCGATCTCATCATCGCCCGTCTCAACATGGTGCAGTTTATTTAGCGAAGAAACCTCGTTCAAAAGGTGACGTTTGTCCGAACGTGAAATACCGTCAGGGTCGTTTAAATAGAGTACGGGATCTTTCCCTGACCGCAACAGTACGCCCTGATGCTTTGAATCTAGGAACCCACTGGACCAGAGTTTGGAATACAGCCCTTGGCTATTTCCCTTGCCCCTCGAGGTAAGCACCACGAACGAGGGAAGGTTTTTGTTTTCGCTTCCCAAACCATAACTCATCCATGACCCCATGCTGGGACGACCCGAAATCTGACTACCTGTCTGGAAAAAAGTAATCGCAGGATCGTGGTTGATCGCCTCGGTATGCATACTTCGCACTACGGTTATGTCGTCGGCAATTTTGGCTATATGCGGAAAGAAATCACTGATCCATGTACCGCTTTGTCCATGTTGGCGGAAATCCACCGCCGGCGGCATCAAGGGAAACTTGTCTTGATTGGCGGTCATTCCCGTGAGTCTTTGACCATTTCGTATAGAAGCGGGAAGATCTTCCCCCATACGCTTGCGTAACGTAGGCTTATAATCAAAGGTTTCAAGTTGCGATGGGGCACCGGCCTGAAAAAGATAAATGATCCGTTTGGCCTTGGGCGCAAAATGCGGAAGGCCTAGCGGTCGTTCTGCAAGTTGATCGGTTCCACCTTTGAAAAGGTCGGGAATCAACAGTGATCCTAATGCCAGAGAACCGATACCGACGCTCAGTTGGGAAAAAAAGTGGCGACGGTTTACTTTTAAGGGATTTTCATTTTTGCTTTTATCGTTTTCCATAGCTATTCTTTTGTTATCGTTTCGTCAAGATTATAGATAACCTGTGCGGTCAGCATCAAAGCAGCCGTCTTTGCAGCATCCACATTGAGCTGTTCGTATTCGCCTACCGCAACCAATTTTTCGGCTTCTTCTATATCGTCCTGGTATATCTCCAGGGCGTTATAGTAATATTCCTTCAAAGTCAACAGCTCTTCTTGCTTCGGGTGGCGGATCAAGATTCTCTTGAAAACATCCGAAACATAATCGGAGCTCTCAGGATCATCGGCTATCATACGCTGTGCCATTACCCTCGCAGCTTCTAGCACTTGTACATCATTTTGCATTACCAAAGCCTGAAGGGGGGTGTTGGTCTTTTGACGGCGAACTTCGGAGAAATCACGTGTCGGCGCATCAAAAATGGTCATATTTGGCGGTGGTAACGTTCTTTTCCAGAACGTGTAAAGTGACCGTCGATAGAGGTCTTCACCCTCGTCGGGGACATACTTTGTGAGAATACCCCGGTTACCACCGGCATTGGTTTCCTCCCATAGACCGGCGGGCTGATAGGGCTTGACGCTCGGCCCCCCGATCTCATCGTTGAGCAAGCCGCTCGTCGTCAAGATATAGTCACGTATCATTTCCCCGCTCATACGGAAACGGGGCGCCCGTGCCAACAGTTTGTTCTCCGGATCTGCTTTTTTAAGTTCAGGGGTCAATTCAGATTTCTGCTGATAGGTAGCCGAGAGCATAATTTTTTTAAGAAGATACTTGATATCCCAGCCGTGCTCCATGAAATCTACCGCCAGCCAATCGAGCAATTCCGGGTGTGTCGGAAGGCTTCCCTGCACTCCAAAATCCTCTGAGGTCTCGACAATTCCCTTTCCGAATAGCATCCCCCAAATACGGTTCACGAATACCCTGGCAGTGAGGGGGTTCTTTTCGTCGGTTACCCATTCGGCAAGGCCCAACCTGTTTTTCGGCAGGTTTTCCGCAAAGCCGTATATCGTATTCGGGGTTCCGGGAGACACCGAATCGGTAGGCTGGTCATACTCGCCCCGGTTGAGGACATAGGTCGTTTTAGGGGCCGAATCGTTCATGACCATCACCTTGATCTCGGGACTTTCTTTCATGTTGACAAACGACAGCACATCGTTGGTTTCTTCTTGCGAAATTTCGATAAATGGCGGGTCTGCATAGAACTTCTGGTTTTTGGCCTGTACCGCATCCATTTGCAACCCTTTTTCGTCTACTTGGTTGAAAAAGGCAAACATGCTAAAATAGTCCTTTTGCGAAATGGCATCGTACTTATGGTCATGACATCGGGCACATTCGAGCGTAAGCCCTAGAATACCTTTTCCTAGCGTATTCGTTCTATCGAGTACGTAATTTACCCGATACTCCTCCTGAATCACGCCCCCTTCCTGCGTTATGGGATGATTGCGATTGAAGCCCGTGGCCAATATCTGTTCCTTCGTCGCATCGGGCAGCAGATCACCGGCCAGTTGCCAGGTCAAGAATTGGTCATAGGGCATATTCTCGTTAAAGGCATGGATCACCCAGTCACGCCACGGCCACATGGTACGATAACTATCGTCTTGATACCCATGCGAATCGGCGTATCGCGCCACATCGAGCCACGACTGTGTCATACGCTCCCCGTAGGCGGGCGAGGCCAGAAAACCATCGATAATCTGCGATATAGAAGGCTGGTTATCATTCGCCAGCAGTTTCTCTATCTGTTCTGGTTTTGGTGGCAACCCGGTAACATCAAGACTTATTCGGCGAATCAAGGTCGCATCCGTTGCCCTCTTGGAAGGCGCTAGACCGTTATCCTCTAACCTTCTTAATATAAAACGATCAATTTCGTTCTCGCCCCAGTCCGAGGTTTCACTTTCAGGGACATTGGCCTTTTCAGGGGTCAAAAAAGCCCAATGCTTTTCGAATTCGGCCCCTTGCTCGATCCATTTTTTAATCAATTTTTTCTCGTAACTGTTAAGTGCCAATTTAGATCCTGGAGGAGGCATCATCTCATCGGGATTATCCGAAACTATGGCCTGGTATACCTTGCTCTTGCCTAAACTCTTTGGAACGATGGCAAAATGCCCAGGGCTTTCAGGAAGTTCGGAAAGGGCCGATTCCTTTAGATCAAGACGCAGGCCTGCTTTACGTTTGTTCGCATCAGGTCCGTGGCAGGTATAACAATTGTCGGAAAGTATAGGTTTGATGTGAAAGTTGTAATCTATCTTATCTGGAACCTTCAGGGAAGCATAGGCATCGCCCTCCCCTTTGAAAAGCCCTTTCTGGTAGGCATAAAGACCTCCTAAAAGGAGAATAATAACAGACACGATCAAAACCCTGTATTTCATCAACTTTTTTTTTGTAATCTTAAAATTAGAACTTATAAATTTAATCAATTTAAAGCGATAGTATCTACGGCTTTTTTTGCAGAAAGCACACTTTTTTTTGCTTTTTTAACCTAATTTTTGAAATTTGAGGCAATTAAAGGGAATTTCTAATAGGAATTTTCAAACGAACTCGGGTCTGGGGGTATGTTCAAACCAAGTTGTCATAGGCCAGCCAGGCCATTAAACCCCCTCCTATTTCAATCGCGGATTCATCGATATCAAAATTAGAAGTATGTAACCCTGCGTTAATTCCATTCCCGGGATTCCCTACTCCTAAAAGATAGAAACAGGCCGGATGCTTTTGTGAGTAGTAGGCAAAGTCTTCCGCTGCCATCCATTGATCGGCGTTGACCACGTTGGTGCTTCCCAAATAAGCTACCGCATCGGTTCTCAATCTTTCCGTACTATCAGGTTCATTTACCAAATGGGGATACCCATGCTTTATTGTTAATTCGGATGTTCCGCCCATACTGGTGGCCATATTGACGACCAATCGCTCTAGTTTTTTTAATGCATCCTTGCGCCAAGCTTCATCCATAGTACGGAACGTTCCTTCGATATATACCTCATCAGGCAGAATATTGATGGCCCCATCTGCCACTACCTTTCCGAATGAAAGTACGCTAGGTATCTTTGGCGAAGCCATGCGACTGACCAATTGTTGGGCGGCTACTATGATATGGGAAGCTATCAAAACCGGGTCTACGGCGGCCTCAGGCATTGCCGCATGCCCACCCTTTCCCTTGACCGTCAAGAAGAGTTCATCCATACTGGCCATGAACTTATTCTGACAAAAACCTACGGTACCGACGGGAAAATCGGGCCTCACATGTTGGCCTATATGTAAAATAGTGCCTAAATCGCGGTAGGCCTTTTCTTTCATGACCAGACTCGCACCACCGGGCATAAGTTCTTCCCCAGGTTGAAACAATACTTTTATGCTACCGCTAAAAGAGTCTTTCAAACTAGTTAGTATTTTTGTGCAGAGCAGTAAAGATGCCATGTGTACATCATGCCCGCAGGCATGCATGACCCCTTTGTTTCTCGATTTGTATCCGACCTGGTTCGCTTCTTCAATAGGCAAAGCGTCCATATCCGTTCGTAGTAGTATCCGGTTCGGGCCTTTTCGACCATTCACAGTCGCCAAGAGTCCTGTAGCGGCCACGGGAACTATATCATCAACCCCTATAGCCGTTAAACACTTTTTAATATAGGTACTGGTATTGTACTCCTGAAAAGACAGTTCGGGATGTTGATGTAGATGGCGACGTACCGCTATATACTCAGCCGCATACTTATTGGCCAAGGCCTTGATTTTTTCGATATGGCTCATCACTTAATATTGAAATTCAGGGAGTTAATAAGCTAGTGCTATGGCAATAAAAAATTGAATAGTTGTAAAACTCAATTTACTTGTATTTTCAAAGGATGCCATAACCGTTCCGCATAATATAAGACTTCCTTTGCAGGGTTTTCCGTGGAAGCATCGAATATAAGATAGGCATTCTTCTCTTGGTACCGGCTCCCTTCCGGAAAATTGAGTACGGTATCGGTCAATATGCGGTTCCAATAACGCCCATGGCCACTTGATCTTGTTATTTTAGTGTAAGGCTTATGTGTTGGCGAAGGCATACCATTTAGGTTCGTATTGTCATACCTGAGCCGTATCGATGCAAGGCCATATCCTTTTTCCTTATGATAAAAGCCAACAAAATCCGCATTATCAGGTATAGGTTTGTTGTCTAAGCTATCAAGTTCTGGTTGGTAGAGTTTCAATTGGGAAACCATTCCTCCTTTCGGTCTATAAATCACATGTGTAAACAGGCTGTCCATTGTCATCTCATCATTTCGTAATAAATCCAAAACCACATCATCTTTCATGGTCATGGTAGATTCGAAATAAAAATAGGGCAGTTCGCCCAAAAACGTATACTTGCCCGCTATCGTTATTTCGGGTATGCTATCGGTCGTACCCGCTCGTGTTTTAAGCACTTGGTACATTCCTGAGCTAGTAGCATTATGGGAAGAGGTAGATAAATGTTCGAAACCAAAATAGCTTTCCGAATCAGGTCTTGAAAAATTAGGTGCCCAATGCATAGGAATATGTCCTCTTCTCAAGCGTTGATTGTCAAAGTTCTTTAGGAAAATCCCGGACACCTGCCCTCCCCTCTGGTCGTTTTCATCACTGAAAATGACCTTATAAATTTCGTTCTCGACTGCCTTTCCGTCTTCAGCAAGGTGAATTCCTGTAGGGTTCTGTTTGGACAATTTATCTCCCACATGAATTTCAAAGTTTTTGGAGGAGCGCGCCTCAATTGAAATCGGAAACATAACCTTCCAGACCTTTTCATTATTTCGCCTTAAAGTATCCAATACCTGAACGGCGACTACAGTACTATTCTCGGTATCGATCGCCGATAAGTTTGAATTGTTCTGAAACTGTTTGGGAGCGGGAATTTCTGCGACTACATAGTCTAAACGACGATTTAGACCATCCGTCTCGGTAACTTTAATGGTAGAGAGAGGCTCGAGTTGGCTACCACAGGCCAAAAGGAACATGAAAAGGGCGTAAATAATTGATTTTAACATCGTTGCAAGTAAATAAGGCCTATTAGGGGCCCTCAATACCCCGAAGGTAAACATTCTTTCTAGCCGTTACAAATTGCCCTGTCTCTAAGACAGTAGCGAATTAACTCTTTGAAAAAACCAAATCGAACTTAACGGTCACTTCGTCTCCAACAATAATCTGTCCGAACATTGCTGTCGGGGGTTCTACGTCATAATCTTGAAGAATAATACTTTTTTCACCCGTTATTTTTATAGCCCCATCAACGACCTCTATTTTTGAAGGCACCTCCACGGTCTGTTCCTTACCTGCGATTGTCAAAGCGCCTACCAATTTGGAATCTTTTGCTTCGGTCAAGGTAAAAGTCACTTTAGGGTGCTCCTCTTTCTTTAGGGCTTCATGCATCTTTTTATCCATAGCGGCACCTCGCTCGCTTTTTATACCATCAACCTCCACTTCAAATAAGATTTCTTTTGGAAGTTCTCCTTCCGCCTTGAGGCTACCGGATATAGTATTGGCCGTTACCGTCCAATCGTGGATGGTAGAGGTACCATCTATCGTCACTGCACTTTCATCAGAAAGGGTATACGTTTCTTGAGAGATGCCCGTAAACGCCATACCGACTATAAAAAGAAATAAAGCTATTTTTTTCATTTCAATGATTTAAATTTAAAGAAAACCTATCGCATACAACGAGGTATCGGCTATTCATCCAACACAACTTGCCAGAATTTTTTCTGCTCTTCTGGGGTCGGTTGGGTTTCGGGGCTTACCAATCTAAAACCAACATAATTCGAATCGGTAAACCACCAAAAGCTTTTTGGTATCTGGGGATCCCGCTTTTGTTGTTTCAAACTTGATGCCGATCTGGCTGCGGACCTTAATCTATCTGCATCGTCATCCCAAGAGCCTCCCCGATATGATCTTGGGTGTATGACCGTGGGAGTAACCCATGGATTCTTACGCTCACCTTCCGCATAGGCATCTTCTTTATACTCATCCAAGGTCCATTCCGCAGCATTACCATGCATATCATAAAGCCCCCACGGATTGGGCTTCTTGGTACCCACTTTGGCGTACTTGCCATCGGAATTCTTATAATAGACGGCATAGGCATCCAAGTCGGCCACATCCTCGCCAAAACTATAGGCCGTATTCGTACCCGCCCTGGCCGCGTACTCCCATTCAGCTTCGGTAGGCAACCTATAAAACCTTCCGGTTACGGTACTCAACCATTTACAAAAAACCAATGCGGAATAGGCCGACATACTAACTGCAGGAAAACCATCTTTTCCCATACCATAAGACGGGTCTTCATAAGGAGGACTGGGTCGTGTTATCGCATCGATTTTCATCACTTTATCCCCCTCCAACTTCACAAAAATATCTTTGTTCTGCTTAAAGAAAAGTTCAAAAACATCCCAAGTTACCTCATATTTGCCCATATAAAAAGGGTCAAGTTCAACTTCCTTAATCGGCCCTTCATCAGCCTTTCGATTGGTTTCCGTGGCAGGGCTACCCATTTTAAACTCTCCCCCGGGAATCAACACCATATCAAAACTAACATCGGTCGCCGGTATTTTTTCGGTATATCCCTCAGATGCCTTTATCACTGTACTATCGCTCTTTTCGATACGCAACATCTCTTTGGGCGCCTCTTGATCAGGAACGGTCTTTTTTGCTTTACAAGAATTGAATATGATACCCAACACGCAAAAGCAGAGTGCAACTTCTTTAATCTTCATTATTTTTTTATTGAATTTGACCAAAAATAAGACATATTTTTTTAGCAAATCATCTTCACGCAAAAAGGCTGAAAATCTTCTAATTTTCATGAATTTTTGTAGGAAATAACAAGCATACTTCTTTTCATGAAAAACACTAATTTTGGGGAACAACATCCAACCCTTTCGTAATGAGAAATATAATACCTCTGCTTGTATTGATTTTTTCGGGCACTCTATATGCTCAAAATGCCAATACTAAAACCCTTGAATCTTTTACCGAGCTTAAGGTTTTCGACCGTATTAGGGTAACACTCGAAAAAAGCACCGAAAACAAATTGGTGATTACCGGTGATGATAAAGATGAAGTCAATATTTCAAACAAGAATGGTCTTCTCAAAATAAAAATGGAGTTCGACAATTTTATGGACGGTGATGAGGCAAAAGCTACCCTATACTACACAAGCGAACTCACCCTTATAGATACCAACGAAAATGCCAAAGTTGTTTCGGACGAAACACTTACCGCTAGCCACATTGAAATTAAAACCCAAGAGGGTGGCCAAATCGAGTTGAAAGTTCAATCGGAAGAACTGTACGTTAAATCTGTATCAGGAGGTGAAATCACACTTTCCGGAAATGCACAGCAACAGGAGGTTACCGTAAATACAGGTGGCAAGGTCTATAATGAAAACTTAGAAACCGTTACGACCAATGTTACGGTAAGTGCCGGGGGAAGGGCTGAAGTGAACGCCACCGATAAAGTGGAGGCAAAGGTAAAAGCAGGGGGCAGCATCTACATTTATGGCAACCCAAAAGCCGTAGATAGCAATAAGGTATTCGGAGGTAAAATTGAAATCATAGAATAACAACGCTATTGCTCAATACTTCGCACCTCGAAAGCAACCAATTCATTATTAGAGAATTCTGGGGTGATTTCAATGGGGTTACAACACACTTCACAGTCTTCCACATAAGTCTGCCTGTAAACAGAGGGATCTAGAAGCATGGATATTTCTTCCCAGCAATAGGGGCATTGAAAGAAGTGTTCGTACATTTTCAGAAATAAATAACAAAAGCCCGGCTTGGATTAGTGGCTTAAACCTAAAGACTTGTTCAATTTGAAACGGAAGTAAAGACAAAGAGGTCTGTGGCTTCGTTTCGATAGGTGTCTTCCATAGATTTCGACCGGTTAGAGATATATCATTTTTTCATTTTCGGATGATTTATATATAGCCGTAATCACTGCCACTGCCTTTCGCGCCTCCTTCCCCTCTACCATCGGGGGGTGCATATCATCTATCGCCTCGATCATATCGGTAATAACGGCCTTATGATGTTGATGACCAATGGCCGTAGGATCGGAGGAACCACTACCGTCATTTTTATCCACATCGAAATTTGGAGCAGGAACCTCTTTGACATTCCACTGTTTTATCGTTCCTCCTTCCATTAAAATACTTCCTTTTTCCCCGTATATCTCGACTTTTTCAGGGTATCCCGGGTATAAGGCAGTTCCTCCTGTAATCGAACCGATCGCACCGTTCTCGAAATGAAGCAGGCCTATGCCTACGTCTTCTCCCTCTATATCATGAATCAAAGTGCGAACACTACCAAAAACCGACTTTACATCACCCATCAAGTTGATCAATAGATCGATAGTATGAATGCCTTGATTCATCAAAGCAGCTCCACCGTCATATTCGAGCGTACCTCTCCAATCACTATGTGCATAATAATCTTGGGGTCGATACCAGTTGATATGTGCATTACCCATGAGAAGTTTACCCAACTTACCCGATTTTACGGTATTTTCAACAATTCGATAGGCCTCGCTACATCTATTTTGTAATACACAGCCAAGCTTTATACCCTGTTTTTCGGAAAACTCAAGTAGTTCGTCAATTTTTTCGGTAGTAACCTCCAGTGGTTTTTCACAAAGCACATGCTTGCCCACCTTGGCGGCGGCTTTAATTGCGTCTCCATGCCGACCACTTTCATTGCAGACACAAACGAGGTCGATTTCTTCAATGGCCATGAACTCCTCCAAATCAGCCAAAACGCGAACACCAAATTCAGCTTCGGCTTCTTCTATTCGTTGAGAAGACTTGGTATAGAGTGCAACAAGGGATACATCGTTAAGTTCCTCGATACATTTTTTATAGGTATTGACAATCGAACCTGTACCAATTATTCCAACACCTATTTTTGACATAGTCTAAATTTTTAGGATAGCATAGTACGAAGAAAATCTTTGATCTGCAAGAGACCTTACCTCACTTAGTCCATTTTTAATATTGGAATACCTGGCTCCCTATATAAAAGCCACAAATTATAGATTAACATTCAATAATTGCCCTGTCAACTGTAGCAATTGAAGTTCGGCCAACTTTGCGTCATACTTTGCCAAATTCTTATTGGTTTGTGCGTTGAGGAGGTTGATTTGGGCCTGCCGAAACTCTATCGAAGTAATTCGGCCCAGCTGGAATTGTTCCCTAGAGCGTTCAAAATTATTGTGGTTTGTTAATACATTCTGTTCTTGAATCACGAAAATATTTAAACGATTTTCATAGATTTCCAAGGCATTTTTTATATCCCTCGCTACCTCAAGCGCAATCTGATCTTGCAAAAGTTCCTGGTTTTCGAAGGCAATTTTCGAATTTTTAACGCGAACGCTAGTTCCCCCTCCATCAAACAGGTTCCAGGTTAAGTTGGCACCGAGTCCAAAATTCCAAGTCTGATTATTAGTACCTGGAAAGAAGGCCGAGGCCGCACTTTGGTTCAAGTTCCACCCGTACGATCCGGTTAGACCTATGGTGGGCAAATAGCCCGATTTATTTACTTTAATGTCGTAAGCGTTGATGGCCAAGTTTCTTTTTGTCTGTAATATGGCTACGTTATTATCTTCGGCCTGGGCTATGAGTTCATCTAATTTCAATCTCGGTATAAACTGTATTAAGGTGTCTACCTCGAAGGTGCTGTTCAGGTCTTGATTCAAAACCACGTTCAAATCTCTTTTGGCGTTGGCCAACTGTTGTTTGGTGTTCAATAGGTTGATACTGTCGTTAGTAACATCTACCTGTGCATTCAAAATATCCAACTTGGTATTCTGGCCATATTCAAAAGCATATTCCGCCCTTGTAATCCGTTGGGTTGAAATTTCAAGTGCTTGCTGTAGCACATTCTCGTTTTCGGTAAGTCGAGCCACTTCAAAATAAACACTAAATAGTTGCAACAGGGTATTTTCAATAGTTTCCCTAGCCTGTAATTCACTTAACTGATACTGTTCTTTTAGGCGTTTGTAATTGTATAAGCGTCCTAAACCGTCAAATAGGGTGTAATTTACGTTCACCCCTGAATTATACCGTTGCGCTTCTGCCTGATTTATCTCAAAGTCGGCCCTAGGGGTACCGTCTTCATTGAACTGCCCAGGAAACTCGATTGTGGCATCATCGCGGTTATAATTCGCCCCTGCCGTCGCAGTTACCGTGGGCAGGTATCCGGAATTTAAAACACTTGCATTATTTTCGGCAATTTCGACTTCGTTCAGGGCTACTTTAATTCCGAAATTATTCTCAAGTGCCAATTTCGCCGCTTCCTGCTTTGACAAAATCTCTTCTTGTGCAAAGAGTACACCAGATGCCATAAGAAACAGACAGGTAATCGTATAAATTCTATTCATTACAAAATTCTCTATTCTTTGCCCTCTAAAGCCTTAGGAGTTTCAATGTTAGTTTTGGAAAATCCATTCATGGAATGAAGGGCACCCTGTTTCATGTTTTCTTCCTCTTTTTGCTCTTTGATAGCTCGCTCTACCTCTTCCTTGGTAATAGTATCTCCCGTAGCCAGCCATTTTTTTCCGACTTTCATTTTATTACTGAAAGCCAAGAACAGAGGCAACATCAATAAGGTCAAAATTGTGGCGAATGCTATTCCGTACGCAATCGAGATAGCCATCGGTTTTAAGAACTGTGCTTGTCTACTTTTTTCCAATAATAAAGGAGCCAGACCAGCAATTGTGGTAATAGAGGTCAAAAAAATCGCTCTGAATCTTGAACGGCCCGCATCGTAGATGGCCTCATCAAATTTCATTCCGTCACGCAAGTTCCCGTTAAACTTACTGATCAGCACCAGCCCATCATTGACCATAATACCGATCAAGGCAATAATACCTAACATTGACAATATATTGACAGGAAAACCGTGCAACCAATGACCCCATGCGACCGCCGTCAAACTAAAAGGCACCAATAAAATCAATAATAGCGGCTGACTGAAACTACGGAACGTAAAGGCGATTGTTATATAAATTAATAACAACACCGACAAACCGACAAACCTGAGTGAATCGGTCAATTTGTTGGCCTCCCTATTTTGACCTTCATATGAGGCCGAAACTGTCGGATATTTAGATTGGATATCGGGCATTATATCAGACCGTATTTCAGCCATTATATCGGTAGCACTAGTGGTCTTATCATCTTTAATATCGGCCGAAACCTGAATTTCCCGTTGGCCTTCCAAGTGGTTGATAGCTACATCTCCCCTCTCTATAGTATAATCCGCTATTTCATTCAATGGAACCTTACTTCCGTTTGGAGTAGCGATTCGCATCTCATCCAAATCGGTAATTGAAGAACGGTTTTCACGATCATAGCGCACCCAAACCCTGATTTCATCTTGCCCCCGCTGGAAGCGTTGTGCCTGTGTACCGAAGAATCCAGCCCGAACTTGGTTCATTACGGATCGTAAATCCAGCCCCAGCAAGTACGCATTTTCTTTGAGTTCCAATCGTATTTCCTTGATACCGGCCGGATCATTGTCTGCCACATCTTTCAAAAGGGCGTTGTTTTCTAAAATCGCTTTCAGTTCCGATTTGGCCGCTTTTAATTCTTGAATATTATTTCCTAGAAGTGAAACCGAAACCGGACTCCCCCCAAAATTACCTCCCGACCCATAAATCAAGCTTTCGACCCCGACGACTGGGCCCACCAACTCTTGTAATCGATTGGTCACTACATCGGATCGTATGGCATCAGGTCGCTCCTCCCCGGGCAATAAATTAATGACCAATGTTGCCGCAGAAGAACCAGGACCGATATTTACAATCGTATTTTCAAAAACTTCCTTACCCGTACCCTTCATATATTGGTCGGTGAGTTCCTTATTCACAATATTTGATTTCTCCGCTATGAGGCCTATTATGGAATCTGTAACCTTTTCATTGGTACCGTTCGGCATTAGTAGTTCTACGGATACCCTGTCACTTGCAATTCTCGGAAAAAAGGCGGTACGCACGACGCCCCCTCCTATAGCACCTAGAGTAAGAAATAGCGCCATAACGAAGAAGGCGAATGTCAAAACCTTATAACGAAGTGCGAAACGTAAGCTCGGACTATATAAATTATCACGCATCCATGCCATGAACCTATCACCCATTTCATTTATAACCCTCAATTTGGCAAACGCCTTGGCAATTCCTTTTTTTGGTTTCTTCGAAATAGGCTGAAGGGCTTTTGAATGGGCAAGGTGGGCCGGCAATATAATCATGGCCTCAATAAGGGATACCACCAAAGTTAAAATTACAATAACCGAAACTTCGCCGAAGAACTCACCGATTCGTCCATCTAGAAATAGAAAGATCGAAAAAGCAAGTACAGTGGTGATGATTGCCGATACAATAGGCGGAATAACTTCCATAGTGCCATCAATGGCAGCTTGCACCGGTGTCTTTCCTTTCTCGTAATGTTGGTATATGTTTTCAGCAATAACAATCCCGTCATCGACCAAAATTCCGATAACGATAATCATGCCGAATAGCGAAAGCACATTGATAGTCACATCGAAAAAACCGGCGAAAACGAACATCCCCAAAAAAGAGATGGGCAAACCAAAAGCCACCCAAAATGCCAATCTGGTATTCAAGAAGAGAGAAAGAAAAATAAGGACTAAAATCATCCCAACGATGGCATTTTCAGTTAAAAGTTCGGTACGCTGCGTCAAGGTTTTAGACTGGTCGCTTATTACATCCAGCTTTATATTATTATGCTTTTGATTGAAGTCTTCTATATATTCCTTGACCTTGGTAGCCGAACCAATTAAATCTTCCGTATTGGTACTGGTAATCGAGGCATTTACTGCCAGGTTCCCATTGAAATAGGATGCATTAGGAGATTCTGCAAAACGGTCTCGAAGAATGGCCACGTCTTTTAATCGTATCGATTGGCCAGAGGGGTCTGCCCTTATAATAAGATTGGAAAGCTCATCGCCATAATAGGAGCGATTGTTGGCCCGGATCAAATACTCTTCGGCATCGGTTTTGATATTTCCTCCGGTAACCAAGATATTGGCGTTCGCTACCGCTTGGGCCACTTCGTTGAACGATACGTTGTAGGCCAAAAGGTTGTTTTCATTAACGGCAATCTCTATTTCCTCCTGCGGATAACCCGTCATACTGATTTGAGAGATACCATCTATCGTTCTAAGTTCATTTTCAACCTGTCTCCCGATTTGTTTTAAGGTGCCCAGGGGTACATTCTCACCGCTTATCGCAAAACTTATTGTCTGACGAATAGCCTCTTGTTTTGACACGACCAGGGGTTCCATACCCGTTGGAAAAGAAGGTACACGGTCAACTGCATTCTTCACCTCCAACAGCATGAAATCGATATCTCGCCCCTTCTCTATCTCGACATTGATAATACCACTATTCTCGCGGGCCGTAGAAGTAACCCGATCAATTCCCTCCAATCCCTTTAAGTTATCTTCGATCTTAAGTACGATACCCTCTTCAACTTCTTGGGGTGAAGCCCCGGGGTAGGTAATGTTTATGGAGATGTTCTTGGAATCTATCAATGGAAAATATGAAGACTTCAATGAAAGCGCGCCGGCAATACCAAAAGCGAAGAATGCTATAATAACCACATCAACCGCTACATGGTACTTTATGAAATAGGAAATGAGATTTTTCATTCTACCTGAGTTATGGTTTTCTCTTCACCAAAAACCTTTACCAACATTCCCACATAAGCTCCCACTACAGGCTTTGATATAATGGTCATACCATCAGGAACTTCTTTGAGAACCACTTTCTTATCGGAAAAGTAAACCGGCTTCACATCAATGACGTCTAGGACCGAATCGCGAACCACAAAGATTTGATTATTGTCAAGAAGTAGGGAACGATTAATTTCAATGGCCTCAACTTCTTCCTTGGCATTCAGTTTCGCTTCGAGATACATGCCCTCTTTAAGATCACTATCGGCCACCTCGATATAGGTTTTGACCGTTTGCGATGACTGATCAACCTTCCCATTGACACGGCTGACCACCCCGGTGTAGGTCTTTGTACTTCCTAGATTGGTCAAAGTAACAGGCTCTCCGACCTTTAATAGCGCATCATACGTTTTGGGAATACTTACCTCAAGCTCATAAATACCTACATTGATAAATTCGCCCAATTGCTGACCCGATCTGACCAAAGTACCTTCAGTCACCAATGCTTCGGTCAAAACTCCAGTATAAGGTGCGACTATTCTGTACTTAGCAAGCCTTTGCTCTAGGTTTTTTACATTATAATACGAAGTCAGGATTCCGCGACCAGAAATGAAAAATTTTTCTTTCTCGGTTTCCATTTCGGGTAATGGCGGTGTCACATTGGCCATGTCAAAGTTCGAAAGATAACTTTGCCATTTATCAAAAACTTCAGGATAATCGAGACGTAAATCAGGCATTATCGAAGTAATTTGATTAAAAAGGTTGCTCTTGGCTGACTGAACGCTCGCCCTGTATTCGCTGGCATCAATATTGATTATCGTTTCCCCAGCACTGTACCGTTGGCCCGTTTTAAAAAGTTTGGGGCCTTTTCTGAACACGCCTTGTACCTCCGAAAAAAGTTCCATACGCTGTTTGGCCACTAAGTTTCCATTTGCATTGACCGTTATGGGTACTTTGCCATTTTTAACCGTATCTACAAAGACGGTCTTTACAATTTTTTCCTGTGGTGGTCTGAACGATTGTTTACTATCGATAATCGCCTTGGCCGCAAAAACGGAGGCCAAGATCAATAGAAGTCCCAATATGGAAAGTATAACTTTTCTTTTATCCATGTTTGATTAGCTGAGAGGTATTGTTAGACCACAAAACTAACCCGAAGTTTAAGTGACAAAAGTTAAATTAATCTTAAAGCGCAAAATGTATATGAAAAAAAGGATGCAAAAGCGCATCCTTCTTAAACCAAACTAACTTATAGACTAATCTTGACTATTAATTATCAACATCATCTTCAAATTTTGTATCCGCCATTCTAGTCTTATTAAATTTAACAGTTCTGAAGTCGGTTTTGGTGTCTTCGCGATCGTAATCGAAGACCAAAAACTCGTGCGACTGCATGGCTTCAAGATTTTTTACGGAATTGAACTTGTTGTTTTGAATTTGAAAAACCTCTAAACTCGCCAACTGTCCGAATTCAATAGGTACTTCGCCTCCTAGCTGATTATTGGCAAGAACGAGCTCTTTGAGCTTAACCAAATTACCCATCTCTGCAGGAATTGCCCCTTCCAATGAATTTTCGAAAAGACCGAGACTTTCAAGATGCACTAACCCACCAACGGATTTCGGAATACTTCCTTTTAGACTATTGCTCGACAGATTCAATACTTTCAAACCCTTGATTTCACCTATTGTATCCGGTATATCTCCCGTAAGAAAATTGTTGAAGGCCGTTAATTCCTCTAATTCTACCAACGCTCCGATATTTTCGGGTAGCTCCCCTTTAATTCTGTTCATTTCCAATTTCAACACCCTTAGACGAGGAAGTTCTGTGATTTCGGTAGGCAACTCGCCAGTAATCCCATTAAAGGCCAAGTTTAAGGATTCCAACTCCTTAAAAGCACCTATACTATTAGGAATTATACCATTAAGGTTATTTCTGAAGAGGTTGATTTCGGTTACATGGTCATTTACGACCTTCACGCCGTACCAGTTTGACACATCTGCATCGATATCCCAAGTATTCGTCCAATTATCACCATTCGTAGCTTTAAAGATATCTATAAGGGCGGTTCTTTCCGCCTTTGGGATTTCAGCCATCATTAAATTGGCTGATACAACAACCCATACATAGCATAAAATTTTTCTCATTGAAAATCAGTTTAGAGTGAAATAATTTCACAAAATCAAGGAATTTACCTACAAAGTAATGATATGTTTCGATAACTCACAAAAAAACTAGGTGAAGTGTTCCATATTGTTGTGAAAGCCCTACAAATTGTGGTAAGCAACATTCAACGTCTCGTCTTAGTTTCTCAAGCCCGAATTTTTTCAAGCTTTAGGGTAAGCTCTTCCCATCGTTGCATTTGCGTTTCCAAATCTTTCTTCTTCTTTTGATAGTCATCGAAAAAGCCCGGTTCCGCTATAGTTTCGTCGTAATTCAATAGTAACTGATGGTCGATTTTAGCTATTTCCTTTTCCAATCTAGAAACAATAGTTTCGACGGTACCTATCTTATTTTTGAGTGATTTAAGGCGTTTTTGGTTCTTGAAATCATTGGATGCCGGTTTGTCTAACGCTATTTTTTCAGGCTTTTGTTGGTTTTTTTCAATTTCTCGGAAATCCCCGACCTTTCGCTGATCAAGATAATAGTCTATATCTCCGAGATACTCTTTAATGGTTTTATCTTTAAACTCATAGACCTTATTGGTTAAACCTTGAAGGAAATCCCGATCATGTGAAACCACCACTAAGGTGCCATCGAAGTTCTGTAAAGCCTGTTTGAGCACGTGCTTTGATTGAATATCTAGATGGTTCGTAGGTTCGTCCATAACCAAAACATTAAAGGGCTGTAATAACATCTTTGCCAAGGCCAATCGATTGCGTTCACCTCCTGAAAGCACTTTCACGTACTTTTCCACCTCATCGCCACGGAACAAAAATGAGCCTAAAATATCCCTTGCCTTACTTCTGTTCTTTTCATTGGCCGCGTCGATCATCGTATCAAGAATAGTTTTATCGCCATCGAGGTATTCCGCTTGGTTCTGTGCGAAATAACCGATCTGTACATTATGCCCCAACTTGAATTTTCCCTGATGTTCCAATTCTCCGACCATTATTTTCGCCAATGTCGACTTACCCTGACCGTTCTGCCCAACAAACGCCGTTTTACTGTCGCGTTCCAAAAGCAGGTTGATATCTTTTAACACCTCGTTTTCGCCATAACTTTTAGAAAGTTCTTCAATCTCCGCCACCACCTTGCCCGGCGTTACGGAAATCGGAAAACGCAAATTCATTACTGCATTATCATCTTGGTCGACCTCGATTCTTTCCATTTTATCCAACTTCTTTATCAGAGATTGCGCCATGGATGCCTTAGTGGATTTTGCCCTGAACTTTTCAATCAGTCGTTCCGCTTGTTGAATCTCCTTTTCCTGATTCTTTTGGGCATTAAGTTGTTGTTCCTTTATTTCATTTCTGAGCTTGAGAAATTTCGAATACGGTTTATTGTAATCATAAATTCTGCCCAGCGAAATCTCAATAGTACGATTCGTCACATTATCCAAGAACATCTTATCGTGAGAAACAATGACTACGGCCCCGGTACAGTTCTTCAAAAACTGCTCTAGCCAGATAATCGACTCAATATCGAGATGATTTGTCGGCTCATCGAGTAAAAGTACATCGTTATTCTGCAGCAGAAGTTTGGCCAATTCGATGCGCATGCGCCATCCGCCGGAAAATGTATCGGTTTTCTTATCAAAATCAGACCTTTTAAAACCTAGGCCAAGTAAGATTTTTTCGGTATCTCCCTGATAATTGTATCCTCCCAAAATCTCATAATGATGGGTAATATCACTCAGGTCGACCATCAACTGATGATATCCCTCACTTTCATAATCGGTACGTTCGGCCAACTGGTGATTGATTTCATCAAGCTTGGCTTCAAGTTGCTTTATTTCCTCAAAAGCTTGATAAGCCTCTTCTATAACAGTTCTACCCTGTTCAAAATCAATATCCTGCCTTAAAAACCCAATTTTGATATTCTTTTCTACCGATAGGGTGCCTGAATCCAAGGCCATGTCCCTCGACAAGAGTTTAAGCAAGGTCGATTTCCCAGCACCATTCTTGCCGATGAGCCCAACGCGGTCACCCCCGTTCAGACGAAAAGAAATTTCCTCGAATAAATATTCGCCACCGAAGGATACCGAAAGATTGTGAACGTTCAACATGAGCGGTTATTCAAATCGTGTTTATTGAAATTGGGTACTTAACTTAGCTGAAAAAATGACTTTTTTCGATTGTCGTCACCATAAAGAAAGAGCAAACCCCTATTTTTGTACAAAGTTCTGCAAATGTTAAAAAAAGGAACCAAACTTTACAGCATTTTAACAGGAAGTTGCCCAAAATGCCAACTCGAAACTATGTATGTGGACAAAAACCCTTATCAGGTACGCCAGCTCTTCAAAATGCATGAGCGGTGTTCGCATTGCGGTTTAAAATATAAGATCGAGCCTTCCTTCTTTTATGGAGCCATGTATGTAAGTTATGGCGTTGGTATTGCCTTTGGAGTCGCGGCCTTTATTATCGCTTACGTGATGTTAGAAACTTCACTTGTTACTACATTTATTGCCATTGTAATAACCCTTGTGGTCTTCATGCCCGTGATTATTAGGTTATCAAGAAATATTTGGATCAACTTATTTATTAAATACAACCCCGAGGCGGGCACTACTACTTGATCCATTTTTTCGAAAATCTGGCGATATCCATTTCTGGATTCAAGGAGCGATCGAATTCTATGAGATTGTACAATTGTTCCGAAGCATAAGGAGCAATTAACACGCCTCTTGAGCCTAAACCATTTAACACGAATAAATTTTTATATTCGGGATGTCTGCCTACCAAGGGTCTCCTATCCGCAACTGTTGGCCTTATACCCGCCGAATGGTTCATTACTTCAAAGTCACAATTTATAAAAGTTTTGAGCTTTCTCAGCAATTCTTGTTTTCCGTTTTCGGTAGGTTCGGATTCCTTATCCTTCCAATTATAGGTCGCCCCAACACGGTACATATCATCTTGTAGCGGGATTATAAAGACAGAAGATTTAATGACCCTATCTTCCTGAAGACCCTCCGCCTTGATGGTCAATAACTCGCCCTTTGTTCCATTCAAGGGCAAGTAGTTAAAAAAAGGGTTTTTCTTTAGACCGAATCCCTCGGCAAAGACCAAATTCTTGAAGGTATGACCCCCGTATTGAAAAAAATCGGACTGGATCTCCAACTGGCTATAGTCGAAACTTTCGGGTACCAATTCTTCTTGATCGGCAAGATACCTACTGTATGCTCTTATAAGCAGCGAGGTATCAACCCTACCCGTATAGAGTACCTCACCGAATCCAAGGGTAGCGCTTAAGCAGGGGTTCTTGTTCGGTATTATCTTAGGAGATAGAAAATATTCTAAACTCGGTTTATCTAAAGCCTCGTACCATAAATTTTGCTCTTCTACGGAAGCAAATCTCCTCAACACCGGAACTTTATAATCTATAGTAACTTGTAACTTTTTCTCCAAATGCGTATAAAAGATCGCGGCCAAATCCATTTGTTCCTTGGCTCTCCAAGCTAAGGTAAATCGTTTTAGAATTACCGGATTGTACAGTCCACCAGCCACCATAGAAGACGACTGCGAAGAATCGCTCAGAACTTTGAATGTTCTATTATGTTTTTTTAGCTGTTCGCAGAAGGATATACCCGCTAGACCCAGACCTACCACAAGATAATCTGTCATAGGGCAAAGGTATTAAACGAAAGCGATAACAGCTTTTAAGAAAATGAAAACATGTTTTAGGTTTTCAGGATGATATAGGATATCTACGCTAAAAGTTACAGCTTCGCTTCTAAAAACAAAGACCCGGCTGGGAGCCGGGTCTAATAACGTTTGAATTGGAATGTTCTTTGGGTTAATATGCCCACATATCTTGTTCGCGATCGCGAATTGTTTCCTTGATCCTGTTGGCCTCCAACAATTGAAACAAGGCATTATCTGAAATATAGTCGTTCACTTCACGATCTCCGTGTACGTTGTCTTCCCTGTAGATAATTGCATCGAACCTTCTAGCATTCAACAACATATCAAAAGATATTGGCTGAGCTGAATTTCGCTGATTAAATACTTTCGCCTCGTGTAAAATCTCTCTTGCATCAGGATACCAGACCCAGAACAATTCTACTTTCGCATCGGCTGGAGCCATTGATTCATCGTCAATAAAGTTTACATCGGGAGCAACAGGGGCAATTCCCAGTAATCGATATTTAAGCTCACCTTGGCGCTTGTCGAAATACCACATCCCTTTTATGCGATACTCTTCGATATCGGCTGCCGTCAGATTTCTTCTGATAACATATTCAGGAGATAGTTCTTCACCAGCGTTGATTTGCTCATACCCATAATCGGTCGTGTCGACTTTTTGCAGGGTTGCGGTAAGGTCGCTGAACTTCCTTTTTTCGGTGAAATAGGAATCCGCGTATACATCTTCCAACTTGCCGTTTTTAATGTTTTTTAATAACACATCATATAGTGACCTTCTATTATTTCCGATATCAATGGTATCGGTTGGGTAATACAAAGGAAAATTTACCCTTTCATCTAAATCGATAACCTCCCATACGGTTTTTGACCAAAGAATATCACGGTCATCAACATAACCGTACTCTAGGGGAGCATCATTATCCAAAGCTTTTTGTGCCTCGGTTTTCATACCGATTTCCTCAGGCTTTTTGGCGTTCAAGATATTCGCCTGAGCCATGAGGGAAACAGGCAACAATGTGACTGCTCCGATTAGTAATACATTTTTCCAATTCATGTTTGTATTATTTTAAAATTACCGGGCAACCCTAGGGTTGCCCGGTTTTTAACTCATTATTAGTTTGTGATCTCCACAACGACCGGAGATACTTTCTTCAATTTATAACTCTTGTTGTTGGTAATGAAAGCTTCGATATCGAAGATTTGAACTACATCGCCTCTCTTAGCTCTTTTCAAGGCATTCTTGGCCATACCGTTCAACTTATCTCCGTTGACACTTACGGTAGGTTGACCAGGAACTTTGAACTTAAAGCCGCTAACGGCAAGGTTCAGATCAAAATCGAAATCCTCAAGCATCGCACCAATAGTCGCGATTTCAACGTTACCTCTAGGTAATTTCACCGTACCATCTTGTTTACTCACGGTACCGGCCGGACGAGGAATATCCTTAATTCTAAATTCAGACTTGGAAGATACACTCTGACCATCCGGCAATTTTCCTGAAGCAGTAATCGTTACCGTTCTTCCTGTACCTGGATTCATGATATACTTACTACCACTAACGGATTTCAGACCAGGAGCCGAGGCATTTACTTTGTTACTGGGAATACCTGGGATAGAGATGGTCATAGGATTGGCCACACCTCGGTATACTACGTTCATCTTGTCAGCAGCAATCAATGCGGAATTCGGTTTGCTGATAGTAGAGAACGTATTCTTCACCGGAACTTCGGTCTCGACACCATCTTGCATATAAATCAAGGTACCTGAAATTTCATGATCCCCTGGGTTTCCAGCACCGATCATCATTTCAACACCACCTTCCTTCAGTTTATAGTCTTTGCCTTCCGATAGTTTTCTACCGTCTAAAGTCAACTCGGCGCGTACAGGTTTTGCGGATTTGTCCGTTTTGCCCAATACAATATCCCCTTGAAATCGGTCGCCCGCATAAAACGCGTTCTTTTCAGATTCCAATAATGTAGAAAAATTAGAAAGCGATACCTGACTCGTCAACTCACCTTGCAACATGGTTTTCAAGGCATCTTCTTCGGTATTCTTGATATCGTTCTGCAAAGCGGTCAATTTTGTCAAAGAGGCTACTAAAGGAAAGCCTTCATAGTTGTAATTGATCCAGTCTTGCTTGGTACCATCTCGTTTTTCAATTTTACCGTTTTCATCGCCAGTACTGAATCTTGTCTCTACTGCACTTTTCATATTTTCGGGCAGTACTTTTGCAATTTCACTACGGTAATTATTGATACGGTTAACAAATTCTTCCCCTTCCGGAGTAAGGTTATCCCCCTGAAAGAATTTTTGATCCAGAAAATCAGACTTATCCATGACCACATAATCTTGCGGGTCTTCCACATCTTCCAACATACCTTCCTTTAGGTTTTGGAGATAGTCGTAGTACTCCTGTGATAATTGTTTGATTCTCTGGGCATCTTGATACACCTTTTGGTATTTGGCGGCGTCTTCCGATGCTTTTGTCTCAAGACTTGCCAAGAAAGCTTCATTGCTTTCGGTAGCCTTGCTATTTGAAGCTTCTAGCTTTTCGTTCATCAATCCGAAAGCCGCTAGAACTTCCTTACTCATGTTCAGTGCCAACATCGCGATGAAGATCAGATACATTAGGTTGATCATCTTCTGACGTGGTGTTTGTTTTCCTCCTGCCATGTTTTCTAATTAGATTTGATTAATTATTTGATTTGGGATTTTTAACTAACGGTTCTCTAATTAGTTTCTGTTCATAGCGGTAAGCATACCTCCGTATACTCCGTTTAAGGAAGAAAGATTGGTAGCCAAGGAAGCCATTTGTTCCTTAAGGGCACCTGCATTTTGTACTACTTCTTCGTTGATAGAGGCTTGACGGCTAGCACTCTCCAATTGTACTTTATAAAGACTGTTCAAAGATTCCATCTGAGCTGCGGCTTGAACCATTTCATCGGAATATTTCTTTGTAGACTCCATAGCGTCCACCGTTGGGGCAATACCTTTTGCCGCGCCTTCGAAATTACGGATGCTAGACCCAAGGCTTTCCATCAAGTTGGCATCCACACCAGCTTCTTTCAATAAATCATCTAATTTAGCAGATAAAGAAGTTTCGGCTTCCTTAATTTCAGCAAGCTCGTTGCTTCTACCGTTCGACTGACCACCGGCCAATTCAGGATATACCAAAGACCAATCGTATTCGTCGTCTACCGGTTCGAATGCACTGATCGCAAAAATTAATGCTTCCGTAATAAGACCTACAGCAAGAAGAAGACCACCTGTAAGGGGACCAAACTCCCAGTGAAGTATTTTGAACAAAGCCCCGATGATTACGACCGACGCACCAAGGCCATAGGCCATGTTAAATAATTTCTTTGTTGATTTTGACTGTGCCATAATTTAAGATTTAATTTGAAATTTAATGTTAATAATAAGTATTTGGTTTTTGTTTGATTTGTTCTCCAATTTCAAGAAAAGCATTGAAATCGAGTATATTTATTTGTGTATTTGAAACTAACTAAAAAAAATTAATTCTTACTTGCTTATTGGGTCGAATCTTCCTCACCCATATAGTCTTGTACCGTTCTGAACCCGATGTAACTCCGTGCAGAATCAGCGTATTCATAATCCCTTGTACTTACCTGAAGGAAATAAGCCACATCTTTCCAAGAACCTCCGCGAATAACCTTTCTTGCATTTGCTCCATCGCCTCCGTTGGGGTTCATCGTAGAAACAAACTCATAAGAATTGGGGTCGTAACTGGAATTCGTCCACTCAGAAACATTACCAGCCATGTTATACAAGTTAAAATCATTCGGTTCATAAGACTTGGCCTCTACGGTGTACAGTGCCGCATCGGCAGCGTAATCACCCCGCTGTGGCTTAAAGTTTGCCATAAAACAACCGGTGTCACTGATTACGTAGGGTCCCCCCCAAGGATATGTACCACCTTCGATACCACCCCTTGCGGCATATTCCCACTCAGCTTCCGTAGGTAATCTAAACTGGTTCACGAATTGCTTGCCCCTACTTTTTTGATCATCGTTCTTGAATTTGGTCCTCCAATTACAGAAGGCCCTGGCTTGGTCCCAAGATACACCGACCACAGGATAATCGCTATAGGCATCGTGCCAAAAGTAATCGTTGTGCATGGGTTCATTGTAGGAGTATTCAAAATCACGGATCCAAACTGTTGTATCAGGATATACTTCAAGCTCTTCTTGACGAATAAAATCTTTTCTTCGGCCCGTTTTAGATCTTGCGGCAGCCTCGATATCCATCCAACTGTATTTGTATTTTAGCTTGGTCACATCTATGGTGCGCTGCCCATTATACGATTCTTCTTCAGGAATATATAGCGAGTCCATCACTTCGGTATAGTATTCGTCGGGATATTCAGAAATATCCCACACAAGTTCTTCATCCTTGTTAAGGGCCCTTCCTTCAAAACCTGTTTCGCCCATACCTGCGTAATTGTCCAGCATATATTTGTCGTAGGCAGAAAGCTTTGTGGTATCGGCATCCTTAAAGGCATAGTCTCCAATTCCCCCATCTTCTGGCCCGAGTCCAAGTTCATCGGCCAATATAGCCAATCTGGTGCGGGTTATGGAATCTTTTACCCATTCTACGAACTGTCGGTATTCACTGTTCGTAATTTCGGTATCATCCATATAGAACGATCTGACCGTAACGGTCTTGGTTGGTGCGTTTAGGAGCTTCGCTTGGTCTTCCTCGGCTTTACCCATTATAAAAGACCCCCTTGGAATAAGTTCCATTCCGTATGGTCTTTCCGGATACCATTTTTTACCTTGGGCTCCGACTAGCTCTCCCTTTGTTCTTGACCCACAACTACTGAGTAAAAAAACAAACGCTATAGATGACAACAATAGCTTCTTCATACTTTAGGTTAAATTTCGATTCTGGTTATTAACTGCAAAACAATGATTCAATTCTACACTCTAAAACTGTGATTTAATCAAATTATTGTATCAATGGCAATTATACTATATTTTTTTTTGGACAGAACTGAGGCACTCATAATCATAGCCCAAGGCCTGATATTCGGGTATTCCATTAAAAACAGGAGAGCCTAGTTAAATCCTTTTTTATAGGCCTTTAACCACCGTTCAGGAATATTTTGGTCGCATGCTTCCAAATAGTCCTTTTTTGTGCAGGGTAATAACGCAGGTGATTTTGATTTAGTATGTGGGGATAGAATCGAAGGCACCTCTACCCACCACCGATCGGTAAGATGACTTTTATGAAAGATAAGCTGTTCCGTATCGGTCGGAACATTATATTTAGTGAAATTTGCAGGGTCTTCAAAGGGAGACTCCGAGATTCGAAAATTGAAACCCTCAATAAAATACCATATAATCTGAGCCATCAATTGTGCCGACTGCGCGGCATTCTCCATTTCGTAAATACCAAAAACACTTACCTTATCACTAATACCGGCATATCTGGCAATCGCACAGATTTCCCTCCCCGTGAAACCGTTTGGGGAAAAATTATCGGATAGACCAATTTCGCTAGCTCTAATAGCCCTTGCATCCATGCTTATCATATGGGCATTTCTCATAATGGGCTCTGCCAAAGCAATGTCGGCGCCCAGTTCGCCCAACCGATAGGCATCAAAAAAAAGACGCTCCATCAAATCGACTTCCTCTTGGGCATTGAAGTAACTTTGATACCCGATGTTCGAAAAATTAAATAGGTTGTTTGGCTTTTCCGTAATGATTTTGCTCATGTAGGAATGGGAGGAAATAAGCTCATCATCCATCCCAAAATCAAATCGACTATCTATAGCGACCAAATTGACCAGATCTTTGATCCCATCGAAGGCTCTATAAGCAGGGTAGGTAATATCTTGGGTCGCACCAATAATTATGGGTATTATCTTTTGCTTTAAAAGCGAAGCTACCGTTTTCCGCACTACAAAATAAGTATCTTCAACAGTGGCACCCTCTTCAATATCGCCCATATCGGCCAAGGTAGAATTCCAATTGCCCAATAGCAATTTGTAAAGTTGTATTCGTATGGCGGAAACATCTAGTATTTCGTGTTTCTTCTCAAAGGCATTCCTTGATTCCTTAACCCCTAGCAAGGCTATTGAAATATTAGTTGTATCAGGTAGCCCTTCCTTTTTATTATGAATTTTAATGTGTTTGCCGAGGGCTTGGGATGGGAGTAATTCACAGTGGGCCAAAACCCTATCTTCCACGGGCACCAAAAAATCTAATACCATTTATTTTAATTGCATAAGTTATTAGGTCATTTCGAAGTTTGACTACAACATTAATGCTTCCGCCCCTTATCCCATTCAAATTTACTTCTTCTTCGCCTTAGACCTCGTTTTTTTCTTAGGCGCCTTTTTTTCCAATAGCGCCTTTGCCTCGTCCAAAGACATTTTGGCCGCATCTACCGTTTTGGCCAACTCTACCTTGGTCTTTCCCTTTATAATGTTATGGCGACCCCAACGTGCCTTTTCAATGCGGATACCTTCATCAGGCCAGTTTTGAACCACTTTATCCAATTCTTTCTGTTTCTTCGCCTCGATAAGCTCGATTATGTCCGCTTCGGATAGATTTTCAAAATCGTACTTCTTGTTGACATTGATGAACATTCCGTCCCATTTAATGAATGGGCCGAACCTACCCTTACCCTTGGTCACCTCTTTATCTTCATAGTGATATATCGGAGCATCTGCTTTCTGCTTCTCTTTAATCAATTCGACGGCCCGATCATAATCGATATCAAAAGCACTTTCTCCCTTGCCTAAGGAAACAAATTTTTTACCAAACCGTACATAAGGCCCGAACCTTCCTACGTTGGCTTCTATTTCCTCACCCTCATATTCTCCAAGTGATCTCGGCAATTTGAAAAGCTCCATAGCCTCATCATAGGTGATGGTATTCAAGGATTGCTCTGGTAATAGGCTAGCGAACTTGGGTTTCTCTTCGTCATCTACCGTACCTATCTGCACCATAGGCCCAAAACGCCCTAAGCGAACGGCCACTTGTCTACCCGTTTTCGGATCCTCACCCAAAACACGTTCACCACTGGCCCTATCGGCATTCTCTTCTACATCGACTACGTTAGGGTGAAAATCCTTGTAAAAGCTTTTCATTACCTTTTGCCAATCTTCATCACCCTCTGCAATCTCATCAAAATCTTCCTCTACCTTTGCGGTAAAATTATAATCAAGAATATTGGCAAAGTGACTCACCAAAAAGTCGTTGACAATCATTCCTATGTCTGTTGGCACCAATTTCCCTTTTTCGGAACCTACGGTCTCTGAAAGTTGCTTCTCTTTAATGGTCTCGCTTTCCAAGAGTAACTGCACGTAATTTCTTTCCGTACCTTCTACGGTGCCCTTTTCGATGTAGCCCCGATTCTGAATTGTCGAAATTGTGGGCGCATAAGTAGATGGTCTACCAATGCCAAGCTCTTCCAATTTCTTAACCAAAGAAGCTTCTGTAAAGCGATAGGGAGGTCTCGAAAAACGTTCGGTCGCCGTAATAAATAGGTTTTCAAGGGCCTCTCCCATCTTCATCGATGGTAACATGCCCTCTTGCTCCTCGACCATATCCTCATCATCCAAACCTTCTAAATATACCTTGAGAAAACCATCAAACTTTATGACCTCTCCATTGGCAGTGAATTCTTCCTCATGTGTATCGGCTTTAACCTTCACATTGGTCCGTTCCAATTCTGCGTCGCTCATTTGCGAGGCAATGGTTCTTTTCCAGATGAGTTCGTATAATTTCGATTGGTCCCTTTCCAATGAAGGCGATTGATTTGTTATGTCAGTGGGTCTGATAGCCTCGTGAGCCTCCTGAGCACCTTTAGACTTTCCCTTGAAATTTCTTACCGTGCTATACTTTTCACCGTAATTGTTAACGATAGCAGACTTTGCGGCGTTGATGGCCTCGCCAGAAAGGTTCACGCTATCCGTTCTCATATAGGTGATTAGACCAGCCTCATAGAGCCTCTGGGCCACTTGCATGGTACGGCCCACCGAAAAATAAAGTTTTCTCGAAGCTTCCTGTTGAAGGGTCGAAGTCGTAAAAGGAGCAGACGGCGATTTCTTCGCAGGCTTTTTGTCTAGACTTCCGACAGAAAAATTAGCTCCGATATTTTTCTTTAGAAAATCATTGGCTTCTTCTTTAGAAACGAACGTCTTATTTAATTTGGCCGTAAAACTATGGCCTTCCTCAGTCTTGAATTCGGCAGATATACGAAAAGAAGCTTGAGGGCTAAAGGCCTCAACATCCCTTTCTCGCTCAACGATTAGGCGAACCGCCACCGATTGCACCCTACCTGCCGAAAGGCCAGGTTTAATTTTTTTCCATAATACGGGCGAAAGTTCATAGCCGACCAATCTGTCAAGCACCCTTCTTGCCTGTTGGGCATTAACTAGATTGTAATTGATTTCCCTAGGATTTTCAATGGCCTTTTGAATGGCGGATTTTGTGATCGAGTTGAAGACGATACGTCTGGTTTTGCTCTTATCAAGCTTTAAGGTTTCGGCCAAATGCCATGAAATAGCTTCCCCCTCACGATCTTCATCACTCGCCAACCAAATCGTATCGGCCTTATTTGCCAGGTCTTTTAGCTTTTTTACCAAGGCCTTTTTGTCTTTGTCAACGATATATTTGGGTTCAAAATCATTGTCAACATCGACCCCAAGTTCTTTTGATGGCAAATCGGCTATATGTCCAAAACTTGACTCTACCTTATAATCCTTTCCCAAGAACTTTTCTATCGTCTTTGCCTTTGCGGGCGACTCCACTATCACTAAATTTTTGGCCATATGTTGGTTTTACAGTCACAAAAGTAGTTGAAATTTTTAATTTGGTGTGACTACCATACCTCTAGGCAAAAAAAAACGCCTCGGTAGACCGGGGCGTTCTCGCGTACCAAAATAGCTTATTTGAGATTGAAGGTACTCAGTAAACGTATGTCATTGTCTAGATATTCATATTGATATAAGGCATTTTCGCCGATCATTAAAAGAGAGCTTTGTAGGGGTATAACATCGAAGGTGATGATATCTTCAAAGTGGTTCAACAGTTTCAAATCATTGATATCACTTTTATCATACACTTTCAAGCCGTCAGAACCATCGCAAACAAAAAGTTTTTCATCTTTGAAACCCAATCCATAGGGCCCCGAAAGCGCATAAAACTTTTTCAGTTCAGGGTTTTTTAAATCTGAAATATCAACAATATATAAACCACTTTCGGTATTGCCACAAGAATTTTCGCCCCTTAACGTAACATAGGCGTAGGTATCATCGACCACTACCGGGTCACAGGCCGTTCCATGCACGAATTCGGAAACGAAAGCAGGCTTTGATGGCTCCTTGATGTCATAGATATACATACCCTGCATTCCCCCTATAAAAAGTATATCGCCTTGATTATATATCGTTTCTATAGCGCCGTTCACGTATACATCTTCCAAGGTTTTTGGATTATCAAGGTCAGAAATGTCAAAAACGCTAATACTTGACCATTCGACCGCATAAAGGTAATCACCCACAATCTTAAAGCGTGCCAAAGACCCCCCCTGACCCGTATCGGAATTTGAGGGTACGGTTTCAGCACTATTAAAAGCTGCCCCATCGGATTCGTAAAGCACATCTCCACCACCGCCAAATTTTCTATTAATTTCGGCTTGAGAAAGTCGTTCGGTTTTCACCTCCCAACCTACAATGGCCTGTGTGTTGGCATCAAAGTCACCATAATCAAAATAATCGGCCTCGGGCCATGTCACATCGAAACCGACGGTACACCAAAACTGTTGGTAAATGGCATTTTCAATTCTTTTGGCAGGAGGTATGTTCTCAATATTTTTGATGTCAAGAACTACTAAATCACCGTAACTATCGGCGAAAAGGCGGTCATCCTTGATTGAAATGTCGTTGTTGCCCTCTAACTTTATGAAAGCAATATTTATTGGAAAAGAGGGATTGCTATTATCAAGCACGTGTATGCCCTTGTTTATGTCGTTGACAAAAACATAATTTTTATACGCATAAATCTTTCCTGAGTTTTCTATGGGCACGGGGTCGGTAACGGCTACCGCTTCCTCCTTAAATTGGATCAAATCAGCGGTAAGGGGTACCGCAACGCGATATTCCTCTTGACGACCATCATCAAAGTCCTCAGAACATGATACTGCGGTCATTGCTACCGCAAATACAACGGCAAATATCTTCTTTTTCATAATTTTTGAATTCATTGGGTTGTTTTAAACATAAGATGCATATTAGAACCAAGCGTTGCGTTTAACCCAAAAAAATAAGAATAACTTCCATCTCCATTTGGTGATTCTACCCCTTCTTTATGGATAAAATAGATCGGTATTTTGGAGAGCATGGCCGTAAATAATATTCTGATACCCCAACCTACAAGGCCTAACTCCGCTACAATGCCCGTCACAATGATCAATCCGAATATGACCACCCAATTTTTGCCGCCCCATTTAAAACTTGCCTTGGTTATTTCAAGGGCGGTGAGTTCTTCATTAAAACATGAATAGCCGGAATTAATGCTATTGGTACAATGAAATAAATAAGCCCAAAGCCACACAATAGCATTCCTATAACAGCAAGACCAAGGATAATAAACCCCAATACCAACCCTTTTTTCCACCTTCCTTGCTTCTAATAAAAAAGTAATCATCCGCATTGACGCTACCGACATCCTTTTGATAGCAAATTCTGGGAAATGCGGCGTTCATGGCCACCGCAATCGTCAATGGCGCTACGAAGAGAAAAGGGGAAAATATTGTCATGCATAACATAAAATACGGACTAAGTTCTTCCTGTTCAAACATGGTTGGATGCGTTATTCCCACAACTAAAAAAAGGCAAAAAATAAAGTATGTAAGACGGTAGCACGAAAGCCAATGCTAACTAAAAGGTCAAAAAAACCTTGAAGCCGGACCTTTTTGAACAACTCAAAAGACCGACTCAAAATAGATCCAAAGTCATGCGTTTTTCCATTGGGAATTTTGCAGGTGATGGTTTCAAAATTTATTCAATGTTATATTTTCGGGCACTCATGAAAGTTTCGCACTTCAGTGGAAGTGTCCTGCAACCTTTAAAATCCTATTAAAATTTACTGTCAATTTGTCACAAACCTGTATTTAATCCTATATTTGCAGCCCGCTGCGATGCAGCGACCTAAAAATACCTATTGAGCACTTAGTTCTATTTGGCTCATGGCCTCCAAACCGCCAAAGTCGAAAGTACTGAATAATGAAAAGCGCTTATGGAGAAAACAATAGATGAATCGGTTCAGGGTACGGCATTATCCGTAGAAAATAAAGCTTCAAACGACCGGAAACTTTACATTGAAAGCTATGGCTGTCAAATGAATTTTTCCGACAGTGAAATCGTGGCTTCTATTTTGGCCAAAGAAGGCTTCAATACCACCAATGTCTTGGCCGAAGCGGATCTTGTTTTGGTCAATACCTGTTCTATTCGTGAAAAGGCCGAGATGACCGTTCGAAAACGTCTTGAGAAATTTAATGCCCTAAAAAAAGATCGTCCCCAAATGAAAGTTGGTGTCTTGGGTTGTATGGCGGAACGATTGAAACACAAATTTCTTGAAGAGGAGCAAATTGTCGATATGGTGGTCGGCCCCGATGCCTACAAAGACCTTCCAAATCTCGTACAGGAAATCGATGAAGGGCATAACGCCGTCAACGTTATACTTTCAAAAGATGAGACATACGGTGATATAGCCCCCGTTCGCTTGAATTCAAATGGCGTGACCGCATTTGTTTCCATCACCAGAGGTTGTGATAATATGTGCACCTTCTGCGTCGTGCCTTTTACTAGGGGAAGAGAGCGAAGCCGAGACCCTCAGTCGATTATCGAAGAGGTCAATGACCTTTGGGACAAGGGTTTTAAGGAGATAACTTTGCTCGGTCAGAACGTAGACAGTTATTTATGGTATGGTGGCGGATTAAAAAAAGATTTTAGAAACGCTTCCGAAATGCAGAAAGCAACAGCGGTGAATTTTTCCCAGCTTTTGGAAAAAGTAGCCTTGGCCCAGCCGCGTATGCGTATTCGATTTTCAACTTCGAATCCGCAGGATATGACATTAGATGTTATACGTACCATGGCCAGATACGAAAACATTTGCAAGAGCATCCACTTACCGGTACAGAGCGGTAGTAACCGTATTCTGAAATTTATGAATCGATTGCATACCCGAGAAGAATATTTTCATCTTATAGATAACATTAAGGCCATTCTACCCGACTGCGCCATATCGCAGGATATGATAGCTGGCTTTCCATCGGAAACTGAAGACGACCATAAGGATACCTTGTCGCTGATGGAGTATGTAAAGTATGATTACGGCTTTATGTTTGCCTATTCCGAAAGACCGGGTACACTCGCCGAAAGAAAACTAGAAGATGATATTCCAGAAGAAACCAAGAAAAGGCGGCTGGGTGAAATTATAGCGCTTCAGCGTCGTCACTGTCAAGAACGCACCGAGCAACATGTCGGTCAAATACAGGAGGTTCTCATCGAGGGTACATCCAAAAAATCAGATCAACACTGGATGGGTCGTAATTCACAGAATACGGTAGCAGTTTTTCCAAAGGAAAATTATAAGATAGGTGATTTTGTAAAGGTACGCATGAATAGCTGTACATCGGCCACACTGATTGGCGAAGCCATAGGATATTCGAAAAATAATTAGAAATAGGACCTTTTCACAAACCATGGAAAACATACAAGCCATAAAACAACGTTTTGAACTTATCGGCAACGACCCTAAGCTCAACCGTGCCATAGAGAAGGCGATGCAAGTGGCACCAACAGACATTTCTGTTTTGGTAACCGGGGAAAGCGGAGTAGGTAAAGAAGCCATCCCTAAGATTATACATTCCCTTTCCCATCGCAAACATGCTAAATATATTGCCGTAAACTGCGGTGCCATTCCTGAAGGCACGATCGACAGCGAACTTTTTGGTCACGAAAAAGGTGCTTTCACCGGAGCCACCCAAACAAGAAGCGGATATTTTGAGGTTGCTGATGGGGGTACCATATTTTTAGACGAAGTGGGTGAACTCCCCTTGACTACCCAAGTACGATTGCTGCGTGTTCTTGAAAACGGGGAATTCTTAAAGGTCGGTTCTTCACAGGTACAAAAAACCAATGTACGTATCGTTGCGGCAACCAATATCAACATGTTCGAAGCGATTAAAAAGGAAAAATTCAGGGAGGACCTTTATTATAGATTGAGCACTGTAGAAATTACCATCCCGCCTCTAAGGGAACGTCAAGACGATATTCATTTGCTCTTCAGAAAGTTTGCATCAGATTTTGGACAGAAATATAAAATGCCTACTATTCGACTTGAAGACGATGCCGTGCAACTTTTGACGAAATATCGATGGCCGGGCAACATACGACAGCTGCGAAATATTGCTGAACAAATATCGGTTCTTGAGGAAAGTCGTTCCGTGACATGGTCAACCTTAAAAAGTTATCTTCCCGATGCCAGCAGCTCGAACTTACCTGCAGTTGTCGGACAGAAAAAATCTGAGGGGGATTTCAGTAACGAGCGTGAAATTTTGTACAAGGTGCTCTTTGATATGAAAAACGACCTTAATGACCTTAAGAAGTTGACCCTTGAACTGATGAAGAATAACGACGGTAACAAGGTTCAGGAAGAAAACGAAGGCCTTATTCGTAAGATTTACGGGAATGATGGCGAAGAATTACAAGATAACGAACGTACGGCACTTGAAGTACTACATTTGCCCGAGCCTCGACCTGAAAAACCAGTTGTTCAGCCCAATCATGAAGACAAGTACCATTTTGCCGAGGAAATCGAAGAGGAGGAAACTCTATCTTTACAGGAAAAGGAAGTTGAGCTCATAAAAAAATCACTTGAACGCAACCGGGGTAAAAGAAAGGCAGCGGCTGCCGAATTGGGAATATCGGAGCGCACCCTTTACCGAAAGATCAAACAATATGACTTGTAGCTATTCTTAAAAAATATGAAACTGGCAACCCGTATTTTATGTTTATTTTTGGTCTTATTACTTAAAGGCTGTGGTATTTATAATTTTACCGGGGGAAATGTAGGCACGGCTAGCACCTTTACCGTACCTTATTTTCAAAATTATGCGACCCAGAGTCCAGGTTCTACATTTGAACCTGGATTGGATCGAGATTTCACCCTTGCCCTACAAGATAGAATATTGAACCAGACCAGTTTGGACCTGACCACTTCTGACGGGGATTTATTGTATGAAGGGGAAATCATTGAATTCCGTATTTCACCCATGAGTGCCACTGCCCAACAAAATGCTGCGCAAAATCGCTTATCCATGGCGGTAAACGTACGATTTTATAACAAAACAAAAGAAGATGCCGATTTCGAAAAGCGCTTTTCTTTCTTTTACGATTATCCTGCGAATGCTCAGCTTTCAGCGGTAAAAGACGAAGCTATTGAAGTTATCTTCGAACGTATTACCCAAGATATTTTCAATGCCTCCTTGGCCGATTGGTAATTTTGAATAAGAGGGTATTGAATCAATAAATACAAGGTATCACCGTTATAGTCATTTTGGCAAGGTCGAAATTTTAAAGATGGAATAGCTGAAACATGAACGTAAACGATTTTACATATCTCTTACAACACCCCGAAAAGGTAGTTTCTCCTTTGCAGACCAAACAGCTTGAGGATGTACTCGACGAATACCCTTATTTTCAGGCTGCACGCGCTCTTCATCTGAAGGGATTGAAAAATTTGAACAGTTTCAAGTACAATAGCGCTCTAAAGACAACGGCAGCCTACACTGCGGATCGCGACGTACTTTTTGATTTTATAACTTCGGACGACTTTACGCAAAACGCCATTGCCAACTCTATATCCGGCAAGGGCACTCCTTTGGTCGAAACCGAGATTGTTTCCGAAGAAGTAATTACAAAGGGCAAGGAAGCCGAGATTGGAAATAACGCTGAATCAGATTTTGCCTTGAGTCAAAACGATGCCGATTCTATTCTTGATCCTGAACTTTTCAAGGCCAAAGACCCTAAGATCGATGCAGAAATTGCCGAAGCCAAAAGAAAGGCTTCGAAAGAACTTGAATTAGGGCAGCCCCTTTCATTTACCAAAAAAGAAAAGTACTCTTTTGGCGAATGGCTACAATTGACTTCCCTAAAGACTATAAAACGAAATAAAAAACCACTCAATAAAGAAGAAGCGGAAATCGAAGAAATTGATTTTACTTTGGAGGAGGATGTGCTAAAGAAGAAAAAGTTCGAGTTAATCGACAAATTTATCACCGAAAGCCCGAAAATAACTCCTAAAAAAAATGTACCGAAAGTAAATATTGAAGATTCCACCAAGTTCGACAAAAAAGAACTGATGACCGAAACATTGGCCAAGGTTTATTTGGAACAAAAAAAGTATAAAAAAGCGATTCAGGCCTACCGTATTTTAAGTTTGAAATATCCGGAAAAAAGTGGTTTCTTTGCAGACCGAATTAAATCGGTGGAAAGATTACAATTAGAAAACAAGTAAAGGAAATATGAGTACGTTCACCATTTTTTTAGTCCTAATCATTGTCGTGTGCTTTTTGCTGGTATTGGTGATAATGGTACAAAACCCTAAAGGAGGTGGCTTGTCATCCTCTTTTGGCGGCGGCGGCAGCCAAGTTGTAGGAGGCGTAAAAAAGACAGGCGATTTTTTGGACAAAAGTACTTGGACTTTGGCCACATTGTTGGTCGTATTGATTTTAGCATCCAATGTAGCGCTTAGAGGTAGTTTTGGAGAATCCGATTCTAAATTACTGAATGGCGATGGCATTGAGACCACAGTACCTGAAACGGTACCCGAAAGCCTTCCTGAAGAAATACCCGCTCCGACAACAACTCCTTCAGACAGTCTCTAATATTTCAAGAAAAAAACAAAAATGCCAGCCTGAATGACAAGCTGGCATTTTTATTTTAACAAAGTGTCAGTTTTTGCGACATGGCATAATTTCTGCCTAGTAGCAAGCTAGAATATTAATTTTTCAAACTAAAAACTATAAATATGGCAAAAGTCAACATTAAACCATTGGCCGATCGAGTTCTTATCGAGCCTATGGCCGCCGAGACCAAAACTGCGTCCGGTATTTACATTCCGGATACTGCAAAAGAAAAACCACAACAGGGTAAAGTAGTGGCTGTTGGCCCCGGAACAAAAGACGAAAAAGTGACGGTAAAAGTAGGGGAAACTGTGCTTTATGGCAAATACGCCGGTACCGAACTTAAACTCGAAGGCGTCGATTACCTTATGATGCGCGAGAGCGACGTTTTGGCAATCATCTAATTTTCGTTTTTCCCTTGCGAATAGGAAACCTAATTCTGAACACTAAAATAAATAAAACAAATTCCCTTGTTTTTAGGGAATTATAAATTCTAATAAAGTAATTATGGCAAAAGATATAAAATTTGACATCGATGCCCGCGATGGCCTCCGAAGAGGTGTCGATGCATTGGCAAATGCAGTAAAAGTGACTTTAGGGCCAAAAGGACGGAACGTGATTATCAGCAAATCGTTCGGGGCTCCCCAAGTGACAAAGGATGGTGTGACCGTCGCCAAAGAAATTGAATTGGCAGATGCTCTCGAAAACATGGGAGCCCAGATGGTAAAAGAAGTCGCTTCCAAAACAAACGATTTGGCAGGTGATGGTACGACTACCGCTACCGTTTTAGCTCAATCTATAGTTAAGGAAGGACTTAAAAACGTCGCTGCCGGTGCAAATCCAATGGATTTAAAACGAGGAATCGACAAGGCTGTAGACGCTATTGTTCAAAATTTGGCGAAGCAATCCAAAAAAGTGGGTGATTCTTCTGAAAAAATCAAGCAGGTCGCCTCGATTTCGGCGAACAATGATGAGAAGATCGGTGAACTTATTGCCGAAGCCTTCGGAAAAGTTGGCAAAGAAGGCGTAATTACTGTGGAGGAAGCTAAGGGTACCGACACCTATGTTGATGTCGTAGAGGGTATGCAATTCGACCGAGGTTACCTTTCTCCATATTTCGTTACGGATTCGGAAAAGATGTCTGCCGATTTGGAAAATCCTTATATTCTTTTATTCGATAAGAAAATTTCGGCAATGAAAGACTTGCTTCCGGTTTTGGAACCTGTGGCACAATCAGGAAAGCCATTGTTGATCATCGCCGAAGATGTTGATGGAGAGGCATTGGCCACATTGGTGGTGAATAAATTGAGAGGATCTCTTAAAATTGCTGCTGTTAAAGCTCCAGGGTTTGGAGATCGAAGAAAAGCAATGCTCGAAGACATCGCCATTTTGACAGGCGGCACGGTAATCGCCGAAGAAAGAGGTTTCTCCCTAGATAATGCTACGATCGATATGTTGGGTACTTGCGAGAAAGTCACTATCGACAAAGACAATACTACTATTGTGAACGGTGGTGGTGTTCAAAAAGAAATCAAGAGCCGAGTAAACCAGATCAAATCTCAAATAGAGACCACAACTTCCGACTATGATAGGGAGAAGCTCCAAGAGCGTTTGGCTAAATTGGCCGGTGGTGTCGCAGTGCTTTACGTCGGGGCAGCCTCTGAAGTAGAGATGAAAGAGAAAAAAGACCGGGTCGACGATGCACTTCACGCTACGCGCGCAGCAGTAGAAGAGGGTATCGTAGCTGGTGGTGGTGTTGCTTTTCTAAGAGCAAAGACTGCACTATCAAAAATCGATACCGAAAATGCCGATGAAGATACCGGTGTTCAAATTGTCGCCAAAGCCATAGAATCGCCATTACGCGCTATTGTAGAAAACGCAGGTGGTGAAGGTTCTGTTGTCGTCGCCAAAGTATATGACGGTAAGGGAGATTATGGATATGACGCCAAGTCGGAGACTTATGTCGAAATGTTAAAGGCAGGAATTATCGATCCTAAGAAAGTTACGAGAATCGCATTGGAAAATGCAGCTTCGGTAGCTGGAATGATTTTGACCACAGAATGTGCTTTGACCGATATTAAGGAAGAAGCTTCTGCTGGCGGTGCCGGTGGTGGAATGCCTCATGGCGGCGGAATGCCAGGAATGATGTAGTCAATAAGTGCCGGGATGACCGGGCACATGCTATAACAAGTAAAAAACCGTTTTGATCAATCGATCAAAGCGGTTTTTTTATAGCTAGCTTTAATACTAAAAAACCACCTGATTAAAGGTGGTTTAAATAGTTTCCGATTATAAGGTTTATCCCATAAACCCTAGAAAAAAATTACTTCTTCTTCGCAGGTGCCTTTTTAGCAGCCTTAGGGGCTACTTTTTTGGCTGCGGCTTTCGGAGCTGCTTTCTTTGCTGTTGCCATGTCGACAAGGTTAAAATTTCAATTAAAAGTACTCCTTTTTTGTTTTCGAAGACAAGAAAATTTGTGAATTTTTACACCCAATTAATAGCACCTTCAAACTATCATATAACCTGAGGATCCCCCTCTTAGAAATAGCAAATTCAGCCATAGAAATACATCAAGACCATGCTTTATACCCTAATCGTATGAAGTGTTATATATTGTTTTATGGTTTAGTGATTGAGCCGTGGAAGATTTTGGATTCCGCTTTATTTCTGAGGCGTCATTTGAACCTCATGACTTGTACCCGAGTGCCCTTCCTTATGGTTATGGTTCATCATCGAATTTTTACCTTTGAGCTGTGCAGCCGCATCTACCGTAAAAGTGCCATTTGTGACAACGGCTTCCCCTTTCTCTAAACCAGATAACACCGTATACCCTTCATCAACGGTATTACCTAAGTGTACTTCCCGAAGTTCGAAGGCCGGCGTAAGGGAATCGGGTTTGACATAGACCAGCGATCGCTCACCCGTCCAAAGTACGGCACTTTCAGGCACTACGAGAGCTGAATCCCTTATGCCCGATGATTCATGGAGCATTCCGGTTACGAACATTCCCGGTTTCAATTGCCCATCGGTATTCTTCAAAACTGCCCTAACGCGAACTGTTCTAGTAGATGCGTTCAATACGGGATCGACGAAGGAAATAGTCGCTTCATACCTTTTATCAGGAAAGGACTTCACCTTAACAGTAATTGATTGTCCTTCTTTCAACAGGGAAACCTGATTTTCGTAGGCGTCGAAAACAGCCCAAACCGTGCCCAAGTCGGCAATCTTTAGTAACGGAGCTCCTTTTTCAACGTAATCACCGGCCGCTACCATAACTTCCGAGACCGTTCCGGAGACATTGGCATATACCGGAAAGTGCTCACGAACCTTACCGGAGCTTTCAATCTTATCGATTTGTGCATCGGTCAGCTTCCATAGTTTTAACTTGTTACGCACGGCTTTATATAAAGAAGGCTGGGTTTTCTTCAGGTTGGCAGCCGTCAACAGTTCTTGTTGTGCGGAAACCAGTGCGGGCGCATAAAGCGTGGCGAGAAGCTGGCCTTTTCTTACTTCTTCCCCTTCATAATTCAGAAAAAGTTTTTCTATTCTTCCTTCGAAATAGGAAGCTTGCACGGCAACTGCCTCCTTATTTGCTACGATGGCTCCAGAAAGTGAAAGCGTCTGGCCTCTGGAGCTGTTAGACCCAATTTTTGTGGTTGTAATATTTGCCAATATCATAGCATTCTCCGACATCTTGAACTGGCCCTTCGTTACTTCGTCGGACTCGGATTCAGCAGGAATCAGATCCATACCGCATATGGGGCAGTCCCCGGGTTCGGACTGCATTATTTGTGGATGCATCGAACATGTCCATATTTGAGATTGTCGTTTACCCTCTTGGGAATGTGCTTCCATATCGGTTTTTTTCGACGGGGTTCCAAAAATGAAATATCCTCCCATAAATCCGATTAAAACAGCCAATACGATATATCCAATAGTTCTATTCATAACTTACTTTTTATTGGTCTATTGATTTTCCACGTAAACGCAGGGCGTTTCCGATGACGGAAACAGAACTAAAGCTCATAGCGGCGGCGGCAATCATTGGTGAAAGAAGAATTCCAAAAAAAGGAAAGAGCACGCCTGCCGCAATAGGTACTCCAAGGGTATTGTAGACCAAGGCAAAAAATAAATTTTGCTTGATATTCTTCATTACTGCGTCACTTAAGTTCCTGGCTTTTACGATACCCTGTAAATCTCCTTTGACCAAGGTAATGGCCGCGCTTTCTATGGCCACATCGGTTCCCGTGCCCATGGCCACTCCTACATCACTTTGGGCCAAAGCAGGGGCGTCGTTGATACCATCACCGGCCATAGCTACGATCTTCCCCTGTTGTTGCAGCTTTTGAACTTTCCTTAATTTGTCGTCCGGAAGCATTTCGGCTTTAAAATCTGTAAGACCTAGTTCGTGTGCCACTGCCTTTGCGGTGGCCTGATTATCACCCGTGAGCATCACGACATCGATTCCCTTACTTTGTAAAGTTTTAATAGCCTTCGCACTTGTTTTTTTAATCTTATCACCAATCACAACAAAACCGACCACTACTCCATCGACAGCAAGAAAGGAAACCGTTTTTCCATTTTTCTGATAGGCTTCTGCCTGTTCCCTTAGCGCTATGGGAAGTTTTGCCGCCGCATGTTCCATCATTTTAAGATTTCCGAGTGAAACCTGTTTGTCAGAAATTATAGCCGACACCCCTTTTCCAGTGACCGCCTGGAAATCTTTGGAATCGAAAAACGTAGCCCCTAGTTCCTTTCCGTAGTTTACCGTAGCCTGGGCCAAGGGGTGTTCACTATTCTGGTTCAAGGAAACCATAAATTGAACTATATCTTCCCGGGAAAAAGAGTCTTCCGTTGCCTCTATCGTCTCTACGGTGGGCTTTCCTTCCGTTATAGTTCCTGTTTTATCGATAATCAACGTATCGACTTTCGACATGCGTTCAAGCGCTTCAGCGTTCTTAATCAATACCCCATTCTGTGCCCCTTTACCTACTCCCACCATTACTGACATGGGTGTGGCCAGGCCCAAGGCGCAAGGGCATGCAATAATCAATACCGCTATAGCATTGACTAAAGCGTATACATAGGCCGGGGGGGGACCCCAAATAGCCCAGACTACAAAAGTGACAAGAGCAATAGCTACAACGACAGGCACAAAATATGCGGAGACCGTATCTGCCAAATTTTGAATAGGCGCCCGACTCCGGCTCGCATTGTTTACCATTTGTATGATTTGCGACAAAAGGGTGTCAGCCCCTATCTTTTCGGCCTTCATCAAAAAAGATTGGTTCCCATTAATGGTACCCGCTTTGACCTGATCTCCTAACACCTTATCTACCGGTAAAGGTTCTCCTGAAATCATGGATTCATCAATCGACGTTTCACCCTTTGTCAAGAGCCCGTCTACGGGTATTTTCTCCCCTGGTTTTACGCGAAGTATATCTCCGAGTTCAATAGCTTCTATGCTAATTACCTCTTCCTGGCCGTTCTTCACCCGAACCGCATTGTTCGGAGCTAATTTCAATAATTCTTTTATTGCGGAATTTGTTTTACTATGGGCACGTGCCTCAAGCACCTGACCCATTAGCACTAATGTCAGTATTACCGTCGCCGCCTCGAAATAGACATGTACAGCACCCGATTCGGTTCTAAACTGAGCCGGGAAAAAATCAGGAAAAAAAAGTCCAAAGACACTAAAAATCCAAGCTACACCTGCTCCAATACCTATTAATGTAAACATGTTCAAATTCCATGTTTTTATACTGCGGTACCCCCTTTCAAAAAACATCCAAGTGGCATAAAAAACCACGGGCAGCGATAGTACGAATTGAATCCAATTCCAATACTTTTGCGACATCAAGTCGTATAATGGATTATCATTCAACATTTCACTCATCGCAATACTAAAAATGGGCAGGGTAAAAACTAAGGCTATCCAAAATTTTTTGAGCAGCTTGTTGTAGGTTTTTTCTTCTTCGGAGGTATCCGCACCGCTAGGGACCAAATCCATACCACAAATGGGACAGCTTCCAGGCTCGCTTTTGACCACCTCAGGATGCATAGGACAGGTATACCTCATCTCGGAACCCTTTGAAAGATTTTGTTCTCTGACCAAATCCATGCCGCAGACGGGGCAATCACCAGGCGCATCGTAGGTCTTTTCGCCTTCGCAATGCATAGGGCAATAAAATGTTCCTGGTACGTTGTTCCGATCCTTAACCTTAGGCCTTGCTCTCCTGATATTTTCTTTGGAATGGTGATACTCATCCGCTTCATGTATGCTGTAGCGTCCTCCGTTTCCCTCAAGAGCCTTTTTGAACTTTTTTAAGGGTATATGCGAGTCCATATGAATGGTTGCTTCGGCCTTTGACAAGTCTACGGAAGCGTCTAAAACATCTTGCACTTTTTTCAAAGTATCTTCTACATGCTTTTTACAGCCATTGCAGGTCATTCCATCGATATAATAGGTATGTTTCATTTATCCTAAAATTAAAAATTTAACCGCCAGACCGCCCAAAAGCCATACATAGCAGATAAAGGCCGTATACTTCAAGCTTTGTGCGAGTAGTTGGCTTTTTGGAGCCATTTCACTCATTTTGTGCGGTACATCTTTCCTCTTAAAAAAGCCCAAATAAACTAGGTATGCCGAAATAGCAAGAAAAGTAAGGTTGAGGAAAAAAGTATAGTTAATCTTGAAAAAATCGCTGTCTTGAATTTTCACTTGGGAAGGATCAGGTAAAATACCGAACCAGTCAAACGCGTAATGCAAGAGCAAAGAAGCACCAATCAAAGAAGAAAACAGTAAAAAAAGTATAAACAATGACATTTTCCAGCCGTAGTACCGGGCATTGATACGAAGCACAGGAAACACAACCAGATCACTGAAAATAAATGCCATAACTCCTGCAAAACTCACTCCTTTGCCAAAAAGTAAAGCGGCAAGAGGTATATTGCCCATCGAACCAATAAAAGTTAAAAACGCCGCCACAGGTCCTACTACAATATGCTCAAGAATCTCAAAAAACGAGAAGTTGGTGTTCCCCTGACCACTATTGATGAAAAGGGTCTCAAAAAAAGAATCGGGTACGAAAGCTGCGACTATTCCTGCAATGGTAAAACCCACGGTTACATCTTTCCAAACCATTTGCCATTCCATTTTGTACTTTTTGGCAACACGGGCCCAATTATCTTCCTTCTTTACACGTGTTTTCCAACTTTTTGAAGTATCGACATCTTCACCCTCATTTTCGCTCCCCAGATTTTTCCGCGCGTTTTCTATCAATCCTCTTGGACGTACTATTGTAACGATCATCCAACTGATTCCTATCAACAAAATTCCTCCAGCATATTCCCCTATTACAAACTGCCATCCAAGAAAAATGGAAATTATTATGCCCAACTCAATAACTAGATTCGTAGAGGCCAATAAAAAAGCTAGGGACGACACAAAGCTAGCCCCCTTTTTAAATAACGACTTGGTACTCGCCAAGGCTGCAAAACTGCATGAGCTGCTGATAAACCCAAAGAAGGTTCCCAAAAGCATACTTTTAGACGCATCTTTACCCATGGTATTCTGCATTCTTTTTTCGGTCACAAAAATTTGAATCATACTGCTGATTATGTAACCCAGAATAAATGCCCATAATGCCATCCAAAAAAAACCAACCGTTGTAACGGCCGCTTCGCCCCATTGTTTTAAAAAATCGTTCATTTTAATTCCCCATTATTGCTCGGCTCGAAAGAATCCAATATCGAAGCGAGCACCTTAATTCGAAAACGCTCTACATCAGGCGCTTCTAAAATTTACTATCACCTCAGGCCCTTAATAACCTGTTGCAGTTTATCACTAATTTCTTGCGCTATTTCTCCCAAAGTCTCATTTTCAACGGCCTGCATGGAAGCCATAGGATTTATGGCCGCAACCTCAATTTTATCTGGCTCAATCTCCTGTACTATAACATTACAGGGCAACATGGTACCAATTTTATCTTCGGCCAATAGGGCCTGATGCGCATAAGGAGGATTACATGCGCCAAGAATCCGGTACTTTTTAAAGTCTACGTCCAATTTCTTCTTTAAAGTTTCCTTGACGTCAATTTCCGTTAAAATTCCGAAACCAACCGATTTCAGACCTTCCGTCACCTTGATAATTGCTGAATCGAAGTCGGTATTCAAGATGGTATTATAATAATATTTCATCGTACTATTTTTTAGGTTAATATTCTATTTAGTAATAATCTCGTTTTATTTAGGCCAAGACCAATCAGAAACTTACTGATGTATCACTTCTTTGACCGTTCCACACCTTAACATTTTTTCGCCGAAATATGGATTTCGGATTTCTTCGCTAACCGATAGCCAATACCCCCCTTTACCTTCGAAAGCCATAGGACAAAACTGTTTATAGATCGTTCCGCCCGAAAGGGACTCCTTAAGCACCGGCTCCAGTTTTTCCGTCAATACAGAGAACAGTTGGCGCTGCTCGGCAATATCGTCGGTGGATGCCATAGCCAAAACCATATTTTGGCTTCCTTTTTGATGTTCAGGAATTATATCAAGCATATCCTCCGCAGCCTCTTTGGCTTCCATTGAGTGGTCATTGGTCAAGGCCGTTCGAATCTTCTGATAATCGGCAAAAACTTTACCACTAGTTTCATCTTTAAAGGAAACCGAAGTAATTCTATGTTCCCCTTTCGTCAAGCTATCCGTACTTTGCTCCATAGTCGTTTTGTTCTCCCTTGTACCATGTTGTTCGCCACACGATGACATAAAAACCAATAAGCAAATTACAGCTACAAAAAGCCCGAGTTTCCAATTCATATTTGTCTTCTGTTCCTTCATTTCTTTCAATTTAGCGTACACATTAATTTTTAAAGCGTTGTTTAGGGAATTTTATTAATTCGTTAGGTAATTGATCGTGGCTATCTGCATAAAGTAGTTTTTGACGGCATCGACCTGGGAAAGCTGGAACTTCAGTTGCAGTTCTTGTATCTCAAGCAAAGCATTAAAGTCTATCGACCCGGTTTCGTAGCCTTTCAATAAAATATCTTCAGCATGTTTGGCCTGTTTCAAATTTTGAGCCTGTGTTTCATAGCTGATCTTAGCGGCTTGCCTTTTGTGTACCGCAGCATCTAAAATAGTCTGCAACTCGTTTCTTCGGGAGGCTTTGCGAGCCTCCATTTCGTCTAGTTTCAGTTCATTCTGTTCGGTCAACGATCTGTTCTTGGTATTGAACAATGGTATGGATAGCGAAACCATAGGCATCAGTATATCCTTACCATTATCGCTAATCACCATACCATCTCTTTCCGCTACGGTAATGTAATCAAGGCCAAAACCGATATTCGGTTTTGCATCCTTTAAATTTAGCAATTCCGATTGTGTTACTGACTCAAATAGTTTGTCATATTTTTCAAGTTCGGGATGAAGTTCAAGGCCGCTCTTACCGAGAAAGCTATCACTCAATATGGCCAAACTATCGATCATTATGATTTCAGTGGGTTCATTACGGTTTAAAAGATGGTTGAAAAGGCTGCTTTCAGCCATACGGTCTTGTTCTAATACCTTCTTACGTTGCTCGAGCTCGTTACGACGAATCTGTAACCGAAGCACGTCGACCACGGACGCATTACCCACTTCTACAGCGGTTAGAGCCAGCTTTTCATAGGTTTGAAGTAGGGCAACATTCTTTTCGAGTATTTGGTTCGTACGCTCGATGGCATATAGTTTATAATACGACTGCGAAAGGGAAAGTCTCAGCTTTCGCTGGGCAATAATCATGTCTAAATAATCGACCTCCGCCAGGGCACTGGCATAATTTTCCCTTGCGGTGATCGTACCGAACCAAGGAACCATCTGTTTGATCGAAAACCGGGCCTTTTGTGCCCCCGTTCTCGTTTCTGGCTCACTTATGAAAAAGCCAGCGCTGACCTCTGTATTGGGTAATGTATTCGCTTCGACAATTTTTTCCCTAGAAATAGTATATCTGAGCTTCATGGCCTGTAATTCTGGATTATGGGCCTCAGCCTCTTCAATGTACATTTGCAATGTTTGGGCGTTAGAGATGCCCCCTATAAGAATCAATATGATGCACGTAATTTTAGTCATTTCCTTTCCCTTTTGAATTGCCATTCATTTTTCCAACAGTATAAAACCGGTACTACAAATAAGGTGATGAGGGCAATCAACATACCGCCGAAAGATGGTATTGCCATTGGAATCATTATATCACTACCCCTTCCCGTTGACGTCAAAATAGGTAATAATGCGAGCAAAGTTGTTGCTGTGGTCATGAGACAAGGCCTAATTCTCTTTTCACCGGCTTCGACCACCGATGCCCTTATTTCCATTAATGTGTCAGGCTTATTTCTCTTAAAGGATTGTGTCAAATACGTAGCCATTACCACACCGTCGTCAGTGGCAATACCAAAAAGTGCGATGAAACCGACCCATACCGCAACACTAAGATTGATCGGGTGCACCTGAAACAGATGACGTAGGTTCTCGCCAAAGAAATTGAAATTCAAGAACCAATCTTGCCCATAGCACCAAATCAATAAAAACCCGCCTGCAAAGGCTACCGCAATACCCGAAAATACCATCAAAGAGGTGGCGACCGATCGAAACTGAAAATAAAGGATCAAGAAAATGATAATCAAGACCAAGGGAACTACTACAGAAAGTGTCTTTTCCGCCCGCAGTTGATTTTCATAAGTGCCCGTGAACTGGTAACTAATACCTTTAGGTACCAGTAATTCTCCAGAATCAATTTTTGATTGGATCAGCTCTTGGGCGCTTTCTACCACATTGACCTCGGGGTATCCGTCGATTTTATCAAAAAGCACATACCCTACAAGAAACGTATCTTCACTCTTAATTACCTGTGGGCCCTTTTCATAACGGATATGAACCAATTCGCCCAAAGGAATCGGGGCACCCTTATTTACCGGTACATAAATGTTCTTAATATCGGAAGGATTGTCACGAAGTTCGCGAGGATAGCGCACCCTTACACCGTATCGCTCCCTCCCCTCGACGGTCTGCGTTAAAGGTATTCCCCCAACGGCCACTTCTAAAATCTGCTGCACATCCTCAATCAAAATACCATATCGTGCCAGGGCTTCGCGATCGATATCAATTAAAAGATAGGGTTTTCCCACAATTCTATCCGCAAAAACCGCTTCTTCCTTTACCCCATCCACTTCCTTAAGGATGCGCTCCAACTGCATACCAAATGATTCTATCTTTCTAAGATCCTGCCCTTTTACCTTGATACCCATAGGAGCTCGCATGCCCGTCTGCAACATCACCAATCGGGTCTCTATGGGTTGAAGTTTCGGGGCCGACGTGATTCCCGGTAAACGGGTAACCATTACAATTTCATTCCATATATCATCGGGAGATTCAATTTCGGGGCGCCAATTACGATAGTATTCCCCGCTCGTATCCAAGACCAAATTTTCAAAGGAGATTTCGGAGAAATTGTTGGGGCCGTGACGATACTTTTTTTCAACTTCTTTATCAATGTCGTTATTTGGGTTAAGGATTAGACCACCGTCTATCAATACGAACAGGCCTTCTTCATTTATCTTGAATCGTTTACGGTACCCGGTCGCATCTTGCATATATTCCGGTTTGTACTGAATGATGTTTTCGTACATCGACAGAGGTGCGGGATCAAGTGCAGACTCGGTTCTGCCGGCTTTACCTACAACTGTTTCAATTTCCGGAATACTTGCTACTGCCATATCCAATTGTTGTAATACCCTCCTATTTTCTTCCGTTCCGGCATGAGGCAATGAAGATGGCATCAAAAGAAACGAACCTTCGTTGAGAGCAGGCATAAACTCCTTCCCTGTATTTCTAAAAATCAAGATTCCCAAAATTATTATGGCCAAGGGTAAAGAGAGGAATAGGATTTTATGAGCCAACGCCCAGTTCAAAATTCGGGCATAATATTTTTGGAAAACCGTAAAAACACCTAGAAGCCCAAAGCATACCATACCTACAAAAATCAGGTTGATCAGGATACTTCGATCAAAGCCCAAGGGTCTCCAATAGAATGCCAATAGAAATACAATTGCGCAAATGGAGATCACATTGTTCAAAAGCAGGGCTCTTTGATCTGATAGCATAAAGCCCCTAAAGAATCGAGAAGCCAATTCGGCGTTTCTCAAAGGCCGTATCGTTCCGAAGGCAATTAAAAAAAGTCCGACCCAATAGCCATACACCAAAGCGACCAAACCAGCAACAATGAGGGCCAGACCGTAAACTATGCCCAGAAAGCTCTTACTACGTTTCCTTCGGAAGAGGAAAGCAGCAAAAGGGGGAATAAGAAAAAGAGCCACGATAATCGATGATATTAAAGCAAAAGTCTTGGTAAACGCCAATGGACGGAAAAGCTTTCCTTCTGCCCCTATCATCGTAAATACCGGAACAAAACTGATAACCGTGGTCATTACGGCAGTTACAATGGCACTAGAAACCTCCGACGAGGCATTGTAGACTACCTGGTCGACCGTAAGCGCGTCTTTGTTGTCATCAAGGTGCCGAATAATATTCTCTGAGAGAATGATACCGACATCCACCATGGTGCCGATCGCAATAGCGATTCCCGAAAGAGCCACTATGTTGGCGTCAACGCCGAAGAACTTCATTGCAATAAATACCATTAATACAGCTACGGGCAATAGGCCCGAAATCAGTACCGAGGCCCGCAAGTTGAACACCATTACCACAATGACCAAAATAGTCACGAGAATCTCAAGGGTCAGTGCTTCGTTCAGGGTGCCCAAAGTTTCTTGGATAAGTTCGCTTCTATCATAGAACGGTACAATGGTCAGTTGAGAAGTGCGTCCATCAGCTAATTGTTTTGATGGTAATCCGGAATCCAATTCCTCGATTTTATCCTTTACATTATTGATCACTTCCATTGGGTTGGCGCCATATCTGGCGACCACAACGCCCCCGACTACTTCTGCCCCTTCCTTATCCAAAATACCACGTCTCACAGCCGGACCTAACGATACTGTTGCAATATCCCGCACACGCAAAGAGGTAAACTCCGAAACGGCGACCACGGTATTCTTTAAATCTTCCAACGATTCGATATACCCCAAGCCCCTTACTAAATACTCCACTTTGTTAATCTCTAGGGTTTGTGCGCCAATATCACGGTTACTCTTTTTGACCGCGGTAACTACTTGCCCCAAATCGACATTGTACTGTTTCATCAACTCGGGGTCAACGTCTATTTGGTATTCTTGAACAAAACCTCCGATCGATGCCACTTCAGAGACCCCACTAGCCGCCGAGAGCGCATATTTCACATAATAGTCTTGAACACTACGTAGTTCTTGTAAATCCCAACCCCCCGTAACATGTCCATTTTCATCACGTCCTTCTAGGGTATACCAAAAAATCTGCCCAAGTGCGGTTGCATCAGGCCCCAAGGTCGGGTTTACACCGTCAGGTAAAAGACTGGTGGGCAGCGAATTCAACTTTTCTAGAATTCGGCTACGACTCCAATAAAACTCCACGTCTTCTTCAAAAATGATGTAGATACTTGAAAAACCAAACATGGAAGAACTTCGTATGGTCTTCACTCCAGGTATCCCTAATAGTGAGGTAGTCAGTGGGTATGAAATCTGATCTTCTATATCCTGGGGTGATCGACCGGGCCATTTTGTAAATACGATTTGTTGGTTCTCCCCTATATCAGGAATCGCATCCACTGCGACGGGGCTTCTTGGTAGAGAGCCCGTATTCCAATCAAATGGTGAATTTATCGTGCCCCAAACCACAAACAGCAGCAATAATAACACCGCTAGCAATTTATTTTCTATGAGAAATTTTATGCCCTTATTAAGCATGTAAACTAAGGTTTAAACATTAGAAATTGTATCAATTAGACACAAACAAAACAAGAAGCTCCTATACGGTCAAACCGCTGGATGCTTTATCTAAATGTTTAAGAATCAAATTAGGAAAGTCTGATCGAGGATTTGAAGATCTCTTATCAGGGGAGGTGGTGAGTAGTACCTTCCCAAAACAGTATTTTTCTCGAATCCGTAAAAAAGAGGGTACGTATACGAGTAGACAAAAGAAATGAGAATCCATTGTTGATCTGAGGAAAACTGATCGAAAGAATTTTTCAAATTGTCTTGACCGGCAACCGATATAATTTCATCGGAACAGCAAGAATCTTCGGATTCAACAGTTACGCTATCATTCTCAGGAACCACTTTATCCATGCCACAGTCATCGGCATGGGCAAAAAAGGAGATATCGACCAAATGTCCCATACAGTAATGCTTACCCACGGTCCATGACGTAGTAGAAGCCAGAAGTAAGAAGGCCATGAAACAAGCAAAAAGACGATGTAATCTCTCTTTCATCATCGCAAAAATACAAAATAATCAATCAGAAGTACTAAAGACCATAATTGGCTAACGTTTATTTAAAACAAATAGTTTAAAGCAGTCGATTAAAAAGACCATTGATATTCACTTTGGTTCGTTTAATTTTACAAAAACTGATAGCGATGTTCGATAATCTAAAACATAAAATCACAACTATTCTTGACCAAAAAGAAACATCTACCGATTTACGTTTGCAGCAGGTATGCGAGCTCTTGAGGAATACCGTTCCCCACTACGACTGGGTTGGGTTTTATTTTAAAAACGGGAATAAAAACGAGCTTAAACTGGGCCCTTATGCCGGGCAACCTACCGAACATACCATCATTCCTTTTGGGAAGGGGATTTGTGGTCAAGTAGCCATCAGCAATGAAAACTTTGTTGTGCCCGATGTGAAGGCCCAAGATAATTATATCGCCTGTAGCCTTACAGTGAAGTCGGAAATTGTAGTCCCCCTTTTTTTAAAGGGTGAGAATATTGGCCAAATAGATATTGATTCGAATACATTGAATGCCTTTTCGCACGAAGACGAGCGCTTTCTAGAGTTCGTCAATCGGGAAGTAGCCAAAACACTTCACTAAAACGTTCAAAACTTTCCCTATTTTGTTGATAACACTATCGAGGTATAAGAGCTAAAGTAGTTACTTTTGCCAGTCTACAAGTAAAACTCTCAAGCACTAAAAAATGAGTACTAAAAAAGCCCAATCGGCCCTTATTTCCGTTTTTCACAAAGATGGTCTTGAACCTATTGTTAAAAAATTTCAAGAACTCGGCATTACCATTTATTCCACTGGAGGGACAGAAAGTTTCATCAGGGAATTGGGCATCGATGTCGTTCCGGTGGAAGAAGTCACAAGCTATCCGTCCATTTTAGGGGGAAGGGTCAAAACATTGCACCCCAAAGTATTCGGTGGGATTCTGAACCGCCAAGATAATGAAACGGACGTAGCCCAATTGGAAGAATACGAAATTCCCCAATTGGATATAGTTATCGTCGACCTCTACCCTTTTGAGAAAACAGTAGCCAGCGGTGCCTCGGAACAAGATATCATCGAAAAAATCGATATTGGCGGTATTTCGTTGATTCGGGCGGCCGCTAAAAATTATAAAGACGTTTTGTGTGTTTCTTCGATGGAAGACTACGGTGATTTTCTCGAGGTCATTTCGAAAAACGATGGCAATACTAGCCTTGAGGATAGAAAACGGTTCGCCACAAAGGCCTTTAACATTTCATCGCACTACGATACGGCTATTTTCAATTATTTCAACCGAAATGGAATGCCGGCGTTAAAAATGAGTGAAACAAAAGGCAAGGTACTGCGCTATGGGGAAAACCCACATCAAAAAGGCTTCTTCTTCGGTGACTTTGATGCTATGTTTACCAAACTTCATGGCAAGGAGCTCTCCTACAATAATTTATTGGATGTAGATGCGGCCGTTAATCTGATGAACGAATTTAAAGGTAGCGCCCCTACATTCGCCATACTTAAACACAACAACGCTTGTGGTCTGGCGACTCGTGACTCCCTTCATCAAGCCTATATCGATGCTTTGGCCGGGGACCCTGTTTCTGCTTTCGGTGGTATTCTGATCAGCAATACCGAGATTGACAAGGCCACTGCAGAGGAAATACATCAACTGTTCTGCGAAGTTGTCATTGCGCCTAGCTACGCTGAAGATGCCTTGGAGGTATTAAAGGGGAAGAAAAATCGTATCATTCTTGTTCTTAAGGAGGTCGATCTTCCAGAAACCAATGTTCGTACCTGTCTAAATGGAGTTTTAGTACAGGAAAAGGATGCCAAGACCGATGAGGTAGAAGATTTGAAATATGTAACCGAAAAAAACCCTTCCGAAAAGGAATTGGAAGACCTTATTTTTGCTTCTAAAATATGTAAGCATACAAAATCTAACACGATAGTGCTTGCAAAAAACAGACAACTTTGTGCTAGTGGAACAGGGCAAACTTCACGGGTCGATGCCTTAAACCAGGCCATCCACAAGGCGAAATCGTTCAATTTCGATTTAAACGGAGCGGTTATGGCAAGTGATGCTTTCTTCCCCTTTCCGGATTGTGTAGAGATTTCGCATAAAAATGGCATTTCCAGCGTTATACAGCCAGGTGGGTCTATTAAGGATCAGTTGAGTATTGACTATTGCAACGAGAACAAAGTAGCAATGGTGATGACCGGAACACGCCATTTTAAGCACTAAAACAGCCTTAAAATGTAGCAACCGGAACTTACAGTCTTCAAGACTTGAGGTTTTGACCATGAGAAGACGTAAATTCACAACATAAAACACTATACAGTAGCTAATTTTACTACTTTTGTCGATGAAATACACCCCAATCAAGCTAGTAACATAACCAAACAATATTATAAATGGGATTTTTTGATTTCTTGACCGAGGAAATCGCTATCGATTTAGGTACCGCGAACACCCTCATCATTCATATGGACAAAGTCGTAGTCGACAGTCCTTCTATAGTTGCCAGGGATCGCATCTCCGGTAAAATTATTGCCGTTGGCAAAGAGGCCAATATGATGCAGGGCAAAACCCATGAAAACATCAAGACCATCCGGCCATTGAAAGATGGGGTAATCGCCGATTTCGATGCATCGGAGAAAATGATCAATATGTTCATTAAGAACATTCCGGCCCTTAAGAAAAAATGGTTTCCACCTGCCTTGAGAATGGTTATTTGTATCCCTTCGGGCATTACTGAGGTAGAAATGAGGGCGGTAAAAGAATCTGCGGAGCGGGTGAACGGCAAGGAAGTATATCTCATACATGAACCTATGGCCGCGGCGATAGGTATAGGTCTTGACATTATGCAACCTAAAGGGAATATGATCGTAGATATCGGAGGAGGTACTACCGAAATCGCCGTAATCGCCCTAGGCGGTATTGTATGCGACAAATCTGTCAAAATTGCGGGAGACGTCTTCACCAACGATATTATCTATTATATGCGCACCCAGCACAACCTATACGTAGGTGAATCTACCGCGGAAAGCATCAAGATTGAGATCGGGTCGGCGACCGAAGACCTCCAGACCCCTCCCGATGAAAAATCGGTGCAGGGACGCGACCTTTTGACAGGAAAACCGAAACAGGTACAAATATCATATCGTGAAATTGCGAAGGCCCTGGACAAGTCTATATTACGTGTCGAAGACGCTGTAATGGAGACACTTTCTCAAACACCTCCAGAACTGGCCGCTGACATTTACAATACAGGTATTTATTTGGCCGGAGGGGGTTCGATGTTACGAGGCCTGGACAGAAGATTATCACAGAAGACGGACCTTCCAGTGTACATTGCGGAAGATCCGCTAAGGGCCGTCGTTCGCGGTACAGGTATTGCGTTGAAAAATCTTGAACGCTACAAGAGTATCCTGATCAAATAAATCTTTGTAACAAAGGGGCGATTTCAAGGTTTATATCTTTTTCCATCTGGAATTGCTTCACAGATTTCAAAACGTTTTAGTGAATGCAGCAGATCATCAGTTTTATTATCCGATATAAGAATTTTCTTCTTTATATCTTTTTGATGATCATATCCTTGGGGTTTACGATTCAATCACATTCGTATCACCAATCACGTTTTTTTAATTCTTCAAATTGGATAACGGGGAATATTCTAGAAGCCTCCAATAATGTAACCTCCTATTTTGGCCTCGATGAAGAGAACCAAAAACTTGTGGAAGAAAATCAACGGCTACGTGCCCTATTGTTCAACGAAGCGGCAATTGACACCGCCCGTTTAGATTCGGTACGGCAGACCTACACGGTGAACACGGGCAAAGTAATCAAGAATAGCTTTTCCCGACCCTTGAATTATATCACCATAGACAAAGGGCAGAAAGATAACGTAAGGCCTGACATGGGGGTCATAACAAGCAAGGGTATTTTGGGAATCGTTGAAAATACTTCAAACAATTACGCTACGGTACAAAGTATATTGAACGAGAAATCAAATATCAACGCCAAAATTAAAGGTACCGATCATTTTGGCTCGCTAGTTTGGGACACAAAACGCTACAACGTTGTACAGCTCATAGATATTCCCAGATTGGTCACCCTCACCGTAGGAGATACCATAGTCACTGGTGGCATGAGCAGTATTTTTCCAGAGGGTATTCCTGTCGGTACCATCCAAAAGTTTGATCTTAACACTTCCCAAAGCTTCTACACCATAGACGTTGAACTGTTTAACGACATGACCAATATCAAAAACATATATATCGTTAGCAACGAATACCGTGAGGAGATAATAAATCTGGAAAACAAGACCAACGAAGATGATCAGTAACAGCTATTTCTTGAATGTAGTTCGCTTTGTACTGCTTGTCTTGGTTCAAGTACTTGTATTTAATAGGTTGAATTTTTTTGGATTTATCAATCCAATGGTGTATGTTTTATTTCTATACTGGTATCCGATAAAAGAAAATCGAGCCGCTTTCATCGGTCTGTCGTTTCTATTGGGTATATCGATTGATTTCTTTTCGGACACCATGGCCATACATACCGCTTCAACGATAACTATAGCCTATATGAGGCCGGCCATAATGCGGTTTGTATTTGGGGTGAATTTTGAGTTCCAAAGTTTTAAATTAAGCAATTCGACGCGCATACAACAAATTGCATTTTTAACGTTATTAATTATAGTACACCACTTGGTTTTCTTTACCCTAGAAATTTTTAGTTTGGCCAATTTCCTTTTAATTTTGAAGAAGGTACTTGCCAACGGTGTCGCAACATTAATACTTTGTCTTTTATTCGGTTCCCTTTTCAGTATGCGAAAAGAATAAAGTGAAAAAGGGCTTTTAAATTCTTGAATTAAATCATCGTCGATGAAGAAATTACTCTTATCGTCTATCATAGTAATTATCGGAATTACTTTTATCGGTAGATTATCGTATCTACAGATTTTTAGTTTTTCTCCCGATCAGGTTTTGGAGGATCCGGCGATTAAAAGGGTGTATGATTATCCGGAGCGTGGTTATATCTACGATAGAAATGATAAATTATTGGTGGGCAACGATCCGGCCTACGACGTGATGGTCATTCCAAGAGAGGTCAAAGAACTCGATACCCTGGAGTTTTGTTCCCTACTAGGTATCGATAAGGCAAAGTTCGTAAAAGAACTTCGCAAGGCTAGAATATACTCGCCCAGACTTCCCTCTGTTTTTGTTCCGCAGCTGTCTAAAGAGGACTATGCCAAGCTTCAGGAAAAAATGAGACATTACAAAGGTTTCTACATTCAGAAGCGTTCATTGCGCTACTATGCCACCAACAGCGCAGCCAATGTATTGGGATATATTAGTGAGGTCAATGAAGGGGACCTTGCCAAAAACCCATATTACATTCAGGGAGAACTTACAGGCCGTACAGGAGTGGAAAAACAATATGAAGATATTCTTCGGGGGCGAAAAGGGGTACAATACATTCAGAAAGATCGATATAACCGTGATATCGGAAAATACAAGAACGGTATTTTAGACACCTTGCCCGAACAAGGCCTGGAAATAAATATAACTATTGATAAAATATTACAAGAATACGGGGAGAGGCTTATGCATGGCAAGCGGGGCGGAATCGTCGCAATTGAACCTGCTACGGGAGAGATTCTTTCCATGATTTCCGGTCCGACCTATGACCCTTCCCTTCTCGTAGGCAGGGAACGATCAAAGAATTACAGTAAACTGCATTATGACTCCATAGCCAAACCTCTTTTTGATCGTTCTATTTTGGCCGAAGGCTCGCCAGGCTCACCATTTAAGACCTTAAATGCCCTTGTAGCCTTACAAGAAGGGGTGATCGATCCCAGTACTACAATTCAATGTTATCACGGTTTTTATGTAGGCAGAAAGAAAAGAGGATGTCACTGCGGAGGGGGTATGCGTAATATGAACAGTGGTATCTATAAATCTTGTAACGCTTATTTCGCAGGTGTTTTTAGAAAAATTTATGACAAGTTTGAAACTACGGATGAGGCGATGGATGTCTGGGAAAAGCATATAAAGAGTTTTGGTCTCGGGCAGTACCTTGGGTATGACCTACCTACGGGAAGAAAGGGAAGAATACCCAGCAAAGAGTATTATGACACTTGGTACGGTGATAACCGTTGGTCATCATCGTATATAATTTCCAATTCGATAGGACAAGGCGAAGTGGCCGTTACCCCCATACAGCTTGCTAATATGACTGCTGCGATAGCCAACCGTGGGCACTATTATACCCCCCACATCTTAAAGAAGGTGGATGGAAAAGACATAAATATCCCTGATTTTGTAGAGCCCAAACACACTACCATCGATAAAAAGCATTTTGAACCCATAATTCAAGGCATGGCCGATGTGTATCATAAAGGTACTGCCCAGTGGTTACAAATACCCGGCATCGAGGTCGCTGGCAAAACAGGTACGGTGGAGAATTATACCAAAATCGATAGCGTTCGCGTACAGCTTACCGATCATTCGGTATTCGTAGCCTTTGCCCCGGTCGAGAATCCGAAGATCGCTATCTCCGTATATATTGAAAATGGGTATTACGGTTCGCGCTATGCGGGCCATATCGCCTCTTTGATGATCGAAAAATACCTGAAGGGAGAAATTACGCGTACCGACCTTGAAAAGCGTATGCTTGAGAGAACCCTCGAATATGAATATGCGAAGCCCTTGCGTGGTACAGAATTCAAGATCAACGAATACGACTGGAGCCAACACGCCAAACCCTTAACCGAACTCGATTCAGAATAAACGTCTATGTCAGGTAAAAGTGTCCTCAAACGGATCGATTGGCTTACCGTTCTTTTTTATGTACTTCTGGTTTTCATTGGTTGGATAAATATCTACTCTAGCACATTTTCCGAGAGTGATTCCTCTATTTTCGATTTTGGCACTTTACATGGTAAACAGCTCTTCTTCATTCTGACCAGTTTCGCTTCCATAATTATTTTGTTGGCGCTCGAGGCAAATTTTTACGAACGCTTTTCCAGTGTGTTGTATATTATTTCAATGGCCCTTTTATTAGGCCTCTTTCTCTTTGGAAAAACTATAGCCGGCGCTACTTCTTGGTACGATCTTGGCTTTTTCAATCTACAGCCTTCAGAATTGGCGAAAGCGGCTACCGCCTTGGCTTTGGCCAAATATCTCAGTGATATTCAAACCGACATCAAACGTAAGAAAGACCAACTCTTTGCATTTTTGATCATCTTGATCCCCGCCATTTTAATTATACCTCAACCCGACCCTGGAAGTGCCTTGGTTTTTTTCTCGCTTTCCTTCGTAATATTTCGTGAAGGCTTGCCCCTATACTATCTAGGGCTTGCCTTTTTGGCAGTTATCGTATTTGTGACCACACTTATGTTTGGAACCATCTGGGTAAGTATCGTTATCGCTTTGTTGATCGTTCTTTTCTTTTTGCTTAAAAAGAAAAAGTTCAAAGTACCCATTTTTCAACTCTCCCTTGCCGTTATCGTAACCATATTGTTTTCGCTGTCCGTAAATTTCGTTTTTAATAATGTTTTTGAGCAAAGACATCGAGACAGGTTCGGTCTATGGCTTCGATTGGAAAAAGATCCTGCGAAACTCGAAGAAATTAGAAAAACGATCGGTTACAACACCTATCAGTCCGAAAAAGCGATCGAATCGGGCGGATTCTTCGGAAAAGGCTTTTTAGAGGGCACACGAACAAAAGGGAATTTTGTGCCCGAACAGCACACCGATTACATTTTCAGTACCGTGGGGGAAGAATGGGGGTTTGTCGGAACAGCTACTGTCGTTATCCTATTCAGCCTTCTTCTTTTAAGGCTTGTATACTTGGCAGAACGTCAAAAGACCGACTTCAGCCGTATGTACGGATATGGGGTGATTTCTATATTGTTGATTCACTACTTTATAAATATCGGTATGGTAATCGGGGTATTGCCGACCATTGGTATACCCCTACCTTTTTTTAGTTATGGTGGTTCTGGACTGCTATTTTTCACCGCTCTTCTTTTTATTTTCCTAAAACTTGACGCCAATAGGCTAAAGGAAGGTATTTAGTGCTACGCAACAGGGATTTCTTGATTTTTTCTATATTTTCCGAGGTTCGGATGAGGTGCCAAAGACTGCCACATTGAAGGAAATTGAACTTTATTGTTGTACTTTTACAAAAATTTTGAAGCCATGAAGGAGTATAATATTACAGTTGTCAGAACCAACAATCCCTCCATATTAAAGTTTGAGACCAATCATCTTTTGACCAAGGGCAAGAACTATGAATTTAAGAACATCGACGATGCCAAGAATTCACCATTGGCCGCCCAGCTGTTTCATTTACCATTTATCAAGACCGTATATATTTCAGGTAATTTTATAGGTCTGGAGCGCTTTGACATTGTCGAATGGGATGACGTCAAAGATGAAGTAGCCCAGCAGTTGGTCGAATATCTCAACGCTGGCGAGCCCATTGTAAATGAAGATATGGCTCCGAATAAGATTGCCGTCACGGTGTATGCCGAGGTCACGCCAAACCCCTCAGTGATGAAATTCGTTGCCAATAAGCACATTGTGCCTTCAGCTTACGAATTCAAAAATATCGACGAAGCGAAAGATTCTGAATTGGCGACCAAACTTTTTCAGTTCCCCTTTATAAAAGAAATCTTTATCGATTTGAATTACGTTTCCGTAACCAAGTACGACGTTGCGGATTGGGACGAAATCACTATGCAATTACGTGAATTTATTCGCGATTACCTTGCCGATGGCAAAGAAGTGGTTTCCGAAAAAGCCCTTTCAAAAACTGCCGATTCCAAGATCGGAGACATAGGTCAAGCAAAAGATCTTGATGACACTTCACAACAAATAATCGATATTCTTGAAGAATATGTTAAGCCTGCCGTTGCCAGTGATGGAGGAAATATACTTTTTAAATCGTATGAAGAAGATAGCAAAACCGTTAACGTAATCCTTCAAGGAGCCTGTAGTGGCTGCCCATCTTCTACCTTTACCCTGAAAAATGGTATAGAAACCATGTTAAAGAATATGATGGGGGATAAAGTTAATGAAGTAGTCGCGTTGAACGGATAATAAGCTATTTTTAATAGCATATAAATCAAAAAATATGCTCCGAATTTCATATATTATTGGTCAATCTAAAAAATATATATTATGGCAGTTTTAAAAGTTATTGAAATATTAGCAAATTCTGATAAAAGCTGGGAAGATGCGGCAAAAAACGCCCTCTCAGAAGCGTCCAAATCGGTGAAGAACATCAAGTCTGTTTATATCAACGAACAAAGTGCCACGGTAACCGATGGTAAAATCGACAATTATCGGGTGAATGTAAAAATAACCTTCGAAGTGAAATAAAGGCCGATAAGTACATCAAAAAAAAGCATCCGAATATCTTAGGATGCTTTTTTTATACGTCTAAATCTAACGTTATTTTAGGGTAGATTAGGCCACTTTCCATTTAATCGAATATCAAATCATTACGACGTTACCAAAAATCAGTTATGATGAGTCATTCCCATACTAATGCACTTATTAATGAAACCAGTCCCTATTTACTTCAACATGCCCACAACCCAGTAGACTGGCACGCTTGGAGTACAGAAATTCTAAAGGAAGCAGAAACTAAGAATAAATTATTACTTATTAGTATTGGGTATGCGGCCTGTCATTGGTGTCATGTAATGGAACACGAATGTTTTGAAGATCATGCTGTTGCCGAAGTAATGAACACCCATTTCATCAATGTAAAAATCGATCGCGAAGAACGGCCCGACATTGACCATATTTATATGGACGCCCTTCAGATGATGACCGGTAGTGGGGGCTGGCCGTTGAATATCGTAGCCCTACCGGACGGGAGACCTTTTTGGGGGGCAACCTATGTTAAAAAGGAGAACTGGATCAAAATCCTAAATCAGTTAGCCCATTTGTACAAAGAGGACCCTGCAAAGATATTGGAATATGCCCAAAATATGGCCGACGGCATTCAGGCGATCAATCTCATAGAAAAAAAAAGTGACTCAACTCTCTTAACCCGAGAGGAAATCGATACGGCCATTACGAACTGGTCTAGTTATTTTGATACGGATATGGGCGGCTACAATCGTGCCCCAAAATTTATGATGCCCGTAAATTTAAACTTGTTATTACATTATGCTTGGGTCAAACCGAATAGGAGGCTACTTGAATACGTAAATACCTCACTTACCAAAATCGCTTGGGGCGGCGTTTTTGACCATATAGGAGGCGGATTCTCGCGCTATTCGGTCGATATGAAATGGCATATTCCCCATTTCGAAAAAATGCTGTACGATAATGGCCAAATGGTAAGTCTTTATGCTAAAGCCTACGCACTTACAAAACGTGAGCTGTACAAAGAGGTGGTTATCCAATCCGTTGATTTTGTAAAAAATGAGCTCATGAATCAACAACATGGTTTTTATTCTTCCTTAGATGCAGATAGCCTCTCAGAATCCGGTAAACTCGAGGAAGGTGCGTATTATGTCTGGAAAGAGCATGACCTAAAAATACTTTTAAAGGATCGTTTCGTCATTTTCAAAGACTATTTTAATATTAATAGCTATGGATATTGGGAACACGACAATTATGTGTTGATTCGCAATGCATCTAAAGAGAGTATTGCCGAAAAGCATTCTATTACCGTTAATGAATTGGTCGGAATCATCGACAAATGTACCACTATATTGCAGGGAGAGCGTTTAAAAAGAAAAAGACCCCGACTCGACGATAAAATACTTACCTCTTGGAACGGATTAATGCTCGAGGGGCTCACCGATGCTTATAGATATCTTAAGGATGAGAATTTTCTTGATCTAGCCCTTAAAAATGGCCATTTTATTGTTCAAAATCTACTACAGGCAGAAGGAGGCCTATACCATAATCATAACGATGGAAAAAGCACCATAAATGCTTATTTAGAAGATTATGCCTCCGTTATTTCCGCTTTCATCGGACTGTATGAGGTCAGCTTTGATGAAGATTGGTTATTTCGCGCACAAAGATTGGTTGACTATTGCCTAGATAAATTCCTAGACATAGATAGTGGCATGTTCTTCTTTACCTCCAAAGATGACGATTTCATCATACGAAGGACCATCGAAGTAACCGACAACGTTATTCCGGCCTCAAATTCGATAATGGCCAAGAACCTCTTCAAACTATCGCGCTTCTTTCCAGAAAGCAATTATGAAGCTATAGCGACACAGCAATTAAAAAATGTACGTGAAAATATCACGAACAATGCCCAAAGCTATGCGAATTGGTTGCAACTTGGTTTATTCAACCAATACCCTTTTTATGAAATAGCAGTAGTCGGTGATGCGTTTCAAAAAAGGGGAGGGGTACTAGGTGCACACTATTTGCCAAACGCTATTTTGGCAGCTTCTGAAAAGAACGGCAACCTCTCTCTTTTCAAAGACAGGTATTCTGAAGAAAAAACTTCAATTTTTGTTTGCCAAAAGGGAGCGTGCAAGCTTCCCGTAACTCAAACGGATGAAGTTTTGAACCAATTGATTAAGCCTTAATGGGATTAACAATACTTTAATTCAGAACACTTGATTCGACAAATGATTTTGATTATGTTACCCGTAAATCTAAACACCAAATGGAAAAATTTTCTAATTATCAAGAACACATTGACAAAGCTATAGACTTTGCCTGGAAAATACTGCCCAATCTAGTTTTGGCCATTATAATGCTCGTCTTAGGGCTTTATATCATCAAGTTCCTTAACAAAATGGTCCGTAAGTTTTTTCAGCACAAGGATTATGATCTAGCCCTTGAAAGTTTTTTACAAAGCTTTATCAGCATCGCCCTTAAAATTGTACTTTTTGTTTTAGTGGTTACCCAACTAGGAGTTCAATCTTCTTCGCTAGTAGCCATGATTGGTGCTGCAGGTTTGGCCATTGGACTTGCATTACAAGGGTCCCTCGCAAATTTTGCAGGTGGAGTGCTTATTTTACTATTCAAACCTTTCAAAGTCGGTGACTGGATTTCCGCTCAAGGTCTGGATGGATCGGTAAAGGAAATCACCATTTTTTACACCAAACTGACGACGTTTGGCAACCAAGTGGCCATCATCCCTAACGGACAACTATCCAATAACAACATTGTGAACTATAACACCCTGCCCACAAGAAGGGACAAAATCGTTATAGGCATCGGATATGGGTCCAATATTAAAGCGGCCAAAGATATTCTGTTACAAATTTGTGCGGACAACGAAAATATACTAAAAGATCCAAAACCAGAGGTTTATGTTGATGGACTGGGCGACAGTTCTGTAAATCTAACGCTTCGATTTTGGGCGGAGAATAGTGTTTTCTGGGGCGCCCATTTTCATGTCATCGAGGAAACCAAGAAACGATTTGACGAGGCTGAAATAGAGATTCCATTTCCCCAGCGCGATATTCACGTAAAAGGTGAACTTGTAAAAGCTTAACTGTTTTTTTTCTGAAGTATAAAATCTTTCAAGTAATACGGTTCGAAGTAGGCTACACTTTCAAAATCTCCTGCTTCGAACTTCGTATATGATATCGGTGACATCTCCTTTGCAGAAGGCACTATCGAAGAATTGTAGCTGATCGAATTCGCTTTGAGTACCTCCTTACATTTTTCGGCCCCACTGCCGATTAATGCAACTTTGCCCTGCTCGGAATAGACCTCGAAGGAACCCTCTTCAATTATTTCCGCTCGTGTCTCCCTTACTTGACGGTACTGTCTATCAAATACGGCAGCATACACCTCCATACGTCTGGCATCGAGTAGTGGAATTATAAAATCGAACTCCTCAGCTACTATTTGATAGGCCATACTGTGCAGGGTGGAGACGGAGATCAAAGGAATATCCAAAGAGAAACAAAGACCCTTTGCCGCAGATACTCCAATACGAAGACCAGTATAGGAACCGGGACCCTTACTAACTGCTATAGCATCTAAATCGGAAAAGGCCAAGCGAGCATCCTCTACAACTTCTTCTATAAACACATGAAGTTGTTCGGAATGGGAATAATTGGGTGTATCGTGCTCTTTAAGTGCAATAACTCGCCCATTACGAGCAATGCTCACAGAGCAGTTGGTAGTTGCAGTCTCTAAATTTAGTATTACCGGCATGCTAAGCAAAAATAGACTCTATATTTTAAAAGCAAAATATATCCGCAGATCGAATACGGGTGACGATACACTTTTGAAAACTAGTCTAATTTAATAGGCAACCCAAAATAAAACTCCAATACTTTGAGCCTGAATAAATAATCATACTTGGTTCTGATAAGTTCGGCCTCTGCATTATCGACCCTGGCTTGCGCCTGACTGAAATCGAAAGCGTTCAGAAGACCTACTTCGTAGCGCGCTCTAGAATAATCATAGGCCAGACGTCTGGCATCAAGTGTTTTGCGTGCCGCTTCGTAGGCCTTTGCAAAGCTTTTTACATCGACATAGGCCTGATTTATACTAGTTTCCAAATCGAGTTTATCTTGCTCGAATTGAAGCTCTGCTTTTGCCACCCCAATTTTCGAACGTGCAATATTATTTCTTACTCCAAAGCCGTTGAAAATAGGGATGCTCAATTGTGCGCCATAAGAGATACCATCGTTCATCCATAATTGATTTCCAAAACTTTCGGCGTAGAGTTCGCCTGTGATGTTATCGAACCGTTTTTGATCGGAATATCGGGTATTATAGTTAAAAAATGCACCTAATGTAGGATATAAAGCTCCCTTAGCGATTTCAAGATCTTTTATAGCCAAATCGATATTGGATTGGGAAAATTTGATATCGTTTCTAAAGGTTAAGGCTTTTGCGAAAATTTCCTTTGGCGTATAGTTCAGCACATCAGATGGGGGCACCTCATAATCAGGTTCTACCACATCAAAATTTTCGTAATCGGTAATCTGCAATAATTGAGCAAGGCTTATTCTCGAAATAAGCACTTGGTTTTCCGTATTTACGATTTGCTGTTCCAAATTGGCAGCCGTAGCCTCTATTTCTAGCAAATCCCCCTCCGGTAACACACCCGCGCTGATTAGTTCTTCCGTTCGTTTAAGGTCTTGGGACGTAACCTCATATTGAGCTTCGAGAACCTTAAGGGTCTCTTTATTAGATACGATTTGTAAGTACGCATTGGCGACACTTAACCGAATGTCATCTTTCAAATTATCCAAACGGTATTGATTTGCCAAAGCATTCAGTTTAGCCCTGTTCAACCGATGAATATTCCTGAGTCCATCAAAAAGCGTCAAAGAGGAGGTCAGTCCACCGTTGGCGGTCAAAATTGTCGTTGTTACCGGCTCTTGAGTGGTAGGGTCGAAAGAAAGTCCAGTATTCCCGGAGGTACTCACCGATCCGTTCAAATTGGGTAAAAATCCACCTATGGCATCCGATTTATCTATCTGTGCATTCTGCAAATCAAGTTCGAATTGCTCTATGGTAAGATTATTTTCGACGGCATACTCGACAACCTCTAGGAGTGTCCATTTTTTTTGTTGGGCCGAGACGATTCCCATAGAAAATACAAGCAAGAATGCAGTTATCTTAAAATTCATTTTTTGACTGTTTGGTTATGATTGATGATTATTACCCTTCAGCTTCTTCGTCCTCTTCGCCTCTTTTTATAGGCTCTGTCTTGTTCCATACCTTAACCTCATCGGCCTCGGTGAGCCCGGAGACGATTTCAACGTTTACGCCATCGGAAATACCTATTTCTACATCCTTTCGCTCAAACTGTTGGTCTCCTGTAGCGACTTCAACATAAGGCTTGTCGGTTTTATTATCGAACTGTAACAAGGCCTCAGGTATAACTAAAATGTCATCTTTCTTTTCGAGCACCAAAGAGGCGTTAGCACTATAACCTGCCCGAATAAATATGTCTTCGCTGACTTCAACATCACCTTCGATCTTGAACTGTACGGCACCGGTTTCTTCGATACCTTTAGGTGCGATAAACCTTAGTTTGGCATCCAATTCTTTGCCCTCTACGGCACCAAGACTTATTTTCAAGGGAGTGCCCACTTCTAATTTAGCCACTTCCCCTTCATCGACCTTTCCTTCAAAAATCATTTTGCCCAAGTCGGCAATTGTAGCAATTGTAGTTCCGTCGTTAAAGTTGTTACTTTGAATTACTTGATCTCCTTCTTCCACCGGAATCTCCAAAATCGTACCAGTGACCGTCGCCCTGATATTCGTATTGGCACTTGTAGACCCTCCTGCAGAACCCCTTCTAATGATTTGGTAATCGGCCTTGGCATTTGCCAATTCTTGCTGGGCTTGATCATACTGCAATTGAAGCGCATTGAAATCTTGACTCGAAATTACGCCTTTATCAAAAAGAGTCTTATTGCGATCGTATTCGATTTTCGTATTGTTGAGCGCCAATTCTGCGTTTTTAACCCTACCACTGGCTTGGTTCAACGCTTGTTCATTAGGAACGACCTTAATCGTAGCAATTAAATCGCCCGAGGCTACCTTTTGCCCCTCTTCTAAATAGATTTTATCGATAATTCCAGAAATTTGTGGTTTTATATCGATTTCATCTTCGGGAACTACCGTTCCCGTCGCTACGGTTTTCTTTTCGATACTGGATATAAACGGTTTTTGTGTTTCATAGGTCACTGCCTCTTTACTATTCGATTTAATAAAGAAAACGGCTGCCCAAAGTGCCCCTAGCACTAACAGCCCAATAAGGATGTATTTTACTATTTTGTTCATTTGTTCGGTGTATATTTATTGTCTATAGGTTCAGTTGTTTTGAATTTTGTTACAAAAAATTTTATTCTTCCCTTAAGGCGTCAATAGGCTTAATGCTCACGGCTCTTTGGGCTGGTATGAGACCTATCAAGGTTCCCAGCACTACCATGATGACCAAGGCACCTATAACATAAGGTATGGGCACAGTTGGATTTGTATATGGAAAATCAATATTCTCGGTCATTTTATTGATGAGGGATAAAGTCGCAGCGCCTAATATAATTCCCATGACCCCGGCAATCATAGTCAAGAAAACGGATTCTAATATGATTTGGTTTCGCACTTCTGCCGGTGTGGCTCCCAAAGCCCTGCGTACTCCTAGTTCTTTGGTACGTTCTTTTACTGAAATCAACAGGATATTTCCGATACCGATTACTCCGGCCAAAATAGTGGCAATACCAACAACTAGTGATAGAAAAGTGATTCCATTGGCGAAGCCCTTTATCTTGTTGAACTGCTCCCCTAGATTAAAGGAGCCGAATGCCCTATCGTCGTCAGGGTGTACCTGATGAAGGTTCTTGAGTAAGTTTTTGATGTTCTCTTCAACCTTTACCACGTCTACATCGTCATAAGCCGCAATAGAGAACCAACCTACATTGTCTCCGGTATTATATAATTTTCGAAAAGTGGTAAAAGGAATAAAAATATCACCGTCGCCACCAAAGCCACCACTTTGATCGAATTTATGAACTCCTACTACCTGAAAATAAACATCATCGATTTTCAAATAGCCTCCAATCGGGTTTTCCTCTTTATCGAATAATTCTTTTTGTGTACGTTCCCCTATAACGGCCACTTTTCGAGCCTCAGCAATATCTTCGTCGTTTATAAAACGTCCTCCATCATATATTTTCTTAGGAGCTATTTTTGTAAAGGCCGGAAAATCGCCAAATAAAGGATAGCTACCTGTCTTGTTCTTTCGACCAATAATAGGAGGCGAAGATCCGAAAAAGCCCTTTACATTTCTAGGAGCTATATACTGCAATTCCGGTATTCGATTTTCCATCATCTCGGCATCACTCAATTTCAATTGAATCTGTCTACCGGTTTTGTATCCGGCATAGGGCATACTCGTACTTTGGGACCATACGAACATGCTGTTCTTGGCAATTGTCTCGAAAATGCTTTCAAACCCATTATCCATGCCCTTAGCCGCCCCCGACAAGGCTATATAAATGAAAATTCCCCATAGTACGCCGACCACGGTAATTACTGTGCGCACCTTGTTCTTGCTTATCGAACCGAAAATTTCTTGCCAGGTATTTTTGTCAAAAATGAACCTCATACTATTCGTCTCTTAACGCTACAATTGGTTTTATTCGGGCAGCACGTCTCGCAGGTACGTAACCGGCAATCGCACCGAAAATTATCAATACGATTGTTGCTATAACCGCCATTCTTATATCGATATAAGGGTTCGTAATAAAAAAATCTTCAAGTTTTTCGCCCATGGAACTTAAAATTGCAATTCCGATCAACATGCCTGCAAAGCCCGAAATTGTCGTAATAAAAACGGACTCCAGTAAGATAGTGCCAATAACCGTTTTCGGGGTTGCGCCCAAGGCCTTTCTTATGCCCAGTTCCTTGGTGCGCTCTTTGACTACGAAAACCATGATATTGCTGATACCTATAATACCGGCTATAATGGTCCCGAAGGCAACGAATGCCACTATGATTTGTAAGACCCTTGCAAATTGCTGATTCTGTTTTAACTGATCCGCTACGTTTCTTATGAAAATGCCGTTTTGATCTTGGGGGCTGATGTACTTCTTAGATCTTATGAACTCGTCTAAGCTCTTTTCGAAGCCCATGGCCCCGGCGTAGCCTATTTCCGGCTTGAACCCTATGACCATGGCATCTATCTTGTCGGTATTTTTTTCAATAAGCTGCTGGGTAGTATATGGGATGACAATATTGCGCTCTTCCCTGTCGCCTCCGTCATCTTGAAAAACACCGATTACCTTAAACATACTTCCCCCGACATCGATATACTTACCTAAGGCGTTCTGCGCCCCGAAGAGATCTTTCTCCACTAACCTCCCTACCACAGCATTCTTTGTCTTGTTCTTAATATCTTCGACATTAAGATAACGGCCTTTCATCATAATGTTCATTTCACTAAACTGATGTGCCGGGCCTACTCCCCAAATTGGATAGGTATTCGATTCATTTTTATATTTGACCGTATCTTGTCTTGTAATTCTGGGTGTAATATATTCAAGGAACAGGGGGAAATTTTTTTTAATATCCTCCAAATCGGAATTATCAAATTCAATGGTTCGATTGGCTTTATATCCCTTGTAGGGCATGGTGGTTCTACCTGTAAAAACGTAAAACACATTGGTAGCATCATCTCCGAAAAAATCATCAAAAGTATTGATGAGGCCGTTTCCAAAACCAAAAAGCACCACAAAAATGAGAATACCCAACGCAACGGTAAACCCAGATAGAAATGTTCTGAGTTTATTCTTTTGTATGGTCTCGAAAATCTCTTTCCAGTTGTCCCTGCTAAACATATTGAGATGCCCTTACCTGTTCAACCTTCTTATCCTCTACAATAACACCATCCTTTAAATGAACGATTCTTTTGCACATATGTGCAATGTCTTCCTCATGGGTAACCACCAAAATGGTATTGCCTTGATCGTTAATCTTTTGGATAAGATCCATTACCTCATAAGAGGTTTTACTGTCTAAAGCACCTGTTGGCTCGTCGGCCAAAAGCACTTTGGGTTCGGCAGCCATGGCCCTTGCTATGGCAACACGTTGCTTTTGTCCTCCTGAAAGTTCGCTGGGTAAATGTGTCGCCCATTCTTTGAGGCCTACCTGTTGTAAATATTTTAAGGCTTTTTCTTCACGCTCCTTTCTAGCGACTCTCTGATAATATAAGGGAAGTGCCACATTTTCCATGGCAGTCTTATAATTGATTAGATTAAAGGACTGGAATACAAAACCTAAAAATTTATTTCGGTATTTGGCGGCCTTGGTTTCGTTTAAGTTTTTAATGGGAACGCCATCTAACGTATATTCACCGGTATCGGCCTCATCCAACATTCCTAAAATATTGAGCAAGGTAGATTTTCCAGAACCTGAAGAACCCATAATTGCCACAAGTTCCCCTTCATCTATACTAAAATTCAGTCCCTTCAAAACGTGAAGACTATTGCTCCCCATTTGATAGGACTTGTGAAGGTCTTTGATTTCAATCATGTTGGTCTTGTTAGTTACACTTTCAGGTCTCGCTGTAATAAGACTTGTAAGTTGCTGAAATGTTACAAGATTCTCTCTAAATTTTCTGTTAAATAACCTTACCCTAGCGGAAATATGCTTTTAAAGAGCCTTCGTCGCTATAGTTTTTTTGTATTTGAAGCCCTTTTTTCTCTACTTGCCTTTATGGAAACCCCGTTACTTGTCCAGTACTTAAAAAGAAGAACTGTATACAGTTTGAAATTGAATCGATAGGAGGCTTAGCCTAAATTCTAGCTGTAAAATCGAACTATCCGATCTTTTTTGGTCGCATCATTCTATAAATGAAATAGAAAAGGAAACCCACCAATACATAAGGTATCGCCATAAGGTATACAATTCCATTGTTCACCCCTTCTGCGGCATCAACGTTCCCCTCGCTTTCAAGCACGGCTCGGCACATGGCACATTGCGCCCCCATATCTTGCGGAAAAAATAGGGCGACGATTACAAGCAACAGTAATAACAATCTTTTCATAGCCTTTAGCATTGAACGGGTAAATCGTTAAAACCAATCCATTTAATTTGAATAGTAGGGGGAAATCATCAAATAGACCACAACCCCCGTTACGGCCACATAAAGCCATATTGGAAAGGTAATCTTGGCCCATTGGCGGTGTCGCTGAAATTTACCCAAATAAGCAAATGAATATGTTTTCAAAACTAAGGGGATAATAGCAATTGATAGTATTATATGCGAAATGAGAATAAAATAATAAAAGTATTTCATTGCTCCTTCTCCTCCATAGGTTGTTGATTCGGAGGTCATATGGTATGCTACGTACATAATAAGGAACAACACGGATAAACCAATATTTATGATCATCAAGGTTTGATGTGTTTTTCGATTGCCTTTTTTAATGGCTACTACTGCAGTGCAGAGTAATATAGCCGTCAGGCCATTAATGATTGCATATATGGGCGGAAGGAAACCGAGCCTTTCAACCCCAGGCAACTTCACCCCAAACAGTACCGCTACGACGATAGGTATCAATATAGAAGCTACTGTTATCCATTTATCGAACTTTTTTTCCCTTAGAGCGGTATTATCCATTATTCCTGCAACAATTTTTTGATATCTTCTTTTAAAATGGAGATTTGTTCCTCTTCCCCATGGTCATTTTCTCCTTGAGATTCTGTAATGGCACCACGGTAATATACGATCGGATTTCCAAACTTATCGACCCGCGATCGTATGAAGCCTTTTTTATCCACCAGGGCAAAAAGACCCGAATGCTCAAAACCACCTGGCGCATCGGGCATCTCCGACACAAATATATTGAAGCCTTCGTTGGCCAAACGATAAATTTCCTCTTGTTTTCCGGTCATTAAATGCCAATCCAAATCTTCAATCCCGTGTTCTTCGGCGTACGCCTTCAATACGGATGGCGTGTCATATTCAGGTGTAATTGAAAAAGAGGCGATACCAAAATCGTCACGTCCCTTGAACTCATTTTGAACCTCTACTAAATTTTCCGTCATTACCGGGCAGATCGAAGGACAGCTCGTAAAGAAGAACTCCACTACAAATACTTTTCCTTTATAATCTTGATTCGTAATCAATAAACTGTCTTGATCGATAAACTCGAAAACGGGTACTCTTCGCTTTTTCCCATTAAGCATGACATAGGATAGTTCGTCGGAATTGTTCTTCACGTTCATCCGGTCATTTTGTACGATAGTACCTTCTTGTATACGGTCGACAATTCTAGGAATGAATATGATACCAAATATCAGTACGACCAGTGATACCCATATGTAGGTGTATTTATTTCTGTTCATATTCTCTTTAGTTCATGACTGTTTCGCTCTAGACTGATAAAAAATAGATGAGCTATTTTATCCGTTCAGCATTGTTCTTTTTAAGGGCCAATCGATATTCGGCTAAAATTATTTTTACGTCATCCTCCATTTTATTGTTTAACTCGGCTACCGAAGTAGTGTTATACCCATATTTTATGCCTTCATCTTCATCCGCTGTTCGACCTCTTAGGCTTAAATCCTTATCAATAATAAAGACATAAGGGGTTCCATAACTGTCATCAAGTTTCAAATCGGTTTTTAAGCCTAAGAAAAAAGTGTTTATCTCATTTTCGGGCATATATATAAACTTCCATTTTTCGACATCGACCAAGCCACCAAGCTCCTTTTTTAAACTTTCAATTTTATCTTCGACACCCTTAGGTATAATCATCACAAATTGAAAGTCATTGAATTCATAGAACCGCTTGTAAATTTTTTGGTTAAGATTGAAGGCATTCCCCTTCTTCTGCTCTACGTTACTGCCTAAAAATCCGAGAACGGTTATCTTGTCGCGTAGTGAAGAGTTATTGCTGAATTCGGCTACATCAAAAATGTTTTCAGTCAATACAGGAAGTTTGCCAAAATTATTTACACCTGAAGCGAAAAAAAGATAGGCCACAATTGGCAAAACGAAGAGCACTACTAAAACCAAAGTCTTTTTCATCTATGAGGACTAAACCGAAATCGAATATTTTACGGTTTTAAAACCGCATTGCAAAAATAAAAAAGACGGTTGTTAAACCGTCTTAGTATGCTGTTAATTTAATTACTTCTTCTGAATTAAAAGTCCCATTTTACGAAGCCATCCCTATACACATTATAAACATAGTCAGCTTCGAACAAAAGAATGAAAACCAAATAGGCAACCAAGAAAATAGGGGTCCAAACGATGGCACGCCTTAGTGAGCTTTTCTCGTCACGTAGATGCATGAAATCCCAAGCTATATAATAGGCCTTTACTAAAGTAAGCGCAATGAAAATCCAGTTGAGCAACTTCATTCCCAAGAAATGAGAATGCGTGAGTGCTCGTGGCTTAATAATACCCAAGGCTACTTCAATTGCCGTTACGACGGTCAAGAAAATCAGAACGCCCCATATCTTTTGCGTGTTACTCTTAAACTTTAAGAGCCCTCTGAAAATTTCGAGTTTGTGTCCGTGTGCCATTACTTAATTGTTTGTAACAAGTTCTATCTTAAAAATTCTTTGAATTGAATCGACATTTTATTTTACACCAGGTAGAAAAAGGTAAATACGAATACCCAGACTAAATCTACAAAGTGCCAATATAACCCCACTTTCTCCACCATTTCGTAATGGCCCCTACGTTCATAAGTACCTAAAATAACGTTGAAAAATATGATGATATTGATCACTACTCCTGAAAACACGTGAAAACCATGGAAGCCGGTTATAAAGAAGAAAAAATCAGCAAACAATCTGCTTCCATATTCATTACGATACAGATTGGCACCTTCGACTACCATTGTACTTTCTTTAATCTTTTCCAAGGATTGTTCCCGGGTCAAAACCGTTTTATGACCTTCGTGCTCCCCTTCTTGATGAATCGCCTCTGTTCGAATTACAATATTCGGATTGGCTTTGAGGCCTTCCATTACTTCATTTACACTGTAGCTGGGCACATAAGGTTCAGCTTCGAACCATACGCCGTTTGGCTCATTATGCTCAACTCTTTCATCGGGAATGGTCTTGGCAAAATCGGCCAAAGCGGCCCTTTTACCGGTTTCTGCATTAACGAATTGAAGTATTCTTCCTCCCTTGGTCTCAACGGCCCCGTAATCACCACTAATGAATGTAGCCCATTCCCAAGCTTGAGAGCCTACAAAGATAGCACCCCCAATAATCGTGAGGAACATATACCAAATGACGGCGTTCTTTTTCATTTTATGGCCCGCATCAACGGCCAAAACCATGGTCACTGAAGACATTATAAGTATAAAGGTCATGAAAGCAACATAAATCATGGGATAATTACCATGAAAGAAAGGCACGTGCGTGAACACCTCATCGGCTATAGGCCAAGTCTCAATAAATTTAAACCTAGAAAAGCCATAAGAGGCCAGAAAACCCGAAAAGGTAAGAGCATCCGACACCAGAAAAAACCACATCATGAGTTTTCCATAACTGGCACCAAGAGGTCTATTGCCTCCTCCCCAAACGTTTTCTTCAGTTGCTACCGTAGAATCCATATAATTTAAAAGTAAAGTATGGTTATAATTTGCGCAAATTTAAAGTTTTCTATGCTTACACGAAAGTCTAAAAGTAATGAAAACTCATTTTAAATAAATAAATTATCCAACCAAGTACATAAAACTTATCAAATATACCCACAAAATGTCTAGAAAATGCCAAAACGTAGCTCCCAATGACACTCCTAAATACTCGTCGGAATCGTACTTCCCCCGAATTTGGTTGAACAGAACCACTAGTAATGAAATTATCCCGGCAACCACGTGTACGATATGAACGGCCGCAATTAAAAAAATATACGACAACCTGATATTACTGGTTGGTCCAGTAAAATAATAGCCTTTCGAAACCATTTCGGAAAAGCCTACAAACTGAAAAACTATAAAGGTCACACCCAAACCGAGCGTAACCCAAAGCCAATTTGTTCCGACCTTAGCCTTATCGTTTTTAATAGCTTTTTTGGCCAGCATATAGGTAATGCTGCTGAGTATTAGTATGGCCGTACTAATAAAAAAAGCCTGTGGCAACTTAAAATCGCTTATCCAATCTTCGCGGCTGCTACTAACGATATAGGCGCTCGTCCATCCGGCAAAGCCCATAATAAGGCTCACGATACCGAACCAAAGCATCATTTTCTTCGCTCTGTCATTCTTTTCTTTTCCGGTTCCCTGGGTTAAATCCATAGCATTAAATAAACTTGTCAATCACATAAACGATTTGCATCAAAGTAATGTAGCTCACACTGGCCAACATTAGCTTACGTGCGGTCACATTGTCACGCTTTTCATAAAGGCGAAAAGCAAAGAACAACATGACCATTCCCATGACGAAAACAATGATGGCTGCAGGAACGGACAGTTTCAAACTTCCCGTAATCCCAAATACAGGAATAACGGAGATAACCAACATCCAAATCGTATACATAATTATTTGTAAAGCGGTACCCGCATCTTTTCTTCCGGTGGGCAACATTTTGAAGCCCCCCCGCTTGTAATCCTCGTCCAACATCCACCCTAGGGCCCAAAAATGGGGAAACTGCCAAAAAAACTGAATCATAAACAGGGTACCTGGCTCTATTCCAAAATCATTAGTGGCCGCCACCCAACCCAACATAAAAGGAATCGCCCCTGGGAACGCCCCTACAAATACGGCCAAGGGTGTTTTTGTTTTCAAGGGGGTATATACACTCGTGTACAAGAAAATAGATATAGCCCCAAACATGGCAGTTTTAGGGTTTAAAATATAGAGGGCTATCACTCCCATTACCGTCAGCGAAACAGCTATGACCAATGCCCTATTGACCGACATTCTTCCCGAGGGAATCGGTCGATTCTTGGTCCGCTTCATTAACCCATCCAAATCTTTCTCGATAATTTGATTATAGGCATTCGAGGCACCGACCATGCAGTAACCACCAAAAGCTAGAAGTAACAGGGAAGTTGTTTCAATCGTAGTGGCACCGAGAAGGTATCCTGCGATTGAAGAAAACACTACGCTAACGGCCAATTTGGCCTTGGTGATTTCTTTAAAATCGGCAATTGCCAGAGCCAAGTTAGGGGTTGTTGCCGTATTCACCGCAGTCTTCATTCCACTTTTATTCGGAATGCAAAGATAGCCTACACTAGTAGTTTTTGCAACGAATCGGACATCTTTATATACCATTCTTGAAAAGGGCAATCTTTACTATGCTAGTACGGTATTATACAGCCCTAAAAGCGATGCGAAAGGAAGGTCAAGAACTACAAAAAAAGCCCCCATCTCTGGAGGCTTTTCCTAAATTTTTAAGAAGAACTACTACTGTAGTTTAAAAGTAATCGGAATACTAAATGGAACCCTTACCGGCCTACCCCGTTGCTTACCCGGAGTCATTTTCGGAAGTTTACTGATAATTCGGGCAGCCTCCGCTTCCAAACTCTTATCAGGTCCTCGCATTCTCACATTTCCGATACTGCCATCTTTCTGAATGGTGAACATAACACTAACCCTACCTTGTATACCCATTTCTTGGGCTATTTCAGGATAGCGGAAGTTCTTTCCGATATGTTTTTGCATCATAGATTGGAAACATCCTCTTTTGTCAGATTCGTTTTCACAGCCTGGAAAAATAGGCACATCTTCGATAACTGCAAAAGGCACATCGACATCTTCTACCTCTTCTTCCACCTCAACATCCTCCACCTCTATAATTTCCTCTTCCTGGCTAGTCTCGGTTGATTCAATCACGGTTTCCTCTACCTCTTCTTCATCTTCTACTACCTCGATAATTTCAGGAGCTGCCGGTGGCGGTGGCGGTGGCGGGGTCTTGATCTGTTCGGTCATGGGAACCTCTTCATCCAGATCATCGTCTACGTTCATTGATATGTCGTAATCATTGGTCTTGTCATATGTCTTCCACTCCAGCGCCCCATATACGAGAGCCATGGTAAGTGCTAAACCTATAACAAAATATAAACCACTGTTGCGACCTACATCTGCTTTAGGGTTCTTTTTAGGTTCCATAATTCTTTTGTTTTAATGTTCGCTAATTTAATTAAATATTCCTTTAAAAAGCAACTAATTGCTCCATTTTAACCCCCTTTTGTTTGAAAAAATCGATTTCGCCAGTATCGATCCCATTATTGCTCCGGCACTATTTGCCAGAGCATCAAACACATCGGCGTCCCTATCGACGGGAAGAGCGTACTGTAATACTTCAATAATTATACCATAAATTATAGCCCCGATAAGGGTTATCCATAGTGTTTTAACAAGTGGGAAGTGACCATTGGTCATCTCACGCACAAATAGTATAGCCAAAACCGTTGCCACAAGATAAAAGGTAAAATGGACCAGTTTGTCGGCATGGGGAATCACCAAGGTAGATACACCGGCTTCGTTAAAAGAATATAGGCATGAAAACGTAATGAACACCATCCAGCCTAAAAACGCAATCGTAAACTTACGTTTTTTAAGCACCTATAAGTGATTTATAATCATCTGCGGAAAGAAGGTCGTCAACTTCGGCAAGATCACTCACTTTTATCTTGACCATCCATCCCGCTCCATATGGATCGGTATTTACATTTTCGGGCGCATCTTCAAGTTCTTCGTTGAATTCTATGATCTCACCACTTAAAGGCACGAAAAGATCGGATACCGTCTTTACAGCCTCGACCGTACCGAAAACCTCTTCACGTTTCAAAGTTTCGTCCAAGGTTTCGACTTCTACGTAAACAATATCTCCCAGCTCACCTTGGGCGAAATCGGTAATTCCTATTATGGCTACGTCGCCTTCCATCCTGATCCATTCATGGTCTTTGGTATACTTTAATTCTGCAGGAATATTCATTCTTATTTTTTTGGTGAAGCAAATGTATAGTTTTCCAAATCGAATTTCAAAAAAATAAATTCAACTTACAGTTTACCGCTAAAACAGTGAAAATTGACGTTCCTTTTCTTCAATTTGAAGCAAATAGATTTCCAGACCTACTATAAATAGCTTCTGAAGCTAATCCATCCAAAAGTACTAATTACCAAAATTATAGCGGAGCGTAAATCCTGCATTTATTGTCGTCTGCGGAAAGGCGGTAGAGATGGCAAACTGTGAAAAGGAATGGTCATAAAAGAAAAGCACGTTCAGGTTTTTACTCAAGGCGTAATCCGCCGTAAACTTTATCGATAGTAGATTTTGTCCCGACGTAATCTGATTATTATCAATATCAAGATTTCTGATAATCGTAATGTTATCGCGTAACGTAACATCTGCTTTGAGGTTCAAATCGCCCTTTAATCGGGTTTTATTACCTCCTATATTGGTAACGAACTTTACATCCTTGAACCGGTAACCAAGGCCTAAGGTATATTCATTACCGTTGGTTTCGGTCATCAAATTATTATCAAAACTTAATGCCAATATCCGGCTTTTTCGCATTTCGGCAAGTACGCTCACCGAGTTCTTCATTTCAAAATCTACTCGCATTAGAGGGTTGAATTCATCGTTTAACACCACATTGTTCAAAATCAAGTCGGGTAAGAGGTCTCCTGATTCGGCGTCGGTTTGGGCCACTCCGTCGGTTCCCAATTGCACTTTTTCCAAGTTAGTCTGAAACGAATTGATACTATAGGCGGCACGATAGCCATGGCTCAAAGAGAAACGCTGAAATTTCTTTTGAAACCACTTATTGCGCATCAGGCCGGTATATTTTATATTCCAATTAGGTATAGGTATTTCACGAAATACATCTAGGTTCACCCTGTTCACATCTTGACCCGTATAGGCGGCAAAAAAAGCGGGAAGAAGTACTTCTTGCTGTGTTTTACCATACAGTTGAGGATATCCCTCAGTATCGACACCAGAGGATTTATTTCCCCTATCGGCTTCTAAGCGGTTGGCAATCGTTATCCGATTTTCTTTAAATTTCTCGAAGTTCTCAGAAGTGAACTCGTCGCTTTTGCCAAAAACCGTACCGATCATCATGGTAGAGATACTAAAATTACCATATTCATTTCCTAAGGGCCGAATATTATTGGCCCATTTTTCCACATCATAATTTTCTTGATAACTATTTTGATATTGCCGATCCGCTGTCAAATCGATGGTGAGATCTCTTGCAGGTTGTGCCGTTGCGGTGATATTCAATTGGCGGTTGGTGTTTTCTATATATTGTTCATTGAACTGATCAAAGTTCAAAAGCCAGCCTTTACGGGCTGCTTCAAATCGAACATCGGCCTGACTACCGAACACAAAACCGAACGAAGGGCGTAAAGAACCTATAAAACCAATCGATTGTGTATACCCTGGGAGCGCTTTCCCGCTTGTTTGGTTATAGTTAATGTTCAGTCTTTTTACCATGGTCAAAATATCTACCGCCGTATTGAAAAGGCCACTCGTTTTATTCTGGGGCTTCTGCTCACCTCGTATCGGATTACCGGCCTTGTCTTTTCGCACAGGGGCAGCATTAACATTCGATTTGCCATCGCGTTTCTTGAGCCCGATCATGTCGTAGAACTTCTGCATAGTCAAATTGGCCGTCAAATTATGAACACTCGCATTCTGCACCCGGTTAATAGAAACTACATCGGTATTGTTCTTTTGTTCGGCGACTGCCAGATTGAGGGCGTCACCCCCTCTTTGCCAATCGAAGTTGCTACTATAGGTATATTGGGCATTGATAAAGTCTAATACTGGAATTTTGCTAAAGGGAAGTTCGTAGTTCAATTCTAAGTTTTGCGCATGCCGGTTGGGCTCCCCCAAATCCCAGAATCCGTCCCACAAACCAAGAGTTTCATCGATATCGGAATTCGGGTTTGAAGGATCTTCCAGATAGTTACGAACAATATGATTATTGCTACCCGTCAAATTTAGCCGTAAAGATTTGGTCAAACTATAGTTCACAGAATACTGCCAGTTAAAAAGGTAGTTGCGCTGCCTTAGTGTAGGCAGTTCCAATTTCTCCACACCTTCTTCTACTACGTCACGAAACCGTTGTTGGTTAAATTGGCGGTTAATATTTGAATTTACGGAAACTGTGGTAGGTAGCAGGCTGAGATTTAATTCTTTTAGCCACTGCCAATACTTTCCTGTAAAGAGGGAGTCGTTCTTGGCAAACGGCGCGACCTCCACAGGTTTAAAACTATGATTGTATACAAAACCGGCCACTACGCTTTTATCGTCTAAAGACGCGATTTCAAAATCACGATGGTTTGTTTCATTATAGGAATAGTTGAACGTAAAGTTCTCTATATCGTAGAAATTGGCTTCTGCCTCTTCTCCTCTATCTTTCCGTACCCCGATAAGATTGATACTGGTACGCTTTGTATAATCTTCCGCCTGTTCTTGAATAGATTCGGCCTCCTCGGTAGTTTCAGCAGCATCAATACGATCATTCAACTTTAAATCGTCATAAACGGGATCAAACTCGGGAGTTACCAACTCCTCCGAAATTCCGTAATTAAACGGTATCTGAATACCCCATTTAGGAGGGAGCAACTGCCCGACATTGACATTGGTAACCACATCATAGGTTATGGCATCTTCACGGGCACGTTCGTTAGGCATTTGATCTATCGACCCGAAACCAGAGGTACTGGTACTTCCGGTTGCAGACACATTCGCAAAATCGGCTATGTTGGCATCGACCGCGGCGACTGCGGCCCAACCTCCCTCATTATCGAGACCCGCCAAACGTAATTCATTAAACCAGACTTCTCCCCTTGCGGGTACATTGGCCGAGTTTTTAACACCGACCATCATACTTCTTATGCTTCCCAAAGAAGGGTTCCCCTTAATACCAATACGCAATTTACCAGGGGTTCTAGGTGCAAATTCATCAACGGATACCACTTCGCCATCTATTACCTCAAAAAAGCGTATTTCATTTAGGTCGTCCCCTGCAATCCAAGTAGATTTGACCTTGTTCAAATCGGCTAGAATAATTTCCATTTCATTATTCACGGGCCAAATGGCATCTTCTGACCTCGAATTGAACGGCGTAAAATCCAATGGCAATTCCAATTGATAGAAATTTTGAGAAAAATCGGTACCGATACGCAAGAACCCTACCAACGGATTTTCAACGTTATAGATATCACTTTCCAGGATTTTTTCTGCGTGAATAAACATTTTCAATTTTTCATACTGGCGTACGTCAATGTTTAAATTCTTAAAAACTCCCCGTGAGTCTTGGGGTTCAAGATTCTCTACTACCAAAGACAGCGACTGCTCGTTCTGCTGAATGATGGTATTATTGTTATTTAATTGTTCGCGACGTACGCCCGGTGGTAAAACATAGGGAATCGGGGTTCGGTTTTCATTCTCTTGAATGTTCACGGCATTCACATCTACGGTTGTGCCATCATCCGCTGTATTCGGGTCATCTTCATCGAGCGATTTTACATACGTTCTCCAATCGCCCCTGACCAAATCTAAAGTAGCAAAGCGCAAGACTATATCATCTTGAAAACCTGTCAAATACATGCGCATGGCACTTATAGATCGAAAATCGGTAATACCTCCCACCGCCTTTTCAAAATCACTGAGGGGGATTTTATACTGAATCCATCTTGTTCGCACCGTACTTCCATCAGGAATACGGTTACCTGATAACTCCAATGAATCACGAATGTCCGTTACATACTTATCATTGATCGTAGTATTTGGTTTGATCTTAATTCTGTACTGATAATAACTGTTGACGGTATTCATGGTGAGGTCCCTGTCGATATCTTCGACATCGGGCAAGGTCGTCGAGCCCCTATTGTTATTGGTCACCTGTACAGGCGAATTTCCTTGGGGATTGTTAAAGTTTAGATAGCGATTTAAAATACTACCGTCACGTTGAAGAAAATATTCATAATTATCCAGGGCAGGATCAGGTCCGTTCCCAATTCCGTATATGGCTTCTTCATCTACGTCGTTCAATCCGTCAAAACCAAGGTCTTGTGCTTCGCGACTTCCCTCGTTCACATCAAAAGCATATACCAAAGCCTGTGTGGCGGGTACTCTCGACCAATCTGTAGTTATAGTCTTATCGTTGCTATTGATATCGACGGGCAGTCCGTTTTCATATTGCTTTCTACCATCGGGCAGTATGTCTTCCGTAATATTTCCCAAGTGCAATACCAAATCACCATTGTTTCCTCCTGCAGTTATACCATCTACATATGGATCCATTACCCAGAATTGAACAAATTCCACATTGGCCTGTTCAAAGTTGGTACTACTCAAGGAGCGCATAATACCCGCCCATTTTTGATTCGCTGATTGACCTTCAAAGTTGGCATTGGCATTGTAAGGGCCCTTTAAGTTTGGATAATAGGCCAAATCAAGGGTGGTCTGCTGCCGGGTCTGGCCCTGCGCCACTTCGACCTTAGGAAACACCTCATCTATAAAAATACGTCTTGTTGCGTTGGTCGATATATCGCTATCGCTAATGCTCGATGGTCGCTGATTGGTATAAAATATGGGGTCGATGGTATACCAAGCCAGCTTAGCCCTTCCGAATCCTTCCCCCAAAGGTTCAGGAGGGGCCTCCTTGGCGATACTATCGGGAACACTCGCTAACGCCCACCCTAACGACGAACGTATATCGATCAAGGCTTGTGCTCCTTCAAAATCATCTAAATAGGTCGTTGTTTCTCCTTGAAAATCAGCATTTTTAGGTGAATTGGGCTTCAACCAAGCCACTTCCCCCCGTACCGAAACATTTGAAGGAACGTCCGTATCAATATTGGGTAATTTGTTGACCATACGAGTCAAGAAGGGTACTTCAGTAGAAAAATTTCCATTAAAACCAAAAATGGTATTATTCACCGGTTCTACCCCAAAATTAGATTTTTGGGTAAGTGGACGTTCGTTTAGATTCAACAACGTCGCTCCTATAACAAAATTCTTATTGAATTGATGCTCCACATTCACTCCGGTGAACCTACGGGTCTGTTGGCCGAAAACCGCGTTATTCTCAACGGATATATTAATTGGTGTATTCGAGGCCTCGAGACTGGGGTCTAAAATTTGCACTGTACCGGTCTGATAGTTGACCGTGTAGTCTATACCTTCCTGCAGTTGACGACCCCCCGCAGTAACCCGAACAGAACCTCGTGGCACATTGAACGCTCCAATCGGAATGCCATTGCTTCCCTCTGATTTATACCTTCCCTTCAGCAAGAATTTATTCTTCTCGGGGTCTTGCAGTGCGGCAGCTTTGGTAAATTCGTACATATCCCTGAATACATACCGCTCTTGGTTGGGGTTGTAACTGTTCGCAAGGTCATAATCACCACCGCCCAATTGTTCGAAAAGATATTCACCGAACGGCTCTACTTTAGTAAAAATGATTTGACCATTTTGGGTATCAACTGTCATTCCGGGAATAAAATCAAAAAAACCATCACCTCCGGGTTGCACATCATTATAAACGTTCAATCGATCAAAATTGAACACATTCAACAATATTCGGTCTTGTAAGCCTTCGGGCCAAGTAGCATCGTCTACGGGAGTAATATAATTTCTAGGTGTCGGGTTGCTGTAAAGTATGTTCAATTTAAAGTCTTCCTGACTTAAACGAAAGGCACCGGTAGCATAGATATTTTTCATCATCAAATCCCAAATAGGATCCGACACATTGGTTATATTACTTTTGAGTAATTTTAAAATGAGGGTATTGTTATTGATTATGGGGCTTTCGATGGCTCCCGAAACCGAAGTGGCATCAACCCCGCCGTTTGCAAACTCCCCTACTTGATATACATTTCCATTGTACGTGTATTGAAAGGCCACCGCCAAAACTTCATCATTGCTCAACCGCTGGTTCAACGAAATATAGCCTAATTGGGAATTGAACTGATAGTCTCGAATCGGTTCCAATTTTCGTGCATTTTCCAAGTAGGCATAATCAAACCCTTGATTGGTCTGGTACCCAGGTATATTAAACCCTTGCTCGATAGTGGCTATATCCCTTATACTTGCGGTCAGAGCGCCTCCGGAACCGATTAAAGCAGGATCATAATCATTCGCATTATTTCGTGGAAGGGCATTGGGTTGACCATTGTTCTGATTGAAAAACCCTGATGGGGGGCTATTTCCCGCAATTTCCCTATAAATTCGGGTCTTAGCGTCGACGACCCCATTTAGCGGATCATATTCACCTAGATCTTGAATACCCACGACGTTACGAACGTTCAGCGTTTGCTGGCTTCTATTGGTGACCCACACCTCTAAACGTGTTATTTGAACTTGGCTTCTTATATAGGGGTAATTGGCAAGGGCTTGGTCATAATTGTCCCTGAAATATTGTGCCAAAAAGAAATGCTTGTCTTCATCATAGTCAAGGGCAGTTACCGAGAACTCGCTCAAGGTGCCTCCCCCTTGGGCTACGACCGTACTATTTTGCGAACGTTGTTCAGAAAATACGGCAGTCACCTTTGTGCGGCCAAACTGTAATTGGGTTTTGACCCCGAATAGGCTTTGCGCGCCCGTGATCAATGAACTGTTAAGAGGCATATTTACATTACCTACTTCGATCGACTGTAAGATATCGTCTTCAGTCGGGGTGTAATCGAGCTTAACAATATTTTGAAAATCAAAAGTGGCTTCCGTATCATAATTGGCCGTCACCTGAAGGCGTTCGCCAATCTTACCTAACATGCTCAGGCTTATCCGCTGATCAAAATCGAAGGATAGGTTCGTACGGTTTCTGGGGGATAGGGCCGGATTATCATTTTTCTGCCAAATAACCCCTAAATCCATGGCCACGGATCCTTGGGGAATGACTTCAATTGTATTCCCTCCGAAGATGGACTCGAAAAAATTATTATTCACATAAAAATTCGGAAGTAGATTTCTACGTGCTTCCTCACTACCCTCCTTTTTCCCGGAAAAGGCATCGGACTTTTCCTTAAAGTAATCTTTTATACCTTCTTTCCGAACTAGTTCATAGTACTGATCTGGAGTGAGGATAATAGGATAACCGATATCAAAATCACCTACTTTTTCAGAGTAGATGTACATATCGAGCTTTGGATCATAAATATATTTGGAGACAATACTTTCGGGGTTTTCCAGCTTAAGACTTCCCAAAGAAAAACCAGTCTTCACCGAATCGACCTGCTGCTCTCCGTCATTCTCGTCTTCGGTATCTTGGGCAAAGGAAGTGCCCGAAGCCATAACGAAAAACAAGAATAGGAGAGTACACTTAAATGATGATTTAAGTAATTTTTCGGCCCCGTTATTCAAAATTGTTACAAATTTTTAAGCGCAAGTTTTATAATGTTCTCTACGCTTTGAGAGGGGTCTTGGGAAAGCACTTTATCTACCACTTTTTCGGCAGGTCTTCTGGCAAAGCCAAGAACCTCTAATGCAGATAACGCTTCATCTTTATTTGTATTGTTCGCAGGCGAGGAAAGTTCGTCAATATCGTAGACTTTTAAAATCTTATCTCGAAGATCAAGAATGACGCGTTGTGCGGTTTTGGCACCTATGCCTTTGATTGACTGAATAGTAGGCACATTGCCATTCGCAATGGCATCCCTTATTTGCGCCGGAGAAAGTGAAGAAAGCATGGTTCGGGCCGTGCTGCTTCCGATACCGGAAACCGAAAGTAGTAACCTGAAAATTTCGCGCTCCGATTTCTCTGAAAAACCAAATAAGGTATGGGAATCTTCTTTTACCTGGAGATGTGTAAAAAGCTGTATTTGCTCGGCATCACCTATTCTTGAAAAAGTGTGTAATGAAATGTTTACGAAATAGCCTACTCCGCAGCATTCTATCACAACATCGGTGGGATTCTTTTCAACAAGTTTGCCTTTTAGGTGATGAATCATAGCGTTTAGGTTCTAATCATTGTCTTTGATACGGTGTCTAACAAACCCATACCAAGGGCTTGTTCAAATCATGGCCTACCAATAAGTTGTTCGATTACTCATATTTATTATGGAATCAAGCCACTATGCATTCAAAGCTGAAAAACGGCTTACTCTGCTACTTTAGCCTTTTTTCGTCTTTCGCGTTCCTGAGCGTCAATAACAGCAACGGCCGTCATATTGACCATCTCGTCTACGCTGGCTCCCAATTGCAAAATGTGTACAGATTTTCTCAATCCGACCATAATGGGCCCGATAGAATCGGCACCATTGAGTTCCTTCAATAGCTTGTATGTGATATTGGCAGATTCCAAATTTGGGAAAATCAAGGTATTGACCCTTTTCCCAGCTAATTTTGAAAATGGAAATTGGCTTTGGAGTAATTCCCTGTTCAATGCAAAATCGGTCTGAATTTCTCCATCGACTACCAATTCGGGATTCGTTTCGTGAAGAATACGAACGGCTTCCCTGACTTTTTTGGCATGGGGATGATTTGAAGATCCAAAATTGGCATAGGAGAGCAGGGCCAATACAGGATCAAAACCAAAAGTGGCGGCTACCCTGGCGGTCATTTGAGCAATTTCAGCTATTTCTTCAGCATTCGGATCGATATTTATCGAAGTATCCGCCAAAAACAAGGGGCCTTTATTCGTAATCATGATATTCACAGTGGCCACCTTCTTTACATTTAATGCTCTTCCAATGACTTCAAAAATCGGTTTCACCACGGTGGGGTATGCCCTTGAATATCCAGATATCATTCCATCGGCATCACCTTCCATGACCATCATCGCACCAAAGTAATTACGCTCCCGCATTTTTATTTTCGAGCTGTACAACGTAGTACCACTTCGCTTTCTTTTTTCCCAGAACTTGGTCGCATAACGAATGTGCTTTTCATCAAACTCCTCTGAGGTCGGGTCTAAAATGGGAATATCCGCATCGAACTCCAATTCTTTCTTAAGCTCTACTATGATTTCCTTTTTACCCAACAATATAGGTTCGGCAATACCTTCTTCATAAACTATTTGTGCTGCCTTTAATACATCGAGATGATCTGCTTCCGCAAAAACTATACGCTTTATACTCTGTTTTGCCCTATTATGTAACAAGCGAACCACCTTATTATCATTGCCGGAGCGCTGCATCAACTCTTCCTTGTATTTGTCCCAGTCTTCTATAGGGTGCTTGGCTACGCCGCTATCCATCGCAGCTTTTGCCACTGCTGGAGGAATCTCGGAGATCAATCGTTGATCAAAAGGTTTCGGAATGATATAGTCCCTGCCAAAGGTAAGGCGTGTCTCGCCATAGGCGATATTCACTTGTTCCGGCACGGGTTGTTTGGCCAGATCGGCCAACGCCTTGACCGCAGCCATTTTCATTTCTTCGTTGATGGATGTTGCCCGAACATCTAGTGCCCCCCTGAATATGAAAGGAAAACCAAGTACGTTGTTCACTTGGTTCGGATGGTCGGAACGCCCGGTCGCCATAATGATGTCCTTTCGGGTTTTCATGGCCAAGTCATAGTTTATTTCGGGGTTTGGATTGGCCATGGCGAATACAATCGGATTGTCGGCCATTGATTTCAACATGTCAGGCGTAAAAATATCCGCGATGGAAAGACCGATAAAAACATCGGCGTTTTGCATCGCCTCGGCTAACGTGTCAATCTTTCGATCGGTAGCAAACTCGAGTTTAGAAGGCGAAAGGTTTTTTGCATCCTTTCTTATAACGCCTTTACTGTCGAGCATTACAATATTTTCAGCTTTGGCACCAAAGGCCTTGTATAATTTCGTGCAAGAAACCGCTGCGGCCCCGGCGCCACTGATTACTATTTGCACTTCTTCCATTTTCTTATCGGCCAGTTCGAGTGCGTTCAAAAGAGCAGAGGCAGAAATTATTGCAGTGCCATGCTGATCGTCGTGCATCACCGGTATATCTAGCTCTTCCTTGAGCCTTCTTTCGATTTCAAAGGCTTCGGGCGCCTTGATGTCCTCGAGGTTTATACCGCCAAAGGTCGGAGCGATCATTTTAACAGTTTCCACGAATTTGTCTACGTCCTCGGTATCAATTTCAATATCCATTCCATCGATATCGGCGAATATCTTAAATAGTAACCCTTTGCCTTCCATAACCGGCTTTGATGCCTCGGGACCGATGTTACCCAAACCTAAGACAGCCGTACCGTTAGAAATTACGGCCACCAAATTACCTTTTGAGGTATATTTATATGCATTCTCCTTGTCTTTGGCAATTTCAAGACAAGGTTCTGCAACCCCTGGAGAATAAGCTAGCGCCAGATCACGCTGGGTAGCATAAGGTTTTGTGGGAACAATTTTTATTTTTCCGGGTTGGGGCTTCGCATGATATACTAAGGCTTCCCTCCGTTGTTTCTGTTTGCTCATGACTGATGACCTATGGTTTTAGGAAAACAAATTTAAGGGTATTCTTGAAACGGCGGTACAAACATGCCTCAATAATCTATTTAAAATCGCAAGCCAGTAAATCATTCCTCGTCCAAGGTGTAGATGGACTCTTCTTCTGCAGACCTTTCTTCTTTCAATCTCATTGCCAAGATAGCCGCGAGAACAAAGAAGCCTCCTGCAAAAAGCATGGCGTTTATGGCATTATCGCCCAGTAGATATTTATAGATGGGGCCGAAAGTCAACGTCTCGATACCCATAGGAATCACGATCATCATATTCAGTATGCCCATGTAAACCCCTCTTCTTTCCTGGGGTACGATTTTCGAAACCATGGTATAGGGAATGCCCATCATTGCCGCCCACCCGATACCAAAGAGTACCATGGGGGCCAATACAAGTAAGGGATCTTCTATAAATGTAATCGAAATAAGGGCTATGGCCGTACCGAACAGGCTGTAAGCATAAATCTTTTTACCGCCAAATCTCAGGGTAAGGGGCACAAGACCCAGGGCTACGACCATCGTGACTATATTATAGGTCAGGCTCATTTGGGCAGCCTGTGAAGCTGCCTCTGACGTAGAATAACCTAAAGTAAGTTTAAATAAGGGGGTAATATACTGCCAATAGACAAAAAGCGCATACCATTGAAATAAATATACGGCCCCCAGTTTCCACATGAACTTGGGCATTTGCTTGACCGCTTCGACTATTTCAAGGAAAGGCTTTGCCATACGGGTCCTTATTGGTTTCCCCTTCGCGGTATTTATGTCTAGTAACTCTTCGTCAGTGGGCGGAATTTCCGGAGTTTTAAGTACCGACCATACAATGGTAGTGATAGACAAAATCGCCCCTATATAAAACGAATAATACAACCAGGTCGGAATAGCTCCGGCAACCTCGACCGATTCCCCACCGAAAAACTTCTGAAAAAGCACTATGGAACCATTGGCCAACAAGATGCCGGCACCTACGAAAAGGCTTTGCATCTGATAGCCCAGGCTTAATTGCTCTTCCGGCAGTTTATCCCCTACAAAGGCCCTATAGGGCTCCATGGCCATGTTATTTCCCACATCCAGAATCCATAAGAGTCCGACTGCAAACCAAAGTGTCGGACTGGTCGGAAAGGCAAATAAACAAATGCTGCCCAAGAGCGCACCGATCAAGAAATAAGGTTTTCTTCGGCCCCATTTGGGCGACCATGTCTTATCGGACATGGCCCCGATAATTGGTTGTATAATTAAACCTGTAACCGGACCCGCGATATTCAATATGGGAAGCATATCTTCCGGGGCACCTAAATAAAGGAATATCGGGTTTACCGCGGTTTGTTGTAGTCCAAAGCTGTATTGAATTCCTAAGAACCCAACATTCATATTAAATATCTGCCAAAAGGAAAGTTTTGGTTTCTTGATTTTCATTGCAGTTTGGTTTTGATTGCGGTTATAATTGACAATGACTTGGGAATATCCCCAAAATATACTACAAACTACCTTATTTCGATACTTTTTGGGTGTGAAAATTGAGGATTTTACAACTCAAACGTTTGAGAAGAATACGTTTTATTTGAGAAAGTCGATATTTCTTTTCAATCCTGAAAATTTTGTGCGTTTCACCGCTGATTTTCGAAATACCTTTTTAAACACGTCTTCCGTAATCTCTTCCCAATCTTTTTTAGTCATAGATGGTAGTTCAGGATGAGGGTCGAAAAGTGGTTCATTATGGGGTACGGAAAAACGGTTCCAAGGGCAAACGTCTTGGCAAATGTCGCAGCCGAACATCCAATCATCGAATTTGCCCTGGAATTCCGCTGGTATTTCATTTTTCAGTTCAATAGTAAAATAAGAAATACACTTGCTCCCGTCTACAATATATGGGTCGGTAATAGCCTGGGTCGGACAAGCATCAATACAGGCCGTACAGGTACCACAATGATCTGTAACCGGAGTGTCATATTGTAATTCCAAATCGACAATCAGTTCTGCAATAAAATAGAACGACCCTACCTGTTGCGTAAGGAGATTGCTGTTTTTGCCGATCCATCCCAATCCGCTTTTCGCTGCCCAAGCTTTGTCCAAAACAGGCGCCGAATCAACAAATGCACGTCCATTGACCTCCCCAATCTCTTGTGCGATAAATTCTTGCAACTCCTTTAGTTTCGACTTGATCACATGGTGGTAATCTTTGCCGTAGGCATATTTAGAAATCTTATAAGTGTTTTCAATCTGCTTGTCTTCGGGATAATAATTCAAGAGTAGGGAGATTACAGATTTTGCCCCATCGACCAAAAGTCTTGGGTCAAGACGTTTGTCAAAGTGATTTTCCATATAGTGCATCTCCCCCTGCATATTCTTGGCAAGCCATTTTTCGAGCCTGGGCGCCTCTTGCTCTAAAAACTCGGCCTTTGATATGCCACACGACAAAAAGCCGAGGCGTTTGGCTTCGGCCTTAATCAGTTTCGAGCGATCTTCAGCAATGGCTCTCATCTAACGGGTTTGAATTTTTAAAGGTACGGCCAAGGGCTTTAAAGTAATTAAAGGGTTCAGCTCAATTGTTTTCAAAGAAGACGTTATCTTATATTCCTTTAAAAGTATAGCAACGGTCATTATCATTTCGTACATGGCAAAATTATTCCCGATACACATTCTTGGGCCGGCCCCAAATGGAAAATAATGGTCCGACACGTTCTTTCTATTTTTAGCATCAAAACGTTCGGGCATAAAATCTCCAGGATTTTTCCAAAATCCTTCATGCCGGTGCAGTTCATAAATACTCATCAACCAAACCGTACCTTTCTTATAGCTCATACCATTTACCACATCATCAGTTTGACTTACCCTGTCGAAAAAATAGGCGGGTGGATAGAGTCGCATCGCTTCTTCGATGCACTGTTTCGTAAATGTAAGGCGCTCTAGCTGTGCCATCAAATCATCTTCCGCCAAATCTACATTTTTGACTTCATCGAACAATTTCTCTTGATATTCAGGATGTCCGGCCAAGAGCAGTAAGGTAAAACCCAATGCATTTGCAGTCGTTTCATGACCAGCCACAAAAAGAATCAACACTTCATCCAACAGTTGCTTCCTTGACATTGGCGTACCATCTTCATATCTAGCGGTCAAAAGCATATCTAAAAGGTCTTCCTTCTTGACTTTAGAAGCTAGACGCCTTTCAAGGAGGGTATCTAAAATAGCCCTAGCCTCCTGACCCATTTTTAGATGTTTTCCGATATTACCATTTAAACGAAACCACCATTTTAAGTAAGGCAAGCGCATTTCTTTGATCAGCATCTTTTGATTGCTCATTGTAATGTGCTTAAGCCTTTGCATACTTTCCCTAATATCATCTGCACTAAATAGGGATTGGGCGACGACTTGAAAGGCGAGATCACCCAACATGGGAAATATATTATATTCTTTATCGAACTTCATATTTTTTAATTCACTCCGTACGGCCTTCAACATGATTTCGAGAAGCCCTACGAGTTTCTTTTTATGAAAAGCGGGTTGAATCATTCTGCGATGCGTACGCCAGGAAGCCCCGTTTGAAGTCAATAACCCATGACCCACATATTTTGCCAGATCTTTAGTCTGTAGCGTAGATTTATGGTAATTTCTTTGGTTAGTCTGAAGAATATATTTTATCGTCTCGGGGTTCCGTGTAAAGACCCAATTATTTCGGTTTCCTAAATTAACACGGAAAGTATCCCCATATATTTTGAAGTACTCTTTATGAAAAGGTAAGGGATTCTTTAGTATTTGCTTCCGTTTTTTCAATACCTCTTTCCAAGGTACCGTTGGAATTTCAGATCTCAAAACAATCCCGGTTGCTGCCCTCCCTTGATACGCCCCAAATGCTTGTAGGCTAATTCAGTCGCCTCCCTCCCCCGGGGTGTGCGCATGATGAATCCCTCTTGTATCAAAAAAGGTTCATATACTTCTTCTATAGTTTCGGAACTTTCAGAAACCGCGGTCGCCAAGGTGGTAATACCTACAGGGCCCCCTTTAAATTTGTCGATAATCGTTACGAGTATTTTGTTGTCCATTTCGTCTAATCCGTGTGCATCTACGTTGAGGGCTTTCAGACCGAACCTCGAAATATCAATATCGATATTACCATTCCCTTTGATTTGGGCAAAATCCCTTACCCGTCTTAAAAGTGCATTACAAATACGCGGAGTACCTCTACTTCTACCGGCAATTTCTATGGCGGCGTCATTTGTTATCGGAACTTTTAAAATTTCGGCACTTCGTTCGACAATGGTAGAAAGAAGCTCTGTAGAGTAATACTGTAACCGGCTCTGTATTCCGAAACGGGCTCTCATTGGAGAGGTCAAAAGACCAGATCGCGTTGTAGCACCTATCAAGGTAAATGGGTTCAAGTTTATTTGAACCGATCTAGCATTGGGACCGGTTTCTATCATAATATCAATTTTGTAGTCTTCCATGGCCGAGTAAAGGTATTCTTCGACTATGGGACTCAGACGATGTATTTCATCTATAAAAAGTACATCACGTTCTTCCAGGTTGGTCAGGAGGCCGGCCAAATCACCGGGTTTATCCAACACCGGGCCCGATGTAATTTTAATTCCCACTCCGAGTTCATTGGCCAAAATATGTGCCAATGTGGTCTTACCTAAGCCAGGGGGGCCATGAAACAGAGTGTGGTCTAAGGCTTCCCCGCGTAAATTTGCGGCTTCTACGAATACTTTTAAATTTTCTAAAACTTGGTCCTGTCCGGCAAAATCATCGAAGGTAATTGGGCGCAAAGCCCTTTCTATATCGATTTCCTCTCGCGAAAAGTGTTCTCCGGTGGGGTCTAAATACTCGTTCATCGTCTCAAAGATAGCAAAAATCAAAAGCTCCATATCAAATTAAAAACATGGTCACGGCCATGGCTCTATATCTTTTGACACGCATGATATTTATCATCTTTTTTACTTATCAAAATGGTCACCTTTGTTTGTAACAAAAAAGCAATTACAAGAACCCTAAAAAATACAAGATGGCAACTTTCAATCTTCAACAATACGGTATAGACACCGAAAAAATATATAGAAATAGCAGTGTACCCGTGCTTTATGAATTGGGCCTAAGGCTTGAGAAGGGTACGGCAATTTCCGACGTAGGGGCGTTAATGACCTATTCGGGCGAAAAAACGGGCCGGAGCCCCAAAGACAAAAGAATTGTTAAGCATCCAGATTCCGAAAACAATATAGATTGGGGAAGCATTAATATCGGTCTTGACGAGCATACCTTTATGGTTAATCATGAACGTGCTTTAGATTATCTGAATATTTGTGAACACCTCTATGTCGTGGACGCCTTTGCAGGTTGGGATCCTAATTACCGGATTAAAACGCGCATCGTATGTACACGTGCCTACCATGCATTGTTTATGCAAAACATGTTGATTATGCCCAGCAAGGAAGAGCTGGCAAATTTTGGCGAACCTGATTACGTAATCTTCAATGCGGGTCAATTTCCTGCAAACCGATATACGTCTGAAATGACTTCCAAAACCAGTGTTGACCTAAACCTTGAGCGCAAGGAAATTGTCATTTTGGGCACAGAATATGCCGGAGAAATGAAAAAGGGCATCTTCTCGGTCATGAACTATCTGATGCCTTTGCAAGGAGTGCTTCCTATGCACTGTTCGGCCAATGTCGGTGAGAAAGATGATGTTACCATTCTTTTTGGACTTTCGGGGACAGGTAAAACGACGTTAAGTGCCGACCCCAAAAGAAGGTTGATCGGCGATGACGAACATTGCTGGACCGATGAAGGCACCTTCAACATCGAGGGAGGATGTTATGCCAAAGCTATAAATCTTTCTGCTGAAAACGAGCCAGACATTTATAATGCCATTAAATTCGGAACCGTTTTGGAGAATGTAGCATATGACGAAGAAACCCGGAAAGTAGATTATACCGATGTATCGATTACTCAGAATACAAGGGCTTCCTATCCCATTCACTATATCGACAATATACAAATGCCATGCGTGGCCGGGCATCCCAAAAACATCATTTTCTTGACTTGTGACGCCTTCGGTATTTTGCCCCCTATCAGCAGATTGACCCCAGAACAGGCCAGTTATCATTTTATTTCGGGTTATACCGCCAAGGTAGCAGGGACAGAAATGGGCGTCACCGAACCTGAAGCCACCTTTAGTGCCTGCTTCGGTGCAGCCTTCATGATGTGGCACCCCAACAAATATGCCGAGTTATTAGCCGAAAAAATCAAATCACATGAGGTTACGGCATGGTTGGTGAATACGGGGTGGACCGGTGGAGCCTATGGAGTAGGAACACGTATCAAACTTAAATATACAAGGGCCATGATCGATGCCATTCATAATAGTGATTTCGATTCGGTCGAATATGTAACGGACGAAGCCTTTGGTTTTCAGATTCCAACGAACTGTCCGAATGTCCCTTCAGAGGTGTTGATCCCTGAAAATACTTGGCAAGACAAGCCTAAATACAAAGAGGTAAAACAAAAACTGATTACGCTTTTCAACCAAAATTTTAAACAGTTCGAGGCCAATGTTAATCCGGAAATTACGGCAGCCGGTCCAAAAAACTATGAGTTGCAATCATAGATAATTGCCTATTTGTTTTCCCAATCCCTGTTGCTTCGATGTAACAGGGATTTTTTTATCCCTGTATGTTTTAAAAAACCTGAGACAGATTTGGATTTATGTTCGAAAATAGACCGAAAAATCGTAATTTCATTTCATGCATAAGAACAGTTACTCCCCTGGAATTCTTCAATATATTCCATTTTTTTACGTCATCTGGTCAGATGACCTGGTGACCGTATCAGAACTCAATGTCGTTCAGAATGCCATAGCTAAAGACGCGACCTTATCAAAAAAGGATAGAAAACAGCTAGTCGATTGGCTAGATACTACCCGGCCACCCTCAAACGACGAATTGAAAAAATGGAAACGGGCCATTAATCAAGCATCCGTTAAATTGATCGAGAGCGACACCTATCCATTGACAAACTTTAGTCAGAGAGTCGTATGCCATTATCAAGAGGAATGCCCTTTAAACGAACAACTAAAACACATAGAAATCAATTTGGGCATACAGCCTAATCATTACAACCATTTATTTGACGTTGAAGTAGTTCATGAGCCTACCTCCAATTATTACAGTGCCTCAGAAATAGATAGTTTGCTTAAAGGAGCACATGCACTTGATATAGATACATTTAGGGAGACCCTAAAAAACCCCATCTTCAAATGGCAAGTACATAGAAAGAAGGAGGAGTTTCGAAAAATCGTTTTAGATCAAGTACAGTTTTTGGCGCAAAAAGGTTACGGGGCTTGGGCATATCCCGAAGCCTATGGTGGTAAAGACAACATGCAAGGATACGCCTATATGTTCGAAAACATGATGTATGTTGATGGCAGTCTTACCATTAAATTCGGTGTTCAATTTGGACTATTCGGGGGGAGCATACAAAAGCTCGGCACGAAAAAACATCACGATGCCTATTTGAAACGGACAGGTGAAGCTAAGTTATTAGGCTGTTTTGCCATGACGGAAACAGGCCACGGTTCTAATGTACGCGGCATCAAGACCACGGCCACCTATGACAAAGATACCGATAGCATCGTCGTTCATACCCCGGGGAAAAATGATAATAAAGAATATATAGGCAATGCCCTTCATTCTAAGATGGCGACGGTTTTTGCCCAATTGATCGTTGCAGGCAAGAACCAAGGTGTTCATGCCGTTTTGGTACCCGTTCGCAATGAAAAGCATGAACTGTTACCAGGAGTAACCATAAAGGACAATGGCTATAAATTAGGCCTGAACGGCGTCGATAATGGAAAAATATGGTTCGACCAAGTTTCGGTGCCTAGGGCCAACTTACTCGACCGATATGGCGAAATAACCGAGGATGGTAGGTACCATTCTCAAATCAAAAATCCGAACAAACGTTTTTTTACCATGCTAGGCACCTTGGTTGGAGGTAGAATCTGTGTTGCCCGGGCCGGCTTGGGAGGCGCAAAATTTGCTTTAGCCGTTGCCATCAACCATGCTTTGAAACGCCGGCAGTTCAATGACAGTATAAAGGTTCAGGAAGACCTTCTGATGGATTACCCTACCCATCAGCTACGATTGACCCCCCTTATAGCAAGTGCCTATGTATACGATATTGTATTGAATAAGGTAATGGAAACCTACTGTGACGAAAACCAGCCCGATAAACGCAAGGTCGAAACCCAAGTAGCGGGTCTAAAATCAATAATTACCTGGTATGCCAATTCGACCATTCAAGAATGCCGTGAAGCATGTGGGGGCAAAGGGTATCTATTGGAAAACCGTATTGCCGACTTAAAGGGCGATGTGGATATTTTCACCACTTTCGAAGGCGACAACACCGTGCTTTTGCTATTAGCTGCGAAGGGTGTCTTATCCGATTTTCGAGCCGAGTTCAACAGTGCGGGTTTTGCTTCGGTGCTGAAGATCATTAGCATGCAATTAAGCGATACGTTGACCACTATAAACCCTATATATTCCAACAAGGTAGATAAGGAACATTTATACAACCCAAAATTTCACAAACATGCCTTTACCTATAGAACAAGAAGACTGACCTATACCCTTGCCATGCGTATTAGGGATTACATAAAAAAGGGAGTTCCCTCATATCAGGCCTTTTTAAAGGTGCAGACTCATTTACTTGCTTTGGGAAAGGCTTACAGTCACGAACTGGCCTATACCCTATTTACAGATTTTACGGAAACCATTACCGACGAAAAAAACCGTCAATTATTCAAACAACTAGGCACTTTGTATGCCCTTCATGAAATTCGCCGAGATGCTTCATGGTATTTAGAGCAAGGTTATATGGGCAGCAATAAGTCTAAAGCTATAAGGCAACGTGTAGAGCGCTTATGTACCGAGCTACGACCACACGTAAAAGTGTTGGTAGATGGTTTCGGTATTCCCGAACACTGTATGACAGCGCCAATAGCCTAATTACTTTTCTTTGTGAAGTTCCGACGTATCTAAAAACTCCAAAATTTTAATTTCAGCTGCACCGAACAAATACGTCTTTGATGAACCCCTTGAGGTAAGTTCTAACGTACTAAGGGCATTAATATGGGCAGAGCTACGATCTTGTAGTGTTAAAAATACCGCCTCTGCCTCCAATCGTTCTCCTTCCAAATCGGAACTTTCGATAAGATTAGCCCTGAGTTCTTGTGTTGTTCCCTCTAATTGAACCTTTGCATTGGCATACAATTTAAGCGTATTCAAATCACCTGCCGCGTATATTCGAGCATCAGTTTTATCCTTGAGCACAAAATTCATTACCTCGCCGTTAAATTTAAATTCGCCAGAGCTGTTTTCTTCCATATTCAAGTTGATCGATGGAGCATTCGCTTCAATTTCCAATTTTGACCTTCCGTACGTATTGATATAAATCTCATCTGTGGCAATTGCTCCATCGGTAATAACCCTTCCATCAAATAAGGTTATGGAATCTATATGCTCGTAATTCACCTTGATATCAAGCTTTTTACTCCGTGTAATGTTATAGAACGCGCTTATCACTAAAGTACCATTTTCAACCTCAAACTTTAATACGTCTATCAGGTTATCGTCTGCGGTAATTTCATAGCCTTCCCGCGCCGAGTTACGAATTCTAATTTCGAGGTCATCCTTTAATTCAATCGCATTGAAAGGCGGTAAGTCTTGCTGCACATCGACAACCTTTCTATTGCCCTTAATTTTTGGCTTCCTTTGGGCAGAAATTTGAAAGCATACAAGTATGCTCGCCAAAATAAATATATTTTTCATTATTTTATTTTCATACGTTCTCTAGTGCATCGAAGATAGAGCATGCCAGATATAAAAGCGAGGTTATCTAAACTTTACACTCGAAAAAACATAAAATAAAAGTATCAAAAAAAAATGCCCTACTAAGAAAGTCGGGCATTTTTATTTGAGCTAGTTCAGAGTATCAATGTTGCAATTCTTCCTCATCCTTTTGAAGCGGAACTGTTTGTGGAACAAAATCTTGACCGGGTATAATATATTCCCCATTTTCATCGACCTTACTGTAATCATAGGCCCATCGATGTACCTCAGGAATCGGACCGTCCCAATTTCCATGAATATGCTTTACCTCGGCTGTCCATTCCAACGTATTTGATTTCCAAGGATTCTTAGGTCCTTTCTTACCATAGAAAATACTTGAAATGAAATTATAAAGGAAGACCAACTGGGCAAGCCCGGCTATTAAAGCGAATACTGTCATTAAAACTTGTACATCGGTAAGATCATCGAACATCGGGAATGCCGTATTCTCATAGTATCGTCTCGGTACTCCCGCCATACCCACAAAATGCATCGGGAAGAATACACCGTAGGCGCAAACTGCAGTTATCCAAAAATGAATATACCCCAGATTCTTATTCATCATCTTACCTTCGAACATTTTGGGAAACCAATGATAAACCCCTGCAAAAAGACCATAAAGGGCAGAGATACCCATTACCAAGTGAAAGTGCGCTACCACAAAATAGGTGTCGTGAACGTTAATATCTAAAGTACTATCCCCTAAAATTATACCAGTTAATCCCCCGGTGATAAATGTTGATACCAAGCCAATGGAAAAGAGCATCGCCGGATTTAACTGTAGATTTCCCTTCCATAACGTGGTAATATAATTAAAAGCCTTAACCGCCGAGGGAATCGCAATCAATAGGGTAGTAAATGTAAAAACCGATCCTAGAAAGGGGTTCATTCCAGAAATAAACATGTGGTGTCCCCAAACTATGGTCGAAAGAAATGCTATCGCCAATATAGAAGCAACCATAGCACGATAACCGAAAATGGGTTTTCTTGCGTTGGTAGACATTACCTCAGAGGTAATCCCCAAGGCCGGAAGCAGTACGATGTATACCTCCGGGTGTCCTAAAAACCAAAATAAATGCTCATAAAGCACTGGCGATCCACCTTGATAATGCAATACTTCTCCTTGGATGAAAATGTCGGAGAGGAAAAAGGAAGTACCAAAGCTTCTATCCATAATCAATAACAAGGCTGCGGACAATAAGACCGGAAAGGAAATAACACCGATAACGGCAGTTACAAAAAAAGCCCAAATTGTCAACGGAAGTCGTGTCATCGACATACCCTTGGTTCTAAGGTTGATTACCGTGACGATGTAATTCAATGATCCTAACAAGGAAGAAGCAATAAAGATGGCCATGGACACTAGCCACAATGTCATACCCATACCCGAGCCTGATTGCGCCATAGGCAAAGCACTTAATGGGGGGTAAATCGTCCATCCGGCAGCGGCGGGGCCTGCTTCCACAAATAAGGATAGTATCATTATAAATGACGAAGTAAAAAACAGCCAATATGAGACCATGTTCAAAAATCCGGACGCCATATCCCGGGCTCCAATTTGCAATGGAATCAAAAGATTACTAAATGTACCACTTAATCCAGCCGTCAATACAAAGAAAACCATTATGGTACCATGAATGGTAACCAATGCCAAATAGATATCGGCATCCATTACACCGTCAGGAGCCCATTTACCCAATAAGGTTTCGAACATTACATTAGCCTCTCCAGGCCATGCCAATTGCATTCTGAACAATAAAGACATCGCGATTCCCACGAAACCCATAATCAAGCCCGTAATCAAATACTGCTTGGCTATCATTTTATGGTCTTGACTGAAAATGTATTTTGTTACAAAAGTTTCTTTGTGGTGATGATGCCCATGATCATCGTGTGCATGATCATCTACGTGTGCATGTGCTGTTACAGACATAATCTAAATTTTTATTCTTTTAATTTCTTTTTATAGCTTACTTAACCTTTTCTATCGTTTGCAAAAACCAGACTAAAGACCAGCACTTGCCGCCCCTCTTGTGGTATTAAAAGCCGGCTGAGGTTCGTCGGTGATTACCGTTTCCGCAAAGGTCTTTTGTTGCGCCATCCATGCCTCGTACTCTTCCTGAGTCTCCACAATAATTTTCATTTGCATGTTATAATGGGATTTTCCACATATCTTATTACATAGCAAGATGTAATCAAACTCCCAAGGATCTGAATTATCTTCTCCATTGGCAGCCCTTTCAGACCTTATTTCGTTGGTACGTTTCACCTTATCTATGACATCGGGATTTTGGCGCATTTCTTCCGTTGTCTTCGTTGGAGTAAACGAAAATTGAGTTATCATGCCAGGCACACAGTTCATTTGTGCCCTAAAATGTGGCATGTAAGCAGAATGTAATACATCTTGAGAACGCATCTTAAAATTCACCTTTCTTCCAACGGGAAGGTGAAGTTCTTTAACGATTACATCGTCTGAGGCATAGGTATCCGATTCATCAAGGCCCAGTACATTCGCCTTGTTGATGTCAATCATTCTAACATTGGCTGCACCAAGAACATTGTCTTCTCCCCCGTATCTCGCTGTCCAGTTAAACTGTTGAGCATAAAGTTCTACGATAAGCGGATCGCCTTCGTCATTGACATCCATAATATTGGTCCAAGTATACAAGCCCCATAGAATAAGACCTGCCAACGTAATAACTGGTATAATTGTCCAAATAAATTCAAGTCTATCGTTATCTGCATAAAAAAGTGCCTTCTTTCCTTTTTCGCCCCGGTATTTATATCCGAAATAATGCAGCAAGAGCTGAGTAATGGTCTGCACTATGAAAATGATTACGAAAGAAATAAGCATAAGTCGATCATAGCCATCGCCATGTTCTGAAGCTGCCTCTGGGAGCAGAAATTTACCATACTGCCAAAAGCTAAAAATAGTAATGGCATATATAAATATCAGAAAAGCGAAAAGCAAATAACCGTTGGTCTTATTATCTGAATCATTAGCTATTTGGGTAGTTTCAGCCTTCAGTTGAGACAATTCGAATATTTTGGTCATTTGCCAAATCGCAATTGCCACTAGTGCCAAAACCGCTAAAATCAATACTGTAGTCATCGTATCTTTTACTATTATACGTTAAAATTACTAATAATGGAAATGCCTGCTCTCTTCGATGAACGGATTTCGTTTGGGTTGTAGCGGTGCGGTGGTCAACGCCCTGAACACCCAGAAAATGAATAATCCAGCAAAGAATAGTATCGCCCCTAATTCGGGAATACCGATAAACCATTGATCACCAACGGTCGACGGCATAATCATATTAAAAACATCTATGTAATGCCCCGCTAGAATGACGATACCTGTCAATATTACAAACCAATTGATCCGTTTGTAGTCGCTGTTCATTAGCAATAATACCGGGAATAAAAAATTCATGGCTACCATTCCGAAAAAAGGAAGTCTATAGTCAGCTATACGAGCCACATAATAGGTGACTTCTTCAGGAATATTAGAATACCAAATCAACATGAATTGAGAGAACCACAGATAAGTCCAAAAAATACTGATTCCGAACATGAACTTGGCCAAATCATGAATATGGCTATCGTTAACATCTGGCAAAAAGCCCTTTGACTTTAAATAAACCGTCACCATGGCGATTACCGTAATACCTGAAACGAACATACTGGCAAAAACATACCAACCAAATAAGGTACTGAACCAATGAGGTTCAACGCTCATTATCCAATCCCATGACATCATAGATTCGGTCACGAGGTAAAAAACCAAGAAACCTGCCGACCACTTGAAATTCAATTTGAAATTTGAATCATCCTTGGCTTCATCTTGTCTTATGGACAATTTCCTTGAATACTCACGATAGAAAATCCATCCTCCCAAAAATATGGCAGCACGTATTAAGAAGAAAGTTGGGTTCAAATATCCCGATTTCCCTTGTAATAAATGATCATGGGCCACCACCTCGGAATCCATCCATATAAAGAGGTGATTCATATGTAGCACTGAAAGTACTAGAATTACGAAAACAATAATTCCTCCAGGAACCAAATAAGCCGTTATTCCCTCCATTACTCGAAATAAAAGGGGAGACCATCCAGCCTGTGCTGCCCGTTGTATTGCGTAAAAGGCCAACACCCCCAATGCGATCATGAAGAAAAAGAAAGCGGCCACATAAAGCGCTGCCCAAGGTTTATTCTGTAAACGATGAAAGACATGTTCATCGTGCGAAGCACCGTGCTCTTCATTATGTGCGTCAGCTGACATGGCAGCATTGCCGTGATCCTCCGCTTCGGCATGTGAACTTCCATGGCCTTCTTCATGCGTTGCGACCATTGCTTTGGCCTCTTCTATCGAAGAAGGCGCCGATAAAAATCCAATGGCGATACCCAATACACCGACCGCCATTAAAATAAAGGAGCCAATTTTTAATCTATTTGAAAACGTATACATAGCGCTTCTCTAAATATTATTTCGTTAAGTCTTGTTTCAATTGCATTACATAGGCCGAAACCTGCCACATTTCTTTGGTATTCATTTGGGATGCATACGAACCCATGGAGTTTAACCCATAATGAATAGTGTGATAAGTCGTACCAATAGTAATATTTCGGGCAGGATCGTCATACTTTGGCACCCCCAAAATCTTTTCCCGCTTTACCAATGTACCTTGACCATCCCCTTTATCGCCGTGACATATTGCACAATATATGGTGTAGAGCTGACCACCCGTCGCCAAATCATCCTCAATATTCAATGAATCTAGAGGGCTTTTCTGTACTCTCGCCTGCTCTTTCCCCTCTAGCGTATTTTCATATCGATACGGCATCCAGCCACGAGGGATAGTATTTGAAGGAGGAACCAATGCCTCTTGATGATCGGGCAAAAAATCTACTTCGCCATAGGCTTCATACCCCACAGGTTCGTACATATTCGGCATATACTGAATATTGGGCTCGCGCACATCGTCGTAACACGACACCAACAAGAGCAAGCCGCCGAAAACCATTCCTATTTTAGTAAAACATTTCATATTTAATGCGTGTCTTTTTCGATTATATTAATCTCTACCGCGCCAGTATCAATAAGCAAATCCCTAAGTTCATTTTCGTTCTCATGAATCTCGATTTCCATTACAAAATGATCATCGGTCGTGCGTACATCAGGATTTTCGGCTTTTTTAAAGGGCCACAAACGACTTCTCAGATAAAATGTAATTACCATGAGGTGAGCGGCAAAAAATACCGTAAGCTCGAACATAATCGGTACAAAAGCCGGCATATTCTCGATATAGCTAAAACTTGGTTTACCACCAATATCTTGCGGCCAATCCTTGATCATAATAAAGTTCATCATGACTATGGCCACTGTAAGCCCTATACAACCATAAATAAAGGAGGTAATAGCAATTCGCGTTGGTGCCAAGCCCATAGCCTTGTCTAAGCCATGCACAGGAAATGGACAATATACTTCTTCAATATGATGTCTAGCTGCCTTTACTTTTTTAACGGCATGCATCAGCACGTCATCGTCATTGTAATAAGCATGTATCGTTTTTGATGCCATATTCTTTAATTCAGATAGGCTCCGCTTTTACAAGGCAGCCTATAATTTATGATGCCTATTTATTATTTTCTTTACTGCTTAATAATCTGGCCTGCCCAGCCCAATCATCACGTTGCGCCCTTCCAGGAAAAGATTCCGTAATAGAATCCAAAAGGTTATACTCCCTTTCCGTCATGCGAGCCACTTGAGCAAAGGTGTAAATACCGATTTGATTTAGAGTAGCCTCCATTTGAGGCCCTACTCCTTTGATTTTTTTCAAATCATCAGGCTTCTCGGTCGCCGGATCAAACGTACCTATGCTGCTCAACAACTCGGAAACACTTTGATCGGTATCTTTTTTCGGAACCACTTCTCCCATCAAAACATCATCGGTAATCGGTTGTTCATGTTCGATCTTCGAAGTAGCATTCATTTTCTCTATTTTGTACAGAGGCTTACCGGCATCCCTTAACTTCTTATACCGTTCCCCGGAAGATTTGAGAATCGACTTAACCTCGGCTTGGGCTATTACTGGAAAGGTTCTCGCATACAATAAGAACAATACGAAAAAGAATCCGATGGTTCCAATGAAGATACCTATATCTACAAATGTGGGAGAGAACATAGTCCAAGAAGATGGAAGGTAATCACGATGTAATGAGGTCACAATAATTACAAAACGTTCAAACCACATTCCAATATTAACCACGATAGAAATGAAGAAAGAAAACATGATACTGGTTCGCAATTTCTTGAACCACATAAACTGAGGAGAAAATACGTTACATGTCATCATTGACCAATAGGCCCACCAATACGGACCTGTAGCCCTGTTCAAGAAAGCATATTGTTCGTACTCTACTCCTGAATACCAAGCCATAAAAAGTTCAGTGATGTAAGCGCATCCCACAATAGAACCAGTAATCATTATTACAATGTTCATCAATTCGATATGCTGTACCGTAATATAAGCCTCGAGACTGCATACTTTTCTCATAATGATCAAGAGGGTGTTTACCATGGCAAAACCGGAGAAAATCGCCCCTGCCACAAAATATGGCGGAAAGATGGTGGTATGCCATCCAGGAATAACAGAAGTAGCAAAGTCAAAAGATACAATGGTATGTACCGAGAGTACCAAGGGAGTGGCCAAACCTGCCAACACCAAAGACACTTCTTCAAAGCGTTGCCAGTCTTTAGCGCGGCCGCTCCATCCAAAACTTAACAAACTATATATTTTCTTTTGGAAAGGCAATACCGCCCTGTCACGTATCATTGCAAAATCAGGTAACAATCCCGTCCACCAAAAGACCAAAGAAACCGAAAGATAAGTCGATATCGCAAAAACGTCCCAAAGCAAAGGTGAATTAAAGTTCACCCATAATGAACCGAATTGGTTGGGAATGGGTAAAACCCAGTAAGCCAACCATGGTCGCCCCATGTGTATGATAGGGAATAATCCCGCTTGGATCACCGAGAAAATGGTCATAGCCTCCGCAGAACGGTTGATTGCCATTCTCCATTTTTGGCGAAACAATAAAAGTACGGCAGAAATCAACGTACCGGCATGGCCGATACCTACCCACCAAACAAAATTGGTAATATCCCAAGCCCAGTTCACGGTCTTGTTCAACCCCCAAGTACCAATACCCGTAGAAATGGTATAGATAATGCAACCTATGCCCCAAAGGAATGCCACTAAGGAAATGGAAAAAACTATCCACCAATGCTTATTGGCCCTACCTTCAACAGGAGCGGCGATATCCACGCTAACATCGTGGTAGCCTTTATCCCCGACAACTAAGGGCTTTCGTATAGGTGCTTCGTAATGCGACGCCATAAAATTCTTTTATAGTTGTTTACTTAAATACGGTTTATGCTTCTTGCGTATTTCTCACTTTAACGTGATAGAAAACGTTTGGTTTTGTTCCCACATGCTCTAGCAAATGGTACATACGGTTACTCTCTGCCAATTCGGACACTTTACTTTCTTCATCGTTCACATCTCCAAATACAATAGCTCCGTTGCTACAAGCCGATGAACAAGCCGTCTGAAACTCTCCGTCTTCAACGGGTCGGCCTTCTCTTTTCGCATCCAAAATAGTCTTTTGGGTCTTTTGAATACACATAGAGCATTTCTCGATAACCCCTCGAGAACGTACGTTTACATCTGGATTCAGTACCATTTTGCCCAAATCATTGTTCATATGGTAGTCGAACTCATCGTTATTGTTATATAAAAACCAATTGAATCGACGTACCTTGTAAGGACAGTTGTTGGCGCAATATCGGGTACCTACACAGCGGTTATAAGCCATATGGTTCTGCCCTTGACGGCTATGAGACGTGGCAGCCACAGGACATACCGTTTCACACGGGGCATGGTTACAGTGCTGGCACATGACTGGCTGAAAAGCAACTTGAGGGTTGGCCGCAGGATCTTCCAACTCACCAAAACCGCCCAAAGAACCTTTATCTCCAGAAAGGCCATCAAACTCCTCCTTCTTAATATTGTCCTCTTCAAAAGTGTCTTCCGAAGAATAGTACCTATCGATACGCAACCAGTGCATATCACGGCTACGGCGCACCTCTTGCTTACCTACAACGGGAACATTGTTTTCAGCATGACAGGCCACTACACAAGCTCCACAACCCGTACATGCGTTCAAATCAATAGACATATTAAAATGATGCCCAACGGAACGGTCAAAACTTTCCCAAAGATCTACTGAAGTAGCCGGAACCTCTTGATGGTTCAAAGAAACTTGAGGCACGTGGTTCCACTCGGCATGATCCTTTGTGTTGAAAATCTCCAAGGTCGTTTCTTTAATGATATCACCTCTACCCATTAAAGTCTTGTGTAACTGAATACAGGCGAACTCATGAGTTCCGGAAGCCTTTTCTATAGTCGCGGATTGCGTAGCTTTAAAGTCATGGTAGAGCGGATAAGCATTAACTCCTGTCTGCATCTCCGACTTCATCCCCACTTTTTTTCCGTAACCAAATGAAAGTCCGATTGAACCGATAGCCTGGCCCGGCTGAATGATAACCGGTATATTGTTAACCGTGATACCATTGACCGTCACATTAGCATAGCTTCCATCAAGACCTCCGTTAGCGACATGCTCATTGATCAATCCCAAACGTTCGGCATCGGCTTTAGAGACAGTCAAATAATTATCCCATGAAACCCTAGTAATGGGATCAGGAAATTCTTGCAACCAAGGATTGTTCGCTTGCTGACCAGCTCCCATCCCAATTTTCGGATAAAGAGTTAGCTCCATGCCTCCACCACTTGTCGCATTGGTCAGGCTGTTTATGGCGGTAGCTATTGGAATAGCTCTTGTTTCGTCCATAGCACCTTCGGAAGAAGTCTCCGCTCCTTCTTTATCAGTGTCTTCAGAGGCCATATTTTGCGGGTCCGAATCGCTATTTTCAGAAAGCGAGACCGAAGCACTTGACACAGAAAATACACCGTCGTGTAAGGCTTTGTTCCAATCAGAACCACTCAATATAGCGGTATTCCAAGTTTCTTTTATATAATCGTAATACGTTTGATCACTGCCCAACCACTTCAAAAGTGAAGTTTGAAACTGGCGAGTATCGAAAAGCTCTCGGATAGTGGGTTGCATTAGGCTATAGTGACCTTTCTTGATCTCGACATCTCCCCATGATTCCAAATAATGATTAGCCGCCGCGGTATACTGGGTTACTTCGGTAGTTTCGTTCCAATTTGTAGAAAAAATCAGTGATAGCCCTACATTTTCGATACCTTCCTTAAAATCTGCAGCGTTCGGTAGGGTGTACATAGGGTTCACACCATCCATAATAAGCGCACCTACCTTTCCTGATTTCATATCGGAGATCAGCCTTTGAACTGACTGGGTATTGCCTTGTCTCACATATTTCGGTGCGGCAGGGTCAAAAGCTTTACTGCCCAACATCTCGTTGATTGCGAGTACTACTGCCTGTGCGTTTACATCATCAAGACCGGTGACTACCACTGCGTCCTCTCCACTTCGTCGAATTTGAGCGGCCACATTGTCGATGGTCATCTGCACATTTTCAGGAAGCTCGCCCCCAACACTTGTCCCATTTAATTTGGCGTATAATTTCGCCAAAGCAATCCGTTGTTGCATCGGAGTCAAAGGCACCCGTTTATCTGCATTGGCTCCACTCAGTGACATATTAGCCTCGAACTGCACATGACGCGACATTTTTCCGTTTTTTGGTACGCGCCCTTTTGCGTAGCCACTGTCATATCCACCACCTTGCCAGTCCCCAAGAAAATCTGCACCAAAAGAAACAATTAAATCTGCCTTTTCGAAATCATAATCGGCCAAAGCCCTTTCACCATACTTACTTTCAAAAGCAGTAAGAGCGGCGTCTTCGGAAATAGCATCGTAAACCACATGATTAACGTTCCCGTAGGCGGCCTTCAACTCACCTATAAGTCTTTTGGTAGACGGACTCGCATAGGTTTGGGTCAACAGGGCAATTTGCTGTGGCGAGTTACTCAAACTCCCCATTTTGGACTTAACAGCAGCGTCTACTGCATTCCACTCAACAGGCTCCCCGTTGGCCAAAGGGCCTTGGAGTCGGGTACTATCGTACAAAGAAAGAACAGAGGCCTGCACCCTAGCATTGGCACCTCCGCCGACCTTTGCATCTTTATTATTCTCTACTTTAATGGGCCTTCCCTCCCGGGTCTTGATCAAAATACTGGCAAAATCGAAACCATTGGCAATGGTGGTCGCATAAAAATTCGCAACCCCAGGAATAATATTTTCCGGCTGAACTACATAAGGGATAGATTTATGGACAGGTCCTTCACAAGCCGCCATCGCCGCTGCCGCCGTACTGAAACCTACATACTTAAGAAAATCCCTCCTATTGGTCGATGAAGATGAAAGGCCTTCCTTATCACCCAAGAAATCATCGACGGGTATATCTTCCACAAATTCGTTCTGCCTTAGCGTCTCAACAATGGAATCGTTAGGATTTAACTCCGCCTCGTTCTTCCAATATTTCTTGTTTGATGCCATACTTTTTTATGTAATTAGCTACTTTCTTTATCAATTAATAATGACACTTTCCGCACTCTAGCCCGCCCATTTGGGCAGCGGTCAACTGATCAACTCCGTACTTCTTGGAAAGTTCTGCATGAATTTTTTCGTAATATTCATTGCCCTCTATTTTTATATTGGTCTCACGATGGCAATTGATACACCAACCCATTGTCAAAGGCGAATATTGGTACATAACCTCCATTTCTTCAACTGGACCATGACATTGTTGACATTGAATACCGGCAACACTCACGTGTTGCGAGTGATTGAAATAAGCAAAATCAGGAAGATTGTGAATTCGCACCCACTCTACTGGCTTGCTCTCCCCGGTATACCGTTGATTTTCCACGTCCCATCCTACAGCGGTATAAAGCTTTTTAATCTCATTGTTATAATCTACCCCATATTCTTGCTTCCCCTCTTGCAAGGTTTCATCGGCAACCTGATATATGGATTTATGACAGTTCATACAGACATTCAATGAAGGGATACCGGAGTGTTTGGAAACCCTAGCGGAAGAATGACAGTACTTACATTCAATCTTATTGTCACCGGCATGGATACGATGTGAATAATGAATAGGCTGAATAGGTTCATATCCCTGATCTACCCCCACTTGCATCATCCAACCATAAGCGAAATAAGCACTTCCCAACAATAGGAAAATAACGGTCACTAAAACCAAAAACTGGTTTTGGGCAAAAGCCTTCCAAATAGGAGTGCGTTTCTCGGCCAACTCCTTTTCATAAACCACTCCATTGGCCTCGGCAATGCGTCGAAGGGTTTTGTTCACCAAGAAGAGCATCATCACCAGTAACGCAAAGACAACGGCCAAAGCTCCTAAAATAATCTCGTTTGAAATACCGGAAGCATCCCCGCCTCCCGTTTGAGCTCCACCGGTGGCCGAAGTCGCCGCTGCGACAGGAGCCGGTGGTGGCGCAGCCGTATACGCCAAAATATTATCAATATCAGCATTTGACAGCGTCGGAAAGGCAGTCATCGCGGCCTGATTGTATTCGTTATAAATTTTATTCGCGTAGGCATCTCCCGAAGCAATTGTTCCAGGGCTATTCTTGATCCATCCGTACAACCAATCACGATCCAACCCCTCTTCTTCTTGCAAACGGGATTCGACATTGGCCAAGGCAGGCCCGGTCATTTTACGGTTCAAGGCATGGCAAGCCGCACAATTCTGATTGAATAAAGCCTTTCCCGCAACGGGGTCCCCGTCACTTTCCGCGGCCGTATCCGAGCCGGCCTCGGCAGCAGGCTGTTCAGACGCCGCATCTTCTTGGGCATAAATAGAAGCGGAAAACAGTAGGAAAAATAATACAGTTATACCTAGGATCTTAGAAATTGGATGGCGGTACGGAACCTTTTTCATATTGGATTTTATTTCTATAGAAATCTTGGCACGATAATTTCGACATAGGAATAATGGCCTTATTTTATCCGTGCTAAAATTGAACGCAAAAATACGACATAGACTTTATTTTGAAAATGTTAACGTATTTATAATTTATAATTTATAACTGTTCTAAATAACCGTGGAATACTGTGCCATACCTCATAAAAATTTACTTTTGTCTAAAATATTAAAACCCAATAAATTCGGATGATGAAAACCATAATCGCTCTTTCATTCAGTGCGCTATCTTTTGTTTTTGCCCATGCGCAACAGGGAACGCTAAATATTGAACAAGACCAAAAAATAACCGATTTATTGGATATTTATAAGACTGCAAACGAAAGTTCCGATTACTTTAGGATACAAGTGGGCTTTGGTTCATATGATGAAGCACAGAACATTCAGTCAAAAGTGGAACAAGATTTTCCAGACCTTCCTTCGAAAATCGATTTCGATTCTCCCACATATCGTGTTCGAATTGGCCGATTTCGAAATAGATTGGATGCCGAACGGAAGTTTATGGAAATACGGAAAAAATATCCGGATGCGATGTTATTACAACCAAAAAAATCGACCCGATAAGGTCGATTTTTTTTTTGAGGGTATTGTTTACTTATTTGGATTTCAACTTTTTCTTCACGGCTACTTCTTGGAAAGCCTCAACAATATCACCTTCTTTGATATCGTTATAGTTTTTTATCTGAAGTCCGCAATCATATCCTTTGGCCACTTCTTTTACGTCGTCTTTAAAACGCTTGAGTGAAGCGAGCTCACCCGTAAAGACCACTACGCCATCGCGAATAAGTCGAATGCCCGAATTTCTAAAGATCTTACCGTTGGTCACCATACACCCTGCGATAGTACCGACTTTTGAAATCTTGAACGTTTCGCGAATTTCTGCCGTACCTGTTATCTCCTCTTTTATCTCAGGTGACAACATACCTTCCATGGCATCTTTCAGGTCGTTAATCGCATCATAAATAATGGAATACATACGGATGTCAATCTCTTCTTTCTCTGCGACATCCCTGGCATTACCCATTGGCCTTACGTTAAATCCAATAATAATTGCATCGGAGGCTGAGGCCAACAATACATCAGATTCGGTAATGGCACCTACACCTTTGTGAATAATGTTCACTTGTATCTCTTCGGTAGAAAGCTTCTGGAACGAATCGGTCAACGCCTCGACCGAGCCATCGACATCACCTTTCAAAATGATATTCAATTCTTTAAAGTCTCCTAGGGCGATTCGTCTTCCAATTTCATCCAAGGTGATATGTCGCTGCGTTCTAACCGATTGTTCTCGCTGCAATTGTGAACGTTTCGAAGCTATTTGTTTCGCCTCGCGCTCATCTTCCAATACATTAAATTTATCACCTGCCTGAGGTGCACCATCAAGCCCAAGAATCGAAACCGGGGTAGCTGGTCCGGCCTCCTCGATTACATTCCCGCGTTCATCGTGCATCGCCTTAATCTTTCCGCTATGAGTTCCTGCCAACACATAATCCCCTATCTTAAGGGTACCTCCCTGAACCAAAATGGTGGACACATAACCCCGACCTTTATCCAAAAAGGCTTCTACAACGGTTCCGTTAGCCACCTTGTCCGGATTTGCTTTCAACTCTAAAAGTTCGGCCTCAAGCAGTACTTTTTCCAACAGCTCCTTCACCCCTTCCCCAGTCTTGGCAGAAATATCGTGCGATTGTATCTTTCCTCCCCAATCTTCAACCAAAAGGTTCATCTGGGCGAGACCTTCTTTAATTTTATCAGGATTGGCTGTGGGCCTATCGATTTTATTAATGGCGAAAACTATGGGAACACCGGCCGCTTGCGCATGGCTTATGGCCTCCTTGGTCTGTGGCATAATATCATCATCGGCCGCTATTACGATTACTGCAATATCGGTAACCTGGGCTCCCCTTGCTCTCATCGCGGTAAAAGCCTCGTGACCAGGAGTATCCAGAAATGCGATTTTTTGACCATCGTCCAAGGTAACCCCATACGCACCAATGTGCTGAGTAATCCCTCCACTTTCACCAGCTATTACGTTGGCTTCCCGAATATAATCGAGCAAAGAGGTTTTACCATGATCGACATGGCCCATGACCGTTACAATAGGGGCTCTCGGTTTTAAATCTTCCGGGGCGTCTTCCTCCACTTCTATAGACTCTTCCTGTTCGGCTTTCACAAAGTCTACTTCATAACCAAATTCATCGGCAACGATAGATAATGTTTCGGCATCCAATCTTTGGTTCATGGTTACCATGATACCCAAAGACATACAGGCCGAGATAATTTCCGTGGTAGACACATCCATCATTGTGGCAACTTCTCCAACGGTTACAAACTCGGTAACCTTTAGTACCTTACTGTCAAGTTCTTGCTGCTCAAGATCTTTCTCCGTCTGTTGACGGTGTTGATCCCGCTTGTCCCTTCTATATTTGGCACCCTTGCCCTTTTTCGATTTACCCTGTAATTTTTCAAGGGTCTCACGGATCTGCTTTTGCACATCTTCTTCGGTAGGCTCTACCTTAGCTGAAGAAAAACGCTTTCCACCCTTTTTAAAATCCCTATTTCCTCCTTTGTTCGAATCACTACCTGTCTTGGTAACAATACGTTTTCGTCGTTTCTTACGGTCACTACCGCTACCGCCAGTGTTTTTGGGCTCCTCCTTTTTCTTTTTAGGCTTTTTGAATTGGGAAAGATCTATCTTATCGGTAATCGTTGGACCGCTAAGTTTCTTATAATTCGTTTTCAGCCTATCTTCTTCCTGCCCCTTTTCCTTTGGAGCTTCCGTCTCTGGCTTACTCTCTTCCTTCGTTTCTACTACTTTATCTTCTTCTTTAGGGGCTTCGGGCTCTTTTACGGCTTCTTCCTCTTCTTTCTTTGGGGCCCCTTTTTTGTTTTGATCCAAATCAATCTTGCCTACAGTCTTTAACCCGCTGAGCTCGACCTTTCCGAGCATGGTTTTCTCTTCAGAAGCCGCAGCACGCTTCTCCCTAGCCAGCCTTCTTTCTTCCTGCTCTTGCTCCAATTGCAAACGCAAAGCTTCTTTCTCCTTACGTTTTTCCTCGCCGACTTCCTTAGAGGCAACCTTCTTGCTCTTATCGGTTTGGAACTCTTCTTGAAGCACTTCATAGACCTCATCGGAAATCTTTGTCGTGGGTCGCGCTTCAATTTCATGCCCTTTTGAGGCAAGAAAATCCACCGCCCGATCCAAAGAAATATTAAATTCTTTGAGGACTTTGTTAAGCCTTATTTTTGCAATGTCTGCCATAAATACAATCTCCTAATTCTCCTTAATAGCTGCTAATATATAGCTAATCTTCCAATTCTTCTTTTAGTATACGTACAACTTCGGAAATTGTCTCCTCCTCCAAATCCGTACGCTTTACCAAGTCATCAATATCTTGTTCCAAAATACTTCGGGCCGTGTCAAGACCTATTTTCTTGAATTCTTCAATTATCCAAGTATCGATTTCATCGCTAAATTCGGTCAATTCAACATCTTCTTCGACCCCTTCACGGAACACATCGATTTCATAACCAGTCAACTGACCCGCCAAACGTATGTTGTGTCCTCCACGGCCAATAGCTTTTGAAACTTCTTCTGGCCTCAAATATACCTGAGCCGTCATTTTTTCATCGTTGAGTTTCACCGACGAAACCCTTGCAGGGCTCAACGCCCTTGTTACCATTAATTGCGGATTGGCCGTCCAATTGATGACATCTATATTCTCATTTCCCAATTCACGTACTATACCGTGAATACGTGACCCTTTCATTCCCACACAAGCACCTACCGGATCAATACGGTCATCATAGGAATCTACTGCCACCTTGGCCTTTTCGCCAGGTATACGTACTGCTTTCTTGATAGTAATCAACCCGTCATAAACCTCGGGTATTTCTTGAAAGAACAACTGCTCCAGAAATTTAGGGGAACTTCTCGACATAATAATAGTGGGCTTGGTGCCTTTCAATTCTACACTTTCGATAATTCCACGCACGTTATCGCCTTTTCGGAAGAAATCGGAAGGTATCTGTCTGTCTTTTGGTAGGATAATTTCATTTCCCTCGTCATCTAATAAAATGATTGCCTTGTGCCGTATATGGTGTACCTCGGCCGTGTAAATCTCCCCTTCGAGATCTTTAAACTGCTTGTATATAGTGGTATTGTCGTGCTCATGTATTTTAGAGATCAGGTTTTGACGCAAGGCCAAAATAGCACGTCTCCCCAAATTGATCAATTTAACTTCTTCGGATACATCTTCGCCCACCTCAAAATCAGGTTCGATCTTACGGGCTTCCGATAACGATATTTCCTCATTGGGATCTTCGACCTCACCATCCTCGACGACTACACGGTTTCTCCAAATTTCCAAATCTCCTTTATCGGGGTTAATGATGATATCAAAATTATCATCCGAGCCGAATTTTTTCTTGAGGGCGTTGCGAAAAACGTCTTCCAAAATTGCCATCAGGGTGACCCTGTCTATGAACTTGTCGTCTTTAAATTCCGAAAAAGACTCAATTAACGCAATATTTTCCATTACTCTCTTACCGTTAAAATTTTAATATGACTTTTGCTTCCTTGATTTCAGAAAATTCGATTTCCTCTTTTTTCTGAACCGTTATTTTCCCTTTTCCGACAGGTTTTGGCTCCCTAGCTTTCCATGCTAGTACAATACCCTTATCGGTTGTTTCAATTAAATTTCCTTCAAACGTTTTGCTCTCGGTTACAACCTTCAATTTTCTTCCTATATTTTTAGTATACTGCCGAGGCATCGTGATGGGAGAAGCGGCCCCCGCCGAAGTAACTTCCAAAGAAAAATCATATTCGTCACGATCCAGATTATGCTCGATCGCCCTACTTATTTTAATACAATCTTGAAGCGTTACACCTTCATCGCCATCCAAGACCACCTTAATCGTATTATCGGCAGTCACCGAAAAATCAATTAAAAATAATGATTTATCCGCTGCTATGGCATCATCCAATAACGTTTTTACCTTGTCATTAAACATATCGTCCACCTTTACAAAAGCGTGTTCAGTTTTGCAAGATTACATACCCAAAATACTTTGTACTCTACATTCGGAGGCTTTCACCAAAGAAAATTCCAAAAATAAAAAAGAGGACTACATTGTCCCCTCACGAATACTTTATATCCTTTCAGTGGCGCAAATATACAATTTTTTTAATTTCTACAATATCCTTTTTGATTATTGAGTTCTATATAGCAGAACTGGTTCATAATTAAATCGCGAATCCTATTTTATGTAATCGACCTATCAAACCATTTTCATGGAAATATTTTCTTCGTACAATCTGATCATGGGGGCCGCGGCCATTGTTGTTATCTCATTTTGGTTCAATACCATTTCAAAAAAAACCAATATTCCCTCTGTACTTATGCTCATCGTTTTGGGCATTTCGTTGCAGTTTGGCCTAAATTACTTCATAGGAAGGGAAATCGATTTTGAAAAAAATTTAAGAGGTACACTTGAAATTATCGGAACTATCGGCCTCGTTATGATCGTGCTCGAAGCTGCGCTCGAACTCGAACTGAAGAAAGAAAAATTGATTCCAATACTTAAATCGTTGGCCATAGCACTTATCGGACTCATTGGGTCAGCATGGCTAGCTGCTTTGATATTATATCAGTTCATAGATGGGATGACCATGCAGTCGGCCTGGCTCTACGCTACGCCCCTTTCCATTCTGTCTAGCGCCATCATTATACCTAGTGTAAACGGTCTTAGGGAAGACAAGAAGGAATTTCATATTTATGAGAGTACCTTTTCGGATATAATGGGAATCATGATGTTCTATTTTCTGACCGGAGGGCTAGACTCCGAAACCGATTCTGGTGCCCTAGGATTTGCTGGCAATATCGCTTTGACTATCATTATTGCTATTGTGGCCAGTTATGCCCTCCTATTGATTTTTCAAAAGATCAAAAGCCAAGCCAAACAGTTCTTGCTAATCGCTGTACTACTCCTTTTATATGCCATTGGAAAGAAGATGCACCTTTCTTCACTGATCATCATATTGGTGTTCGGTCTTGTCATCGCCAATGTCAAAATCTTTTTCCCTGGCAAAACTGCCATTTTCTTGGAGCGGGAAAAGATGCACCAAATTTACCATGAACTGCATATCATAACTTTAGAAACGGCTTTTGTCGTACGCACTTTTTTCTTTGTTATTTTTGGTATTACCATTGTACTCTCTTCTTTATTAAGTATCACGGTGACCATGGTCAGCGTACTTATTATAATGTCGATTTACGTAGTTCGATTCTTACTACTCCGTGTTTTTTTGGGTAAAAACATTTTTCCTCAGGTCTTTGTCGCCCCTAGGGGTCTCATTACCATACTCCTTTTCTATGCGATACCTTCCAAAGCAGAGGTCGCAGGGTTTGAATCCGGTATTTTGCTCTTCGTAATTATTGCCTCCAGCTTGGTCATGACAGGGGCTATGATTCATGATAAAAAAAAGATGGGAACCCTATTGGATGAAATCGATGAAGAGCTTTTGGCGCGTAAAGAGGCAGAGGATGCGCTCTATAGTCAAAATACGCTTTCACCCGATTTACCTTCGCCTCCAGAGAGAACAGCGGCCCGAAACTAAGGTTTTACTGAAGTAATGGAGATCATCAAAAAAAGAGATGAATAACTCAAACATGGGCATAGGCCATACTTTGGAAACGGAAAGCTAACAAAGAATTTTAGAGATGAATCTGGAATAGAAGCTAATTTGTTTTCCCCTTAGCGACCGAATTGAAAACTGCCATTTAAAAAGCATATTGTAAAGCCATGAATGGCAGACCGCCATTGGTATCTTGAAATTCCCAAAACCCCTTAAAAGCCAATTCAGATCATAAAAAATCCCGGTACGTTTTCATACCGGGACTTCTGTTTCGCGTTGGCCCACTAGGACTCGAACCTAGAACGACTGGACCAAAACCAGCTGTGTTGCCAATTACACCATGGGCCATTAACCTTCTAAAGTGAAACCGAGTTCAACCTTAGAGCGTGCAAATTTAAAACAAAGTTTGGTTTGCACAAATATTTTAAAGCACAATAATCAAATCTAAGTCTCGCCAAAATAGGGTGTAGTTTTAGCGACAAGTGCTTATTTATAGTATGGGATAATACGATTCATCAAGACTTTTGTGTTATAATGCTCTCGCCACAGCCGTGTTAAACCTTTATAAAAAATGGACAATCATATCTATTTTAATTAGTAAATTCGCGGCATCGGTTAAACTACTGAGTACATGTTTGCAAAGAACTTCGAGAAATGGGACACCCTTTTGGGGTGGTCCGTATTTTTTATTGCCATTATCGTTTATGCCATTACCGTCGAACCCACCAATAGTTTTTGGGATGCTGGTGAGTATATCGCAACTTCCGCCAAACTTCAAGTAGGCCATCCACCAGGGGCTCCTTTATTGCAAATGATCGGTGCCTTTTTTTCCATGTTTGCCTTTGAACCGAGTCAAGTGGCCCGTATGGTGAATTATGTCTCTGGCGTATCGAGCGCTTTTACTATTTTATTTACATTTTGGACGATTACCAACCTCGTACGTAAATTGGTTCTGAATAAAGTTGATGTCATTACCAACAGTAAAGCGATCGCCATACTCGGAAGCGGACTGGTAGGTTCCCTCGCGTTCACATTTTCCGACAGCTTCTGGTTCAATGCCGTTGAAACCGAAGTATATGCAATGGCCAGCCTGATCATGGCTCTTTTGTTGTGGCTGGGCCTAAAATGGGTAGATGACCTGGAAAACCCTCGGGGAGATCGATGGATCGTACTCATCTCTTTCGTAATTGGCCTGACTTTCGGTATTCAATTCATGGGTTTTTTGGCCATTCCTTCCATCGGATTACTCTATTATTTTAAGACCTATAAAAAGACAACCGTCAAAAACTTTCTTTTGGCCAACATAATCGTCATTGCGATTTTGATGTTGGTCTATAAATTCTCCTTGACCTATGTATTGAATTTATTTGGATGGAGCGAAGTCTTTTTTATTAATAGTGTAGGGCTTCCCTTTAATTCAGGAACCATCATAATGGGGCTCATCTTTATAGGGGCCTTCTATTTCGGTCTAAGCTACACCAGAAAACACAACTATATTACGGCAAATACCATTGTGTTATGCCTTATGTTCCTTTTTTTAGGATTTTCCTCTTGGCTTATGCTACCTATTCGCGCGAACGCACGGGTAGTCATCAATGAAAACAATCCCGAAGATGCACGGGCCCTGTTGGCCTATTACAATCGTGAACAGTACCCCGGAGTCGATAGCCCTGTATATGGCACATACTACTCTAATCTTTTCGGGAACGCAGGAGAAGATAAGGACGAAGCTCCTAAGTATGAAAAAGATGAGGAACTAGGAAAGTACGTAATCGTCAATGATTATAAAGGAGCCATACCAGGGGATGACCCCAAACATATAGGGATACTACCCCGGATGTGGAGCAGCCAACATGCGGAAAATTATATGCGCTATTTCGGACCGTTGGATTTTAAACTACGGCAACAAAATGAAGAATTGAGGCAGGCGGCCAAACAAATTAAGGAAGGCTTTGCCAACGGTGAAATCGATGCGGAGCAATATATCAGTTTTCTCAAAAGGTTCGATAGATATCTTGAGGTCGAACCGCCCACAATCTGGCAGAACATCAAATACATGGCCCAGTTTCAGTTCGGGTATATGTATTGGCGGTATTTTATGTGGAATTTTTCCGGAAAAACCAGTGATGTACAGGGTCGATATAATGGCCAAGGAGAGTGGTTGAGCGGTATTGGTTTTATTGATAGCATGCGTTTGGGAAGCCAAGACAACCTGCCCGATGAAATAAAGAACGACAAATCTAGAAATACCTATTTCTTTCTCCCTCTGCTTTTGGGCATTGTCGGCATTCTATTTCAAGTATCTCGAAATCCAAAACAATTTTGGGTCCTGTTAGTTTTCTTTCTATTTACCGGTCTGGCCATTCAGTTCTACACGAACCCCTATATTTTTCAGCCCCGTGAAAGGGATTACTCGCTCGTTGGTTCTTTCTATGTATTTTCTATATGGATCGGACTAGGGGTCTATGGGCTTTTTGATGAATTCAAAAAGTTTTTAAGCCCGAAGATATTGGCTCCATTGGTTACACTTATTTGTTTATTGGCCGTACCAACCGTAATGGCCGTTCAGAATTGGGATGATCATGACAGATCGAACCGTTTTACGGCAAATGCCTCGGCAAAGGCCTACCTTGATTCTTGTCAAGAAGACGCTGGTGCCATTTTGTTCACCATTGGCGACAATGACACCTTTCCTCTTTGGTATGCCCAAGAAATAGAAGGATATCGTACCGATGTGCGCATCGTTTGTACTAGCCTTTTTGAAACGGACTGGTATATCGATCAAATGAAAAGGAAAGCGTACGAAAGTGACCCAATTCCATCACAGATTCCACACGAGAAATACCGCTTTGGTACGCGGGATGTATTATACTATCAGAACGTAGATCCACTTTTCAATAAAAAGATTTCAGAGAATCGATGGTCGGTCAAAGATTTTATCAAATGGGTCGATAGCGACGAACCACAGACCAAGCTTAAATTTATACTTGAACGACAAGAAAATGTCGATATCGATGCTTATTCCGAAAGTAGTCAAAATATAGTGTACTACCCGACGAATCACATTCGGGTGCCTGTCAACAAAAAGAATGTGCTGGAAAGCGGCTTGGTAAAGGCAAAAGATAGCGCAGACATCGTTGATTATATCGATATCGAACTTCCTCAAAGTGCGATTACCAAAAAGAGCATGATGATGCTTGATATTCTGGCCAACAATGATTGGAAACGCCCCCTTTATTTTTCAGGAGGAAGTTTTGACGATGCCGAGTTTCTTTGGATGAAGGATTATTTACAGCTCGATGGAATGGCCTATAAACTAGTGCCTATAAAAACCGAGCGTAGGAACTCCTTTGAAATGGGGAGAATAGATACCGATCTCATGTACGATATTGTTACGAACTGGTATTGGGGCAATTCAGGGAGTCCTGATATTTATCATGATCCCCAGACTCGAATACAAGGTTTGTCATATCGTAGCAATCTGGCCCGTCTTGTTGAAAAACTGATTGAAGAAGATAAAATCGAAAAGGCAAAGGATATCATCGATATGGCCATGAAAAACTTGCCCGTTGAATATTACGACTACTATACCTTTGTCGAACCTTTTGTAGATGGCTATTATAAAGTGGGCGAAACCACGAAAGCCCGTGAGCTATTTGAGAAATTAAAGTATATATACCAGGATCGTCTTGAATACTATGCCGATGTACCTTTAGATCAGCAGTATGACAAAATCGACGAGATTATTGCCGATATGGAGGGATACCGCAGAAATATCGATATTTTAATCACCAACAACGATAGAGAAAAAGCCGAAAAAGAGACTTTGATCTTCAATGAATATATTGATAAGTTCCAGCACTTCTATAAAGATGATATACTCGATGAAGAACCCCCAGTTCTAGGGGAAGATCGAGATTTACAAGATACCGCTCCCGTTTCAGATACGACGGCCATCGATGTCACTACCACGGAAGAAGAATTATTGGATACGGTCGGGGTACCTCCTCGCAATTGATTGCAACAGAATATGTGAAAAGTCTAATGATGAACGGCATAAAACCTTCAAATCCAATGCAATTAGAAGGATAACTTCCGCAAAGAGCAAAAGGAAAAAAGTAGCTGCGATAAGTCTCTGTAAAGAATCCCTAAAATTACTGTTGCCTAGAGGTACTCCTTAAGGATACCGATGAGTGTATTGGCATCTTGCTCGCCACTTTGTCGCCATACCATTTCACCCTTTTTATAAATCATAAGTGTAGGTAGTCCTTTGATACGAAGTGCTTGAGAAAGCTCCTTGTTCTTGTCAACATCGATTTTGATTACTTTGCCCTTATCTCCCAAAGCAGCCGCCACATCGCGAAGTACAGGATGCATAGCGGTGGATTGTTCGTTCCATTCCGCATAAAAATCCAACAATACGGGGACTTTCAAATCGATAAGCTCACCAAACTTTGACATACGTAAATCATTGGGTTACGCGCCAAATGTAGTAAAAAATGTTAAATCAGTGTATATACCCCCATTGATAAAGAATGTACCCCGCGTTAAAATCATGTTAAGGGTTTCTTCTTAAGCGTTATTACACTTATTTCTGGCCAGATCCCTACTCTTCCAGGGTATCCTAAAAACCCAAAGCCCCGATTGACATTAATAAACTGTCCGAGTTCTTTATAGATACCTGCCCAATACCTGTAACGCCATTTGATGGGACTCCATTTCACCCAGCCCGGAATCTCGATTCCAAATTGCATACCATGGGTATGACCACTTAGAGTCAAATGATAATGTACTTTATCTTTGAGTACCACATCTTCCCAGTGCGACGGATCGTGGCTCATCAATATTTTAAAGTCGTCTTCGGCTACTTTGGCCGTTGCCTTTTTAAGGTCGCCTGCCTTTTTGAAACCGCCTCTACCCCAATTCTCTACACCGATCAGGGCAATTTTATCCTTTCCTTTGTACAGGTAGCGATTCTCATTGAGCAGTAAATCAAAGCCCATAGCACGTTGAAGCTCTTTTAAATCTTCTAAATTTTGACTTTTTTTCTCTTCGGTTTCCCAAGGGATATAATCGCCATAATCGTGATTCCCCAAAACGGAAAACTTACCGTCCTTCGCTTTCAAAGTCGTAAAAAGCTCGGCCCATGGCCGCATTTCATCGGTCATGTTGTTGACCATATCGCCGGTAAACAACAAGAGGTCACTTTCTTGTTGATTGACCAAGTCGACCGCATATTCTATTTTTTTTCGATTGTCAAAACTACCGCTGTGGATATCAGAGATTTGTGTGATTTGGTATCCATCAAAGGCTTCGGGTAGATCTTCAAATTCCAATGTGTATTTCAACACCTTAAAATTGTATTTTCCACGATACATCCCATAAAGCAGCGCCCCAAATGGAAGTGCGGCGATACCGAGGGCTATGAGACTCAAAAACCTCCTTCGCTGAGGCAGACTAAACTCCTTTGTACCTCCGAAAACCTTATGATACACTCCGGTGAAAAAGCGGAAGATATCTTCGGAAAACAAAAACAGTATCGTGACGGAAAAAAATATCAGCATGGTCAATAAAAATCCAAAAGCATAACTCTTAGAACGACTGAGTACCCTGCCCGGTTCTTCACCCACCGTAAATTGGTAAATGAAATTACCGAGCACCAATATAGAAACGACCATAAAAAGGTAGTGTACCCATGGATAGCGTGAAGCAGTCTTCAACGCCTGCAAGGTATATAGACCTAGGGCAATATATGCAATGATAAAAATGATCCAACGAAGCATGATGTAAAGATATCCGTTAATGGGGACTACATGCCCTCATTTAGAATTTATTTAACTGCATTTACAATTTCGCGTATGGTTTCTACATCCGAAAAGGCTATAGTATCTTCCCTCAAAAACGAAGTTGAGTTCATTTCGACCCTTGGCCGCTCAGACAATGTTTTCACGAATTTGGTTCCTGACAGGTGTACCACGGTAAACCCCACCTCACCAAAAACATGAATATTGTCCATTCGGACCCCGCCCCCTGGCATAATTTCACAACTCGAGGTCATACGATGCAGCTCATTTAGTAAATCGATCCCTAGGGCTGCAGATTTTTGCTGTCCTGAGGTCAAAATATAGTTCACTCCCATGCCTTCCAGTTGCAACGCACCTTCTATGGGATTTTTGATCCAATCAAAAGCACGGTGAAATGTAAATTTCATGCCCTTCGCACTTTCTATCAACGCTTTGGTCCGCTCCAAATCGATGGTAAAATCATCTTTCAAAATTCCGGATACCACTCCTTCAAAACCTAAAGCTGAACATAGTTCGATATCTTGTTGCATAATCTGGAAATCGGCATCAGAATACGTAAAATCTCCACTTCTTGGCCGAATCAGTACGTGAACAGGTATGGAAATCTTTTTCTTGACGCTTTTCAATAATCCATAGGAAGGGGTCACCCCACCCACCGCTAACTCTGAACAAAGCTCAATACGAGAGGCTCCGGCATTTTCAGCGTTTAAGGCAGATTGCAATGAATTGGCACATACTTCTACCAGCATTTACTTATATTTAAGCCCCTAAAATAAACATCATAAATTCATGCGAAGAAGAAAGTTCCTAAAAAATTCCACCGCGGCCACTGCAGGATTTATTTCGGCCCCTTTAATCGCCTCTCAGGGTCGGTCAGCTACCGCCCAAGATACTAGTAACAACCCTAAAGGCAGCATTCCAATTGTTGTGTGTACCTGGAATTTTGAAAAAGCATCGGCCAAGGCCTGGGAAGTATTGGAAGCTGGTGGAAATTCCTTGGATGCTGTGGAACAGGGAGTAATGGTCGAAGAAGCCGACCCCAACAATCAGACCGTGGGTTATGGGGGAAGGCCCGATAGAGATGGCAATGTTACCTTAGATGCTTGTATTATGGACAAGGACGGTAACTGTGGGTCCGTCGTTTACCTTCAAAATATAAAACATCCTGTTTCGGTAGCCCGCAAGGTGATGGAAGAGACTCCACATATTATATTGGCCGGCAAGGGTGCGGAGCAATTTGCCTACGAACAAGGTTTTAAAAAAATTGATCTTCTCACCGAAAAATCGAGACAAGACTGGAAAAATTGGCTTAAAAAATCAGAGTACAAAACTCCGATCAATATTGAAAACCATGATACCATCGGCATGTTGGCCATCGACCGAAATGGTAACCTTTCAGGTGCCTGTACAACAAGCGGCATGGCCTATAAGGTCAATGGCCGTGTGGGGGACTCACCCATCATCGGGGCAGGCCTCTTTGTAGACAATGAGGTCGGTGCCGCAACCGCTACTGGTGTGGGTGAAGAAGTAATACGTACCGTAGGCAGTTTTTTGATTGTAGAACTTATGCGACAAGGCAAGAGCCCCCAAGAGGCTTGTGAAGAAGGGGTCAAACGTATTATGCAAAAAAATAAGGGTCGAAAAGATTTTCAGATTGGATTTTTGGCCATAAACAAGGCTGGCGAAACTGGCGGGTACTGCGTACATCCCGGTTTCACGTATCGACAGTACTCCCAAGAAGGGCACGATAATGTACCGGTCAATAGCTTTTATGCAAAGAAATAAAGTGGAGGGAAAAGACGCCCCAAGCGAAGGTATGGCCGCACTTGATAGTATGGGTTCTCATCCATTTTTCCTTACTTGAACTTTTCCAACAAACATGCTAAACAATAAAAAAATGTCCGAACAAAAACGACTCTTTCTTCTTGATGCCTACGCCCTTATATTTCGTGGGTATTATGCCTTGATCAAAAATCCACGTATCAATTCCAAAGGCATGGACACCTCGGCCATCATGGGCTTTATGAACTCGCTATTCGATGTGATCAAACGTGAAAAGCCCGATCATTTGGCTGTTTGTTTCGACAAGGATGGCAGCACCGAGCGCACTGAAATGTACGCCGACTACAAAGCCAATCGAGACGAGACTCCCGATGCAATTCGAACGGCGATACCCTATATTCAAGATATTCTGAGGGCCATGCATATTCCATGTGTTGAATTATCCGGTCTTGAAGCCGATGACATCATCGGCACCTTGGCCAAGCAAGCCGAAAAGGAAGGATATAAAGTCTATATGGTTACCCCTGACAAAGACTTCGGTCAATTGGTATCCGATAATATTTTGATGTACCGACCGGCGCGTATGGGCAACGGTATAGAAATTTGGGGCATTCCTGAAGTTCAAAAACGTTTTGGGGTCGAAAGACCTGAACAGGTCATCGATTATCTGGGGATGATGGGCGACGCAAGCGACAATATTCCAGGACTTCCGGGAGTTGGGGACAAGACAGCCAAAAAATTTATCGCACAGTTCGGTTCTATGGAAAATCTTTTGGCCAACACCGATCAACTCAAAGGCAAAATGAAGGAAAAGGTCGAAGAAAATGCAGAGCTGGGGGTACTTTCTAAAAAACTGGCCACCATTTGCGTCGACTGCGACGTTACTTTCGATGCTAAAGACTATGAGCTTTCAATGCCTGATGGCGAGAAAGTTCAGGAAATTTTCGAAGAATTGGAGTTCAGGCGCCTAAAAGATCAATTCATTAAAATATTCTCTGGCGACCTAGAAGAAACACAGACTCAGGTAACCAGTACCGAAACCGCAAAAAAACATGCCCAACCTGCCGGTAGCGGTCAATTTTCCCTTTTCGGAAACGATGGCGATTCACCCGCAACCATTAAAGACAGTTCGAGTAGAAAGACCATAAAAGAATACGTACACTTCTACCAAAATGTGGCCCCCGGCATGGCCATGAAACTTTTTCTAGAGCTTTTAATGAAACAAACTTCCGTTTGTTTTGACACCGAAACAACGGGTCTCAATCCACTCACGGCTGAACTGGTAGGCATTGCGTTCTCATGGGAGGCCTCTAAAGGGTTTTATGTACCCTTCCCCAAGGAAAAAAGTGAAGCTCAGAAAATTATCGAAGAACTCAGGCCTTTTTTCGAATCGGAGGAAATCGAAAAAATCGGGCAAAATCTTAAATATGACATAAAAGTACTAAGTACGTATGACGTACAGGTAAAAGGTCAACTATTCGACACGATGTTGGCGCATTATTTGATAAATCCCGATATGCGTCATAATATGGATGTACTCTCGGAAACCTATTTGAACTATACCCCGGTTTCGATTACCGAACTTATCGGCAAGAAAGGAAAAAACCAATTGAGCATGCGCGAAGTTCCTTTGGACCAACAAACCGAATATGCCGTAGAAGATGCAGATATTACCTTACAGCTATCACAGCACTTCAGGCCCGAACTCGCCGAGGCCAAAACCGAAGCGTTGTTCAACACCATTGAAATACCTCTTTTAAGGGTATTGGCCGATATGGAATTGGAGGGTATCAAACTCGATGAAGGCTTTCTAAATTCGCTGTCCAAGGAATTGACAGACGACATCAAAACCCTTGAAAAGAAAATCTACCAAGAAGCTGGAGAGGAGTTCAACATTGGTTCTCCCAAACAATTAGGTGAGATTCTGTTCGACAAGATGAAATTGGTTGACAAACCCAAAAAAACCAAAACGGGGCAGTACTCCACAGCCGAAGATGTCTTGTCATATCTTGCCAAGGATCACGAGATTATACAGAATGTCCTCGATTACCGTGGACTCAGTAAATTGAAAAGTACTTATGTGGATGCATTACCCGAACAGGTGGAGCCCTCAACTGGTAGGGTGCATACCGATTATATGCAGACGGTAGCTGCTACGGGACGATTGAGCAGCAATAATCCGAATCTACAGAATATCCCAATACGGACTGAGCGCGGGCGCCAAGTGCGCAAGGCCTTCATCCCAAGAGACGAGAATTTTGTGCTGTTAGCTGCCGATTACTCACAGATTGAGCTTCGTATCATAGCGGCATTAAGTGACGAGACCACCATGATAGAGGCCTTCAAAAACGGGGAAGACATTCATGCATCTACGGCTTCCAAGGTATTCAACGTACCCTTGGACGAAGTTACAAGAGAACAGCGCAGCAATGCCAAAACCGTAAATTTCGGAATCATCTACGGCGTATCCGCATTCGGTCTCAGCAATCAGACCGACCTGTCACGATCCGAATCGAAAGAACTTATCGACACCTATTATAAGACCTATCCAAAACTTCGGAACTTTATCAGCGAGCAAATCGACTATGCACGTGAACATGGTTATGTACAAACCGTTTTGGGCAGACGCCGTTATTTAAAGGACATCAATGGAAGAAATCAAGTGGTCAGGAGTGCCGCCGAGCGCAATGCGGTAAATGCACCCATTCAAGGCAGTGCCGCCGACATCATTAAAATCGCCATGATCAATATTCATCGAAAACTAGCCGAAGGCCATTATAAAAGCAAAATGTTGTTACAGGTACACGATGAATTGGTCTTCGATATCTATAAGCCCGAACTCGACGAATTAAAACCTCTAATCAAAGGTGAAATGGAAAATGCCTATACCCTTTCTGTTCCCTTGGATGTAGAGCTTGGTATCGGAGCAAACTGGCTGGAAGCGCATTAACATACAAAATAAAGGACTTCACAACATATTTTAGTTTAGGTGTATCTATCGACTTACTTTCGTAGAGTATTCTATTTATTGATAGAACGTTGCTATGACACCATGAAAACAGCTGCCACGATACTTCTATATCTTATAATGACCTTTACGGGTCGGGCACAAAGTGCTTCCACTCACGAAAGCCCTAAAACCAGTCAGGTCATTCAGAATACCCAAGTCAAAGTATTTCCGAACCCGGCTACGAATCTCGTGAACGTGTTAGGGCTGAAGAATACGTCGAGAGCCGATATTTCAATTTTAGATATTTACGGAAATATAGTAGCCACCTACCGCTGGGAGATCCGAAGAAATGCCATCAATATTCCTATTTCTACCATAAAACCCGGGGCTTATATTATTACCATACATTCGGAAGAACAACATATTCGTACCAAATTCTATAAACAATAAAAAAACCGTTTCGATTTCCATCAATCAAAACGGACTTTTTACTCATGTAAATGATCTCTATCTTTTTGTGAAAACCAGCGTACCGCTTTCGTCGAAGTTAGGTATATTGAGAGCTTGGGCGTCCACTTCCATAACATTGTCTTGAATCGCCACCTCCAAAGTTAAAGGTTCACCGTTCAAATCGGCTATGGTCAAAACTCCTGCCTCGTAAGTATAAGTACTGGTCTCCGCGTCCTTTTGGTCTGGACATGGAATATCGAAACCACTTGAAGTGTCAACCTCAATATAGGCCGTAGCATTGTCGGCAACTACGGTCAAATCACGATTAAATGTGAGGGACAACACTACACAGCCATTCTCAGTTAGAAAATCCAGCATTTGCTTGGCCAAAAGCGCATCGGCACTGGCCGTACCCGAATCTATTTTCAACGCTGTAGCGTCCCAACTTCCTTCAATCTCACTTTCCACCTCATTTTCGTTGTTCTTATCATCTGTTGAACATGAAAGCAGCAGACCCACTAGTAAAAGCGGTATCCATATCAGTTGTTTCATCCAATTTTTCTTTTAAAAGTTCTAATGAGCAAAACGCAAAAATAACAGTATTAGTATTCTTACCCACTTTTACGGATGTCTCCTTATATATTGCCCCTGTACCGTCTCCCATTTTCAAAATTAGGTTTTGACTTGACAATAATAGGAGACTTTTTCTCTAATATCCTGCTTTTAATTCTAACCCTAAGAATAAATAGGGCATAGACCTTTATATCTCCGAACTCAATCTAATTCAAAAATCAGCTGACTAAATCGTTTGTGAAGCTTTGATAACGTTTAGAATGCCATATTAATAACTAGCAAGAAAAAAGTTTATGTAACTTCTGAAATATTCGGAAACAAGCATTTGTATTTCAAGAGAATTAATGTACATTTGCAGCCCGTTTGACGGGATTGAAGTGTTTAATTAAAAAGTAACCGTAGTGGATACATTAAGTTATAAGACCGTTTCAGCCAATAAAGCTACAGTCGACAAGCAATGGTTGTTGGTAGATGCAGAAGGGCAAACCCTTGGCCGAATGGCCTCTAAAGTTGCCAAAATGTTGAGGGGAAAGCACAAGCCCAACTTCACCCCTCATGTTGATTGTGGCGATAATGTTATCGTTATCAATGCTGAAAAAGTAAATTTATCAGGCAACAAATGGGAAGACAAGACCTATTTGCGCTATACCGGATACCCTGGAGGTCAACGTTCGACTTCGGCTAAAGAGCTTTTGGCTAAAAATCCTGGCCGTATCGTTGAAAAAGCAATCAAAGGTATGCTTCCAAAGAACAGATTGGGTTCCGAGCTTTTCAGGAATCTCAAGGTATATGTAGGGTCTGAACACAATCATGAAGCCCAAAAACCAACGGTTATCAATCTAAAAGAATTCAAATAATGGAGACCATTCATAAAATCGGAAGAAGAAAGACTGCTGTTGCCCGTGTATATGTCTCGGAAGGAAAAGGGAACATTACGGTAAACCAAAGGGATTTGAACGATTATTTCCCCACAGCTACACTTCAATATAAAGTCAAGCAACCTTTCTCGTTGACAAGCAACGAAGATGTCTATGATGTAAAGGTAAATGTATACGGCGGTGGAATCACCGGTCAGGCAGAGGCAATCCGCTTGGCATTATCAAGAGCTATGTGCGAGGTCGATGGAGAAAATAGATCTGTTTTGAAACCTGAAGGTCTGCTAACCCGCGACCCAAGAATGGTGGAGCGTAAGAAATTCGGACAGAAAAAAGCCCGTAAGAAATTCCAGTTCTCCAAACGATAGTATCGAGTTTTATATTTTATTACATAAATTAATCAAACGGCCGCACTCTTTAATTTGAAAGCGGCTGAAACCAAGTTCATTGAAAGTCCTTGAAAAGGGATAAATTAAGAACTACCTATTCTTAAAATGGGTGGTTTTCGGGAGACCTGAGGATGCATATCTATTAGGCACCGTTAGTTTAGCATCTAAATATTGAAGGCTCTTTGTTGAAAAGCGAAGTACCACTTCAATATTGCCTATTCAAAAGAACGTAAACTAAATTCATATGGCGAAAGTCGAAGTAAAACAATTATTGGAAGCAGGTGTGCATTTCGGCCACCTAACACGAAAGTGGAACCCTAACATGGCGCCCTACATCTATATGGAGCGTAATGGGATTCACGTAATCAATCTCTACAAAACGGTAGCAAAATTGGATGAGGCCAATGAGGCACTCAAGAAAATTGCTGCTTCGGGACGCAAAATTCTTTTTGTCGCTACCAAGAAACAAGCGAAAGACATTGTGGCCGAAAAAGTGGCCAACGTAAATATGCCCTACATCACGGAACGATGGCCAGGTGGTATGTTGACCAATTTCGTGACCATTCGTAAGGCCGTAAAGAAAATGGCCTCCATTGATCGGATGAAAAAAGACGGGACGTTCAATACACTGTCCAAGAAAGAACGTTTGCAGGTAAACCGGTTGCGCGCCAAACTGGAGAAGAACTTAGGTTCCATTTCAGAAATGACCCGTTTGCCGGGAGCTTTGTTTATTGTAGACACTATGCGCGAGCATATTGCCGTAAAGGAAGCCCAAAAATTGAACATTCCCATTTTTGCGATGGTCGACACCAACTCAGACCCAAGAGATGTCGACTATTTGATACCTTCGAATGACGACGCTTCTAAATCTATTGACATTATAATGAGTTCGGTAACAGAAGCGGTCGCCGAGGGATTGGCCGAAAGAAAATCGGAGAAACTATCCGATAAAGAAGGTAGCGACGAGCCGAAAAAAGAAAAGAAAGAGAAAAAGAAGAAAATCGTTGAAAAGGCTCCTGAAGTAGCGAAAGATGTAGAGGCTAAAAAAACGGCCGATACGGATAAATCGAAGGAAGTAAAAGAGGCTCCCGTGGTAGAAAGCAAGGAAACACCAGAACCTACTCCTGAAACCGTAGAGACCAAAGCGCCTCCCGTAGTTGCAAAAGTTCCAGAAGTGGAAGTCGACGTTGAGAAAACTAAGGAAGCTGTTGCTATTGACACCGAAGACGTAGACCTCACCAAGATAGAAGGTATCGGACCTAAGGCGGCAGAAGCACTCGTGAGTGCCGGATTCAATTCTTACGCAAAATTAGCAGAAGCCGACGCCGAAAAAATTAAAGAGGTGCTTACCGAATCTAGTTCTAGAATGGCACATCTTGATCCGACCTCTTGGCCAAAACAAGCCCAAATGGCGGCTGATGGCAAATGGGATGAGTTAAAGGAATGGCAAGACAACGTTAAAGGTGGAGTTGAGTAATCACGACCCGTACAATAAATTAAGAAACATTGTCTAAAGACAATAAAAAAAGCATATCGAAATGGCAAAAATCACAGCCGCAGAAGTAAATAAATTAAGAAAGACTACAGGTGCAGGAATGATGGACTGCAAAAACGCCTTGGTCGAAGCAGAAGGAGATTTCGAAAAAGCTATTGAAATACTTCGAAAAAAAGGACAGAAAGTTGCCGCAAAAAGAGCCGATAGGGAGTCATCTGAAGGTGCGGCGATCGCTAAGGTAAATTCAGAAAATACCGAAGGTGTGATTATTTCCTTGAACTGCGAGACCGATTTTGTTGCCAAAAATGACAGTTTTGTTACCTTGGCAAACGAATTGGCAGACCTTGCATTGGGCTATGATTCTACAGAAAATTTTCTTTCTGCAGATTTTAAAGGAATGACCGTTCAAGAGAAACTGACCGAGCAAACCGGGGTTATCGGTGAAAAAATCGAAATTGGAGGCTTTGAAAAATTAAGTGCCCCATTTGTGGGTAGTTATATTCATGCAGGAAATAAGATTGCTACCCTTGTGGGTCTTTCCGCTGCTGTCGATAGTGCCGATGTGGTGGCTAAAGATATAGCCATGCAAGCCGCGGCTATGAATCCTGTTGCGCTGAACGAAGAAGGTGTAGATCAATCGGTCATCGATAAAGAAATTGAAATCGCTAAAGACCAATTGAGACAAGAAGGCAAACCTGAGGCCATGTTAGATAATATTGCCAAGGGAAAACTTAAGCGTTTCTTCAAAGACAATACATTGGTCAACCAAGATTTCATCAAGAATAACAAGCAGAGTGTTGCTCAATATGTAAAATCCGTCAATGCCGATTTAGAGGTCACGGGTTTCAGAAGGGTTGCTTTGGGATAATTTAAATTTTGAACTAACTCAAGAAGACCGCCTAACTTTTCAGTTAGGCGGTTTTTTATTGGGGATATTTCGAAAAAACACTGAGTTCCAGCACGTTGATAGATGTGCCATATTTACCCTCTTTTGAACTTCTATAATAAGGGCCATAAAAGGTCGTACACCTAATATGTATGTCATGGACTTGCGGTCGAAATAATCATAAGATAGACGTGAAACTATGGCTTCTAAACAGGTATTAATATCAAAAGGTACGACCCGAATATATTGTAAGGAAAATGGCCTATGGCGACCGTCCATTTCCCATAAAGTACGGCTAGCAACCTATCTTCGACCTTGTATTACAAATTTTATCCTGGCACTCGAATTGAAAAAAACTAGAGGATATCTATCGGAAATCGGCAGTGTTTTGATCTACAAGACCATGATAGATAGAGATATCTTAAAATTAGTATTTACGGAGCCAAATCTTTTGTACTACTAATAAATGAAGCAGTCTATATAAACCCTATTTTTTAAATTTTAACATCAACCTTTTAACCATGCTTCTCGCACTTGCGCCTCTTTTGGGCTTACGTTTTCCACAGGAACAACGGTCTCGACTTCAAGCATGGGCGTGCCCACCTTTCCCTCAACAGTTAACTCCTCGCCATTGCGCAACAAGGTCATTTTGATTTCTGTATCTGGGGCCCAACCGAAACTTTCTCCTATGATGGGTCGAATCGCTTCGAGATTTATCGGTGTTCCATTGATGCTTTTAATAACGTCACCTCCTTGAGCGCCTAGCTCTTTAAAAAAGCTGTTTTGCTGAATACCCTTCCGAATGAAGATGGCATTTTCACTGGTTTGATCGACATCTATAAACGGGTTTTCACCATCTAAAAAATATCCGGTCTGTTTTTCCACTGTCTTCATTTGCAATCCGACCTTAGCTAAAAATTCGTTATAATCTATAGGAGTATCCCCAACTACATAAGTTTCAAAAAAAGTACCGATCTCTGGATAGGTCATTGATACGATTTCATCGATTAAATCGCTATCGTTAAACGGAGTATCGTTTCCATACTTTTTGGAAAGTTCCTTCATCAACCAAAGCACCCCCTTCTCCCCGTTACTTAGCCGTCGAAGTTCGATATCAAGTGCCATGTTGATCAAAGCCCCTTTTTCATAGACATTCGCATAATTATCTTTGTACGGCTCCTTCAAAATATTTTTGCTCATCACGGTAAAAGACATGGTATCGTCATACGATTTGGCATTGTTCATTTTATCCATCATTCGTTCATAGAACTCTTGCTCGCTGATCAGACCTTGCTGTACCTGAAAAAGATTGGCAAAATATTCCGTAGTACCTTCGTACATCCATAAATGCTCAGACATTTTAGGATTATTAAAGTCGAAATATTGTATTTCCTTCGAGTGTACGTTCAATGGGGTCACAATATGAAAGAACTCGTGAGACACTACATCGACCATAGCCTGCTCTAAACGCTCCCTGGGCATGGCCTCAGGCAATACGACTACCGTGGAGGTATGGTGTTCCAATGCTCCAAAACCTGAAGCATCGTTGGGCTCTAGGGTAGATAAATACAATAAAATGTTATAATTTTTGGTGCCATCGATATCTCCTAAAAAAGCCTTCTGGGCGGCCATCATCTTTTCCATGCGCTCCTTCAGACTAACAGCGTTATATATGCCATTGGGCGAATAAACGCTAATCGTAACGGTAATATCGTTGATTTGAAAAGATTCGGTGTTGGGTTTGGCATATTGAATCGGATTATCGATTACCTCGAAGTATCGACTTGCAGTGAAGACATCGACCCCGTCGGTTGGTTGATCCACATTATTTTTTGGCAACGAAGTAGTTGCCAATAAACTTATCGGCCTTGTAATAGTAAGTTGATAGGGCACCTCTTTCAAATTATTGAAATAACCGACGAAACCGTGAAGGTTGAGCATAAAATTCTCTCCGTCAAGAATATTGGTGCCGGCCGGCGAAAATACTTTAGACTCGACTTCGTTCTCCGTATCGTAGGTATCGTTCACGTAATACACTACCTTATCTAGATTCTTCCCATTTGAAATGTTCCACGTATTGTCATCCGATTTTGAAACCGTCATTTCATTACCCTTATAATCAATGGCTTTTAGGCCCTCTATATACTGCCCATAATTATCGATACTATAGGTGCCCGGTACGGTCTTGGGTATGTAAAAGGTTACTTCATCGGTTGTGAAAGCCCCAGGGTCAACAGTGACCTCCACCTTATCGTCGACCACTTCGCTCAGATTTATAGAAGTCAGAATAGGGGTTTTATCGGCAGTCAAAACTCCTTTTGTCGAACCACAACTATATAATACCAATAAGGTTAGGGTAAGCACGTAGTATCTTTTCATTATGTAAGATTTAGAATTTTTATGCTGGCTCTTATCCACTTTCAAAACGGCCTGCAAGATTATAAAATTTATAGGAATCGGCATCATTATTAGGAAATAATTAAGGTTGCTTATCTATGGCCTAGAAATAGAATCATAACATTTTTTGATTATTTTTGCTTCAAAGAAAACCCGGGCATGCAATATAAAAGGATACTTTTAAAGCTTAGTGGCGAAGCTTTAATGGGTCAAAAACAATACGGTATTGATTCGCAAAGACTCGCCGAATACGCCGAAGAAATCAAAGAAGTTTCTGAAAAAGGAGTCGAGATAGCTGTAGTAATAGGCGGAGGCAATATTTTTCGAGGTCTATCAGGTGCGGCAACAGGAATGGACCGGGTACAAGGTGATCACATGGGTATGTTGGCCACCGTCATTAACGGTCTCGCCCTACAGAGTGCCCTCGAAATGCAAGGGGTGCAGACCCGATTACAATCGGCTATTGCCATCAACGAGGTGGCCGAACCTTTTATAAGAAGACGCGCCATGCGGCATCTAGAAAAAGGAAGGGTGGTCATTTTTGGGGGAGGAACGGGAAACCCATATTTTACGACCGACTCGGCAGCTGTTTTACGTGCAATAGAAATAGAAGCCGACGTTATCTTAAAGGGAACCCGTGTAGATGGCATCTACACCTCCGACCCGGAGAAAGATAAGAATGCCACCAAATTTGATTCTATCTCTTTTGCAGATGTAATTTTAAAGGGTTTAAAAGTGATGGACACGACCGCTTTTACCCTCAGTCAAGAGAACGAGCTACCAATTGTCGTTTTCGATATGAATAAAAGAGGTAATCTAATGAAGTTGGTCGAGGGTGAAAATATCGGTACGGTAGTCAATCTCTAAAGATTTGTATCAACTAGGTTTGAAACATATAATCATGCTTTTGACAAATTAGATTTAATCCCTTTACATGGGACAGTCGGTTTCTCAAAATATCAATAATTTAGAATATGAACGAAGAAATACAGTTTATACTTGATTCCGCAAAAGAAAGTATGGAGGCTGCATTGAAGCATTTAGAAAAAGAGTTTGTGAAAATTAGGGCTGGCAAAGCCAGTCCTGCTATGTTATCATCGGTCATGGTCGAGTACTATGGTTCACAAACCCCATTGTCTCAAGTTTCGAACATCAATACACCCGATGGACGTACCATATCGGTACAGCCTTGGGAAAAGAAAATGCTTCAGGAAATTGAAACTGCCATTATGAATGCTAATTTAGGGTTCAACCCAATGAATAACGGCGATTTTGTAATTATCAATGTACCCCCGCTGACCGAGGAGCGAAGAATACAGCTCACCAAGCAAGCCAAGGCTGAAGCAGAAGATGCAAAAGTGGGTGTGAGAAATGCACGTCAAGAAGCCAATAAGGAAATTCGCGATCTCGACGTTTCGGAAGATCTTCAAAAAAATGCCGAGGTCGATGTGCAAGAACTTACTGATCAATACATCAAAAAAGTTGACATTTTTCTAGCCGCCAAAGAGGCTGAAATTATGAAGGTATAATTTTTAGATATGCAAAATCAAAATAATAGAAGCGGCCATTTGGGGCCGCTTTTTTTTCTAAAGTGGATAGGGTTTATTTAATCTTTCATTTTAGGAACGCACCTAATCATTCAATACCTTTGCGCTCGGTAAAAACCCTATGATGGCAAAAAAGTATACACAAGGCTTTTGGGAAAAAACGGCTAGAATTATTCTTCGAAATCGTATTTTAATCCTGATTCTGATTGCAGGATTTACCGTTTTTCTTGGACTACAATGGCAAAATATGCGCTTCAGCAACTCGCAAGCCAACTTATTGCCCGACGATCACCCCATCAACCTAGAGTACCAAACATTCTTAAAACAATTTGGTGAAGAAGGAAATGCCATCGTGTTCGCGATAAGGGATAGCACGTTGTTTACACCTGCCAAATTGAATCGGTGGAACAAGTTCAGTAAACAATTGACGGCTTTTCCAGAAGTAGATTTCGTTATATCACTAGACAACCTTCAAGAACTCAAAAAGGATAACGAAGCAGAAAAATTTGAGCTCCAACCTCTTATCCAATCTGAGCTAAGAACCAAAAAAGAAGTTGATAGTATTATAGATCACCTTTTTAATGAGCTCCCTTTTTATGACAAGCTACTTTTCAATAAGGAAAGTGGTACGGTAAGAACTATTGTTAACCTTGACAAGGATATTGTCAACACCACGGTTCGAAAAGATTTTATTTTACAAGACCTCACCCGTCTGGTCGAAGACTTCGAAGAAGAAACCGGCATGAATGTTCATGTGTCTGGAATGCCCTACATTCGAACAATGAACTCTCAAAATATCATTGATGAAATCGGGAAGTTCATTCTGGCAGCTTTGGGGGTAACCTCTTTTATTTTTTTCCTCTTCTTCAGAAGCTTTCGAGCCACGTTAATTTCAATGTGTGTTGTAATTATAGGGGTAATGTGGGCCTTTGGATGGCTGGGATTATTGCAGTACGAGATTACGGTGTTAACCGCATTGATTCCCCCACTTATTATCGTAATCGGTATTCCGAATTGTATATTCTTAATCAACAAGTACCAACAAGAAGTTAAAAAGCACGGCAATCAGGCTCTTTCATTACAGCGCGTCATATCGAAAATCGGTAATGCCACCTTGATGACCAATATTACCACGGCCTCCGGTTTCGCTACGTTTATAATCACGGATAGCAAGTTGCTGAAAGAATTCGGTATAGTTGCTTCCATCAACATCATTGGCATCTTTATTCTCTCGCTCCTTATCATACCTATTGTTTACAGTTTTTTATCCCTTCCGAAAAACAGGCATTTAAAGCATTTGAACCAACGTTGGATCGATGGCTTCGTCAATTGGATGGAGCATGTGGTACGAAACCGGCGCATAACGGTCTATGTCACCTCTCTTGTTTTATTAGTCACCAGTATTATCGGGATTTATCAAATCGATATTTCCGGAAGCCCTATAGAAGACATGCCCAAAAAAGCAGAGTTCTTCCAAGATATTCGTTTTTTCGAGAGGGAATTTGACGGCATTATGCCCGTAGAAATAGTAATCGATACCAAAAGACCCAAAGGTGTACTCAAGCCAACTACCTTAAAGCGCATGGATCAATTGAGCGAGGTTGTAACAGAAATTCCTGAATTATCAAGACCTATTTCTGTAGTAAACCTCGTCAAATATTCTAAACAGGCATTTTACAACGGAATACCTAAATATTATCAGTTGCCTACTTCGCAGGAGAACAACTTTATAATGAAAGTTGTACAAAATTCATCAGGCAACGGGAACCTGCTCAAAAACTTCGTGGATAGTACCGGACAAACAGCACGCATGACCACTTTTATGCAAGATGTGAAGACCGATCGTATGGAGGAAATCGAAGCACGGCTGTTAGAGAATGTTGCCAAGTTTTTTCCACCAGATCGTTACGATGTTTATATGACCGGAAGTGCGCTTATCTTTCTAAAGGGCACCAAGTACTTGGTTAAAAACCTGGTATTGTCCCTGGCGTTCGCTATATTTTTAATCGCGCTGTTTATGGCGTATTTGTTCCGTTCTTTCCGAATGATTATAATTTCGTTGATACCAAATCTCTTGCCCTTGGTCATAACCGCTGGCGTAATGGGTTTTGTTGGGGTACCTATAAAACCTTCTACCATCTTGGTATTTAGTATCGCCTTTGGTATTTCTGTTGACGACACCATTCATTTTTTGGCCAAGTATCGTCAAGAGTTGACGGCTAATAAATGGCAGATTAAAAAATCGGTCTATGCCGCTCTGCGGGAAACAGGTGTTAGTATGTTTTACACTTCAATCGTTCTATTTTTTGGCTTTTCGGTATTTATAATTTCAAACTTTGGAGGTACGGTAGCCCTTGGGGCACTCGTATCGGCCACCCTTATGTTTGCCATGTTGGCCAACCTCATTGTGTTGCCCTCTTTATTATTGTCTCTTGAGCGTAACATTGCTCGCAAAGAAATATTGAAAAAGCCCCAAATCGATATCCTTCCTCTAGCCGACGAAGACAAACGAGATGATAAATGAGACGGATTTAAACCGTTCGAACACCCTTTCTTTTTATCAAAAACTTATCTTTGCCCTTCAATTTTCAAGTGTTTTAATATGACATCGACTAACGTAAAAGAATTGCTCAAAGGTAATCTATTATTACAGGAAGTAACGGTAAACGGATGGGTAAAGACCTTTCGGAGCAATCGGTTCATTGCCCTTAATGATGGTTCTACCATTAACAACATTCAATGTGTAGTCGACTTTGAATCCCTTGAAGAAGGTATTCTTAAACAAATCAATACAGGAGCGGCCCTGCGCATTATCGGTACGCTAGTTGAAAGTCAAGGTAAAGGGCAAAATGTAGAGATTCAGGTCAAAGAAATAATTGTCCATGGTGGTGCCGATCCCGAGACCTATCCCATTCAGCCCAAACGACACTCACTGGAATTTTTACGAGAAAAGGCACATCTTCGTATTCGCACCAATACATTCTCGGCCGTGATGAGGGTACGTTCGGCCTTGTCGTTTGCCATCCACCAATATTTTCAGCAAAATGGTTTCTATAACTTTCATGCCCCGATTATTACGGGATCCGATGCAGAGGGTGCAGGTGAAATGTTTCGCGTGACCGCATTGAGCGATAAGAAACCGCCTTTGACTGATGCCGGCGAGGTAGACTATAAGGAAGACTTCTTTGGAAAAGAGACCAACCTTACCGTTTCCGGTCAGCTAGAGGCTGAAACCTACGCTATGGCCCTAGGCAAGGTGTATACGTTCGGACCCACATTTCGGGCTGAGAACTCAAATACCTCAAGACACTTGGCTGAATTTTGGATGATAGAGCCCGAAATGGCCTTTTATGACCTGGATGCCAATATGGATCTGGCCGAAGATTTTATTAAAAATGTCATCGCTTATATTTTGGAAAACTGCCAAGATGACCTTCACTTCTTGGAAAAGAGACTTTTAGACGAGGAAAAATCCAAACCACAGACCGATCGCAGTCCAATGCCACTTATTGAAAAATTGAAATTCGTAACCGACAACAGTTTTAAACGCGTTTCATATACCGAGGCTATCGATATTCTCCGAAACAGCAAGCCTAATAAGAAAAAGAAGTTTCAATATTTAATTGACGAATGGGGTGCTGATCTTCAAAGCGAGCACGAACGGTTTTTGGTTGAAAAACATTTTAAATGCCCTGTGATTCTATTTGATTATCCCGCCAAAATAAAAGCATTTTATATGCGTTTGAACGAAGATGGAAAAACGGTCCGGGCCATGGACATTCTTTTTCCGGGTATCGGAGAAATCGTGGGGGGCTCACAGCGCGAGGAACGCTTGGATGTATTAAAAGAAAAAATGGCGGCTTTAGGCATTCCAGAAGAAGAACTGTGGTGGTATCTTGATTTGAGAAAATTCGGGTCTGCCGTTCACAGCGGGTTTGGCCTGGGATTTGAAAGATTAGTACTTTTCGCCACTGGAATGGGAAATATAAGAGATGTGATTCCTTTCCCCAGAACTCCCCAAAATGCGGAGTTTTAATCGCAAATTCGTTAACTTTATAAGGCAAGCAGAATCTCACGGCAATGCTAAAACAACACTTACAGTTCAAATTATCACAAAAGTTATCTCCTCAGCAGATACAGTTGATGAAACTGATTCAGCTGCCTACTCAGGCTTTTGAACAGCGACTGAAACAAGAACTGGAAGAAAACCCTGCTTTAGAAGGAGGAAAGGAAGAGGCAGAAAACTTCGATGACGAATTTGATAATCTTTATGAAAACGAAGAAACCGACAGTGAAAGCATCAGTGCCGAAGACATAAATATAGATGATTATCTCAGTGATGATGAAATTCCGGATTACCGCACTAAGGCCAATAATTATAGTACCGATGATGAAGAAAAAAATGTGCCTTATGCCGCCGGCATCTCATTTAATCAATATTTGCTGAACCAACTCAACACGGTTTACCTTAGCGATGAAGAGTGGAGTATCGCAGAATTTTTGGTCGGGAGCGTAGATGAAAGTGGATATATTCGAAGACCGATTTCAGACATATTGGACGATTTGGCATTTACCCAGAACATCTATACGGATGAGGAAACGATCGAGAGAGTCTTAAAAATAGTCCAGAAATTAGATCCACCTGGTGTTGCGGCCCGTTCTCTGGAAGAGTGTCTTCTTATTCAGCTTAAACGAAAAGAAGCCTCCCCAAAAGTTGAACTTGCGATCGCTATTTTGGAGAAATCATTTGACCAGTTTACCAAAAAGCACTACAAAAAACTTATTCAAAAACACAATATTTCCGAAGAGGAGCTTAAGGCCGCCATTTCGGAAATAGAAAGACTCAATCCGAAACCAGGTGGTTCATATTCGGGAAACAACCGCATTATTGAACACGTGGTACCCGATTTTTCGATTCGAATTGTCGAAGGCGATTTAGAACTCAGTCTCAATGGCAGAAATGCGCCAGAATTGCATGTTTCGAAAGAGTATAGCAATATGCTGAAGGGCTATAAAGACGCTAAGAACAAATCGAAATCCCAGAAGGATACCGTGCTTTTCATAAAGCAGAAACTCGATGCCGCGAAATGGTTTATCGATGCCATACGGCAACGTCAGCAAACGCTTTTTATCACGATGAACGCCATTATGAATTATCAAAAAGAATATTTTTTAACGGGAGATGAGCGTAACCTTCGCCCCATGATTCTTAAAGACATCGCCGATGAGATCGATATGGATGTATCAACAGTGTCGCGAGTAGCCAACAGTAAATATGTCGATACCCCATATGGCACTAAACTTATCAAGGATTACTTCTCAGAATCTATGAAAAATGACCAAGGCGAAGATGTTTCAACAAAAGAAATAAAAAAGATACTAGAAACGGTCATCCGTGATGAACCAAAGAAAAAACCATTGACGGACGATAAGTTGGCCTCCATTTTAAAGGAAAAGGGCTACCCGATAGCTCGGCGGACAGTCGCCAAATACAGGGAACAACTGGATATTCCCGTCGCACGATTGCGAAAACAGATTTAATGAGATTTTTCCTAAGGGCCATATCTTACATCTTCCATCCCTTGTTAATTCCGATGGCAGGTACCTTGGCCTATTTTCTTGTTACTCCGAAGTACAGCCCTGCAGAACTTCAAGTAGGTAACTTGCTTCCAATTTTTATTCTAACCATAATAATTCCGATTATAACCTACCTGATTTTGCGAAATTTAGGGTTGGTCAGTACCATTTTTATGCCTAATCCTCGAGAACGTCGATATCCCCTGTACATTCATATTATTTTGCTTTTTATGGTGATTTACAAGGTGATTCCTAACGGTTATACCATAGAGTTACACTTCTACTTTTTAGGCCTTATTGTAGCAGCCATGTCTGCCTTATTACTACTATTCTTAAAACTCAAAATAAGTATGCACCTTATGGGTATGGGAAGTCTGTTTACCTTCTTGGTTTGCCTAAGCATCCATTTCAAAATAAACATCACGATAGCCGTTAGTCTCCTAACGCTAGCCACAGGCGTAGTGGCGACCTCTCGGTTATATTTGCATGCCCATAGCAAACCTGAACTATTCATCGGATTTAGCATAGGGATTCTTTCACAACTGCTTATGGTTCCTTATTGGTTATGAGTTAGAATTGCCAGTCTAGATAGAATGAAAGCCAATCGTAAAAAAATGTATATTGGTGAGCTTCGCTTACTAAGCTGCTTAATCAAAGAATATAGAAGATGAGGCCTATTCGAAGGGGTTTCATTTCAATCGCTTGGCCGTTGAGCAGTACATTATCGGAAAACATATTGTTTAAGGCATAATAGGCATGAAGATTGAACGTATTATAGCCAAAATCAAAAGTTAATCCATACTGAAACTTCTGAATATCCGTATTATAAAAAGAGTCCTTATCATCGTTTCCCACAAACTTAGAGCGCCCACCTACAAGATAACCCATCTTCAGACCCGCATAAATACGCCAAAATTTATATTCCGTCGCGGTCGAATTTCGCCATCGAAACTGAATAGGTATTTCGGCCATGTGGGTCTCGACCTTGTTTCTTTTGAAATCATTCGTATTCTCTAAAATATCATATTCCAAGCCATCTGGGGTTTCTGTAATGTCAAGAGTGGAATAGTAAGAGTATAATCCATATCCTAAACCTAGTGCAAAAGCTGTGGTGCGCGTCGCATTTAAAGGAATATCTTTAAGAAAACCAGCTTGAAGACCATACGAAAGGTTCCGCTGGCTTACATTTTCCGGCTTATTCAGTAAAATGTTATAGGTGACTCCCAAATAAAACTGGTCTTCGAGATACTTCGTATCTTGTAAAACCGAATCTGGGTAAACCTGCGCACTTAATCGCATAGATAGCAAGACGAAAATAATTATGATACGGGCCATAATTGTAAAAATAAACAAATAAAAAACGCTTCAAATCGAATGTTCAAAGCGTTTCTATAATTTCTTTACGTCGTAAAAACTAGTACCTTCTACTGCAAATTATTAAATGCATCTCCATCATAGGTCGTGTAATTGACTTTCAGCGCATTTACTTTGCGTAGTTCCTGCTTAATATCTGAAATCAATCCCATATTGGCATTCTTATCTACCTTCAAAGCTGTGGTAAGTACATTCTGGAGTTCCTGAGGCTTCTTGGCCCGCTCTTGCAAAATGTAGTCGCCCACTTGAGAAGGATCCGCAAACTTATCGTTCAGCTGGATTTTGGGCTCCTCGCCAAATTGAGACTTATATTGTGATGTAGGAGCTCCAACATATATATAAATGACCCTGTCTTTCTTTTCAAGTTTTTTAGTTTCGCTTGCGTTGGGCAATACGTTTTCTACTTTCAACGAGCTATCCTTCATCACGGTAACTGTCATAAAAAAGAACAACAGCATAAAAACAATATCTGGTAGAGATGCGGTATTTACAGGTGGTAACCCTGCATCTTTTTTCTTTGTAAACTTTGACATATCTAACTTTTTATGCGCTAATTAATTGGTCGACTCCGTTTCGGCCTCCGACAGTTTCTGTGGAAAAAGATCTTGGATTCTTTTCACCTTTTCTTTCAAATCTTCCTTGGTACCCGAATCGGTCTCAGGGTTGAGATAGTCGGCCTCCATATCGGTGAAATCTCTTTTGTACAATCTTTGGGCCTCTCGATTCCTCAGTTCATTGTACGCCCCGACGAGTTCATTTTGAACCGTTATATACGTACTATACTTGGTTTCCCTATCGTTCTTCAAAGAAATAATGGCCTTTGCAGGGTTATCCGAAGATTCAGGATTTCTTTTTCCTTTACAATAACTACAATATTCCGGACTTCCTTGAGGTGCCCCTCCATTATCTAAAAAAGCCTTTGCTTTCTCCCGTAAACTCTTTATATCGGTAAGTTCATCTTCTACCAAGAGTTGTCCGTTGCGGTTGATATTTACCGTGAAGATATTCTTTTCCTTGATTATAGGAGGTTCTTCGTTAGGCGGTTCAATTGGAGGCAACATACGGTCAAGACCTGCATCGGTTTCTATGGTCGTGGTAACCAAGAAAAATATCAGCAGCAAGAACGCAATGTCTGCCATCGATCCTGCATTTACTTCTGGTGGTGCTCCTCTTTTTGGCATAACTTTTATTTTTTAATAATCGTTTTTCTCGCGCCGCCCCACAACATGGCTCCGACGGCGATGATAGTCAATATAAAGAATACATTGATACCCGTCCCAATTCTTTTAATGGTAGTTTCGGATGTTTCTATACCGCGCTCTGCCATTTCATCAATGCTCACATCGGTTCCATCAGCTAACACATAGCCTATAGCAACAACTAATAAGAATCCGCCTATAACAAAAAGGGTCTTCTTAATGCTCGCGGGATTGGAAAAAAGATTCTTAAGGGCAAACACAAGACTGAACACCACGGCAATACCTAAAAGTATATAGGTAATCCAGAACATAGCGTTGAGCGCCCCGTTATTTGCAGCCTGAGATGCGGGCATTTCCGACTCTGGAAGCATAAACCACAAACCAGCACCTATCAATCCTACAACTACTAAAATAATCTTTACAACTTTGTGCATAATCTTAAGGTATTAAAAGTGCGACTTATTTTTTGTGGTCTACAAGCATGTCTATCAAAACGATAGAAGAATCTTCCATATCGTTTACGATACTATCAATTTTTGCAATGATATAGTTGTAAAAAATCTGAAGGATAATCGCCGTGATAAGACCGAAAACCGTAGTCAATAACGCCACCTGAATATCACCTGCAATAAGTGATGCACTCAAGTTACCTACCGCACTAATCTTTTGGAAAGCCTGAATCATACCGATAACCGTACCCATGAATCCAAGCATAGGTGCAATAGCGATAAATAGGGTCAACCAAGAAACATTCTTCTCTAATTGGCCCATCTGAACACCACCATAGGCAACAACAGCCTTCTCAGCAGATTCTACACTTTCTCCCGCTCTATCCAAACCTTGGTAATAAATAGAAGCCACGGGGCCCTTTGTATTTCGGCATACTTCTTTTGCTGCTTCAACACCACCCGATGCCAGTGCATCTTCTACTTGCTGCTTTAATTTAGCTGTGTTCGTAGTGGCCATATTCAAATAAATAATACGCTCAATTGCCACTGCCAGACCAAGAATCAAACACAAAAGTACAATACCCATGAAGCCGGCACCACCTTGTATGAACATTTCCTTCAGCACTTGGGTGAAACCTTTTTCAGCTTCCGCCGGAGCATCTTGAATCATTGTTGCGGCTGTAGCCATTGCATTTACAGTATTCGTGCTCAATACGAACAATCCGCCCATGGCAAGGATAGAGAATAATTTTTTCATTTTTTCAAACTTAAATTAGTTAGTTAATAGGGTTAAAGATAAAAAAAAATCACAATAAAAAAAGTAAAACTTCGTAGCTGACGGGTCGTGATAGCCTAAGATAGGATGAAGTGCCGAAACCTTGTTCCACATTTACACCACCAATCCTTTACCACTGATTTAAACTCCCATCATTTTAGCAAAATTAAACTTATCAATAATTTTCAGATAATAATAATTTCTACTGAAAAATATTTTTTGTTGCAGAGAGGAAGGGATTCGAACCCTCGATACACTTTTGGTGTATACACACTTTCCAGGCGTGCGCCTTCGACCACTCGGCCACCTCTCTAGTTTGACCTTGCAAAAGGGTTGGCCAAATAACGAAAAAAATATTAGTCCATGAAATTTATACCGCTAATTTTACCCCACTTCACCTCTTAGGGGAGTTTCAAAAATGGTTTTGAACAATTTAGGTGATAGGCCATTTCCTAAGAGATACATCAATTTGGTAACGGCGGCCTCCGTGGTAATGTCCTTACCATTAATTATTTGGAGCTTTTCGAGATGCTGACTTGTTTCATATCGGCCGATAGAAACGCTTCCCCCTGAGCATTGAGTGACATTGACTACGTGCAATCCGTCTGAAATGGCTTTCTTTAAACTATCGACCAACCAATTTTCCGTAGGTGCATTACCCGCCCCGTAGGTTTCAAGGATGAGCCCTTTGAGGCCTTCGATTTTCAATATACTGTCTAAAACGTTGGGGCCAATGCCCGGAAACAATTTAAGTATGGCCACATTGCTATTCATATTCTTATGTACTTTAAACTGTTTTCCGCCTCTCCTCGGAAGTAAATTTTCCTCATAAACCTTTAGAAAAACCCCGGATTCAACCAATGGCGGATAATTGGGCGACACGAAAGCCTGAAAATGTTCGGCATTTATTTTGGTCGTACGATTTGCCCGATAAAGCTTGTACTCAAAATACAGCCCTACCTCTTGAACAAGGGGAACACCTTTCTTCTTTAATGCAGCTATCTGAATAGAAGTAATCAGATTTTCTTTGGCATCGGTTCGCAGATCACCTATTGGCAATTGAGAACCGGTAAATATCACCGGCTTGGCAAGATGCTCCAACATAAAGCTCAGCGCCGAAGCGCTATAGCTCATCGTATCACTGCCATGCAATACCACAAAGCCGTCGTGACTCTCATAATTACCTTCTATTAAAGAAGCCATGGTTCCCCAATACTCGGGGTTCATATTCGATGAATCTATAGGGTTATCGAAAGAAATCGCGTCGATATCACAATCCAATTGGCTCAGCTCCGGAATATTCTTGACCAACTTGTCAAAATCAAAAGCTTTTAAGGCACCAGATCCGTAGTCCTTCATCATTCCGATAGTCCCCCCCGTATAAATCAGTAGTATTTTCGTTCTATTCTTCAAAACTCGATTTAAAGTGAAACCCTATCCCATAAACCCTTCAATAGGTTAGACCCCAAAAACTGCTTTGGAATTGGCGGTGGTAATCTCGGCAATTTCTTCACAACTTATACCGTAAAGCAAGGCCAACTTTTGTAAAACATGGATTATATATGAACTTTCATTCCGTTTTCCACGAAAGGGAACAGGGGCAAGGTAGGGGGAGTCTGTTTCCAAAACAATATGACTGAGTGGTATTTGATCTAAGAATGTATCGATTTTGCCATTCTTGAAGGTTACCACTCCCCCTATGCCCAATTTCATATTCAGGGAAATTGCTTTTCGTGCCTCGGCCAATGTTCCGGTAAAACAATGAAAAACACCAAAAAGACCGCCATCATTCTCGCTTTCGAGTATTTCAAAAACTTCATTAAAAGCATCGCGACAATGGATAACAATAGGTAAATTATATTTTTTGGCCAGTCGAATCTGGTACCTAAAGGCCTCTCGCTGCTCTTCGATAAAAGTTTTGTCCCAATATAGGTCCATCCCGATTTCACCTACTGCATAAAACTTTCGCTGGGTGAGTAAATCGTCGACATGAGCCAATTCTTCGTGATAATTTTCCTTTACATGAGTAGGGTGCAAACCGGTCATCAAAAAAATATGCCCTGGAAATTGCCTTTCCAATTCGAACATGGCATCGGTATACGTGGAATCTATGGCGGGAATAAAAAAGCGCTCCACCCCCTCTTTCAAGGCCCTTTCAATCATATCGGTTCTATCATCATCAAAAGCTTCACTATAGAGGTGTGTATGTGTATCGGTTATAATCATGGTGCAAAAATAGGCTTATCTTTGAACAAAAAGAATACATGGCCTCCCTGAAGAAATTATTGAGGAAAAAGAGATATACGGAGATTCCAATAATAGTAACCGAAACCAACCATATCGCCGTATCCGCTAGATTGAACGGAGTAATTGGAAGATTCATTATAGATACAGGAGCATCGAATACCTGTGTCGGTTTCGATAAAATTGAGTTTTTTCACCTCAACTCGAAGGAGTCGAAAATCAAGGCAGCCGGAGCCGGAGCCACCAATATGGAAACACTAATGTCAACCAAGAATAGGCTCGAAATCGGCCCTTGGAAAATAAAAAAACTCAAAATCGTTCTTTTTGACCTTGTTCACGTAAACGAGGCCTTGATAGCCCATGAGGCCTTACCGGTAGATGGTATTATCGGCGCCGATGTTCTACAGCAGGCCCAAGCCATTATCGACTATCATAAATCCCATCTCTATTTAAGATAAAAATTTTTTAAGGACCTTTTCATCTGTTATTTATCGCCTTTTTATTTTTTTCGACGAAAAAATATTATGGGTTTCTATTAAAAGTATTCCCTTTGTGCTTTGCTCATCCCAATCACTATGAACTACAAAAAGACCACTTTGGGCCTGTTAGTATGGCTTACCGCTCTTACTTCCTGCTCGAAAACCGAAAACGATTTTAGCCATCCAATAGTAGAAAACGAACTTGAAACACGTCTTATACAATTATATGGTTCCTTAAACGAATTGCAATTTCCAGACGGCAGCGCCCTGGAAGAGATACCTGCCGATCCCAAAAATGCAATAACGCCAGAGAAGGTCTTTTTGGGAAAATTTCTCTTTCATGAAACCGGAATCTCATTGAACCCTAAAAAGGCCGAGGGTACGAATACTTTTTCATGCGCCAGCTGTCATCAGGCTCGGGCCGGATTTCAAAGCGGATTAAAGCAAGGTATCGGTGAAGGAGGAGTAGGTTTTGGAACCTTCGGTGAAGGAAGGGCAATGTCACCCATATATACTGACAGCACGGTCGACGTACAGCCTATCCGTTCTCCTTCTATTTTGAATACGGCGTATCAAGATGTCATGCTTTGGAACGGCCAGTTCGGAGCAACAAAAACAAACGAGGGCACCGAGGGTTCATGGACCGTGGGCACTCCCAAAGAAAGTAATGCCCTAGGTTACGAAGGACTTGAAACGCAGGCTATTGCCGGAATGGATGTCCATCGGCTGAAATGTGACCCGGAGATGATTCTGAGCGGTCCTTACAAATCACTTTTTGACAAGGCCTTTCCAAATATTCCCACTGATAGCAGATACACCAAAATATATGCCGGCTTGGCCATTGCGGCTTTCGAACGTACCGTTTTGGCCAATCAGGCTCCCTTTCAAAGATGGTTAAGGGGTATGGAAAGCGCGCTCACCGAAGAGGAAAAACAAGGTGCCTTAATTTTCTTCGGCAAGGGAGAGTGTTATTTGTGTCATTCAGGGCCTGGCCTTAACGGTATGGCTTTTCACGCCCTTGGGATGAACGATTTTGAAGAGAATCAAGTCCTGGGCCTAGTAGACGAAGCCACAAAAAAAGGCCGTGGCGGATTTACGAACGACCCGGCCGACAACTATAAATTTAAAACTCCCACGCTCTATAACTTAAAACAAGTACATTTTTTAGGTCATGGCGGAAGCTTTTCTTCCATTGAAGAGGTCATTAGATACAAGAATTTGGCTAAGAGCCAGAATACCAATGTACCCGATGAAAGGATTTCCGACCTATTCCATCCTCTAAATTTGGAAGAAAATGAAATAGCCCAGCTCACGGCCTTTATAGAGAACGGTCTTTACGATAACAACTTGGCACGCTATGTTCCTGAAAGCCTTCCCACGGGAAATTGTTTCCCCGATGCTGATGAAAAAGCAAGTCAAGACCTTGGATGTAAGTGAATGGCCCCGTGACTACGTCACAATAGAATTGTGGGATCCTTGTGAAGGTAATAAAAAACGAGGGCCTAGATGATAGATCTAAACCCTCGTTCCATATTGCTCAATCGCGTTTAAAATTGCATTTCCAACGCTTTTTCAACATTACCGTCCATCAATAACTCTTCCGGACTTTCCAAGGCCTCCTTGACGGCTACTAAGAACCCTACGGATTCCTTGCCATCGATAATACGATGGTCGTAAGAAAGCGCTACATACATAACCGGAGCAATGGCTATGGCCCCATCCCTAACAATAGGTCTTTCAACGATATTATGCATTCCTAAAATGGCACTTTGAGGTGGATTAATGATGGGAGTGGATAACATCGATCCGAAAACCCCTCCATTGGTTATGGTAAAAGTACCCCCGGTCATCTCATCGACCGTAATTTCACCCTCACGGGCCCGAATGGCCAATCTTTTAACCTCAGACTCAATACCCCTAAAGGATAAATTTTCTGCATTTCGAATCACAGGAACCATAAGGCCCTTTGGGCCCGATACTGCAATACTGATGTCACAAAAATCGTAGGAGATCATATCCTTGCCATCGATCATAGAGTTGACAGATGGATATTCACTAAGTGCCCTTACGACCGCCTTCGTAAAGAAAGACATGAAACCTAAACTTACACCATGCTTCTCCTTAAAATCTTCTTTATATTTCTTACGCAATTCAAAGATAGAAGACATATCGACTTCATTGAAGGTAGTCAACATGGCGGTTTCGTTCTTTGCAGCCACCAAACGTTCGGCCACTTTTCTGCGTAACATCGAAAGTTTCGACCGCGACTCTCCACGACTTCCACCAGTAGGGGTCCCCATTGAAGGCACCGCGTTCACCGCATCATCTTTAGTAATTCTTCCGTCTCGACCGCTCCCCTTCACACTCGAGGCGTCAATCCCTTTTTCATTTAATATCTTTTTAGCTGCAGGTGAAGGTACCCCGGATGCATAAGTTTCTTTGGCTTGGGCAGGTTGAGGCGCTTTGTCTTGCTCGTTCTTTTCATTTTTTTGTTCCTTGGCCAAATCCTTCTCAGGAGAATCACTGGAGCTTTCGCTTTCCTTTTTTGTTTCCTTGTCTTCGGAACCACCTCCATTGTCAGGTTTGGCCCCGTCAGTATCGATAAGACAGACCACTTCTCCTACGGCAACGGCATCCCCCACCTCGGCTTTCAAGGTAATGGTACCGCTTGCTTCTGCTGGAAGTTCTAAAGTAGCCTTGTCCGAATCAACCTCGGCAATGGCTTGATCTTTCTCTACATAATCACCATCTTCTACCAACCACTCCGCTATCTCGACTTCGCTTATGGATTCGCCCGGGGAAGGGACTTTCATTTCTAATATCATGTCGTTACTATTTGCTGTATTATATTTTCTTGACTAAAATCGGCCTTTTTTACTCGGTAATAACCTTTATTAAGCCTTCTCCTCTTTCTTAGGTCTTGGTACGGGTTTGGACATATTGTCTTTATCCTTATCATAAACGTAATCGATGACCTGTTGATGACGCATTTTTGAACGTACGGCGCTACCGGCAGCTGGTGAAGCATAAAATCTTCTTGAAGCTACACGAAATTTATTCGAATCGCTAAAATGCATCATCATATGACTCCAAGCACCCATATTACGTGGTTCTTCCTGTGCCCATACTAGATCGTCGGCCTTTTTATACTTCTCGATTATCCCCTTCATTTCTTCAGCAGGCAAAGGGAACAGTTGTTCAATCCGCACCAAGGCAACATCCTCCCTACCCTTTTCTTCTTTTGCGGCCAATAGGTCATAGTAAAACTTGCCCGTACAAAAAACTAGGGTTTTGACCTTTTTCACATCTGCATCAGGGTCATCTAAAATTACCTGAAAACTTCCGGAAGCAAGTTCATCGATCGACGATACTGCTTTGGGATGTCGCAACAGACTTTTAGGTGTAAATATGATCAGAGGTTTTCTAAAATTCACTTTCATCTGTCTGCGTAAGATATGGAACATCTGAGCTGGGGTAGTCACATCAGCGATGTACATGTTGTCACGGGCACAGAGCTGTAGATAGCGTTCCATTCGTGCGGAAGAATGCTCTGCACCTTGTCCTTCATAGCCATGGGGCAACAACATGACCAAACCATTCTGCAACTTCCATTTATCTTCGGCAGCCGATATATATTGGTCTATCATAATCTGAGCACCATTACTGAAATCGCCAAACTGTGCTTCCCAAATAGTCAATGTATTGGGGCTAGCCATGGCATAGCCATAATCGAACCCTACGACACCGTATTCCGACAATAAAGAATTGTATATCTGAAATCGTCCTTGATCTTTAGAAAGGTGATTTAAAAGCAATATCTCTTCCTCGCTTTCCTCCACCTTCAATACCGCATGACGATGCGAAAAAGTACCGCGCTCTACATCTTGTCCCGACATACGTACCCCGAAGCCTTCTTTTAACAGGGTACCATAGGCCAATAATTCTCCCATGGCCCAATCGAGTCTGTCGGTTTCGAAATACGTTTTTTTACGCTCCTTGATCAACTTATCTACCTTACGCAAGAACTTCTTGTCTTGTGGCAACTCAGTGATCACCTTGGCGATAGCGTCTAAGCTCTTTCGCTCAAAAGTGGTATCGACGGACTCCATCATCTCCCACTCCCTGACATTGACAAAGCCCTTCCATTCGTCGGCCATAAAAGGGGTAATCTCGGTCTTATCTTCCCTTCTAGAGTCTTCAAGCTCTTCTTCTAAAGAGGCTTTGTACTCTTCTTCAAGCTCTTTTACGAATTCCTTTTCAATCACACCCTCATTTATCAATTTTTCGGCATAAATATCCCTAGGGTTCGGATGCTTGGCAATGGCCTTATAAAGCTTGGGTTGGGTAAACCTTGGCTCATCGCCCTCATTATGCCCATATTTTCTATAACCTAACAGATCGATAAAGACATCGCTATTGAATCGCATACGGTATTCCAGCGCAAAAAGGGAAGCATGAACTACCGCCTCCGCATCGTCGGCATTTACATGGAGTACAGGACTTAAGGTAACCTTGCCTACATCGGTGCAGTACGTTGATGAACGTGCATCCAAATAATTAGTGGTAAAACCTATTTGATTGTTTACCACCATATGTATGGTACCATTGGTGCGATAACCATCTAAGTCCGCCATCTGTACCACTTCATAAACAACGCCTTGGCCGGCAATGGCCGCATCACCATGTACCACGATGGGAAGCACCTTGGAAAAATCATCAGGAAAATGGGTGTCTTGTTTTGCCCTTGCAATTCCTTCCACTACCGCACCCACTGTCTCTAGGTGCGAGGGGTTAGGAGCAATGTTCATTTTAATCATATTGCCGTTGTCGGTCTTGCGTTCCGAGGTCCAGCCTAAATGATATTTCACATCCCCATCGAAAATCTCCTGTTCGTAGTCCTTTCCATCAAACTCACTAAAAATATCTTTCGCCGCCTTTCCGAATATATTGGTCAATACATTCAACCTTCCCCTGTGGGCCATTCCCATGACAAATTGTTTAACACCCAATTCAGCAGCTCTTTCAACGACCGCATCAAGAGCTGGTATGAGCGACTCGTTGCCTTCGAGGGAAAATCTCTTTTGACCGACATATTTCGTGTGGAGAAAACCTTCGAAAGAAACAGCCTGATTCAGCTTCTTAAGAATACGCTTTTTATGTTCCACTTTGTAGTCAGGATGGTTGTCATTGACATTCAACCAATTCTGTATCCATTCGATTCGCTCGGGCTTACGTATATACATGTACTCTACACCTATCGCATCGCAATAAATACGTTTAAGGTGTTTAATAATCTCACTTAAGGTACTCGCACCTATTCCGATAATCTCACCGGCATTAAACACCGTATCCAAATCGTTCTGTGACAGCCCGAAATTTTCAATATCCAGCGTCGGACTGTATTTTCTTCGATCACGAACCGGGTTGGTTTTAGTGAACAAATGCCCCCGATTTCGATACCCATCGATCAGTCGGATAACCTGAAATTCCTTTTGTAACGATTGCGGCATCTGTAGGTCTTGACCATTGTTGATGCCAGGAGCATGAATCATGGTTTGAACGTCGAGTTCATCAAGGGCGAGTTCGGAGCCAAAATCAAAACCTTGGAAAAAAGCACGCCAGCTAGGCTCTATACTATCCGGACTTTTAAGATATTTATCGTAGAGTTCCGCAAAAAATGAGGTATGTGCGGCGTTTAGAAAAGAATATTTATCCATAAAGGGTTTCGCTATCTTACAAATGAAATAGACACAAAAATACAACATTTACCATTTCTGGAATGTATCTTAGTATGCAATATTGGAAAAAAGCAAAAATAATGATTAAAAAATGTACCCTATGCAACAAATCGGCATTTACCGTGCTTTTTCTGTTTCTTTTTACCATCTGCTGGGGACAAAACCCATTACAAGGCAACGATTTTTGGAGCAAGGTGCGTTTCGGTGGCGGTATCGGTTTAGGCTTTACTAACGGTGGATTCAACGGATCTATTTCTCCTAGCGCAATCTATCAGTTAAACGACCAATTCGCAGCAGGAGCCAGCCTCAGTTTTACCTATGCCAAATATAATGATAGTAAGTTGGTCGCCTATGGCGGAAGTATTCTTTCACTCTACAACCCCTTGCAATTTTTACAGCTTTCCGCTGAACTCGAACAATTAAGAATCAACAGAACACTCGTATTGAACGGGGCTGACCTTGAAAATAATTATTGGTCCCCTGCCCTATTCCTTGGAATCGGTTATACGGATCGAAATTTCACCTTGGGAATTCGATATGATATTTTGTACGATGACGCCAAAAGCATATATGCTAACGCTTGGATGCCCTTTGTACGGGTCTATTTCTAATGTTCGGAATATTTTTCCTTCAGGAAAATCTTTTGCATTTCCCTTAGTAGTATAAGAAAAGATACCTGTTCGGCTACCTCTACCACATCGGTCACCTTGATTTCCTTAAACGCCTTTTCGGGCACATCGATTACATAAAGTAGATTCAGGTATTCTGAAAAGCGCTCCATAATCAATACATAAATCTTTTCGTACAAGAGACTTTTTAGTCCGTCGGGACTTATGCCTTCTTTCAGATCGATGTAAATATTGGCAAGACCAAAATCCTTTTCTAGTTGTGCGACAAGTTTGGCATACAGTCTATTTTCTTGTGCAGTTTTAAGGAGGTGGCTCGTATCGGAAAATTTCAAAACCATACGCTATTTACGAGAACTTGGTAAGCCTTGGTTGTCCATTTGGCCCAAAAAAATTAGTTTCTAATCTTACGCTCCCAATCCCAAGCAGATTTCATCGCCTGATCTAAAGTATATTGGGACTTCCAGCCTAATACTTCATTGGCCCTAGTCGTATCGGCGTAGGCCTTTACGATATCACCAGGCCTTCTATCCACTATCTTATAGTTTAATTTCTGACCAGAGACCCTTTCAAAACTCTCTATTACTTCGAGTACCGAACTGCCTTTGCCCGTACCTAGATTAAAGACTTCATAATTATCGGTATTCTCGCCTTTCAGTAAGCGCTGCAGCGCCTTTACATGGGCTATGGCCAAATCTACGACATAAATGTAGTCTCTTATACAAGTACCATCTTCCGTGGGGTAGTCGTCTCCAAAAACGGAAAGCTGCTCACGCAGGCCAACCCCCGTTTGAGTGATAAAAGGCACTAGATTCTGGGGTACACCTATAGGCAATTCCCCGATTTCAGTACTGGGATGTGCCCCCATCGGGTTAAAATAACGCAAGGCGATGGCATTCAAATTTGGGGTGACCCGACAGGTATCCCTGATAATTTCTTCCCCAATCTGTTTGGTATTACCATATGGTGATTCGGCAGGTTTGACCGGAGCATCCTCGGTAATCGGCATATTATCGGCCTGCCCATAAACAGTACAGGAAGAGCTGAAAATAAAACAAGATCGCTGTTGGTGAGAAAGCTCTTTCAAAAGATATACTAGCGTACCAATATTATTCTCATAATAAAGCAAAGGTTTCTCGACACTTTCTCCCACCGCCTTGGAAGCCGCAAAATGAATGACCCCCGCTATATCTTTGTACTTTTTAAAGAAAGATTGAACCTTTTCCCTCTCTTTTAAATCAATTTTTTCAAAGTGCGGCGTTATACCGGTAATGGCCGTGATTCCTTTCAGCACATTTTCAGAGGCATTCGAACAGTCGTCTATAATGACAACCTCAAATCCCTTTTTTTGCAACTCTACGACAGTGTGAGACCCAATAAATCCAAGACCTCCAGTAACAAGTATTTTCATTTATATAACAACTTTAACTTTCCGTTTTCACTCCTATGGAGCTACACCTATTATCACACTAGCACACCCATTAATACTTAAAAAACAAGGTTCCAAGTGATTTGCACTGAATTGAAGAAATAGCTTCATCACTATCCATTTACAAAATCAATGACCGTTTTGGTTATGTACTCGATCTGATCATCTTCAAGCTCTGTGTGCATAGGTAAGGAGATAACCTGTTGTACCAGTTGATTCGTCACCGGAAAATCTTCTTCCCTGTACCTACTATCGGCGTATGCTTTTTGCTTGTGTAATGGAATAGGGTAATATACGCCACACGGAATTCCTTTTTCTGCGAAATGTTTGACGAGACCATCGCGTTTGCCGTTAGTAATCTTTAACGTGTATTGATGAAATACATGACAATCACAGGTGTCGCAAATTCCTTCACAGTCATTGACCGTTTTAGGAACAACGATATTTTCTTGCCCTTTAAAAGCTTTGGAATACTTTCGAGCTGCATCTCTTCGCTTACCGCAATACTCATCTAACTTGGGCAACTTGGCCCTCAATACGGCCGCTTGAATAGAATCTAACCTGGAATTCACCCCGACCACATCGTGATGGTATCGTTCGTACATACCGTGATTGACGATACCCTTTAAGGTATGCGCCAACGCATCGTCATTGGTAAAGATCGCTCCCCCATCACCATAGGCTCCTAGGTTTTTAGAGGGGAAAAATGAAGTTGCACCAACGTGGCCGATGGTACCTGCTTTTTGCTTTTTACCGTCGCTAAAGGTGTAGTTTGCCCCAATGGCTTGGGCATTATCTTCTATCACAAAAAGGTTATGCTTTTCGGCCAAGGCCAAGATAGCTTCCATATTTGCACACTGCCCAAACAAATGTACGGGAACGATGGCTCTTGTCTTAGGGGTAATGGCCCTTTCTATGGCTGCAATATCAATATTAAAATTATCAGGGTATACATCGACCAAAACCGGGGTCAACTGCAGCAGCGCTATGACCTCCACGGTTGCGGCAAAGGTAAAATCGGCGGTAATGACTTCATCACCGGGCTTCAACCCCAACCCCATCATGGCTATTTGAAGAGCATCTGTGCCATTACCGCAAGGAATAACATGTTTTACACCAAGATATTCTTCCAAATCACCCTGAAAAGCTTTAACCTCAGGACCATTAATAAAAGTAGAGTTTTCAAGGATCGAAGCAATGGCCGAATTCACCTGCTCTTTAATACCTTGATATTGGCCATCGAGATCGACCATTTGAATTTTCTTCATTTGACATGAATATTTTTGAGTCTACGCAAAAATACGAAACCAACAGCTATGATTTTCTGTAAAGAAGCTTAATTTAGCTCAAAATTTATGTACCTGTGGGCGTCATTTACAACCTAGTGACCAAGGTTTCTTGGTTCTTCCTTCAGATTATCGCCATTTTCAATTCAAAAATCAAACTATTTGTCAAGGGAAGAAAACAGTCCTTTACTATTTTAAGAAATCGTCTTTCAAAAGACGATAGCACCTTTTGGGTGCATGTGGCTTCATTGGGAGAATTCGAACAAGGGCTTCCCATCATTGAAAAACTCCGGTCGACATACCCCTCCTACAAGATAGTCGTCACCTTTTTTTCTCCATCGGGGTATGAGATCAAAAAAGATACTACCTCTGCGGATGCGGTCGCCTATTTACCTATCGATAGTAAAAAAAACGTGGCACTGTTTCTTGATATCGTACAACCGAAAGTGGCTATTTTCGTGAAATACGAGATCTGGCCTAATTATATGAAGGCTCTTAGGAACAGACATATCCCCACCTTATTGGTTTCCGCCATTTTTAAAAAAGATCAAATATATTTTAAATGGTATGGTCATTTTTTAAGGCAAGCCCTTCGGCAATTCGACCATTATTTTGTGCAGGACGAAGCCTCAAAGCAACTTTTAGCAACCATTCAAATAAAGGAGGTATCCGTTTGCGGAGATACACGGCTTGACAGGGTGTCCGAAATATTGGACCGTGACAATGCCTTGGATTTCATGGAAACCTTCAAAAAAAATAAAACTTGTTTTGTTGCCGGAAGCACATGGCCCCAAGACGAGGCCTTATTGATCGATTATATCAATAGTTCTCCAAAAGGGATCAAATATGTACTTGCGCCGCACAATATTAAAAAAGAGCAGATACTTGGCCTTGCCGGCTCCATAACAAAAAAGAAAGCGCTATTCTCCAACTTTGCCGATGTAAATGTGGGCGATTGCGAAGTACTTATCGTAGATACCATCGGCCTGCTCACCAAAATTTATAGCTACGCCGATATCGCATATGTCGGCGGAGGCTTCAAAACAGGACTTCACAATACCCTAGAACCGGCTGTTTTTGGTGTTCCGGTAATTATCGGTCCGAACTACAAGGGTTTCAAGGAAGCGGAAGAATTGGTAGCACAAAAAGGAATAGTATCCATTTCGGATGCCTGGGGATTTAGTGAGCTTATGAAGAAACTAGTAGAAGACCCTGAGCTTCGCAAAAAAATGGGAAGAATAAACTCCCAATATATCGCAAGGAACAAGGGAGCTAGCGTCCAAATCATGAATTACATACGTACATATTTCTGATATTCCTTAGCGATCGGAAATTTATGTCAAAATATCTCGTCCTTATTTGCTCACTGTTCATGGCCTTGGCATGTAATGAGACTACCGAGGACAAGAACAGCTCCCATCCTAAAAATCCCACCTTTAAAGACGAGGAAATCAAATGGCGTCAAGAGCAAGACTCGCCGCTAGACTCCTTAAAAAAACTAAAAAAGAAGAAGGAAACGAAAAGCGGTGACAGTTTAAGGCCCAAAATAGCCTTGTACTAACAATATTGCAAAGTGATGTCGGTTTTTTTGCTAGTTTTACAAAAAACCTCAACCGACCATGAATTCAAAAGTCTTACGAATCTCTTTGATAGCAGCCCTTGCCGGATTTCTATTTGGCTTTGATACCGTAGTAATTTCGGGAGCCGAAAAGAAGCTACAACTCTTATGGAATTCTTCGGATGCCTTTCACGGATCGGTAGTTATCGGTATGGCGCTTTGGGGTACGGTCGTTGGTGCCATTTTCGGAGGAATTCCTACGAACAAAATAGGAAGAAAAAACACCTTGATTTGGATCGGGGTGCTTTATTCGGTTTCGGCTATAGGTTCCGCCTTCGCCAATGATCCCATTACCTTTGCCGTAGCACGCTTCATTGGTGGTCTTGGTGTGGGTGCTTCCACGGTTGCCGCACCCGCTTATATTTCTGAGATAGCACCGGCAAAAGACCGAGGTCGATTGGTCGGTCTTTATCAGTTCATGCTGGTTTTCGGGATACTCCTAGCCTTCGTTTCCAATGCTGCCTTGAGTAATGTAGGCGATAACGATTGGCGCTGGATGGTAGGTGTCGAAGCGTTTCCGGCCATCATCTATACCCTCTTTGTCATTACCGTACCTAAAAGCCCGAGATGGCTATTGACGAAAGGCAGAAAGAAGGAGGCGGAACAAATTCTTGGCTCGATAAATCCGGAATTGAGTATTGACCAACTTGAAGCTGACATGAATGCCGGGGCCAATGAAAGAGGAATCTCCGAAACTATTTTCATGAAAAAATACAGGTTCCCCTTGATGTTGGCTTTTCTTATAGCTTTCTTTAACCAGTTTTCGGGAATTAATGCCTTTCTGTACTATGCCCCACGAATTTTTGAGGCCGCAGGACTCGGAGAGAGTACCGCACTTTTGAGCAGCATCGGAATTGGGGTGACCAATTTGATTTTCACCTTGGTCGGGATTTTTCTTATCGACCGTTTGGGCCGCAGACAGTTAATGTATATCGGGTCTATTGGATATATTATTTCACTTTCTTTGGTCGCAGCGGCGTTTATACTTAAATGGGAGGGCATGGCTGTTCCTATTTTCCTTTTCCTTTTTATTGCCTCACATGCCATTGGCCAAGGTGCGGTGATATGGGTCTTTATTTCGGAGGTATTCCCTAATCACCTCAGAGGCTCAGGTCAATCTTTTGGCAGTTCGACCCATTGGGTTCTGGCGGCGATAATACCTTCTTTGGTTCCCTTCCTTTTTACTGAAATCGGGCCAGGGCCCGTGTTCGCCTTCTTTGCCTTTATGATGTTCTTACAACTCTTGTTTGTACGGTTCCTTATGCCGGAGACTAAAGGAGTAACTTTGGAAGAGCTGAGCAACACGTTGAGCATGAATCGTAAAACTCCTTAGACTTTACATCTTGTCGAATTTAGCGGCCATTCATCTATGGAATATACTTAGAATGAGTATTTTAATCGAAAAAATGTGTCAAAACGAGAATTCATTAATTATTATTGCTTAACTTTAAGAAAACCTTAATATAATGGAAAGAGAGGTTAGCTCTGGCGTAAAGATTCTAAATGGATTTCTTCGAATAATGATAGCTTGTCTGGTACTGATTTTAATTGCCATACCCATTGCTTTCATTCTAGATTTGATTGGAATACTATAATCATATTCGCTGAACGAACTGAGGCATTTTTTAGCTCAGCTAAATTCCTTGGAAGTAAAAAACAAAAAAGACCCGATAATCGGGTCTTTTTTTTCCTCTGAAACTTGTTGCTCTAAGAAAGCTTGGGTTCCCAGCCTTCAGCATATTCCCTTTTCCACCAATCTTGCATGACCTTGTCGTTATTTAAGACCTTACCGGTAGATTTATCGACCATCAAAGTCTCTCCTGCATCTTGGGCCATGTTGCCCAAATGACAAAGCATAGTAGTCGTACTCGCATCTTTGATATCGGAATGTAGGGATTTATCTTGCCGTATGGCCTCGAAAAAATTACTGATATGGTTTACATCGAGACCGCCCTCGCCGCGCGTATTGGTGCCTGCACTTTGGCTTCCTTTCTCCTTCTCCTCCTTGATAAGTTTTCCGTCTAGACCGTAGAGCTTGTAACCCCCACGGCTCAACGTAATAGCACCTTTGCTTCCATAAATCGTGGTTCCCCTTCCTGGTTGATCAGGTTGTATCAAACCACGGCTATGCCCAGTCCATGTGATAAACTTATCATCGCCAAACTTATAGGTCACCTGTTGGTTATCGACAAACTCCCAGTCATCTTCATAGGTATACTTCCCTCCAAAAGAAGTTACGCTATCGGGTAAATCTACTCCCAATGCCCACCTACAAATATCAATTTCGTGGGTCCCGTTATTATGGATTTCACCAGTTCCCCAATTTTTGAACCAGTGCCAATTGTAAGGGTGAATATTGTCACGATAATCTTCCCGAATCGCAGGACCTTGCCACATTTCCCAATCCAAGCCGGCGGGTACCGGAATCTTCTTTCCTGTACCTATCGAACCCCGATTGTTTGAATAGTAGGCTTCGCCTTTATATACGTCTCCAATAATCCCTTCACCAATTTCCTTAACGGCCAAAATCGAAGTATTTGCCGAACGCTGTTGGTTACCCATCTGCACTTTTTTACCGTACTTTTTCTGTGCTTCGACCAACAATTGGTTCTCATGGGGGTTATGGCTACATGGTTTTTCAACATAGACGTGTTTACCCGCTTGCAACCCCATAATGGCCATCGGCGCGTGCCAATGTTCCGGGGTGGCAATAAAAATAGCATCTACCTTTTTATCTTCGAGTACCTTTCGAAAGTCTTTTTCTACTTTGGGGACATACCCAATATTTTCTTGGCACCATGCATTGTGTTCTTCAATAATCTTGTCATCTACATCGCAACTGTACAAGATTTTCGCGTTCGTATCTTGGTGGATTGCCTTGAAATGGGCCTTTGCCCTACTGCGCACCCCAATGACCGCACAATTAATTTGATCATTGGCCCCAAGTATACGGGAATAACCGGACGCGGTCATGGCATTGATACTGCCACTGAAAGCGATACCTGCTGCACCAGCCGATGCTTTTTTTATAAAATGTCTTCTGTTCGAACTCATAATGATTTATTTATACTGTTGCTAAAATACCTTTTACATATCCAATAGATTCCATCATTCCAGGAAGGGGGTCGTTCTCTTCGGCTTCGTATTCCAAAGCCAACGTACCTTGATATTGCAATTTTGATACCGTTTTCAAAAATGCGGGAAAATCTATAACGCCCCGGCCTATAATACAGGTCTCACCATCGGCCTCGGAAGCAGTTACATCTTTCAAGTGAATGTCATAAACACGATCGAAATATTTAGTAAGATCCTGCACCGGATCTCTTTTGATGCGCTGCGTATGGCCGATATCAAGACAAAGCCCCATACGTTTATCCCTATTTCTAATTTTTGCATAGGCACTTTCCGCACTCGGATACAGATCATCCCCTGGGCCATGGTTGTGAATCGCCAATTTAATATTATAGGCCTTGACCTTATTCTCTACATAATCGAGTAATTGATGCTCCGGAACTCCTATAATCATATCCAATGCTGCCGTCTTTGCATATTCAAAGGCCTGATCGACTTCAGCTTCAGTTTTCATATAGATAACGCCTGCACCATATAAATCAACTCCTTTCTCATTACATTGGGCAACGGCCATTTCTATAGTTTCCGAATTAGCATCCAAAGGAAGATGCATACTTTTTAGGGTGATTCGTTCCAAACCGCATCTTAGGGTCATATCAAGCGCCTCGGAGAGCGAAAATTTTCGGAGGGTATAAGAAGCCACACCAAGTTTTACGCTGGTTTTGACATAGGGCATTTGCTCCTTACCCATCTCGGAAGCGAAAAGTGAGCCAGGTACGGAGACAGCTGTCAAACCAAGACATGCCGACAGCCCCCTTTTGATGAAATTTCTTCTTTGGTTCAATTCCACCGCTTTACTTATTTTCTTCATTAATTTCACGGATCTTAATGTTTCGAAATGAAACTAAATCTCCATGATCTTGCAATAGAATATGCCCCTTGTCCGATTCCCCGAAATTAGGCCATTTCTTGTATTTGCTCTCAGACACCAGTTTTTTATAGGCGTCACTCTTTCTTTCGTATTCCAATACTTTGACCCCGTTCAGCCAATGCTCAACATGATTTCCATCCGATACGATTCGAGCTGTATTCCACTCTCCGATAGGGTTAATCGGCTTGTCTGGGTCCGCCTGGATCAAATCATAAAGTGAAGCCACGGTACGACTACCCTCATGATTGCCTAATTTCGCATCGGGATGACGCTGGTCATCTAAAATCTGATATTCTAGACCAATAGAAGAACCCGGTCCCTTGTTGATATCGGTATCTACAAAATACTTGATACCGCTATTCGCCCCCTCGGTCAGTTTGAAATCGACTTTTAACTCAAAATTGCCATACAAATCTTTGGTCACGATATCTCCGCCAGCGGCCGATTCTTCACCTCCTGAAGAAAGCACACTCAATACCCCATCTTCAATCTTCCAGCCCTTCTCGGGAAATTCATCCAAACGGGCACCTCGCCAACCATCGGTCGTCTGACCGTCCCAAAGTAACTTCCAACCATCTTTCTGCTCAGATGTCGTCAGATTATTTTTTGTGACTATAGGTTTTACAGGAGAGGGCTTATTGTACTTTTCAAGACTATCGGTTAATATTTTCACATTTTTCCAGATAATTTCGGTACCTTCTTGCTTATCGTCACCGATCGAATGCACCTGTAATGCAATAAAACCACTTGACGTTTTATCATCGACCAAGTTGGCCGCGGGCACACCATTGATCCATGTTTGAATCGTATCTCCTATAGCCTCTATTCGATAATGGTTCCAATCATTTTGTTTAAAGGCCTTCTGTGCCTCGGGATTGTCGGTCATCGGATTTAGCCACCCTCTTCTTGCCTCATCATATATTCCGGCGCTCCATGCCCTTTCTGAAGGGTCTATTTCAATTTGGTAGCCGTGTACTCTTCCATCGCGATAGTAGGGAAAACTATTGCTTCGTATCTGAATTCCGGAATTCATGGAAGAATCTACCTTATAGTCCAGTTCGAGAATAAAATCATCATACATCTTATCGGTCGTCATAAAAGAATTAGGGGTATCGTGTACCGTACTGCCGACTATCATACCGTCTCTGACTTCATACTTGGCATCACCCCCTTTTTGATTCCAACCGTTCAGTGTTTTTCCATCGAAGAGATCGACCCAGGGAGTATTGTCCTTTGGGGTTTCATTACATGCAGAAAAAAGAACTAAAGCCCCAATTGAAAGGGCATTCCATAGCGTTAACTTGTTTAATTTCATAATTTTTGATATCACTTTTAGGTTTACTTTGGATTGTTTTTCAAGATATGAATTTTAATCAGGCTTTTGAAGAAAACCCAAGTTTTGTTACAATCTTTAATCGACTTAAAAAAATAACAAAAGCCGGTACCCAAGTACCGGCTTTGTTAGCTAGGTATTCAAATAATTATTGTGGATAGCCCGGATTTTGCGGGTAACCACCCAAGGTTCTATCTATTTGGTTTTGCGGAATCGGTCGCACTACATGATAGTCCTGAATATTGGGAGCACCCTCAGGATTGTACTGACGTACTCGCTCAACCAAAGTGCCGGTTCTAGCTAAGTCCCACCAACGATGTCCTTCTCCTACCAATTCGCGGGCTCTTTCATCCAAAAGGAAGTCTAAATCAACTTCACCCGCAGAAACTTGTACGGCAGCCTCCTGTCCGGGCCAAGCAGCTCTGGTTCTTATAACGTTGATATCAGCAGCGGCACCGGCAGCATCGTTTTGCTGCAATCGGGCCTCGGCACGCAATAAATAGGCATCGGCCAATCGCATCAAGATAAAATCACGCTGACCTTGTGTCTTTTGACGATCTGGCCTTGTATCGTCGATCCATTTGTTCATGGGTGGAAACAACCTTTCGGAATATTCATCATCGGTAATCACGATATAAGGTACCTGATCTTGGCGCGATTGTGGCCATAAATCGTTTCGCTGTGGCCCGGGTATATAAATAGCCGTATCACCAATCGACAAGGCTGCCCTTGCGGGCTCGCTACCGACAGCATCCGTAGCGGGCTCATCTTTATTCGCATAAAATACATGTTTGAAAGATTTGTCATATCGTGAGTCAAGATCCCTGTCCCATAACGACAACATAAACTCTGTGGGCCGGTGTCTCTTCCACGGTCTTCCGTTCGCAATATCCCGGGTCATCCCGCGACGCACATCATATTCCATCAGGAAATAAAGATGCCATCGGTTACCAAAGTCATCGATACCACTATCGACCTGAGCCTTCGAATTGGGAATCACAAAAACCATCTCACTGTTTTCTTGGTTACCTATATCCCACAAGTCTGCAAAATCGTCCAACAAGGCAAAGCCGTAATTGTTGATGACATTACTGAACAGAGTCTCTGCCCTTGAGGCATCACTACCTTCGGAAAAGGCAGTATAGCTGCGTGTTAACAAGACCTTACCCAATAAAAACTCGGCAGCTGGTTTTACAGCTCTTCCGTAATCACCGTTTAATGGCTCCGCACCCAAATTGGCTATGGCAAATTCTAAATCAGGTATGATGGCCTGCGCATAGATTTCGGCCTGGGAAGTCTTATTCGCCTCCACTTCAATACCTGTAGTTTCCTCAAGGCTAAGATGTGCATCTCCATAAGTGGTCACAATATTAAAATAGTACAATGCCCTTAAAAAGCGTACCTCAGCCAAAAGAACGGTCTTTTGCGCCTCATCCATTTCCACCTCGGTAGCACGATTAATCACGCCATTGGCCTGGTTGATACCTTGATACCAAGTCGCCCAGGAATCCCTTATGTAGGAAGAAGCAGAATTCAAACTCGTATCGTAAAAGTTAAAGTACTTATGACCTCCATCAGCCCCATTGGTCCAAATATCCGTACCAAAGGTGGTCATGGCCGCCCCCATCTCTTGCCCATAAAAGGGCTTTAAGAAAGAGTAGGTCGCAGTAACTGCATCGTTTAGTCCATCTTCCGTCGTGTAGTAAGAAGCAGCGGAAACATCGGTCACCAGTTCTTCCTCTAAGTAGTCCTCACAAGCGCTGGTCAGTAGCCCAAAGGCCAACAACCACACATAATATATTCTTCTTTTCATAATATTGATATTATTTTTTTTAAATCTCTCCATGATTAAAATGTAGCGCTTAAGGTTAACGAATACATCTTATTACTTGGAATAATACCAGATCCCAAAGAACTGGCACCATTGGCTTCAGTAGGAACACCTATACTGAATGGTCCTGCGTTATTGTCTGATTCTCCAACCTCTGGATCGAACGTCTCGTAGTCGGTTATAAACCACAGGTTCTGTCCGGACAGGGTGAATTTCAAACTCTCCATACCCAATTTATCGGTAATCGAACTCGGTAACGAATAGGCCAGTGAAATATTCCTTAACTTAATAAAGCTCCCATCAAAATAGGTAAGTGTTGAACCGTTTCTAGGGCTTTCCTGATTTTCGTTCGGCCTTGGATTGGCATTGGTCGGGTTATCGATGGTCCAATAATCGACATCCAAGTTATTGTATCGCGCAAATAACGAGTTGTTGCCCGCATGGAAACCGGATTGAATGGTTTGGCCTTGACGAAAATAGAAGAACAAGCCCAATTCCAAGCCTTTATACGAAAATCTGTTGGTCAAACCACCATAGTAATCTGGAGTATCGGTGCCTAGAATCTGGCGGTCATCCGGAGTGATTAAACCATCTCCATCTACATCCCTCAAACGGATTTCCCCAGGTACCTTTTGCTCCTGTGAGTTGGCCAGAGCCACCTCGTCGGCTTGATAGATTCCCACTTTCTCATAATCATAGAATACCTGAATAGGCTCACCGATAAACCAAGCGTTACCAACATCGTCGATAGGGTTGCCATTTTCATCCTTCAACGCCAATTCGGTAATCTCTTCACGATACCCGGCTATATTGAAATCGAGTTTCCAAGAAAACGCATCGGGGTTATCAAAGATTTTCGTACTGACCGCAAATTCTAGCCCTTGAGTACGCGTTGACCCGATGTTCTGCAAGATACTGTTGTATCCCGAAGTTGGTGGTAAACTTCTGTTCAACAGAATATCTACCGTGTTCGTACGGAACCAATCGACGGTACCGCTCACACGACCATTGAAAAGGCCGAAATCCAAACCTATGTCTACAGTTTTGGATACTTCCCAACCTAAACTGCTATTTGGTATTTCAGATAGGGCAAAGCCGAGAACTCCTTCCTCTCCCCAGGCATAAGGCCTACTTCCTAACCTTCCCGCAGTCTGATATGGATTTACCGAGGTGTTACCTACCTCCCCATACGAACCTCTTAACATCAATTGGGTCACCGATGTATCGGCTAAGAAAGGCTCTTCCGAAATCCTCCATCCGACGGAAGCCCCTGGGAAATAATTCCATTTATTGCCCTCCGCCAACCTTGACGATCCATCCGCCCTTAAAGAGGCTTGGAATAAATACTTACCTCCAATATCGTAATTCAATCGTCCCATGAACGAAGCTAGTGTCCATTCGGTTAATCTTGAGGCTACGTTTCTATTGGCAGCGGAACCTAGATTAAAAAACTTTTGGGATTCATAAGGAATACCCGTTACAGAAGCATCGGTTATTTCTGTTCGCGAACTCTGAACACTCTGCAGTAACGTTACCTTAAGGTTTTGATCTGTAAATATTTCTTTATCAAAAGTCAACAAGTTTTCGATCGTATAGGCAAAGTTATCGGAGTGGGTCACAGAGGCATCCCCTGGTCCACCACGGTTATCGTTGGTCAAACTACCTCGGAACTGACCTCTACGGCCCAAACGAATATCAGGACCAAAAAGCGTCTTCCAGTCTAGGCCGTCCGCGATATGGATATCCAAAGAGATAGGAGCGAAAATTCGTGTCCACTTTCGTTCATCGATGTAGGCTCCGGGCACCAATTCATTCAAGGGATTGGTTCGAATACCATCGTTCGTCGGTAAAAATCGAAGTTCGCCATCTTCATCATAGGGTACACCCAAGGGGTTGTTGGCCAAGGCTTCACCCATGGTTGCATTCGACCCCCAATTCTGAATAGAATGAGCGATGAGGAAAGAAGCTCCAATTTTGAAGATATCATTGATTCGATGATCTACATTAAGTCGACCTGAAAAACGCTCATAATCCATATTGCTAATAATACCCTGCTCTTTGAAATAGCCAATGGAAGAATTAAAGGTAGTATTTTCAGAACCGCCACTTACTCCAAGCTGATGATTGGTCTGATAGCCTGAGCCCAAGACCAAATCAAGATAGTCGGTAGAGCGACCTTGCTCTAGCGACTCCAATTCAATTGGATCAAAAAATACATCGGTATCAGGAGGAATGGTTCCATCCCACGAAGAACGTCGGGCTTCCCGTTTCATGGCCGCGTATTCCTCACCGTTCATCATATCTACTAAACGTGATGCCGAAGTAATTCCGTACTGGCTGCTATACCGTACTTGGGTCTTACCGACCTTTCCACGGTTGGTAGTTACCAAAATAACCCCGTTCGCACCCCGCGAACCATATACCGCCGTTGCGGCGGCATCTTTAAGCACCTGCATGGAGGCAATATCCTGTGGGTTAATATCCGACATCGATTCAGAACCATCGATCAACGGAATACCATCTACCACATATAAGGGGTCGTTGGAAGCCGTTACCGATCGTCGACCTCTTATACGTACGGTCGACGTTTGACCTGGTCTACCACCGCCAGCTTGAATATCGACCCCAGAGATCTGCCCTTTTACGGCATCGATAGTACTAGAGGTCTGAACAATTCCGATTTGCTCGGCATCAACCGATGCAATGGCCGCGGTTACCTCCCCTTTTTTCTGGGTACCATAACCGACCACTACCACCTCATCAAGGAGGGCAGAGTCTTCTTCCATTGAAACATTGACCGTTGATCGATTGTTGATCACAACCTCCATTCTTTTGAAACCAATGTAACTGAAAATAAGTGTCGCGTTAGCTTCTGCCGATATGGAATAGTTACCATCGAAATCGGTAGTCGTTCCCCGTGTAGTTCCTTTGACCACTACACTGGCTCCGGCCAATGGAATTCCAGAGGCATCCGTAACCGTTCCGGTTACGGTAGTTTGATAAGGATTTAATGAATTTGTCTCGTAAATAATTCTTTCATCCGCATTCAGTGTATTCGATTGCACAGATGAAAAGGGAAGTGTCACTAAAAATAGCAGTAGTACACTGTGAAAGTTGATTTTTAGCTCACAGCACAAAACATTCCCCCTACTTGTGGAATTTTTCATAAAAAGTTAGTTAAATGTTAGTTGAATAAAGAAATTTCCAAAGAGTCATTACATTTCGTTTTCACGAAATCGTCATATAATATCATTTTTTAATCATAGCCTATTTTTTTAGTTATTATTTGGTTCTTTTTCAAATTCGATTACGAATCCTTTTATCATAAAATAGTGTTAAAAACACACTTACTATGAGCGAAAATAGGTTTCCCATTTCAATTACACAAGTAAAAATAAAATTTTAAGGCTATAAAATTACGAATGTTTACAAAAAAAACATTTTCAATTAGCAATTCAACAATGAATATTGATAAATTTTGACAATTGGCCTTGTGTTAAATTTTTTAAGAAAAAACCACCTAATCCCTATGTGGCATTAGTTTATAGCCCAAATGCATTTGCTCGAAGACAATTCGGGAACGCACCCTATTCATCGGTTTGAAGAATATTCTGATAACAGCTAGTACACTATTGTTTTACGAGACCCAATATCTTTTTAGGTAACAAAAACCTGCGTTTGCCATTATTTGAATGGCAAAGCCAAAGAAAAGCCTCACTAAATTTGGATTTCTGCCTGAAAATCGTACGTTACTAGATGTAGAATCTAAAGACATCTATGCGTCAACTAAAGATTACAAAACAAATAACAAGTAGAGACTCTAAATCACTGGAAAAATATTTTCAGGAAATAAGTAAAATCGAGCTCATAAGCGCAGAGGAAGAAGTTGAACTTGCGAGAAGAATACGCAATGGGGATCAAGCCGCCCTTGAAAAATTGGTGAATGCCAACCTCCGTTTTGTGGTTTCGGCTGCCAAACAATATCAAAATAGGGGTCTTAGACTTTCCGATCTGATCAACGAGGGGAATATCGGACTGGTCAAAGCCGCCAAACGCTTTGATGAAACCAGAGGTTTCAAATTTATCTCCTATGCCGTTTGGTGGATTCGCCAATCCATCCTTCAGGCCATCTCCCAACAATCAAGGGTTATTCGATTACCATCAAACAAACTTGGTACCATTCGTAAAATTTATAAAGTCTACTCCAACCTCGAGCAAACGCTAGAACGCCCCCCCAGCGCACAAGAAATAGCCCATGAAATCGATATGAGCGCGAGTCAGGTCAAAAGTGCCATAAAGAATTCGGGCAAGCAGCTGTCTATGGACGCTTCTTTCAAGGAAGGGGAGACATCGAATCTTTATGATGTGGTGGCTTCGAAAGAAGCGATAAACCCAGACAAAAAAGTGATGAAAGACTCTCTTTTGACCGACATTGATGAAGCACTTAATACGTTACCACAAAAGGAAAGCGATATTATCAGGCTTTATTATGGTATCGGGGAGGGAAATCCGATGGGTCTGGTCGAAATTGGAGAGATTTTCGATATCTCACGAGAACGCATAAGACAAATTAAAGAAAAAGGCATAAGGCTTTTGCGCCATAAATCACGCAACAAAGTACTTAGGTCATATTTATAAAAATAAAAACAAGCAATATGTTGAAGATAGAATTGAAAGAAGGAGAAAGCATCGATAGGGCACTAAAGCGGTACAAAAGAAAATATAGAAAAACCCAAGTGCTTCAAAACATCAAGCAAAGGGAACATTATGTCAAACAATCTACCCAAAATCGGGAGATGATAAAAAAAGCAGCTTATCGACAGAAATATGAGCTTGAAAATGAAGAATAGCTACATAAAGGTGTACCGGCATATTTACTGAAAAGAGCTAGCTGAGCGCCATAAATCTACAAACCACCGAAGCTATCTGATAGTTTTGTAGCCCTACGTATGGGTCGAAAGAAAGGATGAGTACTTCTATCTTTTAGGTGATAAACATATGGCCTTAGTCAAATAACAAAATCTTAACACGAATAACTTGTATACAAAGGCCAAACTTTTAGGTTAGGGCCGGAACCAATAATTAACAAATGAAATTTTTGTACGTCAAAAGAAAAACCAGAACAGAAAAACGCTATACGGCTCAAATGGGTATGTTGACCACCAAGGTCATCTATGTTAAAAAGTACATTTTTGGACTACCTATAAAGACCTTGTATAAATACCGCCAAACCTACTACGGTCAAATCAAAAATTGCGACGACTGTCTTCTTTTTGTCTAAATGACCCACCGATAATCAACTAAAAATTCATTTATGAAAGTGCTAGTAATAGGAGCAGGAAACATGGGGCTCACCTATGCCGAAGGCATGTCGAAATCTAGACTGCTCAAGAAAAAAAACATTATGGTGCTCGACAGTTCCGAAGAGAAACTGAAAGAGCTTCATCAGATTTCACATTTTGATGCCTATGATACCTTGGAGGATTGTGTTCCCGAGGCAGATATCATTTTTATTGCAGTAAAACCGTATCATGCCGAAAAGTTGTTTCACAAGGTCAAACCTTTGGTGAAGCCGGGACAGCTATTAATTTCAATCATGGCTGGTACCACCATCGATACTATTAAAAGAGCGACAGGCTTGACTAAAATCGTAAGGGCGATGCCAAATTTACCCGCTCAAATAGGCAAGGGATTGACTTCTTATGTGGCTTCTTCGGAAGTGTCAAGAATCGAACTGTTAACTGTAGAAAGTCTTCTCGATACTACAGGTCGCTCTATTCAGGTGAGTGATGAAAATTTTATCGACGCGTCTACCGGAATTTCAGGGAGCGGTCCAGCTTATGTATTTTACTTCATGCAGAGCATGATGGAGGCGGCCTTGCAAATGGGTTTTTCCGAAAACGTCTCAAAGATTTTGGTAAGCCAAACTTTTACAGGTGCCGTAGAATTATTCAACCAAAATAATCTATCCCCAAATTCATGGATGGAAAAAGTAGCCAGTAAGGGAGGTACTACCCGGGCAGCCTTAGATTCAATGCAGGGCAATAAGGTTGGTGAATTAATCAAAGAAGCTGCTTTTGCCGCCTTTGACAGGGCTGTTGAACTCGGAAAAGAAAAGCACCATGTATAAAGAACTAATCGTAGTTAAGGTCGGCACCAACGTCATGACCAATAAAGATAATAGAATAGTAAGACCCGTACTTCGTAGGTTGGTAGAGCAAATCGCAGAGTTGTACGAGCGCGACATACTCACCATATTGGTTTCTTCGGGATCGGTTATCGCTGGAAAAGAGGTACTGGGAAACTCTAATATTAAGGATAAGACCCAAAAAAGACAGGTATATTCCGCTATCGGACAACCCAGAATGATGCGATTGTACTATAATATTTTTCATGATTACGGGATGAAATGTGCGCAAGTATTACCCACAAAACGCGATTTTAGCCCCGGGATACATCGCGAAAACATGATCAATTGCTGCGAAGGCCTACTATCAGAAGGGGTCATTCCAATAGCCAATGAAGATGATGCCGTATCCGTCACGATGTCGATGTTCTCAGATAATGATGAACTTGCCAGTTTGATTGCCCAATTGATGAATGCCGATAGACTTATAATCCTGACCGATATCGATGGATTGTATACAGGGCACCCCCATTCTGAAAATAGTAACCTAATTGAGCACGTAAACCCAGATGATAATCTGGAAAAATACATTAAAGACAGCAATAAAAAGGAAGAAGAAGGAAGAGGTGGAATGGGCTCTAAACTCGACTTTGCCCAGTGCGCAGCTTCCAAAGGTATTTCGACCTACATAGCCAATGGTAAAAAAGACCGTACGATCATTGATATTATAGAAGGAAAAAATGTGGGCACCCGAGTAACCCTAGAACAAACGGAGATTTAGCATGAAAATATTATCAACAGAAACAAAGAATAACGTCTTAAAGTCAATGGCACGTATTTTGGAAGAAAACCGTGCGCCCTTGCTTGAAGCAAACCAAAAGGATCTTGATTTATTTAAACTTGAAGATCAGGCCCTATATGATCGGTTGGTCGTTACCGATAAGAAAATCGACGGGATGATCACCGCGGTCAATGAGATACTTTCTCAGGAAGACCCCGTGAACAAAACGATTTCTGGCCTCAAATTGAGCAATGGTCTAGATATTATCAATAAAACGGCTCCCTTTGGAACCATCATGATTATTTACGAGTCACGACCCGACGTGACCATAGAAGCCGCCGTAATTGCCTTTAAGGCCAACAATAAAATTTTACTCAAAGGAGGAAAGGAAGCTTTTCATAGCAATACGGTCTTGGTCAAATTTTGGCATCGGGCACTGAAAGAAAACAATCTGCCTGTGGATTATATTCAAATGCTCGTTATGAACAGAGCAGAGACACAAGAATTTCTTAAAAATCCGACCGAGAAGCTAGACCTGATAGTTCCAAGAGGTGGTGAACGTCTCATTGCTTTTGTCAAAGAACATGCGCAATGTGCCGTGCTGGTTAGCGGTAGGGGCAATAACTTTCTCTACCTAGACCCGCAGGCAGATTGGGGAAAAAGCATCGAGATAATTCTCAATGCAAAAACCCATAAAATTTCTGCCTGCAACGCTTTAGATAAAATTTTGATCAACCCAGATATGATCGACTACGAGAAAAGACTATCTGATTTAGGAGTTATCCTTAAAAGTAAAGGCATTGAAGTTCTGGTCGACGAAGAGGTAAAAGAAGTCTTAACGGACGAACCGGTCATTACAGATGAGACGATTTGGGAAGAGGAATTTTTGGCCATGAAGTGTTGCATTGGCTCGGTGGATTCGTTAGAAGAAGCTGTGGAGAAAATAAACAGATATTCGGGAGGTCACTCTGCCACCATCATGACCGAGAATAAGGGTACAGCACAAGAATTCATGGACCAAGTAGATTGTGCCGCGGTGTACCAGAATGCTTCTACCCGATTCACTGATGGAGGGCAAATGGGGGTTGGTGCAGAACTCGCTATTAGTACGGACAAGCTACATCATCGGGGGCCATTGGGCCTTAAACAACTCGTAACCAATAAATATTATGTATATGGTGATGGTCAAATTCGCGATTAGCAAGTAGAACTATTAAAATTAAATGGCCACATGCTCGATAAGACAGTAAAAATCGATGGCACTTTGATACATCAAGAAAAAAGAAATAGCCGTTTAGTGCTGACCCAGACTCCTGAAAGTAACTGGGAATCCCTTCTTCCCAAAGTCAAAAAGATGGCGTATGAAAATAAATTTGGTAAAATCGTGGGACGTGTTCCGGAAGGTGCCATAAAGACTTTTCAATTGAATGGGTATCGCATCGAAGCGAAAATACCAGGGCTATATAATGGCCATACCACGGGCTATTTCTTGGCAGACTATTTGAACAAAGACCGCATGTTCCTTGACAAGTCTCAACTTAAAAAATCGGAGTCAATCAGAGCCATGGCAAAAGCAGCCCAAGGCTCCGGAGAAAATATATCTGAACGTTTGCCGAGCAATCTATCGATTCAAGAATTGAATACAGGTGATATAGTTCAAATCGGCAAACTGCACAGGAAGGCTTTCTCGCCATCGTCATCACCCGTATACGAGCCTGAAAACCTACTCCAGTTGTTTAATCAGAATCATCTGTTCTATGGTCTATTTCGCCAAGACGAGCTCGTGGTGACAGCCTTGGTCAAACTTGATGAAGACGAATCGAATGTAGAAATACTTGATTTTGCCACGCATCCCAGTTATTGCGGCGAGAACCTGTCATACTATCTCGTACCGGAAATTAAGCGAAGTACCTCCATCTTGGGCTATAAAACAATCTATACATTGGTTAGGGCCAGTTCGTATGGCTTCAACATAACCCTTAGCAAACTTGGGTTTATATTGGCGGGCACCTTACTCAACAACACCGTTGTAGGAAATACCCTGGAAAATATGAACGTTTGGTACCTCAATTAAAACTTCCCTTTTCTTAAAATATTTTCATATAATCTGTGTTAGGATTAAAAACTTTTCAACAATTCGTAAATATTTAAGAAAATAATTTGTGAAATTTAATTTTTCATATTTATTTTTGGGAAATTCCAATTATATAAATCTTATTAACCGAAGTAATTTGAACCAATAAATAACCGCATAACCAAAATCACCCTTTACGCTAGTAATAGCTTGAGAAAATAAACGTAGAACTGAAATATAACCAAGGTGTGTAGTTTATGCTTTTATAAAACCCTGAACAAGAACCCCTAAAATCAATTAAAATGAAAATCCCCCAAAAAATACCAAGGCTTCAAGGGCCAGCAATCGGGTCATCCTTTTTGGAGTCCTTTTACTACCGATTTCCATAAATTATATTTCAAAATTCTTAAATTAGCCGATTTGTAAGGTAATAGCTACCGTATTTTTTTGTATAATACTACAGAGAATCGAAATTTGTAACATATTCTGCAAAATTACGTTATAGTAAAAACCGCAAATCCATAATCACTATAAACTAAGAATATCCGGCCTCATTTTCGGATATACCCCAAATATTTTGACATGAACAATAGTAAACCCGTTTTGACCTTTAGTAGCCGATTATCAGCCTTTTTATTGGTGTGGACCTCTATAGTGGTCACTCTTTTTATCTATATTTTTTAGAATCATATCGAAGGTGCTCGCCATATAATTTGGCGCGCATGTATTCTATACAGTTTCCGGCCATACTTAATCCCGACCCTCTTTTTTTGTGTGAGGATAAAAGTAAGGTATAAGTACCTTCCAAAAATTCAAGGCTACATTGCTACAGGTATAAAAGATCTTATCCTAATAGCATGATATAGGCCTTAGGGAAAATGGAGATACTCGAATACATAAACATCGTTGATCAGCCTAATAGGAGGCGCAACCAAATGATTGGGTATATGTCCTTCAAATTAAGGAGCATAGAGTTCTAATCACTTTTTAAGTTTCCTCGTTGTCAGCACTCTCATACGACTTTATACTGGCAAAGGAAGCTCACATTCCCTATATTTTAAATTAGCACTGTTTTCCTTATAGTCTTTGTCGATAACGAATCGCTATTACCTAGAATGTCTTACTTCGTTCGGTCAATACTCTCTTAAACAAAAACTCGCCTGTTTTATAAAAAGGCACTCTCTATGAAATTGGGCATTTATAGTATTCCACGGATACACTCCTCTCATTCCTATAAATTTCCCATTTCCAACAGGTATAAAAGTAAACTCTGGCCAAGGACCACTATAGTTCCCTTTGTATTTTCCATCTTCGTTCCAAACTAAATTCCAGTATTGGTTCCAATGTTTAAATTTAGCATATACAAATGTGGTATATGGACCATACTCATAGAATTTTGAACCATACGTATTCTCAAAAGTCCCTATGACAGTGAGCGACTGTAAATCGCCCATCCTTTGTATGCGATCAAGAAATAAACCAGTGAAGTCTCTGGAGTCAACGTTATTAGGTACCAGATTTTCAAAAGCATTTTCATCACCCAATTCCAGTCTTTTCATAACTTCTCTGGTGGTACTATTCAAATTTTCAAATTCAGCTTTTTGTTCAGTACTATGCTCCAACAATAAATCGAACGTACTTTGCCCATATAATTTTCCAATTAATCTAATGTCGTCGGCCATCAATTCAATTGAACCTGTTTCATTATAGTACCTACCCTCCTTTTTCCTTACAGTTACCGGCATAATAGAAAGATCAGAACCAATTTTTCGGGGAAACTTGAAGCTCCCTTCAAAGGCGGCCTTCAGAATATTGTCTTGTAGTGTATACACTGGAACTATGGAGCTATTACCATGAATGTAGAAAAAAAAATCCTTTTCGGGCAACCAAAAAAACTCTGAGGTGAAAATACCATTACTCCCGCTATGGGTAACCACTTTCCCCCATTTGGGATCATCATAAGTTACCAAACCGTAACCATATTTTGAATACCCATTGCTCTCGGGAACATAACCTGTGGTCCATATTTCAATATCTTTTTCATCTAAAACACCCTGACCGGCTAGCATTCTTGACCACCTCAACATATCCTCGGTGGTAGTATGCAGCCCTCCGTTTGCCCGCAGATGCCAATTTGGTCCGTCTCTTATCCAGCCCTTTTTGAAAACCTTCCCCCATTTTTGCCCTTTTCTATATCCAATCGCCATATTTTCCTCAACCCACTTAGGAATCACATAACCCGTGTTCTCCATTTCCATCGGTGCAAGCAAATTTTCATTTAAAAAGGTTTCGTAATTCACTCCGGCTGCTTTTTCTATGACTTTGCCCAATATAGAATAACCGGCATTCGAGTAATTATAAGCGGTACCTGATTCAAATTTCAATGGTTCTTTCATTATTCTTTTAAAAAATGTTTCAAACGTTATAGCCTCATCGTCAGGTCCCACTCCCGAAACCAATCCAGAAGAATGGGTCAAAAGTTGATGCAAGGTTATTTGTTGTTTGTCTTTTGGCACATTATCAAAATAAAGAGGTAGGCTATCATTTACCGACAATTGATGACGACTTTGCAACAGAAGTATTGCTGCCCCCGTAAATTGCTTTGTATTCGACCCATTGGATTGAACCGTTTGGGGAGTAAAGATTATTCGGTTTTCCCGGTCCGCATAACCATACCCCTTGCTTAAAATTATTTTATCCTTTTTACTTACAACAATGGCACCCGAAAAGCCCAAGGCCTCTATCCTTGATAAGTAATTATCAATACTCTTTCCCATACCAATGGGAACAGCTTCCGTGTTTTGCGCCCTAGCCAAGTACGTCACATTTTTAGAGACCCCAAGGCCAAAACATAACACGAGAGATAGTAAAATTTTTGGTACGCTCATTACTTTTATTTTAATCCAGGCTAAAAAGATCATCAACCTTACATTGAAGTATTTTGGCCAATTTTAGTCCTAGTTCCAATGAGGGGAAATATTTGTTGTTCTCAATGGCGTTAATGGTCTGCCTTGAAACATTCAGTTCTTTTGAAATTTGCTCTTGGGTAAATCCGAATTTTACGCGATATACTTTTAGATTATTCTTCACGCCTAGCTTTGATAATGTGTATACAATCTGTACTTGAATATCAAGTTAAAGAGTACTAGAATAGCGAAAAGATTAAAAACCAATACATACGAAAAGGTCAACTCATAAATCAAAAAGTTGGCCATAAGCACGAGCAGGTAATTCAGATAGAGCGAAAGTGTTAAACTTTCCGTTCGTAATTTGGCAATCAGTTCATCTTCAAGTTTCTCTTTGGAAAAGGAGTTGATAATTCCGGAAACGATAATGACTGCAATCAAAACTTCGTTAAGCAGGTCATTTTCTATCCATCGAAAACCATCCGATCCGTACACATTCTCGGTGTATTCCGTGATAACCGTTCTTTTAATAGAAAACAACGAATAAACCTTAAAAACGAAAAAACCTCCCTTAGATTCAGTTAAGAACGTGTAGATGGCAATCGGTAAGGTCAAATAAAAAATCCAACCAGAAAATCTTTTATACTTATGTGGAAAGAGTAGCTGCATCAATTTAACCTTTTCCTAAATGTATACTATTTTTTACATAATGTAAAATATTTTAGACATTAAGCGGTATTGATTTTATCCTATGCTCTCAATTTTCAGTTATGAAAAATACCTTTGAAGAGGAATAATTAGGAAGGACTAAAGCTGTGGCCCAATTCCCGATATTCAATATAAGAATCTCTATTTCAAATAGTTAATAAAAAAATAAACGCTCAATAGAAGAAAAAGGAAGGAAAAATTGCTAAAACCGATATTTCAAATTTCAGATTATTCTTTAAATCAAATCGAAGCATCCAATATCTGGCAAAACGAATACGATCATCAAAATTTCGCACCCGTATAGTACTATAACAAAAAAACCTCTCAGTTTTTGAGAGGTTTTAGCACTGCATATCTGCAGTTGAAAAAGTACGGGCGGAGAGACTCGAACTCTCACACCTCTCGGCACTAGATCCTAAGTCTGGTATATATTGCACCAATAAAACATAAATTAATTCATTTTCAATGACTTATGTTTTTGCTCATTTTATTTAAAGTCAATTAATATCAGTTAATATCAACATTTGTTGTACCTATGTTGTACCCAAAATTCCTAATAAAGACGTATCTTTAGAATGAATTTTTGACAAGATGTTGTACCTGATTTGGCTTTCGTCTCTAAACCAGGTTCAAAATGTCAACAAGTGCAAAAATAATTCTTCGCAAAAAGCCTAACGCAACAGGGCTGTATCCGCTTGCAATTAGGATAACCAAAGACCGTCGTTCAACTTACAAACACATAGGCCATTACATTGAATTAGAGGATTGGGACTCTAAAAACCTAAAGGTAAAAAAATCGCATTCTGAAGCTGAAAGCCTGAACAATTTGATAGCTTCCAAACTATCCGAAGCCAGAAAAGGGCTTATTGCATTACAGACGGATAATAAAGCTGCTACTGCTCGACAAATCAAAAAAGAAATATATAAGCCAACTTCGAGCTTAACTTTTTTTGATTTTGCTGACGAGCATCTTGAAGCCTTAGAAGCTGAAAAGAAAATCAATCGCCATTCTACAGATTCAGCTTGGGTGAGTTATATAGAAAAATACTGCTCTGGCCGACATTTGACTTTCCAAGAAATCGATGAGCGCTTTCTCAAAAAATTCAAGATTTATTTAAAAGGTTCTTGTTCATTAACTGAAACTACTGCAATGAATGTAATGGTCTTGATAAGGCTACTGTTTAATAGAGCCATTCGGGATAAAGTTGTTAGCAAGGAAATATACCCCTTTGGCAAGGGTAAGTTTAAAATCAAATTTCCCGAAACCACAAAAACAGGGCTTACAGGTAAAGAAATAAAAGCCCTTGAAAGTGTTGCTGAACTAACTAATATGGAAAGACATTCATTGAACGTTTGGTTGTTCAGTTTCTATTTTGCTGGAATGCGTGTTTCGGATGTGTTGTTTATAAGATGGTCCCAGATTTATGATGGGCGATTGCATTATAGAATGGGAAAAAATTCAAAGTTACTGTCCCTTAAAATTCCAGCTAAGGTTGAAAAAATCTTGCTACAGTACATTGAGGACAGAGTAAATGATGATGACTTTGTTTTCCCAGAAATGAAAAAAGCCGACTTATCTGATGCGAAAGACATATATCGAAAGAAAAAAGTAGCAAACAAAAAATTCAATGACCACCTCAAAAAGATTGCAAAAAGAGCAGGCATCCAGAAAAAAGTTACGATGCACATTGCTCGACATTCTTTTGGCAATATTGCAGGCGACAACATTCATCCACTAATGCTTCAAAAATTATATCGCCATACGGATTTGAAAACCACCATTAACTATCAAGCTAATTTTATTCATAAAGATGCTGACGATGCTTTGGACAGTGTGGTAAATTTTTTATAATAACATATTTTCTTAAAAACTCTAACCTATTAGAAAAACAAAATAAATATATTTAAGCATTTGCTTAAATAATTATATAATTGTAGCTTTACTCAAAATTGTAATTATGTCTCTTGAATTAAGTTGCACCCGTGCCGAGGCAGACCAGAAGCAATTGATGCGCTGTCGTGAGACGTTGAAAACAAGTTCAGAATCAATCAACAGTATTGGCAAGGTACTCGCCCTGACAGGTAATGAGACCAGACTGAAGATACTTTTCCTCTTGAACGAGGAAGGTGAACTTTGTCCTTGTGATTTCTCGGATATACTGGAAATGAGCGTACCCGCAATTTCGCAGCATATCCGTAAAATGAAGGATGCAGGATTGATAACTTCGAGACGTGATGGCCAAACGTTGTACTACTCCTTGGTCAAGGATTCAAGCAATGTGTTGGAAGGGATATTCGGCAAGCTTAAAGAAAACAAAAAAGTAGCATAGAATGAACACATCCAAATCATCAAATACAGCAGCGTACACCGGAATTTTCACAGCGGTCGCTGCCTCAGTCTGTTGCATCACACCAGTGCTTGCACTATTGGCAGGAACAAGCGGGATTGCATTTACCTTTTCTTGGGTAGAGCCTTTTAGACCCTATCTCATAGGCCTGACCTTATTGGTAATTGCATTTGCTTGGTACCAGAAGCTAAAGCCAAAATCACAGCACGAAATTGATTGTGCCTGTGAAGATGATGACCTGCCTGTCGGCAAGGCAGGGAAACCTTCCTTTCTACAATCAAAAACATTTCTGCTTATTGTGACCCTCTTTGCTGGACTGATGTTGGCATTTCCCTATTATTCCGGAATTTTTTATGCCCAACCAACCAAGGAAATTGTATATGTGCAATATGATAATATTGTTGAAAAAACCTTTACCGTCGAAAGAATGACCTGTACGGGTTGCGAAAACCACATTGAGAGAGAGGTCAACAAGTTGGACGGTATAATTTCCGTGGAGGCCAGCTATGAAGAGGGCAATACAAGCGTCAAATACGACCGCACCAAAGTAACTGAGGAACAAATTATAAAGGCTATCAACAGTACAGGTTATAAAGTTTCTGAATAATATGAAAAATACTATAATAAAATCCACCATTACTTGTCCCAAGTGTGGGCATCAAGAAGAAGAACAAATGCCTACCGATGCTTGTCAGTTTTTTTATGAGTGTAAAAACTGTAAGGAAGTAATTCGACCAAAGGAAGGCGATTGTTGTGTGTATTGTTCATATGGCACTAAGGCTTGTCCACCCGTTCAAATGATGTAAAATGTTGTGAATGAGTCAAATTAAAATTTCGTTAAACCCATTAAAAACTGTTAAAATTTTGTAATTTTGCATCGATGAAAAAGGTTTTCCATAAAATATTATCTGTTTTAATGGCATTTGTAGTGATGTTCACTACGATGTCATTCACGGTTGATATACACTACTGCGGGGACTCTTTGGTCGATTTTAGTTTCTTCACAAAGGCAGAAACCTGCGGAATGGAAAAGGCACAACCAACCACGGGTTGTGAAAATCCTTCAATGAGCAATAAATCGTGTTGCTCAGACCAAAAAATCGTGAAGGAAGGTAGCGACGACCTTAAAACATCATTCAACAAACTTACTTTTGAGCAACAAACCTTCGTTGCCACATTTTTCTACACCTATATCAATCTTTTCGAGGGACTTGATGAAAATATCGTTCCCTTCAAGGATTACTCGCCCCCCTTTATTGAACGGGACGTTCAGATACTCTACGAGACTTATTTAATTTGATTTTTAGACAGTAGCCCGATTCCGATACCCATCGGAACGGCACTAAGCCCAACGGTTATCCCGTTCTGGGCACGTTTTGTTGTATTCAACTTTTAGAATTGCAACAAGCCACAATTGTATAACTGTCTAATTATCATTTTATATGCTGAACAAAGGCATAAAATTCCTTATAGAAAATAAGCTCGTTGCGGTACTGATGCTAGCCCTTTTCGTGGGTTGGGGTATCGTGAACGGACCCTTTAATTGGGACACCGGAATATTGCCCAATGACCCTGTGGCTGTAGATGCCATACCCGATATTGGCGAAAACCAACAGATTGTTTTCACCAAGTGGCAAGGGCGCTCTCCTCAGGATATCGAGGACCAGATTACCTACCCGCTCACCACTTCCCTTCTCGGAATACCTGGCGTCAAGACCATTCGTAGTTCTTCGATGTTCGGGTTTTCCAGTATCTACATCATTTTTGAAGAGGACATCGAATTCTACTGGTCGCGTAGCCGCATCCTCGAAAAGCTCAATTCGCTACCCAGCGGTCTGTTGCCCGATGGTGTCAATCCCGCCTTGGGCCCGGATGCCACGGGATTGGGACAGATTTTTTGGTACACTCTGGAAGGTCGTGACAAAGAGGGAAACGTTACAGGTGGATGGGATTTACAGGAACTACGAAGCATACAGGATTACTACGTAAAATATGCGCTCTCTTCTGCAAGCGGTGTAAGTGAAGTGGCATCCATTGGCGGATACGTTCAGGAATACCAAGTGGATGTTGACCCCGAAAAGATGCGGCAGTACAACATCGGTCTGGCGGATATTGTAAAGGCCGTTAGGGAAAGTAATCAGGACATCGGTGCGCAAACCTTGGAAATGAACAAGGCCGAATACCTGGTGCGCGGTCTGGGGTACGTAAAATCCATAGCCGATATAGAAAATGCGGTAGTCGATTCCGAGAATTTCACTTCCATCAGGATAAAGGATGTAGGCAAGGTACACTTGGGACCAGCTACACGTCGCGGCATTTTGGACAAGGAAGGTGCCGAAGTCGTGGGCGGTGTGGTAGTTGCCCGTTACGGTGCCAATCCGCTGGAAGTCATCAATAATGTCAAAGACCAAATCGACGAGGTAAGCTCGGGGCTTCCTTCAAAAGAACTGGCCGACGGTAGAACCTCCCAAGTCACTATTGTCCCCTTTTACGACCGTACCGAACTCATTCAAGAAACCTTGGGTACGCTCAACGAGGCCCTGACCTTGGAAATCCTGATTACCATTTTGGTCATTATCATAATGGTTTTCAATCTCAGAGCATCCATATTGATTTCTGGATTATTGCCCGTGGCGGTGTTGATGGTCTTTATCACGATGAAGCTCTTTAATGTGGATGCGAACATTGTGGCACTTTCGGGTATCGCCATTGCTATTGGTACGATGGTAGATGTCGGGGTCATCCTTGCCGAAAATATGATTCGACATCTGGAAGATGAAGACTTGCGGGTAAACAAAAACGGTCAACCCTATACAACAAACGAAATCGTTTACAACGCCACATCCGAAGTTTCCGGCGCTATTGTTACTGCTGTAATGACTACAATAATTAGTTTCCTTCCGGTGTTTACGATGATTGGTGCTGAAGGGAAACTCTTTCGACCATTGGCATTTACCAAAACAATGGCATTGGCCGCTGCACTCGTTATTGCCCTATTCCTTATACCGCCATTCGCAGCCACTTTCTTTAGAAAGACCGAAATGCGGGAACGGCTCAAATATGCCATCAATGGGCTTTTAATCCTTTTGGGAATCACCGCAGTGATTTTTGGGTATTGGATAGGATTGGTACTTGTCGCTTTTGGCTTGGTAGCCATTTTATCGATGCGTGTTACGCTTTCGCGAAATCGAGCTGGCGAGATTCACGACCAAAGGGAGAGCGTAGCGGTAAAGCAAAAAAATCTCATCAATACGGCTATTGCCACAATCGCAGTTGTATTCCTATTGGCTGAATACTGGCGACCGCTCGGCTTCGACCGCAGCCTGATTATGAACCTCATTTTTGTAGCGGTAAGCTGTTTTGGTGTTCTGGGCATCTTTTCGCTACTCAGAAAATACTACGATAGCATCTTAAGATGGGCATTGCAAAACAGATTGCTGTTCTTGATAATTCCCACCACATTGCTGGTTCTCGGTTTCTTCATAATGCGCAACACGGGTAAGGAATTTATGCCAGCGCTCAACGAGGGTTCGTTCCTGTTGATGCCTACCTCGCTACCGCACTCAGGTGTAGCCGAAAATAAACGGGTCTTGCAACAATTGGATATGGCGGTGGCCACCATCCCTGAAATCGAGACCGTGGTCGGAAAGGCAGGCCGCACCGAATCCGCGCTTGACCCGGCACCGCTTTCGATGTACGAGAACGTGATTCAGTACAAGTCGGAATATATGCGCAACGCTTCAGGGGAACGGCAACGCTATCGGGTAAACGACGACGGACTTTTTGTATTGAAAAATGATAGGTTCCATATTAATCCGAACAACGAAGTAGAAAACGATGCCAGTTATGAAGCATCCCAATTGCAAACTACCATCACAAGAAACGAATTGATTCCCGATGATGATGGCGAGTACTACCGAAACTGGCGACCTGAAATCCAGAGCCCGGATGATATCTGGAACGAAATCGTCAGGGTCACTAAACTGCCCGGTATTACTTCCGCCCCTAAGTTACAGCCTATCGAAACCCGATTGGTGATGCTGCAAACGGGTATGCGCGCGCCAATGGGCATTAAGGTCAAGGGGCAGGACTTACGGGAAATCGAAGCTTTCGGCTTGGAACTCGAAGAAATATTGAAACAGGCCGAAGGTGTAAAAGAACAGGCCGTATTTGCCGACCGTATCGTGGGCAAACCCTATCTGTTGGTGGATATCAAACGGGAACAGTTGGCGCGTTACGGGGTTTCGATTATGGACGTACAGGAAATCCTGCAAGTGGCCGTAGGTGGGATGCCCCTGACCCAAACAGTCGAAGGTAGGGAACGCTACGCCGTTAGGGTACGCTACCCACGAGAGCTGCGTGATAATCCGACCGACCTAAAGAATATCTACGTTCCCGTGGAAAAAGGAAGCCCCGTTCCCCTTGGCGAACTCGTGGACATCCGGTATGAGCAAGGTCCGCAGGTCATCAAAAGTGAGGACACCTTCTTGGTCGGCTATGTTTTATTTGACAAGCTGGACGGCTTTGCCGAAGTGGATGTGGTGGAAAATGCCCAGGCCTTGATTCAAGAAAAGATAGACAGCGGCGAACTGACCGTACCCAAAGGCATCAGCTACAAGTTTACGGGCACCTATGAAAACCAGTTGCGTGCAGAGAAAACCCTGTCCATCGTGGTTCCGCTATGCTTGATTATCATATTTCTCATTCTATACTTTCAGTTTAAATCGGTCACCACCTCATTGATGGTATTTACCGCCATTGCCGTAGCATTTGCAGGTGGCTTTGTGATGATTTGGCTCTATGGACAAGACTGGTTTCTCAATTTCAATTTGTTCGGTGAGAACCTTCGCGAGTTGTTCAATATCAAAACTATCAACCTGAGCGTTGCGGTCTGGGTCGGATTCATCGCACTCTTTGGTATTGCTACCGATGACGGTGTGGTGATGGCAACCTATCTCGACCAATCTTTCGATAAGGAAAAACCGAATGACAAACCGGGCATTCGTCAAGCTACCCGTGAAGCGGCAGGCAAGCGTATCCGTCCCTGTTTGATGACGACCGTAACGACCGTTCTTGCCTTGTTGCCAGTGCTAACATCCACCGGAAAGGGAAGCGATATAATGATTCCAATGGCCATTCCCATTGTGGGTGGGATGCTCATTGATGTAACCTCATATTTCCTGTTGCCCGTACTATATAGCTGGCGGGAAGAAAATCAACTTAAACGAGCGAGCAAATGAAAAATGTAAAAATCATCATCGGATTATTGCTTGTTTCTTTTTACGCGGAAGCGCAAGAGCTTCAATCTTATATACAGGAAGCAGAAGCGAACAATCCAGATATTCAGGCTTACGAGCTGCGGTACAATATCGCCGAAGAAAAAGTGAACGAAGTCAATACGCTACCTAATACTGTGGTAAGCGCAGGATACTTTGTAAGCGAACCCGAAACCCGAACGGGTGCGCAACGGGCACGATTTTCGATTTCGCAGATGTTGCCGTGGTTCGGTACGATAACGGCACGGGAAAACTATGCCAGCTCAATGGCGGAAACCGAGTTTGTTGAAATTGCCATTGCCAAACGAAAACTGGCACTTTCGGTCGCCCAATCCTACTATCAACTATATGCCATCAATGCGAAACAGGATGTACTGGACGAAAACATCCAACTACTACAAACTTACGAACGGTTGGCATTGACCTCTGTGGAAGTGGGCAAGGCTTCCGCAGTTGATGTTCTACGGTTGCAGATTCGCCAGAACGAACTGCAACAACAAAAAGAGGTCTTGCAGGAGGAGTATTTGGCGGAACAGGTCAGCTTCAACAATCTTTTGAACCGAAAGGAAAGCATTGCCGTTGAAATCGTCCCAGAAATGACCATCCCAACGGAAGACCCGATATACAGCGATGAAGGATTGGCGCTTAATCCCGAACTGCTCAAATATGATAGACTTTACGAGTCCATTGAACAATCCGAATTGCTGAACCAAAAGGAAAGTGCCCCGAACATCGGTTTTGGATTGGACTATGTACCCGTTTCCGAACGTCCCGATATGACCTTTAGCGACAACGGCAAGGATATCGTGATGCCAATGGTATCGCTGTCCATACCTATTTTCAACAACCGCTATTCATCGGTTTCCAAACAGAACGAACTGAGACAACTGGAAATCGAATCACAAAAAACAGAGCGTTTGAATGTACTTGAAACCGCTTTCGCGAAAGCAAAATCACAGCGCAATCAAGCCCGTATTCAGTTCAATACCCAAGAAAAGAGTTTAATGCAGGCTAACGATGCCGAGGAAATATTAATAAAGAATTATGAAACGGGAACCATCGATTTTAACGATGTGCTGGACATTCAGGAATTGCAACTGAAATTTCAGATGAACCAAATCGAATCCATAAAGATGTATTACGTGCAATCAGCACTTTTAAACTATTTAATAAATTAAAAATGAAAATATTACAAATCACCACCCTATTGCTGTTTTCTTCTACTGTATTTGCCCAAGTAGGCACAAACGGTGCGGACAGAAATGAAGAAGGTAGACCTGTCAAGGAGTATAACTTAACCATTGAAGAAAATGAAATGACGCTCGCTGGTGTAACAGCAAAAGGAATGACCATCAATGGTAGTATTCCTGGACCAGTCTTGGAATTCACCGAGGGCGACCTCGCCATTATCAATGTTACCAATAAAATGGATGTGGAAACCTCTGTACATTGGCACGGGTTGATATTACCCAATTTTTACGATGGCGTTCCCTATTTGACCACGCCACCTATTAAACCAGGAACAACTTTTCAATACAGAATCCCAATCAACCAATCAGGCACCTACTGGTACCATTCCCACACGATGCTACAGGAGCAAAGCGGTGTTTATGGGTCTATTATTATTCACCCAAAAGAAAAAACTCTGGAATATGACAAGGATTTGGTTGTGGTACTCTCTGATTGGACCAACGAAAATCCTATGAATGTTTTGAGAAACCTTAAAAGAGGTAACGAGTGGTATCAGGTCAAAAAAGGTACGGCGGTTCCTTTGGGCAGGGTTATCAAGGAAGGCGCATTTGGTGCACAACTGAAATTTTGGAGAGACCGTATGGAAGGAGCAGATATAGCCGACATCTATTATCCGGCATTTCTGACCAATGGAAAATCATTGGCCGAGTATCCCGAATTCAAAACAGGCGAAAAAGTACGGCTTCGCTTTATCAATGCATCCGCCTCTACCTATTACTGGATGGATTTTGGCGGTGGCAACCCTATGGTCGTTGCGGGCGATGGTATTGATGTGGAACCTGTACCTAAAAGCCGTTTCCTTTTTGGTATTGCCGAAACCTATGATGTTATCGTAACCATCCCTGAAGGTACTTTGGAAGTTACCGCCACCGCTCAAGACGGTTCTGGTAGCACCTCGTTGCGCTTGGGACAGGGAAGCCTGTATCCAGCAAAAAGAATTGAGAGACCGGACAAGGTTGCAATGATGAAACAAATGGCCAAAATGGATATGAAGATGGGCGCCCCTGCAATGGTGGGTAACAAAAAGAAAAAAACACCCGAGTTTTTGAAGGAAAATTACGGGATGAAAATGGATATGAAAGATGGCCAGATGAATATGGGAATGCAAGACAAAATGTCAATGAATAAAGGCGAAATGGGCGACAATATGAAGATGGACGACCATAAGCAAATGAAGATGGATAAAAAGATGGACGGTATGGCAGGAATGAAAAAAGATTCAATGCCAATGAAATCTACCGAACCTTCGCATATGATGGGAGGCCATATGGGGCACGATATGCCTATGATGCAAAAAGACACTTCCTCTTTTGATTACGATACCCGTAAAACCTATTTCAACTATGATTTCTTAAAAGCGAAGGAAAATACCACCTACAAGGCTGATTTGCCCGTAAACGACATTCTATTAAACCTGACCGGAAATATGCAACGCTATGTGTGGAGTATTAACGGTGTGCCACTTTCAGAAACGGATAAGATTAAAATCAGGGGTGGTGAAGTAACCCGCATTACCCTTAACAACCTAACGATGATGCACCACCCGATGCACCTTCACGGGCATTATTTTAGGGTAATCAATGAAAATGGTGAGCGCTCGCCGTTGAAACACACCGTCAATGTGCCACCGATGCAGAAAGTGGTTATCGAGTTCTATAACGAGGAGTATGGCGATTGGTTCTTTCACTGCCACATCCTGTACCATATGATGGGCGGTATGGCTCGCGTATTCAGCTATGATACCCCAAGGGATGAAAGGATGAAAAACTTTCCCGTTCAAAAACTGATTGACGAAACAGACCATTACTATTCTTGGGGATTGTTGCGTGCAGGCTCAAACTTTAATGAACTATTTCTGATGTCAAGCAATATTCGGAATGAATTTGGTTTAAGAGCAGAGTTCGATTATAACAAAAACCTTGAAGCCGAAGTAAACTATAATAGGTATCTCAATGATTGGGTGCGCCTCTATGTAGGAGTAAATACCGAAACTTCTACACCCGACTCGTATGACACCTTTAATACAGTAGGTCTAATTGGTGTAAAATACTTTACGCCTTACCGATTTAATGTAGATGTGAGTGTAGACCATCAACTGCGCCCAAGGATACGTCTCGATAGGGAACTGTTGCTTTTTCCACGCTTTTTCCTTGAAGGGGAATACGAATACCGGGCAGACTTTGGTTGGGTGAACGATATAGGCGATACATCCTATCAGGGCGAAACGCAATGGTTGGTGGGAACCTCTTATATCCTATCCCGAAATTTTTCAATACAAGCAAATTACAATAACCGATATGGCTGGGGTGGCGGTCTTTTAGCCCGATTTTAACAAAGTAACAATTTAAAACAAACACAAAATGAAAACAGTAAAGAGAACGATAGGTACAATGGCACTTGCTACCGTAGTGATGGTAACAGTTTCCTGCAAGGACGGAAATAAGAACGAACCCGCCAAGCCAATGAGCAATGAAATACATCAAGAAAAGATGGATGATAAGGAAGATATGGCTATGGATAACAGCCAAGATGCCAAGGCAGAAGCGATATTGAAGGACTATTTCAACTTGAAGGACGCTTTGGTCAACGATGACAATTCCAAAGCAAAGGAACTGGGCAACACCTTGGCACAATCGCTCAAATCCTTTGATGCATCGAGCTACTCGGACAGCGAGCAGAACGAACTAAACGATATCATTGAGGATGCCACCGAACACGCCGAGCATATTGGCGAGAGCGATATAGCCCACCAACGCGAGCATTTTAAAACGCTTAGCAAGGATATGACCGATATGGTGGCGATAACGGGAACTTCAATGACCATTTATGAGCAGTACTGCCCAATGTACGATAACAATAAAGGCGGTGCTTGGCTAAGTATGAATGAAGAAATCAGAAACCCCTATTTCGGTGCCCAAATGCTAAAATGTGGTAAGGTGCAACGTGAAATCAACTAAGTGAAAATAGTAAAAATCATAGCGTGGATAGCATTGGTTGCCTTTGTGGTCATCCAGTTTTTTCCTGTGGACTATAACCAGAGTGAAACCGTACCACAAACCGATTTTATGCTCGTGAACAATGTACCTGCAACGGTAGAACAATCGTTGCAGGTTTCCTGCTATGATTGCCATAGCAATAATACCGATTATCCTTGGTACAGCAAGGTACAACCCTCTTCTTGGTACTTGGAACATCATATCAAAGAAGGAAAGGCAGAGCTGAATTTCAACGAATGGGGCAACCTTTCCGACCGAAGGAAAAATAGCAAATTACGGTCTATCATAAACCAGATTGAGGATGGGGAAATGCCTTTGGATAGTTACACGCTAATTCATCGGGATGCAATTTTTTCTGAGGCGAACAAAACAGCAGTAATTGACTATATGAATAAACTAAAAGATAGCTTGGAATAAAGTCCTGCTGCGGGAAGGGTAGTATGATGGTTCGTAGTAACCCTTTCCGTAACAGACACAAATTAGTAAAGTAATGAAACACACCTATCACATACACGGAATGACCTGTAACGGTTGCAGAACCCACGTCGAGAAAACGCTCTCTAAAGTGGACGGTGTAATTGATGTATTGGTCGATTTGGAAAAATCTGAAGCGGTCATTGAAATGGAATCGCATATTCCTATCGAATCATTTCAGGAAGCTCTAAAGCAAGATGGTGGTTCGTATAGCATTCACAAATCTGGCAAACATCATCACAAGGATGATTCGGCTAAAGTTAATACTGAGCATAGTCGAAGTACGAAAGCGAAAAAGCAAAAACCAAAAGGCAAGGGAACCGGAACGTTCTACTGCCCGATGCACTGTGAAGGCGATAATACTTATGACAAGCCAGGCGATTGCCCTGTCTGTGGAATGGATTTGGTGGAAGAGCAAAGCTTTTCCGCCAGTTCCCGCAGCGAACAATGGACGTGCCCAATGCATCCTGAAATTGTAAAGGATGAACCGGGAAGCTGCCCCATTTGTGGTATGGACTTGGTACCGATGAAGCCAGATTTGTCCGCAGAGGAAAAAACCTATAAAAAACTGCTCAAAAAGTTCTGGATAGCCACGGCCTTTACACTGCCTATTTTCATCATTGCGATGTCCGAAATGGTCAGCAACAATCCGCTATACGATATTTTGGAACTGAAATACTGGAACTGGATTCAGTTTGCACTTTCCCTACCCGTGGTGTTCTATGCCACTTGGATGTTCTTCGAGCGTGCTTATCGAAGCATAAAAACGTGGAACCTCAATATGTTCACGCTCATTGGCATCGGTGCTGGTGTAGCTTGGTTGTTTAGTGTATTCGGGATGCTGATGCCGGACTTTTTCCCAGACCAGTTCAAGACCGAAGCGGGCACCGTACACGTGTATTTTGAAGCGGCCACGGTCATTCTCACGTTAGTTTTACTTGGCCAACTATTGGAAGCCCGAGCCCATAGCAAGACAAATTCCGCGGTCAAGGAACTTTTAAAACTGGCGCCAAATAAGGCAGTTAAAGTCGTGGATGGTGAGGAACAGGAAGTGGCCATCGACCAAATTGAATTGGGCGATATTCTTCGGGTAAAACCGGGCGATAAAATTCCCGTTGATGGTGTTATCACCGAAGGCGAAACATCCATCGATGAATCGATGATAACGGGCGAACCCATTCCAGTCAACAAGTCAACCGATGATAAAGTCAGTAGCGGAACTATCAACGGCAACCAGTCTTTCCTTATGAAAGCGGAAAAGGTAGGTTCCGACACTTTGCTTTCACAAATCATCCAAATGGTCAATGATGCCAGTCGTAGCCGTGCGCCTATCCAAAAACTGGCCGATACCGTTTCAGGTTACTTTGTGCCCATCGTGGTCATCATCGCCGTAATCACTTTTGGGATTTGGGCAATTTGGGGACCAGAACCAGCTTATGTGTATGCCTTGGTCAATGCCATTGCCGTTTTGATTATCGCCTGTCCCTGTGCATTGGGATTGGCAACACCGATGTCCGTGATGGTCGGTGTGGGTAAGGGTGCACAAAATGGGGTGCTCATCAAGAATGCAGAGGCACTTGAAAAAATGGATAAGGTAGATACCCTTATCGTGGATAAAACGGGAACGATTACCGAAGGAAAACCCACGGTGGAAAAAATGGGGTCTTTTGATAACGGTTTCAGCGATAGCGAAGTACTGCAATACATTGTTTCCCTGAATAATCAAAGTGAGCATCCCCTTGCGGAAGCCACCATCAAATACGGCAAAGAACAAAAAGCTGATTTCTTAAAAGCCGACGGGTTCAATGCCGTAACCGGTAAAGGTGTTGAAGGTAATGTAAACGGTAAAAAGGTGGCTTTAGGAAATGCCAAAATGATGGAATATGCAAAGGCGACGCTTTCCAAAGAAATGGAAGAAAAAGCCCAATTCTTCCAAAAGCAGGGCAAAACCGTTTCCTATCTCGCGATTGATGGAAACCTTGTCGGTTATGTAGTAATTGGTGATAAAATTAAGAAAACGAGTGCCAAGGCCATCAAGGAATTACAGGACAAGGGAATCGATGTGATTATGCTCACGGGCGACAACCACGATACAGCTCAGGCAGTGGCCAACGAACTCAATCTTGCAGATTTTCAAGCGGGAATGCTTCCCGAAAACAAATTGCAGGAAGTTGAAAAACTACAAGAAAATGGAAAAGTCGTGGCGATGGCAGGTGACGGTATCAATGATGCACCTGCTTTGGCAAAAAGCGATGTAGGCATCGCAATGGGAACGGGTACTGATGTGGCCATAGAAAGTGCTGCCATTACTTTGGTCAAAGGCGACCTACACGGTATTGTCAAGGCAAGAAATTTAAGCGATGTGGTAATGCGAAACATTAAGCAGAATCTGTTTTTTGCGATGATATACAACACCTTGGGAATACCCATTGCTGCGGGATTGCTCTATCCATTTTTTGGGATTTTACTATCACCAATGATAGCTGCTTTGGCGATGAGTTTCAGTTCGGTTTCGGTCATAGCCAATTCGCTTAGGCTTAAAGGTTCAAACATTGATTAAGTTATATGGTAAAAAGAAAAACAGCGATAAAAATTAGAAAGGTACACCGCTATTTGGGCATCTTCTTGGGCATCCAGTTCTTGATGTGGACGATAAGTGGGATGTATTTTAGTTGGACAGACATTGACGAAATACACGGTGACCAATTTCGGCAAGACCCAGTAAAGGCATCTGCTTTTACAAGTTTGATAAGTCCATCCGAAGTGAATCTTGAAGAAGCAATAGTCTCGGTAGAACTTCGGGAAATCGGTGGTAAACCTTTTTACTGGATTAATGACAAACAGCTCTTTGATGCCAAGACAGGCAAAGTAAAGAAAGTAATCTCAGAAAGTGAAGCTCTGAAAATCGCTGAACGGAATATGTTGCCGGAACTTCAAGTAAAAGGAATCGAGCGCATCGAGCAAGTAGGCAGCCATAGCGAGTATCGTGGCAGACCGCTTCCGGCCTATGTCATCAGCTATGAAACACCTAAAAACATCAAGGCCTACGTTTCCGAAAAAGATGGCGCATTCCAAACGCTACGTCATCGGGATTGGCGTTGGTTCGACTTTCTATGGATGACCCATACGATGGATTATGAAGGTCGCGACGATTTCAATACAACCGTACTACGTGCCTTTTCCCTACTTGGATTGATTACCGTATTGAGCGGGTTTTTGTTATGGTATATCAGTTCACCAACAATCAGAAAAATAAAAAAGAGAAACAAATAACACCAAAAATTCAAAAACTATGGAACATTCAAAACACGCAAACAAAGGAAAATACAGAACATTTTTTATGATGCTGGCTTGCTCATTTGTAGCAATGTACATCACAATGTATCTCAACACCTATGAACTCGACCACGTATGGTTCAGCCTAACGCGCTTCTATATGGTCTGTCTGGGCATAGCAGCAATGGCAGTCATTATGTGGTTTTTTATGCGGAAGATGTACACCGACAAGAAAAAGAATATTGCCATTCTTTTAGGTAGTTTGGTCTTGTTTTTTGGGGCATTGTTTTTGGTTCGCGACCAAAAATCCACAGTAGGTGACGTACTATGGATGAAAGCAATGATACCGCATCATTCCATCGCTATATTGACCAGTGAACGAGCGGACATCAAAGACCCAGAGGTGAAGAAACTGGCAGAAGAAATCATCAAGGCACAGCGCAGGGAAATTGCCGAAATGAAAGAAATGATTGAACGATTACAGAACGAAAAATAAATAGCTATGAACAAGAATTTCATATATATCGCTATTGCAGTCGTTGTCGGACTGCTTGGTGGTTGGCTCATTTTCGGTGGCTCATCGGAAGAATCTATGACAGATAAGCACGACCATTCCACAGAAGCGGAAGGTCAAATGTGGACCTGCTCGATGCACCCCCAGATTATGCAACCCGAACCAGGTGATTGTCCCATTTGCGGAATGGATTTAATTCCTGCGGAATCAGGTGCTGATGGACTTGCAATGAACGAAATAAAGATGACCAAAAATGCGATGGCATTGGCGGACATCCAAACATCCATCGTGGGAAATGCTTCTGTAGATGATGAGAATATGATTTCCCTTTCGGGAAAAATCAAGATGAACGAGGAAGAAAATGCGGTGCAGGCCAGTTATTTCGATGGTAGAATTGAACGGCTCAACGTCAATTTTGAAGGTCAGGAAGTACAAAAAGGGCAATTGTTGGCAACCATTTATGCACCTAATCTGATAGCTGCTCAGCAAGAATTGATTACTGCGGCTTCGCTAAAAGAATCGCAACCCTCACTATACAAGGCGGTACGCAACAAACTGAAACTTTGGAAACTCTCGGAAGCCCAAATCAATAGCATAGAGGAATCCGGCAAGGTCAAAGAGAACTTTCCGATTTATGCGACCGTATCCGGAACGGTTTCAGAAAAAATGGCTGCCGAAGGCGACTATGTAAAACAGGGACAGCCCATTGTAAAGGTGAGTAACCTAAACTCTGTATGGGCGGAATTTGATGCCTACGAAAACCAGATTTCAGAGTTTAAAAAAGGGCAGAAAATTTCAGTAACGACAAATGCTTATCCAAATAAGGAATTTGATGCAACGGTCTCATTTATAGACCCTGTTCTGAATACCCAAACCCGCACCGTAACCGTTCGGGCCAATCTCAAAAATAGCGATGGAATGCTAAAACCCGGAATGTTCGTAACTGGCAAAGTAGAAGGAACAACGGTAAATACGGAATCAAACCTGACCATACCTGCAAGTGCTGTGATGTGGACGGGTGAACGGTCTTTGGTGTACATCAAAACCAACGCCAACGAACCTGTTTTTGAAATGCGGGAAGTTACTCTTGGCAATCGCAATGGCGATATGTTTACGGTTACATCCGGTTTAAAAAATGGCGATGAGATTGTGACCAATGGCACTTTTACCGTAGATGCAGCTGCGCAATTGCAGGGGAAGAAATCGATGATGAATCAAAGTACTGAAGAAGAGAAAGAAATGATGGCGATGGAAATGTCACTTTCAACTTCTTTTCAAGAACAGTTTGTGAAGGCTTTGCCGTCATACCTTGAACTCAAAGATGCTTTGGTAGCGAGTAATGCAGAAAAAGTTTCCGATTTTGCGAAAGTATCTTCCGAAAAAATGAAGGTGATATCACAAAAAGATTTGGACAAAATGCTCAAAACCCATCTATCCAAAAGTATTGAAATGCTGGATGCCATTGCAAGTAATTCTAATTTAGAAAACCAACGTAGTCATTTCGTCATTCTCAATGAAAATTTGGTTGCAATAGCAATGAATCTCGAAAGCATTGACAACCCCCTATACGTTCAAAAATGCCCAATGGCAAACAACAATAAAGGTGCGGTTTGGTTGAGCACCGAAGAAGAAATCCGTAATCCTTATTATGGTGATGCAATGTTAACGTGCGGTAGTGTGATTGATTCGTTGAAATAGGACTTTGCAACCCTGTTGCACCGAAATTCTGTTATCTTTGCATCGTGAAAGTTTTGGCAATCATATTATCGATTTACTTCTTGGCGCTCAATGTGGTGCCTTGTAGCGATGTTGGTGATGTCGCCGACGATTCCCAAACCGTTTCAGTAGTTGATTTTGATGGTGACCACGGTGACGATTGCGAACTTTGCTCACCGTTCTGCCAGTGCCACTGCTGTCACGTTCACACGATACACTTTGGTATTGCTAACTTCGAACCGCTTCAAGCGACCATTCCACAGGATAACTTTGCCCACTTCGACAGTATCGGTAAGGATATTACTTTCTCTCTCTTTCAGCCCCCGCAGGTTTAATTCAGTTTTACAGGATTACTATATCCAGTTTTGAAGTTTTCAGCTTTAGGAAACTTCAAATGGTGTATTTGCCTTGCGCGCCTGTCCAAAGCGCAGTCGAAGGGAAAGCACAATTTCATTTTTAACTGAATTAACACCTAAATCTATGATTAACAGAATCATTGATTTTTCAATCAATAACAAATTTATTATCGGTCTGCTTACACTGGCACTCATCGGTGCCGGTATCTACAGTATGACCCAAGTTCCCATAGATGCTGTGCCGGATATAACCAACAACCAGGTACAGGTCATCACGCAATCGCCCAATCTGGGTACAGAGGATATCGAACAGTTCGTAACCTATCCCGTGGAAGTGGCGATGAGCAACCTTCCCGATGTCAAGGAAATCCGTTCGATTTCCCGATTCGGGCTATCGGTGGTAACGGTAGTTTTTGACGATGATATGGGAACCTTTTTGCCACGCCAGCTCGTTTCCGAAAAACTGACTGAGGTACGCGAGCAAATTCCAGAGGAATTGGGCCAGCCATCGATGGGACCTATTACAACTGGTTTGGGCGAAGTGTACCAATACACCTTAAAGGTCAAGCCTGAGTTTCAGGACGAGTATTCCCTTGCCGACTTGCGCACGATGCAGGATTGGATTGTACAACGACAAATGGCGATGGTGCCTGGCGTCGTTGAAATCAATGCGATAGGTGGAAAGATTAAACAATATGAAGTGGCCGTTGACCCCAACGAATTGAAGGCTATCGGGCTTACCATTACCGATGTATTTAAAGCTTTGGAAGCAAACAATAGGAATACGGGTGGTGCCTACATCGAAAAGAACCACCAGGCCAACTTCATTCGGGGTGAAGGTTTGGTACGCAACCTCAATGACATCAAGAAAATCGTTATTAAAAATGAAAATGGTGTGCCCATCACCGTAAACGATGTGGCCGATGTACGCTTCAGTTCCGCCGTTCGCTATGGGGCATTAACGCAGGATGGCGAAGGCGAGGTCGTCGGTGGACTGGTGATGATGCTCAAAGGCGCAAACTCAAACGAGGTCATTGTCCGCGTTAAGGATAGGATGGCGGAAATCCAGAAATCACTTCCCGAAGGCGTGGTCATCGAACCCTTGTTGGATAGAAGTAAACTCATAAGTGAGACAACGGGCACGGTACGCAACAATCTTCTGGAAGGCGCGCTCATCGTGATTTTTGTACTCGTCTTTCTTTTGGGGAACTGGCGTGGCGGACTGATTGTGGCATCGACCATTCCCCTATCCCTATTGTTTGCCTTTATCCTAATGAATGTTTTTGACGTATGGGCGAACCTGATGAGCTTGGGTGCAATCGACTTTGGTATTATCGTAGATGGGGCGGTCATTATCGTGGAAGCGAGTGTATTTCTTATGGCCAGTTATGTGCTTAAAAAGAAATCTTTGGATAAGAAAGACCGTGACGAAATTGCAGCCGATGCATCCAAAAAAATGATGAACGCAGCCTTCTTCGGACAGCTGATAATCCTTATCGTTTTCCTACCCATCTTGGCATTGGAAGGTGTCGAGGGCAAGATGTTCCAGCCTATGGCACTTACGTTCATCTTTGCGATGATTGGTGCAATGGTTTTATGTCTGACCTATGTGCCGATGATGTCCGCATTATTCCTGAAACCGCCAAAAAAGGAAAAGAAATCGTGGGGCGACCGTTTTGTACATTGGGTACAACGCAAGTATGAGCCCCTATTGTTAAATGCCTTGGAAAAAGGAAAATGGGTCGTTAGTATTGCGGTGGCCATCTTTGCCGTGGCTATCTTCACGTTCACTAAAATGGGCGGTGAGTTCATACCGCAATTGGACGAGGGCGATATTGCTTTCCACGCTATTTTGAAACCCGGAAGCTCATTGAGCGAGACCATCGAGACCACCACAAAAATAGAACGCATCGTAAAGGCCGAATTTCCCGAAGTGGAAAAAATAGTTAGCCGTATCGGTGTTGCGGAAGTGCCTACCGACCCAATGCCTATGGACTTTGCCGATGTATTCGTAATCCTGAAACCGCAGGACGAATGGGTTTCTGCCGAATCCAAGGATGAACTTATTGACAAGATGAAGGATGCGGTGAGCATTATCCCTGGTGTCAATTATGAATTTACGCAACCCATCGAAATGCGGTTCAATGAACTATTGGAAGGCATCCGTGAGGATATTGCCATTAAGATATACGGTGAGGATATCGATGTACTTGCGTCCAAAGCGGACGAGATTACCAAAATCATCGCAGGTACTGAAGGTATAGGCGATATGCGGGCAGAAGCCACATCGGGCTTACCGCAGATGACGATAAAGTACAATCGAAACAAACTGGCCCAATACGGCGTAAGCATCGACCAACTCAATATGATGGTGCAATCCGCTTTTGCAGGTGGGTACGCAGGGGTCATTTTTGAAGGTGAAAAGCGTTTTGATTTGGTGGTAAGGCTCGATGAGCAGAACCGAAGCGATATCAACGATATCCGTAATCTCTATATCAATCTACCGAACGGTTCACAAATTCCACTTCACGAACTGGCGGCCATCGAATACACACCGGGACCGATGCAGATAAGCAGGGACAATACCAATCGCAGAACCTATGTAGGCGTTAATGTACGTGGTCGCGATGTGGAATCGCTGGTCAATGAGATAAGGGACAAGCTGGATGCAAACCTCGATTTACCCCCAGGTTATTTTATCCGCTATGGTGGTGCCTTTGAAAATCTGGAAAGGGCCAGCGACCGATTGCAGACCGTGGTTCCTATTGCGCTATTACTCATATTCATCCTGATATATTTTGCATTAAAATCCTTTCCGCAGACGTTGATGATTTATCTGGCCATACCGATGGCGACTATTGGTGGCGTGTTCGCTCTCTGGCTTAGGGATATGCCCTTTAGTATTTCCGCAGGGGTTGGCTTTATCGTGCTTTTTGGGGTTGCCGTACTGAACGGATTGGTAATGATTAGCGGATTCAACGAACTGAAAGAGGAAGGCGTTATAAACCTAAAAGAGCGAATCGTTGAAGGAACAAAAAGAAGGGTACGCCCCATTATGCTCACGGCCTTTACCGATATCCTTGGGTTTCTGCCAATGGCAATTTCCGCATCGGCAGGGGCAGAAGTTCAGCGACCGTTGGCAACGGTCGTTATCGGTGGATTGATTACATCCACCTTGTTGACTCTATTCATTCTTCCCATTTTCTATCAATGGGTAGAAAGACGTTCGGAACGCAAGATAAAGGTCAATCCGAAAATCGTAACCGCTTCTGCGGTGGTCTGTTTCTTTTTTGCTTTCGCGAAAGCGGAAGCGCAACAAGTTCGGCAGAACGATACATTACCTGTTGTTTCATTGGAACAAGCGGTAGAAATATCCAAAGAAAACTATCCGCTATTGAAAACAAAACAACTGGAAATTCAAAAGCAGAACGCCCTAAAAGGTACGGCCTATGATTTAGGGAATACCCAAGTGTTTACCGGTGGTGAGGAAGTTTCTGATGGTCAGGGCATTTATACCCTTGTTGGCGTGGTTCAACAGAATATCAACCTGTTCGGTATCGGTGCGAAGAAGCGGTTGCAAAAACAGCGTATCGCCTTGGCGGAAACCGCACTTGACTTTACCGCATTGCAAGTGGAACAGGAAGTCAAAAAAGCTTGGTCACAGGCCTATCAGCAACGGCAGAAATTTGAACTGTATCGTGAACTGGATTCCATCTACTCGCAATTTGAAAAGGCGATTGAACTGAATTACGAGGTAGAGGCCATTTCACGTTTGGAATATTCATCGGCAACCAATCAGGCATTACAAATCAACAATAAACTTCAACAGGCCGAAAGTGACTATGCCATTGCCCTACAGAAGCTTAATCTTTGGTTGGTTTCCGACACGTTCTATACTGTTCCCGACACCCTTGATGAAAATGAAATGGCAGTACTGGGAATTCCATCAACCATAGAAACCCATCCAGAACTGGAACTTTCGCGAAAGCGGATTGAGGAAGCCCAATCCAGCTACCAAGCTGAACGTTCCGATTTGTTGCCCAATCTCAACCTTCAGGGCGGATTGCAACGGGTGAATGGCAGTAACGGATTCTACACTTATCAGGCAGGAATATCCCTTCCATTGTTTTCTGGTACAGAACGCAGTCAGGCCAAGGCAGCCAAAATCCAAAGTGAAATTGCAAAAGCCAATGCGGACTTTACCAAACGCCAACTGCAATCGGAATATCGACAAGCTGTACAAGCGTATCAAAAATGGGAAGCATCCTGGCGATTCTATAAGGACAAGGCCTTACCGCTTGCCGAGGAACAGCGACAGGGTGCGTTATTAGCCTATAAGGAAGGTGCCGTGGATTATGCCGCATTCACCCAAATTATTAGGGATGCCATACAGACGGAAATGGATGCGCTGGACGCGCTCGACAATTATCTAAAATCAGTTTTTGCACTACAATATTTCAAATAATAAAATGAAGAATCTATCAAAATACACAGCTATTGGTTTGTTGGCGATGCTTTTGGCGTTGACCGCTTGTGGCGATTCCAACAAAGAAACCGCAGGGAATAAAAATGCCAATCTGGAAATGGAAAAAGAACATTCCGAGGGTGAAGCCGAGGAAGTAATGCTCACAGCTAAACAGTTCGATGCACTACAAATGGAAATCGACACCCTGCAAATGCGGAATATGAGCGGTTATGTGCAAGCCAACGGGCAGTTGGAAGTCCCACCTCAGAACGAGGCCACCATCACAACGGTAGTAGGTGCCAACGTGGTATCCATCGAAGTTATCGAGGGTGATAAGGTTAATAAGGGGCAAACGGTCGCCTATCTGTCCCACCCCAATATCATCGAGAAACAAACGGATTACCTCAATGCTTTCAGTAATAGTCAATTTCTTAAAAAGGAATATGAGCGGCAAAAAACCCTGTACGATGCAGGTGTCGGCAGCGGTGCCAATTTTCAAAAGGCAGAAGCCGAATACCAGGCATCCCGAAGTATGGTAAAAGGTCTTGAGGCGCAACTGCAACAGTTGAGTATCAGCGCACCAGGCGTAAGAAACGGTACAATTTATCAGCGTGTATCTCTTAGAAGCCCCATTGAAGGATTCGTCCAAAAAGTAGAAATTAAGACTGGGCAGTACGTAGAACCACAGACCGACCTTATGGAAATTGTGGACACCCATCACGTACACGCAGATTTGATGGTTTTCGAAAAGGATGTCCATAAGGTGAAAGAAGGGCAAAAAGTGGTTTTCAATGTACAGTCCATTCCCGGAAAGGAACTGACTGCCGAAATCTATTCCGTAGGAAAGACCTTTGAACAAAATCCGAAGGCTATTCACGTACACGCTGAAATCGAGAACAAGGAAGGCAACCTGATTCCCGGGATGTACATTCAGGGGCGCATCCAAACGGAAAATACACAAACTAAGGCGATGCCCGAAGCTGCCATAGCAGCCGATGGCGAGAGATTCTTTGTATTCTCGGCAGAAAAGGAAGGTGACGATTGGTCATTCAAACCCATTGAAATCACCAAAGGCACCCACGATGGCGATTGGATTGCCATTGATTTTTTGAGCGAACAAGAACCGAACACACAATACGCCTATAACAACGCCTACTACCTAATGGCGGAACTAAAAAAGGGCGAAGCGGAAGAACACGGACATTAATACAGACAATTATAAAATGAAAAAAATAGAACAAAGACTCACTGAAAATGGCGTTCGCCCGACGGCGATGCGGTTATTGATTTATAAATATTTGGCAGAAAAGGAAGTAGCCATATCATTGACAGATATTGAAGCCGCTTTCGCGAAAGCAGAGCGTACGACTTTATATAGAACGTTGCGCACCTTTGAAGAAAAGAAAATTGTGCACCAAATAGATGATGGTACAGGCATACAAAAATATGCACTTTGTGAGCCTGGTTGCGATTGTAACCTTGAACAAGATTTGCACCTGCATTTCCATTGTAACAATTGCGATGAGACCGTTTGCCTGACCGAACATAAGATTCCACATATCAATCTGCCAGAAGGCTTTGTGGCAGAGGATGCCAATTTGGTACTGAAGGGTATTTGTGACAAATGCAGCGGACAATAATGCACTTCCGTTGCATAGGTCAGATACATACCTTGCACTTTAAAAATGAATAATAAATAATGAAATTTAATACCACCATACCAATAGGCCTTAGAGCATTTTATTTAGATGAACTGAACCTATATCGTTCTTCATTACATAGTGGAAATTCATCCCAAGCTTGGCATCACCTTGAACGTTCCCATATTCTCGGTCAATCCTACCCGTTGGAACATACCTATACCCATTGGTCAATGTTAAAATTCGGGTTACGCCAGCGAAACACAAAAGAAGTTCTGGGTCAGGTGTTGCGACTTTTGGTTGGTGGTTGGAAATCATTTATCGACCACGTACCCATTGGAAATACCGGTGGAAGCGATGTGCCACCATTGAAAAGAATGGAAATGCCCGAAGACATAGCCAAAATTTTAAATAAATACCGAAAAACGCAATGAAAAAGAAAAAAGTAAACTTACGGGATTTAGACCCGAAAGAACATCAAGGTGAGCACAGTCACGATGACGGACATAACCATAGCAGTGCCGCAGAGGTATCCAATTTTAAGACCTACTTGCCCGCCATTTTCAGCTTTTTAATGCTGATTACGGGCATTGCCATAGATTATTTCGATACGTTCCCATTCTTCAGGGGCTGGGTGCGGATTATTTGGTACACTGTAGCTTACATTCCCGTTGGGTTTCCTGTAATTAAAGAAGGCTGGAACAGTATCAGGAACGGTGATTTCTTTACGGAATTTTTCTTGATGTCCATTGCCACCTTGGGGGCATTTGCCATAGGCGAATATCCCGAGGGTGTGGCCGTAATGCTATTTTATGCCGTGGGCGAACTCTTCCAGAACGCTGCGGTAAATAGGGCGAAGGGAAATATAAAGGCACTTTTGGATGCGCGACCCGATGAAGCATTGGTTTATAGAAATGAGGATTTTGTTTCGGTCAATCCCGAAACGGTCGAGATTGGTGAAAGAATTCAGGTTCGCGTAGGCGAAAAAATTCCTTTGGACGGCATTTTACTTTCAGAAAAAGCATCGCTGAACACGGCTGCCATTACCGGTGAAAGCAAACCCGATACCATTGCCAAGAGCGAAAAAATCTATGCAGGAAGCATCAACTTGGATGGGGTCATTGAAGTAAAGACTACCAAAGAATTTAAGGACAGTTCCATCGCCCGAATCTTGGATATGGTTCAGAACGCTACCGCCCGAAAATCTAAAACGGAGCTGTTCATTAGAAAATTCGCCAGAATTTATACACCCATCGTGGTTTTCCTTGCCATCGGACTGACGTTTTTGCCCTATTTCTTCGTGGACGATTATGTGTTTAGGGATTGGCTCTACCGCGCTCTGATCTTCTTGGTAATTTCCTGTCCCTGTGCCTTGGTCATATCCATTCCCTTGGGCTATTTTGGCGGATTAGGTGCGGCATCCCGCAACGGGATTTTGTTCAAAGGTGCGTCCTTTCTCGATGCGATTACCAAGGTAAATACCGTGGTAATGGACAAAACGGGTACAGTTACCAAAGGGGTCTTCAAGATTAAGGAAGTGGTCAATAAATCCAATTTTGCAGAAGCGGAATTTATGCAATACCTGATGGCGATGGAAAAACAATCCACCCATCCCATTGCAAAAGCGATACTGGAATATAAGGCCGATGGTGCCGATTTTGAAGCAACCGAAGTTTCCGAAGTTGCTGGAAAGGGACTGAAAGGTACGGTCAATGGAAAGCAGGTATTAGTGGGCAATAAAGCTTTGATGGTTTCTAATAGCATCGAAGTCCCCTCTGAAACCGATACTATAGTCGAATCCATAGTAATGGTAGCCATCGATAAAAAGTTTGCCGGATATGTAACCATTGCCGATGAACTCAAGGAAGATGCACACCAAGCCATCAATCAGATACGAGAGGCGGGTATCTCTAAAATCATAATGCTCTCGGGCGACAAGGATTCCATTACCCAACAGGTGTCTGAAGAATTGAATATCGATTGGGCGAAAGGTGGTCTGCTACCGGAAGATAAACTGAACGAAGTCGAGAAACTCAAAAAACAACCTTATACGACTGTAGCCTTTATGGGCGACGGTATCAATGATGCCCCCGTACTTGCTGCAAGCGATGTAGGTATCGCAATGGGTGGTTTGGGTAGCGATGTGGCCATCGAAACGGCGGATGTTATCATCCAGACTGACCAACCGAGCAAGATAGCGAGAGCGGTCAAAATCGGTCGTTCCACCCGAAAGATAGTTTGGCAAAACATAGGTCTGGCATTTGGTGTGAAGGTAATCGTCCTTATCCTTGGGGCTGGTGGTTTGGCATCAATGTGGGAAGCTGTTTTTGCCGATGTTGGGGTAGCATTATTGGCAATCTTTAATGCTGTGCGGTTGCAGAAAAAGAAGTGGGAATGATATTCTTTCCAAGTCTTTAATGCGATGTTATTTAATATTTACCGGTAAAAATCTGCTATCTTTATAGGTCACAACAAGTCCTATTTTATGATACATATTCTTACAACAGGCGGCACCATCGAAGGACTGGATTATGTGGACGGAAAAGGTGTAACCCAATCAAATGTCACGATTCAAGGTTTTCTTGAGAAAGCCAATATAGACTTTGATTACACCATTGAAAGTGTGTTCAAAAAGGATAGCAGAGCCATCACAGATGAGGACAGAGCGCAGTTGGTTTGCAAGATTAAGGAATCTGCTGCGACAAAGATTTTGATAACTCACGGTACTTTCACAATGGAAGATACCGCAAAATATATCGGAAAACTCAACCTGAATAAAACCATCGTACTGGTTGGGTCTTTCATTTTAGGTTCATCTGCAGAGACAGATGCACCATTTAATTTAGGCTATGCACTGAGCTCATTACAGCTTCTAAAACCGGATGTTTATATTGCTATGAACGGACAGATTTTCAATTGGAACAACGTTTCAAAGAATTTAGAAACCAACAAATTTGAGCGCAATGACCAGTAATGTAAATGTTCGGCACGTCAATACATTGGACAACGTTCTTCTATCTTTTAATAGATACGGTCATTGTATTGCTCACTTTTTACTTTTCAAGAAGGAATACACGAAGTAGCCTTCGACGGTTTTTATATCTGGGCATCCTTTTTATTGTGTACAATGTCACGGGCGGATTTTTACCCATAGATAACTTTCCGGGACCATTCATACTTCAATATATCATAACGTATAGTGTGGCAATTGCATTATGCGTTTACATCGTTTATTACCTCTATAAAGAATATGACATCGTCGTATTGAAATTCAATTCATCTATTAAAAATCTCGCATTTTTAGCAAGTGGAAGCTATGTAGTTCTTTTTTTGATGCCTTATTTTTTGACCGATTCGTTAGATGCGGCTCGCTTTCTTTTTACTATTCCCATATCCATAATAGCATTTGTATTTCTCATCATTTTCTATCGTCGTATTTCAAATCCGAGCAACCCGAATGCCTTTATTTTAAGGCGAAACAAATTATCTATGGTGAGTGTAGCAAGTATAGCCCTGTTACCCATCTGCACCGTAATAGGTGATTATCAATGCATAACCTTTACTGTAATGAACTTGGCCTTCTTTGCCATTACAGCCATTGAAGTAGATAGGTATCTATACTTTTTGGAAAACAATACCCGAATGTATGAAGTATTTGCCCTGAAGAAAAAACAGCGCGAGGAATCTGTAGAGCGCAAGATAATCTATGAGGATTTAACCAGAAGGGAAATTGAAGTTGCGCTATCCATCCTTAGTAATCTTAGTTATAAGAAAATTGCTGAGGAACTGTTCATTGCCGAAAGCACCGTATCAAAACACGCCTCAAACATCTTCAAGAAAACGGGTGTGAAGAACCGTCGTGAATTCTTAAAGCGATTTCGTAAAAAAAGATAATTAAATTTCCTCTCTGAAGACCTTAGCATATTCAGTGTCTCACAGGGTTTCCGTAGAAAAATACGGCTCGTTCCGTAATTAAATACGGCAAGTTTTCCTTGTACGTTTACGAAGTAAAATTATTTTAGTGAGAGTTCCAGAAAATACACCAATGAGCCACAAATTTAATGACCTGTGGCATTCATTTATATCATTTTGCAGGACTATGATATCATCTAACCAACCACATCAACTAAATCCCATTTCTATGGTTTCATATCAAAATACACCTACTTATGGACTTTCAATTATTAACACAGCGACTAAAAAAAGAACTTGATGATATAAAACTTCAAAACGAGAGCATCCTTGAAAGGGCACACCGTTCCATTGGGCTCTGCCGTGATTCATTAAGCACACTTAAAAAAGAGGTCCTGTCGCAAGGCTTCAAATCCATTCAAGACGAAATCCATTTTTTTAAAGTAACTAAACAAGTTCCTCTCGTTGAGTTAATCTACTATTCCGAAATCCATTCGTTTGAAATCCAGTTCCCGAAAATCGACTTAAAAAGTCAGCTTAAATCCATCAAAAAAAAAAGCAACAAACTCAATCGATTCTTTCTCTATAATTTGGACTTCGGAAGATACATTGAATCAGGGCAGACGCATTTTGACAAAGAATATTACACTCGTGATTATCTCAATGGGTATCATATCACACTTTCCAAATTCTACTTTCAAGACCCGGAATTCTGTACAGCAAGAGATATGTTGCTCGGCAAATACAATGCCTACAAGTCCCTAACCAAATATTTAGTGGACAAGCAAAATAGATTGAAGAACGGGTTGAATGGAAATGAGATTTCCTTATCTCACATCGAAAAAATGCATTGGCCGTTCAGCAATACAGACTATGTGGAACTTATTTATGCGCTTCACGCTAAAGGGCTTGGTGCTAAAAACAATCTGAGTATTGTTAAAATTTCAGATTATTTAAGTCAGATTTTCGATGTTGAGCCGAAAGACATCTATAAAACCTATCAAGACATAAAATACAGGAAAAAAAGCCGAACGCTTTTCCTTGATGAGCTGTCCACTTCCCTTCTTTCAGCAATGGATAAAAGCGAGAAATAGTAATGTTTATCAGCCTTTTATACATCAAATTAAAATGCTAAAAAAAGTCCGTAGTACGGTTGACCTACGGTGTTTTGGTTTTCCTTCTATTTATCATGAAATTTAGTTCGATTTGAGTATAATTTGCGGCATCAACGCGATTAAACAACACCAAATCAAACCAAATTTCAAGATGTTAAATTTTGACCGTAGTACGGTCGTACTGGGGAAGAAAATCCGATAATACATATCAAATTTGTAGAACGAAAGTCAAATCGGGTTAAGGGCTATCATTAAAAATTTTAAACCTATGATAGTCCTTTTCTTTTAAAACCGTTCTAATATGCCGACAAGTATTATCACCACAGACGACCTTCGAGAATTCAAAATGGAATTGCTCGATGACATCAAAAGTCTTTTGTCCAAACAGGCTTCTGGAAAAATCAAGAAATATCTTAAATCTTCCGAAGTAATGGATTTGCTTCAAGTGAGTCCGGGTACACTTCAGAACCTTCGCATCAATGGCACCTTGCCATACACTAAGGTAGGCGGAATCATCTATTATGATGCCGAGGAAATTCAAAAGGTAATGGATGCCAACCGTGTGCATCACGGTTTTAATTCTTGAAAATATGAACTATATAAAGCTACTCAATGCGGCTTTTGAAACGTTTTATTTTGATGACCGCCTAAATCCTACCCATATCAGTCTGTATATGGCGCTGTTCCAGGAATGGAACAGTTGCCGTTTTATGGATGAATTCTACGTAAACCGAAGGGAATTGATGCGTGTTGCCAAGATTGGTTCAAAGTCTACCTATCACAGATGCATAACCGAGCTTCACTCGTGGGAATATCTATCCTATTTCCCGTCCAACAATCCATACAAGGGCAGTAAAATCAAGATGTCTATTTTAGGGACAAGTGATGAACCAGCTACGGGACAGTACAATCCCATTTTAGAACAGCTTGCGGAACAGTACTATCCCAGAGGTGTACCGCTTGAAGGACACCACCATCCCAAAAATGGACAGGCGGTGTACCAACGCCGTCCCATAGGTGGACAAGCATTGGTATCTAATACAAACAATATCAAACAAGAAAACTACATAAAACAGCCAAAGGACTGTCTGGCCGTAGTTGATTTTTTTGAAGAAAAGAATTTTAATAAAGCTGAAGCTGAAAAGTTCTACCAGCACTACGCTGACCGAGATTGGCAAACAGGCGATGGCGAACCGATTCGGGATTGGCGAGCTGTGGCTATCAACTGGATGGACAGAACCGAACTTTTTGAAGCTGAAAACAAACCAAACAAAAAAGAAGCATCCCAAATCAAGGACAACTTGCGAACCACGAAAACGAAAGACTATGGACAACCCCTCTAAAATCACCGAAGGCGGCGTGGAATATTCGCTGGGAAAGTTTGATGGGAAAAGCGTACTGTACGACTTCCCAAAAATCTTGATTTATTTGAATGCTAAAGGCAAGCTGCTGTTTGGTAAAAAGTTCAGGATTTATGATGAGGATAAGGGTATTCTGTTGAAGCTATGTTCATATTTTATCAAAGACAAGGACAACTGTGAGAAATATGACATCGACATTGAAAAAGGTATTCTACTTTCCGGGCCTGTAGGCTGTGGTAAGACCAGTTTGATGAAATTGTTGCGCCATATTGTGCCTTTACAACGCCCTTATGAAATGATTCCGTGCCGAAATGTTACTTTCAGCTTTAATCATTTGGGTTTTAAAACTGTCGAGGAATATGGCAATGCTAAATTTTACTGTTTTGACGATTTGGGCGTAGAACCTGCCGGACGCTTTTATGGTAAGGACTTAAATGTGATGGGTGAAGTGCTTTTATCCCGCTACGAACTCTATCTCGATACCAAACGAAAAATAAAGACCCACGCTACTACCAACCTTAATGCCGAAGAACTGGAAGAACGCTATGGTAATCGCGTCCGTAGCCGGATGCGTGAACTGTTTAATTTGATTGCTTTTGATAAAAGGGCTGGGGATAAGAGGAAATGAGAGGAAAATCTAGTGCTTGACTTCATCTGCTAACCACAGACCATACTTCTTCCATAGTTCATACATTATAAGCCATTCTGATATCCAAGGCATAACATCCACAAAATTCAAGTCCAAATGTGGTGATAAATCTTTGGGATAGTAAAGGCACAAACTATTTCCAGGATATAGATGTGGTGTTTTACCAAACTTGATTTGACTATCATTTAGCACATAAACCCTTTCTTTTCGCCCTTGCCTATTGATATCATACTCGACAAGAATCTCATATTCTTTTTTGCATCCATTGGGTTTGATTTTTCCTTTTCCCAACAATTTTCCATCGGTGATGACAGTTTTAAGCCAAGGAAAATGTTTATTTAAATAGTCTTTTTGGATATATGCTGCAACATAGTTCCTCTGTATATCCTTTTTACCCGAATTCAAATTTAATTCTACACCACCATAGTTTCTATTAGGCTTGCTCGGGTAGCCTGAATCTCTAGAAATTCTTCCTCGGTCGTCAACATAACTTTTACCAGACAATAAAGTAAGACCTGCTTTTTCTAATTCATTTTTACCATTTCCAGATAAGTTGTCTAGTTGAGACTTTAAAATGGTTTTAGTTGTTGTACTGCCAAACAAGTCTTCCGCAACACTAAAGTTCCCATTTTTTAACTGCTCCCATTTTTCTTTATAGCTCCTAACAAAACTGATGAATTGAGTATAGTATTCTTTGTCCTTATCCCACTTTTCAGTAAAGTCCTCATCTTCATTTACTGGATTTAAAACCTTAATCCTTTTATAGACTCCACTACTTTCAAAAAGCTTTTCATAGCTAGTGTAGCGCTCTAAAATCCTATTGAGTGTATTATCAATTGTTTCATAAATCGATGCCTCACCTTGGTATAATTCTCCGAAAATTGTAGTCAATACGATACTTGATGTTTTGTGTTTTGGTTTTTTCTCAAAGAAAATATCTCTGTATCGTTTAGTAAGCTGTACAGCACGTTTTAGCGGCTCTTTTTCATAGATGTTCTCGTCTGGTAATTCCTCCTGTTCAGCCTTCGCTTCAGATAGGGTAACATAATCAGTAAATGCTTTTCGCAACAATAATGGCTCTCGGACATCTTCGGCTTTATCCGTAAACCATTTAGCATATCCCTTTGGAAAAGAAGAAGTCCAAGATGCAAGTTCTCGGTCGGGTACCATAATTTTATCTTCGAAAGGAATGATTATGCAACCAGGCAAAATATCTAAATGAAAATCCCCAGCGTAATTTATTCTTGCGCACCTATTCTTTTTTAGAAGTTTTGGCCTATAAACCTCATTGCTTGTGAAAACACGTATTAGGTGATTGTAAATCTCTGAAGAGGTGTAGTTCCTGTACGAATCCTTAATTTGAACCACAATATCCAAATCAAATTCATCCTTTCCTATTGGCTTTGTTGTTGTTCCTATGGCTTTTGAGCCTTGCGGGTAAACCACAAAATCAACCTTAGAGAAAAACACTGGGTCTGCTTTTAAAACATCATAGATGGCATTGTAGGCAGTCTCCATCTTATTTGACCTTGTTTCGTCAAGCTCGAGAGACTCAGCAAGTCTTGCCAATAAGTCCTCTCGCTGAAAGCCATTTCTATATAAGTAATCTTGAAAATTCATTTACGATATGTATTTTGCGTGTTGTCCTATTCTTGTTTTATGTTCGTTAAAGCATTCTTTTTTTATGTCATCTTCACTAACAAAGGCATACTTCTCATTAAATGAGCTGCTTTTTAATAGTTTTTTAAATTCCTTTAACTGCTTTGTATTTAGTTCAATCTGGAAAATATCGTAAATCAAAGTATGATACTCTTCATCCTTAAAGCGTGTTTGTTTGCACAGGATGTTCTCCTCAGTCCCGAGGTATTCTGCTCTAATAGATTTGAAATTAGTAGCACTTAAAATTTGAGTTTCAACCAATTCTTCCGAAAATTCTCGCCATACCCCAGTTTCCCTGTCCTTTCGAGAATAGAACCAACTGATAATTTTTGGGACGAATTTTGCGCTTACAAAAAACCGTAGGTCTTTAGGGTTCTTTCCATCCGCTTTCGGGGCTGCCTTCCAGTCCTTGTATAAATCCTTATTACCAACTAATTTATATACACCTCCAACTGGCTGATATTGATTAATCTTACCACCCTTGACCAAAAAATACTTTTCGTCTCCTGGTATTTTAATTCTGAGTAAGTAACTTAGAGATACGTATACTTTTTTGTTTGGAATTAAAAGGAAACACCTTAAGGCAATCCAAAAGTATTTCCCATGTGCTTTAACGATTTCTATAATACCTGTAAAGCATCCGATTACAACTGCGAAGGCTGCTGTTACCAAAATTTCTTTGTGAAAATCGTTTGCACCCTCTAAATACAGATAACGATATGACAAATAGCTAATTGCTACAAGAAATCCGATTAGGTAAAACAAAAAGCGTCTAAGTACTTTATTCATCGTTCGATATAAGTCTTAAAAAGATTACGCTTCCAGGCACCATCAAGCCGGTATTTACTTGACTACTTCTCTCTTTACCGTATTGTACCCAATTTGCAAAATGCTCACAATTGAAGCCTAAGAAGCTATAACGCTGACCCAGCTTTTGATACGCCCTCTTAATTGCATTTTGAATGTCAAAATGGCTCCCTCTAAACTTTCGGATTCTCACAGGTTCGTATTCTTGCAGGAGTTCCATAAGTTCATTCTCTGGGATAATTTTAACCGCACCTTTAAGATTACCTATAAAAACACCATTGCCTAAATAAACTACGTAATGGTCCAGTATTCTTCCTAGACCGTTTCTCTTTTTAGCCACTATTGCATCGATAGGGGCTAACTGTTTAATCAATTGTAAGTATTTTGTCATATTACTCAATTATTACTTTTCCTTTCTTACTCCTTTAAATGGTTTTTTACTTGATGTTTTTCCATCCATAAACTTACCGGTTTCCGAATCACGCTTGGTCCAAATCCCTGTTTTAGGGTTTTTTACTTGGGATCTTTTCTTAACTGCTCCGTGCCTGCGGTTGTCGCCGCTTTTTCCATTTGTTGCCATAATAAAATGTTAAAAAATATGCTTAGTTTTGTTTTAGCGTGTTACGCCAACCTTAGTACGCAAAACCATCCCCAACGCTTTTTCGTACCATTATTGAAAACAACCAATGTCAGATTGGAAAAAACTAAAAGATGAGCACACTTTACGACTTACCGAGATTTATCAGGATAAGAGCAACCCCCTATCCTTAAGGGAAAACGCCTTTCACGCGCTGACGCATAGATTTAAAGATGACATATTAAAAAAATGCGAGATTAGATGTAAAAGATTTGGTCACGACATCAATGTCGCCGAACAGGTTGTTACAGCGACTTTTAAGTCCTATGCTGAAAAAGGGAAGTTTGAAATTAATCCTGAAGATGAAGCAGATGTAGATTACTTATTTGTGGGTTATTTAGTTGGTATAGTAAAAATAGAACTCACTAATTATTACAGACAACAACAGAGAAAACTTAATTACCCTTATGATGGTTCTGAAGAGATTGTTACAGACATTCCTGACGTTGATGGTATGGAAATGAATCTAGAACAACAAATTCTAATTAAGGCAATACATTCACTTACGCCTTCCCAAAGAACGGTTTATCTCACATACAAGCAATACGAAATAGACGGTTTTAATCTACCAAATAAACTACTTAAAAAACTTCGAGAACATCTGGGTGATGTTAAACAGCCTACGATTCGAGGCTTGAAAAAGGAAGCATTAGATAAAATAAAGAATTATACTTCTGCGATGGAAGTAACAAAAGAGTTTTACAATGGAAGAGTCTAAGATTAATGAAATACTGATTTCATTGGGTTTTGGTCTTCCCCAAAGTCCAGATGAAATAAAAGCTTTTGACGATACATTCAAGTCTTGTAAAACAGAATCAAATCCTGACAAAATAGATTCATACAAGATTTTAGAGGGGTTAAGGCCTAAAAAAAAAGCAACAAATATTGATTATCACAAGAGGACAGTGCTTGCTGCAGAAATCGTATATCAGTTGCACCAAGAAAATACACTAGGACATTTAAAGCTTCAGAAGCTTCTTTATTTGTGCCAAAATTCCGCAAGAATTGATATCCACGCCAACTTCTTGAAACAAGCTATGGGACCTTATGATAATCGCTTAATGCGTTCAATTGATAAAAAGTTTAAGGAAAATAAATGGTTCTCTTATAATCCAAGAGAATATGAAAAATATCAACCTTTAGAGAAATATGGTGGCCATAAAGAATGGTATGAACGCTATTTCAATGAACAACTCTCTGAAATTGATTTTATAATAAATAAGTTTCGAAAGACTAAAACTAGAGCCATAGAATTGATTGCCACCATTTTTGCTTGCTGGAAGGAAATTATTGATGAAAAGCAACTACTTACAGAAGAAATTTTAGTTCATAAATTTTATCAGTGGCATCCTGATAAATCAAAATTTGATAAAGATGAAATTCTGCAGACCATCGCTTTTATGAAAAATGATGGTTTTCACCCTAATCAACAGTAGCTCATTTTTTCGATAAAGACAGAATAAAATTCAAAATAGAAAGAATTACTTTTCTCAAACATTTTACAACCTCAATCCCCAACTCTTTCATAACTATCAATATTTTTTATTAAACATTCCCAAATCACCAGTGCCACAGCATTCAGAGATTCTGGCTTTAGCAGATAACCTTGTTCATCTTCATTACTTACAAACCCCAATTCCAAAAGAATTGAAGGCATATAGTCAGTCGTTTCCCTAAGCACCTGAAAATTAGCAAATTTTACGCCTCTACTTTCAAATCCCAACTTCTCATTCAATTCTGCTTGTAATTGAAAGCCAAACCAAGTTGCTTCATCCAAAAACTTCAACCTTTTATTGGGCACATAGACTTCCACACCTCTTGCATCTGGATTATCAGAATGATTGCAATGCAGGGAAAGAAACAAATCTGCATTTAGAACTTTGGCCAGCTTGGCTCTATCACTTAAAGAAACTAAGGTATCGCTATACCGTGTTTGATAAATTTCCACAGTTTTATTGTAGTTTTTCTCAGCCAATTCTGAAATCAACCTTACTATTTCTAAGGTGATTTTCTTTTCCCTTAAGCTATTTACCCCAATTGCACCAGAATCATTTCCGCCGTGGCCAGGGTCAATGACAATGATTTTTTTCTCATCCAAATCCTGACCCAAAAGCAAGCAACTTTTGAGAAGTAAAAACACAAAACTGACGTTTTTGAGCCACTTTTTCATTTTCCAATTTTAGGTTTTCAACAGTTACACTTCAAAATTCCATAGAATTTGATGCCAAATAATAGCATCGAAAACCAAACAATATCAAATAATATTTTATTCACATATATTTGATTTTCAATTATTTATGTTCAAATATATGTAAATTTCACATAACGAAAATGAACCAAAATTTTAATCTAATTCGTTATGAAAAAAACACATTATTTGGCAGGCGTTCTTTCGCTCTTATCAACTTCGCTTTTTGCTCAGATTGGTGGTATTGAAGATTCGGTCAACGATGTTTCCGACACCATCCGAACTATTTTCCCAATTATATTGGGTGTCATCTTCCTAATAGGTTTCCTGTTTAATGCAGGACACTTCTTTGGTGAAAACGCAGACCTTAAAAAAGGGATTACGCGTGTATTGGTCTTTGTGCTAATTGCTGGTGCAGTCGTTGGAATCTTCACCTATCTAATAGGCATTGTAGTGTAGTGAAGAAGTTTGAAGTCTATAGAAATATGCGGAAACGTGCGGTCATCTTTGGTCTGCCCATTTCCCTGTTTGCCTTGATGATGGTATCCATTTTGGCATCACTTCTCATTATCATCTTTTCCTTCAGCTTTGGTGTCATCATTGGGTTAATGGTATTCAATGGTGGTCTCTACATCGCATTAACTCGAATTGCCAACAATCCACAGCTATTTCAAATGGGTAATCCTTTTCCAAAAATCATCAGCAACAAGCGTAACTCAGGTTTTGAATATGAATAAGATGAACCTCTCAGCATATCAACCCATTGCAGATATTCAGGATAATATTGTCTTTGCCAATAATGGCAATGTGGTGTTGTGCTATAAAGGGAATCTGCCAGAAATCTATTCGCTTTCTGAAAAGGACTTTGAGGATATACACGGTGCGTGGTTCCAAGCCTTGAAGTCACTACCTGTTGGAATTGTGGTTCATAAACAGGATATTTATTTAAAGAAGTCCTACTCTTCAGAACAATTGCCCAATGAGTCCTTTCTCGAAAAGGCAACGCACAATCATTTTAAAAGTCGTGGTTACATCGAACATCAATGTTATTTGTTCTTTATCCTGACAAAAAACAAGGCACTCAACAATCCAAAATATGTCAACCCATTCCGAAAGGTTTTCAAAGGAATTGTCCAGCAAATGGATGACAACATTAAGGTGTTTGCCAATGCGGTGAGCGATTCGGTGTCCTTTATCAATAACAGCCGAAAGATGCGTTTTGTTTCGCTTCAAGCGAAAGAAATACTACAACTCACCACAAACTATTTCAACGGATTCAGCGAAGGTTTTGATACCGACATCCTACTGGAAAAAAAGAACGTCACCATTGGCGATAACCATTTTGATGCCCTGGCCGTCAATAGCGAACTGTGCTTTGGCGAAAGTGTACAGAGTAGCAAGACCAATGAGAAATTCACTTCGGACGATTTTGTGTTTCATCAAGGGTTTATTGATGGCTTAGGGCTTACGCTGAATGAGAACCACATCGTCAACCAAATCCTGTATTTGGATGATAAACAGAAATGGCGAAAGCTGCTGGATAAGAAAATAGAAGAGCTTAACAAAAGTTCCAATTTCGGTTCGCAGAATAAGGTGGTTCTTGGTAAAATCCAGCACATCCTTGACCAAATCAATGCCGATGATAATGCTCGGATCATCCGTGGTCACTTAAATGTGGTCTATTGGGCAAAGGATAAAAAAAGTCTCGATTCAATTACCTCGAAAATCAAGACTGAGTTTAAGGAACTCGATATCATCCCTTACTATCCGAGAGGTGAAGAACGTAAAAATTATATTCTGAACAGTTATTGCTGTTTTTCATCCAACTTCTCAAACAACGATTTGTACGTAACCGATTTGAAGCACGCCCTATGTCTGTTCATCAACAATACCAACTACAAATCTGATGCTACCGGAATTATTTTTAATGATAGGGAACATAACATTCCTGTGCTAAAAGATGTTTGGGATGAACGCAAGAGACGTATCAAAGCCCGGAACTTTGCAATTTTCGCACCGACTGGCGAAGGCAAGTCCTTTTTGGCCAATAACATCCTACGCCAATATTTTGAAAGTGGTGTTCGCCTGGTCATAATTGACCTCGGTGGATCCTACACCAAATTTGCCAAACTCTATCCTGAGAAATACACGGTACTTCGCTATGAAAGTGGAAAGAACTTGGGTATCAACCCATTCTTCATCAGCGATAAAAATGACCTAACACCGGAACGTCTCGAAGACTTGTCGGTTTTCCTTTTTGAATTGTTCGCTTCAGACCTAAAAGTGACGAAAGCACAATCCGTTTCGGTCAAAAAGATATTGCGTCACTATTACGATAGCACTTCTGAAAATCATTCGCTCGAAGGTTTCTACAATTTTATAGAGAGGCATCAGAAGGATATTCTGAAAACCCTTAAAATCCATCCCGACTACTTTAATGTCACGAGCTTCTTGCACGTAATGTCCGAGTATGTCGGTGATGGTCTATACAGTTTTCTGTTCGAGGTGAGCGAAGACCAGACCTATAAAATCGAAGATAAACGCTTGATTGTCTTTGAGCTTGATGAAGTAAAGGATAATAAGGAAATCCTATCCGTAATGCTTAAGCTTATTAAGTCAGCTATCCAACGCACCATTTGGCGTAATCGAGCCGAAAAAGGCATTATCCTTTTCGATGAGTTTGCCAAACAACTGAAGTTTGACAACGTGCTGGAAAGTGTGGAATTCTACTATCAGGCCATACGGAAACAGAATGGTGCTATCGGTATCATTTTGCAGTCCATTAATCAGCTACCAAACAATTCCACATCGGCAAGTATTCTTGAGAACACACAGGTTATCTACAGCTTAAACAATGAAAAAGGCTACGATGAGCTGGTCAAAAGGCTCAACCTTTCCAGTCACGACCTGAACCAGTTAAAGTCCATCAAAAACAATCTTTCCGGACTACGGAAATACACCGAAATGTTTATCAAAATAGGCAAGGAAAGCAACATCTTCCGGTTGGAAGTTCCGAAGGAAGTGTATGCAGCTTACTTGACTGATGGAAAGGAAAACGAAAAAATAATGAAGCTCTACAATGAGCATCAGGATATGGAAAAAGCAATAATTCAATTCACATCTAAAACATAATATTATGAAAACAAAAATTAGAATTTTAATAATGACTGTAGCCTTAATGTTGTTAATGTCAAGTCGTGCTACTGCTCAGGGAATGCCAGTTTATGACAATACCAACTTCATCAGTTTGGTTAAACAGCTCTTGGAATCGGGTAAACAGACGGCAGAAATGATTAAGTCCGTAAAATTCTTGAAGGATGCCAAAGAAGCTATTGAAAAAGTTTCAAGCGTTGTCCAACAGCTTAGGGCAGTTGAGGAAATCGCACAGAACAATCAGCGCCTTATCAATGTAATGCAAAATGACCTTCAGGATATTCTAAATTCCCCCTACATCAAACCCGAGGAAATAGACAAGGTTATGGGCTCTTTTGAAACCATTGTACAAAATTCCCTTGACACGGTTGATTTCATAGACGAAGTTCTCTCCAGCGATTATCTCAAAATGAGTGATGCCGAACGCGCCGAAATACTGAAAGCAAAAGAACTGGAATCAAAGCAAATGGTTTCCAACATCACTATGAAAACAAAACGTTATCGTGATATTATTTCATTCAGAAAGATGCAAGATAAAGTCAATAATCGAGAAACCGAATACTAACAATGACTGCGACCATCATTTTAGGAATTGGGCTGGAATACATCGATACGGTGTTCCAGACCATACAGGCCAGCGACTTTTCGCAATATACCATTGCCGGAATGAAAACGCTTGCTGTCCTATTTTTCTTGGTCAACATCCTTAAAAAATACAACGAAGGTATTGCAGACAAGGACGGTTACACTTGGGGGTTAAGTCCGGGCGAATTGGCAAAAAATTTTGCCATTGTGGTTTTGGTCATATTCTCAACGCAGGTATTAGGGTTTTTTGATGGGATTTTAGTGGCCATCGAAGGACAGTATCGAGGAACTGCACCTGCATTACTACCGTTACAGATGCAGGATATACCATTAGAGGAAGATGTAAGTCTTTTTGATGCGGCAAGTTCGGCAATGACACTTTTGTATGAGGCGTTAGTGACACCATTGTTTGGATTCAAAATTTTGGCCTTTATATTAAGTACCATACTCTGGATATTGGATTTGTTCATCTATCCGCTATTCTTGGCAGAGCGTTTTTTCCTGTTGGGAATAATGCAAGCCTTTTTCCCTTTGGTCATAAGCCTTGCCGTATTTGAAAAGTTTCGCTCGCTCGCATATACCTTCTTTAAATTGTACGCTGCCGTTTATATGCTTGTGCCAGCATTTTTTCTGGTCAATGTATTTGTCAATGCCATTTATACCGAAATCAACACCAATTTCTGGGTAAACCTGTTTGGAACCGATACGGGCCAGGGCTTCTTTGCACCTGTCGTACAATTGGGCTCAGTAGGGTTTATCGTGTTCCTGAAATTCAAACTATATCGGCGTGCCACCTCGTTTACCCTCAGATTGTTTACCAACTAATTCCATTCAGAATGAAAACACCCTTTAAAAATATATACAACGTCCTAAAGCTAAATCGGTTTATTGTTTTGGCGGTCGTCATTTGTGCACTGCTATCCAGTACTTTTTCAGTTTGGATGGTATTCAACACCAATCAGAAGGCGCTCAACAGCGCTTTTGCAATCAATACTGATGGCACTATCATCCCGCTCAAACTCGTCACCCAAAAAGAGAATTTCAGGGTCGAAGCCCTGGCTCACTTAGAACTGTTCCACAACTATTTCTATAACATCGATGCCAGCAATTATGAACGCAATCTCAAAAAAGCACTTTGGCTGGGTAACAGCTCTGTGGACAATCTGTACCGTCAGAAAAAGGCTGATGGTGTTTATAACCGATTGTTGCAGTATTCCTTAGTGCAAAAGGTGCTAAGTATCGATTCCCAAGTTGAGCAACAAAACGGAAGCCACGTCTTCCGAACCGTTACCATTTTTGAAATTAACCGTGGACCCGTCATTGACACTTACGAATTGGTATCTACAGGAAACTTGATTATGGTAGACCGAAACTTTCCCAACAATCCACACGGATTGTTGATTACCAATTATTTCGAAAACACTTTAAGAAAAATAGATTATGAAAGTAGAAAAGAATAAAATCATTTTCGCTGGTGTCCTCGCCATCATTTTCCTCTTCCTTATCTCATATTCAGTGATGCTTATGGAAGATGAGGACAATGATGAAGACACCTTGCAACAGACGCTTGTACCTGAACTGGAAGATGACCAAAAGGAATACGATTCCAAACTCGATGCCATAAACGACCTCAAGGAAGTGCGTGAAAGCACCGCACCGAGCATCTATGATGAAAAGCTGATTGATTCCCTGGGCTTTTACGACCCAGATTTACCGGAACTTGAAAAAGAACGTATTGTGGACAGCATTTACAATGCTGGTAAGATAAAGTATTCCGAAAAACGCTACCAACATTTGGGACATAAACGAGTTGTTCAGCAAACGGTACCAAAGGTGGATTCTGCTGAAGTTAAAAGGGAACAAAAAATTGAAGCCAAAGAATTGGGCCTGGAACATCAACTGTTCTTTGCAGCTTCGCCCAAGCCCAATGAAGTTTCAATTATTGGCAATACTGATGAAACGATTTACGTAGTCGTAGATGGTGACCAAATTGTTCAAGCGAATACCCGATTACGGATGCGCCTAACCAAATCGGCTACTATCAATGGTAAACTGATGCCGAAGAATACAACTGTTTTTGGCTTTATCAGTTTTCAGCCAAATCGTGCTTTAATTGAAATTGAGAATATTAAACACCATCCTACCAAACTAAAAGCCTTCGATTTACAAGATGGTAGCGAGGGTATCTACGTCGAAAACAACTTTAGGGAAGAGGTAACCAGAGAGGTATTTGATGATGTTATTGGTGATATTAATATTCCCAGCGTACCGCAAGTTGGCGGACTTACACAAGTATTTAGGCGTTCTAACCGCAGGGTAAAAGTAACCGTCCTGAACAATTACATATTAATTCTAAAACCAAAACTATGAGACGATATAACTATATATTCATAATGGTATTTGTTTTCGCTATCGCGAAAGCGAACGCACAAACCACCCACTTACTTGATACCATTTATGCAAACGACACTAAAAATGTTGCACTATTTTTCCCAGAACCTATTCGGCAAGGTATAACTGGTTCAGATAATTTTGTCTTTACCTACAATCGTGAAAAAGAACAATATTTTGGCCTGTTGCAAGCCAAGCCTGGAAAGGAAAGTAATTTGCTGGTAGTCAATCGAAATGGCTCGATTTTTTCGTATATTGTAAGGTATAAAAAACAGCTTTCTAAGCTCAATTATTTTATTCCGATATCAAGTAGTATCGGGAATGAAAAACCGATTGTAACTGATTCAATTCTTGCTGAATCTTCTGAAGAGGGTGTAGATAACAGGACGTACCATTACCAAAAATTCTGCTCGTATCTTCTCAATACGAAACAGCGCATTGGTCGAATTAAAAAGCGAAATGAAGGTATTGTTTTACGTGTTGAGAATATCGTTTTTGATAAAGAAGAACTGTACTTCGTCATCCAGATTGAGAACAATTCCACATTGGATTACGATTTGAATTTCTTGAACCTTTCGATTGAAACACGACAAAAAGGAAAAAGGAAATCGTTACAACGTTTGTATCAAGAGCCGATTTACAAACATAAGTTGCCGTCAAAAATTGTAGAAGGCCAAACGGTACGGTTCGTTTATGTGTTGCCAAAATTTTCATTATCCAATGACCGTAGGGCAATTTTAGAACTGAATGAAAAGGATGGTGAACGAAATATTGAAATGAAACTATCGCACAGATATATCAATAACCCAAATTAAAGTCATTATGAAAAATATTGTTGTTTTCTTACTCGTAGTGCTGTTCCTCTCTTGTGCTGATTCTAAAACTAAAGTTTCAGGACCAAGTGCCACAGCCCAAGTTGTTATCGAAAGCTTTTATGAAAAGGATGAAGAAACCTTAAAGGCCAACTCCACACCACAGGCGTATTCAAACTATATGAATACCATAAATATGTTCAACACTACGCCAAAAGATGATTCCAATTTTACTGTTTTGCAGGACACGATTATGGGCGACGTGGCTTGGGTAAAATATACCACAGCTTACGATAAAACACCTGGTATTTTTAAACTGGTTAAGCAAAACGGTAAGTGGTTGGCGGATGCGAGAGGCTCTAAGGATAAGTCGCCTTTTTGAAAAGCGTATTTATTTGTTTTTATCGAGATTGATTTCCCAATAGCCCTGTGTACCATCTTGACGTACCAAAACACCTTTGTTCTTAATAGCTGTTATATGTTTACCAACAGCAGATTCATTGATACCTAAAGCGTCTGCTATTTCATTGTAAGTTATAGAAGAATTAGCAGCTATAAGTTTAACCACTTCTTTTTGTCTTTTAGTAAGTGTAGTTGTGGCATCAATTGCAGCATCTGTTACACCACCTGTTACACCACCTGTTTGACCACCTTTTGCACCACCATCTTCAACAGTAGTTTCTATAGCTACAAACGTCATTCTAAGAAAGTTATCAGAAAAGCTAAAACTCTCTTTACCATAATACCCTAAAATGCAAGAGGGTTTAGAATCAATCAAGCACTATTTAGAGAAGCAAAATCGAACATAAAATGTTTAATGATATAGTCATTTGGATGCTCAGATTCGTAATATTCGCTATGTAAGTGGTGCCGCTTCTGTTCTAAACATTCAGGCTCTCTTTCATCTTTCGTGAGTAGCTTATTTATTCCAGAAACTGTACTTTGTAACAGACCTTCAAGGTTATATCCAAGCAGGCACCCGTTCTCATACTTTCCAGATATAAAATTATTTATACCGGTATCAATATAACGTCGCTTTAAAGCAGAGTCATTTTCTTTAAGGTTTTTGGCTTCCATATGATACTCATACTCTAAAGACGAATTTATGGTTGCCAATCTTAGGTCTATTCGAGGTAATTTGGCAGCAAAACCTTTCTCTTTCTCTACATCTTTTTGGGGTAAATGTTGTTCCACATTAGTGATGATATTCCACTTTAACCTTAATGGATTTTCCTTGATGTGTCCGTGTAGCTCAGAAGTAATGTCATTTTCATCCCAGTCCAATTTAATGACTTTGGTTTCCATAGCAGAAACATAGGATTCCGTTATCAGCTGATAGCATTTTTCTTCAAAGCCTCTTTTGAAGCTGGCAACTATTACTTTGTTTAATCCCATTTACTATACTTCATTAAGGATTTCCAGAATAAGTTCCGAAGCATCTTCAATCGCCATTGATTGTGTCCAAAACCTTTTCTGATTGGGACGAACAATAAAAATCTCGTTACCAGTCTTGTAGTTTAATTTTTTTCTGAAATAGATATTTGTACTTTGTTTAGCCCACAAATGTTTATCCAGTTTTTGAAGCTCTTGTGTCACACTCTCTTGAGATTTTGACACTCCTGTGCTATGCTCCTCGAAAGAAATTTTAATTAACAATAAAGGTGAAAAGTTACTAATGTCAAAAAGTGTTGCATTTGCATATAAGTTTTGGCCATTTAGGAATTGATTTAATCTTCCAATAACTTTCTCCGAATACTCTGATACATTACTAACAGGGCTAAGGGCTTTTGATTTAGTTTTTGAATGAAATAAATCTAAGCTGTAATCTATGGCATCGTTTATAAGGTTTATTTCGTCATTGTTCAGGTCAAAACTTTTATTAATAATTCCCTCTACTTTTTCACTAAAAGAAGATATTAACTGATTTCGTTCTTCTTCAATATTCCAAAAGTCTAAACCTTTAATTTCCTCAATAAACTCTTCGGATAAATCTAGAATTTGCGAAACCTCTGTTTTCTCAAGATTTATAGGTATTGAAAGGTATTCATTCTTCATAATCTGCTCCCTTTCTATCCCATAAGAAGAAATGGTCATAAACAAGAAATAACTACTAAGCTTGGAATTAAAATATGAGTTTAGAACTTTGAGAATAGAACTATCATTGCTACTGGAATAAAAACCATATACACCGTCTCTAAAAGAGCATTTAACGTCAATTAGTGACGAGCAAACATTATTTTTCTCCAATCCTTTTTTGACAACAATATGCGTATTCAAAAATGCTTGAATATCACCAAGACGTCTGAAGTGAGAGAAACTTTCAATATCATCTATTTCATCTACCTTGTAGAAGGTTTTATAAAAAGATTTTGATTTAGGTGTTTTGACAGAATCTTTTATATTCCTCAAGCGTGAACTTTGTGTATAAAATCTCTCTATAGAACTGGCATCTAAATAAGGTAACTCTGATAAAGTGTCAGAATATTTAGGTTCATCCTTTTTTTGGGTAAGAAGTTGAAAACCCACACCAGATTCAATATTGTGAACTTGATTAAATTCCTCAATTGTTTGATGTTTTTTGGAATTCAATTTTTCTATCAGTCTAAAGTCAGACAATCCACCCCACATTGCAACTTTCCATATTTTGGTGTCTTGCTTTTGACATTCTTCCCGTGGTAAAAACTTTAAATCTGAGCTATCGATACTTACCCCTTCAATTACATTAGATTTAATAAAAGTCTTGGGTGCATAGTAAAGGATAATATTAGATTTATTCTTAGGCGGATTCAGTCTATAAAAAACAATACTAATAGGACCAGTTGCTGAACCAAACAATTGACCTCCAAAGTCTTTAGGGGCGTTTCTTAAAATTGAAAAGTTATATATCTTTTCAACGTAACAATCATTAAAAAGCCACCTTCTAAAATTTTGATATGTTATTTTGGTATTGGTAAGTATTTTGGTGTTGAAAATCAGAGCAATCTCTCCGTTTGCTGAGAAGCTCGTAGCCTTGTGTAAAAATGGTAGAACCATTTCTTTAGCAAAACCATATTTATCGCTATAATCTCGAATAGATTTAGATAAGTTTTTAGTACCAAATGGTGGATTCCCTACTACTAAATCAAAATTAATTTTTTCTACTTCAGGATTTTCTTCTATTGTATCTGTCCTAAACAAGTTGTTGCCTTGTTCGACTAAAGTATCGTCTGATGGGTCATTGATTAGATAAGGTAAGCGATAGTCCTTATTTTGCCATATGGTTTTAGGGTTTAGATTATCTACAAGAGCAAGATAGAGACTAAATGCTGCAACCTTGATGGATTGAGGGTGGATTTCTATACCAAAAATATTATCCGTCAACAGCTTCTTCAATTCATTGAAGTCCGTAAGTTTATTTCCGTTGGCGTTTTCGTGTCGTTTTACCAAGCGTTTGAAACTTTCCACCAAGAATATCCCGGAACCACAGGTGGGGTCTAATATCTTAACATCATATTCTTTCTCTGACCTAGATATTGGTAATTTCTCGTTTAGAATAAGCTCAACTAAAGAAGGTGGTGTGTAAAAAGTTCCTGTATCTTGTTTTAGGGCAGGATTAATTTCTGCAAGGAAATTTTCATAGATTTCACTCAGCAATTCTATTTGAATAATGCTGAAATCAAAAAGTCGTAAATCTTCGAAAAGATTCTGTTGTAAAGAATTGTCGTTACCGTTTATAAAGCACTTTCGGATAATCTTAAGATGTTCTCCAGAGATTGATTCGTTATTATCTACAGTGAAAACATTGCCATTAAAATATTCTTCTAATTTTTTAAAAAGGGAATATGTTTTATCAGCGTCGTCCAGAATATCAAAATAGGATTTTGCTCCTTTTTTTATATCCGAATAAAATTTCTCATCGGTTGCGCCTCTATCCTCCAAGTAAAGTAGAAATAGAGAACGCATTATTATTTTATGGATAAGATTAATCTCCAATCCTTCTTGTTGAAGCTGTTTTGCAGTGTAAGTAAGGCTCTGTACAAGATATTTATCTACCCTACGCTGAAGACTTATCTTTTTTCTTATCTCATAGGCTTCTTCAAATGTCCAAATGATACCTGTATCAATAGCAATTGAAGAAAAAAGGTTTTGAAGCTGCCTTAACTTTTTGTTGTCCTTGAACTTGTAAGACTCTATTTCGAGTGTTTTGAGTTCCTTCTTATAATCAAAATCGTCGTTTTTAATAATAAGAGGTTTTTCAGCACAATTGTAAATACGAATTTCAGTTTCTGAATAAACGTATAGAAAAATTACTTTCTTGAAGTTCCAGATTTTCTTTTGGGTCTTTGCAACTTGATGAAGAGCTCTGTCGTCAAACTTTTCAACTTTTTTTAAAAAAACCGCAGGATAACTATTGTGGTTTTCATCGGTACTGAAATAAATTTCATCAATACCAAAGTCTTTTACTTGATTTATAACAACTGATTGACTTTCAGAAATTTGATTAGATTTCGAAGTAACAGACACGGCTTTATCCAAGCCTAGATTTTCTATTATATCAAAATCAATCATATCGAAAGTTGTCCAAAATATCTGATAATCAGTTACATACTAAATTAATTTCAAAGGTACAAATGATTTTGCGATTTTGATAACTGAAGTTATACTAATATTTGGATATATTCCAAAAATTTGGAAAATGCAATTCCTTCTACTACGATTAAAGAATATTTTGTAATTACTAAGTTGCGAGCAAAAAATCACCTAAATATCGACCTCGCTTCATCATAAACCCGCTCAAAATTCGCTCTTAAATCAGCATCAGAATATTGCTTCGTTTCCTGCGGAAGCCCTCTCTGAATCTTGAGTAATTTGAATTGAACTTTCTTGTCCTTCCCATCGGCAAAGGTCACGAACTCGCCTTGTCGCAGCTTAAAGAAAATATCCGCCCTTCTTTTGGAAACCTCTCTTTCGCCTTTCGTGATTCTGGTATCAGTTTTAAAAATGTTGGCGGCCTTGCTCACGCTTTTTGTTGGGTTTTTGATAATTTCAAAGAAGCGTTCGTAATATTTAGCCGTATCTGAGTCATTGACCTTACCAAAAAACTGATAGGATAGATTGCTCAGTATCGCCTTGCTTGCCTTATCGCCATACATCATATCGTTTTGGATTTTATCCTGCATTACATAAATGGTGGCAATGTCATAGCTTCTTAGTGTAGCAGGAATGCGGTGCATATTCAGTAGGCGAATGGTAGGTGCTTCTTCCATCAATAAAAAAGAAGGTTTGGAATTGCGTACACTCATTTGTTTGGTAATCGTGTGAATTATGGTAGCGATAATGGGTGAATAAGAGGTTTCAAATTTGGGATTGTTCACAACGGAAATCACGGCTGGGTTTTCTTCATTATTTATGTTCAACGGTACTTCATCTGCAGATAGTGCCATAAAAATGCGTTGGGTGCTGATGCGTTTTAGCGCATTGGCCAAGGTGCTCTTTACACCAGCCGTCTGCCTGTCAGAATCTTTGCCGCTAATGAATGCATCTGCCATTGCCCTCGATGTTATGTTGCTTTCCAGAAACTGGACCAGGCTATCGGTATCGAGCATTTGGTATATCGCAATCAAATGTGGCAAGGTGCAGAACTGTGAATAGTCAGTTTTCAGTTTCCAAATCAATCCACCAATCAAACCTTCGGCAGCATCGTTAAAGAATTTGGTAGTTCCGGTAGTTCCGGATTCCCGTTGTTCCAAAAGGTTTTCAATGAGTACCCTCGATACTTCGTTGACGCTTTCTTCATTCTCTAAATACCGTGGTGCAATGGGATTTACCCGATGGATAATCCTATCAAATGAAATGACCTTCATTGGAACATTGCTATCGGCAAAAAGCGGGTATGCCATTTCGGTCAGCTCAAAATTCTTGTAATCGTGAATAATACCACAAAAACTGTTTTCACGAAAGTGTTTTAAAAATCCATAGACCACGCTTTCGGTTTTCCCACTTCCTGCGGATCCGATAACGGATGCGCCACGTTTTATGTTGTCGATTTTAAAGCTTCCCGATTTTGTCGGGAACTTGACTTGATACTTTTTATCGGTTTTATTCCTTGGTTCACTATCGTAAAATGCATAGAGAAGTATGGCCATCGAAAGAACAGGCACAACGACATAAATCATTATTTCTACCAATGACCAGCTCATATCCCAATAGAACTTGATTTCACTGCGATTTCAGCACCTTTTCGTAGCCGCTTAAACACTCGAAGCGCCAATTGCGCCTTACTGGTCGGGATGTTTGGGATTAACGGAATACCCGACTTGCCCATCATCTTAAAAGCCAAAGCCTTTTCATTGGCTGGCAATTTCATCAAAGCGGCGAAGTACAACTTGGGATTCTTTACAAAATCTTTTTTCGCTTTGTAAGTTTCCGCATAGTTGCGTTTGTAGGCGAAAGTCTTATCGAATGTCTCTTCTGCTTTCGTGAAAAATGCATCCCTATCAAAACCTCGTTTTACTTCTCTGCCGTGCATCTTTACTTCAGAGGCTTTGTGTTTACTTCCTGGGGAAAGACTGAAGGAATTGGAAGCGTCCTTCCGGCTGACTATAATATGGATGTGGCTTTGGTTTCCGGGTTTCTTCATTCCCTGGACAATTCGCTTGCCATTGAGTTGGTGTGGTGCTTCCTTTTCTAACTTCCTAATTTTTAATTTCAACCGTTCTATATTGCCTGTTGCCTGACCTTGTTGAATGCGCCTGACTTCTTGTTTCAATTCAAGAATCTTGGTGGCAAAAGTTTGGTTTTCTCGCACCTGAAAATCCGTTCCTTTAAAAGTCCGTTGGTGTTCGATTTTGGCGAAGTATTTAATGTCATCTACCGTAACTGGTCGCCCATTGATTTCCCGGTTGAAACTGGCTGCATAATCCTTCATCAATTCCCGGGTATATCGTTTTAAATCTTCACTATTGTTTTCGAGTTTTCGCAATTCATATTTGGATGGACTCACCGTGATGGAATAGAATTTAGGTTCTTTCTTTTTCAGCTTGGCAGTGTTACCATCAATTTCTTTGACCACTTCTTTAGCTGAAATCTCATCGCCATATTGGTTAAAAAAATGTTCCATCTCTTCCTTTTCCAAACCTTCATTTTCCTTTTCGAGATAGTCCACAAAATCCGCTGAGCTCTGCGAGTAATTCGTTCCTAATTTTTGTGGGGTGATGTTGATGTACATAGCCTGTATTTTTAAAGTTGGTTTGAATTATTTCGCTTTTCGCGAAAGCGCACTTCGTTCTTTTCCTCTGCAAACTTCTTTTCCAAAATCAACGGTTTTTTCTTTGTTTCTTCCATCTCAAAAAGAGATTGCAACATTGCGACTGTGGGTTTCGTCTGGGTCTTTTCGACATCGCGCATTATGGCAATGACGGCATTGATACGTTTCAATAATTTAGCTTCAATGGTACGTCCTGTTGGTCCTAAATTTTCCTTGGGTGAAATCTCGTTGTAGAAGAAAAAGTCGAGAATGGCTTCCATTGCCTCGGTATGGGTCTTGAAATGTGTTCTTGAGAATTCCTGAAAACGTTTTGCCGTTTCCTTCTTGAATCTGATGCCGATAAATGTGTCCATATTTCGCCGATTTGTCGCAAATCCTTCCCGAAAAATGGACGTTTTGAGGGCATTTGTCGCAAATTGCTGAAAATCAAAAAATTTAAAATAAATTTAAACAATTGATTATCAATAATTTGAAAACGAAAAGGAATCCGTAACATCGCGCAGCGTGTTACCCTCTTGCTATTCCTTTTCGTCAGCCGAAGGCTGACAAAAATCCATACAATCCATCCGACCTACGGCGGATAATTGCCATTTTTAGGGAAAATAAAATTTCCGATACGTTAATTTTCGATGGGTACGGTTATCGGCGAAAGTCAAAAAAGTGGATAACCCTACATTAAATTATGTGCTGTATTTCAGCAAAATAAAGATACGATTTTTTCGTGATTATGAATGCACTAAAAAAGAAAACACCCCTGATAATTCAGAGGTGCAATTCTTTCAAAAATATCATTCAGATATTAAATACATAGGTATAGGAATAGAGATTCCTTAACGCTTCTTCGTCAAGCATTTGGTCTAGATTGGTGTGATGTTTGGTGGCATAGTCCATCAAATCCTTGCCGTATTTTTTCTTGACATCTACCTTGGAATTGGCAATTAATCGCTCTTGAGTTTCCTCGCTCAAATCAGTAAAATTTAGATAAATCATAGCTTCAGTAATTAGTATTCGCTTGGTAACATCAGCGTATCGTTCACAAAGAACATCCGCAATTCATCCAATGGAAAATCAGTGGAATTGTAGCGGTGGGTTTCTAAAACGTTGCTGTTTCCATCGCTGTAAATGATTTCAGCTTCATACCCTGTGTAGTCCTGTTTATCTTCGGACATTCTTTTAAAGTCAATCGTGATAAATTCACTTCGGTTCATCAGACTTTTAGCGATTACCGACGCATCCGTTATGAGCCAAAAACATTCAGCGACTTCGGCTAAATATTTTAAACCGTCAGTAAATCGGGTTTTCAAAAGCGGTATTTGGTAGAACATTTCCGTTCCCGTAAAAAATTGCAACCGCTCTTTTATTTCGTTAACTTGTGTCTTCATTGTGATTTCGATTTAGAAATTAAGAATGAAAAAGAGGGCGAAACTTTCCACAGGTGCGCCCTCTTTGTTTTTGTTTTTACTCGTTGCCATTCTTTGTACCCAACAATAGGATTTCGTTGGCTTCGATTTCGGTTAGGTATCGTTTGATACCGTCCTTGTCCTCATAGCTTCGGGATTTCAGTTTTCCGCTTACGCCTACCTCTTTTCCTTTGACTACATACTTCTCTACAATTTCAGCAGTCTTGCCCCAGGCAACCACGGTATGCCATTCGGTGTTTTGCTCTTTTTCGCCTTTCTTGTTCTTATAATATTCATTTGTGGCGAGTGAAAAACGGGCTACCTTGCTTCCGCTTTCAAGGTTCGTAATGGTTGGCTCTTGACCAACGTTTCCAATCAGTTGTACGTGATTTCTTAAAGTACTCATAACTAAAATTTAAAGATTAATAATTCCCCTGTTTAATTAAATTGAGATGAAATTTTAAGGGGTGTTTGTTTGATTTCTTACGTGCGTAGCACAATGGGTGACGTGGGTTTTGTCAAGACTTTCAGGGAATAAATCAGGTGTGTCTGCGACGTAGTAAAATGCTCGCATTTTCAAGGAAGTAGATACCTTATTTTTCGCTGAAACTTGTCACGGTCTTGACAAGTTCCATAAGGGCATTAGCAATTCTTTTAAAGCCGGTCGTGAGTTGAGCGTACGGGAAGTTAAGCGAGGCGAGCGATCGGGTTTAATTTAGAATTGGTTATGCACTGCCTGTTTTTCGATGCCCCGAAAAACATTCAAGGCTTCATCCATTATAAACCCCTTAAAATGTGTGGGCCGGTGCCGTGGTTTTTAAGAATTTTCGAGCAAGGGCTCAAGAAGTTCTTGCCGTAAATTCTGTTAAGAAAATCGAGGTGCTGGCCTTCCGATTTGGTAAGGCGGACTTAATTCACAATTTTCGCTCTGGAATGAAGTGTTCCTTCCCAGCCTAAGCGGGAAGGGTTAGCGAAATGGAAAGCTGAAATTGGGGATTGTGTCCAAGATATTTGCAGTGAAGCTCTTTTCCCGGAATGTAGGGAAACGGAATGCAGGGGAATGTGCTGAGTGGTTTTAGTAGTACGGATTTGTAATAATGGAAAATCCAGTTTAAGGTACTGGATATACCTTTTAAAGCTATGCCAGGGCATACACTTCATCGAACAACTTTTTATCCAATAGTTCCTGTTGGCCGAAACTCTTTTTCAGCACATTGTGCAATACCGAATTAAAGGCATTATAACCTAACCAGAGATTTGGTTCTTCATCAAGTAAAAGAGCTTCGTAATTGAGGATTTCCAAAACCTCTCTCGACTTCTTCGATGGGTCGCTGTTTTTATCGCTACATTCATAGCGGAACAGTTTGGTTCTGTCAAGAATGGCTTTTACGAATTCTTTAGTATCGATGATTTTAAATTCCTTCATCCTATCAAACTTCTTGGTTATGGTATAGAATTCATTGTCAAGAAATTTATCAAACAGGTTGTTCAACCTTGGCATTATGAGGTCTGTATTGTTCCTGCTGTGCTTTATCGAAAATTCGATTTCAGCTTGTGAGACGTGAAGTCCGTTGGAACATACTTTTCGATAGAATCCGAAGTGGCCAGAGGTCTTTTCGCTACCATCATACGAGTTCTTGAACCTTAACATTGGCAGTATCAAGTCCTTATCATTCTTAACCGTAAACTGGCTTTTGTCGTCTATGATAAAATCGGTAATGAAAGACCTATCATTTTTGTTGATGGTGCGCTTGTGATAATTTAATCCGGCATCAGTCAACATTTCCTCTGCTTTCTTGAAGAACAGTTGGTTCGGTATGTGGCCATAACTGTTTGATACCACGTTAACGATTTTGCCATTCGAAATGATGGCATTTTCAAGTCCGCGACGGGATTCCATCTGGGTCAGGTTTTTCAAAGATTTCATTTCGTTTGAAACGAAAATCTCATCTTGTTGCAAATTTTGTAAATACATAGCTTTTGAATTTTAGGTTAAACAATTTGTGATAGCAGAGCGTAATACTCTGGATGCTTCTCTCTATAGTAAGCCAGATGACTTTCGGCACCTTCAATGATGTAATTTTCCTTACTGGATTGATAATGTACTTCGGCTTCCTCGACCGAAATCTTTGCTTTTGATGCTTGTTCCATAATGTTGAAATTTTAGTTAAACAATATTTGAGCATCACCCAAACGGAAGCTAAAATCACAGCTCAAAAGGAAACGGAATAAATAAGAAGAGGGATGCGCGCAACGGCTTTATGCCGTAGTCTTTTGATGGGTGTATTTTACGAGTTTACCTTTGCGCTGATATTGATTGATGCTTTCTCTTAGTACCCTTTTGTTAATATCATAAAAAGAAAAAGGGCCGACACGAATGCCGACCCTTCTTCAAACAACAAAAGCTAATCCTTGAGCTCTTGGATTTTCTTTTCAAGAACTGCGATACGCTCTTTCAAACGTGCTTCACGCTTGTTTCGTTTCTCAGCATAGCTCTTCTCAATGTCTGCAATCTTGGATTTGTAATATCCCTGCATCGCATAGTAAAATGAAATATTCGTGAGGTTATTGTTATGGTTGCTTTCGCTAAAATGTACTTGCTTCGTGAGCATATACCGAATCAACTTGTGAAAGATTTCCTTTTTGAAATTCTTCTTGAAATGCTCGACTATTTCAACCCTGGACATTTTCGATGTTTTGGCGAAAAATCCTGAAAAGCATTTTTGCCGGCTCATATAGTCCACATTGTTTTCAAAGAGTGAAATGGAAAACGCAACCATTTCATCTACCGAAAGCGTTTTTTTGGTATCGATATAATCCGTCTCACGAATCATCTGCACCACTTCCTCAAATTGCTTGTTGTTTTCAATCTGTCGCTTGCGGATTTCACGCTCGTTGATTTTGATGATTTGTTCTTCGGGCGTACAATCTGCCATTTTCCTATTGGCCAATGGTGCTGAATATTCAGAAGAATCATTCTTTAATTTCTCAATCACTTTTATGAAAACATTCTTGTTTTGATATGTTTCAGGATGGAAGACGATACCATTTACAAAACCATTCTTTTCTGCTGAACAATACGTTTTCAGTTCTTCCTTATATTGCTGAATAGCCTCTTTGAACTCTGCTTTCAGTTCATCCTGGGAATAATCATAATGCTGATATTCAATCTTAATGGCATCCATTGTCGGCTCGATAGGATTCTCTATAATTTCGACATCGTCCAGCAAATAGACTTTCAATCCATTATTTTCCAGTTGGGAAATAACGAGCTGATTTTTTTCTTCATCAGCCCAGTACTGTCTTATTTCAGGAATGAGCAAAAGGTTTTTTTTCTTGGATTTTTCAATAAGGTTCAAGAACGATTTGGTCTTTTTCGTCTCAAAACAGGGCGATTTCGTACAGACCATCTTGCCTTCACCAAAAAGGTTACCTTGATTCGCAGCATTGAATGGACATTCTACACAAGAACCCGCTTTAACCACCAAAGTCTTATCGGCTACATCAAAGGGTGCTTTTTCCAAATCATAGGTTCGATTGTTTATCATTCGGTTTATCTGATGTGCATTGAAGTCTTCGCCCATCGTTTCCAGCATCATCTGTTGTTCCTCTGGCTCAAAAAGTGCGACACCAACACCTAACGAAATGGTCATTTCACCATTGCGAACAAAATGTTTGAAACCGTCAATCAATCCAGCCAACTTCAAACGTTGTCTTATGAAATTGTCGGTTCTTCCCAAACGCTTTGCGATTTCAGAGGGTTGATATTTGTCGCTTAGATAAGCTATCGCTTCGGCTTCTTCGGTAGGCTCTACGTCCTTTCTTTGCAAGTTTTCGATGATTTGAACTTCCAACACTTCATCGTTTTCATAAGTTCTTACTATACTGGGAATTGTATTCTTTCTGGCAATCTTGCTTGCGCGAAATCGTCTTTCGCCCATAACGATGATAAAGTCCTTTCCAGATTTCCGAACCGTTATCGGTTGTAGCACACCAAACTCTTTGATACTATCCGAGAGCTGTTGTAGCTGTTTTTCATCAAAGGTCTTTCTCGGTTGCTTGGGGTCAGGCTTAATTTTGCCAATTGGAATGTTCTCGATTTGAAGTACCGGAACTTTTTTTCCGTTAACTTCTTTCTTCGCAGTAGTTGTTGTACTTCTACGCTTTCTTGTGGTACTTGCTTTTGTTGTCATAATACTCAAATTTTAGATTAAACAATATTTGAGCAGTGAACCAAACGGAAGATAAAATCTTGGCTCAAAAGGAAACGGAATAAATAAGTATGGACAGAAGCGGTGGCTTTATGCCGTAGTCTTTTGATGGAAGTATTTTACGAGTTTAACTTTCGGGAATATTGTATGATAATAAACTCCAAATCGAAGAACAAGAGTCGAGAAAACCTAAATTCTATGAATTTATATTGATTGACATAGTGGTTAATATCAAATGGAATTATATGACACTAAATCAAAGTTTATCTTGAAAATAGGTCAAATGTTGTACCTATGTTGTACCCGTGCTTTTTTTTGGTCAATTTTCAAAGTAAAAAAGCCGAAGATTTCTCTTCGGCTTTTAGTGCGGGTGAAGGGACTCGAACCCCCACACCTTGCGGCATCAGATCCTAAGTCTGACGTGTCTACCAATTCCACCACACCCGCATAAAGTGCAAATTAACACTTTTTATTTGGATAAATCCTAAGTCTAGCGTGTCTACCAATTCCACCACGCCCGCATTATCCAATCGTATTCGCCCTATCCGTTAAGGGGGCAAAAAATGTTCCGTGCTTTTCCCGTATTACGGGACTCCCACGACCTTTTAAAACGCATTAGTACTATTTTGCTTTGATAAAAGGAGTGCAAATATAATGCAAAAAATCAAATCCCTAAATTTTGAATCTTTAAAAAATTTCTTTTTTCGTATTTTTAGAACTACTAGCTAGTAAAACTGCTTCAATGCAAAACATAGATGATTATCTTGGCCAACACAAAGATCGGTTTTTGGCCGAACTGATCGAGTTACTTAAAATTCCTTCTATAAGTGCAGATTCGGCCTTCTCACAAGATGTGCTAGATACAGCCGATGCCGTAAAATCAGCTTTACAGAAAGCGGGTTGCCATCATGTCGAACTATGCGAAACCGATGGTTATCCCATTGTGTATGGCGAGAAAATAGTAGGGCCTGAACTACCGACCGTATTGGTCTATGGCCATTATGATGTTCAGCCCGCAGACCCTTTGGATCTGTGGCATTCATCCCCTTTCGAACCGGTTATAAAAGAGACCGAAACGCATCCTGAAGGAGCTATCTTTGCTCGGGGTGCATGTGATGATAAGGGGCAACTTTACATGCATGTCAAAGCTTTGGAGTTTATGGTAAAAACCGACCAACTTCCGTGTAATGTCAAATTCATGATCGAGGGAGAAGAAGAGGTAGGCAGCAACAATCTTTCGATTTTTGTGGCTAAGAACAAAGAAAAATTGGCCAATGATATCATCCTTATCTCAGACACGGGAATGATCGCCAATGATGTACCCTCAATCACCACCGGGCTCAGAGGGCTAAGTTATGTCGAAGTAGAAGTTACCGGTCCGAATCGCGATTTACACTCTGGCCTATATGGGGGTGCGGTAGCGAACCCCATCAATGTTTTGGCCAAAATGATTGCAAGTCTTCACGACGAAAACAACCATATTACCATTCCAGGCTTTTACGACAAAGTCGAAGAACTTTCTGAAAGAGAACGCGCCGAAATGGCAAAAGCACCCTTTTCTTTGGAATCCTACCAAAGGGCTTTGGACATTGAATCGGTCTATGGTGAAAAGGGCTATTCCACTAATGAGCGTAATTCCATCCGTCCTACCCTTGATGTCAACGGTATTTGGGGAGGCTATATCGGGGAAGGCGCCAAGACCGTCATTGCAAGCAAGGCCTACGCAAAAATTTCGATGCGCCTAGTACCGCACCAAGATTGGAAAGAAATTACAGCATTATTTTCCGAGCACTTCAAGGCCATAGCACCGGAGGGCGTAAGAGTCAAGGTCAAGCCCCACCATGGGGGACAGGGTTATGTTACGCCTATTGATACTATTGGCTACAGAGCGGCTTCAAAAGCTTATGAAACTACATTCGGAAAAAAACCTATCCCCCAGCGAAGCGGTGGCAGCATTCCAATTGTTTCATTATTTGAAAAGGAACTTAATAGTAAGACCATCTTAATGGGTTTCGGACTGGATAGCGATGCAATCCATTCACCGAACGAACACTTCGGGGTCTGGAACTTTCTCAAAGGAATCGAGACCATACCCTATTTTTACAAGTACTACACGGAAATGAAAGCCCAACAATGAATAGGGTTAAAATGCTTTGTCGATGATTTTAAAAAAATAATCGATGATTTTGCCTGATAAATGTCATAACCCGTCCCATGGCGAGTCCCTATATTTGAATATATGTAAACCCTTATATTATGACCATCGATATTCAATACGTGAAAATGTCCAATAGCGAAAGTATGAACGCCATAGTGACCGAGAAACTAGAAAAATTGGCCCATAAATATGACTGGCTCATTAGGGCAGAGGTTTTTTTTAAACTCGAAAATGACAAAAAAGGAATGGGAAAAATATGTGAGATTCAACTGAGTGCACCAGGCCCACGAATTTTTGCCAAATCGGAGGATAATGATTTTGAAAAAGCCGCCATTGAAACTATTCACGACCTGGAAAGACAATTAGCCAAACGAAAAAGCAGTTTTAATCAGCATTGAAATCAAAAGCCCGCTAATGAATTAGCGGGCTTTTTACGTCCTCTATTCTTGCCTAGATCTTTTTCACATACTTGGTAATAATCACGATCTGCTGCCCCTCCACTTTTCCTTCTATATATTCCGCATTATCGCGATCTACGGTAATTTTACGTACGGCTGTTCCTTGCTTTGCCACTATACTCGATCCTTTGACCTTCAAATCTTTGATCAATACCACATTATCCCCATTTTCTAACTTGACGCCATTGGCATCGCGATGGATAATCTTTTCACTTTCATCGAGACCCTCACCTGTAGCCTTGGCCCAGTTTAGGAGATCATCTTCAAGATACATCATATCTAAAAGCTCTTTCGGCCACCCTTCTCCTTTTAAACGCCATAACATACGCCACACCACTACTTTTACGGCATCGTGCTCGCTCCACATACTGTCGTTTAAGCAGCGCCAGTGATGTGGGTCAATGGTTTCGGGATTCTCTATTTGATCCAAACAGGTAGTACACCCCAACAGACTACCGTCTACCCCTCCTATCGAGACAGGTGGCACTTCATAGACCCTTAATTGTTCGGTAGCACCACAAAGCTCACATACGTCTCCACTTCTGTTCCTTAAATCTTCTTCCAGACTCATAGTATCTTCTATTACGGGGCAAACTTAAAACAATTATCGAATTCCTTCCGTGCTACATTTACTTTTAAATAAAATTGCGAAGTATAAAAATGAGTGTAGGTCCGCCAATTTTCTGTAACTTAAAAGAAAATTCGTATTTGATGAGCGGTCACATCTTCGATATGGTCAACCGAATTGCGCAAAACAAAGTTCGCAAAAGGAAAAAATTCAGGGAAAATAACCGGGATACTATCTATTCCGAAAATAAGACGACTTCTATCGAATATGACTTTCCGAAAGTTTCAAAATATGAAATGGAGCGTATCAAATTCCGTATACAAAGCCAGGCCAGGGCAAGTAACCTTAAATCTTTCTATTTTTTTCTAGTATCGCTACTCATAGCAGCGCTGCTTGTCTGGGCCTTCGTTTCCTTTTATACTCCCGGCAACTATCTACTATATTTATGATTTCATCTTGAAGGTATACTATCCTTTTTGATGCACTAGGTTCGCACGTCAATATTCTTCTACATCGACCAATGGGCGTCATTGGCTGTACAGACAAAAATTTTTCAACTCTACATTTGTAGAATTAAAAGAAATGTTCTATGTTTGTAGAATACATTCTAAACTTGTAGAAATGCAACTTTCAAAATCCGAAGAAGAACTCATGAACATACTATGGAAACGTAAAAAAGCCTTCATGAAAGATCTTCTCGACGCATATCCCGATCCTAAGCCGGCAACTACTACGGTAGCCACCCTTTTAAAGCGAATGATCGACAAGGGCTTTGTAGCGTATCAAAGTTTAGGGCGTTCCAGAGAGTACTATCCTTTAGTTAAGAAAAAAGACTATTTCTCGAAACAGGTAAACACCTTGATCAAAAATTTCTTTAATGATAGTCCTGGGCAATTTGCATCTTTCTTTACGCAAGAGACCAACCTCAGTAAAACGGATCTGAAAGACTTGCGAAAACTAATCGACGACGAACTCAAAAAAAAGTAATGATGTTCTTGTATCTCCTAAAATCGACAGCATGCCTTGCCCTTTTCCTTTTATTTTACTGGGCCATGCTTGAGAATGCCCGCATGCATTCCTTTAAACGTTTTTATCTATTGGTCGCCTTGGTTCTTTCGTTACTTGTTCCTCTGATCACTTTTACGACCTATGTCGAAATCGAGCCGGTCAATTATGCGTTCGATACGACCTATGGCTATAATACCATCGCCCTTCCGGAAGAGACGGCCATCGACTATTGGCCCTACATTTTATGGTCGGTCTATGGATTGGGAGTACTTCTTTTCACGATTAAATTCATATTAAATTTACTGACCCTCTCAAAAAATATAAGTAAGAATACAAAGTTCAAGATGGGGAGCATCATCAACGTATTAGTAAAGCATCAGGTAGCACCCCACACTTTTTTTAACTATATCTTTCTAAACCGTAGGAAATTCCAGAACAACGAAATTCCAAAAGAGGTTTTGCTTCATGAAATTGCCCATGCAAGTCAGAAACACAGCATTGACATTATATTGGTAGAGCTTTTGCAAATCATTTTTTGGTTCAACCCATTGTTCTATATGACCAAAAGGGCCATGAAGCTCAATCACGAATTCTTGGCCGATCAGGCCGTAATCAATGCTGGAATTGCAACCTCGCGCTATCAAAGCACACTTTTGGACTTCGCCTCATCAGCTAGGACCAACAAATATCAGCCGTCGATGGCCAACGCCATTGATTTTTCATTTTATTCATCAATCCACCTCGCCCTGTTCGGCAAGTTGTTCCCCTTTCGAAGAACAGTCGCAGGGCAGGTCAAAAAACGTTTTACCGTCATGAAAACAAAAACATCGAAAAAATCGATCGTACTGCGAAGTACACTTATCATCCCCTTAATGGCCTCTATGGTATATGGGTTTAGCAAGACCAAATACGTTCCGCTAGAACCGGCCAGTGCCGTAATCGAAATTAATCCCAGTTTGGAATTTCCATTGGGAACTTATCCTGAAAAAATTAAACAATCCAAACCAACACAAAAAGATTTTAAAGCATGGACAGACAGCAATGAATATGCCATTTGGATTCATGAAAAACACGTGGAGAATTCAGCTCTCGATCACTATCGCCCCTCTGACTTTGCCCATTATTTTCTTAGCTATGTCTACGAAAATGCAAGAAGCGAGTCATTTCCACAGCCTTACCAACTTCATCTCTATACTCCAGAAGAATTCGATAGGTATTTTATATACGATGACAATCTCATAACGATACACGTCAACCGCGACGGAAATCTTTTGGTACAGAACGAAATAGTAACTCTCGAAAGTCTAGCATCTTTTCTAAAACAGCTCCACAATGATCTTTCGAAAGAAGAAAGGGCCAGCTCGGTTCGTATAATAATTAAACCTCACGATATAGCACCTAGGAGTACCCTTCTTAAGAAAATTGAAGCCATCCTAGAGAATTATGGAGTGGCCCAAATCGACATTCTTGGTCGTGATACCCAGACGTACCGTACTACACTTTCGCAACGAGTGGCTACGCCGGAACAAATCAAAGCATATAATACCTTGGCTAAAAAATACAATGCCATGCCCAAAACCAAAAGGATAATTCCTTCAGATGACTTAAAAAGTCTCGAAAAAGTCTATCGGAAAATGTCGGAGTCACAAAAAAATGAGGCACAACCTTTTCCTGAATGTTCTGATCCGAAAGCCAACATCAAAGAGGGCGCGACCGAGAAACAGGTGGCCGAATACAATGCCCTGGCCAAAAAGTACAACGCGATGCTTGAAGGGGATGAGATTCGCATTATGAAATCGGATATAGAGCGTCTCGAATATCTTCATGGTTTGATGACCGAGGATCAACGTGCAAATGCCGAACCTTTTCCCGACTTTCCAGAACCTCCCGAACCTCCTACCCCACCAGTACCTCCCGTACAAGAAGACATCGAGATAGAGGAAATTATTGAGATTCCGGAGCACGAGACAATCGAGGTAGAAGAGGAAGTAGAAGTGGAGGAAGACGTCGATGAAATCATTGAAATTCCTAAAAACGAAGCGTTACGTGAAGAGGTCATTCATGAAATTGTTGAAAACCAAGAAATCTATGACTACTTAGAAAAGGAAAAGATGGTGGCAATGTCAGAGCATCATTCGTCATTCATTCCGAATGAGGGAAAACAAACACGAAAAATGATGTCCCGTTATGATGTCGATACCGAAGAAATAAAAAGTAAGCGACAGGAAAACATTCCCCCACCACTGCCCCCATATAAAATACCGGAGCCACGAAAAAACTATTCCAAAGCACTGCTTAAAGCCTTTGACGATTTCAATAGTAGTGGGCAGGCATACGGCAAAGCCATATCGCAATTCATGAAAAATAACAAGGGGAAACGTAGTGACCTATGGGTCATGCATGACCAAGTTATTGAAAAATACAATCGTTATGTCACCTTGGCCGTAGAGGAAGGCCTCATGCCACCCCGCCCGAAAAAATCATTCCGTTCGGTTCGAAGGCCACCAAATACTGTACCTCCACCGCCACCTGCTCCCGAACCAAAATCACCTCTTCAACATATTGATGAAATGGCCGAAAGAGGTGCTCTTTTCTATTATGAAGGGAAGGCCATAGACGCTAAAGAGGCAAAGGAGATTCTTAGGAAAAGCAAAAATATCAATATCAATACACGACACGAAAAAGGGCAAAAGCCTGTGATAAAATTATCCACAACCCAGTAAATTTGATACCATTACCTTGGCCCATTTTCCGAAGTGAAATACGGATTTTCCATTAAATTATAGAATCTGATCTTCAAACTCAATACTAAATCCCCAATACACCCGAAGCCTTCAAATTGAAGGCTTTTTTTTGTAACAAATTGCTGAAAACTGCGTTTAATATAACATCATCAATCCTGTCCGATACTTTCGGGCAAATCAAAAAACGAACACTATGTTACAGCAATTCTTTATGCTCTGCTCTGGGGCAGATACCTCAATTCTCGAAACTTGTTCCAAAGGGGAACAGAACAAATATGCAGGAATAGGCGCCACGGTATTCTTTACGGCCGTTATGGCCTTTATAGCCAGCAGTTATGCCCTTTATACCGTATTCGATACGATATACGCCGCTATTTTTTTCGGACTCGTTTGGGGCCTATTGATTTTTAATCTCGACCGGTTCATCGTATCCACGATTAAGAAAAGAAACAGTTTTGGCAACCAACTTTTACAGGCTACCCCCAGGATTCTTCTTGCGGTAATTATTGCCGTAGTTATTTCCAAACCCCTTGAATTGAAGATATTCGAAAAGGAAATCAATCAGGTACTCCTAGAAGAGAAAAATGCTATGACCTTGGCCAACAAACAACAATTGGCAGAGCAATACACCCCGGCCATTGAAAAGCTAAATCAAAATATAAACACCCTCAAAGCCGAAATTGTAACTAAAGAGGCGGAAACGAACGCTTTGTACGACACTTACATTTCAGAGGCAGAAGGGCGAGCGGGCACTATGCTTTTGGGTAAAGGACCGGTATATGCCGAAAAAAGACAGAAACATGATGCGGCGTTAACCGAATTGCGAGCTCTAAAAGAAACCAATGGTGAAAAAATCGAGCATATCGAAGCCCAAATCTACAAGTTGAATTTAGAATATGCCGATGTTGTAAAAAATTCACAGCCTATCATTGATGGTTATGATGGACTCATGGCACGAATAGATGCGTTGGCCCAACTGTCTTGGTTTCCTTCCTTTTTCATTTTTCTCTTGTTTTTGGCCATCGAGACGTCACCGATCATCGCCAAATTATTGGCGCCAAAAGGAGAGTACGATTTAAAACTTGAAGAACAGGAAAGCGTTGTTCGCACGTGGGTTCATCAGAAAGTACAGCAACGCAAGGAACTATTGGCAACGGATGTGGCGCTCAATGAAAAGATTTACGCAGAAATCGCCGAAGAAGAAGCCGTGTACGCTTATAAAAAACAGAAAGCCGAGGAACTCATGAAATTACAGGCCGATGCCTTTCATGATATACAGGTAAAAAGCCTGTAGCAAAGTACTTCTGAAGGATAATCATTGCAGCTTGGATCCGTATTGAAGATTAAGGAACTATGCTAAATAGCTCTGAGAAAAACAGAGATGGTTTCCAAAATTATTTTGAAATCCGAGTCATCGGACGTGTCACCAAGTTGTAGTTTTTCCTTATGCCTTTCTGCAAAAGCAAAGGCCTTTTCCATACCTAAAACGCTAAACTTATACTTCATTCTATCCACGATTTCCGCGGCAGCACGAGGCTCATCAATACGTACGTGGTACAGATATTCACCCATCTCGCCTTTAAATTCAGCCGTTAAAATTGCCACAAACTTCCGCTGAAAATCGAAATCCCTCTCCCCGGCAATTTGTTTGACATACGCTAAACCAGGGCGCTCTTCGATATAGTCTTTAGTGATTCCCATAAAATTCGATCTTCCATTCTAGGGCAAGGTGCCTTGATATCATTCATTTGAAAAATAAAAGTAAGAATATCGCTACGCGGCACCTAGTATTTGTTGTCAAATACCGAAAATATGTGATGAACACCGCTTTACCCGAATGTTTCCGAAAAACAGAACCTGAGACTTCGGTTGATTTCAGTAAAGGTTTCTTTCCTATCACGTGGGCCAACAAATGTGGAAAACATATGGTAACGCGATAAAAAAGCTACACAATTTGCATTTTTCGCAACAAAAACGAGGCATTCATATTTTGACAAATACCCCTTTTGAATTTATAATCAAAATGTAGTTCGTCGTTAATTATTTCCGCATCGAAATAATGGTTTTCTATCTGTGGAAATTCGTCGGCAACCTCGCAAAGGCTTAAATCATGGGTAGCGATTATTCCCGTCGCTTTTGAAGCCACCAAGCGCTCAATAAATTTTCGGGAGCCCTTGGCCTTGTCGGTGCTGTTCGTGCCCTTTAAGATTTCATCCAAGACTATGAAATACCGATCTTTCTGTATCTCGTCTACAATGAACTTGAGCCGCTTTAATTCGGAAAAAAAATATGATTCATCGTCGGTCAGGGAATCGGTCGTACGCATACTCGTAATTAACTTTATAGGAGTGTAATGTACCTGTTGTGCGTAGACCGGTAGTCCGACATTGGCCATGACAATCTGCAGCGATACCGTACGCAAAAAGGTACTCTTTCCGGCCATATTGGCCCCGGTGACAATAAAAAACTGCTGCCGATCGATCTCGAAGTCATTCAAGACACACTTATCCGGTTTCAGCAGGGGGTGACCCGCCCCCATAGCCTTCAATACGACGTCATCATCGCCCAAGATCGGAAACGTATAACCGGGGTGGTTAAAGGCAAAATTGCCCAAACTATTGTAGGCATCAAAATGTGCAATCGTAGCGAACCAACCCTCCACAGCACTTCCATATTGTTCAATCCATTGCTCAATAGTTCGGCTGTGTGTAAGACTACGAAGGAAAAGACCGTTCGCAAAGAAGGCGTAGAGCATATTGTTATTCTTATCGATACTATTCAGTGCCCTAGAAAACCGCTTAATAACAGTGGACGTCTTTTCGGATCCCCCTAGAATCGTTTGCTTTAAATCCTTAAGATAGGTGGACTCAAATTCGGTCGCTTCAAGCTGCGAAAGTAATCTGTTATACTGCTGAAAAGTACTTTGCATCTTCGAGGCTTCATTGCCCAATAGCATGATTTTCTTGATATAAAGCGTGGTTATGCCCAACCCGAAAAACAGCCAAAAAATGAGTGACGCATCAGGAATTTCAAATGTGAAGTACACCGTAAACAAGACGATGGTTCCTGCCGAAAATATCCAAGGAACAAAACGCATGCTTTTTGGCAGAAAGGAGGTATACCGATTTAACCAACCGATAATTTTTTCCGTATCCGTTTCCGTCTTAACCAAAAGGGCAATGGCGGAAAAATTCTGACGCCATTCGGGCATGCCGGCCAGTTCCTTTATGGCTTCTTGCTTCTGGGCAATATGATCGATACGATTTTCCTTAAGTAATCCTGCAAAAGTCTCAGCTCCTTGCTTTAAAGCAGTACGATTGGCATATTGATAGAAAGATCCCCTACCGAACAAGTCGACATCTTGACTGAAATGATGCATTGGGTCTTTGAATTCATTCCCTTCGGGAAGTTCAAAAAACTCATGCTCCAAAACTTTTAATTCGGTTCGATTAATTTGATGAAGCGCACGCAGCCGTTCCCGTTCATACAGTAAGTCGGAATGGCGCGATACCAAATAAAGAAAAAGGGCAACGGCCAACAGTATGATCGCCACAAGCCATTTTAAGTTTCCAAATAGCATATACACTCCAAAAGCGGCCGCGCAAAAAACCATTAATCGAACCATGCTCGAAGCAAATAGTTTTCTTTTGATCGCCTCCAAGGAGCTATCATGTTTCCGTAGCTGCTCCTGATAAAAAGAGGTGGGTTTTTTCATCGATATTCTTGATTTTGATGTAAGGCGCTAGTCTATAAGTTCAAAATGCCGGGTTAGATCTTTTTTACTATGGCGTGAATAATTGCGATTTGCCCCAAATGATAAATGTCGTGTTCTATAATCCCCTTGACGAGATATTCAAAGTTATACTTTCTTCCCGGAACCTTCCTTTTAAGAAAGTCGTCATTGATCTGGCGCAAGATAGCAACCAGTTCCTTTTGGGTAGTCCTTAATTCCATAATTAAACCATCCCATTCGGATTCATTCGCTATCTTAATCAGAGGCCAGTCTTGATCACTATCGATTTCGATATCAAAATCCGGTTCCCCTCGCAACTTGTTAAGGACAAAAACCCTCCAATTCACCATGTGTTTGACCATAACCGCTATTGATTTTGAATATCCTTCGGGCGGTGTGCCGACAACTTTCCAATCGATAGTTTCCAATTTCTTCACTACGGATATGCCGTACCAAGGCTCCCCCTTGAAAGCATTGTTGAGGGTACTCATCAATTGCTCGGTTTTGCTTTCAGACTTCTGGTGCATTATTCATAAGGCTTCAAGTTCGGACCTCATCTTTTTGGTAAGTTTTGCCACTACCAACGCATAGGAGTGATCGGTCAGTTCTATGATTAATTTCGGAGGCAATTCTTCAAGCATCAATGTATTCCAGTGGACTTTGCTCATGTGGTATCCGGGAATGATAGCCCCATCGTATTCTTCACGTAGACTTATGGCCCGGTCAGGGTCACACTTAAGATTGACCTGGGGCGGATGCCTCTCAAGTCCAGATAGGGCAAACATTTTACCCATCACCTTGAAAACCAAGGTGTCAGGACCGAATGGAAGTTCCTCGCTTACTCCTTTCTTCGATAAACAATATTCTCGAAAGGCTTCAATATTCATTCCATACTTAATTGATTTTTATTTATTCCATTAGTACCCTAACTCCAGGCCAATGGTATCTCAATTTAATTACTTCTTGCTCCCCTACGTCCTTACCTTTAACCGTTTCAATATACTTTCCCTGTAAAGCGCTATAAAATTGCTGAGCCGCCTTATTTAGATCGAGTACCCAAAGATACATCCCTGAACCTGGATACCGGACTTCAATTTCTTGGGCTGCCTTACCCATCAATTGGGCACCTATGCCTTGCCGCTTCATTTTTTGTGAGACGTGAAGATTATCCAACAGGGTACCGTACCGGGGGCTGTCATTGAAAAACACACAGGCAAAGCCAACCAACTCTCCATTTTTCTCCGCAAGGCAGACCCACTGATTTTCTACCGGTGCGATTAGTCTGTCCGTCCATACGCGTCGTCGTTCCGAATGTACTTCGTCATTCAAAAATGAATCGCTGAAAGACCCGCGATAATGCTGTTGCCAGCTTAAGGCATGCAAGCGGGCTATGGCTTCTATATCAGAAGATACGGCTTGCCTGAAGATCAATCCCGTCACGCTATTGAATACCTTGCGAATCGTACACGATAACCTTGGACCACAAATCGCTCGATTCTTCAACGAATAATTTATGCGGCGGTTCTTCTTGATACTTTTGTTGGGCCTCGGCAGATTCGAAGGTCACGATCAACGAATAGGTAAAAGAACCGTCTACCACATCACGACTTGCTTTGGGTGGTTTCCCTATAAATTTCGTCTTCGCAAAGGCAGAGTGATCTAAAAATTTCTGCAAAGAAGTTTCAAAAGCCTTCTGGTCTTCTACGCTATTCGGATTTTTCAACCAAAAATAAACAGTGTGTGCAAAATTTGTATCAAATTCTCTCATGCTATGTTTTTGTTCCCCAGACTTTAGTCTGGGAAGGATTAGTATTTTAATTTATCAGTGCTTCTAGCTCTTTCTTTGTTCGATATCGAATTATTCTTCTAACCTTGCCTTTTGTTTTTCGGTAATCTCCAAGGCTGAATAATCCAACTTCCAACCAATGGTCTCTACGATTTTTTCTATAAGAAGTACGGCTTGCAAGGCTTCATTTTTAGCCGTTTCTATCAGCCCGCTTTCCGGTATTTTGGCACGAATATGGTCTTTGGCTTCCTTGTTCAAAAGCGTCAAATCGTCAGATGAGAAGTAATTGAACATACCGCTTTGAATGTCATAGAATTGAATATCCGGTTCAATGGAAAGTACCTCGGGCTCCGGAAAGTTGGTCAAAATGATCCTCTTGTTCATGGTATCCGCTCGAATCTCGACTTTTTTCAAATCATAACCAATATGTGCTTTCGCATTAATTACCAATAGGGCTTTCTTTTTGCTACTTACCAAGCTCATAAAATGTGCCTTGATATTTTCATAGCGATATATTTCTGCAAAATCACCCTCTACGGAAACCAATTTACATACACTTCGTATTTTATCGAGCAACACGGTCGACTGGTGCTCTGTAATTTCCTTCTTCTTCTTTTTTCCAAAATAGGTATACACCCAATACATTGAAATCGCTCCTAAAACAAGTCCTAAAAAAGAATCGAAAATCGTATCCATTCGATATGTCTTATAATTAACCTTATTTCCCTATTTCCCCGAGATGGGTATGCGTAAAGCCCTTTTTGTATTTGAGGCCATAACCGAAAATTCGGTCCATGGCCGAATGCGAAAATAAGATAATCCCAATCAACTGCAAGATGGGCTGTGCAAAGAAGCTCCCCGCGAGGTAAAGTAAAACACCTAGACCTCTATGGTGAAAAATATTATAAGTAACGGCCCCTATCCTATTTCCTGACACATAGCCGACCATGCCTATATCAGGTGTTAAAATCAGTGCGGGAAACCACCACCAACTATAGGGCAACAAACTAAAAAGGTAAATTCCAAGAAGGAATAAAAAAGCCTCTTCCAACTTTATCAATGTTTTCATTTTTTCTCAATGTCATACAGTACCGGTCGGCTCGGGCTAGCATCATTCTCAAAAGACGCCATCTGGAGGTTCAGAAAGTATAGTCCGTCTTCAATGGCATCGGGTACATAAATCAATTCAGTAATGGTCGCCGCTTTACGTAATTGCCCATCAAAACTCCAAAATATCTTATGGGCCTGAAGTGCCCCATCATCCTTCTCTTTATCGACCGATGGAAGGTCGACCAATAAATGCTGAACCCCACTATCGACGAGAAAGTGCATGGCCTCTTCGGTAAAATAGGGCGGATTTGTATCTGTATACTGCTTTGTTAGCTTTGCTCGATCGTTGGGTTGCGTACGGATGACCAATACACCGATTTCTTCGTCCTTCAATGCTACCTTTAAAATATGTTTGGAGATGACCCAATCGTCTTGCCGCAATTCAGGAACGACGGAAATCACCTTGGCCAAGAAAAAAAATTGGTTCATGCTTTGGTTGATCGAGTAAAACTCATCCGTAATGTGCCCTACACCTTCGGTATGTGTACCATGAGCATGAGGATTAAACGATATATCATTGAAATTTACGGATCCTCCTCGAGCCACGTTTCCAATAAAACTTCCTTCGCTATGCGGTTCGATCGTGGGAGGGTCTACACCCCACGCATTGACGTTGGATGCCTCTCCACGGAGCGGAATGGAAATATCCTTGGGTTTTGAAAGGTCTATATTATAATGCTCGCCGTTATAGTGTATCGTAGCTTTCATAGGTGTCTTTTTTGGAAATGTCCTAGGTGTTTTGAAATCGTTTGTGCCTACCCTAAATTAACCATAAATAGATCACTCACTATTCCATCTGCCAAAAAACGTCCTTTTTTAGTGGTAAAGAGCTTATTATCTTGGCCGTGCAACAATCCTTCCTTGAGATAGCGTTCTGCCTGCTTTTGAAGGTAGTCTTTATATTTTCCGCCAAAATCGGCTTCTACTTTGGAGAAAGAAACCCCCCAAACCGTTCTTAGGCCCGTCATCACATACTCGTTGTACCGGTCACGTATAGATAAGACCTCGGTTTCCATTGGAAGAACTTCCTTTTCGATCGCTATGATATACTTGGGATTATTACTTACGTTCCAAGAGCGCCGTATTCCATCAAATGAGTGGGCGGAAGGGCCGATACCTATATATCTCTTCTGCTGCCAATAGGCCGTATTATTTTTAGAGTAAAACCCTGGTCTGGCAAAATTCGATATTTCGTAGTTTTCGAATCCGTTTTCTTCAAGCGTATCACAAAGTTTATAAAAATGGACTTGCGACTGCTCATCATCGACGTTATTTATGAGCCCCTTCTTTATAAAGTTGGCGAGGGCCGTTTTAGGTTCGACCGTAAGGGCATAGCTTGAAATATGGGGGATGTCGAAAGATAGTGCCTTGGCAATATTCGCTTCCCATTGTTCGACCGACATACCGGGAATTCCATATATCAAATCGATTGAAATATTCTCGAAATAGCGAGTCGCCAAAGCCAAGGACCGTTCGGCCTCTACGGCCGAGTGTGCCCGGTTCATCAATTTTAGGTCTTTATCGTCAAACGATTGAATACCGATGCTCAACCGATTTAATTTACTTTCAGAAAGCGCAATTAGTTTTGAACGGGACAAATCGTCAGGATTGGCCTCCAAGGTTATCTCCGGATTCGAAGCCACTCGATAATTTGCATATACCGCTTCGATCAGGCCGTTCAATTCATCAATGCGTAACACACTGGGCGTACCCCCGCCGAAATAAATGGTTTCAATCTCCTTATCGGCAGCTTCATCCCGTCGCAACTCAAGCTCCTTGATCAAGGCTGCGATCATGGTTTCTTTTTTACCCATAGAGGTCGAAAAATGGAAGTCACAGTAGTGACAGGCCTGCTTACAAAACGGAATATGGATGTAGATACCTGACATAGTCAATTTGGCTGCTCCTTGGTTTTCAAACGTACCTCTTCGGAATTTCCGATGGAGGCAAAGGACCCCTCAATTTCACTTGACAAAGGTAAGGATATCGGCCATTGTTTAGTTCAAACCGACAGCTAACTACGTTTTACTTCTCCTTCTTACGAACCCGCGATTCGTTTTGTTTTACAAACGCTTCCCAACCCGAATAGCTTTTACCGATATCGACCCGTCCTTCATTATAAAAATGACAAACGGCCGCGGCAAGTCCGTCAGTACTATCCAAATTTTTGGGTAGGGACTTCAATCCCAATGTATTTTGAAGCATTTTGGCGACCTGTTCCTTACTGGCATTTCCGTTACCGGTAATGGCCATCTTTATTTTTTTAGGGAGGTACTCGGTAATCGGAATCTGTCGCGAAAGTCCTGCGGCCATGGCTACGCCCTGTGCCCGGCCCAATTTGAGCATTGACTGTACATTTTTACCATAAAAAGGGGCTTCAATGGCAATTTCATCGGGGTGGTACGTATCGATCAACTCGATCGTACGGTCGAAAATTAGTTTTAACTTGGTATAGGGGTCACTGTACTTTTTTAGCTGCAGCTCGTTCATCTGAACAAAATGCATCTTTTTACCCGTTATCTTGATCAGGCCGAAACCCATAATCGTGGTACCGGGGTCAATACCCAAAATAATTTTTTCCTTTGTCAACAGAGATGATACTTTAAAATTTAGGTTCTGAAGTTCGATGCTATCCTTATAATCAATGGTTTACGTACTGAGGCCGCCTATGTGCCGCCTATCTTGAACTTAAAACGATGGGGATACGAAACTTGGCACTCACAGGAATACCTCGTTTTAAAGCAGGGGCTATCCTAGGCATGTTTTGGAGGCATTTTTCAATCTGATCTCGAAAATTCGGAAGCTGGGCATTGATTTTTTCATCATTGTGAATATTCATTAAGGTTATTGACCCGTTATCTTCCATTATGAAATCGACCAAAATGGTATCTTTTACCTCTTCCTGCAACTCAAATCCAGCTTCTTGTAAGCTCATTGAAAAGTGGGTCAGCAAGGTTTCCATAAAGCATTTTTTACGCTCTTCCTTGGTAACGATTTCCTCGCAATCATCAAATAAGGGATATTGATCAACGTCATCCCAGTCGATGGCTTGAATTTCTTCAAGTACGAGTTCTTGAGTCTTCTCTTCTTTGGCCGTCGACCAATTACACGCACTAAAAAGTAAGAAACCCCATAAAATGATAGCATACCGCATGGCTCTTCTATTCTACGGGAAAATTACGATTTTTTGAATAGAACTCAATTCCCCGAAAAATGTATCTCTTCCTTTAACTCAGAAATACGCTTGTTAGCCATTTTTACCGTGTATGGGTTGTGATTTCCGAACTTTTCGACGAATTTTTCGTAGTATTTCAATTTGGTGATTGGGTCTTTGTAGTAGCTATCGGCTTGGGTACAGACATTGAAATAAAGTAACGCATTCTCTTTGTCTTCTTCGTAGGCAAGTTGGTAGAACTCTAAAGCGGCCTTGGTGTTGTTTAGAACCCTGGCTACCCGTGCTAACCCTTCATATTCCCTGACCAGAACGGGTTTTTGTACCGCTATGGCTTCCTTAAAATAAAATTGGGCACTATCGGCTTGCCGATCCTTAAGAAAGACCTCCCCGAGATGATAATAGGCATCTGCATTGCCATCGTTCAGGGCAAGGACTTTTTTATACGTAATTTTGGATTTTTCGAACTCCCACGTCTTAAAGTAGCAGAAGGCCAGTTTTGAATAGATAAATTCTTTGTGCTCTCCCAAATCGACCAATTTTTCAAAAAACGGTCTGGCCTTGGCATGTTCATCGTTGTTGAAATAGGCCAACGCTTTAAGATTGATCAGTGCCACATCATCGGCATAAAATCGAAGGCCTTTTTCGGCGTATTTCAAAACCGAATCCTTTTCGCGCTGGGCGACATAGTACTTTGCAATTTCAAAGAGGCTCCGAAGATGGGTACTGTCCAAGGTCGCCGAAATAACAAAGGCCTTATTACCCATAAAGTCTTTCTTTAAAGTCTGCAATGTCTTGCCCAAGTAATAGAAATATTCGGCGTTTGTCGAGTCGAGCTCTGTCAGTTCGATCAGCATATCGGAAGCCACTTTTGGCTTTTTCGTCTTAAGATATACCTTGGCCAACTCAAAACGCGCTATCTGCGAAGTGCTGTCTTTAGAGATGATATGATGGTACTGGCCAATAGCTTTATGGTAATTTCCAATAGCCGTGTACGCCCGAGCAATTTGCAGCTCCGAAGTGTTCGAACCTACTTTGGCGTATTGATTGATGGCCTTGAAATAATTACCTGTCACATAGAGACTATCGGCAACCTTCAAAGTAGCTTGCTGTGCCTCGGCGCTTATTGCCAAGATATATATTAATATAAACGAGGTTTGCCTCCAAGCAGATAAACCGACCTTTTTATACTTCAAAACATCAAACCACAGGTTATAAGACATCAATCGGCTACCTTAAGTCTTACGTCTGAAAACCCTTTATATTGAACGGCTACAAGGTCATTTCTGTCCGCACGAACAGTAGCGTTACCATCAAAGTCGGTTACCTCTTTAATATTCTTGCCCAAGACATACACATTGGCTCCGGGAAGTGCTTTTGTACCATCCGTGATCTTTACATGGAACAAGCCTGAATTTTCGTCATAGGATGAAGACGGTACTTTCATACTTCTTAATGAAACATCCCCTTGCAATTTAAAGGTAATAGGTATGGAAAAGGGAACTTGAACGGCTTTTCCGCCCTGCTTACCTGGGGCCGTCATTTTTGGTAACATTCCTATAATTCGTGCAGCCTCATCTTCAAGGGTTTTGTCGGGCCCGCGCATTCTGACGGAACCGATACTACCATCTTCTTGAATAATAAATAGCACACTTACCCTACCTTGAATCCCTTTTTCTTGGGCCTCTTCAGGGTATCTGAAATTTTCAGAAATGTGCTTCTGCATATTTGTTTGAAAACAAGCTCTTGGGTCGGCCGCATTTTCGCAACCCGGAAAAATCGGCACCTCTTCTACGACTGCAAAAGGCACATCTTCATCTCCATCCGGTACAATTTTATTTTGTGGTGCTACTGTACCTTGCTGTATGTTATACCCCAATAATTTAAAGGTAATCGGGATTGAAAAAGGAATGTTTACCAGTTCTCCCTTAAACCTCCCGGGTTTCATTCTTGGCAAAGTACCGATGATTCTCGCTGCCTCTTTTTCCAGTAATGCATCGGGACCTCGCATTCTAAGGTTTCCAATGCTCCCATCCTTTTGGATGGTAAACATTATACTTACCCGCCCTTGAATACCCTTTTCTAGAGCCTCTTCGGGATAACGAAAGTTTTTGCCGATGTGTTTCTGTACCATTGCTTGGAAACAGGCTCTGGGGTCGGCTTCATTTTCACAACCCGGAAATATAGGTACCTCGTCTACGACTGAAAAAGGCACAACTTCCCCGTTGCTGTCTTTTCCCGTCAATTTTGTTCCAGCCGCGACATCTCCCGATTCGATGACCATGGTGGCCTCGATGACCTCATTAATGCCGTCAAATTTTATGTAAGACCCAGTTGAAGAACCCCGATAACGTATCGAACCGCTATCATCTTTTAACAAAAACTCCCAATGGTCGCCCCCCTCCGATAGTTTCTTTAAAATAGTATACAGCTCCTGTGTTTGGGCGTCGGTCATCGTATTAATATTGTCGACCTTCATTTGAGATTGGGTATCCTCCTGCGCCAAGCTTTCCTCCCTAACACAAGAAGTATAAAACAATATCCCGAGCAAAATAGGGGCCAAGGCCAAATATTTGAGTTTCCATATACCCTTCGATTTAGATTTTTGTAACATGACGATTCGTTTTTTGATTAATGAGGATTTGAAAAATGGATTGATGAACGAAATATTTTGTGCTTGAAAAACTTGCGACAACAAATATTCGTAGTGGACGCCCTTATCGCCTTTGGCCACTTCGGCATCGGCAATGAACTCGTGCAGTTCCGAGACTCGATTCTGATAGACGCACACCAAGGGATTGAACCAGCCTACAATACGCATCATCTCGAAAAAGAGAAGGTCCCATGTATGCCTTTGCCTGATGTGCACCAATTCGTGCCTGATGATATTTTCATGGTCACCGGCAACGACCTTATCGCCCAAGAATATGGACTTCAAAAAGGAAAAGGCCATACGACTATCGGCAATGACGATGCGCGTGAACTCATTGAAATAACGAACCTCCCCGTTGCTGCGCAATTGGTACAATTGCCACATCTTGTACCCGAAAAGCAGGGTCGCCGCTACCGCGCCTCCGAGAAACACTACGGTTTCCCAGGACCATACCTCGCCTGTACCTCCACTGGCCGCCACGGCGACGGCCCCGTCGGCATTCCATAAGTATTCGGGGTACGCCACGAAGCGCTCCGGAACAGTGGTCTTGAACGCCTCGATTTTCACCCAGGGCAAAAACAGCGACAGCAGGTAGGTACCGATCAGATAGGCCCGGTTCCACTGAAAGAAGGTTTCCCTTTTTAGGAAAAAATCGTAGATGACGAGAAACACCAGTTGAAAGGCGATGCACTCTAGAATGTACTGTATCATAATCAAAATATTTTGAAAAGGTTTTCAAAAACGAACATGGTCGCCTCATGTTTGTCCATCTCTTCTTACGCAGCTAAAGGACTACATCCAATTCCAACAACTACCGTAGCTCAAATGTAAAGGCTATCGTGAACTGCGTGGGTGTAATTTTAGCTTCGGAATTCTTAGGCAACATTGTAGGGAGGGATGCTACAAGCCGGGCTACCTCGGTACGTAATGCAGAGGGTGTATCCCTGGTCTCCCTCGTCCTAGTGCGCAGATTGGTTGCCATTCCATTTTCGTTCACCGTAAATGTTGCTAAAACCGTACCCTGTTCATTGTTTTCTTGGGCTTCTTTAGGATATCTAAAATTTCTTCCGACGACCTGCATAAATTTCTCCTGAAAGCATGCACTCGTATTTTCCACTCCTTCGCAGCCGGGAAAAATCATCGAAATGTTGGAGTCTACAAGCCTTTTTTTGGCCAAATACGAATTGTTGTACGATCCTTGGGAGGAAACAGCATCATCTGTTTTCCCATTTCCACCGTAACCCACAAGTACCATTTCATCTAACATCACGATATCATCGACAGTTTGTTGGCTTTCAAGTGCTGTGTAAGATAGTATTCCGATAACAGCGGGAACCAATACTAAATACTTTAACTTCCAAATTTTGTTGGATTTCGACATTTGTAACATGACTATTCGTTTTTTTATTAATGATGATTTGAAAAATGGATTGATGAACGAAATGTTTTGCGCTTGAAAAACTTGCGACAACAAATATTCGTAGTGGACGCCCTTATCGCCTTTGGCCACTTCGGCATCGGCAATGAACTCGTGCAGTTCCGAGACTCGATTCTGATAGACGTACACCAAGGGATTGAACCAGCCTATGATACGCATCATCTCGAAATAGAGCAGGTCCCACGTATGCCTTTGCCTGATGTGCACCAATTCGTGCCTGATGATATTCTCATGGTCACCGGCAACGACCTTATCGCCCAGGAATATGGACTTCAAAAAGGAAAAGGCCATACGACTATCGGCAATCACGATGCGCGTGAACTCATTGAAATAACGAACCTCCCCGTCGCTTCGCAAGCGGTACAATTGCCACATCTTGTACCCGAAAAGCACGGTCGCCACTACCGCGCCCATAAGAAACACTACGGTTTCCCAGGACCATACCTCGCCTGTACCTCCATTCGCCGCTACCCCTAAGGCATCGTTGGCGTTCCACAAATATTCCGGGTACACGACATACCGTTCCGGAACAGTGGTCTTGAACGCCTCGATTTTCACCCAGGGCAAAAACAGCGACAACAGGTAGGTACCGATCAGATAGGCCCGGTTCCACTGAAAGAAGGTTTCCCTTTTTAGGAAAAAATCGTAGATGACGAGGAACACCAGTTGAAAGGCGATGCACTCTAAGATATACTGGATCATTTCTTGTTCTTTTTAATTTCCTTTAAGATAGATTCCAATTCGGAAAGGCTCATATCGTTCTTTTTCATAAAAAAGGAGACCATACTCTTGAACGAGCCTTGAAAGTACCCATCGACCAATTTATTGATACTCTGATTACTGTAATCCGATTTCTTGACCAGCGGGAAATAAATATGGCCCTTCCCTTCTTTTTCATGGTCTACAAAACCCTTGCTTTCCAAGATTCGAACAATGGTCGATACCGTATTGTACGCAGGTTTGGGTTCGGGTAACTCATCGATAATGGCTGCCACATTACATTTTTCAAGCGCCCAGAGCACCTGCATTACTTCTTCCTCCGCTTTGGTTAATTGTTTCATTTTTGCTCAGTTTGATTCTATTTCTTTAATTCTCTTTCATCATTCTTTTGTCCATTTCTTGCTTTTCAGCATTCCATAAAACGATTTCAGAACACTAATATAACTAAATATTTAGTTTAAACTAATTTTTTAGTTAAAAATTTTGGTTTTGATAGATAACGCCATGATGCCTGTAACAAATCATTGCTATCTTCGTCAAATAGAAAATTTTAGCAATGGATATTGCTTTATTGATCGTAGGCTTTCTTTTTATGCTAGTGGGTATATTGGGTAGTTTTCTCCCTGTACTCCCCGGCCCGCCTTTAAGTTGGGTCGGATTGTTGTTGTTACACCTGACTTTGGCGATACCCCAAGATTGGTGGTTTTTGGGGATAACGGGAGCTGTGGCACTGTTCGTTTTTATTCTTGACTATATCATTCCTGTAATGGGGACCAAAAGGTTTGGAGGTACCAAATATGGGGTAATCGGTACTACTTTAGGATTGTTGGTCGCCTTGTTTTTTCCAGTTTTCGGTCCGTTCGGAATCATTATTTGGCCATTTATCGGCGCTTTGGTGGGAGAATTATTGAACAAGGCCGACAGAAAGACGGCCACAAGGGCTGCCTTTGGCTCTTTTTTGGGATTTCTTACAGGGACTTTTATGAAATTTTTGGTGGCCATTATTTTTTTAGGCCTTTTTATTTCAAAGGCTTGGGACCATAGAACCGGATTTTTTCCCTTTTTAGAGTAATCCTTAAAACTGAAAAACATGAAACCCAATCTATTTACCTGTTTTCTGCTCGCTCTAACAAGTCTATGTATTTATGCACAAAACCCAGATTATACAAAGCTCGACAGTCTTTTAAATTCATTGGAAGCCAACAATCGGTTTATGGGTAGTCTTGCCCTTTCGCAAAATGGCAAGCTACTCTATACCAAAGCTATCGGTTATGCGGCTATGGCACCAGAAAAGAAGCCGACCGTGGCCACCAAATACCGCATCGGTTCCATTACCAAAATGTTTACCTCGGCGCTTGTCTTTAAAGCTATTGAAAACGACAAACTGAAACTCGATGAGACGATCGAAACCTACTTTCCTGAAATCGAAAACGCCGACAAAATTACCATCGGCAACTTGCTCAACCATAGAAGCGGCATTTTTAATTTTACCAGTCGCGAGGACTATAAGGAGTGGGATACGCAAGCCAAGACCAGAGATGAGCTGGTACAAATAATTGCCAAGGGCGGTAGTATTTTCGATCCCAACAGTAAAGCCGAATACAGTAATTCGAACTACGTATTGTTGACCTTTATTCTCGAAGACACCTTCGGAATACCCTATTCGGAACTAGTACGTCGTAAAATTATTGAACCGATAGGGCTACGCAATACTTATGTTGGAGGTAAAACCGATATAACAAAAAACGAAGCCTATTCTTTTTCCTACAGCGAGGGATGGCAAAAAATGAGCGAGACCGACTTGTCCATTCCTCTAGGTGCCGGTGCAATAGTCTCTACGCCTTCGGACCTCACTATTTTTATCGACGCCCTTTTTAAAGGGCAACTAATTTCCCAAGAAAGTCTTAGCACCATGAAGACCATTTCGGACAATTATGGTATGGGAATTTTTCAGGTTCCCTTTTATGATAAAATAGGCTTCGGCCATAATGGAGGTATCGATGGGTTTACTTCGGTACTCGCCTATTTTCCCGAAGATTATCTGGCAGTCGCCTTAACCTCGAACGGCACCAGATATTCCAACAATGATATTATTATCGCTGCGCTGAGTTCATATTACGGAAAGCCTTTTGAAATTCCGACATTTAAGACAATCCCGGTAACCTCTGAGGACCTCGATCCGTATTTGGGTGTCTATTCGAGCCTACAAATTGCTTTAAAGATTACAATCACCAAAGACGAAAATACCCTAATTGGTCAAGCTACGGGCCAACCCTCTTTTCCTATGGAAGCGGTTGACAGGGATGTTTTTGAATTCAAACCGGCAGGGGTACGGTTGCAGTTTGACCCTGTTGAAAATTCCATGACCTTAAAACAAGGGGGTGGCGTTTTCAAGTATACGAAAGAGTAGTAGAATGTAACCCGTACCCCTCAGGGAAACAAACTAATTTTGCTACTGCCTTATTTTTTATTGCCCTTACAATCTCCCATAGAACGTACTCGGCATATGCCTAATAATAAAATGAACGTTCATAGAAAACCGCGCTCATTAAGGGTTTAATTCGGCTTTATACGTTGCATCAATTTGACTTATATCTATCGCAACCCCATTACCATGTCGTTTGGTCAAATAGGTAAATTTCTCGCCCCATTTGATTTCTTCGGCCTTATAAGAGGATTTTGAGTATACGGTTTGCGAAAACGATTCATCGAAAGCCTTGATCATCACAATGAATTCTGCATCTCCCTCGATAATCTCCTGCGCTGTTTTATTGAATAAAGGACTTTCTTTGCCCACCGGGTGTACGATAGTCCACATGGTTGGAAAAAATACGACCTTTTCGCGCTCAAGTTCCAATGAGAAAAAATCCCTCGCTTCCGATTCACTATCGCGCTTCATGGATAAGGTTACGTTTACTTCTACTTCCATCAGCTGATTGCTTTTAGGGTTGACTACCCTGAACATGAATCCATTAATGTCACGGTAGGGGGCCATTACAGCATGGGAACTGTATTTTATGGTTGCAAATGGTTTTGAAAATCGACCGTACATAAGTCCCGTGGCCAACGCAAACATTAAAAGTCCCAACAACGATTCCGTGGCAGCGACCATGTTTGCCGCCAAGTTTAAGGGAGCCACTTGACCATAGCCCAAGGTGGTTACGGTCTGTGCACTGAAAAAGAAAGCCTCAGTAAACTGATCTAACGGTGTAGTTCCGCGAATACCTGTAAGGTGCTCCGTTCCTATGATCAAATACAGACTAGCGAAGATAATATTGATTAGAAAATAGCCCAAGGCCAATACGCCAAAAAATCGCAACCATGACATGGAGACCATGGAATGAAACACATTGATACGCTCAAAAAAGGCAACGTTTTCTTTCTTTACATTGAAAGAGCCGTCTTTATTTAGCGCGCGATACCCTTCATTTCCAGATTTTGTATCAAGTCCTAAATCCTCGAATTTCTCTTTTCTATAACGTTTCAAAGTAGTTTTCCAATTTGAATGATGAAAATAACAATCCCAAAATGAAGTAATTGTATTAGTGCTTGAAAGAAGTCACAATCAGTTCAACCAGACCGTTTTTTCTTCGATCGCACCGCGACCGACCTGGGGAACATTTCCATCATAATGCCCCATATAGAAAAAGCCGAGACACCGCTCTCCATTTTCCATCTCGAAAAACTCGTTCATGTAACTGATCAACCTTGGTGAGCTCCAATAACAACCGATGCCCAGTGCGGCACAACAAAGCCACATGTTCTGAACCGCCATGGCGACCGCAGCGACTTCTTCCCATTCCGGAACGCTTTCCTTTGGGTCACGTTGCATACAAATAGCAATTACCGCGCCCGCCCTCTTCGGGTTTTCTTGTAATTTTTTGATTTTCATTTGCTTTGGCCGTGTTTCTGTAGCCATATATTTTTCGGAAAGGAACATTCCTAATTTCTCCTTGCTTTCACCGGTCAACACCTTAAATCGCCAAGGCTCTGTTTTTTTATGGGTCGGTGCCCAATTTGCCGCTTCCAGTATTCTTTGAATGTCTCCTTTGGCAATGGGTTCATTGTTATATTGAACCGGAAACACGGAGCGTCTGTTTTTTATAAGATCAAATATCATTCTTCTGTATAATTATTAAGCTCCTTAAAATTAAGCCATTCTTTTGTTTTGACCTTGCCCAGTCTCCGGAAAGGGTGTACATTCATTACAAATTATCGCCGTACGAACCTAGCATCACAATTACTTTATCACTACAACTAAGTTTGATAGAACGTGCATCATAAGTATTCAAAGTGGCCCGAGTCAATTGTAATTCTTATAGGCCCCAGCATCTTCGGATGATAATCGGTGTAAGGGATCAATAAAAATCACCATACCTATAGGGAATCTCGCTTGCATGGTTTTTTGGGTAGCTGTGCCCTGATGTACGCCACATGACTCGTCAGCATCGAAATTTTTATCAAAAATTCGCGCCAGAGCTTTCAAAGCGGCCACCGCCACGTGTATATCGCTATTGCGGAGGATATTATTTTTGACTAGCTAGATAATCTAGGGCTACGGCATAAAAAAAGCCTTCCAACATGGAAAGCCTTTCATTGGCCCGTACCTAATTAAGGTATTGGGTCACAACACAACACGGTAAAGATAGCAAAGCTTTTTGAGAAAAACTTATACCGGCCCACTTATTTCTGCTCGGACAAAAAGGTAACCAAAGAAGCCATTTCTTCAAAACTTAATGAATTTGCAAGTCCGGAGGGCATCATCGAGGTTTCCAATTCTTTTCGTTCGGCTATATCCGATTTTTTTAAATCCGTGGCCGTACCTACAATATTACGAATGGTTAAATCATCGGCCGATTCACTGGTAACGAAACCTACATAATTCTCACCTCCCTTAGTACTGATCTGTACCGTGGAAAACCCTTGTGAAATGGAGGCATTTGGCTTCAAGATAGATTCCGCTATTTGTTCTTTGTTCATAATAGAGCCCACTTGCCCCATAAAGGGCCCTTTCATCACCTCATCTGTTTTCAAACTGTGGCAAGCAACGCAACCTTGACTATTAAAGAGTTCCGCCCCTTTGGCAGCATCCCCCTTTATTTTGCCCAGTGCCAACATCACATCTTCTATAGAAGACTCTCCGATTTGCCCCTTCTTATTCTTTATTTTTTCAAAATCGACTATGGGCATATCCTCTTTGGGAGCCTCCATTTTCAATTCACCAAAGGCATCTATACCCAATCGGTACTTACTGTTGAGTGCCGTGAAATAGTCCTTCTCCGCACCTCCCAAGACCTTGAACTGATCCATTAAAAATGATCGAATGACGGGAGATTGCTCCCATTCGACCGTTTTATAATAAGGTCCGTGGGTATCGGGGCGCGTACTCCACCACCAAGATGTATCATAGGGTGCTTCTTTATGATAGATTCGGGCCAAAGTATTCATCACCTTCTTCTTGAAGCCTTTATCATTGCTCTTATTATGAGCCTCTATCAAAGCCTGAACTACTTTCGGATTATGCATATAGCGCATGGCCCATAGGGCTAAATCTTCCTGTTCCGTTCCTAGGGCATCTATAATTGCATCCACCGCATTCAAAGCCACTAAAGCCTTTACTGCTAAGTGCGGGAACACGATCTCCGAATTTGGGGTAGCATGTGGCCCTTCGGTATTTATTTCAGGGGCTACGAAGGAATCGGGAACCTCTATGCTCAACAGTTGCTCTGAGGCAGCTTTATTGCCCAGCCTTCCCAATCCTATAATTGCCGTGGCCTTTACTTCGGGAGCGCTCGATTGTATGCCCGAATAAAAAGGTTCGAGCGGCACCTTCTCAGACCAATCTTTGTTATCGGCCAAAGCACGTAGTGCATATCGTTGCAGGTCTTCATTGTTGGTTAGCTTCACCAATTCTTCGATCCCCGAAGACCCGGCGAGCTGTGCATAGGTAAACACTGCCGCCGCCCTTACCTCTAAAGATTGATTCTCGTCTTGAGCCAACTCAAGTACTTTGGATGCCGAATTGCTATCATTTCGCTGTAGTAGCTCATATTGAGCGCTCAGACGGGATTTAGCATTGCCCGCTGCCAACAACTCGACCAACTTGTCAAGCGATGCCTGCTTAACATCGACAAAAGGTTCATAACTAAAATCATTCGGTGTTACACGGACCACATAGCCTCGCTCCGGGTTTCCTGAATACCCGGCACCATCCCAGGCAGAAAGGTACATAATTCCGGAGGCATCGACATCAACATCAGTAATCTGTGGCAATTGAATAAACTGCTCTTCTTCCTGTTTGAAACTGGGGCCATCTTTGGTCACTCTATGTATATACAGCTGATTTCTGCCCCAGTCGGCCATCATCGGAACGTTATTGTACTTTTCGGGCCATCGATCATCGTTCATAAAAAGCGCCCCTGTTCCAGAACCGCCTCCCACATCGACCAATGCTGGAATAATCTCTTCGGTAAAATGCTTGAAAAGTACGGGATACCCATACTCTGCAGATTGAATCTGATGTATAAAACGGATGTTCCATCCACCTCCATCGTTGGTATTACCCCGTGTAAAAATATCCATAAACGGATTGATAGCTACATCATAAATGTTTCTCAAACCGTGCGTATAGACTTCCATATCGGAACCATCGGGCCGAATCCGAAGAATACCCCCGCCCAATTGGGTCAATTTTGTACCATCTCGCCCAGTGGCGTTATGAAAGCCAAAATCGCCTACCGCAATATAAATCCACCCATCAATACCCATCTGAATACCATTGGTCGCATGATCGGTTCCCCGGTCGCGCAGATACTTCGTATTACTGATGTTTTTGATGAGCACCTCTGGAGGACTATCGGCAATACCGTCTTGATCTGTATCTTCAAAAACGACCAAGTCCATATTATCTGCTATTTTTAACGGTTCCGAAAGAGTCTCATCGGCAGGTACACTATCTGAATTTTCCTTTTCAGAAGCGTCGACAGCGACGCTATCCTCTTCTTTAGGAGCGTCTGAAAAGGTGGTATGAAGTACAAAAACCTGATTTCCTATAGGGAGAATTCCCCTAGGGTTATCCAACTTGGCAAACTCTGTATGAGCATCCATGATACCATCGTGATTGCAGTCGACCAAGCGGATGATGGCACCTTTACCCTCCTCTTTTCCCAAAGAACCCATCATATCGACGCCCACAAAAACTTCTCCCGAAGCGGCAACGGCCATACAGGCAGGGTCAGGGGTAACATCGGGACCCGAAAAACCTTTAATAGTCAAGTCTTTGGGCCAATTAAGGGCTTTGATTACCGAGTCAGTAGGATATTCAACAATTTTGTCACTGGGTATACAATCGTTTTTAGAATCGTTACAGCCTATAAAAAAGATAGCAGAGGCTGCAATTAAAACAAGTCTTTTGGTCATATCTAGATTACTTGGATTTAATTAAAAGTCCATAACTACCATGATTTCGAAAACTTTCGTAAAAAGGAAGGTTGTGGGTACTTTAGAAGTACAAATAAACGATTTTTACATCAACCTTACGAATTAATTTAACCTTCAAGAGTAGAACCTACACTTACCATCAACCCTTTTCGACATCTAAGCACAGGGGATTCAGTGCTTTTTCTGCAGTACAATCATCTTTTCGGTTGGAACGGTCTCACGATAAGCCGTGCCGCTTTATCATAATTAACGTAGTTATAGGCCCAATTAAAAAAGACAACCACTCTGTTGCGAAACCCTACCAAAGCCATAAGATGAACGAACATCCAAATAAACCATGCAAAAAAACCTCCAAAGTGCAACTTTTTAATGTCTGCAACAGCTTTATTTCTGCCAATGGTCGCCATGGTACCTTTATCTTTATAAACGAACGGTTGCATGGGAAGGCCCTTAAGTATAAGTTTCAGGTTTTTGGCCAAAAGCTCCCCCTGCTGAATAGCAGGCTGTGCCACTTGTGGATGTCCTTTGGGGTAATCTTCGGTAGTCATGTAGGCGATATCTCCAATGGCAAATATATTTTCATAACCTTCGACTTGATTGAATTTATTCACTTTAAAGCGATTAAGGCGTTCCACCAAAACATCGGGCGAAAAGCCTTCAATGGATGCGCCTTTGACGCCAGCGGTCCAGATCAAGTTCTTAGTGCGAAGTTGACTACCGTCTTTCAAGGATAAAACCTCGCCATCATAATCACTGGCCAAGGCATCAAGGTGAATCTGAACACCCAGTTCCTCAAGAAATTCCGCTGCCTTTTTGGAAGCGTGGTCGCTCATCGGGGGAAGTACCTGATGAGCACCCTCAAAAAGATGAATTTCCATTTCATCTACATTGAGATGCCTATAGTCTTTGGGAAAGACATTTCTCTTCAATTCTGCAAATGCACCGGCCAATTCCACGCCTGTCGGTCCCGCGCCAATGATACAAAAGTTCAATAAAGCTTTTCGCTCGGCGAAGTCGTTGCAATTATCGGCCTCTTCAAAATTCTGCAACATCAAGCTACGGATATTGAGGGCCTGGGGCACGCTCTTCATTGGCATAGCGTACTTGGCAATATGCTCATTTCCAAAAAAATTCGTTTTGGTACCCGTAGCCATAATAAGATAATCAAAAGCAAGGTTCCCTATGTCGGTAACAACCATTTTGCCCTGAGGATCAATACTTTCGACCGTGGCGAGACGAAAGTAAAAGTTTCGTAATCGCTTGAGTACTTTTCGTATGGGATAAGCAATCGAATCAGGTTCTAATCCGCTTGTAGAGACTTGATACAGTAAGGGTTGAAAGGTGTGATAGTTCTGCTTATCGATCAACACTATCTGGGCATCGAGGTGTTCAAGTTTTTTGGCGAGGGAAATTCCCGCAAAACCACCTCCGATGATTACCACTCGTTTCTGACCGGTTTCCGGAAGGTTCATAATTTTTTTTCAAAATTATGTATTCATGCTCGTTTGAACGGGACATTTTGAAAATTTAATTGCCGCAATTAAACACCGTTTGGCAGAAAACACTGTTAATCAATTCGCTTTTAGGGTTTTATTAACCGATAGAGAAAAAATTAATATGTAATTTGAAGCAAAAAGCAATATGAAAAATTCTGCCATGTTTTGGGTCTTCTTTTCTACCCTGATTTTACTAACGGTAAGCATAATGGCCGCCATGAACTTCCCCTTCAACTGGGTATTTTACCTTACCGTTTTGGGGCAAGGAGCCGTAGTCTTTATGGTCTATAAAGTTTTAACCGATAAGTATCATACCGACAAGTCTTTTGACGATTTCTACGAAGACTATCCTATCGCGAGAAGAATCAATTAGACATCGACACCTCTTCGCCCTTCGTGATTCTAGAGTGCGCTTCCATACCGAGCTCTGGAATGACCAAAAGTGGAATTTGGGTATGAAAGGCCATACGCTTTACCACAGGTTCACGCGTCATTCGTTCCATATAGCTATGCTGGTAATTAAGCATCGCCAGTAAATGGATGTCCAGTTCTTTGGTAAACACTTCGAGCGTCTTTGAAACCGAATTCAATTCAGACACGGTGTGCACATAGTGTTCGAATTTACCTAGATATTTTCTGAGCATGCTCAAATTAAACTGTTGCAGCTCGGTCAATGCCTTTATTTCATACTGCACATGTACAATACGGATTACAGCCCCAAATGCCTTGGCCATATCTACCAAAGGCTGTAGTTCCGTTTGCGTATAGAAACGGTTAAAATCTGTGGCAAAGGCAATTTCATCGGGCCGTGCGAGTTCAAAATGCTGTGGTACCGCCAGAATGGGACAATTTTTGACTAGTTTGATCATACGCACGGTGTTGCTTCCCATAAAGACTTCTTCAATGCCTGAAGCACCTTTCGTTCCCGTGACCAACAAATCAATATTTCGATCTACAACCATTTCCTTCACCTCATCGGCCAATAAACTGAACGATGATGTAACCGTATAGGTATGGATCTCGGAGGAATATTTTTGTTCGATACGTTCCACCCAATTCCGCAATCCCCTTTCCGAGCAGGCTTCCGCTCCATCTTCAAGACGATCACTGGTAAAGGAGGCAGCCATAAAACGACTGCTTGCAATGGCAGGGGTATAGGTATTTAAAAAATGAAATGTGCATGGTTCGTGTTGAAAAAGCTCAAGGGCATACCGAGTCGCGTTCCATGCATTTTCTGAAAAATCGGTAGGTATCAATATGTTCTTCATGCCCAATTTTTTTTTAATCTATTATCAAAATTATCCAAAGGGGTATGCTGAAACTATGATATATGTCAGGTTTGCGGTTTAATGTATTGCCCACCCTTTAAAAGTATCGGATTGCCATTTTATGCCGCTAAATATTTAGAACTTCGAAATTATGGTTCGTGAAGCCTTAAAAGTTATCTTAATTCGAGATTGAAATGACTATTTTTATGCTTTCAACTTGCCCTCGGCAACGCTTTCCGGCCAAAAATAGCTAGAAAGTATCGCAAAAAATTTAATCATCAACAGCTATGACTTTCGAAAACCTTTATCACATTACGACCTTAGGAAATGCCGAAAAATCTTCGCCCTTGCGCCTAAGCAAAACGGCAGGAAATAAAATATTCAGTTTTATCGAAGAACACGATCAGGTCTTGGCCGACGTTTCTATTAAGGGTTTTGAAACCTGTCTGCAAAACAATGTGAGACCGGCATGCTTTGAGAAAGCGGGGCCTAGGGAAAAACTTTTTTTTGAACCGAAGAATGTAACGGCAGCTATTGTAACCTGTGGAGGACTTTGCCCAGGTCTGAACAACGTGATTCGCAGCCTTGTCATGGCACTGCATTACTTTTACGATGTAAAGCGTATCATCGGTGTTCGATACGGATATGAAGGCCTGATACCAGAGCATGGTCACGATTTTATGGAACTCACCCCTGAAAAAGTGAAGGATATCCATGAGTTCGGAGGAACCATATTAGGCTCTTCCCGTGGTGCCCAATCTGTTCCCAAGATGGTCGATACCCTAAAAGACAACCACATAAATATGCTCTTTACCATTGGAGGTGACGGCACATTAAAAGGAACCAATGCTATTGGTGAAGAAATAGAAAGGCGCGGACTGGACATAGCCGTCGTAGGAATTCCTAAGACTATTGACAATGACATCGACCTTATAGACAAATCTTTTGGCTTCGAAACTGCCTTTGATGTGGCAAGTCCCATTATTCGGGATGCCCATAATGAGGCCACTGGAGCCTTCAACGGAATTTCCATCGTTAAATTAATGGGCAGGGATAGTGGCTTTATTGCCGCATCGACAGCTATTGCCATGCCCGTAGTAAATTTTGTCCTAGTCCCTGAAATGGCGTTCCAACTCGATGGGGAAAAGGGTTTTTTAAAGGCACTGGAACATCGACTGTTAACCAAGCAACATGCGCTTATTGTGGTCGCCGAAGGGGCCGGCCAACACCTTTTCGACTCCGATACCGCTACAAGCACGGACCCATCCGGCAATGTAAAACATCGAGATATAGGTCTTCTACTTAAAGAGCGCATCAAGACCTACTTCGATGCCGCTGGCACACAAACCACCATCAAATACATCGACCCAAGCTACATTATTCGAAGTGCGCCGGCCAATGCCAACGACAGCCTGTTTTGCAATAGGCTTGCTTACCATGCGGTACACGGTGCTATGGCCGGAAAGACCAAGTTCATCGTTGGAAGATTGAACAACCGATTTGTCTATTTGCCTATTTCAAAGGTGGTGAACAAACGCAAAAAAATAGATCTTGAAGGTGGCTTTTGGTTCGCTGCCTTGCAAAGTACCGGACAACCTTACGTCATGTAACATATACCAAATTAGGTTACGTTCATATCCTATTTTCAAGTAAGAGCTTATAATTTGGTCAGTACAACTCTTTGTAATATTGGGTCGCCATTCTTGCACTTGTAAACGCTGGAACGACCCCATCAATGGCATTACAAACAATTTCATTCCATCTTACGGGATTATCGTAAAACGTGGGCAGCACTTCTTTTTCCAAGATAGTGTAAAGATGGTAACAGTCGATTTCATCTTGTCGCTCTACAGGCAGGTCATATGATATTTCCGGCAGTACAAAACAATTTTCGCCGTGATTCGCGAATTCGGGCATCCATCCATCATTCGTCGATAAATTTACCGATCCGTTCATGGCAGCGGTCATACCACTGGTCCCTGAGGCCTCACGTGTAATTCTAGGGTTATTAAGCCAAATATCAGAACCCGTTTTCAATTTTTGGGAAAGCTCCATCTCATAGCCCGTTAGTACGGCTAGGTTGGGTCGATATTTGGTAAATCTTACCAGTCTGTTAAAGGTATCCAGTGCAAAATAGTCCATCGGATACGGCTTTCCCGCCCAAATAATTTGTACCGGATATTTGTCGTTCTTGATTAGTTTTTCAAATCGCTCCATATCGTGCAACAAAAGATCGGCCCTTTTGTACCCCGCAAACCGTCTGGCCCATACGATGGTAGCAATATTAGGCTCAAATAGTTTTCCGGTCTGTTGTAAGACTTCTTCAAAAAGTAGGGACTTCAGTTCCGATTTTCGTTTTGCAAGATCTTTAACGTCTTTCTTCTTCCATGCCTTTTTGATTCCTGGGTCTTGCCAGAAATTTTGGTTCTGGGCATTAGTTATCGGAATAATCTTGGTCGTATTTTCGAAGTCCTTCCACATTCGCTCCGAAACTTTAGCATGTAATTTTGAAACGGCATTGGCCTTCTTGGCCATACGGAGTGCCGCAACGGTATAGTTGACATTATCACCGTTCGTCATTCTTCGATTGAGTTCTTCGTGCGAGAGAAACTTCCCAAAAAAACCGCATTGATTCAAATGATAGGCATTGCGTTCTTCATTACCTCCCTTTTCAGGGGTATGCGTGGTAAAAACTTTCTGGCATTTTTTGGCTTCGTTCTCTAAATAATAGAAGGCAGGCAGACCATGACCCTCGTTGAGATGGTACACATCGGCACCTCCTAACGCTTCTACAATCTTAGCACCGCCGATACCGAGTACAATACTTTGAGAAACACGGGTCAATTCGTTCGCATCGTAGAGATAATCCGTGATTGTTCTAGACAAATAGTCATTGCCCTCGACATCGGTAGTAAGGAAATATAAAGGTGCCGAACCGAATATCTCAGGCTTGAGAACAAATGCCCTCACCTTCACAAAAGGGTTGTCGTGTACCTGTACCTCGACCTCCAAACCTGTATCCTCTAAAAAACTGTAATGCTTTTCTACCCACTCGGTCTTCATGGTCTGATCTTGGTTACGTCCTTGGTCGTAATAACCGTACTTCCAGAGCATTCCAATACCGATTATATTCTGTTTTAGATCAAAAGCGGATCGCATATGCGAGCCTGCCAGAAACCCGAGCCCTCCCGAATAAGTTTTAAGGCCTTGATGAATGGCAAACTCCATACTGAAATAGGCAGTTCGTTTCGAAAATGGTTTTGAAATCTCGTATGGATGATGCCATTTGCTATAGACACGGTTTACCGTCTTACTATGTATTGATTGTTTCATAATCTAAAAATTTAAACAACTTAATCTCCTTTACTTTTATAAATGTTAATTCAACTTCAGGTTTTCTTTAATTTTTTACTTTCTAAAAGGGCCATACTAGGGGCACCACCAGCATACTCAAGGCAAAAAACAACAGCAATAGCGGACCACCCACCCTTACATAATCCATAAATTGATAGCCACCAGCCCCCATCACCATGGCATTCGTTGTCGTTCCAACAGGAGTCAGGAATGCGGTAGAGGCACTAATCGCCACAACTATGAGGAAAGGTTCCGGGGAAACACCCATAGAAACCGCCGCCAAATATGCAATTGGGGACATCAAGACGGCCGTTGCCGAATTGTTGATCGTCTGGCTAAATACGGTTGTGGTAATAAAAATACCCCCTAGAAGTAATAACGGATGAATTTCCCCGAGATAACGTACAAGGCCATTGGAAATCAAGGTAGCCGTTCCCGTTTTTTCCAACGCGATGCCCATGGGAATCATGGCCGCTATCATCACAACACTCGTCCAGCTAATGCCTTTGTAAGCCTTTGCAATAGGCACGCATCCGGTAAGCATCATGATTCCGGCACATATCAGGGCGGCAATGGCACCGGGCAACAAGTTGAAAACCAAAAGGGCAATTAACAAAACCAACGTTCCCAATGCTATATATGATCGTAAGGTCAATTGATCTACATCTTTTGCCATGGCCTCCGGACTTCCGGAAATTACCAGATTTTCGTACACGGTTTTTAAGGTATCGATGTTTTTCCAGGACCCCCGCACCACAAAGGCATCGCCCGCCTTTATCGTAATATTTTTATCTGAAAGTGGCTTTCCATCACGTGAGGCACCCAATAATTGAACCCCCGACTTTTTCAAATATTTACCTAGTGGAATGGTTTTTCCTACGAAGAAAGAGGTCGGGGTAACAATCATTTCTACCATTCCTATTTCTTGGTTGATCAATTCCTCCTTTAACTCGGATGGCTTAAACTCATTAGGAATTACTCCAAGTTTGAACTCTAGGATAAACCTATCGATGTCGGCCGTACTTCCCTTTACCGTGATAATGTCATGATAGCGCATTTCGGTATCGGGTTCGGGCAGTTCGACGAACGGAGCAGTACCTTTCAAAAGGCTAGGGTGACGACGTCTAAGACGCATTATGGAAACGTTATAATTCTTTTCAAAATCCCAATCCCCGATCTGGCTACCGATCAACGGTGACATCGATCGAATACGCAAGCGGTACATATTTTCACCAATACTATAATGGGCTATCCACTTATGCACTTCGGAATCAATATTGACCGGCCTATTTTCGGTTTTACGGTCCGGTAACAATCGGTAACCCAAGTATCTAAAATAAAGAATAGCAAGTAGTAGCAAAGGGAGGCCAATCAAACCAAATTCAAAAAATGAAAAACCTACCATACCATTTTCAGATAGCGTATTGCTTACAATGATATTCGGTGGAGTTCCTGTCAACGTCAACAGTCCCCCGGTATTCGAGCCGAAAGCTGTCGGCATTAATAGTTTAGAGGGTAGCGTACCCGCTTTCCAGGCTGCTGAAACCGTTACTGGCAACAGAGCGGCCACAGTGCCCGTATTACTCACAAAGCCGGAAAGCACTCCTGATCCGAAAGTCACAATGACCAGAAGTTTACGTGTGCTCTTACCCGCCCACGACACAAATTTTTGTCCGGCTAAAGCCGTCCAACCGGTTCTAGAAAGACCTTCCCCGATAATAAATAGGGCGGCGATCATTAATACGGTAGGGTTGCTAAATCCGCTTAATGTGTCCGTGATGTCCAATATGCCTAAAAGGTATAACGCCAACATCGACATGAGGGCGACCACATCAGGAGGAAATTTTCCCCATACAAAGAGTAAAATGGTAATCGCCAATACAATCAGTAATACAATCATAGTACAAGCCTATAATGTGGATAAATCCGGTTCAAAAAGAGTTGAGTAATGCAATAGAAAGACTTCGTATCCCCGAGCATCGCGATAAATACGCTGGCCCGGGCAACTTCTCACATTTTACCCAGAATATTACCTTGACGATGCAAATATAACTTCATGTATTGGGTAGAATGATGACAAGAATCATGTTTTTAAAAACTTTCCAGTATTACTATTGCCGGTGTAAAATAGATAATCCTGTGTAAGCGAACCGGTGCCACCATAGCCAAACTCAAAGGACAATATTCATGAAAATGCTATCATCGACACTTCTCGTCTTATGGACGATCTGTACCTTAGGACAAGGGAATTTATCCCTAAAACCATCTGATGACCGGCTTCGCTTTGGTTTAAATCAAGATGCTTCCCATTGGATAGCTTTTCATACCTATGCCCAACTTTGGGCCAGAATCAATGAAAATAACCCCGGAAGTCTGCTATCAGAGGAACCACAGGAACATACTCTTGACCTCTCTTTAAGGCGTTTTAGGCTTGGTTTTCAGGCTCAATTATCCGACGCTCTTAGGGTCTACGTACAATTGGGCATAAACAACCTCAACTATCTCTCGCCCAGGGGAACCTCACTCGACCTTCTTGACGCCTATGCCGAATATTATTTCTCAGAAGTCATTAGTATAGGAGCAGGAAAGACCGCCTGGACAGGTCTTTCGAGGTTTTCTGCCCCCAATACGTCGAAGTTGCTCGGTTATGATCTTTTGTCCTTGGCACTACCCACGGCCGATGAAACTGACGACCTTATTCGCAAATTGAGCATTTATGCCAAAGGGAAGTTAGGAAAGCTGGATTATCGTATCGTCGCCTCCAAACCGTTTTTGCCGAGCAAAAGAAACGGCTTTGACGGAGAATTGATAGAAGGCATCTCCAAATTTCAGGATAAAAGCAACACATTAGTGTACTCGGCCTATGTGAAATGGGAGTTTTGGGATGCCGAACCGAACGACATACCCTTTTCAAACGGCTCATATCTCGGTAAGCGAAAAGTATTGAATATCGGGATAGGTCATGAATATCATGGTCAGGCACTCGCCTCCATGGAGGATGGAGCCCAAAGATTACACGATATGAATCTCTGGGCCATAGACGTATTTTTAGACCGGCCTATCAACCGTCGAAACAATACTGTTTTCACGGCCTATGCCGGATACTTCAATTATGGTTTCGGCCCCAACTACTTAAGAAATACAGGAATCAACAATCCCATTATCGATATCGATGAACCATCGGCATCGTTCAATGGTCCAGGTAATGCGTATCCTGTTATAGGCACGGGAGACTCCTACTTTATACAATTGGGTTATGCATTCCCACATATGGGCGCCACGAAAAACTACGGCCAACTACAACCTTATGTTTCGGTTCAATATTCCGATTTTGAACGACTTAAAGACCCTGTACTTTGCTATGACCTTGGCTTAAACTGGTTGCTTAAAGGTCATCTATCGAAGTTCTCGGTCAATTTTCAAAGTCGACCCATTTTTACAAGAGATAACGAAGATATACGCTACGCGGACCGCAAATGGTGTGTAATCGCACAATATATTATTCGACTGCAATGAGCGTTATACACAAGTACCTAGTTTTTTTGGGATTTCAAATGATCTTGGCGACACATGTGCTATTTGCTCAACACCCATTTGATAACAAGCCCTTACGCTATTATATGAATGAAGAGAAAACAACATATATCCAATTTAGCACGTACCTTCAATTATGGACCCGTATCAACCAAAACAATCCGGGAAGCACGGTCAATGGTATTCAGGAAAACAACACCGTTGATCTTTCCATCCGAAAATTCAGGGCGACAGTTTCGGCCATACCTTGGAAAGGAGTCTCGGCCACTTTTAGACTGGGTATCAATAACCTAAACTACCTATCGCCTAGAGGTACCTCCATAGACCTGCTCGATGCGCATATACAATACCAAATATCTGAATTTCTCACTCTGGGGGGTGGTAAATCGGCATGGAACGGACTATCCCGCTATACCTCACCAAGCTCATCAAATTTTATGATGAACGACCTCAGTTTTATTGCCCTTCCCACCTTAGGCAATACCGACGACCTCATCCGGAAGCTTGGACTTTATATAAAAGGAAAACTCGGAGCCTTCGATTACCGCTTCATAGCGGCCAAGCCACTATCGGTGAGTAACAGTACCTTGTTCGAGCCCAATCCCGTAGAGGGAACCGCTAAATTCACCGACCGGCGACCGCACCTTGAGTACTCGGGATATGTAAAGTATGAATTCTGGGATAGTGAAAGCAACCAAGCCCCCTTTCATCGAGGCACATATTTAGGAACAAAGAAAATACTAACTATAGGCACTGGATTTACGTATCGCCCCAATGCCCTTTGGTCTCTAATCGACGGCCGGGAAACCTTTCACCACATGAAACTTTTTTCAGGGGATTTATTTTTAGACCTGCCCCTTCGAAGCTTGCCTACAAAAGCCGTTACGGTATACCTAGGGTTTTATAATTTTGATTTTGGCCCAAATTATATCAGACTGATCGGGGCCAATAACCCCGCTAACGGCATACAACCTGAAGAGGCATCCTTTAATGGAACGGGAAATGCCTTTCCGGTTTCCGGAACAGGTAAAGCCCTTGCCGGACAGCTGGGATATCTTTTTGGCATCTCCCAGAGATACAAGGCAATCAATCAATTACAACCCTATATTTCCGGTCAATATTCGAATTTTGAAGCGCTGGCATCCCCTATTTTCCACTTCGACCTAGGGTTGAATTGGTATCTACAGGGGCATGCATCCAAATTTACATTCAATGCCCAAAACAGGCCCATTTTAGCTAATTCAGAGAAACGACCAAGACTGAATAGCCGAAAATGGATGTTCGTACTACAATATCAATTTCAACTGAACTAGATGAATTAATGGAAGGAAATTTAAAACCCCTCGGCCAAATCTTGAAGTTTGCGCTCGTCGGTAATCCCTATTTTTTTTCCAGATGTTTTCAGGTACCCTTTTTTCTTAAACTCAGAAATGATACGGATGCACGACTCGGTCGCCGTACCAATAACATTAGCGATATCCTCTCGGGAAAGGGTCAATATCAAAAAGCCATCTTGGTCTTCACCAAAATTATTTTTTAGGTAGAGAAAAGCTTCCGCCATACGCTGTTTTACCGTTTTTTGGCTCATGTTCACGATAACATCATCTGCTTCCTTGAGATCATGAGCCATATGGCGCAATACTTCCAAGGTAAAATCAGGATTGGTATGCAACGGGTTCACAATACTTTCTTTCGGAATGAAACAGACCTCCATATCGCTTACGGCCCTTGCACTAAGGTTTACTGATTCTTCGGCGATAACCGAACGCTGTCCTATAACCTCGCCTTTGCTGGCAAATTTGACAATTTGATCCTTGCCGTTAGCACTCAGTTTTGAGAGTTTCGAAACACCGTTCCTTACACAAAAAACACCATCGAGCTTTTCGCCCTCTTCAAAGAGGGGCTGGCCTTTTTTAACCTTTTTTGTGACCTTGGAATCCGAGACTTTCTTGAGCTCTTCTTTGCTCATAGCCCGCAAGGAATTGAATTGACGAATTATACAATTTTCACACCTGCTTTCCATTACTAAAATAATTATACCTGACTTAACAAAAGTAATACCTACAAGTTAAGCAAAACCTGATAATTATCATATTCTGGGCGCCATGAACTTCCCAATTTTGTGCTAGGTATTAGCAAATCAGAAATATGGGTAACCAAAAATGCTTTCATTGTGGAGATGATTGCGCACGTGAACACGTGCGGTTCGATGAAAGGGATTTCTGTTGTAACGGATGTAAGACCGTCTATGAAATCTTTGAGAGCAATGATCTATCATACTACTACGACCTTCAATCAGCTGCAGGGGCCACCCCTAAACTTGTAGAGGGCAAGTATGATTTTTTGGACACCCCTTCGATTGTTGAAAAACTGACCGAATTTAATGATGGCCATCTTCAGATCATCACCCTTTATATTCCACACATTCATTGTAGCTCATGCATTTGGGCCCTTGAGAACCTGAACAAACTCAATCCATTTATTTCGAGCTCTGTAGTAGATTTTCCTAAGAAAACACTGAGGGTAAACTACGACGTATCTAAAATTTCGTTGAAGGAACTGGTCATTTTACTCGTTCGGATCGGTTACGAACCCTATATAAGCTTGGACGATATTGAAAACAAAAAAAAGGGCGTTGACCGAAGTCTAATCTATAAACTCGGCGTTGCGGGCTTCGCATTTGGCAATGTCATGTTTCTCTCCTTTCCAGATTATTTCGATCTTTCGAGTAGCGCTGCAGATGGCGGCGAATTCTGGCTGAACAAATACGAGAGTGTTTTCCGTTGGTTGATGTTCGCCTTTTCATTGCCGGTGGTCTTTTATGCCGGAAGCGATTATTTTGTATCGGCCTTTAAAGGAATCAGAAGCAAGATGTTGAATATCGATTTGCCGATAGCTTTGGGCATCTTGGTGCTTTTTTTGAGAAGCACTCTGGAAATCTTGTTCGATTGGGGCAACGGCTTTTTCGACTCGCTTACCGGTTTGGTATTCTTTTTATTGTTGGGCCGCTTCTTTCAACAAAAAACCTATTCATTCCTCTCTTTCGAACGGGATTACAAATCGTATTTTCCCATTGCCATCACCCGCATACTAGCGGATGGAAAAGAAGAAAGTGTTCAGGTCAACGAGATTAAACAGGGAGACCGATTGTTGATCCGCAACGAAGAGCTAATACCCGTAGATGGCATACTGGTCGAAGGAGACGCCCAAATCGATTACAGTTTTGTTACCGGCGAATCTGAACCCATAAAAAAGGGGTTCGGCGATAAGGTATTCGCGGGAGGAAAACAGCTACGGGGTTCCATAGAGATCGAGGCGCTTAAATCGGTGTCACAAAGCTACCTTACCCAGCTGTGGAGCAATTCCATTTTTCAACAAGATAAGGCCAGTAGGTTTCAGACTCTTACCGACAGTATAGGCAAGCGGTTTACACTGGTAGTTTTGTCTATTGCCTTTGTGGCAGCTTCCTTTTGGCTGTACTATGAACCTACCATGGCGCTTAATGTTTTCACCGCAGTACTCATCATTGCCTGCCCCTGTGCCATTGCACTGGCCTCACCATTTACCCTAGGTAATATGCTCCGTATTTTCGGGCGAAAAAAATTCTATCTAAAAGACTCCCAGACCATTGAACAATTAGCACAGCTAAACACGGCCATTTTCGACAAAACAGGAACCCTAACGACCCCTACCAAACATACCGCCACATACGAAGGTATGCCCTTGACCGACGAAGAAACCTCATTGCTTAAAAATACATTGAGGTCTTCGAACCATCCCTTGAGCAGAACCCTTTATAACGTGTTGGCGGAGCAGAACATCTATACTTTGGATGATTATGAAGAGCACACCGGGCAAGGGCTTAAAGGTAGCAAGAACGGAAGCCAGATTAAAGTAGGGTCCGCAGAATTTGTAGGCGACCATCAAGTATCGGAAGGGCTCAATACTTCTGTACATATTAGTAGCAATGACGACTACAAGGGAAAGTATATTTTTCACAGTAGGTATCGACCGGGCGTATCAAAGGTGTTTGATGAAATGTCCAAGACCATGGACCTCGCCGTAGTATCAGGGGACAATGAAGGCGAAAAAGAGCGTTTAGCACAATTGCTGCCAAAACTAACCCCCCTATATTTTGACCAAAAGCCACGCGACAAGCTTGAATTCGTCAAAGCGTTGCAAGACCAAGGTAGAAAGGTAATGATGGTCGGCGATGGTTTAAACGATGCAGGCGCATTGGCTCAAGCCGAAGTGGGTATTGCCATATCGGAAAACGTTAATGTTTTTTCACCTGCCTGCGACGGTATTCTTGATGCCTCAAAATTCGATCAGCTTTATCACTATATTTTAGCTTCAAAAAAAGCAATGAACATCATAAAGTTCAGCTTTGCGCTATCATTGGCCTATAATTTGGTTGGACTCTATTTTGCTATAACGGGCCAATTGCAGCCAGTGATAGCTGCTATCTTAATGCCTTTGAGCTCGATAAGTGTGGTAGCTTTCACTACCATCGCGACCAACCTATTGGGAAAGAATCTAAAATAGTCACTAACATGATAAATGTCATAAATAGTAACGTTGTCCCAATGTAGTTTTACACCTAAATTCAAATAAAGGTATGAGTGTTATTTATGTGCTATTGACCATAAGCATCGTTGTTGCGGTCATCTTTTTTGCCGCTTTCATCATTTCGGTCAGAAGTGGTCAATATGATGACTCCTACACTCCTTCAGTGCGTATGCTCTTTGAAGACGAACTGGTCAAATCCAAGAAAACAAGTAGTACCCAAAGTGATAGCAATCAAATCCAACTAAAAGACTAATTTTTTAATTATGGAAGTACAGCAGTTTTATTACGATAACAAAATCGTAAAAAAGTTTCTCTACGCGACAATGTTGTGGGGAATTGTAGGGATGTCGGTCGGGCTTCTTCTGGCCTTCATGTTCATGTTTCCGAATTTGACCGATGGCATCTCATGGCTCAGTTTTGGTCGATTACGACCCCTTCACACCAATGCGGTTATTTTCGCCTTTGTGGGAAATGCCATTTTTGCCGGGGTATATTATTCGACCCAGCGCCTGCTAAAGGCACGAATGTTCAGCGATGCACTCAGCAATTTCAATTTCTGGGGCTGGCAATTGATCATTGTTGCCGCGGCAATTACTTTACCCTTGGGCTATACTACGTCGAAGGAGTATGCAGAACTGGAATGGCCCATCGATTTGGCGATTGCCCTCGTCTGGGTCGCATTTGGGGTAAACCTCATCGGTACGATGATCAAACGGCGCCAACGACACCTGTATGTAGCCATTTGGTTCTATATCGCCACCTTCGTAACCGTGGCCGTTCTTCATATTTTCAACAGCCTTGAACTTCCCGTAAGTGCCCTGAAAAGCTACTCGGTATATGCCGGTGTTCAGGATGCACTGGTACAGTGGTGGTACGGTCATAATGCGGTAGCCTTCTTCTTGACTACACCATTCTTAGGTTTGATGTATTACTTTGTTCCAAAAGCGGCAAATCGTCCGGTATACTCTTATCGTTTGTCGATCGTTCATTTTTGGTCCCTGATATTCATTTACATCTGGGCCGGGCCCCATCACTTGCTCTATTCTGCTCTGCCAGACTGGGCCCAGAATCTCGGGGTCGCCTTTTCCGTGATGTTGATCGCTCCTTCATGGGGGGGTATGATCAACGGTCTTCTGACCTTGCGCGGAGCTTGGGACAAAGTGCGAACCGACCCTACTTTGAAGTTCATGGTAGTCGCAATTACCGGTTACGGTATGGCGACCTTTGAAGGCCCTATGCTTTCCCTGAAAAATGTGAACGCCATTGCACACTTTAGTGATTGGATTATCGCCCACGTGCATGTAGGTGCCTTGGCCTGGAACGGCTTTCTAACCTTTGGCATGATCTATTGGCTCGTTCCAAAAATGTTCAAAACGCGATTGGCCTCCATTGGGTTGGCAAACTTCCATTTTTGGATAGGTACCTTGGGTATTATATTGTATGCCCTGCCCATGTACGTAGCTGGTTTTACACAGGCCTTAATGTGGAAGGACTTCAACCCCGATGGTACTTTGGTTTACGGTAACTTCTTGGAGACCGTTAACGAAATTATGCCCATGTACTGGATGCGGGCTATTGGTGGAAGCTTGTACATTATCGGTGCTTGTGTGATGATTTATAACGTTGTGGTGACCATTAAATCCGGAAGTAAAGTAGAAGACGAATTGGCCGAAGCCGCGCCACTTACCAGAGTGTCTAAACATAGAATCGCTGGAGAAACATTTCATACCTGGTTGGAGCGGAAACCCGTGCAATTGACCATATTGGCTACGGTAGCCATCCTTATTGGAGGTATTATACAAATAGTGCCCACCATTCTCGTGAAATCGAACATTCCTACCATAACCAGTGTAAAACCCTATACTCCCTTGGAACTCGAAGGCCGGGATCTTTACATTCGTGAAGGCTGTGTGGGATGCCATTCACAGATGATCAGGCCCTTTAGGAGCGAGGTAGAACGCTACGGTGAGTATGCTAAAGCCGGTGAATTCGTGTACGACCATCCTTTCCTCTGGGGAAGCAAAAGAACCGGCCCGGATTTGCTGCGTGTTGGCGGTAAATATTCAGATAACTGGCATCTGAACCATATGTACGACCCACAGAGTACATCTTCAGGTTCAATCATGCCTTCCTATAAATGGATGGTACGCAACGAACACGACCGTAGTGGGGTGAAGGCTAAAATGGAAGCCATGGTTTCACTGGGTGTTCCCTATACGGAAGAAGATATAGCCAATGCCCAAGCCAGCATGGCTACTCAAGCAGAACAAATAGAAAAAAACCTTTATACCGATCCTGACTTCGCCAAGACTTATGAAGCCGATAAGAAATATGCCGCAGAAAATGGACTGGATTTCGTAGAGATGCGCGACAGGGAAATCGTATCACTAATTGCCTATTTGCAGCGATTAGGCACCGATATTAAAATAAAGGGAACTGATGAAATGCTAACTGAAAACAAATAAGAAAAGAAACGACGAATCATCTCGAAAAAGGGCAAATGAAACCATGAAGCCCATTATGCCCCATGATTCACGAGTTCCTATCTAAATAAAAATTATGTTGAAATTTGTAAAAAACCATATGGAAAGTATCGAAGGTATCGCCACATACCCGATGATTTCGCTACTTATTTTCTTCGTCTTTTTTGCACTGCTTTTTTGGTGGGTCTTTACCGCATCAAAAAGCTATATCAAAGAAGTAAGCGAACTGCCTCTAGAGAATGACAACCAATCTAAAGAAGAAGTATTATGAAAACGAACGTACCTTGGTGGATTAGAATCCCCGTGTTATTTTTCATCATTCTAGGACTGATGGAATATTTTATCGATTCAGGAGACAAACCGGCCATCATAGAATACCCAATAACCCAGTTCTTCATGTTGATGGTATTATTACTACTGATAGCCATTGAGCTCATCTTGCAATCGGTAGAAAATGTAATGTTCCAAACCCTATCAAAAGAGGCCCAAGAACGGTATTTGGCGTCTAAAAGCCAAAACTGGGAATGGAAATGGGGCAAGAAAATCTATAAAAAGATGCTCGGTTCAAAGCCTATTGAAAAAGAAGGCGAAATCATTCTCGACCACAATTACGACGGTATCCGGGAATTAGATAATACATTACCCCCGTGGTGGGTATGGATGTTCTACGCGACAATAGTTTTCGGAGTCATTTATCTTGTACGTTTTCACATCTTTAACGATTATGATCAAGATACGGAATACCTGACCGAAATGAAGTTGGCCGAGGCCGAAATCGCCGAATATAAGAAGAACGCGAAAGACCTTGTAGATGCAAGCACCGTAGAGATACTCTCTGATGCATCTGACATTGCCGCAGGAAAGGCTATTTTTGAATCGAATTGTGTGGCGTGCCATATGGCTGACGGCGGTGGAGGAATAGGTCCCAACCTGACCGACCAAAACTGGATTCTAGGTGGCGGCATCAAAAATGTCTTCAATACGATTTCAGAAGGTGGACGGGACGGTAAAGGTATGATTGCTTGGAAACAGACCCTTAAACCGGCCGAAATAGCACAGGTTGCCAGTTATGTTCTTAATTTTCAAGGAACCACACCAGCCAACCCGAAAGCTCCGGAAGGTGAGATATTCATCGACCCACATATGGCCACTGACGCACCACCCGTCGATTCCATAAAAGTAGAAGTTGAAATTGACACCCTTGAGTTCAAGAAAACCATCGATGACGGGGGAACAGTCATCCAATAGTTCGGTTGGGACAGCTCATCATTTGAAAAAATAAGGAATCGATTTTTGAAGATGCAAGATTGTTTTCCACGTAACGTAGCAAAGAAAACCCATTACCTAAGAAGTACGGACCGAATTTCCTCATCGGACTAAGATTGATAATTGTAGAATATCATGGCACAAGACCAAGAAAACTTTAGGGACTCCATCGGTACCATAAACGAGGCTGGTAAACGCGCCTGGGTCTTTCCCAAGAAACCAAGTGGAAAATTCTATCGTTACCGAAAGTATGTCAGCTATTTTCTATTGGCCTTTTTAGTTCTTTCGCCATTTATCAAAATTAACGGCAACCAGTTTTTAATGTTCAATGTGCTAGAGCGCCGTTTTAATATTTTCGGGTTCCCGTTTTACCCTCAAGATTTTCATCTTTTTGTAATATCGATGATCATAGGGGTGGTTTTCATAGCGCTATTTACCGTTGCTTTCGGACGTATTTTTTGTGGGTGGATGTGCCCCCAGACCATTTTTCTGGAGATGGTCTTTCGACGAATTGAATTTTGGATAGATGGTGATCGTGGAGCACAAATCAGGCTCGACCGCCAACCGTGGAATGCCGAAAAGATTCGAAAACGGATTCTAAAATGGTCTATTTTCTTTATCATTTCATTTTTGATCGCTAATGTGTTCTTGGCCTACTTAATCGGCAGTGACCGATTGCTCGAATATATCACTGATGGCCCCCTCGAGCATATCAGCACCATGGTATCGCTTCTGATATTTACCTTGGTGTTTTACTTTGTATTTGCATGGTTTCGGGAACAGGTATGTATTATAGCCTGCCCGTACGGGCGCATGCAGGGGGTACTTTTAGACAACAAATCGATTGTCGTCGCGTATGACCACAAAAGGGGTGAAGCCGTAAACGGAAGAAAGAAGTGGCGGAAAAACGAGGATCGCGAAGCCTTAGGTTTCGGTGACTGTATCGACTGCTTTCAATGCGTTAACGTGTGCCCCACCGGTATTGATATTAGAAACGGAACGCAACTCGAATGTGTAAACTGTACGGCTTGTATCGATGAATGTGACACCATCATGGAAAAAGTCGACCTCCCCAAAGGGCTCATACGATATGCTAGTGAAGATGAAATTACCAAAAAGGAGAAATTCAAGTTCACGGCCAGGTTAAAGGGGTATACGGCTGTTTTGATCATTTTAACGGGCGTATTGATAGGAATGCTTTTTCTGAGGAACGATCTTGAGGCCAATATTCTGAGACTGCCTGGGCAGTTATATGAGCACAAGGAAGGAAATATAATCAGCAATGTATATACCTATAAACTGCTGAACAAGACTACGAGTAATATAGACAATGTACATTTTGAACTTCTATCGCATAAGGGAAATATTAAACTGGTGCCACAACAAAATTTCGAGGTACCGGCAGAGGCCCTATCTGAGGGCACCTTATTTATAGAAATCAATGCTGCCGCCTTGAATGGCGACAAAGACAAACTCAAAATAGGAATTTACAGTGACAATGAATTGATCGAAACTACCTCTGCGCGTTTTCTAGCACCGAGAAGTTATAATTAGAAAGAATGAGTAAATGCCCATCAGATTGAGCTTGATGGCAAAAAACGGACAATATGAAATTTAACTGGGGAATTGGTATCGTAATAGCTTTTGTAGGGTTTATAGCTTTTATCATGTTCTTCGTTGTTCGAATGGCAACGGATCATCGAGCCGACCACGATTTGGTCACTGAAGAATACTATAAGGCCGAACTCGGTTATCAAAAAGAAATCGATGCCGAAATCAATGCCCACAACCTGGAAAATAGGCTTAAAATAGAAAAAACATCAGAAGGTTTACTGGTGACCTTCCCGGACGGAAGCGAACCAACTAGCTCAACTGGTTTAGTGTCCCTATATAGACCATCCAACAAGCACTTGGATTTTGACTTACCCATAAGTTTATCCAATTCACATTTGCTCATACCTGACAAACAGCTTTTGGATGGTCGTTGGGACATAAAAATTACATGGGAGCATCAGGGAAAGAACTTCTTGCATAAAGAAAGCATCATGTATTAATACGTTCTGTATAAAATGGGTTAAAAAAAATTTCCTGTATAGAAAATAGTTGAAAAAGTTATGCCATGATACTATCGGCCCTCTTATTAGGATTGTTGGGAAGCCTCCATTGCATAGGTATGTGCGGACCCATTGCTTTTATGCTTCCCGTAAGCCGTGAGAATAATTTTAAAAAGTTTGGGCAAATCGCTCTTTACCATACCGGACGTTTGTTCTCGTATGGTATTATTGGTCTCGTTTTCGGACTATTGGGAAAGGGGCTCTTTATATTCGGGATGCAGCAAAAACTATCCTTGGCCATCGGCATCTTGATGATTATAGTCGTGCTGGTTCCGTATAAAACCTTCAACAAATACAATCTTTCGAAACCCCTCTATAAAGGAATTGCGCATATTAAAAACCGATTGGGCCAAGAACTTAAAAAAAAGTCCCCCGACACCTTCTTGACCATCGGTTTTTTAAACGGATTTCTTCCCTGTGGACTGGTTTATATGGCCCTGTTCGGAGCCATAGCCATGGGAAGTGCTTTACAGGGAAGTCTTTATATGGTGCTTTTTGGCCTAGGAACTGTTCCCTTGATGAGTACGGCCATCTATTTTAGTAATCTATTAAAAGGAGAGATGCGCCATCGCGTGCGCAAATTGGTTCCCTTTTTCGTCGTGGTTATCGGAACGCTCTTTATTTTACGAGGGTTAGGGCTCGGAATTCCATACCTTTCCCCAAAACCCATAACAGAAGTCGTTTCTGCGGAGATGGAATGCCATAATTGATTTCTATAAAAGCCAATTGCTATTTATACGTCCTTGATGCGTGATACGCATTATAAAAACCCAAAACGTATACCCTGATAATACTCATGTTTTGCCAAAATAATCCTTCTCATATTTGCACTTTTAAAAGTTTAACAGATATACATGAGAATAGTTTCGACAGCAGCGGCTGTATCAATGATAAAATCAGGAGATAGAGTATTCTTTCAAGGTGCAGCAATGACCCCGAACACCCTGATCGATGCCCTATGCGAACGGTATAATGAACTAGAGGATATAGAAATAGTTTCTATTCATACTGAAGGAGATGCCAAATATACCCGCGAACCTTATAATAAGACCTTCCGTATGAACAGTTGCTTTGTTGGTGGCAATGTGCGGGGTATGGTGAATAGTTCGTACGGTGATTATATTCCCATTTTTTTAAGCGAGATACATCTATTGTTCCGAAAGCATATCTTACCCTTAGATGTCGCCATGGTGCAGGTTTCCCCTCCTGACAAGCACGGATTTTGTTCTTTAGGGGTTTCCGTAGATGTAACATTACCTGCTGTTCAAACGGCCAAGAAAGTTATCGCACAGATCAATCCCTTTATTCCTAGAAGCCATGGCGACGGTATCATCCATATCGACAAGATCGATTGTGCCATAGAAGTTAGTGTTCCCATTCATACACATGATATAGCACCTATTTCAACTATCGAACAGTCGATCGGCAAAAACATTGCAAATCTTATCGACGATGGGGCGACCCTGCAAATGGGCATTGGCAACATTCCCAATGCCGTATTAAGTAATTTGGGTAATCACAAACGGTTGGGAATCCATACCGAAATGTTTTCCGACGGTATTTTACCACTCATCGAAAATGGCGTGATTACCGGAGAGGACAAAGAAATCAAAACCGGCAAAATAGTCACATGTTTTGCGGTTGGTTCGCAAAAACTATACGATTTTATCGACGATAATCCTCTGGTGCATTTCAAGGAGGCAGGCTACACCAACGATACTGCGATTATTCGGAAAAACCCTAAAGTAACTGCTATTAATAGTGCCATCGAAATTGATGTAACGGGTCAAATCTGCGCTGACACCATTGGTAGCAGACAATACTCTGGAGTAGGTGGACAAATGGATTTTATTCGCGGCGCTTCTTTGTCGCGCGATGGAAAACCTATATTTGCTATACCCTCGGTTACGGCCAAGGGAATTTCAAAGATAACACCCTATTTAAAACAAGGAGCCGGGGTAACGACCACTCGTGCCCATGTTCATTATGTGGCCACAGAATATGGCGTCGTCAACCTTTTCGGGAAAAACCTTAAGGAAAGGGCAAAGGCCTTAATTTCCATTGCCCACCCCAATCATCGGGAAGCACTTGAAAAATCGGCATACCAACGTTTTAGAAATGACGGATAAACAGGCAAAGAGAAATATTGAAAGTAGAGAAGATGTAGCCCTGCTTGTACGTTCTTTTTACAAAAAAATCAGAAAAGTCAGTGAATTAGGCCCATTTTTCAATACCATAATTTTAGATTGGGAAGGCCATTTTGAACTCTTGACTGATTTTTGGGAAACCCAACTCTTCTTGAAAAGAAAATATCAAGGCAACCCTATAACCAAGCATCAAGAAGTTGATAAGAAGATGAACCAGACCATTACATCCGAACATTTTGGGCTCTGGCTAAATCTTTGGTTTGAGACCATAGACAGCCTTTTTGAGGGAGAGAGGGCTTGGATCGCCAAGAACAGGGCTCAAAAAATGAGCACTATGTTATTCTTAGAAATTTATCGGCACAGAAATAAATAAGCCCAACCTATTTTGGATATAAACAAGAAAATCGAAAAAAAGTATAGTGACCTGGGAGAAAACCATGAAACCTATCTCAAAGGCCTTTACCATTCCAAACCTATAAACTATTGGGATTACGTTGAAGTAGATACATTATTATCATTACAGAAGCCCCGAACACATTTTAAAGATGAGACCGTTTTCATAATGTATCATCAAGTAACCGAACTTCTTCTAAAGATGATGCGTCATGAAGTCGAACAAATCGTTGACGAAAAAGACCTTGACGAAAAATTCCTTATCACAAAAATAGGGCGGCTTATTCGCTATACGAATATGCTTATTTCATCTTTTGACATCATGAGAGATGGTATGGATTATAACGATTACAACTCCTTTAGAACTATATTGACACCGGCCAGTGGTTTTCAGAGCGCACAGTTCCGTTTTCTTGAGCTTTCCTGTACCCGCTTGGAAAATCTGGTCAATGAAGATGGTAAAAAAAGGATGGGGACAAAACCCAATATCGAAGCTATTTTTGAACACCTATATTGGAAAGATGCGGGTTTCAATCGTAAAACCGGTAAAAAAACATTGACGCTTATTGATTTTGAACAAAGGTATCTCGAAAGCCTTGTTGCCCATACCAAAAAGGTTCGGAATAAAACGGTAGAAGACAGACTGCTCCAACTATCGAAGCCTTCAAAGGCCCTAAAAGAAAAATTAAGGGAATTCGACCGTTTGTACAATATCGAATGGCCTCTGGTTCATCTACGCACCGCAGAACACTATCTGAACAGTAAGGGTGAAAACAAAACGGCTACCGGAGGTTCCGAGTGGAAAAAATACCTACATCCAAAATATCAACAACGTAGATTTTTTCCTTCATTATGGTCTAAAGAAGAAAAAAGCAAGTGGGGCACCGAACATTTTTAATTCAAATCAGTACTAGGTACTAAAAGTGAGATTTTCGACGTATCGACTATCAGGCATAGTTCAGTCGTATTTTTCAGGTCATAATTCTTTGTTTTTGTTAAGGTAGAGGTGAAGAAGTAAAACTTGACAAATATCATGTTTTGAAGCGGCTAAAAGCCCCAATTTTACATCTTTCAACTGCACCCTTGGTCACATCGCCCATATGATTACCGAGGAGCACCAAGACACAAATAAAGTTGGTATGATAAACGCACATTCTTTCCATATTCCAGTCATGGGTATCGGTTTTACGATTGATACGCCCTTGAAGGTCTCCCAATTCGGTATAGACTCGGTTATCTCGTTGGTCGATGATATTTTATTGGAAAGATTAAGGAAAATGTATTGTGCAAAGTCTGGCGAAACTTATCAAGAAATCACTGATAAAACAGAAGATTTTAGGGCGAAACGCATCACAGCATACCTCAACCTCATACACAAACTGGCACAAGAGAAATTCGAAGCATTTCGACATAAAAATACGGAAACGGTCAAAAATTTCAAGGGATATTTCGATATGCTTCCAGACAGTGCGCCTATCAAAGCCGAATTTGAAAAACGGTTACTCAGCGGTCGAGATGTTGCAGAGCTCCTTGCATGGGCAAAAGATAATATGCGAATAGGCAGTATTGACGTAAACATCATGACCAAAGTCGATAAGGACAACTATTCAAAAAAGGAAAAACTACCTTCTGAATTCAACGATGCGCATGCCGCACTCAGAGGTTTCGCAAATAGCACATTGAACTCTTCAATGATTCTTTCTGCAGGCATGAACCCTAGGTTGTATAGCTATATCGAACAGTTCGAAGACTTTTATCCCCATCCCGATCAAGAGCCTAAAAAGAAAATAGTACTTAAGGTTAGCGACTACCGTTCTGCCCTTATTCAAGGTAAATTCTTGGCAAAAAAGGGCTTATGGGTTTCAGAGTATCGTATCGAATCAGGCCTTAACTGTGGTGGCCATGCCTTTGCAACCGACGGTTATCTTTTAGGACCTATTTTAGAACAGTTCAAAGAGAATCGCGAGGTACTTCGTTCATCGGTACATGAGATATTGACCAAGGCCCTAGGTCAAAAAAATAGGTATGCACCTGACAAACCTATGTCCTTAAAAATTTCGGCACAGGGCGGAGTCGGAAACACTGATGAACATCACTTTTTGTTAGACTATTACCAGATTGATTCTGTAGGTTGGGGCACTCCTTTCCTCTTGGTTCCCGAAGCGACGACTGTTGATCGTGACACACTTGAAAAACTGGCAGGCGCGAAGAAAGAGGACCTTTATCTGAGCAACATCTCACCTTTGGGTATTCCCTTTCACAGTTTAAGGGGCAATACCAAAGATCTCGAAAAAGAAAGAAATTTAATCAATGGCAAACCGGGAAGCCCTTGTCCGAAAAAATTCGTAGCCCTCAATAAAGATTTCAAAACCAAAGGTCTCTGTACAGCATCAAGACAATATCAACATCTAAAAATACAAGAGCTGCAAGAAAGAGGGCTTTCGAAGAAAGAATACGAATTCCACTTTAATAAGGTGACCGAGAAAGCATGCACCTGTGTGGGTCTCGGTACCTCCGCCCTATTGACCTATGGTCTAGATACAAAAATCGAAGGCGAAGGGGTATCGGTATGCCCTGGCCCGAACATGGCCTACTTTTCTAAGCCGGTTTCCTTGAAGCTTATGATCGACCATATATACGGACGTAAGAATATTATCGAGAGTACCGATCGGCCGAATATGTTCATCAAAGAACTTCGAATATACATTGATTATTTAAAACAACAGATTGCAGATTACGAAAGAGAACCTACAGAAAAACACTACAAATACTTGGTCCTATTCCAAAAGAATCTTATCGACGGTATTGCCTATTACAAAAAGCTTTTCTCGGCCCATAGTCAAAAGCAGCGTATGACCATACCACTTGAAGAGTGCCTGCGGGTATTGGAAGCGCTACCCTTATATTGGGAACAAGGAGCAGGAAATACGGTTTCATAGCACGGTTTGTTCATTGGTATTCGAGCCTATTCAACCCATAAACCTTCCAGTGATATCCCAAATTTTAATCTGGAATACGATAGGGTCTCCTTTCAAGAACTTCACGTTGGAAAATTCTTCCATCTCTCTTGTATTTTTTTGATCGTTGATATTCAGAATACCCTTAACTCCTTGACCTAACTTTTCTAGGTAGAATTCATGATCTATCTTATCTAATTCCTCATATTCACCATGTATAAGGATTGTTTTCCATTCCTTAACCGAAACGATCTTATCAAGATATAAACAAACGGCAGCGTTTTCGCGCATGCTCTCTATCTTATGGCCAAAAGTGGAAAACGCTATAATACTATTTTCCTTTTCATCATAAAAGTAGGTTATGGGCACGATGAAAGGACTTTCTTTAGAAATGTATCCCAGCTTCGCCACATATTCTCTTTCTATTTCTTTAAGACACTCGACCTTCGAAAGATACTTTGGCATAATTCAAGTATTAATATCGGATTTCAAACAAAAAATAGTGTTCGAGATATACAAATAGAGGGGCGTGAAAAGAAAGGGGAAATTCGTTCGATTCTAGACTTGGTCAATAGAAATGCAAATCGCCAAGAGAATAAGTATAGACTCTAAAAGTAACTTTCTATTATAAAAGTCTAACCCATTCTATGACTATAGTGCAGGCGTAATCCCTCTTTCTAAAAATAAGAAAAAACCAGTTCATAAAAATGGCTTTCACCATGATTTTGGAATTGTTTCGTCAATTTTTAGGCACTTAGATGTGCCCTAAACATGATTTTTTCGACACTTCAGGTTGCCTCGTACAAAATATTCTTATCAATTTTTGCACCTGGACTACATAAAATTTCCTTCAGCAGGCTTTAGTTCCTAGCAAAGGAGTTCTTTTTTATCATTTTGAACATTACATATTTTGGCACCCACGATAAATTGGTTAATTTCCTCATAATTTCCATCTCAGCTAAATAACATCACATGAAGAAGAATACCTCTAGAAGGTCTTTTATCAAAAAGGCCGCCTTGGGTTCTACAGTTTTAGGAGCAGCTCCTTTGGTTTTTTCATCTTCCTACCAACAAAAACTAGTACTTCAGAGGGAGTACGAAAACAGTTTGTATACGGCCAACGATCAAATTAATGTGGGTCTCATAGGATCTGGTATTCAAGGAATTTACGATACTAAATCTGCCCTGACCGTAAGTGGAACAAAATTGGTTGCGGCCTGTGATCTTTACACAGGAAGGCTCGATCGGGCCAAGGAACTTTGGGGAGAAGATATTTTTGTTACCCGTGATTATCGTGCCCTTTTGGACCGAAAAGACATAGATGCCGTAATTGTAGCGACACCAGACCATTGGCATAAGAAGATCGTCATCGACGCCCTCAAAGCGGGAAAGCACGTATACTGCGAAAAACCTATGGTACAAAAGTGGGAAGAAGGTCAAGAAATTATCAACACTCAAAAATCAACTGGAAAGCTCTGTCAAATAGGAAGCCAGGGAATGTCTTCACTGGGAAACGAAAAAGCCAAACAGCTCTATGAAGATGGGGCGATCGGGGACATTGTCATGCTAGACTTCTTCAACGATCGCTATTCTGCCGAGGGGGCTTGGCAGTACCCCATTCCGCCCGATGCGAACCCCCAAACCGTAGATTTCGATACCTTTTTGGGTAATGCCCCAAAAGTGCCCTATGAACCAAAACGATTTTTTCGTTGGAGAAATTACCGTGATTATGGTACCGGGGTAGCGGGAGACCTTTTCGTACATGCCTTTTCAAGCCTTAATTACATTATCAGTTCTATGGGGCCAAACCGTGCACAGGCCACCGGAGGACTTCGCTTTTGGAAAGATGGTCGAGATGTTCCTGATGTGAGTATCACGCTGTACGATTATCCGAAAACAAATACGCATGCAGCATTCAATGCCGCTTTCAGGATCAATTTTATCGCCGGCAGCGGCGGTGGCGGTGGCTTCAAATTAGTCGGTACCGAGGGCGAAATGGAGGTAGGGCAGCGTGCGGTAACCTTGAGACGTTCGAAATTAGATATGATACCGGATGGGTATTCGATGGTCTCGTTCACCGAAGCTACACAAAAGAAAATTAGGCAAAGCTACTCCGAACAAAATCTTGAACCTAGGGAGACGTCACTGAGCACTGGCGAGACAAAATGGGAGGCTCCAGACGACTATAAAGGCGGGCACCATGACCATTTCTACAATTTCTTCCAGGCCATTCGTGGAAAAGGTAAGGTCGTAGAAGATCCTACCTTTGGACTTCGTGCCGCCGGGGCAGCCCTGTTGGCCAACGATAGTTACTATCAAAACCGTCCCGTGGCTTGGGATCCCAAAGCCATGAAACCAGCCTAAATACTCGACTACATGAAAAAATATGTATTACTAATCTGTTTTTGCTTTACAATTCCCATGGTATATTCACAAACCGAAAAAATAAATGTTATCGTTTTTGGGGCACATCCAGACGACTGTGACAATGATGCCGGTGGCACGGCCATTCTATTTTCAAAAATGGGCCATAATGTCAAATTTGTCTCTTTGACCAATGGGGATGCAGGGCATCAAGAAAAGGGCGGTGGTGCATTGGCAAAAATTCGTTTGAAGGAAGCCCAGGAAGCTGGAAAACGTTTTGGGGTGGAATATACAGTACTGGGCAACCATGATGGAGAATTGATGCCGACCCTGGAAAATCGGTTGAAAGTCATTCGTGAAATAAGAAAATGGAATGCGGATATCGTAATTGCACCAAGGCCCAATGACTACCATCCCGATCATAGATATACAGGCGTTCTTGTTCAAGATGCCGCTTATATGGTCATCGTTCCCAATGTAGCCCCCGATGTTCCTCCATTAAAAAAGAATCCTGTCTTTTTGTATTCAGAAGACGGATTTCAAAAACCTAGTCCCTTTGAGCCTGACGTTGCGATAGCGATCGACGAGGTCTTCGAACAAAAAATATATGCCATGGCAGCTCATGAATCACAGTTCTTCGAATGGTTACCCTGGACGATGGGCACATTAGACCAAGTACCCGAATCTGAAGAAGAACGTTTGAAATTTTTGACCAACTGGCGGTCTCATGCGCCGAACGGGGCTACAATGGAAAGCCTAAAAAAATGGTACGGCGACAAGGCCCCTACCGTTAAAAATGCAGAAGGATTCGAAATTTGTGAATATGGCAAACAGCCTTCCGACAATGAAATCAAAAAGCTGTTTCCCATGCTACCCCAGTAAAAGTCAGCGAATCAGTCGCCAATCTTAAAGGTAACTACTGGAAGTTTTGAGTGATTGGCCACATCTTCTCCAATGCTGCCCATGAAAAAATGTGAAAGTCCTTTTCGACCATGGGTAGAGATACCAATGGCATCTGCCATATTTTTTTTGCTATAATTTAGAATTCCGCGTTCTACGCTGTAATCATTATAGACCTCTACATGCATGGCTACATTTACTTTCGCCAGAAAGTGTTGTATTCTTTCGTACACATCCCCTGTACTCAAAAAACCATCGCCAGGTGTATTTATGTACACCAAATCCATTTTGGCATTCATCATCGAGGCAAAGGCCTTGGCCTTCTTAAAAGAGCTTATACTTTCCTCCATGAAATCGGAAGCAAAAACAAAATGATCAATTTTAAAGTTTTCCATTTCGTTCTTGATGACCAAAACGGGCAAGTCCGCATTGCGCACTACTTTCTCTGCATTAGACCCTACAAAAATCTCTTGAAGACCATCGGTGCCGTGGGAGCCCATTACGATAAGATCAGCTTTGTGCTCCTTGGCCACCTCATTTACTTCACTGAAGACCTTGTAGTGCTTTACGACAGGTGTAACTTTTATACCTTTTAAATAAGACTTGTCTAAAAATTCCGTGAATCGCTTTTCGGCCAATTTTATCAAAAATACAGTCTGCTCAGGATGAAAACCTTCCGAAGAAGTTATCATGGCCTGATTTAATTCAAGCATATGGAGTGCCAAAATATCAGCTCCATATCTCTTGGCCAAAGAAGCGGCCACTTTCAAGGCGTACTCCGATTGTTGAGAAAAATCCAGTGGTACTATAATCTTATTCATCTTTGTATATTTAAATTATATGGTCATGGAGAACAACCTCGTCTTACTAGTCTTTCTTCGTAAATGTAAATCAAAAGCCATGCAAATATTCCGTATGAACGGGCGTCCGTTTTCAAAAACTTGTAATCGACCTTTGGTTATAGTTATCAAACCATCGTTTCTCATTTCTTCTAACGCTTGAACGACTTCGTTTATTTCATCAAAATACATTTCAGGCTGCGCCCACGAAGTTTCAAATCCACACATTAAATTTAATATATGTTTTCTAATAACACGGTCTTCTTCCGTCAGTATATGGCCGCGATAAATTGGAATTATATCGTTTTCTACCAAGTGAGCGTACTCCTCTATACTCTTTACGTTCTGGGCAAAACTATACCAACTATCACTTATACTCGAAGCGCCAAGGCCTACCATTAATTGGGTTTTGGTCGCCGTATACCCCATAAAATTCCTGTGCAACGTTCCCGATTGTGTAGCTTGGAACAAACTATCCGATGGAAGGGCAAAGTGATCCATGCCAATTTCATGATAGCCTACTTGGGTCAAAAGTTCCTTGCCCCTTTCATATTGTCGGCGCTTCTGTTCGGCACTGGGCAGGTCGTCGTCCTTATATCCCCTCTGACCATTTCCCTTAAGCCAAGGCACGTGGGCATAACTGTAGAAAGCCAATCTATCTGGCATAAGCTCTTTGGTCTTTAAGATAGTCTCTTCCACATGGCGCAAGGTCTGATGGGGCAAACCGAAAATAATATCATGACCAACCGAAGTATACCCGATTTCCCGGGCTACTTCCGTTACCTCCTTAACCTTCTCGAAAGGTTGTACACGATGAATTGCTTTTTGAACGGTTTCGTTATAGTCTTGAACCCCAAAGCTTACCCTTCTAAAACCGACATCAAATAACGCCTGAAGATGATCTTTCGTGGTATTGTTCGGGTGGCCTTCAAAGCTGAACTCATACGCTTCGGCTTTCGTTGCCCGTTTAAAAATACCGTTAATCAGATATTTTAAGTTATTGGGGGAAAAGAAGGTGGGAGTACCGCCACCCAAATGCAATTCTTTAATTTTCGGTTTTTCCGAGAAGAGATTGCAATATAATTCCCATTCCTTGAGTACGGAACGAATATAAGGTGTCTCCACATCATGTCGTTTCGTAATTCTCTTGTGGCATCCACAAAAAGTGCACATGCTTTCACAGTAAGGTAAATGAATGTAAAGGCTAATTCCTTCGGAAGCATTGCTCTCATCAAAGCTCTTCTTCACCGTCGCCTTCCAGGTCTTACCCGAAAATGTGTCGATATCCCAATGAGGAACTGTTGGATAACTGGTATAACGTGGGCCGGGGACATTATATTTTTGAATAAGGCTGCACATAAATAAGAAATAGTTTAATTCAAATTTATGGCAGCCTCACAAGCTATTTTATGATAAATATCAGGTCACCCTACAATTCTGCACAATCAAAACCATTACGTCTTAGAAGACATGCAATGAGCGAAGGATCTAATTTTCTCGTTTCGACACGGAGAATACGGTCACAATCCTCCAGGTCAAAGTTCCATTGTCCATCTGATTTTATCGTTCGATCCAACAAAGGCCGCAATCGACGCACATGGTTCTTTTTTTGCACCGATGTCTTGAATACCCAAACCATTTTTATCTTTTAGGAATTAAACACCTTGCCGTTCCCAGAACATTGGCGGCTCAATACCCAAAGACCGTAAATACACATACCCTTGACCACGGTGGTGTATTTCGTTATCTATAAAATAGAAAATGGAAGACTGAACAGTACCTTCATATTGACCAAAGGTCTTTATGGAATCATGAAAACGGTCAAGACCGATCTTGGGCCAATAAACATTGATTTCTTCGGTGGCTTCATCCCACAATTGAAGTAAGTTGGCTTTCTTGTTTTCATGTTCAAACTTTTCGTTCAGAGCAACAGTTTCGCCGCTTACTATTTCTTTAAGCGCAGGAACCGCGATACCCAATAGCTCCATTACCATTTCTGAAAAGGGCCGCATTCCCCCAATAGAGTACTTGAAAAACTCTTCTTCCGGAAAAGCTTCAATTACCTTTCGTGTTAGACTTCTGTGTCCTTGCCAGTGTACCAATAATTCTGAAGGAGTAATCACTTGCTTTACTTTTTCTGCTTGATTTACCATTGTTTCCATTGTTTTTGGTGTAAATAATTGTTGTATGGAAGCAAAAATAAAAGGGGCAAGTGACAGCAGTTTGTCAGCAGTAATAGTCAACCTTGATTTTTTTGGCCCAAGAGCTAGTTTTTTATATCGGGTTCGATATGGATAAGCACATGGAACAAGTTTGGAATTTGTCGCTTTAAATGGTCTTGAAGCTCATGTGCGATATCGTGGCCTTCCTTCACCGAAATACGCCCATCAACGGACGCATGTAGATCCACATGGAATTGCATTCCAGATTTTCTGATAAAGCACTTTTCGGTGTAACGCACCCCGGGTACTTGGAGGGAAACTTCCCTTATCTCTTCGATTAAATCATCGTATTGGTGTTCATCCATTATCTCGCCCAAAGCCGGTCTGAAAATCAAATAGCAGTTGTATAGAATAAATCCGGAAGCGAACAGAGCGGCCCAATCATCGGCCGTTTCATAGCCTTTGCCAAAAATTAAGGCTATGGATATTCCGATAAAAGCCATTACCGAAGTAATGGCATCGCTTCGATGGTGCCACGCATCGGCCAGTAATGAAGAACTATTCGTTTCCCTTCCTTTTTTACTGACCAGTCTATAAGACCATTCCTTCCAGATAATAATGGCCCCTAGAACCAGTAACGTCCACGCCTTAGGCACCTTGTGAGGGGTGCGTATGTTTTCGATACTCTCATAGGCAATAACCGTTGCTGAAACGACCAGAAAAGCGACTACGATAAACGTAATCAAGGGTTCTATTTTGCCGTGCCCATAAGGGTGGTTCGTGTCGGCCGGTCTTTTTGCATATTTTAGTCCAAACAAGACCAATAGGGATGAAAATATATCCGTGGTCGATTCTATGGCATCTGCAATCAAGGCATACGAATTGCCAAACACCCCTGCTAGGCCTTTTATAAGGGCTAAACTGGTATTGCCAATGAGGCTAAAGTAGGTGGTTCGTATCGCAGCCTTTACGTCATTCATAGTTCCGTGCAAATCTAAAAAAATAATAGTGTAGCATTTTTTGAATAGGTTCGGAATCTCACGATACGCAAGAAGCAAATAGAAGGGCCCTGATTACCAAACTTACCTTTAAAAACACGTTAAAGTGCCTTTTGAAGACCAAAAGATTGTTGGTGAAATTATTCTCCTTCGATGAAGGTTGGTGTAAATCTTTTAGCCGTACCTTGTTCATAGGCATAAGCAATTTCCAACAGTTCGGGTTCGGACCACGCCCTACCGAATATCGACAACCCTACAGGCAACCCATCAATTTGCCCCATTGGCACGGTTATATTCGGATATCCGGCAATGGCCGCCGGAGAGCTGCTATGTATACCAAAATTATCGCCGTTGATCAGATCTGTTTTCCAAGCCGGTCCTCCCGTGGGAGCAATAATAGCATCTAAACGATTTTGATTCATTACCGCATCAATACCTTCCTTTTGACTTAACTTCAACATTTCTTGCAAGGCATTCAAATAGTCATCCTCATCAAGACTTCCCTTAGATTGAGCCATTTTAAGCAATTCATGGTCAAAATATTTCATTTCGACACTGTCTTTAAAAGTTTCTTCAATCAACGCTTCCAAATCAGGCACCGGGGCGGCCGAACCCAAATTTTGAAGATATTGGTTCAACCCATCCTTGAACTCATAGAGCAGCACAGTAAACGAATAGTCGCTCGTATCTTGTGCGATCACACTGTCTAGTTCAACGATCATGGCTCCTTGGCTTTTAAAAAAAGTAACGGCCCTGTCCATTACCTCCGTCATTCTCTTGTGATGGCCTAGCGGGCTCTTCCAGTATCCTATTCTCTTCCCGACCATGCCGTCCGTTTTTAGAAATTGGGTATAGTCTCTACATACTTTTCTATCGGGCGACAAGGTTTTGGCATCTAGGGAGTCTACCGCTGTTAAAGCCCCCAAACAAATCGCCGCATCGGTAACCGTTCTTGCCATGGGGCCACCGGTGTCTTGTGTAAACGATATAGGGATTATCCCTCTTCTGCTAATAAGACCGACCGTGGGTTTAATCCCCACAATGCCATTATTATTTGAGGGGCAAACAATCGAACCGTTGGTCTCGGTTCCTATAGCCAACACACATAAGTTTGCCGAAACGGCAACCGCGGAACCAGAACTTGAACCGCATGGATTTCGGGTAAGGTCGTAGGGGTTCTTCGTTTGGCCTCCCAAACCGCTCCATCCACTGGACGAATAGTTGGAATGAAAATTGGCCCATTCGCTCATGTTCGCCTTTCCAAGAATTACAGCCCCAGCCTGCCTAAGTTGCGCCGCCAATGGACTATCTTCAAGTGGATAGGATGCCTTCATGAAACGAGCACCAGCGGTGCAGGGCATCTTGTCTCCTGTATCTATATTGTCTTTAAGTACAATAGGGATCCCATGAAGGGGACCACGAACACTACCTTCGTTCATTTCATCATCAAGTTGTTCGGCAATGGACAAAGCATCTGGATTAACAGTAATCATGGCATTTAATTCCGGACCATTATAACTCAGACTATCGATCCTATTCAAATAAAAACGGGTCAACTCTTCTATGGAATATTTTCCGGTTTTATATGCCTCTTGAATCTCTGCTATGGTAATCTCATCATTTACCGTTATAGGATCGGCCTCTTTTCTAATGGGCGAACCGCAGGAACAAAGTAAAAGCAAGGGCAAAACCACCCTTAGCGCCTGGAAGTTTATGGTGTTGTAGTTTTTCATACCTTTTTAAATCGGACATCATCGTCAATTGTATTCTCTTTCGAAGTACCCATAGACTGTCATTTTCCATTTGATCATAACATCGGAAAACAGTTTCGTACCTATCCATCCATTGAATTTCACATGGGGCAATCACGTAAAGAAGATTTTGAGATCAACCTGTTATCCTTTCCCCAGTGAGTCCCTAAAATTTTCTTTTCAAAATGGTATCGGAATTTTCGGAACGACGTACTGCCACAACCTCTAAAGAAGAAAAAAGCAAGAATTTCAATCTTTATGAGGATATCAATTAATTTTTCCAACCGTACCACAATACTACGGATATAGGCGTCCATATAGGGCAATACCCACTTCGATCAATCACCTTCCTATCAAAATCTAAATCATCGATGCGCTAAAAACAAATCGATTCTCTCCTTCTGTCTGAGATGATGTCGCATATGCATTTCAGCATATTGAAACCACTCTTTCGGACCGAAAAATTCGAGCCCGGGATGTTTTCGCTTACCGAACTGCGTTGCGGATTCGATACTATCCCAAATCACGTACGCATCACTTTTTAACTTCTCGAATTTTTCAATCAAGTCCCCTTTATCGGAAGGCTGAGCAATCTGCTCCGAAATAAAAGGGTCTCCCTTAATTATTTCATTGGGAAAACCATTGTTACGAAACATCTCTTTTGCTTTTTCAGACATGGCTTCCTGAGCATGGTCAGAATTTCCCAAACAAAGTTGAATCTGTTCAAAATACCAATACGTTTCTTCAAGAAGGTGCATGTATAGCTGGCCCATCGACCAACTGGATTTATTTGGTTTCAAATATAATTCAGCATGGTCATAGTGCTGCAACTGGCTGATATATTTATCGATGGTAGCCTTAAAATCTTCAATTGTCATAGCCCTCAAAATATTTGCACCTTCCCTTATTGATGCTTGTTTAGATTTACGTAAAAATTAGTCATTAATCGATTGTCTATTTCAAGCTTTCAATCTCGCGGAAATCACTTTCTTAAAATTAAGGGTTTTATTCCATTTATGGGCTTGTATTCAAAAGTTTGAGAGTCCCCATAGGATGTATCAGAAGCTGCGGGCCATTTCTTTTTTTACGGTCTTGTAAAACGTACTGTTTATTTGTTTTTTTTTAGCCTAGTGACAACCCCTTGTCACTCCTAGTCCTTTACTTTACCACTTGAAAAAGGATAATTTTTAATGGCATTCAAACCTAAAATCCGATCCTCTGGCTTTCATTTGAAGTCCTATCTTTGGGATATTTATACAACAATTATGGGTTTTGATACAGTAAAACGTTTCGATCGAATAGTCGCCCTTTTAGTTCAGTTACAATCTAAAAGAGTCGTAAAGGCCCAAGAGCTTGCCGACCGTTTTGAGGTAAGCTTACGTACCATTTATCGCGACATCCGTACATTGGAGGCCTCTGGGGTGCCCATTATCAGTGAGGCAGGAGTCGGCTATTCCATCATGGAAGGATATCGGCTACCGCCTGTCATGTTTACCCGGGAAGAAGCGGGAAGTTTCGTCGCGGCCGAAAAATTGATGCAAAAATTTACCGATAAAACCCTGGGCGCCTATCATGAATCGGCCATGTTCAAAGTAAAATCGATCTTGCGGGGTAGCGAAAAAGATTGGGTCTCCGCCTTAGAGACCCAAGTGACCATAGACCCTGCCCAGGTACTTTTTAATGACGAAGTGCCCAACGCCCTTGAATTACTTTTTGAGAGTATTGCCGAAAAAAAACAAGTATTCTTGACCTATCACTCCTTGGAAGCACAAGAACCCTCAACGCGTTATATCGAACCGGTAGGGCTTTTTCATGAAAACAACTATTGGTATGTAATAGCCCATTGCCATCTGCGTAAAGCATATCGCCATTTCCGTACAGACCGGATGCTGGGAATTCAGCGTACCGAGCGCCCGTTTCAATTATCCCATGGCACGCTAGATGAACTACGCGCACAAAAGGAGCCCGAAAATAAAACCAAGGTACGTATATTGATCGATCGTAAAATTGCACGATACATCGGGGGGAGCAAGAAGCACTATGGCTTTATTTCTGAAAAGTCGGTTAAAGACCAAGTGGAAATGACTTTTATGACCACCGATCTTGAAAACGGGTTCGCTCGATGGTATTTGATGTTCGGGGATTATGCCAAAATCTTGGAACCCGAGCACCTTAAAACACGGGTCAACGAAATATTGGAGAAAACAAAACAGGGTCTTTTTGGTTAGCCCATGCCATTTATGGGCCGAAATTTCTGGAAATGCTCTCGCATACCCTGGCCTCTACTTCCCCCGATTCCGCTTCTTCGTTTTCTTCTCCAAATTTTCGGCCACCCTGAACGTGACGATTTCCGAGATGAGGTCATAAGGGATGGGCTTATCCAATGAAAATTGCACGGAACCCTTTCCCTGTTTATAATTTGCCAGTGCCTTCTCAAACTTTTTATGCCCAGTAGGGGTAGCGTAAAAGCCGATATGATTGGCATAGCCTGCAAAATAAACCAATATGCCATGATATCGAAAAGCAGGCATTCCATAACTAATGGTTTCCTCAGCCTGTGGTGCCGCCTCCAGAACAGTGGCCCTTACTTTTCGCAACACCCTTTGTACGCTATCCGGAAACATGGAAATGTAGCCATCAACATTGTCAGGTCTGGTTTTTTTGTCCATCCTTTCTTGCCATAGTTTTTAATTCGATTCGGTATAGACCTTGAAGTTATCGAGTATAGCCTGCCAGCCATTGCGCTGCATTTCTACTGGGTTGGTGGTCTCCGTTTCAAAGACCTCGACTACTTTGGTCTGTCGATCTTCTTCTACAAAAGTGACCTGTACTTTTCTATCATCGTCGAGGGTATAGGAAATCTTTTCCCTCGGTTTAACCTGATCGTAAGTTCCTCCGAAATCAAAACCCATACTACCGTCTTTGGCCTCCATTCTAAAGGTGAACTTTCCACCCACTTGTAAATTATTTTCTGTTTTGGTAGTGTGCCAGTCTTCTGATGCGCTATTCCATTTTACGATATGCTTGGGATCCGTCCAATATTTCCAGACCTTTTCTATAGGGGTCTTTACTTTTGCTTCAATAGTTATTTTTTCGTTCTTTTCCATATTTTAAATTATTTCATTCTACTTCTATTACGGAGAGGATGTTTCCGGCAGGATCTTTGAACCACGCTATCGAAGGACCGGATTCATTGCAGCAAATTCCGATGGCATCGGTCTGGGGACGGTCGTAATGTTCAAATGTTACCCCCTTCGACTTGAGACATTCCACCATATCTTCAATGTCGGTAACCGGAAAATTAAGCACCGTAAAAGTAGCCGGTATATGGTTATCTTTCGGGTAAATGCTAATCGGCTGCCCGCCCTCAACGCGCAATTCCAGTACGCCCATAGCATTCTCCTCAACCGAGAGGCCCAAAATATTTTGGTAAAATGCCCTTGCTTTTTCTAGATTATTTACCGAGAAGCTGCTAAAGGGTCTCGAATTTTCTAACATTGAGGTACGCTTTAATTGTTGAAAGATTTTCGGCAATTACCTATTAAGAATTTCAAAAATCATCATTATGATTTATCATCCATCGGATACCGAATCGATCGACAAGGCTTCCAAAGTAATCGCCCCAAAATTGATCTGCCATGGGCATTTCAATGTCCCCCCCTTTTGACAAGCCGGCAAAGATTCGATCAGCCTCTTCCCTACTCTCCGGATGAATCGAGACGTATATATTATTCCCAATATTTAAAGAGTGGCCAGCCGAAGGCAATATATCGGACCCCATAAGTATCGTATCTTTGCCCAAGGGTAGCGAGATATGCATCACCCTATTCATTTCCTCCTTTGGAAGATCATTCATGTCGGGTGCATCCGACATCTTCATATGGCCGATAAATTCCCCGCCAAAAATCGATTTATAAAAAAGAAAGGCTTCTTCGGCCTTCCCATCAAAATTTAAATATGGATTTACTTTCATGATCGTTTATTTTTAGATTGTTCCCCTGTTTTGCAGATTGCAAGCACAAATTATATTTCAATGACATACGAGGTAATCGAACGGATTGCGTTGCCCTTCGCACTGGAGAAACCATATATATCGGAAAAGGCATACGTACTTCCGTTATGCATTTTGAGGGTGCCATTGGCCGCCCCCAATCTACCATGGGTAAAAATCTTCTCAATGACCATCTCCTGAATATTGCTTTGCCCCAATTCGAGCAGTACCTTTTTGAAATTCAATTTTCCCACAACTTCCTGATCACCGACCATTCTCCAGCTAATATCATCGGTCACACATTCGAGAAGATAAGGTATGTTGCCTTCGGCATAGGCGCGATTAAATTTTTCTAGAAATACCATTTTTGGAGAATTTCCGCAATGGATGGTAGTGATCATCTTTGCCATGGTCATCAACTATTCTTCTGCAAGTGCTTTTCCTTTTTTAAGGCCTTAGGCCAGACTTTCGTGAGATAGGCGACATATGCATCACTGATTTCCATTGCTACGGTACACTGTGTTTTCCCTTTCGTGATATTCATGATATAGTTTTACGGGGCCCTTTCCTTCCGCACTTGTTGCCAATCGGAAATGGCCCACCATGCTTTTAATGTCGGGGCTATCCTATCATGTACGCGTATTTACCCCTATTTTCGAACAAAATCCAGATAAGGACGGCCCAGATAACCAAAGCGATTATCAATCCATCGGTATCCACAAAAATATGGGTCAACAGAATACCAACGGCTACCGGAAATATAACCACCGCTCCCAAGGCTCTTGTCTTAGGAATGGCAATCAAAATGCCGCCTACAATTTCTGCAATTCCGAGCAGCGGCATCAACCATACTATTTCGGTCAGTGCCCCAAAATCTTTGAGCATGGCCTCGGAAATATCATCCGGGGGCGGCATATAATTAAAAAATTTATTCAACCCTCCGTTGATCAACAAGAGGCCGAATAGCACAGACAAGACAGTAAGAATTTTTTGTTTCATCGGTTTATAGTTTAGCAATTATAGATTGATTGAATCTTGGTCTCCCAGTATTATTTCTTTTTTGGAAATTCAATTCGTTTTCCGGGTAACATCCCTCTTACGCGACATTTCTAGTTCATGGAATGAATACCGAACATATTGCCTTCGGTATCGGTGCCGAGGGCAACAAAGCCATATTCACCAATAGACATTTTAGCCCTGACCAACTTACCGCCTGCAGCTTCTATCCGCCCAGCTTCGATACTGCAATCGTCACTGGAGAAATAAACCAACGTACTATTACCTCCTGCACCGAAACCTTCCATTTTCACCAAGGCGCCACTAGAACCAAAAGCGGTCATCTCGGAAGGAAAAAATTTCATCTCGAGACTGTCATCGCCCGGAGGCAAGGGCACATCGGTCAAAGCCATTTTTAGGGTGTCTTCGTAGAATTTTTGAGCTCTTTGCATGTCATCTACATATATTTCGAACCACACGACCGGGTTTACCTTCTGATTTTCCATTGTTCTTATTTTATGTTATTCATCAGTTGTGCATTCTTGCAAGGGATTCTTCGGTTTACATTCAAGTATTATTTTGTGGCATCTTGCCCATATCCATATATAACATACTCCAGCGATGGCCGTCTACATCCTTGAAACCAAAGGCATACATCCACCCCTGGGCCTCTCCCGGTTCTGCGTAAATTTCACCACCGGCAGCGAGAACCTTTTTGGCCATTTCATCGACTTCGCTCCTGCTTTGGGCATCTATATTTAACAAGACCTCGGTGCCTTTAAGGGTATCGGAGACCTTATTGTTGGTGAACCCTATAAAATCAGCTTCCGGAAACAACATCATCACAAAGTCGTTATCGCCAATTAAAAAACTCGCCAAGTGTTCGGCATTCCGATGCATGGGGTTTTCCCGAAATCCGATTGCCTTAAAAAAGTCCTTTGACCTTTGAACGTTTTTGACCGGCAGATTCAACCAAATAGTTTTCATTGTTCCACTTTTAAATTCATACTTTGGACTTAACCAGGGCAATCTCTTCCCTTCATCACAGCTAGGCGTCATAGCATCACAACGTTGCCTTACTCGCAGTTCAAAACAATAGCTTGGGCAACACAATTGCCAAATGTCCTTTTTCATTATACTCCCATTCCATTTCCACCTACCAACACCTCAAAGATAGTTTGGTTTACGCTTGCCATCCGAGGGTATTTCCGTCAATACCACGGGTTGATTACGACATTGGGTATCACTATCTTAGCCAGATTAAATTTAAGTAAATACCTCAATTACAGGTGCCTTTTGAACAAAATTATATGGTCAAAATCTTAAATTAGCCTTATATGAAGCACATTTCAATACTCATCCCTAAGGGTCATGCCAGCGTCGTAAACATCGGAGGCACCCACCAAATACTTTCATGGGTAAATGCGTTTTATGAGGAGTCGGGAAGAACGCTGCCCTTTCAGATTAAGCTTGTAGGTTTGGAAAAACATACGTTGCAGACTCCCGGGCTTTTTACCATAAACCCGGAGGTTCTTATTAACGAGGTCACAAACACCGACCTGATCGTAATACCGGCAATTCACGGAGATTTTGAAAAGAATTTGGAACTCAATGCCGCATTCATTCCCTGGATAGTGGATCACTATAAAAAAGGGGCGGAAATAGTCAGCCTTTGTGTCGCTTCCTTTTTTCTGGCCGAAACCGGTCTATTGGATGGCAAAAGATGTTCGACGCACTGGAGTATGGCCAATTTCTTTCGTGAGCGTTTTCCAAAGGTAGAATTGCAAGACAATAAAATCTTAACCGATGCCGAAGGTATTTATACCAGTGGTGGCGCCTATGCATTCACCAACCTAATCGTTTATCTTATCGAAAAGTATACAGACCGTGAAACGGCCGTCATGGCTGCTAAAAGTTTTATGGTCGATATCGATAGGGGCAGTCAATCCCCCTTTATGATTTTTTCCGGGCAAAAAGCACACAATGACCCTATTGTACTGAAAGCACAGGAGCATATTGAAAAGCACTTTACCAATCGCATTGTTATTGATGATCTTTCTGGAAAAATGGCCTTAAGCCGCCGCACTTTCGAAAGACGCTTTAAAAAAGCGACCGCGAATACGGTTTTGGAGTACCACCAAAGGGTAAAAATCGAGGCCGCAAAGAAAGAACTAGAGAAAGGAAGAAAGACGGTGAACGAAGTCATGTATGAAGTTGGGTACAACGACCCCAAATCTTTTCGTGACGTATTCAAGAAAATCGTTGGTATTTCCCCAAGGGAATACAAGGGTAAATATACGAAGGCAATAGCCGGGTAATCTTAGTTTTTGATTAAAGGTGCCATTGGCTTAAGTTCATTGCCGTCGCCATCTAAGAGATAGGGCTCAAAATCGCCCTCGTTCACCCAACCCGCCTTGGGACTTTTGCCTGCCATATACTCTTCATAAAAATTTCGTCCGTTGACCAATGGGGCTTGTTCATATATATGCCCGTAACCCGACATTCTAAGATCACCTTGGGCCAAAAGCTTCGCTTCCATAGTGGTCTTTAGGGCTGTCTTCATATCGGCATAAGCCGGATCGGAAGCCAGATTGTTCATACAAAAGGGATCTTTTTCAATATCGTATAGTTCTTCCACTACGCGTTTACCAAAACTCAATTTCCAGTATTTTTTATCCCCTTTTCTGCGCAGGTTCAGAATTTCCGTCTTGGTTGGACTCCCATCGGTATTAAGATATCCTGTCTCGGGATTGCCTTTCGGCCAACGATCGATTTCGTAGTTCTTCACGTAAAGCATATTGTTTTTATGTATACCGCGAATAGGATATCCGACATCGTTCGGTCTTCCTGTATCGTGACGCTCCTTACCGACCAATACAAAATCCCTTTCAGCATCGATCTGGCCCGATCTTTCGGAAGTAATGAGATTCATCAAGCTTTTGCCAGGCGAAGGATACATCCCCGAAGTCTGCCAGTCGATTCCTGCTGCTTCCAAAAACGTTGGGGCCAAATCGACAAAACTGACATAATCGTCAATAGTTCGGCCTTTGGCCTTCATTTTATCCTTCCAAAGTATGGCCATGGGGATATGATTGGCATTTTCATATGGATCCCCTTTTACTCTTGGAAAAGGCATACCATGATCAGAAGTTACGACGATAAGTGTATTATCCAATTCGTTCTTCTCTTTCAGCGTCTGAAGTATTCGGGCAATATGCTTATCGGTATCCTCTATTTCGAAAGCATAATCGAGTAAATCGTTGCGCGTGACATCATTGTCGGGCCAGTACGGAGGGAAATTTTTGATCATATCGGTCGATTTACCCCCGAGGCGCTTTCCGGAACCATACTCATATCCACGATGCGGTTCGACACTGCCTACCCAAAAACTCCATGGTTTGTCCTTCGGCGCCTTTTCCAAGAAATCCCTAAAATTTCCACTGTAGTCATTCCCGGAAATGAAGGAAGTTGCCGGTTCGAGCTTTTTCCCGTTATATACCTTGCCCATCACCTCACGTTGCATGCCATCGGCGGTTAACGTCACGGCCGGGGCATACCCTTTTGAAGTATATCCCGTGGTATATCCATTTTCGAGCAGTACCTCTTGATAGGTTTTGAACTGGGGAGGGAAATAAATGACATGGTTGGCAGCCGCACCGAGCTGCCACGAATTTCTGCCGGTAATGATAGAGGCCCTAGAAGGTGCACATTTCGCATTCGGCGTATAGGCCCTATTGAGAAGCATTCCCTCATTGGCTACGGCGTCAAAGCCAGGTGTGTTGACATAGGTACTTCCGTAGGCACTCATATCCAAACCTGCATCATCGAAAATAATAACCAGAATATTAGGCCTTTTTTGATCTTGGGCCGAAATTTCAAGCATTATCAATAACGAGAACAGAAAAAAACTCCTAAACTTCATAGATCACTAATTTTATTTTCTATAATGAGATATAAAGTGGTAAAGTATGAAATTCTAAATAAATGAAATGGAAGAAAATAACATGGAGACCTATGAAAATTGCAATAGCATATAGTTTTTAATCGTAAAAACCTATTTTTGCCCAACCTAAAAAAATTATTATGATTTTACTTTTAATGGCGGCTGGAAGCGGAACGCGTTATGGAAAACTGAAGCAATTCGACGATTTGGGACCGAACGGGGAATTTCTTATGGAGTTTGGCATTCATGACGCCTTGAAAAATGGCTTCGACCATATCGTAGTGATTACTAAAAAAGACAGTGTTTCATTTCTTTATGACCATTTGCGCAGTCGTCTCCCCGAAAATATTGAATTGGATGTGTTGGCACAAGAAGTCAACGATATCCCTGACGGTTGTCAATTTGACGGTGAGCGCCAAAAGCCATGGGGTACGGCCCATGCCGTATGGACCGCCAGAAATGTAGTCGATGCTCCTTTTGTGGTGTTGAATGCCGATGATTTCTACGGACAATCTGCCTATGAAAATGCGGCCAATTTTATTAAAGCGCATCAAGACGACAATCGCTATGCCCTTGTAGGGTATACCTTAAAAAACACCCTTTCGGAACACGGTTCAGTTTCCCGTGGCGTGTGCCAGGTCGATGGGGATGATCTCAAATCGGTTGACGAACGCCTAAAATTAGTGCCTAAAGACGGAAAAGTACTGGATCTTGACTCGGGTAATGAATATACCGGGGAAGAGCATGTAAGCATGAATTTTTGGATCTGCAAGCCCTCCATATTCCCGAAGATAGAAAAAGATTTTAGGAAGTTTTTGACCAGTAGTGATCCTGGAGCCAAGAGCGAGCTTTATATTCCGAAAATAATTCAAGATATGCTACAGGCGGGTGAGATCGAAGTCAACGTTGTTCCTTCCGACGGAGATTGGTTTGGGGTCACCTATTCCAGCGATCGAGAAAAGGCCGTAAACGACCTCAAAGAAAAAACAGCCGCAGGCAAATATCCTGCCCCACTTTGGCCATTTCGATGAAAACCTACACCGACAAAGCACTGAACCAACTCTTGAGTAATTTTAGGGTGCCTAGCAAGGACTATCTTTTTAAACCGTTAACAGATGGATTTATCAACGATACGTTCTTGGTGTTCGACGGTTCAAAACCCCTGTACATTTTTCAGCGTGTCAACCATAAAGTATTTACAAATGTCGAGGGGTTGATGAACAACGTACGAAATGCATTTCAGCATCTCACCGATGAAGACTATAGGGAAATAGTTCTGGTCAAGACACAAGACGGTGGCAGCTTCTATAAGCACAAAAATGGGGAGACCTGTTATTGGCGCACCATGACCTATATCAATGGCTCTACAGCGTACAATACTACGACCGACCCCAAAGTAGCCTTTGAGGCCGGAAAAATTATTGGCAAGTTCAACATCCTATTGCAGCAAGCAAACCCCGATGACTATATCGATACCATTCCTAAATTTCATGATCTCGGGTATCGAAAAGCTCAATTTCAGGCAGCTTTAAAATCGGGTGAAAAAACCAAACTCGATACCGCCCAGAGCGCAATTACTTTTGCACACAGGGTTTTGAAAGAGCTGAGCAACGAGGCTCTGAGCAACCTTCCAATTCGCATCTGTCACAACGATACGAAACTCAACAATATTTTATTCTCTAAAAAAACTCAAAAGGCCCTTTGTCTTATCGATTTAGATACCTTGATGCGAGGCCATTTCCACTATGATTTCGGGGATGCCGTGCGTACCATCGTAAATACGGCACCGGAAGACGAGCAGGAGCACGAAAAAATAACCTTTGAAAAAAAGCTTTTTGAGGCCTTTGTAGATGGATTGGCCGCCAATGAGAACTTTCTTTCTAACGAAGAAGTGAAGGCCATGCCTTGGGGTGCCATACTTATGCCCTTTCTGCACGGCTTAAGGGCGTTAACCGATTATCTGAACGGCAACGTCTATTACAAGGTAGCCTACGAAAACCAAAACCTAGATCGTTGTCTCAGTCTCTTCAGTTTTACTCAGAAAGCCTTGGAAAACAAGGCATACATGGAAGAAATCGTACAAGAGAAACTTAGCTAAACTTGTTCGGGTCGGTTCACTAGTCCATTGAAATCCTATTTCAAGCCCTTGCCTTTCAATATGACAGTAAGGGCTTCGGCTATTTTGCCTTAAAATTTAACGCAAAAGCGTATTGCGTTTAAAAAATTATCTAAAACACAAATGAAGCCCCCTTCGACTTCGTTACTTTGGGCTTTATTAAAAACGAAAACAATTTTCTATGCAAAATTCGATGAAAATTTTAGGTATGCTATGCTTCGTGGCTACGACAATAATCTCCTGTAGTAAAGATAATGACCCGAGTGATGACAATCTTTTTGTGGGAACGTATCGAGGAAGCGTTAGTTATACCAACTCTAATAACAATACAGACATCTCAACTGATGACGGCAGGGTCACCGTAGTTAAAGTGGGAGACAATTATAGTTTTAATTTTTCAAATGACATACCGAGTATCAATGGTCTTGAGATGGATAAAAATCAAAATATTCTTGTGAACAGTTCCGGTACGGTCAAGATTGATGAAGGCGAACTTATAATTGCCTTTACTGAGGATACCGAAATCTGGGGCGCCAATTGTTCCAGATAGAATCGCATTATCCCTTATTTCCAAAGCTATCCTCCGAGATAGCTTTTTTATTGCGCCTTCTTTGATATGAATTGTGCTATTATCAATCCAAGTACAAGCTTAACTTTCCTATATAATTTTAGAAAGATGAAAAACACGGAAACTCTTGACCGGAAATCTAAACTCGAAAACCTTTGAGCCGAATTAAGGGCAGGAGAGGGGATTTAAGCAACTTTGGCCACCGCCGATAAATATGCGCATAAGCGCGAATACTTCAGAGCTAGACATTTTCAATGGGCTTCTTTTGCCAAAGGTTTTGGAAGATGCATTTAATGTACTCACCTCCCCAAGACCTTCGAGATTACATAATAGCCATGGGCGCATTTTCACCTCATCTGAACATGATCTACTTGAAAAAACATTGACCGTAATAAAAGAACGTAAACTGAGCGGCCACCGGTTTGGTCAACATCTATTCTATGCGGTTGGAATATGCTTCGGCCATCCATCTCTTACCATGTATAGATCGGTAAACCCTAACCTATCATTATTAGGTTTAAAACCTGGAAAACTTACCATAGTCATGCTTTAAAAGGGATACCCAATAGCAAAATTAAATACAAAATTATTGGGGCCCCCGTCGAAAAAAGGTATGCGGCCACGTTCTCCTTCAGGAAGGTAGGGAACCCTTACTGGTGAGGCCAGGTCTAATCGGATCACAAAACTCTGAATATCTACTCTTAAGCCAAACCCTACGCCTACCCCCAGTTGCTTGGCCCAATCCTTGCCGAACTTCCCTTCTTCCCTCAGGCGATCATTAAATGCTATTCCTTCGGGAGTTTCATCATCGGATACCTCCGGCTCATACGTCAACCAAACGTTCCCTGCATCGGCAAATAGAGCTCCTTTTAAATAGGACCATATTGGAAAACGGTATTCGAGATTAGCCTCTAAACTCAAATTACCCGATTGATCAAAGAAGGTGGTTCTATCATCTTCGCTTTCCGAAGTAAAGGTGCCCGGGCCTAAAGAGCGTATCTTAAAGGCACGCACACTGTAAGGTCCTCCAGAAAAGAATTGCTTTATGAAAGGTAATGTGTTCGAGTTGCCATAGGGAATTCCCCAGCCTGCATAGACCCGGCTAATCAAGGCTTGTTCTTTGGCCCACCGAAGATAATAGCGTAGGTCTACATCTGCCCTGGCATACTGCGCATATTCCAAACCGAAAACGGTATTCTTGCTTCCGCTGACCAAATTTAAGGTATTGCCCGCCACATCTAAACTGGTCGAGATAAAAATGGGATGGGTCTTATCTTCATCGACCAATTCATTGTACGTGAAGGTATAATTAAGCCCTGCGATAAACTGCTGTTCAAAACTTTGCTTCAAATACGGGTTTTTGTCCAAAATGGCATCGAATTCTTCCGTAGTATTGGTCAAATTCACATAATTTACACTTATGGGATTCAAGGTGTGATATACGAACCTGTTGGCATTCCAGGTATATCCGAAAGAAGTGTTGAAAGAGGTCAACGTATAAAGCTTGCTTCGGTTAAGAAAATCGACCCCTAAACCTACCTTTGTTTTAGGCACGGCATATTTAAAGCTACGGGGCGAAAAGGGAATCAATCTTGGAATGGTCAAATCAGTTTTGAGTCCTCCCCCAATACTGCTCAAATTTTGGCTATTTCCCCCTGAGAGCTGCGTGGCATAAGAAAAATTTCCAACGATGCTCAACGTCTCGCCGCCCTTAAAAAGATTACGGTTACTATACGCTACCGAGATACCCGGTCCCGCAAAACCATTAGATTTGGTAACCGCTTGCAATTCGGTGCGTAAAGATCTTTTGGTCAGCGGTGAGAGATAGAGTTCCGCGTTCAACAAACCCGGACCCTCTTTTACTGCTGTGGTATCCTTTTCGTTAAATTGTATATTGACATACTTATAACTTCCTATAGCTGAAAGACGGTTACTGGTTAAACGGGCCAACTGGGCGTTGTAGCGCTGACCTTTGTCTATAAGGATATAGGGCGCTAACCTCTTGGGCTTAAAGAATTCTTCATCTTGAACAAATTGAATATTACCTTCAGTCACTGGCACTGCACGTTGGATAGTATCCGCGATGCTATATGTAGGATATACCGTAATCGAATCTATAACATAGGGTATCACCGATTTTTGGGGAACCTGTTTTTTCAATCGTAAATACAGATCGAATTTACGGTTATCATATTGATTGGTATCTGCCTCAAAAATCAAGAAATCAGGGTTGAAATTATAATAGCCCTTTTGCTTAAGGGAATTGTCGATCCGCTCACGTTCGAACTTCATCAAGGTTAGATCAAAGCGACTACCCTTCTTAATAGGGCTTTCAGCCAGCGTTTCGGCTATCGCATTATAAATGGGCAAGGAATCTTTCTCAAGTTGATATTGTTCTAAGGTGTAGGGCTTGGGCAAGCTCGCCGTATATTTGACTTTAGCGTATTTTGCGGTACTGTCGATTTCAGAGGCTACGTCGCTATAGAAAAAACCTCGGTTATCCAATCTATTTAAAATGAGGTCTTCTATCCTTTGGATATTGGTATCGGAAAAGTACACCGGTTCTTCCCCAATTTTTTTATTGAGCCACTTGTTCAAAAAACCAGGGTGTTCCCGCTGCGCCTTGTAGTGAAAGTATAAACCGAGCCGCATTCCCAAAAAAGAGGAATTGGGCTTTGGTTGCATCAAGGTATTAAGCTCTGTTTTCACTTTCTTGAAATCGTCTATTTTATCATCGGTCAAGACTTCGGTTTCCAATTCGGCCCCGGTGTAGAGCGCTTCCCCTTCGGGAATATATTTCTCCACACTACACGAAACCAAACAAAACAAGAATATCCCGCCTATACTCTTCAGCAACGGTCTGATGATTCTATAATAAACAGCAATGGAAACTATCATTTCAATTTTTTTCTTGGTCTTGCACGGTTCCTTCCTTATTCTTCTTTTTTTCTGCCTCTTCTTGTCCATCCTTCGGTGAACCGTCTTCTTTTAGGGGATTGAAGAGCTGACTGAATTTATTAAACTCGCGATTAAAAATGAGGGCCAACCCCGTAACGATCAATTGGCCATCAATCACATTTTCATATTCATTCTTTCTAAACCCTTTTAATCGATATCGTCCGTCTTCGGTAAGTAAGTATTCGAGGCTGACGTTCCCGATAATCGGTGTCTGGCCCTGCTCGCTCTGTGCGCTACCCTCGACATCGACAGCACTTCCAGCAGTGACAATCAAACGGTTGTCAAACAGTTTCTTTTTGGCATTGATGTTCAATTGCGTGCGGTCCTGTGGGCTATCGCCTTGATAGTCGGTAAAGCTATCAAGGTCGAAATCGACTTCAAAACCACTGTTGCCAAAGACCTTGTCGGAAAAAGCATTGAGCTGACCCGAAAGTACTTTGTTGACATTATCACGAGCCAACGCCACTGCGCCCCCATTGCTACCGTCACTTCCCGAATCCGGAAAAAACCTGTTTAGGGCCAGCAAAGAAAACACCTGCTTATTCAATAGGGCTTCTTGCTCGTTTAACTGTTGTACCCTTCCGTAGACGGCCCCTCCCAGAGAGCCTTGGGCATCTTCAGGCATATCTAAGTCAAAGGAAAGCTTAGGTTGCAGCAACTCGCCTTCTACCTTCAAGTACACTAAAAAAGGTAACACCTGCTGGTATTTGCCCGTTACTCCAACATCTTGTCCAGAAATAACCGCTGCCATTAAAGGGGCAGCGGAAGTCTCCACGTTATAGATTGCGGTCACATCCAAAGCCGCATCCATGGGGTCGCCTCGCCAAGTAATGGTACTTCCAGGTTTTATCTGAAACCTTCGGTTAACCAAATTATATAGACTGGTTTCATAATGTCCTGAACTGAGTTCATACCTCCCCGCTAGGTTAATTTGGCCGTTGGGAGACATATTGAGGTCCAATTCCCCTTCCCCGGAAACTTCCAAATTATCTCCAGTTCGTTCATCGATGATGATATGAAAAACCGCATCTTCCGCAATTTCCAGAACGGTACTGACATCATAGCCCTTTAAAATTGCAGCTGATTCTTCTTGGTCGTTTCTCGTGAGAATGGCATCGGGGTCTTCGCGATTCACAAAGATGACCACTCCATCACGCTCTTCTACATCAAGTTGTGCTTCAGGAACGACATACGTAACATCGGTCACTTTTCTTATTCTAACCTTTCCTTCAATTTCTGGTAGATTTAGGTCACCACCCACACTCAGATCGGCATCTACGCTCGCAATACCGTAGTATAGCTCATTATCTTCCTCCTTCGAATCTAACACTCTAAATTCCTCTGCATTCAAAGTGAGATCAAACTTCGGATTGATCAATTCATCGGTACGAATGGAACCGCTTATTGTAAACGGACTGTTATTGGCATCATTAATTATGAAATCGTCGAGATATAGACCCGAGTTATCGATTTTGAGGGTTTCGTCGTTAATCTTAAAGATGTTATTGAGGGTCGCTACATTGAACACTACCTCGCTAAATTTTAACTCACCCTGGTATTCCGGTGCTGCGGTCGTACCTGAAATATCGATATTCCCGGAAATGTAGCCCTCGGACTCTTTTATAGCGCCTCCCGAAAGGCCTTCGATGACTTGTAATTCCACCTTGTTCAAATCCATATCAAGATTTAGTCTTGCTCCGGTTTGGGCAGCCATGTAGTCTCCTGTAACATCGAGATCTATGCCTCCATCTTTTAATGCCAGATTAAAATCGTAGTTGGCCAGACCCTTTGAAACAGCGTCCAAACTTAGGTTACCCAACGGACTCTCCAATACCTTAATATCATTGATCTTAAAATCAGCGATGATACCGGCAGCCTCAAAAGGGTTCTCCATCACAAATTTACCGGCAACGATTCCAGAAGCCAACGCTTCATCCGGATTCAATAAGCTCAAAAAGGTTTGTAGTCTAAAATTTTCAAATGTAGCCCCAATATGTTCTTTATCAACTCCCGAAACGGCATTGGTCAAAATCATTTCCTGTGAATTTCTGCTGAGGACTATGTTTTTGAAGTCCAATATTTTGTCTCCGATCAGAATTTGGTTTGTTTCGGGAATCGACCATTCGTTGCGATTAAAAACCAATTCCGATGGATCGATATGGAGCTGTATCGTATCTTTTTCCAGCGTCATTTCCGAAGCAACATGGAGGAGTCGCTCTCCCTCGCTGAAAGAACTTAGGTCTAAATTCAATTGCTTGTTTTTGAGGTTTCCCGTAAACAAGGTCCTTTTGACATCGATCGGATTGAATTGCAAGCCTCCCCAACCGGCAGAAAAGGAGAGTTCTGAAGCCGTACCCACCACTTCAGCGGCCAAGCTGTCGATGGCAATCCCATTATAAGTCATGGAAGGCAAGTATAGGCGGGCATTTAAACTTTGTGAAGAAGCATCGAAATCGGCTTTAATATTTACCGAATCCAAACGCTCGACACCTCTTAAGAAAACCTTGGTCAAAATCGGCTCACGATCGAGCACGAAATCAAGCTGTAGTTTTACCGGGTCGGTCACCGTAACACGGGCTATACTATCGGAAAAGTAATTTTTAAACTGTTTTTGTACCGAAGCCATAATCTTATCCGGAGAGGAATTCGATCGTAGGCCGCCGTTCAGAAAATCGCTGTTGACCTTGACCTCACTAATGTTTTTACCGATTCGACTGGATATATCAATTTCTCCCATCTGATATTGCTCGTTATTGTAGACTGCCAAACCCTCGGAGAAAAGGGCATCTAACGAAAAATCATCAGGGTTTCCCTTAAAGTTCGCATCCAGTTTGACCCCGGCCTTGATTTCCTCCTTCGTAATACCCAAGGCATAAAGATCCGCCCCAATAAGGTTAAAATGAAGATCGACGACAGACGTAATGGAATCCAGTTCCACATGGGCAACCGATTTGAAATTCAAGTTTTGGTCTTTAAAGGAAATATCGATATTTCCGGTTCCCTCTTTCAACTCACCTTGTGCCTCGAGATTGGAGAAATCGTATCCCCTAAACATCAGCTGGGTAAAATTGGACGCCAAGGATGCATCCATGGTAGTTATATCGGTCCCGCTGCCAGAAACATCCATCGTAAAAGAAACGTCGCCGAACTGTTCGTTCTGCAACAGCTTGTTCAAGGAAAGGCTATCCACCTTCAAATTGGTGTCAAAAGCAATTTCTTCATACTTCGAATAGCTTCCTGTCATTTTTACCTTTCCCTCAGGAAGGGATAACCGGGCATCTGCATCAAAGTTATTTATCGACCCGTTTGCAGTAATTTGAAGGTTCATCGTTTGGGGTACCGAAATACCGAGCTTTTCTTCAGAAACAAAGGTTAATATATCCGGGCGCGTTGTTGTGGCCCGAATAGTATTAAAATCAAAGGAAAGGGAATCTACCTGAAGTATATTGCCCAATCGTCCTTCTGCAAGCAGCTCCGTTTGTTCCCCCCAAGCCAACTTAAAATCGGGAATCTCCATACTGTTTAAAGTACCGTTCGCCCTCAAACGCCCCGATATGGGTCGTTGGGCCAGACTTTTCAAATATTCGTTTTCCGAAAGCTCAGGCTGAAACACAAAGAAATCTTCGATATCAAGACTTAAGTTGGGAATTTTTACTTCAACCTGTGACTTCTCGGGAGCTTTTAATAGCTCATTTAACGATGCATATTTTAAGCCTAAACTACCCTTTACAAAACTAGTCTTAGTTGCTAGGGACAAATCGGAAATCAGGGCTGAACTATCGTCCAACCGCACATCGAAAGATGTGTTGTTCAATGAAAATCCACTTTTTTCGGAAAATACGAACTGCTCAAGTTGCAGATTCAACTTTTGGGGTTCGTAGAGCAGATCGTTGCCCAAAAACCCAAGACCTGAAATGGCTATGTCCTTCGCGTTAAAGGCTCCTTCCTTTACTTCGTTATCAGGACCTACCTTATAGGAAAATGAGTTGCCCGCAAAATCAATTTTTGCTACCTCTATCATAAACTCTGGCCATTCAAAATTGAACGATTTCACCGCTAAGGTATCCTTCTTGGCGCTGCCCTCTTCAGCTACTTGTAAGGCAAAGTCGGAGTTTTTCAAGGACATAAAATCAACCACAATATCATTATTGGTCAAATCGGCCTTCGGAAGTTCGAGCACGAAATCCTGAATTTTCATGGCGGCATTCGTACTATCGGGAATAGAGGTATATGTGGCCTCGACATTTTTCATTTCGAAATTATCGACAGATAAAAAAGGAAGGGGAGGTTGCTCCGCATCTTCTTCCTGAACGAAGGGTTTAGTCTGTCGATAGTTGAACCGGGTATTGGATAATTCGAAATCATCAAGGATGAATTTCATAGCATCGAGGTCCATTACATCTGCCGTGGCATCTAAACGGCCCAAATGTATGCCGCTATCGATACCGACAAAAGCATCGTTAAAGGAAAGCTTGAAATCCTTAAAATCGATTCTTCCCACGGTAAAAGTCATAGGTTGACCCGAATTGGATGATGAAGCCAGCGTATCTTGGGTTGCAAAGGCATCGATAAGAAACTGAAAATTAAAATGTTCTGAGTTTTCTGGTCTAGATATATTAGCAGTAAGACCGCGCCATTCGATGGACCGAACATTTATTTCATTTCCGAAAATAATGGGGGTTAAGGCCAAGTTGGCCTCCAAGTTCTTCGAATAGACCAGGGTATCTCGCTTCAAATCTTCGAGATAGAAACCCTCAAGTTGCAGATTTCCGGAAAAAGTCAGGAACAACCTGTCGATGGTGATTTCAGTACCGGTCTTCTCGGACACATAAGTGGTTACTTTTGAAACAATAAGATTTTGACCCCAAGGACTTCGGATAAAGAGTACAACCACCACAAAAAGTAACAGGACACCCAAGAAAATGCGGCCGATGCGCCTAAAAATTTTATGTCTCTTTTTAGTATCCAAATTCGGTCATGACTATTTGACTATTATAAAAGTTTCCTGTTGACAAAAGTAATTTATCTCCATGAGCTCAACTGACGCATCAACGGTAAACGTTGACGATAGTAGGCAATCCTTCTGAACAAATCTAATGCTATGGAAAAAAAAATTAAGCCGATTCCGCCAAACCTATTTAAATAACTACTTACCTCCCAATAAGTAGGTTTATTCTTACGTAAAAGTAAAAGAACAGTTGGATAAAGGCTTACGCCCTTTTTAAACGCCTAAGAGGCAAACCCTTGAAGTAAATTCTTTATAAGACGAAGGAGGTTTTGTTGCCATATACAGGCATAGGTTGATTGAAGTTGATGGCTAGGGTTAATAAAGCAATCACGTTTTTTGAATTATTTCCAAAAATTATGTGTCAAAAACCATTATCTTACCCAGTATAAAGAATTTCATATTCTTTACAAGTTAAAAGGCCGTTGTCTATCAAAATAAGGCTCCCATATAGAACGTATGAATAAAAATATTTTACCATGAAAACTACTATTTCCGCATTGCTTTCGATGATGCTAACGTTTACCTCAGTCACCTATACTCAAGCTCAAGAGACGTCCGCTACAAAAGACGGATGGATCTCTTTGTTTAACGGTAAAAATCTAGAGGGCTGGAAGGTTGGTGAAAATGCAGCTACTTTTTCCGTGACCGACGGGGCTATCAAAGTAGAAGGACCAAGGGCACATTTGTATTATCAAGGTGAGGTAGAAAACCACAATTTCAAAGACTTTGAGTTTCAGGCCACCGTCATGACGAAACCCGGGGCCAATTCCGGTATTTATATCCATACCGAATATCAAGAAGGTGGATGGCCCTCCCAAGGCTATGAGGTACAGGTCAACAATACGCAAAGCGACTGGAAGCGTACGGGAAGTCTGTACAACATCGTTGACGTCAAGGAAACCTATGTTTCCGACAATGAGTGGTATACCGAGTATATCAAGGTTGAAGGCAAGCGTATCATCGTCAAAATCAACGATATTGTGGTGGTAGACTATACGGAACCCGAGAATCCCAAACGGGATGGCGGGCAGAAAAACAGACTTTTGAGTTCTGGCACCTTCGCCTTACAGGGCCACGATCCCGGAAGCGTGGTGTTCTATAAGAACATCATGGTCAAACCTTTACCGTAAACCTATTTATATAAAAAATAGGCTCAGTATATTCTTTAGGTTTCTTTCTATTCTGAAATAATCCCCACTTCGCCGAATGAGGTTCTGAAATCCTCACCATCGACTCGTACCCCTTTCAATTTGATATAGCGCGCCCGAACCGGACTGAAATTAATGGTCTGACCAATTCGGTTATTAACAATATTGCCGAACTCTCCTTGAGACACCGTGTTCCAATTCTTACCATTGGTGCTGGCCGAAAACTCATAATCCATAATGATGCCGAAAGGATAACGCGTTTGAATGGGTGCGTATGTAAAGCCTTTCAACGTATATTCGGCTCCAAGATCAATTACAATTTCCTGTGGCCTGTTCACGCCTTCATCGGTAGCCCAATAAGTATCGAGGTTATCGTCAATAAGTTTGCCGGCCTCTTCTATATTGCCCGAGGATACCGATATGACCTTCCAATTCTTTTTGGCCACATCAAAATACTGTGAGGAGCTTTCACTCATAGTATTGGTCTCCCCATCAAATGCGATCGCTTTGACTGTCGTAGGGGCATCTATTAAAAAAGGACGTTCGAACTTTATAGCATCGGGTGTAGGCGTGGAACCGTCTACCGTATAAAAAACCTCAACACTCTTGTCTGCTACGGAGAGGTCGACCATACCTTCCTTATCCCTCGAAATCTGTGGTAGGGTAACCAATTTTGGAGCATGGTAAAGCTCAATATTGGAAATGGTCAATGGACCTTTGGCGTCTACAATATCCACTTTGATCTTAGTGGCATTGACCACATCGAATCTCAAAATACGCTTATAGCCTATAGTCGTTTGCTCGTCAAGCTTTTGCCATTGCCCCTCGACTTCGGCAGAGACGTTGAATTGCTTTACCCGCTGCCCTAAAGGAATGTATTCTTGTAATACAATCCTATTGACTTCGGTCGGGGTATCAAAATTAAAAGTAATCGATGCAGAAACAACCCCATCGTCTGTCGACCAATAGGTATCCGGATTTCCATCATTCACCATTTCAGGTGCAAAACGATCACTGTTCCCTCTAGTATTGCTTGCTGAAACCTCTATATTTTTAGCCAATTCGTGGGCAAAATCCTTATCCAGTTGATTGCGTAAAGCCATAAGCTGTGCCACGTCATTTTCATGAACCAGTCCCCTATCGTCCACAGGAAGGTTCAATAAAAAATTACCGTTACGACCTACCGATTCATAAAAAGTGCGCACCAACCTTGAAAGCGTTTTTACCTGATGGTCTTCCCTGGGGTGGTAATACCAACCTGGTCTTATCGAAGTATTTACTTCGGCAGGCAACCAATGGGTACCATCTTCATGGCCCGAGCGAAGTTCTTTGTAGCGCGGCCAACCCGGATAAATCTCGTCTCGCCTCATAATGCTCCAGTTCGTTTCATTGGCAAAGCCCTCTTCGGTACCTACCCAACGTATATCCGGCCCTGCATCGCTAAAGATTACGGCATCCGGCTGAAGTTCTCTCACTATCTCCGTGGTTTTATCCCATTCGTAATATGTTTTATTATCAATTTTTCGGGTCTCATTCGCACCCCCATAGTACCCCGAACCTCCATTCGCCCCATCAAACCAAACCTCGAAAATCGGACCATAATTTGAGAGGAGTTCACGCAATTGTTCGTGGAAAATATTGACATACTCAGGTTGACCGTAATTGGCATTGTTCCTATCCCAAGGAGACAAATAAATCCCGAATTTAAGACCGTATTCCTCGCATGCCTCGGAAAGATCTTTGATCAGATCCCCTTTTCCATCCTTCCACGGTGAATTTTTCACGGAATGCTCCGTGGTCTTTGTCGGCCAAAGACAGAAGCCATCATGATGCTTGGCCGTTATAATGATCCCTTTCATGCCTGCATCCTTCGCCACACGAGCCCATTGTCGGGTATCGAGTTCGGTGGGATTGAACTGTGCCGGCGATTCACCTCCCGTACCCCATTCCATATCTGTAAAGGTGTTCATGTTAAAATGGATAAAGGCATAGTACCCCATTTCTTGCCAAGCCAATTGTCGTGCTGCAGGTAAAGGCTCAATAGGTTTCGGCGGGGGTGTTTCCGAACATGATAGTATTGATAGGGCCAGTGTGATAAGGTAAATAAAGCTCTTTTTCATCCTTTTTATTTTGTCTTTGTTATGAGTCGGATGTGTTCCTTCACATCCTGATTTATTCTTTAGTGTTGAACACCTCCAATAAATGGTCGGTCAATTAGCGAACCGTCAGCCATGTATAGCTTTCCGCAGGAATGACCACGGGTATCTCTATGTTGAAATTTCGGTTTAAATCAAATACCTTCGATGCCCCCTCCTTTTCGGATACAGTGGCCTTCGAAATCAGGCCCGTATAGTACAACGGCAATTTCAAGGTTTCACTTATAGGTTTCGAAGTAGGATTGAACAACATCACATATGCCTTTATCGGCAACTCCGGATTTACGTGCATAAACCCGTCCCATGATCTTCCGTTAGGCCTTTGGAGATGAATGATATCCGAATTAAGAATATTTCGATATTTCTTATAGTGGGAAATCCGTTCCTTCACCAATGCCTTTGTTCGGTCAGTATCGTATAATCGAGGACCACGATAACACGCCTGCACTCCAGACCCGTAGTTCTGTACCATATGTGCTTCGTATGCGTCAAGGTGTGCATTCAATGGCTCTAAAGTCGCCGCTTCGCCACCCCCATGGTATTCGGTTAAGGGAACGAAAGTCCATGCCATAGAAGGTGCTTTTTGCCAGGTACCGTCATAAATATTCTGTCTGCCCAGAACCAGTTGTTGTTCCCTAGGTAATGACCAATTTACCTCGCGATATCCGATGCCACATTTATTGGACCCCTGTAGAAAATAGAAATCAGGGGCGTTCAAGTATACATTCTTTCTACGAAGGTCATTATAGAGGTCTTTGGTCATATTCCATTGAACCCATTGTGAATCTTCATAGCCTTTATGAAACGCATGTTCGGTAGAAGCGCAATAGTCTCCAGGGTATGGACCATCGTGTTCCAATAGGTCAAACCCCGTCGCATCTATAAAATAGTTGATTTTATGTAGGTAATCATACCCCCATTGTGACGCCAAGCAGGGAGCGTTACCGAATTTTGCGCCGCCTGGTTTTCCGGTTGCCTTGTCGATTACATCTATCGAATCGTCTATTTTTCTACTTGAAAACAACGAATACCCCCCCAACTGAATTCCTCGCTCGTGGGCATAATCGGCTAATTTCCTAAATTTTTCAATGTTCGTAGCGGTAGTATCCTCCATATTGAGTCCACTTCCAAAACTAAGGATTACCATTTCATAATCCGTTTCGACACATTGATCGATAGCATATTTTACCTGTTTTGGATCGGTCGTGGTCAAGTGCATAAAAATAGGGTTTTCGGTAACCCAAGGAGCTAAAGTACGATACATTTTGCGCACACTCAATCCATTCCGCTCCCGATCGTTACCGTCGAGCAGGAGTTCAAACATATGGAAAGTTTCGAAGATACCCTCGGATTCTATCGCCGCATTGGGGCCCACAGGCAACTTAGATATGAGCAAACAAGGGGTTTCCATAAGCCAGTTGACCTGAGAGGTATATTCGGGATCGGACTCCCAAAAAGTAGTCACATCCGATTCCCCAGAAGTGAACCCCCCAAAGGCATAGTCACTTTCAAGATGTATATTTGGCTTTTTCCAAGTTTTAGGGGTTTCCACGGGGTTTTCCATTTCGGGAAAGGCCAAAATCTCGGTCTTAAAACTAGATATAGTCACCGTTTTCTTCGATTGGTTCTCCACGGTTAGCCATTTCGACAATAATGGCAATCCATCGTAAATTTCATAATGCACGTTTACAACAACACCTTTAAGGCTATCGGAAGAATGCTCAAAACTAAGTATCAGTTCTTTACCGGTAGGGGCTTTCTTTTTGGCCGTATGGTAACGAGTAGAGCCCTGCCATTCTATTTTGGGCTCGATGTCTTTTACAAAATGATCTTTGTAGTGGAACGCACCACTATCCGCCCTCAGGTCGGCAATCCATTTGTCCAAAAGATATCCATGTTCCTTTAAACCCACCAGACCCCCAATAGCATAGGTCTTGCCATCGATGCCCACCTCTGCTTCCGGTTTAATACTTCGCAGCATCTGTTCCCCCGTAGTTAGATTTTTAAAATCTACGGTTGCCACATCAGGAGCTACGACTAAAGTTCGAGACACTAATCCATTGCTCAAGATAACTTTCCCTTCCTTTTGTTCCACATTGGCCTTGTACTTTGAATTATCGATCAGCCAATCGCTTTGGGAATTGCCCATTAAGCAAATAAAAAGGGTGAAGCAAAGTGTAGCCCCTATGCCATTTTTGTATAGTTTCATTTTTTAGGTATCATTTATGGCCTACGAAATAGGCTTCAAATTTTTTTATTATGGGAGCTAAGGTCTGTGCCTCTATCACGTACCTAAGGCGTCTCACTTTAGCCTCATCGAAACGGGCAATGTGCTTATGGCCAATGTTTTCACCTCTAGTAAGCACTTTCCATTTATCATCGATCAAACCTTCGACTCGAAATTTGCGTACCCGTTCCCCTTTACGAATGTCCTCCTGTAGTACGACATGGTCAATCCGTGTTGGTCTATCAAAAGAAATCGATCCTTTTAAACCACCGTTTTCAAGTTGTGCCAATGGCCTGCCAAATCTATTTCGGATTTCGTCCCCCCATTCTTTCAATCGGTTCACATCGGGCTCTGGTAATACTCCTTCCGCATTGGGGGTCAACCCAATAATCAGGGTGGCGTTACGACCTACGGAACCATAGTACATCTCCATCAAATCAGTCAGCGGGAAAATATGGTCTTCATCCCCAGGCTCCCAGAACCATTCGTGTCGGCCGTTATAGCCCCGAAGGGGTGCATCGGCCATAGCTGGCATCCAATAGGTACCGTTCGGATCCCCTTCTTTTAAGAGTTGAAAGTTATTTTCGGCAATTCTTGCAGGAGCCGATTCACCTGCCCCTGTAGAATAATATGGAAAGGTAGCCCAACAGGGATCATTGACCTTTCCAGACTCCGACCCTCCCCAACGGGCCTCCGCCAATTGTTTGTTATGATAAAAAAGACAGTTGGGTTGATACTGTTGTACGATTGACAGCACATCGGGAGCCCCATTGGCAGGGCTATCAGCCCCTCCATCGAACCAGATTTCAAAGAGTTCCCCATAATTCCTACAGATCTCCTTTACCATGCCCTCTACCATATGGTTATACCAACGTTGGCGATTTTTTTTGAACTCCCCAGCACCATTCACCTCAAAATCATGGACCCCCAAGAATGAATTCCAACGAATACCTAGATAAATACCAGGTTTGATTCCATATTTTCGACATGAAGTCACAAAGTCGCGAACGATATCGCCCTTACCTTCCTGAAAATTCAGGGCTTTCATGCTATAGGGATTTACCGCGGACTGAAACAGCGCGAAGCCGGTCTCATGGGTAGCTGTTAAAATAGCGAACGTAAAACCGGCATCCTTGGCAGCTTTTACCCATTGATCGGTATTTAGTGCTGAAGGATTGAATATTTGGTAATCTTTTACCGGATCTATTCGGTTGTTCGCTTGCCCATAGGCCTCTCTATCAAATACATGAAGATCGTAGTGAAAGACTGCTCCCATTTCGGCCTGTTGCCAAGCCAATTGTCTTTCATTTGGTAAAGGATATTTCGGTTTCGGCGCAATGGGCCTGAAAATTATCGAGGCAGCATCGCCTTTCTTCATCGCCATGGCCAACACTCTCGGCTCGTCATGCTCCACATGAACAAACGGTCTTTCCAACCGATCTGGAATGAGTTCCGTACCGTCTTTCATTACTAACTTTTTAGACATTAACGCGAATTCGGTGGCTTTTTTCCAGTTTTTGCCATCGGACGAACTTACCATTCCGATAAATGAATGGGCATGAAAAACACCATAGAAATAATTACGTGTACTATCGTACCAAAGTGACATATCTTCGGTATCCAAATAATCGATTACAGGTTCTGCCAATATAGTGAAGGGTCCGGTCGGAGAGTCGGAAACAGCCATAGCCTGATTGCGTATGAATCTTTTTTCGTTCGGTTTATCTCCTTTAACAATCAAGTAATATCTACCATCGCTACCCCGGTCAATGGCCGGGTTAACGGTAAGAGTTGTAATTGGTCCTGATGGTTCAATCAAAGGGTTTTCCATTCTTTTCCAAGGACCGTTCAACGATTCGGCCACTGCGACCCCTGTACGCTGGTTAGGCCTTAATATGGCCCAATTCGGGTGTTCGTAACCTGTATGTGCTGTTTCAATCAAGTCATTTTCGGTATAATCTTGTTCTCCCAAATTTGTGGAAATGTAATAGAGGTAGTATTTACCATCAAAGTATTTTATTTTAGGATTATGTGCGGTAATAGCATCCCAATGCCCGTTTCCCCTTCCTTTGACCACTGTTTCTTTAAATTTATAAGGACCTTCAGGGTGCTTTGCGATGGCATGGGCAATCTCTGAATGGGTAAGCCAACCGGTAAATTTGTACGCTTTCTTCCATCGGGAATAAAACAAGTGATACCGATTATCATCTCCCTTGATAATGGATGGCCCCCAGTTGTAATAACCCTCCGTACTAAAAATGTTTTCTTCCGAAATCGGTTGTAAACGGTCTTTGAAGAAGAGTGTATCAGGTCTCGATTGAGCATCCACAACCCCAAAAAGTAACACGATCATCATCGTAGGCAAAACCAATAGACGACCGGGCAATTTGATAGAAAATTCGTTGAGATACACGCGTTGGGTTTTAATTATCATTAATTTTAAAAACATACACTACCGTTCTTTCACCTCCATAGATATTCCATCCTCCCGGACCATAGAGGTATTTGGGTTTGTCATCTTGAAGTAAAATTTTCGGGCGTTCCAGTTTAGGATCGGCACCATACACCTTCACCACTTTCTCTTCATCATAAGGTGCATAGTACTGTGGAAGCCGATCATATCCAATAGCGGCATCCTCAAGCCTGAAATGTATCCCATCTTTAGATTTCCACAAGGTACCTCCCCCGACGATACCCGTGTTTTCACCATGGTTGTCAGTGGTTAGTAAATAAATAAATCCGTCGTGATAAAATACCGTACCATCTTCAAGAACACCCTTATTCGCGGTTACAGGTGTATCGGTAATTTCGTAAGGCCCTTCGAGATTTGAGGCTATAGCCAGACCATAACGCAAAGGCCCGCTTCCCTGTCTCGTCTTAAAGTAAATAAAGTATTTCCCTTCAAAGGGTAAAAAGGCCGGATTTGCCACCCCGTTCGCAGATTGGTAGTTCCATTTTTCAGGGTTGTCGGCAGACAGTATCTGACCATTACCCCCAACTTTTTTCCAGGGGCCGTAAGGACTATCAGAAATCGCCATGCCAATACGCTGGTTCGACGGGTGGGGCGGTTGTACATAATCGGAGTTTGCAATAAAGAGCAATACATAGCGATTACCGACTTTTTTAATTTCCGGATTATGGGGAGCGAATTTATCCCATGTATCTATTCCAGTACCCTTGAGAGCCACATCCGAAAACAAAAAAGGACCTTCTGGCGCGTCTGAAACATAATGGGCAATTTCAGAGGATTTTCTCCATGCTGGATCGACATTCTTTTCTGGCCATCTTGCCACATATAGATGGGTTTTACCCTCTTCATCTTGAATAGGTGCACACCCCCACAGGGTATAGTCGCTATCTTCAAGTGCCACCCCTTTAAAATCCAAATTTTTAGATATAAAGGATTCTTTCAATTTGGGTTCAGGCTTTTGGCCATAGCATACTAGGAGCGAAAAAAAACTACCGCACCCTAGGATGAACTTCAAGGCCTTAATTCTAAAATAGCGCATTACACCTTATTAATATAGGAGGTTACTACGGCTGTATGACATAGTACCATTTTCTAGTTACTTTCGATTACGGACCCGTCTTCACGATAAAGGTCTACCGTACCATCGAGCAAAACCGCCAAAACGGTCATATGTTTATCAAGGACATGCTTTGGCAGCTTGATATACTTAATTCCGGGGTATTGGCTCCAATAGACCTTGCCCACCACTTGATGGGCAAGTTTGGTACCTTCGCCTACTACCCAAATGCGGTTAATATTATTTTTCAAACCCCGTAGAACCACTTCTCTATTGGCATCGCCCTTGACAAATAGATAAAGCATCTTTCGGTCTTTTGAAAGCGTACTCGGACCGTAAAAATGCTCTTGGGGAATACCGGCAATTGTTCCATAAATGGCCTCCTTATGCTTTTGGGTCCACTCGCCCAGACCCTTCAATATTTCGACCTGCTCTTCGGGTAAAGTACCATCACCCTTAGGCCCAATATCCAATAACAAATTACCTCCGTTGCCTATCACATCGGCGAATATTCCGATTATCTGATCGGTAGTTTTGTAATCATGGTCATTTTTTTGGTAGCCCCAAGAATTGTTCATGGTCATGCAAAGCTCCCAATACGGACTTTGAGGCCTTGTAATGGGCATACCTTGTTCCGGAGTTTCATAATCGCCCTGGCCACGAAATCTTGAATTCAATATTGCATTGGGATTCTGGGCCAATAACATCTGTTTTACCTTGGTTGCCTCCCACTCTTCGGCATTGTGTTCCCAATCTCCATCAAACCAATAAAGATCTGGACTATACTTCTTCGATAATTCTTTGAGCTGACCTTGATAGACCTTCAAGAAATTCTGCCATCTTTTCGGTTCTTCGCTTATTTTATAGCGTATTGAATCTCTCGTAAAGTTGGTATAATCATCGTACGACCAATCGGGAAGGGAATAATAAATACCGACCTTAAGGCCTTGCTTTCTCAGGGCCTTTACAAAAGGTGAAAGCACGTCTTTTTTAGCTGCTGAATTAGTCACGGCATTGAATCCCCCATACTTCGTATCCCATAGTGCAAAACCATCATGATGTTTCGAAGTGATCACGGAATATTTCGCGCCACTTTCCCGAATCAATTTTGCCCATCGCTCGGGGTCATAATTCTTAGCGGTAAACCCTTTGGTCTGCTTGAGATAGTTTTCATGCGATATGTATCCATTATAGAACGACCAAGATTCATCGATGCCGTTTACGGCATAAAGTCCCCAATGCACAAAAATTCCCAGTTTAGCATCTTTGAACCATTGCATTTTCTCGGTGGTCGACAAAACTTCTCCTTCCATTTGGGCACTAGCTTGAGCAACTACCACCATCATTAAAAGTGAAAACAGTTTCTTCATTACAAATTGTATTTCTAATGGCCGCACTGGGCCAATTTATACGTTACCTAATTGAGTTGTTTCAGACTGGTGTCGAACGTTATTTTTTGGTTGGCCGACAGCTGGACTTCAGCTTCATGGTCGGCATACTTTATTTTCAAGCTTGTTTTTTCCGGGGATTTTAAGGTTAAGCGCGTAAGCACACCTTCTTGCCATACCATATCTACCTCCACATTACCACGAGCCTTAAGCCCCGTTATACTGCCGCTCTCCCAAGGTGTGGGGAGCGCTGGAAGAATACGGAGGATACCTTCATGCGATTGTAAAAGGAGTTCAGCAACGCCCGCCGTATATCCAAAATTACCATCGATTTGAAAGGGCGGGTGCTCATCAAAAAGATTGTCGGCTATCGAAATCTCAAAAAATTTACGGATGTTCTTGGTCGCGGATATAGAGTCCAATAAGCGTGCATTAAAATTGATCATCCATGCCCGGCTCCAACCTGTACCTGCACCACCGTGCTGCAGTCGAAAATCGATTGTCTTTTGAGCTGCATCAAATGCTTCCCTATTTTCAACGGTAATGGCATCACCAGGATGCAAGGCATATAAATGGGACATATGCCTATGCCCCTTTTCAGGTTCTTCATAGGGTTCGTTCCATTCCAAAATACGTCCATCGTCACCGACAAGCACACCCGGGTGCAACTTTTCGCGTTTGGCACTAACTTCTTTAACAAAAGCATCATCGATCTCCAAAATTTTGGCGGCCTCCATCGTATTATCGAAAACCTCGGAAATAATCTGGTGGCCCATGGCACTACCTAATGAAACGGCGGCCGATTTTCCATCTTCGGCGATATACGAATTTTCAGGAGAGGTTTCCGGGGCCGAAACCCACTTTCCACTCTTTTTGTCCCATATCAACCAGTCCAGGTAAAATTCGCTTAACCCTTTGAGGATGGGGTACGCCCTATTTTTTAGAAATTCTTTGTCTTGGGTGAAGCGATAGTGTTCCCAATAATGTTGCCCTGTCCACCCACCGCCATGGATCCAAGCTCCCCAATACGCCTGTTCAGCCCTCATAAAGGGGGGCGCCCATAAGTCCGTCGCGTGATGCGCCATGGTACCTCTATCTATCCCATACTGCTGTTTTGCGGTGTTCTTTCCCCGTTCCAACACCCTGTCCATAAATTCGAAAAAGGGCATATGAAGCTCACTGAGGTTGGTCACTTCCGCGGGCCAGTAATTCATCTGTAAATTAATATTCAAATGATAATCAGCATTCCAGGGCGCCTCGATATGCTCGTTCCAGATGCCCTGCAAGTTGGCCGGATTGGTTCCTGGCCGTGATGAAGAAATCAGCAGATACCTCCCATATTGAAAAAGAAGGGCCGCTAGATCGGTATCTTCCTTCCCTGTACGAAAGCGTTCGAGCCGTTGATCGGTAGGCAACTTCCTTTGCTCTTCCCCACCTAGGTCAAGGGTCATACGCCCATAAAATTGATGATAATCTTTTTTATGCGCCCCTACGAGTTGATTGAAATCGCGCGCCAAGACTTTTGAAAGTGTCTCTTCGTTTCTTTCTACAAACTGATTTCCATGGTAATAACTAGTGTTGGCTACGATAAAAAGCCTTGCCTTTTTCACTCCTTTCAATACTAATTTTCCGGATTGAGGAGTGACCGTACCTTGATCATGGACAACCTTTAATCGGGTCTCGAATTCTACGCCATAATCTATAGGAAAAGGCTTGGAATCTTTCTTCCCACCGTATTGGGTGACCGTTCCTTTCATGCTTATTTCAGAGGGAGTAGGGTTAGAAAGCGTGACCGTTTTCCTTCCAGCGTCTTCGGGCCGGTCCATTCGCAAAGTGAGATCCATACCTTTAGCATCGGTGGTCTCTAGTTCAATAACCAAAACATCGTCAGGATGGGAAGCGAACACTTTTTGGTTAAAAGCATTAGATCCTGAAACATAGTCCGTATATGCGATGGCATCATCGAGAGATAAGGAACGGCGATAATTTTCAAATTTTCTATCCTGTTGAAAATCGATATATAAATCACCCATGGTCTGATGCGACCTCAATATCGTCTTATGTGAAAATCGGGCCACGATCAAGCTATCGACCATATGATTTTTACCCGCCTTTAATAGCTCCCTGATTTCAGCCAAATCTTCGGGAGATCCTACTGCATCGCCCCAATCGGCTGCACCGGACCACATGGAATCTTCGTTTAACTGTATACGCTCATGATTAGGGTCACCAAAGACCATGGCACCCAAACGGCCATTACCCACGGGTAGTGCTTCCATCCATTTCGAAGCGGGTTGCCCATACCAAAGTTCATACCCCTTTGCTTTTTCTTGAGCGACCATCAATAAGGGGATACTCACCCAAAATAGTATCATCGATTTTCTGATATTCATTTTCATACTTTTAGCGGTTTACAAATTATTCGGTCACTTCCCAATTGTCAGTTCTAAAGGCCGAGGCAGGTAAATTTTCATTATTGTAGAGGTTAGGCAATGCGGCGTTCGAGAAGGCAAATCGGACGGCTATAGGATCTTTTACGGCTTTTGAAGAAACCACAACGGTGTTGTCTACTATTTTGGCTTTAGCAGAATGGAAAACACGGTCCTCTCCGGCAATGGTGAAACCGGTAAGCTCATTACCCTTTTTTTTCAGACCGTTTTCAGCATAATCAAACGTAATTACTATCTTATTCTTTTTCGTTTGTCGCATCGAATTATATATGGGACCACTCGGTACGATACCATCGACATTATAGGTACCGTGCAAAGCCCAAAGTGCCAATCGCCGACCTACGTCCTGCTTATTTACGGGATGAATGTTCTCTAGGTTTCCGATATCATTGGTTACGGCCATACCTGTATGCTCGACCGTCTTTAAAGTATGCAATTGAGCGTCGCGTACGAAGGCGGCATCATTATCTTGCGGATTGTCATACTTATAGGGTGCTATTTGAACAAAGTAAAACGGGAATTCTTTGTGCCAAGCTTTTCGCCAAGTATGGATCAACAAGGGAAACGATTTATAATAAGAGGGTATATTCTGCCGGTTCGACTCCCCTTGGTACCAAATGCAGCCTGCGATCTTAAAATTCAGCAATGGATGAATCATTGCATTGTAGGCCAGGCCGGGGCTGGAGGGCCACCAATCGTATTGCTCAAGTTTTTTGGAAGCATTCAAAAGATCTTCGTTCCTTTCAATCGCTTCGCGTTGTATCCAGGTCTCTACGGGAGTGCCCCCCCAACTGGTATTGATAAGCCCAATAGGTATAGCAAGGTTTTTGTGAAGTTCCCGACCGAAAAAATAGGCTACCGAACTGAATTTTCGCATGGTCTCCGGTGAGCACACAGCCCATTTTCCTGGGGTATCATCTTGTGGAGCGGTAGAGGTATGTTTCGGAACCGTAAAAAACCGAATATTAGGGTATTTGGCGGTTGCTATTTCTTCTTCCGCATTTAATAGGCCCATTTCAGGGGTCCATTCCATATTGGATTGGCCTGAACAAATCCAAACTTCACCCACCAATATATTATTTAGAACGATTTTTTCGTGCCCTTCAATGGTCAAGGTATAAGGCCCGCCCCATTTTGGAGTGGGGAGCTTGACCGACCAAGTGCCTTGGTAAGCCTTCGCGACCACTTTTTCATCGTTCCATGAACCAAAAACGGTGACTGCTTCGTCGGTTGCGGTAGTCCACCCCCACACCAAAACCTCCGATTGCTGTTGTAACACCATATGGTCGTTAAAAATAGAAGGTAGCCAGAGTTTGGCGTGCCCCTCGACAACACCCAAAAGGGCAATACATACCAGCAATAATTTTTTCATCATTTTAATTTTTTTTGAGTTTTCCCCCGAGATATCTGGCCCAAACCTGATATCCTTCGGGCTTCAGGTGGATACCGTCACCTGAGTATAATTGCGTATCAAGGTTATCGTTTGCATCCAAAAAAAGTGCCGTAATGTCATTATACTCTGTACGCGGACCCAATTCTAGGCGATCAAGCCCCTCGTGCACCTTTCTATATTTTTCGCGCTGCTTCGAATTGGCCTCCATGCCGGTCGGTAAGGGACCGAACAAGATTATTTTCGAATCTATAAATGTACTTTGCGCTTGCGTAAGTACGGCTTGTATTCCACTCACGATTTCCTGGGCACTTTCAAAAGGAAAGTTATTTACTCCAATGGTCAGCACGACCGTTTTGGGTCGGGCCCGACCATACTGCCCATTTTGCAACCGCCAAAGAACTTGCTGTGTGCGATCTCCGGAAATACCGGCATTTATCCATCTCATGTTTTTAAAAAAAGTATCCGCGGCAATTTTTCCGGGAGCAGCAGTAACATGAGGACGATTGCCAAAGCCCTGGGTAATTGAATTTCCGATCAACAGTAAATCTACTGGTCCTTTCGTCACGCACAGCGAATCGATATCGGCGGCCTGTGTCCACCAATCGGTACCGTTCGACCAGCCCGCTGCGGACCGATATTCCGCCGAAGGTGCGGCAACCCTTGCAAAATTCGTTTTTTGGTTAGTGGCCCTTAGAATAAAATCCACAATCGGTGTAGGGTTTTTTAGGCTATGGGGATGATGCCCATTATTTGGTTTGTAAATGGTTTCAATTGCCCCTCCTTTCGCTCTGATGTCTTTAACGAAAGGTATGGTATTCTCCGCAATGGGCACTACGGCATCCGTCTCTCCACAAACATGTAACATTGGATATCCTCCTTGGGCGATACGGCTTGTCTTATGAAGGGGATTATCCTGAAAATCGTCAATTTCCGCCTCGCTATTAAGATGGTAGGCTTTTTTGAATCGCACCCAATCTTCTGAACTTCCTTTACCCTTTCCTTTTCCACCAGGCCAGCTTAGACCATCTAAAACAGGGGCATCGGCATAAACGCACGCCACCTTTTCAGGATTCTGTTCGGCCCAGTTATAAATAATCAATCCGCCACGGCTCATTCCTTCCAAGACTACCTTTTTCGATAGCCCTAGGCGCCTCATGGAGTCATAGAATGAATTCCATCGATCAACGGCTTCCTGATTTCCATATAAGTTGGAGACATCACAATAGGCAATATGAAAGCCTCTTTCAAGCAGGGCAACATCGGTTTGCGGTTCATGGCCCCAAAATCGAGCCCGTAATACCCATGGCAAACCTTTGGCCGGACTTTTCGGACGCACCAATTTACAGTCGGCACCCTTAAATTTGAACTGCTCAAGCTGAAAACCATAGAAATTTGAAAAATCATTGGTATTTTGCTGCACCAGATCATAAAGGCGTTGGGCGATCACCGTTGCCCCAAGACCCGAGGGATGCACCCTATCGGGCAACAAATGTGGACGATCGACAAACAATGAATACAAATCGATAATCTCGCTTTTAGTCGTATAGGCTACACGCTGTAAAGCAGGTATTATCGTATTTTTGATCACAGGGTTCCAAATTCCTGTTGAATCTTCGGTAAAGGCCGGTAGAGGAGACAATAGCACGATCCGTACGTTTTGATTTCTATTTTTGAAACTGTTGATCAAATCGCAATAATCGCTCTCAAATTCGTGAAGATAAATACGGTTCTGTGCCTTGCTGTCGTTAGTGCCTAGTTTGACGAAGACCATATCAGGTTCGAAATCCAATGCATTTTGATACGCCTCGGTTTCCCAATAAGGGCGGTCACCCTTTTTAAGTAGGGTAGCACCGTTAACTCCAAAATTCACCACCTCAAAATTAGTACCTAGGAGGCTTTGCAATTGGGCAGGATACGCATTTTTCCCACGATTTTCAATCCGTGCCCCATAGGTTATACTATTGCCGACACAGGCAATCTTTAACTGTGGCAACGTATTCGAGCTTGTCTGCCCTGAAACCGAAACAACCAAAAAGCACCAAATTGCAACAAAGAGAACACTATGAAAATACCTCGGATGCATGCTTGTCTTTTGTCGTATTATGTTATTATTCAGGAAGGAATTCCCGGTTTGGTTTTGAACTTTTCAATTCGATGTCCGAATACTTTTTTTCAGTCCTTACCTCAGCCTAAAAGTAAATGCTTCTGTTTGCAACAACTTCGGTCTTAGATTTTCCGGAATTTCGATTCGAATACCATCTCCGTCTTTTTTCCATTTGATGTTAGTCCGACGACCTAATAAGGAAGCCTTCACATTTCTTTCAGGTACATATCCTTCAAAATATATTTCAGAGGGAAGTTCTTTTTGCCCCTCTTGTACCAAGTATACCAAATATACAGAACCATCAGGTTTCGAGGTTATACATATATTTTCATATTTGTACGGGGCCATGGCCTCGGTACCATAAATCGCCGCATCGTTGATCTTCATCCACAAACCTATTTCTTCAAGTAGCCGATAGGCTCCTTCATCCCACTCTCCTTCAGGGCTTGGTGCTATGTTCAACAAGAGATTGCCCCCCTTGGCGACGATATCAACCAAAGTATGCACAGCCTCCCTACCACTCATATAGTTGGCATTAGGGGTATAGGACCATCCCCCACCAGCAATGATACAAGATTCCCATGGGTAGGGCAACGGTTTTTCAGGTACACGATTCTCAGGAGTCAGATAATTTTGATTTTTACCGTGAACGGCTCGATCCACCACAATAAGGCCCGGTTGTTTTTGGCGGGCCTTTTCTACCAGTTCGTCCATTTTGATATCCTGGCTTACTATCCGGTTTTTCAAATACCCACTTTCATTGTTCTCCAATTGTTGGTCGTACCAACTGGTAATCTGAGATTTTGGTTTTTTAGCCACCCAACCACCGTCAAGCCAAAGAATATCGACCTTACCATAATCGGTCAAAAGCTCAAGGATTTGATTATGGGTAAAGTCGGTAAAAGCTTGCCATTTTTCAGGGTTTTCCTCGGGGGAATAATTTACATTTCTGTCTCTTGGCGGATAGTAGGGATCCCAATACGAATCCACGTTCCAATCAGGTTTTGAAAAATAGGCACCGGCCCATAGACCCTCATTTCGAAAGGCATCAAAAATCTCTTTAGTAATATTGGCCCGAGCGTTTGTACTAAAGGGTGTTTTGGAATCGGTTATTTTGTAATCGGTATATTTAGTGTCGAACATTGAAAACCCATCGTGATGTTTTGTGGTAAACACTACGTACCGCATACCCGCATTTTTGGCGGCTTTTGCCCATTTTTCCGGATTGAACTTCACTGGGTTGAACGTTTTCTGTAAACCTTCGTATTCTTTTTTATAGGCGTAATAGTTATCAGGATTAGAGCCCTTTTTTCGTTCACACCACCCGTATTCCTCGGGACATATAGACCATGATTCCACAATACCCCATTGGCTATAAGTACCCCAATGCATTAAAAGTCCGAATTTGATATCTTGCCAGGCATCCAATTTTTCCAAGACCATAGGGTCGGTTTCGGGCACATAGCGCTCATCTTCATAAATGGCTTGGGCACACCCCACACTTCCCCCGAAATATATGAGTATGAGCCAAATTTTAGAACAGGCCGATTTAAGGTTTAGATAGGTCATTTTCATCAGTCTTATTTGGTTTTAAGGTGTATGGGCAATTTTTTTTGATTACGGAAAATCACGAGGTCAAATTGGCCCTTCCAGTTATTGTTTTGATAAAATTTCATCAGGTCGGAGACGTTGTCAAGTTCTTCTTCTTCACTAGCAACAATTACGTCGCCCACAGCTATGCCCGACTTTCTTAATACGCTGGTGTCGTCTAAACTTAGTACGAGTATGCCTGCCGTTTTACTCAAGCCCGCCGCCGAACGTTCGGCCATTGTCTCGATCGACTTTATTTCAGCGCCCAACCATTGAAAAGTAGCAGATCTATCAACTTGGGAACCAAAAAACAGCCGGGGTATCTCTGGCGTTTTCGCCAATGCCTTTAACTTCTCGTTATTGACCCCCACATTTTGGGTCTCAAAAGGTTCAAAACCAATTTGTAGTGCCGGCGAATCATCGCTTACATCAAAATTACCCGTTGCGGCCTCCTTGAAGCGCGGGGATCCGGAAACGCTATGCGCACCCACACCATTTTTTTGTGATATCTGCAATGCCTCGTCATCACCAAAGAGATTATAATCTACTTCTGCCCCCCAACCTTGAAGCCTAATATCTTTATGTTCGGTAAACACAATATTATGTCTAAAAATATCACCTGAATTCTTGAACCACACGTGGGGGTGAAATCCATTATTGATCATAATATTATTTTCCACGGTTCTAAAAAAGCCTTCACGAAGTTTGATTCCCCCGTTCAGGCAAACATTATTGTAAATGTTGTAATTGGAGGAACCATCGTCCAAATCGATATCCCAACCATGATCACATCGGAACCTATTGTTAAAAATTTCAGTGGTATATACTGCATCCCATTTTGGCATTTCTGGATGCATCGTCACAATACTGTCCATTGTATTTCTGTTTGGGTGCCAAAACCGGTCTCTTCCCCAAGAATTGAATGCCCCGTGATCACCCGATTCTAAAACTGTATTGAACACATCGTTAAAACTAATCGTATGCCCGCCCCAAGTACCATCGCCAATATTAATACCTGCTCTTGGCACTTCATAAATACTATTATGGCGCACCGTGATATTCATGGCCATCGCGATTTCAACACCTGCCGTCTGTTTTTCGATACGCCCAATATGGTGAATGAGATTGTTCTCCACAAGACAATCACTGGGGTAATCGTCGGTCTTGGGCCCTATTAAAGTATCCATTTCATTCAAAGGAACGTACTCATTATATTGAAAGGAAGGTGAACGTACCGCTTTAGGGCTTCCGACAAATGCAATTCCACTCGCTCCACAATCATGAATATGATTATCGGAAATAACAACATTTCGATTGTAATCGCTAACAAATATGACATTACCTCCCAAAGCCGTGAACTCACAATTCTTTATGGCAACTTCCTCGGTATTTTGCAAAAAAACCGAGCCTCCCCGATACATAGTCCAATCACTTCGCAAAAGTGGTTCGTATGCTTCCATAAAAGTGCGCTGCGTATGTTCAAAGCGAATTCCTTCGATAGAAACATCTTTTACCGAATTGTCTTTGGTGCCTTGCACATTGACCAAGCACTTTTGCAAAGTTCCCTCTACCTTGGCATTTTGAAGGTCGAGATCTTTGGGTGGCCAATAGTAAAGGTTCTGCTCGGCATCGAGAAACCATTCTCCCTCACTATCCAATTCCTCAAACACATTCTCGACCATTCGATACGTTTCGTGCATAGCGGAAGGCCGATTGTTCTGATGCCCTCCTGACAATAGTACACTACCGTCTTTATCAATTCCTTCGACCTTGTAATGAAAGCCGCCCCATTCGCCCTGGTGCATCACATGCAGGATAGCCCCCTGTGGGTGTTGCCATTTTTCTATTCTTTTCGGATCAATGGCATCCGCTGCATACCCCTGCCAATGCCCTCCATTTTCGTCATAATCGGGATACCGTGCAAGGATTTGTCTTTTCCCGTTGATAAACAACTGATCAAACCTTTCTTGCCCAACTATTGGAGCTACATATACGGAGCCCTTATACTTAGTCCACTTTAGACTATATCGCCGAGATCCTTTAATAACGGTATTCTCAGTACCTTCTCCGATCAATTTCACAGCACCGTGTTCCGGACCTATACGTACAGGTGTATTCAAGCGATATTCGCCTTTACCCAAGGTAATAGTTGCCAAAGCCATGTTATTTTTCTCCCGAAGTACAGCGATTTCGTCAAGTGCTTCCTGAATGCTATTGACACCTGTATCACCCACAGTATCCGAATTGGGCCTTACATAGATTTCCATTTCGGAACTATCGCATCCCATCAACATGAAGCACAGTAAAACCAGCAATGCTTGAGTGGCCCTCATTTATTGTAATTTGATACTTTGCTTTTCCATTGGCCTTAACATTTTCATTGAGGTAGGCGGGATTAGATTGTCCGCAAATACGCCTGAAGCCTTACGATTTCGCTATCCTTCAAATGCCCTGGCAACCTGTTTTGACGTTCCCAATCCTTCGATACCCAATTCTACCACATCACCAGGTTTCAAATACTTCGGGGGTTCAAAGCCGAGACCGACACCCGAGGGCGTTCCCGTTGAAATGATATCCCCAGGCAACAAGGTCATGAACTGACTGATGTAGCTAACTACTTGTTGAATATTAAAAATAAAATCGGAGGTGGCACTGTTTTGAACCATTTCGCCATTCAATGTAAGCCATAGTTTCAAATCATTGGGGTTATCGATTTCGTCTTTGGTAGCAATAAAGGGCCCAATGGGCGCAAACGTGTCACAGCCTTTTCCTTTGCACCATTGCCCTTCCTTTTCGATTTGGAAAGCCCGTTCACTATAATCGTTATGTAACACATAGCCCGCCACATGGTCAATGGCATCGGCTTCGGAAACATAGGATGCTTTTTTACCTATTACGACGGCTAGCTCAACTTCCCAATCTGTTTTTTCACTTCCCTTGGGAATAATAAGATCATCATTGGGACCGACGATAGCCGAAGTAGATTTAAAAAACAACACAGGTTCCTTAGGCAATGCCATCCCACTTTCTGCAGCATGTTTCGCGTAGTTCAGGCCTACACAAACTATTTTCGAAGGTCTTACCAAAGGAGCTCCTAAGCGAACATCATCAGGTATTTTGGTACAAAATTCCTTGTTATCATCCAACCACTCTTGTAGCCGTTGGACCCCGTCGGAACCAAAAAAATTCTCATCGTAATCTTCACCAAAGCCCTGAATATCGATTCTAGATCCATCTTCAAGTTGCACGCCGGGCTTTTCTTTCCCCGCCATACCATATCGTATTAATTTCATCTCTATATTATTTTAGGTATATACTTTTCGTCTATTTATGGGTTCAGGCCGATTCCCTTCACCAAAAGGCAATTTACCTCTTTTCATGGGCGACTGCATTTTTACGTGCTATTTCCCTCCATACCACACCATCGGGAAAACTATGGTTATCCAGTGACTCATTCTTCATCGTAATACTGAAACCCGGCAGTTGTGGTGGCATATAAGCCCCGTTTTCGACGACGACAGGCTCATGGAAGTGCTCATGTAAATGATCTACGTATTCGATTATCCGATTCTCAAGCGACCCACTTACTGCAATATAGTCGATTATGGAAAGATGTTGAACGTATTCACAGAGTCCCACGCCACCGGCGTGCGGACACACCGGGATATTAAATTTTGCCGCCATTAATAAAATGGCCAATATTTCATTGACCCCGCCCACGCGACAGCTATCGATTTGACAAATTCCTATGGCATCGGCTTGTAACAATTGTTTAAAGATAACCCGATTCTGACAATGCTCTCCAGTAGCAACCTTTATAGGGTCGACTGCCCTAGCTATGCGGGCATGGCCCAAAATATCATCAGGACTGGTAGGCTCTTCGATCCAATAGGGGTTGAATTGGGCAAGTTGCCTCATATTGAAAATGGCCTCATCTACATCCCATTTTTGATTGGCATCCATCATAAGCCGTAAATCAGGACCGATTTCTTCCCGAATGATGCTAGCCCGTCGAATATCGTCTTCAAGATTTAACCCTACCTTTATCTTTATATGATCGAAGCCTTGTGCTTTGGCTTCCCGGCAGAGTTGGCGCATTTTATCATCGGAATATCCGAGCCATCCCGCTGATGTGGTATAGGCAGGATATCCATCTTTCAAAAGTTTGTCCACGCGAGACTGTTTTGAGTTTTCAAGTTTTCCAAGTAAAGCTTGAGCCTCTTGTGGTGTGATCACATCAGTAATATAGGTGAAGTCTACACACGAAACCAATTCAGCAGGTGACATATCGGCCAGAAGTTTCCACAGAGGCTTCCCTTCAACCTTGGCATAGAGATCCCAGACGGCATTAACAATTGCCCCAGTAGCAAGATGAATGACCCCTTTCTCAGGGCCTAGCCACCTCAATTGACTATCTCCCGTAATCATCTTATAGAAATCACCCATATAGGCCGTAAAACTTTCCAGCGTTTTACCCACAATTAAATGCGACAGGGACTGAATAGCGGCTACACAGAGTTCATTGCCCCTTCCAATAGTAAAGGTCAGACCATGACCCTCAAGACCATTTGGATGATCTGTTTTAAGAATGACATATGCCGCCGAATAGTCGGGGTCGGGATTCATCGCATCGGACCCATCTAAAAATTCGCTGGTTGGAAAGCGTACGTCTTTGACGTCTATTCCTGAAATAACTGTGCGATCTGACATAAAAGGAAGAAATTAAAAACACAAATCTAACTTATGGCCTTTTAGATATCTACTCAAAATATGACCATCATCAGTACTATTTTTGCCCCAAAGCAATTGAAGCATCAGCTATGATGTTTAATATATTCAGTCGGAGACATTCCCGCAATGGACTTGAACTGTCTGTTGAAATTAGAAATGTTGTTAAAGCCCGATTCATAACATACCGATGATATCGAATTTTTTCGCTCTATCAACAACTTACAGGCATAACCTATTCGAATCTCGTTCAAGTACTTGGTAAAGGTCTTACGGTGAATCCGCTTGAAGAAGCGACTGAACGCAGATGGGTTCATATGCGCCACTTTCGCCACATCTTTAGAATGGATCGGGGTGTTGAAGTTCTTGAAAATATAGGAGTAGATCTTATCTAAATTTTCATTTTCAGGACTGTTAAAAGAATTCACAAAACCAGAACTAGAGAGCAAACGATAGTTCTCATGGCGCGATAAGCAATGAAGAATTTCTATGAAACGAACCGCCTTTTCAAATGGAGCTAGCGACGATAACTCCTCAATTTGCTCAATTACTCTTACATGCAAATCAATGAATTTGACCCCTTGTTCGGCACGATTGAACAATTTCGATATTGATTGCATTTCGGGCACTTTGATAAACCCGGGGCCCATAAAATCTTGAGTGAAATGTACAGCAATAGCTTCGGCAACCAGATCCGAATTTTCTTGAAAATACTCCTCATCGTTCAGCCACATATGTGGCAGGTTTTTACCGATTAAAACGACCTCACCTTCTTGGAATTTTTCAATACTATCACCGATAAAACGGGTGCCCGTACTTTTTCGTATTACAACAAGCTCTAATTCAGGGTGTTGGTGCCATACTTTCAAAAAATTGGGATAACGGTTCTTGCTTACAGTAAACGAACTGTGTTTTGAACTGGCCCTATCCAATAAATGAAGTTTCATCTCACCATTAAATTTAAGGGTAAATTAACAATTTTTAATACAAAAAGTAGCAGAAAGGATTAAATTCACTTTTTTCGGCAAAAAAAACATCAAACTCTGCATAATTTTTGGTAGGTTTTAACAAAACGCTCTGCTATTTTTGCTTTTCTAAAATTAATTTGCCTTGAAATGCGTGGTTCTTAAATCGTAGTATTGGCACTATCTTAAAATTTCGACTAAGTCATTTGCAAAACTTCAACAATCACAAAAAAGTCTTAACCTAAGTCTAATCTCAAACAAACTCATCAATTATGAAAAAACGAAAGAAGTATGGGAATCCCAGACGAGGCATTCCTAAAGTCGATTTTCGCAAGGCACTCTTGACACTGTTCGCTGCCTTCCTTTTTGGTTCGGCCCAAGCCCATGTGTCAGTAGCAAAAGCTTTGGAATCGGCTATACCGATGGGCAACCCGATCGATCAAACCGCAGTTTCAGGAACGGTCACTGATGAAGATGGTGTGCCCTTGGCCGGCGCCACGGTATTAGAAGTAGGCACCACAAATGGAGTGTCGACCGATTTTGACGGCAACTATTCCATAACGCCTACAGGTGATTCGCCAGTACTTGAAATATCGTACATCGGATTTGCCACTCAAAGTATTAATGTGAACGGCAGGGCTACCATTAATGTAACCCTTAGTGAAGATGCCAGTGAACTTGATGAGGTCGTCGTCACTGCCTTGGGCATTAAAAAGGATGCCAAAGCACTTGGCTATTCCGTAGCCAGTGTCGACAATGATCGAATTCTTGCCAGTGGTACGCCGGTGAATGCTTTACAGTCGCTATACGGTACGGCTGCTGGTGTTGCCGTAGCTTCTACCGCCACGGGGCCTTCAGGTGGTTTCAAAATCAATATTCGAAATGCGGTCTCCTTTGATCAAAACTCGACCACGCGCCCTTTAATTGTTGTCGATGGTATTCCGATCCATGATGAAAATTCAAACATTAACTACAACGGTAGAACCGGTAGGGATAATGGAACCGGTATCAACGATATCAACCCCGATGACATCGCCTCGATGCAAATCTTAAAAGGCGCCAAAGCTTCCGTACTCTACGGTAGTGAAGGGGCTAATGGCGTTATATTGATTACGACTAAAAGCGGCTCAAGAAGTAAGGGACTTGGAATTTCAGCCTCTCTGACCACCTCCTTGGAAAAAAGTGCATTTTTGACTGAATTTCAAGACATCTATGGTACAGGACGTAGCCCCAGTGTTTCGGCCACGGATGATCAAGGGTTCTATATCAATGAGAACGGCGAAAGGGCGTTGGACATTGCAGGGCAAGCTTTCGGACCTAAATATGACCCCAGCGTAAACCTTCGCTGGTGGGACGGGTCTATTCGACCATGGCAGCCGACCCGAAGATCGGTCAATGACCAACTTTTTCAAACAGGCCTTCAACGTACGGCAAACGTATCGGTAAGCTCAGGTGGGGAAAGAGGTTCTGTACGTTTTTCCTACACCAACATGGCCTATACCCCGATTATTCGTGGAGCCAAATATGATAAAAACACCTTCAGTTTCAATGCGTCTTACGATGTAAACGACTATATATCTTTGAAATACGTAGGCAATTACTATGTAACCAGTAATTTAAACTCTGCTTACGCAGGATCTTTCGATGCACAAGGGGCACGATCTGAATTGGGTGCCTACTCCAGGGATATCGATGTCGACCTCATACGAAGCGCTTTGGTGACCGAAAATGGATACAACTATTTTCAGAACCCGGACCGTCGGCAAAATTTTATATCGAACGGACGTGCTTCCGTTGTAGGAACACTTTGGGATTGGACACAAAATGAATCTGATTTCAACCGTATTCACGGTATTCAGTCTTTGACCATGGACTTGACCTTTAACGATACCTTTAGCGCGACGATTTTAGGGGGTCTTGATAATACCACCGAACGTAGTACCTATAAAGGAAAATTAGAAGATCCAAGCTTAATCGGACCCAACAGTGGCTCCGTCTTTAGAGATCAAAACCGTATCATTAGAAAAACTTATGGCCAAGCCACCTTCAATTTCAACACCGATATAAACGACTTTAATATCTCTGGTTTCGTTGGAGGTGTTATTCGTGACAATTATCTTGAAGTACGAGGTGCAGAAACCATTGGCGGTATGGTAATTCCAAATTTCTTTTCGTTCTCCAACCTCCCCTCCGGAATTAATCCGACACCCATCATCGATAACGGACATGATATTCTTTATGGTGTGCTGGGCTCACTTCAGTTAGACTGGAACGATCAAATTTTCATTGAGGCCCAAGCCCGTAACGACTGGTCATCTATTTTACCTCCTGATAATAATAGTTATTTTTACCCTGGGGTAAGTGCTACATGGATTGCATCTAATTCTATCAATATGCCAGCGGCCGTAAAATTCTTGAAGCTAAGAACTTCATGGGCAGATGTTGGTCGACCCGGCCCGCTATATTTCAGTAATGTCAACCTAGGGGTTTCCCAGTCGGGCAACGGCTTTATTTTATCCCCTCCGAACGACCTACCACCGATCGATGAGAATTTTGTGCCGAACCTACAACCAGAGCGTAAGCGTGAATTCGAAGTAGGGCTTGAAGGCTATTTCTTCGAAAATCAACGATTAGGATTTGACTTTTCGGTCTACCATGCCAACACCTATGATCAGATTATGCGAGTTACTGCGCCTCCCGGACTTGGTGTGAACAGTGTACGAATTAATGCGGGTGACGTCGCCAATACGGGTTGGGAACTTGCCTTAAAAACCAAGCCGCTCTACAGCGAAGACTTTCAATGGAATCTCGATATGACCTTTGCATCCAGTAAAACACAAGTCAGAAGACTTGACGGAGATCTCACTTCGCTTTCTTTATTTGGAGGTAATGGACTCAACATAGTGGCCGAAGTCGGTGGTGAATATGGTCTAATCGTACAGCAACAGGGATGGCAGAACTATATCAACCCATCAGATGACAATGACCCGAACAACGGTGAACGTATCGTTGATAGAAATGGTCAGCGTTATAGCTACAGCAGGTCGAGTAACCGAGTAGTAGGTAAACTTTTGCCAGACCTTACCGGTGGGGTTTTCAATAGATTCAACTATAAAAACTTCAGCTTGGTCACCAATATCGACTATTCGTTCGGTGCAAGTTTCATCAATGAAGCAGAAACCTATATGATGGCTGCGGGTGTTTTAAAGGAAAGTTTACCCTATCGTGACGCTGCAACCGGAGGTCAAGCCTATTACTTGAATACGGACGGGCAAAAGGTCGCTGGTTCTAATCCTAGTGGCCCTACCTATAACGATGGTGTGCTTTTATCTGGAGTCTATTCTGATGGAACACCCAACAATCAGATTTCATCAGCGCAAGATTACTACTATTCGTCCTACTTTTCGAACGGGTTCTTCCCTGAAGACCGCTTGTTCAAGAGTGATTATGTAGCCCTAAGGAATGTTTCGTTAGATTATAGGCTTCCCGACCTCTCCGAGCGAATAGGGCTGAGCAATATCGTGCTATCTGTATTTGCCAACAATCTTGCTTATATTTATAAGGATGCTCCAAATACAATTCCGGAATCATCAAACGGTACGGGATGGTCCGATGGGGCCTTTGGAACGACCGCGCTTCCTGCGCAACGGTCGTACGGAATTTCGGTAAAGGCTAATTTATAATTAAAAAAATAGTACTATGAAAAACATATTTTTAAAATCGCTATTATCGTGCTTGATACTGCTGGGTTCAACGAGCTGTCAAGACGAGCTTACAGATTTATATCAAGATCCCGATGGCTTTTCGAAAAGCCAGGCTGATGAGGCCGGTGTAAGTATAATCGCCGGATATTTCACCTCACAATTAACCCGTGGTTTTTTATTGCGCGGTGATTATGGTTCGCACTACCATCAATTACGTAGCGGATCGCGCGTGATGGGCACAGGGGTTCAATTATATTATAATGTTAAGGAATATGGTATTCCATATGCCCTAACCGACGTGGAGAACGATTGGGGATCCAATGGATTTAACCGATCGGTTTTCAATGCCTTAAATAGCCAATGGGTAAAGCAGATTTTGTGGGGTCAGAAAGAGTTCAATAGAATTCCAGAGGATGAACGCACCACGCTTGACGTACTTTACATGCGATTATTACACGTATTGAAGGCCTATGCCTATCAACGTGGTATCGATGGATATGATGAAGTTCCGTATTTTCAGACCGGATCGGCAGGAGCTCTTGACGGTGACAAAGCTGAATTTTTGGGACAAGAGGAAATCTATCCTATCATCATCGAAGAACTAGGAGAAATTGAAGATTATCTTTCAACCGTTGAACTAGATGCAAGTCAACAAGCCTCCTTTCAAGCCCAAGATGTTATCTTCGACGGTAATCTATTACAATGGCGTAAGTATATCAATTCATTGAGACTTCGCTGGGCCATGACCGTGAGCGAGCGATTACCGGAGCTTACCACGTCTACGATCAATGAGCTGAATGGCAAACCGCTTTTCGACCAGGCCATGGACGTCGCAGGTTTGGCCGATATCGCAATAGTCGAACCCAACCGTTTACAGGTTGAATTGGGAATCACCCGGTCCTTTAGAGAACGTTCTGACGAATGTCGCGCTCCCAAACGCTTTTTGGAAGATGTAATGCATTGTATTCCCACGGAAAAAAGTGTCGTTATCGATGGCCAAACCTTATACTATTTTGATGGCGATAACTCCGAAGAAGGGCTTGCCAATGGCACTGTCGACCCGAGGGTAGCCTATCTTTTCTCTAAAGATATTATGGGCAGGTATGTCGGTGCAGAAACTTCTTGGGATAACGGAAGTGATCCAAACAGCTACTTTAGCAAGGCCATGAGAGGCTATTATATCAACCATCCGATCATGACCGATATCAATGTCACCGAAATAACGTTCGGTAAAGAAGGATTTGAGCACACTATTCGATTGAGTGACGAAGCGGCCGCCAGTCTTTCAGGGCGCGAGGCATTTCTTTTCAACGCCTTTAGAACTTATTGTGCCCAGTACCAAGATATCAACTGGACCATCGGTACGGATAGAAATATGATTTCCGAGTACAATGTGCGACCACAATATAATTTTGATATCCGATACCCCACCCTTCATGCCGTGGAGACCGAACTTTCCCTAGCGGAAGCAGCAGTACGGGGCTTTGGAAATGCCGGGTCGGCACGTGATCACTACAAGAAGGCTATTGAACTATCTTGTGCTTATTGGTATTCACAAAATGTGGACAACCAATATTCAAAACAAACCACGCCTTCTTTCCCTAGCAACATGGATCAATCAAGAATCGATAGGGATAGGCCCTCCGAACAGTACAACGCCAGTGCTTACGCCGAATTTGAGGCCCAGCGCTTTGACGGACTAGGTCCTGAGGAGAAAGTGAGGTCGATTTTCAACCAATTACAATTGCACTATAACATGTTCAACTTTGAAGTGCCTTGGACCTCTGCGCGTCGTTTGGTGAAATATTTAGGAGACAACCCCGGTTCTCCTTATGAGATTTTCAAATGGAAAGAAAGATTCCTTTACAACCCGAACATTCAAGCAACCGATCCCGAGGTGTGGTCTAGAATAAGCCAACACGATAACCCTGATTTACCTATTTGGTTTACAGGGAGGGATACAAAGTGGAAAAACGTACTTGAATAAAAAGAAATTTTACCCATTTATAAAACGATGCAATGTGCTTAAAAACAGCATCTGAAATTCAAAGGGCACATTGCATCACATTCAAAAAACTACAAATTTTTAAAAAATGAAAAGGATACTTTTTTTAATGCTCGTTTTAGGAGCCATAGTGTCTTGCAGTAAAGACGATCAGGGCACCATCGTAGGTACGGCAAGTGCAGACGACGGTAATGTCGTCTCTGGTATTACAGTAAAATTGTATACCGAAGACACCCAACTTATAATGGATACCAATACTGATGGCGAAGGTAGCTTTTCCTTCAGCGGGCTTGACGCCGGTAACTACTACATAGGGGCTACCACAGTCATTCGCGATACGGTCTGGGATACTGGAAATACCCCTCAAATCGTATATGTCGGAGATGAAATCGAGAAAGAGGTGGCACTGACCCTTACCAAAAAACAATAATGGGTCGATCCTTATTGGAAAAAATCCAAAAAGTAAAAGTTAGTTGAGTTAGTAAAGAAACGGTCGGTCGCCAAATGCCGACCGTTTCTTATTTTGAAGAATTAGCGACTCTTTTTGACAGCAATTTTACAACCAAAATAAAATTTCTTGCCCTTACGTATCGAAATCGATTTATCTTTACTCTATCGTCCTTGCAATCAGAGACATTCACCAAACCAAATAGAATTAAAGGTCACCCTATCATGAAGAGTCTAAAAAAACGACCAGAACTCAAAATAGTTTCCCTCCTCTGCCTAATCCTCATTACTGCTATATCCTGTAGTAAAAAAGAACAAAAAATATTGGTATTTAGCAAAACTGCAGGTTTCAGACACAGTTCTATCGAGGCGGGCGTAGAAGCCCTAAAAAAATTGGTAAAAGAAAAGGCAATCCACGTCGTTTCGACGGAAGATGCCAACTACTTTGAAGAGGATTCCCTCAAACAATACAAAACGGTAATTTTTCTAAATACGACCCGTGATGTTTTGAACGATGTTCAACAAGCCGATTTCGAACGGTATATACAAGCGGGAGGAGGGTTTGTAGGCGTGCATGCCGCCACAGACACCGAATATGATTGGCCTTGGTACAATCGCTTGGTAGGGGCAATTTTCGATGGCCACCCAAGGATACAAGAGGCTGAACTTCATATTGTACGAACCGATCATGCAGCTACGCAACAGATGGATTCTCTGTGGATAAAAAATGACGAGTGGTACAACTTCCGAAACATTAATCCAGATATCAACGTGCTGATTAACATTGATGAAAACAGTTATGAGGGCGGGACCAATGGTGAAAACCACCCAATTTCTTGGTATCATGAGTTTGATGGGGGACGTGCCTTCTACACAGAAATGGGGCATACAAACGAAACTTTCGAGAACCCACAGTTCATGAAGCACCTATGGGGCGGTATTCAATATGCCATGGGAGATGCCGAACTCGACTATTCAAAAGCCACTACGGACCGGGTACCTCCCGAGGATCGCTTTGTAAAAAAGGTGCTCGATTTTAACTTGAACGAGCCAATGGAACTTGATGAACTTCCAGGTGAGGGAATTCTTTTTGTGGAGCGTAGGGGCGCTTTAAAACTCTATGATTTTGACTCTGAAAATACTGAAACCTTGGCTCAACTTGATCTTTTTTATGGTAACGAAGATGGGTTATTAGGTATTGCCGTTGATCCAAACTACTCCGAAAATAACTGGATTTATTTCTTTTATTCGGTAAAGGGCGATGAATCAAAACAACGTATTTCACGTTTTACGCTAAAAGACAGAGTACTGGATTTTGACTCCGAAAAGATATTGCTCGAAATCCCTACCGATCGCCATTGTTGTCATAGTGGCGGAGCTTTGGAGTTCGGCCCACAAGGCAACTTGTTTATAACCGTAGGTGACAATACGAACCCCTTCGAATCTTCAGGTTTTGCCCCAATCGATGAAAGGCAAGGCCGAAAGGCTTACGACGCGCAGCGTTCGGCAGCCAACTCCAATGACTTACGAGGTAAAATATTGCGCATAAGACCCGAAGACGATGGTACCTATTCCATACCCGAAGGAAATCTTTTTCCGAAAGGAACACCCAAAACCCGACCTGAGATCTATGTCATGGGTAATAGAAATCCTTTTAGGCCATCGATCGATAGTAAAACGGGCTATCTCTATTGGGGCGATATCGGTCCCGATGCGGGTAAAGCGGACCCCAATAGAGGCCCCAGCGGAATGGGAGAATACGATCAGGCACGCCAAGCTGGTTATTGGGGCTGGCCCTATACCCGTGGCTATAACGAACCCTATAACGATTTTGATTTTAGTACCGAAACTTCAGGACCAAAGTTCGACCCCGATCATTTGGTCAACGACTCTCCGAACAATACAGGTATTAAAGAACTACCTCCGGCCCAGAAATCATTGATTCCAATGACCTACTATCGCTCGGAAGAATTTCCTTGGATGGGAGAGGGAGGCATCAACCCTATGGCAGGCCCGGTATATCATGCCGCCGACCATCCCGATGCAAAAAATACCTTTCCCGACTATTTTGAGGATAAATTGTTTCTATACGAATGGATGCGTGATTGGATTTATGTCATCACCTTAGATGAGGACCAGAACTACGTAAAGGCCGATGCTTTTATGCCCCATACTGAATTTTCACATCCCATGGATATGATATTTGGCTCCAACGGCAACCTTTATATCCTCGAGTACGGTCAAAAGTGGAATTCACAAAATCTGGATGCACGTTTGAGCAGTATTACATACTTGCCGGGTAACCGTGAGCCCGTAGCCCAAATCGAAAATGATAAGGCCGTAGGTGCCGCCCCCCTTACCGTTCAGTTTTCGGGAGCGACTTCTTTTGACTACGATAGTGATGCGTTGACCTACGACTGGTTTTTCGATTCGGATTCATCGCAATCTTCAGAAATCGACCCTACTTTTACCTTCGAAAAAGAGGGTATTTACAATGTTCGGCTTAAGGTTACCGATGCGAAGGGCAACACAAATACCACATTTACCAAAGTAATGGTAGGCAACGATCCGCCCATCTTGACCCTTCAGGTCGCCAATAATGATTCGATTTACTGGAGCGGTAAAACCATCGATTATAAAATACTGGTCACCGACAAACAGGACGGTACAACCCTTGATGGTTCCATTGATCCATCAAAGGTCAAGGTCACCTTTGATTACATCCCAGAAGGGAAAGACATCGTTAAGGCCACGATAGGCCACCAAAGAAATATTGTTCCTGAAGGAAAACTACGTATCGAAGCTTCTGATTGCAAGGCCTGTCATGGCATCAATGAACAAGTGAATGGCCCGAGTTATATGGAAATCGCGAAAAAATACACCTCTGAAGATACAGGCTATCTCGTATCCAAAATCATCAAAGGAGGAAGTGGCGTATGGGGAGAAAGGGCAATGGCAGCACATCCTCAACTAAATATTGAGGAAGTTAGCCAAATGGTCGATTACATATTAAGCCTTCAAAAAGACAACAAGGCCAAGGACAAGTCACTTCCCTTACAAGGTACGCTGACCTTTGATCAACACCTTCGCTCACAAGGGGAGGGAACCTATATTCTTATGGCTTCCTATCGCGATAATGGCACCCCCGCACAACCGAACTCTGAACTTACGGCCAATGAACAATTCATATTTAAAAGTCAGAAGCTGGAAGCAGAGAACGCCACCGAAATTACCGAGGGTACGGGAATATGGAGCACCAATTACTCTAGGGTCGTAGGCCCATTGGTTCACAATTCTTATTTAAAATTCGATGGCATCGACTTCAAAAACCTTAAAAATCTAAAGTATGCCACTTTCTTCAATTCGAATTATGATTTTGAGGGTACTTTGGAAATCAGGGAAGGATCACTTGACGGTCCGGTGATCGGAAGCCAAACTTTGCAATATGAGGGAGACGAAAAAACGGCATATTATACGATTCCCGTTACTCCCAGTCTAGAAAACGGAGCCTTATACCTGGTTTTTAAAAATCCTAAAGATGAGCTACATAACATGGGCCATGCCGACTGGATATCTTTTGATTATAATCGGAAATAGCCATTACCTTTGGCTTTTACCAAGCCTTCTTATCTTCGCATAAAAAAGCGATTATGGTGACAAATACGAAACTAGCGAATGCTTTCAAGTATTTTGATGAAGCGAATAGCAAAGACCCGAATACTGAAACGTATGAAGGTAAAATCTATCCAAAAGAGCTGTTATATGCCTATCGGATGACGGAAAAACTGAACGACTTCGCACCTAATGCACCAGAGGCCGTACACCTCGCCGCACGTTGCCAGCACATTTGCCGATGGGAAATACCACGGGATTCGTACGACATGAATCGTGTGGGGTACCTAAAATGGAGACAACATTTAAAAACCTATCATGCCAAAAAAGCTACCGCCATACTGCAGAAAGTAGGTTATGATCAAAACATCATCGACAAGGTTGTTTTTTTACTAGAGAAAAAGAAACTTAAAAAAAATGAGGACACCCAAACCTTGGAAGATGTAATTTGCCTTGTATTTCTCGAATACTACTTCGAACCTTTTGCGGCCGAGCATCCCGATCAGAAAATCGTAGACATCCTTCAAAAAACTTGGCGTAAAATGTCACCTAAGGGTCATGATACGGCGATGCAATTACCTTTATCGAAAAAATCAAAAGACCTAATAGCCTTGGCACTCAAGGCGTAAAATTTTAATCAGGTTAAGCAATGGAACGGAACGAACTTTACCCTATTTTTCTAAAGGCAGCAAACCTGCATATATTAGTCGTCGGTGGCGGAAATGTCGCATTGGAAAAATTAACCTTTCTACTAAAATCGAGTCCGAATGCCCAAGTGGAAATGGTGGCGCCTATGTTCAGGAAAGCCACGGAAGAAGTCGCCAAAAAACATGGGTTTCACATGAATATTGATGCATACAAACCTAAATACCTGACCGATAAACATATCGTTATAGCCACAACCGATCAGCCATCGGTCAACGAGCAGGTGTACGTCGATTGTAGGGAACGCAGTATTCTGGTAAACGTTGCCGATAACCCACCGCTATGTGACTTTTATATGGGGGGTATTGTAACCAAGGGCAATGTCAAAGTCGCCATCTCTACCAATGGCCAATCACCGACAACTGCGAAACGACTACGTCAGTTTTTTGAAGAGGTGATTCCGGAAAATATTGACGATTTGGTGAAAAACCTCAACGCGTATCGTAAAACCTTGAAAGGCGATTTTGAAGAAAAGGTCGAAGCACTTAACGAGTTCACAAAAGGTCTGATAAACAAAAGTGATAACGATTAAATACCTATAGCCCCGCAAGCCCTCTTTATTGTACCAAGGTAGCACGAATTCCCTTTTCGAGGCCCGAAAGTTGGGCCAGGCCCAAGGCCCGTCCGATCAATGAATACCCCGAATAAAATTCGGACTGTCGCTTTTTGTCGTCCAGAACGACATGCCCGTGATCAGGTCGCATCGGAATGGCCACAATACCCCTTCCACTCTCGAACCGCTTTTTTTGTTCAAGAACAATTGCCTGCATAATTTCTTCCATGGGCAGCGAACCGTTCAAGTGGTCGGATTCGTAAAAACTTCCGTCCTCACCACGCGTAACATTTCGAAGATGAATAAAGTGAATCTTGTCACCGAAGTCATTGATAATTCGAACCAAGTTGTTGGCCGAAGCTCCTAGTGATCCCGAACAAAAGGTAAGACCATTGCTTGACGAAGGGCAACTCTCTAGTACAAATTTCAGTTCCTCATAAGTAGAAACGATACGGGGTACACCAAAAACGGAAAATGGGGGATCGTCGGGATGTATCGCCATCTTCACCCCTAGTTTCTCCGCTTCGGGAATGACCGCTTTCAGAAAATAGGCCAAATTACTTTGAAGTTTACGTTTGTCGATCTTTAGGACGGTCTCGTGATTTTTTCTAAAATCTTCAAGGGATATCAACGTTCGGGAACCTGGCATCCCCGCCAATATGGCCTGCTCCAATTGTTTTTTTCCTTTCGTGTCAAGGCTTTCGAAATAGGCTTTGGCCTTTTCAAGCATAGGAGTATCATAGGTGTCGGCTAGATTTTCCCTTTTAAGGATGTAGCTATCGAAGGCAGCTGCCGCCACGGGATCGTACCTCAGGGCCGACACGCCACTTTTCAATTGGTAATCCAAATCGGTCCGCGTCCAATCGATGAGTTGCATAAAATTGTAGCATACCGTATATATTTCATTTGCAGCCAGATTTTTAAGGGTCTGTATGTAATTTGAAATATAGGCATCACGTTCGGGAAGGCCGTATTTTATGGCCGTATGGATATTGACACTCTCCACGACAGTCCATTGCAAGCCATGTGCTTCGATTTCATTTTTTAGGGAGGCAATCGTTTCCTCGGGCCATACCTCGCCCACAGGCACTTGTTGACATGCGGCTACGATGCCCTCAACTCCTATTTGTCGTATATCATCTAAGGTAACGCCAAAAGTTGGCCCGAACCAGCGGAATGTTTTTTGCAAATAGTCCATGATCAAACGCCTGAGAACGAATTAAACCCGCCATCGACATCAAAGATTGCCCCCGTCACAAAGCTTGACGCATCACTGAGAAGAAAGTGAACCGTGCCATTCAGTTCGGAAGCATCACCAAATCGCCCCATGGGAGTTCCTGCCAATATTTTTTGACTCCTCTCGGTATAGGAGCCATCTTCGTTGATCAGTACCTTCCTATTTTGGTTGCCGATAAAAAACCCTGGGGCAATGGCATTTACCCTGATCTTATCACTAAACTTCGACCCCAATTCCAAGGCCATCCACTTGGTAAACATTTCTATTCCGGTTTTGGCGATGGAATAGCCCAAAACACGCGTGATGGATTGTTTTGCCGCCATAGAAGAAATATTGACTATCGAACCATGACCTTGTTTGGCCATTATTTCCCCTAAAACCAAGGTAGGCAACACCGTACCGTACAAGTTAAGATCAATCGCACTTTGGGTATCCTTAAACCGAATATCGAAAATGCTTTGACCAGGTTTAAGGGTCGCTTCGGGCACGTTGCCGCCCGCTAAATTGATCAGCCCGTGAATGGCGCCCACCTCTGATACAATCTTTTGTTTTAATTCCTTTAAGCTATCTTCGTCCATTAGATCGACCAAGTAGGTGATCGTATTCCCTTCAGCAATACGTTCTAATTGCTCTTTCTTTTTTTTCAACTTTTCGGGCGACCTCCCCAGTAAGACCACTTTGGCTCCATTTTCAACCAAATAGTCTGATATTGAACCCCCTAGCGCACCTGTGGCACCAGATAGCACATAGCATTTATCTTCAAGCGAAAATTGATTTTTCATGGCCAATTATTCTTTTGCCTTCTGAAGCGCTTCTATTGTAGTGTAATATTTAGTGATCATATTCGGAACTTCCCAACTTGGCAGCTCTCCCTCTTCGAAATATTTCAAAAAGTTTTCGGTTACTTGCCCAAAATGTGCTTCATGACCTATTTTAAAGGTATCAGGAATAGTAATTCTCCATTGAGAACCGGAGATTTTTTCGGCACTCGTACCAGGGAACTGTTGTGAAATTTTATTTGCTAGTGCCTGATTTAGGGCCCCTTCGAATCCTTCTGGATCTTTGGCTTCAATATAAAGAACCGGTTTGTAGCCTTCCTCTTCTCCTTGTTTTATGATCAAGTTACTCTTGGTTCCACGCATTATACTATAATGGGTATCCCCTGTTCCTTCAGGGGCCTGATAGTTCCAAATAACGGATACTTTAGCAACCTTTCCCTTTATTCTATAGGTCATCTCGCCATTCGAATAGACATACAACTTACCGTCTTTAATATCCTTTGAAAGGTAGTCGGGAAATTCGCCAAGTCCTGTTACTTTCTCAAACTCATCTTGGGTAAGCACAGTAGGCCATCGACGGGCATTTATCATCTCAATGTCCGTAGTATCGATTTGCTGTCCTGGAAATGCCTCCCATTGTACCAAATCGACCAAATGGGTGGTCACATCGACAATGCCCTCGCCTTCTTCCTCAACATCGAAAAACCATGCCGGGCGTACCAAGGGCTGCCCTGATACATACTTAAAAAAGTGGTGTACACTCTCTTTGCTGATGGCCGGTTCATCTGCCGAGCCTTCGACCAATTCCCCAAAGATTTCCGGCATCGTCGAAAACAGCTTTTGCATCATTGTGGTCGATTCAAAACGTTCTGTCATGATATCGTAAATCAAGACATTATTCTCTTTGGCGATTTTAAAGGCCTCTTTAAGCTTCTCAAAACCCTCTTTGTTGATAACTAAGGGTTTGTCGGCATACACATTGAGCCCAGCTTTTACTGCCGCTAAGATATAGTCTATTTTTTTTGAATTCTTACCGGCAACCACCATAACGTTGCCCGGCTTCTCAGCTAGCATTTCTTCTACATAATCGTCGCCGAAGAACTTTTCGACTTTCCAATGGGACGGTGCTTCGTCTCGTGTATTGTAGGCTTCGATTTTATTGAGAAAATCTGCAACCTCCGGACCCTCAGGTGCGAATACATAAGTTGTGGAATCTACTTGACCATACATCTTTTTATGCACCAGTGCAGCATGAAAATGACCAGGGTCCAAGGTCATGAACTTTACCATTGATTTCGATTCAGATTCCGCTGTCATATCCTTTTTTTCATTCTTCCCTTTTTCCCCACATGAAAAGAGCAGGCAAAAGGCCATACCAATTACACAATTTTTCATTTCTTCCGTAGTATTTCCATTAAAATTAAGTTCAGCCTATAAGACCCGTCGTATCGAGACATCAATAGTCACCAAAGCTTATTGTTGAGATTGCCCAAAAGACAGTTTCAAATATAAGCATTAGGCCTAGGAGGGCATATCCCCTTTTCAAAAAAACACCTCCCTTTTGTCAAAAGGAGGCGCTGTAAGTCACATCTCAATTCACTTTATACTTTTACATAATCCGTTCCGTAGGGTTTGCGTTGCGTACGATGTAGCATAGCATTTGCCTCATCATCGTTTATAAACACTTCATTTTCATTGTCCCACTCCAACTTTCTGTCGAATTGCATGGCTATGTCACTAATAAGACAAATAACGCATGCTTTGTGGCCCTTTTCAATAGGTGAGATCGGCTGCTCTTTTGTTTTAATGCACTCCAGCCAATTGCCGTGTTGATCATCGATTTTTTCTAGGTGAATCTCATTCTCTCCAATGGTAGACTTCAATATTTCGGGATCTGAAGCATTCAGGGCCTTTGCACTTTTTTCCTGATCTACAGGATCACTAGCGGATGCTTGATAATCCCCTCTGGATACAAATATCCATCCATCCTCACCAATATACTTTATACCATTAGTATAGCCACCACTGGTGTATACGGTAATTCCGTTATCATATTGATGCTTTACAAAAAAGTCACCATGAACATTCCAAAGGCCTGATTTTGGAAATTCGGCCAAGGCCTCTACCGAAATCGGTCCGGTCAATTCCGTATCCATACCCCAGGCAGCCGAATCATAATGATGTTGCCCCCATCCGGTAATCATCCCGGCCCCATAGTTACGTATACGTAACCAACCAGGCCTACTGTATCCATCCTGAGGATGCACTCCTATTTCAGTATAAGGCACTTCTGGGGTGGACCCCAACCACATATCAAAATCCAAGTTAGAGGGTACGGGCATAACGGGCGCTTCAGGTCCGGCAGGGTCGCCCGGCAATCCTATTTTTACGGTATGAATCTTTCCGATACGCCCATTTCTTACAAGTTCGGCAGCGACCCGAAACTGCGGCATGGCGCGTTGCTGGGTGCCGACCTGAAGAATGACCCCCGTTTTTTTGATGACATCACGTAATTGTTGTCCCTCACGAACGGTCAACGAGGTAGGCTTTTGTAAGTAAATATGCTTACCGGCAAGGGCCGCCTCCATAGCAGGCTGTGAATGCCAATGATCAGGAGTACTGATGACAATTGCATCAAGATCTTTGTTCATGAGCATTTCACGATAGTCACTATATACTTTCGTATTGTCGTAACCATCTTTTCCCGTTTTCTTTTTGTAAAAATCATCGACCAATACTTTGGCGTCATTCGCACGTTTGGAATCAACGTCACAAACGGCCAAATACTGGGCCTGATCAAATCTTATAGTATCGTGAATATCATGCGAACGTGCAATTCTACCACAACCAATCTGGCCAATATTGATCTTATTACTTGGGGCATCCTTGCCGAGTACACTAGCCGGTACAATCGATGGGAACCCGACCATAGCAGCCGTACCCATTGCAGTGCGATTGATAAACTTTCTTCTTTCCATATCTACTACTTTTACTTATTACTTATACCAATTTTGGGTTGTTCCGCAAAGGACTGCCAGTATGACTCGGCCTCATCGACAGTAAGATAACCATCAAAAACTATCATTCGATACTTCAATCCATATTTTTTACCCGGTTCAATTTTCCATTCTTCATGCCTTATCGGACAAAATTCGAAAAACATATCTCCTCTACCTCCATTGGCATCCAAGGGCCATATTCTCATGGGTTCAGGATGCATTCGATTATCAGGATGACTCAAAAACAAAATTCCGCTGCTGCCCGTACTATCTGATGACTCTCCCATAACAATACACCATCGGGCATTGCTGCCGTCGGCAGTGGAGCGGTCTTTACCTTCGGAGGTAAGTACAGTACAGTTATCGGCTTTCCAACGTTCAGTAAACCGCAAACCAATGCCACCCCCATACCGATAGGCTTCAAATAGAATGCCATTCTCGAGAGGCGAGCTAAAAGTACTAATATAATCGAACATATACCGGTCTGGTCTCCCCAAGTTCCACAAACGTACTTGTAATGTTTCGTTAAGGGCTACTTGAGGCTGTTCTTGTATCTTGAAATCAATATGCTCTTGGCTTGCAGTGAAGGAGGTAAATACATTTCCTGAAGCTGAATTTTCAAACGATTTGAAAAGCACAGTGCCCATACCTTCACCAAGATTCCAGAAATCAACTCGCTCCCCATCGATTTGGGTATGGGTCCATGGACCCCATAACCCATAATGATGATAATGGTCAGGAGGCTGAATACGGGTCAAGGTATCACCGCCGAGTGTAGTTATAGGGTGGATATAACCAGATTTTCCATATATGGAATCAACGCCCTCGGGCGGATAGGTCATTTCATAGCGATAAGAAATAAGGGGCTTGTCATCATAGGTCAATTGCAAATTCCCTTTCTCTTTATGCTCGGCCAAATAGGTGTTCTGCCTGATGGTAGGCACACCGTTTTCAATACGATATTTATACTTCCCAGCCCCTTCATCATGCGAATTGACAAACCAAATTTTCTGACCGGAAGCATCCATCTGAAAAGGCACCTCCACGGATCTACCATCGCTCTCTTTCACAAGTACCATTGGCTTTTCGACATTTAGCCCGGCCGCAATAATCCTATCGATGTCGATTGCCACAGGTTCGGACGTAGAAATTACGTTGCTGGAATCGATCTCGAAGTAAAAAGATGTCTTATTCTCACATGAAATAAGGGTAATCACAGTCAAAAATAAAAATACAATTCGCATTAAAGGCAACTTACTTAGCAACGACATTTACTAAAAAACAACTCAAAGAACTCCCTATACCTAATCTACATCGGGAATTGTAGTTAGCGGGGGAACATTGCTCTCGGCGCCAGGATATCCCTCATTTTGATTTATATGGCCTTGCGTATTCGCGTTAATGGCCGATGCGGGAACGGGCCACAATACGTGGTACGGACTCATGGTATATTCGTCACCGTGAATAGTTTTAAGCCCAATATTATAGAAGTCGGTAACTTCCATTATTCTATCATACCAAAAATTCTTTTGGGAAAAATTATCAAGACTATAGCTCTGACCATTGTATGCGGTCTTGCCGGTCTTGGCGAAAATGAATGCAATACGGGTCAGTTCCGTCTTTCTGTTCTCTTCGTAGTACAATTCCCGTGCCCGCTCATCAAGAATATAGTCGATATTCACCTCTGCCGCAGTAATCGGATCAGCTTTGGCTCTCAGACGAACCGCATTGATATCGGCGGCAGCGGCGGCAAGATTGTCTTTCCAAAAATAGGCTTCGGCCCTCAAGAGATAGGTCTCTGCCAAACGGTATACATACCAATCGCCATGCCCACCAGAAGGTTTTACCGCAAGTGGATCATCGACATAAAGTTTGTAATGGGGAAAGTCATACCAATTGCGAATAGTATCAGAGCACAGCGGTGTACCATCGGGAAGGTAGAGTTCTAAATTTTCCCCGTAATACGGGTTGCCAGCATCTTTCAAACTGGGCGCATTGTACAACATATCTTCCATTTCTACCCAATTGCCATCCTTAAAACGTTCGTCGTTGTTGGCATTATCCCAAATCTGTTCGGTACTATAGGCGGTTCCCCTATTTCTTCCGATACCGCGCCCATACTGCAATACCTGATCGATTTCGATACCCGGATTATCCGACATCCCATTCTGGCCATCTGGTGTATTTATAAAGCGCCACCAAAGGGGTACGGCCTGTCTCATTATACTTGTTCCCCCACCGAAATCACCATTGTCTTCATAACCAAGTCGGTCGATCACATTGAGTATCGCCTCGGTATTTCCCGGTATGCTTTTGTTCTCCACCTGATGTAAATCCCAAGTGACATCTTTGGTAGGGTCACCCGCATCTACCCCGAACCTTTCTGTCATTAGCGCATAACCACCACCATCTATAACAGCTGATGCAGAAGCTATGGCTTCATCAAAATCACCGAGTGCCAGATTGACCTTGGTCAATAAATGTTGTACTGCAGCCCTGTTCACATCTCCATTATTGGCCGTTTCACTAACCATGGGTACTGCCCTGTTCAAATCTTCTTTAATTTTTTCGAGTATGGTCTCTCGGGACGTACTTACAAAATCCAATCTCGGACTGGTCACCTCTTCCAAAATAAGAGGAATATCACCAAATTGCTGGGTCAATCTGTAATAACGATACGCCCTATGAAAAAGAGCCCTACCCAATATATCATTTTTCTGTGCCTCACTTTCAAATTCTGCATCGTCTAACCTTCCGATAACGGTGTTGGCATATTTGATGGCCTTGTAAAACTCTTGCCAAAACCAACCTATTCTGTTCGTATTGGCGCTGTTTAAATTTGCATCGGGTAGAATGAGCAGATTTAAGTCCTGGGCAGGGCCTGATTTATCTGTCGTACCTTCAACGGACACTTCTGAGAAAACGTTTTCAGTAATCATAGGTGCCCCATCACCGTAATATTCAGCCCTAAGATTTCGCATCGCTTGTGACAGAATGCTATTCAAGCCATCTGGCGTATCAAGTGCGTTACTTGGTGTGAAAAAAGACTGTGGTTCTGCATCTAAAAATTCTTCCTCACAAGAGGTAAGGAATACGGCCATTAAGCAGACCGTACTAAAAATGGCAAGTATACGATTGTTCGGATTATTTTTCATCACTTTTTTTTTTATTAAAGACTTAAATCTATTCCAACTGTGAAAAATCTAGGAGTGGGCTGCCTCGGATCGGTATTTCCATCGGCATTTCTCCCGTCAATATTGGTCGGTTCGGGGTCATAAAAATTCCAATCTCGAGCCCATACTGCCACATTTCTTACATTGGCATATAGTCTTAAATTTTGAACGGATAGTTTTTCAAGCATCTTTTTTGGAAACCGATAAGCCAATGTAACATTGCTTATACGTATAAAAGAGGCATCACGATAAATATTGAAATTGGAGCTACCATCACTGGAAAACAAACGCGCATAATCGTTCAATGGATTATCCGGGGTCCAATAGGGTGTTTGTACCGAATTGGTCCGGTCGATGAAACCGTTTCGGTTCTTAGCTTCGTTAAAAACTCTTTTCTGCCCCCAATTGGAATACATTTCAAAGGAAAAATCAATATTCTTGTACAAGGTAAAATTATTGGATAAACCCCATGTATATCGAGGTGATCGGTATCCTTGAAAGACATTATCCTCAACTGTAAAATCACCGCTGTTATCTACGTCCCTAATTTTCCAATCCCCAGGAAAAACTCCATATTCTGCGGCCTCGGCCGCTTCATTCTGCTGCCATATTCCAATAGCCTCCTGACCCCAGATCACATCTGTAGCTTCACCAATAAAACGTTGGTTGGTAATATCATCTAGTTCATTGCCGTTTTCATCGAGATCACCATACAGCTTTCTTATCTTGTTTCGGTTCATGGAAAAGTTGAAGTTGGTAGACCACTGAAAATTATCTTTGTTGAAATTTCTTGTCGATAGTGTAAACTCAAGCCCTTTGTTTTCGATTTCGCCTAAGTTGGTGACCACATTATCAAAACCGATAATATTGGGCAATTGGCGGGTTACGATCAAATCATTGGTGATATTTTGATATGCTTCGATGGCACCCTCTACAACTCCTCCTCCCAGACTAAAATCTAGCCCGAGGTTGGTAGCCTTGGTTCGCTCCCATCTTAAATCGGTATTCTCTTGGGTTCCGTTATCAAAAGTTGGAACTGTAATTACATTACCTCCGGAATCAACATTCAAGTATTTTTGGGCATTTAAACGAGATAACGCCGTATATCTACCAATATCCCTATTCCCATTCTCCCCATATGAAAGACGTAATTTCAAAAAGTTGATGAATTGGGAATTAAAGAAATTTTCGTTCGAAATCGTCCAAGCCCCCGCAATGGACGGAAAATAAGCTCTCTTATTATTCTGTCCAAAAGCTGAATATCCATCTCTACGGGTAGTAATGGTCAGCAAGTATCGTGAGTCGTAACTATAGTTAAGCCTTGTCATTACGGCATCGCCAGTACTCGTCTCATCTTCACTATCCACACTCTGTACAGCAGCCAACTCTAAAGCGCTGTAACCCAAAGCATCACTTGGCTCAAAGGTATTCGCCCTTGATCGCGTAAAGAAGCTATTATATTTTTCACCGTATACTAGCAACATTAAATTAAAGGAGTGTTTATCGATGGTTTTATCCCATCGTAAGATATTATCTATCTGCCATTCGTTTATTTTGGTCACCGACCTTTCTGCCGAGCCTACGGCATTTTCCGGACTTAAGGAAGAAGAGTGATTGTAATACTCCCTAAACTCGAGACGATGGGTATACCCTAGCTCATAGGAAAAGCCTAAAGGCAATTGCACCTTGGCATAAACCCTACCATTAAAAGTGTGGTCAAGATCAACCCTATCATTGAACATCTGATCTATAAAGGCATTCGTTGCCCCTGCCCCACTATCGTCTTGTGGACTCAATCTAACATTTCCTTCATCATCATAGAAGGAACCCCATGGAGAAGACGTATAGATTTGTCCACGATCCGCAGGAATAAAGCCTTCGTCACGCTTGGCAAACTGCGTATTCATACCCACGGTAAGCCAGTCGTTAATTTTCGCATCTAGATTCAAACGAGACCTAAGCGCTTCGAATTTCTCCCCTTCATAGATACCTTCGTTGGAGGTTCGGCCAATGGACCAATAGTAGTTCAAGCCACCGTTCCTACCTGATATACTGGTATTCAAATCGTTTCGTAAACCTGTACGAACAATTCTGTCGTACCAATCAATACTTTGGCCTGCTAGATAATTTCCTATTTCAACATCTTGAAATCCTATTCTGTTCAACCAAGCACGTGTAGGGTCTCCTGCAGAACCGTCATAGGCCAACCATTGTTCCAAGGTCACACCGGAAGGTAAGTTTTCGGGATTGTCATATCTTCCGGGATTGTCGATCGTATTTTGCGGATTTATACTTTTAAATACATCACTTCTCCAATTCACATATCCATCGGCACTGTAGGGAAGTTCTTTATAAGGATCGGTAGCAAAGCCTACACTCGTATTGATAGTAATTGTGGGTTTATCGCTTGTTCCCCTTTTGGTTGTAATGAGAATTACCCCACTAGCACCCCGGGCCCCATATACGGCAGCGGAACTTGCATCCTTCATGATATCAAGTTTATCGATATCGGAGGGTGCAATATCTGAGAGGTCACCATTAAAAATCATTCCATCTACCACAATAAGCGGACTAGAACCTGCGGTAAGACTGTTATTCCCACGAATACGTATTTGACTTGTTCCTTTTGGATCGGCCGAAAGACCAATATTGACCCCCGCCACATTTCCTCGTAGCACATCGGTTACCGAGTTTGTAGATTGGTCGGAAAGCTCCGCCGCGTCGACCTGCGAAATAGCACCGGTCAAATCTTTCTTCTTGACCGCGCCATACCCGACCAAGACCACTTCATCAAGCGTTGAAGCACTAGGCACCATGGAGGCATCAATAACGGAATTACCGGCAACAGGTATCTGTTGTTCCGCATAGCCGATATAACTGATGACCAATACCACATTTTGATTGGAAACTTCAATGGAATAATTACCATCAAAATCGGTTGACACCCCATTGGATGTACCTTGTTCTACGACAGAGGCACCGGGCAAAGGTGCATCGAACTCGTCGGTAACCGTACCGGTAACCGTAAAACCATCTTGGGCAAAGCCCATCAAAGGCATCATGAATATAAGCGTTAGTAAAAAGAGTAAAGACTTGGGAATTCGAATGGTCTTCATCAATGAATTCATAATTAAGTGGTTTAGCATATGGTCAGTATTATGTTAGAGAAACGTTAACAAACCTAAACCAAAAAAAGTATCCATGCAACCGATTGCGAATAAATAGTCAATAAAAAACCAAAATTTTATAATTATTATAGATTATTGTACGCTTATTTATACAATTATTATCAAAATTGAAAATGTATTGAAAAAATATTTTACACAATGCAATTTGTTGCGTATACTTGCGGGAAGCTTAGAACAGTGCATTAAAAAATGGCTAACAAAATCACGATCTACGATATTGCCGACGCTCTAAATATCTCCCCGGCCACTGTAAGCAGAAGCCTGAACGATCATCCTTCGATCAGCTCCAAAACGAAGGAACGCGTCGTAGTTCACGCCAAAAAGGTCGGATATAGAATCAACAAATTTGCGGCCAACCTTAGTCATCAAAAATCCAATACGATAGGGGTTATTGTTCCCAAACTGAACTCCTATTTTATGTCGACCGTACTTTCGGGCATTGAGAAAATAGCTAATGATCATGGCTATAACCTCATTATCAGCCAGTCTTTTGAATCGGAGAATAAAGAAAAACTGAATGCTAAAACACTTTTTGAAAGTGGGGTCGACGCTCTCATGGTCTCTTTGGCCTTCGAGACAATTACATATGATCATTTCGAAGCCTACAGGGAACAAAGTATTCCTTTATTGTTTTTCGACAGAGTGCAACAGTTTAAAAATTGTCCTACTATTGTAATTGATAATTTACAGGCGGGATTCGATGCCACGGAACATTTAATTCAGCAAGGATGCAATAACATTCTGCACGTCTGTGGCAATTTAAAACGAAATGTATATCTTGACCGTTTTGAGGGCTATAAAAAAGCATTGCGCAAATACGGGTTGAAGTATGAACGCCCCAATTTGTTGGAAACCAATCTCGATCTTAACGACGGAAAAGTATTTTTGGAACATTTGAAAATTTCAAAGAAAAAATTTGACGGGATCTTTGTTTCCAATGACACTATGGCCGTGGCATGCATGAGATCACTATTAAAAAGGGGGGTTAAAATACCGGAAGAAATAAAAATCGTGGGGTTTAATAACGATCCTATTTCCGAAATTATCAGTCCGAATTTGAGTACTATAGACTATCCTGGCTTCAAAATGGGTAAATTGGCGGGTCAAAGCATCATAAGCCATTTGAAGGGGAACATCAATATACAATCTGCAGAAACAATTTTATTAAATCACCAATTAATCATAAGGGAATCTTCTTTGAAAAAATAAACTTCAGAAATTATGAACATTAGAGCTTACTTTTTATCAGCCGCGGCGTTGATTTTAATCGTGTCCGGAGCAAATGCCCAGGGCCTTGAAGAATTCAAGATAACGCCGGAGTGGACTTCAAAAATTGAATCCTTGGCCCCTAAGACGATCAGGGTAAAAGCACCGGTACGTAAAATTATGATGTTTTCACAACACACGGGTTTCTACCATTGGACCATACCGCACAATATCGAAATGTTCAAGATACTTGCCCAAACCACGGGCGGTTTTGAAATCACCAACTTTCGCGATATATCGGCTTTCGACAAAGAAACATTGAAAAAATTCGATGCCGTGGTCTTCAATAACTGCAATCCTTCAGGCCCCAAAAGAGACCTTTTCTACGACTTGCTTTCCATAAACACCAGTCTTGATGAAGCGGCTATAACCCAAGCAGCGCAACAGTATGAAAAGAATTTTATGGATTATATCGAAGGCGGTGGTGGTTTGATGATTCTTCATGGTGCGATTACTGTGCAGAACAATTCCATGCCATTTAGCAAATTGACGGGAGGCAGTTTCGATTACCACCCAAAACAACAGCGGATGCATGTCAAAGAAGTCGATTCAGAACACCCCTTGGTACAGGCATTCGATGGAAATGGGTTCACCCATGTTGACGAGCCCTATTTTTTTAAAAATGCTTACTTCGAGTATGATTTTCACCCCCTTCTCTACATTGATACAGGCACCCTTGAAGGAACAAAGGAAAAACCAAAAAGCCCCATAACCTATGTCTCATGGATCAAACGTTATGGCAAAGGTCGGGTCTTTTATACTTCTCCATCGCACAATGCACAAATCATGGAAAATCCTGAGTTCCTTCAATTTATAGTTGACGGCCTGCAATATGTGACAGGAGATCTGAAAGCCGATGACAGCCCGTTGCCGGCCAGCAAAAGACCAAACTAATAGGGTGTCCTATCTTTCTAAAAGGGCCTCTAAAACTTAATAACATTTACAAATATTGATGGCGTTAAATTTAGGATTCTCTTTTTTTGATGGTTTTACGACTCTATATTTATTACATTTAAAGAGATTAAACCGCCAAACATGATTGCATTGGAATTGACGACCTTTATCGGCCGTTTCCACCCCCTATTCGTTCATCTTCCCATTGGCTTCATTCTACTGGCCATTTTGCTGGAATGGTGGGAGGGACTTACAAAAAAGGAAAAACCAAGCCAGTTGGTATCCATAGCATGGCTAATAGGAGGGTTTGCTGCTTTTGTGGCCGCTTTGTGCGGATGGTATTTAGGTGAAACCGGACTTTACGAGGAACAAAACCTTTTTTGGCATCGTTGGATAGGTATCGCTTTGGTACCCATTACATTCCTGGGCTGGTGGATCAAAAGAAAACCAAGAAAATTTCCACGTTCATTGCATATGGGTTTCAACCTCGCTTTGATCTTGCTACTCGCTATCGAAGGTCATAAAGGGGGAAATTTAACACATGGGGAGGGCTATCTGATGGAATTTGCCCCAGCACCGGTTCAAAACCTCTTTAGCTCCAAAAAAGATTCATCAGCGGTTCGGTCTTTTAACAATCCGGATTCGGTCGCAGTCTATTCACAACTCATTGCACCCATTCTCGACGTAAAATGTGTGGCATGCCATAATAATGAGATAAAGCGTGGTAACCTCAACCTGAGCCACCCAGATTCACTTCAATTAGGGGGTGATGGAGAGGCTATTTTGGTGGCAGGAAGTGCTGCCGATAGCGAACTATTTAGGAGGATTACACTACCGCAAACGAGTATCAAGTTTATGCCTCCGACCAACAATGTTTTGACTTACGATGAAATCAAGACGATAGCGTGGTGGATTGATCAAGGAGCCTCTTTTGAAAAAAATGTAGCGGAAATCGATGTGCCCGAAGATATGAAGCCGCTGTTGCTAAGGCGGTTCGGTCTTGATACTCGGCCACGGCCTTGGTACGAGAAGGTTCAGATTGAACCTGTAGACAGCACACAAATTGTTAAATTAGAAGACCAAGGGTTCACGGTTAAGGGTTTGGGCGGAGAAAATCCCTTACTTGATGTGAGCTATTCGGGGCATGACCTTACTGCCGAGAAAATAAAAGCCCTTATTCCGGCAAGACAACACATTACCTGGCTCACCCTCACCGACACCAACATTGAAGACGATTGGCTTGAAAACCTATCAAATTTTACCAATCTTACCAGGTTAGAATTGGATAAGACCGAGGTTTCAGATGAGGGCCTCCGTCATCTCAAGGGGCTCCCCCATTTGGAAGCGTTAAATCTGTATGGCTCTGAAGTCTCAGACGCTTCTCTTCCCATTTTAAAACAATTACCGGAGCTTAAAAGGGTCTATCTATCGGAAACGAAAGTCACCCTTGAAAAAGCCGAGGCGCTGAACAAAGAGGGCGGTCATCTGTCAGTGGTTATTGCATCCTTCAGCAAATAATGGCCAACCCCTATAGTCTTGAACAAAATTAAATCGTAGCTTATACCCGCCAATACTTTAAAATACAATTTATGAAAATCATAGTACGTCTTCAGCTCTCGGTAATGATGTTTCTTGAATTTTTCATTTGGGGCAGTTGGTTCGTAACTATGGGTACCTTCTTGGGCAGTAACCTTTCAGCCACAGGCGCAGAAGCGGCAACGGCCTATTCAACACAATCGTGGGGCGCTATTATTGCCCCTTTTATCGTTGGTCTTATTGCAGACCGTTTCTTTAATGCCGAGCGTATCTTGGGCGTACTTCATTTGATCGGCGCCTTTTTAATGTACCAGATGTCGCTGGCTACGGACTTCTTGGTCTTCTACCCTTATCTGCTTGGTTATATGATCGGGTACATGCCCACTCTGGCTTTGGTCAACTCCGTATCCTTTAGGCAGATGAAAGACCCTTCCAAAGACTTTCCATTCATTCGGGTATGGGGCACAATAGGCTGGATCGTGGCCGGTCTGCTCATCAGTTTTGCCTTTGGCTGGGACTCCATGGCCAACATTGCTTCCGGCGCCTTGTCCCAGACCTTTCTCATGACCGCAATAGCCTCGTTAATTTTGGGTGTTTTCAGTTTTACGCTGCCAAAGACCCCGCCTTCAGCAAAAGAGGAAAAGGTGAGTCTTTTTGAAATACTGGGCCTAGACGCCTTAGGGCTTCTCAAAGACCGTAATTTTTTGGTCTTTTTTGTGTCCTCTATACTGATTTGTATACCGCTGGCCTTCTATTATCAAAATTTGAGTCCATTCTTGACCGAGTCGGGAGTTGAAAACTCTACGGCCTGGGCCTCGATCGGTCAATTTTCAGAAGTATTGTTCATGCTTGCCATCCCATTTTTCTTTAAAAGATATGGTTTTAAAGTAACCATTGCGATAGGAATGCTAGCTTGGGCACTACGGTATACCCTTTTTGCATTTAGCGATGTAAACGAGCTATTTTTTATGCTTTTGATCGGTATTTTTTTACATGGTGTCTGCTACGACTTTTTCTTCGTGTCGGGACAGATTTATACAGACAGTAAGGCAGGGCCACGTATCAAGAGTTCAGCCCAAGGACTTATTACCTTGGCGACCTATGGTATTGGTATGCTCGTTGGTTACTATATTGTAGGCATAGTTACCGACCTCAATGTCATAGGCAATGCCCATGATTGGAAGACTATCTGGTTGTTTCCGGCAGTGTTCGCCATTATAGTTTTCGCCATTTTCGGCTTTGCTTTCAAAAACGAAGAAATCGAGTACAAAGAATAATCCATTTCTTTCGCTTTCCCTTATCGATACAACGTATGGAAGGAGATTATACAAACAGTGAAATAAGGAAAACCAAAAACGCACAAAATACCCCAACGATCAGGGTGCCGAGGGTATAGAGGCGATACCCTGTCTTTGTATCCATACCTGTCAATTGCGTAACTACCCAAAATCCACTATCGTTAGCATGTGAAACTACCATGGCACCTGCGCCAATAGCAATTACCAACAGTGCCTTTTGGAGTTCGGTTTCAATACCCATTGACGCCATCAGGGGAGCCATGATGGAAGCAGCAGTAATCAAAGCCACTGTAGATGAGCCCTGTGCCGTTTTTATCGCTGCGGTCAGAATAAAGGGAAGCCAAATACCTAAGCTCACGCCCGCCAACATATCGGCCATGATGGTGCCTATACCCGAATTCTGTAATATTTTTCCAAAAATACCTCCAGCGCCCGTAATTAGCAGAATGGTAGAAGCACTTAACAATGCCTTTCCGACCCATCCCGATTCTGTCAGCACGGCCTTGTCAAATTTTTTAGGCAGTAAAAATGCCAATAACATCCCGATGATCAATGCGATTACCGGAGATCCGATGAAAGCGATGATATCCATCCACCAAGACCCTTCCCCTTCTTCTAGAATAGTAAACTCTACCACAGACTTTCCAACAATCAATAAGATCGGCACTAAAATGGGTAAAAATGATTTGAAGGCACTTGGTGCTTTTTGAATTTTATCCTCAATCTCAGCATCCGAAAATTCGGGATTAGGATCGATATATACCTTGCCGGCCACCCTTTTGGAATAGATTATTGCCACGACCAAACCTGCCGCACTGACCAAGACTCCCAAGACCATGACCAGACCTATATCTGCCCCAAGAATACCTGCAGCGGCAATAGGGCCGGGTGTTGGTGGCACCAAAACGTGGGTAAGCATCAACCCCAGAATTAGGGCTACTCCTGTTCCTGCCACCGAAAGTTTTGCTTTTTTAGACAACGATTTGTTCAAAGGATTCAAGATGATAAATCCGCTATCGGCAAAAACGGGGATCGATACGATATAGCCAATAATGGCCATAGCCGCGTGAACCCTCTTTCTTCCAATTATCCGTAGCACCACCTCAGCCATTTTATAAGCACCCCCTGTATTTTCTAGAAATGCCCCGATAATCACGCCTAAGAGAATGACAAGGCCTATTTTGCCTAGAGTCCCTCCAAAGCCCTCTTCAATCGAGGTCAAAATAGTATCAAATGGCATTCCCGAAAAAAGTGCGAAGAAAAAAGAAGCGCATAACAGTGCCAAAAAGGGATGTACATTCAGTTTAGCCGTTAATACAACAATTAAGGCCACACTGAGCAATAGAAGAATAAGTATCATGGTTGATTATTTAATGTGCATCTCTTGTTACCTCTGAACTCGATTTACCGACCAAAAAGTCTAAATCGGCCCCTAGGTGTGCCTGCTGTACCGTTTTTTCGTAAAGGCTGACATACCCTCTTTCCATATGGCGTTGAGGTGGCACCCATGCATCTTTTCGTTTTTTGAGTTCGGCATCATCTACATCAAGATGTAATTTTCGGTTGGGCACATCAAGTACAATCATATCTCCGGTCTGCACCAAAGCCAGTAATCCTCCTACCGTAGATTCAGGAGAAACGTGCAGCACAACCGTTCCGTATGCGGTACCGCTCATACGCCCATCTGAAATACGAACCATATCCTTTATTCCTTTGGTTATTAGCTTATCGGGTATTTCGATATTGCCCACCTCGGGCATACCGGGATATCCTTTAGGGCCAACTCCCTTTAAAACGATCACACTACTTCCATCTATATCAAGATCGGGGTCATTGATGTTGGCGATACAATCTTCGATATTTTCAAAAACCACGGCCTTTCCTTTGTGTGTCATCAATTCTGGAGTGGCAGCAGAAGGTTTTATCACCGCGCCATCCTCACAAAGATTACCATAGAGTACGGCAATACCGGCCTCCTCCAAAAAAGGTTTGCCCAATGTGGCTATGACTTCGTCGTTGTAGCATTCTGCCATCTCATTGTTCGCTCCTATGGGCTTACCGTTTACAGTTAAGGCATCATTATGCAAATGATCCTTCATCTGTTTGATAACTACGGGTAACCCCCCGGCGTCGAAGAAGTCCTCCATCAAGAATTTACCCGAAGGCATGAGATTCACCAATAAAGGAATCTTACTGCCCAAGGTGTCGAAATCCTTCAAATCGAGTTTGACCCCGATGCGACCTGCAATGGCCGTAAGATGTATGATAAAATTGGTCGACCCTCCGATAGCCGCATTGACCTTGATGGCATTTTCAAAAGCTTTACGGGTCAAGATTGTGGAAAGTTTGAGGTCTTCCTTTACCATTTCAACGATACGTCTCCCAGAAAGCTGTGCCATCACCTTCTTTCGGGAATCAACGGCCGGAATGGCCGCTGCACCCGGCAATGTTAAACCCAACGATTCGACCATACAGGCCATGGTCGAGGCTGTACCCATGGTCATACAATGACCGGCACTTCTGGCACTACAGATTTCGGCGACAATCTGGTCTTCATGGGTAAATCCTTCGTTCTTTATTTTATCTTTCAATTGCCACACGAAGGTGCCAGACCCTATACGCTCTCCCTTATATTTACCATTGAGCATGGGGCCACCCGGCACTACAATGGTTGGCAAATCCACACTACAGGCACCCATTAGGGTCGATGGAGTCGTTTTATCGCAACCCGTGAGCAGCACCACACCGTCCATGGGATTTGCCCTTATGGTTTCCTCTGTATCCATACTGGCCAAATTTCGAAAAAGCATGGCCGTTGGTCGCATCAAGATTTCACCAAGGCTTGTCACCGGAAACTCAAAAGGAACCCCTCCGGCTTCCAGAACGCCCTTTTTTACAAATTCGGCAAAATCACGCAAGTGCGCATTACAGGGAGTAAGCTCAGACCAAGTATTACAGATGCCGATAACGGGTCTCCCTTCAAAATAATCGTTTGGAAGACCTTGGTTCCGCATCCAAGACCGATGTATAAAGCCCGATTTGGCATCAGGAGGATTAAACCATGATTGGCTTCGTAGGTTCTCTTTTTTGGTCTTTTCGCTCATACTATTCTACTTTTAAATATACTTATTTATTTAATTACTAATCACATTTACTAAAGTAGGCATTTCTAGAAACGATCAAAGAAGCTTTATAAAAATTATGGGCGTGAACATCGATCAGGCTAGTATATCTTTTATGACATGGCCATGTACATCGGTCAACCGGTATCTTCTACCCTGATGTTTGAAGGTAAGCCGCTCGTGGTCGATACCTAATAAGTGTAGTAAGGTGGCTTGAAAGTCATGCACGTGAACCCCATTGCTGGCTACATTATAACTGAATTCATCGGTTTCTCCATAGATCATGCCCGGTTTGACCCCTGCGCCCGCCATCCACATGGTAAAACAACCTGGATGGTGGTCTCGACCATAATTTTCAGCGGTCAACCTGCCTTGCGAAAAACTCGTGCGACCGAATTCTCCGCCCCAAATGACCAAGGTATCCTCTAAAAGTCCTCTTTGTTTTAAATCTGTTATTAAACCGGCGGTAGCCTGATCAGTACCAAGGGCCTGTCGCTTGATACCTGCCGGTAGCCCGCCATGTTGATCCCACCCCATATGATACAATTGTATAAACTTCACATCTTTTTGGGCGAGTCGCCTTGCCTGTAAGCAATTGGCCGCGTAAGTTCCCGGAATACGGGCGTCTTCCCCGTAGAGTTTATAAATATAGTCCGGTTCCTCGGAAGTATCGACGGCATCGGGAACCGAGTTTTGCATACGATAGGCCATTTCATATTGATTGATCTTACTCTGAATCTCTGGATCTTTCCAGATATCATACTGATGGTCGTTCAGATCGGCAATGTAATCAAGTGCCCTTCGCCGGTCGTGATCATTCACACCATGGGGATTGTTTAAATAAAGTACAGGATCTTTGCCCGATCGGAACTGAACACCTTGATGATGTGAAGGCAAAAATCCGTTTCCCCAGGCCGAAGAGTTCAAGGGCTGCGCCCCGCCTCCCTTGGATACCATGACCACAAAATTTGGAAGGTCTTTATTATCACTACCCAACCCGTAACTCAGCCAAGATCCGATAGATGGTCGGCCGCTCAGTTGGCTTCCGGTCTGAACGAACATAACGGCGGGCTCGTGATTTATAGCCTCGGTATACATCGATTTTATGATGCACAAGTCGTCTACAACCTTGGCCGTATAGGGAAAAAGCTCACTTACCCATGCCCCGGACTGGCCGTGTTGTTTAAAATCGAAAATAGACTGCACCAATGGAAAGGTAGACTGCGCGGTAACCATACCCGAATTTCGCTGGGTACCCCGAATCGAATCGGGAATCTCTTTGCCATGCCATTTTTCTAGGCCGGGCTTGTAATCAAAAGTTTCAATTTGCGATGGACCCCCACTTTGAAATAAGTAAATAATGCGTTTGGCTTTTGCGGGAAAATGGGTGCCGTTTAAAATGCCTCCGGTGCCATTGGGCAAAACCGTTCTTTTTGAAGAAAAAGCTCCACCTGCCCATGAGGTCGAAGGTACTAATAGGCTCGATAGTGCCAAAGAACCAAAACCTAACGAAGCCCTCTTTAAAAACCCACGTCTGGTTTCCTCAAATTTTTTCTGCCCATTTGAATCGTCCATCGTCTTACTTTTATCTAATTGTATATCCTTCTGATGTATTCATTATTCCATTGATGACCGTAGCCAGTGCGGCCACCTGAATCGGGTCTGAATCTTCCTTTATCTTCGTCTCCCCCATATTCAGATATGCTAAGGCCGCCTCTTTTTGGGCCTCGAACCTAGCATGCTCTGCTTCGAAAAACTTGAACAATACTTTAAGTTCATCGGATTGGGGCGCTCGCCCGGTGCATATTTGAAATGCTTTTTGCAACAGTTCATGTCGACTCTCTTTCTGTGAATGGATTAAATTTTCGGCCAATACATAGGAGGCCTCAATGTATTGTGGGTCGTTAAGCAGCACCAAGGCCTGCAGCGGGGTACTGGTCTGTCTTCGCTTTACGCTACAAACACTACGATCGCCGGCATCAAAAATCATCATCGAAGGAGGTGCGGAGGATCTTTTCCAGATGGTATAGAGACTCCTTCGGTAAAGTCCCTCCCCAGGTTCTTGCTTGTAACGGTACCGCCATGATTTATTGCTGATTTCATCCCAAAGGCCTTCAGGTTGGTAAGGGTACTGGCTTGGGCCCCCGATTTTAGGAGACAGTAGCCCACTTATGGCCAAGGCATTGTCACGTACCATTTCCGCCGACATTCTTTTGATCGGACCTCGTGCCAATAACACGTTATCGCTATCGATTTGTTGCAACTCTTCCCTTATTTCAGAACTTTGTTGGTAGGTCGCGGACATGACAATTTGCTTTTGAAGGTGTTTTATGTCCCATCCCGAATCCATGAAATCTACGGCAAGCCAATCTAACAAATCAGGGTGCGAGGGTAAGCTGCCCTGACTTCCAAAATCGTCGGAAGTCTCAACAAGACCCCGGCCAAAATACATTTGCCACAATCGGTTTACGAATACGCGAGCCGTCAAGGGATTGTTTCTATCCATCAACCATTTTGACAATCCCAGCCTATTTTTAGGAAGGTTTTTGTCAAAGGGAAATATGGCTTCAGGAACATCGGGCCAAACCTGCTCACTCGGTGCATCGTACATACCCCGATCAAGAATGTAAGTGGGCCTGGGTTCCTCTAAATCACCTAGCACCATAATTTCCTTTACAGGTTCTAGGGCAGTGTGTTTTTTACGTCGAAGTTCACGTATTTCCTCCTTGACCTTTGCTGCCTTTGAATTCATGCCCGCGTTGTGAAAATCTTCGAGGTAATCGGAAAGTTGCCCCTGCTCAATCTTGTCTATTGCACCATCGGGATCAACGTGATACAAGATCTCCAAAGGAGATAAAGCCCTTTCGTAAATACTTAGGTTATCGATACCTCCATCCTTCAAGGTCTTGAACTTGTCACGATACCCCATGGTAAAGCCAAGAAAAGCATAATTATGCTCGTTTTTTTCAAATAATATGGACTTGTACAGGTTATCTATCTCAATGGTTACCGGCACTTCCTTCCCATTCAAATAAACATGTATGCCCGAGGCCTTACCGAGACCATCGTAGGAAACCGTAAGCGAGCTCCATTCTTTAATCGGAATAGGCGATTTGGTACGGACCTGAAGGGCATTGGTAGGCCAAGAACGCGCGATGACAAATTTAAAATGACCATTCTCCAAATAACCTGAATACCCCTTTAGCCCCAAACGGATACCCTCACAATGCGTAAAAACGGCCGAATCCTCATAGTTCTTACCGGGATAGACATCCAAGGAAATCGTGAAAGGATCTGTCTGATCGAACCATCCCACTTTTTCCGGTAAGCTGATCGCCGTATAGTCGTTGAAGAAAACCGCATTCCCCTGGTTTCTTTTCTTTAGTACGGGTTCCTTGACCAAAGAGGGCTTGCCTACCCGATCAGGGGTGTGAAAAAGGTTCGTTCCCTGAGAACGGAACCGATCAAAATGGAATTGGGCAACCAGTCCCGTATTCATACGCTCCTGCAGTTCCCTCTTCACTACGTCAGCTTTCGAATTTCCAAATTCGGAATTACGATGTGCATTACCCTCAACGGTGGCCAGCTCTTTTTTGGCACGATCAATATTTGAATCGATATAGGCCAGCACTTTGTCTTGCTCATCATTGGTCAGTAAAAGTGATGGACCCGGAACTTGGCCAGGGCCGTACACGGCACTTCCCAACTCGTTCGTACTATTAAAAAAGGCAAATAGTTCATAATAGTCCTTTTGACTGATGGCATCGTATTTATGGTCATGGCATCTTGCGCATTCTACGCTTAGGCCCAAAAAGGCTTTCCCTAGGGATAGGGTTCTGTCGGCAACATATTCTACCCGGTATTCTTCGAAGACGATGCCCGCTTCAGAGTTCCTTTTGTGCAATCGGTTAAAGGCAGTAGCCAAACGGCTTTCTTGGGTAGCATTTTCGATAAGGTCTCCTGCCAATTGCCAAGTAACGAATTGGTCGTAAGGCATATTTTCATTAAAGGTCTTTATGACCCAATCGCGATATGGGCTAAAATCGCGGTGCTTGTCGTCTAAATAGCCATCGCTATCTGCATATCGTGCTACATCCATCCAATCGGCCGCCATGCGCTCCCCGTAGGCTGGCGAAGCCATTAGCCGATCCACGATTTTTTCATAGGCATCCACTGAATTGTCTGAAAGATAAGCTTCGATTTCTTGTAAGGTGGGTGGCAGACCCGTCACATCAAAACTCAATCTCCGGATCAAAGCCTCCTTAGATGCACGCTCGGAAGGCTTTAACCTTTGTTCTTCTAACTTTTTTAGTACGAAATAATCGATTTCATTTTTCGCCCATTTAGTAGAGGCCACCTCGGGCACTACCTTCTTCTCAGGTTTTATGTACGCCCAGTGCGGTTTATAGATCGCACCTTGTGCGACCCATTTTGCTAAAATGGCTTTTTCCTTAAGGGTCATATCTACTTTGAACTCCGGAGGTGGCATTTTGGTTTCGGGGTCATCCGAAAGTATACGTGCCACCAGTTCGCTCTGGTCCGGCTTACCGGCCACAATGGCGTGATGGCCCGTCGCTTCTATTGCCTTATAAGCATTCTCAGCAATATCAAGGCGAAGTCCCGCTTTTCGACTGGCTTCATCAGGGCCGTGACAGGCGAAACACTTATCGGATAAAATAGGCTTCACATGGTAATTAAAATCGATTGCATCGGGCACATCGGTCATAGCCTCCCGTAGTTCTGGCGGAGCCTCCCAACCGCATCCTATAGCCATAAAAAGACCACAAAATGCAACGCCCATTTTTATCTGATCTATCAACGCAGATTTCATAACCATTAAATATACATCCATTTTTTTACTATTCGTATGGCGGCTTTGAAGTAAATATCAATCGTTCCCTTGAAGGAGCCAAAACCTCGTGCCTCAAAAAACAATCCGAACGCAAGGCGGGCTAGGGCGATTTATTTTTGCCCTTATCAAAGCGAATTGACTAAAATTATCGAATTGGTTCGAAAAATTTTGAAGTTGCCCGAAATTGCCGTTATTTCAAAGCTCAAATCGTAAAATGAATCCGACCCTATGGAGCAGCAACCTATAAATTTAGAAGAAATTGTACCCCAATTAGCCGACGAAGGTACCTGGATCGGAAGGTGTATGGTATCTAAAAAACAAGCCTATAAAGGCATAGCAGGCCCGCATGTGGTGCTTGTCAAAAAAGGAAAGGTGTACGACCTTTCGCAATATTTTAGTACCACCAGCCAGTTATTGAATACGAAAGCACCGGTTCAGGCACTTCGGCAGCTTAAAAACCTTCCTGAGCTCGGTAATCTCGAAGAAATCCTGAAAAACTCCCTGTATTTTCATCAAAAACAAGAGTCTCCCTATTTTATAGCTCCCAACGATATTCAATCTATCAAGGCTTGTGGAGTCACCTTCATTAAAAGCCTGTTGGAACGGGTCATCGAAGAAAAGGCCAAAGGCGATGCACAAACCGCACATGCCATTCGAAAATCGATTTATGATTCCCTTGGCAACGATTTGAGCAAAGTCGTCGCTGGGTCTCCGGAGACCGAGAAACTTAAAAAGGATTTTCAGGCCAAAGGAATTTGGTCACAATATCTTGAAGTCGGTATCGGAAAAGATGCCGAGGTCTTTACGAAGGCCCAACCACTTTCCGCTATCGGTTTCGGCGCCCAGATCGGGGTACTTGAAAGCTCAAAATGGAACAACCCTGAACCTGAAATCGTACTGGCCGTTACGGCTAAGGGAAATATCGTCGGCGCCACTTTAGGCAACGATGTCAACCTTCGTGATTATGAAGGGCGAAGTGCCCTTTTACTCGGGGAAGCAAAAGACCAAAACGGGTCTTGCGCCATCGGCCCACTCTTTCGATTGTTTGATGAAACCTTTACACTTGAGGACGTTAAAAATTGTGAAGTCGAACTTTCTATGCAAGGTACCGACGGTTTTACCTCCAAAGGCGCCAATAAAATGAGGGAAATAAGCCGATCGCCCGAGGATCTCGTTGCTCAAGTGGTTGGGGACAACCATCAATACCCCGATGGTATTGTGCTTTTTTTGGGTACTATGTTCGCCCCTTCGGAAGACCGGGTTAAAGAAGGGGAAGGCTTTACCCACAAAGTCGGTGACCAAGTCAAGATAAGCACCCAACATTTAGGTACGCTTATCAATTGGGTCAATACCTGCGATAAGATTCCAAAATGGGAATTCGGAATCGGATCGCTCCTCGATTTTCTTTTGAAAAGAAGCTAGTCAACCTTGAAATGAAGTCCAGCTTCCCTATTAATAGCTTATTTTAAAAATCGTGCCGCCTAAATCATCACAGACATAAAGTGCCCCATCGGGACCTTGTGCAAGCCCACAGGGTCGGTGCTGCAACGGACCTTCGGGATTTGCCAAGTCAATACCGGCAAAATTATCCGCGAAAATTTCCCAATCGCCTTTTGGTTTACCCGCTTCAAAAGGCACAAAAGCTACGAAGAAACCTTTTTGGAGTTCCGGTGATTTGTTGTGAAAAGCAATAAAGGCCCCATTTTTATATTTCTCGGGAAACATAGTACCGGTATAGAAAAGAAGGTCATTGGGGCCTAGGTGCGCAGGAAAAGCCATTACAGGGTCGATAGCATCTTCGCCTCCCGTTTTTTCACCATCACCCCCGTACTCCGGGGACAGTATTTTTTGATGCTTGGATTGATCGTAATAAATGTAAGGCCATCCCGCATCATCGTTCTCTTTCAGCTCATACAACGTTTCGGCGGGCAATTCGTCATTCTGCTGGGCCGTATACAACTCAGGGTAAAAATTATGTAGCCCTCCTCTCCCATGAACTGCGGAAAATAGGGAGTTATTTTGGGAGTTCCATGCTATGGCAACGGCATTCTTGATTCCCGTTGCATATCGCGTGCCATCGGAAAATGTTTGGCCAAGCTTGTTTGCTTTGAACTTCCAAATACCCCCGGCAGAATCAAGAATGGTACAAGGTACCATCCCTTTGCCAGACTCCTCATCCCTACAGGCATCGTTCCATGAGCCTACGGTCACATACAGGTTCGAATTACCGTCTATTGCAAAGGGTTTCGCATTGTCACGCCCTTTGTCAATTAGGCCATCTACAATTTTTTCAGGATTTTCGGTATCGATTACTTCTTCATTCTGGTCGAGCTTATAACGATACACGGCTGAGTTGGATGAGGCGTACAAATACCCTTTATTAATTAGAATTCCTGTGCCAGGTTCATTGAAAAATTGCTGCGTTTCATCTATTCGGCCGTCATCATCGGTATCTTTTAATACAAGAATGGCCTTATCATCCTTAAGTACCGAACGGTTCACATAAATATCCCCATTGTTAGAAACTGCCATATGCCTTAGGGCTCCAAGACTATCCCCGATAATTTCGACCGAAAAGCCTTCAGGAACAATAATATCTGTCGTATTGTTTACGGTTTTCACCGAACTCTTGGTTTCGGTTTTACATTGATAGCACAGAAGTGTTGAGAAGACAAGAAGCAGTAAGGCTACCTTTTGCCGTAAGCATGAAGTTATCATAAATAAAATCTAGTTTGGTCAGCCTCAAAGGTAGTATTTATAACCATTAAAAAGGAACTTAACCACGCTCAAAACAGAAATTTTCATCAAATACTTGATACGGATTAAGATTTTCGGGAAAACTAAGCGATCAAAACATTCAAATTGGCTTTGGCAACTATGAAGCTCTGAGGGCAAAATCTAAAAGGGAATTCCAAACCGTACCTGAACCATATTATTTTCCTTGGAGTTGAAATAACCGATTTTAAAGGTCAATGCTTTTAGGCTACTTATCCAAAGGCCGCCCCCCTGAGAAGTTTGCCATTGTCCCGAACTTTGATCGGGATGCCAAACCCTTCCATAGTCAAAGCCGGCAAAAACACCGATGGTCACTGGCGATACGGCGGTCACATATCGCTTAAGGCGCAGTTTCAGATCAGAACTCTGATAGAAATACGAATTTCCCGTAAAGCGCTCATCCCTAAAACCGCGTAGCCCATTATCTCCGCCTATCGTAGGCATATGGTAGAAAAAGATCTCGTTAACACCTACCAAGGTTTTGTATTCGGCAGTTGAGCCTAATACCAATGCACCTGAATTTATAAGCTTACGGTTGAAGCCCAGCTTGAGGGAGGCATAGCCAAATTTATTGTCGGATATATTGATATTAAATTTATAGCCGGCACTTAGGCCGATGTAAATCGATTTTGAAGGAAAATCTTCCGCATCATCGTTATCGTAGTATCCATAAATCTCAGCGCCCGTGTAGTACTGGCTTTCGAACACCTCAGGACCTAAATTATTGGAGTTGAAAAAGCGATCGGGGCTCTTATTTAATCTAAAGGATTCAAAAAGGCCTTTAATTTTTAACGTGTGGTAGGCCAAACCGGCACTCGCCTTAAATTGTTGTAGCCGGGCGCGATAATAATCCCGACCTAAACGATCCTCCTCATTGAGGGAGTTATTCCCATACCCGAAGAAATTCCTAGCATAGCGATCGTTGGTGTAATACCCATCGATTTCAAAGTTCCAATTCGGCATTATGTTACCAAAAACCCCGGCATATTGAAGTTCAAAGGCCTTGAAAGCAAAATAATATTGGGCCTTCAATTGGTGTCTTTGCCTAAAATCATTCCCATTAAGGCCTTTTTCAGTATAGGTATTGGAGACTCCCACGAAAAGTCCATCGTCTGTTCTAAAGCCCATGGTCGGTGCCAAAATATTGGTATTGGGCTGAAAATAGCGCCAATGATAGGAGTTTGTGGTATAGTTATCGCTTAGCTGTATGCGGGGCTCCATACCCTCAAAATGAATCTTTTCATGTTCCCAATCGAATACCTTGACCCTCGTTTTATTCTCGACCACAAAAGTATCTTCCCCATACCCTCCAATCAGTTTCAAACGTGTGGTGCCCTTCTTATCGCCATACACCTTAAATACGTCATCGTCACCTAGACCATACAACCATATTTCCCGGGTCTGATCATCAGTAAAGGTGCGTTCGTACATTACTTCGTCTTTTTCATCTGTCAATATGCGTTTCACCACAACCTTCGTCTGCCCATTGTCAAGCCTATAGACTTCGAAGGCATCATCTTTTTCAGTTCCCGGAATCGCTACTATCTTATTAAGATATCGGCCATACTCCTCTGCTTTCTCCGGTAGTATTTTCAAGCGTGCCACTATGCTTTTTTTTAGGTCTTCCGCAGTAGCATCTTGCACTTCCTCCGGCAACCGCAAAAAGGCTTGGTCGATAATTTCAGGGGTTATTTTTTCTTGGATTATGAGCGCTTCTTCTCTCCAGGCCCGAGGCCCATGGGCAATGAGTAGCGCCCTATCTAACTTATTACCTCCTATATTTAGCCATTTTACATTGTCGATGTCGGCATCAAAAGTTTGCCAGCGCCGGGCATTGGGTACGAAGAGCTTAATAAACTTCATAGCATTGCCATCGAAGCGCGGGAATGCATTATCACGGTCTCTTGGCACGGGCATGAACTCTTTGTCTCCGTCCTCACTTTCGTATTCTATCCATCGCCATTGGTCTTGGTGACGGTCCCAATCACCAATCAACATATCGAAGACCCTAGCACGAATAAAATTCCGCTCATCAACGGTATACGCCTCATCGCTTTTTATTTTCTCGAGCATGTCGGTCGTACTCTCATAGTCCGTTACGTTTCCCGTGTCTTCGGTAATGGTTCTGCGATATCCTTTATAGTTCAACTGTTCTTCCGAGGGGCGCCTTTCTATAAAATAAAGTTCATCGCCGTACGCCTCATTGTATTGGCCCATTTGCTCCTGTTTGGGCACATAAAAAAGTTCCGTGTCGGAATGATTGACATCTACAGCCTTCGCCAACGGATCGATAACCAATTGCATAAAAGGATGGGCCGTTGTAAAAAAATCTGAAATCACCTCTTCGGCCCAGGTGTCCCGATAATCCTCGGTATTATAGGAAATGCCCGGCAGCTTGAATTTCAGAAATTTAAGCGCACTTTTTCTAAGCGACCTCATTGCGTATTCCTTACCATCCTTATCGGCCAATCGCAGTGAAAAAGATTGGTGGCCCCCACCTTCCTTCGTAATCTTTAATCCGCCATAAAGGGTATCCAATTTAACGATTGGTGCGGCTACCGGCATGCCATAATATTTTCGATACCTTTCCCCCCAAAGAAATTTATAAAATTCACTTTTCTCATACGCTTCAGGGTCGTCTAGAATTTCGACCGTCTTCTTGAGACCTTTCAATTGAGGTAAGGGGCCATTTGATTTAGGTTGTTCAAGTTCGGGCAAGACCGCAAAGGTCGTCATGACAGGCTTATCGGATTCTGCAAAAAAAGTTACCGAAGAACTGCCGTCGACGAAATAGTCAAGCCTCGCAAAACCCTTCTCTCCATAGGCATACTTCCCTTCATACTCCAACGCCCCTCCAATAGCGGTAATACGATCCTCACCGAGTTTAGTGGCACTTTTACTTCCCAAAGAACCACTAATGACCTGATGCACCCCGCCACCGGTCAGATATTGAAGGTTTTCTTCATGGCCCGACACCAGGGTAATACGATCGTTGGCCTGCGCCAAAGCACTTACTGCTATGCGGAGATAATTATATCTTCTGGAATTCAGATGCTCGGGATTGAATGCCGCCAAATCCATAACCGAATGACGGAGGGTACCATATATGGGCACAGGGGCAAGATGATCCTTAAAGGTAGAATTTCCAGCATAAACGCCGTTACTGAATACCGGATGGTGCATGGCAATCACAATATTCTTACCCTGACCGTCGCCGATGTAGCCTTCCAATTCTTCCATGAACCTTCTTCGGGTGACAATATCGGTGCATTTTTTGTTGATGTCTTCAAGACGGGACCAATTGGCCACGAACCATTTCGAATCTATTACGATCAAATCGAGTTGATCGTTGATGACTCTATGTTCGATGGGGCAGCCATTTTCGGGAAAAACCTCAATATTTTCCAGATCGCTTTCCTTCAAATAATCTTCTACTTTTTCCATATCGTCCAACCGATAGCTCTTCCATTCATTGTTCCCTGGAAGAAAAATGGTCTTACCCTTAAAATTCTCGACCAACCTAAGCTGCTGATCGATCAGCATACTATCTTTAGGCCATGCATTTTCCTCTTCCTTGCTAATGTTGTCTCCCGTAAATATGATGGTACTGTTCTTCGGAGCCTCTTCAAGTTGAGCGGAAAGCCTCTTCAACAAGTTTACATTCGAGGTATCTTCTCCATTACCTAAACCCCCTGCGATGAAAAAGGAATAGGAAATTTCTTTTTTCACCTCATCTGTCATGGGAAGCATGCTTTTTTGCGCTTTAAACGTTGCGCAAGAAACAAAAAGAAACACCCCTATGATCAGGAGTGTTTTTCTCAAATACGATCGCTTTAAGAGATGTATGCTAAGATTCATCTATTGTTTTTCATTGTAGTTAAAATATTGTGGATCAATCATGGAAGCTCAATTGAACATGGTGCCCGACAGTATAAGGCCTAACGTAATTAAAACTAGAAAAGCTACAATGATAATAAAACCGATTTTTGTTTTTCTATTTTTTTGAAAAATGAATTTAGGGGTTTCTTTTTCAGGTTCTTTTACAAATTCAGTATTTTCTTCTCCTTGTTTCATTGGTTTTTTTTAGTGACTATAAAAATAGGTATATCGCAAATGTGCTGTTAATTCGTTCACCAAAAACATTGACGCTAATGGAGTAAGGTGTTCCCGTCAATAATTCCCCTGTTTGAGTCAATAGACTGGACAAAATTCGGTAAATTTGTAGAAACCATGATGAAAGTCATCGTGCATGTATAAAATCAAAACTAAATAGTAAATAATATGAGCGATAGTGGAAATACCCTCTTAGCAGCAATAGTAGGCTCTGCCATAGGTGCAGCCTTAGGAATTTTGTATGCCCCTGACAAAGGTGAAGTAACAAGAAGAAAAATTGCCGACCAAGCGGCGGCGACCAGAGACCAATTGGCGGAATCTGCCGTGGATCTTCGAGATAGAGTCGCAAGTAGTGTCGCTACCCAAAAAGAATCTTTAGAAGCTAGGGCGGAATCTTTGGTGTCAGATGTCAGTTATAAGACCGAGGATGTCATCTCTACCCTAGAAGGCAAATTGGCCGAGCTTAAAGCTAAAAACAAGAAATTGCAGAAAACGTCTTAAATGAGCGTATTCGAATCCTTAAACGAGACTTCGAACAAAGCTGTTGACGTAGGTGAACAACTTTATAAGAAGACCCAAGAATATTACAAGCTGAAAGTTTTTCAGCAGTTGGCGTTAACTACCGGTATGCTATTCAAAATGGCAATCATGTGTAGTTTAGCCTTTTTGGGTCTTCTTTTCTTTTTAGTTGGGGGGACCCTATATCTTTCCGATGTTTTCGGAAGCCTCATACTGGCTTGCATAGTGGTAGGCGGTATTCTTTTGGTCGCAACTGTTATCATCTACTTTTTAAGAAAACGTATCGACAATTACGTAGTACGTAAGTTGTCAATTAAATTCTTCGATTGATCATGGCGTACGAAAATTTTGAACAAATAGAATACGACCTTAAACGACTTAATCTCGAGCGTAAAATTGCCATGGAAGAATTTAAAGGTCTAAAACATGAGGTCAAACAAGACTTAAGCCCTAACAGCTGGTTGAGTACGGTCTTGTCGTTTGTGAAGAAATATGGAATTTTATATCTCATTAAAAAGATTTTCAGATAAGTTTTCTTAATAAAGGAGAAGCATAAAACAACCGCTAACTCCCCTAAAGTATATAGGTTCATTCATCGTGCCAATTTAAAAACACGGTCGTAATATGAATCTCGACCAAACCAAAAAACCCTGTAACAAAGCTACAGGGCCTAAGATTACTTTTATTAATTCCTTGAATCTTTACCCCAGGCGTCCAGCATCCAACTCACCTTTTCCAAATCGCCGATGTAGCCTCCCATTAAATCAATGGTGCCTTCATCACCTGCCTCCTCGGCCATTTTCACTACTCTTCCCATTAGTTTTAAAATATATTCATGATCTTTAAGCACAAGGGTAACCATTTCCACATCAGGAATCAACGAACCGGCCTCTTTTACATTGGCTAGATTAAAATAATCAGAAAACTTACTTTCTGGGCTATGCCTCAATGTAAGTATGCGCTCTGCAATCTCATCGATTTTTATACGGGCGTCAGTATACAGTTCCTCGAATTTGTTATGTAGGTCAAAAAAATTCTTACCCATGACATTCCAATGAAAACCTCGGAGATTCTGATAATAAATGTTATAGTCGGCCAATAGAATATTAAGCTCGTCTATGATGGGTTTGATCTTATTCGAATCGACATCTAAATAACTCATATGCTGTAATTTGAAAAGGTTATACAATCAAAATACAAAATTAGCACCCTATTCGATTCCCTCTTACCTTAATTCTCTTGGATCTTGACCCGGAAAGTTTATCGTTCGTCTTGCTTTTTAGTCAGTGGCTCTAAATTAATATAGTGGTACTTAATCTTGCCCACATGATCGTATTCGGTAAAGTTCTCTTTCAGCTTGCCCCAATTGAACTTCTCCTGCAGGTCATCGACACCGTAATAATTGGTAAGTCCTTCCGATAAAAGAAGATACTCGGTCAATCTAATTTTATTCTTCAACAGCCTATGGGCGATAATAACATCTTCACCAAGAAGTTTGATATAGTTACCCACTTTGGTCATTGCGACCTCTTCTCCGTAATGCAAAATAATCTTAAGTCCTAGGACTTCCGGAATTTTCAATGCTTTCTTGATCTCTTTATTATCGTCCTTTAACTGTTCTAACTGCTTATAAAACTCAGTATAAAAATAAGCGCATTGGCTAACCAATTTCGGCAGCGGTGGCATTTTACCCGATTTGTAGAAGAGTACGGCATCGCCTTCGATTTCGGATACTTTCAAACCAATTTCGTTAGAGTAAATAATTTTATTCAGCAGCGTAGGGATAACTTTTGAACTTAATTCAAAATCGGTATCGCTCATGAATTTGGTGAACCCGCTGATATCGGGTATGCAAAGTAAAATAGGTTCGGTTTTCAATTTCTTCATAGCTTCGTATTAATTTACATGTGCCACTCGAAGCATGTTCATCTCGTTAAGTGAATGGCATCTGTCGCTCATAGGCTTACGTCATACTTTTTTCATCTTGTGGAGCAGCCTTTTCAAAAGTATGCCGAACCTGAATTATTTAATACCTCAAACACAGGAAATAGTAGTCTATTTGATAAATGTCCGAAGGGTAGGCCAGGAAACAATAAACATATCGTTTTAGTCAAGGAAAATACCGATACAGCAATCTTTCCAAGGGCCACTTTTTTAGCTTTATTCGAGTGCTACATCAGGTATGAAAAATGGTTGAATCCAACATAGTTTCAACCTGCCTCAGTTATTGCGGCCATTTTAGCACTTTTTTTTTACCAAATTTGCGTCGATCCTCTAATAATACATTACTCGTTGTCAGTCAGAACCTATAAAAAAGTCAACCGCTTACAGCAAATACTAAGCGAACCAACATTGATTGCGGGTCATCTCGATCTTATCTATGTACCACGGGACGAACTCAATATTCTAAGGATTAAAAAAAACGATACGTTTCAATATTTACTAGATGACGAACCTTTAAAGAAAAAATCGGATCTAGAGCGAATCAAAGGGTTAGCGATTCCGCCCGCCTGGGCCGATGTGAGGATAGCCCCTCTTTCGAATGCACACTTGCAGGCCATTGGCTATGATATGAAAAAGAGGATGCAATATAGATATCATCCCATCTGGCTGAAAGTTAGAAACCGGACCAAATTCTATAAAATGTTATCCTTCGGTGAATTACTACCCAAAATCCGAAAACGGGTCGAACAAGACATCTCCTTACCGGGCTGGCCCAAAGATAAGGTCACTGCCTTAATCATAAAGCTTATGGAAGAGACCCATATTCGCGTAGGCAATGCACAATACGCAAAAAGAAACAAAACGTACGGACTTTCCACGCTAAGAAATAGACACCTCAAGATTTTCAAGACCAAACTCAGGTTCGAATTTACCGGTAAAAAAGGAAAAAAGCATCGCGTTACCCTCCGGAACAAAAAGCTAAGAAGATTGGTCAGCCAATGTGAGGAAATACCGGGCTGGGAACTTTTTCAGTTTTATGATGAAGACGGGCAAAAAACCTCAATAGATAGCGGCATGGTCAACGACTATATTCATGAAATCGCCGGAGAGCCCTTTACCGCAAAAGATTTTAGAACGTGGTCAGGTACTATTATCTTCTTTGAAACCCTGCTTGATATGCCAAAAACCCATGATGAAAAAGAACTACACAAAAATACACTAAAAGCCTTCGACAAGGTGGCCCATGAACTTGGAAATACGAGGAATGTCTGTAGAAAATACTACGTGCATCCACTTTTGGTCGAAGACTATGAAAATGAGCGTCTTTTCGACCTTTTTAAAAAAGTTGACGCCTTCAATGCAGATGGTTTCCATTCGCCTAGTGAAAAAGCGGTACTTCAAAGAATTAAAACATACCAACCCTTAAAGAACATAACCCTTTAACTATGAAAGAACAATTTGAGAATGCCTGGTCGGAAATGATTGCTAAGCTGGAATCTTGGTTCGATGCCCTTATCTTGAATCTACCTAACATACTCATTGCAATTTTCGTCTTCATTATTGCCCTCATCAGTTCAAGGTATATTAGCAATGGGGTCTCCCGGCTTTTGGATAAAACCAAACTTCAGGCCTCCATGAAAAGCCTATTATCGAAAATGGTCTCCATAGCAGTGGTGCTTTTAGGTATATTTTTGGTTTTGGGCATCCTCAACCTCAGCCGAGCACTGAACACCATTCTTGCCGGTGCAGGGGTCGTTGGTCTAGCGGTGGGGCTGGCACTACAAGGTGCCTTGGCAAATACCTATTCTGGAATTGTACTGTCATATATAAAGCATATAAAGTTCGGTGATTGGATAGAGACCAACGGTTTTGAAGGAGAGGTGGTCGACCTTGACCTAAGGTCTGTAACCTTAAAACAACCAGATAATAACTTGGTTTACCTTCCGAACAAACTGGTCGTAGAAAACCCGATAAAGAATTTTTCTACGACGGCGCAATCACGGGTCATCTTAAATTGTGGTGTGGAATATTCCTCCGACCTTGAATTTGTACGGAATCTCGTGCAAAATACCATTCTAGAGAATTTTGGTTCTATAGACAACCGTGACGAGATTATTTTTCTCTACCAAGAATTCGGGGATAGTTCCATAAATTTTGAAACCCGATTCTGGATCGAGTCAACCTCGGCTCTAGAGGTAGCCAAGGCGAAAACAGATGCTATGATCTTCATCAAAAAGGCCTTTGATGAAAACAACATCAATATTCCGTTTCCCATCCGGACATTGGATTTTCCTGAGCGCTTTACCCTACCGCAGGAAGGCAAGAATATATCCAACGGCAAAAAAAACAATAACGGCGGATCAGGCGAATGACCTGTTGAAAAACTTAGTCTGTGCAGCGCTGCACTTCACTTTCGGCCTTGAGTACATGATCGCCGTCGTCTTGCCGGATATACAAGGCCTTATCACCTTGCTCGCCCTTACGGGTAACTTCGGTACCTTTAATAGTCTTGGTTACGGTGTCGGTGTAGGTTTTTACCACCTCTCCTTCGGCTACCCCATTACCCCATGACCATCGCACTCTCGTTCCTTCTTTAATCATTTCCATGAATTTATCATGCTAAAAAAACCCTTCTTGACTACCCATATTGATCCATTCGATAATCGAATTAATTCTTTTGAAAAGAATCAATTTTTTATGGTAATCAATTAACGGCAAATCAGCAAAGCTTATACTTTTGATTCAAAATATTTATATGAAAACTACTCTAATTTTTGTGGTGGGACTTTTTATTGTATTGGCTGTAGTGGTTGTGACCATAGGATTTCTACGCATGTTCTTCGAAGACCTGAAAAAGTATGTATCGAAGAAAATTGTAAGTGCTTTTGAAAATAACTAATTGCGCGAACTTCCCCACTGCGAGATTCATGCTAATTTCCTTGTCTTTTTGGTCAGGACTATTCGTTAACAATACGTCCATCATTGGCAACTATCTCATACAAGATGATTTGATCTAAATGGAGAATGGCGGCAATCGAAGAACGAGACCTTCACTCTACCTTAAAATTACTATTCACAGGAGAACGAAAAATCTATCCATACCTAGGGATTATAATTGAGAAAAAATATACTTTGATTAAAGAGGCTTCCTTTTGAAAAGAACCGCTTAGAAACGAAAATTAGAGTCTTTGACATATCGGTCTTTCGCGCATCGTTGGTCATTAATTTTCGTGTCATTATTTATTCGATATGCAACAAATAAAGTGGTCTATTTGTCTTTACTTACACCTACTAAAATGAGAAGGATGTATTTCAGGCTATCGAATACAGCGCAGAAGGAGATTATAGAAAAATGGACGGGAGCTTCATTCAAATATCCTAATCTTTATAGCCCCCAAGTACTGATCAATGGATTGAACGAAGTTTCGATTCCGATTATTTCCATGGAAGAAAACGACAAATTAGTATGGTCCATTTGGGGCATGCTACCCAAAAACTACGTAGAAGATTGGGTCGTCTTTCAAAATCTTTCGAACACCTTACATTTTCACATAAAGGCTATGAATTCCAATCTGTGGTATGCGGCCGCCCTTAGAAGCAGTAGGTGCCTTATTCCCGTAACCGGTTTTTTTACCTCTTATATCAAGAATGGAGAAAGCTTTCCACATTTTATCAGCCGCAAAAATGGCGATCCTTTCTATCTTGCTGGCATTTATACCATTCTCGAAGATGGTTTCTATACCTGCTCCCTACTCCTTGGCAAAGCCAACACCTTCATCGAAAAAACACAGAATATGGTTCATACGGCCCCGCTCATCATCGATCGTACCGACACAAAAAGTTGGCTTGATCACAATACGTCGCTATATTCATGTCAACAACTTCTGCAACAACCTGAAGGCGATCATTTTCAATCTTATTCCATAGCCAAAGAACTATTTAACCATGATATCACCTACGATAGCATGTTGGAGCCTTACGATTACTAGGGCTCTTGATTTTCAGTATTTGTATGCTTGCCCAATTTCAACTGCTTTCTATAATCGGTGGGCAAGAGTCCGTAAGCTTCAAAGAATATTTTTGAGAAGTAACTTCGGCTCTTGATACCAACGGCATAAACGATTTCGGAAATTGAGAGGTCCGTATTTTTGAGATAATCGCGGGCCAATTTCAGTTTTAATTCCCTGACATACCCGTTCACCGTTTTTGAATACGACATTTTAAACCCCAGTTGCAGTTTTTTCGCACTGAGACCCGATGCATTTGCGAGTACTTCAACCGTTATGGGTCTTGAAATATTGGTCAAGATAAAATCGGTCAGCTCATGAATCTTTTTAATATCTTGTCTCGACAAGGAGTGTGGCAGCGCACCTTCGGTCAAGAAGGTATCATGTTCTTGAAGCTGGAGTGCCAATATCAGATAGACTCTTCCTTCAATGGATAATGTGCTGAACATGCCTTTGTGCGGTACTTCGTTCAGTTTCTTTATTTCATCGGCAATTTTCAGATTATAGCCTCCTTGAAGTAAATAGGCTTTTGCACCCTTCGTGTCGGTGAATACCCGTCGCAATTTAGAATCGAGCGTATTGACGTTATTATTTTTTTTCTTCAGATACGCTTTCCGGGATATCCGTATACAATTCAATTTTAATCTGTTGGAAGCCGCATAGGCATATCCTTTTTTCGCCAAACGCTCTTCGGAAACTATAATGTTCTGAAACCGCTCAAACACAATGGGTTCCTCGGCATTCCCTACACTATAGTTGAGCGTACCTTCTGAAATAAACAAAAACTTGATCGGACTTACGTCGGATGCCTTGAATAAAAGGGTTACCTCTTTTGACAATGTCACATCGCAATCAAGAAGGGATATCCCGCCATCGAAACTGATATTTCGTACAACACCCTTGCCCACGTCATTATCAAAGCGAAGTACAGAGCCTCCACCAGTATCGCTAAGGGTTCCTCCTAGACAGGTATGGATTTGTGAAAGGAGCTTTTCATCTTTATTACTCGTAATAACAATTTCGAACATGGTACATTTCCTCTAAGAAAAATCTGGGGTAATACACAAAGAAATCCGAATCCTATAAGATACGATAACAATTATGAAACGTTAGTTGACAATTTTGATCGGTTTACTTGAATGGGAGAATTAAAAAGGCCAAATTAGTCGGAGTTTTCGGACTTATCATTTTTTTGTTCCGCCTTTTTACGATATTGCGTCGGGCTCATGGCAAATCGCTCTTTAAAAAGTTTTGAAAAGTAACTTCTCGAACTGATGCCAATTTTATACGTTATCTCGGAAATGTTCAAATCTGTTTGTTCGATCAAGGTTTTACCCATTTCCATGCGGGCATTACGAATATAATTGTTGACGGAGGCACCGTAAAGTTTTTGAAAACCGTTTTGAAGTGAATTCTGATTTAGCCCGACCTTGTTGGCTAAAGTCTTAATATTATCGACTTCGTTCAAATCGTCGTTAATAATCTTAGCGGCTTTTTTTACTTTTTCTACCGTGGCTTTACGAAGAATTTGCCGTTTACCCGGGCTGTCAAGATCATCGAGATATTGTTTTAGGTAGTGTGCCAATATCTCATAACATTTTCCCTCGACGAAGACACTTTTCGTAAGACCCGTATCCCCATAATCACCTATATCTTCGATACATCGGGCGATATCAAGACTGTAGTTTCCCTTGTAAAAGAAGAGGTTAACCCCATTCACATCCCTGAAAAGAGATTCCAATTCCTCGTTCATTTCAGGAAGAAAATTCTCGATTTTTTCTTCGAAAAGCTTTCGGTTCAATTCTAGGTTGAACAAGCAAATGGGTTCATTGGCAGGTAAAGTGATGACGTTACCGTTTCTGCTAGTACACGAGATGATGGCACTTTCCAAATGCTCGATTTCATGAATTTCTTCCTCCTCTGAAAATTGATGGACGAATGGGGACTTTCGGTTAAAGATAATCTTGAGTGGCTGTACCCAAGATTGATTAAACTCAAATCGTACTTCCTTTTTTAGTTTCACTTCCAAGTTCAATATGCCGACTCCATGAGAGAACGCTAAGGCGCGTACTGTACCTTCGCCAACTTCTTCAGGTATGTTCAACCATATCTCGTTATTCTCCTGTTCATAGTCGACGTTCAGGCGCTCCGCAATGTCTTGAGCCACCTCAATCACGGTCCAATCCTTTAATTCGTCGGCTTTCTTTTTAGTTTCCATTGCGTAGTTCGGCTGAAAGAATTCACAAGATACTATAATTCCCGCATTTTTTCTCTTTTTTTAATTTGCCCTTCCCTATCCCTAAGCCTGTCTACCAAATCAGGTTGCATGTTGCCATCTAATAGAGTTAACCATTCGGTGGATTGCACAACTCCATCTCCCCAAATAGCGCCATCTTTGTGACTATGAGAGGGATAGGCCCTCTACTACACATACAACCCTTTAAATAATCATATTATGTTAAAATGGACAATTATTTTCATCGTATTGGCAATTATAGCCGCCGTCTTCGGATTTGGAGGTATAGCGGCAGGTGCTGCCGGAATCGCCAAAGTACTCTTTTTTATATTCTTGATACTCTTTGTCATCTCACTGTTACGAGGAAAAAAGATACTTTGATTTTAAAACTTTAAATATTTACTAATCAACATACAATTATGAGAAAATCACTTTACATATTTGCTTTTGCAGTATTTGCCATGGGAGTAGCCATGAGCTGCAGGGAAGAAAAATCGACTGGGGAAAAAATAGAAGACGGTGTCGAAGAAGTCGGTGACGGTATTGAAGAAGGTGCAGAGGAAGTAGGCGACGAAGTCGAAGATGCGGTCGACGATAACTAATTGCTATTGAATAAGATAAAAAAGGGGCAAGATTAGTTTTGCCCTTTTTTTATGCCCTATTCTTACTCTTTTTTGCCATTACCCGAAAGTACACTGACCACCCCGTCTTGGAGGCTGATCCACAGATAATTAAAAAACGATTTGGTAGTATCACGCTTCACATCTTCAATATCCCCGTACCGGTAGCCCTGTGCGTCGGCCTTCGACCCATCTGACACGAACAAATTGCCTATGAAGGTCAATACTTTTTTAATCTTCGATCGGTCTTTATCCAACACCTTGAACCTAAAGTCTTCATACCGCATTTTGACATCTCCGTTCGAGATATACTGATCACCACTAATTGTAAAGTATAGTTGCTGAATCTGTCCTTCGACACCGACACGCAAATTGGGCTCCAGAAACTTGTTCAGGCTGGCAGTATTCAAATACCCTAGGCTTCCTGATGCCAAAAACCGCTGATCGGCGTCCCGTACCGAAAAAGACCAATCAAGCTGTAATTCACCCTGCCCCATAAGCTGACTGTGGAGCGAAACTTCCAAATCTCCCTTTTCGTCGACCAAATTAGATATATTTTTGATAGTACCATTGATTTCTTCAAAGCTCAGCAACCCAGGTTCCGAGTGGCTTGCCACCTCTTCTTCGTACACCACTCGGGCATCTGAAATATCGATTTCCTCAATGTCGACCTGATACGGTAGATTCTTCAACATTTTACCATAGAGCTTTTTCTCCCTCAAATCGTCAGGAAGACCCTTATCGCGATACACGGTTAGGTCCACTCCTGTCAATTGGCCCCTTTTCGCCCCTATAAAAAGGCTATCGTTTCGAAATTCAAATTGTAATCCGGAGAGGGTGGCCTCGGGAATTTCAAGATTAAAATGATCCCTTTCCCTCTCTAGGGTACGGCTCAGTTCTTGTCGGGTATACTTGGTCTTGAAAGAGATACCTTCTACCGCCAACGCTTGATCGTCGAAGTGCACTTTCGAAACACCCAAGTTTTCGTAAGCACCGGAAGGTGCTTCGATATTCTCCATGTCCACCTCAAAAGACTCTTGCGTGAAGGGTATCCTTTCGTTGATCAGTTCGGGCTTGGTCAAAAACCCTTTGATTTCGGCATTCAGCCTTTCTCCTTTCAACACGGTGTCGTTCGAGGTGGTCAAAACGCTAAGCTGCCCATCGACAAGGTTGAAATCGTCCACTTCGACGTACCGCGATAGGCCTATCGTATCCTTTTCCTTTTGTGCGACGGAATCGTATTCCCGATAGGTAATATCAGGACGATCGATAGCAAAGGTACCTACCCGTATTTTCTTAGTGTTGAGCAATGTCCAATAGTGAATGTCTTCAATACTGATCGAAGTGGCCCTGAGGCTTAGCCCGTTACGGCCGGTCTTTTTATTTGAAATTTCTAAAAAAGGTTCGGAAAAATGGATACTGCCAGACAAAACGTCTACGGTAAGGTCTTGATACCAAAAAGTAATGTGGGGCGGCAGTTTCCGTTGCAAGACATCTTCCAAACTTGCCTTTGCCTGCCATTGAACGACATAATAGAGCGCTATGATGCACGTTAAGGGAATAAATATATAAAGGAGCACTCTTTTCATAACTATTGTTCGATTGTTGGTCTGTCAATGAAATGGGGAACTAGGCTACATTCTCGTCATCGGAAGCCGCCAATGGATGATCTTCCAAACCCAGGCCGACAATTTTGATGATGTTGACCACGGTATTGTACAGCATCAGTACCACCACTATCAATGCGGCACTTAAGATACTTGAAATTGCCAGAGAAATATAGTAAACAGTGCTAAACCAATCGCTGGGGAGGTTCTCTGATTCAGTAACTGGAAGGTTAAATAGAAGAAAACTGATCACCGCACTCACAAATATAATGGAATCCAATCGTGCAATCTCAAGAATCTGCTTATAGTGGTCTTTTTTTAGGTGTGATTTTGCCGAAGAGCTAATGCCCAAGACGGTCAGTAAAAGGGCAAGAATGGTAGCCGATGCCAAGGCGATCGTATTGCAGAGTGTATTGATACCGGAAATGGAGTTTTTAATCAGGGATTTCGCTTCGTAACCGCTCAACTCACCGAGCAATAAGGTTCCTGTAAGCATGATGACCATTGAGATAGCCCCCCCTACGACAGCGCGCTTCGTATACCTGCTAAGTTTCAAGTGTTATAAGGCTTTTCTATACCAGCGCTATCGGCCGTAAAGTGCTCCTTAAAAGAGGCTGCGGTTTTCAGTGGAATATAGTCGTCACCATCAATGGCAACCGGATATTTTAGAACATGGGGACTTTTTTCCAATACCTTCAGCCAATCGTTCCAGTCGAGATTGATATCGCTATCGCCGTATTCGTTCTTAAAATCTGGGTGTTCCTTGTCTATCAGATCGGAAATATCGACTCCAAGACCTTCGGCGATTTCAGACCATTGTGTACCCGTAACTTTCGTCTTGGAAATATCTACCCCCAATACTTTTTTATCGGCCGATTCTACATAAGCCTGTACTTGCTTGCCCAAAGAGTTTTCGGAACTAAAGAACAAGGTAATTTGATTCTTTTCTTTCGCTATGGAGTCCATTGTCTTCATTTGCATAAAATTAGTATACATTCGGTCTTCATATTGACTCAATTGGTCACAATTGTGTTCGTATTACGATCCTGTTGGCGATTGGCCTATATTTGCCCTATATTGTATCCGTGCATGATGCACCAGACCCCTTCAATATAGGGACGCCATTTTAATACAAGTGCCTCACGCACTCCAGATGATGTTATTATGGTCTATCACAAGATCAAATATGTAGGCTTTGGCCTATATCACCTTATTATTATTCTAACCGTTGCTACTTTAATGCCTGCGAACGCCCAGTACCAAATACCCGAGGTCATTGAAAAAGAGGCCCGAATAGCCCTATCGCATTATCCCGAATTAGCGAAGACCCCGATAGAATTTAAGTTCAAAGAAAAAATAAAGAAATCGACCATGCAGGCCCAGCCCGTCTTCGGAGACCTTTTTAAGAACAAAAAAAAACGGGGCTATAAAATACTGATCAGTGAACGCATCAAGATTGCCGATAGTGTATATCGCACTAAAGACATGCCTTCGGAGATTATGGTCGGTTGGCTGGGCCATGAACTAGGGCATATCATGGACTTCAAGCATCGAAGTGGACTGAATTTGATCGGTTTCGGATTTGGCTATATATTCTCCAAAAAATTTCTTAGGGCGGCCGAGCGTCGGGCAGATACTTTCGCCGTAGCCCATGGTCTAGAAGATTATATTTTGGCTACCAAAGAATTTATCCTCACCAAAGCCGGCATATCGAAAGCGTATGTCGAGCGCATCAAACGCCTATACGTTTCGCCAGAAGAGATTATGGACATGGTAGAAGCGCGGGATGCCTCCCTTGAAGAGGCCCGTGATTGACCAGGGTTCTAGCCTTTCTGTTTTGCTACAAAATCTTCCCAATCGGCGAACTTGTCCTCTTTCATCACACGTTCCATTTTGACCTGGCCACCCTTCTTTTTATTCGCGTCGTTCCATTCGTAGAACACATCGGCATCCACGATATTCACCTTGACACCTTCGAGAGCCTTTGAACGGGCCACCTTATAGTTTTTGTTGGCCTCTTTCAAAAAAGTATCGAGTTCCGAAACGACCTTTTCCTCTTCCAAATGGGCGTCGGTGCCCAAGTACCAAGAATGATAAAACCCATCCTCATATTTTTTGGCGCAGAGGGTATATTCTGAAATTTTTATATCGAAAGTTTCTTCCAAATGCTTTATGGCATCGTCCATCTTATTGACGGAAAGCTGTGATCCCACCGTATTCAAAAAAAACTTGGTACGGCCCGTAATCTCTATCTCGGCCTTTTTCAGGTCGGTGAACTTGATAGTATCACCGATCATATAGCGCCAGGCCCCTGCCACGGTACTGATGACCAGTACGTAGTCTTGCTCTTCTTCCACCTCAGCGAGGGTAAGGGCCTTCGCATCTTGGGAAAGGGACCCATCTTCGTTGATATCATCTGGATCAAAAGGCACAAACTCGAAATAGATTCCGTTATCGGTCACGAGTTGCATCGCCTCGGTATCGGGTCGGCTCTGAAAAGCGATAAAACCTTCTGAGGCCAGATAGGTGTCGATGATCGTAATGGGCTTGCCCATAAGGGCGTTGAAGCTTTTCTCGTAGGGCCCAAAGGCCACGCCCCCCGAAGTATACACCTGCAGGTTGGGCCAAATGTCGTGTATGTGGTCTAAGTCATGGGCCTTGATGACCTCCTTGAGCATGAGTTCTATCCAAGAGGGAATGCCGCTCAGTGCCCCGATATCCCAATTGGGGGCCTCCTTGACAATTTTGGCGACCCGCTCGTCCCAATCGTCCATTTTTGCGATTTCCTCCCCAGGCTTGTAGTAGCCCCTGAACCAAGAGGGAATGTTGCTCGCACTAATGCCACTGATCTCCCCTTCGAGGTGCCCATTGTTTTCGGCAAGATCGGTCGAGCTCCCCAACATGAGAATACCCTTTTCAAAAAAATCAGGGGGTAAGTCGAAATTACTCAGCGCCAATACTTGTTTGATTCCCGCCTGGCGAATGGCCTCGACCATCGCATCGGTTACGGGAATACGTTTGCTGCTCTTGCCCGTCGTACCCGAGCTCAAGGCAAAATAATCGGGATTGCCCGGCCATGTAATATCTTCATCACCCTCTTGCAAGCGGTGCCACCATTCGGAATGTATCTTGTTATAATCGAAATAAGGTACTTTAGCCGCGAAGGCTTTTTCGATGTCCTCTTCCTTCAATAAGCCTTTAAAATCGTATTGCTTGCCGAATTCGGTATCGGCTGCCTTTTCCAAAAGGGACTTCAATACCTCCCGTTGTTCTTCGACGGGATTGGATTCACCGGTCACTTTATCGGTAATTTCAATGACCCCTTTGATCAAATTGCCTATGATGTTCATATAAATGGATGGATTAAGACGCAAAACTAAGAATTCACATCCTATATTCTTTACTCATTAGCACTATCGGTTGACTGCTTTGGAAATCTTTTCTCCCGAACGGGGAATAGGCACGAAATCAGACCGGTACAACCTCCATCGATACGGCAAAATTTGACGATCAATTTTTCCTTAGGATAGCCCTTAAAATTTCATTAAAAATCCTTCTCGAAAAATGAATATTTACTATTTTTGCATCGAAAATATATTTTGCGATATTCGCAATAATAAGAACTTATTTTAAGTTATTGTTAATTATAGGTTAAAAATTTAATGATATGGAAAAATATAAAAAAGGTACCCACGCCAGAAACGTAAAAAGACGCGGTACAAACTTGGTGACTTCCATGACCGCACAGAAGGAAAATCAGCTTAAGGTCAGGAAGCACAACAGAAAGGCCGCTAAAGAAAGTTTGGCGACTAGCACACCGTCTTATCGCATGTACTAAACAGAGGGCGTTAGCGCTTCGGCCTTAAGATGTGCCGGTCTCGGATTCTAGGGGCCACTTCCTCGCCCAACGTCAGTTCGGTATAGGTGGTCACCCCAAGACGATCGGGAGGTAGGCCCACCCATTCGCTCTTTCGCCCTTCAAGGGTAACCGAAAGGGTATTGGGATCGATAGTCAAAAAAGCGAACAAAGCTTCTTTATACGGACAAGTATTTGAAATCCACGGGTGTGCCCCGTGGATTTTTTTTGTGTAGCTCTCATGCTTGTATTGGTCACCCACCCAAAGGTAAGAGGCCGAATTGAGATGTAGGTAGGGAATACCCTGTACTTTGAGCAAGAGGTCGATATGGGTATGCCCGTTGAGGGCAAAGAGTACTTTATCGGCTGCCGTGGCCAATAAGTTTTGTACTTCTTCGGCATTGTCGATGGCCGAAATGCCGGCCAAAGGCTGGTGAGAGACCACCACGATAGGTCCCTCGATCGTTTTTAATTGATTTTCCAACCATGAAAGCTGCTCGGGGCCGATATAGGAAGGGTAACCTCCTGTATAGTCTGGCGATCCCGTATCATTACCGTCGAGTACGATACAATGGATGCCCCCCACCACAGTAGTATAGTAACGCGCTGGCATACCCCAATACGACAGGCATTGGTCGGTGGTGTAGCCCGCATCGGTATCGTGATTGCCGATAACATGCAAGGCGGTATCATGGGCGTTGTTGAACCGATCGATTACTGCTTTGTTGACCGGCCCGGGATAGGCAAAATCGCCCAGTTGTAAAATGGCGTCGGGACGCTGGGTATCTACGGCCTCGAGAAAGACGTTCATACGCTGTAACCCATCGTGTATGATATCATGGTGCAGATCAGCAATCAGGCCGATTTTGATCGGCCTTTTAGTATTTCGGAACGCGGCCGCGACCCCAGCAGGAAGGGCAAAGGCCATACTGGCCGTGAGCGTAGTTTTAAGAAAGTGTCTTCTGCCGCTCAATGGCTCCTTTAGTTCACCATCTATGGGTGCTATGTCTTTTTTCATAGGACAAAGATGTTCAATTTTCGGGAAACTTGGAGTTATTGGAGAAAGGGTCAACTATACCACAATTTCATCAGGGCGTATCCGTGGTCGGGCCGGTAGGGCTGCGCTTCGGTTCGCCCAGTTGCTCTTCCTGCGCCCGCTCTCTTTCCCGTGCCTTATACCGGATGTGGTAATAGCCATAAAAGAAGGCGATGCTTAAGGCCACGATACCGTTCAGGCGGATCAAGGTCTTTCGCGACAAGTTGCTGGTCAAGAGCAGGGCGATTACTATGCCAATAGCGGCACCGATCACTCCATAGCCCAATACGATGGCTCCGGCCGCCAACCCTTGTCCCTTTCCCGCACCCACAAAGCCCGCTAGGCTTAGCCCGATAAAAAAACAGAGTATCGGTACCAAGAGGTAGCACAGCCAGCTATAGGGTTTCAACATCTTATGGGCCATTGTAATCGCATCTTTTAGGGTAGGATAATGATTTTTTCCAAGGTCTCTCCCTGCTTTAGCGTAAGGGTAATGGTCTCGATATGCCCCTTGTGGGGGCCTAAGGTCACGATTTTTACGCCATAGGTGCCCGGGTTGAGTGTAAACGAACGTGGATTACTATTTGCCGACGTATAGGTTCTGCCGGCCGCTACATTGGTACCCGTGGTCTTTTCAAAAAAATTGACCGTAGCATCGACCAAGTCGCCACCGACAGTTCGCACCCCGACCTTCACTATACCGCTCTTAAAATCGTGGGAAACCACATTCGTGGCATTGGCCATGATTTCCACATTTTGCTTTGCCTCTTTGTAATCATAACATTTGAGCGCATTATCTTTTTGTGTTTTTTCAATTGCCAACCTTAACGAATCGGGAATAGTCATTTTATGGTGGCGTAAATCAGCTATTTTCTTTTTTGAGCTATCTATTTGGTTGAAAGCGTTATATAAAATAGCCTCGGTGAAATTTTGATACTCAATGGGGAACGTATTTTTGTGGGCGTAATAGACTTCCTTGGCTTTGAAGAAATTCTTTGTTTCTATCAACTTATAAACTTCATTGAATTTGATACTTTCAGATTGTCCGAATAAATTCAAGGCTGTACAAGTAAACCAAATAACAGCAGTGATTTTTTTGATGCTATTCATTTCAATATTTTTCAGTCGTATTGCTACGGTTCGGGCAAACCAATATTGCGATTGGGATGTTTTACCGCTTGGTCACTGATCCAATTGAAGTATAGCCGTGATTTATCGGCAAGTGGCTAAGTACCTCTTGGATTTAAACCCTGCTGTAAATAGCCAGGCACTATCAAGTCGGTCCGAACAAAGTTGATTAAAGGTATAAGCTGAGGGTAAGCAAGGGTCGTAAGGTAATGTTGTACGCCATATTTAAGTATGGTTAATATTTGAAAGCCCTGAAATGAATTTGCCTGTTCGGCTTCATGGCCTCGTTGTTATCGGTTAACATGGTTATTGTAAGTTCATCCTCTCCGATGGACTTTATTATCGCCTTAAAGTCGTCTTGTTTTGAAGTCAGCTGGAACAGTCTTTTATCCTGATTATAATTCCACTCACCTCTTTCTATTCTGTTCTCCTTGCCTATCAGTTCGTAGCTGCCGTTTGGCCTGAACCAAATATCAAAATATTTGTTTCCCGGTAATTTCGGCATTTTAGTCTGCCCCACGAATGCATATTTGAATTCCCATCTTTTGCAAAGCAATTCCGTATAGATCGATTCACTATCGGTGGGTTCAAAAACAGAACGAAGCTCGGCCTTTGATTTTTTTGCTTCTTGGGAAAACCCAATGGCCAAGAAACTGAAAACTACTAAAATCGCCAAATATATATTTCTCATAATCCCAATTTACGAAATTTCGGCATACATGACGCACAATGGCCGTCAACAAAGACAGGTTCTACTCCGTGTGCATTTCACAGTCCGTAATAAAATCATCACTAAACTCTGGAGCAATCGATAATTGGGTAGGAGTTGGATATACCAAGGTTAAAGCTTAGTATGGCTGTAATAAGCGGAAATATTGATTTCATTCTTTTCAATCTGGCTTGGTCGGTCGTTTTATTTAACTTTTTATGAAATATACATGTTTTTTGGGGCATTCAGGCTCGTTTAATTATAAGTACTATGCATCGAAATCAAACTAAAATCACTTTTTTTAAGGCAGCTCTTTTTCGCGTCTGCGATTTTTTCAGTTCAGAATTGTCATTCCCAATCGATTGATCGCTTGCTTTTGGTGATCGGCAAGAGAAAATTTTAACTCTGTCCATGCTGTACCTTTAATGCCTTTCAATTCAATACCGGTTTCCGTTTTGGTAATCGTAAACAAGTAGTCGGCAAGATGGGTATCTTTGTTTTTCGATAGGTTATCCAAATCGGTCATTCCATATTCGTCAATGGCTTTAGGTTGGTGGTTCTTTAAGGTAAACGCTAAGTCGACCCAAGCACTTCCAGCATTACTTTTCAGTTGTATGCCGTTATCCGTTTTTTCAACGATTATGGTAAAGTCGCTTACCTCCGTTATTTTTTCTTGCGCAATTCCTTCAAAGGTAGTAGCCAAAAAAAGGAAGGCCAGTAGTACGAATGCGAAGGAGCTTTTACAATGAGGCGTGGTTTTCATAGGGCTATGTTTAATTGTAGTCATGGGTTTTTCAATTATCGGTCTCGGCTATGGTTTCGTTGCGGAAAATGTCCAGCGGACTTTTCTGCAGTAACCTAAAATTAGTTGAATTGCAAGGGATTCCGATTAGGAATTCAGCCCCAATGAACTGTACATATGCTTATAGAGCGTTTTTTATTATCTCCTCTTTATATTTGTTAATATCATTGTCCGACACTTTAATTCTGGATAGAAAATTATTAGCCCAGATTTTGGAAACAGGTTGTGATTTTGATAGTATTCTCAAAGCAATGGTTAATTCTTTCTTACTGTTTTCGCTCTGGTTCTGACCTGATACAAATGTCTGCACCGTTCCAATACAGAGGCCTTTTTCAAATTTGTTATAATCGCTTTCACCTAATACTGATTTAGCACGTTTCAGACTTGCTTCATTATAATTCTTTATCTCTAACTTCTTTGGGATAATTTTTAGCGCTCTATAGTACCAATTATTTGGGAAGTTATGCCATTCTTCATCAAAATGTGCATAATGCGTATTATAGTAATCTACTTTCTCAAATAGAGCATCCCAGATTTCGGTATTGTTATAATTTTCTCTAATACTATTACATAATAAAATTATTTCATGATCAAGACTGTTCTTACTTGCTAAAACAGGGTCGATTTTCGACAATTCACTAAATAACAATTTATTTATTTCATTATCGGAAAGGTTCTTATAAGGTGCCCCATATAAATCCTTCGGTGCCTCAAATGCAAACGCCATTAGTCGACTGATAAATTTATCGATTCTTTCCTTGCCATACATTTCTGAATATCTGATCCTATTTTCTACAACCAATTTGCTTAAAGGAGAGAAAATCGAATGGGCGTGGTCCTCGATCAAGTAAAAGAATTGCGGTGCATACCATTTGTTTTGAGGAATATTCCGAAAATAGTCCAAAAGAGCTAAGTCCTTTTCAAGTTGGCTGGGGTAAGCACTAAGGAAGGAACTGAATTCCATAATATCTTCATCGTCGATTAAAGAATTTAGATGGGTTATATCTGCTGTTTTCTCATTTACAACGGTATATCCTAATTCTAAAAATTCCTTTGGCCCTCTGTATCCGATATGTTTGAGTTCGGTTTCTAATTGCGGGGATAAAAACAATAATGTGGGGTAGGCATTGATTTCAAACTTGTTTGCCAGCGTTATGCCTTCTCCTTTTTCAGCATCAAATTTGAGACATATAAAATTTTTGTTGTAGAAGTCTCCGATTATTGAATCCGAGAAAACTAAGTTGTCCATTTGTCTACATGGTCCGCACCAAGATGTTGAAAAGTCTATGAATATTGGCCTATTGAGTTCTTTAGAGGTTTTAATGGCTTCTTCAAAAGACACTGAGGAGAATTCAATTCCGGTATTGATTTGCGAATATAGATTTGTCGCAATAATAAGGTAAAAAATTATTGAAAAGTTTCCTTTCATAATCGAAATTGGATGGGCAATATGGCCTGTAACGCCTCGGTTAAAACTCGTAGGCCAGTGCTCGATGTCTTTGATTGATTCCTAAGTTAGCAAAAAGGGTCAAGCTAAGGGTATGAGTAATAGCATTTTTAGGTTTTGGTCTTGAGCAAAGCTTTCCATTCCGCCAAGGATTTGCCCGTTTTCTCGGGCATATTGTCGATCATGGTCTGTAGTTGGCTGTTCATGGTCTCTATTTTCAAGGGTTATTGATGGAAGGAGAAGTTACTAAATTTTTGAATTTGATACCTTCCTTTCCTCTAGCGTCACTTGCTTCAGACCCGATCGGCAGCGGTACAGACATTGATAATCTTTTTAAGCCGGTCGTCGGTTAGGTACTGCAAATCGCTATCATTACGGATATCCCCATGTTGTGGAAAAAACTTTCTAAAAAGATAGGCATGCCAGGGCGGGGTCGAGGGGTAATATTTACGCCTTAAAAACAATTGCGTGGCAGCACCACTTTTTTTCAATTCGATATAATCGTTCCAATCATACCTGTCGTTCCCCCAAGCAAAGCGATGGGGAGGCTCCCAGACCGAGATGAACACCGTCTGCCTACTACCCTGGTACCCCTTGCGCTCGAACCGGGTGCCCGGTCCGATATCTTCGGGGGCATCCTGAAAGGCCCCATAATGGCCGATGGTATAATAGGCCATGTTTTTAGGGTTTGTAATCTTTTTCCAACAAGTTGCTATATCGACCTCGACGCTGCCATCGGCTATGGAGGTAAAGGTGTCCATCCGTCGTTTTTTCGACCGTTCGGATTCATAGGTCACGATCCACGAAACGAAAGCTCCCAGCCCCGCACCCAACAACAAATAAACAATATGCTGTCCATCGGTGGCCAAGGCAAGGGGTCGCATAGACGAAACGATGTTATAAACGGCTATATATAGCATGGAGGTCTATTAAATTCAGGAAGCGGATTTATTTTTTTTCCTTCGAAGGCCTCATCCCCGCTACTTTGGGTACCTTATTCATGGTTTTGTAAGGTCTCAAACACGATTTTCCACGAATCGTCAGGCTGTCTTTTCCAGGTAATAATATAGGTGCCTGTATTATTGATCGTGTCCCGGGTTTCTTTGTTGATGAATATCTCGTGAAAGGTATTGTACGACATGGCCATATCTTCGGAGGGGATAACGGTCGGCCTTCCACGATCAAGAAGTTGTACCTCGTATTTTTCATAAATCTGCTCCCACTGTGTTCGCAGGGCATCTTTGGTCTTAGGCATTATGGGTGAATCGGGATAAATGGCGGTATAGTCGTTCGCATAAAACTCGATCCAATCGTAATCAAAGCGTTCATACACTGCATATAGACTGTCTACTTCCTTGGTGATCAAAGTAGTGAGTTCCGAATCAGGGGTTGGTGTCCGTGGTGGTACTTGGTCTCGGTCTTTGCACCCTAACAGGGCAATACAGCACAAGACTAATGGGAAAACACATTGTTTAAAAGGGTTCATATGGGTTGGTTTTGGTTTTAGGCCATTCAGCGTTCAGATCGATGCATAGTGGAGTGGCCTTTAATTGCTCCCTTAGCCATCACAGTACCAAGCAATATCCCTAAAAGGGGTCAAGGCAGATTTTAAAGGTGAAGAAGTGGGGCATATAAAGATATGGATTTATACAATTCTAGACCACACCCTGAAGTTTACTTGGCCGTCCATCCCCCATCGACAGTTAGGGTCGAACCCACCATATAGCTTGAGGCATCGCTGGCGAGAAAAATGGCGGCGCCCTGAATCTCTTCTAATTGGCCCCAGCGCCCCAAGGCCGTTGCCCCTACGATAAACTTTTTGGTCTGTTCGTCTTCCGCGATAGGTATGTTCATTTCGGTCAAAAACGGACCTGGACAAATGGCATTGACGGTAATATTGAATGGAGCCAGTTCAAGCCCCAATGCACGCGTCATCTGCACGACCGCACCCTTGCTCGAAGTATAGGGGGTACGGTTCGACAGCCCGACCAAACCCAAGGTACTCGCCATATTGATAATGCGCCCCCTCTTCCTTTTTTTCATGTGCGGCACCACCGCCTTTGAGCACAACCAGAGTCCGTCGACGTTCACTTTCATCACCTCTTGAAATTGGGCATAGGTCAGTTCGTCGATGGCACCCCGGATGTTGATACCCGCACTATTGATCAGAATATCGATGTGTTCAAAATCATCGATAATTTTTGTAAATACGGTCTCGACCTGACTGGCGTCCGTCACATTGACCCCAAAGGCCTTTGCCTTAACAGAGTACTCCTTTTCTAGGCGTCTGGCGGCGGATTGGCCTTCATCGAGGTTACGATTGACGATAACGATATTGGCCCCGGCAGAGGCCAAACCGGCCGCCATGGCGTAGCCCAAGCCTTTGGAGCCTCCGGTGATGATTGCGTTTTTGCCAGTGAGATCAAACTGTTTGATGCCGGGAAGGGGAGTATCTGCCATGGGTCTTTGTTTTGGTGCTTTGTGTGTTTTCGTTTGTAACAGGAAGATATCGATTTTTCGGCAAACATGGAAAAGGTGGATCCCGTATCACGTACGGGATGACAATGCCCTACCAATGTCATTCCCGTGCAAACGGGAATCCACAATAACCACCAGAACCCAAAAACAATGTATGGATCCCGCATCAGGTGCGGGATGACAATCCTAGAAAAAAAGAAACCTCTACTGTCATTCCTACGAAAGCAGGAATCCACAACACAACATCGACCCAAAAAAACGAATGAATCCCGCATCAAGTGCGGGATGACACCCTAGAAAAAAACACCCCCTTGTCATTCCTGCGAAAGCAGGAATCCACAACACAACCGCGACCTAAAAACAACGTATGGATCCCGCATCAAGTACGGGATGACACTACTCTGGAAATCACATCACCCCTGTCATTCCTGCGAAAGCAGGAATCCACAACTCAACTACGACCTAAAAACAACGTATGGATCCCGCATCAAGTGCGGGATGACAATCCTGGAGAAAAAGAAACCTCTACTGTCATTCCTGCGAAAGCAGGAATCCAAAACAAATACCCCCACGACCCAAGAACAACAACTGGATCCCGTATCAAGTGCGGGATGACACCCTAGAAAAAAACGCCCCCTTGTCATTCCTGCGAAAGCAGGAATCCACAACAAATACCCCACGACCCAAGAACAAAGACTGGATCCCGCATCAAGTGCGGGATGACACTACTCTGGAAATCACATCACCCCTTGTCATTCCTGCGAAAGCAAGAATCCACAACAACAACTACGACCCAAAAACAACGTATGGATCCCGCATCAGGTGCGGGATGACACTACTCTGGAAATCACATCACCCCTGTCATTCCCGCGAAAGCAGGAATCCATTTTTTGCAAGCCACCCAAAATTCAAGGCCGTCGTAGAAACACTTAGGCCTACATTGTTTTATATTTGAACCTATGAAGCCAATCACCAAAAACCTACCGGCCCTGTGCATGGGCTTGGTCCTTCTATTTCTAACTGCCTGCCAAAAAGGGAAACAGGAAACCGTCGAACCCGAAGCGGCCGTATCGTACGTCGACATGGTCTACCCCTTGCTGGACAGCAAAAATTCCCGATGGTTTTTCTTTAGCTCGGCCAATCGCCCGTTCGGCATGGTCAATCTAAGCCCAGATACAGAGACCAACGGCGCCTGGGGCAGTGGCTACCGTTACAATACCGATACCATACGCGGGTTCAGCCATATACACGCCTGGCAGCTTTCAGGGCTATCGATGATGCCCGTCACCATCGATGAGACCAACGAAAAGTCCGTTTATACCGATTTCGATTCCCCTTTTGATCACGATAAAGAGAACGTTACCCCAGGTTATCACTATGTAGAGCTAGACCGCTACGGAATTGCCGTCAGCCTAACAAGTACGCCTCGGGTTGGATTCCATAAATACCGCTATCCCGAAGTGGACATCGAAAAAGCGGTACTTTTCAATTTGAATACCGTCTTAGGTCCTTGTGAAAATAGCGATGGCGTACTTTCCCAAGATGGGGCACAGGCCCTATCAGGATCCTTTGTTATGCAACCGACACGGCGACGGCCCAAACCGTTGACCGCCTATTTTAAAATACAGAGCAACGTGCCGATTACAGGAATCACACAAGATCCCGACACCCAAAACTATAGGGCCACTTTCGATACCAACGAGCAGGAGGTGTTGCTCAAAGTAGGGCTCTCGTATACCTCTATCGACAATGCCACCGAAAACCTGAAACAGGAACTACCGCATTGGGATTTCGACCAAGTGGTGGCAGATTCCAAAACGGAATGGAACGGCCTTTTGAGCCGTATACAAGTAGAGGGCGGTACCGAAACCGCACAGCGCAGGTTTTATACCGATCTTTGGCATGCGCTACAGGGGCGAAGAATGATCAACGATGTAAACGGAGCCTATCCCGATAATACCGGAGAAACGTTCCAGATAGGGCAGCTACCGCTTGACCCCGAAGGCCGTCCGCGGTTCAACCATTACAATTCCGATTCGTTTTGGGGCGCACAGTGGACGATCAATACCCTGTGGGGACTCGCCTATCCTGAAATCATGGCGGAATTTTCGAAGTCCATGCTACAATATTATCATGACGGCGGCTTAGTGCCCCGCGGCCCTTCCGGGGGCAATTATACCTATGTAATGACCGGGGCCTCCTCGACCCCCTTTGTGGTCAGCGCTATTCAAAAAGGCTTGCTGAAAGATAGTCTGGAAACCGTTTACGAGGCCCTTAAAAAGAATCATATGCCCGGCGGAATTATGGGCAAGGCCGGCTATGAACATAACACGACCATCGGTGGAGGGCTCACGTATTATATCGAAAAGGGGTATGTACCCTTTCCCCTACCCGACGGAAAATACGGCATCCATCAAGATGGCAGTGGCCAGACCCTGGAATATGCCTACCAAGATTGGACCTTGGCCCAGCTCGCCAAAAAATTGGGCCACACCGAAGACTACGACTATTTTAAGGCCCGTTCAAAAAACTATACCCACGTCTTCGACAAAAATGTGGGCTGGATGGCTCCCAAAAACGAATCCGGGGCATGGAGCGACGATTTTGACCCCTATGCGTATGAGTCAGGATTCGTGGAATCGAACGCCGCACAATCGACGTGGTTCGTACCCCATGACCTTATGGGATTGGCCGCACTTATGGGCGGACCTGAAAAAGCGGTAGAGAAATTGGAAGTACAGTTTGAATCGGCCGAAAAACTGGGCTTTACCTCAGGTGATTCACACGATGCGGAACTGCATCCCGAATACCGCAGGATCCCCATCAATTATGGCAACCAACCCTCGATGCAAACCGCCTTTGTCTTTCACAAACTGGGCCGCCCCGACCGTACCCAATACTGGTCACGAAAGGTAGTAGAGACTGTGTTTTCAGGGCTCTCCCCTGAAACAGGCTATAACGGGGATGAGGATCAAGGCCTGATGGGAAGCCTGGCCGTGCTCCTCAAAATAGGTCTTTTTCAAATGAACGGAGGTACCGGGGCCGACCCCGAATACCTTATCGGGAGTCCTATTTTCGATCGGGTGACCATTGCCTTGAACCCAGAATACTATTCCGGGGGAACGTTCATCATTGAGAGCATCCAAAACAAGGAGGGCGGCGTATTCGTGAAAGACATCCAATGGAACGGCAAAGCGATGGACGGTTATTCCATTTCCCATAGTGCCATTTCGAATGGCGGTACCTTACAACTTGAAATGACCGACCGTTCGAACAACAATCCATGACCCTACGAAACGTACACAAACCACCACTTAAAAACTTATGACCATGCTGATCGAAAAGACCCAACGATTTTTAGCCCTCGACGTGTTTCGAGGCCTCACCATTTGCCTGATGATCTTGGTAAATACGCCCGGCACGGGCGCAAAGATCTATCCCTATTTAAGCCATGCCGATTGGTTCGGTTTTACTTTGGCCGACCTGATATTTCCTTCCTTTCTATTTGCCATGGGCAACGCCATGAGTTTTTCCTTGCGTAAATTCAAGGATGCGCCCTCACAGGCCTTTTGGAAAAAAGTGGTGCGACGTACCGTTCTGATCTTCCTCTTCGGTTTTTTAATGTATTGGTATCCGTTTTTTGAGCAAGGTGCCGACGGACTCGAGTTGAGGCCATTTTCGGAAACCCGGGTCATGGGGGTATTGCAGCGTATCGCCCTCTGTTATTTTATCGCTTCGGTACTCTTGTATTTTCTTTCTGAGAAAGCCACCTTGATTGTTTCAGGGCTTATTTTACTCGGGTATTGGGCGATTCTTTATCTTTTTGGGGTGCCGGGCGGCGAGCTCGATATGGCTACCAATGCCGGCACCTTACTCGATTTCGCCGTGCTTGGGGAAGGCCACGTATACAAGGGCGATCGAATGCCTTTCGACCCCGAAGGCCTGTTGAGTACCCTTCCATCGACGGTGAACGTTATCGGTGGATATTTTGCAGGAAGCTTTCTTCAAAAAAAGAGGGTGTCTTTCGAGAGTATCGCCAAGTTATTGATTGCAGGAGGACTGGTGACCGTGCTCGCCCTCTGGTGGGACTTGATCTTTCCGATCGGTAAAAAACTATGGACCAGTTCGTTTACCCTCTACACTATAGGTATCGACCTATCGGTACTGGCCGTACTGGTCTATTTTATCGAAATCAAAAAATGGAGGTTCGGGGTCCGCTTTTTCGATATCTTCGGAAAAAATCCGCTCTTTATCTACCTCTTTTCCGAGCTGCTTCTGATTACCCTCTCGCATATTCCGGTAACAGCCGACCAAAATGCGTTCGAGTGGATCAGCGAGGTCATATTTCAGACTATTTTTCCGGGAAGTTTGGGTTCCTTTATGACCGCCTTTGTTTTTATGCTCGTATGTTGGGCCCTGGGCTGGTGGCTCCACAAAAAACGGATATACATCAAAATTTAAAATGCCTATACCTTATTTCATGTATCGATCCGCGTTTTTTATCGCCGCCCTTTGCTGTCTACTGGCCTGTACCGAAAAGCCCAAACCACAGGAAACTACGGAAGACCCGATACAGATCGCTTTTTTGTCCGACGTACACCTCACCGACGTATACGGTCAATTTGAGGACACCGACTATAAGGGCGTGCGCAACCCTAGTACAGAGCGCTACACCCTGGCCCGTACCATGCGATCGCAGCTGGAATCGACGCGCTTGTTCAACGAAAATTACTTTGCATTTCTGGCGGCACTAGACCGTATTGTGGACCGAGGCATCCGTTATGTCGTCATGCCCGGCGATTTTAGCGATGATGGGCAAAGGGTCAATGTCAAAGGGCTGCAGCGCATCTTGACCGATTACTCGGAAAAGTACGGTATCAGGTTTATTACTACCACCGGCAACCACGACCCGGCCCGCCCGTTCTTTCAACATGCGGGGAAGTCCGATTTTCTTGGCGAAGGCGGAAAATCACAGCCTATTTTTAGCAAGGCAGGCATGTACGAACCAAAAGGCGAAGATGCGCTGCCCGTAGTCGTCACAGAAGACATCGCCAAATTGGGCTATGACGAGATCTTACAGCATTTACAGGACTTTGGTTTTTTCCCAAAACCGACCGACACCTATTGGGAAACGCCTTTCTCGGACTACGGCTATTCCGATTACGAGTATGAAAAGGCCCTTGAACAGTCGCACCTCGAACACAGAAAATATGCGATCCCCCCGACGTTCGATACCATTCCCGATGTGAGCTACCTGGTAGAACCCAGCGACAATCTATGGTTTCTTGCCATCGACGGCAATGTCTATGTTCCCAAAGATGGGGCGGACGGAGCTACCGAAGACCCGGCCAAGTATTCTGGGGCCAGCACGGGCTATTCGGAAGTGCTTACCCATAAATCGCATTTGCTACCATGGATGAAATCGGTCGCCCAACGGGCCAAAGCCCTTGGGAAAACCTTGATCGTGTTCAGCCATTTTCCAGTCATCGATTTCAACGATGACGCCTCCCCAGAAATGAAACGGCTGTTCGGCGAGGGAAAGATGCAACTGCACCGGGTGCCAAGCGAGGCCGTCGCCCAAGCCTTTGCCGATGCGGGCATCAAAGTACATTTTGGAGGGCATATGCACAGCAACGATACCGGTATCCGGAATTTTGGGAAGGAGAAGGGGCTCGTCAACGTTCAAATACCTTCCCTGGCCGCCTACATTCCCGCTTTTAAAGTGCTGACCCTACGTGGGGCCAATACCTTTGAGGTCGAAACCGTGGTACTCGACACCGTCCCCGGCTTTAAGGATTTGTTCCCCCTATATGAACAGGAGCATGCCTATTTGAGTAAAAACGCCAAGAATGACCTTTGGAACAAAGAGGTCTTAGCGGCCGATACCTACAAGCAGTTTACCTTGTGGCATTTGCGCGAACTGGTACGTTTACGGTTTTTGCGCGATGACTGGCCGGAAGCCTTCAAAGCCCGAATGCTGGAAAGTACAGGGATAGCACTGTTACAAACGGGTCTGCGCACCACCCATAACCCTGTCGCCCTGGAGGAGTTCCTGACCGCCAAAGAAATGGATCGAACCGCCTTCGAATCGTGGACCGGCCTCGATATGATCCATGATTTCTATAAGCTCAAAAATGCCGATGAGCTGGCCCTATCCGATATCGGAAAAGATCGGTTACAGGCCTACAAGGTGGTTTGTGAACAGCTTGAGAAAGGAAACGACGAGACTTTAGGGTTATGGGCTACCATCTTTCTAAAAATGTGTAGCGGCGTCCCTTCCGATCATTTTATCATCGATCTGGAGTCCGGAGCCGTACAAGCTTTGGCCCGATAAATCGTACAAGGTGCTTAGGAGGCCCTCAAAATTAGGGAAACGGGGCGTTCTTCGTGATCCTTGACTTCCACTAGGTCTCGAAGGTGCATACCGGCCTCGATAATGACGGCTACCCAATCTTCAAGGGTACGGGCATACCAAGCGTGCCCTTCGCTAAAATTACCAGGAAGACCTTTCCAAGCGTCTTCGATCATCTGGCTGGTATAACCGAGATTCTGCTGTACCAAAAAAAAGGGATGCACGGTTTGTATGATTAGTTGTCCGTTTTCGGTCAAATGGTTCCGCACCTGTTGGAGTAAGAGGGGAAGCCCCTCTTTCTGGTAAATCGAATAATTGAATACGGCCGCATCAAAAGGAGCCTCGTTCAGGCGCTGCCCTTCCATTAACGCTTCATAGGTGACTTGATAATATTGCTCAGAACCCTGGTTGCGCGCATGGGCCAATAAGGTTTCGGTGGCATCGATACCAACTGCGGTCTTGCCCAAAGCGGTCAAACTGCGTGTTAACCAACCTTCGCCACACCCCACATCTAAAAGACGCTTGGCCGGCAGTTGCCCTATCACCCTTAAAATCGCTTGGTTCGTAAATCGTCTCGAACCGATCTGTTCCCCTTCGATGACGCGGATCCACTCCTCGGCATTGGTGTTCCAAGATTTTTTGATTTTGCTATCCATCATGGTGCAGGGTATGGCCGAAAACCTCGAAGCCGAGTAAGGAGGCCCACAACCTGTGGGTCTCCTGGTTACAAATCAAGGCACTGATTATATACTCGGATCTTCGGGGGTATTCGGATTACTATTTCGTTCGGTATCAGGATAAGGATAGAAATTACGGTTCCGTTCCTCTTCATACTGCATGGCGTTGCCACTAGGTTCAGGGCGGTCGAAACGTCGACTATCCGTTAAACTGGTTCCTGTTAAAAAGAGTTCGGCCCTACGGTTCTGATACACCGCATCCAAAAGGGCATCCACGGTACTTGGCCCCGAATAGGGTGCCAATCCCGCATTGACTCCGAAGGGATCGTCACTATCGGTCAATACCTCGTTCAAAGCTGCGGTGGCCGCTCCTACATCAGGGCTGCCCTTACGTAGCTGGGCCTCCGCTATGATAAGGTGCATCTCATCGGGCAGGTACACCGGAATAGGTCCGGTATTGACGTTGAAGAAACCGGCCAAGTCTTCGATGGGCAGTCCGTTTTGGTTGGTCTCGTCCAAAGGCACCAAATAGAACGACAGTCGGCCGTCGGCATCGTCAAAGACGAATTCCGCTGGAAGGCCAAAATTATCACGGGGCTTGAAATTCGGCGAATCGTTCAAGAAGACGCGGCTCCAAATCGGGTTCAGGTTCTGTGAATCATAGACAAACGTAGAGGTTGACGACAGGTCCACGTCATTAGCTGCGGCAATCGCCGCCTCATAGTTACCGGCCAACAGGTTATAACGTGCCAGCAGCGCATCGATCGTATTCGGAATATCGATGTTGCCCAATGTAACGGCGCTCGTAAACTCCTCCGAAATCGGAGCCGAGGCGATGGCCGCCTTTGCTTCGTTCAGCAGGGCGACACAGTTCTGGAAGGCCTGCGCCTGGGGTACGAAGGACGCATTGTTATCGTTGTCGGTCTCCGTGACTACTTGCTGATAGTTTTGCGCTAAATTACCGATGGCCAGGGCTTTGAATAGCTTGGCGTGGGCAATGAGTCCGCTTTGGGTGCCCGCTTCCAGCTCGATAGTCGAGGCGTTCATTTCGATATCTTCCGCCACTTTTACGATACGCAGCATGGTCGCCCAGAGTCCCTGCACGTTCGAATTGAAATTGGGAAGCTGGGTGCCGCCGTCTTCCAGTTCGATCATGTTCTGAAACGTCGTGGTAATCGCACCCTCCCTCGTGGTGATGGCCGGGGTCTCCACGACCCAGCGCACCCCCGTGGTCGCATACAATTGTTGCATCCCTACTGCTGCTGCCAGAATACCTTCTCGCGAAGACAGGGTCTCCTCGGCGGTCGCCGCATTGGGGTTTTCAAAATCGGATTCGCACGCGGTCAGCCCGAGGACTAGCGTTAAGGCGAAACATATGTGATATAGGGTATATTTTTTCATGGTCTGCATTTTTAGAAGTTGAAGTTAAGGCCCAATTGGTAGGTTCTTGGAATCGGAACCCCGGCGAAATCGAAACCGCGTACGCCATTGCTCTGTCCGGCCGCATTGATTTCAGGATCCCAGCCACTATAGTCGTCCCAAGAGAACAAGTTTCTGCCGATCAGACTTATTTTGAGGTTGTCGACCGCCTTAAATGGTTCTTTGATGTTGTAGCTCAGGGCGAGCTCGCGCAACTTGACAAAAGAACCGTCTTCTACAAATTCTTCAAAGATTCCCGCTTGGGCGCCCCCATACGCTTTTGGGCGATTGCCCAATAGCTCTTCCCCAACATTGGAGCCACCCCCAAAAATTACGTTGTCGAGCAACCTCCGGTTCCAGTTGAACACGTCATATCCTTGTACGGCATCGAACTGCACGCGCAATGACAAGTCTTTATAGGAGAACTCGTTGATCAGCGAACCGAACCATTCCGGGTTGGGATCACCGATAACCTTGGAGGTCGACCCATCTTCGGTCGTTCCCGTAAATGGATAGCCATTTTCATCCAAAGATATGCTTCCGTCGGGGTCACGGGCGTAGAACTGCCGGTAAAAGACCCCTAAGGGTTCGCCTTCGATGACATAGTTGGTCGAAAAGCTTCCAGCAAGGGCAAATTGACCGCCCCCGGCCACGCTGGTCACCACATTTTCGTTTTTCGAATAGGTGGACGTAATGTCCCACGAGAAATTATCCGACCGTATCGGGGAGCCTTTCACTAAGAGTTCCAACCCTGTATTCTCGAGATTCCCCACATTTTCGATTCTTGAGGCAAAACCTGTAGAAGGGGAAAGTTCCCTAGGTAAAAGCAGGTCGCTCACATCTTGCTTGTAGTAGGTAAATTCGAGAGCCAATCGATTGTTGAAAAAGCCCGCATCAAAACCGAACTCGATCTCTTCCTGACGTTCAGGCGCAATTTCAAGATCGCCCTGTTGCGTGCTAGGTATCAAGCTCGGTGATCCGTTGATGGCCGAGGGATTGTAGAGGGTAAAACGTTGAAAGGCCGAGAGGGCCGTAAGGTTACCCGCCTGACCCCAGGAGCCGCGTACCTTGAAGGTACTGAAGACATCGCCGAAGGTATCCTGCCAAAAGTCCTCTTCCGAAAGCACGTACGATAGACTGGCCTTGGCATAGACCTGATTTCGCTGGTCTTTTCCGAAGGTAGAAGCCCCATCGACACGAACCGCCCCATTGATATACAATTTGTTCATAAAACCAAAGGACTGCTGTACAAAAGAACCCCAGTATGAGATCTGTGAGCGGCTTTCGCCTTGTGCCAAAATACTACCGCTTTCAGCGGTTTCGACAATGGGGGGCAATCCATCGGCATTGATGCCTACGCGATCGAATTCTTCGTATTGCCACGAACCGCCCAACGTGGTCGTCGAGGTGATGGCATCGTTGATATCCGCCTTGTAGGTCAAGTTCAGATCACTGTTGTACTGAAAGTTGTTGATATCCGATCGGCGGGCAAAGCCGTTGCCGTTCGGCGACGTATTGTTAATCGGAATGAAGGCCATGGCCGACTGGTTGAAATAATCGAGGCCTAGGGTATAATTGGCCGTTAAATTTTCGGTAATCTTGGCATCTAAGCCTACGCTCGTAATAATGCGGTTTACCTTTTGCCCAAAATCGAAGCGGTTTACCGCCTCAAGGGGATTCGTTCGCGGCACCAATAAAGAAGTTACCGGATATACCCCTGATTCATTAGGGTAAGGACTGATCGAGTTTTCACTGAAGACAAAGCCCGTGATGGCCCCGTAGGCCGAATTGATACCGCCATTAGGCACGTCGCTGCTCGTACTGCGTACATAGTTCAGTCCGGCATTGATGGTTAGCCAATCGAAGGCCTTTTGGGTGAGGTTCGCTTTGAAACCGACCCGTCGAAAATCGGTATTTTCTATGATTCCCTCATTGTCGAGATGTGATGCAGAAAGAAAGTAGGAGGTCTTCTCATTACCCCCGTTCACTGAAAGATAGTTTTCGATGCCGAACCCGGAACCAAAAAAGACATCCTGCAGATCGTAGCGGGTCGCGGGTATCGTGGCCAAATTTGTCCGATCAAAGGGATCTTCCCAAGCTAGGGGTACCGTATTATAATCGATTTTCTTACGTAGTTCGTTGATTCTCATATTCGTGGAAAAGCTGAACTTGGGCTCTCCCGATTTTCCTTTTTTGGTAAAAATCTGAACCACCCCGTTACTCGCCCGAGAACCATAGATGGCCGCTGCCGCAGCTCCCTTGATAATCTCGATGCGTTCCACATCGTTGGGGTTCAGGTCGGCCAAACGGTTTTGGGCGTTCCCCCCTAAATCGATCAACTGGTTACTAGAGTTACTGATGATGATACCGTCTACAATGTATAACGGATCGGAGCTTCCCAGTACGGTACTGGGGCCTCTGAGCCGTATGCTGATGCCCCCTGCGGGATCACCCGAATTCTGTTGTACCAAGGCCCCGGTGGTCTTCCCGGAAATTGCCTGATCTACCGCCGTAGCCCCGTTGTCGACCAAATCGTCGGCGTTCACCGATGAAATGGCATTCCCCAAGGTACGCTTGTTGACCCCCACCGTATTACCGGTAACAACCACCTCATCTAAACTCAAGAGGTCTTCCGACAGGCTAATATCGGTTACGATGTCGGTGGCCGTGCCTGCGTTAATCTCGATACGTTTGGTAGCATACCCAAGGTAGCTGGCAATTAGGGTGTACGACCCCGGTGCTAAACTGCTTTGAAAGACATAATTACCGTCAAAATCGGTGACACCGCCCGTGGTCGTGCTTTCAAGATAGACGGACACCCCCGGGATAGGCGCGCCATCGTTACTATCGGTTACGTTTCCCGAAAAGGAATATTGCGTGGTTTGCCCAAAGGCCAGACTGCCGCATAATAAAGCCCAAAAGAGCAATGATCGCGAAGCCCACTTGTTCTTTTCAACACTTCTTTTTTTCATAGATTGATGAGTTAGTTTATAAAAGAGCACCATTCCGTACATAAAAAGGAAGAAGTGCATGAGGTAAAAGTAGGAAAAAAAGAAATGTTTGCTGTTTTATGCTATATAATTTTGCAAAATATCGAAAATCAGCAGTGAACAAGCCAGAAAATTTACAATTTCATCATACATTTGTTAATAATCGACCAATTCACAAAACCATCCAACCCATGCTCAAGGAAGAGAGACATCAGGTTATCCTGAACGAGGTCGCCTTGCACAACCGCATATTGCTTACCGATATCTCAGAAGTGCTGAACGTTTCCGTTGATACCGTACGCAGGGACGTCATCTATCTGGATGCCGAAAAAAAACTACAAAAGGTGCACGGTGGCGCCATCTCGCTGGGATTCGCCAATACTACCGGTGACCAAGACCAGGTGTACGCGCTTTCCAAAAAGACCAAGATCGCGGAAAAAGCCCTACGACTATTAAAAAACGGTAACGTTATTATCATACACGGGGGGACCACCTGTCTGGAACTCGCCCGTCTGATTCCCTCAAAGATGAGCCTTACCTGTTTTACGCTCAGCCTGCCCGTAGCCATGGAACTCAGTAAAAAGCCTAAGTTGGAGGTCGTGCTGATAGGGGGAACCTTGGCCAAGGAGAGCTTGATCGCCTCAGGGGGCAATGCCATTCACAACCTTTCAAAAATCAAGGTAGACTATAGCTTTTTGGGAACGGGATACGTCGATCCTATCCACGGCCTTACCGAATTCGATTGGGAAAGCGTACAGGTAAAAAAGGCCGTGGTGCACGCCGCTAAAAATCCGGTACTCCTGACCATCTCGGAAAAGTTAAATTCCAGAAACCGCTATCAAACGTGCGAGCTTAATGATATTGCAACGATGATCACCGAGTTAGATCCCGACGACGCCCTTTTGAACGATTTTAGAATAGCGGGGCTAAACCTGTACTGACCAAAACCATGCTGCATTTTTGTGGAAGGCACACCAGCTATCCGAGGTCGAGGAGTTTCCCATGAGCAAGTAAACGATGCTATGGCGCACTTTGACAACGGTTAAGCTAGATTAAGGGTCGTATGAAAAAGGGACTCATTGCTGACCCTGCGGGATTTATCGGGTGGAGGTATGCATCAAAAGTTTCCCTATCTTTATTCATAGATAATGAGATACGAAAGTAACGCGGCCGGCAGCCCGACCCTTTGCATAGCAGCTACCCCTGAATTCGCTATTTTGTGGTTTCCGGTAACGGCACGTTCAAAAAAATGTTCTCCATCCTCAACATAGATTCTACGATATAAAACTATTCAGCGTACTTTCCATCCATGAAGACACTGCGAATTCAACTCAATGAGATTAAACATGCCCGTAAGCTTCGAAGGCTTGAGCATATCTTGACCAAAAGAAAAGGTATTAGCGAGGTATCGGTTTCCACCTCCGGTTTTGTGCAATTGAAATGGGATGTGGATCAAACCTCTCAAGATGAAATTATTAAATCCATACAGGAGGTGGGGTATGCTATTCAAAAAGTCAAGGGTACGCCTGAGGATGTCAAGACCGACGACGACCATCAAATGTCTTCCCGACTTTTATTTTTAGGCGAGAACACTGAGCTTTATTTTGCCGTGATCAGTGGTATCTTTTGGTTGTTGGGCCTGATCGTTTCCTTTATTCCCCAAATTGCCGACCGTACGGCTACCATACTCTTTATCGTAGGCGCTTTGTTCGGCGGTTTTTTTACGTTTATTACGGCGGGGAAAGATGTATTGAGGGGCAAGTTCGAAATAGATTTTCTGATGCTTTTTGCGGCGGTAGGAGCCGCCCTATTGGAAAAATGGGGGGAAGCCGCCTTATTGCTGTTTTTGTTCAGCTTGGGGCATGCCCTGGAGCATTATGCCATGAACCGCGCACGGAAATCCATCGCGGCCCTGTCGAAGTTGGCCCCTCCGGTGGCGTTGCTCAAGCACCAGGGTACCTTGACGGAAGTGCCTATCGAACAGCTCAAAATTGGGGATATTATTGTGGTCAAACCCAATTCGAAAATTGCAGCGGACGGCGTGGTCATTGAAGGTACAAGCCCTGTCGACCAAGCGTCCATCACCGGGGAGAGTATGCCGGTAGACAAACGGCCATGTCCGGACTGGCAGGACAAGACCATTGATGCACTGCTTCCGGAGTATCGGGTTTTTGCGGGCACCATCAATGGTAGCGGGGTTTTGGAAATCAAAGTGCTGAAGCATGCGAAAGACAGCACCCTTTCACGCCTTATTACCTTGGTCAAAGAGGCCGAGACCCAAAAGTCGCCCACACAACACCTGACCGACAAATTTGAAAAGTACTATGTGCCGTTGGTGCTGGTCTTGGTGATTTTATTAATGTTCGCTTTTCTTGTTCTTGACGAAACCTTTCAGCAAAGTTTTTATCGCGCCATGTCGGTGCTCATAGCCGCATCGCCCTGTGCCTTGGCCATTTCAACCCCCAGTGCCGTCTTGGCGGGGATTGCCCGTGCGGCCCGGCAAGGGGTGCTGATCAAAGGCGGGCGCCCTCTGGAGGATTTAGGCGGACTAAAAGCCATTGCCTTTGACAAAACAGGAACGCTCACCCAAGGAAGACCCATGTTGACCAGCGTGATTCCGTTCGGAGCTGTTCAAAAAACCCATCTCTTGAAAACGGCGGTCGCCGTTGAAGGCTTGAGCGACCATCCCTTGGCGGCAGCCATTGTCGACGGTGGCACCAAAGAATTGAACGATGTACCTATCCCTAAAGCGATAAACTTAAAAGCATTGACGGCGAGAGGGGTTCAAGCAGAAGTGGAGGGTACTACGGTTCATATCGGAAACCGCAGGCTTTTTGAAGAATGGACCGGGGAAAAAGTACCTCAGGAAATCGATGAAAAAATGGCGGCCCTTGAATCACGGGGGCAAACCGCCATGATCGTGGGTCAAGACAAGCGCTATCTAGGTATTATTGCGGTCATGGACGTCGCTCGTAAAGAGGCGCGGGCTACTCTGGCCACGCTAAAAGATATGGGCATCAAAAGAATGGTCATGTTGACCGGAGACCACCAAAAAGTCGCAGATGCCATTGCCGACGACCTGGGCATTACCGACCCTATGGGCAGTCTACTTCCCGAAGACAAGGTACATGCCATCGAAGCATTAAAAAAACAGCTCGGCAATGTGGCCATGGTCGGTGATGGGGTCAACGATGCCCCCGCCATGGCCAAGAGTACGGTTGGTATTGCCATGGGGGCGGCCGGCTCAGATGTGGCCCTCGAAACGGCCGATATCGCCTTGATGGCCGATAAACTCGATAATCTACCGTTCGTTATCGGTTTAAGTCGAAAAGCGAAACAGATCATACAACAAAATTTAGCCATAAGTTTGGGCATGGTGGCTATTTTAGTGCCGCTTACCATCATAGGAAGTATTGCCATAGGGCCCGCCGTAGTAGGGCATGAGGGTTCAACGTTATTGGTCGTGTTGAACGCCTTGAGGCTCTTAAAATATGAGGTCTAACCATAAGGCCGCCCCGGCTGACCGGATTAACGAGCCCGACTAGGTATGCCCGCCCTTCGCTCGGTACGCCACAAATAGCAACAATAGTGGGCTGATAATAGCTCCAAAGATTCATTGGTTTTCTACAAAGCGCCGAACAGTACGCCCCGTGCGGACAGCCCTTTTTTAGGTAAAGGTGTGGTTAAGAAATGCCAAGAAAGAGAAAAGTACTAGCCCATTTTATGCGGTTACAGAAAACCGTAAGTACGCTGTCGTAAAACCCCCTATATTTAGGCCTGCCCCACTTTCTGCTCAAGAACTACCTGATACCTGTGGCCGTAGAACGGCTCAGGACCTCTTTTTATAGGTAAATCGAGAGGGCCGCTCCCGTCAACTAAAAGTCGAATGAATCATCGTTTAACGACATAATTTGAGGGCTAAAAATATTTTATAGGGAACTAAACAAGGTGTGTGTAATAAAATAATACATGTTTACAAAAACAATTGATATAAATAATACTTTCTTCCCCGGTCATGAAATTGATGACCCAAAATGGTTCTCCGGAAGAAAATCTGATATTGAAAGAGCCTTACAAGCTTTAAGCAGAAAAGGAAATAGCGTAATTGTTTATGGGGAAAGAGGTATAGGAAAATCGTCTTTCGTTGCTATGATTAGAATGATAGCAGAAGGAAATACCTATTTAATCCATAAGCATGGCTTACATAAAAAATATAATAAAGACTTTTTCAACTATCAGATTGCTTCTATAACTTGTGATTCAGGGACTCAAAATGTTGAGCAAATTTTACAACGAATATTAACTAGTCCAGAGGGCTTAAAAAAAATAATAAAAACAAGATTAACTTCAACAGAACAACAATCAACCGATAGTGTGGGTCTTGGCCTCCTAAAACTTTTAAATCTTTCGTCAACTTCCACAGATAAACGCATAGAAAAAGCCATCGAAGAGAAATCAGTAATAGAAACCTTCACAAACGTGGTTTTAACAATTCAAAATGAAATATTACAAAAACAAGAAGAACTATTAATTGTAATTGACGAGTTTGACTTAGTTGAGAATAAAAGTAAACTAGCTAGCTTAATGAAAGCTCTATCAAAAGGAAAAGTGAAATTTTTAATATCAGGTATTGCATCAGATTATTCCGAATTAATAGAAGGGCATAAATCAGTTAACAGACTTTTATATCAAGGCAGGATAAAGATAACACCTATGACCGAAGAAGAGGTCAATAATATTTTTGATTTAGCTGAAGAAAATAATCACAATTTGATATCTTTTAATAGTAAAGTTAGAAAGATTGTTTTTGATATGTCTGCTGGATTCCCATATTTCGTTCAGCTCTGTGGTCAATAAGCCCTTGACGAATTTGCTGAATTAAAAGGATTTAAATCTAAAGGAACTATAAACAATCAACATCTTCTCAAAGGATTAGAAAAATTAGTGCAATATGAACCTGAGTTGGATACCTTATATTGTTCAATTATTGGTGAAGACAAAGAGCGTGAAATTGTGTTGAAGGCCCTTGCCGGTATGACTCCCCAAAGAATAAAACGAAGCGAAATACATAAACATTGCGCAAATATAGGAATCAAAAATCCTAAGAATGTAATTAAATACCTCTTAAGTTTTAGACATAAAGAGAGTGAGAATTATGAACAAATACTGAATAGTATTGGAAAAGATTATTTAGAATTTACTGATACAGTATTTAAAATATTTATTAGAATGAAAAGTGATAATTGTTAATTAAAACTAAGCACAACAAAACCTATAGGCAATAGCGCTCTTCGGGACGCTAATGTTCATAGCCAAACCGTTGGCAATAATTATGAAAAACCGAAATAAATGGATGACAAACTAATCAATTTTCACATTTATAGGTATCATCTTTTACCTATTGAAACAGCCAATAGGCAAATTGACTTATTTGAAAACAAAAAATTCACAATTGATGAAATCAAATTAAGGAAAAACGAATTTTTTGGAAAGGTTTTAGATAATCTCGTTGATTCTAAAAATAATAACCATCCACTAAAATTTGAGCATTACGAAGATGACTACTATCTTTTTAAGTTAGCTCAAAAAAAGACTACTACGATAACTCAAAATTTTGAAAACTTAGTTATTGATGATGAACCATATGTTTATGTCATTTTTAATAATAAATCAGACGTTCAGAAAATTGCTATTAGCGATAATACAGATGCATTTAGCAACCCTGACGTAGTAAAGAATATTTTGAAAAAAGTGTTTAGAAAAGACCTTGAAAAATATGGTCTAAACATTGAATTAGAAGCACTTTATGACAAAGTAGAGTTTTGGAGTTATGTTGGGAAACATCAAAATGAAATTACCTATATCAATTTTGAATTTATTAAGCCAAATCTTGCAAATATTTCAAGCAGTTTACCCAAAGTATTTAAGAACTTTGCAGACAACACTAATAGTCACGAAAGTCACATCACAATAAAAGCCCCAAAAAAAGGGACGTTGGAGAATATTTCTAAAGACAATGAAGATGTAAAGGGTTTGGTTGACTATACTTCAGAAGGCGCAGGAAGTATAAAACTAAAAGTCAAAAACATAAGAAAACAATTAAATACAAAAGAAAATCCGGTTATCTTTCAAGTTAAAGAACTTGATATTGAAGGACCCGCTGAACAAGTAATTAAATTGTATAAAACCATAGTTGAATAATTGAATACTATAAAAAACTTATCATTTTACATTGTTCTAGGAATAATAATCACATTCCTTGGAAAATTCTTGGAATCAGATTTTTTATTTAGATATCTCAAAGAAAACATAATTGGACTGCTATTGACACTTTTAGCTATCAATACAGCGACTTTAGGGTTAATAGCTTCTAAAATCCAAGACATTGTAGTTGATTATCCGAAATTCGACTTTTCCTCGACAATTAGGGAAATGAAAGCATCACTTTTAGAACAAATAATCCTAATTTGCTCGAGTGTAGTTACACTTTTACTTTTAGATAGTAACAAAATTGACTTTTTATACAAGAGAGATATTGGAAATGTTATCCTGACAACTGTATTAATTTATTCAGTTACTATACTTTGGGATACAGGAAAAGCTGTTTTTGTTGTGATAGAGGAATTACAAAATATGAATAAAAATAACAAATAACTAGTGCCAATAATGCCTCCTATAAAAAGCCCTAGTCCAGTGCTCCAAATCTTATTGCTATTTTCATTTAGCTCTCCCCTCCCCCTTTTTTTGTTTTGATGTACCTTGTTCTGCATAGCTAAACCAAGTACGGCACTTAAGAAATTCTACGTAGTCAAGGAATAGATAGATGGAAGTAGACAAACTATTTAAATCGTTAACCTACGTTCCAAAAATTTGGACGGCATTAAGTTATCCATTGCTAGTGTTGGTCAGCCTGATATTATTCTTCGGAAGAAACGTTGAACCTATCAGAATAGGTTCATTTCTAGAGGTAATGCCTGATTTTTATAGTCATATCTCAAATTTTTCACTTTCCTTTATCCTATACATCTCTATTGGATACGTAGGTATCATGTTTGGTTTGACAGTAAAAAACATAACTATCATAGGAATAGGTATCGTATCGGTAAACCTGATTATTGAGTTTCTACTTCCATTTTTGAATACGCCCGACACCTCTGATGCGCTATTTGGAACCATCGGAGTGATTTTAGGATTTGCTTTTCTTTTTTTAAGTAAAAACTATGGATTGAAAAAGAACGAACTATAAAAAACGAACGTACAACAATGGCCGTAATAAAAAGTCCTGGTCCGGTGCTCTAAATTTCGTTACTATTTCCCTTTTGCTTACCTCCCTTTTTTTTGTTTTGATGTACCTTGCATCGCATTGCTGAGCCAAGTGCGGCACCGACGTTCTGAACATCCGGATACATTTCGGTCGGGGTGTAGCTGCCAAGGTAAGTGGTGTCTTATGAGGTGGCTTTATACGCCCGAACGACGTGGACCTCATCGAAATAACCGTACTATTTTGTAGATTAACCCCATGGAAAACCTAGTTACGTATGCGCTGACCGTATTCATGGGCTTCTTTGCCATTATGAATCCCATTGCCAATACCCCCATTTTTTTGGGCCTTGTAGAGGGCGAAACGCAAGAAAGCAAAAAGCAAATTGCCCGCACCGGTACCTTGACCGCTTTTTTGATCGTGCTCGTTTTTGTTATTGCGGGGAAATATATATTTCAGCTCTTTGGGCTGACCATTCCGGCCTTCAAAATAACAGGGGGCATTCTGATCTTTTATGTGGGTTTTGAAATGCTGATGTCCCGAAAGTCCAAAATACATCGGAACAACGAAGAAAGTAATCCCAATAACCTGGCTATTTCCCCATTGGCGATTCCTATATTAGCGGGACCCGGAACTATTGTAACCGCGATGAACAGTGTTACCCATGCCGATTTTGTACATATCGGAATCGTCATTGCCATTTTTGCGTTACTTATTTTTCTAACGTATCTGGCCTTTGCTTTTAGTGAAAAAATAGTAGAAAAAGTGGGCACTAACCTGATTTCGGTCATCGGCAAATTAATGGGACTCATTCTTGCCATCATCGGAACCGGAATGGTTACGGAAGGAATCAAATTAACCTTCGATCTATAGAAACCAAAAGTACCATCGGGGCGCCAGGTAATGGATGGTTCCTGCCCCTACTGAATCAAGTGCGGTACAGACCTTCTGAAAATACGAGGGATGTTCCGTTGGGGCGTAGCTGCAAGCGCGCGACGGTGCCTTCCTCGCACTTTGGTAATCGGAGGCTTTCTCACGCTCCGAAAACCCATTGGACCCCATAATTTATACTCCAAATACCGTAAAATCTTAGGCCGGTGTCGCGCAGCGCACTGCGGCCGGAGAACTATAAAGTGGATCTTATGGAAAGACAGATAGCCACTTTATAGTTGACGATTTTTACTATATTTCCATAGCAATCACCTAACGGCATGAAGCAGGTCGTTGGCCACGGGCAGAATGCCCACGGTCCTAATTTGAAACTTTCAATTGACATCTATAAAAAGACAATATGGAAGAACAATATTTCAACGAAATTAGGGAACGATTCTGCTTAACATCCCCAGAAATTAGAACCGGAAAAATGATGCGTTCCGAAGCTATCACCTATCAAGGAAAAGTATTTGCCTTTTTCTCCCGAAAGAAACGAATGGTATTCAAGCTGGGAAAAGAGTTTGACCCGGACAGTCTTGGTATAGATATACAAGTATTTAATCCGTTCAAAAATCGGGGGGCCTTACACGGTTGGTTCGAAGTTCCTTTTACGGGTAAAGAGCAATGGGAGCCTCTCACAAAAAGAGCGCTCGGCGTACTAAAAAACGAACTATGATGTATCAAAAGTATTTATATCTTGCTTTGTTGGGTTACAAGGGGAGCAAGCAAAACGTTTAAATCAGGTCTTCCCTCCGGCCGTTATAAAAACACCGTATATTGGTAGAAAAACATTTGTTGCCATGAGCAAATTTCCTTGTTTATATACCGGTATTCCGCTAATTAAATGAAACAAGTACCGACCCTATTCATGGGTATTAATTTCTTAAACCAGTTTTGAAAAAAGTATAGTAATGAAACAATACTTGATTCTTTTGAAAGGGAAAAAAGAATTGGACTATTCACCCGAAGAGCTTCAAAAGCGATTAGAAGCTTATAGAATATGGGTGACAACGATTCATGACCATTATGTTACGGATAATCGTTTAGAAAGACGAGGGGCCCACCTCACTAAAAAGGATGAAATAGCTACGGATGGTCCTTTTTTGGAAGCTAAAGAAATTATTGCAGGTTTTATAATTATAAAAGCGAGCAATCTGGATGAAGCCGTTGAAATTTCCAACTCATCTCCACTCCTAGATTATTTTGAAATGTATGTGAGACCAATGATCGCTCATGAATAAAGCTTCTCCAAATCAATTGACCGAACATTTTTTTAGGCATAATCACGCCAAAATCGTGGCTATATTAGTGCGCTATTTTGGATTGAAAGAGGTAGAGATCGCTGAAGATATCGTACAAGATACGTTAATTGAAGCCTTGGAAAAATGGAGTGTACGATCTATTCCTGATAATCCGGAAGGTTGGTTGATGGATGTTGCCAAAAAGAAAACCATTAATTTCTTAAAGCGACACCAAAATTTTCAATCTAAAATAGCTCCGAACCTAATAGGCAAATCTTTATCCAGTACAGGTAGTTCTGTGGAGAAGGACAGTACCCTGAGGATGATCTTCACATGTTGCCACCCTACGTTGCCCAAGGAGTCTCAAATTTCACTGGCATTGAAAACCTTATGTGGGTTTACGGTAAGTGAAATTGCAAACGCTTTATTGACGAACGAATCTACCATCAACAAGAGGCTTTACAGAGCTAAACAGAAGTTTAGAGACGGTACGATTGCCTATCAAATTCCCAAGGATGGTGCGCTGCAAAAAAGGTTGGAAGGTGTTTTTTATACCCTTTACTTATTATTTAACGAAGGGTACTACTCTTCCCATAGTGAGAAAATAATCAGAATGGATCTATGTTTTGAATCCATCCGTTTGTTAGAGGAGGTGATAGCTTCTTTTCCCAACTCGCAACAAGCCAAAGCATTATTGGCTTTAATGTATTTTTGTGTTGCCCGTTTCGAAAGTAGAATGGATGAAAAAGGGGCAATTGTTATCCTTGCCGCGCAAAACAGGAAATTGTGGAGTAAAGAACTAATCGCTAAAGGAATGAACCAATTACTTCAATCTACTAAAAGTAATGAGGTTAGTAGCTACCACTTACAAGCAGGAATAGCAGCAGAACACTGTTTGGCCGATAGTTTTGAATCAACCAATTGGGAAAGCATTTACCAACAGTACGTAATTCTTGAAAAATTAAACCCCAGTATCATCATTACCTTCAACAAAATCATTGCTAAATTTTATGGGATAAACCGAGAAGAAGCGCTATCCGATCTCCTAGCGTTAAAAAATGAACCCGAACTACAACATAATGTACATTACTTCACCTCAATTGGTCTTTTCTATACACAATTGCAACATCATGAAAAAGCAGTCCCTTTTTTTGAAACTGCTCTTCGAATATCAAAAATACCGGCCGAAAAAGCCCTGATCAGACGCAAACTGCAAAATTAACGGTCGAGTTTCTCTACATACTCTTTCAACCCTGCTACATATTGGGGAGGTGCTTTCTTAAACTGCGGTCTGATCAATAAAGCATTCATCAATCTTCCAAGAATTCCGTATTTCAACTGGTATGAAAATGAGAACGTAACTTTAGTTTTTTTTCCAATTTCAATTAAATCGACCTTTCCTTCCATAAAACGGTAGGGAGGAAGCATTTTTCCTCCGATCACTTGCAAAATAAACGAACTGCCCTCATCCCATTGCACAACCTCTTCCACCATTTGACCCATTGGCAGCAACTCACAATGCCGTTTTGCACCCATTCCACTTTTTACAGTGGAAATAGCATGTGATTTTTTAACTAGGGGGTGGAATTTTTCAATGTCACCAATAGGACTTAGTACCTCCCAAACCTTTTCTTTTGATGCGTTAATCTCTGTTACGGAAGCAATAATAGTCGCTCCCTTTTCCATTCTCAGAACTGCTTTGCCCATTTTGTGTGCTGTTTCTATAATGTCAAATAAGAAAATGGAAATAGGACAGGTATTTAATATAAGAATGCCAGGTACTCAAAATGTATTAGATAAATAGCGATTTGTCGGTCCAATTTTAGTTCAAAACTATTTGGTAATTTTATGGTGATTTCAAAATGACTGGTACAAAATGAAAAAAGTGACCCTCGATAATTATATGGATAGCCATTATATTCACCGAAGCAATTGGCTACGGGCCGCTGTTTTGGGAGCCAATGATGGTATTATTTCCGTATCGAGTCTGGCGATCGGGGTGGCCGCGGCCAGTGCCACACGGGAACCGGTTGTGTTGGCTACAGTGGCCGGACTCGTGGCAGGTGCCTTATCGATGGCCGCCGGAGAGTATGTGTCGGTAAGTTCACAAACCGATACGGAGAAAGCGGATATCGAGCGAGAAAAAAAGGAACTGCTGGAAATGCCGGAAGAAGAGTTGCACATCTTGGCGCAAATCTATGAGCAACGAGGGTTGAAAAGTGAAACGGCAATGCTGGTGGCCCAAGAACTGACCGAAGCAGATGCTTTGGGCACCCACATACGGGATGAACTGGGTATCAATGAAATAACCAAGGCCAATCCCATTCAGGCCGCATTGGCGTCCGGTGCTTCCTTTTTGGTGGGTGGCGTTTTGCCCCTAGCGGTGATTCTTTTTGCCCCCATACCCCAAATGGAATATTGGCTGTATGCGTCAACGATCATTTTTCTAATGATTTTAGGTGCCACGGCGGCAAAAACCGGAGGGTCAAGTATTAAGAAAGCCATCCTTAGAATTACGGTTTGGGGTACCATCGCCATGGGGCTTTCGGCCTTGGTGGGCTATCTCTTCGGTGTTCAAGTATAAGGATTTATGCTAAAAGAAGGATAGCGGGCCTTGGGTCATGGCACCGTCATCGCCCAGTGCTGAAAATGAAATTTCAACGACATCCCATGAAAACGATACGAGGTACGATTCTACTAATAGTGGGCTGCATGATTTTGGCCTGCTCTAGCACGGAAAATGATCCTAAAACCCAAGTCTATGCGATTTTACAGGATTCCGTGCTGTCGATGGCCCACACATGGGTGGACGAAGTGCCCAAGACCGTTACCTCCTACTCTTGTGCGCGTAGTTCCGGAGGCCTTCATGATTTTTACTCGGAGGGGGATTATTGGTGGCCGGATTCCACTGATCTCGAGGGTCCTTATGTGCGTCGGGATGGGTTGACCAATCCGAATAATTTTACGGCACATCGGGAAGCCTTACTTCGCTTTAGCGAGATCGTGGGCACTCTTACTTCCGCCTATCTAATATCGAAAGACCCCCTCTATGCAGAGGCGGTATTGAACCACTGTAATGCTTGGTTTCTGGATGAACGTACCCGAATGAACCCTCATTTGCTGTATGCCCAGGCCATAAAGGGAAGGCATTCCGGTAGGGGCATAGGCATCATAGACGGAATACACTTTATGGAGGTGGTGCAATCGTTGATCGTTTTGGAGCACTATGGCTTGATCGATGGCGAAAGCATGGCGGGCTATAGAAAATGGTTTTCCGAATTTCTAACGTGGCTCACCACCCACCCGTATGGTAAAGACGAGATGGTTCACCCCAATAACCATGGCACATGCTGGAACATGCAAGTGGGACTATACGCCGTTTTTACAAAGAACGACCGTATTCTTTCGTTGTGTAGGGAGAACTATAAAAACAACCTTTTGCCGAATCAAATGGCCGATGACGGAAGCTTTCCTCTTGAACTGGAGCGCACCAAACCCTATGGCTATTCGCTCTTCAACCTTGATGCGATGGTTATGAATTGTTGGATACTTTCCGATACCTCGCACGACCTTTGGGCGTACACCACCGACACTAATAAATCCATTGCACTCGGATTGGAGTTTATGGCACCCTTCATTGAACATAAAAACAAATGGCCCCTAGCCCCCGATGTGATGTATTGGGAGCAATGGCCCGTGGCACATCCGTCCATGCTGTTCGGGGCCATAGCATTGCACAAGCCCGATTACTTTGACCTTTGGAAAAAGGAGTCCCATTTTTATGACATCTTCGAGGTTAAAAGAAACGTACCCATTCGAAATCCTTTGATTTGGCTCGCTACTGCCGACCTCTGAATCGTGCTTTTATTGTTGTTGTAATTCCAGAGGGTTCGGCCCGCTCGTTTGTGATGGCCCACCCGGCCAAACCGTAGGGAACCACTGCCATTTTGGGGTGCACCAAGGCTGTGGGACCAAGCCCTTTTTTTATTCCCCCTTGGCATCCACTAAGCCCATCCCGTAAGGGTTTAAGGGTTTTATAGTATCTTAGGGAGCTAATGGATAAGCATCAATGATCATATATCTAGGTTGTTCCGCATTTGATCACAAATGAAAATATTGGATAAAGAAATAGAGACCGATTACAAAAATCGAATTAACCGGGTTTTTGAATTCATTGACAAAAACTTGGAATCGGATTTGTCATTGGACACCGTTTCGAAAATTGCTTTTTTCTCTCCATTTCATTTTCATAGAGTTTTCAAATTTGTTACTGAAGAAACGCTAAATGAATATGTGACAAGGCGAAGAATTGAAAAATCAGCTTTGGATTTACTGCATAAAAACATCACGACAACAGAAATAGCCCATACATATGGATTTAGTGATAATTCTTCATATTCAAGAACTTTTAAAAAGTACTTTGGAATAAGTCCAACAAGATTTATCAAGGAAAACCCGAATAGACATAGCAAGATTCGTCAACTTAAAAGCAAGAACGGACAAGAATATCCTAACCCCGAAAAATACATTTGCATCATTAATAAACTAAAGAAATGGATAGAAATGAATGCAAAAATTGAAATTAAGGAAACACCTGAATTGAATCTTGCGGGAGTAACACACGTTGGAGTAAACGGAATTGAAAACGCTTTTGAAAAGCTTACAAAGTGGGCCATACCAAAAGGCTTACTAAACAATTCAGAAGCTAAAATGGGAAGAGTCTTTTACGACAGTTTTAAAGTCACGGCACCTGATAAAGTTCGTATGAGCATATTTTTGACAACAAATGAACCTTTTGAAACGGAGGGAGAGGTTAACAAACTGACCATTAGAGGAGGAAGATGTATTGTCGGACATTTTGAAATCAAGCCTATCGAATTTGAGAAATCTTGGACAAGTCTCTTTATTTGGATGAATGAAAACGGATATAAAAAGAGTAATGAAAATCCATTTGAAATATATCACAATGATTACAGGGAGCATCCTGAAAATAAATTCATAGTTGATTTTTATATTCCAATTGAATAAAAAATGCTGTACAACAACGGGCATCGTGCATGTCCTACGGGACACGCACCATACCTAAAACGTTGGTGGCAATTAAAAAAAGAGACAATGAATAAAATGATTGTTGAAGAGTTTGAAACTGTTTTTAAAGAAAAATGAATAAATCTGTCGACAACTATTTTAAGGAAGGTTGCGGCCGATGTCCCCTCGGAGGCACACCTGAATGTAAAGTGCATACTTGGACTTCAGAACTGGAGCTGTTGAGAAAAATAGTCCTTACCTGTGGGCTGACAGAAGAATCTAAATGGGGCGTTCCTTGCTACACTTTTCAGAACAAAAATATTCTTATGGTAAGTGCCCTAAAAGAATATTGTAGTATCGGCTTTTTTAAAGGATCCTTGCTGAGTGACGACAAAAACCTATTGGTGAAACCTGGCCCAAATTCACAGGCAGTAAGGCTTTTTAAGTTTAAAAGCAGTAATGAAATTATTACTATCGAAGATGACATAAGGGCTTATATCTTTGAATCTATCGAGGTTGAAAAAGCTGGACTAAAAATTCAATTCAAAAAGAATCCCGAACCCATACCAGAGGAGTTTGACGCAAAATTGGAAAAAGACCCGATTTTGAAAACCGCCTTTGAAGCACTGACGCCTGGAAGACAGAGAGGTTATATTCTTTATTTTTCACAACCCAAGCAATCGAAGACAAGAATATCTAGGATTGAAAAGTGTGAGCCTATGATATTGTCGGGAATAGGATTACATGACCACTATAAATCCATGAAAAGATAAAAACCTACCGATATCATTAATACCACTGAGTAATGAAAACAAATAAAAACGACCCAAAGAAAAGTGAGATAGTCGATGGGTATACGATTAAGTATCATGCCAACGGAGCGACCATTTGGTCAAAAGGTAAAATCATAAATGACCAACCAGAAGGATATTGGGAGTGGTATCGTCTGGATGGAACTATAAAACGATCCGGAGCATTTGAAAAAGGCGAACCCGTAGGCGAATGGACTACTTATGACAAAGAGGGCAACGTATATAAAGTCACAAAAAAATAAAAAAAGAACGGCCCCCTAGAAGAATAGCGCATGCCCTTAGGGATACGCACCATACGCAAACCGCTGTAGACCTACCACAAAAAACAAAGCTTGGCGACGTTATTTAATTAGATACTCCTCCTGAAAAAGAAAAGAATGCCATACAGAAACTACAAGATGAAATTAAATATAATTGCGATTATTTATTGCACATTTTGTTGGGTAATATACGGTTGCGCCCAAGATATCTATGTGACCGCAAACGGAAACAATGCGAATTCAGGAACAAAAGAGAATCCTGTAGCAACCCTTGAAGCTGCACGCAATTTAATCCGACAATATAAAGTGACGAATGATATGCCCAAAGGCGGTATAACGGTATGGATTGGTAAAGGGCAATATGATCAGGACAAACCTTTCATTCTAAATGAAAACGACTCAGGTGACCCTGACAGTCCAATTGTTTGGCGCGCCTTGCCTGAGGAGCAGGTACGTATTACGGGGGGCAAAAGTATTGCTCCTGAAAATTTTAAAAAAGTTACCAATAGATCTGTTTTAAAACGATTGACAAAAAAGGCCGCAAAAAATGTACTTCAGGTAAACTTAAAAGAACTTGGTATTTATGATTACGGAGAAATAACGCAATACGGCCATGCCATGTCCGTAACCCCATCACAATTAGAGGTTTTTTTTAATAGCGAGGCCATGACATTGGCGCGGTATCCGAATGAGGGCTATATAAAAATCGGAAAGGTTATCGATAAGGGATCTGTACCTCGTACGGGTGATTATAGCGATCGAGGAGGAACATTTCAATATACAGACCCCAGGCACGATAAATGGGCCGGACAAAAAAATGTGTGGTTTCAAGGGTCTTTTATGTACGGATATGCCGATGATAATATTTTGGTTGAATCTATAGATGTAAAGAAGAAAGAAGTTAAACTATCGAAACCCTCTTTATATGGAGTAGGCAGTGGGCGTGATTTTCGGCATTATGTCGCCTATAATATTCTTGATGAATTGGATAGTCCGGGAGAGTGGTATTTGGACCATGAATCGGGCCTTTTGTATTTCTGGCCGCCGAGTGGCATGAATGATAGTTACATCATGGTTTCCATACTGGAAGATCCTATTATTAGTTTAGAAGGAGCGAGTTATGTCACCCTACGAGACCTGACCATTGAAGTAGGCAGAGGTATCGGCGTGTATATAGAAAGAGGATCTACCAATTTAATTGCCGGATGTACGGTTAGGAACGTTGGTACCAGTGGTATTTTTATGGGGCAAGGCGCTAAGCAAACCTTTCCCCATGTGACACACGACGATTATGAAGGGGTACCCATTTCACGACAAATAGGAAACCTACAAGGGCATATTTATAAATACACACATTGGGATAGAAAAGCAGGTTCCAATCACGGTATTTTAAGTTGCGATGTCTACAATACGGGTAGCGGGGGTATTTATTTAAGCGGTGGAAACAAGCGAAAATTGATACCGGGCAATAATTATGTAGAGAATTGTAAAGTACATAATTATAATAGGCGTAATAAATTTCTCTGGTCCGGAATCAATATCGATGGTTGCGGCAATCGAATCTCGCATTGTGAAATTTTCAACTCCGAATGGCAAGGGATTTACGTTCATGGGAATGAACATCTTTTTGAATATAATAATATTCATCATGTAACCCTGAACTCCGATGATACTTCGCCTTGGTATATTGGCAGAGACCCAAGTGACAGGGGGAACATCATCAGGTATAATTATTTTCATCATATCGGTAATCCCGATCGTATGAATATGGGTATTTACTGTGATGATTCGAGTACAGATGTACTGGTATTTGGAAATGTGTTTTATAAAATGAACACAAACCATGGGGCGTTGTTCACCAATAGTGGTTGGGATTTAAGATTTAAGAACAACATAGTCATTGAACCCATAAAATATACGGTTGAAATATCGGCACATTATTATACGTGGTACAGCGGAGGTGGGCCCTCTATGTTCGGTGAAAACGGACTTTTAAGAAGGCGTTTGCTAGAAAATGTGAATATATATCAAAGTCCTTATTCTGAAAGATATCCAGCGTTACATAAGTATCTGAATCCTATTATTGACGGAGAAGAGTGGGAAGGAATGCGGGCCAGAAGAAATGTGATGGCCAACAATTTAATTGTCGGGGGGCCTGAAGACCCCTTACATTTAGTGGGTGGCGAACATGCACAATGTACCTATGTCAACAATTATAGAACAGATGAAGATCCAGGTTTTGAGGATTATAAAAAAGAGAATTTCAACCTGAGACCTGATTCGAAAGTGTTCGAGAGAATTCCAGGATTTAAAGCCCTTCCCTTTGATCAAATGGGATTATATCTCGATCAATACAGAAAAAAATAGTGTCATTAAAATAGTTCAACCAAATACAAAAAGCTTACTCGCTAGTCATTACGACCCATACATGAAATTCCACAGTAAAAAAGATATTCTATGTAGTGGTGTAGTCCTTGAAACAATGGTATAGGGAGACAGGTATTCACCTATTAGTTACCGGTTTTTGCTATATTTCCATAGAAATCAACGAACTGCATCACACAGGTCGGTAGCCACTATTTAAAAAAAACCAAATACCCAAATTATGTACACAGGCAAAGTATATCGCATAATCGACATGGCGAGATGGACGCGCTTTGAAACGTTTTGGTTCATTTTCATCATTGCAATATGGGCTTCCATCTATTATTTCCTGGAATTAGATAGGTTCAGAATCCCATGGACTCCGATGGCCTTAATAGGAACAGCGGTTGCATTCGTGATCGGGTTCCAAAATAATGCGGTATACGGACGAATTTGGGAAGCCCGGAAAATCTGGGGAGGTATCGTCAACACTTCGCGTACTTTTGGTGTATTTGTTCAAGATATGCTCTCCGATGAACATACAAAAGAGCCTGTTTCCAAGGAGAGCATTAAGGAAGAAATAAAAGTGTTGACGTATCGGCATATCGCATGGATGACCGCGTTGAGATATGCCATGCGAAATAAAAAACCATGGGAAACCACTAGCCACCATAAAACGAATACCGAATGGGGTATTCGGCCGCCCGAACAGAATGCTACTTTGCAGGAGGCCCTTAAACCCTATCTGTCGCAAGGCGATCTAGAAAATGTGATGAACATAGATAACCACCAAACGGCACTACTGTATCTGCAATCACATCATATTAAAAAATTAAAGGACCAAGGAATTATATGGGAGTTTTCATTTCTTGAACTTGAAGGGCTCATCAAAGAACTCTTCACCCTTCAAGGGCAAACGGAACGCATCAAGAATTTTCCCTACCCCCGACAATATGCGTCCCTAAACCACTATTTTATGTGGCTGCTTTTGCTGCTCCTGCCCATGGCCTTAGTGCCACAATTCATGGATATTGGAAAAGAAATTGCCGTTGATTATCCCGTATGGAGAAATCTTTTTATGTGGTTTACTATTCCCATTTATACAGCGGTCGCCTGGATGTTCCATACTATGGAACGGATTGGTCGAACCGGTGAAAGCCCTTTTGAGGGAACGTCAAACGATGTTCCTATATCAACCATTTCACGGGGCATTGAAATAGATTTAAGACAAAATCTAGGAGAGGATAAAAGCGAAATACCCGCTCAGTTCCCCGCTGATTTCGGAGTGCAATTCTAATACTGCGGGAATAAGAGAACTTCGTACATATCGCTATGGCGCAGTTTCGAACCTAAAACGGGACAAACAGTCTTCATCAATCTATTTGAAAGTATAGTAGCCGGCGGAATGCTACAACACTATACATCGCTTTAAAGGCTTCATTAACCCAACTAAAGTGGACTCTTTTTTCGCCTCCTATTTTGCAATAGCAAACCCGAATTTCTTGGTCTTTATTATGATTCATCACCCCTAACCCCAAAAGCTAATCAGTACTTACCGTTTTTAGCGCTCTAGGTCACTTCGCCTAGGCAGGCCATTTTAAAACTTACCCAATAAATATATGTCTTGAGTGATTAATGTTACAGACCATACGGAATCGGATTTATACCTTTGTTCAAGGAAGATTAACAACTAAAAAGTATAAAAATGAACAAGATAAATGCCATCGGACTTGACAAGGACAAAGCAAAATATCTTTCCGAAAAATTAAATGAGCTTTTAGCCAACTATTCCATTTTTTATCAAAATACTCGGGGCTATCATTGGAACATAAAAGGGGAGAAATTCTTTGAATTACATTTGAAATTTGAAGAATTGTACAATGATTTACTTTTGAAAATAGACGAAGTTGCAGAACGAATTTTAACTTTAGGGCACACGCCAAAGCACAATTATGCAGACTATCGCATTACTTCAAAAATAAAAGAAAGTGTACAAGTGAGTGACGGAACAAAGGCAGTTGAAGACATTTTAGCCTCTTTTCAAACCATCATAGTACTTCAACGGGAATTACTTACCATATCTTCAGATGCTGATGACGAAGGAACAAATGCACTAATGAGTGATTATATTAGGGAACAAGAAAAATTAGTTTGGATGTATTCTTCATTTTTAAACAGATAAACCCTACTAGAGCTCCCAGCTAAGAATGTGTAAAAATAGGTGAAATAGTAGTAAAATCAAGGCTTTAAATCCGTTTGAAACTTGGTGCTTCACCGAAATTTTGGTGCTTCGAAAGCAGCTCACTTTTTATATATACTCACTATCGTAAGCCATGTAAGGCCTGAAACAATGCATCACTTTTCCAAAAAAATTAAGCGTATTTGAAAAGAGCGTTTTCCATATTGATGATCGTGGCATTGATGCTTTCCCACCTGACCAAGATCGGGATTCTGATTGACTTTAAAATCAACCAAGAATTTATTGCAGAAGTGTTATGTATCAATAGGGAGAAACCAATGACTACGTGCAATGGAAAATGCTATCTATCCGAACAACTAAGAAAAGTAGAAGAACAAGAAGAAAAACAAGCGCCTGCGAGCAAAAAGGAAACATTTGAAGTCTTTTATTATTGTTTTGAGGGTTCATTCGATTGGTTGCCTTTTACGTACAATTATGAGAACAAACTCAACCCTGGCTATGAAGATGAATTTTATGCGTCGTCTTTCATAGCTGCTATTTTCCACCCACCGAAACTCCATTTGACATCCTTGATTTGATTGGTCGAGTACCGATTATTTATGGACAAGCTGCTGAACATGGCAGACCTTGCCACCTTGGGTATGCACATGGCATACTGCCTTTTGTAAACTTTAAATCAATTTAAAATGAGTTTCAACAACATTTTGATGGTGGCCTTTTATTGGCTATCCTCAACACTAATTGCCCAATCTGAACCAAAAGAAATCAGGTTACTTGATGTGGATAGTGCCTTACCTATTGTAGATGCCACATTCGAATACGGTAAGCAGAACGGTCTATCCGACCAAAACGGTGTTATTCGTTTTTCGTATGTCGAAGGAGCGACCTTACTTTTATCACATGTGAACTATGGCTCATGGTCATTGTCAGGTGAAGCGCTTATCGCGGCCCTTGACAATGAAGTGCTTTACCGAAAAGAAGTTACGGTAAATCTTTATCCGGTCACCATCATCGCCGTTAAGCCACAAGGTGTTCAACCCGAAGGAAAAATCAAGATAGCGTATCAAGACCGCTTAGAACATGATGCGGCCAACATACTGAATCAAACCCCTTCATTCAATAGTATTCGCAAAAGTGGCAATTATGGTTTTGATCCGGTTTTTAGGGGGTTCAAGTACGATCAGCTCAATGTGGTACTGAATGGGGCGCAAAGTGCTACAGCGGCCTGCCCCAACCGAATGGATCCTCCCACAAGCCAAATGGCTCCTAATATGATGGACCGTATTGAAATATTTAAAGGTCCGCATGCGCTGCGATTCGGAACTGGATTTGGCGCTACCATCAATTTTATTCCCGCAAAATTACGGTTCAGTAGTACTCCTGACCTTTATGGACGCTTATCCAGCGGATACGAGAGCAATGGGAACCTACTGAGAGGAGAAAGCCAGTTCGGAATAAGTGGCGAAAAATATGATATCGGCTTTTTTGCATCCTGGTCTCAAGGCGATGATTACACCACCGGAAACAACGAAACCGTGCAAGCAGATTTTAGCAGAAAAAGCTTTGGAACCAATATCGGCATTAGATTAACTTCCAATCAACAGTTGCGGCTATCAGCCACGTACAACAGGGCACGGGACGCCGACTTTCCTGCTTTGCCTATGGATTTAAGGGCAGATGACACTTGGCTGTTCAATGCGCGACATGACGTACAATTTGAAGGCAAGACCCTACAAAGTTGGAACACTACGCTCTTTGGGTCGTTTGTCGATCACCTGATGGACAACCTGTTAAAACCTTTGGATCCGCGAATGATGAATGCCGAGACCTTCGCCACAACCTATAATTATGGAGGTAGAACGGAAGGTGCTTGGAAATTTTTAAAAGGCAAAATGTATGCCGGTGCAGATCTTAGGGTAGAAGGGGCCGAAGGCACAAGGGTTCGGGAGTTCTTAATGAGCCCGATGGCTGGAAATACAGTGGAAGACAATGCCTGGCAAGATGGTCGAATCAGTAAAATTGGGCTTTTTACCGAATACCACATCAATGGCAGGTCATTGGACTACATCATATCCGGTCGGATGAATATTAATACCGCCGATGTAAATGACCCAACCCAAGAGTTTACCCAGGTCAATCCTGAAACCCAGATCACCCAAGTTAACCCCAATATAAGCATAGGTATATTAAAAGGTTTCGGAAATAAGCTGCAAGCAGGCGTATGGTTGGCACGGGCGCAACGAAGCGGAAGTTTAACGGAGCGATTTATCAATTATTTTCCTGTTGGTCAGGATCCTTTTGAAATGTTGGGCAATCCGCAGTTGGCACCGGAGGTCAATTATCAGGCTGATTTGACCTTTAAGTGGCCCCTCGCCAAAAACTCAAGCCTTCATGTAGATCTATTCGCGGCGTACTTGCAAGATTATATCTCATCTGTAATTGATACTACATTAGCACCAAGGCTTCCTGCGAGTCCGGGCGTCCGTCAGTTTATAACTATTGATGAGGCGTTCAAGACCGGGTTTGAAGTGAGCTGGAATCAGGGTCTATTTGCAGGCTTATCCCATCGCATGGGCCTTGCCTATACCTATGGGCAAGACTTGGAACGAGACGAACCTCTACCTGCCATTGCCCCATTGGATATGCGCTATTCCCTTTACGGCACCTATTTCAAAGATCGGCTTAGACCCGAAGTGATTTTCCGCTATGTCGCCGAACAATCAAGGGCTTCAACCGAATTTGGTGAAACCGCAACTCCTTCCTTTAGCTTGCTGGATGTTGAAATTGGGTATCAAATCACCTCTAGTTTTTCTGTAAACGCGGGAGTCAACAACCTGTTGGACGAGCATTACTTTGAACATCTTAACCGTTCGGTAAGAGGTACCAACGCGCCCATTTATGCCCCTGGAAGAAATTTTTTTACGAATCTCAACTTTACCTTTTAAATAGCCGATGGCGTATTTTTATTTCGCGCTACCGAATTTTAAATACGACAACGGCATACAAGATGGTAGAAGGGCAATAGTGGATAAAGAGAATCAAGGTCGGTGCACTTGATAAAGTTTGTGCTGGCGAACAAGGTATCGCCTTGAAATCTGCTATTGCGCTTCTACTTGACCGTTGCGTTGCATTGGGCCTCACCTTTCGTCTTAGGGAAAGCTTAAAATGGAACACTTTCTCCATGATTTAATTACTTCTTCGACGAATTCGTAAGAAATAGTTTAACCGTATCTTTACGGTATTCGATTTGGGTATATTCCACTTTACGCGTTGCACAGCTAGTTCATGTCAAAATTACCAAAAGCGCACAAATTTGTTGATCTTTCAGACTATGGAAGACCAATAGCCAAAGTCATTGCGAATGCCTTAAAGAATACGTCTTTCACGCCTATTCATGTTACCATTGCCTTTATACTATCGGGTCTCGTTGCCATCTATTGTATGCTTCAAGGGTATTTCTGGCTGGCCGCATTCTTTTTAATCGCTAAGTCTATTTTAGACGCTGCCGATGGTGAATTGGCCCGCGTGACACAAAAACCATCGTATACAGGTCGTTATTTAGATTCTGTAGCCGACATTATATTGAATGCTTTGTTTCTCTTTTCCGTATGGTATATTACCGACACTTCCGTTTGGATATATCTTTTAGCCTTTGCAGGCATGCAGTTACAAGGTACACTCTACAATTACTACTATGTAATTTTAAGAACTAATTTTGCCGGTGATACTACTAGCCGCGTGTTTGAAAACAACACACCGATCGCGTTGGAAGGCGAAAGTCAAAAGCATGTGAATATTCTTTTTGGGATGTACAAACTGTGTTACGGCGTTTTTGACAAGGTCATTTACGCCTTCGATAGCAAAGCAGCTAAAGGCACCGTTTTGCCAAATTGGCTGATGACAGGTGTTTCTACGTTTGGCTTGGGTTTTCAATTGCTCCTTATTGCGGCTATGCTTGTGCTCGGCTTAGAAGCGGTTATTCTCCCTTTCTTTTCGGTGTATACCGTTATGGTTTTTGTTTTTATTGGTATTAGAAGGTTTTTAGCACCAAAAGAGAACGGCAAAAAACACTCTACCACACTCTACTAACGCCCCGTATACGACCGTTTATTCCTATTCTCTTTGGCGTATTCGGGCCTATAATTCGCCGAAACGAAGTCCTTTTCGATCAACCCAAACTAATGATAAAACCAAATTATCAAAGAGTTGGGGGAGTTTTACTATCTTAGGACGACCAGTACCACACGAATACGTATTGTCCACAGAACAATGACATTGAAAAATTTTTTAAAGGGTTTAGGCATCTTGGCGATACTGCTCACCTTGATTCCATTGGTAGCAATGAATTTCTGGTGGATTCGCATGTTTGATTTCCCCCATCTTCAACTCACGTGCTTCACCCTCATTACCCTTTTGGTCTACTTTATTCGATTTGATGTAAAATCAAAAGGTGATTATTTCTTTTCCCTGGCGTTGGTCGCATGTTTCATATTTCAATTATTGAAAATATGGCCCTATACCCCACTTGCGCCTTTAGAACTTTTAGATGCACAAACCGCTAAGGTCGAATCTCGATTAAGAATTTTCACCTCAAATGTCAAACAAAAAAACAAGGATTGGGGAAAAGTAGTCTCGGAAGCACGAAAATACGATGCCGATTTGCTCTTATTTACCGAAACCGATCAATGGTGGGCCAATAAATTACAATCGGCCTTTTCGGGGGCCTATACCTACCACGAATCGATTCCCTTGGATAATACCTACGGAATGATTTTGTTCTCTAGGTATCCGTTACAAAACGCTTCCAAGCAATATATGGTCGATGATAGCATACCATCGATACACGGTCAATTGAAAATACCGGATGGAAACTTGATCCAGTTACACGCCATACACCCCACTCCCCCTATGCCGCAAGAAAATCCAAAGTCCACAGCGCGTGATGCGGAACTAATGAAGGTTGCCTTACAAAGTAAAGAATCTTCCCTACCTGTGGTGGTACTTGGCGATTTTAATGATGTAGCCTGGTCACAGAGCACTCAATTGTTTCAGCAGGTAAGCGGTCTTTTGGATATGAGAAAGGGCAGGGGTTTTTATAACACCTACAATGCCGAAAATTTTTTAATGCGTTGGCCTTTAGATCATCTGTTTATTTCAGACGACTTTCGTTTTGGTACTATGAGAAGGGGTGAAAAGGTGGGTTCGGACCATTATCCATTTTTTGCAGAGATCTATCTTGAACCTACGGGTTCTGAAAAACAACGCAAAGAGCCTCCTACCGAACATCAATTAAAACAGGCCCGGGACGAAATTAAAAAAGCGAGAAATAATAAATAGACCATATGCCTCTGGTTCATTAGCGTTGCACTTCAAAATTACTGGCAAGGGCTTCAAAAGTGGTCCCGTGCAGTACGGATGGGTTTTGCTATCTAAAGGAGATACTGGATATATCATCAATGATCATATTCCTACGTTAGCTATAATTAAAAACAAAAAAATGAAACTATTAACACTTTTATTTGGACTATTTTTTTCCGTGGCATGTTTTGGGCAACAAACCAATAGAGAGCTTAAAACGGTCACCTTTTCAGGTAGTGGGTATGAATTAGGGATTCAGCATGGCACCAAACTAAAAAAAGAGATTGCAGAAATAATAAGTGCTTGGAAAAAAAATACTTCAAATGAGTTGGGAAGGGATGCTGACTTAGTACTTAAAGATTTTTTTAAATATGCTGACTTTCATGAATCGATCAAGAAATGGACTCCAGACCTTTATGAAGAAGTTAGAGGGATAGCAGTAGGGTCAGGTCAAGAACTAAATGATATTATGGTTCTAAATTTACTAGATGAATTTTGGGTATACATAAACAACTTAAATAATCATCATTGTAGTGGACTAGGGGTTCCATCAAGAAATGGTGTACCTGGATACATTTCTCAAAACATGGACCTTGAAAACTATACAGACGGATTTCAGGTTCTTATGCGATTAAACCGAACAGACAACCGTCCGGAACAATTAATCCTTACTCACCCTGGATTAATAGCATTGAATGGATTAAACGAAGAAGGTATTGGAGTATGCGTGAATACTCTAATGCAATTAAAAGCTTCTCACGATGGATTGCCAGTTGCCTTCGTGGTGAGGCGTATTATTAATTCAACCAATAAACAAGATTTACTTTCGTTCATTCAAACTATAAATCACGCCTCAGGTCAGAATTATATTATTGGTTTTAAGGGAGAGATCTATGATTTTGAAGCCTCAGCCAATAAAGTTGTTAGATACAATCCTAATAATGAAAATGGAACCGTTTATCATACCAATCATCCAATAGTGAACGATGACGTGAAACCATGGTTCGAAAATTACAATCCGAATTTAAAAAAAGAGTTTCAGCCGACAAGTTCTAATAGTCATCTGAGATTCAGAGCTGTCGAAAATAGAATGAAATTTAGTTCAGAAATTGGAACAGCCGAGATAAAAAGAGCATTACGCTCCAAAGATGACGAAAATAATCCCGTTTGCAGAGCAAATTTTAGGGACGGACGTGGATTTACATTTGCTTCAACTATCATGACTCTGACGGGCGAACCAAATATTCAAATTATTGCTGGCCCTCCGGATGAAGCTGATTATGAAAGAGTGGACTTTAGTACTAAACAATAAAAACTATTGCCAACAAGAGGTATAGTGCATACCCTTCGGGACACGCACCATACCCAAACCGTTGGCATTCATTTTAAATAATCCTATGAAAAAATATCTCTGGATAACATTCTTTGCGTCCCTAATTCTCTCTGGAAATGGAAAACTGGATTTTTCTATAGTAAAGCAATCAGAGAAAATCCGACTCTCAGAAAGGCAATTACAGTTAATTACCGATTGTATGGACTTGCTCCCGAATCAAGCGCAATTATCAATAGCGTTAATTGAAAACGGGAACGTAAACTTTGTGGGGTTCAAAAAAGAGAATGATTCGGTAGTGCCAATTGACAATTCGGGTAACGTTTACGAAATTGGTTCCATCACCAAGGTCTTCACCGCTACCTTACTTGCCGATTTTGTTTTGGACGAAAAAATCCGCCTTGAGGACAATATCAATGAGCACCTTGATTTTTCTCTGAAAGACAACATTCAGATTACTTTCGAGCAACTGGCGACCCATACCTCGGGGCTGCCCCGTGTACCCATTAGCCTAAGCTCCCCTGATCTGAGTTTGGAGAATCCTTACAAGGACTACGGAGAAGATAAATTGAGACTTTATCTCACAGAAAAGCTGGAATTGATTGGTGAACCGGGAACAAGTTCCTCTTATTCCAATCTGGGTTTTGGTCTCTTGGGCTATCTGCTGGGAAAAATTGAGCATTCCACGTATGAAGATTTACTACAAACCAAAATATTTTCCGAATATCAGATGTCCAATTCAACGACCAATCGTGACTTAGTGAAGGAAAAACTGGTACGGGGATTGAACGACAACGGCAATGGGGTCCCGAATTGGGATATGGGCGTGCATATGGGTGCGGGAGGAATATTATCCAACGTTAAAGACCTATCAAAATTCGCCCTTGCCCAATTCGATGATAAGAATCTGGACTTAAAATTGACCAGGGCAAAGCATTTCACCGTGGACGAAAATTACTCGGTAGGTTTGGCTTGGGGCTTGATCAAGACGGATTCTGGTGAAGTTTGGGACTGGCATAACGGTGGCACAGGAGGATATACATCCTCAATGATCCTGAACACCGAATCCAAAAATGGCACAATAATTTTATCAAATATTTCCGCTCTTGGCAAATTGACCGCAAATGTTGCAGGATTGGCCCCTGAACTTATGAAAACAATTCAATAAAACGAAATGCCAACAAAATGTATAATCAATTGCGGGCGGAATTTCCACATGGAAATTCCTGCAATCGATTATCGGCAATACTGATAAATAATTACCGTTCTTTAAACCTAAAATGATCATACATAGACCGTTGTGTATCATTTTAACTAAACTAAATCTGATGTTTCGGTATGTTATCATATCATCAATGATTCTCTTTTCTTCATGCCATAAAAAGCATGAGAATAAAAATGTGCCGCAGTTACAAACCAACAAATATACTTTTCATTCAGAAATTATGGGTGAAGAAAGAAGTTATGCTGTTTATTCTCCCACAACATTTGAGCAAAAGACCCCTTTGCCTGTTTTATTTATTTTAGATGGCCCTAGCTATTTTTCTTTTTTTAAAGCTTTATCTGATCAATGGGGTAACAAAAAAGAAATTGTATTACCAGAAATGATAATCGTAGCAATTAAACAAAATAATCGTAGTTCAGAGTTTCTTCCTTCCTACATTGATGATGGAAAAGGCGATAAGTTCTTACGACATATTGAAAAAGAGTTAATTCCAGCTATAGAATCTAGCTACAATGTCTTGCCTAATAGAACACTATTCGGCCATTCAAGAGGAGGCCTGTTTGCTCTCAATGTACTTCTTACAGCACCAGAATTATTTAATAATTTTATCGTTTCTGACCCAAGTATATCCCTTGGGAATTCAACTTTAATTAAAAGATGGAATAGTACACAATTAAGCTTTGATGATCACAATAACAATGTTTTTGTCGGTCTAGCTGACACCAAGGAGGGATACTCCCTAGATTATGTTCTTGATACCAATTCAGATGCGTTCCCGCATATGCGAACCATTTGGTCCTTTTGTGAAAAATTAGAAGCGGATTCAATTAATAACCAAAATTTTAAATGGAAGTACTATGAGGGGTTTGGACATGGTACAATACCGGCGATGGTTGCCATGGATGGTCTTTTATCTGTCTTTGAATACTACCGAATGGACAAGTATGGACTTATATATAGCCATTTAAATGGAATCATAAATTATGACCAATTTAAACAAAAAATTATCAGTCACTTTAAGGAAATTTCGGAAAGAATGGGTTCGAAGGTTCTTCCATATGAGTCATTAATATTTGAATATGGACAGATTTTTCTTGAGGAAAAAATGAATGATAAGGCTATTGAAATGTTTCAATGGAATGTTGACAATTTTCCAGAAAATACTAGAAGCTTGGAAAAGTTAGAAGAGCTTTCTATATGACAAAGCATATTTAATATTATGAAATTGAAAAGTAATTGGACGATATTTTTAGTTGTGACATCGTCTTTTGTCGCTGGCGTTATTTTTACCCTTCTATTTACTGAATATCAAAGCGAGAGAGAAAATAAGAAATCCGAAATTAAAACACTCAATGAAGTCATTCGGGGATTGAGTAACCTTAAAGAAGAAATCATTGTAAATCTTGAGGACGAGATCGATGCAAAATCGGCTTGTGAATATATACTAAAGAACTTTGAAAATACTGTAGGTGAAACAGATTCTTTAAAACTTTCACTGACGCTTGCATGGGTCTATACTCATCTTCAGCCTGACTACGGACCAATTGAATATCTTACGCGTGCTCCTGAAGCTATAATATCAAATGAAGGGCTTCGATTTGAAATCCTTGACTTCTATAGATTAGGACTTCCAGCTACGGTAAGTGAATCCAAAATCCGTCAAGAATATATTGAAAAGGTAAAAATGTTAATGCCCAAGTGGTTCAAGTCATTCAATACCAATACGTATAACTATGAGGGTATCGAAATTATAAATTATGAGAAATTAAGGGTTGATAACGAATTATTATTTCATCTCAAAACCCAACTAATCGAAACAAAACGCTACTCATATGAACTTAAGAATATGCTGAATCATGTTAATAAATTAATTGAAAGAAGTGAGAGGGAACTCAAAAATTTATGATAATAAGAAAACGATACACAACACCGGCTATAATCCATTGCATACTGAATACTAAACCAAAAAAAAGTACCTTTAGCTAGGCTCGATTCCTACTCCGAAAATCCTATGGAATTTCCTCGCAACGGAATCATAGCCAAACCGTTGTATAACATTTTGACCCGTCCTGAAATATGTATACAAAACACTTCAAGTATATGTATAAAAATGATGGATATGTAAGACGTTATAGCGAGAGCTTTAAACTAAAAG
>NZ_VTZS01000003.1 GCF_008367235.1 Pareuzebyella sediminis | reverse complement strand
AACGGAATCGGAAGTTCCTACGGCTATAGTAACCTTACTCTGCTCTTTTGTTCTTTGGTTTTAACTAATATAAATTAATCAAAGACAAACTTAGGATGGTTATAGCAAAGAGGGCTTCAAGTGCTATATTTAATGGCATGGGCATGCTTGCGAAGACCGCCAAATCTTTTGGATTTGGCAATTAAATATGAAAAAATAATTACAAAACAAAAAGCTTTGGCTCGGGGCCAGTCGGAATGGAAAGTGCCCATTACCTGCCCTACTTGCCATAGCCGAGACGTTAGGCGCAATAGAGCAAGTACAAGGAATAAAGCTATCACATCTCGGGGGGATTTTTTAATGACTATACATGAATCTAAATATTCAAAAGATCAATTATGAGAAATGTCTTAAAACCCTCTAGCAATATCTATATTATTACCGCCCTCATATTCTTGATTACAAGCATAGTCGCATTTGCACCGACCTCAATAAATCTAATTTCCAAAATAGAAACTGGTCAACGCCCAATGCCTCCTTTGATCCTTCATTTTCATGCTGCTTCAATGTGTTTGTGGCTATCGTTACTTTGCGTACAGACCATACTAATCAAATCCAAAAACTATGCAATTCATAAGAAACTAGGTATTGCTTCTATGGTTCTGGCCACAGGCATCCTAATATCAATGTTTGGAATTGATATAGCTAACATTGAAGGACGCTTGGGAATATCAAACAGTAACACTCAAAATTTCCTAATTGATTCTTCTGGGTTGTTGCTAATTCATGGAGTAAGCTACCTGTTCTTTCCACTTTTTTATGTTTGGGCAATTGTTTCACGACGCAAGGACAGTGAAACTCACAAGAGAATGATGATCCTTGCAACTGCCGTTTTAATGATCCCAGGACTGGGCCGTTTAATTATGTTTTCGAAAGTTCTTCCCGACTTTGGTCTTATTCCTATAGACGCTAGACATTTATACATGCTTGTGCTTATCACTCCAGCAATTACCTATGATGTCTATATACGACGATTGCCTCACCGTTCCTATTTGATTGGGCTTGGATTGCTCGCAGTATGGATTGTTTCTGCGCATTTTATCTGGGGAACGACTTGGTGGATAGGGTTTGTGACAAAGTTGCTTGGGTAACTTGACCTTAAATTAAAGTAAATACGGCTAACAAAGGATAAAGTGCATTAAAACGCATTTATCCAGACGGTTATGCTCAATATCTAAACCGAACATCCTTAAAACATGAACTATTTCAGACTATTACTTTTTTTAGTAATTGTTCCGTATTCAAATTTATTTGCCCAAACTTATGATGGTTTTTCAAATAAGGAAATTCAATCCGTATTTAAGCAATGGAATTTGGATAATTGGGATGATGGAGGCGAAATATCTCGTTATATATTTTTAAATATGCCTGAATTTTGGACTCATGCCATTATCAATAGAAAAGGCAATATTAAAAGCCTGAAAAAAGATTTCCGCAAAGAAATCGGGGAGTTTGTTGTTACTTCTGAATTAGGACAAATGAAACTTCAAGATTATGTCAAAACTAGTGAGAAAGTGGATGGCCTAATAATATTGCAAGGAGACCATATTGTCTATGAAGCCTACCCAAGAATGTTTCAAAACGACAGGCATCTTTACTGGTCAGTATCTAAAATATTTGCTTCAACTCTTATCGCAATTCTGGAAGACAGAAAACAACTTGATGTAACAAAACCAATAGAATATTATCTACCTGAACTTAAGGGCTCTGGATGGGAAAACGTTCCTGTCAAGGACATTCTCGATATGGCTTCAGGAATTAATTGTCGTGAGTGGGTCAATGGCGCTTTTGAGAACCCTGAAACTTGTTACTATCAATTTGAAGCAGCTCTCGGACTTCTAAAACGAACAGAAAAAACCGCAGACAATGCTTTTGAGCACATTAAAACCTTATCATCTGCAAAACCCTCTGGAGAGGTATTTGAATATACTTCAGTAAACACCTTCGTTCTCTCTTGCCTCATAGAGAGAATTACAGGTCTTTCTTATGCAGATAATATTGAAGGTGAAATTTGGCGAAAAATTGGTGCGGAATCTGATGCATTTATTACACAAACAAATGGCACTAGCGTTTCTCATGCTGGAATCAGTTCTACACTCCGAGATTTAGCTCGTTTTGGATATATGTTTTTAACCGACGGTCGGTCAGATGATAATGCTTTCGTTTCAAATAATTATTTTAATAAAATTCAAAAACAAGGTCGTCCTCAATTGATAACTGCATACGGTTCGGAAAATTATAAGCTTAACAATGAGAAAGTACGTCACAATACTTATCAATGGGACAAAGTAATGGAAGATGGAGATTTTTTTAAAGCTGGATTTAGCGGACAAGGTCTTTACATTTCACCTTCTCGTAATCTAGTGATAGCCTTTTTTGGAACTGCTGATGAAAATGGAGTGTCCAACGAATTAGATGATATTTCGAGACAGATTTCTACATCTGAACTTTTTGAATAAATAGGAGGATTGAATAAAACAAGCATCGATGTCTCTACATATCCATCCAATTTATATAAGATTGTGCTAGAAGGTAAACATAATGCCATTAACACATGGGCTCTCAAAAAATAATATTAAAACGAAGTAACGGAATAAGATAATCATAGATTCTTGGTTTATACCAATTGATTTAATTTTGAACAATTGGCATACAATTCAGTTTTAATGGTGGTAACCTCAAGTTTTAAGAAGGTAACCTTATTGGTAACCTTTTTTTTACTAAAAAACTGACAAGTTGACTTTTGGCAGGAAAGTGCACGTAGGGCATATAATGCAGTTAAAACCTTATATTACAGGCTTTAAACTAAAAAACCCAACCTAACGAATAGATTGGATTTTCTTGAAGAAGCTCCCCCTCTTGGGCTCGAACCAAGGACCCTCTGATTAACAGCCGAAAATGAGGGGTTTTCATATATCCTCATTTGCTTTCTTATAGTCTGATTTTCAATATTTTATGAAATTTTGTTTTGCATTTGGCTTAGCAATTTTTATATTTAATAGCCTATTTGTTGTCCCTATGTTGTCCCCAATATTATCATATGCAACCAGTAACAGCAAGGTCTCCAGATGTATAAATATGATCACGCTCAAGATTGTTCTCAAAAAGAAACTGCTATCAGATGGAACATATCCTGTCTGTTTGCGTGTTACAAAAAATAGGCAATGTAGATATTATAAAACTCCGTTCAGCGCAAAGTTAACCGAATGGATAGAACCCACAGGAAATTTCAATAAACGAAACCCAAACCATATTCAATATAACCGGCTACTTATAAAGTTTAAAGAAAGAGCTTACAAGATTATAACAAATCTAGAAATTGAAAATCCAGATTATTCTTTACAGGATTTCGACCGAAATTATAGAATTACATTTAACCCGGTAAAAAACGATGTTTTTGCTTTTTTTGATGATATCATTGAAGAAATGACCTTTGCTGGACGTATCGGTAACGCAAAGTCTTATAAAGACGCAAAAAACTCCATTCAAATCTTTCATAAATTCAAGAAGCTCAGTTTTAGGGAAATCAATCCTACTTTTCTAAGTAAGTACGATGCTTTTCTCAGGTCAAGGGGTGGTACCGACGGGGGTATCGGTGTGAAAATGCGTTCGATACGTGCATTATTCAATAAAGCTATTGAGCGCGGAGTAATCAGAGAAAGTCTGTATCCTTTCAAAACCTATAAAATATCGAATCTGCGAGGCAAGGGCTTTAAACGCGCTTTGGATTTCGAAGAAATCATGCGCATTATCCATCTGGATTTGACCGATAACCCACATTTGATAAATTCCAAAAACTATTTCGTCTTTAGCTTCTATACCCGGGGAATGAATTTTGCTGATATGATGTGTTTGGAATGGAAAGATGTTGAAGCCAATGTCATTTATTATACAAGGGCAAAAACCAAAGGAAATTTCTCCATCACCATAATGCCCCCTGTCCAAAAAATATTGGACTTCTATCGCATACATGGTTATGGAAACAAATATGTCTTCCCCTTACTCTTTTGTGAGGACTATACCCCAACGCAGCTAGCAGATAGAAAACATAAAATGTTGGGTATTTATAATAAAGAACTTAAGGAAGTAGCCAAGCTTTGTAAGATTACCAAGAACATTAGTAGCTATGTTGCCCGGCATAGTTTTGCCAATTGCCTCAAACAAAAAGGTGTCGCTACGGATGTGATCAGTGAATCTTTGGGCCACCAGAATCTTGGCGTAACCCAAGCCTATCTTAAAGAATTGGATACTGAAATTGTAAATAAAGCTCTTGAAGTACTTTTGTAGCTCTTAAAAGTGTGGAGGTCAAGAATACTAATGGTAGATAATTAACTGGCGAGAAAAACGGGCGTTAAAAGGATGGAAGTCTTCAATTGCACCTGAAATTAATAAATAAAATTTATATTTTTAGAATATCAATTGCAACATTCTCTATAAAAGGTAGATTGAAGTATGGTAGAAATCGCTACTTCATTAAATTCGCTGATTCAGAAGTGGTATAAACACTTGATTATCATATAATTAATTTGTGCCTTAGAGAGAACAAAACCCCGAAAATGAGGCCTTAGCTCAAAAAACGGGGTTTTAATTTAAATATCTATGTCCAAGGTACGAAGAATCCACGATTTCCAGCACAGCTTTTCATTTGCCTCCCAACAGGAACAGTTCAAAACTTTTTACGATTGTTTTCTGGGGAGCGGCCTGGGCAAGATCTACCGGGCCGTCCCTTGGGACGACCTTGTGTCGGCCTTTGGGTCAAAGGAACCTAAAAAAGGCCCTACTCCGATCTTTGGCACCCAAGGTAAATTGGCCCTGATGTTCCAGAAGAATTACTCGGGGTGTTCCGACCATAGGCTTATGGAGGGGCTCAACGGCAACCTGCACTGGCAGTTTTTCTGTGGCATCTATCTTGGCAGTGACTGCCTTGCCAATTTTAAGATTATCAGCGAAATCCGTACGGAACTTTCCAAGAAACTTGACATGGACAAGGTACATCGGGCCCTCTATGGGCATTGGGCACCCTATATAGCGGACAAGGTCAGTATCACCATGGATGCCACCTGTTACGAAAGTTATCTTCGCTATCCGACCAATGTAAAACTGTTATGGGAAACGGTGGACTGGCTCCACGCCCTGATGAAGGACACTTCCAGGGAGCTGGGCCTGCCCTTGATGCGGAGCAAATACCTTAAATGGAAAAGGCGCTATGTGTCGTAAAGTAAGATGAGAAGGAAGACCCAAAAGAAGAAAAGGGCGCTCACGCGAAGCCTATTACGGCTTTTGGGAAAAATAAGCGATGATTTGGACTGCTTGGAGGCGGTATATAAAATACCAATGACCAAGGACAGATACCGGCGAAGGGCGACGGCCAAAAGAATCCATGGCCAGCAATACGCCTACTTTCATCATGGGAAAAAACCTAAAAATCGTATTGTGAGCCTGGACAAGGACTACATCCGTCATATCCTACTGGGGAAAGAGAAAAAACCGGTGGAGTTCGGGGCCAAGGCCAACAAGTTCCAGATCGACGGGATCAGCTTCATAGAGTGCCTTGGTTTCGATGCCTTCCATGAGGGCAATAGGTTCCAGGATACCGTCTTCAAGGTACAACGCCTTACCAAGGCTAGGACAAGGCTGGCGGGGGCCGATGCCATCTATGCCACCACCAGGAACAGAAGGTTCGCCAGCAAGAACGATATCCGTACCGACTTTAAGAGAAAGGGCAGGGCCGGTAAACACGAAAAATAAAGAAAGAAGTTGGCCATGGCCATTACCAAGGAAAGGGCAAGCCGATTGGAGGGCAGCTTCGGTACGGAAAAGGAATACTACCACCTGAAAAAAATCAAGGCATGCACAAAGTCCACGGAAACGCTATGGATATTCTTCGGCATCCATACCTCCAACACCTTGGATATCGGAAGACGAATGGCAAAACAGCGACTTCAAGAGGCGACCTAAAAAAGGCTTCGGCAAAAATCCAGGGATTCCTATGCCCGATCTTCAAATAACGCCCGAAAACATCACTCTCCAAAGGTAAACCAACACAACAATCCCTTAAGAATCGTAGATGCCGTTCAAATCTTAGAATTCGGACAGCATAAGCATTAAATTTTCTTGATAATTAAGCGTACTCCCAAATATCCCTAAATTGTATCCCCCAGGTAAATCTTAACAGAAATTAATTCCATTGCGAATTAATTTTTTCTTCAAAATGCTTGGACAAATTTATTTCTTTTAAACATCCATCATTTTCTGAAATGTAGGTCTTATCTTTTAGTTTTTGAACATTTGTTAAGTCAATATCTAAAATTATGCTGACCTCTTGAAAAAAGCTTTCTTTAACAGATAAACTAGTTTTCGGTAGTATAAAAAAGAATATTTCACTTTTTTTCTTATATTTTGATAGTTGGTGTAATTCCCATGATAAACTCTCAGTAATCTCTCCTACCATTATAACAATTGAAGAAGAAATTTTTATAGTAGCAACAACTAGTTCTTTCCAATCGTTTTCATTTATCTTTCTAAATCTGCTTGCTCCTTTAAATGAATTGTCTTGATAACCCTTTAGAGCTATTAATGGCCCGTATTCTTTGAAATCCTTAATAAGGAAAGATTCTTTATTGTCTCTTTTAGTGGTTTCAGTAATAAAATAATAGTTATTTCTTCTTACACGAATTTCATCAATTCCTTGGGAGACATCGCTCTTAAAGTTTCTTAAAAAAAGGATTGGCCTTTTAAAATTTATATTCATTTTATAACCTGCCTGTGAATCTGTCCTTATTTTTTCCTGTAAATATTTTACGATTGGTAATATTATAAACCCAACAATCATAGTAGAAATAAACATAAATACGTGTCTAAGTCTCGCCAATATTGTAGTCCCAATAATTTCATCCAAAAAATTATATATGGTATAGAATACCCACAGCACTGATACTACTATTAATCCTAATAAAATATAATATAATAGCTTCCCTCCCGGTGAATTTGATTCATTAAGAGTTTTGATTAGGAGTTTTTTTTCTTTTTTAGAGAGGTTTTTCTCCTTATTGATAGTTTTTTTCAGTCTCATATTTTAAAAATTAGATACTGCCTATAAAAGTTCTCCCATTCTGCGAACACTTGAAATATCATTATAAAAATTATCTAAAATAAAATTCAATTAAGAAGAAAAAGTTCGTTTATTCGCCTTATGTACTAGGTTGTGCAATAGAATTGTTGGTTGTTTGTGATTATGTTTTAGACTATTAGACCATTAACCTCAAATGACGAAACTTGTTCGGAAGAATCATCTTCAAAATGTCTTATTTGTACCGATTCCAACTTTAAAGGTGTTGGTTTTATGATTGCATGACGGTCAATAGCATTATCAAATTTTAGTTTTGTGAGTTCTTCGATTAATGAAATTGGAACTTGATAATTTTCATCTTCTCTAAAATTTAGGAATGGTTTGAGGGATGATACACTCTCTTCTTCTCCAAATCCTCTTAAACTAAATTCATCAACTAATTCATCCCTTCTCAGCGGATTAATTTGACCCATTAAAAATCCAGCATGGTACAGTTTACCATCTTGTTTTATATAGTAAATTACCTTCCAAAATAAAATGGGAATTTTAAATGTTGAGCCATCATAAAGTTTTTCCTTAAATTCAGGGTCATTTTTATCTAATACTGGCCCTGTAAATACACATACTTTTGATGGTTTGGGAACTCGACCTTTGATAATTACGGAGTTTTCCAAATATTTCCAAGGTCCATTATTTAACGAGTCGTGTTGAGGTGATGCATTAGGGTAATAAAAAGTACTTTTAGCGGCTTCTTGAGCGTTATTTTCATTGCCATTGATATCCCATTGAACATCTTCTCTTTTGGTCATATGACCTTTTTCTATGGCAGCTGCTTTAATTCTGTTGAAACGTTTATAGTCATTTGTAGTTAATTGCTCATTTTTATTAATACGTTTGTCCCCTTTAAAAATACCTGTCCTAGAAACTTTTTCAAATTTTACCCTGTATATATTACTTGCACTAATTAAGGGAACTCTTCTGCTTTTACTTTGAATTACACTATAAGAGATATAATCTAATACACTATCATTTGTTTCTTTATTTACGGCAACATCATTAACAAATACCTGATAATCTGGTATGTTAACGACAGAATTCCCCCCAAGAAAATGACTATTGTAACCCCTCATATTCAGTATTTAGATTCTTCCATCACGAACCAATCGCCAATAGTGATGACCTAATGGAGTAAGTCTACATGACTTTGACCTAATGGCAGCAAAATACATATGTTCTTCATCAACAGGAACTACTAATCCCACACCTTCCAATTTTTGAAGGTCCTTAAAGATTGAAACATTCTCTTTCTTCGCCAACGGTTCAATTATATCATGTGGTACCTCTTTAGAATTGGTCTCTTCAAATGAAGGGTTCAATTGAAAACTATCTGACGGTTGCTTAAAGTATTCAATAAGCTTTCTTAGAGTACTAAGTGAAACTTGTGGGACAATGCTTCTCAACTCTACAAATTCAGTAACATTGGTTTTAAAAACTGGTCTTTGTTCATGTGCCCCCAAGCCTTGGTCTATATAAGCATATAATCCCCCTGGTGATATATGGCCTCTTATATCAGCCGCACCTCCTTTTAATCCCTCCATTAATAAATTTGTAAAAACCCCACGACCGTTAATTTCTTTTGACGGCTCATCCTCTCTGGAAGAAGTAAGAATCGAAATTCCCGTGCTAATAGCTGTAACTGTAGTATTTTGAGCTGGGTCAGCAAAACTTCCTGATTTACAACAATCAAGAATAATAATTTTGTTTCTAATTTCTGAATTATTGGCTAAGTTCAAAATGTTATCCATCGCAATTCCTTCATCATAACGACTATGGTCGGGTGTCACTAAGAAACCTCCTAATTCATTAACATAGCCGTGACCAGCGAAATATAAGACTCCCATATCAGCATTTAGATTAAAGAAATTGGCAATTTCAGTCATTAATTCCGTCTTGGTCTGAACATCGCAGATAGTCCTCACTTCAAAATTAGTGGAATCGTTTCCGTTAACTTTCAAGAGTTTAGAAATGCTTTGGGCATCATTAGCCGCTCCTTTTAGTGGATGTTTCGGATATTCATTAATCCCTATTACTAACGCCTTTTTCATACTTGCAATTGTTTAAAGACTATCGATAAAATTATTAATATTAATATCTGACCAAACTTTAGTATTAACACCTATTATATTTGTACGGTCTCCACTAGAAGCCCAAATACCCAGAATTTTTTTTTCTTCATCCTTTGCACATTTTATTTCCCATTTTTGACCACTTGATGAAAGAGAATTTCTGCTCACAAGAACAATCACCCCATGAGAACGTCTAATTCTAGTTCTCACTCTTGCTTTCCAATCTTCATCATAAGCCTGTTTAACCGACATATCAATGAATTCATATGGCGCCCTAGGATGTAGAGATTGCCCTTTCAAAAAATCCCTTTTTATTTTATCCTCGATTGCAAATGCAATGAATACAACTTTTTTATATGCCATAATATTTTGTTTTAATTGGTTAGTATTTTTTATATATCATTTGTGAATTATTCATTAAATAGATTAACCAACCACAAAGGCTTTTTATTAAATGAAATCCAATCATTTTTTAAATTCTCGTAGAGGTTGTCAATTTCGATAAGGTCTTTTAATTGATTTTCATTATCGGCCTTGAGCTTTAAAATATAAGCCATAAGCTCATAACAAATTGTAAACTGACCACAGGCAATCAAGGTTTCCATACGATTTTTTGCAACATCGTTTTTATCCCACCACAGCGTTGTAGGTGTTTCGGAAGCGGTTAAACAAACATTTTCCAAATTTTTACTGGGTGCAGGCTTTATCTCCTTATTATAACCCAATCCCTTGCTATAGGGAGACTTTTTACCATTCAATTTATAGACTGTAGCTGTAATACGTTTGTTTTTTAATTCGTCTTTTGAGTAGAACAAGTCGTAATTTAATCTTCGCATTTGTTTTAAAAAAACATCATTAATCATAGTCATCGCTGAAGTAAAACGATCTATCAGCATACGTTGAATCAAACCAATATCTAGCCTTTGAAAGGTTAGAACATCATATAATAAAGGTTCAGGTACATTCTTTTTGAATATTGTTTTCAATCTAGATAATACAGAAGCTTTAATGACTGAAGCTACCAAACCAAATACAGTTAGTAGTATGCCGATACCCATAACAACGCTTCCGAAGATATAAAGACCCATATATGATTTTGGACCAAACATTAGCATGTTATTAAAAAGTATAATTAGTAAGCCCAGTATTAACGTAATCCAATATGATGGTTTTATGGTAAAGCACTTTAGTAATTTATTTACAGTAAGTTTAACAGTAGAACTTTTTCCAACTTTATTAGTATCCTGCTGCCAAGGTAGCATTATATAGCTTCCTACGTCATTGACAATAATTAAGTCTAATTCACCTTTCATACGATCATTTATTAGCATCATGCTTCCGATACCTTGATTGTCAGCTATACCTCCATCCATGATTCCGACACCATCGATAAAATTGTCTAGCTCTTTTAAATTTTTATAGGCTGAATCGTCTTGATTTTTAAAATAATCATCTGGGAAAACCAAAGGCTCAAAACCTACTGGAAAACAAGATGATGATGCAATAACATCACTTAACTGCACTTTGTTGCGAAGTTCGTCGATTTCTCTTTGATTGCCTTTATACAGCGGGTTATTACCAAAATATCCACGATTTTGAAAGCGATAGGTTAAACCAAATGAAAAGTCGGTCGCATTAAAACACACCTGTTCTAATTGTTTGATTTTATCCTCCCCAAATTTCTCAAATGAGCCCTCAAATAAAGACATTTCGGCATATGTCAATGCGAATGCGTTGATAAGCGATCGTTTTTTATGTGGATTTGCCTTCCAAATACTATCATCTTCTAATTTGGCGATAGCAGTTTCTAGCAGTATATCATTTTTTGGTGTGAAAGTATTGTAAAATGTCTTAAAAAAGGCCTGGAAGTCGTAATCTTCAGACTGGACAGCTTTGGCGTAAGCCACCCCGGTTAAGGTACCTCCACTCACGGTACTTATTGCTTTAACCGATTTTAATAAAGACTTCCCGTAGTAATCAACATTATCTAGGTATGATAATACTCCTAACGCAAAAAAAGTGGCCCTGTAGCCTCCTCCGCTAAAACAAAGTCCTATATTTTCAAAAGGCCTGAAGCTTTTAAATTCTTTATCAGTGTCCATAGCTTTAATTTTTAAAAATCTATTATTTTTCTTTTCTTGACTTTATTGTTTCACCTGCATCCTTATAACTTTTGATAATATCAAAAGTGTAACATATTTTAAAACCTATTGTAGTTGCCATTTTATTTCGAAATATATTATTATCGTCGGAATCAAAAGAAACTTGAGCAGCATCGTCTACTGAAAATGATTTGTCATTTCCTTCATATTCTTCTATAAACCATTCTTTTGCTTGTCGTACATTGAAAAATTCCAAAGTTCCAACTATTAAAAAGTCTCCGGCAAATTTCCATCCTAGTCCAATTCCAAAATCTATCATGTTGAAAAATCCTTGATTGTCAGAAGCCTGATTAAAACTAAGTGGATTTATGAATGATATAAAAGTCCAACCATATGGTACAGAAATTTCCTCATCGTTCTCTGTTCGAATTAAAGTCAAGGTTTGTGGTGTGTAGGCTATGCCGAGGCTAATATTAGTTTTTAAACTCTGAGCTTTAGAAATGATTACATTCTTTGTAGATAAATCAACAACGGGGTTTTGATATAAAGTATTTGTGATATAGCTAGCCCCAACACCGGCAATAAATGATATTTTTTGATCTTCATTGTTAATTCCAGAGCGAGGTGCTTTTGTAGTATTAAAAATTTCCTTTCCCTCCATTATGGAATCAATTCTTACTGCCATATCTCCTTCCTGAGCCAAGGAATTTTGCGCTAAAGCTAGAGGTAGAATGGCTGAAAAAATTAGAAGTTTTTTTATTCTCATAATCACTGATTGAGTTAATGAAATTTTGAGATATAGCTAATAACTGTTGATGCCAGAATGTAAATTCTTAAAAAGGGGGAAGTTCGACGTAGGAAGTCAATTCTTTGGAGTTCTTAAATATAATAAAATTTAACAAGAAAAAAATTACGGATTTCTGTAACTGATTTGAACTTGTAGTTAAAACCTATTCCTCACAAATTAATTTCCTCTTCAAGGGTGGCCTTAATAATGAAGTTTTTATGCCATTTTGTGCGAGACTAAGTATTTCTGCCTTAGTTAGGAAAGTTTTTCTTGTTGTATTAGTTTATATATAAATCCACCTAAAAGTTAAAATTTGATTTGAAAGTCTGTAAAGAACAACTGTCCTATACTAATCGTTAATAACAGAAATAAAAAACGTATTTGGCAAATTAATTCTTCAATCCCAAATCTTACCATAACCTTACCTGCGCGTGGATCCTGTGCGGTTTTTATAGCGTTCCGGGAGATAAGCGTAAAGCAAAAATCGGATAGGGCGCACTTGCTTAGATAAATTGGAAGCATGATACCTTTTTTTCAAGGTACGTGACCGTTGGTTGGCAAGGATAAAGGCATGGGGCGTTTTTTCTACGCTCCATGCTTTTAGGAGTGGTTCCGAGGAGGTTGAAAAATCCGGAGGTTTTTCAACTTCCGCAGGAACTTGATTTGTTTTGCCGAAGCGTCCTCTTGTTTCTAACAAAACAAAGGTTAGGGTTTTGTGTAAAAACTTGACCTGACAGTAAAAGGTCTTCAAAAACTATTTCTAAGAAATTATAATTTGCCGCAAATTTTTGCCATTTTACAGGGGTTCCCAAGCCATTTGACGCAAAAAGAAGTTCGCTGAAAATTAATTATTTGAACTTCTTGCGCCTTTACCTATTGTTAATCAATGGGTTAGGATTAAATCAAACACTGCAACACCGCGCGAGCGTGTTGCCCTCTTGCTATTCCTTATCTTTCATCAGTTATTTTCTCCGACTTGGGCCGTCCAATTTTAAACGGTTGAACATTCTAACGAACCGATCCGAGATCTGTCTTCCGTACCGGTCCTCTATTTGGGAATTGTTTAAATTGGTCGTGATATGGGTCTTTGTCCCAAGGTTCTCAAAATTCCGATAACGGTTGAGCAGGATCCGTACGAATATTTCCTCCTTTCCATATTGGTAGACATTGTTTCCCACGGTTTCGGACCCCAGGTCATCGAATAGGAACGTCCCCTTGGAATAGTATTCGATGATCTCTTCCTTGTTCTTGTTTTCATTGTATTTGGCCACTACCTCTTGGGTGCTGATGCAGGGAAACCACAGTTCCCTAAGCCCGTATTGTTTGGACATGTCCTGGATGACCTTGAAGCTCGATGTCTTTCCGGTCCCGAAGCACCCGAAGACCAACAATCCTTTTCGGAGCGATATATTTTCCAGAAGCTCGAATCCGTGGTCCTGGTTCCAATACCTGCAAAAATGGCCCAGGAAATTTTTATTGTCTCTGTCCACCTCGAAGTCCAGATTCGCCCGGGCGTAAAATTCCTGTGCCGCCCTAAAAAAACTTTTTTAAAAAGCTCTGGGGCACATAACGGTCTTGGTTCCGCTTGCTTGTTTGAAAATTGGTCTAACCTTCCCTTTTCCATATTGTCTATTCCAATATTGGACTTCTATTTTTTTCTTTTAAAAAAGTAAATTGTTTTGTTTCTTGATTTATCTCTTGTTTAGTATGGTAGACACTTTTGTCAATGCTGCCTGGACAATTTAGTCTAGGCTGCCCGGAAACTTTTGTCGGGGCAGGGTTGTCCGTTTCTGGACCAAAATGCAGCAGACTTTTTAGATAGCGTTTTCTTCCGTTAAAGGAAGTCTCCGCTATCCAGCCCATGGATTTTAGTTCTGAAATGTACCTTGTGACCTGTCTTTCGGAAATATGGAGAAAGGAAGCGATGTATTTGTTGGACATATAACATTCCCTACCGTTTTCGGTAAAGCTGTGGATCTCCAGGAACAAGATCTTCGCGTACCAGTTCACTTCCGGATTCAGATAGATAATTCTTGGTATCCAGATTCCTTGAAAATTCCGCTCCGACAGTTTCATATTAATGGGAAGTTATTTCCTGTTCTTCAACAGGGACTCATTGAAAAGCTGTTCCAAGCTTTCGTCCGATAACTCCGGATTTCCCATCAACCAGGCATCGATTATGTCCTTGTCGAAGAACTTCTGGCGGATATGGGGATTGTTCCCCATGGGGATGAGCTTCAGGTGGGTCAGTTTGTAGATCTTGCTCTTGGACAGTCCGGTGTAGGCGGCAAGGTCGTCCACGTTCATTACTTTTTTTTGGTGCCAGAGCAGTCCCTTGATATCGGAGAGCAGCCCCACCACGTTTTCGTTTTCTTCCATGGTATTTCTTTTTAGGGTTCGGGCCAAATTAGAAGTGCAGGTACCGGTAAAGGAAAGCAATGGAAATTTTAACGTTTGAAAATGGTGGATTTTAAGGAATTATCAACGAGTCTTAGAAAACGCTTCGAATTGCGCAATAGGCAATTTTCATTTGATCTTTTTGCACGAAGGTATTTATGGCAGATGCTATTGGGATGAAAAATGTTTTAACAATCCATAGTTAACATCATGAAATCGGAAGCTGTAGGATTTGTTGTCCCTATGTTGTCCCCATTTAAAAAAGAAAGCCTCCCGATTTCTCGAAAGGCTTGCTATCACTGGGCTCCCCCTCTTGGGCTCGAACCAAGGACCCTCTGATTAACAGTCAGATGCTCTAACCAACTGAGCTAAGGAGGAAAATATGCCACTAAATAACGATTTAGCGGGTGCAAATATAATCGTTTTTTCAAAACCCTCAAACAAATTGCGGGCAACTTTAAGGGTAAAAAATAAATAGGGCCACAGTCCTGCAACATTGGCCCTACCTTATGTATAAAATCAGTGCGTTATTCAACAATCATGCTAAAGTCTTGAACCGTTTCATTTCCGGAAACGATAACCACCTCTTCGGCAATCTGTGTGGCATATCCGTTACGTTCAATAACAACCTCATAAGTTCCAGAAACGAGACCCTGAACCAGATAACCTCCCGAAGCGTCTGTAAACGTAGTCATTTGTACTTCGCCATCCTTTAAAATTGACAATTGGGCTCCCTCTACATCTGTTGCGACATCTTCTACCAAAGTTCCTACCTGACCCATCAAAGTTCCCGCAACCGACATATTCGATGCCCTGATCACAGGTTTGTACGTAAAGCCCGTTATTTCGGAGACCTCCTTGGTGCTTCCTTTGGCAATGAAAGACTGGCTCACATCGAAATCGAGCAACAATTCACTGGTCAAATTGCCGCTAACAATCAGTTCAGGGGCAATGAAAATCTTTATTCCACTTTGTTCGCCACTTGGTATCTTGAGATCAAACGTTCTACCATCGGTCAATAAAATAGTGGCATCCTTGACAAAGACCCTGACCAAATCATAACTTCCGGCAGGCACTTCGGTGTCACCCAACGACTCGGTAACTCCGTTTGTAAGTTCCAAAAGGTTCACGTGCTTTTCACCCGCAAAAAGCACTTGAAAGGCATCATTTTCATCACCTTCAAGGGCTTCATCTGATTTTAATCGTGCATCTATCTTGAAAATGGTAACATTTGCTTCTGACACCATATCGTACGGAAAAGGGGCGTCCGTAAGTTGTACCGAAATTTTACCAACTTCTACATACTGAAGTTCATTTCCGAAAGGCGAGTTGGAACAGGCGGACAATAGCAATGTGCAAGCCAGCACCGTGCCAAGCACGGTCTTGATTCTTTTCATAGGTTAAATTTTTAAGATTATTCGGGGACGTTATGTCAATAACGCATAATAAAGGTAATTACACAAAGCCATAATACCTCATTTTTTCGATAAAGCGCAATATGCAATTGAAAAGTTACACCAAGTCTGATACCTGTGAACCCTCTATAATCCCCTGTTCATCAATGCATAACCAGTGACCTGTTACATTACTTGTTTTGCCCTGCGAAGAACGTTTATTTTGTTAGCCAGCGATAAAGATCATTCCCATTGGCAAATACAATCAAGGCCAACAACAAAAAGAAACCGACCATTTGGGCATACTCTAGAAATTTGTCGCTAGGCTTTCTACCCGTAACCATTTCGTAAAGCAGAAACATCACATGCCCACCATCCAAAGCAGGAATGGGCAACAAGTTCAAGACGGCCAACATGATGGAAAGAAAAGCCGTGGTTCCCCAAAAAACGCTCCAATTCCAAGAATCGGGAAAGAGCCCTCCGATAGCCGCAAATCCTCCGACACCTTTATAGGCCCCGGTGTCGGGATTGAATATTTTTTTCAATTGTTTGAGATAGCCCGTTAGGGTATCTACCCCCTTGTCAATTCCCGCAGGAATGGATTCCAAAAATGAATACTTGATGGTTTCGACCCTCAACAGACCCCTTTTCTCCATTTCCTTCATGGATAACAGACCGGGGCGAACACCTATTTGGGCGGAATCATTGATGACCACTGGAATTATTTTCCTCACCTCATTATCGCGTACTACGGTCAAATCGACCTCTTTGCCTTTATACTCCTCAAGAATCGGCTTTACCTGATCAAAGTACTCAATCTTCTGACCTCCGATAGCCACAACCTCATCGGCTTTTTCGAGACCGGCATCCTTGTTTAAGGACTCAGGGGAAACTTCGCCTATTACAAATGGAATTCGTGGCCCTAGAAATCTGGCCCTGTCCATGTCGTCTATGAGCGTAGCAATAAAATCGACGGGGATTTCTTCATCAAACACTCTACCATCTCGCTCAATGGTCAAGGTATTCCCATTAATGATTTCCATGAGTACCGCATCGAAATCCTCCACTTTTTCTCCGTCCACCGCTAAAATTTTGTCCCCTGTCTGTATCCCGATCTTGTCTCCAATCGATTTTTCTACAACATGCACGCCGTCTTTCAAACTATCGGCAGGGATATATTCGTCGCCGTAGGCATAAGCCAGCCCAATATATATTACCAAAGCAAGAATAAAGTTGACGGTAACGCCCCCCACCATAATAATCAGGCGCTGCCAGGCCGGTTTGCTTCTAAACTCCCACTCTTTAGGCTCTTCTTTCATGGCCTCGGTATCCATGCTTTCGTCGATCATTCCGGCAATTTTCACATATCCTCCCAGAGGAAGCCATCCGATGCCATACACCGTCTCGCCAATTTTCTTTTTAAAAAGGGAGAACTTGACATCGAAAAAAAGATAAAACTTCTCGACTCGCGTCTTAAAGATTTTTGCGGGAATAAAATGCCCAAGCTCGTGGAGCACGATTAAAAGCGAAAGACTTAAAAAAAATTGTATGGTCTTGATCAGTATTGGACTCATCTAGGTTTTCTAAAATTAATAGAACTTATTTCAAACTATTCCTCGCCCCATGTCGGTTTTTGCCATCACCAAAATAAATTCAGCGCACAAAAGTACACTTTTAAGTACTCTTAAAAAAAGAAAGTCTATGTACCTAGGAGTTTTTAAGAAACATTTAGCAGCCCCCGAACGAATACCGCTTGAAAGCCATAAAAGTCTAACGTATCTTTGCACAAAAGCGTATGCGGTCGTTCTTCAGCAAATACAAATTCTTTGGAATCGTTCTATTTTGCATCTCGTGCATCATCGTATATCTTTTTTATGACGCGCTTAAGCCCAAAAAAATCTTACCTATCTATCAACCTTCGATGGTAAATTCCGAACTGGTAGACAGTACGGTGCAATACATTAAAAAATATCACACCATTGGCCCCTTCTCGCTTGTAAATCAAAATGGTGAGCAAATTACCCAAGACGATTATCGCAATACGATTTATATCGCTGATTTTTTCTTTACGACTTGCCCGACCATATGCCCTATTATGACTAAAAACATGGCCGATATCCAAAGTCGTATAGGTCACGATGATGTAAAACTGTTGTCACATTCAGTGACGCCCGAAATTGATTCTGTAGCACAATTGAAAAAGTATGCCCTTGAAAAAGGGGTAGACGACAGGAAATGGAACTTGGTTACCGGAGACAAAAAGCAAATTTATGAGTTGGCCCGAAAATCATACTTGGCGGTTAAGGATGACGGTGATGGTGGCCCTTATGACATGATTCACACTGAAAATTTTATTCTTGTGGATAAGGAAAAGCGAATTCGCGGTTTCTACGATGGCACAAAATCCGAGGAAATCGATCGGTTGATGGAAGATCTAGAGGTTTTAAGATCCTCTTACCATAAAGATTAAGACATCATTTTACTACCCTTAGGGGGCGACCTACTTCTATTTTACGACGCTACAGGCCACGTAGATAGGTTAAATAAGCGTCGGTATATGTGACCAAACCCGAAGCAATTGACCTTATCCTATCCTGCCCCAAGTTATATAGCGTTCAATATGCCACTTCAACTTCCGCTTCCCCTTAAAAATCGTTTGTCTTTTTTTGGCAAACCTCCGTCTATTCAAGATTTTTCCCTTAAATTTGTTGTTACTTATAATCAATCTAAATAAAAATTGACTGTAACCGTAGCACAGTTGAAGAGAGGGCAAAAGGGCATAATTAAAGAATTTGCCGATGATATTCTGCCTATAAAGCTTTTAGAACTTGGCTGTTTACCTGGCAATGAAATAGAATTGGTGCAGGTAGCTCCCCTTAATGATCCTATTTACATCAATGTCAATGGGTCTCATATCGCCATTAGACGAGAAACGGCACTTCTCATAGAACTGGATGTTTTTGAAGATAAGGTCGTCGTATGAGCAAACAGATCAACGTGGCCCTTATAGGAAACCCAAATACGGGTAAAACTTCAGTATTTAATCAATTAACGGGCCTTAATCAAAAAGTAGGCAATTATCCGGGGATTACGGTCGAAAAGAAAGAAGGTATCTGTAAATTGGCCCGAGGAGTCAAGGCCCACATTTTAGACCTACCGGGTACCTACAGCCTCAATACGACCTCCCTTGACGAGAGCGTCGCCGTAGAACTGCTGCTCAACAAAAATGACAAAGACCATCCCGACGTCGCCATTGTTATTTCGGATGTCGAAAACCTGAAAAGGAACCTACTGCTCTTTACCCAGATCAAAGACCTGAAGATACCGGTAATTCTGGTTATCAATATGGCTGACCGTATGTCGCGCAAAGGCATATCGATCGATATTACTTTGTTAGAGGAAAAGCTAGATACCAAAATTGCCTTGGTCAGTACTCGTAAAGGAACGGGGATCGATCGTTTAAAAGAACTTATCGCAGATTACAAGAATCTCTCCACGGCTCCTAATGTCGATACCACGGTCATTGCCCCCGAATATTTTGACAAATTAAGGACTACGTTCCCGAAACAAGACCTGTATAAGCTTTGGTTGGTAATCACACAGGATGTGAATTTTATGCCCATCGAAAAAAAGCTTATTAAAGACACCTCCTCCTTTGCTACAAAGTCATCCTCTGAACTCAAACGGCTACAACAAAAAGAAACGATTCTTCGGTATCAATTTATTAATGGTATCCTCAAGGAAACCTACAAAGTAGATTTGACCGCGGCAAAAGGGTTTAGGGCAACTCTTGATAAAATTCTAACACATAAGGTTTTTGGTTATCTGATTTTCTTCATCATTTTATTGACCATTTTTCAGGCCATCTATGATTGGAGCAGCTATCCCATGGACTTTATCGACGAACTTTTTGCTTCGGCCAGCGAATGGGTCAAAAACACATTGCCTCCGGGAATGTTCACAGACCTTCTGGCAGAAGGTATACTTGCGGGTATCGGCGGTATCGTCATCTTTATACCGCAAATTGCATTTTTATTTCTCTTTATTTCATTGTTGGAGGAAAGTGGGTACATGAGCAGGGTGGTCTTTTTGATGGACCGTATTATGCGCCCTTTTGGTTTGAGCGGTAAAAGTGTCGTTCCTTTGATATCGGGTACTGCCTGTGCCATTCCAGCTATTATGGCGACCCGTACTATAGAAAGCTGGAAGGAACGTTTGATTACCATTTTGGTCACCCCCTTCACCACTTGTTCGGCACGTCTGCCGATTTACCTTATTATAATTGCCCTTATTATTCCAGAAGGCCGCATTTTGGGATTGGGGTACCAGGCATTGACCTTAATGATGCTATATCTCATAGGTTTTGGTGCCGCTATATTATCGGCTATGGTGCTAAATAAGGTTTTAAATATAAAAAGCCGAACGTTTTTTGTCATAGAAATGCCGAATTATAAGCTACCGATGCTAAAAAACGTAGCTTATACCGTTTGGGAAAAGACCAAAAGTTTTGTGCTTGGTGCAGGAAAAATCATATTGGCCATTTCTATAATCCTTTGGTTTTTGGGTTCTAACGGATATTCGGAAGAATTCAACGATGCGGAGGCCATTGTTACAGAACGGGTTCAATCCGAAGGTTTTTCCAACTTCAACCAATCGGCCATCGCAGATGACCTTCGGTCTTACACCAAGGCCCTCAACGATAGTGTTTCATCCGGCGTATACGATATTAGCGCTTTGGCTATCAATGACTCTTTGGAACAAAAAAAAGCTACGCTATCCGAAACGGCCCTTCAACAAGAAATCTCAAGTTACAAACTGGAAAACTCTTACATAGGCAAGCTCGGTAAGGGTATCGAACCCATAGTTAAACCTTTGGGCTATGATTGGAAAATCGGTATAGCCGTATTGACTTCTTTTGCAGCAAGGGAAGTTTTCGTTGGTACATTGGCCACCATCTACAGTGTGGGAAGCGACCAGGAGGAAACGATAAAACACCGTATGGCGGCCGAAGTGAACCCAGAAACACAGAGGCCATTGTTCAATCTGGCATCCGGTATCTCTTTGCTATTATTCTATGCCTTTGCTATGCAATGTATGAGTACCCTAGCTATCGTGAAAAGGGAGACCAATTCTTGGAAATGGCCCGTTTCTCAATTGGTATTTATGAGTGTTTTTGCGTATCTTATAGCGTTGATTGCCTATCAAATTCTCAAATAAATCGTCATGTTTCAATCTATACTGGTTTATATTATTCTTGCGATTGCCGTGGGATACTTAATAAAAAAGTTTTTACTGCCCCGATCGCTCTTTGTATCCGGTTCCGATAAATCCAAACCCTGTGGTCAAGATGATTGTGGATGCCATTGACCTACCTTTTGGGGGTACCATAAGCTTTTCTAAAACTTTGTATCCGACCCTTTCAACTCCGTTGTTTGTACTCCCACATACCTTAATTCGTTAAAAAAACAATAATTCGGTATTAATTAAATCAAAAAAACTTCGGAATCTTCATCTGCTATTGCTTCTTTTGGGTATAATTTTAACGAATGTCCAAAACCCTCGCCCTTACGCTTTTCATTTTTGCAACTTCTGCGCACTATGGACAAACACTGACCGCAAGAATTCTTGACTCGGTCACGAAAAAACCTATACCCTATGTCACGGTGCAGTTGAACAATCGAGGGATGATTACCAATGAGGAAGGTCGTTTTACCTTTATCTTGAACGACCAAGTGGCACCGACCGACTCTTTACATATTTCTTCCATTGGTTATGCATCGATAGGTAAACCTATTCAAGAATTCAGCGAAGGTATTATCTATCTGAATCCTAAAGCAATCGAACTGAATCCGGTCATCGTAACCAACAAGAACTATACTCCAAAAGAAATTTTAGAACTCGTTGAAGACAACCTGAGCAAGAACTATAACATGGGGTATGGAAAAAAGAGGCTTTTTTTACGTGAAACCTATCAAAATACCGTGCTCAAAAGTGAGTATGTTATCAAAAAATCGACTATTGACGCTTTTAACAAAGACTTTCTAGATAGCGTTGTACGGAGTATCCCAAAAAGTAATACCTATTATACCGAAATGCTAGGAGACCTTTACGGGGGCGCTGACGAGGACGAACAAAAATTAGATCTCATCAAAGCATCGGAATTGTACGATAAAAACAAAGCCCTCGATTTTGAGGCCCTGGAAAAAAAGTTTGATGCCATAATAGAAGAGAATGTGAAGCCTGATTCGTATTTCAAGATAAAATCGGGACTGTTCGGCACCAAGATCGACGAGGAAGAAATGGACGGGCTATTTGAGACCGATATCGATTCGACCGATACCGCAGCCTTGAATGCATACTTGGAAAAAGAGAAAGAGAAGAAGGAAGAGCGCAGGAAGTTCTTTTCCAGTTTTAAGCGCAAGACCTTAGGCAATCTGTATACCAACCTACCCATCTTCGACGATAGCGATTACAATATAATTTTCAAACCTCGGAAGTATGATCTTGTGCTTGAAAATTACACCTACATCGGAGATGAACCAGTGTATGTAATCAGTTTTGTTCCCGATGGGCGTGCAGACTACCGGGGCACGCTGTACATCAATTCCGACGACTTTGCTTTGATTCGAATGGATTTTGAAAACGTAAAACCACTGCGTGATTTTAAATTGCTCGGTGTGTCCATCAATGAGTACCTCGCCAAAGGACGAATCATATTCAACAAAGGCGATGATGGCAAATATCATCTAGGCTACTACGATGTGGTCAAGGGCGTTCGCGTAGGAATCAATCGACCCTTGAAAATCATAGAAAAAAACAAAAACGTGAAAGGTCGTAGAAAACAGAATGAGCTGGCCATGAAGATAGACGCCGCCTTTGGCAATCGTAATCGTTACGAATTGGTTATTTTTAACGAAAGCCCTATCAACTCAGGTGAGTACGAAGCGTTTAAGGAAAATAACGATGTGCTTCCGGAATATATGCCCAACTACGACCCGGATTTCTGGAAAGGCTACGACATTATCGAACCGAATCAAGCCATTAAAGAATTTACTTCGGAAACCGAATTCGGTGACCCATAAGATGACGTATTTTTACTTGTAGCAGGTTGGTAATCCTATGTTTGCGCGTCAGAAATAGTTGCCGATAAAAAAATAACCTAGCAATCCCCAACCTGCTACCAATAACAACCCTCCAATGGGTGTTATAGGACCCAGAATTTTTAGTTTCTTTCCTTTGGCCGCACTAAGCGTTAGTCCGTAAATGCTGAAAGAGAATAGAAATATTCCGAATATAAAACAGTAGGCCATGATTCGTTGCAAGGGAGTATCTAAATTCAGGTTAAAACTCAACACTAATAGCACCAATGCATGATACATTTGATATTTGACCCCTGTCTCAAAACTTTTGAGTTCATTTTCAGAGAAGGTTTTTTTAAGGGCGTGAGCCCCAAAAGCACCAAATATCACGGCTAAAAGCCCATATAGTGCGGCTACCGACTGAGTTAGAAGTATCATAGAGTGTATTTGTGCAAAGTTAGCGATTGTTCAAACACCTTAGAGAACAATCCCTTGTTACCTCAAAATCCTTAGACATGGCACATCCGGTACGTTCCTGTAGTCATCATAGTATGATTTGAACACTCTGGTCCTTGGTCACCATAAATGCACATTCCTTATAGCTGGGAGGGCCAAAGGTCTTCATGTGTCCCTTTGAAAACCCACATTTTTCCTTAGGTATTCCCAACCAATTGACGTCTAAAAGGTTATTCCCATTTTCATCATGAAATATTGCGATCGCATACTCTCCCTCTGGGAGATCTTTAATCGCTATTTCGGTTTTCCCCTTTTTGGCCAAGATACTATCGCTCTTAAAGACTTTATCGAATTTCAAGAAGCCATCTTGCTTATTATAAACTGCTACACTAATATTACCTTTGGATGTGGCCACCCCAAGAACGGAAACATTGAGCGTATTTTGCGCTATAGCGAAAAACGGCAGTATCATCATGAGAATACTGATTCTTTTCATAATTTAAGTTTTAAAATACATTGGGCGTAAAAGCATTCTCGACTATATTTATTATTTTAAGTCATTTCGGTTCTTTGACGACCTTTGCTAAAAGAAATTGGTACAACTTGTCGGTTTCGGTCGAGTCCTTCAAATTAATATAGAGCTTTAATGAATCGTGATGTACCAATTTGATTTTTTGGTTCGTGAGATTATCAACATAAACATAGACCCTTTTATCGGTGAGCGAATCTTTAAATTCCCTAAAAATACCTTTTTCAGTATCTAAAGCCGAAAAGCCATTGATCCTTTCCATAGGTGGAATTTTCTCGAGCAGGTCGACACTATCCAATTCTAAGAATGGTACTTTTTGATAATAAAAGCCCGACAAGACCTGCATCCCCTCCGCATTTGTTTTCGTCCAGTTTTTGCTATGCATTACAAAGGCTGTTAGGCAAATAATGACCGTAATAACTAGTAGTATATTCCAAAAAACAAGTCGTTTATCGCCCATATTTCCAGAGAATTCCCATAATTTCTGAGGAAAGGATAAGCACCTTTCTCTTTCCCCCCTTTTCTAATTTATCCATTTTTCAAGCTAAAATCACCAACCGTATAGTATAACGTAGAAATATCATTAAACTTATAAAATCGCTACATATGAACCAAGATTTTATATCTTCAAACTAGAATACCAAAACTGTATGGCCCTAGACACAAAAGAACACAAAAGACTTGAAGCCCATTATTCAAAACATGAAGACTGGCTCAAGTGGGGGCCTTACCTGAGTGAACGCCAATGGGGTACGGTGCGCGAAGACTATAGCGCCAATGGTGACGCCTGGAATTATTTTACGCATGATCACTCTCGAAGTCGAACCTATCGGTGGGGTGAAGATGGTATTGCCGGAATTTCGGACCGCTATTGCAATATCTGTTTTGCTGTAGCCCTATGGAACGGTAAAGACCCCATTTTAAAAGAACGCCTTTTTGGCCTTTCCGGTCCGAGGGGAAATCACGGTGAAGATGTCAAAGAACTCTATTACTATCTCGAAAATACCCCCTCCCATGCGTACATGAAACACTTGTACAAATATGCTCAACGAGAATATCCTTACCTCGACTTGGTGGAAAAAAACCGAAATCGTGGCAAGAACGACACGGAATATGAGCTTTTAGATACGGGTGTTTTTGACAATAATGAATACTTTGATGTGCTAACAGAGTATGCCAAAGCGGATGTGGAAGACCTCTTGATCAAAATAAGTATTAGTAATAGAGGCCCTAAAGACGCTCCAATATATCTCTTGCCGACCTTATGGATCCGCAATTTATGGAGCTTCGAACCCATGAAGAAAAAACCGCTCATCAAAAAAGGAAAGGATGGTTTATCTGTTTCTGTCGAACATATTTACGTGGGTAACTACAATCTTTATTTCGAAGAGCCAAATCGCCTTTTATTTACCGAAAACGAGACGAATAGAAGTAGGATTTTTAATGACAAAAACAATCATCCTTTCAAAAAAGACCTGTTTCACGAAGCAGTAATTGCTAACGACTATTCCTTGGCCGAAAAAAATACGCAAGGAACCAAATTTGCTCCTCTTTACGAACTAAAGCTGGAACCTGGAGAAACAAAAACCATAAAGCTAAGGCTTTCCAACACTACTCATGAAAATCCTTTTGATGATAATTTCGATACTGTTTTTCTGGAACGTACCGCAGAATCTTCCGCTTTTTGGCACCAAGTCACCGAAAAATCATCTACTGACCAGCGTGACATACAGAAACAAGCGTTTGCAGGCCTATTATGGTCTAAGCAGTATTATAATTATGATGTTGAAAAATGGCTTGAGGGCGACGGTGATGACATACCCCCTCAAGAAAGATGGTTCGGCCGTAATAGGGATTGGCTGACCCTTCGAAACCATGATATATTATCCATGCCCGATGCTTGGGAATATCCGTGGTTTGCCGCTTGGGACACGGCGTTCCACTGTGTGACCTTCGCTATGATCGATCCTGATTTTGCCAAGGAACAAATGCTTTTGTTTACCAAAGAATGGTATATGGCTCCCAACGGACAAATACCGGCCTATGAATGGAACTTTAGCGATGTGAACCCTCCTGTTCAAGCATGGGCGGCCATACACATCTATCAAATGGAGCAGCGTATCAAAGGAAAGGGCGACCTCAAATTCTTAAAACGAATGTTCAACAAATTGGCCTTAAATTTTACTTGGTGGGTCAATCGAGAGGATAAGATGAACAACAACATTTTTCAAGGCGGATTTTTGGGTCTTGACAATATCGGGGTGTTCGATCGAAGCAATGCTATTCCCGGTGGAGGTACTCTTGAACAAATTGACGGCACCTCTTGGATGGCACTTTACTGCCTCAATATGCTAGAAATTGCCTTGGAAATAGCTGTTGAAGATGAAGCATTTGAAGATATGGCCATCAAATACTTCGGCCATTTCACCTTTATCGCCGAAGCCCTTAATAAAATAAGGGGTGGGTCTAGTTCTTGGGACGAGAAAGAGGGCTTTTTTTATGATACTCTTGTACTTCCAAATAAGGAGAAAGTACCGATAAAGGTACGGTCGATATCTGGGCTACTCTCTTTGGCCGCCGTCTTGAATATTAGAAAGGAAACTTTGGATAAACTGCCCCGATTCCGAAGTAGTATGGAATGGTTTCGTAAATATCGATTCGACACCGAAAAGTATACCGTAATTGAAGAATATAATCCTAACAAAGATGTGTTGCTCTCTCTTGTACCAAGAAAACGCTTGGAAATATTAATGAAAACAATATTGAACGAATCTGAATTTCTAAGCGAACATGGTATACGATCCCTGTCGAAAGCCCATGAAAACCCCTATTCGGTTCAAATAGATGGTCACACCTACAGCATCAATTATGAACCAGCGGAATCAACGACCGATCTTTTTGGAGGAAACTCAAATTGGAGGGGACCCATTTGGCTGCCGATGAATTATCTATTTATAGGCACTTTTAAAGAGTATCACAACCATTTCGAAGATCGTCTCAAATTTGCGTGTCCCACAGGAAGCGACACCTACTTAAATCTTAAGGAAATAGCCTTTGACATCAGCAGACGCCTCATTCATATTTTCAAAAAGGATGCCAACGACAATCGCCCAGTACACCTGCAGCATCAAAAAAAATACACCGACCCATATTTTAAAGATCTTATTCTCTTCTATGAATATTTCGATGGAGAAACCGGTCGTGGGGTCGGGGCATCGCATCAAACCGGATGGACGGCCTTAGTGGCCAACCTCATAGAAGAAATCAATAGGTAGGCCCTGCAGTATTCGATAGTCTAAGACATCACATATACATTTTTGGGGAGAAGCGCAATGGGCTCGTTTTAAAATACGAAGCAGCTATCCTGATTTGACAATCACACAATATCTTACACAATCTATACAAAAACCCTATGCTTGTAGGAGGCATAATACTACTTTTGATATCTATTTGAATCTTAAACTAAGAAGTTCACTCCCAACGAGGTTTAAATATCTGGGAGTATTACACTGATTAATACCGTTCGGTATTAATCTTATCCCCCTCTTTCCTCCAAAACAAAATTAAGATTTCCGATTGGGAAACACCCAATAACGGTCCATCCAATGTATTAACTTAATTCTTACACCATGGGAAAATCATCAAAACAAACTGTAAAGGGTACTGTAATCAATGAAAAGTACGGTCGATCCTTTGAGGGATTAGCGGTTGAAATCGTAGATAAAGACTTACGTCGTTATCCACATAGTAAACCGGCACCACTGGACAAAAATGGCGACTTCAGCCTTTCTTTTGAAACCGATGACCAAAACGAACAAGAGGCTATCGGGTATTTACAGGTCGTCAATCGCAAAGGAGAAGTTATTTCCTTTCAGGAAAAGGATATTTTCAATAGCAGTGGCTCGCTTGAAGAGTTGGAGATAACCCTTCCCAGTGCCGCGTTAAGCTCCTCAACTTTTGAATTTGCCCGCCACAATTTCAAATCAATAGTAGCTATTAATCCGAACTACTTCGGCGCTTTGGAGAAAAGCGACATTACGGATCTTTCGCCTTCCATTACATCGAAGCAGGGAGACACGAGATATGAAGAACTTGATTGTATTGGTCTTTTTCCCGAAAAGGATGAGGTCGAGGCCGTCTTTAAGGTTAAATTACCTTACGGCTTCGGCGGTGGGTTATGTACTGATGGCAGTAAGGAATATATAGCGTTCTACATCGACTATGGCTCCGGATTTCAATCGGTAGGCCCTGCAGTTTCGGTAAACACCCATGATCTTGCAGCCTCAAGGCACAGACCGATTTGCTACGCGGCCAAACAGTATGTAGATTTCAACAAGAGAAGCTGTAAGAAACCCTATTTGGTAAAGTTAAGAGCGATACTTAGCTGGAATACCCCTCCTACCGGGCCAAACTATGTTCCGGCCTGGGGTAACTCCGTAGATGCCTGGATTCAGATCGACCCCTCAAAAAAATCATGGCAATTGGTGACATCCGACCTAACGGAGCTTGCCTTGCAAAAATCGTATACCGACCTACAGGTTTCAAAAAAAGAGCTCATCGAATCGTTATCCAGCTCCCTTGATTATAATACCAAAAATCTCGAGGATGAACGGGTGGAGTTTAAGAAGAACATAATTGAGAACCCGAACTACTATGGGGGTCTGAGCGATAAAGATCATATTGAGGATGCCGTTGTCGCTATTAATAGTCTACCTGCCGACATTCTCGAAAAGTACAAGCCAAAGCTTATCGACCCCAAATGGCTATATCCGGTAAACCCGTTCTTATACAACACCAATTATGAAGAACTTACCTGCGTGGGACTATATCCGGAACGGGATACCTTAGAGGCCACCGTGGCCATAAAAAAGCAAAACGGCTACAAAGGAAATCTCTGTTCTACCGGTAGTGAGGAATATGTGGCATTTTATGTCAATTGGGGCGATGGTTTGGGGTACCAGCACGAAGGCACTACCTTTTTCAGGGCCCATGATATTCCACGTGATGTCAATCCATTGATGTATGCCGTGAACCTTCGCATAGACGATATGGAAAAGAAGTTACAACGGTGTCAAGAAGAGAACATTGTTAGGGTTCGTGCCATTCTAAGTTGGGAAGTGGCCCCTAGCGGACCCAATTATAGACCGGCCTGGGGGAATGTAAAAAACTGTCGAATTCAAATTAGGCCAGCCAGTGGAAATAGTGCCAAATGCGAAATCCAACACGTCAATAAAGTACTGGTCGAAGACATCGATTCGCAAGGGTATGCCCGTAAGGTAATTAACAATACGACCTTATCCCCTACCATCTTCGATAGGCCTTTCGGCAGTATCGTTGCCCTATGGGGCAATGTCAATGTGCCCGGTACTTTTTATTATCGTATACGCTATAGTGATGACAACGGACTTACCTGGAATACGGTAACGGATAAGAGAAGGTATAAGGTCAATAATTTTACGGTTGGCTTCAGAACACCCGACTCGAATGGTTGGTTCAACAGCAGTCAATATATCGCTGATGTGGGTAATTACAGTGATACTGCCCTTGCAGAGTGGTCTACCGGAGGGCGGAGTGGAAAACATATCGTTCGTCTAGAATTGGCAGACTTTTTCAAAAATCCAATTTCAGGGCAAGTATGCCAGGTCACCGTGTATTTAGACAATAAAAACGTCAATCACTATTCCTTCACGGGATCGACCATACCACAAGAAGGTGTGATTGTAAAAGATACGGCAGGCACGATTAAAAAATGTGGTAAATATCAGGCAGGCGAAGATGTTGTCGTTTATGGCAATTTCGAGGATGAGCATTTCAACGCCTTCTCCTTGGTATTGTTCGGTGGCAACCTACATTCTTCCGGCGTAAACATTACACCTGCTATCAACAAATACGATGAAGGTGGGGTGTTGGATACTCATGGAACGATAGGTGCTTCAGATCCGTCCAGTGGGTCGGTACTTACCACAGTGGATATGCCAACGATAGGAGCTAATGTAGAATGTGCCTATGGTATACGCATGGTAACTTCCGACCGTGCTATCCTAGGGTACTTTTCGAACTATATCTTTAAAACCACCTCGCATAGCAATGCAGTGTATGTTACCTTTAATTGGGAACCATAATAGTTCTATTACTTTCAGGAGAAAAACCGGTCCAAAAGTGGACCGGTTTTTTTACTTCGGGATAGTTTTCATAAATACCTCGCTTTAGTGGCGAAAGCGCTTAAAGGCGAATTCAAACAGAAAGCAAACAGCTATAATACTCCCCACTATAAGCACCCCGGTACGATTAGACCCGAATTGCTGCACCAATAATACCACAAATGCACTGAAGCACAAGAGCGTAGCAATCAAAGGCATCACCTTTTTAGCCTTGATTTCTTCGGCATTTTTAAAGGCTACAAAATTGACTACTGCAAAGATGAGCAAGAAACCTGCACTGCCCGAAGTTGAGATGCTTTCCAGATTTACAAAATTCGCTACACCTAAGGTAAAAAGGGCCGTAATAAAAAGACCGATTGGTTTATTCCAAAGTTGATAGGTAAATTCGTGTGGAAGCTCATCGTCTTCGGAGAGTTCATAACTCACGCGGCTTCCCCCATAAATACTGGCATTGATTGCCGAAAAAGTTGATATCATTGCGGCAATCGTCATCACGGTAAATCCTATCTGGCCGATAAGGGGCTTCGAAGCCTCGGCCAATACATAATCCTTTGCCTGGGAAATGGCATCAAAGGATAGCGAGCCCACGGTAATAATGGCAATAGCGATATAAAGCAGGACCACGAAACCTACCGAATAGAAATAGGCCCTCGGAACCATGCTTTTGGGGTCTTGCATGTCGGGTGCGGCATTGGCGATTAGCTCGAAACCTTCATAGGCTACAAAAATGACCATCCCTCCGGTAATCAACTGCAGAGGTGTTTCCCAGTTCGCGGGGTTTAACTGGGCTATGTTTTCATTGCCGAACAGCCCATATATTCCCAAAGCCACAAAAGCCAATAAAATGATCAATTTTACAAAAACAGTAATACTCTCGATGCGTCCGACAATTTTGATACTGTAGTAGTTGATTAGTGTCGCCAAAAGAACGACAGATGTAATAAAGAGATGGGTGTCTATCGATTTCGTTCCCGTTAGGGAGATAATATTTGGCGCATATGAGCCAAATGCACTTGCATACAATGACAACATAATAATATAGCTTATCCACAATAGGTTGTTGATACCCCCACTAAAAATACCTTTGCCGAAACCTTCATTGACGAATTTTACTGTACCTCCCCGATCTGGATAAGCCAGGGATAATTTGGAGTACGAATATGAAGTGAATAGGGCTATTATTCCTGCGAATAAAAAGGCAAGGGGCGTACCGCCCTTGGCCAAGGACACCGCCAGCCCTAATACGGCAAAGATGCCCCCGCCGACCATTCCGCCGATACCGATTGCTATGGCGTCCTTCAAAGTGACTTTATTTTGACTCTCCATATTAAATTGATTTGTTTCTTTAACCTGACTCCTTTCTTAAAATTCACACGTCAAATACACTCAATTGTCTTAATCTATCCTTTGGAATATCTCATCGAAACATGAAAGATCAATTCAAAGTACTTAAGCAAACGTGTAAAATTAGGGTTTATATCATTAAGGGTTAATCCATCCTTATGAAAAGTAAAGTATGGTATCCTTTTTAACCTCTCATACCATTTCTTTTAAATAATCTTTCCAAAAAAAATATTCGTTTAAAAATTCCGCTTAAAATGTCATAAAAACAAAGAATAGTGCATTTCATCGAAAAAAATAGCTATTTCGTCGATGCTCATCCGATTTAATATAGTTTTGTTTTTCCAAACTGATAGTAATCTATTTCTGAAAAATTCATCAATCCTGTCTTACAAATAACATAAAAGCAGGAATGTTCCAGCTATAGAAACGTTTACATGAACATATTCATTGGCTCTAAAGAAAACCCCCATATCTTGAAAAGTTTTACGTGTTTTTTATTAGCCATACTAGGTACGGCATGCCAAAATGTAATTGGCCAAAACTCAAAAGCGTTAACCTACCCTTCGATTACAATCGTTTCGGCTTCTGGAACTACAATCACAGAAGCCGGCAGCTTTTCATTTACGGTCGGACATTCGAATAATATATTGATTTTATCGGAGGAAGGCGGTGTACTCGAAAAGGATACACTACAAGATACAACCTCAACTGCATCTGTAGTGCCCAAAACCACGCTGGAACGGATTCCAGAAGCTGAGGAAGTTCATGAGAACCATGAAAATCTAGCCGAACTTGAACTAAACATATCCCCCAATCCCTTTGCGGAAAGGATAAACCTGAAAATCGAAGAATTCGAGTTCAGACAAAAAAAAGACTATCGTTTTGAGCTTTTCGATACCGCCGGAAATATGCTGGATTCGGAGCAATTAGAAACTGGTGAAAAAGAAATTATTTTAACGAACTTCCCAAGGGGCATCTACTTTCTAGTGCTATACAGCGAGGGAAAATTATTAAAATCATTCAAGTTAATCAAAAGCAACCCATGAAGACAAGCTACCTACTGATCTACTTATTCCTTCTTCAATCCTTTATGGTTTTCGGGCAGACCCCGGAAAGAATAAGCTATCAAGCTACTATTTTAAAATCAGACAATTCGGTATTGCCAGAAACGCGTGTAGCGATGAAAATTGCGATACTTCAACACAGTTTTTCTGGTAATTCCATATATGAAGAAGTTCACAATCCAATAACCTCTTCTACCGGGATAGTTAGCCTCGAAATCGGTGGCGGAACCCCAATCAGCGGCAAATTTTCGGAAATCGACTGGGCAGAAGGCCCTTATTTCATCGAAACTTTGGTCAAAATAAACGGAGATGATTCTTTTAGGCTCATAGGGTCTTCAAAGTTACTAAGCGTGCCTTATGCCCTTCATTCTAAAACCGCGGAACGCCTTGTCGGCGATGGCGATTATGTGTTAAAGGCCATGGTTTTTCCTTTGGAAAATTCGAGAGACGTCAGTAGTGCTGATATCGGAAATATCATAGAATGTACAGCTGATGCCACATTGACCTTGACCTCAGACTTTACCGATATGAAAATCGGTGAGATGATCAACATTGAAGCTCACAACGGGGCTATACTGAATGTAGAGACCGAAGGTCAGGTAAAACTGAACTATACTCCCAATGGGAGTGCCACTTTTGAAAGTGTCCCTGGCAATGTTCGATTCGGCCTCATTCGTAAAGTAGATGTAAACTCCTATATCATTTCAGGTCAATGAGATTATTTTTCATATTATCCATTTTTGGTTACTACACGGCAATGTTTGGCCAAACTTATACCTACAGTTTAGATAAAGACTCTAATACGTCCGCATCGGCCCTGGAGAAGGTCAGCACTGGAAACGAGCCGGAAGAGGATGTCTATTTTAATGCATACCTCTTGCCCATAGAACGTGCCGACGAGTTGCAAAAAGCCCTAGATACTTATGGTAGCGTGCGTTTGGAAAGAGGGAAATATACCGGTGACCCAATTGTCTTAAAAACTGGGCAAAAACTAATTGGGCATCCCGCCATTACCATAGTTGACGTTCCGATTACCATTAAGGCCGGCAGCAGTAAAATTCGATTACAGAACATCAATCCTAAAACGCTAAAGTTCGAATCTGGTGCCCCGATAAAGCATAATATTTTTAAGACCATTCAATACACCGATATTTATTGCAAGAACTGTTCTTTACAAGGAAATAGTTTCGTCAACATGGAAAAATGCGTGGTTCGATTTGACTGTAGTCAATCCGGTTATTTTAGAAATAATAAATTCATCAAACTTTGGACCCATACAAAGTCACCCCAGACGGTGATGAAGGGCAATACCACAACCCCTAGTTATGGCAACGTCATCCTTTGGCGAAATTACCTTATGCCTATCGGTGACGCTACTGAATTCGACCAAATCGAATCATTGACCATCGTGGGTATAGATGCGGAATCGTGGAATTTTAAAAACCAAGGGGACAAGCCCTTACTATATATGAGGGATATAGGGAATTTGAAAATCGGAAGCTTTTCTGGGCTCAACCATGGGAAAAACCCAACTCCTTCCTTCGATATCGAAGCGGAAAATATGTTAATAATGGGCAAAAACATTTATTCCCGATCTCAAAATGATATTGTCAGGTCGGGTACCAATTTCATAATGTTTTCGGGGCAATTTGAGGAATATTCCTATTTGAAAGATCCCGCTTATCTCAATCTTAAAGCCTATTTCAAAAACAAAGACGTGTATGTGAATGATTCCAAGGTCACATCCAAGATTTCAACTACTTATGCCGATAAAGTAGAACAAATGTTGACCAAAAAAGATGTGAAGACTTGGGAAAGACCATATTTTCATGCACCTCCAAACCCGGTGGGTGCCGAGCGAATGGCATCTCGGTCGGGAAAGAAAGACCGGTCCGATGAAATACAGGCCATGATAAACCGTGATGGCATCGCCGAATTAAAAGAAGGCATCTATTACATCGCAAAATCTTTGATTATAAAAAATGGGCAAGGCATTGTTGGAAAAGGCTCCGGTAAAACGGCGATTGTCGGAATTACCGACGACTTTTCCCTTATTCGTTCCGGAGATGATGTTTCGAGGGAAAACAAGACCAATGTGCATTACTATTTAGCCCATATGACTTTGCAGGGTGGGCTGAAAGGATTCTTGGTAAGTCCAAAAGGGAAAGAAAATAACAGACTGCAGATGAGCTCCTGTGTATTCAAACACCTCAATTTTAGGAACCAAAAGTTTGGATTGCACTTCGACCAATTCTACGGAGTCGACAACAACTTTTTTGACAATGTGAATTTTATTGACTGCGAAGCCGGAATCATGCAGACACCTGATCCCACTTTCGATGTGCATTCCGGGGAGACGACGACCATGATGTATTTGGACAAGAATGTCTTTTACAAAAATCAGATAATACGTTGCAAGACCGGTTTCAGTCTTTTGTCTCGAAGACCGAACCAACTTAACGCTTGGATCGAGTGCAACTTTGATGGGAACGGGATTTCAGTAGATATGGAAAAACCCATCAATCCTATATTTGCAAACTGTAATTTTAAGAACAGTAAGGGCGAATATGTTATCGGAAGGGAAAAGGCGGCAAGTTTCTACAATTGCGACTTTACCAATAATGATGTCAGAAGCATTTTTAGATTGCAAAAAGCCTATATCGAAGGTTCGAGATGTTACGGAACCAACCGTTTGTTCTCAAAATGGTCAAGCGATGCACTAATTTTAAACACTATGGTACAGGGCAGTCTAGGCTCAATGAAGAACGGACTCTTCGTCAATAATAACTTTACCCGATTTCCTGATTTCAATTATTTGATGGTAGAGGTAAAAGACACTAAAAGAGCCGTACTTATCGACCGGGCTAGCTCGGCTAAACCCCAGTTTCTTGTTTGGCAAAATTAAATTCAGAATTTAGGTTATCTAAATCAAAATCAGGTGCTTATACTACTTGTACAAGAAGTTTGTATTCGTAGTGTTACAGTTATCTGCGGGGTTTGCCGCTAGAAATAACCCTTTTTCTATCAAGACTTGATTACATAGACCTCGTTTTAAAATAAACTTATATAATCAAGCGTACTTCGCCCAACTCTTGAATTTTGTAGGGGAACTTGTCCCCTGGAGACCCAATAAACATAAAATTCACAGGTATTCCCCATCGTTTCGAGAGTTCCTTTATCTTTTCCGGGCCAAACTCGCCAGGTTCTTCAATAAACTCGATATGAATCTCTGGATAAGCTCTGTCCAATACTTCAATATCACTTTTGAGCTTCGGCGGGAGGATATCACCCTCGTCAAGAACCGAAACAATCTTTAATTTGCGTGTAGGTTCGTTGGCCTTTATATAAAGCATCGCCCGATTTAAAGTTTCCACATTATCATGATTGGTGAAAAACACAAACTCCTGTCCGACTACTTGAACCAACTTTCTCTTCGCCTTTCCATTGATATAAGCAAGTATTTTGTTACCCCGAGGGGAAATATATTCAATAAGCTTTAAAAGGGTGCGAAGCAGGTATTTATTGTACAACATGAAGAAAACCACAAAGAGTGTCGGAATAAGGTACTCTATGAAAATAGCCAAGTAAGATGGGTTGAGTATCACGTTCCCTATTATAGCTGCGACTACCGCACAAACAGCTAATATAACCGCGGCCCACGAAGCTCTTTCAGGGCGGGGCAGTCTTTTTCGATTGATTTTTAGAAGGAGATTCCCTATACCAAATAGCACCATAACGGATAGAAAAGCAATCGTATAAACCCCCGCTAACTTAGCCAGATCGCCCTGGGTGACCATAAGCACAGAAACGCATAGCACAAAAAACAGCGAATAAATCATATAAGAACTTCCTTTACTATTCTTTTTTAGGAGAAAACGAGGTAAAATTCGGTCCAAGGCCATACGTTCCATAAGTCCTCCCACACCAACGAACGAGGTAAGTACCGCGCCACTCAAGACCAATGCCGCATCAATACTTATCCAAAATGAAAGCCATTCACCGCCTGAGGTTTGACCCAAAAATGAAAGAAGGGCATCTTGATTTCCATCAATTGACCCCATAGGTATGATTGCAAGGGCCAAAAATGCAATCAGGGGATTAAAAACACTTACAACGATCCACATATTGCGCAGCGTCTTGGGGAATACTCCTTTTCGTTGTTCTTCCACATAGTTCGCCGAACTTTCAAAACCACTAATTCCGAGCATTGCGGCAGAAAACCCGAAAAAAAGGGCCATGCCTACATTACCGTCAAGAGGAGCCTTAAAATTGGTCAGCAAGACCTCACTTCCAAGTTGGAAGAACGAGTAAATACAAAAGCTGGAGAGTACGGTAAGGGATAACAAATGGAACAAAAAGATAAAAATCGCTACTTTGGAAGACTCACCAATCCCTAAGATTACCAACCCCATAAAGATGAGCAAGACCCCGATAGTAACAGGAACTACCGGTATGGCAGAAAAAATACTATGGGCGTACTTTACGGCCTCACTTGCGCTGATTACTGCTGTGGCCATATACGACAATACGGTCAACGAAGCGGCTATAGAGGCGGTCGACTTTTTGGTTGTGTTCAAAAGCGCATTATAGGCTCCTCCATTAAGGGGCAATGCACCCACCACTTCCCCATAAATTTTTCGAAACAAAAATAGCACGGCCGCTACCATTAGTAAGGATATCCATGCATACTGACCGGCATAGACAATGGCCAAAGCGGACACATAAAGGCACGAAGAACTAATATCATTGCCACATATCGCCGTCGCTTCTAGTTCGCTAAGTTTTTTCTTCATTTAGACTTGGATTGTTTTTAAATAAAGGTAATAATTATCATTAGCACTAGTGAAACTTCCCCTTGATTTATAAAAGTTGTATCTTTATCATGAGTACATGACAAAACTTCTATCCATAACGACCTCGCTGCTCATTTTGATTCAGAGCTTTGGCATTCATGCCGATGATCTGGTCGTACTGGACGAACTTCTTGAGCACGCAGAATTCCATGCCGAAGAATACGGCGACAATTTCTTTGTTTTTATATCAAAGCACTATGGTGAACTGAAAGTAGAACACAGCCAAAAGCATCAAGAAGAACGGGAAGACCACGAAAGACTGCCGTTTCAACACCATTGTCATAGTACTAACTTGCTTTCTGCCTTGGTACTCGACCAGGTCGACACTCCTGCTTTGACTATTCATCCTATCGCCGAAAGGGATTCCAATTTTTTCTATTTGGTGTCGTATCACTCCTTGGCCCTTGGTGAACTCTTCCAGCCCCCCCGCCACGCATAATCCATATTTTATTTAAAACATTTACACCGAATACCCTTAACGCGTATTCGGCACACTTTTATTCATCATGGATTATGCTCAATTCAATTATAAAATTTAGTATTCGCAATAAGTTTATTGTGATTCTTTTTACATTATTCATTGTAGGTTTTGGCATCTATGCCCTGACCCAAATACCCATAGGTGCAGTACCTGATGTAACCAACAACCAAGTTCAGGTTATTACCACCTCACGCAACCTATCTACACAGGATATGGAACAATTTATCACTTATCCCGTGGAGCTAGAAATGTCCAACCTCCCGGGCGTGAAAGAAATTCGTTCGGTTACCAAGTTCGGATTGTCTGTGGTCACCATCGTATTTGAAGACGACCTGGGCACCTACCTACCACGACAACTGATCGCAGAAAAAATCAAAAGTGCTTCCCAAAAAATACCAGATGGTTTTGGAGCTCCGGAAATGGGACCCATTACCACCGGGCTAGGTGAAATATATCAGTACATACTGGACGTTGAACCCGCCTACAAAAATCAATATGATGTCACCGAACTTCGTACTATTCAAGATTGGATAGTCAGAAGACAACTTTCAGGCATCCCTGGGGTCGTTGAAGTAAACACATGGGGCGGATACTTAAAACAATATGAAGTCGCCATAAATACAGGGAAACTGAATGCCATGAACATTACGGCCCATGACGTATTTTCGGCCTTGGAAAAGAACAATAATGTGGCCGGGGGAGGTTACATCGAAAAAGTGAACCAAGCCTATTTTATCCGTGGCGAGGGGCTGGTAAAAAACATTGAAGATATACAGAACATCGTAGTAACCCTCAAAAATGGCATCCCCGTTTATATTAAGGATGTCGCCGAAGTAGGCTATGGGAGCGCCACCCGTTTTGGAGCCATTACCGGAAATGGTGAGGGCGAGAAAGTACTTGGCCAAGTAATGATGCTCAAGGATGCCAACTCTAAACAAGTCATCGACGCCGTTAAGGAAAGGGTTGCCCAGATTTCAAAATCTTTGCCCAAGGGCGTCTATATTAACCCGGTCTTAGACCGCAGCGAGCTCATAGCCAAGACGACCTTTACCATTACGGAAAACCTGATATTGGGTTGTTTGATCGTCATTTTTGTGGTCGTACTGCTCTTGGGTAATCTCCGTTCGGGCTTGGTAGTTGCATCGGTTATCCCCCTATGTCTGCTCTTTGCCCTCTCTTTAATGTATATTTTTGGAGTGGATGCCAACTTAATGAGCCTTGGCGCCATCGATTTTGGCATTATCATAGACGGGGCCGTTATTATTGTCGAATTTATCGCTTTTCAGATTACGGCAAAAAGCCAGGAACTGGCTGCACTCCCGAAAAGCCAACTCCAAGCCGAGAAAGATGCCATTACCGTAAATAGTGCTTCCAAAATGATGAATTCGGCCATTTTTGGCCAATTGATTATTCTTATTGTCTTTATCCCTATTCTCTCGTTAAGCGGTGTGGAGGGCAAAATGTTCAAACCCATGGCCCTGACATTCAGTTTTGCCCTTATTGGCGCCATGGTGTTTTGTTTCACCTATGTTCCAGTGGCGGCCTCCTTATTCTTAAAGCCGGAAAAACAAAGACAAATCGCAAAAAAACCTAGCATATCTATCCGATTGGTTAATTGGCTAAATCGAAAGTACGAACCGATAATAGGCTGGGCCCTGCGAACCAAAAAACTAGTCTTGGGCCTGGCCGCTTTATTGCTCGTGTTTACGATAATGCTTTTTATACGTATGGGCGGTGAATTCGTGCCAACGTTGGACGAGGGGGATTTCGTCATTCAACCCGTGTTAAAAACTGGGACTTCTTTGGGCAGAACAATAGAGACCACCACAAAAATAGAGCGTATTCTTCTCGACAATTTTCCGGAGGTCAAACAGGTAGTAACCCGTATCGGGGCAGCAGAAGTACCTACCGACCCCATGTCAATGGAGGAAAGCGATGTTATCATCATCTTGAAACCGAAAAGTGAGTGGGTCTCGGCGGACAGTAAAGATGAGCTCGCCAACCAATTTAAAGAAGCCTTAGCCATCATCCCGGGAATAGAAGTCGAATTTACCCAACCCATAGAAATGCGATTTAACGAACTTATCACCGGGGTTCGTGCGGATATTGCCGTAAAGATTTTTGGTGAAAATCTCGATATCTTAAGTAAGAAAGGTAATGAAATCAAAGCCCTGATCGAAAATGTGGAAGGGGCCGCTGACATTTCGGTAGAAAAAATTGTAGGTCTACCCCAAATGAGCGTCAAATATGACCGCTCAAAAGTTGCTCGATACGGGCTTAACATTCAAGACCTCAACGATATGGTCTCCATGGGATTTTCCGGTCGCACCGTGGGAAGTATTTTCGAGGGCGAAAAAAGATTCGACTTGGTGGTGCGCCTTAATGCCCAAAACAGAAAAGACATCGACAATCTTAAAAACCTGTACGTCGATGTTCCTACCGGCGGCAAGATTCCATTAAGTGAACTCGCAGAGATTAGTTATCAGAAAGGGGCCGCAAAAATTGCCCGTGATGATACGCGAAGAAGAATCGTAGTAGGTATTAACGTACGCAACCGAGATTTACAATCAGTAGTCGATGATGTTCAAAAACTTGTGGATGAGAATATAGAATTACCTGTCGGGTACAACATAACATATGGGGGTCAGTTCGAAAATCTGCAAAGCGCCAAGGCCAGATTACTTGTTGCCGTACCGATTGCACTATTACTCATTTTTATACTCCTCTATTTCGCCTTTAAATCGGTTAAGGAAGCGCTATTGATTTATTCGGCCATTCCGCTAGCCGCGGTAGGAGGGGTTGTGCTCTTATGGATTCGCGGTATGCCTTTCAGTATTTCTGCCGGGGTGGGATTTATAGCGCTTTTCGGTATTGCGGTACTCAATGGTATCGTATTGATTGAACATTTCAAGGAATTAGGCGAGAAAAAATTTGAAAATATCGAAGCACTTATCAAACAAGGCACTAAAGACCGCTTGCGGGCCGTACTCTTGACGGCCTCAGCAGCAGCTTTAGGGTTTCTACCGATGGCCGTTTCCACCAATGCCGGGGCGGAAGTTCAACGACCGTTGGCTACTGTGGTCATAGGAGGCCTGATCAGCTCAACGCTCTTGACCCTATTGGTATTGCCCGTTTTATACTCCCTGTTTGAACGATTAAAGAAAGGCAACTGGAAACCTAAACTGAAAATGAAAAAGAACATCTTATTGTTATTTCTAGGCCTGATACTTCCATTGACAGGCCATGCGCAAGAGAAGAAACTAAACTTGCAAGACCTGATTAAAATGGCTATTGAAAATAATGCCGGACTAAAATCAGTGGCCCTTGATCGCCAAAAATCGGACGCCCTCTTAGGAAATGCCTTCGATTTTGATAAAACGCAGGTGTACTATCATTACGATCAAAACAACCTTTCACTCGGCAATCTTCCGCTGAACGTATTGGGCTTACAGCAAGACTTTTTATTCCCAACGGTATATTTCTCAAGAAGCATGGTTCAAAAAGCGAATCTGGCTTTGGCGGAAAAAAGATACACCATTCATGAAAAAGGATTGAAGCGTGAGCTTACATCGGCCTATTATAATTATTTATATCAGAGAAAAAAAGAAGCTATTTATCAACATCTCGATAGCCTTTACAAAGATTTTGCCCACATGGCACGGCGACGTTTCGAACTGGGGGAAACCAATTATCTTGAAAAGATTACGGCCTCCTCGAAGCAAAGACGTTTGCAAATGGCCCTTAAAAGCGCCCAAAAAGATGTGAGTATAGCGTATACCGAAGTTCTCGCCCTTGTACAGGGAGCCGATACTATTGTAATCGAGGAAACTCCCTTGGAACAAATTCAGATGGTACCCTTAAGGGCCTATGACACTCCAGAACTCGAATATTATGATACAATGATTGGTCTGGCCAGTGCAGAACAACGGCTCGAAACCCAGCGATTGCTTCCAGATATAAGCCTAAACTATTTTCAAGGAACAAACAGTGCCCTTGATGGTCATCTCTATGGGTATCAAGTGGGCTTAAAAATTCCGCTGCTCTTCGGGGGCAATGCATCTCGTATAAAAGCTTCGAAAATTGCTGAACAAAGGGCTGTGGAACAAGCCAAAGACTATGAAAAACGTTTGAAATCAAGAGCGTCCCTGCTTTTGAATGAATACAGGAAACATGATGAGGCACTGTCCTATTATAAAGAGGAGGGTGCTACCCTATCCGATGAAATTCTGAAAACCGCTACCGTTTCCTTCAAAAATGGCGAAATCGATTTTTTCCAATACATCCAGAGTTTGGAAAATGCATATGAGATCCAACTCGAGTTTTTAAATAGCCTCAATCAATACAATCAGACCGTTATTCAACTCAATTATTTAACGCTGTAGACTAATCAGATGATTTCAATCTGTGTGCTGCACTCAATATAAAAACATACATCATGAAAAAAGTAATATATATCCTGTCCTTAGTTCTATTTGCTTCCTGTGGCAACACATCTGAAAAAACCACGGAAAGTAGTCCGGAAACCTCAGATGATTTCATCACCGTCACGCGTGATCAATTCGAAAACGGGGAGATGACTTTGGGAAAAATACAAGAACGAACCTTTCCTGTGACCGTTGAAACCAATGGAATGATCGATGTGCCCCCAGAAAACAAAGCAGTGGTAAGTGCCACCATGGGAGGTTATATACGAAGAACTCCACTATTAGTGGGTGATATTGTAAAAAAAGGACAATTATTGGTAACACTTGAAAACCCGGAATTCGTGACCTTACAGCAAGACTACTTGGAGGCGAAGCAACAATTGGCCTATTTAGAATCGGAATATGAACGCCAAAAGACCTTGCGCGAAGAAAATATTACCTCCCAAAAAAGTTTCTTAAAGTCAGAGAGCGACTATAAAACTACGAATGCGCGTTATAATGGGCTGAAAAAACAGTTGGAAATGATCAATATTTCCACCGCTGAAGTCGAAAAGGGAAACATTTCAAGCACCTCTAGCATTTATGCCCCGATAAGCGGCAGTATTACCCAAATTAACGTTACAAAAGGGGCCTATGTGTCGCCAGCCTCCCCAATTTTGGAAATTATCGACAATGATCATATTCACTTAGAGCTATCTGTTTTTGAAAGAGATATTATGACTATCAAAAAAGGGCAAGACATAAGGTTCCAAATACCAGAGGCTTCCAAAACAACTTTCGAGGCCGAAGTACATTTAATCGGGGCGTCCATTGACGAAAAGCGCACCATCAAGGTACATGGCCACCTAAAAGATGAATCGGATAATCATTTTCTGACCGGAATGTTCGTCAACGCAGAAATTGTGGTTGATACGGTTCAAAAAAAGGCGCTTCCTTCTGAGGCCTTGGTGACCATCGATGATACCCCATACGCCCTTTTACTTCAGAAAGAAGAAAACAATACGCTATATTTCAAACAACTCAAAGTGGAGACAGGCCTTTCATCAGAGGAATTTACAGCACTTGAAAATAGTGCTGACCTTCCCTCATCGTCGGCTCAATTCTTAACGAAAGGAGCGTTCAATTTAATCGGAGAATAACCAAAGTACGTACAACAGGAAGAACACTATTTGCAACGAAGCGACTGCCTTCGAATAGGTGTACTAGAGGGCCTTTACCGTATTAATATTCGGCTAGTGTAATTACCGTGTCCAAGTTATAACGTCTTTAGCCCAGACCGACATCCAAGGTCATCATTACAATAAAGCCTGCTATAAAACCCATGGTTGCGATATCTGTGTACTTGTCTTGCTGGGTTTCAGGGATTACTTCTTCCACGACCACGAAAATCATGGCTCCAGCGGCAAAGGAAAGTGCATAAGGTAGAATGGGTTGAAAGGTCAGCACGGCCCATGCTCCTAAAACCCCTGCAATCGGTTCAACAATGGCCGATGCCTGACCGTACATAAAGCACTTGGTACGGCTCAGCCCATGGCGTCGCAATGGCATGGCCACAGCAAACCCTTCCGGAAAGTTCTGTAGGCCTATTCCCAGGGCCAAAGCCACGGCTCCCCCGATACTGGCCCCCTCGAAACCTGCCGCTACGCCACCGAACAAAACCCCTACCGCCAAACCCTCAGGAATGTTATGCAGGGTAATGGCCAGAGTTAGCAGTGTAGTGCGCCGCCACGGGGTCTTGACGCCTTCTGCCTCACTTTCCTTAAAATTAATATGTAAATGGGGTAGTATTTTGTCCAAGCCAAAAATAAAGGCCGCACCCAAAAGAAATCCGACAGCAGCCGGAATCACTTTGACAAACCCTTCACCAGGACTCATTTCGATACCGGGTGCCAAGAGACTCCAAAAACTTGCTGCCACCATTACGCCACCGGTAAAACCCAACATACCATCTAGAACCGCACGGTTCATCCCTTTAAAGAAAAATACCAAGCCGGCACCCAAAGCAGTCAGAAGCCAGGTAAATAATGTAGCATAAAATGCTGCTAATACCGGATCGATCGACTGAAAATAATTGATTACATGTTGCATGTCTATTCGGTTATCTTAAGAAAAAGGTTCGTAGCGATTTGATTAGAAATATGGATTTTCCTTCCCTGTATTTGAATGTGTAAAGAACCATCGAATTCCTCTTTGTCGAGAACCGTGATGGTGTCGCCTAAGGCTATCTTATTCTTATCTAGAAACTTTAGAAAAGGGCCCGAAGAATCCTTAACACCCACGCAAATGCCACTTATTCCGATGGGCACTTCATTCAATAATTTTTTGATGGCCTTCTTGAACTCCCCCTTCTTTGAGGGAATCGGATCGCCATGCGGATCGACCTGGGGAAATCCGAGGTGTTTATCGAGTCGGTCAATTAATTTTTCACTCTTAATATGCTCCAATTGCTCGGCTACTTCATGCACCTCATCCCAAGAAAAATCCAACTTTTCTACTAAAAAAACCTCCCAGAGCCGATGTTTACGCACCAGGGTAAGGGCCAACTTTTGACCGTACTCCGTTAAACTTACTCCCTTGTATTTCTTGTAATTGACGACGCCCTTTTCGGACAATTTTTTTACCATATCGGTCACTGAAGATGGTTTTGTATCCATTTTTTCAGCCACGGCATTGGTCGAAACGGTCGTATTGTTACCCTTCCCCAAATGGTAAATCGCTTTAATGTAGTCTTCCTCAGAAAGCGTCATTCGTATTTTTATTTGAACAAATTTACATTTTTATATGTAAAAACAAATTTTTAGTTTTGTCTAAAAATTTGTTTAAATAAACAAAATTAAAATATTGGGCTCCTCACGCATTTCAGTTATACTCATCTTTCTTCTTTTGACCATGTTTTCTTCGGTTGCCCAGCAAGCAACGCTTAAAGGGATAGTGACCGATAGTCAAGGTCCTATTGCTTTCGCCAACCTCTTCCTTGAAGGCACCACCATAGGTGGTGCTACCGATGAAAATGGCCAATATATCATTAAGGGTATACCCGAAGGCAATTATGGGTTAGTGGTAAAAGTACTTGGGTATCTACCTTACAAGGAAAAAATTGTACTAGGTGCCCAAACAATGAAGGCCCTGGACATTGTATTAAAAGCGACCTCTGAACACCTAGAGGAAACTGTAGTCACCGGAACCTTAAAAGCGGTCCGTCGCTCCGAGAGTCCGGTTCCGGTAGAAGTCTATAGTCCCACTTTCCTTAAAAAAAATCCGACCGCAAATATTTTTGAAGCCTTACAAAATGTGAATGGTGTACGGCCACAAATTAACTGTAATGTCTGTAACACCGGCGATATACATATCAATGGACTGGAAGGGCCCTACACTTTGGTATTAATCGATGGTATGCCTATAGTAAGTGGGCTCGGTACCGTTTACGGGCTTTCGGGAATACCCAATTCCCTTATCGATCAGATTGAAATAGTAAAAGGGCCAGCCTCAAGTTTATATGGTAGCGAAGCTGTCGGTGGCCTCATTAATATCATTACAAAGAATGCGCTTGAAGCTCCAGGTTTAGTGGCCGATGCCTTTGCCACGGGATGGGGGGAATACAATCTTGATATCGGCGCCAAAATTGATGTCGGGCAAGATACTGACCTATTATTAGGTGTAAACTACTTCAATTTTGACCAGTTGGTCGATAACAATGGCGACAATTTTACCGATCTGACCTTGCAAGACCGTATTTCAATTTTCCAGAAATGGAACTTTAAGAGAAGCCGTAATCGTATGTTTTCCCTTGCAGGTCGCTTCTTCTATGAGGATCGTTGGGGCGGGGAACTACAATGGACCCCTGATTTTCGGGGAGGTAGTGAAATTTATGGGGAAAGCATATATACCCGACGATGGGAAATATTGGGCAAGTACCAACTTCCCTTGAAGGAAAAAATATTATTCTCCTTTTCGTACAATGACCATAGTCAAAATTCTGTATATGGTAATATACCCTATTTAGCCGATCAACGTATAGGTTTTGCGCAATTGACCTGGGATAAAAAATGGAATAATCATGACCTACTTTTGGGAAGCGCCCTTCGTTACAATTATTATGACGACAATACGGCAGCGACCAAAAATGTCGATGAAGTGGTCATACCGAGTATCTTCCTTCAGGATGAACTGGCCCTCGCCCAGAACCATTCCTTATTATTGGGCCTCCGATATGACTATGATCCCAGGCATGGAAACATCATAACCCCTCGCAGCGCCTACCGATGGAAAGTAAGTGACAATGATATTCTCCGACTTAATACCGGTACTGGCTTTAGGGTGGTCAATCTCTTTACCGAAGAACATGCGGCACTGACCGGCGCCCGGGAAGTGGTCATAGCCGAGGCCTTGAAACCAGAGCGGTCGTTCAACCTGAACCTCAATTTCCTTAAAAAAATGTATGGGGATAATGGTACCTTCGTAACCTTGGATGCGTCGCTCTTCTATACCCACTTCAGTAATGCGATTTTACCGGACTACGATACCAATCCCAACCAAATCATTTACGACAATTTAGATGGTAAATCAGTTTCGCAGGGCGCGAGTGCCAATCTCGACTTTTCCTTTCCCAATGGCCTAAAATTTCTATTTGGCGTAACTTATCAAGACGTGAGCCAAACCGAAGGCCATACTAAGCAACGCCAGATCTTGACGGAAAGCTTTACGGGCACATGGAACATCGCCTATACTTTACCAGAACTTCAACTGACCTTTGATTACACCGGAAATCTTTATGGACCTATGCGCTTGCCCATTTTGGGAGAAAGTGACCCGCGACGGAAATATTCGCCTACCTGGAGTATTCAAAATATCCAGTTTACCTATAAAGGCTTTCAATCTTTCGAATTTTATGGGGGAATCAAGAACCTTCTCAACTGGACCCCTAACCGAGGTAACCCTTTTATTATAGCGCGGGCGCATGACCCTTTCGACAGAAACGTTAGCTTTGATAACAGCGGCAATGTAATTCCGACCAGCAGCAACCCCTATGCCCTTACTTTTGACCCTTCTTATGTGTATGGACCTAACCAAGGCATAAGAGGCTTTTTCGGTCTTCGCTATCGATTGAATTGAACGGAGCATCTCACTTTTCGAGACAATTCATTGGAAACAGGCACTTATTTACCTGAAAGGCGCTATCTTTTTTCGATTTTTACCAAATCATGGCGAGCGAAAAACCTAAAATTTGCAGGCGTATTTCCTTTTTTAAGATTACCACAACTTCCTAGAGGTATAATACTGTCAAGTATTTGTAAGAAAAAATGGCGGAAAATAACTTTAACTATAATCTTAACAATATTTTATAGTTTTTATGAAGAATTTATTACATTTAGCCCTTAAATAACTCTAAGAATCTAATATTTTATGAACTACCAACTCAATCTTAAGACGAGAGGGCTGTCTAGATACCGCTCGCTCCTAACATTATTTTTGCTTCTGGGCGGAGTCCTGTTCTCCTCTGCTTGGGCCCAATCTTTGGTTACCGGTACGGTGACCGATCAGGCAGGGGCACCCCTACCCGGGGTAAGCGTTGTAGTCGATGGAACTACCCAAGGGGTATCCACCGATTTCGATGGCAACTATTCCATTGATGTAGAAAGTCCAGGAGCTATTCTGGTCTATTCGTACATCGGTTTCGTGACGCAGGAAATTGCACGGGACGGAAGAGAAACTATCGACGTGGAAATGCAAGAAGACGTACAAAACCTTGACGAAGTCGTTGTGGTAGGTTATGGTACGCAAAAGAAAGCAACCCTTACCGGTTCGGTTTCCTCGGTCGATGGCGAGGCACTTGAAAAGTCGGCTTCACCCAACTTGGGCGCGGCATTGGCCGGTAAAGTACCTGGGCTATATGTAGATACAGGACAAGCCATACCGGGTGCGGATACTCCAGCCATTCGGGTGCGGGGTACCAATACCTTCAACAACTCAGGAGCTTTAGTTGTTATTGACGGTATACCTGCTCGTGAAGGAGGTATCGCGCGTATCAACCCGGCCGATATCGAAAGTATTTCGGTATTGAAAGATGCCTCGGCCGCCATCTATGGTGCCCGTGCAGCGAACGGGGTAATCTTGGTCACCACCAAACGTGGTAAAGTCGGTGCGCCAACCGTAAAATTTAGTTCAACGTATGGACTACAGAATTTCACCTCAAAGCCTGATATGCTAACTGGTGCTGAATATATGGATTTAGTGAACGTACTTAATGTATATAAATTACCTGTTTCCGAATGGAACGCTGCCCATGCCGGTAGAGGTGCGCCTTATACACGCCAAGACAATGGCGAAGTGGTAAATCCGACCTTTACCAACGACCGTATTGCGAATACCGCCGCCGGACAAGACCCTTGGTTGTATCCTGATACGGATTGGATGGAAGCCGTTACGACAAAGAGTGCTCCGATTAGCCGACAGAACATTCAAGTATCGGGGGGTACAGAGAACGTGCGCTATTTGGCGTCCCTCGGATATTTAAAGCAAGAAGTTAACTTTAAGAATGCCCCTAAAGGATATCAGCAGTATGATTTGAGATTAAATCTTGATGCTACCATAAGCGAATCCCTTAGTCTTGACATAGGACTCTACAGCCGTCAAGAAGATAATGTTCGGGCAACAAGAGATGAAAACGGTATTTTTGATGACTTGGTCCGTCAATATCCCTGGTTCCCGGCCTATTGGCCAACCGGAGAGTTTGGCCCCGATATCGAAAATGGTAATAACCCTGCCATTCGAGTTACCGATGGACCTGGTTACCGCGAATATGGCAACAATTTTGTGCAGAGCAATATTGGTCTGACCTTTAAGGTGCCCGGTGTGGAAGGTTTACAACTAAGAGGCCAAATTTCATATGATAAGGCCAATTACGAATACAAGAATTGGAATCGCCCATGGACCCTCTATACTTGGGACGGGATTAACAGAAACTCTTCAGGTCTCACCGCTGCACAACGGGGCCCAGGTGATCCGAGCCTACGTCAAGAGCATACCACCAAAACGGATATTATGGCCATGCTTAACGCCTCCTATGAGAAGGATTTTGGCAACCACTACCTAAAGTTGCTTGGCGGTGTTACAAGAGAATCGACCGAACAACAATTTTTTGGGGCGTTCAAACGCTTCTTCCTATCTAGTGAGTTAGCTCAACTCGACTTGGGAGGTACCGACGGTCAAAATAGCTACGGTAACGGATATGAAGCAGAACGCTTGAATTATTATGGTCGCTTGAACTATACCTTTAAGGACAAATATTTATTGGAATTTTTGTTCCGTTATGATGGTTCATACCTGTTCGCCGAAGGAAACCGCTTCGGTTTTTTCCCAGGGATATCCGCAGGATGGATCCTTACCGAAGAACCCTTCTTCCAGAAAGCCTTGCCTTTCTTGAATTATTTCAAACTTCGTGGATCGTACGGTCAGTTGGGTAATGATAATGTAGAGCGGTTTCAATATTTAAACGCGTACCAACTCTCGCAAACCGGTCTGGAGACTGTGGTTACCACGGCTTACGAAAGCAATGTGGCCAACCCCAATATTACTTGGGAAACGGCCATCTCACAAAACATTGGTTTTGACCTAAGAACGTTGAACAATAAATTGAGTATTGGTCTCGACTTGTTCAAAAACTCAAGGGAAGACATTTTGACCCCACCCTCACAAACGCTTCCTGAATATAGTGGAATTACACCACCGCCATTAAATATCGGCGAATTCGAAAACAAGGGATACGAAATTACCGTGGGTCTAAATGGGGGCAATGAAAATTTCACCTATAGTTTCTCCTTCAATTTAAGCCAATCTAAAAATAAGTTGGTGTTCTTCGATGAGCCTGCCTTGGATGACCGCCCTTGGCAGTTACAGGAAGGTGGTGAAATCGGACGGCCTTTGTTATATCGCTTCGATGGGGTGTTTAGGAACCAAGCTGAAATCGATGCGGAAACATTGGATTATAGTGCGGTGACTCCCGAACTAAAGCCTGGTGATGCCAGGGTCGTAGATATCAGTGGCGATGGTGCCATCGGACCCGAAGATAGACTAAGAACCGGGGGTAGTGCTTTTGCGGATACCCAGTACGGTTTTAATACCTCTTTAAACTATAAGAACATCGATTTCAGTATGTTCTGGTCAGGTCAAGCTGGTGGCTATAGCAACTACGAGTGGTCCTTTATGTCGGGTACTTTAGCCAACGTACAGCGTGAAGTTAGGGACAGGGCTTGGTCATTGGATAATCCCGATGCACCTCTTCCCCGATTGGCCGATCGTGGTGACCAGTGGTATTCTGGGCAAACCGACGGATACCTTATTACCCGTGACTTTGTAAGGCTTAAAAACTTAGAAATTGGATATACGTTCGATTCAGGACTTATCCAGTCTATCGGGGCGGACAACCTACGTTTGTCTGTTTCGGGTACTAACCTGATTACGATTACGGACTATCCGTTCGACCCGGAAGTATTGCAAATAAGCAACTCTGACTTGTCGAATAATGGAGTAGGTCAAGATGCTTCAACACAGGGCGTTAGTGGTGGAAGAACTGCCAACGGAGGTATCTACCCAATGATGAAAACGATTAATATGGGAGTACAAATAACTTTTTAAATTGTAATGAAATGGAAAAGAGACTAGTAAAAATCCTGACGGTTGTAGTAGTTTCGCTACTGTACGTCAGTTGTAATGAAGATGTTTTGGAAACGCAGCCGTTGAGTTCGGCCTCGGAACCCGCAGTATGGTCCGACCCTAAATTGGCCGAAGCGGCGGTATTAGACCTGTACCAAGGTACTTGGGCAGGAGTACTGAGCCGCGAAGAAACGACCGACGCCTTTACCGATCAAGCGGTATTTACCCACCCGGGGCGTGGGGTCGACGGCTATACCGAAGGAAAAATGAACCCCGCAGGAAACTATATGGAGATGTGGTGGATGGACTGGCCTAGCCTGTATCCCTTCATTCGTTCAGCCAATATAGCGATAGCTCGTTTGACCGAAAATGAGGCCGGCTTTGATCAGGCTACGGTCAATCAGTTGCTCGGGGAGGCCTATTTTATGAGGGCGCACTTCTACACCCAACTCATGCGCCAATATGGTGGTGTTCCATTATTGACCGAACCATTGCAGCTAGATGATGAAGCCAACAATCCTCGTGCTACGTTTGAAGAAACGGTAAATCAGATTCTGGCAGACCTAGATCAGGCGGAAGTCCTTTTGGCCGACGCACCAGCAAGCAAGGCGCGGGCACACCTACTTACGGTTTTAGCATTGCGTTCAAGGGTGTTGACCCATGCCGCCAGTGACCTATATGAGCCTTCCAAGGCTTCTTCGGTAAGCACGATTGGATCGTACAGCAATCCTGAGTTGATCGGATATACCAGTGGTTCCCAAACCAATCGATGGGAAGCGGCCAAAGCGGCTTCTAAAGATTTGCTGGATGCTACCACAGGGTACAAATTGGATTATACGGCTCCGGCTCCGCAAGAGGAAGCCATACAGAATTATGACGATATATGGCTCCAGGGCGATGAGAACCAAGATTTCATTTGGGGTCGTCTAGTGGAAGAATTCGGTTTTGGAAGCCGAACTTACGCCGGGGGTGATGGATGGTCTCAAGGCCCAGGTATGGTAGCCTTATATCACGGCCCGAACGGGTATCACGAGTGGGCCGGTACAACACCTACCGAGGCCCTGGCATCGAAATATCTTTTTGCCGATGGTACAGAGTTCGATTGGGATAATCCCGCACATGCCGCCGCACCCTACGACAATCGGGAGGCACGTTTCTATTCGACTCTTCTTTACGATGGTGCCCCTTGGAAACCACGTACCGATGATGTCGTTCGTTATGATAATTTCAATGAATTGCAGACGGGATACTATACATTCTCCGATGGTACCATCAAGAACGGTGTCGATACGCGTCAAGGGCCCATCGAAGATTGGAACGGTTCACGTACAGGGTATTATTATAGAAAATTTATGGATCCCCGTCAACCCGCTTCATGGCCTAAAAACCTTCAAAAAGTGGACGCGCCTTATTTGAGATATACCGAGGTATTGTTGAACTATGTGGAAGCATGCATCAACACAAATGATGAAGGGGAAGCGAGGGCATGGTTGAACCGTTTACGTTTTAGAAATGGACTTCCTGCCGTTACCGAAACAGGCTCCGCCCTTTACGAACTGTATAAAAGAGAACGCGACAAAGAGCTTGTTAACGAAGATGCTCGTTGGTTCGATATGAAGCGTTGGTTGGAAGGTCCGTATTCGTTAGACAAACAGGTACAGATGATTTTGATCCAAGCCACCCAAAAACCAGGCACTACAGTGGAAAATTATCGCAAGGATACGTCTGCTTGGGACTATACCTATCAACCTACGGATATCGTCTTGGAAAATCGCAGATGGCAAGACCATGTTTATTTCTTACCTATCAAACAGGAGGAAATCGATAAAGATCCATCATTAATACAAAATCCAGGCTACTAGTAGTATAGGAATTTTATATGTAAATTTGAATAACCCTTTACAATGTGTTTAGGGTTATTCTATTTTAAGATGTTTTGCCGAATTTTATGAAGAAGAGAAATAATTTAATATTCCCGCTATTATCGGTGCTATTGTTTTGGTCTTGTGAACAAAAGCCAGAGACCTTATTTTCTAAAATTGATGCTTCGGAAACAGGAATTACCTTTGCCAATACATTGACAGAAACCGATTCATATAATTACTTTGTGTTCTCCTATATGTATTTGGGCGGTGGAGTATCGACCGGTGACATCAACAATGACGGTCTAGAAGATATCTTCTTTACCGGAAACATGGTGGACAACAAACTGTACTTGAACAAGGGTAATTTCCAATTTGAAGATATTACCGAAAGTGCAGGTGTTTCAGGAGATGACCGATGGTTTATGGGTACGACCTTCGTCGACATTAATCAAGATGGGTACTTGGACATCTATTGCTCCGTAAGTGGTAAAAATCCACCTCATAATAACGTCTTATATATTAACAATAAAGACAATACATTCACAGAGAGGGCAGCGGAATATGGTATCGACTACGATGGCCACAGCATGCAATCGACCTTTTTCGATTATGATAAAGATGGCGATCTGGACCTTTATGTCACCAACTACCCCCCTACTAGCTTTATAGCACCCGTGGAATACTACGCGTACATGCTGAAAAACCCTTCTCCTGAAGATTCCGACAAGCTCTTTCGAAACGATAATGGGCATTTCACCGACGTTACCGAAGAGGCGGGCATAAGCAATTTCGGCCTCAGCTTAGGTGTGGTTGCCTCCGATGTGAACAATGATGGATATACCGATATTTTTGTATCCAACGATTTTAACGCCCCAGATTACTTGTTCATCAATAATCAAGACGGCACGTTTACCAATCAGATCAACACCAGTCTACAGCAGATTTCCTTTTTTGGGATGGGCGCGGACATCGCCGATTTCAATAATGATGGTTTTATGGACATCTTTCAACTAGACATGTCCGCTCCCGACCATTATCGCTCCAAGGCCAACATGTCGGCCATGGATACCGAAGCCTTTTACAATTCGGTAAAATATGGTTTGCATCATCAATACATGCAAAATTCCCTACAATTGAACAATGGGAATACGGCCGGAGAGCTCCCGCTATTCAGCAATGTCGCACGACTTGCCGGCGTAGCGTCTACCGATTGGAGCTGGGCAGGGTTGATGTCCGATTTTGACAACGACGGCCTAAAAGATATTTTTGTGACCAACGGGATTCGAAGGGATGTCAACAATAAAGACTTTTACGCCGAGCATAGGGCCTTCTTTGACAAAATGGAGAACGACCCCAATTATAAAGGTAAAGAAGAAGAGGTAGGCCTTTTGAACTATCTTAAAAAATTGCCTTCGGAAAAGCTCAGCAATTATATGTTCAAGAACAACGGCGATCTTACCTTCAGTAAAACGTCAAAAGAATGGGGCTTGGGTGAAAAAACCTTTTCGAACGGTGTGGCCTTTTCCGATCTCGATAACGATGGAGATCTTGACCTCGTCATCAACAATCTTGAAGAAACCGCCAGTATCTATAGAAACAATGTAGAAGGCAACAATTATATCGCAGTTGACATTCAAGGTAACAACAAAACCTTGCCCGAGGGTACCAAAGTGACCGTTTATACACCGAAGGGTATGCAAATACAAGAATACAACCTCGTTCGCGGCTATCTATCTTCGGTTACTCCTTTACTGCATTTTGGTCTTGGGGAAGATCAAAAAGTAGACAGTCTATTGGTCCAATGGCCGAACGGACGTAATACCAAACTTAAAGATATTCCGGTCAACGAAAAATTGACGGTTGCCTATTCGGAAAACGATACGTACTTGAGTCCCGCTCAGCCAAGCCAGGGTGAACGCTTTTTTGAAACCGTAGCGCTTAAAGAGCCTTTTAAACATATGGAAAACGACTATCCTGATTTTAAACAAGAAGTACTACTGCCCCATAGAACCTCCACCTTCGGCCCTGCTCTGGCCACGGGGGACTTGAACGGTGATGGTACCGAGGATTTTATCGTCGGGGCAGCCGTGGGACAGGCACCTGAAGTGTATATTCAAGATAAAGAAGGGAACTTCGAACAATTAGTTATACCGGAATTGGCCGAAGAAAAATACCACGAAGATCTCGGCGTGTTGATTTTTGATCCCGACAATGACGGCGATCAAGATTTTATTATTGTAAGTGGCGGAAATGAGTTCAAACCCGGTTCTTTGGGCTATGAAGATCGTTATTATGAAAATATAGGTCACAACACCTTTCAACGTAAACGTGGGGTTTTCCCTCCTTATATCAGGAACAGCGGTCTCGATATTTCTGCTTCAGACTACGACCACGATGGCGACCTAGACCTCTTTCTAGGAGGACGCTTGGTACCCCAAAAATATCCCTATCCGGCCAATTCTTATTTGATGGAAACCGAAGTGAGCGATACGGGAGCCCGATTTATGGACGTTACCGAACAAAAATTACCCGAATTGAAAGAGTTGGGATTGGTAACGGATTCTGCTTGGATCGATTTTGACGGTGACGGCTGGGACGATCTCGTCGTCGTCGGTGAATGGATGCCCATAAAGTTCTTCAAAAACAATGGGGGCACGTTCGAAGATGTCTCCGACCAAATGTTGAGCGGCAATACGCGTGGATGGTGGTTTGCCATTCAAAAAGGAGATTTCGATAACGATGGTGATCAAGACTTGGTCTTGGGCAATTTGGGAAAAAACTACAAATATAAAGCCAGTGAAGACGGCCCCTTTAAAGTATACCTCAACGATTTTGACGGTAACGAAAGCTCCGACATTGTACTGAGCTATAAAAAAGGGGATACTGAATTCCCCGTTCGTGGCCGCCAATGCTCTTCACAGCAAATGCCCGCCATCAAATCTAAATTCAAGGACTATAACTCATTTGCCAGTGCCAATTTGAAGCAAATTTATACGACCAAGCTTCTAGAGGAATCGTTGAGCTATGAGATAACCTCTTTTGAAAGCGTTTATCTAGAAAATGATAACGGTACTTTCAAATCGCACCCCCTACCCCAACTCGCACAACTTTCGAGCATCAATCAATTCGTTGTCGACGATTTTAATAGCGATGGCAACCTTGATGTAGTTTTGGCGGGCAATTTGTACAACGCCGAAGTTGAAACGCCAAGGGGAGATGCCAGTTTTGGGCTTTACCTCGAAGGTGATGGCAAAGGCCATTTCGAAGCCAAGACCATGATGGAGTCCGGGCTTAAGGTTGTTGGAGACGTGAGGGGCATGGAAGAAATCACTGTTGCTGGTAAAAAACACCTTCTGATGGCCAAGAACAATGATTTCATGCAACTCGTGAGGGTAAATTGAAAGCTGTGCCTTTGCACTGATTCTATCTTATGTTCCCTTCGGCACATTGATAATTCCGATAATATGCCCGTACTGTGTAAAAGGTTCTTTTTGAAGAGTATCCTTATAGTGGTACTATGTTTTGGTAGCATTCTTGTTTACCATTGCAAAAACCCAACAGTCGAATCGGATTATTACAATCCGGAGGTACTGGCGACCCATGACAATGGGGAAAAATTTGTCGGCTCGGAAACCTGCATGGAATGTCACGCCAACATCTATACCGATCATTTAAAAACGGCGCACCACAGAACCTCATTACTAGCCAACGACTCGACTATTTTAGGCAGTTTTGATCCGGGCTCCAATGTGTTGGATTTAGAATATGTCAAGTTTACCATGGAACGTCGGTTAGATTCCTTTTATCAACATACAGCATATAAAAACAGGCTAAAAAAATCTCCTCCCTCATCATTTGATATCGTTATTGGTTCCGGGGTCATGGGGCAAACTTATCTCACTTGGGAAGAGGATAAACTTTTTCAACTACAAAGCTCATATCACAAACCTGCCGATAGTTGGGTAAATAGCCCTGGCTTTCCCACCTATGCCATTCAAAGACCCGTTAGGGACGGCTGTATCAAATGTCATGTCACCTTTGCTAAAAACAGGAATATAAGAGAAGGCAACCAATATGACAGGGAGAAAATTCTATATGGCATCGAATGTGAACGCTGCCATCGGCCTGCTGCCAGGCACGTCATCTATCATAGGAAGCATCCCGAGGCCAAAATGGCCAAATTCATGGTGAACATCGACTCCCTTACAAGACAGCAGCGTCTTGATGTTTGTGCCCAATGTCACTCTGGCCCGCAAAACGAACAGCTAAAAGGGAATCCCTTTTCTTTTTTGACCGGTGAAAATTTAAACGAATATTCACGCAATAGCGGCCCAATGAGTTCAACCGAAACACTAGACGTACATGGCAATCAGTATGGCCTTTTGACCCGAAGCGAATGTTTTAAGCAAACCCAGACCATGGACTGTACGACCTGTCACGACCCTCATAAAAATCAACGGGGAGATACTGAATATTTTAACCACAAATGCATGCAATGTCATGTAGCTGAAACTAAGAAACCTTTCGTAGTTCAGGATCATCTAGAGGTAGTGGGAAATGACTGTATCTCCTGTCACATGCCCAAAATGCGTTCACAATCAATTTCCATCAAATTGACAGGGAAAGATAGTATTTCATCTTCCTTTAGCATACGCACCCATTTCATAAAGGTATACAAAGACTCTTTGGTACTGCCTTAATGATCTTGCCGCCTACTCAGCACTATAGAATCAATCCCTTTTTTAGCGCTTCCGGGAACATTTTCCAACCCATGATCCGTATATTGAGCGGTAAATACACAAATCGCACGGTCTTCAAATCCTTCGATTTTTGCGGGGGTCTTAAATGCCCCTTCGAGTCCCGTAAAATAATTAAAATCTTGTCTTGACCCGTTTTTCAAAATCCATTGGATTGCTTTTTTCAATCCTTCCGACGAAAGATGGGGCTGTGCCGGCATTATTTGGCTCCCCCATGTTCCGGTTGTTCCCTGGGTAACTTTTTGAGAAAGGTATTCCACCGCATCGCCCTGATGGGCATACCGTTCAGCAATTTGTAAAAAAGAAGGCCCTATTAATTTAGCCTTGGCATTATGGCAGGTAAAACAATTTGAAGCTCCCATCCAAGAAAGTATATCAAAATGGGAAGACTGGCCCTCATTCAAATTTTCTTGAACTTCTAAAGAATCAGAAAAATAGTGCACCGTCATGATTACTTCTTGAGATAGTATTTCTTCATATTCGGAATTACCATCTTCATTGTCTATCACACGAATACGGAACGGCACATATTGACCCCAAGTAAATTGCATATTCCCTTGCGGAGCGATAATCTGCACCACTGGAGCCCCATTTTCCTGTAAAAGTGTTGCCGATGAAAGTATCGAAACCAAAATAACGGCAAGAAGACCACTACGAATTTTAGAATGCATTACCGACCATCAAGCTTCATCGATTTCCTTGGCAACACGATTGGCCGAACGGGTAGCGGCCTCGGTTCCCCAATTGAGATTATCGGCGTACGCCCCCGCAAAATGAATACGCCCCTCGGGTTCTATAAGAAGGGGCCATATCTTTTTCAGTTCTCCCATTGGAAAGGCCAAACGTTCGCAAGTAGGTGCGTATTTCTGCTTGGTCCAATCCCTACCTAGCGCCTGCTCTATCGTATCTTTTTTCCCGGGATAAACTTCTCGAAAAGCGGCAAGTGCCCTTTGAGGTGAAATACCCCCAGGTCCCGTACCCAAAACAATAACACGATGGGTATCGACCTCATCGGCAGACTGCCAAACCGACCACAGGTCAGGGTGTTCGAAATTCATATTGATATGATCTAACCCATCCTCAAGCCAAAATTCCGAACTGGCCTGAAAAACAAAACGCTGGTACGAATCGTAGGCCACACTGTCTAGGGCATATTGTTTTTCGGCTGAAATTGCCGGTGAAACCGGAATTTTCTTAAAAGCCGGGGGCGGTATACAGTTGACATAATAATCCGCTTCTATAGTGTTGGTCTCATTATTTCGAACATAGGTTACGTTTACCTTATTCTTTCCATTTTCAATAGAGGTAATACGGTGATTTAACCACACCCTAGGGCCCAATCGCTTGGCAAAGGCATCAGGAAGCATTTGGTTGCCCCCCTTCAAGTGATACACATCCAACGGAAAATTTGCCACCCCTCTCTTTTTTAAGATAGCGGAATACCAAAGTTCGAATAGAGCGGATGAATTTTTACCTCCCAAAAGCTCCAACGCCCTTGGTGAAGCACCCTCCTTTTTATAAATTTCTACCATGGGAACCTCATCAAAATCGTCATAGCCGATTCCGAAAGGTTGGTATTCATCTTCAAATTTGTCAAGATAAGAGTCAATATATAACCATTTCAGTTCGCCCCAAGGGTGAACGGTTAAGTGGTCGATTTCACGTTGATTAAAGCCCATTCCTTTGAGTACAGATGGGTCATGAAGCATTTCTTGGGTATAGAATTTACCGCCTATGCTTCTTAAAAGATTTTTCCGGCGCTCATAAGGTAATACGGTAAGTCCAAATTCATCAATATACTTCCAATACAATTCATACCCTGGTTTGGTAATATGCTCTTGGCCCCCGTCACCATACAGCCCGTCAGAGAGGCCGTCATGGACGGTAAAGACATGACCCCCGTGCCTACCCGAAGCTTCGAGCACCGTTACATCATGCCCCAGTCTCATGAGCTCATAGGCGGTGCAAAGGCCTCCCATACCGGCACCGCCCACCACTATTTTTTTGGGATTGGCCGATGTATTTATCTTAAACGGCGTTACTTTTTTTTCTTTTTGTTCAATGGATTGGCTCATACCGAGCAAGGGCATGCTTGCTCCGGCAAGAAGAGTGTTCTTGATAAACCCTCTTCGTTTATTATCTTTCATATTAATTGGGTATCTAGCTCCTTAAATATAATTAATTTGAATTGATTAGACACTCAACCCTATATGTTTTATTGGGGAAAATACGCTAAAGGTATGAGACGGCCCTTTCGTTATATACCGTTCCTTCACATAACAAATTATAAAGGGTTCATTTATTTCCACCTACCTTTTTGAACCCATGTAGTGCTTAAAAATAAAGTGCTGTACCTAAGTTTTTGAGCGGCCATCATTCTTCGATGCCATTGCCACCCCTGAAAGAATAGCTTCTTTGGTTTTTCGGTTGTAGCTTCTACCAATAGGTATGGTCTTAGATCCAATCTCAAGACTATTTCCTTCTAAAGATTTCACCTTGTCGATGGCGATGGCAAATGATTTATGAACCCTAATAAAATTTTCCGAGGGGAGCTCTTCAACAATGCTTGCCAGTGCCTTATGCACTACAACATGGCCCTTGGTCGTATGTATTTTGATATAGTCCTTTAGGCTCTCTATAAAAAGAATTTCGCTTAAAACAACTTTTACCATTTTTTTGTCTACCCTAACAAATATATGAGGTTGTACCAAAGACTTCATGGTATGTTCCTTTGCTATATTCAACCTATCGATAACCTTATTGGCCGACTGCAAAAATCGGGTAAAAGAGATAGGTTTGACCAGGTAGTCAACTATATCAAACTCATAACTCTCCAACGCGTATTCCCTATATGCCGTGGTCAGAATAACTAGAGGTGGATTTTTCAAAGCACGCAGAAATTCTAACCCATTGATTTGGGGCATATTAATGTCTAGATAAATAAGATCAATATTTTTTTCTTGTAGTACGGGCAAGGCTTGAAGAGCATCTGTAAACGTCCCTGCAATATGTAAATAGTCAAGACTCTTGGCATGGGATTCCAAGATACTTATGGCTAGCGGTTCATCATCAATAATAAGGCAGTTAACTTTCATTTCAACGGAATTTTCAAAACTACCGAATACAGGTCAACTGAAGGACCCATTTCTAGCGAGAAGTTTTTTTCATATAACAATTCGAGCCTTCTTCTTATATTGATGAGACCAATGCCGGATTTATCATTGGTTTTTTCACTTTTGTCAAAACTATTCTTTATTGAAAATTCAAGCGCGTTTCCAGACCTTCTGAACTTCATTGTTATAATTATCCTGCCATTATCTAATTGTCCGTGCTTGAAACAATTCTCAACAAAAGGAAGGAATAAATAAGGGGGAAGCAAAATGTCGTCTATTTTTCCGATAATTTCGATTTTGGATACCACTAGATCTTTCCTGCGTAACTTTTCCAATTCGATATAGTTTTCCACATATTTTATTTCTTTGTTCAACGGGATTTTTTTCTTGTCAAGATCGTAGATAACGTACTCCATAATCTCAGAAAGCTTGAGTACTACTTCCGCTGCCTTTTTAGATCTTTTTAGTGTCAAGGCATAAAGATTATTCAGTGTATTGAAAAAGAAATGGGGTTGGATCTTGGCTTTTAGATATTTCATTTCAGTTTCCGATTGTAGCTCAAGCAACAGATTGTTTTTATTCAATTCAAAAACGTAATCAATCGTAAGCTTGATCGCAGAAACCAAACCAATAACGTACACCTCTCCTAAGGTGATGGTGACCACGTGATTGAAACTGAACAGGTCATTTGCCGTCTGAACTTCCGACAATGGGTGAGGCGATACAAGAGCAGAAAAAAGGCCTACCCGAACGAGATAATGCAGGCCCAGCACAAAAATCAACCAGACTACATATGTTTTGTATTTCTTCCCCACGATATATTTTGGCACCAAATAGTAAATGTTAAAGTAGACTATGATGATATGTAGCGGAAATTCTACTAGATTCGATTTAAAAGAGTACCAATAATCATCAAAGTAGCTGCCCCAACGAATAGAGTTAAAGGCAAAATAGATGGTCCAAAAAATAATATGGTAGTGCCATGGTATTGTTGGCTTAACCAACACATTATTTGCCCTTTTTCGAATCTGTTGCATCTTACTTCCCTTAAGTTAGATTGAAAACTGGAAATATAAGTTTATTCCCAAATATTTAAAATGAAAGGCTTTTGATTTACACACTAAAGACGAATATCGATTTCAAAGCGCAGTTCATTCCCAAAATGATGCATTTAAGATAAAAAGCAAGCAAAGGTTGTCTAAATCCCTTATTTTTAGAAGATGCGAATCAGTTCGCGTTCATGTCTCAGCCGATTTTCAACCAAGAATTTCAATACACTGGACTTCTTTTCAAATATGAGTTCATTTTTTATACCGTATAACCTGTCGATCAGAAACTCTTTGTTTTCAATAAGAGGGTTTTGTAATTCCCTTATAGTCGTTGGTTCCCTTTGTCTTATATGGCAATGCAGCCCCGATCAAGGTTTGCCGGCTGGGGACAAGGATAACGGCGGCCTGTATTTGCCGAACGGTTTTGAAGCGGTAGTCGTAGTAGACAGCCTGAAAGGAAGAGCCAGACATCTTACGGTAAACAGCAATGGGGACATCTATGTGAAGCTTAGATTCCCTGATTCCTTAGGCGGGAATGCAGCGCTCAGGGATACAAACAACGATGGAAAAGCAGATATTATTAAGACTTTCGACGATTATCAAGATAGAAGTAGCTATGGAACGGAAATGAAAATCCATAACGGCTATCTCTATTTTAGTTCTGTAACCCGCATTTATCGCCAAAAGCTTACTAATGATCTGTTACCCGACACACCTCTGGAGCTAATTCTTTCCGAAACGGAACGTCGGCCTGGGCAGCATTCTACAAAACCTTTGGCATTCGATAAGGAAGGGCACATGTACACTGTTTTCGGAGCACCTTCGGATGCCTGCCAAGAAGATGATCGATCCCCAATGTCTCCAGGCATTTATCCCTGCCCCATATTGGAACATCGTGCGGGAATATGGAAATTTGATGCTAATAAAACAGGACAGTTTCAAAAAGACGGTAAAAAGTTCGCAACTGGCCTCAGAAGTGTTGTGGGACTGCAATGGAATACAGAAGATGACAATTTATACGCCGTTGTTCATGGTCGCGACTACCTTCATAATACTTGGCCTAGGGAATTTTCTGCTTGGGAAGGGGCTGTTTTACCCTCAGAAGTTTTCTTAAGATTAAAGGAGGGAGATGATGCGGGATGGCCTTATCATTACTATGACCAAATTAAGAAAGGGTACTATCTCAATCCTGAATATGGAGGTGACGGTTCAAAACAAGGGGATATTGATCAGCTTACAACCCCTGTTGTAGGATTCCCGGGGCACTTTGCACCGAATGACTTATTTTTCTACGATGGTGATCAATTTCCCGAAAGATACAAGAACGGGGCCTTTATAGCCTTTCATGGTTCTACCAGTAGTTCGCCCTATCCGCAGTCGGGCTATTTCGTAGGTTTTGTTCCTATGAAAAACGGAATGCCTACAGGGCCGTGGGAAGTTTTTGCCGATGGTTTTGCTGGTCGTGATACGATAGTCAATACCAGTGATGCAGCCTACAGGCCAATGGGGCTGGCAGTAGGTCCGGAAGGATCATTATATGTTTCCGATTCAGAAAAGGGTAAAATTTGGAGAATTATGTTCAAGGGCGACAAAGCTAAATTCGACAGTTCTGATCTTGCAGGCATGGCAAAAAGAAAGCAAACCGCTCCCAATATCAAAACCCCTGATGAATATAAAGACCTTTTAATCAGAGATTTAACCAACCCTATGGATGAAGCTAAGATGGGCGAGGGTGGAAAGCTTTTCAATACATTTTGTTCAGTCTGTCATCAAAGGGATGGCCTTGGAAATGACCGCTTCCCTCCTTTAAATGATTCTGAATGGGTACTCGGTGATAAAGAAAGGTTGATCAATGTTGTGCTTCAAGGGCTGAGAGGGGAGATAATCGTTAAAGGAAAATCATACAATAATGCAATGCCGAAACTAAATATGTTGAGTGATGATGAAATTGCGGAAGTCTTAACGTACATACGCCAAAATTTTGGCAACAACGCAGCAAAAATTACTCCACAAGAAGTGGAGAAAGTTCGGAAACAAAACACATCGGCTGCAAATTAAGGAACAAGAAGAAAAGGGACTATCTTTCGAAAATGAAAAAAATGAACTTGCACCGATATTGTTTTAAAACAAATAATTTGAAATATAGTTTAAATTACTTTTATCAATCCGGTCTGATGGTCCTGCTTCTATTTGTTATGGGCTGTAAAGAAAAAAACTCAAAGGTGGTGTCAAAAGAAAGCGGTACAAAGGCCAATACCATCTTATACCAAAGTAAGGATTTCACTGAACCTTTAGGCTTTCCATCCGGCATCGAAGGCCCGGCCGTAGATCGCGAAGGTATTTTATATGCCGTAAATTTTGAAAGGAAAGGCACTATAGGACAGGTCGACTCGATGGGTAAAGCATCATTATTTATAAGCCTCCCCGAAGGAAGTGTAGGAAACGGGATTCGCTTCAATAGCAAAGGTGAAATGCTCGTTGCCGATTATACAAAACACAATATATTGAGGATCGATATGAAGACCAAGGAAATTAGTGTCTATGCACACCATGAGGCCATGAACCAACCCAATGACATAGCGATAATGAATAACGATATTCTTTTTGCAAGTGATCCCGATTGGAAAAATTCAAAAGGCCAGATATGGAGAATCGATGTCAATGGCGAAGCGACACTTTTAGAGGAAGGCATGGGAACGACCAACGGTATTGAGGTGAGTCCGGACAATAGCACATTATATGTAAACGAATCTGTGCAAAGAAATGTCTGGGCCTATGACCTTTCCCCCTCGGGTGAAGTGAGCAACAAGAGATTATTGTTGACATTCGACGATTTTGGGATGGACGGCATGCGCACGGATATAGCGGGGAATTTATATATTACACGTCATGGAAAAGGTACCGTGGTCAAAGTATCGCCAGAAGGCAAAATCTTGGAAGAAATTCGACTGAAGGGAAAAACTCCCTCCAATATAGCTTTTGGTGGCCAAAATGGAACAAAAGCCTTTGTCACTCTCCAGGACAACGGAAATATTGAAACTTTTCAGATCGAAAGCCCCGGAAGGGCCTACCGGATGCAAACAAAACATTGAACCCATACCATTAAAAAGATGATACTAAAAAAGCTCAACTACCTTATTCTCACTTTCTCTATACTTTGCTGTTCCCTATCACTAGTGGGGCAACAATATGACATGGTCATAAAGAACGGAACTTTAATCGATGCGAAAAGCGGCACCAACAAAAAAATGGATCTGGCTGTCTCCAATGGCAAAATAGCCGCAATTGCGGCTAATATTCCCGTTAAAAATGCTAAAACCCATATAGATGCCGACGGTCTGTTAGTCACTCCGGGCCTAATAGATCTTCACGGTCACGTTTTCTTTGGCACAGAGGAGGATGGTATGTACAGTGGAGGAATGAGTAGCGTTGCGCCGGATAATTTTACGTTTCGAAGTGGGGTTACTACCATTGTAGATGCTGGAAGCTCAGGTTGGAGAAATTTCAACACGTTCAAAAAACAGACTATAAACAACTCAAAAACCAGGGTTCTAGCTTTTTTGAATATTGTTGGATCTGGGATGAAAGGTGGTGTTATCGAACAAAATGTTACCGACATGGACCCTGACATAACGGCCAAGATGGTAAAAGGGCATTCCGAAATAGTAGGAGTCAAGTTGGCCCATTATGTGGGTCATGAATGGGAACCCCTAGAGCGGGCGGTAGAAGCCGGAACCAAGGCAAACGTACCGGTAATGATCGATTTTGGAGGTAGCGACCCTATACTCTCCCTAGAAACACTATTCTTGGAGAAACTAAGAACCGGTGATATTTTTACCCACACCTATGCTTCATTAAATAGCAGGGGAAAAGTAGTCGATAGTAATGGTAAGGTAGAACCCTTTGTGTTCGAGGCTCAAAAGAAAGGTATCATCTTTGATGTAGGCCACGGGGGAGGTAGCTTTGCCTTTGAACAAGCTGTACCGGCTATGAAACAAGGTTTTAAACCAAATTCGATAAGTACCGATTTGCATATCGGCAGCATGAACGGGGGTATGAAAGACCTCCTGAACATTATGTCAAAATTCTTGAACTTGAACATGCCCTTGACCGAAGTCATTGAGAGTACCACTTGGAGTCCTGCGCAATATATCAAAAGAACAGAGCTAGGACATTTGGAGATCGGTTCGATTGCCGATATCGCCATTCTTAAAGTCAGCAAGGGAGACTTCGGATTCATAGATACCAAAGGATTGAAAATGGAAGGAAATCAAAAGATCGAATGCGAAGTTACCATCAAAGACGGAAAGGTAGTTTATGATTTAAATGGTCTCGCCAGTAAAAAATGGAATTAAGGGGGTATTTTCATAAAGATGCTAAAACTAGCTACCTCAAAACAACGATCTAAAATACTGCTGCGAAAACAGGGCTTTCCCTTATAGTCTTTTCGGAAAATACCGTACATGAAAAAAATTAATATCTAAATAATAATTATGCAATTGGAAAACAAAACCACTAGAAGAGGGTCTTTTAAAAAACTAGGGATGGGATTAGCGGCCCTATTTGGAGTTGGCACAGCTGCAAATGCCATGTCAGCGAATAGTAACCCTAAAAAAGAAGTAGTGGGCAAGATTGAAACAGACCAAGACATTCCTCTCTTTTCAGGGGCAGTAAAACACGGAAACACCTTGTATATTGCCGGCAAAGGAGCGCATGTTGAACCTTTTGAAATCAAAGCACATACTGAAATCGTGCTGCAGGAATTGGAGAAAGAACTCAAGAGAAACGGCTCCTCTATGGAAAAGGTGCTAAAGGTGAATGTATATTTAGCCGACTTAGCCGATTATAAGGGTATGAACGAGGTATTTAGAGGGCGCTTTGGGAAAAATCCGCCCGTAAGAACTACCGTTGCCACCTATGGAGGCGTCCCAGGAAACTCTTTAGTTGAAATGGACTGCATTGCAGCCTTAGATTAATATACTATGATTACAAGAAGAAAATTATTGAAAAACCTTTCTGCCCTTCCCATTGTCGGTGGTCTGATAGGTACTGGTGTTTTATCGGCCAATACGATGAACACCGCCCCAAAAAAGAAACCCTCAAGCGACCTCTTTAAGGAACTTGGGGTTACTCCCGTAATCAATGCCAATGTCACCATGACCTTTTTATCAGGTTCTTTGATGAAGCCGGAGGTATTGGAGGCCATAAATTCTACGGCCCATGATTTTGCCAACATGTATGAGCTGCAAGATAAAATAGGTGCAAAAATGGCAGAAATGTTGCACTGCGAGGCCGCAATGGTAACTTCAGGTGCGGCCTGCGCCATGGTATTGGGCACCGCGGCCGCCATTACAGGTATGGATGAGAAAAAACGAAAATTGTTGCCCAATCTTCCCGGCCCTCGCCCAGAAGTAATTATGCAAAAGAGCCATAGATATGTTTTTGATCAAGCCATAACCACTACAGGGGCGGTCATAGTAGAAGTTGAAGGCCCGGACGAAATGCAGCAGGCGATGAACAACAACACGGTCATGACATTATTTTTCAATGCGGCGGGGTCATCAAGCATTTCTCATGAAGAATTTGTGGCAATTTCCAAACGGAATAACATTCCTTCTTTTATCGATGCCGCTGCCGATGTTCCTCCAGTAGAAAATCTCTTTAAATTTCAAAAAATGGGTTTTGATCTTGTTACGTTTTCTGGAGGTAAAATGATCAGGGGGCCACAGAGCGCAGGTTTGTTGTTCGGCAAGAAAGATTTGATCGAAGCTGCCAAGTTGAACCATAGTCCGCACGAAGCTCCTATCGGCCGGCCGATGAAAGTAAACAAAGAAGAAATGTTCGGCATGTACGTTGCTTTAAAAGAATATCTCGAAACAGACCATGAAGCTGAGTGGCAAGAATGGCTTGACCGTATCGAATACATAAAATCACGGGTCGAATCCCTTTCTAGTGTAAAAGGTAAAACACATATTCATCCGGGGCCGGCCAATGCGTTCCCCAGTATGCTTCTTAGCTGGGACCAAAATATAGTCAAGACCACGCCTAGAGAAGTCTATGAAACACTCAAAAATGGAACTCCGAGCATTGTATCGGGGCTTAGAAGAGATGGAGAATCCCAAATGTTGGTCATTGGGGTCGTATTGTTGAAGTCTGAACAGGTTTCCATTGTAGCTGAAAGACTGTATGAGATTTTGAAACAAGCAACGAAAGAGTAAGGCCAAAGCCTCTCGCCCCATGCCTTTTATCCTAGCCGAGATAGTTATATAACATCTCAAAGGTTTTGTATGAACGACGGAATTAATTGCCTACATATTTTAAAAAAATATTGAAAAGGGATGCTATTCCGCTCAAAACACTTTGCGATTGACTTCAATTAAATAACTTTATGAGTTCAAAGTACACAATCTTGTTTTTTTAAACCTTTATACTCCAATGAAATTTAAGACCCCCCTTTTATTCCTCTTTTCGATTTCACTGATCTCGAATATTTTCGGCCAAACGATCCCAAAAGAAGAACTCATCTTTCTAACGTCTAGTTGGAAAGGCGAACGTTTCGAAGACGGACGTCCGAAAATTCCGGATGACCTTCTGAAAAGAGCAGAAAAAATCGGGATCGATGACGCTTGGACTGTTCTAGAAAACGAAGGCTATACCAATCAATTTGAGGGCAACTGGAAAATGGTCCACGATGACGTACCGGTAGTAGGCCGCGCTTTAACCGCCGTTTTTATGCCTAGCCGCCCCGATGTGGAGAAAAATATAAAAGAACGGGGTGTCAATACCAGAGGAAGAAAAGGAAACACGAATTCATGGCCCATAGAAGTTCTCACCAAAGGAGATGTGTATGTGGCTGATAGTTTCGGTAAAATTGATGCAGGCACCCTTATGGGAGCCACTTTAGCCACTTCTATTTATAGTAAATCGGGTAATGGAGTCGTTTTTAACGGGAGCTCAAGAGACTTAGAAAGCATAAGTAAAATTGAAGGTTTTAATGCCTTTGTACGTGACTTTCATCCCTCTTTCCTAGAGGAGGAAGTGCTTATGGGCCTCAACACTCCCATACGTATCGGACAGGTCATGGTTTTACCCGGAGACCTTGTTCTGGCCAAAAGAGAAGGTGTGCTTTTCATTCCGGCGCATCTGGCCGAGCAGGTAATAGCCACTGCAGAATTTGTTGCCCTTAAAGACCTTTTTGGCTTCGAAATGGTCAAAACCAAGAAGTATTCAACCGGTGAGATAGACAGTCAATGGACAGAAGAAATCAAAAAAGAATTTTTGAAGTGGTTGGGCGAACATCCCGAGCTAGGCAAAATGTCAAAAGAAACATTGGACAACGTTTTGAGCAAACGCACATGGTAATTAAAAAGTCAGGAAATGTTTAGACTTAAGGGTCTAAAAGGTTTTTTTAATTTCTTATAAAAGACAGGGAGATAGCACAAGGTTTTGGATTTTTTTATACCTGTCGTTTCATTAATCGCTCTCCAAAATTCTTCAGCATCTCCTTTTTGTCGGCGTCAATGGTGATGCCCTCTAAAATTTCAAAGGCCTCATGAGTATACTTCTCGATAGCCTTTTTAATATTTTTAACCGCTCCGCTTTCCATAAATATTTCCTTTATGGTCTCTATTTTCTTTGATGGGTCATTAGGTTGAATGGAATACAAGTCTAAGAGTTCTTTTTTATGACGAGCGGAACCTGATTCACAAACGTTTACATAGAGGAAGGTTTTTTTATTTTCGATAATATCACCCCCGACCTGTTTCCCGAACGATTTTGGGTCGCCAAAAGCATCGAGATAATCATCTTGTAACTGAAAGGCCATACCCAGATTCAAACCGAAATTATAAATATTGTTCCGGTCTTTCCCGGAGGCTTTGGCAATAGTAGCACCCATCTTTAGGGCCGCACCTACCAATACGGCTGTTTTATATTGAATCATTGTAAGATATTCGGACAAACCTACATGGTCTCTCTCCTCGAAATCAATATCATATTGTTGTCCCTCACATACCTGCAATGCTGTTGTACTAAATAGCTTGGCCAGGCTTCGGAAAGTTTCACATTCATAATTCTCAAACAATTGGTAGGCAGTGATCAGCATAGCATCGCCAGAAAGAATACCCGTATTTACATCCCATTTCTCATGTACCGTCACCTTTCCCCTCCTTATAGGTGCGGCATCCATAATGTCGTCATGCACTAAAGAAAAATTATGAAAAACCTCTATGGCCAAGGCCGCATCGAGTGCCTTCTTATAATCTTCGCCAAAAATTTCAGCGGCCAACAGGGTAAGTACCGGCCGCAATCGCTTTCCTCCTAAACTTAGAATATAGGTAATGGGTTCATATAAGTTCTCGGGTTCCCTAGTCTTGATTTTGTCTTCCAGATAAGAATTGAATGTCGTACGGTAGCTGTCGATTGCCTGCATTGAAACGATTTTCATCAAAAATACATTCATTTTACGAGACCTTATCCATTCTTGTTTAGAAGAAAGGTTGTAAAAAAAACACGTGAAAATGCAATAGATTTGAAAAGCTTCGTCTTTTACTGTGAAGATCTATTGGGAAAATGCGCTTCAATGACCGCTGAAAACAACAATTATAAAAACCTGAGCAGCTTTTTTAGCGAAGAATATCGTTCGCTAAGGGCTTACGTGAAATCTCGTATTGAAGACACAGCCGATCGCGATTCCGAAGACATCTTGCAAGACGTGGCCGTTAAGGTTTTTTCAAGAGCCAGTAGCGCAACACCGATTGATAATATTGCAGGATTCGTTTATCACGCCCTACGAAATCGAATCATCGACCTAATGCGTACCACAAGAAAAGCATATTCATTGGAGCATGAAACGGATGCACGTTTATCGGAAATGGTAGAGCAAATCTATGGAGTATCCGATAATACCTATTCTGAAAAAATGTCGGCCCAACTTCGCAGGGCCATCGATGATTTGAAACCGGCCTATCGAGATATTATTAGAGCCATCGATTTTGAAGGATACACCTATAAAGAAGTGTCTTTTGAGACAGGGGTGCCCGAAGGTACTTTGATGTCCAGGCGACATCGAGCCATGGCATTACTCCTAAAGGCTTTAGAAATAAAAAAAGAAACTATATAAACTAAAATCTTGAATTATGAATGACTATGTAGAACAAAAGGTAAAGTCAAAAGTAGAAAAATTTGTGAAGTCCGCCGTTAAGGTCATCTTCATGATATTGCTATTTGCTCTATTTATTCTGGCCTTCGGGTATGTTTTTATGCTTTTATGGAATTGGCTTATGCCTACCATATTCGACTTAACGACTATAACGTACTGGCAGGCCGTGGGCATTTTGGTGCTGGCCAAAATGCTTTTCGGGGGTTTTGGCAACCACAACCCAAAAAACGGCAAACACAAAAATGGAAAAAGGAATTGCCGACCAGGGAACAAACTAGGATTAAAAACGGACTTTTCAAGATGGAAACACTACGAGGCATTTTGGAAAGAAGAGGGAGAACTAGCCTACAAAGAATATATCGCCCGTAAGACGGAAACTCCCCGTACTGAATAGAAATACTGGAAGGGACTATTAAATCATGGTAAAACTTTGGAAACTTTTTTTGTTTTTAAAGTTTCCATTACTATATTTGCCGCCGATTATGAGAGAGAAAATTCTAGAAACGGCAACTGATATGTTTTTGAATCTTGGTTTCAAAAGCGTTACCATGGACGATATTGCCACCCACATGGGCATATCCAAAAAAACGATATATACCCATTATGAAAATAAGACACAATTGGTCAAGGCATGTACCCAAAATTTATTTTGTACTGTTTCCAAAGGAATCGATCAAATCTGCGCCTTAGAGCAAAACCCAATTGAGGAACTTTACGAAATAAAGAAATTTGCGATGTATCACCTAAAAGATGAAAAATCCTCCCCACAATATCAACTCCAAAAGTATTACCCAAAAATATATGACGAGATGCGCAATCGGCAGTACAATTTAATGCAGGAGTGTACTATACAAAACATAAAGAAGGGTATCGAATTGGGCATATATCGAGAAAATCTAAATGTGCCTTTTATTTCCAGAATCTATTTTTCAGGCGTGACAAGCATTAAGGATGACAAGCTTTTTCCAGCCCATAAGTTTCCCAAAGCCTCTTTGATGGACGATTATTTGGAATATCATCTTCGAGGAATCGTCACGCCAGAAGGGCGTAAAATATTGAATTCAATTATCCACTCAAACCACGAATAAATGAGGACTCCTTTTATAGTATTCTTAGCGCTATTTTACATAGCACTGGCCTTTGCACAAGAACCTCCAGAGCAAACCTATAGTTTTACCCTCGATGAGGCCATCGCCTTCGCCCTTGAGAATAACTATAGCGCCATTAATGCCGATAGGGATTTAATTGATGCCAAGAAGCAAAAATGGGAAACCATAGCTTCTGGACTTCCTCAAATTGACGGAACGGTAAATTATCAGAACCAATTAAAACAACCGGTTTCTCTCTTACCCGCAGAGTTCTTTGGCGGAGAACCTGGAACGTTTCAAGAGATTACATTTGGTCAACCTCAACAAATGGTTGCGACAGCCACCCTAAGACAACAAATTTTTGACGGGTCTTATATTGTTGGCGTTCAGGCCACCAAGGCCTTTTTGAGATATAGTGCCAATAATGCCGAAAAAACAGATCAGGAAGTGCGGAAATCCGTGGTAGAAGCTTATGGTAACGTGTTGTTGGCCCAAGAAAGCGTCTTGATTTTCGAAAAAAATAAGGCTAATCTTGAAAAGAACCTTTTTGAAACTACGAAACTTTTTGAGAACGGCCTCGGCGATGAGGAAAGTGTAGAACAACTTCAGATCACCCTTTCATCGATAGACAATCAGCTCAAAAATGCCGCGCGACTAGAGCAAATTACCCTTCAAATGTTGAACTTGATTATGGGGATTGCAACGACTGCGCCTACTCAATTAGAAGAAAACCTAGACGATCTTACACGTAAACAAATCGATTTCAGTCTTATGGAATCTGAATTTGATTTACAAAACAACGTGGATTATAAAATAGCGCTCAACCTCAACGAGCAACGCTTTTACGAATTGAAATTGGCCAAAAGCCAAGCGCTTCCTACGTTGAATGCTTTTTTAAACTATGGAAGTTCTGCTTTTGCCGATACTTTTAATTTTTTAAATAGTGATCAAAAGTGGTTTGATTCTTCAGTACTCGGCGTAGACTTGAGCATTCCCATTTTCAGCTCCGGAAGAAGAAGCGCAAATACGGCTAGGGCCAAAATAGCCTTGGAAAAAGCCAAGACCCAACTAGTTGAAGCCGAAGAACAAATTCGATTGCAACTAGAGCGTGCAAAAAGTGACTATATCTTGGCCATTGAAGAATATGAAACGGCCAAGGAGAATCTGGGCCTTGCCGAACGGATAGAATATAAAAACGAAGTAAAATATTCTGAAGGTATAGCTAGTAGTTTTGAATTGCGCCAAGCACAGACTCAACTCTATGATGCCCAGCAAAACTACCTGCAGTCCATGGTAGAGGTTATTAACAAGAAAACTGACCTAGAGGTCATTTTGAACAATCAAGATCCGTATAACGAACAGTAAACCAATTTAAGAAGCTTAAACGATGAAAAAACTAGTATATATTTTGGCCCTCGGTCTACTTTTTTACGCATGCGGCGATAAAGAAGAATCGATCAGCGACCTTATAGCTCAAGGAAATCTCGAAACGCTACGTGCGAAAAAAAAGGAGATCTCGGAACAACAACGTCAAATCGAAAGCCAACTGAAAATACTCGATTCGGCCATCGCCACCAAAACTAACGACGAAAAGTTACCTTTGGTCAATACTATAATTGCCGAACCTCAAAAATTCGACCATTTTCTTGAATTGCAGGGCGACGTAAGTACCCGACAAAATGTATTGATCTACCCAGAAATGGCGGGCACTTTGCAACGTGTGTATGTTAGCGAAGGGCAAAAAGTGGCCAAGGGGCAGTTACTTGCAACTATCGACGATGGAGGAATGTCGAGCCAACTTTCACAATTAAAAACACAGGCCGAACTTTCAAGAACAACTTTTGAGCGTCGCAAACGCTTATGGGATCAAAAAATCGGTTCGGAAATTGAATATTTATCGGCCAAAACAAACTATGAAGCTGCTCAAGATGCCATTAAGCAAGCTGAAAGCCAATTAGGCAAATCGACGATCAGAGCCCCATTTTCCGGAGTTATCGATGATGTAATCAAAGATCAGGGCACCGTTGTATCGCCAGGGCCAGGTTCAGAAGTGTTCCGGATCGTTAATCTCTCGGATATGTATATTGAGGTTGACGTTCCAGAAACATATCTTGGTTCGGTTACCAAGGGCAAGCAGGCCTTGGTATATTTTCCAGTTTTAGGCGATAGCGTTCAGACCCATATTCGGGAGACCGGAAATTTCATCAACCCTTCCAATCGATCGTTCAGTGTAGAAATACCCGTGCCCAACAAAAATGGAAAAATCAAACCTAATTTGACCGCTAAGGTGAACCTGAACGACTATTCAAGCGATAAAGCCCTTCTGATACCCTCCAGCATCATATCTGAAAATGCAGAAGGAGAACAATATGTATACATAGCCGAAGAACCCAATGCCGATAGTGAAGCCGTGGTCAAAAGAACGATTATTACTACGGGAAGAACCCAGAACGGCGAGGTAGAGGTCTTGAGTGGAATTGCCAATGGCAACCATATCGTTAGAGAAGGTGCGCGAAGCGTGAAAGACGGTCAAAAGGTCAAAATAAAAAACTAGTGATTCATGAGTAAGATAAAAAAGAACGCCGATAAGGAATTCAAACTCTCTTCGTGGGCTATCGAAAATCCCTCGGTTATCTATGTGATGATCGCTATATTTCTATGGCTGGGATTTTCAGCTTACATGGCCATGCCAAGGGAAGATTTTCCTGAAATTGTTGAGACCAAAATATATATCAGCACCCCCTACCCTGGGAATACGGCCGAAGATATCGAAAGATTGATTACCGATCCTTTGGAAGATAGGCTAAAAAACATCAGTAATGTGGTGGAGATTGTCTCTACATCTCAGGAAGACTATGCCATTATCACGGTCGAGTTTGACGAGGAAATCACTGTAGAACAGGCCAAACAAAAGGTAAAAGACGAGGTAGACACCGAAAAATCAAGTGAAGATTGGCCAACTTTCAACGGTGCCAAGGTAGAGCCCAACGTTTTTGATTTGAATTTCTCCGAGGAAGTTCCCATAATGAACATCAATTTTACGGGAGATTATACCGTAGAAAAATTGAAGGAATACGCGGAATATCTACAAGATGAAATAGAAGATCTTCCAGAAATTAAAAAGGCAGATATACGGGGAGCTCAAGAAAAAGAGGTGGAGGTCGCCGTAGATATATATAAAATGATGGCGGCAAAGGTCAGCTTTCAAGATGTGCTCAGTGCCATAAGTAATGGTAATGTGACCATGTCCGCCGGGAACCTAAAGACAAGTGGACAACGTCGTACGATTCGTATCCTCGGAGAGGTTGAAGATCCAAAACAACTGGAGAACTTTGTTGTCAAGGCAGAAAATGGAGCCGTTTATCTAAAAGATATCGCCGATGTTAGATTCAAGGAAAAGGATAAAACCACTTATGCTAGGGAGTTTGGCGATAATGTGGTCATGCTCGATGTCAAAAAACGGGCCGGTCGCAACGCCATTTCCGCCGCCGATAAAATCAAGGAAATCGTTAAGACAGAACAGGCAAACTACTTTCCTCAAGATCTTCATATCTCTATAGCGAACGACTCTTCAACACGAACCTTGAACCAAGTCGATGACCTCGTCAACAATATTATTTTCGGTATTATTCTCGTCGTAACCGTACTGATGTTCTTTTTAGGTTTTCGAAACGCCCTTTTTGTGGGCTTTGCGATACCCATGTCGATGTTCATGTCTTTCGTTATCCTATCGTGGTTGGGATACACGCTGAATACTATGATTTTGTTCGGCATGATCATGGGTCTGGGAATGCTGGTCGATAATGGTATCGTAGTGGTCGAAAACGTTTATCGCCTGATGGATGAAGGTATGCCCCGTATCGAAGCGGCTAAAAAGGGTATTGGAGAAATCGCGTTTCCTATTATAATTTCTACGGCGACAACCGTTGCAGCATTCGTACCCTTAGGGCTTTGGCCCGGCATTTTTGGCCAGTTCATGATTTACTTTCCGATTACCTTATCCGTAGTGCTAGGGTCATCCCTTTTCGTTGCGATTTTCATGAACTCTATGCTGGTCTCGCAATTTATGAGTACCGAAGAAAAAGAGCTCACCTTGAAACAGCTTATACGGTTGAGTATCGTCTTAGGAGGGCTTGGTCTATTAATAGTATTGTTCGGAGGTGCCATGCGAGGTTTGGGCTCTGTTTTGATAGTAACGGGAATAATGTTCTGGGTATACAAGTATGCAGTTAAAGGTGCAGCTTTAAGTTTTCAAAAGAAAGCGATGTCCACGTTTGAAAATTGGTACGAAAGACGACTTAAACATGCGCTTCGTGGTGGCAATGTGTACTGGTATTTCGGGATTACGTTTTTGATGTTGATTGGCGTTTTTATGCTCTTTGGGCAATCTTTGGGCAGTGGTAGAACCAAAGTCGAATTTTTTCCCGACAACAAACCAAACGAGATTTACGTATACATTGAATATCCAGAGGGAACCTCCATCGAAAAAACCAATGAAATAACCAAGGAGGTCGAAACTAGGGTTTACGATGTGCTCGATGACCCAGCCTACAAAGCAAACGGTGAAAATTTTATGGTAGCTTCCGCTGTATCCGTCGTTGGGGAAGGTGCTGGAAATCCACTGACAGATGGTGGTTCATCGGCAGAAATGCCCCATAAAGGAAAGTTAACGGTCAATTTTAGTGAATATAAATATCGTCAAGGTATCAACACCGAAGATATTAGGGCCAAAGTTCAAGAAGCGCTCGATGATGTATATCCCGGCGTAGCTATTTCAGTAGAAAAGGATGCAAACGGACCTCCAGCCGGATACCCGATTAACATAGAATTGGAAGGCAATGACTACGATGAGCTTATCAACACAGCAGAAGATATCCGAAACTTTATAAACACTAAGAATATCGCCGGTATTGAAGAAATCAAGATCGATGTAAACAAGAGCAAGCCCTCTATGCAGGTTAAGGTCGATCGTGAAAAAGCGGGCGAACTCGGGGTCGCCGTGGGCCAAGTTGGAAATCAGCTGCGCAGATCTCTTTTCGGTGAAAAGGCAGGAGTATACAAAAAAGACGGCGATGATTACGACATCAATGTCCGCTTCAATGAAAATTTGAGGTACAATAAAAGTGCCCTGTTTAATCAGAATATCATTTTCAGGGACCCGGCTAGCGGGCAGATTAAGGAAATACCTGTCGCTGCGGTCGCTTCAGAAAAGAACACCTCTGGTTTTAGTGCTATCAAACATCGAGATGGCAACCGGGTCGTAACGGTTTATTCCGGCCTAAAGCCCGGCTTTACCGATGCAGGGGCAATTGTGTCACAGATTCAACGTGAAATGGAAGAGTTCAATGGCCTGCCTGAGGATATAAAGATTGATTATACTGGCCAATTGGAAGAACAGAACAAGCAGCAAATGTTCTTGATTGGGGCATTCTTTTCCGGTCTTGGCTTGATTATGCTCATCTTAATTTTTCAGTTCGGTGGCATTTCAAAACCCTTGATCATAATGATCGCGATATTTCTAAGTTTTATTGGCGTCTTTGGAGGTCTGATGTTGACCGGTTGGCCTTTCGTTATCATGATGACCATGATGGGTATTATATCCTTGGCAGGTATCGTGGTGAACAATGGTGTGGTATTGCTCGATTATACGCAGATTCTTGTTGACCGTAAAAAATTGCAGCTGGGCATGGAAGACAGTGATCTGTTGACCCTTCCGCAAGCCACCGAGGCTATTGTCAAAGGAGGAAAAGCAAGGTTACGACCCGTATTGCTAACTGCTATTACTACTGTTTTAGGCCTGATTCCTCTGGCAATCGGACTCAATATAGATTTCTTTTCCCTGTTTTCCGACTTCGATCCCAAAATATATATGGGCGGGGACAACGTAGTTTTTTGGGGTCCGCTGGCATGGACTGTCATTTTCGGGTTGTTAGTGGCCACCTTCTTGACCTTGGTCATCGTACCGGTGCTTTTTAATATTGTATATCGTATAAAAATCCGTATTCGGGGCGCTAATAAAGGTGAATCTAAAAAGGAAGAGTTGGAAACGGCAGCATAATTTAAATCACGGGTGCCGAACAGGTGCCCGTGATAAATTTCATGGAACGATCCGTGCTATTTTTTAGCCGATACCGCTATATCTTCTTACATTTGCCGTTCAAATCTAAAAGCATTCATGTATAGAAGCCACACTTGCGGAGAACTGAACGAGTCCCATATCGAGACCAAAGTAACCCTATCCGGATGGGTGCACAAGACCAGGGATAAAGGTTTTGTCGTCTGGGTCGATTTGCGTGACCGTTATGGTATTACACAACTCGTTTTCGACGAAGATCGCTCTTCATCAAAACTTTTGGAACAAGCTAGGAACCTAGGTCGGGAATTCGTCGTTCAGATTGAGGGAGAAGTCATTGAACGGACTTCAAAAAATCCGAACATCCCCACAGGAGATATCGAGGTTTTAGTAGAGAGTCTTAAAGTTTTGAACACTTCGAAAACCCCTCCCTTCACCATCGAAAATGAAACAGATGGAGGGATTGACTTACGAATGAAATATCGCTACCTCGATATTCGAAGGAACCCCATAAAGAATAACCTTATTTTTAGGAGCAAGGTAACAATGGAGGTTCGCAAATATCTTGCAGAAAATGGATTTATAGAGGTTGAAACTCCCTACCTTATAAAATCAACCCCTGAAGGAGCTCGTGATTTTGTCGTTCCCAGCCGCATGAACGAAGGACAATTTTATGCCTTGCCCCAATCGCCACAGACATTCAAACAACTTTTGATGGTCGGCGGCCTGGATAAGTATTTTCAAATCGTAAAGTGTTTTAGGGATGAGGATCTACGTGCCGATCGACAACCCGAATTTACACAAATCGATTGCGAAATGGCCTTCGTTGAGCAAGAAGATATTTTAAAGGTATTTGAAGGGCTGACCAAGCATTTGCTCAAAGCGATAAAGGGAGTTGAAATTTCATCATTTCCTCGAATTACCTTTGACGATGCTATGAGAATATACGGCAACGATAAGCCGGACATACGGTTCGGAATGGAATTCGGAGAACTGAATGCCGTAGCCCAACACAAAGATTTCAATGTGTTTAATTCATCCGAACTTGTCGTAGGTATTGCCGTACCAGGTGCCGCTTCTTACTCAAGAAAAGAAATCGATGCCTTAGTCGATTGGGTGAAACGACCCCAAATAGGGGCCAAGGGTATGGTATATGTAAAATGCAATGAAGATGGAAGTTTCAAATCTTCCGTAGACAAATTTTACGACCAAGAAGATTTTCAAAAATGGGCGGAAATTACCGGTGCGAGCTCTGGCGACCTCATCTTTGTACTTTCTGGGGAAGTAACCAAAACAAGAACACAATTAAGTGCCCTCCGTATGGAAATGGCCGAACGTTTAGGGCTAAGAAACCCCAAAGAATTTGCTCCATTATGGGTCGTTGATTTTCCTCTTTTGGAACTTGATGAAGAAACCGGCAATTACCACGCCATGCACCATCCCTTTACCTCACCCAAACCCGGTCAGCTTGAACTATTAGAGAGCGATCCCGGGGAGGTACGTGCCAATGCCTATGATCTCGTACTAAATGGTAACGAAATTGGCGGCGGTTCCATTCGAATTCACGATACAGAGATGCAAAGTACCATGTTCAAACATTTGGGTTTCACCGAAGAAGAAGCACAAGCACAATTCGGCTTTTTGATGGACGCATTTCAGTATGGCGCTCCCCCACACGGGGGCATAGCATTTGGTTTAGATCGATTGGTCGCTATTTTAGGAGGCCAGGAAACAATTCGAGATTTTATCGCTTTCCCTAAAAATAATAGTGGCCGAGACGTAATGATAGACGCCCCCTCACCCATTGACCAAAATCAACTTGACGAGTTGGGACTGAAGTTGACGGTTTAGGTACGCCTACGTTTAGGGCTTTGAGTGTTATTTTAATACCTTTACTATAGCAAATACGCTATGCCGAGCCGACAACAGAGATTGGTTGCCAAACTTCTAAAGTGGCGATATAAAAACATCTCCAATAAGATGTTCACCCACGTCATGAGCGTGCTGGTCGGACTTTTGGCAGGTCTTGCTTCGGTCACCCTAAAGAACATCACCTATTTTATCGAATCGTCCTTGGAAAGAGGTATCATTATCTCTACCAACGGGCTCTATTTTATTCTACCCATAATCGGGCTGACCCTGGTCTATCTTTATGTCAAATTTATACATAAGGAAAAACTGGGCAATGCGGTATCGTCCATTTTGTATTCCCTGTCTAAAAAGAAAGGTATAATCAAAACCAAACAAATCTACGCACAATTGATAACTGCTCCCCTAACCGTTGGTTTTGGTGGATCAACCGGATTATTAGGCCCCGCTGTCGGTATTGGAGCCGCTATCAGTTCAAACTTGGGAAAGTTTGTCCGCATCAATTCAAAGACTCGTTCCTTACTGATCGCCTGTGCTTCCGCGGGGGCCATAGCTTCTATATTTCAGTCACCGATTGCGGCCATTATTTTTGCGGTAGAAGTCTTTAGCCTTGACTTTACTATGCTTTCGATGATGCCCCTACTTTTGGCCTCTATATCTGGTGTGCTTACCTCTTACTTTTTCTTGGGCAATGAAGTGCTTTTTAGTTTTAACCTCACGCAGAGCTTTATGGTCAAAGACACGCTATTTTATATTATACTTGGTGTCGGTACGGCGTTTGCATCTATTTATTTTACCAAAATGTACTTTGGGATTCTCACCCTTTTTAAGCCTCTTAAAGGTCCTAAATACAAATTACTCGTAGGGGGTCTGGCTATTGGTATCATGCTCTATTTTATTCCTCCACTCTACGGTGAAGGTTTCAGCTTCATCAACAACTTGTTGCACGGAGATCACATCAAGGCCCTTGGTACAACCCCGTTTGATACCTACACACATCATATTTGGGTCGTTATCGCACTTTTGTTTGGCATTACGATCTTCAAGGCCGTGGCTATGACTACCACTCTGGCAGCCGGGGGTGCCGGTGGAATATTTATTCCTACGATGGTGATGGGCAGTGCACTGGGCAATGTGATGGCGAAGGTTATCAATAACTCAGGCTTGGGCTTTGCGGTCTCAGAAAGTAACTTTACCCTTATTGGTATGGCTGGGCTCATCGCCGGAGTTTTACATGCCCCGTTAACGGCCATATTCTTGATTGCTGAGATAACGGGGGGTTATGAACTATTCGTACCCTTGATGATTACGGCTTCTATTTCTTATTTAATTGCCAAGAACGCTATTGACTATAACATATATACACGTGAACTTGCCAAAAGTGGAGCCTTACTTACGCATAATAAAGATCAGTCGGTACTGACCCTGATGAAACTCGACCAAGTTATCGAGACCAACTTCAAAACGGTACGGCCCAGCATGACTTTAGGTGAAATGCTACATCAGTCGGTAGCCAAGTCGACAAGAAATATCTTCCCAGTTGTAGATGACAACGAAGCATTAGTTGGAATAGTGCTTCTTGACGATATTAGAGAATTTATGTTCGACACTTCCCTCTATACAAGCGCTAAGGTCGACACCTTTATGCACAATGCCCCGGAACATATCTTCTTTGAAACGGACAGTATGCAAAAAGTCATGGAAAAGTTTCAAAACAGTGGCGCTTGGAATCTTCCGGTCATTAAAAATGGGAAGTATGTAGGCTTTGTATCAAAATCCAAACTATTGACCGCATATCGTCGTGAACTAATTAATTTTACACGATAACTTTGACCTTCTTTTCTTGAGGACAAGAATCGAAGTACTACCAAATATTTTTACCCCATAATCCCTTTTGCTAATTTTATACAATGAAATATCTTATCATACTCGTTACGCTGGCTTCTTTCGCCTCCATCATTTATGGTTTTTCCCTTGAAACCCAAGATACCGTAGTTGCCCATAAATTTATAGGCTTCGGAACAGTTGGGCTTTTTTTGCTCGCCATGCCGCTATTCTTAATAAAACATAGTAAAGGCAAAAAAATGAAAGACTATATGTTGAACGAAGAAAACATAAGAAAGATGCGGAACAAGGAGACAGAAAAGCCTGAAAACCAATAATTTCCACACAATTAATAACTCGATTTAAATCGGTCTATCCAAAAAATTTATAAATTAGTGATTGAAATAATATATCAACTAATTTAATTTGGCATGACTGGTACAGTAAAATTTTTTAATGGGTCTAAAGGATATGGCTTCATTACCAACGACGAAACCGGAAAAGACATTTTCGTTCACGCGACAGCCCTGAACGGCGTAGAGATCAACGAAGGTGACAAAGTAGAATACATCGAACAGGAAGGAAGAAAAGGCTTGGTGGCGGCACAAATCCAAGTGATAGGATAGTTTGCAGCAGTACATTTAATATCAATAATTGTTCTATTTTAAAGACGGTAAACCTTGAAAATATTCAAGGTTTTTTTGTTCTATCTCTTCCTGTCCATTCTAAAAACTTAGTTTAGATTACGTCTTTGAAGAAAGAAACGTTTGAGTAGGGTACTTGCTTCATGATCCAATATTCCTTCTACAAGCTCTGTTTTAGGGTGAAGCTTTGTTCCCATTGCCTTAAAGCCACGCTGCGGGTCTTTCGCTGCAAATACAATTTTCGAAATCTGGGTCCAGTACAATGCCCCGGCACACATCTGACAAGGTTCTAAAGTAACGTACAGGGTACAATTACGTAAATATTTTCCTCCAAGAAAATTTGAGGCAGCAGTTATCACCTGCATCTCGGCGTGCGCGGTAACATCGGTAAGCCGTTCGGTGAGATTGTGCCCTCTGGCTATAATCCGCTGATCGACCACAATTACCGCACCGATGGGTACTTCTCCTTTCTCAAAAGCGGTCTCGGCCTCTTGCAAAGCCTTTTTCATAAAATAGGTATCGTCAAAAGGTAACAGCATAAACTCAAAAGTACAACTTTTGTACATCGAACAGCAATCTCAAAAATGATTTGGCGTATTTTTGCCTGCGATGACAAAATACCTTGACCGTATCGAATTTCCAAAGGACATCCGCCAGATGAATTCCAAAGAACTTCTAGCGCTTACCAAAGAACTTCGTGAATTTATCATCGATATTGTCTCTACAAAAGAAGGTCATCTCGGTGCCAGTCTCGGGGTTGTTGAGCTTACTATTGCCCTACACTATGTTTATAATACGCCGTTCGACAGAATCATTTGGGATGTGGGTCATCAGGCCTATGGTCATAAAATTTTAACCGGTAGAAAGGAAATTTTCGACACCAACCGACAGTTAGGCGGTATCAGCGGCTTTCCCAAGCGATCTGAAAGTGAGTATGACGCATTTGGTACCGGTCATAGCTCTACTTCGATTTCCGCTATATTAGGTATGGCCATTGCGGCAAACTTAAGCGGGGAAACGGAAAGGCAGCATATCGCGGTCATTGGTGATGCATCAATAGCGAGCGGTATGGCATTTGAAGCCCTTAACCATCTGGGATCGACCAATACCAATGTATTGGTCGTACTTAACGACAATGCCATCGGAATCGATCCCAGCGTAGGAGCACTTAAACACTATCTGAGCCAATTGAAAAAGGGCATGGCGAAAGAAGAGAATTTTTTTGAATGCCTGAATTATAAATACACAGGACCCGTTGACGGGCATAATTTAGATACCCTTCTGGTAGAACTCCGACGTCAAAAATCTATTTCGGGCCCTAAGTTATTACATATAGTAACAACGAAGGGCAAAGGGCTTCAGAAGGCCGAAGAAGACCAGGTCGTCTATCATGCGCCAGGGAAGTTCGACAAATTTTCCGGTGAACTTCAACACAACAATAGCGGCAAACAATCTTCTAAATATCAAGATGTGTTCGGGCTTACTCTCGTAGAGCTTGCCCATCTGAATGAAAAAATAATAGGTATTACCCCGGCAATGCCGACCGGAAGCTCCTTAAAATTCATGATGCAGGAAATTCCTGAGAGGGCCTTTGATGTAGGAATTGCGGAACAACATGCGGTGACCTTGGCCGCCGGAATGGCCTGCGAAGGTTTGATACCATTTTGTACTATTTATTCCACATTTTTGCAAAGAGCCTATGATCAAGTCATACACGATGTTGCGCTTCAGAATTTACCCGTTATTTTTTGCCTTGACCGGGCAGGTCTCGTAGGCCAAGATGGCGCTACACATCATGGCCTTTTCGATATGGCGTACTTGCGTTGCATTCCAAACCTCATTATTTTCGCTGCGATGAACGAGGTTGAACTGCGGAATATCATGTATACCGCTCAAAAAGGATTGTCACATCCAATTGCGATAAGATATCCGCGCGGGAGAGGCGTTCTTGACCAATGGAAGTTACCTTTTACAAAAATCAAAATAGGAAGTTCACGCGAGATAAGAAAAGGAACGAAGATTGCCGTTCTGTCCATAGGTCATATCGGCAATGCGGTCTCTGAAGCTATAAATGGCCTTGAGAACAACGAAAAAGTCGGACATTATGATATGAGGTTCATCAAACCATTGGATGAAAAGCGGCTCGCCTATATATTCGATCGCTATGAAGAAATCATTACTGTCGAAGACGGTTGTATCAACGGCGGCTTTGGGAGTGCCGTGTTGGAATTCGCCAACAGGAAAGGATGGTCACAGCATCCTATTATTTTAGGTGTTGATGATGTATTTTTGCAACACGGCACGATTAATGAGCTCTACAGCCTGGCTGCAATCGATATAACAACCATTCAAAACCAAATAAAAGTGCTTCTTCATGAATAACAACCTGCTTTTAGTACTACTTTTCTCCTTTCTTTTTAACGGTTTTTCGTTGTCGGCACAGGAGGTCGATTCACTACCGCCCACCCGTAAAATAGACTCGATAGCTATCGATAGTCTGCGCAGTGTGGTCATCGATAGCCTGGGAACCGTGGTTATCGATAGTGTGGCCACTATCGCAATTGACACAACAGTCGTCGATACGGTAGTCATACGCAAAGTTCAAGACCAGATAAAGTTTGTTCCTAGGGGAGTAGATTTAATGAACCCTATTATTTCATTCAACCGTACAAAGGCCTTGGGTGAGAAGCCTAATCGATTTCGGGTTCCTTCCTTTTGGACCAACGTCAACAAACTGGGTGCTAATTTCAGCGAAGTGGCTTTTGTCAATTGGAATGCTGGAGGAAACAACTCCATTTCCGCCCTCGGAAATGCGCGCTTCGAGCGTAATTATAAATTCCGTTACATACAATGGGACAATAATTTGGAAATGCGGTATGGTCTGAATATCCAAGAAGGCCAAAAGCTTCGGAAAACCGATGATGCGATTCGCTTTAGCTCTACCTTCGGTTTTCAGAGAGATACCATAAGTAATTGGTACTATTCTGTCAAGGCGAATTTCAATACCCAGTTTTCCAATGGGTATAAATATCCTGACAGGAGCACGCCCATTTCGAGATTTATGGCTCCTGGTTATTCCTTTTTGGGCGCAGGAACTTCGTATATCACCAAAGATCAAAGATTCAATTTATATATTTCACCAATTACACAAAAGGCCACCTTTGTACTTGATGAAGACTTGGCCAATAGAGGAGCCTTCGGGGTGCAAAAAGCCACCTACGACACCAACGGCAATGTTATAGAACCTGGGGAAAAGGTGTTTCTGGAATTTGGGTTCTTGGTAACTAATCAATATCAGACCTCTGTAATGGAAAACATGTTATTAAAACATCGTCTAAGTTTATATACCGATTACTTGCGAAGGTTTGGGAATGTCGATGTAGACTGGGAACTGAATTTTGACCTTCAAGTAAACAAGTATATATTGACAACGATAGGCACACATATTATGTACGACGACGACATTCTTTTTAATGAGCAAAAGAATGATGAAGGGGTAGTCATTGACGAAGGGGAACCCAGAATTCAGTTCAAACAACTGCTTGGGGTTGGTGTGTCCTATAATTTTTAGGTAATTTATAGTCCTCAAGAACCTTTATGAGGGTTCTGCTTCAGTTATTTGGTAAAATAAATTTACCCTCTAAAGTTCAAGCCCAAGAATTTTTTTATGAAGCAAGATTGCCGCACTGTCGGAGAGACTTGCCACGTAACAACATATACTCAATAAAATATCATACGTGTTCAATTCATAATTACGAAATTTTTGGGGTAACATTTGCACCATTAATCTATCATAATTTGAGGCTTTCCCCTCTTTATGGTGTATTAGCGCACTACAATAGAAGTCAAGTATATCGGCAATAATGCGATAGCCGGCGATTTCTTTTTCCAACACTTCTACCGATCGGTATATTTTTTCAACACTAATTGATATGATATCATCTATTTGTGCACCGTAAGTACTTTTATCCAGAAGTGAAGTTTCAAAATCGCCCTGCAGGATAGCCTCTTCATTCTCAACAAATATTCGCACGGCATCTCTGATCAGGGTATTGATAGCCAAGGCCCTTAAATAGCTCAACCGGTCTTCCTTGAGCTGAAGGCTATTGTATTTCTTGGTATCGATATTGTCCTTCACCAACTTTATCAGAAACTCCAAGGCATAGTCTTCGGGAATTAAGCCAAGATTTATACCGTCTTCAAAATCGATGATGGTATAACAAATATCGTCCGCCGCTTCGACAAGAAAGGTCAAGGGATGCCTGCAATAGGCGATATGCTCTCCTATACGCGTCTGAACCAAGCCCAGTTCCATCGCAATATCCTGAAAAGCAACTTTTTCCGATTGGAAAAACCCGAATTTTTTATCGGAGATATGAGGCGTGGGTTTTTTTGGCAAGGACTCCTTTGGATATTTCATAAAAGCACCAAGAGTAGCGTAGCTCAAACGGAGCCCGCCTAAAACTCCTTCTCTTGATTCTGTCAATAATTTGAATCCATTGGCATTTCCTTCAAAATCAATAAGATCTTGGAATTCCTTTGCAGTCAATTTTTCTTTATATCGCCTACCGTTACCATTCTTGAAGTACTCCCCTATCGCCTGCTCTCCACTATGGCCAAAGGGAGGGTTTCCAATATCATGAGCTAAAGAAGCGGCAGCTACGATGGCACCAAAATCATTAAAACGATAGCCATAGCTCTCTTTCAAATACGGATGCCTTTCAAGCACTTTCTGACCTGCGATCCGCCCAAGGCTTCGCCCCACAACAGATACTTCTAAACTATGGGTTAGCCTAGTATGTACAAAATCGGTCTTTGAAAGGGGTATAACCTGTGTCTTATCCTGTAGACTGCGAAAAGCCGTTGAAAAAATAATTCTATCGTAGTCCACTTCAAATCCCAAGCGCGTTTCATCTTGTTCCTTTCTCAGCCTTTTAAGAGTATCTCCGTGACGTTTTAAAGACAATAGGTTTTCCCAATTCATAGTCTATATTTAAAAGGCGAAAGTTACATTTTTTAACCCATTTGACGGTATTTGAATTCTGCAAGACCTAGAATTAAAATAGTAGTAGGTCGATTACCCTTCTTAACGATACATTGAGACGTTCCAAATATTTAACCTTAATTAAAGCAATTACTAATCTTTAGGTAACACTAATTTAACCTTGGGAAGCTTTCTTTGTAGCTGGTTATACGAAACCCTATGAGAAACGCTATTTTTCTTTTGATACTGTTGTGTTCCCTAGGACTTTTCTCGCAAAACACCGGCTCCATTAAAGGCAATATCGTCGATTTGGAAGCGGCTGAGGAACCCTTGCTTTTTGCGGATGTGTCCCTTCATAATACAAGTTGGAAGACCAAGACCAATTTTAACGGAAATTTCGAACTCTCCGATATACCCGTTGGCAAGTACGATTTACAAATCAGTTTTTTGGGCTATGAAACACGAACGGTTGCTGTAGAGATTAGGGCAGAAAGTTCAGTTCGAGTTGAAGCCGGGTTACAGGCCAAATCGCTTAGCCTTAACGAAATTGATGAAGATGATAAGGTGCTATCCAAGGAAATGGCTTCCATAGTCAGTACCGAGGGAGGGCTTCCCTAACATGACAAGCTCATACTATCGTATCTAAAATAATAAATAAAAAAGCTTTCAATTTAAATTGGAAGCTTTTTTGTTTTGTCGTATTTCTATCGGGTTTCAGTCTTTGGTAACTACCGGAGCCTTACCCTCTTTGTTGATAACACTTGCAATCACATTATTGTCAAACTCTACTTCCTTGACTTGTCCATCACTCCAAAAATACCATTTTCCGGTACGCACTCCTTGGTTGTAAGTTCCTTCGGAAACCTTATTCCCTTCATTATCAAAACTCATCCAATCACCATGCAACTTACCTGCTAAGTTAAAAGTACCTGTCTGACTAATCTCTCCATTTTCATGATAATAGGTAGCCTCGAATAGATTGGTCTCCTTATTCAATTCAACATCCTTCTGGTTTTGTCCGTATCCCACGGAAGCAATCAGCAGTATGGCAATTACAGCAATCAAATTTTTCATATCAATTCCTTTAAAATATTTGCAACAGAAGAGAGGGGTGATTCTTATCCATCCATTCCAAATATATTTATTTTACGTTAATTCAACTATTACTTAACGTTAAATTTACATAAGAAGTGTTCTAGGCTTGAAAAGTTTAGTTTTAATGTCGCCCTTGTGTTTAATAATTTATTAAAGTTAGCCTTACGATACGTTTAAATTTAAAATAGACATTTGTTGCATTCTTACCTAAACAATTAAATCTCTAGTAGATATTAGTTTTTGTCGACGATTTCTTCAGAGATTCAGAAGCTACCTTTTTCCGGGTAGCTTCTTTTTTCTGGCAATTTCATTATGCATAACGTTTAAGAAACATTAAATTGGGTTCTTTGCGTCGACAAAAACTAATATCTTATATGAAAATCAAGTATATGGCCATTGGGCTTTTACTGTCTTTCAGTTTCGTATCTTATTCCCAAGAGACCCATGCATCCTATTTTGGCAAAGGCTTGTTCAATCTTATAGGGAAAGACAGTACCTGGTCAATGAGAATAGGCTTGCGCATGCAACTCTTAGGGATAGCTGCTTGGGATAACGATTCGGAAAAGGGTCTTATCAACCCTGAACAAAATTTTCTCATAAGGCGTTCCCGCTTAAAATTTGATGGTTTTGCTTATTCGCCCAAACTGAAATACAAGATAGAATTGGGTCTTTCGAACCGTGATATGTCCGGCACTTCCGAATTCACTGCGAATGCCCCCAGATATATTCTTGATGCGGTGATTATGTGGAACTTTTATCAAAATTTCGAACTTTGGTTCGGACAGACCAAACTACCCGGAAATATAGAAAGGGTTATTTCTTCCGGAAACCTGCAGCAAGTCGATCGATCTCTATTGAACAGTCGTTTCAATATCGACCGTGATGTGGGGGTACAAATCCACCATTACTTTTATCTTACTTCAAAATTCTTGGTAAGGGAAAAATTCGCATTTTCACAAGGAGAGGGAAGAAATGTTACCAATGGAAATTTGGGCGGCCACCAATATACGACAAGACTTGAACTTCTGCCTTTTGGAAAATTTCAAGGCAACGATGAGTATAGTGGAAGCGATCTTCGACGGCAGGTAAAACCTAAGCTTATGCTATCGGGCACTTACGACTACAATCAAAATGCAGTGAAAACACGTAGTAATTTGGGTGCCTATATGGTGAACGACGACGGATTTTACGAGACGGACATTAAAACCATTTTCATAGACGCTATGTTCAAATATTCAGGGATATCGGTTATGGCCGAATTTGCGCATCGAAGTGCTGACCAACCTATTGCTAGTAATTCAGATGGAAGTCCAACAGGCGATGCTGTTCTTATAGGAGATGCCTTCAATCTTCAAACCGGCTATCTTTTCTTAAACAATACAGAAATCTCAGCGAGATTAACTCGTGTCCAGTTCGATAAGAACATTACGGGCGTAAATCAAAGGAACCAATATACCATAGGCCTCTCGAAATACATTGCGGGCCATAAACTTAAAATACAGAGTGATTTAAGTTATCTTTCGGTATTCGATCAAAATGATCAATTAATGTACCGCCTTCAGATAGACATGCATTTTTAGACCAAAAAAATAACCTTAACATAACATTCTACTAGGGCTTACTTTAGATATTTGCAAATTGATTTTTAGACAAAATTATGGATAATATTTACTTGATAATGATCATCGCCCTCGCCGTTTTGGCCGTTGCAGACCTTGTAGTGGGCGTAAGTAACGATGCGGTAAACTTTTTGAATTCCGCCGTGGGTTCTAAAGCGATTTCTTTTAAGACCATCATGATTGTGGCCAGCGCCGGAATTGCATTGGGAGCTATCTTTTCAAGTGGTATGATGGAGGTCGCACGAAAGGGAATTTTTAATCCTGGTGAATTCTATTTCAATGAGATTATGTTCATTTTCATGGCCGTAATGATTACCGATATACTCTTGCTCGACTTTTTTAATACATTGGGTATGCCGACCTCAACAACTGTTTCGATCGTCTTTGAATTATTGGGTGCATCGGTGGCCATGGCTTTGATTAAAATTGGTGCGGACAACGGAAATTTTACCGATGTTTTCAATTACATCAATAATTCAAAAGCAACGGAAATCATCTTGGGCATTTTACTTTCGGTCGTAGTGGCCTTTTCTATTGGCGCGCTTGTACAATGGGTTTCCCGTTTACTGCTTACCTTCAATTTTGAAAAAAAAGCAAAATGGATGGGCGCCCTCTTCGGTGGTGTTGCCCTATCTGCCATGACGTACTTCATTTTGTTAAAAGGAATCAAGGGAACGGCATTCGCAGAGCAAAGCTTCGATATCATCGGAAATGTTACCATCAAAGATTTTCTGGAATCCCGATGGTTAAGCGTGGTGACTACGAACTTCTTGTTATGGTCAATCGTCTCTTTTCTTTTAATGACCTTTTTCAAGACCAACATTTATAAACTGATCATTGGGGTAGGTACTTTTGCCCTCGCCTTGGCATTTGCCGGCAATGATCTGGTCAATTTTATAGGTGTGCCTATTGCAGCATGGCAGTCTTATCAGGCATGGCTCGCCTCTGGTGTTGAAGCCACCGAATTCAGTATGGACGTGCTGGCATCGAAAGTGCCGACCCAAACATTTCTTCTCTTCATTTCCGGCGTAATAATGGTGACCACCTTGTGGTTATCAAAAAAAGCAAGGTATGTTGCCGACACCGAGATAAACTTGGCTCGGGAAGGCGAGGCAAGGGAGCGTTTTCAACCTAATTTTTTATCCCGTGGTATTGTAAGACTGGCCATAAGCCTATCACAGGTCACAACATCATTGTTACCAGATTCACTAAATCAAAGGTTGACGTCCCGATTTAAGAAACCTGTTATTGCTTTGGCAAGAGAAAAAACCTATGAAGGTCCGGCTTTTGACATGGTGCGTGCCGCCGTTAACCTTATGGTTGCCGGTATTTTAATTTCTATCGCAACTTCATATAAGCTACCTCTATCGACCACCTATGTCACCTTCATGGTGGCCATGGGCACTTCTTTGGCCGACAGGGCATGGGGCGCTGAAAGCGCCGTATACCGAGTTGCAGGCGTATTGAACGTTATCGGCGGGTGGTTTGGTACGGCAATCATTGCGTTCATAGCTGCCGGCACGATTTTAGCGATTATTAGTTTCGGGAAAGGGGCCGCCATCGCAGTACTCTTATTTGCAGCAATTCTAATATTGGCACGCAACTATATTTCATATAACAAAAAATCGAAGGAAATTCGGGCAGAAGACAGCCTGCGAAAGGCAGAGAGTAGTTCGATTCAGGGCGTCATAGAAGAGAGTGCCCATAACATTTCGAATGTCTTGAAACGCAGTAAAAAAATATATACGAATTCTATTAATGGTTTGGCCAAGCACGACTTAGATCAATTGAAGAAAAATAAGAAACAAGGTTCCAAGCTTTCGGCCGAAATCGATGAACTACGCGATCATATTTTCTACTTTATTAAGAACCTCGATGAGGCTAGTGTCGGTGCCAGTAATTTTTATATCAACACTTTGGGTCACCTGACCGATATTGCCCAATCTTTAGAATATATCGGTAAAGTCAGCCATAAGCATGTACACAACAATCATAAAAAACTGAAATACAACCAGATCAAGGAACTCAAGGAGATTAACCAGAAGCTAGAAGAAATATTTGACAATACCCGGCAAGCTTTTGATGATCGTTCTTTCGAACAAATTGGAAATGCACTTGAACGAAAACAAGAACTATTCGATTTGGTTTCGCAGAAAATTGAAAAACAGGTGGCACGGACGCGTACTGAAGAATCGAGTCCAAAAAATACCACTTTGTACTTCTCTCTTCTTCTTGAAACCAAAGACTTGATGAAGGCAATCATCGATCTTCTCGAGATGTATTATAAAGAACATGATGATAGCATTATTCCAGCTAGAATTGAAGACCTAGGTTGAGTTCGTGCTATCAGATAAAATTCCTCTTCATTTTGCCCAAGCAGCCTCTATTTGACCCTTTTTATACGTTGCAGGCATTTCGTCGGATTCATTTCACAAATGGTCGATTTTTTGTAAAATAGTTGATTCTAAGAAAAGTCGAATCGGTCAAAATCGTATCTTGTTCCGAGAGACACTATTAAATGGCATCTATTGCACATGAAAATCAAAAATTAATCGTCGAGCAGCAATGGGCTATCGGCAAATTTTCATTTTACACGAATGTCGTAGTGAGCGAACTTGCTGAAGGTATCCATGCAACCAAGGATAAGCTTGAGGAACCGATTCAATACGCTCAACAGATTTACAATAGTAAAACCCCCGTTATCTATATTTCGCACCGTCTCAATTCGTACTCCTTCGACCCAGTGGCATACGGTGAAATTGTCGCTATGTTTCCTAACCTTATTGGGTTCGCTATCGTTTCCACCAACAGATACAGAAGGATGCTTGCCTCCTTGGAAAAGCTCTTTATAAAAAGGCCGATTTCAGTATTTTACGATTTGGAGGAAGCTTTCATTTGGGCGGAAAAACTCATTGGTACGCATATTCCTACGTCGCCCTTACGCTAGGCTAGGTAGGCCAGAATAAGCTCTTACATCACTCTTCAATTCAATTTTATACCATCTTGAAAACAAAAATCTCCCGGAATCCGTTGAAATTCCGTTAAGTAAGTCGTATCTTTTACGATGTATTTTCTTACGTTGTTTTATGGATTTCGACAAGACATTAATCAAAAAACACGAATTAGAGGTAGGCACGTTCCATTTTTTTAAAAACTATATGGTTGCCGAAGTGAAGGAAGGAATCGCATTTTCCATCGAAAATGCGACCGAAATGTTGCAGCTGGCGAAAGAATATTATGGAAATACAACGCCTTTCGTCTACATTACCAATCGTATTAACTCCTACTCGTTCAATCCAACCCATCATTTCAAAACCGTGGCCATGTTTCCCAACTTGGTAGGATATGCCACTGTCACATATGACAGTATCAACCATGAAATTGCCAAGATGGAAGAAGCCTTCATGCTGAGGCCGGCCAGAAACTTCACGACTCTCGAGCAAGCAATTGAGTGGGCAAAAGAATTAATACCTAAAGACTAACCGCAAAAGTTACCGATAGAAGTTCATCTCGTCCATATATTTCCAAACACTGTCCGTTAGCATTGTTCGTATATTCTTTCCCTTTTTATGTGCTTTCCGAATAAAAGTCGACGATATCTCCATAATGGGTGCCTCCACCTCATGAATTTTGGGGTGCCCATTAAATTGATGTGCTACTTTACCCTCAGATATTCTAGGGTAAACGTATATATCGTGATTTTCCAAAATAACCTCATGGTTTTTCCATTTATGGAAGCTTTTAAGATTGTCGGCCCCCATAATCAGGCAAAAATCGTAGTCTTTACCATATTTTTCACCAAGATGAACCAAGGTATTTATCGTATAGTTAGGTTGAGGTAGATCGAACTCGATGTTACAGGGCTTCAATTTCGGAAAATCTTTTGTAGCCTCAAAAACCATTTGATATCGATGGTTATCCTTGAGCAGGGTGCTTTTTTTCTTAAAAGGACTCTGAGGTGTTACTACGAACCAAACTTCGTCTAAACTTGAGAACTCGACCATGTAATTCGCAATAACCATATGGCCGATATGTATCGGATTAAAAGTTCCAAAATAAAGTCCGACTTTTTTCACCTGCTTATATACCGTCTAATCTAATTTTTTAGTCTCCGAGTTTTCACTAGAATTAGGAGCTGCAATAAATTCGGAAACAAGGTTGTAAGACTCCTTTAAGGCCACCTCGAGATCATAGTTCTTGATAATTTTGTCAAATTGGGGTGCCGTAGCCAACTCTACAGAAGCCTTTGCGATACGCATATTAATTTTATCCTCACTTTCCGTACTGCGCTTTTTCAGTCGTATTTTTAACTCATCTATGCTCGGTGGCTTTACAAAGACCGCCAAGGTTTCCTTTGGAAATTTTCGCTTGATACGTAGGCCCCCTGCCACATCAATGTCGAAGATTACATTTTTACCCTCGCCCCATAAGCGCTCAATTTCGCTCTTAAGGGTGCCATAAAAATTATCGCGGTACACCTCTTCCCATTCTAAAAAATCTCCATTCTTAATATGGTTCTTAAACTCGGAAATCGACATGAAATAATAATGCTTTCCATGTTGTTCCTTGGCTCGCCGTGGCCGTGAGGTTGCGGACACCGAAAATGCCAAATTCAGCTCAGATTGTCTCAATAGATGCTGCACAATAGTAGTTTTGCCGCTTCCTGACGGTGCAGAAAAGATGATAAGTTTACCGCCCTTCATAATAATTGGTTTCAAGCTGTTTGCGTGCTCAAAGAACGTTGAGCATTTGTTCTTTTATTTTTTCGAGTTCATCTTTCATCTGCACTACCAACTGCTGCATAGGGGCATAATTGGCCTTAGAACCGATCGTATTAATTTCACGACCGATTTCTTGGGAAATAAACCCGAGCTTTTTACCATTGGAATCATCCGATTTCAACGTATTTATAAAGTAAGTCAAATGGTTCGCCAAACGCACTTTTTCTTCCGTAATATCATACTTTTCAAGGTAGTAAATCAATTCTTGTTCGAAACGATTCGCATCGACTTCGGCCTTTATCTCCGAAACGGCCCGTTCAAGACGCTCACGTACATCAGTCTGGCGGGCAGGATCCATTTTTTCGACCTGCTCCAAAAGACCCTGTAAATTTGTAATCCTTTTTGTAAAATCTTGTTCTAAAGCACGTCCTTCCTCAGAACGAAAATCATTGATTTCATTTAACGCTTGACCAAGGGCCTGTTGAATCGAATTATATTCATCTTCGTCAATTTCTTCTCGTTCGGTTTGAAGAGCGTCGGGCATTCGCAATGCCATTTCAAGTAATCGTAAATCATCACCATCGGCAATTGACCTTAACTGCTTCATATAGCTCTTTATGGCCATTTGATTGACTTCTGCTGAGGTTTCGTCTCCAGTGTACTCTACATAAAGTCCAAAATCGACTTTACCCCTATTTAGAGATGTGGCGATGGTCTTTCTAAGTTCAAGTTCTTTCTCTCGATAGGCCGATGGCATACGTGCATTTAAATCGAGGCTTTTACTATTGAGCGATTTGAGCTCAACGGTAATTTTTTTAGTTGGAAGTTGTATGACATGCTTACCAAAACCGGTCATTGATTGAATCATCGCTTATTAGAATTTCGGCAAAGGTACTTAAAAATGGTAGTTCGTTTTGAATCTTCTACTTAGGGCTACCCTTTATAACCAAAGTGTACATGGACATAGACGAAAAAAGTTCTTAGAGTTCCCGCAACCAGATGTTGCGATAACTTACACGACTATCGTCTCCATGATCCTGCAACCTAATGGGCCCCTTGCCATGCGCATCGTTCTTGGGCCATCCGATATACTCCGTAGTTCCTTTTATTTCGGTATTGTCCTGAATGAGTACGCCATTGTGAATGACCGTAACGGTACCCGATTTAGTCTTTCCCCCTTGGGCGTTGAACTTTGGTGCATGGTAGATAATATCATAGGTGTTCCATTCGCCAGTGGGCACTGAGGCAAATGCTAAAGGTGTACGTTGTTTGTAAATCGAACCCACCTGTCCATTGACATAGGTCGGATTGTTATTCTGATCTAAAACTTGCACTTCATAAAGTCCATTCAAAAATATCCCACTGTTTCCCCTATGTTGGGAATCGCTTTGTACCGGCAATGGTGAACGCCATTCAATATGTAATTGTATGTCTCCAAAATGCTGCTTGGTCTGAATGTCCCCAGATTTATCCTTTACCGTCATTACCCCTCCATAAAGGTGCCAAGGGGCAGCTTGGAGAGTGTCTTGTGAAGAAACCCAATTCTCAAGGCTACTACCATCAAATAAAACAACAGCATCGCTTGGCGGTTCACCGTTGACCCCTGGCGTAACTTTTGGCACCTTTGGTTCATAAAATTCCGTGGCTTCCGGTTTGGTAGGTTCCTTTCCTGAAAACTCTTCATGAACAATAACACCATTCTTTAATCTACCGACTGCTTCTTCATCGATCCTTTCCTGTGCATAAAAAAACATAGTTGAGCACAAAAAAAGACAGCTATACACTATTTTCATATCTAAAATTTATTGGATTAGGGGTAAAGCCTTCCGAACCATCCGAGTCGGATTGGCTGTTGAACAGGGTTGAGACCTAATCCGGTTCAGCATTCTAATTATTAAGTTCTTTAATTTTTATATCTCGAAAAGAGACCCTATTGCCATGATCTTGAAGTCCGATTTTACCGGTGGAGTATTTTCCAAATTCTTCCCAATCCGCAAACTTAGATTCCGAAACCATTTCATTCCAAGCTTCGTTTGCCAAGGGGAAGGAGACAATGTCTACCCCGTTCAATTCAACGCTACCTTGCTTCTTTTGATGGTCAACGGTGATAATCATCGTATTCCATTCGCCAACGTCATTGGTTACATCTTTTGAAGGTGCGACCATATCGTACAGCGATCCGGCCTGATGGGTCGTTCCGTTTTTGGCATCGGGATGTTTTTCATTATCCAATACTTGAATCTCTGGGCCCGTATGATATGGTTTTTTCAATTCAAGAGCTTCGTTAATCCCCCAAAAAACACCGCTGTTGCCTGCCTCGGAAATTTTCCAGTCTAAAGACAGTATAAAATCGGTAAACTCCCTTTCGCTAACCAAATCGAAGATTTCACCCTCTTTACGTTCTTCTGGAGGATAAAATACCATAGCCCCGTCTTCAATTTTCCAATGGTCAGGGACCCCTTCTTTCAAATACCCTTTCCAACCCTCAAAAGAAGAGCCATCAAAAAGTACTTCCCATTCGTCTTCAGTAGAATTTTCCATTTGGGCATTGGGTTCCGTTTCTATTTGTCCTTCTTTATCTTTGGTCTTTTCTTTGCACCCTAAGGTCATAAATACTATGAGGGCAATCCCGATAAAATTTTTCATTGTCATGTTTTTGCTTTGAGTATATTTTATTCCACAAACCGATTAGAGTCGATTGTTTTCGGCATCGTTAGACACCTAGTATTTTTTTCAAAACTTCTTTATCTATTTCTGCGCCCGCAAAATCATCAAAGGTCTTCTCGGTAGCCTCAATAATGTGGTCTTGAATAAAGATGGCACCTTCCCTTGCACCTTGTTCCGGGCTTTTAATACAACACTCCCATTCCATAACTGCCCATACATCGCAACCGTATTGAGTCAATTTAGAAAAAATCGTTTTGAAATCGATCTGGCCGTCGCCCAATGAACGGTATCTTCCGGCACGATCGCCCCAATCATTGTATCCGCCAAAAGCTCCTTTTTTGCCCGTGGGGTTGAATTCGGAGTCCTTCACGTGAAAAGACTTTATGAATTCGTGATAGTGGTCGATATAAGTAACATAATCCAATTGTTGCAATACGAAATGGCTGGGGTCATATAGAATATTTACTCTTTTGTGGTTTCCTGTGGCCTGTAAAAAGCGCTCAAAGGTATCGCCGTCGTGAAGGTCTTCGCCAGGGTGAATCTCATAACACACATCGACACCTTCTTCATCGAAATGGTTCAGGATTGGCATCCACCTCTTGGCCAATTCCTCAAATCCCATTTCGACCAATCCAGCGGGACGTTGTGGCCATGGATGCCACGTATGCCATAATAATGCTCCTGAGAAGGTCGCATGCGCGTTCAGCCCCAATCTTCTACTTGCGGTCGCGGCCTTTTTCACCACATCGATAGCCCACTCGGTACGGGCCTTGGGGTTGTTCTTCACTTTATCGGGAGCAAAATTATCGAACATCAAGTCGTAGGCCGGATTCACGGCCACCAATTGCCCCTGAAGGTGCGTGGAGAGCTCCGTAATCTCCAATCCATATGAATTGATTTTTCCCTTAAGCTCATCACAGTAGTCTTGGCTTGCGGCTGCTTTGTCGATATCGATCAGAAAGGACTCCCAAGTGGGTATTTGAATTCCTTTGTAGCCTAAATCAGCGGCCCATTTACACATGCCGTCCAAGGTATTGAACGGTGCTTCGCTATCTACGAACTGTGCTAAAAAAACGGCCGGTCCCTTAATTGTCTTCATTTCTTATTTTGATTTTTATAATCGGGTCCATTTCAAATACTATTGAATTTGAGAATAAACCCTATATTTAGTTAGTAAAAATTTATTGCTTTTCAAATCCGTTCGAGAAGCTATAAATATAGGAAATCCATAAAGATAATAACAACTAATTATAGTATTGAATCGGCAAGGCTTAAGGTCATTTGATATCGAACAAGGCGAGACTATAGTCTTTAATTTCAAATCTTGGGATGTCGTACCATTGACCGAAATAATAACCGTTATTCTAGAAAATAACCTATTGGCCAACAAACCACCGTATATTGCTATAATTATTTTGGGTAAGACAAATTGCCCATTAATTCAAACCAGTGCGAAATATGGAAAATGCCTCAGCCCGTAACTTATGGGGAGATTATTTAGACCAACATTTAGAACATGCCTTTGTCGAAGCTCCTGAGGTGGTACACTTTTGCAACAATGAGCAAGATGCAGATGAATGTGCTTCCCTAGTCAAGCGAGGCATTAAGAGAGCCACGTCGCATTCTTTGTTAGGCCTTCAATATCGAAACGAGCAGCTCCCCAAAATTGGCGATTTTATGGTCATTACCAATTGGGCTGGCGAGGCACAATGTTTGGTACGCACTACCGCCGTTCGGCTCAAACCTTTTTTCAGTATCGATGAGGCCTATGCCCGGCTCGAAGGCGAAGGCGATAAAAGTCTGGATTATTGGAAAAAAGTCCACTGGGATTATTATACCGAAGAACTCGCACCTTTTGGCCGTGTACCTCGAGAAAGTATGATTATTGTTTGTCAGGAATTTGAGAAAGTTTTTGAGCGGTAGGTCTATTGAAAACCTATTTTGATCCTAAAATAATCACTCCGCAGTCTTATACTACAAATCCCTAAGAAATTGTTTCCTTAGGGATTTAGGAGTACTTTATGAATCAATAAAAATTGTTTATTTTTCTAAATCTACCCAAGTATTGCCCGCCTTATGTGATTCAACGGTAGCTTCGATAAAATTCATTCCTCGAACTCCATCGGTCATCGTTGGAAATTCACCATCATTATATTTTCTGCCTCGAATAGCTCTTGCAGCACCTAAGTAAATATTTGCCATCGAATCAAAAATTCCTTCAGGATGCCCTGGAGGTAATTTTGTGCCATCAAGAGAGAGTTTACTGTTATACGCATGGCCTGGTTTATAAATCTGGGTTGGCTTGGTGTCGCTCAACATATATAGGAAATTCGGATTCTCTTGTTCCCATCTGAAGCCTGCCTTCTCCCCGTAAATGGAAATGGCCAATCCGTTTTCTTCACCGGTAGCCACTTGGCTACTACGAATGACCCCTTTTACATGATCGCTCATACGAATGAGTACCGTGCCATCAACGTCCATTTTGTTGTCTTTATAGAGGTAGTTGAAATCACTTAAAATAGACTTTACTTTTAAACCGGTCGTATACTCTACCATATTAAATGCATGTACCCCTATATCACCGATGCATGAACTTATCCCAGCTTTTTTTGGATCCAATCGCCATACGGTAGAACGCTTTTTCTTGTCGTGAATAATCTCATTGATCCAGCCTTGATAATACACCGCATCGACTTTGTGAATTTTCCCCAAGGCTCCCTTTTTTATCATTTCCCTCATCTGGCGTACCATAGGGTAGCCGGTATACGTATGCGTTAGGGCAAATACAGTACCCGCCTTTTTATGTGCCTTTTGCAGTATTTTGGCCTCTTCCAATGTCGTTGTCATCGGCTTTTCACAAATCACGTGAAACCCGTTTTCCAATAATTTCAAGGCCATAGGAAAATGGAGAAAATTAGGGGTGAGCACAGAACAAACTTGAATACGTTTGTTGGCGGGCAATTTCATCTCTTCCTCTATCATAGTGTCGAAATCGCGATAGATGCGATCTGTGGGCACATCTATTTCTTTGGCGAACGCTATGTTATCGTCAAAATTGGGATTAAAGCAACCCCCGACGATTTGATAATTGTCATTGATATGTGATGCTACGCGATGAAGAACCCCAATCAAGGAATCACCACCTCCGCCTAAAATTCCTAATCTAATTTTTTTTGGCATTTGTAATTTTAATTTAATTAATAGTTGTTTTTATGGTAAAAGTATTTTTAGAAAATAGAACTATCTTTTGTAATGCACATAATCCGTAATCAAAGGTTCAATCCCATGGGTCCTAAAATCCATAGCTAGTTGACCTCTGTGATAGGTTGAGTGGTTGATGATATGAAAGATTATATCTTGTACCGTATTAGTATATTGTTGCCCTTTTGAATCATCATAATCAACACGACGGTCAAAATCCTCGATGGAGCTGGTAATTTCAAAAGAGCTTCTTTGGTTCTCGTAATGTATATCGCCCCAATCTTTCACATCGTGCAATTGAAAAACCTTATATTCCGGTTGCTGCTTCCATATTCTGGCATTCCAGATATGGTGGGCGTTGAGCATATGGCAAAATAGTCTATGGCTTTTCTCAGGCACCACATCTAATGCGGTACAGACTTCGATTATCTTCTTGTTGCAATAGAAGTTGTAGTCAAATAGTTGGTCGAAAAAAACTTTCACAGGTTATTGATATAAATTCTTACCGTCTCAAGTAAAAACGCTTAACTTAACTTTTTTGCAGCTTCGAGCATCAAATCCTTCGTTGCCATTATACCTGCTTCTTCACTTAACTCACTCCCCTCGTACTCTACGCCGATATACCCATTATATCCATGATCTTTGACAATTTGTAACATCTTCACATAATCGATTTCCGTTTCATTGCCTTGGGCGTCAAAATTATGCGATTTAGCGCTCACGGCTTTCGCATACGGCATCAACTCTTCAACCCCTTTATAGATATCGTACATTTCATCACATTCCCAACTGTCTTCCTTCCTTTTGATGCAGAAATTACCAAAATCTGGAAGCGTGCCACAATTATCCATGTCCACGGCTTTCATTACGTCGGCATGCAGGGCCGCGTTGGAAGAAAGCCCCCCGTGATTTTCAACAAGCACATTAATATTCTTGTCTTTGGCATACGTACAAAGCTTGGTCAATCCATCAATGGAGTTCCGTTTCCATGCCTCAGGATCATTACTACCGTTCAAATTGACACGTATAGCGTGACAACCCATTGCTGCTGCGGCATCGACCCATATTTTGTGTTTATCAACTGTTTCATTTCTTTCATTCTCATCGTCGACAGCCAGATTTCCCTGCCCATCTATCATAATGAGTACATTTTCTAAACCGTATTTTTTGGCCTCGGCGTTCGATTTTTCAACAAAAGCGGCCATGGCCTCTTCAGAGTATCCAGCATCCTTTAACTCGGGATCGTATAACTGACTTACATATTCCAACCCAGTAAAACCCCAATTCTTGGCTTTTTCAGCAAACGTATAAGGGTCCACGCCATCTTCACGAATCATTTTATGAATAGACCACTGGGCCAAGGATAATTTAAAAAAAGGTTCTACATCGTTTGAAGTCATCTCAGAACCGGACATTTCTTCGCCTTCTTTCTTTTTTGTTTCCTTACAAGCATATATGCCCAATAAGGAAAGGCCAATACCAGCTTGAGAACTATTTCTAATAAAGCTTCTTCGTTTCATTTATATGGATTATAGTTTATTGAATTTTAATGATTTGGATTCAAATCTGCCCAGAACATGCGGACTTACTAAGATGTATAGCGATTAAATGTAGAAAATTAATTTTATATTTTATAAATTTATAGACTAAACAATTTCGTAAATGAGCAAGTTTTATTACAACGAAGAGCAATCTTCCTATGATGCCATAGTAGTCGGTTCTGGAATCAGCGGAGGTTGGGCAGCTAAAGAGCTTTGCGAAAACGGCCTTAAGACCTTAGTTCTTGAACGTGGCCGTATGGTGAAGCATATTGAAGACTATGTTACGGCCAATAAGGATCCCTGGGATTTCCCGAACGCCGGGGTGGCTACTAAGGAAATCATTGAAAAGCAGCCCAAACAAAACCGAACAGGATATACTACCAGTCAAGCTAGCCACATGTGGTTTGTTAACGATTTGGAACATCCCTACAATGAGATCAAACGTTTTGATTGGATGCGAGGCTATCACGTTGGCGGTCGCTCTTTACAATGGGGCAGACAAAGCTACCGTTGGAGCGATATCGACTTTACCGCCAATCAACGCGAAGGCATTGCCGTAGATTGGCCGGTTCGTTATAAAGATATTGCACCATGGTACGAAAAAGTAGAAACGTTTATCGGTGTAAGTGGAGAGGCATTAAATCTTCCACAATTGCCGGATAGCAACTTTCTTCCCATGATGGAACTAAACTGCGTTGAGCAGCATGTAAGGGAAAAAGTGGCCGAAAATTTTGACGGTAGGGTAATAACCGCAGGACGTACCGCCCATATCACCGGAGATAAACAATTTGAAGGAAGGACCAAATGCCAGTTTCGGAACAGATGTATCAGGGGTTGCCCTTTTGGAGGCTACTTTAGCAGCCTCTCATCAACCCTGCCGGCCGCAGAGCGTACGGGAAATTTGACGTTGCGTCCAGATTCTATCGTTTCCGAGGTGATGTACGACCCTGATACCAAAAAGGCTACCGGGGTGAAGGTAATTGATCGTGTCACCAAAGAGCCCCATGAATTCAAGGCCAAGGTCATTTTCCTCTGTGCCTCAGCGATTGCGTCCTCATCCATTTTAATGCAATCAAAATCCGATCGGTTCCCCAATGGTATGGGTAACGAGTCCGATCAATTGGGAAGGAATATCATGGATCATCATCTAGGGGTCGGCGCTTCCGGAAAAATGGAAGGTTACGAAGATAAATATTACAAAGGAAGGAAGCCTAGTGGAGTTTATATTCCCAGGTTCAGGAACTTAGGTGGAAGTTCAGACAGAAAAGACTATAAACGCGGCTTTGGCTATCAAGGAGGAGCAAGTAGGGGTAATTGGGAAGAGCTCATTGCAGAAACGGCCTATGGAAAAGACCTGAAGGAAACGATATTGAAACCTGGAGGTTGGACCTTCGGAATCGGCGGTTTTGGTGAAGTCTTGCCTTATGAAGACAATCGATTTACTCTAGACTATGATAAATTGGACGATTGGGGGCTACCCACCGTCACATTTGATGCCGAATTCAAAGAAAACGAATGGAACATGCGTAAAGATATGCAAGAGTCCGCTATCGATATGCTGGAAAAAGCGGGACTATACGACGTAAAAGGTTACGATCGGCCTGGAGCTTTAGGTCTCGGTATTCACGAAATGGGTACTGCACGTATGGGACGAAACAGAAAGACCTCCGTTCTTAACGGCAACAACCAATTACATGACGTACCTAACGTTTACGTTACCGACGGCTCTTTCATGACCTCGGCAAGCTGCGTCAACCCTTCATTGACATATATGGCGTTTACGGCAAGGGCCGCTAATCATGCCGTCAAAGAACTTAAAAATGGCAATATATAATGAATAGAAGAAAAGCACTCAAAAATATGGGGATGGCCCTAGGCTACACAGTAGCCACGCCCACCCTAATTAGCATTGCCCAAAGTTGTAAAAAGGAGACCGCTCTGGAATGGACCCCTGATTTCTTTTCAAAAGATGAAGGTGCGGCACTCACCAAATTGGTAGATATCATCATTCCTAAGACCGATACTCCAGCTGCTTCAGCAACGCAGGTACATCTCTTTATCGATCGGTTCGCCGATCAGGTGATGGAAACGGATCAACAAGATTTTTTGAAAATGTCTATGGACCGTTTTCTTGAAAAAGCCCTGAATGATTCCGGAAAGGAGAAGGCGGGCGAACTTACCATGGAAGAACTCGAACCCGTTTTAGCCACCTCCCTTAAAATTACAAAAGAAGACCAGGCAAAATATTTTGATTCCATAACGCAATACCATGAGGCTGTCGCCGAAGGTAAAGAACCTCAGTTAGAAGAAGGTGTCTCGAGATTTGCATTTGCCAACAACTTAAGAGGCCTAACCATTCTAGGGTATAAAACCTCGGAGTATGTAGGTGAAAAAGTTCTAGCGTATCTTCCGGTGCCCGGTGAGTATATTCCCTGTGCCGACGCCCAAGAGTTGACAGGAGGGAAGGCTTGGTCACTATAGTCTCATGAAAGACAATAAAATCAAGAAGAGCTAGAAACTTGAAATGTTAAGGATAAAATGGTTGATTCCACCTCAACTACTTTTAAGGTTTTTAGCTCTTTTTTATGAAGTCAACCTATAATTAAATAGCATAATCAGATTTATATCTTAAAAACCGAACCAGAACCTATGAAACGAAGAAACTTTATCCAAAAAACGGCTTTAACCAGTGGAGCCTTATCCTTGTCAAGTGGCCTATCATACGCAAATCTAACCAACCCGACGGCAAAGGCGCCGCACCATTTCAACCTGAAGTATGCCCCTCATTTAGGTATGTTCAAAGAACTAGCAGGTGATGACCCCATAGACCAAATAAATTTTATGGCGGATCAAGGATTTACCGCCTTCGAAGATAATGGTATGATGGGTCGCGATATAGCCCTCCAAACCAAGATGGGCGAAACCTTGGCCAAACGAGGCATGACCATGGGTGTTTTTGTAGTCGATAAGGGAGGCAATATGGCCAATACCCTTGCAGCTGGAAAACAAGAGTATCTAGACATTTTTCTAGATGGTTGTAAACGGGCCGTTGAAGTAGCCAAGCGTGTGAATGCCAAATGGATGACCGTAGTGCCTGGTGGATTCGAAAGAAACCTACCTATCGGGGTACAGGACGGGAATGTCATCGAAGCTCTAAAAAGGGGTGCCGAAATCTTCGAACCCCACGGCTTGGTAATGGTGCTTGAGCCACTATCAGATTCGCCAGACTTGTATTTACAGAATTCCGACCAGACATATATGATCTGCAAGGGAGTAGATAGCCCGTCCTGTAAAATTTTGTTCGATATCTACCATATGCAAAAAACAGAGGGGCACCTTATCCATAATATGGATCTTACATGGGATGAAATCGGCTATATCCAAATAGGGGATAACCCAGGCCGTAAAGAGCCGACGACAGGCGAAATTAACTATAAGAACGTATTTAAATGGATTTACGAAAAGGGCTTTGAAGGCGTTCTGGGTATGGAACATGGCAATTCAAAGCAAGGGAAAGCTGGTGAGCAAGCGGTAATCGACGCCTACATTCAAGAAGATTCCTTTTTATAGTTCGCCTTTCTACAAAATCATGAAATCAAGAATCGATTTCATTTAGAAATTGGGCAATTGCTTTATTATATTGTTCAGCGTTATCGCGCATGGTCGAATGCCCGGCTTCTTTTATCACCTCAAATCTTGAGTCGGGCACCAAACCTTTGAACCGGGATACCGTGGAAGGACGGGCCTCGTCAAATTCCCCTGTCAAGAATAGTACAGGCAGCTTTATTTCAGCTAAATTTTTTACCCGATCAAAGTTTTTTAAAGTGCCGGTTGCCATAAATTCACTGGGGCCCCACATGTACTTATAAATGACCTTATTAGGCGACACATCGACCGTATCTAGAAAATGCTTTTTGTCACCCTTTCGAAGGCCAAATTTGCTCCAATATATCGAGTCGGCATATTTATAGTCGGACGTATCAAAATCGCGGTTTTTTTCGGCTATTGAAATGATATTTTGAATGGAGTCGGGTAATGATCGTATTAGGGTGTCTGCATCTGCCTCCCATAAAGAGGTACTTAACAGAGGGCTGCTGAAAATAATTCCTTCAATGCCATCTGGATGGGCCAAATAATATTCCATGGCCAATGCCGATCCCCAAGAATGGCCCAGAACAAAATATTCTTCTAAATCGAGCGCTTCCTTCAATTTAGCGACCTGACTCACAAAATTCGGAATGGTCATCAAAGTCGTATCTGTATGATAGGTTGACCTACCGCTTCCTAATTGGTCGAAAAGAATAATAGGGCGTTCTTCACTTAAGGGCTCAAGCTGATAAAAATACTGACTCGTACTTCCAGGCCCTCCGTGAAGCAGCATTATCGGTTTTTTATTCCCCTCTCCCAATATCCCATACCAAATCTCACCCCCTTTAACCGCTACATATCCCTCCGAAGGTGTCCATCGGGGCTTCTCCTTACAACTGAAAAAAAAGAAAAGTAGGAACAGCCCAAAGATGAAAAAAGATAGCTTTAAAGAAACTGTCAACCTTTGTGTTTTGCTCATACAGGTATCTCTGGAGTATTTAAGCGCGCTATGGAAGCGTTGATTTCATCTTGTGATAATTCATGCCTTACAATTTTTCCTTCGAAATAGTCATCATATGCCTTCATATCAAAGTTACCATGCCCGCAGAGATTAAAAAGTATGGTTTTCGAAATCCCCTCCTGTTTGCACTTGTTCGCTTCGGCAATAACGGTTGCAATTCCGTGGGTCGCCTCTGGTGCGGGAATGATACCTTCTGTCTTGGCAAAAAGTACGCCTGCTTCAAAAACCTCAACATTGTCATGGGCAACTGCCTCGATCAATTTATCTTTTAGCAATTGGCTCACGATAACCCCAGCCCCATGGTACCGTAATCCCCCAGCATGAATAGGGGCAGGAACAAAATCATGCCCCAAAGTATACATGGGTAGCAAAGGTGTCATCCCGCCCGTATCTCCAAAATCATAACGAAACACTCCACGGGTCAATTTTGGGCACGAAGTAGGTTCACTAGCAATGCAGCGAATAGCAGCACCCTTTTCTAGGTTCAACCGTAAAAAGGGAAATGCCAAGCCGGCAAAATTGGAGCCTCCACCAAAAGGTGCTATTACAATATCTGGCATATCACCGGCCTTTTCCATCTGCTTGATGGCTTCTTGACCAATAACGGTCTGATGCAACTTAACATGGTTTAAAACACTGCCCAAGGCGTATTTGGTATCATCTCGTTGAGCTGCCATTTCTACAGCCTCGGAAATGGCTATTCCCAAAGAACCGGGACTATCAGGATTCTCCGCCAAAATCTTCCTTCCTGCCTCGGTCAGATTGGTGGGCGAAGCGAAAACATTTGCGCCCCAGGCGTTCATCATCGATTTTCTATAGGGTTTATGATGATATGATAACTTGACCATATATACATCACATTCAATGTCAAAATGCTGACAGGCAAAACTTAATGCGCTACCCCATTGACCTGCACCGGTCTCGGTAGTAATACGCTTTACGCCTTCTTTTTTATTGTAGTAAGCTTGCGGAACCGCTGTATTCGGCTTATGGGAGCCCGAGGGGCTAACCCCTTCGTACTTATAGTAAATTTTAGCGGGCGTATCCAACGCCTTTTCCAAGCCATAAGCCCTATAAAGTGGTGTTGGCCTCCATAATGAGTATATCTCTCGTACCTCATCAGGAATGGCAATCCATTTATCGGTACTCACCTCCTGTTCAATAAGGGCCATGGGGAACAAAGGAGCCAATGCATCCGGGCCAATGGGCTGTAATGTGCCTGGGTGCAAGGGCGGCAAGGGTTTGTTGGGCATATCTGCTACGATGTTATACCAATGTTCCGGAATTTCTTTGTCTTCAAGAGTAAATTTTCTTTGCTTCATTATTGGTGCTTTTTTCTATGAACTAAATATAATAAAAGTGTTCGGTAAATTTTATCTTCCAATCAACCATACTACTAGCTTTCATAGCCATAAGTCTTTTGATTACCGCTTTGCCGCAGATTTTCAAATGATACGATATACGTAAAGGGCTTAATAATCATTATTATGTCATTGTCAACCAATGGGTCGGGTCTATATAGTGTCTTTTCTTCTATTCTTTGATTCTTCTTTGTTCAAAGTTGCTCTTGCCCTCTACTCCAAATAAGATTGGCCAAGAACTAAAAGCTGTGCAATACCTTACGAACAACCCTTACCACTGCTTCGGTCTGATCTATTCTTTAGAATATTAGATAAAAAACCGATTATCAACCGTTCACTATAATCTATCCGTCCGTTATACCATGTATATGTTTAAAAAACAAGTATTTATGAAGTAATGGACAATGCGGCAATCTTCTTATTGATTTACGTCTTGGCCTATTTTTTCGCAATAATGGCCAAGCTCTATACCAAAAAATGAAATTAGGGGTCATCCTTAAAAATAAGGAACCCCGGTATTGCCGGGGTTCCTTCATTTAATAAACACAGGTTTGGTCACGATCCACACATTAAACAGTCGTCGTCCGCCTGTCCTTCTTTTGCACGCGCAATCATTTCCTTCATTTCAGCAGGTGTCATGGGCTGTATATCAACACTTTGTTGAGGCACCGATGTTTTGACCTCCATCGCAACGGCAGCTTCAACGGGAGGAGTGGTCGCCTCGGCCTCGGCTTCTGCCGCCACGCTAACCGGAGCGGCTTTGCTTTTACTATTGTCTAAAGTAAATTTGATGGCATCAACTGCAGCCTTGGTGCGCAAATAGTACATTCCTGTTTTTAGGCCACTCTTCCAAGCGTAAAAATGCATCGACGTTAATTTCGCATAATTGGCATTCTCCATAAACAGGTTCAACGATTGGCTCTGGTCGATAAAATACCCGCGTTGACGGCTCATGTCAATGATATCTTTCATACTGAGCTCCCAAACGGTTTTATAAAGTTCCCGAATTTCTTGGGGAATAGTCTCTATATGTTGAATTGAACCGTTGGCCCGCATCAATTCTTGTTTCATATTTTCATTCCACATCCCTAAGTTCACCAAATCTTCCAAAAGATGCTTATTTACTACTATAAACTCCCCAGATAACACCCTTCTTGTGTATATGTTCGATGTGTAGGGTTCAAAACACTCGTTATTGCCAAGAATCTGTGAGGTCGAGGCCGTTGGCATTGGAGCTACCAACAAAGAATTGCGCACCCCATTTTTCTTTACTGCCTTACGTAGTTTAGCCCAATCCCATCTTCCAGAGAGTTCTTCATCCTTAATACCCCATAGGTTGTGTTGAAATTCACCCTGTGAAATCGGCGAACCCTTGTACGATGAGTAGGCACCTTCTTCCTTGGCCATTTCCATCGAGGCCGTAACAGCCGCATAATAAAGGGTTTCAAAAATTTCTTGGTTCAATTTCTTAGCCTCATCACTAGTGAACGGCAAGCGCAACGTAATGAAGGCGTCGGCCAAGCCTTGTACACCAAGACCTATCGGCCTATGCCTCATATTGGAATTTTCAGCTTCAACTACCGGATAATAATTTCTGTCAATGACCTTGTTCAAATTTCTGGTCACTCTTTTAGTAACCTTAAACAATTCTTTATGGTCGAACTCTCCATTCTTAATGAACATTGGTAGGGCAATGGATGCCAAATTACAGACGGCCACTTCATCCGGTGAGGTATACTCTAAAATCTCGGTGCAAAGATTTGATGAACGGATGGTTCCTAGGTTTTTCTGGTTGCTCTTACGGTTCGCCGCATCTTTGTAGAGCATGTATGGTGTACCTGTCTCAATTTGAGATTCTAGGATTTTCTCCCAAAGTTCCCGAGCCCTAACTGTTTTTCTTCCTTTTCCTTCCTTCTCGTACTTCGTGTATAACTTTTCGAATTCCTCACTATGACTATTGAAAAGGCCTGGGCATTCATTAGGGCACATTAATGTCCAATCTTCATTGGCTTCGACGCGTCTCATGAACAAATCGGAGATCCACATGGCATAAAACAGGTCCCGCGCACGCATTTCTTCTTTGCCGTGATTCTTTTTGAGATCTAAAAAATCATAGATATCGGCATGCCAAGGCTCCATATAGATTGCGAAACTACCCTTACGCTTTCCCCCTCCCTGATCGACATATCGCGCAGTATCATTAAACACCTTTAGCATGGGCACAATTCCATTCGACGTACCGTTGGTACCCGCAATATAAGAGCCTGTGGCCCTAATGTTGTGGATAGACAATCCTATTCCTCCAGCTGATTGCGAGATTTTGGCGGTTTGTTTTAGCGTATCGTAAATTCCATCGATACTATCATCTTTCATGGCCAATAAAAAACAGGACGACATTTGAGGTTTTGGTGTTCCCGAGTTGAAGAGTGTAGGTGTGGCATGTGTAAAATACTTCTTTGACATCAACTCATAGGTCTCGATAACCGCATCTAGGTCATCTAAGTGTATTCCGACGGACACACGCATTAACATATGTTGGGGCCGTTCGACAATTTTCCCGTTTAATTTTAAAAGATAAGAGCGCTCCAAGGTCTTAAAACCGAAATAATCATAGCCAAAATCACGGTTATAAATAATGGTAGAATCCAACCTTTCGGAATGCTCATCGATTACTTTGTACACCTCATCCGAAATGAGGGGTGCCTTTTTATTGGTACGCGGATTCACGTACTCGTATAGGTCTTTCATGGTTTCCGAGAATGACTTCTTTGTATTCTTATGAAGGTTCGAGACCGATATACGCGCTGCCAACTTCGCATAGTCGGGATGTGTGGTTGTCATGGTAGCTGCAATCTCGGCGGCAAGGTTATCAAGCTCAGAGGTGGTCACCCCATCATAAAGTCCTTCAATTACGCGCATGGCGACCTTTAAGGGGTCTACCAGATCATTAAGACCGTAGCATAATTTTCGTACTCTGGCCGTGATTTTGTCAAACATGACCATTTCTTTCCTTCCATCTCTTTTGATTACATACATTGGGCTACTTTTTTAATATAGGTGATACGTGAGTTTTGTTGATTTTTGTTAAAAACCTTAACATTTTTTGATTTGATCGCAAAAACCCCTTTTCAAAGAAGAGGGGAAGCGTGATATTATTATATCTAAAAGTCGGCGTCGAAGCTTATTTTCTGAGAATCTTCATCCTTTTCCTTGTTGAGTACACCGGCCTTTTGATATTCAGAAACGCGCTTTTCGAAAAAGTTCGTTTTTCCTTGCAAGGAAATCATATCCATAAAATCGAACGGGTTCGTCACATTGTATACCTTATCACATTCCAATTCAACCAATAATCTATCGGTTACGAATTCTAGATACTGTGTCATAAGTTTGGCATTCATGCCAATCAAACTAACCGGAAGCGATTCCGTTATAAACTCGCGTTCAATATTCAGCGCATCGGTCAAAATTTGTGTAATACGCTCCTTTGGCACCTTGTTCACCAAATGTCTGTTATGCAGGTGAACAGCATAATCACAATGCATGCCCTCATCCCTTGAAATCAATTCATTTGAAAAAGTGAGGCCAGGCATCAGGCCTCTTTTTTTAAGCCAAAAAATCGAGCAGAACGCACCGGAAAAGAATATGCCTTCTACGGCTGCAAAAGCAATCAATCGTTCGGCAAAGCTAGGCGACTCTATCCAATTTAAAGCCCAATCGGCCTTTTTCTTAATGGCAGGGAAGTTTTCGATGGCTTTGAAGAGCCTATTTTTCTCCTTTTCCTCCTTGACATAGGTATCTATCAACAGCGAATAGGTCTCTGAATGTATGTTTTCCATCATGATTTGAAAACCATAAAAGAATTTTGCCTCGGAATACTGCACCTCACTCACAAAGTTCTCTGCTAAATTTTCATTAACAATACCGTCCGAAGCGGCGAAAAAGGCTAAAATATGCTTGATAAAATAGCGCTCATCATCGTTGAGTTTATTTTTCCAATCCGTTAGATCTTGATGTAGATCTATTTCCTCAGCGGTCCAAAAACATGCCTCACATTTTTTATACCATTCCCAAAGATCATGATGTTGAATTGGGAAAATTACAAAGCGGTCGTCATTAGGTTCCAAAATAGGCTCTAGGGCAGTGGACATATCAGTTATAGTTTAAAAAATTCGTGTGATGGGATGCTTTATTCCCTTGCGATGGGTTAACAAAGATGGAAAAAAAGAGTCGGTTTTTTAAAGTTGTTGAATGATTTCCATAACAAAGTTTTTAACACAAATTGTTGAAATGTCAGCTCGTTATTGATGTACATTGCTCTTCGCCCATGTCAGCAATTAATCTAAAAAATTAACGAATAGTACGCTCAAAAAATTAAACCAAAAAGTATGTTTTTTTATACTTTTTGGTTTAGTTAAATGACTAATAAGACTAAGGGTTTTTACTCGTTTTGGATTATTGAATCGCTATTTTATAAGTTTAACACAAGTTTTAGGATATATCGAAAAATGGAGTAATTCAATTACAACTATGCAATCGGTGGCAAACGGCGTTGGATAAGAATCCTTAAAGACAACCCTACAATCACTCCTCTTTAGGTTTTAAACGTCTTCTAGCTATTCGTTGCTTTTCGAAAATGTGTGAGGTCTTCTTTTACTGACTACTGCCAAAGGCAAAATGTGATTGGCGATTGCCTCATTTGACAAGTTGCGATCCAAAAAAATGAAAACGTCATAGAAAAGTGTTACAAATCTTTGTTTTGCCACTGGAAAAATAAATTTCTTGGCCCTGTACCACGATTAACGTTCTTAGATCGGTATTTGGCAAAAAGATAAGAAGCTCAGAAAATAAAAAAACGGAAAAAGGAATCCCTTTTCCGGTGAATTCAAATATTTTAATCAATTATGATACCGCCAAGCCGTACGACTCTCCTGATGCATCAAAAAATAATACGACCAAAAAGGTTGCTGATTTAGGTAGTTCCCCCGAAACCTACGATCAGGCAAATCACCATAGTCCAACAAGTTGGTTAGGTGCTCCGAATGGTCTCACCAGATGGACAGGATACGTCTATTTTTATCGTATCGCCCAGAGTCGTACCTTTTGGATTGGCAGTCTCATAAAATTTTAAACATTATTACAATCTTTTTAATTGCCTATCAAGACAGCACTGAAATTTCGAATATGTGCTGCCTCTTAAAGTAGTTGTTATAGGTCTAGATCGATATTTGAGGGGATTAAAAATAATCAATTTCTAACAAAGACCTCTATTTTATACTTTAATTATAACATTTAACTTCATCATCACTAGAAGATTACACCTATTTTGACCCAATTATTAGTTCTTACCTTACGAAAGTCATGATGCCATTTCCCTCTCTAGTTCGTTGCTACAAATCTACCCGTCAGTTGCAATCTTGTCCCTTCAAAATCCTTAAAAGAGACATTCATATTTCCTTCTATTTTGTCAGGCGATATTTGGGTTATTTCAATATCTCCATGGTGTGCAAAAAAAGGTCTTTCCCCAAGGTTTTCTATATCTGCAAATGCAAAAACCTCTTCGTTGCGATCTAAGAGCCCCCTGTGGGTATCAATGAACTTATGATTTCCGACAAAATCCTCTGGCGAACCATGCTTGGCAATTAGAAATCCTAAACGATGTGCTTTTCCAGTATCAGAATTATTCAGTTTCAATTCTAGGGTAGTAATTTGGTTCCCGGAATTAGGAATTTCTTCCCTTGATGTAATTGTAAAACTTATCCGCCCTGCCAATTCCCCATTAAGTTTACCCTTGACCTGTAAATCATAATTGCCTTCAATTGGTTTGGGCCAATAGTCTTTAGGGACCCCTGTAGTCGAAGTAAGACCCAAAGTTAATAGGGCCAAGAAACCCATTTTACTCATTTTCGTTATATAGATTACCATAATATCTCTAATTTAAATTACCTATATGCCTGTGCCTAGTCGCTTTCATTCTGATATCGCCCTTTCCGCTTCTTGGCTGGCGACAAGATCATGATCAAGAATCAATTCTGGTTCGTTCCCCGTTAAGACCGTCAATAACAAGGTCATTACCAATAAAGCGAACATGAGAAAACATTTTTTCATAATCATTCTGATGAATTGATACCGGGTCAGACAAGCCCGATTTCATTTAAAATATTTGCTCCTAAATTACCCCCGCCCTTCAAATAGTAAAGTTCGTTATGTATAAATGGCTCCGTTTTCTGTATAAATGGTATCTACGAGATTTAAACGTTGGGAAGTTCTGGAAACAGGTGCTTTAGACGATGAAAAGCCCTACAAAATATAATCAAACCGTTTTCACCCGTTTTTTTACCAATTATACTTCGAATGACCCCATCGATACATCTTTTTTTTTATGCTCTACGGATAAACCTATATTTGAGTACCTTAAAGGTGTTCTATATACCTTATCATATCGAATAATAAACCAAACCATTCAATATATCGAACGGAAATGACCTCGTCAAAACCGACACATTTTAATCAAATAATATATGTTAGAAGCCGTAATTGTAGACGATGAAATCAAGGCATTGCAGAGTCTATCTTGGGAATTGACCAATTTCAGTGACGAGATTAAGGTCGATGCTTCATTTACCGATCCTTTTGAAGCCCTTGAATATTTGGAAAAACATACTCCGGATTGCCTCTTTCTGGACATTGAAATGCCAACTATGGACGGCTTTCAATTCATTCAAAAATTGACCAACAAAAACTTTCCGGTCGTCATCACTACTGCCTATAACCAATATGCGATAAAAGCGCTCAAGAATGAGGCCATAGACTACCTATTGAAACCGATAGATACCGATGACCTTAAGGATACCATAGTTAAGATCAGAAAGTACAATGCCAAAAACTACACAGCCGAACGCTTGGAAAAAATATTGTTGAACTTTAATTCACATGCCAAGCATAAAAAAATCACGTTTAACACGGATGGAAAGCTGGTTTTCTTGGACAGCGAAGAAATTCTCTACGCCGAATCAGATGGAAACTACAGTACAATATTTTTAAGTGACGGGCATAAGATTGTCCTTACCAAAAAATTGAAGGAAGTTAATGAACTCCTCCCTGAAGCCTCATTTTTCAGAATACATAATTCATACATCATCAATCTGAACAAGATAAAGGAATTTTTGAAAACCGACGGTTATGTAGTTTTGGTATCGAATCATAAAATTCCTGTTTCTAGGCAGAAGAAATCCGATTTTCTGGATATGCTGTAGTATTGATGTCGTTTCTCCCTGTACATAAAAGTTTCTCTACCTGCCCAAGTGTCTCACATTTGGGCAAATTTGTCTTGAATTGCACTATTTGTCTCCTTTCTTTCGGAGCTCTTTTTTCACAAATGCTACCTGATGGTTCGACGGACTCCGTAGATAGCTTGATCAACGCCTCGCCCAAGACCTTTACAGAAATCCATTCCATTTTGCATCCGGTAAGAACCGATACATTACTCATGCGCTATTTTGAGAACGCTTCTGCGCAAAAAAGATACACCCAAGGCCAGATTTATGCATTGAATGAACTGGGAAGGACCTATCGGAATACTTCACAATATACCAAGGCCATAGCGTTTCATGAACAGGCGTTGCGAATAGCCAACAGAATTGACGATCTCGAGTTCAGGGTTATGAGCTTGAACAATCTCGGAGTAGTCTATCGAAGGATATCCTCTATTCGAACGGCAATGGACTATAACCAGCAGGCCCTCGAATTGGCCGAAACAGTCAAGAATCCGTCACGAAGCCTGAAGAGAAGTATCAATGTTTCCTACAACTGTATCGGAAACTTATATCAAATGCTAAAGCAATACGGGGAAGCCATTTCCTACTTCGAAAAATCCTTGATTCTTGAAGCCGAGCTCGACAACCCCTTAGGTATAGCTATCAATCATCAAAATATCGGAGAATGTCAAGAAGCGCAAGGTGAATTGGAAAAGGCCCTCGACAACTACCGCACTTCATTGAAATTCAACGAAGAAATCGATAATAGTATGGGGCGAGTTATCTGTAGGACCAGTATCGCTCAGATTTACTTGAAACAAGACCGTAGCGAGGAGGCGGAAAGGCTTTTGGATGAAACCCTGCCTTTGTCAAAGAAATTAGGGGATGGTTTTTTAACGGCCCCTGTTTATATCAACCTGGGCTGGGCACAGATGTTACAAAATGCGTATGAAACCGCAGAAGCCAATATGTTGGAAGGCTTAAGAATTGCTGAAACCAGAAGACTAAGGGATGCTGTGGCCAAAGCCAGTCATTTATTGTCGGATCTGTATGAAAAAACAGGCAACTTCGAAAAGGCACTAGGCTATACCAAAAAGGCCGTACAAGTAGACCAAGAAATTCTGAACGAAAGTACGGTACGCTATGTCAACGATATCATTCTCAGATACGATTCAGAAAAGAAAAACAACGAGATACAAATCTTATCGCAAAAAGCCGAAATGTTAGAAATGGAGGCGCAAAAAAGTAAAACGGTATTGCTCATCGGTGGTATTGCACTCGCTTTGTTGGCAGGCATTTTTTACATTCTCTACAGACAGTACCAACTCAAGAACGAAAAAAAGCTCCTGACCTTGGAACAAAGTATGCTCCGAAGTCAAATGAACCCTCATTTTTTGTTCAACTCACTTAATTCTATAAAGCTCTATATTATCAATAATGAGCAAAAAAATGCAGTTCACTATCTGAATAAGTTTTCCAAATTAGTTCGTAAGATTCTTGAGGCCTCATCGGTTCGCGAAATCCCCTTGGCCGAAGAATTGGAAACAATCGATCTTTATATGAATATTGAAAACATTCGATTCTCCAACGAAATTAATTTTAAGATAATCGTTGACGAAGGAATAGATACTCATACCATACGAATTCCTTCGCTCATACTACAACCTTTTCTAGAGAATGCGCTTTGGCATGGGCTTTCGTCAAAAAGCGGAGAAAAGAATATCTCTTTGCATATTTCAAAAGACACAAAGGGCTACATTCATATTTCAATAACCGACAATGGGGTAGGACGCGAAGCCGCCGAAAAACTGAAGAAGAATAAAGTGTTAAAACGAAAGTCCGTTGGAATAGCAATAACCAAAGAACGATTGGCCAATTTTTCTAAAGACTATTTGAATACATTTCATGTGGAGATAATCGACCTTTATAATAAACTGGGGCAAGCCAATGGCACCCAAGTGATATTACATATTCCTACGACCTAGTACCATGCTCTTCGGCAACATGCTCCAATTCGTTATACCAAGCTGTCCCGAATTTGCGAATCAGGGCCTCCTTTACAAACTTATATATAGGAACTTTCAATGCTTCGCCAAAGGTACACGCCGGGTCACAGATTTCCCATTTATGGTAATTTACAGCGGTAAGTTCGGAATACTCTCTTACCCTCACGGGATATAAATGACACGAGACAGGTTTTTTCCATTTTATCGCGCCTTGATTATAAGCCTCCTCTATACCACATTTTGCCGTTCCGGTTTCGGAAAACACTACATAAGCACATTCACTCTCGTCAACTAGAGGAGTCTCCCACTCACCATCTTCTCCCTTAACGAACGCCCCTTGTTGCTCTATGGCCTTAATACCCTCTGAACGCAAAAAAGGTTTGACCCTATTATAAATTTCCAATAAAACATTGGTCTCTTTATCTTCTAAGGGTGCTCCGGCATTTCCGTCTACACAACAGGCCCCTTTACAGGCTGTAAGATTACAGACAAAATCGTTTTCGATTATTTCTTCCGATACAATAGTTTTACCAAGTTGAAACATACTGTTTTTTTAACTTGGCAAAGATAGTTTTAAATCATAATTGTTACACCGATTATTTTATATAACTAAGCTGGATATACCTCTCAATAAATGTAATTTTGCAAAAATATTCCACGGTATGGAATTCAATTTCAATCTTAGGGAAATCGCAACTGCTACAATGGTACTCTTTGCTGTCATTGACATTTTGGGCAGTATTCCTATAATTATAGGCCTGCGGAAAAAAGTAGGCCATATCCAATCGGAAAAAGCATCTGTAGTCTCGGCAATCATTATGGTCGCTTTTCTGTTCGTAGGTGAAGAAATTTTAAATCTTATAGGTATAGATGTATACTCCTTTGCCGTAGCCGGGGCTTTTATTATCTTTTTTTTGGCCATCGAAATGATTTTGGGAATTACCCTCTATAAGGAAGACGAGCCCGAGAGTGCTTCAATAGTGCCTATTGCTTTTCCACTAATTGCCGGAGCGGGGACCCTTACCGCCCTACTTTCGCTGAGAGCCGAATATCATGTAGAGAATATCATTTTAGCCATCATTTTTAATACTATTTTTGTATACCTTGTTTTGAAATCATCCCGTCGTATTGAAAAAGTATTAGGGAAAAATGGGCTCAATATCATTCGTAAAATTTTTGGGGTAATTCTTTTGGCCATCGCAGTAAAATTATTTACTACCAATATCAACCAACTATTCTGAATTTCACAACATCAAACGTAAATCATGAACAAAACACTACATATTGTTTTTATCATAATCGCCTTATTACTAGTGGCGTATAATGTGACCCTAATAGATTTTGAAAAGCCCTTGCAGGGGAATAGTACCGTTGCCATCATCGGGATAATTGCCCCATTTTGTGCCATCTTACTCCTTTTGATTTATAGGACCAGTAAAAAAATTCAAGAAAAAATAGATAAGAAAGGTTAATTCCTACTTTCTATGGCTTCCGCCTCCTGCTGTCTAACCAAAGGATCATCAAGCTCCAAGACCTTTTGCAGCATATCATCTTCAGCACTCTTTATTTTGGCATGTACATTAGGCCCAAACAATTGTTCTGCCAGTGCGGCCTTTAAATAAATTTTGATGCTCCGCTCGTAATCATAGAAATTCATTTTCAGACTTTTAGCCAAGGAATAGTCCACAAACCTTTCAAAAAGGATGTCGTCTACCTTGAAGTTTTCAATAAAGTCATCTTCGCTGTAGTCGCTATATTGGTTTCTAGATTCATCTAAATGTTCAAAAATAAAATAAGAAAGCCAGCCATAACTATCCATACTTTCAACAGCTTCTTCTTCATTCGATCCCATAGGCACAAAAACGTCTGGGATAATTCCACCGCCCCCGTATACTATTTTGCCTTTAGGAGTGGTAAATTTTAAAGAATCCGCTACTTTTATACTGTCGACAGATATCAACTCTCCACTGTGGTAGCGATCTGTAAATCTTTGATAATAGTCCTTGCTTCCTTTATCATACGACTTTTGAATACTACGCCCCGTTGGCGTGTAATATCTTGAAACTGTGAGTCTTACAGCGGAACCATCTCCAAGGTCCATCTCGCGCTGAACTAACCCTTTACCAAAAGATCGACGGCCCACAATGGTTCCGATATCATTATCTTGCAACGCTCCTGCAATAATTTCACTTGCCGATGCAGAGCGCTCATTAATCAGTACGTAAATCGGTTTATCTTCAAAGCTTCCTTTATCCGTAGCATAGATTTTATCGACTTTTCCCGTTTTATTCTTGGTGAATAATATTAGCTTGCCCTTTTCCAAAAATTCATCGGCCATCTGCTCGGCCACACCCAGATACCCTCCTGGATTGTCTCGAAGATCCAGGGTTAATTTCTTTGCGCCCTTTTTGCGAAGTATAGCAAGAGCATCTTTAAACTCCCTATAAGTAGTCTCTGCAAAACGGTTCACCTTTATATAGCCCATATCGTCCGAAAGCATGCAGTACGCCTCAACGCTTTTAATGGGAACGACACCTCTTTTTATGTCTACAGTAAATATCCTATCTTCTTCCTTTCTGTACACTTCCAGTTTTACTGAACTTCCTTTCGTTCCCCTCAATTTTCCAACTATAGCATCACTTCCCAAATCTTTGCCATATAAAGTGTCGCTATCAGCCGTAAGAATGCGATCGCCAGCCTTGATCCCCTTTAAATAACTCGGCCCGTTCGGAATTGTTCGGATGACGGCAATAGTGTCATTATACGGATAAAAATTGATTCCTATCCCTACAAAATCGCCTTTCATATTTTCGGAAACCCGGTCCATTTCACTCTTTGGAATGTAGACGGAATGGGGGTCAAGCTTTTCTAAAATTTGATTTACCGTCACATCGACTATACTATCGGTATCTATATCGTCGACATATTCATAATCGATATAATCGATAAGACGATTCAACTTATCTTTGTTTGAATTTTTGGTGAAGAGTCGCTCTGGACTGTCGTTAAAATGTAACTTTCCTCCCACAAAAATACCCACGGCAATTGCTGCGGCTATAACAGTAGGCCATATGTAACTATATTTTCTTTTCATAAAAATCAGAAGCTAGTGGACCAAGGCTTCTATTTCAGGCATGTGTACCAATTCGACACCTGCGCGTTTTAGAAACTGAAGCCCTGAATCATCTTTGTAAGCAATGCGGTATACAACGCGTTTAATACCAGACTGATGGATCAGCTTACTACATTCACGACAAGGTGACAAAGTGATGTAAAGGGTTGCGCCTTCACAGGACTGGGTAGAAGAAGCAACTTTACTGATAGCATTTGCTTCGGCATGAAGCACATACCATTTAGTATATCCTTCATCATCTTCGCAAACATTTTCAAAACCGGTCGGAGTGCCATTATAACCGTCAGAAATAATCATTCGATCTTTCACGATAATTGCCCCTACCTGCTTTCTTTCACAGTAAGAAAGCTTGCCCCATTCTTGAGCCATGCGCAAATAGGCCTTATCATATTTGGTCTGTTTTTCTTTTTTCATACCATTTGGAAAAAGGAATTTAGAATCAACCCATTTATGATTCTTTGGGGCAAAACACTAAGATACCCGCTTTCAAATAGCCCAACAATAATTCGAGAGTTAATTTTAAGTGAAAAATTAGAGAGGCATCAAAAAGGAAACGTTCGAATCATCATCGGTATTGTAATCAATCCAATAATTGCCGATGCCACGAGAACATAATAATCTTTACGTACTTTCAAAATGGAAAGCATACAAAAGGAGAATAACAGCACAATTAAAATTATAACGATTTGAGCAATTTCTAGTCCAGTTGCAAAACCGAACAAGGGCTTCAATTTTTCATCCTCTTGAGCCAACATCATATTGAAGTAGTTTGAAAAACCAAAACCATGTATCAAACCAAAGAAAGTGGTAGTTAGACTCTGCAAGTAAATGCCTAAAGACAAAGTGGAAATCTTTATCTCGAGTTTATTAAAGAGTGCCGTTAAAAATATGGTTACCGGGATCAAAAACTCGATCAACCCCGTATCGACCGCCAAGATATCATAGGCCGAAAGAGTCAGAGAGGTACAATGTGCTATTGTAAATAAGGTGGCCAAAAGTGCTACTTGTTTCCATTGTTTAATGGTGAAGGGTATAGCCAAGGCACATAAAAAAAGCATATGGTCGTAGCCCGAAAAGTCAAGTACGTGGTTAAGACCTAATTTTAAATAAAACCAAAAATCACTCATAGTAACGTTTTAAACAACCTTGTTCATCGCCAAAAATCATGACACTTCATTAATTGAACTCTGGCGCAATCCGCATTCCGCACTCATGCTTCACGCCTTAAAATTCGATGTTGATTAGCACTAAAGACCTCTTTCTTTCTGAATTTCTTCATAGGCTCTTTGCACTTCCTTGAATTTTTCTTCCGCGCCCTTTTTTATGGCCTCATTCTGTGTGTTTACCCTATCAGGATGGTACTTCTTAGCCATGGTGCGATAGGCCTTTTTAATTTCCTCATCAGTGGCGTTCTTTTCTATTTCAAGAATCTTATAGGCGTTGTTGGCCGATTTAATGAACATGGCCTTTATACTATCAAAATCACGCTGGGTCACTCTCAAATACCCGGCGATCTCCCTAATTTTAACAATTTCAGGATTGCTGACAGCTCCATCGGCCTGGGCAATTCCGAAGAGAAAATGTAATAACTGTAATCTCACTTCATATCGGGTGCGCTGGTTTAAGAAACTGCAGATACGCTGTGCCGATATTTCGTGTTTCTTGTTGATTTCGTTGAAGGTTCGAAAAATAGCGTTCGCTTTTTCCTTGCCGTAAGTCTGTAAAAAATATTGACGTACATAATCAAGCTCACGTTGGTTTACCTTTCCATCCGCCTTGATGACGATAGAACACAACGAAAGTAGGTTAAGTTCAAAATCGGCCGGGGAAACGCTTTGACGGGCCATATCCTGAAATATGGATTGTGCCCCCCTACCACCACCACTAAAGTTATCGATAAAGCTTCCTAAAAGGAATCCCAAAATTGCACCAGGTAGGCGAAATAGGTAATATCCGAGGATGGCCGCGACCCATTTAATCATGTTATCTTAAATTTTCGGCAAAGATACATTTTGCCCAGCAAATACTGATGCCCAATGAAAATTCTGCCAAAGGGTATGACTTCTTGGCCATGCCATGAACAACCCGAGCGAGGCATAGGAATCGACTGGTGCTAGAGCTATGGGTACAAATTTGATTTTCCCCAATGAAACGTTAAGTTCGCTGCGTAAACGCATCAAAATAAGTATCTTTGTATGCCAAAATAAAAAATCAAAACTATGTATCCCGCAGAATTGGTAAAACCTATGAGACAAGATCTAGCTTCGGCCGGATTTGAAGAACTATATACAGCTGAAGATGTTGAAAAAGCATTGAACCAGAATGGCACCACATTGATAGTCGTGAATTCGGTTTGCGGTTGCGCAGCAGCGAATGCAAGGCCCGCAGCAAAATTAAGTCTGCAGAACGACAAAAAACCGGACCACATTGTTACGGTGTTTGCCGGAGTGGACATCGAGGCGGTAAATGCCGCGAGAAATCTAATGATCCCTTTTCCCCCATCTTCTCCAAGTATGGCATTGTTCAAAGATGGAGAATTGGTGCATATGATCGAGCGCCATCATATAGAAGGCAGACCTGCTGAACTAATTGCGGAAAACTTGATGGGAGCCTATGATGAATTTTGTTAATGATTTAGGTCTAACCTCATTATGAGACTCTAAAAAACCTTTAAAAACCGTTTCTCAAAGAAGCGGTTTTTTATTTTTGCATTATGCAGAAGCTATTGGCATACCCGTTGAGTTTTCTATACTTGATCTTATTCGGTCTTTGTTTGCTGATTTTTCATCCCATTCAATGGGTTTGCTTTAATTTGTTCGGTTATGAAGCACACAGGATCAGTGTGGCTTTACTCAACCTTTGCCTCATGCGCAGCACTCAAGTATTAGGCACTACCTATACTTTTAGCAACCCCCATGACCTTCCTACCGACAGACCCTTGATCATCGTTCCCAACCATCAAAGCATGCATGATATTCCACCTCTTGTATGGTTCATGCGCAAGCACCATCCTAAATTTGTCAGTAAGAAAGAGCTGGGCAAGGGAATCCCGAGCGTATCCTATAATCTTCGTCATGGAGGGTCGATTCTCATTGATAGAAAAGATAGTAAACAAGCCCTGATGGAAATATCGAAGCTGGGAAAGTTTATCGAAAAAAACAACTATAGCGCTGTCATCTTTCCCGAAGGCACACGCAGTCGAACGGGACATCCTAAACCTTTCAAAACCATTGGCCTAAAACTATTAATGAAGAACGCTCCCAGGGCTTTAGTAGTTCCGGTAAGCATTAATGACTCATGGAAACTATTGAAATATGGCAAATTCCCCTTGGGTCTGGGCGCCCATGTTTCTTTTCATGTACAACGACCTATTGAAATCAAAGAAAACCTCGATACGGTTTTGACAGAAGTAGAAAAAGCCGTAGTATCCGGTGTTAACTCTTTCAAATGAGCAAAACGAGCAACGCAGACTATGTAGAACAAACCATCGACTTCGTAAAAGAAGTTTTACAGGGCGCCGAGGGGGGGCACGATTGGTTTCATATACAAAGGGTCTTTAGAAATAGCCTGCTCATCGCGAAAGATGAAGATGTAGATGTGCTGGTGGTAAGCCTAGCTGCACTTTTACACGATATTGCGGATGCCAAATTCAACGATGGCAATGAATCGATAGGGCCAAAAATGGCCACAACCTTTTTGAACCAGCTTAAGATCAACAAGAAAACGACAAAACATGTCGTAAAAATCATTGAAAATATATCGTTTAAAAATTCCTTGAAAAAACGTCGAGGCCGTCCTTTCCGTACAAAGGAATTTCAAGTGGTACAAGACGCAGATCGTCTAGACGCCATGGGTGCTATCGGTATCGCAAGGGCATTTAATTACGGTGGTTTCAAAAATCGAAAACTCTACGACCCTATGATCGCCCCTAATCTCGAAATCACCAAAGAACAGTATAAAATGTCAACTGCCCCCACTATCAACCACTTCTACGAAAAACTCCTTCTTTTGAAGGATAAAATGAACACAGAAACCGGAAAAAGGTTAGCGGAAGAACGCCATCGTTTTATGCTCACCTTTCTTCAACAGTTTTATAAGGAATGGGATCCGTTGGCGCCTTCATCACTAGTCAAAAAGGCAAAGAAACTATAAAACGCCTTAGCATAGCAAAAATCAAGTTTCTAGATAAAGGGCAGGATACGAGGAGTTTAGCCGCAAAATAAAACAAATTCAATGGCCGGTAAGTATAGGTTGCCCACGGTCTTATTCATTTAAAACAGTTTCATTTGCCGACTTTCCGAAACCCCATTGGCCTCTTTACATTTATGATACAACCCATGGTTCAAAGTTGGAAAGGTTTTGTCTTTAAAATAAGTATGTTTTGCCAATTTAACCAGATTATGAATTTGTTCTGCTATTTTTCCTTCCCCGCGACTTCGTACTCCAAAACGGCTATCGTTCAAAGTACCCCCGTGACAGGCCCTAATTTGCGATAGTACCTTTTCGGCTCTATCCGGTAATGACTTTCTGATCCAGTCACTAAAAATTTGCCCAATTGCTCCATTTAGCCGCACTACGGTAAAAGCAAAAGAGGTTGCCCCCTGTTCTGACACGGCTTTTGCCAAATTCATTATTTCATGGCTATTTATTCCGGGAATTATCGGAGCCAACATGGCATTGACGGGAATATTGTGCTCCGACAAAGTACGAATGGTCTTTAAACGTTTTTGAATCGTAGCTGTCCGAGGCTCCAGAATACGTCTGGTGTCTTCCGATAATGAAGTAATCGAGATATTGACACCGATCAAACCATCTTTGGCCAATTCTTTTAGTATGTCAAGGTCCCTTAGAATAAGGGCATTTTTAGTTATGATGCCTACTGGATGTTTATATTTATGAAATACCTCTAGACAAGCCCTTGTAATACCGAATTTGTGCTCGGCCGGCTGATAACAATCGGTGTTCCCCGAAAGTACTATGGTGTGTGCCTCCCACTGTTTACTGCTTAATTTTTCCTCCAAAAGGCTTGCTGCCGATTTTTTGACCAAGATAAAGCGCTCAAAGTCAAGGCCAGGGCCATAACCCCAGAACTCATGGGTATTTCTGGCATAGCAATAAACACAACCATGCTCACAGCCCTGATAGGGATTCATGGAATACATCATCCCTACATCAGGACTCGTTACCTTATTGACAATAGTTTTGGGAAAAATAGGTACGTATTGTGTTCTATTCTCTTCGGCTTCTTCGCCCTCTAAGCGACAATATTCTAAAAAGTCGGCCCTGGTCTCGTAGCTGTATTCGAAAAATCGGTTAGCAACGGTTTTCTGCGCCCCCCGACCCTTCTTTACATTTTTCTGATGTGACATTTTTTTGGATTTATTCCAAAAATATGGAATTTATCCTATTTTTTACTCTCTGTCCCGGTTATTTTAACGGCCTCATTAATTCACCAAAACACGAATCATTTGTTTCTTAGTACCCCTTTTCGCATAGAAAAGTAGGTTGTCGTTGGACTTATCGATGTATGCTCTTGAGACCATAATAGGTAGCCGCACTTCTTTATCATCGACAAGCTTTTGGTAAGATAGGTTCCCCTCGGCATTTACTTTTATGACGAACATGTTGGGGTTTCTACTATAGCCTTGCTTAAAAAGAATGCGCTCATTGCCAATTTTTTGAGGATTTTCACCGGAGTTGATGAAGAAATACATGTCTTCCCCTTTGCCAAAGGCGGTATATGATGCATATGAGGCATCTCCTTGGGTTACTTCTGTCTTATTGATATTTCGTGCCCATTCCATATCACCCTGAGCATTCAGTTTAGCCAAAACAATATCATTATAGTGATATCTTTCAGTGATTTGGGTATGTCCTGAGCTTATATCCTCGCCCTTACTCACAAAATATTCCTCTGCGCTAAAAAGAATATTATGGTAAGGAGTTAGATGTACATCCTTGAAAATCAAATTTTTGACTTCGGTATCTACTTCTCGTCCGAACTTGTCTTTCATAAATTGTTGAGAGAAAGCATTGTATTTTTTTGACGAAATGGCCAAAGAATCCTTGTCTAGCTCAAAATAGACCAATCCGTTGTAGCGATTGTCTTTACGATCTGCATAAAACCCTACTATTTTGAGGGAACTATCGACAAGAATAGGCTTTAATGATTCAGGAAACCGTCCAGCATCATTGAACTCTTGGATTTTATGTCCTTGGGCATCAAAGCGCACCAACTCGTACTGAAACCTTCTTTCGGTGGCATCCATCCTTCTTTTTTTGAAATACGCCTTCCCCATCATATAGAGCGTTTTTAGATCTTTTGATACCTCGATATTTTCAAAGGCGTAGTTCTTATCTTCTACTTCGCTCGAGAAGTCATAGGCGAATTGTGGCTTTAAATCGGTGCCGTAAAGGTAGACCTCATATTTTTGTTCCCTACCTTCTCTAAAATGTACGGTAATGGCAAATGCGGATCGCTCGTCATTAAAATAGGTCGCCGTTGAAAACCCATTTCCAAAATTACGGTTATACTTATTCACCGCTAATGGATTAAGGACTTCCTTGGAAGGAATAGAAAGAAGTATCGTTTCCGAAAAACTAAAACTTTCCAATGAGGAATGGTGAACAACATATTGATAGGCGGCCCGATCATAATTGTAAACAAGCTCTAATAAATATAGCTGTCCATTCTTTACAAAGCCATCGACCATATGGTCTCCGGCATATTTGTAATTATAATCGGTTATTAGGTTAAGTCCTTCATCGTAAATTTCGATAAAATATCCTTTCGGATGTAAGGGGAACCCCCCATAATACGTTCGAACCAAAACGGTCTGCCCATTATTCGGACTGTCAATCGTAAGCACGGTAGAATATTTATACCTATCGGAATAATTATCGCCCAAATTGTAATTCACTGGGATATCTTGTGCCATTGTAAGTGCGCCAGCAAGCATGAGCACCATGGTCACGAAGCCTTTTGTCATACTCATAAGTAGGTTTTTGGGTATCTTATTTGCCCGGGAAATCAGCTTTTCGTTTCTCTAGAAACGCAGAAGTACCCTCTTTAAAATCTTGGGTGCCAAAACAAGCTCCGAAAGCCTCTACTTCCGTGGCAAAACCATTACTAGGAGTAAAACCTTTATTTATGGCTTTTATTGCATATCCTATGGCAACGGAGGAATTATTCGATATTTTACCGGCCAACTTCTCACAAAACCCTAAAAGTTCTTCCTGAGAAACGACATGATTCACCAAACCATAGCCAAGGGCACGGTCCACATCGATCATGGAAGCAGTCATGATCAGCTCCATGGCCCGGCCTTTTCCGATCAACCGTGGCAGCCGTTGTGTACCCCCATATCCAGGGATTAGCCCCAATGAAACTTCTGGAAGGCCCATTCTGGCGTTGTGACTTGCCACCCTAAAATGGCATGCCATGGCCAATTCCAGTCCGCCCCCAAGTGCAAAACCGTTAATCGCTGCAATAACAGGAGTCGTTAGGTTTTCTATATAATCAAAAAGTAACTTCTGTCCATTAGCGGCTAGTAGGCGTCCTTCTTCTTCCGAAAAATCGGCAAATTCAGAGATATCCGCCCCGGCCACGAATGCCTTTTCACCACTTCCGGTTAAGATGATGACCTTGACATCGGCATTGTCTTGGAGCCCCTCAAAGGCTTCATGTAGCTCTTTAATTGTTTCTTGATTCAAGGCGTTAAGTTTCTTAGGCCGGTTTATGGTAACAATGGCCAAGCCTTCTTTAATAGATATTAAAACATTTGTAAAAGTCATTTTATATTTTTTAGTATGCTACTCTTCGATGATTCGATCCTCCGTTTCTTGGGGAAATTTTACCGTAAAAACGGTTCCTTTTCCGGGCTTTGATTTAAAGTAAATACTACCCTTATAGGTCTCTACAATATTCTTAACCATCCCTAACCCCAACCCGGTCCCACTGGATTTGGTCGTAAACTTGGGCTCAAAAACTTTCTCTTTAAGTTCATCGGCTATACCTACACCGTTATCAGCAACAGAAATTTTGACGGTTTCTGCCTCGGAGGTTACAGATACCAAAATTCGCGGAGGGACTTCATCAGGAATTGCCTGAATCGCGTTCTTTACGAGATTGGTTACAATACGTATCAGTTGTGTACGATCAAGTTTTGCAATAATCTCTTCTTCATCCGATATAAAGTGGATATACTCTTCGTTGAAGATATCCAAAGCCAATTTAACGATTTTCACTACGTTCAGCGTTTCGTTTTGTTGGGCGGGCATTTCGGCAAAATTGGAAAATGCCGAGGCAATACTACTCATCGTATCGATTTGTTGAATCAACGTATTCGAGTACTCGGCCACCTTGTTCTCTATGTCTGGATCTGTCGGGTCAAATTTTCTCTGAAAACTTTGAACGCTTAATCGCATAGGGGTCAACGGATTTTTAATTTCATGCGCGACCTGTTTCGCCATTTCCCGCCAGGCTTGTTCGCGCTCACTACGTGCCAATTTCGATGCGCTATGCTCGAGTTCATCAATCATGGCATTATAGGAAGTGACCAATTTTTCTATTTCCTCACTAGGATTGTCAATTATTATTTTTTGGTTCTTTTTAGTTAAATCGGTCTTTCCCAAAAGGTCTGATATCGTCTGCAGCGACCGTGTAATATATGTCGAAATAAAAAAGGAAAGTGCGATGGCAATAAATAACATTAAAAGATATACCCCGCCCAAACGCATCAAAAACTCTCTCAATTCCATATCGTTGAAAGAATCATCTTCGTAATAGGGCAAATTTAATATACCAATAGGTTTAAATTTTTTGTCCTTGATATACGTATACGAAGCCCTATAATTATCGCCGGCCAAGGCCTTTTCTTCTACATATCGCTTATCGGCGCTTGCTTCAATTCTATTTAAAATTAAGGGGTCTAAACAATTTGAAATGGAATCGACTTCGAATTTCGCCCGTGAACTTTTAATAAGCTGGCCATCAAGGTCGTATATGTTCATCCTTTGGCTCTGTACATTGGAAATGCGATAAATTTCTTGATCAAATATATACCTCAAGTTTTCAGTAGTTACCGGAAAGGTAGTTTCCCTCAAAACATACTCAACGCTCTGCCTTACTTGCTCTTCTTTGCGCTCAAGTCTTTCTCCATGGTAATCTCGAGACTGCTCGTTATACTGGTAAACCGTCACACCCACAATCAATATGGACGCAATGACCACCAACAATATCATTGACACGAATATGCGCGACCGAAGGGAAAGTTTTGTGAACAAGTGTTCAAAGTTTAAACTTAAAGGTACTAATTATGGTCTCTCCATAAATTTTGAAAAAAAGGAAACATGCCTTCCTTCCTTGAATATCTAATTTCTCGTTGCAATGCAAACTTTATACCAAGAAAAATAGTTCTTGTTCTCTAAAAAACGTAAATCATGCTTCCGGATTGTTATCCCGAAACCTTTTATACAACTTGACCCCTAACATCAGAAGTAGGACTAATACAAAAAGCCCGACCAACCCGAACACCCAACTAAGGGTACTACGTAGTATGACCAAGAAAATAATAGCAAACAATAGAATGGTTGCGCCTTCATTCCAAATACGCATATACCTCGACGTATAGCGAATTTCGTTCCGCTGTAGTTGCCTGAACATATGATGGGTCTTTAAGTGGTATCCGATCAAAAGTAATACAAAACCCAATTTTAAGTGCATCCAGGGTTGCTGCAGCCAACTAGGCATAAGTATCAATAGGCTAATGGCAAAAACGGTAGCCAATATCGCTGAAGGCCAAGTAATAATATACCATAAACGCCTGGCCATCAATTGCAGCTGTTGTACTAAAATTTCCCTGCCAGGACTAGGTTTATCAACGGCTTCAATGTGATAAATAAACAAGCGGGGAATATAAAAAAGGCCGGCAAACCATGTAATGACAAAAATTAGGTGAAGGGCTTTGATATAATTATAATAGTCTGACACCAGAATTTTATTTTATGGTTCGCATTCAAAGTTAGCCAATTTCAAGGCATATTTGCGAAAGGAATACAAGGTACCTATAAGCACATCGTAACGGGGTAAGCTGTCATTTTAAAAGGTCGAATATCTTCAAGTGCTCCGGATTCATGGGTCTGGCGTTACTTTTTCTATCAGGAAACGTTTGAAAAATATAGCGAAGCTTACCTTGCTCGTCTAAAACTAAAAACTTTGGTGACTCGGGAATAGAAATATTCTTGATATACCATGAGATACATTCGTTAAGTACTGGAAAATCGGCTTTCTTTGCCATAAATTCCGCTTTTCCATTTTTTGCAATCAGGGCCACCGCATTGTATTGTCCGGTTTCGACCAGATTATTCATCGATTTGATGTGCGAGGAACGCACTTGACCCGGTTCTTTATAAAGACCTACGACGGTATATTTGCCAAGGAAATTCCCTTTTTTTACTAGAGCTCCCGTATTATCCAAAAACTCAAAATCGGGCAACGGCCGATCTAAAAAATCAAAAACACGATAGACCTCTTCATCTTCCTCCTCCTCTAATACCACAATGGCAATATTTTCAATTATGGAGTCTTTCACTAGAACACGTTCAAACGTTTTATAGGTAACTATTTGAGGATTATATTCCCGTGCAATCATGGCCAAGCCTTCTCTGAACGTTCGCTCGTCGACCATGTCGTTTTCTATTTTAAAGTATTTTTGGCCGTACAGGCACTGCACAGCAAGTAAGCCTATTATTGGTAATAGCAATTTGTGGGAGGCCATTTCCTTTCTTAAAAAGTATATTGAATCTTTAAACTTTAACCCCATAAATGTACTAAAAATGTCAAAATAGAAAAAGGAAGTGTACCGCTCTAAAAAACACATGGAATGCGTATTTTAGCATATAAAGTTGCTACAAAATTAATGAGCGATAAAAAGTTACATCCGGAGGACCTTGCCACTCTAAAAATGGCAAAATACAAAATGGAACGAATTGGTTGGGCCATGGAGGGCTTGAACAAAATGGGGAATCTCATAGAAAGTCGACTCGAACTTCTTCCCGAAAAACAGCAAAAATGGCTCAAGCAACTAAGCTACAAGGTGTTGATTACTGTAGTCAGGGCAAATTTGACTACCATGAAATCAGGAAAAACAATGACTACGCCTTTAAACACTATGTATAAGGGGCTCGTAACCTCATCTGGTATGCTAGGGGGAGCTTTGGGCGCGACCGCCTTTACAGTTGACCTAGGCATCACCACTAAACTCATGATGCGCTCCATCATGGACATTGCCAGAAGTCAAGGAGAAGATTTAAGCGAGCTTGATACCCAACTAGCCTGTTTACAGGTATTTGCCCTAGGCGGCAAAACAAAACATGACGATAGTATCGATACCGGTTACTTTGCGACCCGAATTGCGCTTAATGCCGCCGTAAAAGGTTCTTCAAGTAGGTTAATCGAGGGACTATTGGTGGGCACCTCGAGCCCGATAGTACAATTCATTGCCCAAATAGCCTCAAGATTTAGCGTACAGGTCTCCGAAAAGTTTGTAGCACAGGCTATTCCTTTGGTGGGCGCAGTGGGTGGGGCTTCCATTAACCTCGCTTTCATTCAACATTTTCAAAATATGGCTCAGGCCCATTTTAGTATTCGCCGATTGGAACGAAAATATGGGCAAGAATTGATTCGAAAAAATTACGAAGGGATACCGGTAGAAAATGCAACCCAAACCAAGTTTTCGTAAAAAATAATTTCTCCAAATTTTTGCAATGGGGCAAGAAAACATCATATAAGCGGTACGTCATTAAACATTGGCCCGAACCCGATTCGCTTGCCTATATCCCCATCTCATTCATTACTGAAATCAAGAAAAGCTCACTTTTCAAATAAATAGATTTGACAGAACGCAAAAGGTTTCCACTTTAATTATGGATTAAATGCTTTTCTATCAAAAAAAGACTATCTACTCATTTTACTTTAAACCGTTCAGAGTTGTTTTAAATATGTATTTTTAGGGCTAATCAATGTGTAAAAATGAAAAACGGCATATTACTTTTGGTCTATTTTGTAGGTACTCTTTACGCAGTACAAGCACAAGAATTTTTGTACGGAGACCCACTGCCCGATGCCCCCGAACTCTCATTAAGAGGGCCACATCGTATCGGGGTTCGCACCTTGAATTTGGTGAATGAAAAACAGATCGACATCCTAAATTCCAAAGCGGGTAACGATGCTGTTTACGACAGGCCGTTGACCGTAGAAGTATGGTATCCGGCCAATATGGACGAAGCGTCCGAGACTTCGGTAATTTACGAAGAAGTTATGGGAACACGGGGAGACACTCTAAGACCTTTGATTCCTTTTTCCTTCAAAGGAAGAGCGTTTCGCAATGCGGTACCGAAACAAACGGATGGCACAGAAGCTTTTCCTCTAGTCATAGTTTCACATGGGTATGTGGGGTCACGTTACCTTATGACCTATTTGACAGAAAACTTGGCCTCAAAAGGCTATGTGGTCGCTGCCATCGATCATACGGACTCTACCTTTAAGGATGCCAATGCTTTTCATAGCACCCTTCTTAACCGGGCCAAAGACATTAAATTTGTGCTTCAGGAAATGGTTCGTTTGTCAAGCCCTGAAAGCGATGACCCGCTTTCTGGTCTGGTTGATGCCGAAAAAATAGGTATAATCGGATATTCCATGGGTGGGTACGGCGTTTTAAATGTAGCGGGAGCCGGGTACAGCGATACATTGAATGGCTTTTTCACCCAAATGACCCAAGGGAGCAAAGCCATTGCACCCTTAACGGCCAGCCATCCCGAGTATCAGAATCAAGTCGATCCTAGAATCAAGGCCGTGGTAGCGTTTGCCCCTTGGGGAATGGAACGTGGTGTCTGGAATGCTGAGGGTCTCAAAGGATTACGGGTACCTACTTTTTTCGTTGCAGGTAGCCAAGATGACATTTCTGGCTACGAAAAAGGAATCAAAGCTATCTTCGAAGGAGCCGTCAACGCAGACCGGTACTTACTCACCTACGAAAATGCCAGGCACAACGTTGCTCCAAATCCGCCGCCAAAAGAGTCTTTACAGCCAGGGTTGCACATCGACGAGTATAACCGCTACGCCGATGCGACTTGGGACCAACGCAAAATCAATAATATCAACCAACATTTTGTAACCGCATTTTTAGGAACCCACCTAAAGGATCAGGATTTTTCGAAGTTTTTGGATGTTCCCCAAAACTCCAATGACCAAGACTGGCCGGGTTTTAAGCCCCGATCATCGACAGGTATGGAGTTGTTACACATAATGGGCGAGAACTAAAATTCGAGCGTACTTAGCCGCCCAACGAACGCCTGACTTCCCTCCGCAAATATATTCCAGTGACCACGGTCGCCAAGACATCGGCAATGGGAAAAGAAATCCATACGCCCAATTCATCGAAATAGCGAGGCAAAATCAAAATTAGGGGAATAAAAAAGAAGCCCTGTCTTGACAAAGTTAGAAGCAATGCCGGAATAGCCTTTCCTATAGCCTGAAAATATGCTGCTCCAATAAGCTGCAGGGCAATAATGGGGGTGGCCGCAAATACCCATCGCATAGCCGTAGGCGTATGCTCTAGAACGAAGGCATTCGTGGCGAGCTCAACCTCAGACATATGTGCTTTACTACTCAAGAACAAACCGGCTATTTCAGCTGGAAATATGAACAGTCCGATAAAAACGAAGGTCGCCAGTATGGACGCGTAAAATATTGCGGTATATATCACCTTTCGAACCCTTTGGTATTTTTTGGCCCCATAATTGAATCCGGCGATGGGCAAAAAACCTTGGGTAACTCCGAAAACAGGAAAAAGGGCGAACATCAACATCCTTCCGATAATGGCGTAAACCGCTACCATAGCCTCCCCACCCAGTCCAAAAAGAATATTGTTCATTAACAAATAGACTACGCTTGTAGTCGCCTGTCGTGAAAGGGTTACAAAGCCTAACGATCCGATTTCCTTGAGAATCTTTGGGTCAAGTCTGAAACAATTCGGGCTCAACCTTAACTCTGAGTTAGAGGAAAGAAAAAAGTAAAGAATATATGCGAAACAGCATACGTAACCTATGGTCGTGGCCCATGCTGCTCCCTGCATTCCCCAATCAAAAACATAGATAAAAATATAATCCATCAAAAGATTGCTTACAGAGGGTATAATCATGGCCACCATAGCGAATTTGGGCTTTCCTTCTGCGCGAATGACGGTGTTACCCATCATGCAAAGCGCTAAAAAGGGAATTCCGTAGAGTACGATTGTATAATAAATTTTGGCAGGGGAAAAGATGGCACCTTTACCTCCAAAAGCAGGAATGAGGGAATCTATGTAATATAGCCCTAAAGCGACCATACTGATAGTAATCACCAACGTGAGGGTAATCTGATTACCGAAAGTTTTAATAGCCCTAGGATAATTATCGGCTCCCAACGCCCTCGAAATGATACTTGAACCCCCAATACCTATCGCCATCCCCAAAGCCCCAATAAAAAAGGAAACCGGTAAAACAACATTGATAGCCGCAATGGCGATGGAGCCTATCCAGTTACCAACAAAGATAGAATCGACCAATATGTTCAAAGACATCACCAAAATACCAATGGAAGCAGGTACCGCTTGTCTAACTAACAAACGGCCTATAGGCTCCGAACCTAACTGATCTGCCGATACACTTGAAGGTTTTTTTCGCAAGTTTTTAGATCTTTTCGCATTTTATGGAAGAAGATACAAGCCCATATTGTTCAAGTTAAACCGGCAAGGCGCCGGTCGCTTCCCAGGCATTCACCCATTTTGCCATCACCTGAACCCATGCCTCACTATCATTTAAGCAGGCAATGTGTTTATACGATTCGCCTCCAGCTTCTTCAAATTGATGCTTACCTTCCATGGCTATTTCTTCCAAAGTCTCCAAACAATCGGAAACAAAGGCCGGGGTGATGACCGCTAATTTCTTTTTCCCCTCCTTAGCAAGCCTCTCGAATTCGAAATCGGTATAGGGTTTTAACCAAGGGTCACCTGCCAAGCGCGATTGGAACGACGAGCTTACCTTGTCCTCCGGAAGACCTAAATAAGCCTTTACCAGCTCGGTTGTCTCATAGACTTGATGTCGGTAACAAGTTTGGTGTGCGACCGAGTTGATCGTACAACATTTTCCATTGATTTTACAATGATAGTTAGTCGGATCGGATTTTCGAATGTGCCGTTCGGGTATGCCATGGTAAGAAAAAAGAACATGGTCGTATTCAAAGTCTTTCAGGCCGTCCTTGATACTTTCGGACAGTACCTTAATGTAATCCGGATTTTTATAAAACGCAGGAAGGGTGGTCAATCGAATTTCTGGGAAAAATTGATTTTGCACTTCCATCGCCTTGACAACCACCGTTTCGAAAGAAGACATGGCATAGTGGGGATATAAAGGAACCAAGAGCACCTCATCCACATTCTGGTCTTTGAGCTCTTGTAGGGCGTTCTTTATCGTCATACTACCATAGCGCATTCCCAAGGCCACAGGCATCTCGGTTTGATTTTTAAGTTTTTGCGCAAAACGCTCTGAAATGACGATTAAGGGCGAACCTTCCTCCCACCAAATCTTGGCATAGGCCTTTGCAGATTTTTTTGGTCGCGTTCTTAAAATTATTCCTCTAACGATCAGATTTCGGAGCCATAAAGGGGTGTCGATAACACGTTCATCCATTAAAAATTCGTCAAGATACGGCTTAACGTCTTTTGCCGTCGGGGTATCGGGTGAACCCAGATTAACCAATAAAACTCCTTTCATTCTTTGCTTTTAAAGATCTTTTTACGCCGCTCAGCCATACTTTGTCTTGGTCTGAACTTAGCATAATACAAAAATAAGGCTTGAAAACCATCCTATTGTTAGAACAATGAAATACTTTTTGATAATGCTATAGATTCCATCAATTTTATAGGCGGTTTAACAGCAAAAATCGTACTTTTTTAGTATTCTAAGTCTCTAAAATGATGCCATGTTAAACGATTTTTTTAGTGAGCACAATCAATCCATTCTAATTATCATAAGTACCTCCGCAGGTCTTATCGTTGCTTATTTCGCCTTGTTACGGGTATTAAGGCATTTTGGTAAAAATCCGAAATACTTACTGCCCCTTACTTCGGTCAAAAAGCTCAGCCCTTCGATCCTCTTGATTTTTCTGTCCATTTTGCTCCGAATGGAGGCGCTGCGAGACGTCATAGGTCTGCCCGAAGAGGCCTATTGGTTTCGAAAATCGAGTACCCTGCTTTTTATTTTCGCTTTCACTTGGCTCATTTTGACGTGCATTAAAATCGTAAAGCATTATGTGATAGATAAATACGACATGCATGCAGAAGACAATCTTAAGGCACGGAAGGTCACCACTCAATTTAACATTTTGGAGCGCATCATTATTTTCATTGTAATAATTTTGGCCATCGGGATTGCTTTAATGAGTTTCGAAGGAATTCGTGAAATAGGAGTAAGTATCTTTGCCTCCGCGGGTGTTGCCGGTATTATTATCGGCTTTTCTGCCCAGAAAATGATCGGCACCATATTGGCCGGCATTCAAATTGCCATAGCTCAGCCCATTAAAATTGACGATGTCGTCATCGTAGAAGGCGAATGGGGTAGAATTGAGCAAATTACATTGACCTATGTAGTGGTAAGCATTTGGGACAAAAGGCGTTTGATAGTACCTACCCCTTATTTTATTGAAAAGCCTTTTCAAAACTGGACCAAGACCTCTGCTGATATTTTAGGCACGGTATTTCTATATACCGATTATAACGTACCCTTTGACAAGCTTCGGGAAGAACTGACGCGCATACTTGAAAGCACGGACCTATGGGACGGCAAGGTGAACGTATTGCAAGTCACCGATTCAAAGCCTCAAAGTGTTGAAATTCGTGCATTGATGAGCGCCAAGGATTCACCGACCGCTTGGGACCTACGCGTTCTGGTACGTGAAAAATTAATTGTCTATCTGCAAGAAAACTACCCTGAAAGCTTGGCCCATACGCGCCTTAAAATTGAAAAAATGGATGCTTCGGAAAATACGGGCCGAGAATAGGCGTTATACCATCAGCCCGTCACTTTTAACGGTTTCTAGGGAATTATTACCAAGCATACTTCCCTAATTTTGTAAAAAATCGTAGCCAAAATAAGGTCTATGCGCTTGCTTACTCTAATCGTTCTTTCTTTTGCTCCCTTCGTTGTATCGGCACAAGAAGCCAAAAGCCTGTTATGGGAAATATCCGGAAACGGGCTCGTGGAGACTTCTTACCTCTACGGCACCATGCATGTAAGCAAGAAAATCGCATTTCGTTTAGACGACGTTTTTTACGAGGCTTTAGACCAATGTGATATCGTGGCCCTAGAATCAGACCCTAATCATTGGCTAGAGAATATGGATCTTATGAACAATAATTTCCATGGTTATAACGATGGATTTGAGACCAAAGGCTTTTATTCGCGCTCTTTTCACATCGACAACCCAAGAAAACAGGTTTTAGGAGCTTATCTCGCCTTCGATGATCGTCTTATCAACAATATTCTATACCGAACCAATGAAATCTCTCAAAATTTTGAAGAAGAGACCTATCTCGATATGTTCATCTATCAGGCTGGCAAAAAATTCGATAAGCCTATCGTAGCCCTTGAAGATCTTGAGGAATCCGCCAACTTGGTCGCGAGGGCAAGCATGAACGCTATGAAACCAAAACCTGACGAATGGCTACAAAAAAAAATGCAACAGCAAGGGCCTATGCTATTATTGCAAAACGCTTACCGTGAACGCAATATAGCACTACTCGATTCTATAGACCGTGCGATGTACACCAAGCACTACATAAAGTATATGTTACATATTCGCAATGCCAACATGGTCGCGCGCCTAGACTCTATTATGCAAGAGGGAAAGGTTTTTGCGGGTATTGGTGCAGCGCATCTACCAGGGAATAATGGGGTAATCGATTTATTGCGAAAAAAAGGATACACCTTAAAGCCCTTGGTTTCAAAAGCGAGTGCCAAGGGTAAACAGTTAAAGAAAAAATTCGAAGATAAAATAAGGGAAAACCAATACACCCCCTTTGGCCCTGAGGACAATGCTTTTAGCCTAAACCTCACGAACAAGCTCTACCCAGTTTCCGAAAGAGGAACCACGACCTACATCTCACCCGATCTCGCCAATGGTAGTTACGTGATGGTACATCGAATTCCCACCCATTCTTTTTTGAAAAAAAATATTTCCTACGGAATCGAAGATATCGATGATCTGCTCTTCGAGAACATTCCCGGAAAGATTTTAGAAAAGAAGACCGTAAAAAAGGATGGTTTTGTGGGCATAGACATTAAAAATCAGCTCAAAAACAGAGACCATCAGCGCTATCAAATCTTTAAGACCCCTTTGGAGTTCATCATATTTAAAATGGGAGGTGAAGGTGATTATGTTTCCCGTATATCCGATACTATTTTTAACAGCTTAAGATTTAGGAGGGACATTGGCAAAAAAATTAAGGTTTCTTCTGATTTTAAGGACTTTGAGGTGGAGATGCCCCTTCTTCATACTTTCACGAACAAGCATGGAAGCGGCAATCGATGGATTGAAGGATACGATGAAAATACCGATAGTTATTATTTTCTCAAAAAAGCCGTGCTCAGCGATTTTGGATGTATAGAAGCCGATACTTTTGAATTAAAACAAATTCAAAGGCGCCTCTATCAAGACTTGAAGTTATCCCCAATATACGAGGATTTTTCGAGCAATAGGCTACGCTCGTCGGCAGCTTTTGATTCGATTGGAAATAAACACCTACACCTATTGACCACGCTCCGCCGGGGAGAGTACTATCTTCTTGGTGCAATTACGGCGAACGAGCCAGAAGCTAAACGCTTCTTCGCCTCCTTTCGACTGAAGGAGGCTGTCGATCCTATTCCCCCAAAAAAGGTGTTGGATACCGCACTTTACTTTACCACATTAACCTCTGTAATGCCCCCAAAATTTGTTGAAAGCAGCAACAACTATTTTGACAGAGGTCCAAAAACAAAACCGTACGACCCTTTTCATAAGAAAACAATATATCGCAACAAGAACGATGAGGTGATATCTGTTGAACTTAACAAAGTACATGATTTTCTGATGTTCGAAAACATTGATTCGGCATGGGCCTTACGAAAACGACTATATGCACATAACCGGTTCAATATTCTCCGGGAAGATATTCGAACAACCCCCAAAGGATATCAAGAAATGAATCTAACCTTGACAGATACGGCAAGTAGTCGAGGTATTTTAGTCAAGAACGTCATCAAAGACGGTCTGTTATATGAATTGAAAGCCATCATCGACACCTCTAATCAACCCAGTCGCTTTGTCAGCGACTTTTATGAAAATTTCTCTCCTATGGATACGGTCATAGGAAAAAAAGTCTTTAAAAATAAAATTCCAGATTTCTATACCGCCTTGCGCCAAAAAGACAGTAGCATTCTTGATGGCTACCGCTACCTGAAGTTTACGCGAATGGACGTCGATTCCTTAAAATATTATATATCAGAGTATGATTTTGAGCCTCATCTGAAAGACATTCAATTATACCTTCTCGAGCAACTGGTCAAATTAGATGTCGATTTGACCTCCTTCCATCGTAGGTTGTATGCCAAATCATACAATAACCCAATGGCCCAAGCCCAAATTTTGCAGGCCATTGCTAATAGAAAGGACAAGGCCTCGACCCAACTTCTTCTCCAGTTTATGGAAAACGACCTGCCCCTATTATCAAATCCAATGGAAATGAACCTTATTTTTAAGCCCTATCGAGACAGTTTGCCTTTGGCCAAGGAACTTTTTCCCGATCTATTGGACTACAGCACCATATCGGAATATAGAGCACCCATCATTTCATTGCTCGGTAAGTTACAGGCCGAGGGTCTCGTTAGGCCCAAACACTATAAGCGATACAAGAACCAAATTTTAAATGATGCCAAAATCCAATTAAAAAGACACTTAGGGAATATCCCGAAGACAACATCGACCCAGATGGATATCGTAAAATCGTATCCTCACCATGGTAGTCTCTTAGAAGACTATGTCACTTTATTATATCCTTTTAAAAACGAAAAGGCGGTCGAACAGTTCTTTCAACAGCTCTCCCTTTTCAAAAATCCTAGAATACAGACTACTTATGTGGGGTTACAGATTGTCAATAATGAAAAAGTAGCTCAAGAAGAACTATTGGAGCTGGCTACCGATGTAGAAAGTAGGGTCTTACTATTCTCAAAATTGAAGCATTTGAATCGTTTGGACTTATTTCCTAAACAATTTCGCTCCCAAAAACATTTGGCCGAGGCACTACTTTCTCGAGATAACACCTCTGCAACCCAAAACGAACCGCTATATTTTGTCGCCCAGAAGCCTTTGTACTACAACAATAAGAAACTAACGGGGTATTACTACAAAAAACGGAATCCGGAAGACTATGATAAAAACTTCTCCATGTACCTATTGGTCTTTGAGAATGACAAAGGCATTAATATCGAACCTTACTATACAAACGAAGGAATGCGTATCGAAGATACCGATACCGAAGAAAATGTGGTAGATTATGTGACCGAAGCCTTTATGCTTAAAGACCACCCACGCGCCCAAGTCTATCGCCCAGATGGTTATGGCACCTATGGATTTCATGGGTACTAATAAGATTTAACTAGTAATAAAAAATGAAAAATTTAATTTTAATTATAATTATTGGGTCGTTCGTTAACTACGGCTTTCCTCAGCAAATCACCTGTTCCCCGGCCGACCGCCAGGCTGTTGAACAAAAAATAGAGGAGATTCAGGGTCTGGAGACAAACGATTTTGGAAAGACCCTGGTTGCCGTGGGCAAGACCTTTCTAGGTACGCCCTATGTGGCCAAAACCTTGGAAATAGGGGATAAGGAAACCTTGGTCGTAAACCTGCAGGGCCTTGACTGTACTACTTTTGTCGAAAATGTACTGGCCTTTGGTCTCATGCTTACGCACGATCAGCATACCTTTACCGATTTTATCAAAATCTTAGAGACCATTCGGTATAAAAATGGCATGCTCGATGGTTATGGGTCCCGTCTTCACTACTTTTCGGAATGGATATCGAACAATGAAGAGAAAGGGTTGTTGAAAAATATTACCGGAGCTATTGGAGGTATTGAAATTAAAAAGGCGATTGACTTTATGGGCACCCATCGCGACCTCTATCCCTTTTTGGCAGATGATGGGAATTACCAAAAAATCGTAGCGACCGAAGCGGTGCTGAACGGCCGTTCTTTTTGTTATCTCCCCCAAGATCAAATCGAAGTCAATGAACATTTAATTAAAAGTGGTGACATTATTGCGCTGGCTACCTCAATAAACGGGCTGGATGTTACCCATACCGGTATCGCCTCCCGAGAGCAAGACGGTCGAATTCACTTACTGCATGCATCGACCGGTTCCATGGAGGTCGAAGTATCAGATCTTCCATTGGCGGAATACCTTAAGGGCATCAAAAAGAATATCGGTATTTTAGTCGCTAGGCCGCTTTAGTCAAATGCTTAGGCATTCGCAAGTGACATTAAATATTTTTTTGGGGTAGTACCATACTTTTTCCTGAATGCTGAAATAAAATGACTTGCCGTACTATACCCCACCTTGAGACCCACTTCATTTACATTGTGCTGCCCTGTCTCTAACATTTTACGTGCATATTCCATTTTATAATCGAATAAAAAGCTGAATACCGAGTCACCATAAATTTGCTTAAAGCCCTCTTTCAACTTTTTCAAGCTTAGGCCGATTTCGTCAGAAAGCTCCGTTAGGGTCGGCGGTTCGGCCATTCGGGCTATCATAATTTCCTTGGCCATTCGTATTCTGCGTACATTGTCTTCATCTACTAAAAACGGACACTGCTCTACATCGGTGCCTTCACCCTTATTGAAATACAAAGAAATCAATTCGTACACCTTGCCCTTTATATATAATGCCTTAATGGAAGGATGCAGGTTGTAATTCATCAACTGACTCAATACCACGGCTATGGCCGGACTAAAACCTTCTTGCGAGTAGTACTTCTTGTCTCTATTGTCCGGGCTTAAGAATGGGATGTAATCGGCCTCTTTGGAAAATAGGGAATGAAACTTGCGAATCGTCATTACGATGGATACCAGCCAAGAGTTCGAACTGAGTTCTACGTTCAAAGGCAAATCCATTTGCGTATTATATAACAAAAGTGAATTTTCCTCAAGAACGTCTAGCGCATAGTTTCCATCGTTAAATATAAACTTGGCGCTTCCCTTAGGGCAAAAGTGAAACTGAATGAACGAACTGTCGATCTGCCGTCCAACTTTTTGGATTTTACTGGTATCGTTCTGGCTTTTTAACACAAAAAAACCTTCATCCAGCAATATTTCCTGAAAAGAACCTATAGCGACATTTTTTTGCTCCATTCGTTAGGTGTTGTATTTGTTTTTATTTAGAAAGGTTCTAAATAAATTATTTTTAAAACGTAGCATTTACTACAAAAGTATCGGTTTTCAACGGATTTATATCGTAATACGACCAAAAATTCGCGAAACGATACTAATTGTACCGCTAGCGTTATTTTTATCCCGTTAACCCTTTTATTTTTGTTTTCGCTTTGCAAAGCTTACATGAAAGACTATCACATTTCAAAACATAATTCTTTTTACACCATTGGTTTGAGCTATCTTAAAGCCGATGCTGAGGTTCGTGGCAAATTTAGTCTCGAGGCCGAAACAATGGAAAGGATTTTGCTTCAAGCCAAAGCTGAAGGCATTGACGGCCTTTTGGTGACTTCGACCTGCAATCGCACCGAACTCCATGGGTTCGCCCAACATCCGTTTCAGCTAATAAAATTACTATGTGACAACACGGCAGGCTCTGTGGAAGAGTTTCAAGATGTGGCCTATGTATACAAAAACAATGATGCTATAAGTCATCTTTTTCGAGTAGGCACCGGCCTTGACAGCCAAATTCTAGGTGATTTTGAAATTATCAGTCAACTTCGGGCCAGTTTTAACCGTTCCAAAAAAATTGGAATAGCCAATCCCTTTGTTGAACGTCTATGCAACTCTGTAATTCAAGCGAGCAAACGCATTAAAAACGAAACGGAAATTTCATCGGGCACTACCTCTGTAGCGTTCGCTTCCGTTCGATATATCATGGAAAATGTTCCGGATATCTCGGAAAAGAATATTTTACTTTTCGGAACAGGCAAAATTGGAAGAAACACTTGTGAAAACCTTATCAAGCATACCAAGAATAATCACATAAGCCTTATTAACCGTACGAAAGGGAAGGCGGAAAAAATTGCCGGAAAGTTCAACTTGTTAGTCAAAGACTATGGGGATCTTCAAACAGAGATACGCAACACCGACGTGCTTATTGTGGCCACAAGTTCACACTCACCGACGATTACCAAAGATTTGATACATACCAAAAAGCCACTTTTAATTCTCGATTTGGCCATTCCTAAAAACGTTTCCGAAAACGTTGCGGAATATGGTAATGTAACCTTGGTTCACCTCGACCATTTGTCCCAAATCACAGATGAGACCTTAGCGCGTAGAAAAAAATTCATACCCCATGCCGAGGAAATTATCGAAGAGGTAAAGGGTGACTTCATCAAATGGTTGGAGACACGTAAGTTCGCCCCCGTCATCAAAGCCCTGAAAAAGAAATTAAAGACCATGAAGGACGAAGAACTCGACTACCAATCGAAAAAGCTTTCCGATTTCAACGAACAGCAGGCCGATGTTATCTCCAACCGGATCATACAAAAGATTACCAAGCAATTTGCCAATCACCTCAAAGACGAAGATGTTGATGCCGATATTAGTCTCGAACTTATTCAAAAAGTCTTCCACCTCGAACTCGAGACAAAATGAGTAAAATTATACGCATCGGTACCCGCGATAGTGAATTGGCGCTATGGCAGGCCAACACGGTTAAGGAAAAGCTGGAATCTTTTGGACATAAGGCTACTTTAGTACCCGTTAAATCTACGGGGGATCTTCAACTCGACAAACCTCTTTATGAACTTGGGATAACGGGTATCTTCACTAAGACATTGGACATTGCCATGCTCAAAGGTGAAATCGACATTGCCGTACATAGCATGAAAGACGTGCCAACGACCCTACCCAAAGGCATCGTGAAGGGAGCTGTATTGGAACGCGCCAATCATCTCGATATTTTGGCGTACAAAAAAAATGAAGAGTTTCTAGCCCAGCCAGATGCCATAATCGCTACCGGAAGTTTGCGAAGAAAAGCACAATGGCTCAACCGATACCCTACCCATACCGTAGTCGACCTGAGGGGCAATATCAATAGTCGATATCAAAAATTGAAGGACAATAATTGGAACGCCGCCATCTTTGCGGCAGCAGGCCTGAACCGTATCGATTTGCAACCTGAGAATACAATCGGCCTTACATGGATGGTGCCCGCCCCTGCCCAAGGTGCCATTCTGGTCGTAGCCAATGAGAAAGACAGCTTTTCGCGAGAGGCGTGTGCCGAACTAAATCACGAACCCACCGAGACATGTACCTACTTGGAGCGGGAGTTCCTGAGGATCCTCGAAGGGGGCTGTACGGCCCCTATTGGCGCCTTGGCAACCATTGATGAAGATACTGTTACCCTTAAGGGCGTGCTATTAACTACCGATGGGAAGAAAAAATTAGAAGCCGAGTTCTCCGCACCTTTAGGAAAACATGAATTTTTAGGTCGTGATTGTGCCAATAGCATTCTTAGCCGAGGAGGTAAATTGTTGATGAACGAAATACAAGGTGCCACCCTCAAGACTCATATTTTTTCAACGAAGGACCTTACCCCGAACCAAAGGCAGCATTTCAAAGCAGGTATTCGCGTCAAATCTCAAGATTTTATCAAAATCAGTCCGAATCGTATTCCTGCAACGCTACTTAAAACGGAAATTGAAAATGTAATATTGACCAGTAAAAATGCGGTAGAGGCCTTGTTGACCCATCGCACGGGTAATGACTTACAATTTAAAAATATCTATTGTGTAGGGCGCAAGACAAAACGGTTTATCGAAAGTCGTCTAGGTCCGGTACGACACCAAGAAAAAAACGCCAAAAAGCTGGCCGAATACCTTATAGAATATCTTGAAGGTACCGAGGTCACTTACTTTTGTAGCAATCTGAGAATGGACGACCTGCCCAATATCTTGACCGAAAATAATATCAAGGTCAACGAGATTGAGGCTTATACGACAAAACCTGCAGGAATAGAAATCAGCGATCATGTCGAGGGTATCTTATTTTTTAGTCCGTCAACGGTGCAAAGTTATTTGCACAAAAACCGACCGGATAAAGTTGCGTACTGCATAGGGGAAACGACGGCGAATGAAGCACGTAAAAGCTTTAAAGATGTTAGGGTCGCAAAAATTCCTACCGTGGAGAGTGTAATTGATTTGGTAAACGAGAATTATAGCCATTAACGTGGGTCAAAAGACAGGATACAATGGGCACCCTACGACAAGTAATTCGATTTGACACATAACGTTTCAAGGTCAAGGCCATCAGCTCTTTGTCTACTTAAAAAATAGCGAGATCAAGATCAATAAAGCAAACATTCAATATTCAAGTATGATAAAAAACGACTTGTTCCTTCGGGCACTTAAAGGAGAATCGGTAGAGCGCCCACCGGTTTGGATGATGCGCCAAGCAGGCCGCTATCTTCCCGAATTTATGGAGATTAAAAAAAAATACGACTTCTTTACACGTTGCCAGACTCCGGAACTTGCTTCAGAAATTACAGTGCAACCGATACGTAGATATGGGATGGACGCCGCCATCTTATTTTCAGACATTTTAGTCGTGCCGCAGGCCATGAATATTGAGGTACAGATGAAAACGAATTTCGGCCCCTATCTTCCCAATCCTATTCGCTCTCAAAAAGAAGTGGACAAGGTCATTGTTCCCAATGTAGAAGATTCACTCGATTATGTGATGCAGGCGATCAAAGCCACCAAAGAAAAGCTTAATGATGAGGTTCCTCTAATAGGATTTGCCGGATCACCATGGACCATTCTTTGTTACTGTGTGCAAGGGCAGGGTAGCAAAACCTTTGATATGGCAAAAGCCTTTTGCTTTACAGACCCTAAAGCGGCTCATCATCTGCTTCAAAAAATTACGGACACTACCATTGCTTATCTGAAAGCCAAGGTAAGAGCCGGAGTGAATGCCGTACAAGTTTTTGATTCGTGGGGAGGTATGTTATCGCCTATCGATTATCAAGAGTTTTCTTGGCAATACATTCAACAAATCATCGATGCCCTCAAAGATGAAATCCCTGTAATCGTGTTTGGAAAAGGGTGTTGGTTCGCACTTAAAGAAATGGCCAGGTCAGGAGCTTCGGCCCTAGGAGTCGATTGGACCTGCTCCGCAGAAAATGCTAGGTACTTGACCGGGGGCAACATTACCCTACAGGGCAATTTTGACCCTGCCCGGTTACTTTCACCTCCAGATGAAATTAAGAGGATGGTCACTCAAATGATCAATGCCTTCGGAAAAGACCGCTATATAGTGAATTTGGGGCATGGTATTTTGCCCAACGTGCCGGTCGAAAATGCCAAGGCATTTATTGATGCTGTAAAAGAATGGCCTCAAAACAGGCCTATATAGACAAATAGCATAATCGATGTCAGCACCTGAAGTATTATTGAAGACCGATACGTTTATGATCGATAAATTACGGGCTGAAGATGCTTCCGGCCTTTCGCGAATGATGGTTTCGAACAAAAAACGTTTTGCACGATTTTTCCCTATGACGTTAGCCCAAAACCTTTCGGAAGAAGCATCAAAAGCGTATATTTTACTGAAAAACATCGAAATAGGTTATAAGTCCGAATTTACCTTCGCTATTCGGGATAGCAAGAGTCAAAATGTCGTCGGACTATTAATTCTGAAAGAAATAGACTGGGAAAAAATGCAGGGGGAAATGGCCTATTGTATAGATCGGAAATACGAAGGTTTGGGGTGGACATCACGTGCCATTACGGCATTTTCGCAATTTGCATTGGATGAACTAGGTCTAAAAAAACTTCAAATTCTTGTACACCATTCCAATAAAGCAAGCACAAGGGTTGCTGTAAAATCTGGCTATATTTGGTCACGTACCCTTTCTAAGGCGTATACACCACCGGATGAAATCGCTCTTGACATGGAACTTTATGAACTTTGCATATGAAAGATACATTCTATACCTATATCCAAAACCTTCAAGATACCATTACTTCAAAGTTGGAGGAAGTGGATGGCAAGGCTACCTTTCAAGAGGATATTTGGAAACGTCCGGAAGGGGGAGGTGGTAGAACCCGTGTTATAGAAAATGGAGGTGTTTTTGAAAAAGGGGGGGTCAATATTTCAGCGGTACACGGAGCACTTCCACAGAGCATGCAGACCTATTTTGGGGTAAATGATGTAGACTTTTTCGCTTGCGGATTGAGCTTGGTTTTGCACCCTAGAAATCCCTTTGTCCCTACCGTTCATGCCAATTGGCGTTATTTCGAAATGTATGATAAAAATGGAAAAATCATAGATCAGTGGTTCGGAGGGGGCCAAGATTTAACCCCGTATTATCTTTTTGACGAAGACGCCGTACATTTTCATAAAGTTTGCAAAATGGCTTGTGATAAACATGATGGAAATTTGTATTCCAAGTACAAAGAAAAATGTGATGAGTATTTTTTCAATACCCATAGAAATGAGGCCAGAGGCGTCGGTGGCCTTTTTTTTGATTATTGCAGACCCGACGAAACAATGAGTATTTCAGATTGGTACGCCTTCGTAATCGCTATTGGCAACAGCTTTTTAAACAGTTATATACCAATCGTTTTAAAAAGAAAGAATTTGGAATATACCCAAGTTCACAGAGATTGGCAGGAGATTCGCCGCGGGCGGTATGTAGAATTCAATTTAGTTCACGATAAAGGCACCCTATTTGGCCTCAAAACCAACGGTCGAATCGAGAGTATTCTGATGAGTCTCCCCCCGCATGTACAATGGCGCTACGATCATCATCCTGATCCAGGTAGCGAAGAAGATCGTTTAGTAAAAGTATTAAAAGAACCAAGAAAGTGGGTTTAAAAAGCTATTTCTCGTTGGTCTTAACGGGTTGCGCCGTTTTTTATTCTTGCAGGCAGCCCCGAGCAAAAAGTGATATTGAGGTGACCTTCAATCAAGATACCATCACGGTGGGCTATACCTACTGGTGGCCACAATCAGGACCTTTTATAGGTAATTGTGGAGATGAGCTTTCTCTGGTGTTTTCAGGAATTATTGTGGAAATGGGTGAGCCCAACGACCGCCCCGGACCGCTATATGTGGCCCAAGATGGTACGATCGAACTCGAACAGGTCTATAAAATCAAGGAAATTGGTAAAAACACCTACGCCAACCAAAAGTTTTTTAAATCAGATTGTTTTTATGGCCTTAATCTGAACGTTGGTGACTCTGTATTGGTTTTTTGCTATGATTATGATGATAATTATAGTATTCCAGGTGAGAAGTCCATTGTAAAAATCATATCTTTTGAAGACCCATTGATACAATCAATCAAAAAATATATTGACACCGATCAAGATGCCATAAGCATTGAAAAAGATACGAGCCTTTGGGTCAATCACGACCTGAAAAGCAATTTGAAGCAAATTTTGGAGTGCCATAGAAACGAATAGCAGAAGCCCAAGGCGTTACAAATGAATGGAAGACGCCTCAATATGATTAATATCAATGTAGCACGTAAATTAAAAGTCATGTACCCACTGCAAAGAAACCGAAGATTACGAACAAACGAGGTCATTCGCCGCTTAGTGCGCGAAACCGTAATAACCCCAGATGATTTTTTAGTTCCCCTTTTTGTTGTGGAGGGCAAGGGTATCAAAGAAGAAATACCCTCCATGCCCAATTATTATCGTCTCAGTCTTGACCAGTTGGAAAAAGAAGTAAAAGAACTTTGGAAAATGGGACTTCGATCCGTACTCCTATTTGTAAAAGTGCCGGATAACCTGAAAGATAACAAGGGTTCGGAAGCTTTGAATTCGAATGGCCTGATGCAACTTGCTATAAAGCATGTGAAAAATGCTTGTCCGGAAATGTTGGTAATGACCGATGTCGCATTAGATCCTTATTCTTCATATGGTCATGATGGAATTGTTCAAAATGGCCATATTGTCAACGATGACACGGCCGAAATTTTGGCCGAAATGAGCATTTCGCACGCCCAGGCTGGAGCCGATTTCGTAGCTCCCAGTGATATGATGGACGGACGAATACTGACCATTCGAGAAGCCTTGGAAGAAGAAGAACTTTTCAATACGGGCATTATGAGTTACAGTGCCAAGTATGCCAGTGCATTTTATGGTCCTTTTCGCGATGCCTTGGATTCGGCTCCCGTAGATGTTAAAAACGTGCCCAAAGATAAAAAGACCTACCAAATGGATCCTGCAAACCGCTTCGAGGCCATTAAGGAAACACAAATGGACATCGATGAAGGTGCCGATATTGTAATGGTCAAGCCGGGTCTTTGCTATTTGGATATAGTACGCGAAATAAGGAACGAAGTCGATGTACCAGTAGCGGTCTACCAAGTGAGCGGAGAATACGCCATGCTAAAAGCTGCTGCCGAAAAGGGATGGCTTGACCACGATACCGTAATGATGGAACAATTGATGGCCATCAAAAGGGCAGGGGCCAATATTATCGCAAGTTATTTTGCCAAAGACGCGGTTCGTTTGATCGGATAATCTTAGGCAGACCCAGATTACTTTGCGAATAACCAACGCCAATTCTTCGAGAGTTCTTAACTTTAGCGGAAGTAGGTCCATGGCTACGGAATTTCCCTTCAAAATACCTCGAATTAAAGATCGTTTTGCAGGGCATTTATTTAATCTAAATTTGAAAAATTAGTGAGGAATTATTTTTTAATACTTATCGGTCTTTTTACAGGTTTCATCCATAGTCAAGAAGATGCTGGCGTACCTTTAAACTTAAATCCCACCGATGCATTAATCTATGCACAACCTCGAGATGTTGGCCTCGATGCGGCTTATATAAATCGCAAAGTAGATTCCATCATAACTCAAGGCATTAGGCAAGAAGCATTTCCAGGCGCCCAAGTACTTGTTGCCAAGAACCATCAGATTATCTTTCATAAGGCCTATGGGTTTCATACCTATGACAGTATTCAGGCCGTTGGCCTCAACGATATTTACGATTTGGCATCGGTAACCAAAATAACCGCAGCCTTGCCAGCGGTAATGAAACTGGTCGATGAAGGAAAGCTAGATCTTGATAAACCTTTTAGTACGTATTGGCACCGATGGAAACGTAGAAAGGATAAAAGGGATATTACCCTTCGCGAAATACTGGCACATCAAGCCGGGTTGAAACCTTACATTGTTTTTTTAGATGAAGTCTTCAGAAAAAATGGAAAACTTAAAAAACGGTTTGTGCGTACCTCTCCCGATTCAAGGCATTCCAATCAGGCATTCGATAAACTGTTCATTAAAAATAGATTTAATCGAAAAATGTATCGAATGATCGATCGCTCAGAAGTGTCGGGTAACAAGAAGTATCTATACTCCGGACTTACATTCCTTATTTTTCCAAAATTGGTAGAACAACTCAGTGGGGTCTCCTACGAATACTATTTAGAGAAAAATTTCTATTTGCCTTTGGGGGCTCCCACCATGGGTTTCAAACCCGAAACCAAAGGTTTTACAAATAACATTGTTCCTACGGAGCAAGACACGATTTTTCGACATGCCTTGACCCAAGGTTGGGTGCATGACGAAAATGCGTCACTTCTTGGTGGAGTTTCCGGTAATGCTGGATTGTTCGCCAAGGCAACCGACTTAGCCAAACTAATGCAAATGTATATGCAATATGGCATATACGACGGAAAGCGCTTTCTATCGGAAGAAACGGTAAAAGAATTTGCCCGCGTTCAGTATCCTGACAATGACAACCGGCGTGGTCTTGGTTTCGACAAACCTCTTAAGAACAATTCCGAACTCTCCCTTGAGGAAGCCTATCCCGCTCCAGAGGTAAGTCCCGAAAGTTTTGGCCACAGTGGTTTTACGGGGACTTTCGTATGGGCAGATCCAAAAAACCAATTGGTATATATTTTTCTTTCCAATCGTGTAAATCCGTCACGGGAACATAGAAATTTATACCGGCTGAATATTCGTTCTGCCGTACAACAGGTATTCTATCAAGCTAGTCTGCCGTCGGAATAAGCCTATTCGGTTCTGCTTTTATTGGTATCTTAGCAAAGAATAAAACCAACTCATGGGACTATTAGTTTTCTATGCCGTAATATCTATCTTTTTCTCCTTTCTGTGCTCGGTTCTAGAGGCAGTGTTGCTAAGCATCACCCCGACCTTTATCAACGTGAAGAAAAAAGAAGGGAAGACCTATGCGCTTACCTTGGAAGAACTCAAGAAAGATGTCGACAAGCCGCTTATCGCCATTCTCACATTAAATACAGTTGCCCACACCGTAGGGGCTATTTTAGTCGGGGTACAGGCCAAAGCCGCATATGCTCAGCTTTATGGTACAACCGAACAAACTATATTGGGGGTGAAGTTCACCGAAGACCTCATGGTCGGTGTCGTTTCCACTATCATGACGATATTGATTTTGGTCGCCTCGGAAATAATTCCTAAAACCATCGGTGCCACCTATTGGAAGTCGCTGGCCAATTTTGCCTCTAAGACCCTTAGATTTATGGTTTTGGGGCTCAAGTATACAGGACTCCTATGGTTACTTCAGTTATTTACCAAACTTATTGGGGGGTCGGCCCATGAGGGTAGTGTACTAAGTCGTGAAGATTTTACGGCAATGACCGATATCGCCCATGAAGAAGGAGTCTTTGAAAAATCGGAATCCACAATTATCAAAAACCTGTTGCGTTTTGACGAAGTTCTGGTAAAGGATATTATGACTCCTAGGGCCGTGATGAAAATAGCCTCAGAAAAACAGACCATAGGCGAATTTTTCAAAAACAATCCGAAAATGCGGTTCTCACGTATTCCGGTGCATGGAGAAAAAATGGACCATATCGATGGCTTCGTTCTAAAAGATAATATTTTAGAAGAAATGGTCAATGAGAACGGAAATATACCGCTTGCGGATATTAAGAGGGAGATTTTGGTCACTGAACGTAGTACCCCCATTCCAAAATTGTTTGATACCTTGGTCAATAAGAGGGAGCATGTCGCCTTGGTAGTAGACGAGTATGGTTCGGTCAGTGGTTTGGTTACGATGGAAGATGTGATAGAGACCCTCTTAGGACTCGAAATCATGGATGAAAGCGATAATGTAGCCGATTTACAGGAGCTTGCTCGCAAGAACTGGGAGACCAGAGCCCAGCGTTCGGGAGTGCTTGATAACAGAAACGTCAAAGAATAAATGGAGACCGCCTATATTAAAAGTCCCTTGGGTATAACCCGATTAGAAGGCGACGAAAAGGGATTGTCGTCCATCAGGGTTATGGATGAATTCCATGACCAATTATTGACTCAAACGGTTCCCAAAGTACTAGAAGATGTGGTTTCTCAGCTCAGTGATTACTTTGATGGCACCCGAAAAGGGTTTCAGCTTAAGCTCAACCCTCAAGGCACCGATTTTCAAAAAAAAGTCTGGACCGCGCTACAAGATATTCCTTACGGCAAAACGATTTCCTACCTTGAACTCTCTAAAACCTTAGGGAATGTTAAGGCTATTAGGGCCGTAGCCGCTGCCAACGGTAAGAACCCACTATGGATAGTGATTCCATGCCATCGTGTCGTGGGAAGTGACGGATCGCTCACCGGATATGCCGGAGGACTGTCTCGTAAGAAGTGGTTGCTAGCGCACGAAAGCCCATCTCAACAACAGACTCTTTTTTAATCATATTTCCCAAATTACCTGCAAAAAAGATAACGGACGCTAAACCAATGGTCGATTGTTATTTCTTTTTACTTTTGCGGTACTTTTAAATTTTTTAAAGTTTTCCTCCTCAAATGAAGCAAATTCTTTACCCCTTCTCCTTTCTTTTTTCACTTTTAACCTTATTATTTGTCGCATGTCAAGAAGAATATAAAGAGCCTATTGTTTCCTTAGATCCGTATCGGCTTACCGAAGGTTTCGATCTTCAGGTCGTAGCTTCCGAACCTCTATTGACCGCGCCCGTTGCCATGGATTTTGGTCCTGATGGGCGCATTTGGGTAGCCCAAATGCCAGGATTTATGAATGATCTGGATGGTTCGGGCGAGAGTGAACCCTCCGGATCTATTCGCATTCTGGAAGACCTGGATAATGACGGTACGGCCGACCATGCCAAAGTCTTTTTAGACAGTTTGGTAATGCCCCGTGCCCTTGCCCACGTATACGGCGGACTTCTTTATGCCGAGCCCCCCAACCTTTGGTTCGTTGAAATTGAAAACGACCGCCCCAAGAATCGCGTTCTGGTCGATTCACTCTATGCCCCGGAAGGCAACCCCGAACACCAACCCAATGGACTCTTGCTTCATACCGATAATTGGATCTACAATGCCAATAGTACACATCGGTACCGAAGGAAAGAAGGTAAATGGGTCAAACAGGCCGCACCCGCAAGGGGTCAATGGGGCATTTCACAAGATGATTTTGGGCGTTTGTACTATAATAACAATTCGACACTTCTACTGGGCGATCAGCTACTGCCCCATGTTCTGGTCCGGAATAAATGGTTTATACCAAAAAAAGGGCTTAACGACAGACTAGTACAAAGTCAACGCGTTTATCCCCTACATGCCGCAAGTGTCAACCGAGGGTATTCCCCAAAAACACTCAACGCCGACAGTATATTGCTCGAGGCCACATCTACATGCTCTCCTTTGGTGTATCGTGGTAACGCTTTTCCCGATGGGTATAACGGAAATCTTTTCGTATGTGTTCCCGAAGGTAATCTTATCAAAAGAATAATCTTGACCGAAACCGATGGATTGATGCATGGCGAACAGGCTTGGGAAAACAAAGAATTCCTAGCTGCTACGGATGAAGGATTTCGACCAGTCTATCTCAAAAATGGTTTGGACGGAAGTCTATATGTCGTGGATCTTCATCGGGGAGTGATACAACATCATGCCTTTTTAAGTCCTTACCTCAGAAAACGCGCACGGGAAAAACAATTGGATACCATCGTATCCAAAGGACGTATTTTAAAAATTTCGGCCAAGGGTGCACCTATGGAGAAATACCCGAATTTTCAAAAAGCAGATCCAGAAGTACTTGTTCAGCTTTTGGGGCACGAAAATGGTGCCATACGTACAAAAGCACAATACCAACTGGTATATAAAAAATACTCCGGTATGATCCCTGACCTGGAGCAATTGGCATTACAAACGAAAAACCCCCTCGCTCAAATACATGCTCTCTACACGCTACAAGGAATCGACGGTCTTAGCTTCGAATTACTGACTCAAGCACTTCAAATAGCGCAACCACAGGTAGTGGCCCACACACTTTTACTCATGGAAGGTTACGCCTCTCCGGAAAAAGCACCCATTGCCTTTTCCCTCTACAAAAAATTAGTAAAAAAACAAGACCCGACGATAAATCTTTATATTTTGGCCACGATGGGAACCTGGGCACACGAGAATCCTGAACAATGGTTTTCATTCGCCGATTTATTACTAAAAGACCCTAATGAAAATGTAGTAATGGAAGAAGCCTTTTTAAGCGGGATAGGTCCCTCTTCCAAAAACTTTTATACCCTTCTTTCAGGTAATGCGTCCAACAAGGTTTCCGAGAGAATGCTTCAAGATCTTCGTGGCATCGTTAAAAATCAAGAGAACAATGCACTCAACCCCATCTATGAAGATAAACCACGTCGAGCAGATTCTCGAACCGCTGGCGCAAAATTGTACCGTCAACTCTGCGCGGTTTGCCATGGAATCGATGGACGCGGTACGGAAAATTTGGCTCCTCCCCTTATGGGTTCAAAATACGTAAGAGACCATGAAAAACTTGCCAGGATAATTCTTCATGGCCTTACTGGCCCCATTAAGGTCAATGGAGAATCGTATAATTTTACAGCTGCCATGCCCGGATTTTATGGTAATCAAAGTCTTACCGACCGCGATATTAAAGATATCATGTCCTATGTGGGAAATGCATTTTCAAATAGATCAAAATCCGTTACTCTAGATCGAATCAAAGAGCTGCGCGTAGAAAAAAGTAAAAGTGGTGCGGAATATACCGAGGAAGAACTTTTACAGCTTGGCAGATAATTCAAGATGTGCTGCGAGCATATTTGGGGCGATAGCTTCATATAGGTCATACAATAAATACAGGGAATACATAAACCTAGATCTTTGTCTCAAACGTACAAGTCCTTAACCGTTTAACAGACTATCTAGTATGATTCTGCTCGTATGGGCTATACGCCTTAATCCATGCCATTACTTCATGGAGAAAAAATGTATATTCAGCTAGTAAACCTTAAAATCGATAAATATTTCATAGAGCCTTAACCGACGCCTCGGTCTGTTTACAAGAAATCAACATTTTGATAGGTCATTTACCTTTTAAATCGCCCTGCCCCGGTTCTTTGCAATTTTTCTTTGAATATTTGTTTGTATATTGAGTATTCCAACCCTAATCTTAGCCTTAAATGATTCATAAAATCAATTTAGAACATATTCTATTTCTTGATATTGAAACAGTGCCCGAGCAAGAGAGGTTCGATCAACTTGACGATAGCAAAAAAGAGTTGTGGGAGCAAAAGTCGGCTTACCAGCGCAAAGATGAATATACCGCCGAAGAATTCTATGACAGAGCTGGTATTTGGGCCGAGTTCGGTAAAATTATCTGTATTTCAGTAGGCTATTTTCACCTAAAGGGCGACATCAGGTCTTTTCGTACCACCACCTTTCATGGCGAAGAAGAAAAATTATTGAAATCATTCAAAAATTTATTAGTTGACCATTTCAGCTCATCAAAGCATCTACTTTGCGGCCATAACGCCAAGGAATTTGATTTCCCCTATATCGCAAGACGGATGATTATTAAGGGTATAGAATTACCAAACAAACTGAATCTCTTTGGTAGAAAACCTTGGGAAATCCCTCATTTGGACACGATGGACCTCTGGAAATTCGGTGATTACAAACATTTTACCTCCCTCAAACTATTGGCCAACATCTTAGGAATCCCTTCCCCAAAACATGATATTGACGGAAGTATGGTACGCAACGTATTCTACGATGACGGTGACCTCGACCGTATTATAACGTATTGCGAACTTGATGTAGTGACTACCGCCCAGGTGTTCTTAAAGTTAAGAGGTGAAGCGTTATTGGATGAGAAAGACATCAAGAGCGTATAAAGCCATCCTTTAAAAAGCCAATGTAAACGGATAATCTTGTTTTACTATATTAGCACTCTCAAAAAATAGCTATGAGATATCTGATGCCCTTACTACTTTGTGTTATGTTGGTCTCTTGTGGAGGCGAGAATAATTCGGAAAATACAGAACCCATCGATTACCGCCAACAGAATGATAGTGATATTCAAGCGTATATCAAGACAAATAACATAGAAGCCCAAAAGAGCGATTCTGGGCTTTATTACGCTATAGAAGAAGCTGGGAATGGCACTCGACCCACTACTACGTCTGACGTCACCGTAGCTTACAAAGGTTACTTTTTAAACCAAAAAGTTTTTGATCAGAGTGATGAGAATGGAATCACGTTCAACCTTCAACAAGTCATAAAAGGGTGGACCGAAGGAATTACCTATTTCAATGAAGGCGGAAAAGGGTTGCTATTAATACCGGCACATCTTGGGTACGGCAGTTTCGACTCTTATGGTATTCCCGGCGGATCAGTTTTAATTTTTGAGATCGATCTCATTTCCGTCAATTGAACCTGCTATTTTAAAATAATTTTCTTTTTAGCATCCTTTCTTACGGTGAATGGCCTTTTTATCGGTTAAATTTTAATTGGATGTACACCGGAAAGTGATCGCTATACCCCCCAATATATTTATTCCCTACATACGTACGAAAAGGGTTGCCCTTGAACCTTCCCCTGAATTCCGTCAAAAATCGTTCATCGAATATATTCGCATGTGCAAAGCTATGGGTGCCTTTTTCATAATTGAGAAATGTATGGGAAAACATAATCTGATCGAACAACATCCATGATCTTCTGTAGTTTGCACTGCCCCGGTCTGGTGACAGAAGCTTCTCCATGGGATTGTAGAGACGCTTCGATTGCATTAAGACCCCAATACTTTCCGATGTTGGACCGTCATTGAAATCTCCCATGATTATAAAGTTTGGGTTGGCCTCCGTACGCTCAATTTTTTCCATGAATCCATTGATTGTTTCCGCGGCCTTTATCCTTTTATGGCAGGTTTCATCGTTTCCCTTTCTTCGGGAAGGCCAGTGGTTGACAAATATGTGGACCCTCTCATTGTTCAACGTGCCAACGACGTACAAGATATCTCTGGTCGTGTCTCTTTGTCCGTTCCCTTCGAAAACAAGCAATGTAATTGGTTCGGAATAAATTACTTCGAAATGATCTTTATGGTATATAAGTCCGCAATCAATTCCCCTTTCATCAGGTGAATCATAATGTACATATCCATAATCGACACCTCGTAATGGATCAGCGCGTAACAGGTCTTCCATTACCGTTTTATTCTCTACTTCGGCCACCCCGATAAGAACAGGTGGGCTTGAGGTTTCGTTATTCCCTATTTCGGAAAGCGTCTTCGCAAGTTTGAAAATTTTCTTTTTATACCTTTTGACCGACCATCTTTTAGTACCTTTTGGAGTGAAATCATCATCGAGCGTGTGTGGATCGTCAACGGTATCGTAAAGATTTTCCAGATTATAGAACACGATTGTGTTCAAATGTCTGCCTTTTTTTCGCTTAAAAAAAGAAAAAATCATAGGTATGTGATTGGGGTATTAAATTTACGAAAATAGGTCGATCAGTATTGCTTAAATTTGCATTTTACAATTCTATGTTAGAAAAGAAAACAATTGACCATGAGAGGGCCGTACTTATCGGCGTCATCAATAGAGAGCAGAATGAGGAAAAAGTAACCGAATATCTAGACGAGCTCGAGTTTTTGACGTACACCGCGGGAGGCGAAGTAATCGAGCGCTTTGTACAGCGCATTGATACCCCAAATCCTAAAACGCTTATTGGAAGTGGAAAAATGGAAGAAGTGGCCCACTTTGTAAAGGAACATGACATTGGCTCCGTAATTTTTGATGATGAGTTGACCCCTGCACAGCAACGTAATATCGAGAAGAAACTACGGTGTAAAATAGTCGACCGTACCAGTTTGATTCTTGATATTTTTGCACAACGTGCCCAAACGAGTTATGCACGCACCCAAGTCGAGTTGGCACAATACGAGTACCTTCTTCCAAGATTAACCGGCTTATGGACACACTTGGAGCGCCAACGTGGTGGTATCGGTATGAGAGGTCCAGGTGAGACCGAAATCGAGACCGATAGACGTATTGTTCGTGATCGAATTTCCCTATTAAAAAAGAAATTGGAAAAAATTGATCGCCAGATGGAAACCCAGCGAGGTAATCGTGGATCCTTAGTACGTGTGGCCTTGGTCGGGTATACCAATGTGGGCAAATCGACTCTTATGAACGTGATCAGCAAGAGCGAGGTCTTCGCCGAGAACAAATTGTTCGCTACCTTAGACACCACAGTGCGCAAAGTTGTCATCGGCAATCTCCCCTTTCTATTAAGTGACACGGTCGGTTTTATACGCAAATTACCTACACAATTGGTCGAGAGCTTCAAAAGTACTTTAGACGAAGTTCGTGAGGCAGACCTCCTATTGCATGTAGTCGATATTTCACACCCTCAGTTTGAAGAGCACATAGCTTCGGTAAACCAAATTTTGGCCGAAATAGATTCTGCAGATAAAAATACCATTATGGTCTTCAACAAAATAGACCTATATAGACATGCGGTCATCGATCAAGACGATATAATAACCCAAAAAACCGAAAGGCATTTCACCATCGATGAATGGAAAAATACATGGATGGATCGACTGGGCGACAACGTTTTATTCATTTCTGCCCTTAATAAGGAAAACTTTGACGAGTTCCGCAAAAAGGTTTATAATGAGGTCAGGGATATTCATGTCACTCGTTTCCCTTACAATAATTTCCTATACCCCGAACATCTTGATCAATATTAATGCCTAGGAGCCGACAGTTCATCGGAGAAAATGGACCTCTTGTATTTTTTACAACAAATTTGTTTTACTTCACAACAATAGTTACTACATATTTCAAAGTAAGCGTAGTTTTACCCTGTGATCAAATGATAGTCTTGACCCAAACCAGATTATAAACTTGACCTACTTTTAAAAGATAATGTGAAAATCGATAGTAAACGACCGATTGTAAAAGTAACTCAAATCGAACCAAACCTACTTCATGAAAAAACCCTCCATTTTGTGGAGGGTTTTTTCATCTTACAGATTAAGAAATACCTTTTAGGCTATTTCACCACAAAAAAAGGGTACTTCACAACAAATATTTACCGAATTGGGTATTGCCTGTTACATTCGTTTTGTATTTGAAATTTAGTGTTAGTCCCAAATAACAACTACTTAACCTAAAGGTTTGATTTTTATTGACTGCAACCAAACTTAACGTACACCTACTTAAAAAAAAAACGCCCCAAAATTTGGGGCGTTTCTTTTATTACCGATTACAAGTTTTTAAAAGGCATAATTAAGCCCGAATAAATAATAGCTCTGTAATTTGTTATCGAGGTTTTCAAAAGTAGGCGTTGGAGTAGGTATCGGAGTTTGTGCCAGCGCAGCGGCCAATGCCTCTTGCTTATTGTTTCGAAGACCAAACTCAAAACCGACACCTATATTCTTCCACAAGGTGTAACCAAAGGAGTTGACCCATGTCCAGTTTGAATAATCTCCACTTTTATAACTCTGAAAGGTGGAAAAATTTGTCTTAAAGTTAACGCTCCCCAAAAACTTTTTGGTATAATCGACAACGATTTTAGCCCCCGCTGAAGATTCATAGACATTATCTCCACTACTGAAAACAAAATTGTAGTTCAAAGGGTGAATTACAACAACCATGTCCGCAATTGGGGTCCATGTTGCCCCGACCCCGAAATCGAGATAGCCTGGATCGTTAAAATTATTAATGATGGACGTTCTGTATTCCCCTAATGCCGAAATAGCAAAGTTCTTGGACAATTTGTACCCGTAAAGGGAGGAAATATTAAATACATCAGTAGTTCCTTCAAAACCCTCCCTATCGGTAGGATCATTCTTGTTGTCTAATTTCACCCATTGAAGATTGATATTTCCCGAATTTCTCCAGAAAAATTTTTCCCTGTCCAAATTAGCAAAGCCATTTACCGTTACTCCGATATTACCCGAAGAATTATCTGGCACCCCTTGAGAGTACCAATTATTGAATTTCGATAAGTTTAGTCCAATGGTTCCAAAAGCTCCTTTTTTCCAGCCTGGAAAGGCATCAATTTTACCTTGTAGTGCGTCTACTCTGCCTTTTATGGCCTTAATAGAATCTTTTTTAGCCGCTTGTTCTGCCTTTAATTCGTCAAGAGTTTGTGCCGAACCCATCGAAAATGCCAGCATGGCAAATAATGTAAATACTAGTTTTTGCATGGTTATAGTGTTTATAATTGAGGCTCAAAAGTAAGAATTGCCAACAAAAATATTCACTACCCGAGATTATTTTTTTTGAAGAGCGGTACGGAAGAGCAAGCCTCTCCGTACATTAAGGACTTAACCACAGGTTGCAATCGTTCAATTGCCAATAAATACGCATTGGGAGGAACCGGCTTTTTACTACATCCTTTTATGATTACCGGTTTATCCTTGAATTCAGAAACATCCAAATTCTCCAAGATAGATTGGTAGAGAAGTGCCTCCATTTCTTCCAATGAACCTTGTATCACTTTTTTGGCATAAGGTTGTAATTTAGTTGCCAGTAGCATAAAGGCCCAACCAGGAACGATAGCATCGGTAGCACAGTATAAAGCCACATAGTGGTCTTGGAATTTCGACCAATCATAAGCGGCTACCATTGCCCTAAATTCTTTTTCCCTAAGAATAAGACCGTCATATAACCATCCTGAAATATCGATCGCTATACGTTCTCCCTTGGGATAATAATCCTCAAGATTGAAAGTTATGAGTTTGCTTTGGGCAACCCGATTCAAAATCGGTTTTTCGTTATTATCTGACATATTTAGAAAATTTGTCGGGTAGGCCAATATCCATAAATTTATGGATAGACTTTTTAAGTTTAAATCCGTACTAAAGGAAAGGAATTAAACACTTCGAGGAGGCGATATATTTATAGCAGACCGAGTTCCAATTTTGCCTCCTCACTCATCAAATCTTGGGTCCAGGGAGGGTCAAAAGTAATTTCTACTTCAGCATCCTTCACTAGATCCAAAGACTTTACCTTCTCCTCTACTTCGACAGGAAGCGTCTCCGCCACGGGACAGTTGGGCGAGGTCAAGGTCATTAAAATCCTTACCTCATTATCTTCGTTGACCAATACATCGTAGATGAGGCCCAACTCATAAATGTCGACGGGTATTTCCGGATCATATATCGTTTTTAGAACTTTTACAATTTTCTCGCCAAGTTCTCTAGTGTCTATTGTTGATGTTTCTTCGCTCATTTTAATAATTTTGGTAATTAGTACAGGGTTTCTTGGATAAGACAATGAAGTTTTCTGAACTGAAACTAGCTCAGTTGCGTCTGATAAGCAACGGCATACAATTTCATTTGTTTTATCATACTTAGCAGCCCATTGGCCCTTGTCGGGGATAGGTGCTCCTTCAAACCGATCTCATCGATAAAACCAGTATCGGCGGCGATAATATCTTGTGGCTTTTGATTGCTGAATGCCCTGATCAATATAGCAATGATGCCCTTCGTAATGATGGCATCACTATCTGCAGTAAAAACCAGCTTATCTTCATCGAGTTCGGCATGCACCCATACTTTGCTTTGACAGCCCTTGATTATATTATCTTCGGTTTTATATTTTTCGTCAATTAATGGAAGTGATTTGCCGAGTTCGATCATATACTCGTATCGCTGCATCCAATCATCGAACATAGAGAACTCATCTATAATTTCCTGCTGTATTTCCTTTATGCCCATGTTTACTTACCCTTTACTACAAAAATACAATAAGTTAAGCTGCTATTCAACGGATTCTAGCAAAAGCATCTTTCGATTTGCCCATAATTCATTTTTATAACGAGCGGAAGGATTTTTTTATTGAAGCATGTCTTTGGCCCGCCGAACCCCTTCTACCAAAGTGTCAATTTCGGTTTTCATATTATAAAAAGCGAAACTTGCCCTAACGGTTCCAGGAATCCCATAAAAATCCATAATAGGTTGGGCGCAATGGTGACCAGTTCTCACGGCAATCCCCAATTTATCAAGAATGGTACCGATATCATATGGATGCAGACCTTCTATGTTGAATGAAATTACCGAAGTTTTATGCTTAGCTGTACCATAAATTTTAAGCCCTTCGATACCCAATAGTTTTTGGGTGGCATAATGAAGTAGCTCATTTTCATACGTTGCAATATCATCAAATCCAATAGAATTCATATAATCAAGTGCCGCCCCAAAAGCAATGCCTCCACAGATATTCGGGGTGCCCGCTTCAAATTTATGGGGTAAATCGGCATACGTTGTCTTTTCAAAAGTGACCTCGGCTATCATTTCACCTCCACCTTGGTAAGGGGGTAATTCGTTAAGCCACTGTTCTTTTCCATAAAGTATGCCTATCCCCGTCGGACCACACATTTTATGGGCCGATACGGTGTAAAAATCAACATCAAGTGCTTGAAGGTCGGCCTTAATATGAGGAGCAGCCTGAGCCCCATCAATTAGTACCTTCGCTTCCACCTGATGTGCTTTCTTGATGATTTCCTCAATGGGGTTGATGGTTCCCAAGGCATTGGAAACGTGATTACAAAAAACAAGCTTCGTACGTTCCGATAGCAGCTTTTCATATTCGTCCATAATCAATACCCCATCCGTATTCATTGGGATCACCTTAAGAATCGCTCCGGTACGCGCAGCTAACATCTGCCACGGCACAATATTCGAGTGGTGCTCCATTGCAGAAACCAAAATCTCATCGCCCCTTTTTAGAATTGATGAATATCCATTAGCGACTAGGTTAATGCCATGTGTCGTTCCCGAAGTAAATATGATTTCCTTGGATTGGGCAGCGTTGAAATGAACTTTTATTTTTTCTCTTGCCTGTTCATATTTGTCGGTAGCCTCCTGCGATAACGTATGTACACCTCTATGAATATTGGCATTGTACCCAGAATAGTAGTGCACGATTGCATCAATGACTTGTTTCGGGGTCTGGGAGGTAGCTGCATTATCAAAATATACCAATGGCCTGCCATTCACTTTACGGCCCAGAATCGGAAAATCAGCCCTTATTGTATTGACGTCGAACATGTTTATTCAATTGAAATGTAAAGATACCTACTGTATTCTAATTCTACGAGGATATATTCTTTAATACGCCCTGTTTGAAGACGGAAGCTTTAGAAATCAATCGAAAATATAATTGATCGAAAGCTGCAGGGAAACATTATAGTTTTGAAGGTTATCTTCACGCCCGTTCAGGCGATTCCGTAGCCCCAAATAAAATCTTGGCGTCATCGAAATATTTGTGCCGAATTTGATATCGATACCGGCCGCGACTCCATAATCTAGAAGAAATTTTCCCGAGGTCGAAGCTTTGCTTTTCGCATTGATGCCATCGGGTTCGTCTAAACTTTTGATTTTGGTGACTTGGTTAAGCAGAAAAGCAAACTGAGGACCAAAATGAACCGAATAACGCTCATTAAGAGCGAATGTGCCCAGCACTGGAATTGCCAAATAGTTGAGCTGAACATTTGTTCGAAAATCGTTTCCGGCAGGGAGAGGAGCTTCACTTTCAATCGAAAAAAGGTCGGAACTGTACTGAAAGCCTTGGGAAACATATAATAATTCTGGCTGTAAGGTGAAACCTTCGGAGAACTCGAACTGGAGGAAAATACCTGCATGACCGGACAACCTAAATTTTACGCCATCGGTCAAATCACCCACTACAGAAGAATAGTTTGCCCCTGCTTTGGCCCCGTAATGCACGTCCTGAGACTGTAAGGGCACGAAATAAAAACAAGTGAGAAGCAAGAACCATTTTAATTTTACCATGTCTAAAACTAGGACAATTTTCCAAAACGGCCAGAAGTACTTCACGGAGCGTTTCAAAGTAAATGCACAAAGGGTCATCGCTTTTATGAAAACCTAGCCTTCGAATGGCATAGAACTAAAGTCTCAAAAACGAAAACTTACCCCAAACTTTAAAAGACTGATATTTTCCTTATAGACATAATCTATAGTCTGTCCCTCATGGGTCATCGAATTTTTTGATTTCAGGTGCGTAATACCGTACTGTGCTTTTAGAAAAAGCTTATTCGACATATCGAACGCTAGTCCGGCATTAGCATTCAAACCCCCGATGGTCTCTCCATAGTCAAAATTGTTTTCGCCATCATAACTTCCAGAAACATCTTCGCTTTACAAAGAATACCCTATACCGAGAAATGGATGTAATCTATGTATGTTTATCTCTCCCAAGATATGGGGTTGTACAAAAAATAACGTTCCGTCAGGCCCTAGGTTCGAACGCCCAGATCGGTTACGAAAAAGCCCACTGTTCAATCCTGCCCCTAACTTCACCAATCCGGTCTATAAAGCTATATTTGATTCCTATATCAATGACCCCATTGTAGTCCCTGAAAGAATTTTCGTCCCCTAGAAGTACTGGATAATTGGCCTCGATAGCCCATTTATGGTCTTGCGCCCAAGAAGAAAGTACCCTTATTAAAAATAAGGTACTGCATACAAATCTTTTCACCCGATACCTTCTGAAAAATACCGATCTGTTTATTCGTTGGAAAAAAGTTTTTTTAATATATCGACGCAAAATTTACCATGCGTTGACGGCCCCTACATTTCTTCTTGGTGGCCAGCTATCTTAGAGATTGAAACCAAGGTTAACCCCTAATTTTTTGGCTATAAGTTTATTGATACGAGTCTTCAATTCAGGAATGCGGACACTTTCCAACACATTGTTGGCAAAGGCGTACATCAACAAAGCTCTTGCTTCCCTCTTTGGAATACCCCTTGATTGAAGATAGAACAAGGCCTCTTCATCTAACTGCCCAATGGTACAGCCATGAGAGCATTTCACATCATCGGCGAATATTTCCAATTGTGGCTTGGAATTGATAGTTGCCTTATCGCTTATCAATATATTATTGTTTTGCTGAAAGGCATCGGTCTTTTGAGCAATTTTGTCAACAATAATCTTTCCGTTGAAGACACCGGTCGAGTTCTCGCCATAAATTCCTTTATAGTCTTGATGACTTTCGCAATTCGGCTGCTTGTGATGCACTAAAGTATGATGATCGACATGCTGCTTTTCCCCTAAAATGGTCACGCCCTTCATCGTGGAGTCGATACGCTCCCCATTTTGATAGAAATTAAGATTGTTACGGATCAACTTCCCGCCAAAACTGAATGTATGTATTTTGACTACACTTCTGCTTTTTTGGTCTATATAAGTGTTGTCTATTAATGAAGCTTTACTATTATCATTTTGAATCTTATAGTAGTCTACAATGGCATTCTCCGCCGCAAATATTTCCGTAACTGAATTGGAGAGCACATCATTGGAAGTTAAGCTTTGATGGCGCTCGATTACCTGTAATTCCGCATTTTCTTCGGCAATGATCAGATTTCGAGGCTGTAGAAGCAAAGATGCCTCGTTACCCGTAGCAAAATGAATAATTTCAATGGGTTTTTTAGGTATCTTGTTCTTTGGTATATAGATGTAAGCCCCTTCCCGGCTAAAAGCGGTATTCAGCGAGGTCAACGACTCGTCGCTAGAAGCGACTTTATTAAAATATACATCAATGACGGGTTTGTACATGGGCTTGGTCAAAGCAGAACTCATCAAACAGATATCCACACCATCATGAGTAGTTTCCGAAAGGTAAGAACTATAGATTCCATCGATGAAAACAATTTTATACGTATCTATTTCGTGTAAGAAATACCGCTTGACATCCCTATATTCCAATGCGTTTTCTTCCTTAGGGAAAATGCTAAAATCAATTTTCTCAAGGCCTTTCAACGATGTGTATTTCCAAGCTTCTTCTTTTTTTGAGGGAAAGCCCTTCATCTCGAAATTCTTCATGGCCTCGGTGCGTACATCGTGCACCGGGTGCTCGATATCCACATTGTTCTCAAACGCCATGAAAGATGATATTAGTTTATCTTTTAAATCCATTTCTTTTTTCATTTGGTAAGGCAGCCTTACATCAGAAGTTTAATATAATTTCTAATGCTAATTAAACTGCCGCCTCGTGTTTCAACCAGTCATATCCCTTCTCTTCTAGCTCTAGGGCAAGTTCTTTACCCCCTGATTTTACGATTTTACCATCATGTAATACGTGTACAAAATCGGGCACGATATATTCTAGCAGACGCTGATAGTGGGTAATCACAATAGTCGCCCTATCTCCGCTTCGTAATTTATTCACTCCATTGGCCACAATTCTCAGGGCATCGATATCGAGACCTGAATCGGTCTCATCTAAAATGGCCAATTTCGGTTCCATCATTGCCATTTGAAATATTTCGTTCCGCTTTTTCTCTCCACCGGAAAACCCTTCGTTCAATGAACGCGACAAAAATTTTCTATCAATATCCAACAGTTCCGATTTCTCGCGAATCATCTTTAACATTTCATTGGCCGGCATATCTTCCATCCCTCTGGCCTTTCTAGACTCATTGATTGCGGTTTTCATGAAATTGGTTACAGAAACGCCAGGAATTTCAACAGGATATTGAAACGATAGAAAGATGCCTTTATGGGCACGTTCTTCGGGAGCGGTATCTTCAAGGTCTTCCCCGTTCAATTCGATAGAACCCTTGGTCACGTCAAACTCTTCCTTTCCGGCGATTACCTCGGCCAACGTACTTTTACCTGATCCGTTCGGCCCCATAATGGCATGTACCTCTCCGGGGTTTACCTCTAAATTGATACCTTTTAATATTTCCTTGCCCTCTACACTTGCATGTAAGTCCTTTATTTTTAGCATTGTGTTTTTGTTTACCTAATTTTTAATCATTTACTTGAGCCAACTCCTAGCCTACCGAACCTTCAAGACTAATTTCCAAAAGTTTTTGAGCCTCGACAGCAAATTCCATGGGTAGTTTATTCAACACTTCTTTACTAAAGCCGTTTACGATCAGCGCAATGGCCTTTTCAGTATCGATACCCCTCTGGTTACAGTAAAAAATCTGATCTTCCCCAATTTTGCTTGTAGTGGCTTCGTGCTCTATTTGAGCCGTTTTGTTCTTCGCCTCAATGTAGGGAAACGTATGTGCCCCACATTCGTTGCCCATTAATAGGGAATCACATTGTGAAAAGTTACGTGCATTCTCGGCCCTACTGTTTATTTGTACCAGCCCCCGATAGCTATTTTGCGATTTTCCGGCGGAAATTCCTTTAGAAATAATTGTACTTCTGGTGTTTTTCCCTAAGTGTATCATTTTAGTTCCCGTATCGGCTTGCTGAAAATTATTGGTCACCGCTATAGAATAAAATTCCCCGATGGAATTATCGCCTTTCAATATGCAAGAGGGGTATTTCCAAGTTACCGCAGAACCGGTTTCTACTTGCGTCCACGATATCTTCGCATTTTTTTCACAAATTCCCCGCTTAGTTACAAAATTAAAGACTCCCCCTTTACCATCCTTACCCCCTGGAAACCAATTTTGTACCGTTGAGTATTTTATTTCGGCGTCATCTAAGGCTATTAATTCAACAACTGCGGCATGTAGTTGGTTCTCATCACGAGAGGGAGCGGTACAACCCTCTAGATAACTCACATAACTGCCCTCTTCAGCAATGACCAGTGTTCTTTCAAACTGCCCTGTTCCGGCCTGGTTAATCCTAAAATAAGTAGAAAGTTCCATAGGGCAGCGTACGCCTTTTGGTATATAACAGAAAGAGCCATCTGAAAACACGGCCGAATTAAGTGCTGCGTAAAAATTATCCCTTTTGGGTACCACGGAGCCGATATACTTTTTTACCAGCTCAGGATGTTCTTGAATGGCCTCCGAAATCGAACAAAATATAATACCTTTTTCTGCCAAGGTCTTTTTGAAAGTAGTAGTGACGGAAACCGAATCCATTACAATGTCGACCGCCACACCAGCCAATTTTTTTTGCTCGTCTACTGAAATTCCCAGTTTTTTAAACGTTTCGAGCAGCTCTGGGTCGACCTCATCCAAGCTGTCGTACTTTGGCTTGCTGTTCGGTGCAGAATAGTATGAAATGTTCTGAAAATCCGGCTTTTTATAGGTAACGTTAGCCCATTCGGGTTCTTCCATTTCCTTCCAATATTTAAAAGCCTCCAACCTCCAAAGTGTCATCCATTCAGGCTCATTCTTCTTTTTGGATATCGCGATTACGATTTCTTCGTTCAAGCCTTTAGGAAATGTGTCGGATTCAATATCGGTATAGAAGCCGTACTCATACTCTTTGGTCTCGAGCTCCTTTTTTAGTTCTTCTTCAGTATATGCCATAAATCTTAGTTAATATATTTAAAGACGGGTGCCTTCAAATGCCAGGTTTATAATGAGAAGCTTTCTCCACAACCGCAGGTTCGCTGTGCATTGGGATTATTAAAGACAAAACCCTTTCCGTTTAGACCACCCGAATATTCCAAGGTCGTGCCGACCAGGTATAAAAAACTCTTTTTATCTACGATGATGCGCACGTCATTATCTTCAAAAACCTTATCAGTCTCTCCTACTTTATCGTCAAATTTAAGCTCGTAAGACAATCCACTGCATCCGCCACTCTTTACACCCACTCGTATAAAGTCTTTGCTAGCATCATAACCCTCTTCGGTCATGAGGAGGACGACCCTTTTTTTAGCTGTGTCAGAAACTTGTATCATTGTTTAATATCATTCTAAATAGGTTACAAATATACGGTTTTAGTAGGGTTTAACCACAGATCATAACATTATTATAACGAATGTCGAAATAGGTTAATTCTATAGATAAAAGTCTAACGTGCGTCTGTAAAAAAGAAGATAGGATAAGGGTTATTTTATTTTAATAACCACCACGTCTGACTTGCCCTTGAAGTCAATATCCGGAAAATCAGGACTGGAGGTCTCACCCACACAAAATATATGTCCTTGCGGGGTTTCTACCACATCAAAACCAAAATCGATTCCAGTACCTCCGAAGGATTTTTGCCACATCATAGTTCCCTGAGCATCAGTCTTTATTATCCAGATGTCATTTTCCCCAACATTGGACGCCAGATCAATATCGTTGCTCTTTGAATTTCCCACAACTATATATCCACCGTCATTGCTGAGGGCTACGCCCTGGGCATCCTCAAATTCCGTGCCTCCAAAGGTTTTTTCCCAAATCAAATGACCTTGATCGTCTATCTTAATCAACCACACGTCGGAAGCGCCCTTATTCATAGAAACATCACTATCGTTACTAAAGGTATTCCCTGCAATGACATAACCTCCATCGGCGCTCTTGACTATATCTTGGGCAATTTCTATTCCGGTTCCCCCGAAGGAACGTTCCCATACCAAATTTCCTTTGCTATCGACTTTGACCACCCAAAAATCATAGCTTCCCTGAGTATCGCTAACATCGAAATCGTCACTTTCCGAAAACCCCGCCAGTACAAAGCCCCCATCATCCGATTGCACTACGGCATGTGCCCTGTCATTATTGGTTCCCCCGTAATACCCACGCCATTGAAGGTTACCCTCTGCGTCAATTTTCGTACCCCAAAACTCACCGACCCCATGTGCGGTCAACCCATTCGTTTTTTCGGTATTTCCATCCGCTCGAGCCGATGTTATATCCAAAAATCCAACAAAAAAGAAACCATCATCATCGGTTTGCAAAATATCATAGGAGTGATCGTGACCCGAAAAGCCAAAGCTCTTTTCCCATTCGATGGTGCCTTGGGCATCGAGTTTCAAGACCCAATTATCATGAAAGCCCTCATTATTGCTGCCATCTCCGTCGCTACTCATGGCATAACCCGTTAAAGCAAAACCTCCATCGGCAGTCTGAACCAAACTTTGACCTCTATCATCCTTACTTCCACCATAGGTCTTACTCCATTGTACCATACCCCCGCCATCCAACTTTAATAACCAGTAATCATTAACTTCATCGGTCTTATGTGACAAGTGTCCATCAACGCTGTTGGAGTACCCCAAAATAGCAAAGCCACCATCGTTGGTATGTATTACGGAATGTGCCGTATCTTCGCCAGAACCCCCATAATTTCTCACCCATGCCACTTCCCCCGAAAAATCGTCGGAGACCTCGTCATTGAGCCCTGCCAACTCCTTGTCATTTGAACAAGACAATAGCAGCATAATGGCCAGTAAACAAACAACTTCTTTCATTTTGAAAGCTTATGTATATATTGTTTCAATTCGACTTTTTTATGACAAAAAGTCCAGCGCTTATATCGCTTACTACGACCTTACCGCTTGTAAAATAAGGGTACACACTCCAAACTCCATCAAACCTGACATCATCGCTGATCGGAAACGTATCGAAAAAACCTGCTTCTACGATTTGTTTTTCTTCAATTTTTGACAGATCCAATATCCTTACCCCTGCGGTATAATTTGCTAGAAAAAAGTCATTCCCCTGAACATAGCCGTTGTGATCAATGGCACTAGTAGGGCCTAAGTAAGTGTCGTGCAATGTTGGGCTATCCAAATCGGAAAAATCAAAAACCAATGTACGTGACTTAAAACCTTGTCTCACCTCGTCGAGCTCATCTCCTAACAAGAAGAACCGATGGTCTTCGGTAAACCATCCTTGGTGCGTGTATTCAATGTTTGGATATAGCACTGTGGCTATCTCTACCGGATTACTTTTATCGGTAACATCAACAACTACAATTTGACTTTCATTGGCGCCAACATAAATCTCCTTGCCGTTATAAGACGGATCTGGGCCTCTATAGGTTATTACCTGTGCATCGTGGGAATATCCTTTTTCTCCATAACCCCCGGCCCCGATGGGGTTTTTAGGGTCTTGGATATTTACAAAATGAACTCCTCCATTAAACGCATCATCCCTGGCCGTGCCTACGACATAAGCAAACCCACTTTCCGCATTGATTACAATATTATGGGCGTTTCCAAAACCGGTGTAGCGGGCATCAGATTCGAATTTTTCAGGGGGGGTTTGAACATTTCGCAATTTGGTCAAATCAAAAACCTGCATACCGTGTTCTTCTGCCTCAGACACAATAAATGCGTGGTCGTTGTAGACCTTGATGTCTCGCCAATCGCTATTAACCGTTGCCGTCGGCAACTTTCCAAGATAAATCAAGTTTTCGGTGTCCGTAATATCAACGAAGGCGGTACCATTATCGAGACCTATCAAGGCATATTCCTTACCCGTTGAAGTGTCCTTCCATCCCCAACTATCGTTGCCGGCATCAGCATCAAAATCCGATAATGAAATATGGCCTAAAAGGTCGTATCCATTACAAGGATATATCCCAGCCATACCATTTTCACAGGGGGCAATACCCTGGGGGTTGTTATCATCGTTCGGATCTTCGTCTTGTATCGCTGCCGTATCATCAGAAGAGCAAGCGAACAACAACAAAGAAAAGCTGATAAAAAAACCTATTTTATTCATGGTACCGCCCATAGTTTTCGTTTCATTAAGCGCCTATTTGATTTTACTTAAGTCTTGCAAATTACCTCAATAATCATACCTAAACAACTATCACCTGCCTTTATAAAACATACGCAAAATACGTAGACACTAGATTACTTTGAAAAAAATACCTTTACTTTTGCCATATGTTAGAAGATAAAAATCAAGAACGTACTTCACTGGAAGCGTTGGGCGAATTCGGCCTTATCGATCATTTGACCAAAAATTTCGCGCTCGTGCACCAGTCGACTATAAAAGGTATCGGTGATGACGCTGCCGTACTCTCCTTTACCGACAAAAATACAGTTGTTACCACTGACCTTCTAGTCGAAGGGGTACATTTCGACCTGAGCTATATGCCTCTTAAACATTTGGGCTATAAGGCAGTAATGGTAAATTTATCCGACATCTATGCCATGAATGCCTCAGCCACTCAAATCACTGTTTCCATTGCAGTGTCGAACCGATTTCCCCTAGAGGCCCTTGAAGAACTATATGCAGGTATACAATTGGCCACAAAGCTTTATAAGGTAGACCTTATTGGAGGGGATACTACGTCTTCGAATACAGGACTATTGATTAGTATAACGGCCATCGGTGAAGTTAGAGATAAACAAATAACCTATCGTAAAGGAGCCCAAAAGAACGACCTTTTAGTGATTAGTGGGGATATAGGCGGGGCCTACATGGGACTCCAAGTTCTAGAGCGTGAAAAAGAGGTTTTTAAGGTCAACCCAAACAACCAGCCCGATCTCTCGCCCTATTCCTATATTGTGGAGCGGCAATTGAAACCCGAAGCCCGAAAAGATATAGTAGAACTTTTGGAAAAACTGAAAGTGGTGCCTACATCAATGATCGATATTAGTGACGGACTTTCTTCCGAGATTTTGCATTTATGTAAAAATAGCGAGGTCGGTTGTGACCTACATGAAAATAAGATTCCTCTAGACCCTACCGTAATAGCGGCTTGCGAAGAGTTTAACTTAGATAGCACCCTAATCGCATTAAGCGGGGGTGAAGACTATGAGCTATTGTTTACGATCGATCAAAAAGACTTTGATAAAATAAAGGGGAACCCCAATTTAACCATTATTGGACACATGACCGATAAGCGTGAAGGGACACATTTAGTGTCTCGAAGTAATGCTAAAATTCCATTGACCGCCCAAGGATGGAATTCACTCAATACATCCAATTAGTACCGTTATTCCGATGCCTATGCCAAGAAGGGTCTTATCGTTCGTTATGCCAATTCTAATTGGGATTTCGGTTTATACCTGTGCTTCGGTTCCGAAGCTTTCGAATCAAACAGAAGAGGCCATAAAGAGCGTTATCAAAGAGCCCATTCCAGATATGGTGACCGGAAAGACCGGTTTGGCCTCTTCTGAAAACTGGAATGTCTGGTACGAAAGTATACTACCGGATAGCAATCCAAAAGGGACCATTATCCTCATCATGGGAGCTGCAAACGACGCCCTGAGTTGGCCTCCTGATTTTTTATCCAAATTTCGAGATGCCGGTTATCGGGTCATACGATATGACCATCGTGGAACGGGACTTACAACGCAAAAAGACGGGGCAAAAGACAAAACCCCTTACACATTGGGCGATATGTCAAAAGATCCCATTGCCATTCTCGATACCTTACATATTCAAAGGGCCCATGTAGTGGGCGTATCCATGGGAGGAATGATTGCACAAAAAGCCGTAATGAAGTACCCTGATCGATTTGAAAGTTTAACCTCAATAATGTCCTCAGGAAATATTTTTGATACGATGTTACCCCCTATGAATCAAGATATATTGCCCAAAATGATTTCGGCGGTAATAAAGCATGGAATGCTCGGGGGCAAAAAGGGGAAAATAAAATTACAGTTCGTCCACAAAAAAATATTGATGGGTGATGCCACAGGGAAAATCGAAGCCAAGCCCCTAGCACAATCGGCATTATACAATCTTGAAAAACGAGATGGTTATCATTTTATAGCTGGCAAGAAGCACCAAAAGGCCATTGAAGCATCAGGGTCTCGTTACGATGGTCTTGCGAGACTCAATATACCGGTACTCATTATTCATGGAGAGAAAGATCCAGTAATACCTATTGAACATGGAAAAAAAATGGCTTCACTAATTGCAACCTCAGACACCCTCTGGTTAGAAAATATGGGACATGACCTTCCTGATATACTCATGGATACTATATGCCATAAGATTTTGAAAACTATTGAAAAAGCCTCTTTGTCTACCGGTAAATAACTGTTCTAATGTAAGCCCTTATTAAGATCAACACATTAGAAATTCATAATCCGAACCATTATTCCAGAATGGGGAACCTAGGGGTGTTGGGGAGACTTTTTTACCCTTTTTTCTTTTCAAGCCATCATTTTCAACCTTCGTATTAGCATTGTGAGTAAGTGGCGGTTACTAAAAAATTCGTTTCTATGATAGTTGAGAAAATGGGAATAAGTGAATTGGCACATGAACCCATAAAATTAAAAACTTGTCTTTGACAACTTGCAAAATATCTTTGAACAAAGTCGAGTGGTTTGAATTGGAAATACCTAAAAATATAAAAATTCCCGAAAAAAAGAGCAGACCTAACTTTACTGTTGTGGGGCAAACGACAGTGGAGAACGAGGTTGCTACTTAATTTTCGGGAATAAGTTAAAATCCTAATTCAAAGAGTATGGACTAGGATTCAGGTGCCAAAGCATAATTAGGCGGCATGCTCTGCTGCCCGATGTCTTCTTTGATAAATATTTTCTAATGTTTTGTTGATGTCTTGCAGCTCCGGTGTCAAAATCGAGAGGTTTCCACTAACGTCTGTAGTCACTTCTTTTCCGCAGTGTATACATTTATATTCCTTGATGTGGAGGGTAACTTTTTTCGACACGGCATAGTGATGGCCAAACAGGCTGCAAAAAAATCTTTTCATGGTTGTAGGTTTAAAACGCTTTGGTCGGTTTTGGGAAACCGCTTACTGCAATAATTGAAAATTTGGATTGGTTTAAATTGTGTTTTTGAACACTTTCATTATACGAACGCACTTAGATATCTTTTATTGAGCATAAAGCACTTATCGAGGTCTTTTTTCGATGAACTGCATTTTTTTCGACCAACGGTATGCTTTCAAAGTTGCTCAGAGGACTTGCCATGCTACGATTTTGGGTATCTTAGTCCGTGAGCTATTGATAAAAGAATACATTTTTGAAGAACATCAAAGAAACCTTGGTAACTGCTTTTGCCCTATTCTCGTTGTTTTTCGGCGCAGGTAACCTGATTCTACCACCACAGTTGGGCTTTAAGGCAGGTGATCTTTGGTGGGTGGTGGCGTTAGGGTTTTGTCTTTCGGCGGTAGTCATACCCTTACTGGGTATTCTTGCCCATGCACAACAGCAGGGTACTATTTATGATTTTGGGAAAAAAGTCTCCCCGGTATTTAGTTTAGTCTATTGTTGTATTGTGTATGCCATTTCCATAGGTCTGCCCTCACCTCGAACCGCATCGGTCACCCATGAGATGGCTATCGCCCCTTTTTTTGATACTCCTTCGTTTTTAACCAGTATGGTTTACTTTTCTTTGGTATTTATATTTGTTTTAAATAGATCCAAGCTTTTAGATATCCTAGGCAAAATTTTGACCCCCGCCATAATTCTTATTCTGGCTATCATAATGGGTGTTGTCTTGTTTTCCGTGGATGCCGATCTTGGCGCAACCACTTTTTCCAATCCATTTACAACAGGAATTCTTGAAGGCTACCAAACCTTTGACGCCATCGGTGCGGTAGTGGTAGGAGCTGTTATCATTGTTTCGATCAATCAGAAGAAGAGCCAAGCTGGCTATACCGAAAAAAAGTTGCTCATTAGACGAGCTGGAGGCCTGGCCGGGCTTTCCCTTTTTCTTATTTACTCAGGCCTTATTTTTTCCGGGGCTACCATGGTCCCCTATTTCGATCCCGAAATTACACGTACAAATCTCTTGACGGGGATAAGCATAAAGACCTTGGGAAATAACGCCCATCTTTTTTTAAGCCTATTGGTCGGTCTTGCTTGCTTTACGACGGCCGTGGGTATCGTTACGGGAACGGCTGATTTTGTTAGGTCCCGTTGTAAAGATTCAAGAAAAGCATATATTCTTACTGCAGTTGTCGGTTGTATTCTGGGTATTGTCATGGGGCAGTTCGATGTGGCCTATATCATAATAGTGGCACTCCCTGCCCTTATGATTATTTACCCTATTACTATTGTACTGATTATTTTAAATGTCTTACCTCGAAAATTGGCCCCTCCTCTTGTGTTTAAAGCCGTCACGGTTTCTACAGTTATCTTTAGTGTCCCTGATTTCTTGGGAAGTATGGGACTGAACAGCTTTGTTGATGAATTATATGGCTATATTCCACTTAGTCAATTTAGTATGGGGTGGGTAGTGCCGGGCGCTCTGGTTTTTCTGATTATTAACATCTGGTTGAAATTCAAGGAAAGTCCCTTCACCTAAATACAACTATAGAAAGGTCAATATTCCTTTCTTAAATGGTGCTTTATAAGGAATGTCCCTCTCCATAAATTCTATTTCAAAATCGGATGAAAAGGGTTTGTCTCCATTCGGATACCAATCTTTTTTGCTCGGATCGATGCATATAAAGAGTCCTTTTTCATCTCCAATGGCACAAAATCGTTCAAATGTTCCATCGAATATGGTCATTTTTGCCGTCTTATTTAGTACATCAAATTGTTGTTCGATATGATTGGTCACCAATCCTATTTCTGACAATTCAAGAAATTGACAAGATTCAAATTCTTGTTCTTTATCATTGTTCAAATTTTTTCGCGCAATCAGTTCCACGATATTTTTGTCTTTGTCATAAAAGTAAATGGACTTGGCATTCCAAGCTTCGAACTTTTGAATTTCGTTGTGGCCGTCCTTTAAGACCGCCACTCTGGATTTAATCCAATTCAGGGCCTCCTCTGCTTTATTGGCCGGTATATTAATTGCAAAATGATAAGGCTTGGCTTCCCTTTTTTCTATCATGGTCATCAAAGAATCGCCTATTTTGAAGGTAAATTCCGAAACACTCGTTTTTTGAATGCCCAATCCTAGAACTTCGGAATAAAAACGGGTCTGCTCCCTTATTCTCGGGGTATACAGCTTGAGTTTCTTGATTACCATATCATAAAGGCGTATCAAAATGAGCCATCATTCTCCCTTCTGCGATCTCCATCTGGAACAAAGTGAATGCTCGAAAAGTTTTTAATGTACTAGATGGAGCCTGTTCTGGTCATGAAGCATTCATCAACTCCTCAATCTCTTCGACCTCAATTGGAATATTGCGCATTAAATTAAATGGATCGCCAGTTTCTTGAATGACAACGTCATCTTCTAAACGAACACCCATTTTTTCATCAGGTATATAAATACCCGGTTCGACCGTAAAGACCATATTAGGTTCCATAGGTGTCTTCAGTTCTCCATAATCGTGTGTATTCAAGCCGATATGATGGCTAGTGCCATGCATAAAATACTTCTTATAGGCAGGCCAATCTTTATTTTCGTTTTGTACATCGGCCTTGTCCAAGAGTCCGAGTCCCAAAAGCTCAGAAGTCATCAACTTTCCACATTCTTTGTGGTACTCGGCCCAAATTGTGCCGGGAACCAACATTTTAGTAGCTTCTTTTTTTACTCGTAAAACCGCTTCGTATACCGATTTCTGTCGCTCCGTAAACTTACCATTTACGGGAATAGTTCGCGTTAAGTCACTAGAAAAGTTCGCATATTCAGCCGCAGCGTCAATAAGGATCAAATCACCATCTTTGCACCGTTGATTGTTCTCAAGATAATGTAACACATTAGCATTGTTGCCAGAGGCAATAATAGGCGGATAGGCGAACCCTTTAGACCTATTGCGTACGAATTGATGTAATAGTTCCGCCTCAATTTCAAATTCCCAGGCACCGGGTTTCAAAAACTCGAGTACTCGTCGAAACCCCACTTCGGTAATATCGCAGGCCTTTTGTAATAAACTGATTTCCTCGGGTTCTTTCACCCCCCTTAATTTCTGTAAAATAGGATTGCTCTTTGCTACTCGGTGTGCCGGGTATTTTTGCTTGCAATCTAATATAAATCGGTCTTCACGGGTTTGGGTTTCAACGGCTTGGCGATAGTGTTCGTTGGTATTGAAGTAAATCGTTTCTGCCTCGGTCATCAAGTCGAAAAAAACCGAGTCGAATTCCTTGAGCCAGTAGACCGTTTCAATACCCGATATATCGGTTGCTCTCTCCTTGGTCAATTTCTCCCCTTCCCAGACGGCAATATGTGCATTCGTCTCACGAACAAATAGTATTTCTCGGTGATTCGCATCCATAGCTTCCGGAAAAAGCAATAACATCGTTTCTTCTTGATCGGCACCGGTTAAATAAAATATATCTCGATGCTGCTCAAATGGCAAAACGCTGTCGGCGCCAATTGGATAAATATCGTTTGAATTAAAAACCGCAATGCTTTTGGGTAGCATAGCAGCCATGAATTTATTGCGATTCTTCTTGAAAAGGTTATTTGGAATTTGCTCGTATTTCATACGTTTCAATATTATTTTTTACTCGTTATGTGCTATCCTTTTTTATTCCATATAATCAACAGCGTATATCATTGATGATTTTTCGCTGAAAAATTTAAATCAAACCAATTTTTCGACATATAGTAATCTTCATGTTGCATTTTACCAAAAATAACGAACTCTAAAACAAAAAAAAGCCCGAAAGGTCTAAAACCTTTCGAGCCTAAATTAAAAGTTGGTTAATTGACCGTGAATTAACAAAATTTTAAGTTATTGCGCAACTTTAATAGAATTTGTTTTCTAAAATACAAGTTATAGTATTATTTTCAGCAGGGTTTAGCTACCCCTCCCAATACAAAGGCATGCGTATCTCAATGTTGAACCAATTTGTACTTTTTGCAACGCTCCTCTCTACATACACGATTATTGCCCAACTTAAACCGACATCTTCACAAGTCATAGAAAGCACCTTTGGCAACTTGAAACAGATGGAAGCCAACTCTTTGGTCAAACACATGCGTCTAAAAAACATCGGGCCTTCCATTATGAGCGGTAGGGTGGTCGATATCGATGTCAATGCCGATAATCCTATAGAATTTTATGTCGGCTATGCCTCTGGTGGGTTATGGTATACTGATAACAATGGCACCTCATTTACACCTGTATTAGACAATTCACCCACACAAAATATAGGTGATATCGCCGTTGATTGGACGACTGGAACCATTTGGGTCGGCACAGGAGAGAGCAATGCATCTCGCTCTTCCTATGCCGGCATAGGAGTTTTAAGATCAGACGACAAAGGTAAAACATGGCAACATATGGGGTTAACCGATACACACCATATTGGCCAAATGCTTCTTAACCCCGAAAATTCGAACGAGATATTGGTCGGGGCTACCGGGCACCTATATTCTAATAATAAGGAGCGGGGAGTATACAAATCCAGCGATGGAGGAACTACTTGGCGAAAAACCCTATTCATTAACGATCAAACGGGTATTATTGACATGGCCAACGTCCCCAATAATTTTGAAATTGTTTACGCCGCGGCCTGGGAAAAAGACCGTAAAGCTTGGGACTTTTTAGGCAATGGTAGTAGCTCCGGTATATATAAAAGTATCGATGGTGGAGACTCTTGGACAAAAGTCTCTGTCGAAGGGAGTGGATTTCCTACTGGGGTAGGAGTCGGTCGAATCGGCCTAGCGGTTGTCAATGAAAATACCGTATATGCCCTCCTAGACAATCAAGATAGGCGAGAAGCATCGGAAGAGGGAAAAGGGCTCTCCAGAGAACTGAACACCGATGACTTCAAATCGATGTCGAGAGAAGAGTTTTTGGCGTTGGACGATAAAAAACTAAACAGTTTTCTTAAAACCAATGGCTTCCAAGAAAAATACAGGGCCGAAAACGTAAAACAAATGGTACGCAGTCATACTATAAAACCGGCTGATGTAGCCCATTATCTTAAAAGTGCCAATGCGATGCTTTTCGAAACGCCGGTAATAGGCCCAGAAGTCTATCGTAGTGACGATGGGGGCATGTCGTGGCATAAGCAAAACACCGAGTATATTGATGACTTTTTTTATAGCTACGGCTATTACTTTGGTAAAATATGGGTAGACCCTAACAATTCCGATAAAATTTACCTTGGGGGTGTGCCTCTTATTGCCTCGGATAATGGTGGCCAGAACTTTGTATCAATCGATGGTGACAATGTTCATGCCGACCATCATGCATTATGGGTCAATCCCAAAAGACCGGGTCACCTTATAAATGGTAATGACGGGGGCATTAATATTTCTTATGATGATGGCGCTTCTTGGATCAAAAACAATTCTCCATCGGTAGGTCAGTTTTACACAATCAATGTCGACAACCAAGGTCCCTATCATGTGTATGGAGGGCTACAGGACAATGGGGTTTGGGAAGGGCCTCATGATGCCAAAGAAGACAACCGTTGGCATCAAACCGGAGACTACCCTTGGAAATCGCTTTTGGGAGGTGATGGAATGCAGGTACAAATCGACAGCCGAAATCACAATATCGTCTATACAGGGTATCAGTTCGGAAATTACTACCGTATCAATAAAGAAGAAAAAAAGCGAAAATATATTCAACCCAAACATGATCTTGGTGACCTCCCTTTCAGGTTTAATTGGCAGACACCTATTGTACTATCTCCCCATAACCAAGATATTGTGTATATAGGCAGCCATAGATTACATCGGTCTATGAACCAAGGAGATCAATGGGAAACCATTTCCGAAGACTTGACACAAGGAGGTAAAAAGGGAAATGTTTCCTATGGTACCTTAACAACCCTTTCAGAATCTCCTTTCAAGTTCGGCCTGCTCTATACCGGAAGTGATGATGGACTCATTCATGTCACCCAAGATGGTGGTGGGAACTGGCTTAAAATTTCAGAGGCCTTGCCGAATGATATGTGGGTAAGTCGCGTGGTAGCCTCTCGTCATAAAAAAGAACGGGTATATGCAGTGCTGAATGGATATCGTTGGGACGATTTTACACCCTATATTTATAAAAGTAACGATTATGGCCGAACTTGGAAGAATATTGGGGCAAATATACCCAACGCCCCTGTAAATACAATTCTAGAGGATACTGAAAACGAAAATCTACTGTTCGCCGGTACCGATAATGGCCTTTATGTTACCTTCGATCAAGGCAACCATTGGGAAGCATTTCAAAACGGCCTTCCTCGCGTTGCGGTGCATGACTTGATTATTCAACCCAGAGCCAAGCATCTCCTTGTCGCTACCCATGGACGTAGTATTTATAGAGCGGACATTGCCCTTCTTCAAGAAATCACCCCAGAAATTTTGAACCTCGACCTGCATCTTTTTGATGTACGAAATATTAAATATTCTGATGATTGGGGCAACCCCAAAAGCCCTTGGGCCAAACCCGATACCCCAGGTCTAGACCTGACCTTTTATTGTAAAAAAGCGGGGCGTTATACGGCCAAGATTCAAACCCTTGAGGGTATTGTAGTAAGTGCAACCGAGGTTGATGCGGATAAAGGCCTCAATGTTATTTCCTATGATCTTGCCTTTTCGAAAGCCGGTAAAGCCTCATTTCTTAAAAAGAACAAGGTGAAATTAAAGAAAGCCAAGGATGGAAAAACGTACTTGCCCAAAGGCACCTATACCATCGAGCTAAAAGGTCAAGGTTCAAGTAAAATGGCAGAATTCAAAATTGAATAGCTTTTAATGAACGAACACAAAAAGGCCCCTTTGATAGGGGCTTTTTTGTAAACAAGTAGGTCAATTGTAAAATTTGGTTCTGAAAATTTCAGTCTAACTTATGAAGGTCAAGCTCGGATTTTTGGGGAAAACCTCGCTCACATTTGGTTAAGTTGTAATTCGATTTGGGGTCTAAACTATCACTTAATAACAGGGTAAAACTACGCTTGTTTTCAGTATCATTTAAATTTTTGTTGTGAACCTTGCCCTCTTTGTTGTGAAAAATATAAGAGGTCATTTTTATCGTTAAAAAGCAGTATTTTTTCTTTCTCTACTGGTTTGTCGATGTTGTATATAAAAAAATCCCGACTTTATGTCGGGATTAATTTATCAGTCAGCTATCTGTACTCTATGCGTGCTGTGCTTCATGTTTACCTTCCTTAATCTCTTCAATCAATTTAGAGTTAAAGGCCGGTAGGTCATTTGGATTTCTACTAGTTACAAATCCTTGGTCAACCACAACTTCTTGATCTACCCATGTGGCTCCCGCATTGATTAGGTCGTCTTTAATAGAACTGAACGATGTCAGTTTTCTTCCTTTAACGACGTCGGCACTAATTAGGAGTTGGGGTGCATGGCATATTGCCGCCACGGGCTTTTCTTGTTTGAAGAAATCGCGTACAAAAATTAGGGCGTCTTCATTTCTTCTCAATTTATCCGGATTGATTACACCACCCGGAAGCATCAGTGCATTATATTCTGAAGCTTTTACTTCAGCTAATTTTCTATCTACTTTATAGCTGTTCGACCAATTTCCATCGGACCAACCTTTTATTTCACCCAGTTCCGGGCTTACGATATCAACCTTGAAGCCTTCTTTTTCCATAGCCTCTTTTGGTGATTTTAATTCACTCTCTTCAAATCCATTTGTAGCTAAAATTGCTATCTTCTTCATGTGTGTGTTTGTTTTAATGATTAATAACTTATTTCATATATAGTATAAGCAAATTATCCCGAAAACTCCGTTAAGGCCTTATTAAACAATAGCAGCTAAAGGTTAAAGGTTTCTTAACCCAGTCTATCTCTAGGTTTCTTCACCCTTTTTAACAATTTCCAAATGGCTTACAACCTCTGAAAGACATCGATCGAGTTCCCTTTTAATTTCAGACTCCCAAAATCTAAATACCGTATAACCTAAACCCTCCAATGCCGAGTTCACCTCTGTATCGCGTTGCATATTCCGTTCAATTTTGGCGATCCAAAACTCTCGATTGGTCTTGACCTTGGGCTTGCGTTCCTTCCAATTATGTCCATGCCAGTACTCCCCGTCTATAAAGATGACCGTTTTGTATTTATTTAGAGCAATATCGGGTTTACCTACTAATTTCTTGTAGTCTATTCGATATCGGTAGCCAGCCGCATAAAGGGCCTTGCGAAAGGTGAGTTCGGGTTTGGTGTTCTTACCACGAATCTTGCTCATTATTTTAGAACGTTCAGGGGTGGTATAAAACCCCGAGGCTTCGTTAAAGCGAGGTACTTTGATACGTTCTTTCGAATACTTCTTCGACATTTTTAAAAATAGCAAGAAGTCTTTACAAAAGCTGTTAACCTAATGTAAAGAAAAATCCCAAAATCGTGTTTCATGATTTTGGGATTATTAGTTATAATATAGGTAGCCTTACTTAGCCTTCTACCGTTGCGCTAAGATATTCACGATTCATACGGGCGATGTTCTCTAGTGAAATTCCCTTCGGGCATTCTACTTCACAGGCGCCCGTATTGGTGCAATTTCCAAAACCTTCGAGATCCATTTGTCGTACCATGTTCTGCACGCGTTCGGTAGCCTCAACCCTACCTTGAGGTAATAGAGCGAATTGTGACACTTTTGCGGAAGTAAAAAGCATGGCACTTGCATTTTTACAAGCTGCGACACAGGCCCCGCAACCGATACAGGTAGCCGCGTCCATCGCTTCATCGGCTGCATGCTTCTCAATAGGAATCGCATTTGCATCAACGGTATTTCCTGAAGTATTTACAGAAATAAATCCGCCCGCCTGTTGTATTCGATCAAATGCACTGCGATCAACGACCAAATCCTTAATTACCGGGAAGGCCGTAGCGCGAAAAGGTTCGATAACAATGGTATCGCCATCGTTAAACTTACGCATGTGCAGCTGGCATGTGGTAACCAGTCGATCTGGACCATGGGGCTCGCCATTGATTTGTAGGGAACACGTTCCGCAAATACCTTCGCGACAATCGTGATCGAATTCTACGGGTTCCTCTCCTTTATTAATGAGTTCTTCGTTAAGTACATCCAACATTTCCAAAAACGACATGTCACCCTCAATCCCATTAATGGAATAGTCGACCATTTTTCCTTTGGAACTAGCATCTTTTTGACGCCATATTTTTAATGTTAATTTCATAGCTACTTAATTTTTCTTTGTCCGTTGCCAGTATTCATTTCCATTGAGAGTACCTATTTGAACTATTTATAACTTCTTGTTTTAAGTTCAATATTCTCATAAGTCAGTTCTTCTTTATGCAATACAGCATCTTTTGGAGCTCCTTTAAACTCCCAAGCGGCAACATATTTATAGTTTTCATCGTCTCGCAGGGCTTCCCCTTCGGGGGTTTGATATTCTTCCCTAAAATGCCCTCCACAGGATTCGTTCCTGTCAAGTGCATCTTTGGCAAAAAGCTCCCCTAATTCCAAGAAATCGGCCACCCTTCCAGCCTTTTCCAATTCTGCATTCATAGCATCCGCTCTGCCTGGGATTTTAACGTTCTCCCAGAAATCTGCTCTAAGGGCTGCTATATCTTCGATTGCTTCCTTCAATCCTTCCGCGTTTCGGGCCATCCCACATTTATCCCACATGATTTTACCCAATTTTTTATGGTAATAATCTACAGAATGTTGGCCATTGCCGGACATTAGTTTTTGTAAGCGCTCCTTAACCGCGGTTTCAGCGGCGTCGAACTCTGGCAATTCGGTCGGAATCTTACCTGTTCGAATATCCTTGGAAAGATAATCCCCTATGGTGTAGGGCAAAACAAAATAACCATCTGCCAAACCTTGCATCAATGCGGAGGCTCCCAAACGATTAGCCCCGTGATCGCTGAAATTTGCCTCTCCGGCGCAATAACAACCTTCGATGGTCGTCTGTAAGTTATAGTCGACCCAAAGACCGCCCATTGTGTAATGTACCGCAGGGTAAATCATCATTGGGGTTTCGTAAGGATTCTCATCAACAATTTTTTCGTACATCTGAAAAAGGTTACCGTACTTTGCCTCGATCACTTTTTTGCCAAGACTGGTAATCTCATTTTCCGAAGCGTCCTTTATACCGTGTTTTAATGCTTCTTCTTTTCCGTAACGTTGAATAGCGGCGGCAAAATCTAAATACACCGCTTCTCCCGTTTTGTTGACCCCAAAACCTGCATCACAACGCTCTTTTGCCGCTCTTGAGGCCACATCCCTTGGCACCAGGTTTCCAAAGGCCGGGTATCTCCGTTCCAAGTAATAATCCCGATCTTCTTCTTTAAGCTGGGTAGGCTTCAACTTTCCCTCACGAATCGCTTTGGCATCGTCTAAATGCTTTGGCACCCATATACGACCGTCATTTCGCAATGATTCGGACATCAATGTCAATTTAGACTGATGGTCTCCCGAAACCGGAATACAGGTAGGATGAATCTGTGTAAAGCATGGATTCGCAAAAAAGGCGCCCCTACGATGGGCACGCCAGGCTGCCATTACGTTACTTCCCATAGCGTTGGTCGACAAAAAGAACACATTACCATAGCCCCCCGTCGCTAGCACCACCGCATGAGCGGAATGACGTTCTATTTCACCCGTCGTTAAATTACGGGCGATAATACCCCTTGCTTTACCATCCACCAAAACGAGATCCATCATCTCATGACGATTGAACGATTGTATTTTTCCACGATTAATTTGTCGGTTCATCGCTGCATAGGCACCCAACAATAACTGTTGCCCAGTCTGTCCCTTGGCATAGAAAGTTCGGGAAACCAGTACCCCCCCAAAAGAACGATTATCTAACAGCCCCCCATATTCACGGGCGAAAGGAACGCCTTGGGCGACACATTGATCTATAATGTTAGCAGATTCCTCAGCCAAGCGGTAGACATTAGCTTCTCGTGAACGGTAATCCCCTCCCTTGATGGTATCATAAAAAAGGCGATAGGGACTATCTCCATCACCCTGATAATTTTTGGCGGCATTGATACCTCCTTGAGCGGCAATAGAATGGGCCCGTCGTGGAGAATCTTGGTAACAGAATGTTTTTACGTTATAACCCAATTCAGCCAAGGTAGCAGATGCCGAGCCCCCAGCAAGGCCTGTACCGACAACAATGATGTCAATATTCCGTTTATTCGCTGGGTTGACGAGGTTAATGTCGTTTTTATGCTTGGTCCATTTTTCGGCCAACGGCCCCGATGGAACTTTAGAATCCAATATGCCCATATCTAATGTGTTATTGGGTTAAAATGATGGTAAAGTGCGATAAAAATGAAGCCTGCGGGAATCACTATCGAAAATATTTTGGTAAACGTCTTAATGGCGGGTGTATATTTGTTATTGACTCCCATTGATTGAAAAGAAGATGCAAATCCATGCCATAAGTGCAATGCCAAAAGTACAAATGCGATGATATATATGATAGTTCGCCAGAAAGGTTCAAATTTAATAACCGTCTCTTCATAGTATCTAGTAGGGTCTTCTGGATTGGCTTCAATGTATTTATAGGCCATTTCATGAACCCAAAAATCGTACATATGAAGCCCTATAAACGCAAGTACTACCAATCCCGTAACAATCATATTCCGTGACATCCATGAGGCATTGGCACTGCCACTGTACTTTTTATATTTTATAGACCTGGCCTTGCTGTTTTGTAGCTCCAAAACAATACCCATCACAAAATGCACTATGATTCCCGCAATGAGCACAGGCTGTAAAATATACTGAACAAGTATATTATAGCCCATAAAATGCGACCACTCATTAAAAGTCTCAGGTGCTATTACCGAGGTAACATTAATGGTAAAATGCTGCGCTAAAAAAAGGACCAAAAAAAGACCCGAGAGGGCCATGACCACTTTTCGGGCTATCGAAGATTTTATCAATCCGCTCATTATATTAGTGTAGATTAGTTTAAAGACTGCTTACAAAATTACTGCATAGGCTTGGCTTTAACAAACTTTGTCTAAAGTTCATACCGTATTTAGAGTGATTTTAAGCTACATCCCTAAACAGTCCCCTTACTTTTGTTGCCCATACTAGTAAATCAGCTGTAAACCCTATACTTTAGACTCACTCTTGGCTCAAGGAATAGCCTAAAAGAATCATAAAATCGTACGTACATATCGAAGAATAGCAGGAATAAATACGAATGTTCGAACGCTAATTCTGACTCATCAAAATTGGAAACCGTTTTCTCACAACTCTTGGTCGCAGCAGTATTAAATAATCCCTACACTTGTCCTAGCCCAATCCATCATAAGTTTCATCAATACCTGTATTACCACACTATCGCTTCGGGCACCACATAAATCGGTGCCTGGAGATGTTCCAAGGCATTAGTTCGTTTTATAAAACTCAAACCTGATTAAATGTAAGGTATTAGCTTAATATAACATGGACATAAAGGAAACTATGCATTCAATAGATGTATAATGGTGCTATAGCTAATCTATGACCTCCCTGCAAAGATTGCAAAAGAAACAGACCGTTCAGTTTACTAAGGAAGGTTAATTATGAAAAAAAATCAAATCTGAACCGGTCGACGGTATTGTTCCTAGAAGAGTCGATTATTTTAAAGAAATCTCAATAGGTGCTCCATCGATTACCGACCAATGGGTCGGACCGCCATGAAAATAAAAGATGGTATGCCAACCAAATACCAATGGATGACTTTACAATGCGTTTTAGCGCTCCATGTCCTTTAATTGTACGGAAAGGGCCTGCGTGGAAAGTTGTACTTCTATAAGTGAGAGTACAAGGGAAACCATTAAGGCCAACAAGCTGACACCAAATATCAAATTGGCCCAAAAGGATAATTTCACATATATAAGCGACATGGTAATCACAGCCAATAAAAAACTGAAGATAGCGGTCGCCTGCATATTTTTGATTATGGAAAGTCGCTTTCTCAGCTGTTTTACCTGTAATGCTATGGCTGGAGAACCCGTTTCCAAGTACTTTTGGTGCAATTGGCGAATCAATGCCGCAATAGCCAGATACCTGGCATTATAGGCTAGCATCGTCAAAGAAATAGCAGGAAAAAGAAGGGCGGGAATACTTAGCGTAAGCTCCATATTTACTCATCAAATTGCCAAGAGCTCGATTTTTGGGCCGTTGGAAAATTTTTTGGGATTTCTTGAGTCACTTTGCCCGTCGCGGCCCATTCGATACCTCGAAGCATGGAGGTCAGAAAACCTACACATTCTATCGAATAATCCGCATGCCCCATAATGTTGTGAAAGACACGCCCTTTGCCATAATCTATTACCATTAACGCCGGTTCGTGCCTACCCGTACCCTTTTTTTCCGAATCAGAATAGGCAGTAGCCAATATCTTCATATGTTTTGCAGGGCCTCGAAGACGGTCGTAAAGCTCGTCTTGGGTATGCATCCATATTTTCGGCATCCCTTTCGTAATAGGGTGGTCGGTTTCTCTTACCTGTATTTGATACTCATGTTGCGGGCCGTGCGAGCCGGCACTACCCGGGGCAGAATCACGCACCTCCTCTCCCGCTTCATTATAATATACGTACGGACCGTCTTTTTCGGTGCGATCTCCCCATCCCCCCAAGCCGATCATCTGATTATAAGCCTCCCACTTTGGGAAGGAATTGTCAGCTGCGTGAAAAACAACCAGGCCCCCGCCGTTGACCATATACTTCTCAAAGTGTTCTTTGGTCTTTTCTGGCCAAGGGGCAGCATTCCATCCAAAATTGCAAATGACTACATCATAGGCTTTAAAATCAGGACTATAATTTGGGTCTTCCTTCGGCTTTTCCAAAGCTTCCGTTTCTGGTATCCCCTCGATGTTATACTTTTCTAAAAACTCTTCTCCGTTCCACGTATAGGCCGAACGCTCCACGTCAACGTTAAATAACCCCGTTTTCTCCATTTCCTTCTTTAGCATATAGGAAATTTTAGGCCATTGAACATGATTATTCTGACCATCTATGATGAGCACATTTATCTTAGAGCCCGATGATTCCATGTCAGCTTGCGAAAAGTTCGAGATCCATACCATAGTAGAAATAAAAAATACGATGACTGTCTTCAGGTTATAATACATAGGATAATTTTTAATTCAATAAATATAAGATATTGAAACCCTTTTGCTCAATAAGTTTGATAAAATATCTTCAATACTATACGCCTTACAGCATTGCATTATCATTTACGATAACTTGTTTTAAAAACGTCTTTGTATCTTCAACACTTCTATTTTTCATATCTAATCAGCTTCAACTATGGCTCCTATCAAAAAACTAACCGGCCCTTCTAAACTACCTGATGTAAAAACGACCATTTTCACTACGGTCGGCAACTTGGCCAGAAAACATGGGGCTATAGATCTTTCACAAGGCTTTCCCAACTTTGAAGCCGACAAAAAACTGATGGAATTGGTTACCCTTGCTATGCACCAAGGCCATAACCAGTACGCTGCCATGCAGGGCTACTATGGTCTTCGGGAGATCATTGCCAAAAAAATCGAAAAGCTTCATGGCAGGGTCTATCACCCAGATGAGGAGGTTACAATAACCGTAGGAGCGACTCAAGCGATATTTACGGCAATCACCGCGTTCGTGCATTCCGGTGACGAGGTCATCGTGATTAAACCAGCTTACGACTGCTATGAACCTGCCATTGTTTTGAATGGTGGAATTCCGGTATATGTGCAGTTGAGCAAAAAGGATTATAAAATTGATTGGGAAGACTTAAAAGGTAAAATCAATACAAAAACCAGAATGCTGATTATCAACACCCCGCATAATCCAAGTGGGCGTATTTTCTCAAAAGACGAGATGCTTCAGCTTCAGGAAATCTTACGGCCGACCGATATTATTGTGGTGAGCGACGAAGTCTATGAACATATTGTTTTTGACGGAGAAGAGCATGAAAGTGCTTCACGCTTCGATGCTTTGGCAGAACGCAGTTTCGTATGTGCATCCTTTGGTAAAACCTTTCATGTAACCGGATGGAAAATGGGCTACTGTGCAGCTCCATCAGACTTAATGCACGAATTCAGAAAGAGCCACCAGTTTGCCGTGTTCTGTGTTGATCATCCTGTACAACGGGCTATGGCCAAATATCTAGAAGACGAGAGACACTACTTGGAACTCAATAGTTTTTACCAAAAGAAAAGGGATTTCTTTTTATCCGGTCTTCAACAAACCAAGTTTAGGTTTACCCCTTCCCAAGGCACTTATTTTCAGTTATTAGATTATTCCGAACTAACCGATGAGCGTGATGAAGATTTGGCCAAACGCTTGATTATCGATTATAAATTGGCCAGTATTCCAATCTCTTCTTTTAATACAGGGCAGCGTAACGATGGCGTATTACGCTTTTGCTTTGCGAAAAAGAAAGAAACTCTAGAAGCTGCCATCGAAATTCTAAGCAACGTATAGGTTTAATGTGTACAATCAGCACAATCATCAACGCGAACATTAAAGCGCATCAGCCAATCTGTTTGCTTATCGTTTCCAACATAGTATGGATGTACGCCAAACTTTGAAAACCCGTGCCGTCGATAAAATTCAATCGCCCTAAAGTTCTTTTCCCAAACCCCTAACCATATAAATTTCTTCCGCCTACGAAGGGCTATTTTTTTTATCTCGTTCAAAGTCCAATGGCCTATTTGTAGACCTTGAAAAAGATGTCGTATGTAAAGGCGTTCCAATTCAATAGCCTCGCTTGATTTAATATCGGTTTGGGCCTCATTCTCGTTAAGTTTCAGATACCCCACCAAATCGGAACCGTTCAAGATAAAATAAAAATCAGAATTGATATTACTCAATTCGGCGCGTAGTCGACTTGGGCTAAATGCGGTATTTAAATAGGCGTTAAAATCATCTGGATTATTCTCTTGCTCGAAGGCTTTCGTAAAAGTGTCTTTTGCAATTTCCGCCAATAAGAATAAATCATCGAGAGTACATTCTTGTAGTCTTGGCGGCATTTCATTTGTTTATCGTCTTCCAAAAATAGTAAAATAAAAAAAGAGCGACCTTTGGGGAGAATCGCTCTTTCTTTTAAATTCTTAAAAAAATTCTATAGCATAAACAACTTTCGTGTCAACATAACGATTCCGCTAAAAAAATCATTCTTGTACACTTGAATTTCTTCTTGGGTTTGGTTCATTTGGGCTTCCATAGGAAATAGGTTTTATTCGATTCGGGTTGACTTACAATCAATAACATTATAAAAGTAACGTGTAAGATCACAAAATTGAAATTCTTGTTGTGAAGTGTTCAAAAAATGTTGTGAAAAAAGTAAATCGTAAATCCTTTTGACAAATCATAAGAAAAAAGGAAGCGTATCTAGAAAGATAGGTGTGTCATATATGGGCCTTCCCTTCAAAAAGGTTATATCACCATTTCAGGTACATCGCCAGTTATGATCATAGTACCCTCAGTAGCTTTTTTGATATCTTCGATACTCACGCCGGGAGCTCTTTCTTTGAGCAGAAAACCTTCTGATGTTACCTCTAAAACGGCCAAGTTGGTCACAATTTTCGTGACGCAGCCCACCCCGGTCAAGGGTAGGGTACAACGCTTTAATAATTTAGAGTGCCCCGCCCTATTGGTATGCATCATGGCTACAATAATATTCTCGGCGGAGGCTACCAAATCCATAGCACCGCCCATACCTTTAACCATTTTACCGGGAATCTTCCAGTTGGCGATATCCCCATTTTCAGCTACCTCCATCGCTCCCAATATGGTCAAATCGACATGTTGGCCCCGGATCATACCAAAGCTGGTCGCCGAATCGAAAAAGGAGGCCCCGGGTAAAGTGGTGATTGTCTGTTTTCCTGCATTGATGATATCGGCATCCTCTTCCCCTTCCAAAGGAAATGGCCCCATTCCCAAAACCCCATTTTCACTTTGAAATTCTACATCGATATCATTGCGAACAAAGTTTGCTACTAAAGTTGGGATACCAATACCCAAATTAACATAGTAACCATCTTTAACTTCTTTCGCAATACGTTTTGCTATTCCGTTCTTGTCTAACACGTTATTAATTTAAAAAGTTTAAAATGAAGTCATTTCTATCATAGAGGTAGAAAAAAACCCATTAAACAGTCTTACGAACTGTGCGCTGCTCGATACGCTTTTCATAATTACGGCCTTCGAAGATACGCTGTACAAATATGCCTGGAATATGAATCTGGTTCGGGTCTAAAGCACCAGCGGGCATCAATTCTTCAACTTCGGCCACCGTTATGGCCGCTGCCCCACACATACAAGGATTGAAATTACGTGCTGTCCCCTTAAAAATAAGGTTTCCCGCCTCATCTCCCTTCCAAGCTTTTACAAAGGCAAAATCAGCTTTAAAGGCTTCCTCAAGCACGTACATTTTTCCATTAAATTCGCGTGTTTCTTTACCCAAAGCAACTTCGGTGCCGTATCCTGCGGGAGTAAAAAATGCAGGGAAACCAGATTGTGCTGCGCGACATTTTTCCGCCAACGTTCCCTGCGGGGTCAACTCTACCTCCAATTCACCGCTCAGCATTTGTCGCTCAAATTCGTCATTCTCTCCAACATAGGAAGAGATCATTTTTTTTATCTGCTTTTTCTGCAGTAATAGTCCAAGGCCAAAGTCATCTACTCCAGCATTGTTGGAAATACAGGTGATATTTTCAATATTCAAGCGAACCAGCTCGGCAATAGCTTTTTCCGGTATGCCGCAGAGGCCAAAACCTCCCAACATAAAGGTCATTCCATTTTCAACGCCCTTGAGCGCCTCTTGTACATTATCAACAGTCTTACGAATCATCTGGTTACAATTTGTGTAAATATTGAATTTAGCCGTTATACAAGTTACGTCTTTTTCAATGAAAAGTGCCCTCGGTCTTATAAGAGATCGAGGGCACTTTTCAGGATAAATGTCTTCTCAAGAATCAAATAATCTAGAAGTTTAAATCTTCAAGATCGTCTTCCACATCAGTTTCTTTTTCAATTTCTTCAGTGATTTTATCACAGTCAACAATAATCGACATATTATCAGGTTCGGTAAAATCGCCATCCGAAATACCTAGTTTTTCATTGGCATAGTTCTTCTTCATGTAAAGACCCCATATGGGCAAGGCCATTGAGGCACCTTGACCATATGTAATGGTTTTAAAATGTTCAGACCTATCTTCTCCACCGACCCATACTCCTGTCACCAAGTTGGGCACCATACCCATAAACCATCCGTCACTTTGATTTTGAGTCGTACCAGTCTTCCCTGCAATTGGGTTGGTAAAATTGTAGGGATACCCTGTGATAATCTCCTTGTACTCGGTGGCATTCTTCTTATAGCTATGACGCAACCGGGTACCCGATCCGCCTTCTGTCACGCCTTTCATCAAATCTATCATGGCATAGGCCACATCTTTACTCAGTACGTCTTTTGTTTCAGGGACGTATTCATAAAGCACCGTTCCATTCTTATCTTCGATTCGGGTAACCATAACCGGCTTTACATAGACACCTTGATTGGCAAAAGTTCCATAGGCCCCTACCATTTCGTAAACGTTAAAATCTGGTGTACCTAAGGCAATAGATGGTACTTCCGGAATTTCCCTTTCCAATCCTAGGTTCTTAACAATGGAAACTACCGATCCAGGCCCGACCCGATCAATCAATTGGGCCGTAACCGTATTAAGTGAGTTGGCCAATGCTTGCTTTAGAGTAAACTCACTTCCAGAATAGCGACCGCCATCATTGCCAGGACACCATTTTTCTGGATTACCGTGTTTGTTGGCTTCAATACAATAAAGAATATCAGGGAATTTATCGCAGGGAGACAACCTTAACTGATCAATGGCCGCGGCATATACAAATGGTTTAAAGGTAGAACCTACTTGCCTCGCACCTTGATACACATTATCATATTGAAAATGCCTGTAGTCAATTCCACCCACCCAAGCCTTGACATGGCCCGTTTGCGGTTCCATAGACATCATGGCGGCCCTGAGGAAGGTTTTGTAATACCGAATGGAATCTAACGGGGTCATGATAGTGTCTTTTTCGTTGCCATCACTATTCCAATCAAAAACGGTCATTTCCGTCTTTTTTGTGAACGAAGCACGAATCTCCTTTTCGGACTTTCCGTTGGCTTTCATCTCCCGCCAACGAGGCGAACTTTTCATAGCCCGCTCCATAATAGCATCAATTTCAGACCTTTCAAGGTCTAGAAAGGGAGCTGTAGGATTTCGATCTGGGGTATTCTGATGGAAAAACTCGGCCTGTAAGTTTTTCATGTGTTGTCGAACAGCGTCTTCTGCATTGGCCTGCATACGGGAATCAATGGTAGTATAGATTTTTAAGCCGTCTAAATACAAACTCCACTTATCCCTTGCTCCCTCAATGGCAGGTTTTGGATTTTTAGCTATCCAATCGTTCATATACCTCTGTAAGTACATTCTAAAATAGGTAGCAAGCCCCTCCTTGTGGGATTCAGGATTAAAATTGATATCCATTTTCAATGCCTGTAAAGAGTCTTTTTCGGCTTCGGTGATATAGTCATTTCTGTACATTTTCTCCAAAACCGTATTTCTGCGGTTGGTAACCAATTCTTCCCTTCTAATCGGGTTATAATATGAGGAATTTTGTAGCATCCCCACAAGAACGGCCGATTCTTCGGTCTTTAATTGCTGTGGTTCCTTCCCGAAATATATTTTCGCCGCAGAGCGTATGCCATCGGCATTGTTCAAAAAGTCATACTGATTGAGATACATGGCGATGATTTCCTCTTTGGTATATTGCGTTTCAAGCCGAGTTGCAATGACCCATTCCTTCACTTTCTGAATAATTCGGCTAATCGGATTTCTCGAAGCCCTTTCGGTAAACAAGAGTTTTGCTAGCTGTTGCGTAATAGTACTCGCTCCACCGTCTTTTCCCAAATAGACAATCGCTCTTAATGTACCTCTCGCATCTATACCCGAATGTTCAAAATAACGTCTATCCTCCGTAGCCACCAGCGCATTAACCAAATTTTTGGGTATACTATCGAAGGAGATCGGGGTTCGGTTATCGTCGAGGTAAAACTTGCCTAAGGTCTTTCCATCCGATGAAATAATTTCAGTAGCCAAATTAGTCTGTGGATTCTCTAAATACTCATACTCGGGCATAGGGCCGAAAATACCCCAAGAGGCCAATAGAAAGAGGAAGACAAAACTTAACACACCCAAGCCGAACAGAAGCCAGAACCATTTAATGAATTTAAAGAAACCCTTTTTTTGTTTCTTTTTAGCAGCCTTTGCCATATGTTATCTAATTGCTTTTTTCAATTTCAAAACCCACATCGGTAATCCCCTGAAGATTTTCAATACCATTTACACTACCATTCTTTCGCATGGCATGTGTGAGCTTCAATGTATATACGCCAGAAGTGGGAAAAACGATGTCTTCTTTATACCACAATTTATTTTCTTTAACACTACCATTCCCTTTTCCTAGCCATGTTCCATCGGGCAGCGCCATTTGATACTCCAGTGTATCCTTCGCCGTTTCACCATTGGGAAACCCAAGCTCGGCAATTAAAAAGAGATTATTGTACCGAAAGGTATTATCATTGCGAACTGAAATGAACACATTATGTCGATCAACAGTGTCGATTCCTGAAAAGCTAAACTCGACAGGGGTATCCTTATTCCAAACCCCATTTTCAGTGGCTTGGTAGTCCGATTTAATGAGGTTCTGGTTACACGAAAAAGCCAGTGTTATCAAAATCGACACAAGCGAAAGCTTACCCGTTTTTTTGCCGCCTATTTTTACCACTTCTGTTGTTATTACCTCTTTTATTATTCGAATGGCCCTGTTTATTTTTAGTATTTTTCCGGTTTCTGTTCCTTTTTCTCTTTGGCCGGTCGAATCGGGTCAGACTGTCCTGGCCCACTACATTCTCAAATACCTTTTCTTCCCTAACGAAATTATCTACGGTATATTCCTCTAGGCTTGCAACTTTTTCCTTCTTTTTATTTTTTTCTAGGATTTGCTGTACCTGTTCTTTGGTAAGCGTATGCCAATTTGAAGGGTCTTCTTTATAAGAAAACCAAAGTAGCCCCTTGAAAATGTCTGTTTTTTGGCAGAAGGCGAGCCCCTTTTCGGTATAGAGTTTAGTATCTTGAGAAGGGAAGTCTTTCAAAGCCTCTAAATACATGTCGAGTTCATAATTGAGACAACACTTAAGTTTGCCACATTGGCCCGCCAATTTTTGTGGATTAAGAGACAATTGTTGATATCGTGCGGCCGAAGTGCTTACCGACCTGAAATCTGTCAACCAAGTGGAGCAACAAAGCTCGCGACCACAAGATCCGATTCCCCCCAATCGCTGTGCTTCCTGTCTGTAGCCGATTTGACGCATCTCAATTCGAATTCCGAAGGCTTTTGCCATATCCTTGATCAGCTGTCGGAAATCTACACGTTCTTCGGCGGTATAATAAAAGGTGGCCTTAGATCCGTCTCCCTGAAATTCGACATCGGATATCTTCATTTGAAGTCGGAGTATAATAGCAATTTCACGCGCTCTCTTTTTAATCTCCTCTTCACGCCCACGACATTTTTGCCATTTGTCGATATCATTTTGGGAAGCCTTTCTATAAATCTTGGGAAGCTCTTTGTCTTTGGGGTCTACTTTTTTGCGTTTCATTTGAACTTTGACTAGCTCACCCACCAAGGTAACCATACCAACATCGTGCCCTGATTGTGCTTGGGTAGCAACAATATCCCCAATCGACAGGGAAAGCTCTTTACCGTTTCTAAAAAACTCTTTTCTACTATTCTTAAAACGCACTTCTACACAGTCGAATGGCTTTTCCCCATTGGGAAGCGACATATTCGAAAGCCAGTCAAAAACTGTTAATTTATTACAACCATCGGTACCACAAGTTCCGTTGTTCTTGCATCCACGAGGTTGTCCGTCCTTACCGGTCGAACAACTACTACAGCCCATATATTATATCTTGATTCGGCAACACCCGTCTTCTGCATGGCAAAAGTACCGTATGAGGCCAAAAAAGGTTCATACTTAATTCAATTGTAAAGGTAATGAATTTTTAATCCGATGTGAAGTAAAAGGATTTCACCCCTTAAGGCACCTATCGCCTGGGTGCATGACACTTCCTTTGCAGCCTATTGTTTAAACTTTAAAACTTCCGACCTACCTTTCTTAAAAATCTTGTTGCTTGCCTTCTTCCCTTTACGCAGCTTTTTTTGCTCTTCGTAGGGCAATTGATGTACTTCTTTACACGCATTCGAACAACAATTGTTCATTTGGTCGGCACATTCCTCGCATTGAATAAACAATAAATGGCAAGCTTCGTTGGCACAGTTCACATGGGTGTCACAAGGCTCTCCGCACTGATGGCACTGTGCGATTATATCATTGGTGATTCTTTCGCCCCTACGGTGATCGAACACAAAATTCTTTCCCAAAAACTTATTTTCAAGGTTCTTTTTTTGAACTTGTCGGGTGTATTCAATGATTCCTCCTTCCAACTGATATACCTGTTTAAACCCTTTATGTTTGTAATATGCACTAGCCTTTTCGCAACGGATCCCTCCCGTACAATACATGACCAACTTCTTATCTTCTTTGTGATCGGCCAAGTCTTTTTCAATGATATCCAATGAATCTCGAAAAGTATCGACATCAGGTGTTATTGCATTTTTAAAATGTCCGATTTCACTCTCGTAATGATTGCGCATATCTACTAATAAGGTATCGGGATCATCAATAAGCTGGTTGAAATGCTCAGCATCTACATGTATACCTTTATTGGTAACGTCGAATGTCGCATCATTCAGCCCATCGGCAACAATTTTATGTCGCACCTTTACTTTCAATTTCAAGAAGGAAAGATTGTCTTGTTCAATAGCAATGTTCAGACGTACCCCTTTTAAAAAAGTAATGCTGTCGAGGTGTTCTTTGAAAGCCTCAAAATTTTCGGCAGGTACCGATAATTGGGCATTAATGCCTTCATGGGCCACATAGATACGCCCCAATACCTCAAGTTCGTTCCAATGGATAAAAAGATGGTTCCTGAAAATTTCAGGGTTCCCTAGATGTGCATATTTGTAGAAAGAAATTGTCAGGCGTTCTTGCCCGGCCTCTTTGATAAGGTCAGCTCTTTCCTTTGCACTTAACGTATTGTACAGTTGCATGCTATACTAATGATTAAGTTTAAAGAATTTGATTGTAGTCGCCTCCCGAATTTGTCGGAAAACCGCGTAAAAATAATCAATATCGGCCATGTAATCAATAAAAAAAGAGTTCCGATGTATTCGAAACCCTTTTTCTGGCCAGTCCTATCTTCTTTTTCACAGCATTCTTTCAGAATTACAGAAGGAAAAGGCCACCGTTGCTCCTTTGCATGGTGCAAAGGAATTTGTGTTTGAGTTAGCTTCCATCTGATGGCCATATACATATAACCAACGGAAGTATATTTAAAAACAAGATGTTATAACGACAAAAGGGTTGCGTCTTTTCTTATAATTTATTTACACCCGCTTTAATGACATCAGAATTATAGACATTCTACCTAAAAACTTTACCTTTTATGGTAAGTACACAGCCAACCCAACGTGCATCCTTTCTTTAGAGAAATGAACTTTAGAACTGGTTTTATGAAAAAAGAAATGCTAATTTAGCATCCCTGTAAAATTTTCCCGAAACATAGGAGTACCTAAGAAGTTTGAGGGTTTACATGATCTGGATTAGCTACTGTAAAACCTTCGACATGTTCGGTCGGCCCTTTTACATTGAACCCAAAAAAAGAAGAATAACATATGAGCTCAGAAAAAGACGCAAAATTAAAAGCCCTAAAACTGACATTAGACAAGTTGGATAAAACTTACGGAAAGGGAACCGTAATGAAAATGGGAGACGACGTCGTACAAGATGTCGAGGTTATTCCGTCAGGTTCCTTAGGGTTGGACATCGCTTTGGGCGTAGGTGGATATCCGAGAGGCAGGGTAATTGAAATCTATGGTCCTGAGTCTTCTGGTAAAACAACCCTTACCCTCCATGCCATAGCCGAGGCACAAAAAAATGGGGGTATTGCGGCCTTCATAGATGCCGAGCATGCCTTTGATCGGTTTTATGCACAAAAGTTGGGTATTGATATCGACAACCTTATCATTTCACAGCCTGACAATGGAGAACAAGCTTTGGAAATCACCGATAACCTTATTCGTTCAGGCGCTATAGATATTGTAATTATAGATTCCGTGGCTGCGTTGACCCCAAAGAGTGAGATCGAGGGTGAAATGGGAGATTCTAAAATGGGACTTCATGCCCGGTTGATGTCGCAAGCCTTACGGAAACTTACGGCATCTATAAGCAAGACCCATTGTACCGTCATTTTCATCAATCAGTTACGGGAGAAAATTGGTGTGATGTTCGGAAACCCCGAAACAACCACTGGCGGCAATGCCTTAAAATTTTACGCGTCGGTAAGACTTGATATTAGAAGGTCGACACAAATAAAAGATACCGATGGTGGTGTACAAGGGAATAAAACCCGGGTGAAAGTAGTGAAGAACAAAGTTGCCCCCCCATTTCGTACGACGGAATTCGATATTATGTACGGGGAGGGAATCTCAAAAGTTGGCGAAATTATTGATCTTGGGGTAGAATATGAAATTATCAAAAAAAGTGGCTCATGGTTCAGCTACGGAGATACCAAACTCGGCCAAGGACGTGATGCGGTCAAATCACTTTTACTTGACAACCCTGAACTCTTTGAAGAATTGGAGGGAAAAATAAAAGATGCCATAAGCGCCCTAAGCAAGTAACCCCTTCTTTCCATACTCGTAAAGCCCTATTTTGATGGCGACCATTGAGGTGCCGTCTGGATTCTTGTATTAGGAAACAAAGTATCAATGTTCTCGTCTTTCCAGAATGGGCGACGGAGTACTATTCCCCAAACTCATGGTGAATAAACGCAACCTTCGTAACGGTTTTTCATCTAATAGAAAAACGTAAATGTTATGAAACGTATGTATTCGATACTGTTCGGTGCAGTATTAACTCTTTTCTTTGGATCATGTAGTCTCGATGATGACCGGGTAAATTTTCAGTATGTCCCGCTAGAAATCTTAAGTGCCTCTGTACCGGACACCTTTGAATTCGGTCAGGTCTATGAAATCAACGTGAATCTACTAAGACCCAACGAATGTACATTGTCGGAGGGTTTTGATGTGCATAGGTCCGCAAATGATAGCATGAATATACGAACGGTTTCAGCCATCGGCATTCTACTGGATGAAGATGATTGCCCTGAAATCAATCAGGAAGTCGAGGATTCTTTTCAATTTGAAGTCGTTTATAGCAAACCGTACTTATTCCGTTTTTACACTGGAGATGATTCTGAAGGAAATCCTGAATTTCTGGAAATAGAAGTTCCTGTAAATAATTGATATTAACCTCTTTTAGACTTTTTAAAACCGCAACCTAACTATTTTTGCCTGCACCAATTATAGAATCAAAGATTTTGACAGATATCAGTTCATGAATGATATAAAAAAGGATGAAATAAAAATGATATATTTCGAAAAAGTCTCTTTAACCTAACCAAAAAATTTGAGCCTGGAAGAACTTATACGTGACTGTAAGAAGGGAAATAGGAAGGCACAAGAACAATTATACAGGAAATATTCCCGAATCTTGTTCGGCATTTGCCTTAAATATTCCCGGAACAAAACGGAGGCGGAAGATAACCTTCATGACAGTTTCATGGTTATTTTTGAAAAAATAGGGCAATTCAAGTCGAAAGGTTCCTTTGAGGGGTGGATAAAACGTATTACAGTCAACTCTGTGTTACAAAAGTACCGTAAAGAGGAGTATATGAGCGTGGTTTCTGAAAACACCGAAGAAGAGACCGAAGTAGACATGATTTATGCCGATTTGAGCTTAGATGTACTTTTGGGCTATATACAAGAACTCCCTAATAAATACCGGTTAACTTTTACCATGTATGTGCTCGATGGGTATACGCATAAGGAAATCGGGGAAATACTCGGTACTTCTGTAGGCACATCAAAATCAAATCTGGCACGGGCTCGAACCATTTTAAAAGAAAAAATCGAAACCACTAAGAACAAGGCCATTATTGGACTACTTATTTTCTTCATTTTCGAAGTCTGTACGTAGTCTTAAAAAGAAACCACACCTAAGACATTTATAATGAGTAAGAAAAACATTGATAAATTCTTTCAAGAGAGGTTCAAGGACTTCGAGCAGGTTCCGGATGAGAAAGTCTGGAATGCCATCGAGGCGTCCTTGAACGGAAAGAAAAAGAAACGCATCATTCCCCTTTGGTGGAAATTGGGGGGTGTCGCGGCCATTTTGGCCCTAGCATTGATTGCACTAAATCACTTCAATACGCACGAAGTTGAGAATGATAATTACATCATAACCGATACCCAAAAAGTGGAAGATGAAGATTCAGGCGCAAGAACCGGGAATGACAATGATTCTTTCTCAATTAAAGAGAACAGCGGGGCGGCAGTGGTAAATAGTTCTACGGATGTGAAAGAAATCGATTCCATTACCCACAGTCAAACTCCTGAATCGGTCGCGACGGGCGATCAAAATGCGCAAGAAACTCGAAGATCGTTCGTTGCTAAATCAGGTATAAGCTCTTCCGATACTCTGAATTCGAATGATAGGCGCCTTACCGAAACTAAGGGTAACGAAGGCGGGGCCATTTCAAAAACTTCGATTTCCGAAGAAGTCGTTAATAGTGATTTCAATGTCGATAAAGACCGTAACCCCCTTTCTAATCCAAATGCCCCAGAACAGTTAGAACCTTCTATTGATAAAGAAGGTGATGCCCTTGCCGCCGAATTCCAAAACGAAGCAAGGAAAAAAGAATCTAGAAAGCCCATAGTTAAAAATGACATTGAACGCAATAGTGAAGGGTCAGTGACCGGACGTGAAGATCAGGACGTAGAGGGTCCTCAGGAAGGTAAAAAGAAATCCATTCTCGAGGCCATAGCTGATGAATCCGAAGAGGAAGTCACTTCGGATGAACGTGGCGGGCGTTGGTCGGCAGGCCCCAATATAGCACCCGTCTATTTTAATGGTTTTGGTCAAGGCTCACCTGTACATTCAAGTTTTGCACAAAATACCAAATCGGGAAATACGAATTTAAGTTATGGCCTGTCAGTAGCTTATCAAGTCAATCGTAAACTAAGGGTAAGATCGGGTATTAATAAGGTCAATTATGGTTATGATACCGATGACGTCGCCTTTTCTTCGGCACTTCAAGCCTCCGCCGATTCTCAAATCAAGAATATCGATTATTCGTCCACGGCTAAAAACTTGGTCGTCAAAAGCGAATCCAATTCATTTTCAAACCTTGAATTGGCCAGCAATAATTTTGCGCTAGATGCGAGTTCAGCCAATAGCGCCTCCCGCGATGGGGTGATGGCACAGCAGTTCGGGTATCTTGAAATACCAGTAGAAATTGATTACGCCCTGATCGAAAGCAAACTAGGCTTGAATGTGGTGGGTGGGGTAAGTTCTTACTTCTTGCTAGACAATTCGGTGAGCCTAACCTCTGGGGAACTTACTACGGAAATTGGCGAAGCCAACAATATTAATACGGTAAACTTCAGTACCAATATTGGTTTCGGTGTCAATTATAGGTTCACTCCTAAAATTCGATTGAATATCGAACCCGTTTTTAAGTATCAGCTCAATACATTCTCTAATGTTTCGGGAGATTTTCGACCCTATTCCATCGGGGTCTATAGCGGCCTAAATTATAGATTTTAAGAAGTTGGTTGGTAGGCCTATAGGCAAGCTACCCTCAAAAAGCGCCCTGTTTTGACAGGGCGTTTTTTTGTCCATTACGTGCAATTAGCGCCATGGATCGAGGTCAATATTAATTATACCAATAAGTATTTATTTGTGGGCTAGCTTTGCCCACTACATTTTTCTAAAGGGCCTGTCGTTCTTATAATTGCCCCTAGGCCTTCACTCCATTCAAGGTTGCAAATGGACCGCGTTAATCTGAATTCTTTATATACAACACGTTGCTCCTTAGGCCAAAGTTCTCTTTCGTACGATTGGAGCTATCTTACCCATAGCCGAAAATAACCTGTAAGGAGTTTCTGAAATCAGAATTAGGATAGAAAAAACACCTCCCAAAATGGAGCGTCGGACATCCTTAAGATCTTTAGAAGGACAATATTCGAATCTAAAGCGTTCAACATTTTTGGATTTGGCCCGAACCAGTTCCCTCAATGGCACCCACAAATCCCTGCGGGAAGAACTGTAGCATCCAAGTTTCCCTTATTTTACTTAAGGTGCCTGTAAACGTCAAACAGTGATTCAATTCATAGCTATTTCTCCAGAAAATTTGCTTTTGCTCCTTCAAAACATATACGCTGTGGTAATTCCTAAAGTCCTATCATATACCCTTAAAAATACTTTTTATGGGGTCATTTTCCTTCTTTTTCAGTACCTTAAGACTAAACAAGCAAGAATGCCAATTTTCATCCTGAACATTAACAACAAGAAACACACTGTAGAAGTTGCCGAGGGGACTTCACTGCTATGGGTACTTCGGGAACACTTAGGGCTTACCGGAACCAAATATAGCTGCGGAATAGCCCAATGTGGGGCATGTACCGTGCATGTCGACGGAACGCCAATGAAAGCTTGCGTATTACCAGTCGATAATTTTGCCGATGGGCAAAACATAACCACAATAGAAGGCCTTTCGCCACATAGCGATCATCCAGTTCTAAAAGCCTGGATTAAAGCCCAAGTACCTCAGTGTGGGTATTGCCAATCTGGTCAAATTATGCAAGCCGTGGCCTTGCTGAATGAAAATCCGAATCCTACAAGGGAAGCTATAAAAGCGGGCATGAACGGGGTCTTATGTCGCTGTGGCACATACCTTCGAATTATCGAAGCTATAGAACTGGCGGCAAGTACCCCTAAACAAGAAAGTTAATCAATACACAAAGAAACGGCATGCCCACAACCCAAAAACAAATAGATCGAAGACAATTTTTAAAATCATCGAGCGGAGTAGCTCTTTTTATAGGAGTGTCCGGTATTTTGCCCCAATTGGTTTCCTGTAGCAACCCTGATAGGGTTCAAGAGCAAATCAGAAAGCATAAACTTACCGCCTGGGTACAATTGACCCCTGAAGGTGCGCTCACAATTTATAATCCAGCCGCGGAGATGGGCCAAGGTTCTATGACCTCCCTCCCGGTGATATTTGCGGAAGAAATGGATGCCGATTGGTCAAAGGTCAGTGTCGAATTCTCTCCGCAAGAGCCTGAAATATATGGTTCGGAGGGGTGGTCCCCGGGTAGTAAATTGATGTTCACCGTGGGAAGCCGTATTACCAAAAGTAATTACCCGCTTATGCGCAAAGCAGGGGCACAGGCCCGGCATGTGCTTATGTATTCCGTAGCAAAAAAGTGGAACGTACCTCTGGAAGAACTGAGTACCGCCATTGGTTTCGTAATGCACGAAAAAACAGGTCAAAAAATAAACTACGGCGCTGTGGTTCCATTTTTACAAATTCCTCAACACCTCCCAGATTTCACCGACGAGCAATTAAAAAGCCCGAAGGATTTCCGTTTAATAGGACAGGAGATCGCCCGTACGGAAATCCCTTCCAAGGTCGATGGTACGGCACAGTTTGCCATCGATATTCGCCTACCTAAAATGGTCTATGGTGTTTTGGAACGTGGTAAATTGCACGGATCGAAACCCAACCTTTCGAACGAGGTCGAAATTTTGAATATGACAGGAGTCCTAAAAGTAGTGCCATTTGACTATGCCATCGGGGTGGTAGCAACTACACTAGAACAGGCCTTAGCGGCCAAGAAGAAACTTAAAATTACTTGGGGCAAGGCAAAGGCTGAAGGTTACGACTCCCAAGCTATCTACAAGACGTACCTCAAACGTGCTCAAAATGAAGAGGAAGGCGAGACAATAGTAACGCAAGGCGATGTCAAGCAAAGCTTAGAGCGTGCGGCCAAAACGTATGAAAGCGACTTTAAAAATGATTACGTGTACCATGCTCAGATGGAGCCGCTTAATGCGGTTATTCAAGTCTCCGAAGACACAAAAAGTGCAGAAGTATGGGTAGGAAGTCAGCAAGGTGTTGACCCGAAATTGGGCGTGCCCGATGTTCTTGGCATTCCCCCGGAAAATGTGAACATTCATTTGCAATACCTAGGCGGCGGATTCGGAAGAAGGAGCATGAGCGACTTCGTTGAAGAGTGCGCCGTATTGGCCAAGGAGATGGCACCACTTCCTGTTAAATTGATTTGGACACGCGAAGATGACCTCACATACGGTACGTTCCGTCCCATATCTCTGCAGCGATTAAAGGCCGGTGTGGATAAAAACGGTACGATCACATCGCTTTCACATTGTATAATTGGTGACGGGGGAAATCTAGTAGCCAGTGGAGCGAGAAACGACCACTATAATATTCCAAATCAATTGGTAGAATGGCGGGAAGCAAATCACGGTATTCGACTTAAACATTGGCGTTCTGTAGGACATGGCCCAAATAAATTTGCCATTGAATGCATGTTGGACGAAATTGCTTACGGGGAAGGTATTGACCCCATGGACATCAGGAGTACATTAATGACCGGATCGCCCCGTGCCCTGGCCACCTTGAACAAGGTCAAAGAACTATCGGATTGGAATGCTCCAGCAATAGATGGAAGGGCAAAGGGCGTGGCCTTTGTAGAACATGGGTCTTTGGGAACAGGAGTGTGTGAAATATCCGTAGACCATAATTCAGGAAAAATCAAGGTGCACCAGTTTTGGGTGGCCTTAGATGCAGGAACCATTATTCAACCCGACAATGTTAAGGCCCAAATCGAGGGCGGACTCATCATGGGAATGAGCAGCGTGCTCAAAGAACGGGTAACTGTTGAAAACGGCAGGGTACAGCAGTCCAATTTTCACGACTATCCGTTGCTGCGAATGGAAGACGTACCAGACCGAATAGAAACAGCACTTCTTCCTTCAAACGAACATCCGGAGGGCGTAGGGGAAACAGCAACCCCTATGGTGGCTTGTGCCATTGCGAATGCCTTTTTTCGTTTGACGGGAAAGCGATTGAGGCACCTGCCTTTTACCCCGGATAGGGTGTTGGAGGTTTTGAGCGCGTAGCCATTGATCATTGCATGCCTCCTATATATACCTTCAAGAGGTTAGACTTTATTTTGCCAAAAGTTCACGCCAAATAACATCCCTTACCTGTTCACGGAGCTTGGCCTTATCGATTTCCGACAAATGCTGCGTATCAAAAAATGAATGTACTTTCGCTCGAAGCACTCCTGGAGACCCACTGAAAAAAGAGAACGAAAAACGTTCTTTATTGTCGTAAAAAACAATGGGTACCACAGGTATATTATGGGCAATCGCCATTTTGAAAGCGCCATCTTTAAATGTATCCAATAGAACAGTTTCATCATCTGGCACACCCCCCTCGGGAAAAATACAAATACTCAACCCTTGGTTCAAACGACGCTGGGCTCTTCGATAAACACCTGTTCTGCTTTTTGCGTCATCCCGATCAACCAATATACATACCCGCTTGTAAAAGAATCCGAATACCGGAATTTTGACCAGCTCTTTCTTGCCCACGAAGACGAATGGATTCTTAGATACACAGAGCATCAACATGATATCTAACATGCTAGTATGGTTCGCCACGAGCATATAGCTTTTGCCTTTCTCCATCTTTTCGTCGTACCTGATCTTTGGAGGGCATCCCATGCCATAAAGAATAGGAATAGCCCAAAAATTACGCGCCAACCAAAAAAATTGGGGATATAATTTCTCCGATAGTGTAAAGAGTAACAGAAAAGGGAAAAATAGGAAAATAGGAAGGGCTACCAAAATATAGAACCATACGCGATATAACGTATAGCCCACCTTTTTCAGAAATGACACCATAAAATCAAAAGTAACAATTTTACGAGGGTTTTCTGATTTCTTTTATCTTTGACCTTCTTTGAAAAATAGGCTCATGGCAAGAATTCTGACCGGCATACAAAGTACTGGCACACCGCATTTGGGAAATATTCTTGGGGCAATCGTCCCAGCAATAGAAATGGCGAGCGATCCCAAGAATGAATCGTTTTTGTTTATTGCCGATATGCATTCGCTAACACAAATTAAAAATTCCGATGAATTACGGAAAAATACGTATGCTATAGCATCTGCTTGGCTGGCTTTTGGCCTTGATATTGAAAAGACTGTTTTCTATCGTCAAAGTGATGTGCCTCAGGTTACCGAGCTAGCATGGTACTTAAGTTGCTTTTTTCCCTATCAACGTCTAACCTTGGCCCACTCCTTTAAGGATAAGGCGGATCGCTTGGAAGATGTGAATGCCGGCCTCTTTACGTATCCGATGTTAATGGCCGCCGATATTCTATTGTACGATGCCGATATTGTTCCGGTTGGTAAAGATCAATTGCAACATCTTGAAATGACAAGGGATGTTGCTTCCCGTTTTCATGCGCAATTGGGAGAAACATTTATTTTGCCTGAAGCCAAGGTACAAGAACAAACGATGTATGTGCCCGGAACCGACGGTGAAAAAATGAGCAAGAGCAGGGGTAACCTTATAGATATTTTTCAGACAGATAAGAAACTAAGAAAACAGATAATGGGCATTCAAACGGACAGCACACCCATGGAAGACCCTAAAGATCCTTCGACCGATAATGTGTTCGCTCTATACAAGATTCTTGCCTCGGTGCCCCAAATCGAAGAAATGAGCGCGAACTATCTTGCCGGAAACTATGGCTATGGCCATGCCAAACAGGAACTATATGAACTCATTGTTCAAGATTTTGGCGATGTACGGGAGAAGTTCGATTATTACATGTCCAACCTCAACGAAGTCGATGAGGCACTATCCATTGGGGCCAATAAAGCAAAAAAGGTCGCAGATTCCGTTTTGGGAAGGGTACGCAGTAAACTCGGATATTGATGACTCATACTTTGCGAATTTATATCTTATTGTTCTCGATTCAATTAGCCCAGGGCCAAACCGATATCACGACTCAAGAAATATATGACCATATCGCATTTTTAGCCTCAACGGAGAGCGCAGGGCGATATCCTGGGGGAAAGAAAAATAAGAGGGTAGTAGCATATATTGCAAAAGATTTCAAAAAGTCAGGTGTGCAGAAGGTACGGGGAACCTACCGTCAAAAGTTTAAGGCAACCTTAAGGATCGATTCCGCAAAAAAAGCTCCTGTAGTTTCTACCTTCAATGTTATAGGCACTATCCAAGGGAGCGATTCCCTCTTGAAAAATGAATACATCGTTTTAGGTGCCCATTATGATCATCTCGGATTGGGCGGACCTAGTTCTAAATCAGAACAACGACACACGGTGCACCCTGGAGCCGACGATAATGCAAGCGGAACGGCGGCTCTATTAGAAATAGCCGAGAAATTGGCTTCGGTAAAAAACCGCCTCGATCGCAGTGTGCTGTTCATTGCCTTTGGTGCCGAAGAGCAGGGGCTGTTGGGAAGTAAGTACTTCGTAGAAAATTCTCCCATTTCGATAGATCAAATAAAACTAATGATCAATATGGATATGGTGGGAAGGCTTAACGACCGACAACAGATTTATATGGGTGGGGCTGGCACTTTTCCGAAAGGGCAACAACTCATGAAAGACCTCGGAAAGGAGTCCGATTTAAATCCTGTGGTTCATGCAGGCTCGGTGGGAGGTTCGGACCATGTATCCTTCTATAAAAAGAACATCTCAGTATTGGGAATACATACGGGGGGACATCCACAGTACCACACCCCTGAAGATACCCTTGATTTGATAGACCTCGAAGGTGAGAAAATGGTCTGTGACTATATCTTTAATACCATTCTCACCTTGGCTTCTTCGGATTATCCCTTGTATTTTATTCCACAGGATTAGACTTGATTTGGCAAAGACGCTTCTTGGTCGCCAAAAAGACCCCAACGATTGTTCGGATGCCTTACTCAGAAAATAAACGCTTTTTAAATTATACGTAATCGGATTGGCTATTAATTTGTAACTTGAGATTGGTCAAAAAAACGATTAATGGAGTTTAACAGATACCGGGCTACCTGGCTTTCTTTGGGGCTATATTTTATAGTGAATACGCTGCTAGCGCAAAGCGAAATCAATGGGAAGGTTGTTGACCAACAAACAGGCGAGGCCATTCCATATTGCAACATATCAGCTAGTTCGTCTTCTATTGGCACGGCCAGTAATGAGCTCGGCGAATTTGTTATAGCCGTCGATTCCCTCCCCGCTCGATTGGTATTTTCCCACATCGTTTATGGTCAACAAGTAGTAGAGGTCACCCAGGTCTCCGATATTACCGTGGCCCTAGACCCTTATGTGGCCAATCTAGATGAGGTCGTAGTTCTTGCATCAAAGAAAGATGTCTTTGCTGAAAAATTAGTGAGGCAGGCCTATGAGAAAGCGGATAAGGCCTCGAACAGCGAACTTTACGGAAAAGCGTTCTATCGCCAAAAAACGAAAAACGGAAATAATTTCTCTGAATTTTCGGAAATCTTTTATAATATCCGTTATAATTCTAGGGGGATAGCGGACTGGAATATCGTTGAAGGGCGCTACGCCCTAAATGAAGACGCTGTTCACAACAGAAACTTTACGGCCCTCTCTCGATTATTGAGACCGTTACAGCCAAATACTGAAGAGTTAATTTTCCCTCTACACCCTGGTTTTGAAGTGTATTATGAAGTGTCTGTTTCCCAAATCATTGAAGCGGGGTCGTCCAAAATAGCCGTAGTACAGTTTCGCCCGCTCGACGATATAAAAGCCCCCATTTTCGAAGGAAACGTATACATCGATACCAATACCTATGACATTCTTCAGATCAACGGCAAAGTGGAACGGGACGATTTGAAACTATTAAAACTGAGTACCAATAACGGCTATTGGAAAGACTATACCCTTACTTATGAAATCGTGTACAAGCCCAACGGTAATACGCGATTACTCGATCATATCAAGGTTGACCAAGCGTTTGACTACTATAAAAACGATAAGTTACTTTATCATTCGATAACGACGTCGAACCTTACATTTTATGAACATTATGCCCCCGGTTCTACGCGTAGGTTGGGCGGAAAAATAACCAGGGACCGAAGTGATTGGGAGAACCTTGACGAGATTGGTTACAACCAACGCTTTTGGGCCAATAACCCCATCGTAAAAAGAACGCCGGTAGAAGAAGAGGTCATCCGCTCGTTTGAGCAAGACAATGCCTTTAGCTCCATATTTCTCAATAGTGCCGAAAACATAGCCCTTTTAGAGGCCAATTTGTCAGAAGATCCCTTTATCAAAAAATTTACCAAAAGCGTAAATAATTACAACGCCTATAACCCTATCGAAAAGGTGTTTCTTCACACCGACAAGGAAATCTTTTCATCGGGAGAACCGCTTTGGTTCAGTGCCTATACTGTTATTGGCCCCTTTCATGAACTGACGGCCGCAAGCCGAGTCTTACATGTTGATCTTATAGCGCCCGACAATGAAATAGTGCTGTCTCAAACCCATGAACTATTGAACGGAAGGGGATCTGGCCTTGTCGAACTTCCTAAAAATCTCACTACGGGCGACTACCAAATACGGGCCTACACACAATGGATGCGCAACTACGAGCCGGAATTCTTTTTCACCAAAACAATAAAAATACTGAGCGGTACATCTACTGATCGGACGGTTGTACCTTCGGAACAGCCAATTGACTTACAATTTTTCCCAGAAGGGGGCCATGCCATCGCAGGAATAGCTTCTAAAATAGCTTTCAAGGCCATCGGTGCCGACGGTTTGTCTAGATCGGTCAAGGGCAAGGTTTTCGATGCCCAAGGTCAACCCGTAACGCAAATAAACTCCCTCGATCGGGGTGCCGGTTTCTTTCAGTTATTGCCCAAAGATAGCAGTCAATTCGTAGCAGTTCTCGATGATGGCTCCAGACATCCCCTACCCAAGGTGCTCACATCAGGTTACACCATGTCAGTCAACAACACTAATGAGAGAAGCGTAAAGGTCATTGTTCAGGCCAGCCCGTCCCTAAGAGGCCAGTCTTTTTACGTTATTGGTCATATGCGCGGATACAAATACTATCAGGGTGTTTTCAATTTCGACAAGAATAACATAGTCTCCTTTGAAGTTCCAAAGCAATCAATGCCAAGTGGGGTCTTGACCTTGACCCTGTTCGATGCGGACCAAAAACCACGTTGTGAACGACCCGTTTTCGTAAATAGCGGGGAAGATTTGATTATTAATGCCAAAGTGGAGAGTCAAAACCTGAAAAAGAGGGGTAAAATCAATATGACGGTCAAGGTTACAGACGCCTATGGAAGACCGGTGAAAGGTGATTTCTCCGTCGCCGTCACAGATAAAGGACAAGTCGAAAAAAGTCAAGACGGCCAAAACATGCTGACTCAATTGTTGCTACAATCCGATCTCAAGGGAAATATAGAAGAACCTAACCAGCTTCTTAAAGACCAAAAGCGGTCGACCCTGAACCGGTTGGATTTGGTGATGCTCACCCACGGATGGCGGAAATTTCCATGGCAAGAAGTAATGGATGGCCAACTTGACCAGAAGGTCTTTTCCTTTGAAAAAGGCTTGGTATTATCAGGCAAAGCAACGAGTAAATATGGCAACCCCTTGCCCAATGTTACCTTGAATATAGTGGCCAAGTCGGGTGAGGTCCTTGGCATGTACACCGCTAAAACCGAGGTTGGAGGGAAATTTACCGTGCCCGACTTCAATTTTAATGGGGAAACCCAGCTAGGTATTCATGCCTTCGACCAGCGAGATAATAATGTTGATGTTAAGATTACGCTTGACAAAAACGTTAGAGTAGGGCCCCCGGCGCCACAGTTTACAGGCCATACTTTGGAAGCATCAAAAGCTTTTGATGATTATCTTACTCTTGCGCGTACACGCAATCGATTCAATTCATTGTATGATTTTGACTCGGTTACCGCGTTAGAAGAAGTAGTGGTTACGGAAGATTCTAAAAAATCAAGAAAAGCAAGTCCATCGACTTATGGGCAGAATCCTGACGCAACTATCTATGCAGAAGATTATATAGCAGCACAAACGGTCTTGCAATTGGTTCAGCTTTTCCCTGGGGTTTCGGTAAACGGCACAAGTGTTAGCATTCGAAATAGTGGTTCCCCGTTATGGGTACTTAACGGTATTCCTATCTACGATGAGAACCGCCCTTCGACCCAAAGTGCTTTAGTTACCGGAGGAACAGGTAGCCAAGCGCTCCCTGGTTCAACCTTGTCTATAGAACAATCTATAATGGCAAGACCGGCTCCAAGTTTTGTAACCACTATGGACACCTATACCATCGAACGTATCGAAATGTTGAGAGGGGCCTCCGCTGCCATATATGGTTCACGAGGAGCCAATGGCGTAATTCTCATCTACACCAAAAAAGGGGAAGGTAGGCCTCCGGTTCTATCCGGTGACCTGATGGTCACCGGCCATACCGCCACCAGAGCATTCTATTCGCCAAAATATTATTCCCCTTCAGAGCGACACGAAAAACCTGATTACCGCGCTACATTGTACTGGAATCCATCTTTTACGACCGACACCAATGGTCAGGCCGAAATCGAATTTTTTAATTCCGACAATGCTGAACGTTTGGAAATCGACATACAGGGCTTGACTCCCTCGGGAATCCCAGGGGCGTATTTAAAGACATTTGAGAGGTAAACGACCCTCTGGTCGGTTTTTAGGATTAGGTATTTTTGAAACTTGATGAGCCCCTGCGACAAGCTTTTACATTTCGTCGATGAAGTTCACATTTCAATGTGTCTGGAGATGGAACCAAAGGTGTACCGACCTATGGGTCGGTTTTGGTTCGAACTTTGGTTCACTACCTATGGCGAACGCAGAGCGAATAACCCTGCATTTTAGTTTTTTTCGTATCTTCTAGGAGAATTCGGTAGACATGATTCCAGTACAGCTCACACACAAGAGCCTTTTTTTGATTTCTTCGATTATACTGGTATTTATCCACCAGTTTTCAGAGGCACAGGAAGCTAACCCCCTTGAGAATATCATTGGTGGCCTAGTTACCTATGCCGATATCAATACCCCTGAAAAGGTGTACCTGCAAACCGATAAGGATTTTTACATCAATGGGGAAACCATTTGGTTCAAAACCTATGTTTTGAACGGCATTACCCATTCACCGAGGAGTAAAAGTCAAGTAGTTTACGTTGAGTTGGTCGATTCTAAAGATACAATTGTCGCACGTCGAAAACTATATACGGCATCGCTTGGTGCTTCTGCGGATATCACGCTATCTGAAGATTCTCAAGAAGGTATATATACATTACGCGCCTACACAAAGTACATGCTCAATGCGAAAGAGCCGATCTTTTTTAAAAAGCAAATTATAATTGGGGCGCAACGCAAAAACCCCAATGAAATTACGGAAACCATCTTCGAAAACGAAAAAACAGACACCCTTGAGAAGAAAGCTGTATCCTTGGGGCCTGACAAACCCATCGTACAATTTTTCCCTGAGGGAGGAGATTTGGTAACGGGAATTGAGAGTATACTGGGAATAAAAATCACCGATAAAGAAGGAAACGGTTTAGCATTGAAAGGAAAAATTTTCGATCAAAACGGCAATCTCGAATCCGTTTTCGAAAGTTACGAATTTGGCCTTGGCCAAGCCCAGTTAGCGGTGGCGCCCGATACCAACTACTACCTACGAATTCAAATCGAGGACAAGACATTCGATTACCCGGTACCGGCTCCCCTTTTGAACGGGTACACCCTTAGAGTAATGAACATGGGGTCTTATCTAAAGATAAGTGCTGCCACTAATATCGCTAACGGGCTCAGAGGCGCATTATTGGTTGGCCATCTGCGCGGCGGATTAATTTATAAGGAAATATTAAAAAAGAATGTCGAAAATAGGTATACCCTAAAATTGTTAACCTCAAAACTGCAAGACGGAATTGCACATTTTACACTCTTCACTCCCAATGGCGAACCCGTATGTGAGCGACTTACTTTTATCGAAAATGCTAACAACGCTGTAAAATTGTCGATCAAAACAGATAAGACGGACTATGGTCTACGAAACATGGTCAATGTAGACATGGCCTTGGTTGAAGATGATGGTAAACCTCTTGACGGCGATTTCTCAGTCAGCGTAGTAACACAGAAAGGGCTGCGAAAGAATCCCGAGACCATGAAAAGCTGGTTGCTACTGAATTCCGATTTGGGCGGAGTGATTCCAAATCCGAACTTTTTTTTCCAAGAGGATTTGAAGGGACGAGAATTTCTTCTTGATTTGCTTATGCTCACCCATGGCTGGCGGAGGTTTGAATGGACGTCTTTTTTAAAAGGAGGAGTACGTAAGGCATTGGATTTTCCGCCGGAGAAGGGCATTATGATAAATGGAATCACCACGGCATTCGACAATCGACACCAACCCAAAAGAGCACTGACTACCTTAAACGTATTTACGGAAAAAATAAGTCAAGAAGTAAAACAGACCAATGCGCAAGGCAATTTCAGCTTTGGCCCTTTCTTTTTTCAAGATAGCATAACGGCAGTTATTAATGCAAAGAGCTTACCTGAGAACAAAAACAGCCATAATCAAGTTTCGATTTATTTAGACCCGCCATTTCCGAAAATAAAAGTAAACGCCCAAAAAGAGCAATTCGCAAAAAGCACAACCAAAGTTTATGCCCGGCCCTACTTTATTGAAGCTCAGCGCCAAAAGATTACTGATTATAAACATGGCCCAAAGATTACCCGTTTAAAGGAAGTGGTAGTAAAATCGAAACGTAAGACCGAACAAGAACGTATTATCGAGGAACTGAATTCAAGAACATTATATGGAGAAGCTCGAAACCGTATATTTCCGGACTCCGTTCCATGGATGCAAAACGCACTAAGCATATTTGATATATTAAGAACCGTACCAGGGGTACAGGTCTTTGGCTCTTTTCCCAATCAATCGGTTCAAATAGCAGGTCTTATTAGTTTCAGGCCCGTACCTCCGCTCTTTTTAATAAATGGTATGCGTGTCGATGAAAGCTTCATAAGAACTATGCCCATCTTCGATGTTCGGTTCGTGGATGTACTTAAAGGTGCCGATGCAGCCATTTACGGAATGCGCTCGGCTGGCGGCGTAATAGCAGTTTATACCAAAACAGGAAGTGATATGCCCGTCACTCAAAAGCGGTTTCCCGGGGTGGCCAATGCCACCATTCCAGGTTTTTATAAAACAAGGCAATTCTATGCTCCGAACTATGCCCTAACCATTCCTGACCATAACAAGCCCGACTATCGCACCACTTTGTACTGGAACCCCGACGTCGCCATTAAAGGTGAAACATCATCAAGTTTGAACTTTTATACCGGTGATAGTGCCGGCACATATATCATCCGGGTAGAAGGCATAACCTCTGATGGTAGACCGGTTAATAAGCTATTCGACTTTCAGGTGTTAGAAAGCTTTCCATAACTGTGGTCTAAGAAAAGGAGGTGTAAATCCATTCGATTATTTTAGTATTCAGTTATCCATTATCCAATGTAATACGTCGCTATGCCATTGCGCGCCCCACTCTAAAAATGCCTATTTATCGCTCCTTTACCAAATCGAAATGAACAGAAGTTCACTGATATTCAAGAAAAATAAAGAACGTATCAAAACCGACCGTATAGTCGGTTTTTGATATTATTAGTTTAGCATCTATATTGATTCGTCTCGGGCAAGTTTACGTATTTCATCGACAACGTACTTTATACGTTGTCGGTCTCGGCGTTTTTGAGAAGCTACAGACCGATCGGTCGGTTACCCCATAGCTTAAATTCAGATCGCCTCGAACAATTTTCCCGGCAACGGTCGTATGACGCCTTTCATTTCCATGGTCAAAAGCGTTGATGAAACTTTGAAGACAGGTAACTGACAGGCCAAGGCAATGCTATCCAATACTTGTTTGCCATTTTTCTGAAGATAGTCATAAATCGATTGTTCGGTATCATCGAGGTCGACGAAGAGTTCCTTTTGAACTGAAGTAGGGGTAGCATGATCTACATCCCACCCCAATAGATATACCAGATCGGCGGCCGAAGTCAGCATATGGGCTTTTTGCTGCTTGATCAAGTTATTACACCCTGAACTATATTTGTCATGGGCGCGGCCAGGCAAAGCAAAGACATCACGATTGTAACTATTTGCGATGTCGGCAGTGACCAAACTGCCCCCTCTTTCGGCCGATTCAATGACCACCGTCGCCTCGCTCATTCCCGCTATAATACGGTTCCTTTTTAAAAAATTCTCACGGTCCGGATTGCTCGTACTCCAAAATTCGGTAACGAATCCTCCGTTACGCGCTACTTCATCCATATATCTGGCATGCGATTTAGGATACATTTGATTAAGACCATGTGCCAAACAACCGATAGTCTGAAGACCGTGTTTTATAGCCGCTCTTTGGATGGCAATATCGACGCCGTAGGCAAAGCCGCTGACAATTATGGGATCTAATGGTGCAATATCCGCTATAAAACGGTCGCAAAAAGCCACCCCATAACTCGTTATGTTTCGGGTGCCGACTACACTAATAATTTTATGTCCACGAAGGTCGATCTTTCCTTTTTTGAACAATAATATAGGGCTATCGATGCAATGCTTAAGATACTTCGGATAGTTTCCATCTAAAAAATAGGAAACTGCAATACCAGCTTTTGAAATATAAGTATACTCTTTTTCGGCGGCTTCCCTATGTTCGGCATCATAGAGCCCTTTAAGGGTATAGGTACCCACTCCATCAACTTTGAGCAAATGCTGTTTTTTTTCTGAAAAAACCGCCTCCGGACTGCCACATTTTGAAATCAACTTCTTGGCGGTAACATCGCCAATGTTAGGTACATTTTGCAAGCGCAATACTGCAAGAAGTTCAGCAGAAGTCATTTATAGGCGTATGAAAGTTATCCACAAAATACAGAAAATATAATGTTAATAAAAAGTTATGCCTTGCCTGTTCTTCCCCCTAAATTTTTTTAATATTTGCCCTGCATGGGATTGGAACATTATATATCTGACTTGCTATATCGGTACAACTGCGTTATGGTGCCGGGTTTTGGCGCTTTTCTGACGCAGCAAAAATCGGCCATTCTCGATGAGAACACACGCACCTTCTATCCTCCGATAAAAGTTATTTCCTTCAATCAGCAGTTGGTTTCCAATGATGGCCTTTTGGTCTCCTATGCGGCCGAGAGTCAGCATATTTCTTTTGAGGAAATGCTTGCCCAGGTTGAGGAAGAAGTAGGGGAATGGAAGCTTAACCTTGAAAAAGGCAAGCGACTTACCTTGACCCATATTGGGGAACTTTGGACGAATACCGAAGGTAAAATTCAGTTTCAACCGGAAGAAAATATCAATTATCTAACCTCATCTTTTGGGATGTCTTCTCTGGTTTTGACCCCTATTACCCGTGAGATCTTAAAAGAGGAAGTTGCGGAATTGGAAGAGAAGATTCCTTTTACCTTTACCCCAGAGGCCCGTGAAGCGTCTACCTTGCGGCATTATTTGAAATATGCCGCCGTTGTGCTATTGGCCCTTACGACCGGATTCGCCGGTTTTCAATGGCACAAAAAGAACCAAAGCACCCAACAATTGGCTAGGGAAGAAGCTCAACAACAGGTTACAAAACGGATCCAGGAGGCTACTTTTTTCGATGCCGCGCCTTTAGAACTCCCTACAATTACCCTGAAAACCGCTAAAAAGGCTACGGCAAACCCTTCATCTGAAAAAATACATCATATAATTGCCGGGGCTTTCCGGTACCGTACGAATGCCGATAAAAAAATACAACAGTTGAAAAAACAAGGGTTTAACCCTGCCTATCTTGGCACCAATCCATTCGGACTCCATATGGTGGCTTATGAAAGTTTTACCGATGCCGAAGAAGCTTTGGAAGCACTACATGCGATCAAGCGCACACAGAAAGATGCCTGGTTAAAATCAGTGCGATAAAAGGAGCACTTCCCTAAAATTACCGCCTTCTTTTTTTGTACCCGGCAGATACCGCTATCTTTGCCAAAAATTGGATATATGGAGGCAAAAAAGCCCAGTGATTCCCGAACTATCATGACCGACATGGTACTGCCCAGTGAAACCAACCCTTTAAACAATTTGTTTGGTGGAGAATTATTGGCGCGTATGGATAGGGCGGCCAGCATAGCTGCTCGGCGCCATAGCCGGCGTATTACGGTTACGGCCTCCGTGAATCATGTAGCTTTCAATCAGTCGGTTCCCGTGGGTAGTGTACTTACGGTGGAGGCCGCGGTTTCCAGAGCCTTCAAAACTTCGATGGAAGTCTATATCGATGTGTGGATGGAAGATCGTTTCAGTGGCGAGCGTTCGAAGGCCAATGAAGCCATCTATACCTTCGTAGCCGTTGATGAAACAGGAAGACCTACGGAAGTGCCGCGATTGGAACCAGAGACCGAACTGGAAAAACAGCGCTTTGACGGGGCCTTACGCCGAAAACAATTAAGCTTGGTACTTGCCGGGAAGATGAAACCGAAGGAAGCCACCGAATTGCGCGCCCTATTCATCGATTAATGATATATATCTTCTGAAAAATTGTTCTCTTAAAAGCTAAAGTTATCAGGATCAGGACCGTTACGCTTACCTTTGTCAAAGCTATCGAGGTAAGCGAGCTCTTGCTCGGAAAGTTCAAAATCAAAGACCTCTGCGTTTGACTTAATACGGTTTTCATGTACTGATTTTGGAATCGTTACCACACCTTTTTGTAAATTCCAGCGTAGCACAATCTGAGCGGCCGATTTATTGTATTTTTTCTCTAAATCTGCGGTGATATCCAATTGAAAGAGCTTTCCTTGCATAAAAGGAGACCACGCTTCGTATTGAATTCCATTTGTGTCACAGTAATCGATAAGCTCTTGTTGTACGAGATGCGGGTGAAATTCCATTTGGTTGACCATAGGATTCACTTCGGTATCTTTCATGAGATCTTCTAGGTGGTGCCGCAAAAAATTGCTTACCCCAATAGCCCGAACCCGTTTTTCTTTGTACAAGGTTTCAAACGCACGCCAGGTATCCTTATATTTCTCTACGACTGGCCAGTGTATTAAATAGAGGTCTAGGTACTCCAGGTTCAACCGCTTTAGACTAGCCTCAAATGCCTTTAAAGTGTTGTCATAGCCTTGATCGGTATTCCAGACTTTGCTCACTACGAAAACAGCCTCACGATCGACATTGCTTTCCAAAATACCTCGTCCTACCCCTTCTTCATTATTGTATAAAGCTGCGGTATCAATATGTCGATAGCCCATTTTCAAGGCATACTTGACCGCATGTACTACTTCCTCATCATTATCGGCCTGATAGGTGCCTAAACCCAAATAGGGCATTCTAACGCCGTTGTGAAGTTCAAAAGAGCCTTGAAGATCAGTAATAGTTTTCATAGTCTAAAATATGGCTATTGATTATATATTCAATTGTATCTAGCAAAAAGTCAAGTGCTTCAAAGTTGAAATATCCACTCCTCTGGATTGAGTTTAGCGGTATCTTGGTGAAGATAAAACTTTAGCCTGGTTTGACCATTAAACCGATTGGTATATATATCGCCCAGTTCAGCCTTTGCCTCGACCCTATCTCCCTTTTTAACGTAAATGTTCGAAAGATTGTAATACGTACTGATATAATTACCATGCTTGAGCTGTACCGCCTTATTGCCACCGGGAATCGATAATATAGCGATAACTTCCCCTCGAAAAACTGCCCTGGCCTTAGAGCCTTGTTCCGTAGTAATGATAACTCCGTTGCTTTCATGCTTGATGCCTGGGTAGATAGCATCGGCATACACTCCGAAACCCTGACTTTTAAACCCTTTCTCTACCGGCCAAATCAATTTACCCTTATTGGCCGAAAAGCTATTGGCCAAAATAGCCGCCTCTGGGGTGAGAAGAAATTTACTCGGATCGTTACTCTCCTTTTCTGAGTCCCGATTTGCGGCTGCAATGGCTTCTCTTATAAGCCGCTCTATTTGTTCATCAATTTCCTTCGCCTGCCGCTGCTTACTTCTGATTTGAGCGGCATATTTAGTCTCATTTTTACGAATGGCACCCAATAACTCTTGTTGTGCTTTCATTTCGGCAACCATTTCGTTCTTTACCCTGCGATTTTCGGCTAAGAGCCGCTCCTTTTCCTTGCGCTGTTGGGTAAGTTTAATATTAAGCTCGGTGAGTTCTTCGGTTTTTATCAAAATCTGCTCTCCTTGTTTTCGCCGAAAATCGGTATATTGTTTTATATATTGGAATCGTTTGAAAGCCTGATAAAAAGTTTCCGACGACAATAAAAACATCAGTTTACTTTGCTGTATCTTACTCTCATAAGATTCGCGAATCATCATTCCGTAATCCTCTTTTAGTTTATTCAATTCATCTTTGAGGTCAGCAATATCCTTTATGTTTGCATTTATTTTTTGATTCAACAAATTCGACTGTTGATCGGTCACGTTAATAAGTTTTTGGCGCACATTGATTTTATTATCAAGACCCTCCATTTGATCGATGATGTTACCTCGCTCCTTTTTCTGGGCAAACAGTAAATAGTTGATTTGTTCTATTTCCTTTTGCAATTGTTTGCGGCGCAACTCCAAAGTTTCCTGTTGATCGGTCTGAGCCAAAAGTACATGCCCCGCTAGGGAAAAGCAGATCAGGAGAATCAGGGTGTAGTGATGTCTAACGCGCATCTTGCTCTAAAACGATTTCTTTAAAACCCTTTGGTATTTTATAGGGGAAATTGATCGGGCGGTTAAATTCAATATTGCGATATTCAATATCTATGGTATTACGTTGATTACCGTCTATGGCAGCTACAGTGATTTCTTGAGGCAAGATCCATTTATGAATTTTCTGATAGTCGGTATAGTTCACCTGTAATAGCCGCTTTCTTAATGGCTGGGACAGCTGTTGTGAAGCTATCCTAAAATTTTTAGGTTCAATATCAAAAAGAACCTTGAAAAGTTCCAAAGGCCTTTTAGGTTTAAGCCGATAGGTACCATTGACAACGGCCAAGTCGTACCGGTTCTCTTTCAGGTTAAAAAGAGCTTGGCCCAAAAGAAGGCTTTGCACTTGCTCAAAATTCAGTTCAGTGCCCAAATATTTGCTCAGATAACTGAAGTCGCCGTCAAAGTATTCGTTCTGCAATTTATTGTAAAAAGTAACCCTGTTAGGCGTTATAAATGCTTTGACCATTCCTAGAGGGGCGCTCATCCAGATAGCTTTGTCCTTTTCCATTCGTAGACTTACCGAAACACCTTGCGAGGCTTCCCCATCGCTGTAATCAATTCTCACTTTTCCGCTAAGGGTCTTAAAATCTATAGCTTTATCGTAATGTTCTTTAATGACCATCTTTGCCGAAAGTTTGGCATTGGCAGTTCCATCGGAAAGTACGTTCGTTGATTTACAGGAAAGAACCAAGGTGGCAAAAACGGCTCCCAAAATTACTCTTCTTACGCTACGATACACTGTTGCCCTCATGCTATTACAGATTTAGAACCCCGGTTTTATCTTACGAAGATACATATTTGCCTTGACGGAATTGTTAATGGAATTATAAGCCTCGGCCAGTTCTTGATACATCTTGTTGGCGAGCACGTCATCATCAAACAAATAATCCAAACCTGCTTCCATAGTATCTATCGCCTCTTGATATTTTGCATTTCTTAAGAGGGCATAACCATGTGCGTAATAAAAATAGGGTTGAGAGGGATATATTTCCAACGCCTCTTGGGAGATTTTCTCTAGTGCCGAAGCACTATTAGCGGACAGTAATGTTTCTATTCGATTTTTATAATCTTCTAAAGAATCAGAAGCTGCAAATCCTTCATCCGCCCCGGACAAGCCTTCTTGGGTAGCCTCCTTATCCTTCAGTTCAATAGAGTCGTTGATTCTTGAAGAGAGTTGGGTCGTGAAATCCGATTTCTTGGCCGCCTTTAAAATGGAAAGTGCGACCTCGTAATTTTTTCTTTTGAAAAAGACCCACGCCAAATTTTCTTCAAACTTTGAAGACCCAAAAGGAAGCTCCGATTTGACCTTGTCAATAGATTTTCCTTGTTTAAGCAAAGTTTTCACAAAGGTATCGGTATACCACAGGTTCTCAGGATCGGCCCGTAATGCAGTTAAGCTATACTCTTCGGCCAGGGGGTATTGCTTCTCTTCAAGATAAACCTTTGCCAATTCATGGTCTACGACGCGGTTAGAGGGATCAATTCGTTTGCATTCTAACAAATAGTTAATAGCCTTGTCATAATTTTCAATACCCTTTTGTTTCAATGCTTCGAAAAAATTCTCCTGAAATTCATCGGAATACGCTTCAAGAAACAGCTCTGCACTTTCCTGAACTTCAAATTCAGGAGTCTCTTGCCCCAAAATAGGTGTAAGAAATAATTTCATGAAACAAAATGTTATAAAAAATGTTTTCATTATCCTTAATCGATACATATGCTGGTCACCAAAGTAGTTTACGTCTTACGACTTAACTTTAAGGGGCCTATTTTGTGCCAGTACTTCCGAAACCACCCTGTCCTCTTGAAGTTAAGGATAATTCTTCGACCGGTACCCATTCGGCCCTTTCATGTCTTGCAATCACAAGTTGTGCGATTCGCTCCCCATTTTCAATGGTAAAAGGTTCTTTGGATAGGTTAACCAAAATCACGCCAATCTCACCGCGATAATCCGCATCTATCGTTCCAGGTGCGTTCAGTACGGTAATACCTTTCTTTGCTGCCAAACCGCTTCTTGGCCTTACTTGGGCCTCTACGCCTATGGGCAATTCTATAAAAAGTCCTGTTTTGATGATGGCCCGCTCCAAAGGTTCTAACGTGACAGCTGACGAAATATTGGCACGCAGATCCATTCCTGCAGACGCCTGTGTCTCGTAGTTTGGGAGATTATGGGCGGACTTGTTAATGATTTTTACATTCATAATTATACGGTTAAGAGAGTTTAATCACCTATAGGAAATGAATAGATGTATGAACACCCGATTGCGTTTTTATTTAGGGGTTACGTTCGTTCTTTTTGTACGGCTAAAAAATATTTGTTTCAACGTATCATTTTCCAACTTAAACACCAAGCCTAAGAATAACAAAAGTAAGCTACTTCCGATATAAATATTCCTATCAAAAACATAAAAGGATAACGCAGAAAATACAATGGAAATCCCCAGATAGAATAGAATTTTTCTAAAGTTGTACGGAATGGGATAACGCGATTTACCAAAATAATATGATAGAACCATCATGCTCCCATAGGCGAGTACCGTAGCAATTGCAGAGGCCATATAGCCGATTACCGGAATGAAAGCATAATTTATACCGATTGTTATGACGGCGCCAATAGCTGATATAAAAGCGCCATAGCGTGTCTTGTCCGTTACTTTATACCAAACCGATAGGTTGTGGTAAATACCAAGAAAGAAACTAGCCAAGATTATAAGTGGTACAATATCCATAGCGTCCCAATAGGCCTCGTTTCTTACGAATAATTTCTTTAACACATCGGCATATACTACTACTGCCAAAAGAATAACGCTGCCCAAGACCACAAAATAATTGGTAATCTGCGCATAGGCCTTTTGTGGATTTTCCGATCCCGCATGGCTAAAAAAGAAAGGCTCTATTCCCATGCGAAAGGCGGTTGCAAAAAGGGTCATGAACAATCCTAATTTATAACAGGCCGAATATTTGCCCACTTCACTTTCCGCAATATCATCGGGGAGTAGGTTCTCCAATAGAATGCGGTCGAAAACCTCATTGATAGTAAATGCAATACCGGCAATTAAGACGGGCCAAGCATAGCGCATCATTCTTTTCCATAAATCACGGTCAAAAACATAGGTATTACTGACATATAACTTCAACATCAACAACAATGTAATACTACTTGCAATCAGATTGGAAATGAATATGTAAGATATTTCAAAATTCGGGCGATACATCCAGGCCCATGCGGTCGTCGGTGTGTTTTGTACGATTTCGGGCAGGACCAAGAGAAAAAAAACATTCAGACCCAGATTTACGGCCACATTTAAAATTTTAACGATCGCATATTGCATGGGCTTTTCATTGGCCCTCAACCATGCAAAAGGGATGATGACCAGAGCATCTAACGCCAATATACAAATGGCATAGCGTAAATACCTCAATTCAATATCAGTTACTGCGGCCATCGGTTTTTGAAAAAGAAAGGCCAATAATACAAATACAGCGGTACTGCCAGCTATGGAAAGGAGGGATGTTGACACCACCGTGGCCCTCTGATCAGAACCATTATAGAATCTAAAAAAAGCGGTTTCCATACCGTATGCCAATATCACATTGAATATAGCGAACCATGCGAAAATGACAGAAACCTCGCCATACATCCCTGTAACTAGAACCGAAGTGTAAACAGGCACTAAAATAAAGGATAGCATTCTCGGTAATACCGTAGCTACACCATAGATGGCTGTTTGTTTAAATAGTTTTTTGAGAGGGTTCAATAGGGCGCCTTTTAAAGTCTAAAAGTACCCATTTAAACCCATGTGACAAAGTACCATAAGATCTTGGCTACTATGAAGGCAAACGTTTTATTCATTTAAAATACCGTTTAGTATAATGGCGGAGCGTTGCTTATATATCAGACATGAGCCCTATTATAACCTTCCTAAACTCCACTCATCTATAGAAATAGTATGCAATAGGTGGTCTATCATTCATAATTTAACTACCACTAAGGAAGATAAATTCCCATAATCTGGCTTTGTAGTAGCCCATTTTATCCCATCACCCTAAAAACCTATAGGGTTAAAACCATTATTCACCTTTTTGAATATTCATTCTTCTCATGGCCCACAACGCAAAGATAAAGGCCGTCATTAAAAAGATTGAAGCCAGAACATAAGGAGCTCCTGGAAAATATACGACTCCATGAGGGCGTATAAAAAAATAAAATACCGGCGAGAAGACGAGTTGTCCCAAAATCGATGTTACGCTTAGGAGGCCGGTTATGGCCCCCTGCAAGTTTCCTTGTTCCTTTTCCGATACCTCATTTGAAATAACCCCTTGTATGGTAGGTCCGGCCACCCCCCCTAAGGCATAGGGAATCAAAAAGGCATATAACATCCAAGGTTCGGAGGCCAAGGAGAATAAAAACATTCCAATAGTCCAGAGAATAAAGCCTATCGTAATCACCTTTCGTTTTCCGAACCTATTTACGGCTTTCCCTACCAGAAAACCCTGAACCACTGCCACCAAAAGGCCCACCACCATTAGGGAAACCCCAATTTCCTTAGGACTCCAATTATAACGTTCAATCCCATAGTACGACCATGTAGAGGGCAATGCTTGCCCGGCTAGGTTTGCCAAAAAGAAAGCTGTTATTAATAATAAAACCCCTCTGTAATTCTTAAGACTTACCAAAGATACGCCAGGTATCATTTTATTATAAACAATCTTTCGCCTGTTCTCCGCTTTTAGGGACTCTGGAACAAAAAACCAACCGAATAAAAAGTTTGCAAAAGTCAGGCCAGCCGCAATGTAGAACGGTAAACGAATATCGAGGTTGCCAAAAAAACCACCTATCCCCGGACCTATGATAAAGCCAAGACCAAAAGCCGCTCCGATCAGGCCAAAATTCTTTGCCTTCTCCTCTTTGGTGCTTATATCGGCAATATAAGCAGACGCCACGGTAAAGCTAGCGCCCGTTATACCGGCAAGAAAACGTCCGAGAAAAAGCCAGGTAATCGTAGGTGCCCAAGCATGGATCAAATAATCGATGCTCAGTCCTAAAAGGGCTATTAAAAGTATAGGCCTCCTTCCGTACTGATCGGATATCTCTCCTAAAATCGGGGAACACAAAAACTGCATTCCCGCAAAAGTAGTTGTTAGCCACATACCATAGATTACAGCCCTATGTACACCCTCTCCCGTTAGTTCCATGATCAAATCCGGAATGATGGGAATAATGATGCCAATACCAATTACATCGACTAAAATGGTAATGAATATAAAAAGTAGCGCTGATTTTTTAGATGTCATAAAAGCCCGAGCCTACGAAGAAACCTAAGTGATAGATTTATAAAAAAACCTCACGCAAAGATGAGGTTTTTTAGTTACAGTATTTTGAAAGAAAAAAGACGTCGCATCCATTCTAGCCGTTGAGGGCTTCCGCTCCTCCTACAATTTCCAGAATTTCGTTGGTAATTGCTGCCTGTCTTGCCTTATTATAGGTCAGTTTCAACTGGTCCCTTAATTCCGTGGCATTATCGGTAGCTTTGTGCATGGCCGTCATACGGGCACCGTGTTCGCTTGCGAAAGAATCACGAATTCCCTTATAAAGCTGTGTTTTAAGTGATTTAGGAATCAATTGAGCTACAATTTCTACCTTAGAAGGTTCAAAAATATAATCTACACTCAAATTTCCATCGCCTTCCGCAGGTACAATAGGCAAGAACTGTTCAGTGGTTACCAGTTGTGTCGCCGCATTTTTAAATTTATTATAAACGATATCGATTCTGTCGTAATCACCCGAAGTGAATCGCTCCATTAACTCTTCAGCGATATCGGCGACGGCCTCGAAAGTTAAATCTTCGTACACGCCGCTATGATTCGCTATGACCGTCGACTTCTTTCTTAGAAAATCATTGGCTTTCTTGCCAATGGCCATAAAATCGACCTGCTTTCCTGCATACGTCTCATTGGCCAATACGGTACATTGCTTTAATATATTCGAATTAAAGGCTCCTGCCAACCCCCTATTCGATGTAATGGCCACAATCAAAACCTTTTTAACCTCACGCTTATCGGAATACTTACTACCAGAATCACCGTCTATAATGGCGCTCAGCCCTTGTAAGAGTTCCGTCAGCTTATCGGCATAAGGGCGCATGGCCGTAATCGCGTCTTGGGCCTTCTTTAATTTGGCCGCAGACACCATTTTCATGGCACTTGTAATCTGCATCGTCGAAGATACCGACGAAATTCTATTTCGTATTTCCTTTAAATTGGCCATCTAATGTTTCGTGTTTAGTAATTGGTATTCAGCAGCTAACTCATTAACTACTTTACACGTCAAACTGTTTCCCCGACCTAGCTTCTGTACTTACCGGAAAGGTCTTTTGCAACAGCGGTCAACGTATCGGTCACCTCATCAGTCAATTTGCCCGCCTTAAGGGTGTCTAAAACATCGCGGTGCTTGGCATTCAAAAATTCCAGATAATCCCTTTCAAACTCCTTTACTTTATCTACCGGAACGTCTCGCAACAAGTTCTTTGACCCTGCATAAATAATAGCAATCTGATTTTCAACGGTAAACGGATCGTTTTGTGCTTGCTTCAAAATCTCTACATTGCGTCGCCCTTTTTCGATAACGTTCAACGTAGCCGCATCAAGATCGGATCCAAATTTCGCAAATGCCTCCAGTTCGCGGAACTGCGCTTGATCAAGCTTTAATGTTCCCGCCACTTTTTTCATTGATTTAATCTGCGCATTACCTCCCACACGTGATACCGAAATACCCACGTTGATCGCAGGCCGCACCCCTTGGTTGAAAAGATCTTGCTCTAAGAATATCTGTCCGTCGGTTATTGAAATCACGTTGGTCGGAATATAGGCCGAGACATCACCCGCCTGAGTTTCGATAATCGGCAAGGCAGTTAAAGAACCTCCTCCTTTCACCATGGGTTTCAATACCTCTGGCAAATCATTCATGTTCTGGGCTATACTATCATCATCAATAATCTTTGCCGCTCTTTCCAATAATCTGGAGTGCAGATAAAAAACGTCACCTGGATACGCCTCACGTCCCGGGGGCCTTCTTAAAAGAAGGGATACCTCACGATACGCCACTGCTTGCTTTGACAAATCATCATAAATAATTAATGCAGGACGTCCTGTATCCCGAAAATACTCTCCAATAGAAGCACCGGCAAAAGGCGCATAAACCTGCATTGGCGCCGGGTCGGAAGCGTTGGCCGCTACGATGGTGGTATAAGCCAAGGCACCCTTATCCTCCAAGGTTTGGGCAATGGCCGCAACCGTAGAGGCTTTTTGCCCAATCGCTACATAGATACAATAAACAGGTTCTCCGGCATCATAAAATTCCTTTTGGTTAAGTATCGTATCGATACACACCGTGGTTTTACCCGTTTGACGGTCTCCGATGACCAATTCACGTTGACCGCGACCCACTGGGATCATGGCATCTATGGCCTTTATTCCCGATTGTAACGGTTCGGTAACGGGTTGACGGAAAATTACTCCAGGTGCTTTTCGCTCCAAGGGCATTTCGTAGGTTTCTCCAGCGATAGGCCCCTTACCATCAATTGGCACACCCAAAGTGTCGACCACACGGCCCACAATGCCTTCACCTACATTAATAGATGCAATTCTTTGTGTACGTTTGGCGGTGGCGCCTTCTTTAATCTCCTTAGAGGGCCCCAACAGTACAACACCTACATTATCTTCTTCAAGGTTCAAAACGATACCTTCCAATCCCCCCTCAAACTCTACCAATTCACCATACTGAGCGTTCGATAACCCGTAGACACGGGCGATACCGTCACCTACTTGTAATACCGTTCCCACCTCGTCTAAAGTGGCGGTGGCTTCAAACCCCGATAACTGTTTCTTTAAAATTGCCGATACTTCTGCGGCTTTTACTCCTGCCATTTGTATAGATATAAACGTTAGACTTTAGGCCTGAGCCTAATTGCTGTCACTGGTTGTTATTAAAGACTATTTGTAAATTCTCTCTTTAAATTGTTCAATTTATTCGAAATGCTGGCGTCATATTGCAAATCTCCAACGCGCAATATAAACCCTCCGATAATACTCTCATCTATTTTGTTTTCAATAGCAACCTCATTTCCGGTCAACTGCGCCACTTGCTTTAATACCTTTTTCTCCAAAGCGCCCGATAGAGGAACGGCAGTGGTCACATAGGCGACACCCTTTCCTTTGAGGTCTTCATGAAGAATGATATATTTTAAGGCCACCTCGTTCAAAAGGGGAATACGCCTATTTGAGGTTAACGTATCGATAAGCCCGACAGTTATTACATTACTATCCCTAAAAATTAGCTTAAGCGCCTCTTTTTTGGTCTGCCCAGACACTACAGGATTTCCCAGCATATTTCTCAAATCCTTACTATCAGAAATAGTAGAAACAATCGAACGCATATCACTTTCGACTGCATCGGCCGACTTTTCGGAAACTGCCAGGTCTAAAACCGCTTTGGCATACCGTAAGGCTGCTCTTGATTCGCTCATTGCTTAGTATAAAGGTTATTAACGTTGGATGTTCAAGAAATATAATTCCTGAACCTTCGATTAATTCAATTTTACATCACCCAACATACTCTCGACCAATTTTAACTGCTTGTCTTTGTTGGATAACTGTTCTTTTAAAACTTTTTCCGCAATCTCTACTGAAAGTTCGGCTACCTGATTTTTTATGTCAGCTACCGCGGCTTTCTTTTCGCTTTCAATCGCAGCTTGAGCCTGTTTTATCATTTTATCTCCTTCTTCCTTTGCCTGCTCTTTCGATTCAGCAATCATTCGTTCTTTGATTTCGCGAGCCTCTTTCAACATGGCTTCACGTTCCGTGCGAGCCTCTTTTAATAATTTTTCACTATCAGCGGTCACATTTTGCATCTCTTTTTTAGCCTCTTCCGCTGCCGCCAATGCATTCTTAATACCTTCCTCCCTTTGGTTTACCGCATTTAATATAGGCCTCCATGCAAATTTTCGCAATAAGAAAAGCAAAAGCAAAAACAGTATTATCTGCCAGATGAAAAGTCCGAATGAGAAATCGTTTACTAGTTTATCCATAATCGTTCAGTATGCTATTTTAGGTTGAACAAATGATAACGAACGGTTGCAACCAACCGTTGCAGCCGTTCGTTTTTGTTAAGGTTTATCCGGCAAAAATTGCAGCGAAACCAATTCCTTCAATAAGCGCTGCTGCAATCAGCATCGCTGTTTGAATCTTACCATAGGCCTCAGGTTGACGGGCTATAGCCTCCATCGCCTTACCACCGATCATACCGATACCGATACCTGCACCGATTACGGCTAGACCTGCACCTATTACACTTGGAATTTCCATAAAATATATAATTAAGAATTAAACAAACACTCTTCTAAAAACAATCAATACCTCTATTTGACTCCGTAATAAAACAGTCGCCAAAAATAATTTTTTATAAATGGGCCAATTCGGGCTCATCGTCATGATCATGCTCTTCCGAGGCAAAACCAAAATAAAGGGCCGCCAACATCGTAAAAATATAAGCCTGTAACAAGGCCACAAGCACCTCTATCAGGGAAATAGCAAATGAAAGACCAAACGATAGGGGGCCTCCCACCCAGCTCTTAAATATAAATATCAGTCCGATCAGACTCATCAAAACAACATGGCCTGCCGTCATGTTGGCGTATAAACGAATCAAGAGCGCAAAGGGTTTTATAAAAAGGCCGAGAATTTCTATCGGCACTAAGATGATATATATGACCATTTTTCCGTACCACGGCATTCCATCACCCAAGGGGTCAAAAATATGTTTCCAATAATCTTTGGTGCCCGTAAAATTCGTCAACAAAAAGACCAAAACCGCCAAAGCCGTAGTAACGGCTATGTTTCCCGTTACATTTACCCCAAGGGGGGTAAGGCCGAACATGTTCAAAAACCATATAAAGAAAAATACGGTCAAGAGGAACGGCATGTATTTCTTGTATTTCTTTTCGCCAATATTCGCAATTGCAATATCATCCCTAATGTAAAGGACAATCGGTTCGAAAAAACGCCCAATTCCCTTCGGAATACTTCCGTTCTTGGCGTAGCTCTTGGCAAGGCTGCTAAAAAGCCATACCAGTAACAATCCAGTCACCAACATCATAACGACGCTTTTAGTAATCGATAAATCCAATGGCCTCACATTGGTCGGATGTTCGCCATGAGCTTCATCATAGGAAATGGTTCCGCTGGAATCGGTCTTATAAATTTTTCCATGGTACAATTTGTAATAACTACCATCGACTTCTGCGAGCTCTTCCCCGTGGTGAAATTTAGAGGATGAAAACACCTTAAGACCACCGTCCCAAAGAATAACAGGCAAAGGAAAACCATAATGATGGACTTCCCCACTTTCATCGGTGCTTGAAAAAAGCGTGAAATCGTGAGAATCTTGTAGGTGATGGTCTATATATTCCTTGATTTCGGTCTTCGTGTCCTTTTCGGGTGCCTCAGAGTGCTGGACAATATCATTTGCCAAAGCGAAGTTGCCTATAAAAAGTAAAACAGCACAACTGAATTTTGTAATGTACGTCATGGTCCTATTGCTCAAAAATATCGTTCCCTAAAAATCGCTGCAAATGTACGGTATTCTTTCAAAAAGAAAAAAGCAATTCAAGGCTTTATTTTTCAAGGATTTCAGAAAACAAGGTCAGTTCATTTTTTGTAACATTTTAGCCATAAAAACCGTTTCTACAACGAGAGAGATAGCATATGGAACAAAAAAAGCCGCAAATTCAAGTGCGGATATGGTGTCATCGGCCTTATACGAAGGATATAATACCAAGAAGAAAACGATGAACTTTAGGAAACTGCCCGCTATAAAAATGAAGCCGATCTGCGTTTTAATCTTATCTTGAAAGCTAAACAATCCGATATAAATAATCGCGGCCATCAAAAAATTAAGCACATAAGATAGTATGATGCAATTGCCATATTCAGGATACCCCTTCCAAGATAAAATTGATGTATGTATAAAAAATACGGCGGCCAATAAAGGAACCAGAATGACCAGAAAAAGTAGTATTGGATTTTTATTGTCCATGTAGGAAACCTCCTTTATAATTACAGCAGTACAAAATAAAGCTTTTGTATCAATGTAACCCGAATGAAAATCACTTCAAGTCGAAATTTCTTTATTTCAGGAGGGGCTTCTTGCGAGGTTGAAAAGTGTCTTCATTGGAACATCGCCGGTTACCACAGAAGTCGGCTCCTCTATCATCTAGTAACGCATTGCAACCCTTTAACTTTAATTTTTACTCGTATCGACTAATGAGATCTAGTGAATTTAGTACTTGATACGTTTTATCTGCCGTAGTACTACCCAAATAGCGATAGCCACACCAAATAGTGTGGCTATTGCCGTATACAAACGTTTTTCGTTGTGGTAATGTTCGTCTAGCCATAGACCGCCCTTTGCCGCCAAAAAAATAATGGCCCCCATTTCAAAAGCAATGCCCGATAGCAATGCTACGTTTCTGAGGTTTTTGCCGTTTTTTTTAGGAGGCTTTTGCTGTCTCATTCGTTGTTGTAGCGCTGCCTATGGATGATTTTAAGCTACCGTTCGACGAACTCGAATTGCTTGAGTTTGAGCCTAAAGAGCTCGTATTGCTCGAAGACCCCTTGCCTTTCATCGTACAAGAAGCATTGAATGTGGCACCAGGCTCTACGGCCAATTTGGTCACCGAAACGGTACCTTCGATTACCGCAGATGACTTCAATGATAAAAGGTCGGAGACGAGAAGTTCTCCATTAAAGCTACCTTCAATATCGGCATTAACACATTCAACCTTCCCGTGAATGTAGCCATCTTTACCGATGACCACTTTTCCGGTAGTTTTTACATTACCATCTAACTTTCCGTCGATTCGAAAATCTGCTTCGGAAATGATGTCGCCTTTAATTTTGGTGTGTTTTGAGATTCTGTTGGGTTGTGCGCCGATTTCGTTCATAGTTCTAGGTTTTTTGTTGTCAGAAAACATTTTTTATGGTTTTGGGGTTAAAATATTAGCCTTGTATTCTTGTAGGTTTTTATGAACCTGTACAATTTTATAGTTGTTCGATAAAATTACAAAATTCTCATTTTCGATGCGGTAATCCTTGTTGATTCTCAAAAGTTCTACGAAACCAAGCGCCCTAATCTTCGACTTAAAGCCATGAACTACGACAAACTGATCCTCTAAAGTATAGATATCTTTTGAAATGATATTATCGTAACGCAAGTCTTTTATAATATCTTCTAGCTCTTGTTTTATTCTCGAAGCTATTTGATCGTTACTTCTTCTAAACGGAAAAACTACCTTCCAATTGCCCGCACCTTCAGATTCTGTCTCGGGGGAAAATTCCGTCTCCGCAAGTTTGGGCAGTTGTTCCTCTATAATCTGTCCCGCTTTTTTGCCTTCGGGGCTATTCGGATAGGTCAACGCGACATAATCCAATGCCTCCTTAAATTCTTCAAAACCGTTGAGCCTGCCTATTGCATTGGCCTTGAGCATCTCAAGTTTTGGCACTATAGGATCCCCTGTAAATTTTTCAATGTTCTCTTCGGCTCCTGTAATTGTTTTTAAAAATTCTTGCCGTTGGTATCTTTTATATAAAGCGGCATAACGTGCATCGGGACTATCGGTATCTCCTTCCAACACCGCTCTAGGGTTCAATATGATTTCTGCATATCTCGAATCTCCATGGTTCTTTAAGATATCCGCTTTCATCGTTTGCATCAGCGCACTGCCCTCTTCTTCATAGATTTTATAAAGATTATATTTTGAAGGGAGTATTAAGCGCTCTTCAGGGTCATTGGCCAGCACGGACTCCAGTTTCTCAGCAGCCAACCTATTTTCCTTGAAATTCTCTTTGTAAATCAACCCTAATTGATAATTCGCAAAATTACATTCCGATTCTAGGCTATCTATGATCTTGCTGTCTTTCGGAACTTGCTCTAAATAGTAGTCTAAAGAGAACCTATCATCATTTTCCGGGGCTACGCCTTCATTTTCCGATGTAATTACCTCTCCAGTAGCCTCCGACGGCAGAGCACGCCTTTTATCACTCCAACGCCAATCATCGGCCAATTCGCGCTTGCCCCATCTGGTCACAAAATCATTCTTTCCATAGCCCAAACTGGTCAGGTTGTAAAAGTAAAATTTTCCTTGGTTCTCTTTCCCCCCTTTTGTTTTGGCAAATTGCGCGAACCCTGATGTAATTCGTTCTTCCTCCTTTTTAGCAGCCGCAGCCCTTGCCTCTTCCAATCTATTAATATGGGCCTGATAGTAGGCTATTCGATCATCGATAGACATATTATAAACCGATATAACACTATCGACATGCTGAGCGATGTCTTCATATTTGATCACATCCTCCAGGTTATCAAGCTTTCTTTTGGTAACCCTATATTGTTTGGTGTTTTCATCGAGATTGACCAAAACACTATCATAATACGCTCCCGCCAACCTGTAGTCATTCCTATCGAAGTTATATTCGGCAAGATTCCCATAATTAAGCACATTCAACTTGGGCTCGTTCTGTGTGGCGCGAAGAGATCTATTAAAATACATCAGGGCCAAACTGTCATTCTCTTGTTGAAGATGATATTCCGCCAACTGACGGTAAATTTTATCTAAAAATGGTCGATTCTCCCGATTTTCCTCCATATCTGTAAGGTACTCCAACATTTCTGCCTTATTCTCAGGAGTTACTTCGATGTTTCTCAGTTTTTGTATTTCCGCATTGACCATGTACACTCTTGGCGATTTACGGTTAAGCTCAATAACTTTGTCAAAGGCGTAATTTGCGCTATCTTTTCGACCTAGTTCGTTATATAATTGGCCAATAATATAATAATACCGGCCTTTTTCAGGATTCTTTTTGGTGTAATACGAAGCTATTTTTAGTTGTTGTATCGCCGTATCAATGACCGCTTCATTTATGTAGGCCTGGGCCATCATCGCACGGGCATCGGCATACTCTTGATCTTTGAGGTCTTCATATTTGAGAAGATTTTTAAGGTTTTTAATGGCCAATTCGTCATTGTGCAACCGGATATTGACCTTCTCCCTCCAAATACGGGCTTCACCCAATTTATCGCTATAGTCATACTTATTGATGATATAGTTGAATGCCTCCAAAGCGGGTATGTAACGTTGGTCAAAATATCGTGCTTTTCCCAAGAGAAGAAAGGCCTCATCGGTTTGGGGATTTCGCTCAACATCCTTGATATCCATACTGTGCTTCTGAATGGCTTTGGTCGCCTTCTCCTCGGCCCTGATAAAGTCCGGGTTATTATCTTCGGAATCTAGCTTGATATCTTCGGTTACCTCCAACCGTTCTACGGGAAGAATTTCCCAATAATCATCTTTGTAATTCTCATTCAACGCATCCCTCCCTGTCTCGAAAGCGATATTACCGTTATAGAGCACATTGTATTTGGTGTTCAGTGCATGCCAGTTACGGTTGATGAAGGCATCTTTTTTAGTAGAACAACTACTTGCGAAGAAGCCCCCCAATACAAGGATAGGAATAAGTTTATAATGAAATTTCAAAATTGATTTACTAGGTACTTTACTTTAACTGAAAAAGAACCAGATTATTATGTAGTTCATCGATAAAATACACTTTTACTTGGTTCTGTATTAGAACATATAAAATAATTGGTCCGGTTTTCACAGACCGGTTAGTTCATAGCCCTTGATAATTGATAAAAAATAGTGGGTGACAACTACCTTTACCGCCACTTCAGTCAATTACATCGACGCTGAAAGATCTGAAGACTTACTTTCGATTTAGGATAACCGACTTTTTGGTCAGTTTTAGACATTTCTGTACAACATCTTTAAAGTGCCTTTCTTACCACGGGTTTTAAAAACTTAACCCGCAAAAAAGGACTCCAATTCTTTAAGGGTTTCCGCAGAAGTCCGTATGTCTCTTACGATTTCCCCTTTGTTCAATACCACAATTCGTTCGCATACCTCTGTAACATGTATAAGATCGTGACTGGAAACCAAAACCGTGACTTTTTCCTTTGCCGCTAAATCTTTGATAATACCCTTTAAACGAATTTGGGTCGTAGGATCCAAGTTGGCAAAAGGTTCATCCAATATCACTACTTGGGGGTTTCCAATAAAGGAAGCGACAATGCCTGCCTTTTTTTGATTTCCTTTTGATAAATCACGCAAATATTTCTTCTGCCCTAAAATTTCGCCATGAAAAAAATCTTCGAACTGCACCAAAAATGCGTCTATGTCGGCCTTGTTTCGGCCCCGAAGTTCTCCAATGAAATAAAAGTATTCTTCCGGTGTGAGATAGCCGATTAAAAAGGATTCATCAATAAAGGAAGAGGTAAATGATTTCCAAGCTTCGCTTTGATCTACCCGCACCCCGTTGCTAATAATATGACCTGTAGTCGGTTGAATTAAATCGAGTAAAAGGCTAAAAAAGGTGGTCTTTCCCGCTCCGTTATTGCCAACAAGTCCGAAACTTTGGCCTCTGGGGATTTCCAAATTTTCAAGGTTCAAGACTACTTGATCGTTATATCTTTTAGTAAGATGCTCTGCTTCTATCATAATTAAAAAACAAATGTACATTGTAGATCTAAGAAGCCTGTTTATAGGCCAATAAGGTTTTATACTTTTCCTTTTTATAGATTTTTTCAATTTTTTTGAAAACATAGTTTTTAAAGGCGAAGCCAGCGATACCGGTCAATACCACAAAGATATAACCTGCGGTAGGGCTAATCGTATAGTGTCCGACACCGTAGATCATCAACGGTAATACCAATTTCGGCATGGTCAACAACATGGTCTTGAGATTGAACGACTGTTTGTCGCCAAAGGCTTTCTTATTGGAGGTAAGGTCAATCGGAGTCTTGATATACGCCCCACCCCAAAGCACCAGATAAGAGTTCACACCCATGTTATATACGGCGCCGACCAAAACAGCCAAATATGCATCCCAACCAAAGTAGAGATAAAAAGCGGCAATTAGGGTACTTATCAAAGTAGCGATTACGACCAAATACCATTTTGAATTCAAATAGTCTTTATAGGTGATGTTCTGGCTCATCAGGAGAGGGTAGTATGAACTGTCCCAACTGGGCACGAACTGGCCGAATGTAAATAAAAACCCGCCTGAAATAAAAATACCGGCAAAAATTTTCCAAACAGGGCCATCGTAAGATTCTATAGCCCCAGTAAAGAACAACAAGCCATAAAACAAAAACAAAATACTGGTAAGAACGGTCATTTTTGAGCGTTTGTTTCTTTTGATAAGCTTAATATCGTTCTTTAAGAAAATAGCCAAACTGCCAAAACGGTCGAGCCATGTAAAATCTTCGGTTTTGGCGAAGGTCTTTTTTTGCGACAGGCCCGCATCGAGATACATGTGCTTCTTAAAATAGGTGAAGGCAGTGAAATAAAGGAATATCGCTAAAGCCCATGGCAATAGGGTAAACCATGGGGAATTATAAAATGCTTGAAATACCGGGGCCATGTAGACCGTAATATCAAAGAACCCATAATACTGGCTTATTACCAAAACAGTAAAAATGCCAGCTATCGGAATGAGTACACTGTCCTTATTGTTCAATAGTACATTTAAAAAATTGTTCGAATAAAAAAGGGCCATCATCGCCAAATGCCAACCGATAACCCCTAAGGGGGCATAACCTTCTATTACTAACACAATCGAAAAGGGAACAAAGAAAAAGGAATGTACCAGATTAAAGAACGAAATCGCCGTCTTTACCAAAGAAAAGTGAACGATTTTATTCGTAGTAATAGGCAGATATAATAACGGTTTGATGTTAGTGATTGGCATTTTCTGAATCGCATAACGGAACGCCAAATCAATCACTAGATAATAAATAAGGTACTTATTCACAACCTGAAGCGGATCGCCCAAATCTTGCTTTTCTATAAGGTAATACGACCCTATACCCAATGACGTAAAAATCACAATGAAATACAAGGCCATAAACCCCATAAAAATCTTTAGCATCAGATTGGCTTTGAACGAAGCTGATCTAATAAACGATTTCCATTGCAGGATGATAAAGTGTTTGAACATAAGTTACCCAACTTTGGTTTTGTTGGTCTCTAAAATATTTGTTTTGTTACTTCAATACCAGATTTTTTAGAAATTCCGTTTTAAAACGACCACCTAATGCTTAATTTTGCTGTCCATTAGACCAAAACCAGATTTTATGGCCCAATTTCATCCCCTAACCGTCAAGCATATCAAGCCGCTCACTCCTAATTCAGTGGCAATTACCTTTACCATTCCCAAAGATTTGATACAAACCTTTGATTTTCTTCCAGGGCAATATATTACTATTAAAAAAGAAATTAAAGGTAAGGAATTACGCAGGGCCTATTCGATATGTTCTTCGCCCAAAAGCGACTGTTTTACTATCGGTGTCAAAAAAGTTGATAAGGGAGGCTTCTCCGATTATGCCCATACGAAGTTAAAAGAAGGAGATACGCTTGAGGTGATGGCTCCTGAAGGACGTTTTACCTTTTCACCTACGGGGAGTCCGGAGAATGTTGCGGCCTTTGCGGCGGGAAGCGGGATAACCCCTATCATGAGCATTGCAAAGGCCGTGCTCAACAGTCATCCGAAAAGTAAGTTCGTGCTTGTTTACGGGAATAAATCCTACGAAGAAACCATGTTCTATACCGATTTGGTAAAATTAGAGCTGGACCATTCCGATCGATTTTTCGTTTACTTCATTACCAGCCAGACTCAAGAAGATGATTCTTTGTTCGGCCGTATTGATGCTTCAACGGTCAATTATGCCCTAAAAAACAAGCATAAGGATACTGTTTTCAATGCCTATTATCTCTGTGGTCCAGAAACCATGATCAATTTGGTTTCAGATACGCTACAAGAAAAGGAGATACCAAAAGATAAAATTCACTTTGAACTGTTTACCACCACCGAAATTCTAGATGAACTACCGGTAGATGTGGAAGGTCAGACCCAATTGACGGTCACTGTCGATGATGAAGAATTTAATCTGGTCATGGATAAAAAAGAACGTGTCTTGGATGCCGTATTGAAAGAAAACATCGACGCACCCTATTCTTGCCAAGGCGGGGTCTGTAGTAGTTGTATAGCACGAATTACAGAAGGCGCTGCCGAAATGGTGAAAAATCAGATATTGACCGATGGCGAGATTGCCGAAGGGTTCGTCTTGACTTGTCAAGCGTTGCCGACAACACCTATTTTAAAGGTCGATTACGATGATGTATAAATTGGTTTTGGCCCAGTACTGGTGTAATTTAAGCTAACGTTCCGTTCATTGTATAACTCTTCCGAGCGAAATTGACTATGAGTTGGAGCGGGGCCACTTTTCTATTTTTTTATTAGCTCATCAAGCTTTTTAGAAGCATATTCATAGCCGATTTGATAAGCCTTCTCAATGCCTTTCCGATCTAAAACCCCAATTTTTTCGAGTTCCTCATATTCCACTAAAAAATCGCAGGCCTCTAATTTTTGGTGGTTGATTGCATAAATCATAAGTCCCGTAACCCGCCCCGTGATTTGTAGGGAGTTCTTCAGTGCGTTCTTATGAAGTTCGCCTATTGCAGAAACGTTGCTGCCGATAATAAAGTCGGCTTTATCTACGACCGGCTCCAGGGGAAAATTGTTCATAATACCTCCATCGGCAAATAACTGATTTTCGATTTCGACGGGACTGAATACGGGAGGTAAAGCAGCTGATGCCAAAAGAGGCCGAATCAACTCCCCATCGGAGAAAAAAAGTTGTTCCCCTTTTTGGAGATTCGTGGCTACAATATGAAGTTCCCGTTTTAAAGCCTTAAAACTATTTTCGGGGAAATATGCCCTAAACACCTTAACATATCTATCGGTATCTATGAAGCCTGGTTTCAAAATGGTCAAAAAGCTATATTTGAACAAGGGTGTTTCCTTGAAAAAGGTCAGCATGTCATCTACCGAATTTTCATTCGCATACAGCGCACCCACTAAGGCACCCACACTGCTCCCACTGACCACTTGGGCAGAAATATTTCGCTCGTTAAGGGCCTTGATGAGGCCAATATGTGCCATCCCCCGTACGCCACCTCCGGAAAGTACCAAGCCTACGGATTTCATCCTGTTAGTGTCAATATTCACCAGTGTGTGTTTGGGCATATAGCTACTGTAATTTCTCAAGAAATGCGTTTAGCATCTCAAGCTGAAGGGCCCCTGTGTAGGGATTTCTCGGAAGACCATTAGAAAGCACCAGATAAAAACCTAGTTTAGAGGCTCTCCATTGCCTAGAGGTTTGCCCTTTTGAAATGTCTACCCTATAAAAGTAGCCGAAGTGTTGTTTAGGATCGATTCCCAAACCCTTGAAAACGGACATGGTTCTTTTTAAGGCCAGATTAATCTCATCGGAACCCGAAAAACCATAGTGCGTCAAGGTGCTCAAATCATAACAAAGTTCGCGATGGGTCAAGGCTTCATTAAACGCCTCTAAAACCGCCTTTAACCTTGTGTCGAAGAGTACAATAGTTTCCATGTTTCAGCTGTTAGTATTAAAAACCGATAACAACTCATTTTTATCCGCCACACCGGATTTTCGCCAAACAGTTTCGCCTTTCTTGAACATCATAAGGGTCGGAATACTTCTAATCTGAAAGCGATTGGCAACCTCTTGGTTTTTGTCTACGTCAACTTTAATGATCTTTGCCTTATCCCCAATGATTTCCGACACTTCCTTTAGAATGGGCGCCTGTATTTTGCATGGGCCGCACCAATCGGCATAAAAATCGATTAGAACCGGTACTTCCGAATTGATGAGTCTGTTGAAATTTCCTTTCATAGTATTTGCTTTTAGGCCTTACCGGCTGTCTCTTGCTTGTTTTAATAATTCTTTTTGTTTAGGGCTTAAATTCTTAGGGAGCTCAACGCTTAAGGTGACGTAGAGGTCTCCATAGTGCCCCGATTTTCCATACACGGGCATTCCCTTTCCCTTCAAACGCACCTTTTTACCATTCTGCGTGCCTTCGGGAATTGTTATATTGACTTTCCCTGAAAGCGTTATCACCTCCTGCTTTCCACCTAACATAGCTTTAAAAACATCTACAGGAATCTCTACATTCAGGTCGTTACCATCTCTTTTGAAAATAGGGTGTGGCTCGACCCTAACATTAACATACAAATCTCCCCTCTTGGTTCCAGTTCCTTTTTGTCCTTTTCCCTTTGCCCGAAGCTGCAAGCCTGTATATGCGCCGGGTTTGATCTTCATTTTTATTTTATTGCCGTCAACATCCAGTAGACGTTCGGTGCCCGTGTAGGCTTCCATAAAACTAATCGCAATTTCACCCGAAACGTCAGCTCCTGGGAAATCATGGGATGTACGGCCCCGTTGACCACCTCCTCCAAAAAAAGCCTCGAAAAAATCGGAAAAACCACTACCCTCTTCAAAACCTTCAGAGCCCGAGGTATATTCATACCTTCTGTTTTGCCCGCGGTTCTGGTCTTGGCGATATTGTCGCCTTTGATTCATGAAGTCATCATAGCTCGCCCCCGATTGCTGAAAGTGTTCCCAATCGGAACCTAACGCATCATACTGCTTTCGTTTCTCGGCATTACCCAATACCTGATAGGCCTCGGAAATCTCCTTAAATTTTTCTTCCGAGGCTTTGTCGCCTTTAGTTTTATCGGGATGATACTGTATGGCAAGTTTGCGATAGGCTTTCTTAATCTCCTTTTCGCCTGCATCGCGCTTTACTCCCAAAATGCTATAATAGTCCCTAAAATTCATTTTTGTTTAATCGGTAATTCTTCTTAAAGATACTATGAATCGTTTTTCTTTCTGCCTTTTCATATTAAAAATAGGCTACAAAAAAGGAGGCTTTCAAGCCCCCTTTTATTTAAGAATCCATTCCAATGGCATAATAATATTTGTCGGGGGATCCTTCATAGACTCCTTCCAACATTACACCACCCTTCTTACCTTCTAGCGCGTCGGCCACATCTTCGATATCTTTGACCTTTTTACCATCGATATGGGTGATAATAAATCCTTCGCGCATTTGGGTCTCTTTTCTGACCTTTCCAGGATATAGTCGTGCCACTTTTACGCCCCCCTCAATATCCATTTTCTTCGCAACATCGCTATCCAAGGTTTCAAAATCTGCCCCCAAAAGATTCAAAACTTCTTTCTTCTCTTTTCTTACGATATCCGTAGTGCCGTTGGCGTTTTCTAAAATAACGTCAAACTCTTTTTCTTTTCCGTTGCGGTTTACAGTTACCGTTACCTTGTCGCCTGGTCTTTTACTGGCAATAATTTCCTGAAGTCTTGGAGAAGTTCCCACTAAAACCTCATCGACTTTAACGATGATATCCCCAGATTCTATGCCTGCTTTATCAGCCGCACTTTCTTCTCCGACCTGTTCGATCCATACCCCGTGGGTAAAGTCGACATCTTTTTCTTTTGCCAAATGACTATCCATGGTACGGATACTCACTCCCAGCATGCCGCGTTGAACATTACCGTATTTTAGCAAGTCTTCAACGACTTTGGTAACAATATTACTCGGTACGGCAAAGCCATATCCGGTATAGGTACCCGTTCTACTGGCAATCGCCGTATTGATGCCTACCAAATTACCATCAAGATCGACCAAGGCTCCGCCGCTATTACCAGGGTTGATGGCTGCATCTGTCTGAATGAAGCTTTCAACAGCGAATTTATCCTTATTAATATTGATATTTCTTGCCTTAGCACTTACGATACCGGCCGTTACCGTAGAGTTTAAGCCAAGAGGATTACCCACGGCCAACACCCATTCTCCCACTTCTACCTTGTCGGAATTCACAAGGGGCATCACCTTAAGACCTTCGGCCTTGATTTGCAAGAGCGCCAAATCGGTTGAAGGATCCGTTCCGATAACTGTTGCTTTATATGACTCGTTATCGTAAAGGGTGACTTCAACTTCATCTGCATTTTCAATCACATGATTGTTCGTAACGATATACCCTTTATCGTTGATGATAACCCCTGAGCCGGTACCGACCATGGGACGGGAGGGCATTTCTCCCTCAGGAACTTGTCCTTTAAACATGTCACCAAAAAACTCCTTGAAAGGATCGGGTAGCTGTCGTGCGTCTCCCATAGCACTGCGAGGATTTGTTTGGGTGGACTTAATATGTACGACAGCATCTAAAACCTTTTGGGAAGTTTCTGTAAAATCAAGTGGTTTTATGTTGCCTTCATCATCTGCCGTATACAAAACCCTTTGACCGGGCACTTCAATGGCATGTGTTATTGGACTACTTTCATCCTCTGTAGTCCATTTGTTGAGCCCGATAACGGTCAAACTGACAGTCAGGGCTATCAAAGCGGAAAAGAAATAAGTTCTTACCGCATAAGCGTTCTTACTTTTTGTGCTCATAATAATTGCGTTTTATTTTATAATATTCAGTGATGTATTTACTGTAGTACTATCAACATACGCTTAAAAGACAAACGTTGTGCCAGAAGGGCATTGTCAGGTGCTAAAAAAAAATTAAAATTTAATTGATTTTTAGGGGTTTATTAAGACTAATCGGTCTGGCGGGTACCTCCAGCATCTAAAAACCTATATGGTGCCTTTATCTGACCGAATTTTTTAGACCCTTCAAGGAGTTTACAGAAAGATAGGGCATGCTTCAGAAACCAAATACCGACTTATGGGTCGGACGCCATTTAAACCTGAACAACAATAAAAATTGAATGTCAGGAAGAAAAAGAATTGACGACCAACATAAAGAACCTTGAATATTGTACCTTAGTAACAAGCCTTTTAATACATGCATTTTTCGCCTCCCCCGAATACCTGCGTTTTAATTTTTGCGCTCTCCTCTCAAAAAGAAGCGCTGCGTAAAGGTATTGTGAATGGTGAGGGCTTGTTCAATGAGCTTACGCGACAAACCATATTGAACGTTCAAAAAACCAAGTTACCTTATATTCATTGCACAGAGAACCTTCAAAAAGGAGATTCATTCGGCGAACGATTTGTCAACGCCATTACATCAGTTTTCGAAGCGGGATACGAAATTATCATTACCATCGGAAATGATGCCCCTCAGCTAAAACCTGAACATATTTTTAACGCATACGGGCAATTGCTAGCGGGCAAATCGGTCTTGGGGCCCTCTGTAGACGGAGGTTTCTATTTAATGGGCTTACAAAAGAAAGATTTTAGGGCCGCCGACTTTGAACAATTGCCTTGGCATGGTCGTCAATTACTAGACGAAGTCACCAATTTATTAAGTACCGACCAAGCATCACCAGAGTTCCTCGAAAGGCTAAATGACCTTGACCATATCGGTCATATAAAGTTGATTCTGAGCCGAACGAAAGTGCTTCCTAAAAATTTGGTCGCCATTCTTCTCGCCCTAATCAATTCTTTTTTCTCTGAACACAAGTTTATAGAAAAATTCTATTCCCCTAAAACAATACCTTCCTTATACAACAAAGGATCTCCCTTAGTGTAGGCCAACTAATATTTCTTGAGCGCTACGCTGAAAGATTCCTAACCCTTTATAGGTATTTTAAATGTCTTTGACAAAGGGGAAGAAATGACTTTCTTGAAATAACAAGAAATAAAGGAACTCTATTATACTAGTAGTATCATTTCATTTTAGAAAATCATTAAAAATTCAAACCCATTACTATGGCAAATAGTTATTATGACCCGGCCGATTTAAGGAAATTCGGCAATATAACCGAGTGGAGCGAAGAACTCGGAAATAAGTTCTTCGAATATTATGGTAAAGTTTTCGAGGAGGGCGCTCTTTCCGCTAGGGAAAAATCGTTGATCGCCCTCGCCGTAGCCCATGTCGTTAAATGCCCCTATTGTATCGATGCATATACCAAAGATGGCTTGCAGCGTGGTATTACCAAAGAGGAAATGATGGAAGCAGTACATGCTGGCGCGGCCATTGAAAGTGGTGCTACCTTAGTGCATGGCGTACAAATGATGAATAAATACAACAAGCTTTCCATGTAAATAGAAATTGAGCCGTCGCCCCAGAGAAAGCACGGTTTCCCTGAAGACTTGGACTTAATCCAAAGCATATTAGGGTGGGCCGTAAGCATTCGTTCATAGCCGCAGACATTTTTTTGCACATAGCAAATAAGCTGCTAATCTAAAATTGAAAACATGGCTACAAAATCATTGAAGGCAAGACACAAAGAACTTGCCGAGCAAAATAAACAATTAGAAATTCTCAGCGGAGGCATTTTTGCTGATGGTGAGCTTCCCTACTTTAAAGACAAAATTGCCGACATCGGCCAATTTCCATTACGGCCCAAAAAGCTAGAGGTTTTACAGATCAATGTGGGCTATATGTGCAATCAAGTATGCGCACACTGCCATGTCGATGCAGGACCTGATCGTAAGGAAATAATGACCCGTGAGACCATGTGGCAATGTCTAGAAGTCATCAAGAACACCGGGGCACATACATTAGACCTTACGGGAGGGGCCCCCGAGATGAACCCGGATTTTCGGTGGTTTGTTGAGGAAGCAGCCCAAGCAGGAATCAAAGATTTCATCGTAAGGTCTAATCTGACTATAATAAAGGCCAATAAGAAATATCAAGATCTTCCCGAGTTTTTTAGGAAACACAATGTACATGTGGTGTCATCGATGCCTCATTATACCCGAGGTAAAACGGATAAACAACGTGGCGATGGAGTTTTCGACAAATCCATTCAAGCGCTTCAAGCACTCAACGCTGTGGGCTATGGTCTGCCCGAAAGTCCATTGCGCCTCGATTTGGTATATAATCCATCGGGGGCTTACCTTCCTGGGGGCCAATCGGCCATGGAACATGACTTTAAAAAGGCGTTAAAGGAAGATTTCGACATTCAATTTCACAGTCTATTTGCCATTACCAACCTTCCTATAGCCCGCTTTTTGGACTATCTAATCGCCTCCGAAAATTATGAGGACTATATGTATGCCCTGGTCGAGGCCTATAATCCGGCTGCGGTGGAAAACGTCATGTGTACGAATACCATTTCGGTAAGTTGGGATGGATGGTTATACGATTGTGATTTCAATCAAATGCTCGATTTAAAGGTGGCCAGTAGGGTAAAGCACATCAAAGACTACAACGAAGATGTACTCAATGACCGCAATATTATTATTTCGCAACATTGTTACGGGTGTACGGCAGGTGCGGGAAGCAGTTGTCAAGGGTCAGTAACCTAAAATTATTCCCTTTTTCGAGAAAAAATGGCCGGTATCTCATGGGTTCCCGGCCATTTCTTTTAATATCGAATGCGATTTGTCCTAAAAAACGACCCGTTAAACCGACCACTCGGTTTGTCAACTTTGTCAAAAAAGAGGCCATTCACCGAGGTTTTGAACTTTGACCGAATTTTTCCGTACATACGTCCGATTACCTTTAGTGAAAAATCAATCTGAGGGTTCTTTGTACAGACCAAACGGTCAATATAACCCAAATCTTGAAATAATGGACAAAAACCTAAAACGCATGGCTACCATGCAACGTATGCAAGTCACAGGACTGGCCTTATTCTACCAAAATGGCTTCTACAACACTAGTGTCGACGATATTTTAAAAGAATTGTCACTATCAAAAGGTGCTTTTTATTATCACTTCGATTCAAAAGAGGATTTTTTTATCCAGATTATTGAGAATCTTTTGGCGCGAAAAATGTACAGCATGCTCATCGAGCCGCTCGAAGGCCATGACAATACACTAGACCAGATTACCCAGTGTTTTGAGGATGCCTTGGAAACCGCTGTTCACAATGAACTCGATTTTGGTTTTGTGCTAAGCAATTTTGTTAATGAGTTCAATGGTAGAAATGATAAGATTATGAAACATCTCAACGACATTCTAAGAATTTGGGAGGTGAACCTAGTTTCGGCCATTCAACGCGGGAAGTTCAATGGGTACATTGATCGCCATGTTGACAGTGAAGGTGTAGCGGTATATTTGATGAGTGCCTATATCGGAATTCGTACGCTAATGGTCGAAGTGGCCCCTAGTGCACGCAAGTATAGGTTTATGTCACAGCTTCGCCAATATTTTAAATCATTGGAGCCCAAAGCTAAAATGGTATAACCCTATTTTTTAAGCAAGTATTCCAATAAGTTTTTTCACTATCATTTTTGGAGTGGTAGATGCTATTGCCTCTTGATAGCCCTCAGGATATTTGTTGCCATAAACCGAAGTGGGGGTTAGGGGAAATTTCTTTCGATCGGCAGTCATTTGATTTTCGGGGGGTTGCCTGAACGCAGTAAAGCCCGCATACGGATGTGTTATGCCCCATAAGGTAATTACCGGAACCCCGTACATAGCCGCCAGATGACCGTTACCGCTATCCATGGAAAGCATGCAGTCTAAGTTGGAAATAATTGCCAGTTCTTCCGAAAAAGAAAATTTACCGGCAGTATTGACGCAATTTTCAAATTTGCTTTGCCAAGATTCAAGTTGTTGTCTTTCTTTTACTCCGCCTCCAAAAAGAATTATTTTATATGTTGTGGTTCTTTGAAGCTCTGCGATTACCTTTTCCATTAAAGAAAGGGGATACATTTTACCACTAAAAGCGGCAAAAGGTGCCAAACCAAGCCATTTTTTGGAATCCGTTCCGACAAATTGACGGCACGCATCGGATAGCTCCTCTTTTTGAAGCATGGTCGCTGTCGATAAATCTACCGGGAATCCCAATTCTCGGAAAACATCCGCATAACGCTGATGCGTAGATTTCAACGGTTTAAATATCTTATTTTTTTTCCTCGTTAACGCTTTCTTCCCTTCCCTTCCCTTGTCTATTTGATAAAAAGGAACACCATAGCCCTTAAAGTATAGTTTTAGAATGTTACTTCGAAGTACATTATGTAAATCTGCAACGCCGTCTAGATGAGCCTCCCGAAGTTCCTTGAACAATTTCCAAAGGCCTGGTATCCCCTTGTGCATTCCGTGAACATCGGCAACATGTACCGTAACATTGGCAAGCTGTGAGAACATAGGAGCGTAAAAAACCCGTGTTAAAACTGTAATTTTAAGATTTGGATACTGATTTCTTAGTGCCGAAAGTACGGGTATCGTCATTGCGACATCGCCCATGGCGGAAAGGCGTATGACCAGTATGTGGGTGCCGCTATTTTTGTCCACGAAGAACGGGGTTCATATCTTCGTCGTTATACATCTTCATCTGCCTGTACACTTTCATGTATTTTTTTCCTGCCTCGATATCGGCTAGTAGTTGATCTATGGCGCTTGACAGATCTTTAAGCTGCTCCAGTAAAACATCAAGTTTTTGCGCACATTTCTGAATATGGTGCTCTGAAGCATCTTTTCTAGCCACCTCTTCTTGCATATGATAAATTTTGAGTGCCAAGATTGAGAGACGGTCAATAGCCCAAGCAGGACTTTCCGTATTGATAGTAGCGTCTTCACGAACTTCTACCGATTGGTATTTTTTTAAAAAATAGTCGTCAATGTGCTCTACTAGATCAGTGCGGTCTTGATTACTAGCATCTATTTTTCGTTTAAGCAGCAATGCTTCTTTGGGTTCAATATCAGGATCCCTTATAAGGTCTTCATAATGCCATTGCACGGTGTCTATCCAATTTTTTCGATACAGCAAGCGGGTGATATCATCTTTAGGATAAGGATTTACGAACTTTTGGGACACCTCATCTTTAACATGATATTTTTCAATACTTTCTTCGAAAATCTTGTAGGCAAAATCACTGAACATCTCGATTTAAATTTAATGTAAAGGTACCGAATATTAATTTATCGCCATACTTGAAAAAAGCACTAAAAATGGGATGATAACCGCTGAAACAAGGACTATTTCCCGAATCTTTGGCTTCTTAATAGACTCTATATACTTTGTTAGGAGCACAGCCGATGGGAAAAAAGTAACCATAACAGGGTAGACATTTTCGGATAGCTTCAAGACATTAAAAACAACCCCTATAAAAAAGGAAAGTGCGATCAACCTTAAGTTAGCCACCTTTCCCATGCCGGACTTCCCAAGTTTCACAAAGGCAAAAATACTCGTTATCACTGTTAGCAAGACAAAACATATCATTTTCGTACTATGCCCCCAGTACGAAAAATATACGATATCGGGAGCGACCAAAAATTGATAATGTTTCAATAGAAATTCACTATGGCCTGTAAAAATAAAAATGCCATTGGCGATCATGAAGACCGTAAAAAAGCCAGCGAAAGGAACCAACCAGTTTCTTACATTCTTGGGGTCGTACATATATATAGTGGCAAAAACCAAAATCAGAAACAAAAGGGCCCAATCGTAAAAAAGACTCGCTGCCAAAATCCATATAGTTGCATCGAATATTTTGAATTTAATATTCTTTAAGGAGCTGATGCTAATTAACCTTCTCATTGCCAATAATAAAAAAAAGCTAGATATGATGGCATTTGGGTCAAGCAGCGTTTCCGGAAAGACTACGGTTAGCAGAGCGTAAAAAAGTATGGTGAACGAGTTGCTTCCCGTTATTTTATTTCGTTTTACGATAAAATCGACAACAAAAATACTAAAGAGCAAAAGAGCCAAAAAAAGAATTTGAAACGGTATTTCGTCTGGGGAAGAAAATCTTTCGAACAAGAAAAAATGCACTGTCCAATAGAAAACAAAGAGGAAAGCTAGTACAATTATGAAATTTATTGGTTTTGTTTTGCCAAAAATGATTGAAATCATCCTGCCTTTTTATATTTTTGTACGGTAAATATAGCTAAGATGACTTCATTTTTTAGAGGAATAGAAGATTTGTTCGTTAACTACCTATTTTGGCCTTTGGACCAATTGAGGTATATGGACAGTTGGTGGGGAGCCAATTTTTTCAACTGGCTCTTAGCCATAATCGGCATGGCCGGCTTTATCTATTGGATGCTTCAATTGAAGCAGTACAATGACAATGGAGAGGAAGACAAAAGCATTACCTCACATTCCTACTTATAGCATCGTTCCTCGGTTTTTTTAAGCAACGATGTGGGGTGACCCTTTGTGGAGTTAAAGGTCATATCCTATATCCTTTCTGTAGTTCATCCCATCAAAATGTATTTTTTCGATATTGCCATAGGAAGTGTTGAGGGCCTCCTCAAAATCTTTTCCGTAAGAGGTGATGGCCACCACACGGCCTCCGTTCGTGAGGACTTTACCGTCTTCAATCCGTGTACCTGCCTGGAAGACCAAGGAATCTTCGATTGATTTTAACCCTGTTATCTCCTTGCCTTTGTTATACGTGCCAGGGTAACCCCCAGACACTAGCATGACTGTACTTGCAGAGCGTTCATCAATGCTCAATTCAACACCGTCCAAGTCTTCGTTTGCAACAGCATCAAAAATATCGATCATATCATTTTTGATACGTGGAACGACCACTTCGGTCTCGGGGTCTCCCAAGCGCACATTGTATTCGATAACCTTGGGCTCATTTCCGACCTTTATCAATCCTATAAAAATAAATCCTTTATACGGCAGATTGTCCTTTTTTAGCCCCTCTATGGTCGGCTCGACAATACGATATAGAATCTTATCCATTAAGGCCTCGTCAGCAAACGGAACCGGGGAAATCGCACCCATGCCCCCGGTATTAGGTCCGGTATCACCTTCTCCGATTCGCTTGTAGTCTTTGGCAGTAGGCAATACTTTATATCCTACTCCATCGGTAAGTACAAAAACGCTAAGTTCTATTCCACTTAAAAATTCTTCGATTACGACTGTTGCACTAGCTTCACCGAACTTTGCATCGACGAGCATATGTTTCAGTTCTTTCTTCGCATCGTCCAGATTATTTAGTATAACGACGCCCTTACCTGCTGCCAATCCATCGGCCTTAAGCACATAAGGGGCTTTCAACGTTTCTAAAAAAGCATATCCCTTATAAAGACTGTCTGCTGTAAAACTTGCGTAAGAGGCAGTCGGAATATTATGGCGTTTCATAAATTCCTTGGCAAACTCTTTACTTCCTTCCAGTTCTGCAGCCGCCTTTTGCGGACCGATGACCGGTACTTTTCTCAACTCACTATCTTTTAGAAAATAATCGTGGACCCCATTGACCAAAGGGTCTTCAGGGCCTACCACGACCATGTTTATGGCATGTTCAATCACCGCTTTTTTGATGGCGGCGAAATCGTTTACACCAATCGGTATATTTGTAGCGATATCTGCAGTGCCTGCATTCCCCGGGGCCACAAAAAGCTTCGTTAGTCGTTTGCTCTGATTGATTTTCCAAGCCAAGGTATGCTCACGCCCTCCCGAGCCCAAAATAAGAATGTTCATATGGATAAAGTTTCGTCAAAAATACAGTTTGCCTTGGAGTTTATACCAACACTTTGAAAATAATAGTTATGTATAGGGGTTATCAAGTTTCGCACTACATCCCCCAAATTATTTCTATTTTTAGAATACAACGTATTGAATATCAATATTATGTAATTAAAATTATACTATCGTATACGATTAATGTTTTGCAAAGCCACTATGAATCTTTTTGAAAAGTTAGAGATGTGAGAATTCACAAGTTAAATTCCCCGCGAGAAAAGCACCGTGGTTACCGTTTTAAATATTATTCTCAAGTCAAGTGTAATGGACTTGTTCTTGATATAGTAGAAATCATATTCCAGCTTTTTTATAGAATCCTCCAAATTTACTCCATACCGATACTTGACCTGTGCCCAGCCCGTTATCCCTGGCCGGATCAAATGACGCACATTGTAAAATGGTGTGATCTTGTTCAGCTGTTCGACGAATACTTTACGTTCGGGACGAGGACCGATAAACTGCATGTCACCATTCATCACTGAAATTATTTGTGGCAGTTCATCAATACGGAACAATCGCAATATCTTACCAAAAGGCGTTATCCTTGCATCGTTCTTGGTCGCCATCGCAGCACCGGACCTCTCCGCATCGATTACCATAGACCTGAATTTGTAAATTTTGAACTCCTTGCCGTGCAAGCCTACCCGCTTTTGGGTATAAAATAACGGCCCCCTGTTAAAAAAGAGGTTAAAAAACCAGACAAAAGGAATGAACAGGACAAAAATAAGCCCTGTGAAAAAGGATAAGAGAAAATTTATTGAAAAGCTAAAAATACGTTGTACATAACGTATTCGACGATTTCTCAACTGTAAAAGCTCGTAAAAGCTATCGTTATGCGAACGGATTGGCAAGGCTTCATAGGTGCTCTCATAAAAAGTAGTAAATGAAATAACCTCCTTTCCAACCAATAGTGAGCTCAAAATTTTATTCTCGATTTCGGGAGGTAAATGGTCGTATCCTGAAGTATTAAGAATCCAGGTATCGATTTTATCTACGGCCGATAGAAAAAACTGCTTGTTTCCGATACTGTTCTTTTCAAGGGAATAGGTCAGCTTTACCTTATAGAAGGTTTGCATCTCATTGCCATTTATCATATCAACATCCGTACGTAACGTATTGGCGGCATCTTTATCATAAATATACAATACGTTTTTTGTGACCGGAATAACACTGAAAACATTGCGGTAAAAAAAACGCCAGAGCCCGATTTCCAATGGGGTAAGCACCAGGAAAAACAATAGGGGCATCCTCCAAAAACTGGCATCATATACAATAACACAAAAAATGAACACTACAAATACGAAAAGTGCAGTGACATAGAGCGACTGTGATATCACATATCTTCCCTTAGACACTTTTTCAAGCTCATAAAACTCCAAAATATAAGCTAAGGCCAAATAGGCGAATATGCCAAACGAGAAAACCCCTACCTTCAGGCTAAGTGAGATAAATTCTGCATCGATGGCGAAGTTTACCAATACATTGATAGAGGCGAGAATGATACATAAATCACCTACCAATAGAATGAACTTACGTTCAATCGAATTTAAAATAGAAGGTCTCGGCATTCCCTAAAAAATATTCAATAGTTCAAAAGTAACTTTTCATTTTTAAAATGATTGCCGAAAGCAAATAAAATAAGGATTTGCCAAAAGACAGGCCTTCTTCCTCCCTGTAGATTTTCCACTCATATTTAATCAAGTCCATTTTATTGGATGAGATCGATGTGTTACCGGTGCGATAGCTTGAAAGAACTTCGTCGAGCCCAAAGGCATCGGTTTTTTTAAGAAGTTTTAACCACAACGCATAATCTTGACGCTTACGTATTTTAGGCATGTACTGCTTTCCGAAAAAACCGACATCATAGATTACCGTCAAGCAGCCAATGGGGTTTTTATACAAAGCGGTATGATGGGTAACCCTGGGTTTGATCGTTACCTTTTTCTGAAGCGGATTGCCGTTTTCATCAATTTTATCATAAGCAGTAAACGTAAAGTGATGGTTATTGGCGGTCATAAAGGCCAATTGTCGTTCGAGCTTTGTAGGGTGCCAAAGATCGTCACTATCTAAAAAGGCAATGTAATTACCGGATGCAGCCCTGATAGCCGTATTTCTTGCAACCCCAGCGCCACTATTGACCTCAAGCCCTATGTACTTGACCCTAGTTTCATTTTCAGCATGCGCCTTGATTATTTCTGCACTACGATCCGTAGAACAATCATCGACCAAAATGTGTTCCCAATTTGGGTAGGTCTGGGCCTGTACCGATTGAATGCAAGACTCCACATACCGCTCAGAGTTATGTACTGGTGTTACAATAGAAACTAATGCCTGCATTTTTAATTACTAAAACTGTATATAAGATCAGAAAATAGGTTTCCGCAAACTTCACCGATGACCCGTATTTCAGGGGTCGATTATTGCAAAAATAATCGAAAACCAAAGCAATGGCGAATCAAGCTTTTTTTATTAGGCATTAGTTTACGTTCTTTGTAAAGAAATTGTTACCAAACGATTAATATAGAAACAAAATGAACGACCTTCTTAATCAATTTGCCATAGATTCCGGGGAAACATTCTCTTTAGTAAACTACCTTATCAATATTGTACTTTGTGCTATTCTTTTATATCTCCTGTCTTTGGTGTATGTGCGATTCGGACGCTCTTTATCAAACCGTACTCAATTATCAAAGGTACTGATCGTAGTTGGAGTAACCACTTTTATCATTATCAGCATCGTAAAGTCGTCATTGGCCCTTTCCCTTGGTCTCGTAGGGGCTCTATCGATCATCCGATTCAGAACAGCCATCAAGGAGCCCGAAGAACTAGGGTATTTTTTCATTGCCATTGCTATAGGCCTGGGGTTTGGTGCTAATCAAGTAGTTCCTACAGTCGTCGGTGCTTTTGTCTTATTTCTAATAATCTTTCTAGCAGGAAAGAGCGCGTCAAAAAATATGATCAATCAAAATATTTTGATTAGCAAAGTATCCGCGGATGAAGAAGACAGAACAGAACTACAAAAAAGTATCATGTCTATACTCGCCCAAAACTCCTCAAGAACAGAACTAATTCGTATGAATGTCGATAAAAACCAAATGAGCTACAATTTTCTCATCGTACTCAAAGACCTCAACAGCATCAATGAAATTACCAAAGATTTGACGAAAATGGACAACCAACTGTCAATCACCTTCATAGATAGTCAGAATATGACCATATAATTTAAAAGTAACGCTATGCTTATCCATTCTAAGAAAAGTTACAGTAACAGACGCATTATTTTATTGGCCCTCATTGTGTTCTTAGCCCTTGGATTTTTTAAAATCTCCGTTGATTCAAAGCCCCAACTATTTGGATTTACGAATGAAAGCGATAAACAAGAAACTAAAAAGAACGCGCCTGTTATTCTCAGCTCGACGCTCTATACCAAAGACCTCTTAAACACGGATAAGAACAAAATTTATTCAAAAGACAATCTTTCACTTTATTTGAACAAAGAGTTAGGGGCACCTACCTTAATGATAGTTTACAAAGACTCGATTACCGATTTAGAACGCAATGGTAGGTTCATTGCTTTCTTATATTTAAAAGACCCCAAAGCATGGAGGGCCGTAAATCAACGCTATGATCATATCGTATTGCGCCATGAGCAACTTGTTCCCGTTAAAATAGAAAAGGGAAGCGATACCTATTTTGTATTCAAATTTCGATTGGAACACCCCTACTTTAACTACAACAACCTAAAAAAGCTCGAGTTTGTAAGACATGATCGCCAATTGGGAAGGTTTACAGAACTTTTCTTCGAAAAAGACAGCCTCCCTTCACTGACTACTCCCGTAGAGAACTCTTTAAAGGACTTTAGATTAACCTTGAAGTCCAAAGCCTACCGGAAAATTGAGAAAAAAAGAAACGAGGCCTTAGAATCAGGTATTTTGGTGTCTGGTGATGACGATATGGTCAAAGCCGATATCATCGCCGAAGGAGAAACAAGAACGGAAGCTTCCATTCGGTTGAAGGGAGATTGGACCGATCATCTAGAGCACCCTACCAAATGGTCGTACCGCATTGAACCCGATGGCGAAAATACGGTGTTCGGCATGCGAAAATTTTCGATACAACACCCGAAGTCAAGAAATTATATCTGGGAATGGCTCTTCAACAAGGTGGTTAAGGATAACGACATTGTTGGTCTTCGTTACGATTTCCTGAACGTCGATATTTTGCTATCCGATATTGATTCTATTGTGCCCTTGGGGATTATGGCCTTGGAAGAAAGTTTCGATAAAATATTGATCGAGAACAACCGAAGAAGGGAGGGTTTGATCTTCGGGTTCGATGAAACCATGATTTGGGATGACAGAAAGCAAGTAAGAGATCTTCAACTCGACTACCCTGAAGACCTGAACAGGCCAAAAAAGGGCGAGTTGCCCTTGAAAGTATACAATGAAAACAAAACACTGAGCAATCCGGCGCTATCTAAACAGTTTCAACTTGGTAAAAACTTAATTTTAGGCCTGCGTGACGATAAGTTGGCACTCTCGGAAGCATTTGATGTAGACAGACTGGCCTTCTATGTCGCCCTTTGTAATCTGTTCGGTGCTGATCATGGTTTAATGATCGAGAACATAAGAATATACTACAATCCGGTGACCCATAAATTAGAGCCCATTTCCTTTGATTCCAACTCTGGTTTTAAAACACGTGCTTTACGTGACTATCCCATTGGGGTCAAAGATGCCGCTTATCAAGCCAAACTTATGGAATATTACGAATTGGTATCTTCTGAAACTTTTATAAAGGATTTTTTGAATAAATATATGGGCGATCTAAACAGATTGGGGCTTGAACTTACCGGTGAGTTCAATGAAGCAAGCGTCGATATTGATATTCTACAGCATAATGCCAATCTGATAAAAAATAAAATACACCCGAACACCAGTATACAATCGACGTTATTGTCTTTTAGTGATAATACGATGCGGTTAGAAGTAAAGAATTTTTCCGAGTTTCCCATTCTTATAGATGCGCTGGTCTTAGAGAACGGCAAATCGTTGAATCAAGTCGGTCGATCATGGACCATCTCACCCAGGGATACACTAAATATTGATTTTCCCCTAAAAAAAGCATTTAACAATGCCTTTGTATCCAAAAAAAATAAGGAAGGAGGGTTTAGATATCCAAAAGATCTTGATAAAATTCAGGTAAGACACCATCTAATCGGTTCCTCTGAATATTTACGCGGAAATATTAAGGCGTTCAGTTCTACCCTAGATGGGCAAATTGTAGAAAGTGTGTCCCTTTCCGATAATACCGACGAATTCGCTTTCATAAAAATAGATGAATCGAAAAGAACTTTGACCTTTACCCGTGGTCAATATCATTTGGACAAAACACTTTTTATTCCTTCGAAATATAAAGTAGTTGTTGAGCCTGGTTTCTTTTTGGATTTCACAAAGGAAGCCTCTATTGTTTCTTATGCTCCCTTTTATAGCATAGGAACGGCCGATACGCCCATAGAGTTCATTTCAAGCGACAATACCGGAGGGGGCATTTTTGTTTCCTCGACAAAAGAAAAGTCCAAATTAGAATACACTACCTTTAAAGGGCTATCCATTCCTAAAGTAGGGTTTTGGGAATTATCGGGCTCTGTAAACTTCAACGAAGCAACGGTAGATGTTCGGAATTGTGTTTTTGAAAAAAATCGTTCGGAAGACGCCCTGAATATCATCCGAACAAGCTTTACTATGGATCAATGTACATTTATTGACACCTATTCAGACGCTTTCGACGGTGATTTCGTGGAAGGTAGTATTACCAATTCAACTTTTGTTAATTCGGGTAATGATGGAATCGATGTTTCTGGATCTACATTGACCTTGGCCGACATTGTCATAAAAAACCCTTCGGATAAGGCATTGAGCGCAGGAGAGGGAAGCACAATGAATGGAAGCGGCATAAGGATACAAGGGGGTGAAATCGGCGTGGTAAGCAAAGATTTATCTACCATAACCCTAACCGACGTGGCCATAGAAAATACGCGTCTGGGCGTGGCCTGTTTTCAGAAGAAAAGCGAGTTTGGGCCCGGTATCGTGAACTTAAAAAGGTTAAAGTTTTCCGGTATAGAGGTGCCCTATTTGATTGCCGAAAATTCCGATTTGGTAATTGATGATAACATTATCCAAGAAAAATCGGATAACGTTATTGATAAAATGTATGGCAATGAGTACGGAAAAAGTAGTAGATAAGACAAACGACCAAAGCACCCTTCGTTTTGAACGGAAATTCCTCTTTCAGAATTGCCATGTTCAAGATGTAATTCTCAGTGTACTTCGAAATTCTTACTGCTTTCAAGAAATTTTTCACCGTAGAAAAGTAAATAACATTTACTTTGATGACTCGAACTATAATTTCTATAAGCAAAATGTAGAGGGAGTGGCCCATAGAAAAAAAATGCGCTTGCGCTGGTACGGGGACACTACTTCAAAGATTCAAGACCCTACCATTGAGGTTAAAAAAAAGATGGGCGAAGTAGGGGATAAAGATTCTTACCCCTTAAAGGGGGTAGCATTTGATTTAGATATGCAAAAGCCCACTCAAATACAGGATTTGCTCAAAGAAATAACTACTTTGAAATCAGGTGTCTACGAAGCGTTAAAGACCTTGCACCCCACCTTGATCAACACCTACGAACGTCGTTATTTTCTATCTTTCTGTGGGCGTTTTCGCATTACCGTCGACTTTAACCAAGCGTTTTATAACCCTAATTATATGTGCTTGGAACACGGGCAAAGAAAAACTTCGGATATTGTTCTAGAACTGAAATATGCCTTGGGTTCCGACCATGAAGCCCGTCTTCTTTCCCAACAGATAAAGACCCGCCTCTCTAAAAGCTCTAAGTACGTAAATGGCATTAATTTATTGTACCATAATGCATTGGTTTAGAAAGGCTTCCACAGATTTTGCTATGAGTGAGCACAAATGTACCGTTCCTTTTATATTTCTGTTGGTTATATTGTCCTCAGGATGTGCCGCTACGGACTATTACCACATACCGGCGCAAGACGCAAAGGGTGCTTACAATGCCGTCATAGAAATACCTGCCGGGACGAGCAAAAAATTAGAGTACGACCCCATTGAAAAAGAATTTCAGATAGACCGAATCAATGGGGAAGATCGCACTATTGATTTTCTACCCTATCCTGCTAATTACGGGTTTATCCCTTCGACACTTTCCCAAAGCGAGTACGGAGGTGATGGCGATGCCCTGGATGTTTTGGTGATATCCGAGGCAGAGCCCACAGGTACCATCATGTCGGTGCTACCGGTCTGTGTACTAAAACTTATTGATGATGGGGAGCTTGACTATAAAATTTTGGCCGTACCTGCCGAAAAAAGTAAACGGATTATTAGGGCCACCACATATGCCGAATTTAAATCGAATTATAATGAGCTTCTTGAAATAGTAGCACTCTGGTTTCTAAGCTACAACCCTGAAGATAGTAGTTCGATCCAAGGTTGGGGCAATGAAAGCGAGGCAATTGAAGAAATTAGTCGTAGTTTAAAAAAATGAAAGAAATGCGCATTTCCGTTTATCTCTTAACCTTCATATTGCTCGCCCTCTGTACATCTTGTGAAAAAGAGGAAGATGCAGGTTACAGCTTTTTCGTAGCAGGACATGTGTATGGAGCCCACGGAGAGGCCGAAATTAATGAAGGCGTACACCCCCCTTTTAAGGAGAAACTTGACCTTATCAAAAACGATCCTAGCATTGCATTTGGAGTCTTAACGGGCGACATGGTCTATGATGGGAGCCTGAAAGAATGGGAAGAGCTCGATGCCGATATCGCCTATATGGGCAAGACCGTATATTTTGCCCCCGGGAATCATGACATCGGCAACACGAAAAAGAGAAAAACTTTCACGGAACGCTATGGCCCTTCCTACCGGAGTTTCATGCATAACAATGATCTTTTTATAGTTTTGGACACCAATCTAGAACCTGCCGATGTCTCCAAAAACCAATTGAAGTGGCTGAAAGGCGAGATTGCCGACAAGGCAGATAGCAGTAGAAATATTTTTGTGTTTTTTCACCATATACTATGGTGGCAAAAGGATAACCGATATAGGGATTCCCCATTGAATTCCACCAAAGGCAGGGATAAAGAGAATAACTTTTTTACGGAAATATACCCTATGTTTCAATCCCTTGAGAACGAGGTATTTCTATTTGCCGGGGATACCGGTGCCTACGAGCGGGGTATTATGTACGACAAGACCGATAATGTACGGTTGATAGCCTCAGGAATGGGGGGCAGAAAAGAAGACAACTTCGTGATCGTTGATATCGCCGATACTGGTGTCGTAAGCTTTGAGCTCATTGCGTTGAACGGGCCTTCGATAGATGGTATGGGAAAACTCGAAGACCACAGTCTTACCGATTCAGGGCCGGCCAATTAAAACTTTATCAGTTCGTGTACGATTTCATGCCCAGTACTGCCCGTACCGTATAAATGCTTGTTAAAATCGATGTCGTTGTCTTTAAGGTCTCGATAGGCCTGTACTATGGCACTCTTATTGGCGCCTGTCAGCACATTATATCCATTTTCGATCAGCTCTACCCATTCCGTTTCTTCACGTACGGTCAAACACGGTTTTTTAAAGAAGAAAGCCTCCTTTTGCAGTCCACCGCTATCCGTAATGACCATAGTGCAATGCATCAATAACCATATCATTTCAAAATAGCCTACGGGATCGATTATTTGAATGTTTTCATCGGGTTGAATGCCCAATTGTGCTATTTTTTTAACCGTTCTCGGATGTAGGGGCAATACTATTGTCCTATCCTTGGAAATTTCCCCAAGGGCATTGAAAATACTTTCCAGGTTTCCTTCTGTATCGGTATTCTCTTGCCTGTGGATAGTGGATAGCACAAAATCTTGCGATACCTTCAATCGCTCAGGTTTTTGTGCCTTGTCGGTATAATAGAGCGCGGCATCGTACATGACGTCACCGCATAGTACTTTTTGAATGTCGATGTTGTTATAGCCCTCCTTTTCAAGATTATCCATGGCCGTCTGCGTTGGGCAAAAAAGAATGTCACTTATTCTATCTGTCAGAATTCTATTGATCTCTTCGGGCATACGCGTTTTAAAGGATCGTAGACCCGCTTCGACATGGGCTACTTTGATATGCAATTTCTTTGCGGCCAAGGCCCCTGCAATGGTAGAATTGGTATCGCCGTAGACCAAGACCCAATCGGGTTCTTCCTTTAGCAATACGGCTTCGATCTTTTCTAACATTTTACCCGTCATGGCCCCGTGCGACATGCTATTGATCTCAAGGTTGTAATGAGGCTTCGGAATATGCATTTGTTCAAAGAAGACCGCACTCATATTCTCATCGAAGTGTTGCCCCGTATGTACGATGAGCTCTTCGATATTCTCCTTTGGTGCCTTTTGATTGTATTCGGCAATTGCCCTGCTTACCACGGCGGCCTTAACAAATTGGGGCCTCGCCCCGATTACGGTGATTATTTTCATTTAATATTATTTTCTAACTGCTATAAAAAAATTATGTCTTGTTATAATTGCGGTATCTGAATACCGTATTCAAGAGCCTACCATGGGAATGATGGAAAAAATTATTGTTTTTTCGATTTCCTTTTTGACTTGGGCATATATAGAGCCTTGCCAAAATTAGTACGCTGATATTTTCCCTTTAGATATTGTTACTGGGTATAAAATTAAGCATAATAGTCCGTGAAATTAATTTTCAAAACAATTCAAATAAAATCATCAAGAATATTCAATTATTTGAATATTTTTCTTACAATAATGTAGCTGTTTCTATGTTATACAAGAAGCACCTTGATTTTGTTCAATCGAAAGTAGAACTATGAAAAAAATGCTTTTCCTTCTTTTTGTTTTTTCTTTGACTATTAACTGTACCATGGAAGAGGCTGAAAATGAACAATATTCCGTATCTGGACTTCTTACCAACGGAATATTCCCTGTGACAGATGCCACAGTCGATATTGATAATCTAGTTCAGTATCGGGTGAAATCCGACGCCGACGGTTTTTTTAAAATCGACAATATACCCGAGGGCACCCATGAGCTCAATTATGGGATAACCATCGAAAATGGAAGCTTTTCAACTATGAGCGAAACCATCAACATCACTTCGGACTTATCGTTAAACGCCCTGATGCTGCCGGATCCCGTTATTTTGGACAACCCTACGATTCAAAGAGATTTACAATCAAACGAGGTCAATTTGTCATGGAATAAATACACAGGTGAAGATTTCAGGGAGTACAAAGTATATCAGCATAGTAGTAGTGGGCTTGACGAAACTACGGGAGAACTCTTGCACGTCGCGACCTCGTTAAACGATACCCTATTCACAACCACTCTGCCCCATTCATCTGAAACCTATTTTAGAGTCTTTGTTCGGGATGATTTTGGATTATTGGGTGGAAGCAATATTGTTGAAGTGCCCATAGGGATGTATGAATCGGACCCAGAAATTACGGTTGGTGTTGAAACCAGCTACTATCTATCTGCAGAGGAGGAGCAAGAACTCTATTTCGACACCCCCGGTCCCGGGTTATACTCGATTGCTTGGTTTGATCAGTGGTTTGATGAGTACGACGCTGGTAGTATTGTAGTTTCGGCCTATAATAGTGATAAGTCTAAAACTTATTTTCAAAATGAGCGACTTATTCAGATGAACGGTTCCCCGTTGCCCGTGTATGTGCCGAATGCGGAGCGGGTATACCTGAAAATAGATCACTACGATGACCGCTTTCCGGGCACTTATGGAGTAAAGGTAACTCCTTTGAATGAAAGTGACTTTAGCGCTCTTGAAATCGGTGTTCATACATTGAAAACAATCGGTTTAGGGGATACCGAGCTTTTTACTTTTGAGGCAGGGGCGGGAACTGCTTACGAAATAACTTTGGTCAACACTATAGATACCGGTGCTTATGGCGATGGTGCGGCCACCTATATCTCCATTTACGAAGAGGGTGCAGATCAATTTAGCACCTACAAGGAATCTATTTCTTTCCCTATGGGAACTCCTAAAACCATCGAACTAAGTTATGAAAGTGCTACGAAGGTGTTCCTTATCATAGATAGTGCCTATTGGTATGTGGAAAATTCTGTGAATTTCGTTATAAACGAAATATAGTAAAATTGCCCAATAACTTATATGAAAAAGATATCATTCATAGCAGTGGTGCTGTTACTAATAATCAACTGCTCAAAATCATCCGACCCCAAATCAGAAACTGAACCAGAGGTTGATGTAAGTGAAGGTCAAACCAATTGGACGAAATTTGCATACTATGATACAATATCAAACCCTCGCCATGAGCCACTTTTTACTGGTGAGGTAGGTGTTTACGATATTGCCATCAAGGGGAATACGATTCTTCTAGCTGGCTATGAAGCAGATTTTGAATCCACAGGGCTTATTTGGGGCAGTCAAGATGGTGGTGAAACGTGGGAATACAAAAAAGGTCTAAGCTGTGGTGCAGGGTCTTATTATACAAATATCGTTTTCGCTTCAGATACAATTGTTTATGCCGTAGGAAACTGCATGGGTGATAATTTTATAATCAAATCTAGTGATGGAGGAGATACATGGAGTAATAAAACTCGCCTATTTTATGATACCTATTCTTCCTATCCCTATTTTTCCGCAAAACCCTTGTGGTTCTTTGACGAAAAAAGGGGCATATTTGGCAATCGAAAAACCACAGATGGGGGTGCTAGTTGGACAACTATAGAGCATTTATCAGATTTTCCAAATTTTCAAAAAAACAATTCAGCAATAGTTTCGCATTTTTTCGTCAACGATTCTTTAGGATATTGTAATAGTCAAAAAAAGGTCCTAAAAACACAGGACGGAGGTGAAAGTTGGTTGCTAATCTATCAGGATGAAACAGAGGAATTTAGAAATATTTATTTCTTAGATGAGGTCAATGGTTTTCTTGTAACCAAGACTCATCTACTCAAAACCCAAAATGGTGGTGAATCATGGAAGACAGCTTATTCCAATGAAGTGCGTAATATATCATTTGCCAATCAACACATAGGTTTTATAACTACAGTTAACGGTGTATACAAAACCCTCGATTCAGGAGAAAATTGGCAAGAGAACTATACCTCACAATTTTATGTTTGGGGAACTGATTCCAATGGAATACCGACTACCTTTGCACCTTCAATTGTTGAATTTGAAGGTGAAAATATTGGAATTACAACAGGTAAGCAAATAGGGCTTTCTACATTGCCCAACGGCAAGGCCTATATCGCTCGTACAACTACGCTAGGGGAATGAATTAAGCCAACTCCCTGTAGATTTGAATTAATTTCTTCTCTTCCGATTCCCAATTATAGGTGTTGAGCACAGCTGACCTTCCATTTTCGCCCATTTGCTGTGCCTTTGCCTTATCGCCCATCAAAAGCTCAATGGCCTGGGCAATGGCTTTGGAATTGCCTGGATCAACACAAATGCCGCAGTTTACCTTTTCTATAATGGCTTTCCATAGCTCAAAATCAGAAGCCACCAAGGGAATACCTTGCGCCATATATTCAAATAGTTTGTTGGGTTGCGAATGGGTATGGTTTCCGAACGGCAGAAAGGTCACAAGACCGACTTGTGACTGGCGAAGTACCCGCTTCACCTCATCACGATCAATCTGGCCCAGATACCGGGTATTCAGCCAGCCCTTTCTTGCGGTTAGGTTTTCTTTAAACGATGGAGGAGCAAAACTTCCGGCCAGGTTTAACATAATCCCAGGTAAATATTCCATCGCATCAATGACCTCTTCCAAGCCCCTAATCTGAGTGATACTACCAATATAGCAGACCTCGTTTTTCTTCTTGCTCCAATCCGAAGCCTCGGTATTCAATTCACTCAGCAATGGATAGTTGTTGATGTCCAAAGAGTTTTTGTTCAATTTGGAAAATCGTTGCCGGATATGGGGCGTTGCGGTTATTACAAAGTCAAATTTTTTAGAGGCATAATCTTCATACCATTCTAGGAGCACTGAAATTGGTTTGCGCAAAAGAAAATTGATGTAGTGTTTGCTCATCAACTGCCGAGGGAGGTCCTCATGAGAGTCATAAATTACTTTCTTTCCCTGTTTCTTTAATTTAATACCAAACGGTATGAGTTCGGCATCGTGAAAATGATATACCTCGGCATTAAGTTCCAGACCCTTCTTGTATACAGCCTTGGTGGCCTTTAAAAAACGAGCCATACGACCATTCGCCCTTCCGGTATCATGAATTTGAATTCCCTGATAATTCTCAAAGCCCTTTCCATCGGCAACCACTAAATGTACCTCGTAGCCTTGTCTATGTAACGACAAACATTCCTTTAATAATATTCGCGTATCGTAACGATGATGTACGGAGCTAAGGTGACAAACTCTCTTCATTCCTTTTAAATTAAATCATAAAATTATATGAAACAACTTCATTCTGCTTCACCTATTCTTTACTGTTCTTTAGTAGAAAAATGGATACCAAGATCAAGGCCACCCCGCCATGGGTTAACAAAACCGTAAAAACGGAAGAACTTAAAAAAGAAAACATGGCCAGCACAAAAAGCCCAAAATATTTTGCGGGTATCTTCAAACTGTTCAATACCATAAAGAAAGCCGATACGATCGCTATGTTGATTAGCACACCCCAACCTCCAAAATTCATATAGCCTTCCGAAACCAGCCCATTATTGGCCGACATATCGGGCCTGTTGAAATAAAACTCGCCGATAAGGTGGGTGGGGCGAACATCATAGGGGTATTCCACGAATCCCTTTAAAATCGATTCCGACCAATACAAGGGTTTGCCTTCAAAAAAATCGAGATAGCAAATGTCCAATAAGGTAGGTAAAAAATGAACCCGTCGAAACGATAAGATCCAAGGGTAATCATACCCGATCAGGGCTAAAAGAATGCAGGCGATAATGGCCAGACTACCATATTTAACAATCATCTTTACGGACTGTGCAAAGCTAAACCGGTAAAATACCAAAACTACGATAAGGCCGACGTACACGGTTTTATGGGCCCCAAATAGATAGAACAAGATGAGGTAAAGCGCACCCACAAGTGTCCATACCTTTTTTTTAAGCTCAAGCGAGAATACGATAATAAGCGGAATGAATATCTTGGTAAACAGGGAATAGGTATATCCAAAATAGGCATTGCCCAAATTGCCCATGGTGCTCCTGGTCTGGTATACATCGATTAAAACCAAGTTCTTCAAATTGATATGAGGACCGTACACGATTAAATAAGGTACGACTCCCAAGGTTGTCAATATGAGCAACAAATAGAGTGCTTGGGTCTTGTTGAGTACCGGAATACGGCTAAAATCGATCTTTATCTTCGAAAGAAAATATAGTCCGAAAAACAATGCCTGATGATACCACAAGAGCTCTGAGGAGTACATATCTGCCGATGTAAAGGCAATAAGCGAAGGAATGGTCAACAAAGCAAAGAACAGGGCCAGCACAATAAAAATAAGTTTGGTGCGTCGTATGCTGTTCAGTAAGTAGAGATTAAAAAAGAACAGCACCGTGGCCGACAGACATCTAAGGAAAGAAAAACCAAACTCCCCGTCTTTCAATTCCGCAATATAATCCCAATAGAAATAATGCTTTACCTTATAATGATAGAGCACCATTAACAAAAGGAAGTAAAGCACAAAATAATGTCGTATCGCGATCCTTAGTTTCATTCCCTTAGCTTTCCTTCCTTTAATGCCGAAAAAATATAACAAACCCAAAAAGAAAAAAAGGAAATACCGGAAAACCTGTTGAAGAGCCCTTCGAACATCGAATTAATCAATAAGAGCAGTACAAAACTGAACAACAGCCAAGTATCTTGTTGAAAATTGCGAAGCTCACCAAGCAGCAGGCTGAATATAGCCAATAGAACTAGTATCGCTAAGATGCCATTTTCAAGCCAAGACTGCAACCATAGGTTGTGTGCATTATAACTTTCTTTCAAGGGGTGGATATACCCCTTTTCTTTATAATACCGATTGAGGGCCGTTTGTGTGTCTCCATACCCATAGCCCCATATCGGCCGCTCTTTAATTAACGAAATGGCAGCATCCCAGGTGAGCAGTCGCGTGGCAAAACCGAACCGGGCTTCAGGGTTCAAAACCAATGCGCCCTCGGCTACCTTCTCCAAGCTTTCTTTAATTCTGGGGTTCACGGCTAAAAAGGTTGCCAACACCAAAAAAACACTAACGAATCCAATAATTTTTTTTACTCGCTGGCCTTTAAGGGTCAGTAGGCGAAGCAATAAAATAGTGGCCAAGCCAATAAAACTGGCCTTGTTCGATACCAAAAAAATAACCACTATAAAAGACGCCAATAAAATCCAGCGTTTCCTGCTCTCGAATAGATTAGGCCTGAACAATAAAACGGCCACTCCTGTGCACACATAAAGGGCAAAATATACGGTCTGATGAAAGATCGAGAAATGTCGACCGAAGAAATAATTGCCCCCGTAAAGAATCGATTCCATAAAACCCTTCCCTTCCAGTACATTTGCTTGAAAAGATATGATACCATTTTGAACCTCGATCGAATGGTAAATTGCCATTGCCAAACAGGCCAAGGCGGCACCAAGAATGCCCCAAACAAAAGTCTTTAACATTCTATTGCGTTCGCCCGTGTCATATGCATGCATATAAAAAAGCAAGGGAAAAATAAGAAGCGACAATTTGTGCTCTAAAAACTTAAAAGACGGACTATCAGCTGTGTACAAACCTAAGAAATAGAGTGAAAACAGAATCGGTAAAAGCCATAGATAGCGTTTCTTAACTGTTGTAGTTCTATTAAAACTAAGGATAGAAAGTACCAACCACAGGATGAGCAATAAGGTAACGAGCTTTTGTGAAAACGGAATTAAAAACACATAGAGCAGCGCACCATAATAATATCCCCGATGTTGTAATTCTTTCACGTTCGCTCTATTAATACGCTCTATCCCTAAAGTTATGTACTGCGTTGGTCAATCATTCGATACTGCAGCAAAAAATAAATACCGTAGAGTATAATTTCATGGGCCACATATACCATTAAGAGTTGAATGATATTTAATTCAAAGACCAAAGCACAGCATAAAAGCGTTGCAAAGGTGGTGATAAAATACAACACCTGCCACCTTGAAGCAATCCGCAAGGTATTGGTGGCATTAAAAACAGAGGAAAGCGGACTTACCACCAGTTTGACCACAAAGCTTACGGCCAGTATCGAGGCAAATTCACCGGAGCGCACCCATTTTGCACCAAACACAAAACCGAACAAGGGCTCACCCCATAAAAACAAAATTATGCCAATGGGCAATCCCATAAGAAATAGGGCCAGGGTTGACTTTTTAAAAAAAACGAGGGCTTCTGGATTTCGCCCTTGATTCATTAAATCTGCCATTTTCTGATAGAAAACGTCTTTGAACGAAACCCCTATCAACCCCAATGGGGCGCTCAACACCATGAAGGTAAGGCCATAATAGCCCAAATCGTCAGTGCTGTAAAACTTGGTGAGGATTAAAATAAGTGCCTGCAAGGAGATGGTGTTCAAAAAAGCAGGCCAAATGCCGTATTTCGGATAGTCAATATATGTTGTTGCGACTCCTTTTAAATCACTCCACCCCATGAACCTAAAATGGCCGGCCGTTTTTTGGGAAAGAAAAATCCAGGAAACGACCGTTCCAACAATTTTAGCAATGACCAGTCCGAAGGCCAATACTTTAGAAAAGCCCAATACCAGCGCAGCCACTATATAGCCCCCCGCCTGTAATACTTTTGAGACGGCATTGGAGACGAAACTTTTATGTCGTATGGATACGTTGATATAAGAACTCCAAATACCAAAAAACAGTACATAAAGAGGCACATAATAAAGGACCGAGTCTAAATTTTCCGGGAAAAACCGATGGAACCACGGAAGAATGAGTGCAATGGTAAGTGCGTATGCTATCGTCAAGTAGATACTTAATACAAATATTTTGTTCGCATCCCTTTCGTCTTTAGGCAATACAATAGCCAAGTGGTACTTTCCTCCGACGGCTACCGCAAAAATACTGGCCACCGCAAAAAAGGAGGTATAAAGGGCAAAGTCTTCTTCGGAAAAAAGTCGCGTTAATAGCGGCGTGGCCAAAAAGGGCAATGCTTGGGCTAGGCCGGTTCCCAGCATTTGGGAGGATACATTCCTTGAAAACTCCGAAGAAAAGAAATTAGACCAAATATTACGAAAACTATCGATGGCTTTTATATTATGTATCGAATTAAACCTTGATCAAAAAGCGTTTGCAAAACTGAAGCCCAGATATCCAAGCTATTTTACTTTACTATTTCAAATGTATCGTTTTTACTTATTTCATACGCTTGCTCAGCAATGAGCTTAGCTAAACCATTCGTAAAAAAATCGGGCCATTGAAAGAGCTCGTTTCTCTTCCTACTGGTATTGGGTCCCACATAAACGGACAATATTTCCTTATCCAAAGGGTAACTATTCTTGTAACGTCGGTAAAAATCTTCTGTGTCTTTCAAAAAGCAGTACCACGCAATCCCCAATGTTCCTGAAAGATTATAGGGGCCGTACCCTTCTAATAATCCGTTCTTGGTTGTCTTATACTTATATCGGTAAATACCGTTATAACCGGTTACAAAGTTATTTATAAAGACTCCCTTTTGAACCTTTACGGCAATATTATGATTAAACTGTTTAGAAAAAGCCAAGTATATTTTAGAGAGTAATTCAGTGTTATTTTCATTGCCGTGGTAATAGCTCATAAGCCAAAGCGGCCATCGATGGGCATGTGAAGAGTCTTTGGTTATATCTTCAACTTTTTTGGGTTGTAAATTTTCCCCTAATTCTAGGTTGCCGCTATAGGCAAAGTAGGGATGATCCGTCCAAAATCCGGCCTGAAAAAGCCAACCTCCATTTTCTGTGAATGACCCTCGGGATTTCAAAACGGTTAGAAGATATTCATTAATCTCATTCAGTAACGCCCGGTCACCATCGTCATACATCTTAAGGCCCTTGAGTACAAAACCCATATCTGAAGCAATGGCAAACAGAAAAAGTTCATAGTCGGTAATTACCCGATAATAGGATGGTTCATTCTCGGGTGTTTGGTTTTGTAACGCGTAATCAAGCCGATTTTTTAATCCAAAAAAAGGCGGCTTGCCCCATTGAAAAGCGATATCGTGTTTCCACTTTATTAAAATGTATTTCAAAATTCTTTTTGCAAGAAAGACATCGGCTGGATCTTCAAGTTTGGTAGCCTTCTTTTTTAGTACGAGATACTGGCTTGCCAAATATAAAATGTGAACCTGATTTAATTGTCCCTCAGGAAGTTCAGCTCTTCCCATTGTATCAAAGAAGTCTTCAAATTGGGCTATTGCAACACGATCATGAGTTACAAAGGCGTGATGTAGGGGAATCATCAGGGTGTGGCCAGCATCGTAGGAATCTTTTGTTTTCCAAAGCGGTTGCTTTAATAGCCTACCGATAGTCTCTTGCCAAACACTAGTGGTGGAAAGACCCTTTCCATCGATAGATGATTGAGCTTGCGAGCTGGTGAAAATAATAATAGAAAGAAATACAAATGACGCCTTACTGATCATGATTTTAAAAACTCATGATATTCCCCTACTAAGCCCACCGGTTGCGCAGCACGTATATCGTGTACGATTTCAATCGCTGTTCTGGCAGCCTCTAGGCCATACCCTTTTCCCTCTAGAATATCTTTATAAACCATGGTGTGAAGATCCGTAAAGCCACCGCTGAACTCTAATTCTTCACCATTAATGGTAATGGATCGAAAGGTGGTCTGCCCTTTTTCCTTTACCGCTTTGGGCAAATATTCAGAATTTATGGACAAAAACCAGCGTACCCTCGCGTTTTCGAACTCTAGATATCCAGAGGCACGGTCATCTTCGTGTACATGTACGATGTTCTCTTGTACATCGCCAAAAATCCAAGAAAGCATATCATAAAAATGTACGCCGATATTCGTAGCTATCCCTCCTGATTTGCTTTTATCGCCTTTCCACGAGGTATGGTACCAGTTTCCTCTCGAGGTCAAATATGTAAGATCCACTTCGAATTTAGTGTCACTCTTGGCGTTTTTAACCTTTTCTCTTAGTTCAATGATACTCGGATGCACTCTTAGCTGAAGAATGTTATATATTTTCTTGCCCGTTTTTTCCTCTACATGTTTTAGTTTGTCTACATTCCAAGGGTTCAAGACCAATGGCTTTTCACAAATGGCATCGGCCCCGCTTCGTAAAGCAAAGCGAATATGGGCATCATGCAGATAGTTGGGTGAGCAAATACTTACGTAGTCTAAATAAAGGTCTTTTTCATACTTCAATTTTTCGATATGGCGATCGAATCGTTCAAACTCCACAAAGAAGTCGGCCTTTGGAAAATGCGAATCGATGATTCCCACGCTATCCCCCTTATCAAAGGCCGCTATCAAATTGTTCCCCGTGTCTCGTATCGCTCTCATATGTCTAGGGGCTATATAGCCCGCGGCCCCGATTAATGCAAAATTTTTCATCTAAAGTAGTTTTATCAAATTTGTGGTTATATGGTTAAATAGATTCTCGCTTATGGTGGGCAAAGCCCATAGATGTTCTTTATTAGGAGTTTTGACCCAATTGTGAATTTTCCTTGAAAAGCCAAACTCTGCGAATCATGTCTGGTCATAAATGAATGCGCCAAGTTCCAGCTCTACATTTCCTTTACCTAAAAAATAGGGCAAAACGAATATTCAACTTCCACCTTTAGCTTTGTCTATTATCTTTTATCTTCTGTTTATTTCAAACGAACAACCTTCTGGTGTGCCAACCTATAGACCTCATCGCTTTCGGGACACTTCGCCAACCCTTCAGCGTCAAAATGTAACCGATGGCCATATTCACTCACCCAGCCTACTTGCCTGCCAGGGTTCCCAATAATAAGCGCATAATCTGCTACTTCTTTGGTCACTACACTGCCGGCCCCAATAAGACAAAACCTTCCCAAGGTGTTCCCGCAGATAATTGTAGCATTAGCCCCTATAGACGCTCCTTTTTTAACCAAGGTCTTCACATAGCTATCCCGCCTGATTACAGCACTTCTCGGGTTAATAATGTTTGTAAATACCATTGAAGGCCCTAAAAACACATCATCCTCACACTCAACACCGGTGTATATTGAAACGTTGTTCTGAACCTTGACGTTGTTGCCCAGAATAACTTTTGGCGAAACCACCACATTTTGCCCGATATTACATTTTTTACCTATAGTACAATTCGACATAATGTGGGAAAAATGCCAAATCTTACTACCCTTGCCCACGGTACACCCTGCATCAATAACAGCCGTCTCATGGGCGAAAAACTCTTGATTTTCCATAGGTGGTTTAATATTAAAAATTACTCTTTGGCTTTGGGGCAAAAGTACGATAATTCTTCACTTTCACTAGTCATATCCCTTTTGCAACACATTTTTCCGCAGCGTATCAAAGGTCGATTCGCACCAAAAAACAGGAGTTTCATTTGTTATATTTCAAATTATCTTGGCTTCATAAAACCGAAAAAATCAAATCTGGTACATACGCTACTACATTTCAGTGATATTTCGGGCAACGGTCATGATACTCTTTCATTAAGTACAACATCCAATTTCGGCCTATGGGAAAAGTTCTTCAAAAGTAGACAGACACCTATCTTTGTTGGAAAGAACCATCTTTTCATGGGGATATTCCCAATCGATATTCAACGTTTTATCGGAATAAATGATACCGGCTTCCGAGGTGGCCTTATAATAATTATCACATTTGTAATAAAAAAGGGCCTCATTGCTCAGGGTTACGAAACCATGCGCCATACCTCTTGGTATAAAAATTGCGATTCCGTTTTCCTCCGAAAGCCTGATTTTAAAGTGTTCACCGAACGTAGCACTACCCTTTCTTAGGTCGACTATTACATCAAGCACCTCTCCCTTAAGTACTTGTACTAACTTTGCCTGTGCAAACTCTCCTGATTGAAAATGTAATCCTCTTAATACGCCTTGCTTCGAAACTGAACAGTTGTCTTGCACAAAATCGATGTTCGCGCCTAAGGCATTGTCGAACCGTTCCTTTTGATAGGCTTCAAAGAAAATGCCTCGTGCATCCTCAAATTTCGTAGGGTGTACTGTATAGCAATCATTCAAAGGGGTCTTCTTCATTTTCATACGAAGCACAGATTAGTTAAGTTGCATTAAATATGCTCCATAGCCACTTTTAAGCAAAGGCCGAGCCAGTTTATGCAACTGGGTCTTGGTGATGTACCCCATACTATATGCGACCTCTTCTATAGCCCCAATTTTAAGGCCCTGCCGTTCTTCAATCACCTCAACGAATTGAGAAGCCTGCATCAAAGAGCTAAAGGTCCCTGTATCGAGCCAAGCAGTACCACGGTCTAATATGCTTACCTTTAACTTGTTCTTTTGTAGATATGCCTTGTTCACATCGGTTATTTCGAGTTCTCCCCTTTGGCTTGGCCGTATGTGCCTAGCGATTTCTATTACCTCATTGTCATAGAAATAAATTCCGGGTACGGCAAAATTCGATTTAGGATGTTTTGGTTTTTCTTCAATAGATATGGCCTCACCTCTATCGTTGAATTCAACGACACCATAACGCTGGGGATCTTGCACGTGGTATCCATAGATGATTCCGCCGTCAGGATCATTATTTGCCTGTAGCAACTTGGCTAGGCCCGAGCCATAAAAAATATTATCCCCTAAAATTAACGCCACCTTGTCGTTGCCAATAAACGCTTCCCCTATTAGAAAGGCTTCAGCCAAACCATTGGGTTCATCTTGAACCGCAAACTCGAAGTGACAGCCCAATTGACTGCCGTTTCCCAGAAGTTTACGAAATAATGGAAGATCGTAAGCGGTAGTAACTATCAATATTTCTTGGATACCTGCCGACAATAAGGTCGCCAGAGGATAGTAAATCATAGGTTTGTCATATACGGGCATCAATTGCTTGCTGACTGCTAACGTGAGAGGGTGCAAACGTGTTCCTGATCCACCGGCCAAAATAATTCCCTTCATTTTATTCTAAATATTTTTGAGCAAACCACTGGACCGTTTGACGCAATCCTTCTTCAAAATCAGTAGTTGGCTGCCAATGTAATTGGCTATTTATTTTTCGGGCGTCTATAGCGTAGCGATAGTCATGCCCCGGCCTATCCTTTACAAAGGTAATCTGTTCCGCATAGCTACCATTTTTTTTGGGATGCCATTCATCTAAGATGTGACATATTTTTCGGGCTATGGAGAGGTTATTTTGCTCATTATTCCCGCCGATTACATAGGTCTCTCCCGTCACACCGCGCCTAAAAACCTTTTCAATTCCTTCGCAATGATCCTTAACGAACAGCCAGTCACGAACGTTTTCACCACTTCCATAAATAGGGATTGCCTGGCCTCTCAAGCCCCTTCTTACAATGGTCGGAATCAATTTCTCATCGTGTTGTTTAGGCCCATAGTTATTTGAGCAATTGCTGGTCACCACATTCAATCCGTAAGTATGATGATAGCTCCTGACCAAAAAATCGGAGGCCGCCTTCGATGCACTGTATGGACTGTTTGGGGCATAAGGTGTGTTTTCGTTGAAATAACCCTTTTCCCCCAGCGTACCAAAGACCTCATCCGTAGAAATATGATGAAAACGGGCATTTTCAAAACTTTTCCTTGGTTGGTACCGATCCGTAAGCCATAAACTTTTGGCAGCCTCTAACAACGTGAAAGTGCCATTTATATTTGTATCGATAAAGGCCTTAGGGCCGGTTATCGAATTGTCGACATGGCTCTCTGCAGCAAAATGAATTATGGAATCAATGTGATAGTCACCGAAAATATCATGTATGAGATCTTTATTGCAGATGTCACCTTCTATAAAATTATACCTATTGTTATTTTCAACCTCTGAAAGATGTGCCAAATTGCCCGCATAAGTAAGCTTATCAAGGTTGATAACGATACTGTTAGGGTTATTTTTTAAATAGTAGGGTATAAAATTGCTGCCGATAAAGCCTGCGCCACCGGTTACCAATAGATGCCTTCCAATGTGCTCAGGCTGCACCACGTTCCATTTCATTAGCTTTGACATTTAAATACTTCACAATGGAAACCATGAAGAAAAATATCAAAAAAACGATGGGAATCACCAAAATTCCTTGGGTATATACAGGTTTTTTAACTTTTTGGGTTTTTCCGAAATTAACTACCTTGATTACATCCTTCTGCTCGGCAACCTCCAGCTTTTTCCTTTCGATTTCCTTTAGAAGGGCATTTTTAAGCGACAGTAGGCTTGGAACCTCCAAACTTTTCTCATTTTCTAGAACTACCGTTCCTTGTTCCACTCGACCACTTTCTGAAAGATTCTTGGTATACCCATAGATTAAAGAGTCTATTTGTGTGATCAACTCTTGATTTCGCTCGATCTTTGTTAGGGCATTTTCATTATAAATATCCTTCAAATTGTTGAGGTATTCATTGGAGTTGATATACTCCATTAATCCTTTGGCGGCTTCTCGACCCTGTAAGGCCTTTTTATAGAATATCGTAATTCTATGGTTCATTCCACTTTTCTTCAGAATTTCAGCCTTGACCACATCAGAAATAAAACTGTCATCTTTAAAATTTTGAAGGATTTCTAAATATTTTAGGTCCTCTTCATCGGTTTCTACCTCTTCATTCTCCTCGATGGGTTCAATTTGAATCCTTAGATTTTTTAGCTCCGGGGTAACAATACCGACTTCTTCAAAAAAAACAGTGTCCCTCGCCCTAAGATTGGCTTCTATTTCTTCAACGACGTTATAGAGATAATCTTTGCTGTCAAAGTTCGGTTTCACGATGATTTCTGTCTTTAACTCATCGGATATGAGCAATTTCAGGCCGATTCCCATGGCCAAGCCGATAACAACCAGAAGTGAAAGCGTTAGCAAGTTGTTCCTCAAATAAAGGAAAAAACGCAAAAACGATCTGAAAAGGTTATTAAACCCCCTCCCGATCATCTTAAACAATTGTCCCAAATCTATCTCGTCAGAAGATTGGGGTTTAGAGGGTTGTTCTGCCATATATTTATGAATTAAAAATTTGTTTAAGTATTCTATCGGTTATGAGGTATGTCGGCTTAACGCCTGTAGTCCCCAATCCGCCAGAGGCCAAGGTGCTTCCCGTTACCAAAGGATTATCGGAAGCGTAATAGGCATATCGTACTTTCACGTCTTCTCGAATACTCTTACGTATTTTCGAGGCCGATTGAATCGCCTTTTGGTAGTGGACGCCTTCCATTTCCAGGCCTACCACATTCCACGTAGACTGGTGAAAGAACTTAAGAATATCCTTATTTTGTAAGGAGGTACCCAGAACGGTCACCATAGTACCTTCAAACACCCTCAAGCCATAGCCCTCAAAGTCATCCGCACATAGTTCGTTCTCAAATGGATAGTTATCGGCGGTTCCCTCAAAAATGTGAGCGGAAGGTATCATTATATCACCTTTTCCTCCTTCGAGTATGCCGGCCTTCCCCATTATGGAAATTGATTCAATATTCAAAAAAACAGGGGGTTTATCGTTCTCCTTAAAGGGCTTTAAAAGCTCATCTATCGTTTCATACGCCTGCTCTCCGAAGGCATAGTCCATTACAAAGATAATCGGTTTTTCCTCCTCTGCTTTTTCCTTAGGAAATCCATAACAACACGAACCTTCCCTCATTTTGGCGGTATCAAATAGTTGAACGTCGATATTCGTACCCGAAAAATCGTCAATGGCGATCATGCCATTTTTTTTAGCGGCAGTCGTTACTTTTTTCCTCAACGCCGTATTGATCGAAGTGCTTAGGGCCTGATAGACCTCAAGGTCATCTTCTTGCGGGAATTCCTTTTTTAGGGCCTTTCTGGCGAACAACGAATTCATCACGCTATGCATATTGGCACTTATGATATGAATAGGCCTTTTCAATAATCCATTTTTACGAAGGGTTTCCTTGATGGTGTCCGCCCACCGTTCTCCGTGAATATGATGTCCCAATCGCTCCCGAAGCAGTGCACTAAAGGTAATCGTGCGCTTATTGCCGGTCACCTCTTCTTCGATGGCCAATTTGCCCAGCCAATAGATAATCTCTAGAAAACGCTCAGGCTCTTCCTTGGTCGCAAACTGTTCGTGAACGGCCATTATCTCAATAAATGGGCGACCCAAAATATTCGCGGTATGTATCACGGCCACTTCCCTTTCGGCCAGGGTCAGTTCGTTCTTATTTACGGCCTCTTCCAGTTTTACCCAATCACGAATAGTCCTATCGGTATCCTCGATCAATACCCGATTACAAATCTTCCCTGATTCGATAAAAAGAAAGGTTAAATGAGTAAGAATATCGTAAATATCAGAACGCCCCCGTGTTATTTCAATGTTCATTTGCTCCGAATCAATACGATAACAGTTTCGCCTTCTTTTCGGAGGGATAATAGGATCAAAATGGGAACGGCCATACCCTTCATCCGAGGTTAGGTTGATAAAACGACATTGTTCTATACCTTTCGGTAAACGCTCAAGCACATATACTAGACCATTAAGTTCCGCTTTTTCCTCTGCGATAGAACCATAGATTTCGGGCCGTAATTGTAGTAACGCATTTTTTAAAGATTCCCCAGACACACCTGCGGGTTTATAGAACCCACGGTTGAAAAGGTGCCGCATGGTAATGTACAAACGCTCAATGGCATTCGTTGAGTCTTGAGCGCGGGTAGTATTGGTTGTATTGCCCATATGCGGATTTAGAACAAAATTACAATATAAAATTTATAAAATTCTTCTGAACCACCTAGAATTCATTAGGCCTTGTATGCTTCCAGTTCATCGGCGACACTTCGATCGTTCGCAAGCCGCTGAACTTTATTCTGACCCCCTAACTTACCCTTAGATTTCATGAAGGCATTGAACCCCCCCTGTCGAATCACAGTGATTTTTAGTGTCTGAAGTACTTTGCCCTCGATAAGGTCAAAATAGTAACTGTTCTGTTTTTGAAGAGACCTATCAATAGTTTCAATAAGCTTTTTCATGTCCGAGGGTTTTTTCTCGAATTCAACAAACCATTCGTGAAAGGGCAGCTCATTACCTCGGGGCGTAATTTGAGGTGCCACCGTAAATTCATTTATACTGGCGCCTGTGGCCAAAAGGCCCTGATTCATGGCCTCTTCGACTTCTTTTGCAATCACATGCTCACCAAAAGCCGAAATAAAATGTTTGATGCGTCCTGAAACTATTATTCTATAGGGGCTCAAAGAAGTAAACTGAACGGTATCCCCTAAGTTATACGCCCAAAGGCCTGCATCAGTCGATATAATCATCACATAATTCACACCCAACTTTACATCCTTGAGCGTGTATCTATTAGGATCTGGCTCAAAGAATTCATCGGCCTTTACAAACTCATAGAATATACCCGAATTTAAAAGTAAGAGCATCCCCTTTTCCCTTTGAGAATCTTGATAGGCAAAGAACCCCTCGCTCGCAGGGAAAAGTTCGATACTATCGACCTTTCTGCCAATGAGGTCTTCAAATTTGGCACGATAAGGCTCGTAGTTCACACCTCCATAAATAAATAACTTAAAATTCTGAAACAATTCACCTACCTTCTTTTCTGATTTGGCATGTAACCTTTCAAAATACATTTGAACCCAAGACGGAATACCTGCAATTACCGTCATATTTTCATCTATGGTCTCTTCTACTATGCTATTAACCTTAGTTTCCCAATCTTCGATACAATTTGTTTTCCAACTTGGCAGGCGATTTTTTTGAAGATAGTTAGGTACGTAATGGGCCGATATACCGGAGAGTCTGCCCAACTTTATTCCGTTCTTTTCCTGTAGTTCGGGACTACCCTGCAAAAAAATCATCTTTCCATCGACAAAATCGGCATTCCCGGTCTCATGAATATAGTTGAGAATTGCATTGCGCGAGGCTTCCACCTGATTCTTTATGGACACCGCCGTTATTGGAATGTATTTGACCCCGGAAGTTGTTCCTGAAGTCTTTGCAAAATAGATGGGTTTCCCGGGCCATATTATATTCTCCTTCCCTGCAACAACTTCCTCTATGTATATTTTTAAGGCTTCATAATCCCTAATTGGTACGCGTTCTACAAAATCGGAATAAGAGGATATCGCCTCAAAACCATGGTCCCTTCCGAACTTAGTCTGAGTGGCAGTCTCAATAAGATGTGTAAAGACCTTATCCTGGGTTTCAATAGGTCTGGTTTTCCAGCGAGTGGTTTTACGGGCGATATACCTCGCAAATATTTTGGCCATGAACGACTTTAGGGACATATTTCGGACTTAAAAATCGATATAGTCTAAGGGGTTGACCGCATTACCGTCTCTCCACAGTTCAAAATGCAAATGTGGCCCAGTGGTCAGTTCGCCGGTATTTCCGACAGCTGCAATTACCTCTCCGACACGAACAATATTGCCTTGCTCTTTGTTCAGTGAACCATTATGCTTATAAACGCTGAGAAGGCCATCTTTGTGCTCAAGGATTATGACATAGCCCGTTTCCGCCGTCCACTCAGAAAAAATAACAGTACCATCTGCTATAGCCTTAATAGGCGTGTCTTTAGGTGCAGTGACATCAATGGCATAATGATGCTGTTCAGGACTATAACCCTGAGAAATTGCTCCCGTCAAGGGTGGAAAAAGCACCAATTCGACATTCTCGGTATTTCGCTCGAAGAGATTGTATTTATCTTCCAAGGCCACCTCGGCCCTAAGTAACGAATCTTCTTTGATCGGGCTAAGATCGATACTCGAAGGATCCATCTTAAATTGCTCCCTCAGGGAATCCAGATCCATATTCGTACTCTCTATGTCGCCCCTCAGCACTTGTCGAATTCTTTCAAGATACTTATTGGTATTATCCAAGGTTCGAACAAGTGAATCAGTTTTATATGTCAAATCCGTAGCCTGCTTTTTAAGCCTGGTTGAGGAATATCCAGGAATGTATTCCCGTAAAGGTGTAAAGGCTATCAAAAGGGTGGTAAGAGCAATAAGTGCTATTATACAAAGAGATCCGGTAACGAAAACGTTCAATCGGCTCAATTTGAAGGATATCTTCTCTTCAAAAGTACTTTCGTTCAAAATGACCAAGCGATACTTATGAAGTAGCTTTCTTTTGATTTCCTTTCGCTTCTTGACTTTTTTAGCCATAGTACACAAATATAAGGATGGAATTGAATAGTAGATCGCTTATCCTCAAAATTTATAAATCAAGCTAAAGTCAACGGGCTTTATCATAAGCAATTTGTGCCAAACAAATCAATTAACGCTTTTAGGCGAAAGATTAACGGATACTTATTCACTTTTTTAGTACATTTGTTATTCATTAAATAGTAATATATGACAGCTTTACAAATATTTTTAGCTATAGGGCCTTGGCAAATTGCCATTGTTGTGTTGGTGGTTCTTTTATTGTTCGGAGGAAAAAAAATTCCCGAATTAATGCGAGGACTTGGAAGCGGTATAAAAGAATTTAAAGATGCCTCTAAAGAAGACGATACCTTAGAAGAAAAAAAGGACTAGAACTTTAAGAATTAAAATAAGCTAAAACCCCTGTGTATCAAATACACAGGGGTTTTTTTTGATCTTAAATATACTGAAAGGTATTGGCGTTGAGGCGACAGCGTTAGTAAGCATGTCTTAAAAAAGTTTCATCGTTGAAATAGACAGCATACTGCAAAATACTATTGATTCACCTCATGAACTATTGGTTTCACAACAAAAAATCGTCCCCAAGTAACCTTTGCACGATATTTACGTTGTTATGGGGTGAATATCGGCACGATATGACCTTTTTTTAAAAGGCACTCCCTTCTGATATGACAATTTTAACTAGTAGCCAAACCCATTTCTAGTTTTTCAATAGCCTTGAAACCATGAAAAAACGAATTGCCCATTTCCTTTTCTTTGTCACCCTAACAATTAGTGCCCAAACCTATCAGGATTTGAATTTGGACGGAGCACAATCTACTGTTGGGATGGACAGTTTTGAGGATAATTTTACAGAAGAGACCTTTTCACTTACAGAATCGTTTGAAGAGGCCGCCAAAAGAAACAATATTCCCCATCGCAAATTTGAAGGACTCGCTGAAGTTGAAAATGGCTATTATATTATTTCAGGAGTGTTCAGTAAAGGAAAAAACCTTAAGAAGACCATCAAAAAATCACAACGAAAGGGGTTCAAAGATGCTGGGTATATCGTAAACCCACAGAATGGCTTAAACTATGTGTATTTGAGCTATTATCCCTTCGGGTTGGAAGCCGTCGATGCCTGTGCGTCAAAACTGGATGGACAATATACGGATGACCTATGGATTCTAGAGGTAGAGAACAGTGTTGCCATCGGAGGAGAGACTTTTGATTTACAGCAAGAAATAGAGAATGCTGAAAACGAATCCGCACAATTGCTTTCAATCGACAACTTCGAGGAAACCAAAAACTCTTCATCCGTAGAAAACCATAACCAAGAATCAAATGAGCCACAAATAACTAAAAGAGGACAACCTAACAAGAGCCTCATTATTCAGAGGGCTGATAGTTATTTCGATAAGCTCTGGTACGCCGAGGCCGCCAAACTCTACGAAGAGGCACTACAGAAGGAGGGAGATAACTACTCTTATGAAGTTATCCAAAAGGCAGCTGATTGCTACTATTACAATACCAATATGGAAAAAGCATATGAATGGTATCATAAGCTATATGAACATTATGGCGATGAAATGTCTGCCGATATGCTGTTTAAGTATTCCCATGCTTTAAAAGGTACCGGAAAATACAAAAGGGCCAAGCGATTGATGCGCCTATACAATCGAAAAACAGACGACGCTCAACTGTCTCGAAAAAAAGAAGTTGTCGATAGTGAGACCGCACGTGACGAAATTGTATTAGATAGGCTTTTAAAGACTGCGTCAGAGTATGAAATAAAAAATCTTGCTGTAAATACAAAATATTCTGATTTTTCACCCATGTTTCTGGACTCAAGCCGCATCGTATTCTCCTCGGCAGCAGATTCCTCATTTTTTACCACCAGAACATATAAGTGGAACAACCAACCATATCTCGACCTTTACGTTGCCAAGTTGAACCAAGAATCCCAAGACCTTAGAGAAGCCATTAAGTTCTCCAAAAAGATAAATACTAAATACCACGAGGCGTCGGTTACCTTTTCACCGGACAATACTACCATGTACTTTACGCGAAATAATTATGGTAAAAAACTAAAACGCGATAAAAAGGGAATCAATCATCTTAAAATTTACAAATCAACTAAAGTTGACGACGAATGGACCGAGGCCGTTGAAGTTTCTTTCAATAGCGATAGCTATTCAACGGGTCACCCAGCACTAAGTCCCGATGGCAAAAAACTTTATTTTGTCTCCGACATGCCCGGAAGCATTGGCAAGACCGACATTTTTGTGGTAGATGTTCTCGAGAATGGTTCATTTTCCGAACCGCGTAACCTTGGCCCAAATATTAACACCGAACACAAAGAAATGTTTCCCTTCATTAATGGGCAAAAGCTATACTTTTCTTCCGATGGACACACTGGTCTAGGTGGCCTAGACATATATCAATCCCATTATGATGCAGAAAAAGGGTTTGGTCAGGCACAAAATATGGGGAAACCTATCAATAGTAATAAGGATGATTTTTCATACATCGTGAATGACGAAAATCAACAAGGATACTTCGCTTCGAACCGAAAAGGAGGAAAAGGGGACGACGACATCTATTCGTTTAAAAGATTGTTAGTAGAAGAAGTTCCGGCAAATCTCAATGCTATAGCCGGTGTTGTGACCCAAGAGATTACCGGTGATAATATGCCAAAAGCCTTGGTACAACTTTTAGATGAAAACGGTATAAAACTCAAAGAGATACTTACTCAAGAGGATGGCAGCTTCATATTCGAAGACCTTGAAAGCAACAAAAAATATACCGTCAAAACCGTTCAGAGCAAGTTCTTTGAGAACGAACAAATCGTAACAACAAAAGATAATCAAAGGGTTAATATTGATGTTTCTATGAAGCGCCTAGAAGAAATGATCGCAGTCGAAGAAGGCATCAAAAAATTGAAAACCGAAATGATTTACTTCAACTTTGACAAGTGGAACATTCGTTCCGATGCCTCAAAAGAATTGAACAAATTGGTCAGCGTCATGAAGGAGTACCCAGGTATGGTCATTAAAATAGAATCACACACCGACTCAAGGGGTAGTCGGGTATATAACGAATACCTTTCCGATAAAAGAGCCAAATCGACCCGCGATTATATAATCTCCCAAGGTATAGATCCAAGTCGAATTGAAAGCGCCATTGGGTATGGTGAAAGCCGCTTAATCAACGAATGTGATGGCACGGTACGCTGTACCGAGGAAGCCCATTTTCTGAATAGGCGTTCTGAATTTATCATCGTAAAAATGTAGTATACTAAACTTTCTTAAACCAATACTGCAAAAGCCGTTGTCAAATGACAACGGCTTTTTTGTGCCCTCACCAAAACGGCCTGCGTGGGTCAAAGCACTTCGTCGGCCTTGAAATAAAACCACTCTTAACGATTTGTAGTTGGTCAAGATGGCGCAGCAAAAATATAGTGCTAAATTTTTATGATATGGTAGATGTAGGCGTACCGTTCATCGGCTATTATGCCCTTATATCGTATTGTTATAATAGAAGGATTATTATCATCGAAATCCTTGGTGATTCATCCAATTAATTCTTGTAGGCTCTTGAAGATAGTCATCTTTGGAACAGAAACATTTAAAATTGAATCTATGAAGAATTTATTACTTATGAGAGAGATTTATATTGAGGCCTTTAAGGATTGGACCTATAAAGTGCTTCAAAAGTCATTCAAGGCGTATTCATGGTTTTGTTTTGCCTTGTTATTGATTACCCTTTATGCATTTATCTACAGGGTTTCAACAGGCTTTCATTTCGGAATCTAATAGTGCCTAAAAAATAAAAAACGCCCCTCTCATGAATGGGCGTTTCTCTTTTAGTTCGTTTTACCTGTTATCTGTCGGTCGATTCGAATTTCAGTGTTTTTAAGATGGCCTCCAGTTCGAACATATCGTTTCGCTTCTCTGTAGCCGGTGCAAAAACAAATCCCTCTAGTACTAATTTTCTATTGTTCTCTTTGTCGTTTAAAATGTAGGTTAAAAAGGGCCCTGCCATAGGATAGTTCTTTATGTCCCATAACCCCCTTACCTCGACACCTTTCTTTCCCGCAATCTCTACAGGATAAATATAGGGTGCAAATGCCGGCTCTGTTCGCATATGCGTAATTTTACCGGTCACATCTGGGCCGGGAATATATTTGGCCCCTATAGAATCGCGCATCGAGACAATATCTTTAACTAGAGTAGCTTCATTGTTAAAGCTATCTATCGGCATATCATAGACAATAATATTTGCCGTGCCTTTAAGTATCTCACGATCGATCCACACAAAATTATCCTCTTGCTTTCCGACCTTATAAATCGACGGTATTTTCAAAGAAATACCGAACTTTTCCTCAAGTACATTTTCCTTGTTCAGGGAACGCTCAAAACGTTTTTGTGCTGCTTCAATTTCCATAGCTTTGAAGGCCTCTATGATTTTTTTGGCCTCACGCCCTATATTATCAATAATCTCCTCTTCATTTCTGCCCTTGATTACCCCCACCTTTTGAGGAGTGGCATACATATCGGTCTTAATATGCCCCAAGCTCAAAGAATCTTCCATGACGTACAAAATCGACCTGTTATTCTTTATAGAACCAGTGAAAAATTTAGGGGCTATTTGATCGATGCTAAACAAGGGTTCATCCATGGGCATACCGACTATCGGAGCAGCAAAGTACCGACGAATGGTATCGCCTACACGCCCTTTCCATAGTTCGTTGTCGACTACAGCTACCATTGAATTTATGGCGCCAGTAGATGTGGGTAGATAACTTTGGTTCTTTGAGTCTTTACAAGCAATTAGTACTACGAAAAAAATAAAAAATAGTGTTCTGGCTTTTTTCATTTTTGGTCTTGATTTACGATGAACAATCGCACAATTTAAGTTTTGTGCCCGGTATTAGATTACTACCACTAATACCGTTCCATTCTCGTAAATTCTCCACAGAAATTCCAGGATATTTTTTAGAAATCGTCCATAGCGAATCTCCACTCCTCACGGTATGGACCTTGGCTCCCAAAGTGCCACCTCCTGTAGAAGAAGCTTCGCCTTCTGTAGAAACCGTAGCCGTTCTCGGCATTCTTCTGGGAAAAATCGTTAATCTTTGCCCAATTCTTAGGTTATTGCTCCTTAGGCCGTTCCACCTTTTTAATTGACTCACACCGACGCCATATCGCTCGGCTATTCGACCTAAATAATCCCCACTCCTCACTTTATAGCGTATTCTGTTTTCTTCGGCTGCCTTTACCAATTGGGGCAAAGGGCTTTCTTTGCTCTCCAGTTCTTTTTTAACATGGGCATAGATGGCCTCTTCGTTGGAAACAAATTTACCAATGGCCCTTTTGGGCAAACGCAATGTATTTTCCTTGCCTTCGATATAGGGTATGACATTCAATTTATAGGAAGGGTTCAAAATCTTAAGTTCTTCAAGGCCAACTCCTGTCAAATCGGAAACTTGTTCAAACGTAATCAAGCTTTTTACGTGCACCGTATCCGTTTCGAAATATGGCCGTTCTACCTTTATATACTTGAGGTCATGTTCCTTGGCATACTCAAAGATATACATGGTCGCCAGAAATGCAGGCACGTAGCCTGCCGTTTCACGTGGTAGATAACTTCGAAGATTCCAATAGTTCTTATACCCGCCTGATCGGCGAATGGCCTTGTTTACATTACCTGGGCCGGAATTGTATGCGGCTAGGGCCAAGTCCCAATCTTCATAGATATCATACAGTTTGGAGAGAAACTGACAGGCGGCCTCGGTTGATTTAATCGGGTCGCTACGTTCGTCTACATAGCTTGAAACATCAAGCTTATACTGTCTTCCTGTACCATACATGAATTGCCAAAGGCCTGTCGCTCCCACCCTAGATCGCGCCCTGGGGTTCAAGGCAGATTCAACGATGGAAAGGTATTTCATTTCCAAGGGAATGTCGTAGTTATCGAACTGTTGTTCGAACAAAGGAAAGTAAAATTGACTGGCTGTCAACATACGCTCCATCAAACCTCTCTTTCTTATCAAAAACGATTTGATAACACTTTCTAAAGATGGGTTATAAGCTACGTTGAAGGGAGTTTTCTGGTTTAGCTTATACAACCTCGCTTTTAACGAATCGGTTGGTAAATCGTACACATATAGTTCTTCCTCTTCTTCATTTAAGGGGTTTTTTTGATCTATTACCAGATTCGAAACCTCATCATACATCTCGTCAAAAGATGAAGCATATTCATAAAGTTCCTTCATCCAAAGGCTGTCCAACCGTGCCGCCTCGGTATGGTCCTGTAGATTATATTTGCCTGCCTTTCCCTCTGCCAATAAAGCCATGGCGTCTGCGTTAATAATGGTGTCGGATGCCATCAGTTCCATTTGCTCGACCGGGTCGACTTCTTTGGCCAAAGTATCTATGGATGAAAGCCCTTCCGTAAAGGGAACAACCTTTCGCTCCTTCTTAGAAGCTACAAGAGAGTCCTTTTGTTGTGCCGCCATTGAAAGAGAGAAAACCAGGCATAAACATGCAGTGATAGAATTTTTTGCTGTCATTTATAAGGAGCTCATTTTTTAATTGGCCTATACCTACATTTTAGTAGGGCAGCCCTTTGGGCTGCCCTACTAAAATCGTCTTTTTTTTTCTAAAAATAAAATTTTCGTGTCCGGTAACTTTTTCTTGAACTTAATTACCCTTTCATCGATAACGTGTTTATTAGTCAATTATTGCAGCGATGCCGGGCAAGGTTTTGCCCTCCAAGCTTTCCAGCATGGCACCACCTCCTGTAGAAACATAACTCACTTTGTCTTCAAAACCGAATTGTTTCACCGCGGCCACGGAATCTCCGCCTCCAACGAGTGAAAAAGCACCATTTTTTGTGGCTTCATCTATTGCATTGCCCACTGCTATTGTTCCCTTCGCAAAAGACTCCATTTCGAAAACCCCTACAGGACCATTCCATAATATAGTTTTGGCCTTTAAAATAACCGCTTTGAAGTTCTCTAAAGTCTTTGGGCCGGCATCTAGTCCTTGCCATCCATCCGGAATCTTGTCTACATCTACTATTTGGGTATTGGCGTCATTGGCAAAGCTATCTGCGGCTACCACATCGACTGGCAAATGGACCTCAACCCCTTTTTCTTTGGCCTGTTTTAAGATATCCATGGCCAGCTCCTTTTTATCGTCCTCACAGATAGAGTCTCCGACCTGCCCGCCCCTGGCTTTAACAAAAGTATACGTCATTCCGCCCCCAATAATCAAATGGTCTATCTTATCCAAGATATTTTCGATAATCGTAATTTTCGATGAAACTTTGGCACCTCCTAAAATGGCCAATACCGGTTTTTCACCGGTCTGCATAACTTTGTCTATAGCTTCGATCTCTTTAGCGAGCAGATAACCAAAGCATTTGCTTTCTGGAAAGAATTGCGCCACGATGGTTGTAGACGCATGAGGCCTGTGAGCTGTTCCAAAGGCATCGTTTACATAAATATCTCCTAGCTTGGAGAGTCTTTCCGCAAAATCTTTATCTCCACCTTCTTCTTCACCATGAAACCTGAGGTTTTCCAATAACAACACTTCACCAGGCTGTAAGGCTTCAACAGCTTTCTCGGCTATTTCACCCACACATTCGGGTACAAACTTTACATTCACCCCAATTACTTCCGAAACCGTTTTAGCGATATGTTCTAAGGATAAATCTGGGTTGCTTTTCCCTTTAGGTCTCCCTAAGTGGCTCATCAATACGGCACAACCACCATCTTCCAATACTTTTATAATTGTGGGCTTTGCGGCTTCAATACGGTTCGTATCGGTCACCTCGAACTTTTCGTTGAGCGGAACGTTGAAATCAACACGAATAAGTGCCTTTTTATCCTTGAAATTAAAATCGTCGATAGTCTTCATGTCAATGTGGTTTTAGAGAATCGCAAAGGTACTAAAAAGGAAGAAGGTGTGTTAGCCACGGAGGCATGACTTTGCAAAAATCCCTGATATAAATATTGATTTTTGAGGGGAGGGTTGACTATTTCCAAATGCAGTCGGTCTATCTAAAAAAAACTATATTTGAAATATGTTGTTTGAAGACATACTGGGACTCTCGCATATAAAGAATCATTTAACTACCAGTGCCGCTGCGGGTCGCGTACCCCATGCCCAAATGTTCGTGGGGCCTGAAGGTTCTGGAACACTACCTATGGCATTGGCCTATGCCAGATATCTGATCTGCTCAAACTCAGATGGTGAAAATCGAAGTGGAAATGCAGTTTGTAATCAAAAGTTCAACACGATCTCACACCCCGACTTGCATTTTGCATTTCCAGTCTCAAATTCAGACAAGGTCAAAAGCCATGCGGTCAGCGACCATTATATGGAAGAATGGCGCCAGTTTTTAAAGAGCCAACCGTATGGAAACCTTTTTGACTGGTATCAACTTATCGGAATCGAAAAAAAACAAGGTCAGATTGGGGTAGAGGAAGCTTCCGAAATTGTTAAGAAATTGTCGCTGAAATCATACGAGGGCGGGTATAAGATAATGGTAATATGGATGGCGGAAAGAATGAATGTCTCGGCCGCAAACAAATTATTAAAACTTATCGAAGAGCCTCCGAACCGAACCATATTCATTTTAATCGCCGAACATGAAGACCAAATAATTCAAACGATACGTTCCCGCTGCCAAATCTTACACTTTCCCCCCTTAGCCGAGCATGTAATGGCCGATGCTTTGGTGAGAAAAGGATTGGAAAGGGAGGTTGCCTTGCGAGTTGCACATGAAGCTGACGGAAATTTCAATAAGGCTATCGACTTGATGAACAACGATTCGGAAGATTTAGTCTTTGAAAAATGGTTTGTACAATGGGTTCGCAGTGCCTTTAAGGCAAAGGGCAACAAAGCAGCTATACACGAATTGATTCTTTGGAGCGAAGAGGTTTCAAAAACGGGAAGGGAGACACAAAAAAAGTTTCTGCACTATTGTGTTGCGGTAATTCGGCAAGCCATGCTAATCAATTATAAAGCAGAAGATCTTGCTTTTATGCGTATTCATGTCGATGGTTTTCAGTTGGAAAAGTTTGCGCCTTTCATACATGAAAATAATGTGCTGAGCATTGTTCATGAACTTGAAGATGCCATCTATCATGTCGAGCGCAATGGTAATTCGAAAATAATACTGACCGACCTGTCCATAAAATTGACCCGATTACTGCATCGAAAGGCTATAATCGCTTAAAAAATAAATCGACTATCCCGATAAATCACAAAACGACCAAGTTTATGGCAATGGAAAAAATTTTGGAAAATGCTGCGGAAATACTATTGTTACTCTTTTTGATCATCGTGTTTCTTCAGAGTAGTATTGACAAAGTCTTCGACTGGGCGGGAAACTTATCTTGGCTTAAGGAGCATTTTTCAGGAACGCCGCTTAGCAATATTGTTCCTATTCTTTTGATGATTGTGCTCTTAACCGAAATGGTATCAAGTGTTCTTTGCACTATCGGCCTATATCAAATTGCTTTTTTTAATGAAAATACTTTAGCATTCTATGGGGCCCTACTATCGTGTTTATCACTTTTAATGCTGTTGTTTGGCCAACGTGTTGCTAAAGATTACGAAGGAGCCAAAACCATTGCAGTCTATTTTATGCCTGCTGCCTTTCTTGTCTATCTACTTCAGTAAGGTATTACCTACCAAGGACTAACGATTCCTTATAAAGGGATTTATTCGTTATATTTATCGTTCAAAATTTTAACGATTTCATCTGTAAGATCGTTGGATTCTTTTCCATAAAGTACGCTTCCGCCATCTCCACCTCCGAGAATATAGGAATAGCCATGAGCCTCCCCATAGGCCTTCACTTCTCGCTTGACCTTACTAACAATGCTATCCATTTCAGTTTGACCACTTAATTGAAGTTGTTGATCTTCTTGCTGCAATTGCTGGCCAATCATTTGACCTTTCTGCTGCATGATGCCATACTCTTCTTGTGCCTTTTGCTGAGACATCTTCTGGGCCTTTTCCTGAAAAGCTTGTGCCTCTTTTTGGAAAGCTTGTGAAATACTATCCCTTTTCTTACCCAAAGCCTCAACCTTGGTTTGAAATGAAGCTTCTACATCGATTTTTTCTTGATACTCGTTCATAAGCCTTGTATTATTTACAAAGCCGATTTTTTCTTGTTGACACGAAGTCAATCCTAAAAGTAAAAAGAGTGTTACAATATTTTTCATCATTTTTTAAGTTTTGGTTTTTCTGCTGAAGCTAGTACGTATTCGTACAGCTTTTACCTATACAATTCACCATGCCGTTTTTCAAGCTGCGCAAAAATAGGAAAGCTTTTTGAAATCAATCGTATCTATTTATGTAATTCTATGCTTACTTGATTTTTTTCAATAGATATAATTCTATTTAGAAAAAGTAACCCTCACCCCTTATAATAAGTAATATTTATGCGTAGCATACAAATTCATCATTCAAAACTATTGTAAATAGATGCTATAAAGAGCTTTTTTTTAACGATCTATGTGGGGCAAAGGTATTCGTTGACCAAGCCTTAGATGGCCTCTTAAAGCCGCTTAAAACCACGTATTAGTCTTTGCGCCCACTCAAAGTATCGTTTTGTATGATATAAATCAGTGAAGAAAACTCTTTATTTATTAAAGCTTTAATATTAGAAAGTAGTCCGACAGCTAAAGCTGGAAAAAGACGTTGCCTCCCATTTTTATATTTTTCGGAAAGTAATGCCACATAAAAAGCGTCGAACCACATCGGCTTTGTGTTAATTACTTTCATAGAGTGCTTGGAAAAAATTTTATGTATAGAGCTTCTTGAAAAGTGCCATAAATGTCTTGGCGTGTCGAAGGCGGCCCAAAATTCTTTGTAGTAGGAGGCGTCATAGGATTTATAATTTGGAACGGCTACAAGCATTATCCCATCTTCTTCCAGATGCTTTTTTAATAGTTCTATTTGATTCTCTAGATCCGGCACATGTTCAAGTACGTGCCAAAGTGTAATGACCTGAAATTTTGAATCGCCTAAATCGTTTATACTCTGGTATAATTCCATTCTTTTTTCACGAGATCGCATCCTCGCATCTGGATTAGGCTCGACCCCGGCGACCGACCATCCCTTGCCCTTCGCCGTTATAAGAAAATCTCCAGTGCCCGCGCCAAAATCCAATAATGTTTTGCGTTCAGCGCCATACTTATGAATCATGTTAGTTTTTAACCATAGATTGAATTGTTTCACAGTATGATAGACCCTGTCCATAAATGTGTCTTTCGAATCGGTATGTGAAATGTAGTTCTCGCTGCGATAATAAATCTCCAACTCCTTTGGCTGGGGCTCCGTGACCAAGAGGTCTAGGTCTTTGTCGTAGAGCAATTGGAAATCTTCGCCGGTAACGGAAAAGTCTTTAGTTTTTAAATACGGTCTCATTATAATTATGGGTGGTCAGGTATTCATTTTTAATGCTGGTAAGGTATTGTAGAAGCCGTTTTCTTGAAAAAGAATCTTCCGCTAAGCAATCATTCTCAAGGTCACTATATACCTCAATCGCAATATACCAATTTCCACGTCTATAGACACCGTCGTTGGGCGTAAAAATAGGCTGGTACTCATCACTATCAAGCGCCCTGCTTATCAAGGCGTCTGCAAAAACTCCCAGTATTGGAATCGCTTTATCTTCAATTTCCACCTCATAAAACGAGAAAAAATACAACCTATTCTCAAGCATGAAGGGAACGTCGTCGTCCACATTATTATTATCTAGACCGTATTTTATATTAACATAGTTGTAGAACTCATTCGCTGCCTTTGGATCTTCAAAGACAAACATCTCACGTTTCGGCAATCCTCTCTTAAACTTCTTCCCTTTTGTCACGCGATAATCCTCAATATTAGGTGCGATTCTAATAGGTATGCAAGAACCTAAGAAGAGCAGTAATGCTAGAAAAAGGAAGGGGGATTTTTTCATCTCGCTCGCTTTATTTTATTCCAAAAGCAATATCAAAATTGAGGCCAACCTGAGTATTTTAATCTTCTAATCCTATTTCTGGGAACTTATTTAATTCAACAGTAGCGTTGCCACTGCCCTTATAAAGAAATGGGCGTTGAGCTTGATTATGAATCTTATCTTAGGAGATGTTCCACGTGGAACATGAGCACTTATCTTCCCAAATATACCAACAATACACTTATGTCAGAAGGGTTGACCCCGCTTATTCTGGACGCTTGAGCTATGGTAACGGGTTTGATCCCATTTAGTTTTTCTCGCGCTTCAAATGAAAGGGACTTTAGTTTTGAATAGTCAAAACCATCAGGAATTTTCACATTTTCAAGCCGCTGCAACTTGTCGGCATTGTTTTTTTCTTTCTCGATATATCCAGAATACTTAACCTGAATTTCGGTCTGTTCAAGCACTTCACTATCGAACCCATTGGCTTCGGCGAAATCCAACACATGATCGAGTTGAAGCATGTGGTGCATTGTCATCTTTGGTCTAGAGAAAACTTTGAACATTTTATCGGACTGTCTTACAGGGGAAGATCCTACAGCCTTCAGAATAGGATTGATATCCTCAGGTTGTACGCTGGTTTTCTTGAAAAAATTCACAAAAGAATTGGATTGGCTCTGCTTCTCTTCCATACGTTTAAGTCTTTCACTACTGGCAAGTCCAATGGCATACCCTTTGGGCGTTAGTCTCAAGTCAGCATTATCTTGTCTTAGCAAGGTTCTATACTCTGCTCTAGAAGTGAACATGCGATAAGGCTCCTCGGTTCCTTTTGTAATAAGGTCATCTATCAGGACACCGATATAAGCCTCGTCCCTATTTAACGTGAACGCCTCTCTTTCATGTATTTTTAAGTGGGCGTTAATACCGGCCATAAGACCCTGTGATGCTGCCTCCTCATAGCCCGTTGTACCGTTAATCTGACCGGCGAAATACAAATTTTGAACAATTTTAGTCTCCAGCGTATGTCTCAACTGTGTGGGAGGAAAATAATCATACTCAATGGCATATCCAGGTCTAAAGAATTTGACCTTTTCAAAACCTTTTACGGAGCGCAGTGCATTAAACTGCACTTCTTCAGGAAGCGAAGTTGAAAAGCCATTAACGTACACCTCAACCGTTTTCCATCCTTCGGGCTCTACAAATATTTGATGACTACTTTTATCAGCAAACCGATTTATCTTGTCTTCAATTGAAGGGCAGTATCTTGGTCCAACACTCTTTATTCTGCCATTGAACATTGGAGACCTATCAAACCCTTCCCTTAAAAGATCATGTACCATTTCGCTGGTATGCGTCATGTGACAATCTCTTTGTTCTTTTAAAATCGGGGTTTCTAGATATGAAAAACGTGAGGGTTGTTCATCACCTGGTTGCGGAATCATAACGTCATAATTCAATGAACGTCCGTCTACCCTAGGTGGAGTTCCTGTCTTCATCCTTCCACTTGAAAAGCCTAAATCAATCAATTGTTCCGTAATACCCGTAGCAGCTCGTTCGCCTGCGCGACCGCCCCCAAACTGTTTTTCTCCAATGTGAATCAACCCATTCAAGAAGGTTCCGTTTGTCAACACCACCGCTTTGGACCTTATTTCAATACCAAGGGATGTTCTAACCCCTACGGCCCTATCCCCCTCTATCAAAAGGCCACTCACCATTTCTTGATAGAAGTCGACATTGGGATTCTTTTCAAGTGCCAACCGCCATTCTTCGGCAAACCGCATTCTATCATTTTGAGTCCTTGGGCTCCACATAGCAGGACCCTTTGACTTGTTTAGCATTTTAAACTGAATCGATGACTTGTCAGAAACAATTCCACTATAGCCGCCAAGGGCGTCAATTTCCCTGATTATTTGACCCTTTGCGATACCTCCCATGGCCGGATTGCAAGACATCTGACCAATGGTTTGTAAGTTCATAGTCACCAAAAGGGTTGAAGAGCCCATACTCCCGGCAGCCGCCGCGGCCTCCGCACCTGCATGGCCACCCCCAACCACAATCACATCATATTCTTCTGAAAACATACCAATTATTCCTTTTTTGATCTATGAAGAGAATGCGCAATAAAACAAGCCTGTGTTTCAAGCACAAATAAAGTGCAATCCTTCTCCATAGGACATCCGTGCCCGGTGTTAGTTCAATGTTCCACGTGGAACATTTTTATCTTTTCATTTTCCTTTTCCCTCATTGCCATACATTCTTTTTCAGATTTATCATTGTACCCCAGAAGATGGAGCACCCCGTGTGACATTACCCGCAACAACTCCTGATGAAACCCTGTCTTGAACTTTATGCTGTTCGCCTTTACCCTTTGCACGGATATGAATACATCTCCGGCTATCAATTCATTTTCGGTGTAATCAAAAGAGATGATATCCGTATATGTATCGTGGGACAAAAATTTTTTATTAATGTCCAACAAATAAACATCATCGCAAAAGATATAGTTCAGCGCCCCTAAACTCGCCTCTTCAGAAATCACAACCCTACCTATCCAGTCGGAATACTGGGGTTCATTTGACAACTTAAAATCAGTTTCATAAAAAAACTCAATCATCGTTTTTGAAATACGCCTTCACTTTGTTCTGAAAATTTTGGCGCAAAGGTAAGGCTTGTCTATTCAAAATTTCGGTCTCTCTGCGATAATTCTTTAGCACTTCTGGCCTGGTTCTGATCGGGGTTTCAAAGCTTTTTGTATTGGAAGAACTCTCCCGCTCGGATTTCCTTCCCTGTTCCATGGCGGCATTTTCCAGCTTGAGTAATTCATGCTGAATATTGTTCATTTTATTCATACTACGCTGCGTCAGACCGTTCTCTAACAAATCATTTTCAAAGTCTTCCATTTGTTTGCTCAACTTTTCCGCCAATTTTCTATCACTGGTCTTGATCATGTCGTTCAGTTGCTCTTCTAACCTTTGCCGTATGAGCTGTTGTGCCTTGTATATCTCATAAATCTCTGCCAATTCGCCCTCGCTGAGCTCATTCTGACCTTGTCCTTGATTTCCATTTTCCCCAGAATTTCCAGCATTACTTTTATTTCCTGAATTTCCATCTTGGCCTTCCTTATTACCACTTCCAGAACCCCTTTGACCTATCTCGCCTTCGGATCCCTTTCCTTTCTCTCCATTACCACGACCCTCCTGTGGATTTCCCTTGCCAGATTGACCCATGCCTTCCATTTGTTGTTGAATCTTGCTCTGTTGCTTAATGATATCAGGTAATTGAAAATCTAGACCTTGACCCGCCCCCTGGCCGGGCATCATACTTTGCTGCATATTATCAAGTACATGGGCCAAAAAATCAGCCAGCTCATTAGAAGCAGTCAATACATACTTTTGGTAGGATGCTCCTTGATACAGTTGGCTTTCTGCCAAGCTCTCCAAGGTCTTGTCAATATTATAATATACCTCTGTAACCTGTTCGTTAACGAACTCAGATAGCTCGGCACGGCGCATCGATAGCGTAAATAGGCTATCATCTACATGCTGAAACAAATCACGTAGTACCTGTTGTTCCCTAACGATGGACGAGAACCTTGGGTTTTCAACATCTACCTCCTGAAGGGTATCGAACAAGTCCTCTTGTTTAAACGAAAATGTGACCAGGTTGTCAAGTATCTGTCGAAGCATCTCAGCATCTTCAGTTTCGGTGGCCTCTGAACTTGAAGAAGAAGCCTGCCTAAGGCTTTCACTCATTTCTTTCATTTTCTGGGATGCGGATTTTTGCTTTTTTGAGGCCTCTTCTTCCGCCTTTGACTTCTCGAGGGGTGACGAAGATTTCTGATAGTCTAAATACTTATTAATCTCTTCGAGCACTTCCTTTTGATCCTTTTTGACGGCTTCCTCTTTCTTCTTATCTATTTTCAGTTCCAGTGGTTTTTTAAGGGCCCGATTATCTTGGTCCAATTCTTCCATCTCCTTGGCAAGTTCCTCAAATCGTTCATTCAATTTCTTTTGCGTTTCTTTTTCAAAATCTTGCCCGATTTTTTGCTTCGACAGTGCCTCTTGTAGACTGGCCTCATTTTCCAAATCTTTGGCCAATTGGTTGGCCTTTTCAGAAACGTAGTACCGTTTGGTAAGTTCCAACAGCTGTTCTAAATTTCTTTCACTATTCTGTTGTTTCTTTCCCAATTCCTCTAGTCTTTGTGAAAAATCCTCTTTTTTGATCTTATCTGCCACTTTTTCGAGCTCTTCGAGTAGTCTGGCATTCTTCTTGGCTTCTAACTCTTGCCGTTCTAGACGCTCTTGCAGAAGTTGTGAACTTTCATCGTCATCTCCCCCAATCTCAAGGTTTTCCTTCAACTGTTTGCTGAACTTCTGCATCAGATTCTCCTGATCCTTCTGCTTTCTTAAAAAATCCCTTATTTCCCTTTGGTCATTGAAACTTAATTGCTTGCGCTCTTTTTGACTTTGATTAATTTCCTTAAGGCCTTTTTTCTGCTCTCTAAGATTGCTAAGGGACTGGTTCAGATTATCAATTATTGACTGCTGGGATTTCAGTGCCTCATTTCTCAATTCGTCATCATCTAGTACAGCCATGGAGAAGACCCGACTTTTCGTAGATTTTCCACCATGTATAGCGTCATTATCCGTGGCCTCAAAATAATACAGGTATTTTATTCCAGTCTCGAGCTCCAGACCGGAGGGAAACGTATAAAAGAACCTATTATAGTTCGTGTTGGGCTCCTCTAGCATCAAGCTTTTAACCGTTTCGGGACTGTTTTCTGGATAATAGACCAATTTTATACCTTTTAGTTTATAATCGTCGGTGGCTTCCCCCATATAGTAGGCTGCGTTTGAGTTTACCGAATCGATCACCTGTTCCATTTTGATAGTGGGGTAGGCATCCTTTACTACATTGAATCGATATGCCAATTTCTCGTAATCAGATACGTTCTGATTTGAGGTTGCCAATTCATAAGACATATCTGAATAGACCTTCTTATCCAGGGTAAAACTTTCACCATCATTTGCCTTTGAAAATATGAGAAATGTATCTCTGCTAATCATTTTGACGCGATCCGTATTCCTGCCCGTAATCTCCCACCGTACTCTTGTTCCCTCAGGAACAGTTGCGTTTCCCGTACCTTTCAACACTTCAGGTGATCGACCTGTATATCGAGGATAATCGAGTTCCATTACGAAGTTCTGTATGCTGGGAGTTTTTAAAGCATTCAATACATAGTTACGTGACGACACCTCATTGGCTCGGAAATAAAACTCCGTACGCTGCAAAGGTGGTGATAATGTATATTTAAACTTACCGCCTTTATTTTGCATTAAATACTCCCTTTCTCCAATAACAATATAAACGGTCTCTGGCTGAACTTCGCCCAACGTTTCAACTTCAATCGTATACGATTTAGACTCCAAAACGTTCAGTTCATTGGTTAAAAGTTGAAAAACGAAAGGAGCAGGCGGTTCGTACATAGCTCTGTAGTGCACTACTCTATCAGCAGACCCAAAAAAAGAGGACAAATTGCCAGAAAACCAGACTAGAGCAACAATCAGTAGAGGAATGATTAAATACTTGGCATATTTTAAATTCTCCCTTAAATCTACGGCCTTTGTAAAAGGAACTGGCTTCAAGTTCTGGGAGCGCTGCTCAATACTTGCCAACAACAATTCTGTTTTAACTCTATCTTCTGCCAAATCCAATAGATTATAGAGCTTGTCACCCACCTGAGGAAAATACTTTCCGATCAACAAGGAGGCCTTCTTGTTGTCTATGCCACTTTTTAAATGAAAAAGGTAGAAAATAGGGGTTAGAATGTACCTAAAAAGAAGTACGGCCTCCACCAAAACAAAGGCCAACAATAAAATAAGTCTTCCTGTGGGCGGTAACCAAAGGAAATATTCTATGCCTAAAACAGCCAGCATAAAGAGAAAGCCAAGACTAACAAAAAGCAACCCGCCCCTAATGAGCATCTTGGTATAATACTTTCTTATAAAGCCTTTGAGTTTATCTAAAATGTCGGTATAACTACTCATAAAGCGCAAAGATACGTAATGCCCTTTAACCCAAACGTTAACGCGCATACTAAAGTATTGTTAGATTTACTTTAATCGGGGCAAAAGCTTCATGTACTTTTTATACCTTTGTCCCATAATATTTCCTAATATGAGCCAAAAAGTTCGTGTCCGCTTTGCGCCAAGCCCTACGGGCCCCCTGCATATCGGAGGAGTTCGTACTGCCCTATTTAACTACTTGTTTGCTAAAAAATACGACGGTGACTTTATTCTCCGTATTGAAGACACCGATCGGAGTCGTTATATTGAAGGTGCCGAGGATTATATTATTAATGCATTGCAATGGTGTGGCCTGCCTTTCGACGAAGGACCAAGGGTGCAAGGGCCTTACGGCCCCTATCGCCAGAGCGAACGTAAAATGCTATATCGTAAATACGCCGACGAACTCATTAAAAAGGGAAAAGCTTATTACGCCTTTGATACTGCCGAAAAATTAGACTACCATAGAAAGAACCACGAAGCACAGGGCAAAACTTTTATTTATAACTGGCACAACCGACTGAAATTGGACAACTCTTTGTCACTGATGCCCGAAACGGCTCAAGAACGTATAGCTAATGGCGAAGAATATGTAGTTCGTTTCTTGACCCCACCCGATGAAAAACTCCAATTAATAGATATGATACGGGGTTCTATAACAATTGACACTAATACCCTAGACGATAAAGTGCTTTTTAAAAGCGATGGAATGCCCACCTACCATCTCGCCAATATCGTCGACGATCATCTCATGAAAATCTCACATGTCATTCGTGGCGAAGAATGGCTGCCGTCTCTGGCGCTACATCAACAGCTGTACGACGCCTTTGAATGGCAAGCCCCATCATTCGCCCATCTTCCCTTAATAATGAAACCCACAGGAAAGGGCAAATTAAGCAAGCGCGATGGTGAGAAGCTTGGTTTTCCAGTATTTCCATTGCAGTGGAAAGATTCCATCGGCTATCGAGAAACCGGATATTTCCCCGAGGCCGTAGTAAACTTTTTAGCCCTTTTAGGTTGGAATCCTGGGACCGAACAGGAAATATTCAATTTGCAAGAGCTTATTAAAGCCTTTGATATATCGAGGGTCAACAAATCAGGGGCGAGATTCGATCCTGACAAAACCAAATGGTATAATCAACAGTACCTACAAAAAAAGACCGATGCTCAACTTGCATCGCTTTTTCAGCCTATTCTGGAAGCCCACGATCTTCCAGATACCAAGCGAAACCCTACCTATGTTGAAAAAATCGTGGCACTGTTAAAAGACCGAGCTACTTTTGTGAGTGACTTTTGGGAACTATCAGAATATTTCTTTAGACCCCCTGAATCTTATAATGAAAAAGCCTTTCAAAAGCAATGGAAAGATAATACCTCGGAAATTATGGGCCAATTAGTGTCCTTTCTAGAAGGGCTATCTGATTTCTCAGAAGATATATTAGAGCAAAAAGTAAAAGGTTGGATAGGAGAAATGAAACTCTCGTTCGGTAAAGTATTACCGCCACTACGTTTAGCCATAGTCGGCGACATGAAAGGACCTCATCTCTTCACAATTATGTCGCTGATCGGCCAATCGGATAGTATTGAAAGAATTCAGAGGGCAGCTGTCTTATTGGGCAAGCTTAGTAATAAATAATGACTTTGAATTTCTTTTTCCTTTTTTAGTTGCCCACATTTCCCAAATATCTTGAATATGTAACAATTCGATAAAACGAAAGACTCATATACCAAAGTGTTTTCGTAATTTCAATCATTCACTAAAATCAACACATATGGGCTCCTTCTTTCTAATTCCGATCCTTTTTATTGCGGTAGTTATACTGCTTTCCTCATTTTTTGTGGTCAAACAGCAAAGGGCTGTAATCATAGAGCGATTTGGTAAATTTCAAAGTATACGAAATTCCGGTCTACAAATGAAAATTCCTCTGGTAGACCGTATTTCTGGGCGGTTGAGTCTTAAAATTCAACAATTGGATGTTATCGTCGAAACGAAAACTTTAGATGACGTTTTTGTCAAACTCAAAGTTTCGGTACAGTACGTCGTAATTAAAGAAAAAGTGTACGAAGCCTTCTATAAATTGGAATACCCCCATGACCAAATTACTTCCTATGTATTTGACGTGGTGAGGGCAGAGGTTCCCAAAATGAAACTTGACGATGTGTTTGTTAAGAAAGACGACATTGCCATAGCTGTTAAAGCAGAACTACAAGACGCCATGTTAGAGTATGGGTACGATATCATTAAGACCTTAGTTACCGATATTGACCCAGATGCTCAGGTTAAGGCGGCCATGAATAGGATAAACGCCTCGGAGCGAGAAAAAATTGCAGCCCAATTTGAGGGGGACGCGGCTCGAATTCTGATTGTTGAAAAGGCAAAAGCCGAAGCGGAAAGCAAAAGACTTCAAGGTCAGGGCATCGCCGACCAGCGTCGCGAAATTGCCAGAGGTCTTGAAGAGTCCGTTGAGGTATTGAACAAAGTAGGCATTAACTCACAAGAGGCTTCTGCCTTAATCGTGGTTACCCAACATTATGACACCCTACAATCTATCGGGGAGGAAACGAACACGAACCTAATCTTATTACCCAACTCTCCCCAGGCAGGTAGTGATATGCTTAACAATATGGTTGCTTCATTCACCGCCAGCAATATGATTGGCGAACAAATGAAAAAGAACAAAAAATCTCTCGGAAATAAGGATCAAAACAAGGACTAAAAAATATTTGGTCGTTATAACCTCAATAGAAGACATTTTAAAGCGCTAAATACCTTTGGAAAGGTATAGAGTTCGGCCATAAGCCCAAAGTCGCTTAAACCCTTTTAAAACAATTGGTTTTTTATAGTTTTTGCCGATTTTTCAAGGGGTTTTCATAAAAAATCCTTATGGTTCAGAAAAAGGATGTTACGGAATGAGCCTTCCCTTAAGCGGTAACTAGATTTTTTTCTGCCTAGTAAAGCTATCGGTTCTGAATTTTGGCCCAAGTATCCCGAAGTCCCACTGTTCGATTAAAGACTAACTTTTCATTCGAAGAATCAGAATCCACACAAAAGTAACCCAACCTTTGGAATTGTACCCGTTTCCCAGCCTCCACGTCTTTGAGGCTAGGCTCTAGGAATCCCTTTATAACTTGTAGCGAATTCGGATTGATAAACTCCATAAAATCTTTGTCCTTATGTGTATCGGGGCTTTCATCTATAAAAAGGCGATCATATAAGCGCACCTCCGCTTCGATAGCGTGTGCTATGGATACCCAGTGCAGTGTTCCCTTAACCTTTCTCAGGCTTTCTTCCGAACCGCTTCCACTCTTACTTTTTGGATCATACGTGCAATGCACCTCAGTAATATTCCCATCGGTATCTTTGGTGCAGCTTTCAGCTTTAATAATATAGGCCGACTTCAAACGCACTTCTCCGCCTAATTTCAATCTGAAAAACTTTCGATTTGCTTCCTCTTTAAAATCATCTCGTTCAATATAAATCTCACGGGAAAAGGGTATGTTTCGAATTCCTGCCGTATGGTCTTCCGGATTATTCTCGGTCTCCAACCACTCTACCTTTCCTTCGGGATAATTGGTAATGACAACCTTAATGGGGTTCAGAACTCCCATAACCCTGGGAGCCACTTTGTTGAGATGCTCCCGCACATGAAATTCCAACAAACTCACGTCAATCAAGTTCTCCCTCTTGGCAATTCCTATGGTCTCCGCAAAATTACGTATAGATTCGGGGGTATATCCCCGTCTTCGGAGTCCAGAAATCGTGGGCATACGTGGGTCATTCCATCCCGTGACAACGCCTTGCTCAACCAACTGTAATAACTTTCGTTTACTCACCACCGTATGGCTAAGATTTCTCCGAGCGAACTCTCGTTGCTTCGGGCGTAGCTTTCTTGGTTCGACCACTTGATCTAAAAACCAGTCATATAGTTCACGATGCATAGCAAACTCCAAGGTACATAGGGAATGTGAAATCTGTTCTATATAATCACTTTCGCCATGAGTCCAATCATACATGGGGTAAATACACCAATCGGTATTTGTGCGATGATGCGCTTTATGTAACACTCGGTACATTATTGGGTCTCGCATCAACATGTTCGAAGAGTTCATGTCGATTTTAGCGCGAAGCACATGCGAGCCCTCCTCAAATTTACCGTTTTTCATCCCCTCGAACAACTCAATATTTTCGTCAATGGAACGATTACGGAAGGGACTCTCCGTGCCTGACTCCGTAGGAGTGCCTTTTTGCTTTGCCATTTCTTCTGAGCTTTGACTATCTACGTAAGCCCTTCCATTCTTGATGAGCTGTAAAGCCCAATCATACAGTTGTTGGAAATAATCGGAAGCATACCGTTCGGTATCCCATGAAAAGCCTAACCATTCCACGTCCCGCTTTATAGCGTCCACATACTCTTGTTCTTCCTTGGCGGGATTTGTGTCGTCGAATCTCAAATTAACCGGTGCGTCATATCGAATTCCTAATCCAAAATTTAGACATATTGAACTGGCGTGGCCAATATGTAAATAGCCATTGGGCTCGGGTGGAAACCGAAAGCGTAAATCCTGCCTTGAATACCCATTTCTCAGGTCTTCCTCAATAATATGTTCAATAAAATTTAACGATTCCGCAGCCTCGCTCATAAGGTAGTTTTTTAAGGCCCTAAAGGTAGTCAAAATGCATAAATAGTCCCACTTTGAATGACCTTTCATACAAATACCATCATTTCACAACACTTTTCTTCCTTAATACAACATTAAATTCACTACCCTCGGAATATGCACCATATTTGTTATAGTATATAGTGCACGTTTCATCCCAAATCAGACACGGCACACTCGTAGTAACCCCCAAAACTACACCTACTTATGCGCACAAAATTCAATACATCACATCTATTCTTCATGGCCCTTCTATTCATGGCCGTAACCGAGCTATCGGCCCAAGCTGTGGCTATCAACGCTCCCAAACCTGCAAACAACCCAAACATTACCTGCAACAGCGGAAACTGTCAATGGAACAGAATATGCGCAGGTAACAACGGAGGGTTCAACCAATACTATGCCACCGTAGACTGGGCAGGTAGCCCCAACAGTGGCAATGAATGGATTTTAGAACTATCCGACTTTAATGGTGATTTTACAAACGCTGTCGAACTTGCCCGTGAATCGAGCAATAGTGTCGTACAAGATCCGGGTTTTGAATTTTCCATACCCATCGACACCCAAGGAGACGGATACAAATTAAGGGTTCGAAGTACCAACCCAGCATCTACTGGCCAAGCTTCACCGGCCTATTCTATGTATTATTTAGGGTATACCTCTAATCTACATATCAGCCCTGATGGTGACGGTACAACGCCAGGAACTCTTCAAGCTTGTGGAGGAAACTCCATTACCTTGAGCGTTGACAATGTACCTTCAGCCGATTTAAATACCTATCAGTATTCTTGGTTCAGGAGTGGCACTCAACTTCCAGAAACAGGACCCTCCATCGAGACAGATGGCTCAGGAGAATACTTTGTATATATAGACTACGGAGATTGTACCTTCAATGCAAACACAGAGTCTAACCATATCATAATAAATACAGGAACAAGCTCAGGAATAGCCATCAACACGCCCACTTCAACTTCGCTTTGTGCGGGAGATCCGGCTCCTCCATTAGAGGCGAATGTGCAAGATGCGAATTATATCTATACTTGGTTCAAGGATGGGGTCACCGTACAACCCGCACAGATAGGCGGATTCTCCTATACCATAGACACGAATAATCCGGATTTTATCGGTGATTATACTGTTGAAATAAAAGGCACAGGACTTTGTACCGAAAGATCGGAGCCGGTTACAATAAGCAATTCAGGGGCATTTACCGTTTCGCGGGACAATGGAGCCAATATAGTTGTTTTACCAGGCCAGACCCAAGCACTGACGGTTACCACCGACGCCAGCGTTCCAACCTATGAATGGTTCTTAAACGGGGCTGCTATACCTAGCTCCAATTCTGCGGTATTGAATATCACCCAACCCGGAACGTATTACGCCGCTGTAACACAAACGGGGGGCGCTTGTTCGTCAACCACAATAAACTCCGAACCGACCGAAGTCGTAACCCCTACAGCATTCCGCCTTGAAATAGATTATGGAACTAGCTACGAATCTTGTGCCAATTCTAGCATTGTGCTCGAAATCGATAAAATCTATGCCGTATTGGCCGATATGTCAGAACTAGACGTTACCGCCGATACAAGCTCGTCGTTCACCTTTCAATGGAAAAAGGATGGAACAATAGTTTCAGCAGAAACATCACCTTCTATAAGTCTGACCGCCAGTACAGAAAACGGCACGTATGAATTAGATGGCGCTTTGGGCGGCCTCACCACCACTTCAAATACGCTGCCTGTTCAGCTAAGCAGTAGCGAAACGCTTACGATCAATAGTTCGAGCACCGTATACTGTAGTACATCAGACGTTATTACTATAAACACCGCGGCAGATCTTAATGGAGAGACTTTCGCCTGGCAGCGAAATGGTTCATCCATAAACACATCGGACCCACAGATCAATGCCACCCAGCCAGGAACATATCGATTGGTAATCTTAAGGGGGGACTGCCCAGTGCTATCGAATGAAATCGATATTCAACCATTAAATCCAGACCTCATTGCTTTGGATGTTACCGGTGACGTAGTTTTTCCTGAAGGAAGCTCTAAGACCGTAACCGCTAGCGGTGGAACGTCTTACCGTTGGTTAAACGCCGACAACATTGAGATAAGTAGCTCTGCTTCAGTAACCTTTTCAGAAGAAGGCAGCTATTTACTTATCGCAAATATCGACAACTGTGAAATAAGCAGACCCATTACGGTTTCTTATCTAGACCTATTTAATATACCTAACGTTATTACCCCGAATGCCGATGGAGCCAATGATCAATGGGTGATTCCGAATTCATATTCCAATAAATCAGATGTTAATGTTGTCATATATAATGCTAAAGGAGTAGAAGTTCTGAATTCTACCAATTATCAAAACAACTGGCCAGAATCTTCAATGGTTTTCCCAAAACAGAACATGGTCTTCTATTATGTCATCAAAAACGCCACAGAAACTTTAAAACAAGGTACCATAACCGTTATCAGATAACCCACCATGAAATTTGTTAAGCATATAGCCGTGGCTCTTTTTGCCATGCTGTCATTTTCACAAATACAAGCACAAGAAGATGACCCGGTACTATTGTACAGTCCCGCCTCCCAAAACCTGTTGAAATTCAATAGGTTTTTGATCAATCCTACCTTTTCTACAGTTCAGGAAGATAAGTCCTATATCAACCTTCTACACAGAAACCAATCAGTAGAATTCAAAGATAATGATCAAACCTATTTTTTGAGTTATAGCGGTCGAATAGGTGATAGAAGCGGATTAGGACTCAGTCTTTACAATCAAAAGATCGGCCCCGTTTCCAATACAGGGGTTTTAGCGAACTATGCTTACGGAGTCAAACTCAGCGAAAAAAGCAACTTTACTTTTGGGGCAAACCTAGCCTATTACAGTACCGGTCTTAATAGAAATAATATCGACGTTGTAGACCCCAATGATTTTCGCCTCAACGGTACAGAAGACAGCAACGTCCTATCCTTTCAACCTGGGTTCAATATATCATTTGGAAATTTTGACTTCGGTATGTTTGCCGAAAATCTCTTTGATTACAATCTCAAAACCAGTAAATCATTAACCGATTTCGCTGATAAAACCTACTCGAGCCACCTTCAATATACCCATCGGTTTAATAATGCCTCGGGTATCATGGAAAGTGCTCGCCTTATGCCTTTGGCACGAGTGCGCATGAACGGCCAAAACCGTTTTGCTACTACCGAAACACAAGCCCAAGACCTTTCGTTCGGAGGGAGTCTTATTCTTGATTTGCCGAAACTGGGCTGGTTACAGGGAGGCTATGACAGCTTCTACGGCGCATCTGCCGGAGCCGGCTTTAATATTAACCGAAGACTTTCCCTAGGGTATACCATGGAAAAAGGTCTGGGGGGTGATTTTGACAACCTGGGAGTGACCCATGAAATCTCATTTGCCTACTCATTTACACCCAACCTAACCGAAGACAGGGTCATGCTGGAAGAAGATTATGAAGACGACCTTGTAGACAAACAAAAGGTTGATCAGAATACAATGGCATCCAACGAAGAAATAGAAGAGCTAAAACGAAAGCTCGCAGAGAACGATGCCATCATCGAAGAACTAATGTTTCGTCAAGACTCTTTGGAAAATAGTCGCCAAAAGGACTTGGAAAGACGTTTTAACATGGTCATGAACATGGTTCGTAACGAAACCAACGGTCAAAGACCCGATCTTGAAAAGCGTGCCGAAAACTTGTTTCTAAAAGGCCAAGAGCGCTCTGCCCCACAAACACAGACCGCCTATACGGATGCTGAAAAACCAACTGCTACACATAATAGGGCTCTTTCAAAAGATGCGTTGGCGCAAAAAGGGCAGAACATGCATAGACCTGTTTCGGTGCAAGACAAAACACGAAACACATTTAAAACCGTTAAACCAACGACTACCTCGGTCAAAAGCCGCAAGTTCAAAAATCTCGATGGCGTCGAAGACGGGTATTATGTGGTAGCAAATGTATACAAAGGCGGGCGCTATATGGAAAAATTCATCAACGACCTCGATAGAAAAGGTGTCTCGGCCGATTACATATCGAATCCAGATAACGGTCTAAAGTATGTGTACCTTAAAAGATTCGATACTTGGCAAGAGGCTTTGGAGGCGCACAAGACAAACATGAACGGCGCCTATACCGGTGACCTGTGGATTATGAACGTCGACAATAAATACAGCAACGAGTCGTATGCCAGCAATGTGGACAAAATCAAAGAAAAATCCGCCAAATATGAAGGTGATGTTCTTCAGGCCAATGTCATCGTAAAAGATCGTGTGTCGGCGAACGAACTAAATCCAAAAACCTATAAAATTGAAGGTATAGGTTCAGGCTTCTACATTATAGCCAATGTTTTCGCCAACCCCAAGAATGCGAATCGCTTTGTTAAGCTCTTAAACTCCTATGGGCTTAGTGCCAGTTACTTTATAAACCCGGAAAACAACTGGAGATACGTGTATTTAAAAAGGCACGAATCGTGGAACAATGCCCTTCTTTCTTACTATACCAACCTGAACGATACGTATAACGACAAAATGTGGATTATGCGTGTCAAACCAAATCACTTGGCCTAAAATGAACAAGAAGAATATTCCATCATATTACAAGTACTTACTATTATTTGGGTTTTTGTGTGCTTTTTACAATTCCTACTCCCAAGAAGTAGCTCCCTTTACTCCACGATTAAATGGGGGCAATATCGAGATAAGGGGTGATATTGAATTCGTCGGAAACAATATTCTGAACCGTGCTTCAGAATCAAATCCCGCCCAAGCAAACGACCCCTATAACGGGACAGCGAATAATAATTCGCTATGGATGGAATATATCGATATCGACGGGGACCCTTCAACCTTTAGCTCCAGTAGCGCAGAACTTAATATAAGTGACCCCTCTTGTTCCCAAGTACGATATGCTGGGCTTTATTGGGCAGCAACATATCCAAATGAACGCAGTACGAACGGAGGCGCCCCGTTTAGTGGCACCCCTAGAATAGAAGATTGGTTCAACATAAAATTTCGTGTGCCAGGTGGCAGTTATGTCGACTTGACTGCCGATACTGCTGCGGATCCTGTGGGTCAGGAAGACGACATTATCTATGATGGCTATGATTACACCAACATCAATAATTCATTCAAGGACTCTCCTTATATATGTTATAAAAATGTCACGGACCTGGTACGTTCCAACACCAATCCGAACGGTGAATATACCGTTGCCAATGTAAGGGCCACTAAGGGACGCCGACAGGGGTCTAGTTCGGCAGGATGGGTAATGGTCATTATCTACGAAAACCCTAATGAATCCGGTAAATTCATATCAACATTCGACGGATATGCGGGTATGTCGAGCGCAGCCGGAAATGTCGATGTTGCAGTAAACGGCTTCCGGACATTACCAAACCCGTTCCCCGTACGCGCAAGAATAGGGGTAGCGGCACTGGAAGGAGATCGCGGAATAACTAATGATCGTTTTTTTTTAAGGGCGAATTCCAGCGGAAGCTTTACCAATTTATCAACCGGGCTCAATCCGGCAAATAACTTTTTCAATTCCACCATTACCAATGATGGGAACGAGGTACCGACGAGAACGCCCTATGGCACAAACACCCTCGGTACCGATATCGATTTGTTCACCCTCAACAACCCCTTAAATTCGGTTTTGCCCAATAGCGAAAGCGGTGCCATCTTACGGTTTACATCTACCGGGGATGGATATGGCTCTTTTCTGGCGGTATTTGCCGTTGAAATTATCGAACCCAATATCGTCTTGGAAAAGAAGGTAGAAGACATTTCGGGTAACGACATTACAGGACAAGGTGTTCACTTGGGACAATTGCTGGACTACGTCCTATCCTTTGAAAACATCGGCAACGACGATGCTACAAATTATACTATTCGAGATGTGTTGCCAATAAATGTGACCTTGGACGAATCGAATATTACCATGCCGCCTGGCACTACGTATGTCTATAACGAGGCCTTAAGAGAGGTCATCTTTACCATACCCGATTACCTCGTAAATCAGGGTGATCCAATTGCCCAAATCCGCATGCGGGTTCAAGTGGCAGAAAACTGCTTTGACTTTATCGATGCCTGTTCGGATCTTATTCAAAATTTGGCCTATTCTACCTATCGTGGTGCCATAAACAGCAATCAAATTACGGATGATCCTAGCGTTACAGATTTCGACAACTGCGGTTTCATCGTTCCAGGCGCCACCAACTTTTTATTGGATGATCTTTCCGATTGTAGTTTTTCGCGCACGGTTCAACTGTGCGGCGACAGCGTTGTACTAGATGCCGGTGACAATTTTGATGATTATATCTGGAAACGTGATGATAACGGAAATGGCGTTTTCGATGCGACCGACACCACGATAACCGACGGCGATCCCGATAATGATCCCAGTACGATGACCGTTTCCCAAGAGGGTACTTATATCGTCGATAAAATTGTAGCCGACCCTTGTAAGGGCTTTAAGGAAATAATGGTAGTCGAGCGCTTCGGAAGCGATCGAACCAACCCCATCATTGAGTACTACAACACCATTAATAACGATGCCGATCCAACAAACGACATTCAGGGGGAAATCGTGCAATGTTCAGTTGACGGTGATTTACTGCCAAAAATATTCCTCTGTGGTTCCAACGATGAACAGCCTATTCAAATAAATATTCTCGACGCACAGAGTATGTCTTGGGAAAAGTTGGATGAGGCGAGCTGTGATGCAGCTCCGGATGATTGCGCCAATAAAAATCTCACTTGTGTCTGGAACCAAGTCGCTACCGGTAGCGACTATACAGCCAATACTGCAGGAAAATACCGATTGGTAATTAACTACCAGAACGGATGTTTTAACCGGTATTATTTCGATGTCTTTCAGAACACCCTTGACATTCAATATAACAAGACCGATATGCTATGCGGAAATGATGGCAACATTACTATCACAAATTTAGGAAGTAATTATGGCTATCAGTTGGTCAATGTATCGACCAATTCAATCATCGTTCCCTTTAGCGCCAATGGCGGCCCTAGTTTTGATATTGCAGGCAACGGTTCGTATCGCGTTGATGTCGTACAATTAGATGGGTCGGGCAACCCAATCGATGGTGCCTGTATTTTCAGCACACCAGATATCGGTATCTTGAACCGTATATTCAATGTTGATGTCGAAAAAACCGATGCCTCCTGTACAGGTTTCGGTTCGATAACGCTTTCTGCCTTGAATGCGGTAGGCCAATATTACTATGAGGTATCGCAGGGCGGAAACACGGTCGACACCTTTGGCCCGTCAGACGACAACACCTATACGTTCACCAACCTAAACCCTGGAATATATGACTATATGGTGACCACCGACGATGGTTGCGCTGAAACAGGTCAAGTTGAGATTATTGACAATACCGATCTGGCTATCGAAGCCAGGGTCTCACAACACATTACGTGTAAAGAGGGCAATATTCTCATGAGTTCCGATGGCGGAAAGACGCCGCACACCTATGCTATTTGGTCATATACAGACGATAACGGGGTATCAGTCACTTCATATAACAATCCAAGTGAAATCCCCGCTTCTGAATATCAAACGAGTCAAATTTTCGATATTTACGACCCCGGTTTCTACACCTTTATTGTCGTCGATCGAAATAACTGTGTTGCCTTTTCGAATACGGTAGAAATTGAATTTAGGCCCGCGGCAGAATACGACCCGACCTCGGTGACTGATGTACTTTGCTTTGGGGATGCCACGGGAGCGATTCAGTTCAATTTGGTAGATGATAATGGCTATCAACTTACCTATTATCTCTTCGACGGAACCACTTTTGACGAAGATAATTATGATTATACCAATGCCATTGCGACCAATGCTTCTGGAAATTTTCCAGGACTTCCTGCAGGCGACTATGCGGTGGTCATTAACCAGCGTAAGGGCAGTGCCTCATGCGATTATTTTGAATACCATACAATTAGCACTCCCTCTACTGGGTTGGACGCGACCTCGGTGCTGATTCAAGAGTATACCTGTACCCAAGACGCTATCATCGAAGCACAAAATGTTACAGGAGGAACGGCTCCTTATTCATATAGCATAGATGGTATTAACTTTACTCCCGATAGCACTCCAAATGCAAATCGTTTTGAAAATTTAATCGATGGAACGTACACCATTACCGTACGTGACAACGCCGGTTGTACTTTCCTTACCGACCCGATTACGATAGCGCCGCTAAATGAGCCTAGCGACTTAACCTTTATGGCTACACAGCCTCTCTGTCCGGCACTGACTTCAGATGTCACGGTTTCGGTACTTGACGGAAACGCTCCCTTCACCTATGAAATAACCGCTCCAGCTGCAAATGTGGTAAACAATGGGAACAACGCCGTGTTTTCGGGACTTTCGGCGGGCACTTATACCTTTAGGGTAAGCGATGCAAAAGGCTGTTCCATTTCTGAAAGCTATACCATAGCCCCAACCATACCCTTAACGGTCAACGGGCAATTAGACAACAATGTAACTTGTTTCGGCCTTTCCGATGGGGCCATTACCTTTACCGTATCAGATTTCACCATGTCTTATGACTATGAAATTACGGGGCCAACCACCGTTTCGGTGAATGCCGAAACCTCGAACACCATACCCTTATCGGGCCTGTCAGCAGGAACCTACAGCATAACGGTAACCGATAACGACACCAACTGTACGGACACAACGAGCATTACGGTTTCCGCACCGCCATCGGCCTTGGTCATTTCAAATCTGGATGTTACCGATATTACTTGTTCAGCAACAGGAACTAACCCCGGTTCGGTCGTGATTACAGCTTCAGATGGGTGGGGCGGCTTTGAATATGAGCTTGAAGACCCAAGTGGCGCTGTTACCGGACCCCAACCTACCAACTCTTTTACGGGGCTGACGGACACTTCAGGAAACTATATCGTTACGGTCAGGGATGCCGGAGGATGTGAGGTCACCCAGACCTTCGCTTTGACACCTTTGGTATCTCCCAATCTAGATGTGTCGGCCAATAGCCTTTGTTACGATAGTACGACAGGCCTTACTTTGACGGCCAATGTTGTTTCCGGTGGGGTTGCTCCATTTCAGTACCGGCTAAATGGAGGGTCCTATCAAAGCAATACCAGTTTTACAGGTTTAGGACCTGGAAGCTATACCGTTGAGGTTATAGACGGCAAAAATTGTACGGGCTCGGCCAGTATCGACGTGTTTCCAACGTTAGCCGCCTCGGCCAGCCTTATCAAAGACCTTGACTGTAGCGCAACGCCCGATGCGGAAATAAATGTCACTATTACAGGGGGAAATCCTAGTTTCACTTATGAGGTTTTCCGTGACGGCAGCTCGATACAAGCCGCTGTTGCCGCTCCTAGTAATCCCTTTTCATACTTCACCACGACCGCCGGAACCTATGAATTTGTAATTACCGATAGTGAAAGCTGCACCGTAACCACCAACCAGGTAGCGGTAACGGCCAATACTCCTCCAACGGTCAACGAAATATCCACAGATCCCCTGTGTAATAGCAGTACTGACGGAATCGCCGAATTACAAATTTCGGGAGGCACCCCTCCCTACCAAATTGTATTCGATGGTAGCGCCCCTTCAGCCCAAGCCACTTACACCGGCCTTTCTGCGGGAACATATGCCTATTCGGTAACCGATGCCAAGGGATGTGTCGTTACGGATGATATTACCTTAAATGCCCCGCCGGTATTGCTTCCTGGCACCATTGATGTAGTTCAAGACTATCGCTGTGACAATACCTCTGCAGTACTTCAGGTCATTAACTATGGCGGAGGAACCCCAGGATATACCTTTAGTATCGATGGCATAAATTTTCAAGCCTCCGACACTTTTAATACGAACATAACGGCCGGCACCTACACGATAACCGTAAGGGATTCCAACGGCTGTATCGCCCAAACCCCAGCTGTAACCATCGATTCTTTAGATCCTCCAACGGATTTAAATTTTGCACAGACTTCTCCGGTTTGCCCGGCCGTGGTCTCCGACGTTACCGTTACGGTAACCGGTGGTACCGCCCCTTTGATGTACGAAATTATCGCTCCGGCAGCCAGCGTCGTAAACAATGGCGGCAACAACCTGTTCTCAGGTCTAACCCCAGGAACCTATACATTTCAAGTAACAGATGATAGGGGTTGTACGATACTAGAGAACTATACAGTAGCTGACATTCCAAGGGTAAGCGTACTTTCCCAGTTGACCGGTAATGTGAGCTGCTTTGGCCTCTCGGATGGCGAATTTACCTTTACCGTCACCGACTTTGTATCAACCTATAGTTATACGGTAGAAAACAGCTCGGCGACCATCGTTCAGAGTCAAACCAATATTAACCTGACCGTACCCGTTGCCGTCACCGGATTGGTGGCAGACACCTATACAGTAACCATCACGGACGATACCACGAACTGTACGGACACCTCGGTTGTCACCGTTGACGGTCCTGCAGCGGCTTTGGGTTTCTCCTTTACCAATACTCCGGTAACCTGTATCGAAAATGCCACAATTTCTGTCTCTGCCACGGGAGGGTGGGGCAGCTACGAATACCAATTGGAGAATACGGTCGGCCCCGCCATTGTATATCCTTATCAGGGGTCTAGCACATTTACCAACGTGCCTTCAGGTTCTTATACCATTTATGTTCGTGATGCAGGTGGGTGTGTTGTTGACCGGCCAATAATCATTGACCCGGCGGAAACTCCTACAATTGCCGTTAGTGCCTCTTCCGATTATTGTTTTGATGGCACTGATCAAGCAATGTTATTAATTGATGTTACGGACGGTGTGGCCCCTTATTCCTATAGCATCAACGGAGGGGCGCTAACCTCGTCCGGTGGAAGTCCGATTTCGATTTCAAACCTAATACCTGGTACTTATAACATTCAGGTTACCGATGCTTACGGATGCGTTTCCAACGTCATCACCGGAACCATAGAACCTCAATTAACTGCAAGTGCAATAGTCAGCAAGGCCTTGGACTGTACGGCTTCCCCAGACGCCATTATCGATGTTGCCATAGCAAATGGTTACACACCCTATGCCGCCTATGAAGTGAGTTCTGACGCGGGAGCTTCGTGGTCTTTACCAACAGCAATCGTTGGTAGTGGGTTTTCCTACACGACACCATCTGCAGGCACCTACCTATTCAGGGTTACAGACAATAGGGGCTGTGCCGTGAGTGCACAAGCCGTAATCGAACCTATTGATTCCCCGGATATTACTTCTATAGTTCAGACCGCCGATATCTTATGTAACGGTGATGCAGGGGCTTCGATTCAGATCAATCTAGACAATACAAGGGGAGTGGCCCCATACGCTATATCTGTGGTTAACACCACCACTAGTACAAACTACGGTAGTCAAACTTCTGGTTTGCCCGCAGGCACCTACGAAGTGACAGTCACCGATGCGAAGTCGTGTTCTGACATGGAAGTTATTGTAATCGGAGAGCCCGATCCCATAACCTATAACATCAATTTGATGCCAATTACTTGTGATACGTCATCTGGCACCAACCCAGGATCGATCACGGTTGAAAACGTTACGGGCGGTACCCTTGGGTTTACCTATTACCTCACCGGAAACAACGGTTATAGTGCCTCGCAAGTCGAGCCAACGGGTGGTGACTATACCTTTACCATTCTTGAGTTCGGAATCTATGAAGTAGATGTGGTTGACGCAAACGGTTGCTCCGTTGTAACCACCAACATTATCGCTTCACCGCCAGACGACCTTGACATCGATGTTTCTACGGCAACAGCGGACTGTGTCACAGGGGGTACCGCTGTGGTTACCGTAACAACCGCGATTCTAGGCACCAATTACGAATTCGGCATTCTTGATAGTTTTGGGGTGCCCTATGCCTCCACCTATTTCCCGCCAGACGTTTCAAATGGGCCCACTCGCACGTTCACAGGTCTAACCCCGGGTATTACCTACACCTTTGTGGTACATGACATTACGACTAATTGTTATTATTTTGAAACCGCGGCGGCCCCTATTGACTCGCCCTCCAATCTAACCGCCACCCTCGATGCGGTGAACAATATTACGTGTACGGGAAGTGCCGATGGCAACGTAAGCTTTACCTTTGATAATTATGCCGGAGATGCCACGAGTGTAGATTATGAAATCTTTAATTCACAGTCAAACCTGACTACCGGTATTACCGGTTCCTCTGCCGTAAACCCTCCCGGCGTAGGAACAGGCGTCAGTGTGTCGAACCTTGGTCCTCTGCCCTATGGGGTGTATTACATCTTGTTTACCGAAGTTGGTGGAACCTTTGCCGGATGTACATCCGCTTCCGCACAATTTACGATTACCGAATCGACCAATTTGTTGCAAGTTACGGCCGCCCTTGAAAGAAATGATAACTGTTATACGAACGCCGGACAAGTGTCGGCCGTAGGTCAGTTTGGAACCGCTCCCTACGAATATCAGATAGCCTTGGCTACCGATCCGGCTCCGACGGCGGCAACATGGTCTGGTGGTTCCACCAATGTCTTTAACGTCGAAGGAGGCAATTACACCGTGTATATCAAAGATGCCAACAATTGTATACAATCCGACGGGGTGGTAGTTCCAACCGATCCTTCTTCTGAAATTAGTGTGGTGGCCGCTGATCAATGCACGGCGGACGAAGGGACTTTCTCCGCAACGATAACACTGGACGTAGGGGGTATTGCGCCTTATTCCATTCGTGTCGATGGGGCTGCACCCCAGGCAGCCCCGGCTTTAGCGAATGCCGGCGATACGATGATAGTCACGGGACTTTCCTCCGGGGCCCACACATTTGAAATTTTGGATGCCAATGGTTGTGGTGAGCTTGAAAACATCACTCTTTTTGCCCCGTTGACCGTTTTGGCCAACCTTACGGCTGACGAATTTTGTAATCCGGCCAATTCTGGTGAAGTAACCGTCACGGCAAACGGAGGCTCGGGCACCTACAGTTATACCCAAATTACTCCTGCAGGTCCGACGAATGCTTCGGGAATATTCATAGGCCTGACCCACTCTATAAACTATACTTTTGAGGTTGAAGATACCGTTACAAATTGTACGGCCCAAGTATCGATAACGCTTCCAGCACCCTCTGTACCCGCCTTCAGCCTAGAAGCAACAGACGTGAGCTGCTTTGGAGGAAGCGATGGAACCATAACGGTTACACTCGCCCCTGGTAACATAGATGTTCCCTATCTCTATAGTTTGGATGGAGGAACAACTACTCAGGCGTCCAATGTGTTTACTGGGCTCACCCAAGGTACATACAATGTAACGGTCGTTTCGAGCAAAGGCTGCGACGATACTCAAAGCATAGATATCGCCGAGCCTTCCCAACTGGACATATCGGCTTCAGCCTCTGCTTTCAGTTGCGACGATTCCGCAAGTACAATCACGGTGACTGTAAATAATGATGGTTTGGGCAACCCTTCAGGTACTGGCCCTTACGTATATAGCTTTGACAACGGTGCCAATTATCAGGCCAGCAATTCATATCAGGTACCGTTCGGGTCACCGGACATCAATGTGGTCGTAAGGGATGCCAACGGTTGTACGGATTCTGAAACAGTACCTATTCCGGTTGTCCAGCAAGTTACCGCTTCAATCAATCAGATTCAAGCCATTGATTGTAACAATGGTGCTGAAATTATTGAAATAGTGGCGGCGAACGGATCAGGCTCGTACATATATACCGAGCTTCCAAGCGGTGCCGTTATTGCCGATCCCACAAACATCACTATTAATCAGCCTGGCACCTATGCTTATGAGATAACGGATACGGTTACCAACTGTTCGGTCACGGTCGAACACGTTGTTGCCCCGTTTGACCTAATTGACGCCACAGCCACGGTAATCAGCGATGCAACATGTAGTGAAAGTGCTGACGGAACGATTGAAGTGACAATAACGGGGTACACCGGGACCTTTAACTATCAGGTTTTGGATAATTTCGGAGGGTTTATTGCCGGAGCTTCAGGTGCCGACAACGCCACCAGCGACCCTTACACTTTCGGTGTGCCAACATCTTTGCCCGCAGGCACCTATACCGTTCAAATCACCGAGACAGCATATCCTCAGTGTGTAGCCGAGACAAATACCGTTACCGTTGACGCACCCGAACCGATAAGCCTTCAATTAGTAGACAATGTAAATGCCAATTGTAACGAAGCCAACGCCATCGTTACCGTACAGGCGACAGGAGGTACTGCACCCTATACCTATGGCGCCACAATAAGCGGAGCCGGAATACCCGGAAGTTTTCCGTTCGATGCTACTGTAGAATTGGACCCTGCGGTGAGTCTCGATTGGGATATTTATGCCAGGGACAGTAATGGGTGTATCATTGCAGCGCCTTTGGCCGTTACGGTTGGCGCGGATACCTTACCTGATATTACACTTGCGCTCGACGATAAATGCGCAGACGAAGGTAGTTTCTCGATTACTGTTTCCCTAGACGCAACAAATAACGGAATTAGCCCTTATACCATGAGCATCAATGGATCCGCCTTTCAAAGTATCCTCGGTTTTCCATACACTTACACCAACCTGACTTCAGGGATATATGCTATTGAAATTAGGGATGCCAACGGATGTGGAGAAGTTGAAAATATAACAATCGATCCCGAATTGCGAATTACGGCCGACGTGGTCAGTCAACCCTCCTGTAACACCAACGATGGTATAATTCAGTATACTGTTATCGGAGGTGATGCAAGCAACGCTGTTTCATTGCTCAATGCCTCGACCATGGCCGATACAGGTCTGACACCTACAGGAAACCAGTTTACAGGGGTTCCTTTTGGCAATTACATTGTTCGTGTTACGGATACACCCATAACAGCGACATCCTGTACAGCAGATGCTCCAGTGTCTTTAGAAGAGCCGACGCCGGTAACGTTACTTGCCTCCGACAAGACGGATGTGAGTTGTCCAGGTGCCTCCGACGGCACAATTACCGTGAACTTGGCACCACCCAGTGTTGGTGTAAACGACAACCCTCCCTATACTTTTGAAATTACGGATGGTTCCACTACCATTACACAACTTTCAAACCTGTTTACGGGTCTTGCAGCGGGTGTATATGATATTACGGTAACCTCAAACAGAAACTGTATCGCCACTGATCAGGTTACCATTATTGAGCCAATTGCCCTAGACGCCAATGTGACCAATGTGGTACCGTTTGCCTGTGATATGAATAATGCGGAACAAGTAGCCCAGATTGAGATCACTATTACACCTGGAACAGGAACACCCGATTATTTTTACAGGGTTAATGGCGGTAGCTTCCTGCCTACCGGTGGAACAGTATTTACCTATGACGTGCTAAACGCAGGGACTTACGACTTTGAGATTCGTGATGCCAACGGATGTACATTTCTCTTGCCGACCCAAACCATTGACCCGATCAATTCTTTTGTGCCTACGGTGTCCCAAGTTGCATCGATTACATGTGCTGGGCCGGAAGAGGTGCTAATTACCGTAGCCGACGATGGAAACCCACATGTTTACACCTTCGAATTGCTACCTATCGGAAATCCGAACGGCGTACAAACGGCTTCCACCAATACAACGGCAAATTATAACTTGACTGCGGTGGGAAGTTATACTTTTAGAATTACGGATACTGCCACGGGATGTTATGTTGATACTGCCCCTTATGAAATTTTGCCTTATGACCTTATCGACGTCGTCGCTACGCCGACATCATCGGTCACCTGCTTTGGGGATAGCAATGGCATCGTTGAAATAAATATAACCGGTTATTCTGGCTCCTATGATTACGAAGTACTCACACAAGCGGGCGCAAGTGTTCAGACGGGATCTGGTAACACGTCCACCAATCCAATGGCCATTACAGGGCTATCTGGCGGAAACTATTTCGTAAGGGTCACGGAAACCACGGCTCCAGGATGTTTTGAAGATTCGAACACAATAACCATAGCATCTCCAGACATGCCGCTTGTCGCCGATGCAACTCCTGTAGGAAGTGCTACTTGTACCGATGACCAAGGAGAAATTTTAGTGGACGTAACTGGTGGTTATGGGCCCTACGATATCGTATTGAACAATACGACTTCGGGCCAGACTTATACCGCGAACAATGTACAAGCCATGTTGTTTACTGGTCTTTCCTCGGGTAACTATGATGTTACGGTAACCGATAGCGGTGGTTGTGTTGCAACGGATACCGAAGTGCTAGCAACTCCTACCCCCATAACAGCAAATGCCATTCCCTTAGTCACCGACTTGTCGTGCTATGATAACACGGATGGTACTGTTACCGCCGTGGTAACCGGCGGAGGAAGCGGCTCCTATGAATATCGCCTGAACTATTACGATGCCGCAGGGGCGACAATTGAATTCTCTTCTGGCCAACAATCATCGTCTACTTTTACAGGCTTAGGTGAAGGTGTATACAGTGTAACCGTCGTTGATGGCTGGAACTGTGATGTAGAGACCAATCAAGTGCGCATCAACGAGCCATCCGAAGTGACCAGTTCGCTAACTCAAACTAGCGCTATGACCTGTGCAACCGAGGCCGAACTGCTGCTTACTGCCAGTGGTGGAACGGGCCCCTATCAGTACAGTACCGACAATTTGAACTTTGTGCCCATGAGCGGCGGCAATACCCACACCTTCAATATAGCTGCCGGAAATGAAGGCACCTATCAATATTATGTCATAGACGCTCAAGGTTGCGCGGCCAATGTTTCAAATAGCGTTAGCATTGAAGCAATCCCGGAACTGATATTGTATGTCGATAATAGCTCGGCGGTAATAAACTGTACAGGTGAAAATACAGCTATCATTTACGCCGACGCGGAAGGAGGATTAGGTAATTACAACTATGAGCTTTATAACGCTTACAACGGAACCGCACTTAATGCGGCCGATCGAATAGCGGGTCCTCAGACTTCGGGAACCTTTGCAGACCTTACTGCCGGGACCTATTACGTAAACGTGACAAGTGGCGATTGTATGGCACCTCCTCAAGAGGTTATTATAACCGAGCCCTTGCCGCTCACTTATACGGATAGTGTGTCGAATGTAACCTGTGTTGGCGAGAACGACGGTAGCATTTCGGTAACCCTTGAAGGAGGTTCTGGCGGATACCAATACGCCATTTCACCTCGTTTGGATAAATTCGATACCGAAAACGTTTTTGATGAACTACCAGGATCCCCAACAGGAATTACCTATACCGTAATAGCCCAAGACCAAAATGGCTGTTTTATTGAATTACAGTACACCATTTTTGAACCAGAACCTTTGGTGGCTACTGTAGTCACTACGCCTGAAACTTGTGAAGAAGATTTAGACGGTACTATTACCATAGAAATTACAGGAGGCACGGCCCCATTCAGAACTAGCTTGAACAATTTAGATGATTTTGAGCAAGACAGATTGATATACACCGGACTTGCCCCGGGCGCTTACTTCGTATACGTGCGGGATGCCAATGATTGTGAATACGTAGTGCCGGCCGTTGTTGATCAAGGTGTAAATCTCAACGCAGAAGTGACTCCTGTGTACGGTTGTAACGATACCATTCCAAATAACTACGTCAATATTATCCTTGAGGATGAAACTATCGCTGGAGACGTAATGTATGCCTTAGATTCTACCGATCCGCTTGACATGCAGCTCAACCCTTATTTCAGGGATATGACTCCCGGAGCACATTTCGTTACCGTGGCATCATCGTCGGGTTGTATCAAGACCTATGACTTTGAAATCATGGATTTTGAACCCTTAACCTTGACCTTACAGCAAAATAACATCAACGAAATCACTGCTATAGCTCAAGGCGGCCGAGAGGCATATACCTTTTATTTTGGAGATATTGATAATGGCCCCGATAACACCTTCGTTATCAACAGAACAGATACTTATGAAGTTACCGTGGTCGACGAAAATGGATGTGAAGCCCTGGCCAGCATCTATATAGAATTTATAGATATCGAAATTCCTAATTTCTTTACCCCAAATGGGGATAATGAAAATGATTTTTGGAAACCAAGGAATATACAGCAGTTCCCTGAGATACTAATAAAAATTTATGACCGTTATGGTAGGGTGGTGGCTCACATTTCACAGGATCATACCGGATGGGATGGTAAATACAACGAAAAAGAACTGCCCTCGGGAGATTACTGGTACGTCATTCAGCTAAACGGTGAAAATGATGAACGAGAATTTTTTGGCCACTTTACCCTATATCGATAAAACTTAACCTACAATGCACCATGCGTAAATTACTATGGACCTTACTGCTCTTGTCAAGCTCTATAACCTCATGGGGCCAAGAGCTCAATTCCCCCCAATTATCGCAATATCTCGCAGATAACCCTTTTGTCTTATCTCCCGTGTATGCGGGCATCGGTGACCATGTCAAGATAAGGCTCAATGGACTTGCCCAATGGGTTGGAATTAAAGATGCCCCCCAAACCCAATCGTTGGCCGCTGATATGCGTTTGGGTGAAAAGTCAGGTATTGGACTCTTTTTATACAATGATAAAAATGGATACACCAAACAACAGGGAGCTCGTGTTTCCTTTGCCCATCACCTAACATTAGACCGATACGACGATGAATTCTTGTCTTTTGGTATATCGTACAACTTCAACCAATTCAGGATAGACATCGACCAGTTTATAGATGCCAATTTAGATCCAGGGGTTATCAACAATCGCCAAACGACTAACAATAATTTCGATGTGGGTGCCATGTATCGTTATGGTAAATTTTATTTTAGTGCCAATGCCTCTAATCTTTTGGGTAAAGACCCGACAAAATTTACTTTCAACGCTGATGAACCCAATGAGCTAAGAAATTATTACGTTTACACTGGTTATCGATATAGAAAAAACAAGAATTCAGACCTCGAGATTGAACCCTCACTTTTGTTTAAAATATTTGAAAGTGATGGCCGTTCGGAAACAGATTTGAACCTAAAATTTCGATGGTATGATTTTGAAGACTATTATTATGCTGGTATAAATTATCGTTTTTTGAACGACCAAATAGGTGATCCTCTTTACATCGCGCCCTTTGCGGGTCTAAAAAAAAGCAATTTTTATTTTGGCTACTCCTATCAAATAATATTGAACGAGATTATTTCCTACAGTACAGGAACCCACGTAGTAACCATTGGGGTAGATCTTTTCCAAGGGCTTAGCAATTGTCGATGCACCTACTAATAAGCCATATGTTTTACGAGAACTAATCGTGAAAGCAGATGCTTTTTTTTCATTAGATTCCCTTAAGTTTGCAAAAAGATTGTGGACAGTGGGTAGGGTTAAAGTCAAAAATATAAGGGTCTATGCCCATCACGGATGTTTGAAGGAAGAAACAGCTATTGGCAGTGAATACCTCGTCGACGTTACGGTTGCGGCCAATCTTTCGAAGGCTTCTCTTTCCGACCGGTTATCAGATACTGTAGATTATGTACACATTAACCACATTGTAAAAGAAGAAATGGGGAAACCCTCAAAACTTTTGGAATATGTGGCTAAAAAAATAATTGGTAGAATTTTTAAAGAAATACCTATAGTAAAAAGAGCTAAGGTTTCCGTGTCCAAAATAAATCCACCTATAGGTGGAGATGTTGAAAAGGTCACTGTAGTGCTTAAAGAAAAAAGAGAGGGTTAAGTTTTCAAATCATTAAAAACCACTTAACTTTGCAACTTCGTTCGTATTTCAGCTACTAACGGAATTCAGAATTATAACTAGTGCCACCTTAAAGGTTTGACCATTTAAATATCTGGCATCGTGGCCGAGTGGCTAGGCAGAGCTCTGCAAAAGCTTGTACAGCGGTTCGAATCCGCTCGATGCCTCAATAAAATCCCGCATAGAATGCGGGATTTTTATTTCTTATTGATCATAAACACTTCGTTCTATTTGCTCAATACCTTCTTCGATATTGAGGCTATCCTTCGGTAAAAAACCCTTTACGATAAGTATCAGACCACAAATCAATAAAATGATTCCCAGTCCTTTTTTAATCCTGTGGATTCTTCTCGGGGTCAATTTTTTTTTCAACTGTTTCGCCAATAAAATCTTGAAAATATCAGTGACAAAATAAGCCCCCAGCATGGAGGAAAAGAAAACCGTGATACTAGTGGCATCATTTTCTAGACTAGGGCCAACCACAATTATTAGTCCTAGCCAAAAGACAAGAACACCAATATTGATAAAGTTCAATAAAAAGCCCTTTATAAAAAGACTTAAATAATCGCTTTTGCTCGTTTTTATATTAGCGGAATTATTTATTGGTGGTTTTTTGAAAAAAGTAGTGAGACCATACACAAAAAGTATAACGCCCCCGAACACATATAGTCCTGGCTGATTGCTAAGATTTTCCAAGAGCTGAAAACTACTGAAATAAGCGATAACCAAGAAAAAGGCGTCCGCTATAATAACGCCTAAATCAAAAATGATAGCAGCTCTGAAGCCCTTTATGGCACTTGTTTCTAGTAGTACAAAAAAAACAGGCCCGATCATAAAGCTCAAAAAAAAGCCCAATGGAATCGCTGCCTGTATATTGTCTAACATTTGTTTAATCAATAGAGGGTTGATCCTTTAGGTTTGTTCTATAAAACACCTTTGTAACAACCCAACATTTACTTACCGTTCAAAAAACTGGAAAGAGGAGTATGTAAAACTATAGCGGATTACCTATCACATACGAATGACTTTTCCGCCGAAAACCGTTTTTTCGTCCATTTTGTCCGGATCCCCATAAACTAAGACTTCACCTCCGGCTTTAACTGTGGCCTTCACATAATCTGAGGCAAAAATTTCAGCCCTTGACCCTGCGTTGACATTGACCGTAGAAAACTTGGTCTTCAATTCCTTTCCTTCGTAGACTCCTCCAGTGTTTATAGCAACATCTTGCAAGTCTGAGGAACCTGTAGTAGTAATAACCCCTCCTGTAACCGTTTTTATCAATAATTGTTCTACCTCGGCATGTATCGACAGTTCTCCCCCCTCTTGTGCCTTCAGCTCGAGAATATCTTGTTTAAAAGTCTCTTGGGATGAAATTCTGGCATCTTCGTTTACGTCTATAATAACCAGTTTTTCCGTGTAATAAAGATCCACAAAAGTGTGATATCCACTAAAAATCTTATCTATTTGCATGCGTATTTTTAGTACGCCATCATTGTTTACAATAGCAACCTTCTGAATATTGTCTCCCGTAATTACAGCCTTGTTCACATCAGATTTAACCAAATTTACAGACAGCCCATCATAGGCCTTTACCTCTGTAAACCGAGTAAGATCTTTAGTTACCTCTGTATTCTGGGCTGACAACAACTTTAAAAACCCAGTACATAATATCACAAGCAACACGAACTGTTTCATGTATTCGTTTTATAAGACAGACCGTTTAGGCCCTAAGGTTCTTTTTGATCGATTCCCTATTCTATAAACAAAATCAATTCCAAAAAATTGTCTATTCCTCTGGTTTTCCCAACAGGGCAAAATCTAGATGGCGCTTTATCAAATCGGTATTTTTTACCATAACAATAACTTCATCACCAAGTTGATAGGTTTTGTTGGTGCGTTCCCCAACGATTGCATATTGTTTCTCATCAAAGATATAATAATCACCCTTTATATCACTTATTCGAACCATGCCCTCGCACTTGTTCTCAATAATCTCTACATAAATACCCCATTCAGTTACGCCGCTAATTACACCCACAAATTCTTGATCTTGATGATCTTGCATAAACTTAATTTGCATATACTTAATTGAATCACGCTCGGCACTTGACGCCAAATATTCCATATCGGAGGAATGTTTACATTTCTGTTCGTATACTTCTGATTTTACTGAATTTCCTCCGTTGAGATAGTGTAGCAAGAGGCGATGTACCATGACATCGGGATATCGCCGGATAGGTGAAGTAAAATGGGTATAATAATCAAAAGCCAAACCATAATGTCCAATATTTTCAGTGGTATAAATAGCTTTGCTCATACTTCGTATGGTTAACGTATCGACAAGATTTTGTTCTTTCTTGCCCTGTACATCCGCTAAAAGTTGATTTAATGATGCGCTTATCGATTTTTTATCCTTAAAATCCAACCTATGGCCAAAACGGGAAATAATTCCGTTGAGAGCCATTAATTTATCTTCGTCTGGATCATCGTGAATACGATAGACAAACGTTTTCTCAGGTTTCTGTTTGCCAATATACTCAGCCACCTTTCTATTGGCCAATAACATGAACTCCTCAATGAGCTTGTTGGCCTCTTTTGACTCTTTGAAATAAACTCCTTCCGGCTCGTTATTTTTATCAAGGTTAAACCTAACTTCAACCTTATCAAAAGAAATCGCTCCTTGCTGCATGCGTCGTTTACGCATTATCTTCGCTAATTTATTTAGTTCTAGGATCGCTTCAACGATATCTTCCGAAAGTGAATAGGACGTATCCCTTATGGATACTTCTTCTGGAATATAGGACTTTTCTGTCTCAATAATATGTTGGGCTTCTTCATAGGCAAGACGTTCATTCGAATCAATTACCGTTTTTCCGAACCATTGTTTTTTAACCTCAGCCTTCCTGTTCAATTCAAAAATCGCAGAAAATGTATACTTTTCTTCATTGGGCCGCAAAGAACAAGCTTTGTTTGAGAGTATTTCAGGAAGCATGGGAACAACCCTATCTACAAGATATACCGAGGTCGCCCTTTCGTAAGCTTCATCGTCTAACAAGGTGTCTGGTATCACATAATGCGAGACATCGGCGATATGTATTCCGATTTCAAAATTGCCATTTTCCAATATTTCAAAGGAAAGGGCATCATCAAAATCTTTTGCGTCTTTCGGGTCTATGGTAAACGTCAATACCCTACGCATATCTCTTCTTACCGCAATTTCTTCTTCTTTAATGGTCGTGTCGATTGTATCTGCAAAACGTTCGACTTCAGCTGGAAATTCATAGGGAAGTCCATATTCCGCAAGAATGGCATGTATTTCCGTATTGTGCTCCCCAGGCCTTCCTAATACCTCCTTTACCGCTCCGATAGGGGAATCGCCGCTCTCTGGCCAACTTTCGTAGGTAACAACAACTTTATCGCCATTATTGGCACCCCTTATTTTCTCCTTAGGAATAAAAAAATCGGTATACATTCTAAAATCGGTAGGCCTTACGAAAGCAAATGTTTTCTGCATATCCAAAATTCCTACGAATTCCTTTTTCTTCCTCTCGATTATTTTAATGATCTCGCCCTCTTGTTTCTTACCTTTCTTGCGTGTGTATACCTGAACTTCTACAATATCACCGTGAAAGGCCTTATTTAGTTTATTGAAAGGCACAAATATATCGTCTTCAATTCCTTCTACAACAATATATGCGTTCCCTCGACCGGTTAGGTCAACACGCCCTTCAAGATGGTTTTTATTAGTACCCAATGCACGATATTTACCAGGTTCTTCTTCAACTATTCTTTTTTTATCCTTTAGTTGGCCCAATCTTTTTATTAATTGGTTCCGGTCTTGGGTATTTGTTAAAGTGAGCTTTGAAGCTATTTGTTTATAATTAAAACTTTTTTTGGGTTCTTTCTCTAGTACCGTAAAGATACCTTTGGTAATCTCATTATTTCTATGGTTTCTAGCCTTTTTCTTATTCTTCGACATTCATCATATTATTAAGTTCGAAAATTACGAATTATAATTCCATCAGGCCTTGTAAGTTCTATTTTCTTACAAACCCAAAGGTTATCAACAATTAGTATAAGTATTATTTTTTCTTTTTAAAATTTAAATAAAAAATGATGGTTATGATACTCTGTTAATAATGCTAACAAAAAAAAAGATAAAAACTTGCTTCTAACCAATTGTAGTATTTATTGACAACTTGTACCAAGTCGATATATCTCTTAATCAACAGATTAAATTAGTTATCAAAATAGGTTGATAACCCATATCAACATTAAAATATTGATAAGTGAACTTTAATAGAATGTTAATTAGAAGATAGTCTGTGATAATATGTGGGTATTAAGTTTCAAAAAAATAGTTATGTTCTTTTAAAGTGTTTTTGTAAAGAACATTCGAAACCAAAAATCAAAATTTAGTAATGATTTTATTTTAGAAGTTTATTAACAACCCAACCACAATTAAGAGACACAAATCAACAGCTATTTTTAGAAGTTAAAAAATGAATGTTGTGAAGTGATCATAGTATGTGGTAAAGCATTTCAATTTTGTACCTTTGATATAGAGGCAAAAGTGGTTAAGATATATTAAAATAATACCCATGAAAATAGCTATAGGAAATGACCATGCAGGTACAGAATATAAATTAGCCATTCTCGGGCTACTTAAATCTATGGATGTCGAGGTTATAAATTATGGGACAGATGGCACTGATAGTGTGGATTATCCTGATTTTATACATCCCGTAGCAATCGATGTGAACGATAATAATGTGGATTATGGTATTATTGTCTGTGGAAGTGGGAATGGCGCATCGATGACGGCCAACAAACATCAAAAGGTGAGATGTGCCCTTTGTTGGACGAAAGAAATAGTTCAATTGGCCAGAGAGCACAACGATGCAAACATATTAAGTATTCCAGCCCGGTTTGTTGCTTTACCACAAGCCTTAGATATGGTGAAGGAGTTTTTGAAAACTGATTTTGCTGGAGGGCGCCACGAGAGGCGCATTGAGAAAATAGCCTGTTCTTAGATTGAACCCGTAGGGTCTTGTAATTGAAATCCAAGATGGGGTTTAAAATGAAGTATTCTATTTCTGTCGATAGACATCGAAACTTTTAAGATCGATATGTCCCATACCCATCATAATCATTCGCACAGCCATAATCATGCCCATTCCGACCTAAAAGGAAGGAACCTTATAATCTCTATCTTTCTCAATATTGTCATTACGGCTTCACAGGTAATAGGAGGGGTTATTTCTGGTAGTTTATCCCTTCTTTCGGATGCACTTCACAATTTTAGCGACGTACTATCGCTTGTAGTTAGCTATATCGCTACCGTTCTTTCTAGAAAAGAAGCATCTCCAAAACGGACCTTTGGGTATAAGCGGGCTGAAATAATAGCTGCTTTTGTCAATGCCGCGACCTTGGTTGTGGTAGCTATTTTCCTGATTAAAGAGGCCATAGAACGCTTTTTCAATCCACAAACTATAGCGTCCGATTTGGTCATATGGTTATCTCTATTGGGAATACTGGCAAATGGGTTTAGCGTTCTTCTGATAAAAAGAGATGCTGCCCATAACATGAACATGAAATCAGCCTATCTTCATCTGTTAACGGATATGATGGCCTCGGTGGCAGTTCTTGTGGGAGGCCTCTTGATGAAATTCTATCAGCTTTATTGGGTAGATGCCGTGCTAACTATGGCAATAGCCCTTTATTTGATATACATGGGATACAATTTGTTAAAAGATTCGACGCGTGTACTAATGTTGTTTACACCCCAAAAAATTCAGGTGCAAAAAATTGTTGAGATAATTGGCCAAATAGAACCAGTTAAAAATGTACACCATGTACACCTTTGGCAACTTAATGAAAATGATATTCATTTAGAGGCACATATCGATTTTGACGAAGACATTAAGCTTTCTCAATTTGACCTCATTTTATCTAAAATTGAAGATGAAGTATACCATAAGTTTGGTATAAACCATGTGAGTATACAACCAGAGTTCGATAGGTGTGATGATAAATTAGTAATAGCTCAAGATCGATGATACATATTACGGTTAAGAAGTTCGAGAAACTAAGTATTCATGAGCTTTATGATATTATGAAGCTTAGAAGTGAAATTTTTGTGGTCGAACAAGACTGTGTGTATCAGGATATCGATGGAAAGGATAAAAAAGCTCTACATGTTATCGGAAAGAAAAATGGTGAAATAGTAGCTTATACCAGGATTTTTAAGTCTGGTGATTATTTTGATGAAGCTTCCATAGGCCGGGTTGCCGTTAAAAAGACGCAACGCAGTTTTGGCTATGGAAGGAAAATTATGAACGCCTCGATAGAGGCCATTCGATTTTATTTTAACGAATCGACAATGAAAGTCTCTGCACAGCTATACTTAGAGCGATTTTATTATTCTTTGGGTTTTGAACAAATAGGAGAGGGATATCTTGAAGACCGAATTCCCCATATTGCGATGATATTAAAAAAATAACGGGAGTATTTCACTCCCGTTATTTTTATTCTAGCAATTATGTGTCATTTTAAATCTTAATCGGTTCTTTATTCGTTAGATTAATGTCTTCTAACATAGTATCGGTGAATTTGTAATGTCCTCGAGTGGTTATGATTCTAAATCTGTTTGAATTCATACGACTAAGGGTATCCAAAAAGAGCCATTTAGTTTTAAGAAGTCTGGGTTTAGCCGACTTCAAACTAATTTCAAAATAATATTTTCTACCATTTTTTAGGGCGACAATGTCGGGGGTGATTTTGGAATCACTTCCTTTTCGAATATATGATTTAGGAGTTTCATATCCTTCTAAATCGGCTTTAATATCTTCAAAACCCGTTGCTTCCAAATGATTGATCGACTTCTCTAAGAACTCCTGATTTTCTGACTTTTCTACCTTTACCATAACAGGTAATATAAAATAAAATAATGAAAATCCAAACTTTATGGACTGATTAACAGTTTTTTAATAGTTTAGTCGAATTTGTAGTTGCTACAAAAGAAAAATAAAAAAAGACTATATGATCGGTTTTTATTTTCAATAACAATTCTCTCGAACAATTTTATGCGGACTAATATTACTTTTTATCGTTAAAGGGTAAGGGTTGAAGCCTTTGAAATTCCCAATCCCAATAGTAGGGACCAAATGGTCGGTTTGATACGTCTTTGAAACATCTTGGGCGCTTATTCAGATCCGTATAATTCAGGTTATCAAGGCTTTTTTTGGTTAGAATTCTATGAATACTCCACTACAAAACTTGTGTTTAGCCAATGAACCCTTTTAGACTCTACATGGAACTACCATAGTAATAATCTTGACGAGGCAAACCATCGACTCCAGCAAAAAGTTCTATAACTTTGAGGTTCTCAATATAAATTCAATTAATAAGGGATGCTCACAATATAACTGCAATGAACAAAAAAGGTACACAAATCAGCATTTTGGCATTATTATTCATCGTTTTGTTTTCATGTTCACCGAAAACAAAACAAAAGCAGCTACTTCTACAAATTAAGGAGGTCAGAGAACAGTACGCGCCCGATAAAAGAACGGCGCTTTTCGATGTGCACGTCTTTACGGATGCGACGAAATATATTTTAAAAGGAGAGACGGACAAGCCTGAAGCCGTTAGCGCTTTAGGGGAGCGGCTAGAAAGAGCCAATATTTCTTTCATTTCAGAGATTAAAGAACTACCATCGAAATCATTAGGGGGTAAGACCTGGGGCGTCATCACTAATTCAGTAGCCAACTTGAGAAGTAACCCAAAACATTCTGCAGAATTGGCAACCCAAGCCACTTTGGGAACCCCCGTAAGGGTACTAAAACAAGATGGCGGATGGTACTACATTCAAACCCCCGACAAATATTTATCGTGGGTAGATGATGGGGGGGTAGTTCTAATGAATAAAAAGGAAATGGAACAATGGAGGGTCTCCAATAAAATTATATTTACCAAAACCTATGGCCACGCTTTTAACGACTTTGAAGAGAAGAGCATCGTTTCCGACTTGGTCGCAGGAGATGTTTTGGTACTTTTGGCCGAGACAGAAAAGTATTATCAGGTTCGATTTCCTGATGGTCGAGAGGCCTATATAAGAAAAGAGGAGGCCCTAAACTATGATGAATGGTTGAACAGCTTAAACCCTACACCGGAGAGACTGGTTTCGACTTCTAAAACACTCATGGGAGTGCCGTATTTATGGGGAGGGACCTCCAGTAAAGGAGTTGATTGTAGCGGTTTTACGAAAACCATTTATTTTCTGAACGGAATGATAATACCGAGAGACGCGTCACAGCAGGTACACACGGGTAAACCAATCGATTCGGTACAACATTTTGAAAATCTGCAGAAAGGTGATTTGCTCTTCTTTGGCAGGAAAGCCACCGACTCTACCAACGAAAAAGTGGTGCATGTGGGCATGTGGATCGGCAATAATGAATTTATACATTCATCCGATAGGGTAAGAATCAGCAGCATGGATCCCAATGCCGACAACTATGACGATTATAACCGCCAACGCTATTTGCGCACCAAACGAATCTTAAGGGAAAAAGGGGAGGCGCTTATTAGCCTATCGGAAACCCCTCTTTTTAAGGATTGAAATAGCCTTTAGAGCATAATGGTTTTTCCCGTGCGAAAAGACGCATCGGCCGCCAGTACAATTCGGAGACTGTTTACGGCATCGCGCAAATGGTCCTTGAGATCGAGGTCATTTTGAATTGCCTTCAGAAAATAGTGCTGTTCCAAAAGACATAATCCATCATGGTCCGGTTCATCGGACGTGTCGATCAGCTCGTCCTTTTTCGTAAATCGTCCTTGGTCATCCGTCATGCTATGGTGCAGTTTGAGCGCACCTGTTTTCGAGTGGCTATCCACGTCATCTGAATCACCTTTTGCTTCATCTATGATAGAGACACAACCTTTAGGCCCGATCACATCTTTCACAAAAAAGGCGGTTTCGCTCATCATGGGTCCCCATCCCGCCTCGTACCAGCCAACAGAACCGTCTTTAAAGCGGACCTGTAATTGTCCGTAGTTGTACATTTTTTCATCAATCTCATCCGAAAGACGCGCTCCTATCGCACTTACGCTTAATGGCACCGACCCCGTCATAAGGCACATAACATCAACATAATGAACACCACAGTCTACGATCGGAGACATCGAATTCATTAATTGCTTATGCGTATGCCAATGGGCGCCGGAACTTTGTTGGTTGAGGTTCATGCGCATGACCAAGGGCTTGCCGAGACTTTTGGCCACTTCGACAAATTTAGCCCAAGCAGGGTGAACCCTTAGGATATAGCCCACAACCATTTTTTTGTCTTTTTTTTGAGCCATTTCTACTAATGCTTGGGCATCTTCAACGGTCAAGGCAAGGGGCTTTTCAACAAAAACATGTGCATTGGCCTCGAGGGCCTTTCTAATGTAGTTCGCATGGGTGTCCGGGTAGGTGTTGATCGACACTGCGTCAGGCTTTGTGTTTTCTAGAGCATTGTCATAATCGGAAAAAGTGGGATATCCTCCAAGTTCTTTTGAAAGTCGCTCACGGCTTTCTGGCGTTCTACTCACCAAACCTACAATTTCGAAATCTTCTAATTTATGATAGGCTTTGGCATGTGAAGAACCCATATTGCCACAGCCAACTACCAATACTTTTATTTTCATAATGTGCGTTTTCTCTATCGATTTTTGCTTCTAACCTTATCTGCCAATAAACAGTGCCGAACAAAAATGTGTTAATTGATTTGTCCTATATTTATAGAAATGTATTCCAACGAAAATTAAACAATGAAAACGATAAGACCAACTGCTGCGTTGAACTTGTTCCTACTAATCTTTCTTTTGGCCATGTCACCGCCCTCAAATTCAGAAAAAAAACCAGAAAAGGATTCAACTAAATTAAGAACAGCGCCCAATATCCTTTTTATGATTGCCGACGATTGGTCGTACCCCCACGCAGGGGTGTATGGCGACCCTGTGGTTCGCACACCGACATTTGACCGATTGGCGAACGAAGGGGCAGTGTTCGAGAATGCCTACTGCGCGGCACCTTCGTGTTCGCCTTCTAGGGCGAGCATCCTACTGGGCCGCTACCCTCATCAGAATGAGGCAGCCGGGAACCTTTGGTCGATTATACCTGATAAATTTCCAAATTGGGTGAGCTTGTTGAAACAATCTGGATACCATACGGGCAAAAGCAGAAAAGGCTGGGGACCTGGCGACTACAAGTCTGGAGGCTACGAACACAATCCTGCCGGTAAGGAATATCTTGATTTTGAAACCTTTTTAGACGATAAATCGGATGATCAGCCTTTTGCCTACTGGTTTGGAAGCCAAGACCCACACCGCACCTACGAAACTAATACGGGCGTAAAGACAGGTATGGACGCGGAGTCGGTTGTAGTACCGGAATTTTTACCCGATACACCTTGTGTGCGTAATGATATTATGGATTACTTTTTTGAGGCAGAACGTTTCGATCGCGAATCAGGAAATATTATCGATGTCTTAGAGCGGAAGGGGCTTCTAGACAACACATTAATTGTTATGACAAGTGATAACGGCATGCCTTTCCCCAGAGCTAAGGCCAATTTATACGATTACGGCACGCGCATGCCATTGGCCATGTATTGGAAAGGCCATATCGAAGGTGGACAACGAATTACCGAATTCATGAATTTCATCGATTTTGGACCTACATTTTTGGAAGCCGCTGGAGTGGAGATACCCAAAGCATTTAGTGGCCATAGCTTAATGGCTCTTTTTAGTGAAGAACCAGGGGTAAAAATAGATCGAACCAAAGTTTTCTTAGAGCGTGAACGCCATGCCAACGTGCGTAAGGGTGACTTGAGCTATCCGGTAAGGGCGATACGCACAAAAGATTATTTGTATATCAAGAATTTTGAGCCGGATAGGTGGCCCGCCGGGGACCCCCATGTACACCAATCTGTTGGCCAATATGGCGATATTGACAATTCGATTTCCAAATTCCTGATTATGGAGCAAGAAGGCAAACCTACTGATAAAGACTATTTCGAACTTGCGTTCGCCAAAAGACCAAAGGAAGAATTTTATGTCTTGGCCAGTGATCCCTACAATCTGCGGAATGAAATCGAAAACAAGAACTATGGGAAAGAAATCGCTTCTCTTAGGAAAGAACTACAAGAATGGATGTCAGCAACCGATGATCTCCGGGCCAAAGCACCTCACACCGTCTATTGGGATACCGTATTGTATACCCCAGATTATCAGTTTAATGATTACGATTTGAATCAAAAAATAAAGGAGTACGATATGTTGGTAAGGAAAGGGGGCCTGTTTGAAGGTGCCAATTGTCTAGAATAATTTAGGGCCTATACAAAATGACATCATGGCTCTAAAGCAAAAGCAACGATTTGATTTCCCTTCGGCGTCCCCAGTTTTTCGCCTCCACAGGCAAGAGCAATATACTGCTTGCCGTTGACCTCGTACATAGCAGGTGTAGAAAAGGCAGGTGCGGGCAATTTGTATTCCCAAAGCAGGGCGCCGTTTTTTTTGTCGAACACCCTAAAATAACCATCTCGTGTTGCTGCGATAAACAACAATCCGTTTTCGGTAACTACGGGTCCCCCATAATTTTCGGTGCCTGTGCCAATCCCTTCTTCACCGAGCTCGGGAGTGTTGCCCAAGGGAATGGACCAATTATACTCACCGGTATTTAGATCGATGGCATGTAACGAACCCCAAGGAGGGTTTATTGCGGGTAACCCTTGACTGTCCAAAAATTTGATGTAGCCCAAATGTTTATAGGGCAATTGATAAATTTCTTTTCCCTCGGAATTCTCGGAAACATTATGCTTGATTTCTTGGTTGAATAAAAAGCGAACCAATGCGGTTTTCTCTTTGTCCGTAAGCTGGGGAAACCCCGTCATCATCCCTTTACCATTAGTGATAATTTGCCTTATTTCATCGCTTCCTTTACGCAATTCAATATCGATTAAGGAAGGAAAACCACTGTCTGCCAAACCTTTTCGATCTATTTGATGACAAGACACACAGTATTTTTTATAGGTAGCCTCCCCTAATGGAAGGTTATTTAAATCTTCGTCAGCCTTACCCATTCGTAATATCCATGCCATTTCATTGGCATTGACATACAATATTCCCTTATAGGGATCTGCAGCGGCTCCGCCCCATTCAGCGGCCCCATCGTACCCAGGAAGCAACAGCACAGGATGTAGGCTTGGCGGTGCGTATAGTCGCTTGTCGGCCTTCATAAGAATATCTCGCAGTGAATCCGCATTTTGGGCAAAGGGACTGATATTGCTTTCTGTCAAATCGATAGATTGACGGGCAAAGGGCTTTGGTCTTAGGGGCCTGGGTTGTGTGGGCCAAGTTGCTTCGCCCATGAGCTCCGATTCAGGTGCCGAAAGCTCCTCAATGTCGAACAGAGGCTCACCGGTTTCCCTGTTAAAAACGAACACATAGCCCTGTTTGGTGACTTGGGCTACAGCCGCAATTTGTTCACCGTTTCTTTCAACGGTCAATAAGTTTGGTGGAGCAGGAGGATCTCTATCCCAGATATCGTGATGGGTAAATTGGAAATGCCAAAGTCGCTTTCCAGTATTCGCGTCTAATGCTAACAAGCAGTTTGCAAAGAGATTACTTCCTTTACGAACGCCTCCATAAAAATCAGGAGCGGCCGAACCTGTGGGAATATAGATAATTTCCCGTTCCTCGTCCACGGCCATGCCGGCCCAGTTATTTGCAGCGCCTACAACATCACTTTTATAGGCGTCTCCGTTTTCCCAAGTGTTGTACCCCTCTTCTTTGGGATGAGGAATGGTATGAAAGACCCACTCCAAAACCCCAGTAATTACATTGAAGGCCATAATATTGCCAGGCGCAGCACCCGCTCCTTCGGAAAGGCGTAAGGGCATAATGATAAGATTTTTGTAAATGGTACCGGGCGTGTTGGAAATCACGAATTTTTCCCGTGCGCCGGGGTGCATTCCTTTTCGCATATCCACCTTACCGTTGTTTCCAAAAGAAGAAATAGGCTTACCCGTCAAAGCATCCAAAGCGAAAAGATGGGGTCCACGAGTGCATAGAATGCGTTTGTCGTTTCTACCTTCCCAATACGAAACACCCCGACTTGTTGAATGCCAGACCTGGACCGAATCCCCGAATTGCCAAATTTCCTTTCCGGTAGCGGCATGTAGAGCGACCACACGGAGGGCGGCGGTGACTCCGAAAAGCATACTGTCAACGACTATCGGACTCATTTGCATCTGCCCCCAGTCGGGTGCCTCATAAGACCAAGCCATTTTCAGGCCTTCTACATTTTCCGGGGTTATTTGTGATAAAGTAGAATAATGAGTTCGGCCGGCGTCGCCTAAATAGGAAGACCACGTGCGATATTCCACGTCTTGGGACCTTTCTTTTTCCGGTTCACATGATACCGTCAGAAAGGTGTACAGCAAGCACCATAACACGTAATGGAAATATTGTTTATAAATCATTGATTTGGTGAAACAGTTTTTTAAAAGTAGGTAAATTACTTAAAAATATCGTTTCAAAATCGGCATGACCGATGACTTATAAGAGAGGCCGAATAAATTCAGATGAACCAGCAGGTAATATAGTTGATATAGGTCGCTTCGCTCCTTTTCTCCCCCGACCTCCGGAAAGTGTTCGGCATATGCGCTGTAGAAAGTTGGTTCAAAACCCCCGAACAAACGGGTCATGGCAATATCTACTTCCCTATGTCCATAATAGGTAGCAGGATCGATCAGCACAGGGGTGCCATTTTGGGCGATAAGATAATTACCGCCCCATAGATCGCCATGTAAAAGTGCGGGTCTCACCTTTGGAAAAGTATCTTGACATCGCTTTAACAGGGATTCCTCAGAGGGAAGTTCCGAAGGGGATAGGAGGTTTCTGGCCCTAGCGAGCATAAGTTGGGGCACAAGACGTTCGCTTACATAAAAGGCTGACCAGTCCAAATGCCTTTTGTTGGATTGATGGAGGCTTCCAATAAAGTTATCGGATTCCCACCCAAAGCCGTCAGGGCTTGATTTTGAATGCAAATCCGCCAATTGATGCCCGAAGCGTTCCATGTCAGTTGGGGAGGGCGATTTAGATTCGATATACTCCAATACCAGAAGGGAACATGAATCTAGCTTTTCACAACCCAAAACTTTTGGACTCGCCACCGTAGCTGTTTGCGAAATGGCCTCTAACCCCTTTTTTTCGGCCAAAAACATAGAAAATGCGTGGGGCCCGTTATTCACCTTACAGAAAAAATGTCCTTTCTGTGTTTGTACCAGATAGGCCTCTGAGATATCCCCTCCCGAAATTGAACGTGTTCCGGAAATTTGAACCGATAGTAGTTTTTCAATATGGTCGACGACAGGTTTTTTCAAACGCTTAATTCTTGTATGGGTCAATCGATTAAAATATTACATGCCGCTTTGAATGGCCTTGATTTTTGTAGCATAGGCCATGGCATATTGTTGCATACCTAAATCGGTAGGGTGAGTGCCATCTACGAAGGCGTCGTTTGAGAGGCCGATATCTTTTTTTGTGAGCATATAAATATTCGAAATGCCTTCAGCTTTTAAGCTTTTGAACGATTCTTCAAGCCATTCGTTGAGGGTTAAGTACACCTTTTCGCGGGCAGAGTTTACCAACCCATCTGAATAGCCGGCGTGCTGCGTGAGTAAAATGGGTGTTCTAGGATGTTTGGCCCTTAGGTTGCGAACACTGCTACGTAAACGATTTTGAACCTCTTTTTTAGTGTTTTCTTTATTTGGTGAGAGATTTGGTAGGCAGTCAAGTATAAAGAGCGAGGCTTCGATTTGCGTTATGAGGTCAATGACTTCGGGCTCTAATCTTCCATTACCGGAAAACCCAAGATTGACCACAGGACGACTCAGTGCTCTTGAAAGGATATGGGTCCACGCCATACCTGGCCTTGACGCACAAGCTCCTTGGGCTATACTCGTTCCGTATACCACTATAGGTTTCTCTTTAACAGCATCCCGGAAAAGAAATGTTTTACCGTGGGGGACCCCAATTTTCAAGTTTTTTATAGTATTGTAAAGAGGAAAATACATGGAATAGGTTTTTAGACCCTTAGAAAGATTATTCATCACAAAATCATACCGAACAGTATCTTTGAAGCTGTACTTTCCCCTACACCATAGCCATTCGTTATTGCTCTTTACGTATAAATCTATGCCACTTACACCGGTTGCTGGCATATGATGCATAAATAAATTACCATCTACCTGGTATTCAATTGCAATGGAATCGGCATCGGACTCAAATTGTAGGCCTAGACCCGCCGCATGTTGGGAGAGTGACCATACGGCATCCCGCACTACGCCTTCTGCATGATTTGGTAAGCGATGGTAACCAATGTGGCTCCAGCCCTGTCCCTCGAAACGTTCTATTGTCTCCACGGGGTCGTACCAATGATATTTTTCATTTTCCTGTGCGAAAAGGCCTTTTCCGCACAATATTAAAAACAAACCTAAAAACCCAATATGCCTCACTTGCATCGTTTTTAATATTTCTTTTTCGAATGTTTGTTCAATCTATCTTTTCCATCAGTAAGCCATTCTAATGAAAATTGAGTGAAATAGTTTTTGGTATACCCATCGCCCTCGAAAAGAAGGCCAATATTTCCGTTTTCCAATATAGTCATTGTTGAGTAGGCGGCTAATCCTTGATATATGGTCTTGCCCTCGCCCCAACTCTGTCCTTCGTCGTAGCTGATACGCACCGTCATATTTTTACGTTCCCGGTTATTCTTGGCATTAGAAAATAAAATTCGATTCTTTGAGAAACCATCTGCTTTTTCGGTGTAACGAATCATACTGGCGTTGCAACTTGGGTCTATCAGTTCAGGCTGGGGCTCGGCATGCCAAGTAGCTTCATTCTTTCCTGAAAAGTGCGCATATCGCATCCCTCCACTGTTCACACGACTGTTCACCATTAAACTTCCGTCGGCACGCTCAACGACCTTCGATTCATCGCCGGGCAATAAGGGTTTGTCCCTTACAAAAAAGGTTTTTCCGTGGTCATCACTTCCAAATAAATGGAGACCATGTTCTAAATTCACCAACGTATGCAAAAGTTGTCCGGACCGCCTTTGAATACCTCTTCCAGAAGTTATAAATTTAAAATCACGGCTCCAATCCTTTTCGCTGATTTGAGAAGTAATATCCTGTGGTGCCGACCAAGATTTTCCATTGTCATTACTTTTCATTACATGAAAGTAATACACGCCCTTTTCTTCGTTTACATTCATATAATTGTAAAACAATAAGATATTTTTGGTCTGCATATCTACTATAAAAGAAGGATCGGAGGCCGACTGGCCTTCAGGAAAATCAGCGACCTTTTCTATTTCCGACCATGTCTTTCCGTGGTCCGTACTACGGCGAAGTACAATGTTGATGTTTGGATTAGTGCCCAAATCGCTACAAGAGGCAACCCGTTCATCTATGGCCGCCAAAAGGTCGCCATTTGGCGCAGTAGTCAAAGCTGGAATACGATAGCAGGAAACCTCCTCTGAAAGAGTAGCATCGAATAGATTTTGAAGCACCAACTTCTCTTGGCCAAAAAGACCGAAAGAAAATAGTACCGTTAAAAGTAAGAACAAACTCTTCATGATATATATTATGCTTTTACCTCACGCTCTCCGGTATGGTCTACTCCCTGCATACGCTCCATTTCAATCATAGCCTTGGGCCGAAAATTCGTGATGAAAGCCCTTCGATTATCGGCGGTTGAATTTCCACGACTGTAGTGAAGGGTACCTCCCTGGTGAAAAACGCAGGAACCAGGGCTTAACTCAACAAAAACGGAATTTTCTTCGCCACCCTCACATTTCAAAGCTCCTTTATTGCCAGTTTGCACGTGTGGCAACACTGGATTCTGATGTGATTTTGGAGTATACCACATACACCCATTTTCTTTGTATGCCGGATCTATGGCCACCCAACAACTAGCAGCCCGTTTGTCAGGCATATCGATCCAATAAGCGGCATCTTGATGCCATGGAGTAATAGTATCGGTATAGGGCGCCTTATTGATCAACATATCAAAATCAAGTTCGATATCATCGCCCATAAGCGCCTTGGCCATGGCCAGTGATTTCTGATGTAAAGATTTTTCTAACAGTTCTGGAACCAGCTTGCTAGGTACCATGATTTGAGTGATTTTTTCTTTTGTGTCATTACTTCCCGATAGGTCGGACCGGAATTTTGAGGCATCAATCTCGTTGTTCAAAAAGGAATTGTAAAGATCGCTGTAATAGGTGATTTCTTTTTTCGTCAGCAAATTTTCTACGACAAGGTACCCCTCTTCCGCGAAGAAATGTTTTTGTTTTTGGGTCAGTTCGCACATAAAAAAATTGTTTGTTTTTTCTAAAATCAGATTAAACCCCTTTGTTTTCATTTGTGAATGAACTTCTTGATATCCTCATGCTGTTTGGGTGTTTAGCAGGCGTTTTCCACAAATTCTTTTTTCTAACTTTTCAAGGCATATTCTTCTTGATGAAGGTGAAGTTAGCTTCCATAAAAAACTTGAAAGGTTCAAATGATTGGTAAATAAAATGATAAAGTTCAATCAAAAAACGAATATAAATATAAATACGACACACATAGAATAGCGTTGCACTTTACTGGCTTTCGAGATATTTTTTTCTACATTAGAGGGGTTAACCACCAAAACTTTAAAAGCATGTCTCAATTCGCCGAAAATGTCTCTAAGCGTCTTTTTTCTTTGGATGTTTTTCGTGGCCTTACTATGTTTCTGCTCGTTGCGGAAGCCGCGGGGTTCCACCACAATTTCTCGGAATTGGCTGAAGGAACGTTATTTTCTGGACTTGCCCATCAATTGCATCATCACCCATGGAATGGACTCCGATTTTGGGACCTGATTCAACCCTTTTTCATGTTTATTGTGGGGGTGGCCATGCCTTTCTCCTTGCGCAAGCGATTAAGCCGAGGAAGTCGAAGTGAGGTAACCAAGCATATTCTCCGCCGTTGTTTTCTGTTGTTTTGGTTTGGGGTCTTATTGCATTGCGTGTATTCGCATGCGCTGGTTTGGGAACTTTGGAATGTATTGGTGCAGTTGGCTTTTACCATCTTGATTGCCTATGCAATTATGAACCTGTCCAACAACACACAAATCGGTATTTCGGTTGGTCTATTGGTGTTGACCGAAATTTTATATCGGGCGTACAATCCAGAAGCCCCCTATGCGCAGGGGCATGATAGTTTTGGCTCTTATATCGATATGTTGGTTATGGGCAAGATAAATGATGACTATTGGGTTTTCGTCAATTTTATTCCTACCGCGGCCCATACTATTTGGGGTGTCGTCTGCGGAAGAATGCTATTATCGCAAACACCTGCCAGTGAAAAATTGAAATCTTTTTTGATTTGGGGAACCGTCATTTTGGTACTGGGTTTCGCCATGGATTTGCTGCATATTACCCCTATCGTTAAGCGGATCGCCACGAGCTCGTTTACCTTGGCGTCGGGCGGAATTGCCATATTGGTCTTAGCTTTATTTTATTGGACCATCGACGTAAAAAATAATCATAAGAATTGGCTAAAAGTGTTTTCAGTGGTGGGTACCAATTCCATTTTTATCTATTTGTTCGCGGAAACGGTAGGTGCACAATGGTTTCGTGGGTTTGGAAAAATCTGGACCGAAGGTTTGTTGGCTCCCCTAGGAATTTCGGAACAAGTGATCATGGTAATCAATGCCCTATTCGTGCTTTTTATCTTCTGGTATATCACTTATTTTCTGGATAAACATAAAATATATTTCAAGGTGTAGCCGTAATCTTTGCTTAATTTATGTAGTTACAGGCTTTACAAATCAAACCGACCCTTGGGTCGGTTTTACATGAATAAACTAGTCCGTTATTCATAGTACCAGAAGGGCAAAATCCTTAAAAGACCGGCAAAAAACCATGACATAACCGTTACGGAAGTGGAACCGCCAATGTACCGACCGCAAGGTATTTTTTCTTCTGGCGGTTCTGACAAACTAATTTTCCTTAAGAATATTTTTTGCGGGAATAACCACGGCCTTTATCTGTAATTAGGTCTCAGGTACAGTTCTTAAGTTTATTTTTTCAGGGCGTCTTCATTTTCCAGATAAATGGCATTGTCGAGCTTTTTTTCCAGTTTTTCGAAAAATAACATCTCGGCATAGAACTGCCAATCGAAGTTGAGCGACTGGTTGGCCAAATGGGCATGATGATCTTGATCTAAAATATAGTTCTCCGGTTTCATTAGAATACGCGTTTGTCCGTACACCCTTTCCAGCTCGGCCCTGCGATCCTGAAAGTCAATTCTCAGGCTATCAAGATTTTTTAGCGCCGCTACCTTTGTTTCTGTTCCTTTTGCCCTATCGTACTCACTTAATGCCAACAACAACTTTGCCGGCAGTGCAGTCATCTCGTTCACTTGTTCATATACTTCTAGGGTATACGCATTGCGAATTGTTTTCGATCGATTCCCTTTAAGTATAGACCGTATGCTATCGGTCTTATGAAGTATTAGGGCCGCTTCTTTGAGTCGCGGCGCGTAGGTTTCGCTCCACGAGCCTTCGCTGCTTTTCGTAGGAAGATCGATGACCCCGTCTTCTAAAGGATTCTCCATTTTTTTTAGATAATTCCTCTTATTTCCCTTAAGAAGGGCATTTTTCCAAAAAGCTACGGGTGTTTCAAGTTGATCTATAAAAGCACTTGAGGAATCAGCCAGCGCATGGGAAAATTCACGTTGCCTATACGCAGATTTCAAACTTTTTTTGTCCCGCCTGTCCCCGGCCCAAGTATATTCTGAAAAGAACAAAATTCCACGGTTGTACAGTTCGAAATGGGGCGAATCATCATCCCAAAGGGTCAACAATAGGCCTTGAGAGCCACTTTCAATGGAATTTAACGCGAAAGATTTTATGTTCTCCATATTGCTTTCTTGTTGGGGCATTAATACCCAACGGGTTTGACCGGCGGTCGCTCCCATGACCTCTAGACCATTATTTCTGAACCAGTCCATGGCTTTTAAATTACCCAAGGCCTCTGGAGAGCTGTAGTTCCATCGCATGTATATACAGTTTTTTGGAAATTGACCGAGAAAGGCGGTCAATTTATGTTCATTTTCACGCCAGACACTATCCACTTCTTTTTGGGTCATCTCGGGTTTGAACATTGGGGCATATACATCCGCCTGCTTTAAGGGCATATCATCCCAAAAAATAGGAATACGGTCATGTGCGGCGGCAAAACTACTTACCTTTTCAAGCCAAAGCAATTGTAACTCCAGAGCCGATTTTCCACTGTTTCGGCCTGTTGTATGCACCTCATCGCCACCGACGTGCAAGTATTTACCATGAGGGGTGGCCTCCATGGCATCTAGATATAGGTCGAACTGAACCTTATAGGTTTCTGGGTCTAAAGGATTAAAGGCCCAATCACTATTGGGATCGTCGCGTAGTTCGTAGAATTCCGGATGTTTTAGTACATAAGAGGCGTGGCCAAGACCCTGGACCAAAGGACTTATTTCTATATGTCTGGCTTGGGCGTAATCGCTCAGCGCTTTCCATTCTGCAATGCTCAGGGCGTCTTCTGAGGCCACTAAGGGCCTACGTTGAAATTTTATTTTGTCTTCCGTCTCAAGAATAATAGCGTTGACTTTATACTTGGCGAGCTTGTCAATCAACTGATAATAATACTCCTTCTTTTCAAGGTGGTGCTTTACATCAAGGTGTACGGCGCGATAAGCCAATAAGGGATAATCCTTAATTTGACAACGGGGCAAATTTGCTCCTTGCTCCTCGGCATCTTCAAGCAGCTGGCCCAATGTCATGCAACCATAGAAAAGCCCGGCATCATCTTTTGCCGAAATTGCCACTGTTTCATCCGTGATTTTCATGGTGTACCCCTGTTGAGGAATGTCGAGCCCGGTATCGATTATGAGGGTTAGCTGTGCTTTTGAAGGCGAATCGACAGGTGTAATATGCTTTAAATTTTTTCCTAGGGTGGCGGGGTCAAACATCAATGTACTGTAAAAACTTTTAAGGTCATTTGGGCCTATGTCGCTCACCCCGCTTATTTCATATTCCTGTGGAATGGGCAACAACTTAAAATCACCGGCTTGCGGTTTTGAAGGATTACAGCTTATGAGTATGATCACAAATGCCGCGGTAAAAAGGGTTCTTAGGTACATTTAGAAGGTGGTTTAGCGGTAAAACCTCCAAAAATAAGGAAATATGAAACTTAACGGACGGTTTCGCATAAAGAATCCCTATAAGTTTCCATCGGGGAAAGAAACACTGAAAAAACTTATGTATATTGGCACATCTATTCTACATGACATGGGCATAGCCAAAACAACTATATCGGGACTAATTTTGGCCTTCGCCATCTTTTTTTCATGTTTCGGAGGTACTACTAAGAAAACTGCAGTTTTAGGAACTGACGAATGGGAAATGCTTTTCAACGGGGAGAATCTCGACGGGTGGACCACCAAAATCCATCATTATGAAACCGGGGACAATTATGGGGATACCTTTCGCGCGGAAGATGGAATGATAAAGGTTCGTTACGATAAGTACGAAGGAGATTTCAATGATCGGTTCGGCCATTTGTATTATGACACGCCCTTTTCCTATTTTCATCTTTCCATGGAATATCGCTTTGTAGGCGAGCTTCACCCTGGCGCACCGAGTTATACCATATTAAACAGCGGCGTTATGTTTCACTCCCAAGATCCACGCACCATGCTCAAGGAACAGAACTGGCCCATTTCGGTAGAAATGCAGTTCTTGGCGGGTGTTGAAGAGGGTGTCGATAGGCCGACGGGAAATATGTGCTCCCCGGGAACGGAAATTGTATTCCAAGGGGAATTGTATCCGAGCCATTGTTTGAACTCTACATCGGAGACCTACTACGGTAGTCAGTGGGTAAAAGCAGAACTCATTGTTTTGGGCGACTCCTTAGTGACCCATATTATCAACGGCAATAAGGTTCTGGAGTATTCCAAGCCACAAATTGGAGGGGGAACGGCAGAGGGCTATGACCCAAAAATCAAGCTAGATGGTACGTTACTGAAGGAGGGCATGATCGCTTTGCAAAGTGAAGGCCAACCGATCGACTTCAGAAACATCAAAATTAAAAACCTTAAAAAGTAAGGCTTTCTATTTCTCATAGATTTCAAGAGGAAGTCCATCGGGATCTTGTAAAAAGGTGAATTTTTTACCGTTCGAAGCGTCCGTTCTTATAGCTTCTATTACAACACCTTTTTCAAGCAATTTTTCACCAACGGCTTCAATATCATCTACTTCAAAAGCGAGATGTCGGAGTCCTTGGGCCTCGGGCCTTGAAAGCCGCTTAGGAGGCTCGGGAAAAGAAAAGAGCTCGATGAGGTAATCACCGTTCAAGGCCAGATCAAGCTTGTACGATTTTCGAGTCTCCCTATAGGTTTCTTTTAAAATTTCGAAGCCTAGGATATCGACAAAGAACCGTTTTGATTTTTCATAATCGGAAGAAATGATCGCTATATGGTGAATCTTGTTGAGGAGCATATTATTTTAAACTAGGCCAAATCTTCCGGATACTTTCCTGCCGTAGTCCAGCCCCCGTCGACTGGAATGGTCTGACCATTGATATGGTCGGCTTCAGAGGAGAGCAAAAATAGACAGGTATTAGCGATGTCTTCGGGACTTCCAACCCTTCCATTGGGGTTTAATTTACTCCAAACTCCCGCATAGTCGGGCTGCTCTTGTTCGGTGCGCTCGGTTAGGGTGGCCCCTGGAGCTACCACATTTATATTGATTCGATAAGCACCAAGTTCGTACGCTAAGTTGATGGCCAGCATACGAAGGGCCGCTTTCGTCATGGCATATGTCGTTAGGTGGCGGTAGGCGCGAATGCCTACCTGTGATGACATCAGAACGACCTTGCCGCCACTGCCCTGTGCTATCATTTTCTTTGCCGCGTATTGTACCAAAAAAAATGCCCCCTGCATATTGAGGCGGGTCACTTTTTGAAAGGATTCTGGGGAGAACTCTAAAAATTCACCAAATAAGGTGATTCCTGCATTGGGTATTACGAAATCGACTTGGTGGAACTTTTCAATAGCAAAATCCACCATTTTTTCGATGGTGCCCACATCTCCTGCATCCCCATGAAATGCAATGCATTTGCCCATGGTCGATTTGCTAATTTCATTTGCTGCATTTGCCGCCTTTAGTTTATCAAGGTCGTTGAGCACCACATTAGCGCCGGCTTCTGCCAATGCCTTTGCAATGGCATAACCAATGCCTTCCCCGGCTCCAGTAATGATAGCCGTTTTGCTCTTAATTCCGGAATATTTCATGACTTGCCTTTAAAGTAGGTTATTGGAGTGCCTTTTACTTTCGGCCGATGAGAGAACAGCCCCCCGCTTAATGGATATTTTAGAAGCTGTTTTTCATTAAGACCGCTTCTTGCCGTAGTAATATATAGTGTATCTAAATCCTTACCACCAAAACAACAAGAGGTCACATGTGGGGCGTCTACCTTTACGACTTCCAAAACTTCACCAGTTTCAGGATTCCAACATCGTACACAAAGGCCTCCCCAGTGCGCAATCCAAAGCATACCTTCGGCATCGATACACATTCCATCGGGGCTACCATAATCCTTAGGCACATGTATGGCCACTTTTGCATTCGAAATACCGCCATTTTTAAAATCAAAAGCCCTTACCTCAAAAGTCGGACTATCGATATAATATAGAGTCTTCTTATCCGAAGACCAAGCCATACCATTAGAAACGGAGGTTTTCGGTATTTGTAAGGTGGCATTGAAGTCAGTATCCACCCGATAAAAATTTCCCCTTTTCGGGGCACAACCCTTATCCATAGTGCCTACCCAAAAGTCGCCATCGGGACCTACTTTTCCATCATTAAAACGAATGGATTGGTCGGTGTTTTCAAGCACGTGTAAAGTACTTAATACTTCGGATTCCAAATCAAAGGATACCAACCCCGATTCCATGGGCAACAATAGCTTGCCTTCTTTCATAGGCACAGCGGCTCCGACCATTGCATCTAAAACCCATTCGGTATGATTTTGTGGTGTCGGAGATAGTCGATGTAGCTTTTGACCTTCTATATCGACCCAAAAAAGTGTTTGCTTTTTCCAATCCCAAACGGGGCCTTCTCCAAGAATTGATTTTGTATCAAGTACAAGTTCTGCTTTGTGTTTTTGTAAGGGCACTTTATTCAAATTAGTTCGCCTGAAGATACGGAATTCGTATTGTTTTTATTGATATGCCCCGATCACTTTTCTTGGGCATTCAGGTTATAGCCTTTGTTTTATAAATTCAAAGCATCCTTTTTCTGATGGCGAAAAGATTTAATACGTACCTGTTAAAGCTTGAAACCCTTCTCTTTTTTAAACGCAGCAGAAGTTTGGGTGTCAAAGATTAAAATACCCTCGGTATGGGTTCCTAGGCTTTTCTTTAGAGACCCTTCGGCACCCCAAATTGCACTTTGGCCAGCGCTTGTAAAATTATCACATGCCCCGACACAATTCGACATTAGAATGGGCAAGGAGTGTTTGGCCGCCACTTTTGGGAAATGGCTATACGCTTTTTTAATACCTTTTTCAGATTTGGCTACGCTAGCTAGGTACATTTGTGCGCCAAGATTTTTTGCATTTTCGGCATGCTCGAACAACAAAGACTCATAACAGATTGCGGGAGCTATTAACGTATCGTTGATGCTCAAAAGCAGCTGTTCTTTTCCGGCCATAAAGAAGGGCAGCTCGTCGGCATGTAGTCTTTGCTTCAAATAGGTCTCTTTAGGGCGGTTTGCATGAAAGATAACCATCCCAATGTAGATTTTTGACGCTCGTTTTATGGGCAAACCAACGGCAATATCGATATTTTTTTGTTGGCTTATTTGTTGAAGTATTTCTAGTCTAGTGTCGTTTTGATCGGTTGCCAATTGCCTTGCCAGCGTGGGTTCGTAACCTGTTAAAGACAACTCGGGGAAACAAATGAAATCCGCTTGCTCGGAAACCGCAGATTCGATCCATTTCCGATGGAGTTCAATATTTTTTTGAATATCACCTTGCTGCGGTTTGATTTGTGCGATGCAAATTCTCATAAATTCCTTTGGACAAAAATTATGATCTTCCTTACTTTTTAAATATAATCATTATTCAGCGCGATACTTTCTTGTATTAAACAATAAGCCAGATCGAAGACCTTCCCTAAGTTCAATTTAAAACAGGAATACCGACTGCTGTGCCAATTCAAAATTATTGCCAGTTACGGCCAAGGCTATCGAAGGCGTCTTATCATATCATATGACACAGCTGCGGACCTTGCCGCAAAAATCCGGTGACAATTATGACGGTGAAATAGAAATATACGGGGATAGCGCTGAGAACCATACCCATTGGAATTTGCACATACAATCCTGTTTTCAAGAGGGCACCATTATCTTACTGAAAACGTACGGAATCAAGCCATAATTTACCTAGACTGAAGGGGGTTATATCATGTAAGTGACCCAGATGGCGATTGGTTCCGCTATTCGGGTCGTTTATGGTCTCAGGAAAAGTCGAAGGACAATATCCTCCGCCTGCGCCACTATTTTTTAGCAGCCACTATTTTAACTTAATTTGATTAAATACATAGTGCATTTCCAAGGCGATTTGTAAACTGCGTTCCCTATATTTAGCTGCTTGTTGTGGGGTGTGGTCAAATGCCTTGGGGTCATCGTAGGTGATTGGAATCCGTTTTTCGGCTCCCGTAATAAAAGGGCAGCCTTCATCGGCTTGGGAGCAGGTCATGATAGCCGCGAATGCCAATCGAGGATTAAAAAAAGCATCCCATTTTTTTGAAAACCCAATTATAGGGGAACTGTTGCCCGAATACTTTATTGCATAGATCGGATTGTTAGTATTCGAAAGCATAGATATTTCAAATCCGGATTGCTGTAGGGTCTCGACAACTGTTGGAAATAGTGCCGTTGCTTCTGTTCCTCCTGAGTAACAAAAGCAGTTATGGACGGAGAAATGGTGCGCCATTGTTTGCGCCCACACTTGAGCCAAATGGCTTCTACGGGAATTGTGTGTGCAAATGAAATTTAGGCGAATTTCTTCTTGCTGGTCAACTTTTTTTTGAATGAATTCGACCAAAGGCTGTAGTACTTTTTTCCTTGGCGCAGACAGTGTTGCTTCGGCTAGGGTCGAAATCAATCTGTCGAGTTTGGGATACACCATGATATTTGATTTGTATTCATGTTAGCAACATCCGCTATTGGGCTCACAATAAGAAGCTTTCTGGGCTTCAGCCAATTTTAAATTCGGTTTTTCCGGGTCAACCCCACATTGGTCCTTGGCCAAGCAATCGGTCTGTTTCGGAGTAAGCAAAAAATACACTCCATCGAAATCAAGCGCAAACTTTTGAATAGTCTGCCCTTGATACTCAACTTCGATATCTAAATCTTCGATGTTCAGTGCACTCTCCGATAAATTAATAATATGGATTAGTTTTTCCGGATGCAGTCTATGATTATAATCATTGGCATCCCATAATTGAAAATTTACAACTTCTTCATTTCGAATTTTACCTCCACAGTCAATAAAATGCTTTGTTATTTTGCCAATTTCGGTGACATGAAAGTGTTCGGGCACCAAATCTCCGTTTGGTAGTTTAAAAGAAATGGTTTCCAGTTGCCCAAGTACCGATTTTACCTTTGATAATTTCATATTGATTTGTTTATTGCGATATTACGATTAATTTTATTAAATTTTTTTAACAACAGCTTTCCGAAAGTATGTCCTGATCTAGAAACCCAATCATTAATTTTTTCATATGCATCCAATTTTCGTGATCGATACAATAACAGACGCTGGTACCCTCAACATTGCCTTTTATTAAACCCAAATGTTTCAATTCTTTTAGATGTTGGGAAATTGTGGGCTGTGCCAATCCGATTTCGTTGACAAGGTCACCGCAAACACAGGCCTGGATCTTGAACAAATAGTCCATAATGGCTACTCTGGCCGGGTGACCGAAGACCTTTCCGAACAAAGCGATTTGGTTTTGTCGATCGGTAAAAATTTCTGTTTTGGATAGACCCATACATTCATTGTTTCATTGCAATAATACGATTAATATATGAATTTTTAAAATTGTGGATCAAACTTTTGTGTATACTACAATGAATGTCCACTTGGGCAATAGCTAAAATACCGTTGTGGAGTTCATAATTTTGCAGTCCGATATTTGGCTCGGGCCTAAAGGCTAACTAAAAAAAGGTAATACGTATGCTTTGGATTTTTTTGACCAAAAATGGCTGATTTAGAAATCAAAATTATTGTAAAATACTGTTGTATTTCTGATTGTTGCCTAAAAGTTCGGTAGCCGCTAAAATGGCTTCGTCGTGATGTAAGTAATAAAGGTACAACCCTTCACGATAAAAATAACGTTTAATAATCTCGTCTTCCAGTTTATTTTGGATCTGTCTTTGATATGTAGTCAAGGCAGCCTGTTTACTTTTTTCAATATCCAATAAAAGAGTTTTGAAATCATTTTCTATGGCATCATTTAAAACGACCTCTTCACGGTCTGTCATAGCCGCTTTTAAAGCTTTTTCAGTCTTAGTTTCGAAAGAGAAATTACTCTTTGAGACGAAGCTCTTAAAATTTTGGTAATCGCTATCGGAAAAGGTGAAGTTGTCTACATCTTGAAGTTTATTATTGTAGTAATAGTCTGTCGCGTAGTCGAAAATAATATTATCGTTCAAGAGGGCTGTTGTAAACTCGTTTGCTTTGGCCGTAGTGATTTCAACGTCAGGTAGTACCCCGCCCCCATCTTGCACCTTGCGGCCGTTTCGGGTAGTAAAATCGTTATATACGGTGTTTTTGACGGCATTGCCGAATTCGTCGCGGTTCCAGTAATCCAAAGATTGTATGCACCTTCCGGATGGCGTATAATAGCGACTGATTGTAACCTTTAATTGTGTGCCATAGGTCAATTTCAAAGGGCGTTGTACCAGCCCTTTTCCGAAACTACGCGCTCCCATAACCACAGCCCGGTCTAAATCTTGAAGTCCACCTGAAACGATTTCGCTAGCAGAGGCGCTGCCCCCATTGATCAAAACTACCAACGGAATCTCTGTATCCACGGGTTTATTCCGAGTTCGGTACTCACTATTGAACTTTTTTACCTTCGACTTGGTAGTGACGATAAGCTCTCCCTTGTCTATAAAAAGATTGGTAACATTAATAGCTTCGGATAATAGCCCACCGGGATTGTCCCGAAGATCTAAAACTATTTTTTTCGCTCCTTTGTCCTTCAGGTCTATAAGGGCTTCTTTTGTTTGGCTTGAGGCCTTGGCATTGAATTTCGAAAGCACAATATAACCGGTGTTTTCGTCTATCATTTTATAGAAGGGTACCGCATCTACTTCAACGGCACCACGTGTTATCGTTGCTTTTTTTGTTTCGCCACGCCTTGTATAAGTAACGTCTATGGAGGTGTCATTAGCTCCCTTGAGAAGCTCGCTGGCATTATCTTCAAAATCGGCAATATCAATGGTGCCAATTTTCAAAATCTCATCTCCGGCTTTAAGTCCAGCTTTATCGGCCGGATAGCCCTTATAAGGTTCCACAATCAATAATCGATCTTCATAAGAGCGCACGAGGGCACCAATACCTGAATATTCGCCTGCATTGTTGATACGATAGCTCTCTACATCTTGTTCGTTCAGGAATTTCGTGTAGGGGTCTAAATCATCGAGCATGTTCTTGATGGCGGTATCCATAAGCTCCGCTGGGTTTGTTTCGTCTACATAATTCATGTTCAGCTCTTTGAAAAGAGTGGTAAAAATTTCTATTTGCTTGGCAATTTCGAAAAAATCACTTTTGGCGAAACCACTCCCAATAATCAATACTGCTAAAGCAAAGACCGGGACTATAATTTTCTTTCCTAAAACTTTTTTCATGTGTAGTGAACAGGTTTGATAGGTTTCCTTTTTGGTCTTTCAAAAAAAGTATAAAAAGGAATCTTAATGAGTTTTCTCTTTGACTAAAAATTTATGGAGGAGTTCTACCATTTTCGGGGCTATTTCACCGAAATTCGGCATCTCTTTCCCAAGATATAAAAATAGAAACGCAAAAGTATCATCACTATTGTTAAAAACCTGACCTTTGTTAAGCCGGTAACTTTCTCGAAGTAATCGTTTGATACGATTTCGTCTTACAGCACTTTTAAAGTTTTTTTTTGATACAGTCACACCTGCCTGAATTCTAACGTTTTCTGGTAAAGCCGTACGAAGGTAAATGAGCTTTATCGGGTAGACTGACACCGATTTTCCCTCTTCAAATAGAAGGTCGATCAACTTTTTGCTTTTAAGTTTTTCTTTTTTTGGAAATGCATACCGCATGGTGGCAAATTTAGCTAATGATTGCCTTGGTTCGTTTTGATAATGCGCAAATATCCTGCTTAAAGCTTCTATTTCCTTTGTTTGAATGAGCTTTGGCCCAGTATAGACCTATTAAGATGCTTTAAATGGGAGCTGTAGGGGTAGATTTTGGTATTATGGCCAAGTGGGTATAGCGTATGATTTTTGTCATAGTTATTTTTGTTGTCCAGAGCTATCTTCGACGTTCATGCCAAGAGTTTTTGGTGTGAGGCTAAGAACTTCAATGTGGGCGAACATAGTGTAAAAAAGCTAAAGGGAAGTACTGCAAAGGCTGAATATCTAAAGCATTTATTAGATGATCTCGAGGCCTTACAACGTATGTCGGACCAAAATATGTTTGAGAGTTCCCCTATTCGAATAGGTGCGGAACAGGAATTTTGTCTTGTTAACGAGACATGGGAGCCGGCTGAACTAGCGGTTGAAGTCTTAAAAGGTCTTGATGGCCGGTTTTTTACCACCGAGCTTGCACGCTATAATTTGGAAGCAAACCTGGAACCCTTATCGCTTTCAGGAGAATGCTTCTCTAAAATGCACGCCCATCTGGACTATTTGATGGGCAAGGCCCGAACAGAGGCGGCCAAATATGGTCTAAAGGTAGTACTCACCGGTATTTTGCCAAGTATCGATTCACGGCACTTGAAAAAGAATTACATGACGCCTATAGAACGGTATAAGGTACTTGATGAAACCATTCGTGAAGTACGCGGTGATAATCTTGAACTGCATATCAAAGGGGTGGATGAGCTTAATTTGCGTCACGATTCCATTCTTTTTGAAGGATGTAATACCAGTTTTCAAGGCCATTTACAAATTGATGTTAATGATTTTGCCAATAGTTATAATTGGGCACAGGCCATTTCCGGTCCTATTTTGGCTATTTGCGCAAATTCACCATTATTAATGGGCCGGGAACTATGGCAAGAGACACGCATAGCCCTTTTCACCCAGAGCGTTGATATGCGGCCGAGCACGTTTATTATTGATCAGCGTGAGGCGAGGGTCGGTTTTGGAAAAGAATGGGTTACAGGAAGTATCGTTGATTTTTTTAAGGATAATATTGTTAGTTTTCCAAGTTTATTGACGACCGACTTTGATAGTGCAAGCACCCAATATTTAAAGACAGGAAGGGTTCCTAAGTTAAGAGCCTTGAATCTACATAACGGCACGGTATATAAATGGAACAGGGTGTGCTATGGTGTTACCAATGGAAAGCCCCATGTACGCATCGAAAACCGATATCTGCCCTCGGGGCCGACTACAGCCGATGAAATTGCTAATCTAATGTTTTGGGTAGGGGTGATGAGGGGCAGGCCAAAAGAGTTCGATAATATTGAGACCCAACAGTCCTTTAAAGACATTAAAACCAATTTTTACAGTGCGGCGAGATATGGCATGGCGACCCAATTTTATTGGAATGGGGAATTGCTTACAAGCAAAGAACTACTTCTCGACCATTTTCTACCCATGGCCTATAAGGGGCTTTATAAATTGAAAGTAGCCCCTGAAGATGTGGAGAAATATCTTTCTATTATAGAAAGGCGGATTATGGGAATGAATGCTTCACGCTGGATGGTTTTAAGTTATAGGAAGCTCATGGAGAATGCGAAACCTACTGATGCCTTACACCGACTCATTGAGACCATGTACGCCAGGGAACAAAAGGGTTATACGGTCGATGCGTGGCAACTGGCGACTCCAAGTAGGCCTAGATCAAAGCACAAGAGGAAACTGGTCAGGCACTATATGAGCACGAAAATCATTACCGCCCAACACCATGATAGCGCGGCCTTGGTACTGAAAATGATGCAATGGAAAAACATCCACCATATTCCCGTAATGAACGAACGGTTTGATCTGGTCGGATTATTAACTTGGTCGGATTTGGATGAGCTTTCAAGTCACAAGAATAACTTGGGGGAAAGTGTAATAGAACACATGAAGACCGACTTGATTACTACGGGCCCCGATGTTACGATTGATGAAGCAAAAAAGGCAATGGAAGACCATGGGATTCATTGTCTTCCGGTAGTTCAGGGTAAAAAACTGATAGGAATCCTGACAAATCGTGATTTCTAAGACTATGACAGAAGATGTTGGGGAGATACACATAAATAGCGCCGCCAAAAGAATTATCGGTGAAGTCAAAGGAAACCTGAAAGGGCCTACCTTGGTGTGTTTTGGAGGAATTCATGGCAATGAACTTGCAGGGGTAAGGGCATTGGAACGGGTGTTTGAAGAATTGGTCCGAGGGAACTATGCGATAAAGGGTACGGTGATCGGCATTCGCGGTAACCTACCCGCTCAGCAGGTGGGTAAACGTTTCATAGTTCAAGACCTCAATCGGTTATGGACACCTGAAAGCATTGAGAATATCCTTTGTAAGGATAAGAAAGAACAGACCTCCGAAGAGGCCGAACTGATAGAACTACATACGCTGGTCCATCAGTTATTGAGGAGAGCCGAACCTCCATTTTATTTTATCGACCTTCATACCACGTCGAGCCAGACCATTCCATTTATTACCATAAACGATGCGTTGATTAACCGCAAATTTTCACAGAATTTTCCAGTACCCATCGTTTTGGGCATTGAGGAATATATCAACGGACCGCTTTTAAGCCATATGAACGAACTTGGCTATGTGTCGTTAGGTTTTGAGTCGGGTCAGCACAATGGGGAAGTTGCGATATGCAACGCTCGGTCTTTCTTATGGTTGAGCTTGGTATTGACTGGATTATTGAACGAAAATGATGTTCCCGATTTTAGGAACTTCTACATGCAGTTGCAGCAATCGGTTGGCGATATGAACGAATTCTACGAGGTAACCCATCGCGAGGTGTTGACGGCGAATGATCAATTTATCATGAATTCGGGATTTGAAAATTTCCAGTCTATTAAAAAAGGAACTTTTCTAGGACAGCTTAATGGACGGCAAATACAAGCAGCGCATAACTGTATTCTATTCATGCCATTGTATCAAGAACAGGGTGAAGATGCATTTTTTGTACTACGAAGAACCCCAAGGTGGGCCTTGTGGTTGTCCACATTTTTTCGAAAAATCAGGTTAGACAGCTTTTTAACCCTTCTACCCGGAATCTCTTGGAGCGATAATACCAAAAAGTCTCTTTTGGTAGATTTGAACACAGCACGCTTCTTCACGAAACCTTTTTTTCATCTATTAGGGTATCGTAATCGTGAAAAGGATGAGAGTCACTTTTTAATGAACAATAGGGAGCGTGCAGCCAAAAATGAAATTTACAAGGGTGAAAAATGGTATTGAGCTCAGGGAGCCGGTTGCCAAACATTATCCTCCTGATTGATGTCGGCCATTAGTTGAGATGGGTCTAGCATTATCCCCTTAATACTTTGAAGAGGTTTGTCTATACTAAATTCGTAGCTCGGGTAGGCCCACGGCCAATCGTCCAAAACAGTTCGTTCTAGCTGCGGATAAGGGTTATCTTTTTGGCCGTACATCATTCGAAGGGGCGCATAATAGGTTTCTTGGGTACCATCATTATAAACAACAAGAATGTCCAAAGGCATGGGCATCAATCCCTTACGATTCAGTTTGACCTTCGTTTTACTGCCCTCGGAGATTACTTCTTCTATACCATAGTCTATTGTATTTGTGGTTTCGGTCCAATCGGTAAGATACCAGTCAAGCTCCATGCCCGAAACTTTTTCGGCAGTTCTCTTGATGTCATTGGGTGTTGGGTGCTTGAATTTGTAATCTTCATAATATTTACGTAGCGTTTCCATCAGTTTATCCTGTCCGATAATATAGCCCAATTGCGATAAAAAAATGGATCCTTTGCTATAGGCCGCAATACTATAGGCAAAGTTGAGGTCGTATCGGTCGGCGTGGGTCGACTGGGGCTGCTCTTTACCCGATTTTACCAAATTGTAATAGCCTTTGTATGAATTTTCAAAGGGATTTTGCTTCCCTTGCTGCATTATTTCATTCATGGCCAAGGTCGAAATAAAGGTGGTGAACCCCTCGTCCATCCATTCATGTTTTGATTCGTTGTTGGCCAGCACGTGCTGAAACCAAGAATGCGCCATTTCATGTGCGGTAACCCCAACAAGGCTTTCAAATTTTCTTTCTCCCGTAATCAAAGTCGACATGGCATATTCCATACCTCCGTCACCGCCCTGTATTACCGAGTATTGGTCGTATGGGTAAAGGCCTATATTAGTATTAAAAAACCGCATAAGCTCTGCCGTTTTGGGCTGTAATTTTTTCCAATTGTCAATAATCTCATCATTATTTTTATACAGGAAATGTAACATAGGCCCATTTTCCACACGAAGGGTGTCGTGCAGATATTCAGGATCGGCTGCCCACATGAAATCGTGTACTTTTGGAGCCTTGAAATGCCAAGTCAAGGTCTTTCCCCGTTGTTTTTTGACCTTCGTTCCCGGTGCTTCATAGCCGTGCCCGATTTCCTGCGGGTTTTGGAGGTAACCGCTCCCGCCTACAACGTAGTCTTTATCGATAGTCAGCTTCACGTCAAAATTGCCCCAAACACCATGAAACTCTCGGGCAATATATGGATCGGCATGCCAGCCTTCAAAATCGTATTCTGCCATTTTTGGGTACCACTGGCTCATTGAAAGGGCGACCCCTTCTGCATTATTTCGGCCCGAGCGACGAATTTGTAGGGGTACTTGCCCCCTGAAAACCATATCAAAGGTGGTCTTTCCTCCAGAAGGAATTGGCTTGGCCAACTCTACTACCAACACGGTACCCTCTTCGACATAGCCGACTTCTTCCCCGTCTTGTAATAGCGATGTAGGATGTATATACCCAATTTCCTCCTCTGCTAGCCCTGCAATTCTACTAGTGTTTTCAGAAGTCATCATGCGCCCATCGGGATCCGGTACGTGCTGTAAACGAATATCCATTTCACTCCCTGGCTGAAACGCATTAAAAAAAAGATGGTAATATACACGGGAAAGTTCGTCTGGCGAATTATTGGTGTAAACCAGTTTTTGAGTACCCGTATATTGATAGTTCTCCACATTCATGGTAACTTCCATTGTATAATCTACGTGCTGTTGCCAATAGGTACTGTTTTGGGCAACCAAAGAGGTCGTAACGAGCAGTAATAAGCTTGAAAAAAAAATCTTCATAATACACTATAATTTGATTTTTCCTCGGGAAACGTTATCCGCCATAATCAAGGCGTTATAGGCATTGACGATATTTCCTGAGACAGAGATTTCACCTAGTTTTGCTGTTTTGGATGGGTCTCCCCCTAAAATGACGGGACTTCTTGGTGACAGGCCTGATTTCATAATAATATGCTTTACCTCCGAAGCGCTTAGTTTAGGATAATACGAGCGAATCAGGGCAGCTACCCCGGCCACGGCTGGAGCCGCCATCGACGTACCGCCTTGAAATTCATAATTGTTTCCCGGCATCGAAGAGTATATCTCATCACCAGGGGCAAAAACATCCACATTAATATGACCATAATTTGAAAAGGATGCCACCATTTCAGACCCATACTTAGATGACAATGCCCCCACGGTAATTACATTGTCGGATATTTCGGCACCATTGTTAATCTGGTCGTTCGGAAAGTTTGGATTCGCCGGATCATCTAAATTCTCCCCGGAGTTTCCCGCGGCATGAACAAAAAGTACATCATTGTCTGCCGCATATTTGAGGGCATCATAGACCCATTGTGCATTGGGTGAAAAGGCTTTGCCAAAACTACCGTTAATTATTTTCGCACCGTTATCGACGGCATAACGAATGCCCAATGCAATATCCTTATCGTATTCATCTCCGTTCGGTACGGCGCGTATACTCATAATCTCGACATTGTTCGCCACTCCGTTAACACCGATGCCATTATTACGTTCGGCAGCGATAATACCGGCCACATGAGTGCCGTGGCTCTCATCTTCAACACGGTTTTTTGGATTTCCGTTGCCATACCCCAGGTCGTTAATGTCATAGGGGTTGTCACCTACGACCTTTCGACCATTGAAATCAACATTATAATTATAGTTAATTTGATCCGAAAAGTGGGTTATGCCTTCTTCAAGTTGCTTGATTACCTCTGCAATGCTATCCTCGTACGTGAACATTTGGGTCAAAATACCTATATTTCGCTGCATGGCCTCGGTTTTTGGCTTGATGGCAGCTAAGTCTTCCTTAGTATATTCGGTTTTCCCCAATTCTTTTTTAACGGCGGCATCGGCATCTTTGACAGCTTGAAATATTTGTTCGTACCGCTCTTTGTTTTGTAGTGCCTCGGCATACTCCGTATCTACTTCTGCCTTTGCCCTTGACTGAAGGGCGGCATCCCCAAGTTTAAGCTTTACGATACGTGCGGCCTCTAACTGTTCGTCGTACGATTCCCCTAAGAAATTATATCCGTGAATATCGTCGATATAGCCATTACCATCATTGTCTTTTCCGTCACCGGGCTTTTCTCCCTTGTTGGTCCAAAGAACATCATCAAGGTCTTCGTGGTTTAGGTCGATACCTGAATCCAGTACGGCGACAATAACCTTGTCACCTTTTTTATTTTTAATGATATCCGCGTAAGCTTTATCAACGCTCATGCCGGGTATGGTATCGGACACCAAATCGAGGTGGCCCCAATTTTCTTTTTCGGCATCGGTCAAGTCCGATATCTTTAAGGGCGTAGTATCAATATTTTCAATGGGGGTCGATACCAAGGCAGTAGAGCCGCATCCCGTAAGGAAAATAGCAGCGGAGAAACCCAAAATCGATTTTGCAAAAATTCGTGTCATAGTATTGAATTAAGTTAGTGTATACGTTCATAAAAAGCTCCTGGGTGTAAGGCGGTGAACATTTCGAAACAACCCCTGTCGGCCATGGTAACATAACAGGTTTTGCCATTACTGCCTCCAAAGCAAATATTTGAGGGCTTTTTACCCTTTAAACCCACCTCTTTTAAGAGCTCTCCTTTAGGGGAAAAAATAGCTACAGTTCCTTTGTCGTAACGCGTAATATATAGGTTCCCCTTACTATCGCAGCGCATACCGTCCATGCCAAAGTCTTCGAAAGCTATGAATTTTGTTTTGTTTTTAAGTGTGCCGTCCTCCATGATGTCGTATTGCCAAACATTACGCTGCACTGATTCATTCACGTATAGCTTGCTGCCATCAGGGCTCACTTCGATACCATTGGTGGTACCCATCCCTTCCTCCAAGAGAACGATTTCTTTTGATTGGGTTACCATCCAAATCCTACCGGTATTTTCGGCCCAATTAGGGTCACTTAGATAGATGGTGCCGTTCGGTGCGATAGCCAAATCGTTCGGCTGGCTCATTTCATTGTTATGGGCCCATACAACCGGATTTTGTGTGCCTTTTCTGACTTGAAAGACATTGTGTCCGACATAATCGGCAATGTACATATTGCCTTCCATATCAAAACGTATTCCGTTTCCCACGCTTTTACCGGGAAGTTTTAAAAAAACCGAGGCATTACCCTTTTCATCTACTATTCCGATAGTACCTTGTTCCTTATAGTTTACGGCATAAAGATATCCAGTATGGTCTACGGCCGGCCCCTCGATGCCTTTGGTAAACTCAAATTCCGACAATAAATCGGTACTGGAGGATTTTTGTGCCTTACAAGAGACCTGGGTCGCCAAAAAAACACCAAAGAGTATTTTTATAACTTTTCTAGTTGAAGAGCTCATTGAACGTATATATTTCATGTAACCGTACGCCTTTATCCGTGTGTTGCAATGTACAAATTTCGTGGTGTGCATCGTGTTCAAAAAAAAGGAGGTATTCTTCGGCTACTGCTTTATTTAGAAAAACTTCTTTTTCGGCCAGCGTTAGTAAAGGCCGAGTATCGTAACCAATTACATAGGGCAAGGGGATATGACCTGCTGTAGGAATCAAATCAGCCATAAACACAAGTTTTTTTCCTTGGTACGTAAAATGGGGTAGCATTTGCTTGTCGGTATGTCCATCGACAAAAAGAATGCCAAAACCCAATTCTGACTCATTGATGTATGTATGCCCCCTATCATCCGATTTTGGGGTGTCAATAAAATTAAGTTGCCCGCTCTCTTGCATTGGGAGTAGGTTTTCTTTTAGAAACGAAGCTTTTTCGCGGGCGTTGGGCTTTGTTGCCCATTCCCAATGTGCTTGATTGGTCCAGAACCGGGCATTTTTAAAAGCCGGCTCATATCCCGTTCTATCCTTATTCCATTGAATGCTGCCCCCACAATGGTCAAAATGAAGATGTGTCATAAAAACATCAGTTATATCATCTTTATGAAAGCCGTATTTTGCCAAAGAAGCATCTAAAGAGAAATCGCCCCATAGATAGTAATACCCAAAAAACTTGTCCGATTGCTTATGGCCCAACCCCGTATCGATAAGGATTAGGCGATTGCCATCCTCGATTAGTAGGCTTCTTGCGGCAATATCTATCATATTCTTTTCATCGGCCGGATTGGTCTTTTGCCATATCGTTTTTGGAACAACACCGAACATAGCGCCCCCGTCAAGTTTGAAATTACCGGTTTCTATAGGATATAGGGTCATTGAAAAATGATTAGAAATATGCAAAATAATAAAAAGCGAGAGGTATTTTGGCCCTCCTTGGCGCTTTTTTAACACTATTGGTGGTTGTGTTTTACGATAATGGGAGACTTATCGATTACCATTACTAAAAGGCATGGTTGTGATGCTTTAAATGTTTATGTTTACAGCAGGCCTTTTGGGCGTTCCCGTAGTACGTATAGGGCTTCATTTTTAAAGGTGGTCAAAGCGCATCTTATTTTTTCGAAGACGTCCAAATTGGCACCATAGTAGGCCGATATGCCCCGAAAAATATTATTTTTGAGAAAAATCCCAATAGTATGATAGAACTTGCCGGCATCGTTATACTTGGTATAATTGCGCAGTGGTTCGCCTGGCGCTTCAAGCTTCCCGCGATACTTCCACTTATTTTAATAGGTCTCTTAGTCGGCCCTATAGCTTCCATGTATACGGCTGACGGTTCAAAATTAATAGAACCCGTGTGGACCGGCTCGAAAGGGTTGTTTCCCGGAGAAGGGCTTTATTATTTTGTGTCCCTTGCTATTAGTATTATTCTTTTTGAAGGGGGGCTTACCCTGAAGCGCTCTGAAATTCGCAATATTGGACCAGTCATCACAAAGCTCATTACTTTGGGAAGTTTGGTTACTTTTTTTGTTGCCGCCATAGCGGCACATTTTATTTTCGGCCTCAGTTGGCAAATATCATTTTTATTCTCTTCGTTGATTATAGTTACCGGGCCGACGGTAATCACTCCGATTCTGAGAAACATTCCTTTAAAGAAAGATGTTTCCGCAGTCTTAAAATGGGAGGGCATACTCATTGACCCGATTGGCGCTTTGGCTGCGGTATTGGTTTTTGAATTTATAAGTGTGGGTGAGGGGCAGGCCTACACCATGACCGCCCTTGTCGAGTTCGGAAAAATTCTATTGTTCGGTTTTACCTTTGGGTTTACATTTGCCCACGCCCTGACCTTCGTTATCAAAAAGAATTTTATTCCGCACTATCTCTTAAACGTCGTATCTCTTTCCGTGGTATTGCTCGTCTTTGTTATGTCTGACGTTTTTGCCCATGAATCCGGACTTTTGGCTGTAGTAATAATGGGTATGGTTATGGGCAATACCGATTTGCCCAATATTAAGGAACTGCTTTATTTTAAAGAATCTCTCAGTGTGCTGTTGATATCTATTTTATTCATTCTATTGGCGGCTAATATTAATATGGCCGATTTAGAACTTATCTACAATTGGAAAACGGCAGTATTGTTTCTCATTATCGTTTTCTTGATTCGCCCTCTTGGTGTTTTTCTTAGTGCGGCGGGATCTAACCTCAAGTTCAATGAGAAACTGTTTATCGGCTGGGTAGGGCCTAGAGGTATCGTTGCAGCGGGTATTGCGTCACTGTTCGGATCTAAATTGCTAACGAGAGGGGAACCAGGTGCCGAATACATTACCCCCTTGGTTTTTGTAATCGTACTGGGCACCGTTTTGCTTAATGCCACCACTGCACGCCTTTTTGCACAAACAGTAGGAGTATTCCTAAAGAAGTCGGAAGGTATCGTAATTATCGGGGCCTCCAAGGTTTCTCGCTTGATTGGAGCGTATCTGAACAAAAATGGGCGGCACGTAGTGCTCATCGATAACAACCAAAACAATGTAGAAAAAGCTAAAAAATTAGGCATTGAAGCCCTTACTGCAGATATCTATTCCGATTCATTGACGGATAATATTGAACTCAATGATGTAGGATATTTAATGGCTTTGACGGGTAATTCGGATATAAACGAATACGCTGTAGAGCGATTCGGAAAGGAGTTCGGGGAGAATGGATCCTTCCGTTTAGTCAATAGTGACGAGATGAATGACCCTGAAAATAATCCTAGGGAGGGCCTTTTTTCACATACGGATGATTTTATCAAATTGACGGAAACGGCGCGAAAATATCCTGCGGTACACGAGATTGAACTGAAAGACAATACCCATTATGAAGGCCTTATAGAAATCACCAAGGCTGAAGACCATATCATACCCATATTTTTAAAGACACCAGATGGGGATCTAAAGATAATATCTTCCTTTAGTACGGAATTTACCGACATCGGAGAAGGATACCGGTTGGTTTATTTGGGGAGGGTGTTTGACGTAGAAGACCCTGAAGAAGACGAGGACGATACCGTGACTCATCCAGAGGAAAAGGAAATACAATAACCTATTTCAGAAAAGTCAAGGTCACGGCAAAACCAATCCCGCACATTTCTCTGATTTGTCCTATTCTTCTCTCTAAAGTCGGGCCATCTGCCATAGACCTAGCCCGCAAAGGGCATGGCCTTAAAAATGTGTATTGAAATATCATCACCGACAATTTCCTCCCCTTCTTTCGCGATCAAATTGTAGAAATGAAGTGCCGATTCGCGCTTTATTTTATTTGCTAACAGGGTAGTGTCGATTTCCCCACTCTCTTGCCGCCATATAAAAATGGAGTTCTGTATGGTTTTAAGTAAACGGTGTTCTGCCGTAAACTGGGCTATGTAAGTTGTCATGTATCTGAAATCTATTTTTTAGACTTTCTTAAAACAGCGGACCCGAAAAAAAATTGTTTTCTGAATGTTAATTGTAGGAAAATGTTAAAAACTTCTTGTTCGAATTCCTATTGGCGGAAAAAGACAAGACTGTTTTAAGTACTATAAATAGGTCCCTATCTTTTTAAACCTTGGGACGCTTCATCCCTAACTTCATATGATTTTTCGGCATAGCCCATTAAGCCGTTTTCAGAAATGGCTTCTACAATAATTACATATGCGCCGAGTACGTCCCCATTATAAAATTGAAGTGTAGCGGTTCTGGAAGCATCAAGGTCGAAGAAAGGGGTCCAGTGTACTAACGACCTTAAATCGGGTTTATTCCGATCTGCAGTATCGGAAGTGTCGTATTTAGGAGCATAAAATTCTTTTATAGGTGATAATTGCTCTATGAAGGTCGTCAATGTACCAGGTGTGGCCCTTTTGGCACCATGAACACCAACTTTGCCTTTGGTATGGATTGAAATGATATGGCCTAAGTCAGGTATTTCGAATAGATCGGCATCGGGAAATACGGTAAGATATCTACGCTTAAAAAATTTCGCATATTTGATTAGTTCAATACTTTCTACCACATCGGGTGACATGCTAGGTACAAATTCGTATTGTTCCTTTGGTATCAGTTTACCATCTACCATTATAAGGGTAGCTTCTCTAGATCCGGCCCGCACATGCGCCAGCATAAAACCATCAGGAAATCTTTCGATTTCAATTTGATCACCATAGTTGAACAATAGAATGCTATAAAGGCCGTAGGACCAATCTTTTTCTTTTTCTCGAATCTCCTCTCCTGAAATGATTACATCCGCATCACCGTATAGTTTATAGAACTTTGCTTTCTCTGGTGTCAACCGATTCTCAGAGACCACAACCTCGTCTAGTTGGGTTACACCATAGAGGGAGTCAAAAATTCCATCGATTCGAACCCGCTCCTTTTGGGCATATATGATGGCTTTAAGTACCTTATCAGGCTTCTTTACAACTGGCTTTCTCTGATAAACTACCTTGGGGGTTTGATGCCTTTCAAGAAAAATATCGATCTTGCTTTTTTCGGAACTTTCGGCAATACTGAGTAACGCTTTGATCGGTGCCCCGTAATTGTTGTTCAATAAAAAGCGAAATCGTCCGAGGCTGTCGATTGCCGTCTGATACAATGCAGGGTTCTTTCCAAAAGTTGCCAATGATATGAGACGCCCATCTTTCTTCTTCTTGTCTGGGTATTTTACCCAACCGCTCATTTCGAGTCCCTTTTGAGCAGTATAGTATTGGCTAGAGCTTCTTACTATGGGATATTTATAATCGCGCCAACCTTGTGTGAGCAACAGCGCGTCAATATCTTTTAATCGGTTTTCATTTTGAGCGTTGAAGTAGTAGCCCGGATTTTCAACGTTACCTTTTAGCTCGGAATCCATTAGAAAATAGGACTGTAGGGTATTCACTTCATCTTTGGGCCAATGGTCCTGATGTATGGCCATGGCGAACACTTTTACCTTTTCTTTTTTAGACAACAGATTCTTGACCTGAACTTTTAAATTAGTTGCTTTACGCCGACCATAAGACGCTTTGTCCGTGGTTAATGCCAATTCTAGACGCGCAGAATCGTTTTCGTTAAAGAACAATCTTTCCGCCAGAGGTTGCCCGTTTTCATTGAGCAGTGTAAATACAAGTATGCCCATGGGCAATTGATCGGACCTTAAATCTTTGGTCAAAAAACCATTTTGCAATGGGCCCTCTATTAGAAAATAGTCCGTGCCTCGACAAGACACCTTGATGGCTATGTTGTCTTTAAGGGTATTTGAGGCCACTCGTACCCATACCTTTTCAGTGCTCCGCGATACCGACAATATATGACCCGTCCGCACCACTTCCGGAAGGGGGAAAACATCTGCGCCTGATGGGTCCGCGGGAAAGTCTACCCTTGCATGATAGCTTTTGAGGCTATCTGCGTAAAGGGTAAACGAACCCATTCCCAGGCTATTGCTCTTGAAATCGGCGATATGGTTATTATCGTTATCAAAAATAGTTCCTTCCACGATTTTCCCTTTTCCATCGATACCGACGGCTTTAAAGGCAATTTGATTCTTGAACCCATGAACCAGTTTGCCACTTTCAGGAAAGAATTGAAGGTCCAATGCGTTCGGGTTCAACACGACCGTTTCGGAACGCACTCCATTTGACAAAGTAACCCAATTGATTTTAGAAGGGATTTCATATTGGAAACGGGAGGCCTTTTTGTTTTTATGCTTTAATAGCAGGGAATCTTGCCCATCTTTCCAATGCAAAAAGAGCGGAATCTTGGCATCGAGCACTTCATCGAAACCCCTCTTTTCGAGTGTTCCCGACAATACTACTTTCCCGGATGGTTTTTCCGTAACCAATAATGAATCTATCAGACTTTTTCCTATTTCAGGGTTGGATGAAACTCTTTCGACGTAAGTCTTGAACATAAAGCCTTCCCCGAAATTGCCGTTCCATTGGGTGTAGGCCCGAATTAAATGTCGACCTACAGTTTGGTCGTCATAGGAATCAAAACTTCCGTATCCGGTTCCCTGCGATAGCCTTACCAGTTTGTGCGCCACGATGTTTCCGTTGGGATCAATCAAATCAACGTAGAGCAGTCCGCTACCCTCCGTAGGACGGTGATCTCTTCCATTTACTACGACAGCATTAAACCATAACGTTTGATCGGTTGCCCAAACATGGGATGATAATTGCAAAAAAATTTTTTCAGGAAACAAGCTATCCGATCGGAATTCCGCTTCCTGAGAAAACGGGAAGAAAGAAATCCAGAAAAAGCAGAAAAACAGCCTAGATTGCATTCGAAATACTATAAGAACCCACTTCTTTGACTACGATCAGCAAATACCGAAGTCCATATCCCTTAAAATTAAAGGAAATTTACAAGAATTTAAATTCCTTGTACGATTCGAGACTCAATCGTTTAATTTAAGCACGGCCATAAAGGCTTGTTGGGGAATCTCGACATTGCCTACCTGACGCATACGTTTTTTCCCTTTTTTCTGTTTTTCCAGTAGCTTACGTTTTCGGGAAATATCGCCTCCATAACACTTTGCGGTAACATCTTTTCGAAGGGCCTTAATGGTCTCCCTAGAAATAATTTTTGCACCAATTGCCGCCTGTATCGGAATGTCGAACTGTTGTCTTGGAATAAGTTCTTTTAGTTTTTCACACATTTTTTTACCGATATTATAGGCATTGTCAAAATGAACCAAAGCCGAGAGTGCGTCAACTGGCTGTGCATTTAGTAGAATATCCACCCTGACCAGTTTCGATGTGCGCATGCCTATGGGCGAGTAATCGAATGATGCATAGCCTTTGGAGACCGTCTTAAGACGATCGTAAAAATCAAAAACGATTTCCGCCAAGGGCATATCAAAGGTGAGCTCTACCCGTTCAGTGGTCAAATAGGTCTGGTTTGTAATTATGCCTCTTTTATCGATACAGAGCGACATGATATTTCCCACAAAATCTGCCTTCGTAATTATAGTGGCCTTTATATAGGGCTCTTCTACATGGTCTAGTGTTGAGGGGTCCGGCAGGTCTGAGGGATTATTTACGATTACGGGCACTTCAGGTTCTTTGGTAGTAAAGGCGAAATAGCTAACGTTCGGAACCGTAGTAATGACGGTCATGTCAAACTCCCTTTCAAGCCTTTCCTGTATGATTTCCATGTGTAACATCCCCAAAAATCCACAGCGGAATCCGAAACCAAGGGCGGCACTACTCTCGGGCGTAAAAACCAAAGATGCATCGTTTAGCTGTAATTTTTCCATTGAGGAGCGGAGTTCTTCAAAATCCTCTGTATCAACAGGATAGATGCCGGCAAAGACCATGGGCTTGACGTCTTCAAAGCCTGCAATGGCATTCTTGGTGGGGTTTGCGGCATCGGTAATGGTATCGCCTACCTTGACCTCTCGAGCATCCTTGATGCCGGTAATCAAATAGCCTACATCTCCGGCCTTGATGGTTTGCTTCGGATGTTGAGTCAATTTTAGCGTGCCCACTTCGTCGGCGAAGTAGCTTTTATCGGTGGCTACAAACTTTATTTTCTGCCCTTTTTTAATTTCTCCGTTGATGACCCTAAAATAAGTCTCAACACCGCGGAAAGGGTTATATACTGAATCGAAAACCAAAGCCTGAAGAGCCTCGTCAAGATTACCTTTAGGGGCTGGAATGCGTTCGATAATGGCAGAAAGTATAGCCTCGATGCCAATACCTGTTTTTGCACTTGCAGGGATCACTTCTTCTGGCTTACACCCTAAGAGATCTACAATATCATCGGTGACTTCCTCCGGGTTTGCGCTGGGCAGGTCGACTTTGTTAAGTACCGGAATAATCTCAAGGTCGTTCTCTAATGCTAGATACAGATTAGAAATGGTCTGGGCTTGAATACTTTGGGCGGCGTCAACTACTAAAAGGGCACCTTCACAAGCGGCAATGGAACGAGATACTTCATAGGAAAAATCGACATGGCCAGGGGTGTCTATTAAGTTGAGAACAAAAGGCTCTCCTTGATAGATATAGTCCATTTGTATCGCATGGCTTTTTATGGTGATGCCTCGTTCCCGCTCAAGATCCATACTGTCGAGAAGTTGTTCTTTTTTTTCACGGGCGGTAACCGACCCTGTAAAATCAAGAAGACGGTCTGCCAAGGTACTCTTACCATGGTCGATATGTGCAATGATACAAAAGTTTCGAATGTTTTTCATTATCGATATTCAGAGCAAATTAGTGCGCAAAGATACATTATTTTTGGGGCGTTCTAGGATACAAATAACTTAGTGGCAATCAAGACTTGTAAGATTTTACTTATTTGATTAGATTTGAAGTTCAACCATTAGCATTATTGAGACATTTTGTAGGCCCCTTTCTTATTTATTTGTGTTGTGCGTGTCTTCTACATTCCCAAGATTATAGTATCAGCGGAATTGTTAAAGATATGTCCGAATCGCCTATTTCCTTTGCGAATGTAGAACTTCTTACCGCTCGTGACACGGTGCCCATCGGTGGTGCGTCGACCGATGAAATGGGATATTTCAAGATTATGAGTGTTGTAAAGGGCAACTACTTCTTAAGGGCCAGTTACATTGAAAATAGATCCGACTTGATTTCGGTTATCGTAACTCAAAATGTAAACCTTGGTATGATCCAGCTAGATGATAGTGCCCAGGCTCTCGAGGAAGTGATAGTCGTCTCACAAAAGCCAAGGTTGGAAAGAAAGGTCGATCGCTTGGTCTTCAATATTGAAAATACCGCTATGGCGGATGGCGATATTTGGGACGTTCTAAAGCGAACACCAAGTGTAATTATCATCAACAACAAACTTACCGTAAGAGGAAGTGATGCCGTTGGAATATTGATCAACGATAAAATTGTAAACCTTCCAAAAGACGACATTCTAAACCTCCTATCCGGCACTTCGGCTAGTGATGTACAGGCGATAGAAATCATTACTAACCCACCTGCCAAATATAGTGCCGAACAAGGGGTGTTGATCAATATTAAAATGAAAAGGAATCTTATAGCGGGTTATAACGGTGCCATTTATAATAAGTATACCCAGGGGGTATTACCTAAGCACATGCTCGGTACCGATCATTATTTTAAGGGGAAAAACACTGGATTGTCCGTCAATTATAATTTTAGCCATAACCGTGAAATAACGAGATATACCGATATTACAAATTTTTTTAATTCAGACGGAACAATGTCGAAATGGGTTGCGGAACAAGACTACCTGAGACAACGGAAACGCCATAATATTTCGGCTTTTTTTGATTATGATCTGGATGACAGGAATCGATTGAGCCTTTCCACCATTACCATTTGGCAGCCTTCGGTAAAAAGGGACTATGATACTGAGACGGATATTTCAGGAGACGCTTCCATACCGGATTTCAACACGTTGAACAAATCGCAAGAAAGACGCTTGAACACCTCATACTATATTGATTATGAACGGAAGTTGAATGAAAAGGGGGCAGAACTTTCCTTAAACGCCCATTATACGTTTTTTGATTATTCCAACGGTCAAAATCTGGAGACCGATTTTTTCGATTTAAACGGAAATATTGCCGCAGAAAATGATTTTACTACTGATTCGGAACAGTTTATTAATCTCTTTAGCCTACAATCTGATTTTTCCTCACCGCTAAACGAGACCTCAACTGTTGAAACCGGGTTGCGCTATGCCAGTAGTCGATCAAAAAGCATTATAGTTCAAGAAGGTTTTAATCGTGAACAACCAGGAATAGAACCTACGACCGCTGGAAAATTCAACTATGACGAATCGATATTTGCCGCCTATGCTTCCTTCAAGGCTAAATGGGACCTTTGGAAATTAGATATGGGTCTAAGGACCGAATATACCCACACTATCGGCCGTTGGTCGGCAGGTGATCAAAATAACGAAAATGATTATTTTAAGTTGTTCCCATCTTTTTCGGTGCAGTATTCACCAAACGACAAGCACGACTTCAATCTTTACTATTATAGAAGAATCAACAGGCCAAAGTATGAGTCAATAAATCCCTTTCAGGTTTTTCAAAACAACTTTTCTACTATTGAGGGAGACCCCAATCTTGTACCGGCGACAAGACACTATGTTGCGGCCGGTTATACCCTTAATAGCAATTATACCGTAGAGTTATTTTACCGGAACGAGGTAGATGGTTTGCAAGAACTGGTATTTCAGAATAACGAAACCAAGTTATTACGCTTTATCCATTCGAATATGGAAAGTGCCGTTTCATACGGGATCGATTTGATGTTGAACAAAGATTTCACTAGCTTTTGGAACTGTTATCTTTTAGCAAGTTTGGCGGAAGAAACAAATAGGTTCAAAAATTTAGGTACCGATCAGACGGTTGAAAATAATCTATTCAGCTGGTTTATTAAAACTACCAACGGATTTACTTTTTTGAATGACAGGTCATTGACAGCCGATTTATCTTTTATGTACTTTGGCCCCCAAGTCGGTGCCAATTCAACCTATGATGGCTTTGGGGCTTTGAGCGTATTATTTCGAAAAACGTTGTGGAACAACAACGCGAGTATCTCAATAGGGTTAGATGATATTTTTAATCAGGGCAATCAATTAAGTACCCGAAAATACCTCGATCAAAACAGCACATCGTTGAGAAGGGCTGAGAATCGCTTGTTTATGTTGGGTTTCCGATATAAGTTCGGCAATGTAAGAATCCATGACAATCAGAAATCGAAACAAGTTGACGAGCGCGACCGCTTGTAAGCTTGAGAACATGTATATAGGTGTATATTGCCAAGATCTTTTCAAATAATCTAACCATTTTGCCATTTCGGATCGAGTTTTTTTCTAGGCCCCTGGGGAGATATGCCAGAAAATGAACAAGAGCTCTTGAGTCATAAACCACCACAAAATGATGCACATTCTTAATGAAATAAAGGCGGCCTTGAGTAAACTCCTTTTTCTATCTGTAATCTTTACAGGAATGCTTTCTTGTAAGACCGAAGAAACTATAAGAGTTTCATTAGCCGAAGACATTGCGTTTTTAGCCAGTGATAGTATGCAAGGACGAAAAACAGGAACTCCCTTCGAACGGAAGGCCGCCGAATACCTAAAAGAAAGAATGGAAGGTATCGGTCTTCGGCCTAAAGGTGACCGTGACACTTATTTTCAAACGTTTACCTTTAAACCCAAAATGGACCCGCATGAGCAGATACGATTTGCTGATGGAGACAGTACGATTACGGGTATTAATGTCATCGGTCTTGTAGACAATAAGGCTGGCAAAACGGTGGTAATCGGCGCACATTACGACCATTTGGGCATGGGTGGCGAAGGATCGTTATATGGCGAAGGAGAGGCCGTTCATAACGGGGCAGACGATAATGCAAGTGGAGTTGGCGTGTTACTGCAACTAGCAAGAAGTTTAAGGGATACACTTACCGGAAGTAACTATGTTTTCATTGCTTTTTCAGGGGAGGAGATGGGCCTTTTGGGCAGTAATTACTTTACTAAAAATCCGACGATCGACATGCGAAAGGTAAATTACATGCTCAACCTGGATATGGTGGGCCGCCTTAGAAAAAACAGAACACTGTCTATTAGTGGAACGGGTACGGCGCCTATTTGGCCAAAGGTTTTGCAAACATCCAATTCCAACTTCAACTTAGTCTTAAACGAGTCTGGTGTGGGGCCCAGCGACCACACTTCCTTTTACTTAAACCATATTCCGGCACTACATTTTTTTACCGGTCAGCATGAAGACTATCATAAACCCTCGGATGATTTTGATAAATTGAATTATAAGGGGATGAAAATGATAGAGGAATTTATCTTCAACATTGTCGCAGCACTTGACACGGACGAAAAATTGGTTTTTCAGTCCACCAAGAACGAGAGCGAAAACGTGCCAAGTTTCAAAGTTGCTCTTGGGGTCATGCCAGATTATCTTTTCGAAGGGAAGGGCATGCGTATCGACGGTGTGACCCAAGGAAAGCCGGGAGCTAAAGCAGGACTGTTAAAAGGTGATATTGTGGTACAGTTGGGTGATAGTACAATTGTTGATATGATGAGCTATATGCGAGCTCTTTCAAGTTTTGAAGAAGGCGATTCTACTACCGTAGTGGTAGAACGACGTGGAAAAAGAGTTAAGGCCGTGGTTGCATTTTAGACCTTTTGGGTCATTTAAATTTATGTAAATTTGCAGTCCTTAATAGAGAGCGACATGCCTAAAATTGGTGACATTCAATTGCCGGATTTTCCTTTGTTGCTGGCTCCTATGGAAGACGTCAGCGATCCGCCCTTTCGCGCCCTTTGTAAAGAACAGGGTGCTGATGTGGTATATACCGAATTTATTTCTTCCGAGGGTCTAATTAGGGATGCTGCCAAAAGCGTCATGAAGCTCGATATCTATGAAAAGGAACGCCCGGTAGGGATACAGATTTTTGGCGCCAATCTGGATTCCATGTTGCAATCGGTGGAAATTGTCGAAAAATCGGCTCCAGATATCATTGACATCAATTTTGGGTGTCCTGTAAAAAAGGTCGTCAGTAAAGGTGCAGGAGCGGGAATTTTAAAGGATATTGACCTTATGGTTTCTTTGACAAAGGCCATGGTCAAACGTACAAAACTGCCCATTACGGTGAAGACGAGGTTGGGTTGGGACGATGATTCCATCAAAATAGTAGAAGTCGCCGAGCGTCTTCAAGATGTAGGCTGTAGCGCAATTGCCATTCATGGTCGTACGCGGGCACAGATGTATAAGGGTGTGGCTGATTGGCGGCCGATTGCCGAGGTCAAAAACAATCAACGAATGCACATTCCTGTCTTTGGTAATGGCGATGTCGATTCGCCCGAGGCTGCCAAAAGAATGCGAGACGATTATGGGTTGGACGGGGCGATGATCGGTAGGGCAAGTATCGGAAACCCCTGGTTTTTTAACGAGGTTAAATATTTTTTTAGAACAGGTACAAATTTGGCCCCTCCATCGATGCCGGATCGTGTCGAGGCTGCTAGAAGGCATTTACAGATGGCTATCGATTGGAAAGGAGAAAAATTAGGAGTTTTCGAGACCCGAAGACATTATACCAATTATTTTAAGGGGATTCCGAACTTTAAGGAATACCGTATGAAAATGGTTACTAGCGATGCCGCCGAAGACGTTTTTGCCGCTTTTGATGAAGTGTTGGAGAAATTCGGGGATTATCAGTTCGTAGGTTAGCCCTGCTGAACGCTGTGCCCCCTAAAAAATTCTTTTTTCCTGTTGGCCTTAGTGAGTGATTAATTTTTTGGTAATACGGCTACTGGCTATGTTAGAGGCTATGACCCCGAGAACTATAATCGTACCAAGAACAAGGGCCACATTGGCCAATTGATATTCTACAGGATAGGGCAAGGAGGGAGTTATTTTTAGCCATCCGAAAAATAACTGTGACCATATGAGCAATGAGGCCAAGCCAACTCCGATCAAACCGCCAGCAGCGGTAACCAGTATGCCTTGAACGAAATAGATACGTCTGAGCTTTCTAACGGTTGCACCCAAGCTGAACAAGGTTTTTAAATTCTGTTGTTTGTCTAAAATCATCATGATAATGGCCCCGACCACGTTAAAGAGGGCTATGATCAACACCAAAGTAAAGATGAGGTAGGTGGCCAAGTTTTCTGTATTGAGCATTCGGTGCAAGGTACTGTTAAGCTCTTGACGGTCTTTCAGAATTACTCCGTCTCCCAAAACCGATTTGATCTTTGACCGGAGGGCGTCAAAATCGTAGTTGGGGTCTAATCTAAAATTGAGGCCCGAAACCTCTGCACTATCTTTTTCCAGGAGCTCTTGCACGACCGGCAAAGCGGCAAAGACATATTTTTTGTCCAAATTTTCTTCAATGGCATAGACTCCACTAATAATAAGCGGTTTCGTTTTTAAGGCTTTTGGGGTCAATGCCCCTTTACCGGGTTTTAGTGCTAGTACAACCAACGGGTTTTGGAATTGATTAATGGTTAGGCCCAGCATATTGGCAATACCGATTCCTGCTACACCTTGCTGTTCATTAATTTCCCAAGAGCCATATAAAAGGGTACTGTCTACACCGGTTACTTGATTGTAGTTTGAATCGACTCCCTTTATAAAGGCAATGTGACTTTTGCCTTGATGTTTCAGGTATACTTTTTCTTCCAGTTCCTTGCTATAATGGGTTAGCCCCTGAAGTTGTTTGAGCCGAACCTCTTGTTCATTGGAGAATGAAAAGAATTTACCCGTAGCGGGAAGGGCCTTAAGGTCGGGATCGAAGGTAGTACTAAACGAAAGGCTGAAAGATTTTAGTCCGGAAAAGCCCGAAAGCACAACAAAAAGGGCGGCCGAGCCAATTACGATGACCATAAAGGTAATCATGTTGATAACGTTCACCGCGTTCTGACTGCTTTTCGATCGTATATAACGTTTGGCGATGTAGAGGGGAAAGTTCAATCGGCTATAGCTTTTTTCTCTTATCGAGAAGGTCCCTATTTTCTATAGGGTTTTCTTCTCCCTTTAAAGATTTTTCTATGTTCTCGATATAGTCGAGGGAATCGTCTAAAAAGAATAACAACTCAGGCACCCTTCGTAGTTGGTTTCTAGTACGTTGGGCAAGTTCGTGCTTGATTAAGGGCTGATTCGACTTTATTCCCTTCATAAGTTCTTCCGTATTTTTATTGGGAAAAATACTTATATAGACCTTGGCAATAGAAAGGTCCGAGGTTACCGAGACTTTGGTTACGGAAATCAAGGTGCCTTTCAACCCTCCGTCAATGGCGGCCCTTTGAAGTATATCGACGACATCTTCTTGAATGATCCCTGCTATTTTTTTTTGTCGTTGTGTTTCCATGAGGCAAAAATACGGAGAATTAAGTGTAATTTAGAAGATACAATCTTATCGGGCTCAAAAAAAAAATCGTGGACAAAATTGAACACATAGGTATTGCGGTGAAAGATTTAGAAACTTCGAACCTGCTTTTTCAGAGACTTTTAGGCACGGCGCATTACAAAATTGAAGAGGTAGCCTCGGAAGGTGTGCGGACCTCGTTCTTTAAGGTGGGGAATCAAAAAATCGAACTTTTGGAAGCTTTGGTAGCAGAGAGTCCTATCGCCAAATTTATAGCGCAACGAGGGGAAGGGATTCACCATATCGCCTTTTCGGTGAAGGATATCATTGCCGAAGTGAAGCGGTTGAGCTCGGAAGGATTTGTGGTTTTGAACGAAAAGCCCATGCGGGGTGCCGACAACAAATGGGTTGTTTTTTTACATCCCAAGGGCGTAAACGGGGTGTTGGTAGAGTTGTGTCAAGACATCCCTCAGGCGGAGGTTGAATAGATTTTAGAACAAATGATGGGCAATATTTTGCGTAGTTAGGCGTAATGGTTAAATTTGCGCTCATTTTCGGTCCTATAGCTCAGTTGGTTAGAGCACCTGACTCATAATCAGGTGGTCCCTGGTTCGAGCCCAGGTGGGACCACTGAATCAAAGCCTGCAAAATCGTTGCGGGCTTTTTTCTTCTCTAAAAGAAACCCAGAACACTGAAGTGGGCCTCAGCAGCCAACAAGTGGGTTTAGTAACAGAAATTTTGTTATTTTCAAGATTAGAACCGTTTAAAAAACTATGACGGGGTAAATCTTTTATTTGAGTAGATTTCAAATAAGGTTAATTTTTTCTAAATTTTTTAGTTATTATACCTTGTATTCGTTTAAAAATCAATAACTTCAAAGGGCTAATCAAATATTATTATGGCTGCATATACATTAAACATCAATGGAAAAACACAAGAAGTAGATGTAGATCCATCAACCCCCCTACTTTGGGTACTTCGAGATCATCTTAAACTGGTAGGCACTAAATATGGTTGCGGAATCGCACAATGCGGAGCTTGTACCGTACATTTAGACGATACGGCCATTCGTTCTTGTGTCACACCGGTTTCTTCGGTTGGGAATCAAGAAGTGACCACTATCGAGGGCCTTTCGGAAAATGGCGACCACCCTGTTCAAAAAGCATGGCTGGAAGAAGATGTGCCACAATGTGGCTACTGTCAGGCCGGACAGATTATGTCGGCGGCAGCCTTGCTGAAGAAGAACCCCGCTCCCTCCGATGCGGAAATTGAATCGGCCATGAACGGCAATATTTGTCGTTGTGGTACGTATCTAAGAATCAGAAAGGCCGTGAAATCGGCATCCGGTACATCTTCATAGCATACTACTTTTTTGGAACGAACATTTAACCTTGAAAAAAACATATAAACGATGACACTTGTAAAAACAAAACTTGGGCGTCGTGCCTTTATAAAAAACTCAAGTCTTGCCAGCGGAGGCCTAGTGCTAGGATTCAGTTGGTTGGCCAGTTGTAAGGACACAGTTGCCGAAAAGGCTATGGCCTCGACACTTGAAATGCCCAAAGAATGGTTTGAAATCAACGGTTTTCTGAAGATAGGGGAGAACGGTGTGGTAACTATTATGTCACCAAACCCCGAGATTGGCCAGAATGTGAAGACTGCGATGCCCATGATCGTTGCTGAGGAATTAGACGTAGATTGGAAAAACGTAATCGTTGAACAAGCGCCCTTAAACACCGATGTTTTTACTCGCCAATTGGCAGGGGGTAGTCAATCGATTCGCGCGGGATGGGAAGGGTTACGCATGGCAGGAGCTACGGCTCGGAAAATGCTGAAGGATGCAGCGGCCAAGGCATGGAATGTGCCCGTTGATGAAATTACCACTGAAGGCGGTATGCTACATCATAAAAGTAGCGGCAAGTCGGCCGGATACGGCGAGATGGCTTCAGCGGCCGCAAAAGTAGATATGCCAAACGAAACACCTGACAATATTGAGGTGCCTGAAGAAATCGAATTGAAGGAGCCTAAGGACTTTAAGATTATCGGTACCGACCGAATGAATGTCGATGGGGCTAAGATTGTTACGGGAAAGCCACTTTTTGGTATCGATACGCAACGTGAGGGCATGTTGATTGCAATGATTGTGCATCCTCCCGCTTTTGGAATGAAATATAAATCTATGGATGCATCTTCTGCAAAATCCATGGCTGGTATTAAAGATATATTTCCTGTAGTGGTATACCCGGAAGATGCAGAAAAACAATGGTCCGATGGGGGTGGAATTGCCGAATTGGTAGCTATTGTAGGCAACAGCACTTGGGAATGTATGCAGGCCAAAAAAGCCCTTAAAGTGGAATGGGAACAGGTCTCCAGACTCGAAAGCAGCAAATACCATGATGAGGCACTTACGGAATTGCTCAATAAAGCACCGGATGAACCCGCCAGAAAAGATGGGGATGTCGATAAGGCTTTCAAAAATGCCGCCAAGGTTGTAGAAAGTGTCTATACGGCGCCTTATTTGGCTCACAATACGATGGAGCCTATGAACTTTTTCGCTCATGTAACCCCAGAAAAAGCCGAACTGCTAGGGCCAATACAGACTCCTGAATTTTTAGAAAAGACATTAGTTTCCGTTTTGGGAATGCCTGCCGAAAAAATCGATGTAATGATGACCCGTATGGGCGGTGGTTTCGGCAGAAGACTTTATGGTCCGTTCGGTGTCGAGGCCGCAGTCATATCACAAAAGATTGGAGCCCCGATCAAACTAGTATACACCCGTGAAGATGATATGACGCAGGGCACATATAGACCTTCGTACAAAGTGCGCTACAAAGCCGGACTCGATGATAAAGGGAACTTGATAGCCTGGCACGTTAGAGGGGTCGGAACCAATGATGACCTCGTATTTGAGAACCGTTTCCCGGCCGGGGCGGTAGATAATTACCTTGCCGAGAAACATAGCTTGGAAACCAATATAACCACCGGAGCTTGGCGGGCTCCTCGATCTAATTTTATCGCAGGTGCGGAACAAGCGTTTATGGATGAGGTAGCAGAGGCAGCTGGAAAAGACCCTATCGAATTTCGGTTGGAACTTTTTGACAGGGCCATTAAAAATCCCGTGGGCGACCCCGAGAAAAATGATTATGAACCAGAACGTTATGCCGGAGTGCTAAAGTTGGTCAAAGAAAAAGCAAATTGGAACAGCGATGCAAATAAAGGCAAGTCACGAGGGGTTTCGGCCTATTTTTGCCATAATTCATACGTGGCACAGGTAATGGACCTGACTATGGAAGGTGATACTCCGAATATCGATAAGGTGTGGTGCGCTGTAGATTGCGGAATCGTAATTAATCCTTTAAGTGCGAGAAATCAAGTGGAAGGTGGTATTGTAGATGGCGTCGGTCATGCCACATATAGTGCTTTAACTTTTGAGGATGGTAAACCCGATCAAAGCAATTTTGACAAGTATCGTCTGATCCGTAATATGGAAGCTCCTATGGAAATCGAAACATTTTTTGTAGATAATGAAATCGATCCCACCGGACTAGGAGAACCTTCTTTGCCACCGATTTCAGGAGCATTGGCAAATGCCATGTATAAGGCTACCGGAAGGCGTTATTACAACCAGCCTTTTATTTCCGACAAACCGCCTTTGGTCGGATAAAAAGGATAAAAAAATGTTCGGCCCTGTCTTTATGGATGGGGCTATTACTTTCTATGCCAACCACCCTACTTACTCCCGTAGGGTCTTCACCTAGTTCTTGTGAACGTTGCTTTTGATGGTCTCAGATCCACATATAAATGGACTCACGATTGAAGTAATTGGGGAATCATTTATTTTTAGACCCACTTTTAATCTCCGTTATACTTTGCTCCAAAAAGTATTTAGAGTATGGAAGAAATTAGAAGCCTTTTTATAAATCAAATTCGCAGAGGGATTATGGAACTAAATCCAGGCGATTCCTGCCTTAGTGGATGAAAGCAGCCCTTAGCTTTTTTAGCTCACGCCGTCAATGCCGATTTTGTCACCTGGCAAAACTATTGGTATGCCCAAACTTTTCGAAAACGCTGTTCCCTCGGAAACAAACATCTTCTCAATCGGAAACCATAAATTTATTGACGGAATACTACTTGTTGCGCGGCAGCGGTTATCCCCTTTTGTGAAGGGGCTGTGGCAGAGTCGGTTCTGATTTTCAATTCGTGCACCGTAGTTGCCTCGCTATACCCGTCAAAGACATCGAGTGCAATTAGCACAAAAATTTAGTCATTTCTCAAGCTTAAACCTGCCCACGAAGTGGAGACGAATCCAATTTATATCGCTCGTTCCATTGTTTAGAATAGCCTAAGTATACGGTCAAATTTTTAAGAGAGACAACCATGTCTCTAGCACAATACTTATAAAAAATCGAAGCTAAATAAGTCAATAAAAACGTGCTAAAAACAGGGATATATCAACAAAAGCACTAAAATTATTTATATAGTGTAATCCCATTTTGAATTTCCCATTTTCCCTTGTCGAATGAGGGACTTATAGATATATTTGAACCGGTAGGAGGTACCAATTATGAAAACTTGTACGCTGATAGCCGAAGCGTTAAAGAGATGGACTCGATAGAAATGAATTATAGCTTATATGCTTAATTTTCAAAACGGTTCAAATCTAATTTCTAGTTTCGCATATTGATATATATGCTTTTCGGAATCCCAATTTTACATTAAGCTCAATGTTAAGATTTCATAAAAATTCTGATTGGATTATTCCTATATCCGTATTGATCCATTTGGGCATCATCAATACAATTCTATATGTGCTTACCCCAAACACCTATCTGAATGTCTTTCATATCTTACACTATAATCTATCTTGGTTACTAATCACCTATGGTTTAGATTATTACCCTACGAAACGCAAGGAGCGATTTACGACGAACCTGCCCTTACTATTTCGTTTATACGTGATATATGGCCTGTCCTATTTTGCTTTATTCGGTGTAACGGGTAAGATTTATGAATCTCTTCAATACCAGTTTTTCGTTTATTTCTTGATCTGTCTTGCCCTATTTTGGTATCGCGTCATATTCTATTGGATAAGGAGCAATTATAGAAAGCTTGGAGGTAATTTTGCGAATATCGTAGTTATAGGAAGGGATAAGAACTTAAAAAAGATCAGGAAGGTTTTCGATGCACCTGATTTAGGATACCGTTACCTAGGCTATTTTGACAATAACCCTTCAAAAAGTCCCACCTATTTAGGTCAGGTATCCGATTGCTTCGGATTCATATTGAACAACTATGTCGATGAGATATATTGTGTGGCCTCAAAATTTAATAATGAAGAATTAAGGAACCTTATTGATTTTGCCGATAATAATCTCGTTCGTGTTAAGGTTATTCCAGATAATAAAGAGATATATTCCCGTGCCATGAGCATTGAACTTTATGATTCGGTACCAGTGCTCAATATTCGCGAAGTTCCCCTTGATACGGAATATGCAAGGCTGACAAAAAGAAGTTTTGACATTCTCTTTTCACTTTTTGTAATAATTACAGTTATGTCTTGGCTAATTCCTATTCTCTTCTTTTTAATTAAAAGCGAATCTCCCGGGCCCTTGTATTTCAAACAAAAACGCCACGGATTAAAACGTAAGGTGTTTTGGTGTTATAAATTCAGGTCAATGAAACCTTCTACCGAGGCCAATTCAAAAATGGCTACTAAAAACGATAGCCGCATTACCCGTATTGGTAAATTCATGCGTAAAACCAGTATAGATGAACTGCCTCAATTTTTTAATGTCTTCCTTGGCGATATGAGTGTTGTCGGCCCGAGACCACATATGGAGCTACATACTTCCGATTATGAGGTCTCCATTGACAAATACTTGGTAAGGCATTTTGTGAAGCCAGGCATTACCGGGCTTGCACAAATCAAAGGTTATCGAGGAGAAATTGAGAAAAAGGCCGATATTTTGAATAGAACAAAATTGGATATATTTTATGTCGAAAAATGGTCCATCTGGCTTGATATAAAGATTATTTTTAAAACGGTCATTAATGCCGTTCGAGGGGAACAAAAGGCCTACTAGCTCGTATTTTGGCCGAAGGGTTCTTTAATTCACAGCTAAATATAGTACGGAGTTTCCGACCCTTTAGGTACATTAAAAACTTTCTAAAATATGGTAATAGTCAAATGATGTTAGAGCACATAATCTTATCTTAGATTTACAGGTGTATTTTATACCCATGCCTATATTTCAATATTAAGATTTTGGCTTTTTAATCTTCAATATAGAAGCAAAAAAATACTCACGCCACTCGGGCCATTATATATGTACCGGAATACTGGTAAAAGCTTTAGATACTTAGGTATTATATTAGGGTCAATTTTGACGTTACAAGAGGCTATAGGAATTGTCTGATATAAATAACATATGAAAAATTACCTTCGCCTCTTCGAAAATATCAATTTTAGGGGTGTATCGGGAAGATTGAGTAAATCACTCATAAATGCTACAAAATGAAAAATGTATTCTTGCTCTTTATTTTAGCAATATCCATTATGCTGCTACAGCCGTATGATCAAGAACTCTTTTCAAAAACCAAAAGCCATGAAAAAGTCTTTATCGATGCTGGTAACACTGGTAACCTACCAGAAGAAGATCAATATTTTGAAGCGTATTTTTTACCTCTTTCCCGGGCCGATGAATTGCAAGAGGCTTTAGACACCTATGGTTCGGTGCGGCTTGAAAAAGGAACTTATCAAGGTGCAGAAATCACCTTGAAAACCGGTCAGCGCCTTTTCGGCCATCCCAGGATTACCAAATTTAACAACAATATACATATACAGGCTGGGAGTACAGACGTAAGTATTCATAATATCGATTCAAAAGATTTGGTTTTTGAGCCGGGCGCCCCCATTAAGAACAATCTTTTCAAGAGCCTTCAGTTTACCAATTTGAATTGTACGAATTGCTCTATTGAAGACAATACTTTTGTCAACATGGATAAATGTATGGTAAGCTTTGATTGTAGTTTGTCCGGCTATTTTAGGAATAACAAGTTTATTAAACTCTGGAGCCATTCCACATCGCCTCAGACCGTAATGAAGGGCAATTCAAGAACACCGAGCTATGGTAACGTTATACTTTGGCGAAATTATCTAATTCCTAGGGGTAATGCCACTCATTTTTCTAACCTTGAGTCACTGACGATAGTGGGGATGGATGCAGAATCCTGGAACTTCCAAAATAGGGGGTCAAAACCTCTGTTGTACATGAGAGGGATGGGAAGTTTGAATCTTGGAAGTTTTTCAGGCGTAAATTTTTCGAAGAACAGGACACCCGTATTCGATATTGAAGCCCAAAGTCTTTTCATGTTAGGGAAGAATATTTACTCAAAATCAACGGATGACATTGTCAGAAAGGGGACGAATATGGTAATGCTCTCTGGCCAACATGAAAATTATGAGTTTGAATACAATGATTCTACGTTTAATTTAAAGGCCTTTTTTAACGACAATGAGGTTTATTTAGATGACAAGAAAGTTCAAAGCAAACTGGCAAAGGACACTAGTAATAAGGTGGAACAAATTTTGATTAAAAAAAATGTAATCCCTTGGGCCAGACCCCAATTCCATAATTTACCAGAACCTGTGGATGCTAATATGAGAGCTTCAAGGTACTCAAAGCCTGATCAATCCTCGGAAATTCAAAAACTAATTGATCGACACGGCATCGCCGAACTAGAGGAGGGGATCTACTATATTTCCAAGCCTGTTTTTATAAAAAATGGCCAGGGCATTATAGGTAAGGGCTCCGGTAAAACTGCCATTGTCGGGACTAGTGATGATTTTCCGCTAATAGTAGGAAATGACGACGTTTCCGAAAAACGCAAGACCAGCTCGAAATACTACTTGGCGCACCTAACCCTGTTTGGGGGTGAAAAGGGGTTGTACGTGAACCCAAGAGGCAAAAAGAACAATCACTTTCAATTAAGTTCCTGTACCTTTAAAAACCTAATTTTTAGGAATCAGAAAAACGGGATTCACTTCGATAAATTTTATGGTGTCGACAATAATTTTTTTGATAATGTAAGCTTTGTAGACTGTGAAATAGGCATGTATCAAGAACCAACTCCCGGTTTTGATGTAAACAAGGGCGAGACCAGCACCATGATGTACATGGACAAGAATGTTTTTTACAATTGCCAAATAATAAGATGTACGATTGGTTTCAGTATGGTTTCACTTAGACCCAATAATCTGAATGCATGGATCGATTGTAGGTTCGACCAAAACAATTTATCGGTCAATATGCAGCGACAGATAAACCCTATATTTGCGAATTGTGATTTTGAGAACAATGTGGGGGAATATATCGTCGGGAAAGAAAGGTCCTCGAGCTTTTACAATTGCCGGTTTATCAATAATGCTACGAAAAGTGTTTTCCGATTGGGGCACGCTTACATCGAAGGTTGCCAATTTCTTGATCGTGTGCCTTTATTTTCCGGGTTTCCTAGCAAAGGTTTTGTACTTAACTCCATGGTTAAAGGGAGTCTAGGTTCTATGAACACTGGGCTTCTCGTTAATAATAAGATTGATTTGGACACTTCTTTAAACCTTCGAATGGTTGAGTTGAAAAAAGATAGGCGCATAACCATTATTGATGGAAAAAGCGATCCAACGCCTCAATTTTTGGTAACACAACCTTAGGTTTATGGACTGAACCATCTTCGATGCCGACCCAAGACTTTAGGGGTACGATCATTCTTCCATCCGAGATTTGCAAAACAAGGCCCTTGCGTTGCTTCTGAAAAATTGATATCATTACCGTATCCGTTCCATTCGATCAGGGTAGGCCGTTCATTGGTGTTCACAACAATATCCCACCCGATGCACTTCACCATGGGCATTCGTGTATGCAAATCACGAACAAAATCAACGCATTCCCGATATTGTGGAATTACTTTTTTAGAGAATTTGATCTTAGAATCCGGATGTCTATCAATGATTGACCAGTCGGCCAAATAGCCTTCTTCACAAAGCTCTCCCGAAACCAGATCGACAGGTACCCTAACATGACTTTCCGATTTCACATAAAAATCACGAACTCTTCCCAATCGAAGATAGCAACCGCTCAAAACAGGTTTTCCTTCTTTGGAAATACTGGTAGTCATTCGAATGTTCGCAACAGCTTTAGAACGGAAATCCTTGAAAAAAGCATGTTGGTGAATATATGCCTGTAAGGTTCCGTTTCCTTTCGCTTCCAATTCGCCCAGATCGAATGATTCCGTATTTCTTAAAAAAACACCTTTACCTTGATAGGAATGGTCCAATTTGAACACTACCAGATCTTGCTTGGCAAGAACCAATTTTCTAAGGGCTTTTTTAGGAATCGGCCTGTAGTCGGAATCGAACCACTCACCATGAATAAAATAAGCTATATCTTCATTCGATGGTATCTTTAATAGGATGTTGTTGAGGGGTTTAAGAAATGAAATTTTACCATAATCGCCTTGAATTTCGGGTAGTAGTTCTAAGTGGTAATAGTTGTCAGGAATCCAACCATCCTTAAATCTTCCCTGAATAGCGGTATAAACATACAACCACGGGGCGTAGCCATTCCACCCTAATTCTTCGACGGCATAGTCATCTGCCTTTTTTTTAAGCAATGCACTGAGGGATCCTCTTTTAGTCTCTATTTGCTTCAGTACTTTATGGGCTTTTATTTTGGATAGATGGTTGTAGCGCATGGCATAAACCTTATTTACCGATTTTATGCCCCAGTCTTTGATTCTTTCTACGAATGCCATTGCCTAAATAAAGTTATCCTTGATCTTCTATGCCGAACACAGATTGAAATTTATCTGCCTTTGATACCCAATCATGTTTGAGCATTAGTACATCCGTGATTGTTGGGTACAATTGAATTCAATGGGTATGATGGCTGTTTGCAATCAGCCTTAAGCACCCTTCACTTCTCTAAACCGTTGGTCGCATGCTTTTACGGAACCTTGCTAGTTGGTCAGTGATAATAGAAAAACTTTAACGCTATCAATTTCATTTTCGGAAAGCTTATCTTTCCAGGCCGGCATACTCTGGTCCTCTGATCCATTTCTAATTACCTCGGCAATATTTTCACGCCCGTACGTCCATTTTTCATCAACTAGACTAGGTGCTACTGCCCCGACACCCATGGCCCCATGGCATAGTTGACAATGTCGGCCATAAATTTCTTCACCACTCAACGGGGCTTTTGTTTTATGTACGGCTATTTTGGTTTTTGATATAGGTCTGTCAGACTCTTTTTTGATTGGGTGGAATAGCGTTATCGTTCCAGTACTAAATTCAGATACGTAAATATCGCCTGTTTCAGGGTTTTCAATTAGGTCTAAAGGGCGGCCGTCGACTTCTAGTCCCATTCTTCTTCCTTCATAATCTTGGATGATATCCCCATTTCCTCCTCCGGGCTTTAAAATAACCAAATCTTCATGTACCAGTCTTGCCACTATAAGACAGCCTTTGAGTTTGCCGTCAAATGTGTTACTTCTATATTCAATAAGGCCTGTGGGAGCGACATGGGGTCCAAAATCATAAGTAAAGCCCCTAAAGTTACTATCTGGCCGAACCCCGTCGTATTCATTATTATACACGTCCTCGTCACCGGCGTTGAGCACATATTCAGCTCTTAGAGGATTTGGGTGCCCGTAATACCCTCCGTATTCTACCCGGGCCATAAAATCATTTTGATCGGGTTGTGCACCAAGTACTACCGGTATATTGTTAGGTCCTGAATAGCTGATGTTCACATCGGGTGAAATATAATATGGGGATTCTGGGTCTGAGGTTGGAATGTTCTCGTGTCCACCAGACCCATTAATGGTTGCGTAGAGCTGCCCATTACTATGCCATATCAAATCGTAGGCATTTCTTAATCCTGTAGCGTATATTTTTAATGGCGCTTGAAGGTCATAGGGGTTATAGCTCCCGCCCCCATCATGCGTTTTTACGCTAAGGGGTAGACTATCCGTTAATTTCGGAAGGTCGAGACATAGTATAGCTCCGGAAAGTAAAGACTCCCTCGAGATTTCTTGATTCTCTTTACAATCGCACATACCCATGCCTGTATTGGCACCTTGAGCGAAATAGAGTCTATTGTCGGGGCCGAAGGCAATGGAGTTGGCAAAGTTCTCCTGATTGGGGCCAAATCGAGGCAAATCCTTTAAAACAAGCATGTTACCGAGCACGCTATCAGAAGTAGAACTCAAATGTAAACGAGCTAAGTACCCATCCCAATGACCTTTGTTGGGCGTTTTTTTTACATTAGGAAAGCTTATCCATCCCCCGGTTGTGTCGGAGTAAGTAATCCATACAATTAAGGAATCTGAAGTGGAGATGGGATCAAAGGCCAAACCAATGGTCATTTTTGACCCTTTTCCAAAGGGCTTGTAAATTCTTTCCAGATGTAGGCTACCATCATTCTCAATGACAAAGCGCTTGATCTTGCCATCTATTGAACATGCATATAATTTATGATCAGGGCCAATGGTCAATGATGTATAAATCCCGTCGGTGGTATCGTCAAGCAATATTTTTTGGAACTCCACGCCTTCCAATGTACCCTTGGGAGCAGTATGATACACCCTCATTTGTCTCCTTAAATATCGATTTATCCTATTTGGAAAGAATACTGAAACACCTATCGCAGTGGACAATGCTATCAGTACAACTATAAATATTCTTCTTTTCATTAAGACTTATGCTCCAAATTTGATGCCTAGAAAGAACTGAACGGGCCATGTAGACCTTACCGAATCTTTATGTCAAATGTAAGAATATGGGAAACAATAAAGCTTTGCGCCGACCGTCAAAAATTTGGATAGGATTAAGAGGGTCGAATTACGAAGGTAAGACCTGTGATTTGATCGACCACATGGGGAAAGCCAGCTCTTGGTTGGCCATCATGTCACAGCATTTAAGAATTACGGTGAACCCAATAAGTCCAAGGCTACCAAGGGATGCAGTACCTGGGGCGAAGCTATTTTAAGTGGCTAATGATCAAGGGTTTTTTCTGACCCTTTTTTTCGACCACGTCAACACATTTAGGCTGAATTATAATTTCGTTTCTTGTTTTTGTTTTTAGATGCCCTAGAATAAGTTCGACTTCCTTCTTTTCGTCTGTTTTAGGCTTGGAGACATAACAAAAATCTACAGAATAATCCTCTTTTTGAATCAATTGGATTTCTCTGATGTTATGTAGGTATTTTTCAAAAAGAATGGTCAGGTGCTCGCCCCTAATCGTAAGCCCAGAGGGTGTTCTTAGCATAACAGATTGTCGGCCCCGAACATTTTCCATCAAGGGTAAGGGTATATTGCAACCGCAGGTCGTTTTCAATAATTTTCCTCTATCGCCAATCTCGTAACGTATTAATGGGAATATCTTATTTCTTAGATCGGTAATAAGTATTTTACCTATGATTCCTTTAGGAACAGGATTGTTGTCGTTATCAACGACTTCAACGTGCACCGAATCGTGCATGATATGAAGGCCATTCTGACGGGGACATTCGGCCGCTATAGTAAAGACTTCAGTGTTGCCATATTGATCGCATACAGGGGCCCCAAAGACTTTCTCCATCACTTTTCTTTGGTTTTCGAAAAGAGGTGCCGAGGTAACCCACACCATTTTAGGTGGGTGAATGCGCAAGTCATTATCCATTAGAAAAAGGGCGAATTCATAGACCACGTCTACATAGCCTTGTAAGAGTTCGGGCTTTAACCTATTAATTTTCTTTACAAACTTATTGACTGATTTAAGATCCATCTCCGCACCCGAAAGGAATATCCTCTTAGTGGGCCACCACAACCAAGTGTTGCTGATTTTTTTAAAAAACGGTCGTTTGTACCTATAGATGTAAGCTTGATTTTGATAGGGTCTTACACCCCACCAACTCAGTATGCGCCACTGAAGAACTGTATAGGGGAATCTCATATCATGAAGCACTGAAATCGGTCTTCCTGTACTTCCCGAGGAGCTTACTTTTCTCGAATTTCTCGAATTGGCATTCTTTACTTTTAAGCGCTCAAAGTTATTGGCCAAATCGTCTCGGGTTACCGGGGGAAGCTTCAGAAAATCTTTTTCGCTGCGAATACGGAAATCCGACCCGAGAGCTTCGTATTTTTTATGATAATATGAAGTGTTTTTATAGGCATGTTTTACAATTCGTTTTCGTCTTTTAAAATTGAGCTTATCTATTTTTTTATATCTCAAATCTTGCTTCGCCTTCAAATGGGATTTAAAAATGCCAGGCCTTAAAATCTTGGTCTTTATATCAAAAACCAGTTTTTTAAAGCTCCAAGTTGTTGGTTTTTCCAAATTAAGAGGTTTAATACTAAGACTGATACTATAATAATTAACTGTAGGTTAGGTCTTTCAAATGTAAAGGGAAACTACAGTTCAATTCATTTTACATCGACGAGATTCATTGTTCTTGGATAAAGAACAAGTATAAAACAATTCTCTATACGCTATACTAGCTATACCAGAACTTTACTGTCTAGATGCTCCATGATTCGGTCAACATTTAGAAATTCTTTTGCATAGTCGTATGCATTCTCCTGTATTTCCGATAGGCTATTGCCCTCTATTAAGCCCGTAATGCCATTAATAAGTTCGTTTTGGTCTTCTGCCTCAACGAGATGTCCCATCCCGTATTTTGAAACTACATCGAACAACTCGGTGCCCTGGTTTGCCGTTATTAGTGCTATGCCGCCCACGGCCAGTATAGTGGTAAGCTTTGAGGGCATTACTAAATCACTTGCATTCTTTTTCTGAATTACGAGATGAACGTCCGCCATATTTAAAAAAAGGTTGAAATTTTCTTTTGGTTGTAGGGGAAAGAATGAAAGATTATGTAAAGCCATTTTCTCCGCCTTCTCCCTGAGAATTTCCTTATAGGGCCCGGAACCACAAACAATAAATTTGACGTTGCGCTTATTTTTCAAGGCTTCGGCTGCAAAAAGAATATTTTCCAACCCCTGTTTGGCACCGATACCTCCGGAATAGAGAATAAGCTTGTCATCGATATCAAAACCAAACTTGGGTTTTATCGAATTCCTATCCTCTAGTGGATAAAAGAACGAGGTGTCTACCCAATTGGGCAAAAATATCACCTCACGATTTGCCTTTTCCGCAATTCTCTTGATCATAGCGTCAGAGATGCTGCTAATAACGTCTGAATGCCTGAATATATAATTTTCTATAGACAATAAAAACGAGACCAATTTTTTTGATTTAATAAGTCCCAGTTCAAGGGCGGCCTCAATCTGAAGGTCTTGTATATGATGTAAATGTTTGGCTTTCTTGACCGTCTTGTATAGTACCCCAAGAAGGCCCGAGAGGAACGTGGGAGACACCGAAATGACAAATTCATATCTTTTCTTAAAAAAAAATACGTTCAACAGAAGTAAGGCGGAAATAAAAAATGTAAAATCGGAAATAATTCGTTTCCGTCCAGTAGGGTTTTCAGGAACGTACATAGGGCATCGATAAATAGTGAGCGAGCCACCATCGTCATACCTCTTTTTTTCCTTGGTAAACCAAAAACGTTTACTGCGATAGGGTTCTTGTATTTGCCACTGTGGATAGTATGGGTACCCCGTGATAACGGTACATTGATGGCCCCTTTTTGCCAACCATTCCATCATTTCTCCGCTGTATTTTCCAATTCCGGTCAATTCAGGGGAAAAGTTATAGCCTAGATATAGTATGCGCTTCACCATATATTTTTTCTAACGAAACAGCCGCAGGAGTTTTAAAAGTACGTAGTTGACAGCAAGGCCTGAAAAACCTCCGATACCGCCCCAAAAGATATCCTTTAGGTCTACATCTCTGCTGGGGATGAAATACTGACCAAGTTCTGCAACAGTTACGACGCCTATTAAGATTGCCCAAGCCATTACAAACTGGAAAAAGGAAGCCTTTCTTATAAGAAGCCAAAAGCCTATAATTGTGCCAAGCCCTAGAAAGGGAACGGCCGTACGAATGGCGCTAAACCGATAGGTATCTGCCCAACTATAGATCCATAAAGGCATAAACGGCAACCCTTTAAGGTTAGGGTCGCTTCTCCAACTCAGACCTAATATCAGTAGGATGCCCAAGATAAAAAGAACCCCGATTAGATATCCGCTTTTGATTTGCTTCATTTCCACCGTGCTTTAGTAGTATTCCCCGGGAATTTCGAAACGACTTTCTTTTCTTCCAGATCTGCTACAACTATTGAACCCACTGTCACCACAGTTTCTTTCCCGATGGTGACGCCGGGGCCTACAAAACAACAGGCACCCACCCAACAACCATCCTCAAGGGTTATTGGCCCATTTCTGTAGGGCATCGAAGGAACCCTATAATCGTGATTGCCCCCACATAAGAAGCTACGTTGCGATATGCATACGTTGTTTCCTATCTTGAGCACTTCGAAATTTAAAAGAAAAACTTCCTCTCCGATCCAAACATGGTCCCCTATCTCAAGTTTCCAAGGAAAGTGAATGTTGACCCTCGGTTTTATGATTACATTTTGGCCTATTTTCGCCCCGAGTTTTCTCAATATAAATACCTTGAGGCTACTTGGATAAGGTAGGGCGGAAAGGAAAAAACACACCTTTAACAAATACCAGAAGGCTTCTTTCATTTTACTCGCTCCGCGTTCAAGGCCTACCTTCGGGTCAAAATCGCCCAATGATACTTTAGAGCTCATGTTCGAATTTTTTTAAATGAGAGTAAAGATTTATTGCCGCTTGTTCAACAGTAAAATGATTTCGATATACCGTGTAGGCATTCTTCTTCATTTCAGCCACTTGAATTTGTGTCAAAAGTGAGAATTGTTGCAACAACGAGATCGTTCCTTCATGGGTGTCCTCGGTAACTATACCCCCGCTACCTTCTGCTATCTCTCTCCAGATGTTGACTTTATTGGAAATAAGAACCGGGCACTTACAAGCCAATGCCTCTGCGACCGCAATCCCAAAATTTTCTTGATGACTCGGTAGCACGAAAGCTTTAGAACCATAGAAGGCCGCCCATTTTGTCATACCTGTGACCATCCCAACGAAAAGAACATTTTTTCTAAGCAGCGTATCGTTTTGAACCATAGCATGAATTGATTGCCCATATTCAGTTTCTAACCCAGGCCCTGCGATCACTAATTTGGGAAAAATACCAGCTTTGCCATTGAAACATTCTGAATAGGCCTTGACTAAGTTTAACAATCCTTTTTTTGGATGAATTCGACTTAGGAACAACAAATACTCTTCATCGGCGGAAAGGCCATTTTTATTTCTGAACTGTTCGACATTCACACTTTTTTCCAAAGGGGGTGAAGGAATACCGTATCCAACATTAAGTTCCTTTCTGGGGCGATACCCCTTAAAGGTTTCCCTGGCGAGTAATAACTCTTCTTGACAGGTAAATAGGATCGCATCGGCAGCGCGTACCGTCTTTTTTTCGATAAGCTCCCAAAATATCAAGTTTCTCATCGCCTTGAGTTTTCGTTCCGGGGCTTTCTGAAAATAGGGGTCGAGCATACCGTGGGGCATGATATAAAACTTCGGAACTTTCAGGTTTTTAGTGCTGAGGTGCTCTATAGCCTTTCGAACGGCATACCCATAATATTGCCAGAGGCCATGAACGATTACTACATCATATTTCGATAAGTTTTTTTTGAGCCAACGGCTTAATTTAGGAGAATAACCCCAAGGGCCCTTTCCGGGGCCTGCTTTATGAATTCGAAATTCATCGTCACTGGGCCAACTGACGTTTTCGCCATCTACGGAAACAACCTCGTTAATTGCGCCCATGGCTCTGAGTGCCGGTATGGAATTTCGAATACCTTGGCATGGGCCGCCGTAGGCAGGATCCATACTTTCAATTACCCTAAGTATTCTTAAATCACTCATATTTTAGATGGTATGCTTCGAGGTAAAACTCATGTAATCTTGAGATAGTTTTGGCACTGTCGAACCTTTTAACATTTTCCAAGCCTTCTTGTTTGATATAATCTATTTCTTGAGGACTCTTTTTAAAGAAAAGCTCCACCTCGTCGGAGGCTTTCCGGGCCCAAGCATCTATAGTATCGAATTCCTTGGTATTTTTAATGTACAGGGCTGCTTTACCACCAACCTCGTTCATCGGCGCTTCGTTAGTGGTGATAACGGGACAACCACAGGCCATTGCTTCAGCTATTGGCCAACCAAATCCTTCGGCTAACGAAGGAAAGAGAAATAGGCTAGCTCCCTGATATGCAAACTTTACCATTTCATCTTCCAGACCAGGGCAGAAAATTATATCCGATCTAAATTTTGATTCGTTTTGAACACGAAATACTTCCGTATTTGGAGGTGTTCCGATGAGCACCAGAGGTAATTCGAGGTTGGAGGTTTCTCTCCATTTCGAATAAATTTTAATGACCCCCTTCCGGTTTTTATAGAACTGGTTTCCGCCTACATGTAAAATATATCCCTTGTCAAGCGAAAAACCAATTTGATTGCCCAGTTCTTTACGGGCTTTCAACGTGTCCCCTACCTGAAATAGAGCGTTAATACCGTTGTAAACATAGGTGTTGATGGTGGCATTCTTGTGTAATATGTCGCTAAGTTCTCGCTGTGTATTTTTCGAAACCGAAACGAAATTTTCACCCTTTGAGAAACCCTTTAAGATTAGTTTTTGATAAATTTTCCCCGTGAGGCCCACTTTATTGTCACTGATTTGCCCCTTGGCCGATTTCAAGGCCAAGAAATCGTGGCAGTGAATAAGATGGGCTTTGTTTCGAATCAAAGGTACCCAAAGGCCCAATGCTTGGTCAGAGACAATATATAAGCGCTTATCGGTCGTAAAATTTGTTTTAAAAAAAAGCCAAATGGAAAAAATAACGTATTGATCTATATAACCAAGCCATTTTTTCATAATACCCGTAACCGGAATTTTACTGAGCACGGGTCTCGGCCTCCATATTTCGACATCATGCCCTTGACCCTTCATTCCCGAGGCCAAATAATGGGCAAACCTCGGCATGCTAAAACTACCAAAGAATAAAGGATGTGATAGTATTGCTATTTTCATGATGGATACTTCAGCGTTTATTTTTTACTTTCAATAACATCGCAGTCCCGTATTGAGCCATAGTTTAGCAGGCCTAACAGACACCACGGTTACAAAAATGAAAAGGAGTGATCAAAAAATGGGTCATTTTCAAAACCGTTGTGACTATCGAATGCTTACTTATCATGAGGTGGGCCTATCTTTAAAACTTTTTATGAGGGCATAAGCCATTCCAATAATGAAAATTCCAAAACCTAGAATCGTCGGCTGCCACCATTGAGACTGAATCAAATTAACGAGTCCTACGCTCAATAATAGCCAAGCAAGAATTTCACCTCGTTTCAAGATATAAAAACTACCCAAAACCAATCTGCCCGCGAGAATGACCCTTATAAGAATCATTGCCGTACCAAGGAACATTCCTAATTCAGCAACAATACGATTCCACTCGAACTCCGCCAAGAGAAACGACCTTTCTCCTCGTATCAATTTACTGCCCACGTTGGTCCCCATACCTAGGCCGTAACCCCAGAATGGCACGTCGTCAGACGAGGTGTAGGCCCTAAACATATAACCAAAAACCCTGTCGATCAATGAATTTGAGACCCCTCCTTCTGCCTTACTGGCCGACTCAAGTCTTGCGGAAAAAACTTCAATCGCCACTTGGAAAAAATCAAACTGGAGCAAGATAACAAAAGCTACGGCCAGGCCTACGACAATAAAAAAAATATTCAAAAACTGTTTAGGATTGAATATAAGGCTGGATAAATAGAAAAGAACGGTAAGGCAAACAGAATAAAATAGTGTGCGACTAATAGATAGCGGAATGGCTACCAACAAAGCGATGGTGGCCAAAACCAGGATCACCCGATTCAATTTAGGTTTCATAGCCCAAAAATAGACTACAAAAATTGCCACTAGGCTAAAAAACAAGGTGTTGCCTACCTGAAACGAGAAGGTGCCAGGCGGCCGGAAGTAGCCCAAGGCGCCTTGAAAGCCTTCTGTTTCCTCACCTCCCAAGCCCAAGTTGACCCAAGCCGATTGAGGACTATAAAATTGAGCAGCAATCAATATTACCATGGGAATGGAAAGCCACAAGATAAATCTCCCGAAGCGAATTACATCCGCTCTATCCAAGACTTTGCCCATGACAAAAATCAACGGAAAATGAATTAATGTGATCCTGGCACCGAACAAGGCTACCCAGATATTTCCATGCCCAACCAATAAAGCGGTAATAAAGGCTATGATAGTTACCGTTGTCATGGAGATAATAAAGTAGTTATTGCGGAGAAGATTATATTTCCATGCTTTATAGACTAGCCAAATGGCCACAGGATCCCTGACTATTAATAGCGGATCCGACAGCCCGGGAAGCACCCACTTTCTAAGGGCCCCTTCGAAAATCAAAAGAATGAAATATAGCCATATCCCGTATTTCAGGTAATCAATTTTAATATTACCGGAAATATCTAAACTCGCATTCTGATTTGGTGAGATGTATTTTCTCAATAAATTTAATATCACCTATACCGCGTTTACTACTGTTAGTTCAAACTACAAAATTGTTACTTCTTGAAAACCCAGAGCCATTTTTGCTTAAAATTCGCGTAATCAATTTTTAGATCTTTTATGGATGCCTTGGCGTTGATTCCGTGCAGCTCAATACGTTCAGGCTTTTCCAAATAGTACAAAATGCCTTTCACGATATTTGCCGAGGTAGAACTTTCACAAACATAACCATTGACACCGTGTTCGATCAGCTCTGGCATACCTCCAGACCTGAAAATTATGGAGGGGGTACTGTATTTTTTCGCCTCGACTATCACGTTTCCCAAGGGTTCTTCTTTCATCGATGGTGTAACCAATATATCGATATGCTCGAAGAAGGTCTTAACATTGTCAATACTGCCCAAGAACACTATTTTATCTTCAAGATTATTCTCGATAACCAATTTTATTAGCATTTCGGAAAATTCTTTTGAATAGTTTAGGTCACCGGCCAAATAGAAGCGCGCCTTTTTTTTATCCTTCAATACGTTGACCGCAGCCTCTATAAAGAGATGCACTCCTTTATCCGCGATTATTTGACCTAAATATCCTATAGATATAGTCTGGTCATCAATCATTTTTTCACTAAGGCGGTCACTACTTTTTTGACGACTTGGCGGATAATTATAGATAACGATATCATTTGAACTGTCTCTACCCGTTACCTCGACCGTACTCTTGATAAATTCAGAGATATACACGAATTTTTCGGTCTTTTTGAGCACGATGTTTTTCCAAATCCAAGAGTTTACTTGGTAATTACTTAATTTAGGGTAAGCGGGCTGGTCCCCTATTCTATAAACCACTTTACTGGAGGAAAAGTAAACAGGAAGGGCAATATCATAGAAAATCCTTTCATCGTTCAGAAAGATAAAGTCTGGCCTAAACTTAAGAATTGTGTAGAGTAATTTTAGGTTCAGCGATAGACTCCTGAGAATATAGTTTATATATTTAAATTTTTTTTGGTTACGATCGGGGAACCGTACTTCGATGGTATCAAAATCTTGGAGGTATCTCTTGAGCTCATCCGAAGCCTCTGCATTCATTAAAACCTTGAGCGAAGCAGAAGCATGATTTTTCAAAAGATTGTAAACTTCAATATTCGACCTTTCCTTTCCGTAAAAATGTTTCGAACCGAGGATACACAGAATTTTTTTGGACATTATATCGTTTTCTTCCGGTTATTTTTGTTTAGGTACGTAAAGCAGGGCACAAAAGATTTTACAAGCGGTTCTTTTTGGTGCTGAGCCGATTCCTCATTGATTTTCAGGTTTTTACGTACGGGCCAGAAACTAATCGGCAATCTCCTGATACAGCTTGGCCAATCGGTCTATAATCACTTCCTTGTCGTGAAATTCTTCGACATAGTTTTTCATTTGGAGGCCCCATTCATCAAATACCTTTGGAGATATCTTTTTTAGAGCAACGGCCTTTTCGATGGTTTGGGTCAATATTTTTTTATGTTCTTTTTCATTGGAATAGGTATAATTTAAAAGAGCACTTTTGTCCTTTATGTCATTGATTGTACCGATATTTGGACAAATCACACTCTTGCCATAAGAAAAGCTTAACATCACAGCACCAGAGTTTAACACACTATCCATTTTATACGGTAATATGACCAGATCGCAATCGTACAAATATTCGATCAGCTCATTATTTTCAATAAACCTTAGATCATGCTCAATGTTCGGGACATTCGAAATCTTATCCCGTATTTCTTCTGCATACTCCTTGTTTTTCGGCTTTCCAACGATTAGTAACCTTACGTCTTTGCCAATGGTTTCAACAGAATCGATAAGTAACTCCAGGTTCTTGTAAGGCCTGACGAGGCCTACGAACAATAGCTTTAAAACGGGATCCTTTGGTTTCGTCACATCTCGATCATGAATAGACCCGTACATGTCGATATAGGCGGGGTGGGGCAGATAGAACGTTTTTTCGGCTATCCTTCTTCCCTTTTTCGCTAATATCTTTTTTGTATCCCAGGAGTGTATGATAATCTTATCGGCCAAAAAAATCAATAAATTAGTAAAAACCCGTTGTAAAAAAGGGTGTGCATTCTCGTGTGGTTCTTTATTGTGCATAGTCCAAAGAACTTTCTTCCCCAAGATCTTGTACACGATCAATTTTGTACTCTTATTCAAAAAGTTCAATAAACTTCCGATGTTCTCATACCAATTTAGGTGAATGATCTTCACCTCAAGAAAGTTTGACAAAAACCCCGAAAGTGGTAGAACCTCGAATTTTCTTTTTTTCAGACCATTAATGATCATGTCAATATATATGTTCTCTCCACCACTGATAGGATGATAAACAATCTTCATTTCTTCCTGTATATTACCGTGTCAGAATTTTAAAAAAATCGTCGGTTTTGGACTTCCAGTTTTCGATTTTTCCGTTAACCTCTCTCCAATCAATTCTATCGAACAGTAAAGAATTCAAATTTTTCTCGTCGAACTCATGGCTAATTCTACCACTGAGCCCTACCTTTTCCAATAAACTGATAACCCTTTCGTTCATACCTGCCTTGCTGCCAGTATTGGGCAACACGACGAAGTTCTTATTGAAAAGAATACTAAAGAGGGTGCCATGAAAGGAATTGGTAATAACAAAATCAGCATCAGAAAGCGTATGGATCCAATCTGGTATAGATGGATATGCATTGCCTGAGAAATCGTTATTGGCCGACACGTGAAAAACTTCAACGTCCTCCAAATTATTCGCGAAATCGATATATGACTCCCTCTCATTAATAGGACTATTCCCTAATGTATACAGAAAAAGCCTTTTATCTGCTTTTTTTTCTTCGGCTTTGCCGTTTGGAAATAAGTTCAACCAATCTTGTTTCTTGAAAAGCATGGTAGGATCAGGAACCCATATCGCCGATGGATACCCTAAAGTTTTGCAAATATTTAAACCACTTTTTTCGCGTACACCAACTGCGTCAAAATTATGGATGTGCTCATTGAACAGTTGCTCGGTCTCCAGTGGTAATTCCTTCATTCCGAAACTGGCCGCATAGGCGATACGCTTAGTAGTTGCATCGCCGAAGCCTAAAAGAAATGCCTCGCAGGACACTGAGAAGGAATTATTCCATACTTGATCACTTCCGCATATGTAGACATCAGCCTTTGGGGGGTTGGCATTAAGCTCCTCCAATGAATCATAGGTAATGTCCGAGAAATTTATATGAGTTTTCCGAAAGGAATCAAAATGCCGGTCAATTTTAGGCTTTGAGTCCGTTCTCGATTTTAAACTGGGGAATCTTGCTTCAAGAAACTTTTTTAAGTTGAAATTTTTGATGCGTTCTGTCAACGTTCTATGTTGAACGGATGCAATGCGCCTGTATTTGATTAAGAAGACTTCATTTCCCATATTCTGTAGATAGGTCTGAAGTGCAAAAGCCTGTAATTGTTGTCCGTAATTATCTTGACTTTCCCAAAAGGTTAATATTCCAATTCTCATGTTAAGACTTGATTAGTTTTTGAAAATATTTATTGTACCTACTTTAGTGCAACTCACTACCGAATTTTTTTGGTTTTTTGATGTGCTTTGACCATCTCATCTATTTTGGATAGAGCATTGAAGTGGTTTCCTTCCATGCCTTTTTAAAGAGGATACGTTATTTGTGACACCCCATATTCCAAATTCAAGCTTTACACTACGTCTTGTTTTGCCTCTTGTATATTTTATTCTTCGCTAACGTCAAAAATTGATGTACAAAAACCTTTTCATCCTCACATAGACCGAGTAAATATATACTCCCTGCTAAAATAATAGCGGATGCTATTCCCGTTAACAGAAACCGCAAACCAAAATCAAGGTTCGTTGTAATGAGATAACAACAAATTACGGACAGGAGTACGGGAAGGATTTCCCTTGCAAAAACCCGCTCTAGGTAGGTTCTTATGGTAAGCCCGGCAATTATTCTTGCAAAATATAACCTTAGAACTACGGCGACAACCTCAATGCTTAGGTAGCTAATGAAAACGGATTGAGGAGCATATCCCAACTTGAGGAATACATAGGCTAGCGGCAAAGTCAATAGGATAATACCACCGACCACAGATTGATACAGTTTGATTCGGCCAGTTGCCTGAAGCGCAGATTGAAGACCAATGGTCAACTGGTTAAGGAGGATCGACAACAAAATCAGCTGCGTAAAAATAACGGTGTAATCTGGAACCTCTTTTAACCACAATTCAAGAATTTCAGTCATTTCAAAAATAGCGGGAATAACGATAAGAGCGACTAAAAAGAAACCGAACTTACTAGCCATCATGGACAAACGCAACATTCTATCTCGATTACCAGAACCTTCACTTTTCATTATTTGAGGGTTCATGGCCCGTAGTAAAGTCGCCGAAAAAAAATTCATTTGGGCCGCTACTTGGTTCGCAATACCGTATGCTGCGTTGATCGCAGCCCCAAAGTATAGATTAAGAAGAATGGCCAATCCCTGGTTTCTGCCTAAACCGCAAAGAGATCCGAAAAGATTCCAACCGGCAAATGAGGTCAATTGCTTCACCTGCACTTTGTCAACTTTAAAGAAACCTTGAAGAGTACATTCGTCGAATTTTCTAAAACAATACCCCATATACAGAAGAAGGATTAAAAGGGCCAGAATTGCCGTTAACCATCCGTAAATGATTAGTCTATTGTCCACCAAAGAAATCAGTACAAAAGCAATTGCAAGTTTCAACAGGGATTCCAAAATATTGATGATTGCAACGACTATCATGTTTTCGTGGGCTATTAAAGAACCCATAAACGGTACATTTACCATGCTGAAAAATAGGGAAAATAACATGGTGCGGTATACGATCTTGGCAGCATATATCCGATTATCGGGGATATTTAAGAACTGTTCGAACAAGAAAGACTCAAGCGAAGCCAAAACCAAAACCAAGAACAGCCCTCCGACAAGGTGTATCAACAAACTATTTGTAAAAACAGACCTTTGGCTTTCTATATCGTTTTTGCCCTGATGGAAAGAGAGAAATCTTTGAGTCGAAGTGGCCATTGCATTTTTTAGGAACGCCAGCATTGCAATGACCCCTCCTACGAGTTGAAAGATACCATAGTCCGTACTTCCTAAGGCCTGTAAAATTAATCGGGTAGAATATAAGGAAACCCCGATGGTTAACACCATCCTACCATAGAGGATGGCTGTGTTGATGATAACCCTGTTTGCTGGTGTCATAAGGTAGGCTGTTCGAGCGGGGGCTTAATTTAATCGTTTCGTTTTGTATGAGCGTAACGGATGATTAATTAACCGGATTTACCAAGCCTCTTCTTTATTGATAGTGCCAGTCGATCAAAAAATGGTTTCACCATAATTGAAAAATCCCGGATTATTTTTTTACTGTTTTTAAGAATTTCTTTTCGAACTGACGCATAGTCTATGTTGTTTTCATCATAGCTATATCCATATGCTTTCCCTGAGGAGGTATCGTTGAAAAGGGCCATAGTGTTTTTTAATTTGCCATTTTGATGGATATTCCTAAGCGTCTTAAGGTGCTCTTTCTTTGTCATATCCTGCCGAACAACGTATATGGTACTATCGATATACTCATTTAGTGCGAACGCATCCGAGACACTTCCGATGGGTGCGGTATCTATGATGATCCGGTCAAAGTTGTTTTTTAATACTTCCATCAAATCTGCGATGCGTTTACTAAGCATTAGATTTCCAACCTGTGGTATCGTTGTACCTGAACCGACCAAATAGAGGTTCTTGATACTTGGATGCGGGGTTACGATCTGATTTAGACTGGTATCCTTTTCAAGTATGAAGTCGGTAATGCCCGGTTCATCTGGTAAACCAAGGTTTTGAAGAAGTTTGGGCTGTCTTAAATCAAAAGAAAGAAGCGCTACCTTTTCACCAAAGGAAGCCAAGGAAGCGGCCAAATTGGCGGCAATGAAGGTCTTGCCTTCTCCTTTAATCGTTGAGGTTACTAAAAGCGTTTGGTTTTTATCTGTTTTTTTGAGGTATTCTAAATTATAACGCATCAGCCTGAACAGCTCCGCTGTTGGGCTCCTTTTTTGGTGTGTAGTTACAATGGGACTTTTTTCTGTGCTATTTGCAATTTCCCCTAAAATAGGTGCGGCCGTAAGTTGATTAAGCTCTTCAAGAGAAGAAACCTTATTGTTCATTACTTCTTTCCCAAAAATGGTGGCAAAGGGGATAAAAAGGCCAAGTAGCAGCCCTCCTAAATAAAGGGCAATCTTATTGGGGCTTACCGGCCGCATATTAGCTTTTGGTAGACTTATTATTCGAGTTGATGAAACCGGAGCCGCTAATGAAAGCACTTCTTCTTCCCTTTTTTGCAAAAGATAAAGATAAAGTCCCTCTTTGGTATTCTGTTCACGGCTAATATCAAGAAGTTCCCTTTCCATGGCGGGCACCCTGGCAATTTGTGCATCATATTTATTGGCATTGGCCTGCAAATTACCTTGAGTGATCCTCAGGCCGTTCTTCGCGCTGCGCACGTTTTCAAGAATGGCCACACTTAAGTCTTCCAAGGTTTGGTTCAAATTGATAATTAGGGGATTGCTACTCGATGCTGATTGTAAAAGTTGCTTCTTCTTTTGTAAAGTCTGGTTATATTCCTCGATCATTCGAATCAGTGATGGGTCGTTTGCGCTCAAAGCACCCGGGATAGGGGTATTAAGATCCCCGTTTTTCATGTATTGCTCAATAGATTCAATGACATTGATCTGTGTTTGATATTCGGCTATTTTTTTCTTGTAATCATTGGCCTGTTCGATATATAGGTTTGCGTTACTCCTAACGTCGGTCAAATCATTACGTGACTTGAACTTTTCGACCGATTTTTCAACACCGCTTATTTCGCCCGAAAGGAGTTTTAAGCGCTCATCTATCATCTTAATCGTATTTTCGGCTAGTTCGTTTTCATATGAAATCATTTCCTCTACATAGGTTTCAATCAATGCCGAGACCACGTCTTCTCCTTTATTTTTATTGGAGCAGATAAAAGAAATATTCAAGAGGCCTCCATTCTTGTCCGTAAGCTCCACCGTCAAATTATCTAAAAATTGTTTTATCACCGCATCCTTATTTTTAACAATAAAGTAGAGCGGCTTTCCGTTGTCGACATATTTTGTGTCGGGCCTTTTTGTTACGGTAAAGGTTCCGAACGATTCCTGTACTAAATCTCCAAAGGCATATTCTGCTCGATAATCCTTGCCGCCATCAGTACTTGTCCTAAGTTCGTAACAATTGGAATCAAGGATTTCTATGTAGATGGGAAGGTCATAAATTGACCCTGAAGCCGTTTCATCGATTAAGACCCGAATAGGAGAATCTATGCCATAAACTTCTACGTCTCGGATGCTCCCCTCAATGTAGAAATTGATATTTAGGGAACGCTCTGAGATAACTTTTTCCATTATTCCGGTGGACCTCAGTATACCCATTTCATCTTCTACACTATGGGAATTCTTTATCAGACCAAGATTTTTCAAATTATTGGCTTCAAGTGATCCTTGCCCGGCATTTTTGTCCTTCACCAAAATTGTACTATTAATTTGGTACTGGGTCACTGACCAATACCTGATATAAAGGAACACAGCGCTCAAGCAGATAAATAAAGTTATAATGAATAAGCGCCAATATTTGAGGTAATTTGAGATTACCGTTCTAAGGTTTTTCTCCTCAAGTTCACCTGAATTTCTAGTGGAATCAAACATAAATTACAGAATAAGTGAATTGTATCGCTCTCCAAAAATAAGAATATGGTCTATGAGTTGCGGTATAAATCAGAGAGCATATACAGTATAAATTAATTTGAGACGGGTTTCCCATACGAGCAATTTTGACTTTGAAATTTTCATGGAGAGGATTTGAAACTTTTAATAGGCTTTTTCCTCTCCAGCAAAAACGTTGTGTATCGTGCGATAAATTATTCTCAAGTCTAGGGGCAGAGACCATTTCTCTACATAAAAAATATCAAAACGTGAGCGATTAATTATGTCTTTAGGTTTCATGATCTCTCCACGACAACCACTAATTTGAGCCAACCCTGTTATGCCCGGCTTCACAAAATGCCTTACTAAATATTTGTCGACCGAATTCTCATAATCATTGGTATGCAACTCCATATGCGGACGTGGGCCTACCACACTCATATCACCTAAAAATACATTGAAAAATTGAGGAAGTTCATCGATACTCGTCTTTCTTATGAACTTCCCTATTTTCGTTATTCTTTTATCATTTTTTGACGCCATCTTAAAATCGGAATCGGCGTTTTGTGCCATAGACCTAAATTTATAACACCAGAAGACTTTTTTCTTAAAACCATGTCTTCTTTGTCTAAAAAAAAGAGGGCCTGGAGATTCCATTTTAATTAAAAAAAATAGAAGAGGGGTTAACCATGATAAAATCAACACAATCACCAAGAAAGAGAAGGCAATATCGAATGCCCGCTTAAGTATTTTAGAGTATTCCGCATCTAAGGGAACCCTTCGCAGGTTCAAAACCGGAATGCTATCATACATTTCAAGAGACATCGAAGGGGTAAATACTTCTTTATTATCTGGAATTAGCTTCAACTTGATCAGGTTATTGTCGGCAAAATCAATCAACTTTCTGAGTTCGGTAAAGGAAAACTTTGAGACCAAACAGTAAACCTCGTTGATATCGTTTTTCAATATATAATCAAAACAATTGGAGATTTCGCCTAAATAGGTAGGGCTTACAGATGCTTTATTGTCAAAAAAACCTTTGTAACGATAACCAAGATAAGGGTCGTCAAATACTTTTCTGATTTTTTTTAGGTTCTTATCCCTGCCAATCGCGACCACATTGACATAATTTCCACCCATAAAACGGTATTTGCGTATAGACCAGTAAAAGAGTATTCGATATAACGTAAGCAAGCCATATATAATCAGTAATATTCTAATATGAAGCCCTACGTCTACTGCCATTCCTGCCCCTAGTCCGAAAATGGCAAAATAGGCCAATCCGAAGAGGGTATATACATTGAACATTTTATGGACATTTGTAAAAAAATGTTCTTTTCTTCCCGTCGGATAGAATTTAAGAGCACTAGTTATTAAGAGCCAAGAGAAAGAATAGTAAACCGCATTTAACTTTTCGAGATAGGTCTCTGGGGTCAATATGTAAAGGGCTATGTTGATGATGCACAGATGAATTACGACCGACAGAGGTATAATAAGCGACGATTTTTTCATGCTTGGTTTTCTTTGCGATTCATAGTTTCTAGCAAATAAGGCAGTGTGTTGATAGTGTCGGAAATGTTATGGCTTGTAGGTATTTCATAAACAGGATTGCCTCTATTGTTTTGGAAATCTCAAAGTGGTATGGTGTTGTTTTTCCAACGGGATTGATTTTAGTACAGGTCTTGCTAAATAGACAGACTTTACCTTAAACCATAGAAGACATTTTTCGCCATTTTTCATAGCTCCGCCGCTTGAGTCCCAAACCCAGGTTTATATTTTGGGGATGCTATACGCCATCCGACAACCCTAATTAAAGGGATGGACGGTTTTTAATAAGTCCAAAATCATTTAAAAGGCCTTATTAAAATTCAAAGGAACGTAATCTTTAACTCCCAAAAAAGCCCAGCTCGTGCTATAGTCGAATTCTTAATTTATCGAACTGTGAAAATGCTAAAATTAGTCTTGTTTCGTTATTTGAAACGCGAAAAAGAGCATGGTGAAACATAAATTTGGTAGTAGGTAAGCCCCATAATTATAGAGAATTGAATTAACACTTCATTAACGTTTTTGGCTTTACTTTATGACTGCTTAACTTTCTTGATGGAATTACAGCACATCTTTAATTTTGGCCGTTACAATAATGCCCAGTGGCTTTAGTATCATACTTAAGCGTTTACTACTTATTTCTTTGACTACGACTTTTTGATTTATCAAGGGCCCTTTTTTTATTTTGATTTCTTTTCCGGGAACGAGTCGTGAAAGCTCTAGGGTATCGATACGATCATCTTGGAGCCACTGTCGAATGGTCTGTATTTCTTCATCACGGACAACGGCAGGTTGGCCTAGCCAAAAGAGATAGCGAACAATACCAGGTACATCAAAGACCACTTGGCGATCTGTAGATGGAAGTCGAACAAACACATAGGATTTAAAGAGGGGGAGTTCTACTTTTTTTTTGCGATCGCTCCACTGCCGAATTTCGGTAATCATTGGGCAGAATACTTCCACCCCTATATTCTTGAGATTTTGAGCAACCTTTTTTTCTTGCTTAGGCTTTACATATAGTACATACCAAGTCATTTGGCAAAATACAGTTTTATCCGATGTATTTTTGTCAATTTCGTTTATATAAGGGAACAACACTTTTTCTAGGAGGTAAAAATCCAAAATTTAAACAAAAAGAGCGTATGCAATACATTTATTTCTTAGCGCAAAATATTATGAATTAAAACCTCATGTCAGTTTCTATCTCGTTTAAACAAGAAATTTTTATTTTCAAGGTAATCTAAATATTCGCCAAATAGAAACGACTTACAAGATGCTATTGGTGTAGAATGGTTAGGGAAGGTAACTGTGTAGCCTTTAAAATACTCGAAAAAGCGCCATACGATTATCACATATAACTTCTCAAATTCAGTGATAGGGCCCCTCAGTACCACCTAAGTGGTTCAAATAGCTTATTAAACTTCCTTATCACTGTTCATATATTCCGAGGAGGTCATTTCAAATTGCTTTTGAAAGTTTTTAACTAATTGTTGCGACCTTGTCGCCAACCTCTTGAATTCCATAGTTGGCTTGATTTAATAACTTGCCATATGTTTAATTGCCCAATATGAAGTAGTTTATAGGGTTAAAATTTGAAACTTCTTTGATTTCTGATACAACTAGCTTAAAGTTTTGCTAAGAATGGCATGAATGAACGATTAATTATTTAAATCTGAGTTTTGTGTCAAAATGGAGCGCAGTAAAGAATACATTTAAGGTTAATATTATTATTTTGGCAGTTCCGATTTTAAAATAAACTTAGTAAAATGAGCCAAATTCCTTTGAACAAAAACATCCTTATTGCCCTTCTAACAGTTTTTATGGGCACGAATATACTGGCCCAATGGGAACCTGCCGGCGACAAAATTAAGACCGAATGGGCCGAAAAGATATCCCCTGAAAATGTATGGCAAGAATACCCAAGACCGCTAATGGAAAGGCCGGATTGGAAGAACTTAAACGGACTTTGGGACTATGTCATCCAATCCAAAGGGAAGGCTGCCCCGGCCTCGTATACGTATAAGATTTTAGTTCCCTTTGCCGTGGAGTCGAGTTTGTCGGGTGTAATGCAAGAAGTTGGTGCTAATCAGGAGCTATGGTATAACACAGTTTTTGAGGTTCCGAGGGATTGGGAAGGAAAAAGCATACTGTTACATTTTGGGGCTGTGGATTGGAAGGCAGATATCTGGATGAACGACATAAAAATAGGCTCCCATAAGGGGGGATACACGCCATTCTCCTTTGATATTACTCCTTTCTTGAGTGAGAACCCGAAACAGAAACTCACTGTGAAAGTCTGGGACCCTACTAGTGATGGTCCCCAACCTAGGGGCAAGCAGGTGAATGACCCCAAGGGCATCTGGTACACCCCTGTAACGGGTATATGGCAGACCGTTTGGCTCGAACCTGTGGCAAAAAAACGTATTGTCAACCTACAAACGGTACCTGACATAGACGATGGTGTGCTAAAGATTACGACTGAAGTGCATGGGGCAGAATATGGCGATATTATTGAGGTTACCGCTTTTGATGGAACTTTGGCCGTAGCCACGGCCAAGGCGGTCGTGGGTGAGCAAATTGTTCTTCCCATAAAGAACGCAAAACTTTGGTCTCCCAAATCCCCTTTCCTGTATGATCTTAAAGTAAGCCTTCGCAGCAAGAACGTAATTTCCGATGAGGTAAAAAGTTATTTCGGTATGCGAAAGATTGGCATGAAAAAAGATGAGTATGGTATCGTTCGCATGCAACTCAATAATGAAAACTATTTTCAGTTTGGGCCGCTCGATCAAGGCTGGTGGCCAGACGGCCTCTATACCGCCCCAAGCGATGAGGCGTTACAATATGATATTATTAAAACCAAAGAGCTCGGGTTTAACATGATTCGTAAACATGTAAAGGTTGAACCGGCTCGTTGGTATACCCACTGTGACCGTTTGGGAATTTTGGTTTGGCAAGATATGCCAAGCGGGGATGAAGGCCCGCAATGGCAAAACCACAGCTATTTCAACGGGACCGAGTTTAAGAGGACACCGGAATCGGAACATATCTTTAGAACGGAATGGAAAGGTATTATGCACTTTCTGTACTCACATCCCAGCATCGTGGTCTGGGTACCCTTCAACGAGGCATGGGGGCAGTTCAAAACTGAGGAAATCACCGAATGGACTAAAACGTACGACCCTAGCCGTCTGGTGAATTCAGCAAGTGGCGGTAATTTTTACAGAACTGGGGATATTGTCGATTTACATAATTATCCTGGTCCGAAAATGTATCTGTACGATGCACAAAGAGTTAATGTCCTAGGAGAGTATGGAGGCATAGGGCTTCCACTTAAAAACCACTTGTGGAGACCTGACGATAATTGGGGGTATGTGAAATTTAAAAACTCAAAGGAAACCACTGCGGAATACGTGAAGTACGCGAAGGAACTCAAAAACTTGGTCAAAGCTGGTTTTTCGGCAGCAGTTTATACTCAAACCACGGATGTCGAGGGAGAGGTCAACGGTTTTATGACCTATGACCGTAAAGTCGATAAGATGGACATCCAAGAGGTAAAAAAAGCAAATCAGGAAGTTATTAATATGCTAAAGTCGAAATAGTGCCTTGTGTTAGCTCAACCAAACATAACCAAGGCTAGAACCAGAATAGGTTTCGCATTTATAATCCTTCTGCTGATTATAATGTCTTCTTGTAGGCAGGGCAGAGTAGATATTTCAAAAAAAGACGGTGTCGCATCCAATTATCTACAGAACAGACAACCACTGCGACCCTTGCCCTATCTTGAGTTGCCTTTAGGGGCGATTGCACCAAAAAGCTGGTTGAAAGAACAGCTTGAACGCATGGCGAGTGGAATGACGGGAAATCTAGATGATATTTACCCGGAAGTGGTCGGGGAGAGCAATGGATGGTTGGGAGGCGATGGAGATGGTTGGGAAAGAGGGCCATATTGGATCGACGGCCTGTTGCCATTAGCCTATATTTTAGATGACAAAGATTTGAAGGCCAAGGTCAGGCCATGGATTGAATGGACCTTGACACACCAAACCAAGGAGGGTTACATCGGCCCTATCCCTTTTAAAAACGAACCAGAGCCGATAGCTGGGTTACAAAGGGGGCAGCGAAAAGATTGGTGGCCTAAAATGGTTATGCTGAAAATATTGCAACAATACTACAACGCGACCGAAGACCATAGGGTCATCGAGGTGCTCACCAAATATTTCAAATATCAATTGCGGGAACTTCCGAAGCGACCCTTGGACGACCTTACCTTTTGGGCCAATAGAAGGGGTGCCGACAACTTGCAGGTTATCTACTGGCTTTACAACATTACGGGGGACGGATTTTTGTTGGAGTTGGGTGATATAGTACATCAGCAGACTTTTCCTTGGACTAGTGTTTTTTTGAACGGGAACAAAGGGAAAAATGATTCGGTGGCACCCTATGGTTACTTTCGAATAAAAAAATATCCTTTTGATTCCAGCGAAATACAAAATACAAACCTCTCCCAAATAGGGGGTATCCATACGGTCAATTTTGCACAAGGACTTAAACAACCTGGCATACGCTATCAAAGAGAGCCTGATGAAAGGTACATAAGGGCGGTCAAAAAAGCATTGGCCGATATCAAAGAGTTTCATGGCCAACCCCAGGGAATGTATGGTGGTGATGAGCCCCTGCACGGAACAAATCCTGTGCAAGGGGTAGAATTCTGTTCCGTTTCCGAAGCGATGTTTTCGTTGGAGAGCCTTTTGAAAATTACCGGGGATACGGGCTTTGCGGATATACTGGAGCGAATAGCCTACAACGCTTTACCGGCGCAGGCCTCCGATGATTTTTTGTCGCGACAATACTTTCAAGCGGCCAACCAAGTCGAACTTTCCGATCGTTTGGAAACTTCGTATGAGACCAAAGGCCATAAAGGGACTGATTTCGTTTTCGGTACCCTAACCGGATATCCGTGTTGCACTACGAATATGCACCAGTCGTGGCCCAAATACGTGCAAAATCTATTTTATGCCACCGCAGATGGTGGAGCAGCGGCCTTACTTTATGCCCCAAGTGAGGCCAAGTTAAAGGTCGCGGAGGAGGTAGAGTTGACAATTAGAGAAACTACTGGTTTTCCTTTTGAGGAGGAGATTCATTTTGAATTCGAACTGTCCCAATCGGCTACTTTTCCTTTTCACCTTCGCATACCGGAATGGACGGAGGACCCAAAGGTTACGATCAATGGTCTTCTAGAAGAAGGGACCATCAACGATAATATTCTTGTTTTGAATAGGCAGTGGAGTGATGGGGATACTCTAACCCTAACCCTGCCCATGAAGGTGTCGGCTTCGAAATGGCATAAGGGAGCAACCAGCATTGAAAGAGGACCGTTGGTTTATGCCTTGAAAATTAAGGGCGAAGAAAAAAGAAAAAATAGAAACGATGGATACGGACCGTTTACGGAAATCTATCCTTTGGAAGATTGGAATTATGCGCTTTTGGCTTCAGAGCTAGCACAGCTGCCAAAAGCAGCAAAGATTACGCGCAACGAATGGGAAGGAAGTTACCCCTGGAATTTGAACAATGCACCTATTGAAATAAGGATTAAAGCCCAAAAATTGCCCGAATGGCAGTTGACCAAGGGAGCACCCATTGTGTTGAATGACCAATATATGATCAAGGATGAACCTTCGAAACGGCAGATTGAAGAGATTGTTTTGATACCCTACGGATGTACGACACTGCGCATTACCGAATTTCCCATTATTGAATAAAATACTTGCGGCTTACAGCAATACGAAAACTATGGATTCCATAGTGATGACCTTAAAGAGATGATAAAAAGCACGAAAGAGATAGGCCCCATATTTTTGGGCCTTGTGGTTCTATTGACCAGTTGTAAGGAGTTTAAAACTTCAAAGGAACAGCAATCCATGATTGCCGAAGAAGCCGAGCCATTAGCGGGCACGTTTACAAATCCATTACTTGACAGCGGGGCAGATCCATGGACAATTTATCACCAAGGCAACTACTACTATATAAAATCAGGAGATAGGGCAATCACCCTGATGAGAACCCCGGATATCACGGATTTAAGAAACGCGGAGCAAAAGGTGATATGGAGAGCTCCTGATTCTGGAGACCACTCAAAGAACATTTGGGCTCCCGAAATTCATTACATTAACGATAATTGGTATATATATGTCGCTGCGGACGATGGCGATAACAGAAACCATAGAATGTTCGTTCTCGAAAACACTGAGCGTAACCCCTTCGAAGGCACTTTTAGGATGAAGTCAAAGTTAAAGACCGATGCAGGCGATAATTGGGCAATCGACGGAAGTATTTTCAGGCATAGAAAACAATTTTATTTTATTTGGTCGGGTTGGGAACAACCCAAACTAGAGGGGGGTGAAGAGACCCAGAACATTTATATCGCAAAGATGTCCAATCCTTGGACCGTGTCTTCTGACCGGGTGCTGTTGAGCACCCCTGAATTTGATTGGGAGCGTAATTGGAGCTACCCCGGCGTTTGGCGACCGGATGCTCCAGTCTATGTAAACGAAGGGCCACAGACATTGCCCCATGGTGATAAGCTTCACATCGTGTACTCCGCAAGTGGCTGTTGGACCCCATACTATGCGCTGGGATTACTTACCATGAACATGGATTCAGATCCTATGAACAAGAATTCATGGACTAAAGCGAAGGAGCCCCTCTTTCGACAATCGGAGGAAAATAGAGTTTTCGGAACAGGCCACAGCTCTTTTTTTAAAAGTCCGGACGGAACTGAAGATTGGATACTCTACCATGCCAATGACACCCCAACCGATGGTTGTGGCGGTAAACGTTCTCCGCGGGCGCAGCGCATCAGTTGGACAGCGAACGATATGCCGGTTTTAGGCGAGCCCTATCCTACCTCAAGAAGGCTACGCAAGCCTTCGGGCACTAAAGTTCAAAATTAGCTGCAAATAATAGTGTCCTTTCAGTATACTAATGAAGGCGTTCCGACCTGAGGTTTCGTTGTGACTTGAAATTACGAAACGAATGGAAATGGAGCATTACCTTTATAAAGTTCGATACCAAAGACATCTCAAACCTTATAAATATTGGCCTTTGTTTAGAGAAACCTACCGACGCAAATTTTCAGGACAAAATTATATTTTTGCGAGAATTGGTGTTAAGGTTGAAAGTATCGAAGGCATGATATACACGCAAGTGGAAAGAATAATTTTCTGATTCAATTTGAAACGGCTGAATAAAAAAAGGCAATGAAATTTATTGATTTATATTTAGGTGCAGGAAAGTAAGACTGAGTTTGTTAGAGTTAGTTTCATTGAGTATTACCGGGTTTTTCGATAAAGAAATCCGATAATTTTTGTTATTCATGACGAATTAATGCTTAAACTCGAAATTATTTAGCAAAATCCATACCTGTTGATGCAATGGAAAAATTAAGGACTATAGCACTATATGCAATTTTATCAGGCGTTTTTCTTTTGTGCGCATGCAAAAACAGGAAAAAACAAATCCAGAAAGAGAGAAGTGAGACCACCCACCTCACCTATACCAACCCTCTCGATGTTGAATTTGGCGACCCGTACATTCTGAACGATGGCCAAGGAATGTATTATATGTATGGCACAGGAGGTGTCAAAGATGGCTTTGCAACCTATTCTTCCCAAAACTTGGTAGATTGGAAGTTCGAAGGTCAGGTCTATCAAGGAAATACCAAAGATTCGTGGAATCTTAAGAATTTCTGGGCACCGGAAGTGTATAAAATCGATTCTAAATATTATTTGTTTTATAGTGCGGACAGAAAAAATAATCCCACAAATGAATTAGAGACTTTTGCCATTGGGGTAGCGGTTTCAGATAGTCCGAAAGGGCCATTTACCGATATTAAGAACGAGCCGCTCTTCGATCCTGGCTATCCGATTATAGATGCCAACGTATTCCAAGATGACGATGGGAAATATTATCTTTATTACTCCCGCGCTTGTTACAAACATCCTGTAGAGAGCGAAATTGCCGATTGGGCCAGAGATGAGGAAATTTACGATGAGATCGAAGAGAGTTGGGTGTATGGAGTGGAGCTGGCCTCTAATTTTACCGAGGTAGTGGGTGACCCTGTCCTGGTTTTAAGACCCCCACTTAAAATGGATGATAAAAACGCGGAATGGGAAAGTCGATCTGTGACTTCAAAGGAAATCAATAGAAGATGGACCGAGGGATCATTCACGTTCAAGAGAAATGGCACCTATTATATTATGTATTCTGCGAACCACTATGCGGGGCCCAATTATGCCGTTGGCTATGCCACCGCCGAAGATCCCTTAGGCCCTTTCACCAAAGCGGAAAACAATCCCGTCCTCGAAAAAAATAGCGATGAGGGCGGAAAGGTTACCGGAACCGGCCATAATATGGTACTCTTTCTAGAAAATGGAAGAAAGATGTATGCCGTATACCACGGAAGAACTACGGAAACAGGGAATAACCGAGTGGTATTTTTAGATGAAATGGAAATTTTGGAAAATGGTACGTTGGTGGTAAAAGGTCCGACTACGACCCCTGTACCCCATCCATTGGCCGAATAGAAAAATACACCAGAACAGTATAGAGAAATGAAGCATAAGAAAATGGTTTGGACCCTCATGGTCGTATTGGTTTCTACGGCCGTGTTAAAGGCCCAAACAGATGTATTGGATAAAAACAAATGGACCAAAGAAAAAGCGCATCAATGGTATGACCAGCACGATTGGATGACAGGGGCCAATTTTAATCCGAGCACCGCGATCAACCAATTGGAAATGTGGCAAGAAGGCACCTTCGACCCAGAGACTATGGACCGTGAGTTGGGGTTTGCGGAAGGTATTGGCTTCAATACCATGCGTGTCTATTTACATAGCCTTGCCTACAAATCGGATCCTGAAGGGTTTAAAAAACGCATGCATACTTATTTAACTATTGCCGACAAACACGGAATAAAGACGATGTTTGTGTTTTTCGATGATGTCTGGGGCAAAACACCCAAAGCCGGTAAGCAACCGGAGCCGGTTATCGGGACGCACAATTCGGGTTGGGTACAAGATCCTGGTGACCCTGCCTATAAAAACGAAGAGAACTACCCTGCTCTGGAAACCTATGTAAAAGATATATTGAAAACCTTTGCCGATGACAACCGAGTGCTCATGTGGGACCTTTATAATGAGCCTGGCAATACGGGTAAATTGACAAGTTCAATGCCGTTATTAAAAAAAGTCTTTCAATGGGCCAGGGAAGTAAACCCGACACAACCTTTAACAGCGGGTTTGTGGCGCTGGGATTTTCAAGAGCTCAATACTTTTCAAGCTCTTAATTCCGATATACTGACCTATCATCACTATGAAGATGCGGAAAAACATCAGCACGTCATCAATCTGTTAAAAACACATGGTAGGCCCATGATTTGTACAGAATATATGGCAAGAACGAATAACAGTCGATTTTCCAATATCATGCCATTGTTGAAAAAGGAAAATATTGGCGCTATCAATTGGGGGCTTGTCGCTGGTAAAACAAATACAAAGTACGCCTGGAATACACCTATTAAAGATGGCAGTGAGCCCATAGAATGGTTTCACGAAGTTTTTCGCAAAGACGGTACACCTTATCGTCAAGATGAGGTGAATCTGATCAAAAAATTGAACGAAGAACCCAACCCGAAGAACTAAAAGTTGAAACTTGAATACCCCTGTGACCAAAACAGTTATATTTTTCGTCATTGCAGCGCTCTTTTTGGGCTTTGGCCTTCATTCCGCACATCGAGAAACTGGAATCAACCAAAAGCCAAAAGGGAAGGGTTTTGATCCAAAGCCAAACATCATCATTATCATGGCAGATGATTTGGGCTTTTCCGATTTGGGCTGCTATGGTGGAGAAATCGACACCCCAAACCTAGACAGGTTGGCTTTGAACGGGGTCCGTAGCAATGCGTTTTATAATACATCCCGTTGTTGCCCGACGCGGGCATCTTTATTGACAGGCCTATATCCACATCAGGCGGGATTGGGGCGAATGACCATGGACGCAGGCCTACCAGGTTATCGCGGTAGTCTTCAACCCAATACTGTAACCTTGGCAGAGGTATTAAAAAAGCAGGGTTACCAAACGGGCATGGTAGGTAAATGGCATGTTTCTGAAACAGTCGACCTGGGAGGGGAGAAACAATTGAAATGGCTTTCCCATCAGGAAGAGAACGGCCCTTTTTCGAATTTGGATTCTTATCCTACCGCTAGGGGGTTCGATAAATATTATGGGAACCTCTGGGGGGTAGTCGATTATTTTGATCCCTTTAGCTTGGTCAATGGTACGGAACAGGTGAAGGACGTACCTGACGACTATTATCATACCAAAGCTATCTGTGATTCTGCCGTGGCTTATGTAGAACAGTTCTCGAGAAAGAGAAATCCTTTCTTTTTATATGTGGCCCATTGTGCACCCCATTGGCCTTTACAGGCACCGGAAGATGCGGTTCAAAAATACATGAAGGTTTACCAAAAAGGATGGAAAGCCATACGACGGGATAGGTATGAACGTCTTATCAATAAGGGAATTATTTCGAGAGAGACCGAACTACCTGACTTTATGTTTCCTAATAAAGAATGGAATACCAATCCGGATAAGGATTGGGATGCCCGTGCCATGGCAGTGCATGCGGCGATGGTCGATTTGTTGGATAAGTCGGTAGGCAAGCTTTTAGATGAACTTGAATCGAGTGGCGAGCTTGATAATACCTTGATTTTGTTTCTGTCCGACAATGGGGCGAGTGCCGAGCGACCTTCAAAATACGGACCAGGTTTCGATAGGGCAGGAAGTACACGTAATGGAGAGATGGTTAGTTTTCCTGTTGATAAAGAGGCATTACCAGGCCCGCAAACAGTGGTTTCGGGTATTGGCCCTACTTGGGCCCATACCGTGAATACCCCTTTTAGGTACTGGAAAGCACGGGTCTTTGAGGGAGGAATTAATACCCCCTTCATCGCCTTTTGGCCTAGGGGAATAAAGGAAAAGGGAGCAGTAAGGGAACTTCCGGCCCATGTAACCGACATAATGGCAACCTGTATCGATGTTGCGGGAGGGAAGTATCCTACTACCTTTAAAGGCCATGCCATTACACCTTCTCCAGGAAAAAGCATAATGCCTATCTTAAACGGTACAGCAAGGAGCGGTACACAAGCCACTTTTTTTTGGGAACATTTTGGTGCCAAGGCACTGAGAAAAGCAAATTGGAAATTGGTAAAGCTAGATGGACAAAGTCCTTGGGAACTATATGATCTTGCTGTCGATAAAACTGAAATTCATGATGTAGCAATGAAAAATAAGGAGTTGGTGAAACAATTACAGGAAGAATGGGAGCGTCTGGCCCATACCTATCAAGTGTACCCGGCTCCGAATTGATGAGGAGACAAAAGAATTTTTACAAATGCAACAATCACAAGGGATATCGTGTCTCTTACTCGTAATCACGCACACGGGGCTCTCACAGAAAGGGACATCCTATAGTTCGGACTGTACCTTTCTAGCCGACCTGACTATTTTCTCGGCAGCTGGTAGGTATTAATTGTAAGGAACTACCGGCAACCCAAAAATGGAATGGGATACGGGCTTCTTGGTCTATACGTCGCAAGATTTAAAGAATTGGCCAGTCACTGAGGGACCGACCGTTCTAAAACATAAGGGATTATATTATTTGATATATTCGGCGAACGATTTCAGAAATCCTGACTACCCTTTTGGTTTCGTCACGAGGCAAGCCAATTGGGCCTTGGAAGAATTTGGCAGACAGTCCATTCATTTCCCGAGAAGTTTTGGGGAAAGAGGGCTCTGGGCATAGGGATGTTATAACTGATAAAAAAGACGGTATGTACTATATTGCACACCCATTTTAATAACGGCATGGTACAGCCAAGGCGAACGGCCATTGTTAAAATACACTTTGTAAACAAGGGAAAAGATTACGACGGATTAACCATAGATAAAGACTCGTTCCGTTTTTTAAATCGGACAAAATAAAAATGAAAAACCCATCCAAAAAGCCGAAACGAAGAACAACCATTGCACCTCGTGTGGTGATGATAGGTTGTTTTGATACCAAAGCAGAGGATTTTGAATATTTATATCAAAGCTTGCTCAGCAATGGGGTTGAAGTAATTGCTGTTAATACTGGAGTTCTGGGGACGACCCAATTATTTCCCGTTACTTTTGAGGCAGAACAGGTTGCAATGGCAGGCGGCCAAAAGTTATCGGTACTCCGAGAAAAAAAAGATCGAGGCCACGCATTGGAGGTGATGGGGAAGGGTGCCTCTAAAATCGTTGCAGACCTAGAGCAGAATGATAAAGTGGACGGAATAATCGGAATGGGCGGCGGTGGCGGTACATTTGTAGCCATCAAGGCAATGTGCGCCTTATCCTTTGGTATCCCTAAACTATGTCTAAGCACCTTGGCCACAAAAGATCTCTCCGGGAAAATAGGGGATAAAGATATCACTTTGGTTCCCACAATCGTGGATGTGGCAGGTTTGAATCACATGAGCAGGGTCTTGATGAGCCAGTCTGCCGGGGCGATCTGTGGAATGATATCCGCAAAAATTAGAGGAAATACCGATGTCAAAGGAAGTGTCGCGATCAGCGTTTTCGGCAACACCTCTATTAGTGCCGATAGATGCAGTAAGCTTTTAAAATCGGAAGGGTATGATGTCTTATCTTTTCACGCGGTAGGTACTGGGGGTATGACTATGGAATCCTTGATTTCCGATGGGGTGTTCGATGCGGTTTTGGATCTGACCACCACCGAACTGGCCGATGACCTTTGCGGAGGCATTTGCAGTGCCGGACCTTCCCGTTTGACGGCTGCCGGTGCATCCGGACTACCACAGGTGGTAGTGCCCGGATGTCTCGACATGGTCAATTTCGGGTCTTTAGACTCGGTTCCCGAGAAATACAGAAGGCGGAAGTTATTCAGCTGGGCACCCGATGTCACTTTGATGCGTACCAATAAAGAAGAGAACCGGATTCTAGGAAAAAGAATGGCAGAAAAACTGAACGCTGCCAAGGGTCCTGTTTGTTTGGTCTTCCCATTGGGAGGACTTTCAAAAATAGGAGGAGAGGGTGAAATTTTCCATGACCCTGAAACCGATCGGGTTCTCTTTGAAGCGATTCGTAAGAACGTGGTCCGTGCGATTAAAATTATTGAGGTAGAGGCCAACATCAACACTCCCTATTTCGGGGATAAGGTGTCGAAAGAACTACTGACTCTTATCGAGCAAAGAAAAACAACACAGTAATTGTCAAAATCTAAAGTATACATTACGTACTATATTCATAAACCATAAAATAAGAACAATATGCCAAATAAGTGGACAGGTAAGGGAAACCCCTATACGAAGCAGGAAGTCAGGGATCGGTTGCAAAAAGTGGTCGATAGCAACAAAGCTATAATCGCTGCAGGTGCTGGAACGGGAATTAGTGCAAAATTCATCGAAAAAGGCGGGGCCGATCTGATCATTATTTACAATTCGGGCCGTTTTAGAATGTCGGGCCATGGGTCTACCGCCGGAATGATGGCCTACGGAGACGCCAATGCGGTCGCCATGGAGATTGGGGAGTTCGAAGTCCTTCCGATCGTGGAGGAAGTGCCCGTAATCTGCGGTGTGCACGGTAGCGACCCGCGTCGCAGGATGTGGCACTTTTTGGGGCAGGTGAAAGATATGGGCTTTTCCGGGGTGAATAATTTCCCCACACATTCGATTATCGACGGCCATTTTAGGAACGTGCTCGAAGAAACGGGTATGAGCTTCAAGAAGGAAGTGGCCATGGTCGACCTGGCAACGCGAATGGATCTCTTTTCGATTGTGTACGTGGCCAAACCTGAAGAGGCGGTACAAATGGCGGATGCGGGCGCCGACGCCGTTATCGCCCACGTGGGCACCACGGTAGGGGGATCGATCGGGGTCACCAATGCATCGGTATCCATGGATGCCGCACTGGAACGTACCCAGGCGATTATCGATGCCGTTAAAAAGGCCAACAAAAATACTTTTTTCCTGGCGCATGGAGGACCGATCAATACTCCTGACGACGTGCGCTATGCCTTGGAACATACCGATGGGCTACACGGATTCGTAGGGGCCTCCTCCTTGGAGCGGATGGGCGTCGAACAGTCATTGACGAACCTCACCAAGGAATTCAAGTCGATAACCCTCTAAAATCCACCAGCAATGCCAGAGCAATGGAAATTCAGCAAGGAAAAGGATCTGATGTTCGAACAGGCGTTTGGTAGGGACCACTATTGGCATTACCATCCTGACACAATCGAAGGGGTCCGCTCCTATATGGTCAAAGTGGTGGTGCCCGAAGGTAAGGGGCACGATTTCCACAGGCATCCCGAAATGCACGAGATCCTTTACATCCTGAAAGGAAGGGCCGAACAATGGATCGAAGGTGAAATGCAATATCTGGAGGAAGGTGACTCGATCTACATCGATGCCGATGTGGTGCACGGCACCTTCAATGCAGGCGAGGGGCCGCTCGAGTTTTTGGCCGTGCTCTCCCCTCCTGAGGGTTGGGCGGCCGGCACCCTCGATGTGAGCGACGAGGAGCCCTATGCCAGCTACCGATCGAAATAGGATGTAGGTGAGCGATAACAGATTGGGTAGCGGGCCGAGGAACGTTGCCGAGAAATGCAAAAAGATATAAAGATGAAAAAAATGAAAACCGATGTTCTGACCGTGCTTTGCGGAACGCTTTTTTTTATGGCCTGTACAGGAACGAAGCAGCCACCGCCCCCGTTGACCTATTCGGGCGATGAACCTAGGGTGCAGGACCCCTTGTCGCCCGAGGATTCCCAAAGACATATCCAGCTTCCCGAAGGCTTTAGCGCACATCTGTTCGCGGCCGAGCCAAATATCATCAATCCCATCGCCTTTACCTGGGATGAGAGGGGAAGGCTCTGGGTGGTACAATCAAAGGATTACCCACACGACCTGGCCAATGATGTGGGCGGTGACCGCATTACCATTTGTGAGGATACCGATGGCGATGGCAAGGCCGATATTTTCACCGATTTCGCGACCGAACAAAGTCTATCGACCGGTATAGTCTTGGTTAAGGGCGGTGCTATAGTATCCCAGGCACCGGAAATGGTTTTTTTGGAAGACACCGATGGCGATGACAAAATGGACAAGCGTACGGTGCTCTTTGACGGCTTCGGCACATTCGACACCCATGCAGGGCCCTCCAGCCTCCGTTACGGGATCGACAACGCCCTTTGGGGGGCCGTCGGCTATTCGGGCTTTGAGAACGATTTCGACGGGAACCCCGTAAAATTCGAAAGGGGGGTCTACCGTTTCGGCAAGGACGGTTCCTTTCTTGAGCCGGTGGGCCAGTTCGACAACAATACATGGGGGATGGGGTATAATGAGAATTTCGAGATTTTCGGTTCGACGGCCAACAACAACCACGCCTGTTATGTGGGTATTCCCTTGAAACACTATGCTTATTTGGAAAAGAGGCCCGAATGGGCGCTCAACGCAGACTTTATACAGGGGCATTATGAAATTTCCCCGGTCGGCACCGTTCCCTTGCAACAGGTTGACGTCAGGGGGGGCTATACCGCGGCGGCGGGCGCTAATTTTTATACGGCCCGGAACTACCCGGAAGCGTACCGCAACCAAATGTACGTCTGCGAGCCCACTGGCCATCTGGTGCATATCGCAAAGATCGTCACGGACGGAGCGGGCTATAAGGAAGTCGATGGGGGCAATATTTTTGCTAGTACCGATGCGTGGACGGCCCCGGTCTTCGCCGAGACCGGCCCCGATGGCAACTTATGGGTAGCCGATTGGTACAATGCGGTCATCCAACACAATCCCGATAAGCGGGGGATGGAAAATCAAATCTGGAACGCCGACAAAGGTGAGGGTAACGCCCATATCAACCCCTTGCGGGATTATGGCCACGGACGTATCTATATCGTTAAATACGATGATAGGGACGATTCTGAAATTACCAGACTGGATCGGAACGACAACGAGGCGTTACTTGAGGCGCTGCAGAGTGATAACCTCTTCTGGAGGATAACCGCCCAGCGACTAATCGTGGAAGAACATAAAGAGGAGCTGAGGCCCAATTTGCTCAGTCTGGCGGTGAACGGAGAAAACACTGACGGGAATGGCCTTAACGCACCGGCGTTGCATGCCCTTTGGACGCTGGACGGACTGGGCGCCTTCGATGGGCAGAACGAAGTCCACGAGACCCTGGTCAGAGGCCTAGAGAGCGAAAGTTTCGCCGTGAAACGTGCAGCCATGGCCCTGCTTCCAGAGACGACCTTGGGGAGCGAGACATTGGTCGAGTCCGGTCTATTGGCCCATAATAACCCACAGATTAGGCTGGCCGCCATTGTTAGGGCTAGCGAACTACCGGAATCGGCCGGCCTCTATACAGAAATGGAAAAGGTGTTGGCCGACCCCGACGTTATCTCCGATAAATGGCTTAAGTCGGCAGCGAAAATGTACTTCAGGGAGCTTAATTACGAAACTATTGACGAAGCATCCGTGGAGATGGTCATCCCTTCGGCCCAGGAGGGGAAATCCGTGTGGCATTACACCGAGAATGAACCACGAGAAGATTGGACGACAGCAGGTTTTGACGACACAGCGTGGGAAACGGGTGAAGGTATGTTTGGGGGCAAGAATATTGAGGAGGCCAAGACCCAATGGACTACCAAAGAGCTATGGTTGAGAAAAGAAGTTCAAATCGGTGAAGCCATAGATGAACCCGTTCTTAAAATAGCACACGATGATGACTATGAGATCTTTATCAACGGTCAGCAGCTTATGGCGGAGGCCGGTTCGAGCGGACGAGTGTATAAGTACATACGGCTTGACAAAGAAAAAGGCAAACTTTTTAAAACAGGGAAAAATGTGATAGCGGTGCGCTGTGTGAATACCGGAGGAGACCAATATGTTGATGTGGGCATAGGAAAAGTAGGTGATGTCAAAGCAGATATTGTTTTTGATATTAAAACGGTGCCACAGGAAATGGCATTCGATAAAACGGTTCTAAGGGCGAAAGCGGGACAAACCATCGAAATCAGATTGGAGAACAAAGATCAGATGCCCCATAATTTGGTGGTCATTTCGCCTGGAACCCTTGATGTTTTTGGTCCATTGGTCGATAAATTCGTAGCCACACCCGAAGCCGAAAAAATGGATTATGTGCCAAAATCCCGATACGTGTTGAAGGCTACAACGATGTTGGATCCGAACGAGAGCGAATCGATTATACTGACACTACCGGACGAGCCCGGCACATACCCGTTTGTTTGTACGTTTCCCGGGCATTGGCGGTTTATGCAAGGTGAAATTATAGTAACCGCACCCGATTCGTCCGATATAGAGGCTTAAAAAGTAACTGAAATAGATAAAAACACAAAATGAAAAGAAACATAATTGTATTGATTGTATTAGGTACATGCCTAGGCTGTAAGACCCAGAACCTACCCAACTCCTATACTACGGATAAATCGGCAGGACATTTTATTTCGCAAGACAAACAAGCGACAAAGATTGCTATTACTGGTGGAGGGGGCTCCCATGATTTTTTGAAATTTTTCGGAATTGCAGATGGTGAGCTGTTAAGCGAGAGCGGACAGCATACTGTCATTTACACTGAGGACGTAAAAGAAATCGGCGATTTAGTTCCCGTCGTTGATATCTTAATGTTGACCAATAACCAACCCTTGGGCGACGAGGTCAAGAAGACCATCTTCGAAGAAGTCGATCAGGGCCGATTGAATTTATTGATCAATCATCCAAGTACATGGTATAACTGGGAAGATTGGCCACAATACAATCGAGAACTTGTCGGTGGAGGTTCAAGGTCGCACGAAGCCTTGCAGGAGTTTGAGGTTATAGTTTCCAAACCTGATCATCCCATAATGAAAGGCGTTCCGAAAACATTTCGAATCGTCGATGAGCTCTACCGATGGGAGAGGGATCCCCAAGGTACCGATATCGAGGTGTTAGCGGTTGGCAAAGGCTTGGAGTCGGGGGAAGAATTTCCTGTGGTGTGGGTGGTCAAACATCCTAAAGCGACCATCGTAGGCAACACATTGGGTCATGATGAACGGGCCCATGATCTTCAAGCCTATCGGACGATTCTTAAAAATAGCCTCGAATGGGTAAAAAACTAACGAAGGTATTTTGGCCCTCCATTTCAAGGATCCTGTAATTTCAAGAAGTCAGTTTAATGAAAAAAGCGTTGGTTATAATATTCTTGTTTTTTGCCTTTTTGGTACGGGGGCAGATAGAAGTCCTATTGCCTAAAAATCTGAACGAAAATGATACCGAGATACGTATAGATACAGGTCGACTTGCAATTGCTTGGCCTGTGGATGGGACGAGGGTCCTAAGCTAATCTTGAATCTATGGCAAGAGGAATTATTATTCAAAGATATAACAGAGGTTTTCATGAAGACCTTAAGATTAAAACCATTAAAAGTGCACCAAAGCGTTCATTTTCAGTATTTCAGCACTTGATTTTTGGGACTTTCTTGAGATTGCAATTAATTACGTGATTCCGTGCTTCATGCTATGGATTGAGATTTTTTATTGGAATAACCCTGCAATGTTGTTTTTGATTGAAGTAAACAATAGCTTTGAATGCATTAAATATTCTACACTATAATATACTATGTTCAGACACAGCTTATACTATACCCTATTTTTGGTTATTTCAATTTTTACTTTTGGTAGAGCACAAGAAGAATCCCACACACATTCGCATTACGTTCCGAATCATTCCCATTACGCTGAGCATGATTCCCTTGTGCCGCATAAATTGCTTTTTCCCTCGAAGACGCCCGACAGGGTCATTGCGAATTTAACGGTGGATCCGGCCCATAGTTTTGCCGTTAATTGGCGTACGGAACAACAGGTTGACAATGGCGAGGTGCAGATTGCAATGGCAACCGACGGTCCAGAATTTTTACTTGACGGTGTACGTACCATAAAAGCGACTTCGGAAAAGTTTGAAAACCAGAACCGAAGAGAACCCTTGGTAAAAGCGACGTACCATTCAGCTTTGGTTACTGGCCTCCAACCACATACGACATATGTATATCGGGTAGGGAGTGGAGCGAACGATGATAGTTATTGGAGCGAGTGGTTTCAATATACTACCGCCTATACCGATATGGAAAAGCCTTTTAGCTTCATCTATTTTGGCGATGCCCAAAATAATGTCAAATCGATGTGGTCAAGGGTTATTCGAAATTCGTACAGACAGTTTCCTGAGGTAAATTTTATGCTCCATGCGGGGGATTTGATTAATGACCGGGATGCAAACCTCGAATGGGGCGAGTGGTTTTATGCGGGAAGTTTTATACATGCCACAGTACCTAGTGTAATGACCCCGGGAAATCATGAGTACCGTGATGGTGTATTGTCTGCTTTATGGAGACCCCAGTTTACATTGCCTGAAAATGGCCCAATTGAGGCGTTGAAGGAAACGTGCTACGCTTTAGAGTACCAAGACATGAAGTTGATTTCCATAGACGCAGAAGGCTTTGATGAAAGCAAGGAAGCCCGCGTGGCCCAAACCCAATGGTTGGATTCGGTGCTAAATGCGAACACAAAGAAATGGACTGCTATAACCATGCATTATCCGATCTATTCGACCGCCGTAGGAAGAGATAATAAAGAGCTTAGGGAAGCCCTGAAACCCTTAATTGACAAGTACAAGGTAGATTTGGTACTGCAAGGACACGACCATACCTATGCCAGAGGGTATATTGAAAACGAAGGTAAAGGCCTTACCAAGGTTAATGACGCTGGTACCGTGTATGCAGTATCGGTAAGCGGCCCCAAAATGTATGAATCACAGGACCAAGAATGGATGGTTCGCAGGGGAGAATATACCCAGCTTTTTCAAATCATAACAGTTTCGAAGGACAAGATAACATATGGGGCGTATACGCCTTTAGGAACTCTTTACGATGCTTTTGAACTTATTAAGAAGGGCGGTAAAAATGGTAAAAAGAAATTGATTAACAAGGTTCCTAAAACCCCGGTTCGTTTACGAAAAGATTTTATTAACCCGGAATGAGGGTGCGTTTGAAAGCTTAATACACGCAAGTAGTATTGTCGGCTTTAACGTAATACGATTTGTAGTTTTTCGCTTCTTTGTCCATACATCCACAGAGGTTCAATAGTTCTATGGACTTAAAGTCGATAGGATGCGTCTCCGCCTGTATGGATATGTACCCCTCTTTGACCGGTTTTCCTTCTTCATATACAGCTTCTTGATAACCACCTACATTGCCCCCGCCAATGGTTGGATTTCGATATTCCATAACGACCTTGTCCTCTAAAATATGTTGAATAAGGGAGTCGCCGAGCACAAGGGCCTCAACTTCGACCCACTGATCGCCTGGATAAGTCTTTGATGTAGAATTTATACAATGGGGGGTGAACAACGTATCACCAAGCACCACATTTGTTCCTGGGGTACATAAATTGGCGTTCGTTCGTTCGTGTTCACCATCTCCGCCCAATAATTGAAGTTCAAGTGAAATCGGAAAATCTTGGTCTAGGCCTAAAGTTTTGGGGTCTTGACAATGTAGCATCAAACCATTGTTTCGAAAGGCCCACCCTGGTCCGTTGGTTTGTTGATCGCCCACAAAACGATAAACAGCTTTAAGGCGATAGTAGGAGAACTTTTTGTTGTAATAAAGATGTCCAAAATCTTCTTTAAAAGTATCTTTTTTGGCGTAGCGAACGCTCAGAAGGCTGTCTTTGACTTGAAACCGATTTTTATAGTTTTCCCCTAATTTATAACCCGCAAACTTTGGGGTCCATTGATTCATGTTAGATCCGTCAAATAAGGTAATCCATTCTTCTTTTTCGCTAGTGTCGTTAGAGGGCTGCTTGCACGCTTTTAATAAAAAGGCGGTTACAAGTATAAATGCGGCCACGCGGGCCCCAGAAAATATTTTTGTGGATGGTTTCATGGCGAACTAAAATTTCCAGAAAGATACACATAATTGCGTATTCTCGAAGCTTTGTAGCAATCACGAAGAAGGCAATGAATCATCAACGTCAGTATAGATTATTTTTTCTCTGCCTCCTCTTCATTTTCCTCTTGGATTTCCATGATAAGGTTGGCGATCAAGGCAGTCCATCCTGTTTGATGCGAGGCTCCTAATCCTTTTCCGGTATCGCCATCAAAAAATTCGTAAAAAAGATGTTGGTTTCTAAAATGTTCGTCTTTTGTAAAAAGGTTGTTGGGGTCATCTGAATGATATTGAAATTTACCCTCGTCGTTACGTTCAAAAAGGGTAATGAGTCTCTTGCTCAGTTCATGGGCAATTTCTTTGAGGTTCATTTTAATTCCCGAACCCGTAGGAAATTCGTAAACGTATGTAGGGCCATAATACCTGTAATATTTACGAAGAGATTGAATAATCATGTAATTCAGGGGCATCCAAATAGGTCCCCGCCAATTCGAGTTTCCACCGAACATGCTTGAACTGCTCTCTCCGGGTTCATATTGAATTCTATGGTGCCCGTGATATTCGAAAACGAAAGGATGTTCTTTGTGATGTTTGGAAAGGGACCGAATACCGAAATCCGACAAAAATTCGTTCTCGTCCAAAAGCCTTTTTAAAAGATGTTCCAGCCGAAATCCCCGCATAATGGAAAAGAGGTATTTTCCATGGGGATTGGCCTCTTCGATACGTGAGATCAACGAAGCAAGATCGGGTCGGGTCCTTACAATTTCGGCGGCCCTGATTTTGAATTCCTTTAACTGCTCAAAAAGATCTTTATGTATAATTTCGACTGCGAACATTGGTATAATCCCAACGAGGGAACGCACCTTTAACCTATCGGTCATACCACTTGACATTTCTACGACATCGTAATAAAAATTGTCCTCATCGTCCCAAAGGGAGATGTCTTTTTTTCCGATGTGGTGCATGGCCCAAGCGATGTTCAAAAAATGTCTGAAAAATTTGGCCGCTGCTTCCTCATAAGCTCCGTTCGTTTTTGCCAATTCCAAAGACATGCGTAGCATATTAAGTGTAAACATGGCCATCCAACTGGTGGCATCTGCCTGCTGCATTCTGGTTATACCTGGGGGCATATGGTTTCTGTCAAAGACCCCAATGTTATCAAGACCTAAAAATCCACCTTCAAAAAGATCGGTGCCATGCTTATCTTTCTGGTTGACCCACCAAGTGAAATTGATAAGTAGTTTTTGGAACGCCTTTTCCAAAAAAGCATTGTCACCTACCCCACTACATTTCTTGTCTTTTTGATATACCGTCCAAACCGCCCATGAATGTACGGGTGGGTTAACATCGCTGAAGTTCCATTCGTAAGCGGGGATTTGACCATTGGGATGCATATAATTTTCGCGAAGTACCAGTAATAATTGCTCTTTGGCGAAATATGGGTCAATCTCGGCAAATGAAGCGGTATGAAATGCGAGGTCCCATGCTGCATACCAAGGGTACTCCCATTTATCAGGCATGGAGATGACATGGCGATTGGTCAGATGTTGCCAACTATGATTTCGCGGACTATAGCGATATGGAGATGGTTCACCCGGCCCGCCAAAAAGCCATTTGAAAACGTCATAGTAATAGAATTGCTTCGTCCATAGTAAGCCTGAAAATGCACGTTTGGCTATGGTTCTATGGGCTTCGGGCATACTTTCGTATAGCGTTTCGTTGTAAAATGCTTCGCATTCCTTGATTCGGTTGTCGAATATTTCGTCAAAATCGGTAAAGGGCGTCGGTAATTTTTTCTTGCTAAGACGTACCTTTATTGTTTTTTCTTGGCCTGCCTTTAATCTGAACTTATGCCATACAGCGAATTTTGACCCTTTTTTATCAGGATTGACACTTGGTTTATGGTCAATGACAAAATCATTGATACCGTCTTTGACGTAATCCACTTCGTTGGCAACATTATAAATGCGTTCGTTGTTGGTTTCGTTTTCACAAAAAAGCTGTTGGCCTTTTTGATGGTATAGGTAGTACCGTCCGTTTCTAGTACTTCGAGATAGTACACAATCATCGGCGATAGCGCTCATTGAAGGCCTTGAAAACCGCTTGTTATGTTTCCAAAAATTTCGAAACCAAAGATGGGGTAGCACATGGATCATGGACGATTTAGACCCTCGATTGACAATGGTGACCCTCATAAGAATGTCATCTACATCTGCCTTGGCATATTCGATATAGCAATCGAAATAGGCATTATTCTTAAAGGCATTGGTATCTAATAATTCATATTCAGGTTCTTCGCGGCTACGTTGGTTCTTCTCGACCAGCATTTCATAAGGAAACGCCCTATGGGGATATTTATAGAGGTATTTGCAATACGAATGTGTAGGTGAAGACACTTGATGAAAATAGAGATCCTTAACATCCTCTCCGTGATTGCCCTGATTATTGGTAAGTCCGAACAAGCGCTCTTTCAAGATGGGGTCTTTTCCATTCCAAAAGGCAGGGGCAAGACACAAGATTTCCCTTGCGTCGCAGAAGCCCGCGATACCTTCTTCACCCCATCGGTACGCATTGCTACGGGCTTTTTCATGATCGACAAAATCCCAAGCTTGTCCATGTGTACTATAATCTTCCCGAACGGTTCCCCATTGTCTTTCCGCTAAATAGGGGCCCCATTTTTTCCAATTTTTGTAATTTTTGGATACCGCTAATCGCTGTGCTTCTATCCCGTTTTGAACCATTTACTGTTTTTTATTTGGGTATACGCCTTCTTTACGGAGTATAATGTTTAAGCTAATAAACCTTAAAAGTACATCTTAATTTTATCGCTACTATAGACTCTCTTCACCCTTTAATTTGTTTTGTCAAATTCCAAAAGGGGACCTATAAATATTGACAAATAAGGAGTTGACACACTGTAAAACTGCAAATATTTCATCGATATAATCCTATTAAGTTTTGGGGATTCCCCCAATGTACCTTGTCTTGTTTATAAAAAAAGAGGCGAGATCTTGTAGAAACTTCAAACCGATTTCAAAGCGCTCAAACTATCTCTTTTTCGGAACACTGGCACACTTTTTCCGACCTTATTGTGCTGAAAACCTAGTTTGAGGTCGGTCGGGTTCTTAAATTACGGGTTTATTTTCTTCTTAATCATTTATAGGGCTCCGGCACCCTTATCAAAGTTTGCGGCACTGATTTTTTGTACATTTACTAGGTGCCCACTTGGCCTTCCATATGGAATGGAAATACTTAATTGGCTACATTATGAAGAACGCTATACTACTTATCTGCTCCTTCCTGCTGCTGTCAGTAGAAACTTTTTCACAAAAGAAATTGAATGTCGATTTCGACGCCCTTGACCGCTATTATGTTCAAATGGTCAAGGATTGGGACGTTCCCAGTGCTGTTATAGGAATCGTAAAGGATGGAGAATTGGTTTTTACCGGTAATTACGGGGTGTTGGAGGTTGGTAAAAACGAAAAACCCAACGCGCATACCTTGTATGCCATAGCCTCTAATTCAAAGGCATTTACCTCGGCCCTGATAGGTATGTTGGTACAGGAAGGAAAGTTAGATTGGAATGATAAGGTAAAAAAGTACCTGCCCTATTTCGCAATGTACGATTCTTGGGTAAGCGACCATATGACCATTAGGGATATTTTGAGTCATCGAAGTGGTTTGGGTACGTTCAGTGGAGATAATATTTGGTATAAAGCCGATTTCTCCACTAAGGAAATCGTCAAAAGAATTAAATATGTGCCCCAGGCTTATGAGTTTAGGGCCGGCTATGGGTATTCGAATCTTATGTACATTACCGCAGGAGAATTGATCGAATCCATCACAGGGAAAAGCTGGGCTGAAAATGTGAGGGAACGTATTCTGATTCCTCTTCAAATGGACCGAACGCTGACCTCCATCAAAAACCTTTCCCAGAAAGGGAATTATGCTTCGCCGCATATCCGAAGGAACGATAAAAATGAAGTTATTCCTTGGGTAAATTGGGATAATGTGGCTTCCACTGGAGGGCTGATATCAAGCGTCGAGGATCTTTCAAAATGGATGATTTTCAATTTGAATAATGGTATTCTTGAAGGAGACACCTTATTGACCACAAGCACTAGAAATATGGTATGGACCCCACATAATAATCACCTAATAGACCATACATCTTCAAATGATTTCAACAGACATTTCAGCGCTTACGGGTTAGGTTGGGGTCTGAGTGATTATCATTGTAGACTGAAAGTAGGGCATACAGGCGGATATGATGGTATGATTACCGCACTTACACTTATTCCAGACGAGAATCTCGGTGTGATAGTGTTGACCAATGGCCCAAATAGCCCGATAATGGCTGCCACCTATTATGCCATAGATACTTTTCTGGGAATTGAAACCAAAGATTGGTCGGCTGACCTGTTAAAAAGATATCATAAAGCCGCGCGAGAAGATACACGTGTCGCCGACCGTAGGGCTAAAAGAGCGCTTAATACGAATCCCATTATCTCCCCCCAAAATTTTATCGGGAAGTATATGTCGAATATGTGCGGAGAAATTGAAATAATTGAGGAAAAAGGTCAATTGCGTTTGACCTTTGAGCACTATCCATTACTATCCGCAACACTTACCCATTGGCATTATGACGTTTGGGAAATTCATTGGGATTTTCCGCAGGCATGGTTTGATTTTGGTACCATAAAAATTAATTCAGACAGTGATTTGAAGGTCACCGGTTTTGATTTTGATGTGCCCAATGACGATTTCTTTTTTGAGGAAATTAGGCCCTATAAGAGAGAATAGGATTTTATTGGAATACGAGGACACATTTGAGACGCTATGGCAGATAAGAACAATGTCTTTTGGCACATGACAGCGGTTACTTATGTGCTGGAATTCTAACAGCCTTGCTGAACCTTAACCTTCAAAATTGCGGTATTCAAAAGGTAGCTTGTGCAATCCGAAACGCCGTTATTGGTACAGGAAAGTAAAAATAAACCAGGGAAAGTTAGCCCGTATACATTCATTTTCTATTCGGGCCTACGGTCATTGCAATCTTGGCCGCCTTTGCAAATTAGGATTAAGTTTTGTAAAAGATAATTTTCAGTTAGATTTGAAAAACGAACGCCCTAAATGGAAGTTCAGGAAAAAATTGTCAACAAGCATCATGAAAAAACATCAATCACTCCATTTATACTTTCTCTGTTTTGTCCTATGTATATTGACTTCGTGTCAAAACGGTAAAAAATCGAAAGAGGCCGTAGCCGATAATGATACTAAAAAACCCAATATCGTTATTATTTATGCCGATGATTTAGGGTATGGCGAACTTGGAGCTTATGGGGCCACGGAACTTAAGACTCCAAATCTTGACAAGTTGGCCAATGGTGGGGTTCGGTTTATCAACGGTTATGCTTCATCGGCTACTTGTACCCCGAGTCGCTATGCCTTGCTTACAGGTGTTTATCCATGGCGTAATAAAAACGCAAAAATATTACCTGGCACGGCTCCATTGATTATCGATACGTCACAAATCACCATACCGAAAATCCTAAAGAATCAAGGATACTTCACGGGTATTGTGGGCAAATGGCATTTAGGCCTTGGTAACGGTAATGTAGATTGGAACCAAAAGATAACACCTGGCCCGAATGAGGTTGGCTTTGATTATAGTCATATACTGGCCGCTACGCAAGACCGAGTGCCGACAGTTTATATTGAGAATGGCCATGTGGTCAATTTAGATCCGGCGGACCCCATTCAGGTTGACTATAGCAATAATTTTCCAGGGGAACCTACAGGGAAAGACAATCCGGAGCTTTTGAAAATGAAATGGCACCACGGGCATAATAACAGTATTGTGAATGGTATTCCGAGAATAGGATTCATGAAAGGGGGCGAGGCGGCCAAATGGGTCGATGAAGATATGGCCGATTATTTTTTGAACGAAGCTCAAGAATATATTAGGCAACATAAGGACGAACCTTTTTTTCTTTACTATGCGTTACAACAACCTCATGTGCCGCGCACACCACATCCCAGGTTTGTAGGGTCTTCCGGAATGGGTCCGCGAGGCGATGTAATCGTAGAGGCAGATTGGTGTGTCGGAGAGTTCGTAAAAACATTGCAAAATGAGGGCATTTTGGAAAATACTTTGATTATTTTTTCGAGTGATAACGGGCCTGTTCTCAATGATGGTTATTACGACGATGCCGTTGAAAAATTGGGAGACCATAACCCGAAAGGGCCGCTTCGAGGTGGAAAATACAGTTTGTTCGATGCGGGCACAAGGGTTCCTTTCTTTGCATATTGGAAAGGTCAAATAGAACCCATGGTTTCGAACGCCCTGATATCACAGCTAGACCTGCTATCTTCTTTGGCTGAATTGGTCGGAAGTAGCGCAAGGGGCGATGACAGCCAGCCTCTGACCAACGTACTATTGGGGGAAAGTGAAAATGGCCGTGATGCGCTAGTACTCGAAGCCACTTCAAGAACAGCTTTCCGAAAAGGAAATTGGGTGCTCATACCCCCTTATAAGGGGCCTGCCTTATTAGAGTCGGTTAACATCGAAGTGGGAAATTCTGATCAATATCAGCTGTACGACCTTAGCAAAGATCTTGGTCAAACCAATAACCTGGCGAAAGAAAACCCAGAAAGGCTGCAAGAGCTGATTGAAGATTTTGAGGCCATCAGGGGTAAAGATTACGGAGGTATTGAGCAAATTGAGCTAAAATAATGCCATTCTATGGCACACAAAATTGCCGTATCTCGTCTTTGAGGCTTTTGAAGTGTTGCTCCAATCCTTCAAAATTTCTTTGGGTTATTAGATCTTTGTCAAATAAGGAACTTCCCATTCCGACACCGAAAGCACCGAACTCGAAAAAAGATTTGATATTGGCATGTGAAACCCCACCGGTCGGTACTACTTTAACCATATCCAAAGGAGCCATCACTTCTTTTATGAATTTAGGGCCAAGTTGTGTAGCGGGAAAAATTTTAACCGCAGAGGCCCCAAGGGACCATGCCTTATAAATTTCTGTAGGGGTATAAGCCCCTGGGAAAATAGGAATTTTGGCTTTTACGGCTTTTTTGATAACTTCTTCGTTCAAAATCGGGGTAACGATAAATTGAGCTCCTGAGGCAATGGCTTTGTCGAAATCACGGAGTGTACAAACGGTACCCGCACCGATATTTAAGTCAGGAAAAGATGACCGTAAATCCTCAATCATGCGCGTAACACCTTTAGTATTCATAGTTACCTCCAAGGTGTAAAAACCCGCATTGATGTAGGCTTGCGCCAACGGTTTGACGATTTCACTATCAAACCCTCTAATGATTCCTATTATTGGTGTTTTTTCATAGTTTTTCCATGAAAATTGAGCGTTATCCTGCATGCTGTCGTAGTATTTTTTTTTGGCCCCCAAGTAAGCCCATTAGTACATGTTCTTCATCGAATAACACCAATTTTTCAGGGGCTATAAGTGATTCAAGCGCCATTTTATATAAAGGATATACCGCCCTTGGAGCCGCCAGAAAGAGATGTTCCTGTAAGTTTTTTAAATAGCACAACTCGTCGCCTATGAGTAGGCCGCTCAAGAAATAATAATTCTCTGTTTTACTTCCATGTGCTACGACGTCTTTCGCACGTATCATGAGTAGGCTCGACGAGAGCTTGTTCTCAAAGCCCAGCGCTAACCCTTCTCTAAAGGCTCTTTCCTCTACTACACTCAAAGTGCAAAATTCGATAGAGTTCGCCAAAATACTTTTTTGGCTCAACACTTCGAAGAGTTCTCCGGTCATATAATTTCGCATGGTATGAAACTGACCATTTTTGTAGGTAAGATGTTTCGAATGGGTACCGGGCAAGATCAGGGTGCCCGGTCCATAAGCGTCCATATAATCGGTTAGTCCTATCGCTTGTACTTCTTCGCCCCGCATCATGCCTGTTTCGCTTTTTATTCCAGATATGAGCAACATCTGCTGCTTATCCCTAAGTTTTCGGATTTCCCAAGTAAGTGCAGTGCCCTCCGAATCAAAGGGCATAGATGAATAGTCGAGCTCGCAAAGTCCAATGCTTGAGGTACCCATACCCGATAAAACTACCATGTGATGTCTATGTGTTGGGGATAGGGAATTGAGCTGATCAAGAAGGTATGCCCTATAGAACTCTTTTTGGTTCAGCTCATTTTGGGACTTATACCTACTATAAACGGACTTGACGCCTTGATCCGTGGCGCGCTCCTCCATCACTTGCAATGACTGTGTATGCACAACACGCAACCGAAAGTTGGTGGTACCCCAATCGCAACTGATAAAATATGAAGGAAGCGTCATACCAATTTAAGGGCTTTAATATTTTTTAGTATTCTTTAGAAACAAAAATAGTATGTTACGGAACAATAAAGATTACTTAGTTTCATAGTTTACAATGTGGAATTAAACTACTTTTAAAAACGATACGTACATACTTTAATCCGTAGGATAATTGTAAAAATATGAAAACTTTTATTTGGAGATGGTGTTGTTTTTTGTGTCTTGTCTCCTGCACAGGAGACGGTGAAGATGGAAATATAGCTTCGCCTGAAGTGCCCGATCCTCCGATAACAAATGAAACGTCCGAACTAAAATGGCAATGGGTTACATCAAGTGATGGAAGTGAACTAATTGCACGGCACGAAGCGGCCTTCGTGGCTGTCGGCAGCAAGTTCTTCTTATTAGGGGGGCGGGGTGTGCGCTCGGTTAGTATATTCGATGTCGATACGGCCATTTGGTCCGAGGGGTCAAAGCCACCCATAGAAATACACCATTTTCAGCCCGTTGTTTACGATGATAAAATTTATATCATCGGGGGTATGACCGGCCCTTTTCCGAATGAAGTGCCTTTAGACAAAATTTACATATATGAACCGGCCACCGATACTTGGTCGGTTGGCGATGAAATTCCAGAGGAACGAAGGAGGGGCTCGACCGGTAATGTTCTTCACAATGGAAAAATTTATATATCATGTGGCATCAAGAACGGACATATTGGCGACCATAAAACGTGGCTTGACCGGTATGATCCTTTAACGGGCGAATGGGAGATTTTGTCGGATGCACCACGATCACGCGACCACTTTCAAGCCGTTTTGGCCGATGACAAAATAGTTCTAGCAGGTGGAAGAAATACAGGTAAGGTACCTGAAGATGTTTTTGCAGCGACGATTCCTGAAGTAGAGGTTTACGATATTGCGAGCGACACCTGGACCACCTTATCCAATGATATTCCAACGGAACGGGCAGGAACGGCAGCCCTCTTATTTGATGAAATGATTATAATCGCCGGAGGAGAATCTCCGGTGCAAGACAGGGCACATGATGAGGTAGAGGCGTTAGATTTGACCACTCAGCAGTGGAAAATACTTCCAAATCTTATGGAAGGCCGCCATGGTACTGGACTTGTTCTGTACGATGATGAACTTTATATTGCTTCGGGGAGTGGAAATCGAGGGGGGTCTCCCGAACTTTCCAGTATGGAAAAGTATGGAGAATAAGTTTAGGGAGCTTCTAATGTTCTTCAAAACAAAGGCAAAAACCAACTATTTTTAAGTCGGTAATCCAAGGGAGTATGAATCTAAAAGATGGTGTCAAAACCGCAGGTAATAAGGTGTCCTCCGAAACTCGAAAATTGAGCGAGTTTGTAAAGGACACGTCCAAATCTTTGGTCGATAGGTTAGAATCATACGAAGACATTATAAATTTTGAGGTGGGAGACACAGGGCTTACCAGGGCAAAGTCCTTAGAACGTGAATTTGATTTCCGTCAACTTTATATTAAATATGAAGGAGACAACCCAACGGGAACGCAAAAAGACCGCATCGCTTTTGCACAGGTCTATGATGCCCTTCGAAGAGAGTTTGACACGGTGTCCCTTGCGACCTGTGGAAATTATGGGGTAGCGGTGGCCTTGGCGTCCCAATTGGCTGGTATGCATTGCAGAATATATATTCCGGAAACGTATCATACCGATCGAATAGTTGAGATGGAAGTGTTGGAAGCCCATATTATCCGGCTACCCGGTAGTTATGAAGATGTAGTCATTGCAAGTAGTGCCTTGGCGAAAAAAAATGATTGGTACGATGCCAATCCTGGCGGGGCGAATACCCCGTTGCAAATTACCGCCTATTCCCAAATTGCCTCGGAGATATACGAGGATCTCGGGGATGCTCCAAAATATTGTGCCATTCCTGTTTCTAATGGTACTTTGCTCGCAGGAGTGTATAGGGGTTTCGTAAGTTTGTACAAAAGAGGAAAGACATCACGTATTCCCAAGATGATAGGGGCATCTTCTTCCCGAAAAAATCCTATAGTACAGTCTTTTATATTGGGCCTCGATCATTGTAAAGACCTAGACCCTAACCATATTAAGGAGACCAAGTACAATGAACCGTTGATCAACTGGCATAGTTTCGATGGTGAAGAAGCTCTGTTCGCGCTTAGGGAATCGGAGGGGGAGGCCTTTAATATTAGTGATAAAAAGTTAAAAGAGATGACCGCACTGTTGGTAAAAAAAGAAGGATTTCGAATTCTTCCGGCGGCTACGGCAGGCCTCATCGCACTTTTGGAACTTGACGAAAAATTGAATTTTGAACCGGACAGATTTGTTGCGGTTTTAACGGCAAAGAATTAATAGTAAAATGAAAAAATCAATTGATGGAAAGGCACTGGTCTACTGCGAGGGTGCTTTTAATACACCCAACGGTAAAACGGCCCATGGCTTGGTACGCTTTACGGAACGTTACGACATCGTCGGGGTGTTAGATAAAAAATATGCCGGGCAAGATGCGGGCAAGGTTCTAGATGGAATACCTAACGGCATTCCTGTTTTTGACGATTTCGAAAGGGCCTGCGAAAGCCTTGAAAAATCGGGTAACCTGCCCCAATCGTTAGTAATTGGGCTGGCTCCGGACGGTGGGCGTCTGCCCGAGATAGCAAAGGCCACTATAAAAAAGGCATTGAAAATGGGCTTGAACGTAGATAGCGGTCTTCATGATTTTTTGACCAATGATTCCGAACTAATGCAAGTTGCACGCGAAAACAATTGCCGTATTCGGGATATCCGGAAAACACCGGATCGCGATAAACTTCACTTTTTTACAGGGGAAATTGAAAAGGTCGATTGTCTAAAGCTTGCGGTCTTGGGAACGGATTCTGCACTAGGTAAGCGTACTACAGCGTGGTTGCTTGTACATGGCTTTAGGGATAAAGGATTTACGGCGGAAATGATAGGTACAGGACAGACCGCTTGGATGCAGGGGGCCAAGTATAGTATGATCATGGATAGTTGTATCAATGATTTTGTGTCAGGTGAAATTGAACATGCCGTGGTAGGAGCCTATAAGAATGAGCATCCGGACGTTATCGTTATCGAGGGGCAAGGCAGTCTCATGAACCCGGCCTATCCTGGGGGTTTTGAGATTCTTGCAGCCGGAAGACCTGATTACGTGATCCTGCAGCATGCCCCTAAACGCCTCGAATATGATGGTTTCCCTGGTTATAGATTGCATTCCTTGAAAGAACAGATTACGGCCATAGAGGTGATATCCGGGAAGCAGGTGATCGCCATAACCATCAATCATGAAAACATGGAAGATGAGGAAATTCTTGAATCGTGCAAGCAGATCACCTTGGAGACGAAATTACCTGCATTTGATGTGCTAAAATATGGAGCCGATGATTTAGTCGCGGTTTTGAAGGAGAAAATCAAATGAAGATACATCACATCGCCTATGAACGTCTTGATTTGAAATTGTCAAACCCTTACTCAATCGCCTACGAAACTATTGATGATACGGTCAATTTCATTCTTAAGGTTGAGACAGACACGCACTATGTAGGTTATGGGTGTGCAGCGCCCGATAATATAGTAACGGGAGAGGACCCGAAAGACGTCGCACGCGCCCTTGAAGATATCATTATACCCTATCTAAAGGGCAAAGACCCTTTCACCTATGCCCATATCCTTAAAGAACTAAAATTGGCCCTGGGCAAAAAATCATCTGCACTGAATATGGTCGATATGGTTTTGCATGACCTTATTTCGAAAAAGGCCGATGTACCGCTCTATAAGTTTTTAGGAGGCCATCGTAAAAGTATACCTACGAGTATTACGATAGGCATACTTTCGGTGGAAGATACCTTGCGACAAGCCAAAGAATTTTGGAATCAAGGATTTACCATTTTAAAGATAAAGGGCGGCAATGACTTGCGAGAAGATATTGAAAAAATGGAACGGTTGCATGAGGTATTACCGGAAGCAACCTTAAGATTTGATGGCAATCAAGGGTATTCGGTCGCAGATTCTGTGGCATTTGTGAAAGCGACTGGGCGAATAGGCATCGAGATTTTTGAACAGCCCACCAAATTGGAGAAGGAAGAGCGGCTCGGGGAGGTAACCGATCAAGTGGATGTTCCGGTCATGGCCGACGAAAGTATAAAAACTTTGACAGATGTTTTCCGTCTGGCCCAAAACGAGCGGGTCGATATGGTAAATATCAAACTTATGAAAGTTGGGGGCATCTTTGAGGGGATGCATATTAATTCAGTAGCCAAGTCGGCCGGAATCGAATCTATGGTGGGCTGTAACGATGAATGCGCATTGGGCATTTCTGCCGGACTTCATTTTGCGCTTTCTCGACCCAATATAAAATACGCCGATTTAGATGGTCATTTAGATATCATCGACGATCCGTTTCAGGGCCTTTTTAAACTAAAAGGTGGGGTATTGTATCCGACAGAAGCCCCTGGACTGGGAAAGATTGATTTTTGATTTCTTGTATGCAAAGTCTGTTGCTATCCTTTGTCCTACATGGATTTCAAGGTTTACTTTTCACCTTCTTCTTGAATAGAGACGTCCCGTCGGAAGGGTATAAATAATGGGTCGACATCTTGGGTTTCACCAACAACGGCTTCGATTTCCCTCTTTAAGTAATTCAAGTGTGCAATGGTCAGTCTATCTGTCATTACGGGGAGGGTTCTTTTTATCTTTCCCTGCAACGTTAACAAATTGTCAAGGGCCAGCGATCGAACGTCCGTATTCGAGGTAAACCCCTCTGAAAGCTTGGCCAAGATGCCTTCGACCAAACCTTCTGCTTCATCGGGTTTGTAAAGGGTAATAAGGTTAGCTACATATGATTTTTGAAGCTTTCGGCGATAGGCCGTGGTTTGATAAAAAACGTTCATATCTCCCCAGACCAATTGGCTGAGATCGTCCATATATTCCTCCGGCATATAGGGGTCCTCATCTTCATATCGTTCGGCAATGAAAGTCATTCGACTCAACCTGCTGCCACCTAGTAGGTTCAGCATGACACTTTCCATGGTCTTGGTGACCGACTCCTTGGATTGGGGAGACTGTATCGCATTTAATATTTCGTTTCGCAGAAGCCATTTGGGTTCTTTAAAGATGTAGTTGTTCAAGAACAGCAAAGCCTGCTTTTGACGCTGTTTGTCAACGGGGCGGTATACCTCGCCTTCTTCGCCCATGGTTTTTGGGGTTACATAGATGCCCCCTATATTTTTAGCCACGTGGAATATGTAATCGCTATACTGCCCCACTAAACCTTTATACACGTCATCAAGGTTGTCATAATCATCGCTGTTTCGATGTCGCGTCCATTTTTTCAGGAAGGGGGCTATGCGTTGTAGATTCAAGATACCATACATGCTGGCTTCCATGGCATCGTCTCCCAAATCTTCGGTCTGTGACCTCGGATCAAAATCGCGTCCTTCACCACCAAACCAAAGCCTTGAATTAGCGGCTATGCTATCGACTACCATTTCGCTTAGAAACTCTTTCTCTTCGACCAAGGTCATTTCCTTAGGGTATTTTGCATATCCCCATTGTATGGCCCATTTATCATAGTCTCCGATGCGGGGCATCAAATACTTTGTAGGAATACTATCTTCAGGTTGGGCTACATAGTTGAATCTGGCATAGTCCATTATAGAGCTTGTGTGTCCATTCTTTTTGAGCCATTCGGCGTCGCGTAGTTTCTCTACCGGTGTTGCTGAACTGGCTCCCATATTGTGGCGAAGCCCCAAAGTGTGACCTACTTCATGCGAGGCCACGAAACGGATGAGGTTACCCATGAGTTCGGTGTCATATACCATCTTTCGGGCTCGTTCATCGACGGCCCCTGCCTGTACCAAATACCAATTGTGTAAAAGACTCATTAAATTGTGGTACCAACCGATATGGCTTTCGAGTATTTCACCACTCCGGGGATCCACAATGTTCGGACCATAGGCATTCTTAAATGGCGAAGCAAAATAGCGAAGCACTGAAAACCTCGAGTCTTCTAAACTCATCAGTTTATTATTTTCTGGCCACTCCTTTCCGATAATGGCATTTTTGAAACCCGCCTGTTCGAATGCGATTTGCCAGTCGTTAATGCCTTGTATCAAATAAGGCCTCCATTTCTTCGGAGTTGCCGGATCGATATAATAGACTATGGGTTTCTCTGGTTCGACCAATTCACCGTTTTTCCATTTCTCGTAGTCTTCGGGCCTTGGCTCTAAACGCCATCTGTGTATATAGGTGTTTCTATCAACTTTTTGTTGGTCGTCGCCGTATTCAAGATACGAACTGGCAAAAAAACCGACACGTTTGTCGTAGAGCCTCTTACGCATCGGAACTTTCGGCAAGAGGATGAAGGAATTGTTTATTTCTAAAGTAACCACCCCGGCAAGTATGGCTGCCGGCAGCTCTTTGCGCTTATCGCTACCTGATTTGGCCTTGTACGTCTTTACCGTTTTGATTTCGGTGTTGATCGGAAACGAATTGATTTCCTTAATATATGACTTATCCTTTTCCAAAGAAAGCAACTTATAGTCATCCTTTTGCTCAGGCCCGAGTGCTAATAAGGGATTTTCTCCATTGATGAAATTGGTAACTTCGATCAAATAAGAATTTTTTTTATCGTTCACCGCCCTGATATCAAAAGCCTCTAGGATAGGCGTAATATTAGAATTGTTGACCGCCTTCGAAATGGCGTCATCTTCATTGGCCGCACTGACCAGGGTAGAAATACGTAAAAAAAGATTGTTTGACGGCCCTTTTTCAAAAATGACGGTATTTTCCGATATTTTCTCGCCTCCGTAATTTATGGCCCCCGAAGGCGTCTTTATGAAACGGGTCACGACCAACATTTCACGGTTCAATAAGCTATCAGGTATTTCAAAATAATATTTTTCCCCGACCTTATGGATATCGAAGAGTCCTCTTTTCGTTAGGGCTTCGTCGGTGATAATTCGATCATAGGTTTTAGAACTATTGATCTCATGACTTTCAGCTTTTCCCTTTTTAGCCGACTTACCGGCAAGACCTATGGTGCCACAAGAGCCAGTTATTAGCAACAATCCTAAAATTATGAAATAACGCGTCATCTATTTTTTACTTCTTTTAACTCAATATTTCACCCCATCTCCTCTGCACACAAGTAGACATGGCAATGGTAATCAAAGAATCGGTTTTCTGGATGAATGCCCCCACCACTTATATACGTAGCGAACGCTTTAAATTACGGTTTAGTATAATGTAGGCAAGGCCTAGGTTGCTTTTAACAGAATATTTTCAATACTAAAGAATGTTTTTAACAATTGCTATTATGATATACGTACAAAACCCTCTTTTCGGTCAAGACCTACTCAGCAAGATACAATTCTGATCGATGGAAGTCAATATATACCTAATTAATGATAGCGGCCAGACCCTCATAGATGGTCATTGGTCAAAGGAAAATCACTTCTCAACATGCGTATTACATTGATAAGTGAACGAATATTGTGGTAATTTACCTTCCAAATATGGGCCTTGGCATCTTTTTTTGCTGAGGGGTCGGTGTCTAGCCCTTCGTGGTACCAGCCTTTATAAGTGTGGTCTATCATGTAGGTGTCAAGATACTCCCATTGCTTTCTGAAGAGGCTATCATATCTCATTTCTTCTGGATAAAGCTGTGCCATAAGCAAAAGGGAATTCAACGCCTCTGCCTCCGTCCACCATACCTTACTCTTGTTTACTATGTTCCTTTCATTAGCACTCCAATAATACCCGCCATCATAAAAACCTCCAACCTGATGATCCCAACCCCATTCAAGGGAATGGTCTATCATTTTTTTAGCTTTTCTTAAGGTGATTGAATCGTTAGGCACCCCCAACACATGTGATGCCTCTAATAAGAGAAAGGCGGTTTCAACATCATGGCCGAACGATACATGGTCTAGATAAAAATGTGAAGACCTGTATGTCTCGGAAGAATCCCTAAGCGAGACTGGGGTCCAATCTCTTTCCAAATGCAAGGTCAAATAGCCTTTATCCGTGGTAATTGTGTCTCGGATTAGCACCAATAGTTCTTCTAAACGTGTTTTCACCAAATCTGAAGGCCATACGTCATAGAGTGCGGTAAGGCTTTCCAAAAGGTGAATGGAAGAATTTTGGTCTTTCCAGTTTTTGCGAATAAAGTTCTCATAGTTTTTACTATTATCGGTTACGTCGAGCATCCAAGATCCATCTTGTTGAAGCACGTCGAAGTAGCCGCCATACACCGAATCATGGGCATGCTCCTCTAGCCAATCAAAGGTTTTTTTAGCCAAATGTAATGCCGCTGAATCCTTCGAAACCTTGTAATAGGTGGCTAGCCCATAAATGGCGAAGGAATTGCCATAGGCACTTTTGCCTTTAGAAAGTATGCGCAACGAGTCACCTTCGATACCAAGTAAAGTAAAAAACCCTCCATTATCCTCGTCCCACATGTGGTTTCTAAGAAATTGAACCCCGTGTGATGCTATTTTCTCATATTTTTCGCTCTTGTAAAATGAAGCAAGGGTCGCGGCCGTCCAAATATGTCTTGCCTGGCTGACCAACATTTTTTGCTGCTTGCCCTCTTTTTCCCATTTGTAACTGAAATCGGACCAAAACCCCCCGTGAACGGTATCGATGGCTTTAGGATACCAAATGTCAACGAGATCTTGTAGGGAGGCTTCAATGGGATGAAGTAATGGGTCGGTTTTTTCAGTTCTTGGGACCTCTTTTTCGTTACAGCTACAAAGGCTTGCCAAAAAAATGTAAATTCCGAATCTAAAAAGGGAAACGAAGTGAAATGAAAGCCTCATGAGCAAGGACCTATCCGTTTTTATAAAACTACGTATTATTTTTGAAGTGGACGGCTTTCTTATTTAATCAGGATCATAACGGCACCCAAAGCCGTCAAAACCAATATCATTTTACGATAGAAATCTTCCCGGATCAGTTTTACCAACCGAAAACCTACGAATATACCGATAATGATACCCGGTATAAGTTTCAAATCAAAAAGCAGAGTCTCTATGGTAACGGTTTCCCATACAAAGATGTGAAAAGGCATTTTTAGAAGGTTGATGATCAGAAAGAGCCAAGCCGCAGTGCCAATGAACTCGTTTTTAGGCACGCGCATGGCTAAAAAATAGATGTTGCTAAAGGCACCTCCTAGGTTGCCGATCATTGTGGTAATGCCCGCAATAGTACCTACCAGTCCTGCAAAGGCCCAATGGGTAGGTACATTTTTTGATTTTCTCCGATCCCACCAGTACATCATGACCACGCTTACCAAGATAATGATGGCCATGGCTATTTTAAAGATAAATTCATTAAGGTCATTTCCAATAAAGACCCCAATCAAGATACCCACTATTATCCATGGCAGAAAACGTGCGATATACCACCAGTTGGCGTGCCTGTTGTAATAGATTACAGCAAAAATATCACCTACCACTAATAAAGGAACTACAATACCGGTAGAAGCCTTGGCGTCAAATGCAAGGGCCATCAAGGTAACGTTAACGATTGCTATGCCTTTAATACCGGCCTTGGAGAGGCCAATGACCAAAGCGGCGGTAAAGGCCAAGGCCCAAGCGGTCATGGAAATGTCAAAAGTCGTTGCCAAATGCAAGAGAGTTGTGTGTTGAGAGAATGTAAAAGTATCCTAAAAAATAATATCTTTACCCAATAACCGCAAACCAATACTTTCTTATGGAACTTTCTACCCTTGACTATGGCTTCATCATTGTATTTTTTTCGATAGTCCTGGGTATTGGGATTTATGTGTCCAAAAAATCCGGTAAGGATTCTTCCGAATTTTTCCTTTCGGGCCGAACAATGCCTTGGTGGTTGTTGGGTCTTTCAATGGTAGCTACAACTTTCTCTACCGACACCCCAAACCTTGTAACCGATATAGTACGGACCAACGGGGTTTCTGGTAACTGGGTGTGGTGGGCATTTTTGATTACGGGCTTATTGACGGTTTTTGTGTATGCCAAACTTTGGCGCCGTTCTAATGTCAATACGGATCTTGAATTCTATGAGATGCGCTACGGAGGTAAACCAGCGAGCTTTTTAAGAAAGTTCAGGGCGGTTTACCTAGGAGCTTTGTTCAATATTATCACCATGGCTTCCGTAACTTTGGCCGCGATTAAAATTGGGGGCATCATGTTGGATTTGGAGCCTTGGGAAACTGTGGTTGGCGCAGGCCTTATAACCGTTACTTTTAGTGCCTTGGGAGGTTTTAAAGGGGTGGTTTATACCGATTTCTTATTGTTTTTCGTCGCTATGTCGGGGGCCATTGGTGCGGCCTATTATTTAGTAAATATTCCAGAGGTTGGTGGTATCGATGCTTTAATGGCCCATGATATCGTTAAAACCAAGTTGGATATTCTTCCTGATTTCAGCAGTAAAAATGCCCTTATCATGCTTTTTATTATCCCGTTGGCCGTACAGTGGTGGAGTTCGTGGTATCCTGGTGCCGAACCAGGCGGGGGCGGATACATTGCCCAGCGTATGTTGGCCTCTAAGAACGAGAATCATGCCATCGGGGCGACCTTCTTTTTTAATATCATGCATTATGCCCTGCGTCCTTGGCCATGGATCTTGGTAGCTTTGGCTTCTCTTGTGGTATTCCCCGATGTGGCAAGCATTCAAGAAGCTTTCCCGAATATAGCAGAGAGTAAATTAGGTCAAGATTTGGCTTATTCTGCCATGTTGACGAAATTGCCCAGTGGTCTCTTAGGTGTCGTATTGGCATCTTTGATTGCGGCTTATATGAGTACGATTTCTACCCAATTGAACTGGGGGTCTTCCTATATCGTATTCGATTTCTACAAGCAACAGATTAATCCGAAGGCTACTGAAAAGCAAATGGTTGCAGTGGGACGGATTTCGACGATTCTTTTAATGGTTTTAAGTGCGATTTTAGCATTGGCTTTGGAGAATGCACTCCAAATATTCGAGATTCTGCTCACATTCGGGGCAGGAACGGGACTAATATTTATTTTACGCTGGTTTTGGTGGCGAATCAATGCATGGAGCGAGATTGCCGCCATGTTTGCCTCCGGTGTTATTTCCATTGTACTCAAGACGACATCTTTGGGACCCTTCCTCTTTGCAGAGGGCACAGGCGTTTTTCCCGATTGGAGTGAATATTTGTTCGTGGTATTGATCACCACTGTAATTTGGCTGGCCGCAACCTACCTGACACAGCCAGAGTCGAAAGAAACGCTTCGTTCTTTTTACAAGAAGATACAGCCCGGTGGTCCAGGATGGGCCAAAGTGGTCAATGAGGCAAATGCCGATGGCGTTCAGATCGCAAATAATGAAAAATGGAGCGTTCCCCAAGGAATCACGGCCATGTTACTGGGTTGTGTGCTTATTTATTCCATCATGTTCTCTACAGGCTATTGGATTTATGGTAGAACGACGCAAGCCTTAATTTTAACCATTATAGCGGCCGTATCTGCATTTTTGCTCATAAAAGCTTGGAATAGAATGAAAGGCAACCTTCTCTAACATAGTTGTCTGCCAAAACGGTTGTTGCCGTCTACATAAAATTAAGACTAAAAATACCATGATCAGGTTTATGACGTTATGATGTAACCAAATCGTAACCAAAAACGTTCCTGCTTCATGAGATGTGCTGCTGTTTTCCTAATTTTTGTATTCTGTAATTTTTCTACAATATCTGCTCAGGAAAACCAAGCTGTGGCCTCTTATTGGCAACAACTATTCAATAATCAGAGGGAAGATGCTATTAGTGAGTTTGAGGTTCAAAAAAAGAATAGTCTATCCGACCTGTTGACACATGAAGTCCTAAAGGTTGAAAACGGAGTGTTCTCCAACCCCGAAGGATTTATCAATACGATCAGCAGCTATCCTGATTTCGAATATTATCTCTATGCCCTATGGAACCAAAGTTTCTTTTTTAACACCTACCTCACAAGTGGTTTTAATGGCAAAAGCTCAAAGAATATTGAAGACATTGACTTAGACCGGATCAAAAACACCACTGTTAAGGAATCTTTGCGCTATTTAAAGTCGGTCGTTGCCCAGCATCATGGAGATTGGAACCGTTATTTTGAGTTAAATGCTGAAGTGCCATCGATTAAGGCATGGCAGTACTGTGGAAGTTTCGAAAATCTTAACGGTAGTGGTCTGGCCACCGAATACGGACCGGAGAAAAATCCCATTTCGAAATCCGATTTCAATGCCAACAGCAACGGTTTTATCAACTGGTATACTCCTAAGGGTAGAAATAAAGAGGCCTATCAATATTATTCAAACCATTCAGAATATGGGGGAAGCGTCAACTATGCACAAACCTTCGTACATAACAAGGTCAAAAGGAAGGCCGTACTGCGTCTAGGAAGTTCATCCCTGCTTAAAGTTTGGGTCAACGACATTTTGGTTTTTGAAAACAACAACGATGGTATTACCGATTTAGATGCCTATAGTGTTGAGATTAATCTTCCTCAGGGAAACAATCGCCTGTTGGTTAAAAGTGCCGATAAAACCGGGCTGGCCTATTTTATCGTGCGATTGACCGATAGGGCAGGTCTTCCCTTAGCGGATTTGCAGTATACCGAGCGCTATTCCGAATACCGAAATAGTTCCTTGGCCGAACTGTCACCTAAAATTTTGACCCATCCTGTAGAATCCTTTTTTCTCAGAAAAATCGACGAAGAGCCCAATAATTTTTTCAATACGTTCTGTCTTTTGAATACATATCTGAGAAACTCAAAATACACTCAGGCAAAGGCACTATTACAACCTTTTCTGAAGAAGTACCCCAACAGTTCATTTTTGAGAAAGTATCTTATTGAATGTTACACCAAAGAAAAAGATTTTACTTCAGCCCAAGAACTTCAAAAGAATATTGAACAAGATGACAAACGTTATTTTCTTTCTTATGTCTATCGTCTTCAAGATACACAAAAGCTTTTTAAACTGCCGGTGTCTGAGTTCGAGAAATTCGTGCATGAGTTTTCGGAATCGACCGATATGGATATTATGAAGACCTCCGCACAATTGTTGCTGCATTTGAGAAAGGAAGATAAAACTGCCGTAAATCGCGACTTACATAGAATTATTAGCGAACATGGAGATCAGTTGAACATACTGAAAATATATTTGAATCTGTTCTCTACTTACCTTAACGAAGATGAAAAGGCCATTGCGGTACTGGAAGACATCAATACCCGCTATTTCGATTATGGAGCCCTTAAGTCATTGGCTAATTTTTATGACAAGCAAGGTAAGAAAGACAAGGTTCTCGCTTTATTCGAAGACTCCTATGCCCAGATACCTTACGATAATATTCTTTTATCAGATTATATAAGCTACTTGCATCACTATAAAAAATACCAAGAATCATTACCCTACCTCGAGAGATTTTTGGAGAATTACCCGTATTCTGCAGTAGGTATGGAATATAGAGGGACTGCTCTGGAGCAATTAAAAGAAAAAAAAGAAGCCTTGAAATGGTTTCGTAAATCACTGAAACACAACGGTTCGAACGTAGTGTTACGCAAAAAAATCGATGACCTTTCGAACGAGAGCGACTATTTTGAAGCAATGGCCACTCCCGACATGTACAGTTTCATCGTTTCGAACCGGGGAAAGGACATCCCGAACCACTATGGCTATAATTATTTGCTGGAAGAAAATCTTCTACAATTGTATCCCGAGGGAGGGGGTAAGACGCGTACGCGATATGTTGTAGAAATTACATCGGATGGTGGAATCGAATCATTAAAAGAGGTCAACTTGGGATTAAATGGTAATTATCATATTTCTAAATCAGAAATCGTTAAACCCGATAAGAAAATAGTGCCAGCTTCGAGAAGTGGGTCGAATGTGGTTTTCAATGGCCTTGAAATAGGAGATGTCATTCATATTGACTATGAGACCAACTTTACCAACAGTGGAAGGTTTTACAAAGACCATGTTGATTATTTTCAATTTGACTCTTATCATCCTACTGCCAAGAATAGGCTACAGGTGCTAGTACCCAAAGAAACCCCATTTCATTTTGCGGTTTTGAACGGAACGATTGATCATAAAGAAACCGAAAAGGGAGATTATGTACTTCACAAATGGGAGACGGTAGGTAACCAAGGAATGTCTCCACAGGAAAACTATATGCCCAGCTTGAGCGATGTGGCGAAATACGTGCATATTAGCACTATTGAGTCATGGGACGACATTGCCAAATGGTATTCCGATCTGGTTCGCCCACAAATGCTCGTCAATTCCGATGTTAATGAAGCCTATAAGGCGATATTTCCGAACGGTGCTTCCGGGTATTCCGAAGAGGAGAAGGCTTCCCGTATTTATTACTATATCATGGAGAACTTCAGCTACAGCCACGTCGGTTTTCGTCAAAGCGGTTACGTTCCTCAGAAACCTTCGACAACGATTAAATCAAGGCTAGGTGATTGTAAGGATTTTTCGACCTTGTATGTAACCTTGACCCACATGGCAGGGCTTAAATCTCATTTGGTTTTGGTGCTTACATCCGATTATGGTGAGCGGTCTATGGTGCTGCCAAATCAAGATTTCAATCACTGCATCGCCAAAGTGTTCATAAACGGAAGAGCCCAATATCTTGAACTAACGGATAATAATATGCCCTACAGAGCTTTACCTACTTCGCTTGAGAGCGCTACAGCCCTGGATATACCCAATCAGTGGGTCGGCGATGTTAAAAAGGGCGTTTACAAATTGTCCGATATCGAGCGTACACCAACGGTATTGGAAAGCCATATGAGCTATATCTTGGGTGAAAATCAACATCGATTACAGATCGAATCGATTCTAAGAGGGAGTATTAATACGCATTATGCGAGTATTTTAAAGGAAAGAAATTATGAGGTCATTAAAAAGAAACTCACAGAGGATTTCCAAGGCAGAATTACCGAAGATTTCACCTTAGATAGTATTCATGGCATTGAATACGATCTTCGATCTCCTGTTATCAAGTATATTTCCGACCTCACGATAAACGAGCATATCGATAAGATTGGAAATATGAACGTTTTACGAATTCCCGCCGTGAACAATGCATACAATAATGCGATTATAGCTGACGATGACCGTACCTATCCAATCGACTACCTTCTATATGAAAATACGGATATCTATAGGTCTAGTTATGTGATTAAACTTAGAAATAATCAACATTTTGTGGAGGTTCCTGAAAGCGCCGATTATAGTTTTAAGGAACATCGATTCCATATTGAATATGTACTCTCCGAAGCCAACGAGTTACATGTCAAAATTGAAGCACATACTTCAAAGGAACGAATTGCGCCAGAGGAATACAGGGCGTTTAAACAGTATGTGAAATCTGTACTTGATGCAAAGCAGCAACTTATCGGGTTCAAAAGGGTGGAGGGTTCCGATGAAGTACTATCCGGCAGGAAGTAGGTTGCATTCTTATATGGTTAAAGCGTATATTTGGCTCGTAGATGAGCTCTGGCGCTATGGTGGAGATTGCCTAGGGATTGATTAAAGATGCCATTTACTTTTCTGACCATCCATTAAATATGACCCTATGAAAGACCGTATTCTTTCCGTTGATATTTTCAGGGGAATGACTATTGTATTGATGATACTCGTAAATACTCCGGGTACTTGGAGTGCTATTTATTCTCCGTTACGCCATGCCGAATGGCATGGCTACACCCCTACGGATTTGGTGTTCCCGTTCTTTCTTTTTATTGTAGGAACTTCGATAGTATTTGCCTATCAAAATAAGACTATCAATACCGCAACCTACAGAAAGATTACCGTCAGAGCGTTGAAGCTTATCGGTCTAGGTCTTTTTTTAGGGGCTTTCACCTTGTCATTTCCCTTTTTTAAGGATTTTGAAGAAATACGTTTTCCAGGGGTGCTACAACGTATCGGGGTTGTCTTCTTTTTTGCTTCCCTACTTTTTATTCATTTAAATTGGAAAACATTGATCGGGGTCGCCGTTTTTTTATTGGTGGGCTATTGGCTAGTAATGAACTTTGTGCCTGTAAACGGCGTGGCTTCTACCCTCGATAGGGCACCGAATAACCTTGCTAACTATCTAGATGTCCATATTTTTGGAACCCATAATTATAAGGAAGATTACGATCCCGAAGGCTTTCTTAGTACGTTTCCCGCAATCGCTACTTCGTTACTAGGTATTTTCACTGGGCTTATCCTCACTTCGAAACAGCCAAAAAAGGCAACCATCATTATGGGCCTTGGCGGCACTTTTCTTATTTTGGGATATTTCTGGGATCTGGTATTCCCTATAAACAAAGCATTGTGGACTAGTAGTTTTGTTTTGGTCACGGCTGGATGGGCCAATCTTATCCTGGCGCTTATCTATTATTTGACCGATGTCGCCGGCATCAAGTTCGGCGCTATCTTTAGGTATGCCGGGGCCAACGCCATTATTCTCTACTTTTTGTCGAGTTTTATGAGTAAGATTTTAGGTAGGATAAAGGTCAATGAAGATACCTCCTTACATGGTTGGTTGTTCCAAACCTTCTATGTACACGATTTCATATCCCTACAATTGTCCTCCTTACTCTATGGCCTATCCGTCGTCGCCTTCTACTGCATTTTGGCGTACGTATTGTATCAACGTAAGATTTTTATAAAAGTTTAGACTTGATATAGGGCATGCTACTATTCCTTCAACGGTAGGTGAGAGGAAAAAAGTTTAGCTACATATTTGCCGATAACATCAAACTCTAGGTTTACCACGGTACCTTTCTTATATCCATTGAATCTCGTGTGTTCATAGGTATAGGGTATTATGGCGACACTAAAGGCAGAAGTCGCCGAGTCGACTACGGTCAAACTGGTGCCGTCAATGGTTATCGAACCTTTTTCAATGGTAGGATTTCCCTTGAAACCATCGTACTCGAAAGAAAACACCCAACTCCCATCTCTTTCTTCTATATCGGTGCAAACCCCTGTCTGGTCTACATGGCCTTGTACAATATGACCATCTAATCTTGCCCCGAGAATCATGGCCCTTTCAAGGTTCACCTTTTCACCGATCTTCAACATACCAAGATTTGTTTTCTTCAAAGTCTCTTCTATTGCCGTAACTATATAGGCATTGTCGTTTAAACCTACGACCGTCAAACAAACTCCATTATGAGCAATGCTTTGGTCAATTTTGAGTTCATGGGTCAGGGTAGATTGTATGGTGATTTGTAGATTTTCACCCTCTTTTTTCAAGTCTTGCACTTCGCCCAAAGTTTCGATAATACCCGTAAACATGTTCCGTTGAAATTAAGTAATTTTGTGTCTTACGCCGAGTTGGATCGGTGGTGACTTGAATCAGTTTTGAACCGAGCACAAAGATAAAGAATATCATGAAGGAAGAGGGAAAAATCAGATTGGGGATTTCTATTGGGGATTTGAACGGAATTGGCTGTGAAGTTGTTCTTAAGACGTTCGAAGATGCGCGTATGCTCGATTTTTGTACCCCGATAATTTTTGCATCGAACAAGACCATAGCATTTCAAAAGAATAAGCTTGACATTGACCTCAAATATCATGGGGTTCAAGAGGCCTCAAGTGCAATCGACGGTAAAATAAATGTAGTCAATGTTTGGAAAGAAGTACCGAAAATAGAGTTCGGGGAGGCAACGGAAGAATCGGGAAAATACGCACTTAAGTCATTGAAAGCTGCCGTAGCGGCACTTAAAGACGACAAAATAGACGTTTTAGTGACCGCACCGATCAACAAGAACAATATTCAATCCGAAGAATTTAAATTTCCGGGTCATACAGATTTTCTCGCTAAGGAACTTGGAGGGGAAAGCTTAATGTTTATGGTGACTGAGGGGCTCAAAATCGGTTTACTGACAGACCATGTGGCCATAAAGGATGTCCCCGAAAAGATCAATCCAATTTTAATTCGGGAAAAGGTCAGGACCGTGGAGAAGTCATTAAAAATGGATTTTGGTATTCGCGCCCCTAAAGTGGCTTTATTAGGGATTAATCCCCATAGCGGTGACAATGGGGTGATTGGGAAAGAAGACGATGAGGTATTGAAGCCTGTAATCAGAGAAATGTCAGATGCGGGGCACTTGGTGTTCGGGCCGTATTCGGCAGATAGTTTTTTCGGTTCCGATACCTATAAAAGTTTTGATGCGGTACTTGCGGCCTATCACGATCAAGGCCTGATTCCTTTTAAAACAATATCTTTCGGTAACGGTGTCAATTTCACAGCAGGCCTTTCAAAAGTGCGTACTTCACCAGATCATGGAACGGCGTACGAAATTGCAGGTAAGGGCAAGGCCGATCACAGCTCTTTTAAGGAGGCCGTATTTAGGGCCATCTCAATTTTTAGAAATCGCACCGAATATCAAGAATTGACCGAATCGTCTCTTCAGAAGCAGCGGGTAAGACGCTGACTGATCGGAGTTAAAAAGAAATTGAAAAAGGGCGTATTGTTCAGAATACCATGTATAGCCCCATACGTCATGGGGTTGGGCCTTTCTTCCATCCAAGAGTGGTTTTTGAGGTTAGGGTCACCTGCTACCTGCCCTGCCAAAAAGATCAAAATTTCTCAATAGTTCTTCTTGCTTCTATCAGTATGTCCTCCAAAATTTAAAAAGCACATTTCGTAGGAAGGCAAAGGCGCAGTGGTATATCTATCATCATCTATTGATGCTGATGTTCGAAATTCCAATATTTTCCTTGAATAATCTTATAAAGTTGTACGCGAGTTTGTGTGCATTGAGGTTTTCTGTTCGTCAATGCGGCTATATCTTATAAGCCAATTGCACCAAAAATGGTCTTTTTATTTCTTTCATTGCAAAGTAGACGGGTATCGGTTATGCAAGTGCATAGAGTACTTAATTTTTGAAGGCACAAAATAGTAGTAGCCGCTACAGGAAAACCGGGGTGTAAATTAATGCTTCAAATCTTATATCTGTTTGGCAATTACCAAAATAATGGTATCTTTGCACCCGCCTTTGTGGGGTGGTGTATAAATTAGTGTTTGAAATAATGAAGCAAAAGGAGTTTATTATTCCTTTCTCGGGATTACGGCAAGGAAAACACAAATTTGAATATACTATTAATGTGCAGTTCTTTGAAGCTTTTGGATATGAAGAGTTCAATGGAGCGGATATAGCCTTGGAAGTATTTTTGATGAAGTCGGGCACCATGCTCGAATTTGAAATGAAAGCTCGAGGTTTTGTGAATGTTGACTGTGATTTGACGAGCGAGCCCTTTGATCAACCAATTTCGGCGTCTTTGGATTTAGTGGTCAAATTTGGGGAGGAATTCAATGACGAGGATGATGAAATATTAGTACTTCCCCATGGGGAACATCAAGTCAATATTTCCCAATACGTATATGAAATGCTTGTTTTGGCAGTACCACAGAAAAGAGTGCATCCTGGAGTTCTAGATGGTACATTAGAGTCGGAGGCCCTTAAAAAGTTGGATGAACTTAGACCAAAGACTGAAAAAGAAAATATAAAAGAGAATGATCCCCGATGGGACGAATTAAAAAAACTGTTAACGGATAAATAAAGGAATAGATGGCACATCCTAAAAGAAAAATATCGAAAACCAGAAGGGACAAAAGAAGAACCCATTATAAGGCAGTTGCACCCACTTTGGCAACAGACCCGACCACAGGTGAAATGCATTTGTTTCATAGGGCCCACTGGCACGAAGGCAAGTTGTACTATAAGGGCCAGGTTTTAGTTGACAAGACGGAAGAAACCGAAGCCTAGAAAATCACGGTATATTGAAAGTAATTTACTCCCGTTTCTATATTCGGGAGTTTTTTGTGGCATATATCCAAAATTTCAAAAACAGCTTGTTTTTAAAGAGGAATTCACAAAAATTGTTTAATTTTCAGCAATTTTGAGGCACTTTCGAGGGTTTTTGACACCAAATCGACTTTAGGATGAGTAAAATAACAGCAGCGATTACAGCTGTAGGGGGATACGTTCCAAAATTTGTACTGACCAACAAAATGTTGGAAGACATGGTAGAGACGAATGACGAGTGGATCTTGAGTAGAACCGGAATAAAGGAACGACGAATACTAAAACCTGAAGAGGGTGAAGGAAGCAGTTACTTGGCGATAAAAGCGGCTCAGAATCTTTTAGAGAAGAGAAATATTAATGCCGAGGAAATTGATTTGGTCATTGTTGCCACGGCAACCCCTGATAGTATGGTAGCCTCTACAGCGGCTTTCGTCGCCTCGGAAATCGGGGCTATTAATGCATTTGCATATGACCTGTTAGCGGCCTGTTCAAGTTTTCTTTTTGGTATGTCGACCGCCGCTAGCTATATACAATCCGGTAAGTACAAAAAGGTATTGTTAATAGGGGCCGATAAAATGTCTTCCATTATCGACTATACCGATCGAACGACGTGCATAATTTTTGGGGATGGGGCTGGAGCCGTATTATTTGAGCCTAATACTGAAGGTTTAGGTCTTCAAGATGAATACCTTAGGGCAGATGGCTCTGGAAGAAAGTATTTGGGCATGGATGCAGGGGGGTCTTTGATGCCAGCCTCTGAAGAAACCGTCAAGAACAGAAAGCATTATATTTACCAAGATGGCAAAACGGTATTCAAGTTCGCCGTTTCGAATATGGCCGATGTGGCCGAACGCATAATGAAGCGGAATAATCTTGACCATACCGATGTGTCTTGGTTGGTGCCCCACCAGGCCAATAAGAGGATTATTGATGCGACGGCGAACAGAATGGGTCTAGACAATACTAAGGTTTTGATGAACATTGAGCGATATGGTAATACCACATCGGCTACCTTGCCTTTATTACTGTCTGATTTCGAGAAGCAGCTTAAGAAAGGAGATAATCTTGTTTTTGCTGCCTTCGGGGGCGGTTTTACATGGGGCTCTATTTATCTTAAATGGGCCTATAACTAACTAATCTAAATCAAATTCCATGGATATTAAAGAAATTCAAAGTCTGATCAAATTTGTGGCAAAATCGGGTGCTAGCGAAGTTAAGCTAGAAATGGAAGACCTGAAAATTACGATACGTACAGGCTCCCATGAACAAGGGGCTGAAAAGACCTACGTTCAGCAAATCCCAATGGCACAGGCTCCCGCACAGCCGTCACAGGTGCAAACTCCGGTCGAAACACAGGCCCCTGCCCAGAAAGAAGAGAAAAAAGACGATGATTCAAAATATATCACTATCAAATCTCCCATAATCGGAACGTTCTACAGAAAACCCTCACCTGACAAAAGTGCTTTTGTCGAAGTGGGAACTACTATCGCTAAGGGAGATGTGCTTTGCGTAATAGAAGCGATGAAACTTTTTAACGATATCGAATCTGAGGTTTCTGGTAAGATAGTTAAGATATTAGTCGATGATTCTTCTCCGGTAGAGTTTGATCAACCTTTATTTTTGGTAGATCCGTCTTAATTATTAAACTGCGAACGCCGAATAACAAGATTCCCTGTTCATATAGGAGTTGGCTGTTCGGAGTTTGGAATCCTATACTGTTATGTTCAAAAAAATACTGATTGCAAATAGGGGCGAAATCGCTTTGCGGGTTATAAGAACCTGTAAAGAGATGGGGATAAAAACCGTTGCGGTATATTCAAAAGCCGATGAAGAGAGTCTGCATGTCCGGTTTGCCGATGAGGCCGTCTGTATTGGTCCGGCACCTAGTAGTGAATCCTATCTTAAGATTCCCAATATTATTGCAGCTGCAGAGATTACCAACGCAGATGCCATACACCCCGGTTATGGATTTCTTTCCGAGAATTCGAAATTTTCGAAAATCTGTGCGGAACATGAGATAAAGTTTATAGGTGCATCCGGTGAGCAGATCGACCGAATGGGAGACAAGGCTACTGCCAAAGCAACGATGAAGGAAGCAGGCGTGCCTACTATACCCGGTTCCGAGGGGTTATTAAAGGATGTTGCCGATGCAAAGAAGGTGGCCAAAAAAATGGGCTATCCCGTCATGATAAAGGCCACCGCTGGTGGAGGCGGAAAAGGAATGAGGGCCGTGTGGAAAGAAGAACAGATGGAAGAGCTTTTCGATAGTGCCGTAAAGGAAGCCACCGCAGCTTTTGGTAATGGGGGCATGTACATGGAAAAGTTGATTGAAGAACCTCGTCATATCGAAATACAGGTTGTTGGAGATCAGTATGGCAAAGCTTGCCATTTATCTGAAAGGGATTGTTCGATTCAGCGACGCCACCAGAAATTGACGGAAGAGACCCCCTCTCCTTTCATGACCGACAAATTGCGTGACGCAATGGGAAAGGCTGCTGTTAAAGCTGCAGAATATATAAAGTATGAAGGGGCCGGAACCATTGAGTTTTTGGTCGATAAACATCGAAATTTCTACTTTATGGAAATGAACACCCGTATTCAGGTCGAACACCCGATTACGGAACAGGTTATCGATTATGATTTGATCCGCGAGCAGATTCTAGTGGCCGGTGGGGTTCCCATATCCGGAAAGAATTATATTCCTAAGTTACATTCAATAGAGTGCCGCATAAATGCCGAGGATCCTTATAATAACTTTAGGCCGTCACCGGGCAGAATTACGACCTTGCATACGCCTGGAGGCCATGGGGTTCGTATGGATACCCACGTTTATAGTGGTTATAGTATACCGCCGAACTACGATTCGATGATCGCCAAACTTATTACTACCGCACAAACTCGCGAAGAAGCCATAAATAAGATGAAACGAGCTCTCGACGAGTTTGTAATAGAAGGTATAAAGACCACCATACCTTTCCATCGCCAGCTAATGGAACATCCCGATTATCTTGCGGGAAACTACACCACTAAATTCATGGAAGACTTTAAGATGAAGCCTCAACCTGAAGAGTAAAAACCGGCCCCGATATCAATCGGGGCTTTTTATACCTGCCAATGAGTTTTAGCTATTGGGAATATAGGACCTGGCTCTCCCATATTGATTTTTTGATCGTGGGCAGTGGTATTGTGGGTCTTAGTTGCGCACATCGATTGAGGGAACGGTTTCCTAAGGCAAAGATTCTTATCCTTGAAAAAGGGATATTGCCTAAGGGTGCAAGTACAAAAAATGCCGGTTTTGCCTGCTTTGGAAGTATTTCTGAAATCTTGGCTGACTTAAGACTGCATTCTGAAGAACAAGTGCAAGAGCTCGTCAAAAAAAGATGGGAAGGAATACAACGCCTCAGGGCCACTTTAGGGGATAGAACAATCGATTTTAAAAAACTAGGAGGGCATGAGTTGTTTTTGGACGGGCAGGAAGAATTATATCAGGAATGTCTGGACAGACTTTCCGAAGTGAACCAATTACTACGCCCAGTTTTCAATACGGACGCCTTTAGATCTCGTCCGAATAGTTACGGATTTAAGGGAATACGGAAAAATTATATTTCCCATGAATTGGAAGGACAGCTAGACACCGGAAAAATGATGCTGTCACTTTTACAACTCGTTCTGGAGAGCGGCATCTTGGTTCTTAACGGCGTTGCCGTCGAAACTTTTAGCGATAACCGAACTTCTGTGGAGGTGAAGACCAACCACTTTGAATGCAAGGCAAAGAAAATGATTATTGCTACGAATGGTTTTGCGAGCCAATGGATAGACATGGATATAAAACCGGCCAGGGCCCAAGTGCTAGTGACAAAACCTATCAAGAACCTTCATATTAGAGGCACCTTTCATTTGAACGAAGGCTACTATTATTTTAGGGATATCGATAATCGCATATTGTTCGGAGGGGGTAGAAACCTTGATTTTAATGCAGAGGAAACCACTGAATTTGGAGAGACCAAACTGGTTCAAGATGAATTGGAAAGGCTACTGCAAGAACTTATTTTGCCAGGAAGGCCACATGAAATCGAAAGAAAATGGAGTGGGATTATGGGGGTGGGGCGTCAGAAAACCCCTATCGTCACCCAGCTTTCGGATGCTGTGTATTGTGGAGTTCGTTTGGGTGGAATGGGGATTGCTATCGGGAGCACAATAGGCAACGAAATAGCCGATTTGGTGTAGCGGTATGGAATCTAGTCGAAAAAGGTGACCCATCCTAAAATTAGGAACGGTTTTGAACAATAGGAAATGAAAGGCATAGAAATAAAACGCGCACTTTACGAGTTCTGCAAGAGTTTTGCCGACCTCAGAATCGACCGAATTAGAAATAACTTAGGTACAATTCAAGAAGCATTGGCCTCAGAAACAAAAAGCAGTGCAGGTGATAAGCATGAGACGGGACGAGCGATGTTGCATCTAGAATATGAAAAACTTGGCCAACAACTAGATGAGGCTGAAAAAATGAGGATGGTATTATACAGAATAAACATCGGCATCAGAAAAGAAAAAGCAGGTTTGGGTAGTTGGGTGAAAACATCTAAAGGAGATTATTTTTTGGCTATTTCGGCAGGCCCGTACACGTTTCGACAGACTTCGGTCTATTGTATCTCGGTAAATGCACCTATCGGACAATTAGTATTGGGTAAGTCAGCGGGAGATACAATAAACCATAGGGGACAAGAAATCAAAATCTTACAAATAGAATAGAAAAGGATACTCCAATAAAACTAGACTGAGGCTACGATGAAAATAAGAGTTAGGCAAGAGGCAATAAAAAGGCACTTCTAAAGTTTTAATCTAGGTATTAACCCCAAATCTTTAAAACTATGAAAACCTTTTTATCAAAATTGTTTATTTTATTTTTTGTTTCGATGGTTGCCTTATCCTGTAGCGTAAAGTCCGAATTGGAAGATATTGCAGATGAACTGGAAAAAGAGAACAATGCCGATGCCAGAACGGAAACGATTAAATTGGAAGAGAACCAATAACATTTCTCTTATATTATAAGAACTTAAAAAGAGCCTAAAAGGGCTCTTTTTTGTTTCATCTACAGTAAGTCTTTGAAATTTGGGGTAATTTCCCTAGAAGACTTTTTATGGGGTATTAAAAATTACAACTTTCGATTTCCGTAACCCGAAGGGTGTTCACCATTCCCTTTTCTTTTATTGGCATGGCCGCCAGGCTGATCAACATGTCGCCCTCATCCAAGAACCCTTTTTGACAAGCAATTCTGTTCACATCATCAATGGTCTCATCGGTAGAAACGTAGCGGTCGTAAAAGAAGGCCTTTACCCCCCATAATAAATTTAATTGGGTAAGTATACGTTGGTTATTGGTAAAAACCAATATATGCGCCTTAGGGCGCCAGGCAGAAATCTGAAACGCGGTGTACCCGCTATTGGTTAGCGTAGAGATGGCTTTTGCATTAATTTCGTTGGCCATAGTCGCTGCGTGGTAACATACCGATTTTGTAATATACCTCTTGGTACGTATATGCGGAGGGTCATGCGGAACTTTTATTAAGTCTGAACCTTCCACACTTTCAAGAATACTGGACATTTTTTGTATCACCTGTACCGGGTAATTACCGACAGAAGTTTCTCCTGAAAGCATTACCGCATCGGCCCCATCCATAACAGAATTGGCTACATCGTTTACTTCGGCACGGGTCGGAGTAAGGCTTGTAATCATAGTTTCCATCATTTGGGTGGCAATAATTACGGGAATCCGTGCTTTTTTTGCACGAAGAACCAAGTGCTTTTGTATTAATGGGACTTCATGGGCAGGTACTTCGACCCCTAAATCGCCTCGGGCCACCATTAAACCGTCACAATAGGCCACAATTTTGTCAATATTTTCAACGGCCTCCGGTTTTTCGATTTTTGCGATAATAGGAATCTTATGTTCTGAATGTTCGCTGATGATATTTTGAAGATCGATAAGATCTTGGCTAAATCGAACAAAGGAAAGCGCTATCCAATCGACATTTTGCGAAATGGCAAAAACGGCGTCCTTTATATCCTTTTCGGTCAGAGCTGGCAACGAAATATTTGTATTCGGTAAATTGACACCTTTCTTTGATTTTAGGGGGCCACCTTGTATTACTTTTGTTTTCACCTCTTCTTTGCCATCGCTTGAAACCACTTCAAAAATGAGTTTCCCATCATCTAGAAGAATTCGCTCACCAGATTTCACATCTTGAGGAAAAGTTTGGTAATTCATATATACCCTTTCGTTCGTTCCCTCGAAAGGTTTTCCGGTGACGAATGTAATTTCATCCCCAGGCGCTACCACTACTTCCCCGGCCATAACGCCTACCCTTAATTTCGGGCCTTGAAGGTCGGCCAATATTGTTGTATAGGTACCCAATTCCTTATTTAGTTCGCGGATGATTTCAATACGCTCTGCCACGTCTTCGTAATTGGCGTGTGAAAAATTTATGCGGAAGACATCTACTCCGGCAGAGATCATATCTCTCAGCACTTCTTTCTGGCTAGTGGCGGGCCCTAGTGTTGCCACTATCTTTGTCTTTTTTTTGCTTAGCATTTGGTTAAAAGATTAAGTTTTTTTTAGACTTTAGTTTGTGATATTGTACATCATAGACCGTAATTACTTTAGGTATGGCAAGTAGTTTCTTTACCAGGTTTGGTGATATGACAAAATCATCCTGTTCGATCTTTAGAAAATAGTCGACCTCTCGATGTTCTGGAACCACATGAAAAGGAGTGAAAGAAGGTTCATCTTTAAAGAATCCGTCTCTTTCCAAAGTATCTTCTTTGACACCATTGTTGGCAAAAAATGTCCAGTAGCCACCATTGGCTTCATCATTCCACTCGAAAATGGGTATGGTTACCTCCTCTGAAATATCCAAATCTTTTCGGCATCTTTTAAAATTTGATTTTAAATGAAGATTAAGGGCATAGGCCATGGCATAATCTTGAAGACTGCTGTGAATGGCAATCAAACCAAAGGAATCTTCATGAAAATCCACCGAAATTTTATGTATTGATAGCATAGGCGGACAAAGTGTCAAATATAAGATTAATAGCTAACAACGCCTAAGTCAAATGAGGCTAAACCTCATTTTTGATTTGATCCATGAATATTTCTATTATAATTATAGGTGCCCATTGGGTAAAGACCGGTTCATTTTATTCTGTAAAGCAAAAAACGCCCGTTTCGAGGCTTTTTCTTCGGCTTTCTTTTTAGACGTAGCGCGAGCCTTGGCCATGACTTTATTACCAATCGTCAATTTCACGGCGAAATGCTTCAGAGCGTCATTTCCAGTATCTTCATAGACGTCGTAATCAAAAGTTTTCTTTTGCTTTTGGCACCATTCTATGACCAAGCTTTTATAGCTTATAACCTTGCCCTCGAGTTGCTCTATATCCACATAGGGTTCGATCACTCTATGATTAATGAATTTTTCACAGTATTTATAGCCTCGGTCGAGATATACAGCACCCACTAATGCTTCAAAGACATTACCATGTATGTTTTCGCCAAAATGCGATTTCGGAATACGACTTTTGACAAAGTTAATGAGACCAAGGCCTTTACCCAGCTCGTTCAAATGTTTTCGGCTTACAATTTTTGATCGCATCTTGGTAAGATAGCCTTCATCACCTTCAGGAACTACATTATATAGGTGTAGTGAGATAATTGTACCGAGCATTGAATCACCTAAAAACTCCAGCCGTTCATAGTTCATAGGGTTGCCTTTTTGGTCTTTTTCGTTGACTGAACGATGTAAAAAGGCCTTTTCGTATATACTTATATTTTTAGGCTTAAAACCAAGGATTTTTTTTATTCCTAAAAAAAAATCCCCATCCTTTTTCGAATGGGAATTAAATATATTGGAAGGAAAACCCATTGGGATTATTAGCTAATTTTTTTAAAAATCACACAGGCATTGTGTCCCCCGAACCCGAAGGTATTGCTCAACGCTACATTGACTTCCCTTTTCTGGGCTTTGTTTAGGGTAAGGTTGAGTTTTGGATCGATATTTTCATCGACAGTAGTGTGATTGATCGTTGGTGGTACTACATTATGCTGCATGGCAAGTATAGAGGCTATGGCTTCTATGGCACCTGCGGCCCCTAGTAAATGACCGGTCATCGATTTTGTCGAATTGATATTGATGTTTGGGGCATGGTCACCAAAAACTTCTGTAATTGCCTTTAGTTCGGCAACATCTCCAAGAGGTGTTGAGGTGCCATGTGTGTTGATGGCATCGACATCCTCAGGTTTAAGATTGGCATCGCGAAGACAGTTTTGCATAACCCGAACCACACCTATGCCATCAGGATGAGGGGCAGTCATGTGGTATGCATCGCTTGAAAGTCCGCCTCCGGCTACTTCGGCATATATTTTGGCCCCTCTGGCCTTGGCATGCTCATATTCCTCTAAAATTAAAGCTCCAGCTCCTTCTCCTAATACAAAACCGTCACGAGTGGCATCAAAAGGTCTTGATGCAGTTTCTGGAGTTTCATTTCGGGTAGAAAGTGCATGCATAGCACCGAAACCTCCCATACCGGCAATGGTCACGGCAGCCTCGCTACCACCGGTAACTATAACATCACAATGACCTAAACGTATATAGGTGAGTGCATCGATTATGGCATTGGCAGATGAGGCACAGGCTGAAACGGTAGTATAGTTAGGCCCCATGAATCCATGTTTAATGGAGATATGACCAGGAGCTATATCTGCTATCATTTTTGGAATGAAAAAAGGGTTGAAACGAGGAGTGCCATCCCCTTGGGCAAAATTCATTACTTCGTTCTGAAACGTTTCAAGTCCCCCTATTCCTGCCCCCCAAATAACTCCAACACGAAATTTATCGAGCTTTTCAACTTCCAATCCAGAATCTTTGATAGCCTCATCAGATGAAACAAGGGCATACTGGGCAAATCGATCTAATTTGCGCGCCTCCTTTCGGTCGAAGAAATCCTCGGCATTGTAGTTTTTAAGTTCACAAGCAAATTTGACCTTAAATTTTTCGGTGTCGTAATATGTAACCGGCGCAGAACCACTTTTACCGTTCTTCAGACCTTCCCAATATTCCTCAATATTATTACCTATAGGGGTGAGAGCACCCAACCCGGTAACTACAACTCGCTTTAATTGCATTGAACCTGATTTTTGGTTTTATCGTTAAGCCAAGCGTAAATTAAAAAAAATTATCCATGCGATAGAGTTACCACATGGATAATTTTCAATCTTGTTCAAGAAATAATCATAAAGATTACTTCGCTTCTTCTATATAACTTATGGCCTGACCAACCGTTGCGATATTCTCTGCTTGATCGTCGGGGATTTGAATGTCAAATTCTTTTTCGAATTCCATGATTAACTCAACGGTATCCAATGAATCTGCCCCTAGGTCGTTAGTAAAGCTAGCTTCCGTTACCACTTCGTTCTCATCAACACCTAATTTATCAACGATGATAGCCTTTACTCTTGATGCAATGTCTGACATAATATTCTTGGTTTTAAAATTTTAAATTGTTGGCAAAAATAAAAAACTTTGGTTTAATAACACTATTTCCCGTTAAAATGTACGGTAATTTAAGAAATTTAAAAACAGGAATAGTAATTTAGCCACAAATATTTTTACCCTAAAAAGTGTCTTCGTCCTATGAAAAAAATAGTGCTTCTTGCCTCTGGTTCGGGCTCCAATGTGGAAAATATAGCACGTTATTTTCAAGATAAGGAGCAAGTAAAAATAACTGCTGTATTGTCCAATAGAAGGGATGCCAAGGTATTGGATAGGTGTAATAGATTAGGCATTAACGGCCTATATTTTAATAGGAACTCTTTTTATAAGAGCGATGTTGTTCAGGACATCTTGATGGCCTTGAAACCGGACCTTATTATATTGGCCGGTTTTCTATGGAAAATGCCGGAGAAAATGATACGGAGCTTTCCCGATAAAATTATTAACATTCACCCCGCTTTATTACCAAAATATGGTGGAAAAGGCATGTATGGTGACAAGGTGCATCAAGCGGTGCGCGATAGTGGCGATTTAGAAACGGGTATTACTATTCATTATGTAAATGAGAATTACGACGAGGGAACGATTATTCACCAAGCGAAAACAGCAGTATCTACCGAAGACACTGTAGAAACGATTGCCCAAAAGGTACATGCTCTTGAATACGAATATTTCCCTAAGATTATTGAACAGCTCTTAGCGTAGGAATAATGGCAAAGAATCAAAAGTTTTATACCGTTTGGAAAGGCAAACGCCCTGGAATTTATAATTCATGGTCGGATTGTAAAGCGGCCATAGCGGGTTACAAAGGCGCCCAGTATAAATCGTTTGCTACTTTCACCGAGGCCAAAAAGGCCTACAATGGCAATTATGAGGAATATAGGGGTAAAAAAAAGGGCGAAACGCCACTAACGCCGGAGCAACTCTTAAAATTTGGCACCCCGAATTATCATTCCATCGCCGTGGATGCCGCGTCTAGTGGAAATCCCGGGGTGATGGAGTACCAAGGGGTAGATACCAAAAGCGCTAAAAAACTCTTTCGGCAGGGTCCCTTTGCCCAAGGCACTAATAATATTGGTGAGTTTTTAGCCATTGTTCACGGACTAGCCTTTTTAAAACAAAAAAATAGCGATCGTATTATCTATACCGATTCAAGAACAGCTATGAGTTGGGTGCGTAAAAAGAAATGTAATACAAAACTGAAGGAAACGGTACAAAACAAGCCCCTTTTCGACCTTATTCGAAGGGCTGTTACATGGTTGCAGACTAACTCGTACACCACCCCTATTGTAAAATGGGAAACCAAGGCCTGGGGAGAAATACCTGCTGATTTTGGACGTAAGTAAGGCTAGAAATCGTGTTTTTTGAATGCTAAATGGCCAACTTCAATAAATTTTTGAATTTGATTAAAATCGCTCTCGCCCATGGACAACCAAAAGCGTATATTTGCACCAAAGAAAAAGTTGCATGGGCAAGCTTCTTATTGTAGGCACAGTAGCCTTTGATGAAATTGAAACCCCTTTTGGAAAAACCGATAGGATTTTAGGAGGTGCTGCAACCTTTATCGGTTTGGCGGCTTCACAGTTTGATATAGAATCGGCTATAGTTTCGGTCGTAGGTGATGACATGCCCCAAGACTATCTAGACCTTTTGGTTAAGAAGAATATAGATATTTCAGGCATTGAGGTGGTTCGTGGCGGGAAAACCTTCTACTGGAAGGGTAAATACCACAACGATTTGAATTCTCGGGAGACATTGGTTACCGAACTGAATACCCTATCAGACTTCAAACCTGTGGTTCCCACAGAGTTTAAAGATGCGGATGTCGTGATGCTCGGAAATTTACACCCTGAGATTCAAATGAGTGTGATCGAACAAATGAATCAGCGGCCAAAGTTCATAATTTTAGATACTATGAATTTTTGGATGGACCATGCCCTTACCGAGCTGATCAATGTAATTGAGCACGTCGATGTGTTAACGATCAATGATGAAGAAGCCCGTCAACTTACGGAGGAATATTCGTTGGTAAAGGCAGCAGAGGAAATTCATAAAATGGGCCCTGAGTACGTGGTCATTAAAAAAGGAGAACACGGAGCGCTCTTGTTTCATAAAGAACAGATTTTTTTCGCTCCTGCATTACCTTTAGAGGAAGTCTTTGACCCCACAGGTGCGGGAGACACTTTTGCGGGCGGATTCGCTGGATATTTAGCGGCGTCCGACAACATGTCTTTTAACAATCTTAAGAGTGCTGTGATACACGGGTCTAACTTGGCCTCGTTTTGCGTAGAACGTTTTGGAACTAAAAGAATGGAAAGCTTGAAAAAAGAAGAATTGGAAAAAAGGCTTCATCAATTCAAGGCTTTGACACAGTTTGATATAGAATTAACATAAACCTGCCCCAGATTTAGGGGCTTTTTTGTCATAGATGACCTAGGTCTTTATTGAAAACACCCGAAGAACATTAACAAATGAGCGACGCTATTAAACACGAATGTGGCATTTCTGTAATTCGATTGCTGAAACCGCTTGAATATTATAAGGAAAAGTATGGTACCGCCTTTTACGGGGTGAACAAAATGTACCTGATGATGGAAAAGCAACATAACCGGGGGCAGGATGGTGCCGGTTTTGCCAGTATCAAACTAGATGTCGCCCCTGGCGAGCGCTACATGAGCCGAGTACGTTCAATAGCTCAACAGCCTATTCAAGACATCTTTGCACAAATCAACGATCGCATAAATTTGGCGCTGGAAGAGAATCCTGGAGAAGTGGATAACGTTGCCTGGCAGAAAAAAAATATTCCCTATATCGCGGAGGTTCTTTTAGGCCATGTCCGTTACGGTACCTTTGGCAAGAACAGCATTGAAAGTGTACACCCATTTCTCAGGCAAAACAATTGGATGCATAGAAACCTAATTGTTGCCGGAAATTTCAATATGACGAATGTACACGAGCTTTTTGATAATTTGATCCAACTAGGGCAACATCCGAAGGAAATGGCCGATACCGTTACGGTCATGGAGAAAATCGGACATTTCTTAGACGATGCCGTAGCCAAACTCTACAAACAAATTAAAAAGGAAGGGTATACCAAACAGGAAGCCTCTCCTTTAATTGCCGATAGGTTAAAGGTGCATAAAATTTTAAGACGTGCGGCTAAAAACTGGGATGGTGGATATGCGATGGCCGGCCTTTTAGGTCATGGTGATGCTTTTGTATTGAGAGACCCCGTGGGAATCAGGCCTGCATATTATTACAAAGATGATGAAGTAGTGGTAGTGGCCTCTGAGCGACCAGCCATACAGACTGTTTTCAATGTTCCCTTTGAAGAGGTAGTGGAGCTAGAACCCGGCCACGCCATCATAATTAAAAAGGACGGCAATACGTCGATTAGACAGATACTTGAGCCTTTAGAAAGAAAAGCATGCTCATTTGAGCGTATTTATTTCTCGAGGGGAAGCGATAAGGAAATCTATGAAGAACGAAAACATTTAGGGAAATTATTGTTTCCCCAGATATTAAAGTCTATAGATTACGATTTAAAGAACACCGTTTTTTCGTATATCCCCAATACCGCTGAAACTTCGTTTTTTGGCATGGTAAAAGAGGCGCAGAACTATCTCAACAAAAGAAAGGAAGAACAAATCCTTTCCATTGGAACCAAAATAACGAGCGAGGAGCTTCATGCAATTCTCGAAGTACGCCCCCGTATCGAAAAGGTAGCGATCAAGGATGCTAAACTTAGGACTTTCATCACCCAAGATAGTAGCCGAGACGATTTGGTAGCCCACGTTTATGACATTTCGTACGGTTCGGTAAAGAAGGGTGATAATCTGGTAATTATAGACGACAGTATTGTTAGAGGTACAACTTTGAAGAAAAGCATTCTGAAAATTTTGGACAGATTATCTCCCAAGAAAATTGTTGTGGTATCATCTGCCCCGCAGATAAGGTACCCTGATTGTTATGGAATAGACATGGCAAAACTTGAGGATTTTGTAGCGTTTAAAGCTGCATTGGCCTTGCATCAAGAGCGATTGACCATGAACGTAGTCGATAATATTTATGACAAATGCTTAGAGCAGGTCAATTCGAATGATAAGGATGTGGTGAATTATGTAAAGGAGTTCTATGCTCCCTTTACAGCGCAGGAAATATCCCATAAGATTGGTGAACTTTTGAGTCCTGAAAATATCAAGGCAGAAGTACAGATTATTTATCAGACTATTGAGAACTTACATCAGGCCTGTCCTAAAAATTTAGGAGATTGGTATTTTACCGGGAAATACCCGACACCTGGTGGAAACCGGGTGGTAAATAAGGCCTTTATTAACTTCTATGAGGGTAAAAACGAACGCGCCTATTGACGGTTTTATCGACGAAATGCAATAAAATGCACAATTCATCGATAATTCAAGTCTTTTAACGGCTTTTTGGTTTGTTACAAAATTTCCAAACATATTTTTGAGCTTGCCATAGCATAAGTAGGTTAAGTTCATGGTAAGATTTGGGGCAAAAAAGGTGGAGACTTCTCCACCTTTTTTATTTTCCGACTTTAATGGAAAAGATTTTAATCACGCCAGGCCTCCAGATACAGTTCCCAAACACATTTAAATGTTCTCTTTTCTTGGAAGAGTATGCCTTATAGTGCTTTTTGCCTTATTTATATGCCGTTTGACAAAAAGCTTTCTACACGCCCCCACTTCAGTCTATATTTGGAGAACCATAGCATAAGTAGGTTAAGTTCATGGTAAGATTTGGGGAAAAGGGGGGAGCACTGCTCCCCCCTTTTATTTTGCAAATTTGACAACATTGACAAAGGAAAATTCGTACCGCATTCGTGCTTAACCCAGTTTCTTCGACCGACAATTTTCCATAGTTACTTTCAGGCCTTCGTTATCTCGTAATATCAAACTGAAGCAAATGGTACTTGAGTTCTAAACTAAGTAATAGCCTTGTGCTATGCTATTTGTATGCTTTTTCCTTCCTTTATATAAGGCAATACTCGATGAAATGCATTTCATCTAGGGATATGTTCGTTTGTCTAAAACCTTTGATAGATGAACTACTTTCGACCTATATTTGGAGAACCATAGCATAAGTAGGTTAAGTTCATGGTAAGATTTGGGGAAAAGGTGGAGCACTGCTCCACCTTTTTATTTTAATAATAAAAATGTTCCTGATGGCCCTATGCTCTGAACCCTAGCATTCTTCTGAACTAATTTTGTTTTGTACTACTTTACTTTCCTTTTTTCAAGAAAAAAACCCTTAATTTTTCTTTTTTATTTCACGTAATACCAGTAATTTAGCGTTGCCATAGCATAAGTAGGTTAAGTTTATGGTAAGATTTGGGACGAAAAGGGTGGAGACTTCTCCACCCTTTTCAATTTATTGTAGGTACAATTTCGATATTTTGGCTAAGAATATAAGAATAGTAGCGAACTGAATTTTATATGAACAATCAGGCCGTATTGCTGATAGATGCATAGAAGCTTGTTGAAAAAAAAGCCCCGAGGATATTCATATCCTCGGGGCTTTTTAATTAGGTAATGTATGGAGGCCTATTTGTTCGCTTTATAAAGTTCGGAGACCTTTTCCCAATTGATAACATTGAAGAACGCCTCGATGTATTCAGGTCTCTTATTTTGATAATTCAGGTAATACGCATGTTCCCAAACGTCGAGACCCAGAATAGGTTGTCCCCCGCAACCTGTATCGGGCATTATAGGGTTGTCTTGATTAGGAGTAGAGCAAATTTCAACTTTACCTCCTTTATGTACACATAACCAGGCCCAGCCCGAACCAAAGCGTGAACCGGCGGCACTACTGAATTTATCTTTAAAGCCTTCAAAAGAGCCAAAGGCGCTGTTGATAGCATCAGCCAGGGCACCTGAAGGTTCTCCTCCTCCGCTTGGGGACATTATTTCCCAAAAAAGAGAGTGATTATAGAATCCTCCGCCGTTGTTTCTTACTGCCGTATTCGACATGTCCAGATTTTTAAGAATGTCATCGATGGATTTACTGGCCAAATCCGTACCCTCAATGGCTGAGTTCAACTTGGTCGTATATCCGTTGTGATGTTTGGTATGGTGTATCTCCATAGTCCTTGCATCAATATGTGGTTCCAAAGCATCGTATGCATAAGGAAGTTTTGGTAAATCAAAAGCCATTTTATAATTGTTTTTAGATTAATATTTCAGTGTTCTGAAAAGTACGTTTTTTAACATTTAAAATGCCTTAATAAATTGTTAAGAACTCTTATAGAATCCGTATTTTGCATAAAAAAGCACTTGCAAGAAGCTCCTTTTAAAATATACAACGCTTCGGCCGGATCTGGAAAGACTCATACCCTTACCAAAGAATACCTTAAAATAGTTCTTTCTTCACAAAATCAATTCAAAAAAATATTGGCCATAACCTTTACCAACAAAGCGGTCAATGAAATGAAATCCCGTATTCTGAAAACACTTTTTGAATTCGGGAAGGTTTCTGATTTCTCAACCGCACCTTTGTTGTTTGATGAAATTGCAGAAGAACTCCACCTTGAACATGAGACTTTAAAGTTGCGAGCGAAGAGAACCCTTAAAGCGATTCTTCATAATTATGCTTTTTTTGATATTTCTACTATTGACAAATTCACGCATAGGCTCATTAGAACGTTTGCCAGGGATCTTCAGCTGCCCCAGAATTTTGAAGTGGTATTGGATACAGACCTTTTATTGGAAGAGGCCGTTGCCAGACTCGTTGAAAAGGCGGGATCCGATAAAAAACTGACCCAAGTATTAATTGATTTTGCACTTGAGAAAATCGATGATGATAAAAGTTGGGATATCACCTACGACCTAACCAATTTTGGAAGATTGCTGTTCAGGGAAAACGATTTTCCCCACCTCGAAAAATTGAAGGATAAGAATATTGACGACTTTATAACCCTGAAAGATATCCTTGCAAAGCGGATCGAGGCCAAAAAGCAAAACTTAGTTTCGGTGGCGCAACAAATTTTGAATAAGATCGCTGAAAAGGGACTCGTATTCTCCGATTTTAAAGCAGGTTACTTTCCAAAGTTTATGGCTAAAATCGCGCAGAAGGATTTAAATATTAATTTTAACGCCGCTTGGAAACAGAACTTTGTCAATACAGGCCTGTATACCAAGTCTACTTCTGAAAACATCAAATTAGAGCTTGACCTTCTTTTTCCGATTTTTTCAAAGGCACTTGAAACCATAAGACAAGATTTTTACCAATTATCCTTATTGAAGAATGCCTATGGCAACTTAGTTCCCCTAACGGTTCTGAACGCCATTCAACAAGAGGTAAAAGCATTGTTGTCCGAACGTGATCAACTGTCGATATCTGAATTCAATGGAATTATTTCGAAAGAAGTAAGCAATCAACCAGCACCCTTTATATATGAGCGCTTAGGGGAGAAATACCGTCACTATTTTATTGATGAATTTCAGGATACTTCTTCCATGCAATGGAACAATTTGGTGCCCCTGGTTGCCAATGCCCTAGAAAGTGAAGACTTACAAGGTAAAAGAGGTTCTTTGTTTTTGGTCGGTGATGCTAAGCAGGCGATCTATCGCTGGCGCGGAGGCAGGGCGGAACAGTTTCTCAATTTGATTACCAAAGATGCCAACCCCTTTGTTGTAGTTCCTGAGACACGGTCATTGCCCAAAAACTTCCGGAGCCACGAGGAAATTATAAAGTTCAACAATGAGTTCTTTAGAATTACAAGCCCTCTTTTAAACGATTCCCGATACAGCAGCCTTTTTGTCGATGGCAGCAATCAAGGGTATAATGAAAAAAAAGGGGGGGTGGTTCAGCTCTCATTTATTGAAGGAAGTGAGAGAGAAGATCGAGATGAACAGTATTGCCATGAAGCCTTAAGAATAATCAAGTCGGTATCCAAAAGGAACTATGGCTATGACGATATTTGTATTTTGGTTAGGGGCAATAAAGAGGGTGTTTTGCTAGCCGAGTATTTGACCCAAAACCAAATTCCAACGATTTCTTCTGAAAGTCTTTTACTAAAAAGTAGTGATAAGGTTGGATTTTTGGTTAGTATTCTTGAGTATGCGATAAACCCACAGCCAGAAAAAGGGTACGAGATACTTTATTATTTATCATTGAACATCGAAAATCAACACCAGTTTATTTTTGAAAATCTCAATGGTGTAGAAAAGTATCTTATAGACGCTTATGAACTCAGTCTTGATACGGTGAGACGCTCGTCCGTATATGATACGGCCGAGGAGATGATCAAGAAGTTCAACCTCGTACCCGATTCCGATGCCTATATCACCTATTTCATGGATTTTATTCTCGAAGTGGAACAAAGGGAAGGTGTGGCAATACAGGTCTTTTTATCTCATTGGGACAAAAAAAAGGACAGGCTTGGGATAACCGCTCCTGATACTATAGATGCCGTGCGTATAATGACCATTCATAAGTCAAAGGGCTTGGAGTTTCCTATCGTAATATTCCCGTTTGCCAATGAACATATATATAGAGGTAAGGATAAAAAAATGTGGTTACCAGTAGATCCTAATGATTTCAACGGTTTCGACGAGATTCTTTTGAACGAGAAGAAGGAAGTGCTCGAATATGGCCAAATCGCTGCTGAACTCTATGCCGAGGAGGAGTATAAGATGGAGCTCGATGCGTTTAATTTGCTTTACGTTGCGCTTACCCGAGCAGAAAAGGCACTCTTTGTAATCAGTGAGAAAGATCTTACTTCCAATGGCGAGCATAAGAAAGAATTCTATTCGGGCCTGTTCATAGAATACCTAAAGGAAAAGAAATTATGGAACCAAAATGAGACTGTTTATACCATGGGTCACTTGATGTCAAATAAGGAAGTTGTTACCAAACGCCAGCATGAAACCGTGCATTTTGGATATACATATAAGCACAGGTCAGAATTTAAAATTTTGACCAAGGCAGGAATGCTGTGGGATACGGCCCGTGGCAAAGCCTTGTCAAAAGGTAACCTATTACATTACGTTTTGGGTTTAGTTGAAACGGAGGGTGATATTGAAGACGCCCTAAATATCGTGGTGCGTAGAGGTGATATTTTAGAAGAGGATATCAACGAAATTAAGAACGCGGTGGATAAAATCGTAAATCATCCCGACCTGCATAAATATTTTGAAGAGGGAAATATCATCAGGAACGAGGCTGATATGGTTACCAAAGAGGGTAATGTAATTCGTCCGGACAGAATAATTTTCAGACAGGGTCAAGTTAGCTTGATTGATTATAAGACCGGTAAGAGTGATCCCAAATATGTGCACCAACTATATACCTATAGTGACGCGCTTATAGAAATGGGCTATAAAGTTGAACAAAGAATATTGGTATATATCAATGACAACGTAAGCGTAAAGTATGTCTAGGCCTTCTTAAGCGTTCCTTTTTTTGATTCTTTTCTTTTTTCTCGAAAATATTTATAACCTAGATAGGCAAATTGAGCCCCTACAAGTACTAAAGTATACTTGCGGCTTCTTACCAAAGCCGCTGCAATTCCGAATATTTTGGGTGTCATTGTTTTGATGTTTTAATCGCTTAATTTAGCATTTTCCTACTTTTACATTAATCGTAAAGAATAAAAGTAGTGTCTTATAAAAATTCTTTGCTTCCTAATATTATTTTAACTCAAGGCATATATGTACGGAAAGATTAAAGATCACTTAAAAAATGAATTGGCCCAGATAAAGGAAGATGGCCTTTATAAGGAAGAGCGCATAATAATCACCCCGCAAGATGCGATTATAAAAATTTCGACAGGCGAGGAGGTCATAAATTTTTGTGCTAACAACTATTTGGGTCTATCATCCCATCCGGCTGTCATTCAGGCGGCGAAAGACACACTTGATAGTCATGGCTTTGGCATGTCGTCGGTACGTTTTATTTGCGGCACTCAAGATATTCACAAAACACTGGAGCAAAAAATTGCAGATTTTTATGGTACAGAAGATACCATATTATATGCTGCGGCTTTTGACGCGAACGGAGGTGTTTTTGAACCCTTGTTAACAGCTGAAGACGCGATAATATCAGATGCACTGAACCATGCTTCGATCATCGATGGGGTGCGCTTGTGCAAAGCCAAACGATATCGATATGCCAATGGCGATGTCAAAGACCTTGAAGAACAATTGCAAAAGGCAGATGCGGACCATGCTCGATTTAAGATTATCGTCACCGATGGAGTATTCTCGATGGATGGATTATTGGCGCCTTTAGATCAAATTTGTAATCTGGCAGAAAAGTACGACGCACTGGTAATGATCGATGAATGTCATGCAACGGGATTCATAGGTAAGACCGGAAGAGGCACTTTGGAAGAAAAGGAAGTTATGGGGCGCGTAGATATTATCACGGGAACACTGGGCAAAGCGCTTGGTGGTGCAATGGGCGGCTACACCACTGGCAAAAAGGAGGTCATTGAAATGTTACGGCAGCGCTCAAGGCCTTATTTGTTTTCAAATTCTTTGGCCCCGGCCATCGTCGGAGCCTCGATAAAGGTTTTTGAATTGTTGGAAAGTGATACGACACTTCGAGACAAGCTTGAAAAAAACACGGAATATTTTAAATCCGGTATGAAGGAAGCCGGTTTTGATATTATCGACGGAGAGTCTGCCATTGTACCTGTCATGCTTTATGATGCAAAGGTGGCGCAAGAAATGGCAAATCGATTATTGAAGAAAGGAATCTATGTCATCGGCTTCTTCTACCCTGTCGTACCAAAAGGCAAGGCACGGATTCGCGTTCAATTATCCGCCGCCCACGAAAAGGAGCATTTGAACCGGGCAATCGATGCTTTTATCGAGGTTGGAAAGGCCATGAAAATCGTTTAAAGGCATTATTTATTCTATATATTGCGTTAAAAAAAATGCAAAATTGATTTTGTTAATAATATTTAACAACTTACATTTGCAGCTAATAAACACTTAAACTTAAAAATTTGAACATGAAACATCTTAGCAAATTATTAGTTGTTGCCCTTCTTGTTATAGGCGTAAACAACATACAGGCTCAAGACGAAAATAACCCTTGGCAGGTTAGTTTTGGGGTTAACGCCATAGATACCTATCCAACTGGTGATGATGGTGGTTTTGGTAGTCAACTTTTTAACGCCACTGACCACTGGAACATTCTTCCTTCTATCTCTTACATTGGTGTCTCTAAATCAGTAGGTGGTGGATTTTCTGTCGGAGCTAGAGGTTCTTTGAACAAAATCAGCAAAGTGGGTGATGTGAGTGTTGATGACCTTTCTCATTATGCTATAGATGGTACAGTTAAATATAATTTCTTAAAGGAAACCGTTATTGATCCTTTCGTCGAAGTAGGTGGAGGTTATACTTGGGTTGATGAAATCGGAGCAGGTACTCTTAACGGAGGTGTAGGTATTAACTTTTGGTTTAGCGACAATATTGGTCTAACCGTACAGACTGCTTACAAACATGCTTTCGAAGATTACGGTGTTAAGCACTGGCAACATATGGCCGGTCTTGCTGTTAAGTTCGGCGGTACTGATACGGATGGTGACGGTATCTATGACAAAGACGATGCTTGTCCAGAAGTAGCTGGTTTAGAGGCTTTCAATGGTTGTCCTGATGCTGATGGTGATGGTATAGAAGACAGCAAAGATGCTTGTCCAAACGAAGCTGGTTCAAAAGAAATGAACGGTTGTCCTGATGCTGACGGTGATGGTGTTGCCGATAAAGATGATAAATGTCCAAACGAAGCTGGTCTTGCCAGCCTTGCAGGTTGCCCAGATGCTGATGGCGATGGTGTAGCTGATGGAGATGATTCTTGTCCTAATGAGGCAGGTCCTGCTGAAAATAAAGGATGCCCATGGCCAGATTCAGATGGTGACGGTGTATTGGACAAGGATGATAAGTGTCCTGACGTTGCTGGTACTGTGGCCAACGAAGGTTGTCCTGAAGTAACTGAGGAAGTTCAGAAGCAATTGAATGAATATGCTAGAACAATCTTGTTCGACACTGGTAAGTCTTCTATCAAAGCAGAATCTACTTCTGTAATGGTGGATATTATTCAGATTTTGAACGAATATCCTAACGCTAAGTTTACGGTTGAAGGTCACACTGACAGTGTTGGTAGTGAAAAATTGAACCAGAGCCTTTCTGAGTCTAGAGCACTTTCAGTAAAAGAGTTCTTGGTAGATAAAGGAATAGAGGAGTTCAGATTGTCAGCTGTTGGTTATGGAGAATCTAAGCCAATTGCTTCCAATAACACTAGAGCCGGTAGAGCTGAAAACAGAAGAGTTGAGATTAACTTAGTTAAGTAGTACTAGTTTTTTCAACGAAATAAAGCTAAAAGCCCTGACATTTGTCAGGGCTTTTTTATTTTTAAAGTATGCAGAATTTTTTAGAGGAGGTAGTCAAAGAAGTTTGGCCGAAATACGGGTCACTTGAAGATATCATTTTTATTCTGCCTAGTAAGCGCGCTGGAGTTTTCTTAAAAAGAGCGATTGCAAACAATACCCATCGAACAATATTCTTACCTGAAATTTTCAGTATAGAGCATTTTATTGAAAAGATTTCGGGCATTTCGTACGCAAACAGTACACAACAATTGTTTAACCTGTATCAGGCGTATGTCGATACTAACTCTACAGAAGCTGAAAGTTTTTTCAAGTTTTCAAAGTGGAGTCTAACCTTACTTCACGATTTCAATGAAATTGATAGGTATCTTGTATCGGCCAGCCAGCTCTTTTCTAACCTTGCTGCTATTCAAGAAATAAACCATTGGTCTTTTCAGAGTAAAAAGACCAAAATGATGGAGAATTATCTGGAGTTTTGGAATAGTCTAGAAGTACTTTACCATCGTTTCAATACGCTTCTTTTAGATCAAGGTCTGGGACATCAGGGTCTAGTATATCGAAAGGCCTGTGAAGAAATTGACACTTATCTAAAGAATTTCAAGGGCAAGACCTTTATTTTTGCGGGGTTTAATGCTTTAAATACGGCCGAAAGCCAGATATTTCAACATATATTGTCTACTTGTAGTGCCGAAATATATTGGGATATTGACCGATATTTTTTGGACGACGATATTCATGATGCGGGTTATTTTATTCGACAACACCGAAGGGATTGGCACTACTTGCAAGAATATGGTCTAAAGGGGCCTAGCTCAAATTATACCAAAAGAAAAAAAATAGAACTGATAGGTATTCCTAAAAATGTGTCACAAGCAAAGTTTACGGGTGAGATTCTCGCCAATATTCAAAAACAACAGCCTGAAACTTTAAAAAGTACAGCAATCATTCTTGGAGATGAAGCTTTATTAAATCCCCTTTTAAATGCGGTTCCCGAAAGTATTTCGAGTATAAACATTACGATGGGATATCCTTTGGCTAAAAGTCAATTAGCCACCTTTTTTGAACTTTATGTAGAACTTTACACCTCAAAACCGCAGAATGGTTGGTATTTTCAAGCTATTTTACATATTCTGTCACACCCCTACATACATTTATTACTGAAGGACTCTGATGAAAATACAATATCTAATATAGAAGAGGCCATTAAAAAAAAGAATTGGGTGTATGTTACGGCCGACCAATTGAAAGAGCTGGCGACGGATAATGAAATGGCTTCCCTTTTATTTATGGAAAGCACGCCTACGCCAAAGAAGTTTATCACAACATGTCTCAGGCTTATAGAAAGACTAAAGTTGAAATTTCAAGAGGGTAGCGATGATTTAGGGCTTGAACATTTGTATCGCTTTTATGGTCTGTTCAACCAATTATTGAATATTATAGATAGGTATACTTTCATTACCGACTTAAGATCTTTTCAGAGTTTGTACAGCGAATTATTAGCAACCGAGACCTTGGATTTTCAAGGAGAACCTATTGAAGGCCTTCAAATAATGGGAATGCTCGAAAGTCGTAATCTTGATTTCGAAACTGTCATCATTACATCGGTCAATGAGGGGATACTCCCCTCGGGAAAATCGAACAACTCCTTTATTCCACTTGATATCAAACGTAACATCGGTCTTCCTACCTATAAGGAGAAAGATGCTATTTACACCTATCACTTCTATAGATTGTTACAGCGTGCCAAAAATATCTACATACTCTACAACACAGAACCTGATGTACTTGAGGGAGGTGAACCTAGCCGGCTTATCAATCAATTACTTACCGATGAGAAGCGACAAGGCGATATTATACATTATGTGGCATCGCCAAGTATTGAACCCTCAAAAAACGTTCTAAGATCGATAAATAAGGATGCAGGATTAGTCGATTTAATTCGAAAACATGCGAGCAATGGATTTTCACCTTCATCGCTGAGCAATTATATTAGAGCCCCCCTTGATTTTTACAAACTTAATTTATTGGGCATTGATGAAAAGGAAGAGGTAGAGGAGACTGTGGCGGCCAATACATTTGGGACTATAGTTCATGATACCCTCGAAGAGCTATACAGTCCCTTTTTAGGACAATACCTTACTGAAAAAGGCCTCTTAGAAGTAAAGACCAATATTAAAGATTTGGTGAGACATCATTTCACTAAAAATTACTTAGATGGCGATATATCAAAAGGGAAGAATCTCATCGCTTATAATGTAGTAGCTAGGTACGTTGAGCATTTCATCGATCTTGAAATTGATGAAGTAAGCAAGCAGCGTATCAAGATTCTAGCCCTAGAGAAAAACCTTCGAATTCCCCTGTCCATACCAGAAGTAGATTTTCCAATTTTTTTAAAAGGAAAACTTGATCGGATCGACGAGGTCGACGGAACTTTGAGAATTATTGATTATAAAACGGGAGCGGTAGAAAGGCGACATGTCGAAATAGTCGATTGGTCGGAAATTGCTATCAACTACGACTATAGTAAAGCTTTTCAGTTACTATGCTATTCCTTAATGTACAATTTTGATCATCCAACAGATAAAATAGAAGCCGGCATATTTTCTTTTAAGAAGTTAAGCTCAGGGCTCTTAAAATTTGCTACGAAGGAAAAAAAAGGGAATAGCAGTAAACAAACAAGTATTACTGCAGATACCCTGAAATTTTTCGAGGTAGAACTAAATAGGTTGATTCGAGAAATCTGTAATCCCGAAATTCCTATTCAGGAGAAAGAATCCTAAGCATTAAGTTCGGAATTATTTTTTATCGGGTCTCGACGGTCGAACTTCTATTTTGCTAGGGAGGGTCCTAGGATGCATTTTTAGCAAATCGATGACAAGTTCACCAATATCCTCAGGCTGAATTTTCCATGCATCGCTTTCGCTGGGTTCATTTCCTGCAAAATGTGTAGCAACGGAGCCTGGCATGATCGTGGATACTTTGATATCGTATTTCCTAAGATCTAGCATGGCGGCCTGTGTAAAACCTACAACGCCAAATTTGGTCGCATTATAACCAGCTCCTGATGCAAAAAAATTGGTTCCGGCCAAACTGGCCAATGTCATATAATAGCCTTTTGATTTTTTCAAGGCATCAACAGAAGCTTTGAGCGTATGGAAAACTCCGTTGAGATTGGTGTCTATCATTTGATGCCATTGGCTTTCTGAAAGCTCGTCTACGGGTGCGAAATGGCCCACTCCAGCGTTGGCAAGTACTACATCTAGTTGTCCCCATTTTTCGAGTATGGCCCCAATGGCCCGCTCTTCATCTCCGTGGTCTGTTACATCGGATTCAAGGGCAAGAACTTGGTCTTTTGTTCCCAGATGTTCAGATGCCTGCTGCACCGTTTTTAAGGTTCTTCCACTGATGGCCACCTTCATACCATTTTCAACTAGTTTTTTCGCTACGCCCAATCCTATTCCTTTTGAACCACCTGTGATATATGCTACTTTATTTTTCAAATCTTTCATTACTCTATTGTTACAGTTTCTACTCAAAATACCACCTTAAGCCATTAAATAAAAGTGTAAAGCGTTATTCTTTTCTTAAAACGTTCCTAAGTCATGGAAGCTAGCAAAACAAAAAAGTTGGGCGGTTTAAAAAACCGCCCAACTTGTCAATCAAATACCTATAAAATACTAGTAACCTTGATTCTGCTCTAGGAAACCGTCGATACCCGAAGCGGCATCCACCGCGCTTTGTGGAATAGGGAACAAACGATGGTTTACGTCTGTGTCCGTCTTTTCTGTCCATGAATCTTCGTATTTGCCAAAGCGGATTTGATCTGTTCTTCTTAAACCTTCCCAATAAAACTCAAAACCCCTTTCACGAAACATGATATCCAAATCAATTTCTGTCAAAGCCGCTGGTGTTTGATCGGCCCTGGCATTTCTTGAAGTCCTTACCATATTTACATCAGTCAGCGCACCAGCAGCATCTCCCTTACGCAACTTGGCCTCTGCACGCATGAAATATATTTCTGCTAAGCGCATCAATACCAAATCTACACTGCTATAATTGTTTCCGTTGGGGGAAGTATGGCTGAACTGGTATTTAGAAAAACGGTATCCTGCATGGTGCAAAGACCCTTCATTGGTGAAATCTATTTGTAAGGTGTGATCTACATATCCAGAATCTCTGTCAGGTCCATTACCTTTTGTTTGTAGTAAGGGGTAAATTCTTAAAGAACCATCATCACATTTCACCAAATCGCCATCCCCTCGGCGTGGTCCCCATTGAATGCCTCGTAAGATCCCTCTATCCATTTCAAATTCTTCAGCCTCCACACAATAGTAACTATTTTCGGTTTCCGTTTCCACTAAAGGTTCGCGATTTGCCAAGTCTATGAGTTGTTCTTCGGGCACCAATGTATTTCTTTTATAGAAACGCGCATCGGCTTCAGCAGGGTCTACATCGCCATAAGCATCCACCCATGTTTGGTAAAAGTCAGGGGTTACTCCCGGGCCATCGGTACCATCTGCTGTATTGTCCGGATAGAATTCAGGTCTGGCAATCATTGCACCTGCAATTGACCAATAAGCCCAACGACTATGCTCTCTTTGAAGCACACCTCTTTGGTCTAGGGCAAAAATGAGCTCGGCATTATCATTGTTATTGTCATTGAAAAGCTCAAAATACTCCGGAGACAGCTCATAGCTACCTGAGTTTATGATATCATTGGTATAGGCAATGACCTTATCCATATCCTCATCGGTAAAATTGGGACTGCCATAAGGATCCCTGTATACTGCGGCATTAAGATATAATCTGGCCAAAAATCCTTTGACGGCATCTTGGGTAATACGTCCTGGTCCATGGCTATTATTAATTACATCAACCACTGATAGCAGCTCACTTTCAATATAGGCGAACGCTTCCTCCGTTCGGAGTACTTCTGAAAGGTCTTCGGGCGATTCCTTTTTAAACACTACTCCCCAACTGTCTAACATCAACATGTTCAAATAGGCCCTAAGAGCCTTCATTTCATATAGTGCTCCTGTGGCTTCATCGTTGCCCGCCTCCGAAAGAGGAGTTAATACTTCAATGGCCGAAAGGGTCCTAGAGATATTAATGGACACCTGATTCCAACCAGAAGTGACCAAGTCGTTGCTGGGTGTAAAATTATGTTGATGGGCGGCAAGAAACTTACCTCCATCATACCAGTCTGTACCACCACGATAGGGCAATATGGCTTCATCAGAGGCAATTTCCTGCAGTCCAAAGTAATTGGTGTGCCTCCAAGTCCAGGAAATATAGCCGTAGGCAGGAGCAATAGCTCCATTTATGGCGTCTGCTTCCGCTCCGAATTCGGTTTCATCTATTCGCTCTTCTGTTAAATCGGTACAGCTAAGGCCCAAAAGCCCAAACAGCACCATAAATACTCCTATTTTAGTTTTATTTTTCATCTTGTTGAACAATTTTTTAATTAGAATGATACGTTTAGGCCAAACATAAATGTTCTGGCAGTAGGATACCGATATCTGTCAATGCCAAATGTTTGTATTTGGTCTATTTCGCTTCCTGTATTTACTTCGGGATCATAGCCGGAGTAATCAGTAATGGTAAATAGGTTTTGCCCAGTAATGTTAAAACGGATATTGTTAACTAAATTTTCTAAGCCAATTCTAGATGGGTCAAGTGTATAGCCTAAGCTTGCATTGTTAAGCCTAAGGAAACTACCATCTTCTAAGTAGCGGGTAGACACATCGTTAGAATTTGTTGGGCTCTCGTTAGGATAGGCAATGGCAAAATCGGTGGTGTTCAAGTTATTGACCAACTGTCCTTTGTTAAAATTAGACATGGCAGTGTGGTTGAATATTTTATTTCCTGAAACACCATTAAAATTAAATCCTAATTCAAAATTCTTATAGTTAAGGTTTAAATAGAAAGCGTATAATATATCTGGCAGGGCACTGCCGGGTACTATACGGTCATTGTCCAGGGATACCCCATCTTCCACTACATCCCTAAACTGGTTAACACCATCATCTCCAATCCCTATAAAATCTTTCATGTAAAACGCACCGATGGGCTCATTGTTGATATAACCATTAATCGTGGCACCGGTTTGGCCCGATCCTTGGGCAGCACCTGAAGTGATTACAGAATAAATGGACTCTTCCACTACATTATCTATAAAGGACACGTTTCCACCAATATTATAGGTGAAGTCCTCGTTAAGGTAGCCCCTATAATCCAAAGCGATCTCATACCCTACGTTTTTTATTTTCATATTGGGGAAGTTGGTCCAATATTTCTCTGTAGGGTTTATCGGGTCAGGGTTGGTAGCATATAGAATAACATCACTCGTGACCTTGTTGAAGTAATCCAGGGTTCCTGTTAAGCTACCTCCTAAAAACCCAAAATCAAGTCCTATATTGGTTTGTGAAACCACTTCCCACTTTAAGTCCGGATTGGAGGTGCGTACGGCAATGGTCCCGTAGGGATAATCGTCTAATGTGGTTTCCGTGCCATCCAATGGATAGGTGTCATTATCACTTTTGGAGTCATTATAACTGGCATAACTAGCTTTACTGGCAATACCGTTCTGGTTACCTGTCTGGCCCCAAGAGACACGTAATTTCAGGTTGCTGAAAAAATTATTGTCCGCCAAAAAATATTCCTTATCAATATTCCATCCCAAAGCGACCGAAGGGAAATATCCGTACTTATTATTGGCACCAAACCTTGAAGAACCATCGGCCCTTAAGGTTCCCGTAAACAAATATTTATCGGCATATGAATAATTTAATCTCCCAAAATAGGATTGTAGTTCATCTATTGTGGCCGTAGACTGCAGGGTAGTGGCCGTAACCTCTGTACTTGACTGGTCTTGGTACCTGGGCTCTATTCCGTTATTCGCAAATCCCCCTTGAAAATCAATATTCTTCCTTTCAAATTTTGTCTCTTGGTACGAATGTCCAGCCAATAGCGTTACATTATGCTTTCCCAAATCTAATTTATAGGTTAAGGTATTTTCTATCAAGTAATTGCTATTTTCGGTAGATATGGTATTTAGGGTTCCCATAAAAAGCCCTTCGCCCAAGGTGTAAGGCTTGTTTTGTATGTCTCGGTTGGTTAGTGCATAGTCTACTCCTACATTCACTTTATAGGTCAACCCTTTTATTATCTCCAAAGAAGGGGTGATGTTTGCTAATATACGGTTGCTTCTGGCTTCGTCCAAGTAGATATCGTTACGTTGCAACGGGTTTAAAATTAATCCGTTGGCACCCTCTAGAACGGAAATATTACCATTACTGTCATATGCGGGTGAGGTGGGGTTCAACTGCAGCATATCTACTATAGTAGGTGTAATGTTAGGTCTTTCATTTATGGTTTTGGAAGCGGTTAGGTTAAAGTCTACGTTCAACTTACCGTCAAAGGCCTTCTGGTTCAATTTTACACGACCCGAATATCTTTCGAGATCACTATTATAGAAAATACCTTCTTGGTCTGAAACGCCTCCGGACACAAAATATGAAAACTTCTCACTTACCCCTCCACTCATGGATAAATTGACGTTTTTGGTTATCCCGGTTCGGGTCAATTCATCTTGCCAATCTGTGTTGCCGCCCTGATCATTCAAGGTTCCGCCGACAGCGGTTACTTGTCGCCTAAATTCGTCCGCACTGAACACATCCATCTTTTTGGCGATGGACGACATGGCAGTGGATACTGATAAGTTCATTTCAGCCTTTCCTGCCTTTCCCTTTTTGGTGGTAATCATAATTACCCCGTTTGCGGCACGTGCACCATAGATGGCCGTGGCTGAAGCATCCTTTAAGACATCCATTGATGCAATATCTTGAGGGTTTATAAAGTTCAAAGGATTTGTCCCCATGCCAATATCATTATTGCTGATTACAAAGCCGTCTATTACATATAGGGGCGCCGTTCCAGACCTAAGACTTCCTACCCCACGAATAATAACATTTTGCGAAGCTCCAGGCTCTCCACTGACATTGGTAATATTAACACCCGATACTTTTCCCTGTAACAATTGCCCTGGGTTTGTGACCACACCTTGGTTAAAATCTTCACTATCAACGGAGGCAATGGAGCCTGTTACATCTGATTTTTTCTGTGTACCATAACCTACAACGACCACATCTTCCAACTGGGTGGCATCTTCCGCGAGTTGTACCGTAATATTTGTCTCGCCAGCAAGGGATACTTCTTTGGTGGCGTAGCCCAGATACGAAACTACGAGAACAACGTTGGTGTTATCGACTTGCAGGCTAAAATTGCCATCGAAGTCGGTCGTTGCCCCATTTGTAGTACCCTTTTCAACCACCGTCGCTCCTGGTAGTGGAATATTCTGAATGTCGGTAACCGTACCGGTTACTGTGGTTTGTGCCCATGCTATAGACGTCAGCCCAAAAAAGCTGCCAATGAGCAATAGAAATCTTAAGTTTTTCATAGAGTTTAGTTTAAATTGGTAATTAGGCAATGAATGTACAGAAATTTAATAAAAATATTACTATTTGTAATTTGTTTTGAGTATATGTAACCTATTTAGACCTTCAAAGAAGAATTTAAGGAAGGGCAAAAATAGAAAACAAATGATTGGAGCAAGGTTAGCTTAAATTTATGGTTGTTTTAAGTGTATGCACTTTTTGAAAGCGCCTTGTTAGGCGAAGGTTAAAAAGTGAGGGTTCTTACTTGACCCCCAGTACCTTTGAAATTTTATGAAACACCTCATTGTTTTCATACACTCCTTGAAACGTATTTGATTGAGGACCATAGGCAAAAATGGGTACCATGGTGCCGGTGTGGTCATGGGTCGTAAAATCACCCTCGATAGTGTTGTTTTCTAAATTTCCCTGTGGAATGGTCAGACCCCCTGTCTCATGATCGGCGGTGATGATTACTAAGGTTTGCGGGTTCTTGTCCGCAAATTCAATTACTTTCGAAACCGCTTTGTCAAAGCTGATTCCTTCGGATATGACTCCGTCGATTTCATTTTCATGCCCATAAGAGTCGATCTTGGCTCCTTCTACCATTAAAAAGAATGGTCGGTTTTTTTGGGACAAGAATTGAAGGGCCTCCTGAGTAGCATTTGCCAGTACACCGCTATTGCTTTCCTTGGCCGTGGTATTCGCTATGAAAAATCCAACTTTATTTTCTTTTGAGTTTCCAATTTCTTTAAGGTTTGGAAGCAATGAAAAACCAGCAAAGTTGGATTGTTCTTTGGCTTGACCGTTTGAAATAAACAGAGAAAGGTCACTTTTCGAAAGATCGTTTAAAATATCTTCAGTCTGTGACCGATCTTTTTGATGTGCGAAAAAAGCCGAAGGGGTAGCTCCTGATATCTCGTCCGTCGTTACGATGCCCGAAACAAACCCTTTTTTAGACAACAATTCGGTTATATTCTCAATGGGTTTTCCATTTACGTCCACACCAATGGCCCTGTTCCGAGTTTTCTTACCCGTTGAAATTGCGGTTCCTGCCCCAGCAGAATCCGTGGTGAAATCATCTGCCGATTGAGTTTTTAAAAATCCGATATCCTTTAGTTGAGTCAACGTAAGTTCGCCTTTGTTGGCTAAAGCGGCCGCGGAGATTTGGGTAAGCCCATTGCCGTCGCCAATCATAAGGATAATGTTTTTAACCTTCTGATTTTGTTCTGAAGCGCTGAAGGTAGGCCGGTAAACTTTCGAAAAAACCTTGTTGCCGTATTCTCGATCATGGAGAGTTTTTGTGTATGAAACACACTCGAAAGGCATGTCGGTATTGATGAAATCTACGCCAAGCTTAACAAATGCTTTCCATGAAGTCTTTGAATCAGGAGTAGCCCAGAAACGAAAAGGTTTGCCAATGGCATGTGCCTTTTCTATGACGGATGATACTTTATTGTAGTCCTCAGCTGTGAGCCGTCCTTTCCCGTTCCAAGTTGAAAAGTTCTTGAAGCTCAGACTTACGAGTGCAATTTTATTTCTTGTTTTAGAGTCCGTAACTGGATCTAAGCTTTGATAGTCAAAAAAAATATAATCCGGATAATTCGTATAATCTTCGATTTTGGGTCTATTGCCTGATATAACAATATTTATATATTTCTTTGAAATGATTGCGGGGTACTTTTTTAAAACTTCGGTAATCGCTTCTAAGGTAGGGTATGCCTCAGATTTGATATCGATAAGAAGTTGAAAGGGCCTTTCAAAGACAAAGTCCATTTCTATATTTCTTTGCAGGGGTTCAAGATATAGGCTTTCCAAGGTTCGCCCGTTTACGATTTCAGCTTTGGTATGGGCCACCATTAGTTTGTCATCTTTCAAAAAGACGTCGGCCTCGACGGAAGAAGCACCAGCGGCAACTGCCGCATAAAAAGGAATATCTTGAAGGTAATCATTGTGGGAATGTACACGAAAACTTGGATCTTCCTGTGGGAATGCCATTTTAATGGCAAACAACAGGCATACGTATAAAGTCAATTTCTTCATAGGTGTTATTTTGTACGGGAGGACCAATTTAATATATTTTGACGGCACGTGTACCTGGAAACAGCAAAAACCGGCGACAATTCGACACCGGTTTTTCCTAAACTAACTCAAACTAGACTAACTCAAATAATCATGACGCTAAATTCGTGTTTCCATTTTTGTGTGGGGTTAACTAATCATGAAACTATCGTTAGTAAAACCTATACTTTATTTTTTTCCGAGTTGAAGTGTTTTTCCCGGCATGGATGTTGTATCCATTGGGAGTTTCAATACATCCAAAATAGTTGGGGCGATTTGATTGCTGAACAGTTGTTCGTTCTCTGTCACTTCACCACGGGGAGAAACTCCTTTTCCGAAGGCGATCAACCACACTTGATCGGCGCCCTTAATGTTACCTCCATGACTTTTCCAGGTTTCCAACGGGTTTGTACCGCGACCATGATCCGTTGAAATGATGAAAAGGGTGCTGTTGCGATAAAAGGGATCGTTTTGAGTAAACTGCCATAATTCCTTGATTAAAGTATCTGTTGTATGGGCTGAGGCCAGATATGCATCATATTCCCCGTCATGTGCGAAATCGTCGGTTTCCCCGTATGAAATGTATATAAACTCGGGATGGTTCTTCTTTAGCTCTTCCATGGCATAATAGTGGGTGAAAGCATCCATTCTAACGGTACTCCACGGACTTGGGACTTTGGGTTGTAATTTGTTCAAGAATTTTTCATTGACCGTCAAATCAGCACCCTTGGCCAATTCAAATCCCGCATTGACGGGCACTCCTGAACGCTCTTCGTTTATAATGAAAGGGAAAACATCCCAACTGCCAAAAGCGGCCACTTGGTTGACATAACGGGGGTCACGATTCGCAATTTCGAGTATAGTTGTATTGGGGTTGGGAATTTTGTCATTACTTGTAATGTTCTTATCGTCTGCCTTTCCTGTCAAAATCTCGTTATAACCGGGGTAGGAAAACCACATTTTATTGGTTAAGTTGACGTTGCTTCCCAAATTTCTATTGCCGTGCAATTGACCTATTTTCGAAACTTCTTGCCACAAAAAAGGCATAAGGGCCTCTCGTCTCTTTTCAGGGGTATTCCGCCAAAAATTTTTCTTGAGGGCCGTTGTATCGTGAACAAAATCAGTATTGGAAACCAGTAGAGGGTCGGCCCCGGAAAAGAGTTCCTGCCATCGAAAACCATCTAAGGTTATCAATACCACTTTCGTGTTATTTTCTTGGGCGTTCGTCGCGCTACAAAGGCACAGTAAGATTATAAAATAAAAGGCTTTACAATTATTCATTTGGATAGGGTTTTAAAAGATGAAATTGTTGACCAGTCGCTCCAGTTGAGGTATTGATCACGATAACGTACACGCCAGTAATAGGTTTTGTTCGGTTCTAGGTTTGCCGTCTTTTCATCGCTAAGGTCATCATTTTTTTGTCGATTTTCCATGTAATACCAGTTTTCGAACTGTTTCCAGCTATCGTAGATGGGTTTACTAAAATCTTTTGTCGACGAAATCTGCCAGTTTGAGGCCGCGTGAAAAGCATCGGCCATATTGCCTTTGAAATGACCGGCCTTTAGAACGATGTTGTTGAATTTGATTTCTTGATTTTTGACAGGCTCAATGGGGATTGGTGCGTCGGGTATGCTGTTGTTTTTCCAAATGGTAATGCTATCGGTAATTTCATTGTTCTTTGGGTTTATATTGTTACCGCGACTGATTCTTTTCAGTGTAAACTTGGGGTTGCTCCGATCACCGCTGACCTCCACCATTACAAAGCCGTATTCGTCTTGGGTCACCGTAAATTCATCATAGTCCTTTCCTTCGAATTCGCCCCAATTATCAATTGCGCCCCCGGCACTGGCAACATTTACCCAAAGATGTTTATGGTCTTTTGATTGTCCTCGTGAATACCCATGGGTATGTCCAAAAAAGTGAATGCTGGGCTTATTGGTTTTGTTGGTGAAATCTTCCAATAGATCGACCAATTTTCCAGTAAAGTCTTCTTCACCTGGAATCCATAGTTCAGATTTATAGGGGTGATGTAACTGCGCGAAGACAAAATCGATTTTGGGATCTTTTTCGGTTTTGGCCAAAACATCTTTCAACCACTCCAATTGCTGTCTCAAATCGCGGTACCCGTCGTTAGAATCTAGACCAATAATGCGTGTGTTCCCGTAATCTTTGTACCACCAGTGCTCGGCATAGGCGGGCGTTCCGTTCTTCGGAAGACTGAAATATTTAAAATAGAATTGGGTATTGCGCTCATGATTACCCAGCACAGGATAAACCGGTACTTGTGAAAAGAGCGGGTGGGAAGGTTTAAAGAAATGGCCGTTCCAATGATCATAATTGCTTCCGCTTGATACAAGGTCACCAGGAATCATCACCAAGGCGAGGTTGTCAGGTAGTGCACCTCCAAATTCTTTTTCAAGGTAGCTTAATATACCCTGTTGTAGGATTTCTCCAAATTTTTCGGGATGCTGCGAATCAATTTGCATATCGCTCATAGCTATCATATTGAACGATTCTTCATCTTCGGCAAACGGTGGTGTTTTGAATTGATAGATATCAGAACGCAAATTGCCGGTCTTGACCCTGTAGTAATAGACCGTGAATCGCTCTAGACCCTCTAATGTTACTTCATGAACCCGGGATTCTGAAAAGTTGATGTCAAAGGCACTTCCGGAAGATTTTTTTCCTAATTTCTGTGTTTTGCCCCATTCTACGGTGCTTTCCTCACCCGAAGAGGTTTCCCACATAATGGTTATTGCACTTGGCGAAGCATTCTGAAGATAAGGTTGTACTACAAATTTGGAGTCGCTTTTCTGGGCGTAACCTATGGTGATAAAAAATAGGCTAACTATCCCACTTAACTTTTTGATATTCATTTTGATCTAATTGGTTTGATTTTGTATGGTGGATAAGGCATTGTCGAGAATATGCATGGCCGATTCAAGTTCTTTCCTGGTAATGGTCAGAGCAGGGGCCAGTTGCAACACATTGCCTGCCGATACCTTAAAACTTAGTCCATTTTTTAAACAGTCATACATCACTTTTTCGGCTTCAAGTACAGCTTTTTCTTTGGTTTTTCTGTCTTTTACTAATTCAACGCCCCATAATAGGCCCAAGCCTCGAATATCACCGATGCAGGGGTACTTTTTTTGCAATTGACTCATAGCGGAACACATATACGCTTCATCTTCCTTGACCTTTCCAAGAATATTTTCTTCTTCGATAATTTCTAGAGTGGTCAATGCCGCGATCGATCCTAAAGGACTTTTTTCATGGGTATAATGTCCCAAAGAGATACTGCCAAAGCGATTGTATTCATCACGGGTTACAATAGCCGCTTGTGGTATGATACCACCGCCAAGGCCTTTGCCCAAACAAAGAATATCGGGTTCTATACCAAAGTGCTCAAAAGCGAACATTTTTCCAGTTCTACCCATAGCTATGGGTATTTCATCAAGTATCAACAGTACGCCGTATGTATCGCACAATCTTCGAGCTTCTTTCCAAAATGATTTTGAAGGGATTTGAACATCCGTGTTCCTGACAGTTTCGGCTAAAAAAGCTCCGATATCACCTTCTTTGGAAAAAACATATTCCAAATGTTCCAAACATTTATTTTCATTGCCTTCGAATATGCCGCGGTAGGTTATAGGGGGTGGAATGCGCTCTACGCCAGGGATAAGAGGCCCCATATGCTCCCTGAACACAGCTTCGCCACCTACACTTATGGCATCTAAAGAAGCTCCGTGAAATGAGTCCCAGAAGGAAACCACTTTGAAATTTCCGGTAACCGCCCGGGCTAATTTTAGGGCTATACCCACAGCCGAACTACCGTTGGGGGTCAATAGGGTACGATTCAGGTCGGCGGGCATTAGGGAGGCCAGTTTTTCCGCAAAATTAATGGCTACCTCATTGGTATATCGTCTTGTCGAGAAAGTAAGCGATTGTAGTTGCTCCGTTAATCGTGCTACCAACTTAGGATGTGAAAAACCCAATTGATGTACGTTGTTCCCATGAAAATCGAGGTATTTTTTGCCCACGACATTTTCAATATAGGAGCCGTGGCATGTTTTTAATACATCGAGACATGGGGTTGAGAGCGATTGATGTAGAAAATAACGGGCATCTTTTTCAAGAAGTTCCTTGGCCTCATTACTCACCGCTTCATTCAACCACTTTTCTCTTTCCGGGGTAAAATTGATATCACCTTCGGTACGTTTGTTAATTCCTATGTCTTGAGTGTTATCGTGCTGCATATGGCCCATGTTTTGAAAGAATTTCCCTTTTTTCGGAAGTATCGTCCAAGATAAAGATTTCATAGCTTTCACCTCCCTCGTCTACCCGTAAAACGATATGCCCGTTTTGACTTTTATATTGGTCGAGCCTATCACCGATTACATCTTTAGTTCCCTGTAACATAATGGTCGAAAAGAGGTCTCTTTCACCGGGATATAGGGCGGTCGAAGTCATTCTTCTTAATACCTCTTCCCCAGGATGATCGGCAGTCCAGTTTTGTTGTATCCAAACCCTTGGTCGCAAAGTTCGAACATAAAAGGGACTTTGAGAATCACGGTTGCCGTGATGGTTAAGGACTGCAACATCTACAGGCCCGATAACAGGAGCCGCATGGGCCTCTAAAGAATTGATATCGCTTGCACCTAATGCGGTCATCCCCGAAATATCGCCTCCGGTGAAGTAATTGAACGGACCATAATCTATGCGAATACAGTTGCTTAATGGGTTCTCTCCAGGATAGTCACCCTCTTCAAACAGGGAGAATACGTCGCCATCTTTATATCCCGTATAAATTTTTCCATTGGAGGCGATGTTCAAGACTGAAAATTCGGGATATTTTTTTGGGGCCGTATTCAAAGCGATTTGATTGCTTACACCTACTTTGAGGGCTTCATTTTTCAATCCAGATTCTTTTTGTTGAAATGCAATAAATTTCCAATATTCACGCAACGACGCTATCATGCCATATTTGTCTGACGAGAAACGTGGTTGTGCCTGTACCTTCGAATTTTTAAGATTCAGCGGATAGTCAAAACCGCGATCAATCAACTTTTTTATGGAAATATGGGTGCCAACCTCCATTATGCCGGTCAATTGATAGCCGCCTTCAGCAATTTGCCTCAGAGAATCGGCTTCTCCAAAATGGTCGTCATGGTAATGGGTAATCAAGGCATAATCTAACTGTCTCTTTCGGTTTTTTGGAAAAAACTGGTCGATATAGTCTACAATCCATTCAGGAGCCGATTTAGTGCGGTTAGGCATCATTTCGGCATTCCTCCTTGAGGTTGTTCGGGGGTGGGTCTCCGACATATCCCCGGCATCAACGAGCAGGGTGGTACCATCGGGAAAGATCATGAAGGCCGCATCACCACGCCCGGTATTGATGTGGTGAATATCAAGCATTCCTTCTTCCCAAGGGGGCAATTGTTGTGCTTTTAGCGAAAAAGAGATGATAAAGAGAGTCGATATATAGAAAAACAGTATTTTTTTCTGGTTCATTATCTCATTTTGGTCGTTAACATAGTCGTAGGCAAAATCTGTTTCGGTAGACCGTCAGCTTCTATGAATATGTCCAACCAACCATCACCGCCTCCGTTAAACCAAAGCACCTCTAAATCATGTTCACCTGCCTTCAGTTCAATGGTTCCGCCGTTTTCCTGAACACCGTGATCGCCATCGTTGTCTACAACCACTTGTTCATTGATTATTAACTTGCTACCATCGTCGGAACGGGTGTAAAAAGTATAGCGCCCTGATTTTTCAATTTTAATTTTGGTAGAGAACCGCACTGCTGTATTTCTTTTAATTTTATCCTTCAGTTCATCGGAGGTAATCTCAAAAACACGTCCGGTTAAGTCTGGTTTTTTATTATCAAGTTCCGGAATAAAAGATAATTGATCTAGATAAAATAGTTCAAAGCTAATAGGTTTTTCCGCAGTGCTTGGTTTTATTCTAAGAAAGGCCTCGGCAACCAAGCTTCTGATGTTATCGCCGATGAAAACGGCACTTTTGACCACTGTATTCCCGTCGACTTCGAAAGGGCCGTTGTAGGGTTCTGATATTTTCGATGGAAAGCTGCCATCAGTGGTATATCTTATTTTACCCGAGGTGTTCGGATTCTTTATTTTTACCGTCGCGGAAGTTGTAAAAAGGCCCCCGGCTTTTTTATAACCATCTGCCTCGGGAAGTATTATGGGCTGTTTTAACTGTTCCAAAATAGGATAGTCATCAGAAACTTCTAACCCTTCAAAAGCTGATGTAACAGGTTTTCCGATCCAGGCAACCGGTGTTTTGATGCCAAGGGCGAATGCGACCGTAGCCGCATTGTCATATTGATATACAGGGTATTCGATTTTGTGGCCTTTCTTTATCGATTTACCCCAAATGATGAACGGAATTTCAATTTCTTGGAGGGATTCACCACCATGGCCCTTGCCCATGCCCCCGTGATCAGCACTGACTATGACCAATGAGCTATCGCCTATTCCTGAAGTCTCAATGGCTTGCATCACCAGTTTTAAAAGTGCATCGGCTTTTTCTACGGACTTATAATATTCGGGCGATCCATGGCCAAACTCATGGCCTGCGTGATCGACATGATCAAAATGAATAAAGGTAAAATGGGCTTGCTTATCTTTGAGGTATTGGCTAGCCATACTTGCTGTTTCATCTTCCGTCTTTGGATTTCTGTCAAAGTCTACTGCATTCTTTTCGAATAGTCGACCGAAACCTGACCAATGATAAATAGCCCCAATTTCTGCGTTCTGTATTTGATGGTCGATGAGACGAAATATAGTAGGGAACAGAAAATCTTCACCTTGAGTAACTGCGGGCAGGGTGAAGTTGTCACGTTCCCATGCATTGGAGGTAATACCGTGCTGTTCGGGTCCTGCGCCCATAATCATAGAGGCCCAATTCGAACTTGAGCTTGTGGGTAGTACGGCCCTAGCGTGTAGGGTAGAAGCACCATCACGCATCAATTCGTCAAACATGGGGGTTTGCGCATTTTGCAGTCCGTCTGGGCTAAGGCCATCAAAACCAACAACAATGACATGTTCGATACCCATACCCTTTGGTCCTTGGGCATTACTAAAAAGCGACCATAGCACAGTTAAGGCTATGGTCAAAATCAAAGAGTAATGAAAGCGGAACTTAGTCAACATCCCACCAAAGTTTGGTATTGATGTTATCTGCGCCCATTCTTGAAACAGCGGCTTCATAATTCGCTTCGTTGGTCGCCTTTACCGAATTCGGATATTGAAAGCGAACGGGTACTTGTCCCCCATTTACGGCGTCAGGACCGGGAACTACTTCCGGCGATCCGGTGCGTCTCCAATCTGACCAGCCTTCAAATCCGGTATAAAAGAGTGAAATCCATTTTTGCAAATATATTTTTTCTAAAATTTCATCCGAGGAACCTGTAAGTGCCACAGCGGGCTGGGCCAAATAGGCGTCTAAATCGGTTTCTTGCATTGCGGTGGCAATTTCAGTCCACCCTCCTGCGGAAACTCTATCCGTATAGTATTCGAAGGAGGCACGAATCCCATTTTGATAGTATTCCTCCGTAGTCCCTACAGATATCCAGCCCTTCTCGCGAGCCTCGGCCAAAATAAACTGTAATTCTGAATAACTCATAATTATGGTCTGTGCGGCGGTGGGCGATGCTTGTTCCGGATTACAGGCACGGCAAGCGATTAGAATACCCAAGCGAGAGATAAAGTTTGAACCCGATTCATCTGGGTTGCCACTGGGGCTATACCCTAAAGCGGCTTCATCGTCTAAACCGTTGGGCATACCTACATAATCATCAAAATTATCGGAGTAGATTCCTTTACCGGAGGCAGAGGTGGGCTGAGCAAATACAACCAATCGCGTATCGTTCAAAGCTTTCAGGCGTGTCTCCAATGTTAAGCTCAGGCGAACTTCGTCAAAACTACCCGAACGGGTATCGTATTTAGACTGTGGATTATCAGAATTCCATTGTACCACAGCCATATCGGCATTGCTCTCGAAAATCGGATAGGTTGCTGGGTCACTCGCTATTTGTGTCATACCTGCTACCGCCTTGGCGTTGTCAACATCGCTGATTCGCATCAACAAACGAAGGCGCAAAGAATTAGCGAATTTTTGCCACTTGACGATGTCGCCTCCATAAAAAATGTCTCCTGATATATTGGCTTGACCGGCGAGTACGGTATTCGCTGTCTCCAAATCTTCAAGTATTCCATTATAGATAGTTTGCTGAGGGTCGAAAGCCGGGGTTACGTTGCCATCGCTTATACCCTGGGTAGCTTCGGTGTACGGTACATCACCATACGCATCGGTTACGTAAGACATTATCCACGACTTCATAATTAGGGCGACGCCGTAATAGTTTTGTGCCTCTGGATTATCCCTTGTATCCCGAATGATGTTTTCGACATCGCGTAGCGATGCATAGGCGTCATTGTAGGGTGTCCCAGACGGAGACCAGTTGTATATATCCCCACTTGTAAATTGTAGTCGGGCCCCATATTGTACGACCGTGAAACCCTCTTCCCATCCTTCATTACCCCATTCATAGGCCATTTCACGTTGAATTCCAGGAAGTAGGAGTTCTGGCTGGGCCGATGCCGGGAAATTAGGGTTTACGTTTATAGTGTCAAATTCATCGGTGCATCCAAGCATCATGAATATCAGTGCTGAAACAAAAGCTATTTTTTTCATTTTATTTAGAATTTTCATTTGGCTTGCCATTAAAAATCGACTTGTAGGTTAAAGGTAAAAAGGCGTGTACTTGGGTAAGACATGTTTTCAATACCTGGTTGAAGAGTTCCTCCCGATACCCCGACTACTTCTGGGTCAAAATGCGGGTTGTCCGTCCATAGCAAGAGATTTCTGCCTGTTACCGAAAATCGAGCGTTGGTTATGGGTAGATTATCGGTGATTTTCTTAGGCAATGAATACCCTAAAGTAACCTCTCGGAGTTTGGTATATGAGGCATCATATTTGGCAGCTTCGACATTATCACGTTCATAATACCTGTTATTAAAGGTTCGGGCATCGACATTCGTTGTATTCGGGGAGTAGACCGGATTCTCTGCAGTGCCGGTATTTACAACCCCCTCGGCTACAATACCGTTTTCCCTTCCTTCTAAAGTTTCCATCAACTGACCCGATGTGCTACCAATAGTCTTGGTACGAGAGATTACAATACCACCTTGTCTTGTGTCTAGTAAAAACCCGAGATCTATATTTTTATATCGGAAAGTGTTCTGCATGCCTAATGTAAAGTCCGGCGCATAATCGCCTTGATAGACGAGGTCATCGGTTCGAATCGGTATACCTTGCTGATTTATAATTTTTTGCCCGAAGAATTCGCTATTAGGGTCTTCCACACGTTGAAACCCTCTACCATAAATAGCACTTATCGAACCTCCTTCACGGGCCTGTATGAAGGCGCCGTTTCTTTCGGTCAAAGAAAAATTAACACCTCCCAAGTCCTTTACTTCGCTATTGTTCGCTGAAAAATTGAAGGTGGTGTTCCATCTAAAATTATCGCTAAGAACAGGCACCACATTGACAATGGCCTCAAAACCATAGTTGCGAACCTCCCCAGCATTGATGAGCTGACTAGAATAGCCACTGGAAATATCGGTATCGATGTTAATGATCTGGTTTCTCGTACTGCTATCGTAATAGGTGAGGTCAAAGTTCAAACGACTCTGAAAGAACCGCAAGTCAAGACCAAACTCATAGGAAGATGTAATTTCGGGTTTTAATTCAGCATTGGGAATCAATGCCGATTCCGTCAATATAGGAGTCGAACCATCAAAAGGGGTCTCGTTTCTATAAAAACTTCTCAATCTATAAGGGTCGGTGTCGTTCCCGACCTCGGCATAGGCCGCCCTAACCTTGGCGAAGGAGACCCATTCGGGCATATTAAAAATATCGCTTGCAATGGCGCTAAGTGTTGCCGATGGATAAAAGTACGAGTTGTTATCTTGGGGTAACGTACTTGACCAATCGTTTCGTCCGGTCAAGTCAAGAAAAAGCATACCGTCATAAGCGAAACGTGCGAAGCCGTAAATACTGTTTATTCTTTTTTCAAAATTGTTGGTATTGACTTGTACCGCTTGTCTCGAGTTATTGAAGGAATAGACCCCCGGGTTTATCAGTTGCGGGGCAACGCTCTTAGTAAAGTCTTGTTTTTGTCGTAGTTGGTTACCGCCCGCGGATATATTTACATTCCATTTTTCATTAAAGGTCTTATCATAACTTAAAAGAAAATCGGTGTTGCTTTCTTCAAAGAAGATATTGTCTTCTTGATAGGTGCCAAACGGAAACCGCTGTGTGCTAAATGCTCTTTTTCTCGGTCTAAAATCCCTGTAGAAATCACGGCCGCTTCGAAGTAAAAGCTTCCAATTCTCGCTGATATCGTAGTTGATACTTACATTTCCGAATATACGATCCTTGTCCTGTGCGTTGGTATTCTCGTACATCGTAAAGAAAGGGTTGTCGTGGTAGTTGTAGTTGTAATTAAACTGCTGTCTTCCTTCTAGGCCCGGTTGCCAGTAATCCCTTAAATTATTGGTATTCAGTTGACGACCGTACCATATGAACAGATACATAATACTTTCGGTACCGTAGCTTACAGAAGGTCTATTCTCGCTATCGGTTTTTACATAGTTCACGTTTGCATTGACCGTCACCTTGTCGGTTAGATTAAGACTTCCGGTAAGGCTAAAGGTGTTTCTTTTAAGATCGGTATTAGGCAATGTTCCTTCTTGATCCAAATTTTGATAGGAAAACCTCATATTGCCCATTTCACCAGATTTAGATATGGCAATACTGTTGGTAAGGGTCATACCGGTTTCAAAGAAATCTTTAGTGTTGTCAGGAGCTGATACCCAGGGCGTTGGGGTAATCGGCGCATCACTGACATAAATGTCTCCCCCACGGGTTCCGTCCGTTCTTGGAGAATCAAATTGTGGAATCAACAGACCAGTGTCAAGTGGAGGGCCCCAGCTCTCGTCAACCCCATCTGCGATACCTGAACCGCTACCATCGACGAACTCAAACTGTTGGTTATTTCCCTGACCATATCGATTTTGCCAATCAGGCAACATCATAACATTCTCAACGGTTACCCCGGTATTGAATGAAACACCAAGTCGGCCGCTTCTTGATTTCCCTTTTTTGGTAGTAATAATAATTGCTCCATTAGCAGCCCTGGCACCGTAAAGAGCCGCTGCGGCAGGTCCTTTTAGAACGTTCATGGATTCGATGTCTTGAGGGTTGATTTCAGCAGCACCGTTTCCGTAATCCACATCTTGGGTTCCAGAACCGTTCGAACCTACTATTTCATTACTGATGGGGGTACCATCTACAATGAAGAGGGGCGAGTTGCCGTTAATGTTCAATGACGCATCACCTCGAATAGACACCCTGGCCGAGCCTCCCAACCCAGAAGGGCTATTGGTTATTTGTAGACCTGCCACCTTTCCGGAAATACCGTTCAATAGATTGGGCTCTCGAGCATTTACGACCTCTTCGTTATCCAACTCTTGAGAAGCATACCCCAATGATTTTTTTTCCCTTTCGATGCCCAAGGCCGTGACGACAACCTCATCAAGCTGTTGGGAATCAGGTTGTAAGGTAATGATGCCCGAGGTCTGCCCTGAAGTATTGAACTCCTGAGTGATGTAACCTATATAGGATACTACCAAAATTTCACTTTCTGATGGCAATTCTATTTCGAAATTACCGTCAAAATCGGTGGCAACACCGGTTGAGCTTCCCTTAATAACTACGGAAGCACCGGGTAAAGGAACGTTGTTCTCATCGAATACCGATCCTGTAAAGGTGGTTTGAGAGGTGGCGACGATACTTGCCAACAGGGCAAATACCATAAGAAGTAGTGTTCTTTTCATTTTTTAGTATTTGTAAACTTTTCTTAAATCTTTGCAAACAAATATCATATCTGTTTGTAAACTCAAAGTACTATATATATTATTTTAATGCAACATTTAGTCAAAATACTTTATGAAATTGTTAACTTTTTTTATTTACAAATATTCAAATGTAGATTTTTAGTATATTATAATTTTATAGGCATGTAATTTTTTATTTCTTAAACGGCTTATACTTTTTCTCATACGTATAAGTTACTTATAGCATCAATATTATCTCATTGATTTCTTTAATATGGAAGATTATCTTATCGGTATCGGAAAACGAATCAAGGAAATTCGAAGGAAGGGTGGTAAAACAATAAATGAAATTGCCATTGGTGCCGATGTCACAGGTGGTTTGATCTCTAGGATCGAAAATGGCCGTACCATTCCATCACTACCCGTACTCTTGAAAATCATAGCTACTTTAGAAGTGGAGGTTATTGAGTTTTTCAATGGGATGCCCAAGGTAAATGGTTCAAATTATATTCTTTCTCGAAAAGAAGAGTATTCCACCATAGAAAAGGAAGATGAAGCCGTTGGATTTTCTTATACCTATATTTTTGGAAAGCAACTGTCTACCCTTGGATTTGAAACTGTCTTGCTTAAAGTGGCTCCCGGTTCGGAACGTGGGAAGGTTACTACGGATGCCTATGAGTTTAAATATATGTTATCTGGGGAATGCTCGTATATCATCGGGGAGGAAGAGGTGTTGCTTAAAGAAGGCGATTCCATTTTCTTTGATGGTCGAATTCCGCATGTTCCTATTAACAAAAGTTCTGTGGCTTCGACCATGTTGGTGACATACTTCTTTATTTAAAGGGTTTAGAGCCGGAATCAAACATTACTCAAATATTAATCGAGCGATTATTATGTAGTGATATACCTGGTAAGTTCGGTCAACGAGGTAAGCACATAGGTCGGGTCGGCCGATTGCAACTGATCTGCGGTATGAGCGCCCGTAGTGACCCCTATTGTAACTCCACATCCGGCATTTTTTCCCTCTTCGATATCTATGATGGAGTCTCCTGCCTTTAATACATTAGCAGCGTTCCCTACCTGTAAGAGTTCCATTGCCCTGTGGATCATCGCAGGATGGGGGCGCCCTTTGCTCACGTCGTCTGCCGTAATCAAAGCATCGTAGTGGATACCTTCTACCCAGTTCATTTTTTTTAGCAATAGGTTGGCTATTTTACTATTATACCCCGTATTGAGTGCGACTTTGATACCGCTCGATCGGAGATGGGACAATGTTTCTTCCACACCCTCGAAGGAGGAGACCTGAAGTGTTTCATAGGCCTGGTCCAAAAGTTGCTTGAAATCCTCAAAAATGGGTTCTGAGGGTTCAGTGCTCGAATCGACATCGATGGCTTTTAAAATATCCTTTATGGCCTGATGTTTTTCCTTACCGGCGCCGTGTTCAAGAACGAAAGCCAAGGTAAGGTCATACCCCTTTTTATTGATGGCTTTTTGAAGTGTTTTGTACACAACATTATCTTCGTTTACTACAGTGCCGGCCATATCGAAAACCGCAAGATCTATATTATACATGTTCTAAGTTAAAAATTGAATTAATGTTTTGTTTTGCGAATCCAGCGCTTCCCGTCATACCCTTGCCTCCAATACCAGTTACGATATGTATATCCCGATCAACCGTGTGTTGAAAAATGTCGCTATTTTTACATTGGGCATAAAGTCCGTACCAGCGACTTTGAATCTCATAGGTGGGAAGATCAAATATTTTCTTGGCTTCCTCGATAATAAAGTTGTCAATATCCATATTTAAATCCATTCCCAGATCATCGATTTTACCGGCAGGGGCATATTCATGTGAGTCTCCAAGGATAATGGAGCCGTCGAGAGCTTGTTTGAATAAAACATGGACGCCCCATCGGTTTTGAAAAGCATTCTGGTCTTCCCTTTCTTTGATTTTGGGGTAAGAAGTGCATTCTTTGAAGGCTTCATATCTTCGAATCGACAAACCGGTCAAAACAGAGCTTGGCAGACGATAATTTGGTTGTGGTTTAGTCTGCATCATCTGTAATTTAGAGACCACCAAATCGCTTTCGGCGAATAATTTAGGGTAAAGGGTTTTAAAGTTATGGCCGTTACAGATTATGACCTTTGAACTAGAAAGCAAAAGATGCTGCGAAGTATAAACTTGAACACCATTTTTTAACGTATCACATTCTAGTGCGGTCTGGTTCATGTAGATATGAAGGCCAAGCTCTTTGAGGTAGCCGTGCAACTTGTTGATCATTATACGTGGCTCGACTTTCACTTCTTCCGGAAAATATAATCCCGCCTTAACATAATCGTTACGCAGCCCTACATATCTCGTTAAACACTCAGCTTTAGTGAGAAGTTCAGAAGGATATGCATTCTTGATATTGATATCGCGCAATTCTTCCAACAACTGCACCTCTTCCGCATTTGAAGCAATGTAGATGCTCCCTTCTTGCTGTACCGAAATATCAAACTTCTTTTGTATTTTTTTATAGATGCGTAGGCTTTCACGTCCGTATTTCTGCCACTTGGAGTCCATTCCAGAAGGAACTACCTGTCCAAAATTCCGAACAGTGGCCCCTTGTGGCTTTCCATCTTTTTCCAAAAGGGCAACTTTAAGACCCTTTTTAATGGCATGATACGCATGAAAGGTTCCCAAAACGCCACCACCCACTACAATCAAGTCGTATTCATTGTTCATATGTCTACCATATAAAGTTCGTTTTCTAGTTCTTCACGGTCTTTTTTGTATTTTCTTCTAAAATAGAATAATGATATTATCGATATCGAACAGCCGATGACTGAAATTATATAAGAACCCTCAATAAAAAATTGCAACCACGAAATGGTGCTCTGCCCAAAATTTTTATACAGTAAGACGGCCATGCTTCCAAGATACCCAAATGCATCGGCAATATAGATCAAGTACCCTGCATTGCCCTTAATGCGAAAGGTCGCAATCATTCGGTCAAAAAAGATGCAATTAAAAGGGACATAGCAAGTATAGAGCCCAAGGCCTACTAAAATCATCCAAAATGCCGGGCCGATTATCGCGGTTTGAAACAACAAGGTGCTAATACCTACTAAGATTGCTCCGAATATCAGCATAAAGTGATAAGAAATAAAAGCCTTGTAATTGTTTTTAACAAAAGCGAAAAGAGCTATGGACAGTAGAACAATAATGGCTATAGGGATTTCCGATAGGGTATAAATGGCCGCATCGTTCTCATATCCTACAGCATCCCATATCTCTCTTGAAAAATTGTCGCGGAAATCACGCATTGCAGTCAAACACACATAAAAGAAAACTAAAATTACGATAGGAAGGAAAAAGTTGGCCAATACTTTTTTACGGTCCTCCCTGCTCATGGGAAGCCGCTCTTTTCGAAGTCGCTTATCTTCTCCGGTCGGAGGAGGTACCTTTTCGAGAAGAAGCGCAAAACCCATAAAAGGCAGTATGAAAAACGCGCCCGTGACCGCTGGCATCCACAGTTCCGATACCCCCATGGAGTTCATTACCATGAGCCCTGCCGATTTGACTACACCGCTAGAGACAATGAAGCTTGAACAAAGAATAACGCCCAATATTTCGGTGAACTTACGTCCTTCGATATATGAAAAGACCACGCCCCATACCATACCAAGAGACAAACCGTTGACCAACATTAAAGCAATATTATAAGGAGAGGGAACCAAGCCGAACAATACAAGACTGAGTTCGGCAGTCGCGATCATTACCAAAAGATAAGGGAGGCGACTTTTACTTTTGAGTTCGGAAATCAACTTGATACCAATAAATTTAGAGAGCATATAGCCAATGACCTGGGTAATGATCAGCACAATTTTGTAATCTATGCCTATAAAGAAGAGATTTTCATAGGTCGCTACTGTAAAAGGCTTTCTAAAGGCATACATGCAGAAATAGGTGCCGAAAGCTGCCAGCGAACCATGGGCCAAAAACCGAATATCTTTTTGACTAATTTTCAAATTCTTTCTTAAGAGTTTACAAATAGTAAAAAATAGATTTACAATATTCGTTATTTTTTTACTATTTGTAACTTTTTGAGCGTTAAGAAATGCTTACCATGTAATTATTTAATCTTAAATTTTCCTTTTTAGGGGGTCTTTAAACCATTAATAACAACCAGTGGGCGATGTTATTTAAGATAGGTTTCGCTTCATGCTATCCACGGATTTACCAAGGACATGAATTAATTAACAACTTAAACGGGAAATAAAGCCATTTGTCCATTTTTCATTCGGACACTACAAATTATTCTTAATTTTCGGTCACCAAAAGAATTTAACCTAATACACCCAAACCATGATTTTTGAGATTACTTCCCGCAAGGAATGGATGGACATTTTGGAGTCGGTTGACACTTATGACGTGTATCACACGTACGACTATCATCAGTTATCCCTTAAAGAGTTCGAGAGGGCTATTTTAATGGTATATGTAGAAAATGACGCTTTGGTAGGCATTCCGTTGATAATAAGACCTATCCCCGACACAAATCTTTTTGACGCCACTTCTGTCTATGGATATCCAGGTCCTGTTTCCGCAGGCATAACCTCGGACTTTGACGCTTCGAAAATGGCCAAGCAGGTCCACTCATATTTAAGGGAGAATAATATAGTTACCGTGTTCTCGAGGCTTAATCCGTATATCCACAATCAATCCCTTATTTTAGGAGAAATGGGGTCAATAAATATTGCCGGTCCGATTGTAGGTATTGATCTTACCCTGAATATTACACAACAACGTGAGCGCTTTTCGAGACGTTTGAAGACACAGTTGAACAAGGCAGAGCGAAATATAATAGTTAGGGAGGGTAATGGAATGGAAGACCTTGCCTTATTCCATGAAATTTATACCGAGTCTATGGATCGACTCAACGCGGTCGACTGCTACTATTTTCCGCTTCAATATTTTATAGATTTGTTCGATTCCGACCAAATAAATGCAAAGCTCCTGTTAGCAGAATGCAAAACTACAGGGCAGGTCATGGCCGGAAGCATCTTCACCCTATCGAAAGATATAGTACAATACCATTTAAGTGGAACTTATAATGAGTTTTTAGATGCCATGCCGTCAAAACTTCTTATCGACTACATGCGAAAGCATTGCAGCAATAAGAGCTTTCTACACCTCAACCTCGGAGGCGGTCTTGGATCGAATACCGATGGACTTTTCCGATTTAAAAAATCATTTTCACCTTCGTTGAGATCCTTTACTTTATGGAGCTACATTGTCAATAAGAAGGCTTACAAGAAACTGGTAAAGAAACACAAAGCGAAAAACCTTTCCGATACCCTCTTATTTCCAGAGTATCGAAGATAATGGATTAACCTTATCATTGAGGCATCCGGAATCGGTAAAATCGTGTACATACAGTTTATAAAATCGGTAGTATCTTTAGTGTTAATTTATACCCACGTGTATGCAGCTAATTGGGTATTCTCATAAAGTATAAAAGTTTTTGAGGGTAAAGATTTTCAAAGTCAAAATCCCAATTCGGCCGTGAATTTTCAAGAGCCCCCACTATATTCATAAAGGTTTTATGGAATTTGACAAGAAATATCGTTTCTTCTTTGACCTCTTTATGCGAGGTACGGTATCCCCCTTCTATGCCAATAGGGTAGGAAATGTACTTACCGACGAAGTAGTTTTTAGTAGTGAGGAAACACCTCTTGCCTTTGAAAATGTAAAAATTTCAACAGTTTGGGACGTTCCTGAGTATCTCGAGGTGTCACTAAAGGAAAGACCCGAGCAGGTTAGGGTGTCTAAAATCAGACAATATAAGGGGTATTTGATCGATCTATCAAAATTTAAAAAGGTAGAAGATTACCTGACCGATCAACTGAGTTCAAGAAACAGAAAGAAATTAAGATCGAAGAAGAGAAAGCTCGAATCAGAATGTAGTATTCGATATGTTTTTTACCATGGTCAAATTGAAAAAGATGAGTATCAACGCCTTTTCTCCGAGTTGTACGATATGCTTGATAATAGGTTTGAAGAAAAGAAAACGGCAAACCATAATTTACCCAATTGGCAGTACTATCGCGACTTGGTATATCCGATGATTTTGAAGAAGCGGGCCTCTTTATTCGTCATTTATGACCAAGAAAAACCTATTACTATAGCCCTTCAATTCCATTTAAAACAAACGGTGTTCAGCTACATTCAATCGTATCATATTGACTATTCGCAATATAATATGGGTGACATTTGTATGTTGAAACGATTGGAATGGTGTTTTGAGCAAGATTATAGAGTTTTAGACCTTTCCATGGGAGTAACCGATTATAAAATAAAATGGTGCAATCATCATTATGATCTCTATTTTCATGTTTTCTACAAGGCAAACTCCATCAGTACCTTGTTCAAGGCCAAAATACAATGTGAAAAGCTAAGGTTTAAGCAATATTTGAGAGACCGGAATATTCTAGGAAAGCTTGTTCGCTACGATAAGATTAAGTATCGAATCGGTCAGCTACGGGGATAAAAAAGGGTTTATATAATAAAACCTCAACTACCTAAATAATGGTGGTTGAGGTTTTTTTTGGTGGAGAATACCGGAGTCGAACCGGTGACCTCTTGCATGCCATGCAAGCGCTCTAGCCAGCTGAGCTAATCCCCCAAAATTTCAGGCTTCAAAGAAAATACTTTTTACGAACCTATCAAAATACTTCTCAATCTTTCTTGACACTCAGTACCAACACGGGAATTCGGGAAGAAAACTCAGATTTTGGAATGGTATTCTTTTCCCAAAGGCTTTTAAAGAATCCACGTTTTCTTCTAAATACACACAAAAGGTCAGGATGCTGTGATTGAAAATGTTCTAGAACCCCCAAATAAGTCGTCGGAGCTTCAGTAATGGTCATTTGCGAACTAATGTCCATTAGTGCAGTGTTAATTTTTAAGTCATCATCTGTGTAACCTGGGGTTTTGACCAACAAAAGATTGACTTTGGCTTCGAACTTATTCTTTATTTCTACCAGAGGGTTGAGAATTCGTTTTCTTTTTAAAATACCTGATTTAAAAGCCGTTAAAATAGTTTTCAAGGGCTTAAGTGTGCTACCTCGAGGCACAATCAAGGTCGGAATATTGGTTCGCTTTATTATACGGCCAGAGACATTCCCCAAGAAGAGCTCTTCGGTAACCTCGTTGCTCCTTGGGGCAATGATAATAAGATCGATTCCCAGTTCTTTGTCGATTTCTTTAAGGCCGTCTATAATGTCACCGTTATAGGAGGCCATTTTTATTTCTATGCCCTTGGCATCGACTTTGTCGATGACTTCCTTTAAGCGTTCTTTTCCACTTTCGGCGACTTTTTGTTCTACATTGACTAAGCTTTTACCGGCCCCGACAGAGACGTTGTGGACTTCCATGACAAAAATCTTAGAAGAGAACTCCTTGGCAAAATCAATGGCATATTGCAAAGTGTGAAAAGCATCAAGGGAAGTGCCTATAGGCACAAGTATATGTTTCATTGGTGTAGCGATTTATCCATTAAATTTACAATTAAAATGTAATCAAAGATGATTCGATGTGCAAAGATATCGGAAATACCCCATATTCTTACCATTGTCAAAGCGTGTACGTCCCATATGATCGAAAAAGGCATTTTTCAATGGAACGATGAATACCCTTCTAAAGAAGCTTTTGCCAAAGACATACAAAGAAACGAGCTTTATGTGTTGGAAGAGCGCGGTAGAATTATTGGAACAATCGTGGTTTCAACGCTGATGGATGCCGAATATGTTCCTGTAACCTGGTTGACACCCAATACTAATAATCTTTACATACATCGACTTTCCGTTCATCCAGATCGTCAGGGAATGGGTTATGCCCAAAAGTTAATGGACTTTGCCGAAAACTACGCCCTTGAAAACGGTTTTGAGTCGATACGCTTGGACACCTTCAGCCAAAACAAACGCAACCAGCGTTTCTACGAGGCCAGAGGCTATCGAAAGCTAGATGATATTTACTTTCCAAAACAGAGTCAACATCCTTTTCATTGTTACGAATTAGTGTTGTAATTTGGCCCACTTGATGGCTAAGGTTACTTTTAAAAGTATTAATAATTTGGCGATTCCGGCCACTATTGCCGGAATCGCCGAACCCTTATTGTCCATTACCGATACGGCCATCGTTGGCAATATACCTGTAGATGGATTGGAATCGCTGGCAGCTGCGGGTATCGTGGGCTCGTTCCTCTCTATGCTGATTTGGATTCTAGGGCAGACACGAAGTGCGATTTCCGCCATTATTTCACAATATTTGGGAGCCGGTCGGTTGGAAGAGGTCAAAACATTACCTGCCCAAGCTATTTTTTTGAATATCGGCCTGAGCATCTTGGTATTATTGTCCACCATTTTCATTGTTGAGGAAATTTTTGAGCTACTCAATGCTTCGGGCAAGATTCTCGATTTTTGCATCTCATACTACGCTATTCGGGTATGGGGCTTTCCGTTGACCCTTTTTGTATTCGCCGTAATGGGTATTTTCCGTGGCTTACAGAACACCTATTTTCCTATGTTAATAGCCCTGGTTGGTGCGCTTTTAAATGTTGTTTTGGATTTTATACTCGTGTATGGCATCGAGGGATGGCTAAGCCCTATGTACCTAGAAGGAGCGGCGTGGGCCAGTTTGATCTCCCAAATGATAATGGCTATCATGGCCTTTGTTCTACTCCTATGGAAGACAGACATAAGTCTCAAGTTAAGGCTGCCATTACATACAGAGCTTGGTCGGTTGGTGATCATGAGCCTGAACCTTTTTGTTCGTGCGTTGGCCTTAAATACCGCATTGATCCTGGCCGTTCGTGAGGCAACAGATCTCGGGCCAAGATACATAGGCGCCCATACCATAGCCATTAATCTTTGGTTATTTTCCGCTTTTTTTATCGATGGGTACGGAGCCGCCGGAAATATTATGGGAGGCAGGCTTTTGGGCGCTAAGGATTATGATGGATTATGGTCATTGGCCAGAAAAATAATTTCCTACGGAATGCTTGTCAGCTTTGTTCTCGTGGCAGTAGGTTTTCTCTTCTACAGACCTATAGGATATCTTTTTTCGAAGGAACCGGAAGTTTTACATGCCTTTTTTGCCATCTTTTTTATAGTACTAATAGGGCTACCTATTAATACAGTGGCGTTTGTTTTTGACGGTGTATTCAAGGGAATGGGAGAAATGAAATATTTAAGGAATACATTACTTGTGGCCACCTTTTTGGGGTTTGTTCCCCTACTTTTTCTCGGAAAATATCTCAACTGGGGGCTTTATGGAATTTGGGTGGCATTTACGGTCTGGATGGCCATTCGAGGAGGGGCATTGGTTTGGAAGTTCCGTAGAAAATTTCTGCCGCTACTACAAAACACCTAATTTTGGGAGGTAAAAAAGATACAGAGGAAAAGATTAATCCAGTAATTTCGTAGCATGCAAACTACAAGAGAGAACGGAAGCATATATACCGAGATAAATGGCCATGTAGCCACGGTAACTTTTGGCCATCCGGCAAGCAACTCATTTGTTGCCGAGATGTTGGACCGATTGACCGACGAATTGGAAAAACTTTCGGACAATCAAAACGTTACGATAGTCGTTTTAAAATCAGAGGGGGATCGCGCTTTTTGTGCTGGGGCTTCTTTCAATGAGTTAATGGCCGTCTCAAACCTTGAAGAAGGGAAGGTTTTTTTCAATGGTTTCGCCAAGGTGATCAATGCCATGCGTGTATGCAAGAAGGTTATTGTGGGCCGAGTACAGGGTAAAGCAGTAGGGGGCGGTGTGGGATTGATCGCCGCATGTGACTATGTATTTGCTTCGGTCGATGCCTCTATTCGCTTGTCGGAGCTTACCATTGGTATTGCACCGCTGGTAATCGCCCCTGCGGTCGAAAGAAAAATCGGCATTGCTGCACTTTCCGAACTCTCCCTCGCCCCCACGGAATGGAAAAATGCCTATTGGGCGCAAGAAAAAGGACTTTTTTCAAAGGTTTTTGAATCCCGTAAGGAAATGGATAAGGAATTGGATTTTTTCGTGGTGAAGTTGTCATCGTATAATCCAGAGGCGTTGCAAGATTGGAAAAAAACCCTTTGGGAAGGAACAGCACATTGGGATACCTTATTGATATCACGTGCCGCCCTCACTGGCAAGCTCGTGCTTTCCCAGTTTACAAAAAATGCCTTGGCCAAGTTCAAAAGCAATTAATTAATTCTTAATCTGACATGGGCGGAAACCTGATTTTTTTAACATTAGCGGTAGTAGTCATTGTGATATACATTATCAATCGTATGAGAGGGAATAAAATGCGGCGTAAATAATAAGTAAATAACCTTCACGTTCTATTTCAAAACCAAGTATATGTCTATTGTAAATTTTTTAAACGGGGACCTTATCTTTCCTTTTTTGATTTTGCTAGTGCTTGCCGTTTACTTCATTAACCGAATACGGACCCGTAGAAAATTCAAACGGTAAGAGCGCGTAGGAAAATAACGGCGCAAAGACGAAAAAATGTAGTAATGAAAAGAAATATCGACGTTGATGAACTATTCTTTCTTAAGGTCAGGGCCCTCGCCAAGGCTGAAGAGACTACGATGATTGCCGTATTGAAAAAAGCGGTTCAGTGTTACCTAGCGCAAACTTCAAAAAAAGAGCAAGCCCCGATAGAAGAAAATCTTGCCGATTTATTACTGGTTCAAGATGTGGATACTTCCATTATTGTTGATGAAAAAGCACTATTGTACCTTCTAGCCAAAACGCACTCTTAAAATTAAACTAGACATTCCATATCTGCCCTGAGGAATTAGTACCTTTGTATTCAACCAATATTTGAATTCATGGGCCTCTTCACATCTAAAAACTATATTTTTCTATCTGTTTTGCTGTGTGTCTTTAGCAGTTGCAAGAAAAATTCATCGGCGACGACCAGCGAGACATCGCAGCGCTGGTTTAAAGGAAACCTGCACACGCATTCCTACTGGAGCGATGGAGACGAATTTCCTGAGGTCATCCTGAATTGGTATAAAACCAATGGGTATCAATTTTTAGCCCTTTCTGACCATAATACGCTAGCCGAAGGAGATAAATGGATTACCGTTTCCGAAGACTCTATTTACGAGCAGGCATTTCAGGCCTATCTAGACACCTATGGTGAAGAATGGGTCACGTATCATATTGATTCTGGCCGCACCCAAGTGAAGCTGAAAACCTATGAAGAGTATCGTAACAAGGTAGAGTCCCCGGGAGAATTTATAGTGATACGGTCAGAGGAAATTACCGACAGATTTGAAGACAAGCATATCCACATGAACGCCACTAATATTCAGAACAAAATTGAACCTATGGGCGGTAACAGTGTGGCAGAGGTGCTTCAAAATAACCTAAATCAGGTTTTAGACCAACGAAAGGCCACTGGAGTGCCCATGATTCCCCATATAAATCATCCTAATTTTTACTATAGTATTGATCTTGAGGATATGATCGCCTTAGATGGGGAACGTTTTTTTGAAGTATATAATGGGCATCCTATGGTTCATAATATGGGTGATTCTACGCATATTTCTACCGAAGAGATGTGGGACCTTATCAATATTTCATATCTCGAAAAAGGGAAACCCCTCATGTATGGTCTAGCAACCGATGATTCTCACAGCTACCATACCATTGGTGAAAAATGGAGCAATGCCGGAAGGGGCTGGGTGATGGTAGAGGCAGATACCTTATTACCCTCCGCTCTGATTAATTCGCTGGAAGCGGGCAAATTCTATTCAAGTACCGGAGTAAATCTAAAGAAATTACAGTATAAAGAAGGTACGTTATCAATCGAAGTAGCCCCTGAAGAAAATGTCGATTATAAGATTGTGTTTGTAGGCTGCAAAAAAGGGCAAACGACTACGGAAGAGCTAAAGATAGTAAATGGTACGAGTGCCGAATACGCGCTAGACGATGATATTCGATTTGTAAGATGCAAAATTACCTCCTCGAAATTACAGGAAAACCCCATTGAAGATTTACGGTACGAAATGGCCTGGACTCAGCCCATCTTGCCTGTTCCCTAAAAAGAAAAGGCTATCGCGTTTTCAACCAGCCGGTGATGCTCAGTCGCTGTCTAATGGCCGCCTTTACCTCGTGTTCCAATACACGGCTTTCAAAAACTGCGGCCCTCCCGGGAAATGGATATACCGTCTTGGGTACTTCTCCGGCGGTGCCCTTTAGATAAAGAACCAGTTCTCCACCGTGCTCAGGGAGCCAGTCATCTTCGTTTAAATTGCAGACTACCGAAAGTTTTCTGCGATCGTCGTTCTCAAAAGCATCTAAGTGCCGTTTGTAAAATTTTCCTTCAGGGTATACGGCATAATGAAACTCCGTTCGCAAAATACCTAGAAAACAGGTCTTGTTCAAGTACACGACCAAATCGTTGATACGGTCTAAAAATAACCTATGGCTGTAATCCGTGGTATGTTCATAGATCCATAAAATGAAATCGCCCCTGATACCCGTTTTTATGGTTTCATTGGTGCGATTGCCAATGGCAGCCTTTTTGAAACAATCGTCTTCATATTTTTTCAAAAGGTCAGTACGTAGGGAAAGCACTAGGTTCTCCTCCAAAAAGCCGTCAATGACGCTATGCCCATTTTGTAAAATATCATCGATTACCGATTCATCCAGCGGGTTGATCGAGAAGGCCAGTTGCTCGAATAGCTCTTCCACTTCTTTGTGGTTTAAAAAGTGGACAAATGTAGTTCAAAAACAGATCGGTTTTGCAAATTGAATACCTTTGCCCTACAAGAAGACGTTATGGGCACGATAAGAATTACAAAACAATTTAATTTTGAAACAGGCCATGCCTTATTCGGGTATGATGGAAAGTGCAGAAATGTACATGGCCATAGTTATAAACTGTCCGTTACCGTTATCGGTACGCCGATAACCGACACTTCCCACGTTAAGTTGGGAATGGTAATCGATTTCGGTGATCTGAAGAAAATCGTTAAGGAGGAAATCGTAGAAAGGTTCGATCACGCCACGGTATTTAATCGAAACACCCCACACATAGAGTTGGCGGAAGAGCTAACAGCCAGGGGGCACAATGTGATCTTGGCCGATTATCAACCTACCAGTGAGAATATGGTGATTGATTTTGCTGCAAAAATAAAAGCGCGCCTTCCTGGGCATATACGCCTGCATTCGGTAAAATTGCAGGAGACGGACTCGTCGTTCGCTGAATGGTTTGCTTCGGATAACTAAAGCGTCTTGGTCTACCATAGGGGGATTCGTTATATTTACCTTTTAGATGAGAACAATAAAACTTCCAGCGGGCAAAAAGGCCTATTTCGCCAGTGATAATCACTTAGGAGCCCCGACCGCTGAAAAAAGTGAGCCCAGAGAGCGGAAATTTGTAGCGTGGCTCGACCAAATTAAAGCAGATGCCGGTGTTATCTTTCTGGTGGGAGACCTGTTCGATTTCTGGTTTGAATATAAGACGGTAGTACCGAAAGGTTTTGTGAGAACATTGGGTAAACTTGCGGAAATCGTCGATTCGGGTATTCCTATCTATTATTTTGTTGGTAATCACGACCTTTGGATGAACGGTTACTTTGAAGAAGAACTCCACATTCCTGTTTTCCATCGACCTCAGCAATTTGAAATTAATGCGACCTCTTTCTTTATCGGCCATGGAGATGGGTTAGGACCTGACGATAAAGGATATAAGCGTATGAAGAAAGTTTTTGAAAATCCTTTTGCAAAATGGATGTTCCGTTGGTTGCATCCAGATCTTGGTGTTCGTTTGGCGCAATATTTCTCGGTCAGAAATAAAATGATATCAGGAGCCGACGACGTGAAATTCTTGGGGGAAGACAAAGAATGGCTTGTACTGTATGCGAAGCGCAAGCTCGAGACCCAACATTATGACCATTTCATATTCGGGCATCGCCATCTGCCTCTTGAAATCGATCTTACCGAAACATCGCGATATACAAATTTGGGCGATTGGATCTCTTATTATACCTACGCGGTTTTCGATGGAAAGAAATTGTCATTGGAAACCTATCATTAATATAGCAAAAACTAATTTGGGCATGTAATATTCGCGCTAATCTTGAGACTCATGCTCATCGATATCCTTTTGCAGGTCGAGGGCCCTGAATGTGGGTGAGGCAAAGGCCGTCAGCCCTACGGTAAGTAAAGTCATAGTGCCGCCAAAAACCACAGCCGTTACAGTACCCATCAATTTGGCGGTCAGACCACTTTCAAAGGCACCGAGTTCATTGGAAGAGCCTACGAACATTGAGTTTACAGAAGCGACCCTTCCCCGCATTGAGTCAGGGGTCTTTAATTGAAGAATGGTCTGCCGTATAATCATAGAAACACCATCGACCGCACCACTTAAAAATAGGGCTATTACCGATATCCAGAAATAGGTCGACAGACCGAAAACGATAATACATAAACCAAAGCCGAATACCGCCCACAGTAATTTTTTACCCGCATTGCGATGTAATGGGAACCGGGTCGACCCTAACATGGTTATAGCAGCTCCTACTGCCGGAGCGGCCCTTAAAATCCCGAATCCTTCGGCGCCAACGTGAAGTATATCTTGGGCAAATATCGGAAGAAGGGCAACAGCTCCCCCAAAAAGAACCGCGATCATATCTAAAGTCAACGCTCCTAATATGGCCTTGTTGTCAAACACGAAACGAAGGCCTTCTTTCAGGCTTTGAAAAACGGGTTCGCCTATTTTCGGATTGAGTATCGGTTTTCTTGATATTTGAAGAAGCATGAGAAGGGCAATCAATGAAAAAGCGAAAATAAGGCACATAGACCAATGGACACCAATCCAACTAATGGAAAAACCAGCTAGGGCAGGCCCTAGAACAGCACCTAATTGCCATGTGGTCGTACTCCATGTTGCCGCATTTGGATATACTTTTTTGGGTACGATAAGGGCAATCAAGGAAAAGATGGTCGGTCCTAAAAATGCCCGAACGATGCCACCTAAAAAAACCAGCGCGTAAATAATATAGAGTACGGTAGCGGTTGCTATACTGTTTTCCATCGAAGGCCAACTCAATATAAAAAGCCCAAGGCTTAGAACAGAAAATCCCAAGATACACTTCACCAACAAATTGCGCTTTTCTTTCTGGTCGACCACGTGACCGGCAAATAAGGCGGTTGCCACTGCAGGAATTACTTCCATAAGCCCAATAATGCCTAATGATAAGGGGTCTTTTGTTAAAGAATAGACCTGCCATTCAATAACAATGAATTGCATCGACCAGGCAAATACCATGGCAAAACGAACCCCCAAAAAAACATTGAATTCTTTAAAACGTAAGGCCGCGTAAGGATCCATATGGGTGGATTACTAAGGAGGTCGCAAAGATAATTCGATATCCCGTGCGACTAGCACGAAATGCTACAATTTTGTTCTCTTAGCTCTGACCCTGGCCATTACCGACCCGGCAGTTGGTTTTTTAGGGTCGATTGACAATAGTAGGTGAAGTATTTGATCGACGAACGGACCACTATTTGATAGTACGAGTCTGTATTTGGCCTTTTGATATCCTTTCTACCAGTTGAACAGACTGGGCGGTCGGTTTTATTTAATGTCCTTAATCTTCAATTGAAGGCTTACCGTTCCCTGCCATTCATTTTCGTCAAGACAAAACGCAGCACTAAAGGGACTACGCGCAACAACGCGGTCTAATCTATTCCCTAAGTTAAAGCCAATGGCCCCGATAGGACCTACACCATATTGAGTCAGCGAAAGTTTTAGATGCTTTTCACCCTCTCCGACCGCTTTAGCATATCCACTGTCAGACAGATTTTCAGACATAAAAACAGGCGTCATGTTTCCAGGCCCAAAAGGGGCAAATTGTCGAATGATTCGAAAAAGTTTTGGGGTTATTTGGTTAAAATCGACGGGGGCATCTACCAAGATTTCAGGGGTCAAAAGTTTTGGATCAATGGTCTGGCCGACCACTTTTTCGAACCTGTCCTTGAAATTCTGGTACTGTCCTTCCCGCAAAGTGAGCCCTGCCGCATATTTGTGCCCTCCGAACTGTTCGATACATTCGGCACACCCTTCGAGAGCGGTGTATACATCAAAACCCTTTACCGAACGTGCCGAGGCCGCCAATTTGTCACCGCTTTTGGTAAAGACCAAGGTAGGGCGATAGTAGGTCTCCGTCAATCGGGAGGCCACAATGCCAATCACTCCTTTGTGCCAAGTATCCTTGTAGACGACCGAAGTAAAACGGTTTTCCTCTTTATTGGCCTGGATCTGTAAAAGAGCCTCTTGGGTTATTTCTTGATCAAGGTCACGCCTATCTTTGTTGAATTTCTCAATTTCGTTCGCAAAGACCACCGCTTTTTCCATATCGGTTTCTACAAGCAGGGTTACGGCATGTTGGCCGTGTTTCATGCGTCCGGCTGCATTAATGCGTGGGGCGATGATAAAAACGACATCGGTAATCGTGAGTGTTTTCTTTTTTATTTGATTAATAATGGCTTTGAAACCTACCCGAGGATAGGAGTTGATTACTTTCAAGCCATGATAGGCCAGAACACGGTTCTCGCCCGTTATCGGAACAATATCGGCGCCTATGGCGGTTGCCACCAAATCTAGATAAGGAGTCAAATCTTCGATTGTTTTTCCGTGGGCATCGGCCAAGGCTTGTACAAGTTTGAAGCCCACACCGCAACCGCATAGCTCGTCAAAGGGATACTTACAATCTTCCCTCTTCGGATCTAAAATGGCTACGGCGCTGGGTAGTTCTTTTCCAGGCCGATGATGATCACATATCACAAAATCGATTTTTTTCGCTTTGGCATATGCTACTTGGTCAATAGCCTTTACACCACAGTCTAGCGCAATAATAAGTGAAAACCCATTATCTTCTGCAAAGTCGATACCTTGATAAGAAACTCCATACCCCTCGGTATATCTGTCGGGGATATAAGTAGCTACATTAGGGTAATAGGTTAACAAAAAAGAAGATAAAAGGGCAACCGCAGTAGTTCCATCCACATCATAATCTCCATAGACCAGAATGTTTTCTCCTTGTGATATGGCTCGTTCAATACGCGACACTGCTTTACGCATATCCTTCATTAAAAAAGGATCATGTAGGTCGGAGAGTTCTGGGCGAAAAAATTTTTTGGCCTCCTCATAAGAGGTTATTCCCCTCTGTAACAACAAGTGCGCCACCAAACTGTCGACATTTAATGCCCTGGCCAATTGGTCTATCCGATTTTGTTCAGGCTTAGGTTTAATAGTCCAACGCATAATAAAGTTAAGTTCAATAGACCAGCAAGGCACATGGTGTCTTTAATGGCCACGATGTTATTCCAAATGGGCTTTCCAGTACCCATTCCAGTTTTGTTCCATTTGCATTCCGAGATTCTATGCAAGTAGATGTGTCACTGATTCCATAATGGCCCCTTAGATTTCAGACAAGCCCTTGAATAAGGTGTTTCATCGAGATTTGACTTGCCTAATTTAAATGGACCGGAAAATTGGAGCCTGCTTGCTTGCCAAATAATGGTACACAAAACTTAGGTTATCTATATAGAACTATTAGGTATGGTGATACCTTATTTGGATGTCCATTTTTGCAAAACTTCGAAACATCTCCATGACCCCACAATATTTTTCAACAGAAAGGTCAACGGCCCGTTGGAGCTTCTTTTCATCAAGATTTTTCCCGTGAAAATGATATTCCACGGTGACCGCATCATAAAATTTGGGATGTTCCTCTGTTAAATTTGCGATAGTCTCGATATGGAAGTCATCTACTTCAAGCTTCATTTTTTTTATCAAGGAAACCACATCGAGTCCTGAACATCCGGCCAGACTTGAAAGCATCAGTGCTTTAGGGCGCAATCCCTTTCCTTCACCGCCATCATCGGGGCTCGCATCAATGGTAAAGTTCAACCCTGAAGGGTTGGTACTTTCGAAAGCCATCTTTCCCGACCATTTTGTGCTGATATGATTTTTCGTAGGCATAATTTTTTGTTTATTTTCTAACTACAAAAGTAATCTAAAGAAAATAAACCATGCCACTTGTACCGCCGCTTGACCCCGACCATGATGATGAAACCAAAAAATTGGCTGAGTTCTTCAACGAGACCTTGGGTTTTTGTCCGAATTCGGTTTTGACCATGCAACATCGCCCCGCCATTTCCAAAGCCTTTATTAATCTTAACAAGGCTGTGATGGCAAATGAAGGCCAGGTTACCTCTGCCTTAAAACGTCTGATTGCTTGGGTAAGCAGTAACGCTACGGGATGTCGGTATTGTCAGGCGCATGCCATAAGAGCCGCGGAACGCTATGGGGCCGAGCAGGAAAAACTGGACAATATTTGGAAGTACCGCACCCATAATGCATTCTCGGAGGCAGAAAGAGTGGCTCTTGACTTTGCACTAGCGGCTTCGCAAGTACCCAATACGGTAGATAGTGTACTCAAGAAAAGGCTTTACCAGTTTTATACGGAAGGAGAAATCGTAGAAATGCTCGGCGTCATTGCCTTGTTCGGCTATCTTAACCGATGGAATGATTCGATGGGTACTTCGATGGAAGAGGGAGCGATAGAAAGTGGCGAAAAATATTTAGGCAAGTATGGCTGGGATCAAGGAAAACACGGAGGCTCTGAATATTGAATTTGCTTGATAGATATTGGAACTCCGTAGGAATTTATATAAAAGTCACCTTAAGATGCCAATAAGACTTATTTCCCCCCAATAACAATAACGATTTCACCTTTAGGCGAGTGTTCCGAATAGTACTGTAGTACCTCTTCGGCGGTTCCACGAATAGTTTCCTCATATATTTTGGTCAATTCGCGCGATACGGAAACCGGCCGGTCCGCACCAAAATAAGTAACGACATCGGACAGGGTTTTTACTAGTTTGTACGGGGATTCATAAAAGATTAAGGTGCGGGTTTCTTCGGCTAGAAGTTGTAAGCGGGTCTGGCGCCCTTTTTTAGGCGGCAGAAAACCTTCAAAAACAAACTTGTCGCTAGGAAGACCACTTTTTACCAATGCAGGAACGAAGGCCGTGGGCCCGGGAAGACATTCTATCGGTATATCTTCAGCGATACAGGCCCGAACCAATAAAAATCCGGGGTCGGAGATAGCCGGAGTGCCTGCATCTGAAATAAGGGCCATAGTTTCACCTTTCTGTATTCGGTTGACAAGCGTATTTACGGTCTTGTGTTCGTTGTGCATATGGTGACTTTGCATGGGCGTTTCAATATCAAAGTGCCGTAAAAGTTTGCCGCTGGTTCTCGTATCTTCGGCCAAAATAAGGTGTACCTCCTTCAAAATACGTATGGCGCGTAGCGTCATATCTTCTAGATTACCTATGGGTGTCGGAACCAGATAAAGTTTGGCCATTTCTTTTTTTTAACCATCGTGTTGCCTTCAAAAGTAGCTAATTCAAGATAAACCTTGTCATAGAAAAATTGCTTCCTTTTTCATTACTTTTAAGACGATTTTCTTTTTTCGACTATGAAATCACGATTGGTACCCTTTAAAAGGTTAAGCTATTGCTATGCGAAAACATGGATATCGGCGGTTGCCCTTTCCATGTGCATGGCATGTAGCAGCGCAAAAAAAATGAACCCTTCACCAATGATGGCCCAGGTGCCCTCACCCATGCAAGAACATATTAGGGAACATGGTCGAATCAAGGATACGGTCCAACTGGGCCGAAAGGAAATCTTGGAAGGCGTGTTAGCAGAACCGGTTACCCTTTACCTTCCTCCCCTTGCCAATACTTTAGGCGAACTTGATTTGTTAATCCATTTTCATGGGGCTCCCTTTGTACCTATCGATGCGATGTACCACCTTGAAAGGCCTATGGCCCTGGCCGTTGTTCAATTAGGCTCAGGCTCTTCGGTGTATGGCCGGCCTTTTGAAGACACCACGGTATTTCTTGATTTTATTGTGGCGATACGGAACAAATTATCCTTACAGAAAATCGGTAAAATCTATTGCAGTTCTTTCAGTGCGGGCTACGGTGCGGTTCGGGAATTATTAAAATCCCATTTCGATGAATTGGATGGCATCCTACTTTTAGACGGTCTGCATACGGATTATATTCCAGATAAGACCCGATTAGCGGATGGCGGAACACTTAACACGGATAAGTTGAGCAATTTTTTAAAGTATGCGAAGGCAGCGGTTGCGGGTAGAAAAAGCTTAGTGATTACCCATTCGGAAATATTTCCCGGAACGTATGCGAGCACAACGGAAACAAGCGAATGGTTGCTCGAGCAATTGAAGTTACCACGAAATGCAGTGCTCAAACATGGCCCGGTGGGGATGCAACAGTTGGCGGAAACGAAACAAGGTCGATTTAGGGTCTTGGCATTTGCAGGTAACACTGCGCCCGACCATGTAGACCATTTTCACGGGATGCTTGAGTTCCTGAATATGCTTTTTGAGGAACCCTGAAAATACCCAAGAATATATTTTTGAAGGTGAATCGCCTCTAGCTAAACCTCCGTTCGATGATTTGCATAAAGCGTACCGCATATTCTTCTTTACCGGCCCAATGGTTATAATCGGGTTTAACCATGTTTTCGATAAAAGAAATCGAACGTTCTTCAGAGTCTATCGTGCTAAGTTGTGAGAGCACCCGATTATAGTCTTCAGTGCTACCATTGAATAGATGTTTAACGAATGCAATTCTGTTATTGAGATCTACTTTGATTTCCTTATGTGCCAATCGATCGTTGAGTGACTTTAGGGGTGTTTCCTTTTTTTGGGCCTCTTCTTTTGGAGGCATAAAAAGTTCTTTATCATTCTTCAGATAATCGGGTTTTGCCAGAAACTCGGCCAACACCTCGTCTATCGGTTTTTCATCTGCTTTTGGGGTATCGTTGGGCATTTCAGAAACCATGTGTTTAATGGTGTCGATACCTGGAATCATTATATCTTCTTGATGTGGATTACTTTCGGGAACGGATGAGTTTGCACTCAGTACCGCAGCGGCCATTTTTTCAAACTTGGCACCGATAATACTCTTGGAGACATCTACTTCAATATCATGTAACTTTTCTTCTATAAACTTCAGTACTGCGAGCTTTTCATAAAGATTTTTGGCGGCCGTGTATAAATCTCCAATATCGTTCATATCTCCCGAAGTGATGATATCGGTAGAAAGCTTCCGAAGTTCTTCCTTTAATCTTTTCTTCATCATTGATATTTTTAATCTTTTGTAACAGATAAAAAGGTATCTCTATCTTTGTTAACTTTATTCCTTAAAGCTGTCTTACAGTATAACAACGAAAAACCCATTACTTTCGTCTAAAATTACAAAATGTTTCTCGAAAATACTGTCAACCACAAAGAACAATTCGGCTGGATCGAGGTTATCTGTGGTTCGATGTTCTCTGGTAAAACCGAGGAACTGATCCGTAGGTTGAAGCGCGCACAATTTGCCAAACAAAAGGTTGAAATTTTTAAACCCATGATCGACGTGCGTTACGATGAAGACAAAGTGGTTTCGCATGATGCCAACGAGATTCGTTCTACAGCGGTACCTGCGGCTGCGAATATCCGTATTCTTGGTGATACGTGCGATGTTGTGGGCATCGATGAGGCCCAGTTTTTCGATGACGAAATTGTAACGGTCTGTAACGATCTTGCCAATAAAGGGGTGCGTGTTGTGGTAGCTGGTCTCGACATGGATTTTAAAGGGAACCCTTTTGGTCCCATGCCTGCTTTGATGGCTACTGCCGAATATGTTACCAAAGTGCATGCCGTCTGTACCCGAACAGGAAATTTGGCCAACTACAGTTTTAGAAAATCGAGCAACGACAATATTGTAATGCTTGGCGAGACGGAAGAATATGAACCCCTGAGCCGTGCTGCTTTCTATAAGGCAATGCTTCGTGAAAAGATCAGTAAGATTGATGTGGAAACCGAGGAGGTCCGACCCGATCATAAGAAATTGGAGAATTAGTGGAGCAATTTAGCAATAAAGAGAATCGGTTAGGTGAGACCGTACTCGAAATCGACCTTGGCGCATTGGCCCATAACTACCATTATTTTAAGAAGAGGTTACGGCCGACCACTAAATTTTTGGGAGTGGTAAAAGCTTTTGCCTACGGCAGCGATTCAATAGTAGTAGCGAAGTGCCTGGAAGATTTAGGTATCGATTATTTGGCCGTAGCCTATTTAAAGGAAGGCATGGCCCTTCGTGAGGCCGGAATCAAACTGCCCATTTTGGTGCTTCACCCCCTACCGATAAGTTTTGAAGATATTATTAAACATGATCTAGAACCTAGTTTATACTCCCCAAAAATTTTAGAGAAGTTCTTACTAAAGGCCCGAGAATTAAAAAAGAGGGCCTATCCGGTACACCTAAAATTCAATACGGGCCTCAATAGATTGGGGTTACAACAAAGCGATATCAAAGATGTGGCCAGGCAACTCAATGAAAGCGAAGAAATAAAAGTGGTCTCTGTTTTCTCCCACTTGGCCGCATCCGAAGATATGAACGAGAAAGAATTTACCCTTGGCCAGATTGAAAGGTTCTGCCAAATTATGGAGGAGGTAAGTTTGAGGCTAAAGAGCAGGCCTTTTAGGCATATTTTGAACACCTCCGGTATTATCAATTATCCTGAAGCACAGTTTGAGATGGTGCGTAGTGGTATTGGGCTATACGGCTTCGGAAACGATGCAAGAATCGATGGAGACTTGCATCCAGTGGCGACCCTAAAGACCGTTATCTCACAAATTCATGACATTGAACAGGGGGAAAGCATCGGCTACAATAGAGCGTTTATTTCGGATAGGCCCAAAAAGACGGCCACTTTGCCCTTGGGCCATGCCGATGGTATTGGAAGACAATATGGGGGTGGAAATACCTATGTGACGATTAATGGACAAAGTGCCCTTATTATAGGGAATGTATGTATGGATATGATTATGGTAGACATAACAAATATACCCTGTGAGGTCGGTGATGAGGTTATTGTCTTTGGGGCAGACCCTACTGCCGAGCAATTTGCCCGCACAGCAAGCACGATTTCGTATGAAATTTTGACAGGAATATCGCAGAGAGTGAAACGAGTTATACGATAGGACAAAATTAAATTAACATATTAATTAGAAAACTTTTTTTATTAATTTAAACACCATTAAACAATTAACAACTAAAACACAAAACCATGTGGAAAGAATTTAAAAATTTTATTATGACTGGCAATGTAATCGATTTAGCCGTTGCCGTTATCTTAGCCGGAGCTGTTGGCCTTGTTGTCAATGGGTTCGTAAATGACATTATGATGCCTATTGTAGGTTATTTTGCAGGAGGTATGGATTTCTCCGAAATGAAAATAGTACTGTCGGAAGCAATAATGGCCGCTGATGGAACGGTAGAGAAGCCTGAAAGTGCAATTAGGTATGGGGCCTGGGTCAATTCAATTATAAACTTAATTATTGTGGGCTTTGTATTGTTCATGATAGTCAAGTCGTACAATAAAGTGCGTGCGCCCAAGCCAGAACCCGCTCCTAAGGGCCCGACCACGGAAGAGCTTCTTGCTGAAATTCGAGATGAACTAAAAAAGAAGAATTAAACGCTTTTCGCGCTATCGAGAAAGGGAGCAGTACTGCTACCAAACCCTTATTTTTATAAAACCGCCAATGTAAATCGCAATTGCCTTGGCGGTTCTTTTATGCTAAAATGTTAATTTTGAAACATTTTGTTATATTTATATAAAAAATGAATTGTTTACTTGTACGATGTCAGGTATTCCAGTACATTTGCGCCCTCTAATTTTAAATACATGAAAGTAGCTGTTGTAGGTGCCACCGGTATGGTCGGCGAAGTAATGTTAAAAGTATTGGCAGAACGAAGTTTTCCCATTTCGGAGCTTTTGTTGGTCGCCTCGGAACGGTCCGTAGGAAAAAAACTGGTATTCAAGGGAAGGGAATATACCGTGATAGGTCTGGCCGAGGCGGTAGCGAAAAAACCAGATATTGCCATATTTTCTGCGGGAGGCGATACCTCTTTGGAATGGGCGCCGAAATTTGCCGCTGCAGGCACTACAGTGGTCGATAACTCGTCGGCGTGGCGTATGGATGCGACTAAAAAGTTAATCGTACCCGAAATCAACGCACATACCCTGACTAAAGAAGATAAGATTATTGCCAACCCTAACTGCTCTACGATTCAACTGGTCATGGTATTGGCCCCCTTACATAAAAAGTATGGCATGAAGAGGGTTATCGTATCAACATACCAATCGGTATCAGGAACGGGCGTCAAGGCGGTGAAACAACTCGAGAACGAGATGGCAGGAGTTGAGGGTGAAATGGCCTATCCCTATCCTATAAATAGAAACGCCCTTCCTCATTGTGATGTGTTTTTGGATAACGGGTATACCAAAGAAGAAATGAAACTGGCTCGGGAACCTCAGAAAATCTTGGATGACCGAACATTTTCTGTTAGTGCTACTGCGGTTAGAATACCTACTGCAGGTGGGCATTCAGAATCTGTTAATGTAGAGTTTGAAAAAGATTTTGAATTGGGGGAGGTGCGAAAACTTCTGAACGAGACCCCTGGTGTCACGGTACAAGACAATCCTGATAACAACACCTATCCCATGCCTATTTATGCCCATGATAAAGATGACGTATTTGTAGGACGTATTCGAAGGGACGAATCGCAGCGAAACACGCTGAATATGTGGATTGTCTCAGATAATTTAAGAAAAGGGGCGGCCACCAATGCAGTGCAAATTGCAGAATATCTTATCGCCGAAAAATTGGTGTAAGGGGGTAGATTGTTTTATTGTATAGTAAAACCTATAGAACCTATGGTTTGTATAGGTTTTTTTGTGCTAATTTTGGCAGGTTGATAATTTTGACGGCCAAGCGATGGTCACACACCTCCGCGCTTCTTGTTTTTAATGGCTGTTAAGACCCCAAAAAGCTGTTGAATTGAAATATCCTACCACCACTAAAGTCGATACGGTTGACACCTATTTTGGGATTACTGTTCCGGATCCCTACCGATGGCTCGAAGATGACCGAAGCAAAGCGACAGAGGCTTGGGTCAAGGAGCAAAACGCGTTTACTTCCGGTTATTTGAACAAAATTCCCTTTCGCAAAGCCTTAAAAACAAGATTGCAAAACCTTTGGAATTATGAAAAGCTCGGAGCGCCCTTTAAAGAAGGGGATTATGAGTACTTTTTTAAAAATAATGGGCTACAGAACCAACATGTACTTTATCGTACCATGGATGGAGGAGCGGCCGAAGTATTTTTAGATCCCAATACGTTCTCGGATGATGGTACGACCTCTTTGAGCGGCATAAGCTTTAGTAAGGATGGCTCACTTGCGGCCTATCAAATTTCGGAAGGTGGTAGTGATTGGCGAAAGGTTATTGTCATAAATACCCACACCAAAGAACTTATGGACAGGTTGGTCAATGTAAAGTTTAGCGGCCTTGCATGGAGAGGAAACGAGGGCTTCTACTATTCGAGCTATGACAAACCGGAAGGAAGCAAGCTATCAGGAAAAACAGATCAGCATAAGGTATACTTTCATAAATTAGGCACCTTTCAAGAAAAAGACCAATTGGTATTTGGGGATGGGCCTAATGAAAAGCATAGGTATCTAGGCGCATCGCTTACCGAAGACCAGCGGTATCTTGTGATTTCTGCCGCTATTTCAACTTCTGGAAACAAGCTTTTTGTTCAAGACCTGCAGAACCCTAAGGAAAGCCTCGTTCCCGTGGTCGATGATACAAAGTCCGACAATTATGTGTTGGACAATGTGGGTTCAAAACTTTACATTGTTACCAATAGGCAAGCCCCCAATAAAAAAATAGTTACGGTAGAGGCTTCAGATCCAGGTACTCGGCATTGGGTCGATCTTGTTCCGGAGACTGATAATGTGCTCATCGCTTCAAAAGGGGGAGGCTATTTGTTCACTGAATATATGGTAGAGGCCACAAGCCGCGTACTTCAATATGATTACGAGGGAAATCTAGTGCGGGAAGTAAAACTCCCTGGATTGGGAACCGCTTCTGGTTTTGGAGGTAAAAGGGACCATAAGGAATTCTATTTTTCCTTCACCAATTACATTGTGCCTCCATCTTCGTATAAATACAATGTCGTCACGGGCGATTATCAATCGTATTGGAAACCGGATATTGATTTTAATCCCGAAGATTATGAATCCAGCCAAATCTTTTATCCTTCCAAAGATGGCACGCGAATACCTATGATAATCACACATAGAAGGGGTTTGATTCGAAATGGCCAGAACCCTACTATTTTATACGGGTATGGTGGTTTTAATATCAGTCTTACTCCTAATTTCAGTGTGGTCAATGCCCTTTGGCTTGAACAGGGAGGTGTTTTAGCCGTACCGAACCTCAGGGGTGGGGGCGAGTATGGCAAAAAATGGCATACTGCGGGCATTAAAACTCAAAAACAGAATGTATTTGACGACTTTATAGCCGCCGCTGAGTACCTGATCGACAACCAGTATACCACTTCTGAATATTTGGCCATTCGGGGGGGTAGTAACGGCGGCCTTTTGGTGGGTGCTACAATGACGCAGCGGCCAGACTTGGCAAAGGTTGCTCTTCCGGCCGTTGGAGTGTTAGACATGTTGCGATATCATACGTTTACGGCAGGGGCCGGATGGGCTTATGATTATGGTACCGCTCAAGACAGTAAAGAAATGTTCGAATATCTATTGGGCTATTCGCCATTACACAATGTCAAAAAGGGCGAAACCTATCCCGCAACTTTAATAACGACAGGTGATCACGACGATAGGGTCGTACCCGCACATAGTTTTAAATTTGCGGCTGAACTTCAGGAAAAGAATGTAGGGGATAATCCCATACTCATACGCATTGAAACGAAAGCCGGACATGGTGCAGGTACTCCTATACATAAGACTATTGAACAGTATGCCGATATTTTTGGTTTTACGTTGTACGCTATGGGCTATTCCGAATTGCCGAATACAGAAGTTTAAAAGAGTTTAAAGAATAATGGATTGACATCGTTCATGTCAATATAATGCGCTAAACTTCGTTTTTAAAAGAAACAGCTCTTAATTTATCCAACTTGAACATTGGTATATGCTACAAATCGACCACGTATCCTTTGCCTACACTGACGGGGTAACCGTATTGGACAATATCAACCTCAAGATTGCCAAAGGCGAACATATCTCTATTATAGGTGAAAGCGGTTGTGGTAAGAGTACCTTGCTCAAGATCATATACGGCCTCTTGGAAATAGAAGTCGGCGAAGTATATTGGAACGATGCGCAAGTGTTGGGACCAGCGTATAACCTTGTGCCTGGAGAACCTTATATGAAGTATCTTTCCCAAGATTTCGATTTGATGCCCTTTACTACGGTCGCTGAGAATATAGGTAAATACCTTTCGGTATTTGAGCCCGAGGAATCCAAGGCCCGTATTCAGGAATTGTTGGAAATGGTCGAAATGACCAATTTTGCCAACACTAAGGTCCGCTATCTTAGTGGGGGGCAACAACAGCGGGTGGCCTTGGCGAGGGTCTTGGCCCAACAACCTCAAATACTACTCCTTGACGAACCCTTTAGCCATATCGACAACTTTCGAAAGAACGAATTGCGACGCAATCTTTTCGCCCACCTTAAACGTAAAAAGATTACGGTTGTAACCGCCACCCATGACCCGAACGACGTCCTATCGTTTGCGGATCGAATGGTAGTTCTTAAAAACAAATTCATCATCGCCAAGGATACGCCCAAAAATCTTTATGAACATCCCAAAGACCTTTATATAGCGTCGTTGTTCGGAGAGGCCAATAAGATACCGATCAATATTCTGAAATCATATGCCGACACCAAGAGGCGTATTATCGTCTATGCCCATGAATTTAAAGTCTCCGGAAAATCCGGACTTGAAGTGGTCGTGAAAGCTGCTTACTATATGGGAGGCCATTTTATGATTGTTGGTGTATACGAAGAAGAAGATGTGTATTTTCACCATCATAAACCTTTGGAAGTAGGAAAAGTGGTTTTTTTGAACATTTCAATCGAAACGATTAACCAGAGAATGGCAGGAATGTAATGGATGATCGACGCGTAGTGCAGGAATTGGGTTTTAAGGCCGTAAGAAGTAGTGGTGCAGGTGGTCAACATGTGAACAAGGTCGCTACCAAAATCGAATTTAGTTTTGATGTCGATGCCTCAAACGCCCTTTCCCCACATGAAAAAGCAAGGATACGTAGAAAATTGAAACATAGGCTTACCAACGAGAATATATTACGCCTGCAATGTGATGAAACCCGTAGCCAACACAAGAACCGTGAGCTGGGGGCCAAGCGATTTCTTGAACTGTTAGAGCACGCCTTACAAGTCAAGAAGAAGCGCCGAAAGACAAAACCTTCGCGATCATCTATCGAAAAACGATTAAAGGTGAAGAAAAAAAACGCCCAAAAAAAGGCACATAGACAAAAGCCTTCCTTAGACTGAAAAGTACGATGAAAAAATCGCTATAAATGATTTGCACTTCCAAAAGGGTCGTCCCTAAAATTCTTGTTTGCCAAATTCACTATCAATGAACTTCGATTTGTTCTTGTTTTGATTGAAGTTGTAAGAAAGATTCAAAAGTACCATATCTACCTCATAAATGTAGTTGGTCGTCGTATAGAATTGACCCTCCCTATAGGTAGTGATACGTTGTTCGTTGCTTCGCAAAAAACCCAAATCGATATGTTGCCATTGTAGGGTGGCCGTAAGTCGATCATCGAGAAAGGTTTTCCGTAAAGTAAGATTGGGGGAATAGAAGCGAGAGTCTTCACCTTGAGCTGTTATTTTTTCCGAAATATAATTAAAAGTAAACTGTAACGAAGTCGAAGGGGAAACGGTATACGTACTAGTTGCATTAATGGAATAGACAAAGGAATTGTTGCTTATGGATTGTCCGCTGTATTCTCCTTCAATCGAATAACCGTATAGATTGGCCCCTAGAAAATTCGACCAGTTTTTTGTAGGCTTAAGTTCTACTCCCCATTCTAAACCTATGGATTTCGCATCTCCCACATTGGAGTAAATTCGATTTAAAATGGTATCGTTGTACACCGTATTGACCCTATTGACCAGGTTTTTCGTATTTCGATAGTAGGTAGTGGCAAAAACTGAATTGCCGCTACCAAAGGTCTTACTAATACCCAGTTCAAAAAGATCGACGAACTCTGGTCGTAAAGTCGGGTCCCCTTGTTCTAAGGTTTCTGAGTGCTCACGTTCTGGAAAAGGGTTCATTTTAAAAGTAGTGGTACGTTCTACTCGTTTGCTATAGGCCGCTTTTACCTTCGCCAAATTTTCAAAGGTATATTGTACGGAAGCTGATGGAAAAGGTTTTACATAATTATAGGAATACGTAGTGTCTATAAGCCCCAGTTTATCACGAAGGTCTAAAGTTCGCTGCATGGCTTCTACCCTTAGACCTACGGCATAGTCCCATTTTTCTTTAGAAGCTGTCATTTGGGCGTATCCTGAATGAATGCTTCTTTTCAAATCGACTTCACTTGAAAATTCAGGAACAAGTTCATATTCATCAGTAAGGTTATCGCGGCGTTCATAGACAAAATCTCCGGTATGATCGAGGTTTCTATACTGGTATCCGGTATCCAATTGTCCAAAGGAAAAGGGCTTCCAAGAATAGTCGATTTGAAAGCGAATACCGTTCAAGGGGTTATCGTTGGTATTGTATTCTTGTTGGTACACGATATTTCTGTTCGGTTCCCCGAGATTATCACTTTCAGTTGGGCCTCCTAGCAATGTATATTCGTATAAAAAAGAGGTAGACAATCGTGACTCGTTTGAAAAAATACGGGTATAGTCAAGGCTGCCCAAAATAAAATCACTTTTTCGTGTACGGAGGTTGTGATTGAAATACCGGAAGGTATAGAAACGTTCGCCACCTTGGGCCGGTGCAATACTATGATTATCATAATATACAATGTCTGCCAAACGGTCTTTTTGACGTTTTCCAGCATAGAATCCTAATGAAAAAACCTGTAGGCTATCAGGAATGAAATCAACGGTGAACCTTCCGCTATAATTAATTTCATCAAAACTGCGTTCCCCTGTTGAAGGGAATTGGGTAAGGGTGTCGTTAATAATCGTAAAAACATCCCCTTCACGTCTTCCTCCTAAATCATTTCTTTGATAATTGGCTCCTAAGGAAAGATTCCATTTACCGCTTTTGAGGTTGTAGGTAATATCGGCACCATACCTTTGATGCGCCCTCTCATTTCCGTATGATTCTATTGAGGGAAAGCCGCCTTTTATATTAATTTGGGTAAATGTACCGTCGGTCGCCCCCTTTTTAGTAATGATGTTCATAATGCCCGCTTTTCCTTCTGGGTCATATTTGGCAGAGGGTGCCGTGATGATCTCGACGCGCTCTATGGCATTAGCCGGAAGCTGATTAAGTAAAATATCGGTGTCGCCCTGTATCGGATTACCGTTCAGAAGCACCACGAAGCCAGTGCTTCCTCGAACACTGATCTCACCCTGGCCGTTAACGCTTACTGCCGGTATGTTCTTAATAATATCGGTAGCACTGCCCCCTTGGCTATTTTGAAAATTCTTTGTGTAGAATATTTGCCTATCTATCTTATTTAGTACGGTGGCTCGTGCGCCCTCGACCACTACCTCATTCAGCTGATGCTCACCAATGGTAAGTACGATAGTACCCAAATCAATATTTTCGTCTTGATTATTTATCGATATAGCTTCGATGGTCTTGGTTTGAAAGCCAATAAAGGAGGCTTCTAAGTAGTAATTTCCATTTGTAATCCCGTATATGGTAAAAATTCCATCTTTATCCGTGATTACCCCGGTAACGAGCTTGTTGGTCTCCTTTTCAAACAGGGCCGCAGTAGCGTATTCCAGAGGATAGTCGGAGGTATCGTCCGTTATTTTACCGATAATTTGGCTGAAAGACACCAGCGGTACGCTAAAAATGATAAATAGGATCGCGGCATTGAGGTTCATAGGCAAGGGAGCTCAGTACCGCGAAATTAGTCTCATGCCCCTTTGATTAATGGTCTTTATGAAAAAGTTAAGGTACCAATGCTTTTCTTTTAAATTGCAAGGGGGTTTTTCCCTCATGGCGTTTAAAATATTTTACAAAATGCGAAACATCGCCAAAGTCTAACTTATAGGCAATTTCCGAAACGGAAAGGTCGGTGTACAACAGTAAACGCTTGGCCTCTTTAATGATATGTTCTGCAATCACCGTGGATGCGGTTTTGTTCCATTTTCTTTTGCAGAATGTATTGAGGTTTTGGGCCGTGGTGTTGAGCTTTACCGCATAATGTGAAACGTCGTTCTTGATGTGGGTTTCCAGTAGAGCCAACATGCGCAAGGCCAAATCATCATGGGCTGAAGTTTCAATTGCCTGGGCATACATCAGTATTTTTGAAAGCAGTGCCTTTAAAATTCCTTCAAGAAATACAATATTATCGGCATTATCGCGGATTTCATTGGATGCAATTTCAAAGAGCCCTTGAATACTTGCATCTTCCGGTAGATGTATGACTCTTAGATTTTCGATATGCCTGAGTTGAATATTGATATGTTTGTCCAAGGTTTTCGTTAAAAAGCATTCCTTGAGTATAACTACATAACCCCGAGGCTCTGAATCGATATGCCAATGGTGTATTTCGTCTTTTTTAACAACAAAAATTTGTGGCGGTCGAATAGCATAGCCTTTATCGTCCATATAATGAATTCCAGAACCTTCGGTAAAATAAACCAGTTCGAGATATTTATTATGTCGATGGGGCTTTGTGTAACGCTTATTAGGATCAAAAGGTTCAATTTTAATATCTGCGAAAGCGGAAATTTTCGAATACGTTTTAATTTTTTTGCGCATTATTTTTTGGTTCAGTTCAAATTCTACAATCGAATCTAAAGGTCAAGCCCATTAGTCCCAGATAGATATAATTTTTACCCTGTCTTAGGGCATCCTAAAAATAGCGGTTTGGGAAGACTTTCAAGCTGTAAATAGATAGTGTAATTATAATTGGGCTATTTTTAAAGTGGTCTGGGAACAAACGCCGAAAGAAATATCCTCCAATTTTTCCAGATGTGGCCTCTCTCCTTTTTGGTATTTTCATAGGGTAATCTTGGTTGGCCTGATACAGTAAATCGGTGTTACCCATGGCAATCCAATAGCGTTGTACCCCCATTTTCTATTTGTACTTTTTGGTTGTATCAATAGGCTGATAGATTTGGTCGGAGGCATCTTCCTGATGTATACTGGCAACGCAAAATTAGACCACCTAATCGAAGGTATTTGGGTAATACCTACTAGTATGCATGATTTGAAAACCTCCTATCGAGAGGCTGGCAGTGGCTCCACTTTCTTTATGGGGCATGACCTTGCCATTCTCTTCAATGAATGAGACAATATCCATAAAATGGGATTCGAATAGCCCGCTCATAATTTGGAGAAGTATGAATGGAGGTTTGTCCAATCCTTGACTTCCCTGACTGTTCCCGCCACATTAACAACATTTCCGTTGGGTATTCCTATAATGATCTGTTTGGCTTTTCCAACAGGGTAAAGCTGTTAAACATAGTTGCGCATGTACCGAATTATGGAGCGACTAAGGCCCTTTTTACATGTGATGTAGGATTTTTCGTTTAAGGTCAATCAAAAAATGTATGAAGCGCTTGAGAGGTGGCAATAGTCGCTAGTTTAGAAGGCCATTAAATGTTGGCATCATTGAACCACATATAAGGCGCTTTCTTTTTTATGAAATCGCCACAATCTTCATCTAAAAATCTAAATACATGGCTAAAAAAGCGGATACAGGCGATACGAAATCTATCAAACAAGAGCAGTTAAAAAGGGATACCGTAGATTATCAAGATAAGCCGATGACAACACGTCAAGGGCTAAAAGTAAACGATACCAATTCTTCTTTAAAGGCAGGGCCGCGGGGTGCCACGCTCTTGGAAGATTTTCTTTTGCGGGAGAAAATCCACAATTTCGATCATGAGCGGATACCTGAGCGTATTGTACACGCTAGGGGCAGTGCGGCCCATGGATATTTTGAGCTTACCGAAAGTATCGAGGAGTATTCGAAGGCCGGTATTTTTACGGACACTTCTCGAAGAACGCCAGTTTTTGTGCGGTTTTCAACCGTGGCGGGCTCAAAAGGATCGACCGACCTGGCCAGGGATGTTCGTGGCTTTGCCGTAAAATTTTACACAGACGAAGGTACTTGGGATTTAGTGGGAAACAATATGCCCATCTTTTTTATCCAAGACGCGATGAAATTTCCCGATTTGATCCATTCGGTAAAACCTGAACCGAACAATGAGATCCCCCAAGCGGCTTCGGCCCACGATACCTTTTACGATTTCGTTTCGCTAACTACAGAAACATTGCACAATCATATCTGGGTTATGAGCGATAGGGGCATACCCCGAAGCTATCGAATGATGGAAGGTTTCGGCATTCATACCTTTCGCTTGATCAACAAAAAGGGAGAAGCCCATTTTGTAAAGTTCCATTGGAAACCTGAGTTGGGCGTCCATTCCGTAACCTGGGACGAAGCGGTAAAAATTAGCGGGGCAGATTCTGATTTTCATCGCCGTGATCTATGGGATGCCATAGCGGCAGGGCAATTTCCGGAGTGGGAACTCGGAGTTCAAATTATTCCCGAAGCCGATGAGCACAAATTCGATTTTGACCTATTGGATCCTACCAAATTGATACCCGAAGAGACCGTACCTGTTAAAATTATCGGGAGAATGGTACTCGATAGAAATCCCGAGAACTTTTTTGCGGAAACCGAGCAGGTGGCCTTTCTTCCGGGGAATATTGTGCCAGGTATCGATTTTACCAATGACCCATTGCTTCAAGGACGTCTATTCTCTTATCGAGATACCCAATTATCGCGATTGGGAAGCCATAATTTTCATCAAATACCGATCAATCGACCGGTAACGGATGCACATAATAATCAAAGGGATGGTCATATGCAGATGGAAATTCCAAAAGGTCAGACCGCTTACTTCCCAAATTCGTTAAGTGGAGGATGCCCATACCTCAATAGCGTTGCCGAAGGTGGTTTTGAATCATACCAAGAGCGGATCGATGCCAAAAAAATCCGGACAAGAAGCGAAAGTTTTAGCGACCATTTTTCACAACCTGCCTTGTTCTATAGAAGCCTGGCCAAATGGGAAAAAAAGCATGTGGCCAATGCCTATTCATTCGAACTCGGAAAATGTAATCATGACCACATCAAAGAACGTATGCTATGGATTATTGCCCAAATCGATACGGATTTGGCCGCAGAAGTAGCCGAAAATTTAGGGATGCAGGTGCCCAAAAGCATTGAGAAACCTATTAATCAGGCCGTAGGAGCCGATGCGGACATAAAAGCCCATCAACCCGGTAAAAAACAAATATATTTAAAAAAGTCACCCAAACTAAGTCAGGCGAACACCGTTTTTGAATCGATAGCCACACGTCAAATCGCGTTTCTCGTGGCCGATGGATTTGCCATGAAAGGTTTCGATGCCATGAAAAAAGCATTGGAGAAGGAAAAAGCCGTGGTCAAATTAATAGCACCTCATGGGGGTATGGTGACCTGTGATTCCGGAATGGAACATAAAGTCGATGCGTCGATAATGACCACCGAGAGCGTACTGTACGATGCAGTATACGTTCCGGGGGGCGAAAAGTCAATCGATAGATTGGGCAAAAACTCAAAATGCATCAAATTTATCAATGAAGCCTTTAAGCATTGCAAGGCTATGGCCTTTGAAGATGAAGGAAGGGAACTTCTTAAAAAAAGTGCCATTAAAAATTCTACGGAAGACAAAGCATTATTTCTGAACGAAAAGCCAAAGGATTTTATATCGGCCATTGCAAAGCACCGCAATTGGGAACGTATGGAAAAGGCAGAAGCTATTGCCGTATAAGGCAGTACTTTGGTCCGGATTTTCTCAAGTACAGGCACGAGGGTACAATTTACCATTTAGAAAATTTATGAGGCTGCGATCAAGTGAACCGTACTGGTTGGAAAAGAATGGCATTATTAATTCGTATCCTTCCTTAAGAAAAAATGTTAAAACGGATATTCTTATCGTAGGAGGGGGTATTACGGGAAGCTTGATCGCTCATCAGTGTATTGACGATGGCTATGAAACCGTACTGATAGACAAGCGGGAAATAGCACATGGAAGTACCTCCGCGACCACGGCTATGTTACAATATGAAATAGACGTGCCCCTCAAGGATTTGATAGGAAAAATAGGGGTGGACGCTGCGGTCGCCAATTATAGGGCATGTGCTGACTCCATTGATCAGCTGGGTAAAATATCGGAAACCGTTACGTCTACATGCGGATTTCAAAAAAAGGAATCCCTTTATTTTGCCGCCTACAAGAAAGACATAAAGGGTCTTATGCGCGAATTTGAGGCTCGAAAAGAAAATGGTTTTGCCGTAGAGTGGCTCACTCCCGAGTTGATCAAAAATAAATTCAATATGCACCACACCTTCGGTGGGATACTTTCGGCCCAAGGAGCGAGCATTGATGCTTTTCGTTTGGCTCACGATATTTTAGCCTATAATTTCAAAAAAGGACTTGAAATTTACGACAAGACCACTATAGCTACCATAAACTATCAAAAAAAAGGCGTCGAGGTAGCATTGAAGAACGGTTGTGAAATTCAAGCATGGAAATTAATTTTTTGCAATGGTTTTGAAAGTACAGAAATCATCAATGAGCAGTTCGTAAACTTGATATCGACCTTCGCCATGGTAGGTGAACGGCAGCCAGATAGTAGTCGTAAAATTGAGCACACCCTTTTTTGGAATACCGCTGACCCCTATATCTATTTGCGTACTACCGAAGATGGAAGACTGTTGATCGGAGGAGAGGATGAAGCATACACCAACCCTGAACAACGAAATGCCAGCATTGGGGATAAGGCGAAAAAATTAGAAAAATATTTGAAAAAAATCTTGCCCGAATATGATTTTGTGAACGACTTTGCCTGGGCCGGTACTTTTGGGGAAACAAAAGACGGTCTTCCTTATATCGGCCCACATAAAGCCTTTCCAAGCACATATTTTGTTCTAGGTTTTGGGGGGAACGGGATAACCTTTTCAGTAATTGGGATGGAGATCATATCTTGTTTATTGAAAGGCAAACCCCACACCTTGGCCCCATATTATCGTTTTGAAAGATAGGATCCTGAGCAGGATTAACCGTGGCAAGTTTAAAAATCGAAACGTAGCTGTACGGAAACAGAATCCCTGTTATCTTCGTCTTTCTCCTCTTTGGTATTAAGGTTTGATAGGGAAATACCCAACAATCGTACGGAATTATGGAGTTCCTCTTGATATAGCAAATCTTTAGCGGTTTCCATAATCAGGCTTTTATCCGCAATAAAATAGGCAAGGGTCTTGCTTCTGGTATTGAGGGTGAAGTCACTATATTTTATTTTTAAGGTGACGGTTTTACCTGCAATGTTCGATTTCCTCAAGCGGCGCTCCAGTTCTTCCGCGATATGGTCTAAACGTTCGAGCATAAAGACTTCACTGCTGAGATTTTCGCTAAAAGTACGCTCGGCACCGACCGATTTTGGAGTGCGGTGCGGTTTCACAGGGCTATTGTGAATACCACGGACTACATGGTAATAGTAACCGCCGCTCTTGCCAAAATGATCTTCCAAAAATTCGAGGGATTTTGTTTTTAGGTCTTTACCCGTAAAAATGCCATATTTATACATCTTTTCCGCAGTCACTTTACCCACCCCATAAAATTTTCGGATTTCAAGCATTTCCAAAAAATCATCTACTTCTTCGGGATTTACTGTTTTTTGACCATTGGGTTTATTGATATCACTGGCCACTTTGGCGATAAATTTATTGACGGAAATTCCTGCCGAAGCCTTTAACCCGGTTTCATCAAAAATGCGTTGACGTATCTCTTTGGCGATTAAAGTAGCCGAAGGATTCCCTTTTTTATTGACGGTGACATCGAGATAGGCCTCATCTAATGAAAGCGGTTCCACTAAATCGGTATAGTCGTAAAAAATACCCCGAATTTGTTTGGAAATTTCCTTGTATCGATCGAACCTTGCTTTCACAAAAATAAGCTCTGGGCAATTTCGCTTGGCCAAAACACTGCTCATAGCGCTGCGAACCCCATATTTTCTGGCTTCATAGCTCGCAGCGGACACCACCCCCCTTTTTGAACTTCCACCCACGGCTATCGGTTTGCCCCGTAGTTCCGGGTGGTCCAATTGCTCCACGGAAGCATAAAAGGCATCCATATCGACGTGGATGATTTTCCGTAAGGGTTTGGCATTTGACATATAGCAAAATTAGGTTATATTTAATTGTATGGATGCGGTAAAAAAGACGGCCATTGTACTTGGTGCTACGGGCCTTACAGGAGGAAAATTACTTGAATTATTACTTGAGGATGAACGGTACGGTACCATAAAGCTCTTTTCAAGATCTAGTGTACAGCTAACTGGGCAAAGGATTATGGAGTATACGGGCGATTTGACTCATCTTGAGCGCTTTAAGAACGAATTTACCGGTGATGAAGTCTACTGTTGTATAGGCACCACGAAATCAAAAACGCCGAATACCGAAGTCTACCGAGCTATTGATTATGGAATTCCCGTGAGTGCGGCCAGGCTTTGCAAAGAGAATAAAATTGATACCTTCATTGTTATTTCTGCTTTGGGGGCAAATCCGAAGAGTAGTATTTTTTATAATCGTACCAAAGGTGAAATGGAAGATGCCGTTTTACAGGTGGGACTCCCGAAAACCCATCTTATGCAACCGTCGCTGATCAGTGGTAAACGAAAGGAAAGGAGAATAGGCGAGTGGTTTTTTAAACAGTTGATGCGCCTGGCCAATTTTGTATTGGTAGGCCCTCTTAAGAAGTACCGTTCGATTCGACCGGAGACCATTGCAAGGGCGATGGTATGGCTGGCAAATCATAATGAAAAACGGACAAGGATACCTTCCGACCAGATCAAAAAAATAGCTTTGCAGTGATAGAAATCGAAAGAAAGTTTTTGGTCGTATCCCTGGAGTTTAAAAAAGCGGCTACTTCGAAACAAAGAATTGTTCAAGGTTTTTTGAACACCCATCCTGAACGAACGGTTCGCGTACGTATCATGGGCGATTTGGGATACCTGACGATTAAGGGTAAATCTAACCAAGCAGGTACCACACGTTTTGAATGGGAAAAGGAATTGGATGTGACAGAGGCCGAAAACCTAATAAAGATTTGCGAAACAGGGGTAATCGATAAAGTGCGTTATTATGTGCCATTTGGGCAGCACCTCTTTGAAATCGATGAGTTTTGTGGCGATAATGAGGGTTTGATCGTTGCCGAAATAGAGCTTCTCAGTGAGCAGGAAGATTTTGAAAAGCCTTCGTGGTTGGGAGAGGAGGTCACCGGGAAAACAAAATACTACAATTCGAGGTTGAGCAAAGAACCTTTCAAAACTTGGTAAAGATGAAACACACAATGGTCACTTTGATTTTTATCGCTCTCATGGCATGCAATGATTACAAAGTTAAAAGTAAGGATGCTAAAATAAAGCAGGAAGCCCTAAAGGAGGAAACGACTGTAAAGCAACAAAAAGAGGTATTGGTGTCAAAAGGATATCAAATTTTTGATTATGTGGACGAAGAGACCCAAGATACCGTTCTCATGCAGCAATACTTTATTGCCTTTTTGAAGCGCGGCCCAAACCGTTCTCAGGATAAGGAAGAGGCAGATAGCTTACAGCGGTTACACCTAGCCCATTTAGGGAAGATGTACAAAGAAGGCCATGCCGATATATCTGGACCTTTCGGCGATGACGGCGATATTCGGGGCATTACCATTTATAACACGCCAACCCAAGAAGTGGCCGATAGTTTGGCCAATTCAGATCCTATGGTAAAAGCGGGGCGTTTGGTTATTGAAATTCATCCCTGGTGGGCCGCCAAAGGGTTTGGGTTACGTTAGTTATCTTTTTATCATAAGATAATTACAAAGGCTTTCGGTAATTCCGGAGGGCTATCTATAACTTACCCCAACCCGATATGACTTGTGGTGGTGGCTTAGGGCACAGTTACGATTTTGCGAATGTAAGTATCGCCTCCGCTTTCAACTGGTTGGGTATGAAGGTATTTTTGACTGTAATATTTATTAGAAGCAGGCCCTGTTTCTCTGCTCAACACTTATCTCCACCCTCCTCCTAGGGCACGATAGAGCGATACTATGGCCTGCAATTGGTTCAACTTGTTGTTGACTACATTGAGTTCGGCGCTCAATGCGGCCTGTCGGGCCGTTAGTAGATCGAGATAGTTGGCGAAACCATTGTTCAGAAGTATTTCTGAATTGCTTTCGGCCTTTCTCAGGGCTTCGACTTCCTTTTGACGAAATTCGTATTTTTCACGTTCTGCCTCGAAATCGAAAAGGGCATTGGAAACTTCTTGACCCGCGGTAAGCAAGGTTTTTTTGAAGTTGAGTAGACTCTGCTGCTGTTGGGACTCGGCAACTTCATACTGTGTTCGAATTTTTCGTCTATTGAAAATAGGTTGGGCCAGATTTCCTACAAGCGTGGCGAATAAGGAGGCAGAGTTGAACCATTTGTCGAATTCCAAGCTTTGAAACCCACCCGTTGCTGATATGGTAAAGGAAGGATAGAAGTTACTACGGGCTACATTAGTTAACTCAAAAGTATTTATTAAATCGTATTCGGCGGCGATGACATCTGGTCGATTTCTTAATAGAAGGGTAGAAAGGCCGATTTGAAGATCTATATCGATCTTTTGTTCCTGCAAGCTACTCCGTTCAAAATGCTGCACGGGTTTACCCAACAAGATAGCCAATGCGTTTTCGGTTCGAAAGATGTTTTTTTCAAGATCGATCAACAGGGCCTGGGCATTGTACAATTGTGCCGCGGTTTGGTCAATGGCCACTTGGGTTACATTTCCGGCGTCTTTCAAAGCCTCAATAGTTTCTAAGCTGCGTTTTCGATTTTCAATGGTCTGCTCGGTAATCCTGTACTGCTGGTCTAAAGCCAAAAGTTGATAATATGTAATTGAAATTTCGGAAACCAAACGTGTCTTAACCGCTTGTTGTGCCGCCACAGTACGAAGATAAGAGGCACGGGTCGCTCTGCGATTGCTTCTGATCTTGCCCCAAATGTCGGCTTCCCATGAGAGATTTGCCGTTAACTGGTATTGCTGTATGGCCCCAGAAAAAAAGGAACCGAACTGACTGTTCCTTGATAGTTCTTGATGGGTGAGGCCCACACTCGTTTCCAATGACGGAAAATACCCGACCTTACCTTGTTTCAGGTAGGCTTCGGCCGCATTAATTTGCTGAATTGCGATACGTATGTCGAGATTGTTTTGTAATCCTTCTTCAATATATCCTGTTAAATCGGGGTCGATAAAGAGGTCACGCCAAGAGACATTCGCCATGGAAACCGTATCTGTCGATGTCCGGTCCGTTCGGTAAAGCTCGTTAACTTCCTCCATTTCGGGCCGCTCATAATTCTTGGCGGCAAAACAAGAGACCAGTAGCAGAGGTAGGGCCGATATTAGAAGAAAACGATATGATTGAAAAATTTTCATCAGTTGCTATATGTTTAATTTTATGTGCTCCCCTAGATTATACCCCTTTTTCGAAAAGGAGCGCTTATATATTTCCGATGATAGTGGGTCAGTTACGGCCACTAAAAAGTCATATTTCATAGTCTCCTTTTTTTAATTGGATTTTTCATTCAAAACTTCATTTTGGGTAGCTGTGGGTGGTCCCGATATTTTTTCCTGTATCCATTGAAACAGCATAAATAGAATGGGAATAACAAAAACCCCTAATACGGTTCCTATTAAAAGGCCACCAACGGCACCGGTACCGATCGAACGGTTTCCTTCAGCTCCCACGCCACTAGCAAGAACAAGGGGCATCAATCCAAGAATAAAAGCAAAGGAGGTCATAAGTATCGGGCGCAAACGAGCTTCCGCCCCGTCTATGGCAGCGTCTAACAAAGATTCTCCCTGTTTCCTTCTCTGAAGGGCAAATTCTACAATGAGAATAGCATTTTTAGCTAAAAGGCCAAGTAGCATAATCAGGGCGATCTGAAAATAAATATTGTTTTGCAGTCCTGCCATTTGTGTGGTGAAATACGCCCCGAATACCCCTAGGGGCAGCGAAAATAGCACAGAGAATGGGAGGAGATAACTCTCATACTGTGCGGCCAGTAGAAAATATACAAAAACGATGGATAAAAGGAATATGGTAAGTGTCTGGTTGCCTGCATTGACCTCTTCCCGTGTCAAGCCTGAAAAAGCGGTCGAATAGTTTGAGGGCAAGGTGCTTACCACCTCTTGTACCGCTTTGATTGCATCTCCAGAACTATATCCCGGGTTCGTAGCCGCTGTAACCGTAGCTGAATTGAAAAGATTGAAACGGGTGACCGATTGGGGGCCATATACTCTTTCAAGTGTAATGAATTCCGTTATGGGCGTCATTTCACCGCTACTGGTGCGTACATATAATTGGTCGAGTGACGACTTATCGGAACGGTCTTCGGGCAATGCTTGAACATACACGCGATATTGTTTACCAAATCGTGAAAAGTCTGCAGCGAACACCCCTCCGATATACCCTTGAAGCGTGGAAAATATGCTGCTTATAGATACCCCTAATTCTTTGGCACGAGGTACATTGAGTTCCATTTCGTATTGAGGGTAACGTGTGTTAAAAGAGGACTGAGCGTATTGAATTTCAGGTCTCTGAGTCAATTTGCCGATAAAATCTTGATTCACTTCATCCAGCTCGTTGAAACTGCCTCCCGAGCGATCGAGTAAATTGACCTCTACACCCGTCGAACGACCAAAGCCCGGTATGCTAGGCGGGGCGAAGAATACAATGTTCGCCTCGGGAATTTGTGCCGCAGCGGCAAACATTTTTGCAGTTATGCTTTGTAACGAAAGCGAATCGGCACCTCGTTCATCCCAATCTGCAAGCCTAATAAATCCAAGCCCAAAGTTGCTTCCGGCACCGCCTAGAAAACTTCGGCCCTCGATGACGGAACCGGCTAGTACACCCGGTATTTCCTTAATCTTGTTGTACAGTTTCTGGTTTACTTCATGGGTGCGGTCTAACGATGACCCTGGAGGAAGCTCCACATTTAAAAAGATGATGCCTCTATCCTCGTCGGGTACGAAGCCAGTTTTCAAAGTAGAGGATGACCACCAAATTCCTCCTAAAGCCAATAGTAGAATTACAGCGGTAATCCATTTATGGCGATATAAAAAATGTACGGATTGGCCATATCGATTTACCGTTGCATAGAACCCCCTGTTGAATGCATCAAAAAAGCGTTGTAGGAGCTTTCCCTTTTTGGAATTTTGCTTGTCTCCATGACCCTTTAAAAAGAGAGCGCATAAGGCTGGACTAAGGGTTAGGGCGTTCACGGCGGAAATAATGATCGCGACAATCAAAGTGACGCCGAACTGCTCATAAAATACCCCGGTAGGACCTTGTACAAAGGTGACGGGTATAAACACGGCGGCCATTACCAGGGTTATGGAGATAATAGCGCCTGAAATTTCATGCATGGCATTTAGGGTGGCCTTTTTGGGATTCTCTTCACCTTCGTCGATTTTAGCATGAACGGCTTCGACCACGACTATAGCATCGTCGACGACGATTCCAATGGCCAATACCAAGGCAAAAAGAGTTAACAGATTAATGGAGTAGCCAAACAAATTGAGAAAGAAAAATGTTCCGATGATCGATACGGGTACGGCTATCGCAGGGATGAGCGTAGATCGAAAATCCTGTAAAAAGATAAACACCACTAGAAATACGAGCAAAAAGGCCTCGATAAGGGTGCTGGTCACTTTTTCGATAGAGGCATTCAAAAAGTTATTCGTGTCGTATGGCACAAAAATCTCAATCCCGGTGGGGAGGTTTTGGCGTATGGTCACGAGTTCTTCATGGATAGACTCGATAATTTCACGGGCGTTCGATCCTTTCGTTTGGTATATTCCCATGTTTACCGCTGGAAATCCTCGTGTAGATGAACCCGCCGAGTAGGATTGGGCACCTAGTTCAATATCGGCAACATCGCCAAGGCGCAAATAGGTTCCATTTCCCATGGCCTTAATAACAATATCTCGGTATTGCTCTTCAGTTTTAAAACGACCTCCATATTTGATTACATAAGAAAAGGCCTCTCCGTCGTTTTCACCGAGCGAACCTGCGGCCGCTTCCAGGCTTTGTTCCCTTAGGGCAGCAGTAATGTCAGATGGTAACAAATCGTATGCGGCAAGCTTCTCCGGTTTTAGCCATATACGCATCGCATATTCTTTTGCGCCGAACACATTTACGTTACCCACCCCATTCACACGCTGTATTTCAGGAATGACGTTGATATTCAAATAGTTTTGAATGAAAGTATCATCGTAATCGTCGTTGGTACTGTAAACCGACATAAACATAAGGGCGCTCGTCTGCTGTTTTTGGGTAGTTACACCCGTTTGGAGAACAGCCTGTGGCAATAACGGGTTAGCCCTTGACACCCGATTCTGAACATTAACGGCTGCAATATCAGGGTTTACGTTTTGATCGAAGAAAACAGTTATGGCCGCAGTACCATTATTGGTGGCCGTTGAGGTAATATAGGTCATTCCCTCAACACCATTGATCTGTTCTTCGAGGGGAATAATAACGCTTTCCAGAATAGTCTCGGCATTAGCACCTGGGTATGTGGCACTCACCTGAATAGTAGGCGGTGCAATGTCCGGATACTGTGTAATGGGCAGGGCAGTTAGTCCCAAGACACCGAGAATTATCAGAAGTATGGAAATTACTGTAGATAGTACAGGGCGTTCAATAAATGTTTTCAGCATAGTTTTCTAAGTTCTGTACCGTTATCTAAATACTTTTTGAATAGGCTGGGCGATACTATCAAAGGGAATTTCTTGAGGCTGTATTTCTGTTGCTCCCCTTAATTGCGAAACACCTTTCGCTACGATGCGATCACCTTTTTTCAATCCTGAGGCCACCACATAAAGGTTGTCAATTTCTTGTGTAATTACTATACTGGCAGCCGTGGCCATATTTTCTCGGTCTAACTTGTACACATAAGTGGTTCCTTGACGTTCGAAAGTAGATTCTTTGGGAACCACCACGGCGTCTTCAAAAGTTTTGGGAACTTGAATTTTACCACTATTCCCGTTGGTCAACAATCTCGAAGGGTTGTCAAATTTGGCCCTGAAAGAAATAGAGCCTGTATTTGGATCTACTTGTGAATTGATAGTTTCTATAGTGCCTTGCTCCTCAAACAGACTATCGTTGGGTAAAAGAAGATTTACCTTAGGCATTTTTTCAATTTTTTGTGAAATAGTGGCCCCTTCAGCGTTTTGGATGAAGTTCAGATAGTCTTTTTCGTTCATCGAAAAATAGGCATATACTTGGCTGATGTCCGAAACCATAGTCAGGGGGGTTTGATTAGTAGGACTAACAAGTGTTCCTTTACGAAGTCTGACGTCCCCAACATAGCCATCTACCGGGCTTTTAATATTTGCGTAATCAATATTGGCTACAATACTGTTATAGCTACTTTTTGCCTGCTGTAATTGGGCCTTGGCGGTTTCGAGCTGTACTTCACTAATGATATTTTTGTCAACCAAAGGTTTTAGCTTTTCCACCTCTACTTCAGCGGCATTTACATTTGCAGCCGCCGCAGCGGCATCTTGATTGAGCGATTGTGTTTCAAGTTTGAAAAGTGTTTCCCCACGATTGACCTTTTGCCCTTCATCTACCAAAACATCGGTAATATATCCGGCCACCTTTGCCCTAACCTCACTATTCACGACACCCTCTATACTGGCGGGATAAGTGACGTATGCAGTAAGGGTTTTAGTTGGGATCTCTACCACGGGCAAAGACATGGCTAGTTGTTGGCCAGCGGCATTTTGTTGACCGCTCGTGTCGTCTTTACAGCCCAAAACCAGAAGTAAGCTGGCAAAGATCAGGCATGTAACGGACAAAATGGAATAGTTTTTCATGTTATCGTATTAAGCGGTTTTTACTTTTTCTCTCAAATCGACCATCGTCGCACAGGCTAGGGACAAAATTTTGAGGTATTCTTTATGTATTTCCAATTCAAATTTCGGGTCTTCACTACAGCTTAAATTGCGATTGCACTGCTTTTTATATTCAAATATCTCTTGATGGATATTGCGTTCACAAGTCCATTTGTCAATCATCTCATCAATCCATCTTAACTTAGCCTCAGGCGGTATGATGAAATATTTTTTACGATCGCCAGGTTTGGTGTAATAAGCGATTCTTTTAATAGCTTGAAGTGTAGCCAAGTGAGTCGATATTGTACTTTTACTTGCACTAAGATTCTGAACGAGTTCACCAAAAGACACTCCCTTCTTACCCGTTAAAATCAAAGTTGAAATGATACGGGCGGCCAACGGTGCCAACTGCTCCTTTTCCTCGAGGTGGACTCCCAATCTTTCAATAAGGCGCATGCGATCTTGCTCCAATTTCAATTTCATAATTAAGGATTGAGTAAGCAGCGAAAATACAATTAGTTCGGTCAAAACCGAACCTGTCGAACTTAAAATGTTGTTTAGCCTCGGTTGTTGAAAATTATTTCAATTGATTTGAAACCTATTTGTAATAAGGCTTTATGCTTCATCACTGCATATAAAAGTACGGTTCAGAATTGAAAAAGACGATTTGTTTTGTTTAATAATGCAGGAGAAACACAAAAAATATCATCTTGCTAAAATACCGGGCCTTTCGATGAGGGGAGTATTTACAAGGGCCCTTTCATTTATAGAATCCTCAGGGAATATAAAACGTATTTTAAAAAGTTTGTCTTCTGCAATAAAGGGTATAAAAAATCATTGTTCAAAAGTATTAGCTTTTCTGGTACCAATTCTATTTTTTCAAAAGGCCTTGAAGAAATGGTTGCGATATCCCGGCGGATAATAGAGGTTTTCTTTTGTTATTGAAACCCCTAGATACCACCAACACCATTGTTATGGTATCGGTCCGATTATTAATGACATAAGAATTCCATTCTTGGGAAAGAGAATCGGGGTAGTCCGTTTCTGTGCGACGCGACGAATACCTCTTTGGCAACCGGTATGTCGATGTGTTTTTATGCCCCTTTATAGGGCGCTCTTAAACTGCTCTAAGAAACGCACATCATTCTCGCTCAGTAAACGAATGTCGGAAATTTGATGAAGTAGGAGTGCGATTCTGTCTATGCCCATGCCAAAGGCAAAGCCCGAATATTCCTTCGAGTCGATACCGCAATTATCGAGCACATTGGGATCTACCATGCCACATCCCATTATTTCTAACCAACCTGTTCCTTTCGTCATTCGATAGTCGGTCTCAGTTTCGAGGCCCCAATATACATCGACTTCTGCGCTAGGTTCGGTAAAAGGGAAATAGGAGGGGCGTAAACGAATCTTCGATTTTCCAAAAAGTTCGGTGGTGAAAAATTGAAGGGTCTGTTTCAAATCGGCAAAAGAAACATCCGTATCTATATAGAGGCCTTCAACTTGATGAAAAAAACAGTGCGATCGTGCCGAAATGGCCTCATTTCGATACACCCTACCCGGTGATATGGTACGAATGGGTGGTTTATTGTTTTCCATATAACGCACCTGTACCGAAGAAGTATGGGTACGCAATAATATATCGGGATCTGTTTGAATAAAAAACGTGTCTTGCATATCACGTGCCGGATGGTATTCGGGTAGGTTGAGCGCCGTAAAGTTATGCCAGTCATCTTCAATTTCCGGACCTTCGGAAACATTAAAACCTATACGTGAAAAAATATCTATAATTTGGTTCTTTACAATGGAAATAGGATGTCGTGATCCTAATTCCAATGGTTCTCCGGGCCTGGTCAAATCTTCATAAAACGTACGGTCTTCTTGATGGTGGGCCAATGAGTCTTTAAGGTGGTTTACCTTTTCAGTAGCGGCCGCTTTTAGGCGATTAATGGCCTGGCCATATTCCTTCTTTTGCTCGACCGGCACATTTTTAAATTCTGAAAAGAATCCATTTAACAAGCCTTTCTTGCCCAAATATTTTATTCGAAATGCTTCCACGGCTTCTAAAGTGTCAGCAGAGAAACTTTCAACTTCCGCAATATGCTTTTTTAAATTGTCTATCATACCCTTTAAACTGGAGGTGCAAATTTAGGACATTTGAAGTATTGACCGATGCATATTACGGTAAAAACAGGATAATTGAAGTGAAGTAATCAAGCGTAGAGGTCTTTCACATTGTTTTTAATCCATTCCAAACAGTCTTCAAAACTATTGAAAATGTGTTCTTCAGGTATCAAATCCGGTACTAAATCAACCCGTTCCATCATATATCTCGGCTGTTTTAGAACATCTACCAACAATATAGTGATACCTGATTTACGCAAATCGATAAGTACATCTTCCAAAGTATAGAGGCCGGACTGATCCATATACTGCATACGATCCATTCTTATAATAACCGTAGATGCCGTTCTTGGAATCTGATCGGCAAGCTGCTGAAACTCATTGGTAGAACCAAAAAAGAGAGGGCCTTTCACGTGCTTGATAAAAACTTCTTCACTGAGGTTTTTTGGAAACTCCGATTCATCTGCCCAACCCTCTTCTTTTTCCAAGGCTTTTACATCAGATCGCTCGGCCGTTAAGTCGCCCATCTTTTTCATGAACATCAGAGAAGCTATTACTAGCCCTACCCCGACGGCATATACTAAATTCCAGATAGAGGAAAGTACGAGAACGACCAGCATAATGACGACTTCAGAACTAAACCGTACTGGCCCGATACTGACATCCTTTGGTAAACTGGGGATGGCTTTCAAGCCTTTATAGTCCATAACCCCAATTCCGACCGTTACCAAAATACCAGCGAGAACGGCAGCGGGTATTTGCGATGCCACAGGGCCGAGTGCCAATAAGATTACCAATAATAAAACGCCAGCAATCATGCCCGATAATTTGGTCTTGCCCCCCGCATTGATATTGACCACGGTACGGATCGTTGCTCCAGCTCCCGGAATACCACCAAAAATTGCGGCAATACTATTACCGATACCTTGGCCCACCAATTCTTTGTTGGGCTGATGTTTTGTCTTGGTCATGTTATCTGCCACTACTGAGGTTAGAAGTGAATCTATGGCTCCCAATAGCGCTAAGGTCAAGGCGGTAAAAATATAGGGTGTGACGGCAGACAATTCAAATTCCGTGAAAATGCCAAGGTTGGGTACCGGAAAGCCTGTAGGAATCTGTTCTATGGGCCTATAGTCCAGTTCAAAGCCATAGGCTACACCTGAAACAACAATTAGAGCGACTAAAGCACTTGGAATTAGCGTTGTAATCCGCTTAAAACCATAGATAATTATGATGGTAGCGATTGCAAGGATAAACTCGAGCCAATTGATGTTCCGTACGGCCCTCGGTAGCATCTTGATTGCGCCGAGAACGCCTGAAGCTTCGGTTTTAGCCAAAGTACGAGCCTCTCTGGTCATATCTTCTGTCGTAATGTCGCCTGCCCGTTTAATGGTCTCCTGAAAGTTTTCTAAAACCAATATACCTTCGCCTGCTTCTTCTTTCAAAATATTATCAAGAATGATTTCTTCGGCATGTGGCATGAATTGTGCCACGAATTCCTCATCCTCTTTTGGATAATAGCCGATGGCCGGTAAGATTTGGGTAACCAAAATAATTACACCTATGGCTGTCATAAAGCCAGAAACAACAGGATAGGGAATATAGCGGATGTATTTCCCGATACCGATGAGTCCGAGAGCTATCTGCATAAACCCTGCCAAAAGAAATACAATGAGAATAGCAGGTAGGGCCTGCTCTAGACTTCCGTCGTTCGACGCCACTATTCCGGCAATAATCACCATACTCACCGCGGTCATAGGGGCCGTAGGTCCCGAAATCTGAGTGTTCGTTCCTCCAAACAGTGCAGCAAAAAAGCTTATGAAAATGGCTCCGTAAAGCCCTGCGCTCGGGCCCATACCTGAACTTACTCCAAAAGCCAATGCCAAAGGGAGCGCAACTATTCCTGCCGTAATACCCCCAAAAAGATCTCCCCTGAGATTAGCGAAAAATTTTTTCATGGCGGCATATTAATTTGCTAGTTGATTTTTCAAGATATGATTTTTAAATAGATAACCCAACGAGACCGACTTGGAGATCTTCCGGTTATACATGCTTAATCTAAGTGATAAATTTCCATGATATCCTCCAAGTAGCCTTCAAAATCAATTTTCAAGTCAATGAGTTTGCCCTTATGTACGTCGAAAACCCAACCATAAACTTTTAATCCGCGGTCTCGGTACGCCTTTTGCACAGCGGCGGTCTTGATTAGGTTGACGCATTGTTCCTTTACGTTGAGTTCAACGAGTCGATCATATTTTTTCTGCTCTTCTTTTATGGCATTGAGTTCTTCTCGATGAATGCGGTAGACATCACGTATATTGCGTAACCACGGATTGAGAATACCTAAGTCGGCCGATTGCATAGCCGCTTTTACACCTCCACAGCCATAGTGCCCACATACGACAATTTGTTGTACCTTAAGATAATCGACGGCATAATTGACTACCGACATGGCATTAAGGTCTATGCTGATGACCATATTAGCGATGTTCCTGTGAACGAATACTTCTCCCGGACCTGCGCCCATAAGTTCCTCGGCAGTCACCCGACTGTCTGAACAACCGATATAAAGGAGTTCTGGGCTTTGCCCTTTTCCCAAAGTAGTGAAGTAATCGGGGTCGGTGGAAAGCCTTTCAGCAATCCAACTCTTATTTTTTTCAAAAACAGTTTCTAAGTCCATGATTTTAGGCTTAAATGGATAGACCATGGGAAAGATAGTCTAAAAACGGACAATGCCCATACAAATATATGGGCATCAAGTAATTTACGTGTACTGAAAAGCGGCAAACGGGTCACTCGTAAAAATCAACGGCACCGGTAGAAATATCATACATGCCCCCTACAATTTTGACCTCCCCATTGTCTTCAAGTTCAGCTAGAACTTTGCTTCGTTCCCGGATGTTGTCCATGGTAATTTCAACGTTTTTGGCGGAAACGCTGTCCACAAATTCAAGATTACTGGAGTTACGTTGACTTTCATCGCGGGGTTCTTTTACTGCAGCGACCGCTGGCTCGATTTTATTGATCAAGGCCGTCAAATTACCTAAGCGTGCATGATCACACGCTCCCTTGATAGCCCCGCAACTCGTATGACCCAGCACTACTATTAATTTAGTACCGGCCAATTTACATGCAAATTCCATGCTCCCCAAAATATCTTCGTTCACGAAATTTCCTGCAATACGTATACTGAATATGTCGCCCAATCCCTGATCAAAAACAAGTTCGGCAGAGACACGGGAGTCAATGCAGCTCAGAATGGTAGCGAAAGGGAATTGTCCCTCGCTGGTATCATTCACCTGTTCTAAAAGGTTTCTGTTGGCTTTGAGATTGTTTTGAAACCGTTGATTGCCTTCTTTAAGGAATTGTAGCGACTTTTCCGGAGTCATGGTGGCTTGTGTTTCTTTTGTATGTGCTTTCATAATTTTAAATTTTATTTATTTTAAATTCTACCTTATTGAAATTAAACTTGGGTGATTATATCACTTCAGCTCGAAACCAAGAGATTCGTATCTAATTTTGCTACTACTTGTTTTATTTCGGCAGAGGTCAGGTTCATGTGAAAGTTTGAATCTCTTTCGGCTCGATCTATGAAAAGTAAATTAATATTGTTTTTTGAAAGGTAGTTTGTAAGATTTTTAACGGTACTTTCATTATGCTCGAACACATATTCCACCCGTTTTTCGCCTGAAGAAACCTCAATTTCTTGGGGTGTGGAAACGTTTTTAACAAAGTTGAACGATTTTAGGGGCTTCCGTGCATGAAGCATCAGATTGTTGGCGAATGTTAAGCTCTGCGACGGTTCGGAATTGTTGAGAATACCAAGATTCAATTCCCCGTCGGGCTCTAAAACACTTTTATCCGTGGCGATGAGCACAGTTCCTTTAAAGGTGTCTAAAACAAATTCGGTAATACTGCTCCCAATTAAATTAAAGGGGCGTGATTTTCGTTTTCCTACGACGATCATATCTGGCCGGCGCTCTTTGATAAAACGTGTAATTTCATTTTTTACGTTGCCGAAGGTAAAGGAGTATTTGATATCGATCCCATAGCTTTTTGAAATGGGATCGATAATGGATTTCATTTTTTTTTCGGTATCGGTATGCTCGGAGTTAATGGAACGCATGGCCGAGAGTTGATTTTCCTCTCCGATAATATCAGTAGGCTTCTTCACGCTGAATACTTCAATATCTGCGTGAATCATTTTGGCCAGACAAATCGTACTCACAAGTGAACTGTGAATAGCATCTTTTAAATCTGAAAATAAAACTATTTTGTATTTGTCCTTTTCCATAGCATTTAGCTTAAGCTGAGCTTTGATTTTGGTCTATTTTCAAAGAATTCGGCGAAACTAGAGGGGTTTTCTACAACACCCCTTTTAGAAACGAGCTTTATGTCTATGTTACGTTCTTTGGCCTTATATGCGAAATCGTCCAATATTTCTATAATGTCATTGTCTAGATACCTCGTTTTCAACAAATCAATTTCTAGATAGGTTTCCCTTGGCAAACTATCCAATTCTTTAAGAATCGCGCCCTTGTTAAAAAAGGTCACCTCTTCGGCAAGGGTCATTTTTATTTTGTGCTTCCCGTTGCTTTTATCTTCAATATGAAGAAAATGCGAGTTCTGGTAACTCTTCAATAGAATGACCACAATCCCAACGGCTAGGCCCAAACTGATTCCTATGAGCAAATCGGTAAAAACGATTCCTACAATGGTCACAATGAAAGGTACGAACTGTTTCCAACCCAAATTGTACATTTTTTTGAAAAGCGCTGGTTTTGCGAGCTTATAGCCTACTAAAAAAAGAATGGCTGCCAAAACGGACAAGGGAATCATGTTCAAAAGCGTTGGAATCAAAATGACGGATATCAACAATAAAAAGCCATGTATTATCGCAGATAATTTGGTGCGGCCACCAGATTGAATATTAGCCGAACTTCGAACGATAACCTGAGTAATGGGCAAGCCCCCGATTAAACCTGAGATTATATTTCCGGTACCTTGGGCCAATAGTTCACGGTTGGTCGGTGTAACGTTTTTATGAGGATCTAATTTATCGGTCGCTTCTACACACAATAAGGTTTCCAGACTAGCAACTAGCGCTATGGTGAAAGCTGTGATCCATACTTCTGGGTTGCCTATAACACCGAAATTCGGAAAGCTGAATTGAGCTAGAAACGATGATGCATCTTCCGGGACTGGAACGCTTACAAGATGTTCTTTAGAAATAGACAGTACTTCACTATTCTGCGTCAAGATGAAAAAGATAATACCAATGGCGACTGCAACTAAGGGCCCCTGAACGAGTTGGAATATTTTACCTTTTTTTGACAAAACAGTTTCCCAGAGTATTAAAATTGCCATTCCTATCAGGGCCACTAGGGTCGCTCCTGGACTTATATTATTTACCGTATTCAGGATTTCAGAGAAAGTGTTTTCACCATCGACCTGAAAGAAGGCCCAATCGCCTTCTGGGTCGGGATCGTACCCAAAAAAGTGTGGAATCTGTTTTAGGACGATAATAATTCCGATTCCGGTAAGCATTCCTTTAATTACGGAGGAAGGAAAATAGTATCCAATGATACCCGCCTTTAAAATTCCGAAGATCAATTGAATTACGCCACCCAAGACCACAGCGACCAAAAAGTTTTCGAATCCGCCAAGTGTACCAATGGCCGTTAAAACTATAGCGGCCAAACCGGCAGCAGGCCCACTGACCCCTATTTTAGAGCCACTAATGGCACCCACAACGATACCGCCGATAATACCGGCTATAAGACCTGAAAACAAGGGTGCCCCACTAGCTAGTGCTATACCCAAACACAGGGGAATTGCTACGAAAAATACAACGACACTTGCGGGAAGGTCGCTCTTTAAATGTTTAAACATATCATATGATTGTTAAGTCTTCCTCAAAATAAACGGAAGACAGATTAGTCAATAAAAGAATAAAATGAAACTAACCGATATGTTTGGGAGGGGGAGGCACTATTTCTAGGGTATAATCGAAATGGCCCATAATATGATAAAAACCAGAATTTGACTCTATTGAATGGCTCAATAGGGAAAAATCCAAAGAGTTACTGCTTACGAATTTTTCTTCGCCATTTGACTTTTTGCCGGTTTCTTGGTGTTCTTCTTCGTTTAAATTGGTAACGACCACGGGCTTATCAATATCACATAAAGTGATAATACTTGGTGCCACGATGGCAAACAGCCAAAACAAAAGCAGTGATATCCGAAGAATTTTTTTCATGAATTGAGGAAAATGCAAATATAGAAGACTAGAAATGAAATATTGTTAAGTAAAGTTTAAAAATCTTTCAGCATTTTTATGTCTTCTTCGGGAATCCATCCGGTCGAACCATCGGCAATCTTAATTTTTTTCCATTCATTGAGGCCATCCAGCACATGTACCTTCGTACCTTCATGAAGGGCGAAGGCCTCCTGGCTCCTTTGATTAGGTTCCGATTTAACGCTTGATTCCTGAGCAAAAACAATTGCCGGCTGATCGGCCGTAAACTTGCTGTATTGCAAAAAGGCAAAAACTAGGGAAATAACAGTAAGAAGCATGAATATCACGCTGGTAACAAAAGAAACCCGCTTCTTAGAGGAATATTGAAAGCTATAAAAGGCAATGTAGAACAGCACAAAAAGAATCATGAAAACGATGGCCAGGTAACTCCACTGGTCAAAAGAGAGAAAACCGATGATATTACCATAAATTTTCGACAATCCTGTTTCAGGCAGTTTTTCGATAGCATCTAAGGTCATGTTCTGGGCATAAGCAAGATTGCTTTTGATTTCAGAATCATTGGGCTTAAGTAGCAGTGCTTTTTCGTAGTAGTAAATACTCGGGGCGATTTCGTTCAGTTTATAATACGAATTTCCCAAGTTGTAATAGAGTTCAGCAGAATGTTGGCCATTGTCTAAAATTTCTAGATAATTATCTACGGCCCTTTGGTACTCTCCTGCGTTATAGGCCTCAGTGGCTTGGTCGAAGAGTGTTTCGCTTTGGCCGAAGGTCATTGTTGCAAAGACGAAAACCAATATGTAGCACATTTTTTTCACTAATAATTTTTTATTTGCTATACCAAGCTCTTTAAAGTTGCTTATCTAAATTTGAAATTACTTCACTGGCCTTATCGTAATCTTGTTGCATCTGTACTCGTGAAAAAGGACTATAACGAGCCATCTCACAGCTGGATAGCAAAGCCACAAAACCGTCTTTTGTAGGCGTATCGATATTTTTTTCTGTAAGAAGGGTGGCAATTCTGTCTTTACTGAACTCTGAGGTTTCAATTTTCAGTTTTGACTTTAAATAGTTATGTAATCCTTTTTCCAAGGCAATATAAAAACTGTCTTTGTTGCCCAGTTCCTTCTTGGCTTTTGATAGGTATTTACGCGCTAGCTTATTGGCCCTTCTGACCCGATTTCCAACCACATCACTCGCGATGGCCTCTCTTTTCTTACTGAAAATTATGGTAATGGGTATGAGAACCAAGGGTAAGAGCAGCCATAGGTAAAAAGAAGTGGAACCAAAAAAGTAATTAGATCCGATAGCGCTAAGGTTAGGCTTGAGTTTTATAAAATTGAATTGGTTTCCTGGAGAAACCGACCTTTTAGTATTATTGGTAGTATTTGTTGTTGGCACACCAGATGAATTCAATGGTCCTTCCTTCACGTTAATTACTATTTCGTCTGAAGTAAGGGTTTTGTACGTTTCCGAATTTGGATCGAAGTAGGTAAACGAAATACTGGGGATCGGATATTTGCCCTTGAAAGAAGGGACAATGGTGTAATTATTGCTCACTTTACCTTGAGATCCCGAGAGTGTGGTACGTACGCTTTCTTCAAATTCAGGCTCATAGACTTCTAAGGAACCAGGTAGGTTGGGCTCCGGCAATTGGAATAATTTTAAATTCCCCTTACCTGACACCTGTACCTTTGCTTGCAGTGATTCTGAAGCATTGAGCACGGTTTTGCTCGTGGTTACCGCAAAATCGAAATTGCCAACGGCACCGCTAAAGTTCACTGGTTTTCCGGCTTGGGGTAAAGGCTTTACATTGATAATTCGATTGCCTGCGGAAACCGTTTTATTGGTTTGAGAATAGACCCGACCGCCAAAAAAGTCACGCTTGTTGGTAGGTACTTCGACCGTTACATCCAAGGATAAAGGCTCAATTTCCAGTTTCCCCGATTTTTGTGGATAAAGCACTACTCTTTTTAGTATCACATAGCGATAGGGCTTGCCCTTGTAGGTTCCATTTTCTGCCGAAAGCCGGCTTACCGGAATATCCTGGCTCCAAAAGTTGTTGTATTTAGGGTTGTCAAGGGGTTGATAGTTCGATACGCTTACCGAAGGGCTGACGTATAGCTTATACACGACGCTTACTGCTTCGTTGAGATAGGGGCTGGTCTTCGACACTTCCGCTACCAAATGGAGACTTTCATCGGCCACATCATCGACCGTTAATTGGTCACTTGGTTTATCTACCGCAGCTGTTACCTCTACTTCCTTCGGCAATGATTTATAGGTTTTACCATCAATAATAATGGTGGCCTGGCCAATGGTGAAATTACCACGGCCTGTCGGCGCCAAGGTATACGAATAGGTTTTGGAATAGCTCCTTACCCCGTTGATCCAAGAAGAGCTTATCGATTGAGAAGGGCCCATGAGTACACGGAATCCTTCGAAATTTGGTGGATTGAAATTATCGCCATCACGGTTCATGCTAAAGTCTACACGTAACCGCTCATTGATGCCCAGCTTTTCTTTACTGAGCTTCATTTCAAAAGTAACCGCAGTCTCCTTTTGGGCATATGCCGACATTAGGCTACATGCCAATAAAAAAAATGTAATATAGTTTCTATAAAAAAGCGGCGTTACCAATCTTTTTCTGTTTTGGTTTTGACACCCTTGACTTTTTGGGCATCTATTTTTTCCTGTACTTTTTTCTCTTCGTTCTGCATAGCGTCTAACAGGTTTTGAATCTGTTGTTTGCTCAATTGATTGGGTCTGGGTTGTTGGGGCTGTTCCTCTTCTTGTTGATCTCCCTGCTCAGGCTGCTTGTTCTGTTCCTCTTTTTGTTCGCCGTCACCTTCTTTGTTTTCATCTGGTTTTTCTTCATTTTGGTCACCCTCATCTCCTTGGTCTCCTTCTTCGTTTTGTTCTTGGTCTTTGTTGTCTTCCTTATTGTCTCCCTCTTTATTATCCTCGTTTTGATCTTGCTGATCTTGCTGATCTTGTTCGTCTTTATTATCCTGGTTTTCCTTATTTTGCTCTTCGTCGTTCTTGAGCATTTCTTTGGCCAAAGCCAAATTATAACGAGTTTCCTCGTCCGTCGGATCGTTTCGTAGTGCTTCTTTGTAGGCTTCGACCGCTTTTTGATATTCTTTTCGTTTCATAAAAACATTGCCCATATTATGGTATGCATTATGTTTCGCCTTTTTATCGGTGGCCAATTCCCCGGCCTGTTTGAAGCGGCCAAATGCCTCGCTATAAGTTTCTTTATTATAGTATGCGTTGCCTAGATTGTAAGGTGCTGCAGGATTTTCGTCACTTTTGGCAATAGCTTTTCTATAGTCTACTTCTGCATCGACGAAATTATTTTCAGACAGTTCCTTATTAGCCTCCCAGGTTAAGTTTTTAGACTCTCTGAGCGCCTCCTGTTGATTTTTGTTTTCTTCTTGTGGAAAGGAGAGGAAACCTATAAAAAGTAATAGTATCGAAATTGAATTTTTCATTTATGTTATTTCCTTTTCATTGAACAGATTCAACTTTCTGAGCCATTGGGTCTTCTTGTCCAAGACAAAAATGTCTAAAAATAAGCATAAGAGGCCAATGGCCAAGAACCATTGAAATTGATCCTTGAATTCAGCGAACTGTTTGGCCTCAAATTCTTTTTTGTCCATTTGCAAAAGTTCTTCCTTAATAAAATCTACGGCTTCTGCTGTGTTATCTCCATTGATATATGTTCCATTACCCTCATCTGCAATCTCTTCCAAGACGACTTCGTTCAGTTTGGTAATTACAACTTCTCCTTGGGCATCTTTTTTAAGACTTTCAACTACGCCATTGCGTTTTAGGGGTATGGGAGCACCCTTGGTTTTACCTACTCCGATAGTATACACCCGAATACCCTCTTCTACTGCTTTTTCTACGGCTTCGATAACGGAGCCTTCCGAGTGATCTTCACCGTCTGAAATGATAAAAAGCACACGGTTGGTTTGCTCGGCATCATTATAATAGGTTGCTGCCAAATCAATAGCCTGATCGATAGCAGTACCCTGAGAGGTGAGCATATCGGTGTTCATGCCTTGCAAAAACATTTTAGCCGCACCGTAATCCGTGGTTATCGGTAGCTGCGGAAAGGCCTGTCCGGCATAAGCGATGATACCGATGCGATCACTGGCCAATTGATTGATTATTTCCGATACTAGACGTTTGGCCTTTTCCAATCGATTCGGGGCGATGTCTTCCGCGAGCATGCTTTTCGAGACATCTACTGCAAATACAATATCAACACCTTCCCTTTTTACCGTTTCCAGCTTTGTTCCTATTTTAGGATTGACCAACCCTAAGGTCAAAAATGCCAGCCCTAATAGAAAAAGTAATAATTTCAAGCTTGCCTTGAAGTTCGATCGATCAGGGGTGAGCCTTTTGAGCAACAAGGGTTCTGCGAATCTACGTTGGGTTCGCTTTTTCCAAACTTGTAGCAAAACAAAAAAGACAAAGATCACGGGAATGATCCCGAGCAAATAGAAATATACTTTTTCGTCTAATTGAATCATTGTTTATTTTAGTATTTGGAGCAAAATAGCACTCCCTTTTCAAATTTCGCTCTTTAAATGAAACTTCTAAAAAGCGAGTTTCTCAAAACCCATTCCAATAAAAGCAAACCTCCTGCCAAAAACACCCATGAACGAAACTTTTCTTCATATTTGTAGTATTTGAACTCTTCTATCTCGGTCTTTTCAAGTTTATTTATCTCCTCGTATATGGCCTCTAGTTTTTGGTTGTCGGTCGCCCTAAAATATTTGCCCCCGGTAACCTTGGCGATATCCTTTAGAAGGGCTTCATCAATTTCTACCTGTCGCATGCCATACCTAAAGGAACCATCGGCATTATAGGCTATGGGCGACAACGCATTACCATTGGTGCCAAGACCAATGGTGTAGGTTTTAATGCCAAACTCAACGGCAAGATCTGCAGCGGTCTGTGGCTCTATAAAACCGGAATTGTTGACCCCGTCGGTTAGCAAAATAATAATTTTGCTAGCAGCCTTGCTTTCCTTTAGACGGTTTACGGCGGTTGCGAGGCCCATTCCGATTGCGGTACCGTCGTTTAATTGGCCGTAAGTAATTTCGCGAAGGGCACTTAAGACTATCGCCTTATCGCTGGTAATCGGGGTCTTTGTATAGCCTTCGCCGGCATAGGCGACCAACCCTATACGATCGTTAGGCCGTTCTTTGATAAACTTGGCCGCCACATCTTTCAAAGCCGCCAAACGGTTGGGTTTTAGGTCGCGGGCCAGCATACTTGACGATACATCGATAGCCATGACAATATCGATGCCTTTGGTCGTCTTTGTTCTTGTAGAGATATCTTCTGTTTGCGGGCGTGCCATGGCGATCACAATGAAGGCCAGGGCGACAAGTCGCATTAAAAACAGAAGCGGTTTTAATTTAGGGAGGAAACCTTCATTCGAAAACCCTACTATGCTGGGTATTTTCAAAGAGGCAACCTGGTCTTTTCGCTTATAGATATGCCATACCACGGCCAACGGAAGCAATAGAAGCAGCCAAAAAAACTCAGGGTTCGCAAAGGTTATATTCTCCAACATGCTATACTTCTGTTTTTACATCGATGGTTCCCAAAATACGATTTACGATATCTTCGGCATAGGCGTCACCATCTTGCCAGGTTAACATAATTTGTTGTTGAAACCCTTTGCCTCCGAAAAGGATAATACTATATTTTCCCCTTACTGATTCTTCAGAGCCAGGTGATGGAAAAGTTCCGCTGCCATATATGCGAACACCTTTAACACCTGATAGTGTCGTGAATTCCTCTTGTTTTGTTAAAATATTTTTAGCGCCCTGGCTTTCTAATTTTTTGATCAGCGATTCAATCGACTTTTCATAATCGGGTTCAATATCCTTGTTCAGTGTAGTTGAAATGGTATGTACGGAGAAAAGATTATCGGCCTCGTCGTACACAAATGTCTGAATGTCTTTGATATTCGCTTTCGCTTCAGCGTTGAGCTTTACCTCTTGGCGTTTCAAGACCTCTGGGGTTTCAAGACTTATGGGGGGGTAACCATAGGTGCTTGCCACCCATTCGCTCTCAAGCAATTCTTTGGTGGGGTGCCCTATCACCGTATCCCTCACATAACCAAAACCATAATAGGCTACGGCTGCTCCTGTAAAAATTAAAAGGGCTGCTACAGCAGCGGCACTGGCAATAATAATTTTTTTCTTTTGCCTTTTACGAGCTACCTCTTCTTGGTATTCCGCCTGTTCCATCAGCTCTTCAACGGTGGGTTCAGGTAGGGCATCATGGGTTTTGGTTACAATATCTTCAATGGATTTTCTATCTTGTTCTGCGATTGATGTATCGGGTTTTGACTTGGCAAATTTGACCAAATCAGCGGTTTGCAATATGCGCTTGAACTGTTGTAAGGTGTCATGGTCGATTTTCAGTTCACCAGCGTCCCTAAGCATTTCAAGTTTTAGTATGAGTTCGTCCGTGGTGCTTTCGAGAGCGCTTACATGCACATCTTCTTCCAAATACGACCTTACGATTCCAGTAAGTTCTGAATAGTACTGCTTATATTCATCTTGGATCAGGTACTTCGAATTTTCTAATTTTTTCAGCTCTATCAAAGCGCGGTCATAGGGCGGCAACAAAGCTTCTTTCTCTTCTTTGGACAAAGGTTTTTTTCGAAAGACGAACCAATATAGTGCTCCTCCCAAAAGTGCGATCAATAGTAGGGCAATTACAAGTGTGATCCAGAATTTGGCATTACTCTTTTCAACTTCCATTAAAGGTTTGATGTCGTACATTTTCTGGGCCAGGGTATCTACAGGAACATTAGCTACCAAAATTTCGGTAGAATCGGTAAAGAATCCTTTGCCGTTTATTTCTATGCGCTGTGAAGGAAGTTTGTACGAACCTGAATCAAACTGGGTCAGGGCATAGATCTTTTGTAAGGTCATTCTATCGTTCTTACGGGTTGTATCCGTAGCGAATGCTTCAACTGTCTCCAAAGGGGAAAAAGTCTGTCCTTCGGGAAAAATGACCTGGGCGGTGGTATCGGTTTCTACGGTGACCGTAAACTTGATTTGTTCACCGATTTTTATGGATGTAGTATCGACATTCGACACCACGTTTGACCCATTTTGTGAGAAGGCAAAAAATCCTCCAAAAATGAATAATAGGAAACTCCATCGCATCCCGTGCAATATAAAGTTATTGATTCTTATTTTCGATTCTGTATTTTGCATTAACCTCTTCGCTTGAAATAGCCTAAAAGTTTCCTTACATAACTTTCGTCGACACGGCAGCTAAGTACGCCACAACCGGATTTCGTGAAAATTTCTTGAAAGTAATCGACCCGCTCACGATAGTAATTTCCATATGCGTTGCGCACACTTTTTGATTGTGTATTGACCAAACGTATTTTTCCGGTTTCGGCATCCTGCATTTGTACCATGCCCAGATTGGGAATGACCTCTTCACGTTCATCGTAGACCCGAATCCCGGTCAAATCATGCTTGTTCCCTGAAATTTTCAAAGTCTTCTCGTAATCTTCCGCAATGAAATCCGATAGCAAAAAAACAATGGCTTTTTTCTTTAGCACACTGCTTAAAAACTTCAAGGCCTCGGCAATATTTGTGCGGCTGCTTTTTGGTCGGAATTCCAATAACTCCCTGATGATTCGCAACACATGACTTTTCCCTTTTTTGGGAGGAATATAAAGTTCAACTTCATCGGAGAACAAAATAAGTCCTGCTTTATCATTGTTCTGAAGTGCCGAAAAGGCCAAGGTGGCCGAAATTTCCGTAATGATTTCTTTCTTGAACTGATTGGTAGTGCCAAAAAGTTCTGAGCCGCTTACATCGACCATCAGCATCATCGTCAATTCGCGTTCTTCCTCGAAAACCTTAACGTAGGGTTCGTTGTAACGGGCGGTCACGTTCCAATCGATACTGCGTACATCATCACCGAACTGATATTGACGCACTTCACTAAAGGTCATACCGCGTCCTTTGAATGTGGAATGGTATTCCCCGCCAAAAATATGATCCGAAAGACGTCGCGTCTTTATCTCGATCTTACGAACTTTTTTTAGTAACTCTTTGGTATCCATTGGCGTTTAAAGTTCAATGTTCAATGTTCATAGGTCATACGACCCAGAACTTTTTAACCTTAAACCTAGAACCTTTTTAAGGCACTTCGATCTCGTTTACGATCTTGTTGATGATTTCTTCGGAAGTAATATTCTCGGCCTCTGCCTCGTAGGTTATGCCTATTCGATGGCGCAATACATCATGTACTACGGCGCGAACATCTTCGGGTACCACATATCCCCTACGTTTTATAAAAGCAAAGCATTTGGCCGCATTGCCCAAGTTGATACTTCCTCTCGGGGAAGCCCCGAAACTTATCAACGGTTTCAAATGTTCGAGGTTATATTTTTCAGGATACCGGGTAGCAAACACAAGATCAAGAATATATTTCTCTATCTTCTCGTCCATGTAAACCTCGCGCACTGCTTGTTGGGCACTTAAGATTTGTTTAAGGGTAACCACGGGTTTTACGGTCTCGTAAGCCCCTAATAGGTTTTGACGCATTATCAATTGCTCCTCGTTCATTCTAGGGTAATCAATGACCGTTTTCAACATAAAACGGTCGACTTGTGCTTCGGGTAAAGGGTATGTACCTTCTTGTTCTACTGGGTTCTGAGTGGCCATTACCAAAAAAGGTTTATCCAAGATAAACGTCTCATCGCCTATGGTCACCTGTTTTTCTTGCATCGCCTCTAGTAGTGCGGATTGCACCTTTGCTGGGGCTCTATTAATTTCGTCGGCAAGTACAAAATTGGCAAAGATTGGGCCTTTTTTAATGGAAAAGTCATTTTCCTTAATATTGTAGATCAATGTACCCACCACATCGGCAGGAAGAAGGTCGGGGGTAAACTGTATTCTGCTAAAACTTCCCTTAACGGCTTTAGACAAGGTATTGATGGCGAGAGTCTTTGCAAGGCCGGGAACACCCTCCAATAGAATGTGTCCTTGCCCCAGAAGACCTATGAGCAGTCGTTCGACCATATGTTTTTGGCCTACGATTACCTTATTCATTTCTAGCATCAACAAATCGATAAAGGCGCTTTCCTGAGCTATTTTTTCATTAACTGCACTAATGTCTACAGCGGTGTTTTGTTCCATATATATCAAAAACTATTTGGTTGAGGCTGGTTGTAGTTAGTATAGGAGTGCAAATTGAAAATTTATTCACTGCTTCGCTGTTAACGATTGGTTAAAAAAAAACGTAACCCCCCATTTTTATGAAGTTTTTAAGGTAATTCTTTTTAATTTAAGCCACATAGGCAAATGCCGAAAATATAATATATCATATAATGAAAAAATTAGCATTGATTACAGGGGCAACAAGCGGTATAGGAAGATCTACGGCCATACTTTTTGCACTTCAGGGAATAGAACTGGTTTTATGCGGTAGAAGAAAAGATCGTTTGGATGGGCTTCAGGCCGAACTGGGTAAAGAAACCAGAATCCATACCTTAAATTTCGATGTCCGTGAAAAGGACGAAGTATTTGAGGCTATTGCATCATTGCCCGATGATTTTTCCAAAATCGATATTCTTGTCAACAACGCTGGAAATGCACATGGCCTTGATCCTATAGACAAGGGAGATCCGGCCGATTGGGATGCCATGATCGATATAAATGTCAAGGGGTTGCTCTATGTGTCCAAAGCGATAATTCCGGGAATGGTAGAACGAAGATCCGGGCATATTATAAATATAGGATCGACAGCTGCGAAAGAGGTATATCCGAAAGGAAATGTGTACTGTGCTAGCAAGCATGCAGTCGATGCCCTGACAACAGGTATGCGCATCGATTTAAACCCTTATGGCATTCGGGTGGGAGCGGTCCATCCCGGGGCCGTGGAAACTGAATTTAGCAATGTTCGGTTTAAAGGAGATGATGACCGTGCCGATTCGGTGTATGAAGGCTTCGAACCTCTGGTTGCCGATGATATTGCCCAAATTATTCATTTTGTAGTGACGAGACCCACTCATGTTAACATTGCCGATTTGGTGGTTACCCCAACGGCACAGGCCACTGCCACTATATGGAATAAAGAATCATGATCAACAAACGTCTTCTCGTAAAAAATTTGCTTGCGCATAATGACGAGAACAGCTTTTATGATAAAAAGCGTTTTGTAGCCATTGGACAAAAGGAGGGGAAGGCCAAATTTTTAAAGCATGTTTGTGCACTTGCCAACAGCAACCCTAAGAACAATTCTTTTATTGTTATCGGGGTCGAAGATGAAGATAGTAAAATTGTTGGAGTAGATTTTTTTGATGACAGCAAAATCCAGAACCTGGTGAATGCCTACCTTGAGAACCCACCTCTGATTTCCTATGAGAACATTCCCTTTCCGGATTTACCCGAAGGTAAAGTAGTGGGTCTGGTGACAATCAGGTCTAACGGTAAGATTTGCTCCTTACGTAAAAATATTTGGAAATATTATGGAGGAATGGTCTTTTTTCGTGAGGGGAGCATCAGCATGCCAAAAGCTTTTGATATTGAGCTCAGGGATATCAATTCAGAAATAGTGGCTACCATTGAACAGCATGCACGCAACAATATCGAATTGACGCTAGATGGGGTCATTGATTTTATTAACCACAGACATAAAGACCTCGAAAGCGATTATAAGGTCTTTAAAGAGCAATTCGTGGTCTGTTGGGCAGGGATTAAAAAAAAGGTAAGGGGTGAGACCTATTTTTCCCGGGTTGATATCGAATTGATCAATGAGCAGGTGAAACTTTTTTATTCGGCCTTAGATGAAGTGACCATTACGTTTGATGAGCATTCTTTCACTACTATCGAGTACGTACAACTTGGCCTAAAGACAAAACAGACCTACTATCCCTTGGAAAAAGTGGTGATTACTTTCAAGAATAATGGCACGTATAGCTTACAGAGCGACCTTCTTTTCAAACCCCCGCAGCACGATAAAAAAACGTTGTACCATATTTTTAATGCGAATGGTGCTCTATTACGAAAGTTAGAGAAGAATATGAATTTGAGCCCATCTGAGAAAAAGGATTTAAAGTTCTTGCCCGATACCTATTTGATTGCTTATCTAAACGGGTTTGAAGAGGCGAAAGATCAAATGGAGACCGCGAGGCCGTTGTTGAAAAAATACGATGTTGCCATTTATGGATCTTTAAAGGAAGCTTTGCGTATCATGAGGAAAGTCCAATACAACTAAGATATGGCTTTCAAAGCAGCGAGCTTTGATACTTTTAGTTCTATTAGCACCACATAAAATGGTCTTTTTCCCAAAATCGTCATTATTTTCATCAAATTTGGCCATCTGATCTCAAATTCACTAGATTTTATTTAGAATCTATTATTTGGCCAATCATCTTCATACTACTTTTATATAATGAAAAATACAGTGTTTCCACGCGAATTGCTGGTTAAAAGTGAATGGTTATGGTAATATCGAAAAACCCATTGATTTACGTCGATGATGACGAAGATGATAGAATGCTTTTTCAGGATGCCATGACGGACCTCTTTCCTGATTTGGAGCTAAGGTTGTTCACAAATGGAGTAAATCTTATAGACACGTTGCGCGAAGATATTACATCCTTGCCCAAATTGATTTTTCTCGATTTGAACATGCCAGAAAAGAGTGGTTTTGAATGTATCGTCGAAATAAGGAGGAACGAGGCATTGAAAAAAATTCCGGTTATCGTCTATTCCACGTCTTCAAGTGCCGGGGATAAAGAAAATAGTATTCGTCTGGGAGCCAATTCCTATCTGACCAAATCGAATTGTTATAAGACGATGAGAGACCAACTGATGAATACTATTATGCCATATCTTGATTAAGGTCACATCGTTTACCATCGATTGTCTTCCTTTAAGAAAATTAATAATGCTAAAAAAGCTAATCCACAGAGTGAAAACCAAGACCCTCTACCGAAAAAATGTAACCGAGCTAAAATGGTTACTTATTGTAAGTGCTTTTTTCTTTCTAGTTTCACTTTTGGCCATGGGTATTATCATCACAAAATATGCATCGGCCAACCTTCTTTAGTTAGGCAGAAATCATTTTTTTGCTTCTTATCTGGTTTCTAACTTGTTGCCAAAACATACTTCTAGAAGCATTGGATGTAGCTTTCGAAGAAAGCATGGTTTTAATATCCATTCCGACCTTGCGATTAGACATAATATTTTCAGAAACCCGGTCGGATACCAATATAAGACCCCAATCGTCAAAAATTTTATCGTTGCGGGCCCCCTTCCATAAGAGTTCTATTTCATAATGACGAGGGTCGGCCTTAATTTTCTCAAAAAGCATGAGCACTCTTTGCTTAGGTCCTTCAAGTAATTGAAAAAATTCGTCCTTATAATGGATAAGGCACCCGGTCACTCCTATGTCCCGATTATTTTTGTCGGAAGTCTCCACGAGATTTTTCACTTCACCCTCGCCAATATAAAAAGAGGCTTTAGAGCGGTAGCTAAGCTCAAAGGACTGATCAGCACTTAGGAAGGAATCCCTGTAATCTCTGGGAAGCATACCGTACTTTTCCTTAAAAATTTTCGAAAAATAACTTTGACTCTGAATGCCGATTTCATGAACAACTTCGGAAATATTGAGTTCTGTAGTCTGTATGAGCTCCCGGGCCTTTTCCAGTTTGAGATTCTTTACGAAATGGGCGACGCTTACCCCAAATAGAAAACGGAAACCTTCTTGTAACTTTTTAGCCGAAAGCCCGGTCTCTTTTACTATACTCTCAATGGTATGGGCCTGACTTAAATTTCTGCTGATTTCGTCGCAGACCACCACTACTCGCTCCAGTTGTTCTTTGCTCAAGTTGGTGAACTTATCTTTACCACTCATGTATTTGTCCCGGTCATCAAGCTGAGCCGCCAAAGTGTTCAAAGCCGAGGCCTCCGTAAGAAGTTTACCGATAACGTCGGTTCGCTTATTCTCGATGAGAACTCGGGCATATTTTTCGGTTTCCGCACTGATTCCTCCAAAATAACGATAGGGCATATCATTGCCTATCTTGGCAAAGATGTCGTTCAAAATATTGGAAAGATTACTTCGCTTTATCAGTTCTTGCTCTGCTATCTTTTCTTTTTTGACGATGATTACGCTTAGTTTTAGCTCTATGTTATTCGGTAAAATGGCAACATTAGGATTGTCTTCGGTAGCGCAGAGAATGACATTCTGCCCCCTTCTGATGCGTTCTGCCTCTAGGTCTTTTTTGAATTTATGAAAGTAATGGCCTTGAATGCAGAACAGAAGATAGAGCGGATTGTTGACCATACCGTCCAGCTCTATTTTCAATTCATTCTTGAGATGTATATTGTACGTACGTACCGATAGGCCCGGTAAAAGGTCATAGGTGTAGATAAATCCTTTGCCGTTGGCATTGTCCAACTCCATTCGGGCAGCTCCCAAACCCTCGTAAAAATCACCGCCGAGATAAACCGACATCGCCCTCAACTGTTCTATGGGGCCTTTTTCCTCTAACTTTAACATACCACTTAAATTCGACACAAAATAATGACAAATTCGAAATATTATCTAACAAATTTGAAACATTTGTTGACTTAAAAGACTGCCTTATAGACATGTCTTTTTATCTAGTATTCAGTTCGCAATATGTTTCAGCCATAATATTTCATAAGGCATAAGAGGTACCGTATGGCCCGTAATATTAAGGGTTTTCCCTGAAATCAAATCTTCAATCCCTTCAGGTAAACCGTAAGATCCCAAGGTGTCTAAATTTATAATTTGTGCATTATGGTCGAAATTACAAACCACCAAAATGCCTTGACTGTTGGGATAGTTCCTTTCATATATAAAGACATGGGGGTTCGGATTATCGTATAAAATTACGTTGTTGTGGTCCGCAAAGGCTCGATGCTCTTTTCTGATACGAATCAGGTGTTGCAGCGAAAAGAAAATTTTTGATTGGTAATTGTTTTTGACCTCAAGGGTTGTAATGGCCTTCCAATCATGAAAGGGGCGGTTGACCCACCGGCTATCACCTTTCTTGTTCTCATCGTTGAGGTACGAATAGTCGTTCAACATACCGATTTCATCCCCTGCATAAATCAAAGGAATTCCAGTATATGACATGGTTATACCATGTAGCATGATCACTTTGTCTATTGCTTCTTCAATTGCCTGTTCATCATTTTTTTCAAGAGCATCTTCCAATCCGAGAAGTGACGCTGAGCTCCCTGTAATTCTGCCGTCACCCGTTTTAGGGTTATACATGAATATCTGACCTTTTGAAGGCGACCACTCAATATTCTGACAGTAATAGTCTAGCAAAAATTTGCGATGTTGTTTGGCATCCCAACCGATCTCGTCGATATAATGGTCTTCGAATCCGAGGCCGATATCGTCATGGCATCGAATGTAATTAATCCAAGTGGATTCATTGGGCTTTTTAGGAAGGCTTCGTAAATTCTTATACAGCAAAATGGTCTTTTTTGTGGCAATGGCATCCCATAACAGAGCCATCAGGGTGGCATTATAGGCTATTTCGCACTCGTTGCCCGACATTTTTCCATTTCCGAAATACCTTATGATATCTTTTGGCGCAACAATGGCCTCTGCCAATAGCACAACACCTGGGGCTACTACCTGCAAACACAATTTAAATAGAGAAATCAGCATGTGTACCTCAGGTAAATTTTGTGATTGGGTGCCTATTTTTTTCCACATAAAAGCCAAGGCATCCAAGCGAACGACATCTACTCCATTGTTCACTAATTTCACCAAATTACTGAGCATTTCTATGAAAACCTGCGGGTTTGAATAGTTCAAGTCCCATTGATATTCATTAAAAACAGTCATAACCCACCTCTTCATTTTATGGTTAAAGGTGAAATTTCCGGGAGAGGTAACTGGAAATATTTCCGGAAGATGTTTTTCAAAGGCGTCAGGTACGCTGCGATCGGGATAAGTATAATAATAGTTTTGATATTTCAAATTTCCGGCCATAGCCTTTTTTGCCCATGAAAATTCATTTGAGGTATGATTGGCCACAAAATCAAGCATAAGATACATACCTTTACTTCTCATTTCATCGGTAAGCATAAGAAGGTCTTCTTTAGAACCGAACCTCTGATCCACTTCATGATAACTATTCACAGCGTACCCCCCATCATTTTCACCTTTTGGTCTTGGGGTTATTGGCATCAAGTGTAAAAAATTGACTCCTAATTTTTGAAAATAATCGAGACGCTGCCTAAGCCCCTCCAAATTGTCGCTAAAGTGGTCTACATACAACTGCATGCCCACTAATCCTTCAGACTGGTACCAATTTTCATCCGTTATACGTTCGATGTCTTGCTGTTGTAATTCTGAAGGCCTCTCCTTATACAATGAAGGAAGTTTTGAAATCAACGTATCAAAAAAAATTGAATATTTTTCCTCTGGATAAAGTGAAAAAAAAAGGTCTTTGATAAGCGTAAGGTTTGTAGAAAGCCTCAATTCAAAAAGCTTTTTAGAACTTGCATTTTGATATTTGGAAGCAATATATTTATGAAGCGAGGCTTGGTTCATTCGAAATCACTAAGTTGTTCCCAGGTAGGCAGCGAAGGAATTGCCCCAAAGTTGGTAGTTGTTATCGCACCGGCTCGATTTGCTTTTGCTACCATTTCGGTTAGCAGTGTAGTATTCTTTAAGATTTGATGCGGGTCGTTCAACGTAGAAATCTGAAAAAGCAAACAACCTATAAAGGCATCCCCGGCCCCCGTAGTATCTACCGGACTTACCCTCACGCTTGGAACAGTCGTTTTTGTAGTCGGGGTACTGATAAAGGTTCCTTGGCTACCCAAGGTTACGGTAACTATGGGCGAACCTATTTCATGAAGGACTTCGCAGGCTTTCTCTAAGTCTGTTTCTCCTGAAAGAAGTTGGGCCTCGTCTAGACTGAACTTACAAAAGTGCGATTTTTCAATAAATGTTCGACATTTTTTTATAAAGACTTCTTCCTCATCTTTCCAGAGATCACCTCTGAAATTCGGGTCGAAACTAATAAATGCATTTTGTGTCAGGGCATCAAAAAAGTATCTGGAGTAGGCATTCTCAAGGTCTCCGCCAAGCAATGCCGTTGCCGCCCCTAGGTGTACAATATTTCCTTTAAAACCCTTTTTTATGGAGGAATCGTATTTTAATTTTTTATCGGCGCCCCGGCTAAAAACAAAGTCACGCTCCCCATCTTCGGCCAAAGAAACAAAGGCCAAGGTCGTAAAAGTCTTTGAGCGCTGCGCCAAGGAAATATCAACGTTATTGGTTTCGAGTACTTTTAATAAAAAAGAGCCAAAAGGATCTTTCCCTACGGAGCCAATAAACCTACTGATTCCTCCAAGCTTTGCAATAGCACAGGCTACATTGGCAGGGGCACCCCCTGGTTTTTTGGTAAATTGATTGGCTTTAGAAAGGTCGCTACCCTGCTTTTCAGCTACAAAATCAATCAGCAACTCGCCAATGCAATACACGGTCATTTTCATTTTTCTGCCCTTAGTTTGTCTAATGTAATGACAAAAAGACCCATATTCCAAGAAATTGGTAAAGTTTATAAACTTGTTTCAATGCACTTTACAGAGAAAGCGGTAAAGGTCGACTTTGTGCATGTTTTAGAAATCCTTACCTTATTAAAAAATTTAAAACAGTTCTTAAAATGGACATATTCAATGAAATAAAAAAGAAGCTGAGCCACGAATTTATCGATATTATCGAGTGGTTAGACGCCACTGACGACACCATAGTGCATCGCTTTGAAAGGTATCAGAATGAGATTAAGAATAATGCTAAATTGATTGTCCGGGAGGGGCAGACCGCCGTTTTTGTAAATGAAGGTAAATTGGCAGACGTATTTTCACCGGGTACTTACACGTTGAACACCCAGAATCTGCCTATACTCACTACGCTTAAGGGTTGGAAATATGGTTTCGATAGTCCTTTTAAAGCTGAGGTATATTTTGTAAACACCCGCCTATTTACAGACGAGAAATGGGGTACCAAGAACCCATTTATGTTAAGTGATGAACGCTTTGGTTTGGTAGAAATAAGAGCTTTTGGCACCTATAGTTTTCGAATTAACGACCCAGGTAAATTTGTAGTTGATGTAGTAGGTACCGATGGTAATTTCACGAATTATGAGGTCAATGAACATCTAAAAAGCCTTATAGTTACCCGGTTTACCGACACGGTGGGAGAAGCCAATTTGCCAATTGAACTCTATGCTGCTAATACCAGTGAGCTGTCAGAAACCTGTCAAGAGGTAATGCAGCCCGAATTCGGTCGGGTAGGAATTGAATTGGAGAAATTCTACATTGAGAATGTATCGATGCCCGAAGAGCTTAAAAAGGAGATTTTCGAATACAGCCGTTTGGATAAACTGGATATGGCAAAACTATCACAATTTAAGACCGCAAAGGCAATAGAGGCTGCAGCAAAGAACGAAGGTGGTACGGCCGGAGCAGGCATGGGCATGGGCATGGGCTTCGTATTGGCGCAACAGATGGGAAATATGATGAATACCCAGCAATCGCCACAAGTATTTGGAGGTCAATCGCAGACTCTAGGTGCCCCCCCACCGATACCTGCCGCAATACAGTATTATTATGCCGTATCAGGAGAGCAGAATGGTCCTGTATCTTTCGATCGGTTGAAAGAACTTTATGCCAGCCGCACTATTAATAGGGACTCTCTGATTTGGAAACAGGGTATGCAGAACTGGGCGCCTCTAAAGAGTATCGATGAGTTGAAATCTTTTTTAGGAGGAAATACACCGCCTCCATTGCCTGCCGAATAGGGTCAAGATTGATAAATGATCATTATCTTAGAATTATAGTAGCTACTCAAATCGGGCTACGGCTATTTTATCTTAGTAAAATCCATCAGCCATCTTTAACAACTAAACGGTAAGAGGTATCGTAAAGAATGAGTGAAATTCTAAAATCGGAGCATAAGAAGACCTGCGCGAATTGTGGAGCGGAAATGAAGTTCAAAGCGGGTTCAAATCAGCTGAAATGTGAATACTGCGGTTATGAAGAATTCATAGAAGAGGCCAAAAAAAGCTTTGAAGAGCTTGAATTGGAACACTATCTGAAAGTTGTAGGCGAGAATGCCTATACCGAAACCATAGAATTGTTGCATTGTAAGAACTGTGGAGCCAATCAACACGTTGAAGAAAACTACAAGTCTTTAGATTGTGTTTACTGTGGAGAACCCCTCATTGTTGAGGATATTGAAAGGAAAGGTTGGTTGCTGCCCGGTGCACTTATTCCTTTTCAGGTAGATGCAAATAGAGCCCGTGGTATTTTTAAGAAATGGGTCAATGGTATCTGGTTTGCCCCCAACAGGTTAAGGCGTGCGGCACTTGATCCTGAAGGTCTTCACGGACTTTACATTCCGTATTGGACCTTCGATGCCAATTTAGAAGCGAGGTATAGTGGTCAACGTGGAGACTATTATTATGAAACCCATCGTATACGCACCAAAAATGGAGTGCAAAACCGAAGAGTACGTAAGACACGATGGTCTCCGGCCTCCGGATCAGTTGATGGGTTCGTCGATGATATTCTGATCAATGCCTCCCAGAAAAAGAGAGGTGAAATTCCCGCTAAAATAGCTTTTTGGAATGTTAAAGAATTAGTTCCTTTCAATTCAAAGTACTTGTCGGGCTTTGTAACCGAAAAATATACCGTTTCGCTCAAAGAGGGTCATCATGCGGCCTTTCAAAAAGCCAAAAGCATTGCTGATAGTTGGATTCGAAGAGATATCGGTGGCGATATACAGCGTATACACCAAGCTGACATATCGCTTACGGATGAAACTTTCAAGCATATTTTGCTACCTATTTACCTCAGTTCGTATAGGTTCAATGGTAAAGAGTACCGATTCTATATCAATGGGCAGACAGGGCTTTTAAGTGGGAGCAGACCCTACTCATTCTGGAAAATCTTTTTTTTGGCCTTATTTATTCTTCTTATTATTATGGCAATTGCGATTTTTGCAAAATGAATTTTAAAAGAATATTGGTCATAGGTGACATTCATTCAGGGTTGAAAGCCTTAGAACAGGTATTGGAACGAGCCAAGGTCGGGCACGAAGACCTCCTAATATTTTTGGGTGATTACGTTGATGGATGGAGCCAAGCCGTTGAAACCGTTGATTTTTTAATACAACTGAAAACCACCCACAACTGTATTTTTATTAGAGGTAACCATGACGAGCTTTGTCTTTCTTGGCTTCGTGATGCGAAAGACAACCCGTTGTGGTTACAGCACGGTGGTGGAGCCACCTTGTCTTCCTATGCTGGCGCGACGGAGACTACAAAAACAAAACATATCGCCTTTTATCAAGGACTACAAAACTATTACCTAGATGAGAATAACCGCTTATTCTTACATGCTGGCTTTACCAATTTGAAAGGTGTTGACTATGAATATTTTGATCAGACCTTTTACTGGGACCGTACGTTATGGGAACTGGCCAAATCACTGGATCCTACCCTGAAAAGAGCAGATGCTAGATATCCAAAGCGATTGACCCATTACAAGGAGATATTTATTGGCCATACACCAATTTCAAAAACCGGGGTCGTAAAACCTCAAAATGCAGCGAATGTTTGGAATATCGATACCGGAGCCGCATTTAGGGGAAAACTTTCAATGGTCGATGTCGATACAAAGTACGTGTGGCAGAGTGACCCCGTGGAGTCCCTATACCCAAATGAGACAGGAAGAAACTGAAAATAGCTCCTAAATTTGTTCAATTTCAGTATTTTATTAACGAACTTTGTAAAAAACATTTTTATGCCCGAAAAGAATATACGTTTAGAAGTGATGCAGGCTATTGAGCCTCAGGTCGAAGGGTTCATGGATTCTTTTCTGATACCGATTGAAGAGATTTGGCAGCCCAGCGATTTCTTGCCTGATTCTGAAAACGAAGGCTTTTTAGAGGCCGTTAGTGAACTTCGGGGGGACTCCAAGGAATTAGGATACGATTTTTGGGTAACAATGGTTGCCGATACGATTACCGAAGAGGCGTTGCCTACCTACGAGTCTTGGTTGATGGATGTTGAGGGGATTGATCAACATGGGCCCCATAAAACCAATGGTTGGTCAAAATGGGTCAGAGCTTGGACCGCTGAAGAAAACAGGCATGGCGACGTACTTAATAAATATCTGTATCTATCGGGAAGGGTCAATATGCGCGAGGTGGAAATAACGACCCAGCATTTAATTAGCGATGGTTTTGATATAGGAACTGATCGTGACCCCTATAAAAACTTTGTATATACCTCTTTCCAAGAACTTGCTACAAATATTTCCCATAAACGCGTAGGGCAAATGGCCCGGAAAAAGGGGAACGCCCTATTAGGTAAAATGTGTACCATTATCGCTGGGGATGAAATGCGGCACCACTTGGCCTATAGGGAATTTGTAAAGACCATATTTGGGGAGGACCCATCAGGCATGATGTTGGCTTTTGCAGATATGATGAAGAAGAAAATAGTCATGCCTGCTCATTTTTTAAGGGAATCAGGAGGTACCATTGGTACAGCTTTTGAAAATTTTTCGAATTGTGCGCAAAGGTTGGGAGTGTATACTGCTCAAGATTATGTGGAAATACTCAAAAAATTGAATACATATTGGGAATTGGAAAAAGTTAGAAGCCTTTCTGATGAAGCGGAAAAAGCACGCGATTATTTGATCAAGCTACCCGCAAGATTAGAACGAATTTCAGAGCGCATGAAGTTTCCAGAGGATCAGTACCGTTTTAAATGGGTGGAGGCCAATGGCATGATTTGACCCTAAAAGCGGCGGCACTGGAAAATAGGTAAATCTACTTTATATGCATTTCAATGGAGGTTCACAAAGTTCTATAGCTTTCCATGATTGTGTTCTTCCTGCCACCTGAAAAGTTCGGCCCACTTACCTTCATAGCACATTTTCGCTTGCATTGGCCAAGAAGACGGATCATGCACTTTAAATCGGTCACCGCCTTTATTTAAAATTGCTTGACAACCGGCCACAGGCATTTCCGATAAATCTTTCCATGTTTTGATACCATCATTCTTGAACATGGCTTCGATTTTAGGTCCGATACCTTCCACAATTTTCAGGTCATTCTCTAAAATGGTCTTACCAAAAACTGCTTTTGCTGCCCCGGCATCAAATGGGATGAGGGTATTTAACTGTCCCTTATCTAACGACGAGGCTATATCGCTTGACGACGGTACCGTGAGCTTTTTATTGCAGGCATCGAGATCAGCTTCCAGCTTGGCATTTTTAGCTCTCATCAACTTGACTTCGGCCGAATAATCTAATACTTTATTTTCTCCTTTACCTAAAAGATAACCGAGTATTGCTGCAATGACACCTACGATTAGAGGAATCAACCAGCACCAAATATTGATATTTTCTGGATTCATATTTTAGTTTTTAAAATGAATGTTCAATTGAATGTAATAGCCTATCTGTTGTTTCAAAAGCGACTCTTTTTAGTTTCATTCGAAGCTATAGGATTTTTTCGGTCTTTAGGTGTTCTTGATCGGATACATTAAGAGTGAAATCTTCGTTGACCTAGTACCGAAAACCACCATCAATTAAAGTGAGTGGATATGGGGTAGGTTGAGGGGTGGCGTAGGCTACCGACTTTTTTTCGATTTTTTCTTTCAAGATTATCTGATTGCAATAACTACAACGGGTAACGTAAAAATATATCCCTATCAGGATGGTTAGGATAATCCCTAGCAGGTAGGTTATCTTTCTTGCCATTATTAATGTATTTGGGGTTTACGTCACAATGTATAAAAAAAAGGAAAATAAAACTGAAAAATAGCCCATAAACTCTAAAAATCAATGAGATAAGTAAATTGAAACAAAGGGAAAAGATATTACATACAGGAATTCAGTTCGTTTATATAAAAAGCTTTGTCAACAGAGAAAAACTTTTTGAAATTCGCAATGTACCTCTATTTGGTATCCTTAATAATGCTCTCTTGGGCAAGACACTTCAAGGGTATTGGTTTTTGTCCGGTTTTAAGGCCTACTTTTTGCTTTTACTTAATACCCGCTGACCGTTTGAGCCAGTTTCTAATGAAGGAGCTAAACGGTCAGTGGGTTTTCTTCTTGAGGGTACCTTAGAATGGTGTCTTCAGGCTAACTTTGGCGTCGATTAGGGATTTAAGTAAAAAATAGTCATTCCTCTCGAATAGAAGCCTGACAATCAAAGCTCTTTCGAGCCAGTTAATTTCTGTCAAAAAAAAATGACATTTACCGATTATACAGAAAATCGTCAAAGATATAAACTCTGAGGGTACAAGCATACATAACTACTTTTTAATGATTGGTAGTACATATATCTTTAGGTTGGATTAAAATAGATAACGATAATGAAAGGCAAGGCAATACCATTGTTCACAATTTTCACTATGGTCGTAACCGTAGGATTACAGGCTTTGCTTCGTGGTAGTTGGAAGGTGCGTCAGACAGAACCTGTCAGAAGTGATATAGGAAGAAAGAATAGAGACTGGTTTTGACACCTGTCCATCGGTTCTGATTTGAAATAATAGTTTGAGTTAGTTAGTTTAGTGTTTAAGAACCCGTAATATTCCATAACTTTTCTTTTTGGGGGAACAGGAAAGTCTGGATGGCGGGTTCTTAATCTTTTTATACAGAGGTGGCAAACGTGAAAAGATTGTCACCTTTTTAATACTTTTATATGTCGTAGTTAGAATTTCATAAATTGAATTTAATGCCCTGAGCCAAAGGGAGTTCTGTGCTATAGTTGATCGTATTCGTTTGCCTGCGCATGTAAAACTTCCAAGCATCGGAACCGCTTTCACGACCGCCCCCGGTTTCTTTTTCTCCACCAAAAGCGCCTCCTATTTCAGCTCCTGAAGTTCCGATATTGACATTGGCAATACCACAGTCGCTCCCTTCTGCCGAGAGAAAGAGTTCAGCTTCCCTTAGATTGTTGGTCATAATAGCTGAAGATAGCCCTTGAACGACACCGTTTTGAATTTGAATAGCATTTTCAACATCTCCCTGATATTTTAAAAGGTAAAGTACGGGCGCAAACGTTTCATGCTGAACAATTTCGAAATCAGGTTTGGCTTCTGCAATGGCAGGTTTTACATAACATCCACTTTCATACCCATTTCCACGGAGAACACCCCCTTCTACGATAAGTTTACCCCCTTCCTCGACGACTTTTTTCAAAGCCTGCTGATAATCGGTCACCGCTTTTTGGTCGATTAGGGGCCCTACATGATTCTTCTCGTTTAACGGATTACCGATTTGCAATTGTTTGTACGCTTTTACAAGGGCATCTTTGACCTTTTCGTAAATAGAGTCATGAACGATCAGTCTTCTTGTGGATGTACAGCGTTGGCCAGCCGTACCGACCGCCCCGAAAACGGCACCTATGACCGTCATCTTAATATCGGCATCAGGGGTTACGATTATGGCATTATTACCGCCAAGTTCCAATAAAGACTTTCCTAAGCGAGCCGCTACTGCCTGTGCCACAATTTTCCCCATACCTATTGATCCTGTAGCAGAGACCAAGGGCACCCTTTTGTCGTGTGTCAGCATTTCACCGACTTTATAATCGCCATTGATGAGACATGAAATGCCTTCCGGTAAGTCATTTGCCTTTAAAACGGTAGCTGCGATATGCTGACATGCAATACCACAAAGCGGTGTTTTCTCAGAAGGTTTCCAAACACAGACATCTCCGCATACCCAAGCTATTGCCGTGTTCCAAGCCCAGACGGCCACGGGAAAATTAAACGCCGAAATAATACCTACGATTCCCAAGGGGTGATATTGTTCGTACATTCGATGGCCTGGCCGTTCGGAGTGCATGGTCAAACCATGTAACTGTCTTGACAAACCTACTGCAAAATCACAAATATCGATCATCTCTTGCACTTCACCCAAACCTTCTTGATAGCTTTTACCCATCTCATAAGAGACCAGTTTACCTAAAGGCTCTTTCATTTCGCGAAGCTTTTCCCCAAATTGGCGCACAACTTCCCCGCGTTGGGGAGCTGGTAGTTTTCTCCATATTTTGAAAGCCTCGGAAGCTGTTTTTATAACGTTTTCATACTCATTTTGAGTAGTGGTCTTTACAGTGGCAATAGTAGCGCCATCTACCGGAGAGATAGAGCTTATGTTCTCTCCTGAGCCAAAAGAATTCGAACCCGTCCAAGTTCCATGGTTGACTGGGGTAATGCCTAAGATCTTTAACGCATTCTCTATGTCGAATCGAACCGCTATCTCTGTCATAATTTTAACTTTTATTGAGCAATTTGTTGATTTTACAAAACTACGAATATTAATAACTTCAAAAACTTAGATCTATTTGGAGAAATGTAGGGTGAATTTAGATTCTACCTAACTTTGGAGTGTCTTGGAGCGACAGATTTATAATTGTAATAAGTCAAGACTCTATTTCAAAGAATACTTTCTGTAAGTAATATTATCATTATGGCCAGCAAAGCAGGTAAGGCCTGAATAAAAAATATTTTCTTATCAGCGGTTAAGGCACCATAGATACCAGCGATGGAAACGCAAGCTAGAAAGAATAAAGCAACATTCATTTTCCAAATTACATCTTCAATAAAAAGCGACCATATAAGTCCGGCAGCCAAAAAGCCGTTATATAGTCCTTGATTGGCTGCCAAAGGTTTGGTAGGCTCGAATAGTTCAGAGGGGAAATTTTTAAAAATCTTTCTTCCCTTGGTGGTCCATGCAAACATTTCGAACCACATGAAATAAAGATGAAGAATTGCAATTAAAGCGGTAATGATGGCCAGAAACATAAGTAAAATTAGTAATAAATTTAAGATGCATCGTATAAATTGGGTTCACTGGTCATCCTATTTTCAAAAGTAAGACTGAATTGGGTGCCGTAGTCATTTGATTCATAGGTAAGGTCGGCTGCGATTTGACGACAAAGGGCCCTTATTATCTCAAAACCGATTCCTTCGGCTTTTTTGATATCAAAATTGGCAGGGAGTCCTTGGCCATTGTCACGTATAGTTAACAAAACCTGAGTTTCATGCAATCTGGTCACATCAATGAGTAGTTCATTGTATTTCAGGGTGTCAGGGTACGCATGCTTCACGGCATTAGTTACCAATTCAGAGATAATCAATGCCAGTGGTACTGCCCTGTCTAAGTCTACCGATATTTCAGGACAATCGATTTTATAGCTGAAAGACGAAGAGATTTTTTTCTGGTACTCCATCAGGTCGACCAGGTAGTCTCTCAAGTTTACGGCTTTCGAATCCTTGTCCTGATATATCTTTTGGTGAGTAAGGGCAATGGCAGAGATTCTTGCCTGACTGTCCGACAAAGCTGTAATGGCTTCTTTACTTGTCAGTTTTCGCTTTTGCATATTCATCAAACTTGAAGTTATCTGAAGATTATTTTTGACCCTGTGGTGTATTTCACGCAACAGATTTTCCTTCATCAAGTTAGATTCTTCCAATTCTGCAGTTCGCAATAGAACCCTAGCCTCGAGCCTTTCATTGTAGACATCTCTTTTTCGTACTAAATAGGTAAGTAGAAGGGTTGTGGTAAGGCCAAAAATCAGAACCGCATAGGACTCAAAGGCATTGGGGAAAGAAAAATAATTAGGCTTTGGGACGTAATGAATTTCCCAATTTCTATTTGCTGCTTTTATTTGATGTCGTATTAAATTATTTTGAAGGTCTTTCGAGATGGAAGCTTCATCTATGGTAGAGAAAAGTAATTGATTATTGGCCGAAATGTCATGTACACAAATATCCAGAACCAGAAGCTCAGAAGCCAGCGTACTACCAATAAAATCATCCATCCTGTAAACGCCGGTCACCAATCCTTTAACTTCATTGGAGGTAGTGTCTATTACCGCTTTAAGCGACAAAATTCCTGGCACCCCGTTATCTTGTAAGACCAGTCTAATGGGCCCGGTTAGCGACATTTTATTAGTTCGGATAGTTGTTTCTATTGCTGATCTCCTAATCGTATCGGAATAGAGGTCAAAACCGACTGCCTCATTCAATGGTCCCAAGGGATTTATTAGTTTGATAGGAAAATGTACATCTTTGGGTTCTGTGCTGATTAGCGAATTCGACGAATCTATTGTCTTTATCGCGGAAAATAGTTGGGCGTCTTTTTCTTTGTTTCGAATACGGGGGCTCCATGTGATGGCACGAATACCTTTCAATTGTTTTAGGAAAGGGTCGGTAAAACGTTCGAATGCTTTTTGGGAGACTTGCGAATTATTTTCGAAGAAAAAACCCATCGATTCGACGACCAAGCTTATTTTATTCAATTCATCGGTAAGCTTGAGATCAGATTTAGTGATGGCATTTTCAACAACAGCCCGATTTCTTTGAGAATACCTGTTGTTAATGGAGAAAAAAACAAAAAATGAAATGGAGCATCCTATTAGGAGAATTGCTATGTACTTAAAATATTGGAACCTCGTCATAGGGTAGCATAAGGGAACTATGGAATGATTTGTAGGTTGTTATCAGTTCAGGTCAAAGAAAATGATTTTTTGCTATAATCGGAAGCGCGTCTAATCTTCAGCTACAAATCTTTGATCAACGGGCATGACCGTTGCACAATTATCGCAGGTGCGCAGTTCTTCAGAGCTGTAAAAATGCTTGAAATGACCTAAAAAGTCCTTCTCAATATCGTTCAACGTGAAATAAACCTCATATAATTTATGATTACAGTTGTCGCAAAACCATAAAAGTCCATCGTCTACCTCCATATCGGCTCTCTTTCGTTCAATGACAAGCCCAATACTTCCTTCATGTCGCACCGGTGAATGCGGTATTTTCGCGGGATGGAGGTACATATCTCCAGGTCCTAGTTGAAAGGTTTTTTTTCTGCCCTCATCCTGAATGTGAACTTCGATGTTACCCTCTAACTGATAGAAAAGTTCTTCCGTTTCGTTGTAATGATAGTCTTTTCTTGCGTTTGGGCCGGCAACGACCATCACAATGTAGTCGTCAGCATCTTTATAAAGATTTTTATTGCCAACAGGAGGTTTCAGGGTGCTTCGATTTTCTTCTATCCATTGGCTTAGATTAAAGGGGGGGATAACTGACATGGTCTTTAGTGATTTTGCGCCGATCGCCGGTTCTGCTCCATTTACGCAACAAAAGACTACGATACGACTCGTTCACTCCAAATTTATGAAAAGATACGCATATCAGGGTTCAATATAACATTAAGTATGTGGTATTATGGCAAAGGCTACCGAAAAAAGATCTGAGTAAAATACAAGGTACCGTTGCTATCTTTCTTTACGCTAACTGCAGTGTGGGTAAATTCGCCTTCCATAGTTTTCTTGTGGCTTGAACTGTCAAGCCAGCCAGCAAAAGCCTGAGAAGCGGTATTATAATCTTTTGCTACGTTTTCAGCTACGAGCTCAGCATCAACTTGTGAGGATATCTTCGAAGCTCTTGTATCGAAATTATCGTGATTTATGCTTCCTATGGAAATCATGTAATCGGTATGGCTGTTGGCATAGTCGTAGGCAACCGTGCTGAAGCTTAAGGAATTGAAGCCCATGGTAGTACGGTACTCATTAACAATATTCAAAAGTTCTTGCTCTACTTCTTTTGCGTTCTCCGCTTCGCTTATATTTGAAGGTCCAACAGGCTCCTTACTGCAAGAGGCCAAAGTACATACAAATAAAACGAGCGCCACATAATGCGTTCTCATTTTCATATACTGTTCTATTTGTAAGTAGGTATGTTCTTGAAGGTAAGCGCCAAAGGATGGGGAGTTTGTGTTCTAAATTACCAATTGGTGCTTAACGATAGGTCTAATATCTGAAAATATTCTTTTTCGACATTCATATAATTGTTCTTTTCGATGAAATACGTTTTTTTTAAGGCTATATAATATGTATGTCCGGTTTTGACATGTAGAAAGGCTTTAGAAGATGATTCCGAACCTATATCTTACCTCTTCATTTTGTAAACCTAATCGGTTTTACTCAAAATGTTTTGAATTACGGTTCATGAAAGAGATGCCCATTCTACTATTAGGGGTAGTGCCTCTCAAAAGGCAAAGGAGGTGTTTTATAGTCAGAGTAAGAGAAAGCTATACAGAGAAGCTATTTTCCAATTTCGTTTAAATGGATCGACCGTTTGGCCTTAAACAAATAGCGAGTATCTTAAAGCATCAAACTATACAAAACTCTCAGGTGCTTTTGAATGCTTCCCTTCTTGTATTATACGATTTTCTTGGTATTCCATTGAAGAACTATACAGCAACGACTTTAGGACCAGTATATAGTAAAGATGTATTAGGGCGGCTACATGGTCTAGGCAATATAAGATGATATCATTAAGAAGCTCTTGTTCGATTATGGGTAATGCTTTTTGCCCATTCAATAGCGTTATTTAGTGATCGAAACCTTTTGAAAAGGGTATTTAAAAACAGTTTTTCAAGAAGTGCATTAAGGTAGCTGGGATGGGAATAAGTAACAATAGCGTATCCTTTTAGTTTATAGCTGTGTTTAAAGAAATGTACCCAATCGGCGGGTTTTACCGAGTAGGGGTTTATTCTATTAGTAATTAAAACGATATTATCACCATTGGTGTCGTAAAGATCCGTCAAGTCTTTCGTGACAATTTTTCCATGTTGCTCCCAAGTAAAGACTACATCTTCATTAATCTCTGCAACCACAAAGCCATCAAAGAGATAATAATTTCCGAATGAATAGGTAATCTCGTGAATTGCTTCACCGTAGAAAGAAGTGTCTTTTAATCTTTGCACACCAACCAGCATTATTCATAATCTGCATAGCAATATAACTTAAATAGGGCTGTTGTGCTAATTTATGCAAGAATAAGGCAACCAAAAAGGAAGTTACGTTTGTTTTTGAAGAAAAAAATTCAAATAATACTACTCAAATACAATGCGGCTATAAGGTCAATCCTTAAATCCAATTTTGGCATGGCTGCCATCACAGTAAGGTTTATTGTTCGAACCGCCACATCTACATAATGCGCTGACCTTATTTTTTTTATCAATCGTCCCGTCAACTTTTTTTATCTCCAGATTTCCTGTAATAAGTAGTGGCCCATTTTCGGTTATTGAAATTTTCGTTACCCCGCCGGTAGTACTATGTTCGGAAGTAGTTTTATCTTTGAGGGAAAGCGCTCTTGAAGGGCAGTTGGCCACTTGAGCTTTAAGGGCTTCCGTAGAGGCATTTTCAATTTTGACCCAAGGTCTTTCTTTCGGATTATATACCTCCGGGAGTAACCGGACACATATACCGGAATGGATGCATTTTTCTGGTTTCCAAAGAATGGTTATTTCCTCGTTAGAATACTCTTTTACTTTTTTCATTGGCTTCTCTAAAGCTTGATGTACCGTTCATTTAGGCGAATGGTTCATTTAAATTTATGTAATTCGAATTTCTTTTGATTCTTTCTCATGCTTTTATTCGATAGATGTTGGGCCGCTCAACTCTTTTTGTGAATATTGATGATATTCTAATTGCTTCAAATGGTTCTATCCATTGTGCCTCCATAATATTTCATACTTTTAAAACCATGACAGGTGCACCTTTTATTACAGATAGCTTTGTAGAAGACCATACCCAGTTCAAACAGTTGGTAATGGCGCTAAAAGAAGGCTTTGCCGCCCAAGAAATCTTGGTGCCGTCGCGGCACCATCACGATTTTCCGAATCCAAAAACCGGCATAGATTCTACGCTGCTATTAATGCCGGCATGGAATCCGGGGAAAGAAGCTGGAGTTAAAATAGCTACTGTAAGCCCTGAAAATGGGCGTTTCAATTTGCCTTCAATTCAGGCTATGTATATTTTTCTGAATGCGGAAAACGGAACGGTCAAGGCTATTTTTAGTGCCAAAAGCCTTACCGCAAAGCGCACAGCGGCAGCATCAGCTTTGGCCTCTAACTATTTATCCAACGAAAATTCCACTTCTATGCTGATGATCGGAACAGGGGCCCTTGCTAAGAATTTAATATTGGCCCATTGCAGTGTGCGGCCGATCAAGGAAGTATTTGTTTGGGGGAGAAATATAAAAAAAGCTCAAATGGTATGTGATGCTTTAAAGGACGAACCCTTTAAATGTAAGATCGTAAAAACCATAACGGAAAAGGTTAGAGAGGTAGATATAATTTCCTGTGCAACGCTTTCGAGAGTCCCGTTGGTACTGGGGAAATACGTGAGAAAAGGGCAACATATTGATTTGGTAGGGGCTTACAAAAAAGATATGCGCGAGGCAGATGACGATACGGTTCAAAAAGCTTCAGTATTTGTCGATACTCTTGATGGAATGAATGAAAGTGGAGATATTGCAGTTCCATTGAAAACAGGTACTTTGAAAAAATCTGATATCAAGGCTGACTTATTTTCGCTTTGTTCAAATAAAAGTAAGGGTAGAATCGACAAGGATGAAATTACCCTTTTCAAATCCGTGGGGCATGCTCTTGAAGATTTGGTCGCGGCATCGTACTATTATCATAGATTCAGTAATGGGGAAAACATTTGACAACATACAAAAGAAGAAAGATTTTCACCCACCAAAAAACGGATGGTTAGTAAAGACTATTGATATGCATACGGGAGGTGAGCCTTTGCGGGTCATCGTTGACGGTTTTCCCGAATTGATAGGGAGTTCCGTCCTGGAGCGTCGTCGTTATTGTAAAGAAAACTATGACCATTTGAGAAAGGCCTTGTTGTTTGAGCCGCGTGGCCATGCCGATATGTATGGGTGTCTTTTGGTGCCTCCCAACGATGAGGAAGGTGACTTTGGAATTCTTTTTCTGCACAATGAAGGGTATAGTACTATGTGCGGCCATGCAATTATTGCCATTGCTACATTGGCTATTGAAATGGAATGGACTCCGGTTGAGGAAGGCGAGAACGTTTTAAAAATAGACGCTCCGTGCGGTAGAATTATATCGTATACCGAAGTTAGGGAGGGTAAGGTAGTTGGAGTAAGATTTCATTGCGTACCTAGTTTTGTAGTGGGGCTTGATAGAAAAGTTACGGTCGATGCTTTTGGGGAGGTCACTTATGACCTAGCGTACGGCGGGGCATTTTATGCCTATGTAGACATGAATAAGAACAGATTCGATTTTACTTTATCGCCTAAGTATTATCGTGCGCTGATCGACACTGGTATGGCAATAAAAAAGGCGGTGATTGAACAAGACAAGGGAATCTTTCATCCTTTTGAAGATGATTTGGGTTTTCTTTATGGCACTATTTTTATATCCAAATCCGACCGACCGGAAGTCGACAGTAAGAATGTCTGTGTTTTCGCCGAAGGGGAAGTAGATCGTAGCCCAACAGGATCAGGAGTTTCAGGTAGAATGGCAATCCATAGGGTCCGCAATGAAATCGATTATTGCAAGAGCATGGTTATTGAGAGCATTACAGGATCGCTGTTCAAGGGTTCAATCGTAAATGAGAAAAATTATGGCCCTTTCAAGGCGGTTATTCCCGAAGTGGAGGGCAAAGCATATATCACAGGAATGCACACGTTTTATATGGACCCCGATGATCCCATTAAAACTGGTTTCATACTGCGTTGAACAAACAATTTTAAATAATAATTTCAGGATTGTTATTTGGGCGTACCTCTTCCGTCGTTCTCAAAACCCTATTGAAAACGAATGCACCGATTTCCTTTAACGGGCGATAAAGAACCGATTGGTTCATCGTTTCATTTTCAACTACATCGGCCGATTCGTTGACCCGTTCAAAGAATATCAACAATGCCCCTAGAATGATGGCCACCTTGAGGGCTCCAAAAATAGCCCCGGCAATTTTATTCAAAAGGCCGAGCATAGCCAAATTGGCAATTTTGGTAAGCAACCGAGCCGCAATATGAACAATAAAAACAATGGCTAAAAAAGTGATTACAAAGGCCGCAATATTGACATAGCGTTCCTCCCATTCCATGTGCTGTGACAGATAATCTCCTGCGTAGTATGAAAAGTGAATTGCACCATAAATACCCGCAATAATTGCGATAATAGAGGCAATTTCAACCAGTAATCCATTTTTAAAGCCTTTAACCACGCCCCAAAGAAGCATTAATCCTAGAATAATATCAAGAAATGACATATAGAATACTTTACGTAAATATAGGACTTTGATTTGTACCTTTGACAGGTGTTGGGCGTTGCAATTTTGGAATTTGAGTCAACGGCTTTTTGAAAATGACGATCGGCACCAATACCTAAAAAAGGTTTATAAATGTCAAGGGACGAGCACTTAAAAAAACGATGGGAAATACTGGTAAATAAACTGTCAGAACAGTTTTCAGATGGCGACCCCTTAGAGTTGGACGGCATCATTTACTTAGTGGGCATCCAAGAATTAGGGCAGTATCACAGAAGATATAAGAAAGACGACAAGCTAGACCTCATGCATATTGCCATATGCCGATTGCTAGAGCCGTATGGCTATTACGAATTTGAATTTTTTGATGAAGAAGGATGGCCTCACTATACTACCAAAGAGGTGTTACCTGCATTGAAACCGGGTGAGCAATCTATCTTAATGAAGGAGGCCATAGTCGACTACTTTATGGAAAAGGAATATATTGATTGAGGGCTTTAAGGGGTTTGTGGGATAGAAAAGGTAGTTTCGCCAAACTATGAAATACAAATGATAAAACCGTATTACGCTGTTATCTTTACCTCGATCCGTACCAATGATGAAAATGGATACAATGAAATGGCCGTAAATATGGAAAAATTAGCTGCAGAACAGCCTGGTTTCTTGGGAGTCGAAAGTGCCAGGAACGAGATTGGTATTACGGTTAGCTATTGGGAAAGTAAGGAAGCCATTGCAAATTGGAAAGCACACATCGACCATCTTTTTGCCCAGCAGAAGGGAATGAAGGATTGGTATACTTGGTATAAAGTGCGTATTTGTCTGGTGGAAAGGGAATACGATTTTGAGAAATCCCCTGAAAAAAAGTAATCGAAAGTTTTCTATTTATCTTGTACCGATATCGGTCTTTTATTGAAAGATTGATAGTTCTTGAGAGCTTTTTGAGAAAGTATCCTTGGGGTTGATATAAAAGGGTTAGATTCTATGCAAAGCACCCCTATGTACTGGTAGTCATGGCCTTTTACCTTGTAAAGTATTACGTGTTGTTTGCTCCAAGTTTTTAAGGCCATAGGAACGATTGTTTATTTACTCAAATGCCCTAGGCCAATTTAAAATCAAGGTGATTGCCCTATCCTGAAGTGAAGTTTTCATTATGATTAGAATTGCGTAGGCTTCCTCCTTTGAAATGGACCGTTTAAATTCTATATTTAGCAATGGGTCTAAAATTAATCCTTATTAATAAGTAAGGATTGCGCTAGGGGTTACATAAACAATGCTCTATCTGAGAATTATTGTTCAAGGCCTTCCTGATTTTGACCGATGAATCTAACGTTTCTTAAAAAGCAAAGTAATGCAGTATATTATCTCTTTAGATCAAGGCACTACCAGTTCGCGCGCTCTTTTGGTTGACGAAAAAGGCAAAATAAAGGGCATGGTACAAAAAGAATTCAAACAGATTTTTCCAAAACCTGGTTGGGTCGAGCACGATCCGATGGAAATTTTAGAGTCACAGTTGGGTGTGCTGGATGAATTGATTAAAAAGCAAAAAATCAATGCTTCTGATATCAAGGCCATTGGGATTACCAATCAAAGGGAAACGGCATTGGTCTGGGACAAGACTACTGGAAAGCCCGTATATAACGCTATTGTTTGGCAAGATAAACGAACGGCCGATATTTGCGAACACCTAAAAAAAAGCGGTCTTACCGAGCATGTGCGCCAGACTACAGGTCTTGTAATCGATTCCTATTTCTCGGGAACCAAGGTGAAATGGATTCTCGATAATGTAAAAGGTGCTAGGGCAAAAGCCGAAAATGGCGATTTGTTGATGGGAACTATAGATAGCTGGTTGGTGTGGAACATGACCCAAAAGAAGCACCACGTCACCGACTATACCAATGCTTCCCGTACAATGGTCTATGATATTGTCAATTTGAAGTGGGATGATAAAATGTTGAAAGCTCTTGAAATTCCAAAACTGATGTTGCCCGAGGTAAAGCCTTCGGCCTACCATTTTGGAGATTATACTATCGATGGGGTCGACATCCCAATTGCCGGGATTGCGGGAGACCAACAGGCAGCACTGTTCGGACAAGCTTGTTTCAAGAAAGGAACGGCCAAGAATACCTACGGCACGGGATGTTTTATGTTAATGAATACGGGGGAAGAGCCACAGTTTTCAAAAAACGGACTGTTAACTACCATTGCCTATGGTCTTGACGGGAAGGTGAACTATGCCCTTGAGGGAAGTATTTTTATTGCCGGAGCGGCCATTCAATGGTTACGTGATGGGTTGGAATTGATCAAAGAAGCCAAGGAAACTGAGAGCTTGGCAGATTCAATTGAAGGAGAGAACTCCGTGTATGTCGTTCCCGCGTTTGCCGGTTTAGGAGCCCCCTATTGGGATATGTATGCCCGAGGAGCTATCTTCGGCCTTACTCGAGATACGGGAAAAGCACATCTCGCAAAAGCCACCCTCGAATCGTTGGCATACCAGACCAAAGATATTCTCAAGGCGATGGAAGACGATTCGGGCATACAATTGAAAAACCTAAGGGTCGATGGCGGGGCCTGTGCCAATAACCACTTGATGCAGTTTCAGGCCGACATACTCGACTCGGAAGTGCACCGCCCCGAGGTAATCGAATCAACAGCCATGGGAGCGGCCTTTCTAGCGGGTATTCAAATAGGCCTTTGGAAGCAAGACGATGTGGATCAGAACAGACCAATGAATCGAATTTTCAAACCGGCCTTTGATCGGGTAAAGCGAAAACGATTGTACAAAAAATGGCAAAAGGCGGTAGAACGAACCAAGGGTTGGGAAGAAAATTAAAAGAAAAAAATAAGTGGAAAATATAAGATTTTCAAATTTAGAGCGAACAAAGATTATAGAGAATCTCGCCAAGGGCACATTTGACCTTGTTGTTATCGGTGGGGGAATTACCGGGGGAGGAATAGCCCTTGATGCCGCTTCTCGAGGATTAAAAGTGGCCTTGGTCGAAAAAGGTGATTTTGCCTCCGGCACCAGCAGTAAATCTACCAAACTTATTCATGGGGGGCTTCGGTATCTAAAACAATTTGATTTTTGGTTGGTCAAGGAGGTCGGTTCCGAAAGGGCAATCGTTCATAAATTAGCCCCACACCTTGTACTCCCTGAAAAAATGCTATTGCCGCTAATAGAAAACGGTTCGTACGGCAAATGGTTGACCTCTATCGGCTTGAAGGTTTACGATATTCTCGCCCAGGTCACAGGGGATGATAAACGTAAAATGCTCGAAAAAAAGGAGGCTAAGAAGTTAGAGCCCCTCCTGCCCAAGAAGATTCTTAAAGGTGCGGGCTATTATGCAGAATACAGAACGGATGACGCCCGCCTGACGTTGGAAAATATCAAGACGAGTCTTTCTTTCGGTGCGACCGCATTAAACTATGCCCGAGTAGAAGATTTTCTATATACCGAAGAAAAAGTTTGTGGCGTAAAGGTTAAAGATGTGCTAACGGGCCGAGCGTTTGATATAACATCTAAATACGTTATAAGTGCGGCCGGCCCGTGGGTCGATGATCTGCGAAATGTCAACAACTCCAAGAAAGGCAAGCAACTACACCTGACAAAAGGGGTTCACCTCGTTTTTCCTCATGCAAAACTTCCAGTGAAACATTCGGTGTATTTTGATATACCTGATGGCCGTATGATGTTCGCTATTCCGAGAGGAAAAATTACCTATGTAGGCACTACCGACACCAATTTTAACAAAGATAAAGACAATGTACGCGTTGACCTGGCCGATGCGATTTATCTATTGTCTGCCGTAAATAATATGTTTCCTAAAATAAATCTCGAAATGGAAGATATCATTTCTTCCTGGGCGGGCCTGAGGCCATTGATTCATGAAGAGGGAAAATCGGCTTCGGAACTCTCGCGAAAGGATGAAATCTTTACGTCTGATACTGGCCTGATCAGTATTGCCGGCGGTAAGTTGACAGGGTATCGAAAAATGGCCGAACGCGTGGTCAACCGTATCGCCGAGAAAATGGAAGATGATTATGGTACTGAGCTTAAGGAATGCTACACGGATAAAATTCCTTTGTGTGGAAACGTAGATTTTAAAAAGTTCAAGAACGTCCAAAAGTATATTTCCGAAGTCTATGAACGAATCAAAGGAGAAGGTTTTGAAGAATATGACGCCTGGTCTTTGGTGACTACATATGGTAAACAGACCGAGACAATTTTAGATATATACGATACATTAAACAAAGAAGATATCTATATACGAATGGTCAAGGCGGAACTACAATTCGGAATCGATTACGAGATGGTACAGACTCCAATGGATTTCTTTATTCGAAGAACGGGAAGGCTCTACTTTGATATCGATAGCGTTCGAAATTTAATGGATCCTGTTTTAGACGAGTTCAAAAGACGTTTTAAACTCGATGACCAGCAGGTTCTGGAATGGAAAGAAACCTTAAATCACGAACTCAACGAGCATTCCAATTTTTCTATGGACCGGGTATAGGCTTAGTTCAATTTATCGGTCAACTTGGCAAATACCTTTTTTGGATTTTTACCCTCATATAGAACCTCATAGACAGCGTTAATTATAGGAGTTCTGACCTTTTTTTCGAACTTCGATTTGATATCGTAGGCACTTTTGGTGGCATAGTAGCCCTCGGCGACCATGCTCATTTCCATCTGCGCACTTTTAACGGTGTAGCCTTTGCCAATCATGTTGCCAAACATCCGGTTTCGGCTGAAAGTAGAATAGCCCGTAACTAAAAGATCGCCCAAATAGGCCGAATCATTGATATTACGGTCTATTTTATGAATGCGCTTGGTAAAGCGCTTCATCTCTCGAATGGCATTGCTCATCAAAACGCTTTGAAAATTGTCGCCGTAACCTAGGCCATGGGCAATACCTGCGGCAATTGCATAGATATTTTTAAGCATGGCGGCATATTCCGTACCGATGATGTCTTTGGTTACTTTCGTTTTGATATAGCTGCTTTCGAGATTTTTGGCCATATACTTGGCTTTTTCGGTATCGGCACAGGCAATGGTCAAATAGGATAGACGTTCGAGGGCTACTTCTTCAGCATGACAGGGCCCCGTGATTACCCCGATATTTTTGAAGGGAATCTTGTATTTTTCATGAAAGTGCTCGCCAACAATCAATCCGGTTTCAGGTACAATCCCCTTAATTGCCGAGAAAACGATTTTTTCCTCTAATGGTACCGTCAATTTCTCCAATTCGCTGCCCAAAAAGGCAGAGGGAATGGCAAATATTAATATATCGGCTCCGGATACTGCTTCGTTAATATCATCAGTCAGTGCGAGTTGCTTGGTGTCAAAGGTTACCGATGTCAGGTAATTCGGATTGTGTTTCTTAATATTAATAAAGCCAACGGCATCAGTATTTCGCATATACCATCCTACTTGATCTTGATTGACACAGAGCATCTTTACAATGGCGGTAGCCCAACTTCCTCCTCCAAAAACTGCGAATTTTTTAGTCATCTTTTCCCTGTTTTCATGTTCTCCCCTTAACAGCAAGAGCGCACGTCGTTTGATAGAAAATATACAATCGATTTGTAAAATTAATCAATTAAATAGCCATATTCTGATGGTTTGGTGTACGTTATAGATGTATGGCTCGATGTATGACAGTGATGACGTCAAAATACCATAAACTTTAACATTAGCTACCGTTGGTCGAGCAATTATATCCTAGTACAGGTCGTTATTATTAGGAGTTCTAACGAACAATAGAACCGAGGTAGATAAGAATCGGACCCGATTTGTTTCGGAGAACGTCAGAGATAAATTTTTGGTTGGTTATTTAGTTAGGAATCGCCCTGAGCAATACTGTTCGGGGCGGTTTTTTTTATTTAGAGCTTTACATCTTCCAGTATTTTTAGATCGATCTCGATGATATCCGAGGTATGAAGCACGGAAATATCCCCGGTAGTTTCGAAAATGACCGCTTTTACCTGAGAAAATTGTAAAACATTGGCCTCCCTTAACTTAGCCATTAGGTCGGCATGGCTAACCAAGGCCTTTTCTAAGTTTTTCTCATATATTTTTCCATCTTTCATTAACAATATTGGAGTATTGGTCAACAACTTTTCTGCAGAGGAAGAACTAGAAAGCACCTTTGAAAAGAGAACTTGAAGTGCCGCCAAGAGGGCCAAGGAAACAAATGCAGGCATTAGATTGGATATGGGTTTATTCACGGCGTCTGCCAAGATGGATCCCATCGCTATAGTGACTGCAAAGTCGAAGCTTGTCATTTTGGCAAATGTTCTCTTGCCGGCGAATCGGGTAACCAGCATAATGTAAAAGTAAATACAAACGGCCGCTAACACCATTTGAAGTACCGTAGATAAATCTAAAAGTGAGAAAATCTCCATAGTCTACTTTGTTTGGGAAAAGGTTAACGTTATTTCCCGTGTGCCTTAAAAAGGTATCCTACAATTTAAACGATATTAACCATAGAGGGTTGCTGTGACGGTTTCTTTAATAACGCAATACAAGTTTTATGGTAATCCGACATTGTGGATCCGACATGGGTATACCTCTCGCGTAAGTCCTAGGATTGGGAACCAGCTAAATAAGAAACTGCCACCTTAGGGAGCCGGGAGAAAAGCTTTTTGAGATCAAAAGTGGGTGAGGCCCTAAGTCTGGTCGTATCAAGCGAATATCTTGTTTAATTCTTGACGATGGTTTAGACTATATACTGGCGCACGATAGAGTATATTTCTCCGAAACCGGGTGATTTCGGTCACTTCTTTAGGCTTAAAGTCTAATTTGCCCTATTTTTGCGCGCTTAAAATCTTAATGCTGTGAAGAAATACCTGAATTTGTTTGATTTTAGGCAGAAAGTCGACTACAAGACCGAAATCCTTTCCGGGTTGACCGTAGCCCTGGCGTTAGTGCCAGAAGCCATTGCTTTCGCCCTCATTCCAGGCTTTTCACCTTTAACCGGCTTGTATGCGGCCTTTGTACTGTGTTTGATAACTTCTATTTTAGGAGGTCGACCTGGTATGATTTCAGGGGCAACAGGAGCTGTAGCGGTCATTTTTGTGGGATTAATTCTTGAATTAAAACGGAATTTTCCGGGGATAGAACCAGAGACGATCTTGCATTACGTTTTTGCTACGGTCATTATTGCGGGCACCTTGCAGATTTTGGCCGGGGTACTGCGTTTAGGTAAATTTATAAGGTTAGTACCCCATCCGGTGATGTTCGGTTTCGTGAATGGTTTGGCCATTATAATTTTCATGGCACAGTTTCCAAATTTTTACCAAAAAGGTACGGATCAGTTATTGACAGGGATGCCTATGTTAGTCATGATAGGGCTTACACTTTTGACCATGTTCATTATTTGGGGTTTTCCAAAATTGACCAAAGCTGTTCCTTCTTCATTATTGGCCATCATCGTGGTTTCTGGGATAGTAATTGGTTTTGGCATTGATACACTTACCGTTGCCGATACCATAAGGGAAGGCGAAAGTATCAGCGGTGGGTTTCCGCCACTCTCTATTCCTGACATACCATTTACGCTTGAAACGATTAAAATAATCTTTCCTTACGCAGCGATTGTGGCAGGAGTAGGATTGATCGAAAGTCTTTTGACCTTGAACATTATCGATGAAATTACAGAAACCCGAGGTAGTGGAAATAAAGAATGCGTAGCTCAGGGTACGGCGAATATCTTTTCCGGTTTTCTGTCGGGTATGGGAGGCTGTGCAATGATTGGTCAAAGCTTAATAAATACTTCTTCAGGGGCACGGGCAAGACTCTCTGGAATTACTGCTGCGGTGATGCTTTTGGTCTTCATAATGTTTGGTTCGAGTCTCATAGAACGGTTACCAATGGCTGCCTTGGTCGGCCTAATGTTTATGGTGGCCATAGGAACTTTTGAATGGGCCAGTTTCAAGACCTTTGGCAAAATGCCAAAATCAGATGTGGTTGTCATGGTTTTGGTCACTTTAATTACTGCGGTAACACATAATTTGGCCGTGGCCGTCTTGCTGGGTGTAATTATCTCCGCGCTAGCCTATTCCTGGGAGAATGCGAAACGTATTCGGGCGCGTAAGCGTATTGATGAGAATGGAGTGAAGCATTATGAGATTTACGGTCCACTCTTCTTTGGGTCAACTACCCTCTTTGGTGAGAAATTCGACGTACAGAATGATCCCAATGAGGTCATCATCGATTTTAAGGAAAGCCGTGTGGCCGACATGTCAGGTATTGAAGCCTTGAACAAAATAACGGAACGTTATAATAAAGCCGGCAAGAAAGTACATTTAAGGCATTTGAGTAAAGACTGCGTCCGTCTGCTGAAAAACGCCGAAGATATTATCGATGTCAACGTCTTGGAAGATCCTACCTATAAAGTGATGGTTGATAAGCCTACTTTATAGTGCGATACCAATTTACAAATCGTGCTAATGCCAGCGGATGGCATAGTAGCGGCAAGGTTGATCACCTATATTCGAGATACCATGAAAGTCGTTCGACCTGATGAAATAAACATCGCCCGTTTCGCCCGTATAGTTTTTATTGTTTATGGTCATTTGGGTCTGACCTTCCACTACGATTATTAGTTCGGAATCTAAGTGTGAATGGGGCTCATGGCTTGGTCCTTTTCCATTCAATTGCGTGGCATGCATTTCGAATTTTTTACACATGGCTGAGGGCCTTTCAAAATATGGGGTGCTACTTCCTTTCTTGGTTTCTTTCGATTTTAAAGACGAGGATTCCAGAAACAATTGATGACCTGCTTTTTTACTTCTCTCCATGTCCATAGGCTCATTCGCGGTAAACATGATAACGTAATAGGTCAGTTCGCCATCACCGACATTTTCCATAGATTGCTCCGTAAGCGGGGGAATCAATACTACACTACCGGCACTTAGTATTTTACTTTCTCCGTCAATCGTCATTTTCATTTGCCCCTCTTTCACGACAATCAGCTCTTCAATGTTCTTCTGGGTATGCGGAGCTGCAGGCTTAGCCCCTTTTGCCTGAGTGGTCGCATGGATTTCAAAAAAGCTAAAATGTGGCGAATAGCCCTCTAGAATTTTACGACTTATGCGTTCGGGACTTTCCTTTTTAGGCAGTTCGTTCCACTTGTAAACTCCAGTTTCCACTTCCTTTAATTGGGACGTTCCAATAGTGCAGATCAGTATCGATGGCCAAAGCATTGATTGAAATTTCATATATGCGTTCTCGTTTGAAGAAAAAACTTGAATTCTATTAAGATAAAACAATTATGACGGTTATAGGTGACAATTTATAAAATTACGGTGATTCCGCAGTATTTCTTTACATAATGGCCTAAAGCAAAGTTTTAAAGGGTCGCCCCTACACATTTTCAGTATCGTTCGGCCGAGCAATAAATTGTATATTTAAATCTTAGATTTTCAATTTCCAAAAATCTCTTTATATGAGAACTCAACGCAGCGTTGGCTATATCCTCATTTTGGGTCTCTTCATGCTGGTCTCGGCATGTGTCACAAGAAACGAAGAAAAGCAAAGGTCCACTGTTACAAAGCAACTTGAGATAGAGCTGGATCCGAGTGGGAACTCATTATCCGTTGTTCGTAAAGGGGGAGAGGAGCCACTTGTGGTTCAGAATGCCAGACCCGATTTTCGTCCGTTCTTACATCCGATAGCATCCCCTGATGGAAATGGGGTACTTACAGAATATAGCCCTGGTCATCACAAGCACCAAACGGGACTTTATTGGGGCTTTACACGCGTGAACGGCGAAGAGGTGCCCGCAGATACAGTTCAAAAGTACTTTTACAAAAAAGATAAACTTCCCCAAATACAAGAAAAAATAGGGCGTGACTTTTTTCATCATCCAGAGGGCGACTATTGGAAAAGAATTTCCATGGATATTTTGGTGGCTGAAGGAACTGAGGTTTCATGGCAAACGGTTTACGATATGCTTGATGGCTCGGGAGAACCTATATTGAGGGAAACCCAAATCTGGACAATGCAGGTATCGGAAGATAAATTTTTCTTAGATCTGGAATGGCAAGGAAAAGCGTTGACTGATATTACTGTGGGGGAATTTGACTATGGCGGACTCTTTCTTCGAATGCCTTGGAAAGAAGGGATCAATGCCGAGGTTGTTAACGCCGCTCGTCAGAAAAATAAGAAAGCCGAAGGGCAACGTGCCATGTGGGTAGATGTGGGTATGCAACTCGAAAACGACACAGCGATGTCGCACATTACTATTTTTGACCACCCTGAAAATGGTGGTTTTCCACAGCCTTGGCGGGTAGATGATCAATTTGGTATTGGACCTGTACGCGCCGGTATGGGAGATTGGCATATTGCTGAAGGAGAAACGGAGATTATACGTCATCGAATTGTGGCTTATAATGGCGTGTTGAACGATTTGACCGTTACAGAGCTTTGGAACGATTATATTGATAACAATTCATTATATACCACTGCATCTTTGTGGGATATTGCCCAAGAGGAGGGCAGAAATGCCAAATTTCTGACTCCTAATGAAGCAGTTGCCGAAATGACAATGTTAGAAGGTTTTGAGGCAAATGCATGGGCAGGTGAACCTATGATTACCCAGCCTATTGCATTTTGTTGGGACGATCAAGGTCGGCTGTGGGTAGCTGAAAACCGAGATTATGAGTCTCGGGGAGACGGTTTTTCGAATTCCGGCGATAGCCGAATTATAATTCTAGAGGATACTGATCGTGATGGTATCGCTGATAGTCGCAAGGTGTTTTTGGAAGGTATTCCTTTTCCGTCCGCTATAGCCGTCGGTTTCGACGGACTATTTTTAGGGGCTCCGCCAAACTTACTCTTCGTACCCGATAAAGATGGTGATGATAAGGCTGATGAAGATGACATTGAAGTACTCCTTACCGGCTGGGGTATTCGCGATCGACATGAAACCATCAATAGTTTTCACTGGGGTCCAGACGGATGGTTGTACGGATTGGAAGGTTTCGCTACCCCATCAAAAATCAGAAAACCAAAAGGAGAAGGTAAAATTTATAGGCATAAGGATGCTTTTCCCGAGGATCTTTTGGAAGCTGATGGTGTACCTATAAACGGCGGGGTATGGCGCTACCATCCCACCAAAAAGAGATTTGAAGTGGTGGCCCATGGATTCAGCAACCCTTGGGGTATCGACTATGACCGAAAAGGGCAGCTGTTCATTAGTGCCTGCGTGATTCCACACTTGTTTCATGTAGTTCCTGGGGGTATTTACCACCGTCAGGGCGGCCAACATTTTAACCCTTATGTATACAGTGATATTCAGACCATTGTCGATCATAGACACCGTTCGGCACACGGTGGCGCCCGTATCTATCAGTCGGATGCTTTTCCAGAGGAGCATCAAAACCGTTTGTTTATGGCAAATATTCACGAACATGCAGTGCTGTCCGATATTTTAGAAAAAAGGGGCTCCGGCTTTATCGCCCATCATGGGGATGATTTTCTTCAGGCCAATAATGCCCAATGGATCGGTTTTAGTATGGAAATTGGACCCTCTGGAGACCTTTATGTCTTAGATTGGCACGATGCCGATATCTGTGGGAAGGAAGTATTGAACAAAGAGACCGGAAGAATATTTCGTATTTCACCTAAGAAATCCTCTGCTGGAGAGTGGGATGGGCGTTACGATGACCTAAAGAGCATGTCAGATATACAATTGGTCGACCTACAAACAAGTGAAAGTGATTGGCATGCGCGAAGGGCAAGGGTCATTTTGCAGTATCGTGCAACCAGTCGTACCATTTCTGACCAGGCCCTCGACAATCTGAAAGAACTGTTTTTTGAAGGGCAAGATCCTGATTACCGGTTGCGCGCGATGTGGGCCTTGTACATAACCAATAACCTGACTTCGGGCGACCTTTTAAAAGCATTGGAAGATGCTGATGAATATGTGCGGGCATGGGCCATTCAAATGGCTTGTGAGGATAGTGACGCCCCGAAACCTTTTCTTGACAAAATGGAAGCCATAGCTGCAAGTGACCCATCAGCTACGGTTCGCCTTTATTTAGCGGCAGCCCTGCAACGGATAGATGAAAATACAAGGTGGCGAATTGCGGAAAATTTGGTATCAAGACCGATCGATAGCGACGATCATAATATTCCCAAAATGATATGGTTCGGAATGGAAGGATCTGTTGCTAAGAACTTCGATAAAGCGATTGCCTTTGCGGCTTCTTCTAAATTGCCCATGCTTGCTGAATTTACAGCAAGACGTTTGGTCGATGCAGATGCCCTCGAGGTCTTGGTAGGGGCTTTGAGTAATCGCCCCCTCAGGGCAAAAGCTATGCTAAAGGGAATGATATCGGGCCTTGAAGGCCGTTCCGATATCGTAGCCCCTGAAAATTGGAAGACGGTATACACCAATCTGAAATCGAATGCGGAGTTAGCCCCTCTTGCGGTTGAGGTAGCGCAGCTCTTCGGAGACACAGAAGCTACGCGGCAGTTTTTGGAGGTTTTAAGGAATAAAGAGGAGTCTGTGAATAACAGGGTCAATGCCTTGACAGCTCTGACTTCGAAGAAAAGGGAGGAGTTGATCGCTTTGTTGCCGGATTTGATAGAGGACTCAGACCTCCGGCTAGGAGCCATTCGAGCCATGGCTTCTTTTGACAGGGAAGCTTTAGGAACCCTGCTTATCAATAAATTTGAAAACTTCTCTCCCGATGAAAGAGGGGAGGCGTTACAAACCTTGTCTAGCCGTGGCACCTATGGCAGATTGCTCACTGAGGCTATCAAAAATGGAAAAATACGGAAAAAGGATGTGCCAGCTTATGTGGCCCGTCAATTGCGCCGCGTAGTGGGTAATGGATTTGTCGAAGTATGGGGGCCTATCGATCAACTTTCGGCCGATAAACAATTGGACTATAAAAAATACCGGCTATTGCTTGGCGAACAGGCGCTTGCAAATGCGGACCTTAAAAATGGGAAACAAATGTTCGAACGCACCTGCAGTGCTTGTCATATGATTTACGGGGAGGGTGGAAAAATCGGTCCGGATATCACGGGGTCTAACCGCACGAATATTGAATATTTACTTAATAATTTAATAGAACCGAGCAGTGAAATACAGGATGATTATCGAATGGTGGTCATAACAAGCCGGGATGGACGCACATTTAGCGGGAACGTAATAGCCGAAAATGATAGGCAGGTTACGCTTCGGGTCATCGGGCAAGATGAATTGGTACTCAATAAATCTGACATACAGTCACGGGAGACCGCATCCTCCTCGATGATGCCTGAAGGGCTTTTAGAGACCCTTTCCGATAAGGAAGTCATCGATCTTATAGCATTTTTGAAAACTACGGAAGCTATTAATTTATAGCTAGTCTTCTTCTAGGCGGGATGAGTAGAATTGGCGCTTCGTTTTAGGCCCGCTATATCCTCCGGCCCATCCCAACCAGTAATTTTTGAATATAAGTTTTGTGGCTTTTTGTAATTTTTGCTCTATTGTTTTCTCTTCTGTGAGAAGTAAAATATCATTTTTCATTACGGTCGATGTTAGCATGTTCTTTTTAATAAAGACGACAACTTTCCGGATAAAAGCATAAAATTTTGTTAAAAACCGGCAGTTTCTTTATGTGAAAAATAGTATATATGATGCTTTAAGCTAACTAAAAATGGATGTCAAATAAGGAGAACAGGTAAACACGGGAAATAAAAAAACCTATCAATAACTGATAGGTTTTGAATTTTTAGAAAAATGTTATTGGGCTTAAAGTGTTCTCAAATATTCTGCCACCTGTCGTGTTTCTTCTTCAGAAAGATTTTGGTTCAACATAATGGCGTTGTTGTATTCTTTCAACAAAGCCTGTGCAGTAGGGTCTTCCTTAAGCATTTTATCGGGGCCTATAATCATATTCATCACCCATGCCGGACTCCTGCGCTCATAGACGCCTTTAAGGGCCGGACCTATCAATCTTTGATCGGCCATGTGGCAGGCGGTACAAATAGATTTGAATGTTCCTTCTCCCGCAGCGGCCATTTCAGCATCGATTTCGGCAGGGAACGTAACATCTTTGAACGGGCCAACACCTTGATTATCCATATCCACTGGAACACCTTCTGATTTGGCCTCTACGGCCTTTTCTTCCGTTTTGGTGCGGTTCATTTCAAAACCTTCTTTTTTTTCTTCTTTTTTTTCCTCGCCACAACCGATAATTAATCCGCCTAAAGCGAAAGCAATGAGTAGTTTTTTCATGTGATAATTTGTTTATGTGTGGGGCCAGTTGACGGCTTACCCTTGCGTATAATGTTTCTGGCACTAAGATAAGGATTAGGGAAATCTAAACCATGTCTTGTACAAATTTTATTGTTCTTTTTTCTGAGTAGAATTGATTGTAAACGTCGTAGAAGCCTACATGTCCGCCAAAAGAAGGAACTTCCAAATGAATATTTGCATTTTGTCGGGCTTCGTGGTAAGGGTAACATGCAGGCCCCAGAAAAGAATCGTTCGACGCATTAATGATGAGCGTCGGTATTTGGATGTTGGGCAAGAACTGTTTGCAACTACACTTCTCATAATAGTCAAGTGCATTTTTGAAGCCGTGGGCTTTACTGGTATAGATATCATCGAAATCCTTCAGGTTTTTAATTCTTTTGATATCCTTCATTGAAATTTTGTCAGGAAAGAGCGGTAGTTTTTTATAAAGTTTAGCCACTAGATGATGCTTAAAACGCCGAGCATACAAATAATTTTTTGGTTTGAGCAACATGCAAAGTGAGCTATATAGGTTGCAAGGAACCGAAATGCCAACGACACATTTTACTTCAGTTGGAACGGAACGACGCTCACCTACATATTTAAGAGCCATATTTCCGCCAAGACTAAATCCATTGATGTAGATTTCCGTATATTTCTTAGTGCTGACAAGATGTTGAACTACGGCATCCAGGTCTTCGGTGGCACCTGAATGGTACGAGCGAAATAGGCGGTTGGTCTGCTCGCTACACCCGCGAAAGTTTACGGCGCACGCATCTGCACCATAGGTGTTAAAGGCTTTGGCACTTCCGGTAATATATGGTCGTTGGGCATTTCCTTCCAGACCATGTAGTAGAATGGCAACCTTTTTAGAGTGATTTTTAGCAAAACTCCAATCGAGGTCCATAAAATCACCATCGGCGAGTTCAAGGCGTTCGCGATGTTGTACCAATCCAGTAACCTTTCTGAAGAGTCCGGAATAGATGGTTGAAAAATGACCGTATTTAAATATAAATGGAGGGCGATAATCCGAAGAAATCAAGGGCATCAGTACAAAATATTATATATAGTCGAGTCAGGTTTCAGCAGATCGGTCTCGTCGAGCATATCAATTTTTTTTTCGATCATTCGGTCCTTACTCGATGTATCGAACTGACACACAATCTGCTAAAATACTTAAAACTTTCTTATATAGAGGGAAGCCAGAATTAGGGTCAAAAACTTCATGGTAAATTTTAAAATGGCTTTGCAGATAAAGAAATGGGAACATCAAGAGGCGATTGCTGAAGTGAAAAAATCGAAATCTTACGAATGTAAAGCAGGAACAAGGATGTGCAGTTCTTGTCTTCAAGGACAGTAAGCTAGGTACATCAGTTTTTAGGCGGGTTGAGGAAACATCAATATGTTAAAGTTTGAAAGCCTTTTTCGTACCCCTTCTTTGGCAAAGTATTTCAGAACAGGCATCAGAGGAAAATAGCATGAACCTGCCACAGGTAGTACAATGTCGGATTATTTCGGATATATATCCAATACCTTGGTCTGTTCTTCGACCGCTTTTTTAAACTCAGATTTCAGGGTATCGACCAATTTGGCTACCGGCAACGTATCTTCAATTACCGCCGAACCTTGACCCGCGGACCAAATTGTCTTCCAGGCCTTGGCTTCGGTATCTAGTTCTTTCCCAAAATCGATTTTAGTATCTTTCTTTAAGTCTTCTTCGGTGAGGCCCGCCGCTTTGAGACTGGCCCCTAAAAAATTAGCGTGGACTCCGGAAACGGCTGCGGTGTAGACGATATCGCTCGCCCCGGCATCGATAATCATGTTACGGTATTCGGGTGTTGCCTTGCTCTCTTCCGTATTGATGAATCGAGTACCCATGTAGGCCAGATCGGCGCCCATCTGTAAGGCAGAGGCTATATCACGGCCCGTACTGATACATCCTGAGAGGATTATAGTTCTATGGAAGAACTTTTTGATTTCGGCTACCAATGACATAGGGTTTATGGTGCCCGCATGCCCACCTGCACCGGCGGCCACAAGAATAAGACCGTCGACCCCGGCTTCTTGTGCTTTTTCGGCATGTCTTTTCTTGATAATATCATGAAAGACAAGCCCCCCATAGCTATGAATCGCATCGACGACTCGAGATACCGCGCCCAAAGAAGTAATAACGATAGGCACTTTATGCTTTACACATAATTTGATGTCGGCCTCCAATCTTGGGTTCGTGGGGTGTACTATAAGATTGACTCCAAAGGGCGCTGGTTTTTTACCTGTGTCCTCCTCGAACTTTTTGAGGGCCGATTTGATTTCGAGAAGCCATTCCTCAAAACCTTCACTGGTACGTTGGTTAAGTGCCGGAAAGGTACCTACAATGCCGTTCTTACAACATTCAATGACCAATTTGGGTCCAGAAATCAAAAACATGGGTGCGGCAATTACGGGAAGGGCAAGTTCTTTAACAAAGGAGGGTTTCGATGACATTTTTTCGAGTCTTTGGAATGTGTTACAAATATAGGATGTAAAAATTTAGGGAAGGCCGAAGAAAAATACAATCATTATTGGATACCTCTTTTTTGAAAGCCTGTTGGCTCGATTACGCCAGGTTATCGATTTATAAGCGCAAATAGAATCCAAAGGTTGTTTTGGGAAGTTGAACAAACTCGTGTCAGTGTCCTAACAAACTGATAAAGTGGGGCCCGTCACCAAAAAGTTGGTTATCTTGTGATTAGCTCCAAAAAACACGTTTCATCAATCAAAAAAAAGCAGCCTCATGCAAAAAAGACGAACGTTTATTAAGAAATCGGGACTAGCACTGGGTGGGCTGAGCGTTCTGCCACACCTTGCCTTCAAAAGCAATTTTCAAAAGCAAAAATTAGGCGTTTGCCTCGTCGGCCTAGGAAATTATAGTGAAAATTTATTGGCGCCCGCACTTCAATTGACCGAACACTGCGAACTTCGGGGCATTGTAACTGGAAGCCCTGAAAAAATTCCGATGTGGCAAAGAAAGCACGGCATTTCTGATGGTAATGTTTACAACTATGATAATATGGAAGGGATAGCCAACAATGCCGATATCGATGTGATCTACATCGTTCTTCCCACAGGCCTGCATTCCGAATATGCCATTAAAGCAGCAGACACCGGCAAACATGTCTGGTGCGAGAAGCCCATGGCCAAAACGGCCGAAGAATGCCAGGCAATTATCAATGCGTGTACTAAAAACAGGGTTAAGCTGGCGATAGGGTATCGCATGCAACATGAGCCAAACACCCGCAAAATAATTGAGTGGTCAAAGACAAAACCGTTCGGTGCTATTGAAAAAGTAAGGGCAGACGTAGGTTGGAACATTTCGAATCCTCCAAAAACTTGGCGCATGGATGCCGAATTGGGTGGGGGGCTTATCTATGACGTAGGCGTATATTGTATCAATGCGCTTCGTTATACTACGGGTATGGAACCGCTTACGGTAACTGCCCATCACGAGAATACAAGACCCGAAGTCTACAAAGAAGTAGAGGAGACTACTCTTTTTAATCTCGATTTCCCGAATGGAATACGTACTTCGGGGAAAACTACGGCGGCGGAAAATATTAATATGTTGCGCACAGAATGCCAAAATGGGTGGTACGAACTTTCCCCTTTTCAGGCGTATCGCGGTGTTAAGGGGAAAGCAAGTGACGGAACATTTTTGAACACTTATATCGAAAACCAGCAGGCACGCCAGATGGACGACGATGCCCTGGCGATAATGGAAAACCGGCCTTTGATGGTATCCGGTGTGGAAGGAATGAAGGATATCGTAATCGTTGAAGCGATAAATGAATCTGCACGAAAGGGGGAAACAATAAAGATAGCTTAGTCTTCCTTAGTGATAACTTCCTTTCAGGGGCTAACTATGCGCCTGTCGGTTCAGCGTTTGAAACCTGATCTTCCCCAAGTGGAGTATCATTGGATTTTTTCTTTCATCACAATCGTATTATAAATCAATTATCTATAGTTTTGCCGAAGCAAACACATCTTTATGTACTTGAAAGAATTTGAAATTCGTTGGAGCGACATCGATGCGAATCGGCATTTGGCCAATTCGGCCTACCTTAATTTTATGAGTCATACCCGCATGTCTTTTTTGATGGAATTGGGTTTGGATCAGGCATCATTGGCTAAGGAGCAGATTGGCCCTGTCGTTTTTTACGAGCATCTTTATTATTTCAAGGAGGTCTTTCCGGGTAAACCCATTAAAGTTTCTATGGAAATTACGGGAATGAGCGAAGACGGTAAGTTTTTCGAATTTCAGCACAATTTCTATACCCACAAAGGGGAGAACGTCGCCCACTGCGAGATGATGGGGGCTTGGATGGACTTAAAGACCAGAAAGCTCACCGCACTGACCAATGATTTTCTTTTTACCTTCAGTGGTGCCGAGAAGGCCAAGGTTTTTCGAGTACTTACCAAAGAAGACACCCGAAAGTTCTCAAAAGACCCTAAAGATTTGGAGGTATAAATTCGGTATGTATTCAAATTTTGGTATAAAGATGCGATTTTGAGTATTTTTGATTAGCGCCTACTTCAAAAAGAGTATTGATCCCCACACAGATGAAAATTACAGAGGACTATGAAATTTTCATATACAAACGTTGGGAAAAAATCCGCAGGGGCCAAAACATTATCGGTTTACGTATGGATCAATTTCCTGTCAGAAATTAATTTACACGAAATCGATTAAACAATGCCCTCAAACAATAATAAACTTAATCCTGTATCGGTCTGGGCCTTAGCGGCGGGCGGTATGGTCGGTGGAGGAATTTATACCGTTTTGGGAGTCGTTGTGGCGGTATCTGCCCAATGGACCTGGCTCGCATTTTTATGTACGGGAGTTATTGCTATTTGTTCTGCCTATAGTTATGTTTTCCTGTCGAATAAATTTAAGGAGGGCGGCGGTGCATTTGCCTTTTTGGAAGAGGTAAACGATAACAGAATTGCCGGTAGCCTGAGCTGGTTGTTGATTATTGGATATGTACTTACCATCTCGGTATACGCCTACGCTTTTGGCCATTATGTGGCTTTCTCCTTTCATGGTCATGGACTGTCTATTCGACTATTGGCAGCTGGTATAACAATCTGTTTGATTCTGCTCAATCTTGCAGGTGTAGGTAAGATGACAAAGGTAGAAATTGCCATAGTTTCAGTAAACTTATTGGTTTTGTTGGTTCTTGCCATCTATGGAGTTTCAAAGTGGCAGCCATCCCAATTGGTCGCCGGAATAGAGCCACGACCTCTCTGGTCCGGTCTTATAGGGGGAGCTGCTATTTTTATGGCCTACGAAGGGTTTCAACTATTGAGCTATGAGTACGACCGTATCAAGAACCCAAAAAAAACTTTTATGCCCGTTTTGTTAAGTGCTGTAGCGTTTGTCGTGCTGCTATATATCTTGGTGGCTATCGGGGCCACAATGCTTGGCGGGGCGGCCACGCTCATAAGTTTTAAACAGATTGCCCTTTCCATAGTGGCAGAGAAAACCATGGGCCATACGGGGGTGATACTTATGACAGTGGCCGCTGGATTTGCCACGGCGGCCGCTATAAATTCCACGTTGTTCTCTACGGCAAACTTGGCCAAGAATATTGCGGATAAAAATGAGCTGCCCCAATGGTTTAAGCATACTAATGGAAACGACATCCCCGATAGATCAATCATAATGTTGGGGGGTGTGGCAGGTTTGTTGGCTATTACCGGTTCTCTCTCATCATTGGTAGAGGCCGCCAGCTTAATCTTTCTTTGCACATTTGGCGTCGTGAATTGGCTTGCATATAAAGAAAATGCCAAATTTAAATGGGTCCCTCTATTGGGAATGGTGATAGGCGGAACTACAGGGGTGGCACTTATTTTCCGACTAGCCGTTTCAAAACCAATAGCCTTAGGGGTGCTGCTTATTTTAGTACTACTTATCATTTTAGGCAGACCTTTTCTTATCGCCCAAAAACAATCCAAATGAAAAGACTACTTTACTGTATACTATTTTTTTTGCTTTTAAGCTGTGCAAACAAACAAGAACCGCAGAAGGCTTTGTTCAGAATAGGACAGTTTTTAACCACTACGAGCGATGTTGAGATTATCATCTACAGGAATACTTCAGAGGTGTTTTCGACTGTCGTCGATTATGGCAAAATAACGAAATATTCATCTTTGGACCCTACGAGGTATTTGATTAAAGTGAAAAATGGCGATGAACTTGTACTCGAGAAAGAAATTGGTATTGGGGAGGGTGGAAAATATACTTTAAGCTTGGTGGGTAGCCCTGTTAATGGGCAGAGCGTGAACTTACAAACCGTTATGGATAAGCTGCAACATATAGTTGAAGGTGCTGAGGGAACTACGGAAAACGGCTATTTACCCCAACTTTTGGTTTTGAACGATTTCTTTTCAGTAGAAAAGGGAAAAGCTAAACTCCGGTTTATCAATTTGTGCCCAGGAAGTGCTCCTTTTCGAGCTATAGCATCAGGCCGTTCTGAAGACAAAGAATTCGCATCTTTGAAATATGCCAAGATTTCCGAAACCGCTACGGTCGGTGAAGGAAAAACAGGGGTCACCTTATTCTATGATGCCGGTCCTCTTCCTTTGGAAAAAGATACTATAGATTTAGAGAAGGAGACAATGGTCACCTATTTTATTGCACCGTCCAGTCCTAACTCTGCAGATCGTTTTAGCTTAATTTTTTCTTCTGATAAAATGAAATGATTTTTAGTACACCTTGCCAGAGGAGATAATAGGGCCTATGGTCAAAAAAACACCATTAGTTTCCGCACCATAAACAGAAAGTCAGCGATGACGACTACTTAACTAAGTCCTCCAGACCATTTATTGTAAAAATTCCATATATTTGGAATAATTCCAAATATATAATGATGAAACGCTCGGGCACGGCAGATTTATTGCTACACGGAGGAGCAGTTCCGTCTTGGCTTTTTAACCGGATGAAGCGTCTCGCCTTGCCCATTGTCGAGGCTATTATAGAACATCGAGGCAAAGATGATTTTCTAAGCCGCATGTCCGATCCATTTTGGTTTCAAAGCTTCGGTTCGGTAATCGGTATGGATTGGAATTCATCGGGTATAACAACGACCGTAATGAACGTTTTGAAGCAATCGATCAATCCGGTTTCAAGACAATTAGGGATTTATATTTGTGGAGGAAAAGGCAAGAAATCGCTACGGACTCCCGATGAGCTTTTGGAGGTAGGCAATAGAACCGGACTCGATGGCCATCACCTCTCCCGATGCAGCAGGCTTAGTGCTAAGGTTGATAACACCGCGCTGCAAGATGGGTTCAATCTTTATATTCATTGCTTTATAGTCAGCGATACGGGCGAATGGTCGGTCGTTCAACAAGGTATGCACCATTCTAATGGGATGGCCCGTAGATACCACTGGCATTCCCAGAATATAAAGTCTTTCGTCGAAGAGCCTCATACCGCCGTTTGTGGTAAAAATCAGGGATCTATTTTGAACTTGGTACATAAAAAAGCCTCGCCGACAAAAAGAGGTATCTTGAAGGTTGTCCAAGAACATCCGGATAAAATCTTGAAGGAAATGCCCCGTCTTTTGGTGCCGGTCTATCATCATATCAAACCGAAGGATGTCGATATGAAACGCTTGGGAAGCATTCTTTGGCTGGCCCAGGAAAACGAAACGCAAAAATTCGAAGATTTACTCTTGTTGAAAGGCCTAGGTCCACGAACATTGCAATCATTGACGTTGGTCAGTGAAATTATACATGGTACGCCTTCCCGGTTTAAAGATCCCGCAAGGTTCGCTTTTGCCCATGGGGGAAAAGATGCTACCCCATTTCCTATTCCGATTAAAGTCTATGAAGAAACTATAGGAACCCTAAAAAGTGCTGTAGAACAGGCAAAAATAGGTCGTGGAGACAGGCTTAAGGCCGTTAAAAAATTAACCGACCTAGCCCAACAGGCCGAGAAGGGGTTCGTTCCCAATACTAATTTTGAAGCACTGGTCAAAAAGGAAAATCGAGATTCCCACATTTATGGTGGCCGAAGTATTTACGGGTTTGCGAAGCCCCAAAATAACGTGCAACTAAGCCTATTCGAGAGCTGATTTTCTTCTGAACATCAATTAATCGGTGGCACGGCTTCTTTTCGGAAAGGGGGCCTTTTTACTGGCCAAATAAACGCCTAACAAAACTAACGAGGCCGCTAAAATCTTTACCGTGGTAAGGGTATCCTGGTCCGTAGCAATTGCGTAAACGATTCCAATTAAGGGCTGAACGTACACGAAGGCGCTTAAGGTAGAGGCCTTGAGTTGTGTTAGTGCAAAAATGTTAAAGAGGTAAGTACAAAAGGTAGTGCCTACGACCACAAAAAGAATTTTCCAAATCGCAGAAAAGGGAAGGCTACCCCATGCTATTTCTGTAAGTTCGGTATATCCGAAGGGAAGGCAAAGGAGGATGCCAAGGGTAAACAGCCATTTCATAAAGGTAAACGGGTGGTATTTGGAAATCAAAATTTTAGCCACAATCAGATAGGAACCATAAAAAAAGGCGTTCAATAATATCAAAAAGTTACCAAAAGGAATGTTCGGGGCATCTTGTCGTATTTCAGCCCCGAAAAGAATCAGCCCCAGTGCACCTAAAAAACCGATACCGATACCCAGCACTTTCTTGGGCTTAATTTTTTCTTTTATAAAAATGGCGGATAGCACGACCACAAAAATGGGGGTAAGTGTTATAAGTACCGCGCTGTTAATGGGTGTAGAGAGAGCAAGCCCTTTGAAGTAGACCAACATATTGATGCCCATGCCCAAAATGGCACAGGCTAACATACGCGGATAATCTTTACGGTCTATTTTTTCTTTGGGGCCAAAAATAGAAATGCTCCAGAATAAGATGGCTGCCCCAATAACCCTTAACATAATAAAACCATAAGGCTGAACATAATCGGGCATCACTCCTTTGGCTATGGTGTGGTTAAGCCCATATATTGCTGTGGCACCCAAGGCGGCCAGTATGGCAAGGGCTCGCCTAGTCACGAATGGAGGGCAGCTTTGGCGGCATTAACCACTTTCTTGCTATTCCCGATAAAGATGTCGTTATCGGTCAAAATTACGGGGCGCTTCAAAAAGGTATAATGCGCCAAAAGAAGGTTTTTAAATTCCGCCTCGGAAAGCTCTTTTTCATGAAGGCCCTTCTGTCGGTATAAACGGGCGCGTTTACTAAAAAGTGCCTCGTAACTGCCGGACAACTTTTTCATTTCCTCCAACTGTTTCGCTGTAAGAGGTTCCGTTTTAATCTCCTGTAGCTCGATCCCTTCCAGAGGGCTTAGTTCTTTAAGGATTCTTCGACAGGTATCACAGGTGCCTAAGTGATATATTTTTTTCATGGATCGGGTAGATTTAATGGTTGCAAAGAAACCCATTTCAATCCAATTGTGCTACTTTTGACGTCCACTTAAAACTATTTATTTTGAAGAATATATTCGAAATCACCCTGCAAAATAGAAAACGGCTCTACGAGATAGTAGATACGATGCCAAAAGCTCAACTCCTTCATATACCCAATGGATATCGAAACAATATCTGGTGGAATATTGCCCATGTCGTAGTGACCCAGCAGTTGTTACTTTATAAGTTGAGCGGATTGCAAATGCGCGTCCCCGAGACTTTCATTGAAAAATTTAAAAAGGGAACAGTGCCGGATGGTTCAGCGACCGATGAAGAAATCAAGGAAATTGCCGCATTTTTGGTCTCCACGGCAGAATGGGCCGAAGAAGACTTTAAAAATGGACTTTTTAAAGACTATAATGAATACACGACCAGTGCTAAGATTACTTTGCAAAACGTAGAGGACGCCATAGCCTTTAACATGTATCACGAGGGGCTACATATGGGAACAATAATAGCGTTGCAAAAGGCGATAAAGAGTTAGGTCAAGACTTGACTTTAGATATCAGATAAGGTTTTACCTCTTCAAATTTTAAGGTCAATGTAATAGGTCCGTCTGCATAAGACGCTACTTCGTACGGGTTGTAAAGTAGCGTAACGCCATCCTCGGTAAAGCCTATATTTTCTGGAAGATAGAACGAATCTCTTTCGAACATAAGCCCCGTGCTGTTAATGGGTTTTCCTATAGGAATCTGCTCTTGGGTACGAAATTTTAGTTCGGCGAATTTCTGAAAATCTTCACGGTTCTTAAACAGTTGCCAGTTTTCGAGCTCCTTGGCCTTACGTTTATCGAAATTAAGGTAATGCTTTGAACTGTAGCCATGGGCACCACCGGTATAAAGGTAGGAATCGATTTCTATGGTCAATAGTAATGGATCTTCATAGGTCACAATACCTTTGATCCTGGCCTCCCACCCCATGGTTTCGTCGGGGTATAGTTTCTTCAATGCCCAATACCCATTACTGAACGATTGTACAGCCTCTTTAATGGAGATGGCCTCCATTTCGTCGTCGAAATTTAAAATCTCAATAATTTCCTCGGTCAATATAGTGTTAATGCTTTCTGCGGTTTTGGAATTCTCCATGGCTTTTGGAATTTGAATTTCAACCATAGGACATTCCGAGCAGCGGGTCTCGTCAAGAGTCAAGGTCTCGAAGGTTAGGTCGGTTTCCTCTTGACAACTGGTCAACAATAAGAAAAAAGCAATGAAAGAAATCTGAATTCTCATAATAGGGTTGGGGTTGCGAACGATCAAACGTATTGTATGCTCGTAAAGATAACGATACCTTTGTAAGGTTAATTATATGAAATGGCTGAAAAAAAGTTAAAATTCAATACAAAAGCGATTCATGGTGGGCAGACACCCGATAAGGCGTACGGGGCGGTAATGCCACCGATCTACCAGACATCGACCTATGCCCAAACGACACCGGGAGGGCACCAAGGTTACGAATATTCACGAAGTGGTAATCCGACAAGGGCTGCACTCGAACGCGCTGTCGCCAGTATCGAAAATGGAAGTTTTGGTCTTGCTTTTGCCAGTGGATTGGCGGCTATAGATGCCGTTGTCAAGTTACTGCAGCCTGGTGATGAGGTCATTTCGACTAATGACTTATACGGAGGAAGTTACCGTCTCTTCAAGAAGGTCTTTGAGAATTATGGGATTAAATTCCATTTTATAGATATGCAAGATTGCGAAACCATTGGAGGCTACGTTAATGAAAATACCAAACTCATTTGGGTCGAGACCCCGACGAATCCTATGATGAATATTATCGACATTAAGGGGGTCTCTAAAATCGCTAGGGAACACAAGTTGTTATTGGCCGTAGATAATACGTTTGCAACCCCTTTTCTTCAAACTCCTTTAGACCTTGGTGCGGATATAGTCATGCATTCCGCTACGAAATATCTGGGTGGACATAGTGACGTAGTGTTAGGGGTTTTGGTAGTAAATGACAAGCGACTGGCAGATCGGCTTTATTTTATTCAAAATGCGAGCGGTGCCATTTGTGGCCCCATGGATAGTTTTTTGGTGCTACGTGGAATAAAAACACTCCACGTACGTATGCAGAGGCATTGTGAGAACGGAAAAGCCATCGCGCGTTTTTTGGAAGATCACGATAAAATTGAAAAGGTGTATTGGCCAGGTTTGGAAAGCCATCCGAACCATCATGTAGCCAAAACTCAAATGAACGATTTTGGAGGCATGATTTCATTCGTAATTGAAGGTAATCGCTATGAAGATGCCGTTCGAATTGTAGAAAGACTTAAAATTTTCACCTTGGCCGAATCTTTAGGTGGGGTCGAAAGTTTGGCAGGACATCCGGCGAGTATGACCCATGCCAGTATTCCAAAAGCCGAAAGGGAAAAAAGTGGGATAGTAGATGCCTTAATAAGATTGAGTGTGGGAATAGAGGACGTGAATGATCTCATAGAAGATTTGCGACAGGCAATAGCATGAACGGGGTATTGATTTTTTAAAAAAAGCACATGAAAACTATATAATTAGAATATTTTTGCCCTTATATTATGAATTCACTAAAAAGATATTCCTAAAAAAAATATGAAAACAAAAATCAAAGCCTTTATGGATGAGGTAAAGGCCCGAAACGGCCACGAACCTGAATTCATTCAAGCCGTACAGGAAGTTGCGGAGACGGTTATACCATACATTGCACAGCATGAGATTTACAACGGCAAGAACATTCTCTTGCGCATGGTGGAGCCTGAACGACTTATTTCTTTTCGGGTCGCATGGGTCGATGATGAAGGGGAAATTCATGTGAACCGTGGTTACCGAATTCAAATGAATTCGGCGATAGGCCCTTACAAGGGCGGGTTGCGTTTTCATCCCTCCGTAAATGCCAGCATCCTTAAATTTTTGGCCTTCGAGCAGGTTTTCAAAAATAGCTTGACAACCCTTCCTATGGGAGGAGGTAAGGGAGGTTCCGATTTCGACCCAAAGGGAAAATCAGACGACGAGGTCATGCGTTTTTGCCATGCTTTTATGACGGAGCTTTGCCGACATATTGGGCCGAACACCGATGTGCCCGCGGGTGATATTGGTGTAGGGGCTCGTGAGATTGGTTTTCTGTTTGGCATGTATAAAAAAATCAGAAACGAATTTACCGGAGTCCTCACGGGTAAAGGTCTTTCTTGGGGAGGGTCTAAGATTCGTCCAGAAGCCACGGGTTATGGTACCGTTTATTTTGCGCAGAGTATGTTGAAAACAAGAAATGAAAGTTTCGAGGGAAAAAGAGTAGTGATTTCGGGCTCTGGAAATGTAGCCCAATATGCTGCCGAAAAGGTACTTCAGTTGGGAGGAAAGATAGTGACATTATCAGATTCCGGAGGCTATATTTATGACGAAGAGGGTATTGATAGTGAAAAGCTTGCCTTTGTAATGGATTTAAAGAATAACAAGAGGGGTAGAATTTCTGACTACAAAACGCAATATCCCAATGCCGAATACCATAAAGGGGAAACCCCTTGGAAGATAGAATGCGAGATTGCCCTGCCCTGTGCTACGCAGAATGAATTAGACAAGGAGGATGCCAAAGTGCTGTTGGCCAATGGATGTATTTGTGTGGCCGAAGGGGCAAATATGCCCTGCACTGCCGCTGCGGTTCACGCCTTTCATGATGCCAAGATCTTGTTCGCCCCTGGTAAGGCTTCCAATGCGGGAGGTGTGGCTACCTCAGGTCTTGAAATGTCACAAAACTCATTGCGCATCAGTTGGACGCGGGAGGAAGTTGACGAAAGGCTGAAGGACATTATGGAAGACATACATGATTCATGTATTGAATATGGCAAAGAAGAAGATGGCTTCTGCAATTACGTTAAAGGGGCCAATATTGCCGGTTTTGTAAAAGTGGCGGACGCCATGCTGGCCCAAGGCGTAATTTAGACGTTCATGATATCCTTTGCAACAGGCTGTTTCGCAAAAGGGTAGGTTAGATATATTGTGGGGCCATTCTTGAGATGGCCCCACGATTTTTTGATTATGGAGGTTTCTATTGCTATTCTACCTGCTTTGGTCCAAATCTCTATCTTTACGGCAAACCGCTACTAAGGGATGCAAGTAACCACAAAGGCCATAGTTTTTTCTTCGTTAAAGTACGGCGATACGAGCTTGATCGTAAAGGCATTTACGGTATCCGACGGAGTAAAGTCATATCTTTTAAAGGGTGTTTTAAAGGCCAAAAGGAGTAAGTTGAAACCGGCTTATTTCCAACCCCTTACGCAGCTTGAGATGGTTGCCTACCATAAAAACAAGGGTGCTTTAGAACATATTCGGGAAGCAAAAATCGTATTCCCGTACCAAACCATGCATACGGATATGGCCAAAAATGCAATGACCTTATTCTTGGCCGAGATGTTGACGAACAGCATTCACGAAGAAGAACAGAACGAAAATCTATTCGACTTCTTGGAAGCCTCGTTGCAATGGCTTGACACCCATAATGAAATTGCAAATTTTCATATTTATTTTTTACTACGCCTTACCCAATACTTGGGCTTTTACCCCGACACCTCTCAATCACAAAGGACATATTTTGATTTGATGGAAGGGCAGTTCGTTCATGGCCCAAGTCTAAACCCCATGCTTACTGGAGATAACCTTAGTTATTTCAAAACCTTTTTGGGCATAAATTTTGATGATATTCATACTGTCAAAATGAACAAAATCAATCGACAAGAACTTTTACGAAAACTTGTCCTGTATTTTGAATTGCATTTGCAGGGATTTCGGAAGCCAAGATCCCTTGCGGTTTTAAACCAAGTTTTCAGTTAATATGCAGCGAATAGTTGTCTTTTTCGCCTTATTAGTATGCCTTTCGCTTTCCGCTCAGGAAATCATCATTCTAGATGTAGAAACCAAAGAACCTATATCAAATGTGGCGGTTTATAATGTGGATAAGTCCAAAACCGTAATTTCCGATTTTGACGGTAGGTGCAATCTTTCGATTTTTTCGCGTAACGACCGTATTACCTTTAAGCATTTAGGGTATCAGATTAGAAAAAGTACCCCTGCCCAGATTATGCGACGTGGTGGGCATCTATATATGGCGCTCAGTGCAGAACAACTTGAAGAAGTAGTAATGTCGGTTTCAAAATGGGAACAACAGAAAAAAGATGTTCCTCAGAAAATTGCAATGATTAGCGCAAGACAAATAGCGTTTACCAACCCTCGGACTTCTGCAGATTTATTGGAAAGTTCAGGTAAAGTCTTTGTGCAAAAAAGTCAATTGGGGGGTGGTAGCCCAATGATAAGGGGCTTTGCTACAAATAGGTTGTTGCTGTCGGTAGATGGTGTGCGAATGAATAATGCTATTTTTAGAGGAGGTAATCTTCAAAACGTAATTTCTATTGACCCGTATACTATAAAGAACACCGAAATAATTTTTGGTCCAGGGTCGGTTATATATGGGAGTGATGCGATTGGGGGTGTCATGAACTTTTATACAAAAAAAGCGGCATTTTCAAATTCCGATAGCCTCTCTGTTTCCGGGGAAACCAGTTATCGATTTTCCTCTGCAAATATGGAGAATACGGTACACTTTGATTTGAATTTGGGTCTTAATAAATGGGCCTTTTTAACAAGCGTTTCCTATAACGATTTCGGAGATCTCATTATGGGAAAATATGGTTCCGATTCTTATTTACGCAATACGTATGTCGTGCGGGAGAATGGTCAGGATATATTGGTACCCAATGAACAACCGAGGAAGCAGAAACCAACAGGTTATGATCAGATCAATTTGATGCAAAAAATTTCTTTTCGGCCCAATAATACGGTCAAATATGATTTAGGGATGCACTATTCGGAAACTTCGGATTATTCGCGCTATGATCGGCTGATTCGGCCCAATAAGGAGGGAACAGGCCTACGTTCCGCGGAGTGGTACTATGGTCCCCAGAAGTGGTTTATGGGCAACCTTCAATTTAATAAGCGGGGCAAGGGTATCTTTTACGATGGCCTTAAGATAACTACGGCCTTCCAGCATTTCGAGGAAAGTAGAAACGACAGGGTTTTTAATGAACCCGATCGATTTAAAACCGAGGAGAAAGTAAATGCCCTTTCCTTGAATATAGATTTTGAAAATAAAAAAATAGGAAATCTTAGGTTATATTATGGAGGTGAATATGTGTGGAACAATATAAGCTCGAAAGGTAGCAGAAGAAATGTGGAGACAAATATGATAAGTACTTATGCTTCCCGCTATCCCGATGGTTCGACTTGGCAAACTTTGGCGGGGTATATCAGCGGGGAGTATCAGGCCAAACCTAGTTTTACCATTCTCTCAGGGTTGCGATACAGCCATGTTTGGATTGATGCTGTGTTCGACCATTCGTTCTATGACTTTCCTTTTAGCAATGCCGATTTGAACAATGGTGCTCTGACAGGAAGTCTTGGTTTTAGCTGGTTTCCAAAGCCCCATTTACAGGTAACATTGAATGGTTCAACGGGCTTTCGCGCACCGAATATTGATGATGTGGGGAAAGTTTTTGATTCGGAGCCTGGTTCGGTAGTAGTGCCCAATCCCGATCTAGAACCGGAATATGCCTATAATATAGAACTAAGTCTTCAAAAGAATTTCAGTGATAGAATCGTACTGAAGGGGGCTACTTTCTATACCTATCTAGTAGATGCCCTCGTACGTCGAAGCTTTTTGTTCAATGGAGCGTCCCAAATCGATTACCAAGGCCAATTAAGTGATGTACAGGCGATTCAGAACGCGGCGAAAGCATATGTATACGGATTTGAGTTCGGCCTTGAAGCTTTCTTGACTGACAACCTTTCGATTATATCCAACCTAACGTTGACCGAAGGCATAGAAGAGGAAGAAGATGGTTCAGATTCTCCAGGAAGGCATGTGGCTCCTACCTTCGGCGACTTTCATGTGATATGGAAGACGCAGTGGCTTAAGACCGACTTGTATTTGAACTATAACGGAAAAATACCCTATGCCGATTTGGCCGCTTCCGAACGAAGCAAAGCATATATCTACGTCCTTGATTCTAATGGAAGACCCTTTTCACCATCTTGGCACACGCTTAATTTTCGTTCGCAATATTCGATTTCAAATATGTTAAAAGCATCACTGAGCGTAGAAAATATCACGAATCGAAGATACCGGGGATACTCTTCTGGGATTGTGGACCCAGGAACCAATTTGATTCTTGGGCTAGGTTATCGCTTTTAAGTGGTTTGACCGGGTCAAGACTTATAAAAAAACCCTCTTCAACAGAGGGTTATTTTTCAAAGTAGGTTAGGTGAATTGGGGACCTTTTTGTTTTAACTAGCTTTTCGTAGGTTAAGTGCTGATTTGGGATTTCATAACTTGTTTCGGTTAAGTTAAGGGCGATTTGGGGTCAACACTATGACTTAAACACAGGGTAAAACTACGCTGATATTTTGAAGTGGTTAAATTAATGTTGTGAACCGATGGCAAAATGTTGTGAAAAATATGACAGGCTCATTTTCTCCGATAAACGACCATCTGACCAAACAAAAAAAGCCCCTGGCATCATTTGTCAGGGGCTCTATACCAAGAATTCAAATCTTAATTATCGTCATCGACCGCCTTTTCGATTTTATCGGCGGTCTTGTCAGCGGCATCCTTTACCTTATCGGCTGCATCTTCAGCCCCTTTTTTTAGGTCTTCCCCCACTTTTTTTGCTCCTTCTCTAATGTTTTCCCCTGCCTCTTCTAAATCTTCCCCCACATCATCCATGGCATCCTCCACATCGTTCATAGTCTCTTTACTTTGGTTTTCGGCATCCCTACAAGATACAATTGACGCACTTACGGCTAGTGCCAAAAGCGAACCAAGAATTAATTTTTTCATGCTTTACGTTTTAGAGTTTGTTTTATTGTTATCGAAAAGATATACGTAATCATTTCGTATTTAGTTGTTCCAACCACTAATCTTATAGATTTCAATGGTGTTAAAACGATTTAATTCAATCAAAATTGATTAATTTTGCAGCCTTTAATACAAGAAATACCTAGCATGAAGTTTGCGGAATACAGTGGAATGGATTTGCCTAAAGTCGCGGAAGAAATTCTTGCCTACTGGAAGGAGAACGGAATTTTTGAGAAAAGCATTTCTACAAGAGAGGGTAAGCCAAGTTATGTATTTTATGAGGGTCCGCCATCTGCAAACGGAATGCCCGGAATACACCATGTAATGGCCCGAACCATAAAGGATATTTTCCCTCGCTATAAAACTATGAAAGGGTTTCAAGTAAAACGCAAGGCGGGCTGGGATACTCACGGATTACCCATAGAGCTAGGCGTCGAAAAAGATTTGGGAATTACGAAAGAAGATATCGGGGTCAAAATATCGGTTGAGGAATATAATGCAGCGTGTAAAAAAGCGGTCATGCGCTATACAGATGTTTGGAACCGTATGACCGAGCAAATTGGTTATTGGGTAGATATGAACGATCCATATATTACCTATAAACCAAAATATATGGAGTCGGTTTGGTGGCTTTTGAAACAGATTTACGATAAAGGCCTTATTTACAAAGGGTATACGATTCAGCCCTATTCTCCAAAGGCCGGTACCGGCTTGAGCTCCCATGAGCTGAACCAACCGGGAACATACCAAGACGTTACAGATACTACAGTGGTCGCCCAATTTAAGGCCTTGGAAGCTACGCTCCCTGATTTTCTAAAGAATGAGGGCGATGTTCATTTATTAGCATGGACAACCACACCGTGGACATTACCGTCGAATACTGCGCTAACGGTAGGGGCCAATATAGATTATGTGCTGGTGGAGACCTACAATCAGTATACGTTTAAACCGATGAACGTCATCTTGGCCAAAAACTTAATTGCAAAGCAGTTCGATAATAAATACGTTGAGGTAGCTAAAAAGCCGGAATTATTGGACTATGCTGCGGGAGACAAGAAAATACCATTTTTTATTGTCAAGGAGTTTAAGGGGGTAGATTTGGTCGGAATCAAGTACGAACAGTTGCTCGACTATGCACTTCCCTACCAGCATCCTGAAAATGCCTTTCGTGTAATATCCGGGGATTTCGTGACCACAGAAGACGGTACCGGAATCGTTCACACCGCGCCCACCTTTGGTGCAGATGATGCCACGGTCGCAAAACAGGCAGACCCTGAGGTGCCTCCTTTGCTGGTTTTGGACGACAATAACAATCCTGTTCCCTTGGTCGACCTTCAAGGAAAATTCAGGCCTGAAATGGGAGAACTTGCCGGCAAATATGTGAAGAACGAATACTACGAATTGGGTCAGATTCCCGAAAGGTCGGTAGATGTTGAAATTGCGATCAAATTAAAGGAAGAGAATAAGGCGTTCAAGGTTGAAAAATATGTACACAGTTACCCGAATTGTTGGCGTACCGATAAGCCGATCTTATACTATCCATTAGACTCTTGGTTTATTAAAATAACCGAGGTAAAGGACAGGATGTTCGAATTGAACCAGACCATTAATTGGAAGCCTAAGTCTACCGGAGATGGCCGCTTTGGGAATTGGTTGGCAAATGCCAATGATTGGAACCTATCGCGTTCACGCTATTGGGGTATTCCATTACCTATTTGGAGAACCGATGATGGCAAGGAAGAAATTATCATAGGTTCTATGGCAGAATTGAAAGCCGAAATGGGTAAGGCTGTTTCAGCAGGCATCATGGAGCAAGATATTTTTGAGGATTTTGTAATAGGAGACCTATCTGAATCGAATTACGATAAAATCGATTTGCACAAGAATATTGTGGATAAGGTTACGCTCGTCTCTCCTTCCGGAAAGCCCATGAAGCGTGAGAACGATCTGATTGACGTATGGTTCGATAGCGGGTCTATGCCTTATGCGCAATGGCATTATCCTTTTGAGAACAAAGAACTTATTGAGAATCGTGAAACTTTTCCGGCGGATTTTATTGCGGAAGGTGTGGATCAGACCAGGGGGTGGTTTTATACGCTGCATGCTATAGCGACCATGGTATTCGATTCCATTGCTTATAAAAATGTAGTCTCTAATGGATTGGTTTTAGATAAAGATGGGAAAAAAATGTCGAAACGGTTGGGTAACGCCATAGACCCTTTTGATACGATGACCGACCATGGAGCCGATGCAACAAGGTGGTACATGATCTCTAACGCTAACCCCTGGGATAATCTGAAGTTCGACATTGAAGGTATTGTAGAGGTGAAACGAAAGTTTTTCGGTACGTTGTACAATACGTATTCTTTTTTGGCGCTGTATGCCAATATCGACGATTTCAAATACGAAGAGGCGGAGATTCCCCTTAACGAACGTCCTGAGATTGACCGATGGATTCTCTCAGAATTGCATTCATTGATCAAAATTGTGGATAAGGCTTACGAAGATTATGAGCCTACTAGGGCGACTCGTGCTATTTCAGATTATGTTCAAGAGAACCTTAGTAATTGGTACGTTAGACTCTGTAGAAGACGTTTTTGGAAAGGAGATTACCAAAAGGATAAGATATCGGCGTACCAGACTTTATATTCATGCTTGGAAACTGTAGCCAAACTATCTGCACCAGTGGCCCCTTTCTTTATGGATAGGCTTTACAAAGATTTGACCGATACTACAAAGAAGGAGTCTTTTGAAAGCGTGCATCTGGCCAACTTTCCGAAGTATGATGCCAATATGGTCGATAAAGAGCTGGAAAGCAAAATGAAAAAAGCACAAATTATTTCTTCACTGGTACTTTCAATTCGTCAGAAAGAGAAAATAAAGGTGCGCCAACCTCTGCAAAAAATAATGATTCCGGTCAAGGACGAGAACCAAAAAATGGAAATAGAGGCAGTAGCCGATTTAATTATGTCGGAAGTAAATGTAAAGGAGATAGATTTGCTACAGGATGCTGCCGATATATTGGTTAAGAAGATTAAACCGAATTTTAAGGTTTTAGGACCAAAATTTGGTAAAGACATGAAAAATATCGCCCAAGCGATAAGTAATCTTGGTCAGGAAGATATCCAAAAAATCGAACAAGAGGGCGAAATATCTCTTGACATTGAAAATAAAATCATTACATTACAGTTACAAGACGTAGAGATATCTTCTCAAGATATTGAGGGATGGCTGGTAGCAAGTGCCGGTTCTTTGACCGTTGCCCTTGATGTCACGATCAATGAAGAGCTTAGAAAGGAAGGTATAGCGCGTGAATTGGTAAACCGCATTCAAAACATCCGAAAAGATTCAGGTTTGGAGGTTACCGACAGAATAGACATTAGAATTTTAAAGGATGGTCTGGTCGAAAGGGCGGTACAAAGTAATCTTGATTATATCAAAACCGAAACTTTAACGGCCGAATTGGCATTTGAAGAAAAAATGGAGAAGGGAACCGAAGTTACCTTTGACGAAGTGAACACAAAATTATTTATTGAAAAACATTACTAGAATGGCAGAAGATTTAAAAGTTAGATATTCGGATAAAGATTTGGCAGAATTCAAAGCATTGATTGAAGAGAAAATTGAAAAGGCTAAAAGTCATCTAGACCTATTGCGCAGCTCTTATATGAATGATGGCAATAACGGTACCGACGACACATCACCTACCTTCAAGGCTTTTGAAGAGGGGTCCGAAACGATGAGTAAAGAGGCCAATACCCAATTGGCGATACGGCAAGAGAAGTTTATTAGAGATTTAAAAAATGCCCTCTTGCGAATAGAGAACAAAACGTATGGTATTTGTCGGGTAACAGGAAAGCTCATAAATAAAGAGCGCTTAAAATTGGTGCCCCATGCCACATTGAGCATAGAGGCCAAGAACATGCAGAAATAATTTTCGTAAGCTGTCACATGGTAAATAGGCCCACATGGTTTTTAGCACCATGTGGGTCGTATTGTATGAATACTAGGCCACTTTTTTTTCTCTTTATTTTTTTTCCGTTCCATCTTTTGGTATCGCAAAAGATAATTGAAAAAACCTATGTCAATCCAGAAATCAGCGCAGTAAATATCGACGCAGCGCAATTTTTCGAACTTTCGGTAGAAACAAGTGCGGGCGACGAAATGATCATTGAGGCCACTATAGATGGCGAATATAGAAAAGATTTGCTCCTGAGGGTGACGGAAGAAGGTCATACGATCTTTGTCGGCAGTGACTTTCAACCCAATTTCAGTAACCCGAACGATAAACTGTCCGCTCATAAGGTGATATCCATTCAAGTTCGAATGGTATTACCTCGATATAAAGATGTCGTGATTTATGGCCAAAGTTGTAATGTTAAGGTTCAAGGTATCTATAGTGATCTTTCGGTATCCTTGAATGATGGTCAGTGTATTTTATATGAGGTTTCGGAATCGGCAAGCGTTCAAACCCAGAGCGGAAATATTTTTGTGCACACTTCAAAAGCTAAAATCAGGTCGATCAATAAATACGGAAAGATTTTCAAAGATGATATTCAAGCAGGGGATGACCACTTTTTGCTCAACACCGTTACGGGCAATATCTTCCTAAGGAAAACCGAATAATATACCTATTTTTGCCCATTCAAAACAGTAGTAAAAACATGACCTTAAAGAAATCATTGTTGATTATCGTGGTGGTTTTATTAGTAGATCAACTAAGTAAGATTTACATAAAGACCCATTTTGTCCTTGGAGACTCCATTGATGTTTTGAGTTGGTTTAAAATACTTTTTATTGAAAATTCAGGTGCCGCTTGGGGTGCAAAACTTAGTGATTTTTTACCCATATCAGAGCCCGTCGGTAAACTGATTCTCACAGTTTTTAGGCTTTTTGCCGTTGGAGGGATCGGATATTGGCTCTACGATACCATAAAGAAGAATTCTACTAGAACTTTGATCTTGGCAGTTTCCCTAATCTTTGCCGGTGCTGTTGGAAATATTATTGATTCGGTTTTCTATGGTGTCATTTTCAGTGATAGCTATCAAGAGGTGGCCACCGCATTTTCATCAGAGCCTTACGGAGGTTTTTTTCATGGAAAAGTAGTAGATATGCTTTACTTTCCTATTATAGATACGAGATGGCCCGATTGGGTCCCCTATCTTGGAGGCTCTACCTTTAGATTTTTCGAACCTGTTTTTAATATCGCCGATATGGCGATAAGTACTGGAGTTGGAATCTTAATCGTTTTTAATAAAAAGGCATTCGGTAAAAAGGAAGACCATGCTATTGAAGAGGAGTATCAGACCAATCAGAAAGAGTAAATGTTATTGGGGGTGATACAATAATCCAACGGAATATCGTTCTCGCTGACATCGGTAATAGCTTCTTCCGCTTCGAAGAGAGAAAGACCTATTTTCTTTACATCTGCACGACATTCACTTAAGAACCGGTCATAGAATCCTTTGCCATATCCCACGCGATTTCCTAAACGGTCAAAGGCGATAAGAGGTACGAAGACGATGTCGATTTTACTCAAAGCTACTTCGCAACCTTTCACAGGCTCGGGAACATTCCATCGATTTTTTTGCAATATGGTCGAGTTGGTGAGCAAATAGTGCTTTAGAATCCCTTTGCCAACGACCTTAGGAACTACAATATTTTTGTTTTTCCCCTGTAGGATGGATAGGATGAAGGAAGTATTTATTTCCTTTTGCTCTGAAATAGTAAGAAACAAATGATAATATTGGTGTGACCATATGGGAAGTTTTAAAGAGGCCTTTGCGATGCTCAAGCTTGAACTCAGGAGTGCGATATCGGAGATGGAAGCTCTACGAAGTTTATAGTGCGATCTTAAATCTTTTTTTAGCATGGATTCATTGATCAAACACCGATAAGAAAAAGGCCAAGGCTCGTCTAATCTTTAGCGTAGACGGTATAATATATCTTGAAAGAAATCATCAAGATCAGGTACAAACCTAAGGTAATTATGTATTTATCCATGTGGTAAATGATTTTGACCTTTTAAAAATAATTAAAAAAACATTAATTAAACTTTAAAAAACAACTTTTTATCGACGAACTGCATCTTTTAGTCTTTTTTTAACAATATATAAGATGTATATCACAAATTTAACGATTGTACATAGGTGCAATAAGTACTTGATACCGACCATAAAGTAGTACAAACCAATACAGCATTTAAAGCGCGTTAGGTTATTTAGGCTCTCGTCTCTGGGAAAAAGAGACTATTCGCCTTGCAACGTTAAAAATAAAATAAAAGCCCATTGCCTTTTAGTAAAACATAGTAATTTAACTTATCAAAAGAATTGCCGCCGAGGTCTAATTTGATTAATGTCCTACTGAATGTCCCACATTCCCGTTGAATTACAGTTGAGTACGTTGCCCAGTAATCCTGGGGTGTACCAATTCTATGATTCTGATGACAAAATGCTATACGTAGGCAAGGCAAAAGATTTAAAGAAACGTGTAGCCTCTTATTTTAACAAAAAACATGAACATGGCAAAACCCGTGTCATGGTAAAAAAGATAAGCCGAATCAAACACATTGTTGTTCCAACGGAGTCGGATGCCCTTCTATTGGAAAATAACCTGATCAAAAAGTATCGACCTAGGTACAACGTGTTGCTAAAAGACGATAAGTCCTATCCATGGATTTGTATAAAAAACGAACGTTTCCCCAGAATTTTCCCTACTCGAAAATTAGTCAAGGATGGTTCTGAATACTACGGCCCCTACACAAGTATGAAAACGGTCAGAACCTTACTGGATTTGATCAAAAGTGTATATCCGTTGCGAACTTGCAATTATGACCTATCTCAAGACAAAATAGATGCTGAAAAGTATAAGGTTTGCCTTGAATATCATTTAGGGAATTGTAGGGCCCCCTGTGAAGGAATGCAGACCGCGGAAAATTATCATGCGCAAATCGAAGATATTCGTCAAATCATCAAGGGCAACTTCAAATCTTCATTGCATTATTTTAAGGCGCAAATGAAATATTTGGCCTCCCAAATGCAATTTGAGGAAGCTCAACGAATGAAGGAAAAAATTGAAGTTTTAGAAAACTATCAAGCGAAATCTACTATTGTCAATCCTAAGATTAATAATGTTGATGTATTTACCATAGTTTCTGATGAGTCCCATGCTTATGTGAATTTTTTGCAGTTGTCGCACGGATCTATTGTTCGATCACATACGCTTGAAATAAAAAAGAAGCTAGATGAAACGGATCAACACCTTTTGTCTTTGGCCATTTTGGAAATACGGGAACGGTTCAATTCACAATCCAGAGAATTATACTTGCCTTTTGAGATTGCGATTTTCCCAGATTTAAAGATAACGGTACCGAAATTAGGAGATAAAAGAAAGATTCTCGACTTATCGGAACGAAATGCAAAATTCTACCGACAAGAACGGTTTAAACAAATAAAAATTATTGACCCTGACCGACATACTAACCGTATTATGGCACAAATGAAGAAGGACTTAAGATTGCAAGAAGAACCTCGCCATATCGAATGCTTCGACAATAGTAATATTCAGGGGAGCAATCCAGTAGCGGCCTGTGTCGTGTTCAAAAATGGCAAACCCGCTAAAAAAGAATATCGTCATTTTAATATTAAAACGGTTGATGGCCCTGACGATTTCGCATCAATGGAAGAGGTCGTATTTCGACGGTATAAGCGACTTGTGGCCGAAGGGGAGCCGTTACCCCAATTGATTGTCATCGACGGCGGCAAGGGTCAGTTGTCTTCTGCGCTGAAGAGCCTCGATATTCTAGGTCTTCGTCGTAAAATTGCAATCATTGGTATTGCCAAACGGTTGGAGGAGATTTATTTTCCGGAAGATCCAATACCATTGTACCTTGACAAGAAGTCCGAAAGCCTTAAAATTATACAGCAGCTACGCAATGAGGCCCATCGCTTTGGAATTACGTTCCATCGTAATAAAAGGAGTAAGGCTGCAATAAACTCCGAGCTGCAAAGTATTGAAGGTATAGGAGATAAGACCGCTGAAGAGCTTCTAAAAAGTTTTAAATCGGTAAAAAGAATTAAGGAGGCGTCCATTGAAACCTTGGCGAAGGCCATCGGTATTTCAAAGGCCAAGAAAATTTATGAGACATTTCACTGACCTCTAATTATCACGCGATGATCCAGTTTGAATTGATTTTTGTATGATTTGGTCGGTTAAAAGGAATTGAGAAAGTAATTGGAATCCCAAATGCGACGAAAGATGAAGAAACGAAGAATAAAGACCTTGACAGAAGTCGACAGGTAAGCTAATTGGCAAAGAGGATGCAAAAACTGGTCGTTATCTTGTTATTTTTATTTGTGGGAGCCTTCTCGATGGCACAAAACCAAGGTCTGGAAAATAAGGACCTCAAGGTAGGTTTGGTCCTAAGCGGAGGAGGAGCAAAGGGTATGGCTCATATAGGTGCTTTGAAAGTCATCGAGAAAGCCGGTATCGAAATCGATTATATAGGTGGTACAAGTATGGGAGCCATTGTAGGTGCACTCTATGCTTCTGGCTTTTCCGCATTTGAGCTTGATTCCATTTTTAAGAATACCGACTTTACAGACTTGATTGAAGATACACTTCCAAGAGGAGCAAAAACCTTTTATGAAAAGGAAAATTCTGAGCGCTATGCCATAACCCTGCCGTTCAAGAAATTCCAGGTTTCAGTACCTCAAGCGTATTCTGGAGGACAGAATGTATATAATGAACTCGTTCGTTTATTATACCCGGTTAGAGATGTAAAAGACTTTAAGAATTTGCCCATTCCTTTTCTATGCATTGCCACGGATATCGAATCGGGTGCAGAAGTATTACTTGATAAAGGGTACCTGCCAGAAGCGGTCATGGCCAGTGGGGCATTGCCTTCTCTATTTGATCCTGCCATTGTTGATGGTCGAGTACTTATTGATGGTGGGGTGGTAAACAATTATCCCGTTGAAGAGGTACGGGCGATGGGTGCCGATGTCATTATCGGCGTCGATGTTCAGCACGGCTTAAGAGACCGAGAGGCCCTATCATCGGCGACGGAAATCTTACTTCAAATAAATAATTATAGAACCGCATTGGATATGGAAAGGAAGTCTGAGCGTACCGATATCTATATAAAACCCGATATGAGCGAGTACAGTGTCATTGATTTTAATCTTTATGAGGCCATTATTGCGAGTGGGGAAAATGCTGCGATGCAAAAATATGAAGAGCTAGAGCGGCTTGCACCACATAGTGAACTTAAAAGGAGTAAATCGATTCGAAAGGTACAGACTCAAGATTCGCTTACCATAAACAAAATGGTGATTACAGATGCGGAAAATTATACCCGTGGCTATGTCAAGGGTAAGTTGAGGTTTGAACTCGACGAACCGACCACATTTGGTAAGCTGCAACAGGGAATCAGCAATCTATCCGCCACCGGCAATTTTCAGACGATACGATATAGGTTGTCTACCAGAAACAATGAGGAAGAGTTGACCTTGAAGCTGATAGAAAACCAGAATAAGACTTTCATCCGTTTAGGCGCTCATTATGATAATCTTTACAAAACTGCGGGAATCATCAATTTGACCCAGAAGAACTTTCTTATGCGCGATGATGTTACATCCTTTGATTTTATCATTGGCGACAACATTCGTTATAACTTTCAATATTATGTGGATAAAGGGTCCTACTGGAGCTTCGGTATCAGCTCACGTTTTAATGAGTTTGGAAAAGATATCAACTTTGACTTGATACGGAGTAATTTTGAAATACCTTTTGGCGCAAATATCAATACGATAAATCTCGATGTGAAGGACTTTACGAATCAAATGTACGTACAGACTGTATTACGTGAAGAGTTTGCATATAGAATGGGTATAGAATACAAATTTTTAAAGTACAGTACAAAGACGCTAAGGCAAAACGGCGAAGACGATTTTCTAGGCCTCACCATCGAGGATGACCGAACCCTTTTTGAGAAAAGCAATTTTTATAGTGCTTTTGGGCAACTTACATTGGATACGTACGACGACCGATATTTTCCTTCCAAAGGCTTATTTTTTGATGGGGATTTTCATTTTTATGTGCTGTCATCTGACTTTAACGATAATTTCAAGGAATTTTCTATTGCGAAAGCCCGAATGGGCACAGCTTTTCCTTTGTTTTCGAATTTATCAATGAATATTGAGACGGAAGGAGGCTTTAAACTGGGCACCTCGAATGTGACTTCCTTCGATTTTGTATTGGGAGGCCTTGGTGCCGACTTGATAAATAATTTTACCCCATTTTTAGGATATGATTTTTTAAGCTTGCCAGGAAATAGTTTCGTCAAAGCCTATGGTAGGTTGGATTTTGAATTTATACCTAAAAATCATTTTATGTTTTCGGCGAACTATGCCAATGTCGACGATGACCTTTTTAGAACGGGGGATTGGTTTACGAGCCCTGATTTTTCAGGGTATGGTGTCGGTTATGGATGGGAATCATTTTTGGGTCCTTTACAAGTGCATTATACGTGGTCTCCAGAAGGCAAGTCCAGTAATTTCTTTTTTAGCCTCGGATACTGGTTTTGATAGAAAAGAACCAGTTTTCCTTTTTCCGAATATTTGTAATACTGATGTTCAATGAATGAAGAGACATAACGGCCATTCTTTGGGCCATATAGTAAAACGCTAGACCATTCGTTTCATTCTTTTGGAGAATTCACTACACAGCAAGATCCAAGAATAAAATTTAAATTCAAGAAATAACTCCTTCTTTTTTATGACGTTCAAAAGCTAATGGATATCATGTCGAATTTAGATAATTGCTCATTATCAATACCCAATGTGGTTCCCAATACTATTTTAAATTCAGGAATCAAAAGATGAACAAGGCGAAATGGTGCTGTCGGGTGTCTTATCTTAGGGCGAAACCATTTTATACAACTAAATATGTTTATTGAAATTATTCGGGAAGTGAAATTTTAAGGCTTTGTTTGAATCTATTGAATGGGAACTGTAATCACTAGGAACGCTTCATGAAAAAAATGAAATTGGATTGACGATCTGCCTCTGAAATAAGGTTCATCTAGTCGGTTCTACCGTTTTCTCTTAACAAATTGCCAATTTTTTTCTTGTAAGTAAAAAGAACTGTTAATGTAATAGTTAAAGTAAGTTAAAACCGTTTGCTATGAAAAAGTATGGTTTAAATTTGTTGGTGTAAGGGGTGGTTCCCTTACAACTTTAAGTATTGGTTTTTCATAATTTAAAGTTTGGTTGGTTATTTAGGAAAAGCCTTGACAACATTGTCAAGGCTTTTTTTTATTTGCCCTCTTTTATAGGTATGTCATAGGCATACAATACTTTGGAATAAATTTTGTTTAAGTAATGTACTTTAAATCATGTTTAGACAGGCATTTTGTAATTTTGCTCTAACGTATCGCTATGAAAAAAGTCGTAACGCTATTATTATTACTATCTCTCTTTTCCTCGTTAGCGCAAGGAGGTGATTCGGCCTTTGAGCCTGGCGAATGGCTAAAATTCCGTATGCATTATGGAATTTTAAACGCTAGCTATGCTACTTTACATGTAAAATCGGCCAGTATAGATGGCGTACCTGTGTATCATGTGGTTGGCAAAGGGCGCACAACAGGTTTCGCAAGTGTTTTTTTTAAGGTAGATGACACCTATGAAAGCTATTTCGGAATGGAAGATGGCAAGCCCTATAAATTCATTCGGAAGATTAACGAAGGTGGCTATACCAAAGATTATGACATTCGTTTTGATCATAAAAAAGATGAGGCGATTTTAAATGATAAAAAACACAATAAGAAGTATAATTTCGAACTACAGGATAGTATTCAAGACTTATTATCCGCGTTCTATTATCTAAGAAATAATTACGACCCTGATGATTTGATCAAAGGGGAGGCGATTACACTTAAGATGTTGTACGATGATGATGGTATTTTCAATTTTAAGCTAAAATATTTGGGCACTGAAATTTTGAAAACGAAGTTTGGTAAAGTAGAATGTTATAAATTTAGGCCTTACGTGCAATCGGGCCGGGTTTTTAAAGAGCAAGAGAGCCTTTCCCTTTGGGTGTCTGCCGACGACAATAAAATCCCCGTACGTATTCAGGCCGATTTAGCGGTCGGATCGATCAAGGCCGACCTGGATGGTTACAACGGTTTGAAGCATCAATTTAAAATTATAATGGACTAGGTCTAGAATGAACGACAAAGAGCGTATTGATTCCCAAATATCCAGGCTTGAAGAGAAATATAAAGACTCAGGCCAAGATCTGAGCTCTTATTTAGATGGTTTGCTGTACCAGAGATATCTTACCTACTGGGATTACATACACCTTGATACCTTGCTGAGCCTTCAAGTGCCACGTACATACTTTCCCGATGAGGAAATTTTTATCATGTACCATCAGATCACCGAGCTATATTTTAAGCTCATACTCCATGAGCAAAAGCAATTGGTTGACGATAAATCACAAAACCTTGATTTCTTTATTGAGAAAACCAGACGGATCAACAGTTACTATAAGGCTTTGATCTCATCTTTCAGTATCATGATCAAAGGCATGGAGAAGGAACAATTTTTACAATATAGGATGGCCTTACTTCCTGCAAGCGGATTTCAGTCTGCACAGTTTAGAATGATAGAACTTTACGCTACACCATTGGAAAACTTGGTGCACGAAAGTGAAAGGCATCATTATTCATCGAAAAACAGTATTGAAGAACTCTACGAGAATATCTACTGGAAAAAGGGCGCTACCGACTTATCTACCGGTGAAAAAACATTGACCTTAAAGCAATTTGAATATCGGTATACCCCTCGTTTAATACGTATTGCGAAGCAGGTTCAAAATAATACGATTTACCATAAATATCTACGCTTAGAAGCACATAAAAAAAATAATAAAGAGCTGATCGGTGCGTTAAAGAAGTTAGACATAAACGCAAACGTGAACTGGCCTTTGATGCATATGGGCTCTGCACATCGTTATCTTGGAAAGGATAAAGATCAAGTAGAGGCAACCGGGGGTACTAATTGGAAAGAATATTTGCCGCCAAGTTTTCAGAAAATCGTTTTTTTTCCGGAAATTTATTCGAAACAAGAGTTAAATAATTGGGGAAAGCAATGGGTAGACCATATCTTTAACCCCGACAAAACAACAGGAGATTAAAATGCAAAAATACTGGGGCCTAATTTTAATGCTATTTCTTTCACTTTCCTGCAAAGACGGAAAAACCGTGAATCAGGAACTCTCCAAAAAGAAGATTGCGTCAATTGTGCCCATAAAAAAGCCTATCGTAAAACAATTTGGTTTTAATCTCGACGAGTTTACAGTCAAACAGGATACTGTTAAACGGGGAGACAGTTTTGGTGAATTAATGTTACAGCACAAGGTGGAATATCCTAAAATTGCAAAGATAACTGAAGAGTTCAGAGATACTTTTGATGTACGGAGAATACGTGTTGGAAAACCGTATCTGATTTTAAAATCAAAAGATACTACGGAAACGGCACAAGTTTTTATTTATGAAAATGACCCTATCAATTATACGGTTGTTGATTTGAGGGACAGTGTGGTGGCCTATAAAGAGAAGAAAGAAGTCAAATATAAGGAGCGCGAGGCTTCGGGGGTTATAGAAACTTCACTTTCCGAGGCTATTTTAGACCAAGGTATAGACTATAACGTAACGAATAACCTATCGGAAATTTATGCTTGGACGATTGATTTCTTTAGATTGCAAAAAGGTGACAAGTTCAAGGTTATCTACAAAGAAAAATATATCAACGATTCGATATACGCGGGTGCAGGACCTATAGAGGCGGCCTATTTCGAACACGAAGGACGACCCATTTATGCCTTTGCATATGAAAACGATTCCCTTAAAAGTATCGTAGATTATTTCGATGAGGAAGCCAATAATCTAAGGAGGACCTTTTTAAGGGCCCCGGTTCAATTTAGCCGTATTTCATCCCGATACAATTTGAAAAGAAGAATTCGATATTACGGCAATAAAGTTAGACCACATAAGGGAACCGACTATGCCGCTCCTTTGGGCACCCCCATTATGGCTACTGCAGACGGAACGGTTACCGAATCTACACGGCGTGGAGGAAACGGAAAATATGTTAAAATACGACATAATGGTACCTACTCGACCCAATATCTGCATATGAAAAAGCAGAACGTAAAGAGGGGAGATTACGTCCGGCAAGGCGATATCATCGGTTGGATAGGGATGACTGGTAATACAAGTGGCCCTCATGTATGTTATCGGTTTTGGAAGAATGGTAGACAAGTAGACCCTCTTCGTGAAGAATTACCGAAGGCCGAACCCTTGGCCGAAAGCCTTCAACCCGCCTATTTTGAGTATATCACACCAAAAAAGGATCAGCTTGACTGCATACTGTATCCTGAAATGCCTGTAGAAGAAGACTTTCCTTCGGAGGATATGGTTTCTTTGAACAAGTGAATACTTGTTCGTTTGGGGGCAATTCTACTTTCTAGAAAGGGATAATTATGGTGGTGGCCCAAATTGAATTTCTTAACCTTCATTTTTTAATGCAGCTTGCTATTAGACCGTTTATGGTTTAAATTCGCCATTCAATTAGTCGAATCGCTATAAATAATCAAAATGGCATTGCAACATACAAACCCCACAACTACCCAGGCTTGGAAAAAACTGAGCCAACACTTCGAAGAAAATAAAAATGCCCATTTAAAAGATCTTTTTAAGTCGGACGGTGACCGAGCTAATAAATTTTCCTTACAATGGAACGATTTTTTGGTTGATTTTTCAAAGAACCGAATATCTGAAAAGACCCTTCAGTTGCTCTTAGAACTAGCCAATGAGGTAGGGTTGGGTGATGCAATTCAAAAACAGTTCGACGGCGATCTTATTAATCAGACTGAAGGGAGGGCAGTACTCCATACGGCCTTGCGGGCTAAAGAAGATGACGTAATTCGGGTCGATGGGAAAAATGTAGTGCCAGAGGTGTATGAAGTTAAGGCGCATATGAAGAAGTTTTGCGATTCCGTTATTTCCGGAAATAAGAAAGGATTTACGGGAAAGGCCTTTACCGATGTGGTCAATATTGGTATTGGGGGCTCTGATTTAGGTCCGGCAATGGTCACTGAGGCTCTGAAATTCTATAAGAATCGGCTAAAGGCCCATTTTGTCAGTAATGTCGATGGCGACCATGTTCATGAGATACTAAAGGAACTTAATCCTGAGACTACTCTTTTCGTGGTGGTGTCTAAAACCTTTACCACCCAAGAAACTTTAAGTAATGCGACCACTATAAAAAAATGGTTTTTGAAGCATGCCACGCAAAAGGATATCGCTTTGCACTTTGCGGCAGTTTCGACAAATACACAGGCCATATCCGATTTTGGTATTTCGGCGGAAAATGTTTTTCCTATGTGGGACTGGGTCGGGGGAAGGTTTTCATTATGGAGTGCCGTAGGGCTCTCGATAGCTCTAGCAGTCGGGTTTGAAAACTTCGATGCCTTGCTGGATGGGGCCCGGGCTATGGACCAACATTTCAAGTCTGCCGAATTTGCTGACAATATACCTGTAATGCTTGCACTTTTGAGCGTGTGGTACAATAATTTTTATGGTGCCGAAACGGAGGCGATTATTCCCTACACCCAGTATTTGAGCCGATTTTCGGCGTATCTACAGCAGGGTATAATGGAGAGTAACGGTAAAAGTGTCGATCGAAATGGAGACCGAGTGAATTACCAAACAGGAACAATTATATGGGGAGAGCCCGGCACCAATTCTCAGCACGCTTTCTTTCAGTTAATACATCAAGGGACTAAACTAATTCCTGTAGATTTTATAGGGTTCAAGAGTTCGTTACATGGCGATTTAGATCATCATCATAAATTAATGGCCAACTTTTTTGCACAGACCGAAGCGTTGATGAACGGAAAAACGGCGACAGAGGTACGAAGCGAACTCGAAGAGAAAGGTATGAATGAAGCTAAAATTCAAAAGTTGTTGCCATTTAAAATATTTGAGGGCAATCGGCCAACCAATACAATATTGATAGACAGGCTTACCCCCAGCAGTTTGGGTAGTCTTATAGCCCTCTATGAACACAAAATATTTGTGCAAGGTGTTATCTGGAATATTTTCAGTTATGACCAATGGGGCGTAGAATTGGGCAAACAATTGGCAGGCACGATACTAGAGGATATCAAAGGTTCTGAAATTGCCAATCATGATGCTTCTACACTGCAACTTCTTCAATCTTTTAAGAGTTGAAATAGTAATTTGTCAATTCTTGATAATATTTCATAACTCCTTGTCCGCCAGTCCTTGTTTTCACAATTTTAGGTTAATTTTGACATCGACTAATTTAACGTTGTCTTAATATTCGGGTGCCAAAAATAAGGCACTTTTGCGGCAACATCGAAAACGAAAAACACTCAAAAAATGAAAAATCTATACCTATTTGGGGTCGCCTTCTTTATGGCGGCCTTGGCCTTTTCTCAAGGAACGATTTCTGGAACTATAATTGACGAACAAATTGACCAGCCGTTAGCCGGTGCCAATATTTTGGTTAAAGGAACTACTAATGGGGTTTCGACCGATTTCGACGGTAATTTTTCAATCGAGGTTTCCGAAGCATCGGGTACATTGGTCATTTCCTATATTGGCTACATCAGAAAAGAGGTTCCTTTCAATGGTCCGGGCGAGCTTGGGCAAATTACATTGCTTGAAGATGCGGAAAGTTTGGATGAGGTCATTGTGACTGGGGTACAAGATATTGCTAGGGATCGGAAAACGCCAGTTGCCGTCTCTACCATTAAAGCAGCAGAGATCCAGGAAAAGTTGGGTTCTCAAGAATTCCCTGAAATTCTAAATACTACACCATCTATTTACGCTACCAAGACCGGTGGTGGTTTTGGTGACTCCCGTATCAATATTCGTGGTTTTGATACCAACAATTCGGCCGTAATGATAAACGGTGTACCCGTTAATGATATGGAAAATGGCCAAGTCTATTGGAGCAACTGGGCCGGCTTGGCCGATGTAACCTCTGCAATACAAGTGCAACGCGGTCTTGGGTCTTCTAAACTGGCCGTTTCCTCTGTAGGTGGTACAATCAACGTAGTAACGAGAAGTGCCACAAATGTAGAAGGTGGTACGATAGCCGGAACAGTAGGTAACGATGGTTATGTAAAGACCTTGGCGTCGTATTCTACGGGATTGTTAGACAATGGCTTTTCAACTTCCTTGTTACTGAGTAGAACCGGGGGTAATATGTATGCTGATGGAACTAAATTTGAAGGATACAATTTTTTCTTGGCTTTAGGCTACACCACGACGAACCATAGTTTGGAATTCACCGTTACTGGGGCTCCCCAGTGGCACCATCAGAGGGATTTTGCTCCCTCCATCGAAGATTATCTGGAGTATGGAGAGAATGGAGAACCAAACAGACGTTACAACAGTGATTGGGGATATTTAAACGGTAAAGAATTTAGTTTTCGCAGAAACTTTTATCATAAACCGGTAATTAGTCTGAACTGGGCTTGGACTATTAATGATGTTTCTACCCTAGAAACTTCTACCTATGCCTCCTTTGGTCGTGGTGGAGGAACCGGCGAAATTGGCGAAATCAATGGCCAAAGACAGTTCCAGTTACCCAGGTCTTCAGATGGTCTTGTACGTATAGATGATATCTTTGCCTACAATAGCGGGCAGTTGGTGCCAGATTTCAGTCCAACTCCTAGGGAACAGATAGATGGGCTGTATTTAAATAACAGTGATACAAATCCTAACGAGAACAATACCAATGGCATTACTCGAAGGGCATCGGTCAACTCCCACAACTGGTATGGTATTCTTGCTAATTTGAACAATCGGATAAGCGATAAATTGGTTGTCGATTTCGGGATAGACTTGAGAACTTACAAAGGTTTTCATTATAGAAGGGTCAACAATCGACTTGGAGGCGATGCCTATCTGCAGACCGATAATCGAAATAACGACCCCAATCCCATATTTTTTGAGACCTACGAAGCTAACCAACCATGGTGGGTATTTGGAAACATCGATGATGAAGAGAAAATAGATTACTACAATACAGGAATTGTAAACTGGCTGGGCGTATTTGGTCAAATAGAGTATAACTTTACCGATGATGTGACGACTTTTATTCAGGGAGCCCTTTCGAACCAAGGTTTTGCAAGAGAAGAATTTTTTGGGGAAACCCCTCCTGAAAAAACTGATTTTGAGAATATTCTTGGTGGTAATATAAAGGGCGGTATTAACTGGAACATCAATGCTAACCACAATATTTTTGCCAATGCTGGCTATTATTCCAAACAACCACTTTTTGATGCCGTTTACCTAAATTTTGGCAACAACCTCAATCCTAATCTGACCAATGAAAAGATTGTTGGTTTCGAATTGGGTTATGGATATAGAAGTGCTTCCTTTAGAGCGAATGTGAACCTATATCGTACAAGTTGGAAAGATAGGTTTGAAAGCGTCAATGCAACTTTTAATGCGGATACTCCTGAGGAAATACGGGGCAATGCTAACCTTTTGGGGATTACGCAAGTACATACCGGTATTGAGTTCGATGGACGCTTACAGGTAAACAATCGTCTGGCATTTACTGGGATGTTATCTATAGGTAATTGGGAATATCAAGATGATGTGAGCGCTACTTTCTTCGATAACGATCAAGAGCCTATTATCGTTGATGGACAGCCCCAACAGGAGATATTGCCTTTAGATGGTGTTAAAGTGGGCGATGCGGCGCAGTTTACGGCATTCATAGGAACCGATATTGGAATCATAGAAAATTTGAGTATTGATGCTGGATACCGTTTTGCCGATAACCTCTATGCCGACTTCGATGCCACCGACGTTACCGATCAGGGTGCTTTGAAATTACCCTCTTTTGGTCTCGCTAACGCCGGTCTGTCATACGGATTACCATTGGGTGAGAACCTGCTCAGCTTTCGGATAAATGTCAATAACGTATTCGATACTATTTACATTGCAGAATCAGATACTAATGATTTCGTCGAACCAGGTGATGTCACCTACGATGGTATCAATGTGAGTAACCGGGTTTTCTTTGGTTTCGGAAGAACTTGGAATGCTAGTGTTCGATTCAACTTTTAAAAATGTAATATTTTGTACATTAGCCCTGACTTTGAATCAGGGCTTTTTTATGCTCAAAAATCAGTACATTTAGAAGCTAAAATCAACATTATGTACGAAATCATTCAGACCGTTCATTCCTATTTGGCTTATATCGTATTGGCACTTCTGTTTTTTGCCGTCGCCAACGCAATAATTGGGTGGATCGGAAATAAAATGTTTACCATGCAGAAAGATTTGCGGCTCAGTCTATTTACACTGATACTGGCCCATATCCAATTGTTGGTAGGCCTTGTCTTGTTTTTTATTTCTCCAAGTGGCCTGCAGGCCATACAGACCCTCGGAATGGGAGGGCTCAATTCGGCATCCCGTTTGTTGGCTGTAGAACATCCGTTTATCAATATAATTGCTATAGTACTGATTACCATAGGTTGGTCTAGGCACAAGAAATTTGTCGAGGGAGATAAGAAGTTCAAGAGTATAGCTATTTTTTATGGGCTGGGTCTTGTCTTGATTTTAAGTAGAATACCTTGGGGCCAATGGTTTAATTAGGGCCTTTTCTTATTTTGAGTAATGGTCTAATCTAGAGATACGAGTATATTATTAATAACAAAAATTTGCTAAATGAAGTACATTTTAATCTTGGGGATTGTCTTACTGACAACTACAACTTATGCACAAAAAAAAGACCTTTTTAATGGCCGAAATCTTGATGGCTGGTCTATTTACGGCACTGAAAAGTGGTATGTAGAAGACGGTCTTCTTATTTGTGAGAGTGGGCCTGACAAGGGCTATGGCTATTTAGCAACAGACGCCGAATACAAAGACTTTGAACTCACTTTGGAGTTCAAACAAGAAGCCAATGGAAATAGCGGCGTATTTATTCGTTCAACTATTGAAGGCACGAAAATTAGTGGATGGCAGGTAGAAGTAGCCCCACCAGGGCATGATACCGGAGGTGTTTATGAATCGTATGGGAGGGGATGGTTGATCAAACCAGACCCTAAGAAAGATAAATATCTTAAAATGGGAGATTGGAATACAATGAAAATAAGGGTGAAAGGTGATAAAATTACCTCTTGGCTGAATGGAAAGAAAATGATCAGCTTGGTCGATGAAAAAATTGGACAAGGAGAAGGCTCAGTGGCCCTACAGATTCATGATGGGGGCGGAATAAAGGTTAAATGGCGAAATATCGAAATCAAAGAGCTATAGAGCCACCAAAATTACTCCCCCTTTCCGTGCTGAATCGGGGAGTTTCTTATTAAATAGATGAAGACTGGAAAATGGTCGGAATAACCTCCGGCGTAGCTACCTCCTGAATAGGTTCGAAAAGGATATCCCTTGTATTTTCCTTTTTTAGAAACTAAATAGTGCTTATTGAACACTTTTGCTTTCCAAAAGCGATAGCTGGTTAAAGGTGCTTCTAAAACATTCTCGGTAAAATAGATTTGGTCGAACAGGTTCCAACTGTCGCGATAGGCCAATGATCCGATTCCTTTTCTAAAGAGTTTTTCCATCGGGTTATATAGATCCCCTGTTTCAAGATTATTTTCTTTTCCGACGGTCTTAAGTACTTTTTTAAAGCTGTCGTTAATTGGGTCGTCGTTGAAATCGCCCATGCTGATAATACGGGCATCTACGTCTAATGATCGAATTGAATCAATGAGATGCTGATTCAATTTGGCAGCTGCGATTCTGTTAGGTCTACTTCGCGCTTCGCCACCGCTTCGAGAAGGCCAATGGTTGACGATAAAATAGAACTTTTCGTTGTCTAAAAGACCTGCAACTATCAGTTGGTCTCGAGTATAATTTCTAACCCCATCCTCATCGAAAAGCAATAACCGACGGCTGGCAAAGGAAATAGGTAAAAAGATGTTTTTCTTAAAAAGTAGGGCTACATCTATGCCTCGCTCATCAGGAGATTCGAAATGTACAATACCATAGTTTTTACCCTTTAAATTTTCACTATGCACCAAATCTTCGATTACGCGTAGGTTCTCAACTTCACAAAGGCCTAAGATATCTGGAGATGTTCCGGTAAGGGTCGAACCAATCTCGGAAAGTACCTTAGAAATGTTGTCGATTTTCTTTCTGTAGCGTTCGGGACTCCAATGATCCTTTCCCTCAGGCGTTCGGTCGTCGTCGAAAGTGAGTGAATCGTCTTTTGTATCAAAAAGATTTTCCACATTATAAAAGGCTATCGTTCGTATTTCATAATTTTTCTCCTTTTGGGCATTACATGTGAGTATTGCAAAAATGAGTATGCTCAAAAGACAGGTTCTCATATCAACGAATGGTACTCCAATTAACACTTTATAAAGATTTTACGTTAAAAAATAGTAAGATAATACTTATTATTTATATTTTGCAAAGCACTGCCCCACACCCTATGACATGCGATTTTTTTTCGTACTTATGAGTATTTACGTCCTACACCCTAGTCTTAAGGCTCAGAATCGCATTCAGGTTGCAGGAACGATATTTGACGCGGCGACCAAAGAACCCCTAAAGGAGGCGAAAGTTTCTATTGAAGGATTAAAAATTGTCGCCTATACCGAATTGAATGGAAATTTTCAGGTGGAGCGCCCGACCCAAGGAGAATATATTCTTCAGGTTTCCCAAAACGATTTTAATACCAAACGTATCCCAATTTCTGGCGGGGCAACTTTGTTGAACCTTGGTATTATTTATCTGGAACGTGATATTACTCTTGAACAAACCAACAATTTAGTGACGCTAACAGATGCTCAGTTGCTCGATGATGAAGTAAGTTCAAATTCTTTAGCTCTGCTTCAAGCTACCCGGGATGTTTTTCTTAATCGTGCCGCCTTTGATTTTGGCCAGACTTTTTTTCGGGTTCGAGGGTATGATTCACAAAACAGTACCGTGTCCATTAATGGTATCCCTATGAATAAATTTCATGATGGGCGACCCCAATGGAATAATTGGGGCGGGCTCAATGATGTGACCAGAAACCAGCAGTTTACGAACGGTCTTGAAGCTTCTGATTTTACTTTTGGTGGAATTATGGGAAATACCAATATAGATACCCGCCCTTCTGGATTAAGAAGTGGAACGAGGCTTTCTGCTTCCGTTTCGAATCGAACATATGCTGGTCGCCTTATGGCCACTTATAATTCAGGGCTACAAAAAAATAGGCTTGCCTATGCAGTCTCAGGTTCTAGAAGATGGGCGGAACACGGTTATATTGATGGTACTTTATATGATGCTTTTTCACTTTTCGGAGCAATAGAATATAAGCTGAACAAAAACCATGGCATCAACCTTACGGGGCTAATTGCATCGAATAGAAGAGGACGTTCCTCGGCAATTTCTGAGGAAGTGGTTGAAATGGTAGGGAAAAGATACAATCCGTACTGGGGTGAACAAGATGGAAAGGTTAGAAACGCCAGGGAACGTACCATCGAAGAACCCTTTATTACGTTCAACCATTATTACAAGACCGATCGATTTCGTTTGAATACAGGTATCGCCTATCAGTTCGGAAATTTCTACAAAAGCCGTTTGGGCTATTATAATGCGCCTAATCCCGATCCAACGTACTATCGCTATTTGCCCAGCTTCTATATTAACAGTCCTATTGGAGCCAATTTCATGAGTGCTGTGTCATCGTCTGAAGGTTTTAGAGACGATCCCCAATTAAAATGGGCAAATATATATCGGGCTAATAGCGGGGTCGAGGCGGCTTATGTATTAAGTGATGATAGAACCGATGATCGCCAGATCACTTTGAACACCATCGGAAACTTTTACGTGAACCATAATTTTCAGATAGATTTCGGTTTGACCTTTAGAAGCTTGCGATCCGATAATTTCTCAAAAATCGAAGATTTGTTTGGGGCAGATTACCATTCCGATGTCGATCCGTTTTCCGATACCTTGAACGATCTTAAAGGGCCGATTAATAAGAAGGAGGGAGAAATGTTCAATTATTACTATCGATTAGAAACTTCAGCTACCACAGGTTTTGTACAACTTCGATACGACCGTTCAAATTTTAATGTCTTTGTTTCCGGAGCGCTGGCCGAAACGGAATATGGCCGGAATGGAAAATTTCAAAATGAACGTTTTCTGAAAACCTCTTATGGTAAAAGCGAAAAATTACGTTTTTTAGACTACGGAGTGAAATCGGGCTTCACGTATATGTTGACCGGGAGGCACTGGCTAAAAGGTCACGGTGCTATCCTTACAAGACCGCCTGTATTACAGAATGTATTTATCAATCCAAGAGAAAATAATCTGGTCGTACCTGAGATCGAAAGCGAGAGGATTACCTCATTTGATTTCAATTATTTCCTGAGACTCCCAAAATTAACAGGCAGATTTACCGGTTATTATACGCGCTTTCAACGTATGACCGATGTCAATTTCTTTTTTGTCGATTCAGGAGTAGGCTCTGATTTTGTACAAGAGGTTTTAACTGATTTGGACAAGTTGCATAAAGGTCTTGAAATTGGGCTCGAATATCAACTGTCTTCAATGGTAAAGTTGAATGTCGTAGCTGGTGTTGGCAAGTATCTTTACGCCAGTGACCCCCATGTCATTATTAATTTCGACACCGTCGATGCCGAAGAAGACTTGATAAATCTTGAAGGCAACATCGACTTGGGCCCTGCCAAAATAAAGGATTATAAGCTTGGCCAAGGTCCACAGCAGGCATATGCCTTAGGAATTGAATATCGCGACCCAAAGTATTGGTGGGTAGCAATGACTACTAATTATCTGACGGATAATTATGCGAATATTTCTACTATAAAGAGAACAGAAAGCTTTCTAATAGACCCTGAGACTGGCACTTTTTTTCCGGATGCCACCGATGAATATGTAAATCAATTATTAAAACAGCAACCGCTGGAAAGTTTCTATCTATTGAATCTGGTAGGGGGCAAATCGTGGCTCCGCAAGGGTAAATATATGAGCATCTTTCTCAGCATCAATAATCTTTTTGATGAAACGTTCAGAACAGGAGGCTATGAACAGAGCAGAACCGGAAACTTCGGACAGTTAAGACATGACAACTTGAGTGGTAAGCCTTCTTTCGCTCCAAAATATTGGTATGGATATGGGCGAACTTTTTTTGTAAACGTTGCTTATAGCTTTTAAGCCTTTTGCTCGACAGTAACCATATTTACTAACCCTCAAAGGCCTATATAGATGATCAATGCATTATATAAGTTTCTTTTTTTCACACTGACATTTTTCTTGGGTGCGTGCGTGACCGATAGGGAATACGATCTTTTGAAAAACCAATGCAACATGAATTTGGTGGCCAATAGTACCTACGCTGAAGTAAAAATGCGCTTTCAGGGGGAGACCGTTCAAATTTTAGAAGATTTGATTATTGAGGGCTATGTAACATCTTCCGATAAGTTCGGAAATTTTTTCAATGTGCTTTACTTTCAAAATAGGCCTACGAATCCTACAGACGGCTTTCAAATAGAATTAGAATTAAGAGATTCTCATTTATTTTATCCGGTCGGAAGCAGAATACTTATAAAATTAAAGGGGCTATATCTAGGCAAATCGAAAGGTCAATTTAAGCTCGGCGGTACCTTTACTTCTTTTGGTAATGTCTCTGTCGGAAGGCTGCCGGCTGCTGTTCTTGATCAGCATATTTCAGTATCCTGTGATGAAAGTACAGCTATCGAGCCCACCCTGATTACCATCGAAGAAGTTGGGAAAAACCTTACGAATACCTTGGTAAGGTTGGCCCGTATGGAAATTTCAGAAGAAGAATTGGGCCAAACTTATGCCGTTCAGGGGGAGGAAACACAAAGAACGTTGGTCGATTGTGAAGACCGTGAAATAACGCTTTTGAATAGTGGCTTTTCTGATTTTCAGGAAGAATTGCTTCCAAATGGTAGCGGTGCCGTAGTTGGGGTTTTAATTCAAGAGGATGATAATTTTAGTTTGGTAGTACGCAGTGCCAAAGATCTTCAGTTTACCAACGAACGATGTGAAGACGTCATCGATGAATTCACATCGAGGCAGATATTTATCTCTGAATTGGCGGATCCGGATAATAATGTCGGGGCACGATTTGTGGAACTTTATAATTCAGCTTCAATGCCGCTCTCTCTTAAAGGCTGGCGGTTGAATAGATTTACAAACGAAAAAACGGAAGTAAGTTCTACTATTGATTTAAGCGGGCTCAATATAGCGGGGCTAAGTACCTTGGTCATCTCACCAAATGGTGATGAATTTGAAAACGTATATGGGTTTTCACCGGATTTAAGTGTCGGAACCAATAGTCCGGCCGATTCGAACGGCGACGACAATCTTGAACTTGTAGACCCCTTTGGGGAGACCATTGACATTTTTGGAATAATTGGAGAGGATGGAACCGCAACCAACCATGAATTTGAAGATGGCAGGGCTGTTCGCAAAACTTCGGTTACCGAAGGAAGCGCCAACTACAATTTTGAAGAATGGACGATTTACAATGATTCAGGTAATTTGGGGACTATCGATCAGCCTCAAAATGCACCTCATGATTTCAGTCCGGGAGTAAGAGATTGACCCTAATACATATAGAGGTCAAGAAAAAACAGCTTCTAAAACTTCAGCCCCCACAGGTTTCTCAAGATAATTTTGGGATAGACCATATGTCCTCGCCTTGGCCATGTCCTCTGGATTAATGGATGATGTCATTATAAAAATATGAGAATGGCTCATATAAGATGGATAGGCCTTAGTAAAGTCCTCAAGAAAAGACCATCCGTCCATAATGGGCATGTTCAAATCGACAAAGATGTGCGAAGGCAACCTATCTCCTTTTTTTGCCCGTTCTTCAAAATCTTCCAAAGCGTCAAGGCCATTTTCAAAAACAGTTAGATTATTTTGTAAACCTATGGCTTTCATTCCTCTTTTTAGTCCAAAAACGGCAATAGCGTCATCGTCGATAATACAGATTTCTAGTAATTCTCTCATATTGGTAACGATTGTATTGTATAGCAATATAAAATCACGTCATTTTCAATAGATAGAAAATGAGACCTGAAGCCAAACCTTTGCTGCACTTGTTCAAGCACATCATTTAAATCTTGAAGCGAAAGCGGTTTAAGACTATAGTTGTATATTACTTCATAATCTTTAAATACGCCGAAGGTTTCCTGAATTGATAAAAGAACTTTTGATAAAGCCCTACCTAACTTGTTCATTTTATAAATACAGGGTCATCATCTTTGATGCAAGTACTCGTTATTTTAATCGTTAAAAATGTGCTACTGTTCTTTAAAATAGAGCCTAAAGGTAGTACCGATGTTCACTTCACTTTCCACTTCGATCTTACCGTTCATGGCTTCTATTTGGTTTCTTGTGATGAAAAGACCGATACCCTTGGCGTCTTTATTGCGATGAAAGGTCTTATACATGCCAAAAAGCTTGTCACCATGCCTATTAAGGTCTATACCAAGGCCGTTATCGGCAAATGTCAATACTACAAAGTTATTCCTTCTTTCTATGCCTATTCTAATTTCAGGGGAACGACCTGGGGAACTGTACTTAATACTATTTGTAAATAAATTTAAGAAAATACTGTCTAAATAGGCAGGAATTGCGAAGACGAACAAGTCTTTCGGGATATCGATATAACAGGTAGTGTTTTTTTCCTGTAACAAGAGACTAAGATTCTTCTCTACACCACTGATTGTTTTTAGTAGATTAACCCGCTTTAACCTTTCAGCGACTCCGACCTTGACTTGTACCACCTCGTTGAGATGTACTACGGTTTCGTTCAAGCTCTCCGAAGCATCGACAAGCATATTCGCCAAACCTTCTTTTTCTTCTTCGTCCTTTTCATCTTTCAAGAATCCTGTAAGCATCGAAAGGTTACTGGAATGCGATCTAAGGTTATGTGATACGATATGGGCAAAGTTCATAAGACTGTCGTTTTGGCTTCGAGTTACCTCGACTAATTCGTTTAGACTTTTTTCGGCTTCTATTCTAGTGTTGATATCTAAAACCTGCGAAATAAAACGGGTCGTCTGGCCGTTCTCGTTGCGTACAGCGGTGACCGTAAGGATGACGTGAACAGGATATCCTTTTTTGTGATAATACCGTTTTTGCATCTGATAACTTTTCCGTTTTCCGGAAATAAGTTCGAAATGCAGTTCTATTTCTTTGTCGACATCCTCTTTATGGGTGATATCCCTATAGGAAAAGGAAAGTAATTCTTCACTGGTATATCCCAAGCTTCTGCAAAGACTATCATTAACACGAACCCACCTACCATCAAGATTCTTGATGGCCATACCGATATTTGAATGTTCAAAGGCTGCATTTAAAGATTCTTCGCTTTGAAGTAGCTCCTTTTGGGTATTCACAAGTTCTGTAATGTCAAAATTGGCTCCTATGATATTCGAAACTTTACCGTGAATATCATATTGAGCTTCTCCAAAAGCCATGATATGAATGATTTCGCCATTCGATTTGATACCCCTGAACTGGGTATTGAACGGTTTTTCACCGGATATGGTTTTTTGAAGTTCATGCCTGACATTGTCGATGTCATCGATATGGATCCTATTGGTCCAACCGTCCATAGCGTTGGCGACATTTCTAGGGATTTGGTACATTTTATACATATTATCATTGCAGACAACACTTTTGTCTTCAAGTCTGTAATCCCAAACTCCAATATTGGCTACTCTGGTAGCGACATTAAGTCGCTCGGAAACTTCCTTGTACTTAAGTTCCGTCTCGATACGTTGTGAAATATCCATTACCTGAGAAATGAAATGGGATAGTTCACCTTCAATATTATTTACTGCGGTTACCGTTAGAATGGCATAGACGATATCCCCATTTTTATGCAAGTACCTTTTTTCAATCTGATAACTTTCCTGTTGCCCCTCAATTACTTTTGCCAAGAGGGCTAAATCTTTATCAAGATCTTCTGGATGTGTAAGATCTTGAAATGTCGTTTGCATAAGTTCGCTCTTGGTATATCCTAAACTTTTACAAAGACTTTGGTTCACTTCGATCCATTGCCCTTGTAACCCTACCAACGCCATACCGATATTTGAATTTTCAAAAGCGCCTTGAAAAGATTCTTCACTCTTTTTGAGTTTCAATTGGGTCGTTTTAAGTTCGGTAATGTCCCAGTTCGTTCCTATTATTTTAAGGGCTTTACCTTCAGAATCACGTTGTATGCTGCCCGCAGCCTTTATGCGGCGAATTTCCCCGTTCGGCCAGATAATCCGAAATTCCGTATTAAATTCTTTCGATCCTGAAATGGCCATTTCGAGCTCTTCCTCAGCACGTTTACGATCATCGGGGTGCAAAGCCGAACACCACGCATCATACTCCTTATTAAAATCATCCTCTTTAATTCCGTAAAGGCGGTACATATGTTCGTCCCAAACCAAATTATTAAGGCTTATGTCGTAGTCCCAAATACCGATGTTCGCTCCTTTGGTAGCAATTTCCAGTCGTTGCGAAACTTTATTATAGGCCAATTCGCGCTTTTTTTTCTTGTCGATATCTTGAAAAGTTCCAAAAAGGCGGACACATTTACCACCTATGAATTCTGCTTCTCCTTTGGCACGTACCCATAATTCTTTTCCTTTGGCGGTGACCAGAATTAGCTCGGTATCCCAAGGGGTACCTTCCGATATTGCTTCGGTAATCAATTCGGTAATGGTGTCTCGATGCTTCCCCTTTTTATAAAAATTGATACCCGTTTCCAAATTGGGTTCAAAATCATGGGCAACTTCATGAATCTCTTTGGTCTGGGGACTCCAATATATTTTGTTGCCGAGCAGATCTACTTCCCAGGAACCGGTTCGAGAAACTTTTTCCGCTTTAAAGAGCAGCTCTTTTTCGATATATTCTGCGGTAACATCTTCGAGCAAAATAGTAACGCCCCCGATGGTGTCCTCTTCGTCTTTCCATGCCTTGATATGCCATTTGAAGTATTGAATTTGACCATCAATGCGTATGAATTTACACGCTTCATTAAATTGGGCTTTTCCGCACAAGGCTTTTTTTAGAGCTTGATTTAGAGCTTCTGGAATTTCAGAAAGCACTTCAAAAAAGTTTTTACCAATCAGTTCGTGATGTCTACCCCCAAATTGTTTAAGCCATTTATCGGAATACCTTAAAAATTTTAAATTTTCATCTAAAATGGCAAGGGCAGAAGGAGAGTCTTTAAGAATGAGGTCGATAGATAATGTTTGCAATTGTAAGTAGTTTTGGTTAGTGTCATAGATTACAATTGTTTTAACAACGTAAGAGTGAGGCTAAAATTGTGGAGTTAAGTTTACTAAAAACCTTTCTGCATAAGTTTGTGTTTCTAAATACCGTGATTTTTTAATCCTTGATTTTTTAAAAAACGATAGTTTTTAAGGTTCACTGTTCGGTGCTTATTTCTCTATGAATTACAAGCTATAAGACTTAAAAATTAACCATAGGTAATATCTATGGGATTTCGGTTCGGTTAACCTCACATTTTTGGTAATTTTATGGGAACACTCTAAAAAACAAAACGTATTATGAATAGCAATGAAAACCCTCAAGGAGAAGCTTGGGATGTAAACGAATCGAGCGCGAAATGCCCGTTTCTTAATGGGGAACTAAACCAAGCTGCGGGTGGCGGCACCACAAACCGTGATTGGTGGCCTAATCAATTAAACCTTAATATTTTAAGACAGCATTCTTCACTTGCTGATCCTATGGATAAAGATTTTGATTATGCAGAGGCCTTTAAGTCTTTAGACTTGCAAGAGGTTAAGAACGATCTTTATGAGTTGATGACAGATTCACAAGATTGGTGGCCTGCCGATTATGGTCACTACGGCCCATTTTTTATCAGAATGGCATGGCATAGTGCTGGAACGTATCGAATTGCGGATGGTAGAGGCGGCGCAGGTTCCGGATCGCAGCGTTTCGCACCATTGAATAGCTGGCCGGATAATGCAAATTTAGATAAGGCCAGACTATTGCTATGGCCCATAAAAAAGAAATATGGAAAGAAGCTTTCTTGGGCTGACTTAATGATTTTGGCAGGCAACTGTGCCCATGAATCCATGGGTTTAAAAATGTTCGGTTTCGCGGGTGGCCGTGAAGATATTTGGCAACCTGAAGAAGATATTTATTGGGGTTCTGAAGGGGAATGGCTTGGTAACCAAGAGCGCTATACAAAAGAAAATCAATTGGAGAATCCTTTGGGGGCTGCCCATATGGGGTTGATTTATGTTAATCCTGAAGGACATAACGCAAATCCTGACCCCGTTGAAGCCGCACATTATATTAGGGAAACTTTTGGTCGTATGGCCATGAACGATTATGAAACTGTTGCACTTATTGCAGGGGGCCATACCTTTGGAAAGACGCACGGTGCTGCAGATCCAACTGAGTATGTGGAAGCGGAGCCTGCGGCAGCTGGAATTACCGAGCAAGGGTTGGGATGGAAAAATAATTTTGGAGATGGAAAAGGAGAGTATACCATCACCAGTGGCCTGGAAGGTGCCTGGACGGATACCCCTACCAAGTGGAGCCATACCTATCTTAAAAACTTATTCGGTTATGAATGGGAATTGACCAAAAGCCCAGGTGGTGCTTGGCAATATAAGCCCAAGGGAGATGCCGGAGCCGGTACGGTACCCGATGCACATAATCCAGAGAAAAAGCATGCTCCTTTCATGCTGGTCACCGATATGTCATTACGAATGGATCCGGATTATGAAAAAATTTCACGGCACTTTTTGGAAAACCCAGACGAGTTTGCCGATGCCTATGCCCGGGCTTGGTTCAAGTTGACCCATCGTGATATGGGACCTGTAGATCGTTACTTGGGTCCAGAGGTACCTAATGAGGAATTGATATGGCAAGATCCTGTACCTGCCGTTGATCATGAGTTGATTGAGGAGTCGGATGCTTTAGAGCTAAAGAAAAGAATTTTGGCTTCAGGGCTATCTGTATCTGAATTGGTCTCTACAGCCTGGGCTTCGGCTTCTACTTTCAGAGGATCCGATAAAAGAGGAGGGGCAAACGGCGCAAGAATACGGTTGGCTCCTCAAAAAGATTGGGAAGTCAACAATCCCGACCAACTGGCAAAGGTTTTAAAGACACTTGAGGGGATTCAGAAAGAATTCAATGATGCACAGTCTGGAGATAAGAAGGTGTCACTGGCGGATTTGATAGTGCTTGCCGGCTCCGCCGCAGTGGAAGAAGCGGCCCAAAATGCAGGTCATCAAGTATCAGTTCCTTTTTCGCCGGGCCGTACCGATGCGACGGCTGAACAGACCGATGCCGAGGCATTCGACGCCTTGGAACCAAGGGCCGATGGCTTTCGAAACTATGTAAAAGGTAACTACGGTGCTTCTGCGGAAGAACTTTTGATAGACAAGGCCCAACTTATGGGATTAACGGCCCCTGAGATGACGGTTTTGATTGGAGGAATGCGTGTGTTGAACACGAATTTTGACGGATCTGATTTAGGCATGTTTACAAGTCGTAAAGGGGTTCTGACCAATGATTTCTTCAACAATCTTTTAGATATGGGAGTTTCTTGGAAGTCTACGTCTGATACTGAAGATGTTTTTGAAGGAACCGACCGTAGAACCGGGGAAGTAAAATGGAATGCGACACGGGTAGATTTGATTTTTGGATCGAATTCAGAACTTCGTGCCATTGCTGAAGTATATGCGTGTGAAGACGGTAAGGAAAAATTTGTGAACGATTTCATAGCGGCTTGGACCAAAGTAATGAACGCGGATCGTTTTGATTTGAAGTAATCTTATAATCTTAATTGATAAAACAAGGCCACAACATCATACCTTGGTTGTTGTGGCCTTTTATATTTTTGTGAAATGAAAGAGACAACTACTTTTTTCGATGCCATACGAAATGGGGATAGTATTAGGGTTTCAAAAATGATTTCCGAAGATCCGACCTTACTTGGTTCTAGAGATCAAAGAGGTTCAACACCTTTGATTTTGGCTACTTATTATGGCCAGGAAGCCATTGTCGACTTGTTATTGAATAGTGGCGCATCCGTCGATGAAAAGGATGCTTCGGGAAATACTGCCTTGATGGGCGTGTGTTTTAAAGGTTTTACGAATCTAGTGGAAAGACTGATCAAGGAAGGAGCTAACGTAAACCGACGAAATACTATGGGGGGTACCTGCCTGATTTATGCGGTTACCTTTAACCATCCGCAAATTGTAAAGGTACTCCTTGAAAACGGTGCCGATATTTCTATAAAAGATAATAGGGGCAACACCGCCTTAGACCATGCGAAGATGAAGGGGGTCGAAGAACTGATAAATTTGTTGAAAAGTTGATACTGAAATGGCTATCAGTCCAGATTTAGAACTTATTAAGCGCATTAAGGCTATTGCGGATACGGGATTGGTTTTCGCCGAGAGTGGTTACGATCTTGAACGCTATGAAGAACTTAAGGAAATCAGTCTGAATTTGCTGGCCTCGATGGCAGATAGGCCCTTGAAAGATATTAGAAATTCATTTCTCCCAGTAACTGAATACCCCACCCCGAAAGTAGATGTACGTGCCTTGGTTTTGAACGAATCACAAGAAATCTTAATGGTAAGGGAAAGTGCGGATGGCAAGTGGACCCTTCCAGGAGGTTGGGCAGACATCGGATACTCACCTGCGGAGTCTGTTCTCAAGGAGGTTAGAGAGGAAACAGGTCTACAATGTAAGGTGATTAGACTTCTCACTTTGTACGACAAACAACGTCATCCTCATCCCCCTCAGCCATTGTACATCTATAAATTGAATTTTCTTTGTGAGATTATTGGGGGACAACTACAGAAGGGATTCGATATGAAAGGCGCAGGCTTTTTCAATATCGATCAATTGCCCGAACTATCTGAAGATAGAATTTTGGCGGGTCAGATAAAGCAGCTTTATCGTATGACCATAGAAAATGATTATAAAGTATATTTTGACTAATTTGTACTATGGACAAAAAGTTACATACGGCACTGGTACAAACGACACTGTACTGGGAAGATCCAGCAAGAAATAGAGCACATTTCGCAAAAAAAATCGATCAAATTTCTATGGATGTCGATTTGATTGTGTTTCCGGAAATGTTTACGACAGGGTTTACAATGGCTCCTTATAATATGGATTCTTCCGAGGGCGAAAAAACTTTGGAGTGGATGCGCAGTAAGTCTCGAGAAAAGAATGTGGCAATGATGGGCAGTATCTCTTTTCATGAGCATGGAAGCTATGCCAACCGACTCTTTTTTGTGCAGCCGAATGGTAAAGTCTCGTGGTATGATAAGCGCCATACATTTACCTTGGCAGGAGAGGACCAGGTATATGTGTCAGGAAAGAAAAAGGTTTTGATCGAATACAAAGGGTTCAATATTTGTCCTATGATTTGTTATGACCTTCGATTTCCAGTTTGGGCTAGAAATACGATCAATTATGACGTGATTGTTTATGTAGCCAATTGGCCCGAGCCTAGAATCCTGGCTTGGGATACATTGCTTAGGGCACGTGCAATCGAAAATATGGCCTATTGTGTCGGGGTTAACCGAATCGGAGAGGATGAGTCCGGACATCGTTATTGTGGGCATTCGGGAATCTACGATACTTTGGGGGCAGAAGTTGCATTTTCCGATAAAGAGGAAATCGTTTATGCCACATTGTCCAAGCAACATATAATGGAGACCCGAAAAAAATTAAGGTTTTTGGACGACCGTGATACTTTTAATCTGCTATTGTGAAAGTTTCTATTTTCTCCCAATTTGCCCTAATTTCTATGCGGTCTGGATAATAGCTAATTCGTTCGGGCTGTCTCTTCTCCAAGTAGTCCCCAGTGTCCCATTTTCCATTACCGTTGCTGTCAAATATGACTCGCACGAGATAAGTGGAAGGTTCGATGTTGTTAAATTCGAAAGCTTGGGGTTCTGTCGCTATGATTTCTTGAAACACTTTTCCTTGTTCATCGGTTAGTTGAACGATGACAGGGTAGGTGGCTTCTTCTAGGTTAAAGGTCAAATTGCCAAAGTCTGCATAGCTTTGGGTCGAAAGTCCATAATCTAAGGTGTCATTGGTTTCACCGAAAAAATCGGTAATAGCTCCTGGTAAAAAATTCATTCGATAGTTTTGATTGGGCTCAATACTGAAATCAAGATCCACCCTGTTCTCTAAAGTGTCTAGCTTTGCCGTATAAGGTATGGCTAGCGAATCTTGGTCGACCATGGTTATTTTAGTAGTGTCAATTTCGGTTAGTGGGGTATTTGCCTCAATATAAAAGGGCTCATTAAAACTGAGAGAACCCCTTTGATTGGGGTTGAGGCGTAATGAGTCTATTCCCACCTTACGACTTTTCACAGTAAACGTATCTACTACTTTTAGGGTTTCGTTCGTTACTTTAAAAACAATGGAGTCCATTTCGAACGGTGTTAGCCAATAATTCAATGAATCTTTATCTCCGTCCCTTAATATTTTGGTTCGTACTGTATCCGGCAAATTGGTAATCGGGGCTATCGATACATCTTTCAATGACCCATAAAACCCAAATATAATTTTGTTTTTTGCAGCAAAACTGGGCACTACGGCACTATAGTTGGGCACTTCCTTAAAAAGTGTCAGCACATAGGTCGAATCAGTGGGCAAGCTGATTGTATCTTGAAGAAACGCAATTTTATCTACGTTTTGGTCAAATACATTGTTTTTGGCTTCATCCTTAAGGGCAAAGAGGGTATAATTTCCTTCCTTTAGATTCCTTAAATTAAAAATAACCGTACTGTCTAGTGTGTTTGTAATATAATTCGGAGGTTTTTTAAAGATGGTCGAGTCGGTGTAAGCCGTATCGATTTCGTAAAGCATAACACTAATAAATTCGTCCGCTTTCTTTTTATATGCATCTCTGACCGCCCCAGATAATTCTAAGGAATCAATATAATCGCCTGTGGAAAAAACATAGGTTAAAAAACTACTAGGGTTTCCTTCATTGTTGTCTTGAACGCTTTGGCCAAAATTCAAGGTATATGTCGTATTTTCCTTAAGGGTGTCCTTGAATTTGAACTCTACATATTTACTTGCTCCACCCTGGGGTTTGATCTCCGGTTGGTATTTTAACGGGGGAGAAACTATAAGCTGATCTTGAATGTCTTGAAGTTTAATGAATTCATCGAAATAAAGCCGGATTCGACTGGCCTTAAAATTGGTGGTCATACTATCCGGTTCGGTTCTTAATAGCGTCGGAGGTGATATATCTTTAGGGCCTCCGGAAGGGCTTCCCCTTCGTGCACAATGCCAAAGTGCATTGACCGCAACGAACAAAAACAAAAATGCCATAAATCGACGAAACATACCCGAAAAATATAAGGCACAAAGAAACAACTAATTTATTCAATTCCATAATTGGGGTACTACGGCCATACTTGCCAAATAGAGGGTGGTTCCCTTAGCTTTAGAGATTGCTTTCGCGCATATTTCCATGGTCGCCCCGGTAGTAATTATATCATCTACCAGAAGAATTTTTTTGTTTTTGATTCTATCGCTATCCATCAAGGTGTAAAGAACTGTATTTCCCTGCCATCTGCCCAAGCGTCCTTTTTTTGTTTGGGTCTTGGTATTTGCCGTTTTGACCAAAATGTCATCTACATATTCGGCATTCAAATGGTAAGCCAGTCTTTCAGCAAAACCGGCAACTTGGTTATATCCTCTTTGTCGTAGTTTTTTTCGGTGCAATGGTACAGGAACGACTATGTCAACGGCCCCATAAAGCTCTCCTGATTCTTTAAGGAGTTGACCGTACCAATCGCCTAAAAAGTTCGAAATACCTTCTTGATTTTTATACTTAAGTTGGTGAATTAAACGTTGTACAGAACTATTTTCACTAAAAAACAGGAAAGAACTGGCTTTTTTTATGTTAATTCTGCCATAAAATATACGGTCAACTGGGTTTTCTTCGTTAAAAGAATAATCGGTGAGGGGCAAATCATTTCGGCAAGTGGTACAAAGGTGGTCCTCTCCTCTAATTAAATGGGCATTACATCCAAAACAGACCTTTGGCACTAAGACCCTATTGATATCATTTAGTATATTTGTTAACTTTTGATTTAACATAATTCAAGTCTCAGTCAGCCTACTTAAACCCCACACGTTCCAATGGACGGTCAAGATACTAAATTCAACTACAAGATAATTTTTGCCGCCCTTGTTGCTGTGATTATTGGTATTCTCATTGCTTTTTATTACAGTTACGCACAATCGAGAAGCCAAATTGCTTTTTTAGAAATGGAAAAGCAAGTACTTGTCGAAGACCTTACGGTAATGAAGGCCGACGTCGATCGTCTTTCTGCGCTCAATGAAGTTTATGAAATCGAATTAGAAAGCTCTAAATATCGGGTACAAGAATTACTCGATTCCATAGGGCGTTTGAATTTCACCGTCGAGAAATTACGGGAATTCAAGTCGGAGTTACGAAGACTTGAAGCCAAGAACGATAGTTTAAAACTGAAGAACAATTTCTTGAGGTATAACAATATGCTTCTTAATGATAAGTATGAGGAGACACGTAAGAAAATTGAAGAATTAAGGGGTAAGAGTAGTTCTTTGGCGGAGGCCGAAGCGTTACAGCGTGAAAAAATCAGAGAGCTTAATAAAGAACTAAAATCCAAAAGCTACCTCACAATGAAAAATATTGAGGGTAGTGGTTTTCGACTGCGCAGCAGTAAACCTATTAAAACGAATAAAGCTTCGATTATCGAAAAATTAAGAGGCTGCGTTACAATTAATGAAGACCTTGCCGAAATGAACACGGAGAAGGTTATTTATTTTCAGTTTTTAGGACCGGACATGCACGTTATTGAAGATAATGCCAATACGATAAGCGTCAATGGCAACGTTTACAGCAAGCGTGTAGAGTTTTTATTTTCAGGGGAAGAGACCAATGTTTGTGATTTCATTACCATTCCCCAAGGTTCGCTGCCAGAAGGCACGTACAGGCTTAATGTTTTTGAAAATCAAAAATTAATCTCTTCGGCAGAATTTCTTCTAAAATAAATTTTCTGTCAGTCTATTAAAAATTCTATTTTTGCCGAATGGCAAAACAAGATGACGATTTTAGGAAAGTAATTTCCCATGCAAAGGAATACGGGTATGTGTTTCAGTCTAGCGAGATATACGATGGATTGAGCGCTGTATACGACTACGCCCAAAACGGGGCCGAACTCAAGAAGAATATTCGAGATTACTGGTGGAGTGCTATGGTGCAGCTCAATGAGAATATAGTAGGTATCGATGCAGCTATCTTTATGCATCCGACCACTTGGAAAGCTTCCGGGCACGTTGATGCCTTCAACGACCCCCTCATAGACAATAAAGACTCAAAAAAAAGATATCGAGCGGACGTTCTGGTGGAAGATTACGTCGCCAAAATAGAGGCTAAAATCGAGAAGGAAGTCGCTAAGGCGGCGAAGCGCTTCGGTGATGCATTCGATAAAGAACAGTTTTTATCTACCAATCAGCGGGTCGTCGAATATCAAGAGCAGGCAAAAACGATACTTGAGCGATTGGGAAAGTCGCTTGAAAAGGAAGATTTAGCCGATGTCAAAAAATTAATTGAAGAACTCGATATAGCGTGCCCCATGTCGGGCTCAAAAAATTGGACCGAGGTCAAGCAATTCAATCTTATGTTCGGCACCAAATTAGGGGCCTCGGCCGATAGTGCAATGGACCTCTATTTAAGACCTGAAACCGCCCAAGGTATTTTTGTCAATTTTTTAAATGTACAAAAGACCGGGCGAATGAAAATACCTTTCGGAATTGCCCAAACGGGCAAAGCATTCAGAAATGAAATCGTCGCACGTCAGTTCATCTTTAGAATGCGGGAATTCGAACAGATGGAAATGCAGTTTTTTATCAAACCGGGTACGCAACAAGAATGGTATGAAAAATGGAAGGAAACCCGCATGAAATGGCACCTATCATTAGGAATGGGATCGGAAAACTATCGTTTTCACGACCACCAGAAATTGGCGCACTATGCCGATGCCGCTGCCGACATAGAGTTTCGCTTTCCATTTGGTTTTAAAGAACTTGAAGGTATACATTCACGTACGGACTTTGACCTTGGCAGCCATGAAAAATATTCGGGCAAAAAGTTGCAGTATTTTGACCCTGAAACTCGTGAGAGCTATGTGCCTTACGTTATAGAAACCTCCATCGGACTCGATAGAATGTTCTTGTCCGTATTCTCGAATGCCCTTCAGGAAGAAGAACTCGAAAATGGAACATTTAGAACGGTGTTAAGACTTCCTGCGGTCTTGGCTCCAACTAAGGCGGCTGTTTTTCCTTTGGTGAAAAAGGACGGTCTTCCTGAAATTGCCCGGAATATTATTGATGACTTAAAATGGGATTTCAATGTGCTCTATGATGAGAAGGATGCGGTGGGTCGTCGCTATCGGAGACAGGATGCCAACGGAACACCATTCTGTATCACGGTAGACCACCAAACCGTGGAAGATCACACCGTGACCATACGCCATAGGGATTCCATGGAACAGAAAAGGGTTGACATTTCCGAACTTCGAGGTATTATTCACGCTGAGGTCGACATGAAGACTTGGTTGCAGAGAATGTATTATGTATCGGAAAATTAGTTAAAGGTCTTCGGATAGCATTCTTCAAAGGCCGCTCTTAATTTTTGGAATAGCAAAGCCATTTCACTTTCGGTGTAAGCGGCGAACCCAAACCTTATTCCGTTATGTCCCGTATGTGCCATATCGTAGCGCTGCCAGTCTCCAATAATCAAGCCTTTATTCGCACAGGCACGGGATAGCGTGTCCCAACTGTAGGCCTTATCTAAAAGAGCCCATACCGCCATGCCGCCTTTTGGGATTTCGAAGGTTATGATATCTCCCATATTTTGCTCCAATAAACTGCAGAACATATTTCGCCTATGGTGGTAGACTTTAAGTACTTTTTTTATATGACGGTCGAGGTCTCCGTTTTGAATAAAACGGGCAAAGGCCTTTTCCAACAGCGCATCGCCTTGTCTATCGATAAACCTACGAAGTTTGGCACATTGGTTTACGAAGTCTTTGGGTGCTATTAAATATCCGATGCGGTAAACGGGTGCTACCGTTTTACAGACAGAACCGATATAGATGACATTTCCGTTTCCGTCGTGGCTGGCCAGTGGAAGGATGGGAGCATGGTCATAATGGAAATCATAGTCGTAGTCATCTTCTATAATGGCAAAACCGTAGGTCTGGGCCAAATTCAAAAGGTGTAATCTTCGTTGGGCGCTGAGTGTCACCGTGGTAGGGTGATGATGGTGCGAAGTGATATATACCGCCTTAATGGCATATTCTCTACATAGCTTTTCTACTACTGCGGTAGACAGGCCATCGTTATCTACCGGAACTCTCAAAAGTTTGGCACCGACGTACTGAAAAGTAAGATCAGCGGCAATATAATTGGTTTCACCGACAAGCACATATTCTTTTGGCGTAAAGAGAACCCTTGAAGCCAAGTATAAGGCCATTTGGCTTCCTCGGTTGATGAGTATTTGGTCGGTACCGATATGAAGCCCTCTAGTTTGATTCAAATACTGCGCTAACATTTCCCGAAGTTGATAATTACCATAGGTGCTTCCATATCCTAAATCGAACACACTTTTTCTTTCATAGGCAAGACTTCGATATTCTTTGGCAATTTGGGGCATTGGGGTGAGTCGCACATCGGAGACCCCATCGTTTAAATAGAGGTGGCCGGACTTTTTCTCAGGGGGAGGGCGTTCTAACCTGATATCTTTTTGAAATGAAAATCCAGATGCTTGCAAACGAGGTTTTGACGTGCTTCCAGATATAGGACGCTGCTGTAGTAGTGGGAGGTTTTTATGAACGAACATCCCTTTTTTGGGAATTCCAATTATCCAACCTTGAAGCAAAAGTTCTTCATAAGCCCCGATTACGGTCTTTCGATGCACTCCTAATAATTCGGCCATGGTACGACTACCGGGTAATTTGGCGCCGGGAAGCAGTACCCGCCTTTTTATTAATTGTACCAGTTGATTCGAAATTTGCAGATATAGAGGAGACTGGCTATTTCTGTCTAGTACAATACTGGTCTTGTAGGGAATCATAACTGGACTACTTAATAACTCATTTCTGGACCTTTTGAACCACCCATAAATCTATTACATTTGATTTTATAAATCGAATTTCGATGCGAGAATTTGAAAAACAAGAGATAAATACGGTGCGTAGAGGCGGTAAAAGGGCCCAATACGATATCGAAACGATCAATACTATTTTAGATGTCGGATTCGTGGGTTATATCGCTTATGTATTTGAAGGTACGGCCATTTCGATTCCAATGGCATATGGACGTTCAGATAACCAGCTATATTTTCACGGTTCCCTCAAAAATCGAATGCTGAACTCACTTTTGGAAAGTAGTAAAATAAGCATGACCGTGATGCATCTAGACGCCTTGGTACTGGCACGGTCCGGACTACATCATTCGGTAAATTACCGGTCAGCTACGGTATTCGGTAGTGTGGCTAAAGTCGTCAATACGTCTGAAAAGGAAATGGCCTTAAAGTGTATTGTTGATCATATGATCGACGGACGTTGGGAAAGTCTTCGGCCCATGCTGCCCAAAGAGCTCGATGCTACCCTTGTTTTGAAAATGAAAATAGAAACCGCTTCGGCAAAAATTAGGGATGTAGGGGTTCAAGATGAAAAAGCCGATATGACCCTTCCGATTTGGGCGGGTCTTGTTCCTTTAAAACAATTTGCAGAAAAACCGATCAGCGATGACCTGCTTCCACCAGGCACAAAGGTTCCCGAACATGTAAATGCGTACTATGAGAACAATAAATCTAACTTGGGTATTTGATGGTCATATGATACTACTCGGTAGATGCGTATCTATATAACTTCAAAGGAGTATTGGCCCAATGAGGTTTGCGAGTAGCTAAAGACGGTATCCCAATCTTAAACTGCCATAGTAGTTTCTAGGATTACCCGGATAGTAATATCGGGGTTCGCCTCCGAAACTTCCGGCATTGATGAGCACTGATTCGGCATAGGATTCATTAGCGATGTTATTGATACCAAAATCGGCCCCTAGAGTAAATTTATCCGTTAATTTCTTTTGATAGCCTAAGCGTGTGGTGAAGACCGTAAAAGCTTCGCTCGATAAGGTATTACTATCTGTTAAAGGTATTTCCGATACATGCCTATGGGAAATGTTCCAGTAAAAGTTATTAAAGATCCGTAGCTGTACACCTGCAGTTCTACGTTGCTTGGGAACGCCGGTAAGTGGATTCCCTGAATAGCTTTCTCCTTCATCTACGAAGTCTATGAATTTATGATCGTTGAGCGTATAGCTCAAAAAGGGGGATAATTGAAAATTAGGATTAATATCCCATAGGTAATCAATAGTCAGTTCAATGCCTCGATGTTTGGTTTTACCTGCATTTTTACCAATAAATTGATCTTCGGCGACTCGCTCCGCTACCAACAGATTGCGTACATCCATTTGGTAGGCCACAAGAGTGATATGAAGTCGGCGTTGATCGAAATACATTTCAGTTCCCAATTCATAGTTCGTCCCCGTTTCTTGGGCTATATCAGGGTTGATGACCCCATCGGGGGTCAGCGTTTGTTCTACGGTAGGATTTGAGTATCCGCGACTCACATTGCCCACAAGGCGTATTTCTTCAGAAAGTTCATAGGCTAGGTTGAGGCTCGGTAAGAGTATGGCCTTAAAAGTACGGTCGGCACTTTTATTATTGATACCCGTATTGAACAGATCTTGAAAATCGTATTGTGTTTTATTGATGGTGAGGCCCAGTTGCACCTCAAAAGCTTCGGTAATCGGTAACAACAAAGTACCAAAGGTGTTTACCTGACTTCTCGATTCACTATTGTCGGCAAACTCATTTCCTTGTAAACTTCCATTTTCCGGTTGCTGAAGCGTTTCGAACAATGACCAATTATAGTGATCTTTATACCATTCGAAACCGGCGGTATACTTAGCCGAACGATTTAGAAAGTCAAAATTTCTTATAAAACGAGATCTGATCCCGTAACCATTTGTAAACTCATCAAGAAAGCCCAAAGGTCGAGGGCGTTGTTCAAAATGGTCTAAGTAGGTATAAAATATGCTAGTTGAATTTTCAAGTTTTTTCCCAAAGTTATGTCTGTAATTAATGCCCAGAATGGTGTATTTGTTAGACTCATATCCCTCAACCCCTGCCCAGTTCGCTGCGGCCTGTTTTGGGTTTTCCGTAAAAGCGGTTATCCCTAGGGAACTAGCTATATGTGCCTTATAATCAACATGGTTCACTAAGAGTCCGATACGGTTGTTCTGGTTTATCATATAGGTGGCATTGAGCAATAGACCATCACGGTTAAAATCACTGTTCTCACGATATCCATCGGTTTCGAGATGGCCATATTGAACACCCACTCTCACTTTTCCATCAAAATGGTTGAAGGAAAGGTTGTTTTTAAGTAGGCCGAACGAACCGACGGTAAAATTATTGGAAAGATTGGTAGATACCCCGAGGGCTTCTTTGGGAGTCAAAATAATTGCACCGCCCAAGTTCGCCCCAAAAGCGGAGCCTTTCGGACCTTTAATGACCTCAATCTGGCTTATGTTTTCCAAATCAAAGGCCTCTATGGTAGAAAAGCCAGAACCATCGGTCACGGGAATATCGTTATAATAAAGTCTTAGCTTATCCGTGCCGAACGCCGTACGCGAACCTATTCCGCGTATGGTAATGCGATTGGTATTAAGTGCACCCGACAGTACATATACCCCAGGAATTTGATTAATGGCAGAGACCATTTCGACAGGACTGTAATTTTGGAAGACTTTTGCCGCGATTACATCCGATTTGGTGATGCCCGTCGCATTTTTGGTTTTAAGGGCATCAAGCAAAATGACCTCATCGAGCTGGGTAATGCTATCATTTTTGACGGAATCTTGATCTTGGGCACGGCATAGTAAGCACGAGCATAGAAACAATAAAAAAAGGGGTCTCATAATACATAAAATGAGGCGCTAAAATAAGATTTATAATCGAAACCCATAGGATTATCAGGAGGGGAAGCCCCAGGAATTTTAAACCTCCTTAAATTAGTTTTACCTTGATTGTACATGATAATGTGGTAGGCCGGCCCTGACGATAGCCCTGTTAAATAAAATCTATACCAAAGCCAAGCTTTACATAAGTGCTTTTTAAATGAAAACAGGTTTGGCCAGATGTCTGAAGCATGAAGCTTTGCTAAATCTTGGTTAACCCCTTTTAGGTCCTATCGCAAGCTAACCCTTAAAATCAACGTTTGGATCATCACCAGGAGATTGTGCTAATTTTAAGTCATTTTGTATTCCAAATTTGCCAAATGCCCAGAACAATTCTTTATTTTCGGGCCAAAATCAGCCCAGATGAAAATAGTTTCCTATAATGTTAACGGCATACGTGCCGCCCTTAAAAAAGGATTTATAGAATGGTTGCAAACGGTCGATCCAGATGTAGTTTGTTTGCAGGAAATAAAGGCGATGAGCGCGCAATTGAACCTCTCTGTCTTTGAAAAGGCCGGTTACACGCATAACTATTGGTTCAGTGCTCAAAAAAAAGGATATAGTGGTGTCGCCATACTCTCTAAAACGCAACCAGATCATATAGAGGTTGGTACGGGCATCGACTATATGGATTTTGAAGGGAGGAATCTAAGGGCCGACTATGGCGATCTTTCCATAATGAGCTTATACCTGCCGTCTGGTACTAATTTGGCACGCTTGGAACATAAGCTCACTTATATGGCAGATTTTCAAAAATATACTGACCAATTACGCAAAACACATCCGAATCTTGTTGTTCTGGGCGATTATAATATATGCCACAAGGCTATAGATATTCATGACCCCGTACGGAATAAAAATGTTTCCGGCTTTCTTCCGATAGAACGTGAATGGATCGGCAATTTTATAGACAGCGGGTTCATCGATAGTTTTCGATTATTTAATGAAGAGCCTCATAACTACACTTGGTGGAGCTATCGAGCAAATGCCAGAAATAATAATAAGGGATGGCGCCTTGATTATGGCATGGTGGCCGAGCCCTTAAAAGATCGTTTGAAACGCTCGGTAATCCTTTCCGAAGCGAAGCATAGTGACCATTGCCCTATTTTGTTGGAAATCGATGCCTAACTTTATAACACATTAAAAGGCCTTCTCTAAAATCGTGAAGGCCTTTATTCTCTTCTTTTGCACTAATCGAAATTTGTTCTGCCCGTTCCTACATAACCAGTATAGTAGTAATCCCATCCGGTGGAAGTAGTATTGTCCAACCATATTTCGGGGTTTGAAAGAACGCGGGAGTTGCCCGTGGCGCTTGAAAACTGTTTGTACCCCCATACCCGTATATCAAAATATTTTATGTGCCACCCATCAGTACCTTGAAGGGCCGCAGTGGCGCTTTTGGCCTCCAACCAACTTATCGAAGAAGCATGTGCCCCAAAATAATAGAAGTCCCAAGCCCCGTTTTGTCGGTCGTCTCCTGCATTGTTCAATCGAGCCCAGGGTAGGTTTAAAGAGCCTTTATCGGTCAAGAAATTGAACCGGGCCCAAACATTGCCGTCGGTTTGGCTATGTGCGATATTGCTGGTTCTTGTCCACACTTCGAACTTAATATAACTTGCTCTTTGGGTCAGTGAATTTTCTTTTTCGAATCTATTGATTGCCTCATGAAAGAGGGCCCCTGCTTCTTCTTTACTCATAGACGCATCGTAACGTTTGTGTAGTAAAGGAACCAGGATTTCAGAGGTTGTCTCGATTATGGAATCGGCGTGGTCCGTTTTGCTCAGAAAACCTTCTTCTTGATTTTTCTCGATATATTCTTCCGGCTCATATTCCGATTTTTCGCAGGATACGGTAAGAACGACACATGCGAAAATGAATACCAAGCTTATGTACGAATTTATTTTTTTCATTTTCTAAAATTTAATGATTGAAAATAGATTTTTTCCTTTGAACAGCTCATCTACAATCTGCTAGCAAGATTTGTCAATCTGGTCAAATGGTTATGGTAAATGTCATTGTCAATGCATAAAACACAAAATGAAATTGTATAATCGGTCGGTTTGCATGTGTTGATTGACATTACGAACAAACGAAAGCTTTACGAAAATTGCTGAACGCGGCTAAACGGTTAGGAGTTTCTGTAAAGTCCTCCTTTGGGCACTCGGTCTTTTCGCTTTTTGCCATTCCGCATCGTATATAATTTGTAAATTTGGCGCTTCGGATAGAAATACCCCTCTCTACATGAAATATACCAACCTTCCACACACCAATATAGAAGTAAGTAAAATATGCCTAGGAACAATGACCTGGGGCAAACAGAATACCGAAGCCGAAGGACATCAGCAAATGGACTATGCCGTTGACCAGGGCATTAACTTTTTTGATACCGCAGAATTGTACCCTATTCCGGCTCATCCTGACCGTCATTCGGTTACTGAAAAAATTATCGGTAGTTGGTTTAGCAAGAATGGAAATAGGGACAAGATTATCTTGGCATCCAAAATTGCTGGAAAGGCCGAGATGACCAAATTTATTCGAACCACAGGTTTTAGCCGAGAATCTATAGTCGAGGCCGTAGAAGGTAGTTTAGTACGTTTACAGACCGATTATATAGACCTCTATCAACTGCACTGGCCAGAGCGTAATACCAATTATTTTGGGCAGAGAGGATACCAACATGATGTTTCGGATCATTGGGAGGATAACATCCACCAAGTGCTGGAAACGCTTCGAGACCTTGTGCGTGAGGGTAAAATTCGGCATGTAGGTATTTCCAATGAAACTCCTTGGGGTGCCATGCGCTTTTTAATGGAAAGCAAGGTACATGCCAATCTGCCTCGTACGATTACTATACAAAATCCATATAATCTGTTAAACCGGCTCTTTGAAGTTGGACTTTCAGAAATTTCGATACGTGAGAAATTGGGCCTTTTGGCGTATTCTCCCTTAGGTTTTGGAACCTTGTCCGGCAAGTACTTGGGCGGCATGCGACCGGCAACTTCCCGAGTTACCCTTTTTCCACAATATACGCGGTATTCGAACGAACAAGCAGTAAAGGCTACCGAAAAATATCATAAACTGGCACAGGACCACAACCTTTCCATGGCCCAAATGGCCCTTGCCTTTGTAAATTCAAGGCCTTTTGTGACCAGCAATATAATCGGAGCGACATCAATGCGCCAATTGGAAGAGAATATTGACAGTATTAATGTGAAATTGAACAACGAAGTGTTACAAGGTATTGAGGCTATTCATAATGAAATTCCCAATCCCGCACCATAAATAAAAATATGATTGCACTACAAATAGGCTTTTGGCAGGGGATAGTGGTCGGTGTCGTTATCGTAATTTTTTTCGTTTTTGCTAGAATTATGAGAGATAAGCGCTAGCCGAAAAGAGCGCTTACTACGTCTTCGATTTTAGACACGAGATAAATTTCTATTTTCGATGTTTTCAACCCAATTTTATTGTTTTTCGAAACATAAATACCCTGAAAACCTAGTTTTTCCGCTTCTAAGATACGCTGATCGACCCGTTGTACTGGACGTATTTCACCGGCAAGACCTACTTCGGCAGCGAAACATATACCTTTTTCGATGGGAATATCTTCATTACTTGACAAGATGGCCGCAACTACCGCTAAATCTATGGCCGGGTCATCTACGGAAATACCTCCTGTAATATTTAAAAAAACATCTTTGGCCGCAAGCTTGAAACCGGCTCTTTTTTCAAGGACCGCCAGTAACATGTTCAGGCGTTTCGCATTATATCCTGTCGTAGAGCGTTGCGGGGTTCCATATACAGCCGTGCTGACCAAGGCCTGAATCTCGATAAGCAAGGGTCGCATACCCTCAACGGTCGAAGCAACGGCTGTGCCACTAAGACCTTCTTCATTCTTAGAGATTAGTATTTCCGAAGGATTGTTTACCTGCCTTAGACCGGCACCCTGCATTTCATAAATGCCCAGCTCTGCAGTAGAACCAAAACGGTTTTTTAAGGCGCGAAGAATGCGGTAGACGTAATTGCGGTCGCCCTCAAACTGCAAAACGGTGTCTACCATATGCTCTAAAATTTTAGGTCCCGCAATTGAACCGTCTTTGGTAATATGCCCAATGAGAATGACCGGCGTGTTCGTCTCTTTTGCAAATTTTATGAGTTCGCCGGTACATTCCCGTATTTGTGAGATACTTCCTGCCGCCGACTCTATGTAATCGGAGTGTAAGGTTTGAATTGAATCGATTACAACGATATCGGGCCTAATGGCTTCGACTTGATGGAAAATATTTTGGGTTTTCGTTTCTGTAAGAATAAAACAGCTTTCGCTATCGCGATGTATGCGGTCTGCCCGCATTTTAATCTGCTTTTGGCTTTCTTCACCAGAAACATAAAGTGTTTTATAAGGAAGCTTTAACGCAATCTGTAAGAGCAAGGTGCTTTTACCCACACCAGGCTCACCACCCAAAAGCACCAATGAGCCAGGCACGAGGCCACCTCCCAAAACTCGATTAAATTCAAGGTCAAAAGTATTCAGACGGAGTTCTTTGTCAGTATTGATTTCGTTGACGAGAAGAGGCTTGGCAATTTTTTTGTTGGCTATAGTGTTGGTTTTCCATGGAGATTTCTCCGATTTTTGTACCACCTCTTCCACTACCGTATTCCAGGCCTTACATGCTGAGCATTGGCCTACCCATTTGGCATATTGAGTACCACAGTTCTGGCAGAAAAAAGCGGTTTTTGTTTTGGCCATTTAAAGCGTTTTTGTGCACTTCAAAGGTAGCAAGAACTTTATGAATCTTATCGCTTTCTCTAATTTTGAACATAAAAATGAAGGTGTTAAAACAACTTGCTCAAAAGAGAATAGTAACGCTTTTTCCTGCCTCGACACCACTGGGCATTTCTATGGATAAAGTGGAGATGCCTTTTTCCTTATCCCATAGTGTGCCATACGTTCCCCCCTTTTTTTTAATCTTGGCCGATAAGGATAGGTGCATTTTGCCCAATTCGCGGTTCGGATCGGCCACCGATATTTCTTTGATATCCCGACCATTGGTTTTTAGCATAACGATTCCTGGGGTGTCTGACCTCAGTGTAAGGTGATCCGTTAATCGAATTTCACCCGCTTTATAGAAGATTATTTGGCAGATGCCTAGGGTGTTGTGCCGTACCGCTTGAAGATATGGGGTGTTCGATAGAACGGTAAGCGTTTTGGTAATATTTGTACGTTCTAGTTTTTCGACTGATGTAGCTGGCACGACGATGTATTCATAAGATGCATCTTTTGGCTGAACTCCGTGGTCAAGCCATAAGGAGAAAACATCTAGGGTTACCTTGGTTTTTGGGGAGTTGGCCTGTTTGTTGATTCGCCACCATGAACCTGACTCTGGTCGGTTCCTAATATAAATAGTGGTCGGTTTTGTAAAGAGGTAACCCACCTTATCTTGAAAAACCCAATCGACATTTTCGAAGACTTTTTCCCCTTTGTCGATTTCTTTGGTTATGTTGTTTTGGGAAAGGGTTACTTTGGTGCGTAACAGGGATTGATTCAATGTAGTCGCGACTGACGATTTTTCTTTGTCGCTAGAGATGCCCGCCCCAAGGCATAGATACTCATGGTCGAAGAGGAACCACGATTTTCTAGCGGCCAGCGTATCGACTTGGTTCTTAAAGTCGAAGGCGACGGCACCATACTTGCCATCTGTTACGGCACCCACAAAATCAGTGATTCCCAATTTTGCGATTTTTTCGGGGACAGGCATTTTGGCGCTCTGTACGGTTGTCGTACCTGGTATTTTCCTATAGTCATAAACGGGCCAGATGTTATAATATTCATCGCCGTTTACTGAAATATGATTGGCACCATCACCCCTATAGTGGTTTAACAAGCCTTCACTATTATAGGGAACTTCCATATTGTGCGTACGGGTCGAATACATACGTACAGACGTAAAAAAATCCGGACGTTGAAAAGTAAAATGTTCCGAATGGCGAAAGAATGTGGCATGGGCGGTAGTTGGTCTCTTCTTGTTCTTTCGAATATCGATTATTTCCTGTAGCTCCTTTTTCCTGTACGTGGAAATACGAAACAGTTTTTGTGCCATGGTCGCACTGTATGGTTTGAGGGCATTTGGCCGGCTAATGCTTCTATTTTTTGCGCCAGGGTCTGGGTATTGGCCATAGATGGCCGTTTTACAGATACCATCTAAAAAATAATCGATCAATTCTTCAAGCTTTTGATTTGAAAAGGCATACTGGGTGTCGGCCACATAACATGCCCATTCGATAAAGGCATCTGCATACCCTAGACCGTAAGAAAGCGTATTGTTCACCCCATCGCCACGATGGTGAAAACTATAGTCATATTGAATGCCCCGACCCCCTACTTTGCGGCTATTGAAACCACCTTCTTGGTCGCGAAAACCATATCCGTAGGTCATACCGATCCATGCTACTTTTTTTATCTCTTCTTCTATAACTTTGATCAAGGTGTCGAACCTTTCTCGATTCTCGAGAAAAAGCATGTTTTTTGCCTCTATCCCGGCGATTTTAATGCGATCTCCACCGGGTCGTGCCCCTTGTGCCTGAATATTGGCCTTTTGGATGATTGGCTGCGCTTTTTCTATCAGGTCCTCAGGCAATTCTTCTCCAATTACTAACATTAGGGAAACCAAGCTGTTCGGTATACCGATCTGGTTATACCACCAATTATCGCTGATATAGACATGGCTTACCCAATTGGTCAAAGCCAGCTCAATACTTTTTTTGACCGAACCGTCATTATAAAATTTTGAATGCTCAGTTTTGTAGGCTCTCGCCAGCAATAACATATTGTTGGCGTGAATACGATGAAGAAAACCCTCACGTGAAAAATCTTGATAATCAATACCCGGCCAGGTACCATCTTCCTTTATAGTAGCTACTAAAATTTCGATTTGACCGTCATTTACCGGCTTCATCAATTCATTGACTACTCTTTGCTTTACAATATCTATATCTGTTTGGATAGCAAAAACTGGTACGGAGACCATGAGCACAACTAGAACTAGGGTTAAGAGTACTTTTTCTCTGACTTTTTTCATACCATCTATAGTCTAATTGTAAGGAATTAGACCTTTAATGTCGTACATATTTGCCAGAATCCCAATTATAGATTAAGAACGGCTAGAAATGCGAAAGGTCAAAGGTTTTTAATCATAGGGGCAAATAGCCCAATAGGTTCTTTTTAGCCCAGAACTTTTCTAAATGGGAAAAAACGGAAAGTTGGATTAAGGCGCAAATAAAAAAATCTCAATTCCATTAAATGAAAAGCCATGACTTAATAACCGAAATCCGCTTTGAGTGCATCGATTTTCTCTAAGGCCATTTCTTTGGTCAAGAAATCGATTTCTTCCATGGCAAATGCTTTTTCAAAAGTCTTGAATGCTTTTTTGGGCTCTCCAAGTTGTTCGTAGTATTCGCCTTCGAAATAAAAGCCCATCATGGTCTCTGGAAATGCTTTTTTGCAAAGGTCTGAAAGAGGTTTTAACGATTCCACATCTTCCTTTTTACGGGTTGCGGCGTAGATGGCCATTATATCGTTTAACTCAACGGGCTTCTCAAATCCGAATAGGTCTTCTATGCTTTGGTATTTGCTTTCCAAATATTGAAAGACCGGGTTTTCGGAGGTTAAAATTTGTTCTTTATATTCTTTCGGACTGATGGGCTTGAACATTCCGAAGATGTTGTCAAATGCTTTTCCTATACCATAGGAGGCTATTGAAATAGGGTCGGCTCCCTCGTATTGCTCGAAGGCATAATGAAGTGATTCCTTGTCAATTGCCTTAATGGCCCTGTCCATCGCTAAAATTTTCGCAGTATCATCATTTTTCTCCCCCTCAACAATAAGCTGATAAAATATTTGTTTATCAAAGGCCGATAAACGAGCCGGTACTCGTGTTTCCATTTCAGGCGCAAGTGTTGGTGATATGCTGATATAGGCGTTAAACAACGAGTTTTCCTTAAAAAGCCAATAGTTCATAAAATTGGCTGTGATATCATACCCTACTATCATTTTAAAGGGGGCGGTGCTGTAATTCAAATCGAGATAGGGAATTATTTCCATCCCTATGAACTCAAAGAAATGCTTTCCTTTTTCCGATGGAAGGCCCGTATCGGGTTCAAAGGCGCAATCGTCGAACCGGATGCTTTGTTTGCTTTGGTCGATACCCACCACAATACTTGGGGGCATACCGTGAAATCTATGGTAGAATTTTGCATTGGCCACTACCTGATCGAATAGGTACTCTGCGTCTAATACGACGATTAATGGATATTTTTTCTCCTTATCGTAGTCTTCCGGGAAATAATACCTGACGTCTCGGCGCTCTTGCAATTTGAAGGATTCAAAAATTTCTTGAGTAACTTGCGCGTTCAGGTTTACGCACAGAAAAATTATGAAAAATGTAAGTTTCCGTAACATGGTCTAGTTTTTGGGACTATAAAACCTCTAGCGGTTTCTGTTCAATAACGGTAAGACCAGAAAAGATATTGCACCAAAAACTACAATAAGAAGCGTTTGTGATATCCACATGATCCATCCGAAAGCATCTCCGGAAACTTTACTGATTCCAAAAACCGACAGCGCGCTACTTACTGCAATGGGGTAAAGCCCTATACCCCCGTTTGTGGTGGTCATGGCAAAAGATCCGGCTATAAATGCCACCATTAGTTGGCCGAAGGATAGGCCAATGGTTTCAGGAACGGTATATTTGATAACCCAAAGCATGCCGATATAACATGCCCAAATAAAGAAGGTGTGAAAAACAAATGCCCATTTGTTTCTCATTTTGAAAATACTCAATACCCCATCCATAAGACCTTTGACGAATCTTTTGATTTTGATGGCGATAGAATGCGACGATTTTTTAATAAAAACTAGAAAAATGACCATGGCCACAGCCCCTAAAGTTAACATAGCCAAGATGCCGTTGAGGTTGAAACCCCTATTTTCTAGAAAGGCGAGGATGCTGTCGGTCTGGAGGACAAGGGTTAGACCGATAAGGGCTAATAGCACTATGATATCGACTACACGTTCGGTTACGATAGTTCCAAATCCTTTTTCGAAAGGCACCCCTTCGTACGTAGAAAGAGCTGTTGCCCTTAAAATTTCGCCCGTTCGTGGAATGCCAAGATTGGTTAGGTAGGCCATCAATATTATTAGGATGTTATTGGTAAGTCGAGGTTTGTAACCCAAAGGTTCAAGCAAGTAATTCCATCGAATGGCACGCGAAAGATGGCTCAAAATGGCCAGTATTACGGAGAGACCTACCCAGAAGAGATCGGCATCCTTGATGTAGAAAAGAATTTGCGACCTATCTTCTGGCGAAGTCTTATGATAAGAGTACCAAACTAAAAAAACTCCCAAAAGAATTGGGAGTACGGTCTTCAAGGTTTTTTTCAGGTTGTCTTTCAAAGTTAGTTCAACAAGTTGTTCTCTTCATTCGGAAATACCAAAGCTGGATTGAACTTTTTGGCTTCTTCGATATCCATCCTAGCATAGGTGATTAGAATGAGAACGTCACCGACCGCCACTTTACGTGCTGCAGCCCCGTTCAGGGTCAGTTCACCGCTTTTTCGCGGACCTGGTATCGCGTACGTTTCTAAACGCTCGCCATTGTTATTGTTTACGATTTGCACCTTCTCACCGCGAATAATATTGGCAGCGTCCATAAGGTCTTCATCAATGGTAATACTGCCTATATAGTTTAGGTCGGCACCAGTGACTTTTACTCGGTGTATCTTCGATTTTACAACTTCTATTTGCATGGTACAAAGATAGTAAATTACAGGGCCACGTTATCGATCAGTCGAATCTTACCGGCGTAAACGGCGATAAAGGCCCGATATTTTAAATTTTGTTTCTTTTTTTGAATGGGCGTTAAGGTTTCAGCATCCGTTATTTCAAAATATTCCAGTTTAAAATGGGGATTTTTTTCGAATTGTTCTTCGACCCAAACCTTCACATCATTAGCACTTTTCGTGCCAAACTTTGATTTGGCGGTATTCAAGGTCTGATAGATAAAAGAGGCTTTCTCATGTTGTGTCTTTGTAAGTCTTTTGTTACGTGAGCTCAGGGCAAGGCCATGAGGTTCCCTGACAATCGGACAGCCAACAACCTTCACCGGCAATTCTAACTTCTTGACCAGTTTCTTGATAATCTGTAATTGTTGGAAGTCTTTCTCACCAAAATAGGCCCTATCTGGTCTTACCAATAAAAATAAGAGTTCGACAATAGTGCCTACACCGTTGAAATGATCTTCTCTAAAAGCTCCTTCCATCACTTTGTCAAGGCCTTCAAAATCATAGGTTTTTGGTTTTACGTTATGGTCGTATATTTCGTCGATCGAAGGGGCAAAAACCAAAATATCATCCGAAATACCGTGTAAAAGATCAAGGTCGGCGTCCAAGGTTTTCGGATATTTTTTAAGATCATCTTGATTGTCAAATTGGGTAGGATTGACAAAAATACTTACCACGACTACTGTATTTTCATCCTTGGCACGTTCTACCAGCGACTTGTGGCCATCATGTAGTGCGCCCATGGTAGGCACCAATGCGAGATTACCTTTAATGTTTGTAGAAAACAAGTATTTGGTGAGCTCTTCTTTGGTATGAAAGATCTTCATATTTTTTACTTATAAGCGAGCAAACTTACTATAATTACGGCTAATCTGCATAATTTTTGTAATTTTGCAGCCACGCTCGCTTAATTAACAAAATACAGCTTTATGAATGGTAAAAAGATATTGTTTGTTTCTTCGGAACTGGTGCCATACCTTCCGGAAAACGAAGTTTCCCTGATGTCTTACGAAACCCCTCGAATGGTTAACAGCAACGGTGGTCAGATTCGTATTTTCATGCCCCGTTATGGGAATATCAACGAGCGCAGGCACCAACTTCATGAGGTAATTCGATTATCTGGAATGAATTTGGTCATCAATGACATGGATATGCCTTTGATTATCAAGGTCGCCTCTATACCCCGAGAGCGTATACAAGTATATTTTATTGACAACGATGAATATTTTAAGCGTAAGGCTACATTTACCGATGTTCAAGGAAATCTTTTCCCTGATAATGATCAAAGAGCCATTTTCTTTGCCAAGGGCGTAGTTGAAACAGTCAAAAAATTGAATTGGTCTCCTGATATTATTCACGTTCATGGATGGATGGCTTCTCTATTGCCATTATATCTTAAAAAATACTATGCAGACGAGCCTTTATTCGATACGAGTAAAATTGTCATTTCGGTTTATGGTAAGTCTTTTGAGGGTGAACTTGACAAGAGCATGATTAAGAAAATAGCTTTTGATGGTATTTCCGAAGAGAGTATTGCACCCTTGGAAACCCCTACCTATAATAATTTGTTAAAAGTTGCCGTAGATCATTGCGATGCGGTTATTTTAGCGGCCGAAGAAATTCCTGAAGATTTACAAAGCCATATTTCCAACCTTCAAAAACCTGTGTTGCCGTACGTGTCCCTACAAGAATTTGAGGATGCCTATGCTAATTTTTATAACACTGAAGTTTTAAAATAGCCCGAATGACTTTTATGAAAAGATTCATAATTCCTGCGGTCGCAGTAGTACTGCTGGTTGCTGCCCTCGTCTCTTGTGAAAAAGACCCGACAACCATCGGAGCAGGTGTGGTAGGGGGAGAGCCTTTCGATACGGGTTCGGCCATATACGATGTTTTTGCCTACAATAAGAAAATCGAGGCGGTAAGAACGAACAAACTTCCTGTGTATCAATTAGGAACCTTTGACCATCCTGTCTACGGAAAAACGGAAGCTTCGGTTACCAGTCAGATTTTGCTGCCTAACGGCAACCCCACGTTTGGAGCATATAGTCAAGCCGTAGAAGATAACCCAAGTTCTTCCGTGCCACAACAAATTGTGGAAAACGAGACGGTGGATTCCGTTTATCTCTATATTCCCTTCCTGACGAATCCTATGGACGATTCCGATGCGGATGGGGTAAGTAATGATCTTGACGCCGATCCAGACGATCCGAATAGCAATAGTGACTCAGATACCCTAACCGATAGCCAAGAAAAGTCTCGTGGGACCGATCCTCTTAACGACGACACCGACGGAGATGGCATTAGTGATGATGTAGACGACGATTTTGTGCAAAATCAGTACAAGAAGAATTTCGACCTCGATAGCATTTACGTTAATGGTGAAATATTCGATCGAGGGAAAGAGGCTTCCATTCACTTGAAGGTGGAGCGGTCAAACTTCTTCTTACGTGATTTAGATCCGAATGCAAACTTTCAAGAGACCCAATCCTATTTTTCTAACCAACAATTTTCACCGACTTTTGTCGATGAGGTGGTTTTTGATGGGATCGTTCCCATTAGCCACGAGCAGATTCCTTTGAAGAGAAGGGATGATCCAGCTACAGAAGATGAAGATGAATCTACCCAGAATACATATTTAGACCCAGGTATTCGGGTCGCGCTTGATGTAGACTTTTTTCAACAACACATTCTTGATATGGAAGGTAGTCCAGAACTTGCTACTCAGGCCAATTTTAATGAGTTTTTAAGAGGTTTACATTTTTCGTTAGTTTCGGATACTGACGAAATTATGTTTTTGTTCGATTTAAAAGCAGCGAATATCACGGTTTCATATAGTTATGATAGTGCCGATACATCTGGCGCGGTAACCGAACAAGGTCAAAGCCGAGATTTCAGGCTTAGTTTTTTACAAGCCCTAACCAACAGTCAAGGACAAGCTACTGGAGCTATACGCAACAATGCAGTAAATACAATAATCAATGAGACTTTTCCAAGTGAAATTTCTGAGAATCTCGACACCGGTGAGAATGCCTCTAGAATATACCTTAAAGGTGGGCCGGGAGCCTATGCTGAAATCAAACTTTTTGATGAAGTGAACGGAAAAGCCGCCATTAATCAAATAAAGGCCAATAATTGGATTGTTAATGAAGCCAATCTTGTGTTTTACGTAGACAAAGAAGCGGGGGTAATCGAGCCGCCAAGATTGTATTTGTTCAATTCCGAAACATATCTTCCACTTGTCGGGGCCAACGATTCTTTTAGCGCATCCAGCTCATTGGGCAGCTACCCCTTCTATGATGGTATTCTTGTAGAGGATGGTTCTAGCTTTAAGTATACAGTTAAAATAACGGACTACATCAACGATATGGTCATTCGTAACAACGAGAATGTTACGTTGGGTTTAACGATTACCTCTGATCTTCGACAATTCGGGGTGTCCAATGCCATACTTCAAGATAATGAAGAGAAGAGATTACCTGTATATGCCACGGTATCACCTTTGGGTACCGTACTTTATGGAAGTAATGTTGATGCTGCAAATGCAGATAAAAAGTTGAAGTTGGAAATTTTTTATACTGAAACCAACTGATTGTCTAGAAAGAAATCGGATCTCCGCCAAAAAAGCATCTACCGATTTATACTTTATTTTAATTTTTACGTTTAATAAGATTTTGGTTCAGTGGAACCAAACGCTTCAAAAAGAATTTATTCGTAAATTGAAGGTATCCCCAGCTTAAATAAATCGCTTATGTGTGGAATTGTCGGTTATATAGGTCATCGAGATGCCTATCCAATTATAATAAAAGGTTTACAGCGCCTAGAATATAGGGGCTATGACAGTGCTGGTATCGCGTTGTTCGATGGTTCCGACATCAATCTTTCCAAGACCAAGGGTAAAGTAGAACATCTAAAGAAAAAAGCTGAAGAGAGCATGTCCCTCAAGGGTGGTTTGGGAATAGGACATACTCGATGGGCCACCCATGGTATTCCCAACGATGAAAATTCACATCCCCATATTTCAAATTCCGGAGATTTGGTAATTGTCCATAATGGGATCATTGAGAATTATGAGTCCATTAAAAAAGAACTTACGAAAAGGGGGTATAATTTTCATTCGGATACTGATACCGAGGTGTTGGTTAACTTAATAGAAGAGGTTAAAAAAAAGGAGGACGTCAAATTGGGCCATGCCGTTCAGATTGCTTTGAGTGAGGTCGTCGGAGCTTATGCTATTGCCATCATCGACCGAAATAAACCTGATGAGATCGTGGTCGCAAAACTTGGAAGCCCACTGGCAATAGGGGTCGGAGAGAACGAGTTCTTTATTGCCTCCGATGCTTCACCTTTTATAGAGTACACCAATAACGCTGTTTATCTGGCAGATGAAGAAATGGCGATAGTTCGTCTTGGCAAGGAAATTAAACTTCGAAAAATCAAAGACGATGCCATAGCCTATCCTAATATAATGGAGCTCAAATTAAATATCGAAGAAATTGAAAAGGGCGGCTACGATCATTTTATGTTGAAGGAAATCTATGAACAACCCCGCGCTATATTGGATACCTATCGAGGGCGACTGAATGTGGATCAGGGATTGATCAAAATGGCGGGAATAGATGATAATCTCGAAAGGTTTATGAATGCCGATCGCATCATCATTGTTGCCTGCGGTACTTCATGGCACGCAGGTCTGGTGGCCGAATATATTTTTGAAGACTTGGCCCGTATACCCGTAGAGGTCGAATATGCCTCTGAGTTTCGGTATCGAAATCCGGTAATTACCGACAAAGATGTGGTCATCGCTATATCCCAGTCCGGGGAAACGGCCGATACCTTGGCAGCCATCAAGTTGGCCAAAGCGAACGGAGCCTTTGTTTTCGGTGTCTGCAATGTGGTAGGTTCTTCAATAGCAAGGGAGACTGATGCAGGGGCCTATACCCATGCAGGTCCTGAAATAGGTGTCGCGTCCACCAAGGCGTTTACGACCCAGATTACGGTGTTAACATTGGTGGCCCTGAAATTGGCCAAGGAGAAAGGTGTATTTCCGGAATCAAAATACCATGAGTTTTTGATTGAATTGGAATCTATTCCTTCGAAGGTCGAGCGGGCCTTGGAGTCAAATGCGCTGGTCGAGATTATTGCCGAGGTGCACAAAAATGCAACGAACTGCCTTTACCTCGGGAGGGGATATAATTTTCCGGTAGCTTTGGAAGGAGCTCTTAAACTAAAGGAAATCAGCTATATTCATGCGGAAGGATATCCGGCGGCCGAAATGAAGCACGGGCCGATTGCCCTGATAGACCAGCAAATGCCTGTCTTTGTAATCGCGACCAAGAAGGGTCATTATGATAAAGTCGTCAGTAATATTCAGGAAATAAAATCACGCAAAGGTAAGATTATAGCCATTGTTACCGAAGGCGATAGCCAAGTCAAAGAACTCGCCGATCATGTGATAGAAGTTCCTGAAACTATAGAGAGCCTTACTCCGCTTTTAACTACAATTCCTTTACAATTATTGTCTTACCATATTGCAGTAATGCGCGGATGTAATGTAGATCAACCTAGGAATTTGGCAAAATCCGTAACGGTAGAATAGGACTCTTTCTTTCAAAAATACCCTAATTGATATATAGCCAGGCACGTTCAATGGCTTTTGCATTTGAGGATTTTGTAATCTGGGGTTCCATTTTTGCGAAAAATATACTATGCATGCATAATTTTTTCCATTTTATGAATTTCAATATGAAAAATAATGTAACTTGCCCTACAAACAAATCCAATGCAATTTTGATATGAAAACAGTTCTATTTATAGGTTTGCTTTTAATAGGCAACTTGGCGTTTTCACAGACAACATTAGATGGTACGGTAGTTGATCAAAGTGGCGAGCCCGTACCGGGAGCCAATATTATCATCCAAGGGAAAGCCATAGGTACCACCACGGATTTTGATGGAAATTTTGTTCTTGAAACTTCCGAGGCTACCCCGTTTACCTTAAAAATAACCAGTCTTGGTTATGCCGATAAAACACAAGAAGTAACCGAAAGCAACCAAAGTTTTACGATTGTTCTTACAGAAACTCAGACTTTCCTAGACGAAGTGGTGATATCGGCATCTAGAACACCAGAACGTATTTTTGAATCTCCGGTGTCGGTAGAACGTTTTGGACTCAAAGAAATAAAGAATACTTCCTCCGAATCATTTTATAGCGGACTCCAGAATTTGAAGGGTGTTGATATCAATACCAACAGTTTGACTTTTCAATCAGTCAATACAAGAGGCTTTGCCACTTTTGCCAACGAAAGGTTTTTACAACTTGTCGATGGAATGGATAATTCTGCCCCTGGCCTCAATTTTGTCTTGGGTAATTTGGTAGGTATGTCCGAGCTCGAGGTTCAGAGTGTCGAGATACTACCGGGAGCCTCTTCCGCCTTGTATGGTGCGGGAGCCTTCAACGGTATTTTGTTTATGACCAGTAAGAGTCCTTTCGATTTTCAAGGAATCAGCTCCTATTTCAAGACCGGGTTTACGAACCAAGATGCAGCCGGAACCAATCCCTACTATGATTTCGGTATTAGGGCAGCCCACGCTTTTAATGATAAGTTGGCAGTGAAGACGAATTTTTCTTATATGAGCGGGGAAGATTGGCATGCGAATAATCGTATTGATTTGGGAAATCCGGGTGCTGACCGTACCGACCCTGCCTATAACGGATTAAACGTGTATGGTGATGATTTTACCAACCTATTCAACTTTGACGAGTTGGCTGGGCTGCCCTCCGGAACTTTGGGCTCTGCAAGGGTTTCTAGAACAGGATATGATGAGTCGGATTTGCTGAATTACGGGGCCGAAAGCGTCAAGGCTGATTTTTCGTTACATTACAGACCCTTTGCCGACGATTTAGAGATTGTATACAATGGGAGAGTAGGTCGTGGGAACACCATTTATCAGGGTGCGAGTCGATATGCCATTCGTGATTTTATCATGCAACAGCACAAAATTGAGGTACGTAACGATCATTTTTTCTTGAGAGGGTATATTACTTCCGAGAATGCCGGTAATTCATATGATACGCGTTTCACCGCATTGAATATTAATCGAAGATGGAAATCCGATTTAGATTGGTTTACTCAATACGCCCAGACATACATTGGTGCAAAATTAGGTATCGGAACGGGGGTTCAATTATCTGACGAGCAGGCCCACGCCGCTGCAAGGCAGGTTGCCGATTCAGGTAGGTTCTTGCCTGGAACCCCAGAATTTCAAACTGCCTTTGATGCCGTAACCTCTGATGGTGATTTAACCAAGGGGTCTAAGTTCATTGACAACACCAAACTTCGGCATGTAAACGGCAACTATAATTTAGCACACCTGATCGATGATTGGGCCGATATTCAGGTTGGAGGCTCTTTTAGAGAATATGAGCTAAATTCTGGGGGCACCATATTTACTGATATAGACGGGCCTATCACTTACAATGAATATGGAGCCTACGTGCAGTTACAAAAAGAATTTTTCGATGAAAGGGTGAAATTCACAGGCTCTGCAAGGTATGATAAAAATGAGTTTTTCGATGGGTTCGTATCTCCTCGGATTTCTTTGGCGTATACCGCCGGTGAAAAGAAGAACCACAATTTTAGGGTCTCTGCGCAACAAGGCTTTAGAAACCCCACCACACAGGATCTTTTTATTGGTTTGGATGCAGGAATTGGCATTTTAGTAGGTTCGGCACCCACGAACCTTGACCGTGATGTTAGAACATTTAACCTGAGCCAGCAGGGTCAAGATCTTTTGGGCCAAGAAACGGTGCAAGTCATAGGCCGACAGGCTTATGAAAATGCATTCACTGCTACCTCTGTTCAGCAGTTCGCCGCTTCTGCCGCTAGTGGGAGTCCCAATCCTGCTTTATTGGAAAGGGCAACCCCAGGGCTGGTACAACCTGAAGAGGTCACGGCTTTTGAGGCAGGCTACAGGGCCCAGTTCGGAAAGCTGGCCATAGACCTGAGCGGTTATTACAATAGCTACAAAAACTTTATCTCTGAACTATCGGTAGCTGTACCTTTTTATGGTCAGGTAGGCGATAACGCCGCATCTATTCAAGCAGTAGCGAACGGAGACGTTCAAGGTTACCAAACGTACACCAATTCAGAAGTGGACATTAATTCCTATGGGGCTACGATAGGTGTTGACACCAAGATAATGGGTAATTTTGATTTGGGGGTCAACTATACCTATGCGGATTTTGATTTTGACCAGACTGCCAACCCAGATTTTCAACCAGCGTTCAACACGCCCAAACATAAGGTGAAGGCCTCTTTTGGCAATACCGAATTATTCAAAAACTTCGGTTTTAACGTGAACTACCGTTGGAGTGATGCTTTTCTTTGGCAGGCATCCTTTGCCAACGGGGATGTTCCTGCATACACGGTGCTCGACGCCCAGATGAACTATTCTATTCCAAGTATTAAATCTACTATTAAGGTTGGGGCATCTAATTTGTTGGGAGATGAATACTTTCAAGCCGTTGGTACAGGCCTTATAGGTTCGATCTATTACATTTCATGGGGTGTAAACCTCTAAAATTACACCTGTTATAACAAGAGAGCGCCTTTTTAAGGCGCTCTCTTTTATTAATAAAAAAGAATAAAAAGTAGTTTTCAATTCAAGTGTAATGAACTATATTTGCAGCCTGAAAAACAAGATCAATAGGCTCTTTTTTACTTGTATAATACCTTAGGGCCTGGATAATATAAACACAGAGGTAATGTCAAAAGTTACAGGTAAGGTTTCCCAAATCATTGGGCCGGTAGTCGATGTAGAGTTTCAATCAGGAGATGAGCTTCCAAGAATTTACGATTCACTGGAAATCTCAAAGCAAGACGGCTCCATATTGGTATTGGAGGTGCAATCGCATATCGGCGAGAATACCGTGCGAACAATTTCGATGGATTCTACGGATGGTCTAAGTAGGGGAACTGATGTGTTGTCCACCGGCAATCCTATCCAAATGCCTATCGGAGATGACATATACGGACGGTTGTTCAATGTAATAGGAGATGCGATCGATGGGCTTGGTAATTTGCCAAAAGCGGGAAAGAACGGTCTGCCTATTCACAGGGAAGCCCCAAAATTTGAAGACCTTTCCACTTCTACCGAGGTTTTGTTTACTGGTATAAAGGTCATCGATTTGATCGAGCCTTACGCCAAAGGAGGTAAAATCGGTCTTTTCGGTGGTGCCGGTGTCGGGAAGACGGTATTGATACAAGAATTGATCAACAATATCGCTAAAGGTCACGGTGGACTTTCGGTATTTGCAGGTGTTGGTGAACGTACTCGTGAAGGAAACGATTTGCTACGAGAGATGTTGGAATCGGGTATCATCAAATATGGTGAAGATTTCATACACTCTATGGAAGAAGGAGGTTGGGACCTGAGTAAGGTCGATAAAAAGGCTATGAAAGAATCAAAGGCGACCTTCGTTTTTGGTCAGATGAACGAGCCTCCCGGGGCACGTGCCCGTGTAGCACTTTCAGGATTGACTATCGCTGAATATTTTCGTGATGGTTCTGGGGAAGGGCAAGGCAAAGATGTTCTTTTCTTCGTAGACAATATTTTCCGTTTTACCCAAGCAGGTTCAGAGGTGTCTGCACTCTTGGGACGTATGCCTTCGGCTGTGGGTTACCAGCCCACTTTAGCTACTGAAATGGGAGCCATGCAAGAGCGTATCACATCGACGAAAAGAGGTTCTATTACTTCCGTACAGGCGGTGTATGTACCAGCGGATGACCTTACCGATCCGGCACCGGCGACGACATTCGCCCACTTGGATGCCAATACAGTATTGTCCCGTAAAATCGCCGAGTTGGGTATTTATCCTGCGGTAGATCCCTTGGATTCTACCTCTCGAATCTTAACCGCGGAAATTTTGGGTAAAGACCATTATAACTGTGCACAACGGGTTAAAGAGTTATTGCAACGCTATAAGGAATTACAGGATATTATCGCAATTTTGGGGATGGAAGAGCTTTCTGAGGAAGACAAATTGGCGGTCGGCCGAGCCCGGCGTGTTCAGCGTTTCTTGTCTCAGCCTTTCCATGTAGCGGAGCAGTTCACCGGTATCCCAGGAGTGTTGGTTGATATTAAGGATGCAATTAAGGGCTTCAATATGATTATGGATGGTGAGCTCGACCACCTTCCCGAATCAGCATTCAACTTGAAGGGTACGATTGAGGAAGCTATTGAAGCCGGAGAAAAAATGCTAGCGGAGGCATAGAAAAATTAGCAGTCACTAAAGATTGTATGTAATACAACTTTTGGTAACTGTCAACTGCAAACCAAATACATATGTACTTAGAAATTGTTTCCCCAGAGGCTACATTGTTTGCTGGAGAGGTCAGTTCGGTCACCGTACCGGGTGTTGATGGAGAGTTTCAAATGTTGAACGATCATGCACCGATTGTTTCCTTACTACAAGAAGGTAACGTGAAGGTAGATGGCAATGTAGTTATTGATGAAGCCCATGCTTCAAAATTTTCTCAAGACACTAGTGGTAAGACCATTCTTCCCATTACTAGCGGAACGGTCGAAATGAAAGATAATAAAGTTATTGTACTAGCGGACTAAACAAAATAAGCGTACGAAATAAAAAGCTTCAAAAAGGAATACTTTTTGAAGCTTTTTTTATGCCTTTAGCTCTTGTCTTAAATAAAAACGAATCTTTTCAATAAGTCCTTTACATAAAAAGCGTTTGTGATTATTTTTTTAGGTAATTCTCGAAAAGAAAAACACCATTTTTATTGGCAATGACGATATCAGGTCTGTCATCGTCATTTATGTCGGCAATGGCAATATTGAGCCCGGCCCCGGAATCGGAATCGATGAGGTGTTCTTTGAAATAAGGTGCCTGATCCGGGGTGAATTCGATAAAGAAGAGATAAGGCGTGTCCGCATCGCCTGCGTCGTTGCCATTATGGGCTAAATAGCGTTTCCCGGTAATATATTCGTCACTTCCATCACCATTGAGGTCTGCCATAATTGAAGAATGGGTCTGGGCCGTAGTGGTACTTATAACATGGGTAGTAAAATTATTATTTTCTCCTTGTTCGTGCCACCACACTCCCAATCTGTGTGCAGAGGCACTGACTACGTCGTTCTTTCCATCCCCATTGACATCGAGTACTTGCATGTGGGAACAAGGTTCTCCCAAGTCTGCTTTTTGAAAGGCCCAATCCCCAGCTTTGAGATTACCGGTACCTTTGAACCAACCCTCTTTGATAACAACGTCTCCAAAACCATCTCCGTCGACATCTCCATAGCCTATACCGTGCGAGAATTCCTCGGTTCCAGGTACGTTTTCCGAACTCAGGGGAAAACGTTTCCATTGGGTTTCGCCTTTGTTCTTTGGCGCTTGTAGCCACACAATTTGTTTTTTTTCCAAATCGCCACAGAGAATGTCAAGTCTACCATCGCCGTCTATATCGATGAAGCCTGGAGATTCGTTGGAGATACCCATCGAATCGGCGATAAAGTGTTTTGTCCAAGGCCCCGAGGCATTTTTCGGGTTTTCGAACCAAAAGCCCGCCTTTCCCGGAAAGTCGATGATCACCACGTCGTCCCATCCATCGAGATTAACGTCCATGCCCAAGTTGAGAAAAGATTCGCTATATCCGTCACGGGGGTCGAAGGTTTTTGATGGGGCCATCTCGTGGCGATTCCAATTGGGTGCTTCGAACCAGTAGTAGCCTGCGACGATATCCAACTTTCCATCTTTGTTCAAATCGGCGGTCGCCACTCCCTCGGAAATGAAATCACGGGTAAGCACCGTTTTTTTGAAATCAGGTGATGTGTCCGACTGACTGTAGAGCATTTGTGATAGGGCAATACACGATACGCCCAAGAGGCTTAAATATGTTTTCAAGTACATCCTATAATAGTTTTTCTTTCTTTGTTAATATGGAGTCGATAAGCTGTCGATGGGCTATCATTTCTTCTTCACTACTATCCCCCAGTCTTTTCTGAACGGCTTCCAGCGCTTTTTTTGCGACTTGGCTATCGATTTCGCCTACCCGACGAATCATATACGGTAGCAAAATTGAATTTTCGGCTTTTTCCGCCATTCTTAGGGCACGGTCTGGGTCTAACTCCGACAAGGGTTCCGAAGCATACCATAACATGAGGGGCATATTGTGGTCGTTGGCATCTTCGGCCCTACGGACCAACCTTTCCAAGGAGTTCCACCGCTGATCGGGATCCAGGCGAAGTAATCCTGAAACCAAATAAAGGCGTACCAATGGAGAAGTGTCGTTTTGGGCCATGGCTTCAAATTGTTGGAGTGTTTTTGGTGATACCTTCTTTGTTTCGGTGAGAAGCTGTATGGCCCAGCCTCTAATATTTTCATCGGAATGGTTCAATAATTCCTGAAGCTCTACTTCGGAAAGGCCTTCGGTAGCGTGAAGGGTCCAAAGTGCCCGTAGTTTTCGGGTCACATCGGGGTTGTCGGTCAAGATCTTTTTAAGGGCGGCATGCACCTCCGGACTTCCACCGCGCTCCTGCAACAAGGTACGTGCCTGGCGCACGTACCATTCGTTTTCGTTCAGATGATAATCGACCAGCTCTTGATCTGAGGCTTCGTAGAGGTTTACCTGTACCCATTTATCATCTTTGTGCGTAATCTTAAAAATACGGCCCAAAGTTTTATCGTGAACATCGGGGTTCGGACTATGACATTGGTTTTGATCGTACCAATCGATGGCAAATACGGAACCGCTAGGGTCGTATTTAAAGTTCAGCCATTGTGACCAAGAATCGTTCATCACCAAAAAATCGTCCCTATGAGAAGCGGTATATCCCGAACCCGAGCGTGTTAATTGATCGTTATTTAACCGTGCCCCATTAATATTGTTCATGAATATGGTATTATGGTACTCCTCGGGCCAGGTTGCACCCCCTAGGTAAATCATTGCCCCGGCATGGGCATGCCCCCCTCCAGCCGCTGCAGATCGAAAATTACCAGCATGTGGGCCTCGATCTCCGAGATAGTGTACATGATCGGCTATCGTTTTAATGTCATCATAGGTATATGGGTTAAAATGCTTTCCTCCCTGTCGCTGATAACGAGCGCCTTGGATTACGTGGTACATATGAGGTATAACGCAAACCGTAATAAATGGATGGCCATAGTCATTGAAGTCAATGCCCCAAGGGTTGCTGGTGCCTTCGGAAAAAATCTCGAACTCATGTCGGGTCGGATGGTATCGCCAAACGGCGGCATTTAGTTTGGTACGTTCTTCGTCAGGGGCACCGGGTTTCCCGACATTCGAATGGGTAAATACACCGTGTACGCCATAGAGCCATCCATCCGGCCCCCATCTCAAATTATTCAGTACTTCGTGTGTGTCGTCAAGCCCCCATCCGTCCAATAGAATTTCTGGGGGGCCTGCGGGCTTATCGTTTTCGACGTCTATTGGAATAAAAAGCAAATAGGGTGCGGCCCCGACCCAAACACCTCCCATGCCCACTTCAATGCCGCTTCCCATATTGATGCCCTCTGTGAAAACCTTTCTTTTATCTAAAGAACCGTCGCCATCGGTATCTTCGAAGATGAGAATACGGTCTTTGCCCTTTCCTTCTTCCGCCGGAACGGGATAAGTATGTCCCTCTAATACCCAAAGGCGGCCCCGTGCATCGATGGTAAAACTAATAGGGCGCACCACGTCGGGTTCATCCGCGGCCAGCGTAATTTTGAAATCTTTTGGAAGGGTCATGGCTTCTGCTGCTTTTTTACCGGATAGGCCCGAATTAATCACAGGATCTAAAGGAGGCATTACAATAATGTCTTCTTGATTAAGCTCATTCGGAAAACTAGGTCGACTTGGATAAAAAAGGAAGTCATCAAAACTTATATGGGCCCATGTATCATCGCTGATGTAAGGTATAGGTGATGTGCCGGTTTCATTGTCTACAATACGGATATAGATTTCTTTGTTCAAGTAATCGCTCAAATCAACAACTACGGGTTGCATAGTCACCCTGCCCTGCCCGGTAGATTTGAAGATGACCTTATCGGTATCGGCCAAAACGATTTCGGCCCGAGTATCGGCCAATGCACCTCCCGAAATTCGAAAAGAGGCAAATGGGTATTCGACTTCGAAGGGCACTGAAGTGAGGGTACCCTTTAATTTATAATCTTTGGTGCCGCCACTGCTTAAAAAATAATCGCCGTCAAAACCTATTTTGGCGTCTTTGTCATGCACAGGAGCCAAGCGGGTAAAAAGTGGGTTTTTGAAAGCCTCGCCTTCGGACCTCCAGTCACTAAGGTTTCCCCTTTCAAAACCGACGTTCAGAGGCTTTCCGTTCTTCATGGGTACAATGCCCGCCATAACGGATGTTGATATTTTGCCCTCGACAATTTGAAATTTTCCGACCATTCCGGCAGCACGATGTCCCGGAACCGTACAATAGTAGGTATCGTCATTTTCGGCCCAAAACGTAATGCTTGCCGTTGAGCCCTCTTCGAGAAGGGTGTTGCTCTTGATACCCAGTTTTTCCATGGCGATATCATGGGTCATTGTTTCACCGTTAGTTATTGTAATACGAACCCGATCTCCCTTGTTTGCCTTTAAAACGGGATTTCTTGTGCCGTCAGGAGCAAAATAACCTAACATACTAGCTTCAAGGGCATATTCTCGGTCAATAATCGTAGAATCGCGCCGTTGATTTTCAACGACCTCTTCTTTTTTTTCTGAACGGCAACCAATGGACAAGGTTACCAGAAATAGCAACAAAGATGATGTAATAGATGCGTGGTATATACTTCGCATGGCGTTTTGAATTTAGAATTTGGCGGTTGTAGGCATGATTTTATTTAAGTTCTTCAAGGTAGATATCTTTGAAAGCGACTTTTGCCTTACCGCCCCCGTGAATTTGAAAGCCGATAAGGCCGGTTTGGGGAATGCTAGTATCGGGCTCGGTATAATCTACTGTTTGATGGCCGTTGATATACAAACGTATTCGCCGACCTTCAGCATGCACCTCATAATCGTTCCAGCCGTCTTTATTAATCCATTCCAGCACTTTTAAAGAGTCTGGAGCGGCCAAGGTCTTGTTCCTGCGCGATTCGTCATAGAGACTCGCCCAATATGCTTTGCCCCAGTCCGCTTGATATCCTTTCATTTCATAGGCTGGTTCGGCTAGACGTTCACTTCTAAATTGAATTCCTGAATTGATGAAACCTTCATCTCCGGTCAATTTAATTTTGAGTTTTAAGATAAAATCGCCGTAGGTAAGCTCCGTACATAAAAAATCGTTATGCGGTACGGTTTTTTGTAAAGAACCGCCAACTATCATTCCATTTTCGATATACCAAGTTGTAAGTGTATCTCCTTCCCATCCCGAAAAGGTCTGCCCATCAAAAAGGGCGTTTGAGCGCCTTTCATGGTCTTTACATGAGAAAGTTGCAGCCAATAGCAGTACGCCCATTATATAAGGGTAGTGTTTTTTTAATGCAGGAGCAAGGGACGATACAAATGACCCACATGAAATCAAACCCATAATTAAATAGAAGATTTTTTAATATTCCTTAAGACTGTCGACTTGTACGTACAAGATAGTCATTTTTTGGTCTCATAGGAATACCAAAGTCATTGATTTGTAACTATAGTCCTTTCAAAGGGAAAGAAAGGAGATTACCTAGACCTTATCCTCTCGATAAAACGCTTTAGGGGTAATCGTTACTTTTTTACGTTGATGAGAACTGCCTCACAACTTTTAAGGTCTGAGTTTAAGATCATATTTTCAGAAGAGTTCCCATCGGTAATTTCAATGGAAACTGTGTTTGGGGGAGAGTTCCCCAAATTATGTGCGTATAGAAATAGGTCATTTGACTTATCTGGATCCAATTCGATGGCTATTTTCTTTTTTCGATAGGTTAGACTGTGCTTGGCAATGATGGTTTCCCCGTTTAAATAGATCGAAACGATATCACCGTCTTGTCGCCCGTGGTCCCAAATGGCTACCTTCAGATTTTTGCTCGCAAAGGTCAATTCTTTTGTATAGGAAATTTTTCTTCCTTCGAAAACCTCTCTGGTAGGCGATACCGATTCTGTATTCTGGGGGTATACGTTACCGTTTCTTTGGGCTTTTCTCGCATCGGAAGCGGCATTACGAATCGAAAAATAGGGAGTTGCGAATTTGGCTACTTGAAACTTGTTATCGGGAAAGAGTTCTATACCTACTACTTGATACGCATCCCCTGAACCGATATTCTTGGCCAATTTTATTCCATTGGCGACCGAATTGTTCACAAAAGTGCCTAATTCTTGAACTACCATATCATTTCGGGCCAGAAAAAAACGGATGTTTTTTGCGGGGTCGATATTCGAAGTTTTCCATTCTATTTTAGCGGGCCCTGGAATATTCCAAATCGTTGAGGCATTAGGGGAGATAATTTCTATGGATGACTTTTGTCCTGTCTGAAATACATTGGCTTGTCCCAAAAAACATATACAACTACAAAATGATATTAAAAAATGAACTTTCATTTGTGCTAAGTGGTTGGTGTTTAGCTATTAATATATTGGTAAAACGAATGTTCGGTCAAAATGTTGGATATGCAGAAGACTTTTTCATGTATTTATCCGAGACAGATAGCCATGAATTTTCGGCCAGGATTAGATTAATCATTGAGTAGGTGTTTTTTATCCATTATACAGTATACCTATGAAGGTACTAAAAACCATTTTCTTCGTAGCTTTAAGCAATTACGGTATATCGACATAACCTTTCAATCTTTAAGAATGAACCAAAAACATCTGCTTGCCTGTCACGAGCGAATACTTCCCTATATACACAGAACTCCGGTGCTGACTTCTCGATGGATCAACGAACGGGCCGGGACAGAAGTATTTTTTAAGTGCGAGAATTTTCAAAGAGGGGGAGCGTATAAGGCCAGGGGCGCCACAAACGCTGTTCTTCAATTGACCGATACACAAAAGAAAAATGGAGTGGTTACCCACTCATCGGGTAATTTTGCACAAGCGCTTTCTATTGCGGCCAAAAATGTTGGGGCCAAAGCATTTATCGTGATGCCCTTGACAGCTCCGAAAGTAAAGAAAGATGCTGTCAAGGCATATGGTGGAAACATCATCGAATGTGAACCCACTTTGAAAGCAAGGGAGGCGATGGCCGAGAAAATAGTACGTGAAAAAGAGGCAACTTTTATTCATCCTTCTAATGATGAGCAAGTGATTATGGGTCAGGGTACGGCTTGTATGGAATTGCTTGAGGAAAGACCTGGCCTTAGTGCCATACTGATACCTGTAGGAGGTGGCGGACTCGCTGCGGGCACTTCTCTGGCCGCATATTTCTTCGGAACGCATTGTGAAGTTTGGGGAGCGGAACCCTTTTCGGTCGATGATGCCTATCGTTCTTTTAAGAGTGGAAAAATAGAATCAAATGCTTCGACCGAGACCATTGCAGATGGGCTCAGGACACAATTGGGCGACCGAAGTTTCCCTATCATGAAAAAATACATGAAAGGAATCATTCGGGTAGAGGAGGCCGAAATCGTTGAAACGATGCGGTTTGTTTGGGAACGCATGAAAATAATCATCGAACCTTCAAGTGCGGTTGCTTTAGCGGCCGTATTTCGCGAAAAGGACAAATTTAGGAACAAACATATAGGGGTCATCATATCTGGCGGTAATGTCGATTTGAACAACCTGCCTTTATAGTGTAACTTCTTTCATGTCGGTATTTCCTTCTATATGAGCGACAATAGCGATATCAATCGTAAATCTTCGTTAAAATGATGGAATCAATTGATGAAGCACCTCTCCTAAAAAAATATAAAAATCTATGAAATACGAAATATGATGCTATATGGTACACTCCTTGCAGTTTATCGATGAACCCTCCTATTTAGCCAAAAACAACTCTTCTTAACAGACTCAAAAGTAAATTTGTAGGCATAACAATTATAAATTATCAGCTTATGAAGACAATTTTACTTTTGAGGGAAATCTATATAGAAGGATTTCGAAATATTGGGAGTTTTCTCGTAAGAAACTATTTTAAGGCATTTGCCTGGTTTAGTTTTGTGATGCTAATTGTGGTATTGTATGCCTTTGTTTTTAGGGTGGCTACCGGATTTGCATTTGATTAAATATCCCCAAGCATGCACTACGGTAATGTGTAGTGTAACCTGACATCTGCTTTGCCAATGGATTCACTAAAAAACAGTTAAGTATGGATTCTAAAACGCAAAGTTTTGAGAGCTTGGCAAAAAGACGGAATATTGATTATATGCGGGTAGGAATCATTTGCTATTTTGTAGTATCGGTTGTGTTTCTATATGTGTATTTGAATGGATAAATTCCTCTTTTGCGAGTAATCTTTATATGAATATTGAAATGCGCTCTGTGAACAACAGGGCGTTTTTTTGATGTTAAAATAGGAAATATTCCAAAAAATAGGAAATATTCCATATATTAGTGGTCCTTTAATAATACAAAAAACAAAACTATTTCTTTCTAAGGATTGCCATGCAAAAGACCATTCTTCATCTCGACCTTGATACATTCTTTGTATCGGTAGAACGACGACTTGACAATAAATTGCGCAACAAGCCCATTTTAGTGGGTGGATTGAGTGACCGTGGTGTGGTGGCTGCCTGTAGTTATGAAACCCGAGGTTATGGTATACATTCGGGAATGCCTATGAAAATGGCTCGCGAACTATGTCCGGAAGCGATTACGATCAAAGGTAATGCGGGCACCTATAGTCAGTTTTCCGATGTGGTCACGGAAATCATCAAAGAGCAGGTACCGCTTTTCGAAAAGTCGAGCATTGACGAGTTTTATGCAGACCTTACCGGGATGGACCGGTTTTTTGGGTCGTACAAATATGCTTCCGAACTACGCCAACGCATCATTCGAGAAACAGACCTGCCCATATCGTTCGGGCTTTCGGTCAATAAGGTAGTTTCGAAGGTGGCCACCAACGAGGCGAAACCCAACAACCAGCTGAAAATCGATTTCGGTCTGGAAAAATCCTTTTTGGCACCCTTATCCATCAAAAAGATACCTATGGTAGGTGATAAGACCTATCAGACGCTTCGCAATCTTGGGCTGAGGCAGGTACGTACTATTCAAGAGATGCCCATGGATGTCATGCAGCGTGTGTTGGGTAAAAACGGAACCGTTATTTGGAAGCGGGCCAATGGTATAGACCATACCCCTGTAATTCCTTTTTGGGAACGTAAATCGATTTCTACAGAGCGCACCTTTGATCAAGATACCATAGACGTGGTAAAACTGAGAGGTATTCTCATCGCCATGACCGAGAACTTGGCATATCAATTAAGACGAGGGCAAAAGTTAACGGCCTGTATAGCGGTGAAAATTCGATATTCCGATTTCAACACCTATTCTAAACAACTGCGAATACCCTACACTAGTGCCGATCATATTCTGATTCCAAAAATTTTAGACCTGTTCAAAACCCTATACCATCGCAGATTATTGGTACGCTTGATAGGTATTCGTTTCAGTCATCTGGTATCAGGTAATTACCAAATTAATCTTTTTGACGATACCGAAGAAATATTGAATCTGTACCATGCCATGGATCATATTCGCAAACGATATGGTGACAAAAGTGTGATACGTGCATCGGCCATGGGAAAGAATACTATTGGACGTATGCACAACCCCTTCAACGGACAACCACCGATTGTTTTGGCACATAGAAAGCAGTAAATAGAGTTTATCGTTCATACTCAATAAAGTGGACGCCCAAAAATCAGATGTTAACCATTTTTTGGGGTGTCGTCTGATACTATGTATTTAAACTGCCATACATACTACAGTCTTCGCTACGGAACTTTTTCCGAGAAGGAACTTTTGCGTCTGGCCCAAGAAAATAAGGTGACCCAGTTGGCGCTTACCGATATTAACAACACCTCGGCATGTCTCAATTTTGTTCGAAAGGCCCAAGAATGTGATATTAGACCTATACTGGGCATCGATTTCAGAAATGGCATCGAGCCTTGTTTTTTGGGTATTGCCAAGAACAACATGGGTTACTTAGAGTTGAACGATTTTCTTTCAAAGCACTTATATGCCGAAGAGGCATTGCCTTCAACAGCCCCAAAGTTCGAAAACGCTTATGTTGTGTACCCTTTCGAACAGGTGCTGCGCAACGATATGCATACGTTTTCTGACCATGAGTTTATTGGGATATCGATTGCCGATTTACGACGTTTACCGTTTTCAAGGGTGTTACGGTTAAAAGATAGATTGGTAGTACAACAACCGGTCACTTTTCGGAACAAGCGTGATTTCAACGCACACCGATTACTGAGGGCCATCGACAGAAATGTGGTATTGAGCAAACTGGAGAAAGCCGAGGAAGCCCACGAAGGTGAAAAAATGTTTCCCATCGAAAACCTAGTGGCCGCTTTTTCCGAATACACTTTTATTCTTGAGAATACCGAACGCTTGTTGAATTCCTGCTCCATTCATTTCGATTTTTCCAAAGAACGAAAGTCCCAAAACCTTCGAACTTATACGGATAGTCGGGAAGGAGATGAGAAAATGATCGAGCGGTTATGCCAAGAAGGGTTGCCTTACCGATATCCGAACGGGGGAGAAGGAATTGCCGAACGCCTTAGTAAAGAACTGCATCTGATCAAAGGCATGGGGTTCGTCTCCTATTTTCTCATTAATTGGGATATCGTTTCCGAAGCCAGACGACGCAGATTTTTTTATGTCGGTCGCGGTAGCGGGGCGAATAGTATTGTGGCCTATTTGCTTCGTATTACCGATGTCGATCCCATGGAACTTGATCTTTATTTTGAGCGTTTTATCAACCTCTACCGTGCCAACCCCCCTGATTTTGATATTGATTTTTCACATCGTGACCGGCCGAAAATGACCCAATACATTTTTGAACGTTTCGAGCATGTAGCTCTTTTAGGCACCTATGTGACCTTTAAGGAAAAAGGCGTGGTTCGTGAACTTGGAAAGGTCTTCGGACTGCCTAAAAGTGAAATCGATTTCCTTTCTGAAGGAAGGTATGATAGTTCGCAACTTGATGAGGTCTCACGGTTAGTATTGAAGTATGGTCGTCTGATTATGGGTATGCCGAACTACCTGAGTATACATGCTGGAGGTATTCTGATCAGTGAAAAACCCCTGCATTGGTTTGCGGCTACCCATTTGCCGCCCAAGGGTTTTCCGACGACACAGTTTGATATGGTTATTGCCGAGGATGTAGGGCTATACAAATTTGATATTCTTGGTCAACGTGGACTGGCAAAGATCAAGGATACCTTGGAAATCATCGGGTACAACCGGTCAAATAGTTCCGATGATTTTGATATACACGATGTCAATACTTTCAAAAGGGACCCCAAAATCAATAATTTGATTAAAACGGCCCAATGTATGGGGTGTTTTTACGTAGAATCGCCCGCGATGCGCATGCTGCTGAAAAAACTGGAGGTCGATAATTATATGGGGTTGGTGGCCGCCAGTTCCATCATTAGACCGGGGGTGGCCAAAAGTGGTATGATGAGAGAGTACATTCTGAGACATCGTGAGCCGGGCAGGGCGGAGAAGAAGGCACATCCTGTAATGCTTGACATCATGCCAGACACCTACGGGGTAATGGTCTACCAAGAAGATGTCATTAAGGTAGCCCACCATTTTGCCGGTCTCGATTTGGGGGAAGCCGATGTATTGCGCCGTGGTATGAGCGGAAAATTCAGGTCTCGTGAAGAGTTTGAAAAGGTACGTTTGAAGTTTATCGACAATTGTAGAAAAAAAGGGGAGCCCGATCATATTATTTTTGAGGTCTGGGGCCAGATTGCCAGTTTTGCGGGCTATGCCTTTGCCAAGGGCCATTCGGCTTCCTATGCCGTTGAAAGTTATCAGACCTTGTTCTTAAGGACTTACTATCCGTTGGAATATATGGTGGCCGTTCTGAATAATGGGGGCGGCTTCTATCGCTCGGAGTTCTATGTACACGAGGCTCGAATGTTGGGGGCGACCATACACCCCCCTTGCATCAACAGAAGCCATCAGGGCAATGTCATTTATGGGAAGGATATTTTTTTGGGATTCGGTTATCTGCGTGAAATGGAAGACCGGGTATCGCAGCGCATATTAAAGGAACGGTTGCAAAATGGAAATTTTACCTCTTTGGAAGATTTTTTAGACCGCGTATTTATATCCATAGAGCAAGTAAGTATCTTCATTCAAATTGACGCCTTTCGGTTTACCGGGGTGAATAAACATCGCTTGCTTTGGAAAGCCCATTTGTTCCTCAACAAAAATGAAAAGGTTGACCACCCCAAGTTATTTCCGCCCAAACACCAAGACTTTAAAATCCCACCATTGCACACTACCGATCTTGAAACGGCATTTGCCCAGATCGAGCTATTGGGGTTTTGTTTGTGTAGTCCGTTCGAGTTATTGGCCGAACCGCCCAAAAATAATCGATGCGCGAAAGATTTAGGGCGTTTCCTCGACCGCCATATCGATATATATGGTTATTTGGTGACCGTCAAGAACACCAGTACACACCATGGCAGGCGTATGCATTTTGCAACCTTGGTAGACCAAGACGGAAAGGTGTTCGATACGGTCTTGTTTCCGCCCGTAGCCTCAAAATACTTTTTTCGGGGCAAAGGCATATATCGCTTTTATGGTAAGGTGGTGAGCGAGTTCGGTTTTTTGAGCATCGAGGTCATCAAAATGCAAAAGCAAGATTACATACAAGACCCTCGTTATGCCGATATGAAAATGAGTACCAAGGTGTTTGAAGAAAAAAGGAAAAATAGTGTATAAGAAGTCAAGAATTTCAATGTCTTAGTTAGCCATTTATACAAAGAACAACTATTATACAGTAGTAAGTGATCTTCAATCTATGGAACGCTCTCCTCTCAAGCCATATCATCCTACACTTTTTAGTTAAAATGTCCTCTTTCCTAAGAAGACAAGAAGAACTAGATTGGCCTTTTTGAACCCAAGACGTATTTTCTTAAATGCAATGCTCATTTGAGATTCTACCGTCTTTAAGGAAATTCCTAGTTTTTCGGCAATCTCCTTATTTTTATAGCCTTCCCTTTTGCTTAAGAGCAATATCTCTTTACAACGGTCAGGCAGTGCGTCGACCAAACATTTGATTCTTTCTATGCGCTGGGGTAAAAGGGTACTATCTTCCTCGACCTGTTCCTGTAAAATTTGCCATTTCAACAGCTCCAATGATTTTTCGATTTTCTTTTCCTTCCTCTTATTCTGCATGCAGGTATTAAAAACCGATTTGTAGAGATAAGCTTTTAAAGAAGTCTGAATATGAATTTCATTGCGTTTTGACCATAGGGTAATGAACACCCCCTGAACAAAATCTTCGGCATCGGGCAACGATTTTGAAAATTGTAGCGCATAGATACATAAAGGCTTATAGTACCGGTCAAATAGTACCTTTAAGGCAGCATCGTCATCTTCCTTGATTCGTTCCCATATAACAAAATCTTCTTTGTTCATCTATTTGCCTATTGAATAAATATGCACTGTCCGCTTTGACCGAAATGATCAAAATGCTCTAAGTATCTCTATTTCCCGTGGTTCTTCACATTATGGTTACTTACTATTAAAAACGATCGGCTTTTTGAAAATAAAGAGAATGTTCACAATGAAAAGAAGAGTAACCTATCAGAAATAGCGGCATTTTAATCTTTAAAATGTGTTCATTTTGGTTAGTGGGAATATACTTTATAGTAAAGACTAAAATTGGGAAAAAAGCCCGTAAAAACAAAGAATTTTAAAAAAAGGCATATTTATTTTAGGGGTATAATATAATTTTTGCATCCTTATTGATAATGTAACAAATAAATATCGAACGGATTTGGAAAACTTAGTACACAAATTTTTGGGCGATACCATAACAGAGGATGAGCTTCAGATGCTAAAAAAATGGTTGGAGGATCCTAAAAACAAAGAGTATCTCAAAAAAGTTCTAACAACCAACTATGAGCTCGATTCCGCATATAGAAAAATCGATGCCGAAAATGCGTATCAGCGTATTGTTGAGGCAACCTCCGCGGCAACAAAGCAGGTCATAAAATTACGGCGTAAGCCCCGTACTTTTCTTAATTATGCTGCGGCTATTTTAGTAGTATTGGGTGTAGCCAGCATCTTTTACTTATCTAAAGAAGATAAGGCTCAAGCCGTGCCGTTCGAGGAGTCAAAGCAAGTTACGCTTCAATTGGAGGATGGTAGCTTTACTGCCTTGGAAGAAGAGTCCAGCGGAATGATTACCAACAAAAAGGGTGAGCATGTAGTTCGGCAAGAACGGAATACATTGGTATATACCCCGCTGAAAGAGACAAGAGAAAAGCTTGTTTACAATATCCTTCGGGTGCCCTATGGCAAACGCTTTAAAATTCAACTGGCCGATAGTACGTTGGTCGTTCTTAATGCCGGAACCACGCTGCGGTATCCAAAGAGTTTCAATAATCCAGAAAGCAGGGAGGTCTTCTTGAGCGGAGAGGCATATTTCACCGTATCGGATCATGCCGACCAACCCTTCATCGTTCGTACCGACAATATGAACATAAGGGTGTTGGGTACCCAATTTAACGTTTCCAGTTACAAGAATGAGAAAGCAAGCTCGACAGTTTTGGTCGAGGGTAAGGTCGAAGTCTATAAGGGGGAAGAAAAGAAGATCTCCGAAAGCATTTCAATTTCTCCGGGGGAAATGGCCAGTGCCATTGATGGTGGTTTTGAAGTTATGGAGGTTGATGTAATGAAACATATAGCTTGGGTTGACGGCACCTTGTTTTTTACCAATGATCCCTTTGAAAATATAATGAAAGAGTTGGAACGCCATTACGATATTACAATCATTAACCGAAACAGGCAACTGGACCAGGTTAGATATACCGGAACCTTTCGGGCCGAAACCATATTCCATATTCTTCAAGTATTCCAGAGGAACACCGAGTTTGAATTTGAAGTAAAAAATGATACCATAATACTAGATACACCTAACACGCAAAATCAAAAGCAGTCATAATAAAACCAAGAGCCTATGAACTAAATCTTATTTGGAAATCAAAAATCGGGAAATGCTGCAACATTCCCCGATCATAAATCGATTTTGAGCCTAAGAATAACTAACTAAAAATCACACAAAATTATGAAAAAAACGAGCATAAAGGACAGGCTTGCAAAAACCGGTCTTAAACTTGATTTGAAAATGAAAATCACCTTTCTATTTCTCATTTTTACCCTTTTTCAGATTAAAGCCAATACTGGATATGGTCAGCTTAAAAAGATCAATCTTGATCTGGAAGAGGTTACCTTAAAGGAAGCTTTTGTTGAAATTGAAAAGAAGACCGAGTTCAGGTTCTTCTATAAAAACCAAGACCTTGATTTAAATCGCCGCGTTACCTTAAGGGCCAAAAATGAGAATATCGATGAGGTGGTCAAAAAATTGCTCAAGGAAGATGAGGTCACCTTCGAAGTTTTCAAAAAGCAAATCGTAATCAAGAAACAAAAGAGGTCTGAACCCACGACAAATGTTCCTGTCGAAAAGATTACACTGGTGCAGGCTCAGGTAAATGGTACGGTGAGCGATAGCCAAGGGGTTCCTTTAGCAGGTGCAAATATTGTTGAAAAAGGTACGACTAATGGCGTGACGGCCGATTTTGACGGCAATTTCTCAATTCAGTTATCTGATGACGAAGCCGTTCTGATCGTATCCTATATTGGTTTTGCAACTAAAGAAGTACCAGTGAACGGGCAAGACACTCTTTCAATAGAATTGGAAGAGAGCGCATCGGGCTTGGAAGAGGTGGTCATCGTTGGGTATGGTACGAAAAGAAAGAAAGATATTATTTCCGCTGTTTCCGTAGTAGACCTAGAAGAGGTTAAAGACGTTCCGGCCGCAAGTGTGGAAAGGATGTTGTTGGGGCAAGCTCCTGGGGTGAATGTACTGTCCAATTCTGGCCGTCCTGGCCAAGATCTGGATATCTCCATTAGAGGAATGGGTTCATTAGGGGCTGGTAATGACCCGCTCTATGTCGTTGATGGATTTCCACTTCAATCTTCAGCAGGTTTGAACCCAAATGAAATCGAGTCTATTTCTATATTAAAAGATGCAGCTTCAACTGCAATATATGGAGCTAGAGGCTCAAATGGAGTGGTTCTTATAACCACTAAACAAGGAAAAGAAGGTAAGGTCAGTGTCACTTTGGATGTAAATACGGGTATTCAAAATGTGCCTAATAACCGTCGCTACGATATGATGAATGCCGTAGAATTTGGTGAGTTTCAAAGAACAAGCTGGATCGATAAATATATTGCGGCCAACGGTTCGGAACCTGCTGAAAGTGAAATTCCGATAGGTATTCGCAATCCAGAGAACAATACGATTTCCACCGATTGGATGGATGAAATATTGGCCAATGCCCCTTTATTCAAAAAATATGACCTTTCTATCGCCGCCGGTAATGAAAAGACAAAGTCCTTAATTACCTTGGGCTATATGGACCAAGACGGGGTCGTAATTAAAACGAATTTTGAACGCTTCAATATTAGGGCCAAAGTAGACACTAAAATTACGGATAAGATTACCGTCGGGTTGAACGTATCGGGATCAAAGACCAACGAAAGAATTATTGGAGAAGATAGCAGACATCAACCGGTCGGGTTAGCCTTATGGGTAGACCCAAGGGAGCCTGTGTATAATCCAGATGGAAGTTTCAATGACTATTTGGGAGATAATGATACACCGGGCGATTTGATTTTTAATAGCGCGAATCCCGTTCAAATTTTGCACGAACAAAAAACTACCCTCAATACGGGCAGATTAATAGCCAATGGGTATGCAGAAATTAAATTTTTGAATGACTTTACCTTCAAGTCAACCCTCAATGGTATTTTGGTCAATACAAGGTACAATCAGTTTACACCTTCTACCCTGTCCGGCTTTTCATGGAATGCGCCGGCACCGAACGATGCCGTTCTGAACGAGTCGTATTCGGAAACTTTCAATTGGTCGTCAGATCAACTGCTTTCTTATGATAAGGTGTTTAAAGAAGTACATAGCTTAAATGTCTTGTTGGGGTATAGTGCACAGGAAGCTACGGTAAGATCTATTAATGGAAATGGATTGAAATTTCCTGATGATGAGATTCGATTCTTGCAACAAGCAGAATCGTTGACCGCGACATCGGCCGAATCTAGTTGGAGCCTATTGGCCTATTTTGCTCGATTAAACTATGATTATGATAACAAATATTTAGTGTCGGCTACCTATCGTAGGGAAGGAAGTTCACGATTTGGTTCTAATACCAAGTGGGGTGATTTTCCGGCGGTTTCCTTGGGTTGGAGAGTCTCTGAAGAGGGTTCTTTGCAGAATATCGCATGGCTCGATGACCTTAAGTTAAGGGCAAGTTTTGGTGTAACGGGCAACAACGATATTGGTAATTACACGAGCCTTTCGACCCTCGGAACGGCAAATTACATCCTTGGTGGAAGTTTTGCGCCGGGCAAGATACTGAGCTCACTATCCAATGCCAATCTAGGGTGGGAAGAGTCCAACCAATTTGATTATGGTATCGATTTAACGATGTTCAAAAACCGCCTCACTTTTGTTGCGGAATATTATAAAAGAACAACGGAAGACATGCTTTTGGCGGTGAATATACCAGTAATAACCGGTTTTGAGACCACCTTTACGAACATAGGTAAAGTAGAGAATTCAGGCGTTGAATTTGGGTTGAATTATAAAACAAATATTACAGACAACTTAAAGTTCCGTAGTAATTTCAACATTTCGTTCAATAAAAACAAAGTACTCGAAATAGATGGTGATAATGATGAGATCAGAACGCAATCTTTTTATGGTGCGACCAGTGTTTCTAAAGTAGGTAGGCCCATCGGTATGTTTCATGGGTATAGAAACCTTGGAACGTTTAGCTCTCAAGAAGAAATTGACGCCTCACCAACCCAAGATGGTGCGGTACTGGGGTCGTTCATTTATGAAGATACGAATGGAGATGGCGAGGTTTCATATGATACGCAAGACTGGGTCGAAATAGGGAACCCGCATCCAGAATTCATATGGGCATTCAATATGGGCCTCGATTATAAGGCCTTTGATTTTAATATTGTTTTTACCGGGGCGCAAAACTATGACGTTTTTAGCCAAATTGAGTCCACTACCATGAACATGGATGGGGTCTTTAACGTAGAGACAAGGGCAGCGAATAGATTCAGGTATACCACAAGGGATCCTAATGCAACGATACCTACCAGCAATTTTTGGAAATGGGAACGCGAAGCGAACAGTTGGTATGTGCATGATGCAAGCCATGTTTGGTTGAGAAATGTATCCTTGGGCTATACGATCCCTGTTGATCAAATCGCTTTTCTTGACAACGTCAGAGTGTTCTTCAATGGCGATAATCTATTCCTCTTCACGGACTATGTAGGCAATCCTCAAGTGAACGCACGCGGCGGTATAAGGCCCGGAATAGATGATGCGCCTTATCCGTTACCATCTACGATGAGCCTTGGGGCAACCTTCCAATTTTAATATTAAAAAAACTAAAGAATGAAAAATTCAATAAAGATTTTTATAAGTCTATCGATAGTTTTGTCCTTGGTTTCGTGCAGCGATGATTTTCTGGACAAACAAAACCCTAATCAATTGGGTGAAGAAAGTTTTTTCGCTACCGAAAAACAAGTGAATCAAGCCGTCATTGGTGTTTATGGGCAACTGCAAGGCATCACAGGGAACCAATGGCTTTTTACCGAGATGATTACAGATAATACAACAGTTCATTTTGATGAAGGAAATAGGGGAAATGCACCCGGTATAGAAACGTTCGAATATTGGCAGGTAAATGCCAATACCGGAAATATATATGGTCTGTATAGGGACATTTACAATACCTTGGGGAGTATAAACCTAACCATAGCCAAATTAGAGGGTGCAGATATAAATGATGCTGCGAAGTCGCGGTTTGAAGGAGAATTGCGATTTTTTAGGGCGTATTACTATTTTCTTTTGACCCAATATTTTGGTGATGTCATATTGGTGACCGAACCTTTTAGTGATCCTTCGGAAGCATTTGAGCTGGAACGTTCCCCAATAACAGAGGTGTATTCCCAAATCGAGAATGATCTCGATGTGGCCATAGCCTTGTTACCCAATACTGTTGCCGATTCAGAAGCGGGAAGATTGACCAAAGGGGCAGCACTTACATTGGCTGGCAAATTTTGGTTGACAAGAAAAGAATATACAAGGGCACAGGCGGCCCTAGAACAAGTCACAGGATTGGGTTATAATTTATTGCCAAATTACGAAGACGTATTTGACCCCAATAACAAAAACAATAACGAATCAATTTTTGAAGTACAATTTCAGGGGGGCAATGATCTTGGTGAATCAAGTAGTTTTATATACCAGTTCTATCCGAAGTTCACCAATGGGGAGGTTACAGGTTTCCCTGGAATCAGCGGAGGTGGCTGGAATATACCAACTTTGGATATCATTGGAGATTATGAGGATGGTGATATACGCAAAGATATTTCTTTGAGCGAAGGATATACCGACATGGTTACCGGTGAGTTTGTTCCGGTTCCTTTCATCGAAAAGTTTCGGTATGAACATGCCATTCAAGGCCGCCCCGATAATAATTGGCCTGTCTATAGATATGCCGATGTCTTATTAATGCTTGCAGAGACCATCAACGAGCAATCGGGACCAAATGCGGAGGCCTATGGTTATCTTAACCAAGTAAGGGCCAGAGCAGGGTTACCCCCCGTGTCAGGACTTTCCCAAGATGAGTTCAGAGCTGTTTTGTTGCATGAACGAAGAGTTGAACTGGCTTTTGAGAATCATCGTTGGTTCGACCTTAGACGTACCTTGAGCACTTCAGAACTCATTTCATTGTTTGAAGCCCATGCAGCTCAAGAAATGGCCAACCCGACTACTCCAAGGGGAATAGTACCGTTCTCGGCAGGAGATTACGAGTTTGACGGATATGAGATCTTATTTCCCATTCCGGATAGAGAGTTGCTAGTAAATCCGAAATTAAGTCAAAATGAAGGCTATTAACTCTTAATTATACTTGTAAATTAGTATTTTAATGAATTTAGTTGCCCTAAGGACCTTATTGTAGAAATAGGTCTAATTATGTTGGTTTGGGCAATGGAGATAGATGATGATAGAAAAATTTGCTAAATAATATGGAAGACTTTGATTGGATATTTCAATTTTTAGGGCGTCTGCATCCTTTGTTGGTACACTTCCCCATTGGTTTGTTGGTGGTCGCATTCTTTATGGAAATGTTGACGCTGGGAGGCAGACGGCAGGGGCTGCGCGAGGGAATTCGTTGGATGGTGTACCTAGGTACAATTTCGGCGATTCTTTCCGCCCTCTTAGGATGGCTACTACGCACCCAAGATGAGTATAGCGGCAATCTGGTAGACAACCATCAATATGTAGGAATAGCTACGGCTGTTTTAGCAATCATTACCGTTTTGCTCCTCCAACGTACCCTGAAAGGAAAATTGTCGGACTTTCGTGGATATAGGGCGGCACTTACGATAACGGTAGTATTACTTACCATTGCAGGTCATCTCGGTGCCAACCTTACGCATGGAGAAGATTTCTTGACTAGTGTCTTACCCGGCAATTCCGAGGGTTATGACGATAGCAAGGGGGCTGCTCTTTTGGCTGAACTCAAGAATTCAGATTCGATTTCGAACGTCCAAAAAGACCAATTGAATTTGCAGGTTAGGGCCATTTTTGCCCATAATTGCTATCAATGTCATAGTGAGAACAAAAAGAAGGGTGAACTTGTACTCGAGAATAAGGAAGGGGTCTTTAAAGGAGGAGAGTCCGGAGAGGTCATTATCCCAGGAAACCCGGAAGAAAGTGAACTCTACAAGCGAATAACCCTTTCCCCAAACCATGATGACGTGATGCCAAAGAAAGGGAAAGTCCTTAAGAAGAGTGAAATATCCCTTATCAAAATGTGGATCAAAGATGGGGCACATTGGTCGGATCAGGCGTTAAAAGTGTTTCCCGAGGCCGAGTTGACCTTGGTCAGGCCCGAATTGCCGGAGTCGGAAGAAAAGCACCCGGTCGACAAGCTAATCGATACCTACTTTAAAGATCAAGACATCGATTGGCCGGAAGTTGTAGACGACAGAACATTCATACGGCGTGCCTATTTAGATGTAGTTGGACTTTTGCCCCAGCCCGAGGCCATTTCCGATTTTATTGATGATTCGCGACCTGATAAAAGAACGGCACTTATCGACACCCTTTTGGCCGACGACCATAACTATACACAGCATTGGCTTAGCTTTTGGAACGATTTGTTGAGAAACGATTATAGCGGAACGGGGTTCATTACCGGAGGGAGAAAGCAAATTACCGATTGGCTCTATACCTCCCTGTTGAATAATAAGAGTTATGACCGTATCGTCAGTGAACTTGTCAATCCGGACGAGAGCTCCGAAGGCTTTATAAAAGGGATTGAATGGCGCGGGGTGGTGAATGCCAGTCAGCGTACCGAAATGCAAGCGGCACAAAACATCGGGCAATCATTGCTAGGGGTAAATGTCAAATGCGCCTCATGTCATAACAGTTTTGTAAGCAATCTTACACTGGAACAGTCGTATGGTTTTGCTTCTATTTTTGCCGATTCGGTACTAGAATTAAATCGCTGTGATAAGCCCTTGGGTAAAATGGCCAAAGTGAATTTTTTGTATCCTGAGTTGGGTGTAGTTGATGGTTCAACTATCGAAGAACGCCTTTCAAAGCTTTCGGAAATTATGGTAAAACCTGAAAATGGAAGGTTATATCGTACCATAACCAATCGTTTTTGGGATCGTTTAATGGGCCGTGGCATCATCGAACCCTTGGATGAGATGGACAATACCCCCTGGGATGCCGATTTACTGGATTGGGTAGCCTCTGATTTCATAGAGTCCGGGCGCGACCTCAAACATCTTATTCGGCGCATTATGACTTCAAAAGCATATCAATTGCCAACGGCTCATTACGAGAAACAAGAAGAGGTCAAGGCCAACTATGTGTTCGAAGGTCCATTGTTGCGACGTTTGAGCGCGGAGCAGTTCTCGGATGCTGTGAGCCAAGTAGTCTTTCCCGTCTATCAGGCCGTAGAATATAATCCTGAGGGCGAAAAACAATCTGCACAACGTATTTGGCACCGAGAAATCAAGTTCGATCGTGATGTACTGCCAGAACCAGGCAAACGCTATTTTAGAAAATCCATCGTTCTTCCGGCCATGAATATTGAAGAGGCCAACGCCTTGATTTCGGTCGACCATGCATATGTCATGTATCTCAATGGAGAAAGAATAGCGGATGGTGAAGATTGGAAACGGGTAGGTAAGCTTGATGTGAAGCGGTTTTTGAAGAGAGGAGAGAACGTTATTGCCATTGAAGGTGTAAATGAAGGAACCATTGCCAATCCGGCCGGGATTCTGTTTTCAATGAAAATCGATTTTGAAAATGGTGATCAATTGATGGTAGATTCCGATACAACCTGGAAAAGTACTGCGGAAGCCCCCGATGAAGCTTGGACCAATACTATCTTTGACGATACGGCATGGAGCAATGTCAGAAATTATGGTACGTCGAACTGGGGAAAATTGGTCGACTTTACGTTCAAAGATCGAAATGGTGGGTTTGCCAGGGCCAGCCTTGTAAAACAACACCCTTTTATGAAAGCCCTTGGCAGGCCGACTCGTGAAAATGTGGCGACTTCACGTGATGAACAGGCGACCTTATTGCAGGCCTTGGAGTTGACCAATGGCGAATTCTTCAATGGGGTTCTAGAAGAAGGGGCTGCACTTTGGTTAGACCGGTATAAGCATGATAGCCAAGAAATAGTGATAAATTTGTATCAAAAATCATTGGGGCGAAATCCCTCGGAGGGGGAAAAGGAATTGTTGTTGGGTGTTTTAGGGGATAACCCTCAAAAGGAAAGCCTACAAGATATTTTTTGGTCAACATTGATTTTACCGGAATTCCAGTTTATAAATTGAGCTTGGATTAAACTAAAAATAAAACGACGCGCCATACATTATAATGCAATATAAAAGCTATGGAAACACATAACCCACGAAGGGATTTTATTAAAAAAATGACGGCGGCCAGTTTGGCGGCTTCGGCTACCACCATTCCAATGGCGAGCTTCTTGAGCTCGTGTTCGAAGTCGGTTCCGAAGATTCCCTCTACGGCCGATACTGTAATTTTATTATGGATGGCCGGGGGAATGGCCCATACCGAGACCTTCGACCCTAAAGCCTATGTGCCTTATGAAAAGGGGGTGGAAAGTAAAAGGGTACTGAGTACCTTTCCAAAAATACCTACTGCTGTTGACGGCCTTTATTTTTCAAAAGGTCTGGAATCGATGGCGGGAGTGATGGACAAGGGAGCCATCATCCGTTCCTACAAATCGGCTGATCTAGGACATATTTTACATACGCGACATCAATATCACTGGCATACCTGTTATGAACCTCCTCAATCTGTTCAAGCACCGCACATAGGGGCATGGATCTCCAAAGAACTTGGCCCGGCCAATCCGGTAATTCCCCCATTTATTGCCATGGGACAACGGTTTACCGTAGGTGAGGCGGAGGAGCTAAAAGCTTTTCATTCCGCAGGATTTTTGGGAACGGAGTACGGTCCTTTTTTGATACCCGACCCTTCCGGTGGATTGGAAAGCGTACGTCCACCTCAAGGTATGTCCCTTGAACGATTTGAAGCCCGATACAAACTGTATAAAGAGTTGGCCAACAAGAGTAAAATGATGGAAGAGGGTAGCGATTATCAGCGCGAGTCTTTGATGCGCTCCATGGAACAATCATATCGGCTGTTAAACTCTCCTGAAGCAAAAGTGTTCGATCTATCCCAAGAACCAAAGGAGGTCTATGACACGTATAATACCGGTCGCTTTGGTTTGGGATGCCTTTTGGCCAAAAGATTGGCCATGAACGGGGGACGGTTTATTAGCGTTTCCACGGAATATGAACCCTTTTTAGGATGGGATACCCATGAAAACGGACATACACGTCTGGTCAAGATGAAAGAACTTATTGATCGCCCAATTGCTCAATTGGTAAAAGATTTGGATGAGAGCGGCCATTTAGATCGCACATTGATTATTTTAGCCAGTGAGTTTAGTAGAGATGCCATAATGGAAGGGCGGCCTGGCGAACAGGTCAAAGATCAGGTGGCGCAACCCGATGTCATTGAAGACGAAAAATTTTATGGAATGCATCGGCATTTTACCGATGGCAGTTCGATACTCATGTGGGGAGGCGGTGTTGAAAAAGGGTTGGTATATGGTAAAACAGCGGATGAAAGGCCTTGTTCCTCTATTGAAAACCCTGTGGTAATCGATCAGGTACATCAGTCGATATACCATGCATTGGGCATCCATCCCGAAACACATTACACCATAGAGGGAAGACCTTTCTATACCACTCCTGATGGTCATGGCAAACCTATTCTTGATTTATTCGGCAAGACAGCTACTATACAGACGGCCTCTTCATAGAAGTAAAACACAAGCTTACCATGAGCTTTAAACTAACAGTCGTTGTACTATGTTTGATGTGGTTGGGTTCTTGTCAAGAATCAACCTCCGACATAATAAGCTATAACCGAGATGTTCGCCCAATTTTGAATGCCAAGTGCTTACGGTGCCATGGTGGCGTGAAAGCGAATGGGGGTTTTAGCCTTCTTTTTGAAGAGGATGCCTTTGCCCGTACAGAATCTGGCAAGCAGGCTATTGTTCGGGGTAAGGCAGAAAGCAGCGAACTCTACAAACGTTTGGTGCATGAAGATGCGGAGTTGCGCATGCCGCAAGATGCCGCTCCCCTTTCATCCGCAGAGATAGATATTGTCAAAAGATGGATAGACCAAGGCGCCAAATGGGAGAAACATTGGGCGTATATCCCTCCAAAAAGGAACATCGACCCTCCTGTCATAGATAGCCTGTCTTGGCCTAAAAACGAGATCGACCAATTCGTTTATGCGAAAATGAGGGAGAAAGAATTGTACCCTTCCCCTGAGGCCGATAAAGCCACCTTGTTGAGAAGACTTTACCTTGATCTTATCGGAATACCTCCGACTTTGGAAGAAGTTGAGACCTATATGGAAAACAGGGCTGCGGATGCCTATGAAAAAGAAGTGGATAAATTATTGGCCTCACCACATTTTGGTGAGCGTTGGGCGGCGATGTGGATGGATTTGGCCCGATATGCTGATTCCAAAGGCTATGAGAAAGATTCCAATCGTGAGATATGGAAATTCAGGGATTATGTAATCAATGCTTTTAATGATGACATGCCATTTGATCAGTTTTCTATTGAACAATTGGCCGGAGATCTTTTGCCTAATCCTACCGAACAACAATTGATTGCTACGGCGTTCCATAGAAATACTTTGGCCAATGATGAGGGAGGTACCGATAATGAGGAGTTTCGTATAGCCGCCGTAGTCGAAAGAGTGGCGACCACCTACGAAGTTTGGCAAGGTACCACGATGTCATGTGTGCAATGCCATAGCCATCCTTATGATCCATTTCGACATGAAGAGTTTTACCAATCCATGGCATTTTTCAATAATGCCAAAGACAATGATTCCTATTTTGAGGAGCCTAAAATTTTTACATATTCCGAAGAAAATAAAAAAGAAGTAGAATCACTTCTGACTTATATTGATGCCGAACTTTTACCCGAAGATATAGCACCAAAATCGTCGTATCTGTACGAGGAAAAGGAAGCGGTGCTAACCCGGCTCGGTTACCGAATACATGAGGCAGAGTCTTTTTATGAGTCGAGTCCGTTTATTGAATTGGATGAAAGTTTGAGTTTGCTATGGCAGGTACAAGACAGTTCTTGGGTCAAGTACGATCAGATTGACCTCAAAAATGTCGATGAAATCGGCTTTTTTGCCTCGGCGACTATTGGCTATGCAGGTGATATTGCGGTCCACCTAGATTCATTGAACGGGAAAAAAATAGGTGCAGTAAAGATTACTAAAACGGGTGGCTCCCAAAAGGGTGTCGATCATAAAAATAATACCCGTGAATTTAAGGCAGCCATTGCTGCCACCGAGGGCAAACATGATATATACTTGAGATTTTTTAAAGGAGAACGGTATGATGGCCATCTTTTTTATTTAGATAAGATGAGGTTTTACGAAAGAGAACCTCGAATGGAATTATATAGTACTGCTTTTAATCAAAAGCTTAAGAGATTGGCTGAAATTCCTGCCACTTCTACACCCATTATTCAAGAATTACCAGTGACCGAAGCTCGTAAGACGCATTTGTTCGAACGTGGTAGTTGGTTGACTTTGGGGAACGAAGTGGAGCGTGGTATTCCCAACATATATGGGTATCCTGAAGCAGAAGAGCCAAACGACCGTTTGGCATTTGCCCAATGGATGCTTAGTGCTAAAAACCCGTTGGCCGCAAGGGTAGCGGTCAACCGTTTTTGGGAACAGCTTTTTGGCTTCGGATTGGTCGAGTCCATGGAAGAATTCGGTACGCAAGGTGAAAAACCGACCCATCCTGAATTGTTGGACTGGATGGCGGTTCGGTTTGAAAAGACCCATGATTGGCATGTAAAGCCGCTACTTCGTGAATTGGTGCTTTCGGCAACGTACCGACAATCATCAGATGCAGACATTGAAAAAATCGAAAATGATCCTCGAAACCAATGGCTTTCCCGAGGGTTCAGAACACGCTTATCGGCCGAGCAGATACGAGATCAAGTTTTGACCGTAAGCGGGTTGTTAAATCCTTTAGTGGGTGGCCCAAGTGTCATTAATAGTAGTGTTGATGGAGGATGGACGGGAGTTCCCGATTGGGCGGTCAAAGGTGATTCTGCGAAATACCGGCGTTCGCTCTACACCTTATGGAAGCGGGTGACACCACCTAATGAAATGATTACCTTTGATAGTCCGGACCGATCAGTTTGTACATCGCGCCGTATTCGTACCAATACCCCGTTGCAGGCCCTAAACCTATTGAACGACGAAACGTTTTTTGAAGCATCGAATGCGTTGGCGTTACAAATGATGGAAGCCGATCCGGACTATGAAAAACAATTGATATTTGGGTATGCCAAGGTAATGGGGCGAAAGATAAGCGATGAAAAACTCTTGTTATTGAAAGAACTCTATCAAGAGGCCCAAGAACATTTTATGCAACAGGAGAAGGAGGCGGACTTTCCAAAAGCTGCAATTGAAAGAATGGGCGAGGAAAAGTATAAATTGGCGGCACTTGCCATTGTTGCCAATACCTTGTTGAACTTAGATGAATTTATCGTAAAAGGGTAACCCATGGATATTTTAAACGAAGCACATTTTAGGCAAAGCGAATACAACACCCGAAGGCATTTTCTAAAAAAATGTGTGACCGGAATGGGAGCCGTTACACTGGGTTCGATGATGGGCGGGGCAGACCTTTTCGCTAAAAATTCATGGTCTTCACAAGGGGGCTCCGGAATGCCACATTTTGTACCGAAGGCAAAACATGTGATTTATTTGCATATGGCCGGGGCCCCTTCACAGTTGGAACTTTTTGATTACAAACCGGAGCTTCAAAAGATGAACGGGCAGTCTTGTCCGCCTTCGTTGCTCGAGGGTAAACGCTTCGCATTTATTAGGGGCGTACCTCAAATGTTAGGTCCACAAAGCACTTTTAAACAATTTGGGGAATCGCGTACCTGGGTATCCGATTATTTGCCCCAATTTGCCGAAGTTGTGGATGAGGTTACTTTTCTAAAATCGGTACACACCGATGAGTTCAACCATGCACCCGCCCAGTTTTTAATGCAGACCGGATCGCCGAGAACAGGGCGGCCCAGTTTGGGCGGGTGGGTTACTTACGGCCTCGGGTCTCCGAACGAGAATCTGCCTGGTTTTGTGGTTTTGCTTTCCGCCGGAGGTCCCACAGGAGGCAAACGCCTCTGGGGGAGTGGTTTCTTACCCACCGTACATCAGGGCGTTCAATGCCAATCAACGGGTACGCCAGTACAGAATCTTAAGAATCCTAATGGGGTGGATAGTAAGATGCGGAAAAAATCCGTAGATATTATCAATAAAATTAATGAGCTGGAATATCAAGAAGCCCAGGACCCGGAAATTTTGACGCGAATTTCACAATATGAAATGGCCTTTAAGATGCAGACTTCCGTTCCGAAAGTGATGAATATCGATAGCGAACCCGGTTATATACAAGACATGTACGGGGTCACACCCGGCAAAAATTCATTTGCGAACAATTGCCTCTTGGCACGTCGATTGGTAGAAAATGGAGTTCGTTTTGTACAACTATACGATAATGGTTGGGACATGCACGGAGCTGGACCTGGCGGTGGCGTAGGAGAAGGTCTAAGAAGAAAATGTATGCAAGTAGATCGACCTATGGCGGCCCTTCTGAAAGATTTGAAGCAACGTGGTATGCTTGAAGATACCCTGGTTATTTGGGGGGGTGAATTTGGTCGTACCCCCATGATGGAAGCGCGGACCGGTCAGAGTTTTTTAGGACGAGATCATCATAGCGAAGCCTTCACTATTTGGATGGCCGGTGGAGGTATAAAAAAGGGATTTACCTATGGAGAAACAGACGAAATCGGTTATTCAGGTACAAAGGGCAGGGTTCATGTTCACGATATTCAGGCTACGATTCTCAACCAATTGGGCCTTGACCATGAGCGTTTGACCTATAGATTTCAAGGCCGTGATTTTCGATTGACCGATGTTCATGGCCGGGTCGTCAACGATATTTTGATTTGAAATAAACTTGGAGCGCCCCACCTGTTCCGCTTTTAAAAATAGTTGTATATTCAAGAGTTGTTAGACAAGGGTTCAATCCCTATTGAACCTCTTATGATTAATAATTCATTTAGGGTAAAAGTAAGTAGTAATGAAAGAGAGTATCAATAGAAGAAATTTTATGGAAAAAACAGCCATGGCCACCACGGGAATAGTAATGACCCCTCATTTTTTTATTGGAAAATCAAAACCTGTGCTTGGTGAACAAATTATTGGGCAAGGTGATTTCAAGTATAAAGTGCATAAAGAATGGGGCAATCTTGACCCGAGTAGGACTCCGGTCAATAATTGCCACGAAATGGTAATGGATTCTAAAGGGCGTCTGGTGATGGTTGGCGACGACACGCATAACAATGTATTGATATATGACAAGTCGGGCAAGCTATTAGATTCATGGGGTATTCGCTATAAAGGAGGGCACGGTCTTTCTCTCTGGAACGATGGCGAGAAAGATTTTTTATTCATTTGCGACACTGATGGTTCGGTGATTAAAACCACATTGGATGGGCGCGAATTGATGCTGCTTGGTCACCCTTCCGAGTACGGGGCATATGCAAAAGAAGATTCCTTTAAGCCCACGGAAACCACGATAGGCCCCAATGGAGATATTTATGTGGCCGATGGATATGGCTCCCAATATGTGCTTCAGTTTACTAAAGAAGGTGAATTCATTCGTAAAATCGGAAACGGCCGGGGAACTGCCAATGAACAGTTTCAAACGGCTCATGGTGTCTGTATTGATGACAGGAAAGGGGACGACCCCACATTATTGGTGACTTCTAGGGCCAGTAATTGCTTCAAAAGATTTACGTTAGATGGTAATTACCTCGAAGAAATCTATTTGCCCGGGGCTTTTGTATGCCGTCCTGTTATACATAACGATAACTTATATGCGGGAGTATGTTGGTCTTCAAAAATTGATTTTGCGGAAGGCGTTAAAAATTCCCATCCGAGTCAGAACAATCCTGATTCTGGTTTTGTGACGATATTGGACAAAGACAACAACGTAGTTTCCAATCCCGGGGGAACACCCCCTGAATATAAAAAAGGCGAATTGCAGCGTATGTTACAGCAAGAAGCTGTTTTTCACCATTGCCATGATGTATGTATTGATGATGATGAGAACGTATATGTATGTCAGTGGAATGCGAACAAGACCTATCCTATAAAACTGGAACGGGTATAACACTTCATCGGAGATCAACCGATTCTAAAGAAAAAATTGGTATAAACTAAAAAGAGCCTTGTCGAATTCGACAGGGCTCTTTTACGAGAACACTATATGAAAATGAAAAAATTTATTTCTGAATGATTACATGACAAACATACGATCTGTTTGCTGAGAGCCCAACATTATGATGTGTAACCTATAGATTCTGTTGTGAATTCTATGTTTTTCGATATCAAAGAAATCACAAGGTATTTTTTTTGTAGCTTATGCTATAGAATTCTTCTGATTTAAATATGTAGTATGGCAAATCCCATAAAATTACAGATTAATGGTAAGGAGTATGAAACAACGGCTCGCCCTGATACTCCACTACTTTATGTGTTACGAAATGAACTTGAACTCAACGGCCCCAAATTTGGTTGTGGACTTCAACAATGTGGTGCCTGTATGGTTTTAAGGGACGGGGAAGCGATTCCCTCCTGCCGTCTACCGATAAGCGCATTGACAAGATCCAAAATCCGGACGCTGGAAGGTCTGATAGATGAAGACGGTAATTTGCATAGCGTACAACAGGCGTTTATTGACGAGCAGGCGGCTCAATGTGGGTACTGCCTTAATGGTATGGTCATGGCCGCGGTGGCGTTGTTGGAAAAAAATCAGAAACCCAGCGATGAAGACATTCGCGAAAAGCTCACTATTAATATTTGTCGTTGTGGGGTCCATTCGAGAGTGATAAAGGCCATCAAAAAAGCAGCTTTAAATTCATAGGGTATGAAGAATACGCGCCGTGACTTTCTCAAACAAATAGGCTATGTGAGTATTGGGTTTTCTTTGGTCGGGCCGTTCGGATTTGCCGCAGGTGGAGAATATGGGCAGCCCCTTCAAAGAACTCTTGATAAGAACAAAGTGGATGCTTGGTTACAGCTACTGGAAGATGGCCGGATCCGTATCTATACCGGTAAAATAGAATTAGGCCAAGGAATTACCATTGCAGTCAAACAAATGGCGGCGGAAGAATTAGATACCGATCTATCCCTTATCGAAGTGGCGATTGCCGAAACGGGGGTGACACCCAATGAAGGATTTACCGCTGGAAGTCAATCTATAGAATCAAGTGCGATGGCCATACGGAATGCCGCTGCTTTCGCAAGGGAGGCCGTTCTTCAGATAGCATCAGAGAAATGGAGTATTCCGACTACGCAATTGAAACTGAAAAATGCTAAGATTTTCGGTCCTGATAAGGAGGTATCCCTTTATCAACTTCTGGAAGGCCGCCAGATAGAGAAGACAATCCATGAGGTACAACAGTACAGAGGTAAATCGATACGAAAATATGTGGGACGGCCGATTCCCCGAGAAGATATCGAGGCGATGGTTAGGGGGCGGCAGGTATTCGTTCAAGACCTGCGTTTTAAGAACATGTTGCATGCCAGGGTCGTTCATCCACCAAGTTATAGGTCTACTCTTGTTTATTTCGATAGTTCGGAAATCAAGAAACTACCAGGTCTCATAAAATTAATTCGTAAAGGGAATTTTTTAGGGGTATTGGCAGCGCAAGAATATGAAGCTATACGAATCATGGAACAGGTTAAGGGCTTCGTTCGATGGGATTCTTCTAGAGGGGATCAATTGCCCGCTGGCAAAGACTTGGAAGAGTATATTAAGATGCTTCCGGTCGAAACGGAAACTAATGAAAATATAGGTAGTCCAGAGACGGTGCTGCAGCAATCCACATCAAAAGTAAAGGCTTCTTTTTTCAAGCCGTACCTTATGCATGCGGCCAACGGCCCTTCTTGTGCCATTGCCCTTTTTGAAGAGGGAAAACTACATGTATGGTCGCATTGTCAAGGTGCTTATCCCTTAAGGGGAACTTTGGCAAAACTTTTAGGGATGCCCGAGGAATCGGTGCATGTCAAAGGGGTGCCAGGCGCCGGATGCTTTGGTCATAACGGGGCCAATGATGTCGCTGCCGAAGCTGCCCTTATGGCTCTAGAATATCCGGGCAGGCACATTCGCCTACAATGGATGCGTGACGATGAAAACGGATGGGAACCCTATGGAACCGCCATGGCCGTTGAGCTTGAGGCCGCTCTCGATAATAGTGGTACTATAGCGGCTTGGCAATGCGATGTTTGGTCTGATGGACATAGCAATCGGCCGAACGGAAATCCGAATACCCTTCTGCCCGCATATTTTTTAGAGGAAGAATATGGACATCCGGGGATAGGATATCGTGGCGGTGCTTATCGAAATACAGTGCCATACTATAAAATCCCGAATATAACCGTCCGTTCCCATATGTTTCAAGGCCCCTTAAGAGCGTCTTCCTTAAGAAGTTTGGGTACGTATACGAATATTTTTGCCATTGAATCTTTGATGGATGAGCTGGCTGAAAAAGCCCAAAAAAATCCTTTGGAATTTCGGTTGTCGCATGCATTAGACCAAAGGTCGGTTGATTGTATGCAGCAATTGAAGACTATGGTCAAAGGGGTTTCCAAGGAAAGGGACGAGGGCCTAGGATTTGCTTTTTCTCGTTATAAAAATTCAGCCTCTTATTGTGCTATGGCGGCCTTGATTTCGGTAAATACGGATTCTGGAAAGGTACGCGTCAAAAAAATGTGGGCTGTCGTAGATTCGGGCGAAACCATTAATCCCGATGGTCTAAAGAACCAAACGGAAGGAGGCATGATTCAATCGGCCAGTTGGGCGCTGAAGGAAGAAGTGAAGTTCGACGCCGAGCACATTACCAGCCTCGATTGGAATTCGTACCCTATTCTTCGGTTTCCCGATACGCCTGAGGTGCAGGTAGAGGTTATCGATAGGGTCGATCAACCTCCTGTGGGAGCTGGGGAGGCTACCCAGGCTCCGGCCACGGCTGCCATCGTAAATGCAATTTTTGATGCTACCGGTATACGTATACGAAGACTACCGGTAGATCCTGAACTGTTGAAAGCTAGATAGTGATAAGTAGAAAGGTGTTTTGAGAACATATGCCTTTCTTAAGGTATATGTTCAAACTAAAAAGAGCCTTGTCGAATTCGACAGGGCTCTTTTACGAGAACACTATATGAAAATGAAAAAATTTACTTCTAAAAGAATTACAAGGTAAACGTACATGTAGAACTCAAGAATTAAAAATATATGATGTGAACTATACCCATCTTGTGGTGAGATGACTTATTTGAGGGGTCAACGATGCGATCTATCACTTCGTGACCGATTAATTACTTAGCTTGGTCGATGAGCCTGGTATTGCGATAATGAATTAGTGCGTACCTATAGACCTTGAATTCGCTGTGGTGAAAAACCGTCTACTGAAATGCAGCTATTCCTGTGATGTCGGCACCGGTTATCAACAGATGAATGTCATGCGTACCTTCATACGTGATGACACTTTCAAGGTTCATCATATGGCGCATAATACTGTATTCCCCGGTAATGCCCATGCCTCCCAATATTTGGCGGGCCTCCCTGGCAACTTGAAGGGCCATTTCGACATTGTTTCTTTTCGCCATGGAGATTTGGGCGCTGGTGGCCTTCCCTTGATTTTTTAATTGCCCCAAGCGGAAGGCCAGTAACTGGGCTTTCGTTATTTCGGTAATCATTTCGGCGAGTTTTTTTTGCTGTAGTTGAAAGGCGGCAATAGGTTTACCGAACTGCTCGCGTTCCTTGGCATAACGAAGTGCCGTGTCGTAACAGTCCATAGCCGCGCCTATGGCGCCCCATGCAATTCCGTATCTTGCCGAATCGAGGCAGCCCAAGGGAGCGCCCAGTCCCGATTTATTCGGCAAGAGGTTTTCTTTGGGCACTTTCACATTGTCAAAAATGAGCTCACCGGTGGCCGAAGCACGCAATGACCATTTGTTATGGGTCTCGGGTGTTGTAAATCCTTCCATGCCACGTTCTATGATGAGACCATGAATCCTGCCATCCTCGTTTTTTGCCCAAACGATCGCTATATCAGCGAAAGGAGCGTTTGATATCCATAATTTAGCGCCATTCAATAAAAAATGATCTCCCATATCCTTAAACTTGGTTTCCATACCTCCAGGATTGGAACCATGGTTAGGTTCTGTCAAACCAAAACATCCCATCAAATCTCCTGTGGCGAGTTTAGCAAGATATTTTTTTCGTTGTTCCTCCGTACCATAACTATATATAGGGTACATGACCAATGAAGATTGTACGGAAGCCGTGGAACGTACCCCACTATCTCCACGTTCGATTTCTTGCATAATAAGGCCATAACTGATTTGGTCTAGGCCGGCACCACCATATTCCTCTGGAATATAGGGTCCGAATGCACCTATTTCAGCAAGACCTTTCAAAATTTGTTTTGGAAATTCAGCTTTCTGGGCATAGGTCTCTATGATAGGCGAAACATCGCGCTTTACCCATTGCCGTGCAGCATCCCTAACCAGTTTATGCTCATCGGAAAACAGTTCGTCAAGATGGTAATAATCCGGGGCTTCAAATAAATCGGTTTTCATAATTTTGTGTTGCTATATATCGGCCAATGGGGTGATGACCGGATAGGTTCTGGAGTGTCTATTAACTTCTTAAAAGTATTCTCGAAATATAACATTAATAATACAAATTGATGTGCATATAATTGCACTGATAGCACGACATGATTAATTTTGAAAGAAAAACTATGAAAAGATTACTGTTTGGTGGTATTGCCTTTCTGTGCTTCGCCTGTGCAAATGACAACGGAACTATCGACTGTGCTACGAGTACCGATTTGTCTGACAACCTAAATTTCACCTCAAAATCTGCTGAAAGTATTGCTAACGAGCAATTGCTTCTAAACTTTGTTGATGAAGAGGGCCAAAATATTTATGAAACCGGGACGGATAATCCCGAAAAGACTACTATCCTCTATAATGGCCAGACCTATTCCGATGTGGTAGATCAGTATAATGAGGAAACTAAATATTTGATTTGGATCAATGGTTTTTCTGAAGGAAAGAATGTCTACACTATTAGTATTGACCCTGTCGATTCAAAAATATACAGCCTTACCGTGTATACGACGTTGACCGATTTTAGCGTTTGCACCGGGCCTGCCTTTGCCATCGATTCAGTGTTGTATGACACTGAAAAACAAGTTTTGGAAAAGACCTCCGATAGACTCAAAAAATTGACTATCGTTAAATAGAGCTCACATTTTTAAATAGAAATCTTTTGTCAACCCTATATATTCCGGAGTGTAGAGGTGTCTCTTGATTTCTATGGTCAACTCATCTGTTTGTACTTGACCGTCAAAGCGACCGAATTCCAAAAGACTTCTTTTAATCTTGGTCGAAGCATTCCCCCTCACCCATGTTCTGCGTTGGGGGTAAAGCTTGCAACGTTTTGCTAGGGCTATAAATTGTTTTTCTTCCACAAATGGAACGATAGTAGAGAACCTACCGTCTTTGGTAAGCAACTTGGAAACTCCGAATAGTAATGTTTCAAAAGATAATGTTTCCCTGATACGCGCCCGTTTTCTACCAAGGCCTACCTTTTGGTGGTCATTGGAATCGGAGGAAGTGCTCGGTTCTATATTCGACATAGGGCTAAAAAAAGGAGGATTGGAAACAATCAAGTCATAGGGGTCTTCAATCTCGTCATAGAACTCCTTGAAACCGGCGTGATAGCAAAAAAGCCTGTCGCTCCAAGGGGAAGCCTCAAAGTTCTCGACACATTGCTCGTAGGCGTTTTCATCGATTTCTAAGGCGTCGATTTCCTCTGCCTGGCTTCTTTGGGCAAGCATCAGGGAGATTATACCCGTACCTGAACCGATGTCCAAAATTTTGGCAGTCTCGTTTTTCAGGGCCGTCCAGGCCCCTAAAAGCACCCCGTCCGTGCCGATTTTCATGCCACAGCGGTCTTGATGAACCGTAAATTGTTTGAATTGGAAAGGTTTCATTTAAAAATCCGAGGGTCCGATTGATAGTCTATTCCACATGGCGTTCGATACGCCTACCGGGCAAGCGCTCATTCTATTTTTCCAGCTTCGCGGTTTTCGGAGCCGGTTATGTCCGTCAGTGAGTCCCCTAGACGTGCGCGCATTTCATCGGCCAATTCTTTGATTTTTGCTATAATTTCAGGGTGCTCATCCGCCACGTCTTTGGTTTCCCTAATGTCCGCTTCTAGGTCGTATAGTTCGATTTCTTCCATATCAACCATCCGGTATTCCCCAGGAAGGCCGTCTTTTCCTGGTTCTTGGCCGTTCATGGTTCGGTAGCGATGCGGGAAGTACAACTTCCATTTTCCATAGCGAACACTCATTAATTCATTCACCCTATAATAGTAGAAGTAGGCTTCCTGAGGACTTTCATCGGCTACTCCAGTGAGTACTTCCCAGACACTTTTACCGTCAATGGTTCTTTCGGGTAGTTTCGAGTCGGTAATTTCGGCTATCGTTGGAAGGATATCTATGGCCATTACCGGTATATCGATCACTTGGCCGGCTTTCAATTTTTGGGGATATTTGGCAATAAAGGGTTCGCGTTGACCCCCTTCCCAAGTGGTACCTTTGCCCTCACGAAGTGGAAAGGCGCTTCCGGCATGATTACCGTAGGATAGCCATGGACCGTTATCGGAGGTGAATATGACCATAGTGTTATCCGTTAGATTATTTTCTTCCAAAGCTTCTAAAATCTGACCGACCGACCAATCAATTTCCATGATTACGTCTCCATAGAGCCCGCGATTCGATTTCCCCTTGAATTTATCCGACACGTACAACGGAACATGTGGCTGGGGATGTGGCACGTAAAGAAAGAAGGGCGTATCCTTATTCTTATTGATGAAAGCAACGCTTCTTTCCGTCAACCTTGTGGTGAGCTGGGTTTGGTCATTTAACGTGTCGATTACGGTCTCATTTTCATAGAGTGGGAGAGGCGGAAAATTGAAAACGGTACCTTGCCATGGATGGTTTGGCCACATATCGTTCGAATAGGGAATACCGAACCATTCATCAAACCCATGTCTTGTGGGCAAAAATTGCTTGTCATCGCCCAAATGCCATTTTCCAAAAATACCGGTAGCGTAACCGTTGGCCTTCAACATTTCGGCCAAGGTAGTCTCCGAAGCATTAATGCCTACAGGGCTACCGGGGCCCAATGCATTGTGAATACCTATACGATTGGGGTAGCACCCGGTTAAAATACCTGCCCGCGAAGCCGAACAAATGGGTTGGGCGGAATAGTAGCTGGTCAACCTTATCCCATCATCGGCCATTTTGTCCAAATTTGGGGTGGCAATATCGTCGGCACCAAAGACACCTACATCGTGGTATCCCTGATCATCGGTAAATATCAGTACAATATTGGGAGGGGTTAGCGCTTTTGGGCTTTCTTTGGATGCTGTTTTAGGTTTGCAAGAGGCAATCAGGGCGAGTGCGAGGAGCACATAAATTTTACGGGACATGAATTCTATTTTAGGTTGTAGCTTAAAAGCCAAAAATAAGGAAACCATCCTAGGTTTTGCTAAAATTAGTTATCTTGAAATACTTTAAAAAATTCAACAGCACATGAAAACGAGGAAACTATCGAGACGTAAATTTTTAGGTACTTCAGCAATGGCTACCGCTGGCCTTTCATTGGCAGGACCTTCGCTTTTCGGGGCGCCTTCCATCATTTCTTCTTGGAACAAACCTAATTCCTTGATTAATGGCGTACAGATAGGTACGATTACCTATTCATTTAGAAGTATGCCCGATCAAAGTGCCGAGGCGACTTTGCAATATGTTGTCGATAGTGGAATCAGTGCGATCGAGTTGATGGGCGATCCAGCGGAATCTTTTGTTGGAAAACCGGAGAATCCGGTCGACCGTCGTGCTTTCTACGGTCTTATGCGGGCTAAAGGAGATGGGGAGCTTAGTGCCGACCAGCAAAAAGAACTGGCCGATTTACAGTCGCAAATGGATTCTTATAATAAGCAATTAGCTGAATGGCGAAGAAAAATGTCTATGAATGGCTTTACAAAGCTCAAAAAGATGTACAATGATGCCGGGGTACACATCTATGCGTTCAAATCCAGTGCCTTTAGACCCGATAATACAGACGATGAGATAGAATGGGGCATGAAAGCGGCCAAACTTTTGGGAGCAAGTCATGTAACTGTCGAACACCCCAGCGATGACGCCCAGACCCTAAGATTGGGCAATTTGGCGAAAAAGAATAAGATTTATATGGCATACCATGGTCACGAGCAACAGACGCCTACGCTATGGGACACCGCTTTGAAACAATCCGATTACAATGCCCTAAACCTGGACTTAGGGCATTATGTGGCCGCAGGGAATACCGACCCTCTGGGCATTATAAAAGAAAAGCATCACCATATCAAGAGTATGCACCTTAAAGATCGTCAGACTCCTGACAACGGTAAGGGCAATTTACCATGGGGAAAAGGAGATACGCCTATAAAGGAAGCTTTACATCTGATGCACAACAGGAAATACAAGTTTCCTGGAACGATAGAGCTGGAATATGAAATTCCTGAGGGTTCAAATGCGGTCGAAGAGGTAAAAAAGTGCTTGGCGTATTGTGAAAAAGTTTTGGCGTAGCTGCTGGACCGCTCTTTTAGCTCACTCGATTTATCCGAAGTACAGTTCGATTAGCCCATCGGGGGTGTTAACATGTACGGTTTTGGTCTCTCGATCGACCTTCCCGAGTATTTCATCGGTTATCGGGATCAACAGTTGCTTTTCGTCTTTTTCTACCTCCAAAATGGCCTGTGAAGTGGTATCATTGACTCCGGTTACAATTCCCACGTTACCATGTTCGGCATCTTGAACGGTAAAGCCGATTATTTCGTGAAAATAGAATTTGTCGCCTTCCAGTTTAGGTAAGAATGAAAGCGGTAGGTAGAGCTCATGGCGCAAAATACGGTCAGCTGCGGCCTCATCTTTAACTTCCTCAAAATCGATGCGCAATAAGTTGGATTTGTGCAAACGACAGCGGTCAATAAAAAATGGAACCAGCGTACCGCCTTTCATGGCGATAAAAACTGATTCCATATTTTCGTAAAGTTCGGGTTCATCGGTATCGAGTTTCGCGAGTACCTCACCCTTATAACTATATTTTGAAACGATTTTACCGAGGTAGAAACAATCTTCCTTGCGCATCGTTTACTGTTCTTGATGGGTTAAGCTTCTTCCGAAGAAGGCTTGGGCTTATCGTCATCTTTCTTTTCAAAATCTTCGTCTGAAACGACCTCTTGAACACTAGGAGCTTCTTCTTTTGAATCGTCTGCTTTGACTTCCTCCTTTTCGACTACAGGTGCAACAGGGGTAGTATCGGCATTTTTAGTATCGGGTTCAGGAACTTCAGGAGTTTCAACAACTTCTTCCGTTGCGGCCTCAACCTCAGCTTTGGGCTCTGGCGCAGTTTCGGTTACCGCCTCCACTTCTTCAGAGGCATCTACACCTTCCGGCGTTTCAGGTAATTCTGCTTCAGCTGCTGCTTGTGCCCTTTTTTCGTTTACTTCTTTTTCTGCCTTTAAGGCCTCTGCCCGGGCCTTCTCTTTTTCTTTGTCAAGCCCACTTTTCTTAGCGTCTATCTTACCTTCTTTTTCTTCAAGCCAAGCATTGAATTTTTCTTCGACCTGTTCTTCGGTCAAGGCGCCTTTTCTTAAGCCACCTAATAGATGATGTTTTAAAAGCACTCCTTTATAAGAGAGAATGGCACGTGCTGTATCGGTAGGTTGAGCCCCGTGCTGTAGCCATTTTACAGAACCGTCAATATCAAGCTCGATAGTAGCGGGATTGGTGTTTGGATTGTAAATACCCAACTTTTCCAAAAATTTACCATCTCTTTTTGCACGGCTATCGGCGGCAACGACCCAATAAAATGGTTTTCCTTTTTTTCCGTGTCTTTGTAATCTGATTTTTACTGGCATTTCACATTAATTTAGTGGGGTGCCCGACCCCTGTTATTAATTCTTGTTTTTTATAATTTCCGGAAAGGACCGGCAGTCTTTCCGTTTGCTTTTCTACAAAGCGGGTGCAAATATACTTCATTTCCCGAATTGTACAATATGTTTTTCGGTTTTCTACTCGCGATCAGCCAGTTGATCTTTTCCCCGTACCAATTTCTTTTGGTGTTCCGACACCAGCGTATTGATCTTTGCTATAATTTCGGGATGTTTTTCTGCAACATCGAATTGTTCCGAAGGGTCTTTCTCAAGATCGTACAAAATCGGTGTCTCATGTTTTTCCTTAGCACCGAATTGGCCATAGGCCCCTTGGGTAACGAAATGTGCTTTGTAATTGTTGAGCCGAACCGCGTAGAGATCGGTGCCTCGGTAATAGAACATATTCTTTCGCGGACTTTCCCGTTCCTCAAAGAGGGTGGGGCTCAGATTCACACCATCAATCTCTCTGTCTTTCGGTAAGGGCACCCCGGCCAGACTACTGAATGTCGTAAAGAGATCCATAGTCGAGCCCAGTTCTGAGATTACGGCAGGCTTTATTTTCGCTGGAGACCAAAAAATGGTAGGTTCACGCATGCCTCCCTCCCAGGTCGTGCCTTTTCCCGCACGCAATAGCCCTGCACTTCCACCATTCAATCCGAAGGGCAGCCAAGGACCGTTGTCGGAAGTGAATACCACAATGGTGTTGTCGGCGATACCTTCCTCTTTTAACGCGCGAAGAATTTTACCCACCCCGTCGTCGATTTCCTGTACTACATCACCGTACAAACCGCGTCCACTGGTGCCCAAAAACGCCTCCGAGGCGAAAAGGGGAATATGTGGTAGGTTATGGGCCAAGTACACTAAAAAAGGCCCCTCCTTGTTTTTCCTGATATAGGAAACGGCCTCGTCGGAGTAGCGGGTGGTAATCGTATTCTGGTTGGCGGGGCGTTCGACAATTTCAGTATTGCGAAATAGGGGTACATTAAAATGTTCGGTTTTTATACTATCGTTCGGCCGTTGCCAGTAGTTTTTGTACTCATCTCCCTGAAGTCTATCCATGTCGTTGGAATACGGAATGCCAAAATAATAATCGAAACCGTTGTTGGTCGGTAGGTATTGCTTTTTATGGCCCAGATGCCATTTGCCTATGCAAGCCGTTGCATACCCCGCTTTTTTCAACTGTTCTGCCAAGGTGACTTCCTCGGCAGGTAAGCCGTTTTTCGAGTCCGGAAAGAGCACCCGATGGGTGTTGCTGGCCATACCGCTGCGAATGGGAAGCCTTCCAGTTAACAATGCGGCCCTGCTCGGCGTACATACACTGGCGCCTACATAAAAGTTCGTCCATTTCTGGCCTTCGTACGCCATACGGTCCAAATTGGGGGTTTTGATGGTCGGATGTCCAAACACTCCCAGGTCCCCGTATCCCAGATCATCGGCAAAAATAATGACAAAGTTGGGCTTATCGGGACCAGTGCGCTGACCGAACAGCATTGAAGAAGTAGCGAAAAATAGCAGAAAGAGCAAATAGCCCATTACATGATGTCGAGATTGTTGAAAGCTCATGGTATCAGTTTTTAAAGCCTTTGAAGATAATGAAATATTGGCAAAGGGTGTGTTCAATACCGGAAACCTATTGAAGTTGATAACTCATAACAACTCGCTTTTTTGAAGCAATCCCTTTTCGTTAATTTTACAGTTGCTTTTTAGAAAGCAAAATACAAGTACAGATTCCAAGTGGGGGTGATGCTCACCTTGATATTTGGTATTGAAACCTTAATTCGAAACCTCGTTCCGATGTATCTGATTTTCGACACAGAAACCACGGGTCTTCCTAAACGGTGGGATGCCCCTATAACCGATTCCGATAACTGGCCCCGCTGTATACAGATTGCCTGGCAGTTGCACGATGCCATGGGCCGTCTCATCGAGCATCAAGATTTCTTGGTCAGGCCTGACGGGTTCAATATTCCCTATGACGCGGAACAAATACATGGTATCTCTACGGAACTGGCGGAGCAACAGGGTGTTCCTTTAGACGAAGTTCTATGGCGTTTCAACGAAGCCATGGAAAAGACCAAGTTCATTGTGGGCCAAAACGTAGGTTTTGATCTCAATATCATGGGGGCGGAGTTTCATCGGATGGAAATCGATAATGCGCTACAGGAGTTACCGGTTCTAGATACTTGTACCGAAGAGACTGCGGTCTTGTGTCAAATTCCAGGAGGTCGGGGCGGTAAGTTCAAGCTTCCGACCTTGACCGAACTTCATGAATATCTTTTTAGAGAGCCCTTCGCGGAAGCCCATAATGCAACGGCCGATGTGGAGGCGACGACACGATGTTTTCTAGAACTGGTACGGCGTCGTCACTATACAATAGCACAGCTGGATGTATCTCCGGACTATTTTGAGCGCTTCTCCGAGGCCAATCCCCAAGAAATACAAAGCGTAGGTCTAAAACATATCAATCTTAAAGAAGCTTCGAAAAAAATTGCCGATGCGCTTTGGGAAAAGGATACCGGAGGTGTTTCCCAAGAGGAAATTAAAGAAAATATCAAGACTTTACAGGACGTTTCCTTCGTGCATCTGCATAATCACTCCCAGTTTTCGGTCTTACAGTCGACGATTACGATAAAGGGACTGGTCGAAGCGGCAGCAGCGAATCAAATGCCGGCAGTGGCACTTACCGATCATGCCAATATGATGGGAGCATTCCATTTTGTGAAGGAAATTAAGGCCCATAATGCAGAGGTAAAGAAGAGGAACGAGAAAGCCTTGGAAGAAAATTCCGGGAAGGTCGAGCAAGAGATCGTGCCGCTTATTGGCTGTGAATTTTTTGTATGTGAAGACCGCACGAACAAGAGCGTTAAAGACTATGGCTACCAGGTGGTATTATTGGCCAAGAATAAAAGAGGGTACCACAATCTGGCCAAAATGTCATCTATAGCCTATACGGAAGGATTTTATTATGTGCCACGAATAGATAGGGAAACTATACAAAAGTACAAGCAGGATATTATTGTCTTGACCGGAAACTTGTATGGCGAAGTGCCCGGGAAAATTTTGAATGTTGGGGAGAATCAAGCGGAGGAAGCCTTGCTATGGTGGAAGCGGGAGTTCAAAGACGACCTCTATATCGAACTCATGCGTCACGGACAGGAAGACGAAGACCGTGTAAATTTAGTGTTGCTGCAGTTTGCCCAAAAGCACAATGTAAAATTGGTGGCTACCAACAATACGTATTATAGTGCGAAGGAAGATGCCAAGGCACATGACATTCTATTATGTGTAAAAGATGGCGAAAAGCAGGCGACCCCTATCGGAAGGGGAAGGGGGTATCGCTATGGGTTGCCGAATCAAGAATATTACTTCAAGTCTCAAGACGAAATGAAGGAACTCTTCAAAGACGTGCCCGAAGCCATTTTGAACGTTCAAGAAATCGTCGATAAGATCGAGCCTTATGATCTTGCCCGCGATGTGTTGCTTCCCAAGTTTGGTATACCCGATGAGTTCAAAGTAGCCGAAGATGCGGAAGATGGGGGTAAACGTGGGGAGAATGCCTATCTGAGACACATTACCTACGAAGGGGCAAAGAAGCGCTACGGAGAGCTCACTCAGGCTATTCGTGAACGTATAGATTTTGAATTGGAGACGATCAAGAACTCGGGGTACCCGGGCTATTTTCTGATTGTCGAGGATTTTATCCGTGAAGCCAGAAATATGGATGTATCCGTAGGTCCGGGAAGGGGATCTGCAGCAGGCTCGGTGGTGGCCTACTGTCTGAAGATTACCAATATCGACCCTTTAAAATACGATCTGCTTTTTGAGCGATTTTTGAACCCCGATCGGGTTTCGATGCCCGATATCGATATTGATTTTGATGATGAGGGCCGGGGTAGGGTGATGGACTATGTTATCAAAAAGTATGGAGCGAATCAAGTGGCCCAGATCATTACCTATGGCACCATGGCCGCGAAGTCTTCCATTCGTGATACGGCCCGAGTTTTGGATCTTCCATTGGGCGATGCCGACCGTATCGCCAAATTGATTCCGAATATGTCGAAATTGCGGAAAATTTTCGGCGTCCCCGAAGCCGAACTAAGGAAAAAGTTCCGCTCCGACGATTTCGAAAAGGTCAATGAGCTATTGAATATTTCCGAGGGCGATGATCTCGAAGGCCAGACCTTGAAGATGGCGCAAGTGCTCGAGGGTTCGGTACGTAATACCGGAATACATGCCTGTGGGGTCATCATTACCCCTGACGATATTACGAATTTCGTTCCTGTGGCCACGGCAAAGGATTCCGACCTTTACGTCACCCAATTCGACAACTCGGTGGTGGAGAGTGCCGGTCTGTTAAAAATGGATTTCTTAGGTCTGAAAACGTTGACTTTGATCAAGGATACCGTAAAAATCGTGAAGGCGAAACACGGTATCGAATTGATTCCCGACGATTTTCCATTAGACGATGAAAAGACCTATGAGCTCTTTCAACGAGGGGATACCGTCGGTATTTTCCAGTATGAATCCCCAGGAATGCAAAAACACATGAAAGACCTAAAACCTTCGGTCTTTGATGATCTTATTGCCATGAACGCCTTATACAGACCAGGCCCCATGGAATACATTCCAAGCTTTATTGCCCGTAAGCACGGTACGGAAGAGATTTCATACGACCTTCCGGAAATGGAAGAGTATTTAAAGGAAACCTATGGTATCACCGTTTATCAAGAGCAGGTAATGTTACTTTCCCAAAAATTGGCGGGTTTTTCCAAAGGTGACGCCGATGTACTTCGCAAAGCCATGGGTAAAAAGATTTTCGCATTGCTGCAAAAGCTAAAACCACAATTTTTGGACGGGGGAGAAAAGAACGGACATCCAAGGGAGGTGTTGGAAAAAATATGGAAAGACTGGGAGGCGTTCGCGGCATATGCCTTCAACAAGAGCCATTCTACCTGTTATGCGTACATTGCCTATCAAACAGCCTATTTAAAGGCCCATTATCCTGCAGAGTATATGGCCGCCGTGTTGAGCAACAACATGAACGACATCAAGCAGGTTACCTTCTTTATGGAAGAATGTAAACGAATGGGGCTCGAAGTGCTGGGTCCCGATGTGAACGAATCGTATTATAAATTTGCGGTCAATAAAGATGGGGCCGTTCGTTTTGGTATGGGAGCCATTAAAGGGGTGGGGCGTTCTGCGGTACAGACCATTGTGGAAAACAGAAAAAAGGAAGGTTCTTTCAAATCGGTTTTTGATTTGGCCAAACGTGTCGATCTCAGGTCCGCCAATAAAAAGGCCTTTGAAAATCTTGCCGTGGCGGGGGGATTCGATTCTTTTGGAACCACACACAGGGCCCAATATTTTCATGAGGAGGGCGACGGGGTCACCTTTTTGGAGAAAGTGATCAAATCGGCGGCAAAGTTTCAAGAAAACAAAAATTCATCCCAGATGGATATGTTCGGGGGAATCAGCGAGGCACAGATACCGGAGCCGGTGGTACCACCCTGTGAAGAATGGGGAACCATGGAAAAACTTCGTCGCGAAAAGGAAGTCGTCGGAATCTATATTTCAGGACACCCCCTAGACGATTTCAAGACCGAGATCAAGGCTTTCTGTAACTCCAGCATTACCGCCATGAACGAACTCGAAACCTATGTAAACCGGGAGCTTTCTTTTGCAGGGGTCATTACCGATGTGCAACATCGTACCTCAAAAAATGGTAAGGGATGGGCCGCCTTTATGATGGAAGACTATACCGATTCTTTTGAGTTTCGCATTTTTGGAGAGGATTATTTGAAATTCAGGCATTTTCTGATGATCAACTCCTTTGTTCACGTCAAGGTTTTTGTTCGCGAAGGATGGGTCAATCGCGACACCGGCAAGAAAGGTGATCCTAGAATACAGTATAACAGCTTTATGCAATTGCAGGACGTCATGGAAGCCTATGCCAAAAAATTGACCATCAAGCTAAATATAGACGAACTAAGGGAAGAAGACGTTCACCAACTAAAGGATACCTTGGTGTCGCATAAAGGTAACCACGCGCTGAATTTTGTAATCTATGAAATGGAAGCCGAAATCAAGGTGAATTTATCGAGTAGAAAACAAAAGGTGCAAATATCAAGCGAGCTTCTTTCCCATTTGGAGGAACAGCAGGTACATTATAAACTAAATTGAGAGGATAGTTTCGGTGTCCAAAAACGGACTCTCAGGGAGATACATACCTAATTCTATAAATTCAAGTAATAGCGCTATAACCAAAATGAATGTATATTCTGTAAGAAAAGCGTTGAATTATTGACTAAATTTGCATAATCAATAAAAGGAAATAACATGGCATTAGAAATTACAGACGCAACTTTTGACGAAGTTGTCTTAAAAAGTGATAAACCCGTTGTTGTAGATTTTTGGGCGGCTTGGTGTGGCCCATGTCGCATGGTCGGTCCGGTGATAGAAGAAGTAAGCGACGAATACGAAGGCAAAGCCGTCGTAGGAAAAGTCGATGTAGACGCAAATCAAGAATATGCGGCGAAATATGGGGTACGGAACATCCCCACGGTACTCGTATTTAAAAATGGCGAAATCGTAGATAGAAAAGTAGGTGTTTCTCCGAAAAAAGCCTATACGGACGCGATTGACGCAGTATTGTAGTCCAGTCATACGTAGCGATACGAATTTCTAAAGGCCCGACGAAAGTCGGGCCTTTTATTTTTGAGCCATTTTTAAAACATACTCTTTTCCCCTATCCCTTAACCTCAATTTATCGCTATCTTAGTACTATGGACCTACAATCGGAATTAAACCGGGCCTCTCTTTTTAAGAACCTTGAACTTTTGGCCAATCAGGTGGTCGAAGGCTTCATTAGTGGTATACATAAAAGTCCATTTCATGGATTTTCAGCGGAATTTGCCGAACATAAAATCTATAATGCTGGGGAAAGTACAAAGCATATCGACTGGAAACTGTTTGCAAAGACCGATAAGCTGTATACAAAACGGTATGAAGAAGAAACCAATCTGCGATGTCATATGATTTTAGATAGCTCGGCATCGATGTACTATCCCGAAGTAAAGCATTTAGATATCGAACATTTGAACAAGATTGGCTTTGGTGTATTGGCGATTGCCGCGCTCATGAACATTCTTAAAAGGCAGCGTGATGCTGTTGGACTCAGTGTTTATTCGAATTCGTATCACGATTATTACCCGGAAAAGGGCAGTGAACGTCACCATCAGATGTTATTGGCCAAGCTCAGTGAAATAAGTCGTGACAGCGAACCGGACCGCGATACGGATACGTACACCAATTTGCACTTGATTGCCGAAAAGATAAAAAGAAGAAGCCTGATCTTTCTTTTTACCGATATGTTCCAGACCAAGACAGACGATCAAAAACTGTTTGAGGCCTTACGACATTTGAAGTACAATAAGCACGAAGTTGTTCTGTTCCATCTAATGGACAAAGCCACGGAATTACATTTTGATTTTGAAAATACGCCCAAACGTTTCATCGATGTGGAAACAGGGGAGCATATCGATTTATATTCCGATGCGGTCAAAGAGAACTACGAGAAAGGGATAACAGAGTATTTGGAGACCTTAAAACTTAAGTGTATCCAGTATCGAATAAAGTATGTGAATGTAGATATCAGCTCCAATTTTGCTAAGGTCTTGAATACTTTTATGACCGAGCGTCAGAAATTTCTATGAGGTGTCCATGTAATTTTGGAAAAAATTGTTTGCGGAATTGGAATAGCGGTGTATATTTGCACACGCTAAACGCCACGGTCTGGTAGTTCAGTTGGTTAGAATACCTGCCTGTCACGCAGGGGGTCGCGGGTTCGAGTCCCGTCCAGACCGCTTGGAATATTTCCAAATTTATGCAAAAGCCTGTAAATGAAATGTTTACAGGCTTTTTTCATTTCCATTGGCACCAAAGAATAGCAAAAAACGCCATATAAAAGGTGAGCAATTCGGTGCGCATTCCATCTCCAAAAAAATGCTCACCGACATCACTGTAATTGTCTGTTTTATAATTTATTGCAAGGATTTGTTAACATTTATTTAAGACCTCTTTTTGTACCTTCAAAGTGTTAAATCAAAACCTTTTGCCATGTTCAGTACAATCAATGTCATTTTTTATCCAAAAAAAAGAAAATCAAGCAACAATAAATTAGTGCCCATCTATGCCCGAATTACATTGGACAGCAAGCGTTCAGAGTTCAGCACAGGCAAACAGGTCGACCCCTTGAAGTGGGATGTCAACACTGGTCGATTACGAGGAAAAACCCCAGAAACACTGGTACTGAACCGATTTTTCGACACATTGAAAAACAAATGTGTAACCATCTATGATGAGCTGGTTCGCAACGAAGAATATGTGGATGCAGAAACCGTTAAGAACATCTTTTTGGGCAAGGGGCAGAAACAGTATATGATCTTGGAAATATTCCAAGATCACAATGATGAAATGGAAAGTTTGGTGGGCAAGGAATATTCCGCTGGAACACTTCAACGATATAAAGCCGCCAAATCGCATATCTTCGATTACATAGTATACAAGTACCAAAAAAGGGATTTTCCTCTTAAAAAGCTCGATTATGAGTTTATAACGGGTTTTGATTACTTTTTGAAGAGCAAAAAAAATTGCTCCCACAATACAGCGACCAAATATATTGTCAATTTCAAGAAAATTGTACGTATCGCCTATGCCAATCAATGGATTGACAGGGACCCGTTCTTCCACTGGTCCGCCAGTTGGAAACAAAAAGAACGGGAGTTTTTGACGCATGAGGAACTGGAGGCCATGCTAAAACAAGAATTTGAATTCGAAAGACTAGATACGGTTCGGGATATGTTCTTGTTCTGCTGTTACACCGGATTGGCCTTTGCCGATATAGAAAAGCTGACCAAGGACGATCTGGTCAAGGACATCAAGGGAAATAAGTGGATCAAGACCAAAAGGAAGAAAACCAAGGTATTGAGCAGCATTCCACTATTGAGCATCCCAGAGGCCATCATAGAAAAGTACAAAGAACATCCCAGGGTAATCGAAAAAAAGACATTGCTCCCCGTTTACACCAATCAACGCACCAATTCTTATCTGAAGGAAATTGCCACGGCATGCAAGATCAAAAAAACATTGACCACTCATTTGGCCAGACATACCTTTGCAACCACAGTGACACTTTCCAATGGAGTGCCAATCGAGTCAGTAAGCAAAATGCTTGGTCACACCTCTTTGAAAACAACCCAAATCTACGCTAAGGTTTTGGACTGTAAAATTTCTGACGATATGGAAAAACTGAAGAATGACCCTGCTTTATTAGAATTTGCCAAATCTATTTGAAACTATTCTTGAACTGTCCTATTTGGTGGAAGGTAGATATGAATTTATGTTTGTAAACCTGCTCGCGATAACTAAATTCAAGTGGCAAAAACTAGCCCAAAAGAACATACTTTTAACCCAACATTTAATTGCCTTCCGACTTTATCTCAATTCGTGTAAATACTTTTTATATTCAATGAACTCTTCATCTCTTGGATTAATTTGTAAAACATAGTTAATTCTACCCATAAGATGTTTCAAGTAATTAGGCTTTTTTTGGTTGGTTCGTTCAAGATGATCAGTAAGTCCAAATTTTTTGATATAGTAAATTTCATTTCTCAATGAATTACGGACCTTCTTTGGTAACTGAGGTTTTTTATTAACTATGATACCAGAAATCAATTGTGGTTGATTTGGCTTCATCAACCTTCTTTTTTCATCATTTAGTACTAGCCCAATTTTAGACAATTCGTCTTTAACTAATTTTTCAATTTCTTCAGCATTCAAATTACCAGAGAATGCCAAATCATCAGCATATCTCGTAAATTTCACTTCGTTTTTAATACAATAACCAGAAATTGCATTATCAAAATCTTTTAATATTAAGTTTGAAATACACGGACTCGTTGGGGCTCCTTGTGGCAGTTCATTTTCTCGAAAACAAAGTTTTGTGAACAAATTTGACATTTTTTCCGAGTACCCAATATTCCTAAAAAGAGATTCTACAGATTCAAATTTTATAGATTTAAAGAATTCCTTAATATCTAAGGTAAGTACAAATGGTTCGTCAGTATGATACATCGTATGCTCTTTAATACTCCTTTTTGGCACATATGCTTTTGCATATCTACTGACTTTAAGCTTATATAGAATTTCATCTAAAATCCATAATTGGATTTCCTTAAGACTGGGTAAAGGCTCATATAATGTTCTTTTTTGTTCATTACGTTTTTCAATTTGAAACTCGCGATAGAAATATTTTTGAAATTTTACTGCGCGTTTTAGATAGGAAACACTGTAGCCTACTAAACCACTTAAGTGATTGATATTATATACAACTGGAAGATTTTTTTCCAATAGTGGGTTGGCATATGACAAACACTTTTTTATATAATCAGAAGAAAAGCCATTTTCAGATGCTTTTTCAGTAAACTTTCTGACATATAATTGTTGGTTGTTCATATTTCATTTTGGAAGATCTGCCCTTAAGTCCTTAAGAACAGGGGACTACTCAGAGCCCCTGTTCGGAATAAGAATTTTGAAAAGGGAAATATCTCCGATTTTGCCTTTTCAAAATTCGCTAGCTTGAAAGAATGTTCACTATTTGGAATGGTGACTTCACCAACCAATTCTTTAAAAATCAAGCTCTGTTTGGTTTGGTAAATATATAAAATTCCTTTCGTGTTTTTTAACTCTACTTTTGTTTTCTGGTTGTATCCAATTCTCTTTGTTAGTTTCCTTTATTAGGAGTTTGTTTTGATCCAGAACTACTTTGCCTTTTTCGGTTAGAATAATCCTCTTTTCATAATAGGAAAGCAATTCATCTTGAACTAGTTTATTTGTAATATCTGAAATTTCCCTATAAGATAAACCTTCCCTCAACAGTCTTTTAACATTGCCCAAATTCTCAACCATATTGAGTACTAAAATTTCTTTCCTTTTTGTCATATTTCAAATGTTTCTTCTCTTGAAAAAGGGGCGTCAAAATATTTTTTTCCAATCCTATGTTTCATCCAAAAAATAGGGAAAGTATTATCTGGTGTTCTAGCTAAGGTTATTAAAGCTTCGCATCCATTATAGCCCAAACTAAAGTGGCTACCACCAGGAATTAGCTTTTCAATTTCTAGCATTAAGGCAATTTTTTCTTCACGAATAGGCGAATCATTAAAATCACTTAATCCTTTGGGTGAAAAATAACCGGCATAAATGGAGATTCCCTCCTTACTAATCAAATCTGATGTATGTTGTTGGATGGCTATAGCAATAATATTTAATTTATCATTTGTAATGTTCTTATTTTTCCTTAATTCCTCTAAACAATCATTTAAAGTTTCACCAGAGCCAATATAATCATCGATTAGGTAAAGTGTTTCATTATCTTTAAGTTCGAATTGAGCATCGGTCAAGTATTCAAATTTTGTGACATATTTAAATTCGACTTTCGAGTATTTTTTTAAAAATTTTTTAAATGCTTTTATTTGATACATTAAGAATGTACCACTTTTAACCTTTCCCTCATCTTCGAATTTAATTATCGGAAAAAGGTAAACTGTTTTTAATTTCTCTATTTTTTCATCTTCTACACTTTCTAAAGTCGAAAGAATTTTTTCTTGGTATTCCAATGATGTAATCCATTGATATCGTTCAACCAATTCAATTATTAGTTCCCGTTCCCTTTCATTTAAGTTATCTAGAAGAGTGCAGAAATTATCAAATACATACTCGTCAATGTCCCTATCAGTCCATTTTTTAGCTTTGAATACTTTGTTTAAATATGTAATTGATTCTACTATTGTCATTTTTGTACAACTAATTTCATTAGTTTAAGTCTAATTTAAATTCATTTAAATAAAAATCTATTCTCTCTTGCGGTTGCATAATATTGTCGCTCCAAAGAATTTCATTTTTTTCAAAGTCAAATTCCTTACAGTCTGTCAATCCGTATTGTAAAAGTCCGCCACCACCATCTGAAGGGTCTTTAAATACTATTGAGTCTTTGACTTCATCCAATTTATAATACTTGTCAAATATTTCTGCTTTCAATGCTACATTTTCAAATGATAGTTTTTCTTTTACACTTGGATAATAAATTCCCTCAATTGTCCCATCATCTAATTCATTTAATAGTTTGTTAGCAAAAAATGCACTGAAAATATAATCTCTATCATTTTCTGGATTAACTGGTTTACTAAATTGAAAAGCAATAAATTTTGTTAAGTTGATTACCGCTTCTCGATTGTTGCCCTTAAAATTTTTATTGATTTCTTTATAGAAACTTTGTTGCATTTCAAAGGTTCTCGGATTAAAAGTTCCATTTGTTGGCTGGATATGGAAAATCGGACAAACTTTAAAAGTATGCTCTTCTTTTAATCTCCATATTGATTTTGTAATTAAATCTCCAACTTTTGGGCGCATTTCTGATAATGCAGTAGTTATCAAAGGTGCTCCGTAAAATATGCTTTCTCCTTTTAAATTACATCTTCCATATTTTTTTACTTTATCAGCTGGTGGGTATTTTAGAAAATCAATGTTTCTAATTCGTTTGTTAGTTCCTAAAATCCGTTTATTAATTGTAATACGTTCCAGTTTGTCAAAATGTAAAAAGGCAATAAGATGTGTAAATAGAGGTAAAAATTTTGACATATTTTCTAAAATCCACTTTTCCCAATTTTCGTCAATTCCACGCATCGAAATTTGATTGCAAGTATTCAGCAATAAATTGAATTCGTTTATTTCGATTTGCGTTAATTCTCTCAAATGTTGCACAACTTGTTTATATACCCAACTATATTCAGCATTTACCACCAATTTCGTTGACTATGCATAACTTTTGCAATTAAATGCAAAGCATAGTTTTCTTAAAATTCAATAAATCTATGGGGGGAGTGTGAGAATTAAATATAAGAAAATTCTAGTATAAAATATACTTGGGGAAATATATGCGAGTGGTTAATTTGAATTTTATTCCCTATTAAAGTCACTATAAGTTTTCTCAATTTTTATTTTAAGAGAATCATAGAATTCCCTCTTCTCTTGAGTAAGTTTATTCTCCAATTGAAACGCTTCATCAACAATTGATAGCAAAACATCCTTTTTCTTTAATTCAAAAAGATCGTAAAAGTTAACATCTAATTGTTTACTTAACATGAAAATTTTTTCCCAACTTGTTTTGCCCTCCGCTCTTTCAATTCTACCCACAAGGGTTGAATTCGAATCTATTTGGTGTCCCAAATCAAGCTGAGAAAGCCCTTTTCTCAATCTGGCCAATCTTATAAGACAGCCAATTTGAATATTAATTAATTCTATTTCAACATCGCTGTATTTCCTCATTCAGCAAAAATTTAGAAATGAGGAATATTTATTCGATACATATTTGTATCGAATAAAGTAATTTGGTATCTTGCCCAAGAAATACATAATTTGCGATTCTTCGTTTAGAACATATTTGAAGCTTTCGCTTGGAGTCTCGACTAGAAAACTGGTAATTTTATGTGTACGAGACCATAAGCAGATTGCTCACGACCCGGGCGTGGGCTTGCTTATCGTACACAGGTATACCAGTACCCTCTAGTCGATAAGTTAAGTTCCGCGCCTTTTTGGTTTTGGTTTATTACAACTTTCTTCATAGCGTTTGGTTTCTTTATCATTTTGAGGCATCGCCCAACCAAAGGGTTATGGGAAACAAAAGGCTTATTTTTTTAGTAGAGTATTCATCTTCGGTCGGTTCTAGTTTTAGAGCGGGCCTGACCCTATTTGATATTCTCTTTAAAAAAAAGCCCAAGAATCCAATTTAACCCTAAGACTAGAGCTATGGGATATACGCAACATTTTTCCGGTTCACGATATCACTTTTCCCATAACTGACGCAAACACTTTCAAGGCAACCGGCCCAATCACGAAATCTTAGTCATTTTCCATCTAGGAATCCTATTTCCAACGGTCTTTACTGCTTGGACAGGGTGGCCTATATCCGAACCTAAACGCCCCTAGGGAAGTTACGACTTTGTCTTGACTTTTCGGGCAGTGTGGCTAAAACCCTTTGGGCAGTCCAACAATTGCCCTATGGGAAATAAAATTCCAATAAACTCTTTTAATCAAACGAACTCAACATAATGAAGAAATCACCAATACGTTTAGGCAGGGATAAGCTTTTCTTGCTCTTATATATCCTTATATCTCCCCTACTGGCCCAACAAATGCAAGCGGGCAATATCTTGGAGCCACCACAGTCCACCATTTCCGGCACCGTGACCGATAGCACAGGAGAACCCCTTGCTGGAGTCAATATTGTAGTAGAGTCCACGAATAGAGGCACCATTTCCGACATGGACGGCACCTATAACATTCAAGCAAATCCAAATGACATACTGGTTTTTTCCATAGTGGGCTTCGAATCTCTAAATGTCCGTATGGATGGAAGAAGCGTTATCAATGTACAACTGGAAGAAGATGTCACCCAATTGGGAGAAGTGGTGCTCAATGCAGGCTATTATAGTGTTTCCGAAAAGGAACGCACTGGGAACATTGCCACCATCAAAGCGGGCATCATAGAAAAACAACCCGTGGCCAATCCCTTGGCGGCCATGCAGGGACATTTGTCGGGAGTGAATATTGTCCAAGATACTGGAGTGCCTGGAGGAGGATTCTCCATTGAGATCCGAGGCAGGAACTTCCTCAATGGGGCTGCAAATCCACTATTCATAGTAGACGGGGTGTCCTTTAGTTCCCAATCTATGGGAGTCGCACGTTTGTCAAACCAGATTGTCGGGGGCAACATCAGTCCCTTGAATGCCATAAATCCCAATGATATTGAGAGCATCGAGGTCCTGAAGGATGCCGATGCCACTGCCATTTATGGTTCCCGCGGAGCCAATGGTGTAGTCCTTATCACCACTAAAAAAGGCAAGGCGGGAAAGACCAGATTCGATGCCCAATTGAGTACATCCCTAGGTCAAGTGTCCCATTTTCTGGACCTGATGAAAACAAAGGAATATTTAGAGCTTCGAAGGGAAGGAATCATAAATGATGGAGTGGACAATTTATTGGGCAATCCAGGGTTGGACTTCTTTTGGCCTGATGTGACCCTATGGGACCAAGACAGGTATACCGATTGGCAAAAAGAACTGATAGGTGGTACAGCCTACAGGAACAATGCCCAATTTTCCGTATCGGGTGGGAGTGAACGAACCCAATTTTTGATCAGCGGGGCCTATCAAAAAGAGACAACAGTATTCCCTGGGGATTTTAGATACAAAGGAGCGAGTTTGAACAGTAGCTTGAACCATCATTCCAAAGATGGAAAGTTTAGTGTCAATCTAACAACTTCCTATACCAAAGAAGACAATTTTTTACCCAGCACGGACTTTAGTCCTAAGGCATATTCATTGGAACCCAATGCTCCTGCTCTATATGATGCGGAAGGAAATATCAACTGGGAAGGTAATACATGGGAAAACCCCATGGCTGCACTGGAGGAGAAATATATGGTACTATCCAATACCCTTATATCCAATGCAGTGGTATCCTATAAAGTCTTTAACAACTTGGAATTTAAATCCAGTATGGGCTTTACCAGCTATCGGCTGGATGCCCAACGGGCCATGCCTTCCTCGGCAAGAAATCCACAATATGGTCTTACCCCCCAAAACTACTCCTACCTTATGACCAATACTTCCAAGCGGGAATCATGGATTGTGGAACCACAACTCAACTGGAACAAACAATGGAGCCCATTTTCCTTGGATATTCTTTTGGGCGCGACCTTTCAACAGGAGACCACGGAACAGCTCGCTTTGCGGGGGCGCGGCTTTCCTAACAATGAACTGATCTTTAACATTGGGGCCGCCGAAAATTTGGATATCCTTTCCAATGCGGACAGTGAATACAACTACAACGCTGTGTTTGGACGGGTAAACCTTAAATTCTTGGATAAGTATTTCATTAACCTGACGGGACGTCGGGATGGGTCATCCAGGTTTGGACCGGGCAAACAGTTTGGAAACTTTTGTGCCGTCGGGATAGCGTGGCTTTTTTCAGAGGAACACTTTATGGGCGACGGTTCTGTATTGAGCTATGGTAAATTGAGGACAAGCTACGGAACAACAGGGAGTGACAATATTGGTGATTATCGGTTCTTGGACACCTATTCCGTTACAGGGAACGATTATAATGGAGTAACCATCATAGAACCCACAGGGCTTTTCAATCCCTTGTTCGGATGGGAAGAGAACAGGAAATTGGAGGCGGCCTTGGAGCTAGGCTTCTTCAAGGACAAATTATTGCTCAATGCCTCTTGGTACCGCAACCGCTCATCCAATCAATTGGTGGGAATTCCTTTGGCAGCCACTACGGGGTTTTCAGAACTGACCGGAAATTTCGATGCCATAGTAGAGAATACAGGATTTGAATTGGACCTAAGAACCGTAAATATAGAATCCAAAAAATTCAAGTGGTCCACGATTATTAATCTGACGGTTCCCAAAAATAGATTAGTGGATTTTGATGGATTGGAGAACTCCACGTTTGCCAATAGATATATAATAGGTAAGCCCCTATCCATTGTAAAATTATACCATTCCCTTGGAGTTGATCCTGAAACAGGGGTTTATATGTTTGAGGATTATAACGATGATGGGAATATCAATAGCCAGGAAGACAAGGAATGGGTCGAGGACCTGGCCCCTAAGTTTTATGGGGGATTGGGCAATACCTTAAATTTTGGAAACCTGACGTTGGATTTCTTTTTCCAGTTCAAAAAACAAAGGACCTTCAATACACTTCAATTCGGTGTTATACCGGGTCGTAAGGGGAATATACCCATGGACCTATATGATCGTTGGCGACAACCTGGGGACATAACAAGCTTCTCACGAGCCTATAGTGGCTTGGTACCCACAGGCGGGCTGGACAATTTCCAACAGCAAAGCAATGCCTCGGTTTCGGATGCCTCCTTTGTTCGGTTACGAAACATTTCACTGAATTATAGCATCCCTAAATTGCAGGAAGGCCTTGATATCGATGTATACCTACAAGGGCAGAATCTCTGGACCATTACAGGCTATAAGGGACCTGACCCAGAGCAGCCAACCAGTACCCGATTGCCGTCATTGCGTCAGATAACCCTTGGATTCCAACTCAGTTTTTAACCTTAAACCCATAACATGAAACGATTTAAACATATAACCTATAAAATACACCTCCCATGCACAGTTCTAGATGGTGCCCATCAATGGAGGAAACGAGTGGCCCAATTTTTTATACTGGCTCTAACCGTAGTGGGATGTACTGATTTTGTGGATGTAGACCCCCCTAAGAACAACTTGGTATCAGAAACCGTGTTTGACAACGCGTCCACGGTGGAATCCGCACTTTCCAATCTCTATTTTGGTATGCGTGAAGAGGGAATCGTGTCCGGGACAACGGGAGTGACACCCGTGTTGGGCATTTATGGGGACGAATTGGATTATTATGGCTTTAGTGCCGATTTAATCCAATTGTATCAGAATGATGTACCGGCTGCAAACGGCATTACAACGAATTGGTGGCGCCAGGCCTACCATCTGATTTATGGAGCCAACGATATAATCCGGGGTGTGGGTGAATCAGAGGCATTGACTATAAGTGAAAAAAACAGGTTCATTGGGCAGGCATTGTTCATCCGTGCTTATCTGCACAGTCAATTGGTATTTGCCTTTGGGAACATACCTTACATCACTTCTACCAATTATTTGGAGAATGGCAAGGTATCCCGAACTCCTGCATCAGAAGTTTATCAAAATGTCATTACAGATTTAACGGAGTCAGCAACAGCGTTGGATGGCAATGATTTTACTTCAACTGAAAGGGTTTACGCAGATAGAGACGTGGCCAAGGCATTATTGGCGAGGATGTACCAATATATTGAGGACTGGGAGATGGCGGAATCCTTGGCCTCTGACCTTATTACCTCCTATGGCTTGGAAGACGATTTGGACAAGGTTTTCGTTAAAGCCTCTCCGGAAACGATTTGGCAGCTTAAGGCAGATACCGAATTTCCTTTGAACACCTTGGAAGGGGAACAGTTGATCATCAAGTCCATTCCGGGACAGTCTTATGCTTTGACAGACGATTTCTTGATGGCTTTTGAAACCAATGACCTGAGAAGGGTTTATTGGGTGGGTAGTATGTCGGATTTGGACAACACCATTAAGTTATTCTTTGCACAAAAGTACAAAGCCGATATCAACGAATCCGAATCCTTGGAGTATTCCATTCTGTTCCGTTTGGCGGAACAGTATTTGATCCGAGCTGAAGCCAGGGCCCATTTAGGCAATATCGCTGGTTCGCAGTCGGACCTTAATGTTATCCGAAACCGTGCTGGACTTCCAAAATCTACGGCCAATACCAAGGACGAGCTACTGGATGCCATTCTCCAAGAACGAAGAATAGAACTATTTACCGAACAGGGGCTACGCTGGTTCGATCTCAAACGTACAGGTTTGGCTAACCAGACAATGAGCCTAATGAAATCCAATTGGCAGGCAACGGATGTCCTCATGCCCATACCAGAGTCAGAGTTGGAGGCCAATCCCAATCTAAAGCCACAAAATGATGGATATTGAACAAAATGTTTATGCAGTGCATTTAGGTCCAGAACCTAACTCTAATGGAACCTTTTCCAAATTGATATTGACCATGGGACGGTTACTCGTTTTGGCTTGTATAGCGATTCTTCCGATTACGACTTTTGCAAGGAATACTTCGGTAATTCTGGCAAATGGTCAGTACGGCGGATTTCTTGAAAAAGAGAACCACTTTTTGACGGTTACCATGGAGCAAGATCAGGTTTATCTAAACGTACCTGAGAAGGTTTTGGATAGACCGGTTCTATTTGTTCGTTATGATAACGGAAATGATCGCTTGTTTTTACAAGTGGTCTGGTCACTGCATGGGGACAAATTACTCTTGAAGGCACCCGTAATCCATTCTACTGCAGGGATTTCCATTCCCATTCAACCAAACATTTCCCTTTCCGATAATATCCTCGGTATCTTTCCCCGTGAAAAGGGGAAGGAAAAACCGGGAAACTATACAGTGAACATAACTGATCTTTTACTGCAACAAATGATTGAATGGGAACCAGGCTTTTCGGAAAAACTGGTTCCCGAAATCTCCTTGTTGTTGGGTGCCAAAAACCTAACCGATGAAGTGATCATCAAGGTCCGAAGAGGATTGGTCAAGGGAGGATCTAAAATATCCATACCTACCTTTTATGGATTCGCTCTGTTGCCGGAGCCAATGAAGGCAAGAAGGTTTGATTATCGGATGGGATTCTATGATGAGGAGACCACTGGTATTCATTTCCATATGAGAAATAGCCTCGCCAACATAGCCAGATGGCGTTTGGAAAAGAAGCATAAGGACCTAGAGATCAGTGCTCCGGTAAAACCCATCACCTTTATCATTTCTCCTGATGTCCCCAAGAAGTGGAGGCCCTATGTCAAAGCAGGAATTGAGGAATGGTTACCAGCCTTTGAGGCGGCAGGTTTCAAGAATGCCCTTGTGGTCAAAGAAGTTGACAGTCTGGATGAATGGACGACCCACAGCCTCCACTCCAACATTGTGTATTGGTCAATGGGAAAATACATGAGGGGTTCCGAATATGAGGATTATGGGGCCACTGTGGCAAGGATCATTGACTTGAGGACCGGGGAAATTTTGCGTGGTGACATCTTTATAGGAGCCTCGGAACGGACCGCCATGGAAAGGTACTTTGTCCGTCTAGCACCATTGGACAAAAGGGCCCAACAATTTCCGTTACCCGATGAAATTGTTGGTTCCATGTTCCAAGTAACAGTTGCTCATGAAGCAGGTCATATTTTTGGGCTTAAGGATGCCAACTATGGAGAATATACCTATCCGTGGGATAAAATGAACGATAGTATATGGCTCAGGAACATGGGTTATACCCCAAGCATCATGAATTATGCGAGACCATCGAATATTCCCCAACCAGAGGACAGTATTTCTCCTTCACTTTTGGTTCAAAAAGTGGGTCCTGCCGATAGGTACAATATCATGTGGGCCTATACTGAATTTGAAGAGGATACGTCAACGGAGCAGGAAAGCTTGGCCTTGGAAAAAATGATCCGGTGGCAGGATTCTGTACCCTGGTATCGTTTCCACAACGCCATATTCGAAACCCTTGGTCCCGCAGCTTCGAACGAAGTGGTCGAAACCAACAATCCTGTCCGTAGTACCGAATTGGCCTTAAAAAATGTCGAAAGGGTAATCTCCCTTTTGCCCAAGGTGACCCAAGACCAAAACGATAATGCGCTTTTGGGTCGATTGTATGAAAAGACCATGGAATTGTGGTACAACCATATGGTCCATGTTTCGACCCTGATCGGAGGATATGACATTCACTACAAACCTTTGGGGCATGAAGGGAAGATGTACACCCCTATTCCTTGGAAAAAGCAATCGGAGGCAATTGATTTTCTATTGGTCAATGCCTTTGATCCACCCAAATGGTTGACCCATCCCGAATTTGAAGAAAAAACAAGGTATTCCACTTTTCCTGACAAGGTCATGGAATACCAACAAAGGATTTTACCGGAACTGATTATGGCACCTCGCTTGAAGCGACTGGAGTATATGGAGTACAGCCTTGACTCAGAAAATTTGGTCCAAACCTATCTCGACCAATTGCAATCAGGGCTGTTTTTGGAATTGCAATCTGGGTATACCGAAGTGGACCGGAGAAGACAGGCCCTACAAACCCTTTATATAGATCAATTGATTATGATTGTAGAACAGCAACGATCTGGATTGGACCCCCAACAACGGTTTTTTGCACATTCCGATTATATGAAAGCCCTGATCCTTGGGCGATTGATCGATTTAAAAAAGGGGATTGAAAAAGGACTGGAACAGCGATGGGACACAACCACTAAATCGCATTGGCAACGATGTCTGCAAAAAATCAATAGGATGTAAGCCCTCGTTGAAGAAACTTCATGGACATAGCTCAATACACTTGGTTCATGAAAGTATTTTGAATTAGTGAAAAAGGTGCCTTTTCCAAGGCACCTTTTAGTTTAGACATAAGAACCATTAAGGTTCATCCTTGGCCAAAGGGGTACTCCCAAAACTTGGCAAGGAATACAATTGGTAACCGTCATGAAGGCAAGGGTATTCCCCATCCTCATCACAACCCGCTTCAGCTGGAATGGATTTCCATTGTTGCACTGAAGTGTCATAATAATGGCCTTGTTGAAAAGTAACCTTTTCCTCCGTTGCAAAGGCCAGGCCAACCGCCAACAAAATGGCGAAGGCCGGTAAAACAAGTTTTAAAAAATTAGATTTCATAATACTTGGTATTAAAAGTTAATGCCTACTCTTTTATAGGTTTTCGGCTTCCCCTGTGACTACGTAGTATTTTGATGTGATTGCATGTTGTATTGTTTCTTTGTCCACAGGATCCCCAATAAGGCAAGGACCATAAAAGTGATATTCAATAGGATATGGTGCTTCCATCCCAAGGCCGATATGACCCCGCCACAAGAACATGGGATGGAATCACTGTATTTAAGAACTATAATGATATAGGTGGTGAATAGCCCCAATAGAATAAAGCTGGCATAAAATGCCATGGTTTGGTATTTAGGAAACCACAATATGCCAGCAATGACCAATTCCAGAAAAGGAACGACCCATGAAATCAAAGAGGCATAGGGGGAAATATAGGGCATCCGCTCCAAGCGCCATTGAAAGAGATCCAAATGGACCAATTTGCTTACCGCTGTATAAACAAAAAGGATGGTCAGCAAAAGGCTGAAGAGGGTAACAAGCTTGGAGTGAATTCCTTTGAATGACATATCATTTGATTTGATATGACAAAGTTCGGGAGTCTGATGTATCTCTAAGGGAGTATTTGTTATCTGAAACGGAGTAAATACATGATTTTAAGGGTTTTATAACCTTAAATCCGTAGGAGACATTCCATATTTGTCCTTGAATGCCCTTGAAAAATGTGTTTTGCTCTTGAATCCTGTCATTTGGATGATTTGCTTTATCGTTAAGGTGCTGTGTTGGATGAGGGTCCTAGCCATTCGAAGACGTTCCCTGATCAGAAATCTAAAAATGGTCGTACCGTAGATCTGTTTGAAACCATATTTCAGTTTGTACTCATTGGTGCCCTCTTGATGTGCAAGATCCTTTAAGGTGGGGAGATCCTTGTCCAAGTTGTTGATGATCATATCATGGACATCCCTGATGATTTGGATGTCCTCTGGGGTCAACGTGACCTTGTGTTCCTTGATGCCCTTGGTCACTTTGAGTTTATTTTTGGGCAACCCCGTTTCAAAGGGTTCCCCCTTGGAAAAGAAGACGGAGTTCAACAGGGTTTTTTGACCACCCCCATCCAGGGCCTGGTACACCGATATTTGACAATCCTTGGCCAGCAAAAGACCATCGTTCGTAATGAATTCCAGGAACAATACCGTTTCAGACCGCTCCCGCTTCAGATGTTTGGCCATCTTCTTGGTCCATCTTTCCCGGGACCTTTCCGTCATGAATTCAGTGATGTGTTTTCCGAAAAGATCCATAGGGGGATAGGACAATAGAGAACAGGTGCCGTTGGTGAGCAATTCGATTTGACCATTCCCATCTAAGATCATGGACAGTTGGATGACACATTGTGGGGTGTTGTGCGCATTTGCAAAACCTTGATGGATAAAGGCCGCCCCTATTTCCTCATTGACCATGTTCAGCATGACCACCAGGGAGGCGATATTGTCATTCTTGTCCATGGGTTCAATGGAATAGAAGAAATTGCCCTTGGCCATTTCCAAGAGCATCTTTTGTATCCGTTTTACCCTAAAGTCATCGCTGTTCGGCATATCCTTTCATTAAATTGATTAGTTATCATCGGTTTCCTTAATGCCCAAATAGGCCAAGGCCTCCGATTTTTTGGTAAAAGATTGTGTAGGCACCTTTTGGGAATGGGTGTCCAGATAAATGGCGCTGATCATGTCAGTAACCGGTGGATAGATCAAGAAGGCCAGTTTTTTGATCCAAAGGGAACCTTCCAGTGCCAAATAGTCCCTAGCGGCCTTATCGATATTCCTGACCTCCCGTATATCGCAGAGCACAGGCATCACTTTGCCTTCTTGTAATTCCATCCGATCCTTGACAATGAGCTCTGCTGCCTTAACATTGATACAAGGCACTTTCTTATATATGATGTGTAACAGATCATCGGTCAACAGATATACGGCAAAGGTGTTTTCATGTGTTTTTTTCATCTCTGGAAAACTGGTTAGCAAAATCAATTTACAAAATTACTGCAATTGAAGTTTTCACTGGAGGGCAGTTATTTGTAATAAAGGGCTTTCTGTTATCCGAAAAGGAGTATTTGTTATCTGAAAAGGATTAACTGGAATATGTATGCTTTATCAGCTTACAAAATCCGTTTCTTTTTATCACAAATAAAAACAAATAAAATGGCCAAGATCAAACACCACAATTTTTTGAACACCGTACATGAAGTATTCACCGATGCAAAACAAGCTGGGGTATTGCACCTTTATGCCGGGGGAAAGTCCTTTTCGGGAAGGACGATAGAAGTCGGCGGTAGGGAACTATACCATTTTGGGACCACGGGTTATTTAGGACTGGAACAGGATTCCCGCTTAAAGGAGGCCGCCATGAATGCCATAGAGAAATACGGCACTCAATTTCCACTCTCCAAGTCCTATATCTCCAATCCACTTTATAAGGAACTTGAAGGCTATATCAAGGAGATGTACGGTCAACCCATTGTCATCACCAAGAACAGTACACTCGGTCATCTGGGCGTCATTCCCAGCGCGGTGGATGACAATGATGTAATCATTTTGGACCATCAGGTGCATTGGAGTGTACAGAATGCGGCCAAGATGTTAAAGACACGAAGTGTTCCCATCGAAATGATACGCCACAATAATTTGGAGATGTTGGAGGACAAAATCAAGAAGTACCAACATTCCAAAAGACACATCTGGTATATGGCCGATGGCATCTATTCCATGTACGGGGACTATGCCCCTGTCACAGAATTGATGGCGCTTTCTGAAAAATACCCACAACTCCATTTTTATTTTGACGATGTCCACGGGATGAGTTGGGTCGGTAAAAATGGTACTGGTTATGTACTGGACCAATTAGGGGAATTACCGGAAAATGTGCTACTCTTCGGCACATTGAGCAAGACCTTTGGAGCCAGTGGTGCTGTATTGGTCTGTTCCAACCCACAACTATACGATAAAATAAAGACCTTTGGGGGTCCCTTGACCTTTTCTGCCCAATTGGAACCCGCTTCTGTGGCCGCTGCCATGGCCTCCGCGCAGATTCATCTTTCCCCCGAGATCTATGACCTACAGCAAGATTTGCGGGAACGGATTGATTATTTCAATGCATGCCTGTCCACAACCGAGCTACCATTAATAGACCAAAACGAATCACCGGTATTTTACATTGGCACAGGAATGCCCAAGACCGGTTACAATTTTGTGAACCGATTGATCCGTGAGGGCTACTATGTCAATTTGGGTATTTTTCCCGCAGTACCGGTAAAAAACACCGGGGTACGAATCACCATTTCAAGACATAACCAAAAGAAAGAAATCAAAGGACTGGCAGAAGCCATGGAATATCATTTTCCACTAGCCCTGGAAGACACCCAAACAAATGCCGAAAGGGTCTTCTATGCCTTTAAATTGGAACACAAGTCCCAAAGCAAACCGCAAGAGTCATCCGAACTGACCATCGAAATTTTCGATACTATTCATCAAGTTGATAAAACCATGTGGAACAAGTACATGGGAGGACAAGGTGTCTACGATTGGGAAGGACTGAAATTTTTGGAAAAGGCTTTTCAAGGAAACTCCCAAAAGGAACACAATTGGTCGTTCCGATATGTGATCATAAAGGACTCCAACGGCTTTCCCATCTTGGTAACCTTTATGACCCTTTCTCCGTGGAAAGATGATATGCTCGCCCAAGCATCAATATCGGCTGTCATTGAACAAGAGCGGAAAGAAAATCCATATCATTTATCGTCCATGGTCCTATCCTTGGGGTGTTTATTCACCGAAGGCAACCACCGTTATTGGGACGAATCACATCCATCCAATAAAGAAGCCATTGATGCCCTATTGGAACTCCTTGAAAAAATGGAACACCAATTCGGGGCAAAAATGACCGTTTTACGAGACTTTGAGGCAAAGACCTCTTGGCATGAAACGCTGTATGGCCATGGGTTCTTGCGGGTGCAGATGCCCAACTCCTGTACCCTGGACTTAACGGGGGTCGATTCCATGACGAAGTATATTGAACAATTATCCTCCAGAAACCGAAGGCATTTCCGGAAGGACATCCAACCCTTTTTGGAATTGACGCAATCCGAAATCATCTCCAAGACCAATGCTTTCCAAATACAGGAATTCAAACGTCTTTTTGGAGAAGTGCAAAAACGGAACCTTGGTCTGAACACCTTTTCATTTCCCGATAAGCTGTTTGAAGAAATGAACGATAATGAACTTTGGGAATTTATCGTACTGACCCCTAACGGGGAACCCAATATCATTCTCGGGGTGATGTTCTGTTATACCAATCAGAACAATGTCTATGTTCCTGCCTTCGTGGGTATGGATTACGACCTATTGGAAAATTATGCGACCTACCGTCAATTGCTATATCGAACCATTGAACGGGCAATTGCCATCAAAATCCCCAAAATCGATTTTGGGATGACCGCCTCTTTTGAAAAAAGAAAGCTGGGAGCGATGGTACATGAGAAATATGCCTATCTCCAGACCAATGACAATTTCATCTTGGAAATGATCGGGGTCATGGAAGGGCAGCAGTAATGGTACAATGTCATGAAATACCAAAAGTTGCTATTGGAATTTGAGGGCCAATTGGAAACCCTGGAAAGCGGGAACGGTGATATTCTCTTCAAGGCGGAGAAGGGCATTGCACTGGTGGAGAAATGTATCCGTAAACTGCAAAAGCAGATAGTGGGCCAGGATTTTGAAACACAGGCCGATGAGATCTATTTTTTTAAGCATGTAAAACCCCAGATCTTTAGCAAGCTCATCTATTACATCAAGCTTTTCAGCATTGAGAGCAAACGGCCCCGTGGAAAGGATGTAGCCCAGATCAAATACCTCCAGCAACAGATAGATAAGCTTCAGACCTTCTTTAACGATAATTTGGAATTCTATAATTATTACAGGCGTGGGGCCATGTCCATGGACGAACAGTATTTTGTCCGGGGCAATCGGGACCTGCGCATGCCCTTGGAATCCTTTCACTTTTTGATCGATGACCAGTTTTCCACCTGTCAGGACGGTACTGTGGCCACCATCATGGCCTATGACATGCTCATCGTTTACCTGAGAAAGGAAGTGGACGATCTCAACAACAATATGGAACCTACTAAGAACACACCTATGGAAAAGCCATCAAAATTATTTTGGACCGGGGGCAAAACGGAGCTTATCGAGCTCCTATATGCCCTGCACACCAGCAAATGCATCAACGGCGGTACCGTTGATATCAAGGAACTGGCCTCACATTTCGAGTACTTTTACAATGTGGACCTGGGCAATTACTATCACACCTTTATTGATATCCGCTCGCGGAAGAGCAGTCGGACGCGGTTTCTGGATCGGCTTATCGAGCTGTTAAACCAGCGGATGGAATCCTTGGAAGAATAGCACCTTGATTTTTCCCAAGTTGGTACCAACTTGGGAATTTTGGTTTTCAGCCGTTTTGAGGCCGTATTTTTACAGTTTCTAGCCTTTTTAGCACCATTGAAAAGTTCAATTGTACCCAAATCCATCCAAATTGTATGTCAAAAAAATCGTTCCCAAGTTGGTACCAACTTGGGAAGTTTTTCCAAAATGCTTTTTCAGTTTTGTGATGAAAGTCAAATCTATGGATGGGCCATCAAATGACATGGTATTCAGGAGGTGGTCCTTCCTTTAAAACACAAAACACATGGGAGCGACCATTATTACCACCGAAGACCTCATGGAGTTCAAAGTCGAACTGCTGGAGGACATCAAGGATTTATTGAACAACCAAAACAAGCAATCGAACAAAAAATGGCTCAGATCCAACGAGGTCCGAGAACTGCTGGGCATCTCGCCTGGCACATTGCAGAACCTTCGGATCAACGGCACCCTCCCCTACACCAAGGTCGGCGGGGTCCTCTATTACGAGTACCATGAAATTATGGAGGTATTGGAGCAGAACAAAATCCATAACCGGATCTAGGTTTGGAAGAAGTCAATTATATAAAACATCTCAATGGGGTTTTTGATCAATTCTCCAAGGACAGCCGACTGAACCCAACCCATATCAGTCTTTATGTGGCGTTGTTCCAGTTCTGGAACACCAACTACTTTAAACCGGAATTTTTTATCAACCGGGACGAAGTCATGCAGTGTGCCAAGATTGGGTCCAAATCCACCTACCATCGATGCATCAAGGAACTCGCCCATTGGAGCTATATCGTCTATACTCCATCCCACAACCCTTTTAAGGGAAGCCGTATCAAGATGTTCGATTTTGGGACAAGTACTGGACAAGTGGTGGACCCAAGCCGTACCAATATCAGGACAAGCAATGGACAAGCAGTGGTACCTATAAACAAACATATACAAACCTTGGAAAACCAAAAAAACAATAACAAACAGGCAGATTTTAAAATTTTGGATGTTGAGGATTTGGAAAACGGAAACAAACAGAAGGCCGGTGTCCCATTTCGGGACAACCTAAAGACCAAGACCCACAAAAACTACAACGAACCTTTGTAACGTGAAGTACAATACCCCACATATCATCACCGAGGGAGCCGTCCAATATCCACTGGGCACCCTGAAGGACAAGGAAATCCACTATGATTTTGAAAAAATCCTCATCTATCTTGATGCCAAGGGAAAACTTCTATTCGGGAAAAAATTCAAAATCCACCGAGAGGACCGGGATATCCTATATAAACTCAGCCTCTACTTCATCCAGGACAAAGCCCGTTGTACCCAAATGGGCATTGATATCCACAAAGGACTCTTACTCTCGGGACCTGTAGGCTGTGGCAAGACCAGCCTCATGAAACTAATGAAACACATCGTCCCACATCAACGACCCTATGAGATCATACCCTGCCGGAACATTGTTTTTGGTTTTAACCATATAGGTTATAAGACCATCGAAGATTATGGCACTTCCCAATTCTTCTGTTTCGATGACCTAGGTGTAGAACCCACCGGACGGCACTTTGGGCAAGACTGCAACGTCATGGGTGAAATATTGCTCTCCCGTCATGAACTCTTTATTGAAGACAAACGCAAGACCCACGCCACCACCAACCTCAATGCCCAGGAGCTGGAGGAACGGTATGGCACTCGCGTGAGATCAAGGATGCGGGAGTTATTTAATCTGGTTGCATTTGATAGGGCGAGCAAGGATAAGAGGAAATGAACACCTCATTCTTTTTCTTTGTCCATCAGGTACCAATAGACGAATTGATCGATATTCTGCTTTTCCGAATTATTGGTCTTATCATCCCATCCTTTGGCCTTGACCTCCAATTCCTTTAAGTCGAATTTATCGGGAATCAGGTCTTCTATTTTAGCGTAGATAGAGCCCATATCCAGATTTAGATGTTCTTTCAAAAATGTATAGTCCTCTTTTTTGAAAATTCCTTGTATGTGGTCGTTCCATAGATACGGAAAGCTTGTTATAAAACTAAATACATTTTCCTTGGATGAAAGGCTGTCCAAAATGAATTGCTGAAATTGACCGCTATCGTGCTTTGACCAAATTTCCATTATCATATTGGAAACATTTCTTTGTTTGTAGAATAGAGGTGAATCAGGCTCCCTGACTTTTTCGATGAGTACTGATTCCAAGTCTTTTAAATACGGTATATTAGGATTTTCCTGTAAGCGTCCCAAAAAATAACTTAGTTGGTAATAGTCAAGTTTTTTAGCTATGTTGAGACAGATTTCTCTGTTCCCAGAGGCTTCATCCGTTCTCAATTTTTCTCCAATATTTTGGATCAGCTGAATGGCATTGGAATACCCTTGTCCCTCTTTGAAAACCTGGATATTATCAATAATAAAAGGGATATATTTTTCATAATCCGGGGTTTTCATGCCATCCAACTCTGAACCCAGACGATAGACAACTTTATATTCATCTGAATTTGACAGCAAATCTTTCAAAACAGTCAGAGCCCCATCTTTATTGCCATCTTGGATATGGCTTTTTAAAGTGGAGAATTTAATTTCTGAGATTTTCCCTTTGGTGTGGAATGAAAAGTATTTCTCAAAATGGGAAATATGGTTGATCCTGAGTTGTTTGTTCAATTCTTTTTCAGATTTGATGTTTTTCGATCGATATCCGTAAACGGTTCCAGTTCTATCCATCGGAAATAGCTTATCAATGATATCATAGGCCTTTTCGCTTTGGTCTTTTAGAATTGACCGCACACCACTTTCGCTTTTACTTTTATCAAACTCGTTGTTGAAGGTAATAACAGAGGTTAATATGTAGTTTGAGATGTGGTCCCGGGCATAGTTTTTTATAGTTTCATAGGATTCGGGATGCTTTACTTTTAAATATTCGATCCAAAACAAATCGTGGGCATTTACTTCGTCACCGATCGCATAAAGGGAGATGGAGAATGAATTGACGATTCGGATTACTTCCCGTGGTGAACCAAAATAGGAAACATTCAGGCTTCTGATCAATTCATCAGACTCATCTTTTCTGATAAGTCTGCTCTTAATTGCGGACTTGACCTTTTCCTTGATGAACAGATCCAAGTCTGCCTTCTCCACCAAGGGAAGCTCTAATGGTATGTTGATGATTTTCTCCAAAAAAAATTTCCCGGATTCGATGTTGGGCCCGTATCTTTTATGGATTGCTTTGGCAACATGCTCTGGGTCCAAGCAAATGAGGAAAACCAAGTTTTTAAAATCAGCATTGATTTTAACAAGCTTTAGGAGCGTATATATTTCATTACGGTCAAGCCTGTCAACATCATCAATAAAAATGATTATTTTCTTTCCAGAATCACGTAAAGCTAAATTTATGTCCTTTTTCATTTCGTCAAGACTTTTGTCCTGTCCCTTAAGATCTTCTCCCAATGCCTTGAGTATATCATGGGGTTCAACCTTGACCCCTAGATTGAAAACACCTGGAATTCCGCCCGAAACGGATAGCCTTACCGACTTTAGGTAACGACTGTATTTGAGGATTTGTTCTCCAGCTTTCTTTAGGTATTCATTCCCGCTATAATGTAACTTTTTGCTTAATATCGTAAAGAAATCAAAGAGCATCTCCTCTTTGGTCTGGTATAACCACGGGTTGTAATGAAATTTTATGTAAGGTTTGTCCTTCTTGTCCTTTTGAAACACCTCTATGTGTTTCTCAATCAAGTTCAACAATGAGGTTTTGCCCACTCCCCATTTTCCATAAATTCCGATGGTCAATGGCTCAGGATTACTGGAGTAGCCTTGAATTATTTCCTTTACTTTTTCGGCAAAAGGATAATAATTCAAAAGATCATCGCTTTTTGACCTTACCGCTACTTCGTTGAGGATTACATTTTTGTTGCCCATCAATCAATTATTTATAAGTGTTAATAGGGTTTTGTACCTAAAATAGTTAACACTCAATATCAGCAAATTATTCCTGCTATTGAATGTCTTACAATTAATAGTAATATTTCTGAATCAGGCATGATATTTTTCTTAAATTTAAAATCCACATAAAATATCTCCCCCCAATAATAATTTATTAATCGGCATTTATGGCCATAAACGAGTTTATAATTCATGAATAAATTGTATCCGAAAGGTTCGGAATGGAGAAAATGGGACCTTCATGTACATACACCTGAATCTGTTTTAAATAATGGATTTGGCAATGATTGGGACATATATGTCAAAGAATTGTTTAGAAGAGCGCTGGACAATGATATTTACACAATTGGCATCACCGATTACTTTACTATTGAAGGTTATAAAAAGTTAAGGGAAGATTATATTGAAAGTGAAGGGAAATTTGCCCATCTGGGATTCTCAGAAGGTGAAATCATAAGAATTAAAGAAATTCTAATACTGCCTAATATAGAATTCAGACTTGATAAATTGGTGAACAGTAACAGAGTGAATTTTCATATCATCTTTTCAAATGAAGTGTCAATAAAAGACATTGAAGAAAACTTCCTCAGGGAACTAAAATTCGTATACCAAGGAAATATTCAGGCTCAGGAAGAAAAACGTCCGCTTACACTTCATAATCTCATGGCTCTAGGAGAACAACTGCAAAAAGAACATGCTGAATTTGCAAAGCATTCTAATCCGCTATATACAGGAATGATGAATGCAGTGGTTTCCGATGAAAAAATAAGCGAAATCCTTAATAAGCCTTCTATTTTTAAAGGTAAGTATCTGATTGTACTACCAAGTGATGAAGATTTGAGCGATGTTGAATGGAATGGTCAAGGCCACCATACTAGAAAAGTTTTGATTCAAAAAGCAGACTGCCTTTTTGCCTCAAATCCAAAAACAATTAGTTGGGGGTTGGGCAAAACTTATGACTCTGAGGCTAACTATATAAAAGAATTCAAATCATTGAAACCATGTCTATGGGGAAGTGATGCACATACTTTCGAAGAGCTCTTTACAAAAAATTCAAATCGTTTATGCTGGATAAAAGCAGATCCAACATTTGAGGGATTGAAACAGATAACATATGAGCCTGAAGAAAGGGTTAGGATTTCTAATCAAAAACCTGACGATAAAAAGATATACGAAATAATAGATAAAGTACGCTTTTTAGATTCCTCATTCACCAATGGTTTCATTCAAATGAATCAAAACCTAAGTTCTATAATTGGCGGCAAATCAACTGGCAAATCCATCTTGCTTAGAAGTATAGCCAGTACTGCGGACAAACTTGAATATGAACGTCGAAACGATTCTGCAGGAATAGAAGACAAAAGACCTGTTAAAGGTTTTGAAGTATTATGGAAGGATGGGCAAATAAGTCAACTAGGGTCTGATAAAAATCCAAGCAAGAAAATAATCTACATCCCCCAATCGTATTTGAATCGAGTTGTTGATGAGGGTGAAAATGGAAGTGATATCGATCAGATTATACAAGACGTTCTACTGCAAAAAAAAGATTTCAAATCTTGGAATGATTCGGTTAAAGAAAGAATTTCAGATATACAGGATAGAACAGAGTCAGCAATTAAAAACTTATTTCAAAATATTCTTTTGAACATTGAAAAAAATCAAAAGAAAAAAGAATTAGGTGATGAAAATGGAATCAGGAAGGAAATCCAACGGCTTGACGATGAAATTAAAAAACAACAACAGAATTCTAAAGTCAGCGAGGATGATCTAAAAACCTTTAACACTGTTTCTGATGAGATAAAAGTGAAAAGAATGAGTATCGACACCTTTAAAAAGGATGTTGAAAGGCTTAAGAACCTTAAGAAAATTTCTATTTCAATCCATGAAAATGATTTGCTTAACCTTCTAAATGAGGCATTGAGATCAGAGGTTCAAAATTTATACAGCCAAAAAAGCAGTCAATATAAACTGGATTGGTCAAATTCCATTGATATAATTGTTAACAGAATAGAAGCTGCCATTTATCAGTTATCAATTGAAATACAAGGATTGGAAGAAAGAATTGTAACTATTCAAAGTGCACTTACTGAACAAAATTTTCTTGAAACTCTTTTAAAGAGTAAAGCTGAAGAAGAGAAGAAGTTGAATGACATCATAGAACTGCTAAAAGAAATAAGTAACTCTTACGAACAAATTACTTTGCTCATAAAATCACTGTCTCAGATAAACGCAGAATATTATCTAATTTATATAGAGGCAAAAGAAAGGGTAGACCTATCTGGTTTTGATGATGAATTAGCCTTTGAAATTGTCACCAAGTTCAAGAAGGAAGGCTTTCAAGAGTCTTTTGTGAACAAGTGCTTCGATGGACGTGCCATAAGAAGCAAGGAATTTGATTACTTGACCGGGTATAACTTCAAAAATGTTGAGGAACATAAAAAATTTCTGGCAGCGGAAACTTGGAAGATTATCAAAAATGAACTTAAAAAAAGGGAGGCTATCACTAATAGAGAAGCAGTAACAGCTCTCTTTCAAAATTGGTTTGGACATGATTATAAGGTTACATATCAGGGAGATAGCATATCTGACATGTCCCCTGGCAAAAAATCATTTGTCCTTCTTAGACTATTAATTGATTTGGATGATAGTCAATGTCCAATTCTTATCGATCAACCTGAAGATGATTTGGATAATAGATCAATTTACAATCAGGTAGTAAAATTTATCAGAAAACGCAAAAGAAAACGACAAATAATTATAGTTACCCACAATCCCAATCTTGTTCTTGGTGCTGATGCCGAACTCGTAATAATAGCTAATCAAAATGGAGAAGATACTAAAAATAAAACATTTGATTTTGAATATGTATCCGGTTCCATAGAAAATACAATTCCTGAAAACGATATAATTAAAGAAGTATTACATAAAAGGGGTATTCAAGAACATATTTGTGATATTTTGGAAGGAGGGCCAGAAGCGTTTGACAAACGTAAGAAAAAATATAATTTTTAATCATGGATACCTTTGACCTCTATAGAGAAGCAAAAGAGCAATATGAAAAATTAATTCCAGAGAAAAATGATGGATTGATTCTTCTCTCTCTATATGCAAAATATAAGGATAAAGACTTTACAGAAGAGAATATTATTTCAACTATTACTAAGGTTTACAAAGACCAAGGCAACGAAAGTTCTCGGACAGAATACAACAGAAACAATTCAATAATACTTAGGTTTCAAGAGTCCTTCCTGTGGCGCAATGCCTCAAAGAAAACCTACCAATTCAAAAAATATGGATTAGAGCTTTGTCAGAATATCGAAAAACGATTAATCGAAAAGTATAATCCAGCAAAGATTAAGCGATTCTTTGCAGAATTACATAAAAGTCTCACTGAAAATATCGAAGAAAATAGGGATTTCAATGAATGGATTGAAGACCATTTTGAGATTAGGCTTCCTGAACTTACTTCCCAAATCGAAATATTGGACCAACAGGTAAACGAGTCCGTAAAAGATTTTAAAACAGGAATAAATTCAGAAGACCAAAATATATTGGAAATTCTCAAAGGTATTGAGATACGTTTGGAAATAATCAAGGAACAAGCATCAGAGCTCAGGAATGCATTTCAAATTTCTTATGACATAGATGACCTCTTGATAGGTCTTCTTGAAGAGAATAAAGCGGAAAACAACATTTCAAATATTCACAGGGTTCAAAAATTTCATGATAATTCTAGAAGCCAATTAGAGCAAGTAAGTAAAAGAATAGAAAAAATAAAGCCAAGAATTAGAGAGTTTATTTACGATTTCAACAAAAAGAATTTCGATAGAAAAACTAATAAGTTTATTGACTATTTACTTCAACATTCGGTTGTGGTTAAAGAAGAAGGAACAAAACGAATACAGTTTCCCAATAGTCTTTCAGGGGTAATCGTAAAATCTACTATAGACAATTTAAAGTTCAATGTTGTTCCCTCAAGAGAAATAAGTCCAAAACTGCCTATTGAAGTCACTCAAAGAACAGTTGATTTCAAAAAGAGGAAAGAATTATTGGAAAAAACACTAAAATGGAAAAGGGATAAAGAAAGAATAGGATACTGGACCGATTTTATATTTAAAGAAGTGGAGGAAAAACATTATCTGGACTTCACCCGCCTTTTCTTCAAAATTCTTGAAGAAGACCAACTTCCAATCGCCGTTAAGACAGCCCACAATATCATTAGAAAAAACGCAACGTATAGGAATCAATACAAATTGAGCATTGAAACAGAACCTGTGCATGACGTGATAAATAATGGAATATCCTTATGGAAAATGATAATTCAGAAAAAATAGTACCGTACGCCTTTTTGAGCAACAGAAAGTCAAAAAGTGTTTTCGCAAAGCTTGATTATACACTCAGAAGTGGTATCCATATTCAAAGAGAATATCCATTGAACGTGAATCTATATCGGTTTTTAAACGAGTCCGATAACTACGAATCCTTAAAGGACTATTATAAAGATTTTTTCAACCTAAATCTCATAAAAGAGGGTACCGATTTTAACAATTACTACTATTTAAACTTCAACGAAGATGGGAGAGGAAATGTACCTTCCGACAATAGGGATTATTTAAAGAGTGAATATATTATTATAGGAATGTTGTTCCTAAAAATGTCCAAGCTAGATGGAAATATAGAGTTAGATAGTGTAACTGAATTCACGACCCTATTGCATGAAGAATATGAGGAACAAAAAAATGCATTGAGAAAACTCATTAATGATAATTCTTCCGATAAGGGAACGGACTTGAGTGACCAAAGATTTGAAGCAGTAATATCCAAGTCCTTTGAAAAATTTGGGGACTTGGGTTGGTTAATGTGGGAAAACGAAGATGAGAAAGATAAATTCAAAGTAATGCCATCGTTTGAACGCCTGCGAATTATCTACCTACCTCAAATTGAAACCATTGATGATTTGATAAATGAGATGAAAAATGCAGAATAATTACCCTCGTATATATAGTCTTTCCACCATTGGCATTAAGCAGCATTTTAATGCCGATTATCTTTTCCATCCCTATAGAACAGATTTCAGTGGCGAGAGTGGAAGTGGAAAGAGTATGATAGCAGATATGATCCAATTGGTTTTAATTGGCTCTAGTGAATTTAAATCTGCAACCGAAGGAAATAATAAGCAGAGAGATGTCAAAGGAATGCTAATTTCCAAAAAAGGACATTCAGTATCTAGAGGTTACGTATTTCTAAATATTGAAGTTAGTCCAAAAAAATATCTAGTCATTGGAGTTTATATTGAAGGAACAAGTAATGTGGTTGAAATGTTCATCATTCAAAATGGTTATGATTGGGATAATCTAACTGTTTTGGACAAGCCTGTTTTGAATAAGGAACTACTCATAGATAATAAGATTGATACCTTAAAGAATCTGTGCGAAAAGGTTGAGTTTGCTAGAATGAAATCCTTCAAAAGAAAAAACTACCATCAAATCCTTTATGCAAATAATATCCTGTCGTTAGACATAACTAAAAATGAAACTCTCAAAACTTATGCAAGTATTCTAAGGTCTTTCTCAAGGGGTAAAGGTTTTAAGACTGAATCCGAGGATTTAAAAAGATTTCTTTTTGGTGATGATGATAAAAATGCCATAAAAGAAAAATACAATGAAGAAGTTGAAAATATAAGTAATGATTTCCATGAGCATAAAAGATATTCTGAAGAAATCAGACTAATAAATGAAAAGCAGACATTATTGAAAACTGTTCTTGAAAAACAAAAAAACTATAAAACTATCTACTCAGATTACCTAATAAAAAAGTTCAGCTATTGGAATAGCTTTAAGAGGAAATGTACCGAGGAAAAGCTTAGAATTATTAAAGATCTAAGAATTAAAAGAGACGAACTTAGATTTGTTGAAAATGAGCTTTTGAAGTTAAAAATAAATAACTTCAAAGAGTTGCTTGATTTTAGAATCAAAGTAAAGCAATTGACTAAGGAGGATGAAAGTGGAGATGACATGGAAAAACAATTTTTTGATGTTAGTCAATCTAAACTGCAAATTGAAGTTGTAGAAAAATGGCTTTCTACTCATGGTAATGATATACAAAAAGTCAATCAATGGTATACGTCTCAGCGGGTAAAGAATAATGATAAATCGGAATTACAAGAATTCATAAAATTCCTTTCTGACAACACTATTCTGGATTCCTTTAAAGTGTCCAATTGGTTAACCGAATACAGAAAAGAAATAAATGAATACCCCGAAAAAATTAAAGAGCTTGAAAAGGAAATAGAAGAACTCGAATCATTATCAAGATTTTCTGATTTGAACAATCCTGAAACTTTGGTAAATTGGGCTATTGATAATCTAAAATTTCCTCTATCACATACCCTTGAAAGTATTTTAATTTACTTCCAAAAATTCGGTAAAATCAAGCCTCTAGAGGAAAATTCCAAAAGGTATGTCCCGTATCCGGAGCATCTATTTCAGAATATTGACTCAAACATCAAGGACAGAACCAAAAATGGATTTTGGCTCAATTTAGATGGTGTCTATGAGTTCATTACATATTCAGAGTATCAAGTTTTAAATATTGAAGATCCAAGTGAGGTTGAAAATTCTCTATCTAAATTAAAGGAAGGTGTTGAAAAGAAATTGTCAAAGCTAAAAGTTAAAAAGAAAAATAAAGAACACCTTAAAAACAAACTTTTTGAACATAGTAATCTTGAAAAGCATATTGGCCTTTTCAACAGAAAAGATGAATTACTCAAATTCAAAATTGATGAAGGTTTGAAAGGTATTACGGAAGATTCTTTTACATATCACCTGCAGGTACATAAAAACAAAACCAAAATTCTCCTAAAACATGATTCTTTAAAGAAGCAGTATGAAGAATATACTAGCAGAAAGAGCCAACAGGAAAATTACCAAAAAAGAGCCAAACAATTAGAGACCGAACTTTTTGAAGATGATATTTCTATTGATGACCAATTAATAGAAGAACAAATTATGGTGGAAGAAAAACGGTTGGCTGAGAACTTTGAGTATTTGAAAGAACAATGTTTTGATGAAAAATCATTTTTTAATGCGTACAATAAAAACACAATCAATCAACAAAAACTATCCGAATTAAAATATAAATTTTCAGGCACTATCAAGGAATTGGATGTAGAAATTCAGAAGAAAGAGAAGCAGCTTAGCTTGGCAGAAGATGAAATCGATGAAGCGAAAAGGTTAAACGAACAACTACTTAAATCGTCACTTAAGTTTGATGAAAAAATTGAAGAAAATGAGAATCCAGATGATGGGAGGGATTCTTTTCAATCTAAGGCAAACTCGGCGCAACTTTCCTATATCGAGTATTTAAAAATGATAACCAAAGATCTTCCCTATGATGAAACGGCTTCAATTGGGCAATTGGCAAATCATCTTTTACCAACTGTATTTCCTAGCACCAAAGTCAATGAAGATCTAATTGAAAATGATATAGTTGATAGATTAAATAAACTAACTCAAGACATTCAGGAAATTGGATCCAGAAAAGTAGAAATTTTGGGAAGCATATTCAATGATGTTTATAAAATCTATTCTGGTTATCTAACAAAGATTAATGAAATTGACAGCTTTCTCAAAAAGGGAAAAAGAGGTATAACCGGCGGTAACAAGGCATCATTGACATCTAAAAAGTCAATTCACTACCCAGATAATTGGCTGACAACTTTCAGGAAGCAGCTGCACAACCAGTTGAGCTATACAGGTTTGTTTAGTGAACTCAGAGAGGAAATTGACATTAATGAAATGATGATCAAAGCGTTTCGAAAACTTGGAGGTAGTACTAAAGTGGAACCAGAAGATTTAATGAATCCCAAATCTTATTTCGACTTGGTTTTTGAGCTTAAACTCGAAAACGAAGAAGTAAATTCTGGTAGTAATGGTCAAACTTATGCAGCTAACGCACTATTATGCCTGGCAAGACTTTCGTTAATTGAGGAAGAAGGCAGGGATGGATTAAAAATCATGCCAATAGATGAAGCAGAAGGCTTAGGAAGTAATTATGATATGCTACATGAACTAGCGAAAGAGGAAAAATATCAAATTGTTACCATGGCCATTGAAACTGCTGGAGAAATCACCTATAATGGTCAATATATCTATATTATGAATGAAAACAATTTGGCAGATGTAGATAGTTTTGTACCTCCCCTAGGAATATTTTCAGATGAAGTGACTGAGGATATAGACCTATATGTCCAATCCTTATCAGATGATGAATAAGAATATTACTTGGAAAGAGTTGAAAGCACTTGATGATTTGTATCATCTTAAAAGAACAAGAGCAGTCATTCAAAGCCATCCATATATTAACTACCTAATCCATGATAAGGGTATTCTGGATTTAAAACCAGATAATATAAAAGTTATAATTCCAACCGAAAAATATGAGGATTTTTACGAGCAGGAGTTTAAAAAAACTCATGATGAGGCCAAAAGGTTTCTTATAGAAAATGATATAAAACCTACAGCTAATAAAGGGTTTTCGATTGAAGACATTAAAACCCTAATGCTCATCGCTGAAAATAAAGAAGAGTTAAAAAATAACCCGACTACGATAGAAGATTTCTCAAACGAATTTTTTGATATATCCAAATATTTAAAAAACAAAAAAAGCGTAAGAGATGCAGTATTTAAGATATTAAATATAGAAAGGTTCTCCTTAGATAAAAAAGAGAATCAATGGCGATTAGTTGTTGATAATAAGAGCCCTAAAGCCATTGTGATGTGTGAGAACAAATCCTTTCTAAAGCAACCTTGGATTGCTAAAGAAGCACAAGTAAAAATGTGGTATGTAGGGGGGAACAATATCGCGATCATTGACGATATCGACGAATATGAATTAATGAAACCCATCTATTATTCTTGCGATTGGGATAAAGTTGGGCTTGAGATTTTTACCAGAATTAACGAGAAACTTAAGGAACGTAATAAGAATATTCAGCTTCTATATCCAAATGAGCCCCATAAAAGAAGAAGTACTTATATTGATTATCATGACAGTCATTGGGATTTAACAAAAACCTTTTCTGGACTCAAAATTGAAAACTTTTCTAAGAGAGATATACAACTTATCAAAACCCTAATTGAAAAGGAGGAGTGGATTGAAGAGGAATCATTCGATTTGATTAGAATAATAAAGGACCTTTTATAAATCCATTTTAACATTTTTGTACCCTCTCTCAATAAATTGATTCTATATTTTCTGCGCCTGGCTAATCCAAAAAATTTACGATTTAAGTTGCTTCCCGAAAATACATATTAATAAAATTTTATAGGATTACACTTATGAAAAAAACTTTACACCCACTCGTTCAAAAAACAAAAATCGAATTAAAAAGATTAGATAAAATAAAAGAGCGAAGGAGCTGGGAGGAAAAGCAAAAATACAATGGTTCATTTTTACCGATATCCGTTGAGCCTAAATTGAGGGGGAGAGCCCTTAGGTTCATGAGCGATATAATCTTCCTTTTGGAGGAAAATGGCCATGGTATCACTTTCGAATATAATCGATGCCATATTGAAATGTACGGACAACTTACTGAGATCAACCTAAGGCAAAAATATTTCAGGAAAAGGGACAAGGATGCATTGGGGTATGGTAGCGAACGCTATGAAAAAAGTGAACTGCTCGAATTCCAGATTGGGTCCTATGCCCGAAAGGGGTGGATGGATAAAAAAACTAAAAGGTTGGAGGATTACCTGATGACCATTTATGAATATCTGGACAAGGACAGCAGACAATGGGCGGATCTCAGGGAAGAGCAGCGCATCCAAGAGGAAAGAAATCGTATCCAAAAGGAGAAAGAAGCTGAGATTGCCAAGAAGAAAGCACTTGAAGCAGAAAAGTTCAATCAATTGATACTAGACGCCGAAAAACATCAAAAAGCTATTATGATTAGGAGTTACTTGAACACACTGGGCAAAAATCTAAACCATAAGGAAGAATTCCAGGGACAAAAACTTCAGGAATACTTGAATTGGGCTTCCCAAAAGGCCAACGAGATCGATCCTTTAAAAAAGGATCATGAATAGTCTAATGATTCTGATTGTCATATGAATTCAATGGTCTACCGATTACTTAATTCTTGAAGATTTATGGACACTATAAGCCATGGGAACGGCCTGAATCGGGCTTTTTCCCAAGTCCTTCCTTGCTCAAATTTTGTGGTTATCAACATCAACCTTCGGAATTTCATTCATTTTCATCTCAACTGACACTATATTGAACCATTCGAAACTATATTTTATTTTATTCACAAATAACTGATAATCAATTTTTTAAAATTTATTATCCACTACTTTTCACATATCAAAAACCGTGTAATCCCAAACAGTTTACGATATGCGAAAATCACATTTCATCACTATTCTTTTATTATTTGTTTCCAGTTCCATTTTGGCCCAGATCGGTGGTATCGAGGATTCCGTCAATGATATTTCTGGTACTATACGGACCATCTTCCCCATCATCCTTGGTGTCATCTTTTTAGTAGGTTTCCTGTTCAATGCCGGACACTTCTTCGGCGAAAATGCCGATCTTAAAAAAGGCATTACCCGGGTATTGGTCTTTGTTCTAATTGCCGGGGCGGTTGTGGGCATCTTTGCCTACCTCATCGGAATTGTGGTGTAAAATGAAGAAGTACGAGATCTATCGAAACATCCGTAAGGGGGCCATGATTATGGGACTTCCCATCTCCCTCTTTGCCCTGATGATGGTATCCGTAATCGGCTCCCTATTAATCATCATATTTTCTTTCAGCTTTAGTGTCATCGTGGTCCTGCTTGTCACCAATACCTTCTTATATGGGGTATTGGTGCGGTGGGCCAAAACCCCTCAATTACTTTCCGTTCAAAAGGTTTTCCCACGCATCATCAGCAACAAAAAACTAAGCCCTCTTTCCTATGCATAAAATCAACCTGAATTCCCATCATCCCATCCTGGACATCCAAAACCATGTGGTCTTTGCAAACAATGGGAATGTGGTCTTGTGCTATGAAGTAGTCCTTCCCGAAATCCATTCCCTCTCCAAGCAAGATTTCGAGGAACTGCACAGCATGTGGTTTCAAGCATTCAAGTCACTTCCCATGGGCACGGTCATCCATAAACAGGACATTTACCAAAAAGTGGGATACGATGCCGAACAATTGCCTAACCGAACTTTTTTGGAAAAGGCGACCCATGACTATTTTCAGGGCAGGGAACACCTGAACCATCAAAGCTATCTATCCTTTATACTGCCCTTGGACAAAACTCTCAACGCCAACAAATATGTCAATCCATTCAGAAAAACGGAAAAAGGCTTTCATCGAAAACTAGATGTCCAAGTGGCGGAGTTCATCTCTTCCGTCAATGATGCCGTTTCCTTTGTCAATAACAGCCAACGCGTGTCATTGGTGCCTATGGTACCTGATGACATTCTCAACCATACAAACGATTATTACAATGGTTTCAATGTTGGTTTTGATACCGATGTACTACTGGATAAGAAACAAATCGAAATCGGCAACCATTTCTTTGATGCCATTGCCGTCAACAACGAAGCTTGTTTTAGTGGAGCGGTCCAGAGCAGCAAGACCAATGAGCGGTTTACTTCAGACGATTTTAACTTTCACCAAGGTTTTATAGACGACCTGGGTCTTGACCTTAACGAGAACCACATGGTGAATCATATCCTCTACCTGGATGACAAACACAAATGGCGCAAGCTCTTGGACAAAAAAGTGGAGGAGCTCAGCAAAAGTTCCAATTTCGGTTCCCAAAACAAGGTAATCCTCAAAAAGGTCCAGCATATTCTTGACCAAATCAATACTGATGATTCGTCACGCATCATCCGGGGACATCTCAATATCATCTTCTGGCATTCGGAATCCGAACATGTAAAACGGATTGCATCCCAAATCAAGGCGGGTTTTAAGGAGTTGGACATCCTTCCCTATTACCCAAATGGCGCGGAACGCAAGCATTACTTTTTGAATTCCCATCCCTGCCATGCCACCAACTTTTCCAACGAAGATCTCTATGTAACAGATTTGAAGCATGCCTTATGTCTCTATATCAACAACACGAACTATACATCCGATGCCACAGGTATCATATTCAATGACCGTCAGTACAACATCCCGGTACTGAAGGATGTATGGGACGAACAAAAGAAACGCATCAAGGCCCGGAACTTTGCCATTTTCGCCCCAACAGGGGAAGGCAAATCCTTTTTGGCGAACAATATCTTACGACAGTATTTTGAGCAGGGTGTTCGGCTGGTACTTATCGATTTGGGCGGCTCCTATGCCAAATTCGCAAAGCTTTATCCCGACCAACATATCATCCTGCGTTACGAGCAGGGAAAAAACCTGGGCATCAATCCTTTTTATATCTCTGAGGAATCCGACCTGAACCCAGAGCGTTTGGAAGACCTCGCTGTTTTTCTCTTGGAACTCCTTGCGGCGGACAGGCCTTCCAAATCGCAAGAAGTAGCCATCAAAAAGGTGTTGCTGCTTTATTACAAAAAAGTCAGACAGAATCATTCCTTGGCTTCCCTCTATCAGTTTGTGGATGACCGGAAAGACAACCTGATCCAAGAACTGCAGATTAAAGAAGCACATTTTAGCACCTATGATTTCCTTCATATCCTATCGGAATATGTGGAAGGTGGTCCCTACAGCTTTCTATTTAATTCGGGGACTGACCAAACTTATACCATCGAGGACAAACGGCTCATCATCTTTGAACTGGATGAGGTCAGGGACAACAAGGAAATCCTATCCGTGATGCTCAAGCTCATCAAGTCGGCCATCCAACGGACCATCTGGCAAAACCGTTCCGAAAAGGGCATCATCCTGTTCGATGAGTTTGCCAAGCAGTTGAAGTTTCCTAATGTCTTGGAAAGTGTCGAATTCTACTATCAGGCCATCCGGAAACAAAACGGGGCCATTGGGATCATCCTGCAATCCATCAACCAATTGCCCCAGAATTCCACTTCGGCCAGTATACTTGAAAACACCCAGGTCATCTACAGTCTGCGGAATGAGAAAGGTTACGACACACTTCAAAAGCGCCTCAACCTCTCAAGCCATGACCTGAACCAATTGAAGTCCATCCGCAACAACCTTACAGGTGAACGGAAATACACTGAAATCTTCATCAAAATCGGGAAGGAGAGCAACATCTTCCGCTTGGAAGTTCCACTCGAAGTCTATGCTGCCTACCTGACTGATGGTAAAGAAAACACCCAAATTATGGAACGCTATGAAGAAACCCAGGATATGGAGCAAGCCATCAAAGCATTTATTCACCTCAAAAAGAATTCTTATGAAAACAATTAAGAATATGTCCATCAGGAAAAACGCCCTAATCCTACTATTGGCCCTAACCACTACCCTATTACTGCCAGCAGGCGCTGCCTGCCAGGGGATGCCAGTATATGACAATACGAACTTCATCAGCATGGCCAAATCTTTAGCCGAATCTGCCAAACAGACCTCGGAACTGTTGAAGACCGTACAGTTTTTAAAGGAACAAAAAGACAACATCGTCAAGGTCAACAACACAATCAAACAATTGAAGGCCCTTCAGGAGTTGACCAAGAACAATGAGATTCTTTTCCGTACCGTACAGATGGATCTCAGGGAGATATTGAACTCCCCCTATATAAAGGCAGGGGAAGTGGAACAAGTATCACGCTCCTTTGAGCAAATCATGGATACGGCCATTGATGATTTGGACTTTGTCAACCAGATCCTTTCCAGCGACTTTTTGAAGATGACCGACGCTGAGCGTACTGCCATCTTGATGGATAAGAAAGTCCAATCCCAGGAAATGGTGGCCGAACTGGAGGTAAAGACCAAACGCTACTGGGAAATCATCTCCTTTCGGAAAATGCAGGACATCATAAATAACCGCGAAACCAACTATTAATGGCAGGTATATTCTTAGGTATCGGATTGGAATATGTGGACGCGGTCTTTCAGACCATCAAGAGCAGTGATTTTTCCCAATACACCATTGTTGGGATGAAAACCTTGGCCGTGCTGTTCTTTCTGATCAACATCCTCAAAAAATACAATGAGGGCATCGCAACCACCGATGGCCATACCTGGGGATTGACCCCTACCGAACTGGCCAAGAACTTTGCGATTGTGGTATTAGTCATTTTTTCCACAGAGGTGTTGAGCGTCTTTGACGGTATCTTGGTCGCCATCGAATCCCAGTACCGGGACACGGCTCCGGCACTCCTCCCCTTACAGCTACAGGATGTGGACCTGGAACGGGATGTGGGTGCCTTGGAAGCCGCCAAAAAGGCCATGGCCATATTATATGAGGCCCTTGTTACTCCCTTGTACGGCCTAAAAATGCTCGCTTTTATCATAGGCGTCATCTTATGGTTGTTGGATATTTTTATCTATCCCCTCTTTCTAGCGGAGCGTTATTTTCTTTTGGGAATCCTTCAGGCTTTTTTTCCTTTGATCATCAGTCTGTCCGTTTTTGAAAAGTTCCGAAACCTAGCCTACACCTATTTCAAGCTCTATGCTGGGGTCTATATGCTGGTACCTGCCTTTTTTTTGGTCAATGTTTTTGTGAACAACCTTTATACCGAGATCAACACCAACTTTTGGGGCAGCTTGTTTGGCACTGATTGGGGCAGTGAATTCTTTGCCCCGGTCATCCAGCTGGGGTCCATCGGATTTATCGTGTTGCTCAAATTCAAACTGTACCGGAAGGCCACAAGTTTCACGTTGCGCTTGTTTACCGGATAAATCCCTATCAAAATGAAAACACCTTTTAAAAACATCCAACAGGTTTTACAGCTGAACCGATTTGTGGTCTTGGCCTTGGTCATCATGACAGGGTTGGTCTGTATCATATCAGTCACACTGGTTGTCAAGATACACAGGGAAAGCCAGGAAAAGGCTTTTGTGGTGAGTTCCAGTGGAACTGTCATTCCCCTTCAACTGACTTCCCAACGCGAAAGCTTAGAAGTTGAGGCCCTCGCGCATTTAGAGCAGTTCCATAACTGGTTCTACGGCGTGGAGGCCAACAGCTATGAAAAAAACATGGAAAAGGCCCTATGGTTGGGCAATGCTTCCGTGGATGCCGTATACCGGCAAAAAAAGGCCGATGGCTTCTATAACCGATTGTTGCAATATTCCTTGGTCCAACAGGTGGAACGCATCGAATCCCAGATCGATATGACCCAGGAACCCTATGCCTTCCAGACCCGTACCGTGATCCGCATCAATCGGGTTGCTGTTACCGACACCTATGAGTTGGTTACCACGGGCAAACTCATCCAAGTGGCCCGCCATTTCCCCCACAACCCCCATGGGTTGTTGATTACTGATTTTTTTGAAAACTCCCTCCGTAAAATAGAAGACTATGAAACCACAGAAGAATAAGATTGTATTTGTATTGGTCCTGGTAGGGGTAGTCCTTTTTATCGTGGCCTATTCCATCTTCACTCTTGGTAAGGACAAGAAAACCGAACTGAAACCAGACCGCATTCCGATGCCCGATCTGGAGGAAAACCAAAAAGTGTATGAATCCAAGATGGAGGCCCTGGATGCCCTCAAGGAGGAGCGCGAGTCCACCCCTCCCCAGATTTATCCCGATCATATGGTCGATGACAAGGGCTATTTCAATCCGGACTATATGGAATATGAGAAACATCGTATCATCGATAGTGTCTACAGTACGGGCAATTTGGCCCCACATAGTAAACCTGTGCAAGCATTGGATACAAAACCGAACAAGGAACCCGAAACAGAACAAAAACCTATCAAAGAGCCATTAAAAGACAATTCCATAAGTGCTACCGAACTGGCCTTGGAACATCAATTGTTCTTTGCCTCCCATCCTAAGGTTCCGGAAAGTGAGACTACTAAAGGTATTTTGGTTGAAGTGGACGGCAAACAGGTCTTACGAAAAAACAGCCGCATCCGGTTGCGCTTAGTGGAACCTACCATGATCAACGGCCAAAGATTTCCCAAATACTCGACTTTGTTCGGCACCGTGCGTTTCCGACCCAATCGGACCATCCTGAACATCACCCAAATTGACCATGTTCCCTTGCAATGGGAAGCCTTTGAACTCCAGGATGGCCTTCCAGGCCTCTATTTGGAAAACTCCCTGCGGGAGGAAGCAGCCCAAGAGGTCATGGACGATATGGTACAGGATATCAATATTGCCGGTTTGCCCCAAGTAAGGGGCCTAAAAAGTGTTTTCCAACGCAGCCATCGCAAGCAGAAAGTAACCGTTTTGGATGGTCATCGCCTGCTTCTAAAACCAAAACAGTAACATAAAAAGCAAAACCATGAAAAATCATATCCTTTTCCCCATCATCTCATGTCTCCTTTTCTCTATCCAAGCCCTAGGTCAAACCTTGGACACCATCTATGCCAACGACCATCAGGTGGTGGCCCTTTCCTTTACGGATCCCATCCAAACGGGCATAACCGGTTCCCCTAACTTTGCCTTCAATTTCAATAGGGAACAAGCGGACAACTTGGGATTGCTGCAGGCAGAAAAAGACAAAGAAAGCAATCTATTGGTGCGGACCACCTCAGGAGACCTCTACACCTTCATCCTCGCCTATCGGGAAGACCTCTCCCAATTGCATTATTTCATAGCCCCGGAACAATGCTTAAAAGACCCTTTTCAACATTCTTCCAATGGTACCTCTGCCCAAGATTCTATAAAGAAAACCGATTCTACCAAAGAAGAACACTTTACACTTTTCTGTACTCAATTGCTTCACAAAAAATCATCCACCCGCCACAGCAAACATCAAAAAGGCATTCAGGTCAAACTCATGCAACGCGTATACCATGATGACCATGTCTTTATGGTTTATGAATTGAAGAATCGTTCCACTATTCCCTATGCACTTGGGCAGTTCCAATTATCCAAGGTATTGGGTACCCCAAAACGGAAAGCCTCTTATCAGGAATTGCCCATAACTCCCCTCTTCGAATTCCAAATGCCCAAACGAATAAGCAAAAATAGTTCGGTTCGCTTTGTGATGGTCTATCCCAAGTTTACCTTGAACTCGGAGGAACGCCTACAAGTAAAGGTATTGGAGGCCAAAGGAAGCCGAAACCTTACCTTAAAACTACGCTGATCATTTCCCGAACAGGGCCCTGATTTCCGCATGGATGCGATAAAAGTTCCCCTCCAAATCTATATCCTTAGGTGGTTCAGGTAACCCCTTTTGGAGCTGGGGCCTTTTGAACTGCACCTTTTTTTCCTTCCCATCCGCAAAGGCAATGAATTCCCCTTGTTGCAACCGAAAGAACACATCGGCCCGTATTTTGCTCACCTCCCGTTCGCCTGTGGTCACACGGGTATCAAAATTAATGGTATGGCTACGATTGATGCTGGTGGTGGGTTTCTTTACGAGTTCAAAAAACCGCTCATAGTATTTGGCCGTCTCTGGGTCGTTCACCTTCCCAAAAAACTGGTAGGATAGGTTACTTAAAATGGCACGACTGGCCTTGTCCCCATAGAGGATATCGTTCTGTACCTTGTCCTGCATCACATATACCGTGGCAATATCATAACTCCTTAAGGTAGCTGGGATGCGATGCATATTCAATAGCCGTAAGGTCGGTGCCTCCTCCATCAAGAGAAAGGATGGCTTGGCGTTGCGTATGGCCATCTGTTTGGTCAAGGTATGGATGATGGTGGCAATAGCAGGACTATAGGCCGTTTCATACTTGGGATTGTTGACCACGGAAACGATAACGGGACGTTTTTGTTCCTTAATATCAAGGGGTACTTCATCCGCTGAAAGCACATAAAAATTCCGTTGGGTTGAGATTTTCTTCAGGGCATTGGAGAGCGTACTGCGGACCCCGGCGGTCTGGCGTTCCGACTTGATGCCATTGACAAAGGCATCGGCCATAGCCTTGGCCGTATGGTTTCCCTTGAGAAAGGCTTCCAGACTTTCCATGTCCAGATATTGGTAAAGGGCCATCAAATGGGGCAGGGTACAATAGTCAGGATAGTCCGATTTCAGTTTCCAGATCATCCCGCCCAACAGTCCCTCCACTGCATCGGTAAAAAACTTGCCGCTGCCCGTAGCACCGGATTCCTTTTGTTCCAAAAGGTTTTCGACCAATACACGGGAGAGTTCATTGACACTTTCCTCCGAGTCCATATACCGGGGAGCAATGGGATTGACCCGGTAATGGATGGGATCAAAACCGACGGGGTAAAAGTCCACCTTTTCAGCATCAATCAAGGGATAGGCGATTTCGGTAAGCTCAAAATCCTTGTAATCATGGATGACCCCTGAAAACCCGTTTTGGACAAAATGGTCCAACAGGGGTGCAACCACACTTTCCGTTTTGCCACTGCCCGCGGCCCCTATGATGGAGATGCCCCTACGGATGTTCTGCAAAACGAGTTTTCCCTTTTGCAAGGGTATATTGACCAGAAAAGGAGTGGGTTTGATCGTAAGGGCTTCCGGCTTTACAAAGACATAACCTACCACATTGATCAAAAGCAGTGGACAGACCCATCCCAGAATCAACTGCGGTCCAGGGAATCCTGCAAAAACATAAAGACATATGCCCAAGCAGACCATGAACAACAAACCGATTCCCAAAGCAAACCGTATCCAGCGATAAAGTGCAAGTGAAAGCAAAGCCCCCACGACTGTGATTGCAATAAGTATGTTCCATTCTACTTCCATAAGCCATGTATTTAAATACCGATCGATCCTGATTTAATGGCCACGTCCACGCCCCGCTTCAGGGCCTTGATGGTCTTTAGGGCCAGCTGTACCTTGTTGGTCGGAATCTGTGGGAGATGGACACCTGATTTGCCCAGCAACTTAAGGGCAAGGGCCTTTTCATTGGTCGGCAACCCTAAGATGGTACTGTAGTACAGTTTTGGGTTCTGTACCATCAGTTTCCGAGACGGGTAGTATTCCACAAAATTCCGTTGGTATTCAAATTTTGCATCGAATACTTTCTCCGCTTGGGTAAAAAACTGGTCCCTATCAAAACCCCGTTTGACCATCTTTCCGTGGAGCATCACTTCCGATGCCCGGTACTTGCTCCCTGGGGAAAGGCTGACGGAGTTACTGGCATCCCTTCGGCTGACAATAAGGTGCACATGGGTCTGGTGGCCCGGTTTGGCCATCCCCTGGACAATACGTTTGCCGTCCAGTTGGTGCGGAGCGGATTGTTCCAATTCGGATATCTTTTCTTTGATCTGCTCTAGATTACCTGTTTCCTCCCCTCGCACTATCCTGCGTTTTTGATGTTGAAGTTCCAGAATCTTTGAGGCCATGGGCTGGTTCTCCCTGACCTCTCGATCCTTGCCCTTGTAATAGCGTTGGTGTTCCACTTTGGCAAAGTATTTTATGTCATTCACGTTGGGTGCCCGACCATGGATTTCCCGATGGAAGGATTGGGCATAGACCTTCATCAGTTCCCGGGTATAGGCCTTCAGGTCCTTGGAATGGTCCTTTAACCGCCTCAGTTCCGCTTGGCTCGGACTGACCGTAATGGCATAGAACTTGGGTTCGTGCTTGCTGAGTTTTTTGGTATTGCCATCGATTTCCGATATGACCTTTTCGGCGGTGATCTTATCCCCGTGCTGATTGAAAAAGTGTTCCTGTTCAGGAAGGGAAAGGGACTCGTTTTCCTTTTCCAGATAGGCCACATAATCCGCCGCACTTTGGCTGAAATTACCCTTGGTTTGCTGTGGGGTGATGGTGATATACATAGCGATTCATTTTTTAGGTTCTTGGTGTTTTTGTGCCTCCTTCTTCTTTATCCAGTTCTGCAGTTCGGATTCCAGGGTCTTGGCCGTTTGCTTGCGTTCCGTCAACAGGGGCTTCTTTTCGGAAGGGTCCTCTCCTTCAAAGAGGGCATGCATCATGGCTGCGGTGGGTTTGGTCTGGTTCTTTTCGATGTCCTTGATCACGGCCATCACCGCATTGATTCGTTTTTTGATCAGGCTCTCCAAGGTATGGATATGGGGTCCCAGGGATTCTTTTGGGGATATCCCATTGGCCTCGAAAAAGTCCAACATCAACAACAAGGTCATGGATTGGGAAGCGCCCATCCGCTTACTGAATTTCTTGAATTTCTGGGCAATCGATGTTTTGATGCTCAAGCTCTCAAACCGTTCCTTTTCATATCCTTTATCCATTTTTCCGTGAAAAATTTGCCAGTTTTAGGGGGCTGGCGGTGTTTTTCCGTGAAAAATGCACAGCAACTCCCCAAAAATTAGTTGCAAAAATTATACAATCAGCTATAAATCAATGTTTTGACAAAAACCGCAAACCTGTAACATGGCGTCAGCCTGTTACCCTCTTGCTTCTCCTTAGTCCCGCGATGCGGGACCAAAAACTCGAACAACTTGGCCTAGGCCGGTTGCCTTTTTATGTACATGTCAAATTGATGGGTACGGACTTAGGGAAAGTCAAACCTGTCTGCCGGGGCAGATCAAATGGATTGCCGCACTCAAATTATGGTGTTTACCAATACCCTAAATTTATGGAATTTAATACGTTGAACATAAAAAAAGCCCATCATAATGGATGGGCTTCGATGGTGTGTATTAAGGTTCACATATTGAATACAAAATCATAATTGTATAGATTTCGCATCGCTTCATCTTCCAAGAGGGCTTCATAGTCCTTATCATGGATTTTTGCAAATTGGCGCAATTCGGTCCCGGAACGACTTTCCACATCTTCTTTGGAATCGGAAAGCAAACGTTCCTGGGTTTCGCTATCAAGGTTTGTAAAATTCAAATAGACCATAATTCAATGCTTAGGATATTCATTGTTCACAAATCGTAAAGACTAGGATCAAATCCATCGGGATAATCCCCAAGATTTTGTTGCAGTTCCGACCCCATTTCAAGATCGGTCATTTCCATATTCGCTTCCATGAACATTGGATTATAAGATTCCATTATCTGCAAAACTGTAGTATCGTCCATCAGGGGCAAGGATGATATGATCCAAAATCTTGACATCAAAAAGCTGCGCCGCCTCTTTGATCTTTTGGGTCAATTGTTTGTCCTGATAACTGGCCTTGAGTTGTCCAGAAGGATGGTTATGGGCGAGTATGATCCCCACGGATAGGGTCTTTAGCGTAATGGCAAAAAGGATGCGCAGATCTACCAAGGTTCCCGTGATGCCTCCATGGGATAAGGGGTAAATGCCCTTTACCTTGTTGGACTGGTTGAGCAGCACGATTTTAAAGGTTTCATGCAGGCCTATGGTCTTGTTGTCCCAATTTTGGAACAATAGATTCGCCACCTCGTTGGAATTGGTCACGGAAAGGGATTTCAGCGTGCTGAGCTTTTCCCTATAACTGATCTGTATTTCATTGACACGGTGTTCCATTTCATATGTTTTAAAGATGAAAAAAGAAAGGGATGCCCAATAGTTGGACACCCCTATTCCATCAATCGTTGTTACCGCCCAACAATAGGATTTCACTGGCCACCACTTCGGTCACATACTTTTTATTGCCCTCTTTGTCCTCATAGGATCGGGAGGTCAATTTCCCTTCGATGGCAACTTCCTTGCCCTTGGTCACAAAACCTTCGATGATGTCGGCCAGTTTCCCCCATGCGATAATCGTGTGCCATTCGGTGTTGGTCACCCGTTCCCCTTCGGAGTTCTTGTAATGTTCATTGGTGGCCATAGTGAACCGTGCCACACGTTTGCCTTTGTCAAGGTCTGTGATGGTGGGATCCTGCCCCACGTTTCCGATAAGTTGCACTTTGTTTCTCAATGTACTCATGATAAAAAGTTTTAAAAGCCTGCCGTCTTCCTTTATTGGATAGATTGGCAAACAGGGTTAAAATTCCCCCTCTATTTTTTTGGTCATTGTTTCCCAAATTTTAAGGGGCGTTTGTTTGCTTCTTACGTGCGTAGCACAATAAAAGAAGGGGGTTCTGTCAAGGCTTTTGGACGGAAATCGGGAGGCTCCGCGACGTAGCAAAATCCTAGGATTTTCAAGGAAGTGGAAACCCTATTTGTGGACAAAACCTGTCTTGGCCTTGACAGGTTCTATGAGGGCCTTAGGAATTCCATCCGACCCATTGGCAAGGGAGTGTACGGGAAGTTAAGCGACCGAGGGCGATGGTGTCCTGATTGGAAGTCCTTGGGCACTGCCCTGTTTTTCGATGCCCCGAAAAACAACCAGGGCTTCTTTTATTATGGACCCCTTAAAATTTGATGGGCGGACGGACGGATTTGCGTCCTTTCCCGGCAAAGCCCCAAGAAGGGTTTGCAAAGGAAGGACGCACCAAAAATCCGTTTGGACGACTTCCATATTGGCCAAATGACAATACATCAACTATTGTGATAGTAATGGGTCAGTAATCCTAGAACTTGGTTTCTTTTTAGTCTTTCTGGAACAGCTCTCGTTGATCGTTAGTGGAAGATCCGCCCAACTTGGGCATTGAAGTTTTCATACTGTCCTTTAAGGCTTGTCTCCGTTTCTCATAGATCCAGACCCTTAACCTTTTCAAAAGACCCATCTCATATTCGGACAGTTGTTTGGGAGCCACTTCCTCCATGGCCTCGATTTGTGCATCCTTCTTAAAGGTCTTGGCATACTGCATCCCACACCAGGTATAGATGTTCACCCATTCACTGGGCATGGGAGATTCGAAGGTCCTGGGCATCATGTAGGCCACTACCTCTGTCAAGGAGGCCATCTGTTCCCCACGCATCTGGGTCAACATCCGGGCCATGGTGATATTGTTTAAAAGGTCTTTGGGAACGGCATCCTGCCATTGTGATGGATACACAATGATGGGACTTTGCAATAGGTCCATAAAGTCAAGGACAAAATCGGATTTGGCCTTTTTGAAAGACTTGGGGCTTAGGTTTGGAATTGACGTTTTCGCTGGCTCCAGGTCAAAGCCAAAATCCAGTTGCACTACGTTTTGTTTTTCCATGATCTGCGTTTTAAATTGAACAATAGTGACAGACCGCCAAACGCAAGGGAAAATTTTGGAGTGGGAAGGAAACGGAATAAAAAGTGACATCGGCAACGGTTTTATGCCGTCCCTTGTCCGAGAAATATTTTCCGGGTTTATCTTTGGGCAGTATTGATCGGAATACCTTCCACACCCTATTATTTGGCCATCAGTGCACCCGTACCTACCTGCCTTGGGTCGGGTTTTAAAGGTTGCTTGAGGGTCGAAATCACCTCCAAACTAAAATGACCGAACTCTTCGGTCACCGTTCCGTGGCATAGATAGATACCCTTTCCATGAATGGGTGTGGACAACATGGTTTGGGGAAAGTGCACACAGTCAAAAAAATGCCCTTCGAGATCGAGCATGGTGGTAAAGCGCATGGTGTCTCCTTTAGATGTGGTGTTCAATCGGGTATGCACTAGGGAACCATATATCCATATCTTTTGGTTGACATGGGCCTCAAAATCACCGGCGGTCAATCGGCTCCTTACCTTGCCGTCCATGAGTTCGTAATACCCACATAGCGGAAATCCTAAGAGTTCCATTTGGTCATAGGCATCCTCAATAGGATGGGAAGGTAAATTTGGCAATGTAAAATGCCTGTGGTTGGGTTTAAAGAGTAGTTTCTGGACCGTATCCTTTCGATGGGCCTTGGTCTTGAACACGGCCTGCCAAAGCACTTGTTTCTTGGGCACCCCAAAGTCACGAAAGGCATCAATACGCACCAAGATGGTCAACTGTTCAATGGCAATGGGGACACGATCAATGAAATCATCAAAATCCTTGAACTTGCCATGGAGTTGCCTTTCGTTCAAAATGCGTTGGATGACCAAACGTTCCAGACTCCGAAGCTGTCCCAGTCCCAAATAGATGTGCTTTCCATAAATGGTATTGACATGGTCACTGCGGTTGATACATGGCGGATGGATGACACCGCCCCACATCTTGATCTCATGCACATAAAGTTCGGTATCGTAGAACCCTCCCCCATTGTTGAGCACGGCCACCATAAACTCCAAAGGGAAGTAGCATTTTAGGTAAAGGCTTTGGTAGCTTTCCACCGCATAGGAAGCGGAATGTCCCTTGGCAAAGGCATAACCAGCAAAACTCTCAATCTGTTCCCAAACCATCTGGGTCAGGGCGGCATCATGCCCTCGCTGCTTGCAGTTTTCAAAAAACTTGAGTTTCACTGCCTGAAATTCCTCTCGGGAACGGAATTTTCCACTCATCCCCCGTCGCAGCACATCGGCCTCCCCAAGGTCAAGTCCTGCAAAAAGGTGGGCCACTTTCAGCACATCCTCTTGATAGACCATGATCCCATGAGTCTCCGGCATGATCTCCAAAAGGATGGGATTGGCCTCCTTGCGGCGTTCCGGTTCCCGCTCCCTACGGATGTATTCATCCTTCATTCCAGAAGAGGACACCCCTGGACGGATTACGGAACTGGCCGCTACCAGTCCCAAATAGTCATGGGTCCGTAGTTTCTTCATCAGCCCCCGCATGGCAGGGGATTCCACATAATAGGCCCCTATGGCCCTCCCCTGGCTCAACAGCCGGTTGATATTTGCATCCTGCTTCATCGCCTCCACACTCTTGATGTCCCAAAGCATGGCATCGGGTTGGTTGCCCTTGATCACCTCAACCGCCTCCTTGATCTTGGCCAATCCCCGTTGGCCCAAAATATCAAACTTGAACAGCCCCACATCCTCGGCAATGATCATATCGAACTGTACCGTCGGGAACCCTTTCGGTGGCAGGGTCGTGGCTGAGTAGTAGTGCTCGGAACGGTCCAAAATCAAGATCCCCGAGGAATGCACACTGATGTAATTGGGCATGCCATGAATATAGGTGGCGTATTTCAGTACCAACCGGGCCAGTTCGTCCAAGGCTCCCTGCTCGTACCGACCTGAACTGAGCTTATCAATTTCCTCGGTGGGCAGACCGAACACCTTGCCCAGTTCCCGAACAGCGGCCCGGTACTTAAAGGTGTTGTAGGTGCCCAATAGGGCCACATGCTCAAAACGTTTAAAAATATAGGCCGTGACATCGTCCCGGTCCCAAGTGGAAAAATCAATGTCAAAATCTGGGGGCGAGGCCCGAAAGGGATTGATGAACCGTTCGAAATACAGGTCCAGTTCAATGGGATCCACATCGGTGATTCCAATCAGATAGGCCACCAGACTGTTGGCCCCGCTCCCCCTGCCCACATAGGGATACCCTTTGGACTTGGCATAGGAGACAATGTCATGGTTGATCAAAAAATAAGACACGAAGTCCAGTTCCTGAATGGTACGCAGTTCCCGGAACATCCGCTCCTTGACCTTTTCCGTGGGATGGGCATAGCGTCTGGGCAGCCCATCCAATGCCAGTTCCCGCAACCGTTCCACATCCAATGCTTTGGACTCCAAAAAACGGGACTGGTTCTGGGAAACCCTATCACTTCCAAACCCAAAGGCAATGGAGCAGGAATCCATCAACCGCTGCGTATTCTCCCAGATATGTTGAACATCGGCCAAGGCTTTTTTCAGTTCCTCCATGGGCCGAAGGGTATCGGTCGGTCTGGCCTCCTCGGACTGGGGCAGTTTGCTCAACAGTGTGTTCAAGCCTATGGCCCGAAGCAACCGATGGGTATTGAAATCCTTTTTACTGCGAAAGCTCACGGGCTGCAACAACACCAACCTATCCTTAAATTCGCGATAAAGTGAGAACCGCAATTTCCGGAGTTCTTCCACCGAGACCCCAATATATTCATAGGCCCTAAAATCCGTCCGTTCCTCCTCTTGGATCTTCTCGAAGGGATAGATGACATGGACATGTTCAAAAATTGGGGCCACAGTCGGAATAGGCGTTCCTTTGTGCAGGTGTTCGGATAGAAAGGCATTGATCTCACGAAACCCTTCATTGTTTTGGGCCAGTCCCACAAACTCCTGTACGTTCCCGTTCCGAAAATCGATGCCCAGAATGGGACGTATCCCCCGCTCATTGGCCAATCGAACAAAGTTCATGCCCGCCGAACTGTTGTTGATGTCGGTCAGGGCCAAGGTTTCCACCCCATGGGAACAGGCCAACTCCAAAAGCTCGGTTTCGGAGAGCACCCCGTAGTTCAAAGAGTAATATGTATGGCAGTTCAGGTACATTATTGCTGTCTATGGGCCAATAAGATGGGTGGTTGTCCATCAAAGGGGTTTCCGCCCCTTCCTATACTATGGGCTCCCATGGCCGAGGCCCGCATCAGACTGGATTCCCCAAAGCGGTTCCTTACTCGGTCCATGGCCTGGTAGAGGTTAAGCAGCTTTTCATCATCGGCAAAAAGGTCTATCTGATAGTGTCCCCCAACGATATGACTGTAGTTGACCCCCACAAGTCGAATCAACATCCTACGGTCATAGAGGGAGGCAAAGAGTTCCTTCACCAAGGGTACCAACACATGGTCCGCAGAAGTATAGGGAACCCGTTTCTGTTTCGTATAGGTCTTGAAATCACTATATCGGATCTTGACGCTCACACAACCCGTCATCTTATTGGCCCTTCGAAGTTGGTAGGCCAGGTTCTCCGCCATGGCGAACAAAGTGGTCTCCAATTTGACCATATCGGTGGTATCCTTTCCATAGGTCCGTTCCGTGGAAATGGACTTCCGCTCATGAAATGGGACCAAGGGGGAATTGTCCAGCCCTTGGGCCCGCATCCAGATGGTCCGTCCATGCAGGCCAAAGGCACTTTCGAGCATTTCCAAGGGCAGTTCCTGTACGGTCTGTATGGTGGTCACCCCCATATTGGAGAGAAGCCCATAGGTCTTTTCCCCCACCGAGGGCAGTTTACGGATGTGCAGGGGCGCCAAAAACTCCTTTTCAAGTCCAAGGTCGATCTTCATCTGGTTGTTGGGCTTGGCCTCCCCGGTGGCCACTTTGGAGACCACCTTGTTCTGGGAAAGCCCAAAGGAAATGGGCAGTCCCGTTTCCCTTAAGATCCGTTGCCGCATTTCCGAGGCGTACTTATAACAGCCAAAAAAACGGTCCATACCGGAAAGGTCAGCATAAAACTCATCCACGCTTGCCTTTTCAAAGACCGGGACACTCTCCTTGATGATCTCGGTCACATTGTCCGAGAACTTCATATAGGTCCCCGCATTGCCCTTAATCACCGTGGCCTCTGGGCACAACCTACGGGCCACTTTCATGGACATCCCTGAATGCACCCCAAAGCGCCGGGTCTCATAACTACAGGCCGCGACCACCCCTCTGTCCCCCAACCCTCCGACCAAAAGGGGCCGCTTCGTCAGACGGCTGTCCAGCAGCCGCTCACAGGAGACGAAGAAGGTATCCAGATCGAGATGGAGAATGGTGGGTTTCATAAAAATATATTGGATTATTTCCTATTGTTTGGAATATATCCAAATGTACGGAAAGGGACGAGCTGTTTCAAAACTTTAACAATTTTCACTATCTTAATACAGCATAATTCAACCTCAAGATGTGCTATTCGACCAGACAGACCCGGGAACGGAAGGAGCTGGAAAAACTGCTATCCGTCAAGGCCATGTACGGTGATATTGACACCGACCTGGAACTCATTTATTTTCACGCCAACGGCTGGAGCCATCCTGTGATGTGGACCTTGGGCCAAGAAGAGCCCAACAACCTGCTCCCTGCCATGTGGGGCATCATGCCCCCTAAGGAAAAGCAGGAAAATTATACGGAGTATTTTAAGAACCCGAAGACCTTTGGAGGACTCAATGCCAAATCCGAAAAGCTCTTTGACCATTTCGTGTACCGGTACTGTTGGGAGAACCAGCGGTGCATCATTCCAGTGGATGGTTTCTTTGAGCCCCACAATACGAAAGTGAAGGTCAAGGGCAAAGACTTTAAGGTTCCCTTTTATTTCCATAGAAAGAATGGTGACCCCATATACCTAGCGGGTATCTATACCAACACGGCCGATGGACGGAGGACCTTTGCTGTCCTCACCAAGGATGCCACCCCTATGTTTGAAGAGATCCACAATGAAAAGAAAAGGCGACCCGTCATCATTGATGACGAAAACTTGGATGCTTGGTTACATAACGGCAACAATGAATCAGATGTTCAAGATCTTATCGATGACGATCTTTGGGAAGGGGATTTGGAAGCCTATCCAGTCACCAAGGACCTATATAGTAGAAGTGTGGATTCCAACTATGCCGGAATCATTGACAAAGTGGACTATGAAGAGGTTTCCATTTCCTATGGGTGACCATAAAAAAAGAGGAGCCTGTTCCCAGACTCCTCCAATACTACCGTCTAATCCTCAATCGCCTTGGCCTGCTGTTCCAAGACCGTAACCCTTTCCTTGATCCGTGCTTCTCGCTTTTGCCGACTTTCGGCATAGGTTTCGTCAATGACCGAGATCTTATCATTGTAGAAGGATTGCATTGCGACATAAAAGGATCGGTTGGTCAAGTCATTGGTATGATTGCTCTCCCCGAGGTGCACCTGACGGGTCAACAGGAACCGGAGCAATTTGTACAACGTCTCTTTCTTGAAGTTTTCTTTGAACCGGGCCACCAGTTCTTCATGAGATAACCTTGAATCATCCCCAAAGAAGTCCTTAAAATGTTCCCTTTGACTATAAAATCCGATGTTATTCTCGAACAATGAGATGGAAATGGCCACCATTTCGTCCGTGGACAACGGTTTTTTACGATTGATATAATCGGTATCTCGGACCATATCCACGACTTCCTTGAACTGGTTGTTGTTCTCAATCTGCTTTTTCCGCATTTCCCGAGCATTGATCTTGATGATTTGTTCCCCTGGGGTACACTCGGACATCTTTCGTTTCTCCAAGGACTTGGCACCTGAACTTCCCTGATTGGTTTCTTCCCTGACCCTTACAAAAATGGCCTGTGTCAAGTAGGTATCCGTTTCCAATAGAATACCCTTTTCAAACCCATGATCGATGGCATTATCCCATGCCTCCTTTTTCTCAGTAAAGGATTCTAAAGCCTCTGAAAGGAATTCAGCCAATTCTTCCTCTGTGTATTCATAGTGTCGGTGCTCCTCTTTAATGTTTTCCAAGGTAGGCTCAATTGGCTGCTTTAAAATATCCAGTTCATTGGTCAAATGCACCTCAAGACCTTCTTTTTCCATTTGGGCCATGACCCATTGGTTCCGCTCCTCGTCCACCCAATATTTGCTGATGTTGGGTACCAGTTTCAATCCCTCTTTTTTTACTCTTTTCAGGAGTTGCATAAAGGTTTTGGTCTTTTTGTTCTCAAAACAGGATGTCCGGGTACAGATCATCTTGCCTTCCCCGAACAGGTTCCCTTGGTTTGCGGCATTGAAGGGACACAGAGTACATGCCCCTGCCTTGGTCACTAAGGTCTTGTCGGTCACATCAAAACAGGCTTTGGTCAAATCATAGGTCCGGCTCTCTATCATCCGTTTGATCCGATGTCCCTGAAAATCCCCTTCCAGACTGTCCAACATCATCTGCTGCTCATCAGGCTCAAAAAGTGCCACTGCCACCGCAAGGGAGATGGTCATCTCCCCAGTACGGACAAAGGCCTTGAATCCCTCTATCAATCCGGCCAATTTAATGCGCTGGCGGACATAGTTCTCGGAACGCCCCAAACGCTTTGCAATCTCACCGGGTTCGTAACGGTCCAACAGAAACTGGATGGCCTCGGCCTCCTCTGTGGGTTCCACATCCTTGCGTTGCAGGTTCTCAATGATCTGCACTTCCAGAACTTCCGTATCCACATAGTCCCTCACCATGGCCGGGATAGTGGTCAACCCTGCCAATTTACTGGCCCGATACCTCCGTTCACCCATGACGATGATATAGCCATCATCGGATTTGCGGACCGTGATGGGCTGTAATACCCCATGTTCAGTAATGCTATGTGCCAAATGTTCCAAGCTTTGCGCATCAAAGGTTTTTCGGGGCTGAACCGGATCCGGTGAAACCGAACCGATTTCCAAGATCTGGATCTGTGGAACGGAATTCTGTTCCTTCTGCGGTGTGGGTCGCTTTGGTTTTGAAGATTGCTTCGCATTTCTTTTTCGTGTCGCTCTTTGTTTTGTTTGTGCTTCCATGATTTTTGGATTTTTATTAAACAATATTTGAGCGTAGACCAAGCGGAAGACAAAATTTTGGAGTGGCAAGGAAACGGAATAAATAGTGACCCTCGAAACGGCTTTATGCCGTCCCTTGTCCAAGAAAATTATGCGAGCTTAACTTTCGGGAATATTGATTAGATAATAATTATCACAGGAAAGTAAAGTCCCCCACAACCCAATAATTACCAGCTAGGTCAGTCATTAAAAAAGTCATTTCTTATCCTTTTGGAGATAGATGGTCATTTGATAAAAGAAAGTATATTTATATCCCCCCTTTATAAAGTAAAACCTTACAACAAAATCCACAAGACGGTTTGGAACAAGAATAGTTTTGACAAGTCGTATTCTGTTTTAAAAGCTTGGAATCTATGCACATGAAAGAATTTGTAATAAAATTAAGGGAAGGTAAAGTAGACCTTTTTAAAAGGGATTATCATGAAATGGTGGCAGCCTATAATGGAGAGGTTGCAACGACAAAGGGATATAACGGACGGCAAATTTTAGAGCTCCTCCAGAATTGCGACGATCAAAAATCGGACAGTGTTTTCATTAAAATAGATACAGAAAATTGCATTCTATCCATAGCCAATAAAGGAGTCCCATTTTCAAGTGAGGGTTATCGATCTTTGGCAACAAGCAATTTATCTTCCAAAATTGATAAAACCCAATATATTGGAAACAAAGGCTTAGGATTTCGTTCAATTCTAAATTGGTCGAACGAAATTGCCATATTCAGCAACAGGTTCAAAGTATCCTATTCGGATTTACAACGAGAAAGAATGTTCTCCAGCATGTTTGACGAGGCTATTAGCAATGAAATCAGAACTAAATATAAATTTTCCGACTCCACCTTCCCTATACCCATGTTGGCCGTTCCCGAGATCACTGAAACAGAAAGATACCAGGAGTATGCCACTGTAATAGAATTAGGCTTTAAAAAACGCTTTCTACAAAGTATAATTGAACAAATAAATGCCATTACCCCAGAGACGATTCTGTTTTTACATCACATAAAGAGCATAACCTTCGAAGGTTTTGACCATAAAAAGGATATCCACATTGAAAGAAATTCGGAAGACTTAAAAAAAGGTAGTATTCAGCAAATTACAAGCAATGGGGAAGCTTGGGATATTTTCCATGATGAAGGTGTTTTACCTGACGAATTTCAAAACGACCAAGAAGTTGTGGAGAACTACCAAATACGTATTGCCGTACCAAGAAATGATCCTAAAACCAGTTATAGGCTCTATTCCTTTTTTGCCACAAGTATTAATTTAACTTTCCCCTATATCATCCATGCCACCTTTGATTTAGATCAAAACAGAAAGCATTTGGAAAATTCCGAAAAGAACAGATATGTGGTTGAAAGACTAACGCACTTAATGTGTAAGATGGCCTTGTTTAAAACAGATGAACAAGTTGATTGGACCGCTTACAAGTTATTGCAGTACAAAACTGAAAATGAAAACCTTCAAGAGCTTGGTTTTTATCAAAAGTTGGATGAAATATTACAAAATGAAAAAATCATTCCTTGTGCAGGTAACTATTACCTTCCACTGACAGAAGCAGTTTGTTTAAATGATGAGTTTGGAAAATTAATACAACTTGGCAATGGAGGAAATATATTTAAAAGCCACATAAAACCGTTGGTAACAGGGGTCGATTTTAATGATTCCAAGCTAAAACCAAGATACAATGCCTATACTCATTTTGTTGATTTAATTGATAAATGGAGTGAATCCATAACTGATATTCCTGTAAGGGCGAAACTCATCCAGTATTTGATTCTAAAAAATAAGGAAGATGGGCTTTCAGATAACTTCAACATTTTATTGAATGGTGCCAGCAAGATCATTGACAAGAGGAACGAAATATTCACCCACTTGAATGACGAATTGGAAATCCCAGATTTTTGTCTGATTGATGTTTTACATCCGATGCTTTTTGATGAATTGGTCAGAGTATTTGGAATCAAAGAGGATACAAAAAGGGATAGGGCCAGAACTTTACAGAACCACTTAAAAAGCATTGCCAATGTCCATGCATATGAATTTATTCCGCTTTCCAGAAAAATTGTAAATAATACCAATCAATATATTTCCACCCATCCCGAAGAGATGACTGTTGCAGTAAAAAAGATGCTATCTGCCCTGTTCAACAATTTTAATCCAGAGACTAATGTCAATTCCATCGGTATCGCTGAGGTTCCCTTAATTGATTTGAACAACGAGCTTGCAAATGCATCTGACCTTTTTTTTTCGGATTCTTATACAATTGGCCAAACCTGTTTGGACATATTTGAAGACATCTACAAAGAAAGGCGCCAATTAGCTTCACCGACTGTATTGGGCCTTTCTGATGGTTCCATGGAGAATTTGGAAATTTTTCTTTCATGGTTAGGGGTCAATAGATTTGTTAAGTACAAACAACTCGCCATTACAGACCCTTATCATAAATATGTGAGAAGAGTAGTTGGCTATGTCCCAACATCAGCTTCGGTGCTTGTCTTGGATTTTGAAGATAGGGAGTCAATTCTTAAAACTTTAACCGCTGAGCAATTTTTATTATGGACCATTAAGGATGGAACATTGTTGAATAATTTGAACCAAATAGAAAAGAAGCATGGTGAAGTTGTCAGGTTTTTGTTTCGTACGAATCAATCAAGATTAGACTACAAAAGTTATTTGGCTGAGAAAGTCGAAGAAACATTTTATAACTTCCGAAATCATTTACTGGATAGTACTTTTAAAACCATCAACAAGATTGAAATAGATTATTCCAGCCATCTATTTAAAAAGTACCATATAAAGCGAAAGGAAATTGATATAGTGTTGAGGTTATTAGGGGCTTGTTTGGATTTTAATGAGTTAACCATTGAACGTGTCCATGAAATTCTTGAAAAAATCAATATCATTCATCATAATGGAAGGAATTCATCGACCTATTATAGAAGAGCATATTTACATTATGAAGAAAATGATGAATCATTAAAGAAAGAACTTAAGTTATTTGCTAGAGACCATGAAGGCCTAAAGCTCTACAACCAAGACGAGATTTACTTTAGTGACAAAGTAAAATTACCCAATAAACTGCGTTCCCAATTCCCGATTTTTAATTTTCCTAAAAGATCCGGTGGCAAAAAAGCAATTGAGTTTTTTGGCATCAATGATTTATCCACCATTGTCATTGAATTGGATGATTTTAAAAAAGATGACCTTATTACCAAATTAGTACATGACTATCTGGTTGAGTTGTTCCCCTACATAGTGATTCATAGAATAAATGCATTGGACAACGAAGCTGCTAAAAGGAAAGAGGCGTCCAAATTACAACAGCTAGTGATCAATGTATGCAATGAAGTAATAACCAGGGTTGGAAACAAACAATTCATACTGGACAATTATGAGTTTATCTTCTTGGAAGATTCTGGTTATTATTTAAAATTACCAAAATCAGATGGTTTGGGTCATTTCAAAAAGCATCCTGAATTTAAGGATGCCATTACGGATATTCTATCCCATGTCTTTGATGTCTCCGGCCATAAAAGCGATTTTAGGGCATTACTATCCACCGACTTAGAGGATGTCAGGCATATCTCAAGAGTTAATTTTGGGGAAGACCTACTTGATGAAACCATGCACATTTTGGGATTTTCAAGTTCCATCATTGCATTTTGGACCACCATTTATAGGATCAAAGGACTTGATTTAGATTTCAATGTGGACAACACTGTTGAGATCACACAAATAAACAAGGATTTGAATTTGTCACTGTCTTCACACTTGCCTGATTACAGTGTTTTAAACAATGAAAGGAATATTCCTTACCTAGCAGATCTATTTTCCAATCTAGAGATTACAATTGTGGATTTTAATGCATACAGCGTTAACACCATTGATTTGTATCATCATCATCTCAATACCCTTACCAATCATTTTATTGGCAAGTTCCTTCACTTTAAGCAATCATTGCACAGTTCTTCCGGAACTAGGGATTTGAGAGAATCCTTTCTACAAAGGTTGCATGACTTTGAAATTAATTTGGACAGTTATGTTAAAGAGGTTGCCCTTGAAAATAAATTAGTTTTCACCGTTGATCCTAAAGTGTATTTTAATGCATTTATGGCGAAAGAGTTTAAGGAAGTTACAATGATTGACCCTAAAGGTTTTAAGGACATTGATTTAATTTATGAAAAGAACAAATCTTGTTTAACGGAAACCGAAATAGAATTGTTGGGGAGTTCAAAAAGCCTTGAAAGTTTACTTTTCTTTGATATTGACATCGAATCTTTCAAAAGGGATTTATCAGCTACAGATACCAAATCAATGATCCCCTTAAAACCTGACCATTCATCCACTCAAGATAAACCATTGACGGAGCACAGAATCAGCAGTTTTCAAACAAAGAAATTGTCCGGCTACAAAAACAGAAAGGAATTATATAATCCAAAAAGTAGCTTCAATGGGTCCAATTCACAGATAGGAAAAAGTTCAGAGGAAAAAGTATATCGACATTTATGTGATAAATACAATAAAGAATTTGTTCACTATAAGGCAAGGGAAGATGAAGGGCTGCACTATGATATACGGTACAGCCCTGACAATGGGAACAAATATATTTATGTAGAAGTCAAAACTTTTTCAAATGATTCTTTTATTATTACCAGGGAGGAATATGAATTTGGGAAGGATAAAAAGGACTCGTATGAAATATGGTTGGTCAAAAACGACAAGATAATTGTATTTGACCATAAGCTTGAGGAAAAGGATCTATTGGTCAAAGACTACTATGTGATATTTTCGGAATTGGAGATCGAATAGCAAATCATAAACAGTTGAGTTAACAAACTTGGGTAAACAAATAAATCACTGGCCACAATGGATACGCTTGCTTTCCTCCCTTTCATTCCATTAAGGAACTTGAAAAATCCAAAATCAAAACCAAAAGAGCTTTCTCCCTAGTACCAAAACCTAAACGGAATGATAGTTTTTATACTCATTCTGTGAGTATGCCTAAAATCTTTCCTACATTAGTTAACCGAATAAAATAATTCAAAATGAACCGAATTAAAGAGGTTTTAGACAGGAAAGGAATTAAGCAAATTTGGTTGGCTGAGCAATTGGGAAAAAGCTACAATATGGTTCATTCCTATGCCCGGAATAAAAGACAGCCCAGTATAGATAATCTATATAAGATTGCGGAAATTCTGAATGTGGACATCAAAGAATTGCTAGTTTCCAATAAACCTGAACAAACCAACAAATGAATACGACCGAAATACAACATAACGTTCAGAATCTCATCGACAACTTCTCGAAAGAGAATTTTGTCTTTGACCTTTTGGTTGCTTATGGCATTTCCAAAACCTCTGTAACCCGACTAAAAAAAGGAGATTATAACCTCTCAAAGGTAGATGGTGAAATATTGTACAAAAAGAAAATCTTCTTTAAAGTTGAAGCCACAGGAAAACTACTCAGCAGTATTGATTCCATTTCAAAAGAAGAACGAATCTTAAAACACAAACCAAGGTTTGTCATTCTTACCGACCATAAACAAATCGTTGCCAAAGACCTTCTAAAAGGCAAAAACTTAGATGTCACAATAAAAGAATTACCGAATTACTTCGACTTCTTTTTACCATTGGCTGGTAGTGAAGTATACAATGCGAGTAACGACAACGAAGCCGACAGAAATGCTTCTTACAAAATGGCTTCCTTATACGATGTATTGATTGAGGGGAACCCAACTATTTACAATTCAAAAGAAAGCATTCATCACCTCAATATTTTCTTATCACGATTGTTGTTCTGTTTTTTTGCCGAAGACACTGAAATCTTCAAAGAAGAAAGTATTTTCACTGATACATTGGCACAACATACAGCAGAAAATGGAAGTGATACTCACAGCTTTCTTAATGATTTATTTGATAGGTTGAATACCGAAGATGTTAAACATCTACCTGATTATCTAAAAAAATTCGAATATGTGAACGGTGGTTTGTTCGGGCAAAAAATCAAGTCACCAAAATTCACTTCAAAAGCGAGAAAAACGCTTATTGAGTTAGGTGAGTTACAATGGAAAGATATCAATCCAGACATTTTTGGCTCAATGATACAAGCCGTTGTAGACAAAGACTACCGTAGTGACTTGGGAATGCACTACACCTCAGTAGAAAACATCAAAAAGCTGATAAAGCCTTTGTTTTTAGATGAAATGTATGAGGAATTTGAAAATGCCTCCACAGCAAAACAACTTCAAAAACTCATAAAGCGAATTTCTAAGATCAAATTCTTTGACCCAGCTTGTGGCAGTGGTAATTTCTTGATTATTACCTATAAGGAAATCCGTTTATTGGAAATTAAGATTTTACAAAAAATCACTGATTTAGAAGCAACCCCAACTTTTAAATGGACTTCCGTCCAACTCTCTCAATTCTACGGGATAGAGATAGACGATTTTGCCCACGAAATGGCGATTCTGTCACTTTGGTTGGCAGAACACCAAATGAACCGTGTTTTTGAGGAAATGCTTTTTGATTATGGTAAATCAAAACCTATTCTACCCTTAAAGGAAGCCGGACAAATCCAACAAGGAAATGCTACAAGAAGAAATTGGAATGAGGTATGCCCTATTTCCGGGAAGGATGAAGTGTATGTAATTGGTAATCCGCCCTATTTGGGAAGCCGAAATCAAGATAAAGACCAAAAAGATGATTTGAAATTTGTCTTTTCAAAGGATTATAAAAGCTTAGATTACATCGCAGCTTGGTTTTATAAAGGTGCAAATTATATCAAAGGAATGAATGGAAAATGTGCTTTTGTTTCTACAAATTCCGTTTGTCAAGGTGACCAAGTAGCATTAACCTGGAGTAGAATTCTTTCGGATAAAATAGAAATCGATTTTGCGTACCAATCATTCAAATGGGTAAACAATGCCAAGGGCAATGCAGGAGTTACAGTAATAATTTTAGGATTAAGAAACGTATCAAACCAACCTAAATATCTGTTTAGAGATAAATTTAAACAAGAAGTCAAAAACATTAATCCTTATTTAGTAGATGCTCCGAATATTGTAGTAAAAGGAGTTAGTAACCCTTTGTCAAAGTTTCCTGAAATGAGATATGGTAACATGCCTAATGATGGAGGAAACCTAATACTATCCGAAGAGGAAAAAGATGAAATTTTAAAGAATAGTTATGTCAAAAATTATTGGATAAAAGAATTTATTGGTTCTTCTGAATTTATAAGAGGGAAACAAAGGTTTTGTTTATTTATAGATGATGAAGATTTGGATGAAGCAACTAAAGTTTTTGAAATCAAAAATCGGTTAGATAAAGTTGAGATTCATAGATTAAACAGTACCGAGGTTAGCACACGTGATAAAGCCAAAACACCTAATCATTTTTACTTTTCATCACATTTAGATACGGATTCTATACTGATACCACGCCATTCATCAGAAAACAGAGACTATATTCCGATTGGCATATTCACTTCAGAAACAATTATCGCGGACTCTGCAATGGCCGTTTATAATGCCGAACCTTGGCTGTTTGCTGTGATAACCTCCCGAATGCATATGGTTTGGGTTAGAAATGTGGGTGGTAAATTAAAAACAGATTATCGCTATTCCGCAAAACTTTGTTACAATACCTTCCCATTCCCGGACATAAGCAGCAAACAAAAGGAAAACCTAAATCAATATGTGTTTGATATTCTTGATGAACGAGCCAAACACCCAAGTAAAACCATGGCTCAGTTGTACAATCCAACTACAATGCCCAAAGGTTTGCTACAAGCCCATCAGGCACTCGATACTGCCATTGAGCAATGTTACCGTTTGCAACCTTTTAAAAACGATACCGAGCGTCTGGAGTATTTGTTCAAGCAGTATGAGGAAATGCTAAAAAAGGATTCGCTTTTTGCCAAGGAAAAGAAAACAAGAAAAAGGACCTTCAAAAAATAAGACATGCCAAATTTAGTACACGTAGAATACGAGCAAACGGGGAAAAGCAAAAGCACCAATGCTTTAGGAATGCGGGAAATGCAAGAAAAGGCATATGAAGGACGAACTGCACAATATTTATTATTGAAAGCACCGCCTGCGTCAGGTAAATCAAGGGCATTGATGTTTATTGCTTTGGACAAGCTAAAACACCAGGGCATTAAGAAAGTAATTGTCGCCGTACCCGAAAAGTCCATTGGAGCATCTTTTGGTACAACCGAACTAAAAAAATATGGCTTTTTCGCAGATTGGAATCCCAACCCAAAATACAATCTCTGTACGCCTGGCGAAGAGAAAAGTAAAGTAACGGCATTCTTGAACTTTTTGGAATCCGACGAACAAATTTTGATCTGTACCCATGCTACCTTACGTTTTGCATTTGACGGATTGGATGTAAAGAAATTAAACGATACTTTGATCGCAATTGATGAATTCCATCACGTTTCAGCCGAAGGCGACAATATTCTAGGTCAAGTTTTAAAAAGCATTATGGCAAACTCAAATGCTCATATTGTGGCTATGACAGGTTCTTATTTTCGTGGCGATAGTGTTCCAGTTTTAATGCCGGAAGATGAGGCCAAATTCACCAAAGTGACTTACACCTATTACCATCAATTGAACGGTTACGAGTTTCTAAAATCTTTGGGTATCGGGTACCATTTTTACACAGGAAAATATTTCAAGAAACATCCTGAAAAAGAAATGTCCGCTTTGGCGGAGATATTGGATGAAAATCAAAAAACCATCATTCATATTCCAAGTGTAAACTCAGCCGAATCATCCAAAGAAAAATATGAGGAAGTCAATCATATTATTGATGTGTTGGGCGAGTTGGAATATCAGGATGAAAAAACAGGGGTTTTACACATTAAAAGCCATAAAACAGGCAAGATTTTAAAAGTTGCCGATTTGGTAAATGACAATCCAAAGTCTAGAGATAAAATAAGTGCGTATCTCCGAAATGTAAAATCGGCAGATGACATCGATATCATTATTGCATTGGGAATGGCCAAAGAAGGCTTTGATTGGCCTTATTGCCAACACGCTTTAACCATAGGTTACAGAGGTTCATTGACCGAAATTATTCAGATAATCGGTAGAGCTACAAGAGATAGCAATAATAAAACACATGCCCAATTTACCAACCTCATTGCTCAACCTGACGCAGAAGATGAAGAAGTGAAATTGTCCGTAAACAATATGTTGAAAGCCATTACAGCTTCATTGCTGATGGAGCAAGTTTTAGCGCCAAACTTTAAGTTTAAAATCAAAAAGGATGACGATGATGAGGATGAAGATGAGGACGATAAAACTATCAAAATAAGAGGTTTCAAATTACCAACTTCACAAAGGGCCAAAGACATCATTGATACGGACTTGAATGATTTGAAGGCAAAGATTTTACAGGACCCACAAATGCTCCGGGCAATGCCAGGGAATATTGAACCAGAGGTCATCAATACGGTTCTAATTCCCAAAATCATTCGAGAAGTTTATCCTGATTTGGACGAAGAAGATGTGGAAGCGGTGAGACAACATGTTGTAGTAGATTCTGTAATCAAGAACAGTACCATCGAGGAACAAGGCAATAAGAAATTCATCAGAATGGCCGGAAGTTTTGTAAACATAGATGATATTCATATCGACTTGATTGACCAAGTGAATCCTTTCCAAAAAGCATTTGAAATTTTATCAAAGTCAGTTACCACCCAAGTTTTGAAACTAATTGACGAGCATATTCAATCCACCAAAATTGAAATGACCGAAGAAGAGGCCATTCTGTTGTGGCCAAAAATCAAAGAATGGGTAAAGAACAATAAAGGTGAGCAGCCAAGTATTCAAGCATTTGACCACAAGGAAAAACGAATGGCAGAAGCCATAGTGTTTTTAAGGGAGTTGAAACGTAAAAAAGCACTTGAAAATGGCTAAAAAGAAACTGACAATAGATGACATTTTCAATGATGATGAATTTGGATTGTTAGAATCCAAAGTCAAAACATCAACTGTAAAAACGGATGAGGATAGACTAATCGATTCTTTTGAAGAAATAAATGCATTTATTGACAAAAACGGCAGGGAGCCAAATAAATCCAGTATGTCAGAATATGGTTTGTTGGCAAAACTTAAAAACTTTAAAGAAAACGAGGAGCAAAAAAAAGTGCTGAAACCTTATGATAGACACAGTCTTTTAGGGCATGTGGAAACGGAAAAAAAATCCATTGATGATATTTTGAGTGAAGATGATGAACTCGGTTTGCTGGATGCTGACAATGATTTGGATATTTTCAAATTCAAGCACACGCCCAAACCAGAAGATCGGGCAGAATCTGATTTTGTGGCTCAAAGAAAACCAATAAAGGAAAAGGACTTTGAGAAATATGAGCAGCTATTTTACCAGGTTCACAAGGAAATAAAGGAAGGAAAACGAACGATCAAGCCATTTACCAATATTGAAAAGAATCTACACGTTGGCAATTTCTATCTAATGAATGGTATCCTTCTGTATTTAGAATCTGCGAATTTGAAAAAAGATGAATTTGACCTTGATTCTGGAAATAGGGTAAGAATTGAAGGTCGAACAAGAACGGTTTTCGAGAACGGAACATACAGTAATATGCTTTTCCGTTCTCTAGGGAAACAAATTCAAAAAGACGGTAAGTTGATCACCAATACCTATGACAGCATTGAACAAGACCTATTCGTTAATTCAGGGCTCGTAAAAGAAGAAGACGTACAATCTGGGTGGATTTACGTTTTAAAAACAAAATCAACTAAAAAGGAACTAGCGGATATAAAGGATTTATACAAAATTGGATTTTCGAGTATTTCCGTTGATGACAGAATTAAGAATGCCAAGAATGAAGCGACCTATTTATTTGCGGACGTAAAAAAAATAGCGACCTATAAGGTCTATAATAGGAATGCAGACAAATTAGAGCATCTATTACATCGATTTTTCGCAAATGCTTGTTTGAACATTGATCTTTTCAATGAAAAGGGACAAAGACTAAATCCAAGAGAATGGTTTGTGGTCCCTTTTGAAGTAATAGAGGAAACTATCCAATTGATTTTGAATGAAAACATTGTCCATTACGAATATGACATTGAAGCGAAAAGAATCAAACTAAAAGAATAAGCTATAGTAAGTTCTAGGAGTCCTTACTTTTATTTGATGACCTTTTGTTTTGTACTCAATTGACGGGTCTTCTCTAATGGCGAAACCATTTTAGTAAAATTATCAGATTAAATCATAGCTATTACCACTAAAGCTTGATTTCATATCTTGTACTCCTTCCGCCACCTATTGGGACAAAGACTCCCTTCTCGACCAAATCCTGTAAATCCCTAGTGGCCGTGGCCTTGGATGTACCTGTCAATGAAACATATTTACGTGCGTTCATCCCACCTTCGAAACCCTTATGGCCTTCATCCAACATCCGACGAACAACTTTCTCTTGACGATCATTGAGTCTATCCTTATGCTGATCAAAGAACTTGGTCTTTTTTAAAGTGAATTCGATTTCTTGTTCGGCATCTATTTGCGCCTCGAGAACGGTCTGGGCAAAATAATTGACCCACTCGGTAATTTCATTGGAGTGCTGCGCTTTTTTCAAAGCATCATAATAGGCATTCTTGTTGCCCTCAATGGACTTGGATAAGCTAAAAAGTACAGGGCGATTGATACTTTGGGACAAAGCTTTTTCCGCTATTGCACGACCTATCCTACCATTGCCATCCTCAAACGGGTGTATGGATTCAAAATATAAATGGGCAACTGCGGCCCTTATTATTGGCTTCTTTATGTTATCCTTTGCTCTATTGAACCATGTGATGAAAGCTTTCATCTCTGACGGTATTCTTTCGGATGGTGGTGCCTGAAAATGGACCACCTCCCTACCCATAGCCCCGGATACAATTTGCATCGGTTCTTCATGGGTACGCCATTGGCCTACCTGAACATATGTATTGCCCTTCATCAACATGGAATGCCAATCCAACAACTCCTTTTCACTAAGGGCCTTATTAAAATTCTTCCGGACGGCCAACATAAGCTCTGCCACACCTTCAGCTCTTTTGTCCTTGGTCAAGGGAGCATCTTGTTGTATGCCCAAGTTTCGTTTGATGGAGGACATTACATCATTTCGACTCAAATATTCACCTTCGATCTCTGAGGTCTTAATAGCTTCGGCAACCATTAGGTTAATCATCGCTTCGGTCTGCTCAGTTTCCGAAAGTCCCTCCAATACACCGCTGATACGTCCTGTTCTCTGGGCAAAATCAAACAGTATGTGTTCAATATCATTGGTCTGATATTGAAAATTGGGCCAATCGTTTTGTTGCCAATTGTATTTCATGAGCCGATTAATAATCTTATTCGGCTCAAAAATAATAAAAATATGAGTTGATTAATGCCTGTATTCGGCTCAAAAAAGCATAACATTGGAAAAAAGCCTCTGAATTTTGAATTATTCCATTCAAAAACTAATTGGTACTGTTCGTTTCTATTTCAACATATCTCCCAACAATTTTTACCATCCTACTAGTGGCCGAAGAGATTGAGTCATATCCAAGTGTATTGGTGTTATCACCATTGACTCCGATATTAAATAGTATACCCTTTTCTGAAACCAAAACACTATCCAAAAGATAATCCTTGATATAATTTGCCCTTGCTTGGGCCAAAGACAGGTTATCTCCATAAGATTGAAAGGTTTTCCCCTTCAGCTGTCTTCGGTCCACCCCTCCATAAATACTAATCTCTGAAAACCTCCTATTGGGTTGGGAAAAATTTTCTTTGATGTTTTTCAACTTGACCAAACCTTCATTTTCCAGTATTATAGTGCCTGATTTGAACGGTCCAACACTATCTATGCGAATATTCTCTTTCGTTCCTGAACAATCACATTTGTTGAATTCAAAATTAAACTCGGGGTCAAGGCTAAATTCAGTCTCAAAACCAATACTTAATCCTATTGACAAAGCTATTGAGGCTACTCCGGAAGCTATTATTTTTTCCCCCTTTTCCTTTGATATGAGCCCTACCCCCATTAGTAGGAGCCCAAATATTAATAAAATTCTAATTATGTAAAATCCGAATCCTGCTTTTTCCTTTTGAATAAATTCCGATATTAAATCTCCAGATACATAGACTGTTCCAATTGTATCATTTGCTATTTCTTCTTTCAGCTGTTTGAACTCATAATGAACATATTCCTTGTAATCCAGAAGTAAACTGTCTATTGGAAGGGCTAAAGTTTGTAAGGAATCTTCGGAAAATTGGTCAAGTTTTGTAATAATGGTTATCAAATCTCTGTCAATCTTGGCCAGCCTTCCACCCATTGAAGGGCTCTCATCGCCTTTTAGAAGATCACCTTTTAACAGAGTTATTTCCTTTAAAATATCTTGTTTGAAATCGAGCAATATGCTATCAATCTTTGGATCTGATTTTTGAATTGAATCATTGGAAAGTAAGTCTAACTTTTTACTCACTGCGTGCAATTCCAAGTTGACTTCCTTTAATTGATCGGCCAAAGATTCGAATTGACCATTTATTCTTTTCGCTTCGGTAATTTGATTGGTCTGAATCCAAACAACAATTGAAAATAAAACAATGTAAAGTACTTGAGTCTCTAATCTAATTAGAGAAATTGCTTTCTTAATGCTCTTAAGGGACATGGTTCATTTTTAAATAATATCTAACCAATAATAATGGTTGGTGGAAATAACCCCTAATATCTTTACCAAAACTTATCTAATAAGCCATTGCTATCAACCTGAATAACAATCATTATGGATCTTAGGCTCCCATTTTTCCTTTTAAGGAACCATTTCAAGTACTGGATTTATGGATTCATTCAACTTGAATCTAGAATATGAGTCCTGACTTTTAATTTAGCCCTTTTTGAGACCTTTACTCAATTATCAAAACATTTCAAATATGTTGTACCGTCGCTTTTAACAATTTTACGTAAGTCCTTGCATTCCATATGCGTGACATCCATTACTCGAAAGTTTTTGATCCTTAGATTATCCATTCCTCTTTCTTTCAAGATTGTATTGAATGCTTCATAGATGTCGCTAATGTTTTCCTTTAGTGCTTTGTGATTTTTTGCATCCATGATTATAATAGAATTTGAATAAATTAGATTTTATTGATTGGGAAGCACGAAAATCTTGATTTCCTCTTCTACCCCCAATGATTCATCATTTAAGTTATAGGCCTCAAGTCGTAGTATGATATCCTGATTTGGTGTTATTTCCCCTGGGCTATAGCTAAAACTGACCTTACTTTCTTCATTCAAGGTTAATTGAGCATTTCTAAACCTGCCATTAACCGGGGTGCCGTTAGTCAATTCGTCAAAAACCTTCACCTTTACGCCTTGAGAAACTTTTCTATTACGTTCATTCAGTAAATTAGCTTCTACAGTTATTTCCGATGCAAAGGAATTTCTAACAGTTAATGCATTAGGTGTAATTTGTATTCTATCGGGAAGCGATGGGTCCGATCTAATATTTTCTTTGATAAAATAATCATTGACATTGAACACCAACTCAACCGTTTTGTTTACCGTAGTGCTTCTGATGGTGAAGATGGCCACTATTTGATTGTTTGAATCTTTGAAGGGTTTTAGAGTAAACGTATCCATATCATTATCGGAAAAAACACCATTGGTAACTTCCCCGGATGCCTTGATATTTTCAATTTTGGCATCTGAATTAAAAACCATAGTATATCGACGTTCATCAACGCCATCTGCAACTAGAAAAGTTTCACCAGGTCTAGGGAAAATACCTAAAACAACTTCATTAAAGGAAAGTTCCTCATCACCACATGACAAAAAAACTGTTAGTATGGTTAAAATATATATTCTTCTCATGACTATTTAAAAACCGTTGTTATCAATTGTCCCAAGTATTGTTGCAATTCCAAATCAAATGAAAGATTGACATATGGAGCAAATTCAATAGGCTCACGGGATATAATTGGATTTATATTTTTTTCACGTAAGATCAATGTGCCTACTCCGACGCGTATTCTTGGGGCTAGCCTAACATTTGCTCCAATTGTCGGAGACAATCCATTGAAAAAATCCGTAAAACCATCTTCGTCTATTCCCCCAATAGTTATACCTATCGACAAGGAAACCATATTTAGAAACTTTCGCTGTTCTATCTCCCTAATTTTCAAATCACGGTCGATGCCTCCCCCAAAGTAAATGTTGATACCAGTGTATGGTCTTGCTAAAAATTCAAACTCACCCCTGTTATTTTTTGGCAAAAATCCTACTAAGCCAAAATCCGAAACAATCGTTCTTCCTGTCTTGACCTTTAACCCTGTACCCTTAGTTTCGGCGCTGAAAGTTCTAGCATGAGAATAATGGGCATCCACAATCTTTCGTAACTCCTTTGATGCTTTCTCTAAGACGGCAACATTTAATGTGGCAACCGTTATATAATCCTTAACCCTATCTCTAAAACCCTCAACGTTTTGGTTATCTGAAACCAGTATCAGTTCAGCTAGTTGATGGTTAAGTTCCTTCAACTTTGTAATAACTGATTTCAATGCTCTAATTCTTAAGTCGACCTGATAGGCTTCTAGTTTCTTTACTTCTTCCAATTGGATATACCCTCTCAATAAGTCATTAAGCGATTCCCTATCCAAGAAATAGTCATAAAACAGCATCAGTTCGTTCTTAATTTGGCTTTGTTTAAAGGCTTTGGAAATTGATTTGAGATTTGACAAAGAGTCAGGGGACACTTTATTATCTATGTTGGCATCTAACTTTAGTCTTAGTTCTTCAAAGGCACTAACAAACAATGGATAAACTATAGTATCAAATTCCATAAAATTTTTGTCCATAAGCCCCGTTGTAATTGTATTTAGATTAGGGACGTTTCTAAGGGATTTTTCAATGCTTTTAATCTGAGAGTCATATATACTTTGACCTTCTTTATACTTGACCAGACATTCTTCCTTTTTATCATCGCAAAAAAGCAAGGAATATACTTTTAACAAGCTATTTAATTTATCATTCGAAAATTTCACTTCAAACATAAATTCATAGATTTTATCAGGGTCTAAAGGTGGTACGATTGTTCTATAAAGTGAGTCTTTAACTCGCACCAAAGACAAAGGCTTTGCTTGGGTTTCTCCATTCCCTTTTCTATCTACTTCAAAGGATTCATAGTTTCTATTGGTTTCCCCATCTTTTCGCTCAAAAACAACCCGAAAAAGAAACAAAGTATCGGCTAGCTTATTATCCTTACTGATAACATCCATGGGGAAAGAGCGATCAAATGGTAAGGTCTCAGATAATTTCCGATTGTCTAAATTCAAACTATAAATTTTGACTTCATCAGAACCTGAACTTACTTGTCCATAGGTATATGTTAGGCATAACCCAACAACAAATACTACTAATGCTTTTGATTTCATTACAAATGCCTTTTATTCCGAAGACTTGGATTGAACAAAATTGAGTTCGTTGCTTGACGGGGGAGAGTGCAAAAACCCATAACCAAAAAAGTTATGGCAAGCGAATGATAAATTATTTAAGGCTCTTAAAATTAAGAGATTAGATGCAATTTCAATTACACAAAATCCTTAAAAAAAATAGGGGTTTTCCTCAATTAAGGTTAAGTTTTCGTAAAGTCACCAATCCCGACTGTTTAAAATCCATTCAACTATTGGTATCCAAGCAATTACTATTTAAATATTATGAATGGGACAATTCACTTGTGAATAGTCAAAGTTGATGAGTCAATTAGAATATCTATTCGGCTTAAAAGCATATAATATTTAAGTTAACTATTTGGATTTATCCATCCATTAAACTCCAGTCCAATGACCTCATAAAAAAGGTGGATTGATAATTATACTAGTTTTGTAGAAAACCTGTCCAAAAGGTTGGAGCAACTACAACAAACAATGCGAGTTGAAAATTTGATTCGGAAAATTACCAAAACGTATTATTCTATTACGGGAATACAATGTCAATATACAATACTTGAAAAAGGAGATACACATAAACCTTCAATGTTGGGAAAAGGAGAACAAGGAGTATATGTTTTCTATAATAATGACATCTGTTTTAAAGTTGGAAAAGCCGGTCCTAAAAGTAAAGCTAGATGGAATTCCCATCACTATAACCTGGATACAACAACTCCAAGCACTATGACCAAATCTATTATAAAGGACTTAAATTCATTTAAAGAACTTTATGACAATACACATCTAACTGATATTGATATGCATCCAAAAAATATTAAGGAGTGGGTAAGGAATAATACTTCCAGAATTGAATTTAAAATTGCAGCATCTGAGTCCAAATTTGCATTGGGCTTATTAGAAAGTTTAGTCCAATTTTATTTCAATCCAATATTTGAACGTACAACCAATATAAACAACAGAATTAAGTACAAATAAACGATTCATACATAATGATTGCTATGACCAAAACTGCTCATTTCTGGGTCAGTAAAAAATTCGTCTCTTAAATGATCAATTATAACCTCTAGCATATGATTTAATCCAAAGCCGAATACAAACCTCCATTTTGTATTAAAATCCATCATTTTTAATGTTAAAAAGGTTAAAGTTTGTTAAAAGGTGAGCAATTCGGTGCCTCCCATTTTAAACCCTCTCGGAAGCCCTATGAATTGGGCATTTTATATAAAAAGTTCGAGTCCCGTCCAGACCGCTCGGAGAAATCCAAATATGTATTAAAAGCCTGTAAATCAATAGTTTACGGGCTTTTTTATTTTCAGGAAATTCCCAGTGATTCATTCGAAAGCAAATAGGAGGGCCTCTCCATCAACCTCTGAAAAATAGCTTTACACCGTATAACCCATAGCCTTTGGGTCCCGGTTTTTTTTCAGCCTTCGGTTCTATAATCGTATTGCGAAGCGAGCTTGCAGCACGAAACTTCGTTTCGCTCGCTTCTTAAAAATTTCCAGTTACAACGAAATTTGTAGTACCATAAAAGGTGAATTACCTAAACTACTAAAAGAGACCAGAAATAGGACACGTTACATAAAGGTCGTCTAGATTGAGAAGAGTGTTTCTTAAAACGGCCGTTTTATGGAAACGGATAATTAGAAAAAATCATAATGTTTAAGATGGTAGATTCTTATCTTAGGTTGTAAGTGATGAAACTGACATCTTACCGACTAAAAGGGTGTATTCACTTTTTAAAATCAAGTCCTACTTCATTGTGAAGCTCGCTATTTTAAAGCGGAATTGAAATAAAGATTGTAAACGAACGTTTCTTTTTATTCAAGAACAACCTCACAAATATTTCGCTGAAAAAGAAGAGCCTAATTTCACTCGTTTATCAGCTGTCAATTTATCCTAGATTAAACCACTTGGTTTTTAGATAGTCTGATTACAAAAACAATTTAATTATGAAAACCAAATCTAATAACCTATTAAGAATAACCTATGCGCTCTTTTTAGTAGTTTTTCTAACAGTCCTTGGCTGCAGTAAAAGCGAAGAGGCAACCGCAGGTATTGAGCAAGTAGAGCAGATTCAGGATAGTGAGGATACAACATCTGACCCAGGTGATTCAAATGGGCCATCTGAAGCTGTTGATTTGACGAGATTGCCCTTTGGTGGTACCGGGGAAACTAAAGTTTTAATTCGAAACGAAGGTGACCGATTTCCAGATTTCTTATCCTTATGGCTCTGTGGTCTCCCAACTGATGGAGCTGGTGCGGATGATGCTGGCGATTGGACCAACCCTGATGGTACTTGGAGTTACGAATTAAAGCCACAAGTTGAGGGGAATGTTACCTGGGATCATGTTTTTGATATTAGTTTAGATGGAAATGGAAATCGGATTATAACAGGAAATAATCTGCCAGACCACCCAACTGGCATATTTCCAATTCAGCAAGGGACCGCAGCTTTTGAATACGATAGAAATCCTAACATTATCTCTGAACAAGTGGTTAATTACACGCTCCCTGCAATGCCGGAAGTTGCCGATGAAGCTAATTGTGTGTTTTTTGGGCCTGCTGGATTTTCAATAACGGGTGCTGCTATATATCATGGTGCATCTACTTTAGGTACCGATGCAGCGGCACACGAAATGTTGGATAGATTCGGTGGTCATACAGATGGCACGGAAAGATACCATTATCACTTTCCTTCCCAAGACCTTCAAGATCACATTCACGAACACGAATCTGGTCACGGAGCGCTTATGGGATATATGTTAGATGGTTTTGGGATATATGGTCCTCAAGGTGAGAATGGCGAAATATTAACTTCGGCAGATTTGGACGAATGCCACGGTCACAAACATCCTGTGATGTGGGATGGAGAGATGATTGAAATGTATCATTATCATTGGACTTACGATTTTCCTTACAATATAGGATGTTTCAAAGGTACACCTCAATAAAATTGATATGACAAATAAGAAATCAACTATAGTTTTATTCAGTATTCTTTTGGGCCTAGTTATTTTTTCCTGTTCAAATGAAGCGTTTGATGTCATAAAGGATACCGATGAGATTGCCGACACGGCTAACACCAACGAAGAAACTATCGATACACCAAATTCAACTTCATCGTCTCCTAATATTTTGTTCATTATAGCTGATGACTTGGGAAAAGATGCCATTAACGGGTTTACTGAAGGTAGCATAAAGCCAAATACCCCAAATATCGATGCCATCAGAACCGATGGAATATCATTTCAAAATTTCTGGACCAACCCGACCTGTACCCCGACAAGAGCCTCTATACTTACGGGAAAATATGGCTACCGAACAAATGTGAAAGGTGCAGGTGATATTTTGGCACAATCGGAAATTTCTTTACAACAATATATCAGCGAGAATACTAATGATGCTTATTCCTCTGCGGTCGTTGGAAAATGGCATTTGGCAGGGAACGATTCCAATGTAAATCCGGAGGATTTCGGCATTGATTATTATGCCGGATTAATCCGTGGTGCCGTTGATGATTACTACCGATGGCAACTTACCGAAGATGGTACGAGTAGTTTGCAAACCGAATACACCACCGAGGTTTTTACCGATTTAGCCATTAACTGGGTCAATGAGCAATCAAAACCTTGGTTTTTATGGTTGGCCTACAATGCGCCGCACGCACCGTTTCACATTCCCCCGAGTAACATGCACAGTCAAGGTAATTTACCTGAATATTCAGATAATTTAGACCCATTGCCCTACTATATGGCCGCTATCGAAGCTATGGATTTTCAAATTGGTAGGTTTTTGGATGCTATTCCTTTGGAAGAAAAAGAAAACTTGGTCATCATCTTTATTGGAGACAATGGTACACCAAATCAAGTAGCCCAGAGTCCCTATTCAAGTAATAAAGTAAAGAACACCTTATATCAAGGCGGTGTAAACGTACCCATGTTCGTTTCGGGAAGCTCTGTTTCTCGTATTGGAACAGATCATAATCTTATCACTAGTACAGATTTATTCGCGACCATAGCCGAAATTACAGGAATCCCTACGCGCGAGATTCACGATAGTAAAAGCTTCAAAGGCTTATTGACTATTGATACGCCAACTAGGGAATTTCAATATTCAGAAATGAACAATGGCTTAACCGACGAATGGACGGCCAGCAATGGTGTGTATAAGTTTATTATTGATTCAAGTGGCGATGAGCAACTGTATAATCTTATGGGTGATTCCTATGAGGAAAATAACCTGTTAAATGGTACTCTGTCTTCAACGGAGCAGGATGCTAAAACTTTGTTAGAAGCTGAACTTAGTGCCATACGAGATTGATATAACTACCTACAAGAAGCACCATGAGGATTTATCTTTTTATTTTTATAGGAATTCATAAGTAGCTAGTAGTCTATTTCTTGAATTGAAATGGTTTATGCCAACCAAATCGCGATACCTTGCGAGGATGTCAGTAACAACGCTTGGTTATTCCTTTAAAACCAAGGTTTCTCGGGTCTTGGCGCATATTCTTCATCAATCCCAACAATTGGCCGATTTTCGGAATAAAAAAACCTGTTTTTCAGGCAACCATTCAGCTAAATTTTGCGTCTTTTTATATGGATGGCCTTAACCAAATTCTACTGGATGGAACCCAATTAACTTCATCTTTTCCTCGTAGTAACGATTTCCATCAACTGTCTAGGAAAAGCAAGTCATTGCAAAAAGTCCAATGCTGGATTTGCCGCTATTAGCTTTATCGATTCGGCCCGAACCTGCAGACCGCATACGGGTTCGGCGGAGAAGCTTCTCCATAGAGAGATAGATGCAAGCCTTTGGTATCCATCTTATGAGAATGTGCATAATACCCTCTTATTTTGCTTTAAAAAACCGTAAAGATTGGAAAAGAGGTAACTCAATACTAAAAAAAGGAATATACGTACCGGTACTTATATAGGATTGTTGGCAACTATTTAAACCAAAAAAGCATTATTCTGTTTTATGAAAAAATTTCACCTTACCCTTATTCCTATTGGCTTCTTATTGGCTTTCTCCAAAAGCAAGGCCCAAGAAAACTACCTGAACTACCATTCGAAAGTAATTGAATGCGAACAGTTAATTGTCGAAGAAAAATACACTTCCGCAATTAATATTTTCGACTCCCTCTTTAAACAATATGATTTCTTGTTCCTAAGGGATATCAAGGTTGCTGCTGAACTTAGTGCATTCGAAAAAGATTATAAATCAGGATTAAAGTTCACCAAGCTCGGGATTAAGGCTGGTTGGACACTGGAAAGCATTAAAAAAAATGACAACTTGCGATCTTTAAGGGAACAACCGGAATGGGCTAGAATAATGTCAACATATGATTCTCTTCACAATATCTACCTATCAAGACTAAACGTTCAGATTAAAGAACAAGTCCATGATATGTTTAAGAAGGATCAGAAAAAGGCGCTAGCGGCATTACTTAGAATTGGACAAAAGGCTAAAAGGAGATATTCTGAAAGAAAATTTGCTCCCCATAGCGAACATCAGTTAGAGAAACTGGAGCAAATCTTAAATGAATATGGTTATCCGGGTGAACGACTTATTGGGAATAACTTATGGAGTTCAGTGATTTTAAGCCATCATAATTCAATTTCGGTGGATTACAATTCCAAAGATACTCTATATGCTCAATTGAGGCCAAAGTTATTGAACTCACTAAAAAAAGGCGAAATATCACCATATGAACTAGCTCAAATAGAAGACTGGAGAATTGCTGCCTTGAACAATCATGAATTAACATCTTATGGGTTTCTCGGAAGCATTCCCGACAATTCTGAACTCAACAAAGTGAATAGAAATCGATCAGAAATCGGTTTAAGAAGTATTGAACTTCGAAACAATCTAATTGATATTGAAAAGTCTACAGGACTGAATTTGTATGTACCAAAAGGATGGCAAAACGGGGAAATAAAAATCGAAGAAAAATAAACAATTACCAATAATAATATTTTACAAAGAGCTCAAAGGTAGTTCCATAAAACCAACCTTTTTCGGTACTCCCATTGTTCGGTTTTTATGATCCTTCAACTGGCCGTTTTGAAAACAGAAAGAAACGTTATAAATACGCGATAAGTTAAAATTTACCAATAATCATACGATTTGTAGGTAGTATAAGGACAACTCTATAACTTTACAAAAAACAAAAGTTGAACCGTTTCATCGCCATACTTCTTTTGATTAGTTTCCATGCGCAACCGGCTATGGTACTTTCCGTATGGGTTGACTACTGCGTGAACAACGATTATATCAGGGAAGTACTCTGTATCAATAAAGAGAAGCCCAAATTGCAGTGCGACGGAAAATGCTACCTTGCCCAGCAATTGAACAAGCAGTCTCAGAAAAAAGAAACCGGTGAGCAAGGGCTCATAATCGAACAAAGTTTTACCCCGGTCTTTTTTGTTGACATCCAAGAGGTGCTATTTGACCACCGAATATATAAGGCGTTCTCTTCCGAGAATTTCAACTATTCCGATCACTATCGACTACTTATCGATAAGGAAAGTGACAGACCACCCAAGTTTTCTTGATTGCTTCGCGACATCGACATATTCCGTCGATCAACCAAAAATAATTCTATAACTACGACACGAAGGTAAGGCGTTCGCTATGCCCGTACATTCGTGCTCAAGAAAATAAACAAATGAAATTTTCATATTTTTTCATAGCTATGTTGCTATGTTCGGCACTCATCTCTTGCTCAAACGATGATGAGCCCACCGGATCCCTAGAGGGACAAACCGGTACTTTGGTCGTAAAATTCGATAATGGGGTAGGCGACCAAGATTTTATATTCGGAACGACCTATACCAAATCGGGCGGGGAGTCCTATGAACTGGAAACCCTGAAGTACATCGTCAGCAATATCGAACTTACGGCTACCGATGGCACGACTTTTATATACCCTGAAGCTAAAAACGTTTTTATCATAGATGAGGCCGATGGCAACAATGCCGGGGAAATTTGGTTGACCCTAGACGACGTGCCAGCGGCCGATTACACCAAAATATCGTTTGGCATTGGCATCGACCAGGAGCGTTATAGTAAGGGTGCTGAAGGCCAAGGCGATTTTCTACAACAGGCCCAAGACGAGGAGATGCTGTGGTCTTGGGCGACAGGTTTTCGTTTTGTACGGCTAGACGGGGTGTATTCCGACGCCACTTTGACCGACGAAGCCCTGAACGTTCATATGGGCAGTGTAGGGACCAGTCTTGACAATTACAGGGAGGTAGGCCTAGACTTGCCCAATTCGGTATTGGTCCGTGAAACGGCCAATCCGCAAATACACATAAAAGCCGATATCGCCAAAGTCTTTGACGGGCAGACCTCGGTCAAATTTTCGGAAGGTTTTAGTCAAGTACATACCGATGAGGCCACTACGCCTGTTATTGCCGATAATATGATGGGTATGTTCACGGTACACCACGTTCATAACAATTAGAAATGGAGATGTTATGCCGTAGGCCACGGCCTACGGCATAATTTAATTGGAATGTTATGGAGAAAAAAATCGTTTTAATTTTTGTGTGCTTGACCTCTTTTTGGAGCTGTGGGCATGACGGCCTTGAAGATGAGTATATGCCTATAGCGCTTCAGGTGGAGCTTCCGGAGAATTTCCCGGAAATACAATATGAACTTGGCAACAATCCTGTTACACAACAGGGTTTTGAACTGGGAAAGAAACTGTTCTATGATGGCAGGCTTTCGTCGAACAATTCCATTCCGTGTGCCTTTTGTCACGAACAGGCTTTTGCTTTCACCCACCATGGCCATACGCTGAGCCATGGGGTGAACGGTGGCATAGGTTTTAGAAATTCACAACCCTTGCAGAACCTGGCCTATTTTTCAGAGTTCATGTGGGACGGTGCCGCCTCTCACCTCGATCTGCAACCTATTATACCCATTACCAGCGAGTTGGAAATGGGCGAAACCTTATCCGGCATTACCGAAAAGTTGAAAGAAGATCCGTACTATCGACAGCAGTTCGCCCTTGCCTTTTACGACGGTGAAATTAGCGGTGAGAACGTATTGAAAGCACTTTCCCAATTTATGCTAATGATGGTCTCTTCCAACTCTAAATATGATAAATATGTCAGAAATGAGGAGGGGGTTACGTTGTCGGAAATTGAACTTCAAGGGCAGATGGTATTTCAAGACAAGTGTGCCTCCTGTCACGCCACCGATCTGTTTACCGACCAAAGTTATCGCAACACGGGGCTACCCGTCAATCCGAAATTGGATGACAAAGGTAGGTTTAGGGTTCTCGAAAACCCGTCGGATCTATACAAGTTCAAAGTACCTAGCCTACGAAATGTAGAAAAGAGCTTTCCGTATATGCACGATGGTCGTTTTGCCACTTTGGAGGCGGTGCTCGATTTTTATGATAGTGGCATGGTTGACAATGGCAATGTGGACGAAAGCCTGCGACGAACCGATGGTAGTTTCGGTATTTCCCTTACCGAGGGAGAAAAGGGACAGCTTGTGGCCTTTCTGAAAACTTTAACCGATAATGAATTTTTAAATGATACGCGCTTTGCAGAATTCTAGACCCTACATCCTTTCATTGATTTCGATTTTTATGGCCTTCCATATCGGTTGGGGGAAAGAAACCCGCTCTTGTAACTTATCCCACGAAGGAATTATGAAACCGTTCTGTGACCTTTGCGGATGTGCTACCAATAGTGGAAGTTTTGGGTTCGGCACCCTTTCCAACAGCAATTTTATCGGGCTCAGGTACGTGCACCAAAGTTTTGAATCCCGTGATGGGATTTTTAGCGATTCCCCCAGTAGTAATGAGTATTTGAACACCTATCAATTGTGGGCACAAATACCGATACTCCAGAATATCTATGCGACGGCAAGTTTACCGTACCAAGACCTTAAAAGGAAATTCGAAAACCGCTCCATCGAGGAGGCGTTGAACGGAATTGGCGACGCAAGCGTGATGGGATGGTACAAATGGCAATTCTATAAAAAAGAGGATACCGTTGCGGTACCCTATCCGGTCACAAGACCGCTCTCCAAACATTCCATACAGTTCGGTGTAGGGGCCAAACTGCCAACGGGGGAGTTCGAAGAGCGCCTTACAGATCGCGTAAACCCTGGCTTTCAGGTCGGAACGGGAAGTTTTGATGGTATTTTTTCTTTGGGATACAATTATGGTGGGGATAAAATCGGTTTCAATGCGCTGTTAACGTATTATCTAAAGGGAGCGAACAAAAATGACTACCGATTCGGCAATCAGTTCAGCTATGTAGGAACCAGTTTTTACAGAATACCTTTCAACAAATTCTCATTAATGCCCTTTTTAGGGATATCAGGGGATATCTATAATGAAATTGAACAGTTTGGGGAAAGGTTGGCCGATACCGATGGTCGAATTTTAAATGGGACAATCGGCGCGGAATGTACCCTGAACAGAGTTATCCTCGGGGCCAATTTGGCAGTACCGGTGGCCCAAGATTTGTTCGGTGATAATGTGCAGGCCCAAGAACGTCTATCGTTCTACGTTAATTTTTCTTTGTAGTACTTAAAATATATCAAACACTTATTTCTCACTGGTTCCGTGAAGTATGGGGTGCCTTGAGTGAAAAATCTTCATTTATAGATACCATATTTTGAAAAATTGATTCATTTAAAGGCATATTGTCCGCTATTTGACCTTTTAAATCGATTTCAAGTTTGGCTCAAATTTGTTTTATATCTTTATGCCTCGATTGTCGAGTGAAAGGAAAAAATTAGTGAACACCGGAAAGCAAATAGGGAAGGCCATTTCATCAATTGTGCTAATAGCGGCATTGATGTTGCCTTCCGTTATCCAATTTTCCCATATCTTCAAAGGTCACGGGCAGGTCGACTGTAAAGAGCAGAGCACCCATTTCCATAGAGACGTTCAGGATTGTGACATCTGTCATTTTCATTTCACGTATTGCGATTACACAATTAACAGCTATTCCGATTTTGCACGTCCTGTACCGCAGGGCGATAGTGTAATCGAATTTTCTCCCCTTGTACTTCATTCTTTCAAGTTCACCAACACCCAGTTGAGGGCGCCCCCACTTTTTCTTAGTTAAAAAAACGGATTCGGTTTTATTTTAAGTAAGAATATCTATGCGCTTTTATGTTATAGTAGTACTGCTATGCTGCAGTATACCTTTATTTTCACAAGACTGTGACTATACCCTTTCGGGCACCGTGGTCGATATGCACGATGGGTCCTTATTGCCAGGGGCTACCCTTATCGTAGCGGGCACGGAACAGGTCGTACAGACCGATTTGGAAGGAAAATACACCTTGCCCAACGTATGTGAAGGAACGTTTTCCATTCAGGTTTCCCACCCCTATTGTCTGACCAAGGGGTATACCGTGACCATTGCGGGGAATACGACCAAGACCTTTCGGTTGGAGCACCATGTAGAAGAGTTGAACCAAGTGATTGTTGAGGGCAAGGCCTATGGCAACAAGACCAAAACGGTGTATGAAAGTGCCCTCTCGGAAGATGAGCTGGAGCGCTTCAGTAGCCGTTCACTTGGCGATGCGCTAAACAGCCTTAGTGGCGTTTCTTCCCTGAATACGGGGAATACCGTGGTCAAACCCCTGGTCAACGGCCTTCACAGTAGTAGGGTCGTGATTATCAACAATGGGGTTCGAATGGAGGATCAAGAGTGGGGTGCGGAACATGCGCCCAATGTAGATATCAATACGGCCGGAAACGTCATTTTGATCAAGGGTGCCGGTGCACTGCAATATGGCGGTGATGCCGTAGGCGGTACTGTTGTTGCCGAGGCGGCAAAGGTGCCGGTTAAGGACAGCTTGTACGGTAAAACCTTGGCTACCGCCGCATCGAACGGTAGGGGCGCAACAGTGACCTCGCAACTGACAAAGAGTTATCAAAGCGGTTGGTATGCGTCGGTTCAGGGTACCCTGAAGCGCTTTGGTGATTTTGAGGCTCCCGACTACATTCTGAGCAATACGGGTACCTTCGAACGTAATGCCTCGTTGCGGATCGGCCTGAACCGCTTCAACTACGGCCTGGAAGGTTACTATTCCATATTTAAAAATGAAATCGGAATCTTGAGGGCTTCCCATCTTGGGGGTGCGCAAGATCAGGTCAGAGCCATCAACGGCCAACGCCCGTTGATCATCAGGGATTTTACCTATACCATTGCAGCACCGAAGCAAGATGTAACACATCATTTGGCACGGCTAAAGGTCTTTAAAAGGTTCGAGGGTCTAGGTAGGCTGAGCCTGCAATATGATTTCCAGCGGAACAACCGTTTGGAATTCGACATACGAAGGGGTGATGATGCGGACAAGGCCTCCCTCGATTTGGATCTTGAAACGCATACGCTGATGCTCGACCTCGATGGGGGCCTCTTCGACGATGGCAACTTTAAGGTCGGTTTGCTGGGGCGGTACCAAAACAACTTTGCCGACCCCGATACAGGTGTACGGCGGTTGATTCCCGATTACGATAAATACGATCTTGGGGTATATGGCATTGTCGATTACCGACCGAACGACCAATGGCTTTTGGAAGCCGGTGGCCGTTTTGATTACAATCGTTTGGAGGCGTTCAAATATTACCGTACCTCCTTTTGGGAATCACGCGGTTACGATACGCTGTTCCCCGAAATCGTAGTCGAAAGGTTGAACAATCAGGTACTGACCCGTCCACGATTGAGTTTTTATAATCCATCGGCCACGGTAGGTGCTACCTATTCCTTCGCCCAAGCCTACAAAGTGTTTTTTAATTACGCCTTGACTTCCCGTGCCCCGAACCCGTCGGAACTGTTCAGTGAGGGGTTGCACCATTCCGCCTCCCGAATCGAGTGGGGCGATTTGCGCTTCGACCCTGAAGTGGGCCATCGATTGGCCCTGACCTTACAACGGGAAAATAAGGGATTCGGTTTTTCCATCAATCCCTATATCAATACCATCGGCGGTTTTATGGTCATCGAACCTACGGAGGTACAACAGACGGTCAGGGGTAATTTTCAGCTTTGGGAATACCGCCAGACCGATGCCCAGTTGATAGGTGTCGATATAGATGCTTCCGTCGCCCTGGGGAGCGATTTTCGGTTCAACCATCAGTTTTCCATGGTCAAGGGGTACGACCGAACGCGAGACGAGCCCCTGATCAATATGCCCCCGGTAAGTACCAAGAACGAATTGGTCTATGAAAATCGGAAGCTGAACAATCTGCGGCTGGCGGTGCAAAGTGAATATGTATTCCGTCAGAACGAATTTCCCGACACCAATTTTGAGGTGTTTATTGCGGAGACGCAAACCACCGAAATTGTGGATGTAAGCACCCCACCGGATGCCTATCATCTTCTCGGTCTTAATTCGAACATCGATGTGGGTCTCGGTGCCCATTCGAAGCTGACCTTTGGTGTTACGGTATCCAATCTATTGAATACCAAGTATCGCAACTACCTGAACCGGCTGCGCTATTATGCAGACGATTTGGGCAGAAATTTTTTAATCACTATTAAAATGAATTATTAATTTTTTAAAATGAAATGCAAATGAAAAATCTAAAATTTTTAAGTATAGCCTGTATTGCCGGACTATTGTTCGTGGCCTGTTCCAATGACGATAACGGCACGCCCCCACCTGTAAACGAAGAAGAGGTAATTACGACAATGACGGTTACTTTGACTCCCGATGGGGGTGGCACTGCCATTACGCTGCAAACACGCGATCTCGATGGAGATGGCCCGAATGCACCCGAAATTACGGTTTCTGGAAACCTCTCGGCGGGTATGGTATACGATGGTAGTATCGAGCTTTTGAACGAAACTGAAAGTCCGGCGGAAAACATTACGACCGAAGTGGAAGAGGAAAGCTTGGAACATCAATTTTTCTATACGGTCAGTACCGGACTTGATGTCACTACCGATTACGAAAATTTTGACGGCGACGACAACCCCTTGGGTACGGAGTTTACCTTGACCGCAGGGGCCGTAAGCTCGGGCACCCTTACCTTTACTTTACGGCATGAGCCTACAAAGCCCAATACGGGGCTTGACGATGCGGGAGGGGAGACCGATTTTACCTCGACCTTCGCCATAGCCGTGCAGTAGTACATTTACTAGTGCTTATCTTTGTATGGATGCCCTTTGAGAACCAAAGGGCATCTGCATTTAATGAGGTATTGTTTCACATCGGTAGCCTACTTCAGACGCATCTTTACGAAGCAGCATCCTTTACTCGCGGTTCAAGAGGCTTGGTCGGTACCTTGTCGGGAGTAATAAGCAAGTCCCTAAAGCAATGTCGTGTCGCATTGAAAATGGCCATGCCCGCGCCCATGCTGGGGCCCCCAATGATTTCCCCAAAGGCGGTTTTGGGGTTCAGTATTTTTCTCAGCCTTCGGTTCTATAATCGTATTACGAAGCGAGCTTGCAGCATGAAACTTCGTTTCGCTCGCTTTATGTATTTTAGGTACGCTTAAAAAATAACCCTTCAGCAGGCGTTACAGACAGGGTATTTTCGAAAAAAGTTCGAGCCCTGTTTAGACCGCTCGGAGAAATCCAAATTAATGTGAAAAGACGGTAAATTAATTACTTACATGCTTTTTTAGTTTTCAGATACACCAATACACCAATACACCAATACACCAAATTAATCATGTGAAAGCAAATACAAGCGCCTCTCACCCAGCCTTTAAAAAATGGTCTTACACCGTGTCGCTGCCATTGCACTTCTACACGCTTATAGCGTGCTTTATGAAAAATATTTTTTAATCTATTCCTGTGCCCGTATATAGCACGTTACCAATTTTTGGAAAGATCAACCTTAGGGTGGTCTAAAGGCAAAATTTGAGGGGACGCAACCTGAACTACTTCAACAATTTTTAGAATCGTTATTGAGGTTGTTTTTTTTTAAGTACCCCAGCTTGGCTAAATCATCTTCATCGTGTACCAAATATGCTTTTGAATCCTTGATCAGTATGTTTTTATCCGATACGGCCAAAACATCCCAATAGTAATGATCCGTAAGTATAATGCCTTTTTCCTCTTTTAGACCGATAAGAAAATCCCGTATAAGACCTTTATATAGGGGTTCGATCATTGAAAATGGTTCATCGAGCAATAGAAAAGGGTGGTCTAGAAAGGAGACCAGTACCAATTCAAAGTAACGCAGCTGCCCGAAGGACAAATTCTTAATGCTTTTATTTACTATTTCATTGATACCGGGAGCATAGAAAACATTGTCCTGTCGCCTCTCATCAGCAAAGTACATCTGAATCGCATTTTTGACCTTAGTATTTTTGGGAAGAAAGGACTCTTGGGGAAGGTATCCGATTTTACCGCTCGGTATGATATCGACTGGATTCATTCCCGAACCATCGATAGCAAGGTTGATAGTATCAGCTTTTAACGTGCCGAAAATACACTTTAGCATCGTCGACTTTCCCGATCCGTTTCGGCCAAATACACCTACTATTTCATTAGTCCGGCACCTCATGGCAATATCTTTAAGTACTTGATGGTTCCCGAATCTTTTTGATAAATTATTGACCTTTAGTTCAGCCATCAACGAAATATAAAAAGGAACACCGCGAGAACCAGTAATGAGAAAAATGGGTTGATCAGAAATACTTTTAAGATCAACTTTCGCTTTGTAATACCTAAGTTATAGAAGAAATAGTATTGGTTTTTATGGAGCATATCGTAGGCAACAATACCTATGATCAATCCTAGGGTGGCAAAAGTCAAAGCACCCCATAAAGCACCTAAAACCAAGCCAATCGCCGCGGAGAAAGTGATGTTGTAAATCAATATGTATTTATAATAATTTATATAGATGTCCAAAATGTGTACTAAGAGGTTTCTCCGATATCTTTTAAAAATAGCTATTGTTTCTGGTATTTGGATTGTCTTTAACCCCATTTTAGGTATTCCAGTTTTAGATTCGAAGCGAATTAGACGGAATAGCTCTAGAGCATAATAGGCCAAGACGGTATCACTATCCGTGAATTTATAAACCACTGTTTCCTATTTTGGAGTATCTATACCCCTTACGTTACCATTTTTCCTTGTCTTTACTACTATAATCGTATTACGAAGCGAGCTTGCAGCGCGAAACTTTGTTTCGCTCGTTTCCCATTCATGAAAGGCTCATTAATATGTTGAACAAAAAGGACTCTATTGAAAATAAAAAAGGCGCCTATAAAAAGTATGAGTCCTAAAATGAAAAATTATGCCTCTTAATTTTTACATAAAAATCAATACGGCAGGTAAAATCTTCACTAAAAATGATTTCTTTTGGAACGTCACTTTTTTTAAGCCTACACTTTATGGTGTTAACCTAATCTTTACTAATACATGCATCGATTTTTTTTGGCTTTCCTATTTCTATGTTTAGCTCGTCAAACGTCTTGTAGCGCCCAAGAATTTTCACAAGAGACCAAATTAGCTTCTACCGCAAAAATCTGGGGATTTTTAAAGTACTATCACCCTCAGGTGGCAAAAGGAAAATTTAATTGGGATGAACAGTTACTTAAGATGCTACCTAAAGTTATCGAGGCCGCCAATAAGGAAGCACTTTCCAAAATATACATGGATTGGATAAACACTTTGGGCAAGGTCAAAGAATGCACTTCATGTCATAAAGCTTCAGAAGAGGAGTTTTTTGATAAAAATTTCGATCTTTCTTGGATTAAAGATTCTATTCTTTTCACCACAGCTTTGTCGAATAAACTTAAGTTTATTGAAAAAAATAGGTTTCATGGCAAACATCATTATATAGAAGCCAAGTATGAAACTGTCGGAAACGTTACATTGAAAAACGAACCGGAATACCCTGATTTCGACTGGAAAGATAGATCAAATAGACTGTTGTTAGGGTTTAAGTATTGGAACGTCATCGAGTATTTTTTCCCATACAAATACCAGACCGATAAACCTTGGAATCAGGTCCTGCTTGAGACAATTCCAAAACTTGACTCAGTCAAAACCGAAGCAGAGTTTCAGCATACGCTTTTACAAATGGTCGTTAATATAGACGATGCACATGGAGCATTCGTTTCTTCGAACGTAAAATATAAATGGCCTCCCTATAAATTAAGATATATTGATGAAAAAATAGTGGTGTCGGGTTATTATAGAAATTCTTTGACCCAATCGTACCCTTTCCAAAGAGGTGATGTGATAGTGGCTGTAAACGATAGACCTCTCCATGATATTATGGCAGAGAAAAAGCCTTTCGTTTGGGGATCTAATGAGGCCAGCAGGAACAGGAATTTAGCAAACTTTATAATGCCGCCTTTTGAAAACAAGAATGTCAAGGTAAATTTTCTTCGAGATGGAGAAAAGAATGAGGCTGTTATAGGATATTATCCAAGCCAAAATACAAAACCGGACAAACCAGAGAAATTTAGGGTCATACAAGATAATATAGGTTATGTGAACATGGGTGTTATTGAAAGAACAGATGTGTCGAAAATAATGGATAGTCTAAAGAACACAAAAGCGATCATTTTTGATATTAGAAATTACCCAAAGGGAACGCTTTACAACCTAGCACAATATTTAATTCCGGAGAGGAGGCTTTTTTTTAAGGCCATAAAACCGGATTTAAGTTACCCAGGTAGATTTCTTTGGACAAATGGGCGTGAATGCGGTAATATTAAAGGAGAGCCAACATACACGGGTAAAATCATTTTATTGGTTAACGAATATACCCAAAGTCACGCAGAGTTTACGACCATGGCTCTTCAAACAGCGGACAAAGTGACCACCATTGGTAACCAAACGGCAGGCGCAGATGGGAATGTAAGCGAATTGGACTTGGGCGCTGGGATTAAGACCTATATGTCGGGGATTGGAATTTTTTATCCAGATGGGTTGGAGACACAGCGAATCGGTGTGAAAATAGATATCGAGGTGCTTCCCTCTATTGATGGCATTAAGGATAATCGTGACGAGGTATTGGAAAGGGCGATTGCTTTTGTTAATAAAGGTTCCTAGAAAACTTTTATAAAATCACTTCAAACCGCGTGTTCCGTCCACCAGTGATCGGTTTGAAAATACCCTTTGCTACCAAATCCTATAGATCCCTTATGGAAGTAGCTTTTCAGGTGTTTGCTAGTGAATCATGTTTTCGGGCCTTTATACTGCCCTCAAAGCGTTTATGACCGCTTCCAAAATTCTATGAACGACTTTTTTGACGATTGTTTCGCTCGCATCTGCTACGTATAATTTTCAGTTACAACGGAATTTGTGGTTTCCTAAAATTAGGAATGAACAAAACCAGTAAAAAAGAGCATACATCAGAAATTGGTAGTATAAGCCTTTTGATTTTTTGAAATACTCCGGAAAGTTGACCGTTCATCGGAACTTCTAAATAATGTACCCCTAGGCAACCATTCCATGAAATTGTACGTCTATGTTATTGCATACCCAAGGGAACGGGAGGTCGGCTTACACAAGGATATCCATATTGGGCATCGGTCGCCTAGAAAGAACCGATGCTGGAAATTTCATTAAAAGTTGAAATGCTCCCAGCTGCATATCATAATTAGTATCGGTTAGCACTGAATTTAATTTAAATGTAACGTTATCATTACGTACTTTAACTACCCTATCATGAAGACACCAATGAAAAAGACAGCCTTAATACTCACATTTCTTTCGCTATCATTGGCGAACGCCCAATACGAAATCGAGCCCGCGGAAAGGTATACGCAAAATATCGGCATAATGGTCAGTATGCTCGAAGACCTGAAGAACAGAATAACCGAGCAGGTAAAAGATCTGGATCAATCACAAACCGATTTTTTATACGACGGGCATGCAAATAGTATTGGGGCGCTGGTTATGCATTTAGTATCTACAGAAGCGTATTACCGAATAGAAACGCTGGAGGGCAGGCCATGGACCGAAGAAGAGCAAGCCCGGTTAGGTGTGGCCGGAGAACTGGGTGATGAATCAAAAAAGAACCTGAAGGGAAAACCAATTCGACACTATCTCGATTTATGGGACGAAGTACGCCAACGAACACTGGCCGGACTCAAAACTAAGGACGATGAATGGTTTGCTTCGAATATTGAGGAAGGTATTAACTACCATTGGGTCTGGTACCATGTACTGGAGCATTCCGCCAATCATATGGGCCAAATAGCGACTATAAAGAACAGATTTCCGGAGTGATAAGGAAGGATTGGACACCTTGCAACGCCCCATTATTTTAAAGTTCCGGTCAAATCCAGTACACCAACGTTTTAATTACTTAGGCGACTAGGGCTTTTGGTATAAGGCATTGCCGAATGGTATCAGCTTTCCGTCCTTGAGGATATAATCTATGACCGAAACCGTACCGTTGTCTTTTATGCGATAGGTGGTCTTGCCTTCTTCGGTCTCCGGATTTCCCCAATACACAATGAGTTCGTTTTCCGTAAACTTTCCCTTCAGGGGAAAGGAATATCCTCTTGAGTCGAACCAAGTACCTGTAAAAGTTCCATTTTCCCAGGGTCGATAAATACCCTTGGACTTGAACCTATATTCCTTGGATGCATCCTGTTGGTTTTGGAAAGATAACTCATAAAATTTCCCATCAAGAATAGGTCGCCAATCCATTTGAAAAGAAGCGGAACGCTTTAACAGTTCTCCTGAGCCCTTCCACTCATTTTGGGAGATTTTTTCAAAGAAACCCTGTGCATTGCCTGTTTGAACCCATAGTAGTATCAGCGAAAGGGTACGTATCGTTCTTTTCATATTCCCGTTTATGTGGTCTTTAAGTTCTATTTTCTGTCCTTTAGCCTATACACAAATTTATGGCCGCTCCACTCCCCATCGATGGCGGCTACCTTGGTATCGACCAGGCCGTTGTCCAATCCGTATTGCATAATACTGGACTTATCAAGTTCGGTTTGGATTTTAGAACTCTTTTTAGGCCAGCTAATCCATAGCATACCGTTCTTCTTGAGGTTAGGTTTGGCTTTTATAAAGTGGGTCTCCAATTCTTCCCTACTCTTGGCAAAAATATGAATGAAATCTATTTGCGCTTCAAGGGTTTGTTGCCCCATATCTACAATGTTCGAAGGAAAATCATGAAAAAAATCGACATACTTTTTTGGGGCATTGAATACTTGTAGGGTAAAGCCGTCTTTTAAACCCAATTTTTTGGCCAAGGGGGTTCCCGAATATCCTGAGGTTCTATTGACGTCCATTTTTCAACTCGGGTTATCATATTAAGAGCGGTATCTGGCTTTTATATCGACTATGGATTTCTGTAGTACTGTTCGTAATTTTTCCATGTCCGTGTTGGCCAAAGATTTAAGATATAAGCAGGAGGAACCCTCCTTGTAGGTACCCAAAGCTTTTAAAATGGAGCCCTTATTTTCAATATCACCTATCACATAGACCGCAATGGCGTTCTTTCTGGCCGCAAACCCAGTCAGGAACCATTCGCCCTGACGACCGCTTTCGTATTTGTAGGTATATTTCCCGAATCCAATGATGTTGCCGTTCCATATTTTGGGTGCTTCTTTGGTGATATCCGTAAAGAACTTCAATAACGCAAAACAGTCTTTCCGTTTTTGGTCATCATCGATTCCCATCAGTATTTCGGTTATTTCGGCTGGTTCATCCCTATCCATGGCAACTACGTCGTACGGAACGCTTTCATCGAAAGCCTACTCGCGTTCCTCAAAAGGTATGATTATCCCTTTTTCCAAATAATTTTTCAATCCGTTCAGTAACATGGCCCAACAAAAGGATGACCGACGGAAGTGGGCATTACGTTCCGGCCAACCTGTATGCCGGAATTTAAGGAGAATACCTTCCTCCTTTCGTTGGATATCAAACCCGAACGACGTGGGGTCCCAATCTGCATCGGATTTGGTCATGCTTAAGTGAAAAGCCGAATCGGGTCGGCACGAAACGACTTCGGCAAACCAATTGTATTCAGGCCCAAAATAAAAATTATAGACCGCGCCCTTCTCCGGTTTTCCGGAACAGCGCAAGGGCCACCAATTTTTGAGGTGTTCGGGATTCGAAATGCCTTCAAATGTTTTGGCCGCCGTTGCCTTGATGGGTAGGTCATGATAGATGTCGAAACTTTCCATTTTATGGATTATTCAAGTTTTGGTCCGGTTACATGTAACAGGTATTTCCTCGTTCACCTCCTCATTGCACCATCATGGTGTTTTAGGCATATAATCAACGTTCTGTTTTTCTCGAAGAAGGGCACCGTTTCATAGCTTTGAACCTTGTTTCAAGAACAAGATTCTAAGGTAATCATAGAATCTATCACATCCTACATGTCACCCCTTGACGTACTTGATTGATTGATGAATAAGCTCCTGTCCGGTACCTCCGAATCTACGGTTTACTGTGTAAAGTAAACTACTTTTAGCTGTAAAAAACTTGCCATAAGACAGGAAAACCTAGTTCGAGAGAATTTCCTTTCGGATTCTGCTCAGCGAAGTGTCGGTAATCCCCAGGTAGGAAGCAATATGTTTTACCTGTGCCTTTTGAATGATCTGTGGTTTGTTTTTGGCCAGTTGTAGGTACCTGTCCGTCGCACTTTTGGTAATCATATCGATGGCCCTTCGTTTTGACTGAAAGAGCTGCCTTGAAAACCACGACCTTCCCCATTCACTAACACCATCGATGCTCTGGAAAAGGTGCTGAAAGGAGTCAAGATCGATTTTCCATGCGGTGCCATCGGTCAATGCCTGAATATTTTCCTGACTCGGGGTTCCCGTAAAAAGCGAGGAAACCTCAATGGAAATATCCCCTTCCTGAAAAAAGTCCGTCGTTATATCGTTTCCTGCAATATCGAATACAAAGGCACGGGCAAGGCCTTTTTCTATAATATGGTATTCGGTGGCCCTTGCCCCAATTTTTAAGAAAAAGTCTCCTTTTGAAAATGCAATCTTTTCATGTGCCGCCATGATGGCATCAATATCGGATGGTTTTACAAGTGGATGGTCGTATATCCTATGGAAAAGTTCCTTGCCCATATCTAAAAATAACGATAATTTTTTGGGTTGTCTTATTGGAATGGAAAGGGCCCTCTGTTCGTGCTTAAAGTTCTTAAAGGGAAGAATATCGAACCTATCGATTCTACTACGGTAAAAGAAAAAGGTATACAGAATGAATCTTGGATTCGAACTAGAGTCGCATCAATCGAACGTAATTGAAACCTGAAATTTTGGTATTCACAATGGTATTTCAAGGTATGTAGCCCAATGATTGGTGTCAAAATAAGTTAAAAACAGCGCCTAAGGTACATCAAAAAATGAATTCAGAAGCTCATGAAATAGGACATTTGCAGACTAAGTTCGAGTGCCGTCCAAACCTTATGTTTTCCGTTTATGGATTTTGATTTTTAAACCGTATAAAAAAGGGAAGCCTTCGATTGAAGACTTCCCTTACTATGATTATGGTGCCCACTTGACGTTTGATCGTTTAGGCCTCGCAGCTGACACAATCCTTTTTTTGCCTGAATTGTTGGGCGGCGTTCATACTGTGTTGATAATAGAGGGACTTAAGCCCCAGCTTCCAAGCGGTGACATGAATTTTGTTGATGTCTTTTGTGGGCATGCTCGGGTGTACGATAATGTTTACCGATTGCCCCTGGTCAATATGGTTTTGTCTGTTGGCGGCCTGATAGACAATGTCTAATTGATCTATTTCGGAATAGGTCTTAAAGACGGCCTTCTCATTTTCATTTAAAAAGTCAAGATGTTGCACAGAGCCATCTCGGTCTCGAATGCTTTTCCATACTTCAGGGGTATTTTGCCCTTTTTCCCTTAGAAGGTCGGTCAAGAATGGGTTTTTGATGGTTACCTTGATCTTGGCGATATCTTTGACGTAACAATTGCTCCATATCGGCTCTATGCCTTGGGATACTTGGCCTAAAATAAATGCGGACGAGGTGGTCGGGGCTATGGCGTTTAACGTAGCATTTCGCCGGCCATACCCTTCGAGCACTTTGGGTTCGCCGAACTTTTCGGCCAGTTCTTCGGAAGCTTTGTATGATTTTTCCTTGATCACCTTGAAAATCTCACTATTGAGATTATAGGCTTCTTGACTGTTAAAAGGTAACATTTTTGATTGCAATAGCGAATGCCACCCCAACGCGCCCAAGCCCAAGGCCCGGTTCTCTCTGGCAAAATTATATGCCCTTTCCATGAAGAGAAAGGTTTGTCGATCATCGCGATTCTCGGAATCACGATAGACTTCAAGTTTTTCGATAAATTCGGTAATCACCGCATCGAGAAAATAGACCATCGTCTCAACGGCATCGGTATCTTTCCACTTGTCGTAGTGCAGTAGGTTGATGCTTGAAAGCACACATACAAAAGACCAATCGTCGTGTGATGGCAACATGATTTCCGTACAAAGGTTGCTGGCATAAATGCGGTGATCTTTGTCTTTATACACATCTGCCCTACCGTTGTTCGCATTGTCGGAGAAGAAAATGTACGGGTAACCCATTTCACCCCTTCGTTGAAGTACTTTTGCCCAAATGGTCCGCTTGTCGACATCGCCATCGATCATCTCCTGCATCCACTGATCGGTTACCGTTACCCCGTGGGTAAGTTGTTGGATGGGATTCCCTTCGGTTCCTACGTCCAAAAATTCCATAATATCTTTATGCTCTATGGGCAGGTACGGAGAAAAACGGCCGCGTCGAACCGATCCTTGGCTGACCACATCGACCATTGATTCAAACAATTGCATGATGTGTACGGCACCCGAGGCTTGACCGTTATTCTTGACCGGAGCACCCCTGTGCCTGATTTTTCCAAAAAATCCGGAAGTACCGCCACCTAACTTTGACATCATGCCCACTTCCGACTGGGTGTACAGAATATTGCCCATATCATCATCAATGTGTGATCCAAAGCAGCTTATGGGCAGACCGCGTTTTTTTCCAAAGTTCGACCATACGGGCGATGCCAATGAATAGAAGCCTTCTGACATGTAGTGGTAAAACTTGTCGGCAAAGCCCTGTATTTTCAAAATATGCTCGGCCCTATCGGCAATTTCACGAATTCTACCTTCTGGGGTAACCCCCTCGGTAAGATAGCCCGAACCCAAAAACTGGCGACTGTGTTTATTCAGCCATTTAAAGGTGTCAGGTTTTGCATTTAATTTGGAGAGTGTTCTTTTTCTGGCTTCTAATAATTCATCGGTTTTATTGGTCTGTTGATGGTCGATTTGTGGTGTTGTAGTTCTGTTCTCCATAATTTAAAAAAGGTCGTCGCTGGTTATACTTTGTACTCTCTTGCTGTAGTTGATGGATCTTTTGACAAAAAAGTCTCCATGTTTGGTTCCTATGATTTCATCGTCGAACCATTCCGTTTCATGTAATAGGGTATCGTCGATATCGAATATTTTGGCAATACCGATGCTCTCTAACGAATTGTTAAAACGGTTCTTGATGAATTCGTTGACCACGTTTTTCGGTAGAAACTCAAGCTCGCCCGCTTCAAATATCCAATCGACGATTTTGCTTTCGGCCTCAAAAGCCTCCTTACAGATGTCTTGGATAGTCGTATTGTAGTCGTCATCGAACCATTTAGGATGTTCGCTTTTTATTATGTTGATGATGTCGATTCCAAAATCACCATGAATCTGCTCTTCCTTTGAGGTGGCCTCTACGACATTTGAAATTCCCTTGAGCACGTTTTTATGTTTGTTGAAGGCCATGATGATCAAAAACTGGGAGAAGAGCGACACATGTTCGATAAAAAGGGAGAAAAGCAATATCGATTCGGCGTATTCCCTGTTGCTCTCGCTTTTGGCATTTTTAAGGGCGGTTTCAAGATACTGCACCCTTTTCATGATTGCGGGTTTCTTTTTTAAGGTTTCAAATTCCTTGTTGAGCCCTAAAATTTCAAGAAGATGGGAGTACGCATCGTGATGGCGTACCTCACTTTCGGCAAAAGTGGCACCCACCGATCCAATTTCTGGCTTGGGCATACGATGATAGATATCGCCCCAAAAAGTTTTTACGGCCACTTCAATTTGGGAAATGGCCAGCATGGTATTTTTTATGGCACTACGTTCGACCTCGGTGAGCCCTGATTTGAAATCTTGTATGTCACTTGTGAAATTGAATTCGGTATGAATCCAATAAGAATGTCTGATCGCCGGAACGTATTCGTACAGATTCGGATACTCATAGGGTTTCAGGTTAATGCGCTTCTCGAAGATATCGGTCTTGCGCATCTGTGCCCTTTTGTTCCTATAGATAATATACGCTTTGGCCACATCGTGAAACTCACTGTTCATCAGTTCGTTCTCTACAACATCTTGTACCTCTTCAACCGTAGGCACATAGTTTTCATCTTTGTCCTTCTGCACCAACAAAACTTGGTGTACTTGGTCGGCGATACGCTGTGCATCAGTGATTTGACCGTGTTCCACGGCCGTCATTGCCTTTAAAATTGCATTTGTAATCTTGTGTAAATCAAAAGGTTGAGTGCTGAAGTCCCTCTTTGTAATCTGTATAATATGCATTGGATTTTTTTTAGAAATACTCTAAATAACGATAGCGTAAAATTCACATTTTCTTTACTATGATTTCACATGGCCCTCATCAGGTTCTCAACATTCTTATCAACATAGGGATAAAAGTGTGCATTTAGAATAAGAAACAAACCCATGATTTTAGAGCTTCGGAAAATTTGACAGCGATCAAAAATTACCCTTTGGGGGTTGCTGAATTCACCGGGAAGCGGAGGTAGGGAAGGAGCTTTTTTTATCGAAACCATTCATTTTTTCACCCAAAAAAGCATCGCGTGATAACGGAAGTAACCCTTCTGTACTTTGAGGTAGCGGCATAAAAAAAACCGCATATTACAGCGGTTTTTTCTAAAATGTGTGTACTTGGTACTTATCGGCTATAAATAGCCGTAGCTTCTTTTACATCTTCTGAAAGGTCGTTCATAGAATCGACGTAGGTATAATTGTTATTATACACGCGCTCCGCTTTTTTACCGACAATAATGTGCTTCACATCAAGGTCAGGTGCATTGATATCTACTTGGTCTTGTACCCTTACGGTTTTGTCGCCCAAGTCGGTATCGAGCTCTTCCAACTCCGAGATTACGTACAGTCTACGGTCAGAAGCCCTAATTTCCTGTATCTCAAGGTCGTGTTCCTTATCGGATACTTCGGCTTCGACCACCAAACTACGTTCTGTATTTTCTTCGTCGGGCATGTCCATGGTAATGTAGGGAACTTCAACTTCTTCCTCTTCCATAACCACTACCACTTTAGGTACTTCTACGGTACGGGTGTTGGTTCCTACTTCGACGTCTGCCCAGTTCACATCATACTCGGGCAATTCCCCAGCGTCCGCTTGAATGTCGACCTCGGGCATTTCCCCGGATTCCTCTTTGTTTATATTGCAGCTTGCTACCAAGGCAACAAGGCTCATACTTGCTATTAATCGCTTCATATCTTTTTGTGTTTTAAGGTTAAAATTTTTTATCCGTTGACTATAAATGCATGTATTACTCCCGGTAGCCAAGCTAATAAGGTTAGCAAAATGCTAATTAGAAAGGCACTGCCTAATCCGTGGTTCATAAATACGGCCAAAGGCGGCAGGAGAATATTTAAAATAATAGTTAACAACGACATATAGTTTCTTTTTTGTTTCTCTCAAATATGCTATTATTCAACGGATTACATTGACGGAGAAGCCATAGTTCTTGGTTCAATCCCGAGAACTAAGTGATAGCGTTAAAAAGGCGAACGGAATGAGTTAAAACACGGCCAAATTTAGCTTTCGTACGGCACAAGACTTACGACTATATCGGCACGGGCGCGGTAAGATCATGCGCATACCATCAATTGAAGTCATTATTGTTCGAAACAGCCCAATGAGGTGGGTAGTACAGGCATTAATTTAGAAAAGCGATATTCCCTGGTGTACTCTAGATCAGCTTAGCCAGCGATACAGCACTAGAATCAGACCAATGACAAAAATTGAAGTAAAAATGAGCTTGTTGTATTTGGCCAACCAGTTCGGTAGAAAAATGTCGAAATTATCTTTTTCGGAATCGGAATAGTTTCGTGCCATGACCGTCAATGGGCACGACATACCAAAAAGAGCTAGTATAAGACCTTCACCAACGATCAGCACGATACCGATCCACGTATAAAGATCAACGGTATCGGTCAAACCACTATACACCACATAGAGGATTACCGTCACCAAGAAGGCCCAGATGAGCGTATGAACGAATTTTATGGCGAGAAGTTTTTGGGCCTTTGACATATCTTCATGCTATTTGAGAGTATATAAATGAAACGTGGTGTGCCATGGGCTGATACATTCACCAGGCTTTCATTGTTTTAATGCCACAGGTCTTTAGAAGGTGAGCACATGCCCCCACCTTAAGAGCAATAGTAGCAGAAAGGTAATTCCGGTACTGATGCCGATTACCCCCTCCCAAAAGAAGGTGCGCTGCCCCCAAAGTTTACCCTTTGAAGTACCGAATTCCTTTTTAAAGCGGCCCTTACTCAGGCGCCAGACGATAAAGGTCATCACTGCAAATAGGATTATGGCAGTCATTACCGTTCCTGTTGTTTCCATATGTCAATGCGTGGTTTAAATCGTTTCCTTTAGTACCTATGTGCCTAAAAGCTTGGCAATATGGTATATCACTGTCGTTCTAAGGTAAAGAAATAATATGAATTCCCTTTTGGAAAATGCAATCATGTGTAAGGTAAGCGGCAATGCTGCTGATCGTAGGCGTTTGCCGGTTAAGTACAAACCAAAAATTAAAGATGAGGTCTTTTTTCTTTTATAAAAGTAACGGAACCGAACCTGGGGGCGAGAAACGGTATGGTGTTCAACATAGAAATGCAGTTCGTCGAAAATTAAGAATATTTAACAGTATTTTTCTTGTTAAATTGTAAATTGTTTTGGATTTAGGCATACGACCGGCCAATTTTTCAAACTAAGTTCAATACCTATTTATAAAACATATCAGTTTGGCCCTGAGCCTATTCCGACGTTTTTTGTTTTGTAAAGTATATTTTAAAAAGACCAACCTTTTGACCTATGGGTTTCTAAATAACATCATATGAGACCACTATTGTTCCACATCTTCATTGTATTGCTCGGTGGAGTAACCCACTTCTCTACGTGTGCTCAGAAAGACTACATTAGGCGCATCAACTGTGGTAGCCAATCGTCAGTCGTCTACGAGGGTAAAGTTTTCGAAGCGGACGTATACCTTCCGGGAGCGGTAGAGTTTGATAGTGATAGTACCTATACTTCAGATTACTTATCCTTGGCAGAGCCCTTTAAAACAATACGTTTTACGACGGGTAATGCGATGCAGTATCGGTTTAATGTTCCTGATGGTATTTATGTAGTTAAACTCTACTTCGCGGAACCCTATTACGGACTAGCCCCGAATACCGATCCCAATCTTCGAGACTTTAGTGTGGATTGGGAAGAAGATGCTTTGCTATCGCGCATTGAGCTTAATAACTTGGCAGGCGGGGCTAATAAGATCCATCTTGTAGAACGGAAGATAACGGTCACTGACGGTGAACTTATTATAACCTTCAATAAGGGTCAAGGAGGTGAACCGATGGTTAATGCTATTGAACTCATAGGTACCGATGCCAAGACCTCAGAATCTCCGGAAAAATTGCTGTTTGTTTATGATACCGCCGGGAACCAAATTATTAGAGGTCCGGAAAAACCTGTTTCCGATGCCGCTAATGAATCAGACCAAGAAATCATTTATCATAACGACGAAGATCCAAAAGAAGATAAAGAGGAGACGATGGTAGATGCTTTCAAGGAAAGTATCAAAATTTTTCCAAATCCCACTCAAGCAATCCTTACACTTCAATGGGCTGACCTACCTGAAGCTCGGCTCATCGATATAAAGATAAGCGATATAGGTAACCGTATGGTGCCTATAGATTTTATGAGAACAAACACTACGGCAAGTTTTGACCTTGGGAACTACCCTTCGGGCATGTACGTGATTACTTTTTTTCTTGATGATGGTAGTATGGTTGTCGAAAAGGTATTGAAAAAATAATGCTTGTAAGTTTTTAAAATTCTTAGAAGAATGAAACTCGTGATCCGTTTTATAGGCGCCTTTCTCTTTTTTGGTTCGTTGGGCATGTTCGGGCAACAGGAGGCTACTGACGTGGGAACTACACCAGGCGCGCTAACAGTTTCTAGAGTTGGTGCGGCCATTTATAACATACCTATTGAGACACCTCCAGGGATAAGGCAGATTGCCCCCGAAATTGGAATCACTTTTAATAGCCAAGTTAGAAATTCACTTGTCGGATGGGGCTGGAATATATCGGGACTTTCATCAATAACTCGAATTGCCCCAACTTTATATCATGACGGATACAAGGAAGCAGTCAATTTTACTAAAACTGATCGATTTGCCCTTGATGGGCAACGTCTTATGGTTACATCCGGTTCTTATGGTAGTGAAGGTGCCACCTACCGTACGGAAAATTATTCAAACATAAAGGTAGTTTCTTATGGCACATCTCAATATGGTAAATTTTATGGCCCCTCTTATTTCATTGTTTATTATCCTGATGGTTCCAGGGCCTGGTACGGAACCTCTACAGCCAGTAGTCGCCTCGAATGGGCCATTGCCAAATGGGAAGACCCCCAAGGAAATTCAATAGTATATCAATACAAAATAGATAATGGGGTTCTCCGTGTCCATAAAATTTTCTATGGGGCAAAAGGGTTCAGTGGCCCCAATTCCATTGATTTCCATTATAAAAAGAGGGTGAGGCCTGAAAATTTCTACGTGGCCAACTTTCCGTTTGATAGAAATTATATTCTAGACCGTATTGAAGTCGCATCTTCTGGGGTCCCTTATAGGAAGTACCAAATTTCACATAAAGTAAATTCATTAGGCTATGAGACCATTGAACGGGTTCAAGAGTTCAACGGCTTGGGTGATTCTTTTGAGCCAATTGTTTTTAATTATGCCGATACTGAAGAAGGAATTAATTTGCTTGCGAATTATAATTCACGTACGATATATCCTGGTATATCATCAATAAATAGCGAGACTCTTACCGGGGACTTCAATGGTGACGGTAGAATGGACCTCCTTTCCTATTTTACGAACGATAAAACCAGAATCAATGTGTTTACTGACCTTCATAAGGGGTCAGATCTTAACTTAGGTTGGGAGATAGCCACTGGTGCCTTTGATAATATAATTTCAGGATCTATACTTTCCTCGAATGGAAAGATGTTGCCGGGTCAGGGAATCACCACTATTAATGAAACCTCAATTGGGGGTAATCCGTCATCCAGTGTATTGTTCAAGACCTTTGCGATGTCATCTACTGGAGCGATTTTTCAATATGATAGAATCTGGAATGCACCAAAGGCAGGAGTTTTGACCGGGTGCACTGGTAGCGACTACTTTAGCCTCATTGAAAAAAAATACATTTCAGGAGACTTTAATGGGGACGGGCTTCTAGATGTCATAGCCCTATCTTTTCCATATAGTGAACAAAATTGTACGACGAAGTTGGATTGTTTAAGGCCTGGCCATATTAGCTGCTGCGATTGTACAGAAAACGAAACAATTAATTCGAAGGCTCATTTTATAGACCTTGATCGTAATAAGACTTCGGGGTTTGTCAATTCCATTGGACAATTAAATGCGCGACTAAGCTCAAAAGATCGCCTATTGGCAGCAGACTTTACAGGAGATGGCAAGACCGATTTAGTTCACATAAAATCTGGCTATTTATATGTATACTCCCTTGAAAATAATAATAGACTAAAGCAAGTGGCTTTTCTTTCGAATGCTACAATCAATTTGGATATGCCCATCTTAATAGGAGATTATAATGGTGATGGGATGATGGATTTATCAATAGCTATCGAAGAAGGGACTAGCGAATGGCAATTCTTTCTTTTTAGAGGCACAGATTTTGAAGTTTTTAGTAAGCATATAACCGCAACCTATCATCCGAATACTCGAACTGCAAACAGTCTTGTCGAAAACCATTATATCGCCCAAGATTTTAATGGTGATGGCAAAACAGATATTCTGCGCCATATCGTCACATCTTTTTTCTCGGGTACCCGTAAAGAAAGACTTTTACTTTATACCAATTCCAATATTGAGAAATCACGGCCGATCTTCGAAAAGAAGATAGATAAAAGTTATGAGTATGCTGCAGCTGCGGGTGAAAACTATGGGTTGCCAATAGCCTTAGAGGCAAGGTTTTCGAACCGTAATTTGGAATATGGGTATATTTCAGGAAACATCCTGCGCGAGTACGAATTCTTAAAGGATAACCGTAAGGATTTAACCTTAACTTCTGTACTTAACAACGGTATTAAAAACCTTATTGAATATCACCCCTTTCCATATTCAGATAATCAGTTTTTTGGCAATGTATACACTCCGGCCAGCGATGAGGTCTATCCTTACGTGAATGTGAACAACGTTACAGAGATGAACTTAGTGAAGGGAATAGAGGAGTCGGGTTCCGGGATATTGCGCAAACGTGACTTTTTCTACGAAGGAGCGGTTGCACACGCAAAAGGTTTAGGTTTTTTGGGTTTTAAGGTTTTACATCGTAGTAATTGGTATGGAGATAACGTCGGTACCTTATGGAGTTCGTCCAGACAAGATCCTCAAAAAAATGGGGCGACAATAGAAGAGTGGACTGCTAATTACCGCAGTAAAAAGCCTTCGAATTACGTCTCAAGGACTTCATATAAATTCATTACAAAGAATACAGGGAACAAAATCTTCATTAATGTTCCCGAATCAACCATAACCCATGACGCGGTGAAAGGCGTAACCACTAGAAGAAATTATATTTATGATAGCTTTTATAATCCGACCAAGATTACAACCACTAATTCTGCGGGTAGTACTTTAGAAGAGTTTGATTATGCCAACAATCCTTCAGCAGATAATCAGCATTACTACATCGGAAGGCCTATCATAAAAATGGCAACCTCCATACTGGACGGTAACTCCTTTTTCACCCAAGAAGAATATGGCTATTCCGATAATTTATTGACCAGTATAAAGAGAAAAGGGAACGGCACCGATTATATTTTTGAAAATTTCCAGCACGATGTGTATGGTAATATAATTGAAAAGCAAACAAAGGCCACGGCGATGGAAACACGCCACCTGCGTTTCACATTTTCTGATGATGGAAGGTTCTTAGTTAAGGAAGAAAATATTGAGGGGCAGACCGCCAACTATCAATACGATAGTACAGGTAATATTATCAGTGCACTTGATTTCATGGGTAAGAAGATGCTTTTTGAATATGACGGCTGGAACCGTTTGAGAAAGCAGACTAATTACTTGGGCAAAAGCACTCGTTATTATTATGAAGAAGCTTCTGGTGGGGGTATGCGTTTATTCACAGATCATGATCAAGGAAGGGATAGCTATGAATATTTTAACGTTTTCGGATGGACATATCTCACCAATACTTTGGTTTTGAATGGAAGATGGATTAAGAAAAGCTTTAAATATGATGCGGTAGGGAGATTGACTCACGAGAGCGAACCTTACTGGGATGGCAAAGTAGCCAATCAATGGAATGTCAATATTTTTGATGAATATGGTAGAACAATTGAGAGAAGGTATTATACAGGAAAAACAGAAGTTATCGAATACCACGGGCTGGTAACGACTGTAAACGAAGGTTCCAAAAACACCATACTCACATATAGTGCCGCTGGAAACATTAAAAACCTTCAGGATTCAAGTGGAAGAATTGCATATACCTACTTTGGTAATGGTAGTTTGAAAGAGGTAGATTACTCAGGGCAAAAAACAAGCATGAGTATTGATGGATGGGGGCGGCGCACCAAATTGGTTGATCCTTCCGCCGGAATGTATACGTATGAATACAATATGTACGGTGAACTTTTGAAGGAAACCACTCCTAAAGGTCAGACGAAATTTGAATATGACAAAACCGGAAAAATCCTCAAGAAGACTGTTTTGGGCGACGAGACCGATTTGCAGATTGAATATTCATATACTACTTACTATAATCAATTGTCAAAGATAATCGGTGTAGATAAGAAAAACGGTAAGCTTTACAATTACTCGTATGGGTATGATACTTATCATAGACCAAGCAGGTTAAGTGAAGATACTCCTGGAGCCTACTATGAGAAAGATATTACATACGATACATTCGGTAGACCCTTGCGCGAAACCTATATCGCTCGCTTAAAAACAGGTATAACTATAGAGTCAAAGGTGAGGGTTCGTAATTCATATGACACCCATTCAGGGATGTTGGAGCAGATTCTAGACGATTATGATAGTTCAATTCTCTGGGAGCTGCAAGCGCATAATCAAAGAGGTCAGGCCAGTAGTATTAGCTATGGAAATGGATTTGAGCGTATTTCTAAATTTGACGTATATGGTCTTCCCAAGAAAATTACCGTTTCTAATGATAGCGGAGATGCTGTATCACATGCTTTGCATATGGATTATAGTTTTAATGCAAAACGTGGACTTTTAAATAGTCGGGAAAACTTGGCCTTTACTTTGCAGGAAACTTTTAGCCATGACCAGATGGACAGGCTAGAAAGTATTTCGGGCTCTACAACGAGAAACCAGAGTTACGATATACTAGGCCGAATTGATACGAATTCTGAAATCGGATCATATGGTTACGATAGTTCCAAGAAGTATAGATTGTCGGAACTAGTATTAAATACTAAAGGCGAGCAATATTTCAGTGGCCGAGCAACTCAATCTATCACTTACAATGTATTTAAAAAGCCTGTTGAAATCTATACAGAAGGCAAAGGAAGGGCAAGCTTTGAGTATAGTGTATTGGGCAGCAGGTCGAATGCTTGGTACGGAGGCTTGGAGGAAAACAAATTAGTACGACGGTATCACAAGCAGTACTCGGCCATCATGCCTGTGGAAATCATAGAGGATAAACGGAGTGGCAATGTAAAGATTTTGACCTATATCGGAGGCGATGGTTATTCTGCGCCCATTGTAAATATAAAAACGAAGAACAATGATATTAGCGGATATCATTATTTGCACCGAGACTATTTAGGTAGTATCTTGGCAATAACCGATGCCCAAGGGGCAGTCAAGGAGCAAAGGCAGTTTGGAGCGTGGGGCACGGTAGACAAGTTCATTGATAGCAAGGGTACAGTTTTCAATCAAGAAAGTATCTTAGGCAGGGGTTTTACTGGTCACGAGCACTTTTTTGAGTTAGGGCTGATACATATGAACGGTCGTATGTATGATCCTCAGATGGGGCGTTTTCTGAGTCCGGACAATTTTGTACAGAATCCTTTCGACACCCAAAGTTATAATCGGTATGGATATGTGATGAACAATCCTTTGGTTCATTACGATCCTAGCGGTGAGATGGCCGAGCAAGGCGGAAACGGATGGCTGTATTGGCTAGGAGCAGGTGCGGTAAGTTCTTTTGCCAGTTCGTGGGAGGGTGTTCAATCATGGGACTGGAAAGGTTTTGGCGACGCTATCGCAAGACCCTTTAGGGAAACAGGTCGTTGGTTTAGAAGACTGTTTGGTGGAGGTAGAGGGCATTCCCCGCCACCCCATGTCGTCGTGGCACCGACCGCTTCGGTGAGTATCGATCCCTTGGTTAGAACGAATGTTGGGTTACAGTCCGTTCTAACCAGTAGGGGAAGTGGTGGCGTTGCAGGAACAATATCATGGTATAAAGGCTTTAGCGTCGGAGCCCTAAGAGGTTTTGTAGCCGGAGCGGAATCTAGTTGGGATTTTGTAAAGAGCCTTACCACAGTTAATGGGTGGATTAGCTTAGGGGGAAGTTTTCTGTCCATGTCGGAAATGGCTTCAGCATATTCCCTGAATGGCGCATTACAACGGGGCCAAATGATTGACGGTACTGCCAATTTCATAGCAAGGATACCGGATATGTCACCGGGCCAACTAGGGTATTTTTCTGGGTTTGCCAGTGAGAAAATTGTAGAAGGGGTAATAGTTAGTAGAGGGGCGGAACTTTTCAGTAATACTACAATTGGGACCAGGGCCGTAGTAGTGGGTGAGGGAATGGATGCAGTAAAGACCACTGTCAAAACATTACAATCCCAAGGGGTTAATGCAAAATGGTATCAATCATGGTCTAAGAATTTTCCGACTAATCGACTGATGACTCCTGTTGAGATTAATGCTGCACACGCAAGAAATGCAAGATGGTTAAATACCAAAATTGATCAAGGGTATAAAGTCTATGATATAGGTATAGATGCTACTCGCACAACTCGTTCATCATTTTATCAACTAGAGAGAAGTATTCTTCAACAGAGAAATTATCCATCAATAATAATTCCTAGATAATATGAGTGCAAAAGACTTTGATATTATAGCTCAGAATGAATTTAAGTTTCTCGAATCTGAATATAATTTTACATTATCCAAGTGCAAGAAAGAAGATTGGGGCTATGAATTGATTTATTTGAATAATACTACAGGTGTCAAAATAGCTTATGAGTATCGTGCAGCTTACATTTTTATTATGCTTTACCAGCTAGTAAATGGAGAGTTGCATGAGAATCCTAGAAATATTGAAGATGGAACAATCATGTATGGCTATGGACTTGATGATTTAATTATTCTTTGTAATCCTGAAAGTTTAGTTAAACCCGCCTATGAGTATGGGGAACAGTCCGATTATTATAATGAAGAGAACGGCATGAGACTATATGTTAATGCCTTTGCTAATAATCTAAAAATTTTTGCAAAAGATATTCTTAATGGAGATTTTGAAATTTTTGCTGATTTAGATAAGATAGTCAAAGAACGTGCGAAAAAGTACAGATAGATGAGACATAGAAATGCTATTCAAAAATTGTCTTGAAATATTGATTTTAATTGTTATTGACACCTTTTTTTTCAAAGAGGTGTTGTTGTAACTACTTTAGAAAGTCCATTTAATTTAATCAAAGTCATCATCTAGGTCTTTAAGAATTTATGTCTTTGAGAGAATTTTCTGTAATTATGACTATCAATATATCATACTGTAGAATAAATGAGGTATGGTAAAGAATAAAATTTTACTGGTTTAAGCCTAGTTAGTAAAATTAGTAATTGCTACTAAGGAAAATAATTTAATGCCTGGACTTTTTATAACAAGACTGTTTAGTGTTTTCTATAAGTCAATTATGAAAACATTGGAGATGACATGTTGCGGGAAAAGTTTTTGGTACAGTTAACACGGATAACCTCGGATAAATTTACTGCACCTTTATGGCAAAGAGCACCAGCATCTTTTACTGGTGGAGCCAAAGGGCCTATTAATTTTTCTCACAATGCCAAAGATGGTGTGCGGATGAATTCTTACTGGGGAGGTATTGAATACTCCATACTAAAGCAGAATGACATTATTTACAAAAATGTTTATAAATGAAGATTACAAAAGATAAACTCAAAATTTATAAAAAATATTCTGGCAATATCGATAGTTGGGCCCGTTCAGGTAAAAGAAAAGAACACGAATTGATGAGTGATGATGATTGGCATCTTATAGGCGAACTGATCCAAGAGCTCGAATTGATCGAAAAGGGCTTGGTCTCGGAGGATTATAAAGATCGAATATTGTCTAAATTCAATGCCGCCTGCCCCGACGAAGCGACGAAACAGGCACTAAAAAGTTTGGTCGGCACCTATTAATTCATCATACGGGTTAGGAGAGATGAAGGGTAGTCAAGGCCAAGAAATTGGGTTCGCTGTGAAAAATAGAAGTCGACAAAAGGATTCATTGCAGTTGGGGTTGTGCTCTGCCGGTTAGTATATAAAGTGTAAGCCATTTCGAAGTATCAAAGTTTTAGTTTAGCAAAAAGTTTGATACGGGCCAACGGTTTTTATTTTACTGAGATATCGGCTATTTTTTTATATAATCTTACCAACTGTTATTCTTTTTTGGACTCTTTCAAAATTTCCACAAACTCACCAACAACTCTCATTTCTGCTGCATTTTCTTGAGTGATAATTATGTCTTGGTACGAGCTGTCGAATGAGTTTGGTCTTAGCACAATAGAAGTATGTCCCCATGTTTCTTCTGAAAAAGTCTTTGTACTAGAGTAGGTTTTGATAGTAAAAGCCGAGTTAAAATCAGGATCTTGAATATCCATGTTTTCTACTAACACAATTTTTCCATTTCTGCTGCCACCCCTATATGGTTTGAACAAGCAAATAGAACCATTGGGTATGACCCTATTCATGGATTCGCCAATGATTCTACAAGCAAAATAATCATTGTTTGAACTATTTTCAGGACCTTCAATGAGAGTAAAATCTTTTTCGGATTGTAATTCGCTAAACGAGCCCGCAGCAGCGTAAAAATCATACAATGGAATCGGGTTTCTCAACTTTTCTTCAAAATTCAACGATTGCTGAATGGGTATGACTTTGCTAGTTTTTTCTGATTTAATACTTTTGAAAACTGACTTCTCCTGTAAATAATTGTACATGATTGCCGTAACAGGGTCAGCTAAATTGAATCTGATTTTTACCACAGAAAGTTGCTTCCCACTGTCGTTCGAAATGGTGGTTTGTTCCACATGATTCAATTCAGGAGTTACCTCGCCCATGTAGTAGAAGTCCATTCCTTCATCATTGTTTTTCTTTATGAACAATGGAAGGCGAATTGGTCCGTTGTAACCTAAAATAGATTGAACATCATTACTGTTCAATGTTCTGTTGGACTTCGACATCCAATCAAACTCCTTGTTGTTTACAAACTCGTCCTCATACTTGGTTGACTCCGAAATATGCTCTTCTTTATGATAGTTTACGAAAATGGGACAATGTTCATTTTTTGGACTTACTAGATACCCGCCCACATTTTGGGCTACCGGATTTTCAGCCACATTCAATATTCTAAAAACATCTTTTCGAGAATACTTTCTGTAAAGCACAAATCCATTTTGCCATTTATCTATGTCAAATAGCTTATCGAATTCGTAAATCGAGTAGTTTGTTGAATCAAGAAGAAAGCGCTTGAAAACTTCTTGGTTTAAATTTGCAATAAACTGGTTTGAAAGGACAAAAATTCCACTTTTGATGCTTAGAATCTCAAAGTCATAAATCTTTTTGGCGGAGAGCATTTTGCCTCCCTTTTTTTCGCGAACAAACTCAAAATTTAAATTAGAAACGCAAGACTTTATGGTCTCATCAGAGATGGAGTAACCATACTTTTTAATAACCAGTTCCTTCAATTCTTTTACCGAAAGTTGACCTGATTCAATGAGTAACTTGAGAATGAGGCTTTCCTCAAGTCGTTTAGAGTTGTTTATTTCTTTCGAAAATAGCTCTAGCAGTTTTGCCTGCTTTTTTGATAGTGCCGGCTTTTCTACTTTGTCGACTTTTAGATAAAAATTGTAAAAAGAATTCGAGTAATCCACGAATAAGAAAGGGTCACGCGAACCATGCTCAATAAAATCCATCATCATTGGCATTCTCCCTAACTTGAATTTCAAAAGGTTATAATCCTTTTTCAACTCAGAAAACAATTTCATATTCGCGGAATCAATGGATTGAAAGATTCTCTCTTTAGTGATTTCATCAAAATTAATGGTGGAAGCACCTGGAATCATTCTACTGCCTTCCGTAATTAATTTCCTTAAAGAATCTTTGTTGTAGGATGTATCGCCATACAAGGCAATAGGGATGAGGTAGTTGTTTTCATAGTTTCCGATGAAATCAATTACCGTTAAATAGTTTTTTCCTTCAACCTTTCTTAATCCTCTCCCCAATTGTTGTATGAAAACAATAGCTGACTCGGTAGGGCGAAGCATGATGATCTGATTGATTTTTGGAATATCAATCCCTTCATTGAAAATATCCACGGTGAAGATGTAATCTAGTTTTTCACCTAAGTTATCCGTTTCTAATTTTTCAATGGATCTGGCTCTTTCTTCTTCAGAACTATCTCCAGTTAAAGCAATGGTTTTAAACCCTTTTAAATTGAATAATTGTGATAATTCAACCGCCTCTTTCTTTCTGGAGCAGAAGATTAATCCCCTCGTAATTCCATTATCGCTTCCGTAGAATTTGGCTTGCTCAATAATTCGCTCAACTCGTTCATTTGATATTAAATACCTGAAGTCCGATTTTTTGTCAACTTCGATGTTTTCAATCGACAAATCAGTAACGCCATAGTAGTGAAAAGAGCTAAGCATTTCCTCCTTCATTGCCCTGCTCAATCGGATTTCATAGGCAATATTGTGATCAAAGAGTTGAAATATGTCATTGCCGTCTGTTCGCTCAGGAGTTGCGGTCATTCCCAAAAGAAACTTTGGTTCAAAATGTTTGATTAGTCGTAAATAGGAGTCTGCACCTGATCTGTGCGTTTCGTCAATTATGATGTAGTCAAAATGATTTTTAGCGAAATTATCTAAGTGAGTAGATTTTGATATCGTTTGAACTGTGGAGAACACAAAATCACAATTTAACTCTTTCTGACTTCCAGAATACAAGCCCATGGTTTTGTCGTCTCCAAAAATATTTTGAAACGTGTGTAATGAGTCTTTTGCAATGGTTAATCTATGAACTACAAAAAGTAGCTTTTTAGGATTGAAAGCCTTGGCGTCAAAAGCTGACAAATAGGTTTTGCCGGTACCAGTTGCTGAAATTATCAGTGCTTTAGTCTTCTGCTCAGCCCTCAAATTTCTAAGATTTTCTAGTGCTTCGATTTGCATTGAATTTGGACTGATTTGAGATTGAGATTCGGATAAGTTTTGAGGATTATTGTGTTGGTTAAGAAGAAATTGTTTTTGATAAATTTCTTCATATGACAAAATATATTTTACCGTTACAGAAGTCCCTTTTTCAAAATCATAATGAAACTCAGATAGCACTTTTTCAACGATACCACTCTCATCCAATGCAGAAATTTTGATGTTCCATTCTTTATTAGTTGATAGGGCTTGTGCAGTTAAATTGCTACTGCCAATGATTAAGTTGTAATGCTCTTTACTCTTAAAAATATATCCTTTGGTGTGGCTATTTCCCGTTGTGGCAATTCTTAGATCTATATTCTTAAATTGCAGAAGCCTTTTTAGTGCTTCGGGTTGGGTAAAGTTTAAATATTGGGAAACCAGTATTTTACCCTTTATTTCTCGGTCTTCCAGTTCTTTGAGTTTGTTGATTATTGTAGCAACTCCGCTGGTTGTGACAAATGCAACTGAAATAAAAAATTGATTACAATGTTCAAGCTCATGAAGAATGGTCGATAGCACCTTTTTTGGTGGATTCTTTTGATTGACAAGCAACTCTGGTTGATAGTCCACATTAGATAAAATGGATTTATCTACATAACCTGTCTGTAAACTCTTAGTGAAGCTCTTGATTAGGTCATCCATTCGAAACCAGTTTATCGACAATTGGAATGTCAGCTGCTGCCCAATCGAGTGCGGTGAGCTCGTTAATTTTCAACCATTTTTGATCTATGTGTTCATGAAGTGTGAGTTCTTTCGAATCGGCTTCACACATAAAGCTATGCATCGTTAGTTCAAAATCTGGGTATTCGTGAACAACGGTAAAAAAGAAGGATTTGATCTTTGTTGAAAGATTCAATTCCTCCAATAACTCGCGATGCAAAGCTTCTTCTTTGGTTTCGCCTTCTTCAATTTTCCCTCCGGGAAATTCAAATTTCTCCGATATGTAATGGAGCTTATTTTTTGGCCTTTGAACACATAAAACCAGATCTTCCCAAAATATTACGCCTGCAACGACTTCAATCTTTTTCATTATTATCTTGCTCTATTATACTTGTTGGTAATGACCAGTAAAAAGTAGTTCGGTTATTTATATGGAAATATAACAAAAACCGGTAATATGAATTGGATATTCGTTTTCATATACGATTCGATATATCTTTCTCCAGCTGCGGCGCAGCACCGTAACTGTCTGGGATTTTGTGGTATTGGGAGTATAAATTGCCATACCAATTTGCTTTTAGCTTTGTGCTATGGCACGTTGGCCGCTTGAGCGGACAGCAGAAAGCTGGTTGTGGCAGTGCTTACCCTGCAATTTGGTTTAGCAGGTCATTCTAACACATTTCTTTTGGGGAGGGAGTGCGGAGCACGTAACGACAAAAGTGAGCTTTAGCTGAATGTGTCCTAAACGCTTGGTATAAGCGTAGTTCGGGATTTCAGAGCAAATTACTGTGCCCCAAAACCAAACTTTTGTAGCTGCCAAAATACTCAAATTTAGCACTTTCGTCCGCATTGCGCTTATACAATGTTACAGGCAGTGTTTTTCTCATTGATTCAATTGCATTTTCAAAACTGTTCGTCTGTTAATTGCTTATTTACTATTGCTCCCGTCATGCCACCTGTATAAACAGCGTTGGCAATAGAACGCATTCCTGAGTTATCTCCACAAGCAAAAACACCTTCTATATTTGTTTCTTGAAAATTATCCACTTTGATATAACCTTGCTCAGTCAGTTCGCAACCTAAAGTTTCTGGGATGTCCGAGTGCTGTTTGAATGGAATTGCGGCATACATCACATCAAATTTCATTTGAGTGCCGTTATTAAAAATCACATTCTTGATATACCCACTTTCGTGTTCAATTTCTAAAATTTCGTCAGCTATAATCAGGATGTTATGTTTATCGAGTTTTGTTAGTTGTTCGCTAGTAAAATCTGCTTTCCCTGTACTTAAAATGGTAATATCGTTCGTTAAATTATTGACCAATGATGTTACGTGAAATGCATCTTCTCCATTTGATAAAATTCCTGTTTTCAAAGTTCTAAATTCATAACCGTGGCAATACGGACAATGAATTACAGAAATCCCCCAACATTCTGAAAAGCCTTTGATGTCTGGCATTATATCCCTTATTCCTGTTGCAAAAATGAGTTTTTTCGCTTCGAATTCTTCACCTGATTGCGTGTTGATTATAAAGCCGTTTTTGGTTCTCTGCCCACTAACAGCTAGGCCATTTAACATTTTAACGGTATCGTATGTTAAAACTTGTGTCTTGGCTTTTTCCGCTATTTCACTTGGTTTTACTCCGTCTTGTGTGATGAAATTATGAGAATGTGGTGTTTGTCGGTTGCAAGGCAATCCACTGTCAATAATAAGGACACTTCTTATTGAACGTCCTAAAGCCATTGCAGATGAAAGCCCTGCATAGCTTCCACCTATGATAATCACATCAAATTCTTTTTTGTCTGTCATACTATTGAATTTTACAAATGCTGTCAAAATGGGTAGGGTATGACCAATGTAATTAATGCAAGTCTCCCTTGTTTAATCATTTCCCGTCTTGTCACCGTTAAGTTTGCTTATTTTTCCGGAATTAATGCTTCTAGTTCTATCTCAATCATCATCTCGGGTAACCCAAGCTCTTTAATTCCAATCCAGCTACCTGTGGGAAAATGATTTTTATAAATTTCGTGTCGGTAAGAAGCGCTTTTTTGCAGCTCAGCCATACTTGTTGTATAAATATTCTCAAGTACAACATCATCAAAAGTGCAACCATAATGTTCTAACATTTTTTCTAAACTTGCATAACAGTTTTTTATCTGTTGCAGATAATCGTCTTTTGCAATAGGATTGCCATTTTCATCAATACTGATTACACCACCTACTTTTATAATATTGTCAACTTTTACAGCTTGGGTGTAACCATACATTTTCTCCAAATCGGGGCGCAGAAAGAAATATTCGGGTCTTTCCGAATTTTCGGTTTCTTGTTTGCAACCGAACAATGTAAAAGACAGCAACAAGAATATTGTAGCTATAAAAGCTAGGTTTGGTAACTGGGTGTGTTCGCTCATAATTTTAAATGTTTTAGGCAAAGGTAAATAAGGTTTTCATTATTGCGACACCTTTGCAATAAATTAATGCGAATTATTTGCATTAACTTTGTTGAAGAAAACAGAATAGATGAAACGGAGGAATACACCGTCAAAAAAAGCAGTGTTGGATTTATTAGTAACAGCAGGAAAGGCAATGAGCCGTGATGCGATTGAACAAAAAATTGATGTAGATATTGACAGGGCTACTATTTATAGGGTATTAAACCGTTTTTGTGAAGACGGATTGGTACATAAAATTGTAGCCGAAGATGGTAAACAATATTTTGCGGTCTGTATGAAATGTGATGAACATAGTTTTACCGATAACCATTTTCATTTTCGTTGCACTAATTGTCAAACGATAGAATGTCTTCCCGAAGCGGTTCATTTTCCAGTGCCCAATGGTTACAATGTCGAAAGTGTGAATTGCGTTCTAACAGGAATTTGTAGGGACTGTTCTATTTAGCTAATTTTTCTGATGCTAGATAAGGTTGTTCTTACATTGCCTGTAACGGCTCGCATAGGCGCTAGCGAAGGCTTCGCCTGGGCATTTCGCTTATGCCATATTAGGCTGTTTTATATTCATTTATTATTGAATCATCCCACACCTGGGCTTCTATGTATTTATCATACTTAAATCTTTCCTCAGTTTGACATTTTTCCTCCGATGGTATTCCATACTCATCTATAAGATCATTTATCTCAGTTAGAAGAAAGATTTGTCCGTTACAAGCTTTTCTATATGTAGCAAGTTTTGGTTCGCCATGAAACTGAAAAGAGACCATACTATCCGGATACGTAAAACTTAGGTGCTCAGCTTTAAAAGCAGACAGAGGTTTTAACCACGCCCGGATTCACATACCAAGATTTTGCCCATTCGCATTCTCCCAACATAAAGTAAAATGGGTCGTCTCTATTAGGTTTCCCTCCTTTGGAAATAAACTGTTTCTTTAGTCTCGCTTCTAGGCTAAACCTTAGTTCGATGTAGTTTGGTGGTCTCTTACTATTAAACCCTTGAGAAATGTTACTTTGAATAGCCAAAGCTTTCTCAATTCCCTGTTCGGTAATATTTCGAAATGGGCCATTTTCTAATTCATAATAGTGGTACAAGTACTCTGGTCTTACCATGCAGTCTGAGTTTGTTCGCAGAAATAGTAAATAAAGCCTAACGGTTAGTATAAGATTAGTAGCCGACTGCCTGGCACTTTCCTGTCAAGTTACAAGAAATTTGAAGAGGGCTACAGGCCTTGAATTCACTGCTGTCTCGGATATTGTTTTATACATTTTTGTGTTTAGTTATTTTATAGATTTTAATTACCGGATCAAATGTGTCAATTGTACTATATTCTATGTCCTGAATTGAATTCAGCAACCCTTCTGTGAATCCATTTTCTTCATATTCTTGAAAATTACGGTAATGTTTAGTAAATCTTTGGTCGAGCCATAGCAACAATTTCTGCTTGAAGTTTTCTGGTTTACTGAACCCACAAATAACTGTTGTCTTTGCATTAGAACTCATTTTCTCTATTAATTCAACTGAATTTTCCCATGGTAGAATATGGAATAAAAGGCTTGCAATAAAATAGTCTTTTTCGGTTTCTAGAAACGTATCCTTTAATATGTCAATCAATTTGAATTCAAGATTTATAACTTGCTCTCTTCCTATTCTGGCATTAGCATAGGCTATTAATTTTTTCGAATTATCTATGCCAACTCCCGAAATTATTTTGTTTGAAAGTTTGAAAAGTAAGTCTCCATTTCCACAGCCAAATTCTAATACAGTTGAGTTAGGCTTTATAAGTTCAACTATCTGTAAACGGATTGGAAGTAGGTATCTATCAACGGTATTTGCTTTAATTTTTCCTTTCATTTCTAATTAAACACAACGGTCTCAGCTAAGAGTAGTTGCGTAGTGCCTCCGACGAGCATAGCGAGAGGAAGGCAGAGCAACTTAACTTTGCAAGTACACACCAAACTGAAAATCTGCGAGGATTTTCCGAGTAGGCTAGAACCAAGCAATTATTTTTACACGGTGTTGTGCTTTCGTTATTTTATTTACAAAAGTATTCAAGTTCTGAAATTAAGTTTTCAGCACTTGATAGGACTTGATTAAGTATTTGTTTTTCTCTGGCACTGACAATAATAGATATTGACATATGGTCTTGAAATTGCTTGTAGATCAAGTTGTTTTTGTCATTATTCCAATCAACATTTGGCATTTTTTCTAATAGTTCTATACCAAAGTCATTTTCATAAAGTGATAATTGATGAATTCCAAAATCAGATAAATTATATTCATAAATATATTTACCTATATCTTTATTATTTGCAACAATTCTATTCAAAGCGCCATCTAAATCAGTATAATGCTGTATTATGGCGTCTTTTAAATTAGCATTTTTAAAGTTTTCAAGTTTTCCTGACGAAACGATATCCTGAATAGCAAGTTTACTCGGTAAAAATTTAATGGACCTAATTGCTGACAGATAGTCTTCCAAAATAACAGACTTATTTGCACCATCATACAGATTATTTAAAGCTCTTTTCGCAGAGGAAATTCTTTCGTTTAGTGATTCAAGACTCCTTTTAATATTGATTTTATCAGATTCTAAATCCTCCTTAATCTTACAATAGTAAATTTTTTCTTGTTGCAGTTTTTTTACATTTTCATTCCAATTGTTAATCTGCAATGCAATAAGAATTCCAATTACGACAAGCACAATTTCTCCAATAGCGTATTTGAAATACTTTCCAGTTTTTCCTTCTGAAAGCAAGTTTTGTCTAATTTTTCTAAAGAATTTTATCATTGGTTATTGGTTGGTCATAATGAAGCACAACGGTAATATATAAGGAAAGTTACGTGTGCAAGCAACTAACTTATTAAAAATGGAATGAACCAGAAGAAAATCCTATGGATTTTCCGAGTAGGCTAGAACCAAGCAATTATTTTTACACGGTGTTGGCAACTGGCTTTTTCAATAATACCATTTAGCACCTTTTTCTTCAACTTCTTTTTTTCTGTATTCGGCAATTTTTCGGATTAGGTTTTCAGGTATTGGGTTCTCAAATAAGAATTGAACCGAATCTTTTTTCGTTTCGAATCCGGTAAGTTCTTTCTCAAAAGGTTTCAAAGCTGGACCTGTCGGAATAAAACTCAAATGAGATTTATGGGCAGAGTATGCAAAAAGTATAGTTTTCGATTCAAACACTGGCTTTCCCCATTTTAACCCTTCTTTTGCATCTGGCGCAAGACTTTTTAAAATCGCTCGCAATTCTTTTATTTTCGCTTGAGCAATTTGAGGTAATTGCTCTATATATTCTTCTACATTTTCAGGTTTCTTTTTTTTCATTATATTCTTTTTTCAGCTTGTTGCCAACGGTTTGTATATGCGGTCGTAGCTGACGACAGGAAGCTATGCCGTATATCTTTTGTTGTGCCTCGTTATTACTAATTCATCTTATCAATTTGTCTAAAATTCCACTGATCTTAACTTTTTCATTAAGATTTAAAGGTTCTGTGAATCTAGTAAAAATCAAATCAATCTTTGGTTTAATTAAGCGCAGTTCTTTAATTCCATTTTTTGTTATCTTGATCCTTTTTGCTCTTTTATCTTCTTCGTCTGGAAACTCTTCTAAAAACTTATTCTTTATAAGTCTTTTAATAATTTCTATTCCTGTTGGTGCTTCAAGGTTATGTATTTCCACTAATTCCATTTTTCTGAAGCTTTCTTGATAATCCAAATGCAAAAGAAAGCTGTACTCATCAATAGAAGAAACATTGGACTCTGACAAAACGCTCTTAGTTTGTTTTTTCAATGCTTTATTCAAATGCATCAATTTAAAAGCTATTAGCAATTCATCGTGTGTCGAATGGCTTCCATTATTCTGACTCGTAAATAATTTGTTGTTAAGCCAAATTGTGAAATCCTCGATTTTGTTCGAAGAGTTTCCTTCTTGATATTCTTCAGCATACTTTATTAACTCCTTGAGTAATGTGTATTTCATCTTGGTGTTTTATATCTATTTTGAACAAATTTATAAAATAAATTGTGGTTCTGATATAAAAAGGTATATTTGTATCAGAAACATAGTTAAAAACTAAAGTTACAATGGATATGAATAAAGTAGCATTATTAGTAATACTATTATTATCGTTCTCTTGTAAGCAAAAAGAAAATCAAAAAATGGAAAAAATGATGAACAATCCAACGTACACTTTTGTATCGGTATCAACTGCTAAACCAGGGAAACTTGAAGACTTAATCCGAATCGCCAAAGCCCCAACTATGAAAATGGACAAAAAATCTGACGGTCTCCTTGCTTATCAAGTAAGTGTAGATAGAGAAAGAAACTCGGTAGTTGTATGGGCAACTTATGACAAAAAGGAAACACTTTACAACTTTCTTGAAACTGAACAAGGGAAAGACGACCACGGTGAAAAAGAGGATATGAATAGCATTATCGAGACATTTGTAATGTATGACCTTGAACCTGTTAGTGGAAGACTTCTTCCTAAAGAGTAATTTTTAATAAAGCAGAGTTCTTTCGTTTAGTCAGAACGCTGCTTTTTCTTAATGAGGCACAACGGTTTAGCTCAGCGTTGTGCGGAGGCAAGGAAACTTTTCGTTTCAGTCTGCGCTCGTAGCCAAAACTTTTGCGTTTGTATTTATCTTATTTTCAAAAATGCTAAACCGAAAAGATTTGGTGGTGCTAGAAAACATGCCCAAGCCAACGAAAATAGCACTTTATGTACTATTTGATCTAGCCGTTGTTACTACACGTTTTATTTCATAATTTTTCAGCTAATATTTCATTTAATTTTTTTGGTTTAACATTTCTTATAATAATTCTTCCTTCTTTATCAACCAATATGTTATAAGGAATCGTTGTAATATTATATTTACTGCTTGTTCCGTTTAATGTATCAATTACTTGTAACCATTCTATTTTATCTTCTTTAATAGCATTTTTCCATTTTTTTAAATCCTTATCTTGGGAAATTCCTAGAATCTCAAAATCCTTATTTTTAAATGAGTTGTAAACTTTTAGGAGTTCAGGATTTGTTTTACGGCAAGGACCACACCAAGATGCCCAGAATTCTAAAAGAACATATTTTCCTTTTAAAGATTCATTGTCAATTAATTCATTTTTTTGATTGGGAAGGACAATTTTTGGTGGGCGATTTCCATAATCTAATATCTTTCTTCGACTAATGATTTTTTTGATATTTGTTAGGTCTTTTTTATTTTGATAAGTAGTATCCAGAATTTTATAAAGATTTTCTATTTGGTTACTACGTAGGTAGTCATATCTATTATTTTTTTCTGCCAGATATTCACCACTCAATACAGATTTAGGGTTAGCACTTATAAATTCATGAAGATTGTTATAAAGAATGATTGTTTTAATGCTATCATTTTTTTCTTTATAAAAAGTATTAGCCATCTTTGAATCAAAATTATTTTTTAAGTCTTCACTCTTTGAACCGATAATACTGTCAATTTCCAAGAACTTAATATTGTTTCCTCTAAACTCTCTTTTCTTATAATTTAATGAGATAAAAATTTGACTGTTTTCAAGCATAAACGGTGCTATTGACATTTGTTCTTTTGAGGATGGAGAGCTTGGATATAAAAACGCTTCTAAAGGTTCTTGAATATTGCCTTTAAAATTAAAAATACCATCTTTCACTAGTATGCTATCAACTCTGTCATTGTATTTTAAATAGATGAAATCGTTGAAGTTTCCTTTAATTTCTCCATTGATTAAAAATCCAATATTTTCATTGTTTTTGCAATTCGAAAAAATAAAGGATAGAATAATGATTAAAAAGGTATTTAATGCTTTCATGTAGTTTTCTTAATGTGTGGCAACGGCCCTGGCTATGGCAAGTGCGGGATTTTGAAGCCGCTTTCTTGTCTCCCTACCGTAAGTTTATTTAATTGTAATATCTTCTTTTTTAAGCAGTCAACCCGCATTTGCTATAGCCGATGTTACCTGCTGGCTTTCTTTCGGATTTTGTTTAGTATCCAAATTCTTCAAAGTTTGCTTTTTCCATTTCTGTCCAACTATTCCAATATGATTTTCCTGTTGAACCCGCACCATTCGGGTCAATTATATAAAAGTCGGGGATTACTTCAAAACTCTTTTTTGACTTTGTTTCAATGAGGAAATGTGTCAAGCATTCTAACATTTTATTGAAAGAAGAAAAAATAATTTCACTTAAACCGCCTAAATCTCCACCGTATTCGTGGTCATAAACTCGTATAGGAAAATCTTTCTTGTCAGTTGTGTTTCTCGTGTCAAATACTAATGGTCCTGCGTCAGTCCCTTCATCTGCAAATGGAATGAGTCCGATCGGAATAAGTTGTTCTGGGATGTACCAGTCAAGATTGTCTATTAATTTCTCCAAAGGTTTTTTCGGCAAAGAATGTGGAAGTTTTATTATTGAACAGTCACAATCTGCGAAAAAATATCGTTTGTGCCATTCAATAAAGTTTTCAGGAAATGTCGCTTTAAATTTTGCTTCTACTTTTTTATACTCGTCAGTCGGTAAAGTCCCAGGAATAAGTTTCCATTCATACCAACCGTCTTTGTCAACTTCTGACAGCATAATTTCTTTCGGTACCTTTTCGGTATATACAGACTTCATTCCTGTTGTCCAATATGCTTTGAAAAATTGTTCGATTCTGTCTGTCAATGTTGTCGTCTTTTTAGCTTGCAGGTAACGGTGCGGCTAAGCGTAGTGAGGTGGCAAGGAAACTTTTCGTTTCCGTCTGCCGACGTAGCCAAAGCTTTTTGTTTTACTTTCGTTATTTTTCTATAAGTAAAACTATACACACCGCTTTGGGTTGTTCCAAAATGTTTATTTCCAATAAATTGAAGAGATTAAAAAGAAGTAGGATTACTATTTAATTCTTAGGTTCAATATAAAAATTCTTACAAGAAAGATAGTAAGGTTTTCTGCAAAATTAGCTATTGGTTGTTACTTGCAACACCTTACTGCCCATAATTAATGGGATAACCTAATTGACCCCAAACCAAAATACCTTCATCTATTATGGCGGTGTTTTTATATCCTAATCTTCTTAACGTACTAACCACTCGGCCCGAAGCTGCATGCGGACAAGCGCAATAAGCAACAATCCAAGTGCCATCATTTGGCAGGTTGTCTACAAATGCTTCTGGCTCTTCATAATAAGGTACTGGTACCGATCCTGGAATATGGGTCTGTCGCCAGGCCACTTCTGATCGTGCATCTAAAATAATCATTCGACCACTGTCTTGCATCGCCTGATACACTTCTTTTGCAGGAACATAAAGTCCTTTTCGTAAATTAAAATTTGGTGCTTTTTTTGTAGGATTCAATATGTATTTATCGGGTGTAGGAACACTAATGGTGTCCGTACTTGGAATATTCCAGCCTGAGGCACGCGTTCTTAAAAAGGCTGTCAGCCCATTAATTTCATCCTCAATTAGGGAGTCTTTGTAAGCTATCATTGGCGTGCCATCTCTCCCTTCTTTAATGGCATATTTTAAGAATTCATCTGTTGCGGTGGCTAAAAACATAGAATTGCCTAGGGCTGGTGCCGATAGACCCTCGCCATCTGCACCATGACATACAGAACAGGTGTTTGCATAGATTTCGGCGCCTATAGCGATATCGCCGGTTACAGGTTCTCTTGAGAGTTCAATAGGTTCTTCTACACCGCTTTGGTCATACAACCATTGCAACAATAGTTCAACTTCAATGTATTCCAAAGGGCCACCTTGTGTATTTAAATAACCGCCCATGGCGGTGCCCTCTCTACCATATTGCACCGTATATCTTTGAAAATTAGTAGTATTTGAAGTTGCCATTAATGAATGAGAGCGAAGCGATGGGGCATTATCTGCCGCGTAGCCTTCTCTATTTTTACCATGACATAAGGCGCAATATTTTTGATACATGCCCGCAGCATTACTGCTCGCTGTACTATCTAGTTTAGTCCCTATTTTATACTGTTCGGCCAGAAGCGCCTGTTCTTTTGGTTCATTTACAAACTCTATTTGAACGCCATAGGCAAATTGACGAGGTACGGTGATGGTATGTACTATGGTATCTCGTAAAAGTGCTTCTGCTGGTAAACGCTGATTTAGATAGTGATAGGTAGAATCAATATTTTTCACATCAAAACGTATGGCATATACGCCAGATTCACGTTCCGCAGTAAACTTGGACATATCATCATTACTGGTTTGTGGGGTGCTTAGTACTAATTCTTGATGTCCTTTTATTTTGAAGCGGGCTATTTTTTCTGATGTATTAGAGTTTGATGCCATAAGCCCCATGTTTTTAATATTCTTGCGGGCAGTATCGAGATTTTTAACGACCACTTTAATGGCATTGATACCTACAACACCATTTGGGTGGTTCGAATAACGTCTGGAATAGGCATAATAGGTCTTCCAGTCCTTATGCATTCTTTCATAATCATTAGTGGCATCTTCTATAAACTGAGGTAGGTACGTAGCATTTGTATTTTTAAAATCTAAACTGCGTTCTTGTAATCCGCCATCATCCCATGACCATCCTTTAACCGAATCGGTCGAGGTGCGGTATGCTTGAATAGAATCCATTTTGAATCCTTTCTCATTCAACCATAAAGCGGTAGTGTCTATAGAAGAACTGGATAAGTAATAGCGCTGTATACCTTCATGATTCGCCAAGAATGACGTGATAAAAGTAGGTGGGGCATTTGTAATTAAGGAATCTTCAACAGAAAGAAAATCTAGTTTTGAGGCATCTGGAAAATTGATGCTGGTAACTAATGTTCCATCAAAAAAACCTTTTTTAAATTTATCGGCATCGCCCATTTTAAACCCAAGGGTATCAGCATAAAAATCTCGCGCGCGATTTAAATCGTTAACCATAAGCGTTGTCCCATGAAGGCCATTCCCTATTCCCAATAGCGAATAATTCTTCTTTATAGCTTCAGTTTCATTATTGGCACAGGATGCTGAAACAACAATAGCCAGAATTGCTATTGTCTTTGATAAGGCTGATGGAAATCTGTTTTCAGTGCTTGCATTGAAGCGATTTAGTAATGAGCGCATATAGGAATGATTGGTTGGTTAAATATTCGGTGATATTAATTGCATACCAGTTACAGTACGCTTTAATCGTTGTATAAAATACATTATGTATTTGCTGTCAGCATTTTTTCCTAATTTTTCTTAAGCATTTTATCATTGGTTAGCGGTTTTTGATAATGAGGGGCAACGGATGGTTATGATGAGTGGGGATTTGAAAGCACTAACCTCTCGTCTTGGACACAGCCACGCCTTGATTTAAATTTAAAACTTGTGGCGGAATTTCCAATCCCCACGAAACTATCCTGACCGATAAACCCCATTCATTCATAGGTGTTGTTACTGGTAGTTAATTAAGTTTTCTGGGGATTTTTTCTTTCATATTATCCAAAGAATATATAATCCAGGCTAGAATCACTGCATTTTTCCTAATGTCATCTTCATGAACATATTCCAGAAGGTCAAGATTTGTATGATGAGTAGAAGTTTTATAAGCTAGTTCATCTTGAATAAATTGAAATGAAGGAATATTATAATAATCAAATGTTAGGTGATCTGTGCCAAGTGTATTTTCAATAGTCATAGTTCCGGAACTCAAATCAGAAATTGGCTCAAATATTTCTTGAAAAATAGGTCTTGCCAATTCATTATTCTGTAAATAAACGCCTCTAATTAGCCCAGCGCCATTGTCTAAATTCAGATAGGCTGATACTTTTGTTGATTCGGTGTTTGGTTTTTCATTTAGAGCTCCAAAGTGTGTTTTTGCAAAGGCAGCTGACCCTAAAAAAGCTTGCTCTTCACCTCCCCAAAGACCAATTCTAATCGTTCTTTTGGGTTTATAGTCAATCTGTTTAAGAATGCGCAGCGCTTCTACTAAAACAATGCAACTAGCGCCATTATCTGTAGCACCTGTTCCAGAATGCCAAGAATCGAAATGCGCTCCTAACAAAATACTCTCTGATTTTAGTTTAGCGTCATTACCTGAGATTTCCCCAATAATATTTACATTATTTTCGGGTTCACTATAAAATTCGGTATCCAAATTAAGACGTAATGTAGGGGTTACATTTAATTTTGTCATTCGGTACAATCTACCAAAATGTTCAGGCACAATTGTAAAATAAGGCAATGGTTTTAGGTCACTATCCTTATAGTAATAAATTTCTTTTGGGTGTAAAACGCCTAAATATCCAGGCCGTGTGTTCAATAAAGCTAACGCACCTTCGGCTTCTAAAAACTCAAGAAAAGGCACTTCTTGTTCATCTTCAATTTCCCATTTCTTAAATAGTGCGGGTAATGGCGTTGTTTTCACTTTAGAAGTTACTTGCTGCTCCATTTGCTTTAATTGTTTATCTGAATATCGAAACTCTATGGCATCTAACAAGGATTTATTCTTTGGTTCTTTTCCTAAGAGAACTATTTTCCCCTTCAGTTTCCCAGAAAACTCATTTCGAATCTTAGTCATATCGCCAATATTCTCAATACTAATTATTTCACCAGTAACAATTCCATCGGTGCTTTTAGACATGGCCAAAGGATAGGCTGCAATTTTCATATAGTTAGGAGTGACCATTTCTACATTAAAGGTTTTAATATTCCATCCTCTACAATCAGAACAATAATTCTCAAAATGCACGTTAGTAAGTCCAACTCTTTCCATCTCATCAGAAATCCAGCTAGCTGCCTTATAGTACTCCCTGGTTCCTGTAAGCCTCTGACCGTAAATATCGGTTAACTGACTTAACATATTCATGGCTTCAGAATTATTAAATCCTTCATTACGAATTTCTGACAATGTGCTTTCATCATTAGTTAATTGGGAGTAACTGTTGAGAGAAAGTCCTATAAAAAGGAATAAAGCAATAATTGTTTTAAGATTCATAATCATGATTTGTTGTATTAGGCTTTTAAATTTTGGATTGGTTTTATTAATTACCAGTAACGTTTAGTGTATGATTAGGTGCGTGGCTAGCACCTAATTGAGTAAACAAACTCGGACCAGAGAAAATTCCGAAGGAATTTTCTAAATAGCAACGACCAAAGCAATTAATTATACACGGTGTTATAAGCTGCCTTTTTTTGATTCAATCATTTTATTGCATATACCGTGTAGGCAACTCCACCTTCTATGCGTCTTCCTATTCCTACAGCAATCGTGTGATTTAGCCAAGCATATTTTTCTGAACTAGTCTCAAAAATTGGGGTAATTCTAAAATAAAGACTTCCATCTTCTTCACGGTAAATAAATCCGTTATAGGTCACATAAATAATGGCGCCATCATCAGTTTTAAGGACAATATTAACGTCTAATTTCTTTACTCCAGAATCGAAAAGAAGCGCCCAATCAGCTCCAATTGGCAAAATCTCACCTTTAATTTTTGGTCCTTCGAAAGAACCACCAGTTACTGGATGAATTAATCTGTTGCCCAAAGGTGTTTTTCCAAGGTCAATAGTCGAATCCAATGTCGCTTCCAATTCATAAAGAAATTCATATTTCAGTTCGCTCGTTTGAGCTGTTAAGACTTGAATAAAAAATAGATTCAAGAAAAGAAAGTATATCAGAGTTAATTTGTGTTTTTTCATATCGTTTATTTAGGTTGCTTATAACGGTTCGTGTATGATTAGTTGCGGACTTTTCCAACGGAAAATGTCCGCCTGTCTCTAAAGATAATTGATTGCAAAGGGTTTCCATTTGGGAAATCCGACCGCAATTGATTTTACATTTTGTTAGGCACTGGCATTTTTATTTTTTAAAATTTTCACTCCTGATTTTTTGTTGGTCGGCCACAAATGTATTTCATAAAAATCTTCTCCGTCCAGTCGGTCTTCACTCAACTTGTCCAAATCATGATAATAAACGCGTACTCTGAAAAGTCCTTTTCCTATTTTGATCCGTTTGGCTTCAGGTAAGTAGTCCGTACAGCCCGCGATAACCAAATTATCGGAGCTCATTTCCAAATCACATTCATTTACGTGATGGATCGAGTCCGAGACGGCCATAAATTCAGGTTCACTGTCAAATATTTTGAGGGAAGTTTGAACGTCCGTATTCCGAACCGTTCCGATTCCGATTGTCCCTTGGTTTATTGCTAAAAGTCGTTCAAGAGTATCTTCTGTCCAGGCTTTTGAAAGGTCCCCGGAAACAAATTCGTCCTTAATGTAAAACTAAAAATAGTCCGCGGCTAGTTCTGATTGAAATTCTTTTATGAGCATTGCTTTTCTTGCTTGTGCCTAACTGCCCGGCTATGGATAGTGCGGGGATTGAAAAGCGATAGTTTCAATCTGCGCAAGATGTGAGCCAAACCAAGTTTAGCGGATTAAATTACTTAAAAATAATTCGTCAAAACTTGTTTTGGCGGAAGAGAAGGGTAGAAGCTTTGTTTTACTACTGAAGCCCGCATTATTTATAGCCATCCTAAGTTTGTCTTTGATTAATTTATATTAGTTAAAACCAAAGAACAAAAGAGCAGAGTAAGGTTACTATAGCCGTAGGAACTTCCGATTCCGTC
>NZ_VTZS01000002.1 GCF_008367235.1 Pareuzebyella sediminis | reverse complement strand
TGCATTTATCTTTAAATTACGGAACACCTAATTACGTGCACCAAAATGCCGCCTAAAACAAATTATTAATCTGTAGCCGTATTTTAGGACGTGACATTTATGAGAAGCGCCTTCCAAATATTAATATTGACATTTATAACAACTTCTTGCCAACCGCAAGAACTAAATGTAAGAAGTCAAAATGTTGAGATTAATATCCCGGGAAGACCCGGTCCTTGGTTAAAATATGACAATAAATTCTATTGCTATTTCGAAACGGACAATGACAGATTTAGTTCTGCATCAAATCATCACTTTTACATACTTAACGAAAACGGCAAAATCGAAAACCAAATTGAAGTTCCAAGAAAACTACAGAAAACTTATTACGACCTTTATTTGAAAAATGACACCATTTTTACGACAGAATATTATGACCACAACACCTATTACCTTGACAAGCCCCGCAAAACTTGGATAGAAACTAATAAAGGAATTGACCTTTATTTTGAGGATAAAAATTATTCTGTTTATTCTCTCGATTTTGGAGAATGGGGTGGAGTTACTTGGTTTGAAAACAAGCAGACTAATAATCAATTTGAGATTGGAGCAACAACACCAGTGGTGAACAAATTAAAAGAATCGTACTATTTAACTACAAGAAATTCAGTCCTGAAAATTGATAATCCGGAAATGTTAGATAAAAGCAACGAACCTTACATCTATCAAAAAGCAGTACTTGAAGAAAGATTTCATAGAAATGGCAATTACTCTACAAATGGTGCTGAAATAATATTTGAATACGAGGATAAGGACTTTTTCAATCCAACTTTTTCGATAGCAACTTCATTCATTTCCAATGACAAACTCTACCATTTATACAAAGACAGTGTTTCTACCAAGATTGGGGTTGTCGAAAACAAAAAGTTAGTTCCTATTTACGAATTTGAATCTAAAATCAGTCCATTCCGATGGTATTACGACACAAGAAACCCAGTTCAAAACAACAACTTTCAGTCAATTCAATTTCGAACGGCCAAAGATCCTAAGTATGGAATCATAGAAATTAACAGAAAAAATATTAAAGTAACCTATTTCAATAATACATATAAAGAACCCGAATTTGGAGAGGAAAAAATGAATATGTGGTTTGAAAATACTTTTGAAAAGTATTATTCAGACTTTAGTTCATTGTCTTTAGAACAAATTGACAAAATTGAGCTTGAGATGTCTGCAACAGACATTACCCAAAAGCACAAAATATCAACTTATCGCCTGGATGGTCGAGATGTTGGGACACCTAGAATATACCGAAAAAGCGAAAATGAAAATTTGAGACTTATAACGATGTATTACTATTCGGAAAATGACAAGAAAATTCATTTAGTAAATTTTGAGTGGATAAAAAACAGAAACCAAAATCAAAGTATTTCTGACGTTATTTATTCAATGTCCAGTAAAGAGAAAACAGAAACTATTTACAAACAAAAAATTGATTGGATTTCAGAGTATCTGAAAGAAAAATTAGGAGAACCGAACGACTATAAAACCGACAAAAATGTAATTGAACTTCAATGGACTAAAGGAGATATAACAGTTGTTTTGGAATACAGGAAAAGACATGTCGAACTAACAATTTATAACGAATAATAAACTGCGTACAACAACGCCTATAACCCATTGCTTCCAATCACTTGTACTAATTTCCTATCTTAGGTTTTTATAAATCATCCCAAGTCTGGCCTGGGCTTTAAAAGCAACGGGACGTACCCTTGACGTTGTACCACATTATAAACCCACCCATATGAAAAGAATATGTACAGTTTTTTTAGTAATAATAATTTGTTCGCATTCTTATGGACAAAAACCAAGAGCAAGAGATTTAGGGGTTCCATTTGTTGGTACAACAGGAGAATTCAATGCTATTACAGATGTTGAAGGTGTTGAAGTAGGATATAGCACTATAATTTCTGGAGAGGGGGAAAATATTATTGGCAAGGGACCTATAAGAACTGGAGTTACTGCCATATTTCCGAGAGGCAAGGCTAAAAAGTTTAGTCCAGTTTACGCCAATTGGTACAGTCTTAATGGAAATGGAGAAATGACGGGTACAACTTGGGTTACCGAATCAGGATTTTTAGAAACACCAATTATGATAACCAATACCAATAGTGTTGGAGTTGTTCGAGACGCAGTATTGAAATGGTATGTAGATACGGATTGGTATAGTGGAGAAGATTGGTGGTACACCTATCCAGTAGTAGCTGAAACTTATGATGGATTCCTCAATGACATTTATGGTTTTCACGTCAAAGAAGAAAATGTATTGGAAGCAATAAAAAATTCATCGAGCGGAAAAATTTTAGAAGGAAATGTTGGTGGAGGAACAGGAATGATGTGCTTGGGCTTTAAGGGAGGAACAGGAACGTCTTCAAGAGTTTTTAAAATTAAGGATTCAACATATACAGTTGGCGCAATTGTCCAATCCAATTTTGGAGCTAAAAGAAACCTATCAATCGCAGGTGCTCCGGTCGGTATTGAATTAAAAGACACTTTAAATTATATATTCAATGCGCCACCGAAATCAAGGAGAAAAGAAGGCGATGGTTCTATTATAGTAATAGTCGCGACAGATGTACCTCTTTTGCCACACCAGTTAAAAAGAATTGCCCAAAGAATTCCATTAGGTGTTGGCATTGTGGGCGGAAGAGGAAGTAATGGTTCTGGTGATATTTTTTTAGCCTTCTCAACTGCCAATGAAAATGCATTTAATCGAGATGAAACTGCAACAGTTGAATCAATGCCTAATGATCAACTAATGCCGGTTTTTGAAGCAACCGTTCAGGCCGTTGAGGAGGCGATTATCAATGCGATGGTAGCTGCTGAAACCATGGAAGGAATCAATGGAAATAAAGCGTACGCCTTGCCTCACGATTTACTCATAAAGACATTAAAAAAGTATAATAAGATCAAAGAATAATCTGGTACGACAATGTATATAGCGCATTGAAACGCGTCATATACCAAACGTTAGGCGCAATGTAACAAAGCCACGACCGCTTCGTCTTCCATAAACAAACCAATTATTAAAACCTAATACTAGAAAATTCATTGGAACGAAAAGAAACGTGGAAAACAATCTTTCTGTTTCTTGCCATCGTCATTCTTATTACATCACCTTTCCATTATGCCATAGTAAATTTATATCCTTCACGAATCTATGTTGGCGCTATCATGTGGTGTCCTGCAATTGCTACAATTTTTACCTTAAAAATAAAAGGGCGTAAAATTTCATCACTAAATTGGAATTGGGGGGATTGGAAATATATTCGATTGTCTTATTTCATTCCTGCATTTTACGGTATAACAACTTAAATATTAATTTGGATTTTCGGATTTGGAAGTTTAGTCAATGGAGAAGCACTGACAAATTGGGGAAAAGAACTTGGTTTGTTTGGAATAGGTACATTAGATCCAACAGCAATAACAATAATAGCAATTATCTTATTGGGTACTATAGAAGTGATAAGAGCCTCTGCAACAACTTTGGGAGAAGAAATTGGGTGGCGAGGTTTTTTTATCTATGAATTGAGAAAGGTTCTTTCATTTACCGGTGTATCAATTTTTAGCGGATTTATTTGGGCTGCTTGGCATTGGCCACTGCTTGTTTATTATAGTAATAATATGCTATTGGAATTTATAACATTCTTTACAGTAATTATCTCTATGTCATTCATTATGAGCTACTATACTTTTAAATCTAAAAGTCTATGGCCAGCAGTAATTTTTCACGCAGTAAGCAATGTGTATATTCAAAAAATATTACCACCTCTAACAATGAAAACCGAAGGACCCGAACATTGGCTTGGCGAAAACGGAATTATGTTTGCAATTGTAACTTCTGTTTTTGGAATTTACTTTTGGAGAAAAGCGATCAAAGAAAAATTATAAATAAAACACAGCGCCTAACAACGTAACTCATCTTATACAAACACGTCGTAGGCGAGCTAAAAAAAATGACTGCGAAAGACAAACAGAGGGAATTCATCAAGGCCGTCCTCAAACCGAAGCTAAAGGAATGGGGCTATCAGACTTCTGGACAAACCTGGTGGCAAGATAAAGGAGAATTTTTCAATGTGATTAACCTTCAGAATTATTCATGGAACTCAATAGACAGTTTAAACTTTCGGTTTAACATCGGAATAGCATTAAAGGCAACATTGAAGGACGAGAAAAAGATGAAAGCAACTTACAATGACCTGACTGTGCACCTTGACGAAGGAGCTTTTCTACCAGACAGAAAGCAACGAAAATTTGGAGACAATCAAGGTTACTCCATCACTGACAATACCAACTTGGACGAATTCAACGATTCTTTAGTTTTTGATCTTGAAGAATATATATTGACCGAGCTTGACAAGCCCAAAACAATTCATGACTGCATCGAATTCTACGGAAAATTCACATTTTGGGGTGAACATCTAAAGAGACAAATAAAGGAACTTGGAATAACTGAGGAAAAATAAGAAAAGCCTGCCTACAAAATGTAGACTCACTTGCTAGCAGATTTCCCTGCCGGAAAATCCTGCAATCGATTATCGGGAATACAACGAGACAATGCCCGTTCTAAAAATCGCAACTAATCATACGTAGACGGTTGGCAAGTATATTAATAACCACCTTTAAATATGGAAAATCAAATTAATTCTGAAATCCGTTATGTCGGCATCCTATGAAGTCTTTTTTGATCAATATATCTCATAATAGGTCGTCTATTGCCAATTGTATCATTAATCATAAGTCTTGGAAGCTATTACAATGCTCTCAGTGTTATAGATGAACAACTATATGTGTTTAAGACGATCCGCGGAACGCCTTTATATCTATTTAAAGTTGGTGCATTATTTCAGATGCGTATTTTAATAATCTATTTTCAACAAGGATGTAACAAAGGGGGTATTGTATCTCCTATGTATGCTATTGTCACCTTATTAATAATGATTAGCTCTTTTATATCGGCATTTCTAGGAGTTGTATTCTTCGCAGTATTTGCCATTGCGTGCTTCTAGGCTCCATTATTTTTAGGAATATTTTACATTAAAGATTCTTCGACCAAGTCGAAATTCAATTCCTGACCAAATGAAAATAGCAGAAAAAATTCACTCGCCAACTACGTTTATATTTATTGCTATGGCAAGTGCCTGATTGTAAAATTCCTACGGAATTTTATCGGGTCCGTGTTTGTTTATTACATTAGTGCTTAGCCACGCAACTAATTATACACAAACCGTCAGACCGCCGTTAGAAACAAAATAACATGAAACTGAATATTCAACGTTTGAAAAGGATAACAATAATCTTTATAGCATTTGGAATATTTTCTCGTAATTCAAACAAGGATATTAATAATGGAGATAAGACAGGAAGTTATAGCGGTGTTTTCAGTCACGGAAATTTTTTAGATCAGATAAGCTTTGAAATTGAGCAAGATTCAACCAGTTTCAAGGTTTTCTTCACAAGTTTAGAACAAAATGCCCATCGAATTCCATTTCAAAATGTTGAAATAAAGGGAGATTCAATAAATTTTAAGTTACAAAGCGATTTTTACACTTACTCTTTCAGAAACAAATGGATTGAAAATAACAACAAACTTCAGGGAGCTCTCACTGTAGACTCAATTACAGTTCCTTACACTTTAGAAAAGGAGTTGCCAAGTAACGACCAATACCCCAAAAATGAAGATGTTAGTTTTGAATCCAATGAATTAAAAATAAATGGAACTATTTGGTATCCAAAGCATGAAGGAAATAAGGCAATAGTAATTCTGACTTCATCTGGTAATGCAGACCGAAGTGCCTCAAGAGCAGAGGTTAAGCTATTTGCACAAAGGGGATATACAACATTTCATTATGACAAAAGAGGAACTGGAAATTCGGAAGGCGATTGGCAAATAGCAACGATTGAAGAACTTGTGATGGATGATATCCATGCAATCAAGTTCTTTTCTGAAAGGACAGGTATTTCTCTTACGAACATTGGAATTAAAGGTAGTAGCCAAGGTGCTACTAAAATACCGTATGTCTTAAATGAATTGGAAAGTCTGGAATATGGTGTTGCCGTAAGTTGTCCCGGAGTTTCATTGCTCGAAAGCGATTTAAATTATTGGAAAAATAGAAATGCAGAAATAATCGAAAATGATATTGAAGCCGCTACCAAATTTCAACGAAAGGTTTTTGAATTTATAGCAGGTAAACTATCTAGAACAGATGTAGAAAAGGCTATAGATAATGCAAAATCTTATTCGTGGTTTGCCAATGTATGGGTGCCAAATCTGGATGAAGTGCAAATAGATAAAAAACTTTGCTACAGTCCCATTCCTTACTTTCAAAGAACAAAGCAACCAATCTTAATTCTGCAAGGAACGAGGGATGAAATAATACCTGTGAATAGTCATGCAATCATTTCAGAGGCACTAGCAAAATCAAGTAATGATAATTATAAAACCGTGTTATTGGAAGGAGCCTCTCATTCAATGTATAAAATTGAAGAAAACGATTTTCCTTATTGGTCTAAATTGCATCCTGATTATTTGGGAACGATAGAAGATTGGATAAATACTGTTTTTGACAAAGAATATACAAAATAAGCGATATAGTAGTAAATTTAAGAGTTGTAGCCCGCTTCAAATTCGTAACAGTTTGACAAGTTGGAAGCCAGCAATCACCTACTATGAACAGAATCAGCGTTGTAACACATTTAGAATAAGTTTAACGACAGTTCAAATGTCTTCTATAAATCCGACCCAAGACGGTATCATCTTTCAAATAAATATTTATTTTAGAACAGGTTCAAAATCATATGGCAAATGAATTTAATTGCGAAAAAAATTAGTGAAACTAGAAAGATTCAGGGCTTAACCCAAGAAGAATTAGCTGAAAAGTCTCAAATAAACTTGAGGACAATTCAAAGGATCGAGAATAACAAAAATGAACCCCGAGGCAAAACACTAATTCTCATTTGTGAAGTTTTGCAAATAGATATTAGAAAAGTATTAGCTCACGCCAATGCCCAGAATAAAATGAATGTTGGGACAAAAATCGCAAACGGACTTTTTCTTGTTGCCCTAAACTTGGTATTAATGGGAATAATAGGGTATTTGACATTGGACTCAGGGGCTAACATAAACAGTGAATTCGGTGGATTATTATTAAGTATTTTCCTTCCATTTTTCATAGTAGCTTCGACTCCCAAAATGAGCGGATTGGAGCGCATGCTGAAATTTGGCTTTGGATATATCTCATATTTCATCTTAGTCATGATATCGCAAGGTTTTCAACTTGGATTTGAAACTGGCTTGTTTCCCTGCCTCTTGATAAGTCTATCTGTACTTTATTTTGGTTCTAGATTGATAAATCGGGAATAAAACGTTTTACCACAAAACCTTTAATCCATTGCGGCGGAATTTCCACCTTAAAATTCCAACAATCAATTATCTTTAACGTCAGGCGGACATTTTCCTTTGGAAGAGTCCACAACGAATCATTCCCGTCCGTTGCGGGCAAGTAAACAGAAACTTCATAAGTAAATGGAAAATGTCAAAATATACATTGATTACGTAGCAACAATAATTGAAGCTATTGGCGTTTTAACTATTTTTTTAGGTTCGATTTATTCAATTGGAAAATTTATACTTTTAATAAAAAGCAAAGAACCTATTAGTTATGTAGAACTTAGACAAGCAGTCGGAAAGTCAATACTTTTAGGTCTAGAAATATTAATTGCAGCAGATATAATTGCGACCGTAGTAACCGAGCCCTCGTTAAAATCAGTTTCAATTTTGGGTTTAATAGTCATCATTAGAACTTTTTTAAGTCTATCATTACAGGTTGAATTAGAAGGAAAATTTCCTTGGCAGAAAAAGGACAAAATAAATGTTTAAGAACCTAGTTTCCGAATCAGGAATTGCAATACACATTACTGTAATAGTTGCACTTACAGTTTTAATTGCATTTACTTTTAATTATATAACCAATAGGTACATTAAGAAAAATACCGCTACAAAACATTTAGATCCAACAAGTTTTCTTTTTGCTAAGAAATTTATAATTGCAGTAATCTATATTGTTGGAATTTCATTTGCGTTAGTGCAAATTCCTGAATTAAAAATAATAGGTCATTCTCTACTAGCCGGTGCAGGAATTTTATCATTAGTAGCAGGTTTAGCTTCACAACAAGCATTAAGTAATATTATGAGTGGCTTCTTAATCGTGCTTTTTAAACCTTTTAGAATAAATGATAGAATTACTTTTAATAATTACACAGGAACAGTTGAAGAAATAAATTTAAGACAAGTCGTTCTTAAAGACTTAGAAAATAATCGTGTAATAGTTCCCAATTCGGTAATAAGCTCACAAGTCATTGTTAACACCAATCTTAAGGATACTAGAGTATGTAAAAACATACAAATTGGAATAGGTTATAGTTCTGATATCGGAAAAGCACTTAAAATAATGGAAGAAGAAATATCAAAACATCCATTATTTATAGATATACGTAATGAGGAGGACAAAAATAATAATGTGCCACTAGTTACTTCAAGGGTTATTTCATTGGACGATTCATCTGTTTCTTTAAAAGCTTGGGCTTACGCGGAAAATAATTCCAATGGTTTCATTTTATATTGTGACACTATTAGAAGTATAAAAGAGAGGTTTGATAAAGAGGATATTGAAATTCCGTTTAAATATCAAAATGTGATTATCAAAAATGAAAAATAACCACGCACAACAGTGGCTATAAGTAATTGCCCGTTCTCGCCTACTTCTGAAAATCCGCAAGGATTTCCAGTTTGGTGTGTTTTTATAAAGTTAAGTGCTAAACCACGGGACTTCTACCAGCCGAACCCCTAGCTACAATTAAAACCAAAACGTGTTGTTCATTCAGCGATTTGTGTTAAGAAACTTCATGACGCAATCGTAATTTTGAAAAAAAATAAAATGGGCGCGACTATTATCCATTCAAAATCAATCACTGAAATTCGAGCTGTATTTGGCCTGGATAAGCCAACACACCCATTAATCACCATATTGGATACTCAGAAACTTGCGTATGGAGAGGAAACCGTAGGAAAACGTTTTTCTGCAGATTTATACTGCATTGCCCTAAAAGATGCAAGTTGCGGAATTGATTACGGGCGAAATTCCTATGATTTTGATGATGGTGTTTTAATTTTTACCGCACCAAAACAAGTGATTACCGTTAAAAAGCCGCAAGCATTAAACGAAATAAAGGGTTGGATGCTCTACTTTCATCCAGACCTTATCAGAAATACATCACTTGGTTCAAAAATTGACACTTACAACTTCTTTAATTATGAGGTTCACGAAGCCTTGCATCTTTCAGAAAACGAACAAAATACCCTCAATCAAATCGTTCAGCTGATACAAGATGAAATTAAAGAGCGTATTGACAACCATAGCCAGCACGTGTTGGTTTCAAATATTGAATTATTGCTCAATTACAGTAAACGATTTTACGAAAGGCAATTCAATACGCGTGCAGCAAGTAACATTGATGTTGTCTCAAAGGTGGAGGTGTTACTGAAAGAGTACTATTCAGAAAATCAGCTTATACAAAAAGGACAGCCAAGCATTCAGTATTTAGCGGAACATTGTCATTTATCGCCCAGCTATTTGAGTGACCTCCTTACCAAGGAAACAGGGCGTTCCGCAAAAGACCATATTAATGACTTTTTGGTGGACAAGGCAAAGCATTTGCTACTCAGCTCCACCGATTCCGTTAGCGGAATTGCCTATACGTTAGGTTTTAATTACCCTCACTATTTCGGGAGGTTGTTCAAACAAAAAACAGGGAAAACACCCCAAGAATTCAGGCAACTCAATTAGCAGCAATGAAGCCTAAACAGCTCCATTTTTTGTTTCTGCGATTTGTGTTTAACCTTCCACTTTTCGTGTTAATGGGTCTTTTAAATTGAACTGATATTTGTTTCATCAACTCATTAAAAACAAAAAAGATGAAACATAAAATTTTAGTTACGGGAGCAAGCGGAGCTTTTGGAAGTTTAGCGTGTATCCAATTAGCGGAAAATGGCCATCAGGTCGTGGGCACTATGCGTTCCCTTAAAGGAAAAAATGAATCCATCGCCAATGAATTAAAATCTAAAGGTGTCGTATTGGTTGAAATGGACGTAACCCAGGAGGAAAGCGTCGAAACAGGTATAAAATCTGCCATCGAAACAATGGGAGGTTTGGATACTGTATTCAACAATGCAGGAATCGGAGCAAATGGCATCCTTGAATGTTTTACACCTGATGATATTCAAAGAATGTTTGACGTAAATGTCTTTGGCGTGCAACGACTCATGAGAGCGGTACTACCTCATTTGAGACAACAGGGCAAAGGAACTATCATTCATACTTCAAGCTGCATAGGCAGGGTAACAACACCTTTTTTAGCTTCTTACTCGGCTTCAAAATATGCATTGGAATCTTTGGCAGAAGGATACCGGGCAGAACTTTCAGGCTTTGGAATAGAATCATGCATTGTAGAGCCTGGCGGGTTCCCAACAGGTTTTATGGGCGGAATGATACCACCAAGCGATACAGAACGAATGAATCAGTACGGCGAAATGGCAAGCCTTCCTGAAACCTCTATAAATGGCTATGTGGCTTATCTCGAATCCATACCGGAACAACGACCTGAACGAGTGGCAGAAGCAATTGTCAATTTGGTAAACACCCCTTTTGGCGAAAAACCATTTAGAACGGTGGTTGATTTTTCTGGTCTAAAAGAAACCATCGAGAATTACAACAAAGCATTGAACGAAACCACCAAGACCATCTACACGGCCAACGGTGTGGACAATCTACTAACACTAAACAAAGATTAAAATGAGCAAGACGATATTAATAACAGGAGCAAGCAGCGGAATTGGCAAAGCCACAGCCATTCATTTTCAAAAACAAGGATGGAACGTAATAGCCACCATGCGAACTCCCGAAAAAGAAACCGAACTCAATGAGCTAGAGAATGTACAATTGGAAAAATTGGATGTTCTCGATTTAGAATCCATAGACCATGCTATTAATAATGGTATTTCAAGATTTGGAAGAATAGACGCAATTGTCAACAATGCAGGCTATGGAGCTTATGGACCTTTGGAATCATTCCCTAGAGAAAACATCATAAAGCAATTCAATACTAACGTTATTGGTTTAATGGACGTAACCAAAGCCATTATCCCACATTTCAGAGCAAATAAAGATGGAGTTATTGTCAATATATCGTCAATAGGCGGACAAATGACTTTTGCATTAGGTTCGCTCTATCACGGAACCAAATTTGCAGTTGAAGGTATTTCCGAATCATTGCATTACGAAATGGCAGCAATTGGGGTAAAAGTGAAGATTGTGGAACCTGGGTTTATTGCAACGGATTTTGGTGGTCGTTCCTTTGATTTTCAAGCTGGAGAAATTGAAGAATACAAACCCCTCATCAATGCCTTAATGCAACAATGGCAGAATCCTAATAACACCGTTACACCACCAAGTTTGGTTGCAGAAGTTATTTTTAAAGCAGTAACCGATGATAGTGAACAACTAAGATATAGAGCAGGTGATGACGCAAACTTCTTACTAGACAGTAGAAAAAAGATGACAGATGATGAATTTTTCAAAATGATGAACAGCCAATTAGGGAACTAAAAAGGGTAGCAAACACGGTGTATATTTAATTGTGGTCGAAAATTCAACTGGTCAATTTCCTGCAATAAATTATCTTTAAGGTCAGACGGACATTTTCCGTTGGAAAAGTCTGCAACTAATCATATACGAACCGCTGTATATAATTTTGATGAAAATGAAATATTTTGATGACAAAGTAGAGCATAAAAGGTAAAATATTATTCTTTTTAGTTAGAATATTTCTAAACCTATATTTCAATTCAAAAAATGCTATCACCAAAAAACCAGAGAAACATTTCGCGAATCATTCCTTTTGGATTAATCTGGTTTGTTTTTGGTTTGGTCTATGCGCTTATCGAGAAAGGAATACTTGGTGAACTAGATTACCACCCCTCAACAGGCATCCCATATGAGTTTGAAATTAGCTTGTTATTCAGTCTGTCTTTTGCTGCTGTAGGTCTATTTATAGGAGCTATTGAAATACTCTATTTAAATAATCAATTCATAAATAAAAGTTTCGGGCAAAAGATATTGTACAAAACACTAATATATGTCTTGATGAACTTCACTTTCACTGTGATTGCTTTTTCATCTGGTACCGCCCTGGAGCTTCAGAAAAACCTTTTTGACCCAATTGTTTGGGACAGGTTGGGTATATTTTTAACCAGTTTTGCCTATTTAAGTGTAGAAATTTACACAGCTCTTACACTTGGGGTATCCCTCTTCTACTTTGAAATAAGTGAAAACATCGGACAAGGGGTTCTGAAAAATTTTTTTACCGGAAAATATCATAGGCCAACCATAGAAGAGAGAATATTTATGTTTTTGGATATGAAATCTTCTACCACCATAGCTGAGAAGCTTGGTCATGTCAAGTATTTCGAAATGCTTAGCGAATATTATTCAGATTTATCTGAATCTGTAATTAAATACTCAGGAGAAATATATCAGTATGTTGGAGATGAAATTATTGTGTCATGGACATTGGATAACGGAATACGAAGGAACAATTGCATACAATGCTATTCTGACATGAAAAAAAACCTCAAAAATCAAGCTGAAAAGTACCATAAAAAATTTGACCTAGTGCCGACATTCAAAGTAGGGTTTCATCTGGGAGAGGTCACCACAGGGGAAATTGGAGTTATAAAAAAAGACATTATTTTCACAGGGGACGTGCTCAACACGACTGCTCGAATTCAGGGACTTTGTAACGATTATAAGGTCGATTTATTAATTTCAGCTGATTTGATAAAAAAGTTAGATCTTAATTCTGATAGTCAGATTAAATCATTAGGGAAAAATGAATTGAGAGGAAGAAAGGAGAGTATGGAATTGTTTACCATTCTTTCGTGATAAAATAAGCGTTATTTTTTGAATCAGAAAATCCAGAATAAATACAATAAGATATAAAACGAATTTGAACAAAGGTATATAGCGCATTGAAATGCGTCATATACAGGCCGGTTGTAACACATGTACAAAAATCAAAACTAGACTTAAATTGTTGAATTTTTTTACGTTATAAATAGTGTCAAATGCAACAGAAAGTGGACATTAAGAATTTCATATCAAACCTTCCGGAATTTCTGAAAACGGAGCAAAACTTAGCACCGTGGGAATTGACAATTAATCTGAAAAAAATCATTGAGAAAATACTTCCCTTACTCGGAACGGAATTTAAGGTTTCTGACGGAATAGCAATCCATAAATCTGTAATTGTAGAAAAAGGAGTTACATTTAAAAAACCCTTTATAGCAATGGAAAATTGTCGCATCGGAGCAAACGCATATTTTAGAGAAGGAGTATTCTTAGATAAATCCGTGAATATTGGACCAAGTTCTGAGATTAAAAGCAGCATAATTTGTGCGGAAACGGCCATTGCACATTTAAACTATATAGGGAATAGTATAATTGGACAAAAAGTTAATTTCGAAGGAGGTTCAATAGCAGCGAACCATTACAATGAAAGAGCGGACAAAAGGATTCTAGTAAAATACAACAATACCGTAATCGATACCGGAGTCGAAAAATTCGGAGCGTTGGTCGGTGATAGTTCGAGAATAGGTGCGAATGCAGTTTTGTCCCCAGGAACAATTCTTGAAAAAAAGTCGATTGTGAAACGATTGGAATTAATTGAGCAACTATAACGGAAAAAAACTGGCTACAACAACACCTATAACAAATAGGGCATAAAGTGATATATTAAAAGTAATGGCTTCATAAAAACTTCGAAAATGTGAACCGACTAGAGAACGTAATAAAAAACGTGGCCTAACGATTTAAAACCGCAATTTACTCGTAGTCGCCCGTGCCATGGTACCGGCCAGAGATTTTGCCACCCTGTGTGAACTTTCGAGTACCCTCGTTTAATCGTTTTAGTCTAGGTATTCTGACCTTACCGGCTATAGAAGCGATATACGTTGGAGGACAGTATATCAATGCTCCTGTACTTACTATTTAAAACTTCCCTGCCAGATTATATCATCCTGTGCGGATCATTCTATATCAATAAATATTGGGTTTGAGTAGAACCATAATTCATCCCACGGACTTTCTCCTCTTTCATCTTCTTGAGGTTCGAGTTCCTTACTATTGGTACCTCTGATACGGATATAGCTTGCTTTATCCAGCTCCGAAATCGTGTATGTTATCTCCCTATACGCACCATTGACCGCCCAATCAGACGCGGTAAAGCGTGCCATAACCTTTGTGGTAGGATTGTTGTCACCATTTCGATCGTTAACCGGCCCTCTTACTTCTCCCATAATCAAATCAACACGGGCAACTTCAGGGTTTTGTTGCCATGAATTCAAGGTGTCGGGGTCTTTAAAACGAATGGTAACCGTTACATCTTCGCCCTTGGCCACATGAATTGTACCCCCGATATCAGCCGTATGATGGCCTCCTTCTGCCCTAACATAGAGCTCTGAGATCAAATCTCCCAGCGTTACAAAAACGCGGCCATTTCGAATGCCATCCATAATATCGTCGTGCGTTTTATGGGCAAAAACATAGGTTTTGGAATATTCGCCCGGCCAGAAATCGCTTCCGCCTTCGCGCCAGTTCACATGGGAGTCGGAGTTGGCGGTGATCCACCAATGGCGACCTTCGCCCAACATGGAATCCCAAAATCCGCCTACTTTAGCAGTCATCTGATCAAAACCTCCCATAGTAGGAAATTGGCCATATCCGCCCCGGGAACGTTCCCGAAAAGTACGGTCAGGATTTAAGGTAGCCGCTTGGTGACCCGGTGCTCCGGCCATACCTACGGCAATGTCAGGGGCCGTATCATTCCAGTCCCGAAGTTCGGCAGGATCATCTTTTCCATACACGCCCAAATCTGATGCGGATCGGGAAGGGTGATTGGCAATAACCACCGGTTTTGTGATCATTTTATCCATAAAGGCCAATGCTTCAAGCATTCTTGGTTCGGTATCCCAAGTGGAATCAGACGGATAAGGTTCTCTTTTATTGAATTGAGATTCTATGCTGTGTAAGTGGGTAGATTCATCGTGCGAATGCGGTATAATTAAACTGGAGTGATCGGCGCCGGGAGTATCAAATTCCATCCCATAAAATTGAATCACCTCGGGCACCACTTTTCTGGAATACACCAATTCGGGATACGCCATTTCCAGGTTAACTTTACTGTGATTTGGGCCACCATGATCGGTAGTGACCATCCACGAAAGTCCATAATACTTGGCATTTAAGGCATTCATGGGAGTTGGATAAATGGCATCGCCTCCTTTAATAGGGGCAGGGGGATTTTCCTTTCGATCCCAGCCTACACTATATCTGGAATGAATATGATGATCTCCTGCCAACCATGTACGGTCGGAATTATCCTGTGCTAAAGCTGGATGCTGAAATACAAGCATCAGAAACAGAAGGGATTGAAAAACAAAGGATGATTGAAACGGAGTTGAGAAAAGGAGACGCATAGGATGGACAGGTTAACCTTGAATTTAAATTAGGCCATAAAGATAGTATTTTGTGGAGAGAGATATTTTATTAAACCATTATCCCCTTAAGATCATAGTGTGAACGGATACCGATACCATTGAAAGACCGTGTGTACTTCTTTGCTGCTGAAAGTATACAATGATCTGATTTCTAACCGATACGCGCACGAAGCCAGGAATTTTGACATCATCGACAATTCGAATGGCTTTTAGGTATTAAAAAGTAAAAACAAAATGCAAAGGCTTTGGCCAAGGACTAACAGGAAAGGTAGGTGCCCATGGCTATGATGAAAGCATTGGATAATGTCGAAAGAAGGATATGGTTTCAAACGAAATAGAAGTAAAATTTTGTTACGCCGATGTAAAGGGTTCAAAAATAGTTGTATTAGCGACGGTACATCATCTTGAAAAACCTATACCTTTTAAGCGGAAAAATAAAAAGAAGGAAGAACAGCGTGTATTGAAACATCACTAGTTAACAACTCTCCAAATGTTTTTCAAATAAACAATGGCAAGAAGAAAGTTGAAAAAGCAATAATGATGTATTCCAAATAATGAAACGGACACAAGGAACGACAAGTACACGTATGCTGGAAGAAGAAAACGAAACGTTGGCAAACATTTAAATGCACTAAGGATGCCACAGCATGTAAGAACGGTACAAGCCGTCAAAGCCTTATTAAAAGATACGTATGCCACAAAAATTAGAATGGGAGAATCTATCATTAAACCCTTTTCCGTTTGAAATCATTCTTTTGAAGAACAACTACCCAAAACAACAGAAAAATAATGGATGATTTTATTACTAGCACATTAAATACTTTCGCTCAAAGTTCAGATGATTTTACGGCAATTATGTTTTTGATAGTCAATAACAGCCTCGTAAAGGGAGGTGTCGTAGTAGCTGGACTATGGTACTTTTGGTTTAGTGATAAAAACAAAAGTCCACAGAATTATGAAAAAATCATTATTACCTTGTTTAGCAGTATAATTGCCATAGTTATCGGTAGGTCTTTAGATAATTTCCTTCCGTATAGAGCAAGGCCTATTCTTGATCCAGAATTCGATTTTACCTATCAAATTGATAAAATTTCTTGGCTTAACACCTTGACCTCTTTTCCCAGTGACCATGCCATTCTTTTCTTTTCATTAGCCACTGGTATTTTTCTTATTTCAAAGAAATGGGGGATGCTTTCGTACGCATATGTTTTTTTTATTATCTGTTTTCCGAGAATTTACCTAGGGTTTCATTATTTCACGGATATTTTCGCTGGTGCTATAATCGGAATTATGATCACATTACTAATTTCGGGCCTACCAATTACCAAAAGATTATCAAAGAAAGTAATCCTGTTTTCTGAAAAATTCCCCGGTATATTTTATGTATTCTTTTTTATTCTCAGTTATCAAATGGCCACATTATTCAGAGATAGTCGTAGATTGATCAGTTACATGATTGACGGCATCTTTTAATACGCTCTTGATAGAGGTTTTAGTGCATTTCTTCAGGGAGATATTGCCATGGGAATAAATGCGATTGCCATAAAAGGTGACAAATTAATTGCTATTTTAGGCTTGACCAGGGTAGTGGTAAGTTGACTACGTCTGATTTTGCCGCGATAAATCTTTAGGTGTAAACCCGCACTTTTTCGTGCACGAACCGCTAGCAACTGCCTATTAAAATGAAAATATATTTTTCGGGTTGGAATCATTGCCTTCCTATTTGTTGGGTATTCTATTTGATGGAGTTAAGCCGAGAGCGATAAATGAAAATGGATTTCAACAGAAAGCTACAAAGAATTCTTCACGGACAATTAGAAGAACAAAACTTCGAATCGCGAAATTCTGGGAACCCATATAATGGAGATTATAGTCCTGCCCTATCCATTGGTCATAGCGCATTGGGTTACATAGGACATTCAGGAGGAGATGCAGGAGTCGGAACTTGGATGTATTTTGACAAAGAGAAAAAAACAGGCAGATACATAGTAATCAATACAGATATGGGGAATGATGAACGAGCAAAAGAATTAGAATACTATGCCATTTGCGATAAAATGAATGAATATTTTGATAAACTGAACGTAGAAAAGCCAGCATATAATATTGACTATAGGTAATGGCCCTGTTCTTGCCTACTTATGAAATTACGTACGCATTTTCTATGCGTTTTGTAATTGCTAATTTAGTTGCTGAAAAACGTATCTTATCCCATATACGAAACATGGGCGATACGATCAAGATTGTTTATAAGAGTAGAATACAAAACCATACCTCTGGGAAAATGAAAAATCACCTACTACTAATGCTCTTCCTTTACATGGCAGTCGCCATTCAGCCAAATTTGTATGGTCAAGTTAGTACGGCCAAGGGTGTCGTTTATCTTGACAACAATGAAAATGGCGTATACGATACCGGTGAAAAGGGTATTGAAGGGGTCAAGGTTACCAATGGTTTAGACGTGGTAAAAACCAATGCACAGGGGCAATACGAAATCAAACTTCCACCTGAAAGTATATTATCTATATCCAAGCCTGCTGGCTATAGTGTTCCACTAAGTGATGTACAGCTACCCCAATTTTATTATCTCCATTACCCGAATGGCACACCCTCTATAGCGGCATGGAAGTGGCCGGTCATTCAACCCACAGGTCAATTACCCGAAACCATCAATTTTGCGCTTCTGGAAGGAAAAGTACCAAGGTCATTTAGAGGTATGGGCTTTGCAGATCCACAAACAAAGACAAATGAGGAACTCGACATGATGCGTAAGGATATCGTTGATGAACTTTTTGGAAATCCTTATGAAGCTAAATTCGGGCTTGTTGCAGGAGATATTGTCCATGAAAATCTTGGACTTTACGAACGTCATAATAGGCTCATGTCACAAATAGGCATTCCTATATGGAACGTACCGGGTAATCATGACCTAAACCTAGAATCTCCGAACTATCAATACGCTACCCAAACATTCAAAAAAGTATTCGGACCTGACTATTACTCGTTTGACTACGGTCAGGTACATTTTCTTGCACTTAACAATGTAGGATTCAAGGGAAAAGGTCTGGGATATGAAGGCCATATTGATACCAAGCAAATGCAGTGGATCATAAATGACCTAAAAGATGTACCATCGGACAAGTTAATTATGATCATCACTCATATTCCCCTGATTACCTACGCCAATGAAAGAACATTTCCCAAAATTATAAATACAGTAAATTTCAAAGAATTGCTGCGCATTTTAAAGCGCTTTCAATACGTTTATACCATTTCAGGACACGATACCAGCAACAGTTGGAAGGTAAAAGTTGATCATTCGCATGGCTGGTATGGTCGCCCATTTATTGCACACACTATGGCCGAAGTTCGAGGGAGTGGGTGGCAAGGACCCAGGGATGGTCGAGGGGTTCGATCTGCAACCATGGCGGACGGTAATCCAAACGGATATTATTTGTTTCATTTCGAAGGCAATAAAGTAAAACCACAATTCATTCCAGCCCCGAATGAATCAAAGGGTCGTTTGAGAATTGTTCTGGATCCACCATTAATCGTTTCGAATGGAACAGAACCGATGCAACCATCTGTGCTTGATCGTGGGGTGCAGCCTGACCCTATGTTTGTGGTCGTCAATTTCTTTGATGGAGGTGAACGCGACCAAGTCACCATATCTCTTGACGGGCAAGCACCCATACCTTTGGAATATACGGAGCGTACCGATCCATTTTATGTTAAACAGTACACGAAATACAAAGGTACCGACGATTCTTTACCTCCCGCAGCTACCTCCTCACATATCTGGCAATTCGAGCTTCCAAGGTTAGAACCTGGTTTGCATAGTGCCATTATTTGGGCAATAGACGAATTTGGTTTTGAAGAGGAGGAAGTACTTACGTTTGAAATAATCAAATAGCGCAACTATTTGTATAAAATCACAATCCCACTAAGCACAAAACCCAGCCAAGCTACGAGTCATACCATTGACTTTGCGTGCATTAATAAATGAAAGCAGGTTGGAAAATATCATTTTGGATTAGTATCCTAATTTTAGTCTGAGGCCATGTATTTTTGATCTATCAAGTTATAGACAATGTTTTAGGAATATATAATCCATGGCCAAGAGCGATAAGACGATAAAAATTTCAACCAAAGACCATATAAACAAACCGAATTAATCCAGAAACGGCTTCACCACTGGACATATGCCGCATAATTAGGGCACCTTCAGCGGAGGCTGTCTTTTGTGCCTAGGGCACTGCCGTCCTAAAAGCAATTTTTACTCCCAACACCACAAAATCTCAGTCCAATGCCGAGCTGTGGTCGAGGAAGTATAAAGAGAATCTTATAGGAAGGCGGATATCCACTCTATTGTTGCGGGATTTCCCTATATTTCCGTTGCAAGCACCGAACTGCGTGTAGCAGGTCATTTTCGACAACAAAAACATGATGAATAAGCCAGTTATAATCTTAGTAGTTGTTCTAGCAAATACCCTGCTTTTTTCAGTATTTGCACAAGAAAAACCAATTGCATTTGATATTTCCATTCCAACAGCTGGAAATTCATGGATCATGAGTGACAAGGCGTATACATCGTCTGATATCCTCACCGCAGATGGTATTAGTAATTGGACGGACCAAAATGAAATCATTCGAAAATTTTTTCACATGGATACCCCTGGAGAAATCGTACTAGGCATTACATCAAAAGTAAGTGCCTTAAATTCAGAGATTGAAATTCTTTTTAAGAATCAATCAAAAAGATTAACCCTTTCCGGTACTAAGTTTAATGATGTCTTAATCGGAAAATTCACCGTAACGGAAGTTGGCTATCATTATATAGATATAAGGGGCTTGAAAAGAGAGGGGAGTACATATGCCGATATTCGTGCGGTTCTAGTACAGACCCCAGAACCTGAATCTATTACATACGTAAAAGATGGGTATTATTTTGGAAGAAGAGGTCCTTCCGATCATTTAAATTATACACTACCCCATGGCGTTACCAATGTTGAATGGTTTTATAGTGAATTACGTATTCCCGACCATCAAGACGTTGAAGGCTCCTATTTTATGGCGAATGGTTTTGCCGAGGGATATTTTGGAATACAAGTAAATTCTCCAACGGAACGAAGAATACTTTTTTCAATTTGGAGCCCCTATTCCACAGACAATCCGGATGAAGTACCGGAAGAAGACCAAATTAAATTATTGAAAAAAGGTGAAAACGTAATTACGAATACCTTTGGAAACGAGGGCTCCGGAGGCCAAAGCTTCAAAGTCTTTGATTGGAAAACGAATATTAATTATGGGTTTCTAGTTGGCGCAAAGCCTTCAAATGAGGGCTATACGGATTATGTGGCGTATTTCTTTGACCCGGAGTCGAATAGGTGGAATTTAATTGCACAATTTAGAAGACCCAAAACAACAACCTACCTGAAGCGATTATACTCCTTTCTCGAAAATTTCATTCCAGATCAGGGAGCAATTGCCAGACGGGGTCTATATCAAAATCAATGGGTCTACGATTCCTTGGGATGGCATGAAATTGATGAAGCTATGTTCACAGCGGACAATACAGCCAAAAAAGGCCATAGGTTAGACTATTCGGGCGGAATTGAAGGCCTTGGTTTCTATCTGAAGAATTGTGGTTTAACAAATGACCATACTCCTATCGGAACCGTATTTCAAAGAAAGAAATTAAACCAAGAACCAGAGATAAATTTTACCTTGTTAGAATAGTGAATCGACAACAGGAATTAAAGAGCATGAAGCAATCTGAATTATGAAAACACCACCAACCAACTGACACTATTCGTAACACTTTTACTTTGGCTTTTTGATTCCAAAGTCGTGGGCAGAATGAAAAGGAAAAAACCAAAGAAGTTAAAAACAAGTACGAATTAAATTCGAAAAACCTGAATATTTTCGGTTGCGACCTGAAGTGGAAAAAGCATACGGTTATTCCCATATTGTAAAAATCGGAAATAGCATTAAAATCTCCGGATCCGTAAGTATGGACGATGAGGGAAACCCCACCTCAATTGGATACATAGAACAACAAATGAAAAACTGTTATTCAGACTTAGAAAAAATAGTAAAGCACTACGAATCCCTATCAAACTAAAAATGCTGCAGTTGAATGTACTGCAATGCCTTCAAAAGATCGGAAAACTGGAATGATGGAATAATAGTACTCCAACTTCAAAGAAAATCGTCACGAATATATGGCGTTAGAACTATTCAGGATTTTCAAAAAGAATTCATTTTAAGTGTTGGAAAATAAAAACTAAGCACAACCAAATGTATAATTCATCGCAAGCGTATTTGACCTTCGAAATTCCGCGCATAGGTAGTAGGTTTAGTCCGCAGGCCGATATCGAACCATCAACCCCTCTCGAAGCCTATTGAATTCATTACTTCGGTTACTCCATTTCAATTAAAAATAGTCGATAGGGTGTAATAATTTTTGACTTTGGCCACTAACCAAGAAAAAACAGTGAGCAGCGATTTTTATACATCATCGATTTTACCCTATGCGGCCATTATCATCAAGATATGCAGGGCATATACCAATAGCCAAGTGGATTTCGAAGATTATTATCAGGAGGTGTGTTTACAAATATGGAAGAGCAAAGACAACTTCAAAAAGCAGTCTAAATGGTCTACCTGGGTATATCGAATTTCATTGAATGTATGCCTGACGCTACTAAAGAAAAGAAAAAACAATCACCAGTATTTCGCTTCTGATGCCTTGCCTGAAGAAGCTACAGAAGAAAGCCATGCGTTTAGCGATGAATCCCTTAATCAGTTATATGATGCCATTAAACAATTATCTGAAGTGGACAGGGGAGTGATTTTACTTTATCTGGAAGAAAAGTCATATCAGGAAATCGCAGATATTATTGGCACTAATGCTAATAACATCGGTGTACGTATTAACAGAATAAAGGAACGTTTAAAAAAAGTATTGGATGGAAAAGTCAATTGAAACTATTTGGAAAAAAGGATTTTTAGACAGTGATGCCCTCGTTGCTCCTAAACTAAATAACTTGTACGATCAAAAATCGAAAACTATCATCGATAAATTAAAACGAATGATGAAAGTTAATATTTATGCCATTGTGGTTTTTGCATTCTTGAATTTGGGGCTGTATGCAGCTCTTGGGACTCCATATACTGGAGTATTTCTATTTATTCTGTTCATGGGGGTGTGTTGGATTAGTATGAGACAAGGAAGGACCATGATAAATATCGATACCAGTTTGAGTAGTTATGATTATCTCAAGTCATTCAACAACTGGCTCAAAATGGCCATTTCAAATAATAAAAAAGTAATGCGTTTTTTTTATCCCCTGGCGTTCTTGGCATCTTTGATGCCAATAGTACACGCATTGAAAGCAGTTGAAGGTACAAATACGGCGATTTTGAATTCTGGATTTCATCTATTCTATGGAATTCCAACATTTGCATGGTGTATAGCCCTCTTAATCGCTGTTCTGATATATAGTTATGGTGGTAAAATTTATGAATGGGATGTAAATTTGGTCTACGGCCGAATATTTAGAAAACTTGAAAGTATGCTCGATGAAATGGAGGAGTTGAGAAAGTAACGCTACTATCAATAAAGTAGAATTCGCATTAAATTATCAAATCACTACGCCCCTATTCAATTGGGAAAATAGCAACCGCGATTACCAACTATCCCGACAAGAATATTACAATTTCAGGAGTCTGATCTGAGCTTATCGGATTAAAAAACGAGTCCTTCCATCTGAATAAACACAAGCTTTCTCGTAGAAAGTTTTGCAACAATATATAACCCTAATTCCCGAATCCAATGGCATAGAGGTTGTAGACATTCTTGTTGAAGACTCAAATGACGAACTATTTACTAGGTCGGAAATTGAAGTATTGTTGACAAATCAAACCAAATTGGTTTTTATAAGTAAGGAAACAATTCCTTTACGACAGGCCACCACCAATCTTTCTATATTAGTAATGAGATATAAAAATAATTCCTCAAATATTTAAAAAAGGGAAATTAAGTTGCCTATTCCATCAGCAGTAATTTTACTAATGATTGATTTAGATAACTATATTACTGAAACCATTTTTTATGGCTTCAGAATGAAAATAAATGAAGATATTTAAAGTACCTACCAAATTTAACTATGGCAAAAAACGGATATAGTTCATGGTCATTGGGTGAAACGAATAAAACTTCATACACAAAACTCACTAGCTTTTTTTCTGAAAACCCGATAGGCATCACGACCAATCATACACAAACCCCTCAGGCATATTATGCTGAAACTGAACTTTGCTGTTAGGTGCCCTAACATGGTACCAAAAGCAATGTATTCACCATTCGTTTTTATTTTACAAGTGTTCATCGCTCATTACTAGGGCAATATATACTCCCAATAGTGCAAAATCCTCCACCGATGACGCACTTCGCGCTGCGGCCGGCGAACTATGAAGTGGCTCTAATAAGGAGACAGATATCCACATTATTGTTGCGGGATTTCCCTATATTTCCGTAGAAATAACCGAACTGTATGTAGCAGATCATTGGCAAATATGGTGACTACACTATATGAATATTATAATTCTGTACAATTAAATAATGTGTAAAAAGGATTCCAATGAAACCATTAACAATCACATTTTTACTACTGACCATAGTAGCATTAACCAATTGTTCGAAAGTAGAACGCAATCCGCCAAATATTGTAATTATCTATGCAGATGATATGGGCTATGGCGATCTTAATTGTCAGAATCCTAATTCAAAAATTCCGACTCCAAATCTCGACAAACTTGCTTCAGAAGGTATGCGATTTACCGATGCACACAGCTCATCAGGCATCTGTTCTCCAAGTCGATATGCTTTGCTTACGGGCACATATCATTGGCGTAGGCAACATGGTATTGTTGGTGCTTTTGGCAAACCATTTTTCAAGGACTCGGACATTACCTTACCGCAGGTCTTAAAATCAAAAGGGTACAATACTGCCTGTATGGGCAAATGGCACTTAGGGTGGAATTGGGAATTTAAAAACGCCCCTTCAGGTGAAGTAATGCAGTGGGGTTCAATGCAAAAATTCTATCGCCTGGAGGATATCGATTGGAGTAAACCTATAACAGGAGGCCCACTGGATCGAGGGTTTGACTATTATTTCGGTGACGGAACCATTAACTTCCCCCCTTATGCGTGGGTTGAAAATGATCAGCTAATCAAAGCTCCAACCGAAGAAATGGACATCCATACTATTGGCTTTGAAACCAAAGAAGGAGAATGGGAATTTCGACCTGGTCCTAAGGTAAAAGGTTGGAACCCTTATAAGGTGTTGCCTACGCTAACAAAAAAAACGGTTGATTGGATTAATACACAAGAAAAAGAACAGCCTTTCTTTCTTTATTTTGCGTTACCCTCACCGCATGCACCCATTATTCCGAACGATGAATTTGACGGAAAATCACAGGCGGGTGGTTATGGTGATTTTATGGTTCAGACCGATTGGGTAGCAGGACAGGTTTTAAAAGCACTGAAAGAAAAAGGCCTGGAAGACAACACAATCATAATATTTAGTGCTGACAATGGTACGGAAGCTTACGCTTGGAAGCGTGCGGAAAAGTACGGCCATTTTAGTATGGGAAACTTTCGCGGTTTAAAACGTGATGTATGGGAAGGAGGGCATCATGTTCCTCTCGTCATAAAGTGGCCGAATCAAATTAAGGCGGGATCAATTTCGAATGAGCTAATTTCTCAGATTGATATTATGGCAACCGTAGCAAACCTCATTGGAATAGACTTACCTGAAAATGCTGCTCCCGATAGTTATAATTTCGAGCCAGTATTGAAAGGCGAGCCCTATCATTCGCCTCTCCGGGAGACTACGATCCACAATACGTATGCATCAAAGTGGGGGATAAGAAAAGGGGATTGGCTTTATATTAATAGTCCTTCTGGCGGGCATAGGGAGCCACCAGATTCATTTAAAGAGCTCACAGGCTATACAGATTTCGATGAACCAGGTTTACTTTTTAATATGAAGGATGATTCTGAGCAACGTGTGAACCTCTATGAAAAATATCCGGAAAAAATTGAAGAACTTGACAAATTATTAAAAGAATACTGCAAAACCTCCCATTGAAGTCATGCTGCGCTCGGCGGCCTTTGAACTATAAAGTAGACTGTACAGAAAGACGGATAGGGAAATTGTATTTAAACACGAAATAAGATCAACAATGGCAATAAGTAATGGCACTCGACTACTTCTAGCTTTGCTCGTCGGCGGCGCTACGCAACTATGCATTGTCGAAACCGTTTTGTGGGGTATTAATTAAGCATACTATGATTCAAAAAATCTTGTTGATTCTACCATTCTACTTTTTCATCTACTCCTGTGCTGAAAAAAAAGAGGAACGACCAAATATTATCTTGATCATGGGAGATGATATTGGGATATCGGATATCGGTGCTTACGGTAGTGAAATTGAAACTCCAAATATTGATCAATTGGCTAATGAAGGTTTACGATTTACTACATTTTACAATATGGCTAAATGCAATCCTACTAGGTCATCACTGCTTACGGGTTTGTATACAGGGGGAAACGGAGCTGTACACTTAGCGAACCTGACAAAGCAGGCAGGTTACTTTACTATCATGAGCGGAAAGGAACACTTTGATCCATGGGTGCCTGAATATTGTAAGGCAGAAAATGTGTTTGACCACTCTTTTTATTTTTGGGCAACAACAGAATACTTCCTACCTCCATCCGGTAAGTTCGAACGACCCTTTTTTCTTGAAGGGAGAGAATTAAATGCAAACGAAATCGAATATGACAAATCACCGATGTACAAGACTGACTTCATCACGGACTACGCCTTGAATTGGTTGGATGAAGCATTTGAAGAAAAAAATCCTTTTTTTCTATATCTACCCTATCACGCGGCTCACTACCCACTTCAGGCCAGACCAGAGGATATTAAGAAATATAGGGGGAAATATCTAAAAGGTTGGGATGAGATTAGACAGGACCGTTTTGCGAAAATGCAAAAATTAGGAGTGCTTCCAAAGGCTGCAAAGCTGAGTCAGCCTGAGGATAATTTAAATAAGTTTCGAGGACCTTTGATACCGGAATATACAGAGTATTACGCGTGGAATAGTTTATCTAAAGCTCAAAAAGATTCTTTAGATCTTGAAATGGCCGTATATGCCGCTATTATTGACCGAATGGATCAAAATATCGGGCGTGTTTTGAAAAAGCTTGAGAAACATGGTAAGCTTGAAAATACATTGATCTTATATCTAAACGATAACGGGTCCTGTCCGTTTTACACCAACAAGATCACTGATGTTGGGCCAGGTCCTGCCAACTCCTACTGGAGTTTACGGGCTACTTGGGCAAACCTCGGGAACACGCCCTATCGACAATATAAACAATGTGGTCATGAAGGAGGAAGTCATACCCCTTTTGTAGCCTATTGGCCCGGTAAAATAGCTCCTAACACGATTACCCATCAACCTGGACACGTAGTAGACATAGCACCAACTTTTTTGGATATTTTAAACATTCAATATCCGGACTCCATTGAGGGATATCCTACCTTACCCCTTCATGGAAGTTCGTTAGTACCCGTTTTTATGGGAAAGGAGCGTAAACAACCTGACTATTTCGTTTCGGGAATGGAAAAATTCAGAATGTTCCGAAGTGGTGATTACAAAATTGTTAGACTCAATGGTGAGGATTGGGAATTATACAACATCATCGAGGATCCCACAGAACTTGTGAACTTGGCTGATTCATTACCGGAGAAGGTCATTGAATTATCAAATCATTATGCCAATACCCCATTGGGGCAACAGTAAACATGATTAACACCTGCCCATCGATAGGAGAATATTATTCTTACTACTAGGAATCCCAATCTGCCTTTTCAGATGCGATAAAACGACTTCTTCAAAATAAAGGAACACATGCTTTTCCCGTGGAAAACCTTTGTAAATATTTTAGCCATTGCTGTTATAGTATTGCTTTGGGGTGTAAATTTAATTGTTAGGAATTATTAAACCTTGCCTAGAATTGAACTAAAATCTAAAATCAAGAAATTTGAAGGCCCGAATCTGTTGGTCGCTGACAGGGTTAAGGGAACTTTTAAAGGTTTCAGACATGAGCATTATTTTACGAACGTAACTAGCCGGACTTTGTTGACGGATTATTTTACCTATGAATCCCCATTTGGACTATGGGGCAAGTCAGCAGATAAATTATTCTTGCTAAACTATTTGGCGAACCAACTAAAAGAACGGAATAGAATCGTAAAAAACCTTGCCGAAACGGGTCCATGGAAGAAAATACCTGGTGGCTACATACAGGCTTTATATTTGGAATGCCCCATAATCGATTATTAAAAGAAAGGCAAGCATCTCTTTTTCACTCCGTCTCTACAGCCCTAAACTTTCCACCATCGCGAATGGACAGCTCTCTTTTTGAAAACGGGCTTTCCGCCCAAAGTACAAATCTGCCTTTGACCTCCTCGAGAAAAACAGCACTGGCGTTCCTGCTCTATTCAAGGTCTCTACTAAAGATATGGTGTTGTATAGCCGTAAAATAATCCCTAAAAATATGGTTTAAGACATGGTCTTCGCTGCACGCCATAATTCCCAATTGAGGGTACACCTTAAGAATGGCTTGGGAAAGTCGAGCTACGGATGATGCCGCGTCTTGATGAATTGTTCTCATGTCTTTTTCAGAAAGCTTTTCCCCGTCTAAAATTTTCCTTTCTATAGTCGCCGCATGGTCCTCTACACTATCTATCGATTGATCGATCGAAGTAGTTAATAGTTTTAAAAGCTCTTGCTGGGACAGCACTTTGTTAGCCTCCTCCAAAAAATGGGAGGCCATCCCCAGATAGTTCACCCATAGCGTTAAATCAGCGAAACTGGAGAAAGGAACCTTAAAAATAGGATGGTCATGAAAATAGCGATCATATATAAAACTATGTGATTCGGGCACATACTTTTCTTTTATCTCAAAAGAATGGGTCGCTGTAGCCTTGAGTCCCATGGCATTCCAATCGTGAATAATTTCAACATCTTCCCTGCCCATCAAAAAAGAGCGTACCATAGGGGCTCCGTTTTCATCACATACCGCCTTACCTCCCACCCTAACCTCAGCGTTGAGCGTGAAATGCGTCAAATAGGTCGCCCCGGTAGCATATTTCCATTTTCCGGTAATACTATATCCTTCGTTCTTCTTTTCCGCATAGCCCGATACGCCACCACTGCCCCCAAAACGAATTGGGGATTCTTGGCTAATGAAAATAGATTCGACCACATCTTTTGTTAGATTTCCAAAGAAAAAATTGGCGCCGCTGCAAAGGGTGACCGTCCACCCCAAACTTCCATCGATTTCTGCTAAAGAAAATAGTTTTTTCAAGCCTTCCGACAATGACATTTCGAGTCCCCCGTGAGACTTCGGGACCCATAGGTTCCAAAGGTTGTATCGATCTATCTCCCGTATTATTTCCTCCGAAAATACCTGTGGTTTAAAATTAAGGTCCGCCAGTTTATGCATATCATATTTCGATCTTTTCATACAGATTTTCTTCCATTAAATATACCCCGACAGCGCCACAAGAAACAAAAATGTCATTACCCCAGTTTAAGTGCAGAGTCCCTTATATATCAGTAAGGCATCTGACCTCAAATCACCGATGTTAGGGCACACCGCGTTCTTATTTTTCCAATAGAACCCGCCCTAGATACGCATTCCAAGATACTATAGATGTAAGAACATATCTGCATATATCCCCGAGCGATAGAGCACCCGAAGGCCGGTCATTAGAGTAATATAATGCCATAAAGATAATTGGGGATCTTGTTTTGTCGTCTCAATGGTACCCACACCCTGCGAAATGGGGTCGCCATCCATAGTAAAAGGGTTAGATAATTAAAAAAATCGCTGTGTCGGTATTATCCAAATCAGGTGCGGAGCAGATTACATCAAGGTATCATCTCGGCCCATTGCTTGAACTGGTACCTCTTTAATCGTATTGCAAAGGTATATAAAGTGAAGTAAAAATATCGTGTAAGTACGCTAAGAATCAAGGAAGGTAGGATTCAGGCAAGTTTAACTTCCGGGACCATCAAGCCCGTTTTTTCATTCTTCATCGGCCCACAATTGCTAGACGATTTCGGCATTTAGCCCGGCTAGCAAAAGACGACTACAACGAGGTTCCAAATCATTATACTCCCCGGTTTTTACCGTACACTTTCCGTTATAGTGCACAATAAGTGAACACTGTTCCGCTTGTTCCGGGGTATGCTCACATACATCGATCAAAGTCTCAATGACATGATCGAACGTATTTACATCGTCGTTAAAGAGAACGATTTCATTTTGTTTAACGACTTCCTTCTCTAAAAGCAGCTCTTCCGATACTTTCTCTTTTCCACTCATTTCAACATCGTTTTAATGACTAAATACGTTCTAAAATACATATTTTACCGCAGCCCAATGGTTCTTTTCGATGTTTTTTTCGAATTTCAGACCAGATTGCGCACAGATTTCGGTAATGCTCGGGATGTCCTTTTCATAAAATCCACTTAACAAAAGCTGTCCGTTTTTCTTCAGATGTTCGCTATACACCGGAATATCGGAAATCAGGATATTTCGGTTGATATTAGCGATTATTAGATCATAACTCGTATGGCCCAATAAACTTGCATCCCCTTCATGAACGGAAATATGGTGACAATCGTTTCGCCCCACATTTTCAAGGGCATTTAGATAGCACCAATTATCTATATCGATGGCATCGATACGCTCGGCACCTTTCATTGCGGCCAAAATCGCCAATACACCCGTACCACTTCCCATATCAAGCACTGTTTTTCCCCTAACATCCATTTCAAGAAGGAAGTGCAACATCATATAGGTGGTTTCGTGATGGCCCGTACCAAAACTCATTTTCGGTTCAATTATGATATCGAACTTGACGTTAGGTTTTTCGTGAAAAGGTGCTCGAACCACACAATCATCCCCCACTTTTATCGGTTCGAAATTCCGTTCCCAAGTGGCGTTCCAGTTCTCTTGTTCGATTTCCTTAAAGGAATAATCGATGGTGAACTTGGGATTTTGTAGAATATCGATGTTTTCTACTACGCTCTCGTCCCAGTCTTCTTTATTGATGTAGGCCAAAATGCCTTCGTCATTTTCAACAAAACTTTCGAAACCGGCTTCTCCGAGTTCGGCAATCAATATATCGGAAGCCGGCTGCAACGGGGCTACCTTAAACGCATATTCCAAATATAGTATAGACATGGTAAGTATGTATGACAGCCAGGGGAACGGTGCGCTCCACGTGCCCATTAAGAAAAACCGTGCAACCAGTTCAAGCACCGTCTCCTGATGCCTGACGTATTAAATATCAGAAACTCGATTAAAACGCGCTGATGATGGCAACAAAGTCATCGGCAACCAAAGAGGCGCCTCCTATGAGCCCACCATCTACATCGGGTTTCCCAAAAATATCTTGAGCATTCGCCGGTTTCACGCTACCTCCATAGAGAATGGAAACATTATCCGCTATGTTTGCATCATAGGCTTCGGTAATCGTCTTGCGAATAAAGGCATGCATCTCTTGTGCCTGTTCAGGTGAGGCTGTTTCGCCCGTTCCGATAGCCCATACAGGTTCATAGGCCAAAATGATATTTTTCCAGGCACTGCCGTCAAGCGAAAAGAGTGCATTTTTCAATTGGCTTTCGACGACCTTAAAGTGATTTTCGGACTTTCGATCATTCAGCTCTTCCCCGAAACAAAACATCACTCTCATATCTTTATTCAATGCCGTAGCAACCTTCTTTGCCAGAATTTCATCGGTCTCACCGAAGTAGGCCCGCCTTTCAGAGTGGCCAAGAATTACGGTATCAATGTCAATATTCAGAAGCATATCGGCAGAAATTTCTCCGGTATAAGCCCCACTCTCGGCAAAATGCATATTTTGGGCAATTACCTCGATTACCGACGATTCCAAAGCCCGTACAGCTCCTGTGAGGTTCACAAAAGTCGGAGCGACCATGACTTCGGCTTGGGTATCGGGCAATTTGGCGGCCAACTCATTGAGTAGAATCTCCGTTTCCTCAAGATTTTTATTCATTTTCCAGTTTCCTGCAACTATTTTGCTTCTCATTGTTTTTATTTTTAGGTTCTCTTTTAGGCGTTATAGGGTAACATCTTGTTAAATAAGGCTTTACTCAAATTTTAGCTCGTCCAAATCATTGTAATGTACTTTTTGTCGAATCGTTCCTTTCTCTAAGACCAAAAATCCAGGGTTAGACCTTACGATGGTTTTCAAGGTAGTCTCGTCCGTAAAATAAAAGTCAAAATCAAGATGGTGACTATTGATTAATTTTTGGGTTTGTGTTTCGTTAGAAGCCGACATGCCGATTACCGTATAGCCCTTTTTCATTGCATTTTCAGTAATTCTCGCAACTTCGGAATATACATCTTCATTCGTCTTTCGTAAGTCATAAGCGATTACCATGACCAACTTGGGTTCCTGCAATAGCGAATCTGCTACGTCTACCCCTTCTTTCTCAATGGTAAAGTCGTGTATGGGAGGCTCGTACCCCTCTTGTACCTCTGTTGTTTCTACATCAATGAACTCACCATCGACCTGTGGATAGTCCCCTTGAGTGACAATAATCTTTTCCTGTCCGTCTACCTTGAACTTCCAAGCATAGTCATAGATAGGTTTAGGGGCGTCTTCGGGCACACTCATTCCTTCCTCTATATTGGCGCCGATCTTATAGGGTCTAAAATCTATAACCGGTAAATGGTTCAACACATACCAACAATAGGCTATGGAAAATAACAGGGCTACCAAAGTAACAAGCCTTTTGGAATTGGAACCAAAAATTGGTTTGATAAATCGTTGCCCTCTGAAAAGGATCACAATAAGAACCAGCAATATGATATCTTTCGTGAATGATTCCCAAGGCGTAAGTTTAATGGCATCGCCAAAGCAACCGCAATCGGTAACCTTATTGAAATAAGCGGAATAAAAAGTTAAAAACGTAAAACCGATTATCATGAGCAACAGGCTCCATACCGTGAACTTTACCCGAAAGCCCACCAAGAGCATTACCCCTAAAAGGACCTCGAAAATCACAACGAATATTGAAATTCCAAGAGCGTAGGGCTCTAAAAAAGGTAAATTCAAGACCCCTTGACTGAAGTACTCTTCCAGTTTGAACGAAAAACCTACAGGATCGTTCAGTTTAATAAAGCCGCTTATGATAAAAAGGACCCCAACGATTATTCTACTAAAATCAACAAGATATTTCATCTATGGCTATTTATTATTTCCGAGGTCGGCGCATTGCCCTAATAGGTTCATCAGCAGGTGTACGAATTTAGGTTCTAGGCTTTTCTTGTTTTGATGGATTATCATCAGCTTTAAGATGAATCAGGGCAAAAACAGCATAGTTGACCATGTCTTGGTAATTGGCGTCAATGCCTTCGCTTACGAGGGTCTTTCCTTTATTATCTTCAATCTGCTTGACCCGCAATATTTTTTGCAAAATAAGGTCGGTTAAAGAACTGACTCTCATATCGCGCCATGCCTCTCCATAATCATGATTTTTGTTTTGCATCAAGGTCTTCGTCGTCGAAGCGTGCTTGTCAAAGAGTTTTAAAGCTTGTTCTACCGAAAGGTCTGGCTGCACAGCGACACCTTTCTCCAATTGAATCAAGGCCATAATCGAATAATTTATAATTCCTATAAACTCCGAACGTTCATCTTCGTCTATCTTTCTCGTACTATTTTCTTGAAGACCTCGAATGCGCTGTGCCTTAATAAAAATCTGGTCCGTCAAGGACGGAAGGCGCAAAATGCGCCAAGCACTCCCATAATCCTTCATCTTATTTTGAAAAAGGTCACGGCACAAGCGAATTATCGCGTCATATTGCTCGGAAGTACGCTGCATGGTTATACTTTATAATTTGCTTAAATTTCCACCAAAATCTTGAATCGCCCAAAGTTCGTATTTTAAACTTGGTTTATCAAGGTACCGCTACAACTTCTTTTAAAGAAAATTATGACCCTAAACTGCAGAGGCCAACTTATCGATTTAGCCCGTACACAAGTAATGGGCATCTTAAATATTACACCCGATTCTTTTTACGATGGAGGGACCTATCAAAACGAGCGTTCTATCTTAGACCATACTGAAAAAATGTTGAAAGATGGTGCTACCTTCATCGACGTAGGCGCCTACAGTTCGCGGCCTGGGGCCAAAGATATTTCTGAAAGCGAGGAATTACAACGAATCGTTCCCGTGGTTGGATTATTACTTCAAAACTTTCCAGGAATCATTTTGTCTATAGACACCTTTCGAAGTAAAGTGGCAGAGGAATGTCTACAAGCCGGAGCTACTGTGATCAATGATATATCTGCTGGAGAACGCGACCAGGAAATGATGCCTACGGTCGCCAAGTACAATGCGCCCTACATCTTAATGCATATGCGGGGAAATCCGAATACCATGCAGCAACACACGAACTATGAAAATCTTTTAATCGATATTATTAAATATTTTTCGGGCCGAATTGCGGTTGCTAGATCATTGGGTTTGATCGATTTGATTATCGACCCAGGTTTCGGCTTCGCCAAAACGGCCTCACAAAATTTTGAACTATTGAACGGTTTAGCGCTCTTTCAGAATCTAAAACTCCCTATATTGACTGGACTCAGTAGAAAATCAATGATATATAAAACCCTGAACATTACTGCCGAAGAGGCCCTGAACGGTACAACGGCACTTCATATGGTCGCTCTGATGAAAGGAGCCAATATTTTACGTGTGCACGACGTTAAAGAAGCAGTGGAATGTATTAAACTTGCAGAACAGTTGAAAGCCGAATGAATGTTTATGGTTTTTTCTAAATTTACAAAAACACCTCCACATTGAATTTTCTTAATTTTTTAGATTTTAAGGTTACCGATGTTCTCGATATCATTCTGGTAGCGGTACTACTATACTATATCTATAAACTGGTAAGGGGGTCAGTTGCCATCAACATCTTCATTGGAATCGTAATCGTATGGGGGTTCTGGAAGCTTACCGAACTTCTAGGAATGGAAATGATCAGTAGCATGGTGGGGGCTTTCATGCAAGTTGGTCTTATTGCCTTGATCATCGTTTTTCAACAAGAGATCCGCAAATTTCTGCTGATGATCGGTTCGACCAACTTCGCCAATAAGAAAAAGTTCATCAAACACTTCAAGTTTTTAAAACAAGACGGCCTCAGTAGCAGTACCGATATCGACTCTATTCTAGCGGCCTGCAAGAAAATGAGCGCGACTCGAACGGGTGCCATTATTGTAATCGAGAGGAGTAATTCCCTAGATTTCATAAAATCATCGGGTGACAAAATGTATATAGAGGTCAACCAACCAATTATTGAAAGTATCTTCTACAAAAATAGTCCGTTGCACGACGGAGCAGCGGTCATCGAGAACAACCATATCGTAGCGACTAGGGTTATCCTTCCTGTATCGAACAAACGAAATATTCCACTTCGTTTTGGTCTTAGACATAGAGCGGCTGTGGGCATCACCGAAAAAACCGATGCGCTTACCCTAGTGGTCAGTGAAGAAACCGGTAATATTTCCTTTATTAAAAATGGAGAGTTTATTGACTACGGTGACCTGAACGAACTCGGCAATATCATTAAGAACGACTTAATCAACTAGGCGACCTCCTCTTCGGCCAAAAATTGAGCTTCGTAAAGATTACGATAATACCCTCCGTTTTTCAATAGGTCTTTATGCGTGCCGATCTCAACAATCTGACCGGAATCCATAACAATAATTTTATCGGCTTTTTTAATGGTTGCCAATCGATGAGCTATGATTATAGAGGTTCTACCCGCAGTGATTTTTTCCGTGGCCTTTTGTATCAGTTGCTCAGAATAGGTATCTACCGATGAAGTGGCCTCATCGAGCACAAGAATACTAGGATTACTTACATAGGCCCTCAAAAAGGCGATCAATTGCCGCTGGCCGCTCGAAAGCATAGTACCGCGCTCTTTCACATTGTATTGGTACCCCCCCGGAAGACTAGAGATGAATTCATCGACCCCGATTTGTCTTGCCGCTTCGGTAATGGTCTCTAACGTTATCGAGGGATCTTTCAATGAAATATTGTTCGCAATGGTATCGGCAAAGAGAAAAACATCTTGGAGTACAACGGCTATTTGGGAACGCAATGAGGCAAGTTTAAAATCTTTGATGTCTATGCCGTCGACTTGAATACTTCCTGAATTGATTTCATAAAACCGGTTGAGCAAATTGACAATAGTAGACTTACCCGCACCCGTAGCCCCCACAATAGCCACAGTTTCACCTACCTTAACCTCAAAATTTATTCCATGAAGTACCTCTTCATCTTCCAAATATCCAAATCGTACGTCGGAAAACTTTATGCTTCCCTCTACATCTACTTTTTCGATGGTGCCGACATCTTGAATATTGCTTTGAGTATCTAAAATTTTAAATACCCTGTTCGCGGCGACCATTCCCATTTGCAACGTATTGAATTTATCAGCAATCTGTCGTAAAGGCCGAAATAGTATTTCGATATACATGATGAAGGCGAAAATAGTACCCGAAATATCAACGGTTATATTGGCCACGTTCTGAAGACCTCCATACCACACCACCAGACCTATAGCAACAGAAGTGACGATTTCAGCCACGGGAAAAAATATGGAGTTATACCACACGGTCTTCAACCAGGCATTTTGATGTTTTTCATTAATACCCCTGAAGTTATCGCTTTCTATTTTTTCACGAGTAAAGAGATGAACTATTTTCATGCCAGTTATACGTTCTTGAACGAACGAATTTAGATTCGATACTTGGGCACGGACATCGATAAAGGCAACCTTCATTGCCTTTTGAAATAGTCGGGTGGCATAAAGTATAATAGGTAGCAAGGCAAAAACAATAAGGGCTAGTTTCCAGTTCAAGTAGATCATCATGCCGGCGGCAGCGATCATTTTTAGTAGGTCACCGACAATAACGAAGAAACCTTGACTGAAAATCTCTCCTATGCGCTGCATGTCCGCTACGGCCCGTGTGACCAATACGCCTAGTGAAGAGGTATCGAAATATTTCATTCGAAAACTGAGCATATGCTCGAAAAGTTTGATTCGGATATCACGTATCACCGACTCGCCCAACCAATTTGCATAGTAATTGAACAAAAGTTGACTGATGACCTGAGCTACCAACACGCCGAACATAAGCAATGAAAGATTGAGCAACTTTTCGGCATCAGGGGTGATGATTGCATCGTCGATAATTGCACTGACTATATAAGGACCAATTGCAGCAAAGGCCGACAAAAGAATGGCCGCCAAGGCGACGCCGTAAAATGTAATTCGATAAGGCCTTGTATGCCGCATTAATCGCTTGAACAACCCTACATCGAAAGCTTTGCCAGAGTTTTTATCCATTCCTTATCCTAATCTTTTCGGGGTATACAACTGAAATCAAATATAGCCCTTTTGCCGGTACCGATGGTCCCGCCTTGCCTCGGTCTTTACTATTTAAGACCGTTTTAACATGCTCGGGCACATATTTTTCTTGACCGACCTCTATAAGAGTACCTACGATCGCACGCACCATATTGCGCAAGAATCGATCTGCTGTTATCGTAAAAACCAGCACATCATCTCGTTTCTCCCACGTGGCTTTTCGAAGGTGGCAGTCGTACGTCTTCACATCGGTTTTTGATTTTGAAAAACATTCAAAATCAGTATGCTCCAATAAAAGCTTAGCTGCTTGGTTCATTTTTTCGACATGCAACGGAGACTTCACTTCATAAGCATAATCGACATAAAAGGGATTCTTTTCCTGTGTAATCCAATACTCATAAGTTCGGGAAACAGCATCAAAACGGGCATGGGCGTTTTCGTTTACTTCAAAAATAGTCTTCACTGAAATATCGGAGGGGAGAAAGGAGTTCAACCGATACACCATATCGTCTTTTTGTTGCAGCCCTTCGGCCTCAAAATGTGCGAACATCTGACGCGCATGTACCCCTGCATCAGTACGGCCGGCTCCGGTGAGCGAGACTGACTGTCTTAATAGGGTCGAAAAAGAATTCTCCAACACCTGCTGAACAGTTAAAGCATTAGGCTGGTTTTGCCACCCATGGTACGCTTTACCGACGTATGCAAATTCAACAAAATATCTCAATGAATCTAGTAGTTTTGTAGTGCGCAAAGATAAGGGTTCTCAGGAAACCAAATCGAATGTATTTGATGTTGTTTTGGATGGTCAAGTCGTGCGCAATAAAACTCGTAAATACGCTATACAATGACCAAGATTCTTCTGCTTTCAGATACCCATTCATTTATGGATAGTACCATTCTTAAATATGCCCGTCAAGCAGATGAAATATGGCATGCCGGTGATATAGGAAATTTGTCGGTAATTGATAGTTTACAGAAAATAGGCCCCGTAAGAGCCGTTTTCGGAAATATCGATGATCATATCATTCAAAAAGAATTTCCCCTAAACCAGCGTTTTTTTTGTGAAGGGGTTGACGTGCTGATGACACATATTGGAGGCTACCCCCCTAAATATAACTCAAGGACCAAAACCCTTATCGATGAAAATCCGCCGAAGCTTTTCATATGTGGGCACTCCCATATCCTAAAGGTTATGATGGATCAAAAAAGAGATGTGCTACATATGAATCCCGGGGCGTGCGGAAAGAATGGTTTTCATCAAGTACGGACCATGTTACGATTCACTATCGATGATAAGGATATTAAAAACCTTGAAGTTGTCGAATTAGGAAAGCGCTAATAGCGCCTAATTTAATATGAAAAAGGGGACGTCCCCACGACATCCCCTTTTAATTTGCTTTGTTCTGTCGTTTAGTTCAAACAGAACAATTAACCTACTTATGAGACCGCAATTTCGATAATAACCACATCTAAAAATAGCGCGATTCACATAAAAAATAATCTAATCGATAAATACAATCGTAGATGGCCGACCCTCAACCTCATTTTTAATTTATCACGTACCCCAATAACCAATACAATAGTATGAAAACGATTACGGCACCGAAACAGCCACATTTTCCACCACCAATTTTTTTAGCGCCCCAACCTGCTAAAAGGGCTCTTACTATTTTTTTCATACTTATTCTCTTTTATTAAAAACCTCATTGATTTAGGCAACTGGGATCATCTTTCTGTACCTACTAAAAAATTTCTTGTTTTAAATGTAATTCAAAAGCGCAAACGATTACTAAAAAACGCTTATCGAATTAAAAGTCCCTTCTTTTGGATTATAATTTTCTGATTCAAGATAAAAACAAACATAAAAAACCCGGAAGTAGCTTCCGGGTTTCTACGCACTAATACTACTAAGATATAAGGTTTAACGAAGACGATCTACAGATTTTACGAGATCTTCATCCTTTTTGATGGCCCTGTTGGCCAGGACCAGAAAAACGATAGAAACTACAGGAATCAACATCCCAATACCCTTCTCAGAGACAGCTGTCTCTCCAGATAAATTTAGTGATCGATAAACGAAAAATCCTAGTAAAAAAAGATTCAATATGAGATTCAATCTGTTCAGCACAAATTGATTTTTTCGATTCTTAAAAAGCAACATGGCTACTAGGGCCAATATTGCCGAGATATAAAAAACAACGGATACCAGAATCTCGTTTTGGGCATAAATCTCTGTACCTTCCGCATTGGACCAAAGATTCACCCAGAAAGGGAGAATTCCCGAAATCAGTATGACGATAAGTAAATAAATGGTCTGTATTCTCTGAATCATTGCTTAAAAGGCATTTCGGTGTGCAAAAATAGGGTCTTTTTCAAAAAAATAGGTGTAATACTGAAAATAATTTGTATTATTGCTACGTTATTAGTTATAGCACTTACCCAGTGGGAAATCTTTCCCTAGTAATACCCGAATAACAATACACTTCTTACAATTTACAAAGACTTATAATTTATACCACACACTTAATGTTTGAAATTTCAGATTTAAAAGCAAAAAAGCTGCCTGAACTTCAGGAAATTGCAAAAGGCCTCAATGTACCTAAATACAAGACCCAAAAGAAATTGGACTTGGTGTATCAAATCCTTGATGTACAGGCCTCCAATCCAAAGGTAGTAGCCGAAGTTATTGTCCCAAAAACAGAAGAAAAGCCCAAGCCAAGAACTTCTAGGGCAAGAGCAAGCAAGGAAAGTAAAAAACCGAACAACTCGACTGAAGCTGCATCTGATAATTCCGGTTCTGATAGCAAAAAGTCGAGCTCCAACACGAAAAGTCAAAATACCAATACTCAAGGTCAAAGTCCTGAAGCGAAAAAGACCAGAACGAAGTCGAAAAATTCAAATCAGCCCACAAAAGACCAAAAGAGTAATCAAGGCCACAAAAACCAAAATTCGACCAATACGAATAAGGGCCATCGCCATCAAAAAAACAATCACGACAAAAGCAATTTTGATAAAGATCTCAAGAACCGATATAAAGAACCTGAGTTCGAATTCGATAGCATTATTGAAAGTGAGGGTGTTCTCGACATTATGCAGGACGGATATGGCTTTTTGAGATCATCGGACTATAATTACCTTTCGTCTCCCGATGATATCTACGTCTCCCAATCACAAATACGGCTATTTGGCCTAAAGACGGGAGATACTGTCTTAGGTAATGTGCGGCCCCCAAAGGAAGGTGAAAAGTACTTTCCACTCATTAAAGTCAATAAAATCAACGGCATAGACCCACAAGTCGTACGCGATAGGGTGTCTTTTGAGCACCTTACACCGTTGTTCCCGCAAGAGAAGTTTAGCATTGCTGACCGCCAGAGCAACATCTCTACCCGAATCATGGATTTGTTCTCGCCCATTGGAAAAGGGCAAAGGGGTATGATCGTATCACAACCTAAAACGGGAAAAACGATGTTATTGAAAGCTATTGCGAATGCCATAGCCGCCAACCATCCCGAAGTTTACCAAATCATACTTTTGATCGATGAGCGTCCGGAAGAGGTTACCGATATGCAGCGCAATGTGCGTGGTGAAGTCGTTGCTTCTACTTTCGACAAAGAGGCTACCGAACATGTTCGTGTGGCCAACATTGTATTGGAAAAAGCAAAAAGACTAGTCGAATGCGGGCACGACGTCGTCATACTTCTAGATTCGATTACACGCCTTGCTCGGGCTTACAATACGGTACAACCGGCATCTGGTAAGGTACTGAGTGGTGGTGTCGACGCCAATGCACTGCATAAGCCGAAACGCTTTTTCGGTGCCGCAAGGAATATTGAGGGTGGCGGTTCACTTTCTATAATAGCCACTGCATTGACCGAGACCGGATCAAAAATGGATGAGGTTATTTTCGAGGAATTTAAAGGAACAGGTAATATGGAACTGCAACTGGACCGCAAAATATCGAACAGAAGGATTTTTCCCGCTATCGACCTCACCTCCTCAAGTACGCGTAGGGACGATCTATTGCATGATGAAAATACCGTTCAACGTATGTGGATACTACGCAAATACTTGGCCGACATGAACCCTGTTGAAGCCATGGAATTCATAGAACAGCGTATCAAACAAACGAAAAACAACGAAGAGTTCTTGATGACCATGAATCAATAACCATGTAATGGCATAGAATGCCAATGATTAAATAACAAAAATCCTGAATAGTACTTCAATGAGTATTATTCGGGATTTTTTTGTGCTATTTCTATTGAGCCAGAAAAAAAGACCGCTATTTAACGGTACTTTTTTTCATAACCCTCGACCTATTCCTATAATAGCTAACAGACAGCCCATTCAAAAAATGTAACCGAATTCTTAAGAATTAATTACGTAGTATCGGTATTTTAATATCTTTATAGCGCAAAAGTTAACGTCCCCCCAAAACTTTGCAAGAACATTTCTATACAACCAGTAAAACTTATTTCATGAAAAATGCAAAGAAAATCACATGCCTCGGTACTATCGTTCTTTTTTTACTCTTGATTTCTAGTTGTGGGGTAGACACCAAACAAACTACACCTTGCCCTGAATGCCCCTGTGTTGAAGCAGATGAAACCTATGACCAAGGTATTATTTTTCCTGAAGAAGCCCGCCAGCTTTATGTCAACTACGAAAAACGTAGGGTTAATCTTATTCAAGAATATGAAGATAGTTTGGATGAGAAAGAACAAGGTAAGATGCAAAATGGTCAAGAATCCAATACCGCCGATTCCAATGGCTCCAAATTCGATGTCGCACGATATGTGTACTATGACTATGAAGATTTGAAAAAATACATGGCCTACATCGAGAACGAGGCGAAACTATCTGGGGAGAAACTGACTACTCTTCGCTTTTATTTTGCAAATTATCCTAATGATGAGAAATTTCCTGACGGCAAGGCTGTGGTACATCCCCGTCAGAATTCGATTATGATGTCTCCCACCATTCAACGTGATGGTAAAGAATATATATTCTATACGGAAGATGCGCAAGATGGTAAGCGCAGAGCTGTATTGCTGGCGAATGACTTTCAAAGAAGAAAAGGAGAAGGCACAAATGAAAAAAGCCAGGCCGAATCGAAAAGCGAAGCCTCTTTAGCCCCCAGTTTCGCATCTCCGGCACCTGTATTCGCCGATAGAAGTACTACAAAGAACGAAGGAAGTTCTGCACCGCCGCCATACTAAAAGTTAACGGCCATAGATACATCGACTTATGCTAAGGTATTTCTTGGAAAATGCTTATGTACCCCTTTACGGTATCACTTTTCTATTGTCACTATATCGTTATTCGAAATATTTCGACACCAAACTAAAGTACCTCCCCATCATTTTCATTTACACTTTTTTAAATGAGATGTTGGGAAGTCTTATTTTTGAATATCCTGAATACCGTTTTTTTGGTAGCGATGCCTTGGCATTTTACAACATGGTCATCTATAACATTTATAACGTTATTTTTTGTCTTTACTTTTTTCGTATTTATACATTTTATCTCGACAATGAAAAGATAAAGATAGGTATCCAATATGCCAGTATTGCCTTTCTGATTGTCGCCACTTTAAACCCTTTTTATGAGGACTTTGTAACCTCTTCTCAAACCGCAACCTATGTAGTGGGAGGGCTTATTATTTTGGTTTGTTCGACTTTGTATTTAAGGCAAATTTTCACCACTAAAAACGAAATACCCTGGAAAAACGATCTTTTATTCTGGATTAGCTTAGGACTCTTCGTTTTCTATGCTGGATACCTTCCCATCAAAATATTGAGGTTTTACCACTCCATATATAACATCACAGAAGGTACACATGTACGCCTGACCCATTTGAGTTTGATCGTGATCATGTATCTCTTGATCATCATAGGGTTCCTAAGAATGAGAAGAAGACTGCCACGGTAGGCCATTTAGGTTACCCTGGCCTAAATAAAAAAGGCCCCGATAGTAAGTTAAACTAGCGGGGCCTTTTTTTTACAATTATATTTTCTATAAAGCGTTGACGTGCTTCGCCAATTTACTTTTCAGGTTAGCGGCCTTATTTGCATGAATGATATTTCGCTTGGCCAAACGATCGACCATGCTGATAACACTAGGCAACAAAGCCTCAGCATCCTTCTTGTTTTCTTCAGACCTTAATTTCTTGATTGCATTACGGGCTGTTTTATGTTGGTAACGATTGCGAAGACGTACCGCTTCGTTTCTTCTGATTCTCTTTAATGCCGACTTGTGATTTGCCATTTCTTATTACAAATTAATTAAATACTTCTGCACCGATCCTTCTCGAACTTTTGTAGCCCGTAGGGGAATCGAACCCCTGTTACCAGGATGAAAACCTGGCGTCCTAACCCCTAGACGAACGGGCCGTAAATTGGTCAATGATTGTATTCAACCACTAACCAAGAACAATGAACTCCAAACTTAAAAGTAGCCCGTAGGGGAATCGAACCCCTGTTACCAGGATGAAAACCTGGCGTCCTAACCCCTAGACGAACGGGCCATTATATTATCAAAACGCCATCACGAAGCTATCAATTGGAAATCAATACCTTTCAGCGCGGGTGCAAAAATACAATTATTTTTTACTATCGCAACACCTACATATTTTTTTTTAATATGCTTTGGCAAACAGCACCCTTTCCTTTGATGGTTTTCCTGTAACCATGCACTTTCCTTCTTCCGTTTTGAACCCAAAAGGAATACAACGTATCGTAGCCTTTGTCTCTTCCTTTATACGATCTTCCGTCTCCATGGTTCCATCCCAATGCGCAGCAACAAACCCTCCTTTTTTCTCGATGATCTGCTTGAACTCATCGTATGTATCCACTTCGGTCATATGAGCGACCCTATAGTCGTTCGCTTTCTTATAAATATTTTGCTGAATATCTTCTAAAAGAAATTCAATTTTGGCGACCACCTCTTCCGAAGGTATTGTTTCTTTTTTCAACGTATCCCTACGAGCCACCTCATAAGTTCCGTTGGCCAGGTCGCGCTGTCCGATTGCCAAACGTACGGGCACCCCTTTTAATTCATACTCGTTGAATTTAAATCCGGGCTTATGGGTGTCTCGATCATCAAATTTCACCGATATACCTTTACTCCGTAGCTCCTTGACCAAGGGGCCCACTTTCTCCGAAATTTCATCAAGTTGCTCAACACCTTTATATATCGGTACGATTACCACTTGAATAGGAGCTAATTTTGGCGGTAAAACCAGACCGTTATCATCGCTATGGGTCATGATCAATGCCCCCATCAGCCTTGTAGACACTCCCCAAGAAGTGGCCCAAACATATTCTTGTTTTCCTTCTTTTGAAGCGAACTTCACATCAAAAGCCTTGGCAAAATTTTGACCTAGAAAATGCGATGTACCTGCCTGAAGTGCTTTTCCGTCTTGCATTAAAGCCTCGATACAATAGGTCTCTATGGCACCCGCAAAACGTTCACTCTCGGTTTTCAATCCTTTTATTACGGGCATAGCCATATGATTCTCCGCGAAATCAGCATATACGTTCATCATTCTTTCGGCCTCTTCGATCGCCTCATTTTCGGTGGCGTGCGCCGTATGCCCTTCTTGCCATAAAAACTCCGCCGTTCTGAGAAAAAGTCGTGTACGCATTTCCCATCGTACAACGTTGGCCCATTGGTTGATCAACAAGGGTAGATCTCTATATGATTGAATCCATCTCCTATAGGTGTCCCATATAATAGTTTCGGAGGTAGGCCTCACTATGAGTTCTTCTTCAAGCTTAGCTTCCGGGTCTACCACGATACCAGATCCATCTTCCGAATTTTTCAGACGATAATGGGTAACCACTGCACATTCTTTGGCAAAACCTTCCACATGGCTAGCCTCTTTGCTCAAATATGATTTAGGAATGAAAAGAGGAAAGTAGGCATTTTCATGGCCCGTTTCCTTAAACATCTTGTCAAGCCCTGCCTGCATCTTCTCCCATATGGCATAACCGTAGGGTTTAATCACCATACATCCCCGAACTCCTGAATTTTCAGCCAAATCGGCTTTCACTACGAGTTCATTATACCATTTGGAATAGTCTTCACTGCGCTTCGTCAAATTTTTACCCATTACCTGTAGTTTGGCACAAATCTTGTGATTATGTAATCAAAATGATTGGGTAAAACTACTTATTTTTAAAATGTTCAACAATAAAATTTACAACCATGATATATTCGCTACCCCTTCCTAAAATTCGCTTGACGGCCTTAGCTGCCCTAACGGGTATCTTATTGGCTTCCTGTGGTTCTTACCAATCGGCTTCATACTATGATAACGATGGGATTTATGGTGGTGACCCTCGGGTTTCCGTTGAAAGAGCACCCCAGCAAAGTCAGGTCGAAGATTCAAAGGATAATACCTATGCTACTTATTTTGGAGAACAGGCCGAGCAGTATGACCAACTTTTGGAGGGTGAAATCTTCACCGATATAGACTCCTATTCAAGCTCCAACGGTGTGGAAAACGATAGTATCACAGAGGGCCAGTTAACGGATTATTACAAAAACAATAATGACTATGCCGGTTATGCGGCATGGGGCGATAATGCCACAAACGTTAATATCAATATTTACGATAACAATTGGGGGTATGGTTGGGCTTCGCCTTGGCTATGGAACAATTGGGGCTGGGGAGGATATTATGGTTACGGATGGGGATGGAACAGTCCTTGGAGGTACCGCTACAATCCATGGTGGGGCTGGGGAAGCCCCTATGGTTACGGCTATGCCGGATACTACGGATTTGGCTGGGGAGCTTGGGGAGGATACTACGGCACTTGGTGCCCCCCTTACGGATACTACAGAGGGTATAATAACTATACCTATCGAAATCGAGGGTTTGCCTATAATTCCAGTCGAAGAGGCTACTATAGAAACACGAATACAATTGCTGGAAATAATTCAAATGTTGCTGCTTTAAGGGGAAGGTCAAACCGAAACCTCGACAGGGCTGTATCCCGATACACAACGCGTACGTCCAGGTCGGCGGCGAGCAGAAGCAATGCCACGCGAAGTGCACGTGATTATACAAGCGGAAGCACTGCATCAAGAAGAACAGTGGGCGTTGACCGCAATCAGGCCTACAGAACCAGTAGAAGTACTCGGGCCACCCCTCAATACAATAGATCATCGCGAAGCGGCCAGACCTATAGAAGCTCTTCTCCAAGAACAAGTACTTATAGGAGTTCTTCTCCAAGAACAAGTACCTACAGAAGTTCTTCACCTAGAACAAGCACGTATAGAAGTTCTGGAAGCAGAAGCAGCAATACCTATAGCCGAAGTAGTAGAAGCGCTACACCAAGAACGAGCAACTATAGATCATCAAGCAGCTCTAGAAGCAGTGGCAGTACCTATAGAAGTTCTGGACGCAGTAGTAGTGTTTCAAGAAGTTCAGGAAGTTATAGAAGTTCCGGTAGCTCAGGAAGGTCTTCCGCTGGATCAAGGTCAAGTTCTTCTTCAAGTGGACGAAGAAACTAAATCTGAAATCATCATTAATTTACCTTAAAAGTATCAACAATGAAAAGTTATTTTACTTTCATCATGCTATTGGCATGCGCATTGGCAAATGCACAAAATATTGATGATGTACTAAGATACAGCACCGAAAACTTGCAGGGTACTGCCCGTTTTCAGGGAATGGGAGGTGCTTTTGGAGCGTTGGGGGGAGACCTATCGGCCCTGAACATCAATCCCGCTGGAAGTGCGGTATTCAACAACAGCCTTTTTACGGTTTCAGGAAGCCATTATAATCGCAATAATCAGGCAGATTACTCGGGAACGAATACTCAGAGCACTTCAAATTATCTTGATATAAATCAAGTCGGGGGTGCTTTGGTATTCAAGACCACCGACCCCAATTCGAACTGGGGGAAGATCGCCTTGGCCATTAATTACGATGTGGTTCAAGACTTTGACAACGAAACTTTAATAATGGGAAGGGGTAGCGAAGGTGTAGATAATTATTTCTTGAATTTTGCCGATGGGGTTAGATTAGAACCTTTAAAGCTTCAACAAGGAGAAAGTATTCGTGATGCATATCTCGATATTGGGGCCACCGCAGGACTAGGTTATACCGCTCAACAGGCATTTTTAGGATTTCAGTCCGGTATCATTGAACCTGTGGAAGATGCCCAAGACAACACGGCTTACTTCTCCAATGCAAACTACACGCAACTCGATCAGCGTTTTAACCAAATTGTCTCTGGATACAACAGTAAGTTCACTGTAAATGGCGCTACGGAGTATGCAGGAATATTCAATTTCGGGGCTTCTATGAATTTTCACACTATCTCGTATACTAGGGTCAATGAATACGATGAGAATAGTTTCGATTCAGGTTCCGCAATTCAAAATATAGTCTTTGACAATCTATTGAACACCGAAGGTACTGGATTTTCATTCAGTGTGGGAGCTATTGCCCAACTCAACGAGGTTTTGCGTATAGGAGGTAGTTATCAATCGCCTACATGGTATCGATTGACCGATAACTTTTCGCAGTCCGTAAATTCTGATTTTCCCGATAAAAATCCCGATATACGTGATATCGATTTCGGTCTGACTACAATTTTTGACTATCAGATAAAAACACCTGGGAAACTTACGGGTAGCGTGGCGGCTGTATTCGGTAAAAGCGGGCTTTTGAGTTTCGACTACGGGTACCAAGATATGTCACAAGCACAATTGAGACCGACAAGCGATTTAGGATTCGCTTCCGAGAATGATTTTATATCCGATAATTTGGGAGGCGTTTCCTCTTTTAGGGTCGGTGGGGAGTACCGAATCAAACGAATTAGCTTAAGGGGCGGATACCGTTATGAACAAAGTCCCTACGAAGATGGAAACATTGTAGGTGATCTTACTGGTATCTCAGCGGGTATAGGTTTCGCCTTTGGTGGTAGCCGGCTAGACCTCGCGATCAATCGAACCGAAAGGGATGTACTGCAATATTTTTTTGATTCTGGAATCGGCACCCCCGCTGTATTGAATAATGTGAATACAAATCTGAGCCTAGGGTATACCTTGAACTTCTAACTCTATGAAAAAGAAAATAGGCTTAAAAAGGTCCGGTAGCTTACCGGGCCTTTATCTTTTTAGGGAGAAGTGTGTTTTGGTATTCCTGGCCACTATGATTCCGTTTTCTTGCTCGCCATATTCCAATCGGAACCAATAGTCCGTCGAAGGTAAGGGGCGGCCATTATACATCCCATCCCAGTCAAGACCTACGTTCAATTGAGCTAGAAGCTTTCCATATCGGTCAAAAACGAACACCACAGGATCCGTCAAAATCTCTATTCCCTTAATATTCCAAGTATCATTGGCTCCATCATTATTAGGTGTAAAGAACTTCGGATAGCCAAGCACCAAAAACTCTATCGGTTCGGTAATACCACAGCCATTTTTATCATTGATAACCACGGTATTCGTACCAGGAGGCACATCGTTAAAAACAGGATCATCTTGAAATTCCCCATCATTAATAGCATACTCATAGTCACCATCTCCCTGAACAAAAATTTCAATATTGTTCCTATCTGGATTCAGCGACAAATTTGTGTTTAGAAGATCGACCCTGTCCAATACCGGAATGCCGTAATAAGTAATCAAAATATCATCCGTAATATGTCCGAAGCTCGTTTCAATATCAACAAAATATCGTCCGGAATTGGGGCTAGAAACCATGAATTCGGTTGCCGAGGGAGCAGCGGCCAGTTGCTGGTCTATAGTGCCATCATCTTCATAGTCGACCGACCATGTAACATTCACAATATCAGGACCTGCCGGAGAGTTCAAAACACTTAATGGAATATCCGGGTCACCCTCGCAAGCTACAATATCCAATCCTAGAAATTCATCGCGTAAGGTACAGTCTAAAGCATTGTTTTGATCCGCATTCACAGAACTTCCTGTAAAAGTCAACATAAACGGCTCAGGGTCACCATCAAAGTTGGTGTTGAAGTTATTAATAAGTATATAGTAGATTTCTCCAGGCTGAACATCGAGCCACTCGTCGTACGTATTTAGATTTTGGGTGGTTGAAGTTGTCCCGACCTGACCACTTTCAGGGTTTATTCCCAACCCCGTAAACCGTGTTTCGTTAACTTCATAATTACACCGAATAGGTTGGGCAGTGCCATTGGAAATATCAGCGCAATCTACATCAGGTCCGTAGACGGCAAAATCCCATTCAGCGGTAGGAGTTCCCGATCCACTTGCTGGCAATGCCTCAATATCAAAGCCTAATTGCCCACCAGTTCCGGCCCTAAAGACAAACCAAGAAGTATTGTGTTCGATATTAGCGTTGCTTACACTACCCTTTTCCAAGCATCCTGACTCTCTAATAACCTCTGGATCGAAATCATCGATATCCCCACTGCCGTCAGCGAGACCCATTATAGGAGCGTCGGCACATACTGGAATAGCGGTACGACAATCCGGAGAGTTCTGTGCATATATCCCTAGGCAACAAAAAAATACTAAATATACGGCGTAGCGTATGGGGCGCATAAGATTTGGGGTATATTATACTACTTAGGTATAACTCCCACATCGTTTTTTTAGTATGTTCAGCGATAAAAAAAGACAGTTTATCGACTATATCATCGGATTAATCCTGTCTAAAAACATCTCAACGGTACCCAAATTCAAGAATGGGATGACGGCAGACCCTAAATCTCTATTTTTTAGCGCTTTAGGGCAAAATGATTATTGACATATTTAGCTACGTTAGTTTGTCCGTTGTCGTTTGTGTAGGTCAATTTAAACCAATAATCGGTTTCGGGAAGTGGTTTACCGTTCAAGGTTCCATCCCAACCTGAACTTCCTTGACCGAGTTGGGCCAAGAGCTTTCCAAAGCGATCATAGATTAAAATTGTCGGTGAGACCAAATTATCGATCCCCGTGATATTCCAAAAGTCATTGGATCCGTCACCGTTTGGAGTAAAAAATCTTGGAAACCCAACTACTACAATATCTTCACTGACCGCACCACAGCCTATGAGGTCATTTACTGTGATACGATGGGCACCGGGTTCAACTCCATAAAACCTGTTTCCTTTCTGAAACGCACCTCCATCGAGCTGATATTCGAATCTTTCTGGTGATTCGGTAATTACCGTAACGGTATTGTTGTTTTTTAGGTCATCTATTTCAATATCCATAATATTTAGAGGCAGTGAAACCAACACGGTAATAACCTGTGTAGTAGAACAGCTAAACCCCGATTGGGTATGGGTAACCGTAACAGAATAACTACCAGCTTGGGAAACTTCTATGCTTGGAGTGGTATCGCCAGTATCCCACGAATACGAATAATTCAGATTAGGGCTAGTATCACCGATAGTGACCGAGCTCGATTGACAGAGAAACTCCTCTATGGGAAAATTAATAACAGGGGTGTCTAAATTTATGAGTTGAAAGCTTTGTGATGTATCGTAACATTTTGGGTTGTTTACAGAGGTAAGCCTAACAAAGATAGTTTGGGTTCCAGGTTCCGGCATAAATTGCTTTGAAAGAAAATTGATGCCGCTATTAGCATCGATTAAAGAACCGTAATAGCTGACTATATATTCACTGGCCGCTTGACTCCCCAATACTTCGATATCTTTCTGTGCCAAGTCATATTCGCCCTCCCCGGAGCACGAAAAATCATCGGCAACCGAATGGGCAATTGGCATTGGGGAAAAAGCCACTTGAACCTCGCTAATAATATTACCCGATGGTCTAACCACCTCAACACGGTATTGGCCTGCAGACAATGCCTGAAGCGTTTCATTATGTGAGCCCACAATTTGAGTAAAACCACTACCTTGGTCTACGAACCAGTTATATGTAGTTGCGTTGGAAGTGGTTGCATCGAGTATCACGGCACTGCCTTCACAGGCTGACACCGGTGGCCCCAATAAATTGCTAATAATAGAACAATCAAGAGCATCATAGGGGTTGGTAACAAAAATCTGACCTGAGAACTGAATAGAAAAACCCGAATTGCTATTACTGAAATTATTGATGAGCAGATAGTATTCCTCTCCTGGGCTTACTTGTAACCAATCTTCATACTGTACATTCATAGATTCACCTGAGGGATCTTCCCCTACCCCGATAAACCTATTTTCATCTTGATTATCGAAAAAATTACAGCGTACCGGTTCTCCCAGATTATTACAATCATTGGCCATATACAGCGCAAAATCCCAGTCTTCGGTAGTATCAATACCTATGTTAAAACCCAACTGACCCGACGCACCTGTTCGAAAACGATACCAGGCCGAATTTGACTCTATAGAACCACTGAGGGTAACTTCAAGACAGCCGCTTGTGGCAGCACCCCCAAAATCGTCAACACCGAACCCCATCGTACCGCCATTAACCGGAGTATCATTACAGATAGGTACTGCATTACTACAATCTGCAGATACTTGAGCCTTAGCGCCAATACTGAGAAATAATACTAGATATAAAAATATTTGGGAATACTTCATAAGTAGGTTCAACTCTGGGGCAAGGTAAAAATAGTGGATAGCTCTTCCATCCTCCAATTTTATGTTGTGTATCACAATATATCGGGCGTAAAGTGTCATATTATGTATATCTTTGCACTCCGTTTTAGCCCATAGTTAGTATGAAAATCGACAGCACATTGGAAAAACAATTTGAAGAGACCGGCAGCGATCATTTTTCAACATCAGAGGAGACCCCTATGAGAAAAGATGCTTTTGTCTTGAACGACGCAGAAAAGATTGTCCGTATCACTGAAAACATTCGTGAGGTCATGCTCACTTTAGGTCTTGATCTCGACGATGACAGCCTCAAGGGTACGCCAAATAGAGTGGCCAAAATGTTCGTAAGTGAAGTATTTGGAGGACTACACCCAGACCGGAAACCAAAATCGTCAACCTTTAAAAATAAATACAAGTATGGTGAAATGTTGGTGGAAAAGAACATAACCCTTTATTCCACTTGCGAGCACCATTTACTGCCTATAGTGGGCAAGGCACACATTGCCTATATTTCAAGCGGTAGCGTGGTGGGGCTTTCGAAAATGAACCGTATCGTTGACTATTTTGCGAAAAGACCTCAGGTACAAGAACGTTTAACCATTCAAATTGTCAGGGAATTGCAACAGGTTTTGAAAACCGAAGATGTAGCCTGTGTTATTGATGCCAAACATCTATGTGTTAATTCCCGGGGCATACGCGATATTGAGAGCAGTACGGTAACCGCCGAGTATGGGGGGAAATTCAAAGAAGAAGCCTCACGTCGCGAGTTCTTGGATTACCTAAATCTTGATACCAACTTCTAATCGTTGATTATCGCATGCAACTGTATCAAAGCCAAAAGCTAAAAGTCCACAATTCCCTCACCGGAAAAAAAGAAGTGCTCGAACCCTTAAACGAAGGACATATCGGAATGTATGTCTGCGGCCCGACCGTATATAGCAATGTGCATTTGGGCAACTGCCGCACCTTTATGTCTTTCGATATGATTTTTAGGTATTTACGCCACTTAGGCTATAAGGTACGCTATGTGCGAAATATTACCGATGCCGGACATTTGGTCGACGATGCCGAGGATGGAGAGGATAAAATCGCAAAAAAAGCGCGATTGGAACAGTTAGAACCTATGGAGGTGGTTCAACGGTATACCATCGATTTTCATAACATTCTTGAGAAGTTCAACTTATTGCCTCCAAGCATTGAACCAACAGCTACCGGACATATTATCGAACAGATAGAAATCATAAAGGATATTATAGAAAAGGGCTATGCGTACGAAATAAATGGGTCGGTCTATTTCGACGTCGTCCAATTTAGTAAAACCAATGAGTATGGCAAGCTAAGTGGTCGAAAGTTGGAAGACATGATTGCCAATACCCGCGAGCTAACGGCCCAAGATGACAAGAAGAGCCCACAAGACTTCGCACTCTGGAAAAAAGCCGAACCACAGCACATCATGCGATGGCCCTCTCCTTGGGGAGATGGTTTTCCTGGTTGGCACTTAGAATGTACTGCCATGAGCACGAAATATCTTGGAGAAACCTTTGACATTCATGGTGGTGGTATGGACTTAAAATTTCCTCACCACGAATGTGAAATTGCACAGGCAGAAGCCAGTTATGGGCATTCACCGGTCAATTATTGGTTACATGCCAACATGCTTACCATGAATGGTAGAAAAATGGCAAAATCAACAGGAAACAATATTTTGCCCGGGGAAATTTTTACAGGAGAAAATAATATTCTGAGTAAACCTTTTGCACCCACCGTAGTTCGTTTTTTTATGATGCAGGCCCATTACGCCAGTATACTCGATCTTAGCAACGACGCACTTTCGGCCTCGGAAAAAGGATTCAATCGACTTATGGAGGCACTTGACCTGCTACCAATTATTCAAAGTGGCAATAGCTCGGACTTCGACGTTTTAGATTGGAAACAACAGTGCTACGATGCCATGAACGATGATTTTAACACGCCTATTCTCATTGCGAAACTGTTCGATGCCGTAAGACATATCAACCTTATTAAAGAGGGTCATGAAACTATTACTGCGTCCGACAAAGAACTATTGGTTCAGGCCATGAACGCTTTTATTTTTGACATTTTAGGCCTCGAAAAGAAAACAGGAAGCACCGAAGATTCGAATAAACTCTCATCAGTAGTAGAAATTCTGATCGGCCTCAGAAAAGAGGCCCGGGAAAACAAAGACTTTGAAACTTCCGATAAAATTAGGGACCAATTGGCCGAATTGGGCATTCAGTTAAAGGACGGGAAAGAAGGAACAACATTTAGTCTTTCCTAAGGTATAGGCCATGTTTTTTGCACGGAAAATGAATTTGAAAAAAGTACTGATAGCACCATTCGTTATGTTGGTAAGGTTCTATCAACTAGCCATATCGCCCTATACGCCCGCAACTTGTAGATACTCGCCTACATGCTCGCAATACACGCTTGAAGCCCTTAAAAAACATGGCTTGTTCAAAGGCGGGTGGTTATCGATAAGGCGCATTTTCAGTTGCAACCCTTGGGGCGGCAAAGGATATGACCCGGTACCTTGAGCAAAGCAGGGTCAGACGTCTTCATTTTAGATAAAGGTCGTATATGAAATTAAAGCTTATGACCATTTAAAATTCAGAATCCCAATTCGATTTCCTTATCTTAGTCCTCTCAAAAATATACTACATGCACTTCTTAAGTTTTATCTGGAATCCGCACGAGACGCTTTTCACCCTCGGCCCATTACAGATCAAGTATTATAACTTACTATGGATTACTGCCTTTGCCCTAGGTTGGTTTTTAATGAAACGCATTTTTCTAAGTGAAAAGAAAACGGTAGAACAACTCGATTCATTATTTATCTACACTGTTCTAGCCACTATGTTAGGGGCACGTTTGGGGCACGTTTTTTTTTATGATTGGCCTTATTATCAAAACCATCTGATCGAAATATTATTACCCATACGCGAGAGTTCCGGCAGTGCTCTTTTTGGAATAATAAACGGATATGAATTTACCGGCTTTACAGGTTTGGCAAGCCACGGTGCAATTATAGGGGTCTTGATCGGCACGTACCTTTACTCGCGCAAATACCCTGATATGGATACCCTATGGTTGCTAGATAGAATGGTCATTCCGTTTGCAATTGGTGCCTTTTGCGTTCGTTTGGGCAACTTCTTCAATTCAGAAATCAACGGAAAGGTAACGGACGAATCTTTCGTTTTCGCAACTAAATTCATTCGTGATTCCGACGATATGCACCCCTCGAAGGCTCTTGGAATAACCAAAGAAAAAACGGTCAATGCGGCATACGATGCCTTGGAAAACAATCCGCAGTTTTCTGAATATCTTGCCCAGATACCCTACCGTCATCCAACACAATTGTACGAAGGATTTGCCTATATTTTTGTATTTATTGCACTCTACTTTCTGTACTGGAAAACAGATAAAAAGAATCAAAAAGGATTTTTATTCGGCCTATTTCTTGTCTTACTCTGGACTATAAGATTTTTTGTAGAATTTGTCAAGAAAAGTCAAGGAGGCTTTGAAGAATCTCTAGGGCTTTTATCTACAGGTCAATGGCTTAGCATTCCGTTCATTTTGATAGGACTTTATTTCATGTTCAGACCAAAAGCTAACTAGAAAATATTTCAGTAAAACGGGTTTCTTTTGCTTATCTCTTACTACCTGTACTACAGAGTTTCCCGTAAAATTATTTGAAGAATGAGGAACTTAAAAGTTATCCATTATTTGCTAATCGGCTTTATCGGTCTGCTGTCTTGCAAAGACAGTCCGAAAAAAATAATCAAAACCGAGCCGATTATCTTCAAGAAGGAAGGTGCACTACAAATTTTTGACTCAAAAAAGGATTCTTTGCTTGCCACTATTGATATTGAGATTGCCGATTCTGATTATGAAACGCAAACAGGCCTTATGTATCGAAGCGCTATGAAGCTTTCTGAGGGTATGCTGTTCATTTTCCCCGATGAGGCCATGCATTCTTTCTACATGAAAAATACCGAAATTCCCTTAGATCTCATTTTTATAAAAAAAAATCATAGCATCGCCAATATTCAAGAGAACGCCCAACCTTACGATGAATCAAGTGTCTCTTCAAAAGTACCTGTTCAATACGTTTTGGAAGTCAATGCTGGCTTGGTCGAAAAATGGGGAGTAGAGGTAGGGGATAGTATCGCCTTCGAAAAACTATAACTCTCGATGAACCTTTTATTAGTCGGCCAACAAACGGAAAGACTTCGGTTCAGAAAACTTCAAGTTTCCGATTTCGAAACATGGTTACCCTTTCATCAAGACAAACGTACTTCCGTCCATTGGAAAGGATTGCCGGAGGAACCGGTAACTGCTTGTCAACAACAGTTTGAGAGTACCTTTAGACGATATAAAGAAGGTCGAGGAGGCATGAATGCGTTAATCCTGAAAAGTACGGACAAGTTAATTGGACTTTGTGGACTGCTTCCTCAAACTGTTGATACCATTCAGGAATTGGAAATGGGCTACTCTATTTTGCCGTTGTATTGGGGAAGAGGATTTGCCACCGAAGCGGCTAAAAAATGTAGGATATTTGCAGGAAAAAATCAATTAGCCAATTCATTGATCTCCATAATTCAAGTAGACAATATAGCTTCGCAAAGTGTCGCCTTGAAAACTGGTATGGAGCTCGATAAAACCACTATGTACCATGACAACATAGTCCATATTTATAGAGTAAATATATGAGGCAAAAACACTGGGCAATATTCATCGATAACACTTCCCGCAAGAATGATTTGATCGATAGGTTGTTGGGAGGGCAGCCACCTGATGACTTCCAAGAGCTTAAGGATAGGCAAGGTGCACTATTTTCTAAAATAGCCGTCGAACGCCTTATAGATAATGAAGACAGGCACGGCACCAAAACTATCACTTCACATACCCGACAGTCCTTAAAATCAATGTCGAGTGGCGAACAAAAAAAGGCATTGTTAAAACATATAATGGAGAAGCGGCCGGATTTTTTGGTTCTGGACAACCCCTTTGACAATTTAGATATTGACACCCAAGCGGAATTAAAGATTCAGCTCTTGAGCGTCTCGAATCAAATTGCGATGGTCCAGTTTATAAGCAGAAGGATTGACCTACTGCCCTTCATCAATATATTTGGTCGGCTCGACGGCCATAGTTTATCATTTTTCAATACTAAAAAAGAGGCTTTGGCGATAGAGGAGTCTAAGGCTTTTAACGGAAATATACCCCCCTCTCCCGTTTCTTTTTCGACGGAAAACAATATTTTGATCGATCTAAAAAAAGTTGATGTTCGCTACGGCAGCAAACCCATACTCCACCAAATCGATTGGACCATAAGAAAAGGGGAGTTCTGGGAGCTTCGCGGAAAAAATGGTAGTGGAAAAACAACGATTCTTTCCATGATTACCGGGGAAAATCCTAAGGGTTATGGTCAAGATCTCTATATTTTTGGGCGCAAAAAAGGAACGGGTGAAAGTGTCTGGGAAATCAAAAAGAAAATCGGTTATTTCACACCATCAATGACCGATAAATTCACGGGCTACCATTCTGTGTTGCATATGCTCATTTCCGGTTTGACCGATTCAATAGGCCTATATGTGAAACCTACCGAAATACAATCACGCACGGCAAAGGCATGGTTGCAACTCTTAGGCCTCTGGGAAATCAAAGACACCCTGTTTCATGATCTCTCCATGGGTCAAAAGCGGCTAATTATGTGTGCCAGGGCCATGATCAAGCATCCACCACTACTCATTTTGGACGAGCCAACAGCAGGATTGGATGATGCAAGTGCAGCGCTATTTGTAGCCCTGGTCAATAAATTTGCCAGCGAAAGTCAAACCACGGTACTCTTTGTTTCACATCGAAAAGAACCAGGCCTAGAGCCCCAGCATATATATGAGCTACGGATGACGAGAGAAGGCTCTACAGGAAAAATCATCGGGCTTTAAACCGGAAGACAGACCAAAAACCTTTAGAACTTGTATTAAAAAAACCTTTTGCAAATGCAAAAGGTTTTTCTGATTTGGTGTAAATCATATAATTCAATTACATCTTGACCTTTTTCTTGCCCTGAGGTTTTGTCTCGTCTTTCTTAGCCTTTACCCCGGAGCGAATGCTTTTGCTCATAGTATCGTACATAACTGGTGTAGCTATGAACAAAGAGGAATAGGTACCGACCAAGATTCCTACGATCATGGCGAACATGAAGCCTCTTAGTGATTCACCTCCGAAAACGAAGATTGCCAGTAATACCACTAAGGTAGTCATAGACGTATTTAACGTACGGCTCAAGGTGCTGTTCAGGGCCAAGTTGACATTCTCGCCACCACGCCAACCTTTCTCTCCGAGAATTTCGCGAATACGGTCGAATACCACCACCGTATCGTTCAATGAATATCCGATTACGGTTAGTATAGCAGCTATAAAGGCCTGATCGATTTCCATGTTAAAAGGCATTACGGTTCCAAATAAGGAGAAAATACCCAATACGATCATCACGTCGTGGAAAACGGCCACCACAGCTCCCAACGAGAACTGCCATTTTCGGAAACGGAACAAGATATAAAGGAATACCACGGCCAAGGATCCGATAATGGCCAAAAATGCGTTGTTCTTGATGTCATCCGCAATAGTAGGGCCTACTTTAATAGATTGTAGAATTCCAATGGATGCGTCACCACTACCTAAAATAAAATCCTCCTTACTGGTGCCATCTGGAAGATACTTCTGCAAAGAAGTGTACAACTTATCCTGAATTTCGTTATCGACCTCTATACCCTCTACATCTACCTTATAGGGCGTGGTTATTTTTATTTGGTTTTCTTCCCCAAAGGTCTTTACGTTGGTGCCACTACCGAAGACATCGTTCAATTCGGAAGCAATTTCCGAAGAACTTACCGGATGTTCAAAACGAACCTGATAGGTACGCCCGCCCACAAAATCAACCCCTTCCTGAAGTCCGTTCGTCATCAGTGAAAAAACACCGATACCGACTAAAATAGCCGAAAATATATAGGCAATCTTACGCTTGGCCAAGAAATCGACATTGATGTTCTTGAACAAATTCTTTGTCAGACCTGTACAGAAATCCAATCGTCTCGTTTTCCCTCCGATATACCAATCAACAAGTAAGCGAGTTATGAAAATCGCTGTAAACAAAGAGGTGACGATACCGATAAGTAGCGTGGTGGCGAAACCCTTAATGGGTCCTGAACCAAATACAAATAGGATAATTGCCGTCAGACCTGTCGTAATATTCGCATCTAAAATAGACGACAGGGCATTGCTAAAACCATCGGCCACTGCCTGGGACTTGCCCTTACCTTTATCGATTTCTTCCTTGATTCTTTCAAAAATAAGCACGTTTGCATCGACCGACATACCAATGGTCAAAACGATACCCGCAATACCCGGTAAGGTAAGTACCGCACTTAAACTGGTCAATACCCCGAAAATCAACAGAATGTTCAAGAGTAGCGCAATATCGGCGAAAACACCTGCCCTACCATAATAGAATATCATCCACAGTAAAACAATCGCCATGGCTATCATAAAAGACGTGAAACCACTATCTATGGCTTCCTGACCCAAAGAAGGTCCTACGATTTCCGATTGTATGATCTCGGCCGAAGCGGGAAGTTTACCGGCCCGAAGTACATTCGCAATATCTTTAGTTTCATTTACCGTAAAGCTTCCCGTAATCTCGGAACGTCCGCCGGAAATTGGGCCAGTGGAAACGCCGGGGGCCGTATAGACCTTGTTATCCAACACGATAGCAATACCCGTTTGATTATTATATGCATCTCCCGTCAACTTTTCCCATTCCTTGGCACCTTGCGTATTCATGGTCATCGATACCGCAGGTTTTCCCACCTGATCGAAATCCGCTCGTGCATCACTAACCACATCTCCACTTATTCTCGGCTCGCCATCACGATTAGATTTCAATGCGAAAAGTTCGACGATTTCTGAATCTTCCGAAGGTCTCTCCCAAAGAAACTTTACAAATTGCATATCTGCCGGCAATAGTCTACGAATCTCATTCATTCTTAGATACGATCCTATCACTGCGGTGTCCTTAATTGCCGCTACGCCTACTGCATAACTGGGCGCGCCCAATTGAAATTTATCGAATAGCGGATTCCGTTGCGCTGCAATATCCAAAGAGTCTTGCGACACATCTGAAAGTAATGAGTCTATTTCCGATTCCTCTTTTACCGGTTGCTGTTCCTCATCATCGACTTTGATAAGTGTTTTCAACTTTTCGTTGGCCTGAAAAAAGAAGCCTTGCAATTCAGGATTATTGGGCTGATACGTTTCCCAAAACTCCAACTGTGCCGTACTCGACAGTAAATCTTGCGCCCTGGCAATATCACGTGCTCCAGGAAGTTCAACTAAAATACGACCTGAATTACCTTCTCGTTGAATATTGGGTTGGGTAACCCCAAAACCATCGATTCGCTCCCGGAGAACTTCGAAGGCCGAAATAACCGACTCATCGATCTTTCTTCTGATAATGGGCTTTACCTCATCGTCGGTCATTTGAAAATTAATCTCTTCACTCAACCCTTTATTAGCGAAGATATCGGGCGACGCTAGCTTTGTATCTCCTTTGATATTATCAAAGGCATCAAAGAAAAGTTCGAGATAGGTATCGTCACTACTTTTAGATGCGGCATCTGCATCGGCCAATGCCTTATTAAAAACTGGATTTTTCGTGTTGTTTGCAAGGCCTTTTAAAATATCCTTTACTGAAATCTGCAGCGTTACATTGATTCCTCCTTTGAGGTCAAGTCCCTTGTTGAGTTCCTTTTTCTTGGCATCATTGTAGGTCGTATACCCTAGAATCGTATTGTCTCCGATACTGTCTAAGTAACTGGCTTCCAGCTTGTCTCTTTCAGAGACGTAATTATCATCAGTGGTCGAAATACGTTTTTCAGCGAAGGCTTTCGCATCATCCTCTACTTTATTGGTGATAAATGTATAGGATAATTGGTAGATACTTACCAGCCCGAATAATAGGGCGAAAAGCTTAATAAGTCCTTTGTTTTGCATTGATTATGAGTATTTTGTAGGTGCCTTTTCTAACAGCGTGCAAATATATGATTTTCCAGTAGGATTTGACAACATATTTATGAGTTATTGCAAAAGCAAAACATCCACTAATGGAGCTCTCCAATAGCGGATGTATAAGTTTCAGGGAAAATCGCGACTACACTTCTAAAAGTCCGTTCGTCTTTTTAACACCCTCTGCACTCTCCTGCATTTTTGCCTTTTCAGCTTCGCTTAGCGGAATATCAACTATTTTTTCGATACCATCTTTGCCCAACACGACCGGTACTCCGATGCATATGTCGTTTAAATCATACTCTCCTTTCAGTAGGGTCGAACATGGAAATATTTTCTTTTGGTCGCAGGCTATGGCCTGAACCAAACCGGAAACTGCCGCCCCAGGTGCATACCAGGCACTAGTACCCAACAACTTAGTGAGTGTAGCGCCTCCAACTTTGGTATCTTCCGCTACTTGCTGCAATCGGTCTTCCGACAAAAATTCGGACACTTTGATACTATTTCTGGTGGCGTGGGAGGTCAAAGGTACCATGCCCGTATCACTATGACCGCCGATAACCATACCGTCAACATCGGAAATTGGTGCTTCTAGCGCCTCGGCCAACCTATATTTAAAACGGGCACTATCTAGGGCTCCGCCCATGCCAATGATTTTGTTCTTCGGAAGATTCGTAGTCTTGTGAACCAAGTAGGTCATGGTATCCATTGGATTACTGACCACTATAACGGTAACATTCGGGGAATGCTCAATAAGACTGGAAGAAACTGTTTTAACTATTCCTGCGTTAATACCAATGAGTTCTTCGCGGGTCATACCGGGCTTCCTAGGAATTCCCGAAGTAATGACTGCTATGTCACTATTCGCTGTTTTTGAATAATCGTTGGTAACTCCTGTTATCTTCGTATCAAAACCATTCAATGATGCGGTTTGCATCAAATCCATGGCCTTTCCTTCAGCATAACCTTCTTTAATATCTAACAAAACGACCTCTGATGCGAAATTTTTAATGGCAATATACTCGGCACAACTCGCGCCTACTGCACCTGCCCCTACTACGGTTACTTTCATGTGAATTTATATTTATTGAGATTAGCGTTCATCTATTGTAGCCCTTCATTAGGAAAAACCATAAAGAAAAAGCACCTCTTTTTTTCCTTGCATTTTTAAAGATTTCAAAAATACACAATCTATACAGAAAATGGCACCGAAAAGCGTACCAAACTCATAATTACCTTAAAAACATTCATCGATGAAATACGTTTCTGTTAAAAAAAAATGCGCTTTAACGAAGAAAATTACCTTTTACGACCATACATCGAATTTTAGCAATAGTAAAAACCTCTTTATCGTTAAAAGAACACTAAAGTACCCAAATCAATCTGCCGATGGGCAGGCCTAAAAACCTTCGAAATGAAAAGACTTTTATCATTGCTGGCCATAGTCGGTATCATCTTGGTCAGCAACTGTTCACGAATACCTGAGAATAATGATGAAGTTATAGGCATTTGGTCGGATATCGAGATGGAATCGACAAGTCTAACTGCTAAGCAGGAAACATTTAGGCAAGAATGGATTTTCAATGATGCCTATTTAGGAAGGTATCATCAAAAGAGCAACGGCAAAATTATCTTCAAAACCGATTTTAGGTGGAGCCGAGAGGGTGAAAATTACATCATATCCTATCCGGGTACGGATATGAACAATCAAATTGTTTCTATGCAAGATTCCAAAGAAGGTATTGCTCTAGCCGATGCCCATGGTAATGTTCTTGCTGTTCGCGAATAACGTTTTTACTAGGTTTCAAATACGCAAAAAGCCGTGGTCGATTCTGTGACTACGGCTTTTTAATTGCATCAAAGCACCTTATGTGCTATAAACTTGGCGGCCATGCAGGGTTGACCCGGTATAATAAATGACGAATTAAAACGTGTCTTTTATACTCTCTTTCTATCTCTCTCAAAAAGACTAATAGTTATACTGCAATTGGCTTTGCTATGCATCGATATTTGCGTAGACAGCGTTGCGTTCAATAAATTCACGACGCGGCGGTACTTCATCTCCCATCAGCATAGAAAAAATACGATCTGATTCAGTAGCATTGTCGATGGTAATCTGTCGTAAGGTTCTAAACTCAGGGTTCATTGTAGTATCCCATAACTGCTCGGCATTCATTTCCCCAAGACCCTTATATCGCTGAATACTTACACCCCCGCTATAGGTGTCGGCGATTTCGTCTCGCTCTTTGTCTGACCAAGCATACCTCTTTTTACTTCCCTTTTTAACCAAATAAAGAGGTGGTGTCGCAATATAAACGTGCCCGCCTTCGATAAGTTCTCGCATATACCGGAAGAAAAATGTCAAAATCAAGGTTTCGATATGGCTACCATCAACGTCGGCATCACACATAATGACCACCTTATGATATCGTAATTTCTCCAAATTAAGTGCCTTACTATCTTCTTCAGTACCTATGGTCACGCCCAAGGCCGTATAGATATTCTTGATCTCCTCGTTTTCAAAGACCTTGTGCTGCATGGCCTTTTCAACGTTCAAAATTTTACCCCGCAATGGCAATATAGCTTGAAAATTACGGTCACGTCCCATTTTGGCCGTTCCACCCGCAGAATCACCCTCTACCAAAAAGACCTCACATCGGGTAGGGTCTTGCTCGGAACAATCGGATAATTTACCTGGCAATCCTCCAATGCTCATCACGGTCTTCCGCTGCACCATCTCCCGTGCTTTGGTCGCTGCATGTCTCGCTTGGGCGGCCAAAATCACTTTCTGAACGATAACTTTGGCATCATCGGGATGCTCTTCCAGATAATTGGTGAGCATTTCAGAGACCGCTTGTGAAACCGCTGAAGAGACTTCACGGTTACCCAATTTTGTTTTTGTCTGGCCCTCAAACTGAGGTTCGGCTACCTTTACGGAAACAATGGCGGTAAGCCCTTCCCTAAAATCATCCCCCTGCACTTCAAATTTCAATTTGTCGAGCATACCAGAGGCATCCGCATACTTCTTAAGTGTAGTGGTCAGACCCCTTCTAAAACCGGAAAGGTGCGTACCCCCTTCATGTGTATTAATATTATTCACATACGAGTGAAGGTTTTCGGTATAGCTCGTATTGTATACCATAGCCACCTCTACCGGGATATCGTTTTTCTCGCCCTCCATTGCGATCACACCCTGAATCAATGGCTCACGCGTACCATCTAAAAATTTTACAAATTCTGGAAGCCCTTGATCCGAGTAGAAGGTTTCGGAAAGAAATTCACCATTCTCGTCTTTCTGCCGTCTATCAGTAATGGAAATCGTCACACCTTTGTTGAGAAAGGAGAGCTCTCTCATTCGCTTCGATAACGTTTCGTAACTATACTCTATGGATTGTTGAAAAATTTGGTCATCGGGGTGAAACGTAACCATAGTACCCCTTTCTTCGGTTTCACCGATACTTTTCACCGGGTACAGGGCCTTGCCCCTTTCATACTCCTGCTCCCAAATCTTACCATCGCGATAGACGGTCGCCTTTAACCGATCAGAAAGGGCATTTACCACAGAAACCCCTACACCATGAAGCCCCCCTGAAACCTTATAGGAATCTTTATCAAACTTACCTCCGGCCCCAATCTTCGTCATTACTACCTCTAAAGCAGAAATACCCTCCTTCTTATGTAAATCAACAGGAATACCACGGCCATTATCTTTTGTAGATATAGAATTATCTTCATTGATAATTACGCTAATGAAATCGCAATGGCCGCCCATCGCTTCATCGATGGAATTGTCTACAACTTCATAGACCAAATGATGCAGCCCTCGTACACCCACATCCCCAATGTACATGGAAGGTCGCATACGCACGTGTTCCATCCCCTCCAGAGCCTGAATACTGTCTGCAGAATATGCTCTTTTATTCTCTCCTGTTAGGTGCTTTTCAGGTACTTTATCAGCTCCTGTCCTTTTTTTTGATTCTTCCTCGTTATTTGCTTCTTCGCTCATAAATTAAAGGTTGTTTTTACTTCAAAAATTCCAATCCTACAAATATACGCAATACCCCATGAAATATAAGCTTTGTGTACTTTGCCCCCTATCAAGTTATCAACAAAAATTGTGGAAAATTCAATAGGCGATAGCGAAGTCGAGGCAAGGGGTTACCAACGCAGACAAACTACCTACATACCAGTCTGATGTGTGGAGGAACTGGAACAACCCCAAGAATTTTGATGCGTTTACTATTAGAAAAACTTATAATCAGTTTTATTAGGTCTGTTCGGTATCATTCACTACAAAAGGTCAAGCTTCTAAAGAAGTCCATAAAGTCGGTTGGTGAAGTTTTCACTAAACCTATCTACCTTTCGTAGTCTTAATTTGAAAAATAGTTCAAAAAAAGCGGGTACAAGGGAGTTCGAACTCCCTTGTACCCGCTTTTTTTTTACAATCCTACTTTAATTTTCTACATCTTTCGGTAGGGCAAATTTACTTCACATAGGCATCTGTATGTACTTTTGCCACTGCCCTACCGGAAGGATCGTTCATGTTTTTAAATGCTTCGTCCCATTCAAGGGCAATTTTTGTACTACAGGCCACAGAAGGTTCCTGAGGTACGGAAAGTGCCGCTGCATCGGAAGGAAAATGCGATTCGAATATGGAGCGATAGTAAAACTCTTCTTTGGTCGTCGGGGTCTGAATAGGAAAGCGGAATTTGGCATTGGCCAATTGCTCATCGCTCACTTCTTCATTCACCATTTCCTTTAACGTATCGATCCAGCTATAGCCTACTCCGTCGGAAAATTGCTCCTTTTGTCTCCAAGCCACACTTTCTGGCAAATAATCTTCAAAAGCTTTGCGAACGACCCATTTTTCCATACGTTCCCCGTTGATCATTTTATCTTTAGGGTTGATGCTCATCGCTACATCCATAAATTCTTTATCCAAAAACGGAACACGCCCCTCGATACCCCAAGCTGCTAAAGACTTATTGGCCCGCAAACAATCGTACATGTGCAGTTTACTCAACTTTCGAACAGTTTCTTCATGAAACTCCTTGTCATTGGGTGCCTTGTGAAAATAGAGATACCCCCCGAATAGTTCATCGGCTCCTTCGCCTGAAAGTACCATTTTTATACCCATGGATTTAATAACCCGTGCCATAAGGTACATAGGGGTAGAAGCACGTATAGTGGTAATGTCATAGGTTTCCAAATTGTAGATGACATCTTTTATGGCATCAAGACCTTCTTGAATCGTGAAAACAATCTCATGGTGTACCGTACCTATATGGTCGGCCACTTTGCGCGCAGCCGCTAAGTCTGGCGAACCTTTTAACCCGACCGAAAAAGAGTGTAATTGGGGCCACCAAGCTTCCGTAGTGTCGTCTGATTCAATTCTTTTTTGTGCATATTTTTTAGCAACTGCCGAGGTCACCGAAGAGTCCAACCCTCCAGAAAGCAATACACCATATGGCACATCAGACATCAATTGACGGTGTACCGCGGCTTCAAGGGCCTCGCGTATGGCCTCGATGCTCGTTTCATTGTCCTTTACGGCATCGTATTCCATCCAATCCCTCGTATACCATCGCTTGAATTCCCCATCGTCGCTATGCATGTAATGTCCTGGAGGGAAGAGTTCGATTTTTGAACATGTTCCCTCTAATGCTTTTAGTTCGGAAGCTACATAGAATGTTCCGTTCTGATCCCAACCAATGTACAATGGTATAATGCCCATATGGTCCCTAGCAATAAAATAGCTGTCATTTTCTTCGTCATATATGGCGAAACCGAAAATACCGTTCATCTCATCGATGAAACCAGGGCCTTTTTCTTTATACAAAGCCAAAATAACCTCACAGTCTGATTCTGTTTGAAACTCATATGTACCCTCGAACTGTCTGCGGAGCTCCCTATGATTGTAGATCTCCCCATTCGCTGCCAAAACCAGTTTTCTATCAGGACTGTAAAGCGGTTGTTTTCCGGAAGCGGGATCCACGATCGACAAACGTTCGTGGGCCAAAATCGCCTTATCACCAGCATAAATACCACTCCAATCAGGACCTCTGTGCCTCACTTTTTTAGACATCTCCAATAATTGAGGCCGTAAAGTATCAGGACTTTCCTTTAGGTCAAATGCACATACAATTCCACACATATCACTTTTGTTTATATCATTTTAAAAGGCAAATATTGATTTATTCTTTCATTAATAAAACAATATTTACATTTTAATAACTAAATGAAATAATTAAATGACATTTTAAACCTAAATGAAATTTTTTCAATTCATAATATTAAAAAATAGTACATTCTGTAAGCATCAAGAATTTTAACGACTTTTTAGTAAAGATTACAAGGAATTCGGGTTAGTTTTAACCAGAACTCAATCGGTATAACAAAATCTATTTTCAAACAAAATCAAAAACAAAACACTTAATTATGAAAAAAGTATGTACTCTGGCCTTTTTAGCCTTAGCGATGGTCTTTACTACAGAAGCTGTTGCCCAAAAATTTAGCGGTCTCGACAAAAGTCCAGCTGATATTGCCTACTATCCCAACGAAAGTCAAAATAGTAACAAAACAGTACGTGTTATTTACAGTAGGCCGCAATTAAAAGGAAGGTCACTTTCTAAATTGGCACCCAATGGGAAAGTATGGAGAACTGGCGCAAATGAAGCGACTGAAATTACCTTTTACTCTGATGTGAATTTTGGTGGCAAAAGTATCCCTGCTGGAACTTATTCTTTGTTTACGATACCTGGCACGGATGAATGGACGGTGATTTTGAACAAAAACTTGAATCAATGGGGCTCTTATTCGTATGATGAAGCTGGAGACGTTGCCCGCGTTACGATTCCCACTGGTTCGGATAGCGAAGCTTTGGAACCATTTTCTATAGCTTTCAAAGAAGTTGATGGCGGTATTGAGATGGTGATGGGCTGGGACAAAACAAGGGTTGCCGTACCCATTGAGATGCAAAAAATGTAAGAATCATTTCCCATGAAACTAAAAAACCGAAGCTTCTGCTTCGGTTTTTTAGTATATTATCAGTGGTCTATCGAACCATTCTCTGACCGTTCAAGAAGGTCTGCTCAACTTGAATACTTGGAATCTCGTCAAGAGGCACTTTCATCATATCTTTGTCATAAATAACAAAATCGGCGTACTTACCCGTTTCAATACTCCCTTTTTTACTTTCTTCAAAATTAGAATAGGCCGCCCAAATGGTCATTCCTTTCAAAGCTTCTTCCCTTGAAAGGGCATCTTTCATTTGAAATCCGTCTTTTGGGAAATCTTCCAAATCCTGACGTGCCACTGCCGCATAAAAGGTTAGAAACGGACTTACCTGTTCTACTGGAAAATCGGTTCCCAAGGCGACTATACCGGCCCTATCCAATAATGTCTTAAATGCATAGGCACCTCTTATCCTTTCACTACCGAGCCGGTGCTCGGCCCAATACATATCACTTGTAGCATGTGTAGGTTGTACCGAAGGAATTATACCCTTCTCAAAATAATGAAAATCATGCGGATCGATAACCTGTGCATGTTCTATTTTCCAACGTCGATCTGATTTGCCTTTCAACACCTTATCATAGGCCCTTAGAACTACGGCATTGGCAGAATCTCCAATGGCATGGGTATTCAGTTGATATTCGGAATTGGCAATTCGATCGGCCAAAGCCTCAATCGATTCAACAGGCGTCACCATGGCCCCAAAATGCCCTGCCTTATCGGAATAAGGGCTTTTTAGGGCAGCTCCGCGAGAGCCTAATGCCCCGTCTGCATAGGCCTTGACCGAGCGCACATTTAAACGATCTGAAATTATCGAGCCCTTATTTAGATAGTAATCTAAATTATTGGGAGTGGCACTAACCATGGCATACACCCGTATCGACAGCTCACCGGCCTGTTGTAGACTATCAATAAGTTCAATAACGGGCCGGCCTATACCTGCGTCATTTACGGTTGTGAGGCCATAACTCAAACAAATGCGCTCTGCATCTTTTAAAGCATTTATCCGTGTATTCAAATCAGGTTGCGGGGTTATAGCATCAATTAAAGACATTGGATTATCTATGAGAACCCCTGTAAGGCCCATTGCTCCTTTTACAATTTCACCTCCATCAACTTTGGTGCTAGAGTCGATGCCGGCCCTGTCTAAGGCAGCTTTGTTGGCTAGAAGAGCATGACCATCAATTCGACGCAATACAACTGGGATATCTGGAAATAGTTGGTCGAGTTCTTTCCTAGTAGGAAATTCTTGATTCTCCCAATCATTCTGGTCCCAACCTTGACCTAGAATGAAATCCTTTCTTTTTTCTTTTTGAAACTTTTGCACACGCTCGAGCACCTCTTCAAAACTCGTAGTGCCAGTAAGATCTACCGACTGTTGATTCAGCCCTAGTCCGTAGAAATGGCAATGGGCATCGATTAGCCCTGGGGTTATTGTTCGCCCTTTAGCATCGATCACTTGATCTGATTCAAACGCTTTCTGAATTTCTTCGTCAGTACCAATGCCCACAAATCTACCCTCATGCACGGCAAAGGCTTGAGCCTTTGAGAAATCTTGGTCTACTGTATAGACATTCGCATTCACAACGACTAGATCTACCGTGTCTTTAGGGTTATCACAACCTGTGACAATCAAAAAGACTGTTCCTATTAAAAGACTTTTTATCAAAACAAGAAATATATGGAGTTAAAAACATATGGTATTTGACCCGTCTACCCAAAAGAAAGCTTTGAGGTAAGAATATGTAGTCTTACTGTGGTTTCACCCGCTCTCCCTTGATAGTGTAAGTTCCTTCGGAAGAGGAGCTACTTCCCTTTATTTTATCTTCGGAGGCCATAAGCTCGACCGAAACGGGACTACCTTCTAGATAGATTTTGAACCTAATTTTATTTCCTTCTACAGAAATATTCTCTGCTTTCAAGGTGCCAGCTTTCAATTGCACCTGAACGACATATGCTCCATTTTCATTCAAAATAGAAAGTACACCCGTGCGGTATTCGGGTGGAACATTGTCAACTGTATACCGCCAAGTACCTATTACATCGCTCTCGGCCATTACTTCATCATATTCCAACATATAATTCTGTATCGTGATATTACAAAAGGCCGTATGTAAGCATAAAATCGCTACGGCCAGGGATAAAAAACCTCTCACGGTATTAGTATTCTTCATAATTATAATTGCTATTTGTAAAATGTAAATATTTCTCTAAATATAGACATTTAGAAGTATAAAAACCATACTATCTTCTTGACGCCCTTGTTGGTTTTTCCTTTATACGTACATATATCAGTTTCTTACGGCCTTTGGCATCCTCTCGGCGCTCAACCTCAATCGAACTTATCGAATTGATCAAGGGTGTCAGTTTTTGAAAACCATAGTTTCGGGAATCGAAATTGGGCTGTTTCTTCTGTAAAAGACTACCTACATCACCTAGAAATGCCCAGCCATCGTCATCTGCGACATCATCGATGGTCGAGGCTATTAACTTAATAACCTTTGGGGTTACTTTATCAACGCTACTTTTGACCGCAGACTTCCCCTTTGTATCACTAGGAGCGTCTTCTTCGGCCTCGGCCTTTAAAATTTCGATATATATAAATTTGTCGCAAGCGACTATAAAAGGATTAGGTGTTTTCTTTTCGCCTATACCAAAAACCTGCATACCCGCTTCTCGAAGACGGGTCGCCAGACGCGTAAAATCACTATCGCTGCTCACGATACAAAAACCATTCACCTTGCCCGAATACAAGATATCCATTGCATCGATTATCATGGCAGAATCCGTAGCGTTTTTTCCTTGGGTGTATCCATATTGCTGAATCGGGGTAATCGCGTTCTCTAACAAAATATTTTTCCATTTGCCCAAGCGTGGATTTGTCCAATCCCCATAAATACGCTTAATGGTTGGATTACCGTATTTTGCGATTTCCTCCATCATTTCCTTCACGTAGGCCGAGGGAATATTGTCTCCGTCTATAAGTACGGCTAGATTAAGATCCATTCGTTTCAATTTCGGTAAAGGTAACGGTTTTGAACAAAGAGGTGCATGCAATCTATGACAATTCCAATATTAGCTGTTAATCAATTAATATTTATTGTTTATCAATAATTTTTTGTTTCTTTACGGAAAGAAAAAATTATTTAAAATGAAACAAACCCTTTCGACTCCCACCTCACCTCTTATCAATTTTCTACTCGTCGCATTTAGAGGTCTTTTTTTGCTCGTTACTATAGCACTGATTATCTATATTGCAATAGGAATCATTCAACTATTTTCAAAAGAACCGACGAATTACGCCAATCTCCCCGTCACCTTTACATTCAGTGAAACCGGAAATTTTGTGAATAATGGCGATACCACTTCAACACGCTTCACACTTTACAATGGTAAGGGATTCATCAATAGCACATCATTTTCCCTGACAAGCGTAATTCTTTCTAAACTGGTTACCGTTGCAGTATCCCTTTGTATACTATTCATCATTAAACTTGTCTGTCAAATACTTGAGGCTGCCAAAACCGGTCGGTTTTTAGTAGCTCGCAATGCGGTTCGCATGCGCAATATGGCGCTATTGTTCATATTGGCTTTTATGGTTGAAAAAATATACTTTCTTATATCCGCTTCATATTTGGCGGACAAGCTAGTTTTTCCTGGCGTCCACTTTACTAAAATTAGTTTTTACACTTTTGCACAATGGGAATATATTCTGTTTTTCCTTTTTCTTTTAGTTATTGCAGAAGCCTTTCGAATAGGTGCCCAATTGAAGAATGAAAATGACCTGACCATTTAAATTTGATTTATGGCTATAATAGTGAACCTTGATGTCGTTTTGGCACAACGTAAAATGTCATTGACCGAACTCTCTGAAAAGGTAGGAATTACACTTTCGAATCTTTCCATTCTAAAACAAGGTAAGGCAAAAGCCATACGTTTTAGCACTTTGGAGGCGATTTGCGAAGCTTTAGATTGTCAACCGGGAGATATTTTAGAATTCAGGACAAGCGATGTTTGACAAAAGTAATCGTCGTTTAGGTTATCATTTCAATCTTCCTTAAGTTTATACACACTAATTTACTTTCTTATGAAAAAATCAATAACAAAAGACCTTTTTTTATTCTTCTTGACCTTTGCGGTGGTAATTACGGCCTTCGCACAAGAACAAAACCGTGAATTTTATCAGTTAAAGACCTACACCCTAAAAAATGAAAAGCAAGAGACCCGAATGGATAGCTTTTTAAAAGAGGCCTACTTGCCTGCTTTAAAACGTGCCGGTATTGAAAATGTCGGTGTTTTCAAATATAGGCCCAATAATTTTCTAATAGCCAATAAAATATTCGTTCTAATTCCTTTTCAATCTTTGGAACAATTCGCAACTCTGGAAGACGCTTTGGCTCAGGATAAAAGTTATCTTTCTTCCGGTAAAAGCTATATTGAGGCGTCGTATGACGATCCCCCTTATGAACGTATAAATTCGACCCTTATGCGTGCTTTTGTAGATATGCCAAAGATGAAACCTTCACCTTTATCAGGTCCGAGAAAAGACCGGGTATACGAACTTCGCAGCTACGAATCATCCACCGAGGCGCTGTACAAGAACAAGGTAGATATGTTTAATACGGGAGGAGAGGTCGAGCTATTCGAGGCAATTGATGCCAACGCCGTTTTTTATGCAGAAGTGATTTCGGGAGATAGCATGCCCAATTTGATGTATATGACCACCTACCCCAATATGGAAAAACGTGATGAGATTTGGGAGACCTTCTTTACCTCCGACAAATGGAAAGAGTTGAAATCGGATACCCATTACCAGAATAACGTGAGTAAGGCCGATATCCTGCTATTGTATCCCACCGAATATTCCGATTATTAATACCGTTCAACGAAAATGTCAAAAAAAAGGCCCGCTGCTTTAGCGGGCCTTTTTAATAATGGTTCTACCTGCGCGCAATAACAAATTCTACCCTTCTATTCTTTCTTCTACCTTCACGAGTGGTATTGGGAGCAATAGGATGATTACCCCCAGCACCGGCCCAAGTTATTTGTTGTCCCGAAACACCGATTAACATTAAATATTGAGCAACGGCCTTGGCCCGTAGTTCTGACAGTTTCTGATTATAGCTTTGGTCTCCCGTAGCATCACAATGCCCATTGATGGTAATAAAAAGTTCTGGATGGTCTATAAGATAGGCTCTAATACCTTCCAGCTCCTTTTTTGCGGGTTCGTGCAATCGAAACTCATCAAAATCAAACAAGACATTTTTAAAAATAAAGGGCTCATTTATTGTAAAGTCGGTCTCCTCAATGCTTTGCTCCTGTGATAGCCTATTCTCAATGCCTGTTACAGCAACCATATCTATATAATAATAAGCACCTCGTTCTGCGTTCCGCTTTGTCTTCAAAAGTCGTGTACGGTCGTTATTCTTAAAATTGCCCAGTACCAAATATTTTTCCGTACCCTTTGCGATAAATTGTGTAGTAACCAAGGTCCAATTCTTGGTATCGGAAAAAAACTTCGGATAATTGATTTCCAAAGCGGTATAGATGTTCCCCTTTTTTTGGTATAATAATCCTTTGGACAGCGATTTGGTCGTCGATATTTTCAAACTGTCTTGAGCGAACAATAACCCAAATTCATTCACAGCGAAGTCGGACCGCTCGGCAAGACTCACATAGAATGACACACGGTATTCCTTACCCTTTTTGAGCGTGTCGGTGAGTTCTGCCTGCAGGTATTCACGATAATCATCGGGAGCGTAAACATACAGTCCACAGTATCCTTTTCCGAATTCGGCTTGTTGATTGCCATTGAAATTTTCAGGGGCACCCATGACTACACTACAGGAGTTAAAATAATCGGTAGTACCCTCGGTTGGGGTAGACCAAGATATCACGTCAGCTGTGAAATTTCCCAACCTTTTCGGGCAATCTTTGTAATACTCAAAACTTGGGTTTCTTACCAAATTCTGGGAGACAACAATACCCAAACCTTGAAATAAAAAAAGCATTGTAAGAAAATATCTCCCGCATTTTGGTATCACATCGAATCATTTAAATAACGTATTAAAAATAAGGAATTATGGGAAGGCTCTGAATCTTGCACACTTAAAGCTACCCTATATGAAGATTCTAAAGCTCCAATTCTAACGGACTACAACGAATCGATATACTCCTGAATGAGCTGTACCCCTTCCGAATGAAGCTCTGTTACTCCCAATAAGGGCATTGAGGCCCCGAAATCGGGGGAAGTTTTGACCCTATCTCGAATATCGGCCCTAAAATCATAGATGAGACTGTTTTCAAAAGTGGTCTCATACCGAAAATCCGGCCTATTGGGCTCACTTGAAGTGCGATAACCGCCGGGTTGATGACAATGGGCACAATTGATATCCATATAGGCTCGGGCCCTTTCTTCCAAGGAAAATTCAGACTGGTTAGACCAATCCGGTAAGCCTGCTATTTCAGATACGGCAGGGGCATTGACCAATAATCCCTCGTCAATAAAATACTGTAACTGATTTTTTCCGTTCAAAACCGTATTCAAATTTCTGGCCTTTGGACCAATGGGTTTTGAAACATCGTTTACGTTATGGCATTGGGTGCAATTGATAGCAAAGGGCACTTTATAATCTACCGTATTACCTACCCCTTGACTATCGATCCAATCGACCCTAACCGTAGGAGCATCATTACTTAAAACTGCCTCGGTCTGTTCTTCATTCCAAAGATAATTTCCCAACTCCCAAACACCGTTCATTTTAATCAGTATGCGGGTTTCTATTAATTTTTTTCCCAAGGATGGATTGCGTTCATCAATAAAGTAATAGAAAGTTTTACTGATTACGGTATTATCGGGAAATTCCAACAAACCTTCCCCCTGATAAATTATTTGACTGTCTTGAGGAAGTGATATTGTACGAAGCTTATGGGCGTAATCACTGTAAAGAGGTGTTGACAAGGTATACTCATATGTAGCTCCATTGGTTATCAAATCTTCAAGACTACCTTTGAATAATCGCAATTCTGATAAGGTGGGTAAAAATTCGGGAATGGCGAAAATTGTTTCATCCAAGTAAGGGTTGGTATTACTGGAGACCTCATCGCCATTGCTAATACCATCTCCGTCGCAATCAGAGCTTGACCATAGGGTATTTGTAGTATTGTAATTTTGATATTCCTCATCCTGTAAGGGGTCACAAGGGTCATTGCTATCCGTACCATTGGCCACTTCTTCAAAATCTGGAACTCCATCGCCATCCGTATCTTTTTTCTCGTTGACATAAGGGTTCGTATTGTCGGCCAGCTCTTGCCCATTGGTTATGCCATCAACATCGCAATCGGCACCCATCCAAATCGGATTATTTGAATCGTAACCCGTGTAATCGGGATTTTGCTTGGGATCACAAGGGTTACCCTTGTTCGTACCGTTCAACGATTCCTGTTCATCATAAATACCATCACCGTCGGTATCATTCTCAGCGGAGATTACCGTATCGTCAGACTTACACGAGACCAAAAATAGGAGCGCCAAAAAAACCGTTCCCAAGGCCTTTCTATAAAACTCCGGCCCTAAAAGCCCTAGAAAGCAAAAGCGGATTTTCAAATGAACGGCCATTGATTGAGGCATTACTAAGATTATTTTTTCTACAAAAGTTCAACGAAAATAATCATTGTTAGAAAATTATAAGGACCACCATGGATGAACGCACCTAAAAATCGGTTCATACACAAAGGCATTCCTTTTCAAATATTAAAAGTCAAACTTATAGGTGAGTCCGCCTAATATTTGGAGGCCTTGCACAGGGTAATTGGCCCAACGTTGATAGTTGTTATTGGCAATATTAGCGGCTTTGAGGAAAATAGATAATTGTTCGTTCCACCGGTAACCAACATGTGCATTGGCATCAAAATAAGAATCAAGCTCTATAAGGGTTGGTGTAAAGTTGGTGGGAATTCCACTTTGATCCGCTATGGTGGCAACATCTTCCCGAGTGCCCACGTAAAATAAATTAGCACCTGCATACCACTTTTCGCCAATTTGATAATCCATGAACAACGACCCTGTGATATCAGGCAAATTCCAAGCAGGATTATCGGTTTCCGTCGTATAATTAAAATACTGAACATTGACTCCCAAGGTAAAATTACGGTTGACATCGACATTCAGTTCGCCAAGTACACCGATGGTCTTTAGGTCGTCGTAAAATACTTCGAAAGAATTGCCATAATAATAACCTTTTTCATCATCCCTAAAGGTATTTTGGGGGTTCAATTTAAAAAGAGGCTTCCTGTTCTCAGCGGTGTACGAGGCCTTGACGTTATAGCTGAGATTCGGTAACAACTGCCCCCTCAGCCCCAGATAGCCGTCGTATTTCCTATCTGTAGGGGTAATTGTCAATGTGGGTGAAACGAAAGGATTAGCTTGTACGAAATCGTAATATGAATTCTGTTCGAGCTCCCCTTCTATACCGCCATATGCGATAGCCAATTCGTCAAGTAAACGGTACGATGCGGTAACTGCGGGATAAATATAAAAGTTGTTCTCTTTATTCTCTGCGTCCAATCCATAAACTAGATTAACCCCAAGAACAAGCGCCAGATCATCTGCCATTAAGGTCAAACTGGGATTCAAGCCAACTTGTAGTTGACTGTACTCTATACCAAGGGTATTTGTCGGGTTATTTAAGTCGGCGTTCTCAAAGCTCCCATTTACGTAGTCTACTTTGGCCTTTATTCCAAAAGATTCATCGGCAACCGGAAAGGCAAAGCCCGTATTGAAAATTGCCCTATTCTCTCCCGATTTTACGACATCCCAGAAACGCCTATATTGTAAACTCGCATTCTCAAAGTAAGCATCCTCCACATTAATGTGGCCAGCGGCCTCCGCCATAAAATAATTTTGCCGTTCGTCAATTGAATTGACCGTCTGCTCGGTAAATACCCCATTGGGTATTCCGTACCAATTGTACAACTGATGTTTGGCACCGATATCGACTCCCCAATCAAAGTCCCTATCTCTTTTCTTATAAGCAGCATCAAGCTCGGTATTGGAATAAATATTATCCAATGCGGTTCCTTTGATGTCACCACGGGACGAGTTATGCTCCAAGCCCACTGTATACCCGGACTCACGATCTATAGTTCGGCTGGTATAAAATTTTGCCATAAGATTGGCGGGGTTTCCCCCTCCGGCCGATGCATATGAGTTGTAGAGTATAGGGGGGGGTGTTTTCTTCACGGACGTAGCTTTACCTTTGGCAGGGGTAAAAGTAGAAGCTACAGGAACAGAGAATATATTATACTCGATAGATTTTTTTTGCAGTACGATCGAATCGTTAAGGTCAGGTACGGATTTGATCTTGAAAGCATCGGAAATCGTAGGAGTGTAAGCCTTGGTCACTGTAACGGTTTCGGTTCCGATGTCATCGGTATCCTCTTCTTGTGCCACGATTACCTGAGTGGAACCCAGAAATAGAATTATTAAAATTTTTATGTAGGTATGCATATATTGTTCCTTTGGTCTACCGTTGTTCTGACTCACTTTTTTTCCTTGGTTTTTTAATTTCCATCAGTGCGTACCGATGAATTGCTCTCGGCCTCTTTGGCCTTAATGATCAACAACTCCCCTTTCGCCTCCGATACCAACTCAGGATATTGAGTGAAATTGGCTATTACACTATCTAAAATGTAAGTAGCTTGGTAGGCATCGCCTAACGCGTAAAAGTTTTTGGCCATAATGATAAGGCCCCTACCGCCCCATTCTTTATAACTCGCATAATCTTTGGCCAACTTTTGCACCGCTGTGTTCGAGTCCTCATAGTTTTCTGCTTTGTTCTTGAAATAAGCATCATAATAGAGTGCTTCTGCGGCAGTAGCCCCTGAAGCGATTTGCAGTACTTCTCTATAAGCCTGTTCAGCCTTGACCTCATTTCCGGTAGCGATGGCAGAACGGGCAATCATAATCTGTGCGTCACTTTTGATTCGGTTATCAATGGTGGGCGTTGCCAAGACCTTCTCTGCATAGGCCAGTGTCTGGTCATAATTTTTTTGCTCGTAATAGCCCTTCATGAGGTTTGATTGGGCAAAAGTTCTATTTTGTTGTATATCTGCCTGATTCTCCAGACGTTCTAGATATGGTAGGGCACTTTCATAATCTTTGTTGCCGATGTATATTTCACAGACCCTGGTCAAGGCCTGTTCGGCATATTCACTGCCCGCTTTATCAGCAACGAATTTGTAGTGGGGCAATGCCTTGTCTTTTTCTGATTTCAGAAAATAAAGTTGTGCCAGATTGAAGTTGGCCCTTACTGCATTAAGGCCATTGGGGAACTGCTTGATATAATTTTCATATCCTCTGATAGCAGCCTCCTTCTTCCCCTCAAGATTTTGTTTATCGGCAGATTCAAAGGTGGCATTATCCAGTTCGGCATCGGTCACTTCCACAAAATCGACGTTTTTTACCCATTGTGCGTATTCGTCCACCCTACCCATATCCACATAAATAAGCTTCGCCGTAGCTACTGCCTGTATCGCCTCTTGGGTATTCGGAAAATCTCGTACCACAGTCTTGAACCGTTCCAAGGCCTGCTCGTTTCTACTGGCATTATAGTGAACTAGTCCCTGTCTCATCATCGCTTGAGGCACCAAAGAGCTTCCCCGAAACTCCCCTATCATGCGATCGTACATCTGTATGCCCTGCTGTTCTTGACCCGAAGCGACCAGCGTGTTCGCCAATTCAAAAAGGGCATCATCTTTCAAAGTCGATTTTGGATAGGCAGATATAAAAGTGCGCAACTCTTCCATTTTGGTATCGCGACGGTCGACAAAGCCATAGCTCAATGCTTTCTGATATGCGGCATAATCTTTTTCGGGCCCGGTCAAAGCCAAAGCCTTATTATAGGTTTCAATGGCGGGCCAATACTTACTGGTTACGAAATAGCTGTCTCCCAAGCGCAAATAACCGTCATATAGTTTTTGGTTATCCTCTGGTCGGGTTTCCGTAAAATTGGTAAAATAAGCAATGGCATTAACGTAGTCCTTTAATTTGAAATAGGTGTAGGCCAAATTATAATCCAAGTCGGCATATTCTTCGGTAGCCCTTGCCATGGGGTTCTGCTGAAACTGGATATAATTGACAAGTGCCTCACTAAAACGGTTGAGGAGATATTCAGATTCGGCCTTCCAATAACTTGCACGGGCCTTGAATGTAGCGTCTTCGGCATTATCTAAAGATTTTTCGAAGTTCTCGGCCGCTTCAAGGTACTCACCGTTCATAAAAAGTTCGATACCCCGATAATAGGCCACCTTTTGGTACGTGGCCTTACTCGCATAATTCCGGTTTCTTTCCAAAAGCTCCAGGGCGCCCTCAAAGTTCTTCGATGTAATATAGGAATCCACCAACAATTCTTGCATTTCTTGGGTATGGGAATCGTCAGGATATTGCTGCAAATATTCCGAAATAACTTGAGGAACGGGTTCATATGGATTCCCGATTTCATAGCTAAGGCGCGCATAGTTGAGATAGGCATCTTTTGCTATTTCAGGAGAAAAATCCATTTGGGATGCATTGCGAAAAGCATTCAATGCCTCCTGTTTTTTGTCGAGCTTCAAATAGCATTCCGCCAAATGATAGTATGCATTTTGAGAAACACTATTGGTACCGTCAATGATTTTGTTAAACTGTTGAATGGCATTGGCAAAATCGTCTTGCTTATAGTAGGAATAACCAAGCAAATAGTAATCGGTGTTGCTCCACCTCCCCTGTTTTCCCTTATAATCTTCCAAATAGGGAATGGCATCTGCGTACTGCTCCAAATTAAAATAGCTCTCCCCAATAATCTTGCTAAGTTCCGACCTCTCTTTACGGTCGCCCTTGGCCATTTGCTTTTTGGCAAGTGCGATAGCCTCATCGAACTTGCCTAGTTTGAAATTCATGTCGGCTTGGTAGTAATCCATTTTCTCCTCTAGAATCTCCGGATCTTTAATTTGGTCAAAGCGCTGGTTGGCGGCATCGTAATCGTCTTGTTGGTAAGCCATATACCCTAAATAATATTTGGCCTGTGAACCGTACACCGGTGAGTTCTCTACTTTTTGAAGGTAGCGTTCCGCCTCTTTTCCCTTACCAGATGTGAAAAGGGAATAGCCATAATTGAAATCAAACTTATTGCGCTCTTTAGGCGAAAGGGCCTTTTGATCGACCTTGTTATACCATTTAAGGGCATACGGATATTTACCGGTCTCGAAATAATACTCGGCTACATCTACAAAGGCCGAATTGCGTTTTGTTGACGTAGGGTAGTTCTCCACGAAGTCTTCCATGAGACGATCCGCGCCCAACTGGTTCAAACGCACGGCAGCATTGGCCTCGTAATAGGCACTATTGGCTTTGGTTTCAATATCTTTCGTGGTTTGCTTTACCTTGGCAAAAATGCTTTGGGCAGCCTGATATTGTTCATTATTGTACAGGGCCAATGCATCTTGATAATCCTTCTGTGCGTGGGTATAAATTTTTGTCTCTTGGGAAATTCCCAAAAAAACCGTTCCCAAAAGAATAGGGAACAAAGCGGTGATTTTTTTTAGCATAGTGTTCTGACTAACCTTGAACTCTTCCTATTTATTAATTTTAATAACGTTAAATATCATACCAAAGTATATTCACTTCATGAAATTCTCGGAGTACAAAGAAAAAAGATTTTGAAAAAGTCACCATCCCTTTCCCTCAGAACTTATTACTTTTATATTAACTAAACGAGAAAAGTTTCGGTCGCACCCCATTTTTGTAGAAATCGGGACAAGCTTTGGACTGGCTTTCACAACTTCTCTATAATACCCATGAAATATAGTTGCCATCATGTCGGATATTACGCCTAAGACTATTTTAGAACTTAAGGATGCCTCCATTTTTCAAAAGGAAAGCCTCGTACTCAACCAAGTGAATCTAGATGTTATTGAAGGTGAATTCGTCTATCTTATCGGAAAGACCGGGAGTGGAAAGAGCAGTTTTATGAAAACCTTATATGGCGACCTGCCCTTGCGTAAAGGAACGGGGCACATTGTCGATTTCGACCTTACCAAATTAAGGGAAAAAGATATTCCCTACTTGCGCAGAAAACTCGGAATCGTTTTTCAAGATTTCAAATTGCTTCCTGACCGTAATATCAATAACAATTTGTCGTTCGTACTTAAAGCTACGGGATGGCGGGATACCCACAAAATGAACCTAAAAATCGAGGAGGTGTTGAGTAAGGTGGGGATGAAAACAAAGGGGTTTAAGTTCCCGCACCAACTTTCCGGCGGAGAGCAGCAACGCGTAGCCATAGCAAGGGCATTATTGAACGATCCCGACTTAATATTAGCAGACGAACCCACCGGAAACCTTGATCCACAAACCAGTGTTGAAGTGATGAAGGTTCTTCAGGAAATTCATAAATCGGGACGCACTATTCTTATGGCGACCCATGATTATGCCCTGATTTTAAAGTATCCCTCAAAAACGCTTAAATGCGACGGCAATCGTATCTTTGAAGTAGTACAAAGGGCGGTTTGACCCTACCCATAACGGGCCAGCCCTTTCGAGCAGAGAATAAATTTTCCCGATCGTTCATTGTATAAGGGTATTATCCAAACGCATTCATTTCACCGTATCTTTTAAAGAATAAAATTCTTCCTATTTTGACTTGAAGGCTCCGGAGCGACTATTGCGAATTTTCCGATAGGATGGAATTCAACCTCTACATTGCATAAAATCAGGGTCGGCTTTCATAAAAATGGTAAAAATCTCTCTTATATTTTGTTAATAAGGGTCTACCTTGTAACATTGAAACGGTTTGTTGAAACAAACTGCCGCTAAACCCATGCCGTATGAATATAACCCCAGCTGTTCTAAAAACCCTTGATTCCAGGAAGGAATTACTTGACTTTTTGAGGAAATATCAAAATGAAAATCCTTTATTTAAAAAAGTATTGACCAGTTATGAATATGAAACCGAATTACGGTGTTTGCAGGCGGAATTGGTAGGCCTACAAAAATGGATACAGGACCACAATAAAAAGGTGGCGGTTATATTCGAGGGCCGAGATGCCTCGGGCAAAGGAGGTACCATACGCCGTTTTACAGAACATTTAAACCCTAGGGCCATGCGTATCGTGGCCCTCAACAAACCTACGGAAGTTGAAAAAAGACAATGGTACTTTAACCGTTATATCAAAGAATTGCCGAATGCAGGTGAATTGGTTTTTTTCGACAGAAGTTGGTACAACCGTGCGGTAGTAGAACCGGTAATGGGTTTTTGTGATCAACAGCAATACGATAGGTTCATGGTTCAAGTTTCGGAATTCGAACATATGTTGTACGAATCGGGAACGAGAATTATTAAATTCTGGTTTTCCGTATCGAAAGACCAGCAGCTTAAGCGTTTCAACAACCGCCTGGAAAACCCGCTCAAAAAGTGGAAATTTAGTCCGGTCGATCAAAAAGGGCAAGAATTATGGGATACCATAACGAATTACAAAACCCAAATGTTTTCTCGTACCCATCATACCTTTAGCCCTTGGATTATTGTAAAATCGGATAATAAGAGGCTGGCTAGATTGGAAAGTATAAAATATTTATTGTCACAGTTCGATTATAGCGAAAGAGGTAACAATGCTGGTCAAATACTACCCGACCCCAATATCGTTCAGCGCTATTTCAGGATGCTCAAACAACTGGACATATAACCGGTTATCATAAGGAAAGAATGGAACTATCAAAGAAAGATTTAAAAATATTGAACTCAATAAAGGGTATAACAGCCTTGTTGAGTGATAGTAAACCCACACCCAAAAGGGCAATTAAAGTTGTCAAGTACGAAAAACGTCTTGAAAAATTACAGGAAGAACTTTTAAAATTACAAAAGTGGGTCGTTGCAAATGACAAAAAAGTAGTTATATTATTTGAAGGGCGTGACGCCGCGGGAAAGGGCGGGGCAATTCGAAGAATTACTGAACACCTCAACCCTAGGGAATACCGAGTGGTAGCCCTTCCCAAACCTGACGAGATAGAAAAAGGACAGTGGTACTTTCAACGCTACGTGAACCACTTGCCCAAAAGCGGTGAAATTGTACTTTTCGACCGTAGCTGGTACAACCGTGCCGTTGTAGAGCCCGTCAATGGTTTTTGCTCGACCATAGAATACGAAAGGTTCATGTCGCAAGTCAACGAATTTGAAAAAATGATGGTCCATTCAAATATTTATCTAATCAAATTTTATTTTTCCATAACCAAGGAAGAACAGGAGAATCGATTTAATGATATCATCGACAACCCTTTGAAAAGATGGAAATACAGCGCCGTCGATGCAAAAGCTCTTGAATTATGGGACGAATACACCAAGTATAAAGAAAGAATGTTCGATCAAACGAATATGTATGTAAAATGGAAAATCATTAAGGCCAACCGCAAAATGAACGCACGTATAGCCGCCGTAGAGCATGTTTTAAAGACACTACCCTACGAAACTAAAGACGAGAAAGTGTTAAAACACCGCCATGTCTAGAAAGAAGAAAGGTGAAGGGCAGCTATGGTAAATGTATATCAAAAGGTGGTATAGGGCAATGAAATCTTTACGATTCGAAAGACTATTACAAGATTAAGGTTAGACATACCTATTCAATCTCTTGTTTTTGATTGAAGAGGGCTCCAATAAGAAACTATTTTTCAAAAAAATCTGCCGGAGATACCCTAATTTTCAGGCTTTTTACTGTAGCTTCCCTCTATACGGTTCATTGGTGCTCTGAAACACGTCCCGAAGTTTTTAAGCCTATTATCACCGAGTACTTACCTTTCATAGCGCTACATTTAGCCGAGATTCACACCTAAATCCGAACTCATTGAAGTGGTCTGGTTAAACTATTCGAACCAAAATATGTTTTCTCGAATCGACCCTTTGACTGTCGCCTGTATACAGGACAAAGGATTGTTAAATGAACCTCTGACATTTTTAGTATATTCAACACTTGCTTACAAAATATAATTGAATGTACCGATACCTTCTTATCTTTCTATTGCTCGTTGGTTTAACAAGCTATAGAACAACCGATAAACCCAACGACAAACCCAATATTCTTTTTATTGCAGTGGATGATCTACGACCTGAATTGGGTGCCTATGGCAACAAGGTTATTCATTCGCCAAATATTGATGCGCTCGCGAATACAGGGTCTTTCTTCACTCATCATTATGTGCAGGTGCCTACCTGTGGAGCTTCAAGACATGCGCTTCTTACAGGCATGCTTCCAAGAAAGCCGATCCATTTGAGCAACCGGGCCATTGAAGAAGAAATTTCTGGTCGTCCCGAAACCTCCTCCCCGGAAACCTTCATTCACCGATTCAAACAAGAGGGGTACCACACCGTTGGTATTGGTAAAATAAGCCATTCTGCCGATGGATTGGTCTACGGATATGAAGAAAAACCATCAACGAAAAAAGAGCTTCCCCATAGCTGGAGCGAATTGCTTTTCGACCCCGGAAAATGGAAAACCGGATGGAACGCCTTCTTTGCCTACGCCAATGGAGAAAATCGACAAAGTCTTCAAAAGCAGGTGAAGCCTTATGAAGCAGGTCAAGTAGATGATGATGGCTACCCTGACGGGCTGACTACTAAACTGGCCATAGCCAAGCTCAAAGAACTTAAACAAAATAAAAAACCTTTCTTTATGGGAGTCGGGTTTTTCAAACCCCATCTGCCCTTCAACGCCCCTCAAAAGTATTGGGACCTATACAAACGTGAAGAAATACCACTGTCTACCAATCCCGACGTTCCGGAAAATATCAGTCTTAAAAGTCTTCACCAAAGTGGGGAATTTAATCAATATGCCCTTGGAGAAGAAAAGGCTACCCTATCAAACCAACTGTCTGACGATTATGCCCGTAAATTAAGGCATGCTTATTATGCTGCCGTAAGTTATACAGATGCACAAATCGGTTTGCTTTTGAAAACACTTCAAGACCTTGACTTAGATAAAAATACCATTATCGTCATTTGGGGAGACCATGGATGGCACCTTGGAGATCAACGGGTATGGGGCAAACACACCATATTTGAAAATGCTGTTAGAAGTCCGTTAATTATCAAATCGCCATTTTTAAAACCTAAAACAAACAAAGTAACCACTATTGTCGAAACCATTGATATTTATCCCACGCTTATGGAGCTCTGTGGAATCGGCCTCGACTATGAACTCGACGGCGAAAGCCTAGTTGCGGCCATGAAAACAGGCAAAAATGGGAAAGATCAGGCCGCTTATAGTTATTTTCGAAATGGTATTTCGGTTCGCACGCCCGACTATAGACTCACAAAATACTATAGAAAAGAAAAACCGGTCATCGAACTTTACGACCATACCAAAGACTCTTTTCAAGAACAGAGGAACATTGCCAATGAGCATCCTGAAATTGTAGCAAAATTAATGCCTTTATTAGAAAAAGGAAACACAGGGCTATATGCCCATCAAAAAGAAAATTGATTAAGACGAACACAATTTTAGAACTAGCGAAAGTTTTGCTTACTTTGTCATCCTAATCATAAAAAACGATAATGGAAGTTCTTGGTATTGACGTAGGCGGCTCCGGAATGAAGGGCGGTATTGTAAACATTGAAACTGGAAAAATGATCAGTGAGCGCCATCGAATCCCGACTCCAAAATCAAGGACCCCCGAGGAGATGGCCGATGTGATCGCCCAAATTGTCGCGCATTTCCACTATAAGGGAAAAGTAGGTTGCGGGTTTCCAACGGTAATCAAAAAAGGTATTTGCAAATCACCGGGCAACCTTGACCCCAGTTGGTTGGGTGTCAATGTCGAACAACTTTTTGAAGATAAAACGGGACTCGATTTTACAGTAGTCAACGACGCTGACATTGCCGGTTACGCCGCCATGGAATACGGAATTGGTAAAGGCAAGGAAGGGCTTGTAGTGATGATTACCATCGGCACCGGATTAGGAAGTGGTGCCTTTTACAACGGAGAGCTGATACCCAATTTTGAGCTTGGCCAAATTCCTTACAAAAAGTACAAGAAAATTGAGTTATGGGCTGCCGGTTCCGCTAAAGAACGCGAAGGATTGAGCTATAAGAAATGGGGAAAGCGTTTTAACAAGTTTCTTAAGTATGTAGACCTCATCATTGCTCCGGACCTCATTTTGTTAGGAGGCGGGGCCTCAAAAGATTTCGATCAGTTTAAAGATTACATTACTATTGAAACTCCCGTAATGCCCGCGCAATTACAAAATCACGCTGGTATTATTGGTGCTGCGGCCGCGGCTTTTCATAAAATACCAGCCAATTCTTAGAAGTTATCCATTATTCTATACAACGGAAAGCTTAAAGCACAAATCGTCGATTGGTGAAATTGTGCAAATTAAAGTGCCTTGTGATTTTGGGTAGCCTCTTTCCAGGCTTCGTAATTTCCCGCAATTTTTTTGTCGAACTCCTCTGGGGATTCAAAGTTCAGAACATTATCTTCCAATCGCTCCTCGCCCCCAAAAATCACGTGCAATTCTTTGTCGATCATTCCTTGAATCGATCGTTCGGCGACATACTCCGGAGAATCCATATTTTGGGCAGTTGAAGTTTTCATCATATCGGTATCGGTAGCCGTAGGGTACACACAGGTTACCGAAATAGGAAAGGGCTCTAGCTCGCGCCTCAGCGAATCAGAGAACTGGCGAATTCCCGCTTTGGTACTCGCATACACCGCATAGAAAGGCATACCTATCAAACCTAGGCCGGATGAAACGTTCAAAATATAGGCCTCCTCAGAAGCCTTTAATAAAGGAAGGCAGTATTTGGTAAGGAAAAGAACGGCTGTTAGGTTTACTGCCACTTGATCATAAATTTCTTCGTCGGAAGTATCCTCAATCGCACCTGCGGATACGATTCCGGCGTTGTTGATCAAAATATCCAAACTGCCCCATTTATCTTCAACTTTAGAGGCCGCTTCACGTAAAACGTTGATATCAGCTACATCTCCACGAACGAGAACAAATTCCACCCCTTCAAAAGTGGTGCGCAATTCTTTGAGGTTTGACTTGTCCCTTGCGATAACGCCAAAGTGTTTCACTCCATGTTGTATCAGTTCGGCGATCATACATTTTCCAATACCCCGCGAACCTCCTGTAATAAGTACTTTTTTACCTGCTAGTCGCATATCCAAAATAAATTAAGAGATAGATCTTTTGACGTTAAGGTATGATTATTCCTGTGTTCCAAAAACTAAAAAAATGATAAGAAACCAAGAATTACAAAAGCAGTAATATTTGCGGCTCAATTTTGAGGATTTACCAAGAAACAGATAAGAGGAAGCGAGAAAATTTACGGTAGACCGCTCCTAACTTATTACCTTTATGAAGTACAGTATGAAAAAGGGATGGCAAGGTCAAGCAATCTTATTCCTTTTGCGGTCTACTTCCTTCAAATAAATCTTTCGTAAGCGTAGATGTTTCGGGGTTACCTCGACATATTCATCTTTCTGAATGTACTCCAATGCCTCTTCCAGAGAGAATTTGATCGCCGGTACAATCTTTGCCTTGTCATCGGCCCCGGCCGAACGTACATTGGAAAGCTTTTTGGTCTTGGTAATATTGATGGTCATATCATCTCCTCGTGAATTCTCACCGATGACCTGACCCTCATAGATATCCTCTCCCGGATCTACGAAAAATTTACCGCGATCCTGAAGTTTATCGATAGAATAAGGTATGGCTTTACCGTTCTCCATGGAAACCAGCGATCCGTTCTGACGCTGGGGAATATCACCTTTCATCGGTTGATACTCCAAAAAGCGGTGCGCCATGATTGCCTCCCCTGCAGTCGCGGTCAACAATTGATTTCGCAAGCCTATAATACCCCTGGATGGAATCAAAAATTCACAAACCATGCGATCCCCTTTAGCCTCCATACTCGTCATTTCTCCCTTACGGATAGAAACCATCTCAACTGCCTTACCGGAAACTTCCTCGGGCAAATCGATGGTCAAAGATTCGATCGGCTCACATTTCACACCGTCAATTTCTTTGATAATGACCTGAGGCTGTCCTATTTGTAGTTCGTATCCTTCTCTACGCATAGTTTCGATCAATACCGAGAGATGTAGAACCCCACGGCCAAAAACCAGAAATTTATCCGCACTATCGGTTTCGTTCACACGCAGGGCCAGATTCTTTTCAAGTTCACGTTCCAGACGTTCCTTAATATGTCGCGAGGTCACGAACTTACCATCCTGACCGAAAAACGGACTATCATTGATCGTAAACAACATACTCATCGTAGGCTCGTCGATGGCTATAGTCTTCAACCCCTGCGGATTTTCATAATCGGCAATGGTATCCCCGATTTCAAAGCCTTCCAAGCCAACGATGGCACAGATGTCTCCCGTTACCACTTCCTTAACTTTGATTCGGCCAAGACCTTCGAAAGTAAAAAGCTCCTTGATTTTTGATTTTACTACCGTTCCATCGCGTTTGACCAATGAAATCTGCTGCCCCTCCTTAAGACTACCCCGTTGCAATCTACCTATGGCAATTCTTCCTGTAAACGAAGAATAATCCAATGAAGTAATCAACATTTGGGTATTGCCCTCCTCAGGTTTGAAGGTGGGAATATGATCAATAACCATATCCAATAATGGTTCGATAGAATCGGTTTGCTTCTGCCAATCTTCGCTCATCCAATTGTGTTTCGCAGAGCCATACACGACAGGGAAATCGAGTTGCCACTCTTCCGCCCCCAATTCGAACATCAGGTCGAAAACCTTTTCATGTACTTCTTCGGGAGTACAATTTTCCTTATCGACCTTATTGATAACCACGCAAGGTTTTAATCCGAGGTCAATGGCCTTTTGCAGTACAAACCGAGTTTGGGGCATCGGACCTTCAAAAGCGTCGACAAGCAAGAGAACCCCATCGGCCATGTTCAGCACACGTTCGACCTCGCCCCCAAAATCGGCGTGACCCGGGGTATCGATGATATTGATCTTGGTGTCTTTATAGACTACGGAAACATTCTTTGAAGTAATCGTGATACCCCGCTCGCGTTCCAAATCATTATTATCCAATATGAGGTCTCCCGTGTTTTCGTTGTCACGAAACAATTGGCAATAGTACATGATCTTATCGACCAAGGTAGTCTTACCATGGTCTACGTGAGCGATGATCGCAATATTCTTTGTGGTGTTCATATTCCTTATTTTATGCAGGCCTTCCCTTTTGAGCGCGCAAAGATACTGCTTATTTCTGCACCGAAACACAAACTTATGTTATTTTTATCATACTGATTTTGAGCACATTCAGCCAAAAGCGTTATCATTGATCTGCTCTAGTGTCAAAATTGCGGGATAAAATAAACAAGGTATCTTTGAGTAAAACAGCCTTTTATCGAAAAAAAGAATAAATATAGGTTCTTACTGGCTTTACCCTTGCTAGTCTTATGCATTGGTTGTTCGGATGAAGAACCGCATGGGGAATCGGAAAGGCCCATCGGTGAGTTTATCGACGATTGGACTTTTCGCGTATTTCCAGAAGCACCTTACAATAATTTCGATATCGCAGAATTTAGACTATGGGTTCCTAAAGAAACCAACGATCTACGTGCCACTTTGGTTCTTTTGACCAATCATAATGGCAGCGCTCTTGGTTTGACGAAATCGTCGGAATGGCAGGCGTTTGCACAAAAAGAGAGGTTGGCACTTTTGGGTGTCAATTTAAAATCACTCAATGGAACCAGTAACTATGCCCTTGCCGGGAGCGGGAGCGGACAGGCATTGATCGATGCCCTCAAAAAGATTGCCGAAGCACAAGGAATCCTCCCAATTTCCAAATTACCTCTGCTCATGAGGGGCTATTCGGCCGGAGGGAATTTTAGCTACAATTTTTCTGTTTTCATGCCCAACAAAGTGGTAGGCGTTGTCAGTATCAGAGGGGGCCAATTAGAAGCAACCCCTAAGAATTTGGCAGTTCCCGGACTTATTCTTTCCGGGGAGATGGAAGGCGACCAAAGAAATGAATACCTCAGGGAAATAGCTCTGGACAAAAGAAGCGAAGGTGGATTATGGAGTTTTGCCATCGAACCCCAGGCTACGCATTTCAGTAGTCTGGAAAACTCCGACGCATTGGCCAAAGTTTTTTTCTCGGCCATTTTAAAGAAAAGGATTTCGACCGGCCAAAACGGACTACTCCCCATTTCCGAAGATTCGGGCTGGTTGGGCAATTTTACGGGTACTGAGGTTTTTCCCTATTCCGATTATCCCGGAAACATGAGTAGGGCAAGCTGGTTGCCTGACGCCACTTGTGCCGAGGCTTGGCTCACATTTCAAAACTAGTTCGGCCCCCTTTTGGTTCAATCAAATCTTGGTTTCCGGGATTTTCGCTTGGTGGGCGTCCATCCTAATGAAAAACCGATGACGGGTCCCATACCCAAGTTGAAGTCATGGCGTCTGTACCAACCGCCACCTGCTTCCACAGAAAAATTTATACCGTTCCCAAAAGTGCGTTGTAAGCCATAGGCCGCTCCAATAAAATCGAGGGAACTGTCCCCGGTATTCATATTTCCCAAGAGCTCCCATTCGGTAAAAAAATGGGTGTACGAAGCCGCAATATAATTACCGGAATTGCCGGCTACGTTTTTGTTCAGTGCCTTCCTGCGTTCAAAATTGTGATAAAATCGGGCTTTCACATTGTATATTGGCGCTAGCGAATAGCCTTCCTGTGGGGTTGCCAAACCTAGTCCCACAATGGCCGAGGCACTTACATTGCGCGCGATACCAATTTCGTACTGAAGACTCGGCATTAAAAGGTTGAAAGAAACCTGATGCCGTTCAAGGTCGATCAGATCGAAGGTGTTGCCCTTTTCCGTTCGCTGTGCCCGCAGCACATACAAGCTACAGCAAAGTGCCAGTAGGGTCAGGCTTAAAAACTTTTTGTGCATAATGCTCGCTTAATCATTTTAAATCTAAAAAGTATGCCGCGCTTAAGTGCTATCTTTGTAAAAATTTTAAGAAATGGATGTAACTGTCATACCTCAAATCAAACATACGGATAGCAAGAATTTCTTTTTACTCTCAGGACCTTGCGCTATCGAAGGTGAAGAAATGGCCCTTCGTATCGCGGAGAAAATAGTTAATGTCACCGATAGGTTAAAAATCCCCTATGTATTTAAGGGTAGCTTTAAAAAGGCGAACCGTAGCCGAGTGGATTCGTTTACAGGAATCGGCGATATAAAGGCTTTGAAAATACTTCGAAAGGTATCGGAAACCTTTAAAGTGCCTACCATCACCGATATTCATCAAGAATCGGATGCCGATATGGCCGCGGAATATGTCGATGTACTCCAAATTCCGGCTTTTTTGGTACGACAGACCGACTTGATCGTGGCAGCGGCCAAAACTGGAAAAGTCGTCAATCTCAAAAAGGGACAGTTCATGTCACCGGAAAGTATGAAACATGCCGTGACCAAGGTCACCGATTCGGGTAATGATCGGGTTTGGATTACCGACCGTGGCACGATGTTCGGCTATCAAGATATGGTTGTCGATTTTCGGGGGATACCTACCATGAAACAATATGCCCCGGTGGTGCTTGATGTCACTCATTCCTTGCAGCAACCGAATCAGGCTTCCGGAGTTACCGGTGGCCGCCCTGAACTGATCAATACCATGGCCCGTGCAGGTATAGCGGCCGGAGTCGACGGTATTTTTATGGAAACCCATTTCGATCCGGCCCAAGCTAAAAGTGATGGTGCCAATATGTTACACCTCGACCATTTGGAACGCCTTTTGACCCACCTCACCGCCCTAAGGGAAACGGTGAATAATTTGCAATAAAAGCAAGGAAAAATTGTTAGTATAGGGCAATTATTAATTTTCGCCCATGTCTTTCCGAACTATCGATTTCCTTTTTGCTGTAGTATTGGTTCTTACCAACATGATGGGTTATTCACAGCAGAAAGTGGCATTTGGAACGCTCACCACAGCTGAAAAAAACCTGTCCACCTATGAACAAGATACCTTGGCGCATGCGGTAGTGCTTTATGAACGAGGCGACAATTATTTCGAGGTAATCAATCGTCGCATATATTTAGTTAAAGAATATCATACGAAGATTAAGGTTCTAGACGAACTGGGCCTAGATTATGCAACGATTTCAATACCCCTCTATAAAAATGGTTCTTCTGTAGAGAAAATAAAAAAACTACAAGCAATTACCCATGTTGACGGCACACAGTATAGGGTATTACCATCGGAAATCTTTACTAAGGACGTTAGCGATTACAAATCTATAGAATCGTTTACCTTTCCAAAGGCAACACAAGGAAGTATTCTTGAATATAACTACAAGATGATCTCACCGTTTGTTTTCAATTTTAACGGATGGGCCTTTCAGTCGGAAATTCCTAAAATATATAGTGAGTTCAATGCCAAGATTCCCGGGAATTATCGATATAACAGAACATTGACCGGAAACCTCAAACTAGACCTCAATGAGGCAAAGATTCAAAAGCAATGTTTTCATATAGCCGGTTATCCAAAGGACGCCGATTGTGAAGTACTCAAATACGCCATGAGGGGCATTCCGGCTTTCAAGGCGGCAAAACAATTTATGCTTTCGGAGAAAAACTACATTTCGCGCCTTGACTTCGAACTCTCCGAGCACCATCGTCTAGACGGTGTTACCGACAAATACACCAAAAGCTGGAAAGATGTCGATGAAGAATTCAGAACAGACCAGGATATCGGGAGGCAGCTTACCAAAAACGTTTTTTTTGAGAAAAATGTCCGTGGCAGCCTATTGGTTCATCAAGATCCCTTGATCCGTGCGAAGAACATCTATTCATTTATTCGCAATCATTACACTTGGGACGGGCAGTATGGAGTCTACGGAAAAGCCCGAGTAAAAGAGGCATTTGAAGAACGAAAAGGAAGCGCCAGTGAAATTAATATGTCATTGATCAATCTGTTGAACGCCGGTGACATTAAAACCAATCTGATGCTGATTTCCACTAGGGAATCCGGTCTTCCAAAAAGGAACCATCCCGTAATGTCCGATTTCAATTATGCCATTGCAAAAGTAGAGATCGATGGAAAAACCTACCTTCTTGATGCCACCGACAAATTTATGCCGTTCGGTATGCTCCCCTTTCGTGCGTTGAACCATTATGGCCGAGTGATGGACTTTAAAGAGGATAGTTATTGGTTCAATATTCAACCGGAAAACGAGAATAGCTATTTCGTACGCGCCAATGTTAAGTTCGATGTGGAAAAAGGCAAGGCCTTAGGCGTACTTGATGTCGTTACTCAAGGCTATGAAGCCATTGAAACCCATAAAAATTTGAAAAGCCTCAGCCCCCAGGCCTATATTGAACAAATGGAACAATCCATTGGCGATGACTATACCATCATTTCCCATGAGTTTTATGAAGAGAGAAGCGATGAACGTAGGGCTTCTGAGCGTTTCAGCTTTGAAGTTGACAATATACTTCAAGGAAACAGGGTATATATCAATCCATTCTTTGTGCTATTTTTTAAGGAAAACCCCTTTAAGCTAGAAAAGCGAAATTATCCAGTAGATCTTGGTTACGGTAGAATGTATAAATACCAGCTGTCAATGGTAATTCCAGAGGGCTACAACGTGGCCGAACTACCAGAGAAACAAGTAGTTCATATGGGCGATAAAATAGTCACCTTAGAATTTTATAACCAACAAATGCCCGGTCAAATTAGTATTCTTTTTAAACTGGCTTTGAACAAAAGCCATATTTTGGCGGATGATTACGAACCGCTTAAAAAAGTATTCGAACACGTGACCGACATTCAGCGGAATTCTTTGGTCGTACTAGAAAAAGATGGCGAACGGTCTAGGAAATAAAAGATATTACCTATATTTTTAGTATCATTGGATTCGACTAAACCTTGGATCCGTATGAATACGCCCGTTGTTATATTCTCAATTCTCTCTTTCTTTTTAATAGGTCTCGAAACCCAGAGAACTGGGACACCCCTTCAAAGACAACCCAATATCATCCTTATTATGGCCGACGATCTTGGGCAAGAAGCCTTAAGCATTTATGGCAGCAACAGCTATAGCACCCCAAACCTCGATGCCTTGGCCCGAGAGGGTATGCGATTTAATCAGTGCTATTCCACCCCCCTATGTACCCCATCAAGGGTACAATTAATGACCGGAAAGTACAATCAACGTAATTATATAGGCTTCGGTCTGCTAGACCCTCAAGAGACCACCTTCGGACATTTGATGAAAGCCTCTGAATACCAAACCTGTATTGCTGGAAAATGGCAGTTATTGGGCAACGCGCGTCAACAAGAATTGGCTGGGGGCAAGATAGGTTCAAGGCCCGAGCAACACGGTTTTGATTCATATTGCCTATGGCAGGTCGATCAACGGGGAAAGCGCTATAAAGATCCCCTACTACGGATTGCGGAAAAAGGTACGGTCAAGTTCCCTGGAGAATACGGTCCGGATATCTTTACGGAGTATATCGAGAATTTTATGGAGTCACATGTCGATGAGCCGATGTTCATCTATTACCCTATGGTGTTGACCCATGATCCTTTTGTGCCCACCCCGAACAACCCCGAATTTAAAGCTTTTGAGGCCGAATCGAAAACCAACGATCCCAAGTATTTTGGCGAAATGGTACATTATATGGATCAATTGGTAGGACGTATCGTAAAAAAAACGGAAGCTTTAGGGATTCGTGAAAATACCCTGATCCTGTTTATCGGGGATAACGGCACGGACAGGGACGTCACTTCATTAGTAAACGGTCGACCCCTTCGTGGAGACAAGGGGCATACGACCACGGCAGGAACCCAAGTACCCTTTATAGCCAATTGGCCAGGGACCATACGACCCCAAAGCGTCAATAATAACCTAATCGACTTTACCGATTTTCTACCTAGTCTCTTGGAAATCGCCCGAACCCCATTGCCATCTAATTTTTTAACGGATGGCAGAAGCTTCTATCCGCAGCTTTTAGGAAAGGCAGCGGACGTTCGAGAATGGATCTACTGCCATTACGCACCCCGATGGGGAAAATTCAAAGCCCGGGACTATGTGCAAAACACCGAATGGAAATTGTACGGGAACGGAGAAATTTATAACCTTACGCAAGATCCACTGGAAAATAACCCCTTGAGCCTCCATGCCGTTCCCGAACCTGTACAACCTACCCTTCGAAAATTCAATGAAGTTCTACTTAATTATACGCTAAACAAATGAGAACAAAAACAACTTTGCTCGGTCTTTTCATTGCAGGCATACTGTTAGTCTCGTGTTCCGAAAAATCGAAGAAGCCGACCAATACCAAAAAACCGAACATTGTGTTCATCATGTCGGATGACCATGCCTATCAGGCCATCAGTGCGTATAGCGATAAATTGATCAAGACCCCAAATATCGACCGCATTGCCAATGAGGGCATGCTATTTACAAATGCCAGCGTGACCAACTCGATTTGCGCCCCTTCAAGGGCCGTCATCCTGACCGGGAAGCATTCGCACCTCAATGGCAAAATCGACAACCGTATGCCCTTCGATACCACCAATGTTACCTTTCCGCAACTGCTGCAAAAAGCGGGGTACCAGACCGCCATGTTCGGAAAATTACACTTTGGGAACAATCCTAAAGGGGTGGACGAATTCAAGATACTAAGAGGGCAGGGCACCTATTATAACCCCTTCTTTTATACCAATACGGGAGACACCACCATTACAGGCTATACGACGGACATCATTACCGATCTTACCTTGGATTGGATGGAAAAACGACGTGATACCGCGAAGCCTTTTATGTTGATGTACTTGCACAAAGCACCCCATCGTACTTGGATGCCAGCACCCCGACATTTTAAGGAGTTCACTAAAAAATCATATCCTTTACCGGAAACACTCTTCGATGAGTACGACAATAGGGGAACAGCCGCTAAAACTGCTGAAATGGGCATTCTCAAACACATGCAACTTTCATACGACCTAAAAATACCCGATAGCATAGCCGCCCTCTTGGAGATCAAAAACTGGAACCAAATAGGCAATCGCATTGGTAGGCTCACCCCAGAACAACGGGCCGTTTGGGATAGTATTTACGACCCGATAGCCGAAGATTTTGCCAAGCGCTTCCCATCTATGAACGACTCTACCCTGACCGTTTGGAAATACCAGCGCTACATGCAAGACTATTTGGCCAGTATCGCCGCCGTGGACGAAAATGTGGGCCGATTGCTCGATTATTTAGAAGACCATAACCTCGCCGACAATACCATGGTGGTCTACACCTCCGACCAAGGATTTTATCTCGGGGAGCACGGCTGGTTCGATAAACGGTTTATGTACAACGAATCGTTCAAAACACCCCTTCTGATCAAATGGCCCAATGTGATTACGCCACATACGACCGAAGACGAAATGGTACAAAACCTCGATTTTGCCCAAACGTTTTTAGAGGTGGCCGGTATCGTATCCCCCGACGATATGCAAGGCGAAAGCCTTGTGCCCCTTTTGAAAGGTGAAAAGGAAAAATGGGATCGCGATGCCGTGTATTATCACTATTACGAGTATCCGGGGGAACATGCGGTAAAGCGACACTATGGCATTGCCACCAAAGGATATAAACTGATTCATTTTTATTATGATGTGGATGAATGGGAATTATATGACCTACAAAACGATCCACAGGAAATCAATAACGTTTACAATGATCCGGCATATGCCGAGACAGTAGCTACTTTGAAAGACAAATTAGAAAGGCTTCGAGAGCAATATAAAGACAGTGATGACCTGAGCAACAGCTATATAAGACTCTACAAAGAAAACGGATGGATCGAATAGAACGTTCAGCGCTGTACCTTTTTAAGATCGCCAGTGGCTTGTGTACTACTTGTAGAATTTTTCATGTCGCACGCTAAAGGCGTCTTCGAGCACCTCCCTTAGAACAGTATCATCGATTTCCTCCAGATGAGAATAGCGCAGGGAACGCATCGCCTTTCTACCCGTTGTCACCATAAGTTGTAAATGGCGAGGAAGATGGGCGGCATTCCAAAAACCGACATCGACGTAGCCCTTACTTTGGTTCAGGTAACAAAAAGGCCTTCCTTCCACATAATAGAACGGAATACGGTATTTGAACTTCAATTCCACCAAGGGAACGGTACGCTCAATGACCGATTGCAAATGAAGTAGAATTCCTCGGAAGGGTTCTTCTCTTGAAAGTATGTAGTCTTCTGCAGGATTCATGGAGTAATAAAGTTATCCTAAATCTCTATAAGGGGCGGCCTCGCGCTTTTCAAATGTATATTTTTGCGCTGAATGGGGAAAATGAATTTTGCATGATGCATTTGCGGTCCTTATCGATTATGTCCCTAGTCATTGTTTTGTTAATGGCCATGTTATGCCTTACCCGCGTGTCAGGACAGAACAATATTGAAAAAGATTGGGTGTTCAAGAACAGTAAAAGCCTTTCGGAATTATGGGAACTAGACGACGAACATCATCGGGGTACGTTTCTGATTTCTTCGTACAAACCCATTTATTTTACGTTGGGCAAATTTTCCACGGATACCAATAAAGATCCCCAAAGTGAAAATTTGGAGAACAGCCTACCCGAACCCATGGATCTTGACCCTATTGAGGCCAAATTTCAAGTAAGTCTTAAAACCAAGATTTTCCATAACGTATTTTGGGGCAAAGGCGATCTTTGGGCGGCCTATACACAAAAAGCGTTTTGGCAAATCTATAATAAAAAAGAATCGAGGCCTTTTCGGGAATTGAACTATGAGCCCGAGCTCATTCTTAATTTTCCGGTGGACTTTTCGATTTTGGGTTTCACGGGAAAGATGGTCGGAGTGGCATTGGTTCACGAATCGAACGGACAATCGGATCCCGTTTCCAGAAGTTGGAACCGTATGGTCTTTCATGTAGGCTTCGAACGAAACGACTGGCAAGTGATGTTTAAACCTTGGTTCCGGTTGGGCAACAAGATAGACGATAATCCTGACATATCGGATTTTGTAGGTCGAGGTGAACTCTCGCTCACCTATGATTGGGGCCAGCAACGTTTTTCTGCCATCGGCAGGCATTCATTGCGTTTTGGAGACAAAAGCAGGGGCAGTTTGCTGTTCAGTTGGTCCTTTCCGATCGTCAAAAACTTTAGCGGACACGTTCAAGTCTTTGAAGGCTATGGAGAAAGTCTGATCGATTACAACCATCGCCAGACCACTGTGGGTCTAGGTGTATCCTTGATCAATTAGGCGAACGAAGTATATTGATATTGTGCTTTTGGGAAACAACATCCCAAAACTAAAATCGTTGTAGTTTTACTCCATCTTGGCGTGATGAGGACCAAGACATTTCAAGCCGTCTTGGCAATGTCCTACCCCTACACCGAACGCCATAAAATGATATACAGATGAAAACAATGTTGTTCAAATTAGACAACCGGCATCTGAACCTGATGCTTTCCATTGGTTTTGCAGTACTACTATTGATTCTTCGAAGTAAAATTGCCCATAGTATCTTTTACTGGTTTTTGGCCTGGAACCTTTTTCTGGCGGCACTACCCTACATGATCACCCAAATCATGTTACGCACCTATCCGTTATCCACAAAAAAGAGGTTCCGTTTTGCAGCCTACTTTGCCACTTGGCTACTATTCTTGCCGAACAGTCCGTATATCATCACCGACCTGATCCATCTTCATAGTGAATACTCGCACTTGGTATGGTTAGATCTTTTTATGGTATTTGTCTTTGCCGCCAACGGACTACTGCTCGGACTGCTCTCCCTTATGGATATGAAACAACTGCTTAGACGTCACTTTTCAAGACAGGCTACGGCCTTGATTATCTTTCTATCCTGTTTGTTAAGCGGCTATGGCATCTATTTGGGCCGTTTCCTCCGGTTTAATTCTTGGGACGTATTGACGAAACCTTTGGCACTTTTCGAAAAAATTACACTGAGCCTATTCGAACCGAACGTATGGGCGATGACCTTTGCTTTCGGTGGGTTTATGTGGATTTTATTCCTGTTCTTTCAATCCAACCAAAGGCACCGACCGGCAGTTACTCTTCGGCGTTTCAAAAAATGATTTAACTTTTTGACACCCATAACTTCTCTAAAATGCGTATTTTTCGGATGACCTAATTCCTACATCCGAAAAACTATTTATAATGAAGTTAGTACATGTACTCGGTATCGCCCTTTTCGCAACGAGCTTAATTCAGGCTCAAGACCACTCCCATATGGGGGCTCAACCCATGACCTTCCCCGACATCGAGGGGTATAAGACCTTAAAAGTCGATCTACATATGCACACCGTATTTTCCGATGGTAACGTATGGCCCACTATTAGGGTGCAAGAAGCTCTTCGCGAAAACCTTGATGCCATTTCATTGACAGAGCATTTGGAATACCAGCCCCATGCCGAAGATATACCACACCCCGATCGTAACCGCTCGTTCGAGTTGGTAAAGGCCATGAAAGAAGCGGAAGAACACGGACTCATGATTGTACATGGTTCCGAAATCACCAGATCCGCCCCTGTCGGCCACAATAATGCCGTATTTATATCCGACGCGAACAAACTTGTAGCGGACAAGCCCGAAACGGCCTTTTCCGAAGCCAAGAAACAAAATGCCTTCGTGTTTTGGAACCACCCCGCCTGGTATGCCCAAAACCCACAAGGAAAACCAATATTAAGTGATTTTCAAAAGGCAAGGATTAAAAATGGGGAGCTTCACGGTATCGAAGTCATTAATACCGGGGATTATGCAGAAGAATCGCTTGCACTCGCCTTGGAACAAAACCTTACTATTATGGGCACTAGTGATATACACGGCCTTATCGATTGGGATTATACCGAAAAAGGCCATAACCGGCCTATTACCTTGGTCTTTGCTAAGGAGAAAAGTATAGAAAGCCTTCAAGAAGCTCTATTTGCAGGCCGTACCGTGGCCGTCTTCAACGATTTGTTGGTCGGCAAGGAAGAATTTCTGAAACCGTTGCTTAAGGCGAGTGTCGAGGTCGTAAAGGCCGAATACATCGGAAAGACACAAATACTTGAAATCGAACTCAAAAACATATCGAGCAGTGACCTGCTTTTTGAAAATGAAATGAAGTATACTTTCTACAGCAGTTCGCCGGTCTTCGACATACCTGCCGGAACAACCAAGACCCTAAAAATAAAGACTGACGAGGTCAAACCAAGCATTGCCCTTCAATTAAAAGCCATCGGCTGTTTCATGGCCCCCAAAACCCAACCCATCATTACTTGGGACATTACCGTTGATTAAATGCAGTACAGTATGAAACTTCTAACGGTACTCGTGATATGGGCATCTGCCTTTGGACTTTGTGCACAGTCTGCAGAGCGACCCAACGTACTTTTCATCATTGCCGATGACCTCACCTCTACTGCGGTTTCTTGCTATGGTAAGGTCGCAGGTACGACCCCGAATATAGATGAACTGGCCTCCGAAGCAGTCCGTTTTACGAGAGCCTATTGCCAGTATCCTGTTTGTGGACCATCTCGGGCTTCTTTTTTGTCGGGGTATTATCCTAATGCTACCACTACGTATGGCTATGTCAGCGGTCGTGAAAATATTGGGCCCGATCGTAAGACTTGGCCTCAGCTCTTCAAAGAAAGCGGGTACTATACGGCGCGTGTCAGCAAGATCTTCCATATGGGCGTGCCCATTGATATCGAAACGGGCTCCAACGGCACCGATGATGCCGCTTCGTGGACAGAGCGTTTTAACAGTCAGGGGCCTGAATGGAAGGCTCCAGGGGAAGGAGAACTCGTGCAGGGCAACCCCAATGGTGACCTTCCGATCAAGGGAGGCAATGTGATGACCATCGTAAAGGCCGATGGCGATGACTTGGTGCATTCCGATGGCAAGACGGCTCAAAAAGCTGTGGAGTTGTTACAAAAGCACAAAAATGAACCCTTCTTTTTGGCCGTAGGTTTTGTACGACCTCATGTACCCTTTGTTGCTCCAAAACGCTATTTCGAGCCCTACCCTTTTGAACACATGCAATTGCCCCCCAAACTATCGTGGGACTGGGACGATATTCCAGAAAGGGGTATCAATTACGTCACTTCGCGAAACGGCCAAATGAGCATTGCGCAGCAGAAAAAGGCTCTGGCCGGGTATTATGCCTCGGTCTCCTATATGGATGCGCAGGTAGGGAAGGTACTCAACGCTTTAAAAACGGAAGGATTAGAGGATAATACCATCGTTATTTTTACTTCAGACCATGGATTCCATCTTGATGAACATGATTTTTGGATGAAGGTCAGTTTGCACGAAGAATCGGCAAAAGTACCCTTGTTGATCAAAGTACCTGGGGAAAAGCCGGCGGTATGCCACTCGTTTGCCGAACTGATCGATCTCTATCCGACCGTAGCGGAGTTGGCAGGATTACCCTATTCTAAACATATTCAAGGAAAATCTCTAGTCAAGACCTTGGAAGACCCGTCTCATTCCGTGCGGGATACCGCCTTTTCGGTTTCCCAAGGTGGAAAAACATTTCTCTTGCGCACCGACCAATGGGCCTACATTCAGTATGACGAAGATGCCGGTGCGGGCATGGAACTTTTCGATATGCGCCACGATTCGTTGCAGTTCACCAACTTGGCCCATGATTCGAATTATGCCGCGGTAGTCGAGCGTTTTCAAAAGGCATTGGCGGGAAAATTAGCAGAAGTTCGGAATAATGACTTGGGCATCGATTACAGCATAACCAAGTAATATTCAAGTAATATTTGGGTCATCGCATGTTGTATGGGAATAGGATCATTGTATTCACCGCCCTACCCCATTGTGGGCTCCCGCTTTCGCAGGAATGACATTCACAAACGATTCTGTCATCCCGCACTTGATGCGGAATACAGTCGTTTCATCGTTCCAGTGCCTGCATGTGGATTCCTGCTTCCGCAGGAAGGACAAAGTACTCCCAGACCTCACATTACTTTTAAGGCTGTCATCCCGCACTTGATGCGGGATACAGTGATTACTTCGCTTCCGCACCTGCAAGTGGATTCTCGCCTGCGCGGGAATGAGAGAGGACCCACTTGTGTCATCCCGCACTCGATGCGGGATCCAGTCGTTTCATCGTTCCAATGCCTGTATGTGGATTCCTGCTTCCGCAGGAATGACAAAGTACTCCCAGACCTAACATTACTTTTAAGGCTGTCATCCCGCACTTGATACGGGATACAGTGATTACTTCGCTTCCGCACCTGCAAGTGGATTCTCGCCTGCGCGGGAATGAGAGAGGACCCGCTTATGTCATCCCGCACTTGATGCGGGATCCAGTCGTTTCATCGTTATAGTGCCTGCATGTGGATTCCTGCTTCCGCAGGAAGGACAATAATCGCCTAACAAGATGAAATCGCCGGTGTCCTTCCGTAAAGGATACGGAATCCAACAATAGCGTTACTTCAGTTCCTATAAGTGGATTCCCGCTTACGCGGGAATGACACTACTTGCTAATTCTCCTTACCGTCTACGTAGTCCTGTAAGTAGGCATAACGTTCGGTCAGGCGACCGTCTTTGGTCATCTGCGCCCGTTCGAGCACACCATCCTTATCCCCATTGAAGAATGCCGGAATTACGTTTCTGACAAAGGCCTCTCCGAAGCCTTCACTGGCATCGCGTGGCAGTTCACAGGGGAGGTTGTCTACCGCCATCACGGCGATGGCATCTTCCTTTTTAAAATCGGTTTCGGTCTCGGTCTCGGGGTCATACCCATAGATGGGATCGGCCACGGTTGACGGTCGGATCGTAGAGCCTATAGGGCCGTCAATATCACAGCTCACGTCGGCGACCACGCGAATCTTAAAATCGGGGTGTTTGGCATCATCACGGGTATACAGATACGGAGCGCCTTGTCCGTAAAAATGGCCGGCAATATAAAAGTCGGTCACCTTGGCAAAACGAAAAAAATTGGACTTGTATTCCTCGGGGTGTGCAAAAAAATCCGCTTTATTACCACGTACCCCATCTTTGCGCAGGTTGTATTCGGCGATATCGGTTTGGCAGTACACGGGCTCGTTAAAATCTTTGGCCAGATAATCGGCTACTGTCACTTTTTTGAGTGCCATGGCATCGAGCATTTCCTTGGCGCCGTTGCCCACCCTACCCTTACCGGTCAGGAGTATTTTGATGTGGGGCAGCGGAATGCGCTTTAGTGCATCGATCAGGGCCTGCTGATCGGGCAGTTCTTCCGCTTTGGGCAGGGTGAAAAGGTTGTATTTGAGTCCATATGCCCGAAACCCGTTATACGCCCCAACGATACCCGCGTACCGCCCGAAAGCGACCAAACGTACTCCATTGGGGTCGGTGATGACCTCATGGTCATAGAGTTCGATGTTTTTATCTAAAATGGCCTGCAACAAATCGCGATTGTATGGTTGTTTTTTAATGGTATGGGAAAAGAAAAAATACTTTTTGTTAGGTATCAAGGCCGCTATGGGTACTTCTTTGACCCCCAGTAACACATCACACGTTTCCATATTGTCGGATACGGGAACGCCTATCGCCTCGTACTCGGCAGCTGAAAAAACACGTATAGGAGAGGACTCGACGATGATTTCGGCCTTTTTGAATTTGCGCAAAACTTTATGGCAGGCTTCTGGGGATAGTACGACCCGTCGATCAGGCGGGTTTTTGCGCTCGCGAATGATTCCAAACTTCATGCTGCTTTATGAATTTATTCCGAGGATACTCGGTGGTTGAACAGGATTTTAACACTCGAGGTGCCACAATTGCACCCTATCAGCATAGAAAGGGACATGGCACACTCTTTGTGCTAAATGTACTGGGTTTTGTGGGGGTAAGCAAACTTTTCATTAGCTTTGCCCTCCTTCCATTACAACGACGGGAGGCCCGCGTTAGGGATGGTAGCGATTACCCCGGCCCGCGAAGGTGGGTCGGCGTAAAAGCGGATAGCCCGGCCCCCTATATGCCTTTGGCATATAGGGGGAAACGCCCAAAAAATTGTTCTTTGAAAAAAATCATTGGGGAGATTCAACCTCATTGAAGGGGCCGACTGGTTTTGACAGCGAGACCAATGGCAATGTAAGCATGCCGAGCGCTGGGGTACAGCTCGTTAATATCATACTTCACACTTTTAATTGGCGAATCTAATTACGCTCTTGCCGCGTAACCCGAATTATAGTAAGGTTATGCCTCGTCTCCGTAAGACGGAGAAGCGAGATGTCCCTGAACAGCCCTTGTTGACGGCGGTTCATTATGGGGCACCATAAAAGTCAACACAAGGGCAGCGTAGCTTCGGCGCTGCCACCAAAACCTTAAGAAGCTAAGTGTACGTTAGGCCGTTTCCGGTCAGGCGTGCATCGAAAATCAAGCGGAAACTACGCATGTAGAAAGCATTGTAATTGCTTGTTTGGACGAGGGTTCGAATCCCTCCGGCTCCACTAAAACAGTACCAAAACGATTCAAAAACCCCTTAATCTTATGATTATCAGGGGTTTTTATTTTTTTCATACCCAAAAGAATCGTTTTGAAACTGTATTTTAGGTGACCTATTCGGTGAGCATTTTTAACCCCAAAAAAATACTCACCGAATGGCATGTAATTAACTGATATTATGTTAATTAACAAATAGGTTTACGCAGTTTTTCTTACCTTTAAAAGTGACCAATTCGGTGAGCAAAATGAACCCTTCTTTCTCAATGCTTTTTTACATTAAAGGTAAACATCTTGAAAAATCGGTGAAAGTCCCGATATACTTGCGATTGACGGTAAATGGCAAACGAAGCGAATTGAGCATTTCACGTAAAATAGAGCCCGAAAAATGGCATGCCCGATTGGGAAAAATGAAAGGTTCGGACGCAAAGGCCGTGCAGTTGAATCAATATTTGGACACCGTTCGAAGCAAGATCAATCGCATTCACCAACGCTTTATCGATGAGGAAAAACCCTTTACGGCTTTGGACCTAAAAAGTGCCTATGCTGATGATGGCGACAAGCTTAAAATGTTGGTAGTTCTTTTTGAAGAACACAATGCAGAAATGGAAAAGCTAATCGGAAAGGATTTTGCCTTGGGAACTTGGAAACGCTACAATACTACCAAGAAACATGTTCAAGAATATGTCAAAAGTGAATATAGACGTTCTGATATTCCTGTTCGAGATGTGAACCTCAAGTTCATCAAAGGATTCGAATATTTTCTGAAGGTGACCAAGAATTGTAATCATAACTCCGCCTTAAAATATATCAACAACTTCAAGAAAATAATTCGACTTGCCGTTGCCCATGAATGGATTTCTAAGGACCCATTTTACAATTATAAAGTACAATTCAAAACAGTCGAACGGGAATACCTCACCAAAGCGGAACTAGAGTCCATGGTCAACCTTGACATCCGTATGCCGCGGTTGGATATCGTGCGGGATATGTTCGTGTTCTGTTGCTTTACCGGTCTGGCCTATATCGATGTAAAAAAGTTGACGCCCAACAATATTGTGCCCCACATCGATGGCAGCCAGTGGATACAAAGTGCGCGACAAAAAACGCGGTCGAAACTGGGCATTCCCCTACTCCCAACCGCTATGGACATCTTGGAGAAGTACCAAACCCACCCCAAGGTGCAAAACGGTGAATGCGTCATTCCGGTTTTGAGCAACCAGAAATCCAACGCCTACCTCAAGGAAATCGCCGATCGTTGCGGCATTACCAAAAACCTGACCACGCATCTGGCCCGCCATACCTTTGCGACTACGGTAACGCTTTCCAACGGAATGCCCATCGAAACGGTAGGCAAGCTGTTAGGACATAAAAATTTGCGGACTACCCAGCACTATGCCAAGATTGTGAGCAAGAAGGTGAGCGAGGATATGGCGGTTTTGAAGGAGGTGCTAGCCCATGGGAAAAATAAAATGACAAAAAAAGGCATTCGCTAGAATGACAACTTAAATCTCTATTTACTTCGATAAAATTGGGAGCCCATACTTACTATTTTCAGCCTTAAAAACCATACGTAAAACAGAAAAATCATTGGTGATAAAGGAACTCAGAGAAATCCCTAAATCATTCACACTTTTATTCATTTACGATTGGCATGTAAAAGTGCTATATAGCCTGATTTTAATCTCTTTTTATCCTACCACACACAGAACACTGTAATTCATACATTTAAACACCTTTCGAAAGAAGTAGCATCTTACTTTTAACAGGAATTACGACTTAAAGGTCATAAAAAAATGGATTCCCGGCCCTTATGTTGTAGCAGTCGCTTCGAGCGAAACACCTAGCCAAAATTGGTGCTCGGGCGGTTCTTGGTTAACCAACTTAGTAAATCACGCTAGGAGCCAGAATCCTTAAACTATTAAATTCTTTTAATTATGAAAACTATGAAATTATGTACGCTGTTATTTTTTGCTCTTGCAACTGTCCTGATTTCCTGTGATAAGGAAGGTCCGGAGGGGCCCATGGGGCCTGAAGGACCCCAAGGTGAACAAGGAGTGGCAGGCCCCCAAGGCGAACAAGGACTTCAAGGTGAGCCAGGGGAAGACGGAAATGCCAATGTCATTGCATCCGATTGGTTTGATGTTTCTTGGTCGACGAGCCCCTCAGTTTTTGCCACTCACGACGAAACCGTCACAGATATAACAGCCCAAGATTTGGAAGATTCGGTCATTCTAGTATATTTTGAATCTGGAACCTATGTTTACCCGCTTCCTGTGTCTTGGACAGCGACCTCAACGGTAAACTTCGCTTTTCAACCTGGGCAAATTAGACTTTACTTCAGGGCGGAGACAAGTTCTGTGCCGCCAGCAGGGCGAGCAAGGTATATTGTGATACCTTCGTCTTCGGTGAGCAGCACAGCGAAAAGTCTGGACTACTACAAAATGTCCTATCAAGAGGTAATGGACCTCTTTGGGCTTGACTAATAAAGGCGGAAAATCACCACGCCAGAAATCCGGGGCAAAAGCCCCGGTTTTTTGATATGGAACATGGACAGGGCGATTAAGGAAATGGTAGTTTTGAAGGACAGGTTAGCCGGAATCGAGCATAAGGTCGATAGGAAGAAGTTGAGAACTTTTACATCCTTTATTGACAATTTAGGTAGTTCCTAATTCACAACAAACTCTTTGCCCATGGTGTGATTTGTACGAGTCCATCGTTTTATTGCCCTTATCGGTTAAATATAGTTCCTAAGGGTTTCGGCTCCGGAAAATCGCAGGGAACTTCAATTTCCTGTTCGGGCAATAATCCGCCGCCAATTCTATCGATTCGGGTGCATTCTTCATCCTTTGAGCAACCTACCATCAACACTAGTATTAGACCTAAAAAGCAATAGGCAAATTTATTCTTCATCAATTTGGTAATTGTTTATTCAAACTTTAGCTATTCATTTATTTTCTAAGGATTATCAAAGTTGCCCCCAAAAGTATTCAATCTCAATGCAATTATTTAAAATTCTATAAAATACTGTTGTGTGTTTTGTAATCAAGGCCTCCCTACTCATTTTGTCATATTCCGATACCTTGAACCTTTTAGGGTTTTTCACTATTTGTTTTTCCGTATGGTCCACTAGATCAGAGAAACTGATTGCGATTTCAGCGGTCCATGCATCCAATAGGTAGTCAACAATACCATTGAACGACTTTTCGGCTTTCTGGGTCCAAACAACCTTCATGATCTCAATTTGCTCCCAACATCTGCCATGACATCCTTATGACTTCTGGTTTTTCCGGCCTTGCTATCTTCTCTACAGGCCCGAAGTGCTTCCTTGATTTCGAAAGCCTTTGCTTCCTCGGGAAAAAGAATAGGACTCAACACCACCATTTCATCAGTAGTGAAACTTTTCTTTTTTACCTTATTGTAAAATGTGGCCCTTGAAATTCCCAACCGCTCTATGAGATATTCTTTCTTGAATTTACTGTCTTCGATATACGCACCTATATTGGCCAAAAGATTCCGATATTTAGATACGATATCCAACATTTTTATAAATATTATCTAATACCATTAGACTAATATTAGAAGAATTGGATTTATTAAAAATAGCATGTTGGAATATATCTTTTCTTCCTACCAAGGCTGTTCCGTTGAATTATCCGTCGAATTATAGGTCCCAAATCCACCAGAACTAACCTGCGCATGGATCCTGTTTCGATTTTATAGCGTTCCGGCAGATAAGCGTCAAGTAAAATCGAAATAGGGCGCACGGGCTATGGCAAATACGTGTTAGGCCTTTTTTTTGAGTCCGATTATTTTGTATTTTTCAACTAAGGCCTTACCTAAAAAATGCGTGAAAAATCTTCCTTAAAAAAGTTCCTCCAAATGGATTTGCCGCAAATTTTTCCCATTTTATAGGGGTTCCCAGGCCATTTGACGCAAATTTGCTTCCTGTAAAAATCCCAAACACTAATTAATTTTCTGATTACCAGACACATAGTAAACGTAACACCGCGTCAGCGTGTTACCCTCTTGCTCTTCTTTTTCTTCCTACTCCTAAAAACAATAGTATGAAAGGAAACCTTCTACTTTACAATTCGAAAATTACCAGGACAAAAGAGGTTTTAAACAGTACTACTGACATAGTAAAAAATTCTGCTTCCAACAAAGTCATAGTCAACAAAGACCCTTTATGAAAAAAAAATAAGATTTGGTAGAAAAAGAACCGTTTTGCCATATTGGCCCACTAGTACAGTTTTGGGACAACACCAGTACAGTAATGGGACATGTTGGTACATCTATGAAACGCTACTGTCCCAAAAATGGACTTGTTACCTATTATATTAAACATTCAAAACATATTTAAAATATCTCTATAAAAATAAAAGAGAAGGTTTAAAAATTTTTGCATCTCAGGCATTGCACTGCTCTAGATCGGCAGGAGTCAAGCTATCTAGCAAATCCCTTTATTTCGCGTTTTCAATATGATATAAGCCCGTTTTAGACGTAAGGAATAATAGTGTATATCTTCATTCATTTTCATGCAAAAAGAAAGCTTAAAACAGTTAGTGGATTGATATTCAATCTCCTAGGTAAAATCCATACTGTTTTACACTGTTTTGGTACCTCTCTACATCATATTAGTAACGGATACTCCCAAGACGGGCCAAGCGAACTTCATTCATTTTTAGTGGAGAAAATGAATGGGGTTCAAGAGTTTTTTTAAAGATGCGCTTTGGCCGGAATACAATGTAGGCCCATGGGCGGAGTTTGTTTTTATGCATTCATCTACATTAAATAAAAATTTATACCTAGATATATTTATCATTATCCGAATTTGTAAAGACACGAAGAAAAGAAGTAAATGTTACACAAACAAAATTTGCAAACAGAGCTGGTGTAGCCCTCACGGTTGTTTGGATAATAGAACAAGGCAAGACCAATTAAACTTGATAAGGCTAATCAAGTACCATTAATGTTCGGCCATACGCTGAAACCTTTGGAAGTTTCTCGATAATAACGACTGAAACTAATTGAGTAGTTAGGGTATTTTAAATCTTTCTTTTCCCGTTTCGGGAAAATGGACTAGGCGCTACGCAATTACAAATAAATCTACAGCGTGAAAGTCCCAGTACTTTTTTATTCTCTTTTTTAAATATATATTTAGCATAAGCATAGCATCGAAAAGCCTTTGTATGGATAAAACTGCGCTAAAAGACTTGCAATCGGACGATAGGTTGAAATTGAAAGCGCTTTATAATCGATATAGGGCTGAGTTTCTGAATTTTGGCAGGAGGTATAATCTCGATAAAGATGACTTGGCGGACGTATATCAAGAAGCATTCTTGGCACTTCGAAAGCGAGCGATCCAGGGAAAGTTGAACGCTATTGACAGCAGTATGAAAACTTATCTTTTCGCTATCGGGAAATTTAAGATTTATGATGCATTGAAGTCAAAAAAGAGGGAAATACCCTACGAGACTCAACTGCACATTGTGGAGGCAGAACTTCCCGAAGTTGAAATCGATACCGAACAACCACTGACCGAAAAACAACTATTGCTTAGAACGTACCTTAAAGAATTAGGTGAAAAATGTCGACAGGTGTTAACAATGTTCTATTATCGCGGACTAAGTATCGAAGAGATTGCAAAGCACGCCGAATACAAGAATGAAAATACTGTAAAGGCCCAGAAGTCCCGATGCTTAAAAACTCTCAGACAACTATGTAATAGATAGGACTATGGACAAAGAAACGTTGCTGGAAAAATACCTACAAGACAAGCTGAACGAACCGGAATGGCAAGAATTCAACGACTTATTAAAAAGTGATCCCGATTTCAGGGCCGAAGCTGAATTTCAAATGGATGTTAGACGGGCCATAACCACGGAGGAGGACGAAAATTTTATGAACATTCTAGCTGATTTTGAAACCGAAGCGCGGGTTGCGGAACAAAGAACCGCATCTACCGAAGAACAAACCGAGGCCCATCGCGAAGCCCCAAAAACGAAGAGTTTCCCAAAAAAATGGTTAGTTGCCGCCTCTATCGCGCTTTTGGCCGGCCTAACCTATTTCTTTACGGCGAACCAAACTGCGAACCCGCATGATTTGTTTACCGAAAACTTTGTTCCTTATCGGAACGTGACCCACCCCATAACACGCGGAGAAGAAACGAACGATGCAAAGAATCAGGCCTTTTTGGCCTACTCTAAAGGCAATTATCAAGAAGCTTTACCCCTTTTTACAGCGTTGTACACCTCCGCCAAAGAACCTTATTATCTTTTTTACAAAGCTAACGCCTTGATTCAACTGAATAGGGCTGAAGAGGCAATTCCTTTACTACAAGAGCATTTGCAAACCGATGATTCCCTTACCGATAAATCCACTTGGTATTTGGCCATGGCCTATTTGCAGTTAGAAGATACCAAAAAGGCCAAAGAAGCTCTCAAAAAGGTGGTAGAAATGAACACTTATAAAGCCAAAGAAGCTAAGCAACTGCTCGAAGAGCTCTAATTTTCTTAAAGCCGAATGCTAAAATTCCTATGCCTAATAGTCCAAGCCCGGTAAATAGCCAAGGTGAAATGGGTTTGTTCGAGACAGGCGAGTTATCCCCTAAAACTATAAAACCGGCCCAGTAGTAGGGGTGTTTTAGTTCTTCCTCCTTTGTATTTGCCAAATAATCCAGTTTGGCTTTTTGCAAGGCCGTTGATTTGGTGAGGCCCTGATTAAGATTATTGTAAAAATTGACAAGAATGTCCTTACCGGCCTCATCTGCTATAGGCCATAACGTAGAGACAACACTTTTAGCGCCGGCATAAAAGAAACCACGGGCCAAACTCATAACACCTTCGCCATTCATAACTTCACCACTTGAAGTATTGCATCCGCTAAGCACGACCATATCAGCATGGTTCTTTATGGCATAAATCTCCTTTAGGTACATTTTTGAATCACTGAAGGCTACCCAAGGATTTTCGCCATCTCCGATATCGGCATGTGTGGCCAAATGAAGAATATTATGGTGGTCTGCATTAGCCATAAAATTTGACTTGGATGCCTTTTCGTTAAATAAGGTTTGACCAGGAAATATACTGGCTACACTCCTAACCTCATCCTTACTGAAATATAATTCGGGCAGGTTTAGAAGGGTGAAATGTATAGGTGCAATCCCCAACAAATTTGCCGACGTTTCCTTTCGATTATTTTGGTTAAAATGATTTAAGGATATGGAATAGGCGTAACCGATTTCTACCTGTTTAAAAAGATAGTCTAAATTAGTGCTATTGGTGACCAAAGTTTCGAAAGGAATCTGCTGCAGGGTATAATCAGGGATAATGGTGAGTTGTTTCCCCTTAACATGATCAAAAAGCTCCTTAGGCATCAGTATATTGAATAGCCTATTGGATATAGTGTTCAACGTATGAATATCCGAAATTCCCGAAGATAAATACGTTCTGAGTTGTTTAAGGTCTTTATGGAGTTGATTTATATAATCTAGCTGAAATAAGGCTAAAGTGTCCGTGGTGGTCAATAGGCCATAACCGTCCTTCTCATTGAGAATATAATGTAGCGACGCCTTGTTATCGGTAAGGTATTCAGTTCTATAATCGTCAAGGGCGAGAAAATCTATCTTTTTTTTAAACTTGGCATATTGGGGATAATTTTTTTCAAGGGAGTCCAAAAACCTTTCATAGGCATATTTTTGAGAGCGAATAGTATGTTTGATTGCCGTTAAAGAATCATGAGGTATTTCATTGGATAGCTGTTGCAGGTTATTTTCTGATAAGAAAATGGCCCGTTTTAGCTCAAACTCCTTTTGGGCTTCTTGTTCAGGTATTCGGGCAATTTCCTTGGCCTCTTCGTTGGTCAGGTCCTCCAATAGCAGTAACGCTTTATTACGTTCCATAAAATAATAGGCTTCTTCGGGCCTGTTTAGTAAATAGCTGACCTCAATGGCCCTTACATATAATTTTGCACTTTGTTCCCGCCAATAGAGTTTTGATTTAAACTCCGTGTTTTCACTTTTGATGATATCAATCAGTTGATCGGCCTTCTCAAATGTGGCTAGGGCATTAATAAGGTAATCCTTCTTGGTTTCGGCTTTGTAGTACTCAATCCACCCTTTAGCCATCGTAGTCATGTGGTTGAGTAATGACAGCTTGTCTTGGGTAAACTCCAACTCTTCCGGTGAAGGTAGGCCTTGGGTCTTATTTCCCTCACGGCCGATAACAAGGTCAATAGCTTTTTGGTAATAGGCCATTCCCTTTCTGAATTCCCTTCTTTTAAGTGAAAGGTCGCCAAGATTTTCATAGGGATACGAGAATTTGGAATTTAACTCAATGGATTTCAACAAACTAATTTTAGAATTTAAAGTATCTCCGGCCCTTAATTGGCAAAACCCTAGGTTATTGTATACAATTTCAGGAATTTGTTCTTCATCATACTCTGATTTTATTAATTGTTGATATAGTTTAATGCCTTCATCATATCTCTCTAATTCTAAATTCAAGTTGCCCTCGAGAATTTTTAATTGTACACTTTTATAAGTACTTTCCATACCTCTTTTCATAATAAGGTTTTGGCCGAGTTTGACATAGTGATCCAGGCTATCTTTATTTTCAATATAGCCCATAGCTGCATAGCAATCCGATATATTTATATAAGCTAGTAAAAGAAGCTCTGACATATCTTCTTTCTTGATTGAAAACCGAACTACGTCCTTAAAAAGATTTAGTGCTTCACTAAAATCGCCCATGCCTATCAATATTAGACCGAGATGGTTCTTGGCATAATTTTCTTTTTCATCATTCAATGAAAGTGATATGATATCACGGTAAGCATGCTTTGATTTATAAATGTCACCGGCAGCCTTGAAGAAGAAAGCTAGGTTGTACATTGATTGGCGCAACGATAAGGTGTCAAAATTATCCGCTTCTTTTCTGACCTTAATCGCCATTTTAGTATATTTTACTGCATTTTCAATATCTGAAGTGGATTTATTGGCAACCCAATTTTTATAATACCACCTATATCCTAAGTCATGATAGCAATCTGCCAAACTATCGCTTTTTTGATCGATTAAATTGTTAATTAGGGAATCTATTGCACTGCCTTTTTCGGAGGAGGTTAGATTGGAATTAATTAAGTTTCTTAAGGAGTTACATTGGGCTTGCCCCACCGGCATGAAGGTTAAAATCATAAAAAGAAATACAAAATACGTTCTATAAACAAGAAGTGCCTCTATGTCTCTCATAGAAATCATTTGCTTAACTTTTAGTAATCCTACCTAATAAGATTCCCATCTTTTATCTGAGATTGTAGTGGTGTGGCAGATATAATCGGGCTATAATTAGAAATAAAATTATCCTTTAGACCTACCCCTTTTTCAGATTTACCCAATTCTAAATAGTGTTGTAATAGATGAGCTCCAATTATCGGAGTACTAAATGAGGTTCCTTTTAAAATCAATCCGTCAACTGGGTCTCCCCAAGGGGTTTCCCCCATTTCAAGTATTGTATGATGCCACTGACCTGCAATATCTACTGTTGAGACCCCAAAATTCGATCCAATATCAGCGTCGGAGAAGAGGCTGGGTTCAATTTTATTGTCATGCCCGGCCACCACTACGATATTAGTGGATGGAGAATCAAACCATATATTCGAATTATAGCTACCAGGAAAGTGTGGAATATTGTCGTTGTTGCTCTTATTATTTCCGGCAGATGAGACAATTAGCGATTCGTCAAGTGAATCTATAAGGGCTTTTAGAACTAATAAGTCATCACTCTCTTCTGTGTCATCATCAGTAAGGGTGCTCAAAGCACCACCAAAACTGGTGTTTATGAGGGCAATATCGTAACCCAACCCATATATTTTGCTCAAATAACTGAACGCACAGACCATGTGCCAATAAGAACTTCGACCATTTTCGTCGAAAAGCTTTAAGGGCAGTATTTGGAACTCATCTAGTGCTGCACCTTGAAGACTACTTATGAAAGTCTTTGTGACATTGGTACCATGAGCAATTTCATCAGTGCTCATGTCTGCATTACCATCCGCAAAGTTCCATCCGAAGCCAGAGGTTGTGGAGGCATCAGTAATTTCGGTGCAATTGATTATCTCATTTATATTTTCTGTATTCATTAGCTGTAATCCAGCGTAACCAAGTTGCTCAATGTCAAGACCCGAATCTAAAATGGCTACTACAGGCAAATCGCTCATACCTTCAACGAGGATGGGCTGTATTACATCATTAGGTACAACACCACGGTTGAATATCTCTTGATACAGCCCAAATGTATAGTTTTTATCACCATCTAGACCTTCGTCTCCTTTACTCTTGGCTGTGGCAATAGCTTTGTCCAGATCAATATTACTATCCAAGGTCCATAGGAGAATGTCTTCATCACAGGAACATGTTTGGAGATTATCCCCAAATTCTGATTTTAGTTCTTCTATTATTTCATTTTTTTGTTCTTCATTGTATTTAGAGAAGCCACTAATGATCATTTGATTGTCTACTTCCACTAGTTCAGCCGGCTCATCCTGCGATATTTGTGTATTCTCTAAACATCCCGTGTTATTGACCGATAAACCTTCCGTTAAGAGGGGCGTATTGGGACATTCGTCCCTTTCATCAGGAATACCATCTTGGTCTGTATCCCCGGTTTGAGGGTTCAGATTACAACCAAATTCGTTTACTGTTGCTCCCACCAAGGTATTCGGGCACTGGTCCTTTTCATTCGATATACCATCTCCGTCGTCGTCTTCTATTTTTATTTTATCATCGCAAGATACTGCCGCGATTAATAAAAATAAGATTAGATAGTTTAAGATCTGAGCTATTTTCATAGGATTGGATTTTAGTAGTTTAAACGCAATGTATCTAAGTACCGGAGTTAAAACCATATTATTTAATATGAGTATTCCTGCCAAATTAGGCATTTGAACTACTCATATTTGGGGGAAAGGTATACTGCGTGCATTTTAAAGATAATATTTTTAGTACATAATCGTAAGTTTTCTCTTTGAAATTCAATAGGATTTGTGTTCTAAACACTCCGTGATTTCCTATTCTATACTCCATGTATAATTATGGGCCATTTACCTGTTCAATCGATTCTTCATTGTGGCATCTTGTTTTTACATCACATCTGTTAACCTCTTTCCAATCTCCCAGACCAAATAGCGAACAATAAAAACGTTTATTAATTAAATCTATTGATTATGAAACTAGTGTTAGTAAAGTATCGAACTAAGATGGTGCTACGTGTTGGCATATTACTTTTTTTAATGTCTTTTTTAGTCGTAAGCTGCAAAAAGGATGATGATGGAATTCAGACCGTCAAGACCTTGAGCTTGAACAAGAACCAATTACAAATGGAGCTGGGAAACAGCGAATCCTTGGCAATTACATCGGATATCGGAGATCAGACGGTATCTTGGACAAGTACCGACCCTTTAGTGGCCAATATTGATGAAAGTGGTACAGTTGCCGCCGTGGGTTTTGGCACCGCAATAATTACGGCTACCGCAGGAGAGATGTCCACGACATGTGATGTGGAGATTACGCTTCCTGAACTTGCTTTAAACCAAACGGAAGTCTCACTTGCTCTAAAAGATACAGTGGCCTTGGCCTTTACCTCTGAAATAGGCAATACAGAAGTTATTTGGGAAAGCTCGGATCCGTTAGTAGCTGAGGTTGCGGATAACGGTACAGTAACGGCCATAAACTTTGGAACGGCCGAGATTAGCGCCGCTGCCGGTGATAAAACTACCACCTGTGATGTAGAGGTCATCTTGTTAGAACTTCATTTTGACCAAATAGAGCTTTCTCTCGTTGAGGGCAGTAATAAAAACTTGACCATTGCTACCGATATAGGTAATGCACCGGTTGTTTGGAACAGTTCAGACCATGCTATTGCCACAGTTAATAACGGGGTTGTAATCGCACACACAGTGGGTGAGGTTACTATTTCTGCCACAGTGGAGGGTATCAGTGCTGAATGCGTGGTTACAGTTAGGGAACCATTTGTATTTGATCCAGGCATAATAATCGATCCAGGCATAATAGTCGATCCAATTCCTTTCGATCCAGGCACAATAGTCGATCCAATTCCAATCGATCCAGGCATAATAGTTGATCCAATTCCTTTGAGCCCAGGGTTATAATCGATTCATTTTAGCCACTTCTGTTCATAGTATAGCGCCATCTATATAGGCAATATTATATCATCGAAATAGAAGGAAAGGGTTTCAATTACGGTTAAGGTGAAACGGTATTTAGCTTGACCGATGGAACTAAAACTGCTTTGGACCCCGCCATTTTTGTGTACTATCAATGTAGTAGTTATAGTTGCGCAATTGCAAGTCTTAAAAAGTTCAGAAATATAAAAAAACCGGGGTCCTCTCCGGTTTTTTCCGTTTAGTAAACAAAACCTCATGGACCTATGGGTCGGAGATGGTAAGCAAACCACTGCCTTAACATCCAGTGTTTTAAAGAACTGGTGCTTGCTCTAGAAGCGCTTCTCTGCACGTAGACTTCACTATTCACGATAATAATCCTCCGTCTAGAGACAATTTTGTTAACCTTTCCAAAAAACTACACATTAAAGATAAAGTGCCTTCAAATGTAAAGCATGCCCCCTTAAAACGAAGGCCAACTATGGCAACTAGAAAACTCAATATATAAATTGTCACTAATGATTGATTATATACTTTCCGATACGATAAAACAAGTTGTGCATATCGCACAGGCCGTGGCCAAAGACCATGCACATGCCCATTATTCTGCGGCTCACTTGCTAAAGGCACTATTGCATAAAGATATTGGACTATTCTCTTTTATAGAGGGTATGGGCAAAGACGGGTATTACGTCGAGGAGTGGGCCGAAGTGCGCTTGGAGGCCTTACCCAAAACCGTCAAAATTCCTGAAAATCCCTCGGGAGATTCCCTTATCGAAGCAATCTTCTATGAGGCGGAAAATATAAAATTAAAATTAGGGGCCGATGAGGTGGATGCATGCTGTCTTTTGATTGCCCTTACCACCCCGGGTGTAGGATTTTCATATGACCAGTTGAAAACGTTTCCCCTAACCCCAAATGAAATCATGGCGTTCTTAGATCAAGGTAACAGAACACCTTCCAATACAACCGATGGTTTTGGCCAGTCTTCCAATGAGCCCAATCTTAAGAAAATAGGCTCTAACATTTTAAAATACTGTATAGACAAAACCGCAAAGGCAAAAAATACGGAGATGGAGAATATCTCCGGAAGGGATGCTGAAATCAAAATGATCATGGAAATCTTGGGAAGACGCTCGAAACCTAATGTGTTGATCCTGGGCGATCCCGGAGTTGGGAAGACGGTATTGATGAACGGATTTTCCTATGCGACCATCGAGGGGAATGTGCCCGAATCTTTTCGAAATGCACGGATTTTTGAACTCGATTTTATTCGCCTGGTTTCTGGGGCAGCCTACAAAGGGGAAATCGAAGATCGTCTGCAAAAGGTGCTGGAAGAAATGGGGCAGTTCGAAAGACCTATATTATTCATTGATGAGTTGAATCACCTTACCGATCAAAAGTCCAATAATTCCGGGTTGGTCAACATATTGAAGTCTGAATTGGCCAAAGGTCAGCTTACCGTGATTGCAACGGCTACCAATGCTTCCTTTAGAAAACATATTGAAATCGATACAGGTTTGACCCGGCAATTTGAAGTGCTAGGCCTGCCCGAACCGAATGAGCAGTTGGCCCATAGAATGATCAAAAATGCCGTGGCCTACTATACGAACCATCATCGTTTGGCCATTGAGGACGAAACCATTTTGGAAGCGATTCGTTTGGCCAAGCGATATCATAAAGAACGATGTCTACCCGATTCCGCCATTGATCTTATCGATCGGACCATGTCGGCTGCAAAGTTTATGCTAGAAACTTCGTTGCCGGAAATAACGGCCCTAAAGGGCCATATCGAGATGTTGCAAAAAGAAAAGTTGAGTGCCACTTCGATGTTGTCTGAACAACGATGGATGTATACCCAAATGCAAAACAAGCTGAGCTATCTCTTGTTTAAGGAATTGGGCGATGAAAACCGGTTAAATAAGATTGAGCGTCCCGAAGAAGGTTTTATGGTACTGCACGAGATCTTAAACGAATTGGAGGCAATCGCAAAAAAAGGAAAGAAAAGTGTGACCAAAAACGATATCGCGGCTACCATTTCCAAAAAAACGGGTATCCCGACCGGAAAATTAGAGGCCGATGAGCAAGAACGTTTGCTCCATATGGAAGATGAACTAAGAAAAAGGGTCATTGGTCAAGACCATGCGATAAAGACCATAACCGAAGCCGTTCTGGAATCACGCGCCGGGTTGAGCAAGCCAGGCCTGCCCATTGGATCTTTTTTCTTCTCGGGACCTACCGGAACCGGAAAAACGGAATTGGCAAAGGCCCTGGCAGAATTTTTATTTCAAGACGAACGGGCCATAATCCGTTTCGACATGTCGGAATTCAAGGAGGAACATTCCGCAGCCCTGCTCTATGGCGCACCTCCTGGGTATGTCGGGTATGAAGAGGGGGGACTGTTGGTCAACAAGATTCGACAGAAACCCTATTCCATTGTCCTCTTTGACGAAATTGAAAAAGCACATCCCTCTGTGTTCGACATTTTTTTGCAGATTCTGGACGAGGGTAAATTACATGACCGTTTAGGAAAGGAAGGTGATTTCTCAAATGCCTTGGTGCTGTTTACCTCTAATATTGGCAGTCGACACATCGTGGATTCCTTTAGTCAGGGAGCGCTCCCACAATCGGGCGACTTGCTCGAAATAATGGGCGCACACTTTAGGCCTGAATTTCTAGGTAGGCTTACCGAAATCGTTCCCTTTTCCCCCATTACCGAAGAAAACATCGGAAAGATTTTCAAGATACAATTGGGAGATTTGATGTGTGCCCTTGATAAACAAGGCATTTCCCTTGATATTGACGCTGCCGCTCTCGCCATGTTGGCGAAAAAGGGTTTTTCACCCCAATATGGAGCGCGGCCTATTAGGGGAGTCATCCGCGGTGATTTGCGGTCTCCCTTATCAAAAATGATCATTTCTGGCAAGATTGAAAAAGGAACACGGATAAAACTAACCTTAGGTAAAGAGAACAAAATAGAATGGCACTTCGAAAACGAAGCGACCACTGAAATACTAATCTAAAACCCTAACATTATGAGCGATACATATGGAATCGGAGGTACGGAAGTAAAAATAGATGCCAATGAGGCATTTGCCGACATCCCGAGAAACAGAACCCTTTTAGTAGAACAACTGACCCACGATCCGGCAATTAAACCGGTAGTCCAAACGGGATTAAAAACCATAGAGGAGGTATTCGAACACTTCGGGCCACAGGTCGAAGTGGAGTTCGAAGACGCCGATGGGGTCGGGAAAAAAGAGCTGCTCAAATTTGGAAATTTGGGCGACTTCGGGGCTAAGGGAATTACGCGACAGAGTGATTTTTTAAAAGACCTTGCTACCGAAAAAGATCAATATGTAAAGATTATAAAACAATTGAAAACGAATAAGATCCTAAAGACGGCTATTGCCGATCCAGAGGCCAAAAAGGCGTTGTTGGATGCTATTCGTGCATTATTAACCGAGATAGAAGAAAATAAATAATACGTTATGGCAACTACAGTACAAGAATTTTCCCCGGTAGAAAATCCGGCGGCATTTTTACAGGAAAGCAGTGATAAACTGATCAAATTCGGAGGTTTTGACCTTTTGGAAGCCTGTGTGGAAGGAGTGCAGAATATGAACCCGGAACGGAAGGCAAGAAAACGGATTTTCTTGACCGAAATGAGTAAAAGGGAAGAACGTGAAACACTGAAAAAGACGATGCAGATTTGGTCCAAAGTGTTATCGGCCTCAGACGATGTGGCGGCGATGGTCGAAGAATGTGAACAAAGTGCCCAAGCCGCCCACGAGTCCTTGAATAAAAATTTAGGCCGGGCCATTGATGCCACGCGCAATTTGGAACGTTCGTACCGATCGGTGGCCCTGTTCTACAAGAACTCGGAGTCTGAGAAGGTAAAGAACATTTCTATTGTTAATGCGGAATTGGAACAAATGAAGGATTTGGACAATACCCGCTTTATTGACGCCATCAATGCGGAGCTTACCGATAATTTCGATCGATTAGATCTGCGGGAAAACTATAGTCTTCTGGTCATTCCTGGATATTTGGGATCCAATAAGGTATTGGAGAAATGGGCTAAGATCGCCCATGAGAACAAGGTCATGCTCGTAACCGATTTTGAGCATTTGGACGAGCCTGACGATGTCATGGAAATGTTCGAGGCGGCCAACCTGACCGGGGGTGACAAATACCGTTCCAACGTGATGATGGCCTGCAATTGGTTGGTCGGTCGGGGCAAACACGATGAAGTCGGGGAACAAGACGACCTTTTCGTACCCCCCTCGGGTGCTTTGGCCGGTAAGGTCTACAAGACCTTGATGTCACAGGTGACCGCCGGTAAAAAGTTCGGGGGTATGAACGAGGTAGACGGGGTACGTTTTGACCTGAAGAAAAGCGATATTGCCCAATTGGAAAAGTTAGGTTTGATCCCCATGGTCAACGAATATGGCAAGGTCATGGCCTTTTCCGCCAAGACCCTGTTCAATGGCGATAACCTGGGTCTGCAGACTTATTCCGTGGTTCGGGTGTTCGATTACGTGACCAAAGTGTTGATGGACTTCTTAAACCGAAGGGCCTTCGAAAACTTTAATGCCAGAACCCGTAAAGAGTTGATGGGGCAGATCGTAAAATTTCTCGACGGCATTACCGGCCCGGATAAGCTGATCGAAGATTTCTCCATCAAACGTTTTGAGCAGGATGCGGTGCAAAAAGATAAGGTTCATCTCGATATTCATATGAAACCCTATTTCCCGGCCAAGAATTTTATGATCAAAATGGAAGGCCAAAAAGGCGACGATGGGAATGAGTGGGATTCGGAGTATGAACAACAATAATTGCTTTTCATTAAATGATTTAATTCAAGAACCCAGGGAACCATGTCATTGCTAATACGGAGTCGGGGAGCGGCAAATGTACAAGCGAGGTATCGTGCTTCGATCGAGCAGGTGTTACGTGATATCCGAAGAACGAATACAGGTAGAATCGTGATAGGGCATATCGAACGTGACCGACACCGTGTGGTGATATCCCCCTATCTTGAGGGTGGTGCCCCCAACGCCTCGGCCACCCCGGGCAGTGAGCTTTCCGGAGGCACTTTTAGTGCAGACCGTACCGCTTTGGGAACAGGTTCCTTTATTGCGTTCAGCGTAGCACGTAGTGTACTTCCCGCGAATGTGCCGCAAGGTAGGGCAGACGAAGTATTGCTTCATGAAATGGCTCATGCCTTACGACAAATAAATGGGGTCGAGCGACTGGTCAGGCGGGGCGGTCGTATTGAACTTTTACAGATGGCGAGTTTTGAAAGTGTGGAAGAATTTTTTGCGGCCATGGTCGCCTCGGTACATTCCTCTGAACTGGGAAGACGTATTTTGGGCAACCACGGTAGCTGGCCCCTTCGTAACCCTGATGTATTGAACCGCCCGCCGTATTCTACACGCCTAAGACAGATTGTGGCCCGAATGCCCAATTTTGCTGGGGATATGGCGCGGATTTCAGAAACGGTCGCACCGTTTAACCCATTTCGAAATGTGGTCAACGGGGTTCCGATATGAGAAGAGCACAATTTTCAATCCCTAGCGTTATAAGTACGCGAAGCGGAGGTATTTTACATGCCCACGCCAAAACTTCTTTGATTTAAAAGCTGTAAAGTTGAAAAATTCGTATAGTTCGGGTTAATTCGTCCTTTTAGCTTTAACAAATTGATAGCCCGAAATCACGATTCCCAAGGCAATTAGTATGTAAACACCATAGGTCTGCCAAAACGATTCTTCTCTGGCCTTCACCAAATACGGATTGTCTTTTTGATATAGTACACTGACCGTATCACCTACTTCTCTAAAAGAGCCAATCATGGGTACGTGCATTAAGCGTGTTCGGCCTTTAAGCGTATCTCCACTTTCGGTAACGTACAAGACCGTGGCCATAACTGTAGAGGTTCTGCCGCTTATTTTGGAATCAAGCGCGGTAATTTTGGCCTCTGTTTGAATAAATTGTGGTTCTGAATCTTGAGTTGGGCCATAGAAAGCAGAGCAGTTGATCGAGATACTTAAGAATAAAAGTTTTATGTTGCCCTGAAGATTCATTTTTTAGATTTTACATTGGGCATGGACTACTTTCTGGCTGAATGTATTACACCGAACAAACACCAAAACCGTTTGAAATTTTTCATGCCGAACGGACAGCAAGGAAGTCACTGTAGTGGAGATCCTCACGAGAACCGGCTCGAACGGGATGTGCGCGCCAGCGCGGGAAGTTTTTAACATCGCAGCAATTTGTATTTCCGTCCGATCACGGCCGCGTCATTTTTTAAGTCCGAAGATGCAAACTTCGGAAAGCCGGTTGCGTATGGCACGAGTTACAAACTCGCGCAAGCGAGGATAAAAGTTTTACAATACTAATTCTTTTTTGGCACTTGGTCCACCGGATGAAAAAAAGCACGTTCTTATATAATTTACTATCTCTAGAACTTATGAAGTTACAAGATTTACAAGCAGGAAATATACTAAAGGAAAAACAATCCACATTTAATCCAAATCAAATTCTCCAATAAAATTTATACCATTATAACTTTTATGTCTTGAAGGAATCTTAATTTCACCAGAGTACCAGTAAGAGCAATTAACTTTAACAATACCCATTTCCCTGCAAATACTCATTATTTTTTTACTTTCATGCAATGCCACTGGAATGTGTTTTAATATTTCTTGAATACTCAAAGAATTTTTGAATTTTAAATACCCTACGAAATCTTCATTATACCATTTTTCACCAATATCTTTACAAAACCCACAAATTTTATAAGTTGGGTCATCAAAATTACCTTCGACGGAATAATCCAGCCGAAAATAGTCCTCTAACTGCTGTTGACTTTTGTCTGTTTCACCAAGCCATATAAATACCTTGTCTAAATAATCCATACTCTATGATTTACATTTTAAACGCATATGTTCGTTATGTATTCTATTAATAATTCTTAATGCTCCTATCTTCGTCTTAGCACGTCTAAGGGCTCTTATTAACTTGTTATGAAAATGCCTGCCGGCCCTTGTGTTGTGATGGCCTCCATCGGGAACTGGATGGCCACGACTGTCTTTTACTCCAGTAAAGGTGATTCTATCGGTTTCAACAGTCATGTTTCTAAGTTCTTCTGCAGTGAAACCTAGCTCTTTTGCTCTTGCTGCTTCGGAAACAGGAAACATTTCGTGCATTCCCCCATTTCCCCTTAAAGCGGATTCTACTGACTGCTTATTGTCTATAATATCTTGAACTGAGGCGTTGTTAAACCACTCATTAAACCCTCCATTTTCCCAAGGTGCTAACCCAAGAGGATCTATCAATATGTTACTGTCGTGGATATAAGAATAGAGATTTGAATTATCACCTATAAAACCAATAAAATCTTTTGATAAATAAGACCCTCCATTTGCTGAATAGTATCTAAACCTATTGTAATATAAACCTGTCTCAACATCCTCGTACTGCCCTTGGAACCTAAACGGACAGTCCATTAAAGAACCTTGGAATAATGTACGTATTTTACCATACATATCATATTCAGCGGCCCAGGTTTTTTCACCTTTGGTATTATACATTTCCACAGGGGTACCCAAATAATCGGTAATTATTGAGAAATGTTCCCCATCGACCATTTTGGCGGCGGGCCTGAAAGTACCTTCATCAAAGACCCATGTAATAAGTACCCCATCTTGGTTTGCTTCAGTACGAGTGAAGGTTATCGGTTCTTCTTTGTCCTTTATTAAAAAACCAAATTCATCGACCACCCATTCAGGGCGATCCCTCAAATCATATTTCCATTCATGCAGGGGTACATTGCCATCCCAGACAAATCGTGTGATGACTCTTTTTTTATGCGGCATTCTGGGAACTACGATCTTGGCGGTTCTTCTGCCCAAGGCATCATATTCAAAAGAGATTTTGTCTCCATTTGGTTTGGTTACCGCTTGCAACATGCCGTTGCCGTACCATTCATATACCTCGACTCCGCTCGATGTACTTTTTTCAATAAGGTTGCCCTCCTTGTCGTAGGAGTAGGTATTGCCATTGGCTTCCAACAATTGTCCGCCAGGGCCATATTTGCGGTCACTCTGATCTTTGTTCCGATATAAGTTGCCTACTTCATCGGGGAGTTTATAATCGAATTGGCCATTTTCATAGCGAGCGGTGGCCAAATTCCCAAAGGCATCATAGGTATAGTTGACTGCACCTTTGGTCAAATTGTCAACCATGGTCCGTAACTGGTCATTGACGTTCCAGCTATACGTTCTATGCCGTAGTTCCCTATTCGACCTACTGACCGAATGCTCCATGGGCCTACCGGCCTTGTCATAGTTCATTCGATTACAGATACCTCCGGGCAGCAGCCGTTCCAGTTCCTGCCCTACCGAATTGTAACTTATTCGAGCGGACCAAGCTTCATTTTGTTCTTGGGCGAGTGAATTGCTCGCCTGCACTTCTTGTACAAGGCCCATCTTAGTTCTTTCGATTTGAATATCGGCGCCAAGGCTACTTTGTATATGAATGCGATTCCCTTGTTTGTCATAACTGCTTTCAACCAAATGACCATCTTGATCTTCCGATAGAATTTTACCGGCCTGATCACGGTTCATCAATACCTTGCTATTTTGATTGACGGCCTCGACTAACAGCCCATCGGGGTTATAGGAAAACGTTTCCCAGGTACCGTCGCTATGTTCGCTTCGAATGATACGGCCGTTGAGGTCGTATTCATATTCGGTGAACCTGTTGTCGGGTCTAAGTACCTTCAGTACTTTCCCGGCACGGTCTCGCAAAAAATCACGGCGCAGGCCGTCAAAGCCCGTTTCGTTGATGATTTCCCCCTTTTTATTCCGACCGAACCTATAGTAATCTTCATGCTCATTGATAATGGCCATTAACTGTTCTTCCGTATTGTACTTAAAATGTACCTTGGTATCGTTCTCCTTGTGCATTTTGAGACTGCCCATAGGGGTATATTCAAAGGCCACTTTCCTTTTTTTGGAATCGATAGTCTCGACTACCTCATCATAGGCATTGTAGGTCATGGTTATGGTATTGTCATCGGCAAGTTGTACTTTTAATACCCTTCCTAAAGCATCATAGCTAAATTGCTGCCGATGTTTTTCCGAATTTGTGATTTTTATACAGTTGCCCCAGGCATCATAGTCCCAAGAAGATGTTCCGCCATTCGGTAGAAGCATCCGAACCAAGTTGTGGTCGGTGTCGTATTCAAGCCTAGTTTTACTTTTTGAGTTATCCCTTATGCTATTGACCAGCCCCATTTCGTTATACCCAAAGATGGTTACTGAGCCATCAGCATTACTGGTAGCATGAAGCTTTCCTTTTTTATAGGTCCTGATACTCTTTTTTCCGCCCGGTGTTTTTGTCAGCACAAGTCGGTCCGATTTGTCGTACATGAAAGTCGTTACCGCACCATCCGGATGATGGATGCCTGTTAAGTTTCCTCGGGCGTCATAGGTGTAGCCCGTCGTATTGCCCTCTTCATCGATGTCGCGATAAGGCTCCATGAAATCTGTAAACTCATGATAGGTGTCACCTCCCTCAGGGTTGGTTACCCTATTACATAGCTTATTTTCATCAAAATAATAAATGGTGGTTTCGCCCAGCGAGTTGGTCACCCAGTTTTGACCGTCTCCGTATTGAATGGTTCCCGAAAGAATACCCCCGTCGCCCCAGGTCCTCACACATTTTGAACCTGTACTCTTCCCATCGTATTCCCAATAAAAGGCTTGCCCGTTGCGATCGGTTTTTTTGATCATTAAATGATTTTCATATTCCATAGAAGTGGTTTGGCCCAATGCATCGGTAATTCCAATTAAATCGCCCTCTTCATTATAGGAGTAGCCCACCAGATACCGATGTTCTCCCTCGTGTGCCGCCGTTATTTCGGCAATGCGCCCCTCGTTGTCAAGACCAATATTGATTCTTCGGCCCGCGGTGTCTATTATTTGTTCCAAAGCACCCTGTGCATCATAGAAAAACTTGATGGAAAATCCATCATCATTGCCTAATGACTCTGGTTTGAACAAATCACCGGAAATTCGTTTGAAAGTATTGGTGAGATTTGATGTGTGGTCTCTAACCGTATACGTATCTATATCAAGATAGGTAAGTGTCAGTTTTTCGAAACGGTTATAAAAACTCTCCCCTTCACCAATCAGACAAGGGAAACTTGTAATTCTTCCGTCGGGTAATCGCATTGCGATAGTACATTCATCTTCCAAAATGTGCAAGGCAAGGTCGTAATTGCAATGAAAGCCATGGCCCATTGGCCCTTTATAAGCGGAATCGGAATACCAACTGCGCTTCCATTTAATGGGTATTACTCCCGGAATTTCGAAATCTTCACCATCATACAGCATACGTCCGGTGACCAAATCGACAGGTTCAAAGCCCAAACGGCACAAGGCCCGTCTTAAACCTGATGTAGAGGGCAACATATGGTTGAACCTCGTTAATGCTCGACTCGCCCCCCTCATCAGGCAGCCAAAACCGAACGACATCGCCAAACTCATTATTATGGTCATTAGATCAGGGGCGTAAGGCCCTCCGACCATCACCGGTCTTCCCGCCGGTAATGGTATGGATGCGGATAAGGGAAGGTATCTACCCGGAATAGGCGTCCTACAAGTTTCTCCAGGTTTTAGCGTAAGTGGCATCCCGATATCGTTGCAGGTCATTACCATAAACCCCGCTGGTGTCATGTAGGAACCCTCGGCATTTACCCTCGTACTACCAAAGAAATTTGATGAGTCATGGTTAATCAGGGGAGGTGTCGCAAACGTTGGACCTCCGATTGGGAGGTGAATTAGTGCATTCAAGATTCCAGCAGTTCCGGCATTACCTTTGTGCAGACCGTTTACTTTCGTTCTTGAACCTATGGGAACAGGCCCTATAAATGGCACGGGAAGGTTAAAAGGCGGAATGTAATCCATGGGATCTAACACCATTCCTATAAAAGGATGGGGTAAGGGTGTAGGCACGGGTCCGGCCGGAGTGGGCACCAATACGAAATGGATATCGATTCCTAGAACGGGGGTAAAATGTGCGTTGGCCAACATCATAACTTAAAACCAGTTTGAAATTGTGTATTTTCTTTTTTCCATGGCCTTACGACGTGATTCGACATCTTCACGCCATTTCTCGCCTTCCACCTCTACCATAAATGCATCTACCTCTTGACAGTCTTCTCGTCTGCGGCGTTTGTCCAAAATGTTATAGTAATCCGCCGCTATAAAAGACATAGTTGTTGATTTTAGTGTTTCCTTGTCCTGTTCTACCCCTTTCTCATAGGCTTTCCTCACAATTTTTGAATAGCGGTCTCTATCTAGTTTTTTAATGGCATTATAGGCCATCCACCAAGCATTCAATGATTGCTGGGGGAAGCCAATTTCTATGGCGGTGTCTGCTTGCATACAAAAAAGATCCGTAGCTTCTTCAAATTTTTTCTGTAGTTGTTTTGAACTTGCCTGGAATGCGTAGTATTGAATAATCAAGGTTTTACAAATAACATTTTTTGCTTTCAATCCTTTTTTTGCTAGTAGTAAACCTTTGGACAGAAGCTCGTCTATTGCATCGTATTCCTTAAAATTAAATAGCATTCCGGCATAGACGATGTGTGAATTCGAAAACATACCGACATCCCCCGTTTTTTGCATAATTTCAATACCTTTTTCACCCCATTTATTCAGTTCAAGAAGATTCTGATTTCTAACAGCCTTACCCATCTTCAACATACATTCCCTAAATTGGACCACGGGGTCATTTGGGTCACCGGCCTTGGCTAGTTTTGAAATGGCTTCGCTTAAATCAAAAGGTACCGCCAAAGTTTTAGAGATACCCGCGTGCGCGTCACATAACTTATCGAAATAACGGTCATCGGCATTATCAAAAATCATTAGACGAATTTTCGGTGGCAGGCCCAGTTTCAAAATTGTGTCTAGCCATTTGTTATAGGCCTTCATATCTTCGGTTCCATAGGGATAGAGGCATAAAACCAGGGGGATTTCACCTCTAGAGTGGGCACCTTGGAAGGAAGATAGCAACTCTATTAATAGGAGGTTATTCGCTTGGTGATCATCGGATACTCGTTTTTCAAAATAATCCGCGTCCCAATGGAAATCTTTGTTGTTCTTTTTATATTTCTCTATGAGTTCCGCATTGCCACGATAGGAATTAATCCATTCTAGTATTAAATTCTTACTATGTTCTTTTGCATCCTTGAATATGGTCAACAAAACCAAAACCATTTCAGGAAGACGGCCAGTATTTGAAGATTCTACCTGCAAAAAACCGGTATACAACTTTGCATGTTCGGGCCTCACGAGCCAACGAACAAGATTGATATGGTCATGCGGACTGACCTCTTTAATCCATTTCTGCTGTAGTTGGGCTATCAGTTGCGCTATAGGATTATGCTCGTCACTCATTTTTATATTAATTTAGATTAACTGTGCCACCCTTAACATTCGTCATTCCTGTGCCGTTAATGTCCACTGTTCCACCTGTTACAGTAGTCGAGGTCTCGCCGCTGATGACGATATCTGGGGCATTCACGTCAATATTTGCAGTACCTGACAGTGTTATCGTTGGTCCATCGGTCTTGACTTCAGTATCTGAGGTTAGCCATAAGTAGTCATCTCCGGCAACAGTAGTATCCGGAGATCCAACGTTAAGGGTTTCCCTCGCATCAAAAGCACCAACTTTACAGTCGATATTAAAGTTCTCAACAGCATTTATAACAATGTTGCCAGTTCCATCCAATAGAATGAAACTTCCCGCGGCATCTTGGAGTTTTACACTGCCATCCTCATCGTTCAATTTTACAATAGACCCACTTCTGCTTTGAAGCATTTTAATATGGTTACTTTCATTAGAACTGCCTGATGGGGGTTCTGCGTTGGCATTGAACAAACTACCTACTACGTATGGGCATTCGGCGTTGCCTCCTTCAAATTGTACAAAGACCTCATCACCAACCTCTGGTATAAAGAAAAATCCCTGCCCGCTGGAGGCACTGGGGCTAACAATTCGAATCCAAGGCGTCATCTTGTTTTCTGCCTGCTGCCAGGCAAATTGAACCTTTACCCTTGCCAAACCCTCGGGATCGTGGTTTTCCATCACCTTGGCTACTTGGGCCTCACTTCTTGGGAAAGCATGTATATCCGTTTTTGGATAGGCTTCAAAACTGCCGGAAACCGCCTCAAAATGGTTATGGTAATGCCCTGAACCATCAGCGGAATGGCGTATACCGACCACCCTGTATTTTTCATTTTCAATAGTGACCAGATTACCTAGTTTGACACCCGGATTGCTGCTTGAAGCCCTTGCCACCAATTCGTTAATGACAATAGCATCATGGGCGGAACGGGCTTTTGATTGTAACCTTTCAAACGCTTGCGAGCCATTGTTATGGTTGTTCCACACAGAGGTTCGCTGCCCAAAGATTTCTGAAGATTTATCGTATAGAAATCCATTGGTTGCGGTCACCCCATCAGGTTTAATGTGCGGTTCGGTTTGCGCAATGGTGTCGGTAAGGTAGTCATTGGTGAATAGGGTCTGCTTCTGAGGCAACGGTATGAATCCTAGCTCGAAGGCATCGAGGTCTATGGCGTACCGTAGTTCGGTATCATTCATTTCGGGCGTGCCAAACACCAAACGCTCCCCATTGTAATAGAACCATTCACCATATAACGCGGCAAGACGCCTAAGGAAAGCAAAGCAACTTTCATGATGTTGCACACAATATGCTATGGTTTCGTCGAACCTTGGGGATATATCACAATCCAATTGAAAATTTTGCAGGATTTCGTGTGCGATATCGGCGAGTGTCACGTCATTGTATGAGTTATAATGAGCGCCATTGTCCGAAAGACAGGATGTACTTTTTGCCCGAAGCACAATTTCGTCGCCGTTTCCAGTATGGTTCCCTTTCACGAGCCTTAGGTCGGTAATTACCCCAACGAATTCTAGAGTGCCAGCGCTGGACCTGTTGGAGACCGAATTGATCTCTACGGAAATTGACTTGCCCAAGAAAGACCTGCTTCTTTCCCCAAATTCGCTTGTACCGTTTTCGAGGGTATCCATACGAAAGGCAACTTCAAGGATATGATGGTCGCCAAGAGGTTGGTCGAGGTGTAGGTGTTTAAAGGAAGGAACTTCCTCCCCGTCAATATAAATAGATGTTCTCGAAAGCAGAGCCATAATTTTTTTATTACTGGAACGGATCCCATTGGTTTTCGTAACTCACATCGTTAATATCCATGGCACGTGCCGAAATGGAAATTCGGGTCTTCATCGGATGGGTGTCGTTGGCATTGAATTCCTCATGGTAGCTGACGCATATTCCGTCGTTAAAAGTCAAGGTTTTGTTGCTTGACATGCTATCCCTATTATAGAATACAATTTCACCGTCTTTAAAGGTGTTCGGCATAACCATCCAAGCGAGGATATCGGTGTTGCCCGTAGCTTCTAAGAGCAGGTGTATGAGGCCGGCCCGGGGCATGCCCTCGGGGCGCCCGTCATGGCCAATGCTTTGGGTAAAGTCGAAGGAACATTCGAGTACATTGGTCACTTCATCCTCTATGGTTAATGTGGCGAGAAATGACATATTGTTTGTTTTTATCTTTGAGCTTCAGTTATTTAGGGAAGTAATGACTATTCGATAAAGGGGTAAATTTTATACCCCTTTGATCGAATATCGGGTGGGTTGCCCCCATCATACCCACTCGTTTACATGTTCACCGTTACCTATACCGATTGTTTTAGCCGAAATGGTGAAAGACTCCGACATGGGGTTGTCACCCGTAGAATCAAAATTTTCACGGTACTTGATCATATACGCTTCAGTGAATTTCAATTCTTTGGAGGTGGCGTCCGTATCTCTTTTTAGAAACACGATGGAACCATCCTTTCGCTCGAAATTGTTGAACATCCAATCCGAAAAAACGGTATCTGAAGTAGATTCCGTAGTAATGTGCACGGTCCCCCCGCGAGTTACGGAAGATGGTCTTCCTGTTGCATCTGTTTCTTGATGTAGTTCGTAGCTGCAATTGAGAACGTTATATTCATTGCCGCCCACTTTCAATTTTGCTTTAAAAGCCATAATCTTGGAATTTTAGTTAATACTCAGTTTTAAAATTAATTTTTAGATGTTCAGAACCCTATTGCGAGGGTCTTGAAAGGGGCGTTAGCTAAAGGAGTGACGATTTAATTGTGCCACTCCCTCCGTTGTTATACGACCGTATAACAATTTCGCTTTATCTTTAATAGGCTACTGGAGGTAAAAGGTTAACATGAGAACTATTTTTTGGTGAAAAAAACTATAAAATAACCTTGGCTCCCATCATTTTTTCGTTATGCGATCACAGATAATGACGCTATTTTCGTTGATACCATTTGCCTCGACGGAACGATGGAAATTTATACGTCTTACCGGGCGCCACCATTCGGGCTTGAAATAAAATACCCATGAACTTGGCATTTGTGTATTTTCGTCTAAAACCTCGACCTCACTTTCAGGATGTCTCTCATTATAATCGGTCAAGAAAAAATAAAAGAGTTTGCCAAATTCCATGCCCCTAGGTGCCCTTAGCCTAAAATGGGTGATATCGGGTTCACTCTCTTTCTTGCGAAATTCAAAACTGATAATCTTGGGGTCAGACAGTTCCTCCTTGGTCGGGTTTTTTATTTCTTTTCCCAATGGATATACCCAACCTTCATAATGGGGTTTGGGAATTTGAACAGCAAACTCGTACATTTTGTAGAACAAAAGAGGCAATACAAAAAACAGTACCGAAGCGGTAAAAATATAGGTGTAATCGATGCGAAGCCTACTTGTTATCTGCGTGAAGGCGATCAGTCCAAAACATATATAGACGAGGGTAAATAAAAATTCAGGAAGAAATGTCGATCTGTCTTCCGATAGGCCTGGAAAGTACCTTCTTAAGAAATAAAGATGTAAAGTACCTAATCCTAAGAAGATCAAGGCAAAGGCATAAAAACTGTATAACGGTGACATGTCGAATACTTTATCATAACACAAAAGACCAGTCAGACCGAAGGTTACGATAATGAAAAGTGCATACCCAATGGCGAGTTTTTTGTTTTTGGTAAAAAGCTTGCGCAGCTTGGAGACCAGGGCCATCAGTAAGGTGCCAAAGACGAACAATCCTAGGTTAATTTTAACGATGTCGTTATTTAATACTGTGCCCATCTTTTCTATGGTTTATAATTATAAATAAGTTGAAAGGCCGATCCGGGTTTCCGACGTATTGCTCAGAACGAACCCAAATTCTTTTTGGACGATAATTTTGGTATCTATTTCGAATTCAAGCGGCAGAAAAAAATCGCAAAATGTTTTAATGAACTTCATCACGCCGTTCTTTTTAAAATAGTTGGCGATTTTATTTTCAGGAATCGGTCCTATAGTGATTTCAAGCAGCGGTTCAAGTATCTTTGTTTGGACACCGGACAATACACTGTCCACCCCTAATCTAAAACCAGTGGTTAACCTTGTTTGGAATTCCTCCGGTTTATGACCATGTCTTTCAACATATTTTTTTCTGAATACTACCTTCTCTTCTAAGGTCTTTTCTAAACATCCCCTTGCCATTTCAAGGTCGCCGGTAATTTTGTCACTGTGTGGAAGCAATTTCAATAGCTTCAGCAAATATCTGTTTGGCATGGCCTTGTCCAACCTCCAAAAATTGATTAAAAAATCGTTTCCCGGACTATAGAACTGATGGATCAATGCCCTCTCTTTTTGTTCGATTTCCACGCGTTGGTAAAAGAACTCGTTTTCCAAGGGCGCAAAAAATAATCTTGCATCCTGTTCTTCTTTTTTCAGCATTTTTCTTCTCGAACCGTACGCTTCCCTTCCTTGCCCAACATAGGGTCTATGGAAAAGCCCTTCTGGCAAAATATCGTATAGCCCGTTACGCGACAGATTTAAGGTGATTTTGTTCTCATGTTGTACATCATCAAAACGAATAACATCCCTTCGATAGGCTCTTGAAAATGTGCCTTTGTTGTGCACCACGAAATCTTCAATGGATACTTCGGTGTTTTCCTCGATTTCTGCAACCAGTATTTCAGCTTTCAGGTTTTCGTAAACCGAATTGAGTTCGTTATAAACAGCTTCAATTGGGGCATTTTTCATCAGACTAGCTTTTCGTATTAACCCTTCTTCCGGCGGCAAAAAATCTTTTTTTCCAATAGGGGTCGGCAAGGTCGCTGATTTTGACCCCTGAAATACCACTATTACCCTTTCTCGAGGTGGCGTTTATGAATTTGTTATTTGCCAGGTATATTCCCACATGGGTGATGGTATCACTTATATCCCTTGCCGCCCTGAAGAATACAAAATCACCTTCCTCTAAAAATTCTGGGTCAGCCCAAGTGTGTGTGTCTTCCGAATCCATTTGCTTTTGGGCCGTTCGCTCAATATACCACCCGTTAACATCCATGAACAGGCGCTGTGTAAAAGAGGAACAATCAATGCCATCTTCTTTTTCCCCACCAAGCAAATATGGAGTTCCCATCCATTTATCGATGAAGGAATACAGTTCGATATTGGTAATCGTCTCTGGAGCGACTCCTAATATTTCCGCGTATTTACGTTGTAGAGGGGTTATTATTTCAACGACCAGATTATCTTCCGCCGAATTTTCGTCGACCTCCTGATAAGAAACGGTAACCTCGGGTTCCTTTTTTTTGCCCAGGCCAAAAAGACCTTTCTTGTCTTTTTTAAGTTTTTTTTCCTCTTTGGAAAGTTCTTTCTCCTGTTTTTCGTCTTTTTTTTCAGCTTTTTTAAGTTTAGCTTTTCGCTCCTTTCTGGCTTTTTTTCTTCTTTTTTTCTCTTTTTTCGTCAATTCCATAATAACTTCATCAACTATAATTTGCTTGTCGGCAATTACGGTCAACAAGAAGAACATATTTTCATAACCTGTTTTGGTGACCGATACGACATGTTCTCCTACGGGAACCGAATCCCTAAAATTAAATTCACCATTTTCATCGGTAGATGCTACTAAGGCCGTTCCTTCGACGGTTACAATGGCATCTGCAATTTTGGCCGCACTTTCTTCTTCTACTACGGTTCCGGTTATTCTCGGACTCTGTGCCGACATGAACACCGATAAACTCAAAAAGAACACAATTGGCAGGTCTCTTTTCATCGTACACTGTACCTTTTTGATGAGTAAGGTCAATGTGTCAAATTCAACTTTCGAATACGCAAACATGATTAAATGAATTAGGGGTTAATACTTGTCTTTACTATTTAATATTTCAAGAAAGACCGAGGTTAACATTTTAGGTCCAAATTTTTTATTGGAGCGAATGGCAGAACAGCCGGTTCCCACGTGATACAATATCTTTTCAAAAGGGAATTCTGTAGGTAATCGACCAAGGATCGAGTCGTTCAAAGCAGTGTTTTTTCAACATTTTTTTCCACACCGTGCACCTGAAGCAGCCAATGGTTTTAATAGCCCCTTGGTCTTTTCGGGTTAAATACGATCTAAGGATAGATTTTCCGAAAAACGATGGGTCGGTGTTAACCTTTTTTGCTATGGAGCTATTAAAGTGAAAACAGATGGCGCCCGTTATTGGATGAACAAGACACCAATCGATACCATAACGTAAAAGGTGGTATTCACCGGGGCTTGTTTAGATAGTTACAATCCATTTTTTTGGTGAATGACAAATGATCTTGTACATGGATTTACAGTAGAACCCAAAAATTAATCTCAATAAAAGATGGCACATACCTATTATACACTACCGCTGAATACAAACAAGCTGATTCGAAGCGAAGTGCTTGATTCATGTAATCTTAATCAATCCATATCACACCATATACACTTGCTAAATACCTCTTATTTCGGGGAATGTGCATTTGATGAAAGTTTTGGTTGTGCTATATGGGTGGTCGATTTCGATAATTTGAAGAATACTAACAGACTGAAGGATATTGTTCAGGAATCTTTGTACGACTCCTTAAAAAAAAATGAGAATAGGTTGTACGGCCTAAGGGTCAACGTTCGAATCAAACAAGAAGAATTGACGGGTTCGGAGCAGCTCAACAAGATCAAGAAGAGAATCGACATTCAGATAAAGGGAAAAATAAAAAAGACAAACGAAAATTTCTCTTATGTAGAGTATTTCTACATAGGGCCACTTTCTTACTAAAAAAATCATGGAAACGAGTACCAAGGAACAGGTTAAGAGTAGAATGATTACGAATGCGGCCTCCCTATGGGGAATTCCAGCCAACGATATAGAAAATTCGTTCGATCCCCTTGTAGCATTATTGATCGGGGCATGCGCTTCCGAGATTGAAAAGTTGAACAATGAGACAAAAAGTTCACAGGCAAGGATTGTTGAAAGTATTGTAAACCTAATAGCCCCAGAAAGCTCCAAAGGGCCCAACCTAGCCTACGGTATTTTGTACGCCGAACCACTGGAGAACATCGTGTCGATTAACCCGGAATATCTTTTTAGCTATAGAAGGGAGCAGCTGCGTAACAAGACTTCTTTAAAGTACAAGGATATTTATTTTTCACCCGTACGGGAATTTAACTTGGTCAATGCAAAGATCGGTGCAATCGTAACCAGAAATGTGTTTATCGATCCCAATTCTGAGGAAGAGATAGACATGAATAAGCAATTAGTCGATAAGACTCTAAACACCTCTACGCTATACATCGGGATTTCCAGCGATTTGAAAGAAATTCCCATGAAAGACCTGTCTTTCTTTTTTGAACTCAAAGGGGTATGTGAAGAAAATTTGTTCTACCATCATTTAAAAAATGCAAGATGGTCTGTCAACAACAAAAATATTCCCTTTGTCAATGGCTTGGCAATCGCTGACAATAATCGGTTTTCCCGAATCGATGCTATTTTCGAGAATGTTTCGGATAAGACCAATATTATCTGCGAAAAAGTGCTTCATCACTATGAAAGAAATTACATAACCCTGTGCGGAGCAGGAGATGAAGGGCTTGGGGAATCAAGTTTTCAGGAGTTGGATGATTGCTTGAAGAGTAACGATATTGAACCTTCAGGGAATTTACGATGGATCAAGGTCGAATTTCCGACCATTATAGACCACACTATCCTAGAGCATATTCGATGTTCCTTAAATGCGTTCCCGATATTGAACAGGCAACTCAAGAGCTTTTCATATTCCTTAAAGGATTATATCAATATTTTACCCATAACCTGTGAAGACCATTTTTTTGATATAAAATCCATAGTCAATACCGAAGGAAGGGCGTATCGAGCACGAAACAAGGATATCTCTGAATTGGGTGAGGGAACCTTCATTCTAAGAAGTAGCGACATATCAAAATTCAATAGCCAAAAGGCACGAGAATACATAGTCCATTTAATCGACTTATTGAAAGACGAGAGTGCTTCCTTTTCATTTTTGAACAATGATTTTCTACGAAAAAACCTCGATCAATTAAACCAAGTTATAGCACGTTTGGAACAGAAAGTCGATGAGGCTTCCAGTGATGAAACGCTTACCACTTACGTGGCATTAAAACCTTTCGAAATCGGAGAGCATCTATTAGTGGAGTATTGGACCACAAATGGTAGTGAAGCCAACCATATCACCCAGGGAGCTCCGTTGGCACTTCGCAAAGGTTTCGGAATAAATCAAGGATCGTGCCGTCTCATCACTACGACTATGGGTGGCAGGGACGAGCTTAGTTCTCAAAATTTAATAGGTTCGGCTCGAAGGTCGCTAACCGGAAATAGAATTGTTAGTAAAGAAGATATCAAAGCATTATGTTTTGAGATATATGGAGATATGCTGGAAGATGTAGAGATTCGGAGGGGGTACCAAAAAGGTATCGCTCTAAAAAAGGGACTGGTGCGTTGCGTCGAAATTTTATTGATACCCAGTTCACGGGACAATGTAAAGAAAGAGGAATGGTTTACGCTCGGCACCTCCCTGAAGTATTATTTGGAGAAAAATTCTATGAGTGTCCTTCCTTATTCAATTAAACTATCCGGACTTGATGGGGCAATTTGGCGCCCGAATTAAGAGAACGGAAAAAACGAGTTTTATTTAAACTATAGTCATGAAAAAAGTAAAAAACGTATCGATGCAGATGGATAATTCTGTTGTCTATTTATTTATAGGCGTATTCGTAATTGCCCTGACCACCTTGGGCTTTCGATATGCCAACTATTTACCCTGTGAGGTGGCCCTGTTCGGGCATTCTGCTCGAGCATATCGGGTGGGTGAGCTTATTAAGTTTGATGACCGGACCGTTGGGGCACAACAATGGAGATGGGATTTTGGTGATGGATCACCCCTATCGAATCAGAAAAATCCTATTCATGTTTATCAGGATAAGGGCGAATATGAAGTACAATTATTTGTGAACAATAGCTGTGAAAGAAGTGAGACCATACGTATTGAAGAAAAAAAGATCTTGCTCGATTCGACCAAGTTTCCTGTTTTCGAACTACCAAAGACTATAGTTGTCGGTCAAATACTTGAAGTCGAGGACCAAACGGACAATGCCACGACATGGGAATGGAGATTCGGGGAGACCGCAAGTGCCAATGCTACCACCCAATCAGCGGAATATATTTATAGCAACCCAGGGCTGAAAACGGTATCCTTGATCGTCAATGGTGATATGAACTATATCAAAAAGAAGAAAATCAATGTACTTCCCTTACCGGATAAAGAAGAACCAGTTACTAAAATCGAGTACCGAAAAAGAGACGTCAGGGAAGACTTAAGAAGGGCCCCAGAAGGTATATTCGTTCAAAAAGAAGCCGACGACAAACCTACTATTGTTCCCTTTATTACCGAAGGTAATTTCAAAACAAAGATCAGGGTTTTGGCAACAAATAAACTTACACCAGATTCTTTCTCCCAATACTTCTGTGACGACGACAACCCCCTGATCGTTGCGAATGGAAGAAGCACGACCTTTTTAGATTTTTCCGAAAAAATAAAAGGAACAAAAATCAACATCAAGGACCTTGTTCTTAAGCGGAACGCCGGTTCTAACTGTATCACAACATTTGACATTGAATATTAAACCAACGAGATAATATGAAAACGAAAGATAAAAATTACTACAGGGTCAACTGGATCGATGGAATGAAGGTCGACAAAAATCATTTTGTTGCCCAAGAACATGCTATCATGGAAAACTTAAGGAGCTGTGAACAATCAAACATTACTGATATTGATTATGGCCTGTTGTCTCAAATCACGGGAAAAGGTTCGTTCGATGTCACGATTTCCATTGATGCACAATCCACAATTGAAGTTATGGTCAAAACATGCATCGCCGTCACTTTGGGAGGGTTTCAAATTGCGATTACAGAAAATCCGCTTGATGGTGAAGGCAAGACTTGGCAAATCGTAAAAGAAAAGTACTTTAAAGGCGACGGGGAAAATGAATGGTATGTGGTATTGGGCGTAAATCCTTACGAGCGGGTTCCTTTCGGCCCAATCGACCCTGAAGAAGAACCCCCGCGCAGGCCTTTTGTTGCACCCAAGTATTCACTGGCTGTCTTGTCGAAAAATGAAATTTCGGAAAGTTCATTGGGGCCAAATCATATAAGTATCGGTAAGCTTCGGATGAGCGACGGCCATCTAATAGTGGATCCCAATTTTGTACCCCCCTGCAGAACGGTTCAAAGCCATCCCGACCTTATGATGGTATATAACGAATTGGGTTCCTTCATGAACCAGATGGAACTATTTTCCTTGCATATCATTCAAAAGATTCATCAAAAAAAGCAGACGAACGATTTGGCGAGCATGGCATTATACATTGCCGAACAGATGTTACGCTACCTTACCGAAAACATCAACGGGTTCAGATTTATTGATAGGCACAAAGCTCCTATCCATATGATTTCAAGATTGGTGACTCTCGCTAGGGTCATTAAAAGCAGTCTCGATGTCTTTGTCGGGGCGGGCAAGGAAAATTTCCTCAATTATTTGACCAACTGGTGCGATTTGAATCAAGGTTCTTTTGAAAAGATTTTGACCGAAACCATAGACTTGAAATATGAACATGGCGATATCAACCAGGCTTTGGTCAAGGTTTCTTCTTTTACCAAGCTTATGCTGTCTTTGTTCAAGAAGCTGAGTGAGCTGGATTATATTGGCAAAAAAGAAGACTCGGGCATTTTTGTGAAAGAAGAGGTCGTGGAAAAAGCGGAGGCCAGGGGAAGGAGAAGTTTTTTACTTGATTGACCCCATTGTAAATTCTATGTTGAAAATTGATTAACCCATTAAAAGAAATAAAATGAAACCAAAAAATAGTAAAGAGAGAAGAATAGCCTTTCTTAAATTTCTAGGAATGTTTATTGTTACCGTATTCACTATTCTGGCAGCGACCTTTTTTAAATACAAAGTACCTGAAAAGGAAAATACCCTATTAAGGGAAGAAGCAAACATGTTTAAAATGGGCAAGAAATTTCAGAGTCATTTCTTTAATGAAATGAAAAGCGCGAAGGGATTGATCGATTCAATGGATATTGAGGGCCAGAATGTATCCTACCAAAATTCGCTGATCAGTGCCAAAATTGTCGATTTGCAGAATATGATTCCAACGAAAGAGATGAGCGACACATATGACATGTATATGGATGTCGTGCAATTGTACGTAGAGTTGCAAATGGCCAAAGACAAACTGTACGATCTGAAGGATGCCGAACAGACCATAGCCGAATATAAAGTAGCCCTTGAAGGCTGTAGGGAAGATTTAAAGGAGGTACGACGGGAATTGGCCATAGAGAGAAGGTAATAAAACATTACCAACATGTCATAAAATAGCCAAATGTCCTTTCCTTCACTTTTTTTAAACCCGATATATGTTTTCTCAAATCATTTCCGCAAAGCGGCTTTCTCTCGAATGTAATTAGTCTTTTTTTCCAAGAGTTATACATTTTTAAAACATTCTGTCGTGAAATTCAAAAAGCAGCAATCATTTGAATTGGTCAGTCCTTACTATTTTAAGAAAGTTATAAGTCTAGTATATTTTTGATAAGTAAAACGATAGGTTCATTCTTTTTCAAAAATGAACGGGGTTCAAGAGTTTCGGCAATGAAGTTCGTCCGCGAAATATTGAGCTACCATTACCATAAGGAGCGGGACGTACTGAATGACTACTAACCCCCAATATCGTTCAAACACCCTATTCCATAATAAGGCAAGATTGCGTATCTTTAAACTAGATAGCATAGGACTATCTGACTAAGAGTTCATACGGATTTTTAAGGGAGTAAAGCCCCTTCTTCCAAGTTTTTGGAAGTCTAGCACTACCGCGGAATTCGTATTTCAGCTCCGCTCCTCTTGTCGATAACCAAGGGGAGCTTGTTTTGAATGTTGTTCATTGTTCAATATACCATTACGGACGCCCGAAGGTTTACGGGCCATGCCGACGCTATTCTCCCCTACCCCGATTGGCCCTACCCTCAGACCAATGAATTTGCAAAATTCACGGGTGCGGTGCAATATCGAAAACAGGGCGGTATCAATAATTGGGTGGGGGAATCGCTGATCTGTTCCGCAAAAAAGGCCATCAAAATCAACAAGTGGCTCACTTTTGCGAACAGCCGCCTGTACGTGATCAAACTCTTGTTTCGGCGGTTTTATTTCGATGGGCAGGCCTCGGGGAAATTCGAGATCGGCTTTCGCATCAAGACCGGCTGGGTCAAAGGCAAGGCCCTAGAAGAAATCATTAGCGAAATACTCTCCCTGAACATTCGGGTGTGTTATGGTGGGGACCAAGAAGAAATCGTACCCTTGGGGCATGCCGAAGAGGCCTTGGCCAAACAATACTTCTTTAACTCTAGCAGAAATCCCGTGCGCTCCGACTTTGACCCCGCCCAGATTGTCTGTTCCGCCCCGGCCTTGGTGCTCTCCAACCATCATAAAGAGGAAATTGTCAATCCGCTTTCGGGCCGAACTATCTTTCTAAAGGAACTGAATGCCAAGCTGGCCTGCTATCTGCTCAAAATTTCAAATAGAAGCATTCAGCTCTGGCAGATCTTAAACCAGAATCCGCTGGAGGCCCACAACGGAAGCCAGAAAAATGCCAAAGGTCTCCATCAAAAGGAAATCCGTGACACCCGAATCATACTATCTCGGCTGATTGCCTCAAAAAAATCGTTGAACCAAATATTGAAATGGATCAAAAAGGGGAGTATCAATCCCAAACCACGGTCGGAAGCTTCGAATTCCGTGCAGTTCTATTTGATCGAAACCATCAAAAATACCCTAAAGAAAGAGCAAGAATTGAATAATGATAGCCTCACCTACCTCGTTAGGTCCGTTGAGGACGCCCTGATTCCCGGGGAAATCAACGCCCTTTACGAGAAGTTAAAAATTACCATGAACGTAAGGCCCCAGGTCTGGTCAAAGGTCGAACACTATTTTAGACAAGAGGAGACCCTTCGGGCAGCCGAAAAGGCGGAACTAATTATGACAAAAAATGAAATCAACATTTCAGGAGGCGAGCATATCAATATCAACCAGGCGGGTGGGGACATCCATCAGGATCACGGGCCCAAACCCTCAGCACCTTCACCGTCAAAACCTAGTCAACCTTCGGGGCAAACGGGCTTGGAAATCTTCGTTTCCTATGCCTGGGGCGGTAAAAGTGAGGCACTTGTCGATGCGCTAGAAGCTGCCTTTAAAACAAGGAACATGACACTGGTACGTGATAAGCGGGACTTGGGCTTTAAGGGCGAGATTACCGAATTCATGAAACGCATCGGTAAGGGGCAGGCCGTAGTGACCGTGATTTCGGACAAGTACTTGAAGTCGCATTATTGCATGTTCGAACTTCTTGAAATTCACCGCAACCTCAATTTTAAGGATCGGATATTTCCCATTGTATTAGAGGATGCGGACATTTTTGAACCCATACCCCGATTGGGCTATCTGAAATATTGGAAGGATAAAAAAGAGGAATTGGAACGGTCTATTAACGATTTTGGGGTCGATGCCATTACGGTTATTGGTGACGATTATAAAATCTACAAACGCATCTTCGATAATTATGGGGAGGTAGTCAATATTCTAAAGGATATCAATACGCTAACTCCAAAAATGTTGAGCGAAAACCATTTTGATCTGCTTCTCAAGGAATTGGGCAAATTGTCGAATTCCCCTGAATCGGCATAGCAGTATATTTTACATACTGTGCCCTACGAAGACGGTTGGGCTGTACGCCGCGAAGGCAACGAGCGTATCACGAGCAAACACCGTAAGCAAAGTGCTGCCAGATATAAAGCCAAAAGCTTAGCAAAAAAAATACATGGGCCGATGTCATCATTCACCGCGAAAATGGGGAGATTCGGGAGCGGATTAGTTATGGGGAGTAAGAAGCTCTTAATATTCGGGTGATTGTTATAGATTTGCCAATTTTAATCCAAGCATGTAATCCTATTTTTTCACCATTTTCATTTTGTTTATTCCTTTATTCATAAAGGTTAATTTTTTCTTCTCTTGGGATTGTTTATTTTGGTGCGAACATAAACCTCTCTACTAATTAACAACATGTCAGAAGACCAACAACAACTACATCAAACCCTCTGGAACATCGCCAACGACCTCCGTGGTAATATGGATGCCGATGATTTTAGGGATTATATCCTTGGTTTTATTTTCTATAAATACCTCAGCCGAAAAATGGCGCTTCATGCCAATAAGATTTTAAAACCCGATGGACTGGAATATCACGAAGTGATTGGTCACCCGATGGAGAAAGAACTGATTCATGAAATTAAATTAGATGCCCTCGATGCCTTGGGCTACTTCCTTAAACCAACCGAACTTTTTAGTGAACTCGCCAAACGTGGTAACTCTGGTGGAGTGAACAAATTTATTTTGGAAGACCTTCAGAAAGTGCTCATCAATATTGAGCAAAGCACTATGGGTAGCGAAAGCGAGGAAGACTTTGGTAACTTGTTTGAAGATTTGGATTTAACCTCAAGTAAACTCGGTAAGACCGAAGAAGCCAAAAATGCACTCATCGTTAAAGTGCTTGTGCATTTAGAAGGTATCAATTTCGATTTAGAAAATCGGGAAAGCGATGTATTGGGCGATGCCTACGAATACCTCATTGGGCAATTCGCTTCTGGCGCAGGAAAAAAAGCGGGCGAATTCTATACCCCACAACAAGTCTCAAAAATACTGGCGCAGTTGGTCACTACAGGTAAAGACCGACTCAAATCTGTTTACGACCCAACCTGCGGTTCGGGTTCCTTACTCTTGCGCGTGGCTAAAGAAGTCAACGAAGTAGGCGGTTTTTACGGACAAGAAAGCAACCCAACCACCTATAACTTGGCACGTATGAACATGATCATGCACGATGTGCATTACAAACGCTTCGATATCTATAACGAGGACACCTTGGTGAATCCATCGCCAAAACACAGCGAGATGAAATTCGAGGCCATTGTTGCCAATCCACCGTTTTCGGCCAAGTGGAATCCTGACGCCATCATTAGTGACGAGCGCTTTTCACCTTATGGTAAAATGGCACCAAAGAGCAAGGCCGATTTTGCCTTTGTACAACACATGATATACCAGCTAGATACCAACGGCACCATGGCCTGCGTACTACCACATGGCGTGTTGTTTAGAGGCGCTGCCGAAGGCCATATACGCCAATACCTTATAGAAGACACCAACCAGCTCGATGCCGTGATTGGTCTACCAGCCAATATCTTTTACGGCACAGGCATCCCAACCTGTATTTTGGTGCTTAAAAAAGACCGCGCTTCGACTCCGCTCAGCGACCGTCTTTTATTTATTGATGCCAGTAACGATTTTGAGAAGGTAAAAACCCAAAACGTGCTCTTACCAAAACACATAGAACATATTATCAGCACCTATCGCAACTATGTGAATTCCCCCCTTGAGGGGGGCGTAAGGGGGGTGTTGGAAGACAAATACAGTTACGTTGCTACACTGGACGAAGTACGCGAAAACGATTACAACCTCAACATTCCACGCTATGTAGACACCTTTGAAGAAGAAGAACCCGTAGACCTGCAAGCCGTGTCACAGCAGTTACAACAGTTAGCCCAAGACATTAAGGAAACGGATGCTACCATTGCCGACTATTGCCAGCAATTAGGCATCGATACGCCATTTTGATATGCAATATGTTAACAAAAGTGCCATTTCGTTAACACGTTTACGGAACATGTTAACCAAATCCCATCTTTATTACTAAATGAATACCGAAACACCACATATCAATAATAACGTCATTGCTAGCGAGGAACGAACGAAGCAATCTCTATTAGTACCGCAATTACGATTTGCTGAATTTGATGATTTATGGAGCGAACTTAAATATGGTGAAGTATTCTCTTTTTATTCAACAAACTCTTTGTCAAGAGACACTTTAAACTATGAAGACGGAAAGGTAAAGAACATTCATTATGGTGATATACATACCAAATTTGAAACGATGTTTAATATCACAAATGAAGAAGTCCCGTTTATTAATGAAGACATTGATTTATCCAGAATCAAAGAAGAATGTTATTGCAAGGAAGGAGATTTATTAATAGCAGATGCGTCCGAAGATTATAGTGATATTGGCAAGACAATTGAATTGGTTAACCTAAATAATGAAAAACTATTAGCTGGTTTACACACATTTCTTGCAAGACCAAATAAATACGAGGTTTCAACAGGATTCCCTGGTTATCTGGTTCAATCTTGGAAAGTGAGAAAGCAAGTAATGACAATTGCACAAGGAACGAAAGTTCTTGGTTTGGCAACGAGTAGATTGGCCAAAATTAAGATTGACCTTCCAACCCTTCCCGAACAACAAAAAATCGCCAGTTTTTTAAGTAGTGTAGATACCAAACTACAGCAACTCACACAAAAAAAGGAGCTGCTCGAGCAGTACAAAAAAGGCGTGATGCAACAACTCTTTAGCCAGCAAATACGCTTTAAACAAAAAGATGGAAGCAACTATCCAGATTGGGAAGAAAAGAGAATTGGAGATGTCTTAATTGAAAGAGATATAAAAAACCCAAAAAGCGAAGAGTATCCTTTGATGGCATTTATGGCAAATAAAGGAGTTGCGCCGAAAGGTGATAGGTATAACAGAGAATTTTTGGTTAGCGATGGTGACAATAAGAAGTACAAGCAGACTGAATATGGCGATTTCATCTATAGTTCAAATAATTTAGAAACAGGTTCTATTGGACTAAATCGATATGGTAATGCAAGTATTTCACCAGTCTATAGCATATTTAAAATTGGTGAATCTTGTGAAATTGAATTTATGAGTAACTATTTAGTGCGTAAAAAGTTCATTAATAAAATGATAAGATTTAGGCAAGGTGTGATTTATGGACAGTGGAGAATTCACGAATCAGAATTTTTAAAAATTGTTGATAAGATTCCATGCAAAGAAGAACAACAAAAAATCGCCCACTATTTAAGTGCATTAGATACCAAAATAGAAAGTGTCGCCCAACAAATCACCCAAACCCAACTTTTCAAGAAGGGTTTATTGCAGCAAATGTTTGTATGAAAGAAGCTTTTATAAATAATGAAATCTGGACACTAACATTTAGTGCGGCCTTTCAGCGGGCTTATGTATACGGAGAAAATGTAGACAATAGGCAAAAAAGTGACTTCAAAAGTAGTTTGAGAAATTTTGTTGAAACCAAATTATTGCCTCAATACGTTTCTGAGAAAGTTGCGGACAAAACCCACATTGAGAATATTTACAGTTTATGTACGCAAAGCAAAAACCACTCAAAAATTCTAAGTAAAGGGCAAATCAACTTTGGAGTTAGTCAAAAATTATTGAATCTATTCTTGAAATATAAGTGGTGTTTGAATGAAATAGTTGAGCCACCCCATTTTCCTGTAGATAGAAGAATTCAAGAGAATATAAACTACCCGAAAATTGTCTCATGGACAAAGTTCAAAGACGAAAAAGACTACTTAGAAATTATTGATTTTGTTAGAAAAAATATGCTGGGCCATAAAAGTTTAGCGGAATTTGAGCTTGACCATTTTGAAAGAAGGGTTCCCTCCTCCAAAAGAAAAAAATGAAGTACATTTTATTCATAGATGAAAGTGGAGACCATGGTTTAGTTAACCTAGACCCTAACTTTCCTGTGTTTTTATTGTGTGGTATGCTCGTTTCCGAACCAAATTACGTTTCGTTACGTGATGAGATAAATGTTATTAAGCGTGGCTTTTGGAATAACAAAACAGTTATTCTGCATTCAAGAGATATTAGAAAATGTGAAAAGGAGTTTCAGATTCTTTTTGATTTAAAATTAAAACAACAATTCTATGAGCAATTGAATGAGGTTATAACATCTAGTAATTATACAGTTTTTGCTTCAGCTATTAGAAAGGACAGATATATTAGAACTTATGGTAAGCTATCTAACGATGTATACGAGTTAGCATTAAGTTTCATTATAGAGCGTTGTGTATTTTTTTTAGATAGCATAGCGGATAATGAAAAAGAATTGGAAATTATAATAGAAAAGAGAGGAAAAAAAGAAGATAAAAAACTAGATGAACATTTTCAGCGTTTATTGGCTAGAGGTACTGGTTATGTTGGCGCAGATAGGCTAAATGCTTTAAACGTCGCCATTAGTTTTATTGACAAAAAAGAGAACATAAATGGTTTGCAAATGGCAGATTTATTGGCGTATCCCATTGCAAGGTTTGTTATTGATAAGAACAGGGCCAATCCGGCTTTTGACTTGTTAGAACCAAAATTTTACAAAAGAGGAAGTAAACGATATGGGCTTAAGATTTTTCCTTAAAAAAGAAAAAGCCAAACACTGCTGTTTGGCTTTCGCTCGACCGGGGACACCCCAATCCTTAATATTGTTAACACTTATGTTGATAAGTGAATACAAATATAACGCTTTATTTTGTAGTTCTATTGCAAAACAAATGCCAATAAGTCCTAAAATGACTTAAAGTCAGTATTTTAGAAAAGTTATGACCAAACAATCTGAAGCTTTATTAGAACAAAACTTGATAAACCAGCTTGGTGGTTTGGGTTATACATCTGTTTTAATTCCTGATGGCTCGGCTTTGGTTGCTAATTTAAAAAGCCAATTAGAGGTTTTTAATCAACTATCCTTTTCAGACAAAGAATTTGAAACCATTCTTAATCATTTGGCCAAAGGCACTGTTTTTGACAAAGCCAAAACGCTTCGTGGGCGTTTTCAATTTACCAATGATGCTGGTGAGCCAACCTACATGCGCTTTTTTAATAGTGAAGATTGGACAAAAAATTTATTTCAGGTCACCCACCAAATCACCCAAGAAGGAACGTATAAAAACCGTTACGACGTTACCCTTTTGGTCAATGGCCTACCCTTGGTACAAATTGAGCTTAAAAGGCGAGGTCTTGAAATAAAAGAGGCTTTTAACCAAATAAACCGCTATCAAAGGCATTCGTTTTGGAGTAATCATGGGTTATTTCAATATGTACAACTCTTCGTCATCAGTAACGGCGTCAACACCAAATATTTGGCAAACAATGCCTTGCAATCCGTAAAACAAACCTTCTTTTGGAGCAACGAGCATAACAAAAACATCAAAGAACTAACAGCCTTTGCAGAGGCCTTCTTAAATCCCGACCATCTTGGCAAAATGCTAGCCAAGTACATTGTGCGCAATGAGACGCATAAAATTCTCATGATACTGCGCCCGTATCAATTCTATGCCGTGGAAAAGTTGGTAAAACAAGTACAATCCTCCACCGAAAATGGCTATATCTGGCACACCACGGGTTCTGGGAAAACCTTGACCTCATTCAAAGCCAGCCAAATCATCATGGATTTGCCCACGGTAGACAAAGTACTTTTTGTGGTAGACCGCAAGGATTTGGATTACCAGACCATGAAAGAGTTCAACAGCTTTAAAAAAGATAGTGTTGATGTGACCAACAACACCAACAATTTGGTAAAGCAACTCACGGATGATTCTAAATTGGTGCTCACCACCATTCAGAAACTGAACAATGCCATAAGCAAAGACCATTATAAAAAAAGATTGGCCTCTTTAAAAGACAAAAAAGTCGTTATCATTTTTGATGAGTGCCATCGCAGTCAGTTTGGAGAAACACACCAGCGTATTATCGAATACTTTACCAACAATCAACTTTTTGGTTTTACGGGTACGCCCATTTTTGCGGACAATGCGGCTAAAAACGATCTGGGCAAGCGCACCACCAAAGACCTTTTTGGCAAATGCTTGCACAAATATGTGATTACGGATGCCATTGCCGACCAAAACGTTTTGAAATTTGGAATTGAATATGTGGGCAAATACAAACAAAATGGCAAAACTTTTATAGATATTGAGGTTGAAGACATTGATAAGGCTGAAGTATTTGCAGATGAAAGACGATTAGAGAAAATAGTAGATTATATCATTGCCTATCACGGTCAAAAGACTTTCAACAAAGAATATTCCGCATTGTTTGCAACCAGTAGTATTGATACATTGATGAAATACTACGATATCTTCAAACGTAAGAAAGAAACAGGTGAACACAATTTACGTATAGCTACAGTATTTTCCTATGGTGCCAACGAAGAGGACAAAGACGCGCAAGACTATTTGCCGGACTATGATTTGGATTTAGCGGCAGAACCTGCATCAAAATACAAAACTAGCCATACCAGAGAAATGCTAGACACCTACATCTCCGACTACAATGCCATGTACAATACCAGCTTTTCCACTAAGGATAGCCAACAATTTGAAAACTACTTTAAAGACATTAGTAAGCGATTAAAGGATCGGGAGAAAGTCACTTTTAACGATTCAAAAGACCGATTGGATTTGGTAATCGTAGTCAATATGATGCTTACAGGTTTTGATTCTAAAAAAGTCAATACGCTATACGTTGATAAGAACCTTCGTTATCATGGCTTAATACAAGCCTACTCCAGAACCAACAGAATCTTGGGGGAGAAAAAATCACAAGGTAATATTCTATGCTTTAGAAACTTAAAAGCTGCTACTGATGAAGCGATAGCTTTATTTTCAAATAAGGAGGCAAAAGAAGAAATACTCGTTCCACCCTACGAGGCTATCGCCAAAAAATTTGATGAAGCCTTAGCGAATCTATTGGAAATCACACCAACTTATCAAAGTGTAGATGATTTGTTGGGCGAGGATAAAGAACTCGAATTTGTGCAGGCTTTCAGAAAGTTATTGCGCGCTAAAAATGTCTTAGATTCTTATGTCGATTTTGATTGGGATGATCTCGATATTGATGAGCAATCCTTTGAAAATTATAAAAGCAAGTATCTGGACTTGTACGATAAGGTCAAGATGGATAGGCAAAAACACAAAACATCCATTTTAGATGATATCGATTTTGAGCTCGAATTAATCCATCGTGACCAAATTAATGTCGCTTATATTTTAAAGTTGTTAGCCAAACTTAAAGATGCAAAACAATCAGAAGTTGAGGCTCAGAAAAAAGCGATTATCGATTTACTGGGTGGAGAAATCGAACTGCGAAGTAAGCGGGAACTCATTGAGAAATTCATTGAGGAAAATCTGCCGCATATTGATGATATAGATGCTATTCAAGATGAATTTGAAAAATATTGGCAGCAAGAAAAGATTTTAGCGCTGTCCAAACTTTGTGAGGACGAAAATCTTGATAGGCAGCAATTCAATGCTTTGGTCGAAAGTTATATCTACAGTGGTCAAGAACCCATTAGAGATGAGGTTTTCAAATGTTTAGATAATCGGCCAAGTATACTAAAAGCAAGAGAAATTGGCGAACGTATCATTGAAAAAATGAAACAGTTTGTACAAACCTTTGTACAAGGTATGACAGGGTAAAAAGAGGTGAAAATTCGCCTAGACACTTAAAGAATTAGAATTCAAATATTTTCAAATTAGATGCCTGAAAAGTTGGAAAATATCCAAATGATTATTAAATCAAAACCTCAGGGCATAACCAGTTTTTAAGGGAGTTGGGGGTAGAGTGAGATTTGATTAACCAACTAATCTTTTTTTGGATTAAAATTTAACTGCGCTTTATAACCTAGTTGGATATTGAAGAAATTTGAACTGGAACTTAAATTTTTAATTCCTTGTTCATATGCCAATCGTAAGAAAAAAGCGTCATTGTCGTTTTTGTCTTTACTATCATAGAAATACACTTCGGTATTCAATTCAATGGTATTAAAATTTACTGTCCCAGAATCAAACAATCCATTATTTTCATATCGATTAAAATAAAACGTGGAATTTAAACCAAAGTTTGAATATCGCTGAACCTGTATTCCTGCGCCAAATCCAATACCTAACGTTGTAGTATTAGAAGAATCATCCAAACCATCTTCTTTGGTTTTAGCAATATCTAAACCAAACTTTGTTTTTAAATGTAATTTGTATGGGTACCTCTTACTGAATCTAGTTTCAAATAAATCTATTTCACCACTTACATTAAGAAAAGATTTTTGAATCAAATCTAAAGTATCGACTATAGGTAATGCAATATTCTGGTCATTGTCATCGAATCTGGAATAACGGACACTCGAATTGAGCTTTTTGAAGATATAGTTGTAGCCCTTTATACTAAATGGATTTAAAAAAAATGTTGAATTACCTTCAAAACTCACGATACCATTTGCTGATTCGTTTATTATTCCTAAAAAGTCAGTATAAATTCTAAAATCTATCAATGACTTCAAACTTCCTTTACCATATACCTTAGCCTCCTTTTTATCACTAGAATTCAATTCAATCAATTCATTATCAATAACATAGTTTTGACCATTTTCATAATCGTATTCTAAAAAATCCTTCAACCTTATTCTATATTTACTTAAAAAGGATTCTTTAACACCTTGTCTTAGATAGGTAAGATAAACCTCATGCCTAATCAAACTACTCATGTTTATGGGAGCATGATTTGTAAATAAAACAGAGGTGTCCTGCAGTTTTCCTTTGATTCGAATATCGAAAACCACTCCTTCACGAATGTCGATTTTAATTGATTCAATATTAAATTTTTTGTCATATTTAAGAGTACTGTCCCTTTTCAAAAATCCTTCTTCTGTAATTTTTAAATCAACCTCCACTTTAGTTTCCTTTAAATGAAATGTTCCCAATAATTTTTTTTCATCTACCTCGTATTCTTCCTCCAATTTTTGTTTTGCGGTTGCCACTACTTTTTCGGAAAATTTCTCTATTAATTCTTGATTTTTTTCCTCAGCACTATCTTTAGTGTTTGAATCTTCCTGAGAAAAGCAAATTGTTGAAACAAGAAACGGCAAAATAAAAATGGTTGATTTTATTGACATGGTGTTTTTTTTCAAATCTATTTACCATTCTTTGTCAAAACCATCCCCACAAATAGGTATTTTACCTTAGTTCTTTGAAAACAAAGAGGTTAAAACTAAAAAATGGAGCCGTGGCTCCATTCATTATTGAAAAAATGAGTTGAACTTAATACAGGTTTGCGGCTTCTTCCTTAAGGTCGCGCTGGTGGGATTCCACGATAAAATAGATGGCAATAAAGAACAATCCGATCCATTCTGCCCAAAGAAGAGTATACCAATGGTTGTCTTCCCCGTATATCCATGTGATAAAAAAGTAGACGGCCAAGGCCAATAAGGTCAAAATTCCCAAGACATCCCCTAGGGTATTTAATTTGGTTTCTCTAGTAAGAATCATTGCCAAGCCACAGCCTACAAAGAAGATACCCGCAAAAATATAATGCAACCAGGTATGGTTTATATGGTCAAAATAGATCACCCCAAAAAGGGCCACGCCAAATAAGATATTATAGCCCTTGCCAAAGCGGCTTTTGGCCCGTCTTTTATCCGCTTCATCTTCCTGCTGTGCAGACATGTGCTGGGCTCCATTAAAAATAAAAAGAGCGCCCGCCAAGGCCAACAAACTGCCAAACCAGTAGCTATGGGGCATAAAGACATAATTGCTGATACTCGTCCTAAAGTGGCCTTGGGTAGATGGACAGGTGTCGGTCAAAAACAACACCAAAGGTGTCAAGGTAAGGACAGCGGCAATAAGACGTTCCGCTTTGGCGAAGTGGTCCACTTTCTTGACCACCTTTTTAGCCGTTTTCTTCATTTTCTGCATGCCCATAAGCGATGGTTTATGGGTTAGAATTCATATTTTTTCTCCACTGCGTACCGCAACAACTCTCCCACTCCACTGAGCCCGAGCTTACGAATCATATTTTTACGATGCGTTTCAACCGTAGTTTTTCCTATAAAGAGTAGATCAGCAATTTCTTGGTTGGTTTTGCCACTGGCAACCAGACTTAATATTTCAATTTGTCGCTTGGTAAGTAACCCTTTCTTTTTTTTGGGGGTGCTTTTATCGGGAATAACTATGTTAGGATCATAGTAGGTGCCACCGGTGAAGACGGTACGAATTGATTCCAAAAGATCTTTTAGTTTAGAGTTCTTTAAAAGATAGCCTCTAGCTCCCGCATCTAGCATTTGAGTGACAGCCTCATCTTGATCGAACATAGTGAAAGCGATTACTTTAATATGGTGGTCAAATTTTAAAATTTCTTTCGTGGCTTGAATACCATCTTTGATAGGCATTCGAATATCGGTAATAACCACATGGGGCCGTTTTAGTTGAACTAATTTTAAAAGTTCTTCCCCATCGTTCGCAAATCCTACTACTTCGATATCGTCTTCATATTGCAGAAATAATTTCACCCCATCGATTAGGGCATTATGGTCTTCTGCAAGGGCGACTCGTATCATATTAGGGGGATATCAATGATTACTGAGGTACCTTTATCCACTATGGAATCTATAGTTAAGGAGCCGTCTAAATTTTCGACGCGCTTTTGAATGGAGTATATCCCCATTCCATCTTCTTCGGAGATGTCATCAGTATCAAACCCTACCCCGTTGTCTTCTACCATAATATTGATATTTTGGTCGTGATGGGTAATATGAATCGTACTTTCTGTCGCCTTTGAATGCTTGACCACATTCGTAATCAATTCTTGTATAATTCGGAATAGGGTTATCTCCAATGAGTTCTCCAAACGCTCTTCCATCCCGTGGTCTTCAACCTCGATGACCAACTTATTAGCCAGGGAAACTTTTGAAGCAAAATTCTTAATCGCTGGTAATAAACCCTCCTTCGCCCGCAACCCTACATTTTTCGCATGGGCGATACTTCGGACTTTCTGGTAGGCTTCCTCTATCAATTCGTCCGTTTTCTGTATGAGTTTGTCTTCTTGCTCCTTTAACCGATCTTTTTTAATTTTTAGATTTTGAAAATGCAATTTAATAGTGGCCAAAATGCTCCCCAGATTATCATGCAAATCGTTGGCAATGCGCTGTCGTTCCTTTTCCTGCCCGGCCACCATGGCATCCAAGCTCATCAACTCCTGCTCCTTCAATAATGCATCCAAACGTTCTGTTTGTACCTGATTTTCTTTTTGTATTAAGAGTTTTCTTTTCTTTTGATTGGAATAGCCCAGATAACTCAGTCCGATGAGAAGTACTGCTACGGCTAATCCGGCAATAAGCCAGTTGCGATTTTGTTTGAGTTTGAGATTTTCGTTTTCCTTCTTCTCAACTTCGTATTTCGTCTGTATTTCAGAAATCCGAATGTTTTGCTCTGCTTGGTCGATACTATCTTTTCGCTGCATATGGGACTGTAAAAATTTGTAGGCATTCTCATAGTCCTCCCCCTCGGCGTAAGCATCGGACATATAACCGTGCAACAGACTTTTAGCATTTCGACGAAAATTCTTTAGCGGTATGGTGTCAGCAATTTGATATTCGCGAACCGCCTCGTCGTATCGATTCAGTCTTCGCAAGAGCGAAGCTCGCCCAATATGGACATAGGCCATATAATCCGATTGTCCCAATTCTGAAAAAGTTTTATACGCACAGTCAAAATAGAAAAAAGCACTATCGGGTCCTTCAAGATGCTCCGAATGCAAAACCGCCAAATTGTGATGAACTTTTGATTTAAAAAGCTCATCTTCTGTCTTTGCGTTTTCTTTTAAGGCCAGTTTGTAATACCTCAGCGTTTCATTTGGTAATGTATCAATCAAAATACTCCCTGCTGTCATATAGGCCTTACTAAAATATTTGGGATTGTTCTGCGTTTTTGCATAATCTAAATAGGCGTCGAGAAAAGGTTGGTACTTTAGGTCGCTTTGTTTGAGGGCACTGATCATTTGAGCCAGTTTAAGGTTAATGTCGGCTACAAGGGCAAGGCTATCCAAATCGGTATAAAGAGATTTGGATTTTAGAAAAAAGTCATACGCCCTATCGGCTTGATTATTTAGTTGGTAAATTCGAGCGGATAGATAATAAAATTTCGCCTTTTCATTAGGCTGAAGGTTAATGCTATCTATTCGGTCTCGCCAAATTTGCGCTTTATCTAGGGTCATATTTTCGACATGCGCAGCTAAACTGTCAAGGTTTGCTTTTTGTCCAAAACAAGGAGAAATTAAAAAGCAAAAAATAGCACAACCACATAATATTCTAATTATTCTTATCATCGTCGATAAAGGGGATGATGATACTACTACCTGTTGAGCCTGGTTGGCCTGGAGGGTCTTTTTTTTCTGGAACATTTTCCAGACATTCTTTTATAGAGCAATAAATATCCCTTGAAAAATCGCCCTCATCTATGTATGAATACATACAATTAAAAAAATCTGTACGTTCCCTAAAATTAAAGTTTTGTTCGTGTAGTAAAATAACATGAACTTCCTCCTTTTTTATAGAGCCAATTCCTAATCTACCAATATCTCTTCTTCTAATCTTTTTACATTTTAACTTTATCCACTCACCTTGACAGTTAACTCCGCAAATTTCACGTTGATCTTTATCGCACACTTCGCCATTCTTTTTGATATCAACAATCAATAACAAAATACTCTTTTCTTGAACAGAAATATCGTACTTATATGTAACTTCGGCAGAATATTTACCCTTAGGCAAATAAATATTGAGCCTAGGAATTAACGACTTCCTTCTAACTTTAACTTTTCCCTTCAAACTGTAAATTGGAATTTCCATAATTAGTTATATTTAGATTAAATTTCCTAAAGCGAAATATCGGTTTTAACACAATTGCCGAAAATCCCCATTCATAGGTATTTTTCCGATACAGCAAAGAAAGAAAATTCGATAAAAAGAGAATTGGGGAGGGTAAACTCCTACAATTTAACAAGAAATTTGTTAAAACGATTACGGAATTCCGTACAAAACCAAAATATTACAAATTCATTACTTTCTAATAATAAAAGAGTTAATTAAAATATGCTTTGTTAGTTTGTCAAAAGTCACCCATTCGGTGCGCAAAATTTAACCACCCGTTGAAAAAGCCTTATTTGTTGATGGTTTAAGCTATAGGTTCTGGTGCCTCCGGCTCCACTTCAAAACCACCCTCGGGTGTTTTTTTTCGTTTTGTCCACAGAATTCAAAGGCCGGCACGTCAGTTCCGCTCCTTCGCTAAAAAGGTCTACCAGACCTTTTCTTAAAGCCCGGCCGTCTCCGGCTCCACTTTTAATCTCTATGAATATCGTATGTGCAGAGGTTTTGCTTTCAATAGAAGTCTAAAGGTACTTCCAACCGCGGTTTAAAATCCAAGGTGCCACTTGGTCCATCAATAGGAGAAGGTCTTGTCTTGTTTTTTAAGTTCCTTTTTGATACCCTCATAAATATCATCTTGCCATAGGGTAGTGTCATTGCGTGAGCAGGCTTTTAGGGCGGAATAGTACATCACGTTCACAATTTCAGCCCCCGTAATTTCATAGGTGCTTGCAATTTTACGCCAATCGATATCAGCATGTGACTTCATGCTATCAGGAATACTTTGGGTCCATAATTTGTAGCGTTCCTTAGCGCTTGGCATCGGAAAGTGGATCACGTTATGAAACCTTCTCAAAAAAGCGTCATCTATATTATGTTTAAAATTAGATGCCAAAATGAGCAGGCCTTGGAAGTCTTCGATACGCTGTAGCAGGTAAGAAACCTCTTGATTGGCAAATTTATCGTTTGAACTTTGAACATTGGTACGTTTGCCGAAGAGAGCATCCGCTTCATCAAAGAATAAAATCCAGTTTTTACGTTCGGCCCTATTGAATACCAATTCAATATGTTTTTCTGTTTCCCCAATATACTTTGATACTACCTGTGACAAGTCGATGCGATATACAGGAAGGTCAAACTTTTTACCGAGCAGGGAGGCCGTCAATGTCTTTCCTGTACCGGCTTTCCCATAAAACAGCACCCTATAACCAGGTTTTATTCGTCTTCCCAAACTACGGTCTTCCTGTACTTTTTGATGATGCAACATCCAAAGTTCAATATCGCTAATATTCTCCGAGGTCTGGGGGTGAAGTACCAAATCTGCCCAGTTCATGTTCGTCGTAATCTTTCTCGCAGGGAACGCTATACTGTAAACAGGAGCGGCTTCCTTTCCAAGAAGTATTTTTTCGAGCCAATCTGGATCTGGGACCAACCTCCCGCTCATACCGGGTTCGCCATGAGGAGCGCTTTCTATTTGCAACATTCCATGAATTGCAAACAGCCCGTCGCTATTGAACATCTTTTGATAGCGCAAGCGTTCTTTGATATCGGTGCCCGCCAACATAAAGAGGGCGGTTTCCCCCGTTGGCAAAATCCCTCGATGCTGTTGCCCTTTAATACCGCCAAATGCAACGAACTCTCCTCCTTGTGGTAGCGCCTTTGCCATAATATCTTCCAAAAAACCGGGCTGTATATTAGGGGTTATCGCTAGTAGCAGTACCAGTTTTTCCTCGAACGAAAAAGTCTCTGGCAATTGCAATAAGCTATCCAGACCTTCCGTAAAGCCCGTGGTATCATAAGAAGACAGGATGAACTTACGGCCTGCGGAAGCGGCTTCGATTCGACCCAAAATTAATTCGCTGAGTATATTAACAGCATCGGTGAAATGGTCAGGGTCTTTAGCCACGATTTTCAAACTACGCTCACTACCTCTCATAACTGATCACTTATAGCATTTATATCTAGGAACGGGTTGCCGGGGGAGCGTTCTGTTGATTAAGATACCACATATTCAATACTTTTAAAAGCAGTTACCTTATTATTCTTCGGGTGCGGAATCAGGAATTACGGCAGGTGAATCTTCACATTCAAGATCTACTTCTACGTGAAAAGGATCAAGTGCAGCACTTTCTGCATTTGCAGCCGCCATTCTTGCCTGTTCGTGCGCGTCGTGCATGTGTTGCACATGGGCCTCGATTCCTGCACTGGGGCCTGTATAATCTATGGTCAGGGTAACCGAACCATTGTATTGGTTAAAAGCGGCTACATGCTCTTGTTCATGGGGGGCGAGCTCGTTGGCAATGGCATCTCGCACCCTTTCCTGCTGGCAATCGGTAAGTCCGGACGGCACACTAGGAAGCGTAACCGATGTAGAAACGCTATAGTCGATTACATAATTACCGGTATAATGCCAACAATCATTTTCCGTACAGCCTGGGCCTTCGGGCACAGGAGTTCGTTCCAATGAGGTAGAGCGTCCGTTGCCGCCATTAAAATTGGCCGTGGTCACACCTTGAAAGGAAACTGTATTTCCAAAAACTGTTTTGGTAGTGGGTCGGCCAGAGTACTGTACATCTGGTACAATTTCTGGAGCCATAATGCGATCTTTCTCCAGCTCTGCTTCTTTTTCCATTGCTACGGAATCTTTGGTAGTACCTTGTTCCTTTTCATTTTCTTTTGTGGCTTGATCGGTTTCTTCCTCTTTTATGGAAGCCGCCGCTTCGTCTTCGGGCATCATCTGAATCACATGCTTCCCATTTTTTTGCTGCTGTACGTGCTTTAATTCGTGTGCCAGTACCTGTTGCACTTCTAGGCTATCACCCGCTATGCTGGCTTTATTGAGAACAATATGGTTCTGCCATGTAAATGCCTTTGCCCCGATTTCTTTGGCGGCATTGCCGGCTTCTTTATCGGCATGCAGCTTTACGTCGCCAAAATTGTCCTGCATTCTAGGTTCGAAGAAGCTTCGTTGTTTTTTGGACAAGTGACTTCCCTTGCTACTAATCGTGTTCATATAATGCCCAAAAAAGCTACTACTTTTTGAGGCGGACTGCCCATCGGCCTTTTTCTGAACACCCTTCTTCTCCTCATCTTCACATTTTTCACATTTGCGTTGTACCTGGGCTTCAAAGAAGTGCTCGTTTTGCGTTTTCTTTTGGGCAGGTTTTTGTTTTTTGGACCTTTGTCTTCGCGATGCTTTATTTTTCATATTCTATATTTTTAAGTTCTTATTTGGTATTATTTGGGGAAGATAATGTTGTAGTCTTTTTAAATGAACATTCGATTTCAACAAAACCCCTTTTTGCCATCCGTAGAAAAAGTAATTTTCATACCCACATTTTAGATATTCTTTAAAACCTATAGGAATATTGAATTGTTCTCCTGCAACCAAATCAAGATAGATTACTTCGTTCCTGTTCTCAATGTTTACACAAATGACAAATTCATCTTTGATTTCTTCAAAAGGGAAAAGTTTTCCAGCATACTTTGGGCTTATTTTCAAGCAAAACTCATTTTCGAGCATCGCTTCATCTAATCCGTTCAATAATGCAGTTTTATCCAATACATTAAATTCGCCTTCAACAAAGTCTAACTCTTCATCTAAAAAATGAAGTTCAATATTGTTTAAATTACACGTCCAAGCTATTTTCAAGCTTTCTATTTCTTCGTAAAATTTGATGATTTCAGGATCTAGATTTAGTTTGATAGGATTTTTTGTTTTCTGCACTATAAAATGATGATACTTAATAAGAATAAATTTGTTATTCATTAGTTGATCAATGAACGCTTCATGTTTACCGCTATAACTTTCTTTCATGAGAATTGAATATTAAAAGTTCATAAATATATGCTGACCTGCCAAAAACTCCAGTCCACCGCCATATCTTCCTCGGAACCATCCGACGGTTTTCCCCTTGTTCGTCACATAGTGATTATCCATTCTTGTTAAAAGGTCACTTATATCATCCCCAAAAGATTGAGAGGGTAATGTGCGCCTAACCAATACGATTTCTTGAAAAACGGACCTTGGGATACTTTGACCGGCGGCATCTGAAACTTCTTTAAGTCTAGAGGCAGACGATTCATTAAAGGAAGTAGAGCTTATATTGGTAACATCAGGTGAATCTTGTGTGAAAGTAGATGCGCTTGTCAAACTCCTTACGTATGCTCCTGGTCCACCTGATAACTCACCGTATTCTACCCTGATTTGGTATGGAAATAATCTCATATTCGGTTCACTAGGGTGATTTTCATAGTAAGTTACATCTACCTGATAGTAGTACTGTTTTCGTGGATTCCCTAAAACGTCGGTCTTGGCTCTATTCTCTATTTCGGTCTTCATATTATTATTGGTTTCCTTTGTCCCAGAAACCAAGTTCCAAGAAAGCCCCGGACCATGTAGATTGTGATTTAGTAAATGGGCTGCCACCCAACTTCTACTCCTTGTGGCCGGATCGATCAAATCCCATCCAGGTGGTGCTTGTTGTGGTGTGGAACCTGCCGTATTACCGGGAATTGAAGTTAATGGGAATGCAAGCACTTGTGAAGGCCTATTATCACTGATTGTTTGATGCGTAACTACTGTTTCTATATTGTTGGTACCTTCAACGTTTATCCCTGCTATAATCAGTTTTTCTAAGATACTGTCCATTTTGGTGTTTATCTGCGATTTTATTTGTTCTGACTGCCTTGAACTACTTCTATCCACGGCTTCTTGATATTGCACAAGTAAGGGATCGATTTGCCCTTTGGTAGTTGATATGAAATTCAACGCGTCTAGTTTTGGTTGGTTTTCCGAAACCTTTGAAGGGTCCGATGTATTTTGCTGAGCGATTTGAGCCCTTCTTTCTGTAACCAACTGTTCTATGGTTTTTGGGGTAGATGCCACCATTAGATTGGCGGTATTACCTGCCATCTGGAAGTATAGGTTGTGACTCTGGCCATCTTGAGTTCTAAAGGATTTTCTGAGACCCAAACGTTCTAAGATACGATTAGCAATACCTCTAACGGCTTCTCTTCCTCTTTCTACAACCCCTTCTCCAAACTCAATAACCCGCAAAACTCCATCAATTATAGGTCTTCCCATGCGCAAAGCTTTGGCCACTAACCAATCAATGCCCTCGGTTATCTTCTCTCGAATGCCTTCTATTATTTCCGCCAATCGCCTACCGATGCCCCCGAGACCCACTTGATTTGCCAAGAAACCGATCATTACCGGAATGCCCCTTGCCATGGCACCTTCTAAGAAATTAGCAGCCGCACTCACATTGCCTGCCGCTATTTCGGCAATACCATTCACGAAAGAATTTAAAATTTCGAGCATGGCGCGCAACTGCTCTATAAAGGACTGAATGGCCTTGTAAATTGCAATGACACTATTGATTACGGCCATAATACCCGTAGGGTCTAACATGCTCAACAGTTTGGTCGTTACGGACGCTATGATACGCGTCATGATCCAGTTCTTGGCGGCATCTAGCACCATATTCCATAACTCGCTCAACTTCTCTTGTACATACTCCCAAATAGCTATCGGACCGCGTTCGATGACATCCTTGATGAACGACCAAATTCCTGTCAGTTTATCCACGGCCCCTCTAATTTTGGCCACTTTTTCAGCCCCTATTTGTTCGGTGAGCTTCAACCAGACCCGTTCCATAATACGGTCGACACTGATTCCCAAAATCTGCATAATAAGGTTCAAAATACTTTTGAAACTCAAATCAGGAGGCATTTGAAGGCCCAATTCACCCAAGGAACCAAACAACCAAGTCGCTAGGCCGCTCATTAAGTGTGTGAGAATATTATCAAAGAATTGAGTAAAGCCCTGTTTGATTCCTCTCAAGATATTTTTGAGGAAACCTATCGGATCTCGCTTAATGTTGCCGAAGGCTTCCAAGGAGCGTTGAATAATATTATTAACAGTTTCAAACGGGAAGTTCATCGCAATCAAAAGAATCTCCACCACGATTTGAACAATGGTCGTAACGAAGCGAACCAGTCGAATTACCGGATCTCCAAAAGTTTCTACTATTCTTGCAAATACCCCGAACGGATTCAAGAAATCGTTCCAATCCAATGATTCCCATAAGCTGGTGAAGAGTCCAATCACATAGGCCCAAGTGAAGTTAAGCTGGTTCACCGCCCGGGTCACTTTCTGGGTCATTTGATCTATTTTTCCACTCTCCTTAAGTTGTTGGAACTGAGCTTCGCCTCCCTCCATTAAACTAAAGAAACCATGAATCATGTTTTCTGTATTCCTACGAACAACGGCCCCGGTGAATGGATCTTTTCCTATGAGCACCGTAATTAAAAAATACCCCCTTGTGTCTTTCGCATAATTGCTAAGGCGCGACAACAAAGCTTCCCTTAGAATACCGACCAATATGACCATGGCATCGGTAAAGAAGGTGACAATTCTATTGATAGGAGTAAGAAAAGCTTGAGCGATTCTGGTGAACGTTTCTATGGGACTGAACAGCGAATCAAAAGTAATGAGCTCCCAAATGGTCGAGAATATTTGGCCAACATCACTGACTAAATCCTGAACCAGCCCAATACTGCGATCTATCCATTCAACGCATTTTCCGAAAATACCGTTCTCGACCATCTGGGCCTTAATCTGGGCACCTCGTTCACCAAGCACTCTCAAGGAGGCATTCAAAATGTTGGTACCGTTGAACGCTACCTGTTCTCCCGAAATGGGATCTTCACCCAAAAGCAGTACCAGTAAATCGTAAGCATCGGGAAAGTATTCCTTGACAAAGGTCACCAAAGTACTAATTGCGATGTCCTTCACCATGATAAGGAAATCGCCCCCTACCTCAGCAACAAAGTCGACAATATCAGTGACAATAGATTGGAATAGGTTGGCCACATCACTCATGACCTGTTCAGGATTACCAGCATCTTCAATGCTTAGCCTATTCCAGAAATTCTCGAACCGAGTTTCTACCGTAGCGATAAGCGCCGAGAAGCGTTTCACCGAATCGAACAGCCAAATGGCCACAGGATTGATCGCCTCGAAATACTCTAATACCCATTTGACCATACTACCTCCAATGGGGATAATATCAAGTACCGCATCCAATAGTGTCAATGGGGTTTTATCCACTCCCCTACCCGTGATCGGGTCGTATCCTAAAATGTAGCTCAGTAAGGTATAGCCAGGAATCTCCACTACAAAATCACGTACCTTATCCAAAAGCCAATTTTTGGCAGCGTCGAGACCTTCTTCTATCAGATCGGCCACGTCAGAAGCTAGGCCAGAAACCGCATTCCAGGCATCGCCTAACCAACCGCCTTGTATCATCGCTCCGGGTGATTTGTTCCTGATTTGCATCGCGGGAGCTGTATCTGCTTTGGTTTGAATATCACCAGGGGAATCCTCCGTTTCGTAGACGAATCCGTTTGAGGCAAATCCGCCTGGGCTTCCTATTTCTGAACGTTGTATGCCCTCCTCCTCTTTTTCCTTTTCCGGACTATTCGATTTCTTTTGAAGGGTCTCTTCCTCTTCTTCTTTTTGACCTTGTTCTATCTTGGCCTGGAGTTGCTCCTCTTCTTCTTTTGTTTGAATCTTTTCCACCTCGTTTTCACTTTCGGGCTTGCGGCTCACATTGTATTTCAGCTTTCGCAACTCTTTAAAGGTTTTAGGCTCGGTATCTTCATCACCTAAGGTCGGATCTCTTAGGCTTCCAGTTTTGGCTACCAAGGGATTAAAGAATGCCTGCCAATTACTGAGGTCATGAGTTTGTACTTGTACCTCTCCCCCAAGATTATCATCTCCGGCAGTGTTTCCATTAACGCTTTTCACACGATTGGTTCCTTCCATGCCCACTACTAAACCATAGTGCGACCTTTTTTCCTTAAAGGCCAAATCACCTGGTTTGGGGGTATGCCCTGGCGGATAGGCTGCCTCCCGAGGAATGAATTCTTCTCCCAATTTCCATTTGGGCATAGGGATTCCCGCTTTGTTCAATGCCCAAAATGCGAAGATGCCGCACCAGCTGGGCATGGCGTCCCTGTTTTCTTTTACATTGGTGTCCGGTTGATTGGGAACCTGCCCGGGAATAGTTGCTTTCTTTTTTATATGAGGTTTGTAGACCACTCCTTTTGCACCCGTAGGCCGACGTACAATTTTGTCCTTACCGAAGGTGGTTTCAAAATATTCAAGTAGGCGCTCCCAACCGTATCTATAGCCATCAGGTCCTTCTTTATTCGCAATGACCTTACCTTGCTCTTCTTGGGCCAGTTCAACGGCTTTGGTAAGTTGAGGGGCTATTTGACGCTGAAGTATGGTTTTGCGTTGTACGGCCGTGAAGTTATGCTTTCGTTGCAATTTGGAGTGCACAGGTACTGCTCCTTGCTGAATGGTGTGTGTTAATTCATGGGCAAGCAGGGTTTGCCCCGCTTTAGATGCGGGATCGTATTTTCCACTATTGAAGTAGATGTGATTTCCGTAGGTAAAGGCATGCGCATTTACTTGCTTACTCATTTGCTGAGCGCTCGTATCGGTATGAATCCTTACCGTACTGAAATCTGCCCCGAAACGGGACGACATTATATCTCCGACAGGTGCGGCCATGGGCCGGCCACCGGAGGTTGAATTATGCAATTGACTTTGAAATTGCGCGGCCTGCGCCGGGGGACCGCGGCCACTCAGCTGTATCACGTCGGAGTGATACATCGAAGATGGCCGCTGATCGGAATACGTCTGTACCGTTTCTTCTTCCTCGGAAGATGCCGCTTGCAGACCATTTCTATCTCTTTGTATAAAAGATATTTGTTTGGTTTGAACGGTGGTGCTTTCTTCTTGCTCTTCATCCGTCATGCGCTGCACTGTCATCGCCGCTGCTTGTAATGTTTCCTCCTCCTCTTCCTTTCCGTCTTCCTGTCGTTGTATTTCTGGAGCAGGGGCAGGTACCGAAACTGGCTCAGATGCCGGCGTGTTTACAACTCGGTCGGCAATAAGATCCGCTTCTTTTTCATAAGGGTCATCGGGCCTGTTTACTCGAAGTTTGGGCTGGATTGCAGGTTTAAAAAAGGTAGATTCAGACATAGGTTCGCTCGACTCTTTTTGTGGACTAAAAAAAGTTTGCGCTGTTTTGCGCTGCAAGTTTACAGCGGGTTTTACCGTTTTGTCTGCTGATGAAAACAATCGTTATTTTTTAATCCACTCTACAAAAAGAATTTGGTTCATCCAGTTAAATCGCACCGTGGAATAATTCCATGAAACATAATTGAGCAAAATATCTACTGTTTGCTCTTTGATAGTGAGGTAGTAAAATCCGTTCTTAGACCTTAGCATCCCTCCTCGGTTCAAAAATGTGGTTCTAAGTCCATCAGGACTTGTATTTTTTAATGCCTCCCAATGCCCAATGACAGCGTTAAGAAGCTCTTCTATTTTTTCAATTAGTTTTGGGGATGGTCTTAGACTGATATCGCAATGCTGTCCGGGCCGCAATCCCGCAAGTATTTTGGGCAGCGTCAATTTCCATTCCGGGGCTTTTGTTTCGCCAGTCGCCAAATAGTGTAATATAATCGGTATTTTAAGCGGACTAACGCGCTCCCCTTTTTCATCTACATACCCTATATTTTTTAAAAATGGAGTAAGGAAAGGGGCTAGCAACACCAATCCGGCTTGTGATATGTGCGCTCCTTCATCCAAGACTTCCCATTCCCGATGCGTTTCATGCTCCTGCGTCTGTGAAGTGGTTGCCGATTTTTCAGGTATGGCCCCCTTTATTTCCTTCAGGTTCAAACCATCCTTGACCAACAATGCGACCACTGATTCAATCTCCTTTGGAACATCAATAGTCAAACCCTGTATTTTATTCGGAATCATATACTTCCTTAAAACTTTAGAAAGGAGTTCCGTTACAGATTGTTCAGTGGTGGATACCAATCCAAAAAGGGTATGGTAAAAATTCATGATGGAAAGGGGTGACCGAAAATATTCGGGATGGTCGGACACTAATTTTAAAACGTCTTTTGTGAGCTTGCCTGCATCTTTTTCACCGGTCAAACTTGCTATTAACTCATCTTGCAACCCTTGACTTCGCAATCTAAAAAATCGCACAAAGACACTTTGGGTTTTAATAGCTGCCAACCATTGTTTCCTCAGTTCGTCGTTGACCAAAAGTTCTTCAAAAAAAGCTGACACCAGGGCATTCCAATCTTCTGTTTCATAAGACTCCCGTACTTGTCCCGTTTTGAGATAGTCAAAAATAACATTGGCCCAATAGTGCTGTGCAGAAACAGCGGTACTCTCTTTTTTCTTAATGGCTATTTTAAGGGCATTGTATACTTGGTCCCAAATACTTGCTTGTATAGCCAAGGAATCCTTGAAAAAATCCAACCCTTCTTTGAGGTTCAATGCTATTTCCAAATCCGGGATTTCTACAAAGGTATGGGCATCGGTCAAGTTATCCGCATGATGATCAATGGCCTCCAAAATGTTGGATTTGGCCCATGACACAAAATCGGAACTCCCTCCCATTTTTGATTCTAAAGTTTCTAGCTCAAAGTTTAGAACGGCATTATTGATCGTATTTAAATTGTGGGTTACATTCATTTGATGCAGAATTAAATATCCTCGAGAAGATGTGCATTTGCACATCTTCCCTGAGGATTAGGCCTTCGTAAAGGCCCTTTTAGGGGACAATTTTCATTGTACACCTTATACCAAAAGGGATAGCCCCAAGTGGCCAGGCCTTCGTAAAGGCCCTCTCAAAAAAGGAGCACGAAGCTCCAATCGTTATCATTTAGCTTATATGAAAGCTAAATAAGTTTCTTTCATTGACTGTTATTTTAAATATCTTGGAGGGTTCTCCAAAAATCGTCTCTCCATCTTTTTCAATCGATAATACCAAATAAAAGTACATATTGTGGTTGGGTGAGTTGAGTCCCATTGGTTGAATCCTGGCATTCCTTTCTGTTCCTGAAAAATAACGATCAGGTTTAATATCTATCATCATTGGATTGCTCGTTACATTAAATTCATTTTGACGCTTGTAGTACTCAAGTGTGATGGCCGCTTCTTTCCTAAAACCTGCATTTGCAGGATCATCGATTCTTTTCTTGGGCTTGTATCTGAATAAATGTAAAATGGGATTTTGTTGCAACCATTTGTCGCTATCACCCTGAAAATTAACTTCCATCAAATGTACCTGACCGGATATATTTACTTCGTTTGGAGGTGTTCTGCTGCTGATAGCATTATCTGAGGGGTATTGCACCAGGGAGTCGTAGCGTCTTCTTTGCATTCCCCATTTAAGGTTAATGAATGGTAATGGTTCCGAATTCGTTTCGGTCGGGGGTGTTGGAGGGGGAGTTTCCGGAAGGTCTTCGGCATTTACGACCATAAAATTCAAAGGATTGCACGAAGACCTACACATATTCGGCACAAAGAAATCAGCGATAACCGTACCTTCGGGAAACTGGTTTATCAATGCTGCCAATTCTTGGTCCGAAACATCTTTGTCATCCGCTCTATCGATGATTTCAAAAATATCGTTCAGCCCGGCCGCTTTCACCGATTCATTGCTCTTTCTTAAATCCATAATAGGATTGGTGGCGTTCATATTGACCCGGTTGGCCGTAAAACCCCGAGGCGGTTCTCCACGGGCCGCTTCGGCGGCTGTAAAATTAGTGGAGGTGCGGGATCGGGTCGTAGGTGACAAGACAATTAGCTGTGTTTTGGAAGCGTTCGCGGGTACTTCTTGGGTGCTATACCCAACGAATGAAACTACAAGTATCGGGTTTTGCCCCGTCGTGGTCATAGTAAAATTGCCATCAAAATCAGTTTGTGTGCCATTGGAAGTTCCTTTTTCAACAACACTAACCCCAGGAAGGGGAGCTCCCGTCACCGATCGTACGGTTCCGGTAACTCGTCTGGTGAGCCCTCTTATTTCCGGTTTGTCGTTGTATACCAGTATAAGTGTGCCTCCTACGGTAACACCTGCTTTGTGTTGCACTCCAGGGTTTTTGAAAGCGTAAAGCGCAAAGGTTTGATTCGCTATAAAAAGCACATAGTTGATAAGGAAATTCCGGTAGAGCACTTTGAACACCTCCCCTTTGCATATCCGTATAACAGCATCTAAAGACCCTTCCAAAGAGGCCGGTAAATCGATTCCTGCCAAATCGAAAGCCAAGGTTGTAAATGCCGCGAGTTGAGCAGCATCGTCCAGGCGTTCATTTAGCACATTGGGTTTCAAGAGAAGTAAACCATCCGGTAAAGCTTCATGGATTTTTTCCATATAATACATCAAGGCATATGGAATGAGGCCAGCCGCCGCTTTGTTGACCGACCCATCCGGATTTTTAAACCCGTTCATACTTACTAAAGCCTCATAACTTATATAAGGTGTATTTCTTTGTGCTGGGTATTGTGCATCGAATATCTCTCCGTACGTATTCGTTTTGGTACGATATGAGGGAAAACCGATACGAATGAGCTCCGATTCCGGAATGTTGGTTGTTCCCATGATACCACCGTCAGTACCAAGTACCGGAAAATTGTAGAAAAAGGCCATTACCTTGGTAATGGTACAACGCAATTCTGCTGCATGAGCGTCATATTGCGACTCAATGTCCGCAAAATAGCAACGTACTTCACCTACTATCTCTTTATTGCCCGAAATGATATCGATCAAGCTGTTGGCACTGGTAAGCAAACTTTGAATAAGCGCAAAGATATCGCCGTTCAAGGCTACTACATCGATAGGCAAGCGCTTTTCATATCTAATTTGTTTAACCTGGGCCAGCGCATTTTTCCAATTCATACCCACGTGACCCTCCACCCTTAAAAAATTATAAGGTTCCAAGTCATAGTTCAGAGGATTGTTCACGTAGGGGGAAGAATTATACTGGGCAGCATCGAACGATAAATTGGTATCCCCTTTTTTGAGTTTTGTTTTCTTAAAATTCCAGTTGTTGTATAATTCATCCGGTGCATTTACAATATCATAGTAAAATGGAATCGCCTTTTCGGAAAGTGGTATATTACCATAGCTACTAGGGGTAATTCTTATGTTTGCTGGCTGATTGGAACCTATAAAAGTGTTTCTAGGGATATTCAATTTTCGAACGAGTAAGGCTATCTTTTTCAAAAGAAACCGTATACGACCTTCAGAACACCCGCCACATGAAAAGGCTGGCGAGGGAATCCAGTGATGCCTAAATTCATCTGGTGACGGAACGGCATTACCAAGAATCAAGTGCCTAGGAAAGAGTTCCTCATTGGGACAACATATGGAAAGGCACTCATTGCACAATGTACGTAGTTCTTCGTAAGCCAAAATTAAATCCGAGAAAAAATCATAGTAATACTGTACGTGCAACAGTTGCTCGCCGTTAATGTTGCCATTGAACAAAAAGGCAAAGGAATTTCTAAAATCTGAAAAGGGATTGTTCGGAAACTCATCCTCAATATAGTACCCAAAAGAGGCATACGCAGCTCCTAAAACTGTTTCAATATTAGAAATAAAATCACGGTTAAGCACCTCTAAAAAATTTCTGAGAATCGCCGGGGAACTCAATAGTAATGTAGCCGGCACATTGTATTTAGGCATTTTTAATGCTGGCCATTCGATACATGCAGGCTCATTCAGGAAGGGAAGATCGTTATCTCCGAAAATAAGGTCGCCAATATCTTCTTGGGCCACCAAAAGAGGTCTGTGGGTAACTTCAATAGTGCAGCCTTTGTCATCGCAAGAATCTGGATCGCAGTTTTTATTGTCAACCTTCAATAATTCAACAAAAATGACCACCACCTTGTCTTCCAAAAAGTCGGCATTAAGTGGTTTTTGCACCTCCGCAGCAAAGTCGTTATGCAATAGATGCAAGGGAAATTTTTGGGTCTGGGTACTTTCATCGATAAAGGGCGGATACATGATTTCTACCTCCGCGGAAAACTCATCGTTGTACAGTGTATACGTAGTTTCTGGAAAAGGAACTAGATACCCCATTGAAGTCACACCTACTCCATGTGATATGGTCAGGGAGGTACGCGTATCATTTACACTCACCCGCATGCCGCACATCACCCCAATACCAATAAGTGTGGTTCTTGTAAGTCGCTGCCGCTCCTCCAAATAGCCAAACATTTGATTCAGACTTTTTTCGGTCAGCACTTGATCTGCTACAAATTTTGGGTACCGATCATGTTCAATAGATTGTGCCATAATATTGTCTTTTAAATGATAGTGTTGTTCAACCGAACCCTGTTTTCATCATCCCCGTCTTCACAGTCATGCAAGGTGGCTTGGGGGTATACACTTTTTAAGTTTTCAAAAATTGCTATTAACGTTACTAGTTTGTTCTGCAAATCGATTTCGTTTGGTTCTTCTTTTGCCAATTCACCTAACCAATCACAGTAGGCCGTCTCAAACTCCAAGAGTTGTTCTTCCGAAACCCAGCAAATTTTTACACCTAGGTGGGCGGGTGTCTCCAAGCGAATTGTCTTTTCGGCGAATCTTCTAAAAGCGATACCGCCGTTGGCCACACCCTGCTCCCCATTCAGGACTACTGTAATCCTAAAGGAATAGGGATCTTCCTCCCCACACAAATTGCAATCTTTCGGAATACAGACAGGAAGAAATGGATCGCCCACATTTCTGGGTCGGAGTAAAATATGTTCTACAACAAAAACCTTTTCGCTCAGAATTATTCGGTCTATAAAATCTTCAATTTCATCATGTGCATTATCGGCATCGGCTTGTAAGGCATAGGTATACGGGGAAACGGCAATCAGTTCACCGTCGTTGTTTTCTAGCTGCACCTCAAATTCAACTCCAGCGGCAACCACGGTTAGATGTGTTTTTAAGGCAAGTTGTTCCAGAGCCAGTTTTACGGCATTCTTTAGCTGATTTCTCAAATCGTATTCTTGATCTACATCGGTTAATTCTATTCCGCTTAATAGAAGCTCGTCTAAATCATTGGTTAGGTGCCAATTGCCCTCCCATTTTCCGTCGGTGTTCTTTTGCAGGTCGTAGTAGACGAAAGAATTCGCACCATTCAAGCCCAACAGCACTTTGATTCTTTCGGCCAATCCCGGACTATTGTCCGGATGACATACATGACTTTCGTCTTTGTAATTAAAAGCTTTGGCCCTATTGGCAGAGATAACGGGAAATTTTTCCAAAAAGTTGATCTTGTCAAAAATGAGCTCCTCTTCAGCTTTGTCTTCGGTACCATATGCTTGGTAGAGCATTAAGGCATAATCGCTAAACGATTCGGCAAAACGAGCTAACAAATGATCTAAAAAACCGTTTCTGCGATCGCGAAATTGGTTACGGTCTTCTAATAAACCATGAAAGGCTGCATCATCGATATCTACATAAAAGTCTGACACTCCCTTTATTTCTTCCTCCGTAAAAAGACCGGCAAAATAACTTTTGGATATGGTAGGGTCAATAGATAGGATATCCTTAAACTGTTCCAGTTGCTTTAGAAAAACGGACAGCAAATGTTCAAATATGAGGAGGTATGCTTTCAGTTGTTTTGTTTGGGCCTTTTGTTGCACTGTTGATGGCTCCTTTAATCCATGAGGTCCCACACCATAGGTTTCCGGTAAATGGTAGTGCATGGGATAATGGCCATTTTGATCAATATAAGTTCCTTCAGGTACCGCTAGGTCATTTTCTGTTTGAACTACTTTGCTCTGCTGTCGAACACCCCGCCATAATTGTAGGGTATCGTGCAGTTCGTCTTGAAAGGGAAGAAAAGGGAGATCGTCTTTAAAAACCAATACTTTTGAAGCATGGATATAGAGCCTTGGTTGATGACCTAAAGGGATTTTCAATTCCCAAGGTTGCGATTCCACCAAATTACCAGCCTCGTCATACCGGGTAATCGCAATATTTTTGACGGCTTCGATCCCCTCGATATCCATCAAAATATTGATGATATCCGAAGTATATAGGGTAGTTCTTAGGTTCGAATCGTTCAATTCCTCATCTAAAACAAATCCATGGGTCAACTTTGGACCTTGGAAAATTTCCTCGGTGTATTTCCCATCTGTGAGTAATTCGCTCAACGTGTAAAACTTCACCACAGGATTCAGGTATTCGATAATCTGATAATACGCCTCCCCAAGCACTGCTTCAATATCGGCATCTGCGGTCATCTCGATATCCGCACATAATCCTACATCTACAATCGGTACTGTGGTGATGGTGCAATAATCCTCTGCCAAGTTTCGGTATGCATTCAATATCGCTTTTGCATTTTGAACGGCTTCATCTGCCTTTTTTAGTTGGTAGAGGTACTGACTAAAGGGTCCGGTTGCGCCCACATCGTCAAATACGGCCCTAATATCACTTTTCTGGATAAACTCTCGGCCATCGTCCGATTTAAACCAAATTTTTACGGGCAACTCGGTTAAAACGATGTCTTCTTCTAGCGTTGCATCAGAATTACTTACTTTATAGGTAACATCTACCCGTAGCGGATTTCGAAGTGCCTTATAGAAAACCGCATCGGCTACATCTAAATTGTAACCCGTCAATTCAATGGTTAGGGAGGCAATATCATCCTCCTTTATGATGGTCGTCAAGGCCGCGTTAAGCTGTGCCTTGTGCCATGGGCTAAACCTGATTTCCGCAACGGCCCTGTACTGGTTTGCAACAAATGAAAAGGTATGGAATATCTTTCCTCCGTTAAGGTCCCCGTATTGAGAGTCTACTTCCAACTCTAAGAGCGCATCCCAAAACCCTTTTATGTGAATTGGGTGTTCTGTTTCTTCATAGGTCAACACGCCGTCCTTACAATCTCCATAAAAATCTGGATGACAGGGGCAGGGAGTGCATTGCATCCAAGCGTTCGCAATACCCACTTGATCAACGACCACTTTGCGCCAGTCGTTATTGGTGAACGGATTGACCGTAAGTATTTCACGGGCGGTATAGAAACACTGATGATCCCATTTCACCTCCTGATCGGTACGGTACGCTAATAAATCCTCTATTGAAAAACCCAATTTAAACCCTACCTCCGTCTGCGCAAAACAAAGCAGCTCGAGCAAAGTAATACCCGGGTCGTGAATATTATAATCGGTCCAGTAGGTACTACCTAGTTTTTCGATTAGTTCAATCCCGCTTTTGCGAAGCGCCTGATAATCTTGGCTCTCCCTGAAATTGGGGTTCTTTAATATGGTAATATGCTCATTCATCGGTACAGTCTACTTCTAGAATGGTTTCAGGTGCTTTTAGCTGCACCGTTAGGTCATGTTTTATTGCGGGTACGGACACCAATATGGAGCGACCCGTAGATGCGATGACTTCATCTACTTTGACGACTTCTCCGTTAGACTTTATATGTATCAATTCAAAATCGGTTAGAAAATCGACGTAGGGAAGTTCTTCTATAAAGTCGATTAGCACTGATTGGTGCACCCTGCCTCCAAAATTGAGGTCGGTGTCAGCGGTAAACGCCCACGGACTTAAAAAATTCAAGATATCTTTCTGTATTACTTCTTTGTAATAATTCGTATCAGGAAATGCGTCGCGAAGGGTAATCAGGCATTTCACCTTTACTTCTTCAAAATCAGGTTGGGCTGTATGAATTTGTACTTGGCATGAGCTTCGTTCGGCCAAAAAATTTTCGATGTCTTTTAACGTACTTTTTTTGGTATAGGGTTTTAAGGGGTCAATGTCATTTCGATTTGCAAGGTTGGGTATAGTGATTACCGAAACATGCCCAGGAGCCACTTCGTTGTATACCAAATTGCCCTCGCTAAGGGATCCTCCTATTTTTGTGTGGTTCAAGCATTTTGCCTTGTAAATTTCTGGAAAGGCCTGCAATACCAAGCGCTCATAATCCCAAATGGTAATCGCCCTGTCTTTATGGCGCAAACGCTCTGAGGCTCTTATGTAAAAAGCCTCGTCCGGTTCTCTAGGCTTTCCGTTAAAACTGGTATAGGGCTGTTCGACTTTTTTGACTTTTGCATCGGGTATCAAAAGTTTTTTAATTTCGCCAGCCGAGGTAGTCATGGTATCGTATTCTGTTTGGTCAGGGATGATACGCTCTACCCGAATCGCATTGGGGTAGATTCCTATAACCTTTGCTACCGCATTTGGTGCTTCAGTGACGTAGCAACGAATCCAGATAAGGTTGCTCTCAAAGGCAGTATGTTCCAAAGCCGCATCTTTGGGAATTATGAAATTTATAAGTCCCGACTCGATTAGACCACTGGTGTTATCGCCCACATTGTCATCGGGCAGATCTTCCCAAATAGTATGGGCCTTTAAGTATTGCCATTTTAAATGGGGCTCCGGTTTTTCCAATAGAGGGTCTTCGCTCCCTTCCTGTAGTTGAAATAGCATCGACTGCGTATCTCCGGGCAACAAATTTTCCAAGCCAATGAACAAACTGCCTTGGGCTTTGAAACTTCCCTCGGTTTTAACTATCAATTTGCTAACTAACCGTGGTGTGGCATGTTGTAGTACGCGGTGTTGTTCGCTATCCCCAAACGGACCGATATGAAAAAACTCCAAGGGCCTTTGGGCAAAAATAGTTTTATCAGGGTCAGTTAGATCAAGGCTAGAACTCGCCTCATAACCAATGGAGAAAGAGGCCAAAGTAGGTTTATAGGGGTATCTAGGTGCATTCGTTGCCGTTTCATTCTTAGAAAAATTTATGAGGGCGTTGTAATAATCCCTATGGCCAAAATCATTAATAAGGCTCACTTTTATAAAGCCATTACTAGAGTTCGCGCCATAGGTTTGCCATGGTTTTTCTTTTGACAGAAATACTTCTTTTTCAGTGGCTTGAGACAAATCAATTTTGAATGCCACCTCTTCGGACACTTGTGAAGTTACCGGTGAGATAAACACGTTCTCCTCATTTGATAGCAACTCCCATTTATTTTTGCTTAGCTTATGTATTTTTACATTAGGAATACTTTCAGGCACATTAACACTATTAAAGGAATTGTAAGGTACCGTCGAATAGTTGTCAAAATCTATAGACCCAAGAGCAACACTGCCAGTACTACTTAAGGGATAATCCTTCCACTTGAAATTCAATTGTATTTTGGCTCCTTCTTTATAGAAAATTTCATCACTTCCGATTATAAATGAATTACCGATAGTAGGTTCAGGTCCCCAAGGATGAAAGGGCTTGGAAGGGTTCAACGGGCTTGCATCGTTATGTAATTCCAGACTTTTGATTCCATTCTCATTATATACATTGTTGATTTCACCTGCACCTACCTTCAAATCAACATTGTAGACAAGCGCCCCACTCAAGGTATCATAAAGGAATGACGAAGTATCTTTATGTTCCAATATGATTTTCAACACAGGTTCGGTGGCGGTAAGACTGCCCATGTGCACCTCTGGGTTATAGGCAACAATAGGATCCTCGTCCCCAGGAATTGTGAAGGTAAAGCGCATCGTGTTCAATGCGCCGTTAGCAGTTTGGGTAGTTGAAGTATCTAAAGCCAGCCATTCTTTTTCTACGGTGATATACGCTTTGTAGTCGGTTTCTCCCAAAGTTATCGCCTTGCTCAGGGTCAACGTCATCACGATCTCCCGAAGACCCTCCTTTAATCTTAGGTAGTGCGAGGCAATGGCAAAGCCAACTTCGGCCTTGGGCATGTTAATGCTTGCCAATTCACCGTTGGCATAGGTTTTAATATGGAAAGGGTGCCAAGAAATCACATCATCAGAGAATTCGACTCCCATACCATCGGCACTATTGATTATGGGTGCAGCAAACAGCCTTCTATTATTCATTTCGGAGGCTATGTCATCATCTACTCCGCCATAATACAACCCTAAAAGATGCTTTATTTTTGCCTTGTTCAGCACAGTTTCTCGAATACTCTCATAGGTAATGGTATCACCGTTCTCATCTTTAGGCCCCATAAAGACCGTATTATCCTTAAGAACGTACGAGGCGGTTACCTTATTCAATTCCATTGCCAAAAAGGCACTATCGGGTTGCTGTGCCAAGGGTTTAAGCTGCAGTACCTGTTTGTAATAAAAATCCAAATGCCTACCGGTAAGCTCGTTCAAATGTGCCTTAGTTCCTTTCAGCAACTGCAACCAACTAAGATACAGCGCGTAATTGGGTTCATGGTGGGGCCAATCCGTTAGGTATTTGTCGATATATTTTTTGGATAGTTGTGTCACAAAAGTTGACGATGCGACCAATTGATCTAGAATACTGGTAAAAAAGTTGTGTTGCGCCACATACTTAATTCGGTCACCAATACTTATCATACCTCCAAAAATGGTGTCATCTTCGGGTATGCTACTGAAATAGGTACCGAAATCCGGGGCATTGGGATACCAAAATGCCGCTAAACCATTCAAATTGCTGGCTACCAGTTCTTGATGTGCGGTAACGGGTTGCAGAAAAATATGGAGGTCAAGGCCATTACTATCAACTACGAGTTTTGGAAGTGGAACTTCTAGCAGTGCTGTTTTGTAGTAACTGAAAGTTCTATTGGTCAAGGGAACCAACTTGGCTCGTATATGGTTCAAAAGAAGGGTATGATACTCCTTGTCGGTCACAGTGGCTTTGACCAATGCATCGATGATAGAGAAATAGGATAAAATAATATCGAAGAGATAACTGAATTTTTCTTCCAAAAGAGTATCCTCTGTTTCAATGTAAAACAATAATTCTCGAATGGATTGCGCTAAAATTTCGGGAGGATAGCTTGCCACCATCGCCAATTTTGAGCTCACATTAGAAGCAAAGAACGGTTTCATGGTACCGACCTGCGTATTCTTTAAAGAAGTATAGGAAATATGGTCGGAGAGCAGACTGGCCCAAACCATCCAATCTTCGGTAGATTTATCCAGAATTTCAACTGAAGTCGGACTCAATTTATCCAACGCCCGCTGCCCTTGACTGGTGCCATTTCTAACCAATGGATTTCTATTTTCGGAACAATCGCTCATTCTAAACTGCTAATGGGTGGTTGGTGGTCAGAATATTGATTTCTGTGGCTTCCGTACTATAGAAAGGGAACACAAAATTGAACCTACTATTTGTTGCGCTTACTATATATTCTAAAGAGATCAACAAGACGCCCTCATTCTGTCTTGAATCGTCAAAGGTAATTTTCTTGGCTTCGATGCGCGGTTCAAAATAAAGTATTGCGGTCCGTATGCGTTCCTTAATGAGGGTTTTTGTTCCGGTATCCAATGATTCAAATATTAAGGGTTCCATATGACATCCATACTTGGGTTGCATTACCCTTTCTCCGGGACGGGTGGTCAGAAGAATCTCCAGACTCTTTTGTATATCGTCGTATAGCTTTGTGGTTTCCACTTTCCCGGTTTCCCTGTTGAACGTTGGAGGAAAACTCCATCCTATCCCAATAAAATCTCTTGCCGTATCCATATTTGTTTCTTTATCCTATTAAAACCGTTGGAGCCCCTGCGACAATAGTTCCTCCATGTGCTGTTGAATCCCCCATTCGAGCAGCTGGTTTACCTTCTATCATCACTGTCGACGAGCCTGCAATAATGGTATCAGGAGGCCCTATACAGGTACACATATCACCTACCCTTGCTGCCGGCATACCGGCAATCAAAACCGTACTTCCCATAGAAATCGGGCCTCCTACATGAGGAACGACGCCCGTTACCATCGGACAAACATGAAAATCTCCTACTCTAGCTGCTGGTGCTCCCATTTCATTCAGTTTAATTGTAAAATACTTCCCTTCACCGTGGTTGCGCCCCCTGAGGACAGCTCCGCTCCGGCGCTACCCTCGAATTTCGCCATGGCACCGCCACTGATTTCAGCATTGGCCCCCGATTCCATTTTAAGATGTACGGATGCATTCATCTTGATATCCTTTATACTTTCTATCTCAATTCCGTCACTGTTCATCACCAATTTGTTGCCATTGCTATCTTCCATAGAAATACTTCCTTCATCATCGCTCATACTAAATTTGTGCCCCCCCGGTGTTTCGAGTAAAATCGATTTTTTGTCGTCATTGAATACCAGTTTTAATGCTTCCCTCGATTGATATCCCTTCTCATGATTATCGTTTGTCGCTGTAAAAGGTGCCGTATTTTTACTGCTATGCACCTTGCCAAGAATTACCCCAAAACGGGGATCGGCATTTAGAAATCCAACGATGACCTCATCATCGATCTCCGGGCGTAAAACCCATCCTCGATTTTCTCCGGCATCCAAACTACACAGGCGCATCCAAGCACCCTCATCACTCTCATGTACCATAGGCAATCTTACTTGAATGCGCTCTTCGCCGTCGGGGTCTTCAAGGTTTGTGACCACTCCTATTTGTAAACCTCGAACAGCGGGTAATAATCCGCCAGCCAAAGGCTGTTCTAACTTGAATTTTTCGGAAAAACGCTCGGTAGACTCCCCAAACTGGATAAAAGTTTCCCAGTTCCCTTTTTCGATATGGTGACGTACCCCGGTCACCATTACCTTTCCTTCAAAGCGTTCGCCAACGTTCTGAAGCTCGATCAACTGACCAGGCAGGGGGGAATGAATACCGTCTATTTTAAGTTTCCCCCTAATTTTGGAAAGGCGTTGTTTTTGTAATATACCGTTGGCCCAAGTTTGTAGTTCTGTTTCTTGCAAGGCGGAATGCCTTAGCTCCAATTCGCTATTCGCCGTGGCCGTGGCTAAGTCGGTCGCCTCTATGTTTCCAATTGCCGGCACACCAGGATCTTGTGCTTCAGTATTAATGGTTTCTTGATCGGCGGGGTTCCAGCTTACAGATTTAAGTGCTTCAAATTGGTTTCTTGCATCTATTTCGGCATCAAGCTCTTTGATTGTCGCACCATAGGCGAGGGTCAGTATAGGTTGTTGAGCGAAGTCCGGTGCCTTAAATCCAATTTTTGTGCCTTCAAAAGTGGTGATCCAATACCCGTTTTCCTCGGCACGGCAAGCGATGAAATCCCAATCCGTACAATTGAATTGCACCAGTTCTTTGTGTGTAAATCGCGCGGTATCGCTCTCCAAATTAAGACCGTGGTCTCGGCATAATTGGTCTGCTACCTCGTCATCTTTCATATCATGGAAATAGTTGTTCTTGAGTTTTGTGGTCATTTTGATGGCCTCGTGCCTACATTCGACCACTAATACTGAGACGTTCTTTCGTACTTTGATACTATGTTTTATGGTTATTCCCTTAAATATGGTTTCTTCATCGTTTTGGTACCCTGCCTGAATTTCAATTTGCTTTCCCGGGATGAGTTCTTCAGTATTACTGGTGGTAAAGCCCTGTTCTGCTGCCGAACCGTCTTGCAATAAGATGGTCGCCTTCGTAATGCTATTGATTTCCTTTTGCACCACGATGCTCATGACCTTGAACTGATCTGACATTTTATTCCCGTCCAACAATATGGTAAAGGTGGAGACCGATTTTGGTGCCGTACTAGGTATAGTGTGTACTTCGCTCATGCTACAGGGGTGTTTTTTTCAATAGGTGGAAAAAATAGTTCTGTTCCGGGCTCCAGTTTTCTAAAACTGGATAGTTTGTTTACTTGGGCTACCTGTAAGTAGTAACCGGAGTTTCCATAAATTTTATAGCACAACATAGGCAATGTATCTCCGGATTGGATCAAGCGATAGTGGGTCATGTCGGGGGATTCCCTTCGCTCCTCGGCGGTTCTTAGGTTATCTTCCACACTACCGGTAAACGTTACTTTACAGAGTGCACGGATAGGTTTTCCGTCGGGATTGAACAGTTTTATATTGATATTCAATCCTGTACAGCGCCCTTTGAACAAAAGACTTCCCCAAAGTATCTGAAAGTGTTTGGGTTCGTGAATGTCACCTTCATATTTTAATAGTAGATCTCGGAGTTCGGTAATATCATCTTCTATGGATTCCCTCGGGTTATCATCAATAATTCCGGTACTGTCTATAAGCCATTCGCATGCAAATTCTCCTGGTTTTACGACTGAAAAGCGCTGTTGAGAACTGCTGGTTCCCTGTCCTTGCCCATCTTGGTATTCTACCTTGTAATCCAGCGAGTAACTCTCCGGATTTAACATGGCGGTATAGGTTACCTGATCTGCGGGTGGGTCGGAATAATCTGCATTTTTAAATGCAATGATTCGTAACTTTTCAATTTTACCGAGAGCCATTATCGTTCGCTTTTATTATTTAGTATTTGTAGCAGTTGCTCCAGAACATCTTTGGCTACTTTTTCGGAATCGCCCTTTTTACCTGCATCCTGCTCAGAAACCGGGGTACTGCTTCCTTCGCCGCCTTCGGATTTAGGTTGATTTACGGTAACGTTCACTTTTAGATTATTGATTTTTAGGCTCATATTATCCTTTTTGTACGGTAAAATAGTTGTACGCTATTTCAAGAGTTTCGACCATAATTGAATTTTCGGTGGCATTCAGATCGCTCACGCTCCATTTTCGCGGCCATGCTTTGAATACCTGCCAGGTAAGTAATGGTTCATGTTCGCTGTTCAACAGGCTGATATTCATATTGGCTGGTTTGAATTCACGGTCGTACAAAGCACTTTTGATCCATTTGATAACGTCAGAATCTAGAAGAAGCCCCCTTTTCAATGATAGGTCGGAGAATTTGCTTCGGCCAGGAATTTTATGTTCAAAAAGGTTTTGCCCCCCTTCCTTGATATTCTCTACCTCTAGCTCCATGTTGAGTCCGCCCACACTTTGGAAGCGCACATCATTGTCGTTACCGACATTGATGAACTCTACTCTAAAGTGAAAGCCAACGGGCGGGTAGTACCCTCCAGCAGTATGAAAATCGTCTTTAGCCACAATTGGTACTTAAGCGGTTAGCCCTTATTCAATAATCTTTAGTCCTTCATGGGCTAGTTCTAGGGTTTCCACTGCCACTTCATTACCATCTGATTTGAAATCACTAGCCTGAACTTTTATAGGAAAAGCTTTTTTAATGCCCCAGGTCATGACAGGCTCATGCTCTTCGTTCAAGAGACTTATTGTGATATCGCGACGCTCAACTTTGGTAAGACTTATGGTCTTCATCCATGAATAGAATTCGATATCGCCAGTGAACGTACCCCGCTTTAAAGTGATATTGCTAAACTTTTGCATGCCCGGCATTTTAATTTTATGGTATTCGGGACTACTCCCTTCACGATATTCGATCGGCTCTACCTGAAAATCAAGACCGGTAACCTCTGTGAATCCTATTTTGCTTCCGCCCCATTCTACCCTAAAATGAAATTTTGTTAATGGATATGTTTCCATGATACTTCTTTTTGTTATGAATTAATATGTGACTATTTACATTCAAGCTATTATGATTCAGCAAGTTTATGGGAGAACTGCAGGATAATGAACTCAGCAGGTCGAACAACGGCCATTCCTATTTCCACGATCATCCTACCTTCTAGAATATCAACTGCCGACATTGTTTTTCCCAAACCGACGGCCACATAAAAGGCATGTTCAGGCTTGGCACCTTGTAAAGCACCCTGTCTCCACTGAATGGTCAAAAAGTTCTCGATCATGGTCTGTACCTTGATCCAGGTATTGGCATCGTTCGGCTCAAAAACAAAAGGCTCCGTCGCTTTTTTACAACTTTCCTCAACCATATTAAAGAAGCGTCGAACACTGATGTAACGCCATTCGTTATCATTTCCGGCCAAGGTTCTAGCACCCCACACTAAGGTGCCTTTTCCAATGAAGGTGCGTATCGCGTTAATCGATTTACCGGCAACCGCATCCACATTAATATTGGCCTGTTCTTCATGACTTATAACAACGGAAGGTTGGCTTACCGAATTTAAGCTCACATTGGCAGGTGCTTTCCATACCCCACGAGAACCATCTACTTTAGCATACACTCCAGCGATAGCACCACTGGGCGGAACGGTATTAATACTTTTTGTAATGTGCTTGACAATATTGCTGACTACCGGATGTTTTTCATACAGTGCATCTTGTGCCGCCTTTTTATACCCTGTTGCTGCTCCGGAAATGGCATCGGCATAGGCAATGAGTTTTTCAAATTCCTTCAAAACATCATTTGCCACCTGTCTGGCCATAGTCGGATGCTCATTCGCATCGTTCGGGTCTCCATAATCTTTAGTACCAGCCGCTATTCCCGATAATGCGGAATCCACCCAAATTGTGCTTGGTGCCGCACCGGATCCATCTTGGTATAGGGGATAAATATCAGTTACCCCTGTAAGGCCGTTCAAGGGGAAGACGTCCGCATTTTTTTCAATAGCTACGATGCCCCTTATGGCTCCGCGCCACATGCTACTCGACAAGGCATAAGTATTGATATCAGGTGCTATTTTTGTTCCTACCACATTGGGGTCGGTGTACAGGTCTTGAAAACTCATTATTGCATTCCTGCAAAATTCAAATAACCCTTGAATGGCCGGAAGTACAGTAGCCGAGTCAGCGGCATTGTCAACACTAGTCTTATACCCAAGAAACTTCTCCTTGATCGTTGCGGGCATATCGGCAACTGCCACCGAATCATCAAAAATGCCGTCTGAGGTATTGGCACGCTTGATAGAAGTAATAGTGGCTTCTACAAGATCAGCTTCACTTTGGGCTTCATTATAGCTATTGATTAAATCCAGATGTTCGCTGTCAGAAGACAATTGATCTAGCGTAATATCCCCGGAAGAATCATCAATATTATCAGCAAATGATTCAAGGTTTATCTCTCTTGGATACGTGGTTATGACATAAGGTGTATATGCCCCACCGTATTTGAGATTGTTGATACCAATGTTGTTCCTAAAATTTGTGATGGCAATATCTAAATCATTGCCGGAAATGTTCTCTTTTAAATCAAACAAACCCACCCTATCCTGTAACTTGGCGCATTGTTCGAGCGCCATTTGCTGTAAGCTATAGAAGTTGGCATCGTCGCTTCCACTGGTAACCACATTGACCGCATCGGGAAAAAGGATAATTGTTGGTTCATCATACTTCTCAAGGGCTTTCACACCGGCCCTCAATCCTGTAGGGGGAGTAGCGTTTTCATCACCATATGCAGGTGCGGTTCCGTAAAGGCCAACGGAAACTATGTAACAATCCCCGCCCCCATTGTCAAAAAACAATCGAAGACTATCATAAATAAGGTAACGCTCAGTATTGGCAATACTGACACTCTCAACAGCATAGTTGTTAGTTTCGTCCAAAACCACGGATATAGTATCTATCGGGTGGTCGCCCCCGTATAAATCCCTAAATTCCAATAAGGAAGAGATACGAGTGGGTTTCAAAAGAAGGGATTCCCCTCGTTTCTCCGCTTTTTCAGTATATCCTACGAAGGCAGGAATTGCGGTTTCTACTTGGGCAACGGAGGGAGGTAGTTTCGGAATCTCCTCAACATATACTCCCGGTGTTTTAAAAACTTTGGCCATAATATCTGATTTTACTTGTTCTTATAAATTCAAAAATGTTTCACTTACTATGTATTTGTTCGCATCGGTAGTTACCGACAGGTCGCTGTATCCAGGTATTCTTGTGTGCTGCAAATCATCCGAACCAGAAAGGGAGACCGTAATCGTGTCGATGGGTTTTTCGTTCATCCGAACGGGGAATCTGCTCTGAAATTCAGTTCCCGCTACCGGAAGCTTTATAAATTCTATGGTTCCATCATCGTCGGAAATGTCGGTTACCGTATTGGTTTTGCACACATACTTTAAAAGGTACTGTGCCGGAGCAAATCGAATTTTATAATTTCGGGTTTCAATTTCAATATGGTCAGGGGCAACGGTATAAAAGGACCCATCTTCTTGTAAAAAACGATACTTGGCTTCCGTTGCCATCGCATCATTATGAATGTTGATCAACCCCAGGTAAGGCTGGTAATCGTTTGTCAACCTGAAATAGAGAAATTCTTCCTGCGTGTTTAGGGTTACCCGGTAAATACCTTCGGAGAAGGGTATGTTCCCCTCATCATAAAATTTCAAGGGCACATTTGTTATAAGTTCATTCTGAGGGTTTTCGGCTGGGCCGATAATCGTATTCTTTACTTCTTTGTCAAATAATTGTGTTGACGGATCATACTGAAAGTATTTAATGTCAACTCCGGTCGAAGGTACTTGCAACGGCATCGTTTTTTCAGCTCCGGTAAATACCAAACTCGTTGCCTCGGTAACATAGCTTACTTTTTCAAGAGTTCTAAACTGAGCCCCATTGTTTAAATTACCGGTACCGGCATCGACCTTAACCAGGCACTCATACGCCGTATCGGAGCCACTTCTTACCAAATCATTGTACCTGTATTCATTGGCCGCATTGAACTGGGGCAGTTTTTCATGGAGGTACAATTCATTCTCAATTTCTTTGTCGCTACCGTCCAGAATAGAATTGGTATTGCTAAAAAATAATTTGGTATTGTAAGGATCGGTGGTCTTGTAGTTGGTTACCCTTGTAAAATCATATCCAATCACTTCAAGGAAAAATTGCAGCTTAAAATCATTGGCAAGTTGTAACTGAGGTGTAGTAGCATCCAAATGCCTTACCAGCACATAGAGCTTATTTTGAAAAAACTTGGCTATGAGTCCTGCGCCATTCATAATGCGTTCGGTAGCTCGGGTCGGTACAATACGGAGCAGTCCGGGTTTAGTCACGGTAAAATAATCGTGTTCGATCTCTATTGTAAATACCGGACTATATTTCATTATGTAACCAATTTTAACTTGTTTGTAAAGGGCCTGCTAGGCTGCTTTTTTTCATCTCGATTTCAGTGATCAAACCACCCTCTGTTTGGTTAGCTTTATCTGCAATGACTACCATTCTCATTTTATACAATACAGAAGGCATATATTTTCCACCTAGGGTGCTCCATAGGTGGTTTACCTGTTCAAAATTCATCGTATAGAGCTCTAGATGTAATTTCTCTATGTTAGGATCAAGTGAGGGAAATTTGGCCTGCGTAAAGAAGTTGTTGCTTTGAAAGCATTGTACCACATTGGAAATTCTGCTGAGCGAGGTATCGTAGACACTTAGGTTCACAGAAAACAATACATATAGATTTAGTAGTATTTTAGGATTAGACCTTATCACGGTATCTACCTGCCGGTACATACCGTCAGGGTTTTTCGAAATGCGGTCTTCTTCTATATTTACTAAGGTAATGATGACACCGGTACTTTCTTCGCCTTCACCTCCCTCTCCGCCGTCCATGATTTTGGCTATATTTCCGAGCACGGCATATTTTTGAGTGGAGGCACCCAGCAGGCCCTGAAAATATAAATTGGTCTGTTCTTCGATAAATGACAAAGCTTTACCGATCATATGAGAATGATTTATTTAAAAAAAGGGGGAGTGGTTTATGGGCGACATTAGGTCTTGCACAAAGTATTGAGGACCAAATTAAACGCACTAACAAGTTTTAAAGAAATTACGTACAGTGCAATCCCTAAAAATGGGGATTTATAAAACCACCTATTCCTTTTGAAGACAGATCTTTATAGATCCATAACCTTCGAAGCTGTTTTTATCAGTTGGGCCGTGTTCTTAACACCAAACTTTTCAATAAGGTTTTTACGGTGCGATATGGCCGTATGGTTGCTGATAAAAAGCATATCTGCAATTTGCTTTGAAGAAAATCCATCTGCGACGAGATGTAGCACCTCCCTTTCCCGTGAAGAAATAGTAGTGCAACGGTTTTTTGAACATATATTCGGATTCGCATCCTTACCTACAGAGAAGCACCCCTCAATACGTTCAATGTCCGTGACATCAAAGAAATAGTTAATGGCCAAGTTGAGCCCGTTCAACCTATGAACTATGATTTCATGCTTAATCGTAACGCGTTTCTTCTTAAGACAAGTAATATGATACCGCATTGAAAGTGGGTTGTTATTCAATGGCGACGACCAGAAATTGACTATGCGGTCTTCAATCCAACCGTTTTCTTCGGGGTCAATTCGAGAAAGCCAGAAAGGCCATCCTTCTTGCAATAATCTTCCCGCACCTTCTCCCAGCATTTTTTTTAGGTTTTGATTGACATACAAAAAGTGGTCATGTTCAATCAAATAAATACCAATCATTAAATTTTCAGAGCGTTCACACTTCTCCAAGATGTCGGAGACTTTGGAAGTCATATTCCTTTCATAAGAGGCGAACGGTTTGAGGCCCTTCTCAATTTCTACAAGGTTCATTGGGGTAAGGTAATTTCCCATAATTTATTGAATATTGCATTTGTAATTCTTAAGGAATGTGTAGATGGTATGGTAGCCTTTATAGATGGTGATTTTTACACAGTAAATGTCATATTTCCCTTTAGTATTCTTTAAAGAAAAACGCCTAGAATAAATACGATTCCGATTCACTGCCCATGATATCACCATTTGAAATCAAAAGACCACTTTCTTGGCAATGGATATCCTCTATGAATTATCGACATGTAGAAACGTTTGAGAAAATTGAATACGCCATTGATATCTATAACTATCGAAGGGTATATTTAAAAAGAAGGTACCCTATAAAGTGAGGAGAACACTATAGGGTCATTCTATAAAACGGAGGGAAGCAGAAATATTGATATCTTCGAAAAACAGTAAACACCACCTATGTCAACAGCTAAATCATGGTTACGTGCCCTTATTGATCTTGTCGAAGTCTTTTTCAACAGCGCTCAAAGGAATCAAAGAGGCCGAACTTGGCACCAACATGTGGTGCCTTATGAAGAAGGTTGGGCCGTACGCCGTGAAGGCAATCAGCGGATCACTAGCAAGCACCGTAAACAGAGCACCGCGATTCGTAAGGCCAAAAGCCTAGCTAAAAAATATAAGGCCGATGTCATTATTCATCGGGAAAACGGGGAGATTCGGGATCGAATGAGTTATGGGGAGTAAGCGTTTTTATCTGGCACAACCTTGATTTCGGCCTTCCACCTCGCCAAAACCCGGTTTGAAGCAACACATGCTGTTTCTGGGCTTGGATACCGGTTAACGCGATGACCTCCAATTCTCCCAGGAAAGCCATAGTTTATTAGCGGTTTCAGCGTTAGGTTCTGGTACGCAAGGCTCCATAAAAAAAGCTACCCCTTTTTGGGTAGCTTTTCTAATACCTGAAAAGCGAAACCGCAATAGCGATTTCCATGCTCTATTTTTATTTTACCTAAAATCTTCAAGCACATTAGACGTCTCCAAGTCGTTGCGAATGGCATCGCGCTGTTCCCTTAATATTTCCTTTAGCCGGGCGGGCACATGGGTGTCGCCCAAAACTTCATTGTATTCTTCGATAGCCGCCTTGTCGCCCCGTATCGCTTCTTCGAGCATGGCTTCGTCATCGTCACCGGAGAAAAACGCTTTGATATCCATCCAAGTACGGTGCATACTGCCTTTGGTACTTCCATCGATATCACTGTCACCCAAATCTAATTCCACTGCCGCATTTTTAAGTTGTACCAAAAATTGCTTTCGTTTTTCGATCCGGCCCGTGAAATATCTTTCGATTCCTTGGTCTTCGGCATTCTCCGCTGCTTTTTGAAACCCCTTGATGGCATCCTCATTTTTTTCAATGACCTCTTGCAGTCTTTTTTGTATTCTTTTTACATCTTCATTCATACTATTCGATTTATATGTTATTGTCTTTCTTTCCAACTGTTTGAAGTTGTTATCATAACATAAACAAAAACCCTACTGTAGGTTGACCCATTACCCTGAATTGTTGATGGTAATGCTATGGTACCATGTTCTAATGTACTATGGAAGTAGAATGAGGTCAAAAGCCCACCTAAATACCCCACTTGACCCCCACGAAAATTGCCTGAGATAAAATTTCGTAGGGCTCCTCCACTATATTCCATAAAAAAAGAACGGCTTTTTGCCGTTCTCCTTTCTGTTTATAGTTATAGTAATGGTTTCTCTTTTAGCCCTAAAAAGTACGATCTATCTCTACCGCGCTATTTGTGATCAATACCAAAATAGTCGGTCGATCCATTACGAAGTACATCCTCTCTTGGTACAGGTGACTTCTTCCTTTGTTAGTATCCAATGACTGGGATGCTTGGTGATATCAATGCCACAGGCTGTATTTCCACCGATATAACCCCTATGTACCTCATCTGTTGGAATATGTTTCACGGTCATTGACTAGCGTTTGATTTGGTTTCAAACCTAAGCCCTTGAAAAGAAAATCCCTTACAGATATCCGTAATCGCGCAAAATGGAGAAGGCCTTTATTCACTTCTAAATTCTACCTTCCCTCACGAGTTTGGCTATCAAATGATTGGTGTTCCTCGCACCAAATTCATCAAATAACTTACTGACTTTTTTATCGATGGTACTCTCACTATTAGGGGTAATATTCTTGCCTTTCAACTTTTCGGAAATCTCTTTTTTGGTCATCCCACTGGCCAAGTCCTTGAGAATATCAAGGTCAAAATTATCCAGTTCGAATACGTTCTCTCCGTTTTGAAATTGAATCTGGGGCGACACAAAGGTTTCTCCCCGATAGACATGTTCGACCGCCGATATCAGTTCCTTTAGTCCATAACGTCCTTTACAGACATAGGCATTGATGCCCTCTTCTTCGAATAACGACTGTATTTTTTTAGGATCATCTTCCATTGAATTTACGATCACCTTTATCGAAGGTTGCAAGGCCCTAGCGGCACGTAGCAGTTCTTTGCCCGACGTAAGCTTGCGCACATTATGATCTTCCTTGAAAAAGAGGTCAGTGACCAAAAGCGGAAAGGGGGCTTTAGTCGCAAGCGCCACTTTGAGCCGGTTCATCGCCCGGTCACAATAGAGCTCTTCTTGAATATCGCCGATCTTCAATTCACGGCGCAAGGTATCAACGATACCCAGATTAGTATCTTGAAAATCTTCGGCAATCAATACTTTGTTGAACATAATGGGACATTTATTTGATAGGAATTTGAATTTCGGCCCTAAAGCCACCGTTCTTCTCCGTATCAAAAATAATACTTCCATGTATGGCTTGAATACGCTTTTCTGTATTCCGGAGTCCATTTTTCATAACCAACGCTTCTTGGGTCGCCCCGGCTCCGTCATCTTCATACCCGACCAAAAGATTTTTTTCGTGAATCTGAAACGTAATGGCGACCGCATTGGCGTCACTGTGTCGTGCGAGATTGATCATTAATTCTTGCAGTACCTTATACAGTACCGTCTTCGTAGGACCCGCTACGGAAGCCCAATCGATTTCCTTCCCGCCACTTAAAAACAACTTTACCGTATTCGGGGTTCGAAACGTAAGCATGGCCACCAGCCCTTCCCAAAAATGGGGCCCGGTATCGACTTCATTGATTTCCCGGGCGAGGTCCCTACTGCGATGGTACAATTTTTCCAAACTATCCAACACTACCGATTTATCTACATCGTTCTGAACCATTAGCATGGCCTTGTTGAGCTCCGCACCATGATCATCGTGAATCTTTCGGGAAAGCTCGGCCTCTGTATCATGAATCGCCTCTAATCGTGCGATCTTATTGGCCTGCTTTAGGCGTTTGGTGCGCTGTACAAAGATGAAAAAAGTGAACCCTAAGACAGATATCATGAAAAAGACCCCGCCTAGGTACATGATTTTATACGCACGTTGCCGACTGGCTTCCATGGCCCGCTGCGTGTTTTCCAGCTCCAAGCTTTGAATGGATTCCTGTTTGATCCTATCATCGTACTTATACTTGGCGAATTGTGTTTTCACTTGTAATTCCTGCGCATAGAGACTGTCTTGCAGCGCTATATATCGGTCGTGAAACTGTACATTGTCGGGTTCCAAACGCATTAAAAACTTTAGCGCATCCTTTTCAGCCCGAGGTATCTTTGAGAGCTTTGACAACTGAATAACCGAGTCGAAATAGCGTTTACCAAGGGGAGGTTTACTTTGGGCGTAATACTCCCCGAGATGAGTATAGCTTGCAATCTGGCCCCTACGATCCTTATTTTGCTTTCGTAGATGCAAGGGTACCTTGAAGTCTTCCGCACTTACAGCATGACCGGCCAACCAACGGGCATAGGCCAGATTGTCCAACACCCGCGCCTTTTCAATTTGGTTATCAAGCCATAACGAATCTTCTTGAATGCCGCTCAGTGTAGCGATAGCTTTATCGTAACTGTTATCGTCCATATAAGTTACGGCCAAATTGTTTTTAAAGAGTAGTTTGTCTTTTTCAGAATCAGTAGTGGCAATGGCCCGGTTGTAATAGGTAATGGCGTCCGAAAGGTTTAAAAGCTTTCTATGGTCCGTAGCCAATACATTGTACGCATAGGCCATTAGATTACGATCTTTCCGGACATTCAAAAACTTTAGGGCCTCTACCAATGTTTCCTTGCTCCCGAAAAAATCGTTCTTGTCCTTTTGAATGGTTCCAATGGTTAATAGATTTTTGGCGATGCCTTGGCTATCTTTGATGCGTTCAAAATATTCCTTTGATTTCGTGTAATAGAATACCGCTTTGCTATCGGAATGGGTAATCTCATTGAAGTAATAGCCCATCAAATAATGCTGCTCGGCAAGGATGGAGTCATTTTGGTGTTGAGGAGTTAAGTCGATAAACCTTTGATGGCAGTTCAGGAGGCTGTCATATTCCCCAGCGGAAAAATGAATCAGGCTTTTTTGGTAAAGTATTAGGGGAAACATGGTATCAAGCGGTTGCTTCTCCACCAGTACTAGGACTCGATCAATGGCCTTCTTTCTTAGGTTCAAGGGAAGGGTCTTATCTTTGGCCTTGTCGAGATACACCCCTACACTATCACCACGTGTATCGTTTTGAGAGAGGTCATGGTCCTGACGGTTCTCACAGGAGACCCACAAGCAGATAAAAAATAATAATAGCAGTTTTCTCAAAGCAAGGCACCTAATGATTGAAACAAAATGAGCTATGCCGTCAAGCATAGCTCAAAGTAACAAAAATTATTCTCACTAAGGGTTAGCCACCCGGTGGCGGTGGAGGCGGATCGGCATCATCCCCTTCCGTGGCATGAATCGTATAGATTCCATCTGTTTCGGTGATAGAATCGTCACTGCACGATAACAAAAACGTATTCAATCCTATGGCCATAACGGCGATAACTATTTTTTTCATTTCTTTTGAATTTTGGACGTACCTGTGGCTGTCCAGGTTATTATTCCGTGTATTTGGCGATACTTTATCGCACTAAAAGAGGGGACGTCTCCCCCAAGTTTGAGAAGTAGAATTCCCGTTGCAGTGGTGTATGACCTACTTCCCTATCGGATCATTTACCGACTGCATTATGGAATTCCGTAAGAAAGATTCTTCAAGAAGGGCTATGTTAGTAAAGTATAGCGGCCATCAATCTTTGGGTAAAATAAATTCATGTGAGGGCAACGATCGCAGACACGTATTCGACTTGTTATAGACATCTTATAGACATCTTATAGACACGGTCTGATCTGAGATTAGGGTTACCTATTACCCTATCTGAAAAAGGCACGTTGAAAAATCTGAATACTAAAGAATATGGATCAGAAAATCATAGGAAGAATAGTTCGAGAGGCATTTGAAAAAGCCAAAAAAGAACATGCCTCGCATACACGGTTTGCATTGGCTACGCATATTAGTGATCGGATCGGTCTGAGTTCGAAAACCCTTGAACGAGTTTATGACAGCTATGTGAGCGGTAAAAAGAAGTATGGACGGCCCCAGGCCGAAAGTATCGAATACCTATGTAGGTATTTGGGGTATGCGAACTACCAGGATTATTGGGTCAGACATCAACCACGGAAAGCAGGTTTAACGAAGCAAACAAAGCGGATAGAAAAATCAGCAATACTGCACAGTTCGATGCAAAGCGTGGGAAGTATGATACTACTAGCCACCCTGGCCTCAATTCTTTTAAATGGAAGAAATATACAGGAGGATGTGTATTCAAGCGCCATGCATAAGGAATGTATCCCTTTCGCCGACACCCTATATATTGTACTTGCCAATAATATACTGCCCTCCGCCATGGTTCGAACAAAAACTACATGCCCTGGGCACCACCACCTACTAGATTTAAAAAAGCTTCCGATCGATGGTGCCCATCCCCTCATGATCGGAAAAGACACGCCTATTATTTGGTACTCTGAAAATCGGAACGATACGATCAAATACTATACGGGGGTATGGATGTCACCTCACATCGGAAAACCTTTAGAGGTTATTTTACCTCAACTTGTGCAGAAAGATATTCCAAAGCCTTCTTATGAAGAGGTATATGCAATGGAATAAAGCCAGAACGATATCGTGGCGATTACCATTAAGGCTCCAAATCCATTTTCTAGATGATTTTTGGTAAACTAAAAGGTAGGCTATACCGATGTTGAATTCTTGGCTTATTGACTATAGCTCCACCCTAATAAAATAATCGAAAAAAAATCAGTACGAGAACCTTCGTGCCTAATTCATAAACCACTTTATTTTTTAACTATCTTTAAACCACTTCCCCACAACTATTTTCTTACAACCGAAAACCAACCCTATGTTTAACAAATGGTTCAACCAAGGAATAAACTTTCTTATTGCCATATGGATTATCCTGTCTTTTCTGATTCTGGTGTGTAACGGTTTTTTCTGGATCAACGATTACATTTCCACCCCTCAACATGGCCTGTTCGACAACTTCGATGCGGTATCCCAAATCATCAAGAAAGAAAGCCTCATCCCCTATCGTATTTACTTTGTATTGGATTTTTTCTGGGGACTCTACTTGCTGCTCATCATCGGGTATTCGGTAAAGGATGAAAAGGGCCATAATCTTTTGAATTATCAAGAGTATCAAACCTCGGCCGCCAAATTCTATATCTTTTTTGCGGGCCTCGCCTTTCTTTTAGATTGCATCGAAGGGCTTTGCTATCTCTTCTATTGGGGCCGCTACCTTGAAGCTATATATATCGGAAAAATGCTGGCCTACGCCATCTGCTTGTCCTTTTTGATGTATTGGTGGCTGAAAAAATACGTTCTTCCCCATTTGAAATCCTTCTTACGCTTTGTGTGGACCTCCCTTTTCAGTATCCTATTTTTGGTGCTTATCTATCTGTTGATCACCATGATGCCCCAAGGTGGAACCATTATTGTAGACTTGTTCTACAGTCCCTCGAATATCGTTATTCTCTTCTTTTTATTGGCTTTTTTGGCCATTATGATTTCACACTACCCCGTATACTCCGATATCTGGATGAATGGCGATAACACCTGTGTGAATTTAGAAATGGACAAAAAGCTACGTTTTCTAGGCTTCGGAATTATTTACTATAAACGCATCTCGGGAAAGGATGCATTGAACCGTTCCTTCGACAATGAAATGGTAAAGGCGATGCGCAGAAGTTTAGGCATTCTGTTATACGTTGCCGTATTTAATATTCTGTTCAGCGTTGTCTCCCAATTTTTTGAAGTACAGTTCGATGTGCTCACCCTGACCGTTTTCGTATTGGTCGTGACGCTTTTCCAGTACTATTTGGACGGTAAAAAATACGATAATTGGAAGGATACACTGGCGGACAAAAAGGTATCGGAAGCGATCAAGGAAAAAACGGTCAAAGAGATCGTCTCTTACGTCACCTGGTTCCCCAAATACTTCGTCATCAGTACGTTTTTGGTCTTTATTACCGCCCTTGTTGCCCATTTTTTACACTGGAACCGATGGACGATCGTACTTTTTTTGATTTCGGCAGGATTTCAGGTATTCCTATATGTGATGTTCAAAATTGCGCGTACATTCTTTAAATATGTGTACCGCTGGGAATCGCTCAAAACCCATCATACCGAGATGTACAGTGATACTACCATGAAACTTTTCGAAAAGTACGATCCGAACGCTACGCGCGGCGATACGAAAATGGGTAAGTTTATCGGAAAGCTTAGCGATAACGTCAGATACCTTCGGCTAATGCAAATCTGTGGTCTCCTTTCCTTCTTTTCCCTGATTCTCGCCAATTCGATTTTCGAGGTCGCTACTTTTTTTAATCCGCTGGTTATAATATTGCTCTATATCATTTTTTTCTATTCCCTTTTCGTAATCATTTTTAAACATGTGCTCTACTACCATAGGCGGCCGGAAAGCAACTTCAAAGGGCGTAACTTTTTCAAATACGGTATTCCCCTGGCCTTCTTTTTTCTGTTGGGATGGATGGTGTTCACCGCTATGTTTCCCAATGATCTGCACCAACTGACATTGGTAGCGCGCACAAAACCGAATCCGCTTTCCCATAAGACCTACCTCAATACGATGACCAAGCATATACCCCGAGGAGGAACCGAAAATTACTTTTTGGTAGGTTCTTACGGTGGAGGCTTGAAAGCCAATCTTTGGAACCTTTTGCTGTTGAATCGATTGGAGAATGCCTCGAACAAAGAATTTTTGAATCGTACCCTGGTCCTTTCCGGGGTTTCCGGCGGTGCCGTAGGTATCGGTAATTTCGCCTCCCTGCTCTATGAACAGCATGATAGTTTGGCCATTGCCAAGGGCATTGACAACATCGGAAATTCCAATGTACTGTCCAACGAATTGACCTATCTGCTGGGTCGCGATCTGGTTCGGGAATACTTCCCTTTTTCGAATTACGAGGGCCGGGACCGCTCTTATAAAAGCATGGAGGAACATGCAAAGAACACGGGAATGAAAGCATACAACACCTTTGCCTTTGATGAATATTGGTTAGATATCTTCGAGAAGCGAGACAGCACCTTTCCCTTATTGATTATCAATACCACTGCCGTCGGTGGGCAACAAGGGTTGGCCGTATCCGTACAGTTTCCTGAGACTACCTTCGCAGGAGCACGGATTATCAACGAATTTAAGGATAACCTGAGCGATAGCACCCTGACTTATTTTGGGGCCATCTCTACGACCAACCGGTTCCCGTTTTTTAGTCCCACTGCCAAAATACGTACGAAGGGCAGTTATTTAGACGGCGGCTATTTCGATAATTCGGGCATGTTAAGTCCTTTGGAGGTCTTCGACGAAATCATACGGGATACTGCAGAAGCTTATGCAACCAAGATCAACCCCGTCTTCATCAATATCATCAATTCCGAGGATTTCTATATTGCCCAAAAAGTAAAGGAATACGGCCTCAAACCGAAAAGCATCAATGATGCGAGCGAAATCGGTTCGATTATCGGCACGGTAGCGTCCATCGATAAACTACCCCGTTTCATTTTGGAGAAAATAAGGGCACGCGGCTATGCCGTCGAACTGATCATGATGCCCCATAAACTCAGTTACGAAAAGGTCAAAAACGCGTTAAACGGGGAGATACCGGAACCCTTGGACCTGATGGAACGCATAGCGCTGCATAATGATTCCATCGACGCGGCGCTAAGAGCCTATAAGGCCTATGACTTGCCCAAATGGGGTGTCATTCAGCCTCCTTTGGCCCGTTTACTGAGCGAACCCGCCGTTCGCTATCAAGAAGCCATGATCAATCAACACGCGTCGGTCAAAAACACCTTGCAACGTATTCTGGACGATTATATTACTACCAAAGAAGTAATCGATACCGTGTTTCAAAATAAAGTAAGGCGAAGAGCAGTGTCGAGGTATAGCACGAAAGAAAAATTACCCAAAGAAAAAAAGGAGTAATTAAAAAAGAGTACAAAGCCTTCCAAAATAGTTCAAAACAACCCCTTCGGTGCGCACTTCATGCCCTACTCTTCGAAAACCGATATTCCGAACGTATACAAAATGGGACAAAATTCTCCACTACTTCTTTCAAATGCCTTTTCAATACACTCGGAGTATCCAGTTTAATCAAAATCCCTTGGGGGTAGTTCCTTCAAGGTCATTTCGACGGTACCGGAAACCAGTACGTGTACCGTAATATGGTCGTTAAATGACTCTAAAGCAGCTACCGAAAGGCCTTCCAATACACCATAAAGTTGGGTTCCTTTTACGAGGGACACCCCCGTTTCAAGCTTTTGGTTCAACTTGACTAATTGGGGTCGTATCAGTTCCTTCATATCGACCGAGGCCGCATCTAGAATCTTACGATAGTACAATCTATTGGCGAAGGCTTCCAAGGCTTTGTCCAATAAAAAATTCCGGCTCTTGGAATCCATCTTAAAAGTACCGATCGAGAGTTGTTCCGTAACCGAATCGTATTGCAACGATCCATGTAAGTATATGGGCATCTCCTTAAAACCTACTATTTTGCGATGCAGGGCGATACGCAACCCGAGTACTACATCATAATCCGGAAGGGGACTAACCTCCAATTGGATGCCTATGATTTTGGCATATTTACGGTCTTTCGACCCTAATTCCATGCCCATAAGTTTCACATCCATCAATTGCCGTAAGACCGTATAGGATATTTTGATGGGAAGTTTCAGACGTAGGGGTTCGGGCTTCATAGCTCAGCATTAACAGAGGGTATAAAGATACTGATTCGAAAACGACCCCGAGCTAAGATATTCTACCCCGATGTAAGCTCCCTGGGCGTATCCTATTTTTCCATGAGTTCCAAAACCTTGTCCATTAACACATAGGCATTTTGTTCTGTAAATCCCCTTGGGCATTTTTAGGGCCTTGTTCCCTAAAAAACTAGATTTTGAAGATGCCCGCGCAGCATTGGGAGCGGTATTCGCCCTACAGCCGCACCCTAGTCTTTTCATCAGTTCACTACAAGATCCACGACCCCGTTCGTTAGTAAATTGGCTTCTAGTACAAACTCTTTGATATTACTGCCATCGTCGATCGACATAGAGACCGTATTCGGTGAAATGCTTCCTTCGTTATGGGCATAGAGCAACACGTAATTGTAGCCATCATACTCCAGGGTAGTACTGATGGAATAGGTGTTTGCGGGGCCTTCCAAAGTTCGTTCGGTGATGACTTCCTTCCCGTTTACAAAAATGGATACGATGTCCCCATCGATTCTACCATGGTCCCATATTGAAATAATAATTTCCCGATTCTCTAAGGTAATCGTGCCTAAATTCTCATTATCGCGATCTTGAAAGGTGGGTGGAATAATACTGGTTTCGTTTCGGGAGGGACCGTCATCTTTGGAGCATCCTACAGCTAACAAGGTTATAAACAGTACAATTAGTTGGATTTTTCGTGTTCTCATCTTTTTTGGTTTTAGTCATTAATTATATAATTGGTATAAAATTCGCTCCCTACCCTTTTGTTCCACGTATGGAACGCGCCGGTATCTTGTCAAGGCCGTGGCACGTTTTGGTCCCTTATCGGGATTCTGATTGCCTACCTCACAAACCTAAATCGAACCCACCAGTTCATTTTACGGTTACCCACAATGAACAGGAGATTTATGGTTTATTTAGACGAAAGGGAAGTATTAGGGGACGAATGGAGAAATCGCGAAGGAAAAAACGCTTGCCCATAGCAGTGATGTTGGCAAAATGGGTAAGGGTTACCGTAAGTACTTGCGATTCACTTCTAAAATACAGACCTTGTACCGTTTCGAACCATTAGACAATCTACCATGAAACTTAGAATCGTACTTCCTGTTCTTCTTCTCTTTATCTCGGAAAGTAGAATGAATGCGCAAGATTTTGACACCCAGCTTGAAGCCATGGCCCAAGCGCTTGCAGAAAAAATAGACACCAAAAATATAAGTAAGGTGGCCGTTTGGGGATTCCTTTCCGAAGACAATCAACAGAACGACTTCGGTAATTTTTTGACAGACGATTTTTCTATCTATCTCGTGAACCATTCCGAGAGCTTTGCCGTTGTCGAGCGGAACCACCTTACTGTTATATTGAAGGAACACCGCTTAAATGCAGAGGGCTATATCGATGAAAAGACGACCAAACAGCTGGGAAAAATAAGTGCTGCCGATGCCTTGGTGATAGGCACCTATACGATTTTCAATTCGGAAATACGGCTTCGGGTAAAAGTACTGGACACGGAAACTGCCCTTCAGTTTGCCGGTAGCGTCGGAACCCTGCCGATGAACGCCAATATTGCACAGCGCCTCGGAAAACTTTGATTTACGCCTTACTACGGGTGTATCTTTTCTAAAGCGACACTTTTGGCCTGGGAATTCGAAAAGCCGATACCATAACGCAGTATCGATTGGGAAAGGCCCTGCACTTTTTCCCCGGTCAGGGCACTATAGGTATCGAAATTCAAGCGTACTTCACAGGTCGTTTTCTGTCCGTCGTTATCAAAATGGTAATCTATCGTCCCCACACACACCCATTCGGTATTGGCGGCCGACTCAAAATTCCCTGACAACAAGGCTTCATGTTGTAAGTCAGACGGTATGGCCATTCTCTTATATTCTTTAAAAAAAGTATCGCCTATGTGGCGGCTGGCTTGACGGTCGAGTCCTGAAGGGCCAAATATGTAAACACCCGCAGAGTGCGGCATCGGTTCACCTTTTTCAATTATAGAACGATCTTGAGATGTATCTGTCACGTTCACGGTATCGACCATTGCGGATTTGTTAGGCTGGGTATCCGGCATAGTGGAAGTATTTCCATGGTAAGTAAAAATATATTCGGACAACTTGAACAACGTCACGGCAATCAATAGTACCTTTAATATTAGGCCAAGTCTACTTTTTATAAGTTGCTCTGTTTTTAAATCCATGGTCTCGATTAAATCCAATCATCCCAGAAATCGTCATCAAAATCCGGATATGCCTCAAGCATTCCCCCTAAAATAGAAGCGTCATCCGATAGGGCATATTTTAAGGGAACAAGAAACAGCCCCACAGCTCCTAAATTTCTATAAAGAAATTTGGCACGTTGATATTGCTTTTTGGTCTCCAATAACTCCTGTTGAAGAAAGTTTAAGAAATCGAGCGAAAGTTTTTGATCCGTATAGGCTGTTGTAGGGTTTGATGCATCGTTCTGTTTGTTTAACAACTTTTCTACGAAACTATCATTGTTGGCTATAAACTGTTCAATTCTAGAAATACGGTTCTCAATGCCTTCAAGCTTTTCAGGCAGTTTCGGAAACAATCGCTCCATCACTGCTTCGGTGGGGGGCTCTTGCAAAGTATAGTCCCCAATCGAATTTGATTTCCCTGTAAGATCGTCCAGTGAAATGGGCCGTTCACTCAGGTCCTTCGCATTACAGTACGCAATAAAACCTTGTAGCGACCCCGGTTTCGGACTATAGATTTGCTTAACGGAACCTATACGGATTGCCTCAACATAGTTAAGATTTCTATCGATAGTTTTGCGAAAATCTTTACCACTGGCCTCTTGATCGTGTTGGGCGTAATAGTCTTCTAACAACTTTTTGGTCTTCAAGTTGCGTTTTGGGGATGCTCCGGGCGGAAAAATCTTTTCCATCAAATAGAGGTAAGCGATAAAACTATCCTTGGTCATCTTTCTTGGCTAGTCCCAAATTTAAAAATTAAGCGCTATAAAAAAAATTATAACGAAGGGAGACATTGGGTAATGTCCCAGACATTGCAAGATGTCCTAAACCACTGGCCTTCATACCCTTTCTTTGTGGTGTAATTAGTTCGTAAGACGTTGCGAAGCAAACGATTACAAATTGAGGGCCCTCATTTTTTAACTGAATTAATAACCATTAAATCAAGAGAAAAATGAGAAATGTGATGCGAATTATTTTAATGAGTTTTGTAGTAGGAAGCACTTTTACCGCATGCTCCAAACAAGACTTGGCCGAAGATGAGCTCCAAATCGAAACTGTCGCAACCGAAGGTGATGATGAAAAAGATAAAAATGAGCCCGGAGGCGATTAATTTCAGATACCATTCTATGGAAGACGGGTGTAATGCCCGTCTTTTTTTGTTTTCTCTTGGGTTTCGGAAGATCCATACGCGGTTGAAAAAACTTGGTGATGGGTTCACCGGATGACACATCGGTATTATATATTTCCTATATTTCGGCTCAAATGCGTAAGGTGAATATAAGGTCCGTTACAATATTATCAGCCCTTATTTTGATGTGGTTTGGTTGTTCTGAGCCTATCGGAGAAGACAGCACTCTTACGGTGACCAGCCAAATAGAAGGTCTGATACAACGTAGTAAGAACAGAAAACTTGATTATAAAGAGCGCTTGGCTTATTTAGATACAGCCCGTAGCCTTCTAAAATTGCCTTTCCCCGCCCAAGATTCCCTAGAAATGGAAATTTTGTATGCCAAAGGATTGATCTACTATAGCTCGGGCCAAATCGATAACTTCTACCATACCAACAAAGAACTTGCAAAAATAGCCCTAACGAACGGCAGCCAAGACCTATTAGGAAAAGCTTCTTTCAATTTGGGCTATTATTTTGACGAGTTGACCCATCGACCCGATAGTGCCTTTTTTTATTATCAACAAGCCAAAAATTCCTATTTAAAAAGTTCAAATCGAAAGGGGCTTTTCGAAGTCCTTGAAAATATTGCCATTTTGCAAAGTATCCAGAATGATTTTTTTGGGACCAAAGAGACTCTTACTGAAGCCATCAGCATTTCGAACGACGATACGTCAAGGGCTTCCATATACAATGAGCTCGCTACCAACCATCGAAAACTGCTAAACTATAAAGATGCCGTGACGTATTATCAACGGGCTATCGAAAATGCCAATAGCCCGAATAAAGCCATTAAGTACAAAAACAATTTGGCCACCTTGTTCACCGACATGTCGGATTACGATAGCGCTATCCTTCTTTTTGAAGAAATTATTCAAGAAAACGCATTGAACAGGAAATCGACGACCTACGCCAGGATTTTGGATAACTATACCTATACCCGTTGGAAAAACGGTGACAATGATGTTGAAGCCCCTTTTTATAGGGCCCTACAGATACGCAAAGAAAATAAGGATATACGGGGACAGATTGCCAGTTTCTCTCATTTGGGGGAATACCTCGGACAAGAAAAACCTCAGCTTTCAAAAAAATATCTGGATACCGTGATTCAACTTTCACGACAATTACGAACCCCCAAAGCCGAAGCCGATGCCCTACACCTACTTATGAACTTAGCTCCTGAAAACTTAGCGTTTCGAAATCGTTATATTTTTCTTAAGGATAGCATGTACACTAATGAACTTAAGGTGAAGACCCAGTTCGCCAAAATGAAATATGACGATGAACAAGAAAAAGAAAAGATTCTGGCATTGGAGGCGGAGACATCACTGCGCCGAGCAGAACTTGCCGAGCAAAAGACCCAAAAGATCATTTTGATCTCGCTTGCCGGATTTTTGCTTTTAGGGGGTACGGCCTTTTTATACCTGCTTCAGCAAAGGCACAGAAAAGAAAAATTAGAGGAAGTCTACAATACCGAGAAAAGAATAAGTCAAGATCTTCACGATGGTCTTGCCAATGATATTTTCGGCCTTATGACCCAATTGCAAAACAAGGAGAAAAAAGATAGCGAAATCATTAACCATTTAGAAAAACTATATCAGACCACGAGGCTGATCTCCCATGAAAATTCAGAAATACGCACGGGGCCAGACTTCAAAGAAGAGCTCAATGGTTTAATCGCCAACTATCAACATCATGGCATGGTCATATTGGTAAAAGGCTTGAGCAACATTGACTGGGCCCATCTCGAAACACATAAATGTGTTGTGGTTCATCGATCGGTACAAGAACTTTTGGTCAATATGAAAAAACATTCCCAAGCAACTTTGGTTTCCCTCCAATTCGAACAAAAAAAGAAGCAGATTAAAATCATCTATACCGATAATGGAGTCGGGTTTACCCAGAAGACCAAAAGAGGTATCGGTCTTATGAATACGGAAAACCGTATTCAGGCATTGGGGGGTACCATTATATTTGAATCCAAACAAGGGTCTGGGGCCAAAATAAAAATCTCCATTCCCGTTTAAGTCCTTTGATATGTTTAAAAAAGTCTTGGTTGTGGAGGATTTGGATACGGTAGGCTACGGTATCTCCGCCATGCTTAATAATGAATTGCACATCGAAAAGGTAGTGCTGACCCAATATTGCGATGAGGCCTATGCAAAATGGCAGGCGGCACGAATGAAAAATGACCCTTTCGACCTTTTGATCACGGATCTTTCCTTTCAACGGGACCATAGACCCCTCACCATACCCTCAGGAAAATCGTTGATCGATAAAATACGTTCAAAAGATCAAAACATACCTATCATCGTTTGCTCGGTCGAAGAAAAACCCGATATGGTCAAACGCCTTATCGAAATTAGTGAAATATCGGCCTATGTGCTCAAGGGTCGTGATGGACTTAAAGACCTTAAAAATTCGGTGAGGGCCGCGTTTGAAGGCAAAAGATTTCTTTCCGCAAAAATTGAACGGTTGGTGCATAGCAAAAACCTCTTCGAAATCGAAGAATATGATGTCTCTTTATTGATCTATCTTTCCAACGGCCTTACCCAAGAGCAGATTTCCAACCTTTTTACTTCGAAGGGGGTATCACCGAGTAGCTTAAGCTCTATAGAAAAACGCTTGAACAAATTAAAAGACATTTTTCAGGCGAACAACAATGTTCATCTGGTCGCCAACGCCAAAGATGTAGGGTTAATCTGAAAAATATTTTTACATATTCTTAACTATGGAATTTAATTTTTATGTAACAGACAATAAATCGGAAATTTACGGGAAACCGTATCCTATTCAACCCCCTATTTAGTATGTTTGAACACAAGAACACCAACGAGTTTTAGGGCGCCCCACTCCAAATTCCCAGTGTGAGACATAGTGCAAAAAAATTTATAGATATATATGTCAAAATACATGAGAATAGGGCGAGCTTTATTTTTATACTCCCTTATCTTTTACGGCTTCATTCAACCTTCGGAGGCACAAGAAAAAAAGTTGCTCCGAAAGGAGGATTTTTCATCCGAGATTAAAGATTTTAAACGCAGTTCCCTGTTGACTTTAATGATAGAAACCCCTGAAAAGGAAAAATTGAACACTATTAAAGGTACTTTCAAAGAAATCGGCATTCCCGATAAGTTCAATGACCATAGCCTCGATGTTTCGTTTATCGCCCTGAAAAGTGAAGCGGCGGACCATTCCGACATCCTCTCGGAAAAATTGAAAGAGGCGGGCATTGCCAAAAGGATGATTTCGAAATGGTTCGGCCGAAGTAAAAAGGGTACGTTCGATCTAGAGTTGATCAAGCAAAGGGGGCTCTATAATGCCAGTGCCTTTGATCGTGAAATTGCAAAAAAAACATTACGTGGTAATGCTATGCTCGAAGATGCGGGCGAACATTTGATAGGCAATACCTTCGTTATCGTAAATGATTACAAGTACACCAATAAAGAAGAGGTGGTTTCAAAAGGAAAGGAACTGCTGAACGATGTTTCGAACCTCTTCGGCAGTAGGGCTTCTCGGAGTACAACCGCCCAAGCCGCAGATATTCTTGCCAAGGGCTACATCATCAAGGCGACTTCCTATTTATATCGGTTGGTTTGGGATGAGGCCACAGCTGCCACCTTCTATGAAGAATTATGGGTAACCGAAGAAACTTTTGACAAAGGGATTGCCGACTCTTTTGATACTACCGACCTTTTCAAATTGGAGTATATAGGTCGACAAGATTCGTGGGCAGACGTGCAATCGACCAAATACACCTTAAAATCAGATGAAGAACTTATTGCTAGAGCGACCGTCAAAGCGACCGATGCGGCAATCTCAAAATTAGAGCGGAAGTTTGAAGTCTTTCGAACAAAAACCCCCTTGATCAGTGTTGACCCCCTTGCCGCAGAAATTGGCAGTAAGGAAGGGTTGGTCAAAGGGGACCGATTCGAGGTGCTCGAACAGCTGGTCTATGATGATGGAACAATCGACTACGAAAAAGTCGCCGAAATCACCGTGGATCATGACCAGATTTGGGACAATTCATATATGCCCGAGGAAACACCGGAATCAGAACTAAAATATACCGTTTTTAAAGGCAATGCCAAGAATCTATACCCTGGTATGCTGATACGGTTCAAACGAAACCAAAACATATTCAAATGAAAGACAATGGCTTGAAAAAAACAGTACCTTTTTTACTCTTCTTTTTACTGGGCACATCCATATTTGCCCAAGGCAAACAGAAAAAAGCGGACAATGACACCTATGATTGGGAATACAATATCGAGTGCTACGGAAACACGGCCAAACAGGGGTATAAATTGGTGAAGGTATGGTCGTACTCGAAAGAGCGGGGCGTGGCCACTTCCCAAGCCAAAAAGAACGCCGTACATGGCATCATATTCAAAGGGTTTACCGGTGATGGACGCGGATGCAAATCTTCGCGTCCTCTAATGAATCGCGACATGACCGACAAAGAGTACAAAGACTTTTTTAGGGATTTCTTCCTGGATGATGGGGGCTATGCCCGTTTCGTCACCTACGCCACTGATACCAAAGGGGGTACCGAGGTGCAAAAACTCGTTCGGAACAAAAAGGAAAAAAAGGAAAAGTTCTACCAATACAAAATAGGTGTCGTAGTCACCGTCGCCACCGACGAGCTTCGAAAACACTTGGAAAAAGAAGGTATCATCAACGCACTGGCAAAAGGTTTTTAATATGAAAAAAGTTATTTCACGATTCACCGTCCTACTGTTGCTCACGTGTACTGCAGTCCATGGGCAAAATGCCAAAAAGCCAACCTTAATGGTCGTGCCAAGCGATGCTTGGTGCGTGCAACACGGGTACGTACAGCATTATGACAACCAAGGTATCGCTACGAAAGTGCCCGACTACACAAAAGCTTTTCAGGAAAATACCGACCTGTTGTTGGTCATTAGTAAAATAAATGGTCTGATGGCAGAACGGGAATTTCCGCTTATCAATTTGGAAACGGTACTCAAAGGACTTCAAAATTCGAGTGCACGAAATATAGTACGTACCTCAAGGGATACAGGTGCATCGATCAACGAATCGCCCCTCGACCAAATCGTAAAGACGGCCAAGGCCGATATCATTATCCAACTCACTTGGACGGAGAATAAACAGGGGCCTAAAAACTCCATCACCTATAACCTCCAGGGATTGGATTCCTATACGTTCAAGCAAGTCGCTACTGCGGCAGGTACAGGTAATCCCTCTTTCAGTACCGAACTACCGGTTCTATTGGAAGAGGCCGTCATTGAAAATATGGACGATTTCACCTATACCCTGCAACAACATTTTGAAGATATGTTCGATAAGGGCAGGGAGGTTACCCTTCAGATTCTGACGTGGGAAGATTGGAGCGGTGATCTCGACGACCTGAGCTTTGAAATTGAAGATTGGTTGGATGCCAACTGTGTGGAAGGACGTTTTTCGACCACGGATGTGACCAGTACCTATGCCCTCTTCGATCAGGTGAGAATGCCATTGTTCGACGATAATGGAAGAGCCTTGGCCGCACGAAACTTTTTTAGGGACCTGAGCAAAAAACTGAGTGGACCATCATATAACATCCCCAACAAACTGGAAACCGAGGGCCTGGGTAAGGTCACCCTAATACTTGGCAGCAGATAAATTTTATACTTATTATGAAAAACATCACATTTCTATTGGCTCTTTTCGTACTACTTTCTACCCGCGGACAAGAGGATAATAACGACATCTTATTGGGGGTATATATTCCAGAACAGGCCGAAAACCTTCCGGGTAACGCCCGAAACTTATTGCATACCAGAATGATTCAATTGGTCACGGCAAACGGTATTAGTGGAAATATTCTAAGGCCGCGCTTTTTCGTAGTTCCTAAAATTGCCGTGTTGGACAAGGAGGTGTTGGGTACCGCTCCCTCCCGAGTAGTACTGAACTTGGAAATGACCTTAATTATCGGGGATAACGAAACTGAAAAAGGAAATCTTTTTCATACAGAGTTTGTCAATTTAAAAGGGGTGGGGCAAAACGAGCAAAAGGCCTATATGGCCGCCATTAAAAGTATCGCCCCAAAAAACCCGAAACTAATTTCATTTTTGGAAAATGTAAAAAAGGAGATTATTACCTATTACGACCAACATTGCGAAGAGGTAAAGAAAAAGGCCTATGCCCTAAAAGCCCAGGATCAAACCGAAGATGCCGTGAAGATTATCGCCAATATTCCCATTTCAAGTGAATGCTACGCAAAGAACGAACACGATATCGGCATCTTTTACCAAAATTATTTAGACCAGAAATGTCGGCAGCAACTCAACGCCGCCAAAGCAGTTTGGTATGCCAACCAATCTCTTGCAGGGGCCAACGAAGCGGGTGAAATTTTGGCCAAAATTGAACCTCGTGCTTGGTGTAAAGACGAGTTAAAAGCTTTGTATATGGAAATTGCTGCGGGCGTTAAGGAGATTAGCGATAAGGAATGGGACCTAACCTATAAAGAGGTAGATGCCGACATTCAATCGACGGAATACGCCCGTGATGTGCTGCTCGAATACGCCAAGAACCGACCTCAACCCATTGTAAAATACAATGTAAACGGCTGGTATTAGAACGCAGGGTACCTCGAAATCCTAGACCCGGTACTTCAAGCATACCGAAATCCTATAAAGGTACTCGTTCAGCGTGATATGAGGGCCAGTTGTTTTCATTGCCGAAGTGTACCTTACCTATAGTATCATACTACCAAAATATGGAAACCTCCGTGTCTACCCAGATATGATGTAAGGAGTCATACTCACATACCTGCTCGTCGACTTTATATCACACTTCACCGAAAAACCCCATAATTTAAGAACTGTTACGGGTAACCGTACAAATTATTAGTAGGGTTCGATTAGGTTTGGTATTGAACTTATATAACATAACCAATCACTCTCAAAATGAAAAAAACAGTACTCCTCATTTCAAGTATTCTTTTAACCGTATCGGGTTGTTCAAAAGCAAAAGAAACCATTGATGCCCTTGATGGGCTCGCATGCATCGAAACGGCATCGAGGCTCAGCAATAACGATGATGATTTAAGCTGTTCCGAACTAGTGAAGGAACTAGAAAAACTGGAAAGGGATTGCAGGGCCTATCTCGACGATGATACGAGGGCGGATATTGCCTTGTTGAAAGCAAGTTGTACCGACAATTGAATAATTACAAACGATAACCTGGTAAAAAATGAAAAAAATTACTTCTTTAGTGGCCATGCTGCTCGGTCTCTGGGTAGCAACGAACGCACAAAATATTATTACCGTAGATAATGGGGAAGGCAGCAATGCCCAATTCAATAACTTACAGAGTGCTATATCCGCAGCCAGTTCCGGGGATATAATTCACATAATTCCTTCAGAAACAAATTATGGGGACATCACTATAGAAAAAAAATTAACCCTAATCGGTTTCGCACATAGTGACAAGAACAAAAGGACAATGGTCGATGGTATTACCCTGACTACAGGAGCCGATGATACTAGAATAACGGGTTTGGTAGTAACGGATAGCTACTATGTGAAAAACAACACGGTTCCCCTCACCGGTCTAATTGTAGAAAACTGTCTTCTAGAAGAACTTTATTTTGCCAATGCCGGGGCCGATGGTATTGTTATACGCGGCAATATTCTAAACTACGTCGGATTCTCAAGAACTACATCCCTTTATTCGAATGCTCTCATTACAAATAATCTCATCTTAAGGGAGGTGGTCGTTCTTAACTATCAATCGATTACGGTCAAGAACAATATTTTCTTGAACCCAGTGGGTAGTAGCCCTATATATAATTATTCAGCCACCAACGGAAGTGTTACGGTACAAAACAATATATTTTACTTCGACAGTAATTCTACCTTCGACCCAAATTTCGACGGGGTTAATTTTGAAAATTGCTTGGCATACAATAATGGATCCGGAAATGTCGCCTCTTTGAACGGTACCGACAACTTAAACAACCAAAACCCACTGTTCGTAGAAGACAATGACAATGCCACCTTTGAACCCGATATTGACGACTACCGCTTACAATCGAGTTCTCCCGCCTTAAATGCAGGTGTTAACGGAGAAGATATCGGTCTTTATGGGGGGGGAAGTTTCATCTTCAACAACCAAGGGTTCAGCAATGGTATTCCCACCGTAAGCATACAGGCTATTAGCACCACTGTGGAACCCGGGCAAAACCTGAATGTAATAATTAGCACTACAAACCACTAGTGGCATGAAAAAGATGCTCTTGCTCATTATTACGATGCTATCGTATAACTTTACGAGTGCCCAGACTATTGTGGCTACCGAGTATTTTTTCGATAGCGATCCTGGGGTCGGAAATGGAAATGCAATCACCGTCGACGCCAATTCGGGGAACGTTTTACAAACTTCATCGATTGCGACCGATGGTCTTTCGGAAGGTTTCCATAGCCTTTATGTCCGCTCTAGAACCATAAACGGTCAGTGGAGCCTTTATGATCGGACTATCTTTCTTATCCGTTCTTTTTCTGAGGTCACACAATCGATAAGCAAAGCAGAATACTTTTTTGATGCCGACCCAGGTGTAGGCAACGGCACTTCCCTGGCATTGAACACCAACACCGGCACCTTAAAAAGCGAGTTTACAATTCCCTTAACGGGGCTAGGCCCGGGCTTTCATAGCTTTTATATGAGAACCCAAAATGCCGAAGGTGCTTGGAGTCTTTATGATCGGACGATATTTTTTATCGGGGCCATCGCCGACAAAAATGAGCCGATAGCCTTCGCCGAATACTTTTTCGACACCGATCCCGGTCTGGGGAAAGGTACTGAAATAGCCCTCGATACCGACGACCAAAATTTTCAGCATCCGCTGCTTCTTCCCACTACCGATTTGGCAATCGGCGCACATACGGTATATATAAGGGTTCGTACAGCGAACGGCACATGGGGCCTCTATGATCAGAAGAACTTCAATATCTCTTCGGATGGGATCGATAATTCCATAACCGTAAACGACTTGACACTTACTGCAAACTTCAATAATACCGCTGCCATCTATCAATGGTTCGATTGTATCAATGATACTATCTTTGGCACAGCTACCTCCGGTCGTAGTTTTACCCCTTTGATCAGTGGCAGCTATGCCGTACGGATTACCCTGGGCCAAGAAACGGTTATCTCTCCTTGTACAGAAGTAACCGTTCTTAAAAACCCGAACGATGATGATGGTGACGGCATATTAAATGAAGTCGATAATTGTCCTTTTACTTTCAATACGGATCAAACCGATGCGGACAATAACGGAATAGGAGACATCTGTGAAAACGATACCGATAATGACGGCGTAAACGACGAGGTTGACAGTTGCCCACAAACACCTGTAGGAGCCGTCGTCGATCTCAATGGTTGTGAGATATTCTCCTTACCGGCCGATAACTTTATTGTGAAAACCGTAGGGGAATCATGTATCGCATCGAATGACGGAAGCATAGCCATTAGCACCGAAAATGCAATGGGGTACGTTGCCACGTTGAGCGGTAATTCAGGCAACATAATAAATAACTTTACGGATAGCACCTCTTTTGAAAACCTTTCCGCGGACGATTATGATCTCTGCATTACCGTTGAAGGTCAGTCCGACTACGAACTATGCTTTAATGTGACGATTCAGGAACCGGAAGCATTATCCGTCGCTTCGAAACTGAGTATCACGGGAAAAGAGATTACTTTGAACATGTCCGGGGCGCAAAGGTATGCAGTAGCTTTGAATGGCCAAACCTATCATACGGATCGTTCGGAAATCACCTTACCACTTACCGAAGCAGTCAATTCGTTATCCGTTTTTACGGATAAAGGGTGCCAAGGAACCTATGAAGAGCACATCGTACTTGCTTCGGATGCCATTGTATACCCTAACCCTGTTTCCGATGAACCGTTGACCGTGGTCATGGGTACTCCCCTCAAGAACGAATCAATAGAAGCTTCCATCTTTAACCCTGAAGGGGTACTGGAATTCGCGAAGCGTTTCAAAACCGCCACGGGTACGATTTCAATAGATGTTAGCAATCTAACCACAGGTGTGCACTTTTTACATCTCCGCTCAGGCTCGCGATGGTCAAACTATAAAATTGTAAAAAGATGAAAACGACCCATTTTTTTATCCCTTTACTATCGATGTTCATTATCTTTTCTTGTGGAAAAGACGATGGAGGTACTTCTGGGCCCCCAGCACCAACACCTACCCCAAAAGTACCCGAGGCTAGCACCCTATTATTTCCGGAGAATAACACCGAATGTAACGAAGGGTCTATAGTAAGTGTAACCGAAAGTGAAGTAACCTTCAATTGGAGTACCTCTGAAAATACGGATTCCTACACGATAACGGTTATCAATCTTTCGAGCAATACGGTTCAAACCGAGACGCTAAGGGGTACTGAAAAAATGTTTCGACTAATGCGCGGTACGCCCTATGAATGGTTTGTAGAATCGAGAAATGAAAGTGGAAATGTCAAGAGCATGAAATGGCGCTTTTTCAACGAAGGTCCAGGAATAGAAAATTATGCGCCTTTTCCACCGGAAGCAATTTCCCCAAAAAGAGGAAGTACCCTTGACCCTACAAGCGAGGTTACCCTGGAATGGAGTGCGAATGATGTCGACAATGACCTCAAGGAATTTGAAATTTATCTGGGAACAACAGCAAAAAATGTTACCTTATTGGCTACAGTTACGAAAAAAAGCCATGACATATCTGTGAAGCAGGCCACCGACTACTATTGGCGGGTGAGGGCAATCGATAACGAGGGCAATAGTGCAAACTCCGAAATCTTTGAATTCCGAATAAATTAAAACTACACATCACTTAAAACTATTTGAAACATGAAAAAACACAGTACTCTTTTCGCCATCTTATTTTTTACAATTACCACCTTGTCGGCCCAAGAGTTTCAAAAGGGAACAAACGTAATCAACGCCGGTATCGGTCTTGGAGGTGCCTATGGTAGTTATACCACCTCATCACAAAGTATAGGTTTAAGTGCCAGCTACGAAAGGGGCATTTGGGAGGTTCCCGGACCCGGAGTCGTAAGCCTCGGAGGTTTTCTCGGTTTTAAGACCTATGATTACGATTATGTAGGAGGAAGAGATCGTTGGCGCTATACCGTTATTGGAGTCCGCGGTGCTTACCATTACAACGGACTGAACGTTGAGAATCTCGACCTTTATGGTGGTGCCATGGTATCTTATCGAATTCTTTCATACAATGGATCAACAGGGAGTTATGGGAGTCGGCCTGGAGCCTCAGGTTTTGTAGGTGCACGCTGGTTCTTCACCGATGGCATAGCCGCTTTTGCCGAAGCAGGATATGGTTTTGCTTTTCTCTCGGTGGGGGTATCCTTTCGATTTTAGGGGCCTTGCCCTAGAGGAAGGATCGTTCAAGTAGATCGACCCTTTGTATGTGCTATTCTTAAATCATTTGAGTTGTTTGTTTAGCGTTGTCCGGGTCGATAAAGAATTGGCCCGGACAATACATTTTGTCATTGTTTCAAGGATAAGCTTACCTCAATACTTCTAATCGGACCCAAAAGTTCTTTTATCCTTTCCCATAGTTTTCAACAAGGAAAGTATGCGTCACCCCATTTAAAAAATGAATTTTTAGGTTGACGATGCATATCATTCGTTCGCGATCAATTTATCTACGATCTCATCGAGAAGCACTTTGTGGTCTGCAACCGCCAAAAGGCCGTCTTCCTGTAAGGCTAAAATATTCGCTGCGTCCGCCTTATCCATATCCGGATTAGAGTTGATCAATTTAGGTTGTATTCGATAATAATCGCCACAATCCTTTTTAGAAAGTGTCTCATAAATTTTCCGTAACTGAAAATCTACGGTTTCAGCATTGCCGCTCATCATGATATCAATAAGAGGTTTTATCCATTTAATGACCCCGGCGTCTTTGTATTCCTTATAGGTGTAGGGTCGCTTCACCGACCCTGTTCCAATGGATACCATTAGCATATCTTTTGCACTTGGCTTGTTCGGTTTGTCAGGGTCGTTCAGTACGGTGCCAAAATCGATACCACGTACTTCGGCATATGCGCATAAAGAAGGGTTGTTCGCAAAGACACCCCCATCGACCAACGCATAAGGGCTACCAAAAAGCGATTTGATGCGGGCCGCTTCAAAATAGGTGGGGGCGGCCGAAGTGGCCCGCGCCACATCCCTCATCAAAAAATCATAAACATTGCTATCGGCATCGGCGCTTGTAAAGAAGAAACTTTTACGATTACGAATGTCATAACTAGTAATCAAACAAGGTTTCAAGGCTTGACTAAGTTTGATCTCCTGCAGAAATTGGGCAAGTATGTTTTCAAGTTCAGATTCTGAATATTTCTCATCGATAAGACCGGCCAGGCTCTGCATCTGTTTTTGCAAAGAAAGGTCGAAGATATCATTCCCCAGATCAATATACATGCTAAGGGCATCCCGAGCCCCATATTTAAAATTGCCATGCCGATCGGGACAAAGATAGACCAATGACAAAATTCCACCGGTACTCGTACCTGCCATGAAATCAAAATATTGGCCGATTGTGGCATTTTGATTCCCTGTTTTCTTTTTGAGTTCATCTTCAAGATAGGAAAGAATGATACCAGGAATGATACCACGAATTCCTCCCCCGTCCAAAGATAAGATACGTATTTTCTTTTTTGCCTGCCCCATCCTCTAAAAATACGATTCCTTAAAATGAATCACAATGGAAACCATAAAAAAGACCGCGCTGCAAGGGCAACGCGGTCTTCAGGCTTGGGGCAAAATCCTTACTGTTGTCAGTTCCAACCCCCACCCAAGGCCCTGTACATGTGCACTCGGGCCATGAGTTGATCTCTTTTGGTTTCGACAAGTTCCATTTTAGATTCCAACGCTTCCCTCTGGGTAAACAAAACTTCGATATACTCGATACGTGCCGATTGAAACAAGCGTGTAGAAAGGTCTATCGATTCGGTAAGAGCGTCCACCTGCTTCACTTTCAACCCATAACTGTTTTTGAGGTTTTCGATATTCGAAAGTTGGTTGGCCACTTCGATATATCCGTTTAAAATGGCCTTTTCATATTCATAGACAGCCGCAACCTGTCTCGCATTGGCCGTGTTGTACTCTGCCTTGATCGCGTTTCTATTGATCAAAGGGCCGACAATATCACCTACCGCAGAATATAATAGGGATGCCGGCGTCTCGGTCAAGTATTTCGGGTTGAATGCCTGTAGACCTACTCCGGCCTTGATACCGAATGAGGGATAAAAATTGGCCCTGGCCACTTTTACGTCCAATTTACTGGCGGCCAGCTCATATTCGGCACGTCGTATATCCGGACGGTTTTGCAACAATTGGGCCGGTATACCCGCATATATCGTATCTACTACACTTTCAAAAAAATTATTCGATACCCGCGCTATGGGCCTAGGCGTTCTTCCTACCAAAAAATTAAGTTTGTTCTCGGTCTCTACAATTTGCTGCCTTACCTCGAATTTATGGCTTTGGTTTTTCGCCACTTCCGCCTCGAACCTTCGTACGGCAAGTTCGTTCGCACGGGCCGCTTGTTTTTGGATGCGAACCATTTTTAATGCATTTTCCTGAATTTTCAGGTTTTGCTCTATTAGTGCGAGCTGATTATCCAAGGCCAAAAGTTCATAATATGAATCGGCTATTTCGGAAATCAGGTTGGTCTCCATAAAGTTTTTACCCTCGACAGAGGACAAATATTCAAATACGGCGGCCTTCTTTGAATTACGCAGCTTCTTCCACACATCGAGTTCCCACGAGGCAACCAACCCTAATGAATAATCCGTTAAGGGTTCGGGAAATTCCTTGTCTTCCATGATATCAAGATTCTTCTCCACTGCCCCGTTTCGGGTATACTCACCCACTTTTTCTACCTCTGCACCAGCCTGAAAGCCTACAAAGGGGAGGTATTCTCCCTTTCTGGCCCTAATTTCATTTTGGGCCACCTCGATTCGCTGCAACATCACATTCAATTCTTGATTGTTGACAAGTGCGGTATCGATAAGCGAAACTAGATAGGGGTCAGAGAAAAAATCACGCCATTTCAGACTGGCCGTGTTCATGGTATCTACCGAAACGGCTCCATGATATGCATCGGGCAACGACTTATTTTCTTCCTTTAGCGTTTTGGACGGCACACAGGAATACACCGCAAGTATGGAGATCAGGCCCAGCAAACGAACCCTATGTCGCCCTACACCAGCTATTATATTAAGATTCATCATTATTTCTTTTCGTTAGTTTTTTCAAAAGTTTTTTGATTTCACGCAACCTCGCCCTTGTTTTACTTTCAGATTCACTGATTCTAAACAACTCTTCGGACATCGGCTCGTGATGTTCATCTTTGATCAGACTCTTGCCTTCCGCCATTTTAGCGAAAACATAATACAGACCGGGTATGACCAAGACACCGAAAATGGTACCAATGAGCATGCCCCCTAAGGCCGAACCTCCTATGGTACGGTTACCTATGGCACCTGCGCCTGTTGCGACCACCAAGGGAATGAGACCTGCAATAAAGGCGAACGAGGTCATCAAAATCGGTCTAAATCTCATCTTGGAACCTTCAATGGCAGCTTCGAGTACCGAAGCCCCCTCGCGGTGCTTTTGTACGGCAAATTCTACAATCAATACGGCGTTCTTACCCAGAAGCCCCACTAACATGATGACCCCAATTTGGGCATAAACATCATTTGATAGCCCCATCAATTTTAAGAGGGCGAAAGAACCGAAGACCCCTACCGGTAATGAAAGTATTACGGCCAAGGGCAACAAGAAACTTTCGTACTGGGCCGCAAGCACGAGGTACACAAAAATGAGCACCACGATAAAGATGACCAATGATTCGTTACCTCGCTGCGCCTCGTCATAGGATAGCCCTTCCCAAGCGATATCATACCCTCTGGGCAGGGTTCTTTCCGCAACCTCTTGAATGGCTTTGATGGCATCCCCACTTGTAAAACCAGAGGCAGGAAGGCCTCGGATCGCAGCCGAGTTGTACAGATTATACCGGGTAATCTCATTAGGACCCAATTGCTTTTCCATGGTCATGAATGCCGAATAGGGCACCATCTCACCTTCTTCGTTCTTGACAAAAAGTTTCTCAAGATCGGATGGCATACCCCGATATTCGGGAGCCGATTGAGTGTATACTTTAAAAAAGCGTCCGAACCGTATGAAACCTTGTTCGTAGGTACTACCGATCAATATATTCAGGTTCTCCATAGCCTTACCAATAGATACCCCTTTCTGCATCGCAATTTTATTATTGATTTTCAACTTGTACTGCGGGTAATTCGCCGCAAAAAAGGTAAAGAGTCCCGCCAGTTCCTCACGCTCTCTGAGGGCATCCATAAATTCATTGTTGATGCGCTCGAACTCGTGGTAGTCGGTACCATTGGTCTTGTCGAGCAAACGCATGGCAAACCCTCCGGAAGAACCGAAACCGGGAACTGCAGGAGGTTCAAAATATTCGATGACCGCCCCGAGATCTTTCGTTTCCTCTTCCAATTCTTCCATGATTTCATGAACCGAATGATGTCGCTCAGACCAAGGCTTGAGATTGATCAAACAGGTACCGGCATTCGAACCACGACCTTCGGTCATAATTTCGTACCCGGCCAAAGAAGATACCGATTCGACACCTTCCGTTTCCTCACAGATCTTCTGCAGTTTGTGGGCCACTTCATTGGTTCGCTCCAAAGTAGCTCCGGGAGGGGTCTGAATAATGGCATAGATCATCCCTTGGTCTTCATTCGGAATGAAGCCCGCCGGCAATACTTGGTTGGTAAGGAAAATACCTGCACAGAAAGCCAAGAGTAGGCCGAACGTAACCGCTCTTCTTGCTACTATTTTATTAAGCACTCCTACATACCTTCCGGTCAGTTTTTCGAAGCCCCTGTTGAACCAATCGATAAATTTGTCTATAGGAGACCTTCTCCTTTGCTTCCCGTGATTGTTTTTCAACATCATCGCGCAAAGTACAGGGGTCAAGGTCAATGCGACTACTGCAGAGATTACGATCGATCCCGCCATCGTTATTGAAAATTGGCGGTAGAAAACACCGACTGGCCCTGTCATAAAAGATATCGGAATAAACACCGAAGTCATCACTAGCGTAATGGCGATAATAGCCCCTCCGATCTCTTCCAAAACGGCGGCTGAAGCTTTGTACGGGGTCAGGTTTTCTTCCTCCATCTTTACATGAACGGCTTCCACCACCACAATTGCATTATCGACCACGATACCAATAGCCAAAACCAAGGCAAAAAGAGTAATCAGGTTGATCGAGAGCCCGAAAAGTTGCATTACAAAGAACGCCCCGATCAAAGACACGGGTACCGCTATGATCGGAATCAGTGTCGAACGCCAATCCCCTAAAAACAAGAAGACGACAATAGCTACTAGAATAAAGGCATCCCGAAGAGTATGAAGCACTTGCTCTATCGAGGCGTCCAAAAAGTTAGAGACATCATAACTGATTTTGTAATCGATTCCAGGAGGCATATCTTCCTCCAATTCTTGAAGCTTTTCCTTAACGGACTTGATAACATCACTACCATTACTACCAAAAGTCTGCTTCAGGACGATAGATGCAGAAGGCTTACCATCGAGGTTGGAATAGATATCGAAGAACTCACTGCCCAATTCGACATCTGCCAAATCTCCAAGTTTCAAGATTTCCCCTTCTTCATTGGCCTTTATAATAATGTCTTTGTACTGTTCAGGTTCACTGTATCGGTCTTCATAGACCAGTACGTATTCAAGGGACTGGGCCTTCTTTCCTGAACTTCGCCCCAATCTACCCGGCCTTGCCAGAATACTTTGATCCTCCATAGCTTCCAATATCTCCTCAGCGGAGACATTATAGGCTCGCATACGATCGGGTTTCAACCAGACCCGCATAGCAAACTTTCGACTACCCAGAATTTGTGCACTGGCAATTCCGTCAATACGCTGTATTTCAGGAATCATCTTCGTGTACGCATAGTTATAGAGAAATTTCTCATCATTATCCTTATCATCGCTGAATAAGTTTACGTACATCAACATGCTGGGTTGAACGGGCGTGATAATAACACCTTCGCGCTGTACCAGCTCCGGCAGTAAGGGCATGACCTGGTCTACCCGAGTCTTTACACGAACTACGGCTTGATTGGGATCGGTGCCCGGTTCGAAAATAACCCTTAGGGTTCCTTCACCGGCACTCGTAGCATCGGAGGCGATATAACGCATTCCCTGCACCCCGTTTATAGAGGTTTCCAAGGGAATTAAGGTCGATTTCACCAATACATCGGCACTAGATCCAGGATAGGCAATAAATATATTGACCGTCGTGGGTGCAATTTGGGGAAACTGTGATATTGGCAACTGATTAATGGCCAGTATTCCCGTAAAAACGATAATTACGGAAATAACAATCGCTAGAACGGGTCTGTGTATAAATTTTTTGAACATCTTTTTTGAAGATTTTGGGATTAGATTACTCGGTGTACAACTCTAAACTCGCTAAAACCGATTCCGGCTTTTCAAAGGTGTAGTGAATCTCTTCCCCGTTCTTCACCATACGGATGCCTTCCAATAATACCTTGTCATTTTCCGACAGGCCTTTTGTTACCTCAAAAAGATGGGGCAGCTCGGCACCCACCGTAATTTCGCGTTGAGATACCTTATTCTCCTCGTCGATTACAAAAACAAATTTTTTGTCCAATACTTCAAAAGTTGCCTTCTGAGGTAAAAGCAATGCATTTTTCAAGGGTACTTTCATAAGAATGCTCCCCGTTTCGCCATGACGAAGAATACCATCTGGATTGGGGAATGTAGCCCTAAAAGCAATGTTCCCTGTCTCATTGTTAAATTCGGCCTGAATAGTTTCTACAATACCCTTTTGATTGAAGGGCTTATTATTGGCCATCAGTAGTTGCACTTCCTTCTTACTATCTTTATCCTTGCTGATAATATAATCTAGATATTCAGCTTCGGGTACGTTAAAGTAAACCCACATTTTGCTATTGTCGGAAAGGGTCGTTAATAGTTCTCCTTCATCCAAAAGACTGCCTTCCCGAACCTCTAAATGGTCCATAATACCATCGAATGGGGCCCTTACATCGGTAAAACCCAAATGCGTCTCGGCCAAGGCGACCTCTGCCTTTGCTTTGTCGAGCGTGGCCTTGGCCATCGCTAGTTCGTTTTGCGACACCACGTTACCCTCGGCCAGTAGTTGGGTATTCTGCAGCTCGATTTCCGCCACTCTTGCCTCTGCTTTTGCCTTTTGAAGATCTGCCTGATAGACGTTGGGCATGATGTAGAACATTCTCTGGCCTTTTTTGACGAACTGGCCTTCATCTACATAGATGTTCTGTAAATAACCCTTTTCCAAGGCCCTTAATTCTATATGCCGAATGGAATGTATTTGACAAACATAGTCTTTGGTAATAGAAGTATCTTTTCGTACAGGGCTGCTGACAAGATAGTTGGTTTCTTCTTTGTGCCCTTCTTTTTTAGTTTGGCAGCTCGCTAGGCCAAGTAGTACACATAGGCCTATAAACATGGGAATTGTCCTCATAGTTTTATAAAAAATTAAAATTGGTTTGAATGGAATGAATAGTATGTGAAGCCATTATTACTAGAACTTGGCCATACCCATAACTTGAAATAACACTAAGGAAATGAATGAAATAGACTTAAGATTCGCCTATTTCAAAAAGGGTATCAAATCCGGAGGACCTGAAACCTAACATAGCGCCGAAAGGGCGCTTTAAGGATATAAGGCTTAAGCCGCCTTAAATTTTGTTGTAGTATACTAAGGAGTTCCGCACAGAGTTGCACATAAAAAAAGACGGTCAAAAAACCTCCTAATTCTATTTTCTTCGAGGCAAGTTCAACTTTTTCATTACCGTTGGCCTCTTCTTCCGCCTCTGTAAATTCAGCTAAAAGTCTGGAACGAAAATCGATTTCCGATAGCCCACCTTCAAACATGTCGTTTCCTTTGGTTGTCGGACTAAAGGTGTCGAATGAGGAATTTAAGGTTGTTGGAGTATCACTGTAGGAAGACGAATGTGCATATACTCCTTGGCATCCACTTATTAAAAGGACAAGGATGAGAAGGGAATATTTTAAAAATGCATTTTTCATTCGGTGGCCAAAATTATGTCAAGTCGCACTTGTCCACAAGTGCGCACTGTTAAAAAAAGTTAAAAAATAAAATCGAACCCAAGTATATTCAAACGAGATTCATAAAAAAAGTTCACTCCATTGAAAATACGTATAACGTGCCGCTACTATTATTATTTTGGACCGACCTACGAAGTTTTTTGCAAAACATTATATGAAAAACCGTAAATTCATGGGATTCCATCCACTGAATTGCCAGGAATTTAAAAAATATATTTGGCCCACATGATGACCCGACCCTCTAAAAAATCATTAGTTTCCAAGTTCCTAAATTTTAGTATCCTACCCAATTTCATGATGCACTTGGTGCTGCTCTTATGTTTGGGCTGTCAGCAAATCGATAAAAAAGAAACATGGAGGTATGAGGTCGACTTAGGAAATGAGATGGCCACCGGAAACCTGAAATTTGAGAAGGATGGCGGATCGTATCAGGGCACCCTACTTTCTTTTCAATGGGGCACCATCGATTTAGGAGAAGTTATCTTCGATAAAGACAGTCTCAACGCTACTTTCAAACTTTTTGGCAAGAAGGCCTTTCTTCAAGGGAAAATCTCCGAACCAAATCTAAAAGGCTTGCTTGTTATAGGTGATCAAAAACACCCTTTCACTGCGGTATCTCAATCGACCCTTTCAACAAAAATAGATCGCTCTTCGTTGAATTATGTATTGAGTGATAAAGATTTGCCCGACTCCGAATCGAATATCGACCACGCCGGCATTATAGCCCGTGAGGATCGTGAGGCACTGAAACGTGGTGAACGTATTTACAGTTCGAATTGTGTCAATTGTCATGGCACCCAAGAGGTTGAAGGTTCCATACCGGCTTCCCTGAAATTTTGGGAACAGCCCTTTAAAGCCGGTAATGATGCCTACTCTATGTACCAAACCATTACCAAAGGCTATGGTATGATGCCTCCCCAACCACAATTGACCCCACAAGAAAAGTACGATGTCATTACCTATATTCGAGAAAATTATGTCAGAAAGAACCCAACGGTCGAGTTGGTCGAAAACTCGCCCGGGTATTTGGCCGGTCTGCCCAAAGGGACATCTCAAGGACCCGAAACCAAGCCTTATCAACCTTGGGCCGATATGGACTATGGTAATTTTTTAATCAACACTTACGAACTGGCAGATGAGAAAACAGGTATCCCAAGGTACCATTCTCCAGGTCCGTCTCCCTACCCCGATGAAAACTATCTCAAGAATAACTTTGCATATAAAGGAATCGCCATTCGATTGGATAACGGTGAAGGGGGCATTTCAAAGGGCAAGGCATGGATGATCTTTGATCATGACCTCATGCGCGTCGCAGGTGGATGGACGGGTAAAGGATTCATTGACTGGAACGGTATTTTACTGAATGACAAGCACGAAACCTATCCAAGAACGATAGGAGAGCTTCATTTTGAGACTCCGGTGGGCCCAGGTTGGGCGAATCCAAGTTCTGGATCTTTCGAAGACCCACGATTTAGAGCCAGGGACGGGCGTGCTTTTGGACCTTTACCCAAATCATGGGCCAACTATAAGGGCCTTTATCATTTTGAAAATCATATGATATTGTCGTATACCGTAGGTCGGTCTTCGATACTCGAAGAGTTGGGGCTAACTATGGTCAAAGACCAACCTATATTTATAAGAACCTTAAATATCGACCCTTCTACTTCAAAATTAAAAATGCGTGTAGCTCCTTTATCAAAAAAGGTAGCCCTTAAAGGCGATGGTGCCCATTTGGAAAAAGAGGATGGCTTTCACATGCTTATTGTTGATTCATCAAAGACATCACGAATCAAACTTTTTATAGCCAACGATACTTTCGATCACCTATCTGATGCCATCGATAGCCAGAACGATCCCGAGGATTTAAGAAAATATACCACAACAGGGGGGGTGCCCCATTATCCGGAGAAGCTTAAAAGCACTATTACCATAGGCACCGATACCGGCCCGTTTGCAGTGGACCAATTAACACCGCCTTTTGATAATCCGTGGGCTTCCCGAATGAAGCTCAGCGGCATAGATTTTTTGGAAAATCCCGACGAAGCCGTTTTATGTACTACGGACGGTGATGTTTGGATGGTAAAAGGACTTATGAACAACACTGGGGCCCTCACATGGCAACGTATAGGCTCAGGTCTTTTTCAACCGTTAGGCATTAAGGTCGTTGAGAACAACATCTATGTAATCTGTAGAGATCAATTGGTACGACTGCACGATTTTAACGGTGACAAGGAAACCGATTTTTATGAAAGCTTCAATCATGACCATCAGGTTACCGATCACTTTCATGAGTTTGCTATGGGGCTACAGGCAGATAAAGCTGGTAATTTATATTATGCGAAAAGTGGCAGACATGCGCGTGAAGCCCTTGTGCCGCAGCACGGCACTTTACTAAAGGTCAGTAAAGATGGATCGACTACTGAAATCATTGCCAAAGGCTTTCGTGCGGCCAATGGGGTTTGTATCAATCCTGATGGTAGCTTTTTTGTCACAGATCAGCAAGGGTTCTGGAATCCTATGAATCGAATCAATTGGGTGAAGGGCAAAGGCAAGTTTTATGGTAATATGTGGGGGTATAACCCTCCAAAGGATAGTACCGCAACGGGAATGCAGCCTCCCTTGGCCTGGGTAGATATGGAGTTCGACCGATCCCCATCGGAGTTGGTCTGGGTAAAAAGTGAGAAATGGGGACCTTTAAACGGTGCACTCCTCAGTCTTTCCTATGGCTATGGAAAAATTCAATTGGTACTCCACGAAAAAATAGGCAATACGATGCAAGGCGGGGTTATTGATTTACCTGGAATTAAGTTTCTAACCGGTGTGATGCGGGGGCGTTTCAATCCGGCAGACGGCCAACTCTATGCTTGTGGTATGTCGGCATGGGGAACCAATCAAATGCTTAGGGGCGGAGGATTCTACCGAATTCGATATACCGGCAAACCATTGACCGTTCCAACATCCTTGGAGATAACACCAGAAACCGTGACCTTAAAATTTGCGCCTAAAATAAATGCTTCCGCGGTTAGGGACCTATCTAATTTTGAAATCAAAACCTGGAGACTGATCAGAAGTAGTGCCTATGGTTCAGATCGCTACGATATAAAAAAACTGAAAATATCGAAAGCGACCCTGACATCGGATGGGCATCTCTTATCCCTACGTATACAAGACTTGCAACCCACCGATGTAATGACTATCAAGTATTCGCTTTTAGATCATCAAGGAAATCCTATAACAGGTACCTTGCAGAACACCATTCACACCCTAGGTAATAGGTAATCATAGGTTTTGAAGGTAGTTAAATGGTGCTTATACCATTACGAACAGATAAAATCTACCTATTTATCGATTAATCGCGAACTCAATATTTGGCAAATGGACTTCATTTTCCGATGAAACTACCGGTCGAAGCCACTTAACGCATAGGTGTTCCTTTAAACGATTTGTTTGATAAAACCAATGAATGCATCCGAAATTTGTAGGAAACAAATAGCGTATGAAAACGTTGCTTATACTCGTTAAAGAAGAGTTCACTAAGAAAGATAATATACTTGCCGCCATAAGTTGTTTGGTACTTTCCATTTCCATATTTTTCATCATGAAAGTTATCGGAGGGTAGTTTATAAAATCCTATTTGTATCACTTCTAGCCCTTACCAAAAAGTGGGAAAGTTCAATACATATCGACCTACTCACTACAGCAGAAAACAGACTCTTTTTATCATCGATACCTGCAAACCCTTATCCCCCGTTTTGATAGCATATCACGGCTTGAGGTCATAATGTCAAGCGATTGAACGCAACAATTAAGGTTTTATTAGGATTTAAATTCGTCAAAAACAGCTATTTTAGAAGGAATCGTAAAATGTGCCCCCCCACACAGACCTAGAAATCCTCCAAAACAAGAATGCTCGTTAGACCTCTAAAAACGCTTAAAATACTTTTTATTCTGAGTGCAGTTTTGCTGCTTTTCGATTGCTCTCCCAAATTTTCAAACATAGCGATACCCATAGAAGAGGTCAAAGATTTCTCCTATAATGGCGCACAAGTCATTGAGGACGAATGGTGGACCGCTTTTGAGGACGAGACCCTCAACCAATTGATAGACAGCGCCATGCAATCGAACTTTGATTTAGCGGCAACCTGGCAGCAGTTCGTGGCGGCAAAGGCGACCGTTTCTAGGGAAGCCTCGAATTTATGGCCCCAAATCGATGCTTCTGCACAATCCGCCATTAACCTTCCGGAACCGGATTTTGTAGGAGGTGAAAATACACAGTTGGGCTTATCCGCGAGATATGAACTCGATTTATGGGGAAGAATACGAACCGCTGTTCAAGCGGAGAAATTTAGGGCCGAGGCCAGCCTTTTTGACTATCGCACCGCCGCTATTTCGTTATCCGCAGAAATTGCCACCACATGGTACAGCCTCTTGGCTGCCCGTGAACAATTGCGCATTACAGAATCTCAAATCGCGACCAACGAAGATATTATTCGTCTCATACGATCCCGCTTTGTAGGTGGCCAAATAAGGGCCGTCGATATTTTACGACAAGCCCAGTTATTGGAAAGTACTAAAGAACAACAAATAATTTTCAGTACCAACATCAGCCTTTTAGAGAATCAACTGGCCGTTTTACTAGGGAGCCAACCTCAGGAAAATATAAATTTCGATACATCTAAGTTGCCTACTTTGCCTGAATTGCCGGAAACAGGACTTCCATTGGAGCTGGTTAGGCGGAGGCCCGATATTCAGAGATCTTTCGCCCTTCTACTAGCAGCCGATAGGGATATGGCCTCTGCCGTGCGTAATAAATACCCAAGAATTTCTTTGAATGCCAGAGGGCAATTACGATCTAACAACTTTGACAACCTCTTCGACAATTGGGCCTATTCGCTAGCAGGAAATATTCTGGCACCTCTGTTATATGGGGGGCAATTGAGTGCAGAGGTAAATCGAAATGAAGCTATAAAGCAACAAAGACTCTATGAATATGGGCAAACTACACTTACGGCATTTCAGGAAGTAGAAGACGGGCTTGTGCAAGATATCATGCAACAAAGCAGATTGGAAAACATCGCAAGACAACTTGAACTTGCGGAGAAAAGCAACAAGCAGTTGCGTGTAGAATTCTTGAACGGTTTTAGCCCATATTTAGATGTGCTTTTAGGCCTTGATCAAGAACAGCAGTTACGAAGAGACCTTGTAGCGGCCCAATTGCGACAAATCCAGATTCGCATTGGCCTATACAGGGCGCTAGCAGGTGGATTCGATACGGGACGGAATTTGGATAATTGATAGGGAAAAGAAAACAACTATATGAGCAACAAAAAAATTTTATGGATTTCCTTGGCCATTATTTTGGGCGGAATCCTTATCACTACACTAATTTTTTCCACCGAACCTGAGGCACAAAGGGAAGGTGCTACGGTCGAAACCGCCATGCTTGTTGATGTGGTTTCAGCAAAACGGGGCACTTTTGAACCTGTTATAGTAGCTACGGGAACCGTGCAGCCCGTAGAAGATGTCACTATTAGCCCGTTGGTCTCTGGGCAGATAATCCGAAGAGACCCTGCTTTTACTCCTGGTGGATTCGTGAAAAAAAATGAAGTGCTTTTACAGATAGACCCTTCCGATTATAGAAACACGCTTGAGTTGAGAAAGAGTGAACTGATGCAAAGCCAAACCACCTTGGCCACAGAAATGGGAAGACAACAGATAGCCCAACAAGATCTACAACTCATTGCCGATGATTCACTTTTTGGGGGTGGCCCCCTTTCCGAAGATGAACGGCAATTAGTACTTAGAAAACCCCAACTCAATGCTGTAAAGGCAAATATTGGAGCCTCAAAAGCGGCAGTAGACCAAGCCCGCCTTAATCTTGAACGAACCACGATTAGGGCCCCCTTTGATGCCCATATTTTAAATCAAAATGTGACCAAGGGATCTCAAGTGTCACCAGGCGATGATTTGGGGCGTATCGTAGGCACCGACCATTATTGGGTGACGGCCACTGTTCCGGTTTCGAAACTGCAATGGCTAAGTTTTCCGAGAAACGATACTGAAAAAGGAGCCAAGGTACGTATCGAAAACAGAACCGCATGGTCGCCTAATACGTACCGGGAAGGTTATCTTGATAAGCAAATCGGGGCACTCGATGGGCAAACACGTTTAGCCCGTGTATTGATAAGAGTAGCAGATCCATTGGCTACAAAAAAAGAATCGGAAGGGATGCCGAAATTGATGATCGGAGCCTTTGTAGAAGTGCAAATTCAGGCCGATACGATACCGAACGTGATTAGACTCAATCGGGATTATCTGAGAAGTAACGAGACCGTTTGGGTCATGAAAGACGAAAAATTAGAGATACGCAATGTTGACATTGTATTGAACGATGATGAATATGCATACATAAGCAAGGGCTTGGAAGACGGTGAAAAAGTTGTTATTACCGATTTGAGTACAGTGACCAACGGAATAGGACTACGTACTTCTTTGGAAACGGCCGAAAAAGAGAACAAAGAATAGCCTATGGGTACTAAAGAGAAAAATAGAAAAGTGAGAAAAGAGGGGGCAATAGCCTATATGGCCAAAAATTCTATCGCCACGAACCTGCTCATGTTAATACTTCTGGGCGGTGGTCTCTTTACGATGTATACCATTCAAAAAGAAGTTTTTCCCGAATTTCAACTGGATTTCGTCGATGTTTCGGTCGCCTACCCTGGTGCTTCGCCCGCAGAGGTCGAGCAAGGTGTTTTACAACCTGTGGAAGAGGCTGTTCGCGGAGTTCAAGGTATCAAGGAGATTGTCTCGGAAGCCCGAGAAGGATCGGGGGAAATAAGTATAGAGCTCATAGCAGGTTCCGAACGGATGAAGGCATTTCAAGACATCGATCAAGCCATTAACCGTATACGTACTTTCCCAGACGATATCGAGCGGCCGGAAGTGAGATTACAGTCCCGCCAGAGGGATGTGTTACAAATCGGTCTGTACGGGGACGCTGATGTTTGGACACTGCGGCAATTGGCCGAACGTCTAAGAACCATATTGTTGAGCAATCCCGCCATAACTCAAGTTGAATTGGGCAATGTACCCGATTATGAGACACGTATCGAAATACCTCGAAGCAACTTACAAAAGTACAACCTTACCTTGGGTCAGGTCGCAAACATTATCAGACAGAGTAGTAATGATGTTCCTGCAGGCGCCGTTCAAACCCAAAGCGGTGAAATTTTGCTACGTATGCAAGAACGTAAGCAGTGGGCCGAGGAATACGGCAATATCACCATTGTATCATCCGAGGCCGGGGCAAAGGTGGCACTAAAGGATATTGCTGAAATTACAGACGGTTTTGAAGAGGTCGGTTTTCATGGGCAATTCAATCAAAGTAATTATGTAGAGTTACGCATATTTAGAATAGGAGACCAATCACCTCTCGAGATTGCCGATGCTGTAGAAAATATTCTTGATAATTTTCAACTGCCGCCCGGAATCAAATATCGGACCGATAGCAATCGCGCAGAAGATTATCAGCAGCGGCTCTCTCTACTGACGGAAAACGGAGTGCTCGCCATTCTGATAGTACTGCTGATTTTGACACTCTTTCTAGAGTATAGACTTGCTTTCTGGGTGATGATGGGCATGACCGTATCGTTTGTAGGTGGAATGATACTCCTACCCCTCATAGGCATTAGTGTTAATATGATTTCGATGTTCGGTTTTTTGGTGGTTCTGGGCATCGTTGTTGACGATGCTATCGTCGTGGGTGAAAACGTTTACGAATACCGCCAAAAAGGCTTAAGCCCAATGCAAGCGGCAATTGCAGGAACCAAAGATGTATCCCTTCCAGTGACTTTTAGTATTGTTACGACGATTATCGCCTTTGTACCCCTACTCTTTATGCCTGGGGAAACCGGAAAATTCTGGAAGCCTTTACCTGCGGTGGTAATCGTGATTCTATCAGTTTCCCTATTGGAAGCTTTATTTATTCTTCCTTCCCACCTTGGACACCTGAAAAAGAAAAAAAACAAGAACAAATGGGTGTTAAAACTTGAAGGTTGGCAACGTGCTTTCGCCCAATCTTTCGACGGCTTTATAGAAAATACGTATCGCCCCTTTTTAGATTTATGTCTGAGATTCCGTTATATAACACTAAGTATTGCCGTGGCGCTATTGCTTATGGTCGGTGGATATGGACTAAGCGGCCACATGGGTTTGATTATGATGCCCGAAGTAGCTGCGGACGAAATTGAGGCAGGTGTACGCTTACCTGTTGGAACTACCCCCGACCAAGCGGCAAAAGTCGCTCATGATATATCTGAGGCCACACAGCGTATGTTCGAAGAACATAATCTATATGAGGTTGCAGAAGGTATTAAGACCAATGTAAGGGGACAGAGTTTCATAGACGTTGAAATTGTGATGTTGCCCCCCGACCAAAGGGATATTACCGCTGCTGCAGTCATTGCGTTATGGCGAGATAACATCGGGGATATTGAAGGGGTAGACCAAATCACATTTGAAGCAGAAAGAGGGCCCGGTGGTGCAAGACAAGCCATAAGTATAGATTTGAGTCATTCCGATATCAACGTCTTGGAACGGGCAAGTGCCGCCTTTGTCGAACGCATGAAGGCTTTTTCGAATACCCGTGATGTCACCGATAATTATAACAAAGGAAAAATGCAATTTGACTTCAAATTGCTACCACAAGGTCGAAACTTGGGGCTGACCTCAGACGACGTGGGTCGACAGGTCCGTGATGCCTTTTTTGGTGCGTTGGCTTTGCGCCAATTGCGGGGTATGAACGAAATCGAGGTTCGGGTTAAATTACCCCGTGAAGAACGAAAGAACATCAAAAACCTTGAAAATTTTCTTATACAAACTCCTAATGGCACCGAAGTTCCTTTATTGGACGTGGTTGAAGTTGAGCAACGAGAAGCTTTCACAAGCATAAATCGCCGGGACGGGCGTCGGGTCGTAAACGTCGGAATGGATGTAGAACCAGCGAATAGCGTGGGGCGGGTGATCGCTTCGGTTCAAGAGGAAACATTGCCCCAATTACGTGCGGATTTTCCTGGGATAACGTGGAGTTTTGAAGGTAGCCAGGCCGACATGAGGGAAAGCACGAATACCTTAAAAGCCGGTTTTGCCATAGCCATGTTATTGATTTATGCTTTACTTGCCATTGCCTTTAGCAGTTATATACAACCCTTGATCGTTATGACTGCCATACCTTTCGGGATCGTTGGTGCCGTCATCGGCCACATTTTATTAGGGTATGACCTCTCCTTGGTCAGTCTAATGGGGGTCATCGCATTATCAGGGGTCGTGGTAAACGACTCGTTGATCATGATCGACTACGCTAATAAACGTAGGCAAAAAGGGGAGGCGATCTATGCATCGATCCATGAAGCTGGTTTGCGAAGGTTCCGACCTATCATATTGACAACCATGACCACCTTTGGAGGCCTGGCCCCGATTATACTCGAAACCTCCAGTCAAGCTTTCTACCTAATACCTATGGCCATTTCTTTAGGGTTCGGAATCGTTTTTGCGACAACGATTATCTTGGTTATCGTTCCTTGCCTTTACCTCATCCTTGAAGATATCCGACTTTATTTTCTCAAAGGAAGGACCGTGAGGGAAGTCGATGTTTCCCAAACGGCAGCTCCAGAAAATCCTGCTTTGGCCAATAAATAAAGCTTGGTAGTCCCGATGTACTTCCTAAGGGTATTCCCATCGGACCAATAGCGCTATTTTTTTCTTTAAATGTGCGCATTAAAAAAGTCTAGTCGCTGTATTTTAGGAAGACATATTGTTAGTTCGCTGATACGCAGAAAAAGTAAGCGAGAAGGAACTATCACTTGAACTTCGCAAGACATGACCAAAAAAGATCTTTTAGGAAAAGAATTGAGCAACTTATATGCCATAGCCAAACAGGTAAATACCTATTTCAATGGGAGTGACATCAGCTTCCTTTCCAAAAAATCACAAGACGTATTGGCGAATTATGTAAAGTTCAGCTGTCAAAACGAAGAAGAGACTTCCGATAAACTCAGTGCCATCAAGGTCAACCCGGGGAACACTACGGATTCTATCGTGCAAGAGATTACCCAAAATCTTCATGAGATTGCCACCACTGATAGCCATAGCAAAGAAATTAAGGAAATGGGCTACCTGATGTCGCTGAACCGTTTAATAGGATATCATGTGGCCAATATTGAAAACATGGGTTATATGCAGCATGTTTCCAAAAATTCGACCACTACTTCTTCATAAAAGTAACTATATACGGCTGACCCATCCTCTTCCCCATAAAAATTTGCAGGGGGTAAAATAGGGGTTTGCCAAGGCTTTCATCTTACTTCGGCAAAACCATTCACAGAATAACAAAGCCGCGCATACCGCCATCATTCCCCTTATAATGCCTTCACTTAGTTTTAAAAGTCAACTCAACAGCAGTACTCTGCATTTAATTTGAGTTCCCCCCTTCAACTGGACATTTCAAAGAACTTACCCTACAGGAGACCTTGGAGGAATCTTACCTGCCAGCGACAAAATATATTGCCCCAAAAGGCCATTTTCAGCCTTGGGGTGCCAGTGAAGTAAAAACGTTCCATATTTGATTTACCCTTCTAAAATGCCAAGGCCAAGTTTCCTTCGGAGGAATGGAGCTCGATACGAACGATTTGATGATCGGTTTCACTTACTGGAACCATCAGACCCGTATACTTTACTTTAGCATTATTTTCCCGGGTAATCGTGAACTCAATATTTAAACCGTTGAAACTGCCCGCCAGCGGATTTTGTACTTCGCCACTATCGGTTTGAAGTATTTCGGCCCCTTCAAAAATTCCTTTTTCCACCCCCTTATTGTCCTCATTGGGCTGCAGACTAATTTGGCGGTCTTCATCTCCCTCAACGGGCCAAGTAGCATTGAAGGTCGGGATGAAAGTCACGCCTCCGCCTACATCCTCAGAACCACAGCCAATGGATGTGACTACAACTAATATTCCCAAAACAATCCGTAGTGCGTTTGAAGTTTTCATGTACTTGAATTTTAGATTAACGATTTAGTTCATTGTTCATTTCGGTTTGAAGGTGGGAGAGAAACGTATGTATTCTGAGGTCTAGAATATCGACTTGTCTATTAAGATCATCGATGTTCCGTTCTAAATTTTTAAGAATATCGGCCTTCTTTTTTTCTTTCTCTTTTTTACTTCCGCTATGGGTTTGATATTCCAAAATTGCCGTTCGAATTTTATCAAGTTTTAAAATATGGGTCTTATGTGTTTCGTCAAGAATATTATTAAAAATAATTTGTAGTTCTTGGCTTTTTGTGGGGGGCCAGTATTGCCCAAATTCCATAAGATATTTGGAGCCATTACCATTAATATCATTAAATATGGTATTATAGTTATTTACTACTTTGACGATTTCACCTGTATATTCTGGATGGTCAAGGGCGTACTTTGTCACATCTTTAAACTCTTTGGAAACATCCTTGACCCGAATAATATAGGTCTCCAGTAGTTTTGAAATGGTATGGTATTGGCTATTTTTAGCGGCCAATAATTCTTTACGATGCACCTTATCGAGTAACTCTTTCATATACTCTTTTCTGGTTTGATTATCGCGGATCAACCCTCTTCCTATGAGCACGCTCCCCTTTCTCAAAATAACTTCACTCAAACCCTGAAAGGTTACCGTAACCTCATAGACGCCGCTGTCGATATCATCCTTGACCTCCCCAAAAATAACCACTCCTGCCCTATTCGCCTTAAGGCTGTCAATGGAAGCGGCTGGCAAATTTTGGATATCGGCTATCTTATTCTCTAAATTTTGATGGGCCAATACCCTGTTATAGCGTCGTCGTTCCAAAACGGTATACAATCCTGAGTTTATAAGTTCGGTCTCGAAATCGTTGGTGAGCATCGTTCCGATTTCCCTGATCGAAGGGTCACTTACCGAAAAATCCCAAACGTAAACAATGGAGTCATTACTAGCTATGTTTTGTTCCTTGGCAAGCGCATTGTTAAAAAACAGCGCCCAGAACGAGAACGTCAAAATTAACATCCGAATAGGATGTAGCAAATGGCCTGGTTCAACACTCATACTATTGGTTTTAAACGTATCTGATCAACTAGGTTTAGATATACCTAGGTCATGTAACAATAAAAAATTACGGGGGAATTATTTAGTCTTACCTATACTGTCACCTATCAATTACATAGGGTCAGCCGAGTATTATTCTCAGCTATTAATTTATCGGTTTGACAATTTTTATCGCCATCCTGAATTTCAAAATGGTGACTGCTTTCCTTCTTATGTAGCCTAACGGTAATCGAAATCAAACCTCTTTCAATTATTTCGGCCGGTTTTCCATCAACAAAAACATAGGCTTGCGCCATGTCTGAGGGTACTACAAGTTCGACATCATAGATCACATTCGATAGGGGCGCTTCCATTTCGATCTCTTTGTCCTTATTATGAGACACTGAATCTCTACTGGACTCTTTCTGAAAAACCTTCAGAGTATCTTCCTCTACAGCAGATTCATTCTTGGGTACACTGGGCGCCTCCATATTTTCATCTAGGGCTTGCGAACTGTTTCGTAAAAAAGGTAGCACCAAAAAGAAAGCACATACACCTAAAATAGCGGTAATCCCAAAGCTAATCACCCTCCTTCTATTTTTATTCGCAACCTCGAAAAAAGCAGTAGTCCCAAAAAGTTTGGCCTTTATTTTTACGAATATGTTATCGCTATGCCCATTCAGTTCGTCGCTCTCAAGTTCATCGTTCTTTTCAACGGCAGGAGTTTCATTTTGAACCTCACTTTCAATTCTTTCCCGAACTGCCCCATATAACTGTTCAAAATTCGACAGTTTCAATTGAGCGATACTCAAGGTATTGGTATCTTTCAAAATATCTGTAAGCCTCGCTATATTATTTCGGATTTCGGAATTTAAATTCAAATCGTCAGTAAGGCCCTGAATGTTCGAAAGATCTTTTAATTGCTTTATTTCATTGCTAAGGCTCTCGGTTTCCCGCTCCCAATATTTCATCAATTTAATGCGTTCCGAAGGATCGGCTATGTTTACTTCATCGAGTACCACTGGAAATATACGGTCATAAAAGTGCTCGTTCTTAAAAATCTGGACCAGTTCGAACATGCAGTTAACCGAGTGCAGATACTTATCACTAATAACCAAAATGATATACTGCGCCCGACCAATCTGTCTCATGAAATCCTTAATGCGACCCTTATACCCCAAATGCTTTTTATCGCGAATGATGGGCAGTCCTCTTTTTTCGAATTCCATCTCTATGTCACCAGCGATATTCTCACTTTCCGAACCCCAGGCGTATGATATGTATATGGCTGGCTTGGCATTATGCTGCATGGCACAGAAAGTTTGTTCTGACCGACTATTACGGTCCACCGTTAGTCTTACTATAAATTACGATAATTTCTTATCAAGCGATCAAAATTTGTATCTAAGGTCTCAAATATTGTGCGGTTGGCTTGAATTAACATCTTACCGACCGAATCGGAACCTTCGGAATCAAGATTCCGATTGCTTTTTTGGCTCCACGATATACTCGCTCCAATCACTATGTTCGCCATTAATGATAGCCTCGGTTCTTTTTACCAAAACTTGAAAGGAATTCGGTTGATCATATGGCGATGTTTTCGTTTCCCAAAGAATTTTTTCGTGCTTAAGACGTTCTGAAGCGGTTCTGTAATTGATCCATTTCTCTTTGAATTTCATAAGTTCCAAAACCGAAGTCAGAATGGCCACCAAGGTACCCAGAATTCCAACTATCAAAGAAATAGAGCCTTTGGCACTAGCAAATTGCATTGATCCGGCAATCAGTGGAATCAGCACTGAGAAGACAATGGTAGCTATTTTGAATCCATTATAATAATCTTTGTTCAAGCTGCTTTTTTCGCTATACCATTTTCGTTGGCTCTCCAGTCTGTCTTCAATGTATTCTTCTGGCTTCATAGTACTAGGTTTTAGGTGTTTTACAGTTGAATCACTTCGCTCAAGGCTCCCCGTCTTTTAATCTCCTTGATCATGTGCTCCGTACCCCCGGGGCCATCTCCACCCTTTCCGTCCCAAACCGCTACGAGATTGAGGTGACGCCCTCCAAAGGATAGGGCCGTATTCAATAACCAGAGGTTATTCCGTTCCCAAAAAGAATAGTTTTTTTTCTCTTGAAGCCACACAGGAAGTTCTTTGGTCTCGGCCAAAATATCAATTTCGGTATTTTTATCTTCATACAGCTCGTAAAAACGTTTTACCCAATTATTTCCGGCAAACTGAACGGACTCCACTATATATTTTTCTGCGGGCAATGCTAAATACATTTTCATTTCAATACCAAGTTCTTTGCAGACTTCAAGAAAAAGGATATCCCCTCCACAGGCCCCGCCGGAAATCCCCAAAAAATTCTTTTCTGGCGAAGCTTTTCGGATTGCTTCTACGGCAGCTTTGATCTTTTTACGCACTTCGGCCTCACGATCTTTCGGAAAACGGGGTTCTTTACGGTCTTCGGCATCGATCATATGACCCGTAAACATAATAACTTCATCGTCAATTTTTAGCTCTTCATTCTCTAAACCACCTTTAAATTCACCTAGGGCCGCTTCAACATTCTCAGACATTATTCCGAGTTTTTTGTAAATCAACAATTGTCTTAAAGCTGCATCGTAATTAAAGTGGGGACCTAATTCAAGAGCAGTGGCATACAAATTGGCGACCCGTTCGGCATTATTGCTTGTAAGAAGGGTCAGGTCGGCATACGTTATATCGACCCAAGGATTTGCTTTACCATCTCGATCAAGGGCCTCTTTTTTAGCCATCAAGGATCGGCGAACCGTCACGGAGAGTTCATCGAATTCATTGTTGTATTCAGCCAAGGCATACTCAGCCTTTTGATCGGTTTCAAACTTCGATTTCCAAACCGCACTCTTCCGTTCGGCCAAAAGAATAATGGTCTTTAATAGACCTAGGGCATTCACACCCGAATAAAAATGGTTTAAATCTTCTTGATATCCCGAAGAGTAACTTTTATAGGCATCCTCCAAAAAACTAGATCGAATAGCCTCTCTTTCCCTCTTTTCAGGTTCTACATCTGTCCATCTCGTAATCCACTTGGCTTTTTCGTTGCGGGCTTTTAATGCAAATGCCTCGGCTTTTTTATCCCTTGGTAAATGTTTAAACTGCTCGAACAACCTCTTGATGGCCAACTCTGATTTTGCAAGAAACTTATTGGCCAACTCGTAATTATGTTGGCCTAACTCATGTGATTCAAGTCTTTGATATATAGTGGCAAGACGTTCATTGGTCTCAGTATCGTTTGGCCTTAATTTCTGGATAATCTCCCATGTTTGCTTGGCATCTGCATGTAAATTTAATTCAAATTGAATATCACCTATCATTCGAAGTGCAGGTAATTGCCACGCAAAAAAACAGGCTTCCGCGGCCAGAAGCGCCAATTTCCCACTGTGCTTCATCTTATGGGCAATAAATACTTCTTTTGAAAAATCGGCAGGAACTGCCAAGAAGTATTCAGGGTTTTGGGATTTGAGCTTTGGTAACATCAAAAAAACAGGACTATCGGGGCGTTCAGAATTCATGGTCTGCTTTATGCTCTCTTCTAAGATGTCGATTTGCAGCTCAGGTTTAGCTTCGTCATAAGACAAGTAACGATCTGTTTTTAGGTCAAAAGGCACTTGATCTTTACTACATCTGATCAATATGGTTTTAGCTGCCCGTAAGGCGTGTCGTATTCCTAGTTCATAAAAAACATTGGCATTATGTATAGAAATATCGGCAATGACCAGATCGCTTGTCAGCAAGAACTGAAACATATCTTGACGTATGTTACCTGCCTCCAAGACTTTGCCCGTTGTATAGCCCTTGATACCCGCCCTTAGTAATGCGGGTAGAATGAGCTTTTGTTCCACTTCATCGAAATCTATCTCGTTTTTTACTCCAAATGGGCGAACTATGAATGCTTCCATACACTAAGCCTGTGAAAAAGGCCCTAAATGATCAACGTTCACTTGGGCCTTTGCCGTTTTTGACCCTACGCGCTGTAGGTCCTTTATATATTTTACGGAGTCCATCTGACTAACCTTTTCAGGATCTAGATCGCCTAAACCCAAAGCTTTTAAGCCGTGCTCGCTCAAATCGGCGTTATAGCGAACATAGCGAAAATCACGCTGGGTTGTCGCGTTTTCAGGGATCATATCTCCTAGTTCACGGTCTATGACATTCCCAAAAACACATCTTCCAAAAGTTCTGCAATTGATATCTTGATCTACTTGCATGGCATACATAAGGTTGTTCGGTAATTGCATCAGCGTATTGCCCAAATTTCGGTATTCCCCTCCTGAAGGTGCACTACCTGTGCCGACGGACACCACTAAGAGTTTATCCTCCCCTTTTTCCCAGTTTAGCTTATAGGCCGGATGCGTGGCCATACGATATAGAAGAAATGCCGGATTGTTGTAGGGAGTTACCCCGCCATCTACAAAAACAAAAGTCTTTTTGGGGTCTTTTGCATCCCACTCCAGGGTTTCGGGAGGGAAATAGGCTGGTGCAGCAGTACTTGCACGTACCAGTTGATAAAGTTTAATTTTCTGATTGTTGTCAGGTCTTTTTTTATCATTGTAGCGCGCTAACGGATTATTGCTAATGGGCCAGGGCGAATCTGTGGTCCTATTCATAGTAACCACGGTAAGCAGTGTTTTGAATTTGCCGTTGGCGATATCCATATTCGTATCTTTTCCAAAGGTGTCTTGTAACATTTTCAATAAGGGTCCTGATTCATACAGCGATTTCCATTTCTTCAGTAAAAACGCTTTGTCGAACATATCCTTTCCCTTCTTCGTGTAAAATTCCAATAGCTCTTTTGAAGACATGCCTATAGAAAGTCCGGCTGCAATAATGGCCCCCGTACTTGTACCTCCGAAATAATCAAAATAATCACAAAGTCTAAAATCAGGGCCCTTATCTAATTTTTCTCTAAGATCGTTTTCCAGCTTTTTAAGAATTTCAAGGGTTATGACCCCTCGTATGCCACCGCCATCGAGAGCCAATATTTTGCGGTTTGAAGGTTTTGCATAGCGGTTTTCTAGATTGCCCCAAAGCGAAGTCGTAGCGTCTGCCATAATAATTATCTACTTTGTTATGGATAGCATAAAAGGGTCGATACCTTTCGACGCTACCCTGGTTGATTTTTTTTAAAGCTGTTCTGGGGGAGGATGCGAGGTGCTAGTTTCGCAATATTAAATATCTTTTCAAGATAGATTTTTTTTTCAACATCTACAAGCACAATGCTGAGGTCTTAATAAGCTGTTCAGCATATTTTTTTCTATCTTTAAACCATAATCCCCCCAACATTCAGCATTCAAGCGGCAAGTAGTTTTTTTAACCGATGTTCGCATTTTATAACGCAACCCGACGTGAGGCTCGCCTTACTCGATGTGTCAAATTGCCTGAAGAATAAGCTTTAATTTCTTAGGGAAAATTGAAATAACGAACCTTAGTTCGATTTACATGCAAAACCAGAGAGTACTATGTACAAAGTAAATGACCGATATACTTTTTTTATTCCACGTATTTTTCTTGTACTGGTAGGCTGCCTTTTTGGTATCTGTTCGATACAAGGACAGACAACCATAGCCAAACTTGAATTTAATGGAGCGGAGGTAACGAGCACCAACATATCGTATACCCTACCGAAGCAAAGTCCTGTGTCGACAATTGTCAATGTGAACCAAGGTTTTGCCTCAGGCACCCTTTTTATTATACCTGAAAACACGGTGGTTTGGCTTACGAGCAATGGTAACCAGCAACGATTGGGTCCCGGTTCAAAGCATCTCGCTGTTGTGAGTGCGAATGGGGAGTCCCATCAAACATTCTGGGGAAAGGTACAGCATTTTGTGACGAACAAGCTCAATTTTTATAAAGCGAGCGGGCCGAGTACTAAGCATCAGGGAGCAGTGAAAGGAACTGTTTTTACAGTCGAAGCGGTCGGTAAGGACGTGAAGTTCGCCACGCAGGAAGGTAATGTTGCTATTGAGCGTGAAGTAAACGTCAAAATTGGTGAACAAGCCCAAACCCATTTAAAGAAATCACGCAAGCTTACCTCTATTCAAACTACGGTTCTCAGCGCCGGAGAACCGGAACAATATTTTGATCACGAATATGAAGAGGAGCTCACTTATTCATCATATGAAGAAGCCATAACCTTTTTCAGAGCTTATTTGGAACAGGCCTATATGGATGAAGTCGATGCAGAGTTTTTGGTGGATCAATACAACCTTTTGGGAGAACTTTACCTCGACGCCGGAAGCCCTTCCTACGCCAAAGATGCCTTTGAACGGGCCATTGAACTCTATGAAGAGGAGCTTGACCCCGGCGATCCTGAAATTGCCGTCAACTATATAGGTTTGGGCGAAGCCCTATATGGGCTAGGCAATTACGATACTGGACTCGAGTATTGCAACCGCGCTTTGGAAATCATATACGAAGACCTAGCCTATAACCGGGAAGATTTCAAATACTTCGTTAATGAAGAGGACTATACAACCGCTTGGGGTATCGGCCTATTTATAGTCGACAACTATGAAGACCTGGCTTGGTGTTATGAGGTTTTATCGAACATCGATGAAAGCAACAAATATTATGATATGGCGGATGAACTTAAGGCTCAGCTTAACCTTTACGACTAAAAATGACTTCCCTAAAACGCTTGGCGATCTATGTGCTTATCTTTGTTGTCATATTGGGTGCGATTACCACCCTCACCAGTTTCTGGCAAGCTGTTGACTACTATGCATATCGCCATCTTTATCTAGACAGACCCGATCAAATTGACTTTACTAAAGCAATTGAAATCATTGATCTGCCTCATAAGGCCGAGAATGCGGATCACTACGACAGAGAAAATTATAGGAGACGATTAAGTAATCTTTTAGACACCTTAACTGGCCGAAAAGGCCGTCCTAAAGCGGTAGTTCTAGATATATTCTTTGAAAACGAACCCCAAGCGCGGAACACCCTTCAAAAAGCTATTGAAAAGCTTAGCACAAAAACAAAGGTGTATGGCGTATACGATATGCGAGAATATCAAACCATCAGTTTCGAAAAAAATGAAGAAAACCAAGCGGTAGAAATTTACGAGAATGTTCTGGATGGTCATAGGCTACACACCATTTTTGACGAAAAGATGGGGGTTTTATCTTATGAATCCGAATTGAAGTTTCCAAGGGAGCATGGTGGATTTGAACTCATACAGGCCTTGGCTGTAAAGGTCGCCAAAGATATCATAGGAGAACAAGAATTGTACAATCAACCCCGAGCATTTATACTCCCATTAGGCAGTGAAGAAAGCATCAACGGACAAACGGTTAAGTTTGTGCATACCAAAGATCAGACCACTGGCGGTACTTTTTCAGCTCCTTTTAATATCGATGATACAATTATTATTGTGGGTAGTTTGGAAGCCGACAGAATAGCCAAACTAAATAAGGCCGGCACCTATCTTTTGGGGTGGGCCTTGCAAGATCAACTTAAGGGCAATCTAACGGCAAAACAACCCCTGACCCAACCCTGGGTCTATATTGGATTAGTGATTTTCTTCGGTATTTTTACCACATTGCTCTTTGCGTTGTTCTTTAAGTATCTTAAAAGATTACGAACTTCACCTGTGATGATAGCCTTATTGTCATTCCTTGCGGGCTCGCTATTGTTATTAGGGGTCGGGGCCGCCGTACTTTCACTTGGCAAAGTTATCCCTATAGCATTACCGCTGATTTCCATGATTCTAGCTTCTCTACTGGCTTGGCGTTTTGCTTACAAATTTTTGGTAACCGGAGTTGTTGAGGGTGCCCAGAAATACGATGTGTTCATCAGCTATTCCCGAGGAAACGGCGACTGGGTCATCAAGAATGTGTACGAACCCTTGTTAAAATTCCGGAAACCAAATGGTGAGAAACTCAATATATTCTTTGACCGTGATAGTATAGGTATCGGAGAGGCCTTTACCGCAAAATATATGTGGGCCATCGTTGATTCACGTTACTTCATACCTATTTTTTCAGAAGAATACTATGGCAAGAACCACTGTCGAAACGAAATGGACCTTGCCTATAAACGGTCGGTCGAAAAACTGATTACAATTTTACCGATAGCATTCTCTTATGAGGCGGTTCCCCAAATTTATACCCATGTCAATTTTCTGGACATTACGGTCCATAGGGACTTCATCGAAAAGCTATGCAATGAATTGGTATCGTAAATGAAAATGTAAAACTTAAAACACCCTTTCCGCATAATATTTTCTTTACCTCTAAAAAGCAGCCGGAATTTTATTAACTTTAAAAACGTCATTCATCCCCCATAATTAGAGCCCATACCATTGGCGAGATAGCTAATAAACCCCAAATGGGCACTTTCAATATAGTAAGAACCAAAAATCCATAAAATTATGAGCGGATTAGCACGCAGTTACGAAAAAGCCGTAAAAAAAGAACTAGGGGCACATGCGGCCTGGTTACCGGTCACCAATACACTAAAAGTAGGCGACTTCGGTTATTTCGAAGGAGGTGTTTTCAGATCGGTAGGCAACCTAAGAGATAAATATTCCGACATTGTCTTGAATATTGCACCGGGCCCAGCGACCAAACTGAAGTTTACAACCGAAGGTACCCGTGTCAGCAAAATAGGGGTTGGAGGAAAAACCACGGATTCTTTTGCTGCCTTGGGCGATATGGAAGCCTCTTTAAAGTACGAGTTCAGCAATGAAAATTCAATGGTGCTCCAAGTGGACCAGGTCGAAGTAGAACAACTTCAGAATATCGACGAGGTTGCTATGGCCTTGGCGGCCAAGTCGGACTGGCGCAAAAAATACAAAATTGTCTCTGCCACATACACTGGGCAAAATTGCCTGATTATCTGTGCCCGCGAATCGGATTCGGACTTCACGATTACAGCAAGTGCCAATATTTTGAGCGAAATCGAAGGGGGAAAAGCCGGAGGTGATTTTACGACGAATTCTTCAAAAGCGAGCACCTATGATTCTATAGGCGAGTCGGGCGTAATCGCAATTCGCCTATTCAAACTCAATCTTTTTAACAAGACCAAGTTATTGGGAGATGACCAACTGACAAAAGATGATATCGAAATAATAAAAGATTTCAATAGCGATGCCGAAGGGGTAATTGAGGACGATTTTTAAGGTATGGTTTCGGAGAAGATCGAATATATCCGTTTCGATGATCTTAAAACTGGAATACTCATGGGCGACAAGCCCTATATTCTTGTGGAGGGCGATTTCAGCTCATTACGGGAGGTGCGAACCCCAGTGGGTCAGATCGAGCTTTTAGACGAGTTGGCCGACCAGTTACGGTACGATTCGAAGGCAGCTCAAACGACTGAAGAAAAGTGGAAGGCTATCGAAAAATGCAGTGCGCAAATCAAATCTTTCTTCATTGATTTTTCGCATTTAAATAAGGATGTTTCGCATCTTGAAATTTATTTAAACCCATCGGAACTGGCCTTGATTCCGTTTGAACTGTTGCTCGACGAAAAAGGGTTACCCAGATTTATTGATAAAGAAGGCAAAAGCCTTGTTCTGACCCGTAATTTTAGAAAGAAAAGACCATCTCAAGTCATACTACCCAAAGCGCCACGTGTACTCTATGTTCACACTAAACCTAGCCATAAGAATTTTTTGGGGCTTCCCTTTCCCGATGTTCCCTTCAAAAACCACCTACAATCTTTACGATATGCCTTACGGCATTGGGAGGTCGATAAACAGCTTACGATCTCTGAAAATCCCACTTTCGAAGAGTTCAAACTACTTGTATCACAGGCATCCGAAAGTAAAAATCCGTTTACACACATTCATGTCTTGGCCCACGGCTCTTTGATTTTCGACCCTAAAAGACCTTCTGATTTTGAATACGGAATAGCGTTCCGTTCTGACGAACCCTTGGAAACCCCTTATCGTGCCACACCCACAAAAGATATCAAAGCACTGTTCAGTACCCTACCCAACCTACCTCATATGGTCAACTATATGGTATGCGACGGAGCAAATTTCACCAACGGTGCCAAACCCGATAAAAATCCGGTTCAGGCTACCTTTGAAGCTGGTGTTCCTGTCGTATTGGGTTCACAATTCCCATTATCGATGAAGGGCTCAAATCTTATTACCAAGGAATTGTATAAAAACCTATTTCGAGGAGATGATATCCGTACTATACTAGGTTCGATCAGAACCCAACTTTTTTCGAATTTCCCTAAGGACCAACATGATTGGATCAGCCTAGTAAGTTATCTCGACCTGCCCAACGACTATGACTTTCAGCGCTTGTTGTTAAAACTGGAATTTCAACTTGCCATTTTGAACAGTATAAGAAACCAAGTCGGCGTGGATGATGCTGAAGAGGTACCGGATAAAGACGATTTTATTAGGGCCCAAATGGAAATAGAAAGATCGATTGCCGACCTTCGGGAACAGTTGGTCGAAATAGAACACGAAAAAGCTCATGAAGCTGCCTTTCTTGAAAATAGTGGGTTATTGGGTAGTGCTTACAAACGGCTAGCAGAAACTTTTTACGAAGAATCTCGGATTTTAAAGGTCGATACGGTAGATAAACAAAAAACGTATTTGCGGGAAGCAAAAGTTTGGTATAAAAAAGCGGCCCACCGAAATCTCTCCCACCACTGGAGCATTGTCCAATATATCTCGCTCAGTACGGTTCTTGACGGCGGATTGCCCGATGGGGAATCAGATTATTGGAACACGGCCAGACTTGCGGTACATACCGAAATCGAGCTCGACAAAGCCAAAGAAAAGAAAAGCGTGTGGCCGTACGGCACACTTTTGGAGCTCTATCTACTCTCACCAGCACAGACCCAAAGTTCAAAAAAAGACATCGAAAAGTGCATGGAACTTTTAGTCTCAAATGCCAAAGCTTCGGGTAAAACACAGGCGATCGACTCTACAAGATTTCAACTGCAGCGCTACCTAAAATGGTGGGGGGATAATGACTTTAAAATACCAAAGGACTTCTTTGTAGGGAACAAAGAATTTTTGGAATCTATAATTGAAAAACTCACTTTTAAAGTCTGACAGCTCATATCAAAGTACCCTTCAGCTTATTATTAATTATATGGTATCCGTAATGTTTTCATAGCTTTTGACACGCTCTTTTACCTTATTTTAATTTGCAAGGAAAGGTTCACCAACTATTATGTGGGAGGCCACACTATTTCATAGCATTGAAGTAACTAACATAACGGCAAGAGTGGCTGTAAAGCCACCTTACATACCTATCCCGTTCAGTTCTAACCTTGTCAATTTAAGCCATCTTCAAACCTTTCTTTCAATAAAAGCATAAAGGGTATGTTCAAGACCACAAAAACACCGTCTCTGTATCCCGTGGAATACAGAAAGTCTTATTTTTTCATAATGATGGTACCGCCTAAGGTTTTATCCTCATCGACCTTTTCAGGGTTTCCGAAGATTTCGATTCGTCCACCTGCCGTTACGTTGGCCGCCACATATTCATCGGAGTTCACATAGGCCTTGCCGCCAGCGAAAACCGTTACTTCGGTTTGTTTAGCGCTTAAGTTTTTGGCATCATACTCCCCTCCAGAACGAATGGAGGCCTCTTGGTTCGGTGCCTTGCCCGTTACCATAATCTTACCTCCTGAAATGGCCTTGGCATTCAAGTTTCGTGAATCAACGGCAATGTTCAACTGACCCCCTTCTTGCGATCGAAGGTTCAAAAAATTATTGTGCAGTGTTTCTGAAGAGGTAATCTTGGCTCCTTCATTGACATCCAAAAGTTCTAAATTCTCAGTATAGCGTAATTCGACAAAAGTCTCGTCACCATCGAGAAAATCGGTCACATCCATTCTTATTTTAAGAAGGCCATTATCATTGGAAATTTTTACCCCGTCTTGATCATCACCGGTAACGATTGCCGTATTCTCGGAAGATTTCACCAAGGTTACATTAATTCTATCAAAAACTTTCAGTTCGTTAAAGGGCTCTAAATCTATTGTAGTTTTTTGAGCCCATGCTCCTAGGGAAACAAAAAGGCAAATTATTGTCAGTATGCTTAATTTTTTCATCTTTATAGTATTTAAGATTATATTTCTATTACGGTCGTTAAAGTAAGTATATCATTACTAGTCCATTGATGCCAAACAATAAATTATTACCTTCATTTTCTGCGCAGGCATGCCCTATAAAAATAGACAATCATATCTGCTTCGCTGATCAAATGTCTTCGAATAGGCTTAAAATACGCTGTTTATCCCTTTCATTATCGATATTTTTTTCCAAGTCAGAGCGAGCCGCATTCATTTCTTGATGAATGACTTGAATTTTAGCAGAAGATATATTCGCTGTTTTAGAAATATATTGCAACGCTTTTATAAGTTCGTACATTACGGAACCATCCTTTTTTGCATATAAACGTATCGGTTGTATGATAACGCGCATAAGTTCTTCCGCATCAATGTTGTTCTTCACTAAAATGAGTTCTTGGCCTTTAAAAGGTGTAGAAGTCAAAGACGGCAATTGAAGAAATTTTGATAACAAGACACCGAGCTTGGTCAACACATCAATGGCTGTACCAGGGTCATTAATACCTGGGGACATCGCCTTAACCGCAATTTCCATCAGCTTTATCAATCCACCGATCCCCTCGTCCTCCTCGTGCCTATCCGAAGAAATGTTAAGACAGAATATCAAATTGTTCTTCTCTTTCTCGGAAATATCCCCTTTGCACTTGAGGGTGGGGCTACCCTTCCAGATATGTTGATTCATATAAGGCAAAACCACAATTTGCATCTCCTTGTCCTTTAATGAATTCAACATCAAATCAACATCAAATCCCCTAAAATAACCGGTCTTATCGGTTGAAAAGGTCTGCCAATCTTCAGTATCTATATATTGAAGAGCCACCTTTTCGTCCGGTTCATGTTTTAATTGGGTCTCCAAATAATGATCACAGCGTTCATAAATTCGATCGATAATGTTGTGAATTTGTATGGCTCCTGAAATATTATGGATAAAATAGACGAACAGACCAATGCACAATAAACCGAACAAAGCGGCCAACATAGTTGAAAAACCCAAAGCGCTTTTATCGACACCGGCCGCTCCCAAAGAAATCAGAATAATGGTACAGAATAAAAGGGTTCCAATATAGATTCCCAGAATAATCTGATGCTTTTTGTTGGATATCAATCCGGGAAGCAAGCGCGGCGAAAAGTTTGAGGAAGCTTGATTCAAGACAACCATGACCATTGTAAAGCTGAAAACGGTCAACGATAAAATTCCTCCGAGCAAAGTAGACAAGATCGATCGTGCCGTTTCATAGTCTTGTATGAACAAATAGGGAAGTTCCTCTTCTACAGTGTCAGCCAAAACAGAGCTATCAACACCCAGCGCAGTACCCGCGGCAAGAAAGAAGATAAAACTGATCAACACAGGATAGAAGGCTATACTTTGTAAAACCTGTCGATAGACATGTTTGATTTTTTTAAGTATGTTCTTCATTACTACAGCTATAATTAGTGAGTACTACGAAATCATCAAAGAAGTTGTACGATGTACATGCACAATGATGTATTGAAACATTTGACCGTATCCTAGACTGTAGAAAACACTCAGTCGGCACAGGTGAAGATAGGCCAATTGTAGCATCAATTTAACCCAATCTATCCAATTATTGCCTTTTTTCTTAAAGGCATTAATGAGCGGGCGCCCCCTTTTCAATTGTCGATTATTACGTCAACCTAAAAACGGATAGAGCAAAAACCCAGAGGTCGATTATCCTAAATTTGTATTCAGCATTAGAAAAAGAAAAATACGAAAACAAAATATACTTAAGTTTAAACTCAGTTTGGTTGGTTGTTAGAAAATGGTTTCGATACTCTACAAAATCGGGGCCATTTTTATTTAAAATTATAATATGAATATTTTCGAAGCATTACGGGAGGATCACGACATTCAGAGGGAGTTATTGGACAAACTTGTTGCTACGTCAGGAGATACCGAAAAAAGGGATGAGCTTTTTAAAAAACTAAAAAGTGAACTTGAAAATCATGCCGATGGGGAAGAAAGGTATTTTTACAAACCGCTGATAGATAGTGACAAAACCCAGGATTTGGCACGTCACGGTATCGCTGAGCATCATGAAATTGATGAACTCATCGAAGCGCTGGAAGCTACAGAATATTCTTCTTCGGCCTGGCTTAAAATCGTCAAGGACCTGCAACACAAGGTCGAACATCATCTTGAGGACGAAGAACACCAATTTTTTCAAATGGCCGGTAAGGTACTTTCCGATTCAAAAAAAGAAACATTAGGTACGGACTACAGGCAGCATATGAAAGAGAATCGATAGTGGCCTTTTAACTATGGCCCTTAAGGTTCAGGATTGTTTATCTCAAATAATGCTATAGGAAATTCTATTTGTTCTCCGGTATGTTTGTCTTTTGGCATCTGGGCGTTAACATCGATTAGGTGTTGCGTCAAATCTTCCGCTAATTCCTTTGCCTTCTCAGGATGGTCTTTAAAAAGGTTCGAGGTTTCTCCAATATCATCCTTTAGGTTAAAAAGTTCCATCTTTCTTGATGCATGGTAGTATATGAGTTTCCAATCTCCTTTTCTGATCGTGCTTGCTGCCCCTATACCTGGTCCGTCGGGGCCCCACTCATTTGGATAGTGCCAAAATAAAGGCCTGACCCCCTGATATTCTTGCTCACCCGTAAGCACCGACAGAAAGCTTTCACCATCAATTTTTTGTATGGTTTTCAAACTATCTATTCCAGCTATTTCTAAAATGGTCGGATAAAAATCTTCAATAATAATCTGATAATCGGAGACTGATCCGGGTTCAACCTTATCAGGCCATTTTACCAACATCGGCTCGCGAATACCCCCTTCACGCATCGAACCTTTACCACTTGATAGCGGTTTATTATGGGTGTGGGGCTCACCTCCACGGCCATGGGCGCTCAATCCTCCATTATCAGACATAAAAAGTATAACCGTATTGTCCGCTAGGTTTTTTTCTGTAAGATAATCCATGATATCACCAAGACTCTTGTCCATGCCTTCTACCATTGAAGCATATTTTGCTTCTGTTGAATCCAGACCTTTTTCGAGATATTTTGCAAGAAAACGTTCATCACCCATTATCGGGGTATGTACGGCATAGTGTGCCAGGTAAAGGAAAAAAGGCTTTTTAGTCGTCAAAACGGTGTCAAGTGCCTCGATGGCCTCTTGAGTAAGGGCTTCAGTCAAAAAAATATCTTTACCATGGTACTTTTTCAATCCCGGAACGGCCCAAATCTCTTTCCCCGGTTTACCATTACCAAAATTCTCTGTACCTAAATAACTTTCCGGTGCCCCGGCCGCGTGGCCTGCGATATTCACATCAAAACCGAGATTTAGCGGATTCTCGCCCGCCGTTCCCCTAGCGCCCAAATGAGCCTTTCCTGTGTGAACGGTATAATAGCCGATATCATTCAAGGCCTGCGCCAAAGGCATCGCATGCACCGCCAGTGAATCCCCCGACACGGGACTCATACCGTTTACATTCCAAAGCGGAAAAATCAAAGAGTCGTGATTTTTTTCCATGGGCTGCAACGAATCCCTTCGCAGGGTCCAGTTCGTAACTCGATGCCTGGCCGTATTCATGCCCGTCATCAGGCTCACGCGAGTCGGCGAGCAAACAGGGGTCGCATAGGCCTGCGTAAATTTCATTCCTTCACGGGCCAAACGTTCCATATTCGGAGTATGGTATCGGTCGTTGAAGGCCGTTCTTTTTGTCCAAAATGGAACCGAAGTGTCTTGCCAACCCATGTCATCGACCAAAAAAACAATAATATTGGGCGGTACTTCCACAATCTCATCGGGCTCACACGAGATAAGGTAAGGTAGTATTAAAAGTACAACAACAAAGCTTCTTTTCATGGTCGCTTATTTTGCTCTGGAATTATAGAAAGAATCTGTGTCCAAGGTTTACCTTGTAAATTTAACGGCGCATTTTGTTGTTTTGTACCCGCTGTCGTTCTACCATTCTCAATATAAGAAGCCATAAGGGTTTTCATTTCTTTTACTTTTTCAGGATACTCAGCGTATAAGTTTTCTTCTTCTCCCGGGTCTTTGGACAGGTTAAATAATTGAACGGCGGGCAATGCATCAATGCCGATTGAGTTAGGCTTAGGATCACTCCAACCTCCCGAGCCCGGACAAAAAATTAGTTTATAATCACCCTGGCGTACCGCAAAACTCCCGTTTATAGAATGATGGACCGTAGCTTTTCTCCCATATTCAGACGCAGTATCCTCATTCAATAGAGGTAGAATTGAAAAGCTATCCTCAGCTTCGTCGTCATCTAACCCTACCTTGGCAATCTCCGCACAAGTGGCCATTAAATCGGTCTGACATATAGTAGCTTCGGATATGGAATTGGCCGCTACTTTTCCAGGCCACTTAACTATAAAGGGTACCCGATGGCCACCCTCATAAATATCTGCCTTATGGCCCCGGTAAATGTAACTGGGATGATGGCCTTTTTCGGCAAGAATTTCGAAATCTGCCTGAGGAGAACAACCATTGTCACTGGTAAAAACGACCATGGTGTTTTCTTCAAGTCCTTTTTCCTTTAAGACCTTTAACAATTGCCCTACGTAATCATCGACCATCATTACAAAATCTGCGTACGGATTGATTCCGCTTTTACCCAACCATTCTTCAGTAGGTAATATGGGGGTATGGGGTGAAGGCAACGCCAGATACATAAAAAATGGCGATGGTTCCTTAGAGGCCTCGTTCAGGTAGTCAATGGATTTTTCAAAAAAATGTGGGGTGACTTGCTCATGTACAAAATCGGAGGCGGTAGGCCCCTTACGCCACCATGTATATTTTCCGGTATCTTCGGTGACGCGGTCAACCTCAGCGGTTATACGGCCATTTTCAACGTAGACATAAGGTGCCATGTCCAAAGATCCCGAATGACCATAGGCATAATCAAAGCCTAAATCGTTTGGGGTATTCTCGACGGGCCCTTTAAAATCGATGTTTTCAAAATCTTCGGCATTCCAACCTTCCCCACCAACTTCTGTTGTATCTTTTAAGGCCCAATTCCAACCTAAATGCCATTTCCCTATAAAAGCAGTCCGATACCCCTTGCGCTTAAGAAGTGAAGCAACGGTAGTGCGTTCATTAGGGATAAGGGCTTCCGATTTACCGGTAAGCACCCCATTTTTTAGCGGGCTTCGCCAACTATACCTACCTGTAAGAATACCGTAACGTGTCGGTGTGCAGACAGCCGAAGGACTATGGGCATCGGTAAATCTCATTCCTTGAGAAGCCAAGCCGTCGATATGGGGTGTTTTTATTTTCCCTTCCGGATTGAAGGCACCGATATCACCATAACCAAGGTCATCGGCCAAAATGTAAATAATGTTAGGCAATTTAGCACCCTGCACCGCTATTTCATCAGGCTGTTCCTTACATCCGACTACCATCACGAAAACAAGGGTAAAAGCATATTTGAACATATTTCTTAGGTCAACCATTACAAAAAAAAATTAGAAATTTCTTAAAAGTACACAATCAACGCTATTTCACCAGTACGACAAAAGTATTTTTGACATAGCGTAACTTTGCCCTAACTTTAAAGTTCATTTTAGCTCGGCTCAAAAGTTGTACTGTATTGTTGACATAGAAACCACCGGAAACGGTATCAAAGGGAATAAAATCACCGAAATTTCCATCTTTAAACATGATGGGCATGAAATTGTGGATGAGTATACCTCATTGGTCAATCCTGAATGCGAGATTCCTTATTTCATTACTAGGCTTACGGGCATCGATGGTGATATGGTCAGAGACGCGCCAACCATAGCACAAATTGCGGATGACATCTTGGCGTTTACATCAGATACCATTTTTGTGGCCCATAGTGTCAACTTCGACTACAATATTATTAAAAATGAACTGAGGGCCCTCGGTCGTGAGTTTAGCAGAAAAAAACTTTGTACGGTACGTCTTTCAAGAAAGCTGTTACCGGGCTATCATTCCTATAGCCTAGGAAAACTTTGCTCTGCACTGAACCTTCCCCTCAAGGACAGACATCGCGCCCGTGGAGATGCCCATGCGACCACCCTATTGTTTGAAAAGCTATTGCATCGCGAAGGGGCCGAGAAAGTATTTAAGACCTTTTTAAATGCCAGATCTCAAGAAGCGACCCTTCCCGCAGCACTTCCTATAGAATCTTTTGAAAAATTGCCGGCCAAACCCGGGGTATATTATTTCAAGGATGGCAAAGGAGAGATACTGTATGTGGGCAAGGCCATCAATATCAAGAAGAGGGTGCTAGGTCACTTCTATGACAAAGCCACTAAAGAAGTACATCTTTGCCGCAAAACCGCTGAAATTGATTTTGAGCTTTCAGGAAGCGAACTATTGGCTCTTTTGATGGAATCCGCGGCTATTAAGCAACACTACCCACCATTCAACCGGGCCCAAAAGAAAAACATCGTGCCCTATGCCATTTTCAGTTACGAAGATCGGAAAGGGATTCTTCACCTTGGTTTTAACAAGGCCAAAATTGCACCAAAGCCCTTACTCATTTTTTACAGCCCGACCGATTGTCGCCTATTTTTGGAAGAGGTATGCCAGACCTACGAACTCTGCCCAAAGTACTGCCATCTTCAAGAGGCCGTAAACCAGTGCTCGCACTTTCGATTGCAAAGTTGTAAAGGCATCTGTAGAGAGAAGGAAGAAACTGTTGATTATAATGAAAGAGTACGGAAAGCCATAACCTTTATTTTACAAAAGCCGAAAGATTTGATCATAAAGGAAAAGGGAAGAAAATATGGGGAAGATGCGTTTATTTTAATTCGTGACGGAAACTATTCGGGTTACGGTTTCGTCGAAGGGGATACCCCTATTTGTTATTTAGAGGATATCGAACCCTATCTTACCCCACAAAAAAATACCTTGGAATGTCAGCGGATCGTTCAGTCTTATCTTCATAAAGCTGGAAGCGACCTAATTACCATAAAGCTCGAACAGTCGGCCTTACTTTCTTAGTCTTTCATCTTACGGTACATACGAATAACAAAAAGTAGCCAAATCAAGAATATGATGGCAACGGCTACAGAATATAGAAATATGTAAACCACTACTTTTTGTATTTGAGATAATTCATTAAACCTAAGATAGTCGGTGCCCAAAGACCGATAAAAACCGCATCCAATTTATTTCCGAAAAAGAAAATTGCTTCCGAAACTATTATTATAGAAAATACGACCAAAAGCAGAACAAAGTTCATCTTTCCTATGCGCTCCACAAAATCCTTTATCATTTAATTGCCTTAATATTCCTATTAAAGATATCTAAAAAATATAAGTATAGATGTTGATTTTTTAGCTTTTTTTTAACATTTCTAAAAATGACAAAATACGGCCGTAATACTTATCTCATTCGCAAATTAAATTATCTCAAAAGCGCAAAACGTTACTTATTTGCCATCTCTTTTCGTACCACTTTTAATAAAAAGCAATAAGGCCGCGATCAAGGCAATGCTGACAAGGGCGAAAACGGCTATCATGATGATTCCGTTACTCCAATTCACAAGGGGTAAAACCTGTTGTATCATAATTTATATGGGTTAAATTACAAAAGTATCTCCCTATCATTATCAATACTATGACATCTATCATACATAATAAGCAGAGCTGAATTAGACTTTAAAAATCTTCAAAGTAATGCAGTAAAGAAAAGTTGATCCTTAAAAAAAGAGTTTTGTGTACGTACGTAAAAGACACTAGAAAAAAGAATCCAAGGATATTCTTTGGCATACATCGAAAGTAAACAGAACCCTATCCAATGATAGAGCCTCTAGTCGTCAATCTTTCTTCTGCGGTTTTCGTAGGCCACCCTTGCACTTACCTCGGAGGGAATAGTCGTATGGTCAAAATAGTTAACGGCTTCCTTAGTTTGGACAAATAAATATTTCTTATCCAAAGCATCGCTTATTCCACTGGTAAAAATAATATCTCGGGTCGGGCCAATTGCTCCCGCTATATAAAATTGTAACCCACGTTCGTGCATATCAGCAATGACCTGCACCAACATCAACGCGGCGCTTGAATCTATATAATTAATTGACTCGGCATTTAAAATGACGCATTTTAAGGCCGAACCCTTTCTTTGAATAAATTTGACGAGCTCTTTTTTAAAAAAGTTTTTATTGCCAAAATATAACTGTGCATCAAAACGTAATATCAATAGGTCTTCGCGTACATTTACCGCAGAACCGAAACGATCTACGTTTTTGTAATATTCGGAATTCTCAATCTTTCCAAGTTCAACGAAATGGGGTTTCGAAGTCTTATAAACCATTAACAACAAAGATAAAAGGGTACCGACGACCACACCTTCGGGTATTCCGATAAAAAGGGTGGTAAGAAAAGTGATAAGAAGGATTATCAGTTCTTCTTTTCGGTATTTCCATAAGCTTTTAGGGTAGGCCACATCGATTAGCCCATATACCGAAACCATAATAATGCTTGCCAAAACAGCATTCGGCAAATAATAAAAAAGCGGGGTTAGAAACAGAAGGGTCACCAATACGGTCAAAGCGCTAAACAGTAAGGAAATCGGTGTTTTTGCCCCGGCTGAATTATGAATTGCAGACCGAGAAAAACTACCGGTTACATTGTACGCCTGAAAAAAAGATCCGACCATGTTCGAAGCGCCCAAGGCAATCAATTCTTTATTCGCATCTACGGTTTCCTCCCTATTTTTTTCTTCAATCGACTTACCGATCGATATGGCTTCCAAATATCCTACCAAGGCCAGGGTAAGTGCAATCGGCCATACTTCAAGGGCGCTTTTAAGATGTATTCTAGGAACTTGAAAATGGGGCAGTCCAGTGGGTATTTCTCCGACTATGTTGACCCCGTGCATAGGCAACTTTAAAAAATAAACGGCCATAATGCCGAAAATTACCACAAATAAAATTCCGGGAATCTTCCGATTCCACCATTTCAGTGCCAAAATTATAATGATTCCCCCTATGCCTATGGCGAGATCAAAAGGATTGGTTTCTGGCACTTTTACAAAGGCATTGGTGAGTAGTTCATGAAAATGATTGCTGTTTTGAATATCGACACCTAATAAATGTTTTACTTGGCTAAATATAATAATCAAGGCAGCCGCAGAGGTAAATCCGCTAATTACCGGTTTTGATAAGAAATTTACCAAAAATCCCATTCGAAAAACACCCAAGAAAAGCTGAATAGTGCCGACCATAAATGCGATAAAAATGGCCATAGCAATATAATTCTCCGAACCTGTTATAGTCAATGTACCCAATCCGGCCGCTACCAGTAATGAATCCATTGCAACAGGTCCCAAGGCCAATTGTCTGGAAGTACCCAAAAAGGCATATACCACTAAGGGAATTAGTGATGCATACAGCCCATAAACCGGGGGTAAACCTGCTATCATTGCATAGGCCATCCCTTGGGGAATCAAAATGACCCCGACGGTAAGCCCAGCGAAAAGGTCACGGGAGAGCCACCGCTTGTTATAGTCGGAAAGCCATTCTAAAAACGGTAGAAACCTCTGCATAGCGCAAAGGTAATGCTAAATATAAAATCAATAAGTTACCTTGGTTACCGACATACTTAATAAACAGAAGCTCCATAAATAATTCAACACATGGTGGGCAAATCAAGAATATTCAGTCGATGTTACCTCCAACGGGAAGTCCACTGGGAACGGCGTCAGGAATCGATTTGTCAAAGCTATCGTCGTTCAGGGTATTCAGAAAAGAAATAATCAGTGACATTTCTTTGACGCTTAGCTCGAGTTCACGTACGAGAGGATCGAATTTTTCGACCGGAACATGTTCATTTCGCACTTTACGATTCGCAATATCTTCATAAAATTCAAGGACACGTCTTAATGTTGGTAGACTTCCATTATGCATGTAGGGTGCGGTAAACCTAAGATTGCGCAAAGAAGGGGTTCGAAATGCAAAAGTATCATTTACTCCCATATCCGGACTGGGCAATTTCATATTTTCAGGAACGCCCAAAACATGCATTTTAAAATCGGAAAACATTGGCCCAAGATGACAGTTGGCACATCCGACCGATTTAAACAGGGCAAAGCCTTCCTTTTCCGATAGCAACATTGCATCCTCTTCGCCTCTCATATATCTATCAAAACGAGAATTATTGGTGATTAAAGTACGTTCAAAGGCTGCAATAGCCTTAGCCATATTATCTATGGTTATTGCGTTCGGTTCTTTAAAAGCGGCGGCAAAAAGTTCTTGATACTTCGGTATTTGCTTTAAACGGGCCATAATTACTTGCAATATTTCAGATTCATCAATACCATGGCCTCGCATTTCTTCAAAAGCCTTTATAGGTTCTAAAGACTGTTTTTCAAGACTATGCGAACGGTCATCCCAAAACATTTCGGAAGTTTCAGGCTCATAACGCCCATACATATCAATACCGTTAAAAGCCGTATTTAGAATGGTCTGGGCATTTCGTTTTACAAAAGGAATATCATTGGGCTGTTCAAACCTGCGTTTGCTACCCAGCCCATGCGAATTTGGTCCGATGCTTATATCTAAAAATTCTGAATACCCATAATTGGGATGGTGACAACTGGCGCAAGCCACATCTTTATTACCCGACAAAATAGGATCATAGAAGAGTAATTTCCCTAATTCCTCCTTTTCAGGAGAGGTCGGATTGTCCTTTGGCATCTTGACTGTTTCCGGTAGGGCTTCGAAACGAACTATGGGAATGTGTCTCTTAGAAGGTTTTTTAGTCTCTAAAGTCGAATCACCGCAAGATAGCATTAGACAAACAGCACTAACAAAAAATAATATCCGCTTTAAGGTTAGGTGCATGCCTTGAAAAAATGCTTAACGTTAAAAATACTACTATATGAATACCAAGGTTCATATAATCTAACTGCCAAAATATTTTCTGGTTTTACTATGTGTCGTTCAACAAAACTAGAAATCGTTTGCATCAATAAAATTACGAAAGCTCCTTAAGCTGGGGATCCAAAAAAACACGGAATACCTCATCTGAATCTTTTAGGTACCGAAATCCCTCATGTAAGTTGCTCTGCGCAACCGAATAAGGATAAAAACTAATAGGTTCGATACATAACATATTAGAGACTTCAGTCCATAACATAAAATGTCCAAAACCTTCGGTTCTAATATGAAGCTCTTTTAAATCCTTTAGTAGAATCTCTTGACAATCGGGCACCTCAAGTGCCCTACTCCCCGCACTTAATATCTCAGCTAGGGAAATCTCTTTTGAATGGGCCACAATAATGGGGCTGTTCGTATATATTTTGAAGGCAGGATGATATCCCAACATAAAGGGCATATCCCGTTCCCCAGAAACGATGAAGGTAATTTCCAATCCATTTTCGCTTATTTCAAAATGTTTCCGAAATTCAAAATCATAAGTGAAAAATAAGAACTTCTTATTCGATTTTTCAGGATATTTAGAATTCGTCACAGGCGCTCCAGCCTTATACGTTTTTCTATAAGTAGCGGAGGTTTCCGTTTTTGAAAGAAGCTCGTAATCAAGTTCGCGCAAGAGCCCATGCTGATCTTGAACTGCAATATCCCGCGGTGTTTGCACCTGAAATCCGGCCGCTGCAGTAGGTCCTATAATTGGAAACATTTCGGTATCAGAATTTCGCCATCCGGCACTTCCTTTTTGATGGATGTATTCATGGCCGCTGACTTTGTAGCCTATAAGTTCCCCTCCATCGATTTTTACGCTTTGATTTTGATAATTAAGTGTAAGCATATCATTAACATTTCAAATTATTACGATCGGTTCTTTTACCCATTGATCGAATTACAAAGCGATGATCTGGGCACTACTTGTACCAGAATAAGTAATGAACTTAAAATTTAGCAGAAAAATGGTAAAGACCAAACTAGAAAATAATCTAACTTTTGAGCCCATAAGTAATTCATCATTTTAGAAATTCATTTTAACGCATCCGCTCGTCGTCGAACACCTTACCTACCGCGACTACCGTGATCATGAAATAGTACCACCACCAGGGCTTCTTTTGTAAAATTACTTTTCAATTGAAGTACTCCCTTAATAGCCTCAGCCGCAGAATTATCTTCGAACATGGCCTCTTTTTTATACCAGTTTCCGGGTATATGTTGCAGCATCATTGTCCGTTACTTTGGTAAACTATCAATAATATTAAAAGTAACATTTTCGGGCAAAATATCCTCTCCTATACCTTCCGTGATGTAAGGGTAAATTTCCCGCTCGTAGAATACTCCGGTTTCGTGATATTTTTTAAAGATGGAGCCATAGCCATCTACCCCCCAAATTTTAATATTTGAATTCTTTAACTTCAAAAACTTACCTATACCAGATATGGTACCGCCTGTACCTAACCCGGCCACAAAGTGCGGAACTTTGCCCTCTGTCTGTTCCCAGATCACAGAACCTGTATCCGCAAAATGGGATTGATTGTTCGATGGATTATCATATTTATTGACATACCAGGCACTCGGTATTTATTCGTACAAACGTTTTGCGGTCTCATAGTAGCTGTTCTAGTCCATTGGATTTCCAACGGCTACTCGAATTGAATGGCCTTGACCGGTGTTATCTTGGTAATAATATATGAGGGTAAAATCAGCATGAGCAAACAAAGTAATAAAACGCCCACATTCAAAGTCAATACGGTAATTAAATCGATATGCACGGGCACATACTCAATATAGTATTCCCTTGGATTCGGAAACTTCAAATATCTAAATTTGTTTTGCAGCCATATGGCACCCAGACCCAAAAAATTACCCCAAAAAAGTCCGATTACAATCAAGTAAGCGGCATTATAAAGAAATAACTTTCGAATACTCCAGTTTGCCGACCCAAGAGCCTTCAGAATACCTATCATCTGTGTACGTTCTAAGATCAGAACCAGAAGCGCGGTAATCATATTAAAACCGCAAACGATAATTACTATTCCGATAATCAGAAAAATATTAAAGTCGAAAAGACCGATCCATTCAAATATTTTATAATATTTATCAATTATTGTACTCGTATCAAGTGTAGGAGGGGTAGATTCATATATCGCTATACTCTTTTCGTCAATTTTATCAAAGTCATCCAAGAATACCTCAAAATTACCTATTTGGTCTTCCTTCCATTTGTTCATGCGTTGTATGTGCCGAATGTCGGTAAAAAGATACAGTGCGTCAAATTCTTCAAATCCGCTATCATATAAACCTGTGATCGTAAATTTTCGCTGATTTGGAAGATTTTCGACATTTTCATCCTTCAAAAAAAAAGCGAAAAAACTATCCCCTGTCTTGAACTTTAATCGTTTTGCCATCAATCGTGACATCAAAACTTGATCGTTCAATGGCCCGTTGTAATCGGGCAAATCGCCCTCGACCAGATACTCCTTAAAAACAGACCAATTGTAGTCACTACCGACACCCTTTGCAATAATACCTTCGAAGGTATCCTCGGTACGAATTATGCCCCCTTTACTTGCTACTGCCTGGATATGTGAAATACCGTCGACAGTCTCGAATTTTGGATAAAAATTCTGTTCTTTAGAAACAGGGGTCACCGAAACCCCAGACGCATTGTTATCATAGTTCGAAATCTGAATATGCCCATTAAAAGCAGCGACCTTTTCGCGTATTTTATACTTTAGCCCCACGCCTGTGGCAATAGCCACCAACATCATGATCACACCTAATGCAATTGCGGTAATTGCTATTTTTATTATTGGTGCGGAAATACTAATTTTATGCCCTTCGCCCTTAATAAGGCGCTTGGCCAAAAAATATTCAAAATTCAATCTATGGCTTTTTTTAAGGTGTATAAAAGTACAGTTTTCATTTGGTTTTTGGTCTTGGTCGCCTGCGGAAACCAAGAAAATAAGGGTAAAATTATCGCAAGCCATAAAGCTCCTGCTGTGATTCCCCACCTTTTAAAACAAGTGGTGGTGGCCGCTAATAGAACGGATAAATATGTACCGTTGTTAAAGGGCAAGAAAGTCGGCGTCGTCGCCAACCAGACCAGTGTACTTTTCAAGAATGCCGAAATGAGTGGTCCGACCTCCTCTTTGTACGTACACTTGGTCGATTCATTGCTATCTTTAAATGTGGAAATAAAAACGGTTTTCGCCCCTGAACATGGGTTCCGGGGAGAAGCGGATGCAGGTGAAAAAGTGAGTGATGGCGTCGACGCCAAAACCGGGTTACCCCTTATTTCACTATATGGCAAAAACAGAAAACCATCGACGGAACAACTACAAGACCTCGATATTGTGGTTTTTGACATACAAGATGTCGGGGTACGGTTTTACACGTACATAGCTACCCTGCAGCTTGTTATGGAAGCCTGCGCCGAAAACGATATTCCCATGCTTGTTTTAGACCGGCCGAACCCAAATGGACATTATGTTGACGGGCCGACCATGGAAGCCGCACATACCGGTTTTCTCGGGTTGACCGAAATACCCCTAGTATACGGCATGACCATCGGGGAATATGCAAGAATGATCAATGAAGAAAAGTGGCTCAGCTCCCAAAAAAAAGCAGATTTAAAAATCATACGGCTAGAGAACTATACACATGACACCCCTTATAGTCTAGTGGTGAGACCTTCTCCAAACCTGCCCAATGATACGTCCGTCAACCTTTATCCCAGCTTAGGACTTTTCGAGGGCACGAACATCAACGCAGGTAGAGGAACCGAAAGACAATTTCAACGTTATGGCGCCTCGTTTCTCGATAGTACACAATACAGCTTTAGTTATGTTCCAGCGCCCAATTTCGGGTCTAAACATCCTAAAGAAGAGGGTAAAAAATGTTTTGGAAAAGACTTATCCGACTTTCCCAGAATTAGTGAAGTTTCCTTGAAATGGCTTATCGATGCCTATTCCAATGCTCTTAATAAGGCCGAGGTATTCAATACAAGTGGTTTCACCAAACATGCAGGTACCGAAAAACTACAAAAGCAAATCGAAGCGGGACTTTCTGAGGAAGAAATCAAACAGACTTGGCAAAACGACCTTGGCACGTTCAACCAGATACGGGAAAAGTATTTATTGTATCCTTAATCGTACCAGGATGAAAAAGGCTGTCCAGCAGCACTATGATACACAATCAATTTAATCTAAAGAACTAGGTTTTCTATACTTGTGAAACGGCTGTTTGATCAGTCCCGTAAGACTCCCGTTCTCTTCAGGATCGGGAAAAGTGTCTACTCCATAAATAATGGCCTCGCGATCATATTGACGATAGGTTCCGAAAAGACGGTCCCATAGAGAAAAAATATTTCCGTAATTACTATCGGTATAAGGTAACCTATAATGGTGATGTACTTTATGCATATCAGGGGATACCAGAATCCAACTTAAAGTTTTGTCCCATCCAGCCGGCAACTTAATGTTCGCATGTGTAAACTGGGCGGCTACGACCGATAAAGACTGATAGAGCATTAGAATTCCGATAGGTGTTCCAATACTAAAAACCCCGATCAGCGTAAAAAAGAATCGGACCATACTTTCCAACGGATGATGCCGGTTTGCGGTAGTCGTATCGACATGGTGGTCGGTGTGATGTACCAAGTGAACCATCCAAAGCAATTTCACCTTGTGTTCGACAAGATGTGGAAGATAGGCCCCGATTAAATCTAAAAAAAGCACCCCAAGCACTATATGTAGCCATAGCGGCATGGTAGGCAACCAGTTTAATATGCCGAAATCGTATGCCGCAGTCCAATCTGCTGTTTTCACTAATAAAAATGCCAAAGCAAAGTTCACTAAGACGGTTGTTAGGGTAAAAAAAAGATTGGGTCCCGCATGTTTCCATTTTTTATACTTGAACTTAAACAGTGGTACGGCTCCTTCCAAAATCCAAAAGAACGTTATGCCCCCTACCAAGATCAACGATCGATGCGATGAGGGAATAGTCTCAAAGTAGGAAAGTATCGATTCCATCCCCTAAAGATATAAAAGTAGAGGACCATTTAGCGAAGGTGAACTAAGGTCTTTTAAATTTTATTTTCAAGGACCTATCTAAGTTCTATTCTCTTTTTCATGGCCTCAACAATATTGAAGGCGGCTGGGCAGATGGCCACATTTTTAAGTGTAAGTTGTGAAATTTGCTGGAATTTTTTTCTATTGGTATGCGGAAATTCTCGGCATGCCTTCGGACGTACCTCATAAATCGAACAATAGTTGTCAGCCCCTAAAAAAGAGCAGGGTAAGTGTTGTAGCACATAGTCGTTATCTTCATCCACTTGAAGATAGCTTTCTATGAAACCCTGTGGCTTTACACGTAAGAATTTGGCAATACGCTCAATATCGGCCTTGGTGAACAATGGGCCTGTTGTCTTACAGCAGTTTGCGCACTTCAGGCAATCGGTACGTTCAAATTCAGCCTCGTGCAATTCTTGCATGATGTAGTCAAGATTTTTCGGTGGTTTCTTTTTGAGCTTCGAAAAAAACGTTCTGTTATCTTGGTGTTTTTCCCTTGCCCGTTGTGGAAGCTTGGCTATATCGTCAATCATAACTGTCTATTTAAGCATTCAAAACTACACAAGATATCGATAAAAAAATCCATTTTTGTACCCTTAAACAAATCAGATGGATGATTTATTCGGGTCGGCTTTACTGGATTATCAACAGGGAGGTTATAGTGAAGATATCACAATCTATTCCTCACTTGATGAAGAGGATGAACTTTCAGTACCTTATCTTTTTAGGAATTTCGACGGTATGCCAAAGCTTGAGCAGAAGGCCTTGTCCCTTTGCAAGGGAAAGGTCTTAGATATTGGCGCGGGTGCCGGAAGTCATAGCCTCTTTCTGCAAAAAAAAGGCTATGACGTTACTGCGCTAGACTATTCAAAAGGGGCCGTGAACACCTGTATGCTTAGAGGAATTAAGAATACGGTGCATGCCGATATATATCATTTCGAAAATGAAAAATTTGACACTTTACTCCTGCTAATGAACGGCATCGGTATAGTTGGAGAAATGAACAAACTAGGCGTTTTTTTTCAGCGCATGAAGTCTCTGTTAAATCATGACGGCCAAATACTTCTGGATTCTAGCGACATTATTTACATGTTCGAAAAAGACGATGATGGTGGATACTGGGTTCCAGATACCGGAGCATACTACGGGGAAGTCGAATTCTATATGGAATATAGGAACCAAAAAAGCAACCCTTTTAAATGGCTATACATAGATTATCGTACATTGCAATTCGAGGCTCGCGCCAATGGCCTTAATTGTGAACTTGTACAGCATGGTGAACATTACGATTACTTGGCAAGATTATGGCCCTCTTAATACGGTTGGCTCAATTTTTGCGTTACATTCATAGAGATAAAAAGAATCGAATGGAAAAAATCAAAAAATCTATTCTCCTATTGTTTTTGGTGTTCTTGGGATGCTCCAAAAGTTCGGTTGAAAATCCCGACAAAACCCCAAAGGCGGTCGATAAAACCGCGAATCTATTGGGTACCGGTCAATCGGCCCGTGATCTTCTATCCAACGACAAATTTTCAAAATTGAAAATAGAAATCGGTTATGTCGACGGATTTCGGCCTACACAGGAAGCTATAGGTGCTTTCGTTGACTTTCTGAATCAACGTACTTTTAAGGAAAGTATCGAAGTAGTCTACAACCGACTTGAGTCACCTGGCGAGGAAAGCCTTACAGTCGATAAGATATCCGATCTTGAAGAAGACAACAGAACCATTTATAATGAGGGTGATACCATGGCCGTATTTATCTATTTTTCAGATGCACCTGCCGAGGGTGACGATGAAGATGAAGGCCTGGTTACCTTAGGAGCGGTCTACCGCAACACCTCTATGATCATTCATGAGGTCACCGTACGCAAATTGGCAGGGCAGAGCATATTTATTTCCAATGCCCAAGTCGAACTTGCTACCCTGAACCATGAATTCGGTCACTTATTCGGGTTGGTCAATTTGGGAACAGACCCGATCAACGACCATGAAGATGTAGAAAGGGACACGAATGGCGACCCTGTAATCGACGGTGACGGTAACACAACAGGCAATAGCCATTGCTCTGTTGATGGGTGCCTAATGCGGGCACAACTGCAATTCGGCGGCCCTTCAAGTAAGGCTGCTTCACTCTTAGAGAAATCGGGAAACTCGTTAGACGTTGCCTGCGCACTAAGCGGTCAAAGCGTGCTTAAAATGCTCGAACATCAAGCATCTAAAGGTATTTCGGCCCCACCTGGTCTAGATAGTGAATGTCTGTTAGACCTTGCCTCGCAAGGAGGTAGGTAACATATTCGTAACCTTAAGGTATATTCAAATATTTGTGGGTCTGCAACGACACCTTCCACTTAGGATTACGCATTACATAATCGACGATCCAAGGAGTTACCTTTTCACGCACGCTCCATTCCGGCTGTAAATATAAAATGCAGGAGTCATCCGTTTTTGCCGCCTGTTCTTCGGCAAATACAAAATCGTGTTTATTGTAAACAATAACTTTGAGTTCGTTGGCTACTCCATAAATTTGACTAGTAGGCAACTTATTTTTCTTAGGCGAGAGACAAATCCAATCCCAGGTACCAGTCAAGGGATACGCCCCGGAAGTTTCTATGTGGGTTTGGAGATTTTTTTCTTTCAGACCGTCGGTCAAGGGTTGCATGTTCCAAGTTAGGGGCTCACCCCCAGTTACTACGATGGTATTGGAATAGGTTGCGGCGTTCTCAACGATTTGTTCTATTGCAGTAGGCGGATGCGTTTCGGCATTCCAGCTTTCCTTGACATCGCACCAATGGCATCCCACATCACAACCGCCGATTCTGATAAAATAAGCTGCCGTCCCTTTATGATACCCTTCCCCTTGAATGGTGTAAAACTCCTCCATCAAGGGCAGCATTTCACCTGCATCGACGCGCTTCATGATATCCTTTTTTTTCATGGGGGCAAAGATATGCATTAACTTAAGTACTCGAGACCTGGCCCCATAATTTCTTATTTCCTCCCGTTGAGCACATTACCTTTGTTCTAATTTTTTGTCATAAATTGCCGCGATTCTCAAGACCAAACCCACCAGAAATCATGAAATATGTTTATTTTTTGCTCTTCCTCGGTATCGTATTCGGCTGTAAGGACGGGCAAGAGTCGGCATTTGGATCGGACATATCGGAAGACCCTGCAAACATTAGCAAAGGAAAGACCCTATTTGCCCAACATTGCAGTGCTTGCCATAATTTTAAGAATACCGGTATAGGTCCAGCTTTAGGTGGAATAACGACCGAAGTATCTACAGAATGGCTAAAAAAAATGATAACCGATGCCAGTGCGCTTCTTGCTGCGAACGATTCTAGAGCAACAACATTGAAAGAGCGCTTCATGACCGTTATGCCCAGCTTTACGAACTTAGACTCTACCGAACTAAATGCCTTATTGGCCTACATGCATACCAAAAAAAAGAATTCCATAAAAGGTGTAGACCAACCCGGTGCTTTGACCGATCCGATACCGAACCAAATCTCTTTCGATTCTATCCCAATTACCATTCAATATTTGGCTCAAGTACCCGCAAGCAGTGAGAAATCGCCTTTGGCCCGTATCAATAAAATAGGTTGCGAACCCAATAGTGGCAGACTCTTCACGAATGATCTTAGAGGTATACTCTATGAAATTACAGATACTGTAGCCAAGCCTTTTTTCAATTTAAGGGAAAGGCAACCACATTTTATCAGTGAGCCGGGGCTGGCCACTGGCTTTGGGAGCTTTGCCTTTCACCCCGATTTTGAACGCAACGGCCTACTGTATACCACCCATACCGAACCTAAGGGAACGGCCACCCCAGACTTTACCTATGCCGATTCTATACCCAAGCGCTTGCAGTGGGTATTGAAGGAATGGAAAGTAGAAGATTTTCAAACCCCAAAAATTGCGATAAAATCACGAGAGCTACTGCGCATAGATTTTTACGGAACCATTCACGGCATGCAAGAGATTGCCTTTAACCCCGACGCGAATAGACAATCAATAGATTATGGCAAACTATACATAGGTCTAGGCGATGGATCGAGCGTTGAAAATGGCCATAAAGAAATCGCTCATCACCATGGCAATGGGGTGTGGAGTAGCATATTGCGCATCGACCCCTTAGGCAACAATTCATCGAATAACATGTATGGCATACCCGAAGACAATCCCTTTGCAAAGCATCGCGAAAAGATCGGGGAAGTTTGGGCCTATGGCTTTCGCAATCCAAACCGGTTATCCTGGGATGGGGACGGAGCTCTTTACGCTACCGATATCGGCCACAACAATATCGAAGAACTAAATCGTATTCTTCCCGGCCACTTTTATGGATGGCCTATTCGAGAAGGTACTTTCCTTCTAAATCCAGATCAGGCTATGGACAAACTATATCCACTGCCCGAAGACGATGAACAGAGTGGAGTTACCTATCCAGTCTTGCAATACGATCACTCTGAGGGGGCCGCCATTAGTGGAGGGTTTTTTGTCAAAAAAGGTTCGGATCCCCAAAGCTATATTTTCGGTGATATCCCCACGGGATACGTCTACAAGGGCGATGTGAACAGTGGCCGTATATACAGACTTAATGTATCCTTAAACGATACAATCAAAACGTTCGCCGCGATTTCAGGTGCGAAGAGGGTCGACCTTCGACTTGGAAGCGACTGTGCAGGTTCAGGGTATCTTTTTACCAAGGCCGATGGTAAAATCTATAAAATGATGGACTAAGTTTATCCTATGTAAAGGATAAGCGAAAAATGATTATGACAAAACCTAATCGAATTTCAGGTCAAGTTTCCCTATATAATTTTGATACTGGTAAAAACGGACTTTTCTATTGGGTAGAAATCTGCTATTTTTAACAAAAATTTTCAGATGGCGTCAAAAGAAGCGTTTTTCGACTTTATTAAAAAAGGATATGAAACCAAAGGCGATGCCATTGTCATGGGTGCGGCCATGCTTGAAGGCGAAGCCGTAACCAATGCTTTGGTAAAAATACCCTTAAAAACATTGAACCGCCACGGTCTCATCGCAGGAGCTACCGGAACTGGAAAAACAAAGACCTTACAAGTACTGGCAGAAAATCTATCGGACAAGGGCATACCCGTTTTGCTTATGGATCTCAAAGGTGATTTAAGCGGTATTGCCCAACCTAGTCCCGGACATCCCAAAATCGATGAACGGCACGAGAAAATAGGAATTCCCTTTGAACCGAAACGTTTTCCTATTGAAATATTATCGCTCTCGGAACAAGACGGGGTCAAGTTAAGGGCGACCGTATCCGAATTCGGGCCTATCCTATTGTCCCGAATCCTTGACCTAAGCGAAACACAGCAGGGCATTGTTGCGGTGATATTCAAATATTGTGATGATCACAAGTTACCCCTATTAGACCTGAAAGATTTTAAAAAGGTGCTGCAATATGCCACCGAGTCTGGTAAAGCGGAGTTCACTAAAGAATACGGACGCATCTCGACCAGTTCCACAGGTGCTATACTTAGAAAGATTATAGAACTCGAACAGCAAGGTGCCGATCTTTTCTTTGGAGAAAAGTCATTCGAAGTACATGACCTCACCCGAATCGATGAAAATGGAAAAGGGTTTATCAATATCATAAGGCTTACCGATATTCAAGATCGACCAAAACTATTCTCAACATTTATGCTGAGCCTTTTGGCAGAAATTTATAGTACTTTTCCTGAACAGGGGGATAGTGATAGACCAGAACTTGTTCTATTTATAGATGAGGCCCATCTGATTTTTGACGAAGCGTCGAAAGCCCTACTAGACCAGATTGAAAATATTGTAAAACTAATACGCTCCAAAGGTATAGGAATCTATTTCGTAACACAGAACCCAACCGATGTACCCAACGAAGTATTGGCACAACTCGGGCTTAAGGTTCAACATGCCCTTCGTGCTTTCACGGCTCGAGACCGTAAAGCGATCAAACTAACCGCCGAAAACTACCCAGAATCCGATTATTACGACACCAAAGAGGTGCTTACTTCCTTAGGTATCGGTGAAGCACTGATTTCGGCCCTGGACGAGAAAGGTCGGCCAACACCGCTGGCGGCTACCTTGCTCAGGGCTCCCATGAGCCGTATGGACGTTCTGACAGACGATGAATTAAAATCGGCCATAGATAGTTCGAAACTGGTAAAAAAATATAATGACGTGGTGGATCGCGAAAGTGCCTACGAAATTCTGAACGAGAAAATCGAGAAGGCCGAAGCAGCAGCACAAAACGAAAAAGAAAAACCAAGAACCACAAGTAGAAGAACAAGCACCCGCCAAAACCCTATCATCAAAGTGCTTACAAGCGCAACTTTCATCAGGGGGGTACTTGGCGTTCTTAAAAAAGTTATTCGTTAAAGTCGACTATGGCCAAAAGCAAAAAGAACATCCGATGGTATCTGATTACACATAGTATGTGCATCCTTGCACTAGTGTTCTTCCAACAGTGCAAAAAGCAACCCGATACCGAATTTTTAATTACCAATGACAGTGTTGGAAAGCTAGATAAGATAAGTTTGGCGAGAGACTTGGAGGTAATTTACGCCAACGATTCCATTGTAAAGGATAGTACCATACATAACCTTTCTAATAAAAGCAAAAAAGTAAGGGTTTTCGAAAAAGGCGGGAGGTTATTGTTAACGCTCACACCTTCATCAGATAGCATTCCAACGATAGAGAATATAAGAATAGAAGACCCGCGTTTTTCAACCGAAAAAGGAATCGGACTCAACAGTACCTTTAAGGATATTAAGGACAATTATCAAATTCAAAAGGTAATTACCTCAATGAATAATGTCGTTATATTATTGCGCGATAGTAGTACCTACTTTACCATAAGCAAAGAGCAGTTACCATCAAGTTTGCGCTACTCCTCAAGTGTGAATATTGAGGCCGTTCAAATTCCTGACGACGCCAAGATCAAATATATGATGGTGGCATGGGGTGATGATTAAACCTATTACAAAAACGTAATAAACAACACCCTTCCTCATTCTGGCCCGTAACGCAAAATCGACTATCTTCGTCTTTTGAAAAAAAGCACGTCCCATGAATCCACTTTTACAATATTTACTGGTCGAACGTGCAAAGAATAAGTTAAAAGGTAATAGCAGAAACCAAAAAATTGGCAAGCGGCAACTTGTTAAAGAAATACGGTCTGGCCAAGTTGAATTGATCCATGCCCTAAAAGAAGCACTTTTTATTGCTATTGGAGTTTTTTCGGCCGGCTTCGGTCTCCAAGGCTTTTTATTACCTAACCAATTTATTGACGGTGGGGTAACGGGGGTTTCGCTGTTGATTCAGGTCATTACCGAATTTCCTCTCGGACTTTTATTGGTCGTTATCAATATCCCTTTTCTGATACTCGGCGCAAAAACAATCGGTCAAAAGTTTGCAATCAAGAGCATTTTTGCTATCCTATCGCTCGCATTGGTCGTACATTTTGTGGCCTACCCAATAATTACCAGCGACAAACTATTAATAGCCGTTTTCGGAGGTTTCTTCCTAGGTTTAGGCATAGGTATGGCCATGCGTGGTGGTAGTGTTATCGATGGCACCGAAGTGTTGGCAATTTATCTCAGTAGAAGATGGCACTTGACCGTTGGCGATGTATTACTGATGATCAACTTAATAATATTTTCGGCAGGGGCCTATTTATTGTCCATGGAAGTAGCCCTTTATGCCATTCTAACATACTTGGTAGCCGCCAAAACTGTCAATTATGTGGTCGATGGGGTAGAAGAATATATTGGCGTTACCATTATTTCTCCCAAAAACGAAGAAATCCGTCGGATGCTGATCACAAAAATGGGTAGGGCCTGCACTGTCTATAAGGGCGAAGGGGGCTACGGTCAACTTAATGGAAAACCTATATCGACCAACATTATTTACACGGTCATGACGCGCTTGGAGCTCGCCCGACTTAGTACCGAAATAGACAAAATCGACAAAAAGGCTTTTGTAGTGATGGGAGTAGTCAAAGACATCAAGGGAGGGATGATCAAAAAGAAACCTTTAAAGTAACAGTTTCACAGTGCAAAAATTTGTTACCAGATTGCTTTATAAAGCTTACGGAAGCTATCTCAACATCTTGGCTATTTTTTCAAAGAAAAAGGCTGCCAAAAAAGCCTTTGAGATTTTTACGACCGTACGAAAAGGGCAGGTATTACCCCCCCAAAAAGTATTTTTAGACACGGCAAGAAAGCGTTTTATAAATAGTTCAAAGTACCGTTTGCAGGTCTATCATTGGCCCGGGAAAAAGGAGACCGTACTCTTGGTTCACGGATGGGAAAGCAATACATTTCGATGGCGTAACCTTATCGCCAAACTTCAAGAGTTCGATTATAATATTATCGCATTCGATGCTCCGGGACACGGCTATTCATCGGGCAAAGAGTTACACCTAACACTTTATGCCGATAGCATTCAGCGACTCATTACGACCTACAATCCGCATCATCTGGTAGCACATTCTTTTGGCGGCATGGCTGTTTTATTCAATGAATTCAGGAATAATAATGACGGTATTGAAAAAATCGTAACAATAGGCTCCCCATCTGAATTTCATGAAATATTGGCACATTATCAAAAGATACTCGGATTCAACCGCCATGTTTTAAAAGCTTTTGAAAACTACATTATTGAGCGTTTCGGTTCGCCCGTAGCTCACTTTTCATCGTCACGCTTTGTTGCCGGCAGTACAAAAAAAGGACTAATCCTTCATGATGAGCTGGATATGCTTGCGCCATTTCATGCCTCGGAAAATGTACATGCCCAATGGAAAAACAGCACATTTATACGCACTAGAGGTCTGGGACACTCGATGCACCAGCCACAAATCAACGAAAAGATAGTGGAATTTTTGACCTCATGAAGCTCACCTTTGACCTCTTTATTGACACCTTTTGATTTTCTTTTAGGGGTAGTGCCCTATTTCTAAAGTAGTCTGAATTTGTATTGGGCATATGCACAATAATGAAGAAAAGGCAGATAAGATAGATAAAGAGCACTGCTTAATTTTAGCCGTTCCAACCCAATTAACAAAAAAATTGCAAAAGTAAATATTTAGAAATAAGATGCTTACGACCATTCTAACTTCGAAATAAAAACTTTTGAGACAACTGTTTTCAAGGTTTGCGTTAGTTTTATTCCCATCATTCGCTAAATTGCGCATAACATTTTAGCAACCTTATAATAATGTTCACATAAAGTTGTTATTCTAGTGAAAACCCTTCCTAATAGGGGAAAAATTTGACCTGAATCTTAATCATGAAAATGCAAAATATAGCTATTCTTGGTGCTGGCAAATTCGGCTCAGCAATGGCCCAACAATTGTCCTTTAATGCTAACAACAGGATTACTTTGTTCGTTAGAAGGAAAGCGCAAAAGAAAGAGATCAATAAAAAACATCAAAATAAAGAGTATCTACAAGATTTCAAACTCAACTCAAACATTACTTCTTCCCGTAAGCTATCCAAACTTAAAGATTATGATGTGGTAATTCTTGTGATACCAAGTGGTTGTTTCACGGATTACGAGAACGTTTTTTTAGAGAATTTAGATCCGAAGACCCTAATCATCAATATGTCAAAAGGATTGGCCGATGGTGGCATTTCGATATACGACTACTTTCAAAAAAAATTACACATAAAAAATATAGTAAGTCTAAAAGGGCCCTCTTTCAGTTCTGAGGTAATTGGCAATCATCCGACCTTATTGACTTTAGGTTATAGTAATAACGATCAAGTCACCACAGTACGGGAATTGTTCAAAGGCACCAACTTCTACCTCGATTTTACAACCGACATTAACGGCGTTGAATACCTTAGTGCATTAAAGAATATCTACGCCATCTTCATGGGTAATATCGATGGTGAGTTTAATTCTATAAATACCAGGTATTTTATTCTCACGCAGTGTTTCAAAGAGATGGGTATATTACTAAAATATCTTAACTGCGATTCTAAAACCATCAATCTAGGCTGTGGTCTAGGAGATTTATGTCTCACATCATTATCTGATTTAAGCCGAAATAGAACCTTGGGCTTAATTATTGGAAAAGGGTTTTTTAACATGGGGGACAATCTTAATGGTGTAGTACTCGAAGGCGTCAAGACACTGCAGCTTTTAAACAGCTTGATCGATCCTAAATTGAAGAAAAATTTGCCCATTTTGAATGCCTTATTTGACTTTTTTATTCATAAGACCACCGATTCTTTGACCATTAACTTTAAAGAGCTGTTGCGCAATAAATTTAAAACGGTCTTGACCTATGGAACTTTCGATCTGCTACATTATGGGCATTTGGAGATTCTCAAGCGTGCCAAAGACTATGGCCATCAATTGATAGTAGGCTTGTCTACAGATGAATTCAACTTGATAAAAGGAAAGGTCTGCGAGTTTAACTACGAAAAAAGAAAAGCATATTTAGAATCACTCGATTTTGTTGATCTTGTCATACCTGAAGATAATTGGGAGCAAAAAACAGAAGATGTCAAAAAGTACAATGTAGATTATTTTGTTATGGGAGATGATTGGAGCGGCAAATTCGACTTTTTAGAAGAATATTGTGATGTGATATATTTGGCACGAACTAAAGGTGTTTCTACTTCGCAATTAAAGAAATTACGGAAATGACCAAGCTAGAAGAATTTCAACAAGAATTGCTCGTTCTTTTAAAGCAAATGGATGCTATTTGTGATAAGCATGGAATTAATTATAGCTTATTCGGGGGCACGATGATAGGTGCTATCCGCCATAATGGATTTATTCCCTGGGACGACGATGCGGATGTCGTTTTCGAAAGAGTGGAATATGAAAAATTCCTTAAGGTATTACCAGAAAATCTTATTGTTTTCAGAAAGTCATGGGTTCAGCGGTTCTCGCATAAAGACAATCCCAACATCTACCTTGACATTTTTGTGTTTGACGTGGCTCCAAAATCAAAAATTACGCAAAAAATGCAAAGACTCGGGTTAAAGGCGATGCAGGGCACCATCAAAAAGAAAGTAACTACGAAGAGGGGGTTCATCGGCGCTACAGTTTCCCTTTTTACATATATCATAGGCTTGCTGTTTACCCACAATTTTAAACTTAGAGTCTATGATTCAATAGCACGGATATTCAAAAACAGGCCCACGGGATACATTTTTTCATCATTAGATCAGTTTAAATATATTGGACATGTGCTGCCGAGAGATGTTGTCATATCTTATAAAAAAGTGGATTTTGAAAATACGTCCTTAAAGATAATGACCGGTTATGATGCGTATCTGAAACAATTTTATGGAGATTATATGAAGCTTCCTCCAAAAGAAATGCAAAAGCCGGTTCACGGTAATTTGGCCCGTTTTGATTGAGTTTGCACGAATATATAAGATCCTTCCAAACTGAAATCTCATACTAACTCCCACCTTTTAACTCCACTGCATGTACTAATACAATACTATATAGGAATCCAGTTTTCACCTTTAAATCAAGGGGTTTATAGAAGCTCTAGTATTCACATTTTATACTTATTTTAGTGTTATTACATTGGTGTGCCTAAAGAAATAGGGATAATCGGTAATGGTATATTACCTTACCAATGGGCCAAGCTAAATACGCCGGGCGGTAAAATGTTTAGGCTGAAGTAAAATCTTAGGCCCTAGGCGATTTGAACGACACAAAGAAATCTATTAAAATGTACCGGTATTATATATTGCCCTTAATACTATTGTTATGCTGTTCGGTGAGGTCACAAATCTTAAAAAAGCCGATACCCGATAAATTGGTCGTTCTGACCTTTGATGATGCTCCGGCAAGCCAATATTCAGTAGTGGCTCCCTGGCTATTAGAGTTTGGTTTCGGCGCCACCTTTTTTGTATGCGAATTTCCGCCAAATTACAAAGACAGCACACTATATATGAACTGGCGCCAGATGAGTACCCTGCATGAAATGGGTTTCGAAATCGCCAACCATACGCAAACCCATGCCAACGTGGCCAAATTGACCCAATCCCAGTTCAACAATGAATTAGGATACATCGAAAGGAAATGCGATTCCCTTGGCATACCTAAACCACATAATTTTGCCTATCCGGGCTACGGCCTTAATGCCAAGGCGCTCGACTTTTTAGAAGGGAAAGAGTATCATTTTGCCAGGGCCGGAGGAGGTAGACCCTATGACCCTTTGAGCGATCACCCATACCTCATCCCAAGTTGGGCCACAAACACCGAAAACAAACAGGAAATATTGGACGCCCTCCGCACAGCTAAAGATGGCAACATTGTAGTTTTGACTTTTCATGGGGTACCCGACATAGAGCATCCATGGGTAACCACACCCCCACAGCTTTTTAAAGAGTATCTCAATCATCTATCGGACAACGGATACAAGGTTATCGCACTTAAAGACCTCGAAAAATATATCAATGTTGAAGAAGCCAAAAAAATAATCGCTCCCGACCTTGCGAAAACCCTAAAAAATTAATTTTTTATGCTAAAAATATCTCCCTTTCATATCGCCATACCCGTTCACAACCTTGCCGAGTGCCGTGTATTTTACCGCGAGGTACTCCAATGTGAAGAAGGCCGTAGCAGTGACCAATGGGTCGATTTTAACCTCTTCGGGCATCAATTGGTCATTCATTACAAACCTAAAACCCAAAATGAAACGCTACACCATAACCCTGTCGACGGTCACAACGTACCGGTACCACATTATGGCGTAGTACTGCCTTGGGACACTTTTAATATCTTTTCAAAAGAATTGAAAAAGAAAGAAGTGCGATTTATTATTGAGCCCTATATACGCTTTGAAGGGCAGGTCGGTGAACAGGCTACTATGTTTTTTTTAGATCCAGCAGGAAATGCATTGGAGTTTAAGGCCTTTAAGGATATAGGGCAGCTATTCGCAAAATAAAACAAGTTCGTATTCTTAAAAGACCGACTTGCTACATCCATATTGCTTATGATAGACATGAAAAGCTTAAATATAGCCACACAACAGTACTCGGATAAGCTTTAAAACTGCTAATTTTGCCCAAACCCAGATCAAAATCGTATCACAGATAATTTTTTGGAAATAGCGGTAAAGAAAATATAGGTAAAATGAGAAGATATATACTATTGTTAATGTTCGTATGCCTAACCATGGGCTGTGAGGAGGAAAAGGAAATTAGCTCCATAAACCCTGAAAATTGGCTAGGGAGAAGAGCCGATATGAGCCAGAAAGATTCCCTATTATATGGTAAATCATATCTGTCGATTTATTCGCAGATATATAGCCTTTCTGAGCATAAAACTCATAATCTTACGGCCATGGTAAGTCTGCGCAATACAAGCGACTTAGATACCATTTATATATTGAAGGCCCAATACTTCGACACCCATGGGAAAAAGGTCCGTAATTACTTCGACCATCCCATTTTTTTGGCTCCAATGGAGACCGTTGAAATAATCATCGACGAAACTGATGTCGCAGGAGGAACGGGTTCCAACTTTATATTTGAATGGCAATCCCCTACCGACGCTCCCGAGCCCTTGTTCGAAGGGGTGATGAATTCTACTATGGGACAACAGGGACTTTCTTTTACCACACAGTCACGTAGAATAAAGTAGCGCAGTCACACCGCAACCTATTATTGTGACCAAGAAGTTGGCTTCCTGACCCAACGATGCTTTTTGAGTTCCTCATATAATTTGGGCGACAGGGGTTGACCATCGCTAGTCTCCGTATTGGCCAATACATTTCGTTGTTTACGCATTCCAGGAATGGTGGTAGCCACCGTATTGTTTTCCAAAATAAAACGTAAAGCCATCTCGGCCATGGTCATTCCTTCGGGTACCAGTGGTCGTAGCGCATCGGCATGTTCCACACTGGAATTCAGGTTTTCAGGCACAAAATAAGTACCCCTCCAATCTCCTTCAGGGAATGTAGTTTCTTTCGTAATAGTACCCGTCAAGGTACCCTCATCGAAAGGTACGCGAGCAATAACGGCAATATCCAGTTCCTCACATAATGGAAAAAGTTCATCTTCAGGATTTTGATCAAAAATATTATAGATAACCTGAACGGCATCGATCAATCCGGTTTTAAGGGCCTTCATTCCATTTTCAGGTTCCCAGCGATTCACACTGATACCCATAGCCGAAATTTTTCCAGCTCTTTTCAGGTCTTCAACAGCTCGCTGCCACTCTTCGCGATGTGACCAACTATCATCCCAAGTGTGAAATTGCATAAGATCAATACGCTCCATACCTAAATTGTCAAGGGTCTTTTCGACATATTCAGTAATGTGGTTCGTGGGGTAAGACTCCTCGAAAGTATATTCGGGCTTTGCCGGCCATTGAAAATTCTTTGGTGGTATCTTACTGGCCGTATATAATTTGGACTTAGGGTGTCGACGTACCAGTTCACCTAACAGTTCTTCACTGTGCCCTTCTCCATAACCCCATGCCGTATCGAAGAAGTTCACCCCTTTTTCGACGGCCAAATCCAATGATTTGGCCGATTGCTCGTCATCTGATTGTTTCCATCCGGCCATACCCCACATGCCATATCCAATTTCACTTACTTGCCAATTCGTTCTTCCGAATCTTCTATATTTCATTATTTTCTGTTTTTAAATTTTTCTCGTGCCCATAGAAATACCCCATAGATGAGACCAAAAATCAATCCGTTTACAGCCTTGTTAAATATAACCTCTTTAGTATACTCCTTTTCAAGAATTACCGAAATTATGGTAAACAATAAAAATGCGGCCACCATTTGCGAAACCAATTTTTTGATATCCATAAAGCTGCTACCTTTTCATCGGGTATTATTAATGCTGGTGGAATGTATCTGAGATAAAACTCAAAACTTCGGGAAGTGATTCGCGCCAATAGGTCCAAGTATGCCCACCTTGCCGTACACGGTATTCATGGGGAATCTCTTTTTTTCTCATAGCCATATGGACAAGGCTATTGCCTTCGTACAAAAAATCGTCATCGCCACAATCTATATACCAATTAACCGATTTAATGTCATCAACGGACACCGTCTTTAGAAGTTCTATGGCATTATGTCTCTTAAAGTAAGCGTTAACTTCTTCTTCGGCGAGGTTCATATTACCACGTTCTAAACGCTCTTTAAAATCATCGATAGTCAGAGGTCCAATATAGGCGCTCAAGGGGCAAGCGGACGAAAAGAGCTCGGGATGGTGAAGTGCATACATAAATGTGCCGCCACCACCCATTGACAGTCCGGCTACTGCACGATATCGCTTTTCCTTTTTAATCCTATATTGCGTTTCGACATAGGGCATCAGTTCTTCAAAAAAGAAATCCTCGTAACGCCAATCGTCACCTTGATTAAAGTATCCTCTTTTGCCCGTATTGGCGTCTGGCATGACAATAATCATAGGGGTCGCGGTTCCATCCGCTATGGCATTATCCGTGATTCTAAGAACTTCCCCGAACTGAACCCAACCTGTTTGATCGTCCCCGGCACCATGCAGTAGGTATAAAACGGGATATGAGCGTTGACTGGTATCGTAATCTGGAGGGAGATAAACGGCATATTTTCTCTCGCTTTTTAATATTTTGCTCGTCATCGATAGATTGTCATATACTTTACCGGTCTGGCCTACTGCGGGAAAGATCAGTGAGAAGCATACAACAAATAGAACAATGGTCTTTTTCATTTGTCATATTTTAAAAATTGAACACAAGATAACAAATGTAGTGGTCACTTCGATAGCAATACCATCTTCAATTATAAATTGCGGAGCATCGGGTTCTTCGCTATGCAAAATTCGGGGGTATCGGATACACAAAAAAACTCGAATTATAAAAGCCGAGACCCATTGAAAACCAATGAGTTATTTTTTTACGCTCGCAAAAAGAAATATAATCGCTAAGGTTTGTCTAGCGGTGCAGCTTGAACCCCTTCAAAGGTCATCTGTACGGGTTTAATGGTTCCATCGGCATTAAATTCCATCTTGTCCATACAGGTTACACGGTGGTCACGATCTTCATTGGGTATGGGACGCCTGTGATACACGATAATCCACTCCTCCGTTTGAGGCACATTGATTACTGAATGGTGGCCAGCACCGGTCGCCACCTTTGGATCTGACTCCAAAATGGTTCCGATACGCTTATAGGGTCCCGTAGGTTTGTCGGCCATGGCATAGGCTACTTTGTAAGTGCCATTGGTCCAACCGCCTTCCGACCACATGAAATAGTAAATTCCTTTTCGAAAGAACATGAAAGGTCCTTCGACATAACCTTCGGGTGTAATTTCCTTAAAAAGTTCACCGTCCTCCCAAGGTTCGAAGCCCGTAAAATCATTGTTCAATTTTCCCAGGTTGCAATGACTCCACCCTCCATAGAAAAAATAGTAGGTACCATCGGTATCCTTAAAAACGAATTGATCAATTGGCTGTGCATCATTGTAAAAATCTGAAATCAAAGGTTTGCCCAAATAATCCTTGAACGGACCTCCAGGATTATCGGCTATGGCCACTCCGATACCTCCAAAATGGTTGATATCGTTGTTCGGGTCATAAGAATCCCTCCCGGGACGCTGAATATCGTTCGCTCCAAAAAACAGATAATATTTCCGGTCCTTTTCGATTATAGAAGGGGCCCACATAGCCTGCTTGGCCCATTTGATACGGGCCGTATCAATTATTTGTGGATGCTTTTGCCAGGTGACCAAATCTTTGGAAGAAAAAGCATCGAGAAAAACCTGCTTTTCGTAATCATCGGAGTAGGTCGGATAAACCCAATATTCATCGTTGAAAACCACGCCCTCGGGATCGGCATACCAACCCTCGAAAATAGGATTGCCGGAAGTCTCCACTCTAGACTCCGTTTCAGCACTGTTTTGCGTTTTAGTGCCTCCCTTACAAGCCATTATCAACATGGCCATACTAGCAAGAGAAAGAAGTTTTGGTCTCATATTCATATTGTATCTCTCCTCGTTCAGCACTAAAAATCACGATACTCTCCTGATAAATATTGATTAGCCTCTTCCTCGGCAAACTTTGCTTTTTCAGCATCCCAATGTAACACCTGATTCGGAAAACGGCCTGCTATAGTCCCTAAAAGTATGGTTTCCGTCAATCGCGCGGCGTACGAAAATGGCGCAGTAGTTTTGTCCTTACCCAAACAGGCATCAACGAATTGGTGATAGTGCTTTGGTCCTTCCGATTCATAATTACGGACAGGCTCCCCTAGATTATGTTCCTTGGAAATCTCGGCGATCTCTGAAGATATATCGACATACTTTCCTTTCACTATTTTCTTGGGAAGTTGCATAAAATGAGGTAATAACAAACGGCCCTTCTTGCCTATGAACATGGCACCTTGATCCGGAAGTTCACCCTCACCGGCTTGGCCGGAGTCAAGTGATATTTTATCTTCCATGCTCTCTTCCTCTTTATTTTTCTTTCCCATTTGATTTACCCCCCCAGGTAACACCAGGTCTTCATGAGCGGGAGGCATACCAGGCCCGTCATACCATACCCATTTGAGGGTTTTTGTTGTATATGGGGTTCCGGGAAACTCATAGGTAACCGTATTGTTTTCAGGATAACCAAATCCATTCGGTTCCCTACAATCGTTCTTTATGGTCAAAGGCACATCCAATTCAAGGGCGTTATAAGGGGTATCAAAAATATGCACCCCCATATCACCAAGGGTACCGCATCCATAGTCGAGTAGTTTTCTCCAATTGGCGGGATGATAAAAACCTTCTTTATAGGGTCGCTCGTTGGAGGTTCCCAACCATAGGTTCCAATCTAGCTGTGGCGGCACTTCGTCTTCCCCTTGGGGCGCCGTACCGTTATACCCCCATGATTTGGGAGACCATGCACGCACGGTATGTACTTTTCCGATGATTCCCGATTGTATCAAAAGAGTAGCCAATTTGTAATCGTAGAAAGAATGTACTTGAATACCCATTTGGGTCACTAAATTCTTTTCTTTGGCAACCTTCATCATTTTTCGCGATTCCTCAACATAATGTGTCAAAGGTTTTTGGCAATAGACGGGTTTATTTTTTTCCATGGCTAAAAGCGACGCCGGTGCATGGGTGTGGTCTGGAGTTGAAACAACCACCGCATCTATTTCATCACCCATTTCATCGAGCATGGTTCGATAGTCAAAAAATATGCGTGCACCAGGGTGTAATTTATGAGCCTTGGCCAGGTTGATGGAATCTACATCACATAATGCAACGACATCTACCGCCTCATGTGAAGAAATATCCGCTAAGTCGGCGGCTCCCATACCCCCAACGCCAATATGCGCAGTTCGCAAACGATCTTTTACGAATGCCGTGTTCAATAATGAAGGGGCCAGCATCATACCGAAGGCACCCGCACTACTCTTTTTGATAAAATCCCTTCGGTTATTATTCGCTTTTTTTGTCATGTTCTTTAATCTATGTTTAGTTCTATAATTTCTTGATTCTAATATTTTTGAAGCGTACCACATCACCGTGCCCCAAAAAACCTACATGCCCTTTTTCATTATACAAGCCGGGATGTTCCCTATGGTCCATCGTACCGTTTTTTGACGCATCTACTACGTTAGCATCTACAATGACCGTACCATTGAGTATTACCTTTATTTTCGGCCCCTCTACAATGACCTCTTGCTGATTCCATTCCCCCACTGGTTTTAAAAATCCTCGTTTCGCCGGTACTACACCATATACCGAACCATGGTACTGATATGGTTCTAAATTTGCCCATTTCGCAGCGGTATTATCCAGAATTTGAAGTTCTATTCCAGCGTATGCAGCATCTCCTTCGAGGGGGGCATGGATGCCTAGGCCATTATTTGCGCCTGGTGTCAGTTGAAATTCGAACCTGAAGTTAAAATTATCGTATTCTTCAGCGGTATATAAGTTACCACCGTGGCCCCCTCCATTGGGATCAACGACAATATTACCGTTTTCGACCTTGTACATTTGTTTGTTACCTACCCAACCCTCTAGATTCTCTCCATTAAAAAGTGTAGTAAACCCTTTTTCGGTAGCCTCCTTTTGACTCTTGCACGAAATAATTCCAAACGCGGCCAACGCAAAAAACGCGGCGATTATCTTTTTCATCTATAGTTTTTTGATCTTTATATTTTTGAACCAAATAGGACTTGAATGGTCTTGAAGCCCGATGTACCCGGTTTTAAATTTACCATAATCGGCACTGTTCTTCCATTTATCAGAATTCTTTTTTTCGTACCAGGCATCATCCCAAGGCACAAAAGATAGTACTTTTTTACCATTAAGCCAGTGTTCTACTTTTTCAGGGGTAAATACAATTTTAGAGCTATTCCATTCCCCTACGGGATGTAGCGTTTTTTTCGAAGCATCTGCTGGATGCATTGCATAGTCTGAGGCCGTTTGCTGTAACGGTTTTAATTCTTCAGGGTGTTCGGTGTAGCCTAGACTGGTATTGTACTCGGTCAGATCATGGATGCTCGCATAGTTCTCATCATCGATCAACTGGTATTCGGGCGATACCTGCGGAATACCGTCATATCCTTCCTTCACGTGATAAAAAATTCCGCTGTTACCCCCTTTGGGCAGTTTCCATTCTAAATACAGCTCAAAATTATCGAATTCTTCCGCCCCGTAGATCAGGTCTTTTCCTCCTGTATAATTCTGTTCCAGGCCCAGTTCGGTATCAAAGGTCAACGTACTGTCTTTAATCGTCCAACCCGGTGGTAGCGAATCCATATTATATCCACGCCATCCGTCGAGGCTTGACCCATCAAAAAGATAGACCCAATCCCCATTGCTATCTTTGGTATCGGTTGGAGCCATATCACGACTTTCTACCACCTTTTCTTTTGACTTACAGGAAGCCAAAAGTGCCCCTGCCAGCACAAAGAATATGATTCTCTTCATTTGAATTTTCGATTTGATTACTGTAATCCGATTTTCGTAGCATTATTTTTCAATGCTAAAATAATAGTCCAATCGCTTTCGACGAACGGAAGTTACTATATATTGAGTGGTTTAAAGGCGGAAAAATACCCAATTTTCAGCTGGTACAATACTGTTATTTTTGCCATCATTTATGCTTTTTTTGCCCTATACTCCAGACGGTCTCCGTCTACTTCAACTCAATCTATAATAAGGCCCTTCCTTCGTATCCAAAAAAAGGCAAAAATCATATTGGGAACCCAACAAAGCCAAGCTACAACCCTGTATGCGGTAGTGAAATCTTCAATAACAACCAACAGCAATGGCAACCAAATACGAAGTGTTACCGCTGCAAAGCAAGCGGCATAACTGTAAATCATCATACCTTGGTGCAGCGATAGATCGCCTTTCCGTATAGCCCTATAAGCTTTTAGTGTAGTAAATAACCAGATGAGACCCAAGGATATGAAACCGAGTGTCGAAATAAGGCCTCCATTCGCATTAAGGGCGATGAAAATACCGCAACATCCACTGATAAGCACCGCGATGACATATATTCTACCGATTATCCGATGTCGCTTCAAATTGGCTGTGCGAAGACGTTTACTAAACTGCGACCAACCTATACATAAAGCCAATCCCCCAAAAAGAATATGGCCGTAGAACCCTATATTATAAAAGAGGTCGGCTTTCAAAGTATCACTTTTGGAAACCAACAAACCAAACTCACCATTAAACACATAAACTAATGGGTAGAGGCCAATGATAATGGCCAAAGCGACAAATACAAACCAAGCTACCCTATTCGTTGTGTTCATTCTATGCTTTATTCGTAGCGCCAACTTAAAAGATCAGCCCCATCTGGGGCGGTTTCCGCAATACGCTTCATTATTTTAGGTACATACATGGTATTATAGCGCAAACGGCTAATGGCATTCGGCAAGGTAGGGTCACCATTCCAACAATGCTCTGCCCTGTCCCCGTACAAAACCTCGCCTGCATAATACGGGTCGGTGGTTTGCTCTAAGAAATCTTCCATTAGGTACACTGCGTTATTTAGATAATAATTATCCATATCACCGCAGTAAATATGTATTTTACCCTTTAGATTATCGCCTAGTTTGTCCCAGTCCCTTTCCAAAATGTATCGCAGGTCATAATGTTGTTTCCAATATTCAGCGACTTGATGATCTATGGCACCTGTCATCTTATCCCAAATACGTATCGGATACCCGTTCGCACCTTGAGGCGAAAAAGTAGCTTCCCAGATATCCCATTGTTGCCCTGAACGTGATCTATCGCCTAAAACTAGCTCTAAATGATTGCTTTGGCGCAAGGTCGACTGAATTTGCCCCAGATAGTTGCGGTGGCTAGGCACCTCCAAGTTTTTATGTGCGCTTTTATAATAGTACGCGTTCTTATCCTCATAAATATTGGTGAGGCAATAGGCCCTAAAATCGACGGGATCGGGACAGGCTGCAAAACACCCATTATATTCCTCGGGATACATGACCTGTACAGCCAGCGCTTCCCAGCCACCGGTAGATCCCCCGTAAAGAAAACGGGACCAACCTTTCCCGAGACCCCTAAACTTAGCTTCGATGTAGGGTATAAGCTCATAGGTAATGGCGTCTCCGTAAGGCCCCTGACTTGCAGAATTTACCGCGTAGGAATCATCGTAGTACGGGGTGGGGTGCTGTATCTCGATAATTAACATACGTGGAAAATCGGGTTCGATCCAACGCTTGTAAAAATCATAGGCTTCTTGCTGTTCAATTATATTGTATCCATCTAAAGAAAACCGTTCGGAGTATTCAGGTTTGATATCTTTTTCCGGCGGCTCGGTTCTAAAACCTCCGAAATCATTTGGAAAGTGCCCATGAAAAATCATCAATGGATATTTGGCATTGGGATGTTCTGAAAATCCTTTTGGTAAAAGTACATGTGCTCCAAGGTACATATCCCTTCCCCAAAACTTAGACAACCTTTCCGATTTGATCTTAATATGTTTCACCCATTCGGTATCTTCGGGCTCCTCAATCGGCGGAATGACTTGATCGATTATAATGTGAACATTCCGAATGCCATTTTCGTCGATCTTAACCTCAAAAGGTTTGCTATACAGATTCCCAGGGGAGGTGTTCCAGTGTTGTCCCTCCCCGTTGTCCATTGGTAATTTGACACGATGGCCTGAGGCGAGATCAAATGTTTCATACACATGAAGAAGGGCCTGAACGATATATGTCCCCGCAGGTATTTGTGAAATACTTGGGTAGGGATATCCAAAGATGGTATCGTTGAATATCTTTATCTCTCCAGGAGCCATGTTCTCTACGTTCATTCCAAAAATAAACTGGGTATCCAGACCATCGTTAATTTGAAATCGCGGTTCCTTTTCGTCGTTGTTGGAAAGCATCAATAACAATCGACCATCTTTCTTTGTAGCTGCCAAGTCTTTCGAAAAAGACACTTTAATTTCCGAGAGGTTTGAATTCTGGGCCTTTACCGATGCACTAAGCAGCCCCACTAAAATGGAAAGTGTCACTATTTTCACAGGATGGTTATTTCATCAAAAGGTAGCGATTTCTAGCCAAAAAGCAAACCCTTTCGTGCGCAGTTTACACTATTGGGGATTATTCGCCCGTATAGACGCTAAAGCCAAAAAAAGCAAAAAGGCCAAACCAAGATATCCTAGCAAGCGATAGGACCCAAAGGTGGTAAAACAAAGGCTGAAGATAGGCGGAGCCAAGGCACTTCCAGAAATTAGAAAAGACATGATTTTACCTGTAATCGCTCCAAGATGGTTTCTTCCGTAAAACCGAGGCCAAACAATGGCATTGAGCACGGCGAAAAAACCACCCAAAATTCCGAAACCTCCAATCAATAAAGGTACACCGATTGCGGTCGACAACAATAAAAATCCTACGGAAGCCATTATGCCGCCCAGAATCATAAGATACAGATACAGCTTCAATTTGAGGTAATCGCTCAAAAAATTAAAGATGGTAGATACGGATACGGCCACTACCGAGGCAGGCAAAAAAATTGATATGGCATCCTCTTTAGGAAATCCTTCACTTGCAAAAACGGAGACCACATGAAAGGTAAGTCCGGTGATGAAAAAACTATTGAAGGCCAGCATAAGGCCGTACATCCAAAAAGCCCTGGTTCCCTGCGCTTCCTTAAGCGTATATTGCTTGGCTAGTGGTGCGGTTTTCTCCTCGGTTGCATTATCTACAAATTTAGAACCATCAGGCACCAAACCGTGTTCCTCTGGTTTGTTCTTGTAGAACTGAAGTACTAAAAAACTAAAAGCTACTAGGCCCATTGCCAATAGCTGCCATGCTATTTGCCAACCGTACCCTTCGATCAATGCGTTCACCCACAACGGTGAAGATGAAAACCCAAAGGAAATGGCCACACTGCTAATAGCATTTACCTTGCCACGATTCTTATCGAACCATATCATAATCACGTTGCGGGAAGCCATTGTGAGTACTCCTTGACCAGAAAATCGAAGCATAAAGAAAAGCACTGTTATAATGGTAAAGGGAACGACCCAAGTATCAACGGCCAAAACCCGCTTAACAAATTCGCTCATGTGAACCGACCAAGAGCAGAGGAGCAATGCTAGGGCCAAAACAAGCGCCGCAAAAAACGCTACGTATCGCGCACCATAGCGGTCAAACCAGACCCCCGCCCTGCCGATGACCAAGGAACTACAAATAGTTCCAATCATATATGCATTACTGAATTGATTGCGCGATAGGCCTAGCGCATCCTTTACGGGATCGGTAAATACCGATACCCCAATGGTTTGCCCCGGTATACTGCAATAAATCCCTAGGGTTCCCACCAAAAGAATCACATAGCCATAGAATATGGGGCTTTTCGATGGATCGACAAGTGAAAATCGGTTACTAGACATCTATTGGAAAAGCTGCAAAAGTATCGTTTTTGTGAATCTAAGGCGCCAAGATTAGGGAAAATCTATACTGAAATTGACGTTTGGGCGTTAATGGTATATTAGATCTCAATCTGGAATCAATGAAAAAAGCACTACGAATAGCCTTTATTTTCATCACAATTCTGACTATGGGCAACTGCAGTATAGATGACAGTAACGATATAGAAGTTATCAAGCCAGGCGACACGGTGATTACCGGCATGAACCCTCCTCGACAGCCTTCCTAAGAATGACTAGACTTTCATTCAAACTTGATGGTAAAGGTAGTTCCGGTATTAACCTTACTATTAACGTCGATAGTACCACCTAGCTTAGTAACTTGATTATGTACTAAGTACAGACCCACTCCCTTACTATCTTCATTATCGTGAAAGGTTTGGTTCAAATTGAAGATCCGATGACCTACTTTAGCCATATCGAAACCAAGACCATTATCAGAGAATGTAAAAGTCTTCTCGCCGTTTTTCACTGTTGTCTTGATATTAATGATAGAGGCCTCATCAGGGCGGGCATATTTAATAGAATTTGTTATCAGATTAAGAAAAATACTTTCCATATAAGCGGAAACGAAGGCCACACTTCTCAACCCTGAGAAATCCACATTGAAGGTAGTGTTTGTCTGTCTTATCAAAGTGCTAATTGCGCTTTTTACTTTTGAAAGAACTTCATCAAAAAAAACTTCTTCCACTTTTTCCTTCAACCCTTCATTTTTTTTTAAGACATCGACAAAAGAATTCAGGGAAGACCTCAGTCCATCAGCCGATAGACGTATAAAACTCAACAATTCGATAGTATCCTCATCATCAATTTTAGTCATATCAATCAGATCTACCATTGAAAGTAAATTATTGACCGGTGATCTTAAATCGTGGGAAGTTGTATAGCTTAATTGTTTTAGCTCGTTATTGACTTTAGATAGATGGCTCAATTGAGAGTTACGCTCATTATCCAATTCTTTTTTAAAGGTCACGTCTTTCGCTATTGCATATATCAGTTGCTCATTCTGCAATGGAATTGAAGTCCATTGAAGCCAGACCTTCTCACCCGATTTACTAATGTACCGATTCTCAAAATTGACCAAGGGCCTGTTATTTTTTAAACCTTGCCTGATAACCGCCGTTCGTTCTTTATCGTCTTCATAAATAAAGTCGGCTATCAATGTGGAAAGCAATTCTTCTTCTGAATACCCTAAAAGTTGTCTAAAAGCAGGGTTAACCTTCTGAAAATAGCCCTCGTAATTGGCTATACAGAGGCAATCCATGGAGAGGTCAAAGAATGGTTCGAGCTGAAGGTTCATAGAAATCTAGTAATTCGAGAACTCCTATTAGTACTCATTTAAAGCGTGTTATATGTTGTTCTCAAGTTGGATACAAGACCTCACCACCACGCTTGGGTAAATAACGCTCAAAACCTTCATATTAGTCTTTCGGCAAAAGATTTAATTCATTCTTGAATCGAAATGATATCATCGAATCTTAAGAAGTAAAGAAACGCAATCTATCCCTAGTACCTAAAAGACGGTGCCTCACCCTTGCTAAGACAACAAAACTAGAAAATTAAAAGGTTTAAGTCGGAAGAGCAGCCAGCGTACAGCTTATATTATTTAATGTTTCTATGCCTTTCCCGAGCCAATAAGGTATTCTTCAACAGCATGGCAATGGTCATAGGGCCAACACCCCCAGGAACTGGAGTAATAAAAGAAGCCTTTTTACTTACTGACTCAAAATCAACATCTCCGGCAATGTAATATCCCCTTTCCTTGCTTTCATCGGGAACCCGAGTAATACCAACATCGATGATGACCACCCCGTCTTTAACCATATCTTCCTTTAAAAAATGGGGAACGCCCAAAGCGGAGACGATAATATCGGCCTGCAGGGTCAGCTCGGTCATATTCTTTGTTCTACTATGGGTTAATGTAACCGTACAGTTGGCTGCCTCTCCCTTTTGACTCATAAGAATACTTATAGGTCTGCCTACGATATGGCTTCTACCGATTACCACTACATGTTTACCTTCAGTATCGACCTTATAGCGTCGTAAAAGCTCCATGATACCGAAAGGGGTTGCGGAAATGAAAGACTCCATATCCAGGGCCATCTTTCCAAAATTCACCGGGTGGAACCCGTCCACATCCTTATCGGGGTCTACGGCCATAAGTACTTTTTGTTCATCGATGTGCTTAGGTAGGGGAAGCTGAACGATGTATCCATCAATCGAGTCATCCGTATTCAGTTGATGTACTTTTTTCAACAATTCGTCCTCGGTAGTTTCTTCCGGTAAATGAATCAGCGTGGATTCAAAACCGATTTTTTTACACGAGCGTACTTTGCTCCCTACATAGGTCAAGCTAGCACCGTCATTGCCCACGAGAACCGCTGCCAAATGGGGCACCTTTTCACCGCGCTCTTTCATTTGAGAAACTTCTGCAGCAATTTCTTCCTTGATCTCGTTAGATATTTTTTTTCCGTCTAAAATTACCATTCTAAATATTTAGTATTCATGGCGGTGGCCTATCGATCATAAAATCATTCGTATCCATATGACCCTGTCATATGAACGCTATGGGAGAAATCCCAAAATTCTAGTCGCTATTTCGTTCTCGCACTTAAACTTTTAAAATTACTTCATGCCTTTCATGGCCCCCATCATCTGCATCATTTTCTTTCCGCCGCCTCCTTGCATCATCTTCATCATCTTGCCCATCTGATCGAACTGTTTCAAGAGTTGATTGACCTCCTTAACATCTCTTCCGCTTCCCTTTGCAATTCGTTTTTTACGGCTATGGTTCAATATGGAGGGGTTCGACCGTTCGTCAGGGGTCATCGAATGAATAATGGCCTCGATATGTTTAAAGGCATCATCGTCTATATCGAGTCCTTTTAATGCCTTTCCAGCTCCAGGAATCATACCCATCAGGTCTTTGAGGTTTCCCATTTTCTTGATCTGCTGTATCTGCGAAAGGAAATCATCAAAGCCAAATTTATTCTTGGCAATTTTCTTTTGAATTTTCCGGGCCTCCTCCTCATCGAACTGTTCTTGTGCCCTTTCTACAAGAGAAACCACATCGCCCATGCCCAAGATTCGATCGGCCATACGGGAAGGGTAGAACACATCGATAGCTTCCATCTTCTCACCGGTACCGATGAACTTTATGGGCTTGTCTACAACCGACTTAATAGAAATCGCCGCCCCGCCACGAGTATCCCCATCGAGTTTCGTTAAAATGACCCCGTCAAAATTAAGTACATCATTGAAGGCCTTTGCCGTATTGACGGCATCTTGACCGGTCATGGAATCGACAACGAATAAGGTCTCTTGAGGCTGAATTGCCGAATGGATGTTCGATATTTCATCCATCATCTTCTGATCCACAGCCAAACGCCCAGCGGTATCAATAATCACCACATTAAAACCTTCAGCCTTAGCCTTGGCAATCGCAGCTTCTGCAATAGCGACTGGATCGCTGTTTTCACGGTCAGAATAGACTTCCACCCCAATTTGTTCGCCGACCACGTGCAATTGGTCGATGGCCGCAGGTCTGTAGACATCACAGGCCACGAGCAATGGCTTTTTCGATTTTTTGGTCTTTAGAAAGTTCGCAAGCTTCCCTGAGAAAGTCGTTTTACCAGAACCCTGAAGGCCCGACATTAAAATTATCGAAGGGGAGCCGGCAAGATGTATCCCTTCGCTCTCCCCACCCATCAACTCGGTCAACTCATCCTTGACGATTTTGACCATTAATTGGCCCGGCTGCAAGGTTGTAAGTACGTTTTGACCCAGGGCCCTTTCCTTTACCCGATTGGTAAATTCCTTGGCTATTTTAAAATTGACGTCGGCATCCAATAAGGCCCTTCGGACCTCCTTCGTGGTTTCCGCTACATTTATTTCGGTGATCTGCCCATGTCCCCTAAGGGTGTGTAAGGCTTTATCCAATTTTTCACTTAGACTATCGAACATCGTATTGTTAGCTTTTGAAGAAAGGCAAATTTAAGAATAACCAAGGGAAAAAAAGAGGCATTATCGAAAAAGTACATCGATGTATACGACAATCCCAATAATTGTTCTTAAGATATACCATATAATAAAAAAATAGGTGCTAAAAAGAAGAAGGCACCCATGACGACATGGGTGCCTTACTTACAAAAGTGGGGCAAAAATAGTAGGCAAAGAATGCGGTTACATTTTTTCGAACGTCAGATAGTCGGTCGTACCGTCTCCACCACTGACATCAAAAAGTTCTATTTTGGCATCGGAATATTTTACCATATCCCAATCGTCACTGAGTTCCTCAAAAAGCTCTGAGCCGTTAAAGATGATGTTGAAATCAATATCATCTTCGCTACTATCATCATCGCTATCGGATGTAGTAATCGACCACGCCCCTGAAAGTGCAGTATTTCCATCGGTTACGCCCAAAACACCATTGGGTCCGAATGTGAAACGATACCCCGCATATGCGTTGGTTTCGTCATTACCGGAATCCAAATAACTGGAAACATGCCATTCACCACTTTGGGCCGTAGATTTTATCGCATCGATATCTCCCGAGGTAATCTCTCCTTGTGTATCGTTATCATCTTTGGAACATCCGAGAAACAAAATGGCTCCAAGGGTCAAATAAATTATTTTTTTCATCGTATTCGATTTAAATTAAGGTTTAGCAAGTATTTACTCGCAATCTCTGATCAGCATAATAATTTCATCGCCACGCTTTAATTTCAAATGTTCGAGCGCGCATTCGATAACGATCCAATCACCGATATAATTCGAAAGGGTCATACTTAAATCGGCAAAGGTTACCGTTTCACCTGAGAGCGACCAGTTTCCTTCATCGACCACGACGTCAGTAGTAGTGTGCACATGAATATTGTTATTTGAAAAATCGATATTGAGGTCCTCAAAGAAACTACCTTCCTGGTCGGTAATTTTCCATCGGCAATAGCTCAATCGATCTCGAATGGCGTCGGCCGTACATATTTCAGGCTCATATTCACAGTATAGTTCCAATACGATTCCGTCTTCGTCTCCTGAAAAGAGTTTGATTTTTCCTTCATCCATCTCATAGACGTACCAGTTCTCATTAAAATCAGGGGCATTTTCGAATTCGACATTAAGGACGACCCTAAAATCTGAAACTTCAGTACTCCAGTGCCCTTCCATAGTGTGGCCATATCCGTTGTCGGCAAGTACTACACCTTCTTCCTTAAATAAGAGTATATATTCCCTATATTGGTCCGAATTATCATAATACTTCCGTTCCAACTTGGCAACTTCCCAAGGACATTCCATCAGCAGATTGTCTAAACGCTCCTCGGTAAAATCATCGTCATTATGATCGTTATCATCATCTTCGTCACAGGCCTCCTTGGCCCGCTCGATTGCCGCCGCTAATTCTGCGTTAGTGTTCACCGTCACCTTTGTATCGTCGTACAATTCAAACGACAAGGGGAAATCGAAGCTTACCAGCTCATTCTCCCCGAGCCCGGCAAAGAAACGTCTCATCTGTAGGTCACTCTCTGCAGTTACACTTCCAGTCTGTTGTAAGCCGGTATTGAAAGTGAAGAGTGTTACGGGATAGATGATATCAATACACTCAATATCATCATCGCTCCCCCCTTCGACGCAATTCTCGGCAAGTTTTTCCAACTCTTCGATACCACTGATTGTAAGCTCTGTATAGTCAGCCATCGTTATGGTGATAGGAAAGAATATTTCCATTACGGCTTCGACACCGTCAACAGCATCCATAATTTTCTCTACGGTTTCCAAATCTTCCATTTCGTTAATTTTGACCTCTAGGCCATTAACTTCAACGGTATAGGGAAATCGGATATCAAAACAACTCGCACCATCAATAATATTATCGTATGATCCGTCATTGGCCACGGTACGTTTCATCAAGTTAACGGTGGCCGAGGTGGCGGTTAGCGTTTGCTCTTCATCAAAGTCTTCCTGAAAAGGCTCTTCTTTCTGGCATGCGATAAATGTCAATGCTGTACCCAGTAGGAAGGCAAACAGCGAAAATTTAAAATACTTTTTCATAATGATTTGGAATTTATTATTACTTCAACCCTAAAACAACCCAATTTTAAAATACCCTACTTGCCTTGTTTGGGTTTTTTCAAATATCTTTGGGGAAAACCACGTCTTTGAAAACCGAAAAAACAGACCATGTTTGTGAAGAACTGGTGTTCGATACCATCTTCAAAAGTAATTCTAAAACGGTTTTCAACTACATATATTATAAATTCGGAAACGAAGAAAAAGCCCATGATGCCGTTCAGGAGGCTTTTCTTAAATTGTGGGAAAACTGTGCAAAGGTTGCACCCGAGAAGGCTAAGGCGTATGTATATACGGTAGCGAACAATCTGTATTTAAATGTACTTAAGGCTGAAAAGGTGCGTTTGAAGTATGCCGACAAAACCTTAAAAACGACTCATGAATCACCAGAGTTTATTATGGAAGAAAATGAGTTCAAAGAGAAGTTGGACCGAGCGCTGAACAGTCTCCCCGAAAACCAGCGAAGCACTTTTTTGTTAAACCGTATCGACGGAAAGAAGTATGCGGAAATTGCGGAAATGGAGGGTGTAAGTATAAAGGCCATCGAAAAAAGAATGCATCTGGCCTTAAAAGCCTTACGGGAACAAATCGATGGCATTTAGACTTTACAAGATTAAATAGTAAACCTTGCCCCTAGTTAAAATGCATTTAGAGATATAATCCCAAAACTTTCAAAAACGAATTTGGGTAGGGTTTTTTCATAATGAGTTGTTATTAAGGTACAAAGGTAGAGATCATGCAAGAAAATTACTTGGCAAAATGGCTGAACAACGAACTCACTGAAGAGGAGCTTTCGGAATTCAAAAAATCCGAAGAGTATGCCTCCTATCAGCGAATTCTACAAGTCACAGGTACGTTGGAGCCCCCCGATTACGATATGGAGGAGGCATTACGTGCTATTAAAAACAAGCAAACCTTGCATAGTAAGAAAGTGGTACAATTGCATCCTTTCAAAAAGTTCTTGCGAATCGCAGCTGCTATAGCGGTTATTATTACAGCCTCCTATTTTTATCTGAACACACTTGATGAACATTATACTACGCAGTATGCAGAGAATGAACAAATTGAACTCCCCGACACCTCGACCGTATTGTTGAATGCTGATTCCGAACTGTCTTATAGCGATGGAAAATGGGATGAAGAACGAAATGTCAAACTGAAGGGAGAGGCGTTTTTCAAAGTGGCCAAGGGCAAAAAGTTTACGGTTGACACAAAGGCCGGTACTATAGCCGTTTTGGGCACCCAGTTCAATGTAGTGTATAGAAAGGATTTCTTTGAAGTCACTTGTTTCGAAGGTTTGGTGAGTGTAACCTTCGATGGCAACGAAACCAAATTACCTGCAGGCACTTCGTTTATGGCCATCAGCGGTAAAATTGTGGAAAGCGCCGCACCAAATACCACACAACCCTCATGGGTTAACCATGAAAGCTCATTTAAAAGCGTTCCGCTTCGATTTGTTATCGATGAATTTGAGCGTCAACATAATATTTCGGTAGAAACAAAAAATGTAGATACAGACCAACTGTTTACAGGTACTTTTAGCAATACCGATAAAAATCTTGCGTTAAAGAGTATAGCGGCACCCTCGCAAATTAAGTACACCTTAGAGGGTGGCAAAGTGCTCTTCTATGGCGATAAGAAACCATAATTTTTTTCTTCCCCTTCTGGGTATAGCGCTTTTTCTCGTTACCATCGTGAAAGGCCAAGAAAACGGCTCCCGAACTCCACTTATTGATTTCATCCAAGAACTGGAACACAATTTCGATGTCAAATTTTCCTATGCCGACAATGACTTGAAGAATATTTGGATCAGTGTCCCTAAGGCCTCTACCTTGGATGCCACCTTAAACGACATCGAATATCAGACACAGCTTCAAATTCAAAAACTTAACGATCGCTATTATGCGGTGACCAAGACCAAGACCGTAAATATCTGTGCCCAGGTATTGGACAATTTTGAACAGAATACGGTTAGCGGTGCCACCGTAGAGATCTTGGGCACGGCAAAAGCTACGGTTACTGATGAAAATGGTAATTTTTATCTAACCAACGTACCTAGAGACGCCTATGTTCAAATCAAATTTATGGGGTTTAAGACATTATTCGTCGCAGTCGAAGCGCTCATTTCAAGAGATTCCTGTGCCACCCTACTATTGGCTCAATTCTATCAACAATTAGAAGAGGTCGTCGTCTACGAATTTTTAACTAAAGGGCTTATCCAACAAACTGATGGTAGTTTACAGATGAACAGCGAAAAGTTCGGCATCCTTCCCGGGTTAATAGAACCTGATGTATTGCAAACCGTACAAGCCCTACCCGGTATAAAAAGTGTGGACGAGACCGTATCCGATATCAATATTCGGGGAGGCACCAACGATCAAAACCTCATCTTATGGGATGGCATCAAAATGTACCAATCAGGGCACTTTTTCGGTCTCATTTCTGCCTTTAACCCCTATTTGACCGATCAAGTTACACTGATTAAAAACGGAACCAGTGCCCAGTACGGTGGTGGTGTGAGTGGCATTATCGATATGCGTACTCAAGATAAAATTGCCGAAAAGTATTTCGGGGGAGCAGGTCTTAATTTGATAGGGGGCGATGCATATGCACAAGTACCTCTCAACGATAAACTGGCCATTCAATTTTCGGCGAGACGTTCCCTAACGGATTTAATAGCCACCCCGACCTATGATCGTTTTTTCAAGCGGGTATTTGAAAACAGTGATGTCACCCAAGAAAACAATTTTTATTTCTATGATTTTACCGGCAAGTTATTATACGACTTCAACGAAAAACATAAGCTTCGGTTTAGTTTTATAAACATCAACAACCTTCTTGATTTTACCGAACGCCATATGGAAGACAATAGGGTAACACAAAGTGCCCTTGACCAGACCAACCTTTCTTTCGGGGGGAGTCTAAGAAGTCATTGGAACGAAAAGCTTTCTACGTTTTTGAACGCCTACTATACCCAATACAACCTTGATGCGCGTAATATTTCGTCAAATTCAAGACAGATTTTATTTCAGAACAATCAGGTTCAGGAAACTGCCTTACAACTAAACACCAACTATATAATCAATGACCAACTACAGTGGCTCAATGGCTACGCCTTCAGCGAGACCGGAATTACCAATAAGACCGACGTTACTCAGCCCCCTTACCAAAGCAATGAACGCGACGTCATTCAAAAAAATGCACTATTTTCGGAGATGAGCTACAGATCGGACACCCAAAAATGGTTTGCCCGGGGCGGGCTTAGATGTACCCTGTTGGAAAACCCCAATGCTTTTCAGAAGTTTTTGGTCGAGCCTCGGTTAAGCTTAAGTTACAGTATCACAAGGGCCTTAAAATTACAACTGCTAGGAGAGTTCAAAAGTCAGGCCATCAATCAGGTCATCGACTTGGAACAAGATTTTTTAGGCATAGAAAAAAGAAGGTGGCTCGTTTCAGATGAAGACGTACTTCCGGTGACACAAAGCAAACACGGATCCCTTGGCATCCACTTTGATGAGGAAAATTTCTATGTAGGTCTTGAAGGTTTTTATAAAGACGTAGAGGGCATCAGTACCGTGACCCAAGGCTTTCAGAACCAAAACCAGTTTAACGGAGAGATCGGTAAATACACGGTCAAGGGTTTTGAATTTTTAATCAATGCCAAAACCAGCTCTTATAGTATTTGGGCCAGTTATACGTATAACAATAACGACTATAGCTTTCCGGACATCGTACCGCCAAACTTCCCGAACAACTTAGATATCAGACACACGGCCACCTTGGCGGGCACCTATACCTTAGAACGTTTCAAGTTTGGTATTGGCCTGAATTATAGATCTGGAAAGCCGTACACCGAACCAGATTGGACAGACCCTATTGATACAACTTTTTACCCTTATCGCATCAACTACAAGGAACCCAATAGTAATCGACTACCCGAATATTTACGTGCCGATGCGTCGGCCGTCTACCAATTTGAACTGGGCAGAAGGATGAAGGCCTCTTTTGGCGTTTCAGTGTTGAACCTTGCCAGTAGAAGCAATATTCTCGATACCTTTTACCAACTTGACGAGAACGATGAAATAGAGAAAATCGAAAATGTATCGCTTGGTCTTACCCCCAATGCCAGCTTACGTTTGCGATTTTAATGCTTCACGGATTTGCTATAGTACTAATGTAATCGACCATTTTATCCGGCAGTCAATACGTTTAAAAATTATAACGTTGACTTTTTAGATGCACTTATTATTACTACTTTTCAAACTTTGATAGTTGTATTCCAAATTGCCAAAAAAGTATGAAGATTGTCCGAACCGATAGAGAACTCGAAACCCCCCTTATCGATCAAACTCTAATCTCCAATGGTCACACATTGACCTTACTACCAGATGGGGTTTCCGAAAGCGAGCTTGCCAAAGAGCTAGAAGATTGCGACATCTTGCTCATGTGCTACACCCCGATTACCAGAACCGTTCTCGAGAAGGCCGATCGCCTGAAAGCAATAATTAAATACGGAGTGGGAATCGATGCCATTGATATTCCGGCTGCCAATGAAAAGGGTATTATCGTAGTGAACATTCCCGAATACGCCGAAGAAACCGTAGCAGAAGGGGCCTTCACGCTACTTATTGCCCTAGCCAAAAAATTGACCTCACTTCATCACCAGATGAATTGTAACCAATGGGCCTGGCCTACCCAGAAATGGATGGGCTTCGATCTGGCAGGTAAGACATTGGGCATTATCGGTTGTGGAAAAATTGGAAAAAGCATGGCCCGAATGGGAGGCCAAGGTTTTCGCATGAAAGTTTTGGGCTATGACCCTTATCAAAGTCATGAGGTGCTGGCTGAACAGGGTATCGAGAAATATGATCAACTAACGGATTTTCTTAAAGCCTGTGATTTTATTTCGGTACATGCCGTGCTTAATTCCGACACAAAGCATTTATTAGGGAAAAAAGAGTTTTCGGCCATGAAAGAAACCGCCATCTTTGTCAATACGGCCCGTGGAGCATTGATAGATGAGCTTGCACTTTTAGAGGCGCTCGAAACTGGAGAAATTGCTGGAGCCGGTATCGACGTTTTTAGCCAAGAACCGCTTAACAACATTAACCATCCGCTAAGAAAACTCTATGCTATGGACCATGTAATCCTACTGCCCCATTTGACATTTTACACCAAGGAGGCCATGGAACGGCTTGAGGAGGAGGTACTGGAGCGCTGTGCGGAAATAGTAGAAAACCGGCCTGTTTTAATTAAGTCAAAAGATCCGCGCCTACAACAACAAAGTCATTTGAAGACGACACTATCGAAATGATATAATCGATTTCTGTTCTAATCTTGGCCATTCCAAGGTAAATGAAAGCTAGTCAGAGGATTGCTTTTCTGGATATGGTTGAAAATCAAAACCCAGCATAGTTCGAATAATCTGGTAAAGTTCAGGATACTCCTTTAAAAAGGTCTCCGGTGTTTCTACATAATTCTCGACGGCTACCGAAAAGAATTCTTGAAGATTGGTCATGCCATAAGCTCTAAAATAGGCCGAGTCGGCCACTTTTTGGGCATAGCCTTCGCGAAGAAAAAGTTCCTTTATTTTTTTCAATCCCACTCTAAACTTTTTGGCCTCCCAAGTGTTTTTTCGAACCATTTCGAAACTCAGGGCATGGGCAAACTCATGCACTGCCAAATTCCTGTTGTCATCGGTGACACGAAAACCTTCCCAAATATCATTGGCCGAAAAAATAGCGGTTTTAAACCTCGGGTTATACTCCCCCAAATGGTGTCTTCGACTTACACGGGAATAGTATTTTGAAGGGTATACTACAATGCGTAACAAAGACCGCGTCATCTTAAAGTTGTTCAGGCCCAACGTCATTAAGACCATCGATGCACTTAATAGCAACTTTAGCTCGTGCTGTTTGGGCGTCTTTCCATAAAAAACAAATTTTTTCCTACTCCTGAACCAAATAATACGTTCATCGCATTTTGCTTTTAACGGTACAGAAAGCTGAGGATAAATGGGAAAATAAAAGGCCAAGAATTTCTTCTCGGAGGGCGAAAGTGGCTTTATTCGAATCAATGGGTTCAAGTGGCGAAGCCCGAAGGCATAATAAATCATATAACACAGATAGATCGAGATATAGATCAACACAAGAAAAGTTCCAAAACCTTCGGCAGTTAACATATAGTATAAACTCAGAGGTCTGATAAAAAATTGTTCGCTTAAAAGAAGCCATCAAATGCCTCAATGCACTTGTACCAACTGTCTAATCCAAAACCTGTCCTTTTTGAAGTAAAACTCTCTTCAGGTCACTGTAAGGAACATCTTGAACGGCCATATTATTGTCAATGGAAAGAACAGCCGCGGCGGCGGCGGATTGCCCTAAAATCATGAAGACGGGCTCCATTCGAATAGAACCGAAGGCAATATGGCTTGAAGAAACACAGACCGGAACCAATAAATTGGTGCATTCAGACTTTTTAGGAACCAAAGAGCCATAAGCAATCTGATAGGGACCCTTAGTACTTACCCCGATGTCGCCCTCATTCTGAACAAAGCCATCTTCTTTTACATACCGCTGCACATTGTGGGAATCCATCGTGTAAGAGCCCATACCCACGGATTGTGGTGTGGGTCTTCGTTTTAGAAGTTCATTCTCCGTCATTACAAACTCCCCGATCATTCTACGTGCTTCACGCACATAAATCTGGTGTGGCCAATGGCCATTATCGATAAACTCGTCTTTTGAGAGTCCCCATGTTTTCATTTCCGACTGAATGTCTTCAGGAACCCTAGGATCATTGGATACAAACCATAGCAGTCCCTTTTGGTACTGTTCGTGCTCCGCAATGATTTCTTTGCGCCGTTCATACGAAGCCTCGGGGTAATCGTAATTCATACCTATATTGTCACTACTCACCGGCCCATGGTTGTTCGTATCGGTCTTGTAATTAGGGATGGCATCAAATTTTTGGAACCAATCTTTGCGACCTGTGGCCAATACCCTTGCCAATTGTTCATATTGCATGGGGTCATACCCTTCAGGTTTCGGAAAAGGCACCCGGTTCGGTTCATGGTTTGTCATACAGGTACGGAAACAATACGCCTGTATTTTATCGTCTCCACTGTGTTTTTTCCCGGGCGGTTCACTTGACACCCTTGGTAAAAGTCCACTTGAGGGGTCACCGGGAATGATATAGGGTGAAATGTCCGATTTGAAATAATGATCATGGTGCAGTACCCCGACCTGTACACCATTCCATTCTTCTCCGTAAACCTCCGAAGATTCCCTTCCTACATGATAGCTGACCCCTGCCGCAGCCATTAAATCCCCTTCATAGGTAGCATCCAGAAACACCTTTCCGAAATATGTTTTTCCGTTCAACGTTGAGATGGAAATGATCTTCCCATCCTGTAACTCCACACCCTTATGCCTATCCAACCAAGCATCGCGTTCAACTTGTATGTCATATTCAGCAATCAACGCTTCATACACTTTTTCGGCCACATGGGGTTCGAATATCCACATGGTTCTATTTTCACCATCCATAGCAGGGGTGCCCTGGCCCTTATTTCCATATTCGGATTGCGGCTGCCAATTCCAGGCTTCTTCAGTATTGTAGTGCAGCCATACACGATGGTAAAAATCACGGGCAAGACCACCGATTACACTTTTGTCGCCTGTGTCGGTAAAACCCAAACCACCAGATGTCAACCCACCCAAATGTGTGTCGGGAGAGACCACTATAACCGATTTACCTGATTTTTTGGCTTCTACTGCAGCGATGATAGCCGCGGAAGTACCACCATAGATAATAATATCGGCAGTTTCATGTTTTTTTGATACGGCAGTTTCAGCTTGGGCGGTCACTAGATTAACCGTAACGATTAAAACTATGGCGAACCCTAAACACAACAAATTGGATTTCTTCATAGCCTAAATTTAACCAAATATGTAAAGCATTTCGAATAGGAGGCCAAGTACGTCACCAAAATACGTAATTGGTCAAAAAGGAGGAGGCCTAAAAAAGCTAGGTAATGCCCGGCCTACATACGTTCAGGAACGGTTATACCCAAAAGTTCAAATGCGGACTTTATTATCTTCGCGACCTGTTCGGAAAGCTGTACCCGCAGTACTTTTTTACCATGAACCGTCTCCCCCAAAATAGAGACCTGTTGATAGAACGAATTGAATTCCTTCACCAAATCATACACGTAATTGGCAATCAATGCAGGACTGTAATTTTCGGCAGCTTGCTGTATGGTTTCGGGATATAACTGAATCTGTTTGATCAATTCCTTTTCTTTCGGATGAAAGCCGATAATCTGATTTTCAGGGTTGGAGCCGAGCTGTAAAGTGATGTCGTTGTCAAAATCTACTTTGCGCAGTATCGATTGTATTCGGGCGTGGGCATATTGAATGAAAGGCCCCGTATTGCCTTGGAAATCGACCGACTCTTCAGGATCAAAGAGAATTCGCTTTTTCGGGTCTACCTTTAAGATATAGTACTTCAGTGCCCCTAGCCCAATGGTTTTGTACAACTGGTTCTTCTCCTCCGATGAATATCCTTCCAGTTTGCCCAGCTCTTGGGAAATCTCTGCTGCAGTACGGGTCATATCTAGCATCAGGTCATCGGCATCTACTACCGTACCTTCGCGACTTTTCATTTTTCCGCTGGGCAAATCAACCATACCATAGCTTAAATGATGTAGCTTGTCGGCCCATCCGTAGCCCAATTTTTTCAGAATAAGGAACAGCACCTTGAAATGGTAATCTTGTTCGTTGGCCACTGTATAGACCATGCCCCCTATATCAGGATAATCCTTTACCCGTTGAATGGCCGTTCCGATATCTTGGGTCATATAAACGGCAGTACCATCGGCACGGAGCACTATTTTTTCGTCGAGACCTTCATCGGTTAAATCGATCCAAACACTGCCATCGTCCTTTTTGAAAAAAATGCCTTTGCCCAGTCCTTCGGCGACCACATCCTTTCCCAATAGATATGTATCGCTTTCGTAATAAAGGGTATCGAAGTCAACGCCCAGGTTCTTGTAGGTCACATCAAAACCTTCGTAAACCCAACCGTTCATCATTTTCCAAAGTGACACGATTTCAGGGTCACCGGCCTCCCATTTTTTAAGCATTTCCTGCGTTTCCAACAATATTGGAGCTTCTTTTTCGGCCACCTTCTTATCGATTCCCTTCGCTACCATCTGGGAAATCTCCTGCTTATAGGCCTTATCGAAAGCCACATAGTAATCTCCAACCAACTTATCACCTTTAAGGCCCGTGCTCTCAGGCGTTGCCCCGTTTCCGAACCGCTGCCAGGCCAGCATACTTTTACAGATATGAATGCCGCGATCATTGATAATCTGGGTTTTGTATACTTTTTTGCCCGATGCCTTTAAAATTTCCGCAACGGCATACCCTAAAAGATTATTTCTAATATGCCCTAGGTGCAATGGTTTATTGGTGTTGGGCGACGAATACTCTACCATAATAGCCCCTTGTGCCGTTTCTTTTACAAAGCCATAAGATGGGTCTTCTCTACTGGCATTGAAAAAGGCAAGGTAGTAGGCGTCACTGATTACAATATTCAAAAAGCCCTTGATCACATTAAAGTCGGCGACCTCTTCAAGTTCCTCCTTTAGATGTTCCCCGATGCGCGTCCCGATTTGAACCGGATTCCCCTTGACAAATCGTAGCATGGGAAAGACCACAACGGTTATGTCACCCTCAAAATCTTTGCGTGTCGGCTGAAATTCAACTGAAGGAAGATCTATCCCGTATATTGATGTTACGGCCTTTTTTACCTCGCTTATTAAAATATCTTCAATACCCATAGATTTTCGCTAAGGCTGCAAAACTAATCTTTTTTAAGCTTTTATCTTAAACTAAATCTCAGATAAGACTATTGTTTTTTGGCTCAATACATAAGGTTTTCATTAACTTTATAGCAATGTAACCTCGTATTTTAGAAGGTATGAAAAAGAAAATGGAATGTTGCTCAACGTATCGTACAACAACAAAGAAATCACTAAAAAAATAGATCGGGCGGTGGGGAAACCCTACCTACTCAAAGATCGGTGGAAGATGGGGGGTATCGGTTCGCCGCGGTTATTTATTACAGAGACCAGCATTGAGATACATAACTTGCTGATTCTCGACAACAATCGTGACCAGTGTAATGTAGAACTACGGCCCAAAGGAATCATCGTTCGGTTCCGTTCGCTGCTGGAAACATTCGCCCTAATTATTCCCTATTATAAACTGGTTGTTTACAAAGGTGACCTTGCCGTATATTCCATACATCGGGACCACCATTTTATTAAAGTAAAAGCGGACACCAAAGCCATTCAAAATTTTTTTAAAAAACTTTTGGACCACAAGGCTGACAATTCACCCACATCGATCGAGGATTTGTAAAAAAATAATGGTAGATATACTTATTTAACCTGCCACACATAGTTTTAATCGAGATAACAGCATGAGAATTCTTCTTACAGGTGCCAACGGCTACATCGGAATGCGATTATTGCCGCAACTACTAGATCTTGGTCATGAGGTAATTTGTACCGTACGCGATGAAGGTAGGTTTGCCGTAGATGAAGAAATCCGATCGCAAATCGATGTTATTGAAATAGATTTTTTAAAGCCCGTTGAAGAAAGTAGAATTCCAAAAGATATTGATGCCGCTTATTTTTTGATACATTCCATGAGCTCGTCCACCAAGGATTTTGATGAAATGGAAGCAAAAACCGCCCAAAATTTCAACGCCTATTTAGAGTCGACCGAGGTAAAGCAGGTTATTTATTTAAGCGGTATCGTAAACGAGGAGAATCTATCAAAGCACCTCTGGTCTCGAAAAAATGTAGAGGAGATACTTTACAAAGGAAATTTTAACCTGACCGTACTCCGAGCCGGAATCATTGTAGGTTCGGGAAGTTCATCATTTGAAATCATTCGGGATCTTTGTGAAAAATTACCCGTTATGATAACCCCAAAATGGGTATTGACCAAAACGCAGCCCATTGCCATTAGAGATATTATTCACTTCTTGACCGGCGTGCTGGGAAACATTGATACCTACAATGATTCTTTTGATATTGCGGGGCCAGATATACTGAGCTACAAAGAAATGCTGCAATTATATGCCCGAACAAGGGGGTTTAAGAATTGGATCTTAACCGTACCTGTAATGACGCCTAAACTTTCCAGTTATTGGTTATATTTTGTGACCTCGACCTCTTACAAATTGGCATTGAACCTTGTCGACAGCATGAAGGTAGAGGTAATCGCCAAAGACCATCGGTTACAAGATATATTAGGAATTCAAACCCATACGTATACCGAAGCCATTAAAATGGCTTTCAAAAAAATTGAACAGAACCTTGTAATCAGCAGTTGGAAAGACAGTATGATCAGTGGACGGTTCAAAAGAAACCTAGAAAGCTTTATTCAAGTTCCTAAATACGGAATTCTTAAGGATGAAAAGAAGCTAAAGGTTGACAACCCGCAGGAAGTGTTGAGCAATATTTGGAAAATCGGTGGAGACCAAGGTTGGTACTACGGGAACTGGCTTTGGAAAATAAGGGGCTTTTTGGATAAGGTTTTCGGTGGGGTAGGCTTGCGTCGCGGGCGCACACATCCTTTTGAGCTCTCCGCAGGCGATGCCTTGGATTTTTGGCGTGTATTATTGGCCGACAAAAAGTCAAAGCGCCTCCTTCTTTTTGCGGAGATGAAGCTACCTGGTGAAGCTTGGCTTGAATTCAAAATCGATAGGGACAATATACTGCATCAAACAGCGACATTTCGCCCCAGGGGCCTTAAAGGCCGATTATATTGGTATAGTATACTTCCATTTCATTATTTCATTTTTGGTGGAATGATACGCAACATTGCCAAAACCGAATGATTTTTTATCTACAAAAAATACCATTAAAGTATGTCCTACTTGTGGCTTACATGTTATTTTTCAACGGTTTACGGATTAATGGCCAACAAAAAAGTCGAAAGGTAAAAACCAGTGAATTTGAGTACCTAGAGTTAGCGGTTCCCAAAAAGGCTCCTACCGGGTATGTGTCCGTCAAGACTTATGAATGGAATAGAAAACTAGAACCGGGTACTACCTATGAGGCCAGTTTTTGGATCATCGGCAAGCAAGTACCAACACGATTCTATTCTTTTCCAATAACTCTTTTTCTTGCGAAGCCTGCAGACCACACTTTGATTTCCAATTCTGAAGAAATCGAACCAGTCCACCCAAGCCCGCAACTTGAGGTTAGACCACCCCCTTCCTTTACTGCAAGAGGTCATTTCACTTTTTTAATCAAGCCAAGGTACGCTTATCAGAACCTGACCATTGCCCTTCAAAAGGTCAATAATCAAAACATACCCACCGATTTCATAAAGAGTATAAAAATCATTGGGTTCCATTTACAACCTTCAAGCCTAAAGGGTAAAATGGAGAATATCAAGACACCACCCGAAAAAACAACCCTTAGTTCTGATACCCCCCTTGCAGAAAGAAAACTTATGGATAGTGGCCAAACTTATTCCATCCCACAAAGAAATGTTCAAATAGGCCTATATGACCACCGAAATATCGACCATGACCGCGTGACGATTTACCTCAATGATAAGATAATCGTAGAGAGACTGCCCTTAGCACGGGAAAAGAAATACTATGATATTGAATTACAACCTGGTCCGAACACCATAACCTTGTATGCCGAAAATCTGGGCGAAGTTGGCCCGAATACGGCTGCTATAATTATCAAGGGAACCTCGATAGAATTTATGGCTGTATTGGAATCCGATTTAGGTCAAAGTCAATTTTTCACACTTATAAATACCGAAAGGTAAAAAGGTAACGCGCCTAAAGTAATTAGGCGATAATTTGAAGTGTATGGGGAAACTATTCAAAAATCCTTTATTATTCGTTTCCATAGGTATCGTTTTTACGTTTACCCTAGTCGTATTTTCCGCCACGGAAACAAGCTACGCCATGATAGAAACGGCATCGTTTTGGGTACGCAACCATTTTGGCTATTTCTATCTTTATTTGGGTCTGGGTTGTGTGCTTTTCTTGATAGGTATCGGGTTATCCCCTTTAGGAAAAATACGTCTCGGAAAGAAAGATTCAAAGCCGGAACACTCATTATGGGCCTGGACCGCTATGCTATATAGTGCCGGAATGGGGGCTGGTATTTTACTACGCGCCGTTCAAGAACCTGTTTTCATGCAACAACACCCACCGTACCTTTCCGGGCTTTCTAGGGAATCCTTGGCCCTTGAATTTACTTTTTATCAATGGGGCTTCACGGCTTGGGCGTTTTATGGGCTTTTTGCTCTTGTTATCGGTTACGGGCTATTCGTTAAAAAACGAAAGGTGCTGGCGAGTGCCGCGGTGCAGAATGCCGTCGAAAACAAAATAGCCTTACATAGCATCGACATCATGACCATTATCACTACAGTATTTGGACTAATCGCTGCAATCGGCCTTGGTACCGCACAAATCAACGGAGGGCTAAACCATCTATTCGGACCTAATTTTGGTTTGGGAACCATGCTTTTACTGGCGACTCTTGTTTCAGGCCTTTCTTTCTATTCTGCTTGGCAAGGTTTAAACAAAGGCATTAAAATTATTTCTAAAATAAATATTGTGGTTACGCTAGCTATATTGCTCTTTGTATTTCTGTATGGGGATGTGCCGACTATCTTGCAAGCATTCGTCAAAACGACAGGATATTATATCATGGATTTTATACCTATGAGCCTCGCATGGGGATCCTACAACCCGGGAATTTCTTTTCTCACGGACTGGACTTTCTATTACTGGGCTTTTTGGTTGGCCTGGGCTCCTTTCACCGGAATTTTTATCGCACGGATTTCTAAAGGAAGGACCTTGAGGCAATTGATTGGCGGGGTATTGATTATTCCGTCTTTAGGTACTTTTTTTTGGTTTTCAGTTTTCGGCACTTCGGCATTTCAATTAATCGAAACGTGGGGTGCCTACAATCAGGAATTTGGTAACGTATTCTCTTCCATATTTGTTTTCTTTGAACACCTACCTGGTGCAAACCTACTCAATTTCACCACGCTGTTTCTGCTAATCGGATTCTTGGTTACCTCGGTAGACTCGGCCGTATTTGTGTTGAGTATGTTTACTGATAAAGGCAAAAGAAATCCGCTAAAGAAACATCGCCTTCTATGGTCAATTTTTGTCTTAATGGCTACCATGGCACTGTTACTCTTAGGTAATGCCAAGCAAAACATTAATGTATTGGATGCCGTGCAACTCTTACTGGTCATAACCTCATTGCCTTTTGCCTTCTACATGATCGTCATGAGTACGCTATTTCTAAAAGATGTATTGAAAAAATAAAATGTATAGACCCAAAAACAGTGATTTTGTTATTCCCTCCTTACTTTTAGGACTAAAGCCATTATTGTGAAAGACCGTAACCGGTCATATCTTTATATCCGATAACGGTAATTATATCATTGATCTTGATTTAAAAAGATTATAAATCCATTTCAGTTGAAGGAACAACTAAATAATATACCCGATATCATAGATCCTGGACTATCCCTTGACTATGCCGATCTGATACTCACGGGCAATGAGGAAGAGATTGAAACGTTCCCAAAACCGGACAATTAAGCGATCTTCTATTAAAATAAAAACTATGAAAAAAATTTTTATCGGTCTGTTCTTACTCTCGGTGATAAACGCACAAGGCCAGAACACCTTAATTTCAGACATGACTACTTTGCAATGGGAGCAGTTACATCCAGGTATTTGGAAGGCGTCCGTTGGAACCCTGAAATTAAACCCTTTAGAATTTGCCAACGCCCCAAAAGAACAGGCTATCAAAGCGCTAGGTGAAGCGCCTTTTCCCTTTCAAAAGGCAGATACTTATGGGCTGCTCACACCGACAAGAACCAGTATTCGTTTGCCTCTCGGGGAAACTGAAAAAATATATGGTCTTGGCCTTGAATTTGAAGGCATCAATAGAAGAGGTAATGTGTATACCCTCAAGGTGGACCATTACGGAGGAATTAAAGGGTATACACATGCACCTGTTCCTTTTTACATATCGAGTCAAGGGTATGGCGTATTGATCAACTCTCCTCAGCGCATAAAAATTCACGTAGGCATCGGAAATCGTAAAGACAGTAAAAAGCCAGAGCCCATCGACCGCACTACGGGAAAGAATTGGCCCGCCAGACCCCTATCGGATGCTATAGAGGCCAGTGTTGAACACGGCGGAATGGAGATTTATGTATTTTCAGGAAAGACCTTGCTTGAAGTGGTACAACGCTACAATCTCTTCGGAGGCGGCGGTGTTTTACCTCCAAAGTGGGGGCTTGGTTTTTGGCATCGTATGGATACCAAAAGTTCCGATGCTGATGTACTAAAGGAAGTCAAGGACTTTGAGCATCATAACTTTCCTTTGGACGTAATCGGTCTCGAACCGGGATGGCAGAGTTTTGCCTATCCGTGTTCTTTCGATTGGGACCCTATTCGTTTTCCAGACCCCGCCAGTTTCTTAGAAAAAATGAACGACAAAGGTATTAGGGTAAACCTTTGGGAAAATCCCTATGTGGCACCCACCTCTACCATGTACGAAGCCATCCATCCATATACGGCAAGCCATACGGTGTGGTTGGGCGAGGTACCCGATTACACGATTCCCGAAGCAAAAGAAATACTGCTTGCACACCATAAGAAGAATCATCTTGATATCGGGGTCAGCGGCTATAAATTCGATGAAGTCGACGGATACGATTTTTGGTTATGGCCAGATCATGCAACCTTTCCCTCCGGACATGATGCGATAGCGATGCGCCAAGTATATGGTATGATGATGCAAGCCATGTTCGACGGTTATTTCAAGGAAAAGAACCAACGTACCTACGGACTCATAAGATCTTCTTATGTCGGGGCAAGTAACAGGAATTTTGTGCTCTATAGTGATTATTATGACCATAAAGGCTATATAACCGCTTTGGTAAATTCTTCCCTGGCCGGTATTCTATGGACCCCCGAAATACGCAGTGCCGATTCTAGCGAAGAATGGGTACGACGTTTTCAGTCGGTATGCTTCTCTCCATTGATGATGCTCAATGCCTGGTCTTCGGGAGCCAAACCCTGGAGCTTTCCCGAAGTTACCGATATCGTGCGCAATACCATCGAGTTAAGAATGAGACTACTGCCTTATCTCTATACGGCATTTCATACCTACCATCAAACAGGAATTCCCCCTTTTCGGGCCATGATTTTGGAAAGTGGCTATACATCGAATGAACGCTACACCAAAGGAGTCTTGGACGACACCAAAAACCCCTATGCTGAAAAAAAACGCATTGAGGCAACCGATCAATACATGATGGGCCCCTCTATTCTCGTGGCACCAGTTTTTACAGGTCAAAAAGAGCGCCAAATTATACTACCAGAAGGTAATTGGTACGATTTCTACTCTGGAGAATTTAGGGGTAATGGGGAAACCATTACGATCAAAACAACCTTGGAAAAAATTCCACTCTTAGTGAAAGATGGGGCTATTATACCTATGTTAGCAACTATTGAAATCAATAAAGAAGAGAAGCCACCCATACTTGTGAGACATTACGGTACAAAAGAAAATACCTTTACCCTATACAATGATGACGGCATCAGCTATGATTATGAAAATGGTGCCTTTACCTTAAGGGAGTTGAGCGTTGCGAATAAAAACAACGGAAAACTTAAGGGTACGTCTAAAATAATCAAGAAAGGTCAGTTCGACTATGGAAAAATAACCTGGGAGTTTATGACTGCCCAATAAATCTAGATAGCTTCTTATGGAAATCGGGACAGCATTTATTGTCTGATTCGACCAAAGGCATAGTAATACGATTAAAGAAAACGTTATTCAACAGTTTGAAAGCCTTTGACCACCAAAAGGGCATTATTGACAACATCATGGGATTTTTGAAAGACTAATGCCCTACTTTAGCTTCAGCATCAAATCAGATATACCATGAATAAAAAAGTTAAGAGCCTTTTGTATTTTACAGGATTCGTAATCGCCGCTTTGATCCAATATCAAGTAACACATACTCATTCTGCCGATCAGAACGAATGGGCCGATTCTACATTGGGAAAAGAAATATCCATAGAAGCTATCCACTAAATAAGCTTTGACAGATCAAACCACGCAATTGTACATCTGAATATATTGAGAAACTAGGCCTTTGGTAGAAATATTTCCGCCATCATACATCTGGCACTGCCCCCTCCGCATGTTTCGATGGTTTTTAGCGAGCTATGTATAATCCCGCAATAGGACTGTATGTGCTCGACTTGTTGTTTGGTTAGGCTTTGATATGCCGCCGAGCTCATAACCATGTATTTTTTGTCGCCGAAGCCCAATACCTGAAGCATATTACCCGCAAAATGGTGCATTTGAGCTTCAGAAATCGACAGTATTTCCTTTCCGCTTTTTTTCAAGTGATCGATGACATTCCTACGCTCTTTTTTATCATCGATAGCATCAAGACAAATTATCGAAAAATCATCGGCCACACACATCATCACGTTAGTATGATAAATGGGCATTCGCTTACCGCCTACTGACTGGTTAGCCGTGAAAATCACAGGAAAGTATTCGAAATCCTCACAAAATTCAATAAATAGGTCTTCATGGGCCCTATCGGAAAGGGCGCAATATGCCTTTCTGTCGATACGGTCAAATACTATACTTCCCGTGGCCTCCAAAAAAATGCCTTCTACCTCTGCTGAAGTATAATCTACTACAGTATCAATTCGAAATCCTTTTTGTTCGAGAATATCGAAAATATCATCCCGTCTTTCCTTTCTGCGATTCTCGGCGAACATTGGATATAGGCCTACCGTACCGTCTTCATGGAAAGATATCCAATTATTGGGGAAAATAGCATCAGGGGTATCAGGTTGCAAGGTATCGTCGACCACGATGACTGTTACCCCGTTCTCTCGTAAAAGGCTTACCATCGCATCGAATTCTTCCTGTGCCCTTAGATTGATCGTAGCGTTTTTTAGATCGATATCTTCTTGGAAATAATTATTGACGGCGGTCTGTTCGTTCATGCGAAAGCTGACCGGTCGAATCATCAAAATGCTATTGGTACTTTGCATAGTTCTCTATTTACTATTTCCTTACTAAAGGCAAGGTGCTGCAGCGCAATAATCCTCCTTGTTTTGAAACTTCGGAGTAGGGTACTTGCTCGACGGTAAAACCTTGGCTTTGTAACCATTCGTTCAAACGGGTAAAATTCCGTTCAGTGACTACGACCTCCGGCGAAATAGAGAAAACGTTACTGAACATCCTGTACATCTCATCTGGGGTGATCTCAAAAATATTTTCCCTTCCAAAAAAATCGACCAGCCATTGATACTCTTCGTCTATGAGAAATCCGTTTTTGTGAATGAGGGCCTTCCCCTTGCCGATAGGCTGAAAACAACAGTCAAGATGTAACGCATTCTCCTTAGGATTACGTATCGATTTTCTCAGCTCAAATGATTTTACCTTTTTGTGAGGAAACATATCTTTGATATATTCAACACCCTCTCGATTGGTTCTTGCCGTAATATAATCGGGATAGTCATCACCTGTATAGGTTCCTACAAAAACATAGTCATTCCAAGGCATTACATCTCCCCCTTCCACATGTACCTCCTCTGGAGGATAAAGAATATTTTCAGGTTCAATCGCCTCAAGAACATGTAATATAGCTTCGAATTCTTCTTCTCGATCAGGCAGTATATTAGCCTTAATCATTTTGTTATCTATAACAAAGGCGATATCCCTTGAAAAAATCTGATTACAATTTTCAATAATCTCAGGTCTATAGACCTCTACCCCATATTTTCTAAAAACCTCGGCAAAGGCTTCCATTTCCAAAATCATATCCTCTTCGGCAGGATAAGTACCGGCTAGTATATGTTCGAGCGATTTGGGGTCATAGGCTTCCTCAGGGCTTGGCACAGGCCCGCTACTTTTGGCCGTACCCAAAACTACAGACTTGAGCGGAGCGATTTCGTCGACTATATGAAGGTTAAACATGTATATCCATTTTTGCACAAAGATAGGTTATGCCCTTTTAGCAACATATACCATTTAAACGAAAGGCCCATTTGAAGTTTCAAACGGGCCTTTCGAAATACTTTGTATGTGGTACAGCTATCGCGATCCTACTTCCACAAAAGGTCTCAATGTCTCTCCGATGTAAACTTGCCTAGGACGTCCTATGGGCTCACCCCGCAAACGCATTTCACGCCATTGTGCAATCCATCCCGGCAATCTACCTAGAGCGAACATTACTGTAAACATTTCGGTCGGTATACCCAGCGCCCGATATATAATGCCTGAGTAAAAGTCAACGTTGGGGTATAATTTTCTATCTACAAAATATTGGTCTTCCAGAGCTTCTTTTTCCAAGCCCTTGGCGATATCCAAAATCGGATCTTCGATACCCAGACTACCTAAAACGTCATCAGCGGCTTTTTTAATAATTTTTGCCCTAGGATCAAAATTCTTATACACCCTATGACCAAAACCCATCAGTCTAAAAGGATCACTCTTATCTTTAGCTTTGGCCATATATTTCTTCGTATCGCCTCCATCTTTCTCAATAGCCTCAAGCATTTCCAATACCGCTTGATTCGCGCCACCATGCAATGGTCCCCATAATGCGGAAATCCCTGCTGAAAGCGAGGCAAACAAACCTGCGTGCGAAGACCCTACGATACGCACCGTAGAAGTTGAGCAATTCTGTTCATGATCGGCATGAAGTATCAATAACTTATCAAGAGCCTCAATTACAACTTCGTTTGTTTGATAATTCTGATTCGGCTTTTTGAACATCATCTTGTGTATGTTCTCTACATACCCCAAACTATCATCGCCATAATCAAGAGGAAGGCCTTTTTTCTTTCTTAATGTCCACGCGACCAAAACGGGAAATTTGGCCAATATGCGTACGATGGCGTGGTACATATCTTTTTCCGAAGAAACATCAACTGTCGAGGGGTTAAAAGCAATCAATGCACTGGTCAAAGAAGATAAAACTCCCATAGGATGGGCAGACTTCGGAAAGCCATCCAAAATCTTTTTCATCTCCTCATCAATATGCGACTCGTCTTTAATGTCTTTGTGAAATTTTTCAAGCTGTTCTTTATTCGGTAGCTCACCAAAAATGAGAAGGTAAGCCACTTCCAAAAAATCCGCTTTTTCAGCCAGTTCTTCTATGGAATACCCTCGATACCTTAAAATACCTTTCTCCCCATCTAAAAAAGTAATAGCACTTTCACAAGATCCTGTATTCTTATATCCCGGGTCTATGGTAATCATTCCACCCGTCGAAGAGCGCAAAGTTTTAATATCGATGGCCAATTCATTTTCAGAACCCTCTATTACTGGAAATTCATATTTCTGACCGTTATATTCTAAGGTAGCTTTGTCTGACATTTTTTAGTATTGCTTAGGTTTAAGTGAACGCTAAAATTAAGAAAAATGGACCACGTTAACAATTAAGGGAATCGCTTTAGACAATTATTAACAGGTTTGTTCAAAGAGCCATTGAAAACTATAGCAAATAGAGTTTTTCATAGTATTCATCAAGCGATTTTTCCCAGGTAAAGCGTACCTTTTTTGCGTTCGCCTTGATTTTTTTCCAAGTAGGCTGGTCGGTTTCCCAAACGGTAAGAGCCTCATCGAATTTTTTAATCATATTTTCAATCTGTTCCTCATAGGTACTACCTTCAAAGGCAAAACCAGTTTTCATTGGTATGACCGTATCCTTAAGGCCCCCGGTATGATGTACAAAACAAGGATTTCCATTACGCATGGCCAACATCTGACTGATACCACAGGGTTCGAAAAGACTGGGCATACAATAGAGATTAGACTCTAGATAGATAGAATCGATCAGGTCTTCCGACTGCCCATTGGTAAAAATAAAATTCTGGTATTTGTAGCTCACACTGCGAAAAAACTCTTCATAATCAGGATCACCGGTACCTAAAAGCATAAAAATGCCATCTATTTTATGGAGCCTTTCTAGCATAGCTTCAAGTGCCTCTGGTGACCTTTTGAAAAAATAAAATTTTTGTTCCGTCAATCGCGCCACACTTGAAACAATAAATTTAGGGCGCTCGATAACATACTTCATGATTTTCTCCCCGGTATGCGCCAAGAAATCTGCCTTATACTTTTTAGATTCATCTTGAAGCCATCCGAAAAGGGCCTTAACCGTATTTCGATATAAAAAGCCAGTCTCGGCCTCCCTTATATTATTATAGTTCGATGCATTTAAAATACCATACAACCTTCCTTCATTATTGGCCTTTTGCAAGTCCAACTCCAGACCTTCACCACCCACGAATTCGGGTCTTCTACTCGGTAACATCACATCTTCTTTGTAGGAGGGAGAAACCGTATGCACGGCATCGGAAAGACGTATCCCCACAGCCATCAGATTAATACAATCTTGATATCTTGGATCCATCAGCTCATCATGCTTCAACTCGATTTCTGGAAACCAGTTATGCACCGACGCATAATTATCATAAAATGGTCTAATGCCCTGAATAGCCAGATTATGAATACTGTAGACGTACCGTATCTTCTTCAAATCGCTATACTCAGGATGGTAGTTCTTTAAGAAAAGTACGGCACTTGAATGCCAATCATGCATATGAACGACATCTAACTGATCAAAAACATCGCTTTTGATTGCTTCTGCGACCGCAGTACAAAAAATAATAAATTTAATGAAATCATTGAAGAACGGTTCGGTAGGGTCGTCATGATAAATATGGGCGATACCCCCTTCCATAATTTCCGGATGATGGATTACATAGTGCGTAATATTTTCGATTTGCTTTTTTGGAGGCACTTCATAAATTTCAGCGGAGTACGTGGTACCCCTCATCGGAAAGTTAAGATACGACTTCAATGTACCATTCTGATGCAACCTGCCATAAGACGGCACTACCACGTGCACTCGATCCCCGCGCTTGGCGATTTCTCGTGGAACATCACGAACCACATCACCCATACCGCCGGCTTTGCAGGCAGGAATAGCATCGTTTTCGGCTGCAACAAAAAGAAAATTATTCATGCGTAGCGTTAGTTTCTGTTTGATGAAAAAGGTAAGTAAACTTTACGATGGCACCAAAAAAAAAGTCTTTCTTATCCGAAAGTTTCGAAAAGAAAGACCTTTTACTGATAAAATGATAATATCTATTTAAGCTTAAACGCTTTTTCTTGAGGATAATACGCCGTATCCCCTAATTCCTCCTCGATACGAAGTAACTGGTTATACTTTGCCATACGATCAGATCTTGAAGCGGAGCCTGTTTTTATTTGTCCTGTATTCAGTGCCACAGCCAAATCGGCAATGGTGTTGTCTTCAGTTTCTCCGGAGCGGTGGCTCATCACAGAAGTATAGCCTGCATTTTTGGCCATATTAACGGCCGCTATGGTCTCTGTGAGTGTTCCGATTTGATTCACCTTGATCAAAATAGAATTTGCAATTCCGTTTTCGATTCCCTTGGACAAACGTTCGACATTGGTCACAAAAAGGTCGTCACCTACCAGCTGTACTTTGTCACCGATTTTCTCGGTTAGGGCTTTCCAACCGTCCCAGTCGTTCTCATCCATACCATCTTCGATAGAGATAATCGGATATTTTCCTGCCAGTTCTGCCAAATATTGTGCTTGTTCCTCCGAGGTTCTCACTACACCACTGTCTCCTTCAAATTTAGTATAGTCGTATTTGCCATCGACATAGAACTCGGCAGAAGCGCAGTCTAAGGCAATCATAATATCTTCCCCTAACTTATAGCCAGCCTTATCGACTGCTTTGCCTATCGTATCCAAAGCATCTTCGGTACCTCCTGCTAAATTAGGTGCAAAACCACCTTCGTCACCGACCGCAGTACTTAACCCTCTGTCGTGGAGTACTTTTTTCAAGTTGTGAAAAATTTCAGTGCCCATTTGCATGGCCTGAGTAAAATTTTTGGCCTTTACCGGCATAACCATGAACTCTTGAAAGGCAATAGGGGCATCTGAATGCGACCCACCGTTGATAATATTCATCATAGGTACGGGAAGTGTATTGGCACTTACACCTCCTACATATCTGTACAGCGGCATCCCCAATTCATTAGCAGCAGCTTTGGCCACGGCTAAAGAGACCCCAAGAATAGCATTTGCACCAAGTTTTGATTTATTTGGCGTACCGTCTAAATCAATCATTACCTGATCGATAAGGTTCTGTTCAAATACGGACATACCGAGCACTTCCTCCGAAATCAAGGTATTGACATTCTCAACGGCCTTGGCAACACCTTTGCCCATGAAGGACTTTCCCCCATCGCGCAGCTCTACGGCTTCGTGCTCTCCAGTCGATGCCCCGGAAGGAACAGCGGCCCTGCCCATTACTCCATTCTCGGTAATCACATCGACTTCAACGGTCGGATTACCTCTTGAATCTAATATTTGTCTTGCATGTACGCTTAGTATAATACTCATTTAGATATTTTTAGTTGGAAAAAAACGATTGATTTAACTGTTTACAAATATATAAAACCCGTTATGAAAGCCGTTGACAATTGGCAGATAATGAAAATTAACACCCATAACCTACCTTAAACGGCCTCTACCCTATCTTTCATTATTAAATCAAAGAACTGATCAAAGAGATAATCGGCATCATGGGGCCCGGGGCTTGCCTCAGGATGATACTGTACGGAAAACACATCTTTCTCCTTCATACGAATTCCCGCCACCGTTTTATCGTTTAGATGAACATGGGTGATTTCCAAATCAGGATTACTTTCGGTCTCTTCCCTATTTACGGCAAAACCATGATTTTGAGATGTAATCTCGCCCTTTCCTGTTAACAGATTCAAAATAGGATGATTGATACCCCTGTGCCCATTGTACATCTTATACGTGGATACACCATTGGCCAGGGCGATAATTTGATGCCCCAAACAAATGCCGAATACAGGTTTCCCGCTTGCAATCATTTCTTTAGCCGCGGCAATGGCATCTGAAAGTGGCTCGGGGTCTCCAGGACCATTCGATATAAAATAGGCATTCGGATTCCAAGATTGCATTTCTTCAAAGGAGGTATCATAAGGAAATACCTTGATATAGGCATCCCTCTTGGCCAAATTTCTAAGAATATTCTTTTTGATTCCAATATCGAGCGCTGCAATTTTAAAAGAGGCACTTTCATCACCATAAAAATAAGGCATCTTTGTCGATACTTTTGAGGCGAGCTCAAGACCTTCCATACTGGGCACCTCGGCCAAACGTTTCTTAAGATCTTCAATATTCTCAACCTCTGTCGAAATCACCGCATTCATAGCACCATTATCCCTAATGTAGCTAACCAAAGCCCTTGTATCTACGTCGGAAATGGCAAAAAGATTATTTTCATTGAGAAATGCCTCCAAGCTTTTATCCGCTAAAGATCTTGAATACTCGTAGCTGAAATTCTTACAGATCAGCCCTGCAATTTTGATCGATTCAGACTCAACTTCATCGCCATTGGTACCATAATTTCCGATATGCGCATTGGTGGTTACCATTAACTGCCCAAAATAAGAAGGATCGGTAAAAATTTCCTGATATCCTGTCATACCGGTATTAAAGCAAACCTCACCGAAAGCGGTTCCTTCTTTACTTCCTACTGATTTTCCATAAAAGATTGTACCATCTGCCAATAACACTAATGCCTTTCTTTTCGATTGATATTTCATAGATTTTATATAGTGATTTAGTGATTATCTCTCAACTGCTTTTATCATAATTAATTTACACCGATATTACTAATGCAAAATTAAAGGACGTACTTCACAAATAAACATAAAAAAAGGATAAACCATGAAGTTTATCCTTTTCCTAATATTATTAAATATCAACACGTTACTCCTTTTTGTCATCGGTGCTTTCCTCATCTGCTTTTTCAGAGTCCTCCGTTGTATTCTTTACCTCCGGGGTTTCGGTTTCTTCGACCTTAGTTTCCGTCGCTGCTTCAGCTTCCGGCTTTGGGGTACTTTCTACTTCAGGCTCAGTTTGGGTCTCAGTCTCAGCAGCCGTATCTACTTGGTTCTCAATGCTTTCTGAGGCCACTTCTTCAGCTTTTGTATCTTTTACCTCCTCGGCAACATTTTCTTTATTGCCCTTGCTCCTTCTACTTCTTCGGGTAGATTTCTTTTTAGATTTACCTGCGTTGTATAGTTCATTAAAATCTACAAGCTCGATCATAGCCATGTCGGCATTATCGCCCAAACGATTACCCAATTTGATAATCCTGGTATATCCTCCTGGTCTATCGGCTACCTTTTCGGCCACTACGCTGAACAACTCATTGACTGCATATTTGTCACGAAGATTCTTAAAAGCGATACGTCTATTATGCGTTCCCTTTTCTGCCGTTACGTTGTTCTCAGGCTTCGATTTTGTAATCAAGGGCTCAACGAACTGTTTCAATGCCTTGGCTTTGGCTACTGTGGTATTGATTCTCTTGTGTTCTATCAACGAACAAGCCATGTTGGCCAACATTGCCTTTCTGTGAGCCGTCTTTCTACCTAAATGATTGACTTTCTTACCGTGTCTCATTTCTTTATTCTAATGTATTTCTCCAACTGAGGGATTATCCCTTTCCTGTAAGAAATAACAGTTAATCTTTATCTAATTTGTATTTTGAAAGGTCCATGCCAAAGCTTAGTCCTTTATTGATGACCAATTCTTCAAGTTCGGTCAACGATTTTTTTCCGAAGTTTCTAAACTTCATCAAATCGTTCTTATTAAAAGAGACCAAATCTCCCAAAGTATCTACTTCAGCTGCCTTCAAGCAATTCAAGGCCCTTACCGAAAGATCCATATCTACCAATTTGGTTTTTAGAAGCTGGCGCATGTGCAATGACTCTTCATCATACGTCTCGGTTTGTGCGATCTCATCAGCTTCCAATGTAATACGTTCATCTGAAAACAGCATGAAGTGATGTATCAAAACCTTAGCGCCTTCGGTCAAAGCATCTTTGGGATGAATAGACCCATCAGTAACTATTTCGAATACCAATTTTTCGTAATCGGTCTTTTGCTCTACTCGGAAATTTTCAATGCTATACTTTACATTCTTTATAGGTGTAAATATAGAATCGACCGCAATAGTACCCAAAGCCGCGTTAGACTTCTTATTTTCCTCGGCCGGAACGTATCCGCGTCCTTTGTCGATTACGATTTCCATGTTGATACTTACATTGGCATCCATATTACAGATGACCAAATCTGGATTCAACACTTGATAACCGGAAATGAATTTCTGAAAGTCACCGGCCGTAAGTTGATTTTTTCCGCTCACTGAAATGGAAACCACTTCTGCCTCGGAATCATCAATTTGTTTTTTGAATCGAACCTGCTTTAGATTCAATATAATTTCGGTAACATCTTCTACTACACCTGAAATAACCGAAAACTCGTGTTCAACACCGTCAATTCTGACGGAAGTTATTGCATGGCCTTCCAAAGATGAAAGCAATACCCTTCGTAATGCGTTCCCGACAGTCAATCCATAACCAGGTTCCAAAGGTCGGAATTCAAACTTCCCTTCGAAATCCGAGGAATCGATCATTATTACTTTATCGGGTTTCTGAAAATTAAATAATGCCATAGGAATTAGTGTTCTTAATTATTTAGAGTAAAGCTCGACGATTAATTGTTCTTTGATATTCTCAGGAATCTGGATTCTCTCGGGAACGGATACGAAAGTACCCTCTTTTTTGTCCGAGTTCCATGTAATCCATTCATAAACACTGCTGGTTGCGGCAAGCGAATCTTGTATGATCTGTAAAGACTTTGATTTTTCCCGAACACCTACGACGTCTCCAGCTTTAAGTGAATAAGAAGGTATATTGACCAACTCACCATTTACGGTAATATGTCTATGGGAAACCAATTGTCTAGCGCCTCTTCTCGACGGGGAAATCCCCATACGGTACACCACATTATCCAATCTTGACTCACAAAGCTGAAGTAATACCTCACCGGTTACTCCTTCTTTGCGCTTCGCATTGGCAAAAATATTTCTAAATTGCTTTTCTAAAATACCGTAGGTATATTTAGCCTTCTGCTTTTCCATAAGCTGAATTGCATATTCAGACTTTTTACCCCGACGTCTTGTATTGCCATGTTGTCCCGGTGGATAATTCTTTTTCTCGAACGATTTATCATCCCCGAATATCGCCTCTCCGAACTTACGGGCGATTTTACTTTTTGGTCCTGTATATCTTGCCATTTTCTTTAGTTTAGAAGTGTGATTATGAATTAAGGCTTATCCTTCGATAATCGTTAACTACACCTCTGTGTGAAATAATATAGTGATTAATTAAACTCTTCTTCTTTTAGGGGGTCTGCAACCGTTGTGCGGCATTGGCGTAACATCGATAATTTCGGTCACTTCTATTCCTGAATTGTGTACGGCACGAATGGCTGATTCACGACCGTTGCCCGGCCCCTTAACGTAGACCTTTACCTTTCGAAGTCCAGCCTCATGTGCGATCTTTGCACATTCCTCGGCCGCCACCTGAGCTGCATAGGGTGTATTCTTTTTAGACCCCCTAAAACCCATTTTACCAGCAGAAGACCATGAAATAACATCACCCTTTTTGTTGGTAAGTGATATAATGATATTATTAAAGGACGCTGCAATGTGGGCCTCACCCACAGAGTCAACAATTACCTTACGCTTTTTAGCGGTCTTCGCACTCGACTTTGTATTTGTCTTTGCCATACCTATTTATTATTTAGTAGCTTTTTTCTTGTTGGCTACTGTTTTACGCTTTCCTTTTCTAGTCCTAGAATTGTTCTTTGTACGTTGTCCCCTGAGCGGAAGACCAGATCTATGACGAATTCCACGGTAGCAACCAATATCCATTAGGCGCTTGATGTTCAATTGTGTTTCCGAACGCAATTCCCCCTCGATAGTATAAGAAGAAACCGCCTCTCGAATACGGCCAATCTCGTCATCGTTCCAATCGGATACTTTAGTATCTTCATTCACTTCGGCTCTTTCTAAAATTTCCTTGGCCCTACTTTTACCGATACCAAATATGTAGGTCAAGGCGATGACGCCCCTTTTCTGTTTTGGTATATCAATACCTGCAATTCTTGCCATAACTATCCTTGTCTTTGTTTAAATCTAGGATTCTTTTTATTGATTACGTACAATCTGCCCTTTCTGCGTACAATCTTGCAGTCCGCGCTTCTTTTCTTAACTGATGCTCTTACTTTCATCGTGTTATCTTTCTATCTTAATTTACTAATATCTATATGTGATCCTGGCTTTAGTAAGATCATACGGACTCATTTCCAATTTGACCTTATCGCCAGGGAGCAATTTGATGTAATGCATACGCATTTTTCCAGAAATATGTGCCGTTACCACATGGCCATTTTCCAATTCCACACGAAACATTGCATTCGAAAGTGCTTCGATTATAGATCCATCTTGTTCTATTGCTGCTTGTTTAGCCATATTATGCTACTTTTCTATTTTTTCCAGATTTCATTAATCCATCATAGTGTCTGTTCAATAGATAGGCGTTCACCTGCTGTACGGTATCAATGGCCACGCCGACCATAATCAAAAGAGACGTTCCACCATAAAACAAAGCCCATCCCGCTTGAATATCTAACAATTTCACCACAATAGCAGGCAATACCGCCAACAATGCCAAGAATATAGAACCAGGTAGGGTAATGAGCGACATAATTTTGTCTAAAAAATCACCTGTTTCCTTCCCAGGGCGCACTCCAGGAATAAACCCTCCACTGCGTTTCAAATCATCCGCCATCTTATTGGTCGGTACCGTTATAGCCGTATAGAAATACGTAAATATGATAATAAGTACTCCGAACAATATGTTGTAGGCCAAGCCAAAAATATCTTGAAACTGAACTTCCATCCATTGACCTATGGCAGTGTTATTAAATGTTTTACCGATCAAACTTGGTGCGAACATAATAGCTTGCGCGAAGATTATCGGCATAACCCCTGATGCATTCAGTTTTAAAGGAATATACTGTCGAGATCCCATAATGTTCTTTTCATACCCTCCAGAAGCCGTTCTTCTAGCATACTGTACTGGAATTTGACGAGTAGCCATTACTAAGAGGACACTGGCAAGAATTACCAAAAACCATAGGATGACTTCAATAAGGATGAACATTAAACCACCATTGTTATTAACTGTTCTTGAAACAAATTCTTGAACAAAAGACTGTGGCATGGTAGCTATAATACCAATCATGATCAATAGCGAAATACCATTCCCTATTCCTTTATCGGTAATTTTTTCGCCCAACCACATGGCAAAAACACATCCTGTAACTAATATGATGACAGCCGGAACCATAAAATTAAGTCCCTTACCCAACAAAAACGCACTGTCTTGAACCCCAAATGCCTCCAGTCCATAGAGATAAGCAGGAGCTTGAACCACGCATATACCGATGGTCAACCATCGCGTAATCTGATTTTTTGTTTTTCGACCACTTTCACCCTCCTTATCCAATTTCTGAAGATAGGGAATAGCTATACTCATCAATTGCACCACAATAGATGCGGAGATATAAGGCATAATTCCCAAAGCAAAAATAGAAGCATTCGCAAAGGCTCCTCCTGTGAAGGCGTTCAAAAGACCGAAAATACCCGTATCAGTACCAGAGGCCAATGCCGCCAACTGCGAAGAGTCTATACCAGGAAGAACAATTTGGCAACCAAAACGGTACACCAATAGAAGGCTTAGCGTAAGCAAAATGCGCTTTCTTAGTTCTTCAATCTTCCAGATATTTGATATGGTTTCAAAAAATTTCTTCATGGTCCGGATGTACTTATAAATTTATTGCTTCACCACCTGCAGCTTCTATTGCCGCCTTGGCACTTGCCGTAAATTTATGCACGGAAACTTTTAAGGGGGCCTTTAATTCTCCGCCACCCAATATTTTAACTAAATCTTTTTTCTTTGCCAAACCGTTCTCCACCAAATCTTCATGGCTCACTGTATCCTTGACCTTTTTACTATCGACCAATTCTTGAAGTTTATCGAGATTTACCCCCTTGTATTCAACACGGTTGATATTGGTAAAACCGAATTTAGGCACACGGCGTTGCAATGGCATTTGCCCCCCTTCGAAACCGATTTTCTTTGAATAGCCGGATCTCGACTTGGCACCCTTGTGACCTCTCGTAGCCGTACCACCCTTGCCGGAACCTTGTCCTCTTCCTACTCTTTTCCCCGTCCTGTTCGTTGAACCTTCTGCCGGTTTTAGATTATTTAAGTTCATTATTCTATGCTATTTAAGCCTCCTGTACGGACACTAAATGTTTAACTTTATCTATCATACCAAGAATATTGGGGGTCGCATCATGTTCAACGACCTGGCCGATTTTCTTTAGACCCAATGCTACCAAGGTTCTTTTTTGGTTCTGTGGTCTCTTGATACTGCTTCTAAGTTGTTTGACCTGTATTTTCTTCGCCATAATTTCTTTGATTATCCCTTAAATACTTTTTCCAAGGATACTCCCCTTTGACTAGCAACAGTACTGGCATCCCTAAGTTGTAGAAGCGCATCAAAAGTGGCTTTAACAACATTGTGGGGGTTTGATGAACCTTGTGATTTCGAAAGTACATCCTGCACACCCACGGACTCTAAAACCGCTCTGACGGCACCACCTGCAATTACCCCGGTACCATGCGAGGCAGGCTGCAGATAAACTCTTGCGCCACCATATTTACCCTTTTGTTCATGGGGTAAAGTACCCTTGTTCAATGGAATGCGAATCAAGTTTTTCTTGGCATCTTCGACGGCCTTTGCTATTGCCGTAGCCACTTCTTTCGATTTTCCAAGACCACTTCCTACAACTCCATTTTCGTCACCCACGACAACAATGGCAGAAAAGCCAAAAGCCCTACCTCCTTTTGTCACTTTGGTAACTCGCTGGATACCGACCAACCTGTCTTTCAATTCCAGTCCACCGGGTTTAACGGTCTCTACGTTCTTGTATTTCTGGTACATAGTATTATTTAAAATTTAAGTCCTGCTTCTCGGGCACCTTCGGCCAATGATTTCACTCTGCCATGGTATAGGTTACCTCCTCTATCGAACGCTACTGTTTCTATACCGGCCTTTTTACATTTTTCGGCCACAGCCTTACCAACTAAGTTGGCGATTTCTGTCTTCGTGCCCTCTGCTTTCTCGAACTCTTTGTCTCTTGATGAAACGGCCACTAAAGTAACTCCTTCCACATCATTAATGACTTGAGTATAAATGTCGTTATTGCTTCTAAATACAGACAATCTAGGCCTTTCGGCAGTGCCAGAAGATACTTTTCTGATTCTTCTCCGTATTCTTTGTTTTCTTTCGGTTTTTGATAATGCCATGATATACTATTAAGCTGATTTACCTGCTTTTCTTCTCAATTGCTCACCAACAAACTTGATACCTTTACCTTTATAAGGCTCCGGCTTGCGGAAGGATCGTATTTTAGCAGCAATCTGCCCCACCAACTGCTTATCGTGGGACGTTAATTTAATAATAGGATTTTTACCTTTTTCAGAGGCTGTCTCGACTTTTACCTCAGGCGCCAAATCGATTACGATATTGTGCGAAAAACCAAGGGCTAGATCTAGTTTTTGTCCTTGATTACTGGCACGGTAACCTACACCGACCAATTCCAACTCCTTCGTCCATCCCTTTGAAACCCCCTCGATCATATTCTTCACCAATGAACGGTAAAGCCCATGTTTCGCTTTGTGCTCCTTTGAATCAGAAGGTCTTGTTACCCAAACGTTGTTGTCTTCTATTTTTACCACTACAGCAGAGAACTCTTGCGTAAGCTCTCCCAATTTCCCTTTTACGACAATTTGGTTATCCTTTACTTCAACAGTCACCCCCTCAGGGATCGCTACCGGATTGTTACCTATTCTTGACATTTTTTTAGTATTTGATAGTTAAGTACAACGTAAGTCATTATTCATTTACCATGAATCTTGACCATAGGCTGTAAACCTTACCTATAACTCAGTATTCTAATATTATTAATAAACGTAGCAAAGAACTTCGCCCCCTACATTCTCATTCTTAGCCTGTTTGCTCGTCATTACCCCGTGAGAGGTCGAAACGATGGCAATACCCAAACCATTCAACACCCTAGGCAAATCGTCTGAACCCGCATACTTACGTAGACCCGGCTTACTAATGCGTTGTATTTTCTTTATGACGGGCTCTTTTGTAGCCTTGTCATATTTCAAGGCAATCTTGATATTACCCTGAACCTCATCTTCTTCGAACTTGTAACTTAAGATATATCCTTGATCGAACAATATCTTTGTTATTTCTTTCTTCACTTTGGAAGCAGGAATATCAACTACCCTGTGACCTGCACGACTGGCGTTTCTTACCCTTGTTAAATAATCTGCTATAGTATCTGTAACCATCTTATTTAAATAAATATCTAGTAATCAATTATTACCAACTCGCTTTTTTAACCCCAGGAATCAATCCTTGGTTGGCCATTTCCCTGAACATTACCCTTGAGATACCAAAAGTTCTCATATATCCTTTTGGTCTACCAGTTAATTTGCAACGGTTGTGCATTCTTACCGGTGAAGCATTACGTGGGAGTTTCTGAAGTGCCTCGTAATCACCAGCCTCTTTCAAGGCCTTGCGTTTCTCGGCGTACTTTGCTACCGTCTTTGCCCTTTTTCGCTCTCGGGCCTTCATTGATTCTTTAGCCATATTAATTCTTTTTAAAGGGTAACCCCAATTCTGTTAGTAAAGACTTTGCCTCTTTATCGGTCGCTGCGGAAGTAACAAAGGTAATATCCATACCGTTAATCCTATTGATTTTATCAATATTGATCTCTGGAAAAATGATTTGCTCTGTAACGCCAAGACTATAATTTCCACGCCCGTCAAAACCTGTGCTACGGATTCCTTGAAAATCGCGAACCCTTGGCAAAGCCGTTGTAATTAAACGATCCAAAAATTCATACATTCGTTCACCTCTTAGAGTAACCTTCGCACCTATCGGCATACCTTTACGCAACTTAAAAGCAGCGACGTCTTTTTTGGAAAAAGTAGCAACCGCTTTTTGACCGGTAATATTGGTAAGTTCGTCTACAGCGTGATCGATAAGCTTTTTATCAGCCACAGCGGCACCAACGCCTCTGCTGACAACTATTTTCTTCAGCTTGGGAACTTCCATTACATTCTTGTAACCGAATTCCTCTTTAAGCGCTTTTACTACACGCTCTTTATATTCGTTCTTTAACCTTGCGATGTAAGCCATACCTATATTACTTCATTCGATTTTTTGGAAACCCTTACTTTTTTTCCATCCCTAACTTCATAACCAACCCTTGTAGTCTCACCAGACTTTGAATCGATAAGCGAAAGGTTTGAAATGTGTATAGGGGCTTCTTTTTTAACGATGCCACCTTGAGGATTCTTTGCGCTAGGCTTCTCATGTTTTGAAACCATATTGGCACCCTCAACAATAGCTTTGTTCTTTTCTTTATCGACACGTACCACTTTTCCTTCAGTGCCCTTATGGTCACCTGCTATGACCCGTACCGTATCTCCTGTCTTTATTTTCAACTTTGTCATACTCTTCCTATTATAGGACCTCGGGGGCCAATGAAACGATTTTCATAAACTGTTTGTCCCGAAGCTCTCGTGCCACTGGACCGAAAACACGCGTACCCCTCATTTCACCGGTCGGGTTCAAAAGCACACAGGCATTATCATCGAAACGAATATATGAGCCATCAGGTCTTCTAACCTCTTTTTTGGTACGAACGACAACGGCCGTTGAAACAGCACCTTTTTTAATACCACCGTTTGGTGTAGCCTCCTTTACGGATACGACGATCTTGTCACCAATGGAAGCATATCTCCTCTTAGTACCTCCTAGAACACGAATGGTCAAAACCTCCTTTGCCCCAGTATTGTCCGCTACTTTTAGTCTTGATTCTTGCTGTAACATAATTATTTAGCTCTTTCTAAGATTTCTACTAATCGCCAACATTTAGTTTTACTCATGGGGCGGGTCTCCATAATCTTCACGGTATCGCCTTCATTACAATCGTTCTTCTCGTCGTGAGCAACATACTTCTTCGTTTTTAAAACGAACTTACCGTACATAGGGTGCTTTACGCGCTTCACCTCGGCTACAACAATGGACTTTTCCATTTTGTTGCTCGTTACTACCCCTACTCTTTCTTTTCTTAAATTTCTTTTATCTTCCATAAAGCAGAACCAATTATTGGTTTTCCCTTTTAGTTAATTCCGTTGCCAATCTAGCCACCGTTCTTCTTGCCTTTCTAATTTGAAGCGGATTCTCTAACGGTGTAACAAAATGTGCCATTTTAAGGTCTGCATGCTGCTTTTTATATTCAGCGATCTTTTCTTTAAGATCTTCGACCGACAATTCTTTGATTTCTTTATTTTTCATTGTACACCTTAAATTATATCTTCAACATAGTCGCGGGCGACGATAAACTTAGTTCTTACCGGCAACTTCTGGGCCGCAAGTCGTAAGGCCTCCTTGGCAACGTCCATAGGCACACCAGCCACTTCAAATAATACCCTACCAGGTTTTACGACTGCCACAAAATATTCAGGTGCACCCTTACCTTTACCCATACGTACTTCCAAAGGCTTTTTGGTAATAGGCTTATCCGGAAAAATTTTAATCCAAAGCTGTCCTTGCCTTTTCATGTAGCGTGTTGCTGCAATACGTGCAGCCTCTATCTGCCTTGATGTAATAAATTTCGAATCCAAAGTTTTAATGCCGAACATACCGTTAGACAATTGAAACCCTCTACCCGCATTACCTTTCATGCGGCCTTTCTGCATCTTTCGAAACTTGGTTCTCTTCGGTTGTAACATGGTTTACCTCTTTATAAAATTACTTTCTACGACGTGGTTTTCTTCCACCTTCACGTTTATCGTTTTTCCCTCCGGTACCCTTCTTCATACCTACAAGTGGTGAAAGATCACGTTTTCCATAAACCTCACCTTTCATGATCCACACTTTAATACCCAGTTTTCCATAGGTAGTTTGTGCTTCCTGTAGCGCATAATCAATATCGGCACGAAAAGTAGACAAAGGAATGCGTCCTTCTTTATACGACTCCGAACGGGCCATTTCAGCCCCGTTAAGACGTCCTGAAATCTGTACTTTTATTCCTTCCGCATTCATTCGCATTGCAGCGGCAATAGCCATTTTAATCGCCCTTCTAAAAGAAATTCTACTTTCAATCTGTCTTGCGATACTCGCAGCCACCAAATTGGCATCCAGCTCCGGGCGCTTAATCTCGTAAATATTGATTTGCACCTCCTTATTGGTAATCTTTTTAAGCTCTTCTTTTAACTTATCTACCTCTTGACCACCCTTACCAATAATAATTCCAGGTCTTGCCGTAGTTACGGTAACGGTAATCAATTTAAGTGTACGTTCAATGATTACCCTTGATACGCTGGCCTTGGCCAAACGCGCATGGATGTATTTACGAATCTTGTCGTCTTCAGCTAGTTTATCACCATAATCGTCTCCACCATACCAATTAGACTCCCATCCTCTGATGATTCCTAGACGATTTCCTATCGGATTTGTTTTCTGTCCCATTCTAGCTTTCTATATTATTGTTAGACCCCAAAACCAATGTAACATGGTTCGAACGCTTTCTTATTCTATGTGCCCTACCTTGTGGCGCTGGCCGCAACCTTTTCAACATACTTCCACTATCCACCTTTATCTCCTTTACGAACAAACCAGCCTCTTCAACGTTCGCTTCTTCATTTTTGGCTTGCCAGTTGGCAAGGGCCGAAAGCAATAACTTTTCCAATTTACGGGAAGCTTCCTTCGGATTGAACCTAAGTATAGCCAAAGCCTTTTCAACCTCAACACCTCTAACCAAATCGGCGACTAATCGCATTTTTCGTGGAGAAGTCGGACAGTTGTTCAACTTCGCAAAAGCCATCTGCTTCTTTTCGGCCTTGATTCGTTCGGCCATCTGTCTTTTTCGAACTCCCATAGCTTATTTTTTTCCTTTATTCTTGGCTCCGGCATGACCCCTAAAAGATCGTGTCGGAGAAAATTCTCCCAATTTGTGACCTACCATGTTCTCCGTAATGAAAACCGGTACGAACTGCCTACCATTGTGAACTGCTATCGTAAGACCCACAAAATCAGGGGTAATCATCGATGCCCTAGACCATGTCTTGATGACGCTCTTCTTACCTGATGATACTGTTTGCTGAATCTTTTTTTCCAGACTGTAGTGAACGTAAGGTCCTTTTTTTAATGAACGTGCCATTGCTTTCTACTTTTTATTTCTTTCTACGTTCTAAAATATACTTGTTTGTCTTCTTGGTACGAAGCCGAGTTCTGTATCCTTTTGCAGGAATTCCATTTCTCGACCTTGGATGTCCTCCTGAAGCCCTACCTTCACCACCACCCATTGGGTGATCAACAGGGTTCATTGCGACCGGCCTTGTTCTAGGCCTTCTTCCCAACCATCTGCTTCGTCCCGCTTTACCAGAGACTAATAATTGGTGGTCTGAATTAGAAACCGCTCCTACAGTTGCCATACACCCCGATAAAATCAATCGCGTTTCACCAGAAGGCATTTTCACGGTAACGAACTTTCCCTCCTTGGCCATCAACTGTGCAAAAGTTCCAGCACTCCTTGCCATAACCGCTCCTTGACCAGGGCGCAATTCGATACAAGAAATGATCGTTCCCAAAGGGATTTCATTCAAAGGAAGCGCATTACCTATCTCAGGTGCCACATTAGACCCGGAAGATACTTCCTGACCTACCTGCAATCCATTTTGAGCAATAACATATCTCTTTTCGCCATCAGCATATTCCAACAAAGCAATAAAAGCCGTTCTATTTGGATCATATTCAATCGACTTAACGGTAGCCGCAACATCTTGCTTATCCCTTTTAAAATCGATAATACGATATCTTCTTTTATGACCTCCACCCTTATGGCGCATGGTCATTTTACCTTGACTGTTTCTACCTCCAGACTTTTTTAACGGAGCGAGCAAGCTCTTCTCCGGCTTATCAGCGGTAATTGCATCAAATCCGTTTACCACTCTAAAACGCTGTCCGGGAGTTACTGGTTTTAATTTTCTAACTGACATTTCGTGTCTTTATAGATTACTGTAAAAATCGATGACATCTCCTTCAACCACATCAATGATCGCCTTTTTCAAAGCATTCGTCTTACCGTGCTGTACACCTGTTTTGGTATAGCGCGTTTTTCTCGACGGACCATAATTCATGGTTCGAACCTTTTTCACCGATACTCCATAAGCCGCTTCGACCGCATCTTTGATTTGAATCTTGTTTGCCCTAGGGTCAACCAAAAAACCATATCGGTTATACAACTCGCTGTCAGCGGTCATTTTTTCCGTAATAATTGGTTTTATCAACACGTTCATGGCTTACAATTTATTTAGGTTTGATTCCAATCCTTCCAAAGCACCTTCCAACAACACGACATTGTTGGCATTCAATATTTTGTAAGTGCTTATTTCTGAGGATGTTATAACTTCGGAACCCTTCAAATTTCGCGAAGACAAATATACGCTATTATTTGAATCGCCCAAGACAATGAGGGATTTTTTGTTTTCCAATCCAAGTGATGATAAAACATTCTTGAATTCCTTGGTTTTTGGTGTGTCAAAACTGAAGTCCTCTACCACCAAAATTGCATTTTCCTTTGACTTGATGCTCAACGCCGATTTACGGGCCAAACGCTTCAAATTTTTATTCAATTTTTGGGAATAATCTTTAGGCCTTGGTCCAAAAATTCTACCTCCACCGCGAAATATAGGAGACTTTATACTACCCGCACGTGCAGTACCCGTTCCCTTTTGTTTCTTGATTTTTCTTGTACTACCTGCGATTTCGGCACGCTCTTTCGATTTGTGCGTTCCTTGTCTTTGATGAGCCAAATATTGCTTAACATCCAAATAAACGGCATGTTCATTGGGCTCGATTCCGAAAACGTCGTCAGAAAGCTCTGCTTTTCTACCGGTTTCCTTTCCTTTAATATCTAATACTGCTACCTTCATTACTGCCATCTTTGAATAGTTACATACCCATTTTTATGACCAGGAACGGCACCCTTTACCACTAAAAGATTCTTTTCCGGCACTACCTTTAAAACCCGTAGGTTCTGAACGGTTACCCGCTCACCTCCCATTCTTCCGGCCATCTTCATTCCTTTAAAAACCCGTGAAGGATCAGATCCCGCACCGATCGACCCCGGAGCACGTAGTCTGTTATGTTGACCATGTGTAGATTGACCTACTCCCCGAAAGCCATGTCTTTTGACAACGCCTTGAAAGCCCTTTCCTTTCGATGTACCTACGACATCTACGAACTCTCCTTCAACAAAAATGTCGACACCTAAGGTGTCTCCCAATTTATAGTCTCCCTGAAAACCTTGAAATTCGACGACTTTCTTTTTAGGCGTAGTACCTGCTTTTTTGAAGTGACCGCTCTCGGCCTTATTAGCACGTGTTTCTGCCTTGTCATCGAAACCTAGCTGAAGTGCTCTATAGCCATCAACTTCCTCGGTTCTGACTTGGGTAACCACACATGGCCCGGCCTCGATGACGGTACACGGAACATTCTTCCCGTTCTCGTCAAAAATGCTGGTCATGCCCACTTTTTTTCCTATTAACCCAGACATACTGATTTTGAATTATGGACTTTCCGGCTGTAACCGGTATTTAGATTTTCAAATGAAAACCCAAAAGTCCGTTGTTATTAATTTACTTATTACTCTTAACTATTTGACAAAAAAATAGGGTCAAAAATTATTCAACCCCGAATAAATTTTTTCTCCGTTTTTCCCTCGCCCGCAGCTTAGGACATGTCATTTTCGGCCACACTGACCGATGTTTGGTATATCAGACCTTAATCTCGACCTCAACCCCACTCGGAAGCTCAAGCTTCATAAGCGCATCGATGGTTTTCGATGAAGAGCTATATATATCTAAAAGTCGCTTATATGAGCTTAACTGAAACTGCTCTCTAGACTTTTTATTTACGTGGGGTGAACGCAATACCGTAAATATTTTCTTATGCGTTGGCAAAGGAATTGGTCCCGTAACCACTGCGCCGGTAGTTTTTACCGTTTTTACGATTTTCTCGGCGGACTTGTCTACCAAATTGTGATCGTAAGATTTTAACTTTATCCTGATTTTTTGACTCATCTTTCTAAAAAAATTAAGCGGTTACTCCTTTTGCAGCCTTAATTACTTCCTCTGCGATATTCGATGGGGTCTCTGCGTAATGAGAGAACTCCATAGTTGAAGTTGCCCTACCTGATGACAACGTTCTCAAAGATGTCACATACCCGAACATTTCCGATAATGGCACCTCACCTTTGATAACTTTAGATCCGGCCCTATCGCTCATATTGGAAATAGTACCTCTTCTACGGTTCAGGTCGCCTACTATATCTCCCATGTTCTCTTCTGGGGTCAACACCTCTATTTTCATAATCGGCTCCATCAGCACGGCACGTGCTGCTTTCGCCGCATCTTTATATCCCATTTTGGCTGCTAATTCGAATGATAGTGAATCCGAATCGACCGCATGGAAAGAACCATCTTTCAGCGTCACTTTCATACTGTCCATTTCAAAACCGGCCAAAGGTCCGTTTTTCATGGCTTCTTTAAAGCCTTTTTCCACTGATGGGATAAATTCCCTAGGAATATTACCCCCTTTAATCATATTGACAAACTCAAGTCCTACCTTACCTTCTTCTGCAGGCTCCATGGTGAAAACGATGTCGGCGAACTTACCGCGACCACCAGATTGTTTCTTATAAACCTCCCTATGATCAGCCGCCTTGGTAAGCGCTTCTTTGTATTCTACCTGAGGTTGACCCTGATTCACTTCCACCTTGAATTCACGTCGTAAACGATCTACAATAATGTCAAGGTGTAACTCGCCCATTCCAGAAATAATGGTCTGACCAGACGCCTCGTCCGTTTTCACTTGGAACGTAGGATCTTCCTCTGCCAGCTTACTCAGTGCCATACCCAATTTATCGACATCAGCCTTGGTTTTTGGCTCAACTGCAATACCGATTACGGGATCCGGGAAATTCATACTTTCCAAAATAATCGGATGCTTCTCATCCGACAAGGTATCTCCCGTCTTAATATCTTTAAAACCTACCGCAGCACCGATATCACCAGCTCCAATAGAATCTACGGCATTCTGCTTATTGGAGTGCATTTGATAAATTCTCGAGATGCGCTCCTTATTTCCTGATCGATTGTTCAATACATAAGATCCGGCATCCAATTTTCCTGAATAGGCCCTGAAGAAAGCCAACCTACCCACAAATGGATCCGTCGCGATCTTAAACGCCAATGCAGAAAACGGTTCCTTCAAATCAGGCTTTCTCTTCTCTTGTTCTTCAGTATCAGGGTTGACACCTACAATCGCATCTTTATCTAAAGGCGATGGCAAATATCGACATACGGCATCCAGCAAGAACTGAACTCCTTTATTTTTAAAGGAAGAACCACAAATCATAGGTATGATACTCATATCCATAACAGCCGCCCTTAATGCTGCATGCACTTCGTCCTCGGTAATGGAATCTTCGTCTTCAAAAAACTTTTCCATGAGGTGCTCATCGTATTCGGCTACCGCTTCTATCAGCGTGGCCCTATGCTCCCTGACCTCATCTTTCATTTCTTCGGGAATATCGACCACATCGAAAGTAGCCCCGAAGTTTTCCTCATGCCAAACAATGGCTCGGTTCTTCACCAAATCGACAATACCTTTAAAATCCGCTTCGTCGCCAATAGGTAAGACAATAGGCACGGCATTGGACTTCAACATCTCCCGGACCTGCTTACCAACCTCAAGAAAGTTGGCACCCTGTCGGTCCATTTTATTTACAAAACCAATTCTTGGCACCTTATAATTGTCGGCCAGCCTCCAGTTAGTTTCAGACTGTGGCTCTACACCATCAACTGCGCTAAAAAGAAATACCAGACCATCTAACACCCGCAACGAGCGATTTACCTCTACGGTAAAATCAACGTGACCGGGAGTATCAATAATATTAAAATGGTAATCTTTTGCATCAGGAGTCGGCTGCGCGTTTTCCATTGGAAAGGTCCATGAGCACGTAGTTGCCGCTGAAGTAATCGTAATTCCACGCTCTTGCTCCTGCTCCATCCAGTCCATAGTAGCAGCACCGTCGTGAACTTCCCCTATTTTATGGCTCACACCTGTATAAAATAAGATACGCTCGGTGGTCGTTGTTTTACCGGCATCGATATGTGCCGCGATACCAATATTTCTTGTATATTTTAAATCTCTTTTCATTTCTGATTAGAATCTAAAGTGAGAAAATGCTTTGTTCGCTTCGGCCATCTTATGCGTGTCTACCCTTTTCTTGACAGCAGCACCTTCTTCTTTTGCGGCGGCCAGTACCTCTGCCGCTAATTTTTGCGCCATACCTTTTTCATTTCTTTTCCGCGCAAAACTGATAAGCCATTTCATTGCCGTAGAAATCTTTCGGTCGGGCCGAATCTGCATTGGTATTTGAAAGGTGGCCCCACCAACCCTTCTACTTCGTACTTCAACATGGGGCATAATATTGGAAAGTGCATCTTTCCAAAGCTCGAGTGATGACTTCTCGTCATCCGTTTTCTTTTCCTCAACGATATCCATTGCATCGTAGAATACACCGAAAGCCACAGATTTCTTACCATCCCACATCATCATATTCACAAAGCGCGTCACCAACTGGTCATTAAACCTTGGGTCTGGTAAAAGTGGCCTTTTTTTTGCCTGTTTTTTTCTCATTTCTAAAAATTTCAGGTTTTAGGCGAGCTTTTAAAAACAATTCAGCCAACCCAACCTTTTTAATCATTTACTTTTTGGGTCGTTTTGCCCCGTATTTGGACCTTCGCTGGGTACGTCCTGCGACACCTGCGGTATCGAGAGCTCCCCTTACAATATGGTACCGAACACCTGGCAAATCTTTCACCCTTCCGCCCCTTACTAATACTATCGAGTGCTCTTGGAGGTTGTGCCCTTCTCCGGGAATGTAAGCGTTTACCTCCTTACCGTTGGTCAACCTAACCCTGGCCACCTTACGCATGGCAGAGTTTGGTTTCTTAGGTGTAGTGGTATATACACGCGTACAAACCCCTCTTCGCTGAGGGCACGAATCCAAAGCCGCCGATTTACTCTTCTTAGTAATCGTGGACCTTCCTTTTCGTACTAATTGTGAAATTGTTGGCATACTATATTATATATGTATAAAATAACCCCTTGTTTAAGGGCTGGCAAATGTAAGACTATTTCGTAAAAATTCAAACCCTACAGCATTAATTTTAAAACATTTTTGAACAACCCCTTTTCTCGCCCTTCGGATACACCCAATACCACTATAACATAAGGTTGCAAAGGAATCGCTATTTTGGCAAATACACCCCCTCAAAAAGTCGGTTAATTTTAAAATACAACCAAACCTATCTTATATATATGAATAGTAGCAAAAGACGCCATCCTTAGAAACCCAAAAACCAGAACAACTTCAAAAGAAGATTTAGTTTACCTGCCCTTGCCGCTAGAGTCAAAAACAAAAAGGTTCGTTTTACTGATTTTAATACAAGCAAGACTATTCCGAAGACCTAAAAAATACAGGTTTAAAAACCGAGATATACTTACAAAATTTCAAGTTAAAGAGTTTCAAAAATCACTTAAAACGATCAATCATCTTCTAAAATGTAGGCTTATTCTTTATTTTATTAATGATTAATCATTTGTTTATTGTTTTAAAACCTTCTAAAACATGCAGATTACCATGGAAATTAGTATTTAAGGAATTCCAAAAAAATTAACAAAAAATACCTCCATTTTATAGTTGGACTAGATGAATTGTCGCATTTTCTTAACATCATGCTTATTTTCTGTTGAATTTTAACAGAATGTGTAAAGAAATCGCTTATTTCTAACAGCAAAAAAACTATGCATGCATAATTTAATGTCAAAAAAAATTGGATTATTAACGTTAATTTATGACTTTTGCCGCTAGCTAATTCAAATAATTATAAAATGAGAGCAAAACACAAAGGATTGTTAGCGCTTTTCGTGGCGTTAATCGTGCAGATTTCATTTGCACAAGACAAAACGATCACAGGTATAGTATCCGATGCGGATGGACTTCCGCTACCTGGGGTCAATATTGTTGTACAGGGTACCACTACCGGGACCCAAACCGATTTTGACGGAAACTATTCCATTGGGGCGAGTGAAGGTCAGAATCTTTCTTTCTCCTATTTGGGGTTTAAAACAGAATCTCGATTGGTGGGAGCTTCCAACACCATTAATGTACAAATGGTAGAAGATGCAGAAGCCCTGGAGGAAGTTGTGGTTACCGCACTTGGTATCAAAAGGGAAAAGCAAGCCTTGGGATATGCCACTACAGAAGTAAGTGGAGATCAGGTGAATACTGCCAAAGAGACCAACTTCATGAACTCCCTTTCTGGTAAAGTTGCCGGTCTTGATGTCAAGAAAAGTAGTTCTTTAGGAGGATCTTCGAATATCGTAATTAGAGGTTATACATCTATTACCGGGAATAATCAACCTTTATTTGTGGTAGATGGTACCCCTATCGGCAACTCAAATACTAACACCTCTGGACAAACTACGGGTAGAGGTGGCTACGATTACGGAAATGCCGCCATGGACGTTAACCCAGAGGATATCGAATCAGTCAACGTTTTGAAAGGTGCTGCCGCTACCAACCTCTATGGTTCTAGGGCTGCCAATGGTGTAATTATCATTACGACCAAAACCGGTAAGAAAGGTCAGGGACTTGGTGTAACCGTGAATTCAGGCGTTACCATGGCCAAATATGACCCAGATACTTTTCCTAAATATCAAAACGAATATGGGGCAGGGTATGGAGCTTACTACAGTGGACCAGGAGGTTATTTTTTTGAGCAGGATGTCGATGGTGACGGAATTGATGATTTGACTACGGTATTTACCGAAGATGCTTCCTTTGGAGCGGCTTTCGACCCTAATCTATTGGTCTATCAATGGGATGCCTTTTATCCAGAATCTTCAAACTATCTGACGGCCACTCCTTATTTGGCAGGTAAAAACGGGCCAGAATCGGTTTTCATCACTGGAGTTACCTTAAATAATAGTGTCTCCCTTTCTGCAGGAAGCGAAACGGGATCTTTTCGATTGGGATACACCAATTTAGATCAAACGGGTATCGTTCCCAATAGTCAAATTCAAAGGCATACTATAGATTTTAATGGATCGCAAGAGCTTTCGGACAGACTGAGGGCCGGTGTAAAAGCAACTTTTACCAAAACTGATGGAAAGGGTCGGTATGGTACAGGTTATGATGGAAATAACCTGATGCAGAGTTTTAGGCAATGGCACCAACGAAACGTTGATTTCCAAGCACAAAAGGACGCCTATTTTGATACCAGAAGAAATATTACTTGGAATTACAGTGGGGACCCACTTACAGAAGACGGTCAAGTGCCCATTTTCTTTGATAACCCGTATTGGGTCCTTTATGAAAACTTTCAAACGGATACTCGGAACCGATTGTTCGGAAATATTAACCTAACCTATGATATTGCCGATTGGTTAAGTGTTACCGGCCGAACATCATTGGATACTTATGCGGAACTTCAAGAAGAACGACATGCCGTCGGAAGTGTTCCAGGAACCACACCACAAAACTTAAGTTACCCAAGTAGGTATCGAAGGTATAATCGTTCATATACAGAATTGAACTATGATCTATTACTTAATTATGACTTCGACTTATCGGAAAAACTTTCCCTTGATGGGGTACTTGGTGCAACGGCAAGACAACAACGCATTGAATGGATTCGTGCCGCAACCAGTGGAGGATTGGTCGTTCCAAGATTATACTCATTGAGTAACTCGCAAAATCTATTGGAGGCACCAACAGAATATCTAGGAGAATTGAAACAATATGGCTTTTTTGGAAACGCTTCTTTTGGATATGACGGGGTACTTTATCTTGATTTATCCGCGCGATATGATATTTCTTCTACGTTGCCAGATTCTAACAACGGATACTTTTATCCTGCAGTTTCTACGTCTTTCGTATTCTCAAAGTTGTTGAACGCCGATTGGTTGAGTTTTGGTAAGCTACGAGCAAACTACGCAGAGGTTGGGAACAGCACCGTACCACAGCGGGTGTTCAACGCATATTTTAGCCCTACTAACTTTGGATCAGTTCCTTTGTTCTCTGTCGATCTTCAAGCAAATAATAGTAATTTGGTTAATGAATTGAGTAAATCATACGAATTAGGGCTTGAAATGAATTTTGCAAATAAACGGGCCGGTTTCGATATTTCATATTACAAGACCAATACCGTAGATCAAATTTTCCCGGTTGCTGTGAGTAGAGCGACTGGATATAGCGATAAAGTGGTGAATTCAGGAGATATCGAAAACAAAGGTTTTGAAGTTGCGCTTTTCGTATCTCCAGTTAAGACCGAAGATTTCGAGTGGACGGTAAATGCTACATGGTTTAAAAATAAAAGTGAGGTCATTCGATTATTTGATGGTGTAGACAACGTTCAGCTTACTTCAAACCAAGGTGGTGTCACCATTAATGCAACCGTTGGACAGCCTTATGGTAGCATTTGGGGAACGAACTTTACCTATTTGAACGGTGAGCGCGTTATCGATGCCGATACAGGAAGGTATGTGGTAGATGCTACGCCTCAACCGATTGGTGATTTTAACCCTGACTGGAAAGGTGGGGTGAACAACCTCTTGCGATACAAAAACCTATCGATGAGCTTCTTGATCGACGTACAAAAAGGCGGAGATGTTTTCTCTCTGGATACTTGGTACGGCTATGCTACAGGTGTATATGATGTTACCGCTGGTTTGAACGAGTTGGGTAATCCAAAAAGAGATCCTGTAGACGAAGGTGGTGGTATTTTATTGGAAGGTGTCAACCCTGATGGTTCGCCAAACACCACCCGAACACGTATGGACTATTACGCACATGCTTTGGGTTATACAAGAGCTCCCAACGCACTACATGTTTATGATGCCAGCTTTGTGAAGCTTAGGGAAGTAACCTTTTCCTACAAACTTCCCAACAAAATGCTTAAAAATATCCCAATTAACAACATGACATTCTCGCTAGTTGGGAGGAACCTTTGGATCATTGATAAGAACATGCCATATACCGACCCTGAAGCGGGACTCAGTTCAGGTAACTTACAGGGATATCAATCTAGCCCATATCCTACCGCTAGAGAATATGGATTTAACGTGAGATTTGACTTTTAAATAAAAAACTATGAAAAAATATCTTTTAATTTTAACTACGATAGCATTTATCTCGTGCTCTGATTTTGGGGATTTAAATGTGGATTCCAAGTCCGCAATAGAGGTCCCGCCGGAAACTTTGTTTTCAAATGGCACAAGAAACCTTGTGGATTTAATGACAAGTACGAACGTTAACCGAAATATCTTTCGATTGTTCGCACAGAATTGGACGGAGACCACCTATACGGATGAGACTAATTATGATCTTGTAACCCGTGATCAACCCGGAACCCATTGGGATTTCTCTTATAGAGATGTACTAAAAGATTTAGACGAGGCTCGTACGATTATTGAGGCGTCTGACGACCCTACCTTAACTACTGCGGTTCGAAATAACCAATTGGCCGTATTAAGCATAATGGAAGTTTTCACCTATCATGTTTTAGTCGATGTTTTTGGTGATGTGCCATATACACAAGCACTCGATATTGATAATGTGTTACCCGCCTATGATGACGATGCTGCGATTTATAATTCAATAATCACACGATTGGATGAGGCTATTGCCTCGATTTCTGCTAGCGAAGAAGCTTTCGGTGCCGCCGATTTAATTTATGGCGGTGATATGGCCAAATGGAGCAAATTTGCCAACTCCTTAAAATTACGAATGGCTGTAAGAATTGCATCGGTAGACGCTGGGAAAGCTGCGACCATGGCCACGCAAGCCATAGCCGATGGGGTTTTTGAGTCTAATGAGGATAATGCGACTTTTGCTTATCTAGAAGGAGCACCGAACACTAACCCCGTGTATGTAGATTTGGTACTCAGCGGTCGTCAGGATTTCATTCCCGCCAACACACATGTAGACATCTTGAATGACTTAGAAGATCCTAGAAGAGCTGTGTATTATGACGATAACCTCGAAGGTGATTACGTTGGTGGTGAATACGGACAAAATGCACCATATGGCGATCACACCCATTTAGGTGATATTTTTCACCAACCAGACACCCCAGGCGTTTTGATGGATTACGCGGAAGTAGAATTTTTATTGGCTGAAGCAGCTGAATTGGGCTTAGCAGGATCTCCTTCCGAGGCCGAGACACATTACAATGCCGCCATAGAAGCTTCTTTCGACTATTGGGGCGTAGAGGGCGTTGAAGCATATCTGACCAAACCTGAGGTTGCCTATAACACCGCTTCTTCATCTTGGCAGGAAACAATTGCCACCCAAAAGTGGATTGCTTTGTTCAATAGAGGTTTTGAAGCATGGACTACCTATAGAAAATATGGTTTCCCTGCGATGAATCCCGCACCTATTTCAATGGAAGATGTGCCAAGAAGATATACATATCCCGTGGACGAACCTTCTAGAAATGGAGCAAGTTATCAAGCTGCCGCTTCAGCAATGGGAGGTGACCTGAAATCGTCACGAGTATTTTGGGATGTTGAGTAGAATTGCATTCCTATCATAACATTTTTAGAAAAAGAGCCCGTTCAATTTGATGAACGGGCTCTTTTTTTTGTAAGCTTTAGTTCTTGAGTAAGGCTAAACAAATGTTTCCCATAACACATACATGACTATAAGAGTATACATATTCCCGCTAATTTTCCTTAGTGTGGTAGGTTGTAGCAAAAGCGACAACGGCTCTGAACCGCAGCCTCTGCCCGTTTCAAACGAAACTGCGTGGTCCATTCCCCAAACGGAAGTTTTGGGTTCATTTCCCCCTTTCCCTCTAATTACCGAAAATTCCTTTGTTCCTGTAAGCAAGGTACAATATCCGGATAACCACTCTACAGCTCTAATAAGTTTCGGACCCAATGAACTTCGTGCCTATCCAAACGCCTATCTAGCACTTTACGAAGTAATCAATAATGAGTACAACGGTAAAGAATATGCCATTACCCATTGCCCTCAAACAGTAAGTACGATTTGCTGGAATCGAAAGGTCGAGAGTACAACAATTACTTTAAAAGCCTCGGGATATCTATACAATGAAAATCTAATGCCTACCGATATCGAATCGGGCACCATTTGGTCACAAATGCTGATGAGGGGTGTAAGGGGAAAATATGACTATGTCTTTCACGACACTTTTAATACCGTAGAAACGGATTGGAAAACGGTAAGAACGCTTTTTCCAAATGCGAAAGTATATCGCCCGGAAACCGAAGAAACCTCTATAGAAACTACCATAATTGAATCGGAGCCTACCAACAGAGACTTTTTTAGGTATGGCATACTTTCAGGCATCAACAATGTTACCGTTCACATTTTTAGTTACGACCTTTTTGACGGTGAGGGCTTGGTACTAAAAACTACGCTTATATCAGGAAAGCGTGTACTTGTGATCGGCAATAAAAAACTTAATTTTATATCGTCTTATCTTATGTATAACAATACCAAATATATGGTAGATCCTTCAAATCCGTATCAATTTATAGACGATCAAGGCAATGTTTACAATGCCATGGGTCTTGTCTTACAAGGCCCCGACAAAGACTTACAATTGCAATCGCCCCGGGCATATACGGCCGCTTGGTTTGCTTGGCAAGACTTCTTTGACCATTTCGTTTTTGAGGAATAGCGCATTCTTTTTAATACATATTGAAAGCCAGTAGCTGACCTCCTCCTTTATATAAATTTTTCTGGAATTTTTGACGTCCCCCGAAGTCATTTTACTACTTTTAACTTCATGCAAAAAACGACACAAATATATGGCACTAGGGCTGTAATAGAAGCTATAAATGCCAATGAACCTATCGATAAAGTATTTCTTCAAAGGGGACTTAAAGGCGAATTGTCACAAGAGCTCGAGCGCTTGTTAAGGAAACAGGGTATCAATACCACCTATGTGCCCATCGAGAAGTTGAATCGATTGACCCCCAACAATCACCAGGGAGTGGTCGCTACTATTTCTCCGGTACAATTTCATGATTTTGAAGTACTTGTTGAAAGTATACTACAATCGAAAGAGGCGCCCTTATTACTACTACTGGACCAACTTTCAGATGTGCGTAATTTTGGAGCAATTATCAGAACGGCCGAATGCACTGGTGTAGATGGGGTGATTGTACAAAAGAAAGGGTCTGCACCCTTGACTTCCGATGCCATTAAAACTTCGGCCGGAGCAGCTTTCAAAGTGCCTATTGCCAAAGTAGACCACATTAAGGATGCCGTGTATTACCTTCAAGCAAGTGGTTTCTCGGTGGTGGCGGCTAGCGAAAAAACGGATACGGATATCTATAGTGTTTCACTTACTGGAGCTTGCGCCATCGTCATGGGCTCAGAGGATAGGGGCATTTCGCCCTCAATACTCAAAGCCGCGGACCAGCTTGCCAAAATACCCCTTTTAGGAGAAATAGAATCGTTGAACGTGTCCGTTGCCTGCGGGGTATTCCTTTACGAGGCCGTACGACAACGAAGGATCGGCAAAATATAAAGGAGACAAGGTCGATTGTCGGTCAAAAAAGCTTCGGACCGATTTACCAATCGTTCTAAACATCGTTTTGCTCGGGCTTCCCTGGAGTCTTTTTAATGTGATAGTGAATCTTAATGGAGGTCTCTTCGGTTTCTTCAGGGGGAGGTTCTATAAAATTTCCGTGTGCATCAAACTGTCTTAAAAATGCATCGGCATCCTCGTCATAGTCTTCCCGTTCCCAATCAAACTTTGGTCGAGGCGGAATTTTCGATTTTATGGTAAACGCTACTCCCAAACCAGTTAAAAATCCGCCTAGATGCCCTTCCCATGAAATACCGTCTTCAATGGGGAAAATATACCATAACATGCTTCCATATATAAATACAACAATCAATGAAAGCGCGACCAGCCGATAATGCTTAGTGAAAATTCCCTTAAAAAACATAAAGCTCGCCAAAAAATAAATCACGCCACTGGCACCGATATGATAAGATGGTCTTCCTATCATCCAAGTGAAAAAACCTGAAACCAATATCCCTATGCAAAGTACCCGTAGGGCGATAGATCTATAAAAATAAAAAAGGGCGGCCATCAGCACGGCCAGTGGGATTGTATTATTATATAGATGCTCTACAGAACCATGAATAAAAGGACTCAAAAAAATACCTCGTAAGCCTGAGAGCCTCATGGGATAAATACCGTATTCGTTTAGATTGATCCTAAAGCGTAGTTCCATCAAAAAGACGGTCCAAACCAGCAAGACCGACAGTAAGGGCGCAATCACGACCGCATTCGTAAACTTAAAATATTGGTTTTCCGACATGCCTAAAGCATATCAATAAGCTGGCCAATAGCAGCTTGACTGAAAAAAAGTCATACGTCTTTTCTCAGTGAAAAGATAGACGTTAGTATTTCGAGTGGCCTTGATCTGATCTGTTTGTCCTATTTTTGCGAAATGAACGAGCCTTTAGCAGAACGCATACGACCCAAAACCTTAGAAGACTACATCAGTCAGAATCATTTGGTAGGAGAGAATGGTTCCCTTACGCACCAGATCAAAAAAGGAATTATACCCTCCTTAATTTTCTGGGGACCTCCTGGAACTGGCAAAACCACCCTTGCCCATATTATTGCCAATGAAAGTGGAAGGCCTTTTTACACTTTGAGCGCCATAAATAGTGGGGTGAAAGACATTCGTGAGGTAATTGATAAAGCCAAACAAAGTGGGGGTTTGTTCACTTCCAAAAACCCGATTTTATTCATCGATGAAATACATCGCTTTAGCAAATCACAACAAGATTCTCTTTTGGCAGCGGTCGAAAAGGGGTGGGTTACCCTTATCGGAGCGACTACGGAAAATCCGAGTTTTGAGGTAATACCGGCATTGCTATCTCGATGCCAGGTATATGTACTTGATTCTTTCGGTAAAAAGGATCTTGAAAACCTCTTAAAAAGGGCTATTGCGCAGGATACCATTCTAAAATCAAAAGAAATAACTCTTAAGGAAACAGAAGCGCTTATGCGTCTTTCAGGTGGAGATGGGCGAAAACTATTGAATATTTTTGAACTTGTAGTCAACTCGGAAGAAGGCGATACCATAACTATTACCGATGAATTAGTACTGGCCAAAGTGCAGAAAAACACGGTACTTTATGATAAAACCGGAGAACAACACTATGATATCATTTCGGCTTTTATCAAATCTATAAGGGGAAGCGACCCGAACGGAGCGGTATATTGGTTGGCTAGAATGATAGAGGGTGGCGAAGACGTTAAATTTATTGCGAGAAGACTTTTGATTTCGGCATCCGAAGATATTGGCCTTGCCAATCCAACTGCTTTGGTTATCGCCAATTCAACATTTCAATCCGTTACCACCATTGGTTATCCAGAGGCGAGTATCATTCTTAGCCAATGCGCAGTATATCTGGCCACTTCCCCAAAAAGCAATGCAAGCTACGTGGCCATTAAAAAGGCGCAACAGAAAGTTCGGGAAACAGGAGATCTCGCCGTTCCTCTTCCCTTGAGGAACGCCCCAACAAAGCTTATGAAAGATTTAGGCTATGGGGAGCAATACAAGTATGCCCATGACTTTGATACTAATTTCGCACCCATGGAATTTTTACCAGCAAGCCTTTCTGGAACCAAATTTTACGACCCTGGCAATAATCCTAGGGAAAATGCAATACGTGATTTTCTAAAAAATAGATGGAAAAAGAAATATGAATAACGGCCTGATGAGACAACCGCAGGCCTCACTTATTTAATTTTAGTCTTATAATCGACTCTAAAATTTTATGTTCAACTCTTCGGTAATAAGTTCATCTCCGGAATAATATTCAAAAAGCCATTTGTCGTCTTTTTGATAGAGCACGCCCTTTCGACCCTCCCCTTCAGCCATAAAAAAATTAGGTTTGGAACTCTTGAATATTTTCAGTCGAATTTTCGGAGTACTATCGACCAACTGATACCCATTGTCGAGTTCTTGAGCATATAAGGTACCCATGTCACTCTTGAACCTCGATCTTTGTATCGGACGCCCCACCACCTTAGATTCCGGCAACGTTGTTTTGTCCTGACTTTGTTGAATGGCCGGTTGCGCTATTACGACCTGCCCAGGTTCCGCCTTTTTAAAATCGGACGGCTTTGGTCTTTTGTCAACATAACTTTGATTTTCAGGAGTCGCCTGCTGCGTTACCATTGCATTCTGATTTTTTGAAGGTTTCAGATCTGCACCTTCCGTATTCGTAGTGCCCGCGTCTTTGACATCATTTTCAAAGCTGACCGAAACCGGCCGGCTATCCCCGGCCTTTCCGTTGTACGCATAATTGACCGTCTCTAGCGAGCTAAAAGCATCCCTCAACGCCTCATTATAGGCATTCTTGTAGTCTTTCTCCTTACTCTTTCCCTGCATTGTTGCATATACTTCCTTTCCTGTGCAGTCTTTCAAAACCAATGTAGTTTTGGTGGTAAACAGTGACGAATCGTCAACTAAATGGGCCATGAGGCCCAAACACCTGTTATTGTTCAGATCGGATGGAAGTTCATCATTATAAACAGCAGTAAACCCAGACTTGGTGAAAAGATGTTTTACCAAAGTGCTGGTTTGGTATTGATTGACCCTTTTGAACTCTTCAAACTTCTTTGGAACGATGATATATTTATAATCATTCAATTGATCTTGGGCAATACCCTTAAAACCTATCAATACTATCAGGACGATAAAAAAATGCTTCACAATTTTAAAATTTTAAATCTTATGGAATATAAGATGAAAAAAGCGTGCCAAACCCCAAAATAAAGTAGCAAAGGTGGGTGCGCATCACTTCTTGCCCCAAGATATGATATTTAATCCTAACTGAAAAGAGGTGTAATGGCTATCTGCCAGATTGCTGTAGCCCAATAGATTGTCGGCCATTACATATAAATTTATAGGGCCCGTCTGCAAGTTCAGACCGAGACCGATATTGGTAAATGAAAATTTATCGACGGTATACGTAGATTTCAATGCCATAAAATTCCCAAACCTTCTCTGATAAAATGCAGTTAAGGCAGCTTGAGGACCCCTGGGGCGGTTAATCATATACAATTGCCCCCCCATACTATTTGTGTATTTTGCCCGTATCGAGTTTCTGGTCGTGCCGAGGCCACAGTCGCAATTGGCCCTACTTCTTAAAGGCTCACCGAAATCGTATCTCAAGGATCCGTATACTTTGGTAGGTCGAAAGGAAATATAACTGGACCTATTTCTTTCAAATGGAAAAAATCCTTCTACATCGTCAACCAAATCTTGCCAAAAATCTGTATTTGGATCATTTGCTGCACCAGGCAAAATAACCTCTATACCTTCAACGGTCGCTTCCCCGTTCAGTGTAAAATTATGTACATCGCCCGTATGGTAAATAAATCCAAGGTCTAACACACTTCCGGTTACCACGGTCTGCTCGTTTAAATGGTAGGTAAAGCCTACATCAAAACCAAGGCCCAAATTTCCGCCAAAGAATGCCCTTCTTAGTATCGTACCCGCTAGTGTTCCATCATCGATAGCGTCGTTCAACTCGTCCAACCCTGAGGTTCTCAACTGCATATCGGCCACTAAGGTGCTTGCGTAAACATTATTTTCCCCTGGCCTTGTCACAAAATACCCTTTGTTTTTTGTGGAGTTGAAATCAAATATGCTCGAATATAATTTCGCCCTTCCCCCAACGGTTAAAGAATTATTCAGGCGTCTATTGACCCCAAAATGAAACACATTGACCATTTCACCTCTCGTCTTTAAGTGATCCAATTGAAATCTTTGGTTCAACTTATCGGCATTACCTTCAAAGCCCAGCACTGCATAGTCATGAAACCAATAGCCAATCGCATCTCCTTCATTGTAGATTCCGAGCGAGTAAAAATAATCCGGATCCTTTCCCCTGAAACCTATATTCAAGAGTTCAATTTGATAGGTGCCGCTCAATTCATCTAGAGGCGTCATCCCATAAATGGCCTTCTCGCGTATCTTATCGTTGATATCACGACCGTCATCAGCAAAAATATCATGGACAGAAATTCCGCTAGAAGCTGCTTGAAATGAAATACCAGAAAGTATGGGAATGCCTGTATACCATTGAAAATCGGTCTCTACTCCAGGGTTGACCATACCCGATTGCGGGATTTCCACAAAATCGTACAGCAATTGCTTATTTTGTGCTTGCACGTGGAGACCTGCCCATAAAAGGACCGCAAAAAGAATGATGGGTATTCTCATTTTAAACGGACTCTGAATTTACCGCTTGATTTTAAAACAACCTTTGGTTCGGGTAGATCGGAGGTACTTGTTGTGTCGCCAAGATTAGTAGCCGTAACCCTTATGCTCGAAGTGTTTTTAATGATATCGATACTTTTCCCAGAACTACCGTAAAATATATCTCTTTGATATTCAGTCATTGGAGCCGGGTCTACAGGCAATATTTCAGTATCAAGAACATTACCATTGTCATCTAAAAGCTCTGCTATCACCCTTAATTCCTTACTGGTCGTATTTTCTATAATATAAGTAATGGTACCATCTATCACGCGCTCTGCAAAGAGATCGTTGCTGAATGCCTCAAAATTAAAATTCCTTGAAATAACATCCGAAGGATCACTCTGATTGATCAAATATTCCGGGGCCTCAATGTAAAGCATACTACCTTCTACGGTAGGCGTCACTGAAATTTCATCATACTGCCCAAAATCTTGATCTTCTATGCATGATAAAATCATCATGAAAGACAAAGTGAAACCCATAAGAAATTTAAACCTTCCTTTCATTCCCAAACCTTTATTCCCCTTAAAATTATGGTGGAACAGCTAACACCTATATAACTCTATAAATAGGTTTTTATTTCGTTCAAATCATGAATCATTTGGCAAAATTCGTGGTGCGGGTCATTATGGGCGTTGAAATGCAACGTATGAAAACCAACTGCTTTGGCACCCAAAATGTCGGCTTCCAGGCTGTCGCCTATCATAAGGGAAAGCTCGGGTTTGGTTTTGGCCATATGGAGCGCCAGTTCGAAGATCTTGGGGTCTGGTTTCTTCACCCCTGCCATTTCAGAATTGATGATTTGATGGAAATACGAATGAATCTTCGAGTTCTTCAGCTTCCTATTTTGTACTTCTTCGAATCCGTTGGTGATGATATGAAGCCTGTATTTTGGTCGTAAATAATTCAATATGGCCACCGTATTGGGAAACAAATGGGTGTAAGAGGATAGATGGGCGATATATTCTTCGGAAAGTTTAAAAATGACCGTATCGGAGACCGGATAACCCAACTCATCGAAAACAGTCTTTAATCGCTGATAGCGTAGCTTCTCTTTGGTGATCTTTCCCTCGCGGTAACGCTTCCAAAAGTCTAGATTGGCGGGGACGTAGACCTCCAAAAAATCAGGAAGATCGACAGCTATGTCATTCTCCGATAAAATTTTTTCAAACGTCAACGCCGAATTTCGCTCGAAATCCCAAAGCGTATGATCTAAATCAAAAAATACGTCCCTTACGATATTCTTAAACATTATAATTCTTTAAAACCGTGGTGTACAAATCTTGCCAGTCTACCTTATGTGAACCGCCCAAAAGTTCGTTCGAAAATACGGTGATAAATTGCCCTTCCACGTCTTTAATTCGTTGGTACAACACATCGATAATCTGAACAATTTCAGCTTTACTTTTATGGTTTAGAAAAGCGTAATCATGAATGGCAAATGGGGAAATTTGGATTGGTTGCTGTATTTCAAGGGGAATATCATAGAAATAAAAAGGAGTGCATGTACCCGCCCTAAATCCGATTTCATGGGTGTATCCCATACTATAATCATATGAAAACTCGGCATCCATAAGATTTCTATACGTATGCGGAATATCGACCCGATTGTACCTCATGCGGGCCGAATCGATCGACCTATTGATTACACCCGTCAACTTTTTCTTTTCCTTTTTGAGAAGCTCCAAATCATTAAAAGAACTGTAGGAAGCCGCTAGGGCTACCTTACTATAATCGGCAATGGACTTGATAAGAAATCTGAATTTGTTATTATTGGTCGAGACATTCTTATCGTACGTAGAATAAGAGGCGAATTGGAAGAAAAACATGCTATTCACCTTATATCTTTTATGAAGGTCGATAAGGTGCGAAAAATTATCGTAGGGATCTTTTCTAGAATCGAACCAAACCTGTACCCGTTGCACCACTCTTCTGAATTTTAAGGTTGCCAAATCATAGAAAAGCCCTGCCACGCTCCTGAACAGTCCCCGGTGGGCAAAACTATGCGAGGTCGTAACATCTATCACGGAAGTATAGCGATAGTTCTTCGATTTGGCTTCGAGATCTGGAAAACGGTCTTTCAGTTTGTCCAGTAGCTTATAGGCCCAAATATCAACTACGGGCAGCTTGAGAAATTTATGGCGATACGCCAAACTGTCTTTGGGAGGAAACCTTCCATGCTCATCCTTTACATGTGGCAAATACTCTTCATAACGACTCAAAAGAAAAAAGCTGGCCGAAAAAATATCGAAAGGCAAATTACTACGCTCCCCGGCCTTAAAAAAACAGGGAACACCTTCCCAGTCCGCAGGTGTAATTTCAAGATCATTAACTCCCTGTTCAAACAGCAAATCGTTGCTTCTTACAAAAAACTCATTTTGCAAGGGTTGTTTGGTATAGGTTATTTTTGGTCCTGAATGTTTAATAAAGTCTTCCACTTCGGTGCAGAACCTGACATCGATACCCAAAATCCGCGTGAACATTTGCTTCATTGTAAACGTAAAACGCGGTGTTATTTTATGGGTATATATAAGTAGCATAGAAAACAAAGTTGAATAAAAACATACAGTTATCAATACCCGAGCTTTTGTTGAAGCCTATCGGGCAGGCATACGTTGACTTGCGAATCTTAAACACATTTGTAAAATTCAAATCGGTTCAAAGAATTCCCTTATCGGCAAAACTAAAATATTCCTTTTGGGTTATGATCAAATGGTCTAAAACTTTTATATCTAAAGACAGGCCTGCCTCTTTCAACTTTCGGGTCACCTCTTTATCTGCTTGGCTTGGCTTTAATGTGCCGGAAGGGTGGTTGTGCGCCAGCACCAAACCCACAGCACCCAATTCGAGTGCCTTACGCATCACGATTCGAACATCGACAAGGGTGCCCCTCAAACCGCCTTTGCTCAATTGCACACTGTTCAAGACCTTGTTAGCATTATTTAGATAAATAATCCAGAATTCTTCATGAGTTAATTCACCAATACTGGGGTGCAATAGGTCAAAAACATCTTTGCTACAGCTTATTTTGGTTGTTTTCTGTACATCTTCACCTCTTCGCCTCCGTCCCATTTCCAAGGCAGCCGCAATCGTAATGGCCTTGGCCTCGCCGATACCTTTAAACTGCATTAATTGTTTTATCGTTAACCTGCCCAAACTGTTAAGGTTATTATCTACAGATGCCAATATACGCTTAGCTAATTCTACTGCGCTTTCTTCCTTGCTTCCAGACCCTATAAGAATAGCAATGAGTTCGGCATCGCTAAGGGCAGACCTTCCTTTTTGGGCCAATTTTTCCCTGGGCTTATCATCATCGGCCCAATTCTTAATAGAAAAGGAAGTTGATTTTTCGTACATATGTTAAAGATACTAAAGAAATTTAGGGGGTAAAGGGAGGCGAGCTGTATTTTGTAGGCAGCGATATTTTAGAGGAATACCCTTTCAGGGGAAGCTAGACTTCGTCATCTACTTTCGCACGTCGTCCGACTATGGGTTGCCATTCAGATGACCATGAAGGTCCCGGCCATTGGTATAGCGATTGGCTCTTACCCGGATTTTTCTTTAAAAATCAGATATTGACTCACTCCATCGAAATATTGCACTAAAATCTGAAAGCTCGGACCTTTGGATCGTGCTTTGATTCTAAGCGAACAATTCCAACTTCATTTTTTCAAAATCCAATCCTCCATAGTCACCCGAACTCATGAGCAATAAAACCGATTTATCGTAATCTTTGTTAAAAATAAAATCATGGAAGGTTTTTGCCTCGGTAAAAATCTGAAGGTCGTTACGGCCAAAAGCTTTTGAGATTTGGTCGGCAGTGACCGGTGACAATTTTTTGATAGCCACCGATTCGGGGAGATAAAAAACCACAGCTTCGTCCGCAGCCTCAAGCGCTCCCTTGTATTCTCTAAGGAATTCAGGGTTGAAACTACTATAGGTATGCAATTCGAGGCATGCAATCAATTTTCTGTCCGGATACTGTTCTTTCACTGCTTTTGTGGTAGCGGCCACCTTGCTTGGGGCATGGGCGAAGTCTTTATAGGCCACTGATGCTCTGGTTTCGATTACTTTTTCCAACCGTTTAGAGGCTCCTTTGAATGTGGCTATAGCTTCATAAAAATCATCTTCATCGATCCCCATATTCTGACAAATCCATTTGGCACCGGCGAGATTGCTTAGATTATGTTGCCCGAATACCTCTATCGGCATTGGGCCTTCCGGGGTTTTCAAAAGTGTTTGGCCATCGACTATCTCATATTCGGGAGTGACATAGGGCAATTTTCTAATGGGATTCTCAGATGCCTCGACTACTTTCTTGACATTAGGGTCTTCGGCATTGTAGGTGATACTACCTCCTTTTACGATGCCATCTACAAAAATTCGGAACTGTTCCAAATAATTATCGAACGTTGGGAATACATTGATATGGTCCCATGCAATCCCACTAAGCAATGCAATATTAGGCCTGTAGAGATGAAACTTGGGCCTTCTATCGATGGCGGAGGACAAGTATTCATCGCCCTCCAGTACAATAAAGTCGTTGTCGTCGGTCAAATGCACCATTCTCTCAAAACCTTCAAGCTGTGCCCCTACCATATAATCGACCTCACGCTCATGATACTTCAATACATGTAAGATCATAGAGGTAATCGTAGTTTTTCCATGGCTACCGCCAATAACTACACGTGTTTTATTCTTCGATTGCTCGTAAAGGAATTCCGGATAGGAAAAAATGGGCACCCCTAAGTGTTGAGCCCTTAATAACTCGGGGTTATCGGGCTTGGCATGCATACCCAATATCACGGCATCGAGACCGGTGTGAATTTTATCGGGAAACCATCCGAAAGCCTGTGGTAACAGATTTTTAGCCTTCAATCTAGATCGTGAAGGCTCAAAGATCACATCATCACTTCCAGTGATAGTATATCCCTTGTATTGCAAGGCCAAGGCTAAATTGTGCATCGCACTACCGCCAATGGCTATAAAATGAATTTGCATCAGGTTCGTATTTTCAGCAAAGATATACATTGCTACGAAAGCTTTTCAAATCATGAAGTCAAGTAGCCTGACGATGCCATTTTTCATGATCAGTGTACGGTCTCGGAATCCGAATTATAGATTTGATAAAATCGATAGATCCATTCAGACTTCCCTCACCAACTAAGGACGATAGTTTTCGAAGCATTGCTTATTTCTACCTTTTTATTTAGAGATCATATCTCTATCTTAGTGTTTTAAATGCTTTCATGAATTTTAACCTTGATTCCATTCCATCAAAAGAAATAATGCCGGGCTACCACGCTAAGCTCGTTCATGCGGAACATATGTCGATAGCTTTTTGGGAAGTCGAAGAAGGAGCCGTAGTTCCTGAACATTCCCATATGAACGAACAGATAATGCATGTATTAAAAGGCAGGTTCGAATTTACCGTGAATGGAAATACAAATATTCATGTCGCGAACGACCTTGTAGTTATTCCCCCGCATGCCGTACATAGCGGCAAGGCTTTGACCGCCTGTAAACTAATGGACGTATTTAGTCCAGTCAGGGAAGCCTACAAATAATAGAATATTAAATCAGTGTCCTTTCTGTAAGGACTTAAATCTTTTTTACTTAAAAATGAATATAAGCCTAAAAGGGAAAAAAGCATTGGTCGGCGGCAGTAGTGGTGGTATCGGCAAAGCGGTAGCGATACAGTTGGCTGAAAGTGGTGCCAGCGTAACACTAACATCACACAGTGCCAGTAAGTTACAAAAAATTGTCTCCTATTTACCTACCGATCAGGGCCAAAAACACCAATACTTGGTGGTCGATTTTTCAGATTTCAGGGCATATCAGGATAGTATCACAGAATATTTCACGCATAATTCCGTCGATATTCTAGTGAATAATACCCAAGGGCCCTCGGCAGGCAATACACTTGAAAAAGGGTTGGTCGATTACCAAGAAGCTTTTGATCTACTTTTTAAGACAACCGTACGCACTACCGAACTGGCTTTAGATCAAATGATAAAAAATAAATGGGGACGTATTATTAATGTGGCATCCGTCTCCGTAAAAGAGCCATTGTCTTACTTGGCGCTATCGAATACCTTGAGGGCAGCCGTTGTTACTTGGGCCAAATCGCTGGCTACCGATGTAGGCCCCTCAGGAATAACGGTCAACAGCATTTTGACCGGTTATTTCGATACCGATCGTATAGCTCAATTAAATGCTAAAAAAGCGGAACAACTGGGCATTCCCCAAGAAGATGTACGTTCCGATATGGAGTCTAAAGTGCCGGTGAAAAGAATCGGTAAACCGGAGGAATACGGGTATTTGACCGCATTTTTAGCCTCTGAAAAAGCGGCCTATATCACAGGTACACAAATTCCCATTGACGGGGGCCTTTTGAAAAGCCTGTAAAGGGCAGGACTATAAAATATCTAAGCGGTATAGGACGCTATCATCAATAAAGCGACCAGAAAAAAAAGCAAAACTAAAGTCAATTTAAGCGAGGTTGGCCCACTTTCCATACTATCGGTTTTTGAATGAAATTAGGAGCCAAAATAAAATCTACTTTAATTCCCGATAGCTTCTATTGATTCAAATTTTGATTCAAAAGAATAAGCAAGGATACTGGTTTATTTACCCTTGATTATGTGTTATGTTTACTCATCCAAAAGCACAGTTCCCTCTATTTTAATATGAGATGGCACAGGTTTTGTAAATCTTTGTTCCGTAAAGTAACGAATATGCCAAAAATTCACACACTATTAATGGTACTGCTCTTTCCTCTCGTAGCGCTGACACAGCAAAATGATGATGCCTATGAGGTCTTATGGCAGAAAGTTCAAAAGTTAGAGCGAGAAGCCCTCACCAAATCAGCGCTTAAAATTGTTCAAACTATTTCCGAGAAAGCACATCGCGAAAAGAACCCTGAACAAAAGATCAAAGCCTTACTATATACATCAAAATATAGCATGACTTTAGAGGAGGATGCCCAGCTCAAAATTATCCATGATTTTAGGATGGAAATCGAAAAAGCGGAATTTCCTGTCAAAAATGTTTTGGAAAGTTATTTGGCCAATCTGTATTGGCAATACTTCCAACAGCATCGTCATCAATTCTACCAGCGTACGGCCACGACCACACTTATCGATTCAGCCGATTTTCGAACCTGGGACCTCACTTCGCTTTTTCATAAAATCAATGAACATTTCGAGGCTTCTTTGGACCATCCAAAAAGATTGCAGGAACAGAACTTGGACAGTTTCCGTAACATTCTAACACAACAGCCTAATTCGGAAGACTTCCGCCCTACCCTGTTCGACATTTTGGCCCATAATGCCCTTACCTTTTACAAAACCGAGGAAACATCAGTCAACCAGCCTTCCGATAGGTTTGAAATCGATGATCCCAAATATTTGTGTGAAGCCTACGATTTCATCCAACTCAATCTTCCTGCCCAAGATGAGAACCTACTACAATCAAAAGCGCTGCTTACCTACCAAAAGCTTTTGCAGTTTCATTTTTCCGACCCTCAATTAGAGGCATTTGTCGACGTGGATATCGATAGGCTCAACTACACCCATCAAAATGCGGTTTTTGAGGACAAAGACGATCGATTGCTCGAAACACTTCATAACTCTGCCAAAAATTTGAGGCACAATGAGGTATCGGGACTCTATGAATACGAAATTGCACGACTTTTTCATCAACAAGGGAATACGTATGACCCTCAAACCAACGAGCAAAATCAATGGAAACAAAGAGAAGCCTTGCAGCTTTGCGAATCGGTCATAGCACGATTTCCCAATAGCCGAGCCGCAAATAAATGCATGGCCCTAAAATCGGAAATTCTTGCTCCAAGTATAGAAGTCAAGGTTGAAAATTTTGTTCCGACCAACACGGTTTCCCGTATGCTGGTCAGTTACAAGAATCATTCGAAACTTCAGCTGATAGCCTATGAGATCACTCCCGACCAGTGGAAACAACTGATGAAAACCTATCCTCCTTCCAAACAATTGGCCTTTATTGAGACCCTGCCCACCGTGACCAACTGGGCTGCCGAATTAAAAGATGAAAATGACTATCAAAATCACCGTACCGAAATTCAGGTACCCAAATTACCCAACGGCCAATATCTGATATTGGCCACACCACTAGATAGCACAAAAGGAAAAGCATCGGCAAATACCTTTGCTTTCGGCCAATTGCAGGTTACTAATATGGCCCTAATCGCCACTCAAACCGAATCACGTTATAATTTTCAAGTGGTAGACCGTCGAGATGGAGCGCCGGTGCCCGGTGCGATTCTCAACTTTAGTTATCTCAAAAATTACAATAAGCCCTACGTAAGCAAAAAAATGATTTCCGATGATATGGGACAGGTTTCCATACCGCTTCCAGAGGCCAATTGGAGCGATGTTTCCGTCGAGGTATCAAATGGGGATGAAAGCGCTTATTTTGAAAACTATTATGTGAACCAACGTTACGACAAAGCACCTACAAAAATCGAATATTCCTGTTTTTTGTTTACTGACCGTAGCATATATAGACCAGGACAAACGGTTTATTTCAAGGGCATAGCGATTCAGAAAACAAATAGGACCTCTAGCATTTTAGACGACACCGAAGTACTTGTTGCGCTTCACGATGTTAACGGACAGGTCATTTCATCCCAAAAATTTACAACCAATGCCTATGGGTCGTTTTCTGGCGAATTTATTGTACCCCGAGCTGGTCTTTCCGGGAACTTTTCAATACAGGCAAGTGCCAAAGAACTAGCCTTGCACGGCTATTCCAGTTTTTCGGTAGAGGAATATAAAAGACCAAAGTTTGCTACTACTTTCGAACCTGTTAAGGAAGGCTATAAAATTGGGGATAGTATTACAGAACATGGAAATGCCATGGGATATGCCGGCAGTGCAATAAGCAATGCAAGTGTCAGCTACCGCGTGAGAAGAGTTGTTATCTTCCCATGGTGGTATGACTGGCGCCCTTCCGCTTTTCAGGGAAGTCCCCAAGAAATTGCCTATGGCAAAACGAAAACCGACGACTCGGGGGGCTATGAAATTACCTTTAAGGCCATTCCCGACAAAAGTGTATCCAAAGAGAATCTACCGACATTCCAGTATGAAATTATAGCCGATGTGACGGACATTAATGGTGAGACCCATAGTACCTCCACTATTATTAACGTGGGTTATCATACACTAAAGGCGTCTATTAACGTACCGGACAGGATCGATAAAACCAAAACGAGCCATATCGTTGAAGTCAATACTAGAAATCTTAACGGACAATTTGTTCCCGCTCGCGGTACACTAAAAATGTTCAAACTAAAGGCGCCGGATTATGTATTGCGTCAAAGACCATGGCCCTCGCCCGATTATAAAGGGTGGCCTGAAAAAGAATTCAAGGCCCTGTTCCCTCATGATGCTTTTGACCAAGAGGATAACGTGGCTAGCTGGGGAAAAGAAAAATTGATATGGCAACGTGATTTCGATACCCAGAATTCAACAAAAATCGAATTGCAGAACCTTAAGAAATGGGACTCCGGAAAATATTTGATAGTAGTGGAAACCGCGGATAAATTCGGCCAAAAGATTATCGAAAAGGCGCTAGTCACCTTATATGGGGATAACGACACCCGAATTGCCGACAACCAATTATTTCAAATTACAACGGACAAAGAACGCTATGATATCGGTGATAAGGTTGAAGTAACCCTGTCTTCTGCCGCCAAAAACCTGTATGTCACCGTGATCACAGAGAAAAATAAACAGATTACTGAAGCCCGGATCGTTTATCTAAGCGAGAACGTCAAAACCCTGAAAATTCCAGTTACAGAAAACGACCTCGGTGGTTTCTCCGTACATTATAGTTTTTCGGCTTTTAATTCTTTTCAATCGGGCTCGCTGTCCATTTCGGTCCCCTACCCTACATCGAAACTTCACATCGAGACCATGACCTTTCGCGATAAATTACGGCCTGGTGAGGAGGAAACCTGGGCCTTCAAGGTTAAGGGCCCTAAAGGCGAAAAGGTTACGGCCGAATTATTGGCCAGCATGTACGACACTTCATTAGATGCATTTCGCCCGCATGTCTACAGTTTCGAACCCCTTTTCAGGGCAAACTATTATTCAAGCTTCTTTAGCCATGCCCAAAATAGTTTCGGCATCGAATCGTTTAGAACCTATCAAGATCCCGAATCTTATAGTATTAAACCCCAACTTTATGATTCGTTCAATTGGTTCGGATTCTATTTTGGAAGACAGCCCATTCGCTTTCAGTCGACGGGACTCGTAAGAAAACAAGCCGCACCCATGGCTAATGCCGCTTCCATGGATATGGAAGTCAACAAAGATGAAGTTGCCGAAGAAAGCCTACAAGGTAATCTGGCCGGCGTAGAAGTTCTGGAAGTGGAAGATAAAAGCACCGAAGCCCTAAAAAATAAAAACGGTTTCGAGGACATACAGGTTCGAAAAAATCTACAGGAAACGGCTTTCTTTTTTCCCAAGCTAATGACGGATAATGAGGGCAACGTGTCATTTACGTTTACTTCCCCCGAGGCCCTCACCGAATGGAAACTACAATTATTGGCTTACACCAAAAGTCTCGAAAGTGCAGTATCTACGTTTACCTCGGTGACCCAAAAAGAATTGATGATAGTACCGAATGTACCGCGGTTCTTACGGGAAGGCGATGAAATTACTATCAGTAGCAAAATTAGCAACCTGACCACAAAATCCCTTTCAGGCACCGCCCAACTGATGCTCGAAAATGGCTTGACAGGAGAGGATGTTGGAGCGCTACTAATTACGGGGCAGGGTCTCCAAAAAGAATTCTCGATAGATGCCATGGGCAACACCCAAGTCTCCTGGCGATTGCACATACCGAAAGACCTGAGGGCACTTCAATACAAGATAGTGGCCAAGGCCGGTGAATTCAGTGATGGGGAACAAAACCTGCTGCCGGTGTTGACCAACCGCATGTTGGTCACCGAGACCCTTCCCATATGGGTGCGAAGCGATCAGACCAAGACATTTACGTTGGATAAGTTGAAAGATATGTCTTCACATACGCTCAATCATCACCAATTGACCTTAGAAATTACTACCAACCCCGCTTGGTACGCGGTTCAGGCTCTACCTTATTTGATGGAGTACCCCTACGATTGCAACGAGCAAATCTTTGCACGGTATTACAGCAATACTTTGGCAACCCATATTGCGAATTCAAACCCGCGAATACAACAGGTATTTGAACAATGGGCCAATTCTGACGCCTTGATAAGTAATCTCGAAAAGAACGAGGAACTGAAATCGCTGCTTATTCAAGAAACCCCGTGGTTGCGCGATGCCGAATCGGAAGCCGAACAGAAAAAACGAATAGCCTTACTTTTTGACCTCAACAAGATGAAAAACGAAAGGCTATCCGCTCTACTAAGTCTAAAAAATAACCAAAAGCCCTCCGGAGCTTGGGCTTGGTTCAAGGGCGGACCTGACAATCGGTTCATCACCCAACATGTTGTTGCCGGATTGGGTCATTTGAAGAAGCTAAATATCAATTCGGCCGTGCTTAGCGACCAAACAGAAATTATTCAAAACGCGATAGCCTACTTGGACTCCGAATTCACAAACGAGTACGACCGCATGAAAAAATATAGTTCGAATCTCGAAGAGGACCATTTGAGCCAGACACAGATCCATTATCTGTATATGCGTAGCTTTTTCAAGGACATAAAAACCTCCGAAAAAGTTCAGGAAATTACCAAATACTATCAAAACCAAGCCCAAACGTACTGGATGAAGAAGGGACTGTATGCCAAAGGTATGTTGGCCCTGATCTTATATCGAATGAACGACCGCGAAACCGCTACCAAAATCTTGCGCTCTTTAAAAGAAAACAGTATCATTTCAGATGAAATTGGCATGTACTGGAAAGAAAACACGGCATCTTGGCAATGGCACCAAGCACCCATCGAGACGCAAGCCTTAATGATAGAGGCCTTTGGAGAAATACAAAACGACATCGAAACCATCGATAACCTTAAAATCTGGCTATTGAAAAACAAGCAGACTTCACATTGGAAAACTACCAAAGCGACCACCGAAGCGATTTATGCCTTATTGCTTCAAGGAAGCGACTGGCTCTCCTTTACCGAAGCTGTTGATGTTTTGGTCGGAGGAAAAAAAATCGAACCTTCCGAACTCGAAAATGTAAAGGTGGAGGCTGGAACGGGCTATTTTAAAACCTCTTGGGGACCGAAAGATATAAAGCCGACCATGGCTACCGTTCAATTGACACAAAAGGGAAAAGGCATGGCATGGGGCGCTCTGTATTGGCAATACTTTGAAGATATGGATAAGATAACATCCTCAGAAACACCCTTACAACTGAAGAAAAATCTTTTTTTAAAAAAGAATACCGATACCGGCGAAAAAATCACCGAAATTACTTCCCGTACCACACTAAAAGTGGGTGATTTGGTTAGAGTTAGAATCGAAATCCGCTCCGACCGCGATATGGAATACATCCATATGAAAGATATGCGAGCGGCAGGCTTTGAACCGGTAAACGTTTTGTCGCAATATAAATGGCAAGATGGTTTGGGCTATTATGAGAGTACCAAAGATGCCAGCACCCATTTCTTTTTCGATTATTTGCCTAAAGGGGTTTACGTTTTCGAATATGACCTACGAGTGAACAACGCCGGAGCCTTCAGCAATGGTATTACTACCATCGAAAACATGTATGCCCCTGAATTCAATAGCCACTCCGAAGGAGAAAAAGTACTGGTAGGCAATTGATCTTAGAAAATCTCCCTTGAGCATCGGTTTTTTTTAAATTCTAAACATGGCCAAACTCATCGAAACCACATAGTAACCCAACGACAAGGGTGCTTCACTCAATACAAATTTTTTGAAACATCGATAAATGATAGTTTAGGTATTAACTAATAAACCGATGCCTTATGGAAAAAGCAGTACGTATTACTATTAAAAACCCTTGTTCTGAAAAATTTGATACCTTTAAAAGAACGAAAAAAGGAGGGCTTTGTCCCCAATGCCAAAAAGAAGTTATAGATTTTAGCATGATGTCAAAAACCATGATAACCCAGAAAGTTAGTAGCAAAACCCATACTATATGTGGCCGTTTTAAACGTAATCAATTAGAGTCGGCAAATGTATCCGTAGGAGTCACCAACGAAAGCAACTTTTGGCCGACTCGGATAGGCTCTTTATGCTTTGCGGTTTTGACCATAAGTGCTTCTACTTCTGTGCAGGCCCTTGAAAGCCCAAGCATAATTTCAAAATGGCCAGCGCAGGTCACGTCTTCTGGAAATATTGAATTTGCTCCACATCAGTTCTATGAGACGTACATCGTTAAGGGAAAAGTCATCGACGAAGACAACCTACCCTTACCAGGAGTTTCTGTCGTTTTAAAAGGATCTGATATCGGTGTATCGACCGATTTGGAGGGAAAGTTCGAATTTCCGAAAGCCTTGAAGGTAGGAGATATACTTGTTTTCAATTACCTCGGATACGATACAAAATCGTATCGGATAGCCCAAAGTGAAAATGACACCATAGATATTACTATAAAATTCGAAAGCAGTGATATCGAGCTTATGGGCGAGGTTTCCGTAGAAGGAACCTATAAATCTAAGCGCAACATCTTTCAAAAGTTTGTAGCACTCTTTAGGTAATGAGAGGTATCATTTGCCTTATATTTTTATTCGGAGCAATGGCCTTTGGCCAACGCTCCGATTTCTATACCGTCGATTTTGAAAAAGCGGATAGTATCGCCATGGTCTATCGGGGAGCAAGCCTCAAAAATCTTCCCTTATTGACCTATAACCTCACCTCAAAACTCAACACCGAGGTCGAGAGATTTAGGGCCATATATACCTGGATATGCACTAATATCGAAAACGACTATCACGGTTATATTACCACTAGTAAAAAACGTAAAAAATATGCCGAGAACTGGGATGCCTATAAGCAATGGAACGATGGTTTCACTCCAAAAGTCTTCCAGAAATTGATCGAACATAGAAAGACGGCCTGTACGGGTTATGCGTATTTGACCCGTGAAATGGCAGGGCTCGCGAATATCAATTGTAAGATCATCAATGGTTTTGGCCGTACCGCTGCGGTTCGTTTGAATAGTCAAAGTACTCCAAATCATTCTTGGAATGCGGTATTCTTAAATGATAAATGGTATTTGTGTGATGCCACATGGTCGGCCGGCTCCATAAAGATTGAAGATTACACGCCCGAATTTCAAGGCGAGTACCATGATGGTTATTTCTTGGCAGATCCCCTTTTGTTTGTGAAGAACCACTATCCTTTGAATACAGAACTGACTTTTTTGCCACATCCTCCGACCTTCGATGCATTTATAAAGGGTCCCTTGGTATATAAAGAAGCCTTTACCTCCACTATCATTCCTGTTTTCCCGGAAAAGATGCATCTGGAAACCGCAAAGAATAATAATGTGATCTTTTCATTTCATATACCAGACCATCTCGAAGTGAATACTATAGACCTTGTTCTAAATAGCGGCAAAGCCAACCGAACCGTAAAACCTTCAATAGAAAAAGATAAAAATATCCTCACTATGAGATATACTTTTGATCGAACCGGCCGATATGACGTTCATCTGAAAGTCGATAACAAAATCGTAGCAACCTACGTGGTAAGGGTAAAAAGAAATTGACAATGCTCAGGAATCATACCTTGGTTCGAAAAACGGTAAGAATGGAAATTGAAGAAAGAATTATCCAACGATAAAAAGCTTTAAACCGAAACCGGAAAGAACATTTTATAGAGTATCATACCAAAAAGAAAACCACAACCCAGCCCAATCGTAATAATCAGTAAAAACATTTGAAGTGAATTAGTGCTTACCGCGTTCATCAGGGCCATTGGGTTTCCGTTCTTTCTAATTTCATAGGCATTCATTCTTTTAGCGCTAGTTGCCTCTCGCGGAACTATCTTATAGTTGTTCTTGTCAATAGAGAAGATATGCTCCACTCCCGTACCGATGCGTTTTTCGGAGACTTTTTTCCCATTCAGAAGTACTTTTTCCTTTCCAAAAAAAGTTTTGATAACTTCTATCTTATAGTTTTCAACATAATAAAGGGCGCGCCTGGCCATGAAGACAATTTCTTAAAAGGTTTGTATAGTGGCTATTAATATCCAAAGAAGAAAGGTAGGCACCGAAAAGTCAAAAAGGAAAGCAGGCTTTTCAATACTCGAAATGTAGGTTTTTCTTCAATGGTTGTTCGAAAATATTGAATAATGGGGTACCTACAAATAAAAATTATTCGATAGAGAAGTATTCTTACCAAAGAGGGTGAATTTACGTATATAACAGATGGAAAGGCTTGAATACCTAAGCTTATTTGGGAGGATATTTAGAGAATACTTTAGCCACCAATGCTTGCAGGTGTTCTTCCCGCTTTTCAGGTGATATATTTTCCTTAAAAGAATCCTCGCTGACCGCCTGCCAGAACAAGGCATTACTATGACTATCTATTAAGTCGAAGAAAATTTGTCTTTCTATATTGCTCTGTCCAACAGGAATACCCACGGAGATACCACCCCCAACGTTTCTACCTGTCCCCCCAACTCCCAATCCGATCGAGGTACTATTCGGGGATGGAATCAATCGACTTTCGATATTGATCAAGAAATCGGGGTCTTCCGAAAAGCGTATCCCTTTTAATTTCATTTGCCCGTCGAGCGAGGTGAGTAGACGCCTTGTATCAAGTTCACTAAGGCCAGTATTCATATCAGAATAATAATTATATGTGTGATAATTCGAAAAATCGGCAGCCTCTTCATAATCATAGTTAACGCGAACGCTACTACATGAGAGCAAAGTAAAAAGTACGAAGAGCTTTACTGAATACCTCATAACTACAATTCAATTACAGTTGTATAACCAGATTTTGGAGCTCCATCTGGATGAAACTCATCGACTACGTATTCGATACTACAATGCGCTATGTTAAAAAAGAAACTACCGCCTTAGAAGGAGAAAGTGCATCGGTTAAAAGTGGTGTTATTAAAACACAAAAAAGCCCGTTTAAAGCCGATATATCTTTTTATCAATTGTTTAGCATAGCCCAAAGCCTGTCTTTAAGTTCGGTAATCCCCAGTTGAGCCACGGAAGAGATGAACATATAAGGAACATCTTTAAAATCTTCATCCAATTCCGTTCTCATTTCGTTCATAAGCTCTTCGTCGAGCATATCACTTTTTGAAATTGCAACCAAACGTTCCTTATCTAAAAGTTCAGGATTATATCTACGAAGCTCATCTAACAAAATGTCATATTCCTTACTGATATCGTTACTATCGGCCGGTATCAGGAACAAAAGGGTCGCATTGCGTTCGATATGTCGCAAAAAGTAATGCCCGAGTCCTTTGCCTTCAGCGGCTCCTTCGATAATACCGGGAATATCGGCCATTACAAAACTTTGAAAATCGCGATGTTGAACAATCCCTAAATTGGGCTTTAGTGTGGTAAACTCATAATCGGCAATTTTGGGTTTAGCGGATGTTATAACTGAAAGTAGGGTTGACTTTCCCGCATTTGGGAAGCCTACCAAGCCCACATCGGCCAAAACCTTCAATTCTAAAATAACTTCGATATCCTCGCCCGATATTCCAGGTTGGGCATAGCGTGGGGTCTGATTGGTACTACTTTTGAAGTGCCAGTTACCACGTCCGCCAATACCTCCTTTTACCAAGATTTTCTCTTCGCCGTTTTCAGTAATTTCAAAAAGCGTCTCTTTGGTTTCGGCATCCTTGACAACCGTACCTAGAGGAACATCCATATACACGTCCTCACCGTCAGCACCGCTACTTCTTTGTTTCCCACCGTGCTCTCCATGACCTGCTTTGAAGTGTTTTTTGAACTTAAAACTCACCAAGGTCCAAAGATTTTCGTTTCCCCGAACGATAACGTGGCCACCGCGCCCCCCATCGCCACCATCAGGTCCTCCTTTGGCTACATACTTCTCACGGTGCAAGTGAGTCGAGCCCTTACCGCCATTCCCTGATTGGGCTTGTACTTTAACATAGTCAACAAAATTACCTTCGGTCATGAAAATGAGTTTAACACTATAGATTAAACCACAAAAGTACGGAATTCACGATAGGCATGGTGCTTTCTTAAAAGGGTTTGTAGCACAATCCTATTTAGATAAAATGACCTTTCTATGCACTTGATTGCCGTTGACATCATAATGGATAAAAGCGATTTGCGCGATAGCGTGCACGCGTTCCACCTTTACTGCCAAAAACCCTCCCATGACCCTTAAAAATTCATGCTCCGGCCGTACATCGCCCACTTTCCATCCTTGGGCGTGTGCATCACTTGAAGGGCCTTGACTAAATTCAAGCACTCCGGTTGACGAGTCCTTCGAAACATATTGCCAGTGTCTGTCGCCATTAACAATATACATATTTTTCTGAGCGGCGATGAAATTACGAAGCCACCTACCTTCTTCCTCGTATGTTGAATTTGCATGGTTATCCCTTTTTGCATCACGGTCCGGACCGACCACTGGAGTGGGAGACATCAATATTTTGAATGTAGCATCAGAGTCCGCTACGGATTTGACAAACCATTTCTTCTGTTCATCGCCCCAAATCGAACCTTGGGGTTCGCCGCTGTTATCAGTATTTCTATAAAGGCGTCCTTCAACGAACCAAATTTCCAAATCTTGACCATAACGTAAAGTTCTATACGGCCTATTTTCATAGGTAGGGGTCTGCTCTTTCCAAATGGCAATACCGTCATCAAAGGTAATCTCACCGAACGGTGTACTAAATGGGGTGGCGTCATCTTTAGTCACATCGTGATCATCTTTTTGAATAAATAACGGGGTATGTGCGTAAAAATCTACAAGTGAGGACCATGCATTGATGGCATGCCATTTATGCCGCGCTAAACTTACGGTAGTAGCCATTGGGCCGGGTTTGTCATAATAGACATAGTCCCCCGTCTGGCAATGGAAATCGGGGTTTAAATTTCTCATCTGATCATACACCTTAAATCCTCTGAGAGGGTCGTCGTAATCCCAAAAATATTGACAGGTAGACGATGTAAAAAATACGGGAACGATTTCTTGAGCCTTTGGTGCCGTTCGAAATTCACCCCTGATTTTTGTTACCGGGGCATTTTCGTTTTTACGTCCAGAAAGTACCAGTTTGTATTTGGTGTAAGGCCTTAAACCATGAAATACATTTTTAATGGTGTAGTCTTTATAGGAAGACACATACGTCCAGCCTCTTGAAATAGTGTCACTATTCGAGATCAGTTCCATTTTAACTTCCCCGAAAGCACCTGGTACTCCCCCATCCATTTGTACAACGGGCATAGTGTCGTCAAAGTTGATCGGTTCTCGAAACGGAGGTTCCTTTTGTCTATGAACAATCGGATTTGGCTCTTCCACTGCGCAAAGGCGAGTCAAAATAACCGCGCTGGTATCGGTCACCTCACCGATCTTTAAGCCTGTGGTAAAATAGACCTTTTCATGACCTTGAGAATATAGCATACCCCACTGCAAGAAAGCAAAAAGCAATGTAGAAAGTGTAAATTGGACCCTCTTTCTTACGTATACCATGGTATAATTAATTTGAACCGCCTGTGCTCTCTACCGGCCGGACGTCTTTCCTATAAAACGGAAGGTCTTTCTAAAGTACGCCCTTCAAAGCTCTTCGATAACTTTTCCCAAACGATGGGTCACTTCATCTATAGCCCCTATACCGTTAACACTGTGAAATTTTCCCTGGGCCTCGTAATAATCTTTAAGAGGAGCCGTCTTCGTATTGTATTCATCAAAACGATTGCGAATTTTGGCTTCATCTTGATCATCTGAGCGACCGCTTACCTTACCCCGTTCCAAGAGACGCTGTATTAAAACCTCGTCATTGGCTTCAAGGGCGATAGTCGCATCTACCTTCATGTTTTTTGCCGTGAGAAGATTATCTAAAGCTTCGGCCTGCGCGGCAGTTCTAGGGAAACCATCAAATATGAAACCGCTGGCGTCGGGGTTTTTCTCAACGGCGTCCTCAAGCATTTTAATGGTTACTTCATCGGGTACCAAATCACCATTGTCAATGTATGATTTGGCAAGTTGGCCAAGTTTTGTGTCGTTTTTCATATTGTACCGAAACAAATCGCCGGTAGAAATATGCTTGAGATTATATTTTTCTTTTAAAAACTCAGCTTGAGTACCTTTTCCGGCACCAGGTTTCCCGAATAGTACGAGGTTGATCATATGTGTTTGGTTTATTTGGTATACTTCTTTTAGATTTCTTCCGAGTTCTTTATAGTCCAGCCCATACCCCACAATAAATTTATTCGGTATCTCTATACCTACATAATCTACTGAATACTCCCCATTATAGATTTCCGACTTAAAGAAGAGCGTCGCAATTTTGAACTCCTTGACCTTAATATTGGAGAACATATGAATCAAGGTCTGAAGCGTTCGACCCGTATCTACAATATCTTCAAGTATTATAACACTTCTGCCCTCAATATCTTCGGAAACATCGAGTAGCGTCTCTACGATGCCCGTGGAAGTAAGCCCTTGATATGAACTTAATTTTACAAAGGTAACTTCACAATCGTACGGATAATACTTTAAAAAATCGGAAACGAACATGAATGAGCCGTTCAGTACCCCAACAAAAATTGGGATTTGATCTTTATAATCGAGCGCAATCTTTTCGGCAATTTTCTTTACCGCATCCTGAATTCTGGACTCGCTCAAAAAGGGCTTGAAATGTGTATCGTGGAGTTTTATCACTGTATAAATACTAGCAAGTTGCCAAATATAACATTTTGATTTTTCTTTTCAACTTCATGGCTCTTGTTTTAAAAAGGATTGGTTTTATTTACTGTCCTGTTCCAAACTATAAATTAACAGTTAAACTAAAATAGGATACCTCTAAGCGATATGGCCTGATCAATTCATTCAGTGTTACACATCTTGTTCATCGGCTATTTAGTGAATTTGCTAAAATAATTCAATTTGTCGGTATGCTATCATGATTAAAAAGGTATTCGGTGTATTTTTGCAGGAATACAATAAGACATGTCAGACCAAAATTCAAAGAATTATTTCTCTTCTACCTTCAAACTAGGAATTCTTGGTGGGGGGCAGTTGGGAAAAATGCTTTTATACGAGACCCGCAAATTTGATATTCATACCATCATAATGGATGCTTCCCCCGAAGCGCCCTGTAAAATTGCATGTAACGAATTTATTCAAGGTGACTTGATGGATTTTGAATCCGTTTACAAGTTGGGCAAACGTGTGGATATTTTGACGATCGAAATCGAAAACGTGAACGTAAAAGCCCTAGAAAAACTAGAGGCTGAAGGCCACAGGATATTTCCCCCTACAAAGGCACTCCGCACTATTCAAAACAAGGCAACACAAAAGTTGTTCTATGTGGATCACGAGATTCCAACGGCCCAATTTATGAGATTCGCCTATCGAAGTGAAATTTCTGACAGCATCGAAAACAAGGGCTTGGATTTTCCGTTCATTTGGAAAGCCGCCCAATTCGGTTATGATGGGCAAGGTGTGAAAGTGATACGCAAACCTGAAGATCTAGATGGACTTCCTGCGGGAGAATGTATTACCGAAGAGCTTATCGACTTTAAAAATGAGCTCGCTGTTATTGTTGCGAGAAGCGCAAGTGGCGAGGTCAAAACGTATCCCGTTGTTGAAATGGAATTCCACCCCGAGGCGAATCAGGTAGAATATGTCATATGTCCGGCGCGTATTGATCACAAGGTTGCCGAGAAAGCGCAGGAAATCGCACTAAAAGTTTCCGATAAAATACAGCATGTCGGTCTTCTGGCCGTTGAAATGTTCCAGACCAAAGACGACAAGATTTTGGTGAACGAAGTGGCCCCAAGGCCTCACAACAGTGGACATTACAGCATTGAAGCCAGCTATACCAATCAATTTGAGCAACATATTCGTGCGATTCTTGATTTACCACTGGGAAACACCGAAAGTAAGGTGGCAGGTATTATGGTGAATCTGGTCGGTGCCGAGGGCCATACGGGCGACGTGGTCTACGAAAACATCACTGATATTCTTCGCCTAGATGGGGTCACGCCCCATATTTACGGAAAAAAGCAAACACGCCCTTTTCGAAAAATGGGCCATGTGACCATCGTGAACCAAGATGTAAATAGAGCTCGCGAAATTGCCCAACAAGTTAAAGAACGCATACAAGTAATAAGCAAATAGATTGAAAAGAAACGAATTCCGCACTTCTTTAAGGCGTACGGAAAACTAAATATTGGAATTTATGCCAAAAGTAGCCATAGTAATGGGAAGTACAAGCGATCTCCCTGTGATGCAGGAGGCCGTCGATGTTCTTAGAAGTTTCGATATCGAGGTCGATGTAGATATTGTGTCGGCACATCGAACTCCCGACAAACTATATGAGTTCAGTAAAAATGCCCATAAAAAAGGGATCTCGGTCATCATTGCAGGAGCAGGTGGTGCGGCGCATTTACCGGGTATGGTGGCCTCTATGTCTCCCTTACCTGTTATCGGTGTACCCGTAAAAAGCAGCAACTCGATAGATGGGTGGGATTCTGTATTGTCGATCTTGCAAATGCCAGGTGGCGTTCCGGTAGCGACCGTCGCCCTGAACGGTGCCAAAAATGCCGGTATATTGGCCGCTCAGATTATCGGAAGCTCCAATTCGGAAGTACTTGATAAGGTTATTGCTTATAAGGAGGGACTTAAGTCAAAGGTAATCGATGGGGCAAAACAAATAAAAGGCAATTTCTAAACAAATCAGAGATGATATTTTGAACCTTTCACCCAAGAGTATCGGGCTGTTTCTATCTCTAGCCGAATTAGCCGTTTTGCTCTGGAAAAAAACAGGCTACCCGACCTTACCTTAAAAGCCTTTGGAACAGCTCGTTTGTCTTTTTTATCTACGCAGCATTTTGGCTTTTCGTCATGTTGAGATAGAAAAATCTAGAATTACAGGTGGAGCCTTGCAATCTAAATAAAAATGGATATATAGAACTAGAAGAATATACCGATGAATATCGTGCTATTTCCTATAAATATGCGAATGATACGGCTAGAAATTTTGCCTTTTTGACAGCCGCCATTTTTTCGTTCATTATTACCTTGGTAGTTTTGGACATTGACATTGTAAAACATAAATTTCGCTGAACCGGAAAAAATAATCTTAAAAATAAACACATACGAATGAACCCCTTATTGACTCCTTTTGACACCGCTCCCTTTACCAAAATAAAAAACGAACATTTCAAACCCGCTTTTCTTCAGGCTATCGATGATGCCAAAGCGGAAATCGATGCCATTACCGCCAATGAGGAAGCGCCTACCTTTGAAAATACCATAGAGGCCTTGGAATTTGCCGGACAACAACTAGATCGTATTTCCAGCGTATTCTTTAATCTGAATTCTGCAGAAACCAACGAAGAAATACAAAAGATCGCCCAAGAGGTATCACCTTTACTTTCCGAATTCAGTAACGATATCACATTGAACGAAGCGCTTTTTGAACGGATTAAGTCCGTTTATGAACAGAAAGATAATCTGAACCTTTCCGTAGAGCAAGACACCTTACTTGATAAAAAGTACAAGAGTTTTAGCCGCAACGGTGCCAATTTGCCCCCAGATAAGAAAAAGCGATTGCGTGAAATAGATTCAGAGCTCTCGAAACTAAAGCTGAAATTCGGGGAAAACGTACTCGCCGAAACAAATAAATTTGAAATGCACCTAACCGATGAGAAAGATCTTGAAGGTCTACCAGAAGGCGAGAAGGAGGCTGCTTCGGCACTAGCCCATGCAAAAAACAAAGAAGGATGGCTTGTTACCTTGGACTACCCCAGTTACATCCCCTTCATGAAATATGCCAAGGATAGAAACTTGCGAAAAAAACTATCTCTAGCCTTTGGAAGCAAAGGATTTCATGGTGACAAATTCGATAATCAAGAACATGTCTTGAACATTGCGAATCTTCGCTTTGAAAGAGCCCAACTTTTGGGTTTCAAAACACACGCCCATTATGTATTGGAGGAACGCATGGCCGAAACGCCCGAAAAAGTACACGATTTTCTGAACGAACTACTAGAAAAGGCCAAACCAGCGGCAAAACGTGAATTTGAACAACTGGAAAATTTCGCCAAAGAACTTGACGGTGTCGAGTGCTTACAGAAATGGGACAGTAGTTACTATTCCGAAAAATTGAAACAAAAACTTTTCGATTTAGACGATGAAAAGTTAAAGCCCTATTTCAAACTTGAAAATGTCATTTCAGGCGTTTTTAAAGTTGCCGAAAAACTTTTCGGACTTCAATTCGAAGAGGTCGATGATATTGAGAAATACCATGAAGAGGTAAAAACATACAGGGTCTACGATACCGATAAGAAGTTTATCTCCATTTTTTATGCTGATTTTCATCCTCGAAAAGGCAAACGTGGTGGGGCATGGATGACTTCCTATAAACCGCAGTACCGATTGAACGGAGCCAATGTACGCCCCCACATTTCGAATGTCTGCAATTTTACCCGTTCTACCCCTAGCAAGCCATCTCTTTTGACCTTTAACGAGGTAACTACTTTGTTTCATGAATTCGGCCACGGGCTACATGGCATGTTGGCCGATACCACCTATCCTAGTCTCTCCGGCACTTCGGTATATTGGGATTTTGTTGAACTTCCCAGTCAAATCATGGAAAACTGGTGCTATGAAAAAGAAGCCCTCGAACTTTTTGCCACCCATTATGAAACCGGAGAACCCATACCCATGAAATTAGTTCAAAAAATAAAGGAATCGGCCACGTTTCAAGAGGGGCTTCAAACCTTACGCCAATTGAGTTTTGGGTTGCTCGATATGTCTTGGCACGGTATCGATCCTTCGGGCATCGAGAATGTCAAAGCACATGAAACCGAAGCGTTCAAAGGAACACAGCTATATCCTGACACCCCTGAAACCTGTATGAGCACTGCTTTTTCCCATATTTTCCAAGGCGGATATTCCTCTGGCTATTACAGTTATAAATGGGCAGAAGTACTCGACGCGGATGCCTTTGCCTATTTTAAGGAAAAGGGTATTTTCGATAGGGACATTGCACTTAAGTTTAAGGAAAACATTCTTTCAAAAGGAGGAACCGAAAACCCCATGGTACTTTATAAACGATTTCGAGGGGCCGAACCCAGAGTGGAGGCACTCCTTGAAAGGGCAGGGCTCATTAAGAAAGCAAGCTAATCGATTTTTACCCACTACCAATGAGTTAAAAAAATATGTAAAAAAACCTATGAAAAGTAAGTTTTTTCCCATATATTTAGTTCTCATAAGTAGGTTAAAAAGGTTATATTACTAAAAAGTAATTTTTTTGACAAGAAAAGGGGGCGTGGGGACGCCCCCTTTTTAGCTTTTACAATTCAAAAGCCGATACCTAAGGTTTTGCTAAAATCACCATTACTTTTCGCTGCTCCATAGTTTTTTGTAAACTTTGTAAAAAATGATAGCTATGGTGCTTTTCGTTGATATGGACGAGGTTATGGCCGACACTTACGGCGCGCATGTAGAAATTTACAATCGTGATTTTCAGGAATGCCTTACAATTGATCATTGTATGGGCAGCGAGGTATGGCAGAACGTACCCGAGAAAAGACAACGCAGTGTACGTGACCACGCTCGAACCCGAGGGTTCTTCCGTGATTTGACCCCTATGCCCGACAGCCAAGAGGTCTTGAAGAAAATCAATGACCAATATGAAGTTTATATTGCCTCGGCGGCCATGCAATTTCCTAATTCCCTAGAAGAAAAATCAGAATGGCTTGATGAACATTTCCCATTCATACCTTGGCAAAACCGTATTCTCTGTGGCCATAAACATATATTAAATGGTGATATCTTAATTGACGATAGGAGTTACAATCTCGAAAAATTTCGTGGAAGGTCGCTTTTGTTTACCTCACCTCATAATATTCACACTCAGGGTTTCGAACGTGTTAATAATTGGAAAGAGGTGGCCGAAAAGTTACTCTAGTACAAGTTTCTCTAAAGGTATTCCGGTCTTCAAACTCCATCAAGCCACCCTACGTTTGTAAAGTGCCCATTGAATTTCTAGGTCAATTTTGTACGAGATCTTCTTTGATTCTTGACTATTTCGTGAATTTTTTGTGATAGGTTTCACCTTACTTTGAAGTTATGTCAATACTGATGGCATATATTTATTTGGGTAGCCTACCGGGCTGCTGACCAAATTTAAGTATCCTACACGCAAAAAATGAAAGGCGTTACGGCAAATTCCATTACATTTATAGACCACGAAAAAAATATGTCAGAACATCAGCTACAACCCGAAAAATGGGTCGACCTTTATGCAGACTATCTTTTCAACTACGCCATTGTTCGTGTTAACGATGCCGAAACCGCAAAAGATCTGGTACAAGAAACTTTTTTTTCAGGACTTAAGTCGGCAAAAAACTTTAAGGGGGACGCAGCGGAACGAACATGGCTTATCGCTATATTAAAACGTAAGGTTATCGATCATTATCGGAAGCGCAATTCAAAAAAAGGAAGGGCCGAAGTTCATATCAATTATAATTCAGAAGACGGGGCCGACGGCGATTGGCTGGAAGAACAAGTTGCCGACCCTTTCAGTTCTTATGAAAATGACACCATTGAGAACGAAGAATTAGGGCTTGCCATACAGTCGTGCATCTCAAAATTGCCAAAAAAACAAGCTTTGGTATTTACCATGAAAACAATTAAAGGTATTAGTACCGAAGATATTTGTAATGAGCTAAATATTAATCCGTCTAATCTATGGGTGATGATTCATAGGTCGAGAACGGCGTTGATGGGCTGCCTGAACAAAAATTGGTTTTAAGTTATGATCTCTTGCGAAAAAGCATCCGTAATTTGCAACAAGACCCAATACAAAGAAGCATCGTTCAACGAAAGGCTGAAATTGAGGCTTCACCTTATTTTATGCGATACTTGCTCAAAATTTGCCGCCGACAACAAAAAACTAACTTCACTTTGCGAAAAGGCTAATCTTCATGGTCTTTCTGAGCAAGAGAAAACACTTATGAAACACCAATTACGGGAAAAGTTTTAATAATACCAGGTTATCCCGGCTAAAAGGCACCACCATACCAAGGGTAATGATTCTACCCAAAACGATGCGAAGTATTTTTTTTGATTTCGTTTAGTGATAAACATCAAGCTTCCTAAAATCAAGAACATGATTCCGGTAGCAATTGCCTCCACTTGCGAAACCACGTCCTTAAAAAATATAAGAAAGAAAAACGGCAAGGTCAAAAAGGCCCCAAAAACCTTAGTTCTTTTAACTCCAACCTGCTGTGGTAATGTCTTAAGTTCGGGAGAGTCATAGGCAAGGTCCCGAATCTCAAAGGGAAGCATTACGATCAATACGAACAGAAACCGTTGAACCGTCTCGACCCATACGTCCCAATACACGCTGTATTTTTTTTCTAAAATAGGTAGAATCACAGTGGTACCGGCCCAAACGAGGGCTACTACAAAAATTTTCAGACCACCCCAGCTCCTCAAATTTTTTACATGGGGTAAAACGGGCAGTGCATACAAACCTATACAACATGACAAGCAGAGCACAGCAATCCAAACATCAAGATTCAAAAAATAGCCATTATAAAGAGCTAATGCCAAGGCGATAAAGCTGGCAAACTGTATCCTCTTATGGTACCTATCGACCATCAAAATATACTTCTCGGCCTCAACACCATACTTTACAAAGTTGTAACAGGCAATGGTTCCAAAGAATAGAAATCCACCAAGATGGGGGTTTATTGTAACATTTAAGGTGTAACCCGTGATATGCAGCAAGGCAAAGACTCCTAAAGCTACATGAATGCTCGCATCTAAATAAAAGTCAAAAATACGCTGAAAGACCTTCATCGAACAAAAGTAGCCAAACTGTTTATAACCTTCTCTTTTCGTTAAAAACTTTCGGCGCGTTCGTGTACAAACCCACGTTTTTGAGGGAATTAATACCTAATTTTGCACAACTTTCATGTTACTATTATGAGGACAGATTTATTTGCATCGCGCCATATCGGCATTAAACAAGAAGACCTGGAGCACATGCTGAAGACGGTAGGCACAGAAAATGTGGAACAATTGATATCCGAGACGATTCCAGATGACATCCGTCTTGAGCAACCCCTGAGCCTCGATGAACCCATGAGCGAACACAAGTTTTTGGCTCATATGCAAGAACTCTCTGAGAAAAATAAAGTTTTCAGAACCTATATGGGCCTCGGGTATCACGAGAGCCTAACCCCCTCAGTAATCAAGAGAAATATTCTCGAAAACCCAGGGTGGTACACAGCGTATACTCCCTATCAGGCCGAAATTGCCCAAGGACGGTTAGAAGCATTGCTCAATTTTCAAACAGTGATAACCGACCTCACTGGCATGGAACTTGCCAATGCTTCACTTTTAGATGAGAGTACGGCGGCAGCTGAAGCCATGACCATGTTATTCGACCTTAGAAGCCGGGACCAAAAGAAAAGCGATGTGGTCAAATTTTTCGTTTCCGAAGAAGTGTTACCGCAGACAATTTCGCTTTTGAAGACACGTTCTTTTCCCTTAGGTATAGAAATCGTCATCGGAAACCACACTACCTTTTCCTTTGGCAATGAATTCTTTGGGGCACTTCTTCAGTATCCAGGTAAATATGGCCAGGTTCACGACTATTCCAATTTCATCACGGAAGCGAAGGAAAACGACATCAAGGTAGCCGTGGCAGCCGATGTATTGAGTTTGGTTCTTTTGACCCCTCCAGGGGAATTGGGGGTCGATGTGGTCGTGGGTACCACCCAACGTTTTGGTATTCCCCTTGGCTATGGAGGGCCACATGCTGCATTTTTCGCCACCAGGGAGGCCTATAAGAGAAGTATTCCAGGGCGTATCATAGGAGTCACCAAAGACACCGATGGCAAACCTGCTCTTCGTATGGCGCTACAAACAAGGGAACAGCACATCAAACGGGACAAGGCGACTTCAAACATCTGTACCGCACAGGTCTTACTTGCCGTAATGGCGGGTATGTATGCGGTCTACCATGGGCCAAAAGGCTTAACGTATATTGCCAAAAAAGTGCATAGCACTGCTATGACCCTGGTCGATGCATTGGAAAAGATGGGCGTTTATCAAACCAATAGTTCATATTTCGATACCCTTACCATCAAAGCCGACTCACAAAAGGTAAAGCCCGTTGCAGAAAAACATCATGTCAATTTTCTATATGTCGACGAACATACAATTTCAATTGCCGTAAATGAGGCCACCTCAATAAAAGATGCCCAACAGATTCTTGACGTCTTTTCGGAGGCTCTCCATAAGGAAACACAACAGCTGAAAGGCCTGCTCGACGCAACGGCCATACCACAACATTTGCAGCGTCATTCACCCTTTTTACTAAACAAGGTTTTCAACACCTATCATTCCGAAACCGAACTAATGCGCTACATAAAGAAATTGGAGCGCAAAGACCTGTCACTGAACCATTCGATGATTTCTTTGGGCTCGTGTACTATGAAGCTCAATGCCGCCACCGAAATGTTACCGTTAAGTATGGCGCGCTGGGGAAACGTTCACCCTTTCGTACCTGAAGATCAGGCCGAAGGATATCAAATCGTACTTGAAGAACTGGCAAAAGACCTATCAACTATAACCGGTTTTGCCGCCACCTCTTTACAACCGAATTCTGGCGCCCAAGGCGAATATGCCGGGCTTATGGTAATTAGAGCCTACCATGAATCTCGAAACGAAAGCCATCGAAATATATGTATCATTCCTGCCTCTGCCCATGGCACGAACCCGGCCTCGGCCGTAATGGCCGGTATGCAAGTGGTCGTGACCAAAACGGATGAAAAAGGCAACATCGATGTAATCGATCTTGAGGAAAAAGTAAGCAAACATTCCGATAACCTAGCCGCCTTGATGGTAACCTATCCGTCCACACACGGCGTTTTTGAGTCTTCAATACGCCATATTACCCAGTTGATACATGACCACGGAGGGCAGGTATATATGGACGGGGCCAACATGAATGCCCAAGTAGGATTGACCAATCCTGCCATAATCGGAGCCGATGTTTGTCATCTTAACCTTCATAAGACCTTCGCCATACCCCATGGAGGAGGAGGGCCGGGGGTTGGACCCATTTGCGTTGCGGAACAATTGGTTCCATTTTTACCGGGAAATCCTCTGATAAAGACTGGAGGCAACAAAGCGATCACGGCCATTTCTGGAGCTCCTTGGGGCAGCGCTATGGCCTGCCTAATATCTTATGGCTACATAAAAATGCTGGGGGAAAACGGCCTTAGGCGTGCCACCGAAATGGCGATATTAAATGCCAATTACATCAAGAATCGCCTAAGCGGAAAATACGAGGTGCTTTACACGGGTGAAAAAGGTCGTGCCGCCCATGAAATGATTATCGATTGTAGGCCTTTCAAGAAAAACGGTATTGAAGTAACCGATATTGCAAAGCGTTTGATGGACTACGGCTTTCACGCGCCAACGGTTTCTTTTCCAGTGGCAGGTACGGTCATGATCGAACCTACGGAAAGCGAGAGTTTATCGGAATTAGATCGGTTCTGTGATGCAATGCTCTCCATACGTAAAGAAATAGACGCCGCTACGGCTGAAGAGCCGAACAATGTATTGCGGAATTCACCCCATACCTTAGAAATGGTCACCCATGATAGTTGGGATTTTCCGTATAGTAGACAAAAAGCAGCCTTCCCGTTGCCCTACATTACCGATAATAAATTCTGGCCATCGGTCAGAAGGGTCGATGATGCCTATGGAGACCGTAATTTAATGTGTACCTGTGCTCCGATGGAGGCTTACGCAGAAGTATAACAAACTCGCTATACGTAGGGTTTCAAGACATCGCCCATAGCGATGAAGACTTTTTTCCGCTTTAGAAGAAAGTAACACGGACTATTGAACACCGTAAAACATATTATGCGTGCATAGCAGCTGCTTTACTATTTAGTACCTTGGAGATGCCACGCTAACTTTTACATTATGCCAATCGGAATTACCGGTACCGGAAGCTACATACCTTCCTCAATTATCACCAATCACGATTTTGAAAAACATGAATTTCTAAATACCGACGGAATTCCCTTTTCGGATGACAACCAAATAATCATCGAAAAATTTAAGGCCATAACAGGTATAGAAGAAAGGCGCTATGTAGAGCACAACTTAAACACTTCCGATATCGCGTTTCTTGCCGCTGAAAAGGCCATAGATGATGCCAATATCGATAAGGAAGAACTCGATTATATCATTTTTGCACATAATTTTGGGGATGTCCCTTATGGCCAATCACAAGGTGATACCATACCAAGTCTCGCCTCGCGCGTTAAGCATCACCTCCAAATTAAGAATCAAAAATGTGTGGCCTATGATATCCTTTTTGGTTGCCCGGGATGGATTCAAGGTGTTATTCAGGCCCATGCTTTTATTAAAAGCGGATTGGCAAAAAAATGTTTGGTCATAGGGGCAGAAACGTTATCGCGGGTGGTAGACCCATTTGACAGGGACTCTATGATCTACTCCGACGGTGCAGGGGCAGCAATAATCGAGGTCAAGGAAAATAGAGGGGAAATCTTGGCCCATACCAGTGCTACCCATACCTATGAGGAAGCCTATTTGCTTTTTTTTGGCACATCTTACAGGGCTTGTGAGCACCCTACCAAATATATTAAAATGTATGGCCGTAAAATCTATGAATTTGCCGTCACCCATGTGCCCAAAGCGATGAAGTCATGTTTGGATGAGAGTGGTGTTTCGATTACTGAGGTCAAAAAAATATTCATTCACCAGGCAAATCAAAAAATGGACGAGGCTATCATCAATCGATTTTACAAATTGTACGACCTATTACCTCCTAAAGATATTATGCCGATGAATATCGCTAAATTGGGCAATAGTTCTGTGGCTACCATTCCCACTCTGTTTGATATGGTGCGCCATGGAAATTTAGAAAATCAACGAGTACAAAAGGCAGATGTTGTTATCTTTGCCAGTGTTGGTGCTGGTATGAACCTCAACGCCATGGTGTATAAGGTTTAGAAACCTTTTTGACGATATGTTAGGTTTTGGGTTTATACTTGTAACTTGAAACCTAAAATGTGAAAACTGTAACAACAGCCACCAAAGAATGTACGAGAAGACCTATCCGAGTAAACGTTTTGAACAGACCCTTTCTTTTCTTCAAAAACATGTTTCGAAGAAGGAACCCATTTTAGACCTTGGAGTAGAGAACCCGTTTTCAAAGATTATGACGGCCCATGGTTATTCTGTAGAAAATACCAATGGGGAAGATTTAGATGTAGATTTCTCTTCAGTCCTTAATTCAAAGGCCGAAGTAGTTACGGCTTTCGAAATTTTTGAGCACTTACTCGCCCCATTTAATGTATTACGAGAGATACGGGCAAAAAAATTAGTTGCCAGTATTCCTTTAAATCTTTGGTTCGCATCGGCCTATAGGAGCAAAACCGATCTTTGGGACCGCCACTATCATGAATTCGAAGATTGGCAGTTCGACTGGCTATTGGAAAAATCGGGATGGAAGATTGTAGAAAGTGCTAAATGGACCAATCCCGTAAAAAAACTAGGGATACGTCCCCTGTTACGAAGCTTTACCCCTCGATATTATATCGTATATGCAGAGAAAAATTTGAAGTAGGCCTTCTAATCGAAATGATTATTTTTAAAGCATGTGCATTTAAGGTTTGAATGCCTTTAACTATGAAGTATTATATAATCATCCCCGCACATAACGAAGAGGCCTTTTTGGCAGACACCCTTAATTCGGTACTGCGCCAACGCCTGCAGCCCGAAAAAGTTATCGTCGTTAATGATAACTCCACCGATGGTACAGCGGCCATTATCGATGAATACATATCATTGAGTCCTATTATCCACAAATTGAGTATTGTGACGTCTGCCGAGCATATGCCCGGTAAAAAAGTTATCAATGCGTTCAACAAGGGTGTATATCTATTGGACGACGATTATGATTTTCTGGTCAAATTAGATGCCGACCTCGTTTTACCCGACAACTACTTCGAAAAAATAGCCTATATATTTAAAGGACATCCCAATGTTGGCATTGCCGGTGGCTTTATTTATGAAAAAGACACTGACGGGGAATGGAAACTCAATCACCCCATGAACAAAAACCATGTGCGCGGTGCGTTCAAAGCATACTCTAAAGGGTGTTTCAAGGCCATAGGAGGCCTTAAGAGTGCCATGGGCTGGGATACAGTCGACGAACTCTTGGCGCAATATCATGGCTATGAGATTTTTACCGACGATGTGCTTAGGGTCAAACATCTTCGACCTACAGGAAAAGCGTATCATCAAAAGGCAAAGTTATTGCAAGGCAAAGCGATGTATACAATGAGATACGGGCTTTGGATATCGGTACTGGCATCTCTTAAAATGGCGGTGAAACAACGAAAGGTAAGGGCCTTTGTCGATAATATGTACGGATATTTAGAAGCTCAAAAAGAGCAAACTCCCTATATCGTAACCAAAGAAGAGGGCACATTTATCAGAAAGCTCCGATGGAACGATATAAAGAGAAAACTATTCCAATAAAGAACGTCCGCAAAAGCGGACGTTCTTCTATTTTGTGATAATATAATGTAGTGCTTAGATGCCCAATTCTTTTTTTACATCGACCAAAAGGTCTTTTCCCTGAGCAACGATAAGCCCCCCACCAGGTTGCGCATCGATAACATAGTCAAAGCCCTGTTCGGCAGCTACTTTTTCAATGGCCGCTTTCGCCTTGTCAGAGATTGGGGCAAAAAGTTCTTGTTGCTTTTTCTGCAACTCTCTTTGAGCCGCTTGCTGTGCCTCACCAATATTATTTCGTACACCTTGCAATTCTAAAGCTCTTTTCTCATTTTCTTCCTTTGATTTAGAAGCCGCCTCATTTTCGTATTGCGTATATTTATTTCTAAGTTCGGTCATAGAACTTTCGATATCGGCATTGTAAGTTTCAGAAAGTTTTTTGAGTTCGGCCTCTGCTGCTTTCATCTCCGGCATGGCACTCAACAAAAGTGTCACATCGATATGGGCGACTTTGCTTTGAGCATTGACAAAACTAGTAGCGGCTACGAACAATAGTACGGCAACTGCTATTTTTTTTACGTGTTTCATGATGATAATTCTAGTTTAAATATTTGAGTGTTAATTTTGGTACTTCTAATTTTTGTTCATTTATATTCGTCATCCGACGGGCACACCTTTTGCGATTCCGGTAAATCCCATGCTTTTTAATTTACTTCGTCTTCATCCTCCACATTCTTATTCTCTTCCCGTTCGGCCAATTTCGCTTTTCTTTTTGCCTCACGTTCTTCTAACAATTTCTGTCTTCTCTCCTCATAGGCCTTTTTTCGTTCTTCCCTTAATTTCAACTGTTCGGCCCTTCGCTCTTCCGCAGTCTTTTCACGGGCTTCCTGGGCTTGCTCTGCCCTTTCTTGACGCTCCTTTAGGGCCTCACTAATCTCATCTTCGGCCGATTCTCCTTCGAAATCTTCCAATCTACTTCGGCTCTCCGCTTTTTCCTTGGGCTTACTTATCCTTCTCGTTCTTGATATACCGCGAAGTACTAAATCACTGATATCATGCCGATTTTCGGAGTACAACATTACAACATCCGCAGATTTATCAAAAATAAAATCATACTTTTTATTCGCCCCGATTTTCTGCACTTCATTGAATACCTGATCTTGTATGGGCTGTATCAATTGGCGCTTTTGTAACACGAGATCGCCATCTGGCCCAAAGCGGTCTTGCTGATACTCTACCATCTCTTTCTCCAGCACTTGGATATCTTCCTCCCTTTCGGCTATAAGTTCGTCTGTAAGCAGTACCCGCTCGGCCCTCAAATCTTTTTTCATCTGTTCGACCTCACTTTGTTTTTGCTCGATTTCAACCTTCCATCTTTGAACCTTGTTGGCCAATTGCTCATTGGCCTCCCGATATTCTTCGACATTTTCCAAGATATACTCCATATCTACATAGGCTATTCGCACACCACGCTGAGCAAAGGTGTATGCCGTCAAAAATACAGCAACAGTCAGTAAAAGAACTTTTGTTTTTGCCTTCATTATATTTTCATTTTATACCTTAGAAAATATCGTGCCAAAATTAGTAAAACTTTTAAAATGAACCATTTAGCTTATGCCACGATTTCTAAATTTAAAATTGCTGGCCGATAATGAAGTGTGTTTGCCATCCGCTAGGTCCCCTTCCAACAGACGATGGTCTTAGATCTTCGTCAAATCCGTATCCGAAATCAATACCTAATAACCCGAATGCCGGCATAAAGATGCGCAGCCCCACTCCGGCCGATCTTTTTATTTCAAACGGATTAAAGTCCTGAAAATTGTTGAAGGCATTACCGCCTTCAAGAAAAGCTAGGCCATAAATAGAAGCAGAAGGCTTCAACGTCAACGGATACCGAAGTTCTATAGAATATTTGTTGTAAACAAGACCACCCTCTTGTTGCCCCGTCAAAGCACTTACCGGGGTTAGGGATTGATTTTCATACCCTCTCAACTGTACGACATCACGACCATCCAACGTAAAGTTACCAAGTCCATCGCCCCCTACAAAAAAGCGTTCGAAGGGCACGTCGCCCACATCGTTGTTATAATTACCCAAAAAACCAAATTCAGCATTCGTACGAAGCACTAAATCGCCGACCAAGGTCGTGTACCAATCGCCTTTAAATTTTATTTTATAGTACTCCAACCAACGGAAACGTTCTTGATCGATTCGTTCTAACTCAGCGTTTTCCGCAGCAGTGAGCGACCCTCCATTTTGTGCTCTTTCGAGCTCCAAGCGGGCCAATTCTTCACTTCGATCGCGCAGCGATTCAAAATCCTTGCTGCTGAAGAGTGAATAAGGAGGTGTAACCTTTGCCGTAATTTCAAAATTGGAACCGGTTCTTGGAAAAATTCGACCACCTCCGGTGGCATTCCTTGATATCCCCAGGGTGTATGCAAATGAATTTGACTTTCCATTTCCAAAATTGAACAGCCCAATATCGTAATTATTGAACTCGTACAATTGATAACTTAAAGAATGAGAAATGGTAAAGAAATCGTCGGGCCACTGTACCCTTTTTGCAAGTCCTGCCGAAATTCCAGTAATGGCAAACCCTCTATTTTTATCCACTTCGATACGCCCTCGCCTCGAATTCGCATAATCAACGCCGAATTGTTGTGTTCTCGATAAGTTGAGACTAAATCGTACTGGTTTTTTACCTCCTAACCAAGGTTCGGAAAAATTCAAACTATATACCCTAAACGTCCTACTCGCCTGAACCCTCATGGCAAAGGTCTGTCCATCTCCCATAGGTACCGGCTTGTACGCCTCACCCTTAAATATGTCTTTAATCGAAAAATTATTGAAGGAAAGACCCAAGGTTCCTATAAAACCACCTCCCCCATAGCCGCCCTGCAATTCGATCTGGCTCGAGCCCGATTCCACCAAATTATATTTGATATCTACAGTACCCTGATTGGGATCTGGATTGAGGATGTCGGGGCTAATTTGCTCTGCATCAAAATACCCCAATTGTTGTAATTCACGTATCGTTCTAATGATATCGCTCTTGTTATATTTTTGACCCGGTCGGGTACGTAGTTCCCTAAAAATAACATGGTCATTGGTGCGATCGTTACCTGCCACCTCGATATGATCCAAGAACGTTTCCTTACCCTCAATAATTCGAATCTCGAAATTTATGGTATCGTTTTCGGCCGAAACTTCTACGGGATTGATCGTCGAAAATAGGTACCCAAAATTTTGATACAAACTGGTCACATCATTGGGTTCAGGTTTGGAATCATCTGCAATGCGTTCCCTTAACAACACCCCATTATAGGTATCGCCCTTCTTTATTCCCAGTTGAGCGGCAAGCTGCCTATCGGTATATACGCTGTTTCCTACAAAATCGATATCCCCGAAATAATACTTATCCCCTTCCTCTATATCAAATTTCAATTTGATGTTATTCTCATCCACAGGGATAATGGAATCAGATATAATTCGAGCATCTCGATACCCGTTCTCGGCATATTTATCTATCAAAAGCTCCAAGTCGTTTTCGTAGTCTTCTTCGATATATTTCGATTTCTTCCAAAATCTCCAAAATCTCTTCTCTTTTGTCTTTTTGAAGGCATTGCGGAGTTTTCTATCCGACAACTGTTCGTTACCAACAAAAACCATATCCTTGATTTTGACCTTGTCCCCTTTGTCGATATTGATCATCATCCGTTCTGCATTGGTACCTGAGGTATCTTCGGCTACGGCAATAGCCACCTTCGCATTCAAATAGCCCTGCTTTTTATATTTGTTCTCGAGGTAATTCTTGGTATTGGCAATAAGGCTCTCCGTAATTTTCTTCCCTTTTTTAAGGTCGGTATCTTCAAGAATATCATCGACCTTACGGGATTTAATCCCATTTACCTTTACATCGGACAAGGTTGGCCTTTCCACTATATGAAGTTCAAGGAAAACTTGGTCATCTTGAATGTCGACCAAATTAAATTGGATATCCCTAAAAAGCTCGAGACCCCATAATTTCTTTATAATTTCGCTCAGTTCATCACCTGGTATGGTAATCGGCTGCCCCACCCTTAAACCCGTATACGTCTTTACGGTCTGCTCGTTGTAGGTTTCAAGACCTGTGACCTCGAGCCCGCCCAACACATATTTTTTACCATCATCGAAGGAAAGTTCCTGTGCGGTGGTACATAAGGTGGTGAAAAGCAGTAGGAGTGTAATTAGAGGTTCAAAGGATATGAACCTTTTCATATCGCTAGTTGAGTTGTTCGCTGGTTTTTCCAAATCTTCGTTCTCTGTTCTGGTAACTTTTAATGGCTTGGGCCAAATATTGCTCTGTGAAATCGGGCCAAAATACATCAACGAAATATAATTCCGCATACGCTATCTGCCAAAGCAAAAAATTGCTGATCCGATGTTCCCCACTGGTACGGATAAGCAAATCTACGTCTGGCAAATTGTGCGTGTAAAGATGGGTATTTATAATGGTTTCATCAATACTTTCAATTGAAATTATATTATTTTTAACTTTGGCACTTATCTGTTTTACGGCATTCTTGATTTCTTCGCGCGAACCATAACTTAGGGCAAGAGTAAGTGTCATTCCAGTATGGCCCCTGGTCTTTTCGATAACCTCTTTAAGTTCATGATTGGCCTTTTTCGGCAGCGATTCGATATCACCGATAGCATTAAGCTTCACATTGTTCTTGATAAAGGTCTCGAGTTCCTTTTTTAAAGAGGATACCAGAAGTTTCATAAGGGTATCAACCTCGAGCTTTGGCCTTTTCCAATTTTCGGTAGAAAAGGTGTACAGGGTAAGATAGTCCACCCCAATTTTGACGCAGTTCTCTACCGTACTGCGTACTGCATGCACGCCGTTCTCGTGCCCAAAAACCCTATGCTTGCCGCGCTCTTTTGCCCAACGGCCATTACCATCCATAATAATAGCAATATGGGCGGGAAGGTTTTGTTTGTCTATATCTTCAAAGAAATCCATAGGAAATCGATCAAAAACATTTTTCGAAAAATGCAGATCGCTAAGATAGTATTATTCGAAACAGTCCATACAAGGTTTTCTGCCGAAGGTGTAAGTTAAGGTTAATCCGGAGAAAACATACCAGTCGTTGCTAAAAATATTCCCGAACTGAAGGTCGCCCAACTGTTGGCTTACATTCAATTTTTCAGGATTACTTGCATCGAGATTGTCGGTAAAGGTATATCGTGCCCCTATCTCTGCACCCAAGATAAAAAATTGACTTAAGCGCATCTTTGCCCCAACTGTCATCGGCACCGCAAAAGTACCATCTTTTTGGGCAACGTCGATCATTTGACCGGCATCAAAATAATTATACCCGTACCGAAAATAAGTTAATCCCGTGTATAAGTAGGGGGTAAAAGCCGGTCCCAACTTGTGCAAGTTGTATTCGACAAAATTAAATTCAAGACCAGCAGAAGCCTCTAAAATGGAATTCTTTGCAACATAGCCCCTTTGTTGACGAGATGGAATATTTGATTTGGAATCGTCTGCAGTAAACTTACCATAAATCACACTTGCCCGCCATGCATAACGCTTGGCCTTGTTCCATTTGAACAACCCTCCAAAGGCAAGGTTAGAAGGTAATATATAATTGGTACGCCCGACGTCACCAATGTTATTCGCACCACCAGCAAAAAGGCCGACTTCATAGGTCTGGGCACTAATTTTACCAATGGCACATAATATAACTACGACAATGTAACACCTCATAAGAGATTAAAAGTTTGAAAATATAACGATAATGCGCAACCGACATATTCCTTGTTCTCACTTGATAAACAGCATTTACGATTATTTATTGTCTGTCAAATGATCAATTGCGTCGATCTTCTCCCCATAACAATTTGTTGCGAAGTGTTTTCAAAAAGCTTTCCGAACTGTATTCTAGCATTTTGATGGAAAAGCCAGCCTTCCTTATATAAATTTCCTGCCCATTTTTAACAGAGGCAATTCTAGAATCCAAAGAAATCAAATGGTAATCTTCTCTTCCGGAAACCCGAATTCGAATTTTAGTATCGTCGGAAATGACCAAAGGACGCGCATTAAGGTTATGCGGGGCAATGGGGGTAAGCACCAGCGATCGCGCCGTCGGCACAATGACAGGGCCTCCACAGCTCAGCGAGTACCCAGTAGAACCAGTTGGGGTCGATATGATAAGCCCATCGGCCCAGTACGAAGTAAGATATTCGTCATTTAGGAAAGTTTCGACCGTAATCATGGAGGTGGTATCCTTACGACTTACCGTAATTTCGTTCAATGCAAAATTCAATTCAGAAAATTCAGGAATGTTAGAATCGGCAGTTACTTCGATCAAGCTCCGTTCTATAATATCATAATTTCCTTTGACGAATTCTTGGACCACCTTACGCACCTCTTCTTTATTCAAGGTCGAAAGAAAGCCCAACCGGCCCGTATTTACACCTACGATAGGGATTCCTAAATCACCAACAAAAGTAGTAGCACGCAAAATAGTACCATCACCGCCGAAGCTAACCAACATATCAAAGGAAGTATCTAAACCTTCAGTAGCCGTGAAGGTCTTGAAGTTTTCCGCATGATGTGTCTTGGACAAATAACTATGGAAATCCCTTTCTATCGAGACTTGTGCCCGTTCTTTTTCTAGCTCGCTAAGCAATTCCACCACATAATGCAAGGTATCATCGTGATACGTTTGACTGTATATGGCTACTTTCATCTGCTTGTCTTGTTGAGGTTTATATGGTTTCCCTTATGCTAGACAACAAAAATAAGCATTGTAAAATTTGTTAGGGGTGTATTTTGAACAATGTATTACACATTCAAGTACTTATCAAGATAATCTGATCGTTCTTTTAAATCCTCCAGAAACTGGTCATCCGTATTTCCGAAAAGGATAGTGTAGTTATAGCGTCTGAAAGTCTGCAAAATCTCATTGAGATTAGAAGAGGCAATTTTAATCGTTATCTGAATGACATCATTCTTAGAATCGGTGATAAATCCTCCTATCAATTTAGTATTGTTGCTTTCTACGATTTGGGCTATTTCACTAAAGGAGTAATCCTTTATTCCTTTTGCCAGAACAATAATACCTCCGGGTTCCGTAAAAAAGGGCGTATCGATAAAAACGCTAACGATATCGGTAAGGTCGTAGTACCCTAAAACCCTCGCTTGTTCATCGATCACCGGCACCAAATTCGCTTCGTTTCTTGCAAAGGCCTCTAGCACATCGAGCCAGCTGGTTTCCTTCCTCACAAAGAAGGTATCCAGATCGTACCGATAGTCTTCGATGATTTTATGGGTATCAAAACTGTCGAGATCATTTTCACTGAGCACACCTAAAAAGCTCTCATTCTCTTGTACTGCAATATGCGAATAGGTGTTTTCTTTAAAAAAATCTACGACATCGGTCATCGAATCCGTGATTTGAAAAACGGGAATATCGGAAACCATAAGGGAATAAATCTGCATAACTCTTTAGTTCTATTGCAAAATACTAATTAAATATATCAAAAGGCATGCCTAATTTGTATTTTTGCCCGAATGTCAAATACTATCGACCAATGACAAAGCTCAGTGTAAACATTAACAAGATAGCCACATTACGGAATGCCCGAGGGGGCAATGTGCCCGATTTATTGAAAATGGCTTCCGATATCGAAAGTTTCGGTGCTCAAGGCATCACAATCCATCCTAGACCCGACGAAAGGCATATTCGCTATCAAGATGCGCGAGACCTAAAAAAAATAGTTGCCACCGAATTTAATATAGAGGGCAACCCGGTTCCAAAGTTTATCGATCTTGTTCTTCAAGTTAAACCTACACAGGTTACTTTGGTCCCCGATGCAGTGGACGCGATCACTTCCAATTCGGGTTGGGATACTATACGGCATAAGGGCTTCTTAAAGGAGGTCATCCAAACTTTTAAAAAGGCGGGCATTCGGTGCTCCATTTTTGTCGACCCGGAAGCCCGTATGGTAGAAGGCGCGGCAGAAACAGGCACCGATCGTATCGAACTGTACACGGAGTACTACGCAAAGACCTATGGTGGTGGAAATCGACAGGAGGCGGTCAAACCTTTTGTAGAAACGGCCGAGATAGCCCATTCTTTGGGCTTGGGCATAAATGCAGGTCATGACCTCAGCCTTGACAATATTGCATTCTTTAAACAAAATGTGCCTCATTTACTCGAAGTCTCGATTGGGCATGCCCTAATCTGCGAATCACTTTATCTTGGCCTGGACAATGTTATTAATATGTATAAGAACAAATTAAAATGACCGAACGACTACATTCGCAAATAATTGGAAAAGGACGGCCTCTATTGATCTTACACGGATTTCTGGGAATGTCTGACAATTGGAAAACCCTTGGCAGTACCTATGCGGAATCGAATTTCGAGGTACATCTCATCGATCAACGTAACCACGGCAAAAGCTTTTGGTCTTCTGATTTCGATTATGGAGTTCTGTCGAACGACCTTGAAGGCTATATGAACGATCACAGCTTGGAAAAGGCCATTATATTGGGGCATTCCATGGGTGGTAAAACGGCCATGCAGTTCGCCTGTAGTTTTTCGGAAAAAACAGAAAAATTAATTGTAGCCGATATTGCACCGAAATATTACCCCCCACATCACCAATGGATCATCGATGGACTGAACACTTTGGATTTCGACACCATCAAATCGAGGAGCGAGGCCGATGATATCCTTAAGGAGCGCATAAGTGATTGGGGGGTTAGGCAATTCTTGTTAAAAAACCTGTATTGGGTTGAAAAAGGAAAGCTCGGCCTACGTTTCAATTTGGACGTTTTGAGCGAAAAAATGAACGAGATCGGTGAAAATATCAATACGACGGACCGTTATACCGGGCCTACCCTATTTCTAAGGGGCGACCGTTCCGAATATATTGTAGAGAGCGATCTTCCTGAGATTAAAAAACACTTTCCCCACGCTATTCTAGAGACCGTCTCTAATGCAGGCCATTGGTTGCACGCTGAAAATCCAGAGCAATTCCTTGAAAAATCCCTCTCTTTTCTGAATTCCTAATAAGGAGCCCTTTTTATTATGCATGCATAATTTTTTGGTGCAATTAATTGTAGGTGCCATAATTTTGGTTAATTTTGATTTGGCTGTACTTACAGCTCCTCAACCTTTATTTATATCAGAGAAAATTGATGAAAAAGCTATTGATTTTACTTGCCTTTTCAGGCATCTTTTTTGCTTCCTGTAGCAACGACGACAATGCGCCCAATGATCAGGGACCTTCGGAACCGACACCGACGAACTATACCAGTGGCTCTGCTGATTTTTCAACCTATGTAGCCGTAGGCAATTCTTTAACGGCCGGTTACTCGGATGGAGCCCTTTTTATGGACGGGCAGCTGGCTTCCTTTCCCAACATGTTGGCCACTAGTTTTGCCGAAGTTGGTGGCGGGTCGTTCGACCAACCCCTTATGGCCGATAATTTAGGAAGTTTAACCCTTGGCGGAAATTTGCTTCCCGGTTTTGAGAACAGGTATATTCTCTCCTTTGCGAACGTTGACCCGAATGATCCGAATTCTGTTCCCAGCCCCATGCGCCTGGAGGTAACGGGAACGACCGAAGTTTCAAACCTATTGGGAGGGCCTTTTAATAATATGGGGGTTCCTGGAGCAAAAATTTACCATTTGGCAGCTGAGGGATATGGTAGCTTAGACGCCTTGGCCATTGGTGCCGCGAACCCTTACTATGTAAGATTTGCCTCCTCCCCATCGGCTACGATTATTGGAGATGCCGTTGCACAAAACCCGACCTTCTTTTCACTTTGGATAGGAAGCAATGACATACTGAGCTTTGCTATATCGGGCGGCAATGGAGTCGATCGCACAGGCGACCCTAATGCAGCCGCCTACGGATCAAACGATATCACAGATCCGGGGTTATTTCATTTGGTCTATGAGCAATTATTACAAACGCTTACGGCCAATGGAGCCACTGGGGCTGTTGCCAATTTGGTCGACGTAACCAAGGTTCCCTATTTTACGACCGTACCCTATGCCCCTCTAGATCCTACTAACCCTGATTTTGCACCTCAGATACCCGCGTTGAATGCAACCTTTTCTCAGTTGAATCAAGTTTTTACATTTTTGGGGGTTCCTGAAAGGTCCATAGAATTCGCAACAGACGCTGCAAGCGCCTTGGTAATAAAAGACGAATCGCTCGAAGACCTGTCAGCCCAGATAACGAGTACCCTGATGGCTTTTGGTGTAGATGCCGGTACAGCGGGCGTGGTAGGTTTCTTGTACGGTCAGGCCCGACAGGCCAATGAAAACGACCTTATTGTACTGTCTGCAAGGAACGAAATCGCCGAGATAAATGAAACCGCTTTTGCAACGCTACAGGGGTTGGGTCTACCCGCTGCAGATGCCGGGCAGCTTTCAGTCAATGGCATTACCTACCCTATGGAAGACCAATGGGTGCTCACCCCGGATGAACAGATGCTGATTACTGCGGCAACCGATAACTACAATGCTTCCATAAATAGTCTGGCCCAGCAATATGGGCTCGCCCTAGTCGATATAAAGAACCTCTTGAACACCGTTTCAACGGACGGGATTACACTTAATAACGGCAGTACGGTAACGGCTCAATTTGCTGTAGGGGGTGCATTTTCCCTAGATGGCATCCATCTATCGCCCAGGGGTTACGCTATCGTAGCCAACGAATTTATCAAAGCTATTGAAGAGACCTATGATGCCGAACTTCCAAAGGTCGACCCTCTGCAATATACGGGGCTCTACATCAATTGATATTTCAAAAAAGCTTACTTTTAAAGGGTGTTACATCGTGTAGCATCTTTTTTTCGTTCAACCATTTATATTCTGATCCATGAGATTCTTACTACGCATTCTTTTGAGCGCTCTAGCAGTTGTCGTTCTATCGAAAATACTTCCACATGTATCGGTCGATACCTATTTGACCGCTATCATCGTAGCGCTAGTTTTAAGCCTGTTAAACTTCATAGTCAAGCCCATATTGATTATTCTCACTTTACCCGTGACCATACTCACTTTCGGACTTTTCTTATTGATTATCAATGCTATCATCATTTTGCTGGCAGACCATTTAATAAGTGGCTTTACCGTTGATGGAATATGGTGGGCTCTACTTTTCAGCCTATTACTTTCCTTTCTCCAATCCATTCTATTTTCACTTCTTAAAGAGGATAAAAGTTAGTAGCGGTTCTTTGAATTTCAACAGTTTAAAAACTTGCTAGGGTATATTTAATGTAGTATTTTTGCAACCCTGTTTTAGGGAAATAAAAATGATTTTTAGATGAACATTACAAAAGAGCAGATCGACGATTTGAACGCAGTCGTCAAAGTAGCCATCACGAAAGACGATTATCAAGACAAGGTAGAGAGTATCTTAAAAGACTATAGAAAGCAAGCCAACATACCCGGTTTTAGAAAAGGGCATGTACCTATGGGCCTTATTAAAAAACAATATGGAAAAGCCGTATTGGTAGATGAAGTGAATAAATTGCTTCAAGACAACCTCAATAAATACCTGACCGAGGAGAAGCTCGATGTGCTCGGCAATCCCTTGCCTAAACAACAAGACAATTTCGATTGGGACAAAGAAGAACTAGCTTTCGAATTCGAGCTAGGGCTTGCCCCCGATTTCGAAGTACCGCTACAAACCAAAAAGCCGATTACGCATTACAAAATCGTTGCCGATGAAAAAATGGTCAATGAGCAGGTAGAGCGTATTCAAAAACAGTATGGCAAACTGGTAAGCAAAGATGAAATCTCAGGTCACGAAGAGGTTACTGGAACCTTTAAGAATGAAACGGAGGAAGTTGATAACAAAGCCACTCTGGAGCTTGACAAAATCGAAAGCAAGCAAGCCTTAAAAGACTTGAAAGGTAAAAAGGTTGGCGATACCGTACACCTAAACTCAAAAGGCCTTTTCAAAGAAGATTATCTTCTTTCTAGCGTATTGGGAATCTCGCAAGACAAAGCGGAAAACCTTGACATTGAAGTCGATTTTACCATCGAAGAAATCAATGAGCGCCAGCCAGCCAATTTAGATCAAGAACTTTTCGATAAGCTCTTCGGAAAAGACGAAGTCAGTTCCGAAAAAGAGCTGAAAGAGAGAATCAAGGAAGACTCGGAAAAACAGTTTGAGCAACAGTCCGATCAAAAACTGCTCAACGATATTACAGAATATTTCATCGATACCACAAAATTCGAACTTCCCACGGATTTTCTTACTAAGTGGATTCAAATGACCGGGGAAACGCCTTTGTCAGAAGAGCAAGCTAGCGAAGAATACGAAAAGTCTGAAAAAGGTTTACGCTATCAATTGATCGAGGGCAAAATCATAAAAGAGAACGGCATTGAAATCCAATTCGATGAATTAAAGGAATTTGCCAAAGGTTTCATTAAGTCGCAAATGGCTCAGTATGGGCAATTAAACCCGAAAGAAGAAGAGTTAGACAACATTGCCGCAAGAGTATTGGGGAACCAGGACGAGGTCAAGCGTTTGTCTGAGCAACTTATGAGCCAAAAGTTACTCAATCTCTACAAGGAAAAGGTGAACTTGAAGACGAAAGAGGTGAACTATGAAGATTTTGTAAAAGAAGTTTACGGATAGTTTAAAAAAAATTATAAGTATCTTTACAGTGCCGAAAAACAGTTTTTTCGGCACTTTTTTTTATCTTTTACCTTCGGGTATTTAAATTTCGAAAATATACATATGGATTACGGAAAAGAATTCAAAAATTACGCGATAAAGGACCAAGGTATCAGCAGTACGTATTACGACACCATTGTTAGCAGTATGTATCCCGTCAATTTGACACCCAACATCATTGAAGAAAGACAAATGAACGCAGTCGCTATGGATGTCTTTTCAAGACTGATGATGGACCGTATCATCTTTTTAGGTACGGGAATTACCGAACAGGTCGCTAATATTGTTCAGGCACAGCTGTTATTTTTGGCGAGCACCGATTCTTCTAAAGATATTCAAATCTATATCAATTCTCCTGGCGGTAGTGTGTATGCCGGTCTAGGGATTTACGACACTATGCAATTCATTGCACCCGACGTAGCGACCATTTGTACAGGTATGGCGGCATCTATGGGAGCTGTTTTGCTTTGTGCGGGTGAAAAAGGAAAACGAAGCGGTCTGACCCATTCAAGGGTAATGATCCACCAGCCCATGGGAGGTGCTCAAGGGCAAGCGAGCGACATAGAAATTACGGCTCGGGAAATATTGAAATTAAAACAAGAACTGTACGAAATCATCGCGAGCCATTCTGGCCAGACCATAGAAAAGGTAAATGAAGATAGTGACCGCGATTACTGGATGAAAGCTGAGGAAGCTCTCAAGTATGGCATGATTGATGAACTATTGGTAAGGGATAAAAAGTAATCTCGACCAATGAAAGAAAAATATGTTTCTATATAGCCTATAAATAAAATACGGCTATCTGCGTTAGGAGTAATGAAAAAGATATGAGATGCCAAAAGAAAATTTAGAATGTTCATTTTGCGGAAGAAAAAAGCCTGAGACCAATCTATTGATCGCGGGGTTGGATGCGCATATTTGTGACCGATGTATCGAACAGGCCCATGGTATAGTCGCGGAAGAGTCAAGACAGAGCAAATCAAATGACCTTTCGGCAGAGCTTACCCTTAAAAAACCCCTTGATATCAAGGCTTTCCTAGATACTTTTGTAATCGGTCAAGAGCGGACCAAAAAAGTAATGTCAGTCGCCGTCTATAATCATTACAAAAGGCTTTTACAGCCTAAATCGAAAGAAGACGACATCGAAATCCAGAAAAGTAATATCATCATGGTTGGGCAAACAGGTACAGGGAAAACCCTTATTGCCAAAACCATTGCAAAGATGCTAAACGTTCCCTTGGCCATCGTCGATGCGACCGTATTGACCGAAGCAGGGTATGTCGGTGAAGATGTAGAAAGTATACTTACGCGTCTATTGCAAGCGGCAGACTATAATGTCGAAAAGGCAGAACGCGGTATCGTCTTTATCGATGAAATTGACAAAATAGCCCGAAAGAGCGATAACCCTTCAATAACCCGGGACGTCTCAGGGGAAGGAGTTCAGCAAGGCCTGCTCAAATTATTGGAAGGAACCGTTGTTAATGTTCCCCCGAAAGGAGGCAGGAAGCATCCTGATCAAAAGTTTATTGAGGTCAACACCGAAAATATTCTCTTTATCGCAGGCGGAGCCTTCGATGGTATTGAACGAGCCATAACTAAAAGATTGAATCTTCAAGCCATAGGTTATAGTGCTGCCAAAATAGATGACGGGCTCGACCAAAAGAATATTTTGCAATATATCATTCCAAAAGACTTGAAAGAATTTGGTCTCATTCCCGAAATAATAGGAAGGCTTCCGGTTTTGACCCATATGAATCCTTTGGATAAAAAAACGCTTCGTGCCATCTTGACCGAACCTAAAAATGCCATCATTAAACAGTATGAAAAACTGTTCGGAATGGATGATATCAGTTTTACCATCACCGAACAGGCGTTAGATTACATAGTGGACAAGGCCATTGAGTACAAGTTAGGGGCAAGAGGCTTGCGTTCGTTATGCGAGGCCATCTTTACGGATGCCATGTTCGAAATGCCAAGTAATGGGGAAACCGAGTTTAAAGTAACTAAACCCTACGCAGAAAATAAGCTGTCTTACGAGACGATTAAAAAGTTAAAAGCAGTTTCTTAAACTGCTTTTTCTTTGCTTCCATATCTGTTTTTTTGGGTAACCAGATTCAAAAGATCAAGACAAACTTTTTTAATCATCTTTTCATCGGTGTACATCTCATGCCCAAAATTTTTGATGAGTTCCCTTTCAATGCCCATTTTTTCATACCATGTTGATTTCGGCCTGTAGATATCTTGGTCACCGAACAATAACCTGATGGGGCAATTGGGCTTTTGAGTTTCAACCCTAACCCTAGTGGCCGAAACGGCATACAATGATTTCATGGGAACCCCCATGTTATTAGCTTTCCAGGCTATGGCTCCTCCAACGCTAAAACCGAGGTAATGCGCCGGTTCATTTTCCTTTTTCAGAAGGTGTGCTACCGCGGTGTCAATACCTCCGTTTACAAAGGCATGATGAATATTTTCTTCAGAACTCACGGCAACCTCTAAATCACCCAGTTCTTGGCAATCATAAAAAGTGATGTCAAAATATTGTTGTAGATACCCTAGGTATGAGGTTATCCAAAGTCCTTTTTTGGATCCCCACATATCGGATAAAATCACGAGTCTTTCCGCCATAACTTTACAATTTAATTGGGTCAGGTCAAGTTTATCGAACCAATTTGAAAATTAAACGGGAAAAACCCACAATTATTTGTTCATGTGAAGTAATTCTTCGATGTAGTTCCTTTTATTCGATAATCGAGGAATTTTGTGTTGTCCGCCCAGCTTATCCTTGGCCTTGAGCCAATCGTAGAAAAGGTTTTCTCTAGCAATATGTACTTTTGGCAGTTTCAAAGTGATGTTGTTGTACCTTTTTGCCTCATAATCCGAGTTGAGCGATTTGAGCGCATTATCTAAAAATTCGGTAAAATAATCGACGTCTTCAGGAGGTTTTCGAAACTCGATAATCCATTCATGCCCCCCTTTTTCCGCACCTGCCATGAATATGGGGCCGGCCGTGTAGTCTTTTATCTGCGCCCCTGTTTTCATACAAACATTCTTGAGTGCCTCTTCGGCATTTTCTATAATGAGCTCTTCACCGAATACGTTGATATGATGCTTGGTTCTACCGGTAATCTTGATACGATAGGGGTCAATAGAGGTAAAGCGTACCGTATCCCCAATTTTGTACCGCCAAAGCCCGGAGTTCGTTGTGATAATAATAGCGTAATTGATATTCAATTGAACTTCCCATAACGGAATGGCTTTCTGCGCCTCGGTACCATAATCCTGCATGGGGACAAACTCATAAAAAATTCCATAATCCAGCATCAACAAAAGATCATCCGCATTGTTACGATCTTGTATGGCAAAAAAACCTTCGGAAGCATTATAAATTTCATAATATCTGAAATTTTTACGGGGCAGCAACTTTCGATATTGCTCTTTGTAGGGGCTAAAACTGACACCTCCATGAAAGTAAACCTCCAAATTTTCCCATATCTGAAAAAGATTATCCTTACCGGTTTCCTGAATCACATTATTGAGAAGCACTAACATCCACGAGGGCACCCCTGCCAGACTTGTCACATTTTCTTGGGTGCTTTCTTTAATGATAGCTCTTAATTTGCTTTCCCACTCACTCATCAGGGAAACTTTGCTACTTGGCGTGCTACTAAATTCGGCCCATAAAGGCATATTGTCGATCAAAATAGCGGAAAGATCTCCGAAAAATGAACCATTGTCTTCATATAACTCTTTACTCCCTCCCAATCTGAGGCTTTTACCGGTAAAAAGTTGTGAATCTTCATTGTTATTCAAATAGAGACAAAGCAAATCTTTTCCCGATTTATAATGGCAATCTTCCAAAGCTTCACTACTTACCGGAATGAACTTGCTCTTCGCATTGGTCGTACCGCTACTTTTGGCAAACCACTTAATACCGGTCGGCCAAAATACATTTTGTTCCCCCCTTCTGGTGCGCTCTATATCCCCTTCAATTTCCTCGTAGGACACTATGGGCATCCTTTGCCGGAAAGCTTCATAGCTCTCTATGGAAGTAAAATCGTATTTTTTGCCATATTCGGTATCCTCGGCAATTTCCAATAATTGAAACAGCACTTCCTCCTGTACCTCGGCAGGGTATTTCAAAAAAAGTTCAATCTGATGATATCGCTTTTTTAGCAACCAGGAAGCAATCGAATTAAACAAAGGAATCGTCATTTTTTGGATATCTTTGGTGTTGAGGCTGCATAAAGCTAGCCGCTAAAAATAGCCTATTAAACCATCATTTTCAAATTCTACATAAAACCTACCCGAATATGCTGTACGAAGGAGTACTACGAAAAATGAAAACAGAAATAGGGAACCCTATACAGTATTATATGGTTTTCGAGAACGATTTTTTGAACGTAAATCAAGCCCTGAACAAAAACCTAAAGATCAATTTTATCAAATTCCAATGCCTGAATTGCGGTCTAGACCGTCCGATTTATCGACAAGGATTCTGCAAAACTTGCTTTTTCGAGATTCCTTCCGCAGGAGATTGGATTATGCGACCAGAGCTTAGCAAAGCCCATTTAGGCGAAGAAGATAGAGATTTAGACTATGAAAAAAAAGTACAGCTGCAACCCCACATCGTTTATCTTGCCAATTCAAGCTCAATAAAAGTCGGGGTAACCCGAAAAGTACAGGTTCCTACCCGCTGGATCGACCAGGGTGCGCACGAAGCTATTGAAATTGTCGAAGTACCCAACCGATATTTGGCCGGAATAACGGAGGTCGCCCTTAAAGACCATATTTCGGACAAAACCAATTGGAGAAAAATGTTGACCAATGATGTGAAGGACGAAGATTTGGTCGCGTGGCGCAACCGTTTGGAAGAATATATTCCTTCCGAGGCCAAGCAATATTTCATTAGGAACCGTACCGAGACCCATCTTGATTTTCCCGTATTGGAGTATCCGGTCAAGGTGAAAAGTCTAAATCTCGATAAACAACCTGCGTATGAGGGCATTCTCAAAGGCATAAAAGGGCAATATTTTATTTTCGGTGACGGCACCGTCTTCAATGTACGCGGTAACGAAGGATATTATGTTTCGCTGGAGATCCGTTAAGAAACGCTCTGATTTGAGCCAACCCGCAACCATAATAAAATGGATTGGGCTAATAATTTTTGTACAACCCGCTTATCTTAAAAAATAAAAAACAAAGAATGAACAAAACGATACTACTTAAAAATAGACCTGAAGGAAGGCCCCAACTGGGCGATTTTAAATTTACGGAGGAAGAATTAGCAACCCTGAAAGAAGGGGAGCTACTTCTAAAAACAAAATTTGTGTCTGTAGACCCCTATCTAAGAGGTAGAATGCGCGATATTCCATCGTACATAGAACCTTTCAAACTTGGTGAACCTATAGAATCGGGTATAGTTGCCGAAGTAGTCACATCGAAGAACAAGAACTTTGCCGAAGGTGATTTTGTAAGTGGGATGCTACCCTGGAAGACCTTTAATGTTTCCACGGGCAGTGGCTTGAACAAGGTAAGCGAGGAGCTGGCCCCACTATCTGCACACCTAGGTATTTTAGGGCTTACCGGGCTCACTGCCTACATAAGCCTCGACCAAATAGGTCATCTTAAAAAAGGGGAAACTCTTTTGGTTTCCGGAGCTTCTGGAGCCGTGGGCAGTACCGTGGGGCAAATCGGTAAAATAAAAGGGTGCCATGTTATCGGGATTGCCGGCAGCGATGAGAAAATAAACTTGATGAAAGAAAAGTTCGGCTTTGATGCCGGCATCAATTATAAGACTACCCAAAATATGCAACAGGCCATTTCCGAATTATGTGCGAACGGTGTTGACGTGTATTTCGATAATGTAGGTGGGGAAACCCTTGATGCAGCTATGGCCAACATTAATAAAAATGGCCGTGTCATCAGCTGTGGTGCGATATCGCTCTATAATGAAACGGAGACGCCCCGTGGGCCGAGGTACGAAAGTATTCTGATTAGAAAAACCGTATTGATCCAAGGGTTTTTAGTACGGGACCACGCTTCAAAGTTCGGCCCGGCCATACAGCAACTAGCCGATTGGTTAAAGGAAGGAAGTCTTACCTATGAAGAAACGATCGTAGAAGGTTTTGAAAATATACCTCAGGCATTTATCGATTTATTTGACGGAAAGAATAAGGGAAAAATGTTGGTTAAGATTTATTGAAACCAGAACAACGCACCTTGCAAAGGCCGCTAGGCCTTAATCGAAGAAATTAAAGCACACTTGAAAGATTCCCAAAATAAAAGCAGATGGCCCATGTTCTTGTCCCTGGGCTTACTAGGTATCTGTGTCATCGGATATTTTACGGTGCCCAGTATCGCACATTTTTTCGATGAAGCATGGCGCGTACTGGCAAGTGGAGATCAACAAAAAATTCAAGCATGGGTAAGTGACTTCGGAGCATGGGGCCCACCCGTACTCGTTATTGCCATGGTCGCACAAATGTTTTTGATCATTGTACCCACAATAGCCCTTATGGTCGTTTCCATATTGGCATATGGACCGCTATGGGGAAGCCTAATCATACTTTTGTCCGTGTTCAGCGCCTCCTCTGTAGGCTATTTTATAGGCAGCTTTTTAGGGAAGGGCCGCGTCGAACGTATTATTGGTCAAAAAACGGAAAAAAAGGTTTCTAAATTTCTAGAGGATTATGGTTTTTGGGCGGTCATTATTACACGACTAAACCCTTTTCTCTCCAACGATGCCATAAGTTTCGTTGGAGGGATTTTAAGAATGGGCTACTGGAAGTTCATCGCAGCCACACTTGTGGGTATCGCACCGTTGACCCTTTTTATCGCTATTCTGGGTAAAAGTACCGACAGCTTAAAGACAGGTCTGTTATGGGGCTCAATCGTTTCCTTACTCCTTTTTTTAGGCTACGTTTGGTGGGACAAGAGACGTCAAACGTAACTATACCCATTTTGAACTCTTAATTGGTACTGTCTTTCTTCTTACCTCCAAGAAGACCTCCCAAAATACTCTTGGCTTTCTCCTTGACGACCTCCTCATTGCTCGTTGGGGCGTCCGTAGAGTCCTTTTTTATTTGTATAGTGTCTTTTTTGCCAGCTCCTAAAATACCTCCTAATACTTCTTTTACATCCTCTTTTTCAGTATCCCTTTGCGACGTTGAATCGGTTTCCCGTTTATTTTTGCTCAGCACATCGCCAATAAGGTCTCTTGCCTTTTCTTTTCCCTTATTCAATAGCTTCTGTTTCTGAATTTCTACCAATTGATTTGTTAAGGCCTTAACACCGGATGTCAGATCGGTCGTTACCGAAGGGCTCGAATAATTACCCCCAATATTTGCGACTACCGGAATAGTCAACTCGTTCAGATCATCTTCCCCGATTTCCGTAATCAATTTATTTATTTCACTGCCCAGGTACTTGGCCGGAACTTCAAAAGTGGCCTGATAGTTCAATTTCCTATCAAACGTATGACTTCCGTCTACATTGATGGCAATATCCTTATAGTTCAGGGTAAAGGGCTTGACCTTGACCAGGCCTTCATCGAAAGATAGTTTGGTTTTTAGATCTTTGAGGTTCAAATCCTCTAAATCGATAAAGTCCAGTTTACTATCCAAGGCAGCAAGCAAAGGGGCACTTTCAGTATTTATGTCCCTAGTCATGATATCGGCGATTATATTGCCGCTCAGGGTAAGCAGATCGGGCAAGAGATTATCGGTAAGATTACCTGATAGCACTATGTCGCAGTTCAATTGCCCCCGTAAAATCTGGGCAATGGGCGCCAATACTTCGAACAGCTCGAGCGCCTTAAACGTCTGATCGATTTCCACTTGTTGCATACCAAGCTTCATGGCAAAGGTGGGGATTTCATTTTTTGTGGAAACCTCACCGTTCAAGGCGAGTTTACCATTGAAAATCGAAGAGGTCATATTGGTAAGTCTTGCCGTTTCGTCTTGAATACGAAGGTTTCCCTGAACGTTTTCTAGCGATAAATTGTCGTATAATACGGTAGAAGCGGTAGCATTGATATTCGCGTCTAAAAAAGCTGGAATCTTAATGGCACCCTCGTTCGAGACCGGTTTACCATTTTTGTTGCCCTCATTGTCGTCGGAATTGGTAACCCCTTCCTCAACCATAAAGTCATTTAAAGCGAAGGTATTTGAAACGAGATTGAAGTTTCCCTTTACTTTTTCGTCATTAAACATGAAACCCAATACATTATCGATGGTGCCTGTAGCATTAAAATCGGTACTCCCCGTGCTGCCTTTAAGCTCATTAAGTTGTACGGATTTTTGATCAAAGGTCATAGCAGCAGTCTGCAATTTGACCGGATTAAGAATTTCCGATGACCTGTATTCAAAATCCCTAAGGCTAACTTTTCCGGTCGTTTGGGTATTCTGATATTGCTTTTTCTCAACGGAGGCCATATCAAAACGCGTAGTCACATCGGCAGTCAATATGCCTTTCAGATCGAGCTCGGCTGGCACGGGATAGGCCTGCGAGATATTGGCCAAGTTCATAGTTCCATCAATATGGGCGTTCACTTTGGTATTCCCCATTAATTCCTTGATCTTGGCCGTCATATCGAATCGGTCTTGATCGATCATAAAAGAGAGCCGATCGATATCGACATACGTATCTTCGGCAATACCAGAGGTGTTCCTGATTTTTATATCGATAAACACATTCTCGACGGATTTCGGCAAATCAGGGTATTTGAACGAAGCTTTTTCCGAGCTGATGTCGATATTAAATTTCGGAATATGTGCTTCATCGACTATCCCGTTAAAACTGCCTACCACGGTAAAATTTCCCGTAGTTTGAACCTCTTCCACGTTTTTGGAATATGCTTCGGGCATGACCGCTAAAAAATTCTTGAAATCCGATGAAGGGGTTTTAAAATTTATATCGATTTCTTGATTGGTCTCGTTCACTTTTACAAAACCATCGAATACCAAGGGCAGTTGGTTCACTAACGCCTCATTCTTTAAAAAGGTATATTTATTCTCTTTCAGATCTATACCGATAAGGGCCTCAAGACTTACACGATTTCGGTTTAAATAGTTGGTACTGTCAAAATCAAAGGTGACCAACGCTTCGGTCTTGGTATCCAATTCAGATGTAGTTGCGGACAAATCGCCATTTCCGCGATGCCGAATATCCGAAACCGTCAAAAACACCTTGGCAGCCCTATCTTCGTAGGCCACCTTGGAATCGGTAATTTCATACGATTGAAGGTCAAAACTAAAGCCTTCAGACTCCGGCTCAGTAGTAGCGGAAGCTTCCGACTCTTTTGCGATATCGTAATTGGCTATTTCGTCTTCGTTCACAATAATGTGCAAATTCGCACCTTCGATCTCGAGGTTGCGTATGGCAATCGGGTCACCAGCTCCCTTGAAAAGTTCACCTATACCCATGGTCAATCGTACGTTTTTAGAAGCGAAAAGCGTATCTCCCTCAAAAGGTGCCCTGTTGGTCAAAACCACCCCGTCAAGGCCCAGCTCCGCATTCGGGAAATGGCTGATAAGGCTTAGATCCGCATCGGCAAAGTTCAAAGTAGCATTTACATTAGTATTGACGTTGTTTTTTATCAGATCGCCAATTTTGGCTTCCAGAAAAAAGGGAATGGCTACCAATATGGCTATCACCAGTATCACAACGATTCCTACAATCTTAAGTATTCTCTTCTTCATAATATTAGCATCAGTAATTTCGAACCTTAGGTGAAATTTTCACTTCAGATGTACGTTGAAAACTAGGAAAAAAGCAGGGCTATTCTTGGCTTTTTTATCCGGATTCTTGGCTGTATCGATACAACTCAAAAAAGAAAGGAATATTATATATCAAGGTCGATTTCTTCCCCTATGGCCAACTTAAATCGTTTTCTCATGATATAGACAAAAAAATAAAGAAAGGGCGTATCCATAGCGGCAATAAATACCTTGAAAAGAAATCCGCTTACGACCAAACCGAAAAAAAGGTTCCAAGGCAGTACCTCAAAAACGCATAATAGGCCCACCACGGTAAACGTATCTATAAACTGTGATAGAAAAGTAGAAAAATTGTTGCGCAACCATAGGTATTTGCCCTTGGTCAAATGCTTCCAAAAATGATAAATCGCAATATCGACATACTGAGCGAACAAGTAGGCGATCATTGAGGCCAAAACGGCAATTGGCGATAGCGCAAAAACCTGCGTAAAGGTAGCATCGTTGATCGGAGACGATGCAATAGCCGGGGCGGCCTCCGCGACCAAGATAATCGACATGGAAAATAAGGAAGCAAAAATACCGGCCGTCACGATTTGATTGGCCTTTTTTCGACCATACATTTCAGAAATCAGATCGGTAATCAGAAAGGTAATCGGGTAAGGCAAGATCCCCACGGAAATCTCAAATAGGGAGACCCCAAACACGGTCAAATCCCCAAACGGATTCCAATAGAAAAACTTTTGAAAAATCAGGTTTGAAACAACCAGGGAAGTGATAAAAAGTGCCCCTAAATAGAGATAAATTCGGTAGGCCAGTTTTTTATCTTTTTGGGTCATTTATTGTATGTTAAGGATATAGGGCATTCTGGCCTGTACACCCTCCTGCTCCATCGCTGATTTGATCTGCTTCAGTATGGTATACGTATCTTGCCCGATCTCTTCCTTGATGATTTTTTCACCCGCTTTGGCGCTGGCCCCGCCCATATTCTCGAGTAGACGTTCGAAGCCCGATTTATATTTAGGGAATTTTTTAATGCCATAGGTAGAGAGTCCGGCCATACGGGCGGCCTCTTCAATAGCACTTTCCAAATTGCCAAGTTCGTCTACCAAGCCGATACGCTTGGCATCCACCCCACTCCATACCCGGCCTTGAGCCAGGCTGTCGGCTTCCGATATCGAAATATTGCGTCCTTGGGAAACTCTCTTTAGAAACGTCTCGTAGGTACTCTCGATACCTTCTTGAACCAGGTTTCTAAAATCATCGGACATGGGTTCGAAAAAGGAATATTCTATCGAATTTTTGTTGGTGCCGACCTGCTCTGCATTAATGCCTAAATTATCGGCCAAATCCGCCATATTGGGTACGGTTCCGAAGACTCCTATAGAACCGGTTATGGTAGTAGGTTCGGCATAAATCTTATCGGCCCCCACGGCGATATAATAGCCTCCAGAAGCGGCCACGTTGCCCATAGATACAACAACAGGCTTAACGGCCTTTGTAATTTCGATTTCCCGCCATATAATATCGGAGGTCAATGCGCTACCGCCAGGGGAATTTACACGCAAGACTATAGCTTTCACATCATCATCTTCCCGGGCCCTGATAAGCGCTTTGGTTATAATGCCCTGGCCAATGATATCGGGACCGCCTTCACCGTAAAATATTTCACCTTGTGCGAAGACCACACCGATCTTATCCTTTCCTTTTTTAGTTACTTTTTTGTTGGAACGAAATACATAATCTTCGAGATAGACGATATTCAATTCATCATCAGTACCAATACCAAGGGCATTTCTGAGCTTCTTTTCATATTCATCATAAAAAATCACATCATCTATCAGTCCTGATGCCTTGGCGTATTCCGGAGTTCTCCCCCCCAAGGTATCGGCAATAGTGTTTAGGTTATCGGGGGCTATGTGCCTACCTTCCGAAATATCCTCGACCATAGAATTCCATAGCGAAGTGATCAAGGTCTTGATCTGTGTTCTATTGGCCTCGCTCATTTCATTGGCTATAAAAGGTTCAACGGCACTTTTATATTTACCATGTCGAATGACTTCCATCTTGACCCCTGTCTTCTCCTGAAAATCCTTAAAAAAAAGTACTTCCGAAGAAAGACCCCTAAAATCAAGTGTACCAACGGGGTTCAGGAAAACGGAATCGGCCACGCTTGCCAGGTAATAATCCTTCTGCATGTAAAAATCACCATACGTATATATGAACTTTCCACTTTCCTTAAAATCCTGTAATGCCTTACGAATCGCCTGGGTCTGTGCCAGACCTGCCATGATAAAGTTGTTGTCTATACTAATACCGTTAACATCATCATCTGTCTTGGCCACCGATATCGCATGAATTATCTCGTCAAGACCTTGGGCCTGTTCGAAAAAGGCACCGGTAAAAGGATCCATGGTATTATCACCGACATAATCGTTTATTGGCCGTTGAAGCTGTAGTTTCAACACAGAATTCTTCTTAACAACCACCACATTTTCGGTACTGCCGATAAGGCCTATAAAGATCACGAACATGATACACATAATACCAAAAGCAACCATACACCCCAAAATAGCCGCCAGAAAATTTCTTAAAAAATTCATTAAAACCGATTTATAAAGTTGGTGCCTTGTCTTCTAGGAAAACATTGTTCGTTACACCTTATTTTTTTCACGCGGAGGCACCCACCATGTAGCGTTTAAACCAAATAAAAAAATACGAAGGCGTTTTTCAATGAAAAACCGAGTTTGTATTTTTGAGCAAAGATAACCAATGTCGAATTCTTTTACGTATTTTGTTTAAGAGGCAAATCAAAACCTTTTGCGACCACTTTTTATATGCCAATTGTCACCCGTAGTATCCTTTATTTTTTAAAAGCTCCCTGTCGTTGTAGCATCATCGATAGTCATTGGATGCAAACGGGTATCATAGAAGCACGGACTACCCTGAATTTATCTTAGCCAAAATGGAAGGAAAAACGGCGTATCTATCTTTAGGAAGCAATTTGGGAGACCCCTTGAACAATCTGCAAGAGGCCCTTTTTGCACTTCAAAAGACAGCGGGCGATATTCAGCGTATTTCGGCGGTCTACAAGACAGAGGCCTGGGGCTTTGAGTCCGATGATTTTATGAATATTTGTATTGCGCTCGAAACGGATTTAAGACCCCAAAAGCTTTTGGAGCAGGTTTTGAAGATCGAAAAGGAGTTAGGTCGTGTGCGATTTGAAGAGGAGGGATATCAACCGAGATGTATAGATATAGACCTGCTTTATTACGGGCAGGAAACCTTTGTTTCCGACCATCTGGTCATCCCGCATCCGGAACTACCCTATCGAAAATTTGTCTTGCGACCATTGGCGGACATCGCCCCCCAGTACTACCACCCGGTGTTGAACAAAGACACCCGAAATCTTTTGCAAGAATGTAGGGACAAGGGAAAGCTTGAAAAAACTGGCTTTCGCCTCTACAAAAACAAGGAAGATTTATTTACGCAAACCAATTTTATCGCTATCGAGGGGAACATAGGTGCGGGAAAAACCACCTTGGCCCATAAAATGGCCGAACACTACAACGCCAAATTGGTATTGGAGCGATTTGCCGACAACCCTTTTCTACCCAAGTTCTACGAAGATCAATCCCGATATGCCTTCCCATTGGAAATGTCCTTTTTGGCCGATCGGTATCAGCAGTTTACGGACGATACTTCTCAATATGACCTTTTCAAAAACTTTATGGTCAGTGATTACGACATCTATAAATCGTTGATTTTCGCACGCATTACCCTGCAGCAAGAAGAGTTCAAGCTTTATCGTAAGTTGTTCGACCTCATGTACAAGGAAGTAAAAAAGCCCAAAATATACGTGTATCTCTATCAGACCACCGAACGTTTGCTGGCAAATATTAAAAAAAGGGGGCGGGATTATGAGCAGAATATCGCACCCGAATATCTTGAAAAAATCAACAAGGGGTATTTTGAATTCTTAAGGGGATATCCTGAGCAGAACAAGCTGGTCATCGAACTTGGTGAGCTTGATTTCGTCGAACGACAAGACGACTACGAAGCCATCATCGACCAAATCGTAAAATTTGCCGTACACCTTCCCTTTAAATAATCTAAAGCACCTTTGTTCCGGGTCTTGACGAAAAATTTTGGCGAGTGCCCTAAATGCTGCCCTCTCGATCGGAGCTCTTGAAAACGATTATGAAAGAACTTTTGGGCAAATGATGCCTACTCTTGAACATGGTCGGGCATATTTTTTAGGTCAACCTCTTCAATTTTGACCAGAAGTCCCAAACCACGACCCCAACGCTTACCGCAATATTGAGGGAATGCTTGGTACCGGACTGGGGAATTTCGATGACTTTGTCGCATACGTCGACCACTTCTTGAGACACTCCTTTGACCTCATTGCCGAAAATAAGCGCATATTTCGCTGAGGAAGCGGCCTTAAAATCATTAAGCATGACAGCCCTCTCGGCCTGCTCGACGGCCATGGCCCGATAGCCTTGATCTTTAAGACGATTGACGATTTCAAGGCTACTGCCATGGTACTCCCAAGCGACGCTTTCGGTCGCTCCAAGGGCAGTTTTTCGAATATCCTTGTGGGGCGGGGTAGCCGTGATACCGCAGAGGTAAATTTTTTCAATCAAAAATGCATCCGCCGTGCGAAAAACCGAGCCAATATTATTGAGGCTCCTTATATTGTCAAGTACGAGAACGAGGGGCGTTTTGTCGGCCTTTTTAAAAGCCGCCACATCCAATCGCCCAAGTTCTTCATTCTTCAGTTTTCTCATATAGGAATCACTGATTATTCGGTTATTGACGCCCCAATTAACAATTCGGGGCGTATCCATGCCCTCTTTGAAAGGCTACCGCTACCGTATGCCATGATCTTCTCGACGCTTGGTGCCACAAGGGGTGTTGTACTGTTGAGAGGCCTCGTAAAACTTATCCCAAAATATCAACAATCATTTATGCTCCCAAGAGAAAATAGTACATTCGTTTTACGACATGTCGGTGCAAAAATAAACCATTCAAATCGCTTTGGGAAAAAAGAATAAAACAAAGAAGGTCACCCCTTTAATGCAACAATACAATACCATCAAGACGAAGTATCCTGATGCGCTATTGCTTTTTCGTGTGGGCGACTTCTATGAAACTTTTGGGGAAGATGCCGTAAAAGCCTCCAAGATATTGGGCATTATCCTGACCCACCGAAATAATGGTGGCGACCGAACCGAGTTGGCGGGTTTTCCGCACCATTCGCTGAATACCTACCTTCCCAAATTGGTGAAGGCCGGGCAGCGCGTGGCCATCTGTGACCAGTTGGAAGACCCTAAAATGACCAAGACCATCGTGAAGCGGGGCGTTACCGAGCTCGTTACGCCCGGGGTGGCCATGAACGACGATATATTGCATGCCAAAGCGAATAATTTTTTGTGCGCCGTACATTTTGGCCGTAGCCTTCTGGGTATTTCGTTCGTCGATATTTCCACCGGCGAGTTTTTGGTTTCGGAAGGTACCGATGAACAGATCGATAAGCTTTTGCAAAATTTCGCCCCTAACGAAGTACTGGTGTCCAAAACCCATAGAAAAGAGTTTCAAGAGCTTTTCGGCAACCAGTTCCATACGTTTTTCATGGAAGATTGGGTCTTTCAAGACGATTATGCCCGTGAAACCCTTACAGATCACTTTAAGACCAATACCCTAAAAGGTTTTGGCGTAGACCATCTGTCTCATGGTATCGTGGCGTCCGGGGTGGTGTTACATTATCTTTCGGAAACCCAACATCGACGCCTTCAGCACATCAACACCCTCAAACGTATAGCCGAGGAAGAATATGTCTGGATGGATCGGTTTACCATCAGAAACCTCGAACTCTACCATTCGAACCACCAAAATGCGGTTACCCTCATAGACATTATCGACAAAACGCTCTCCCCCATGGGCGGGCGCATGCTAAAGCGATGGTTGGCATTGCCCTTAAAAAACGTGGAGAAAATAAGGCGCCGCCATCAAGTCGTATCCTATTTATACGAAAACGACCCCCTTCTAAAGAAGATACAGCACCATATCAAGCAAATGGGCGATCTCGAACGCTTGATATCGAAGGTAGCCACCGGAAAGATCAATCCGAAGGAAGTCGTACAGCTCAAAAATTCCCTCGAGGCCCTGCTCCCTATCAAGCAATTGATTTCAGATTGCCCCAACGAGGCCTTGCGGGCCATTGCCGATCGATTGCACTCCTGTGATGAACTTCGGGCCAAAATCAAAGAAATGATCTGCGAGGAGGCCCCTGTAAATATCTTGAAGGGCAAGACCATTGCCGATGGCTATTCCGAAGAGCTCGACGACCTTCGCAACATCGCCTTTTCAGGAAAGGACTACCTCAACCAAATGCTCGAACGCGAAACCGAACGCACCGGCATCACCTCTTTAAAAATAGCCTCGAACAATGTTTTCGGGTATTATATCGAGGTACGCAATACCCATAAAGACAAGGTGCCCGAAGAGTGGGTCCGTAAGCAGACCTTGGTGAGCGCCGAACGGTACATTACCCAGGAACTCAAAGAATACGAGGCCAAGATATTGGGTGCGGAAGAGCGTATTCTTACCCTTGAGCAGCAACTTTTTTCCCAGTTGATCGTATGGATGCAAGAGTACATTTCTCCCGTACAAAACAACGCCCAACAGATTGCACAACTCGACAGTCTCTGCGGGTTTAGCCAGTTGGCCAGGGAGAACCGCTATACCCAACCAATAATCAATGATTCCACCGAAATTAATATTAAAGACGGGCGCCATCCGGTCATTGAAAAGCAACTGCCCCTAGGGGAGGAATATATTGCCAATGATGTTCTCCTCAACCGTGAAGAGCAACAGATCATTATGATTACGGGGCCGAACATGAGCGGTAAGTCCGCTATTTTGCGGCAGACCGCCTTGGTCGTCCTGATGGCCCAAATGGGGAGTTTTGTTCCTGCGAGCTCTGCCCAGATCGGGGTGGTCGATAAAATTTTTACTAGAGTGGGCGCCAGTGACAATATCTCAATGGGCGAATCTACTTTTATGGTCGAGATGAACGAAACTGCCTCTATTTTGAACAATCTTTCAGAGCGAAGTCTGGTCTTGCTCGACGAAATAGGTCGCGGAACGAGTACCTATGACGGTATTTCGATCGCCTGGGCGATTTCCGAGTACCTACATGAACATCCGGCCCGTGCCAAGACGCTTTTTGCCACGCATTACCATGAACTTAATGAAATGAGCGTCACTTTCGAACGTATTAAAAACTACAACGTTTCGGTCAAGGAATTAAAAGACAATGTGCTCTTTTTGAGAAAACTGACCCCGGGCGGCAGTGAACACAGTTTTGGTATCCATGTGGCGAAAATGGCCGGCATGCCACAGCAGGTGATTCACAAGGCGAACAAAATTCTAAAAAAACTCGAACAATCCCATTCCAGCGAAGAACTGACCGAGAAATTACAATCGGCCCAGAACGATATGCAACTGAGCTTCTTTCACCTTGACGACCCCTTGCTCGAGGAAATCAAGGAAGAAATCATACACTTAGACATCAACACGCTCACCCCAGTAGAAGCCTTGATGAAATTGAACGAAATCAAAAGGTTGCTGACCAAAAATAAAAAAGCGACTTCGTAAGACTATCGGTGCCTTTACTTTATAAACTAAGGAAATGTTTTTCGATTAATTTTTCTTTGTCTTTTATAGAATTGTATTAAATTTGCTCCCGCTATCGATCTATCGATAGCACGTTCTTTAACATGCGAAAATAGCTCAGTTGGTAGAGCGCCACCTTGCCAAGGTGGAGGTCGCGGGTTCGAATCCCGTTTTTCGCTCCATTTGCAAAACAGACCGTTTGGCGTAGCATCAAGTTGTAGCTTCGCGGTTATCCCCTAAAGGGGGATGTATTGCACAATTTCGACTCCGCTCAGTCATCTCGGGTGGAGTTTTTTATTCGTATCAAGTTCAAGTGGCTCGAGTGGTGGAATTGGTAGACACGTTGGACTTAAAATCCAATGGCCATTATGGCCGTGCGGGTTCAAGTCCCGCCTCGAGTACGAATAAGAGGAAAAGCCGGAGCATAAGCTCTGGCTTTTTTGGTTTTAGGGCCGGACCGAGCTTGCCCGAGGTGAAGACTTACCCCTTTTGAAGGCTTCCCTGTTTTTCGGACCCAACAAAAATCAAAACTCAAACATCAAAACAGCTACTCCGTAACCGCCACAATCACCCGTTCGTACCGAGTCAAGCGAGGTCTACCGTCGTCATTATTATTAATTTGCTCCCGTATCGCCTACTGTATAAAGATTCTGTAAACGCAATCCCTTGAAATACCGAGTTGACCGATTTGCTGCACATCGGATGCTGTCAAGTCTACTCCTTTTAATCGATCAGCTTTCTATTTCCAATCCTCCGGATCGAATATGGTCGCGGCAATATATCGATAAGGCTCGGCATCTTCAACAAGCGAATGGTTCCAATAGTAGACCATCACCAATTTTCCGTCAGCACGCTGGGTAATTCTTGGATATCCCGCATCCCTACTGGCACCATCGCCACTTCGCAAGGTAATTTCATCGCCCCAGGTTTCCCCGTCATCATCACTGAACCTGACGTGTAGCCTTGAGCCATATTCACTGCGATGGATATATCCCAAGGCCAACCTACCATCTTTTAATAGGGTCAGGGCCGGAGGGGATCCTCCCGTACCCGTATCGGGGGCAGGATTTTGTAACCTTTCCCAAGTTTGACCGTTATCCATAGACCTATAACTACTGATCAGGTTCTGTCCGCCTTCGGTACGGGTTCGAATGGTGGTGAGCAATTCCGATTCCGAGAGGCGAAGCGACGAAGGCATAATATCGAACCCGCCGTGTTCAGGGGTAACGTAGGCCACTAGTTGCCAGGTCAGTCCACCATCCTTTGTTCTAGCAAGGGCCACCCGCCCTTCCTTTTTATTCGATTTGGCCACCGTTACAAAAACGCTTAAGGCCTTCTCCCCATCGACCACATAATCGGTACGGTTCGCGATACCCGGCGTCCCCATATCCGGAAACACGTAAGGCCCCTGCCAACTCATACCCTTATCCGTAGAATAGTAAAAATGCGAGGGACCATAGTCATTGTCGTGCCTTAAAAAAGTGAGTAGAAAATCGGGGTCGGTAGCGTCTTCAATGGGTTTTTTCAATACCGTGGGGACCACGGCTTTGGTTGCCGGAATATGGTTATCGTAACCAGCTGCCTTCTGCCCTAGTTCATAGGCATCGGTCACTTTCCAGTGGACACCCCCATCGAAACTTCGGGCATATCTATTTCTTGCGGTAGGCACATTATAAGTGTGTAATCCTGCATTTGTTTCGTTATAGTCGGCGGCTACAAATCCGACCAAAATTTCATCTCCCCAAGACCAAATGCCGTGATTGGCCGGCCACCCTCCATATTTTTCAGCCTCTGAAAAAACAATCTGGTGCTGAATTTGCCTTCCGTCGGTTTGAGCAAACCCTTTCGTACTATAGATAACCACCATCAACACTATAAAATAGAAGTATCGTTGCGGGCTACGATTGCATGTAATCTTCGAACGGTGCATCATAAAATATTTTAAATAAGATTTTCACTAGCCGTGACGGCCATTTTCGTACCGAAAAATGACGACGTGGGATTAGATTTCACAATTACAGCTTAAAACTAAAACCTTCCTCTACTTTCGACCTATATTTTTCTTCGTCAAACTGAAAGAGATAGGCCCCCTTGCGCGACATGCTCATATCTTTTTCGTCCAACTTTACAAGGATATCCAACGAATTGAATTTATTGATAAAATTCCGTTTGTCGAGTTTTTTGTCCAAAATGGCTTCGTATAATTTCTGAAGTTGGCGCATCGTAAATTTTTCAGGAAGCAACTCGAAGCCAATCGGCTTCCCCAATGCCCTACGCTGTAATCTGGCTATGGCACGTTCGACCATTCTATGGTGATCGAAGATCAGTTTAGGTGCATTCTTTAAACTAAACCATTGGGCGGAATCGATTCGTATAAGGTCATCGTCATGGGAGGCGATGTCGATCAATGCATAATAGGCCACTGAAATGGTACGTTCGGCAGGGTCTCTATCAACCTTACTAAAAGCATACAGTTGCTCCATATAAATATTGTTCAGCCCTGTGAGGTGATGGAGAATACGAATGGCCGCTTCGTCCAGGTTTTCTTCCTTTTTTAAGAACCCCCCTATTAAGGACCACTTTCCCTTTTCGGGCTCAAAGTTTCTTTTGATCAGTAAAATTTTGAGTTCCTCCTTGTCAAATCCAAAAATGATACAATCGACGGCCAATAAGACCTTGTCCTCATTTTTATAGTTGTTCAGTGTCATGCAGAAAAATATAGAACGGGCAATTTATGAACTTCTTGACGATTATTTACAAATGATTTGAGGTATTCATAAATACAGAAGGCAAAATGCATGAATAAACCAATATTTATAAGTTTAATGCTTTCTTATGTCAAAAATCTTTCCGTATTTAGAGGTGTTGAAACTACACTTGTTTGACGTTCAACCATTAACTATACTAATTTGAGTTAGTTTTGAAGACCGCAGTTAAAACTGCGGTCTTACACTAAAACCCACTACGATGAAAAAAAACACCTTAGTCCCTTTCTTTTCCCTCATTCTATTCGTATCGTACACCCCTTTTTTCGCCCAACAGCAGATAACGGATATTACCGTAGTAGAAGATAGTGAGGCCCCGATAATCAATAAGCATATCTATGGCCATTTCGCCGAACATCTGGGTCGTTGCATTTACGGGGGGTTCTATGTAGGGGAAGAGAGTGTCATTCCCAATACGGACGGCGTGAGAAATGATATCATCGCGGCCCTAAAAGATTTAAACATTCCCAATCTTCGTTGGCCGGGCGGATGTTTTGCAGATACGTATCATTGGAAAGATGGTATTGGCCCCCTGAACGAACGTCCTGAAATTGTAAACACTTGGTGGGGCGGGGTTACGGAAGACAATAGTTTTGGCACCCATAATTTTTTAAACCTGTGCGAAGTCTTGGAAGCCGAACCCTATCTCTCGGGAAATGTAGGTAGCGGCACGGTACAAGAATTGGCCGACTGGGTGCAATACACGAATTTTAAGGGTACTAGCCCAATGTCGGACCTTAGACGGGAGAATGGCCGTGACGAACCGTGGAGTGTGAAATATTGGGGCATTGGTAACGAAGCCTGGGGATGTGGCGGTAATATGCGGGCCGAATATTATGCTGATATTTATCGAAAATACGCCACTTTTATGTCCGACGCCGATATGGAAGGCGGAATTTATAAGATTGCCTCAGGAGCAAGTAATGACGACTACGAATGGACGGAAACCTTAATGAAAAATATTCCCCGAAGTATGCTTCAAGGAGTGGCCCTGCACCATTATTCCGTTATCGATTGGGGAGCTAAAGGGTCGGATACCGAATTTACAGAGGACCTCTATTTTAAGACCATGCAGGAATCGTGGCTCATGAACGAACTTATTGAGAAGCATACGGCCATTATGGACAAATTTGATCCGGAAGGAAAGGTAGACCTTATCGTTGATGAATGGGGCGGCTGGTACGACGTTCAAGAAGGCACCAATCCCAGTTTTCTATATCAACAGAACACCATGCGCGATGCCATGATTGCCGGCATGACCCTGAATATTTTCAATAATCATGCAAAACGTGTAAAAATGGCCAATTTGGCCCAAACCGTGAATGTACTTCAAGCTGTGATTCTCACGGAAGAGAAAGGTCAAAAAATGATATTGACGCCTACCTACCATGTAATGCACATGTACAAGGTACATCAAGATGCTAAACTTATTCCGCTGTCCTTTACCTCCCCAGAATATACTTTTGAAGGTAGTTCCTTACCTGCCATATCCGTTTCCGCTTCGATAAACGATGATGAAGTGGTGCATATTTCTATCACCAATATTGATCCTAAAAAAACGAACACCTTAACTTTAGATGCTACATCACTGCATATTAAAAAAATAGAGGCCACGGTTTTAAAATCGGAAAAATTACAAGACCACAACACTTTTGACAATCCCGATAAAATAAAGCCAACGGAGTTTAAAAATTTTCAATTGAAAAAAGGGAAATTGGAAATCGATATCCCCCCTTTTTCTGTTGTAGTTTTGAAAGGAAGTCATTAGGTGGAACCTATAAAACATTAGCCCATACGATTCATTCATGTTTTACCTATTTCAGTACAACCAAACACGACCCGCTAGTGTAAGTGCATTAAATTCACGTTTACAATGAAAAATTACGTAATTGGCCTAGATTATGGTACCGATTCGGTGCGGGCGGTATTGATCGACACCGCCAACGGACAAGAAATCGCTTCGGAAGTCCACTGGTATAAAAGATGGATGGAAAATAAGTATTGCGATGCCTCGATCAATCAGTTCAGACAGCACCCCTTAGATCATATGGAAGGTCTGGAACATACCGTGAAAACGGTCATGCAACAAAGTAAAGTAAACCCTGAGGATGTAAAGGGTATATGTATAGATACTACCGGATCTTCACCTGTACCCATATCGAAAGACGGGACTCCCCTTGCTTTGGTTGAAGGGTTTTCAGAGAACCCAAACGCCATGATGGTCTTGTGGAAAGATCATACCGCCATACGGGAGGCGGAACTCATCAATGAATTAGGGGCTACATGGGGCGGCGAAAACTTTACCAAGTACGTGGGGGGCATCTATTCTTCCGAATGGTTTTGGGCGAAAATCGCCCATGTCATCGCGGAAGATGAGGAGGTTAGAAACAGCGCATATACTTGGATGGAGCACTGTGACCTAATGACCTATCTTTTGGTACAGGATAAAGACCTAAAGTCATTTAAAAGGAGTAGATGTGCGGCCGGTCATAAGGCAATGTGGCATGAAAGCTGGGGAGGGCTTCCACCAAAGGAATTTTTAGGCAAACTACATCCTTATCTGGCTGATTTACGGGATAATCTTTACGAAAAAACCTATACATCCGATGAGGTCGCCGGTACATTGAGTGAAGAATGGGCCACGAAGCTCGGCCTTACGACCGACACGGTCGTCGCAGTAGGCACTTTTGATGCGCATTCTGGTGCTGTCGGTGCCAAAATCGATCAGCATGCCCTTGTGCGTGTTATGGGCACCTCTACCTGCGACATTATGGTAGCTACGGATAAGGAAATCGCCGGAAACACCATCAAGGGGATATGTGGTCAAGTCAACGGTTCGGTAATACCCGGTTTTGTTGGTTTGGAGGCCGGACAATCGGCATTCGGCGACGTATTGGCCTGGTTCAAGGATGTACTAGCATGGCCTATCGACAACTTGGTCATGACTTCGGGCATACTTACTGATGAACAAAAAGATAAGCTACAAAATGAAATCGATTCCAATTTTATAAAACTACTTTCCGACCAAGCCGAAAAAGTTCCCCTTTCGGAAAGCATCCCCACCGCTTTAGATTGGATTAACGGAAGAAGAACGCCCGATGCCGATCAAAATCTGAAGAGTGCCATTTCCAACCTCTCCTTGGGTACCAAGGCGCCCCATATTTTTAAAGCCTTGATACATGCTATTTGTTTTGGATCAAAAAAAATAGCGGAACGCTTTCAGGACGAGGGCGTACAAATAGATTCCGTTATCGGTATCGGTGGCGTGGCCAGAAAGTCTCCTTATATCATGCAAACCTTGGCCAATGTGATGAATATGCCCATTAAGGTCGCGGCCTCAGATCAGGCACCGGCCCTAGGTGCCGCAATATACGCAGCGGTAGCGTCAGGACTTTATTCCAATGTGGTAGAGGCCAGTTCGCATATGGGAAGTGAATTCGAAGCGGAGTACCATCCTCAGAAAGAAACAGTAGACACCTATCGGCAATTGATGGATTCCTACAATGAATTAGGAGCGTTTATAGAAAACTCGATAAAAAACAAACAGAAAGAATGAGTTCCAAGTACAAGGCATTAAAACAAGAATGCTACGAAGCCAACATGCAGCTGAACGCTTTGGGCCTGGTTATCTATACCTTTGGCAATGTGAGTGCCGTACATCGAGAAGATGGGGTTTTCGCTATTAAACCAAGTGGGGTGCCCTACGAAGAGCTGCGACCCGACGATATCGTCATCATAGACTACGACAACAACATCATTGAGGGCAGCATGCGCCCTTCTTCGGATACGAAAACCCACGCCTATCTCTATAAGAACTGGAAAAATATCGGAGGTATTGCCCATACCCATGCCATGTACTCCGTAGCTTGGGCGCAGGCGCAACGTGACATCCCCATTTTCGGCACCACCCATGCCGACCACTTAACGGCCGATATCCCTTGTGCACCTCCCATGCGCGATGACCTCATAGAAGGAAATTACGAACACAACACCGGAATTCAGATTTTAGATTGTTTTGAGGAAAAAAAACTTTCAAATTCGGAAGTCGAAATGGTCTTGATCGGAAATCATGGCCCTTTTGCATGGGGCAAAAGTGCCGCCAAAGCCGTCTACAATAGTAAAGTATTGGAAACCGTCGCACAAATGGCTTATCTGACCCTGCAAATCAATCCGGAAGCACCTAGATTAAAGGATGCCCTGATAAAGAAACACTATGAACGTAAACATGGCAAAAACGCCTATTACGGTCAATAATATATGTAAGAACGAATTATGTATGATACAATAGCTGATAAAGAAATTTGGTTTGTTACGGGCAGTCAACATTTGTACGGCGAGGAAACCCTGAGGCAAGTCGCCTCCAATGCCCAAGAAATCGCGAACGGATTAAATGCTTCGGCTTATATTCCCATCAAAATTGTTTTTAAACCAACCGTAAAGACCCCTGCCGAAATAACCAATATATGCCTTCAGGCCAGTGCCGCTTCAAATTGTATCGGTATCATTACTTGGATGCATACCTTCTCCCCTGCTAAAATGTGGATAAAAGGGTTGACCGTCTTGACCAAACCACTCTGTCATCTACATACCCAATTTAATGCCGAAATCCCCTGGGATTCTATCGATATGGATTTTATGAATCTCAACCAGTCCGCTCACGGAGATCGCGAATTCGGGTTTATGATGTCGCGTATGCGAAAAAAAAGGAAGGTTGTGGTCGGCCATTGGCAAACCAAAAGGGTACAAGAGAAACTGGGCATCTGGTCGCGTGTGGTCTTGGGATGGAACGAACTTCAGCATCTAAAAGTAGCCCGTATAGGGGATAACATGCGAGAAGTAGCAGTTACCGAAGGGGATAAGGTGGAGGCCCAAATGCGTTTTGGCTTTTCCGTAAACGGCTACGACTCATCGGATATCGTTACACATATCAACGCCATTTCCGACAATCAACTAAAAACACTTTTACAGGAATACGAGGAGACCTATACCCTGACCAAAGCCTTGAAAAACCAAGGAGAAAAGCGACAATCGTTGATAGAAGCCGCCAAGATTGAACTTGGTCTGCGCTCCTTTCTGGAAGAAGGGGGTTTTGGGGCATTTACCGACACCTTCGAAAATTTGGGCGAATTGAAACAATTACCGGGCATAGCAGCACAACGACTTATGGCCGAAGGATATGGCTTTGGTGGTGAAGGAGATTGGAAAACCGCCGCTTTGGTCCGGGCCCTTAAAGTTATGAATACAGGTCTGGAAGGAGGAACTTCTTTTATGGAAGACTATACCTATCACTTCACCCCTCAAAAAGCATATGTTATGGGATCGCATATGCTTGAAATCTGCCCTTCGATTTCCGAGGGAAAACCTTCGTGCGAAGTGCACCCTCTAGGTATCGGAGGTAAGGAGGATCCTGTTCGTCTCGTATTTAATTCGCCCGCAGGTCCGGCCATCAATGTATCGCTGATCGATATGGGCAATAGGTTCCGTCTCATCGTTAATGAGGTCGAAGCCGTTAAACCAATGGGAGAATTGCCTAAATTGCCTGTGGCTAGGGTGATATGGGACGCCAAACCCGATCTGGATACCGCCGCGACGGCTTGGATATTGGCAGGGGGAGCGCATCACACGGCCTACAGTCAGGCCCTAACTACTGAATTTATCGAAGATTTAGCGGATATAGCCGGGGTTGAACTTTTGGTTATCGATGATAAAACTTCAATACGCTCATTTAAAGATACGATTAACGCCAATGAAGCTTATTATCATTTGTTCCAACATGGAAACTAAACTTGTTAAATTGAAAATAATATGAAATCCTTTAAACGAAACTTACGTACGCTCTTTTCGATAGGCCTTCTTCTCTTGGGCCTCACGAGCTGTAAAGAGCAACCTAAAAATGAAAAAACAGCAGAACCCATGGAACAACAAGACAAGACCACCATCAACAAAAGCAGCTACGGTAGTACCCCCGAGGGTACCGCGGTGGACCTCTATACTCTTACAAACGATAATGGCATGGAGGTAGATATCATTACCTATGGAGGTCGCATTACAAAATTATCCGTTCCTGATAAGGAAGGAAAAAGCGCGAACGTCGTGCTTAATTTTGATTCCCTCGATCAATATCTCGAAACCAATCCTTTTTTTGGTGCTTTGGTCGGGCGGTACGGCAACCGTATTGGCGGTGCTCAGTTTTCCTTGGACGGCACCGAATATAAGCTGGCGGCCAATAATGGTGAAAACAGCTTGCACGGAGGCCTTAAAGGTTTCGACAAAGTAGTCTGGGACGTAGAAGAAGCCCAAGGAGGAGATAGCGCTTCGTTAAAATTAAACTACGTTAGCCAAGATATGGAGGAAGGTTTTCCGGGAAAACTTGATGTTACGGTAACCTATACCCTAACCGGCAATAACGCGCTGGAAGTCAATTATGAAGCTACCACCGACAAAAAGACCGTGGTGAACCTCACCCAGCATGCCTATTTTAATTTATCTGGCGATTTCTCCCAGAATATTTTAGATCATGTGCTGACCCTCAACGCCGACCAATATGTTCCGGTGAACGATGCGTTGATTCCGACCGGGGAACTACGGGACGTGGAGGGTACCCCTTTTGATTTCACTTCGCCCAAAGAAATAGGCAAGGATATCGATGCCGACAACGACCAAATAAAAAAAGGAGGCGGATACGACCATTGTTGGGTGCTCAACGATCAAAATTCAGGTATGCGAACGATAGCCACAGCCTACCATCCAGAAACTGGAAGAAGTATGGAAGTGGCAACCACCGAACCTGGCGTTCAATTTTACACCGGTAACTTTTTAGATGGCACTTTGCCCATACCTGGCGGTGGCAATTACGGCAAACGCTCAGGCTTTTGCCTCGAAACCCAGCATTACCCAGATTCCCCGAATCAACCAGAGTTTCCATCGGTTGTCCTTAATCCAGGGGAAAAATATGAAACGAAGACCACTTTTACCTTTTCAACGAAATAAATTGACTCCATGAAAACATTGGACACGCTCGACTGGATCAGCATTGTATTGTATTTTATCGTTCTTTTAGGTATTGCCGTATGGGTGATACGTAAGAAAAAAGACAATACCGAAGATTATTTCCTTGCAGGAAGAAATGTCGGCTGGTTCGTCGTGGGTGCGTCGATTTTTGCATCGAATATTGGTTCGGAACATGTGGTGGGTCTTGCCGGTGCAGGGGCCAGCAATAAATTGCCCATGCTGATTTATGAAATACACGCTTGGGTCGTGCTCTTATTGGGTTGGGTGTTTCTTCCCTTTTATGCGCGTAGCGGGGTGTTTACCATGCCCGAATTTTTGGAAAAGAGATTTGATGCCAGATCCCGCTGGGTGCTGTCGGTCTTTTCCATACTGGCCTATGTGCTAACAAAAATATCGGTTACTATTTATGCCGGAGGTGTGGTAGTATCGGCGCTTCTGGGTATTGATTTTTGGACCGGAGCTATTGCTACCGTCGTACTAACCGGAATTTATACGGTACTTGGAGGAATGCGGGCCGTGGTCTACACCGAAACCTTACAGGCCGTTCTATTGATTATAGGCGCCGCTGTTTTGACCATTATAGGTCTCGATAAAGTGGGGGGATGGCAAAGTATGGTCGACACGGTTACACCGGAGTACCTCAACATGTGGCGTCCACCCACCGATCCTGATTTTCCATGGCCATCTTTGGTGATTTCAAGTACCATCGTGGGTATTTGGTATTGGTGTACCGACCAATACATTGTACAACGTGCCTTGACTGCAAAGAATATCAAAGAAGGTCGAAGAGGTACAATTTTCGGTGCCGTCATGAAACTGATGCCGGTATTCCTCTTTCTGATTCCTGGTGTGATCGCATTGGCCCTGAAAATGAGGGGAGAATTGCATTGGGATTCGCCAGATGAAGCATTTCCTATTTTGATGAGCAACCTTCTGCCTTCAGGACTTCGAGGACTGGTGGCAGCAGGTCTGCTCGCGGCACTTATGAGTTCCCTCGCCTCGGTGTTCAATTCTTGCTCTACATTGTTTACCGTTGATATCTACAAAAAACTGCGCCCTAACACACCGGAGAAAAAATTGGTGCGTACCGGGCAGATAGCCACTGTCATTACTGTCATCATAGGTGTCATCTGGATTCCTATTATGGCGAACATTTCCGGGGTATTGTATGAATACCTTCAAAGCGTACAATCGTACATAGCCCCGCCGATCACAGCGGTGTTTCTATTGGGCATATTTCATAAGCGAATCAATTCGCACGGGGCTTTCGCTACGCTTATTGTAGGTATCTTTGTAGCCGCACTGCGAATTGTTCTCGAACTGATCAAGGGATCTCTTAATCCCGAGGGATTTCTATTCAAAATGGGCGATATGAACTTTTTGACCTTCGGTGCCTGGTTTTTTCTCTTTTGTATTCTATTCGCCGTCGCGGTAAGCCTACTAACACCTGCACCCTCGCAGGAAAAAGTGGTAAACCTCACTTTCGGGACAATCACGGATGAAGAAAAAAGCAAGAACAAAGCGAGCTATAACTGGAAAGACGTTATCGTATCTATCGTCGTGGTGGCCATCGTAATCAGCGTGATGGTGTTTTTTAATGGGGACTAGCAAAAAATAAACGACTATACTTCTAATTCATTGGTTTTATCATTTTTGCCAACGGAAGCTCTAATGTTTTTAACTCCTGAATAACCAAAGCCGAAACTTCTAAGGCCCCTTTTCTCGACAGGTGGGTATTATCTTCCTTTCCTTCGGGATAGTATGGGTGCTCCCCAACTTTAAAATGTAGGTGTAGTGTCTTTGAACCCTCGGGCCCATACGACATCTCCATTAGCTCGGTCAAATACTGAAGATCGATAAAAGCAACCTGATATTCTTGAGCCACTAATCTCGCTTCAAGAGGATAGTCTCCATGCGTATCGATAAGAGTACCGAATTCATTAAAATTTCGCCGGACGATGGGGGAGAACAACACAGGTGTGGCTCCCTGTTCACGGGTTTCATTTACAAAGCGAATCAGGTTGTGCCGGTACGTTGTATGAGGATTCGTATACCGACTGGAATCTTTAAATTTTTGGTCGTTGTGCCCAAACTGGATAAAAACATAATCCCCAGATCGAAGCGCACGATACACTGAATCCCATCTCTTTTCGACTATAAAGCTTTTGGAACTTCGCCCATTTACCGCCCTATTATCTACTTTAACACTATCCGTAAAAAATTCGGACAACACTTGGGCCCAACCATGCTCAGGATTTTTATCAGGATTTTCTTTGTCGGCCATTGTCGAATCGCCTATACAATAAATTGTGATCTCTTGAGCGCTACCCAAAAAGGCCATCCATAGCGCCAAAAACAATACTATCCTCTTTTTCATTTCAATCAAAATTTAGATACCAAGGTTTCCCATCCCCATTATCAGGAGTTCCCCTATTTCCGAGAATATTTTCGACCGTGTACCTTTCCGCTTGCGACTCGTTAAGTTGATGAGACCAGCTGACCCGTTGACTGGGTTTGTATCCAGTTCCCTTGCACTTATATTCCGCATAAAAGCTGCTAACTTCAGCTTCTTTGTTCGACCAATTATCCCAACCTTCAGCACTAATATGGTCTTCCATGGAACAGTTTAAAAACACGGTTTTAGCATAGGTACGCCAAGGCCTTCCTAGATACACTTTTTCAAGTCCGTCTTCTCCGGTCAACGTACAACTCATGAACACATAGCCAAAGGGCATCCCTTCGGGGGTAGAAGCGGCGGTAATAAAGGAATTGGCTTTGCTATGAATCATACAATTCTCAAAAAGCGCCGTGGCCTGCCCGAATATGAAATCCGTAGTACCTTCGATATAACAATCCTTATAATATTGCCGAGAGCCCTCCCCTGTGGTATATAGCGTATCTTGATTACCGATAATCGAACAATTTTCGATGAGCACCCGGTCTGCATTTACGGCGAGGGCCACTGCCTGTCCAACCTCGCCGGCCGTATTTTTAATGGTCAGGTTGGTCGCATAAAAATCATTGCCCTGAACCAAAAGTGTCGGGGTATGAAAAGTACTGTTACGGCCTAGGTTCAGTTTGTCGAAATAATCATCATAGGTAATAATCGTCTTTTCCCTATCTTCCCCAATAAGGCTCACTCTATTGTTCCACTCATATATTTCGACCTTTTCGCGATAGACCCCATTTTTAAGAATGATGGTCACTCTTTTATCGGGAAATCCTTTTGCCGCATTGATGGCTTCTTGAATAGTCATGAAATCACCGGACCCATCCTTTGCCACCACCATATTGTATATGTCTACCTCCTTTTCAGTAGCGACTTGGGCATTTGCTAAAAAATAGAAAAAAGAACAGACAAAAAAGGAAAACCAAGTTTTACGAATATTCATTCCGATATAAGCCACAGGATTATCAAATGAGCGAGGATGCCTTCTCGATCAAACCTTTCAATTCTTCAATCTCACCTTGGTTGGGCATCTCCAAAGGGGCTCTGACATTTCCTGCTGGCCTACCGATTAGATCGGCACCTGCCTTGATCAGACTGACCGCATACCCAGCTTTTTTACTGCGAAGACGGATAAAAGGTATAAAAAACGTAGTGATGATGGTCTTTACCTTGGCTTGATCTCCTGCCCTTAGGGCCTTATAGAAAGCAAGTGCCAAATCGGGAACGAAATTGAACACGGCAGAAGAATATGTATTAACTCCGATGGAGAGATAAGCCTCGGAAATAATTTCGGCCGTAGGCACACCGCCGATATAGGTAAGTCGATCCCCAATCGTTTTCACGGTATCGTTCAATTCTTGCATGTTGCCCGTACCATCCTTCAATGCAATAAGATTTGGGCAAGCCTCAGCCAGAGCGGCTACCCCTTGACTGGAAAGGATGCCGTTCGCTCGATTGTAATAGACTACCGGAAGTTTGGTGCTCTGCATAATTGTCTTGGCATAGGCAATCAAACCGCTCTCGGGACATCCCGTCAAGTAGGGGGGCATGAGCAAAAGACCATCAATACCGGCCTGCTCCGCAATTTTGGCAAAAGCGATAGCTTCAGGTATACTTCGGCCTACACTCGATAGTACCGGAACCTTTTTATCGACAACTTCCACCGAAACTTGTACTATTTGTTGGTATTCCTCTTCGGAAAGCGAAAAGAATTCCCCTGTGCCCCCGGCCACAAAAACCGCCGAAATATCATGCTTCATAAACCAATCTACCCTATTCGAAAAACCGTCAGGGTCGAAATTGCCATGCACATTCATATCGGTAACGGGAAAGGATAATAACCCATCTCCCAAAGCGCTTTTGATTGTTTCAAATTCCATATTGCTTTAATTTATAATTCCTATCTTAAGTTAACGGCCCCGGATTAAAAAGTACAAGATCATTGTGCAATCCCAATTTATCACAAGATACTTTTTCTTGCCCACTTGCCACTTTCAAAATCAAATGAAAAAGCTCCCAACCCAGGCTTTCAATAGTCGCCTCACCGGTCGCCACCCTTCCCGCATCAAAATCAATAAGGTCATACCAGCGCTCGCTCAAGGCGGAATTGGAACCCACTTTAATAACGGGGACCATGGCAAGTCCATAAGGCGTGCCCCTCCCCGTCATAAAAAGGTGTATGTTCATTCCTGACGCTACCTGTAAAGTACCGCAAACAAAATCGCTCGCGGGAGTTGCTGCAAAAGTTAGCCCTTTTTTACGGACTTTCTCTCCTGGGGACAATACGTCTACGATAGGCGCCGAACCTGATTTGGCAATTGATCCGAGAGCTTTCTCTACTATAGTACTCAGACCGCCTCTTTTGTTCCCAGGAGACGTATTTTCACTACGATCTACTTCACCCTGGGATAAGTAGTGATCATACCACTTCATTTCATCTAACAAAGCCCTACCTACAGCGGGCTCGGCAGTTCTGGGCACGAGCAAATGTACGCCATCGCGTACCTCTGTAACTTCCGAAAATAGCACGCTACCCCCAGCCCTCACAATAAGGTCGGAGACAAAACCTGCCACAGGATTGGCCGTCAAGCCGGAAAAGGCATCGCTCCCTCCACATTGCATCCCCACCACCAAATCGGAAGCGGGACAGGTCTGCCTCCGACGTACATTCAATTTTTTCAAATGCTTTTCGCCCAAGGCCATCACGCCTTCCAACATCTGCGAAAACCCATTGAAGCTTTCATCCTGCATATATAGAATATCACCTGCACCATCCTTGGTGTTATCGTCAACTCGAAGAAGCCGTTCTGGTCGAAGTTTTTCACATCCGAGGCCTATGACCATAACCTCTCCTCCAAAATTAGGGTTCGTCATGATATTTTGAATGGTTCGAATGGGGACCATAGCGGCCGGAGCGTTAATGGCGACCCCGCAACCATAGGTGTGTGTCAAGCCGACCACATCGTCTACATTGGGATACTTTGGCAACAATTCGTCCTTTATTTTTTTAACCGCATAATCGGTCAGGCCAGCTACACATTGTACACTGGTGGTAATGGCAAGTACGTTCTTCGTACCGACCGACCCATCTTTATTTTTATATCCCTCAAAGGTATAACCACGCAAAGGCTCCAAGTGGGGAAACTCGTTTTCCTCCATAGATATCAGGTCCAGAATTGGAGGTTCGGGTACCGAAATATTTCGTTCATTTACCCAGGCTCCTGCTCTAATCATCCCATCTGCGTAGGCGATGGTGTGACCATAACGAATAATGGGATCACCCGATTCGATTTGTCGCAGCGCTACTTTATGCCCCATAGGGATGTACTCCGTAAGTGTTACGTTTTCCATCGCTTTCGTGCCTGCTTCCAATCCTTTTGGGTTGACCACGATACCGACATTGTCAGACTCGGTAGTGACAATTAGATGGGTATACAAATTTTTCATCTCATACGAAAGGTAACAGTTTTGACAATATCATTACTGCAAGAAGGCCAGAAAATCCCATGACCATTAATAGGAAGGAAAAATGCTTGACGGTTTCTTTTTCATTCATCCCGCTCATTTGGGTAATGATCCAAAAAGCACTATCGTTCATCCATGCAAAAATTTTGGAGCCGCAACCGATAGCTAAAGCTAGATATACCGGATGAAATGCCAAATCAGCCTGCGCCAGCCCCCCTATGACGCCTATGGCGGTCACCATGGCTACTGTCGCCGATCCCTGGGCCGTTCTTACGGCAGCGGTAATAAAAAAGGCCAGCGGTAAGAAGGCCATATGATAATTTGAGGCGAGTTCGCCCACACGAATACCAATACCTGTTTGCTGCAACATTTGACCAAAGGCTCCTCCGGCAGAAGTAATCAATATGATCATCCCTGCACTGCTAAGCGCTTCGTAAATAAATTTTTTGAATCTAGCGATATCGTTCAACCGTTTCCATAAGAGATACATGGCTATTATTGTGGCTACAAAAAGGGCGATATTTGCATCTCCCAAAGTGGCAAAAATATTAGCTAACTTAAACTGCAGCTCGCTCTTGGTGCCCCCATCGGATTCCAGGGCCATCTGCGAAAAAGTATTGCCCGTAATCAGTACAATAGGCAAGACCACCGGCAAAAGGGAAAGCCACAAAGAAGGAAGTTCTTCCTGTTTCCTTTCAGAGAACTGCTTTAAGTCACTAATGGGCATATCCGGGGTGTCCCGCATGGGCAAGTCCCAGCGCTTATTGGCCCAGAGTGCATATAAATATCCGCAAAAAACGGTGAAGGCCCCCACACATAGACCACCGATGATCATGGCACCCAAGTCAATTCCCATTTCCTCGGCGACGAAAAGAGGACCAGGTGTTGGAGGAATAAGGGAGTGGGCCATAACCCCTCCCGCGATAATGGTCATCAGATATAGTCCGAACCGCTTCGGATTTCTAACGCCTACCGATTTGACCAAGGGAATCATCAAATAAAACACGGTGTCGAAAAACACGGGTATGGCGAGTGTAAAACTCCCGGACAAAAGGGCTATCGAGGTATGCTTTTGGCCAAAAAGTCGTAGAAGTGCCCTAATGATACGTTCGGCAGCGCCACTTCGCATAAGAGCCGTTCCGATAATGGAGGCGAGTGCGATAAGTATTCCTATCTTACTGCTCGTACTTCCAAATGCCGACGCCAGCCTTTTCCCCAACCCCATATTCACAAGGGATTGTGCTTGGCCTGCTTCCATCCCCTGATGAACCGCAAAAGCCATGATTTGTTCCGGGGAGGTCAACAAAGCAGTGATCAAGGCTGCCAAGAGTAAGGATATGGCGGCATGTAATTTTAATCGGATGATACAGAAAAGTACGGTAGCCGTACCAAAAGCAATAATCAACAAGGGGTCCATAATCGTTGAGTTTTATCGATCCAGTTCTAAAGAAGCCATCATAAAAGGACCTGTACCCTTGGGGTCGTTCGCACGTACGATTTCATTGATGTAATAGTCAAAAGTGCCATCTCTGTAGGGGTCGCCACCTAAACCGGCCACACCACAACACTTGTTCAAATTCACGATACCGTTCTCCTCGACGCTTATAAACTCGGTTAAAATGCCCTCATAGCCTTTCTTTGCTCTTTCCATATAGGTATCGGAGAGGTAGCCTTTATTCACCCCTTTTGCTAGGGTGTAGGTAAACATACAGGAGCCGGTCGCCTCAAGATAATTGCCTTCGCGGTCCGGCATATCCAGTACTTGATACCAAGTACCTGTATCATCCTGGTATCTGACAATGGCTTCGGCATACCGTTTTAAATACCCTAAAATACGCTCCCTTCCTGGATGGCTCTCAGGAATGAAGTCAAGAATATCCACCAAGGCCATACCGTACCAGCCCATCCCACGCGACCAAAAGTTTTCGGACAGCCCTGTAGTTTTATCTGCCCAGCGTTGCTCCTTACTTTCGTCCCATCCGTGGTAATACAATCCAGTTTTAGGATCTCTATTATGCTTTTCGATCTGATCGAATTGCAATACAATTTTATCCCATGTTTTTTGGGCCTCCTGCTGGTCCATAAAAGTATTGGCATATTTGGCGTGGAATGGTTCCGCCATGTAAAGGCCGTCCATCCACATTTGAAAGGGATATCTCTTTTTGTGCCAATACCCTCCTTCCGAAGTGACCGGTTGACCTTCCAGTTGCGTATGAAGGGTATCCATCGCCATTTTGAACCGTTGCTCTTTCTTTCTGCCATACAGATAGAACAGAACATCACCAGATTTGATCATATCAAGATTATAATTGCTCAATTTGTAGGTCTCGATCGTACCATCCGCATGGACCATTCTATCGGCATAATCATAGATATAATCATAAATTCTTTGGTCCGGGTATTTTTCATACACCCTTGACATAGCCTGTAAAACGAGTCCGTTGGTATAGCTCCAGCGTGATTTTTCTTGAAAATCGAGCAACGTAGGGTCCGGAAAACGATGTATCTCTGAAAGGGCCATGCGCTCCGACCATTTAAGGTCTTCGGACACGATTTTTTCTATATGCTGCCCTTCTCCCGAGGCATCCTCTTTTTTATCCGTTTTACAACCCCATGGCATCCCCATTAAAAAAACAAGGGCCAACAAGGCCTTTTGCATATTTCGATTACCCATAATTTTAGTATGATTGTTGATTTATATCTATTACGACTGCCGGTTGAAATCCGTTAGAAGGGTCTCTAAGTAGTCTTTGAATTGTTGTCTGTTTGTAATTCCGTTCTTTTCCTGTTCCCAAGCTCCCAAGAAGTAGTAGGATATGGGTTCTGTGGTAGGCTTGAATTGCAGTAAATGGTCGAATTCTCCATCGACCATCTTCTCGACATCTTTTTTTCGATAAAATAGGGCCATACCCAGTTTATCGGGCACCAGGGTCTGCTCTCCGTAGGTCGCTATATAGGCCCAACCGCCCGAATCATCATCGCTTTTCATAAGTGTTATTTCCTCAAACTTTACCATACCCGTGACCAAACCTTCAATGGCCTCTGAAGTTTGCAACGTGGCCTTTGTCATTCTTGAATCGGGGGCGATAGACAAGTTTGCGCTAAGATCTGTCGCTACATTGTCGGTCTTCCATCCATAGTAATTTACTAGAACACTGGAGGCGTTCGAATCGTTGGAAATGGCCACTGTTGTAGAATCGACCTTTTGAAAGTGATGTGTCGTAGTACCATCGTACCTTCCATACGACCCGATACCCAACGACTTGCCCGCTTTTAAAATATCTTGGCCCCAAGGGGCATTTTCGTGGTACGAATCATAATTGTCACGCCCTACCTGCGAAAGCACCATGGTATCGACCTTCTTTCCAAAAATATCAATGGCATTTCTCCAGTCAAGATACAATCGGTAGCCCACTTTATTGCTTTCCCATCCCGGGCCTTCATAGCGAATATAATAGGAGTGATCGGTAAGGCTATCAGGGGCCCTTAAAAAGTCTACGTTTTTAAATGTAATGTTTTCGCCTACATATTTCCTACCTTCCCATCGGCCACCTTCCTTTATCGAAATTTCTGCATAGGTCTTAGAAGGTCCGTCTATTTGCTCGGTGAGTTTTTGGGATATCTTTTGCTTGCAGGATAATTGCACAAAAAGAACCAATAGCAGAACGCCGCATATTTTATTTATGATCATTATTATTGTTTTTATGTACTCTTGGGAAGATTATAAATACCCATGGTTCTACTAATTTACGCCAATTGACCTATGTAAAAAATCGACCAAGCGATATTGTCTTTTTAGGCTATTCCACGGGAGATGTTATTTGTTTTCCGTTTATTCTTGAATTTATAAAGTTCAGTCTAACTACATTCTCAAGCGCATAGACGGAATCGACCTTTGCTATTGTTACATCTTTGAACGTAATATTCGATATTGGCTTCTCCTTGTATCCTTGGGCCAAGATACCATATTTGCCTCCGTTTTTGACGTTCACATTTTCAAGGACTACGTTATCGACCTTTGGAATAAAATTCCCCTCTTGAACCCCATAAATGCCATAAAACAAGTTGATTTTCAATACGGCTTCCTTTACTTGCCCCACTTCGAGATTTCTGACATACACATTCTCTACGGTACCACCTCGTTTTGAATTGGTCTTTATACGAATGGCACGGTCTAGATTCGGACTATCCATTACACAGTTTTCTACGAATACATTTTTGACTCCGGCAGAAATCTCGCTTCCAATGACCACCCCTCCATGGCCATCGATCATTTTACAATTTTGCACTATAATATTTTCGCTTTTGATACCGACCCGGCGGCCGTCCTCATTTCTTCCGGATTTTATGGCAATGCAATCATCTCCCGTGTTGAAGGTAGAATTTTTAATAATTACATTTTTTGAATATTCTGGGTCGCAACCGTCATTATTCGGGCCATGGCTTTCCACTGTCACACCGTCAACGGTTACGTGGGTTGACTTTATGGGGTGAATGACCCAAAAAGGAGCATTTATAATTTTAATGCCCTGAATCAAAACGTTCTCACATTCAAAAGGCTCAATAAAGCTAGGACGCAAATAATGACCCTTACCAAAGACCCTATCGGATACACGCACCCCTTTTTCAGACATTTCTTCCTTTAACCTCGTTAAGGATGCCAATTGATTTGGTTCACCCTCTTCCCAACCATAATCAGGCGAACCTTTCCACGGCCACCAAAAATCGTTTCCTGCCTGACCGTTTAAAATACCTTCTCCGGTTATGGCTATATTTTTCTTCTTGTAGGCATAGACCAAGGGCGAAAAATTCATCAGTTCCGTACCTTCAAAAGAAGTATGCACCAGTGGTTCGTAGGCGTCAAAATCTCTTATAAAGAGAATTTCCGAACCTTTTTTTAGGTGAAGGTTTACATTGTCTTGAAGATGAATGGGTCCCGTTAGATAGCTCCCCTCCGGCACCAAGACCACACCACCTCCTTTATCTGTGCAGTCTTTAATGGCCCTTTCAAAAACATGCGAATTGTCAAAGACGCCATCGGAAACAGCACCGTAGTCCATAATATTAAAAGTGCTATCCGGGAAATCGGGAACGACGATCGTATCGATAATTTTTGACATTTCAGACCAGTAGTCTGACTTTACACTAGGTTCTTGTCTGCAGGATAACCAAACACCCAAAAAAAATAATAGAAATGTCGTCTTCTTGAAATTATACCCTGCTCGAAAGAATGCCATTTTAATATGAAATTGATGAATGTAATCGATTACCCAATAATAGGAATTATCTATAGATACCACAAGCCTTTTTGTCTCAAAACGAAGGTTTTAACAAAATGCGCCGGATATGATTTTAAATTAAAAGAATGTTATGTCCTATTTTTCTCGAAGCTAATGTTCTGCTTCGTTTTGACTTATCCTTCGGGTGCTTATTCGACCCATCAAAAAAATACGTATTGTGTAATCGATAGCATAGATGAAATACCTATATTAGTGAGACATAACCAACTTTCCGGAAAAAACTGAATGAGCAAAAAGACGACCATCTATGATATCGCCAAAGCGCTTAACGTTACTGCGGCCACCGTATCGAGGGCATTGAACAATAATCCCAGAATAAGCGAGGCTACCCGTCAATTGGTTTTGAAGACCGCCAAAAAAATGAACTATAAACAGAACCAATTGGCGGTCGCCTTGAAAAGCGGAAAAAGTAAAAATGTGGGGGTCATAGTGCCCTATATTGACCGAAGTTTTTTCTCGACCATTATTCGCGGAATAGAAGAGGAACTAAATCCCCAAGGGTACCATGTCATTATCTGCCAGACTTTAGAGGATGGAAAAAAGGAAAGTGATACCGTTCAGAACTTATTGAACGCCCAAGTGGATGGTATACTCATTTCCATCACACGCCAAACTAAAAACCTAGATCACTTCCAACAGGTACTTAATAAAAATATCCCCCTAATCTTTTTCGACCGAAAAACCAACATGAAAGGGGTGAGTTCTGTCACCGTAGATGACTACCAAGGCGCTTATATGGCAACCATGCACCTCATTGATCAGGGGTGTTCAAAAATTGCGCATTTAACGGTTGACCGCAATTTAGAAATCTATGAAAATCGATTTAGGGGATATAAGCAGGCCTTGATCGATAAAGGCTTTCATTTTGAACCTGATTATGTCGTAGCCCTAAAAAGTGATATTGAAGCGGGAAAAGACGCGGCCAAAAAATTATTGGATCTATCCCACCCACCCGACGCCATATTTTCAGCAAGCGACTTTGGGGCTTTGGGAGCCATTACCTATTTGAAGAGCATCGGTAGGCAAATTCCCTCCGATTTTCGTGTGGTCGGCTTCAGTAACGAACCTTTTACCCAATTTATGGAACTTCCGATAAGCTCGGTCGATCAATGCCCGATTTTAATGGGTAAGACGGCCGCCCAGGTATTTCTAGAGCAAATCGATTCAAAGGAGATACATATTGAGAAAAAAGTGGTGTTGAAACCCACCTTGAACATCAGAAAATCCTCTTCCACCTTGACCGTAGAAGTACAAACCAGTAATCCTCAATCAACAAATTAAAGGGATACTCCCCGCTTCCAAGGAATAAAATCATTCTGATCAAGCTGATCGGCTTTAGAAGCTATTTCACCACTGGCCACTTTGATGACGTATTCCAAAATCTCCTCGCCCATTTGAGGGATAGTTTTTTCACCTCGTATTACCGGGCCTGTATCGATATCGATGATATCAGGCATACGTTCAGCAAGTACCGTGTTGGAGGATACCTTCAACACTGGAGCTATTGGGTTGCCCGTCGGAGTACCAAGCCCTGTGGTAAAAACTACGATATTCGCTCCCGAGCCCACCATACCCGTCGTACTTTCTACATCGTTACCCGGAGTGCAAAGCAAGTTAAGACCAGGTTCTGTGACGTATTCCCCATAGTCCAATACAGCTTTAATAGGTGATGTTCCGCCCTTCTTTGCGGCACCCGCCGATTTCATCGCGTCGGTAATCAGGCCATCTTTGATATTTCCTGGCGAAGGATTCATATCAAAACCAGAACCGGAAGCTTCAGCGGCATTTTCGTAGGCCTTCATCAACTGCATAAAACGCTCGCCATCTTCATCATTTACGCAACGGTTTACCAGCTCTTGTTCTACCCCGCATAATTCCGGAAACTCGGAAAGTATAGGCGAACCGCCAACGGCGGCCAAAATATCGGACGCATACCCTAAAGCCGGATTGGCAGAAATTCCGGAAAAGCCATCAGATCCTCCGCATTCCAATCCCATCTTAAGTTTTGATATAGATGCAGGTTTACGCTGATTTCCATTGGCCTTTTTGATACCTTCAAATGATTCTTGAATTATAGTATTGAGCATCTGTTCTACCGTTCCCATTTGCTGTTGCTCGTAAATCAAAACGGGCTTCTGCATATCAGGGTCGATATCCTTTAATGCGTTTTTCAAAATATCGATCTGCAAATTCTGACATCCCAAGCTAAGTACGGTAGCCCCGGCGACATTTGGGTTTTTGACATAACCAGCAAGCAATTTAGCCAGGGTCACGGAATCTTGGCGAATACCTCCGCACCCGCCCTGATGGGTAATGAACTTCACCTCGATATTATCAAAAGCTCCCGCCCTTTCCGACAGGCTACCATCTTCAAATTCAGCAGGTTTCCCACTAATCAGATTGCGAAGCAATTGTCTTTGCTTGCTAGCCTTACCGATCGATAGCTCTTTTTCGAACACATCCTTTAAGACTTCGATATTCCTATTCTCACAGAACACCAAAGGAAAAAAAAGCCAAATATTAGCCGTACCCACTTGGCCGTCTAGCCTATGGTATCCCATAAAAGTTCGATCCTTCCATTTAGAAATATCCGGTGGGCTATAAGAAATCGATGCTGTTTTTTTCTGTACCGGATCACTTTGATGCTTCACGTTCGCAGTCGTCAACAATCCGCCGCGGTCTATCTTCGAAACCGCCTTGCCGACAAGAACCCCGTACATATATATTTTATCTTCAGCCGAAAGGTCTACCAAGGTAATTTTGTGTTTTGCCTTGGTGTCGGCCAAAACGATTATCTCTTCCCCTTCAAAAGCAATTCGATCACCTTGGACCAAATCTACAAGAGCTATGGCCACGTTATCTTCAGGATGTACTTTTATCAACTTTGTTTGCATCGATTGTCTATTTTAAAGCTTCTGAAAAATTTTTGAACCCCTGCTGAACACCTTCTTTTTCCAAATGTTCCAGAGCAAGGGCAACAGCCTCCTTTAAGTTTGGAACCAAGGTCAAGTCTGCATCCCAGTATTCCGTTTTCTTTAATACTGCCTCGGTGACGCTGCTGTAAGAGTCCATCTGCCATATTTGAACCATTTCGGCAATGGTGTCTTCATCATCGTTGACCGGTAAATCATGATTCTTCCATTTTCCTTTATAGAATCGAATCAAGCATGCGAAAGCATACACCAAATGTTGGGGCAGCTCATTTTTTCGCTCTATGTACGTCAAAATGCTGGGAAGTACACGCACCTTAAATTTTGATATGGAATTTAATGCAATACTCGAAAGCTGGTGCTTGATAAAAGGATTTCGAAAACGGTCAAAAACGGCATCGGCAAATTTTTCCAGTTCGTCCCTTTCCATATCCAAAGTCGGTATAATTTCTTCGTAGACCGCTGCCCGTATAAATGGACCGGTAAAGGGCTCCTCAACACTCTCCTTTACAGTTTGATTGCCAAACAATAGCGAGAAGGGTACCATGGTGGTATGAGCTCCGTTCAATATACGCACCTTTCGGGTTCTGAAGGGTTGCATATCGTCGACAATCTTCACGTCAAGGTCCGTGTTCCCGAAAGGCAATTTGGCCTTTAGCCTGTCATCTCCTTCAATAACCCATAGAAAAAAGGTTTCCGCACTTACAATAAGTCGGTCTTCGTAATCTAATTGATCGTTATATTCCTCAATCTGGTCTCTAGGGTATCCGGGCACGATTCGATCAACGAGTGTATTATGAAAAGTGCAGGAACGTATCAACCAATCCTTGAAGGTCTCCGATAAATTCCACAATGTGACATATTCAAGTACTATTTTCTTGAGCGTATCTGAATTATAATTGATCAGCTCGCATGGTATTATAGTTAGCCCTTTATCCATATCCCCGTTAAAATACGTAAAGCGCTCCAAGAGCAATACGGTCAACTTCGCAGGAAAAGAGGAAGGAGGCTTCATGTCGGGTCTGTCGCTCTTCACAAAAGCGATACCTGCCTCAGTGGTATTGGAAATAATGAACTCTAGACTTTCCTCTCGTCCAAGACTTAGAAATTCCTCAAAATTTGCGTAAGGGTCAACACCTTTTACGATATTGGTGATGAGCTCCTTTTCTTCAACTTCCTTACCATTTTTAATTCCTTTGGTAAATAGGGTGTAAAGCCCGTCTTGATCGTTCAACAAGGTAACCATACCCTTGGCAATCGGCTGAACAACAGCGATACCGGCATTGAAACCGACTTCTTGGTTCAATTTTTGAAATGCATATTCGACAAAAGCCCTTAAAAAATTACCCTCCCCAAATTGTAGTACTTTTATGGGCAACCTATTGAGATTGTCCGTATATTCTCTAGTTAATTTCATACTTTGAATTCAAATCGGTTTGTAATATTATAGGCCAAACAAACTGGGCAGCCACAAACTAAGTTGTGGAAAATAGGTGACCAAAAACAACGCCACGACCATGGCTATGAAAAGTGGCAACAAAGGTTTAAATACCTTTTCTATTGTAGTTTTGGCTATACCAACCCCTACAAAAAGCACCGATCCTACAGGGGGTGTACATAGCCCTATGCAAAGATTCAACACCATAATAATCCCAAAATGGACAGGGTCAAGTCCCAACTTGGTGACCACTGGTAAGAATATGGGGGTAAAAATTAAAACGGCAGGAGTCATATCCATAAACACACCTACAAACAACAGCAAGAGGTTAATAATCAATAAGATGACAATTTTATTATCGCTAAGACTCAGAAGGCCCGTACTAATATCTTGTGGTATGTTCTCATAAGAAAGCGACCAAGACATGCACATTGAAGCCCCTATCAGCAACATAACAATGGCGGTTGTCGCCGAGGAATCCAGTAAAATCTGGGGAAGTTTTTCGAAAGAAATCTCCCTATAGACAAAGCCAAGTATTAGGCTGTAAAGCACTGCAATAGCGGATGCTTCAGTTGCAGTGAAGACTCCTGTTACAATGCCTCCGATTACAACGACCAACATGAACAGGCTAGGTAGGGCGTCTATGAACGTTTTGAGCATTTCTTTGGCACTACTGCGAGCACCTACCTTATATTTCTTTTTTTTGGCCCAGAACGAAGCGACGATCATCAAAAATAGCCCGGTCATGATTCCGGGGATATAGCCTGCCAGAAAAAGTGCCGCTATAGACGCCCCTCCACTGGCAAGTGAATACACGATAAGCACGTTACTAGGTGGAATGACAAGGCCAGTGGTAGCCGATGTGATGTTAACGGCCGCACCAAATTCTTTCGAGTATCCTTCCTTCTCCATTTCAGGCCCTAAAATGCTACCCATAGCAGAAGCGGAGGCCATGGCAGATCCTGCAATCGCACCCATCAGCATTGCAGCTATGACATTGATGAGAGCCAGACCGCCGGGCAATGCCCCTACCAATGTTTTGGCAAAGGCGATCAATCGATGCGCAATCCCCCCTTTGTTCATGAGCTCTCCGGATAGTACGAAGAAAGGTATCGCCAAGAGCGCAAAACTATCGAGACCTGTGGCCATACGCTGCGAAACCGTAGTAAAAGCAGGCATGGCCGGTATACTGACCAACATGGTCAATAACGAGGAAATAGCAATACTCCAGGCCACAGGCGTACCAATGGCCAATAAGAACAAAAAACTGATCACTAAAACGAGAATGGGTAAACTTTCTATCATGGCCTGGCGTTTAAAAGATCGGATGTTTTATAGTAAATGATAAGTAAACCACTAATCGGAATGATGACATAGACCAAAGCCAGAGGAATTTGGAGTGCGGGCGATTGCTGCCCCAAGATATACGACAAGTATACGAGCCGGGACCCTCCTATTACAAAGGCTGTTAGTACAAAAAGGATGACCAACACGGTTACCAGTACCTTCAGGCGTTTTTGAGTTTTGGCATTGGCCCTCGAGGGAAGAATATCGATAGCCACGTGCAGATTTTTTCCTGACACATAGGCAGCCCCGAGAATACCGATCCAAATCATAAGATACCTTGCCAGTTCATCGGTAAACGAACTGGGATCACCAGTTACGTATCGGGTGAAAACCTGCCATAGTACGTTGATTACCATAACAGACATAATCACAATTAAAACCCTGCCCAAAATTTTGTCTATCAGTTTTCGTAGTGCCATTCTAGTCGATTTTCTGTATTGCTTGTATCAAAGGATAGATTTCTTCGTCTTCTTTATAGTCTTCTAGAACACCTGCCGCCTTCTCGGCAAATAAAGTTTTATCGGGATGTATAATTTCTACTCCCGCTTTCTCCACCTCGCGCAAAGCTTCTTCCTCTGCCTCTTTCCAAAGAATTCTTTGAAATTTTACCGATTCCTTGACCGATTCAGAAAGCCATTTTCGCTCTTGTTCAGACAGTTTTTCCCAAATATATGTACCTGCCAGTAGTACATCGGGAAGCACGGTATGTTCGTCAAGGGAATAATACTTACAGACCTCATAGTGTCTTGAGAGGTAGAAACTGGGCGGATTGTTTTCGGCTCCATCGACCACACCCTGTTGCAAAGAAGTGTATAGTTCCCCCCAAGAAATTGGGGTTGGCGAACCCCCTAAGGCCTCTACCATTTTAACCGCCGTCGCACTCTCCATGACCCTTATTTTTTCCCCTTCGAGATCGGAAGGGGTATTGATTGGTTTATTCTTGGTATAAAAACTACGACTTCCCGCATCGTAATATCCAAGGCCCATAAGCCGATATTGTTCACCATCCTTTAAAAGTTCCTGGCCTATCGGCCCGTCCAATACTTTAAATGAATGTTCGCGATCGCGAAAGAGAAAGGGAAGACCCAGAACTTTCATTTTAGGTGCAAAATTTTCCAGAACGCCCACGGAAACCTTGGTCATATCCAAACTACCGATTTGTAGTAGCTCTAGACATTCACGCTCGGTACCCAATTGTTGGCTTGGATATATGACCAGCTTCATTTTACCTCCGGAACGCTCCGCCAAATCCTCCCCCATTTTTACCATGGCTTTATGCACCGAATGACTGACATCAAGACCATGGCCCAATCTGAGAATCCTGGTCTGGCTTTCAGTACCGCATCCCAGGACGAAAACGAAGGAAGTAACAACCAAAATGAATCTAGTATATCGCATCGTACATTATTTCTTTCTGATTTTTTGTATAAGGGCAATGGCCTCTTCGACCCTCTTTTTAAGGGATTCATAGTCTTGGTTCGCCAGAATATCCTTACTGATCAACTGCGAGCCCATGCCTACACAAGTAACCCCGGCATCGAACCATCCTTTCAAATTGCTTTCTTCGGTAGTGACCCCGCCAGTGGGCATAATACTCGTCCACGGTTGAGGACCTTTGATGGCCTTAACGAATCCAGGACCATAAGTTGAACCTGGAAATAATTTGATAATCTCGCAACCGAGCTCTTCTGCCCTATTGATTTCGGTAAGCGTACCACAACCAGGCGACCAAAGTACCTTTCTTCGATTGCACACTACCGCAATATCTTCCCGCAATGAAGGCGTAACGATAAAATTAGCTCCCATTTGCATAAACATACTGGCTGCAGCCGCATCAGTGATCGAACCCACGCCCATAATCATGCCGGGCAGCTCTTTTAAGGCATATTTATTGAGTTCTAAAAAGACCTCGAAGGCAAAATCGCCACGGGCGGTGAACTCCATCAGTCGGGCACCCCCATCATAACAAGCCTTCATTACCTTTTTACCTAACTCGATATCCGGGTGATAGAACAAAGGGACCATCCCAGTATCCTTCATGACCGAAGCCACTTCCAATCTTGAATATTTTGCCATATTTTAATATTTATCGGGCCACCCTACCAGAGGCATCCCCACCCATTAGTTTCTCTACTTCATCTACGGTAACCAAGTTGGCATCCCCCTTTATAGTATGTTTTAAACAAGATGCCGCCACGGCAAAGTCCAAGGCATTTTGGTCGTCGTCGGGATACTTTAACAAGCCATAAATCAATCCCCCCATAAATGAATCGCCGCCGCCTACCCGGTCTACAATATCCGTAATTTGATATTGACGGGTATCGTACATCTTGGAACCATCGTAGAGGACCCCGGCCCAAGTGTTATGGGAGGCGGAAATAGACCCTCTTAATGTAGTGATGACCTTCTTCGCCTTTGGAAACTTAGCCATCATTTGTTTACAAACCGATAGGAAGGCCTCTGCATTGACATCATGGCCGTGTTTATGTACATCAAGACCTTCGGGATGTATTCCGAAGTGCTTTTCGGCGTCTTCCTCGTTTCCTAGAATAATATCGCAATACGAGGTGAGTTCGGTCATTATCGCCTCTCGATCGCCACCATACTGCCAAAGTTTCGCCCTATAATTCAAATCGGTCGAGATGGTAATCCCCATTTTATCAGCTGTTTTCACGGCCTCTAGGCACACATCGGCGGCACCTTGAGAAATAGCCGGGGTTATCCCGGTCCAGTGAAACCAGGCCACGTCCTCAAAAACCTTTTCCCAATCGATCATACCGGGTTCGATTTCGGCAATGGCCGAATGGGCCCTATCATAAACCACTTTAGAACCTCTAGATACGGCACCGGTCTCCAAGAAATAAATTCCTAATCGGTCTCCCCCGTAAATAATTTTGTCGGTGCCCACCCCTCTTTTTCGCATTTCCATAAGAGCGCATTCGCCAATATCATTTTTGGGCAAACGGGTGACGAAATCTACAGGTACGCCATAATTGGCCAAGGAGACGGCTACGTTCGACTCACCACCGCCATACACCACTTCGAATTCATTGGCCTGAGAAAATCTTAAAAATCCAGGTGGTGACAATCGAAGCATGATTTCACCGAATGTAACTACTTTTTTCATATACTATTAAATTGATGCTTTTATTAAAATTTGAAATATTCCTTTGCATTATTATAGCAAATATCTTGAACCAACTTTCCGATCCATTCCATATCACGGGGTAGTTCGCCACGTTGTATCTCATCGCCAAAGAGCTGACATAGTAATCTTCTAAAATACTCATGTCGTGGAAAGGAAAGAAAGCTTCGCGAATCTGTGAGCATACCAATAAAACAACTTAAGACGCCCATATTCGACAATGCGTTAATTTGCTTGGTCATACCATCTTTTTGGTCTAAAAACCACCATGCTGAACCGTACTGCACTTTTCCTTTAGCACTTCCATCGTTGAAATTACCGACCATGGTAGCCATTATCTCATTATCTGCCGGGTTCAAATTGTACAATATGGTTTTCGCCAATTTATCTTTGGTATCCAAGGTATTCAAGAACTTTGAAAGGCTCTCGGCCTGGGAATAGTCCCCTATGGAATCCCAACCGGTATCGGGTCCGAGTTTCTTGAGCATTCTACTGTTGTTATTTCGCAACGCCCCTAAATGAAACTGTTGCACCCAACCCTTTTCATGATATTGCTCCGCTAAGAAAAGTAAAAGGGAACTTTGAAATTTCAAGGCCTCTTCTTCAGATACGGGCGCACCCGTTCTTTTCTTCTTAAAAATAGCCTTGATCCCATTTTCGGAAAATGGTACGGCACTTATACACGTCAAACCATGATCGCTTATTTTACATCCATTGGCATGGAAATACGCTATTCTGTTTTTCAAGGCATCGCAGAGGTCTGTATACGAATCTATGGTCACTCCAGATGCGTTCTCCAATTTGTCAAGATAAGTATTGTAGCCTTCACTATCAATAAATAGTGCCTTATCAGGCCTAAAAGCTGGAGCCATTTTCGTACTGAACGGGTTTTTCGCTACCTTTTGATGGTATTCAAGCGTATCGACAGGGTCATCGGTTGTACAGACGGTCTCTACGTTCATTTTTTCAAGTAAACTCCGACAACGGTAGCCAGGGCTATCAAGTAAAGACGAAGTTTCTTGGTATATGGTCTCGGCCGATTTTGGATTCAGCAATTCATATACGTCAAAATATCGGGCAAGTTCCAAATGTGTCCAATGGTATAGCGGGTTCCGCATGGTATAAGGCACACTCTCGGCCCATTTCATAAACTTCTCTCGGTCGCTGGCGTTCCCCGTGATAAACTTTTCATCTACACCAAGGGTTCGCAACGCCCTCCATTTGTAGTGGTCACCATAAATCCAGACCTGGGTAATATTCTCAAATTGGGTATTCTCGGCAATATCCTTGGGCGGCAAATGGCAATGGTAATCTATAATTGGCATTTTGCTCGCATAGTCATGATATAATTCTTGCGAATACTTGTTTTCCAAAAGAAAATCATCATGAATAAAGGCCGTATTTTTTGACATCGTATGGGTTGGATTTATAATCGAATGTTTGTTAAGGATATTTTCACTGGGAATTCTCTATTGATTCATAAGAATTTGGGTGCCAAAACTAAAATTTTTATGCAATTCCAAAGAACTGTGGGTAATTTTTCACATTTTTTCAAAATTATATCTTTTTTATAATGAAATTGGTTGGGTTTCTAAGATAAATAAATTCATCCGTTTTACCCATTTAAATTCAACAGGTTCCTCACATCTAACACCTTTAACCTTACTTTCAAGACGTTATGCCTATTGAGTATTAAGTACCGGATCTTTCCTTGCGTCCCAAAATGTCAAAATCGTGTAATTTAAAGATGTAATCGATTACGCGAATATAATAGATTTCAGCAAACAATACAGAAAAATATAAGGATTCCCCCCTTAAAACTAGGGGGGGGGCATTTGTCATTATTTACCTTTGTCATTATCTACCTTCTGAAGTTTATACAATACACTTCTCGGTACTTTGATTACTGTTCCATGTCTTGTACCTTCAGGAAAGACGATCTTATCGGATATATCTTTCCACTCCTTTAAGTCATTTGAGGCGACAGCGCCGTACTTATGATCGATATATTTGTCGAAGTATACCACCCAAGTATCATCAACCTTTATGACTGTCGGCCCTTCGGCCCAGTAGTCGCCACTTATAGCACCATGTGTTTGCTTGTACGGACCTTCTAATGCATTAGCCATGGCAATTTTGATGTTTTTTTGGGGAGGTTCGATAGTTTCATCTTTCAAAAACATGATAAATCGATCGCCGATTTTTTGAATGGTCGCATCAATCACATTGAATCCTGGGTCGTATAATAACCGGGTCTCCTTAAAATCGTCAAAATTTTCTGTGGTGGTATAGTACATGCGATGATTATAGCCATCTTCCTTTTTACTTTTTGTTTCTGGGAATTTACCTTCAATTGTGCTTGCCCAATACATCATATAGCTATTCGTATCAGGATTATAAGTGATTTCTGGGGCCCACGTGTTCCTCGTCCCTTTTTCATGGGCCATAACGGGAATAAACTTTTGCTCCGACCAATGTATTAAATCGGAAGAGGAGGCATAGCCGATGCCTTTATCCGTCCAGCTAACAGTCCAGACCATATGATACCTTCCATCGCCGCCCCTAATTATACAGGGATCGCGCATTAATTTATCCTTTCCCACCTGTGGCGTCAAAAGAGGGGTATCATTTTGTATTGCCTCCCAAACATAGCCATCTGTACTATAGGCCAGATGCAATCCGTCTTCGCCATTCCCCTTAAAATAAGAAAATAGAAACACCTCCGTTTCTGGTATGAACCCTTCTTTTACAAGCCACTTTTCACAATCGACGGGCCATTGTGTATGGGTGCCCTGGGTGCCCAGACCGAAACCGTGCCCTCCATCTTTATAAAAATATATTTCCCCTTTTATGTCATTCTTTTCTAAGGCCGTAAAATACAATGCACTGTTTTCATCAGGTACAGCCGTATCATCAACAGCGTGTACCAAAAAGGCAGGGGGTGTAGTGCGATCCACCTGTTCTTCATTGGAAAAAGCATGTTTTAAAGCCATAGAAGGAGCATCTCCTAAGAGATTCTTTTTAGAACCTTCATGGGTTATACCCTCCATCATAGAAATCACTGGATACACCAAAATTGAAAAATCAGGTCTTGCGCTCGTCCCGTCAGTGGAGTAAACCTTTTTATTATATTGTGTCGATAAGGTCGAAGCCAAGTGGCCTCCCGCGGAAAAGCCCATTATACCAATTTTTGTAGTGTCGATATGCCATTTGTCGGCATTTCTGCGTACGATACGCACAGCCTCTTGTGCGTCTTGCAAGGGTCCGATGGTCTTATCCTCCATGATGATGTCGGAAGGCAATCGGTATTTTAAGACAAAGGCCGATATCCCTAAAGAATTTAGCCATTTTGCTACTTTATATCCCTCTTTCTTGATGGCCAAGTGACTATAACCGCCCCCCGGACAGATAACTACGGCAGCTCCGTTCGCTTTGCCCTCTTCTACCAGAAAAGGCGTCAATGTCGGTTCAGATACTTTACTGATCCCACGAATATCCCCCAATGAATCATAGGTATACGATTCTTTATATTCCACATTTGACTTGGCTCCGGGAGCACCATTCGGCCACAATTTCATCGGTTCTGATTGGGTAAATGCGAAAGGGCCATACCCCAAAAGCATGCATCCCGCAATACCTTTAATCACTTTGGTTTTCAAACTCATTTTTTATAAAGTTAAATGTCTCTTTCTCCAATTCAAGGTTTCAGCCAGGCCCATCTTTTTGCCCAATCCATCAAAAAAGACCTTCGATGTTTCGCCACGGTCATTGCACCCTGCTGCTCATTAATAAAAAGTTCGCGGTCCTTACGGTCTCCATACCAATGCCTTCCTACGCAATAATCATCAGGACTTGAAGTTCCCGGCCATGGAGTGATACTCACAAATTGACCTGTCAGCCCGTTGAGTTCGACTATGCTGCTGCTCGTTCGATACGTACAAACCTCTGGTCGCTTTGAAGCATACCGTACGCCATAGATCCCCTCGCCCAAATAGTACCCGGGCCATTTTTGGCCGGAAATCTCGAAAATAAAGCAGGATGAGTCTTGTTCGATATCGAGTTTCGGCCCTTTAAAATGCCATTCGAGCACATCATAAGCGGCAACCGTGTCGGTCTTGGTCGTATGACGTTCAAATACCCGCCTCGAACTGCGGCCGATGGGCGTGAAACTACCGCCCCAACTTTCACCAGCAGGTTTATTCGGATTGCCATTCAACAGGTAGACCAGAGAAGGGGTATCCCCCATCTTCAAAATACCTCCATAATATTGCCTGAATGCCCTTCCCATAGCTCCTTTTTCTTGGATATACTTTTCATAGAAGCGCTCGTTGGTTAAGTACTTAGGGGAGTCGGAGTCCAAAAACCATCCTCTATAGGTCGCGTTAGCTTCGATCATCCATAGGTCGGCATGGTTTTCGGCGATGTACGCATACGCATTGACACTCCACTTTTTATTGGGCCCGCCGATCCAATATACTTTTATCCTTTTCTTGATGTCAGGCGCATCGTGCAAGGCTTGGGCCACATCTTCAAGACCGCCCCAAACCAAAATCCATAGCGGTTGGTCAACTTCCCTTTGAGCGGACCGTATAATCCAGTTCGACCCTTCGGTAGCCTTACCAAACCCTTTAAAAGAAGCTGCAGAGGTGGCCCCTTGCTTACATAGCGCCCTTAAAGAATCGGCATCGGGAAAATCGGTTGTATGCTTTCGTAGCTGTGGCAAATCCTTTTCGTACAGCGCAATGATGTCTGTAAAGTCTTCCTTAGTGCCTGCTCCGTAAGGAGAAGATACAAGGCCCTCGATTTGAAATTGGTCCGCGTACATCAGTAAATGGATCATGGACTGAAAATCATCGGGATCTGTTCCGCCGATATCGGAACTGACCAAGATACGAGGTTTTACTTTCTGTGCGGAGCCCTGGGTACCGTAAAGCATGGCCACTCCCAAAAGGAGTACAAGGAGCATGTTCCCCCGCTTACGAAAATGTTGATACCCTATCTGCATGCTTGGTGTTCCATATGGTTAAACTGCAACTTCGCTGTAAAATAAGCCTGTTATTTTGAAATCAACGCTACCAAAAGAATATTAGTCCATTTTATAGACTTCACTCCCGGCCAATAAAAAGCATCCCAAACCATAGTCCTCAAAATCAGGGATTTTATCATAAGATAAGGGCTGCCCTTCTTTAGGCTCCTTTCCAGTGGATTGCACCCATCCCAAGAACCCGTTTTCGTGCAAACTATCGCTGATCATGGCGTTCCAACCCTTTTCGATTACAGGAAGGTACTTTTCTTTGCTTAAAATTCCATTGTTTACACCATAGGCCATGGCATACAAAAAAAGAGCGGTTCCCGATAATTCCTTGCCCCCAAAGTGCGACGGGTCATGTAAACTTACATTCCAAAAACCATCTTTCCGTTGAATAGGTACCAATGCCTCCGCCATTGCCTTCAGGTCATCAACATATTGCTGACGATGTGGAGTATCCTTTGGAATTATGGACAGCACTTTGGCCAACGCCCCGATGACCCATCCATTACCACGGCTCCAGTAGCAATCTTCGCCATTGGGTTCGATATAGGGCGGGTCAAAATCGGCATCACGCCACCAAAGTCCGTCCTCTGGGTTGTACAATCCCTTGTCACCATGTCGGTTTCTTGTGTACATATACATGTCATACATTTTCTCATAATAGGCGTCATTATTCTCTAAAACCCCGAGTTTGGCAAATACCGGCATGCCCATTTGAATGGCATCGATCCATGACCAATCATCGAGCTGCGGTGTGCTCAAAAGCATATCGATAGTAGCCTTTGTTTTTCGTAATTTTTTGGGGTCGGGTTTTAGATTGTACAGATCGATATACGTCTGTGCCGCACAATAATCGTCCGCATTTCGGTTGGCACTTCCATTTCTAAAACCCCATTCATGAAAATCGGCCCAAGCCAATGCATAGTCATAAAATTCTTCCCTAGGGTATATGCCATATAGCGCCATCAGGCCTTCATAATATACTGCACGCGTCCAAATGTTGCTCGGCCTTTCTTTATTGGTAATAATGGTTTTACCTACATCGGGCCACTTTTCCATAAAATAGCTATTGGCACGTTGCATTTGTTGCAACACTTCTTGACGGTTAATAGTCTGTGCCTTTATGGTACCGGCCACCATACCTATTATAACAGTACAAATCAACGTTCTCATCATCTTGCATTTAATTTTCTGATTTCAAGGGAATCAATCGAACCGGACCAATCAATCCGGAGGGCATTGGATTCCATTTCGTAGCATCGAATTTTTTATAATCTTTATCGACCATGTTTATTTCATGAAATATTTTCCATTCTTCTCCCCGTATTTCTTTGGCCCGTATTCGATTCGCAGGTAAGTTCGTCACTTCTACCACCAAAGTATTGGTCTTCTCGAGTTGTCCCGTTTTCAGGGTAAAGGGCACGGACCACGCAGTACCCAAATAGTTGTCATTTAACCAGACCTTGGAACTTTCACGTACCTCTCCGAGGTCCAACAAAAAATCCTCCGCCTCGGTTTCGGGTTTATCAAAAGTAGTCTTGTAGCGTGCAGTTCCTGAGAAGTATTCGGTATCAAGGCCCAAATCAGTCCATGAATGGAGCGAAGTAAGTACGGTATCTCGAGGAATCCTAGGACCTCCTTTTGTAAAACTGAGCTCCCAATGACCATGGATAGGGATCATATCACCGGCTTGGCTTGTATATTTCCAAGGTGGCGTGTCGGAAGTGCTTCCCGTTTTTAGAAAAAGGGAACGCCCCGATGAGATATTCACCTTAACCCGGGTACGCGCTCCCGTATTTTCAATAACCGCCTTTCCCATTAAATTGGTCAAGGGGTCCATAATCAATATCTCCTCGGCCTGAACCTCCAATGGAATAAACCCATTGACCGTTTCCTTGGTATGGTTGACCAAATAATATACCTTACTCCCGTTTACATCCCGACGGATATACTTAAGACCTGTGTCGACCAATGTTTCTGGCACTATGCCATTCGCCACAAGTGCTGTGGCACTCTCCGGTTTTATGTCGGTTACCCCGCGATTTTCATCTAGTAAAGCACGCATAGTTTTATTTTGCGCTTCATAATCGTAAAACCCTGGGACCGATTCGGGCAGGCCCTCAAAAATTATAGTAGCGCCTTTCTTTTTCAATCGAATAAGGTGCTCTAGGGTTCTCAAGGGCATTTTATCACTATCAGGCACTACCAAACCTTTATAGCTCCCCCCTGGTAGCACTATCTTACCATCGACGACTTCCGATTTGGCGATAAAGGCATCGGATATAAAATCAGTTCCATAGCCCTTGCGCATCAATTTATTTGCGGTGTCGTAGAAGGGGGTATCGTGGAGCCATTCGTCTAAAGAATGTATTTTGAACTGAAAAAAAAGATTTCCATCCAAATAATCGTCCCAAATGTCGTAGATCGGCCAGTACACCAAAAGATCATTATCAGGTTTGCCCGCTTGTAAAAGAGATTGACAGCGAGTTATATAGGAGAACAGTTCCGGGGCATCTTCCCATATCGTATTATTAGGATTGAAGTTTACGGAGGCATAAAATTTCCAGCCTGGCCAGGCGGCCCGTTGAGGCGAATAGGTAGAGCCGTGCAGAAAAATATGATTTACCCCGTTCAAGAGGAGGTCTTCCGCCTCTGGTTTGCACTGCGATAATGCCGTTTTAAAATGATCGCGCAACCACGTGAACGTTTCGGAAGAGGTTAACGGTTTGCCTGAAATATGGGCCGCAGATGAAGAAAATTTGAGCATGACCGCATCGGCATCGCCTTCCCTTATATCCTCCTTTTCCCTTCTAAGCCCGGGAATATCAAAAGGCATGGAGCCAAATGTTTCGCACTCTGGAATGTCTGCCGAAGCATAAAGATCGATCAGGTTTCCAGGGGATCCATGGGCCTGTAATTTGGATAGGGTTCCTTCATTGTGGGCCCATTCCGTCCAAGGCCGGTCGAACTCCGTTAGTAACAGATCCGACAAGGTTTCCCTATAATCGCTTTTTATTCGATTATAGAGTTGGGCGTTCTCAGGGGCCATCAATTTGTGGAGATGAGGCTTCAAATCATAGCCTCTTTTTGCCTCAAATATCTCAAAAAAATTAGGGGTAAAATCAGTTCCATAAACTTCAAAACTGTCATTGAAAATAGCCCTTGGTTTTTTCTCTAGCTTAGCAAAAGCGCTCTCAAAAGGGATCAAATACTCCTTTAATGCTTTTTTGGAATAATGATCAAGGGTATATCCCTGCCCTCCGGGAGCAGCTCGTTTCACCTGTTGACCCGTCTTACCGGTGAAGACCTTATAAAGCGTATAGTTGGTGCCTCTCGCCTTCCAGCTTAAAAAATTGCCCTTGAGTTTATCGGTGAGATCTGTGTATTCACCATCTTCCCCAAACGCCAGCACACATAGTAGGACTGCATTTTTCTTATTCTTTTCGTTTTCTACGATAATTTCCTGTTGAATCCGTTCACCCTTGAGAAGCCTTACCTCCTCTACAACCAATTTTGTCGCGGCAATAGCCGGGGTAACCTGTGGACCACCATAAGGCCAACCTGTACCTAAGGTCATGTCAACTTGCATGCCTAAACTATGAGCTGTCGTTATAGTATAGTCAAGCATCTCGATCCACTTCGGAGACAAGTAATCCAAGTAGTTGACCTCCTCCCCTTGAACCCCATAGATAGGCGTTATCTCAACACCACCTAAACCTCCATCGCTCAATGCTTGGAGATTTTGCCTAATTCCGGCCGTATCGACCGCATTGCCCATCCACCACCATCGCGTCCATGGCTTGGCGGTGTTCGATACTATCGCTTCCGCCGAAACGCCCTCCTGTGCAAACATCAGTACAGTTGAAGCAAAAAAGGCCAAAAGTAAAACCGGTAGGTTACTTTGTGCCTTATCCTTGATTCCATTTTTTTCTATCATTTTTAGTTCCCTTTAAAAAGAAAGGATGTTTTGAAAATCTAGCCGTGCACCTGAAAATGGTTTACGTTAACTTCTCTCTATTTTTTATGTATCGGATTATAGACCCCTACCGATTAAGTACTTGCCTTATGGGCCTAAAGGTAATTTTTTGTAATCGATTACAAAAAATTACGATAAACCTCGGGATTCATTGATCAAAACTACCCAATCAAGGCCTCAAAATACTGACTAGTGCTAAAAGGGGCATCCTGTACAATGCTGAATACATTAAACTTATACGTTTGTATTTCGATAAAACATGATCAAATATAGAAGTGCTTTAAATTTTTCGACGAGCATGCCGAATCTAAATTCGACTATTCTAAGCCTTTTGCGTTATCGATTACATAAAATAGAAAATGTTTTGCTACATTGTAGGGATAATTCAAAAAACACTTCAAACTTTGAAAGAATATAGTATTGAACATTTCACAAAAACCCATCCTTTTGTCCGTGAATAAGTCATTTTTCTTCATACTACTCATCACTTTAGGTTCTTGTACATCAGAGCGTTTTCAACAAGAGATACTCGTACATAATACATCGCAATTTTCTTTAAACGACAAACCCATTCGCTTGCGGCGGAAGCTCTTGCGAGTACCTAACGATAGCTTGGGGAAAAATCCTGTAATTACCTTTAAATTGGATACCATACCCTGTCAAATCAATGATCTTGACGATGATGGGATATGGGACGAACTTTTCTTTGTAGTCGATTTCAATCCTAACGAATCGAAATCCCTTGACCTCGACTGGGCTACCGGGCCATTTCAGTATCCCATAAAAACGAGTGTTAGATTTGGCAAGAGGGTTTCGGCAAAGGCCAAAGTTCAACCCGAAGTAGAGGAAGTGATGATGGCAGACGAGCTGCCTCTTACCCTTGGTTATCAACAGTACCAGACGGACGGGCCTTCATGGGAAAATGACAAGGTAGGATTTCGTCATTATCTAGATGGAAGGAACGCCAAAGATCTTTTCGGAAAAAAGACCCACAAAATGTCTCCCGAAACGGTGGGAATCAACAAACAAGGTGCGGTCGAAGACAATTACCACGTTATGGAAGATTGGGGGCGCGATATTTTGGCGGTTGGAAATTCAGTCGGCTTGGGCGGTTATGCACTAAGGGCCAAAGACACCTTGATGCGTTTGGGGGTCACCGTAGACGACTCTATAAGTAATGTGGCGCGTACGACCTTTAAGATACTTGCCGAAGGCCCCGTAAATTCTGTTCTGGAATATCATTACGAAAACTGGAAACCAAACGATAGATCTTACACAGTTCACGAAACCACTTCAATTTGGCCAGGGATGTACGGATATCAAAATACCGTTTCCGTTCAGGGTCTTAGAGGAGACGAGGAGTTAGCCATTGGCCTTGTCAACATTAACAATGATGCCCCTTTAGAGGTCATCGAAGAAAATGAAGAATTTGTGATGGTCTACACCCACGACAAGCAGAGTTACGAAAAGGAATGGTGGCTGGGAATGGCCCTTATACTTCCAAAATCACACTACATGGGTTATATCGAAGCACCAAAAAAGGGCCAGCTTTCGAATACTTTTTTGGCCCAAATGAAAATTCAAGAGAATCAACCCGTTCAATATTATGCTATAGGAGCTTGGGAGCTTAGCCATCCCAAATTTGCCGATCGCGATGCGTTCAAATCTTATGTTGTCGACCTTGCCCATCAATTATCTGCAGAGATCGACGTCAAAATTAACAATTAAAAAAACCAATGTATCTTTCTAAATTGAATCAGACCAGCCGCACAATAGGATTGTCCATTGCATTTTTTTTTATCATTTATGGGGTCCAAGCACAAGAACCGACTAATGACGTTACCACCCCCTTACATCTTCTCCAACCCGACTACCCGACCCCTTATGGCGCACCGACTTTAGCAGAAATCACCGAAACCCTAGATAGGGTTTATCTCTATTTAGAAAAAGAGACGGCTTCAAAATTGGTGAATTCGATGACCAATACCCCCATCACCGACCTAAAGAAATTAGATGAAAATACAGCTTTTGAACCAGGTGTGTTCCGGTTGACCAGCTATGAGTGGGGGGTAACCTATGCGGGCATGCTGCTGGCTACGGAAGCAACCGGAGATGAAAAATATGCTGATTACACCCGAAAGCGGTTGGAAATTTTTGCTGACATCGCGCCTTTTTATACCGAGAAGTTAACGAAAGATAAAACGTACCCATCGCCTATTAAGCAGTCTTTACAACCTCATGCCCTTGATGATGCCGGAGCCATATGTGCTGCCATGATTAAAGCCAAAGATTATGGCCTAGAGGCCGATTTACGACCGCTGATAGATAATTTCATCGACTATATCAGCCATCGACAATTTCGTTTACCCGATGGCACATTGGCAAGAAATAGGCCGCAACCCAATACGTTGTGGCTTGACGATCTTTTTATGGCTGTACCAGCTTTGGCCCAAATGGGTAAATTGACCGGCGACATGACATATTTTGATGATGCCGTCCAACAAATCAGACAATTCTCTAGCCGCATGTTCAATTCCGAAAAAGGACTTTACATGCACGGATGGGTTCAAGCCATGGGAGAGCACCCGGAGTTTCATTGGGCACGGGCCAACGGATGGGCAATCATGACCTTGGTAGAACTGCTCGATGTACTTCCCAAAGAACATGAGGGGTATCAAGATGTATTGAATCAATTACGTGCCCACGTAAAAGGATTGGTACCTTACCAAGATGGTACCGGTTTCTGGCACCAGCTCATTGACCGAAACGACACCTACCTTGAAACATCGGCTACGGCTATTTACACCTATTCCCTCGCGAAAGCCATCAATAATGGATATATTGATAAAATGGCCTACGCCCCTGCTACCCTATTAGGCTGGAATGCAGTCGCGACCAAGGTGAATACAAAAGGTCAGGTCGAAGGAACTTGTGTAGGAACCGGCATGGGCTTCGACCCTGCTTTTTATTACTATAGACCTATCAATGTGTACGCCGCCCATGGCTATGGGCCAGTCTTATTGGCCGGTGCCGAAGTTATTAAGCTTCTACAGCAAAACGAATTTGAAATTAATGACAGCTCTTTGCAATTAAAGACCAAAAATTGAGGAATATGAGATGGCATAGGTATCCCCTCTTCTTACTATCAATAGTGATCATGCTAGTATTAGGATGCGGGGAGGCCTCAAAGCACCTCGTAAAAAAGGGCCCGCCCAATATCTTGGTGATGATCGCCGATGATGCAGGCTGGAACGATGTAGGATACCATGGTTCGGAGATACGCACCCCGAATATCGACTTCATGGCCAAAAATGGTGTAATCTTGAACCGGTTTTATGTCCACCCGACCTGCTCACCCACCCGGGCCAGTTTCCTTACAGGGCGACCCGCCAGTAGAATGGGCATTGTCGCACCCATAAGTGGTAAAAGTGAAAAAAAACTTCCCGATACCATTCAAACCCTACCTCAACTATTGGTCGAAGAGGGATATGAAACGGCACTTTTCGGCAAATGGCATTTGGGTTTGAAACCGGCCAGCGGTCCTCAGGCCTACGGCTTTGATTATTCATATGGTTTTCTACACGGACAGATCGATCAGTATACGCATAGATATAAAAACGGGGATGCAAGTTGGCACAGAAATGGTACACTAATTACCGAGGACGGGCATGCTACCGATTTGATCGGTAAAGAGACCATCGAATGGCTTACGAGCAAAAGAGACACTTCGAAACGTTTTTATATTCAACTGGCCTACAGTGCACCTCACTTTCCACTACAAGAAGAAACGCGATGGAAAACCCCTTATCGACCAATTATCGCCGATAGCTCTCGAGTCGATTTTGCCGCTGCTATGGCCCACATGGATGATAACATCGGTAAGGTTTTGAAAACCTTGGACGACATCGGACTATCGAAAAATACATTAGTCATCTTTCTAAGTGATAATGGTGCCATGAAAAACTGGTTCCCTACCGATCAATATGAAGGGAGACACGGGCCAAACCCGGTTTTGGGGAGCAATACACCGCTACGAGATTGGAAAGCATCAAATTTCGAGGGTGGTATTCGTGTGCCCGCCCTGTTGTACTGGAAAGGGGTCTTAGCCCCTAGGATCGTCGATGATTATCTCTCTGTCATCGATCTGATGCCCACTCTGGCGACCCTTTCAGGAAGTGAAAACCTTGCCAATACGGTCGAGGGCCAAAATATATGGAGTGCAATTCTAGGACAGGGAGTGTCTAGTAAAAAACCCATCTATATTCGTGGCCACCGTCAAGAGTCCATTATTCAAAAACCGTGGAAACTTGTTCGTACCCGGCATAAAATGGCCGATCCGGATTATGAATTGTTCCATCTTGAGGAGGATCCCAATGAAGAAAAAAACCGATATACTTCTGAACTTGACATTGCGAAACGGTTACTCAAGCTCCTTGAGGAAGAATTTGAAAGAGATGCCCCCCTTGTGAATGTAGAGCTTCGTTAATGTGTTATTCATAAATAACGGATACTTTACCAAAAAGCCTTAAGAAACGGATGAGCAACACCAATTGAAAAAGTGGGACACCCGCCCTAGTAAGTTCAGTATGGACCGTGGTGGGTCTAGAAAGAGAACAATACTTCGCCAACATTCCTTTGAACGGAAAGATTTGGTACACGGGTAATACCGACTAATATTTAAAGGACCGCACTACTTAACGTCGCTTTGTCGCTTTATTCCGAAGATGGCCGTACAATCTTTGGCTGATCCAACACAAAAGCTTTTAACGCCGTATTTTCGAGTTTCAATTCTTTGGCAATAATCGAAGCGGCCAAGACGGCTCCCTGCGCTGTAGTATGCGTATGATCCCTTTCGAAAAAATAGGTGCCGGTCACACTTTTTTCACCCATATCTTCCATTTGCCGTGCCATAGTCTCGTTCAAGTCGATAAACGATACATGTTCTTCATGGGCAACTTGCCTTGCCCATAACCCATACGTATGATCGTTTCGGGCTACTTTACCATCGATCCATTCGTTTCTCGGTATAGGGGACAGTACAATGGGTATGGCCCCTTTCTTTTTGGCATCCGTTACCAATTTCCGAATATACCATCCATAGGTATGTACGACTTCATGTTTCCCTGTGAGCATATTATCTATTTCTATGGATTCATCGCCAGTTCCCTTAAGCGTTCCCCGTGCACGAAAGTCGTCATTAATAGGGCCATTATCGTTGTGGCCGAATTGGATAAGTACCATATCGCCCTTTTTCAATTTTACATAGACCGAGTCCCAAAGCCCTTTGTCTTGATAGGTACGGCTACTCGTACCGCCCAGCGCATGGTTTTCTGCTTTCACCTTTGTGGTATCCAAGAACTGAACGATAACATCGCCCCAACCCCAAAGTCCGTCCGCCCCATCCCCGCGGCCATTCTTAACGGTTGAATCTCCAACGGTATAAACAGTTCGTTTCGTCTCTTGGTAGTGCACCCATTGTACGAATAGCAAAGGGGTCAATAACAGTAGTAAAACCCGAAATATATTGATCACCTTACCCATATTTAAGTTTATTATATCAACTTCTCTTTTTAAAATAAGCGTGTGGATCAGAGGATCCCAATCGACCATGAGACCTCATTTGTTTTCACTATGCATCATAACTACCAAAAACAGCCACAAAAGTACCGATTTCACAAATTAAGACCTTCTATCTTTAGGGTATTCAAAAAAATAATTCTTAAAAAGGTATATTAAGGCACCAATTTCAATTCAAAAGATGAAAAAATTACCAATACTCGTTCTTTTCTTTTTTCTAATTTCTACCAATTCCTTTGCCCAAGATCTACAAGGGTATGACTTATGGCTTTCTTATAAGAAAATAGAGCAACCAGAATGGGCCCAGGCCTACCGAGACCTATCAAAATCGATTTATTTCAATGAGGATGGCGAAATACTGAAAACCGCAAAAACAGAGTTGCGCAACGGATTGGAAAAGATGCTGGGCGACACCCTTCATTTTGAAAGTACTTTACAAAAATCCAATACGCTGATCGTGGTCAAAGAATCTGAACTTGGCCCCAATCTACTCCATCAGCTGCAAAACGAGTTTGATAGTTTGGGTGAACATGGTTTTATTCTTAAAAACGTCAAAGTTGACAACCACACTTCGCTCGTTCTAAGCTCCAGAGATGATATAGGTATTCTCTATGGGGTTTTCAGGTTGCTCATGCTCATGCAACAACGGACAAACCCAGCCAACCTAGAGATAGTCGATGCCCCGAAAATAAAACTACGTATGCTCAACCATTGGGACAATCTTGACCGTACCGTAGAACGCGGCTATGCCGGCTTCTCTCTCTGGAACTGGCACAAACTACCAGAGTACATCGACCAACGCTACATTGATTATGCCCGCGCCAATACCTCCATCGGAATCAATGCGGTTTCATTGACCAATGTAAATGCCAATGCACTGATATTGACACCCATGTACTTAGAGAAAGTGAAAGCACTGGCCGATGTCTTTAGACCCTATGGCATCAAAGTTTTTTTAACGGCGCGGTTCTCGGCTCCCATTGAAATCGGAGGGCTGGAAACAGCAGATCCTCTAAACGTCGAGGTTCAACAATGGTGGAACCATAAGGCCGATGAAATTTACAACTACATCCCCGATTTTGGCGGTTTTTTGGTCAAAGCGAATTCCGAAGGCCAGCCTGGCCCACAAAACTACGACAGAACCCACGTTGATGGTGCCAATATGATGGCAAAAGCCCTGAAACCCCATCATGGGGTCGTAATATGGAGGGCTTTTGTCTATTCGGAACATGATGCCGATGATAGGGCGAAACAAGCGTTTTCAGAATTCGTACCCTATGACGGTCTATTTATGGATAACGTTTTGGTACAAGTAAAAAACGGGGCCATCGATTTTCAGCCCCGCGAACCCTTTCATCCTATGTTCGGTGCCATGCCAAAGACCCCTTTAATGATGGAGTTTCAAATAACCCAAGAATATCTTGGGTTTAGTTCCCACTTGGTATTTTTACCCAAGCTTTTTGAGGAAGTGTTGAATTCAGACACGTATCGAAAAGGGAAAGGATCTACCGTAGCCAAGGTAATCGACGGCTCTTTAAATGATAAGAAGCTAACCGGAATGGCGGGAGTGGCGAATATCGGAAGTGATATCAACTGGACCGGACACCCTTTTGCACAAGCTAACTGGTATGGCTTCGGGCGTTTGGCATGGGATCCTTATATAAAATCCGAAGCGATTGCCGAAGAATGGCTAAAAGCGACCTATTCCCACCACTCGAAATTCATCGAACCGATTAAAGACCTCATGCTTACCTCGCGGGAAGCTGTGGTAAATTATATGAATCCGTTGGGGTTACACCATATTTTTGACACCGGACATCATTATGGCCCAGGACCGTGGGTCAGTGAACTTAACAGACCCGAATGGAACCCCACCTATTATCATCAAGCCGACAAAGAAGGTATTGGATTTGACCGAACTCCAACCGGCAGCAATGCCACAGCCCAATATGCGCCTGAACTGGCCAAGATTTTCAATGATCCGAAAACATGCCCCGAAAAATATCTATTATGGTTCCACCATCTTCCTTGGGACTATGAATTGAAGAACGGCCATATGTTGTGGGATGGTTTGGCCTTGAAGTACCAAGAAGGGGTCGATCAGGTAAAAGATATGATTCACACTTGGGAAGCCTCTAAAAATTATATCACAACCCAACAATATACGGAAGTACGAATGCTTCTTGAGATACAATTGAAAGAAGCCAAATGGTGGCGCGATGCCTGTTTGGCCTACTTTCAAACATTCTCTGGAAAAGAACTGCCCTTGGGCGTTGAAAAGCCAGAGCATTCGTTAGAGTACTACAAATCTTTGAAATTTCCTTTTGCCCCGGGCATACGCCCCAGATGGGATTAAGGTCGAAGCACAACATCCTATTTACATTCCTGTACAAAAATGGTTCATTACGTTTCGACCATCACCTCTTGTTGCTATCAGCTGTAGCCATAAATGGACTGTCGCTATTTACGGAATTCAGGATTTTATGAGAACCCTGAGACCCACTATTCTCTTTCTTCAGGAGGTACCTACCAACTTCAATGTGACTAGAGGTCGTTTCACCACCATATTTGGTCGCTTCACTTAAAAAAACGGTTCGCCAGTAGCCCATACCTCCTACATTTGTTACAGAAATAAAAACAATAACAATTAAAAATAAAAATGATGAAAAAAGCAATCACAGTATTCGGAATAGGAATTATAGGAGCGGTATTGATCTCTTTTACCGGAAGTCATAAATGCGAACCAAATAATAATGACGCCACAATGGCCTACTTATCCGGTTCAGACAGTCCGTTTATCGAAGGATGGAATCTCGAACTACTTGCGGAAAATCTTGAGGTTGAAGACATCGTCTACATCGAAGAAGAAAACTTTCAATTAGGTTTTGATACCACGGTCTACTTGCCCCTCGGTTTCAATGCATATGAAGGCATGGAATTGGAGTTGGCCGATATTGAATATATTGAAGATGAGGATGAAGTGCTTCTCAACTTTGACACCAAAGATTATCTTCCTGCAGACTTTACTACCTCTTCAAGATAAGAGAAAAGCCCAGAACTGGCTACGGGCGTTCGATTACTCGAACGCCCGTACTTTCATCTAAACATTCCATTTAAAATTGCCTTACATTTGAAACCCTTACCCGTAATTCAAGCTTTTTAGAAATCATGACCATTAAACCGGTAAAACGAGCGGAAATTATAAAAATAGCCCTGCTATTAGCCGTTTTGATATCCCTGCCTAGAAACATCCACCTCTACAACATGTTCAGTGAAGGTAAAATGGACTTTTCCGGGGTATGGATATACGATTTTATCTTCCGCTTTTTTTTTCTCGCCCTATTTTCTTGGCTCATCCTTCAGTTTAATACTAATTGGGGCTACAGAACCATTAGACAACCCTTCTGGATTAAAATAGCGATTATAATCGCCATAGATATCGCGATTCTTTTCGGAATTCTGGCCCTTTGGAAAATTTTGCATCCCGTTCTTGTCGACCAACCTTTGTCTAATGATGACAGGGGGTTCTTACGTTTTAGCTACGAGATATTATTGATCGTATTGTTTTTTATTGCAAGGATCCTTCGTCTACAGACAGATCAACAGGAGAGTAGCATTGAGAACGAAAAACTCAAACAGCAAAATTTACAGAGTGAGCTCGCGGCTTTAAAGAACCAGATCGATCCCCACTTTCTTTTCAACTCATTAAATTCGTTGACTTCCTTAGTGCGTGATAATGAAGCCGCCACGCAATTCATCAAAAAATTATCCTACATGTACCGCTATATCTTGCAAAGCAATGATAGTGATCTTGTGAGTGTGCGGGAAGAGTTAAAGTATCTCGAGAGCTATACCTACCTTATCAAAACGAGATATCGCGATCGTTTTTCAATTGACATTAACATTGAAGAGAGCTATCTCGATGAGCGGATACCCCCATTGGCCCTACAATTGCTGGTAGAAAATGCGGTCAAGCACAATGAGATATCCGAATCCCATCCTCTCTTGGTGAAGATCTACTCCGAACAAGGTTCCATCTTTGTACAAAATAAGGCGCGACCACGCACTACCCTAGCGGAAGGAACGGGAAACGGTTTGGTAAACCTAAAAAAAAGATATGTACTACTGCGTAAGCAAGAATTGAAGATTAATACCGAAAACAATTACTTTAGCGTAGAACTTCCGATAAAGAAATGGAAATGAGGGTCGTAATCGTTGAGGACGAACTGGCTGCAAGTGACAATCTTGCCTATTTGCTGCACTCTATAGACGATAGTATCGAAATACTTAAGGTTTTGGATTCCGTTGCAGCTTCCGTCGATTATTTCACCAAACCTAATAACGCCGAACTAGTGTTCATGGACATTCACTTGGCCGATGGTATTTCTTTCGAGATCTTTGATCGCGCCAAAATTTCCATTCCCGTTATTTTTACCACAGCTTACGACCAATATGCACTAAAAGCCTTTAAGGTCAATAGTATTGACTACTTGCTCAAGCCTATAGATCAAGAAGAGCTAGGAGAGGCGCTTGAACAGTTTACCCTACAATCGAAGGACAGGAGTATTTCGGAACATCAGATGAACGGCCTTCTTGATTTGATAAAAGTCGGCAAACCCACTTATAAATCAACTTTCTTGGTCAGTCAACGCGATCAACTTGTCCCCTTGAAAATCGAGAACATCGCCTACTTTCGAATCGAATCGGGAATCGTATGGGCAACTACTTTAAACAATATGTCGTATAGTATCGATAGCAAACTGGAGGAAGTCGAAGAAGAAATAGACCCTAGTCTATTTTACAGAGCCAACAGGCAGTTTATCATTAAAAAGGATGCTATCGCCAAAATAAAGTACTATTTCAATGGCAAGCTCATCGTTAGCGTCAACCCCGATTGCGCAGAACGTATTTTCATTAGCAAAGCCAAAGCGACCGATTTTAAGAACTGGATGGCTTCTTGATTAAATCCGTTCGTTATCCTGTACGATTAAAAGTATTTGACACGCTCAAAAATGAATGGGAAAACTCCGTCGCTTTGACCATCTTTTTATACGTCAAAAGAGCAGGTTAACAGTTCTGACGTCTTAGCTCCGATTTTTTCAAATAATCTATCACGTTAAAAAAACTTCATTCGCCTTTAGGGTTTTCTGTTCTTTCCTTGGCCCTTCCAGGGGGTACTAAGGATTCAAAAAACACGAAAAATATGCCTTTAAACAAATAATAAGATTAGGGTCAAAATGATACCTCCTGCCGTAAAATAGAGTCCTTTTCTAAATATCGATGTGGTTGGCCTGAACATCCAAAAAGCAGAAACAGCAAAGAAAAGTAGGGAGACCCCGAAAAAAATACCGAGCCAAAAAAGAGGATGGCCCGAATGCATCTTATGTATTTTGTTCATATTATCTAAGAGCAAGGGTAGTTTTTTTACGGTGTAATCGGCGACTCCGGTTTTGGTATTGTACGTTCCCCCTTGAAAATACAATAGATCATCCTGTTCCTTATCTACCCTAAACCGACCCATACCCAAAGCACTACCCAAGTCTTCGGCCGAAAGATATGGTTCTAAGTTCTTTTCGTAATGAATTTCTTTTTTCAGATAATCTGTATTTCTAAAGGTCAGTACAATACCGCTGATCGCATATACAATCATTATACCTGCTAAGAAAAAGCCCAAGTATCGATGGATTACCCTAAAGGTCTGTTCAGTTTTTCTTCCCATAATTAAGAAACACTGTATTTAATATTCGCTTACAAAAAAATTACTTCCAAATACACCAGATAAAGCAACATAAAAGGCTACGTCGAATTTTGTTCTTCATTGCAATGCCCTGCCCCATCAGGTGTAGACTCGATTCGGTCTCAAAACTATTGTTGGGCCATTTCGAGATTAATAGTCAAATCTACCTCATCGCCAATAGTAGGTGTTTTGCCTCCAATTTCGAAATCAAGTCGATTGACGGTACCGGTCAACTTAAGTCCGGCTTTTAATTTATTGCTGCGCTGATCGGTAATGATGCCATTAAGTTTGCCTTCAAGCGTCACAGACTTGGTGACCCCGTGCATTGTTAAATCACCGGTCAGTTCAAAAGTTTTATCACCAGTTTTTTCAAATGACGTGGTTTTGAAAGATATGGTCGGATAGGTATCCACCTCGAAAAAATCAGCACTTCGCAAATGATTGTCTCTACGTTCGTTATCGGTATCGATACTTTCTGTCTTGATATCAACGGTAAAATCAGGCTCACCAAAAGATTCGTCTGCCATTGCCGTAATCTCAAAGTCTCCAAAATGACCCTCAACCTCAGAAATCAAGAGGTGGGTAATTCCAAAACCTACTTTTGAATGGGCATTATCTGCTTTCCAGACACTTTGGGCGGAAAGGGTTATCCCTGCCATTATTAATAAAAAAGAGAGAATGTTTTTCATGATTTGTTGCTTTTGAAAACGAGTATTAGAATGATAGTTTATACTACTTTACTTTATTAAAGGGTACCCTCGATTAAATCTTCCATATTCTTCTAAAGCCTTGTTCCGAAAACCATATCAGATCCATTACCCACCTGAGCGGTTGCTTTAAAACCTTTTTTAAGAAACTCTCGCTTCATTTGTGTAACAATAAATCTTTAAAAGCGCCTACGCTGACCAGAGTACTGCATGGCCTCTCCTTTGCCGAATCCATAGCTAAAACCAAAAGCGACGAACGTACCACGCTGACGGCGATTGTAGACTTCAAAATTGGCCTGAGCAATTTGATTTTCGTTCACCCTTGAAGCGAATAAATCGCGGACACTCAAGTTCAGTACAGCTTTTCCTTTGAGTATATTTTTGCGAACACCGAGGTCCATGAAAAGCTGATCGCTCATTGTACCCTGAACGGTTTTAAAACCGGATTGGTAATTACCGGTCGTTTCCATCTCAAAATCTGCCGGTAGTTTTAATTTTGCCATCAATTTTGATGACCATTGATTCCCGTTAAAATCAAATACCGTATTTTCAAAGGTACCATCGCGATTGAATTGGCTATAGTTAAAATCACCATTGAGGGTCAACCACTTGGCAGGACTATATTTTGCATTGAACTCAATACCGGTCGTATTGTTTTCCCCAATATTTTCAGGGCGAACCGTGTTCACATTATTTTCAAAAACAGATACCCGCTCTATGACTTCGGTAGTATATCGATGATAGACCCCAAAGTTCAACGAAGCCCGACCCAATATGTAAATGCTCGTAACCTCATAGGAATCGGTAAATTCAGGTTGCAAATCAGGATTCCCCTGTCGTATACTGAAGTTATTGCGGATGTTAAAGAAGGGGTTCAAATCCCACATTCTCGGTCGATAAATTCTCTTCGAATAGCCAGCCTGCAATGATATCTTATCGCTAAACTTATACGATGAATGGATGCTAGGAAACAAATTGGCATAATCCTGTCCGTTTGTCTCGTTCGTAGTGGCCAGAAAAGTATCTTGATTGGTCTGTTCTACACGCAATCCTGCTTTGACACCCCATTTGGTGCCCTCGTACGAACCGGTTCCATAGAGACCCAATACATTTTGATTGAATTCAAAGACATTGGTCAACCCATTGTCTATAATAAAATCACCGTTTTGTAGATTGGAAACCTCGTAGTCGTTGGCCACATCGTTCAATACGAACTGCGCTCCAGATTCCAGCTTCCATTTTTCCGAAAAAGGCCGGGTGTAATCTAGTTTAAAAGTGAAGATTCCCTCCTTGAAATCGGTTCGGGTCTTTTGCTGGGCATCATTGTTATCGCCGCTAATGGTGGTATTATTAAAATCAGACGATTGATCTTTTCCAAAAAAGCTGCCTAATGAACTAAAGATCAAAGTGTGTTCATCATTCTCATCAAAATCTTTCTTGTACTGTAATTCGAATTGTAACTTGGGGTTGGTAGCTTCGGTCACTTCGGTACGTTCCCACTCCGAAGTACTGATACCCGAGGCGTCTAGTGCCGTGAAAGCAGTTTGGGAAGGTTGATCTTCGATTTCCATGGCAAAATTTCCAGAAAGGGTAATCACATTGCTATCGTTCAAATAATAGTCCGTTCCCAAGACTACATTGTAATACGTCTCATTGCGGTATTCCGTACCTCTCGATAGTATTGTCGTATTATTTACCAAATCAACATTACGGTTTACAAGGTCGTTGGGCAGCTCGCGTATACCGAAACCCAATTGGCTGAACAAATTAAACTTTTCGCCCCTACGGTTTAAGCTAACCCCAAGACTGTGCGCATCAGGGGCTCCAGTGTTCACCGAAACGGAACCATTTAGCCCCTTTCGCTGCTCTTTTTTGATGACGATGTTGATAATGCCCGAGGTACCTTCGGCATCATACTTTGCAGATGGGTTGGTAATGACCTCAACCCTATCGATCATATCGGCAGTAATAGTGCCCAACGTATTCCCTTCCTCGCTGGCAATTACAGAAGGTTTCCCGTTAATTAAGATCTGAACACCTTGACTTCCCCTTAAACTGATTTGCCCCTCTATATTTACATTGACCGATGGTACATTGTTCAAAACATCCAGCGCACTCGCCCCGGTGGTACTTAAATCCTTTCCCACGTTGAAAACACGCTTATCCAACTTAAATTCTGTTCTCGAAATTTCCCCTTGAACAATTACTTCCTCCAACTGTTCGGTATCCTCGGAAAGCGTTACCGTACCCAAGTCAATTTGTCCCCCTTTCGTCACTGGTGAACCGAATGTTTTTTTTTCGAATCCGATAAAACTAATTTCAATGTAGAAATTAGACGCGTCGATCTCCATTGAGAAACTTCCATCTTCAATCGTCGTAGTACCTTCAAGGGCCTTTTTGGTTTCGGAATCGCCAATAAGAACGGTGGCAAATTCAATGGGTAGTCCATTTGAATCGACAACTTTTCCGATAATTTGAACGGTTTCGGTTTGAGCCTTTGCCACAGTGAAGCCAAAAATCAAAAGCAGGAGAAGAAAATTTTTAGTGCTATTGCTATGCATTAAATTTTATTTTTAAATGCAAAAATCATCCTTTTATCCAAAGTTGCCCTCAAATTTCTGCAAACGACGAGGATTCAACCCTGAACGACACCATCATATTGAAATGGTGTTTACCCCGCTAAATCTGTCGATAACGGTTTTTACGTATCCCAATACACACAAAATTCTATTTTTGATAGATGGTACCAAAAAAGTCTTTATTTAATAGCACTTCCAAGGAGGTTTTTTTTCAGGTGGTGCTGCATGTCGTACTTTTTTTGTTCTATTCCTTTGATAAGAACGAGCCCTCCATACAGCAATTCAAAGTATTTGCTTTTCTGAATTATGCTCTGGGAGCTTTCATAATTAATTATGTGCTACTGCCCCGTTTGTTTTATAAGAAAGAATATTTCAAGTTTTTTCTTAGCGTGGCCATTGTCGTGGGGGCCATCATCATCATTGAAGAATTTGTGCTCGAGAAAATATATTTTCCCGATACGAAAGGTTTGCGCTTTCCGGGTATCATATTCAGCCTGCTCGATGTAATGCCAGTGATCACCATACTGGCAGGTTTTAAATTTGCCTGGGACGCTTCTCGCAAGCAATTAGAGGTAGAGGAGCTTCAATTGTCGGTCAAGGAGAGTGAATTGCAATTTTTAAAATCTCAGATCAATCCGCATTTTCTTTTTAATAATTTAAACAATCTCTACTCGTACGCCATTGAACAATCGCCCAAAACACCTTCAATTATATTGGAGCTCTCGTCGGTTCTGAGGTATATGCTTTACGACTGTAAAGAAAAATTCGTAGCACTCGAGAAAGAAATCGAGCATTTAAAAAACTTCACCAAGCTCAACGAAATGCAAGTTGAAGAACGTGGTAAGGTGACTTTTGCCACCGAAAATATAACGCCCGGATATCAAATTGCACCTTTAATTTTAAACGTCTTTGTTGAAAATGCTTTTAAACACAGTACTGCCAGTCAATCAAAAGACATACAAATCGATATTGATATAAAGATATCCGACGAGGGGCATTTGGAATTTAACTGTAAAAATTCTTTCCGTCCCATGGGCAATACCGAGAGTCTCTCAAAGGGTATCGGGCTACAAAATGTGCGAAAACGGTTGCAAATTTTATATCCCGACGCCCATGAACTGATAATCACGGAAGGCGATGACCTATATTCCGTATTTTTGAGAATGCGATTAAAAACAAAGGAGTGATGATACGATGTATCATTATTGAAGACCAGCCGCCGGCCCAGAGGGTGCTTAAGAAATATATCGGCGATATGCAAAATCTCGATTTGAGAGCCACCTTTGCCGATGCGCTACAAGCCATTGATTTTTTAAAAACGGAGACCATAGACTTGATTTTTTTAGATATACATCTACCTAAAATTTCCGGTATCGATTTCTTAAAAACTGTTCAAAACAAGCCGAATGTGATTCTTACAACCGCTTTTTCGGAATATGCCCTGGAGAGTTATGAATATAATGTGGTCGACTATCTTTTAAAGCCCTTCTCATTTGAACGGTTTGTACAAGCGGTATCGAAGATTCCCTCTCCAAAAATAAATAGGTTATCCCAAGAAAATACTCCGACAATTTTATCGAGCCCCGAATTTATTTTTATCAAATCTGGACACCAGCATGTAAAGGTGGCCGTAGCCCACATTGAATATATACAGTCCGATGCCGATTATACAGAGCTTTTTGAGAGCGGCAAAAAACATTTATCACAAGAACCACTACGCTTTTGGGAAGAATATCTCGACTCGAAGAAATTCATAAGAATACACAGATCGTACATCGTAAATACTTCGAAAATCGATAAAGTTGTCGGTAACCAAGTCTATTTGGGTAACCAAACCATACTCCCCATCGGTAGGGCCTATAAAGAGGCGTTCATGGAACACATTTTAGGGCCACAATAAACGAAAGAAAAATATAACGATGTTTCCGTACCTTTAAAGAAGACATAATCTTTTGAAAATGAAAAAAATAAGCCTCCTATTCAGTTTTGCCTGTACCCTGAGCTTGACAGCGCAACGCGACTTTAGCGATGTAGAAATAACCTCTGAAAAACTAACTGATAACACCTATGTCCTTTTCGGGTCTGGTGGAAATATCGGTCTGGCGATCGGGGAAGACGCCGCCTATCTTATAGATGATCAATTCGGGCCGCTGACCTCAAAAATTGTAGCCCACGTCAAAACCCTGACCGATAAACCCGTACGTTTTGTTTTGAACACCCACATGCACGGTGACCATACGGGCGGGAACGAAAATTTGGCCAAGGCCGGCGCATTGGTAATCGCCCATGACAATGTGCGCAAAAGAATGCTCGCCGCAGATGAACCCAACCCCGCCGAAGCTCTTCCTGTAGTCACCTTTAACGATAAAATGACGTTGTATCTTGGAAATGGCAATAGCGTTCATGCCCTACATGTAGACCCAGCGCATACCGATGGGGACACCTATTACTATTTTCCTGAGGATAATGTCATTCATATGGGCGATAATTTTTTCAGTGGGCGATATCCTTATATCGACCTGAATTCAGGGGGCGATATTGACGGTTTGATTTCTAATGTAACCATGGCGATGGGGATTGTCGATGATGCAACAAAAATAATCCCGGGACATGGCGCAGTGGCTTCAAAAGAAGATCTAGAAAGTTATAAGAACATTCTTGTTACCCTTCGGGAACGGGTCAAGAAAGCGCGAAATGAAGGTAACTCCCTCGAAGAAACCCAGAAATTAGCTTTATCAAAAGAATGGGACGAAACCCATGGCCAAGGTTTTATCAATGCAGATAGAATTGTTGAATTTATTTACAAATCGGCCGATTAAATACGATAACCATGAAAGAAATTAAAAAAGAAGATATTCAACAAGAGGTTTTCGATCTCTATGACGACTATGCCCATAATAGATTAAACCGAAGACTTTTCATCGATAAACTATCTACCTATGCGGTGGGAGGGCTAACGGTATCATCGCTTTTAAGCTTTATTTCACCTGATTATGTAAAAAAAATACAGATCAAACAAGACGATACAAGATTAAATTCAGAATTCATAGAATACAATTCACCAAAGGGTGGAGGCAAGATAAAAGGACTACTTTCAAGACCGGCCGATACCAATGGAAAACTTCCAGGCATCGTAGTTGTACATGAAAATCGCGGTTTGAACCCACATATTGAAGATGTGGGCCGTCGGGCCGCCTTGGCAGGTTTTATCTCGTTGGCTCCTGATGCCCTTACCCCCTTGGGCGGATATCCAGGCAACGATGACGACGGCCGTGAATTACAGCGTAAGCGAGATCGCGATGAAATGCTTGAAGATTTTATAGCGGCTTTCGAGTATTTAAAAAACCACCCACAATGCACCGGAAAAGTAGGGGTTGTCGGCTTTTGTTTTGGAGGTTGGATTTCAAATATGATGGCAGTTAAAATACCTGACCTAGGGGCTGCCGTTCCCTTCTATGGCGGACAACCTACGGAAAATATCGAAGACATTAACGCACCTTTACTCTTACATTTCGGGGAATTAGACAAACGTGTCAATGCAGGCTGGCCCGCGTACGAAGCTTCACTAAAACAGAACGACAAAAAATATAAGGCCTTTGTGTATAAGAATGCCAACCACGGTTTTCATAACGATACTACGCCAAGGTATGATCGTGAAGCTGCCGAATTGGCTTGGGAACGCACCATTGATTTTTTTAAAAAGCATTTGACCTAGGGAAGTGAATAGCTTCTGAACACCTTTACTTGATAGGTTACCGATTGGTTCTTTTTGGCATTTTTAAGCTGTCGGCAGGATAATTTTCCTTTAGGTATTGCATCTGTGCCTTTGCCCAATCGATGAGGATCTTTCGCTGTTCTTCGGAGAGATTGGCCTCGGGATGTAATCCAAAGTTGGTATACGATTCCAATGGCATTTCACCCTCTTCGACCATTTCAATGGTTTCATCGAACTTATGGTTTTGAACAAAAAGCGGACGGTTGGTAAATTCCGAAAAATTCAAATGTCTTTTTCCATCCACTACATGATTATCCAGCCACCAAGCTACTGGCTGAACGTTTGAATACCACGGGTATACCGTATTGTTGGAGTGGCAGTCATTACAAGAAACTTTCAAAATATGTTCCACCTCCGCAGGAACATTATATTTTTTAGAAATATCATAGGTACTATCGTTCGAATCGTTTTTTTCAGGTCTGATGAATTGTATAACCACCAAAACTATGGCCAGGCCGATTAAAATTTTTTTTATCATAGCATGATTTTTTTAGAAGATTTTTCTAAGGCAAGTTGCCCTCTTTGAAATGTTCGGATTAAAAGTAAGGTTTCTCCATTCAACCCGCAAAAGTCAAAAGACAACAGTTTTGAAATTCTTTAGAACCGAAAGATTCAAAAGAGGTCAAATGGGAGCACACCTTTAATCGAACCCAATTTCCATAATACCTTCATGGCTCACCTTAATTGCCTCCAAAGGCTTCATAGTAAATGTTTTATCCTGTTCGACCATGTAATATTCCATTCCTGAAAGCTCTTTTTTATCAAGTATTCTTCTGAAATCTATTGTTCCTTTACCGACTGGGGCAAATCTTCCTTGATCGTCCATATCCTTGACATGCCAAATTTTGAACCGTCCAGGGTACCTTTCGAAATAAGCTATAGGATCGGCCCCAGCTCTGGTTACCCAATAAAGATCCATTTGAAAATTAACCAAATCCGGGTCGGTATTTTCCAAAAGATAATCTATTGTCACCACACCGTCTTTGTCTTCTTTAAACTCGAAATCGTGGTTGTGATATAAAAGTTGTAGCCCTGCAGCATTCGCCTTTTTACCCAATACGGTCAAGATATCGGCTAAATTCTTGGCCCCTCCTTTCATGCCCATGGTCATGTTCTCGGAATCAGAGGTAAAGAGTCCCATCGGAGGTACCGGGATGACAAAATATTTAAAACCGGCCGCTTTTACATCGGCCATCATGGCATCTGCATTGTCAAGGGTAACACTCCCCTGATGAGTACTGATAGGATCAAGACCTAAATCGTCAAGCACCGATTTAAATTTCTCGGGAGACATATTATAAAATTTACCCTCTGCATAGCCGGCGGCTTCTATGTTCTTATAACCTGCATCGGCCACAGCTTTAAGGGTTGCCATTGCGTCATCGCCCATATCATCACGAACCGTATAAAGGGCAAGCCCGCCCACCCTTTTTTGGGAAGTACAGGAGAAGGTCGCAGCTACAAAGAGGCATAGGGCAGCCCCTTTAAAAAAATTTAGTAGGATTAATTTATTGATAGTCATAGACATTTATCTTATTTGAAATTGATATTATATATTAGGTTTTATAGATTTTCTGGTTTTAAAACTGTAAAGGTAGGGTGCCTTGTGCGCCTTTCCTTGAAAAAGTTTCTCATGGCGCTCTAATACATTCATGGCCAAAAGACGTCTTTGAAAGGTAGTCCGACGGATATTTTCGCCCAGAACCGCCTCATAAACTTTTTGCAGTTGTTTCATTGTGAACTTTTCGGGTAACAAGTTCATGCCTACCAATTTTTTTTCAAGATTGTCTCTCAAAGTCTGTAATGCCCGCTCCACGATTTCACGATGATCCATCATCAAAGAGGGCAATTCATCTAGGGCATACCAATTGATACTATCGGATAGTGCATCAGGTTCAAGGTTCACGTCGTCATAGTTGATAAGCGCATAATAAGCAACGGAGATAAATCGGTTGAGCATCCAATCATAGCTCGCTTTATCAATGTTCGCCTCTTCCAGTATGCGCTTCATGGTCTGAGGTTCGGACCTTGAAAGACTTCCGAACGCATGAAACTGTTCAAAATAGATATTATCAAGACCCGTACGTTCCTTCACCCCTCTTTTTACAGCGTCAATAAGGTTTTCGTTGTATTTGACAAAGCCTCCAGGCAAAGCGAAAAGATTGGTATTGTGATATTCTAGAATCAATATTTTTAGTTGCGTTCCGTTAAAGCCGAAGATGACCGAATCATAGGAAATATTCGGGATATAATCCTCTCGCTTAAGTTCTATCATCTTGCCTTTACCTTTCAAGGTCTCCTATTTTCTCTCAAATAAATGACAATAAACCAAGAAAACAAAACATTATTGTAACAAAGTGAGACATTAATATTTATCATTTAAACCTAGGTTTTCTTTATCCCATTTGTCGTATTGTCCGCTCGAAGGAATCCAGTCATGCAAACGAAAAAGCCACCCATTTCTGGAGATTGAATTCAGCAGCCAATGGAAACAAGAATATAATGAGGAATTGGCCAAGAGTTTAGCCATAAGCGTACTTTGGCACTGCAGTTAGTTCAAAGAAAAAATAATAGCTTGATAGGGTTGTAATGAGATTCTATTTTCGACGATATCCACTATATCCAGATTATTGATCAAAGTATCGGAAATAGCGCTCAACTCTTCCAATTCAACATGAGCATCGTCCGCTGAAAAATTCAGAAGCACGAGCACCTTTTTTTCATCTAGCTCTCTGCTGAAGGCGTACACCTCTGGATGTGAAGCGGCTAACAACCTATACTCTCCGTACACCAAAACGTCATGGCTCTTTCTTAGTTGCACCATTTTCTTAAAATGGTTCAGCACCGAAGAGGAATCCGTTTCTTCAGTGACCACATTGATCGTTTTGTAATTGTCAGTGACGGGCAGCCATGGTTCACCAGTAGAGAAACCAGCATGCTCCGAAGCGCTCCACTGCATAGGGGTTCTACCATTGTCCCTAGAACTGAATCTTAAGTTTTTCAAATATTGGTCTACATCGCCGTTCTCATTGATCACTTTTTTGTACCCATTGATGGCCGCTATATCCTTGAAATCTTCAATAGTTTCAAAATTACCATTGGTCATACCGAGCTCATCCCCATAGTAGCAATAGGGAGTACCACGCATACTCAGTATAAAGGTATTTAACATTTTGGCCGAAGGTGCCCGATATTTGGGGCTATCATTACCAAACCTACTAACCAAACGGGCCTGATCGTGATTTGCCAAAAAGATGGAAAGCCACCCTTTTTCAGAAAACTCTCGTTCCCATTTTGTAAAGACCTCTTTGAAATGTTTTAGCGAATACCCCTCAGGTTTTGCAATATCTACACCTTCAAAGGCATATGCCATATTGAGCTCTTTTCGGTCGGCATCTACCAAATTATGGGCATCCTCAAAATTTCTTCCCGCGCCCTCGGCTACGCTCATCACGTCATATTTACTAAAGACTTCCTCATACATTTCCTTGAGATAATCGTGTAGACCGTCTTGCACGGCATAGTGCTCAATAAAATTTTTCTCAAGATCATCGTCAATAGCTGGAAATGTGGTGTCCTTAGCAACGAACTGAAAGGCATCTAACCGAAAGCCGTCAACCCCTTTTTCCGCCCAAAAGTGCATAATATCATATACTTCTTTTCGAACCTTAGGATTTTCCCAGTTCAAATCGGGTTGCTTTTGTGAGAAATAATGTAAATAATACGCATCGGTGAGCGAATCATATTTCCAAGCATCTCCCTTTTCATCGAAAAGGCTGTACCGGTAATTCGGCTCTCCCTTTTCTGCAGGCCACCAATGGTAATAATCACGATATGGATTATCTCTTGAACTCCGAGATTGCTGGAACCAATAATGCTCGTCACTGCTATGATTGACTACAACATCCATCACCAATTTGATGTTTCGTTCATGCATTTCCGAAAGCATATGATCAAAATCTTCCATTGTACCAAAATCACTCATGATATCGCGATAGTTACTCACGTCATACCCATTATCATCGTTTGGCGAACTATATATGGGGTTTAACCACACAGCGGTTACACCAAGACTCTCGATATAATCTAATTTTTGAGTTATTCCTTTGAGATCACCTACACCGTCCCCATTGGTATCTTTAAAGCTTCGAGGATAAATTTGATAGATGATTGCTTCTTTCCACCACTTCCTCGAGGATTCCCCTTTTTCAGCCAGTTTCTGCTTTGAGTTGGTATTTTCTTTACATCCATTAATGGTCAAAGCCAAAATCATTAGTAATAGCGATGTTTTCATCTTTAAAACAAAATAAGTTGAAGCAACGTGAATATAGTAAACCTGCTGTTGTGTAAATATCGTGATTTATTTTAAATGGACTGATTCCCACAATGGTGTAACCCATTGAAGCTAAGCTTTTAATATTTTTAGTAACCGAATCACTCTCAAAAAAGATAATAGGTAAACATATGGTCAAATGGTTTATACTTTTCATCGAATAAATACTCCGATACAGAAATAATTATAGTACTTAGTTACATCTCAAATACCATATGGCCTAACTTCAATTTACTCTATTCTTGACTAAAAACTTATAATCATGGCTGCAACTTTGACCAATAACACGACCATAAGCGCCTTAAAACAAGAATCGAACAATCTCGAAAATATTGTGGTTCGACTTTATTCAATGAAAAACCGCTTTGAATCCAATTATTACGGGAGCCAAATTTCGAAAAAATATGACAGGGCCAGATCGTTTACTATTAGAATCAACATAGCCTTATACCATGCGCACCAGATGAAGCGAAAGGTTGACTTATTTGAGCATAATTTTACTCAACCTAAGGAGCAAAAAGTTACGATGTACTTTCAAAAGTTTAATCAAAATTCAGGTACGAATTACAGCGAACTTGAAAAAGAGTTAGATTCTTTGGGCAAGGAACTCATCGAACTGATACAGTAAAGACACATGATTGGGTATTCTTTTGCCTATCTTTATACCTACTTTTCCCATCCGAACTGAATGAAAAAAAAGTATTACAAAGCAGCTGGATTGCTTATAGGTCTCCTTTTGCTTATAATACTCGTATGTAACTATACCATTAATTTTTCTACAGAAGGTCACACTTTCAATGACTTAGGTATGGTCTCGCAAAACCGGGTCGGACTGGTATTGGGAACCTCGAAAAAATTGGTTGGAGGACTCCCTAACCCCTATTACGAATATAGAATCGAGGCTACTGTCGAACTCTATAATGCCAAAAAAATTGATTTTGTACTCGTAAGTGGTGACAACGGCACGCGCTATTATAATGAACCCAATACCATTAAAAAAGATTTAATGCTCGGAGGTATTCCAGCAGAGAAAATATTCTTGGATTTTGCTGGTTTTAGAACCTTAGACTCGGTAGTTAGAGCGAAAGAAGTATTTGGCTTGGATAGTGTTACGATAATCTCACAAAAGTTCCACAATCAGAGAGCTATCTATCTTGCGGAAAAAAAAGGGCTTCATGCAATAGGATACAACGCCCGGGATCTTTCGGGCCAACAAGGTTTAAAAGTACAGTTGCGCGAACTATTGGCCAGGGTCAAAGTATTCATAGATTTGGCTATTAACACGGAACCAAAGTTTTACGGAGAACATATCGAAATCAAATAATTTAGGCAGCCGAAGACCAAAATGACCTATTTTTATAGCCATTCAAACTATCGGTCATGACGCAACTCAAGACACTTATCAAGAATCTTGGTCCAGGTCTACTCTTTGCGAGTATGGCTATTGGAACTTCCCATCTCGTACTCTCTACAAAGGCCGGGGCCCAATACGGATGGATAATGATCATACCGATTATTTTGGCCAACGTCTTTAAGTATCCTTTTTTCGAATTCGGTGTGCGATATACAAACACCACCGACAAGACCCTAATCGAGGGATATTTAAATCGTGGAAAAGGTTATTTGTGGTTCTATGCCTTTATCACTCTAATAACGACCTTTACCATTTTAGCGGCCCTATATACGGTAACCGCCGGACTTTTTATCAATCTCTTTAAGATTTCCGGAATTTCAATTTCAACTGTAGCCTTGGGCCTCTTTATTTTTATTAGCCTAGTACTCATCATTGGCCGATATAAATTCATGGAGGTTTCCTTAAAGTTCGTGGTTACAATCTTGTTCTTTGCCCTAATCGTTACCACAGCTATGGTTTTAGTCAAAGGACAAGTAGCGCATATTCAAGATTTCAAAGCGCCGCCAATTTTTAATGATATGGGAATTTTGTTCCTTATAAGCCTCATGGGTTGGATGCCGACGACCGTCGAAGCCTCAAGTTGGATCAGTCTTTGGAGTATCGAAAAATGGAAGAGTGAAAAACAAAAACCATCATTAAAAGAATCGTTGCAAGAATTTAATACGGGCTACTTGATGACCAGTGTTTTGGCGCTTTTCTTTCTTATAATTGGTTCGATGACCCTGTATGGCACTAACACCCAGTTGAGTGGAAACGCTGTGACCTTTGCAGATCAGGTCGTTCAACTATTTACCACCCATATCGGCCCTTGGGCCTATATCTTCATAGCTATCTCCGCCTTTGCCACCATGTTCAGCACCTGTATGACGGCACACGATGCGGTGGCCAGGGTTAGCCTCGATATTATTGACCTTCTGCTACCAAAAATACAGGTTAGTGGGAAGAAAAGTATTTTTGCACTAGCTATTATTATTTTAGCGATTGTCAACTTTATTGTCATCGCTTTATTCGGTGCCAATATGGGTCAACTAGTTGCTTTGGCCACCTTTGTTTCGTTCGTGGTAGCCCCGATTATTGGTTATATGAACCTAAAAAATGTAATGAGCAATGATGTGCCCCCAGCACAACGTCCGAAGAAAGCATTGCAATGGCTTACCTACTTGGGAATATTATTTCTGTCCTTCTTTTCAATATACTATTTCTGGATTGTTGTTTTTTAAATACAACAGACTATAAGGGGTAAAAGAAGAACTGTTTTTTTCCATTAATTCGCTCCTTGCGCCATATTTTCATAATTCTCAACCACGAAGAGTGTTCTTAGGTTTTGTTTGTGCAAAAAATCAAGACAGTAAACCCCATCGGTGCAGTTATTGATTATCTTTTCTTCACCGAAACCTTCGGTGTAAGAGATATTCTTCTCGGGAACTCCATTTTGAACAAGGTACATTTTTATGGCCTCCGCCCTTTTTTGAGATAGCCTTTTATTCGAACTGCTTGCGCCACGGCTGTCGGTGTAGGTTTCTATACCAAGACGTATTTTAGGAAATTTATTCACCGCATCCACTACCTTATCAAGTTCAGCTGCAATGTCAGGCGTAACATTCGTTTTTCCTGTAGCAAAGAAAAAATTATTTAGTTCTAATACTGTTTTACCCTCTTTCTTACGTACCATATCCTCAATGGCCACCAAATTGACATTCAACGGGGCCTTCTGCAATTCGGAAAGTCCTTTTGGATTATAGGTCTCGGTAAACGTGGAATATCCATTTTTAGTAACCGAAAGCGTTACGATATCGGTATAGGGTATCTCCATTTGATAAAACCCATCTTCATTGGTATAAGTCTCCTTGAGTAATTCTCCATTGACATCAGTCAGTTCAATACGAACATCTTTGGTGGGGGTATCATATCTCGATGCCGTGACTTCTCCAGCAAATATGAGGGTTCTTAAGCCTGGTTTTTCATCGACCTTAAATCCGTAGATGTCATCATGACCCCGTCCGCCAGGTCTATTGGAAGAAAAATAGCCTAGGAAACCGTCTTCTTCTTGCGAAATAATAAACCCGAACTCGTCGTATTTTGTATTGATGCCTTTTCCTAGATTGACAGGAATACTAAAACTTCCGTTCCGTTGAACTTTGCTTCTATAGATATCCATTCCACCCAAGCCATAAAATACATCCGAAGAAAAATAAAGGGTATTGTCAAAAAGATAGGGTGCAATCTCATTTCCAGAAGTATTGATACGAGGGCCCAAATTTATCGGTTCCGACATCACCTGCCCATTATTGGTAAGTACATAATAAAGGTCAGTGCCCCCATAACTATCTTCGAAGTTGGCCGAGAAGTAGAGTCTTTCCGTTTTTTCATCGAAATAGGGATAATAGAAAGAGGTGCTCAAATCTTTAAGTATAAACCTAAAAAACCCATTGTCGTAGGCCATTCCTATTGCCAGGGCATTCTTACCCTTCTCATCGAAGGCCAAGTTTTTACCTTCGGTATTTGACAAAATATAATATATCGCACCGGAACTTGCCAAGTAGAAGGGTGTTGATTTATGGTATGGGGAATCGGGTATCCCTTCAAAGGAACGGGCATTTGCAATAGCTCCACTATTCTTTCGATCGGCGACATAAATATCTAAATACGACTCCCCTGAAGAACCATAGGTTTTTTTCGACTTGCTCTTACGGGCACTACTAAAAAGAAGCTTATCGTTATAAAAACTCGGTGAGAAATCTGCATATTCAGAATTTCCATTTACCGAAAAAACGAAAAAACCAGAAGACAGATCGGTGTCTTCTTCCAATAATCGATAGTTGAATTCTACATTTTCAATGAGTTCGCTCGCCAAAACATTGCTTTTCGATTCAAACAAAGCTTTCACACGTTCCGTATCCGAAGTTCTCGACAAGCTTTGCAACATCTGGTTAAAGCGGTTGCTCGACATTATGGTATCGTTCTTATTGATATCGAGATATATTTTAGAGGCCTTGACGTAATCACCGGTTTTGAAATAGGAATCGGCCAAATTCAAGAGTTGATAATTGGTGATCAGCTTACCCTCTTGCATCTGCTTTTGATATTCCCTTATAGCATCTTCATAGGCATAGCTGTAGAAATACTTATCGGCCTTCGATGTCATTTCTTGGCCCAATACGGAATTCGCTACCAACACAATAAGAAATAAGAAGAACTTTGATTTCATGTTTGAAAAATACTTAGAAAAATCTAGGCGTATCGATTTGTTTGGGTTTCCCTTTCAATGATTTGTTGTCCGACGTTGTTCCATCCCCTTTTCCTAAATAGAACTTTAAAATAACCTCATGAGAACCGCTACTGAATTCTCCTAAGGGTGGCGTACTATAGTCATAGGAGTACCCTATAAAAGTACCACTCGTCACTTGAAAGCCCGCCAACCCGCTGACTGAACTACTCAACCGATACGAGGCACCGAGCGTAAACCTTTCGTTAAAAAGAAAATTGGTCGAAATATTCGTGTTTAAAGGTGCACCACCAATATAGTTGATTAGAAAGGCAGGCTTGAACTTTAGGGTTTCCGTCAGATCAAATACATAACCCCCGATTAAATTGAACTGCATTCTATCTTCGATCACTGTAGCGACATCATCATTGTAAATACCATCGGTCAAAAAGTTAGGGGTCGAGACACCGAAATACCAGATATCTTCTTGATACAAAAAGAGACCAGCACCAACAGTCGGATAAAATCGCTCTATTATCTGTCGATCTAAGATTGGTTCTCCAGGGTTTTCAAAAGTACCTTTCGAAAAGTCTATGTTTAAAAAAGACCCACCGAGATCCATACCAAAGGAAAGTTTGGCTTTTTCACTAACGTCGATCTGATAAGAGTATGCTGCCTTTACATAGGTTTGTGTGGAGGGACCTAATTGATCACTTATAATATTGAAGCCAATACCCATTTTTTCGTTCTTCAAGGGAACGTTCGTCCCTAATCGAATCGTACGTGGCGAGCCGGGAATATCAAGCCATTGAGCGCGGTAAAGCCCAGCTATTTGTGGGGTTTCTACGCTCCCGACATACCCAGGATTGAAACTGCCAATATTGTACATGTATTGGGTATACTGTGGTTCTTTTTGTGCATGTGCCGAAATAGTTATCAGCACCAAGCCCAGAAAGAAAAATATATGCCTATAAAAGGTTTTCAATGCTCTATCGCCCATTGTGTATGTTGTCTAACGTATAAGCTGTATCCAGCCTTTCTTGGTCATAGAGGTGTCGACACCTTCGACCTCTTCTTGAAGGGTTACATTCAGCACATAAAAATAAGTGCCGTCAGGAACCTGTTTACCCTTCCAAGTACCGTTCCAAATAACTTCATCTTGAAGCTGGTTCCCTTCAAACACCAAGCTTCCGAGTCTATTAAATATCTTGATGTCGTATATTAAATCTATCGTTTCTCGAGTGCCGTTATCGTTCGTATGCACCCTATTAATTTTCAGTTCGTCATTTGTGCCGTCGTTGTTGGGTGAAAATTGATTGAAAATAATTCCGATTTCGGCTTGGGTTCTCTCAGATACATTGACACTGACCATATCTGTATTATTATTGTATTTTCCTTCACTATCGACAGGCGAAGAACTTAGAATTTCGGCCGAATTGGTAAAACTTCCCACTTGAGGCACTAAAATCCGAATCTCTAAAATGGCCACTTCATTTCGCAATAACTCGGGAATCGTCCATATACCACTTTGCGGATCGTAGGAACCTTTGTCCGCTTCATCATTCACATAAAAGAAGCCTCCATTGGCATCGGCCAAGTTATCCAGCACTCGAATATTAGATACGGCATCTTCATTAGATTCATTGGTGACCTTAATTGTAAAAATGACTTCTTGGCCCAGCAAGGGACGAATATCTTTAAGATCGTTATTCGGACTTGAACCTAGGATAGCATCCTCTTTGACTATTCGCGCAAACTTTTCCAAGACCAAATCAATGCCTTCGGGCAAATCAATATTTAAAATAACCTCTGCCCTATCGTTGGCAGGGTTATCATCCACAGGGAAAGATTCAAGAATTTCAGCTACGTTGTTATACGGACCGCCTTCCAACACATCGGCTGTAACCGTTAAGGTCACCGATCCTGCTGCCGGTATTTCAAAAATGGCCCACATGCCCGTTTCAGGGTCATAGTTTCCATTGGAAGAGTCATGGGCCTTATACGCAAAACCCGTCTCCAACATATCGCCTACGGTCACATTTCTAGCTCTTCTATCGGTGGTGTTGGTCACCGTGACGGTAAAGATGACTTCATCACCGGCTATGGCCTGTTCTTTGTCGACCACCTTTTCTATCTGCAGATCAATAGGGGTAGGATCGCAATTCGGGTTGTTGATATCGGGATCACAAGCATCAAGTGGGTTAGTACCATCTGCCTCTTCCTGGCCATCGGAAATACCGTCTTCATCGGTATCACAGAGGCCATTGCTATTATCGGGCACACAGGGGTTGTCATTTGCAGGGTCTAATTGATCGACCACGCCGTCTTGATCGGTATCCAAAATATTGGAATCAAGGGCATCTATGATACCGTCATTGTCACCATCTAAGGGGTTTTGTAGGTCATCGCCTACCTCGATCCCATCATTGATACCATCGCCATCTGTATCGGGGTCATTCGGATCGGTATTCAGCAAGGCCTCCGCCCCGCCTAAAAGACCGTCTCCGTCATCATCCGTATCACAACTACTGACGGATATGGTTATATCTGCCGAAACGTTCGTACAAGGTGCCTCGGCCCCAGTCGTCGTAAAAGTAAATACATAGGATCCATTTGGGCTACCTTGAAAATCGACTACATTGTCGTTATTGGGAGTTATCGTCACCGGACCTGATTTCCAAGTCCAATTGCCTTCACTTGCAGATGATGAAAACCTGCTATCCAAATCCAATACGGTCGTTCCAAACCTCGAATCATTACACGAAGATGTATTGATCGGGGCTCCTGCCGAAGGCTGGGGCCGCACTGTGGCGACCACTTCTATTCTAGGGGAAGAGGTACATGCATTCGAGGTGGCCTCCACGTAATATGAAGTTGTTTGTGAGATATTCGGAGTAGTAAAATTGGCCCCGTTCGCCACTGGTGATCCTCCGGTTGCTACTATATACCAACGAATCGTGGCGTCAGCAGTCGCAGTGGCACCCAAAACCATATTTCCTGGCCCACAACGCTCATTCGTCGTTGTACCTGTAATTTCAGGGGTTTCATTCAAACCTAAAGAAAGGGTGAGCAACGGACTTGCACAGTCGTTGGTAGCGTCATAATAAAAGCCGTAGTACGTACCGGCCAAGGGGTTATTAACCCGGTTATTGCTCACAAAACTTCCTGTTGGATCCTCATCGTCGGTAGCCCAACGCAACACTGTACCATTGGGTCCGGTATTCGGAGCATAATCGTTTAGGGTGGTAGTGATTTCATCACAAAACGTTCTGGGAACGTTGGTATCTAGCACGGGCGCTACATTTCCGGCCTCGCAAGGGTCACAATTCGTTACCTCTATAGTTACGGATGCTGACTGATTGGTACAAGGAGCTATTGCATTGTCCGTTGTATATGTATAGACGTAAGTACCGGCCGGCTGACCCGCAAAATCCATCCAACTGTCAGTACCAGTAGGATTGATAGTCGCCGGCCCAGAGGTAAAAGACCAATTTCCACTATCTTCCCCTGATATATGATCGACTAGCCCTATTCGGGTAGGACCGAATTCATTCGTATCGTTGTTGCATGCCGGTATCGGGGTACTGGTCACCGTACCCGTGGTAGGTTGTTGGTTCGCGGTCAAAACGAGTTCAACCGTCGGACTATAACAACCGTTGTCAGTATCGGCATAAAAACCATAATAGGTATCGGCGAGCGTTACTACACCTCCATCGGCAATCCATTCACCCAGTACCGAAGGATCGGCATTCGTACTCCATACCAGATCAACATTACCTGGCGTGGCACTAGTTACATAATCATCTAACGACTTTGTAAAAGGACTACAAAAGGCTGTTGCATCATTATTCAATATGGGTGCGGTTGTACCGGCATTACAATCGTTATCGGTGATCGTGATATCGGCGCGGTCATCAGGGTTTGCCGCTATAGGAAAAAGTGTCGCATCACTGGTACCAAATATACGTAAACGCACTACTTCGGTATTCTCAAAATCACCATCGTCAATAGGAACCAAGTCAACGGTCGCTGTTCTCTGACCATTCTGGATACTAATCGTTGTCGGAAAGGTCAAATAATCAACACCCTCGGTTGCCGTACTGAACGTTCCGGCCCCAATGGCGAGATCGACCGTTCCGCCCGTACCATTGACACCTCCCAAATCTATAGTATACTGTCCGTTGTCAGGACCCTGCTCAGAAGCCATATCATCGGTGGCCGAAATACTTACGTTACCGATGTCGTTGTCTGCGATGGTTACGGTAGCAGAACTTGGAGAACCAATCGACCCCTGCGTAGTACCGGTCAAGGTCAAAATAACAGTCTCTCCCAATTCTACAATATCATCATCTGTTACATTAATATTAATGTCTACAGAGGCATTACCACCTCCAGGGATAAATGCTAAACCAGATAAACCTTCAAAATCACTGCCGGACGAAGCTGTTCCCGTTATAGTGTAGCTAATAGTAGTTCCTAAAATTACAAAACCTCCTTCTCGCGATATTCTAAAAACACCTGGATTAAGTGTGCCAGGCGAGGTCACTTCCGCAGCCTCTGAATCTACCGAAGAAACGGATATGGTCTGCGCATTGGCCAGACCACCAACGAGCATTAGTATAAAAAAACAAATACCCCTTAAAGTTGCATCGGAACACAAAAAGGGCAGACAATTTTTTCTTTTCAATTTCATAACTGTACGTTGAATCTCTACGAATTCAATTCACAGCGTATTAAGTAGGATAAATGATGAAATGGGTATCAATATTACTAAAAAAATTACCCTCAGCACTAAAATTAGGCCTAAGTATAGACTTTTAAAGATAAACTACCACATATACGAATAAAACATCATTTGGGGATATCGGCCGACCTACTTTCTACGCCTGGGGCTATCTTTCTTACCAGTCCCTGTAAGACCTTTCCTGGTCCGACCTCAATGAATAAGGTAGCACCATCTTTAACCATGTTTTCAACGCTTTGTGTCCATTTTACAGGAGCAGTAAGCTGTAATATCAGATTTTTCTTAATTTTCTCCGAATCGCTAACCGCTACGGTGCCTACATTCTGATACACCGCGCATTTTGGAACATTGAACGTTGTATTTTCAATAGCCGCAGCCAGTTCTTCCCTTGCAGGTTCCATTAATGGGGAATGAAACGCCCCTCCTACAGGAAGTACCAAAGCCCTTCTCGCACCTGCCTCCTTCATTTTTTCACAAGCTTTTTCAATGGCTTCCACCTCTCCTGAAATAACCAATTGCCCGGGACAATTATAATTGGCCGCAACCACTATCCCTGGCGTCTCTTCACAGACTTTTTCTACCGTTGAATCTTCCAATCCCAAAACGGCTGCCATCGTGCTTGGTTTTAGCTCACAGGCTTTCTGCATCGCCAAGGCCCTTTGGGAAACCAACTTAAGACCATCTTCAAAATTTAAAGTTTCGTTGGCCACCAATGCAGAAAACTCACCTAATGAGTGGCCCGCCACCATATTTGGCTTGAATCTATCGCCCAACACCTTGCTCATGATTACAGAATGTAAAAAAATGGCCGGTTGGGTTACCTTGGTTTGTTTTAAATCTTCGGCAGTTCCTTCGAACATTATGTCCGTTATAGCAAAACCTAATATCTCATTGGCATTCTCGAAAAGCTCTTGCGCCAAAGGATATGTTTCATAAAGGTCAAGACCCATTCCCACGTACTGGGCCCCTTGACCTGGAAATACATATGCGTTCATGTTGAATCTTTTTTAAAGGCCTGCAAATCTACGGATATTTTGACACATCGAGACGAAATCAAGTGTCATCAAAAAAACGGATCTTTTTTTATTACAACCTTATCTTCCGATAAACCAAAAATACACTGAAGTAACAACTTAAAATACAAGAACCCTACTTGAACCAACTAGAATAGGTCACATAGTTATTAGCGATACGGTCGATTTCACCAGAACTCAATTCCTTACTAATGTCACTAATCTTCTTGGCAGGAATACCGGCAAAGACACTCCCCGAAGGCACTCGTGTACCCTTGGTGACTACGGCACCTGCGGCTATAATGCTATTGCTCTCAATGATACAATCGTCCATAACAATACTGCCCATTCCAATGAGCACATTGTCGTGCACGGTGCATCCGTGGACTATCGCATTATGTCCTATCGACACATTATTGCCAATGATCGTAGGTGACTTTTGATAAGTGCAATGCACTATCGCACCGTCTTGCACGTTAACCTTGTCACCAAGTTTTATATAGTGTACATCGCCGCGCACAACCACATTGAACCATATACTACATTGATTGCCCATGCTCACTTCACCCACAATAGTAGCGTTTTCGGCAATAAAGCAATTTTTACCGAATTCGGGGGTCTTACCATTAATCGTCTTGATTATCATATTCAGTGTTTGAAATTGGGTAGCTGCTCACCAAGGTAAATCAAAAATAAGTTTCAACCTTCTGAAATGCTACTAGAAAAATGCCAAAAAATCTTTCTTTCGTGATGCAGAGACCAGCAGTTCTTTTCCATTTGATATCAAAACACTACCCCCTTTGCCCTTTCGGTACTTGACCACCTCGTTCACATTGACCAAGTACGATTTATGAATGCGGGCAAAAGAGAAATCAGCCAAGGCTTCCTCAAAATATTTAAGGGTTTTGCTAACCACTAATCTTTTGTTATCCAAATAAATCTCCGTGTAATTGTCATCGGCCTTACAATAAAGAATATCAGCAATATCAAGCACTTGAAATCCATCTTGCTGGGGCAAGGTAATCTTTCCTTCAAGGGATTTCAACTTCGGCTTCAATACCTTGTTTTCGAGTATGCTCTCTTTGTGTTTAATTTCTCTAACATAGGTTACCGCTTTAATAAGTTCATCGATGTTAACAGGTTTCATCAAATAATAAGCGGCATGATTATTCAGGGCCTCCATAGCGTATTGATTGTATGCCGTTACGAAAACCGTTTCAAAAGAGCGCGAGGGCACTTGGTCTAAGAAATCAAATGCATTTCCAAAAGGCATTTCAACATCTAAAAAAACCAGATCGAGATTATTCTTTTCAATAAGAAAAAGGCCTTCTTTAATAGAGGAGGCTTCACCAAGCAATCTGACATCTGGACAATATTTGGCAATATAGTTTCGTAGAATCTCTCTACTATTGGCCTCATCTTCAATTAAAATAGCATCCAATTTCATAATATATTGTTTTTTTGGCCCAAAAGATGGGTAGTGACATATGATAGAAACGGTACTCTTTTATTTCATCTAATCTTTCCTAAGGGTAAAAATAACCTTTGTTCCCGTGCCATCGGTATTCAAATCTGAGATAGAAACATCAATCTTGTCTTTGTACATATCGTTTAAAATGGCAATACGTTTCTTGATATTATACATTCCCTTCGATTTTTGTTTCTTTTGGTTTTTTGTTTTTAAGGTTGTCGATTGTTTTCTGCCTATACCGTTATCTTCAATTGTAATTTCCATGGTGGAACTATCGCTTTGTCTGATTTGAATACCCAAAAACCCTTTTCCCTTTTTATATCTCAGGCCATGCCATATAGCGTTTTCAATATAGGGTTGTAACAGCATTGGGGGTATTTGAAAGGATTCTATTGCCACATCATCGGCAATATTTAACTTATAGTCGAATTTTTCGGGAAATCGGGAATGCTCCAATTTTACATAAAGCTCTAGTAATTCAAGTTCTTTGGAGAGAGGTATAAAATCTTCTTCGGAGTTTTCAAGAACGGATCGCATGAGAACGGAAAATTCACTTAGAAATCGGTTTGCACTACGTTCATCACTCTTTGAAATATAATTGTTAACCGAATTCAGGGCATTGAAAATAAAATGGGGATTCATCTGCGACCGCAGTGATTTAAGAGCCAGTAAGTTGTTGGCCAACTTTTGTTGCTTGTTGCTTCGGTAGAAAAAGAAAGTAGCAACCCCTAGCAAAATGAGCCCGAGAACCAAAGAATAGATCACCCATTTTTGACGCCTATTTGTCTCTTGTACCAATTGTTGTTCGGTCAATGCCAAATCGTATCTGCTTTGTGAGAGCTGTCGCTCTTGTTCAAGACCTGAAATACGGTTCTGCTTTACCGAGATTTCTCGATTTAGCCTTGCCGCCCTAGAAATTTCCTGCTCTTTACGTACGTAGAGCGTATCGACCAGAGCAACATAATCTCTGTAGGTTTCAAATGCCTTCGTATAATCCCCTTTTCTTTCGAAGATCTCAGAAAGTTTTCGTGTCGCATCTTTCTGAACTACAAGATCGTTCTCGGTATTTGCCTCTTCGATACTTTCCTTCAAATACGGAATCGCCTCATCATATTTATCTTGGGCGATATAGGCCTTTGCAATTTTAAAATTGATGCGCTGTGCCGTTATGGAATCGGGCTGTACGGATGCAGGGGCTTGGGCTGCATTGACCTTTGGAATTGTTTTAAGTTCATTCAAACTTTTCTTTCTCAGCGCAATTTCGTCGTTGTATTCATTTTTCTGATTGTAGAAATCGGCTACTTTCTCTTTTTCCTGTACCGACCGCTGCGGGGCCAAGGTTTTCGATATTTCAAGGGAACTGTTGTAATAGGCATCGGCCTCTTGCAAGCGGTCATCTTCCGCATAGGCATCGGCAATTTTTGAATTTAAGTCGGCCAACTTGGGCGAAATTTGATTTTTTTTAGCAATTTTTAAGCCTTGGTCATAAAAGGCCACAGCCTTATCGATTTCATGAAGTCCCTTGTAGGCATCGCCCAAATTTTCATATAACCAGACACGCTGATAAGGTATAAGTGTTTTAATTTTTAAAAGCGGATTCAGAATAGTCTCCGCTTCCCTAAATTGGTTATTCTGGATATAAGTCTCGGCCAAAAGGAGGGTAGTTCGTGAAGATTTGTTCGTATCGAGAGCATTTCTATAATTCTCAATAGCCAAGTCGTATTGATTATAGTAGCGGTATGCATCGCCCAATGCCACCAAAGATTCGGCCCGCTTCCTTTGATCGCTACGGGTACCCAACACGGCTAGGGACTGGGCAATAAAACCAATGCTTTTTTCGATATCGGTTTTCTTATAGAAGTTGGCCGAATCGAGATAGGTTCGGTGCATCGAGCTATCATCTGCTCGGGCCTCACGTAAACTTTGACCGCCCGCTCCATTTTCCTCCACCACCACATCGACATCCTCCTCACTTCGAATAATATGGCGTTTGGTCAGAAATTCAGAGCTTCTGAATGTCAATTCATCACCTATGAATGCCTTAATGGTATATTCCCCCAGACCATTCGTCTGGGTGTACGCACCTCTATCGGTAGATACGACCACACCCGATATGGGTGCATAGGTCGCTTTTTCTTTGACCGAGCCCCTTATCAGTACTTGACTTGGGCCATTATCTACTTGGCCCGATAGCGAGGCACAGGTAAGTAGTATGATGAATACAATGTTGCGAGGGTGATACATATCGATGATTACACCTTGTAAACTTAGCTGATTTATATGGCAGAAAAAAACCTTACCAACCCGAAAACAGTACTGGAAGAGGGCTTTTTACATGCTTTACGAATTAAAGGCAATACGTCACGTAATCAAAAGGCCGTTTCCCTCATTGCCCTTTTTTGAAATACCGAATGACCTCTAATTTTAGCAAAAAAAGCACTAAAACCTAAGATTTTCTATATGGCGATATTGCCTTCCTTCTAAAAATAAAATAAGCATGCGACACGTAATACAAATTCTCGGAATAGGCCTAATGTCAATAAGTTTGACCTATGGCTGCGACGTTACTAATCGAAAGGATATTTCAAAACCATTAATTGCACAAGCCCAAGCGATTACTAAAAGTGACTATCCTAAAAACAATATGGTAAAAATCGCCCTGCTGCTAGACACCAGCAATAGTATGGATGGGCTGATTAATCAGGCAAAAGCACAGTTATGGGATATTGTTAACGAATTTACAAGGGCCAAATGTGGTAATTCAATGCGGCCCGAACTTCAAATTGCCATTTATCAATACGGCAACGATGGCCTATCCGCTCGTGAAGGCTATATTCAACAAATACTTGATTTTAGCAATGACTTGGACGAAATTTCAGAGAAATTATTCTCTTTGACCACCAATGGAGGGGAAGAATTTTGTGGACAAGTGATTCAAACTTCATTAAGGCAACTCGAATGGGATGAAAATCCAGATAACCTCAAAATGATTTTTATAGCCGGTAACGAGCCTTTTAACCAGGGAAAACTAAATTATCAAGACGCCATAACAAATGCCAAAGAAAAAGGGGTTATCGTCAATACCATATTCTGTGGCGATTATGAGCAAGGTATTGCCTCCCATTGGAAAAATGGTGCACTCTGGGCAGGAGGGGAATATATGTCCATAGACCATAATCGGCATACGGTGCATATCGATACCCCATACGATGAAATAATCATCGAATTGAACTCGAAATTGAACCAAACCTATATCTCTTATGGTAGCTTGGGCAAAGCGAAGATGAAGAAGCAGTATGTACAGGATGCGAATGCCTATGAAATGGAGGCGGATGTGGCCGTTAAGCGAGCGGTAAGCAAGAGTTCAAGACTCTACAAAAATGAGCAATGGGATTTGGTCGATGCTTCCGCACAAGACGATTTTGATATTAACCAATTGGATGCCGCTAGCTTACCCGAGGAATTAAAAGAAAAAAACGCTTCAGAAATCGCATCCTATATTGAAGAGAAAAAATCGGAACGTCGGTACATTCAAAAGGAAATCCAAGAACTCAATATCAAGCGGGAAAATTATTTGGCAGAGCACCAGAAAGAATCGGACGAGGGTCAACTCGAAAATGCCATGCTGCAGGCGATAAAAAAACAAGCTGCCGACAAGAACTATCAATGGGAATAAGCCGTGTACACTATTGGGCGGCTGGGCAATAACAATCGTATCTTCGCTCCGATTGCCCAAAATCGTAGCCCAAGGTAATCTGGTGAAATCCTCCGCTATCAAAACGAATGTCACCGGTCTGATAAGAGTAGTTATAAGACACCATAAAGTTTTTGATGTTAGCCCCTACAATCGGTGTAAAGAGTTGCAATTTCTGTTGGCCAAAGTCGGCACCATTGGTAAAAGCGGCACTGTCAAAGCTTCTTCGATAGGAAAGACCTCCCCATATGCGTCCGAAATCTACATCTTTATAGACCTTTGCGTTCAAATCTATGGTCTTTTCCTTGGTAAAGTCGGTCATTTGAAATAAAACGGAAGGTTCAAACTGCCACTCCTGTCTTCCAAAGACATAACCTGCCGAAATAAGATATCGCCGAAGGTTATCGATTACAGGGATATTATCATTTGCTTTACCGTACCTATATAGATTTCTTTCACTACCCAGTAAGTTATTGATTGCAAAATGGGCATAAAACTCCATGAGGTTATAAGAGACTCCCAGGTCTACATTGAAATAGCTTTCACTCAACTTGATTCCGGCTATGGCATCATCCGGCACAACTGATTGAAAATCAGACTCGTCAAGACTACTTTGCAAATAGGTTGGACTCAATCCGAACGAAAGTTGATTGAGATATCTGGGGTCACCTCCTAATTTCAAGTGATGGGCATAAGTTAATTTTATACCTGTCTGTGCGTGATATCCGTTCGCATCGTTGAAAAAGATAACCCCTACACCACTATTGCTTTCTCCCAATCTAAAATGGGCGTTCAAGGTCTGCAAATTAGGGGCGTCCTCAACGCTGAACCACTGCATTCTGGCCGTAGCCCTAATCTTTCCGCCTTCTCCAATTCCCGCCATTGATGGGTAGACCAAATAATAATTGTCCGATAAATAATCAAAATAAACGGGAATCCCCTCTTGGGCATAGGATTGGAAACCAAAAGCCAAGACAGCTAAAAAAAGAAGAAAGCGCTTTATCATCTGTTTTAAATAGGGGAATAAAAAGAATTGACTAAATATAAGGTATAACGGATGAAATGACACATTATTATACCTTTTCGATTCGGGATAGCACCGTAAACCATATATTTAAAAACCAAACTAGATACCCTACGCTGACGCTGATTAAGGAAAAAACTAAACAGCAGTATTAGTTTTTAAAGGTGAATGCCTCTTTATTAGTATAATAAAGGCCAAGTATGGTGCTAAACCTCATCAAAACTTCCATTCTTGAAGATTTATCTCATTTTCCAGTATGGCCTCTGAGGCATCAGGAAGGTTCTCAAAAAAATCAATACCGGTTAGTGCTTCTACCTCATCGACCGAAACCACAAAATCAGTTAAGGGTCGGGTACTTTCTTCCGCCTTGAAAAGAAATGCCATAATCTTGGGGTTTTCTGGGGTTCCTCTGGCTATTATTTTGTAGAAATAACGAGGCACGTCGACATCTTCGTCTCCAATTTCTTCCAATCCTTCTTCAAGAACCCCTCCCGTCACGATAAAAACCTCATTATATCGCTTCGCCCATTGCCGAATCTTCATTTCCAACCGGTTCCAGACGCCGGCATTGAAATCACCTTTTTGTGGACTGATATTACTCGTATAAAAGGTCTCATTATACGCCTGCTCGGAGAATCTGCGGTCCCCAGCAGGACAAAGATGCCCCCGATCATAGCCAGAACTCCTATAATTTCTCCAATCTGCCGATTTACTGGGAACTTTAGGGTCTTCAATAAAATAGGGACGGTTTCGCTGATCGTTCGTTATATGCTTTTTGTTCAAGGTATAGGCAACCCATTCGGCCTGTTCGTAAGGGTCATTATACGACAAGACAAAATAACTGTGCTCGACTATAACACCAGTGGTTGAGTTCGGATAAAAATTCAAAGGAATATGTATGTGCATCTCCTCACTCCCAGAATCCGAGTAGGTATCCGGAGTATAAAAATTATCGAACAACCAAAATCCTATGATACAGATACCCATAAGAACCAGATAAATTCTTCGATTTCTCGATGTTGTTTTGGCCCTTACCATGCTTTAAAAATAATCGAACATTGAAAATGAGGAATAAAAAAACCCCGATTATTCATCAGGGTTTCTCAAAAGTATGTATTGTTTCAACCTTTGACCGCCAACTTTCCGTTTTTAATATTATTCATCTTCAAGTCTTGCAGTACATTGACCGCCTCTTCGACATACACATCTTTGGCCAAATTCTTATGCCATCTATCACGCTTCTCCCTGAGCACCGAATCTTTGGTAAAGAGCTCCTCTTCATATTTCAGGGATTCAAAAGATAATTTTGAATCGTAATCGGAAATGGCCTTGAAATATTCTGATTCCTTACGATCTTTTTCTTCCTCCTTTTTATAATCGTTATAATTGAGGGAAATCGTGGTCTTATCTTGCTGGGCTTTTAGCCATTTAGCATTGTCTTCGATCAATTTTATCTGTGGATTGTTCGACATTCGACGTGTACTATTAGCGATGGTTTGTTTGTAGTCGATATAACCCTCCCACGGTTTATAATCCGCCGGGGAAATTTTATCCCATCCCAGCGGGTTGGATTGATCCCTTTCGCCTAAATCCACATAACTATACCTATCCGGTACGACAACATCACTCTTCACCCCTTCAAGTTGTGTCGAACCTCCGTTTATCCGGTAAAACTTTTGTGTGGTCAATTTTATAGCCCCTAGATCACCATAATCATTACTTCGCACAATATTGTCTAAAGGAATTACATTCTGTACGGTACCTTTTCCAAAAGTCTGCTTGCTACCGATCACTACCGCCCGTTTATAATCCTGCATCGCCGCCGCTAAAATCTCAGAGGCCGAGGCCGAAAGTTCGTTAACCAAAATTACTAAAGGCTTATCCCATTGGATGCGTTCATCTTTATCGTCGTACACGTCTTTGCCTTTTCCAGAAGAACGCACCTGAACAATGGGGCCCTCCTTAATAAATAATCCGGCCATCTCAACCACCGTTTTCAAAGATCCACCGCCATTATCCCTCAAATCAAGAATAAGGCCTTCGGCCCCTTCCTGCTTTAGACGTTCTATCTCTTTGGCAACATCGGTAGCCGCATTTCGTTCCGTATAGTCGTCAAAGTCTACATAGAACTTAGGCAAATCTATAATTCCGAACTTTTGGTTGTCCTTTATGATATTGGCAGACTTTGCAAAAGATTCTTCCAGCTCTACCACATCACGGGTCAAGGAAACAATTTCTAGCGATCCGTCAATTTTACGAACTGTTAGTTCTACCACGGTTCCTTTAGGACCTTTAATGAGTTTTATGGCATCATCTAAACGCATACCTACAATGTTAATAGGCTCTTCTCCCTCTTGCCCGACTTTTAAGATCTGGTCTCCGACCTCTAATCGTGCGTCTCTCCACACCGGACCACCGGAAATAATCTCGACAATCTTTGCTCCCTCGGGCTTTTTCTGAAGCCTAGCACCGATACCCTCGAATTTACCCGACATACTCATATCGAACTTCTCCTTATCGTCTGGAGCAAAATAGAAAGTGTGTGGGTCGAATTCATCGACGATGGTATTGATATATTGTACGAACCAATCTTTACGTTCAAGGTCATCGACAAAATCAAAAAACTCATCCAACGTCTTTCTGGTGGCAGCCCTTGCAGATTTTTCCGCTTCTTCAGGTGTCAACGGAGTCTCAGAAACATCATCGTTGGAAACCTCAAAATCACCTCTTTTTAGTTCTTTTTCAACATTCGGGTCTTTCTTTACCCTTCTCATTTTTGAATCATAGGTACTCAAAGTGGCGTATTTCAATTGCTTTCTCCAACGTTCTTTGAGTTCTTTTGGCGAACCAACAAAGGGTTCCTCTTCGTAGTCAATATTTATGTTCTCCTTTTTAGAATAGTCAAATGGTTGTTCGAGAACATCCCGATAAATAACTTTAGCCTCCAACATTCGCTTCATCAACCGTTCGTAAACCAAGTTAAAAAATGAAATGTCCGTACTTTTTATTTGATCATCCAATTGAAACTTGTACTGTTCAAATTCAGCAATATCTTCCTGTAAGAAATAACGCTTAGTAGGATCTAGTACGTCAATGAAATCTTCAAAAACACTTACCGAAAAATCATCATCGATATTTTTTGGCTCATAATGTCCCTTTTCAAGGACATAAGTAATCAAATCCAATAGTAATTTGTCTTTGTCGTCGTTCTCAAAAGACTTATTTGTAAAGCCGCATGAAGCCACGGAGATAAGCATGACCAAAAGTACGTAGGCGAAATTCCGTTTCATATATATTTGAAGTTTTAAGTGTCGATTTAGCCCTATCGACGTTTCCATTTTTAAGATAATGAATTCCCTAAGATACTGAAAAAACCGTGCCAGTCTTGAGCCAACCCATTAATTTTTTGTTAAACGAACAAGGGGCCAATATGCTTTGTAAAACGTATTTTTACGGCATAAAGTATCCGCAATGAAGAAACCTTTGATTTTAGTTACGAACGATGATGGCATAACTGCACCTGGGCTTCGTGCCCTAATTCGTTACATGAAGGAAATCGGGAAGGTAGTTGTAGTGGCGCCTGATAGCCCCCAATCAGGAAAAGGCCATGCCATAACCATCGACAACACCTTGTTTTCGGCCAATATTACTGTGGATAAAGAGCATGGGGCCAGTGAAGAATATAGCTGTAGCGGTACACCTGCCGATTGTGTCAAGTTAGCCCTGCAAGAGCTTTTGAATCGTAAACCCGATATTTGTGTCAGTGGTATAAACCACGGATCGAATTCTTCGATCAACGTTATTTATTCAGGTACGATGAGCGCTGCCATTGAAGCGGGTATCGAGGGTATCCCTGCCATTGGTTTTTCATTATGTGACTATGCTTGGGAAGCCGATTTTAAACCTTCCGAAGAAATTATAAAAAAGATTGTTAGAAAATCTCTGGACCAAGGCATTCCGAAGGGTGTTGTTCTCAATGTGAACATTCCCAAGGTCGAGGGGAAGAAAATCAAAGGTATTAAAGTATGCCGTCAAGCCCGTGCCAATTGGAAGGAAAAATTCGACAAACGAACGAGCCCGGCCGGGAAAGACTATTATTGGCTCACCGGAGAATTCGAGCTTCTCGATAGTGGCGAGGATACAGATGAATGGGCCCTAGCGAATGGTTACGTATCAGTGGTGCCTACACAATTTGACCTTACGGCACATCATACCATACAACAATTGAACGGCTGGGGGCTTTAAAGTTTCTTTGGCTTTGAATATTTTGCTTTTAAAAAACGAACTTGTACCAGAAATCACGGCGCATGAACAATAAAAAAGAACTTCTTATCGGATTCATAGTCGGTGTTATCGCCAACGTCTTGGGCACTCTTTTGTATATTCTACTCTTCTCTGAATACGGTATTGTGGAGACTTTTCAAGTTGCCGCTGATCAGGGCTACCTGGGAAGCCTGTTGGCTCTGGGCGCTCTACTTAACCTTTTGGCCTTCTTTCTTTTTTTAAGGATTCGACGAGACCAAAGGGCAAAAGGTGTTCTGATAGCCACCCTTTTAACGGCATTGATTATCTTGTATTACAAAATATCCTAATTCGGGATTCTAGGCATGAAGTACTATATCATTGCAGGCGAGGCATCTGGTGATCTTCACGGTTCAAATTTAATAAAGGCCCTAAAGATCCAAGACCCCCAATGCGAAATCAGATGCTGGGGAGGCAACCTCATGAAGCAGGCTGGGGGTACTTTGGCAAAGCACTATAAGGAAATGGCCTTTATGGGTTTTTGGGAAGTGCTAATAAACTTACGAACCATTTCTAACAACATCGCTTTCTGTAAAAAGGACATCAAAAAGTTCAGCCCTGACGTACTCGTCTTTATCGACTTTTCAGGGTTTAATCTGCGCATTGCCCGATGGGCCAAAAGAGAAGGCTTTAGAACAAATTACTATATCTCGCCACAAATATGGGCATCGCGAGAAGGGAGAATTAAGGATATCAAACGCGATATCGATGCCATGTACGTTATTCTTCCTTTCGAAAAGGAGTTTTATGAGAAAAAACACAATTTCCCTGTCCATTTTGTGGGGCATCCATTACTTGATGCCGTCGGCAATAGAAGACCCATTGCACCTGAAAAGTTTCGGAAAGAAAACCATCTTAAGCCCAAAAAACCAATTATAGCCCTGTTACCGGGCAGCCGCAAGCAAGAGGTACAAAAGATGTTGGCCGTAATGCTCTCTACCATAAAAAAATTTCCCGAATATGAGTTTGTAATTGCAGGAGCACCGAGCTTAGAGGATAGTTTTTATGAACCTTACTTAAAAAATCCGAATGTCGGATTCGTTTCCAATAAAACCTACGATCTTCTAAGCATCTCCTACGCCGCCTTGGTCACTAGCGGAACGGCGACTTTAGAAACGGCCATCTTTAAGGTGCCTCAGGTCGTCTGTTATAAGGCCAATTGGCTATCGTATCAAATTGCAAAACGAATCGTTACGCTCGACTATATTTCCTTGGTCAACCTCATCATGGGTAAAGAGGTAGTTAAGGAGCTTATTCAAAATGAGCTTACGTCTAAAAACCTTATATCGGAACTTTCTAAAATACTTCAGGGCCCAGGGCGAAAAGCACAATTTGAGGCCTACTTCGAACTCGAAAAAAAACTTGGAGGAAAAGGAGCCAGTTCAACGACCGCCACCCTTATAGTCGATGCACTCGCCTAAATTTTACAGGCCTATTTCATTTTTCAAAATATCCGATAGTCGCCAGCAATTCCTTACGCACGATGAAGGCAGAACCCTATGTATCAAATAAATTCTTTAATTTTGATATCCAAGTGAAGTGAAAATTGCTTGGCACATGCGTAAAACCTTTATTGTCATATGGCTGTTGTCTCTTGTAGGTTGCGGCGTTTCCAAAAAAAAAGCATCCCAAGATAGGACACGAAAAGTATCGGTTGCGGCCACTCGCCCGCCTACCGAAACAAAAAAGCGAGCCTCCTACGAAGATTCACCCGCTACCAAACATTCAAAAGCGGACCATGTTATCAATACAGCATTGAAATTCTCAGGGGTTCGCTACCGATATGGCGGAACCACCAAAAAAGGTATGGATTGTTCGGGCCTGCTTTATGTAGCTTTCGGCGAAAATGACATTCAATTACCTCGGACATCATACCACATGGCCGAAGAAGGAAAAAGAGTGCGTATCAACGAGGTGGTGAAAGGAGATCTGCTCTTTTTCAGGACACGTAAGGGGAGTAAACGCATCAATCATGTGGGTATGGTGGTAGATGTAGACGATGATGAAATTAAATTCATACACGCGTCGACTTCTAGAGGAGTAATTGTATCCTCTTTGCGAGAAGGATATTGGAGCCGTGCTTTTGTTAGGGCGACCAGAGTGCTTTTATAGAAGACATAGTACGCGTAGCCCCAATTCCTACGCTAAAGCAATCAACATGAGGTTACTGCGCTTCATTCCGATTAAACTTACCTTGGCACTAATTTCGGGTATTGTTTTAGGTAAATATCTCGAACCCGATCCTATAATCGTATGGGTTTTTACCCTCGTTTTTTTCGCCTTACTCGCATATATTTTCTTTAGACAACAGTCCCAAGCCGCACGTAAAATTTCCGATTCCATCGTATTCGGAACCATAGTAATGCTCGTTACCATCACTATTGGTGTTTTGAGCATATCTATGGCCGATCCTACAAATAGTTCATCACATTACTCCAATAGTGAATTTGAAGGAAACCGTATTTGGCATTTGAAAATCAGGGAAGTCTTAAAACCTACATCTTTTTCTGATAGATATACGGCCACTGTGCTACAAGTAGGGAAGAAAAATGTTACCGGGAAAATTTTGGTTACCTATACGGCCGATTCCTCTTCCAACAAGTTCGGGGTAGACGATGAACTGGTTGTCTACGGCCAATTAGTAAAGATACAAGAGCCATTGAATCCACATCAATTCGATTACAAAAAGTATTTGAATGGATTGGGAATACACCATCAATTCCGCTTACAAAAGACCAATTATTCAGCGCTTCAAAATAAGGATATTACCCTATTGGGATTGGCCGCAAACATTCGGTACAAAATAATATCGAAGTTGAAAGAAGCAGACTTTGGAAATGAAGAATTGGCCATCATACAGGCTTTATTGTTAGGTCAACGCAACGACATTTCTCCGGACACCTTCAATGCCTATAAAGATGCCGGCGCAGTTCATATTTTAGCCGTTTCAGGCCTGCACATTGGAATTCTTCTATTACTGCTTCAATACCTGCTCAAGCCACTGGAACGCTTGCCTAAAGGCAATATCATAAAACTTTGTATAATTGTTGTGCTCCTTTGGTGTTTTGCCCTAATTGCAGGATTTTCGGCTTCTATTGTTCGTGCGGTCAGCATGTTTTCCTTTGTGGCCTATTCCCTCTACCTCAATCGACCGAACAATACCTTTAATATTTTAGCCCTATCCATACTTTTTATTTTACTTGTCATAGATCCCCAATTGTTATTCCAAGTCGGTTTTCAGATGAGCTATGCGGCCGTTTTTGCTATTGTCTGGGTCTATCCTCTTCTGCAGAGATATTGGACTCCTAAATATAGATTGCTTCGTTACCCATGGCGATTGCTTTGCGTCAGTGTTGCCGCTCAATTGGGCGTATTACCGATTAGTCTTTTTTACTTTCACCAATTTCCGGGGCTATTCTTTATTTCCAATTTAATCGTTGTCCCATTTTTAGGGATACTTTTGGGCTTCGGAATTTTGATAATCGTACTTGCCCTGACAAATGTATTGCCTACCTCCTTCGTAACGATGTATGATACCTTTATCCGATGGATGAACACCGTTGTTCGATGGATTGCCAACCAAGAGACATTCATTTTCAATAACATTTCCTTTGATATCGTTGAACTGGTACTGCTTTATGGTATACTAGTTTGTCTCGTCAATTTTCTGTTTCAACCGAACTATCGGAAATTTTTAGCGACCTTATCTTTCATTGTACTATTTCAGTCTTGGGGTCTCTTCATTCAATATCAGATACATCAAAAAAAGGTTCTCTTTTTAGCGCATCAAGTTAACAACTCCATTTTGGTGTATCAAAACGGTAGCAGCCTTGACGCCAAGGTCGAAAACAAGATAAAAAGCAAGCGCATTATCACCGATTACAGTATTGCCGAAGGTATCTCGACTACCAACTATAGCCCTCTTGAAAATAGCTATCAATGGAAAGACAGGCAAATTTTGATTCTAGATAGTCCCGGGATAGTGGCTCCGGTAGAAAAAAGAATTGATTATTTGGTCCTCACCCAATCGCCCAAAGTCAATCTGGAACGCGTAATAGATATATTAAACCCCAAGATTATTCTTGCCGATGGAAGTAATTTTAGAACCTATGTCAACAGATGGCAAGAAACCTGTTCAAAAAGACAAATTCCGTTTCACTTCACAGGAAAAAAGGGAAGCTATTTATTTCTTAGCGAGTAATCAATGTACCTTGCCCATTAACCTTTTAATAAGTGGCGATGCCAAGAGCACAATAATACCTGCTCCCAGTGCATACTTTGCAATCAATTCAAATCCATTGGTATAGACTGCCAAAGTCTCGAAACCGCCCACATTTTTATCGGTACTTTCAATGGCCAATTGCTTTCCGATGAAGCCTACCACCTGAAACGCAAATGCGGAAGAAAGAAACCAGACGCCCATCATAAAGGCAACAATACGCTTGGGAGACAAATCCGTAATTTTCGAGAGCCCCACTGGAGACATGAACAATTCACCGATAGAAATCAGAAAATACATGAGTAAAAGATATGTAAAGGGTACTAGGCCGTCTTCATTGGCACTATTTCCACTTAATGCCAGCACATAAAAGCTTATACCCGCAAAAACTAGGCCCAGACCAAATTTATAGGGTGTTCTTGGGTTTGAGTTTTTTTTGCTGAGAAAGGTCCACATTAAAGAAACAGGAATGGCTAAAATAATGATGAACATAGAGTTCAAAGAATTTGTCTGTGCCGCAGACATGATAGTCAAATCAACATTTCTGGCAGCAAAAAGGGTAATTACGCTTCCTGAAAGTTCATGAAAACCCCAAAAAATAGTCATAAAAAAGGTTATCAAAACCGCAACAAACAATTTTTTCCGCTCTTCTAAGGTAGCTTTGAACATGATATAGGCTAGATAGACCAAAATTGAAACCCCTATGAGTTTAAAAATTATATTCACGATATTTTGGTCGCCTAAAAAAGTACCCTCTGCTCCTAGAGATTTATAGGCCGATAACAAGTAAGCAATTAAAGGTGCGGAGAGAAAGGCCATTATTGGAACAAGAACTCCTTGTTTGACACCGAAAACCTTTTTAGCCATAACGTGTTCATTCGGGGGTAAGCCTCTATTTCCAAACACGTTCTTACGGATACCGCTCCAAAAAAAAAGAAGTCCAGTCAACATGCCTACACCAGCGAGGCCAAAACCATAATGCCATCCATATTCATAGGCCAACCAACCGCACAGCAAAGGGGCAATCCATCCTCCTATATTAATGCCCATATAAAAGATGGTAAAACCAGAATCTTTTTTCGGGTCACCATCAGGATATAATGTGCCAACGAAAGTCGAGATGTTAGGCTTAAAAAATCCGTTGCCAACGATTATCAAAGACAGAGCCAAAAAAAAGGCGGTATTATTTTCAATGGCCAAAACGAAATGCCCTATGGCCATAAGGATGCCTCCTAGAAAAATAGAATTGCGCATTCCCAAAATCTGATCGGAAATTCGTCCCCCGATTACAGTGGAAGCATATACCAACGAACCATAAGAGGCATAAACAGCTGCAGTGGCAAAATCACGCTCTGTCAAAGCCTCAAAAATCACTTCTACCATGTAGAGAGTTAGCAATGCCCGCATGCCATAGAAGCTGAAACGTTCCCATAATTCGGCAAAGAACAGATAGAAAAGACCCTTTGGGTGTCCGAACATTTGCTGCTGCTCCATGAACTCGTTTTTGGTTGCCATAAATTTTAGGGTTTGGTCTTTTAAAAACTATTATTCATATTTTTCACACCTAAGTGAGTTATCTTTCGTTTTACTTCTTAACCCTTTATTTTAGATGTATAGATACTATCTTGCTCCTTTTTTCCCAATTCTTTACTCTCTTTCCTATCCCTCAAATTTTCGTTTACAAAATTGGTCATCTTATTAAAAAGGTGCACCCTGACATTGCCTCCTTTGATGCTGTGTGCCTTGTCAGTATATATACCCCAGTCGAATTGCTTGTTGGCCTGTACCAATGCTTCGACCATTCGCATCGAATGCTGAACATGTACGTTATCGTCACCTGAGCCATGTATCAACAAAAAGTCTCCTTCCAATAACTCGGGATAATTGAGCGGTGAATTCTCGTCATAGCCCTCAGGGTTCTCTTCTGGGGTACGCAAAAAGCGTTCGGTATAAATCGTATCGTAAAAACGCCATGAAGTTACGGGGGCCACGGCGATGGCCATTTCAAAAACATCGTTTCCCTTTAGAAGACTATTGGTGGCCATATGCCCCCCGAAGCTCCAGCCCCAGATTCCAGTTTTATCTTCATCGATATATGGTAAAGCGCTTAACTTTTTCGCAGCACTTATCTGATCTTCGGTCTCATATTTTATCAAATTTAAATAAGTCGATTTCTTAAAGTCGCGCCCCTTAAAGCCGGTCCCCCTTCCATCGACGCAGGCAATCACATAACCTTGTGCAGCGAGTTGCTGATGCCAGTAATCCCGTTCGTTCAACCAACTGTTGGATACTTGCTGAGATCCGGGCCCACTGTATTGGTACATGAGCAATGGATATTTCTTGGAGGGGTCAAAATCTGTCGGTTTGACCATGTACATATTGAGTTCATTACCGTTTATAGCGATGGTGGAAAACTCCTTTGGACTTAATTCATAGGTTTTCAGTTTTTCGATCAAGTCCGCATTATTCTTAATTTCCTTAATTTTTTTTCCGGTCAACGCTTTATATAATGAATATTCGGGAGGTGACACCGCACTTGAATAGGTACAAATAAAATAAGTGAAATCGGCGCTGAAATCGGCGCTGTTTGTGCCTTCCCTATCGGCCAATGCCTTTTTATTTTTCCCGTTACTCTCCACGCTGTAGACCCCCCGATTGATCGATCCATTTTCAGTAGATTGGTAATAAATCTTATCTTCATTTTGGTCATATCCATAATATTTGGTGACTTCCCATGGACCCTGTGTAATTTGGTTCATCAAATTTCCGTCTTGACCATACAGGTATAGGTGGTTGTAGCCGTCCTTCTCACTAGTCCAAATAAAACTATCATCTGCCAAAAATGTAAGATCATCGGTAATATCGACATAAGCATCGTCTTTTTCTTCCAATAGAAGCGAAACCGAGCTATCTGTCACGTTCACTGACCATAACTTCAAATCGTTCTGATGGCGATTAAGGGTTATGACACTTAACCGGTTCGGGTTGTTCATCCATTTGATCCGAGGAATGTAGTAGGCATCCCTTAGATTGACTTTTGAAATATTGCCCGATTCCATATCGAACAAATGAAGGGTAACGACCGAATTGTTTTGACCAGCTTTCGGATACTTGAACGTATCTTGATTGGGATACAGCGTCTTGCCGTAGATATCCATTGAAAATGAAGGAACTTCTGTTTCATCGAAACGTAAAAAAGCTATTTTGGTACCGTCGGTATTCCATGCAAAGGCGCGTACAAAGGCAAATTCCTCTTCGTACACCCAATCGGTCACTCCATTTATAATCTTATTCTTTTCGCCATCAGTGGTAATTTGATGGGTACTGTTCGATGCCATGTCAAGAAGATAAAGATTATTCCCTTTCACGTAAGCTACTTGCCCACCGTTCGGAGATAAAGCCGGCTCCTGAATCTTCGACTCCGATACCTTGGTCAATTTTTTACTTTTCAAATCATATACATAATATATGCCCAAAGTGGAACGCCTAAAAAGAGGCTCTACTTCAGTAGCCAATAGTAATTTTGATTCGTCATCACTAAATTCATAGGAAGAAAATCGTTTTATTTGAGGTAAATTTTTGGAATCTACAATGGTTTCGACCTTCTCTAAGGTGGCGTAGTCATACTTATCTATCGTCGTGGCGCTATCTCGTTTGTTCGTGTTCAGAATAGTATATTGCCGGCCATTGTTCATTGAATTCAATTCATCGAGACCTTCTGGCTCAAAGGTTTCGGCATATACCTCTTCTACTGTTATTGGCTTTTTTTGTGCAAATATGATCGGAACTACTCCTAAATATAGAATAGCTAGCGTCAAATATTTTCGCATACGATGTTATAAATGGTTTAAATCATTCAAGTTTAGTGATTATTTTACGAATAAATAAACTTTACCAGTAAAAAGGGCGACCCTTTTGGGCTTCAAACCAAACGTCACGTTTTTTTGGGTTTATCGTTATCTTTACCCATCGAAACCGAACTTTATGACAAAACCTGTTGAGGGTTTCTCGAAACTTAGCAAAGAAGAAAAGATAGATTGGCTTTCAGTCAACTACACCCGTACGCCAGAGACCACCCAAAAATTATTAAAAAGTTACTGGAACACTGATAGTGATGTACAGCGGCTTCATGATGAATTCATAGAAAATACGGTTACCAATTATTATGTACCGCTGGGCATTGCTCCAAACTTTCTCATAAACGACAAATTATACGCCATTCCAATGGCAATAGAAGAGAGTTCAGTAGTGGCAGCGGCCAGTAAAGCCGCCAAGTTTTGGTTGAAGCGAGGAGGGTTCAGCGCCACCGTACTGGGAACCGTTAAAATTGGTCAGGTTCACTTAATTTATAAGGGTACTCCCAAAAAGCTACAATTGTTTTTTGATGAAATCAAACCTAACTTAATACAAAGTGCGGCTTCCATTACAAAGAATATGTCAAAAAGAGGGGGCGGCATTACCGATATTATCTTAAAGGATAAAACCGATCTTCTCGAAGGCTACTATCAACTTCATTGTACTTTCGAGACACTGGACGCCATGGGTGCGAATTTCATCAACTCGTGCCTAGAACAATTTGCCAAAACCCTTAAATCAAAGGCAGAAACGTCGACCCTTTTAGCGCAAAATGAACGACACATCGAAATTATCATGAGTATACTTTCGAATTATGTCCCCGATTGTCTGGTACGCGCTGAAGTCTGTTGCCCGGTAGAAGATTTCAATCTTAATGATTCTATGCCGGCAAACCTATGTGTTCAAAAAATGGTTCAAGCTGTTGAGATTGCAAGGGTCGAACCTCATAGGGCAGTAACCCACAATAAGGGCATTATGAATGGTGTCGATGCCGTTGTTATTGCCACAGGAAACGATTTTAGGGCAGTCGAAGCCGGCGTACATGCCTATGCCTCAAAAGATGGTCGCTATACAAGCCTTACCCATGCGGAGGTAAAGGGCGATCAATTTCATTTTTGGATTGAAATTCCGCTCGCTCTTGGAACTGTAGGCGGACTGACAAGCTTACACCCATTGGTCAAACTTGCGCTCGAAATATTAGATAACCCTTCTGCCAAGGACCTAATGAAAATTGTCGCGGTTGCGGGGCTAGCCCAAAACTTTGCCGCTCTTAGCTCTTTGATAACTACAGGCATTCAAGAAGGGCATATGAAAATGCACCTAATGAATATTTTGAATCAACTAGGGGCCACCGAGGCTGAAAAGCAAGTGCTCGTTCAGCATTTCAAGAAAAAATCGGCAACGCACAATGCCGTAGTGGATGCTTTTGAGGCGTTAAGAAACTCCCAATGACCCAACGATTCTACAGTCACGGAAAACTTTTGATTACCGGTGAATATGCCGTGCTCGATAGCGCCTTAAGCCTTGCGATTCCTACGACCTATGGCCAATCACTATCGGTAACGAAAATCAATTCTGGTCACTTGACATGGAAAAGCTACGATGAAAAAGGAAATCTTTGGTTCGAGTCGATTCTCACTTTTGAAGAATTGTCGTCAAGAAAAAAACCTGTAAGAAAGAATCCTGTAGAAGACAGCTTGTTGAAAATACTTCGGGATGCAAGAAAATACAACCCGAGGTTTTTAGCTACTACAAGTGGATATTCGGTAGAAACAACGTTGGAATTTCCACCGAGTTGGGGCCTTGGTTCCTCATCGACCCTCATTAATAATATTGCCCTATGGGCGGATGTAGACCCCTATAAGCTATTATGGAATTCTTTCGGAGGCAGCGGCTACGATATCGCCTGTGCCCGCCATACAAAGCCCATTCTTTACGAGTTAAAAAAGCCCCGACCTGTGGTCAAGGAAATAGATTTCCGCCCTCCTTTCAGTAAACAGGTCTATTTCGTCCATCTTGGTAAGAAGCAAAATAGTAGAGAAGGTATCTCCCATTATCGAAATATGGATTTCGACGTTCGAAAATTGGTTTCCGAAATTACCCGAATAACAAAGCAGATCCTACAGTGTACGACGCTTTCCAATTTTGAAATATTGCTTGAGGAGCATGAGCACATACTATCGAAAACATTACACCTTCCTACAGTAAGGGAAACATTGTTCCCAGATTATAACGGCCTGGTAAAGAGTCTCGGTGCCTGGGGAGGAGATTTTGTTATGGTTACGGGAAATGGAGAGTTTATCCGGGATTATTTTAAGAACAAGGGATATCACACCATCGTTCCATTTGATGAAATGGTATTATAAAAAAACCTCCCGGCCTTACGGTCGGGAGGAATAATCTATCTTCAATGCATTTTCTAGTAAAAGGTCGCTCTTTTATCTTCAATTTCCGAAGCATCTTTAAGCGCATTATAGACCTCTGAATTCACTTTCGCCTCTCTAGTGGACTTTAAGGAACTGGCATAGGTACTATAGTTATCCAATTTAGGAGCTTCTGTCTTTTTCGTGAGCTCTATCTTGAAAACGCCCGTATTACCCTTTATCAAACTAGAAGTATCGCCTTCGTTCATTGCGTAGGCTGTACCCACTACCGCCGGTTCTTGGCCAGAGCCCGGTATGGTCGGCGATTTAACGGTCAAAGCGGTTGCCGTGGACACGGTAACATTGTTATCTTTTGCCATTTCATCAAGCGATTTTCCTTGGTTGGATGCCATAATCTGTTCTGCCTTATGCTCCTTTCTAAGTTCGGGGAGCACGGTTGCAGAGGCATCTTCTACCGACATTAACCCTGCTTCATATTTTTTGGTCAGTTGTACCACCGCATAGCCGCCTACTAAATCAAAACGCCTAATATCCCCGATTTCGGTATCGGCATTGAACGCCCATTGCACAATAGGGCGTTGTGGACCTAGACCAGGCAAGTTTTCATCGGTCGCCTTTATTTGATTCACGGGACGGGCCACATAATCATTTTCCTTTGCCAAATCAGAAAAGGCCTTATCGGAAGAGACAGATTCCATCTCAAATTTAGTTGCCTCGGTAAACAAGGTGTTGATCGTTTCTTCCGACGGCTCAATGGCACGTGCCAAGGTGGCGATTTGAAAAACATCCTCCTTGTCGTCTATCTTAACAATGTGAAAACCAAAATCGGTCTCTACCATACCGATGGTACCGACAGAATTCTGAAAAGCGAAATCGTTAAATTCAGGAACCATTCTACCCTCTTGAAAATAACCTAAATCTCCTCCGTTCTGAGCTGAAGGACCATCTGAGTTGTCCCTGGCCAACTCCACGAATTTTGTCTCATCCTTACGCGCTTCGGCCAATAACCGCTTTGCCTCTGCCTCGGCCTCTTCTTTGGTTCTGGTTACATTAGGGTTTGGTCTTTCGGCCCCTTCATACCCGATGAGAATATGGCTGGCCTTCACAGAACCATTTGATTTTCTGTCCATCATTTTGGAAACCTTGAACATATCACCATCCCTGTAAGGACCAAAAACCTCTCCTACTTCCAACGTTGCTAGGGTATCGGCGAACTTGGCCGGAAGTTCCCTCTTCGATTTGTAGATCGTATCAAACTTAATATCGGAATTACGGTCTAGAAAAGCCTCCATGTTTTTGGTCTCCCTAAATCCTAAAACGGTATCGTTTTTGTCGGTCTGTGCATTATACTCGACATTATTGTTCAATAGATTCAGCAGCTCATCTTCGACGGCCTTCTCATCCCCGGCAGAGGGCTTTTCTTCAAAATAAACGAATTGGATATCTCGGGCTGGATCTTGTTTAAACTCTTCCCTATGATTTTTGATATAGGTCTCTATATCGTTTTTCGATACGGTTATCGTAGAATCGGGAATAGAAGTATAGGGCACCCTCACGTATTTGATATCCATTTTATCGTTTGCCAAACGGTAGTCAAACTCCCCCTCTTTCAAGGTCGCCCCTACCCCGGCCTTAATCAAATTGAAATAAGTTTGTTGTTTTGCCGTCTGAATGATCGACTGCTCATCTTGCAGCCACAAATCATATTGCGCAGGATTATTGGCCTTCAAATCGGCAATAAAGTTTCTGAATTTATTTTGATCGAAAACACCGTTTTCATTTAAAAATTGGGGACTCTGGGAATACCCAGGGATAGAACCGATATAGTTCAGTATTTGATCTTGCTCAATATCGACCCCTAAATCTTCAAACTGCTGGCCCAAAATGGCATTTCGAACTTCTTGCTCGTACACCTGGTTCACGGTCTGCATCGTTGTGCTGGTCGGACCGGATCTTCTTGTGGCTATATCCACTTTCTGTCTAAAATCGTTGATTGGAATTTCTTCTCCATTGATTTCAGCGATACTTGAACCCACCTTTCCGCCACTAAGACCACCATTGGTGAACACCCCTGAAATTACGAATGCAAAGAGGGCCAAACCTATAATGAGTATAAGTACCGTAGTTCGTTTTCTAATATTCTCTAAAATTGCCATGTTCGGGTTTTTAAATCAGTTTGCAAAATTACCACTTTCTTTTGAAAAACAAAGGGTAAAACACAAGTACTAGGTGAATTATAAGTAAGTGGTTCTTTTGCTCAGAATCAAACTACAATCAGCTGACCGTAGAACGAAACCTATCGACTTCATTTAATACTTTTCAAGTAGCTGTAGAAGTATCAAATCGATTTTAGTGTTGGAAACCTCTAATATTTTAAATCGAAAGCTTTCAATCTGCACTTCGGAATCTTGTTCGGGTATTTCCCCCATTTCATTAACGATAAGCCCTCCAAGTGTTTCATATTCCTCACTGTCGGGTAATTCTAGCTTGTAGGTTTCATTCAGGTAGTCGACTTCAAGTCGGGCCGAAAACTTATAGGTGGTCTCATCGATCTGTTCCTCGATTAAATCTGTAGTGTCATGTTCGTCCTCTATTTCACCAAAAAGTTCTTCCACAATATCTTCAACGGTCATCAGGCCCGATGTACCTCCATATTCGTCAAGGACTACGGCGATACTTTTTCTTTTTTTGGTAAGCACGTTCAATATTTCCTGTATAAGCATGGTCTCCGGTACGAACTCCACGGGCAATAGAATGCTCTTAATCGTTTTAGGCTTTTTAAAAAGCTCATACGAGTGCACGTAGCCTATAATGTTGTCAATGGTATCTTTGTAGATCAAAATCTTCGAAAGACCTGTTTCGGTAAACAGTTTAGCAAGATTCTTGGGTGTTTCGTGCAGTTCAACGGCCACGATTTCTGTTCGGGGCACCATGACTTCCCGAGCCTTCACAGCTGCAAATTCAAGTGCATTCTGAAAAATCTGAATTTCCGAGTCCACCTCATCTTCCTCTTCAACGGTTTCCATCTGTTCGGTAATATAATCGCCAAGTTCTATTTTACTAAAAGAAAGCTGCACTTCATCCCCGTTTGTTTTAAAAAAGGTACGTAAAATAAAATCTGAGACCCATATCACAAAACCGGATATAAAGGAAAATACGAGATAAAAAAAATAGGCCGGTATGGCTAATACTTTTAGTAAGGTATTGGAATAAATCTGAAACAGTACTTTAGGTAAAAATTCGGCAGTGAGTAAAATTACCAAGGTCGATATTACGGTTTGTGTGAGTAGACTAAAATCGGTCAATAAGATCTGTAGGAACCCATTGGATACAGGCAGCATTCCTTGAAACCAATACATAAGAAGCTCCCCCATAAAAAGCCCGTAAATCACAAGCGCAATATTATTGCCAATCAGCATGGTGGCAATAAACTTTGAAGGCCTTTTCGTAAGCCGTGTCAATACCTTCGCCAAAAAGCCCTCTTGTTTTTTCTCGATTTCAATATGAATTTTGTTGGCTGAAATAAAGGCAATTTCCATGCCCGAGAAAAAGGCGGAAAACAATAGGGACAGAACAATAATGATTATCGAGGCTTCCAAAATACACTAATTACTTTTCGTCTTCGCGCCTTCGCTGCTCGAACTTCTTGCGATAGTTTCTACGGAAAAAAAACATTCCTATCGATACCAGGGCAAAGAATATGAAAAGATAGGTTCCTTGGCGGTCGATGTTCCAATCGGTGTATACACGATACATCGAGAAAAAAAATACGGCTAAATAGAGATATTCGGTATATCTAAGAATCTTTATCATTGTTCGTTTCCCTTATTGTCATTAAACCATACGTCTTATGGGCATTAAAAAAACTTAGGTTTTTATTGAAGTCCATGCCCTCCCCGTCCATTATGGTACCGTCTTCCGGATTGGTAAACTTAAACTTTTCTTGTGTAAAAATCCAATCGTCCTCTTGATCCCAGAACATTTGAGGGGCTTCCAATTTTTTACCGTCATGACCTTCAATAACTACGTGGCCCTGTAAGTCGATAATATTTGTAGCAGAATACAGTATTGCGTAATCGGCCTTAATGATACTTTTTTCACCATTATCGTTGAAATAGTCAACAACCAAACCTTCAGGAAAAGTGCGATACGGAAATTCTAAATTGTCATAAATATGATGTAAAGGACTCTTGAGTACGGCGACAACCCTTGTAGCGGCCGAATCCTGAGTTTCGACATTCTTTTTGGCCTTGGTAAAGGTCAACGTGAAGTTTTCGGCAATGCCACCAGGAAATACCAAAGGAATCTTCTCTTGGCCAGACCTTTTATAGGTATCGGTACAAGAAAAAAAAAGTATAGCCATGACTAACATCATGGCTATACTCCTGTAATGATTTCCGTAAGGCATTGTTATGCTACAGGTTAGGAACCGTTACGCTACCGCCAACCCAACAGCTGAAAGATACCTTCTTACCCGCCATACCCGCGTTAAAGATATCGGTTTTCGAGGGTGCTCTTTCGGCATAGCTTTGCGCCGCTTGATTGGCACGCCCGCTAAGCGCCGGGTCTACTCGACTCGCCTGACGCGCCATGTCAGCTGCTTTCCAATAAATAGCTCGCTTTTCAAAAGGCGTACTACCACAATCGTTGGCACTATTACCATATAGGTTGGCAATCAAAAGATAGGCTTTGCCATTCGCCTTGTTGGCGTTAATAGCCTTTTGGGCATAACTTCTCGCTTGAGACTTGCTGGTTCTTCTGACAATGGTAGCGATTTTGTATAGGATGTCAGACTTCTTATAAGGATCTGTTTCCAATTCCACGGCTTTGTTAAAGTCATCAATAGCACCCTTACTATCACCCGATTTTTGTTTCAATGTGCCTCCGTAGAGATAAGCACTTGCTGAGGGCTCCAAAGCCAATTGGGCCTCAAAAAGCTTTCTGAACAAAGGGTCGTCGGTGCACTCTTTGTTGAACATTCTACCGACCGCACGCTTTACCCAAGTAATATCACCTTTTTTCTCTTCAAAGCTTTTTTCATACAAAGGGATAAGATTATCACAATCGGCCAAGGCTCCTAATTTCGAATCGACACTTCCTGCAATTTTACCATAAGACTCTGAATTAGTTGTCGCTACCTTCAACTTTCTCTTTTCTTTTGCTGTGATGGTACCCGTTGAATCTTTTGGCAACAATTGCGTAATTATATCGGTCAATTGTTGGTTCTCTTCCTCGATTTTTTCAGTTACATTATCGTATACATCGAAGACTTCTTGCAAATCTTTGCTACCTGCGCCATGAAGGTCTACCAAACTTGAAAAATATAGATATAGTGCTCTTGGATTTTTAAAATTGCCCGGATCTTCCTGAAAGGCCTTATCCAACATTTCATAAAGCTCTTGATCGGAACCCATTTTATTCTCATACATAAACAGGGCCTTGTCGATAGCTACTGTAGCCGGTGAGTATTTTTTAGGGAAATATTTGGCACTATTATCATATAGTGTCAGCATATCTTTTATCAGAGCCTCCTTTTCCGCCCCCGAAGACTTTTCTATCTTATCGGCCAAAATTCGTTCACCATATATGATATTGGCACGGTTAATTTCAGGACAAGTCTCATACACCATTTTCCATGGGGTATATGCGGCCTCGTAATTTTTCACCTTTGCATGTTCGACATAGATTGATAAATTGGTCATACATTCCGGGTTTTGGGCCTGGGCATTACTTACTCCCATGTACCCTAAAAGCATCATCGCCGTGAAGTAAATTTTCGTTTTCATTTCATTTTATGGTTTAAAGCGGTTAATGTACTAAATTTTTATTAATTAATTTTTCTCTTTCTGAACCATTGGTCGTTCAAAGACAGACCTACATTGACTTTGAAGTAACTCTCTTCGACCAAATCGGCGGCAGTGGTACCCTTTTTCCCCAACTCAAAACCTAAGTTGAGATTTGAAAGTCCGTTACCTAGAGGTAGGCCTAGTCCAAAAGTTATGCCAAAGTCATTAATATCTTTCTCGTTGACGACCATGCCCGTCTGATGAAGGCGCAGACCGGCTCGATACGTTATCTTTTTGAAATAGCTGCTGAATGAATTGCGATCAGGCGTATAAAAACCACCTAAGGCATATGAACTGGCGTTTTGATATTGCACGCCTTCAATCTTTAGAAAGTCGTTGGTATAGTCGCCAAGATTTTGAAAACTATATTCAACACCTAAGAACCATTTCATATTTTTGCCATAACCGACGCCTAAAGTCGTCGTTGTTGGAATCTTAACCCCCGTCTCGTAGAGCCCCACCGCAGCAAGATTTACATCAATAACCTCTATGTCTTGAGCGGTGTTCACATCATATGAACCTATGCGTTTGGTATTTCTAGCGGACAAGTTGGCCTGTGTATTTATGCGCAGGGAAGTAAAAAGCGTATGATCTTTATTTAGGGCGGGCGAATAACTCAAAGCATAATTAAGGTCGATACCATTAATTGTCGAAGACCTTTCATCCTTTGCCCCAAACTGCACATTCTCGACACTTTGTATACGTAAACTTTCAATAGTACCAAAGTTATAATTGGCCGTCACACCCACACTCAAATTTTTGGCGAATTCATAGCCTAAGGAAAGATAGAGTTTATTGAGTCCCCCTTCACCCGTGTACAATGTAGTGATGCGACCGTCGGAGGTTTGATCTACAAAATTATATCCTACTGAAGTATAGGGTGCTATGCCAAAACCAAGGCCCAAACCTTTTTTTAGACTAAAGCCAATGGCCAGATATTCCAAATTCGTGACAGCGCTGCTTTGTTGTTCGGTATAGCTTTTTAGGCGAGATTCTTTGTGTGAGATTGCCGCCGTATAGGTAGTAATTCCAAAATCCTCTCCGAACTGCACTCCCAATTGACTATAGGCGGCCGGGTTTTGCAGATTCACATGTATACTGTCGGCATACATACCTATACCTCCCATCATCTGGTTTTCGACCGTACCAGAGGCCCTTATATCACCTAAGCCAAAATAAGAATATGGAGAAATCGTACCGTCTTGAGCGTACGAACCAAAGGTGGTAAGACACGCTATTACAAAACCTATTTTTCTGATCATTTAGTGCTTGTTGTATTCCAACAGATAATTTAATCCTACAAGGAGAAATTTGGAATCCGCAAATATGGTATTTTTTAGCCGTTTAGACAAAAATTGGGCGTCACCCCCTGTTAAAATAACTGTTAAATCTGTGAAACGCGTATTGTAGAGATCAATTGTACGATCAATTTCGTAGCAAATACCGTTGACCACCCCACTATGAATGCAACGGTCTGTGGTATTCCCGATCATATCGATGGGGTAGTCCGGTGTAAGCTGGGGCAGGTTTTGCGTTTGTTCGTGCAACGCCCTGTAGCGCATATTAAGACCCGGTGAAATAGCACCTCCGAGATACTCGCCAATATCATTGACCATGTCATAGGTAACACAAGTACCCGCATCGATTACTAGGGTATTGCCTTTGGGATTATGGTAAAACGCCGAAGTGGCCAACGCCATTCGGTCTACACCTAATGTATTCGAAGTGGCATAGGAATTTTTGTAAGGTACCGAAGAATGGGGCGTCAATTCGTGAACCTCCGAAAATATGGCAAGTACGGCCAGCACCTTGCGATCAAGGTTACCGACCGATGAAATGATACTATGACCAATTCCGGGATAATGGTCACATATTTCCTTCACCTGCCTTGATACATGTTTCGTTTTGGCCTGTTGCAAAAAAACAAGCTTATTCTTGTCGAACACGGCCAGCTTGACCAATGTATTTCCCGCGTCTATTATCAGATTCATAGAGCAAAGATTAAAAAATACTAAAAAACAAACATCTTTTTTTCAAGGTTTTGTTTGGATATCGCAAATTTGAAATTATATTTGCAGCCCCTTAAAGGGATGGTGCCTTAGCTCAGTTGGTAGAGCAATGGACTGAAAATCCATGTGTCCCTGGTTCGATTCCTGGAGGCACCACAAAAAAACCCGCTTTTCGCGGGTTTTTTTGTCTCTACCATACGGCTTCTCCTCCAACACTATTACCGCCGTGTCATCATCGAGCTAATTTAGTTCACAAAAGTCATATGAGAACCCCAGTTTATTTACCCACAGTCCGTAAAATACCCAACCCCTGTAATAGTACTCATACAGGATCAGAAAAAATCATCATGTCATAAGGAATTTTAACTGTTTGTGAATTATATTGCGCAAAAACGTTGTTTTGACCGCAATCGATACTACGACAACTCCCCTACAAATCCAAAATCATCTTCGGGGTCGGGAATGGATTAACCCCTTGGAAAAAGTACTCACTGTTGAAAAAGCCGGCGAAGGTAATATGAATGTGGTATTGCGCATCGTTACCAACGAACGTTCCTTTATACTCAAACAATCACGCCCCTTCGTTCGAAAATACCCTCATATCAAAGCACCTTTAGATCGTATTGCCGTAGAGAAAAAATTTTATCAAACGGTACGAGATAATGCGGTAAGCGCCCATATTCCAAAAATATTAGGGTACGACGCCAACGAATATCTATTGCTACTCGAAGATCTGGGTCACTGCGATGACATGACCCTTATTTATAAAAACAAGGACATTACGGCGCCACATCTCGATCGGTTGATATTCATTCTCGGCGTCATACACCGAAGAAAAACGCATGGTGATTTTCCCGATAATATGGAAATGAGGCTTTTAAACCATGACCATATCTTCGTACAACCTTTTTTAAGGGAAAATGATCTTTCGTTAAACGATATTCAACCTGGGCTTCAAGAACTTGCCACCCATTTTGTAAACGACAAGGCCATAAGAGGCATTGTTGAAAAAGTTGGCCAGAAATATCTTTCGCCGGGTAATGTTTTAATACAAGGTGATTACTACCCTGGAAGTTGGATGACCGAGAACGAAAACCTGTATGTTATCGATCCTGAATTTGCCTTTTTAGGTTTTCCGGAATTCGACCTTGGCGTTTTGGCTGCACATATCATCATGGCCACTGGAAAAAAAGGTCATTTAGGGCGTATTTACGCCGCATATCAAGGGAAGGCCGATCTGCAATTGATGTCTCAGGTAGCAGGAATCGAAATTATGCGGCGTATGATCGGTTTGGCACAATTACCTTTGGAGCGAAGCCTTAAAGAAAAGGAGCGTCTCATGAAAAAAGCCCGTAAGATGATTTTGTCTTGATGGGATAAAGAATAAAGCTATCACAGAGAATCGGACTTAATCGAGAATAAAGCTTACCAAATTCCTTCTACTCCGCTTATTTCAAAATCCTTAAGCTGAATAGCTTCCCGGCCTAAGTTTTCAAACGTCAAATCGGTATAGGGTGCATTTGGAAAAAGTTGGGCCGTCATTACATATTCCCCCTTATTTACGAAAATTTCTATGGAAGAGCTATCCACCAAAATGCGAACTTCATAAGCTCCAAGCAGATGAGAAACTTCCATTTTTTGAACAGTGCCAAAAGCTGTATGGAAATCGACCTGCCCCGAACGGCTACGATCAAGGGAAAACTATTCGTCATCCAAAGACATGGTAAGTATGACCTCTTCTTTTTGGCTATTGCCCAAAGACAAACGAAAAGCCCTCGCAGAGGTTTCGAAACGAATTTCAGATTGGTTCAAACCGTCGATTACCCTTGTTTCAAGGGCTCCCCCTTCAAGAGAAATATTAGATTTAATTTTAGATACAGTGAGGTCCTCCAACGTAGCAAGAGGATAATTGACCAACTGGTATCGACCGTTCGCTTTGCGCAGACTCAATTTTCGAGGCAAGGTCATTGCACCGCACCAGTTGGATGTCGGTGTTTGATTGGCGTACATCCAATTATTCATCCACCCTATGAAAATAGTTTCTTTGCTCGGATGGTTGTTCCATGTAACCCCGGCATAATTATCCGTTCCCCAATCTAACCAACGGGTTTCCTTTTGGTCGGAACTGAATTTTTTTCCATCAAAATCACCGATGAAATATTGGGTGCCGCTTCCTCCGTTCGGGCTCCAGGATTGATGCTTATCAATAGAACCCATTTCTTTTCTTCCGTGCCTTGAACGTTCAACTGAAATAGATCGGGGCACTCCCAAACGCCTCCATGGGCACCTTGGTTCTCACCGAATTTGCCGAGCAACTCCCAATCCTTCAGATTATCCGAACCATAAAATTGGGCATGGTCGCCGGCGACCAATGTCAAAATCCATTTTCCCGAGGCCTCATGCCACATCACTTTCGGATCCCTAAAATCTTTTTCTTCCGCATTCCGGATAACAGGGTTAGCTACATATTTCGTCCATGTTTCCCCATTATCGGTACTATAGGCGATACCTTGGGTCTGGTAATCGCTTCTTCCTTCTTTTTCGGCTTGCGCATTGTGATAGGTGAAAATGGCCACCAATGGCGGGTTTTCACTAGTGCCGAAACCCGAGGTGTTGTCTTTGTCTACCACGGCACTGCCCGAAAAGATATAGCCATGCCCGTCAGGGTACAGGGCTATTGGCTTAGGCTCCCAACGTAATAAGTCTTTGCTAACGGCATGCCCCCAATGCATCGGACCCCATACGTTGTCTTCTGGATAGTATTGATAGAAAAGATGGTACACCCCTTCATGATAGACCATACCATTGGGGTCGTTCATCCACATTTTTTTAGGCGAAAAATGGTATTGGGGCCTATACTTCTCCATAGAATCGGCAGTAGTTGTTCCCTGTTTCACAGATAGTTGTTTTTCTTGAATATTTTTACAGGATATAAGAACCGTAAAAACCAAAAGTAGTAGGTGATAGTTTTTATTAAAATCCATCATAAAAATTTTATGGTCGATTCATCAAACCGGACAATGATTCCTTAAAATAGTATCTTTATCACATATAATAAGCAAGCTCATGCAATTTTTTTTCAGCGTGGTACTAATCGTAGGTTTTTTATCGGTTACCCAAGCGCAAAACAACCTCGATCGTACCCTAGATAGGCTTAATAGGGGAAATGTACCCTACATACAAGTTGAAGAACTGCAAAAAAGGAAAAATTTACTGGTCTTGGATACGCGTAAAAAGGAAGAGTATCTGGTAAGCCATCTTAAACACGCCCTTTGGGTAGGTTACGAAGATTTCAATCCTGAGGCCTTAACGGAACAGATCAAGGATAAATCAAAGGAAATCGTCGTGTATTGTTCGATTGGCATACGCTCTGAAAATATCGGGAAAAAACTGATCAAATTGGGTTTTACCAAGGTAAGGAATTTATATGGCGGTATTTTTGAATGGAAAAATAGGGGATATCCTGTCTATGATTCCGAAGGAAATGAAACAGAAAATATACATGCATACAACAAACGTTGGGGCAGACTCCTGAAAAAAGGGAACAAAGTGTATGATATGTCAGAAATTACCGACCAATCCTAAAAACAGAAGAACCACATATGCCTCATTGGTTTTGTCCCTCCAACCTTTGACTAATAGCAAATTCGTTCAAATAACCTTTTAACCCCCTGTTTCTTGAGCATTATTCTTTCCAAAAGTAACTATAAAGAAGCCGCTTCGGTAAATTATATGAACCTGGTTTCAAAGAACTTATTACTCATCTTTACCCGAAATCCACAATTGGGCAAATGCAAAACCCGGTTAGCCAATACAGTTGGTGATAAAACGGCTTTGAACATTTACAAATTTCTTCTCGAACATACCGTCTCCATCACCAAAAATCTAAATGTAGCTAAACAAGTCTGGTATTCGGAGGAAATATGGGAAAACGATATATGGAGCCCGCAATTTTATGATAAAAGACTTCAGGTCGGAGCTCATTTGGGCCTTCGAATGGCCCATGCCTTCGAAGAGGGTTTTTCATCAGGATTCGATAAAATCATTGTAATCGGAAGCGACCTTTACGACTTGAGTCAAGCCGATATCGAGGAAGCATTTGCAAGACTAGAAGACCATGATTTTGTTGTGGGACCTGCCGAAGACGGGGGCTACTACCTCTTAGGAATGAAGTTTTTAAAACCCGACCTGTTTCATCACAAATCGTGGGGCTCACCTACCGTTCTTAAGGACACCCTTGGCGACCTACAGCACGAAAAGCATGCTATTTTAGCACTACGAAACGATGTGGACCGGTTCGAAGACATTAAAAATAATGACGCTTTTAAACCATTTTTAAATACTAACAAGAATGACGCAGAAACAACTTGATGAGTCTACCGCATATCTACAAAGCAAAGGGTTCGACAAACCCGAAATCGGCATTGTATTGGGTACCGGTTTGGGCAAATTAGCCGATGAAATCGAAAATTCCATCGAAGCCCATTATAATCATATCCCATTTTTCCCATTGGCTACCGTTGAGTTCCATTCTGGAAAACTTCTCTACGGTACGCTTGAAAACAAAAAAGTGGTCGTAATGCAAGGGCGCTTTCACCTCTATGAGGGCTATGATTTTATCGATGTCACATACCCCATTCGGGTGATGCATCAATTGGGCATACAAAAGCTATTTATTTCCAATGCTGCCGGTGCCGTAAACCTCAGCTTTAAAAAGGGCGACATGATGTTGATCGAAGATCATATAAACCTTCAGGGCGGCTCACCTCTGGCCTTTAAGGGGGTAGGTAAATTCGGGGACCGTTTTACCGATATGGCCGAACCTTATGACCCTAACCTACGTGGAAAATTAATTGATATAGCCAAAAGTGAAAATATCAAGCTGCATCGAGGTGTCTATGCTTCCGTGGTAGGTCCGCAGCTTGAGACCAAAGCCGAATACCGAATGCTCAAAATTATTGGCGCCGATGCAGTGGGAATGAGCACGGTACCCGAAGTAATTGTTGCGAATCATTTACGACTACCCATCGTAGCCGTATCCGTTTTAACGGATGAATGTGACCCCGACCACCTCGATCCGGTAAATATTCAAGAAATAATAGAAATTGCCTCCAAGACAGAACCCAAAATGGTGAAATTGTTCAAAGAATTGATTAAAAAAATATAAAAACCCATGAGTTATTTAGAAGCCACGAACGACCTTTATAAAGAAGCTGCCCTGACCCCTGATGTGGGGTTATGCTGTACGACCAACCCCATTTGGCAATTTCCTGGCCTTTCCGTTCCGAAAATAATGCAAGAAATGAACTATGGTTGTGGCAGCACAGTGTCTGCCCAAGATTTGGTCAACAACCCGAAAGTTTTGTATGTCGGGGTCGGAGGGGGAATGGAACTCTTGCAGTTTGCGTATTTTTCAAGGCAAAAGCATGGGGTCATTGGTATCGATGTCGTCGATGAGATGCTCGAAGCCTCACGAAAAAACTTCCGTATTGCAGAAGAAGAAAACGATTGGTTCAATAGTGAGTTTGTAGACCTCGTCAAAGGGGATGCTTTGCACCTTCCAGTAAAGGATGAAAGTATCGATGTTGCAGCCCAGAACTGCCTCTTCAATATCTTCAAAATTGACGATCTCAAAAAAGCGGTCGGCGAAATGTACCGTGTTTTAAAACCTCATGGACGTTTAGTGATGAGCGACCCCATTTGTGAACAACCTATGAACGATACCCTAAGGAACGATGATAGATTAAGGGCCCAATGCCTTAGCGGAAGCATACCTCTAAAAGATTATATTAAGGTTTTGACCGATGCTGGTTTCGGAACGATAGAAATTAGGGCTCGAAAGTCATATCGGGTACTCTCACCGAACCATTATCCGACCGATAAGCTTATTTTTATTGAATCTATCGAAATTGCCGCCATAAAAGACCCTATGCCTAGTGATGGCCCCTGTGTTTTTACTGGAAAAACAGCGATTTACTACGGCGACGAGCCCTATTTTGACGATGGCCTAGGGCACGTTTTGATGCAAAACCAACCTTTGGCCGTTTGTGATAAAACGGCGGCCGCACTCGCAAAATCCAATCCTGAAATACATATTAGTGAAAGCACTTGGCACTATAACGGTGGAGGCTGCTGTTAGTGTTTTATATGGCAAATCGATCTTCATTAAAAATAAGCGTTATCATTCCGGTCTTCAACGAAGAGAAAAAACTAGGATCGTTACTTCGTTATTTGCAACAGGAGGCAGACCGTGATAATCTTCAAGAAATTATTGTGGTCGACGGGGGAAGCCATGACCGCACACCCCAGATCGCGAGCGAATTCGATGTAGTCATGCTACATAGCGATAAGGGTCGTGCCCGACAAATGAACTATGGTGCGCGTTATGCCTCGGGAGATATTCTTTATTTTTTACATGCTGATACCTTACCGCCAAAGAAATTCGGGGCGCATATCGTAGAAGCTATAAAGCCAAATACACAAGCTGGTTGTTTTCGAATGCAATTTGAAAGTGCCAGTCCGTTCTTGAAATTCTTCGCTTGGTTTACGCGCCTGAACTATCTTCTTTGTCGCGGCGGGGATCAATCGCTATTCGTCACGACCCGAATTTTCAGGGATGCCAAAGGCTTTAACGAAGCCTATACAATCTATGAAGATGTAGAATTTATAGGAAGATTATATAAAATCACTACTTTCAAGGTATTGCCCTGGCGCGTTCGAACTTCCGCAAGGAGATATAAGAAAACGGGCATAGTTAAACTACAATATCATTTCGGGATGATACATCTAAAAAACTTCAGGGGTGAAGGCCCTGATCAGTTATACGACTATTACAAGCGTAATATCAGCACTTAACGCAGCGGCCCTATTTCACCACTTTCGTGATCAAGGAGTATGCCCTCTGAAATCCATTTTGCCAATGCTTGACGATTATCGGCATCCAAGATACGGCGTTGGTCTTTCTTGTTGCGAATGTTACCCACCTCAATAAAGGTCATGGCGGGGTGGGTCTTCTTTACAAGGTACAACGAAGTACGGTCTTCGAAAGTACCCGAATAATTGCGATTGGGCTGATACTTTTTATAGTTTTTTTCAAAGGTCCTATGAATGCTCTCGGCCAATTTTTTACCATTTTTGCTCTTTTTATGGTGATAAAAGAACACGTCGATGTTCTGACCTTGGCTTCTACTGTCAACATGGGTAACGATCAGCCGCTGATAGCGCCCCTTGTTTTTTCGGTATAAGTCGTTTACGATATCGACACGCTGTTTTAAACGGGCCACTTGATTTAAAGGTATCACCTCGTTTGGATAGGCAACCTCATCATGATCGATTTCTAAAATTCGACCATCTCGTATTCCATCATTCTCATCGCGAATAATTATATATACCAAGGCCCCATGGGCTATAAGTTCTTTGGCCAGACGTAAGGTAATATCATAGGCATATTCATCTTCCGTAATCATTTTTCCAGCGTAATTTGCCATAGCCCCGGGGTCTGGTCCTCCATGGCCTGAAACCAAATAGTACACAGCTCCTTTAAGGTTTTCACTCTTAGGAATAACCGTGGCATGTTCTTTACCGAAAATAGCGTATTGCTTTCCTTCCACTGTTTTGATTTCCTTCGATTTTTTATGAAGGGAATCAACGACATCGACAGTATCGAGAGGCGCGGTCGGAATACGATACTTGCGACCCTCATATAGATGAATACTATCACGAAGATTATCCATGTTCATCGCAATAAAGTCGTCATAGTGCTTATACGGGTTGACGCCTTGCTTCCTCAATAATGAGAGAATACCGTCTCCCCTTTCGGCGACCACGACTTGGACAGAGTCTTGACCATATGAGGAAAATGCCATTCCCATAATGAATCCACTCAGAAGTAGTACGCGAAACCGATGTAAAAACATGTGAAACAAAACTATAAACTAACTCTAATCCTTAAATCAAAAACAATGCCTAATCGGCAGATCATTGTTACAAAAATAAAAAACACCTAATGAATAATACCAGGGCTCAGAAAATTTAGTTAACGATTTAGTCAACAGTTTATGTGCAAAATATACGCATGAATTGTATGCTATAAAACATTCAAATACCTTTGTCAACGGAGATGTAAATTAATAGGTATTAAGAGACCAATAGACCATATTGTATTTGCGGTGCAGCATTTGGACAAGGCTGTCTCAAATTTTCAAGAAAAATTTGGCGTTTGCCCTATTTTTGGTGGTTATCACCGAACCCAAGGTACGAAAAACGCATTGGTCAAACTAAATGACCGAACATATCTCGAATTACTTGCTTCAGACCATCACAATCAAGATATTCTGCCGCCCAGGTGGATGGGGGTAGACATTCTGTCCAGAAATCAAATAACACGTTGGGCTATACGCTCCCAAAAGTTGCAAGAAGATCGTAAAATCATATTGCGGCATCACGAGCATATGGGCACGATAGCGGAAGGGAGTCGGGTCACTGCGAACGGTTCGGAGCTCACATGGCAATTATTGGTACCTCTTGCTGTACCTGAGGTTGAATTGATTCCTTTCGCAATCGATTGGAGCAGTTCTGCAACACATCCTTGTGATGTAATGCCAGAAATGGGTTGTGAACTAATCGAACTGTATGGAACGCATCCCAACCCCGACCAATTTGTTGAACTCTTTGAAGCGCTCGGATTGGAATTACAGCTAATAAAATCAAAAGAAATAAGTTTAAAGGCCACTCTAAAAACTCCTCGGGGTATCTTCGAAATCTAAATTTATATATTGAGGGGTTAAAAATAGATCGACTTAAAAGGATTTTGGAAACCAAATACATGCGCTCACTACAAAACGATAAAATTATGCAGATGAAAAAAAGCATCTACTATTTATTCTTGATGACATTGTTCTTGCTAACCTCATGCCTTAGTGAGAGTAAAAAAACCAAGACGAATACCGATATGGAAGAGAAGTCGGAGCAGTCGACCCAATCAAGCAAAATGAAAAAAGCTGATTCAGTGGTCAATGAGGCCATCGAGGCTCATGGTGGTGAACGTTATCATAATGCGTTTTATTCGTTTGAATTCCGAAAGAAAAAATATACATTTCGCAACAACAATGGTAATTTTAAATATACGGTCACATCTTCAGAGCGTGGAACTCAAATTACCGATATTCTAAATAGCGGCACCTTCAAACGCTTTGTTAACGATACCGAAGTAGCCCTCTCCAAAAAAGATGTGACTAAATACAGCGAAGCACTAAATTCAGTCATTTATTTTGCACTTTTACCTTATAAATTAAACGATAAGGCCGTTAATAAAACCTATATTGGAAAAACATCGATAAAAGGTGAAAACTATGATATGGTAGGCGTAAACTTTGACCGAATCGGTGGTGGAAATGACCATAATGACGAGTTTCTCTATTGGTTCAATACGGAAACCCATACAATGGACTATTTGGCCTACAGTTACGAAACGAATGGTGGAGGAGTACGTTTTCGAAGTGCCTACAAACCAAGAACTATTGACGGTATTCGGTTTCAGGATTATATCAACTACGAAGCTTCTTTAGGCACCCCCTTACATGAACTATCCGAACTTTTTGAAAACGGAAAGCTCAAGGAGTTATCTCGAATAGAGACAGAAAACATAGTGAGCTTAGAAAACTAAGGCCCTTAAACCCAAAAAGCATGATGAAAAATGGCAGTTCTTGAGGTTATAAAACTGGGGCACCCCCTATTGCGCAATAAATCCGACACCGTATCGAAGGAACGGCTGCACTCCAAAGAATTTCAATGTTTTATAGACGACTTGATAGCCACTATGAGACATGAAGAGGGGGCCGGTATTGCCGCCCCACAAGTAGCAATTCTAGACCGTGTTTTCGCCATGGAAATGAAAGAAAATCCGAGATATCCCAACAAAGCGAACTTTCCTCTGTATGTTGTTGTTAATCCAGAAATCATAAAGAGATCTCCTGAAAAAACAGAAAGTTGGGAAGGTTGCCTATCGATTCCGGGGCTTCGCGGCAGATTGGAACGGCACAGAAGCATTACCTTGAAAGGCCTTGATAGAACTGGTACTACTTTTGAAATAGAACTGGACGGGTTTTCAGCCATTGTGGCGCAACATGAATTGGATCATCTCAACGGAATCCTGTTTATCGATCGAATGGAGTCGATGGAAACCTTGGCCTTTAGAGAAGAATTTGAAAAGTATTGGACTATCTAAGTACCAACATCCTATTCAAATACCGTACGTATTGATCGCATTCTTACTATATATTTTTTCCACTACATCATGAGGCAGGTTCATTGCCCTAAATTGGCCGGTCACCTTTGGAACCGTCATCGTATGGTGCCCTGTAAAAAATTCCCAATGCGAACGATACCTACCATCCATAAATTCGACAAGTTCCTTATCCGTCAGTGTATTTTCATCCACACAGTCAGTGCCATAGATAATACGATCTTGGTAATCCATTAGAAAAGCACGTACTTTCTTCCAATCGGTAATGGCTTGGTGCTGCAAATGACAGATCCTTTCGGCCAAATCGACCATGGCGGTCGGAAACTTATCCAAAAAACCGGCCACTTCATCGGTATCCCATTCTTGACTGGCCAAATGGAGGCCTACATACCGAAGCTTTGGGTGCTTTTCAAGCATTCGGTCCCGGGCCTTTAAATGTTCATCGTATCCCAAGCATTCGGGATGCAAATACATATGATACTCCTCATTCTTTGAAAAATAGTCACGATCAGACCGAACTGTCATTTGGTCAAGAGGTAACCAACAATTCTTGGGTTCGCCTATATGGCCCAATAGTACAATGTCATTTTCTTCCAAAAAATTAAAAATAGGATCAAAGCGCTCATGGTCTATCGACACATAGGTCTCGCCATCTTTTAGAGCCATTCCGATATTTTTCCAGACTTTGACCCCTATCGCACCCTCTTGTAAATCACTCTTGATTTTATGGATTACCTTTTCTTGCCATCCTTCATATTGCCATTCGGCACATGAAAAAGAAGTTACAAAATGAAGTCGTTTATGGTGTTTTTCTATCAAGCTCAAATTTGTTGCTTTTTGCATTTCCAAGGAAGAAAAAAGGGGCATATCGGTATTGATCGAAAGAAAACGGAAATTATTTTCTTGCCCATACTTAAAAAGAGGGTCTCGAACCGTATTAAAATGCACATGTGCATCTATTTTTTCAATCTCTTCAAAAGATTTCATAATAAAACCTAAATAAAAGTTACACAACTGTTTTACCCGAGGCAAATGCTACTTGTACATTTTATAAACTCGAGCGATTACCTCCTGAGCAGGTTTGTTTTGGGGGGTAAATCGATTATCAACTGCTCCGCCTGCCTGCCCGTGCTGAACAAACCATTTCCAGACATAACCACCGGCGAACCACGGCTCATCCCAAAATTCATCAAAAATGGCCTGTGTAGCATTAACCTGTCCATTCATATTAGGCGCATTTTCATGACGGTCGACCAACCAGGGCTTCCAGGCGGTCTGATCGGTACTTCGGTACCCCCATTCGGTAAACAAAACGGGTTTACCGTGCCATTCCGAAAGCTCTTGAATTTTGCTTTTATGTTTTTGCCAACCGGCACGCAATTGGGCAATGGTCGGGGTTCTTGCCTCCGACAATGGAAAGTAGGCGTCTATTCCTATATAATCCAATTGATTCCAAAAAGGCACCCGTGTAAACTCGTCCCAGTTGGCCGCATAAGTTAATTTACCTTTGTACACCGTTCGTATCTTTTTGATCAATCTGTTCCAATATTCGGGTCGATGGTTCACAAATTGTTCCAATTCAGTGCCTATACAAAATAATTCGGACCCGGTTTCTTGGGCCATTTTGGCATAGGTGATAATAAATTGTTCGTAGGATGACTCCAGTACTTGCCATTCCTTTTCAGTTTCCATTTTCAAATGACCCGTAAATTCACCCCTCCAGATCCAAATATGCGGCTTGACCATGGTCTCGATTCCATTGTCATGTAAGAGTCCGATGTACTGCATCGCTCCTCTTTTGGTTTCCCCATACCATTGACGGTCCGTATCAAAAATTATTTCAGGCGAGAGCGTATCCCGAATAAAGCCGAATGGCATTACCGCAGCATGATTGGCAAATATCTGTGCCACCTCGGTGATATGTTCCTGTACGATTTCTTCTCGTGAAGCGACCAAGCTCACACCGTTTATTTTTGGCTGTTTTTGCCCTGAACAGGAAAATTGAAGAAAGATAATTAAAAAGAGCGCCCACCTTAGCATTTACATGGTATTTGACTTCTAAAATAAGCTAATTCCAGAGACCTTAAATAGACGTCCTTCAAAAATGTGCTATAGCATAGCCTGCCATGATAGTCCATTAAACGATAAACGTAAACGTATGCACTGCCTTTAGCGACCTTCGCTAAAGTATGGCCCATTTTTTCAATGTCCAGATTGAAGTCATTAACTTGAATCTTTTGTTATGCTCTTAATAATAATGACGTTTCGAAAGTAAGACTTTTTAAAGTTCACGACTTAATCGTATATTAATCTCTGAATGGAAAGCATTGTTATTATCGGAAATGGCATCGCGGGTGTAACGGCGGCCAGACATATTAGAAAGCTTGCAAAGGCCCAGGCCAAAAAAATCACCATCGTTTCATCTGAAACCGAGTATTTCTTCTCTCGTACCGCTTTGATGTATGTTTACTTGGGGCACATGAAATTTGATCACCTGAAGCCCTACGAAAATTCTTTCTGGGAAAAAAACAAAATCAATCTCATAAAGGACCATGTAACAAAGGTAGACCCCAAAAAAAAGAAGTTACTTTTAGAAAAAGGTGATGATATTGACTACGATACCCTAATATTAGCCACCGGATCTAAGCCAAATATGTTCGGTTGGCCCGGTCAAGAACTTAAAGGCGTTCAAGGCCTAGTCTCAAAACAAGATCTCGATAATCTAGAACTTTATGCACCGAACAACAACACTTGCAAACGCGCAGTAATTGTAGGAGGAGGACTCATTGGTATCGAACTCTGTGAAATGCTAAGAAGCCGTGAGATACCTGTAACTTTTTTAGTAAGGGAAGATAGTTTCTGGAATGGAGTGCTCCCTTCGGGAGATTCCGCAATGATCAACGAGCATATACAAGAGCATCACATTGATTTGCGTTTGGGTGTTAATCTTGGAGAGATACTTGAAGACAAAAACGGCCAAGTGAGAGCTGTTACCATCAAAGAAACTGGAGAGGAAATACCGTGCAACTTTGTCGGACTTACAGCAGGCGTAACCCCAAATATCGATTTTTTAAAAGGTTCTGGCATTGACATGGGAAAGGGGGTCAAAGTGAATCGCTATCTCGAAACCAATATTGCCAACGTTTACGCCATTGGAGACTGTGCCGAACAACATAAGCCCATAGGTCACCGAAGGCCTGTCGAAGCGGTATGGTATACTGGCCGAATGATGGGCGAAACCGTGGCTCAGACCATATGCGGAAATAAAACGAAATACAATCCAGGCCATTGGTTCAACTCGGCCAAGTTTCTCGATATCGAATACCAAACCTATGGTTGGGTATTCAATGAACGCCATAAAAATGAAGAGGAACAACATTTTCATTGGCGTCACAACAATGAAAAAATTTGCATGACGATTGCCTGTGATAAAGAAACCCGTCAATTTTTGGGCATCAATTCCTTAGGAATTCGTTTACGACATGAACTATTTGACCTTTGGCTGACCGAAAATCGCACAATCGACTACGTCATAGCACATTTAAAGGATGCCAATTTTGATCCAGAGTTCTACGGGCATTATGAATCGGATATTATCGAAAAATACAATATGGAATTTGGGACGGACATACGCCCGAAAAAAAAGAGTTGGAAACGAATTTTACAATTGAGGTCTTAAAAGAGAGAATTACGTTCTTTTTACGGTGCGCAGAAAATACGCTATAGGCATAACGAATACCCATTTAAAATGAAAAACGCTTCCCGAAGTATGGCTCTTACCGGCCAACCGCCAAAGGCCCTAAATACACCTCAAAAGCTTGCCACCCTTTTGGGCATGTCTGGCTTGGGTGTATTGGTTTTGAGCCTTTTTAATATTGAATTTCCGAACAAGGCCTTTTGGCTCACTCTGGCACTACTGGCCATCGTCGCAGGTGTGGTATGGTTCACTATTGCGCAATATGGAAATACTTCCAAAGGAATAAAAAATGATGGGGTCTGGTTCAAATCGATATCCAGCCGTGGACTGTGGGGCTGGGTCGCCGGCATTGTCCTGACCGGTTTTTATATCGTGCTTTATTTTTATCCCGAATATCTCGGGCTCGTCAAGGAAGGGGAGAACACAGGTATTATAGCACTTTTCGACCCTTTGAGTAAATTTCTCAGCGGCAATCCCGCCAGTCAATGGTTCGTTTATGGCACCCTATACACCATCGCCATACTAGCCTTTGGCATCAAGTTCATTTGGAAATATCGGCATAACAACTACGAAATAATCAGAACGGTAAGCGTGATGTTCTTTCAGACGGCTTTCGCCTTTATAATTCCTGAAATTATGGCAAGGCTTAATGGAGATCTACCGTATTATGATTTGAAGAACATTTGGCCCTTGAATTATTATAATTTCGAACGTTATCGAGTGAACGGCTTCATTGATGCTGGTGATATTGGGCTCGCCCTATTGATTTTTGGGGTACTTTCGATTTTTGTGATTACCCCGATTCTCACCTATAAATTTGGAAAAAGGTGGTACTGTTCTTGGGTTTGTGGCTGCGGCGGTCTCGCAGAGACCGCGGGAGATTCCTTCCGACAGCTTAGCGATAAATCGATGATAGCTTGGAAAATAGAACGATGGGTAGTACATAGTGTGGTAGTATTCGTTACCGTAATGACCATCGCAGTGGTACATTCATACCTGGGAAACGATACAAGTAAATATTGGTTGACCAAAACCACCTTTTTAATAGGCTCAGCGGTGATTTTGACCGCAGTATTTGCTTGGGCGATGATCTATAAACGTGACCAATTACAGAAAGACGCAAAATATGGGGCCATAGGCTATTTTGTCATACTAATGGCCATGATCGGTTTTCATTTCTTCAGTGGTGATCAAAATATATTCATTTTCAAGACCGCGACCTTAAGGCAATGGTATGGCGTACTTATAGGAAGTATTTTCTCAGGCGTAATCGGCACTGGTTTTTATCCTATTTTCGGCAACCGGGTATGGTGTCGTTTTGGGTGCCCGATGGCCGCTATACTGGGTTTTCAGCAAAGGCTCTTTTCTAAATTCAGGATTACCACCAATGGTGGACAGTGCATTTCATGCGGTAATTGCTCTACTTACTGTGAAATGGGCATTGATGTTCGCGCGTACGCGCAGAAAGGTGAAAATATCGTTCGCTCAAGCTGCGTGGGCTGTGGTATATGCTCCGCGGTTTGCCCAAGGGGAGTGCTCAAATTAGAAAACGGCCCCACACAAGGGCGCATTGAAAGCAGGCAGGTTTTACTGGGCAACGACGTTGATTTGATGGAGTTGGTACATAATCACAACAAAAAATAGCATTCCAATGGAACTACGTACTCAGCTGTTCTAAAAAAGCAAAGACGTATGTATCACCCACATACCTTCGACACATGTACTTTTCTATCTAAAAAGCTTACCAAAGGCCAAATTAAGCACCACAAATAATGAGAAGGTATGGTTTTCTTTAAGTAGTTTTGGCCGCGAAAAGTTAGCTCTCGATTTGAAGTAATGACAGACATCAAGGTAATCATTCCCGCATACAATGAAGCCGAATCAATAGCTGAAGTCATCAAAGACATTCCCGATTCGGTCTCTGAAATTATCGTGGTCAACAATAATTCATCAGACCGCACGGAGGAAAATGCAAGAGCGGCCGGGGCAACGGTACTTATCGAAAATCGAAAAGGTTATGGCTATGCCTGTCTAAAAGGAATGGAATATATCGCAAAGCAATCCAAACCACCTCAGATCATCGTATTTATCGATGGGGACTACTCCGATTTTCCCCAAGAACTTAACAAAGTTGTGGCCCCTATTTTAGAGGATGATAAAGATCTTGTAATCGGGGCTAGGGTAGAGCAACTAAGGGAGAAGGGCAGTATGACACCGCAGCAGGTTTTCGGCAATTGGTTGGCCACCGCTTTAATGCGTGTACTTTTTGGGGCAACATTTACGGACCTAGGACCGTTTAGAGCTATAAAGTATGACAAGTTATTAACTCTGGAGATGGAGGATAAGACGTATGGGTGGACTGTTGAAATGCAATTAAAAGCCCTAAAAAATAAATTGGCATATACCGAAGTACCAGTGCGTTATAAAAAAAGAATTGGCCTTTCAAAAGTGTCGGGGACCGTAAAAGGTAGTATATTTGCAGGCATAAAAATATTAGGTTGGATTTTTAAATACAGCTTTAAATAATATGGGAGTACTCATTGCTTATATTATCCTAATCATATACAGTATTGCTCTGTTGTTGATATTCTTTTACAGCTTGGCCCAACTCAACCTTTTGGTGAATTACTTGGGTTATAAAAAACGGAACCAAGAGGCGCCGAAATTCAACCTTCTAGACCCAAAGGAGATTCCATTTGTGACTATTCAACTACCAGTCTACAACGAGGAATATGTGATGGAACGTCTTTTGGCGAATATTGCCAAAATCGAGTATCCTAAGAGTAAGCTCGAAATACAAGTACTTGACGATTCCACCGACGATTCCGTTTTGGCCACTGCCGAGCGCATAAAAGCACTGAAAGCTACAGGACTGGATATTGAACACATTCGACGAAAAAATCGGCAAGGGTTTAAGGCTGGAGCCTTGAAGGAAGGGCTTAAAATTGCCAAAGGAGAATTGATCGCCATCTTTGACGCGGACTTTATGCCCTCCGGCGATTGGTTAAAAAAGACCGTTATTTATTTCAAAGATCCAGAAATTGGCGTGGTACAAACCCGTTGGGGTCATATCAACCGCGAATATTCGACCTTGACCAGAATTCAGGCCTTTGCCCTCGATGCCCATTTTACCTTAGAACAAGTGGGTCGCAATGCAAAAGGTCATTTCATCAATTTTAACGGAACGGCAGGTATATGGAGAAAAAAATGTATTCTCGACGCCGGTAACTGGGAAGGAGATACCCTTACCGAAGATCTTGATTTGAGCTACCGCGCCCAATTAAAGAATTGGAAGTTTAAATATTTGGAAGATGTAGAGACGCCGGCAGAATTACCGGTGGTTATCAGTGCGGCCAGATCACAACAATTTCGCTGGAACAAAGGTGGAGCCGAGAACTTCAGAAAGAGCGTGTGGAACGTTATTATCGCTAAGAATATATCTTTTAAGACCAAATTTCATGGCGTCATGCACCTGCTGAACAGCTCCATGTTCCTATGTGTTTTCCTAGTTTCGCTTCTGAGTATACCTGCAATGTACATAAAAGCGATATACCCACAGTTCGATATCGTTTTTGAAGTACTGAAAATATTCGTGTTGAGCACTATTATACTTTTCGTTTGCTATTGGTTCACCTATAAGAGCATACAAGGAAGTAGTTTTGATAATTTCGTAGACTATATTAAACTGTTTTTTACTTTCTTCTCGGTCGCATTGGGTTTCTCCTTACATAACTCCATTGCAGTTCTAGAAGGGCATATGGGAAAACGCAGCGAATTTGTACGTACGCCCAAGTTTAATCTGAATAATATTACCGATTCATGGAAGGGCAATAAGTATCTCACTAAAAAACTTTCTCCGAACATGATTCTAGAAGCGGTACTAATGCTTTATTTTCTTTTCGGCATGTATAGCGCAATTCCTTTGGACGATTTCGGTTTGTTTCCCTTTCACTTGATGCTTTTCATAGGATTTGGTTTTGTATTTACCAAGTCATTGACGGCCAGAGCTTAAAAGTATCTTAATCGTATTCTGTTGAATCTTTTAACAGGGCATTTGATTAAATTTTACTACTTTTTCGGTTCTAAGCCTCTGAAAAAACCAATGTCCAACCAACTCAGTACGTACTGGAAGCTGCACAAAGTACCCATTATATTGACCATACTTTGTCTAATCTTGTACTATACCTTTTCCCATCACTTAGAGCGGAAGGACTTTATCAAGCTCTTGACCCTTTTCGCAGGATTGTTTTTTCTGTGCTTTAAACTGATTCAGTTTGAAAAATGGAACCTAAAATTTTTAGTTGTTGTTGGGCTACTTTTTCGGATAATCTTCTTATTGACCGAACCCAATCTTTCACAAGACTTCTATCGTTTTATTTGGGACGGGCAGTTGGTGAGCCATTTTGTCAACCCTTATTTGGCTACGCCAAATGAACTAATAGCTCAAGAAGACCTTTTTATACCTAACGCCCAAGAGCTCTACCAAGGCATGGGAAGTCTCAGTGCGAAACACTTCAGTAATTACCCGCCCCTACATCAATTTCTTTTTGCCTTTGCCGCTCTATTGGGAGGCAAGAGTATTCTAGCACAAGTAGTCGTTATGCGAAGTATCATCATTCTTTGCGATTTAGGTATCGTCTATTTCGGACGCAAGTTGCTGAAAAACCTGAACCGTTCGCCGCATCTTATTTTTTGGTACTTCCTGAACCCTTTGGTAATAATAGAGCTTACTGGAAACCTTCATTTTGAAGGGGTCATGCTCTTCTTTTTTGTGTGGTCGCTTTATTTACTTTCTATTAAGAAATGGGCTCTTGCTGCACTGCCCTACGCCCTTTCCATAGCAGTAAAGTTAGTACCACTCTTATTTCTGCCCCTCTTTTTCAAATATTTTGGTCTTAAAAAAAGTCTGATTTTTTATTTAATTGTAGGGATAAGCTGCCTCTTGCTCTTTTTACCATTCTATTCTCCGGAATTTTTGACAAACTATACTAAAACGGTCGGACTCTGGTTTTCTAATTTTGAATTTAATGCGGGGCTTTACAATGGCATAAAACATATTGCAATACAATTCGATGTCAAACCCTGGAAGCTAATCAAAACCCATGGTACGATTACCCAGATTGTTATTGTTCTCATTATTCTGATAACTACTATTTTTCGCGAAAACCAGAAACTTTCTGTATTAATTTCTTCGATGCTCCTTATTCTGACCACATATTATATGCTATCGGCAACCGTTCACCCTTGGTACATTATTTTCTTGGTTATCCTTACCATATTTACGGAGTATCGATTTGCTATTGTATGGTCGGCTGCAGTGGTATTAAGCTACTACGCGTATTCTAAAGTGGATTTCAAGGAAAACCTAATGCTCTTGGCCTTTGAATATATCTGCGTATATGGGTTTATCGCGTATGAAATTTTTAATCAAATGAAGCAAAAACCAATTTTTCGAAAAAATTAGACCTGTTGTGTTGTAATTTCGATGTAATCTTGTACATTTGATTTTCCATGAAAGGACAAAAGCACATATTAGTAACATTGGGCGTAATCGCCCCGGCTCGTCCGTTTTCTTCTCGCCGCCCGTAAGGGTGATGCATATTTCATGGAAATAGGTGAGTCCATTTCCCTTCTTAAAGAACAACCCTTAATTTTTTACCATTTAAATTCAATCAACATTGGCAATGAAAATATTAATTGCTAACGAATCACATTTTAAATATGCCCCAATAATTGCCGAAACCATATCGGAATCAGCAAAAATTCGGGGAACGGGAATCGCTAAGCGTACTCCGGAGTATATTCAAAAAAGATTGCAGAACGGTAACGCTGTAATTGCCTTAGACGGAGATAAGTTTGCAGGGTTCTGCTATATCGAGGTATGGGGCAACAAAGATTTTGTGGCCAATTCAGGACTTATTGTACATCCTGACTATCGGAACCAAGGGCTTGCCAAACAAATCAAAAAAAGAATTTTCGAGCTTTCACGGGAAAAATTTCCCGATGCCAAGATATTCGGTATTACCACAGGATTGGCCGTAATGAAAATGAACTATGAGCTCGGTTACAAACCAGTGACGTTTTCAGAACTCACCAACGATCCTGAATTTTGGAAAGGCTGCCAAACCTGCAAGAACTTTGATATTCTCACGCGTACCGAACAAAAAATGTGTTTGTGCACGGGTATGCTGTACGACCCGGAAGCGAAAGAGAAAAATGCAAAGAAAGCAAAACATGAAGTCAACAGTACCGCCTTTAAACGTCTGAAAAGCATTAAAGAGAGTCTATTTCTCAAAAAAAAGGATAAATAAGAACCCAATCGTTCGGGCATTCAATTGCCCAGCGACATCCATATAACCTGAGTAAACTTAATACAATGAAAAAATTAGTACTAGCTTATAGTGGTGGTCTAGACACCTCGTATTGCGCCAAATATTTATCAAAGGAAAAAGGTTTTGAGGTCCATGCCGTAAGTGTGAATACAGGCGGTTTTTCAAAGGAAGAAATTGCCACCATAAAGGAAAAAGCCTTGCAATTGGGGGCTAGCTCGTATACCTCGATCGATGCCGTGCAGACCTTCTACGACAAGGTAGTAAAATACCTAATTTTTGGGAATGTGCTGAAAAATAACACCTATCCGCTCTCGGTAAGTGCGGAACGAATAGTACAGGCCTTGGAAATCATCGAATATGCCAAAAAAATCGGAGCGGAGAGTATTGCTCATGGTAGCACTGGAGCTGGTAACGATCAGGTAAGGTTCGATATGATATTTCAGATCATTGCACCAGAAATCGAAATTATCACCCCCATTAGGGACAACAAACTGTCGCGAGAAGCCGAAATCGAGTATCTAAAACAAAACGGAGTAGATTATTCTTGGGAAAAGGCCAAATATTCTATCAATCGCGGTCTATGGGGAACTTCTGTAGGAGGGGAAGAAACCTTGACATCCGAAAAGGCTTTACCCGATTCGGCATATCCCAGTCAACTACAAAAAAAAGAGCCCTCAAAAGTGAGTTTGACCTTTGAGCAAGGAGAAATCGTTGCCATAAACGGCGCAAAAGATTCGCCTGTTAATAATATAATCAAGCTGGATGCACTAGCTTCAAAATACGCCATTGGCCGAGACATTCATGTGGGTGACACCATTATTGGCATCAAAGGTCGAGTAGGTTTCGAGGCCCCGGCATCTTTAATAATTATAAAGGCACATCACCTCCTCGAAAAACATACCCTTAGCAAGTGGCAACAGTTTCAAAAAGAACAGCTGGGCAATTTTTATGGCATGCTTTTACATGAAGGCAATTATCTCGATGAAGTTATGCGCAATATCGAAGCTTTTTTAACAGATACCCAGAAAAACGTTTCGGGCGAGGTTTTCGTCAGTTTGAACCCATTTCAATTTACCTTGGACGGAATTTCTTCAGAACATGATCTAATGAACGCTTCTTTTGGAAGCTACGGCGAAATGAACAAGGGTTGGACTGCTGATGATGCCAAAGGTTTTATCAAAATACTATCCAACCCAGGTAAAATTTATAACCACGTAAACAAAAAACATGGTTAAGGCGGGCATCATAGGGGGTTCGGGTTATACAGGAGGCGAGCTTATTCGAATCTTACTACAGCATCCGCAGACCGCCATCGACTTTGTGTACAGCACGACAAAGGCTGGCAAAAAAGTGAGTACTGCCCATGCCGATCTGATGGGTGTTACAGATATCGCCTTTACAGGAAAGTCAAATCCTGAGGTTGACGTCGTTTTTCTTTGTCTAGGTCATGGTAATTCCTCCAAATTTTTACAGGAAAATCGGTTTTCGAAGAACACGAAAATCATCGACCTAAGCAACGACTTTCGATTAAAAAAAGATTCAGTTTTTGAACATAAGGAGTTCGTCTACGGATTGCCTGAACTGAACAAAACGAAAATTACCAAAGCAAATTATGTGGCGAATCCGGGCTGTTTCGCAACGGCCATTCAATTGGCCCTACTTCCCTTGGCCGCTGCCAAACTTCTAGCAAACGATGTTCATGTGAACGCCGTTACCGGAAGTACGGGTGCCGGGGTCAGCTTATCGGCGACCTCTCATTTTAGCTGGCGAAACAATAACGTGAGTTGGTACAAGCCGTTTACGCACCAACATTTGGGTGAAATCAATGAAAGTCTAAAATCGTTACAAACCGATTCGGGAACCTTACATTTTCTTCCAAATCGCGGTAATTTTACACGGGGTATCTTTGCCACTGCCTATACGGCTTTCGAAGGCGGCCTGAACGAGGCTGTTGATTTGTATCAAAGTTTTTATGCCAATGCGCCTTTCACCCAGATATCCCAAGAACCTATTCACCTTAAACAAGTAGTTAATACCAATCAATGCCATATTCATTTGTACAAACATGAAGAGACCCTATTGGTAACTTCAGCTATTGACAATTTGTTGAAAGGAGCATCCGGACAAGCCGTACAAAACATGAATTTGATGTTTGGAATGAATGAAAGCCTAGGCCTCTTGCTAAAGGCAGGAGTTTTTTAAAATTTGAAATAAGGCGTCGACCTTACTTGTTATGATTTCCAAACCCAGGAAAAAGACATAAATAGAAGAGAATGAAAATAGCGATTATCGGTGCAGGAAATTTAGGAGTCTCCATTGCCAAAGGTATTTTGAACTCCAATGGAGCCACCTCCATGTATTTGACCAAGCGTAACACCTCGGACATTGAGCAATTTGAAAAATACGGCAATGTTACCATAACCTCCGATAACCGCGAAGCGGTAAAAAATTCGGATATACTGATTTTTGCGGTACAACCGAGCCAGCTTCACGACATTTTGAGGGATATTAAAGATTTGCTCACGGACAATCACGTGATCATTTCGACAATTACCGGTTTTAGTATTGCCAAAATGGAGGCTTTGATAGGGCCTGAACGGAATATTATTCGAAGCATGCCGAATACTGCCATTTCAGTGGGGCAATCGATGACCTGTATTTGTAGTAATGATAAAGGCAAAAAAAAGATTGCCTTGGCCAAGGCAATTTTCAACCGTATGGGCCATTCTATGGAGATACCTGAACAACAAATGCAGGCGGCCACGGTCATTTGTGCCAGTGGAGTTGCCTTTTGGATGCGTTTGATACGTGCCACCACGCAAGGGGCCATCCAGCTTGGATTTGATGCTAAGGAAGCACAGGAATTGGCCATGCACACATGCAATGGCGCCGCAAATTTGCTTATTGAATCAGGAAGTCATCCAGAAGCTGAAATCGATAAGGTAACGACCCCAAAAGGTTGTACCATTCAAGGCCTTAACGAAATGGAGCACCAAGGCTTAAGTTCTTCACTGATTCAAGGTATCGTAGCCTCTTATGAGAAGATAAGTCAAATTAAGGAGGGCCAATTATAGCCATACGTACTAAATGTTAATCGGTTCATTCTGTAAAAAGCAAGCAAAGGCCCATTTATAAAATGGAACAACCGCTAAAACCAAAGGAATGTATTCCTTACCACGAAATTAAAAGAATATCGAATGGAATTATTTGATGTATATCCACTGTACAATGTAACCCCAGTTTCCGCAAAAGGGATTGTGGTAACTGATGACCAAGGACAAAATTACCTAGATTTTTATGGAGGTCACGCTGTGATTTCCATTGGACACTCACATCCGTATTATGTCAAACGATTAAAAGATCAATTGGATCGTATCGGATTCTATAGCAATTCGGTCAAAAATCCTTTACAAGAAGAACTGGCGTCCAAACTCGGAAAGATATCGGATTGCGATAACTACAATCTATTTATGTGCAATTCCGGTGCGGAAGCCAATGAAAATGCCCTTAAAATGGCTTCTTTCCATACAGGAAAGGCGAGAGTCATCGCTTTTAAGAATAGTTTTCACGGGCGGACCTCCGCTGCCGTTGCTGCCACAGATAACCCTAAAATTAATGCTCCTATCAATCAGCAACAGAAGGTGACCTTCGTACCCTTCAACGACGTAGAAGCTTTTCAGGAAGAAATCGAGAAGAACGACGTATGCTGCGTAATTCTAGAAGCCATCCAAGGTGTTGGCGGTCTAGACGAGCCTTCTACAACATTTTATCAAAAAATAGCCTCTCTTTGTAAAGAGTACGGGGTAGTGCTCATTGCAGACGAAGTACAGTCCGGCTTCGGTAGAACGGGCAAGTTTTTCGGTTTTCAGCATCACCGGATACAACCCGACATTATTACGATGGCCAAGGGTATGGGCAATGGGTTTCCCGTGGGAGGAGTGCTAATACATAGCGATATCAAAGCTTCTTATGGCCTTTTAGGCACCACATTTGGTGGCAATCATTTAGCCTGTGTAGCTACTCTTGCGGTTTTGGAAGTATTGGAAGAAGAACGACTACTGGCCAATGCGGCGCGCTTAGAAGGCTATGTTAGGGGCCTTGCCGCAGAAATTTCCCAAGTTAAAAAAGTGAAAGGTCGAGGTCTTATGCTCGGCCTAGTATTTGATTTTGAAGTAGCGGATTTACGGAAGCGCCTGATCTACAATCAACATTTATTTACCGGCGGGGCTAAAGACCCCTTTGTATTGCGAGTGCTCCCCGCCTTGAATATCACGGAAAATGATCTGGATACTTTTTTCTCAGCCTTAAAAAAAGAGCTCCAATGAAGGCATTTTTAGACATACAAAAACGAAATGCCGTTCTTAAGACTATGGCCCGTCTACTACAAAAGGAACGTAAGGCCATTTCGGATGCGAATGCAATTGATATCGAAACCTACGTAGGAGAAGACATCGCCATGAGAGACCGTCTGAAAGTTGACGACGATAAAATAGCCGGCATGGTACGATCCCTTCAAGAACTGGCCAGCCAAGAAGATCCTTTAGGGAAAGAACGGTTTAAATTCACCCACGAAAACGGTATGCGGGTAAGCAATAAAACCGCACCTTTCGGCACTGTAATGATTATTTATGAGTCAAGGCCCGATGTCACCATCGAGGCCGCAGGCATCGCTTTTAAATCAGGTAACAAAATATTGCTGAAGGGAGGTAAGGAATCGCTCAACTCCAACCTAGTGTTACTGAAATTATGGCATGATGCTTTAGGCGAACACGGAGCATCTTTTGACTGGGTCACCTACTTACAATTCAATCGCAAAGAGACCCAGGCCTTTTTGGAGCATCCTACAGAAAAAATAGACTTGATCGTACCAAGGGGCGGGGAGCGACTGATTGCTTTTGTAAAAGAGCATGCGACCTGCCCCGTTATTGTGAGTGGTCGCGGTAATAATTTTGTATACGTTGACCATGAGGCCGATCTGCAAATAGCCATGGATATCATCAAGAATGCCAAGACTACGAAAATTTCGGCTTGTAACGCCTTGGATAAAGTTATTATAGCGTCGGACTTACCTGAAAAGCAACAGTTTATCCGGCAATTGACCCAAGAATTGAAGAAGTACGGAGTCAAAATTTTCGTCGATGATCATATAAAGGGGCTCGAAGGGACAACACCTATTGCAAACGAAGAAATTTGGTACGAGGAATTTTTAGATTATAAAATTGTACTCGGCCTAGTTGACGGTGTTGAAGCAGCGATTGCCAAAATCAATAAATACAGTGGAGGACATTCCGCATCGATTGTGACCAAAAATTCAAAAACCGCATCCTACTTTATGAATGGCGTAGATTGTGCGGCGGTTTATCATAATGTATCGACACGATTTACCGATGGGGGCCAATTCGGATTGGGCGGTGAACTAGCTATTAGTACGGATAAGCTGCACCAAAGAGGTCCCATCGGTTTGCAGCATTTAGTCACCAATAAATGGTATGTTGAAGGTACGGGGCAAATTCGGCCTTAATTGTAGGGCACTGGAAAGTGATGAAAGGAATATCTTATTGCTCTGACCTAGCAATAACTTGAAAGAGAATTATGAAAAAACGTGTGTTGTTAAAAATAGGTTCCAATACCCTGACCAAGGAAACGGATCAAATTTCCAGGGGGAAAATAGAGGACATTGCGCGACAGATTGCTAAACTCGGAAATGAATATGAGTTTATCATTGTGAGTTCCGGTGCGATCGCCGCGGCCAAGCAGTTTGTTAAACTTGAACATAATGGAGGTGAAATCAATGTTAAACAAGCCTTAGCAGCAATAGGTCAACCCCACTTAATGCGAATCATTCAGGAAAATTTTAGGGAATTAGGTCTCTTTACGGCCCAATGTCTTTTGTCTTATTCAGATTTTGAAAATCCAAAAGCCAAGTCCAACATCAAAAACACTATTGACATACTGGTCTCGAACAACGTAATTCCGATTATTAATGAAAATGATACGGTAGCTGCCGACGAGATACAGTTCGGAGATAATGACAAGCTCGCTGCATTGACCGCCTGCCTACTAAAGGTCGACCTTCTAATTATCGCTACCAATACCAACGGTATCTACACGAAGGCCTCCTTAGAAAGTGGACACCCCGAAACCATACCAGAAGTAATCGGCATACATAGTTTACAAAAAGAAATAAGCATTTCTAAATCATCGCATGGTACGGGAGGCATGCAATCAAAAATTGAAGCGGCCCTTATTGCACAAAAAGCGCAGATCGAAACTTGGATCGTCAATGGGCTTTCCGATAACTTTATTATTGATGCCTTAGAAAATAAAAGTCAGAAGACTAAGATTACATCACTTTTGGATCCCAAAAAAATGTAAAAACGACCCGCTAAACTTTTATAACCAAAAGAATTAACTTGAAATCCTTAAAATGAAACAATATCTTTCCATACAAGACATCGACTCTCTTTCCACTTGGGTGGAAGAAGCCAAGGAAATAAAGAAAAATCCACTACAGCACAAATCATTAGGAAAAAATAAAACTTTAGGACTGTTGTTTTTCAACAACAGCCTTCGCACCCGTTTAAGCACCCAAAAAGCCGCCATGAATTTAGGTATGGACATCATGGTCATGAACTTTGGCAGTGAGGGCTGGGCCATTGAATTCGGAGATGGCACTATCATGAACCAAGGCACATCGGAACATATCAAAGAAGCGGCCCAGGTCGTCTCGCAATATTGTGATATCGTCGCCATTCGTGCGTTCGCCGAATTAGAAGATAGAGAAAAAGATGAGGCCGAACTGGTCCTGCAGGGGTTTAGAAAGTACGCTACCGTACCGATCGTAAATATGGAAAGCTCAACCGGCCACCCGTTACAGGCCTTGGCCGACGCTATTACCCTTGCTGAAAACAATAAAAAAACGAAACCCAAAGTGGTGTTGTCTTGGGCTCCACACCCCAAAGCTTTGCCACATGCAGTGGCGAACTCTTTCGTTGAGATGATGCACCGACAAGAAGTCGATTTTGTGATCACCCATCCCAAAGGGTATGAACTGAATCCAAAAATTACCAGGGATTCTAAGATAGAATACGATCAAACAAAAGCATGCAAAGATGCCGATTTCGTGTATGTCAAAAATTGGAGTAACTATACGGATTACGGAAAAGTCACAACTCAAGATAGCCATTGGATGATGACCGAAGAAAAATTGGGAAATGCCAAGTTTATGCATTGCCTTCCCGTGCGAAGAAATGTGGTGGTCGAAGATGCCATACTTGATGGTGGGCAGTCACTGGTAATAGAACAGGCCAACAATAGAACGTATTCTGCACAGATTGTATTAAAAAAGATATTGGAAACCCTATAAGAGCATGGCTGGAAAACTAGAGAACAAAGTTTGCATTGTTACCGGGGCTACCAGTGGAATGGGAAAGGCCATTGCTGAAATTTTTTCGAAGGAGGGTGCAAAATTGGTCTTGTCCGGAAGGAATAGGGATCGAGGCAAAGCCTTGACTGACCAATTTGGTGAAGCCATATTCCTACCAGGTGATGTGAGCACGCCACAATATAATGAATTATTGGTCGAAGAGGCGATTCGATCCTTCGGCGGTATCGATATCCTGTCCTTGAACGCGGGTATTTTAGGGCTAGGTAATGTAATTTCACTACCTATTGAAAAATGGCACAAAACGTTGGACACAAATCTTAGTGCTATTTTCTATATCTCGAAATATGCAATTCCTTATCTTCAAAAGAGTGAAGGCAATATGCTCATCAATGCATCAATTGCAGCTTTTAAAAGTTTTCCGAACCATCCGGCCTACTGCGCATCAAAATCCGCTTCGTTGGCCCTTATGAAACAAATGGCTGTGGAGTACGGGCCAAAAATAAGGGTGAACGCCATCTGCCCGGGGCCTGTCGACACTCCCTTATTACAGCGTTCGGCAAAAGCCTTTAAAAATCCAGAATCCGCGCTTCAAGATGCCAGCGACGCTACGCTTATGAAACGCTTGGGAACTCCATTGGATATTGCTAAACTAGCGCTATTCCTGGTCTCGGAAGAAGCTAGTTGGATGACGGGTACCGCGGTGACCATTGATGGTGGAATTATAAATGCATAAACGAATGAAGCGATCCTTATCCATAGTAAAAATTGGAGGTAATGTAATCGAGAACGAAACAGAGCTCGAAAGGTTCTTACACTATTTCTCAAAAGTAGAAGACCCAAAAATCTTGGTCCATGGCGGAGGAAAACTTGCGACCCAGGTACTGCAACGGCTCGGAATCGAACCGAAAATGGTCGGAGGAAGGCGCATCACAGATGCCGAAAGCCTCGATGTAATTACCATGGTTTATGGCGGCCTAACGAATAAGAACATAGTGGCTCGGCTTCAAGCCAATGGCTGCAACGCCATAGGTTTGAGTGGAGCCGATGGAGATACCATACAAGCCCATAAAAGACCGGTCAATGAGATCGATTACGGTTTTGCAGGTGATGTTGACGGCATCAATGAAGGTTTGCTCTCCCATTTATTGACTCTTGGGTTGGTTCCTGTTTTTTGTGCGCTCACCCATGATGGTAAAGGGCAGTTGTTAAATACCAATGCCGACACCATTGCTTCTGAAGTAGCGATTGGCCTGAGTGAACTTTACGATACTACTCTCTATTTCTGTTTTGAAAAAAAGGGAGTTTTGATGGATGTTACCGATGAAGATTCGGTCATCGAATACATTGATAGTAAAATTTATACTGATCTTTTGAACCAAGGTATCATTGCCGATGGTATGCTTCCAAAACTAACAAACTGCTTTCATGCCCTACGTCACCGCGTGACCAAAGTTTGCATAGGACATATTTCCATGCTCGAAGAAAATGCATCCCCCTACACTACTATAACCTTATAAGAATGGATCAAGAACAGCTTACCGAAAAATCCTTGGAATTGTTAAAAACCCTTATTTCAATTCCCTCATTTTCGTCTGAAGAAGATAAAACCGCCGACGCCATCGAAGATTGGTTCAAAGCTTTTAACATTCCTTTTCAAAGACATATCAACAATGTATATGCGGTAAACAAATACTTTGATGAAAGCAAGCCCACCCTCCTACTCAATTCCCATCATGATACCGTAAAGCCGAATTCGGCCTACACTAAAGATCCGTTTCATCCCCATATCGAAGATGGTAAATTATATGGTCTGGGCAGTAATGATGCAGGGGGCGCCCTGGTTTCGTTGATCGCGGCCTTTACCTATTTCTATGCCCGGAAAAATCCCAGCCATAATATTCTCATGGTTGCCTCCATGGAAGAGGAAAGTGCGGGTGCAAATAGCCTAAGGGGGTTGCTTCCGAAGCTTCCTAAAATAGATGTGGCCATTGTAGGGGAACCTACTCTGCTCGATTTGGCAATTGCCGAAAAAGGACTTATTGTTTTTGATGCTGTTGTAAAGGGTACACCTTCCCATGCTGCACATCCCAACCTTAACAATGCCATTTATAACAGCATTGAAGTGTTAGAGTGGTTCAAGAACTACAAATTCGACAAAGTTTCCGATGCGCTTGGCGAGGTTAAATTAACGGTAACCCAGATAAATGCCGGAAGCCAACATAATGTTGTACCTGCACAGGTAGATCTTGTTATCGATGTTCGTGTGACCGACAAGTATACCAATGCCGAAATTGCAGAAATATTAAAAAGGGAAGCCCCTTGTGAATTGAAAGAGCGCTCCTTACGCCTGAACTCTTCGTCGATTGCCAAAGACCACCCCCTAGTGAAATCGGGAGTGGCCCTAGGTAGAAAAACTTATGGCTCCCCGACACTTTCCGACCAAGCGGCCCTACAATGTCAATCCCTTAAATTGGGACCTGGCGATAGTACCCGGTCCCATTCGGCCGATGAGTTTATTTATGTACAGGAAATAGAGGATGGTATAGACTTGTATATTAAAATATTGGAAAAATTTTTATAAAATCTAACGGTACCGAAGTGGCCATACTTCTTTGTACCTAAAAAAGAAAATCGACACCTATGAAACTCTGGGACAAAGGCTTCAGTACAGACACGAAAATAGACCATTTTACAGTTGGCGACGACAGGGAATTGGATCTCATCCTTGCCAAGTACGATGTTATCGCCTCGAAGGCCCATGCCAAAATGCTTGGTAGAATTGGCCTTCTGAGCAAAGAAGAAACACTCGCCTTGACGAAAGAACTGGACCATATTGCATCGACCATCGCGAACGGGAAATTTACGATCGAAGATTCCTTCGAAGATATGCACTCGAAAATCGAATACTTACTCACCGAAAAATTAGGGGATACCGGAAAGAAAATACATACGGCCCGATCCAGGAACGACCAAGTTCTGGTCGCGATGCATTTATACCTCAAGGCCGAGCTTTCGGAAATAAAGCAACAAACCAAGACTTTATTCGACCTATTATTACAACAGGCCGAGAAATACAAAGACATTCTTTTACCTGGCTATACCCATTTGCAGATTGCAATGCCGTCCTCGTTCGGACTTTGGTTCTCGGCTTATGCGGAAAGCTTGGTCGATGACGTCTATTTTCTCAATGCGGCCTACAAAGTGGCAGACCAAAACCCTTTGGGTAGTGCCGCCGGTTATGGTAGTTCGTTCGATATAGACCGTACCTTTACGACCAAGGAAATGGGTTTTGAAACCTTGAAATATAATGTCGTTGCAGCCCAGATGGGAAGGGGCAAAGTAGAAAAAGCAGCAGCCTTCGGTCTGGCTAATATTGCAGCTTCCTTATCGAAGATGGCCATGGATATCTGCTTGTACATGAGCCAAAACTTTGATTTTGTTTCCTTTCCGGATGAACTTACCACGGGAAGTAGCATTATGCCCCATAAAAAGAACCCCGATGTCTTTGAACTGGTACGAGGTAAATGCAATAAACTTCAGGCCGTGCCCCAACAATTGACGTTGGTTATCAACAACCTACCGAGTGGCTATCATCGTGACCTGCAACTGGTAAAAGAAATTATTGTTCCCGCAATTCAAGATATGAAGGCTTGTTTAGAGATAATGACCTTTAGTTTGAAGGAAATCCGCGTTAATCCCAATGTTTTGGACGATCCGAAATACGATTATCTTTTCAGTGTCGATACACTCAACGAGCTGGTACAGAACGGGATGCCTTTTCGGGATGCCTATAAAAAAATGGGACAGGAAATTCAGCAGGGCACCTTTACCCCTAAACGTGATATTCAACATTCCCATGAAGGCAGTTTGGGCAATTTATGTCTCGATGAGATCCGAAAGAAAATGGATGGGGCGCTTTAAAAGCGTAGCTCAGATGCTTGATTGAGCTCTTACCCCTATTCTCATCCAAGCAATGTGCAGATAGAGTACCAGCCACGCGATAGCTTATTTTCATCTTCAAATGGGAAATCACCTATATTTTTCTTGCTAAAATGTAAAATATACTTTACTTTTAGTCAACTATAAATGACTTTTTATGAAAAAATCAATGTCCTCTATCTTCATTTATCCCCATCAATTCAAATTCGTGGGTATTCTTTTAATCATCCTCGCCCTTATCACATTCCTTTATAGAATAGTCACCTACGACATCGTCGACTTAACAGGAGCCAGCCTACCAGTGGCCTCAGGGCTGGCGCTCATTTTTTTTTCCAAGGACAAGGATTTTGATGAGCGGATTATTTATTTAAAATTTAAATCACTTGCCATAGGCGTCCCGGGGGCTGCTATAATCGTGATGCTTATTAACTATTATTACAATTTCAATGGATATTCCGTAGAGACCAACAGTTGGTATTCCATTTCCGCTTTTGAATATTTGACCATCGCCCTAGGTATGGCCCTAGGATGCTACTATTATTTCAAAGTAAAAGCTTAATCTGCCATTTCCATGAAAAACACCATCAAAGTGGAACGCGCCAAAAACGACCTAACGCAAGCAGAATTAGCAAAAAAAGTGGGCGTTTCAAGGCAGACCATTAATTCTATCGAGAAGAGCAGGTATATTCCCTCAACGGTACTCTCTCTTAAAATAGCCAGCATATTCGATATTGCGGTCGATACACTCTTTGCTTTGGAATCGGAGGATTGGGATTGATGAACCAAAAGCATACCCGGTAAAAATTCAGCCCTAAACTTGCGATTAAATTTCATCCGAACATTATAGGAATAATTAATTCACTGTAAAACAACACCTTACATAACTATCCAGAGTACTTTTCATCAAGCCTATGAAGTTATTGAGCCGGGCGGCTTACCACTCCAATTTCTTTGTATTGAACTTTCTTTTCAGGCCGCACTCTTCCATTTTAATGGCTAGAAGGTAAGCATCATCGCTTTTTATCGTACATTGTAGTAGAAATAGGCCTAGTGATTATAGCGATTGCCAAAAGATAAACTCTGATGATTTTAACAATTAACGGAAAAGAACATGAAGTTGATGTAGACCCTTCAACTCCATTGTTATGGGTCATACGTGAACAATGTGGCTTGACCGGAACAAAATTTGGGTGTGGTATAGGCCAGTGTGGTGCCTGTACCGTTATAATGGAGGGTAATGCCATTCGCTCTTGTCTTACGCCCCTCCATACATCTATCGACAAAGAGATTACGACTATCGAAGGCATTGCCTCAGGCACGAAAATGCATGCCCTGCAAAAGGCTTGGATCGAAGAGCAAGTGCCTCAGTGTGGGTATTGTCAATCGGGCCAGCTCATGTCGGCCCTCGCTCTTTTAACCGACAACCCTGCCCCTAATGATGATGATATTGACAACGCCATGAGTGGAAATATCTGTCGGTGCGGCACCTATTCCCGAATAAGAAAAGGAATCAAAAAAGCCGCAATCGAACTGGCTTCGACACCAACGCTAAAAACCGAAAACCATGGGTAAGTGGACGCGAAGAGCTTTTATAACCACGGGCGTGCTCACGGGTGGTGCTCTGGTACTGGGCGTTGCGATCCGTCCTGGAAACCGGGCAGGCAAAGTAGCGCCCATGATATCCGATAAAGGGGAAACCGTAATGAACATTTGGCTAAAAATAGCCCCCGATAATACCATTACGGTGATTGTGCCACATGCAGAAATGGGACAGGGCACACATACTACTCTGCCCATGATGCTTGCCGATGAAATGGATGCCGATTGGAAACTTGTTCACATGATGGAGGCCCCAGGAAATAAGGAATATGCCAACTATGCACTGGCCAAAGGATTTATTTTAGGAGAAAAAGATTTCCCTTCTTTTCTCATTGATACGGTCGACGGGGCATTTTTAACGGTCACAAAACAGATGGGTCTGCAAATGACTGGTGGAAGTTCATCTGTACGCTTTACTGGAATGCTCGCTATGCGTATAGCAGGTGCAGGGGCCAAGGCAGTTTTGCTTCAGGCCGCTGCCGATAAGTGGGGGGTGCCTCTTGAAGAGTTGGAGGCAAAGAATAGCTCGATCTTACACTCGGCTACCAACCGTTCCGAGCCATTCATCAATTTTGCACAGCAGGCCGTTACCTTGTCCCAACCCGCCAAACCAAAACTAAAAAGACCGGAAGAATTTACCATAATGGGTACTTCTCGGCAAAGATTCGACGTACCTCAAAAAGTAGACGGTTCCGCCAATTTTGGAATCGATGTCACTGTTCCCAATATGCGCTATGCCACTATAAAGGCCGCCCCGGTCTTTGGAACAAAACTAAAATCAATCGATGATGGTGTGGTAGCTAATATGCCCGGAGTACGGAAAATTGTAAAGCTTGAAGATGCGGTGGCCGTCATAGCGGATAGCTATTGGATTGCTAAAAATGCCCTTGATCAAGTGAAAATCGTTTTTGAGGAAAACGGTAACGAATCTATAGACCAAAACGACATATATGATCAGTACATAAGGGATATGAATACTTCATTGTCCGCCGGAAAAGATGAAAAGGATCTAGCCCTCGGGGATGTTGAATCTGCCTTCAAGAATCCTGGTCAAACGGTGGAAGCCGAATACCGGGTTCCTTATTTGGCACATGCCACCTTGGAACCCATGAACTGCACGGCTCACGTTACTTCAGATAGCTGTACATTATGGGTAGGTTGTCAGAATCCATTGGGATTTGCAATGAGTGTTGCCGAATTACTGGATTTGGAAATAGAACAAGTACAGGTAAATAATCAATATTTGGGTGGGGGTTTTGGACGTAGGTTCGTTGACGATGTGGCCCTACAAGCCGTACGAATTGCCAAGGAAGTTGACTACCCCGTGAAGCTTATATGGTCGCGGGAGGAAGATATACGACATGATTTTTACCGAGAGGCGAATATTAGTCGATTCAAAGCTTCTCTTGATAACAAAGGAAAAATAATAGCTTGGGACAACCAATTCTTGTTTAAGCATGATCCGGAGGAGGCCCCCCATATTCCCTATGACGTAGCCAATCAATCGATTCATTATTCGGTTAGTGAAACGCACGTTCCTTGGGGCTACTGGCGAAGTGTTGATTCTTCGATGCATGCCTTCTTTACGGAATCTTTTATCGATGAGCTTGCCCATCATGCAAATGTAGACCCTTTTGAGTTTCGCAAAAGCCAGCTTTCGAATGCGCCCCGCTTTTTAGATGTATTGGAAATGGTCGCCGAAAAAGCAAATTGGAACACACCCTTGCCTAAAAATTGGGGCCGTGGCATTTCTTTACATCAGTGCTTTGGTACTATTGTAGCACAAGTTGTCGAAATTGAGATGTTGGACGAAAAACTGAAAGTACACCGGGTGGTTTGTGTCGCCGATCCTGGATTTGCATTTCATCCTGATGGTTTTGAGGCCCAGATGGAAAGCGGAATCATTTATGGCCTGACCGCTGCCCTTTATGGCGAAATTACTATTAAACAGGGATCCGTTGAACAAAGTAACTTCCACGATTATCAAATGGTAAGGATGAACGAAAGCCCGAAAATCGAAACACATATTATTAATAGTGGTGCATATCCTGGCGGAGCAGGTGAACCGAGCACACCAGGAATTGCCCCTGCTTTAACGAACGCTATTTTTGACGCGACCGGACTTCGAATCAGGGAATTACCTATCAAAAACCACTCGCTTAGTCTTAAAAATGAAATTATTGGCTAATTAATTATGGGCCATGCACTACGAAAGAGGCACACCTTCTGTAATTTCTGCACCCATATTCAAGAAATGGGCATAACCGATTTTAACAAGAATCACACCTGCAACTATTTTCCCTCACCTTTATCCAATATCAATATGGCTCTTTACAAGCACCATTTTCATAAAAACTTGGCCGCATGACAAACATTAGATTTACGCTCTGGAACGTAGAATGGATGAACGAATTCTTCACCGGAGAACCTCCTGTATTCAAACCCGACAATCAAAAAGGCTATATGACCAAACGAAATATTGGGGCGCGCCGTCGCGATGTAACCGGGGTTATCAACGAAGTCGATTCCGATATATGGGTCATTGTAGAAGGGCCCAACCAAGTAGCGGAACTACAACTCTTCTTCGACCAACCCGAAGTGAACGGAGATTGGGATTGTGCCGTTCAACCTTCAGGGGCTCAAAGTGTCGGTATCGCAGTACGAAGGGATTCTAACAAATTTGAAAACAAAGTTTTTGACTGGTACAATGTCATGTCGGCCCCCGAGGCAAATGCGCTAAAACTGGCCACCGATCCTTTTACAATGGATACCGACGATGATGAACTATTGGAATACCACAAGTTCGAAAGGCGGCCCCTCTACGCCACCATAAATTTGGCCAACGGTAAAAAGTTCAGGGTCTTAGGGCTTCACCTCAAAAGTAAAGGCTTTCGTGATGCGTTGGAATGGTCAAAATGGTGGGCCAAAGCCGACGGTACTCGAAAAAAAATTGTAGCCCAATGCTTTCAGTTACGCACTCAGTTTCTCGATGACTATCTAAGCCATCCCGATACGCGGGATATTCCTATAATCGTATGTGGGGATATCAACGATGGTCCTGGGTTCGACACGAGTGAAATGCGTCTACAAGCCAGTGGGGTTGAACGTTTAATCGGGTCGGTGTGGAGACCTCATCTCACATTAGGAAATGCCGTTTTTGATTCATTAAATGACAAAGACAAAAGTGAGCTTGATTTTTCGAGTCTGTATACGGCTTCTTTTCCCGATCCTATTTTCAATTATACCTATCGTCGCTCTTGGATAGACCATATTCTTTACAGCCAGTGGAAAAGCCTCTGGGTCAAAGATGCCCGGATCATACACGACACCAAAAATGGAAAGCCCATCTACAGCGAGTTTCCACAGGCCTCTGATCACCGGCCCGTGAGCTGCTTAATCGATATGGACATGCTTTAGCACTAGCTAACTTAAGACAACCCAAACAGATATGTTATTCGATTTGTATTTGCTAAGTTAGGTGCTTACTACTATCTTTAATAACATATGGCTACATTACTGACAAGTAACACAAACTTTTCTAGTTTAAGGTCAATACTTTTTTAACGGTTTTAGATTACATAATGCAGTGCATTGACTTCGTAAGATTAAACGCTGGCAAAAGAATTTAGATACAAATTGTAGGTACAATGCACTTCCGTAAAGGTTCAAATATCTAGTCTTGATTTTAATTTGAAATACATGAAACAAAACAAATTAAAAGTAACTGCATTTTTCTTTGTCCTTTTTTTGTCGTTTATATCCTTGGCGCAAAATCGCCCAAATATAGTTTTAATAATGGCCGACGATCTTGGCGGACATGATCTACCTGTGTATGGTAATAAGTTTAACGAAGCGCCGAACATTGCTAAACTGGCCTCGCAGGGGGTAATTTTTAATAATGCCTATGCCGCGCCGGTTTGCTCTCCCACAAGAGCTAGTATTCAGTCTGGACAAAATACGGCCAGGATAGGGATTTTTGATTTCATACCTGGTCATTGGCGACCCTATGAAAAAGTGACTGTTCCAATGAATAAGGCACAACACCTACCCGATAACATTTTCACCATTGGCGAGGCCATGCAGGCTGCCGGTTATAAAACCGCATACTTTGGTAAATGGCATTTGGGTAATGACGAAAAGCATCTGCCTAATGCCCGTGGCTACGACAAAGCCCATACTTATGTAGGAGGCGGTTTTTACAACCCAAAGTTCGTGCCGCAATATGGAGCAAAAGAAGACAAACGATTGAGCGATGTACTCACCGATATGGGAGTTGATTTTATTAAAGAACACAAAAAAGAGCCTTTCTTTTTATTCATATCGCACTACGATGTTCATGTACAATTGGATGCCGACCGGGATTTGATCAATAAATATCTGAAAAAAACGAAAGATTCGGATTACCCAAGTAATGCCGTGTATGCAAGTATGATAGAGCATATAGATAAAAATGTAGGAGAGATAATGGATGCATTGGATAAGAACAATCTTACCGATAACACGGTTTTTATTTTCTTCTCTGATAATGGTGGTGTGGACAAACGCTTCGACAATGTTCCGTTACTGGCAGGTAACAGCAATTATGCTTATCCTGAAAATCATCCTCTTCAATATATTGCAACTACAAATACCCCTCTTCGGGCAGGAAAAGGTACGCTATATGAAGGAGGCATACGTGTGCCATTGATTATCAGGTGGCCCGGAAAAATCAACCCTTCCTCAAGATCAGAAGCCCCAATTTCTTGTGTTGATTTTTACCCCACATTCTTGGAATTGGCCGAAACGAATATGCCGAATCAACAAAAATTTGATGGGTTATCCATGCTGCCTGCATTAATGGAAAATAAGTACAGTCCGGAACGGGAAATCTTTACCCATTATCCGGTATATCATCATGAAGAGCCTATGTCGGCCATACGGAAAGGAGATTGGAAATTAATAGAAAATCTCGTAACGGACGAGTTCTTTCTTTACAATATAAAATACGATGTAAACGAGATGACCGACCTGAAATACATCTACCCCGAAAAACTGATGTTTATGAAGAAGATTCTAAAGAAATGGCAGAAAGAAACTAAAGCGGCCAGACCTGTTTCGAATCCAAATTTTGATATCAACAAAAGATACGAATGGGGTAAACACCCTTCAAGAAAATAAGTGTATCCGCTCTGAACAGCGGCCCGTGAGCTGCTCCCATGATATGGAAATGTCTTGGCGATAGTAATCGCCCTACTTTATCATTCCAAGATTGATTACTTCCTGTTCTGTAAGGTATCGCCAGTGGCCTCTTGGCAAATCCTTTTTGGTAAGTCCGGCATAGACCACGCGATCGAGTTTCACTACCTGATAGCCCAAAGTCTCGAAAATACGCCGTACAATACTGCTACGAGTACTGAAAATTTCCATTCCTACCTCGTTCTTAGGAGCATTTTCAATAAAACTTACATCGTTTACCCTTACCAACTTATCATCGACGGATACCCCTTCTTGAATTTTTTTTAGATCCGCACTACGTAATGTTTTGTCAAGCTCGATATGATAAATTTTTCGAAGTCCGTTTTTGGGGCTGTTTAATCTTTTGGTCAATTCGCCATCGTTCGTAAAAAGGATAAGCCCCGTACTATCTTTATGTAACTTCCCCACAGGATCCAATGTGGTCTTTGTGGCGCTCGAAATCAGTCCGAGAGCCGTTCTTTTTCCCTTTTCGTTACGCCCAGAGGTACTGAAATCACGGGGTTTGTTCAATAACACATATTCCCTTTTGATCGGATTCAACAACCGCCCATCAAATTTAACCTCATCTGTAAGCTTCACCTTATACCCCATTTCTGTAACTGGCTTTCCATTAACGGTAACGTTTCCGGCCGAAATATAAATGTCCGCCTCCCTTCTAGAACAAACCCCTGAGTTGGCCACATATTTGTTCAAACGAATAAGATCCGGATTACTCGAAGCTTGTACCTTCTGATTTTTTTTAATCGGGGCATTCCCCCTTGCATAACTCTTTTTACGAAATCTTCCCCCTTGTCTGCCCGAGGCTTTATTATCGCCATTTGAATTCGATCTGTTCATGTCCATTCATTTTTCACAAAGGTAGGAAATGCTTAGAGAGCACTCGTACAAAATGTTAAGAAGAAATTAGGCATGTTTATGTGAATAGTGCTACCGGGCATTTAAGGGTAACTATCACAAGATACGGTGAAGTACTAAATCGACATTGATAAGCAAAATACTGAAAACCCCCAAAAGTATAATCAATTTTAAGATGTTGTGTAGCCACACATAATGTTTTTTACTTTGCGATTTTGCCAATAGGATTAAAAAAAGCACAAAAAAGGCCACGCAACCTATGAAATAATAACTCATATAGCCCACATCAAACTTCGTAATCAATAAAAGGGAAGGAATAAAAGTCAGTAAAATCAAAATAGTGATGAAAACCTTTGATGTTCTTCCACCATACAAAATAGGAATCGTCTTATAATTTTGGGCCATATCGCCCGTCATATTCTCAAGGTCTTTGATCATCTCTCTGGCCAAAATCAGAAGAAAAAGGAACGTCGCATGAACAAAAATCACTTTCTCAAAATTTCTGTAATAAACAAAAACCGCGAAGAATGGGGCAATGGCCAATAGGGCCGAAACCAAGTTCCCTACAAAGGGTATTCTTTTTAATTTGTGGGAGTATATCCAAATACCAAAAATGTAGGCGGAGAAGAAAAATACGGCTTTAAACGACACATAACTTGCCGCGATTACAGCCAAAAAATTAAGTACAAAATAGGTAGTAAGCTTAAAACGCTGACTTACCAAGCGATCTAACATACTTTTTCTCGGCTTATTAATAAGGTCTTTTTCGGCATCATAGAAATTATTGATAATGTACCCACTTGCAATGACCAAGGCCGATGAAACAACGATAATGAAAAGATTGATATCTAAAACTACACGGCGTAAAGGCAATTCATGGGCCAAAATATAAATTGAAGCCAGGTATTGGGCCAAAATAATTATTAGGATATTGTATCCGCGAACTACAGAAAATAGACTCAATACTTTTAAAAGTAAGAGCTTATTTTTTCGACGAAGCATTTTTTGAGTTTTAGAAGTTGTATACCACTTCTAAATCGTAGTCTTTCAACACCTTTTTGGCCTTTTCGAAATCTTGGGTAAAACCAAGAATATATCCTCCACCGCCAGAACCACATAACTTAAGATAGTAGTCGTTCGTTTCAATTCCCTGTTTCCAAAGTTCATGGAATTTAACCGGTATCATAGGCTTAAAATTGTCGAGCACCACATGTGAAAGTTGTTTTAGATTTCCAAAAAGAGATTTCACATTTCCGTTGACGAAATCTTCGACGCAAGCATCGGTGTGCTTTATAAACTGATTTTTGAGCATGTTTCGGAAACCCTCTTGTTTCATCTTTTCCATAAAAAGTTGCACCATGGGCGCAGTCTCACCTGTAGAGCCACTGTCGAGTAGAAAAACAGCGCCTTTACCTTCGGCATTTTGCGAAGGTATACTGGTAGACTCTATATTATCTTGCGAGTTGATTAATATGGGAATACTCAAATAACTATTTAAAGGATCGAGACCCGATGACTTTCCATGAAAGAACGATTCCATTTTACCGAAAATCTCCTTTAACTTCAAAAGCTTCTCCCGAGTAAGGTTCTCTAGCACCGTTATCTTGTTTTGGGCATACTTATCATATATAGCCGCCACCAGTGCACCACTACTTCCTATCCCATATCCTTGGGGAATCGAACTATCGAAGTACATACCCCCTGCAATATCTTCTTTCATTGCCTGAAAATCGAAGGAAACCAACTCCGGACTGTTCTTCTGTACGATTTCGAGGTAGCCCATGAACTCTCTCAAATTTCGATTGGACTCTTTAGCCGTCTCCGAAGGATTTTTATCGGTCTTTAAGGCTCCTTTGAAAAAATTATAAGGAATAGACAAGCCTTTGGAATCTTTAATGATCCCATATTCCCCGAAAAGGAGAATCTTGGAGTAAAACAAAGGGCCCTTCATATATTTATATTTCTAAATAATAAGTATCGAGTGGAATACCATTAAACGGTCGAATACCTTAATTATGATAAAAGTTACATTTTTTTAGCACCATATCCAATTCTGTCGCAAATATAATGCCCTTTTTCGCAGTGGGCAACCAGATCGTTTTCAATAAACTCAAGCACCCGTTGCTTCTCCATTTTCGGATAAAGCACATGTACGTTCGCACCCGCATCTAAAGTAAAGCAAACCTTACTTTGGGTCGCTTTTCTGAACGCCCATATTTTATTTATTATTTCCAAGGTATTTGGCTTCATCAAAATGAAGTAAGGCCTACTGGACATCATCATAGCATGCAAGGTCAACGCCTCACTTTCTACAATGTCCACAAAGCCGTCAAGATCTCCACTGGAAAAAACTTTATGTAAACGGTCGAGATTGGTATGGGCCTGCTCAAAACGCCGCTGTGCAAAAGGATGACCATGCATTAAATTATGGCCCAAAGTGCTACTTACCTCTTTCTTTCCTTTATCGACCAATAGAATGGTATCTTGATATTCCTTAAATATATCATCTACGGCGTAAGGGAACTTAATACCGTATAAATCAGAACTTCCTTTCGTTTTTTCATGATAACCCCAATGTACGATATCTCCTTCAACGCTTCGACAGGCACTACCCGATCCCAATCGGGCCAAAAATGATGCTTTCTTTATAAAGAACTCCTCGTCGGCCATGGGCGCAATATCATTTTCCATGTCGATGAGGCAGAGGGCAAGTGCCGACATGCCACTCGCGGAAGAAGCGATTCCACTACTATGGGGAAATGAATTCGAGGTTTCGATCCGCAAATTATACCAACGTAAAAACGGAAGATAGGTTTCAATCCGGTTCAAGAAAGTCGCTATTTTAGGACGGAAATCTGGTCTTGACTCGCCTTCGAACAGTACGTCAAATGCAAAGGTCTTGGATCTGTTTTTCAGTTTCGTGAAGGTAACAGAAGTGACCGTTGCACAGGAATCAAGCGTAAAACTGATAGAAGGATTTGCTGGTAGTTGATTTTCTCGTTTACCCCAATATTTCACCAATGCGATATTACTTGGAGACTTCCATACCGTTTTACCTTGTTTACCTTCTTGAACGCTCTCAATATTTCTTTTAGAATAATGGGTAGGAATAAAATCTTTTTCGGTCATCGAATACACCATTTTATGCAAAGATAGTTTTTAAGCCAAAGAGGATGGCCTTCCATAAAATAAATCATTATTTTAGGCGAAATACGTGGACCAGTTGAAGAAAAAACTATTCTATATCTCAATATCAGTTACCATTTGCCTAATTATTGGGTTTCTATCAAGTTTTATCACCCAAAGTTCGGTGAACGATTGGTACGTTACCTTGAGGAAGCCCAGTTTTAACCCTCCGAATTGGTTGTTCGCTCCAGTTTGGTTTTTTCTTTACGTAAGCATGGGGGTCGCTGCTGGTTTAGTGTGGGCGAAAGGAGTTTACCATTTGTGGGTGCAAACAGCTTTATATCATTTCGTTTTTCAGTTGCTGGTGAATGCCGCCTGGAGTATTGTTTTTTTTGGTCTCAAAGAACCCTTTTGGGCGTTACTAGTTATTATTATCCTGCTTATATTGTTGGTATTGACGATACGCTGGTTTAAAGTAGTTAACAAATGGGCCGCCTATCTCCTCATTCCATACCTGCTATGGGTAGGTTTTGCAGCGGTATTGAACTACAAAATTTGGGAACTAAACCACTAGCGTGGCCAATCCCTAAAGCACAAGTTTAGAGGGTTTCACCCATTTCCACCAACCTTAGCATGGTTCTATGATTTCTGGTAGTCGCCTCAACCTTTAATTTTCGCTCAATCAAATTATTATTTAGTTTGGCGTTTCCATAACCTTTATTGCAAACTAAATACACGCAATCACTTGCTACGGAAAATCCCTCATTTTCATACCTTTCCGTTTCGAAAGCTTTCACAAGATCTCTATCAGGGGCTGTTTTAAGTAGTACGTAGTACAATCTTTTATCACTATTATTTGCTGTCTCCTCAAAAGGATTCCGTTTCAAAATATCTTGAATGTCTCCTTTCAATTTTACCAGTACCGGAATCTCGAAACCAAAAGTTGCTTTGATTGCGGCAGATATGGTAGCCTCCAAAAGTGGAATAGCGGTTTCTTTCGAATCAAGAACAACGTTTCCACTTTGTATATAGGTTCTAACATTCTCAAAATTATTTTTTTCTAGCATGGATCGTAAATCGGCCATTTTTATTTGTTTTTGCCCACTGACATTGATGCCCCGCAATAGCACAATAAAAGTTTTCATAATCTCCATATTATTTTATTCCATGCTACCCATTCACATAAAAGCTCACCCATTGCTACAGAGAGTTTATAATACCCTGTGCAGCGATATACCCGCCGGTCCAAGCGCTCTGAAAATTAAAGCCCCCGGTAATGGCATCAATATTCATCACTTCTCCCGCAAAGAACAATTGGGACTGCTTTTTACTTTCAAAAGTCTTAAAGTTAATTTCCTTTAAATCAACCCCACCAGCGGTTACGAATTCTTCCTTAAAAGTACTCTTACCGTCAATATCGAGCTCGCATTGGGTCAATTCTCTTGCCAAATTTTCCAATTTAAACTTCGAAATGTGGGCCCATCGCTCCGTTTCATCGATGCCAGAGGCTTTCACCAAACTGCTCCAAAGCCTTCGGGGTAAATTAACCGCCTTCGTACGCAACACTGTTTTTTTAGCCTCGACCGTCTTGACTTGAAGAAGTAATTTCATGATACCTTCAAAATGATAGTCAGGCAGCCAATTAATTCTAACCCTGAACCGATAGTCCTTTTCGTTTAGCAATCTAGCTCCCCACGCAGATAGCCTTAATATTGCAGGACCACTCAACCCCCAATGCGTTATAAGTACCGGGCCTTCTTCGGTGAGCAAAGGCAGTTCGGTCTTCTTACTCTTTAACGCTACAGTGACCTTTGAGTTAGGGCGTTTCGTATCAAATAAATCGACTCTGGCCTTAACACTTATGCCTTGAATACCGGTAATCCTTTTGTCATTGCAATTGAAGGTAAATAAAGAAGGTACTGGCTTCACTATAACATGACCCAATTTTTCCAGCAGCTGCCAAATTTTCGTGCTACTGCCGGTCGCGACTTCCAATCTTCTACAGCGGTAAGCTCCCCTAATCGATACGACATTCCATATCTTATCACCATCTTCTAAATTTTCAGGTCTTATTTCTGTCACCTTACTATGCCTGAGAATACTTATCCCAAGACGATCAGCCTCATCGAGAAAACAGTCGATAATAGTTTGCGAAGAATCGGAAGTTGGAAACATTCTGCCATCGGCCTCCACCTTTAAGGATACCCCCCTCTTCTCAAAAAAAGAGACAACCTCAGTACTGGCATAAGTATAGAACGGGCCAAGGAGCTCTTTTTCGCCCCTTGGATAGTTTTTAATCAAGTTTTTGGGGTCGAAAGTAGCATGGGTCACATTGCACCTTCCGCCTCCAGAAACTTTCACCTTCCCGAGCACTTGTTTTCCTTGTTCTAAAATGGCAATCTTCAAATCGGGTCGTGCTTCGGCAATATGAATGGCAGAATAAAAACCAGCAGCGCCACCCCCGACAATTATGACATCGAACATTACCTTATGCGTTCAGGATAGTTGGTTATTATTCCATCGACCCCGAGACTCTTCATTTTAGTGATATCTTCGGTTTCGTTGACCGTCCAAGGATATATTTTAAACCCTGCTTCCTTTATTGCTAAAGTATTTTGCGGGTTTAACGATTCGAAATTTGGATTTATGGCCTCAGCTTGAAGCTCTTCTGCAATTGCAATCGCTTTTAATGGATCTTTATCGATCAGAATCGCAATCGGTATCTGCGCATCAATCTTTCTCATGGATTCAAGCTCGCCCCATTTAAAGCTGGAAATGATAAAATCGCTTAGCTTCCATTTGCCCTTGTCTATATAGGAATGAACAATGGCATCTACATCAGCGGCCGTATCTGCTCCTTTCAATTCAATATTCAAATCTACCTTGGCATCCATCAAATCCAACACTTCTTCAAGTGTTGGAATGCTATGCCCTCCTTCTAGCCTTAACTTCTTTAACTCCAAAAGAGTATATCCTTCAATTTCTCCCATTCCATTCGTAAGTCGGTCTACGGTGTTGTCATGAAAGACTATGATTTCACCGCTTTTAATTTTGAAGACATCAATTTCAATCATATCGACCCCCAAATCAATGGCCTTTTGTATTGAGGCCAGAGTGTTTTCTGTTTCGTGTCCCATTGCCCCACGATGGCCTATCGTTAATGGTCCGCTTTGCATACAACCAGATAAAATTGCGAGTGATAACAGTATAAATATCGTATTTCTTTTCATCATAATGAACTATTCTATTTTGAGCACAAAAGATTGTAAGGGGTCGACATCGATTCGAACCTGACCTAATCCATTTTTTACTTTGAGCACGCGTCGACTACCATATAGGGCATCGACCAAAGTATAATTTCCTTCTGAAAGCCCCCATTTAGAGATAATTTCAAAAGGAATTTGGAGTTCAAAACCAAACCAATCGTTCGCATCAAAGTTGGCGACGACAATAAGTTTTTCACGGTCGCACCAACGCACATAAGATAGCACATGGTGGTTGTAATACTCGGTATGTTCCCGATTATAAAAATGAATATCTTGATAATGCCCCATAAGGGCCGCGCTGCTACTAGTAAAATTAAGCAAACGCTTATAAAAATCCCGTAGTTGCCCTTCTTCTTCCGAAAGTGCACCTCCATCAAACTTTTTGTCATTAACCCAACGTTGATGATGAGGAACGCCTATGTAATCAAAAATCGAGGTTCGGGTTGGGCTTCCAAAACCTGCGTTCTCCAAAGCCGGCTCGCCCACTTCTTGACCGAAATATATCATGACCGGGGCAGTGGTCATGGTCGCCGAAACGACCATTGCCGGTTTTCCTTTTTGCGCATCTCCTGCAAAGGCAGGGCTGGCAATACGCTGTTCGTCATGATTCTCTAAAAAATGAAGCAGATGATGTTCGATATCTTCGGTACCCCGTTTTATGACGGGGATATGGTCCGTCCAGCCATATCCTTGCATGATCTGCTTGAGCGAGTCATACATTTCGACTTTATCATAGAGATAATCCATTTTCCCTTTGAAAATATAGTTTCGGTATTCATTGGGGTTATACACTTCGGCGAGTAGAAGGGCATCGGGTCTCTTCATCTTGATATGAGAGTTCATGTAACTCCAAAATTCGACCGGAACCATTTCAGCCATATCATATCGAAATCCATCTACTCCCATATCTAGCCAAAATAGGGCTATATCCTTGAACTTTATCCAAGAACTGGGTACAGACCGTTCTTTCCAAAATTGATAATGCGCTTTATAATCTTTATTTCCGTATGCTTCGGGCAATCTTTCGAAATCGTAGGACCCATCAGGTCGTACTCCGTAGTTAATTTTTACCGTCTCGTACCAATCGTTAAAATCGGGGCGGGCAAGTCGAGATCCATTACCGGTCCATTTTGCTGGATTTTCAACGAATTTACCATCTAGATACTTAGGTATTTCTCCACCGAGAGGCACATAACCATCCCGCCATTCCGGTACTTGAAAAGCCTCATTCGGAATGTAATAAAAGTTATTGTTCCGGGCATAAACTACTGAAGTATCGTCGGAGGCGCCAAAAGGCTCATAACCTTCAGGAGTTGACTTTCCTTCGTAGTTACGGGCCACATGGTTAGGCACGATATCGATAATCAATTGAAGCCCTACCTTATGGGTGCGGTCGATGAGTGCCTTGAATTCTTCAAGGCGTTCGCCAGGGTCGTTGGCAAGATCTGGATTTACATTGTAATAATCTTTAACCGCATAGGGAGATCCCGCCCTTCCTTTGACCACATCGGGATCATCGTTCGATATGCCGTACTCAATATAGTCGTGTATCAAGGCATGGTGCAATACCCCGGTGTACCAAATATGGGTGACCCCCAAACTCTTTATTTCTTTCAGCGCTTTCGCCGTAAAATCAGAAAATTTTCCAACTCCATTCTCACTAATGGTACCCCATGGTTTATAGGTGGTATTGGTATTACCGAACAATCTGGTAAACACATGATAAACCACTTTTTTTTTCTCTTTGGATGTCACTCTGATCTTGTTCTTTTTGTTCAAATTTCAACGGCGGTATTAGGCCTCAACTGCACCGGGCTTCCATTGACCTGAATGGTGATCGCATTCTTTCCGGTAAGCAGAAAAAGAGTCTTTTGGGCGGTGACCGAAACCTTTACAATTTGATCCCTAAAATTTACTTTAAAGGAATACCCTTTCCATTGTAAAGGAATTCGAGGCGTAAAAGACAATGTATCCTCTACGACGCGCATACCTCCGAAACCCTCGACGATGCTCATCCATGTTCCTGCCATTGAGGTAATATGTAGGCCTTCTTCCACCTCTTTGTTGTAATCGTCTAAATCTAATCTCGAGGTCCTCAAATAAAAGGTGTAGGCCTGCTCCATTTGATTCAGTTTAGCCGCTTGAATACTATGAACACAAGGGGATAGGGATGATTCGTGAACCGTAAAGGGTTCGTAAAAATCAAAATGGTTTTTTAAATCTTCCAAAGAGAAATGATCTTCGAAGAAATAGAACCCTTGCAACACATCGGCCTGTTTAATGTAGGGCGACCGGAGAATTCTATCCCAACTCCATTTTTGATTAATGGGCCGTTGTGCCTTAGGCAGGTTTTCTACTGTAATCAGCTCTTTATCTAAAAAACCGTCCTGCTGTAAAAACACCCCTTGTTCTTTAGCATATGGAAAATACATTTGGTCAGCCACCTTGCCCCATTGCCTTACTTCGGTATCCGTCACTTCAGTTTTTCCGATAACCCGCTTGTAATCTTCAGGAAAGCCCTCTTTTACTTTTTGAAGTTGCTCGATGGTATAAGTTATACACCATTTGGCCAAATAATTGGTATACCAATTATTGTTCACGTTGTTCTCATACTCATTGGGCCCCGTGACCCCCAAGATTACATATTTGTTCTTTTGCTCGGAAAAATTGGCCCTTTGCTGCCAAAAACGTGCTATGCCAATAAGGACCTCAAGACCCATTTCTAGAATATAGCTGTAATCTCCGGTAAACCTGCAATAATTGAAAATGGCGAAGGCGATAGCCCCGTTGCGATGAATCTCCTCGAAAGTAATTTCCCATTCGTTATGGCATTCTTCACCGTTCATCGTTACCATAGGATAGAGGGCGGCACCCTTGGTAAAACCCAATTTTTGAGCGTTCTCAATGGCCTTTTCCAAATGGTTATATCGATATTTCAACAGGTTACGTGCCACTTTTTGGTCTTTCGTGGCCATATAGAAGGGTATGCAATAGGCCTCGGTATCCCAATACGTACTTCCACCGTATTTCTCGCCCGTAAAGCCTTTCGGACCAATGTTCAAACGTGAATCTTTCCCTAAATAAGTTTGGTTCAACTGAAAAATATTGAACCGTATGCCCTGCTGTGCCTTGACATCGCCATCAATGGAAATATCGCTCATTTCCCAAATCTCGGCCCATGCCTTTTTTTGTTTTTCCAATAGGGCATCGAAACCAAGTTCGGTGACCTGAGCCAATACCTTCTTGGCCGCGTGCATCAAATCGTCCTCAGCATGATTACGAGAAACCGTGTAACCGCCAAATTTGTAGAGGGACAACGTTTCTCCCGGTTCTACTTGGGTGATGTACTGGTGACCGACGCGTTGTTCTTCTTTTGTGGCGGATGGTAGGTTATTCAATTTTACGCCATTAAGGTCTAAATGGCAATGCATAAAAGTGCACACCGAAAAATTGGTCTTCAGGGTATGTGACTCTATAAATGCCTGACTACCCTCGGAAACAATACGCGTAGTATTCCAAAATTTATCGTCCCAATTTGAGTCTTCATTGGTTATACCGCTATCTAAATAAGGTTGAAATGTAATCTCCCTTTTCGAATTGAGGGGTGTTACTTCATACTTAATGGCCCCTACTTCATCGAATTCAAGGCTTAAAAAGCGTGTGACTTTCACTTCTATTTCCGCTGAATTGGCCATTACGGCCTTAAAATTGCGTGTGTAAACCCCCTCTTTCATATGGAGCTCCCTTCTAAATTCAACGACCTGCGAACACGTGTTCAAGTCGAGCAACTGACCCTCGATGTATATATCTATTCCTATCCAATTCGGGGCGTTCAATACTTTTGCAAAGTACTCAGGATAACCATTCTTCCACCAGCCTACACGCGTTTTATCAGGGTAATAAACTCCGGCAATATAACTTCCCTGAAAGGTATTCCCCGAATAGGTCTCTTCGAAATTGGCTCGTTGCCCCATGGCCCCGTTTCCAATACTGAAAATACTTTCCGATGATTTCACACGATTTGCATCGAAGCCTTCTTCGATAATCGACCAGCCATCGGGTATAATATAGTCTTGATTCATTCGATTAGGTATATAGAATTATTGCAAAAATTAAAAAACCAGATGTTATCTAGTGACCCATGGGTTTCACATCAATGTAAGGTATAGCCTCGATTACGTGGAATTCAAAATGCTACTCATAGATTACGGCATTCAAAAAATCAAGGCTAATTTCCGTAAAATCCCTGAAGTTGTAATTGGCCTCCGCTAGAATTTTGGCATCACCAATTCCTATACTTGTCATACTGGCATTTTTGGCCGCCTGAATTCCGGCAACGGCATCTTCAAAAACCACACACTCTTGGGGTCTGACCCCAAGTTCTTGTGCGGCAAGCAAAAAAACTTCCGGGTCAGGTTTTGCCTTAGTCACATTGTTACCATCAATGATGGTGTTAAAATAAGAAATCAGACCCACCTTTTCCAAGATCGGTCTTGCATTTTTACTCGCCGACCCTACGGCCATCTGAATGTTTTTTTCCTTTAGAAAATGTAATACTTTGGGTACATCTGATAAAATCTCGGAGGCATCCATATTTTCTATGTATTGCAAATATTCTTTATTTTTTTCTCCCATCCAATGATCAAACTGCTTCTGGGTGGCGGTGACGCCACCTATTTGAAGTAAGATATCAAGACACCGCTTTCGACTCACTCCTTTAAAAAGTTCATTCTGTTCTTCCGTAAATTCAAAACCTAGCTTATTGGCCAAGTTCTTCCAGGCTAGATAGTGGTATTTGGCCGTGTCGACGATGACGCCGTCAAGGTCGAAAATGAAACCGTTTTTCTTCATATTCAAATTGCTCAAATAAGTATGGTAAATATCCTATATATTTTTAATCAATGTAACGGGATACGAAGGCTCACCGCTACAAGAGGATACCGCTAGGAAAACAAGGCGTGAAAATAAACAAAGTCGTACAATCAAAAAACCATTGCAAGGGAAAGTAGCAGTAAAAGATCATGTATTAACTGTGGAGTTTCTTTCTATCAAAGTCGCCTGAAGGACCTCCGTCCTGTACACCTCCTCATCGCTTTCCATCTCAGCCTCTACCCTATTAATGAGCATCTCGGCAGCAATTTCACCCATTTTTACGCCGTGTTGGGCAACTGTTGTAAGCGAAGGATTAGCATATTGCGATAACAATCCATCAGTAAACCCGATTACTGCAATCTCTTCGGGAATTTTATATCCCATTTTTTGAGCGACCGACATAGCGAGAATAGCAAAGATTTCATTTACGCATAATACGGCATCAATTTGTTGCCTTTCGAAAAAAGTCCGAACGTCGCTTTCATCAACTCCTTTATAAGGCAGAACAAGTGTCAATCTTTTGTCGTAGTCAATACCATATTCCTTGAGTGCTTTTTTATATCCTTGATTTCGCTTTTCACTCACATTAAAATAACTCTCCGTCGTCAACAGTGCAATGCGTTTACGGTTATCCAACAATAATTTCTTTGTTGCCTCGTATGCTATCTTTTTATCATTAAGTATAACCTTGTCGCAAGCGACCTCATCGGTTACGCGATCGAACAAAACCAAAGGGATGCCCTGTTCCGTGACTTCCTTTAGATGGTTAAAATCGTTCTTTTGCTGGGTTTCGGCCGAGAGCGACATGATGAAGCCATCTATACTGCCATTGGCCAACAGTTCCATATTAATAACTTCTTTATCAAAAGATTCGTCAGATACACAGACAATGACGTTATATCCCCGATTATTGGCATATTTTTCAATTCCTCGAAAGACAGTAGTAAAGAAGTGGTGAACGATATCCGGAATCACTACTCCTATAGTCTTTGTTCTTTTGTTCTTCAGACTTATCGCAATATTGTTCGGCTTGTAATTATACAGCTTGGCAAAGGCTTGAATCTTTTCTTTGGTCTCTGTACTAATTTCTTCACTATTCTTTAGTGCCTTCGAAACCGTAGAGATAGATACCTCCAATTCTCTCGCAATATGCTTTAAAGTTATTTTACGTTTGAAACTGCCCATTTCATTTAAAAAGTGGAATTTAATGCTTAAAAATTAGGAATTGCCGTAATTCTTAATTTTTTTAACAGTAGGCCATGTTTCAACTGCATTGCCATCGAAACCGAATACCTTCAAAATCTTCTTTTTTTGAAATTAAACTACTTTTTCTTATTTTAAAGACAGATAATTTGAAATGCTTTAAAAGCAACCTCCATTATTTATTATTATAATAAACCGATAAAGTTATTAACACGAAACCGTTTTCGTAAGGGCTTAATCGTACCAGCGCATGTAATTAACATTATTTTTACATATTTTCGACGCTTGTTAAGAATTTTAACTCAACTAAAACAATCTTTATGAAAATCAGATTACTGAAGAACTTGTTTGTCTTCGGCATATTTTTATGCTTCGGGCTAATACAAGCACAAGAAGTATCCGGAACAGTTTCCGATGTCAACGGTCCTCTTCCAGGAGCAAGTGTTGTTGTCAAGGGAACTACGAACGGAACCCAAACCGATTTTGATGGAAATTACACCATTTCGGATGTAGGAGAGGATGCTGTACTCCTTTTCAGCTATATCGGGTACAAAGGTCAAGAAATACCTGTCGCAGGACAGACGACTATTGATATTACCTTAGCGGAAGATGCACAAGCCCTTGAAGAAGTCGTGGTCGTTGGTTATGGTAGCCAGCAGAAAAAAGAAATCACCACGGCGGTTACAAGTGTTAGCTCGGAAGATTTTAATCAGGGTACGGTAAACGACCCCACCCAACTACTCCAAGGTAAAGTGGCCGGGCTTACCATAGTAAACAAAGGCGGTGATCCAAATACAAATGGCACGGTTCGTCTTAGGGGTATTTCGACCATAGGGGGCAACCAAGAACCTTTGGTAGTGATTGACGGTGTTCTTGGGGGTTCTTTAAATAATGTCGACCCCAACGATATCGAGAACATTACCGTATTAAAGGATGGTTCCGCGGCAGCAATTTATGGAACCCGAGGCTCCGCAGGGGTTATTTTGGTAACCACGAAATCTGGTAAAACCGGGCAGCCGTTGCGACTTACGTACAATGGGCAGTTTGCCACTTCGAGTATTGCAAATCAGATTGATGTTATGGATGGCCCACAGTTTTTGGAGGCCGGAGGAAATGATTTGGGAAGCAACACAGACTGGATAGATGAAGTGACACAAACGGGCTATTCCCATGTACAGAATATCGCCGCTGTTGGTGGAACCCAAGATGTCGCTTACCGAGTTTCCGGAAACTTTAGAAAGTTGGATGGAATTCTATACAACTCAGGTTTCAAACAAGTAAATGCAAGGACCAACATTACTGCCCGCCTGTTCGATGACCGTTTGAAGATCGATTTCAATTCGGCCCTGACTAGAAGGGACAGTAAATTGGGCTTTAATGAGTCTCTGAGATATGCAGTGACTTACAACCCGACAGCACCTGTATTCGGAGCCGATGCTCCTTTCCCGTTTTCTTCTTCGCAATATGGCGGCTTCTTTGAAACTTTGGGGCTTTTCGATAGCTTCAACCCAGCCTCCATTGCCCGGCAGAGTGACAATGATAGAACGACCAATACGCTGAATTTCAGTATGAATTTCAATTATCGACTTACCGATAATCTTTCAGCGAATTTAAACATGGCTACCCAGAACATCAAAAGAAACAGATCTCAATACTTTCCGACTACGGCTCTCTATTTAGGAAATGCAGTAAGCCCTACGACACGCGGATTGGCCAATTTTTTGACCGAAGAGGAACGATTTGATCTTTTTGAAGGCTATCTTACCTATACGGGGTCTATAAGTGATCATACTACCTATACAGTGACAGGTGGGTATTCATTTCAAGAATCTGACTACAACGGGGTTTTCTTTTCTTTGGGCGACTTTCCCCCTGGAATTAATTTTGACTTTAGGAACAACATAGAAAGCTCCCAAGACCTTTCGGAAGCCGGTCGGATTCAAGCCAATAGTGATCGAAGGGATGGTGACCGTATCGTTGCCTTTTTCGGGCGCTTTAACGCAACCATCGATAATGCTATTTATCTGAACGCCTCACTACGGCGCGAAGGTTCTAGCCGATTCGGTACGGATAACCAGTGGGGTCTTTTTCCAGCGGTAGCTGTCGGTGCCGACTTGAACAAGTACTTGGAATTAGAGAATGTGAACCTTTTAAAGGCTCGTCTAGGGTATGGGGTAACGGGTGCGATTCCACCGGAAGTGGGACTTTTCGCCACCACCTATGCTGTGAACCCAGGTACAAGTGGATCAGACGGGTCAAGTACAGGTCAAGGAGTTCGAGCTCCTAACCCCGATTTGAAATGGGAGGAGAAAGCTGAGTTAAACCTTGGCTTCGAATTTGCTACAGACCGACTTTCCGCAACCTTAGACCTATACACAAGAAACATAGATGATTTCATTAGTTTGGTCAACGTGGACGCCGCTTTATTCGGTGGTATTTCACAACGTTATGAAAATGCAGGAAAATTGAGAACTAATGGTGTTGAGTTTACCATCAATTATGACGCCATCAAAAATGAGCGCCTAACGTATAATACCGGATTGGTGTTTTCTACCTATAAGACCACTTTGGAAGAAAACCCACAAGGAGATCAGGTCATTGCGAATCTTGGATCTCCCGGTCAAAACAACACTAGTGTTATCTTGGTACGGGAAGGGGAAGAAGTAGGACAGATTTGGGGACCAGTGTTTACCGGTAATGTTAACGAACAAGGCACTCCCATTCTCGAAGATGTAAACGGAGACGGTCAAGTAATAACTGATCAAGGTCAAGCTTTGGAAGACAATGCCGATTTCGCAGTGTTGGGTAAAGGGATTCCTGATTTCGAGATAGGTTGGACGAATCAATTCACCTTTGGTAATTGGGATGCCAATTTCTTTTTCAGAGGAGCTTTTGGTCACAGTCTAGTGAACACCTTCCGAGCCTTTTACGAGCCTATTATCGGGTCGCAGTCCTCCTATAACTTCATCAATACGAAGTATGCAAGGTCTGACATCAAAACTGCCCAATTTAGTTCATATTATGTCGAGAAAGCTGATTTTGTGCGCTTGGACAACCTTTCCGTTGGTTATAATTGGAATATTAACGGGGACTATGTCAAGGATATTCGGATTTCCTTGGCAGCGCAGAACCTATTTACCATTACGGGATATTCAGGTACAGACCCCGAACCCGTACTTGCGGATTTCGGCGATAACAATAGTGCCAATGGCGAGATTGTTATTACCGATACGGGAAGCATCAACACCGGAACCGCTAATCCGCTAGCTCCAGGTATCGATAGAAGAAATAGTTATTTTACTTCTAGAACATTCACATTGGGACTCAATATTAATTTCTAAAAAAATACTATGAGACAATACATAAAAATAGTCCTTTTCAGTACAGTGCTCATCGCATTTTCATGTACTGACCTTGAAGATGAATTGGAGGATTCATTTACCGAAGATCAGCAATTTTCTAATGATGGTGTTTCGGCCGGTGGTGATTCTGGGGGGGGTGCTCTTCTGGCTCCCTTTGCTAGATTGCGTGCAGGTTCGGCAGGTAATACCGGTTTCTTTGCTACGAACACAGTAACAGCCGATGACATTGCAGTAACCCAAAAAGGGGGCGACTGGTTTGATGGTGGTATCTGGATTCAATTGCATCGTCATACATACGGCTCCACCCATGATCGAGTGGTGGAACTATGGAACGATTCCTATGCCGGTATCGGAGAATGCAATACCTCATTGGCAGGGTCTTTAAATGCCAATCAAACCGCCCAAGTGCGGGCATTGAGAGCATACTTCTATTGGAGATTGCTAGATGGCTTCGGCAGGGTTAAAATAATAACGGCTCCCGGTGCCGACGCCCCCCAATCAAGCCGCCAAGAAGTCTTTGATTTTGTAGAGAGCGAACTTTTGGCCTCGCTTGGAATTCCCGCAGTGACCGCAACTATGGATTTATCATCCAGCCCACTAAACACTGATATTAGCAGTTATAGAATCAATCAGTATGCCGCTTTGGGTATTCTTTCAAAATTATATTTGAATGCTGAAGTATATACCGGTACCGCACGTTGGGAAGAAGCACAATGGGCCTCTGAATATATTCTAGACAACAGTCCGTACCAACTTTGTGGAGTAGGTTGTTCGGTACCCAACTTGGCAAAAAGGCCTGGTGTGCCAAGTGATCCGGAAACGCTTGAAGGATATGCTGCGATTTTTGCACCCAATAATGAGAATAATCCTGAAATCATATGGTCGATAGAGTACGATGAGACCGGTGGTGGCGGAATGAACTTTAATATGATGACCTTACACGGCCCCAGCCAATTGACTTGGGGGTTAGATGAACAACCTTGGAACGGGTTTGTCGTACTTGAAGAGTTTTACAACAGTTTTGAAGACGACGACTTACGAAAGGAAGCCAACTTTTTGGAAGGGCCCCAGACCGATTTTAACGGTGACCCTCTGCTTGATTATGCCGCTGATGACGATAATCTTGTCATCAATTACAAACCGGCAATTAATGAATTGGAGCCAAACGCCATCCGTGATGGAGGAACACGAATGAAGAAATTCAGTTTCGCCCTCTTTCAAAGAGCAAATATGAACAACGATTATCCCATCGTTCGATTGGGTGACGTACACTTAATGAGGGCAGAAGCTATGGCACGTGCCGCAGGAGACTGGAGTATGGCCTTACCCGATGTAAATGCCTTGAGAGATCGCGCTGGTCTCGCCCCCCTAGCCTCTATAGATGCAGACGGTTTCTTGGCCGAAAGGGGCAAAGAAATGTTTCAGGAATCTAGCCGAAGAATAGATTTGATTCGCTTTGGCAAATACGAAGATGCCTGGTGGGAGAAAACGGACTCCGACCCGAACAAAAGATTATTCCCGATACCACAGGCTCAAATCGATGCCTCTGGTGGTTCTTTAACACAGAACCCTGGGTATTAATTTAGATGTTTTTTTAAATTGCAAGGGTTGTTCAAACGAACAACCCTTTTTTTTTCACTCCCTAAAATGAGGCTTACACGCATACTTGTATTCTTACTATTGGTATCCTGTGCGAAGCATTCCACGGACAGTGCAACTCCATTGTTTTCACTCAAAGATTCGTCGGTAACAGGGATTACTTTTGAAAATACCTTGGTATATACCGAAAATTTCAACCCTTATCTCTACAGAAATTTCTATAATGGTGGCGGAGTGGCTATCGGAGACATCAACAATGATGGTCTCGAAGATATCTACTTCACCGGAAATATGGTCGACAACAAGCTCTATCTAAATCAAGGGAATTGGACATTTAAGGATATAACGAAACAAGCTGGAGTGGGTTGTCCGAATGTATGGTCTACGGGCGCCACCTTCGTCGATATCAATGGAGATGGCCTTCTTGATATTTATGTTTGCAAATCAGGGAAACCAGGAGGGGCCAATCGACATAATGAACTTTTTATAAACAACGGCGACCTCACATTTAACGAATCTTCAAAAGCCTATGGCCTCGACGTGGAAGGACTCTCTGTTCATGCTGCATTTTTTGATTATGATAAGGATGGAGATCTTGACGCCTATGTTTTGAACAACTCCTTAAAATCGATTGGAGGTTTTGACCTGGTTCGCGATCAACGGAACATACCTGACGAGCAGGGTAACGGAAATAAGTTTTTTAGAAATGACCATGGAAATTTTAAGGATATTACTGAGGAAGCAGGTATTTATTCAAGCAAGATAGGGTTTGGGCTAGGAATTACCCTAGGAGATTTCAATAGCGACAACTGGACGGATATTTTCATTTCGAACGATTTTTTCGAACGTGATTACCTATATATCAACAACCGACAAGGTGGGTTTTCAGAAGAACTGGAATCATATTTCGGATCAATATCCATGGGTTCCATGGGAGCCGACATGGCGGATCTTAACAACGACATGCTTCCAGACCTGATGGTAACCGAAATGCTGCCACTGAGCGATGAAAGAAAAAAAACAAAGACAGTGTTCGAATCTTGGGATAAACATGACCTCGCGGTTAAACAAGGATATTACTATCAGTATCCCCGCAACACCTTACAACGCAATTTTGGGAACAGGTCCTTTTCGGAAATAGGCCGGCAAGCGAATGTTTCGGCTACGGAATGGAGTTGGGCCGCCCTACTTTTTGATATGGACAATGACGGCTTGCGCGATATTTTTATCAGCAATGGCATTTTCAAAGATCTGCTCGATCGTGATTATCTTAATTTTGAGGCAAATCAAGAAGCCGTTCAGGCCAAAATAAACAGCAACAAAAAAAATGTCATCACAAAACTGATTGACGCTATGCCATCCAAGCCTGTGCCGAATGTGGCATATCGCAATTTAGGTAGATTCCGATTTGAAAACAGCAGTGCAGCTTGGGGCCTTGAGACACCTTCTTTCAGTAACGGCAGTGCATATGCAGACCTCGATAATGACGGTGACCTTGACTTGGTTTTAAACAATGTGAATATGGCCTCTATGGTGTACGAAAATCACACGGATACCTTGAATCATCGGAGTATCCAAATAAAATTTGATCAAGAGAAGGGTAACACCAAGGGTATTGCGGCCAAAGCCATCATAAAATATGGGGATGATAAATCGAGTTACGCTGAAAACTTCGTTTCCCGAGGGTTTCAGAGTAGTGTACCCCCAACTATTCATTTTGGGGTTGGGGAGACCAAAAAAATCGACTCCCTTATTATAGAATGGCCTGACGGCAACACTCAGGTAATGAAGGACTTATCCACCAACAGGCAATATACCGTTCATCCCAATGTAAATGTGGCCTCTTCGGAATACCGAGGCACACAAAATGAAGAGATACTTCTTGAAAAAGTTTCACCCCCCTTTACTTTTCTTCACAAAGAGAATAAATATATCGATTTCAACAATGAACGTTTACTCCCCCAGATGTATAGCAATGAAGGGCCTGCTTTCGCGACCGCCGATGTAAATAACGACGGTCTTCCGGATTATTTTATAGGAGGTGCTAAGGCGCAGAGCGGACAACTCTATTTGTCTTCCCCGAAAGGGTATGTTCAACAGCTCGGCCCATTCGAGGAAGAAAAAAATTCAGAGGATACACACGCCGAATTCTTTGACGGAGATAACGACGGAGACCTTGACCTTTACGTGTGCCATGGGGGAAAGGCCTATTCGGCCTACTCTACAGACCTTAACGATGCATACTATATAAACAATGGAGCTTCCTTTGTGAAAGCATCGACCGCACTAAGCTTTTCATCACCAATAAGCACGTCGGTAGTGAAACCGGCAGATTATGACCGTGATGGCGATATCGACTTATTCATTGGGGAAAGATATAAGGCGAATACCTATGGTTTACCCGGATCAGGATACCTCCTCCAAAACAATGGGCGTGGTGAATTCACTGTAATACAGACCCTAAAAGATATCGGAATGATTACCGATGCTCGATGGTTAGATTTAAACCAAGACGGTCAAAAAGATTTAATACTAGCAGGGGAATGGATGCCCCTGAAGGCGTTCATTCAAACGAATGGTAAATTCGTGGATGAAAGCGACTCATTCGGTTTTCAAGATACGAACGGCATGTGGACCGCCCTTGAGCTCGTCGATGCAGATGATGATGGAGATTTAGATATTGTAGCGGGCAATGTAGGGCGGAATAATTTCTACGAACCCGATATGCGCATGTTTATTTCGGATTTCGACAAGAACGGGTTTCAGGAACAACTTATTACCAAAGAAAGAAACGGAAACTACTACCCTATTGTCGATAAGGACGAGCTCATATCCCAAATTCCCGAGCTCAGAAAAAAATTGTTATACTATAAAGATTATGCAAAAGCCAACATGGCCTCAATTTTTCCTAAAGAAGCCTTGAACCAAGCATTTACTTGCGACATAAAAATATTGGAGAGTACTATCTTTGTAAATAAAAATGGGCGATTTACTGCAAGGGCTCTTCCAGAGGAAATCCAATATGCCCCTATATACAGTATAACTGTAGAAGATATTGATGGAGATGGTTTAACGGATGTTTTCTTTGGCGGAAACCAATTTCTTGTTAAACCCCAGTTCGGAAGGTATGATGCTTCCTTAGGATGGGGTATCTTTGGCCCCCTTATTCAAAAAAATACCGCGATCAACCAAAAGGTATTCCCTTTGCATATCAAGGGGCAGATACGGTCTTTAAGTTGGTCCTCGATTGCAGGTGAAAAAACACTAATTGCAATAATAAACAATGACAGTACTGTATTTTACAAAAAAAGGGGCAATCTATAAATACACCGCCATTCTTATGTTCATGGCTGTGGCTAGTTGCTCTTCGGAAGTGACGAAATATGATTCGCTTGTAAAAGAAGAAATGGCAAAAGGAACCATTCATGATTCATTACTTTTTGGCATGAGATTTGGTCAGACCAAAAAGGAATTTTTCGACCGGTGTTGGCAATTGAACTCCAAAGGGATTGTTAAGCAGGGGCCCAATAACCAGTTCGTTGAATACAAACTGCCCAAGAAAAAAGGACAAGGCTTGCAATATGCCATCACCATGCTTTTTTATGGTATTTTTAACGATAGCAATACCATGACGGGCATGAATTTTCAGTTCTCATATGATGGTTGGTCATTGTGGAACGAAAAATTACAATCCCATGAACTAATACACTCGGTAAAGGACTCTTTAAAAAAATGGTATCCCGGCAATGACTTCATACAACTTCGCATGAAGAAAGACACCTCTGAAGTGTATGTCAAAATTGACGGTAATCGACGTATACTCATAAAACCACTTGATGATAATCGAATTGTAAAAGCGCGAATCGACGACCTAAGATATTCATTGGACAAATGATGATGTATAAAAAAATTCCCATTTTCTTTAGTGCCCTGATATTTCTTTGCTGTACTCAAGAAAACGAGCCAAAACAGGACCCTCTAACACAGATTTTCAAGCTGAAGAAAGCCTCTGAAACGGGCATTGATTTTTCCAATACATTGTCATACGATAATTCGTTCAATGTTTACACCTATCGAAACTACTATAATGGGGGGGGTGTAGCCATCGGTGATATAAATAACGATAATCTTCCAGATATATATTTCACTGCGAACCAAGGGAAAAACAGATTATTTCTCAATCAGGGAGATTTTAAATTCAAAGATATTACTGATGATAGTGGCACAGCGGGTACCAAACCATGGTCGACCGGAGTGACCATGGTAGATATCAACGGAGACGGAAATCTGGATATTTATGTATGTAATTCCGGTGATCTTAACGGAGAGAACAAGCAGAACGAGCTTTTTATTAACAATGGCGATCTTACGTTCTCCGAAATGGCGGCCGAATATAATCTTGACGACAAAGGCTTTTCAACACATGCTTCTTTCTTTGACTATGACAAAGACGGAGATCTCGACGCCTATATTTTGAACAACTCTTACAAAGCTATAGGCGGTTTCGACCTTAAGAAGAACGAGCGCAATAAAAGGGATGCTTTGGGCGGTGATAAATTAATGGAAAACCAAGGAGGCTCATTTATAGATGTAAGTGAAAAGGCAGGAATTTATGGCAGTATTGTGGGCTTTGGTTTGGGGGTAACCGTCGGAGACGTAAATAATGATGGGTGGGAAGATATATATGTTTCCAATGACTTTTTTGAAAGAGACTATCTCTACATCAACCAAAAAGATGGAACCTTTGACGAACAGCTGGAAAATCAGATTACAGCGACCAGCGGAGCCTCTATGGGGGCGGACATGGCAGACATTAATAACGATGGTTACAATGATATTTTCGTTACCGAAATGCTCCCGTCAGACTATCAACGGTTAAAAAGCGTAACCACATTTGAGGATTGGAATAAATATCAGCTTAAAATAAATACGGGCTATTACCATCAATTCACACGCAATACCCTACAACTCAATAACACCAATAGTTCTTTTAGTGAAATTGGCCGTCTAAGTGGGGTCGAAGCATCCGATTGGAGCTGGGGTGCATTAATCTTTGACATGGACAACGATGGTCTTAAAGACCTTTTTATTGCCAATGGAGCCTACCGAGACCTCACCGATCAAGACTACCTTCAATACATTTCAAATGAAGAAATCTTGAAGTCTATGATGGCTAACGACACTATCAACTACGCCAAGCTTATCGATATTATTCCATCCAATAAACTCAAAAACCACGCCTATAAAAATTTCGGGAACTTAAAATTCGAAAGCTTTGAAGATTCGGGTTTGCTGACCGAAAGTTTTTCCAATGGGGCTGCATATGGGGACCTCGATAACGATGGCGATCTCGATCTGGTCGTCAACAACCTCAATATGGAGAGTTTTGTGTACCAAAATACCACAATGGATACCAAAAAAGGGCACTACCTCAAATTCGATCTTCGAGGTGAAAATAAGAACACCCATGCCGTAGGCGCTAAGATTATTCTATATCCACAAGCTATTTCGATAGAAAATCAACCGGTAAGGGGGTTTCAATCCAGTGTGGATGTGCGTCCCAATATTGGTCTTAGATCGGGCGACCCTGTCTCGGCAAAAATAATTTGGCCTTCAGGAAAAGAAACAAAACTTAAAAAAATTCAGGTCGATCAGACTATTACCCTCTTTGAAAAAGATGCGAAAGATATCGATCGGGAAGAAACAAAAAGGCAACCTTTGTTTGAGCAACTCAATGGCCAAATCGACTACGTTCATCAAGAGAATCGATTTATCGATTTTGACCGCGAAAGACTGTTAAGCCATATGTGCAGCACCGAGGGGCCACTTGGCTCTTTGGCCGATGTTAACAATGATGGCAAAAAAGATCTTTTCCTAGGCGGATCAAAAGGGAATTCTGCTACTCTATTGATTAATACTGCCCAGGGCTACGTTAAAAAAATAGTCCCTGATTTTATCAAGAATAGCGATTCGGAAGATTTGGGCAATGTATTCTTCGATGCCGATAATGATGGAGATCTTGATCTTTATGTATGCAGTGGGGGCGTTGAATTCTCACAATATTCATCTGCCTTTTTCGATCGGCTGTATTTCAATGACGGAAAGGGTAATTTTACACTATCCGAACAGAAACTACCGACGGCCATCAATGTACATAGCACTTCGACCGTTGCCGCATCCGATATAGATGGCGATGGCGACTTAGACCTTTTTGTAGGCGAACGCACCATACCTTTAAAGTATGGGGCTTCCTGTTCGGGCTTTATTCTTCAAAATGACGGTAAAGGCCATTTCAAGGATGTTACAAGTGAAAAAGCTAAAGTACTGCAAAATATCGGAATGATTACGGACGCAGTTTTTGGCGATATTGACGGCGACCGTGACGAAGATTTATTGGTTGTTGGTGAATTTATGGGAATTGAAGTGCTTACTAATGAAAATGGAACGTTCAGCCGTTCTACCAAAAATGAGTTGGCGAACAAGAAGGGATGGTGGAACACCATTGAAAAAGCAGATCTTGACAATGACGGCGATTTAGATTTCGTATTGGGGAACCTAGGTTTGAACAGTAGGTTCAGGGCCACTGAAAAAAAGCCGGTAACCCTTTTCTCAAAAGACTTTGACGGTAATGGCTTTATAGATCCGATTCTCGCTTTCAGATCGGAAGACGGCAAAGATTATCCTTATGCCCTGCGCCATGATTTGACGGCACAATTAAAAACATTGACAAAGAGGTTCCCAAACTATGACTCCTTCAAAGCTGCCGATATCGGCACTATTTTTACCGAAGAAGAATTGATTGACGCTAGAAAACTGACTGCGAACACCTTTGAATCTGTCGTATTGATCAATAAGGGCAACCTCAGCTTTGAAGTCCGGCCCCTACCCATAGAGGCCCAATATTCTACCGTTTATGCTATCGCAGCCAATGACTTCGATGCTGATGGAGACCTTGATCTGGTATTGGGAGGAAACCTTTTCGGGGTCAAGCCCGAAATGGGAAGGTACGATGCTAGTTACGGTGTATATCTGGAAAACCAAGGAAATATGAATTTCAAAGGCTATCCGGATGGTGAGGGACTCCATGTAAATGGAGAAACTCGAGACATGTTCGTTGATGGAGATACCTTGATAATTGCGCGGAATAGTGACCCGCTAGCACTATTTAAATTTTAGGAATGAGAGTAGTACTCCGAATAATCTTTTGTTTAGTTCTTGTAACAACTTCGTGCTCAAAAAAAGATCGAATGACGACATCTAGCACCGATGGTTATTTTAGCCAAGTGCCATCAGACAGTACCGGTCTTCATTTTGCGAATGAGCTCCATTATCTTGACGATTTGAATATCATCGAATACCTCTATTACTACAATGGGGGCGGTGTTGCCGTGGGCGACATCAACAATGATGGCCTTGACGACATTTACTTTACAGCGAACCAGGTTTCCGACCGCTTGTACCTGAACGAGGGCAACCTGAAGTTCAAGGACATTACGGAAGAAGCCCATATTGAAATAGATTCTACTTGGTCGACCGGAGTCACGATGGAAGATGTCAACAACGACGGTTTTGTAGATATATATGTATCTAAAGTGGGGAAATACAAAAATCTTAATGCACACAACCTACTTTATATCAATAACGGGAACAATACATTTACCGAAAGTGCTGCTAAATTCGGTCTCGATTTCTCAGGATTGTCTACTCAAGCGTCATTTTTCGATTATGACAATGATGGAGATATGGATATGTACTTGATGAACCATTCGATACACACTCCCAGAAGCTATGGAAATATCGAACAGCGTCTAAAAACAGATTCCCTAGCCGGTGATCGACTATTCGAAAATCAATTGAATAAGGGCATAGAAAGTTTTACCGATGTGACCAAAAAGTCAGGCATCTATAGCAGTGCCCTCGGATACGGTTTGGCACTGATTACCTCAGACATTAATCAAGATGGACTAATCGATATCTATGTCGGCAATGACTTTCATGAAAACGACTACCTCTACATCAATCAAGGCGACAAGACCTTCAAGGAAAGCGGAAGCCAATACCTCGATCATACCTCCCGTTTTACAATGGGTGTTGATGTGGCGGACATGAATGGGGATGATCTTTTGGATATTTTCACCTTGGATATGATGCCCTACGATTCCGAAATATTCTTAAAGTCTGGTGGGGAAGATTCTGATAAAGTAAGCCAAATCAAGCAAAATTTCGGTTTTGCCGACCAATATGCCCGGAACACCTTTCAGCTCAATCAGAACAAGCTGTTTTTCACTGATGTAGCACTTCAAACAGAAACCTATGCTACTGATTGGAGTTGGAGCGTATTACTCCAAGATTTTGACAATGATGGAGCCAACGATATGTACATCACCAACGGAATCTACAAAAGACCTAACGACCTTGACTACATTAACTACCTGAGCTCTACAGATTTTGCAAAGTTCTCGCTAACCGAACAAAAAGACATCGAAAAAAAGCTTATCGATCAGATGCCTACGGTAAAGCTACCCAACGTCTTTTTTTACAATCAGGGTGATTTAAATTACGAGAGGGACGAAGAACAGCCTCCCTCTTATTCAAATGGGGCGGCCTATTCCGACTTAGACAATGATGGTGATCTTGACATTGTAATAAACAATATCGGTGAACCCGCATTTTTGCTCGAGAACCATAGTAATTATCACGACCATAACTTCGTTTCGTTTAGACTCAAAGGAGATTCGATTTTTAGAAACGTAACCGGTTCTAAAATACGTGTCTATGCAAGTGGTAGAAGTTTTCTTAAAGAGCTGACCCCCACAAAAGGATTTCAATCATCTTCTACCCACAGCGTTCATTTCGGTCTTGGAAATATTACGGAAATAGATTCCGTTACGATCTCTTGGCTCGATGGTAAAATACAAACGGAAAAGAATATTCAAACCAATAAAATACACACAATATTCAGAAATAATACGTTAGCAAGAACCGAGAAAAGGCTTAAAACTGAAGCTGATACTTTGATCACTTTCCCGTATATCCATATGGAAAATAGTTTTCTCGATTATGAAAGGGAACCCCTGATGCCCGAAAAACTTTCCGCGGAAGGCCCTGCCCTTGCCAAAGCTGATTTTAATGGGGACGGACTTGATGATATTTATATCGGCGGGGCAAGATATCAATCGCCACAGATGTTTCTTCAGGGAAAGAACGGTGACTACCTCCAAGTCCACGGTAGCGACTTCACCAAAGACATTATTTATGAAGATGTGTCAGCGGCCGCTTTCGATTTGGAAAACGATGGTGATCTAGATCTTTACGTAATGAGCGGTGGCAATGACAAACTCGAAAATGATATTCAGCTAGAAGATCGTATTTATGTTAACGATGGCACTGCCAAATTCTCTCGTTTGAAAACCACGCTGATACGCACAAATGGGGGCAGCGTATCTTCCACCGACTTTAACGGTGATGGTTTCGACGATCTTTTTATTGGTAATCGCTCGATTCCGGGAGGTTATGGCTTGTCACCCTTCAGCTACATGCTGAAGAATAATGGCAAAGGTCAGTTTGCCATGGTACAAAAAGGACGTTTGGGTATGATTACCGATAGTCAATGGGCCGATATGAACAATGACGGCCTTTTAGATTTGGTCATCGTCGGTGACTGGATGCCCATAACTATTCTTATAAATCAGGGCGATTCAAGCTTTTTGGACAAAACCAAAGATTTTGGTCTTGAGAATACCGAAGGCCTTTGGAACACGGTTTTAGTCGCAGATTTAGACAAAGATGGACGAAACGATATTCTTGCCGGTAATGTAGGTCTTAATTTTAAATGGAAAGCCTCCGAAGAAAGGCCGGTTAAAATGTATCTCGATGACTTTGATGATAACGAACAACCTGATCCCATCATTTTTTATGATTTCTTTGGAAATTATGTTCCATTTGCCTCAAAAGATAAATTAGTAGGCCAACTACCCTTTCTAAAGAAGAAATTCTTAAGCTATTCCGATTTTTCAAAAATAAATTCAATTGAAGAACTCACCGGAAAAAAGGAGAGTCAAATTTTGGAAATCAAGAAACTATCGGAACTCCGGTCAATGGTCTATTGGAACAAGGAAGCTACATTCGAACCAATTCCATTACCCAGAAGTGCCCAAATGAGTACCATTGAAGATTTTTATCTAGATGACGATACTATTGTATATATTGGAAACTTCTTGGATTTTGTTAATGAACTCGGTCAAAACACCGGAAATTCAGGAGGTAGCCTGACTTTGAATAAAGACATGAATCTCAAGGAAACAGGAAGATTGAATCTTCCCCAAGGGTTAAATGCACGCAGAATAACCAAATTGAACGATCACCAATTTTTGGTGCTATCAAATAATGATAAATCTTATATCGTGAGCCCCTCTAACAATAAAAATAAGCCTTCAGCTAAAAACGACAGTCCCTAAGACCAACTGGGCTCTCAGGGGCCCAGCAAATTGAAAATACTTTTCCATACGAAAACACTACTCTAAAAAGAAGGGGGTAATCAAAATTTTGGTGATAGATTTTATAAGAAAAGTAATCAATACGTAGTAGTTTTTCGAATTAATACTATTTTGCAGTATATTGGCAGCAAATTAATAAATGTATAATGTACACTATTGGTTTTGACATTGGAAGTTCATCCATAAAAGCGGCTTTGGTCGAAAAGGCCACCGGAAAAAGTATTGCTGTAGTCAGCGAACCTTCCGTTGAAATGGGTATGATCGCCCTTCAAAACGGTTGGGCCGAACAGCACCCCGACGATTGGTGGCAGCATGTTTGTAATGCTTCCAAAAGACTGCTCAAAGAGAATGGGGTAAGCCCTGACTCAATTACCGGAATCGGCATTTCTTATCAAATGCACGGTCTGGTAGTAGTCGACGACAAGGGAATACCCTTACGGAACTCAATCATCTGGTGTGACAGTCGTGCCGTGACCATTGGACAGAAAGCCTTCGACGAACTTGGGCATAATAAGTGTTCAGAACACCTTCTGAACTCTCCTGCAAATTTTACCGCATCTAAACTAAAATGGGTCAAAGATAATGAGCCTGAGATCTATGCCCGTATTTATAAATTCATGCTTCCCGGCGATTATATTGCCTATAAGTTGAGCGGCAAAATCTGCTCGACCATTTCGGGACTTTCAGAAGGTATTTTTTGGGATTTCAAGACCAAATCCATTGCCAATTGGTTCATTGAGTATTATGGTATCGAAGAAAATCTCATTCCTGATTTGGTAGATACCTTTTCCGACCAAGGCGGTATCAGCGAACAAGGCGCAAAAGATTCTGGTTTGGCCATTGGCACCCCGATATTCTATCGTGCGGGCGACCAACCCAACAATGCACTTTCACTCAATGTCTTTAATCCAGGTGAAGTGGCTGCTACGGGAGGTACCTCGGGGGTAATGTATGCTATCACAGATAGTCTATCGGTAAAAGAAAGTGCCCGGGTCAACAATTTTGCCCACGTCAATTACACGACCAACAATACACGTATCGGCAAAATGGCTTGTATCAATGGAGCAGGTATCATGTACCGATGGTTGATGAACAACTTAAAGGTTTCGTCGTACGAAGAAATGAACGAACTGGCCGAATCGGTTCCTATTGGATCTGATGGAGTAACCGTACATCCTTTTGGTAACGGTGCGGAAAGAGTATTGAACAATAAGACACTAGGCACTCGAATGGCCAATATCAACCTTAATAACCATACGAAAGCCCATTTATGTAGAGCTGCCCTAGAAGGCATCGCTTTTTCTTTTGTATATGGTATGGAAATCATGAAATCGGATGGAATCGTACCTAAGGTAATTCGAGCAGGTAACGATAATCTCTTTCGGTCCGAAATTTTCTCAAACACCATTTCGACACTTATAGGACAAGAAATTGAAATTTACAATACCACGGGGGCCATCGGGGCCGCGCGGGCCTGCGAATTGCACCACGGTGATTTTGATGCCTTTGGAAAGCATATTATGAACAACGACTATGTTATGGGTTTCAAACCTTCCAAAAATAGCTCGTCCTACACCCTAGCCTACAACAAGTGGAAGAAAGAACTGGAACTCATGCTCGAGCATCTCGTGAATACCGATGAATAAATAAAATATAGGACCCAAAAATTAAATGGTCTTAGATCTTATATCGAGCTCAAGAAGAATTATTAACACATAACTCATTAAATTAAAATGGCACTATTAGGAGACAAAGAATATTTTAAGGGAATCGGAGAGATAAAATACGAAGGCAAGGATTCAGATAATCCATTATCTTTCAAGTGGTACGACCCAGAGCAAAAAGTTGCCGGAAAAACCATGTCCGAACATTTTAAATTTGCCATCGCTTATTGGCATACGTTCTGTGGCCAAGGTTCCGATCCCTTCGGACCGGGAACACAGAATTTTCCCTGGGACCAGCCTTCCGACCCCATAGAAGCCGCCAAAGCAAAAGCCGATGCCGCCTTTGAATTTATCACCAAGATGGGCGTCGATTATTTCTGTTTCCACGATTTTGACTTGATTCAGGAAGCCCCGAATTTCAACGAATCAGAGAAAAGATTGACCACTATTGTTGATTATATCAAAGCAAAACAAGAAGCATCGGGCGTAAAATTGTTATGGGGAACGGCCAATTGTTTCTCTAACCCTAGGTACATGAACGGGGCGGCAACCAACCCAGATTTTAACGTCTTGGCCCGTGCCGGCGGTCAGATAAAACTAGCCCTCGATGCAACCATCGAACTCAATGGCGAGAACTATGTCTTTTGGGGCGGCCGTGAAGGCTATATGTCTTTATTGAACACCGATATCAAACGTGAACTCGACCATATGGGTCGCTTTTTAGGCCTGGCTAGGGATTATGCTAGAAGCCAAGGCTTCAAAGGAAACTTTTTTATAGAGCCGAAACCTATGGAACCTATGAAACATCAGTATGATTTTGACTCTGCTACCGTAATAGGTTTCTTGCATCAATATGGTTTGCAAGATGATTTTAAGCTCAATCTCGAATTTAATCATGCGACATTGGCGAACCATACCATGCAGCATGAAATGGAAGTTGCAGCTTCCCACGGCATGCTAGGTAGCCTTGACGCCAACCGCGGCGACTATCAAAACGGATGGGATACCGATCAGTTTCCCAACAATATTACCGAGGTTACCGAGGCCATGTTAACTTTCTTAAAAGCAGGTGGCCTTCAGGGCGGGGGCATAAACTTTGACGCAAAAATAAGAAGGAATTCAACGGATATGGACGATGTTTTTCATGCACATATTGGCGGGATGGATACCTTTGCAAGAGCCTTGATCACCGCAGACAAGATCATCTCATCCTCTTCTTATGAAAGCTTGAGGAAAAAAAGGTATAGTTCTTTCGATGCGGGCAAGGGCAAGGATTTTGAGGAGGGTACCCTCGATTTCAAAGATCTCTATGACATTGCCAAGGCAAATGGAGAGCTTGAACTTCAGAGCGGCAAACAAGAACTTTTCGAAAACATCATTAGCCAGCATATTTAATATTAGGTAAGGCTCACTTTCAAACGAATCGTTTTCTGGAGTCCGGTAATGTGCTACATTATCGGACTTCTTTTTTTACTTGGCGAAGTAGATATAGATACCCACAACTATAACGCAGATGGCAAGACCGACATGTTTTACATATTTGTATGGTTCTATCGATACTTGTTTCGTGTACTCTAATTCGAAAGGTTCTTTTCTTGGGTAGAATTTTCCGATGATCAACATAATAATTATATTCGAAACAAACAGAATGGCCATAACATGCAAATAATGTGGATAAGCCTCCGCTTCAACTAATCGCAATTCCGAAGCATCTGAGATTCCGGCGGCCTTTGCCGATTCCAAAGCTTCCCCTACGAGCTTCGGACCAAGCCAGAATTGGCTGATAATATAAAGTATAGAGCCTGAAAAGATTCCTATTTTTGCAGCAATGGCAGGTACTCTTTTGGTTAGATATCCGACAACTATAATCGTAAAAATGGGAATACTGTAAATGCCGTTAATCTCCTGAAGATAATTAAAAAGACTTCCTGCATCGGCGATCAGGGGTGCTATAAACATGGCCGCCAGAGCGAGGCAAATACCGAAAATCTTTCCATATTTAACCACGGTCGCCTCTGAGGCTTCCTTATTAATATGCTGCTTATAAATATCGATACCAAAGAGGGTTACCGAACTGTTCAAGACACTGTTGAACGAACTCAGAATCGCGCCAAACAGAACCGCCGCAAAAAAACCAACCAATGGTTTTGGCAGTACTGCCCGTACCAATTCAGGATAGGCCAAATCACTGGATTCCAACCCTCCCTCAAAATAATAATAGGCAATCATACCCGGTAAAACGAGTATAATTGGGCCTAAAATTTTCAAAAAAGATGCCAATAACAGTCCTTTTTGGCCTTCAGCCAAATTTTTAGCACCCAAGGCTCGCTGTATAATCTGTTGGTTTGTGCCCCAATAGAACAATTGCACTAACATCATACCCGTGAAAATGGTAGAAAAGGGAACTTCTTGCCCAGGTTCTCCCGTAGAATCAAACCTTTCAGGGTTCGCATCGACCAATACTTTTAAACCGTCAATGGCATTTCCATCACCAATAGCGATCAATCCGAACAACGGTATCAATAGACCCCCTACAATCAAACCGATGGCATTGATGCTATCTGATACGGCGACTGCTTTTAATCCGCCAAATACAGCATAGATAGAACCGATAATACCAATACCCCAGATACAAATGACCAAGGCTGTACCATCTGAGACATTAAGCAATTCAGGTACATCGAACATACCGCTTATGGCCACTGACCCCGAATAGAGTATAACCGGCAAGAGTACGATCACATATCCTGTAAGAAAGAGGCCAGACGTGATGGTTTTCGTAGCAATATCAAATCGCTTGGCCAAGAACTGTGGAATAGTCGTCAACCCTCCCTTCAAATACCTAGGTAACAAGAAAATAGCGGTGACTACCATCGCCATCGCCGCCAAAGTCTCCCAAGCCATTACAGAAAGACCGTCTTTATAGGCACTTCCGTTCAGCCCCACAATTTGTTCCGTAGAAAGGTTAGTTAGTAGAAGAGAACCTGCAATTACCCCAGCAGTGAGACTTCTTCCACCCAGAAAATATCCATCAGAAGATTTTTCATCGGTCGTACGAGTGGCAAAATAGGCTATTATCGCCACTAATACGGTAAAGCCTAAAAAAGAAAGAATTCCTATCATTTCATCGCTTGGTTTGATTATTGATGATAAATATATCGGATTATTTGATAACTATTCAAAAATGCCTGTTTTATCTGTTAACATAGAAATCAGTTAGGTCACAATGAAAATAAATGGTCAATCAGGTTGAAGAACGACTATTTTGTTGGAGAAAAACTTAGTTTTCAGGGGTACCGCTATTCCAATTTACAAAAGATTCGTAAGTTTAACTCCCTGTTTTTTAGTCAACAATACTAATTTTTATCTATGAGCATTTCCAAACCAAGTGTATGGGAAAGCTAAAAAATTATGTAATTTTGCAGCCCTAAACATCCAACCATTAGTACAAGATGAACAGAGGGATTTGTTGGCCGATCAGCACTTCCCCTAATTTTATCTTGCATGTCTTATTACCGAGTAGTATAATGAATGAAATGAAAGAAAAACAATGAAGAAGATTACAGTATTATTCACCTTTGCGGTCCTTTACATTTCCTGTAGCAACGAAATCAAAAAAGAGGAACCGATTGTAATTTCCGCGGAAGATTTGCATGCGTCCGTTGACAAAGTCACGGAAATAATGATTCACGATATTTTTTCACCTCCCGTGGCGAGCCGAATTTTTGCGTACCCCAATATCGCAGCTTATGAAATTGTAGCGGCCAATAATGATGACTACCTCTCTTTGGTCGGTCAAGTGACGGATCTCACCCCGATTCCGAAACCAGACTCCATCACGGCCATTAATTATGATCTATCAGCACTGGTAGCCCATATGGAGCTGAGCAAACGCTTGATTTTTTCCGAAGATAGAATGGAAGCATTGCGCGATAGCCTATATGCAGTATGGGAGCATAAAAATCCTACGATCTTTGAAAACTCGAAAACGTACGGCTTAAAAGTTGCCGATCATATCGGTGTCTGGATGAACAAGGACAATTATCCTCAAACGCGCACCATGCCTAAATTCACGGTCAATGTCGATGACCCCACCCGTTGGCAACCTACCCCTCCGGCCTACATGGACGGCATTGAGCCCCATTGGAACAAGATAAGGCCTTTCGTAATCGATTCGGCACAGCAGTTCAAGCCCACTCCCCCAGTTCCCTTCTCTATGGAAGAGGGTTCCGATTTTTATAGGGAATTGAAGGAAGTTTACGATATCGGAAAAAAAATCGAAGAGACAGGAGACGATTCCGATGAAATAAAGATTGCCCAATTTTGGGATTGTAATCCTTACGTTTCAGTGACGCGCGGCCATCTTATGTTCGCTACTAAAAAAATTACTCCTGGGGCACATTGGATCGGTATCACAAAAATCGCATCAAGAAAAACCAACAGTGATTTTGACAAAACGCTCTATGCTTATACGAAGACATCTATGGCCATTGCGGACGGCTTCATAAGTTGTTGGGACGAGAAATACAGAAGTAATCTAATACGCCCCGAAACACTGATCAATCAGCACATTGATGATGCGTGGAAGCCTGTCTTGCAAACCCCTCCATTTCCTGAGTATACAAGTGGGCATTCGGTGGTATCGGGTGCCGCCTCAATCGCTTTGACAAGCATTTTTGGGGATGATTTTGCTTTTGACGATGATACAGAGCTGGCGTATGGCCTTCCAGTTCGCAGTTTTGATTCGTTCAACGAGGCCGCGGCCGAGGCCGCTATAAGTCGTATGTATGGGGGAATCCACTATCGTATGGCCATCGAAGTGGGTCTAAAACAGGGTCGTGAACTGGGTCGGTTTATTGTCGACAACCTAAAAATGGAGGCCGATCAACGCGTGGCGGAAAATCGTCAAAATATTAATTGATCGGTCATTTTTCCTAGATCTTTATTTCACGAAAAAAATAGATTTTTCATCCAGTAATCGACGGCCTCATCCGCAAATAGCACTGATTTAACGCCTAAATTTGAAAACACTATCCTTATCTTTTTTGATTCCCTTCCTGTTGTTCAGTTGTGCCAACCACGGTCAGTTGAAGTACGTGACCAAATTGCCCAAATCCCTTAAGGAAAATTCGGGCATAGCCACCTTTAGAGAACGTTCTGCCTGGTTCGTGGAAGATAGTGGCAACAGTGACAATATTTATAAGGTCGACTTTCAAGGAAACATTAGAAAGGAACTCGACGTAAAGAATGTCAAAAATCGTGATTGGGAAGATTTGGCAACAGACAAAATGGGCAATTTGTATATCGGAGATTTTGGAAACAATGGGAACCGAAGAAAAGACTTGACCATCTATAAGTTGCCCAACCCCGAATCTGAGCCCGGTGATAAAATCGATGCCGAAAAAATCACCTTTTACTATCCCGAGCAAAAAGATTTTCCACCCAAAAAAAATCAGCGCATGTTCGACGCTGAAGCCTTTTTTCACTATGACGGTTATCTATACATATTTACTAAGAATAGGGCATCTCCTTTTACGGGAGAGTCGTTGATTTATAGGGTTCCCGACAAAAAGGGCTCCTATAAGGCCGAAAGCTTGGGTAAAATACGTACCTGTACCGATTGGGAAACCTGTCAGGTTACCTCGGCGGATATCTCATCAGACGGTCTTTCCATTGTACTCTTGGGATCAGGTAAATTGTGGATTTTGACTCACTTTGATTTCGATAATTTTTCAAAGCCTACTATTGAAGAAATTGACTTAGGAGTACGAACCCAACTAGAGTCCGTATGTTTTGTTGACGATAAAACCCTTTTGTTGTCCGACGAGGAGAATAGTTCGGGCGGAGGCAATCTCTATTCGTATCAATTTCAGTAAATCAGCACGTTCAACAAAGATATCCCTAATTAAATTCGCCATTTAAAAGCCGAATCCTAAGCCGAAAGAAAGCCGGAAGCCGTCCTCGCTATGAAAAAGTGCTAATCTTCCGGTCACAATATCGGCTCCATTGATAAAGAAGCCTCCACCATATGAGGTATGCCAAATATCAGAATCTACATCGGGCACCCAAACCTTACCATAATCAAAGCCTCCATACAGCCCCATGGTCAATGGCAGTAATTGCGTAGTAAACTTTCGGAGGCTATATCTAATGTCTGTATTTTGATAATAAGATTTCTTCCCGGTGAAACGTTGGTTTCTAAACCCCCTTAAACCATCGGTACCCCCTATACTCGCAGCCTGATAAAACTCATAGCCATCGCCGAGATTGAAATGGGCCTTCCATTTAGTGGCCAGTACCAATCTTCCACTAGGTATCAACTTGTAGTCAAATGACAAACTCGGTACTATGTAACCAAAATTCGCTCCGGAATCGAGGTTGTTTTTAAAACCTACTAAAAGAGAGGTGGCCATGCCCAAAGTAGGGAATGCAGCATTATCGGCATTTGAATAGGTATATTCCCCATCAATGCCCAAAAAATTGGCCTCGGTCTCCTCGTTATTTTCTTGATAGTACTCATTGATAAACCTATCGTTTGTTTCTTCGACCTCGATCGACTCCAATGAAATACCTGTTTTGAACTTGGCTCCTAATTGCCCCCTCCAGACCACCGCGGGTTTTACCTTTAAATTTCTCAGTCTAACCCGATTGTAATCAAGCCCCAAATCATCGTCTAAATTTTCGGTCTCATTGCCAAAGTCAAAAAAGTTGATACTAAAATTTGGACTGGTGAATCGGGCAGCAATCTCAAAATTCCAATTTTCGAAAAGATGGGCAAATTCTCCATTATAATTAAGCTCAAATCCGCTGGTTGCAAAATAAAAGGAACCCGATATTATATGCTGTTGCGTAAACGGGTTTTGCCTAAAGCCGTTGTAGGTATAGGTATTACTGACACCAATTTTGACACCGTCATCGGGGTTGAAACCGATTGTCGGAACGGTAAGATTATTTGAATTGCGCAGGTTAAGGGGCAGATAAGTATTTGCTTGGTAATCATTCGTCAATTTCACCTTGGCCTTACCGGTTTCAAGAAGTGTATTATTTTTTGATTTATAGTCATAAATAGTAAAATTCCCTGACGCCTTTAATTCATATATGTCATTGTTCTGCCCTCCTATCAGTCTAGTTTTTATCGCACTCCGGCCAGAACCCGTCGACACAAAACGGTCATCGTCGTCAAGACCGTAAATCCATATTTCTTTGGTGAAATTCGCATCGAATTTTTTATGAAAAAAAAGTTTCTTTTTTTCTCCCCCGATTATTCGAAAAACCTTCACCTCGGTCTCTCTTTCATTTAACACATTTATTTCGAACCAATCATCTTTATCGGTACCCGTTATCACAGCATATTCGTTCAATACCTTATAATACGCTTCTGCGGTCTTCTCCATATCGGCAATTCGCGCCAAAAGAATCGGCTTAATTTCGGCCGAACTACGCTCTCCTACTTCTTTCGGAAAATTCTTGAAGGCCTCGTCAATAACTTCTTCGGTGAGATTTTTGCGAATGAACCTCGCTTGTTTCTTCCAATCCTCCATCGTGGTTTCGGTTAAAAGGGCCATATCAAGAACATAGGTCTTGGGAGAGGAGTTAAAGCCTTCAACATTCCTTATTTCTTTCCGGAAACCCTCCATCAATCGCAAGGCGGGCACAATACGGGTAACAAGATTCATTAAAACACCATCGCCATGTTTTGAATAGACCATATCTCGATCTCTGGGCACTGGTTTGTAGAGCACTTTATCCGATTTTTTATCCTTAAATTCTGCCCACCGCCATTGGTCGACGTGACGGTCCCAGTCGCCCAGTGCCATATCAAAAAGCCGTGCCCTGAGATAAAGCTCGGCATCGACATCATATTTCTCGTCGTCCCTTAGGTCTTCGAGCATGCTATCGGTACTCTTTAGTTCATTACTAAACCCAAAGCTTTCGAGGTCTCCATGACCATCGCCAGCATGCTCTTCTATCATATAGAGTTCATTACCGAACGTTTCGTTAAAATCTTCTAAGGCCGGTTGCTTGGGAATATAGTACAAAGTTGGATTGGTGTGATATAGCCCTACTGCATCCGATAGAACCCCTGTGGTGAACGGACCGTAAGGATGGGAACCTGTGTAAAAATCAAGTAAAAATTTTTGGGTATAGGTATCCTCAAAGTCACCCATCACATATTGATCTTGAAAGGCCATGGCTTGCAGGTATAGTTCTGCGTCTTTTTTTAGGGCTCGCATCACATATTCCTTTCCACTCTTATGTCGTAACCTCAATGATTTAGATTGATGGCCTCCCCCTTTATGTACCGGCTTAAGGCCACCAAAAATGGTGTCCAGGTTAACCGTTGGCGCAGCTACTTTCGTTCCATAATAGGTCCGATAGCGGTCACCCCATAAAAACTTGAAAAATCCTGATCGTTCAATTTCTTCTTCCGTATACACGGAAGCCTCTACGGTAGTGGGGAAAGTTTCTGGATATTTTTCTTCATTAATTTCACGATCTGGTCCTAAAACCTGTGATGTAAATAGGAACTGTTCCTTTTCGGCATCATCTACCCCATAAAAGCGAACTCGAGAAGATCCATCTTTATACACTTCAAGAGTGGCATACCCTCTCTGTCCTGTTGAAAATTGACTTCCATTAAGCAGGCGCGTGGCGCCTTTTTTCGCACCCGAACCACTCACAATTTGAGGTGTACTCTCTTCCACGATATACTGTAAGGTATGCTCATGGCCCGAAGAGAGAATTACTTTCTCTGAATATTGCGCCAAAGTCAAGAGCCTTTTTTTAAGATCGACGTAACGCTTATTCTGCATATCTTCGATAGATGCCCCAGCGGTTTTTCGAAGTACATTAATAAAAGTACCGAACAGCGGCAATGGACCGAGACCACTTTTCGGATAGAGATGTTGTTTGAATGTATATTGACCGCCGTGGGAGCCATAGCTGAACATCGGGTGATGCATCGCGATGATGGTAGTTCGTTGCCTAAAGTCCTTTATTTTATCTTCGACCTCGAGCCAAAACCGATCCCGGCTTTTAATATCGCATTTATCATTGATGTCAGGGCGTTTGTCCCAATTGGTCAAATACCACTCCGTGTCTATCGCTATGACTACGACCTCGTCGTTGATTTCGATGACTTCCATGGGGCATCCATCCTCAGGAAAGAATACCTCATCGCTATCCAAGCTTTTCTGAATATACTTTTGTTCACGTTCCAAACCGACAAGTCCCTCAGTATACCAATCATGATTGCCGGGTATGAATAGGGGTTTGCCCTTGAAGTTCTCAAGGGTTTTTAATTGGGCGTCCAAATCATTTTTTGCCTGTAAGTAGGCCACTGTAGAATCTTTAGGATCAGGCAATCCAGCAGGGTAGATATTATCCCCTAGAAAAATGGCAGTGCTATTTTCACTAGCCCCGTCCAATCGTTTTTTAAAAATTTTCAGGGCCTCGTTCATTTCGTTCATCGGAGACAGCCCCGCGTCCCCTATCAGATAAAAGGTGTGCACTACTTCTTTTTCAGTGGCGACATCAACCGCTTTCTCTTTCGTCAAATACTTTGGCTTGTAGGTAGCGCATCCCATGAATAGAAGGACCGCACCGATAAGTGCAAAATGTTTGTGCAATGCAATACTAATCATTCTCGATATTTTGTATTTTGGAAGCAAAATCAATATGTATGTCCGATTTAGTATCGAAAACCGAAGACTTTGCCACTAATTTGCTCGTGAACAAACTAGATGATGACTATTTATACCATAATCTTAGGCATACTCAAAGAGTCGTCAAAAGTAGCAAAGAATTACTGGACCATTATAACTTGAAAGATAATGAAAATGATGCTATAACTGTTGCGGCCTGGTTACACGACACGGGATATACCAGAGGAACCGAGGATCATGAGGAGACAAGCTGTGAAATCGCAACCGAATTTCTAGAATCACAGAATGTTAAACCCGAGATGATAAACAAGGTCTGCAATCTTATTTTGGCCACGCAACGTGGGTATACCCCTAAAAGCCTCAAAGAGGAAATAATTCGGGATGCAGATTCTTCACATTTGAGCCAAACAAGTTATGCGGACACTTCCGAAATGCTACGCCAAGAACTTTCGTTACTGGGCATCAAAAATTTCTCGCAAAAAGAGTGGAGACAGGCCAACATCAAAATGTTTCAGACCGAACATCGTTTTTATACAGATTTTGCCAAGCAAAATTGGCAAAAAGGCAAGGACAAGAACCTTAAAAAACTGGTCAAAAATCTTAAAAAGCAGAAGAAGACCAGAAGAAAAGAAGAACTTAAGGTTCGTTTAAAAGACAAAAGTCCGGAAAGGGGCATACAAACCATGTACCGGGTTTCTATGCGAAACCACCTGAAACTTAGTGATATAGCCGACACCAAAGCCAATATCTTATTATCGGTAAACGCCATCATCATTTCGCTTCTTTTGACCAATCTAATACCCAAGCTCGATAATCCTACCAATGACTATCTTATCTATCCTACAGGAATCTTTGTATTGTTCAGTATTGCCTCCATGGTGATGTCGGTGTTAGCTACACGGCCGAATATTACCGAAGGGGAATTCAGCAAGGAAGATGTTGAAAAGAAAAAAGTCAATCTCCTTTTTTTTGGAAATTTTCACAAAATGAAGCTCAATGATTACGAATGGGCGATGCAGGAGCTTATCAAAGACCAAACTTATGTATATAATACCTTATCTAAAGACCTCTATTTTTTGGGCGTCGTCCTAAATAAAAAATATAAATTATTAAGGTGGACCTATACAATTTTCATGATAGGAATAATCTTATCTACAATAGCCTTTTTCGTTGCCTTAAAATTTTACGGTCCCGAAAGAATTATAGAGTTACCTACTTAAGCTTTCAGCTCTTCCATCAGATCGTCATAGGAGAATGTGCGTTCTGCTGACTGCTCGGTTTTATAAAATATATCGGCCCGTATCGCTTTGAGCCCAGAAACTCCTTGAAGCCCTTCTAGCTCCACAATTTCAATTTTTCCGGTGAAATAGCCTTTCGATCGTAAAAACTTAATGTAACGTAGGTATTCCAACTCATCTTTCTTTTGTGAATAGACTATGACCATTTTACCAGGCTGGGTAAGACGTTCGTCAGATCCCTTTATATACGATTTATCGATACGTTTTTTTATGACCTCGTATCTGGCATTGTATGTTCCATCGACATCGAAGCGCTTTTCATCCATTCGAAACCGGATGGACAATGACGTATTGTAGACCAAAATCAGGGAAGCCACATCTAAAGGCACCGGCAGCTTTGGCTTTAACTTGTAATGGGCATTCTCCATTTCGCACATTACCTGTAACTGCCATAATCGCAGATTGCTGAGGTATATGGGGTTAAATTCGAGCTTATCGACAATCGAATCACCTACATAGATGTTATGTTCGACACCGTCCGTTTTATATCGCTCAAAATAATGGGGAAACATATCTTGGGCCTCTTCCTGCTTCTTATCGATCAACACCGCCAATTCTTGATTGATACGCAGTACACTTTCATCATAGTTTCTTCTATGGTCATAATAGGAATCGGTACCCATATCTATAGATGCCTCATAGGCCGAAATCATTTGTGCCAATTCAGGATCCGTTTTTTTCAAATGACCAAAAACGGGGTTCACTTCGTCCCTTACAAAAGTAAAAATTGCCTGTTCACTGTTCGTATGCAGATTTTCTTTTATACTGTCGGTATGGTTATCGACCCTAAAAATCAACTCTTCATAGATGGGCAATCCGTTTTGTTTGAACGCTACTTGCAACACTTCCTTGATGGTTGAGAGTTCTATCATCAAATCACGTTGAATAGCCAAGTTCCGGGCAGAAGAAGAGTCTTTAATATCGACCTGACCATACAGCGGATGTACATCTTTAAAAATAATTTCTTTAAAGGTAGGCTGTTGTCCGTCCACACTTTCCTTGATAAATCGCTTTGCCTCTTCCTGAAAACGCCAGTAGACCGATTCATGAACCGAGGTGCATTCATGTTGAATAACGGCGTCGATCAGGTTTTCCTCTTCGGCCATTGAGCGAAGTACGGCGCTTACTATGAACGGCATTACATCTACCAATTTGATGGCATTAACGCTGTTTAGGGCATTCACCTTTTTCGATGCCAACTCTAAAACCCCGAGTACCTTTCCATTATCGGCAATTGGCGCAAAAATAGCACTCTTAAAGCCCTTCTTCCTAAGGCTTTTGTAAGGTGCCATACCTCCCGAGCGCCTATAATTTCTGTCGACATCGGCTATAGAGAAATACTCACTCTTACATAATATTTTTTGATAAGAATCTTCACACAAAACCCTTTTACAATCCTCAACATTCTTTTCACTAAGAATAAAACTTTTGACACCCTTACCATACACACGTTCAAAATGGTCTTGGTTTGCATCGTAGACCACAAAACCGGCTTCAATATCAGGCACTTTGAAAAAAGACCTAAAAGTATCCTGCAGTTCATCGATAAAACTACCATCACCTCGTTTGTCGTTCGAAATCAGACTTGATTTGATTTCTGATATCGAATGCTCTGCCGTTACGTCAAACATATTTGAAATCACAAAGCCTTTTGAGATAAAACTATTCGGAGGTATTTTTTCTTTCCAGAGCTCGATATCATCAAAATTATCTAGAAGCTCGTCTACATCTTCTTGTGTCAACTCTTTGGATGCCTCTGTGGGTAGAATTTCTATAAAGTCGGCATTGTACAAAATGCGGTAATGCCGCATTACCCCATTGCTATCCGGGATATCATAAAAGAATGGGCGTCTAAAGTCGAGATGAAAACCATAATAAAAGTTCAGTATAACGGTGGAGGCCATTACATACATTTCATCTGGTGGAAGTTCACGCTTTTCAGGAATAAACTCTTCCCCTCCCGCGTTTTCCAGTATTCTTTTAAAACGCTCCGACGAATTGAAAATTACATCATTATAGGGCAAGGAAGCTGTCTTTATTTCATTCTTGGTCAATACCTCGGGAAATACATCCTGCAATATGGTATGTATGACCGTTTTGTGCTTCTCCAAAAGTGAGGTATCTGCAAAACCTTCCCGCAATTCAGGATAAGGCGCTTGAGCCTCCAATATCCTTTTCGCCTTATCTGCCTGACCCGTATCGTTACTATGGGCCATGGCCTCGTAACGCTCGAGCAGCTTATTGAAACTAATGAGCTGTACCAGGGGAAGCTCTATATCCTTGTTTTTGTCCATACCTACTTACTTGGTCGATAAAACCAACTTAAAGTTACAAAACAAAAGACAGAATATTGTTAAATCACCCTAACACAAAAATCCAAAGGGTAAAAGGCTGTAGAAAGCCATGCGTTTGATAGAGGGCTAACCCCTTTTTTATTTCAAAAACCAGCGACTACACGAACTGCATTGGAGAATATCAGTAACTTAGTGTATTAACCCTTAGCAAAGAAAATGTCTACCAACCATCGGTTAACCCGTGCCTATAAAAATGCCAAAACGATATTGTTCGACGATAATTCTAAGTTTATATTATTCAGCGATTGTCATAGAGGGGACAATAGTTTTGCCGATGATTTTGCCAACAATAGAAACATTTATTTCCATGCGCTGAATTTTTACTATCGGGAAGGATTCAGCTATTGTGAAATCGGTGATGGCGACGAACTGTGGGAGAACATCCACTTCAAATCTATTTTTGATGCCCATAAAAACATATATGGCCTATTACGGAAATTTCACTTAGAAGGTAAACTTCATATGATTTGGGGCAACCACGACATGGTCTACAAAAACCCTGAGTATGTCAAAGAACACCTTAGCAGTTATTTTGAACCTATTGATGGAAAATCGAAAGAGTTGCTCGAGGGTATTGCTTATCACGAGGCCATCATTCTAAAACACAAGCATACGCAACAAGAAGTTTTCCTGACCCACGGGCACCAGGCCGACTGGTGGAACTATACCTTTTGGCGATGGAGCCGCTTCTTGGTCAGGGTGCTCTGGAAACCTTTACAGGTATGGGGTATTGCCGACCCTACGAGTCCCGCTAAAAACTACAAGGAATTAGTGAGGGTAGAGCGAAGAATAAAAAAATGGATTCTCAAAAACCACCTTTTGGTCACTGTCGTCGGCCATACCCATAGGCCTCGCTTTCCTGAACCCGGCGACATTCCTTTCTTTAACGATGGTAGCTGTGTGCATCCAAGGAGCATTACGGGTATTGAAATCGAAAACGGTAAAATATCCTTGATCAAATGGGAAATCGCAACAACGGAAGATGGTATTCTAAGGGTTATTAGAGTGCTTCTTGAAGGCCCTCAACGCCTTATTGATTATAACATGAAGGAAAAATAGATGTCATCGTTCCATTAACACATTTAGAATATTCTGTGCTACTATTGGGTCAATTCCACCAATTTCTTAGTACTTACTGCCACATTTACATTATATTCATAAAAAACAAGATCCATGTTATCCATTGAAGTCAATTCGCTACCTATTGCCGAAATTTTTGGTGATATATCCAAGGCGTTTGGCACGGATTTTACAGAAAGTTGCGGGGAATACTATATTGATATTCCTAAACATTTGGGCAAGGGAAATATACGTGGAATAGATTTCGATGGCGGTATGGGCATCGTACAATACGATTGCCTTTTCAAAACTAATGTGGAGTTTCAATTTACGGTGAACGAGGTCCACCCATTAAAGTTTCTATATTGTTTGGAAGGCCTGCTCGAACATAGGTTCGAAGATGAGGACGAAATTCATAAAATAACCCAATATCAAGAGGCCATTGTCGCCAGTAATTTTTTCAATGGTCATATCCTTCATTTCAGTGCCAGCGAACATACCGTGGTCAATAGCCTTGAAATTACGCGTAGTGTATTTCAAGAAAAGATCAAATGCGATTTGGTGACCATGAATGACAACCTACAAAATTTGTTCAATGACGTACATGCGGAAAAAACATTTTACCACGACGGTTTTTACAGTCTTGAACTGGCCGATCTATTCAGGGAAATGCAATCGTTCGAAGGAGAAGACTTTTTAAGAAAACTATTTCTTGAAGGAAAGGCCTACCAAATGCTCACCAAACAAATTTTGCTTTTTGAAGATGATTTGGCCGATGTAGATAAGCGTACCATTTTACGCAGATCAGAGGTTACCCAAATCGGAAAAGCCGTTCAACTTATCAATGAAGAGATTGAATCATTGGACAATATCGATCAAATTGCATACAAAGTTGGTATTAACGCTAATAAATTACAGGAAGGATTTCAAAACCTTTACGGCCTTACGGTAAACCAGTTTATTCAACGGGTACGCCTCAATCTGATTAAGGATATGGTGCTCAATACCGATTACAGCATTTCTGAGATCGTACATATGGTAGGCCTATCAAGTAAAAGCTATCTCTCCAAAATCTTCAGGGAAGAATATGGTACTTCCCCTTCCGAATATCGCAGACATTTTCTCGATTCGTTAAATAAAAAAAGAAAGTTGGATAAATAAGTGACTGGCCTAATCGCATTCAAAGCAAGCTCTAGTGACCTCATCTGAAGATTTATCTTCCGACCCCTTTAAAGGCTCGGTAAGAAAGTCTCTTTTTTCAAGCTCGTTGTAAAATTCTTTGGCATATGCGACCAAATTGTCCCTTCTATATTTGACGGTATTTTTAATCTTATCGCCGTTCAATCGATAAATTTCCTCGGGCCAAACTGAGAAAGCTTCCTCGATTGCATCATCGGTGAGTACAGATTGTAGGTCTCTAGCGGCGTCCGCAAATATTTTTGAAGGTGTTTTCTTTAGAAAATAGACATCGAACGGCATGACGAGACCGGGCAAATAATTTATTTCCTTTTCAAAGGATTGTAGCCCTGGAAGCACATTTTTATTGGCAAGCAAGGTGGGTATGAGTCCGTCGATATTGAAAAAGGCATTATCACGGTCTCCTGGTAAAGGCACTGCTTTAAAATGTCCTCCATCCTTGCGCAACACCCAACCCCATTGTTTCGCGTGACGGTCCCAATCACCGATCAAAATATCGAAAAGCCTCGCCTTAACGAGGGCAATCTCATCGATGGTGACTTTGTTTCCATACTTTTTTCGTAACTCCTGAAGGTCATCGGTATCTACTATTTCGCTCACATTTGTAAAAGGTGTCCAATTCGTACCTCCTTCGGTTTCGTGCTCCAAAAGAAACAACCTGTTTCCATAAGTATCATTGAACCCTCCCAAAATAGACTGTCTTGGAACAAACACGATGGATGGCTCAGTACTCAGAATGCCAGCTTTAGCAGATAACTTGGCTACTACTACCGCAGCATAAGGGTGCTGGGCCGAGATACCGTCGACAACAATATTTTCGAGACCCAAAACCTTTGCAAATTCAGGAATCAAGGCTTCGGGGTCTTTGTTGATGCTTCTAAGGGAGTATATACGCCCATCTGCCGCTCTTAACTTCAAGGAATGGGTCTGTTTTCCACCACCTTTCTCGATGACGGTCATACCTCCCATCAGCGTATCTAAAAAGACGATAGGGACCTTGACAGGCGTTGCCCAGACTTTACGATATTGCTCGCCCTGCATGATTTCTTTGAGACCATTACTTTGATATAGTGTACTCGCTGCAACGAGAACGCTGTCATGTGCCCTGAAATCAAGAGAGCCAATTTCGTCATAATTTAAAATCTCGCAGGTACCGAAAGTCTTGTCCGACGAAGAAACGGATATGTATGTAAGAACGATAAAAGCTAAAAGCAGTATGAACGCACCTATTATCACTTTTTTCATTTAGTAAAAATAGTCTACAAAAGTCACTTGCTTTACCTCGAAATAAAAGTTCACTAACCCAATGCGTCAGTGACTTGCAAAATGCAAATCTATCTTATCGGTCAGCCTCGCTATTTCTAGAAGCGATCAGAACTTTAATTCAATCTAAAGTTTATCGGTATGCTGTAGGGCACTTTCACGGCTTGTCCCCGCTGCAAGCCTGGTGTCATTTTCGGTAGGGCGGCGATTATACGCGATGCCTCTTGCTCAAGACTTTGGTCGGGCCCGCGGGTACGTATGCTAGTTATATATCCTTTGGAATCGATTACGAACTGTACGAAAACCCTGCCCTGTATACCCAATTCCAAGGCTGTATCGGGATATTCGAATTCCTTGGCCACATGTTCCTGCATTTTCTTTTGAAAGCAAGCTCTCTTTTCGTCGTTCGAGGCCCAATCTTCACAACCGGGAAAAACAGGAACATTTTCTATAACCGAAAAAGGCACGGATATTTCTTCCTCAATCTCATCGACTTTGACTTCGTCAACTTCTATGGGGGCTTCGACCACGGTTTCCTGACTCATTTCAGTACTCTCGATAATGGTTTCCTCTACCTCTTCGGTATCTTCAACAATCTCTATAATCTCAGGGGCGGAGGGGGGCGGAGGGGGTGGAGGGGTTTTGATGTTCTCCGTGATGGGCACATCTTCTTTTAGGTCGTCGGATACGTTCATCACCTCGTAGGCAATCTCGTCATTATAGTACGTTTTGTATTCCAGTGCCCTCCATGTAAGAAAAAGCACAATGGTCAGGCCGATTACAAAGTAAAGGCCACTGTCTCGATTTAAATCTGCTTTAGGGTTCTTCTTGATTTCCATAATTCAGGTGTTTAACAGTCTGAAATTAAGGTAAGTAAATCAAAAAAATCATGACATTTATCAGGTTTGCGCCACCAATCACCATTAAAGATGTTTCCTAATTGAAAGGAGTAACCATAGTTTTGGTTCTTAGGAAAAAATAGGGTACAAAAAAAGACCCCCTTGCCTCATTGGGCAAGGGGGTCTGAAATATCTATTGACCTAAGCAATTACCAAGAAAACGTGCTATACACTTTCAGGAACCTCAAACCCTTCGCGATAATCACGCTTAAGCATTTTATCGGCTTCGGCATCATTTACGAAAGTTTCCGTTTTTGGGTCAAAATCCAAAACACGATCCAAACGATAGGCGATATTACCCAAGTGGGCCAGACCTGAAGAAAGGTGGGCCGTTTCGACCGGACCGTTCAAAATACTCTTATCATGTTTACGGACGGCTTCTATAAAATTGGTGAAATGGCCTACGGTACCACCGGCACCCCGATCCATTCCAGTACCTGAGTCACCACCATCGGTACCCGACTGGCCAGGTGTTCTATCTTGCCCAAGATACGTTTTGTAGGTATCATAACCATCTACAACAAGAATACCTTTATCCCCATAAAAAATGTTTCCTACCGTAACATCACTTTCGGTATTTGTACACCATGGTCGCACCTCGAACTGTATAATTTTATTTTCCTCAGGATATTTATATACCGATGTAAGAACCTCGGGTACCTCTTTGGCATCGTCCCAAAGGAATTTGCCTCCCATCGAAGTGATTTTTGAAGGGAGGCCCACATCTAAGCCCCACATACAAAGATCGGTCTCATGAATACCTTGATTGCCCACATCACCATTTCCATAATCCCAGTGCCAATGCCAATTGTAATGCACAAGATTCTTGGTGAACGGACGTTTATGCGCGGGCCCAGTCCATAAATCATAGTCAATACCCTCCGGAACAGGAGAGGTACCTTGATCGCCTATGCTCGGTCTCCAACGAAAGACAAGACCGCGAGCCATATAGACACGACCTATGTATCCATCTCTCAGCAGCTGAATCGCTTCGTTCACCGCAGGAGAGCTTCTCAATTGCACTCCATGCTGTACTATTCGATCATATTTGTTGGCCGCCTCTACCATTTTTCGACCCTCCCAAATATTATGTGAGCCCGGCTTTTCAACATATACATCCTTTCCTGCCTGACAGGCCCATATAACCGATAAGGCATGCCAGTGGTTAGGGGACGCGATACTAATAACATCAATATCTTTGTCGTCCATTACCCTTCGTAGGTCTTGCTCCAACGAAACGTCCTTATTGTAGGTTTCCTTAAAAGATTGTTGCCGTTTTTTTAATAGGTTCATATCGGGATCACAAAGGGTCGTGATCTGAACATTTTTTTGGGCCATAAAACCCTCAATATGACTCTTTCCACGTCCATTAATCCCCAATACAGCGGCATTAATTCGGTCATTTGCCCCAAAGACACTGGCCGAAACTATGCTCGGAGCAGCAATGACCCCAGAGCCTGCAACGGCAGTTTTTTTGATGAAAGACCTTCTTGTTGAACTCATTTTTCTCAATTTTTGATTTATTTATAGTATGTTACGGATTTGTTTTTTTAATCATTATTATCGTTTTCAAAGCAGACACCTGAGGACGGCCTAAATACTATCTCAATGGCGGTCCTTGCAACCACTTAGACAGGGAAAGTTAATGTATTTTTTTCAGTTCCTAAATAGATGCGTCAATATTTTTTGAATTTATCAACACAGCGGCCTTTTTGCAATAAAGAACACAATCCGGTGCCTTGCGTTTTAAAATTGGCATTCTTTTTACTTCGCTAATAAATTTTAAATAATACATCACTATCTTTAGGTTCAACTTAGAAACCAAGAGTGCCCTACACCTTAAACCTACGAACACTCCCTTATCTATGCCAAAAAACCAGTACCGCATATATGTTGTTGAACTTTCAAAACGCGTCTTTAGCGAAAACCAAAAGTTTAGGGCCGCTAATCCACAATTTAATGGAGTACTACAATGCCTATATGTTGGCATGACCAGTAAGACCCCTCGTGAACGGTTTGAACAGCATAAAACGGGATATCGTAACAAGAATGGACACAAACTATCTTCGAATATTGTAGAGAAATATGGTCTTTATTTAAGACCATCCCTATATAATCATATCGCTCCCCTATCGAATCGGGATGAAGCGATCACGATGGAAAAAAAACTTGCTCTTTCGTTGCGAAGACAACGTTATGCGGTTTGGTTCAATTAATTGGGCCTTCGGGTTAGTTCTAAAACCCTAACTTGTGGTCAGGCCTAAAAGTACTTGGCCCTTAATGCAGAAAAATAATATAGAGGAAATATAAATTATGTATAAAAAGAAATTACTAAATATTTTGCTCTTTTTCTTCTTGATCAATTTTTGTTGGGCCCAAGAACAAGTGATGTATAAAAAGGCGGATACCACGAGCCTCTTTTTAGAAATTTATAACCCGCTGAAAATGGAGCTTGCCAAAAAGTATCCGGCCATGATATTCTTTTTTGGGGGTGGTTGGAAAGGAGGGAATAGATCCCAATTTGTAGAACATGCCAAATACTTTTCACAGCGTGGCATAGTTTGTTTTCTTGCCGATTACAGAATAGAGAACCAGCATGGCACCACACCCTTTGATTCCCTCGAAGATGCTAAATCGGCAATTCGCTACATTCGTAAAAATGCAGTTGAATTAGGTATCGATCCGCAAAAAATCATTGCTTCAGGGGGTTCGGCTGGCGGCCATCTTGCTGCAGCGACAGCCCTCATCGAAGGGTATGACAACGCCGATGAAAATCTGGGCGTCAGCAGCGTTCCGCAAGCCTTGGTACTCTTTAACCCTGTCATAGATAACGGGCCTGGCGGTTATGGCTATGAAAGGATCGGTGAACGTTATAAAGCCTTTTCTCCGCTACACAACATTAAAAAAGGAGCCCCCCCTACGATCCTATTTTTGGGTACAGAAGATAAACTTATTCCGGTAGTTACCGCACAGTACTATAAAATGGTCATGGAAAAGGTAGGAAGCCGCTGTAACTTGAGATTATATGAAAAACAAGGTCATGGTTTTTTTAACTATAACAATACGGCAATGTTTCAAGAAACAGTTAAAGAAACAGATTGGTTTTTACAATCATTAGACTACCTAACGCAGAAAACGGTTCTTTTTACCAATTAAAGAATAGGCCTGAATCCATTCGAACCATCAGCCATCATGAGGCTAGCTTTTTCATAGCGGCTATGAAAACATCAAGTTCTTTGGTCGTGGTGTATACATTTGGCGTGATGCGACAACCCTGCACATTGGCATAGTCGACACCTACGGTATATATGCCGTACTCTTCAAGTAGCGTCTTTTCTACCTGCTTGGGCTTCATCGTCGATATGCCAATATTGGCAATACCACAGCTCCTTTGTTCATCAGATGGAGTATTTACTACAATATTTGGAACGTCCCGTAATTGATCGCTCCAATAGCGCTGTAAATACCTCATTCGGTTCTCTTTTCTATCAAGGCCCATGATATCAAGATAATCAATAGCATCACCGATGGCCAAATCGGTGGCTACAGGATGAGTACCTATATGGTTCAACCTGCCAATATCGTTGGGCTCTCGCTCGTAGTCGGCTAGTAGCGGCCAAATTTTGGATATTTTATCCTTCTTGACTACCAACAGGCCGGCACCTAGAGGGGCACTCAACCATTTATGTAGACTCGATCCGTAATAATCGCAATCCATTTCTTTTATATCACAATCGATATGCCCTACACAATGGGCCCCATCGACCAACACATCGACACCATGCGCATGGGCCATGTCACATATTTTTCGGACCGGTAATATCTGGCCCGTGATGTTGATCATTTGGCTGACCATTATCAATTTGGTCTTGTCGGTAATGTTAGATTCGTATATAGCTACTATTTCTTCATCACTTTCAGGGTGATTGGGAATAGAAACGATTTTATTCTTAGTGCCGTAACGCTTTGAAACCATTTCGAACTGTTGACGCATGGCCCCATAATCCTGTTCCGCAAAAAGGGCTTCATCCCCTTTCTTCCATGTAAAACCACATATTACCAAATCCAAGGATTCGGTAGCGTTTCTTGTAATAACCGTAGTATCGGGTTCGGCATTGACCAAAGCCGCTAGACGATGCGCTACACGCGCCTTGTTATCCCATTGTACCGTGCGCATATAATGGCTTGCCTCATAATTAATGGTTTCGATATGGCGCTGATACTTATGCAGGACAGGCTGAGGAATAAAATTATAATACCCGTTTTCAAGATTGATATAATCAGGTTTTAGCAGATAGTCTTGTCTAATTCTTTTCCAGAATTCTTCATCGTCGCCTACTGGATATGCACTGCTCGGGGCTACATAATTTTTATCTAGGCCAAAGGAGAGAAGCGGGAATGCCAGCGAAGCTTGCCCCATGCGTTTTAAGAATTGTCGTTTTTCCATAACAATCGGTTTGTACAACAAGTTAAAAATGATATTTCAAACTAGGACCTAAACTTGCATTTATTTCGAAATCCTTTAAAAATGAAGCTTTTAGGTCGAATAATGTAATCTTTATTGGCGAAACGCTTCAAATTCATAAATGCACTATTCTAGGTTTACTAAAACCACATGTGAAAAAGAATAAGTTATTCATGCAGAAATAATCCATATCGAAACGCTACTGATTTGAAACGTAATATTAATTTCTTGTTCTTAAATTGTACCTCTTGTATATCTCCTATGAAGAAGCTGATAATTCTATGGGTTTGCATTGTAGTCACCGGACCTCTTAGTGCGCAAGAAGCCAATCTTCGCAATCAAAAAGCCGATGGCTATAAAGCCATTTGGTTCGAACTGAATCAAAAATATCCCTATGGGGACAAATATTCAGGGGCCCTCGGCACGTATACGGCCAAGCATATCCCCTTGGCCATTTACGCACCCGAAGTCGACCAAACATTTTTTGTCTATGGAGGCACCACCCAAGAAAATGAGCGACACCTGTTGTGCATGATCGGCGTTTACGATCATACGACTGAAAAAGTTTCTAAACCTACTATCGTTTATGACAAAGAAAATGTCGATGACCCCCATGACAACCCTACCCTGAGTATAGACCAAGAGGGATTTATCTGGATTTTTGTCAGTGGAAGAGGCAGAAAACGCCCCGGCATCGTATTAAAGAGTGAAAAACCCTATTCGATAGCCCAATTCAATATCGTTGAGGAATTTGAATTCACCTACCCACAAATTTGGAATACGGACACAGGTTTCTTTCTTTTTTTTACAAAATATACGGGGGTTCGTGAACTCTATTTCACCACGAGCACGGATAAAAAACATTGGTCGGCTACTCAAAAATTGGCAGGAATACCCTCAGGAAAAGACAATAAAAGCGGTCATTATCAAGTCAGTAGTTCGTATCGCCAAGGTGAAATTCTTGGTACCTTCTTTAACCGTCATACCAATGGAGATGTGGACACAAGAAGCGATCTCTATTACGTCGAGACCCGAAATTTTGGTGAATATTGGACCTCGGCAGGGAAACAAAGAACCGATTTACCCCTTTCAGCGATTCAGGGCAACGCTCGGGTTATAGACTACCACGATCAAAAAAAGAATGTCTATTTAAAAGATATGACCTTCGACAGATTCGGAAACCCCGTATGTCTATATATCACCAGTGGAGGTCACGAACCAGGCCCAGAAAATGGACCGTACGAGTGGCGTGTTACTTTCTGGACAGGGACTCAATGGATCACTAAAATAGTTTGTACTTCCGACCATAATTACGATATGGGAAGTATATTTATCGAAAACGATACTTGGAAAATTGTCGGCCCTACCGAAAACGGCCCTCAACCTTATGGCGTAGGAGGTGAGATAGTCATTTGGTCATCTTTGGATGCCGGATTCACTTGGAAAAAAGAAAAAGAAATCACAAAAAATAGCACCTTGAACCATTCCTACATACGTCGACCCTTACATTACAAAGCACCTTTTTCATTTTATTGGGCCGATGGGAATCCTAAAGAATTAAGTATGTCCCGGCTCTATTTTGGGGATTTTACAGGTAATGTCTACCAACTCCCCTATTACATGACCGAGGCATGGGAAAAACCCATAAAAGTATATTGACAATATTTTCGGACCAAACCGTTTAAGGTCATGTCAAGATAGGCCATTATTATATCACCCTCTTACTATCCCCTTACTCATGCATCGGTTCACCCCCTACTTGGTTCAACCCATCCGCTGATAACAGTCTACATTGAAAGGTAGGTAGTTCATATATTGAACAATAAACAACTCTTGTTTAAAACAGCGAAAAGAACGGGTATCTATCATCCCATTAATAAAATTAATCGTCAGAAACTCTGCATTGTACGAGAACCCCCCATATGTAATCTGCATACCGTTCTGTATCAATTGAAATGAATAATTGTTGTTGAAAATGAGATACTCTTCCACATTAATAGGTAGGCTCTGATTATTTTGAACGGACAATACTCTTTTCCACTTGCCGAAAATAAAGTTTGGATTGTGTATTTCATCTTGCAGCCGCTGCCTGATGGATTTATCTCCTACTGCAATCTCGACCATGGATAGCACATCGTTCATGGCTCCGGAATCATAGTTGGTATCAGGCATATTCAAATTTTCCTTCGAATTCGGTTCCGCAGTCGAAATCAAGGCATCTATTTTTTTGCCTATTTGGTAGTTAATATCGTCCCGGTTCAAAAACTCCTTGAGTATGGCTTGAATATTGTCAAATTTTTCCGTCTTTTTTTCTACCAGTCGTTCTATCTGAAATAAGATCTTACGTTGTTCCTCTATAGACAATTTTCTATCCGATTTCACTTCGGTATGAATCATGCTGATTTCTGACATAGGAATCTTTGGTTCGGGAATTGCATCGTAATCCGTATTCTCCCGTACGTATATCTTGCTGTCCTCTATCTGTTTTAGATTCCTTAACAAGGAATTTTTTCTACCCTGATCGGAAGGCAGATAGGGCGTAATATTATTATCCTTTAACACGGGAAGGATAAAGCTCATATTTATCTCCTCCACCTGAAGAATGACCATATGTTTGTTCAAGGCTTCGGCATAACCAAGCTCGGCCTTACAAGCTTTCGATATATTGGAATCCTTGGAAAGTAAAAAAACAAACACATCACAGTTTCTAATCTGTGATAAAATTTCTTTCCACCATTCATTTCCAGCCCCTATGTTCGAATCAAACCAACAATTATGATAGATACTTAAAAAATCGACAAGGTCTTTAATTTCGGCTTCCTGCTGTCTTGAATAACTAAAGAAGAGGTGCATAGTAAGGGGTTGGTTTTAGAAAATCGATTTCTAAGATAATTAGAAAATTTCAAAAATGACGCTCCATCCTTATCTTGACGAGCCGTTGTCGTCTCGGCAGACTCCCTAATAGGACGCGACCTTACTGTTTTTAAAATTAATTACCCAAAAATAGACCCGCCTCAAGTTTCTTTTTAGAATCGTATATTTAACGACCAGCTTTTAAAAACCTCCTATGCCCCTTGTCATAGTTATTGCCGGAATCATTCTTCTTTTTGTCCTGATTGCCCGATTCAAGTTGAACGCATTTATCTCGTTCATCGTCGTATCGCTGTTGGTCGGCGTCGTCGAGGGCATGGATTTTTTGAAAGTTATTCAATCGATTCAAACAGGTATTGGAACAACGTTGGGGCAACTCGTGCTTATCCTGGGACTGGGTGCCATGCTTGGCAAATTGGTAGCGGATAGTGGGGCCGCACAACGCATCACCATCCAACTCGTTGAAAAATTCGGCAAGAAGAACATTCAGTGGGCCGTAGTATTGACCGGATTTATCGTCGGAATACCTATGTTCTATTCTGTTGGCTTTGTCATATTGATTCCATTGGTATTTACGGTTGCCGCCTCAACGGGTCTCCCGCTAATTTATGTAGGCCTTCCCATGCTTGCTTCCCTATCGGTGACCCATGGATACCTTCCGCCGCATCCGGCTCCCACGGGTATTGCCATTATGTTCGGTGCCGATATTGGAAAAACCCTATTGTACGGTATTATTGTTGCCATTCCGGCCATTGTAGTGGCCGGCCCTTTTTTTACTCGGACGATCAAAAATGTGAAAGCCGCTCCCCTTAAAGAGTTTCTTAACCCAAAAATATTGACAGACGAGGAGATGCCCTCCACCGCTACTAGTATTATTACGGCCTTGCTTCCCGTTTTTTTGATTGGCCTCGCCTCTATTACGAACCTCTTGACTTCTGAAGGAAATTTATTTAGAAAGGCGGCCCAGATTTTAGGCGATCCGGTCATGGCCATGCTCATTTCCGTTCTTGTCGCCATATACACCCTTGGCTTGGCTCGGGGAAAGAAAATGGATGATCTAATGAAATCGATGGCCGATGCCATTTCGGGTATAACCATGGTGCTATTGATTATTGCAGGTGCAGGTGCGCTAAAGCAGGTACTGGTTGATAGTGGGGTGAGCGATTATATTGGCGATATGCTTGAAGGTTCGACGATATCTCCTTTGGTATTGGCCTGGCTCATTGCCACGGCCATTCGTGTTAGTGTTGGGTCGGCAACGGTAGCTGGCCTTACGGCTGCCGGAATTGTAGCGCCCTTGATGACCACTAGCGGCACCAGTGCCGAATTGATGGTCTTGGCCATTGGTTCAGGAAGCCTTATGCTATCTCATGTAAACGATGGAGGGTTTTGGCTTTTTAAAGAATATTTCAACCTTTCCATAAAAGACACTTTGCGCACTTGGACGGTTATGGAGACCACGGTAGGCATCATGGGCCTGATCGGGGTACTAATTTTAAACACTTTCATTTAAATTTCAATAGTATGAGCATGTTACCTTCAGAAAAAATTAAAACCCTCAATCTTGAATTGCCTCCGGCACCGGCACCGGCAGGATTGTATAAACCCGTATTGGTCATAGACAACTTTCTCTATGTTTCGGGACAGGGGCCGATGAAACCCGATGGCACATTGATGCTCGGCCGCGCAGGCGACGACATCAGCCTTGAAGAGGCCAAAATGGGAGCGCGACAGGTCGGTCTGACGATGTTGGCCACCATTCAGGCCCATTATGGCAGTCTCGACCATATTAAACGTATTGTTAAGACCTTGGGCATGGTCAATTCGACCCCCGATTTTGGCCAACAACCCTTAGTCATCAACGGTTTTAGTGAACTGATGTCGGAAGTTTTCGGCCCAGATAATGGCGTAGGGGTTCGAAGTGCCGTTGGTATGATATTACCTGGCGGTATTTCAGTCGAAATAGAGGCTATGTTCGAACTGCATCAAACGCTATGAAGACCGATAGTTGGTACGAAGTAGAGAACGTCGGAAAGTTGGTTTCTCCTGGTCTTTTGGTAGATCGTGATAGAATATTACACAACATTCGAACGATGATAGCCATAGCCGGTGGAACCGAATACCTTCGGCCCCACATAAAAACCCACAAAACCGCTGAGATTATAGCGATGCAACAAGATGAGGGCATTGAGAAATTCAAATGCGCCACCATTGCCGAAGCCGAACTGTTGGCGAGGTGCCAGGCACGTGATGTACTTTATGCCATGCAGCCCGTCGGAGCCAACATAGAACGATTTTTTGAATTGATAAGGGCATACCCCGACGTTACATTTTCCGCTCTTGTCGACAACAAGACCAGTCTGGCTTTGATGGCGGAAAAGGCCCAGGCAAAAGCTATTTCCATTTCACTCTGGGTAGACATCAATAACGGCATGAACCGAACAGGGATCTTTCCCGATGAAGAAGCCCTTGAACTCTTCATTGCCATGGAAGCCCATCCACATGTCGAACCCATGGGGCTTCATGTATACGACGGGCATTTACGCCACACGGACTATCAAGAAAGGGAAAAATACTGCAATGAAGCCTTCAGCTTGGTAAACGACCTTAAACATAGCATTGAGGCCAATGGTATCAAAGTCAAAGGAATCGTGGCAGGTGGTTCGCCTACCTTTCCTTTTCATGGTAAACGTGAAGGTGTAGAGGCGAGTCCAGGAACCACTCTGCTGTGGGATGCAGGTTACGGAAAACTTTTTCCTGAAATGGATTTTCTGCCCGCTGCCGTACTGATAACGCGAATCATCAGTAAGCCCGCTCCTAACCTTCTATGCCTCGATTTAGGGCATAAGCATCTCGCCTCTGAAATGCCTTTTCCAAGGGTGGTTTTTATGGATAATGAAACATTTACCCAGACCGGGCAAAGCGAAGAACATTTGGTGGTAACCTGTGAAAATGCAAAGGACTACAACGTTGGTGACGTATGCTACGCCATCCCCGTACATATTTGCCCTACCGTGGCCAAATATGAAAGTCTTCACGTCATCTCGAAAGGCAAAGTCGTTGATTCTTGGAAGGTCGCCGCACGCAATCCTAAAATAACCATTTAACATGTTCATATTCGACGCCCATTTAGATTTAGCCATGAACGCCATGGAATGGAACCGAGACCTGACATGGTCAGTGGCCGATATTCGTCGAAGCGAGGCCGGAATGACCGACAAGCCCGACCGGGGAAAAAATACGGTCTCTTTCGATGCTATGCGAACGGGCAATATCGGTATTTGTATGGCCACTCAAATCGCGAGATATGTAAAAAAAGGCAATCCCCTTCCGGGATGGCATTCCCCCCATCAAGCGTGGGCCCAGACCCAAGCACAACTGTCGTGGTACCGTGCCATGGAAGAAATCGGGGAACTTGTTCAGATTACTGACGTAGACACTTTAGACACCCATTTAGAATATTGGAAAAACACTGACGGAAAAAAAGCCATAGGATACATTTTGAGCCTTGAGGGTGCCGATTCGATTATTACCCTCGACCATCTGCACCGATCATACGAAGAGGGGCTCAGGGCCATAGGCCCTGCACATTATGGCCCTGGCACCTATGCCTTTGGAACCAACGCCTCAGGGGGAATTGGGGTCAAGGGGAAAGAATTGCTTAAGGAAATAGAAAAACTGAACCTGATCCTCGATGCTACGCATTTATGCGATCAGAGCTTTTGGGAAACCATGGCCGTCTATGAAGGACCTATTTGGGCAAGTCACAACAATTGCAGGGCCCTAGTGAACCACCACCGTCAATTTTCAGATGAACAACTGAACGAATTAATTCAGAGAGAGGCCGTAATCGGGGTGGTTTTAGATGCCTGGATGATGGTACCCAATTGGGTTCGCGGCCAATCCACTCCCAAAAGCATGAACTGCTCCCTAGAGCAGATTATCGATAATATCGACCATATCTGTCAGCTTACGGGAAATTCGAACCATGTAGGTATCGGTACCGATCTCGATGGGGGTTTCGGTACCGAACAATCCCCAATGGATATCGACACTATTGCCGATCTTCAAAAAATACCCGAACTCCTGAAAAAAAGAGGGTATAGCGAAATGGATATCGTGAATATCATGCACGGGAATTTTATAGCATTTCTAAAGCGCACATGGAAATAACGGTATTCACGCTGTAGTCGATGAATTCACCGAATGTATTTCAAGGAGAAAGTGGGGCTAAAAGGCAATTTTTATTGGATTTAAACCAAAAATGAAATATCTATGCCCTCAGACTCCGTCATAATCATCTTCAAGAATGAATAGAAGGCAATTTATACATCGCTCGGCACTTACTGTAATTGCGAGTACCATGGCAAGCTGCCTAGGAAGTGATAAGATTCAACTCACTAAAAATCAGGTTATCGGCTTTTTTGGGGACAGTATTACGTATGCAGGGGGCAAGGGGTATGTCGAGATTTTGCAGGCCCGATTAGGTAAAGAACATCCTGAATTGAATTTGAAGCTATTGAATTACGGCCAAAGCAGTGAAACCGTCACAGGATTGACCGAAACGGACCATCCAGGACCACGGCCCTATCTTTTTGAGCGCCTCGACGGGCTGCTCGACAAGACCGCCCTTGATATCGCTTTTTTTTGCTATGGTATCAATGACGGTATTTACGGCCTTCCTTCGGAAAAGCTATTTAATAGTTTTAAAATCGGAGTGTATTCCTTTCTTGAAAAAATGAGGCAGCGCAACATCAATACTATTCTTTTGACACCTCCTCCCTTAGCCTTGGAGGCGGCTCCTTTATCACATCTGGATCCCAACAAGGACTACGGCTATAAAAATCCGTATCCGAAATACGAGGAGGAAGTCTTGCAAGAATTCAGACGTATCATCCTTGAAATGCAACATCCTTTTTCAAAGGTCGAAATCGATATACACAGCCCGCTGCTAAAAAACCAGGTCGAGTGTTATGATACCGATCCTATCCACCCGAATCATAAAGGACATGAACTGATTGCGGATACGATTTATCGAAACTTTACGTTTTAACAATGCCTTAGGCCTGCATGGCAGGGTATTTGCTATCTTTAACTCGAAATTTCACGTTGAAATGGTAAGGAACTATCTACTCATAATGCTCCCCTTTCTACTCGTTTCCATAATAGGGAGGGCACAAACCGATATTCCTACCCAAAAACCTCTTGAAATCGAGGCGGCCAACAAGATAGATGATACTGAAAAGCCACAACAGGGTACTTCTCTTAAAATACCCTCCGTCGTGTCTGAAGACCCTGAAGTCAATATTGACCTGACCAAAAGAAATCCTATAAAAATGTTGCCCGACCGGGAGCTCGTACAAGCGGGCACCGGAATGAAAATCGACCCTAAAGTCGGTCCAAGAAAACCAAAGGAAGGCTCTAAGGAATTTTTCGGGGATATGTATCTCGGTGATGTGAAGAGCAATGGAAAATTTGTCGGTATTGTGTGCCGTGACCATGAATTTGTCGATGGTGATCGGGTAAAAATATATGCCAACGATAGGGTTGCAGATGCGAATATATTGCTCACAGGAGCCTACAAAGGCATTAACATAGATTTGGAGCGCGGATTCAATAGACTTGAATTCGAAGCCCTTAACGTGGGCTCTTCCCCGCCCAATACTGCTCAAATTGATGTCTACGACGATCAGGGCAAACTGATTTATTCCAATAAATGGCTTCTTTCCACAGGTTCTAAGGCGACCTTGATTATCACTAAAGACTAGCCCGAAACAATACATAATTTGGTATCTTTGCCCCGCGATTTTACACTAACAAATAGGGGTACATGGCAAAAAAGAACTACACAATTGGAGTTGTACAGCTAAATCTGGATAATAGTCCGGAGGAAAATCGAAAAAAATGTCTTCATTGGGTCGAAAAAGCCGCAAATTCAGGTGTTGAGGTGGTATGCCTGCCCGAATTGTACAGCAGTCATTACTTTTGTCAAAGTGAAGATGTTGGTAATTTTTCATTGGCTGAACCCCTCGGTGATATTTCCTTTACCGCGTTTAGCGAAGTCGCCAAAGCCTTGAACGTAGCCATTATCGTTCCCTTCTTCGAGAAACGTATGCCGGGCATCTATCACAATAGTGCCTACATCATAGATAGTGACGGTTCGAGGGCCGGACTGTATCGTAAGATGCACATTCCCGATGACCCCCACTTCTACGAAAAATTTTATTTCACCCCTGGAGATCTTGGCTTTCAGTCGGTGGAGACAAAAAAAGGGAACATCGGCACCTTGATCTGTTGGGATCAATGGTATCCTGAGGCCGCAAGACTAACGGCTATGAAAGGAGCCGATGTTTTATTCTACCCCACCGCCATCGGATGGCATCCCTTCGAAAAGGAACAATACGGCCAAAATCAATATGGTGCATGGATGAACGTTATGAAAGGTCATGCGGTCGCTAACGGCATCTATGTAGCGGCGGCAAACCGAATCGGACTTGAGAAATACCTTCCCAATACCGACGGCATCGAATTCTGGGGGCAATCTTTTATTTGTGGACCCCAAGGGGAAATTTTGGCCATGGCCTCCGCCGATAAGGAAGAGCTACTTATAGCCGAAGTCGACCTGGCGCTTCAAGAGAATGTACGTCAAAACTGGCCTTTTTTCCGGGATCGAAGAATCGATGCCTTTCACGACCTGACCAAACGATTTATCGAATAACCATGGCGAACAGAAGGTTTCCGGCAGAGTGGGAAAAGCAAGAAGGCATACTGCTCTGCTTTCCCCATAACGGTAACGATTGGCCAGGAAAATATGGAGCCATACAGTGGGCCTTTATAGAATTCATCAAAAAGATAGCGAGCTTTGAAAAGGTTTTTTTGGTCGTCAAAGATTCTTCCTTAAAAGAGAAAGTACTGGGAATGCTGGAAATAGCATCGGTCGATAACAAGAACGTACACTTTATTCTACAGAAAACAAATCGCAGCTGGATGCGCGATTCGGGGCCCATCATCGTAAAAAACGGAACGAAGCGCGAGGCCTTGAACTTTAATTTCAACGGCTGGGCCAAATACTCGAACTGGCAATTGGATAAACAGGTGCCTGCTAGAATAGCCAAGGAATTCAACATACCCGTGACCCAAGCCACTCTAAACGGCAAAAAAGTAGTTTTGGAAGGCGGGGCCCTTGAAGTGAACGGCAAAGGTACCCTGATCACCTCCGAGGAATGTCTGTTAGACCCGAAAACACAAGTCAGAAACCCCGGATTTACAAAGGCCGATTATGAGTCCGTTTTCAAGGAATATTTAGGGATTACCAATACCATCTGGCTGAAAGATGGAATTTTGGGCGATGATACCCACGGTCATATTGACGACTTGTGCAGGTTTGTCAACCCCGACACGGTAACGACCGTAGTGGAATCAGACCCCGAAGAGGCGAACTACCAACCGCTGCAAGAGAATCTCCGACGGTTAAAAGAGGCCCAACTCGAAGACGGGAACCCACTAAAAGTAGTCGAACTTCCGATGCCCAAGAATATTATCTTCGATGGTTTACAGTTGCCCGCCAGTTATGCCAATTTTCTCATACTGAACCACTGCGTGCTCGTGCCGACCTTTAACGACGAGAACGATCGGAATGCCCTTAATATCATTGGGGACTGTTTTCCGAATAGAAGAGTTATTGGCATTAGCTGTATCGATATCATCTGGGGATTCGGCACCCTACACTGCCTAAGCCAGCAGATTCCGGCCTAAACCTATAGAATTCCATTTCCCTAAAGACGTGCGGTATTCGGGCCGAATCGGATTATTCCCTTTCCCCGGGACGATAGGTTTCCTCGGCCCTTTGTAACACATCGTTTTTATAGAACGGTACCTCTTTCCACATCCTTTGGCGATACCGTTGAATCTGGTCGTCGAAATGTGGAGATTTCGGATGGCCGCTTTGACCACCCGCCAAAATACTTTTGGCCCTGACCTTTCTACCAAACTCGACCACGGCCGCAAAACTATTGCCACGGGTTCCATAAAGTTTTTTGGTATCGTTGGAATAGCTTGCCCCATACGCGGCCAAAGCCCCCCAACGCCCAGACGCAAAACCGATGGGAAGACTGGGTTTGGCATCATCGAAAGGCTGCCGAATAGCACCTGTCAACCGTTGATAACGGTTCACCTCGCCCCAAGGTATTTTCCATGTACCGAAATCTAAAACTAGTTGATCCAACACTTCTTCCAAGACCCGAATCCCTTCCTGTGCATGTGCCCCGAAGTATTGCATAGTTTCCATATCGCTCAGGCCCTCCGGTCTTTGGGCAGTACGCCCCATGGCCGTACCGTAAAAGTGGGCCAAAGTCATTGCAACAGACTTCTCATTGGTTTTAAAATCCCATCTCGACAGTATCTCAATGGCTTCCCTAAGTTTCGGATTTTTATCATCGTACCGATTATAGGCTTGTATCAACCCAGGAATCAAAACTTCAAACGCGGGTAAAAAAGGATCATGGGCCAATTCAATTAGACCGTCAAGGGTATATCCCTGCCTATCTTTCAGAAGCTCGATGGCATGGATTCCTCGAAAATTCTCTTGGTCCCTCGACATATAATAGGGATAGTTCTTCTTCTTGGGGCTAAATTCCAACGCAGCTGTATAGGGCGTCGAATTACAATTTTGAAGCCACCCGTTCTCCGGGTTCAAGAGCATAATATTTTCATCGACGGTATGCAGCCCTTGCCAATCGGTCTGTGGATCGCTTCCATCCACCGGTTTGGAGTAATCGAAGCGGATGTCGCGTTTAGGAATAAAATTCCCATGGAAATAGGCAATATTTCCTTCGGCATCGGCATATACCGTATTGTTGCTTGAATTCGTTCGCATGTCCATCATTTTCCGAAATCCCGAATAGCCATCCTGCTTGGTTCGAATAAAGGATTGTTCAAGGGCCTTAACCGGTTCCCACATCATCGCCGAGGCCGTCCATCGCCCCTTTGTTTCATGGGTAATGGGCCCGTGATGCGTTCGGAAGGCTGGAAAGGTTTTCGCTCGAAGTGCTCCGTCAACCTGGTAGTGAAGTGTGATATCATAGCTTATAGCAGGCCTAAGCTCTTCGCCATATTGATAATAGATGGTACTGTCACCCGCTATAACCCCTGTCTTTTCTACGAACTCGTCCATTACGTCGGTATAGGTCGACGTATGCATCCACCCCGTCTTTTCGTTAAACCCTTGATACACAAAAAACTGCCCCCAAGTGACGGCACCATAGGCGTTCAGTCCCTCTTCCGAAACCATATGTACTTCCCCCCGAAAATAGAAAGAGGTATGAGGGTTGATCAGTAACAATGTGTTTCCTGATCGGGTCAGCGCACCCGATATGGCAATACCATTGGAGCCCTGGGGTTCTTCAACGGCCTCCTTTTTCTCCGGCCTTTCTTTCCCTTGTTGTTTCAAATGGGCATGGACCTGCTGCACGGAGCCCTTTTCATAAAAGGCTTTGATTTTTTCGGTCGAGATGCGCTCGATATCACCTCCGATAGAACCTTCACTGAAATACATGGGCATCCACGGTTCGAAACGCGTCAATAATTTTGGGGTCACTTCCGGATGGGTATAGAGATAATAATTGATACCATCGGCAAAAGCATCACATAGTTTTTTTAGGTACTCCGGACTTTTCTCGTAATTCAGCTTGGCTTCTTCCTCGGTCATAAACAATTTGGCCCGCAGGTCACTATACAGGGCCTCCTCCCCTTCGACCTCGGCCAATCTTCCGGTAGCCCAAATATAGTTCTGCTCCACACGGTTAAAATCGTCTTCGCACTGTGCATAGAGCAGTCCGAAAACCGCATCGGCGTCGGTCTTGCCGTAGATATGTGGAATACCAAAATCATCACGGATAATGGTTATGTTTTTGGCCTGGCTCTTCCACTGTTGCACTTCGTTCGATGGAACGGACTGGGCGGAACAGGACAGGGCCACAAGAATGAGAAATATAGTTTTCATAGGCATGGCATAGTATTCCCCTAAATTTAGGCACTTCTAATTGAAATACTACTTTTTCGCTCAAATGGTTTGGGCCTATTTAGGTAACTTGCAGGCCAATGTCCAACCTCGCTCCAACGGACCAGACTATATATAAAAAACAATGGCTGAAAAAAAAGTTAGTATCCTTACCGCCTTCAAAACCATCATTTGGCCCAGAAGAAATCTCGTTTTTATTGGCTTGCTCTTGATAGCGGTAAGTAAGGCGGCCAGCTTCGTACCGGCCTACGCCTCCAAATATCTTTTCGATAATATTCTACCCAATAAGGATTTTGAAACCCTAAAAATTTTGGTCGTAATTGTCATTGTGGCCATTTTGATCCAATCCGCGACCTCCTTCCTACTCACCTATATTCTCAGTGTGCAGGCGCAATTTATGATATCGGAGCTTCGCGCCCAAGTACAGAAACAGGTGCTTTCGCTGCCCATACGCTTCTTCGACAATGTAAAATCGGGAGCCTTGGTATCCCGCATCATGACGGATGTTGAGGGGGTACGCAACCTTATCGGCACAGGATTGGTGCAATTGGTCGGAGGCAGCGTCACCGCGATTGTAGCGTTGATTATTTTACTGAACATTAGCACGGGAATGACCCTTTTTACACTCATACCCCTAGCCATTTTCGGATTCATTGCCTTAAAGGCGTTTAAGATTATTCGCCCCATTTTCCGGAAACGAGGAAAAATCAATGCCGAAGTGACGGGTCGTTTAACGGAAACCCTAGGCGGTGTTCGGGTCATCAAAGGTTTCAATGCCGAAGCCCAGGAACATTCGGTGTTCGAAGCAGGGGTAGCCGAACTCTTTCGGAATGTCAAAAAGAGTTTGGTTACTACGGCGGCCATGACGAGTTCGGCCACTTTTCTTATAGGCCTGGCCACCACCGGGGTCATGGGCTACGGAGGATATAAGATCATACAGGGCAGTCTTACCGAAGGGGAATTTATTATGTTTACAATACTCTTGGCCCAAATGATCGCACCCATCGTTCAAATGAGCAATATCGGCAGTCAATTGACCGAGGCACTGGCCGGATTGGACCGTACCGAGGAACTCATGAACATGACCCCCGAATCGGACGAGAAAAACCGAACCATCGTTTTGGAGCATATTAAAGGAGATATCGTTTTCGACGATGTATCCTTTGCTTATGAAGAGGACAAGGAAGTGTTGCACAACATCAATTTTGAAGTCAAATCAGGTGCTGTGGTAGCTTTGGTAGGAAGCTCCGGTTCCGGAAAATCGACCATTGCCGGGTTGGCCGCCACCTTTTTGAATCCAGAGTCGGGAAAGATTACGATTGACGGAAAAGATATTTCAAAGGTCAACCTGAACAGCTACCGAAGGCATTTGGGGGTCGTATTACAAGACGACTTCTTGTTCGAGGGTACCATTCGGGAAAATATAATGTTCCCACGCCCTGATGCTTCCGAAGAACGCCTACAGCAAGCGGTAAACACGGCCTATGTGAACGAGTTTACCGATCGGTTCGAAGACGGTCTGGACACGCTGATCGGGGAACGCGGCGTTAAACTATCCGGGGGGCAGTGCCAGCGCATTGCCATCGCAAGAGCGGTATTGGCCGACCCCAAGATTTTGATACTCGATGAAGCCACTTCGAACCTCGATACCGAAAGCGAGGCCTTGATCCAAAAAAGTCTGGCCGCCCTCACCAAAGGCCGAACCACCTTTGTTATCGCCCACCGTTTGAGTACCATTCGAAAAGCCGATCAAATCTTGGTCATTGAAAATGGGAGAATTGCCGAAGAAGGCACCCATGACGAGCTTATCGCCAAAGAGGGAAGGTACTACAACCTATTTACCTATCAAGCGAGGATATAAACCTATGATTATGCGATCGTATTTGCTAATGGCCTATTTGTCGATCGGACAAATACTATGGGGCCAACATCAAAATCCATCGTTCGATGCCCCTATATCTAAAAAATACGGGGCCATAGTTCGCGGTGACAGCACGCAAAAAAAATTGACCCTGATTTTTACCGGAGATTCCTTTGCCGATGGCGCTGCCCGAATTTCAAGGGTACTTAGAAAAAAGCGAATAAAGGCGGCTTTCTTTTTTACCGGTAATTTTTACCGAAACCCTAGTTTCGCGAAATCCATAAAAAAGCTCATTAAAGACCAACATTATCTCGGCGCACATTCGGATCGGCACTTGCTCTATTGTAGTTGGGAAGATCGTGACAGCCTATTGATAACCAAAAACCAGTTTGTTACCGATCTTAAAAACAATTATAGTGAGATGGAACGGTTCGGTATCACGAAAGAAGATGCCCCGTTCTTTTTACCGCCCTATGAATGGTACAGCGACACGATTTCAAAATGGACGTATGAGCAGCATCTGCAACTAATAAATTTCACCTCAGGAACTTCTTCCAATGCCGATTACACCACACCGTCGATGACCAACTATAAAACAAGTCAGGACATCTACAACAACATTCTCGATTATGAAGAAGGTCATGGCAGCGGTTTGAACGGCTTTCTCCTGTTGATTCATATCGGCACCGATCCCGAGCGCAAGGACAAATTCTATTTGCGCCTTTCAGCACTTGTCGATGAATTGCGATCAAGGGGCTATATTTTTACAGGTCTAAAAGAGCACCTTGCGTTCGATCGTATTAAACTCTAAATTTATAGGCATATAACTACAATATGCCTTTATCCTCCTCGTTTCCCCTTTTCGTCTTTTTTGTCCTTCAAAGCATCTTCGCATTTGGTGCCGAAGACAGTTTCTATATCCGAATCAACCAAATCGGTTATCTGCCCAACGAAACCAAAATAGCCCTTGTCTTTTCTAACGATAAGGTAAAAGAAAACTTTTTGTTGGTTTCCGAAACCGACGGAAGAACAATCGCTTCATTTCCCCTAAAACGCACCAAGACCAAAGGCTGGGGCACGTTCGAGTATTACTACGAGATTGATTTCACGACGGTTACCACAGAAGGTGTTTTTTACCTTAAGGGCGAGAAAACCGACCACAGGTCACAAGAATTCAAGATTTCCGAAAATGCCTATAAACATAAGACCGAACAACTTTTGGGGTTTATGCGCCAGCAACGCTGTGGCTACAATCCTTTTTTCGACGTGGTATGCCACCAGGGCGATGGTCGCTCTTTCTATGGTCCGATGCCCGATTCGACCTTTGTCGAGGCAAGCGGGGGTTGGCACGATGCCGGTGACCAACTAAAATATTTGATGACCGGAAGCTATGCCACCGCACATATGTTGAAAGCCTACGAACTATATCCGGATGTTTTCGAAGACGGTTCCAACGCATTGGGCCAACCGGGCCCCAATGGTATTGCAGACGTTTTGGACGAAGCCAAATGGGGGCTTGACTGGATACTCAAATTACATGCTTCGCCAAATCAATTGATCCATCAGGTGGGTGATGATCGCGACCATCGCGTTGGCTTCAAATTACCGGACAAGGACAATGCCGACTATGGATGGGGCCCCAATTCTTACAGAACGGCCTATTTCGCCAATGGCAGGCCCCAAGGCCTCAATAAGTATATGAGCGAAGCCACCGGCGTATCTAACTTGGCCGGTAGATCGGCCGCCGCCATGGCCATTGCTTCGCGTATCTGGAAAGCCCGTTTAAAGGATTCCATTTTTGCCGAGACCTGTTTAAAAGCGGCCAGATCGTTGTACAAAATGGGCAAGGACAATGAAGGATTTCAACAGGGAAATTCATTCGGTGCTCCTTATAGGTATTCTGAAAAAACATGGGCCGATGATATGGAATGGGGGGCTGCCGAACTTTTTAAAGAAACCGGGGACAAAGCTTACTTGGAAGATGCCAAAAGCTACGCATTAAAAGCGAATACAGACACTTGGATGCCCTACGATTCGGTACCCCATTATCAGTATTACCCGTTTGTAAACCTCGGCCATTTTGCCCTTTACGAACATGTCGATGAAGGTTTTAAGACCAAGCTTGCCGGTTTTTATAAAAGTGGCATCGAGGATAATATCAAACGAGGCGAGACCAACCCATATCGCGTGGGAGTGCCCTTTATATGGTGTTCCAACAACCTGCTGACCAGCCTGATCACGCAAATAGTGCTATACGAGCGTATGACCGGGGACACATCGTACGACCGATTCAAGATCGCCCAACGAGATTGGTTGCTCGGCCGAAATCCCTGGGGAACCTCAATGTTCACAAAGATGCCTGAAAATGGGGAATATCCTTTGGACGTCCATACCGCAACTTGGGCCATTACGCGCAAGGAAGTACCCGGCGGATTGGTCGATGGACCCGTTTATGCAACGATATACAACTCCTTAAGAGGTTTAAAACTGGATCACCCGGACGAATTTGAAGCTTTCCAGAACGACTTCGTGGTCTATCACGACGACATTGGCGACTATTCTACAAATGAACCTACCATGGATGGAACTGCGGGTTCCATACTTCTATTCGCTTATTGGGCGAACTTGGGAAATTGATCTTTCTGTACCCTTAGCTTTCAGGGGCCAGCTCGACCTCTAGGCCATCCAATGCGTCGGTCATGTGAATTTGGCAACCCAATCGACTGTTGTCCTCTACATAAAAGGCCTCGGCCAGCATCGCCTCCTCTTCGTCTGATTTTTCAGGTAGCATATGATCCGAATTCACGTAGCATTGACAAGAGGCGCACATGGCCATTCCACCACAGACCCCAATGGTTCCTTCAGGGGCCAATTCGTAGGCGCGTACTACTTCCATGAGGTTCATGTTCATATCCGTGGGCGCTTCTACTTCGTGGGTTACACCGTCACGGTCGGTTATTTTTATTTTGATATCCATTAAAAAGATGGTTTAGGGGGTCAGGAGTTAGGGATTAGTGAACTATTTCATTGACTGTATTAGACCAAAAAGCATTCTAGAAATCTCATTTGATTTTTCAATTAATTCTACTGTCCTTTCTTCTTGAACATACTTTAATCTTGCAGACAAATATAACATAGATCTAACTTCGCTATTTGAACTTACTGCAAAATATAGAAATCTTATGAAATCCGGATTTGTTCTTCTGTCAAAACCCTCTGCTATGTTATTGGAAATAGAGACTACAGCTCTAGTGATTTGGTCTTTAAATGCATAATCATTAAGGGTGGCGAAATCTTTATAGATTGAAATAGCAAAGTCTTGTGATTTTTGCCAAACCAATAAATCCTCAAACTTTTTTACTGCCATTTCTAAATTTTCCCTGATTCCTAGCCCCTAGTTCCTAACTCCTGGCTCCTCTGGCTCCTAGCTCCTAGCTCCTAGCTCCTAGCTCCTAGCTCCTAGCTCCTAGCTCCTAGCTCCTAAAAACTTATTATTCAATCGCCTTCACCACCGCCTTCGGAGCCTCCTTCTTACTACCATCAAACCCGCTGATACCACCTACCGTCGTATACTTCATCACGTATTTTTTATCAGGGAAGATGCGTTGATAGGCACTCTGGCACATCAAGGTGGCTTCATGAAATCCACAAAGAATCAATTTCAGCTTTCCCGGATAGGTATTGATATCACCGATCGCATAGATACCCGGCACATTGGTTTGATAGTCGAAGGTATCGACCTTGATCGCATTCTTTTCTATTTCGAGCCCCCAGTCGCCTATAGGGCCTAATTTTGGTGACAGGCCGAAAAGCGCTATAAAATGATCGACGGCCAAGGTAAAATCCTCGACGGCATTGGTCTTTTTTCGTATCAGTACGGACTCTAGTTTGTCTTCTCCATGAAGACCTACAATTTCGGCGGGGGTTACCAAGTTTATTTTTCCTTGATTCTTAAGTTGCTGTACCTTTTCTACGGAATCCAAAGCCCCACGGAATTCGTTACGCCGATGCACCAGGGTTACCTCGGCAGCCACGTCGGCCAAGAAGATACTCCAATCTAAGGCCGAATCACCGCCCCCGGCGATGACCACCCTTTTATCACGATACATTTCGGGGTCTTTCACCATGTATTCAACCCCATGGTCCTCGTATTTTTGAAGATTTTCGAGGAGGGGTTTTCTCGGCTCAAAACTTCCGAGTCCGCCGGCGATAGCTACTATGGGCGCTTGATGTTGGGTACCCTTATTGGTCGTAACGATGAACGAACCGTCTTCGAGTTTTTCGATGGACTCTGCCCGTTCCCCCAAGGTAAAACCGGGTTGAAAGGGTTTGATCTGTTCCATAAGGTTGTCGACCAGCTCGCCCGCCAATACTTCGGGGAAACCGGGAATATCATAAATCGGTTTCTTGGGGTAGATTTCGGAACACTGCCCCCCTGCTTGGGGAAGGGCATCGATCAAATGGCACTTCAGTTGCAATAGCCCGGCCTCAAAAACGGCAAAAAGCCCCGTCGGGCCAGCGCCAATAATCAGTATATCTGTTTGAATCATTAAATGTGGAGTTTTAATCTTTGCGAAGGTATGGGGAGAATTTCCTTTAATTTATGACTATTGTCAGACTGTTATGCAATGTTGATGACCTCTTCGATTTGGGGGGCATATTTTTTGATGGTCATTTCTACCCCGCTCTTCAAGGTCATCTGATTCACCGTACAACCGACACAGGCCCCTTCTAATTTCACCTTTACGGAATTCTCGTTATCGATGGAAACCAACGAAATATCACCGCCGTCACTCTGTAAAAAGGGGCGGATCTCTTGCAACGCCTTCTCGACGTTCGTTCGCAGTTCTTCGGCTGTCATTGTTGTCATATCACTTCTTCTTAACGGCGGAACATCCGGCCATTGTTGTTATCTTTATCGCCTCGGTCGGTGGAAGGTTTTTATTTCTGTTCACCACTTCCTGTACCGTATTTCTGGTCAAGGCCTCGAAGGCCTCTTCGACCGGGGTCGCGGTTTGCAAGGCCGCAGGCCTGCCTACATCGCCCGCTTCACGGATACTTTGCACCAAAGGTATTTCCCCTAAAAATGGCACTTCCAGATCTTCGGCCAAGTGTTTGGCACCTTCTTTTCCAAAGATATAATATTTGTTGTTAGGAAGTTCCTCGGGTGTAAAATAGGCCATATTCTCGGCAATGCCCAACACGGGTACATTAATCGAATCTTGACGGAACATGGCTACCGCTTTTCGTGCATCTGCCAGCGCTACTTCCTGAGGGGTACTTACGATCACTGCCCCAGTTATGGGCATAGATTGCATAATACTGAGGTGGATATCGCCTGTTCCCGGGGGAAGGTCTACCAACATAAAATCGATTTCGCCCCAATGGGCATCGAAAATCATTTGGTTCAAAGCCTTTGAGGCCATGGGGCCCCGCCAAATCACCGCTTGGTTCGGTTGCGTGAAAAAGCCAATGGACAACAATTTGACCCCGTAGCTTTCGACCGGTTTCATTTTTGATTTTCCATCGACATTGACCGCCAAGGGTTTTTCTTGGGCCACATCGAACATAATGGGCATGGAAGGGCCATAAATATCGGCATCCAACAAACCGACCTTAAAGCCCATTTTGGCCAAGGTTACCGCAAGGTTCGCCGTTACCGTTGATTTACCTACGCCCCCTTTACCCGAGGCTACCGCAATAATGTTTTGAATACCGGGAATGGGTTTCCCTTTAATTTCATTTACTTTTGGTTTGGCGGCCGGGGCATCGACCTTTATGTTGACCTTGATCTTCGCCTTGGCATAGACTTCTTGATGGATGATCTTTAATATCTCTACCTCGGTCTTTTTGCGGGCCTGTAAGCTGGGATTGTTGATGGTGATATCGATTTCGACCTCATCGCCGAAAATCTGTAGGTTCTTTACCGCGCCACTTTCGACCATGTTCTGGCCCTCACCGGGAACGGTGATGTGCTCTAAAGCCTTTAAAACGTCTTTCTTAGCTATCTTCATTATGTAAAATCATTCTAAACAACAAAGATACAGTATAGGGGCGAGAAGGTAAAGCGTTGACCTTGAAAAGATAGGGGGTGGTGGAATTATCAAAAATTTATTAACATGAATTTTTTTGAGACCCTTCTTAAGTAGCCGCATCAAATCGCTAGAAAAATAATTGTTTTATTGGCGCACTTATTTAATCGCGTGTTTTGCCAAATCGAAAAATGAGATTAGCCGATAGGCAAACTCATTAAAGATTCATGAAATCCGTTTTAAAATAATAATTAGTTATGAACTAAAATTCTTTTACGCCAGAAGCTCATTTTCAAACATTCTAATCCTCCATTAATTGACCGAAACCAAAGTTAAGCTGTTTCTTGGCTTCCCTATTGGCATGAATATACTTAATCAGCCTAACGGTGTCCATAACATCTTCAATAGATAACACTTTTTTATACTTGTCATATTTATTCAAGTAAATGTTCAATCTATCTTGAACGTCATAATTATCTCCTATCTGACTTATTACTTTGTCCAAATAACTCATACAATTTGGAGCAATATCTACTCCATAAAAAGTATTTAAGTAAATAGCTCGCAATAGATTTGCCTCAATTGTTGGATTTTTGACTTTATAATATTTACTTTTTTGAATAATGTTCAATTTCTTTTCCCGAACAAAGTCGTTGTAATGATTTGACCTAAAATTATTTGAGTGAACATTTACGACAAGTCCATCGTAGTTATAAAAACAGCCATCCGAGATATTGTCTAAAATATAGTCTTCATTTCTTTTTACCACAGAATCACGAAATGCCCAATTGTTATCGATACTCCATATATCTACCTCAAATCCACCTAAATCGATTTTTATTCCTAACATCCTATTGATAGAAAACGTAAGGTCCGATTCTTTTAATAAATTATTCAAATCCGTATGAGATAGTGAAACAATCATATCTAAATCCCTTGATTGTTTATTATTTATAGAATCTCTTACAAAACCTCCAACAACATATGCCGTGCCTGATATTAACAAGTTCATCATGAACTCATAAAAGTCAGGATACTTTCGCAATACTTCTTTGAACCTAGCTGCGAAAAGTCTTTTAAAGAGATTTTTGTCTTCTATTATTTCTAACACTACAATCTAATACCTTTTAGTTTTCTGTAAAGATTTAAAGCATAAGTATCAGTCATTCCGGCAATAAAGTCTACAATCAATTGTATTCTATTGTAAGCTTCATTATCATACTTGTTATACTCACTATAAATATATCTATAACTTGATGAAATATTCTTAAATAATCTCGCTTCTTTTGTATTACCCCCAGCTTTAAAGTTTTCAGATTCGGTTGCTGGAACAAAAATATCTAGCAAACCATAGATTATTTCCCAACCAGCGAGTTCAGTTTGCATTATTTTTTTATTATCAAAAACTACTGTTTGTAATGCCTCAAATGATTTTCTTATATCATTGCCAGTAGACTTGTCAATTAATTCATATTGAAATCCCCCATCCATTATTTTAACATAGTTTTTTTTAAAGCAGTCTACAATACCCTCTATCATTCTGCCCTGTGTTTCTACCCTGAATTGTTGAACGGTCAAGGACAACTTGTCAGATAATTTGTTGTCATTGCCTTTATGCATCTTATCGAGAATTTCCAACAAGTCTCTATTCGCTTTTAAATTTTCATCAAAAATCCTTCTTAGTGTTTCATAATTTAAAATTCCTAGCTTTACGCCATCTTCAATATCCGCAGCGCAATAGGCAATATCATCTGCGGCTTCCATAAGATATACTATTGGATGTCTTTTACCATTTAATCCTAATTTCTTACTGATTTCTTGATAATCTGATTCTTCAGAACAGTAATAGCCATATTTTTTATTTCTAATTTCTTTGGCCTCTTTTTTCTTATTACCCTCTAATGAATTAGATGGATATTTAATGATACTTGCTAACGTCGGGAAAGTCAAATTAAAACTATACTCATCTTTGAAAAAGTGTAATTTTCTAAGAATCCTAAAAGTCTGAACGTTTCCATCAAAATTTTCAAAATCTGCTTTTTCTTGTTTAGTGAGTTTAACCTCGCTTTTTTCGAAATATTCTTTAAAATAATCTTTGATAGCAGATTCGCCAAAGTGGCCAAAAGGTGGGTTTCCTAAATCGTGTACTAGCCCTGAGCACCTTAAAAGAGAACTTAATTGTCCTTTAAAATCTTGATTTAATTCTTTTTTTTCTATTAGGTATTTTTCAATACTCTTTCCAATAGAACCTCCTATGTAAGAAACTTCTAATGAGTGCGTTAAACGCGTTCGAATATAGTCACTTGTTTCCAATGGAAATACCTGAGTTTTGTCCTGCAATCTTCGAATTGGAGAACTTGATATCAAACGACCGTAGTCTTGTTCGAAAGGATCTCTTCCATCAATTTCTCTAGCCTTTGTTCGATTTCTGAATGTCAAAGGCTGTAATAGTTGTTCCCATTTTTTCATATAATTATTCTTTGTTTATAGTTAGTTTGGCTTAGTTAGTGTTAACCATATAATCCGAATATTTAGTTTTGTCATATAATCATGTTGTTATTTCTACGAAATGTTCATAAAGCATTACCATAGCCAACGTGTCCAATTCACAATATTTTAGCAAACTTTTTTCAAGTTCTTTTCGCTCATAATCTGTCATGTCAGTATATTGTAATTTAGAATATGCAGTTAAAGCCGCTCCTCCATTAGCAATGTTTTCAATATCAGATAGAGAGTTTTCAATCTCTTCTTCGTTCCAGTTATCAAAAACCGGAGGAAGTTGGTCATATGGATTTGAAATCTGGCCTTCTTTAATTTTCAACCAAATTTTTTCCGAACTAAAATTCTTGCTAGTAATATTTATTTCGCCGATTGGTCGGGAGTATTTATTCTTCAAATATTCACTTGTTTGGAGTGCTGCCGGTAACACTTCTTTCAAGGAATTTGAACCCTTAGTTATAGGGTTGTAGTAATACTTTTTTTCAACTTCCCAAAGGTCAACCATATCCCTATTTCCAGTCCAAGAAAAGGCGCTATTTCGAGTAGAGTGTGAAATGCTTTTAATAAAGTTCATCAATTCTCTTTTATCGGCTTCTTTCGAATCATCCAATTGACAATAAATTGCATTCAAAATACTGTTCTCATGGTTCGAATATCTAAATATGGTTCCGTTGTCATTTTCAAGAGCTTTTTTTAATGCTCTAGTAAATTCAAAATTGGGAAATTCACCTGCTTGACTATTGATATATTCAGTAGCATGTATTATGTTCCCTTCATTATTATAAATATGATGAGAAAATTGAAAAGCAATTTGTTCATAAGGTTTAGTGTTTTTATTGAACGGTAAAGCTGCAGCACTGGTTTCAAAATCAATAAAATGAAGTGGAAAATCCCATGATTTCATTTCTTGAATCAAAGCATCTTTGTTCACATAAATTGAGCTATCATTTTGAACTTCTTTTTCAATTTGTAGCCACTGCCGATGTGATGTTGTTAATTCGTCTGGTTCAATCTTTAAACCTATTAGATCTCCAGAAAGTTCAGACTTAAATTGAACTCCATCTTGAAAAAGCTTAGCACCTCTTCTAAAAGAATAGATATCAAGAATATTTGGTTTATTAAACTCTTCTTCCGACCATTTGTGCTGTTTTCTGAAACACTCCTCGAAACCGGATTTTAGACCTATCTTCTTGTCTTCGATAGAGGTTTTAAATTCACAATTTTTGCAGCTCATAAAACTTGTTGGCCAATTTGCGTACTGGTCGTTGTGATATAGTTCTTTGAATTTTGAAATAGATTCTGTAAAATTCAATCCTTTTGTATACTCAATTTTATCAGACTCTATTTCTTTAACAACATCTGTTACTTTTTTTAAACCAAGAACAGAACTTCCCGTTTCTTCCAAAGTAGATACTTTCTTGGATATGCCAGTTCTATTTTCTTTAGTTTTATTTATTCTGAATAATTGATTTAGCCCGTCAATACTAGCTTTTTTCTTCTTATCGGCCAACATCAAATAGGACTCAATGCTCCAATTTGGATAACAAAGTTGCATTACATGTTTTTGAAATGCGACATCAAATAAGTATGGCTTCCATGTACTTACAATTCCTCCTCGTTTACCAATCAATAGAAACTCATCTTCTGGGTCAAAAGATTTTGATTTTACTTCAATCAATTTTACCAAATTACCCACTTTTACTAGAATATCAGTTCTAATAAAGAGTCCATCAACTAAAAAGGCGGCTTCATAAATTGAAACGTTTTCTTTTTTAAGTAATTCTTTTGTTTGATTATATGCAGCTTCATATTCCCCTGGTTCTCCTTCGACCAGTATGCCATTCGGATAATGCATTCGAGCTAGTTCTTCTACTTGAAAGCCACCTTGCGCTAAAGCCTCTAAAAAGGAGTCTTCCTTTTTTAAATTCGCATATACTTTTTTACCAGCGTAATAAAGTTTATTTGGACATTCTAATCCAAGTTTATATTTAGACTTTGTTAATACCCTCATCTTATTGTTATTGCTTCATGAAAATTGACTTAAAGTTCAAGCCAGAGTAAAATAGATAAGGAATCAGGTAATTTTTGGAGTGTTTTCTAAGATATGGATTTAACAAGAAACCAATTACGGTTTTCTGTAAAGAATTGTCATTTGAGTAAAATACCATTTCACACACATTACACTCCCCTCCTACATCGGGTCGTGTAAAAAGTGCTTATTAATTGCCAATTATTTGTTTTTTAAAGAAAAATGTAAAGAAAGTGAAGTGCCAAATACGACGCACACCAACCCGCTAAAAAAATTGCAAGGTCACTGACCTTGCAATTTTATGCCTTATCCAAGCAAAGTTGCATAACGCAGAACATTATACTACATTTTGTATTATTGGGTTAGCCAGTGGCTGAATCCAACATCATCAAAGATGGAGTGCCACATTTTAACGAAAGGCCCGTTTTTTATAAAAGCCATTTTGCTATGCTATGACCTTTTTAAGCCCGGCATAAACCTACACCATACGCCCATCCAACAGATTGACGATGCGTTTGCCGTATTCCGCATTTTTTTCGGAATGGGTCACTTGAATAATGGTGACGCCCTCATCGTTCAGTGCTTTAAAAAGTGTCATGATTTCTTCCCCTTGTGCCGAGTTTAGATTGCCTGTGGGTTCATCGGCCAGTATCAGTTTCGGCTTCGAAATCAGGGCGCGGGCCACCCCTACCAATTGTTGTTGGCCCCCGCTTAACTGGGTCGGGAACAAATCTTTCTTGCCGACAATATTGAAACGGTCCAACATATCGGCGACCATGGCCTTTCTTTCCGAGCCTGAATGTTTTTTATACAACAAGGGCATTTCCAGATTCTCATAGACCGTCAGTTCATCGATCAAATGGTAGGCCTGAAACACAAAACCGATATACTGTTTGTACAGGTTTGCGCGATGTTTTTCTTTGAGTTGATGTACCGGTTCATCCAAAAATTCGTATTCGCCTTCGTCAAAATCATCGAGCATGCCGATAACGTTGAGCAAGGTCGATTTACCCGAACCCGAAGGCCCCATGACGGAGATAAATTCGCCTTCTTCGACCTGCAGGTTGATATCTTTCAGAAGGAAGACACGCTGCCCTCCTTGTTGTACCCATTTAAAAATGTTGTTTAGTTGTAAAAGCATTGTTTTTGTTTTTTATAGTATTCCTGTGCTAAGCGTTCTTGATTCCAAATAGGCGACAATCTAAACCATTTTTAACTTTTTCACCTTTTTTATAGAGGCATTTTCCATTATCCTATTCCATGCGCAAACTTTTGGTCGGATTGGTGGTCGCCACTTTTATTGTCTGGTAGCTTACCGTTAGCAACGCGATACCCAGCAATATCGAACCGGCCAATGCAAACATCCACCATTCGATATCGATACGATAGGCAAAACCTTGAATCCAATCGTTCATAAGATACCATGCGAACGGCAGGGAAATCAGCATGGCGATCGCGATCAACTTCATAAAATCTTTTGATAGCAACCGAAAAAGGCCGGCTACATTGGCCCCCAAAACTTTTCGCACCGCAATTTCCCTGATGCGCTGATGCGCCGTAAACATGGCCAGCCCAAAAAGGCCCAAACAAGATATGATGATGGCAAGAACGGCAAAGGTTCCTGCCAATTGCTGAACTTTTTGCTCCTGTTTATATCCTCTTTCTATGGCCTCGTCCAAAAAATGATAGGTGAACGGCAATGCACTGAACTTATCGTGTACCTCCTCCATATGGGCAAGGGCATCCGTTGTTCTTCCGGGGGCGGTCTTCACATAAAAAAGATACGTTTGCGTGGGGCGGCACCTGATGATCATGGGTCCGATCGCATGGTGCAACGAAGCAAAGTGAAAGTTATCGGTAACCCCGACAATCTTGCCGCCTTCATCCCCCCAAAAACTAAGTGATTTTCCGATAGGGTCTTGAAGGCCCATCGCTTTGACCGCCTCCTCATTGACCAAATAATTCAAGGTGTCGGTCGTAAATTCCGGGGAAAAATTTCGGCCTTCCCGTATCGGGATATCCAGCATTTCGGTCAATTCAAAATCTACGGTTAGAATGGAAAACCACTTTTGGCCATCTTGAGGGTTTCCTCCTTCCCAAACGGGATCGGAAGTGGTACCCCCAATATCTATAAAATTGCTGCTGGCCGAACTTACGTCTTGAATACCTGAATAATTGGCCAGTTCGGCCTTGATGGTCCGCGACTGTAGCCAAGTTTCCTGATCTATGGGCATATAGATGATATTTTCCCTATCGATACCCAAGTTTTTGTTCTGAACGAATCGCAGTTGTAAATAAACGACCAAGGTACCCGTAATCATCACCATACATAGGCAAAACTGAAAAACGACCAGGCTTTTACGCAAAAGGTTTTCGCCCCTATTGCCCTTCAGCTTTTCGTTCAACGCGGTCACGCCCTTAAAAGAGGCAAGTGAGAAAGCCGGATACAGTCCCGAAAGCAGTACCGTCGCCAAGGCAATACCCCCAAGAATACCGTATAGGTGACCATCGGTAAAATCTACGGACAACTCCTTTTCGGTTATTGTATTGAACATGGGCATGGTGAGTACGGCCAGTAGTACGGCGACCCCGACCGATAGTACGACAAGCACGACCGATTCGGTAAAAAACTGCCCCAACAAAGACCCCCGGCCCGCCCCCAATACTTTTTTGATGCCGACCTCCTTAGAACGTTTTACGGCCCATGCCGTGGTCAGGTTGATAAAATTAAAACAGGCAATAAGCAGCGTAAAAAGGGCAATAATCGCAAAAAGAATGACATAGTCGATGTTACCGCCGACCGCTTGCCCGTTCTCGAATTTCGAATAGAGGTAGTTGTCTTCCAAAGGCTGTACTGATAACGTTCGAAACGTATCGTCCCCCGCTTTTTCGGGAAGGTGCTTTATCTTTCGGCCTATAGCTTCAAGACTGGCGTTCTCTTTTTGAAGCAAGTAGGTATTCATCCATGTATTGCCCCAGCTTTTATTGTTCATGGGCAAGAAATTGTCGATCGGAACGACCGCATCGAATTGCAGGGTAGATTGCCCAGGGATTTTTTTAAAAACACCGGTCACCAAAAAAGGTTCCGACGTTTCGTCGAGCATGAGTTCGACCATTTTTCCGACCGCATTTCCGTTCGGAAAATAAATGGCTTCCAATTCTTCGGACAGTACGATATTTTTCAGGCCGTTCAAGCATTTGGAAACTTGACCTTCTTTAAGGGGAAATGAAAACAGATCGAAAAAACCGGCATCTGCCCCGACGACATCGGCACCCATAGATTTTTCATCCACCCTTAGGATGGCTTCCCTGGGGCCTGAACGGCGAACTGCCATTTCCACCTCTGGAATCTGCTCTTCCAAGGCTTCGGCAACCGGGTATCCTGTTTGGCCCCATGTGCTTATCTCCCCTTCCTCCGATTCAATATTGGTCATTACGAGGCCGATGCGATCTCCCTTTTTATGAAAACGGTCTTTTGCAACCTCATCGGCGATCCATAGCGCAATCAACAAGGTGCACCAAAGACCGAGGGAAAGTCCCACGATATTGATCAATGCAAAGCCTTTTCGTTTGCCGAGGTTTCTAAAAGCGATTTTTATGTTATTTAAAAGCATCACTATCTGTTTTCGTTTCATTCCCAAAAGGCCGGGAATCTGTTATACTCCTTTTTTCTTTTCAATTTTCCCAACGTACGGAACATATTTGATGTGGATTACTCATCGCGCAACGCATCAACGGGATTGGCTACCGCCGCACGCCAACTTTGCCAGCTAACGGTGAGTAGGGCGATCAATACTATAATCGCGCCGACAAGTATAAAGAGCCACCCGTTGAGCTCGGTTCTATAGGCAAAATTCTCAAGCCAGCGCTTCATAATATACCAGGCCAAAGGCATGGTAAATAAAAAGGCTATAACGGCCCATTTCACAAGGTCTTTGTTGAGCAAGGTTATTATTTCAGAAATCTTGGCACCGTTAACCTTGCGTATACCGATCTCTTTCGTTCTTCTTCGTCCCGAGAGGAAGGCAGCCGCAAACAGCCCCATCATCGACAAAAAGATGCTTATGGCACTACAAGCCCCGATAAGTTTTATGTAGTTGGTGTTGTCCCTGTGCATCCACTCAAATCGCTCTCCAATCGTTTCGACGTTCAATGGGTAATCGGGAATCAGTTTCTTCCATAGCGTTTGAATGGCCATTTTCACTTCTTTTTCCTGGCCCGTAATCGGTTTGACCATTAAATAATTGCCACTATCCCCGTAAAAAACATATCCCGGGGCTACCCGGTTCTTCAGGTTGTCGTAATGAAAGTCATTTACGATACCGACCACCGTAAGCTCTTCATTTCCCGGAAGGGGTTTACCGATCAAATCACGGTCAGGGAAAAGACCGGCCAAGCTCTTATTGATGACACAGGTATTCCTGCTCGCACTCGGTGTCGGGGAAAAGCCATTACCGGCAACGACATCGATGCCCAGAACATCGAGGTACTGCCGATCACCCATAAAAGCCGAGGCCGTATATTCACGTTCTTCCCCTTGTTCTTCATACGTAAGCCGTAACAAATAATGTTCTAGCACGGGAGAGGCCATAGCCACGGCAACCTTATCTACCATAGGAAGCTTTTCAAGTTCAGTCTTAAAAACCGATGCCTTATCTTTTTGGGCCATTGGAATGCGTACCTCGGCAACTTGCTTGTTCAAGCCGATATCCTTGTCAGAAATGTAGCGCATCTGTTTTAAAATCACTGTGGCCCCCACCATCAACAAGAAGGTAATGGCCAATTGAAGTACGTTGAACGCAGGCATATGAATTTTAGGTTTGGGGCCCATAAAATTTCCCATCCCTATGAACGACCTTGATTTGGCTACATTTTTCCAAACGAACAATGCCGAACCCCCCAATAGTAAAAGTGGTATTCCCAGTATAAAAAATAGACTTGACCCATCCATTAGATGGCGCATTTCAATACCGGTATTCACCAGATCATTGTAAAAAGGAAGCATCCATAGCACAATGAACAGCCCCAGTACCACGGCCAAAAAAACCGGCAATACCAAGGTGCCCATAAAACCAAATACCAATCCTACATCCGAACAACCGTTGATACGACGAATGGACATTTCTTTCGTCTTTTGAACCAGGAGGTTTCTAACTAGCATCAGGTAGTTGAAAATGGCCACGCTTATTATCATTAGACCTATAATCAGAGCTATGTGCAAGTCTTTCCGATCGCGCACATTGTGGATTGCTGCGGTAAGGGAAGTGTCATAATAAACCTTCCTCAGTTTTTGAAGACTATATGCACCGGGATTACCATTATGAATTATCGGAATGGTATTCTTTTGCTCACTGAACTGTGCTTCTAGCCGGGATGCGTTGCCCTCATCGGACAACATTACAAAAGCAAAGGAATCACCGGCTCCTATTTTCTTGACCATATCAAAGTTCAACACGGTTGTTTTCGATGGCTTTTCGAATACCCCCGAAACATATAGTTGCTCGCTTCCCGAATTGTTGGTCAGTGTTATTCTTTTACCGATCGGATTTTCGTTTCCAAAATATTTTTCCGCTAATCTTTCAGAAATGACCACTTGATCGGATACTTCCAAAATTCCGTCTGATGCTTTTGCTATGAGCCGATAAGTAAAAAAATCAAAGAAGTTGGGGGAGGCCGAAATTACTTTATAAGTTTCGTCAAAATCATTAGTACGGACACTTACCCTTGGTGAACCGGAATTTTTGTACCGACAAAAGTCCGCTACCCCAGTAAAGTTTTGTTTTATATATTCGGCCCCACCTTCCCTGACCACATGCATTTTTGCCGTATTTCCAAAAGGACTTTCAGCTTCCAGGGCATATATTCTTTCCCCATGTTCCTGAAAACTATCCGGATTGTATTCTCGAAGCAAAAAAATAGAAATGAGGTAAACACAGGCCAGCCCAACTGCCAGACTTAGCACCGTGATACTCGAAGTAAGCCGATATCTATTAAAATTGCGAAATGGAATCTTAAGGTTCATTGGGTATTCAGTATATCAATTTTTTAATTATTCATCGCGCAACGCATCAACGGGATTGGCTACCGCTGCCCGAAAACTTTGCCAGCTAACGGTGAGTAGGGCGATGAGTAAGGCTGTTAGACCGGCCAAGCCGAAGATCCACCAACTCATCTCGGTCTTGTAGGCAAAACCCTCGAGCCATTTGTTCATGGCGTACCACGAAAGGGGTACCGCGGCAATAAAAGCGAGGGCGACCCATGTGACAAAATCTTTATTTAAGAGTGCGAGAATTTGTGTGATCGTTGCACCGTTGACCTTACGTATGCCGATTTCTTTTCGACGCTGTATGCACGTATAGGAGGTCAATCCGAAAAGGCCCATGGAGGCAATCAGTATGGCCAGGATGGTAAAAATCTGAAAAGCTTTGGCAAATTTTCTATCCTCTACATATTGCTTCTGAAAATTTTGATCTAAAAAAGTGTAGCCAAATGTGCTTTCCGGAAAAACTTGATGCCAAATTTTATTTAATTGTTCCAAGGCTTGCGTCATGCTTGCCAAAGAGGCCGTACGTTTATCGAGTTTTACCAAGACATTGCTAATCGCTTTATTATGGGTTATAATCATAGGCTCGATAGGGGTTTTCAATCCGAAATGATGATAGTCCTTTACGATTCCGGTCACAGTCCAATCTTGATCCCAAAATTTGATGGTCTTTCCTATCATGCCCTGCAAATCGGTGACTTCTATAAAACTTGCCATTTTTTCGTTAATTACGATGTTATGGCTCCATTCTTGGGCTGTTTGCGGAAAGCCTTCCCCTGCGATAAATTCCATTCCCATCAAATCAAAATAATCGGGCTGAACGGTGTAGTTATACCATATGCGTTTATCATCGGTTTTTCCGTTCGGAAAAGTAATGCCAAAACTAGAATTCAAATTTGTAAAATCATCCCCGGGATATGTCTGCGATAAGGTCACATTGTCTACATAAGGACTTTTCTTAAGTTCGTTCATCAACGTACTAAAATCTCGCTTGAGCAAAGAATCCCTATCCCTGTTCAGTACTTGGCCGTTCAGGGTCACCAAATGGTTTAAATCGGCACCAATCGGGCGATCTTGGAGAAAACGAATTTGTTTATTGGCTATAAAGGCCCCGGTCAATAGGGTTATCGTCGTCAAAAATTGTCCAATAATCAATCCTCTTCTCAAATTGAGCCCTTTGGTGGAAGTCTGCAATTTCCCTTTTAGCACCGTTATCGACTTGTACTTGCTCAAAACAAAAGCCGGATAGAATGCCGACAAGGTAGCCCCTAAGAGCATGAACACGAAAAACGGCAAGAGCCCCTTAATTTGGGTACTGTTTAGTTTTAAATCTAACCCCACGAACCGATTAAAAACAGGAAGTAAAACATAGGCCGCACCGATGGCCAAGACTATGGCGATAAAGTTTAAGAGACCTGATTCGATAAGGGATTGCAAGATCAATTGTGGCCTTCTTGCCCCAACGACCTTACGAACACCTATTTCCTTGGCACGTTCTAGGGATTTGCTGGTAGAGAGATTGACATAATTCATCCAAGACAGCAGAATGGTGATAAAAGCAATAATGGCTAAAAGCCGGATGCTATTTGCATTGCCATTTGCCTCGGCCTCATAGGGCTTGTTCGAATTAAGATGTATATCCTCAATCGGTTCTAAATGATGTCTTTCATTTTTTAAACCTTCCGGTTCATACGCCATTATCTTTTCGTTCAAGGAAGCGACATCGGCATTCCCATCCAATTTTAAATAGGTAAAATATTCATTTTGGTTCCATGTATATTCCCAATCACGTTCAAAGATAGGCCAGGTATAAAAGGTTTTGAAGGAGACTAAAAAATCGTTTTTGATATGGGTATTTGGCCCAGTGCTGTCTAGAATTCCTGTAACGGTAAAAGGGGTATTGCCATCCGCTGCAATCTGAATTGTTTTTCCCATAGGGTCCTCGTTCCCAAATATTTTTTGTGCCAAATACGATGTCAACACAATGGAGTAGGGTTCGTTCAACGCAGTGCTAAGGTCACCCTTGTTCAATGTACGGTCAAAAACATTAAAATAAGACGGGTCTGCCAATGCCCCTGTATTCTTATCAAAAACAGTATTGTTATGAAGTAGTATCACTCCTTTGACACGCCTTAACCTCACAAAATCTTGAATTTCAGGGAATTCCTGCTTTAATGCCGGGCCACTTACGATATAGGCGTTAGCATCCCCGGGCACCCATTCGCCGCCCTCCAGATAATCCATATACACCCGATGTACATTTTCAGAACCTTCGAATTTGTCATAACTATTCTCGTAGTTTACGTAAAGCATTATTAAGATAAATGAGGCTATCCCTATGGCGAGGCCAACAATGTTGATAAAGGAGTACAGCTTGTTTTTGAGCAGGTACCTCGTGGCGATTTTTAAGAATAGGGTAGACATAGGTGTTTTTTCTATTATTCTGTGCGCAAACTTTTTACCGGGTTGGCCAAGGCCGATTTTACTGCTTGAAGGCCTAGGGTAAAACCGGTAATGAGAAATGCTATCAAGCCGCTGAGCGCGAACATCCACCATTGAATGCTGATGCTATAGGCAAAACTGCCCAACCATGTGTTCATTACATACCCCGCTATGGGGAAAGCGACCAAGGCCGCGATACCCACAAGAACGATATAGTCTTTAGACAGCAACACTATAATTTTAAATATTCCGGCCCCCAACACCTTGCGTATTCCAATTTCCTTAACCCTTCTTTTGGCCATAAAGGAGATGAGGCCGAACATACCCAAACAGGAAATAAAAATGGTCAGAAGGGCGACGATATTGACCGTTTTTAATATGCCATCTATCAATCGGTATTGTGCGCCTACCATATCGGTCAATACTTCTTGCGAGTAGGTTCTGCGCGAATTCATATTTTCGAATTCCGAGGCAATTAGTTCTTCTACGCTTTTTTCATGACCCGGCATAATCCGTACAGAGAGAAAACGATGGGCAACCAGGTTTTCCTTATCTTGATAAAAGTGTACCAAAGGCTCTACGGCGTATTGCATGTTCTGATAATGAAAATCTTCCATGACGCCAACGACAGGGAATCCCGATGAGGGATCATCTTTATATTTCAATCTTTTTCCTTCGATGGTATTCCAGCCTAGCGCCTCCATGGCAGTTCGGTTGATGATTACCGGGTTATCTGCTGCATTATCGATAGTTTCATCAAAGTCCCTACCAGTTACTATTGGAATCTTCAACGTTTCGAGGTAGCCGTCATCCGTGAAGGCACGGCGCATACGGACATCCCTTTTGGTATTGGCATCATAAAATGGCGAGTATCTGAAAGGATAGTCCGAGGGAACCACATCACTTGTCGAAATACTCTCAACATACGGGTCGGCCTGTAACCGGTTCAATAGGGCTTCGAAGTTCGAAACGGCAGCATCCGCATCCCTATAATCCAAATCAATTTTACCCACCACAATATGTTCCCTTTCAAAGCCCAGGGGCGCCTCTTTCATGTAGTCGATCTGACTGTTAAGAATGATAGCGACACAGATAAAAAGAATGGCGATGGAAAATTGAAGGATGATAAATGAATTTTTAAGGAGAAAGTTACTTTTCACGGCCTCTATCTTTCCCTTGATTCCCGTCGATACGGGTACGGAAATAAAACGCAAGGTCGGCAATATACCTACTACCAAAGTTACCAGTATTCCCAAACCAAAAGCATAGAGAACAACAGGATAATCTTTGGTCACATTGAAGGATATCTTACCAAAATCCGCTCCATAGGCCTCGTTAATCCCGGGCAATAAAAAAGCAAGAAATAAGACCCCGGAAATAAGGATGGACAAAAAAACCAAAATGCCGTTCTCTAGACAGAACTGAAAGATGACACTTTTTTTGCTCCCTCCCAATATCTTGCGTACCGCAATATCCTTGATACGCCGAAACATGGTCGAGGTGTTTAGGTTGAGTAGGTTTACCAACACGATAAGCAGTACAAAACATGCTACTGCAATTGACCCATGGATGATTGTCTTGACTACGGGAATGGCATCCATACGCATATCGGCATGGGGCATCGCTTTTATAGATGCGACAGTACTTGGATCAGGATAGTTTTTCTGTACCAATCCATACACCAATTGATTGAACTGGGAAATATCAGTATTGGGCCGTAGCCTCAAATAGCTAGGGGTAAAGCTATTGTACCAACCTGAATTTGCCATAAAAGTCGGATTATCCCTCAACAATTCATTGGGCAGTATGACCCCCAAACGAAACGTAGAATACGGACTGATCGGCTCAAAAACCCCGGTCACGGTAACGTGTAATGAATCATCCGCAATTAAGGTCTCCCCTACCGGGTTCTTAGTGCCGAAAATCTTTTGGCTTACCCTATCGGTTAAGATGATGGAATATTTTTTGTTCAGGGCTGTCTCAGGATCGCCATACTTCAAGGGCAAGGTGAATACCTTAAAAAAGTCATTGTCTACATAGTCGGTACGTTCCTGAAGCTCCAAATCGCCTTTTTTCAGCCACATATTACCCCAGCCATGTACATGTGTGCCCGCAATTACATCGGGTGACGATTTTACGATTTCATCTAGTAAGGGAAACACATTATCAACGAATGAAAGGCCATCGGTGCCCGTAGTTTTTAAGTAATATATATGCTCTTGCCCTTCTAAATTCGAATCTGCGGTGTAGTACGCATACACCGAAAAAATTAAGGTCAAAACGCTACCGATGCCAATGCTCAGTCCCAATAGATTGAGTGTAGAAAGCATCCTGTTTTTCCATAGGTTTCGGAGGGATAGTTTGAGATGGTTTGTGAGCATTTTAGTCGCTTTAGTATCAGGATGGTTATTCAGAAACGATTTTCATGCCACGCTAACAAATAACTGACTATCAGTATATTAATTATGTACCAATATAGAAAGACACCACAAAGCGTAAAATATTTTGACAATCTCTGTACAATATTTTTACAGCGTAGATACCCCTCAAAGTGAAATGCTAGGGGGTTATTCCGTTCTCAAGCTTTTTACCGGGTTGGCATTGGCTGCCTTGATGGCCTGAAAACTCACCGTTAGCATTGTTATGGCCAAGGCGCCTATAGCGGCCAAGGCAAAAATCCACCATTCGAGAATGACATGATAGGGGTAGTCTTGCAACCAACCGTTCATCACATAATAGGAAATCGGAATCGCTATAAAACAGGAGATAATCACCAGTTTTAAGAAGTCTTTCGACAACATGTTCCACACATTGAATACAGTAGCCCCAAGTACTTTTCGAACACCGATTTCCTTGGTACGTTGCTCTGCCACAAAAGAGGTAAGGCCAAACAGCCCAAGACAACTGATCAAAATGGCAAGTGCGGTGAAAATTCCCGATAGGGTACCTATGCGTTCTTCGGCGGCAAATTTGTCTCCATATTCCTCGTCAACGAAGTCATATTGAAACGGAAGATCGGGAAAATGCTCTTTAAATACCCGTTCAATAATAGCTATATTCTGGCTTGCACTTTGCTTAGGGTTCAATCGTAGATTATAGAAACTCGAATTGCCGTATTTGTCGTACACATACACCCCTTGTTTTACCGGTTGGTAGGGGGATTGCGTAATCATATCTTGAACCACGCCAATAATTTTAAGTGGCGGGCCAGGATCCTCTTCATCATCGTCCCTTAAAAATTTACCCACGGGATCGGTGATACCTAAATATTTTTTGGCAGTTTCATTGATCAGCACGGCATTGGAATCCGTGGCGAATTCCCGTGAAAAATCCCTGCCCTCGATAATCTTTAGGTTCAATGATTTGGCATATTCCGGCGTGACTTCCGTCCATGCGAGATCTTCTTGGAACCCCTCGGGCTTCCCGTCCCAATCGAAGCCACTTCGATTCGACCAGATTTGGGTGGTCGGGCTACTTGATGCCGACATTTCAACGACCGCATTGGAGTTCAAAAACTCACTGCGCATCAAGTCATATTTCCCTGCAAAGTCTTGGCTAAAGGTCGGTATTTGTACCAAACCTTCCTTATCATAACCCACGGGCCGGTTCTTGGCATGGTTGATCTGCTGCATGACGATGAAAGTGCCGATGATGAAAGCTACGGAAACGGTAAATTGCAACACCACCAATATTTTACGGGGCAAGCCGGAATATTTACCTCCCTTAAATGTACCTTTCAATACGTCAACGGGCCGGAAAGACGACAAATACAGAGCGGGATAACTACCTGCCAATACCGCTGTCAATAGAATAAAAACGAGCGACCATATCCAAAAAACAGGTTCGCCCCAAGGAAATGTGATTTCCTTTTTCGCCAAGTCGTTAAAGCCGTTCAGAGCCATTAACACAATAAGTAGCGCAAGGATAAAAGCGAAAAGGGTCACCAAAAAAGATTCGCTCAAAAACTGATTGATCAATTGTTTTCGTTGCGACCCTATAGATTTTCGTATGCCGACCTCCTTCGCCCGTTTTTCAGATCGTGCCGTGCTCAAATTCATGAAATTGATACAGGCCAGTATAAGCACGAACGCCCCGATAATACCGAACAGCCACACATATTTGATTCGGCCCCCGACCTGCTTTCCATTTTCGAAATTGCCCCGCAGGTACCATTCTTTCATAGGAAAAAGAAATATTTGCGGGTCAAATTCGGCCGTATCCTCGTTCAGGTCTTTTTTGACGTTTAGAATGCGATCGGTCACCTGTTCCATAGTGGTGTTGTCGGCAATTTGGACGAACATCTGAAACGAGTTGTTTCCCCATTGGTCCTCCGCATTTTTCATCCACTCTTGGGTGGCCAATAACTTGTCCCATGGCATTAGATACTCTAGGTCGTTGAACGAATTATTGAAAGGAATATCCTCATAGACGGCACTAACGACCACATCATACTGATTGTTCACTTCCACGGTTTTCCCAATAGGTTCCTCTTCCCCGAAAAGGGCATCGGCCACGGATTTGGAAAGCATTACCGAATTCAGCTCACGTAGCCCATCTTTTTCCCCTTTTAGAATTTTTAAGTCAAACAATTCCGGAGCTTCGCGCTGCATAAAGTTCCCTGTCTTGGAGAGGCTTTTCTCTTTATACTTCAAATACCTCGACACGTTCCACGACGACATGACCAGATGCTTGAAATTATCCGCATAGCTTTCCCGGAGTGCCATTTCCAAAGGTCGCGGTATGGCCGGGCCGGTACCCGTTTGGCCGTTGAACGTCTGCGATTGGTATATTTGGGCGATTTCGTTTCGATTCTCGAAATAATCGTTATGGGTCAACTCGTCTTCCATCCACAGCCCGATAATCAAGGTAACGGCCATCCCTAAGGCCAGCCCCCCAATATTGATAGCAGAGTAGCCCTTGTTCTTCTTCAAGTTTCGCCACGCGATCTTCAAATAGTTCTTTATCATGATTGTTCGATTTGATTAATGCTTCTTTGAAAATAAGAGGCCCTTTACAGTAAGGACTCGTATTTTTACTAAATGTTTCACTCTGTGCGCAAACTTTTTACCGGGTTGGTGTTCGCCGCTTTTATCGCTTGGACACTTATAGTTACTAATGCTACTAGTATTGCCAGTACACCGGCCACTACAAATGCTGTCCACCCCATATCGATTCTATAGGTAAACTGTAACAGCCAATCGTTCATAAAAAAATAGGCTATTGGGCAAGCCGCAAGTAGTGCAACAACAACCAATATCAAAAAATCTTTGGTAACAAGTGAGACTATGGCAACGGTTGAAGAACCCAATACCTTTCTAATACCTATCTCTTTGGTACGTTGTACCACATTATGGGATACCAAACCGAACATACCCATACTCGCAATAAAAAGTGCCAGTATCGTGAAAATGTTAAATGTATTGCCCAATCTTATTTCGCTGTTATAGAGTTGGGCATAGGTATCATCTAAAAATTTAACATCAAAAGGCACCAAGGGTGCTGCCTCGTTCATTACAGAAGTGATGTACTTTTTTGTTTCCTCATAATTATCGGTACTGATGCTCATTATTACTTCCCCATAATTTTTGGCCCATTCAGGCCTAATTCTCATATAAAGGGGTTCTATCGCGAGATTAAACTTTTGGATATGGAAATCTTTTACGACGCCTATCACTTTGCCCTCATCAAATGCTTTTCCTACCGATGTTTTCCAACCTAACGATCGGGCCGCTGCCTCATTAATGATATAACCCTCCTTTTCATCTATTGCAAAATCTTCGGAAAACGCCCTTCCCTCAACGATTTCCATACCTAAAACATCTATGAAATTATAGTCAACAAAGGTTCTATAAACTCCAAGCTGCTGCTTGGTGGTATTACCCTCCCAATTAGAAATAGGTCCTTGATTATCAAATTCCAATGGTATTTGAGTACTTATGGAAACCTTATTTATCATGGGATTTTTAAGCAGTTCATTTCTTATGACATTTTCATTTTCCGCAATTTCAGGAGTCGAATAGGGTACGTGCACCATATGGTCTTTATCATAGCCTAGGTTTTTGTCTTGCGTAAATTGAAGTTGTTGGTAGATAATCAAACTGCCTATGGCCAAAACGATTGCCGCGGTAAACTGGGCAACTACCAAACCATTTCTGAGCCAGGCATTTCCTCCTGTATTTTTCAAAAAATGTCCCTTAAAAGCTTTGGCCGGTGAAACACCGGAGAGGAAAACCGAGGGGTACAGCCCCGATAGGCTCGCTACTACAATGGCCATACTAAACATACCGAGAAGTAGCCACCTATTACCTACTAGGTCCAACGGAATGTTCTTGTTTAGCAACTGCCCAAATTCAGGCAAAAGCAGAGCGGCCAAAAACAAGGCGAGTAAAAAACTAATGATGGTAAAAAGAAACGATTCGCCTAAAAACTGAAACAAAAGCTGTCTTCTACTGGCTCCCAAAACCTTGGTCATACCAATTTCCTTGGATCTTTGTGCCGACCGTACCGTGGTCAAATTCATATAATTTATCGACGCCAAAAGCAAGATGACAAAAGCGATCAAGCTGTAGAGATACACATATTTCATATCTCCATTGGGCTCCAGTTCAAAATTAACTTTAGAGTAGAGATGAATATCTTTTAAAGGTTGAAGCTTATAAATAGGAGGTTCAAGTCCATACTTCGCATACTCTTCTTCAGAATTTTTTTGATACACCAATAGCTTATCTTCCAATTCTTTGGAATCGGTTCCACTGGCCAGTTTCACGTAAGTGACCGCCACATTATTTCCCCATGCATTCTTATTATGCGAATAATAAGGAGCCTCACTGATTGAAGCAATATAGGAGTAGCTAAAATGTTGATTTTTGGGAGGGTCGGCAATAACGCCTTTAATCGTAAATTCGGTTTTACGTTCAAAAGTTATGTTCCGGTCCAAAGGAGATTCATCTCCAAAAAACTTTTTGGCCAAGCTTTCTGTAAGTAGGACGTTCAAGGGCTCTTCCAGAGCGGATTTTCCTTCTCCTGAAATCTGTTTTATAGTAAACACCTCAAAAAAACCATTATCGGCGAAAATGCCTTTCTCGCTAAATACCTCTTCGCCTTTGCTCAATAGGTTCGAACGCAAGTCAATAGTTGTTTTGGCCTCTACCTCTGGAAAATCACGGACCATGGCCGTACCTAAAGGCAAGGGCGTGCCGGAAAATAAATCAGTGCCTTTGTATTCATTGCCCGGTTGTTGGCTAATAACCCTATATATATCATCCACATTTTCGTGTTGCCTATCATAACTGAGTTCATACTGAACAAAGAGAGCGATTAGAATAAAGGAAGTCATCCCAATGGTCAAACCCGTCAAATTGATAAAGGAATACAATTTCCCTTTTTTAAAATTCCGCCAAGCAATTTTCAGATAGTTTTTAAACATGGTATTTCATTGGTGTGCTATTCGTCTCTTAGGGCTTTCACAGGATTCATGGTCGCGGCCCGATAACTTTTCCAGCCGATGGTTAAAAAGGCAATACATAGCGTAACCAGTGCAGCTAAGGCCAACAGCCACCCTTGTATCTCTATCCGATAGGCAAAGCCTTGCAGCCATTTGTCCATCAGATAATAGCCCAAGGGAAAGGCCACCAAAAATGATAATCCGACCAATTTTAAAAAATCTTTGGAGAGCATACCCATGATCTGAGGAACACTGGAACCCAACACTTTTCGAATACCGATTTCCTTGAAACGCTGTTCGGCCGTAAAGGTCACCAGCCCAAACAGACCCAGGCAAGCTACCAATATGGTCAGCAGCGCAAATACGTTCAGCACCGTGCCCATTTTCTGTTCCGAAACATAGGTCTGACGGTACGATTCGTTCAACAAGGTATAATTGAAAATTTCATCGGTATGGAAACCGTTCCATAAATTTCTGGCATCGGCTATCAGTCCGGCCATAGCTCCGGTTTTTGCCCTTACGATAAGTCCGCCGGACGAACCGTACACCATAATCAAGGGTTCTATGGCCCGATGGAGCGATTCGTGATGAAAATCTTTGACCACGCCGATTACGGTAAGCTTTTGGTTTTCTGGATCGCTAGCCCTTTCAAAGGTCTTTCCAACAGGGTTTTCTCCCAACCCGAAAGCCTTGGCCGCACTTTGATTGATAATGGTCTTGCCCTCTTCCGAACCGAAAGCATCGGAAAAATTACGCCCTTCCACCAGTTGCATGCCCATAACCGGGAGGTAATTTTCGTCTACATTGTAGAGTGCGCTCCTTCGCTTGAACTTCCCATCCTTGTAGATGCCGTAGACTGCATTGTCGGAAGGGCCTGCCGGAACAAAAGAGGATTGTGCAACCCCCGCCACTTTCGGGTCTTTTAACAACTCGTTTTTTAGGACCTCGTTATCGTTACACAAAAGATAGGAATCCCTTAGCACGAGAATCTGATCTTTATCGTAGCCCAAATTCTTGTGCTGTATATAATCCATTTGTTGGTTTACTACCAGAACCGCCAAAATCAGTCCGGCCGAGATCACAAATTGAAAAACGACCAGTCCGCTTCGTATTCCCTTGCTTTTCCCGAATCCCAAGAATTTACTTTTCAGGGCGGATATCGGTTTAAAGGACGAAAGAAAAAACGCAGGATACCCCCCCGCCAAAAGGCTGATAAAAACCGTGGCGACAAAAAGCGCCCCCAGTACGGAAGGTTTTAACAGTTGCCCCAAGGCTAGTTCCTTCCCGGAAAGACTGTTGAAAAAAGGAAGCGAAACAGACAATAACACCGTAGCGATCAACATGGCAATCACGGTCGCAATGGCCGATTCCGCCAAGAATTGCTTGATCAATTGCTGCTTGTTCGACCCCAATACTTTTCTAATGCCGACCTCCTTTGCCCTTTTTGACGCTGCCGCCGTGGAGAGGTTCATGAAGTTTATGCAGGCAATCAACAGCATAAACAGGGCGACCGCACTGAAAATATAAACGTACTTTATGTCTCCGCCTTCCTCTATGGTAGAGGCCTTTGAAAATTCAGGATTTAGATGGATGTCCGTTAAGGGTTGCAAATAAAGTCCTAAGGAGTTTTCTTGGTTGAATTCGGCATAGCTTACCCCAAGTTCTTCTTGTAACTGCGGGCCCATGTTCTGTTTTAATACTTCGGGCAGTTTCGCTTCCAACTGCTTATGATCATATCCTTTGCGCAAGACCAAATACGTATTAAAATCGGAATTCATCCACGTGCCCGAATGCGCCAGTTCATGGCCCTCCATCGAAACAAAACCCTTGAAGTGAAAGTGGGAGTTTTGCGGCACCTCATCGATTACGGCGGTAACCTCATAAGGCTGCCGTTCTTCGTTCAGTCTCAGCTGTTTTCCGATCGCCCCTTCGATACTTCCAAAATAGCGCTCGGCCTCCTTTTTGGTCAAAACCATGGTAAAAGGCTCCCTTAGGGGGTCGGCCCTTTCCCCTTCTATGATCGGTAGGGTAAACACCTCGAAAAAGTTCGGGTCTACCCAGGCGTACTTGCTGTTCTGAAAGGTGGTATTATCGACGATGATATTCGGTTCACCCATTCGGCGTAGGCGTGTGGCCTGTTCCACTTCAGGAAATTGGCGCTTTAGGGTTTCGGCCACAGGGGGCATAACGACGGCCTCGCGTACATCTTCACCTTCAATTTTCGCCTTGAAAACGACCCGTACGATTTCGTCCGCTTTTTCATTGTACCGATCGTAACTCAATTCGTCAACCACAAAAAGCATGATCATCAAACAAGAGGCAATGCCCAAGGCCAGCCCTGTAATGTTAATGGAGAATATTCCTTTATTTCTAAGGATGTTCCGCCACGCGATTTTGATATAGTTCTTGAACATGAAGTTTGTTTTAATTTTTATCGATGTTGAATGGGCTCTTCATATTCTAAAACCAAATTCATGCCATACGGTCAAACAAATGATAATCAGAATATTAAGGCGTAAAAGAATCCTATTGTGTAAAATATTTTGACGATTGATGTACAATATATTTACAAGTAAAACCTGATATTCCTTTTACCAAAACTCCTTCAACCCAATACTTCTTATCAAAAAAAAAGACTACTAAGCTTATTCCGTGCGTAAACTTTTTGCGGGGTTGGCCATGGCCGCCTTTATTGATTGAAAGCCAACTGTTAACAAGGTGAGGGCCAAGCAAGCCAACCCTGCAATACCGATCATCCACCATTTTAATTCTATGTGAAAAGCAAAACCTGAAAGCCATCCATGCAACAAATACCAGATTATAGGTGCTGCGATCAACAACCCTATGAGCATTAACCTTACAAAATCATGGGATAGCAGACGAGTCAGCTGTAACACGCTTGACCCCAATACCTTTCGGATTCCGATTTCCTTGGTCCTACTCTTGGCGACAAAGGCACTCATGGCAAACAATCCCATACAGGCCAAGAAAACAACAATGCCCGCAAAGAAATTGAGGAGCCTAAAACGTAGCCTGTCTTGCTCAAAAAAACGGGCAAACTTATCCGAAAGAATATTTACTTCTATGGGCGTGGCCTCATCGAACGAATCGTTCACATCACTTAAATCGCCCAAAGTTTTTGACCAATCCGATGTGCTGATCTGCAATGCATAGTAGTCAATGCTCTGAATGGGATTGTTCCAATTTCCGATAATCAAAGGTTTGATGGACGTTCTGAAATCTTCCATCTGAAAATCCTCTACGACTCCGGCTATCTGCACATTCATATTTCCATTCTCATCAAGTACTTGTATGTACTTACCAACCGGATTTTCAATTCCCAAGGTTTGGACCACCGCATTGTTTATCAACACTTTGGTGCTGTCGGAAGGTATGCCGGAGAAGTTTTTTCCTGACAATACATTGATTTGAAAGGTGCTTAAGAAGTCTTTGTCGGCACCAATGAACAATAGGTCTTTGGCATTGGTATTGGGCTGTCCCATTTGCATCGCCTTAATTTCTTCCAAATTTTTCCATTCCCCGGGTACCCGCGAGGCCACGCTCACCGATTTCACTTCGGGAATTCTTAAAAATTCCGTTTTTATAGCTTCAAACTGATTTCTTAAAATCCTACTGTTTATGTCCACGGTGACCAATCCGTCCATAGTAAAACCCATTTCTCTATTTTCAAGAAAATTCATTTGTTTGTTGAACACAAAGGAGGCGGTCAAAAAAGAGATTACGGCAACAAATTGAAAGACCAACACGGCCCTTCTAAAAGGCAGTTTCGATTCTTTTGTGGAAACGGTTTGTTTCAATGATGACGAAGTGCCCGTTCTAATGATCAACCAAAATGGGTAGAGTACCGAAAGTAGACTCAGCACCAGACCATAGATGATCGTTAAAAGAATGCCCGTAATGGGTATTCCGGATAGGCTGATCGTTGTATCGAACCAACTTTTTATCGATGGTTGTGAGGCCCATAACAATAGATACGCCAATACCATGGAAACGGCCACCAATAAAAAGCTTTCCGTTAAAAATTGAGCTAAAAGTTGTTTTTTTCCGGCACCAACTATTTGCCGCATTCCAATTTCCCTTGCCCGATCCATAAAAGCAATGTTCAGCAAGCCGGCATAATTGAAACAGGCCACCACTAAAATGAGGATGGCGACCCAAAAAAACAACCTTACATATAATTCGTTGCCCTTGTTCTTGTTGATCTCATGTTCCACATCGCCATTATATAAATGGATGTCCTGTACGGGTTGAACTGAAAAAACACTGTTGTAGTTGGGATTATTAGCATTGTTCCGACTTGCCAAAGCAGTTATTTTATCCCCCAATGCAGCTACATCTGTATTGGGCATCAATTTAAAATAGGTGATAAGTTGGCTACTGTCCCAATTCGAGTCCATATAGTCGCTGTACCAATTATAAACATCCGAGGCCATTTGTTCGGTGATAAAAATAATGTTCTCAAAATGGGAATTCTCTGGAAAATCTTCCAAAACCCCAACAACATTAAAATCCCTTCCGCCCGCTTTCAATGTTTTGTTGAGCGCAGTTTCGTTTCCAAAATACCGCTCTTTTATGGTCTTTGTCAATATAATTCCGTTGAGATGGTTTTTAAGGTCTTCTACACTCCCCTCGACTAGATCAAAGTCAAATACTTCCAAGAAATTATCATCTAAAATTGCAAGGTGTTCGTGGTGGGAATTGGCAGGGTCGTTTCCGAATGTGATACGCCCCATGGTCATAACCTGTGTCTGTGTTTCCACTTCATCAAAAGCAATTTCGGACTCAATACCTACTCTTGGAGGGCTGACTGCCATTTCCCGCTCCGTTCCGTTTTCATCGGTCGTGTTCTGAAGGAGTCGATAAACACCCTCTTGACCTAAATCAAAAGAACGCTCTTTCAATACATAGGAATTCAAAAGGAAAAAACAGAAAAAGCCCAAGGTAAGCCCAAGGATATTTGTGACGGCGAACGACCTATGATTCTTTAGATATCGAATCGCAACTTTTAAATGGTTCTTAAACATGATTGTTCGTTTTTTCATGCCTCGACTTCTCTCAGCACAAGTTTTTATTCCGTTCGCAAACTTTTTACGGGGTTTGTATTTGCCTTTGCGATAGTTCGAATGCTCATTATGATTAGAGAAATGATGCCCATGATCATACCGCTCAAGGCAAATACCCACCAGCTCATTTTGGTTTTATAGGCAAAATCCTGTAGCCAATTATGTAATCCATACCATGCAATTGGGGCGGCAATCAAAAATGCAATTCCCACCAAGATCAAGAATTCCTTACACAACAAAACATTTAGTTGTGTTAAAGAAGCACCCAGTACTTTTCTTATACCAATTTCTTTTGTACGCCTTTCCGTGGTATAGACCACTAGTCCCAAAAGCCCCAAACAACTGATCAGAATAGCCAGACTAGTGGCCCATTGCAATAAAGTGGACGTTCTGCGTTCCTGCTCATAGAACCTCTGAACCATATCATCCATAAACTGGACTTTAAAATCCGCCTCGGGATAAATATTGTTCCAAGATTTTTCAATCTGTGCAAGGGTTTCCGACCAATTTGGCGATTGGCCGGTATTAAGGGAAAAATGGACGGTATTGAATCTTGTAAAACGTTCGCGATACCAATCACCGGCAAATGCCATTGGTTCTATATCCGATTTCAACGACCTTTGGTTAAAATTTTCCATAACACCAACAATTGGGTAAGATTCGTCATTGATCTTCAGCATTTTACCAAGGGCATCTTGCGGATTTTTAAAACCCAATCGCTTTACATAGGCCTCGTTGATGACAAACTCCCGTATGGTGTCATTTAACTGCTGCCTGCCTGCCAGAAGCGCTATATCATATAAATTCAAATAGTTTCTATCACCATAGAGAAACAATAATTCCGTGTTGATTTCCTTGTCATCAGCATAATAGGTGACATGCGAGGAGTTGGAACTGAAAGAAGCAGGTGGATGACTGCTTAGACTTACACCTGTGACCAAGGGCTGTGCCTTGATTTCATTCATAAATAGCATACGTTTCTCCATAGATTCATAATGCCACGGGGTCTGTATATTCGCGACAGCCTCCGTTTTTATGCCCATATCCTTTGTCATCAAAAAGTTAAGTTGTTTGCCGACCAATACTGTACCGATGATAAAAACTTGGGCAATGACGAACTGAAAAACCGTCAAATACTTTCGCAATAAAGATTTATTGCCTTTGGCCTGCCCTTGATTTTTTAGAACAGATATGGGGCGGAAATTGGAAAGTACCATTCCAGGATAAAACCCGGACAGGAAGGTTACCACGACCAGTGTCAGTATCATAAATAGAATTAAAAATGGGTCCGAAAAGAGTTCAAAATCTAGACCAGCAGGAAGAAAATCGGAGAAGGCCCTTATCAAACCAAAAGCTAGAAACAGTGATAACAATGCTGCTGCAAGTGTCAATAAAAAAGTTTCTCCCAAAAATTGATATACCAACTGCTTTTTAGAACTGCCCAACGTTTTTCGAATTCCTATCTCTTTGGCACGTTGTGTGGCCTGTGCGGTATTTAGGTTGATAAAATTAACACACCCCAACAGCAATAGGAACAAACCAATACAGCCCAAGCTTAGCAGCACTGATTTACTGGCCCTACTCGAATTGAAATCAAAGGTGTTATAGTTAGGGTCAAAATGCAGATCAGCGATGGGTTGCATATAAAACTTTCTGGTCTGCCCATATGATTTCATTTCCGCATCAGCCTGTTTTTCAGCAATCTTATCCAATTCGGATTGAATGGTTTTAGAACTGGCATTTTCGGCAATACCCACAAACAATTGGGAAGCGGAACTTGTACTGTTCCATCCGGAATATTTCAAAAGATTTGTCATATCCGAGTTGTCCGCCGTTTTCAAAGAGATAAATTCCTCAAAGACCAAATCGGTACGGTTTTCCCAATTGGCAACAATTCCTGTAATTTTGGTCGGTATCGTATCTTGATAAATCAAAGTACTTCCTACAATTTCACTTAAATCCTTGTCTGGAAAATACATCTTGGCCCTTTTCTCCGTCAACACCAATTCATTGGGGTTTTGCAATACGTTTTCATTAGACCCAGCAAGCCATCGATACTTAAAAAGATTAAAATAGCCTTCATCCGCGTAAACCACATATTTTGGTTTCTTGAATACCTTTTCATTTTCAAGGTTCTTGACATACAACGGATACGTCAAAAATAGCGGTGCTACTGTCTCTAGTCCCGGCAATCCTTCTTTTAAGTCAGTTCCCAATGCCACCGTTACCCCAGAATTATAAAATTTTCCATCTGGAGTAGTAAACTCGGTAGTAATTCTGTGGATTCGGTCTCTATTTGGGTGGAATTTATCAAAACTAAGGTCATAATAGGCCATCAGTCCAATTACAAAAGAAGCACTGAGTCCAATTGCCAAACTTGTAATCTTGATCAACGAAAAGAACTTGTGTTTGGTAATATTTCTAAATGCAGTTTTCCAATAGTTCTTGAACATGGTTCCCGTTTTTTATTTTATGAGCTATTCCGTTCGTAAGCTTTTTAAAGGTTTCATAAAAGCTGCTGCGATAGATTGATAGCTTATAGTGAGCATGGCGATAGCAAGTGCAATCATGGCGGCTGAGATAAAAATTCCCCACCCTATCGTAATTCTATAGGCAAAATCCTCTAACCAACGGTTCATTAGATACCAACCAATAGGTATGGCGATACAGATAGAAACAACAATCAACTTCATAAATTCCATGGTCAATAATTGATAAATGCTTTTAAACGGAGCGCCTAGAACCAAACGAATACTGATTTCCTTTTTGCGTTGTTCTACCAAAAAGGCTGAAAGAGCGAATAAACCCAAGCAAGCGACAAGTATGGCAAACAAAGCAAAACTGTTGAATATTTTTCCCATGCGTTGCACATCATCGTGCATTTGGGCAAATTCTTGATCAAGGAAGGTATATTCAAAAGCTTGGTTCGGCACATATTCTTGCCACACCTCTTCAATATCTTGCAATGCCGGGGTTGTAGCACCTGCATTTAATTTTATGGATACAATGCTCGGGCTATTACCAATGACCAAACTAAGGGGTGTAATTTCTTCCTTAAGGTTTTTAAAATGAAAATCTTCCATCACCCCAATAATGGTCCAATCTTGACCATTATCGATATGTTTTCCGATAGGGTTATCAAATCCCAGCTCCCTTGCCATGGCTGTGTTGATCACTATTGCAGAGGAATCACTGGCAAATTCCTTAGAAAACCCCCTACCCTTTTTTACATGGATTCCTAGCGTGTTTATATAATCAAAATCCACCCGCCATTTCTGGCTGGGCACACGGCGTTCCTGGTCCCCACCATCCGCTTTTTGAAAAGAATTTCCATTGCGCTTAGTACCGTCCACTGGAAGATAATCGCTTACCGATACACTTTTAACTTCCGACAATGCCAACAGTCTATCCTTAAAGGTCTGAATGTTGTCGTTCAATAAATTTGTTCCTTCTACCATTAGCACCTGCTCCTTATCAAATCCCAGCTTCTTATCCAGAATGAAGTTCATTTGTTGGTAAATAATCAGCGTACCTATAATCAAAACGACCGAGGTGGTAAATTGAAAAACGACCAAACCACTGCGTAATCTGCCACTTTTACTTCCTATGCTCAAATTTCCCTTAAGAACGTTAACTGGTTTGAATGCCGACAGATAGAGTGCAGGGTACAGCCCTGCCAATACCCCGACGATTAGGGCAACAAATACTATTAAAGGCAAGAACCACCATGCCGCCCATGGCATCACCATGTTCTTCACAGCGATCGAATTGAATGTTGGCAATAACGTCCATGCCAACAATACCCCGATTACAAAAGAAATAAGGCTAAATATAACCGATTCCGTTAAAAACTGACTGACCAAATTACCTTTAAAGGCCCCGACGGTTTTTCTCAAGCCCACCTCTTTTGCCCTGTTTGCAGACTTCGCCGTGGAAAGATTTATGAAATTAATCACTGCCAAAAGAAGCACAAAACCGGCAATGGCCGCGAACAACCAAACAAAACGAATGTCACCATGCTTTAACCTGTCTCCCATTTTGATGTCCGACTTTAGGTGAATGTCCGTTATGGGTTGTAATCTATATTCCAACGTTTTCAAGACCTCTACGAAATCCTGCCCTGCCCCTCGTTCCATTTGGGCAGGAATGAAGTAATCTTCCAATATGGCACTCATTTTATTTTCTAGGGATGCAATACTTGTATTTTGGTCCACCAACAGATAGGTAAAATAATTGGTAGTCGTCCAGCTCGTATTTTTATCCTCGATTACTAATAGAAAATCGAAATCGAGATGGGATTTCTCTAAAGGGTTTTCTTTGATAACGCCCGTTACCGTATAGGGCTTACCTGTATCGTTATCTAAAAAAATGGTACTACCAAGGGCATTCCCATTGGGAAAATATTTGGAGGCTTTCTCCTCCGTCATTACAATACTGCCGGGGTTGGCCAACACTTGATGCAAATTGCCCTCTTTTAAATCGAACTCCAATATTTCAAAAGCCTGTTGGTCTGCGAAAATAAAGCCCTCCTCAAAGTTACTCTGAGAGGCTCCTTTTACCCGTAACGATCTTCTTCCGGCACCAAAGAGTTCACTGGTATTGATTTTACCCGCTTTTTCAATTTCAGGATAGGTGGATTCGAGCGTTTCAGCAAATAGACGTTGAAAGTGAACACTTTTTAAGGTCTCCCCGTTCATTTGACCTTGCATGACTACCCTATATATTCTATCCTTATTCTGATAGTGCGCATCATAGCTTAGTTCATTCTTAATGAACAAGGCAATCAGCAGGCAGGCGGCAATTCCAACAGCGAAACCACCAATCTTTATTAAGGTAAAGAGCCTATCCCTTTTAATACTTCGCCAAGCTATCTTTAGATGTGCTTTTAACATGATTTTTTTGTTTTTGATAGGTTATGTTATTCCGTGCGTAAACTCTTTACCGGGTTCACTATGGCCGCTTTGATACTCTGAAAACTGACCGTAACAACGGCTATGGCAACCGATAAAAATGCCGCCAAAGCCAATATCCACCACGGTATGTCGATACGGTATGTAAAGTCTTCCAACCATTTGTTCATGGCATACCACCCCAAAGGCAAGGAAATGAGTATAGCGACAGCGACCATTTTTAAGAAATCGGTAGTCAACCGGAAGGTTATTTGACCTACGCTCGCCCCGAGTACCTTTCGAATACCGATCTCTTTGGTTCTTTTCTGTGCATTGAACGCCGCTAGACCGAAAAGCCCGAGACAGGCTATAAGAATAGAGAGGATGGTAAATACAACAAAAATATGCCCTAGTTTTTGTTCTGCCTCATAGGTCGCGTTGAAGGCATCTTCCATAAACCTATAGTTGAAGAGTTGCCCAGGAGCCATTTGGTTCCAAATGCTTTCGATCTGCCGTAAGGTATCGGTAAAGTCTCCGGCCTTTATCTTTACCGCCATAGCTCCGGGAAAACCTCCCAAAGAAAGATTCAACGGCCCGATGTTCTCCCTCAACGATTCAAAATGGAAATTTTTCACCACCCCTATTACCGTATAGAATATAGGGCTTTCCTCCCCCAGATCCCCTGAAATCCGCATTCCCAGGGCCTCATCGGGGGTAACGCCCATGAGGTCTACTGCCGACTCGTTAAGTATCATGGCCGTAGAGTCGGTCGCAAATTTTCTGTCAAAGTCCCGACCCGCGACAAGCGCAATATCCAGAGTTGAAAGGTAATCATGATCTACGCGCCATTCTTGCATTTGCAATGCATTTTCCTGTTCGGTGGCCCTCTCCTTAAAAAAGGAATTATTATTACGAAAGGAAGGTATCGGCAAATAGCCGCTTAAGGTGGCATTGCTCACCTGCGCCAGTTTTTGCACTTCCTTTTTGAAGGATTGTAGCTGTTCACCCACTACACTGACGTCCTCAACAATCAAAATCTGATCTTTGGCATACCCGAGATCTTTGCCCTGAATGTATTGCAATTGTTGAAAGACAACCAAGGTTGCCACAATCAAAAAGACCGAAATTGCAAACTGAAAAACGACCAGGGAATTACGAATTCGTCCACCCCCAATACTGTTTTGACCACTTCCCTGAAGCACTTTGGCCGCTACGAAACGCGACATAAAAAACGCAGGATAACTACCCGCGAAGATGCCCAGAAGTAATGTAGCCATGAGTAAAATAATCCAGAAAATCGGATGTGCAAAAGGAATGGAAACCGACTTGCCTGAAAGCTCATTGAAAAAAGGAAGGGCTACCATCGTAATGATAATTGACAGTAACAAGGAGATGAATGCAATCAACCCGGATTCGGTCAAGAATTGACGGATCAGTTCCGATTTATTGGAGCCCAAGGTTTTTCTAATACCCACCTCTTTGGCCCGTTTTAGCGAATGCGCCGTTGACAGGTTCATAAAGTTTACACTTGCCAATACAATGAGAAAGAGACCGATAAAAAAGAGAATGTACACATTCTGAATACTGCTATTGGCGCTGAGCTCACTGTCCCTCGAAGAATATAGATGGATGTCTGTAAGCGGGATGGTACTGTAATTCAAATAATTGCCGGAGGCGATGAAACCCTCTTTAGTAATTCCAGGGAAAAAACCCTGTACATATGGAAAGATATATGTATCGAGCATCGATTGAAGCGGCTCTTGAAAGTCGGCGATATCAGCCCCGGGAATGAGTTTGATAAACGTAAAATAATTGTGGCTGGTCCATAACATTTGCTGTGCATCTTCGAAACCTGCCATGGCCATAAAGACGCTATGATCGCGTAATAATGAATTTGCCGGCAGATCATCTATAACGCCGGTAACGGTGTAGGTTTCAGAATTGTTCAACAACATTTTTTGGCCCAAGGCCTCTTGCAACCCGAAATGTTTTTCTGCAGCGGTCTTTGTAAGCACTAGGGTATTGGGCTCGGTCAACGCACTTTTGGCGTCCCCCACCAATAGATCGATACCGAACATTTTAAGGAAGGTAGAATCGACAAACGCCACGTTAGACTCCCTTGTATTCGACTCGGCACCACTTTTTCGGAGAAGTAGGCTTCCACGGTTTCGTATTCTGGTCGTAGTCTCTATTTGGGAAAAATCATTTTGTATGGCTTGGGCCATAGGGGCCGATACTTCAGCAGATTTCATATCGGAGCCGCCAAACCTGATGTCGGCATTAATGCGATAAATTCGGTCCGCATCGGGAAACATCTTGTCGAAGCTCAGTTCATCATAGATGTACAGTGATATCAGTAAACCTCCGGCCATTCCGATGGCGAGGCCCAGCGTATTCAAAAAAGTAAAAAAGGGCTGCTTTTTAAGACTTCGCCACGCGATTTTTATATAGTTCTTAAACATGGTTCTCGTTTATGACAGATGATTCTTTATTCCGTGCGCAAGCTTTTTACCGGGTTGGCCATAGCTGCCTTAATGGTTTGAAAACTTACGGTGACCAAGGCTATTAATACAATGGCCAAAAATGGTAGGACGAAGTAGGACCAGTGCATATCTATTCTAAAGGCGTAGCCTTGCAGCCAACGGCTGGTAGTGAACGCAGCAATTGGGATCGCTATGCCAAATGCAATCACCAACAATAGGGCAAATTCATTATATAAAAGTCCAAGAATTCCGGGGATAGAGGCACCCAATACTTTTCGTATTCCGATTTCTCTTTTTCGTTGTAAGGCCGTAAACGAAGCGAGTCCGAACAGTCCCAAACATGCTACGAATATGGCAAGTAGCGTAAATACACCGAAAACTTGGCCAAATCTATGGTCTGCCTTATATTGGTCATTGAACTTTTCGTCTAGAAAGAAATATTCAAAAGTATTCCCTGGAAAAAACGTGTTCCATTCCGTTTGTGCCTGAGCAATAGTCTGCGTAATCTGACCTGCTCCCATTTTTACAGAAAAGTAACCGTATACGTCAGGGTTCAACCTAAGTATGAGCGGATCATACGCCTCACGGAGCGATTGTTGGTGAAAATTCTCTATTACGCCCACTATGGTGCACTGTTCGCCCCAAAAGTCAATCTGCTTTCCGATCGCCTCTTCCGGATCGTCAAACCCCAATTGTTCTATTCCTTTTCGATTGAAAACTACGTTTACCCGTTCGGCACCGAAATCCTCCGAAAACCCACGACCTGCGATTAGTTCTGCATCATAAAGGTTGAGAAAATCATAGTCCACATAAATAAACCGATATTGTTTTTGTTCAGAATCGTCTTGGGTAAGCAGTCTTATTCCCCCCGCGTTATCGCCCGGCCCTTCACCGGGAACAATCGAGGAGACTGCTACTTTTTTTACCGCGGGGTACTTTAAAAGTGATTCCTTAAGGGCCAATTTTTGGCTTGTAAAGGTAGAATCGGTTGCAATCGGGGGTTTGATTACCAATGTCCGATCAATATCTATACCCAACGATTGATCTCTCATAAACTGTATCTGCTGATAGACGACCAAGGAGCCTATCAATAAAAATAACGATGCGGCGAACTGAAATACTACCAGGCCTTTTCTCAATAACGCACCTTGGGAAGTAGTCCCCATCTGACCTTTTAGGACTTCTACAGGTCTGAACCTTGATATAACAATTGCAGGGTATAAACCGGATAAGACTACACCGGAAACGAACAGGGCAGTCAAACCAAACCAAAATTTGGCATCAATAAATAAATCATAGGATACGGGCTGACCGGATATTTTGGTAAAAAAGGGTAAAGCAATCAACATTAATAGCAAGGCCAACAGCAAGGCCAGCCCATTAAACAAGACCGATTCAAAAAAGAACTGAATGATCAATTGTGTTCTTTTTGACCCTATGGTCTTTCGAATTCCAACTTCCTTGGCGCGCCCAATAGCCCGTGCGGTCGCCAAATTGATATAGTTGACCCAAGCGATTATAATGACAAAAAATGCGATGCCCAGCAAAAGGTAAATGGTCTTACCATCACTGTTTGGAGCAGGTTCCATCATATAGTTCGCGTCGAGATGTATATTGGTTAGCGGCTGTAATCGATATTCGACGGAAGCGTTGAAACGTTTTAGCAACTCACCGACCCCTTCTTCGACGATTGGAGCGAATTTCGCTTCCACCTGAGTTGGATCCGCCCCTCTTTGTAGCAGCAAGTAGGTCAGACAACCATCCCAGGCCCAGGCATCTTCAGGGCTCGAACCATCTTCGTTTGTGTTCATACCGACATATGTGGCGTACGATGCCAAAAAATCGGGTCTGAGTTGGGTATTTATCGGCATATCCTTAAAAACTCCGGTAATTTTATACGTACGATTACCACTGATCGGCAAGTTTTTTCCAACAACATCATTGGTCCCAAAAATTTTTACTGCTGTCGTCTCGGAAATTGCTGCGGTATTGGGCTCATTCAACACAGATTTGCTATCGCCGTAAATCAGCGGATAGGAAAAAACATCAAAGAAAGAATTTGTCGCGAAATATACCTCCTTAATTTTGAGCGGACGGTTATTTACCTCAACAATAATATCACCCGTCTCTACCACTTTGACATACTCTTCGATTTCTGGAATGGCCTCTTTGAACGAATTACCAACAGCGTAAGCCCCAGCCGCCCATTGTGTGGCAAGCTTGCCATTGTCGTATCGATTTTGTTGCACACGATAAATGCGTTCTTTTTTGACATGAAAATCTTCATAGCTGAACTCGAAAACGACGTATTGTAGAATCAACAAACAGGCGACGATGCCAATGGCCAGACCTCCAATATTGATCCAAGAGTATACTTTGTTCTTGATTAGGTTTCGCCACGCGATTTTTAGATAGTTTTTGAACATAGGATTCGATTTTTCATTGATGATGTTTTATTCCGTGCGTAAGCTTTTCACTGGATTTACTATAGCGGCCTTGATACTTTGATAGCTAACCGTAACCACCGCAACAGCAATGCCTACAAAGGCCGCCATGCCGAGCACCCACAAGGGCACATCGATACGATATGAAAAATCTTTTAACCATAAATCCATAGCGTACCAGCCCAAGGGAAGGGATATCAGAATAGCGACCCCCACAAGCTTTAAGAAGTCAAGGGTAAGCCTGACAGAAATTTGGCTCACACTGGCGCCCAAGACCTTGCGCACCCCGATTTCCTTGATTCTCTTTTGAGCATTGAAAGCTGCTAATCCAAAAAGTCCAAGACAGGCGATCAAGAGGGACAATACAGTGAAAATGATGAATATATTCCCCAACCGCTGCTCACTTTGGTACGTGTCATTAAAAGAGTCTTCCATAAAATAATAATCGAAGGGCTGGCCGGGCACCACGTTATCCCAAATGGCTTCGATACTGGAAATGGCATTCGTAAAATCACCCGCCTTTAGTTTGATGGCCATAGCGTAGTTATTGTCTCCCAAATGAATGCTGAGGGCGTCGATTTCTTCTTTTAGGGAGTCAAAATGAAAATCCTTGACTACCCCGATTATTTCATAAAAGGTTGGGCTTTCAGGGTTATCCTTGTAAGCGTACCGCTTGCCCAAAGCCTCTTCAGGACTGAACCCCATTGTCTTCACTGCCGTTTGATTAACAATTATCGCCGAAGAATCATTTCCAAAATTTCTATCAAAATCACGCCCCGCGACAAATTCAAAATCCATCGTCTTGGCGTAGTCATAATCTACCTCCCATTCCTGCATTGACACTGAGTAATCGGGGTTTGCAAGTTCGCCTTCCGGATTAAAGGTAGAATTGCTGCGGCTCGACGGGGTCGGCAAATAACTACTTACCGTAGCATTTTTCACAAAGGCTAATTGCTTTATCTGCTCTTTGAGGGAACCAACTTTATTTCCTGCCGTGTACACATCATTGATAATCAAGACCTGATCTTTCGAGTAGCCCAACTCCTTCCCTTGAATATATTTAAGCTGTTGGTATACGACCAAGGTGCTCACAATCAAAAAAATGGAAATGGCAAATTGAAAGACAACAAGTGCATTCCTGATTTTAGCACCTCCTATTCCATTATCTCCACTTCCCTTCAACACCTTGACCGGCACAAATCGAGACATGAAAAAGGCCGGGTAGCTCCCTGAGAAAAGACCTAACACGATTACGGACCCTAAAAGGATCAACCAAAAAAACGCATCTGTAAACGGAATCGAAATATCTTTATCGGCCAGTGTATTGAAAAGTGGGAGTGCCAAAATGGCCAATAGTAAGGCTAATGCCATGGACAAAAAAGATATAAGGCCTGATTCTACGAGAAATTGCCGTACCAAATCTGTTTTATTCGAACCCAATGTTTTTCGAACCCCGACTTCTTTAGCCCGCTTTAAGGAATGGGCGGTGGACAGGTTCATAAAATTTACACTGGCCAACACAATAAGAAAGATGGCGATGAACATAAGGATATAGATGCTCTGAACATCATTATTGCTATTCATTTCAGCCACTCGATGTGAATGAAGGTGAATATCCGTCAAGGGAATGGTACTGTAAATCAGGTGATTCCCCGCGGCCTTGAACTGCTCTTCGGTAATACCGGGCATAAATTTTTGCACGCCGGGCACTACATATTTCCCTAAAAAGCCCTGAAGGGGCTCTTGAAGGTCCTCTACATTTGCACTGGGAATTAATTTGATGAAGGTATGATAGTTGTTGCTGCCCCAATTCACCACTTTGGCATCGTCATACGTTTCCATAGACTTCAATAAAGTGTACTCCCTTAGAAAAGAGTTTTTTGGAAAATCGTCGATAACCCCTGTTACGGTGAAAGTATTTTCATTGTCTAATAAAACACGCTTTCCAACCGCACTTCCTTTCCCAAAATGCTTTTTTGCAGCGCTTTTAGTCAATATCAACGTATTCGGCTCCTTCAATGCAGTTTGAGGGTCACCTTCAAGCATCTGAATTCCAAACATTTCGAAGAAGTTGGCATCGACAAAAGTGGTCCGTTCTTCCTTTGTATTCGTTTCCGCATCCGTTTTTCGAACCAAAGCACTACCCTGTGTTCTAAAACGAGTTACCATTTCGACCTCTGAAAAGTCGTTCTTCAACGCTTCGCCCATAGGAGCCGGGGCTACGGCATACTCATGCGCATCACCCCCGAATTTTATGTCAACATTGACCCTATGAATACGTTCGGCATCGGGAAACATGGTATCAAAACTTAGCTCATCATAGATATATAGAGATATAAGAAGCCCCCCCGCCATGCCCATGGCAAGACCAAAAGTATTTAAAAAGGTAAAAAAAGGCTGCTTTTTTAGACTTCTCCAAGCGATTTTTAGATAGTTTTTGAACATGGTACTCGTTTTTTGACTAATGTTTCATTTCCCTGATTAGGAGAAAAGTTTGGCCGGTCGATTGACTATTGATTGATGAATAAACTCCCTTTTCTTTTTTATATTTTTTATATCCCTGATCGCCCCCTCGACGAACACCAGAGTTGTTAAGCAGCTCATATGATGGCTCCGATAGCCCTGTTTTTACTCTCGGTGACAATTTGCCCGTCGAATAAATTAATGATCCGGTGCGCAAAATGGGAATCATGGTCCGAATGGGTTACCATTACGATAGTGGTGCCTTCTTGGTTCAACTCGGTCAATAGGTTCATGACCTCCAACCCATTTTTTGAATCAAGGTTTCCCGTAGGCTCATCGGCCAATATCAATTTCGGATTGGTAACAACAGCCCGGGCAATGGCTACCCTTTGTTGTTGCCCACCGGATAATTGGTGTGGGAAATGTTTGGCGCGGTGTGCAATTTTCATCCGCTCCAAGACCTTCATCACCTTTTCTTTGCGACTGCTTTTATTCTCTTTGAGATAAATCAACGGCAGTTCTACATTTTCGAAAACTGTCAGCTCGTCGATAAGGTTAAAACTTTGAAAAACGAAGCCAAGGTTCCCTTTTCGAAGTTCGGTGCGCTGCCGTTCTTTTAGACCACCGACCTCATGGCCGGCAAATTTGTAACTACCCTCTGTAGGGTTGTCGAGCATGCCGATAATATTTAACAGGGTCGATTTACCACAGCCCGAGGGGCCCATTATGGCGGCAAATTCTCCTTCTTCTACACTGAGGTTTACCTTGTTTAAAGCGAGGGTTTCGACCTCTTCGGTTCTAAAACTTTTTTTTAGGTTTTGAATCTGTATCATTTTTTGACTGAATTAATAAGCTGTTTATACTATTGACGTCTATCTATTCAAGATGTGACAGTTAAGGCTTTATTTTAGTACTATTTTTTCTGCTTCCCCAAAGCTATCGTAATTGCTGGTAATCACTTTTTCGCCATCTTGAAGGCCTTCCAATACCTCATAATATCTAGAATTCTGCTTACCTATGCGGATGTTTCGTTGCAAGGCTTCATCCCCATCGGAATTGACCACAAAAATCCATTGACCGCCCGTGCTTTGGAAAAAGCTACCCTTCGGAAGAAGTAAGGCTTCGCTCGACTCCCCTAACTGCAGTCGAATATTGTAGCTTTGGCCCGTACGGATCGTCTCGGGTTTGTCTTCGGTAAAGACCAAGTCTACCTTGAACCTTCCGTTTCGTACTTCGGGATACACTTTGCGCACACGCAATGGATAATCCGTACCATTACGCTCAAGAACAGCGGTCAAATCACGCTGTACGCGGTCAATATAGTGTTCATCGATATTGGCTTCGATCTTATAATCGGTCAATACGTTGATCTGTCCGATGCGCTCGCCCTGGGATATGCTCTGGCCTATTTCGGCATCAAGAAACCCGAGCTGGCCATCTGCAGGAGCGCGAACGTTTAGGTGGTCTAAGCGTTGGTATACCATTCCGAGGGTTTTCTGCATTCTTGCCAAATCTGCGTCGAGACCCTTCAGGGACGTTTCGGCGAGCTCTTGATCATTTTCCGTTTGCATTTTTACAATTTCAAACTGCTTTTTAGAAAGCTCGTAATCTTCTTTTGACTTCAGATACTCTTCCTTCGAAATAAGCTCATCATCGAACAGGGATTGATTCTGTTCGAAATTCCGTTGTAGCCTATGAAGGTCAGTACTGGCCGTAGCCAATGATTTTTTCCCCTCCACAAGCCTTGAATCGAAGTTTAGCTTTGTCGACCGAAGATCGTTCTGCTTAAGTGCCAGGTTGCTCTCACTTTGAAGTATCTGTTCATAGAGACTCATGTTCTCAAGCTTCAAAATAATATCCCCTTTTTTCACCATGGCACCCTCTTCGATTAATTTTTCGCTAACACGGCCGCCTTCATAAGCGTCCATATAAATAGTGGCAATAGGTGCTACGTTACCATTAATGGTAATATAATCGTCAAACTTGCCCTGAGTGACCTGAGCAATGGTAAGTTTTTCCTTATCCGTTCTAAATGTGGATACGGAACTCGCAAAAATTAACTGGTACCCCATAAAAAGCACGAGTAGACCGAGTGCTATATAGCCGAAATGTTTTGGCCGTAATCCCTTTTTCTTTTCTAATTGTATATCCATTTTTTAGTCTAATTCAAATTCAAGTGTCGCCGTGACTCTATCGCACGACCTGGTTTTATTTCTTACCTTAACTAACCTCCGATGTCAAATACGGGTAAGCCCCTATAGAAATCAAGAGTGCTTTTGTTCACCTCTGCGCGAAGCCTTACTTGCAGGTTTTCGTTTTGGGCACTGGCAAAAAGGTTCTTGGCGGTAAATAATTCGAGCGCATTGATCAATCCCTTTTCGTAGCGCTTTTGCGCTATCGTAAAAGACAAGCGCTGGGCTTTTACTTTTTGTGAACTTTGCTCGAGCTCTACGGAGAGTGAATTATAGTCTTGCACCAATTGTTGAATGGTTTGAAAGATTACCTGTTGCTGTACCTCAAGATTATTTTCTGCCCGGAGGCGTTCGATTTTTTGTTGTTTCACCCTTGAATGGGCCGACCATGCATTGCTGATTGGCACGTTCAAACTGACCCCTACAAATTGGAAGGTGTTGTCACGAAATTGATCGCGAAAAGGAAGGGTATTGCCCAGGGAATCGCGAGTAGTTTCAAAATACCCCGTTCCCATTCCGGCAAAGAACGACAGGGATGGAAAGAGCCCTCCCTTGGCAGCCGCTACCTGTTTTTTGGCGGCTTTCGCCCGCAGTTCCTGCGCTTTCAAAATGGGCATAAAATTCTTGGCTTCCGCAAATATGGAATCGGACTGTGCTACAAAGGTACCACCTTCATCAAGGTCTTGCGGAAGTTCATTTTGGATGCGAATGTCGGACACCCCTTCCAAATTCATTTCCTGTATCAATGCCAGCTTAGCGGCCACTAATTGATTCTTGCTTTGGGTCAGGTTGAGTTTATCCGTTAACAAAAGTGATTCCGCTTCATAAAGATCGGCCCCGGCTTTCAATCCTAGTTCGATTTGTTTTCTCACCAAATCGAAGTTGTTCTGTGAGACTTCGAGCTGCTCTTTTGAGATGGCAACTAGCCCTTCAAAAAACTGAATATCATAAAATGCCTGCATCACCCTAAATGCCAATAGGTATTTTTGCTGCACGGTTTCTTCCTTGGCGGCCTTATATAAAAACTGGGTGGATTTAATGGTGTTCAACTTCTGAAAACCCCTGAACAAATCGATAGAGGTCTCAAGCGAATAGTTATTAGAGAAGAAATCCGTAGTCACCACATCATTTGTAAACGGATCGGTGCTCCGCCCAAAATTGATTACATAATTGGAGGAACCATTTACCCTTGGCAAAAGATTTCTAATCGATTGGCGGTAGCTCTCCCTTCCAGCTTCAGTGGTGTATTTAAAATCCTTAAGCTGTAAATTGTTTTCCAGGGCATACTCGACGCACTCGTTCAACGTCCACGTATCTTGGGCGGTCAGGGTCATGGACCCAAAGACCGAAAGAAAGACTACTATTTTTAAAACTTGATTCATATGCTATTTGATGTGCCAAAGTACCTACCACTCTTATGCCAAGACTTTAATTTATTGATTATCAGATGTATAAAATCTAAATCCTCGACACCCTCTCTTCAAATTGTAAAATACTTATACAGTATTTGTCAAAATATTTGACATATCGATACTTATATTAATTGCAAATCGTAGTTTTAACACTACCTATGGTCCGCCTCTTTTTCGAGGATTGGGGGAGTTCCCTGTTTGCACTTTTAAAATCGGAACGATATGTGTAAATGGATATAGCCTAAAAATACTACACCTCATGGTAGACGCTAAAATTCTGGTCATCGATGACAATAAAAGTGTGCTCAGTGCCCTTGAAATTCTGCTTCAATTTGAATACAAGTGGGTAAAAGCCATATCAAACCCCAACCAGATTTCTTCATTCCCGGATTTGCAGGATTATGACATCGTTTTATTGGATATGAACTTTTCGGCAGGCGTGAATTCAGGAAACGAAGGTCTTTACTGGCTGCGTGAAATTCGAAAAAAAGCTCCCCAGATTTCGGTGATTATGATGACGGCCTATGGAGCCGTAGATTTGGCCGTAAAGGCATTAAAGGAAGGGGCCGCCGATTTTGTGCTCAAACCTTGGAACAATGACAAGTTGCTCGCCACTGTAAAATCTGCCCATGAATTGCGAAAATCGCAGAAACAAGTCAATCAGCTCAAGCAAAAGGAGAATAACTTAAAACAGGTTATCAACCAAAACAGTAATTATATTATCGGAAATTCGAGGTCTTTGAATACGGTTTTGAAATTGGTGTCAAAGGTCGCAAAAACCGATGTTAATGTACTTATTACCGGTGAAAATGGTACAGGAAAAGAGCTTATTGCAAGGGAGGTACATAAACTTTCTGGCCGTAACAACGAAGTGTTCATATCGGTAGATATGGGATCTATAGCGGAAAGTCTTTTCGAAAGTGAACTTTTCGGTCATATCAAAGGCTCCTTCACCGACGCCAAAGAAGATCGCGCCGGAAAATTCGAAGCCGCGAACGGGGGCACACTTTTTTTGGATGAAATTGGGAATCTATCCTTGCAGGCGCAGGCCAAACTTCTCTCCGCCATTCAGAATAAAACGATTGTCAGAGTAGGTTCTAATAAGACCATTCCCGTCGATATCCGATTGATCTGTGCCACTAACGTGAACCTTGAAAAAATGGTCGCCGACGGACTCTTTCGGGAAGACCTGCTCTATCGTATCAATACCATTCGGGTAGAAGTTCCCCCCTTACGGGAGCGCGAAGGAGACATATTGGTCTTGGCCGATTTCTATCTGAAAAAATTCACCGTCAAATATGGAAAGCCCGGCTTACGAATCAACCAATCGGCCCAAGAGAAATTAATGGCCTATTCGTGGCCCGGAAACGTTCGCGAATTACTACATACCATGGAAAGGGCGGTCATTCTTTCCGAAGGAAACATATTGAAACCGGAAGACTTCCTATTACAAACGAAATCTGCGATTTCTATAGATACAGGCCCCGAAACCTTAGAGGAAATGGAACTGATTATGATTACGAACGCATTAAACCGAAACGATGGAAACTATAGTGCCGCTGCAGAGCAATTAGGTATTTCTAGACAGACCTTATACAATAAAATGAAAAAATTGGGAAAAGAGTAACGGCTACCGGTTCATGATTTTTCAATCCCATAGGCTGAAGCACTTCTCGGGATTGAAGTATAACCAGCAAGTCTCCATCCTAAAATTATAACTTTCGAACTTGAATTTCTGAAATGGTAAGCCGACATATTTATTTACAGTTGTTGTTTCGTATCGTGATGATTTCTTTGACCGCCTTAGGATCAGGATTTTTCTTTTTCGGAGCGCAATATATGTTAGCGGGCCTGGCCTTGATTCTCCTATTTTTTCAGACCGTATTTTTGATTCGGTACGTAAACCAGACCAACCGTAAAATAGCCTACTTCTTCGATGCCATCAAGAATGAGGATTTTACCCTTCGCTTTCCCGAAAAACTCAGTGTAAAATCCCTTGAAGAACTGAATCACAGTTTGAATACACTCAATACTATGATTCAGGACATTCATCTCAAAAAACAGGCACAAGAACAGTATTATCAAGAAATACTTAAGCAGGCCGACATCGGTATTTTGACCGTTAATAAGAAGGGTCATATTTTGTACTCAAATCCTACCGTGGAAAGACTTTTCAATTACCAGCCGTTAAACCATATCAAACAATTTAACCAAATCGATAAAAAGCTTTACGAACTGTTTGCCGCCCTAAAACCATTTGACAACCAGATTTATCAACTCACGAACGAACGTGAAAAAACACAGCTTTCGTTAAAAGCTACCCCCATATCGATCGATAGGCAATCTTTGCTCTTGATTATCGTGCAGGATATACGAAAAGAACTCGAGGAGAAGGAAACGGACTCTTGGGTAAAACTGATACGGGTGCTGACCCATGAAATCATGAATACCATTACCCCCATAACATCAATCTCTGAATCTGTCTTAAAGTATTTTAAAGATGATAAACAGGTACTTTCTGCGGAAGAGTTCAATGATCATCATGTGAAAAGTACCGTTAAAGGATTGGAAGTTATTCATAAGCAGGGTAATGATTTGATGAGTTTTGTACAGTCTTACCGAACGTTTCTCAGTGTGCCCGAACCTGACAAAGAACTTATTTCCGCCCATGATCTCTTTGAAAAAGTGGTACTACTAATGGATGGACAGCGAAAAGAAAGTACTGTCAATGTCATTGAGACCAAAATTAGACCTGAAGATCTTTTGTTGTTTATCGACGAGAAACAAATTACCCAGGTACTGGTAAATTTGGGAAAAAATGCCCAACAGTCACTGGCAGAACAAGAAGATGGAAGAATTCAATTTCTTGCGGGAATCGATGATAAAAACAAAAAGTATATTCAGGTCATCGATAATGGCCCTGGTATACCCGAGGATTTGATCGATAAGGTTTTCGTACCTTTTTTTACTACCAAAAACACAGGAACTGGAATCGGTTTGAGTCTTTCAAAGCAGATAATGCGCCTTCATGGTGGCAGCATTCAGGTGACTTCAAGAGAATATACGGTCTTCACCCTTACTTTCGATTAACAGACCTATTTTTTAGAAAGGCCTATCTAAGTTCTTTAAAGGGGTCCCAAAAATGCTTATCAAAATCGATTATTTGGTTATCGACAACTTTAACGCCTTCATTTTCCAATAGTTGTTGCATCAGGTTCGTACCATCGAAATGATGTTTTCCGGTCAACAGTCCGATTTTGTTCACTACCCTATGTGCCGGAACTCCCTCAAGTCTACCGGCACCGTTCATCGCCCAACCCACCATTCTGGCGCTACGCGCCATACCTAAGTACTTGGCTATGGCCCCGTAGGAAGTAACCCTACCCTCGGGTATTTGCCGTGCCACTTCGTATACCTTTTGAAAAAAATTTTTGTTATCGGGATTCATAATCGGTCACAAATTAAAAAAGATATACGACAAACATGTATCAAACGATTCATAGTGTCATCGTCGTGCCTTCCAAAAGAAAAGTTCAAATCAATCTAACGATGGTAATTATCATCAATATGAACATTAAGGCACTCAATATATAATTGGAATTTTTCGAAAACCGGTTTGTCTTATTTTCCAGTTTATTAAAATAAATGGTGTACATGTACAGCACCGAGAACGTACCTGTACCCGCTGCCAATATAAAAGTAACGATATCCCAAACTTCGAATTTTATCCACCCTGAGGCGTGCCACATGACGTTGAGTCCACTATAGTAGGGTATGGTCAACAGATTGACCGTAGCCAGTAACATTCCTTTAAAGTAGCTGTTCTTTCGGCTGACCCTCACCAGTTTTTTGGTCTTCTTTTTGGCATGTCCTGCAGCCCAAAAAAAGTACACCGCTAAAAAGCCAAAGACGGCTACAGCTATCTCTAGAAGGACATCGACAACTTCGGGATTTCTATGTAAAAATTTTGAAATATATACCGCAATAGTGGCTTGCAGCATAATCATCGTCGATACCCCAAAACTAAAAATGATACCATTCGCCTTTCCCTTTTCGACACTTACCTTGGCGGCATTCATATTTAAAAGTCCGGGTGGAACCGTTGCCATAAAAGCGGCTGAAAAAGTGGCAAAGAAGAGAATCAATAGATGTTCCATCGGTTAATGCATCCTGAACTGTATATAAGTAATCGGTTTTCCTTTTTCAAGGTACTGTTTTTCGTAGAAAGTCTGTATTTCGAGTACGGCCGAAGGACTACCCTCATTTTTATACACATCGTGATTCGCATATACAATTTCGATATTCAACCCATGTAACAAGCCTAGGGTATAACCGTGCATAAATTCACTATCGGTCTTCAAGTGTACCAGTCCGCCAGGTTTTAGAATTTTCTGATATTTCTGGAGGAACGATTCATTGGTCATCCGATGTTTGGTACGTTTATATTTCAGCTGTGGGTCAGGAAAAGTTATCCAAATTTCGTCTATTTCATTCTCCCCAAAGACCGAATCGATCAGCTCTATCTGCGTTCTTAAAAAAGCGACGTTGTCAAGCTTTTCTTTAAGGGCGGTTTTGGCACCGCGCCATAAACGCGCCCCTTTGATATCGATACCGATGTAGTTCTTTGCGGTATCTTGTTTTGCAAGTCCCAGGGTATACTCGCCTTTACCACAACCAAGTTCAAGTACTATAGGCTTATCGTTTCCAAAATGCCCATGCCATTTCCCTTTAAGGGCAAAACCATTGATGACTTCTTCGCGCTTCGGTTGAATGACATTCTTAAAGCCTTCGTTTTCTTTGAAACGTTTTAGTTTGTTCTTACTTCCCACTTCAAAAATTTGCCACAAAGCTAAGGAAATACTCGTTGAGGACGGTAGAATTAGGCCATTTCTGTTCAGGCCTTTTCCAAGGTAAATGAAAACTCAGAACCTACCCCAATTTCACTCTCGACATAAATTTTTTCGTTATGTGCCTCTATGATGTGCTTAACTATGGACAGACCAAGACCCGACCCTCCTTCACTTCGACTTCCACTCTTATCCACCCTGTAAAAGCGTTCAAAAAGACGTGGTATGTGCTGTTTCGGTATTCCCTCGCCATTATCGGTCACCCTAACTATAACCTTATTTTTTATCAAATTCTCTACGCTGACCTCGGTCGTACCTTCATGATGACCATATTTTATAGAATTTACGATAAGGTTCGATACCACTTGTTGAATTTTATCTTTATCGGCTTTCACATAAACAGGCTTATCATACTCCATGTCGAAAGTGAGCATAATCTTCTTTTTTTCGGTTCTCATTTCGAGCAAGTCGAAAACACCTTGGATCACCTCGATAATATCAAAGTTTTCTTTTCTTAAGTTCAGGTCCCCGACCTCCAGTTTGGTAATGAGGTCAAGGTCTTTCACGATATAGATAAGCCGTTCTACCCCCTTGTTGGCGCGTTGCAAATACTTCTTGCGGACATTTTTATCATTGATCGCACCGTCAATAAGCGTTTCGATATAGCCTTGAACCGTGAAAAGAGGGGTTTTAAGTTCATGAGATACATTACCCAAAAACTCCTTTCGATATTCTTCGCGAATCTTTAACGTATCTATTTCTACCTTCTTGTCTTGGGCAAATTTCTCTATTTCTTCGGTCAGGGTTTTCATATCGGTCGTAATCGGACCGGAAATAGGAGACGAGGATTCCAAAAGAGCCACATCGTCATAAATCCGTTTGATTCGTCTATAGATAAAATGCTGTATTCGAATCTGGAGCACAATAAATGACCCTATAAATATAGATAGTGCAATAAAGGGAATCGCGTTCCATGATACTCCGAAGTCAAAGTAGGCCAATACCGACGTAAGAGCCACAACAAGAACCGTAATGGCTAGGGATGAACGAAACGCAAAGCGATAGGACCTTTTGAGCTTAATGGCCATACCAAGAGATTTTTACATGCATTGGAAAAGTTGCATTGAACATGCTACCAAGTTTTAGGACACTATAGCCCCCGAGCCCTAAAATTACCATAAAATACGAAAGCACATCTACAAGAACCTAAAGTACGAATTTGTAGCCGACCCCTTTAACGGTCTTGAAGTGCTCCTCGCCTATTTTCTCTCTCAGTTTTCTGATGTGAACATCGATGGTTCGGCCTCCGACAACTACTTCATTTCCCCAAACCCTGTCAAGAATAACTTCTCTTTTGAATACTTTGTTGGGCTTGGAAGTCAATAGGGCCAACAGTTCAAATTCCTTTCTGGGCAACACAATCTCCTCACCATCATTGACAATTTTGTATTCCTCTCTGTTAATCACAATATTGCCAACCTTAACAATTTCTTCTTGAGAGCCATTATCTTCCTTTAGTCTTCTGAGCAAAGCCTTCACTTTGCTGACCAAAACTTTCGGGCGAATGGGCTTGGTGATATAATCATCGGCCCCGGCATCGAAACCTGCCACCTGAGAGTAATCCTCCCCTCGGGCGGTTAGAAATGTAATTAAGGTATTTTCAAGACCCGAGGTATTTCGAATTACTTCGCAGGCCTCCATACCGTCCATCTCGGGCATCATCACATCTAAAATAATAAGGTGCGGATTTTTCTTTTTTGCCATAGACACCGCCTCTATTCCGTTTGTAGCCGTAAAAACCTGATAGCCTTCCGAGGTAAGGTTATACCCTACTATCTCAAGAATATCGGGCTCATCGTCTACTAAGAGAATCCTAATGTCTTTCTTCTTCATGGGAAAGCTAAATCTGGTTTGTGCGGTCGAAGATAAAGATAATCCCCGTACGGCAAAACGACTTAACGTTGATTTAATATAGTAACATTTAACTAACCTTATTGCAATAAAGGTTTAACATACAGCTAACTCGACCTTTACAGCCCCTCACGTTATTTGCGGCAATATTAAAGTCGACAAAATACAAATGAGAATCTATATTTTATTTATGCTATTCGCGTTTTTTTCAACCCACGCGACTGCTCAAACATCTAGTATTGCAGGTAGGCTTACTGATAAGGATTACAATAACGAACCCCTTGCTTTCGCCAATGTAATCATAAAAGGCACAACTAAAGGTACTACCTCTGATTTTGATGGGCTTTATGAAATAGCGGGTCTCGAACCAGGAACCTACACCGTAGTTTTCAGTTATTTGGGATATGAAACCGTCGAAATACCCAGTGTTAGCGTTGAAGCTGGCAAAGTGACGACCATAAACGTACCGATGAGTGCTGCAGAAGGGGTTTCGCTGGATGAGGTAGTGGTAACCACGACCACCCGGAAAAATTCAGAAGTTTCCCTATTGATCCAACAGAAAAAAGCGCTTGTAATTCAAGAAGCGATAAGTGCGGAAGCACTTTCGAGAAAGGGTATTGATGATGCCGCCGCTGCGGTCGCACAGATTTCCGGAGTGTCTAAACAACAAGGTTCAAGCAATATATATGTACGCGGACTCGGGGATAGATATCAGAGCACTACGCTTAACGGGCTTTCGGTTCCTTCGAACGATATTGATAAGAAAAATATCGACCTGGCCCTTTTTTCTTCCGACATCATTGAGAACGTTTCCATAAGCAAAACTTTTTCGTCATCGGCCTATGGAGATTTTGCCGCGGGAAATGTAGATATTAATTCCAAACAATATTTTGGGGATGGATATTTTGAGGTAAATACTGGCGCAAGTTTCAATACTAGGGCGATAGGGGAATGGAATTTTTTTCCTGTTCATGATGGAATAAATTCATTGGGATATTGGAAAAGAACGCCAACTTCCCAGTACTCACAGGTCATTCAGCACGGTGTTGACCCAGATCAAATCGGATATCCTGTCAATAGTTCCTTTAGCCTTGCGGGGGGTATGTCTTTAAATTTAAGTGAAACGTCGCGGTTCAGTGCTTTCGGAAATTTTTCCTATTCCAATTCCTTTGAGTTTTTACAAGGTTTGTCCGCCAATTATTCGGCAACGGCAGACATACTGTTTCCCCATGTAGATCGATATCAATACAATACGAACACCACCGGTATCGTCAATTTGGTATATCGAATTGATGATAAGAATAAATTACGGTTCAATTCTATAGCGATCAACGACTCAAAAAGTGTTGTGGGATATTATGGTACTGAGGGCGAAGGGCTAGAAATAGACCTGGCCGATGATGGATACTATCAGTTAAACTCGCAATTCGATCAGAACATTATATTTATCAATCAACTCTTGGGAGACCATAAATTATCCGAGAGATTAAATCTTTTCTGGGGTGCGGGCTACAACCTTTCAAATGCCGACCAGCCCGATCGTAGAAGGGTTACGCTTGATATCGGCGAATTCACCGACGAGTCCAGAACGAACTTTGTCCCCAATGTTCGTTTTATCACCAATAACAACTTTGACAGCCAACGGTTCTTTCAAGAAATCAATGATGACGAATACACCGGAAATTTTTTGCTGAGCTATGATTTTGAAAACGAATCAAAAGTAAGGATAGGATACTCTGGACGGAACAAAACGAGAAATTTCGAATCGATCCGTTATGGCTACAATACGAATATCAACGACAATCTCGCTTCTTACGGGCCTATTGAACTTGATAACTTCAATGCACTTTTTAACGCCGACAACTTTCGCTTAAGCCTGGATAACGATCCAAACAACGATGTCTTTAATTTATTCGTACTTAAACCGGCACTTCAGACAAATGATGTGATTTTTCCGCTCGGAGGGCCAAGGGATAACCTCCCCGGTCTTCCAGAAAATGTCTATTCAGGAGAGTTGACCACCCATGCCGGTTTCGTCGATTTTCAATGGAAAATCAACGAAAAATGGTCCGCCATACCAGGGTTACGAATCGAAAATTTCAACCAAAATGTATCGTATGATGTCATCAACGTAAATCCCGGAACCGTCGCATTTTCGCAAACGGAATTTTTGCCCACACTAAACCTTAAATATTCTCCTTCTGAGAATAGCAATTATAGGTTTGCCTTTAGCAGAACGATTTCACTACCGGAATTCAAAGAGGTCGCTCCGTTTGTCTATGAAGATGTTACGCAACAAATTGGAGGTAATCCCGATCTTTTGAACACCCTTTCTTCCATTTACAACCTAGATATCAAGTGGGAAGCCTTTCCTACGGAGGGAGAACTTATTTCTGCTGCGCTATTCGGAAAGTTGATTTCCGACCCTGTGAATTTGGTAATTGCCAATGATGCGGCCAACACACGACGCTTTTTTCGTACCGGTAATCAAGGACAAGCCGTAGGGCTTGAACTTGAAATAGCAAAAACCATAGCAAAGTATGGGGATACGGGTGAATTAAAAGTAGGAGCGAATGCGGCATACCTCTATACCCATCAAGATTTAGGGGATGTTGATGGCATCTTCACAGCGAGCTTTCCCGACCGCACGGAAGATCAGCTTCAGGGAGCATCCCCCTTTTTGGTAAATGGCGATATCACCTATAAAGGAAATTACGAAAATTATGATACTTCATTGACCGTATCAGGAAGTTATTTCTACGATAGAATATTTGCTTTGGGATCTTCAGGGCGTGGCAATCAAATAGAAAAAGCTGTTCCCACCTTGAACCTTTCATGGTTGAATTCAATAGGTGAAAACTTTCAAATCAACCTAAAGGCTTCGAACATTTTCGACCCGACTATTAAAATTGTTCAAGAGAACACCAATGACGGCACCGTAGATATCGAAACGTTTAAAAGGGGTATATCCATTGGGGTCAGCTTGAAATATACCTACTAATGTCAAATGCAAATACTAACATCTTAAAATTATATAAATCAAGAATCATGGGTAATTCAATTAAAATTTTTGCAATAACCGTCATGCTTTCGGCTTTTATCGCCTGTGAAGACGACTCGAGTGACATTATATTCAATGTTACCAATACCACAAATAATGGCACCGGCCAAGGTGGAACACCTGACGGTGGTGAATCTACTATAGTGGAAATTGGCGGAGAACAGACTGCTGATTTGATTTTGGATGGTTCCGGTGAGAATGAGGAATATCTACTGACAAGTCCACTAATCATGCAAAGTGGAACGACGTTGACAATTACGGCAGGTACCACAATAAAATCAAGCGCAGGTACCGACGGTTATATCGCCATATTACAAGATGCAAAGATTCAAGCTGTTGGCACACCATCGGCACCGATTATCATGACCTCTAACAACGCCGCACCTTCAGCTGGTGACTGGGGCGGACTGGTACTTCTTGGTAAAGCGCCCATCAATTCAGGTGCCACGGCAACCTCTGAAGTAGGTAATTTTACTTACGGTGGAACAGACAACATTGACAGTTCGGGCAACTTACAATACGTGCGTTTGGAATATACCGGTGCAGCCATCAATTCGGAATCGGAATTCAATGGAATTTCCTTCTATGGAATAGGAAGTCAAACCAACGTTGATTACGTTGAGGTTTATGAAGGCTCTGACGATGGTGTCGAATTCTTCGGTGGTACGGTGCAAGCTACCCATGTTATTCTCAGGAATGCCCAAGACGATTCGTTAGATTGGACCGAAGGATGGACAGGTGGTATTACCGATATATACATAGAGACAACCGCAGATTCAGACAAGGTGATCGAAGCAGACGGAAATGAAGACAACAATACGGCTACCCCACTTTCATCGCCTACCATTACAAATTTTACGGCGGTCGGTATCGGATCTTCCCAAGGTGCTGAAGCGATCCGATTAAGAAGAGGAACAGAAGCTACCTTTATAAATGTTTTGCTGGAAGGTTTTGAAGAAGGTTTTAATGTTGACGACCCGACCACCATCGACCATATTTTGAACGATGCGACATCCGTATCCGATATTACTTTTATAGATGTTACCAAAAGATTGGTCAGCGATATGGGCAGCAATTCAACCGAGGCTACCGAAGCTGATCTTTTTACTGGCATTTCCAACGGTACGGGTACCGATGTTTCAACTTGGTCCAGCGGCTGGTCTACACTTTCCGAACCGGCCACATCATCTGCCGAGCTTACCGATTTGGGCGATGGTTCTTCGAATATCACATTAAATGCCGGCACCACCTATACGCTTTCAGGTGCTTTGGTGATGCAGTCAGGGACTACATTGACCATTCCTGCAGGAACCGAAATAAGGGCCAACGCCGGTGGAACGGATGTTTATATTGCCATTCTTCAAGGGGCCACTATAGAAGCTCAAGGCACTGCGGCCAATCCTATTGTGATGACTTCAAACGCAAATACACCCGCAGCGGGTGATTGGGGCGGTCTGGTCATACTCGGCAATGCCACTATCAACTCTGGCAGTACCGCGACATCAGAAGTCGGAAACTTCACTTACGGTGGTACCGAAGATGCCGATGACTCAGGCACCCTGAGTTATATGGTCTTGGAGTATACTGGAGCGGCCATAAATTCAGAATCTGAATTCAACGGTATCTCCTTTTATGCAGTAGGTTCGGGTACCACCTTAGAATATATTCAGGTCAATGAGGGAGCTGATGACGGCGTGGAGTTTTTTGGTGGAACGGTAAGTGGCACGAATATAGTGATAACCAACGCCCAAGACGATTCTGTAGACTGGACCGAAGGTTGGAGAGGAACGTTGACCGATGTGTACGTACAGACAAGTGCTGATTCTGATAAGGTCATCGAAGCCGATGGCAACGAAGATGACAATTCAGCCACCCCTTATTCAAGTCCGACATTGAACAATTTTACCGCAATAGGTATCGGATCGGCGCAGGGGGCTGAAGCGATTCGACTTCGAAGGGGTACGGAAGCTGTTTTTAACAATCTTTATCTAGAAGGGTTTGATGAGGCCTTCGATATTGACGATCCGCTAACTGTTGACGCCATTATAAACGACATCTCGAACGCCGTGGATGTAACATTCAATGATATTACGACAACTTTCAACAGTGATGCCGGAACTGGAGCAACAACTCCAGTGGAGGGCGACTTTATCACCGGTGTTGGAAACGGCATTCCAACCGATGTTGCCACATGGGGCGCAGGATGGACCGTTGGAGTGAATTAAACCTCATTAAAAACCTTTTCACCTTTTAAAAAGTCCGGCTTATGCCGGGCTTTTTGTATTTTAACCTTTTTTTCAGTCCATATGTACAATCGTTGCAACGATGAAAACGAAGATTTCGTATATTTGTGGTATATTTTTTGCTAACACTATTACATGAAGCACTTTTACCTCATTGTAGCCTTTTTGACCGTTTCTTTTGCGTTTGGGCAAGATGCCCGAAACAACGGGGATATCGAGGGGTTCAAACTATATCCAAATCCCGTTACGGAAGGTAAAGTCTTTATTCGTACCATGGATAATTCGCCCAAACAAATAGCTATCTACGATGTTTTGGGTACCCAAGTGTTGGACACTAAACTCAACGGAGTTGAATTGTTTTTAAACAATCTGGATGCTGGGGTATATGTACTTCGGGTCTATCAGAACAACAAAGTGGCCACCCGAAAACTTATTATAAAGTAGTACTGTTTTCGCTTCTCTAAATCTCAGCAACGAGTAGATCACCCTAGATTCTTAGGTCTAAAAATTTTAACCAGGGCAACTAGGTTTGTTTTCGCCTCTATTGCCATTACACTCTGAAAATCACCGATTTCTATGGTCGCCCAATAGCCAAATTTACCGATGAACGGTCTGGCCCTTTCCGTACACGTACAATTTGTCGAATTTCACAACAATTTCGTCTTGAAATTGGATGGAGTAGTTACTTTTATACTGTTGATCCCAAATCAATACTTATGCGACCTATCTACTTTGCACTGTTCATTGTATTCTCTACTATGCTCTATGCCCAAGAGCCCCAAACCCTTCAGAATCAAAAAAATGAGGAAATAGCGGATTTTAAGTTGTATCCCAATCCAGCGTTCGGCGATGTGGTGCAGGTGATAACAAAAGATAATGATATCAAGACAATTCTCGTCTATGATGTATTTGGTGAAGTGGTACTTAGAGATCAAATCGAAACTTCGCATTTAAACATCTCAAGATTGTCGCCAGGAGTATATGTTTTGCAAATCTCCGAAAACCAGAGAACCATTACCCGAAAACTGGTAATTAAATAAAAAAAGCCCTTCTTTTAGAGAAGGACTTTTACCGGTATAAATTATAGTATATTCTGACTAAAGAATCTCGACCACTTCCAGGTCAAAGACCAAGTCTTTACCAGCTAAAGGATGGTTACCATCAACTACGATAGTGTCTTCATTCACTTCTTTTACGATCAAATTAATTTCTTGCCCGCTCTGAGTCTGTGATACGAGTCCCATACCGACCTTGGGTTCTAGGTCTGCAGGCAACTGCTCTTTAGGCACCTCTTGGATCAACTCTCCTTTTGGTTCTCCATAAGCCTCTTTTTTAGGTATGGTTATCGTTTTCTTCTCTTTTACCTTCATATCAAGAAGTCCTTTTTCGAAGCCTGGAATAAGTTGACCCTTTCCCATGGTGAATTGTAAGGGTTCCCCACGTTCCAGCGAACTATCGAATACTTGTCCGTCGTTTAGCTTCCCCGTGTAATGTACCTTTACCGTATCATTATTCTTTACTTGACTCATAATGTAAATTTAGTTTTAAAAATTAAGCTTCTTTTGTTCGAAGCTATTTTCGTAAAGGTACAGGTAATAAGTGCATTACCAAGAATTACAGGCAAATGCACCTGTTATTTAGTAAAAATTAACGGTTTGCGTTGTCTTATGTTAAAAGACTTCCCCGAAATTGTCAAGAAGTCAATTTTTTTTCTTCCAAATGGGTCTTTATCACCTTTCTTTACTTTCAACGTAAGTGATATGATTATTTTTAAAGTCTTAAATTGAGTTCAATGGCCTTTGAGTCTATATTTAATATTACTTCGCAAACGGATTTTGAGGCCAGAGCCTTGGAAACATTTAACTATCAATATAAATGGAATACAACCTACCGCCAATTTTGTGATTATTTGAAAAAGAATGCAGGTTCAGTGCAACAGGTCGATGATATTCCCTTTCTACCTATTTCATTTTTTAAGACCCACAAAATCATTTCAGGGAAAGAGCGGAGCGTTATCGTATTCAGTAGTAGCGGAACTACCGGAAGTCAAACCAGTAAGCATTTTGTTCAGGACCTGGAATTTTATAAAAAAAGCTATAGCAAAGGATTTCAATACTTCTATGGCGCCATAAAGAACTACTGTGTACTTGCTCTTTTGCCCTCCTATCTCGAAAGGGAAGGTTCTTCCTTGGTATATATGGTCCAAGACTTGATCGTAAAAAGCGGTCATCCACAAAGCGGTTTCTATCTCAATAATATGGCAGAATTGCGGGACAAACTGGAAAAGCTCGAGCACAGTGGAACGAAAACACTATTGATCGGGGTCTCCTTTGCCCTCTTGGATATGGTCGAGCAATACCCACTACAACTTCGCCACACCATAGTGATGGAGACCGGTGGCATGAAAGGGCGCAGAAAGGAACTTATTCGCGAAGAACTTCATGACCGTCTAAAGAAAGGGTTTGGGATCGACCGAATTCATTCCGAATATGGTATGACCGAATTGCTTTCACAAGCCTACTCAAAAGGCAATGGTGTTTTTGAGACCCCGCCATGGATGAATGTCAAAATACGTAGCACTCAAGATCCCCTAAGCTATCAACCCATCGGTAAAACAGGAGGACTTAACATTATAGATTTGGCCAATCGGCATTCCTGTTCCTTTATCGCCACCCAAGATTTAGGAAAAGTCAACGTCAATGGCGGCTTTGAAGTACTGGGCCGTTTTGATCATTCCGATGTTCGGGGCTGTAATTTAATGATGCTTTGAGAAAATCCAATACTATTTCCCATGTTCTATGTAGCATATGACCGATAAAAGAGAAATCGATAGGTAAGGATAACTCCGGATAGGGTCTGCGGACCCGTTTTTAGCGTCTTGTCAACGTCTCAGACCCAACACAGTCAAATGTATCATCACAAAAAATCTAATCAACGTCCAATTCTTTATTCGATTGAAGGTCCTTGCCTTCTATTTGAAAAAAAGACTCCTTATCCGATAGGTATTCGGCATCCTCAATCCATTCGGCTCCATCAAAACTGTGGGAGAAGGTAGTTACATTATAAATCGAAATATGGGTATCGGCAAGAGAATATTCGCCAATGCTTACATAACTATATCCTAGAAAATCACCGGTACTTCTTTGGAACTTCATAAAAACGATTTCCATGGTTCCATCGTCCTTAAAAGTCCATTCGACCGTTCGTGACTGGTCTTGGTCCGCGTAATCGACACTTCTATGCCAAGTTCCAACAATTAGTTCCCATAGTTATGCCCACTATCCTCTTTCGAGCAACCTAGAGAACCAAAAAAGCAGAGAAAAGCAACGAATACCGGTGCAATTGACTTCATACCCGTTTTCCATCAAGATAGCCGAAACGAAAAAGGTTGTGCATAACGCGATGCTATTTTATCCCGGATGGTCATTGGCCAGCTCAAGCGATATGGGTTATATCCCCAAAATCTTGGCATCCACAAAAAATATAGAATGTACTTCTATCTTATGATCCGTGCTCATTACCTCGTCGGTAACCGTATTCAAACGGAGGTTGAACTTGTCTTTTTTGATATATTCCTTAATATCAATATCGATTACATCTACATCTAAAGTATTTCCGGTATCGGGGTCGACACTTGCTTCCGAAGCGATTTTTATCTCATCTAGTCCCTCGGCCGAAATATAGATATCAATGGACTCCAAAAAACTGAAATCGGCATTTGACGGTGAAGTGATCGTTAAGAGTAACTCGGTAAGCTTAATCTGTTCGATAAGATCTTTTCGGGTATCGTTCACCTCGAATTGTGATTCTGAATTGGTCTCCATTTCGGGAGTGAACAGGTCAAACGGTAAATCGATTCCTGTGGACGATGGAATTGTGACCTCGGTCGCATACTCCATATTGAATTTGGTAAGATCGTCAATCTTATCGCAACCTAAGGTGACAAAACCAAAGAAAAGCAAGATCAAAAAAACACGCATAATCTATCTGGATTGTAAAGCGTTCTTCTTTGGTAACGCAGGTATCGCTAATTTATTGAGCTAGATACACATTATCGATCAATCGACTACGAGCACAAAATATTTCTTTTTCCCTCGTTGCAGTAGCACGTATTTATCGTTGATTAAATCAGAAGCTGTAATAGTATAGCCTTGCCCAACCTTTTCTTTGTTCACCGAAATAGAATTCTGTTTCAACTCGCGTCTTGCTTCACTATTGGAACTCAAAAACCCGGTTTTGTCAGCAAGCGCCCCGATCATATCCAATCCGTTTTCAAATTCCGTTTTGGTCATGCTGGCTTGGGGAACTCCATCAAAAACATCTAGAAAGGTCTTCTCATCTAATTTTTTTAAATCCTCGGAAGTCGATTTACCAAAAAGGATGTCGCTGGCCTTTTGTGCATTAACTAACTCTTCCTCCGAATGTACCATGGTAGTGATATCTTCGGCAAGGCGTTTTTGCAAGGCTCTTAAATGAGGTGCTTTTTGATGTTCCTCCACTAGATTTTCTATTTCTTCCTTGGAAAGAAAAGTGAATATCTTGATATATTTCTCCGCGTCTTCATCAGAAGTATTGAGCCAATATTGATAAAAACGATAAGGGGATGTTCGTTCGGAATCCAACCACACATTTCCACTTTCGGTCTTTCCGAATTTTGTGCCATCCGCTTTGGTTATTAAAGGACAAGTCAGGGCATATCCCTTACCATTGCCTATTCGGCGGATAAGTTCGGTTCCTGTAGTAATATTTCCCCATTGATCGCTACCCCCCATTTGCAGGGTACAATGATACTTTTGGTAGAGATAAAGAAAATCATAGCCCTGTACAAGTTGATAGGTGAATTCGGTAAAAGACATGCCTTCTTTGGCTTCGGCCGACAGTCGCTTCTTTACCGAATCCTTGGCCATCATATAATTTACCGTAATATGCTTGCCAACATCGCGGATGAAATCGAGAAAAGAGAAATCCTTCATCCAATCGTAATTGTTCACCAAAACTGCCGCATTTTCCAAAGCACTATCGAAATCTAAAAATCGAGAAAGTTGCTCCTTCAGAGCCTTTTGGTTATGCCGTAAAGTAGGCTCATCCAAAAGATTACGTTCTGCAGATTTACCAGAAGGGTCACCTATCATTCCTGTAGCACCGCCGATTAATGCATAGGGTTTGTGACCGGCCAATTGAAAGTGCCGTAGCATCATTACGCCTACCAAATGACCTATATGAAGGGAATCGGCCGTGGGATCGATTCCCAAATATGCACTTTGCATAGCACTGGCAAGATGATCTTCCGTTCCAGGCATGACATCGTGCAACATGCCTCTCCATTTCAATTCATCCACAAAATTTGTAACCATATATCGTCTCTTGTAAATATATCGAGCAAAGATAAAAGTAAATCGGAGTCTCCCGAGCATAAGAGGGGAATTTATCCAAAACGATTCTTTAAATTTGAACTATGATTCTTATTACGGGAGGTACGGGCTTGCTAGGCAGCCACCTTTTATTGCAATTGGTTGAAAATTACCCGTCGGTTCGGGCCATCCATAGAAAGGAGAGCGATCTTAAAAGGGTCGAAAAAGTATTCGGTTACTATCGGGAAAATGCACCCTATCTGTTTAAAAAAATCGATTGGGTAGAGACCGATATCAATGATATTCCAGCATTGGAAAAGGCCTTTAGGGGCGTCACCCATGTCTATCATGCGGCCGCACTTATTTCTTTCGACCCGGCGAACTACAAAAAGCTTCAAAAAATAAATACAGAGGGCACGGCCAATATCGTCAATCTGTGCATTACCCATTCCATAGAAAAACTATGCTATGCCAGTACCGTGGGGGCTATCGGAAAAAGCATGGATGGAGCCAAAACGAACGAAGAGAACCCTTGGACGCCCCATGAGGCCAACGTCTACGGTCTTACCAAACAGGCCGCAGAAATGGAAGTATGGCGAGGCTCTCAGGAAGGTCTTGAGGTGGTCATGGTAAATCCGGGTGTAATCATAGGGCCTGGTTTCTGGGATTCGGGAAGCGGCGAGCTCTTTTCAATTGCCAAAAAAGGACATCGATATCACCCTCCGGGAGGTACAGGATTTGTAGCTGTAAACGATGTGGTGCGTTTGATGATAGCCCTGATGGAATCAGACATTAAGAATGAACGCTATATCGCAGTGGGCGAAAATTGGACTTACAAAAAGATATTGGGCGAAATATGTAAGGTTTTCGAAATCACTCCCCCTACAAAGGAATTAAAATTCTGGCAATTGGAAATCGGCCGTTGGTTCGATTGGCTCGGAAACCTGATTTTTAAAAGTGGAAGAAGAATTACCAAGAACGCTATACGCTCTTTAAAAAACAGGGAAATATATGACACCCAAAAGACCAAAAGAGATTTAGGTTTTGAGTTTACCCCGCTTGACGGGCCAATCCGCTTTAGTTGTGCCCAATTCAAGGAAGAGAATCCGTAGCGGCTTGATTTGCTGCTTTTCTCTCGGCCTGCCTTGCCTCATATTCTAATCGCTCTAAACTATCCTGCCGGGCTTCTGCCTCTTTTAACACGTCGATATCTTTCTGGATTTCCGCTTCTACCTCTTGATAAATTTTTTCGTACTCTACGGGCAATGACGCATAATAGCGATCGCTTTCGACAAATTGAACACTATCAATATCGTATTTTTCGAACACGTAGACCATTGGGTCTAAGTTCTTCTCACGCAACCGGGTAATATTTGTAGTTTTGGCCGCATTGACCAGTGCCAGATCTTTTAGCACCGATACCATTTTGTCGCGAGGGATAAGCCGGTCGGGTTTTTCCATAAGTTGCTCATTGCAGGACATGAAAAAAGCAATCAGTACGAAACTGAAACTATTTTTCAAAGACAGATATTTCTTGACTAAAGGCATCCTCTATGATTAATTAGTATGGCTTTCTACATTTTTTCATCTGTCGAAAGTGAGTCTTTGCCCATTTCGAAACGATGAAATTTCACCATTTTGGTAGGCCAAATGACCATTGACGAAAGTGTGCGTTACTTTAGAGCGAAAAACGCTACCTTCAAAAGGTGACCATCCACATTTATACGCAATATTACCTTTTGACACCTGCCAGGGGTCGTTTGGACTAATAATGACTAAATCCGCAAAATAACCCTCTCGTACATACCCTCTTTTCTCAACCTGAAAAAGTTTTGCGGGATTATGGCACATTTTTTCGACCAACTTTTCCAAGGGGAGGATGCCCTCGTGATATTTCTCCATCATGGCCGGAAGCGCATGCTGAACCAAAGGCCCGCCAGAAGGCGCTTTTGTATATACGTCGTCTTTCTCTTGGAACAGGTGGGGAGCGTGATCGGTGGCAATGACATCCAATCGATCATCGAGCAAAGCTTTCCATAAGCCCTCACGATCGGAAGCTTTCTTGACCGCCGGATTCCATTTGATCAGCGTACCCTTGCTGTCGTAGTCGACCTCTGAAAACCACAAATGATGGATACAGACCTCAGCGGTAATCTTTTTATCTTCCAAAGGAATATCGTTTCTGAACAAGTCGGTCTCCTTCGCCGTAGAAAGGTGAAAAACATGTAAACGTGCGCCCGTTTTTTTCGCCAGCCCTATAGCTTTTGAGGAAGAGAGGTAACAGGCCTCCTCACTGCGAATTCGAGGATGGTATTTTATAGGAATATCGTCGCCATATTGTGCTTTGTACCTCTCTAAATTTTCGCGTATGGTATGTTCGTCTTCACAATGCACTGATATTACCATTTCGGTATTCCTGAAAATTGCTTCAATGACCGCTTCGTCATCGACCAACATATTGCCCGTTGAAGATCCCAAAAAGAGCTTTACTCCAGAACAGGCCTTCCTGTCCAAACGCTTTAATTCCTCTAAATTATCATTGGTACCCCCAAAAAGAAAAGAATAATTGGCAAACGAAGTTTTCGCGGCGATATCGAACTTTTTTTCAAGCTTTTCAATCGTCGTGGTCTGCGGAATAGTATTTGGCTGCTCCATAAAAGAAGTGATGCCACCTGCGACGGCGGCCCTGCTCTCGGAAGCAATATCACCTTTATGGGTAAGGCCAGGTTCGCGAAAATGAACTTGGTCGTCAATAACACCGGGCAGAAGGTATTTTCCCTTAACATCGATTACCTCGGCCCGATCATCGGAAATATCGGTTTCGATTCTAGAAATTAAAGGGCCGTCGATCAAAAGGTCACTTTCGAAAATTTTGTTCTCGTTGACTACCCTCGCATTTTTAAGAAGTATTTTTCCCATGTTTAAAACCCACTTTTTTGAAACAAACTTCTCATCTTCATCAAAAAGACCCCTACCACCGCCTCATTGATGATTGAGGAACTCATCTTTGACTTCCCCTTTACCCGATCCCTAAAGATAATGGAAACCTCTTCTATGGTATAATTTTTTAGGTAGGCCCGGAATTTCATTTCAATCTGAAAGGCATACCCTATAAAGCGTACGGAATCTAAATTGATATTCTCCAACACATGACGTCTGTAACATACAAAACCGGCCGTAGGATCATGGATGCGCATTCCCGTAATAATTTTCACGTAAAACGATGCCCCATACGAAAGTAAAACTCGATACAATGGCCAATTCACTACATTGACCCCCTTTTTATATCGAGAACCCACTACTACATCGGCACCATTCGCACATGCTCTATATAACCTTAACAAATCTTCGGGATTGTGCGAGAAATCGGCATCCATTTCAAAAATATACTCATACTTTCTTGCTATGGCCCATTTAAAACCATGAATATAAGCAGTTCCCAACCCTGACTTTTCTGTTCTCGTCTCCAAAAAAAGTGTATTGGGAAAGTCATTTTGCATGGCCGTCACCTTTTCAGAAGTACCGTCCGGTGAATTATCGTCGACCACCAACACATGAAAATTCTTGTTCAATGAAAAAACGGCCTTCAATATGGCCTCGATATTCTCAATTTCATTGTAGGTAGGTATGATGACTAAACTGTCTGACATCTACTTGTTTCGGTTTGGGCAAAAATAGTATTTTAATGATTGCTTGAAAATGGGAGACCTTTTATTGTGAAATTTTTAAATATTAGCATATCAGAATTTGTAATTTTGAACGTTGTTAAAACAAACTCTAATAAAACTTTTCCTGCAGATTCGTTTTCATCTACCATTATGCCCGGACTACCTCGAAAATTTTTAGTGCTACTAGGCTTGGTTTTCTTGGTGAACGTGGTACAATCCTATTGCACACCCTTGATTTTTGATGAGGCCTATTATTGGTACTACGCCCAAAATTTGGCCTGGGGATATTTCGACCACCCCCCAATGGTCGCATTGATGGTGAAACTAGGAACGCTTTTATTCAATGGGGAACTTGGGGTTCGGCTGGTAAGTTGCATCCTTTCAGTTGGTGCGCTTCTCTTTATTTGGCTAACGATCGACAATCCACAAAAAAAGAAGTACATCGTTCATTTCTTTGTACTGGTGTTTTCCATGGCATTGTTCAATGCTTACGGTTTTTTTACGTTGCCCGACACGCCCTTACTATTTTTTACGGCTCTTTTCTTATGGGTCTACAAACACTTTTTACAACACTCGACAGCTCTTTGGGCCGTTTTACTAGGTTTAGTAATGGCCGCACTAATGTACAGCAAATACCATGCGGTGTTGGTAATTCTGTTTGTGCTCATATCAAACCTCAGGTTAGTCACCAACAAATATGCTTGGCTATCAGTAATCGTAGCACTTCTCTGCTACACACCCCATTTCATTTGGCTGTATCAAAACGACTTTGTGACGGTAAACTATCACCTTTTCGAACGCCCCAACGATCCATATAACTTTACGAAGTATACTTTGGGCTTCTTCGTGAATCTTGTAGCTATCTTTGGTTTTACCTGTCCTTGGATCTATTGGTCGTTACTCAAAACAAGAAAACCAGATCAATTTACGAAAGCATTGACCTATCTCACTTACGGAATAATTATTTTCTTTTTTATTTCAAGCTTTAACCGCCGTATACAAACCCAGTGGATTATTGCTATTTCTATTCCTTTGGCGATTATCACCTTTCGTTTTATGATGCAGGACGAGACTGTAAGAAAATGGATTTTTCGCATGGGTCTAATCAATATCTTCATTATTCTATACCTTAGAATAGGCTTGGTATATGAGCCTATTTCTCCTATCTTCTACGAAACACACGGCAATAAGGAATGGGTAAAAGATCTTCACTTGAAGATTGGTGATACCCCTGTCGTTTTTGAAAATTCATATCGCAACGCCCCGATGTACGAGTTCTACACGGGGGTGCCCACCTTCTCGCTGAATAATGATCATTATCGAAGAAACCAATATTCCATAGATGGGTCTGAAGAAAGGGTCCGCCACAAAAAAATACTTTATATTTCAAAAAGCGCTGCTGATGCAGATTTAATCCTGCCCAAAAGCGATAGCACTATGTATTACGGAAAATATATTGATGATTTTGAACCTTATAGAAAGTTAAAAACCATAATTGCATCCCCAGAATCCGTGAAAATTGGAAAAGAAAATACGTTTAAGGTCTATAATCCGTATGAGTATTCGATACCTCTTGACAAACTACGATTCAATGTGTCGTTCATGACGGAGAATAAATCGAAAAAGGAAAGGTGGCGTATTAATCCAAAACCTGTGAATCCAAACACCTCAAAGCTTCCGCCAAACGACACGGTCGCTTTTACGTTCAAGCTTCCAAAACCTCAAATGCATGACCCCAATTTCATCAGAATAGGTATTTCAGAAAATGGATTGCGCTATGGAATCAACGGAAAAACTACAAGTATTAAGTAATGGAGCCAATTCTTAGAACCGCACAGACCTCAGATTGGATAACTATAGTCTTACTCCTTAGCCTACTATTTTTGGTACTTGCAAAAGGTTTATTCTATGGTAGGTTCATGAATTTTATTATTCTTCCATTCAACAACAAGTATATTTTCATGTACAACAAAAAGGAAAAGTTGTTCAATTGGTTCCACATCTTTTTCACCATCTTTCAAATTATTAATTTCGCACTCTTCGTTTTTTTTGCAAGAGATGTCCTTTTTTCGACCGAAGTAAACCCTTATCCTTTGATGTATCCCGTACTATTGGGATGTATAACGATTTTTGTGATTTTAAAAATCGCGGTACAACTGGCCAATGGTTTCATCTTTGGGTCCAGTAAGATTATAAGTCAGCTTATCTTTAAAAAATTATCCTATCTCAATTATAGCGGCATCATCATGTTTATTGCAAATATGTTATTGGCCTATGTACTGAAGGACCCAAAACCTGTTGTTTTCATAGCTATTTTTCTTATTCTCCTAATTAACGTAGCTGGTTGGATCACAATGCTAAGGAATCATCAAAAATTCATTACCAACTACTTTTTCTATTTTATTTTGTACCTTTGCGCTCTTGAAATCTCTCCGTTCATTATCATTGGCAGTTATCTTAAACAATAGGTTTATATGATGAAAGTAAAAACGATTTTGGTCTCTCAGCCAGAACCGAAAATGGAAAACTCCCCTTACTCGAAGCTTATCGACAAAGAGAAGGTCAAGGTCGATTTCAGGCCTTTTATTCATGTCGAGGGGGTGAATGCAAAAGACGTACGTCAACAAAAAATAGATCTAAAGAACTTTACGGCAATTATATTGACGAGCAGAAATGCCGTCGACCATTTTTTCCGCATTGCCGAAGAGATGCGCTTTAAGGTGCCCGATTCGATGAAGTACTTCTGTCAATCTGAAGCAGTCGCCTATTATTTGCAAAAATATGTGGTCTATCGTAAACGAAAAATTTATGTAGGCAAACGTAATTTCCAAGAATTGGTGCCCTTATTCAAAAAATATAAAAACGAGAAATTTCTTTTGCCATCTTCCGATGCATTAAAAGAAATCATTCCCGAAATACTCAACGAGGTAGGTATCGATTGGAAGAGAGGTATCTTCTACAAGACCGTAATCAGTGACCTTTCTGACTTGAGGGATGTATATTATGATATATTGGTGTTTTTCAGTCCTTCTGGCATAGAATCGCTATTACACAATTTTCCTGATTTTGAACAGAACGACACACGAATAGCGGTTTTTGGGAATTCAACGATAAATGCGGCTACGGAAGCTGGCCTTCGTATTGACATCAAGGCTCCTACACCTGAAACACCCTCAATGACCATGGCACTTCAGAAATACATCACCACGGTCAATAAGAAATAAAGACAAGCGTCTATATACTAATTACGAAGGAGATAGGCCGTTGTTTGGCGATTCACTGCGTTACACGAACATCATGTAGGTCAGTCTTCCTTTATAAAATTTAGTCATGGCCCGATAATCTAAAAAGATACTTCCATATCCGACATTGAGTATATCATCCTAAGAATTATTAATTGAAATCCATAGCCGTAGATCGAATGCGTGGGCACTTGGAATGCACTTCAATACACCTATTTACCCATAATACTTATAACTCCGATATCCGAACACACACCATCCAAAAATCATTAGGGTTCCTCCCACTGGGGTTATTAGGCCAATACGCTTGAAATCATATTCGAAAAGACCGTTCAATGCCAGTAAATAGATGGAGAACGAAAACAAAACCACTCCTAAAGCAAGTAAGAAAAAAACTAGCTTTTTCTGTGACTCGGGCAATTGTTTCATTGTTCCCAGTATCAAAAAAAGAAGCGCGTGATACATTTGATATTTTACGCCAGTATCGAAGGTTTCAATGGCCTCTGGTCCTACTAAGGTTTTAAGTCCATGAGCACCAAAGGCGCCCAAAACTACGGCCAGCCCACCAAGAATAATCCCGACAAGCATAATTGTTTTGTTCATAACTTAAACTTCGTATTTTTTTATGGATACAACAATCGATATCTTAGTATTAAAATACAAAATACCCACTGATTTTGAATTCGATAAAAGTACGAAACTAAATGCCCCGTAAGATACTTATTGTGGGAGCGGGAAAATCAACATCATACCTGCTCGATTATTTTTTAAAAAAAGCACTTTCGGAAAACCTTCTTTTGACCATCGCCGATATTGATATCGGCCATATTCCTGAGGGTGTCAAAAATCATACTGCCTGTACCGTAGCACAGCTCGATATCTTGAATATTAAAAGTCGAAGGGAACACGTACAATCCCACGATATCGTAATCTCGATGCTTCCCGCCAAACTCCACATCGAAATTGCCCATGACTGTATCGATTTCCGAAAACACTTTGTGACCGCATCTTACGTAAGCGAAGAGCTTAAATCCCTTGACGAAAAAGTAAAAGAAAAAGGATTGGTATTCATGAATGAGATAGGCCTTGACCCGGGAATCGATCACATGAGTGCCATGCAGATTATTGACCGTATACGAGAAGAAGGAGGTAAAATGTTATTGTTCGAATCTTTCACGGGCGGATTGGTGGCCCCTGAATGCGACAACAACCTCTGGAACTACAAGTTTACTTGGAACCCCCGAAATGTGGTGCTTGCCGGTCAAGGTGGAGCGGCCAAATTTATTCAAGAAGGCACTTATAAATACATCCCCTATCATCGTTTATTTCGGCGTACCGAATTTTTCGACATTGAAGGTTTCGGAAGATTCGAGGGGTACGCTAACCGCGATTCACTGAACTATCGCGAAGCTTATGGCCTTCAAGATGTGCTTACCCTATATCGTGGCACCATGCGTAGGGTTGGTTTTTCGAAGGCTTGGAACATGTTTGTACAGCTCGGCATGACCGATGATAGCTATACCATCGAGAACTCCGAAGGTATGTCATATAGAGAATTCGTAAATCTTTTTTTGCCCTATTCCCCTACAGATTCAGTCGAACTAAAATTACGCCACTATCTTAAAATAGACCAAGATGACATCATGTGGGAAAAGTTATTGGAACTCAACCTTTTCGATAGTACAAAAAAAATAGCACTAAAAAATGCTACGCCTGCTCAAATGCTTCAAAAAATCCTGGAAGATAATTGGACCCTAGGGCCTTCTGATAAAGACATGATTGTCATGTACCATAAATTCGGATATGAACTAAACGGCATAAAGAAACAAATCGATGCCAATACTGTCGTAATAGGTGAAAACAGAATGCATACCGCCATGGCCAAGACGGTAGGTCTACCTGTCGCGATGGCTACGTTGGCTATCTTGAACGGAAAAATCGTCACGCCGGGGGTACAGATTCCAATCAGAAAAGAAGTGTACGATCCTATCCTGGCCGAACTTAAAAAATATGGTATCAGCTTTCAGGAACACAACGTACCCTATCTGGGGTATAATCCAGATTCTACCGTTGGTTAACTCTAACATCAGAACCTTTTATTCCGTAATGAACCCTTTTTGGGATGGTTACTAAAGTAAAATTTCAGTCAAATCCGTACTTTTACCATCAATTTGAAACAAGAAAGATGAAATCGGATAACGAAAAGGTTAAAATTGATGGTATCGACAAAAAGATTCTCAGATTTTTAATGGCCGATGCAAGAAAACCCATTCTCGAAATTGCCCGTAACATCGGTATTTCAGGAGCGGCTATACACCAACGCTTGCGAAAACTGGAATCTTCAGGCCTTTTAGCAGGTTCAAAATTCATAGTCAACCCTAAAGCCATGGGCTACACGACCATGGCTTATATTGGCATCTATTTGGACAAGGCCATGAGTAACCCTGCTGCCGTGAAACAACTCGAAAAAATTCCGGAAGTACTCGAATGCCATTACACAACAGGCAATTGGTCAATCTTGATCAAGGTTCTATGTAAAAATAACGAACATTTAATGCACGTACTCAACAAAGACATTCAGCAAATCGAAGGCGTCTCAAGAACCGAAACCTTTATTTCGTTGGCGCAGCAAATTGACCGCCAGATCACCATTTAGCCCCCCACCAACGAGGCAGGTACTTCATCCGATCACTCTATTTTCATCTTTAGCAAAAAGTTCTGGGGCATTTGATATTCCTCACCTAACGCTTCAGGAGCCACGTTCGACTGGGCCACCTCACAGTAGGAAGTTGAACCATCAGCATGTACCGTAGGGGTAATAAGGGCCAAGATGCTAAATCCATCAAGGGGAACATCGATTTCCTGTTGTGCGCCCAAAAAATCCTTCAAGGCATAGGCATAATCGGTAATTTTTAGATCAAAATAGGATTTCTTCGAGCGAAAACCATTGAAATAAAGCTCGATTTTAAACTCATTGCGTTCAGTGATTTTCGAAATAACCGTAAAAGACAGGCTATTTCGCTTTATTTTAAAAGCATTCGCTTCCGAACTATCGAATAACAACGTGCTCCCCTTTAGGCGACCTTTTGTATATTCCTCCAAAGTCAGTACATAATTTTTATCGACGAGGTTATCTCCATTGAGTTCCACGCGATGCACACTTATATTCTCAAAATCCATAATCTGCCGCAGGGAAGGATCTTCAACTCCATAGTCCACTTTCAATGTTGCAGTATTTTGAGCATTAAGGGGTATACTTAACCAAAGGCAAAAAGCATATAACATGTATTTCATTCCGTAATTTCTTGTTTCTCCCATTCCTATAAAAATAGGGCTTTGCCTTTTTAATTTCGTATTACCAAGTATAAAAAAACCCGCTCGTGTAAATCGAACGGGTTTTCACTTTCATTCCACAAAGCTTTAGTCCCTACCACCAAAAACTTGTAGCCCCCAATATACCAAGGTTGCCAATGAGCCGATGGCCGCTACCAAATAGGTGCGAGCGGCCCATTTCAAGGCATCTTCCGAACCCTTATATTCTTCTGGGGTAACCATATTTTTAGCCTTTAACCAAGCCAAGGCCCTATTACTCGCGTCGTATTCTACGGGCAAGGTAATAAAACTGAACAAGGTCGCTAAGCCCATCATGACCAGACCAGCTACGGCTACCCAATAACCAAGCCCTACGCCAGCCGCGGCTCCCAACATAAGTCCGCCAAATACGACCCACATCGAAAGACCCGAGGTAACACTGACTACAGGCACTAGCTTTGACCGCATGGTCAACCATTCGTAAGCCTGGGCATGTTGTACCGCATGACCACATTCGTGTGCGGCAACGGCTGCTGCCGAGGCATTCCGTTGATTATATACTCCTTCACTTAAATTGACCGTTTTATTTTTAGGATTATAGTGGTCGCTCAGCATTCCTGGCGTAGAGACTACCTTTACGTCTCGAATACCATGGTCTGCCAACATTTTCTCGGCAATTTCTGCACCGCTCATTCCATTGCGCAAATGTACTTTTGAATAATGCTTGAACTTGCTTTTTAGTTTACTGCTAACTAGCCAACTTACCAGCGCAATCGCACCTATCAATATATAATATCCCATCATGACGTTTCTATTTTTTAGTTATTTAAATATAATCAAAATCACCTTTAGGCTACTTTAAATTTTGGAATGCCAAAGGCAATTCGATAAGAATAGAGCAAAAACCTAGCCACGGCTAAAGTAAATGGATTTGCCTAAGTAAATTTGAAAATCACTGCCAAAATGTCTTTTATCTATTAAAAGTGATACCCATTTGTCCATCACCAAGGTCTACAACAATCGCTAAATGCCTATATCAAACAATCAACCTCTTTCAGGTTACCACCTCAAGCTATCCTACAATATTGACGATCCTACCAGGGACCACAATAACTTTTTTAGGGTTTCTACCCTGCAAGTGATGCTGGGTCTTATCATGTGCCATGACCGCTGCTTCGATTTCTTCCTTATCCATATCTAAGGGAAGCTCAAGCGTAAAACGGGTTTTACCGTTGAAAGAAATCGGGTACTCCTTGCTACTTTCGGCCACGTACTTCTCCTCGAACGTCGGAAAGGGCGCTGTGGAAATCGAGTCACCGTGCCCTAGTTTTTGCCACAGTTCTTCGGCAATGTGAGGCGCATAGGGTGATACCAAAACCGCCAAAGCCTCTAAAATGGCCCTACTTGTACATTTCTGGGAGGTCAACTCGTTCACACAGATCATAAAGGTCGACACTGAGGTATTAAAACTAAAGTTTTCGATATCCTCGGCCACCTTTTTGATCGTCTTATGCAACGTTTTCAACGCGTCTTTCGAAGGGGCCGCATTGGAAACCTCAAAATTCTGATCTTCACCTGAATGATAGAGCTTCCACAGTTTCTTTAAGAAGGAGTGGACACCCGTAATACCCGCTGTATTCCATGGTTTGGACTGCTCCAAGGGCCCCAAGAACATTTCGTACAGACGCAGCGAATCGGCCCCGTATTCTTCACAAATGGCATCGGGGTTAACTACATTGTGCCATCTTTTGGACATTTTTTCAACTTCACGTCCAACTATATATTTACCACCCTCCAGAACAAATTTAGCATTGGCAAATTGAGGCTGCCACTTTCGTAGGGAAGCAACATTCAATTCATCTGCACTATTTATCAAATTAACATCAATTCGAAGCTCTTCCACCTCATAATCATCTTTCAAACCTAAACTTACATATTTATCGGTACCGCTAATTCTGTAAACGATCGCCGAAGTGCCCGTAATCATCCCCTGATTGATCAGCTTTTTGGCATATTCGTCTTTGGGCACCCAACCCCTGTCGAACATAAACTTTTGCCAAAAACGACTGTACAAAAGGTGCCCTGTAGCATGCTCACTACCTCCGATATAAAGGTCTACATCTTGCCAATAGTCGATGGCTTCCCGCGAAAAAATGGCCTCGTCATTATGGGGGTCCATGTAACGATTAAAATACTGGGAGCTTCCCGCCCAACCTGGCATCGTATTTAGTTCCAACGGAAAAACCGTTTTGTTATCGATCAAGTCGTTGGAGACGACTTCATGGGCCTCGTTATCCCAGGCCCAATGTGTGGCATTGCCCAAAGGAGGTTCCCCTGTTTCAGTAGGCAAGTACTTTTCGACTTCGGGCAGCTTTATGGGCAAATGGGCCTCATCGATCATTTGGGGCATGCCTTCTGCATCATAATATACTGGAAACGGTTCTCCCCAGTATCGTTGACGGCTAAAAACGGCATCGCGCAAGCGGTAGTTGATCTTCCCTTTGCCGCTACCTATACGTTCCAATTCGGCAATGACCTTTGTTGTAGCTTCCTTATAGCGTAGACCATTCAGAAATTCAGAATTGGTGATGATGGTACGCTCCTTATCGGCAAAGGCTACTTCGGAAATATCGACCCCTTCAAAAATATTGGGAATAGGGATATTAAAATGTTTGGCAAAATCATAGTCACGTTGATCCCCACAGGGCACTGACATGACCGCGCCTGTACCATAGCCCGCCAATACATAATCTCCGATCCAAATCGGAATGGACGCTTTGGTAAACGGGTGTTCGGCATAGGCACCGGTGAATACCCCGGAAATGGTCTTTACGTCGGCCATTCGATCTCGCTCGGAACGTTTTGCGGTAGTCTCGATATAGGCGTCGACTTCATCTTTCTGAGCCGCCGAAGTAATTTTTGGAACCAGTTCATGCTCTGGGGCCAAGGTCATAAAACTGACACCGAAAATCGTGTCGGGCCGCGTGGTAAAAACCTCTATTTCATTTTCCCGATCCTCTTTCACCTGATCTTTTGAATCACTACTGCCCCCTTGAACCTTGAAGGTAACACTTGCCCCCTTAGACCGGCCGATCCAATTCTTTTGCGCATCCTTTAAAGGCTGTGGCCAATCGATTTTTTCGAGTCCGTCAAGAAGCCGCTGGGCATAGGCCGTTATACGCATGCTCCATTGGGTCATCTTTTTCCTGATGACAGGATGCCCTCCACGTTCCGATACGCCGTTGACAATTTCGTCGTTGGCAAGTACGGTACCTAGTGCCGGACACCAATTTACCTCCGTATCGGCCAAATACGTCAATCGGTATTTTAATAGTATTTCTTGCTTTCGGACTTTGGAAAAACCGTTCCAATCGTTTTCCGTAAAACTCGGTGTATCTTCATCACAAGCCGCATTTACAGAAGTATTGCCTTTGTTCTCGAAAATCGAAATGAGCACAGAAATATCCTCGGCCTTATCGGCAGTCTTATTGTACCACGAATTGAACAATTGAATAAAAATCCATTGGGTCCATTTGTAATAGGAAGGATCTGAGGTACGAATTTCACGACTCCAGTCAAAGGAAAAACCAATTTGGTCTAACTGGCGTCTATACGTTTTGATATTCTGTTCAGTGGTTATGGCCGGATGCTGTCCTGTTTGAATCGCATATTGTTCCGCCGGGAGACCGAAAGAATCGTAGCCCATTGGGTGCAATACATTGAACCCTTTATGTCTCTTATACCTTGCATAGATATCACTGGCGATATATCCCAACGGATGCCCTACATGCAACCCCGCACCCGAAGGGTAAGGAAACATATCGAGCACGTAAAACTTTGGTTTTTGCCCTTCATCTTTCAATCCGGTCTCTGGAGAGATTGCTTTAAAGGTTTGATTATCGGCCCAATAGTTTTGCCATTTTTTCTCTATTTTCCTAAAATCGTAATGCATGTGCCCAGGTTCTTTTCAATGTCGGGCAAAAATAAGTTTATTCAATTTACTTTCCTAAATTTACGCCCGTATACACAAATATGGGCAAGTCTTTCGAACAGTACCAAAAACAGAAATTGATATCATCGTATTTTTCGGTGGTGTTGAGTATCGCCTTGGTACTATTTTTACTCGGAGGCTTGGGTCTTTTGGTCTTAAACACAAAAAAGCTCGCGGACCATTTTAAAGAGCAGATTACCATCTCGGTATTTTTGAAAGACGAAGCCAAAGATTCTGAGGTCGACCAGCTACAGAAGAGCCTGCTTCAGACCGAACATGCCAAATCGGTCATCTATGTTTCGAAAGAAGAGGCAGCCAAACAGCACAGCGAGGAGATTGGAGAGGACTTTCTCGACTTTTTAGGGTATAATCCTTTGAAAAATTCTATCGACCTACAATTACGCGCCGATTTTGTAACACCTGACAAAATTGAGGAAATTTCAAAAAACCTAACCGCAAAGTCATTTGTGGAAGAAGTAAGTTATGACAAACCCCTAGTGGGCCTACTCACGGAAAATGTTAAAAGAATTGGTTTTTGGGTATTGGTGGTCAGTGGCGTTTTCACCTTTGTTGCTGTGCTATTGATCAACAGCTCCATCCGTTTGTCGATCTATTCAAAACGTTTTATCATTAAGACCATGCAGATGGTGGGGGCCACTAAAACCTTTATTCGAAGACCTTTCATCTGGACGAACGTAAAATTAGGAATGTTAGGTGCCCTACTCTCAATTTTGGCCTTGGGAGGAGCCATGTTCTACATTGATAAAACCTTTCCCGAACTTTTGCTTTTTGACGATATTCAAGTACTGGGTATTTTGTTCGGGGGAATTTTTGTATTGGGTATCCTTATTTCGCTTGTAAGTACTTTTTTTGCGACACAGCGCTTTTTGAACCTGAGAACCGATCAGTTGTATTATTGATTGTTTTTTCCGCCAAAGACCACCAGAACTCAAGATCCATTGCTCACCGCGTTGGAATACATTTTATCCAAAAAAATAAACCTTTTAAGTACTTTTGAAATTTCAACTGTTATACAGGTGCAACGTATGATAATTCTTTTAAGGGATGAGTTCAAGGGTCACATTCTAATCAATCAAAGGGATAAAATAGTGCCCCTTTAATTAGTGCTTTTTCACCTTCTCAAAAAATGATATTAAAAATAGCATTTGTATTTGAAAGCCTTGATTGGGTTAATAAAAGTTTAAACTTGTTTACTATAGAATATTTTCAACAGATCTTCGTTAAATTTACGGCATGAAAAAAAAGAACGGACAAACACTAAAAAAAGAGTTCATTTTCCAAAAGAAGAACTATGTCTTCATGTTTTTGGGAATCGCTTGTATTGCTCTAGGCTTCCTTCTTATGGCAGGGGGCGGAAGTAACGACCCTACCGTTTTTAACGAAGACATCTACAGTTTCAGAAGAATACGCTTAGCCCCTACTCTCGTACTTCTAGGTCTCGGTATAGAAATCTATGCCATTTTGTTAAACCTGGGCAGTAAGAAAAAATAATTTGGACACACTCGACGCCATTATTTTAGGGATAATACAAGGACTGACCGAATTCTTACCCGTTTCATCAAGTGGGCACTTAGAATTGGGAAAGGCTATTTTGGGAGATCAATTGGTTGCTGGAGAAAGTCTACTGTTCACGATTGTTTTACATTTTGCCACCGCCTTAAGTACCCTTGTAGTCTTTCGTAAAGACGTATGGGAAATTTTAAAGGGTCTTTTTCAGTTCAAATGGAACGAAGAAACCCAATTTTCGCTAAAAATCGTCATCTCGATGCTACCTGCCGCGTTGATCGGTCTTTTCTTTGAGCAACAATTAGAGGCCTTTTTTGGGGGAAATGTTCAATTCATTGGCCTGATGCTTCTCATAACCGCGGTACTACTGTATTTTGCGGATAGAGCGAAAGACACTGAAAAAATAGTAAGCTATAACAATGCCTTTGTAATAGGTGTTTCACAAGCTATTGCCATGCTTCCCGGTATATCGAGAAGTGGAGCGACTATTTCGACATCGGTACTCCTTGGGGTCGATAAGAACAAAGCGGCCCGATTCTCTTTTTTGATGGTCGTACCGTTGATCCTCGGAAAAATCGGAAAAAACCTGCTTTCAGGGGAGCTCAATGCACATTCCGAGAATAACATGGCCATGATTGTCGGATTTACCGCAGCCTTTGTTTCAGGACTGGCGGCATGTACATGGATGATTCGACTTGTCAAACAAAGCAAACTTTCCTATTTTGCAATCTACTGCCTCATTGTAGGTCTTATTGCCATTGCCTATGGCTTTTGGGTCTAAAAAGGCCCAAACCCTAACAATTCTCATGAAATAGCTCGTTTTATGGATATTCGTACCAAGGAAGATTTTCTTAGCGGACAGCTTTTGCTCATCGATAAACCTTTAGGCTGGTCTTCATTTCAAGCAGTAAACAAACTGAAATGGGTGATTCGGAAGAAATTCGATGTAAAGAAAATAAAAATAGGACATGCAGGCACCCTAGACCCTCTTGCTTCTGGACTTTTAATCGTTTGTACAGGAAAATTCACCAAAAAGATCAACGAACTTCAAGGTCAAGAGAAAGAGTATATCGGAACCATAACGGTGGGAGGTACCACACCCTCGTACGATCTGGAGACTAAAATCGACCAAATCTTCCCTACTGCGCATATTACCAAAGCGCTTGTGCTAGAAGCAACTTCAAAGCTGGTTGGAAAAATAGAACAGCGCCCCCCCATTTTTTCCGCCCTTAAAAAAGATGGAAAACGTCTGTATGAATATGCCCGCGAGGGAAGAACTGTTGATGTAAAAACAAGAACCGTGACTGTATCTAGCTTTGACGTTACCCGCATCGCACTTCCTGTAATCGAATTCAGGATAGTTTGCAGTAAAGGGACCTACATTAGATCTTTGGCACACGATTTGGGGGTATTATTAAAGAGTGGAGCCCATTTATCTCAGCTTCGAAGAACCAAAATAGGGAGTTATCACGTAGATAATGCTCTTGGGCCCGTCAGTTTTGAAGAGCATTTGCTCGGAAAATCCATTAATAATTAAGAATAGGATCCAAAAGTTTCCGTTTGCCGAAAAATTAAAATATTTTTCCAAAATTAGGGTTATAGCACTAAGATGAACCTGAACAGACAACAACTATCATTATTAATTACCGTCTTCTCGATGGCTATCGTGATATTGAGCCTATACAATATTCACTTGGGTGGTGCTGACAATGATGACGAATATGTGGTCGAAATGGTCCTCGAGGAAGATATCGAAGAACTTTTGGAAGAGAAGGAAGAGCTTGAAGAACAACTGGCAGCATCCGATCCCATAAAAAGCCATATGGCTTATAACGAAACGGCCAAACCAAGTTATGGTAACCCAGAGCCTTTGAAGACCTTGGAAGAAATCATGGCCGAGCATGAATCTTCAGCGCTAAGCGATACACCTGATGGTCTATCCGATTCGGAATATGCAGAACGTGTAAAAGAATTAAAAAGAAAACGCGAAGAAGCCAAACAAAAATTGGGTGAAAAAGAGGCCCAAAAACAAGAGTTCACAAATAATCTTGCAAAAAGGCGTACTTCGGTATCTTTTTCCTTAGTCGACCGTAACAGTTACCGGCTTCCCCCACCTATCTATACCTGTATCGAAGGAGGTAAGGTAGTCGTCAATATCGAGGTGAATTCTGCCGGAAGCGTAATCGATGCTGATTTTAATGCTAAAAGTTCGGATACTTCCAACGGTTGTTTGGTAGACAATGCCATCGCTTATGCCCTAAAAGCCAAATTCAGCTCTTCTTCGAAAGCGACTCAAAAGGGTACGATAACCTATATTTTTCAAGGCAAGGCACGGTAAATATGCAATTGTTTTAGTCGGTGATCAACTCGATGAGTTCTTTCACAATACGTTGTCCTTTGTCTTTATTGTACCAAACTTGTAAGGATTCGCGAAATGCCGCAGTCAGTTTTCCGTTTTCGTTTTTATAATCTTGCACCATCTTGGTAGCGGGTGCAGGCCTAGGACCCCACTCGCCCAGCACTTGGAGGTTTTTAGAATCTATCATTATCAATTTAGGAATCGACCTCGTACCCTGGGTCAAAAATGCATCCATTAGTTCAGGATGTTCATCCCTCTGTACAATCTTCAATGTTAGGCCCGGGGCCAATTCGGCTAATTTGTTCATAATTGGCAAACTCGGAGAGGCGTCGCCACACCAACTTTCCGTAATGACCAACCACGTTATCTCCCTATCGTAGTGAAGCAACTGTTGCTGAACCGACTCTGGAACCTTAAATGTTTTGTCCCATCGGGCCATTCGCTTTTCATTAAGCATGGTATAATTGGCCAATGCCTCATTCTTTTCAAGACCTGTATTTGAATTTAAATTTACGAGTTTCCCTACAAGCTTTCGGAATTCGACATAGGATATGCCATCTTCAATGGCCCTTTCAACTAGACTTTTCTTTCTAGTCAGGTGCTTTATTTTAATCGGGGTCATTTGTTTTAATTTTCCATGAAAGAAATTCGTCGTAAAACAAGTTTAAAACTAACATTGATTATAACTAAGGTAAGTCGGGGTTAATGGCCAAACTTTTGAACAGTTTTGCCTTCGCCGTAAAGTATTTATTTTGTAGTTCGGTCTGCTTTAATTGGGCCTCAATCAGTTTACTCTCCCTTGTGTTGATAAGAAAAAGTGAACTTTCACCGAAACTGAATTTACGTTCTTCGGCATTTAAAAGCGTGGTATAATTATCAACCACCTCTCCGACCAGTTCACTTTGTTCGAAGTAGGCATCAAGCTCACGATAAACCGCCAGTATTTTGTTTTTTATTTCGACTTGAGCGTTGTCACGCTCAAATTCCGCATCTTGTAGCTTAAATTTAGCGAGTTTCAAATCGCCCCTTTCTTTCCTAAGGAATAATGGAAAACTGAAGCTCACCATGCCTTTATAATAGTCGGGATTCAGCGAATTAATCAATTCGGGGGTTTCGGTCAACAGGTTGTATTCTACATCTAATTTCGGAAGCAGTTTGTTCGCTTTTAAGCGTTTCTCGATGACCAAGCCTTCTACTTTATAATTCATCGAGCGCAGCTTAGGATGGTTTTCAATGGAAAACTCGCTGAGCGGCTTTCCTAATATTTCCAAGGCAACATCCACTTCTTCACCTAAATTCATATTGGGCAGCACATCTTGCCGTAATTCCACGGGAAAGTTCTCTATCCAAAGAAAATTTGACAATTCAAGCGTTTTTTTCTGCAGCTCCAACTCGGCTTCCTGTAACCCCAGCATTCGATTCTGTACGGCAATTTGGGCCTCCAGGGTGTCAATAGCGGCAATATCACCTAGTGAGGCGCGTTGTTTGACCCCCAAAAACCTTATATAGGCATTCTCCCTGAATTCCCTAAAAACAAGGCTTTGGTTATAGGCTTTTAGCCAATCGAAATAAGCAATAGAAGCCTCATAAAGTACTTGGTTGACCAATAAGTCTTGATCTACCTTTGATTGTTCCCTGAAAAGTTTCGCCCTTTTTAGGGTAGCCATGCGCTCATTGGCCCAAAAACCCTGTCCGAGTGACATCGCTATCCCTGCACTATAGAGACCATTGTCTGGGAGGGTCTCATCAGTATTTAAATATTGCCCTTGATTCTGCTGATAGTTCCCTTTGATAGCAATGCCAAAATATGTCGGTATTTTGAACGTAGTGTTGAGCCGGTCGTAATACTCCGTTCCCTTAAATTTTTTGTTTTGATAATCTACTTCTAGCTTTGGGTCGAAGGCACCTCTTGCTTTCAGAAGGTTGGCCTGCCCTATAGGAATGGCCAATTGGGCCTGTTTTGCAATCGGGTGATACTTTTTAACATACCCCAAGAATTCCTTGAAGTCCAACACCAAGGAATCTTGCTGGGCGTGTACCGTTATACTGAACAACAGTATGAAAATGAAATGATATTTTCGCATACTCATTTCGTTTCGGCCTTGGCCGTTGCATTTTGAGGTTGATAGTAATTAGGCGGGAATCCATTGAGCTGACGCCACAACTCGAACCAAATCGGCACGTCATTTAATAAGGCAAGTGTAGATGCCCCTGAACCTACCCTAAGAGCCTCGGGCCAACTATAATCGTTTTCATCGGGAGCGACCAAAACCCGGTATTTTCCATTAGGGCTTATAAAGGTATCAATAGCAACTACTTTACCCCCGTAGGTCCCGTAGGAAACATTCGGCCAACCGCTAAAGACAATCGCCGGCCAACCATCGAACTGAATACGAATGCGGTCTCCAATATGCAACAAGGGCATATCTATGGGCGAAACAAAGGTCTCCACAGCCATTTCGTAATCAGCAGGCATAATACCTACCAAAGCTTCTCCCTCCTTAAAGGTTTCCCCTAAACCGGTCTTAATAGCTTTGTTGATGTAGCCACTTTGTGGGGCCCTCACGTAGTAGAAGTCATTTCTTATGGAGTAGTTGGTATACTCGTTTTCCAGCTTGGTCACTTGCGCTTCGGAATCAAATTGATTTGATTGCGCCGTAAACCTATCGCTGCGGGCCTTCGAAATCTTATCTATGTATTCAGCCTTCACACGATTGATTTCTACGGCTGCATTGACCACTTCGTTCTTGCTCGCCAAAAGTTTGTTTTCTTGAGAAATGAGTTTAGCTTGGGTCTCCTGCAATTTGAGGCGTTTGGCTTCAACATCGGTGATGGCCTTCAGCCCTTCTGTTTGGAGTTGCAAGGTTCGCTCATATTGTTTTTGGGCAATCCCCAAATTGGTTTTTGCTGCCTCAAAATCAATACTATCACTCTTTACTTTCAACTTGGATTGCAACAATTTATTACTCGCTTGCTCAAGTTTTAAAGACCTTTCATTATCTAGAGCATTGATTTGGCTTTCTAGTGCCGTAATCTTTTCTTTATAAGAGGCTACCGACATCTCTTTGGCCTTCAACTGTTTTCCGGTACGTGAAACCAAGTCAGGATCAAAGTATTCATTCTTTATTTCTGAGATATGGAGAATAGTATCTCCTTTTTCCACATAATCGCCTTCACGCACATACCATTCCGATATTCTTCCCGGAATGGGCGACTGAACCGTTTGTGGTCTCTGCCCAGGTGTCAGTGTCGTCAGATATCCTACGCCTGACACGGTTTGTGTCCAGGGCAGGAACAAAATCAAAAAACACGATATGGCAAAGGCCAAAAGAAAACGGTTGAATTGCTTAAAATGCTTCTTGCCAAAAACTATTTTGGAGGAATTGAAATGGCTCAAATCGACTTTTTGGCTTAATTTATTTGGAGATATGTTAAGCATCGCCGTTCATTTTTTCGTTGATTATCCTGCCTTTTTCCATTGCAATTATTCTTTTGCAATACGACATCCACTTTAGGTTTTCACTGACAATGACTAGTGCCCAGCCATTCGAACTATCGGACAAAAACCGCATAATTTCATCCATTTCATCTTGATGCAATTGATCCAAGGGGTCTTTTAAGACCAATAGTTTCGGCTTTCTCACAATACTTCTGGCCAGCACTATCTTTTTGGCCACCGTAAAGGGTATATTTTTTCCTTCCGGATATAACATGGTCTTCAATCCTTTAGGTTGTCGTTTGACAAAGTCAATGAGTTTTGTCTTTTCGAGGGCCCAGTATACCTGTTCGACACCAATGGTTGTATCCCCAAGGGTAATATTATTCAGAATACTGCCCTCAAAGGGCGATTCTTCGCTCAACGATTGCCCTAGAAAAGATCGGTAATAATTAAGGTTCAGATTTTTCAAAGGAACTTTATTTATGAATATATTTCCCGTTGTAGGTTCTAAAATCCCCGTAATAAGTTTCAATAAGGTCGATTTTCCCGCACCTATGGGGCCGTGTATCAAAATGCTCGAACCTGGTGAAATGGTCAATGAAACATTATCGATAATTTTGCTCTCTTCACGCACCATCTCATATGAAACTTCGGCTATTTCTACCGTGAAAATTTCATCTTTCTTAAAAGGCTTCTCTCCTTCTTGGGATTCAAGCTCTTTGTCGACCACTTGTCCCAATTTTTCCAAAGAGGTCAATAAGTCGTAGAAGGTCTCCAGGCCCAAAATCATTTTTTCGACCGATGTAATAACCAATAAAATGATAATTTCAGCCGCCACAAACTGGCCTATATTCATTTGTTGGTTTAAAACCAAAAGCCCTCCGATTAGTAATAACCCAGCGGTAACCAGTACCTTGAAACCGATCATTTGTATGAACTGCAACACCAGTACCCTGAAATGTCCTTCGCGCGCCTTTAGATAATCAACTACCAATATATCGTTCTTATCAACCGCGTGTGAGGTTTTCCCAGATAGTTTGAAGCTAACAATGCATCTCGCCACTTCCTGTAACCAGTGCGCCACCCTATACTTATATTTTGATTCCTCTAGACTGGTATCCAATCCTCTTTGTGCCGTAAACTTGAAAACTATATAGATGAGCAACAACAGTAAAAGACCATAAATGATAAAAAATGGATGATAGAACGACAACAGTAAAAGCCCAAATATTATTTGTAGAAAAGCTGCCGGAAAATCTATCAAAATTTTTGATAGCGATTTTTGAACAGTCAATGTGTCAAAAAATCGATTGGCAAGTTCGGGTGGATAATAGTTTCGCAGCTCTCCCATTTTGATTTTCGGAAACCGATATGAAAACTCAAAGGAAGAACGTGTAAATATTTTCTGTTGCATGTTCTCAATAATTCTGATTTGCATCAGTTGAAGAGCTCCAACGAAAGCCACTCCTAAGGTTACCAAAACCACAAGAACAATCCATGAAGTGGATACCTGAGCGCCTTGTATAAGATTTATAATGGCCTGTATGCCCAATGGCAGTGATAAGTTGACCAACCCTGCAAATACGGCATAGTAAAAAATTTGAAAAACATCTTTTCGGTCTAGTTTTAGCAAGCCCAACAAGCGTTGCCAAGAACTCATTATTTTTTCAGTCATGTGTTGTATTCCGGTTAAGTGTATTCAATACTAGGTCAGTCAAAAATTGTGTCGGAGTCGTTTTATCGTTGCAGTCGGTCAAAGAAGGAAAATGCTCTTTTAAAAAGTGCTGATGCATCGACCCTTCTAAAATCGTACTGGCCAAGCTAAAAGGATAAGCGTACGCGGGTTCGAAATCTTGAATCATTTTACCCAGTCGGCTCACCAATCTTTTATAGATTGCAAAGTACCCATTCTTGTTCTCCATATCGACCTCTTGGGTCAAATAAGATTTGGAAAATTCATTGATTACGATTTTATTCAACAGTACTTCATTGATATGTGAAAAATTGGAATCCTCAGCTGTTGCCCTGGTTACCATTTCAATGGCTTTGGTCAGTTTCTGTTTTATATCCTCCATACTGTGGGTGGCAAAAACCAGGCGATACTCTAACCAACCCCAATACCATGAAGTCAAATACAGTAATAATTTGTGCTTACTTTCAAAATAACGGTAGACCGAGCTTTCTGTGGAACTAATTTGGATAGCTAGTTTTTTGAAGGTGAATCGCTCAAAGCCCATCTTGTCAATCATTAATATACTTTCTTGAATGATACGCTTCCCTAAATCCGACGATTCTGGATCTTTCAAATAAATATTGTCATTTATATTAATTGTAATCGATTGTAATAGAGAGTCCATTATTTCACATATTAATAATATTACTCTCAAATCTAATAGTAATACTATTAATATGTGATAGTTTAACTAATATTTAACAGACGTCATACAATCATTTTTAAGCAATTTGATATATTCGCAAAAAAGACAGATTATATTATCTAATAAACATTTTTACCATGAAAAAATTGACAATAATAACAACTCTACTTTTATTCACGGGACTATCAAATGCCCAAAATTCTGAAGATTTGGTCGCAAAAGGTGACCGTATCGTGTTGGGTTCACCAGAAGGGCAGCACTATCAACATGTCGACTTTCCAAGAAGGAATATAATTATGAAGCGCGGAGCTACGGCAAATTTCAAGGCCTTGTTTAACGAGAGCTTGATAGTCGAGGCAGTAGCTACAAAAAAAGACGGGACGACCAAGGTAACCTTAAAGCGAGAGGACGGTATTAACTTTTTTAGGTTCTATCCTACAGTAGAGGCCAATCTCGAAAAGGCCTTGGTCAAAGGTGAACTCATAATGCCGGAAAAAAAGAGGCTCGATTCGTTGGCCAAATGATTTAAAACTTGATTTAGTTGATTTTCTTGGCACAGTTTCCTTTTGGGAGCTGTGCCTTATCGATTTATGATTCACCTATAATTTATGGCAGCTCCAGTATACCATTGGGCAAAACCGGTGAAACCCATTCCGATAGGAATTTATAAAATAGTGGTTAAAAAAATACCAGATATCCTAACTTTACTAAATCGCCTATCTTTATTGAAAAATAACCCATGAAAAAATATCGTTGTGGTTGGTGCGAAGGCGATGAACTCTATGAAGCATATCACGATTTCGAATGGGGAGTTCCAGTAAAAGATGACGACACGCTGTTCGAATTTTTGGTACTAGAAACTTTTCAGGCCGGACTCAGCTGGATTACCATTCTTCGAAAAAGAGAAAATTTCAGAAAAGCCTTTGACGGATTCGACTACCAAAAAATAGCAGACTATAGCCAAGAAAAGCTAGAAGAGCTATTACAGAACGAAGGTATTATCAGAAACAAGCTAAAAGTCAAAGCTACTGTGACCAATGCCCAAGCCTTCATGAAGGTACAAGACGAGTTCGGAAGTTTCAGCAGGTATATTTGGGGGTTTGTAAACCATAAGCCGATTAAAAATAGCCATAAGAATTACCGAAATGCACCGGCCAATACCCCTCTTTCTGATCTTATTAGTAAAGATTTGAAGAAAAGGGGATTCAAGTTTGTCGGTTCTACAGTAGTATATGCCCATATGCAGGCCACAGGAATGGTGAACGATCATGAAATCAATTGCTTTAGATACAATGAAGTGTAGCAATCTACGTTGAAATAACAAGCTACCCATCCGATCTATGAGACCACCATTAATTTCCACTATAATCCTGTCTTTATTTGCCGTCCTTTTTGGTCACGCTCAAAACCATTACGAACGGGAATACCGTATCAAAAAATCACAGTTTCCTGAAAAGGCCTTGACCCATCTCGATGATAGGCTTGAAAATGCGCGTCGAATACGATATTATAGGGAGATTGATGGTACCAACTCAAGGTATGAAATACATTTTAAGAAAGATCGATTAAAATATAGTGTCGCATTCGATAATAAGAATAATTTAGAAGGTGTTGAAATTGAAATAAGGTCAGTCGACATCCCTAATGATTCCTTCTCCAAAATAATTGAATACCTATCCTTGAGTTTTAGAAAATACCGTATACGCAAAATTCAACAATACTATTCCGCAGACAAAAATGATATAGAGACGACCTTAAAAAATGCTTTTCAAAATCTTCTTCTTCCGAGTCTCCTCTATAAGCTAATAATATCGGGCAAGAAAGCCAAAAATTATGGCCAGTACGACATTCTCTTTGACGCGCAAGGTGGCTTCGTGAAAATCAGAAAATCTTTACCCCCAAATTACGATCATGTTCTCTATTAGGACCAGTATTCTTATTGTGCTGTATTTCAATATTTCTTCGTAGGAACAACGTACACTTTACCTATACTTTTCTCCGACCTTTACTGAGACTCTGATATGGTGCATCAGTATTCGCTTTGCGTCAAAGTCTGGCGACGCAGCTCCCTCTATAAAAGTTCAAACTTTCAGAGAAAACCCTTCATATCCCACATTTTTTAAAGCTTCAAATCAGTCTCGCCCAAACTTTCTCTTTGTGGAAACAAGATCGTTTCAGAAAGGTTTTAGAAATGACATGAAAAATAAACTGAGAATTATGGAAGAAGACGACTTACTTCACTCTTTTTGAGCCTTTAATATATCCATAAATTCACCCCGCGGTATTTCTTCAGCCCCTAAACTTGCTAAATGAGGGGTATGCAATTGACAATCAATGATAGCATATTGTCTTCTTTCAAGTTCTTGAGCCAACTTGATGAAAGCAAATTTTGAAGCATTGCTAACGGTACTGAACATACTCTCGCCGCAGAAAACATGCCCCAAATCAAACCCGTACAAACCACCGACCAAGGTCTCGCCTTCCCAAACCTCATAAGATTTGGCCCACCCAAGTTGATGCAATTTCAAATAGGCGTTTTTCATGCCCTCGGTAATCCAAGTTCCTTCTTGCCCGGTTCTTTTAATTATAGAACAGGCACGTATCACCTGTTCAAAACAAACATTTTTAGTCAGTGCGAAGCGTTCATTTCTAATTACTTTGAGCATACTTTTTGAAATCTTCACTTTCTTTGGATATAGCACCATTCTCATAGGAGGACTCCACCAGAGAATCAAGGAGTCGTTATTGAACCAGGGGAAAATTCCATTTTGATAGGCCAGTAAAAGCCTTTCGGCGGAAAGGTCACCACCTACGGCCAAAAGACCTTCGGGATTTGCTCTTGTAACCGGAGGAAATTCTAGGGATTCACCTATTAAAAAAACGGTTTGGTTTGAAGAATGGTTTGACATTCCGATCAAATTTAAATTCAAAATACCAAATCTTAGGAAACTATTCCAACTCATCTTGGGTGAAGCCCTTCCCTTCAAGAACATCATAAACCTATTGTTCCTGAAAGGACCGATCAATGAGTACATCCACTAAGACAAGACGAGGCCACTAATATAGATCAGTGACCCGGCGATCATAAAGATAAGGGAATAAGGTAAAATCTCTTTCGCCTTCAGTTTTGTAATACCCAAAAGTGGTAATGCCCAAAAAGGCTGTAACATATTGGTAACCTGATCTCCATAAGCCAACGCTATTACCGCCTTACCGAGAGGAACATTCAACTGCAAGGCCGAATTCAAGATCAAAGGCCCCTGTACTGCCCATTGACCGCCTCCACTAGGAATAAAGATATTTATAATACCTGCACTGAAAAATGTATAGATTGGTAAGGTTGTCTGGGTCGAAATCGAGACGAAAAAGCTGGAAATGGTATCGATCATGCCACTATTCACCATAATCCCCATAATACCGAAATACAAGGGAAACTGAATCAAAATACCTGCTGTATCCCCTATCGCCTCTTGAAGGGCACTTAAGAACCTCCGAATATTACCATGCATAATAAGTGCGAGGGCAAACATAAAGAGATTAAGCATATTCGGGGTTATTGTCAAGGTTTTGAAAAGCGTTGAATATTGTGTTACAAACGCACCCAATATCAAAACACCGAAACCCAAGGCAAACCACAGAGAACGATCTAGCCGCTCCGCCCCCTTGAGCGGACCTTTCGATGGTGCTACAAATGTATAGGTTGACAATCGTGTATACGTTGATTTGGTACGCTTCCCCAACTGAAAGGCCAAAAAGGAAAGCACTCCGATTACAAGTATAAAGACTATTAGATTAGAACTACTGAAAACGGTTTCGGCCGTGGAAATGGTATTGGGCAAAGATTCGAGGGCATCCTGTTTGATCACATCTCGCATCAAGCTTTTAACGTGGCCCGACTCGGAGACTTTTAACGGGGCCGAACCACTTATGCCCCCATGCCATACCATAAGCCCTAAATATCCGCACGCACCTATAAGGGGATAATTTATCGGTATATTCTGCTCTTGGGCATATTCCCCTACCTTTCGAGCTAACAAGGCTCCAAAAATGAGGCCAAGGCCCCAGTTAAAAAAAGCTACCAACATGGTTGAAAACGCTACCAATAAAGCCGCTCCTGCCCCATTTTTAACACTTTGAACCAATTTCAAAATAAGCAATTCGATCGGTTTGCTCAACACCAATATATGGCCGAGCACCAATATCAACATCATTTGATACGCAAAAACCAACAGGTCATTGTTCCAAATACCGCTTTCCCAGTAGGTCAATATGGTTACAAAATGGTTATTGTCGGTTGTATTTGCGGTGAACACCAAAGCCAAAACCATAGTAAGAAGCGTTAATAATATGGCAATGGCAAAAGGCGATGGCAGATACTTTCTAAAAACGTTCTCTATTTTATCTGCTAACATCATTATTTGAAAAGTAGTAAAAAAACAAAAAACCTATCGGATTCGAAAACCCAATAGGTCGGTATTTTTACAAAGTGCCCTTTCGCTTTATTAATCCTGACTAAAAAGCTACGGGTAAAAGGGTACCTTAAAAAGGAAGGTCATCATGGTCTTCCTCATTCAAATTATCTGCGGGTTCAAACGCTTCTACGGGTGGTACAGGCGGCATACCGTCCGTACTTGATTCAGGCTGTAAGTCTTCTATTCGCCACCCTTGTATCGAATTAAAGTATTTGACCTCACCTTGTGGATTTGTCCATTCACGTCCGCGGAGATTGATACTGATCTTCACGTTCTGCCCTACCTGGTAATTGTTCAACAAGTCCGTCTTATCTTGTACGAACTCGATAGCCAAGTGCTGGGGGTATTGCTCTTCGGTAGTAACCACTACTTCTCTCTTTCTAAATCCATTATTCCCAAAGGTCTGGGTCTCTCCAATCATTTTAATCTTTCCCTGTACTTCCATGTCTTAAAATATTCGCTGTTCTTTATATTATCAAGTTCATAAAAATAGGGCTAATCACATAATCAACCTAAAAAAACCAAAAAAGTTATCAAGGATATTGGGAGGTTATGAACCGCCGATGATTTTCGTTTCTTCCATAAAAACGGTCTCTAAATAGGTTAAGACCCTGAAAAATTCTGCTTCAGTGGTGTCCCTTTTAAATAGGTTCCAAGTTTTTTCCCATTTTTCTTCAAGGGATAACCCTGCTCCCAAACATACTTGTCAGTTGGCAGCCCTTCCAGTAACAGATCGATGTCTTTTAATGCATAAATTCTGGGCATAGAAGCCTGCCCATCCCACGCATAACATATCGGGATAACCGGTAGTAGATATGTAAAAAATATCTGGCGCCATGTCAAGGGTTTTACAAAAGGAGTCATGAAGAACACCATAATGATCAATATTGTTAAACTAAGGGGCAACAATAACCACCATAGAAATAAGGGCATTTTATTTTCAACCATTTCGTAAATCAAGATTGACTGGCCCCTTTCAGTGGCCGAAGCCAATATTTCACGAGCCTCCTTTGGGCGCATATGATGAAAACTATTAATCATGGTCAAAAGTCCGTCTGGTGCGTTTTTCAAGTCCTTGGCATTGACAGGTGATTCGCTATAAGATATTTTATCCCCTTCACTTCGATCGAATTTTTTAATGGCCTGCGGATTTGGATAAAGATCAGTCAACAGCAATTCCACATTTTCCAATTCTTTTTTTTCATGGATTATTTTTAGCACCTCGGGCATGGGCCCACCCGAGCCCGAGCCAAGGTCAACGATTCTAGATACCTGTTGTTCCTGAAGCACTTCTCCGATACAATCGGCCAATACTTCACTTATGCCCATCATTCGGTGCAGTACCGCAATGAGATTGGTCATGCCGTTGCGCAAACCGCTAGGAAACCAACTGAAATCTTCAAACTCGAATAATTGTATCCGTTTCATTTAATTAGATTTAACTCGTAATACCTTCCCAACAGAAAGCACCTTATTCTGTTCAAGTATTCCTTCGCCTTGTTCTGCTAAAAGTCAAATTATACTGGCGATTTCTTTAGGCGACAGGGTTGCGCGAGATCGTTTTCCCAAGCGTATTTAAAGATAGTGAATTCATGATTCTTAATAGATGTTTGCCACTTATAGCACGTACCAATTTCGTGCCTTTTGCGTTATCTTTGATAAGAGACCGTCATCAGGTTGTCGTAAGGCAGCTTAAAAGGCTATAAAGTATATATACTGGATGGATTTCAATCCGAAAAGAAAAACTTCAAATCTCATATTGCTGATAGCTTCGTTCGTTATCGTGAGCCTAATTTTGTGGAATACCAATAGTTTTTTCAGGAAATTCAAGGAAGAAGAGCGATTAAAGATGGAGATTTGGGCGACGGCCCAATCCGAATTTCAGCAATCATCGGAAGATACCGATCTGGGCAATCTACACCTTAAGGTTTTTCAGAACAATACCTCGACCCCTATGATCTTGGTCAATAAAGACGGTTCGGTGAGAACCAACAACATGTCAAGTGCCAAGGTCGAGGACTCGCTCTATATTCAACGCAAAATAAAAAAGTTTCAAAACGAGAACACCCCCATTTCAATCGACCAACAGGGAGAGCATCTCGCCACACTTTATTACGGCAATTCAGAGGTCTTGAACAAACTGAAATACTATCCGATAGCCTTATTATTGATTATTTTTCTTTTCGGGGCGGTTCTTTTTTTCTTCTTTAAAACCAACAAAGCCTCGGAACAAAACAAGCTATGGGCAGGTATGGCCAAAGAAACCGCCCATCAGATAGGCACCCCCCTTTCTTCATTGTTGGGATGGAACGAACTTTTAAAGACCGAAAGCATTAATCCGGAAATTACCCGCGAAATCGAAAAGGATATTTCACGTTTGGAAACCATTACGGAAAGGTTCTCAAAAATTGGTTCCTCACCCGTTCTGGAGCGGCATGACATTGTTTCTGAAACCAAGGAAGCCTTTGAATACCTCAAGGTAAGAAGTTCAAAACTTATTCACTTTGATTTCGAATCAAAGGCAACAAGCACGATGGTCTTATTAAATCATTCGTTATATCACTGGACCATAGAAAACTTGGTTAAAAATGGAATAGATGCGATGAAAGGAAAGGGCAATATCGGTATCTCTATATTATCTGATGGTAAATATGTGCATATTCAGGTCTCCGATTCGGGCCACGGTATACCAAAAAGCGATTTCCAAACGATTTTCAGTCCAGGTTTCACCTCAAAAAAAAGAGGATGGGGTTTGGGCCTTTCACTCGTAAAACGTATTGTTGAAGAATACCACAACGGTAAAATAAAAGTGCTCTCATCGAACAAAAACGGTACGATAATGCAGGTATCTTTGAAGGTCTTAGATCAAGTTTAAAGTTGAATATTACCTATTTTACATTACATTTCTTACATTACCGATGCAACGATACTATATTCGACAAAAATGGCAAAAGAAAAACTGGAGGTCTTGAAGGAGACCGAACTAACTAACAATTGCCCTGAATGTTTTAACCAAGGTTTGAAGCTTTCCTTTTATCAAAAACACCGATACGGCAAACTGTTTCATAAAACCACCAACGAAATTACGCACAAAATGGTATGCAACAGATGTGGTACGACTATCTATCCTGTAAGCTGGACCGATGATATCGAACGAAGTTTCAAATACTACCAAAAGATGGCTACCCCTAAAAGGGGCTCCTTAAAATTCACTTCATTGTTCTGGATACTGGTATTGGTACTTGTTGCCGTAGTAGCCGTGGGAGTTTACATCGCACTACAAAGTACTACGCAATTTTAGCCCTAATCGCCTTTGCGGTCGACTCAAATTCGGCTTCTGTGAACGCGGCCTTATGTTGAAAAGTGGCCTCCTTCATACTGTTCAAAGGAATGAGGTGTACATGTACGTGGGGTACCTCTAAACCTATAACGGTCAAGCCGACCCTTTTACAATCTAAAGTCGATTCTAATGCCAAAGCGATTTTTCGGGAAAAGGCCATCAGGCCCATATAGGTCGCCTCGTCCAAATCCGTAATCTTATCGACCTCTTTCTTTGGAACGCATAAAGTATGCCCCTTTGCGTTCGGATTGATATCCAAGAAAGCAAAGAACCTGTCGTCTTCCGCTATTTTGTAGCAGGGAAGGTCACCATTTATTATTTTCGTAAAGATACTTGCCATAGCTACCAAAATCAGGTTATACTTTTACAGTGTAAGGTCCAACAACATGTTAAGCCATTAAGGGATACCGCACTAGTTTCTTGTTATTTCAAGAATATCGAATTTCAAGGTTCCATTGGGCACGGTGATTTCGGCCGTGTCACCTACTTTTTTTCCAAGAAGTCCTTTACCTATCGGCGAGCTCACCGAAATTTTACCCGCTTTCAAATTTGCTTCACTTTCGGCGACCAAAGTATACTTTACTTCCATACCATTATTCTGGTTCTTCAGCTTCACTGTCGATAAAACCAAGACTTTTGAAGTATCTAATTGAGATTCGTCAATAAGCCGTGCGTTGGCAAGGGTCTCTTCCATTTTTGATATTTTCATCTCCAATAGGCCTTGGGCTTCTTTAGCGGCATCGTACTCCGCGTTTTCAGACAAATCGCCCTTATCTCTGGCCTCAGCTATGGCTTGGGAAGCTTTAGGTCGCTCCACATCTTTTAAATGATTTAGTTCGTCCCTTAACTTTTTTAATCCTTCAGCCGTGTAATATGATACTTTACTCATAACTTCCATGTTTAATAAATAGGAAAATCCTCTACAAAGACCAAAATAAATACGGCTTTTTAGAGAGGATTTAACGCAAATATACATATTTTTTGTTCAATTTTGTCGGGCATCATCTAAATGCGAAGGGTTCTATGCTCCGTGTTCTAAGTTTCTGCTTGTTCCTTGTTTTTATCTCCTGCGATAACAGTCGTGGGGATCGAAACCCGTTTCTACAGGAAATCGGATTTCGATTTGATATCAACCTCAATTTACCGCTTTACAGTCCCTTGACCAATCTCGGGAACGCCGTTTATATAGACAATCCCAGTGTTGGCATTCGTGGCGCTTTCGTTATAAAATCAAATTTTGATCAGTATCGGGCCTTTGAAGCCAGTTGTCCTAACCATATCCCCAACGATTGTTCTACAATGACTCTCAACGGGCAAACGGTAACTTGTTCTTGTGAGGATTATGAATACAGTCTTTTTACGGGTCAATTACTGAACCGTCCAGACGATGGTAATCGGTATTATGATTTGCTCGAATATCGAGCTTCCCAAAATGGAACTATTGTTGTAGTTACCAATTAAAAAAGGGCGGGGCAGTTTTCAAACATGAATTTAAAAGGTCGAACTGTACTTGGTGGAGGGTATAAACGGGTATTTGAGGCACCTGAATTGCTTCGATCATATGGTTATCATCCGTTCAATGAAAGGATGGCCCTGCCCGAAAAAAGACCAAAAAAAAGCTCCAAATTGCATTAAATAGCCCCTAGAATTCTATCCATCACCCAACTGGTATGTAATGCCGTTTTACCCGTTGATGGGTGCTCTTCGTTATCCAAGAGGTGTTTTTTAAGGCTTTCGACATGGAATTCTTGCACATGCTTTGGATGAGCTATAAACAGGTTCTGCTCTCCACTACCATTCTTCAAGGTAACTTCAAGGTCTTCAAAAATCGAAAATTCAATCTTGCCTTCACTCCCGAATATTTCGACTTTATCTTCCTGATGGTGGCACCCAAAATTCCAAGTGCCCGTGCCTGTGATGCCTCCGCTATGGAGCCAACTTGCCGTAAAGGCATCTTTTGCGGAATACAGGCCCTGTTGGTTCAAGGAAATACCGTCGACTTTCTCGAAATTACCCAGTAAGTAGGCAAAGAGATCGAGTCCATGACTGGCCAAATCATCGAAATATCCACCTGGGGCCACTTTTGCATCGGTTCTCCAGTTATAATTGCCACTTGAATCAATATCATTTGGCGGCTTGCCCAAAAACCAACGAATATGTCGAATTTTTCCGATCTCACCCTTTTCAAGCCATTCCCGTATCTTCCAAAATCGCGGAAGGGAACGACGATAGTACGCTACGAAAAGAGGTATATCGGCTTTATCAAAAGCTTCAAAAATCGCCTTAGCTTCGGCATAACTCGGAGCCATCGGTTTTTCTACACAGCATGGTTTTTTAGCCGCCGCTACCTTTAGGGCATAACTCATATGGCTGTCCGGTGGCGTCGCAATATAGACCGCATCAATATCTGGATCTTCAATCAACGCATCGGCATCGGTATAATACTTGGGCACCCCGTGGCGTCGTGCATAGTCTTGCGCCTTATCTTTATTACGCCGCATGACGGCCGTAAGTTCAAAACCCTCGGTTTTTTGATAGGGCGGCCCACTCTTAACTTCGGTAACGTCGCCACAGCCAATAATGCCCCAGCGCATCGGTTTTTGGTTATTTTTCTCCATATGAATGAATTTCAATACTTATCAACGTTTTTGGCGCACTCATGCCAGCACAACACTTGCCGCAAATGGCGTATAAAGTTAGTATTTTAAAATTGTACGCTAGCACCCAACAAAAAATGGATTCCTGCCTGAGGATAATAACCGGCCCCTTCAATAGTTGTTACTAGCGAAGGATTACTCCAGGTATCTTCATACGTGTAAAAATAGCCATTCGAGACAATATCTGCATTGAACAAATTATTTACTAATCCCGAAAGCACAATTTGTTTTACAAAACCGTGCGTATCCATCGCATACTGTACATTGAAATCGGTCTGCGAGTATCCGTCCAACACAGAACTCGACGCATCGATATTACCCATATATTGCTTGCCCACATATTTGGTCAAAAAAGCCACTTGTAGATCCTCATTAGGAACATAGGCTATTCGATTGCCCGCTACGACACTTGGTGAATAGGCGATTTTGGTATTTCCTAAATCTTGGAGCATACCATCACGTTGGAAAAAGAAATCGAGATTTCTGTTATCGCTTATGGCGACGTTGGGTTGGAGTACAAACTTTTTTCCTAACGCAATCTTCGCATCGACCTCGAGACCCAAACGGTAACTATCCCCGACATTGGCCCGCAACGGTGCGCCGACATCATTAAGTTCACCAGTGAGTACCAATTGATCCTTATATCTCATATAATATACATTGGTGTTTATCTGTACATCTGGAGAAACGTATCGCCAGCCCAGTTCAAAATCGTTCAGCTTTTCGGGCTTGGGGCTCCCGTTCTCATAGTCGTTTCTATTGGGTTCACGATTGGCCCTTGCATATGAAAAATAGAAGTTATTATTCCGATTTAAATCAAATGTAACTCCTGCTTTGGGATTGAAAAAATTGAACGTATCATCTACCATTCCCGTTTCTTCCCCGTTCGCCGAATAGCCCACTTTACGATATTGCACATCTCCGTAGAGCTTCCATTGTCCATCCAGATCATAATTCATTTTGGCATACAGGTTTAAGTCCGTCTTTTTAGAATCGTTGTCGTAATACTTATCTCGAATTTCACTATCTGATGCGAAGCGGGCCCAAATGACCTCTCCATAATGTGCACCGTCATAGTTGTTCCATCCGCCTCCGAAAATAAAGTCGACCTTTTCGTTTTCGTAATTTGCCGAAAACACCGTTCCGTAAAAGTCGTTAACGAGCCATCTACGTCGGATTAAATCCGTGGTGTTGACCTCTTCACCGTTCACCATCAAGGGTTCAAAAGCGTACGTGGAAAAATCATCTTCTTCACGATACTGTTCAAAAAATCCACGGCCATGCGTATAATGTAGGGCTATGTTGGTGCTCCAATTAGATGACCAACCCTCGTTCCAGTGCAGTTGAAAGTGATCTTGCTTATAATCGTCCACCTCGTTCTCATAGGTATAATAGTTGTACCTACGATCTGAATTTCTGAGATTTTCGGCCTCTTCTACCGAAAGGCCGTTTTCTATAATAAACTGTGCTATACCCTCGGTATCGTTCTCCAAACGTGCCTTGGGAGTACCGTACCATGCTTGGTAGGTAACCTCATGACCTCCAAAGAGCAAGGCTTTTATCAAAGTGTTGTCATCTTTATAAGCACTTTGTAAAAAATAGGAATTCAATCTCGAGGAAGCCCGGTCTATATATCCGTCAGAATCTATTTTTGACAATCGTCCTGAAAATTCGAAATGATCGTTAATGAGGCCCGTACTGAACTTGAAATTGCTGCGCAGGGTATTAAAACTTCCGACCGATGAGGAAATTTGTGCATAGGCATCTTCTGAAACGGCGTCGGTCAACAGATTCAAACTCGCCCCAAAAGCTGCCGCACCATTGGTCGAAGTACCTACCCCCCTTTGCAATTGTAGGCTTTGGGTCGAAGATGCAAAATCAGGCATATTCACCCAAAATGTTCCTTGAGACTCTGCGTCGTTGTATGGAATACCGTTGATGGTCACATTCACCCTGGTATTATCGCTTCCCCTTACCCGAATACCGGTATATCCGATGCCGGCCCCGGCATCCGATGTGGTGACTACTGATGGTAAATAGTTCATTAATATGGGAATATCCTGCCCTAAGTTGCGGGGGGCTATTTCTTCCTTGGTCAAATTTGAGAACGTCACAGGAGACTCGTTTGTAACCCGTACGGCTTGCACCAGTACCTCATCAAGAACAACTTTTGTTCCTTCAATAGTGTCTTCCTCCGTCGCATGATTTTGGGCCAACAGCCCGTTCGAAAGTAAAAAGAAAAAAACAATATAGTTTAAAAGATTCCTTAAGTATTTTTTTTGGTCTTTTTTGACCGATTGCATGTAATCGCCCAACTTTGGGGGCCATCTGAATTTGAATTTTGAATAGAGCGGTATCATCCGTAAAAAAATTTTACGAATAAAAGGGGCCATTATTCTAAGTTAAAAATGATTTTTGCCCAATTAAGGACGATAGATATTCCAAGTAACACCTTTGGTGCGATCCCTTGGCGGCATTACCCGCCCAGGTTCATTGGGTATAATCTCAGCCTTTTGAATTTTAAATAGATTCACTTGGTGTTCCAAATTCGGAATATCGAATGAGAAATGTAAGCCCAAGAGTATTTAAAACAAAAAGCACCCCTTTGAGATGCCACAAAGATAAGTGCGGCATTTTACATATCATAATCCTACTTCAAAAAAAGCGGTCCCCTGAACGTAGGGTAATAATTAACGATTCGTTATCAACCCTATCGTCTTTATATACGTATTTTTAGTAATAGATATTCCTCAGATGGGTCTTATGACAAACGAATCACCACAGTCTAAAAATAAGTTCACGCTCAAAATAATAGCCAGTTACATGATTTTAGCCTTTCTGGCAGCCGCGGTAGGGTATTTCGTCTATACCGAAATCAAAACCTATGTTTCTACTGAAACCGCAGATGTCAATGACAGGAAATTATTGAAGACCAGTACTTTGTTCACCAAAATTTACGAAGCCGAAAGCCTTTCGAAATTGGCACTTCAGCGGGAAAGCCAGATAAATTATGATGCCTACGTCCTAAAAATCGATACCATTCAAATGGAAATCGATACATTAAGGGGATTAATGTCGGGCTCGGAGCAAAAAGGCCTATTGGATAGCTTAGGACTACTGTTAGACCAAAAGCTTGAAAACAACCGGGAATTAAGAAAGCTTAAACTGCAAAATAATCCGGATAATTTTCTGGAACGCGCACTCAAAGAATTCGAGAAAATTGAAGAATCTATGGGAAAATTTTCCGCCGAAAACCTTTTCCCGAATTATAGTCAGGCCTCTCCCAAAGTACAAGAATCTCTCCGTGAGGTAGCAGCGCTCTTCAGTGCCAATTCCCCTAAAAATTCAGATGGCATCGAAAATGCGCACTATGTCGATTCAATTCTGAGTGTTTCTAAGGAAATGTTGCGAAAGGCACAACTGGCAGACTCCAGATCTCAAAGATCGCTTGCGCAAAAAGAGATTGAGATGAATAGAAACGACCTCGAGCTTTCACAGCAACTACAAAATATTATTGCAGCCTTCGAAAGAGAGGTACTGGCAAGTAGTTATAACAATAGTCTCAAAAAGCGGGAAACCCTGAGAAGAACAACACGAATTGCAGGGCTGGCCGCCCTTTTGGGCTTTGCCATCGTAGGACTTTTTTCTTTTCTCATTACCCGGGATTTCTGGAAAGTACAGACCTATAGGATGAGACTCGAAAAGGAGAAAAAATTCTCGGAATCTCTTTTAAAAAGTCGCGAACAATTGATTTCCACGGTAAGCCATGATTTAAGAACTCCTTTGAATACCATCAGTGGTTATTCAGAGCTTCTCGAGAGCACGGAACTCTCAAAGAAGCAATCGGGATACATAAAAAACGTAAAGTCTGCTTCAGAATATGTAGGCAACTTGGTCAACGATTTGCTCGACTTCTCGAAATTAGAGGCAGGAAAGTTAAAAACCGAGCGCATTCCTTTTATACCAGCAAACCTCATTCAAGAAACGGCTGAAAATCTTCAGGCACTTAATGCCCATAAGAATTTAAAATTGCTACTTGATGTAGATCCCGAATTCGAGCAAACTGTTTTGGGAGACCCCTTCAGGATACGGCAAATTTTGACGAATCTTATTGGAAATGCATTCAAATTCACCGAAGAAGGTACTATTAAAGTTGTGGCTTCGTTCGAACGGGCAAAGGGCAAAACCTTTCACGCCAAAATTGCGGTATCGGATACCGGTATTGGGATCGCCAGAGAAAAACAGCATCTAATTTTCAAGGAATTCACCCAAGCCGATAGAGATACCGATAAAAAGTTCGGCGGGTATGGTCTTGGGCTTACCATCTCAAGAAAGCTCGCGGAGCTTCTCCAAGGAAATCTAAGCCTCCAGAGTAAGTTAGGCGAAGGCAGTACTTTCACACTCCAATTGCCTCTAGAAGTTACTGAAATACAGTTAAATAAGGCGCAAGAATCACCTTATATGGTTTCTAAATTGAGAATGTTGATTATTGACGACGATACGGCGCTGTTGCACATGCTAAGGGAATTAGCCGAAAGTATGGGTATTACGGTGCATACCTATACCAATTTCCTGTCCATAGAAAGAGATTCCCATTTGGCATACGACATCGTCCTTACCGACATTCAGATGCCACAGGTGACCGGTTTCGAAGTGCTTAAGAAGTTACGGTCGGGTAATTATAAACATTATAAAAACCAACCCATCGTAGCGATGACAGGGCGTAGAGATCTTGGACCAGAAGCCTATATCAGTGTGGGCTTTGCCCAAGTTTTACAGAAACCTTTTTCAAAAGGGGAGCTCGTAGCCACGCTGAAATTGATGGGTATCGTTACAGACCAAGGCTGGGCCAAGGAACCCGGTCAACAGATTAAAGATCCGGAATCTTCACTATACAGCCTTGAGATTATCTATTCATTTCTCGGACAAAGCGACGAAGCCATACATGAGGTCTTGCAAACATTTTTGTCCGACACCCACTCCAATATGGCACTATTGGAAAATGCCATATCCCACAAAGATTATAAACAAATGAATGAGGTAGCACATCGAATGCTACCTATGTATCGTCAATTGAAAACCGGTGTTTGTGTTGAAATATTGGAGCGCATGGAAATCGCGACACCTCAATCGTTAGGTCCAGATGATTTGGTCAAGGCTTTGGAAGCGCTCAAGGAAAGTGTTCGAGCTCTCGTTTCGGCATTGGAAAATCGTTTGCCTACAAGTCTAAATTATAGTGGTTGATTCTGTTATAAAGTGTTTTTCGGGTAACCTGAAGCAACTTTGCCGCTTTTGATTTGTTGAAATTGGTTTTTTTTAGGGCTTTGATGATTTGGTCTTTTTCGAACTCCGATTTGGAGAAATTATCTGCGACCGACTCTTTTTCCCGTGACTGAAGTACTTCTCTTGGTAAGGCCTGAATTTCAACCTCTTCGCCAGTGGTCAACAATACCGCTCTTTTGATCACATTCTGTAACTCTCTTAGATTTCCCGGCCAATGGTATTGACGAAAAGCTTCCCATACCTCGTTGGTAAACCCTTGTATATTTTTATCTAGGCTTGTGTTCGCTTTATCCAAAAAATTTTCTGCAAAGAGCATCAAATCTTCAAATCGATCTTCTAGGGAAGGAATTTGTACGGAAAACTCATTTAACCTATGATATAGGTCTTCGCGAAAGGTACCATTTTCTACAGCTTTGTTTAAATCTTCATTGGTAGCAGTAATAATTCGTACATCGACCGTAATTTCCTTTGTGCTACCGATGCGCTTTATCTTGCGCTCTTGAAGGGCCCTTAACAACTGTATTTGATTCTCATAGGACAGGTTTCCGACCTCATCCAAAAATAAGGTGCCCTTATCGGCAGCCTCAAAGTTGCCCATCTTATCTTCAACGGCCCCGGTAAAACTACCTTTGATATGACCGAAAAACTCACTGGTCGCCAATTCTTTCGGTATGGCCCCACAATCAACCGCAATAAAATTGAAATCTTTACGCTTACTGTTATCATGAATAGCCTTGGCAGTCACCTCTTTACCAGTACCGCTTTCCCCTGTGATCAAGACGGACATATCAGTAGGTGCCACCAACTTAATGTAGTCATCTAACTTTTTGGATGCTTCGCTGGTACCCTTTACAATATAGGCCGAGTTCGTTTTATCGGCTTTAGTATCTTTCTGAGAGGTACGATTTGTAGTATTGTTATCATTCTGAATGGAATGTGAAGAAACCTCGGCTTTCAATGCATTTTCGATGATCATAACAATTTCATCCGGGGTAAAAGGTTTTGATATATAATCGAAAGCTCCTTTTTTCATGGCATTCACCGCGGAACCTACCTCCGCATAGCCGGTCATCAAAATAACCTGTGTTTTCGGACTAACTGTTTTTATGTCGGTCAATAGCTTAATGCCATCATATTCAGGCAATCTTAAATCAGTCAGTATAACATCAAAATGGTTGTTTTTAAACTTCTCCTGTGCGTCGGAAGCTGAGAAACTAGCCATTACTTCATAATTGCGTTTTGTCAAAAACTTCTGCAGCATTTGACAAAAAGCAGAATCGTCTTCAATTATTAAAAGGTTGGGCATAAAAGCGTTCTAGCGTTGCATTACTAAAAGTAATACGTAAAAATACCACAAGAAAGCTGTTTCTACTTAAAAATTATCTTAAAAGAGTAGCTGACTGCCTTAAACACAAGAAAGGGAGCCGCTAAATAGCGGCTCCCTTTTTTATACAAATTCGGTATATGTCCCGATTCAGTACATCTATTTATAGCTTATTGCTCTATAGCATTACCTTCTTCATCAACGATAAGAGCTCCTGTAGTTCCATCTTCCAATGAAACTTCAACCTTGTAATGATTCTCTTCGTTTTTATGGGCTTTATTGATCGTAGCGCCAGGATAATTGGTCTCGATCATGGTAGTTATAGCTTCAGGTACTTCCTCAACGGCGATTTCATTGAAGCCGTCTTGAGCTACAGCCTCAGTTGCTGTATCTTGTGCTTCGGTTGCTGCTTCTTCCTGAGCAAATGCTGTCATACTTCCTAATGCTAAAACTGCTGTGATAAATAACTTTTTCATGATGTTCTGGTTTTAATTTAATTATTAATTAATTTCCCTAGATACATTGAAAATATAATACCAAAAACGCATGATTATTCAAGTGTTTGATTTTCAGATATTTAAAAATATATGCTTATTTATGAACTGTGTAGATACGAGTAAAGTTCCCCAAACCGTGTAAAATTTTCACAGTTACGAAACCTCCTTGTCACCAATTTAGTGTGGTGAGAGGACAGCCAAAATACGGAGCGATTCAACTAGGATGATCATCTGGTCAAGATACTTTTACTGCCTGTTCAAAATTTATTTACCGCAAGTTCAAATCCTCCAATACAACTCCGCACCATTTTTTATGTCAAAGTTCAATTGGTTCTTATGACCTTTGCCCACAAAATAAAAGTAAAATCTAGATCGTATTATTATTTAAAATTCCATACAAAAGAAAGGGGCTGTGTAAACACAACCCCTTTCTGACCAAACCAACTTGATACAAAACAAATAACTCAAGTTATTTACATTTCGATCCAGTTACCGTTCTCGTCTGCATACAGTGTTCCAGAAGTACCGTCTTCAAGTGAAACTTCCAGTTTGTATTGCTTATCTTCATTAACATAAGCCTTATCAATAGAAGCTGTTGGATAATTTTTAGCTACGGCCGCAGTAACTGCTTCCGGTAATTCCTCTGCAGATACCTCGGCGAAACCATCTTGTTGTGCCTCTATCGCCTCACTTGCATTTTCTTCTACGGTCGATGTGGCTTCCTCTTGTGCAAAAGCTGTCAAACTACCTAGAGCAAATACTGCTGTTACAAATATTTTCTTCATGACTTCTAAATTTTTAATATTATACTATATCAAGTAAAGAAATAATAGTACCAAACAATCAAAAAAAATATAAGGCATTGTCTATCAATAAATTGAATCGATTCTACACTTAAAAAACTGTGTAATTTTGAGTAGTTGGACTCCAAAATTGTGTAAAATATATACGAATTGCATCGCTATCAAGCTAAAGATGGCACTCCTACACCGCTATGGGTTACCCTAACTTATTACTCTTTACAAGAACATAAATTTGAACGCCCCTATTGGTAACAGACATCTTAGGGGGCCCTACCGTGCGACAAAGACCACCGATATGATACTGGTATCCCACAATAGCACTTGCCAGCCGGCAATTCCTTAAGAAGAAATAAGAATCGTACGATGGTATCTCAACATGATGGGAGACATTAGACACCACGGACTATCTTCGGTTACACTTACCCTAGGAAATCGTTAGAGCTGCTATCAAAATAGTTTTCCCTAGGGGTTTAGGCATAAAAAAACTCCGTCGAACCCAAGGCTTGACGGAGTTATTTGTTGCCGAATCAAATCGGCCACATAATAGAATTACATATCAATCCAATTGCCTTCGGCATCAGCGTACAATTCAGCTGTTTCACCATCTTCTTTGGCAACTTCCAATTTGTATTGAGCTTCTTCGTTCATGTATGCTTTAGAAATTGTAGCACCTGGATGAGCTGCTTCTAAAGCCTCGGTGATAGCCTCAGGAATTTCTTCAACAGCAACTTCGTTAAAACCATCTTGAACTTGATCAGCAGCATCTTCAGTCGTTTCAACAACTTCTGTAGCAGTTTCTTCGATAGCTGTTTCTTCTTGAGCAAAAGCAGTCATTGTTCCTAGAGACAATACTGCGGCAAACATTAAATTTTTCATTTTCCTTTATTTTAGATTACTATTTGTTTTGATAATCGTTAACTATAGTGGGAAAATGATGCCAAGTAAGAATTAATGCATGATTTGATTATAATATCCTGAATTTCAGTAATTTAATTCAATATAAGCGCTACTGAAAAATGTATAGGTATGTGTAAAAAACTGTAGTCTATGTGTAAAAGTTACACACTTTTCGCACAACCGGCCTTATAAGAGTTCTATTCTTATGTTAGTAGACCATTATTAATTACTAGACGTCACTTGATGGGCAGGTCTAAGTAAGTCATTTACGGTTTTGACCGGATTGAAGGTCGATGAGGGCACTTCAACAAAAAGTGTGTTCCAAAAAGCCATGGCCCCGTTCCATAAGCCAGGCAGTTCGAGAGCCTTTAATTCCTTTCCGTCTTTCGTCTTTCCGGTAATGAAGCCTTGTTTGGTATCCACAAATTCCATCAAGTCATACTTTTCACCTTTATAGTTCTTTACTCCACATACCAAATCTACGGGATTGAAATGAGTGGCATTTTTAAGGATATCTGCCTGAGCCCTATCGTTCATATCTATCTGAGCAGACTCTATAATCTGCAGTGAAATATTGCCATTGCCATCTTTGATCCAAAATGGACCTCCCCCAGGCTCGCCTTCATTTTTAACCATCCCACAAATACGGATCGGCCTATTTATTTTGTCTTTTAATATCTCGATTTGCTCTCCTACACTGAAACCAACGAAATTTTTAGAAAAACGAACATTCAGCTCATCCTCCAAGAATTCTTTAATTTGTCTTAAGTGATCTGTCGTAAGGCCACCTTCGTCTAATTGTTTTGCAAATGCGAAAGCCTTTTCCTGTACTTTCAGCAATACCCCGGCCAGCACTTTTTTGCTATTTGCAACTTCATCGGCAAATCTGGGTACGGTTACATTATCTATATTCTTAATAAAAATGATTTGCGCATCCTGGTCATTGAGGTTCTCAATGAGTGCCCCATGCCCACCAGGCCTAAAAAGTATCGAACCATCTTCGTTTCTAAAAGGCTCGTTCTTCATATCCACCGCTATGGTATCAGTAGAGGATTTTTGATAGGAATAACTTACCTTAAAAGAGGTATGGGTATCTGTGGACACTCGTTCCTTAATGTTTGAGAACTCTTCGTTGAACATTTGGCCATGCTGCTCGGAAATGGTAAAGTGTAAATTCGCGGTGTCTCCGGTCTTAGCGTACACCGAGGCTTCTTTCAAATGCTCCTCGAAAGGAGTTGCAGCATATTTTCCATAGTCGTGGAAGGGTAAAAGTCCTTTGGGATAAAATCCAAAGTTTAAGGCATTTTCATCCATCATTTCCTTAACAAAAAGATATACCTCTTCATCTTTTGAATCTGCCTTTCCAGTGATTCTCTTTGCTACCTTTTTATAGAAAGGAAAAGCAGTCAGTCCCTCAGAAAACTTCTTTATCGCGGAATCACCTGTTCTTTCAATATAGTCTTCGAGGCTTTCCGAAGAAGGATCATAGGCTTCCAAAAAGTTGAAAAGGTCTTTGAACATTCTCGATGCGGCACCGGAAGCGGGCACAAACTTCAGCAACGATAACTCACTCTGCGAAGTATCAAAAATTTGAATGAGTTGTTGCTCTTCCTCTGGAGTAAATTTTGAAATCCCTTCACCTACAGTAACGGCTTTTTCAAGCTCAACAAAAGGTATACCTTCCTTAAAGGTTTCTATTTGTGCATTTACTTTTTTTTCAGATATTCCTTTTTCAGCGAGTAATTCCAAGTCTTTTTCGGTCAGTATCATTTGCAAAATAACAGTTTATCAATATGCTTCACAGCGGTCGTAAACCGCTTTTTTTTATTCCCTTTCAATATAACAAAATTCCTATGATATTTTTCCAAGGTACTTCTGAAATATTCAAACATACGCTCCCGTTCATCTGGCTTGTCACGAAGGTCGTCGCCTACCCAAGGTATGTCGATATAGGTCAAAAGGTACAGGTCATATGAATTCTTTAAAGCGTACCTTTCTATCAATGGATCACAATGACCCACATAATACGCTTCTGAATATACCTTAGTCTCCAATAAGTCCGTATCACAAATGAGTAAATTATTAGCTTTCTTGGTGAGTTCGTTTTCCGAACTTATTTGCCCCTCAGCAATGGGCAAAAGATCTTTGGGCTCACAGGTGGTGCGCTGGTCGTTCCATTTTTTTTGAAGATACTCCCGAGCATACTCCGGAACCCATACCGTACGGTAATGTGCTGCCAATTGCTGTGACAATGTGGTCTTGCCCGTGGATTCGGGACCGAATAAAACTACTTTAACAACGTCACTGGGCTCTTGTTCAAGTTTTTCTTCCATGCGAGATAACCATAGATGGCAATAATGGTAAATAAAAAATATTGTAAGGAGGTAAAGATAAGGCCTTTATACAGATACAATGGGACCGATACGACATCGCCGATGATCCAATACACCCAATTCTCGAGTTTCTTTTTGGCCATAAGCCACATCCCCACAAAAAAAATAGCAGTGGTGAAAGTATCGATATAGGCTGTCCAATTATTGAACTTGTCAAAAATGAGGTATACCGACCACACAAAGGCTAGTGTTCCCAAGAATAATGCTACAGACCATTTTTTTTCCCTTGAATCGGTTCGGGTTATGGGTATGAAATGTTCCTTATCTACCTTCCTTGTCCATACCCACCAACCGTACACACTCATGGCAAAGTAATAGGCATTGATCATCATGTCACCTAAAAGTCCGAATACAAGTAAAATATAAACGAAAATACCAGTACTAATGATTCCGGTAGGGAAGACCAAAATATTCTCACGTTTCGAATACCACACACTTAAGAAACCAAAAAACACCCCTATTAGCTCAAGTGCCACCAGATGAAGCGGCGTACCTTCGTACTGGGCAAAGATCCATTCAAAAACCTCTCCTAGAGCAATCATTTGTAAAATCAACGGTGTTCACTTTTTAGTTCAAAGACAAGGTTTCTGAGCTTATTAGGAATGATGAGGCCATCAAATAAAATCATTTTAAAATACATGAAATCGATTCTTATTTTTTGCAAAGTCAGTAGCTTTCTCGCAACAAAAAAACGCATAAATTTGAAGTAGTGAAGTCTCACCTATGCCTTCCCTTTGATAGCCATTGAATGTTGTAAGGCATACACACAGGTAAAGCCTTCGAACTCAAAAAACGCTATGTCATAGAACGATGAATCTCCTTGGTATAGAATTTCGGCCGTTGTACTTGTATCATCCAATCTAAAATCTTTCACATTGATATGATGTAAAAAGCTTAGCCCCGCTTCGGCATAGATCTTATATAACGATTCTTTGGCACCCCAAACAATGGTCAGTTTTCGAATTAGGGCATCGGTATTGGCAATGGTACGATATTCCTCGATAGGCGTAAACTTGTATGCGATGCGCAAAATCTTCTCTCGCTGCATCTCGACATCGATACCCACTTCATGAGTCTCACTTACGATAATACCTGTAAAATTGTGGGAATGGGTTATGGAGATTCTATGTCCATCCTTCAAGTGGGGTTTACCCGCCTGATCATAAAAAAGGTCACTATCTACATACCCCGCTTTTGCCATTAAATGCCGAATGCTCAAGAAAGCCCGTCGATGCATCTCCGATTTCATTGCTGACATCCGGGTTTGACAATGTGGAGTTAAAGCAATACCTTCATAAAGTTCGCCTTCGGTCTCTTCCACTTTCCAAATATAAACTTTCGTAGATGAATTGACCGTTACTATCTTATAGAGAGGCATGGTATGCTATACATTCGTTTTTCGTAACTTTGCAGGCACTCAATGAAGAATTCTACTTATATAACGAAAGTAAAAAATAAAAAAGAAATGGACATCAAAACAGTTGCTTATATACCCTACAAAGTAAAAGATATTTCCTTGGCGGCTTGGGGGCGAAAGGAAATCGAACTTGCCGAGGCCGAAATGCCCGGTCTAATGTCACTTCGGGATGAATATGGAAAAATGCAACCCTTAAAAGGTGCCCGTATTGCCGGATGCCTTCATATGACAATACAGACGGCAGTTCTTATCGAAACCTTGGTCGCCTTGGGTGCGGAGGTTACATGGAGTTCATGCAATATATTCTCTACCCAAGATCATGCCGCCGCCGCGATAGCGGCTGCGGGAATTCCCGTGTATGCCTGGAAAGGCATGAGCGAGGAAGAGTTCAATTGGTGTATCGAGCAGACCCTTTTCTTTGGCGAGACACGTAAACCCTTGAACATGATTCTTGACGACGGTGGAGACTTGACCAATATGGTATTGGATCAGTACCCTGAGTTGGCAAAGAACGTAAAAGGACTTTCAGAAGAGACCACTACCGGTGTGCATCGATTGTATGATCGGATGAAAAAAGGTACTTTGCCAATGCCCGCTATCAATGTGAACGATTCAGTGACCAAATCAAAATTCGACAACAAGTATGGGTGTCGTGAAAGTGCAGTAGACGCTATCCGCCGTGCAACAGATACTATGCTTGCCGGAAAACGTGTAGTAGTGGCGGGGTATGGAGATGTAGGCAAGGGCACCGCAGCCTCCTTCAAAGGCGCTGGTGCTATAGTTACCGTTACAGAAATCGACCCCATATGTGCCCTACAGGCATGCATGGATGGCTTCGAGGTCAAAAAACTGGAAACCGTGGTCTCCAAGGCAGATATTGTAATTACCTCCACTGGTAACAAAGACATCATCAGGGCCGAGCATTTCAAGGCTATGAAAGATAAAGCCATAGTATGTAATATCGGGCATTTTGACAACGAAATCGATATGGCTTGGTTAAATGGCAACTATGGGGCCAGCAAAGACGAGATTAAGCCTCAAGTAGATAAATATACAATTGAAGGCAAGGATATCATCGTGTTGGCAGAAGGACGCTTGGTCAACTTAGGCTGTGCCACCGGTCACCCGAGTTTTGTGATGAGCAACTCTTTTACTAACCAAACGCTGGCACAAATCGAACTTTGGAAAAATGGGGACAACTATAAGAACGAAGTGTATACACTACCCAAACACTTGGATGAAAAAGTAGCGGCACTACATCTCTCACGTTTGGGCGCGGAACTCACTGAGCTTACTGAAAATCAGGCGGAATACATCGGTGTGGAAGTCAAAGGGCCCTTTAAACCGGATTACTATAGATATTAGGAAATTTAAAACATGTATGCTCCCAAATAAAAATCCCCGAACAAGTCGGGGATTTTTATTTTTTTATGCTACTGGTATTAGCCTGCAGCCAAATGTTTGCTTATGGCCTCTCCAATGCTCATAATATCTTCCAACTCTTGCTTAGTAAAATCGTAAGGAACCGGTTTTGCTACACCCAAAGTGCCATACAGCTTTCCTTCAAGCATCATGGGTGCAGCGAGCGACCCCTCGACTTTCGTCTCTTTGGCCGCAGGTCGGGCAACACCTGAACTATCCGTTTGAAGGTTACACATTTCTACAGGCTTTTGCCGTTCTGCGGCTATCCCCGCCATACCCTTTCCAATCGGTATCTCAGATACTTTCGGAAGTAGAAAATCAGGAATTCCCTTTTGGGCTTGAAGTTTTAAGATTGACGTTTTTTGATCGAGAAAATGCAGCGTTCCAGTGGTACAGTCAAAATAGTCGATAACATTGGATAAAATCGTTTCCCATTCAATATTCGGAGTCGTCAAGAGACCTAAAACGGCATCGAGACCGCTATTATGTTGCTTGGTCATAAGTATAACCCTATTTTTTTACGGTAAAGCCCAGTAATTGTTTATGTAATGAGGCATCGAATGGATTCGAACCATTATAAAGGTTCTTGCGGAACCTTGCCTAGCCGTTCAGCCACGATGCCGTATATAGCCTATTCTTTTTTGGTGCTCAAGGCATTGTACTTGCTCATAAGTACACGATATTTGTCAGAGTCTTCTTTTGAATGGTTTCCAAAATCGTCTACAATGGAATGCTGAATATTGTTCGCTTTCAAAAATATGGAGACCCTTTCCAATTTTTCAGGTGTACCCTTTATTTCAATTTTCGCCATTTTTTGAATTTTATACTTGAAAAAGCAGCATATGAAGATAATAATTATTTGTAAGAAGCCATATATTTTGACCAATAAGTCGATTAATCTCAGGAAACCTCGGTCAAAAGGAAATAACGATAACCAAGCCAAATAGGTTAAAAGCTAGATATATTGAAAAGCAAAAGCCCTCCTAAATTTATTTAGAGGGCTTTAATATGATAAAAGTAGAATATCTTTTTAAGCTTAAGCTTCGAAAGGCTCAATCGAAACAAAAGATTTTCCACCTGCCTTTTTCTCGAACTTAACTAATCCGTCAATTCGAGCATGCAATGTATGGTCTTTTCCGGCATACACATTTTCACCCGGATTGTGTTTGGTGCCACGTTGTCTTACAATAATATTACCGGCAACAGCAGCCTGACCGCCAAAAATCTTAACGCCTAAACGTTTCGATTCCGATTCTCTTCCGTTTTTCGAACTACCTACACCTTTTTTGTGTGCCATGATATTTTGAATTTATTACTGCCCTATAGCTTCGGGTTCCCGAAGAGGGCAGACTCGTTTTACTGTTTATTTCTTTATTCCGCCGTCAAGGTCGTCTTGCAACTTTTCAAGCTCGTCCCATTTACCATCAGCCGCCAATTGAGCTTGTTCAGGCCATGTACCTGGCTCTAAATGGGCCAATCGAGAACTTGCCTCAGACAGAAGTTCCTTAATTTTTTCGGGATCGGCCTTGGCCAATTTTGCGAACGAATCAATACCTGCGGCAACCAAGGCCTCAGCAGCTTTCGGACCAACGCCCTCTATCTTTTTCAAATCGTCTCCCTTCTTAGAGCTACTTTTTTTGGAAGTACTCTTTGCAGGAGCAGCAGCTTTTTCCGCCTTAGGTTTCGATGCCACTGATACGTCAACTGTCGCATCTTTACCTTTGGTTTCCACCTTTGTGGCTTTCACCTCTTTTTTCTTAGGCTCCTCCTTCTTTTCAGACTTTTTGGCACCTTTGGCAACAATACTTTCAACCACAATTTCGGTCAATGATTGCCGATGACCGTTTTTCTTTCGGTACCCTTTACGTCTTTTCTTCTTAAAGACGATTACTTTGTCACCTTTAAAATGCTTAACGACTTTGGCCTCTACCGCCGCACCGTCTATAGCCGGGGCGCCAATGGTGATGTTAGAACCGTCTGCCAAAAGAAGTACGTTGTCAAAAGTTACCTTTTTCCCTTCTTCTGTCTGCAAACGATGAACATACACTTTTTGGTCTTTTGCAACTTTAAATTGCTGCCCTGCCATCTCTACAATTGCATACATAATAGCGTATAATTAGTTAATTTATGGCTTACCTTTTCAATAAGCGGATGCAAATATACGCCTTAATCATTAATGTACAAGTCAATAAGGGAGTTTTTAAACGGATTTTCTTTTTAGATTATTGCTTGATTTGAACAGCTGCATGAAAGACAGTGTCAAAACCAAGGAAGTAGCAAAGCCCATAATAGCCACAGTAAAAAAAACAATACCTTCAAAGTTTTTATAATCCTTGAACCAAACCGTAGAAAGTTCTCCAAGAAAATCAGTATCGAGCTCGGTAGCGTAAAGTGCGAAAAATAGAGTGAAAATAAGGGTTGCTACGAAACCTGTTACGACTCCGGCGGTAAATCCTTTACCATAATCAAACCCCTCCCCACTTCTCAACTTAAAATATTTAATGGCCTCATAAATGCCAAAACCCGTTATAACACCGTTGAACAGGCTATAAAACACATTGGTGTGCAAATTAAATAAAGAAAGAATCAAGAAATAGGCAATAAGGCAGCCACTAGTGGCAATTCCAAATCTGATAGGTAGTGCATACAATTTCATTTTCCTAAAGTTTCATATTAACTCCTTTAATTTACGCAAATTTTACAGACCGTGAACTAAAAATCTTGTTAAACAGAGGAGTATATTGCAAGGGTCCCCCTTAAAAAATTATATTCGTATAACGATAAAACTTAAAGTTGCAACAAATAAGTTACTAAACCCTTTTAAAATGAGAAACAAATTACTTTTCATAGTTCTATCACCATTTCTCTCATTGACACTGGTCGCCCAAGAGGTAAGCTTTGAAGAGTACGACCTTAGCAATGGCCTTCATGTAATTCTGCATCAAGATAAAACAGCTCCTGTCGTTACCACATCGGTGATGTACCATGTCGGAGGAAAAGACCGTACGGAAGGAAGAACCGGTTTCGCACATCTATTCGAGCATCTATTGTTCGAGGGAAGTAAAAATATCGAACGTGGCAAATGGTTCGAAATCGTATCGTCGAACGGAGGACAGAACAATGCCAATACTACCCAAGATCGCACTTATTATTATGAGGTATTTCCTTCGAACAATCTTGAACTCGGTCTTTGGCTTGAATCGGAGCGTATGCTACACCCAGTAATAGACCAGAAAGGAGTCGATACACAGCAAGAAGTGGTTAAAGAGGAAAAGAGATTGAGCTACGACAATAGGCCCTATGGCCAATTGATACCGGTCGTGGGTCAACATCTTTTCGAAAGGCATCCTTACAAAGATCCCAATATTGGATATATGGAAGATCTTGATGCCGCAACCTTAGATGATGTTATTGCCTATAATAAAAAATATTATGGCCCTAACAATGCCGTTTTGGTGGTGGCCGGTGATATCGAAATAGATGGGACCAAAAAATTGATACAAGATTATTTTGGTCCCATACCCAAAGGGCCTACCGTGGTCAGAAACTTTCCGAAAGAAAACCCAATAACTCAAGAAAAGCATGTCAAAGCCTATGATTCCAACATTCAAATACCGGCATCGATCCTCGCCTATCGCACGCCGGGTTTTAAAGAAAGGGACGCCTATGTTCTTGATATGATTTCAACCTATCTCAGTGATGGCAATAGTTCAAAACTATACAAAAAAATGGTCGACGATCTCAAGCAAGCCGTTCAAGTAGGGGCATTCAATATCGACCAGGAAGACTATGGCATGTATTTGGTGTATGCTTTACCGGTGGGAAATACTCCATTAGATACTCTAGTCGTCGAGATGGAAGAGGAAATAGCCAAGATTCGAGATAGCCTAATCTCTGAAAAAGACCATCAAAAATTACGAAACAAGTTCGAAAACCGTTTCGTCAATGCAAACTCAAGCATTGAAGGCATTGCCAATTCGCTTGCACGTTATTATCTCCTCTATGGCGATACTGGACTGATCAACAAAGAAATCGAGATTTACAATGCCATTACCCGAGAGGAAATCAAAGAGGTGGCGAATACCTACCTAAAGCCAAACCAACGTGTAGTTATAGAATATCTACCCGAAGAAGTCGACCCGAATTAGAAAATGGAGACCGATCAACAATGGCAAAGAAATACTTTTAGAAGCTACTAAGACAAAAACTATCCGATGAAAAAAATTTATTTCACCTTTTTATTAACAGTGCTAACGGTACACACTTATGCACAGGTAGACCGTAGCAAGATGCCCGCACCGGGGCCCGCTCCTGAAATCAACTTACAAGACCCCAAGACTTTTGAAATGAAGAACGGTCTTCAGGTTCTTGTTGTTGAAAATCACAAACTACCAAGGGTTTCCATTCAACTGCTTATTGATAATCCTCCCATTTTAGAGGGGGATAAAGCAGGCGTTTCAATGCTAACCGCAAGTTTATTGGGGCAAGGGTCGAAGAACATTCCAAAAGATGAATTTAACGAAGAGGTCGATTTTCTAGGTGCCCGCATCAATTTTGGGTCGCAAAGTGCCTTTGCCAGCGGTCTTTCCAAATATTTTTCCCGTATTCTGGAGCTGTTGGCCGAGGCCGCCATACACCCAAATTTCGTTCAGGAAGAGTTCGAAAAGGAAAAACAAAAATTATTAACCGGTCTTAAGGCCCAAGAAAAAGACGTTTCCGCCATCGCACAAAGAGTGAGTTTAGCCTTGGCCTATACCAAGAACCACCCCTATGGGGAATTTACTACTCAAGAAACCGTAAATAACATTCAATTGACCGACGTCGCCAAGTTTTATGAAAACTACTTCGTTCCAGCAAATGCCTACTTGGTCATTATTGGAGATGTGAATTATGACGAAGTGGAAAAACTTGTTGAGAAATTCTTCACACCTTGGACAAAAGCGGCCCCTCCCTCTTTTACGTTTAGCAGACCTTCGGAGGTACAGTACACCCAAATTAATTTCGTCGATATGCCCAATGCCGTACAGTCTGAAATCACCGTTGAAAATCTTGTAGACCTCAAAAAGAACGACTCCGATTATCTTTCGGCCATAATTGCCAATGAAATTCTTGGAGGTGGGGGCGAAGGCAGATTATTCCTTAATTTGAGGGAAGACAAGGCCTACACTTATGGTTCGTATTCACGCGTAGGCAATGATAAATACGCCCCGGCAAGATTTAGGGCCTCTGCCAGTGTACGAAATGCCGTAACGGACAGCGCTGTAGTCGAAATTCTAAAAGAAATGAAAAAGATACGGGAAGAACCAATTACAGCACGTGAGCTGGAAAATACCAAGGCAAAATATACGGGTAGTTTTGTCATGGCACTCGAAGATCCAGCGACCATTGCCAGATATGCATTGGATATTCAGACGGAGAACCTTCCCGAAGATTTCTACAAAACCTATTTAGAGCGCTTAAATGCAATTACCATCGAAGAAGTACAAAGTGCTGCCCGTAAATATATTACACCTGCTAAAGCCCGTATCGTAGTTACGGGCAAGGGAAACGAAGTGCTTGAAAACTTAGGGCAAGTTACTTTCGTAGGAGAAAAGGTGCCCATAAAGTATTACGATACCCATGCCGAACCGACCTCAAAGCCTAATTATGAGGCAGGCATTTCGGAAGACATTACCTCCGAAGAGGTATTACAACATTATATTAATGCCATTGGAGGATTGGAAAACTTGAAAAGTGTATCGGCATTTGCGCTAAGTGCCGAAGCGCAAATGCAAGGTATGCAACTGCAATTAGAAATGAAAAAAGCGGGTAAGGACCAGTTCATGCAAGAAATTAAAGTCGCAGGCAATTCTATGAGCAAACAGGTCATTAATCATGACACTGGATATATGATTCTACAAGGTCAACGCCAAGACATGGGACCTGAAGAATTGAAAAAAATGAGGGAAGAGTCGATACTTTTTCCCGAGGTTTCCATGTTAAAAGCTGACACGGCCATTGAAGGCATTGAAACCATAAATGGCAAAAAAGCCTATAAAATAAAATTATCGGAAGACAAAAATGCATTCTATGATGTGGAAACCGGACTAAAAGTTCAGGAAACAACGACAACGGAAATGGGCGGACAGTTAATGACAAGCATATTAAATTACGCTGATTATCAAGAGGTTTCAGGAATATTATTCCCTTTTCTAATCACCCAAACTGTAGGTCCCCAAAGTTTTGATTTCGTCGTTCAGGAAATCAAGGTCAATGAAGGTGTTACCGAGGCCGATTTCGAATAGCTTAAAAAACAGCCCTTTACGTCTCACACAAGATGAAGGACATCTTAGTTTTTTAAAAAGAGACAAATTTCAGCCCGAGGTTGTAGTTCAAACTGGCCCACCAGTCATGAGACCATTAATTTTATCGTTTAAAATCGGAAGTTGCCTTTGTTCCATCCGACATTGGTTATTAATCGGTTTGAAAAATTTATAATAGGTGCTTCCTTTTTCAATTCCATTCCTCTCCATAGGTCAAACATATTGTAAGTTTGCAAAATGCATATGCAGGTGAAATCGATATCGGCGTTGTTTTTTGTATTGCTCTACATGCTTGCAATGGCTCGGCCAGTGTTGCCTTTGTTCGAGTACATTATTGAAAAGGATTATATCGCGGAATTCCTCTGCATAAACAAAGAAAACACTGAACTAAACTGTAATGGCAAGTGCTATCTTATGCAAAAGATCATCGAGCAAAATGAAGAAAGAAAGCAAAACTTGCCACGTATTGCCATGGAAGAATATCCAATTGGTTTTGTGACTTTTGTATCCTTCCCGTTCCCGGCAGAACGCATTACGGAAAAAATAGTCCCTCAAAACTATAGCAACAGTTCCATTTTCTTTTTAGCAATAGAAGTTACCGACCGCCTATAATTCAGTCTTAGTTCTTGTTTTACAGTTACTATCTTCCTTTTGGGAATGGTAGAAGCCCACCTATCTTTTACTTTCTAAATTTTAATTAAAATGAATCTAAGACTAGCTGCCCTAACTATTATGGCAACATTATCAATATACGCGCAAAAAACATCCAACAATAGTACTACATGGTCGGCAGGAAGACCCGACGGGCACGCACCGATTTCAGTAATGGGCGATCACATGCATGGCAAAGGAGAATGGATGTTCAGCTATCGGTACATGAGAATGGACATGGACGACCTAAAAGAAGGAAGTTCCGATACTTCGGCCGACGAGGTATTGGCCGATTATATGGTAACCCCCATCAAAATGCCCATGGAAATGCATATGCTTGGGGCGATGTACGCACCAAGTAATCGTTTGACCCTCATGGCTATGCTGAATGCGGTCTCTTTGAAAATGGATCATTTGACCCGTATGGGAGGAAACTTTACCACCAAAAGTTCTGGCTTGGGAGACCTCAAAATTTCAGGATTGTACAAATTTTTCAACAAAAACAATCAAGTAATACACGGTCGCTTCGGTTTTTCAATACCCATCGGAAGTATCGACGAAAAAGATGTCACCCAGGCCTCTGCTCCTTATGAAACAGTATTACCTTATCCTATGCAGCTAGGAAGCGGGACATTTGATATAGACCAAGCACTAACCTATCTGCTTCAAGGACAGCTTTTCTCCTATGGTGCTCAGCTTTCAAGTACGATTCGAGTTGGAAAAAACAGTAGGGAATATGCCTATGGAAACCAGTTTCGTATTGCCAATTGGGCAGCAATGAAACTTACGGATTGGTTCAGCATTTCCGCGAGAATCGAACAAGTTTGGCTTGGTAGAATAAGCGGCGAAGACCCCGACTTGAACCCTATGATGGTTATAACGGCCAATACCGAAAACTCAGGTGGAACGCTATTAAATTCAGGTTTTGGTTTTAACATCTATGCCCCATCAGGGGTTTTTAAAAACTTGAGGTTCGGCCTAGAGTATGGCTTCCCCTTACACCAGAGCCTCAAAGGCGTACAGTTAAAACGGAAGCAAGCCCTCACCTTAGGTCTTCAATATTCCATGTAAACCAAAAAAGTTCATTCTGCCCGGAAAGAGCGGAATGGCCTATATTTGCAAAAATTACTGAAATGAAAAACAAGATTTTACTATTTGTCCTTGGTATATTGGCCATCACCACCACCTCTTGTAAAGAAGAAAAGGACTCTCCTAAAATGAAGGAAGTTTTGGCCATTCACGACGAAGTAATGCCCAAAATGACAGAATTGGGCAATCTGGTGGGTGAGCTTAGTAGCAAAGAAGACAGTACCGCACTTGGAATGCAATACAAGGAAGCGAGAATAGAATTACAGGCCGCCCATAAATCAATGATGGATTGGATGCAAAACTTCGGCAACCGATTTACACCTGATGAAGTTTTGAACGGAAAAGAACTTACAGATCAAAAAAAGCTGTGGTTAGATGAAGAAGAGGAAAAGGTATTGACGTTACGCCAACAAGTGAATTCGAGTATAGAAAAAGCAAAGAAGCTCTTAGAGCAAGAAAACTAGAAGACTAATAGGCCACGAAACTCCCATTTTTGGGCTCTTTTAAAAAATCACCGAGTAAAACCTGGTGAAATCATTCTAATCTTTCCAGCGCAAAGTTTCCATGATACGGCGGATATCTTCCCTCAAATAGGCCGCTGCCGGATAGATTGAATCGTAATTCGGCCTAGCGAGAAAATACAGAGAGCCCGTCACGAAATGCTCTGTGCTATCCGTTAAATAGAATTGTGCCTGGGAAGCAGCATCGCCACTGACCTCATATAACATGCCGTACACTTCATGTTCATTGTTGATAAAGGGCTGTTCTGAAATGGCTTCAGCCTTTGCAGTGTGTTCGTAACTGAACTTTTGGGCATCAGAAAGTAGTTTATCGATATTATGGTCGACAGTTTTGTAGTTGATAAAAATTTCCCCTTTCATCTTGGGATATTCCAAAGTTATCGATGTACCATTTTGATTCCTTACTGCCCCCATCTTGTTATATTGAAACCGAAATTTGGACGTTTGGAGTTCGCCCCATTCAGGCTTGGCATATTCAAGACGCAATTCGGCACTTGGTTTTGGCAAGACCTCTTCATTACAACTCTGTATCAAAAAACAGATAAGAAACAACGGGTAGATTAGAACTCTATACATCTTGGGGCAATGTTACTTTAATTTGTTTCAGCCTTTTTTTGTCCAAGCTCTCGACTACGAAGGTATAGTTGTTAAAAGTTACATTTTCTCCACGTTTCGGAAAACTACCTGCGATTTCGAGTACAAAGCCGGCAATAGTTTCCGACTCTCCTTTCTTATCCTCGAATTCTTGCTCCTCTTCCATTTTGACAACGCGATAAAAATCCTTCAGGGTGGTTTTACCATCGAACACATAGTTGAAATCATCGAGTTTCGAGAAAATCAAGTCTTCATCATCAAATTCATCGCTAATATCGCCGACAATTTCTTCAATGATGTCTTCAAGGGTAACAATACCTGATGTACCACCATACTCATCGACCACAACGGCCAAGTGATTTTTTTTCTCCTGAAAATCCAAAAGAAGATCATCCAGTTTTTTGTTTTCGGGCACAAAATAGGGTTCGCGAATCAAGGTCATCCAATTAAAGGCCTTTCTATCAATATAGGGCAGCAGATCCTTAACGTAGAGCACTCCCAAAACATTGTCCATATTCTCTGCAAAAACCGGAATACGAGAATATCCGTTCTTTTTTATTTCATTCAAGACTTCGGGAAATTTCATGTTTTCGCTCAATGCAAAAATATCGATACGCGGTCGCATTACCTGCTTCGTATCGGTGTTTCCGAACGAAACAATACCTTGAAGAATCTTCTGTTCTTCTTTCGTGGTATCGCCTTCATTGGTGAGCTCTAGCGCATGGGAGAGATGGTCAACACTCAAATTGGATTTTTGCTTACCCAATTTATTATATAAAAAAAGTGTACCGGAACGCATGGGCATGCTCAAGGGAGAGAAAATAAAATCAAGGGCCTTCAATGGATATGCCATGAAATAAGCGAAGGGTACTTGGTTTCGGTTGGCATATACTTTTGGCAAAATTTCCCCAAACATCAAGATCAAGAAGGTTGCGACTACGACTTCTAGAATAAAGCGCAACCAATCTGCCTGTATATCTGCAAAAAGGGTATCGCCTATGAGATTAAATAACAGCACTATACCGATATTAATCGCGTTATTGGCAATTAATATAGTAGCTAAAAGCTTTTTGGGGCGTTCTAAAAGTCTCACAATAATGCCTCCCCGTGTTGATTTCTGCTCTGCAATATCATTGACATCTGTAGCGGATAGTCCGAAAAAAGCTACCTCGGCACCCGAGACTAGGGCCGAACAGAACAAAAGCACGACAAGTATGGCGGCATTGAATACCAAGGCGCCGCCAGAAGCAATTAAATGGGGCAGTAAACTAAGGGGGTCAGGGTCCAACAGTCAGCTATTTAATATTGACCTAAAGATTGTAAAATTTTGACAGATCTAGGCAAATTTGGGGATTTGTTGATTAGAAACGTATTTTTTTGGAGAAACCTATACCTCGGGATAATTCAAAGCCCAAGCTCTCCAAAATAGCATTCAAATATCAACATTCCTTTTCAAAAAGGTAAATCGTCTTCTTCTTCCGATTGGTCTAAGGAAACAGTGTCGTTTTTTCTGGCCATTCCCGAATTTTTAGACCCCTCATTTTGTTGAGGTTGCTGATAGTTCTGAGTATTTGCCATACTCTCATTCTTAGTCGTCAAGAAAGTAAAATCTTGTACATGCACCTCGGTGGTATAGCGCGTATTACCGTCTTCTCCTTGCCATTGTCTATTTTTTAACCTTCCCTCTACATAGACTTTATCTCCTTTACTAAGATATTTCTCACATATTTCGGCCGCCTTGTTGCGTACTACTATATTATGCCAATCGGTATTTGTGACCCGCTCACCCGTCTGCTTATTGGTATAGGTTTCATTGGTGGCGATAGGGAACCTTCCGATACATCCGCCACCTTCGAAATAATGCATTTTTACTTCGTCGCCCAGATGCCCGATCAACATAACCTTGTTCAATGTTCCACTCATAGTGTACGAATTATTTTAAAGCTCAAAAGTACGAATTTTTAAACGTTTCCAAGAACTCCGCTATTAAAACAGGTACAGCGAATCTTTCGAGTTCATCAAAGGAAATGGCCCCCTCTATATCCCTATCCGTTCTGGCAATCCAAAATGTGGTATATAAATGTTGATGCGATAGTTTATGCACTATGGGTTGGTCATTGTACTTTTCAATTTTAGCGTTTAAAAGTTCGGAAAAAAGTTCGGAGTTCTGCGTCAGTTCCTCTTCCTCAATAATTTTTTCGGATTCTATAAGGGGAAATTCCCAAAGATTACGCCAAATACCATTCCCTTTTCGTTGTTTAATGAGTGTTCCGTTACTAGGGGTTAGAGGCACCACATAATTGAAGTAGCGCCTTCTTACCTTCGTTTTATTCTTCTTTACGGGCAGTTTTTCGACACACTTTGTTTGAAGAGCAATACAGCTATCGTTCAAAGGGCAGATAGAACAATCGGGGTTTTTAGGAATGCACTGTATGGCACCGAACTCCATAATAGCCTGATTATAGTCACGTATTTCATTCCCATCCATCACACTACGGGCCAAGGCTTTAAAATACTTAACGCCCTTTGTGCTATTTATAGGTAAATCGATTCCGTAATACCTAGAAAGCACCCTGTACACATTACCGTCTACAACGGGCTCAGGCTCTTCAAAACAAATAGAAGCGATGGCACTGGCCGTATAATCACCCACTCCTTTCAATTTTAAGAGTTCATTATACGTATTGGGAAACTGTCCGTCATAAGAGCCTACCACTATTTTAGCCGTAGTATGCAGATTTCTGGCCCTTGAATAATATCCTAACCCTTGCCATAGTTTTAACACCTTTTCTTCGGGTGCGTTCGCTAAATCATGAACCGTAGGAAAGTTTTTAACGAATGCCAAATAGTACGGCATACCCTGAGCCACCCTTGTCTGCTGGAGAATGATTTCCGAAAGCCAAATTTTATAAGGGTCATTCGTATCTCGCCAAGGTAGGCAACGTTTGTTTTGCCCGTACCAGAGCAAAATTCTTTGAGAAAAAGTCATTATTTACGTACTAAATCGCAAAATAACGGTTTATTTTGCCAACTTGGCCCTCCGTAGTCAAGTTCAAATAAAAAGTAATGATGAATCACTTAAAATTAGTTTGTTAGCCTAAAAGAATCAATTTAATTTATATATTTGCAACCCGAAAAAATTATTCTGAAAATTTAACACGAAAGATGACGAAAGCAGAAATTGTATCGAAAATCTCAGACAAGCTGGGAATTGAAAAAGGAGATGTCCAGGCTACTGTTGAGAGTTTTATGGAAGAGGTAAAATCTTCTTTGGAAGGTGGTGACAATGTATACCTCAGAGGTTTTGGCAGTTTTATTATTAAGACGAGGGCCGAAAAAACCGGACGTAACATCAGTAAGAATACCACGATCAAGATACCGGCACATAACATTCCGGCATTCAAGCCTGCGAAGGTGTTTGTAGAAGGCGTGAAGAGCAATGTACAAGTAAAGTAAAATACTAATCATATAAACAGGAACTTTATGCCGAGTGGTAAGAAAAGAAAAAGACATAAGGTGGCTACCCATAAGCGCAAGAAGCGTAGAAGAGCCAACCGACATAAGAAAAAATAACTTTAAGGTGAGTTGAAAGGGCTGAAAATTTTCAGCCCTTTCTATACTGGCCGTACAAATTTTTTCATTCACATGTTCTTTGACATAGAAATTCAAAATAAGAATTTCGGCGGATTCTTTTTTAGATCCGTTTCAATCATTGTTTAATCGATTTATCCCGTACAATATGGGATGAATACAAATACAATCAGGTGAATAGAGAATTAATCGTAAGATCTAGTTCCGATGCCGTTGATTTTGCCCTGCTAAAGGATGGAAAGCTCACCGAACTGCATAAAGAAGAAGACAACAACAATTTTTCCGTTGGCGACATTTTCTTGGCCAAGGTGCGCAAACCGGTAACGGGTCTCAATGCCGCCTTTGTCAACGTAGGTTATGAGAAAGATGCCTTTCTGCATTACCACGATTTAGGCCCACAGTTGGCTTCTATGCTAAAATTCATAAAGCAAGTGAGTACCGGCAAGCTAAAAGATTATAGCCTTGCAAAATTTCATTTCGAAAAAGATATTGACAAAAATGGCGTGATAACAGATGTTATCAAGGCCAACCAATCATTATTGGTTCAAATTGTTAAAGAACCTATCTCGACAAAAGGCCCTAGAATAAGCTCCGAACTTTCCATTGCTGGGCGTTATTTGGTCATGGTGCCTTTTTCCGATCGTGTTTCCGTATCGCAAAAAATCGGAAGCAACGAAGAAAAAGATAGGCTTAAAAGATTGGTGAAAAGCATCAAACCCAAGGGCTTTGGGGTAATTATCCGAACAGTAGCGGAAGGCAAAAAAGTAGCGGAACTTGACAAAGATCTAGAAAACTTGTTGGCCAAGTGGTCAACTATGTGTAAAAAACTGTGCAAAGCGCAGACACCCTCAAAGGTATTGGTCGAACTCAATAGAGCCTCTTCCATACTTCGAGACGTATTCAACGACACCTTTACAGGAATACATGTCGATGACGAAACGCTTTACGAGCAAATTCAAGATTATGTGCAAGAGATTGCACCCGGCAAGGAGCATATTGTTAAGCTGTACGATTCTTCTATCCCAATTTTTGAAAAATACGGGATTGAGCGACAGATAAAAACGTCCTTCGGGCGTACCGCAAGCATGAGCAAAGGTGCGTATTTAATTATAGAACATACCGAAGCGCTTCATGTAATCGACGTGAATAGTGGTAATCGTTCGAATAAATCCAAAAATCAAGAGGAAACTGCTTTGGAAGTTAATCTCCTGGCCGCCTCCGAAATCGCAAGACAATTACGGTTACGCGACATGGGAGGAATTATCGTAGTCGATTTTATCGATATGGTCAAGGCTCCGAACAGGAGAAAACTTTATGATCATCTACGAAACGAAATGAAAGATGATCGGGCAAAGCATAAGATTTTGCCTCCAAGTAAATTTGGACTTGTACAGATTACAAGGCAGCGGGTTCGGCCCGAAATGAATATCAAAACTACCGAGGAAAACCCCAATGGAAATGGAAAGGAAATTGAGGCTCCTATAGTTTTGGTCGATAAGATAAACGCTGACCTAGAAAAATTATTGAACGGCCCCAAGAAGGACAGTAATGTGACTTTAAATATACATCCTTTTATCGCGGCCTACATTACCAAAGGCTTTCCATCCATTCGTACCAAGTGGTTCTTGGAATATAAAAAATGGATTAAAATTCAACCACGGGATGCCTATACGTATCTCGAATATCGTTTTAAGGATAAAGACGGTAAAACCATTTATTAAAAAGTTTATAAAGCGATCTTCGGCTACGGAGGTCGCTTTTTTTATTTCCCAAAACTTCTCTTTTTGACCCTATCTTGACTTTTAAAATTTGAAGGTACACCGACTTACTTTATTTGAATGCAGTTTCAAGCCTTACTACAAATCGATATATTTGGTACCACCCTATTAAACGCACAGATGAAATTAAGAATATTACGCACGCTGTACGGTCTCGCTTTCATCCTGAATATGTACATATCATATGCTTCAGGAAAAGATGAACTAAGGCCCCCCAATATCGTTTGGATCACCTCTGAAGACAATTCAAAACACTATATGAAGTTATTTGACAAGAATGGTGTTGAAACGCCCAATATCAGATCTATGGCCAATCATGGACTGTTATTTACAAAATGTTTTTCGAATGCCCCTGTCTGCAGTGTCGCCCGTTCTACTTTAATTTCCGGAATCTACTCCCCAAGGGCAGGATCACAATATCATCGTAAGCTAAAGAAAGTTCCTATGCCCGAAAACGTTCAAATGTTTCCGGCATATCTACGGGAGGCCGGCTATTATACCACGAACAATAGCAAAGAGGATTATAACTTTTTTAAGCCTCACGGCGTTTGGGACGAGTCGTCCAAAAATGCATCTTACCGCAACCGAAAAGGAGAACAGCCTTTCTTTCATGTAATCAATATCGGTACGACCCACGAGAGCAGCCTCCATTTTGGGAAAGACGAAATGGCCAACCCTACAAAAAACGACCCCGCAAGGTTTAGTGTCCAACCCAATCATCCAGACAGTAACGTTTTCAAATACACCAATGCACGGTATCGCGATAATATAGTAACTATGGACGGCCAAGTCGGTGAGGTCATGCATCAGCTCAAAGAAGACGGGTTACTTGCCAATACCTTTATATTTTACTTTGGGGATCATGGAGGTGTTCTGCCCGGAAGCAAGGGCTATCTATATGAGACCGGACTACATGTTCCCTTAGTAGTATATATCCCTGAAATGTATAAACGACTGGTCGATGCAACAATGGGTTCAAGAGTGGACGGTTTTGTAAGTTTTATCGATTTTGCCCCTACCGTACTTCATCTCGCTGGAGTACCTATTCCTGAAAGCATGGATGGAAAACCCTTTCTTGGACCTAAAGTAAAAGCCGAAGAACTCGCCCAACGCGACGAGACCTATGGTTATGCAGATCGCTTCGACGAGAAGTACGATATGGTACGATCCTTTCGAAAGGGCCGATTTAAATATATAAGAAGCTATCAACCCTTTAATTTTGATGGTCTCATGAACAATTACCGCTATCTTCAACTGGCCTATCGGGAGTGGGCGGACTTATATCGAGCGGGAAAGCTCAACGACGTACAAGCCCGTTTTTTTCAGTCCAGGAAGCCAGAACTACTTTATGATATAGAGTCCGACCCCTATGAAACCCAAGATCTTTCACAAAATCCCGAATATTCGGACATACTAGTAGAAATGCGAAATGGATTAAGGTCGTGGACGGCGAACATGCCCGATTTGTCCTTTTTTCCGGAACATTATCTTATCGGCCATGCTTTCGACAACCCTGTTTCTTTCGGGCAAGAGAACAAAGATAAGATTCGAAAGTATATTGAAACGGCAGACTTGGAACTACTCGATTTTGGAACAGCAGAAAAAGGCCTTATCAAAAGTCTTCGCGCTACCGACCCATGGGAACGTTATTGGGGGCTTATCGCCTGCAGTACGTTCGGCGCTAGGGCCCGATCTGTGAAATCTTTAGTGAAAACGATTTCACAAAATGAAAGTGAAAAACCCATAAACAGGGTAAGGGCAGCTGAATTCCTAGGCTTGATACGTGCCGAAAACCCCATTCCACTGATGACCAACGCCCTTTATGAAACAAAAGACGGAGCAGAAGCGCTTTTAATTTTGAACACTATGGTATTGATGAAAGATGGGCACGGCTACTCTAACATTTCACTTTCTACGAACAAACTGGATGAAGAGGTCAAAGAAAATGACGAAGTGAAAAGAAGATTGGCCTATCTCGTTCAGAATTGACAAAATCTAAAGATTTTAAAAGCGAATAGACGTACTTTTCGAACATGGCAAACCGCAAAACCTATACTGTATCAGAAGCAACGAAAAAACTCGAAAGCTACTGTGCCTATCAAGAGCGTTGTCACCAAGAAGTAATACAAAAATTAAGGGGTATGCACATGATACCAGCGGCTATCGACCAAATTATCGTTCATTTAATCGAGCACAACTATCTTAACGAAGAGCGGTTCGCAAAGAATTATGCCAGAGGAAAATTCAACATTAAAAAATGGGGAAGAAATCGTACCGCCAACGAATTGAAAAGACGCCAAATCTCGTCTTATAATATTCAAAGGGCACTTAAGGAAATAGATGATGACCTCTACATAAAAACATTTCATGAACTTGCAGAAAAAAAATGGGGCCAACTGCACGAAAGCAGTGTTCAACTCAAAAAAAAGAAACTAGCCGATTATCTTTTTTACCGGGGTTGGGAGAGCCATTTGGTCTATGAAAAAATTAACGAATTGGCACCTTAAAGACTAAATCTCAGCGTACACTTTGTACTTATAAAAAATTGAAAGTGGCACCCATACTTACCGAGAACTGATTATGTAATTTTTCTGCTGGCGTGAGGTCTCCTGTCTTATAACTGGCAATGGGGAAACCTAATTCGGTGTAGATACCAAAACCTTCCGAAAAGAAAAAACGTGCTCCAGTATGGAACCCAAAATTCTTAAGGCCTAAATCAAGCCCGGGATACAAATCAAAGCGATCATCTACGCCGATAACAGACCCCAAATGGGCGCTAAACCTAGCTTTCGCATCAAAGCGCTCCTGAGCACCATTGTCGACACCATTAGCTATTCCCAAGAGATAAGCGGAAGTGGCACCAACGGAAATATTCTCGCCCAGTCCATAATCGAAAGAAGCTACGATACCAGATGCGTTATTTTGAAAATTGGCGCCTACCTGAAATTTTTGGTCTCCCTTACCCGAATAGGCTTGGGCACCTACCAAGGTCGTTCCTGCAATAAGAAAAAAAATGTATAGTATTGTTTTCATGAACTCTGTTTTTGTTTTTTAAAGGATGGTTCGGTAAAATCAAAGAGTTAAAATCCTATCTGTACGTTCAATAGCTTTTGAATTCTTATGTTCTATCCATTTCTGACCACGCCATTTTCGCATAAATACGTCAAAACTGCGCATAATAAAAATGTTATATAGACCTCGGGCAAAATTTAGCGGATTTTTAGGCCATGAACGTAGACTCATCGAGAAGCCTGGAGTTATATACTTCATGTAGTGCCAATAGCCCTCAGGCATATACAAAACTTCACCGTGTCGCAATTCGGCCCGGTACCCCTCTGCCTTCTTTAGCGCCGGCCATTTCTCATAATCCGGATTCGAAAAATTAATACTCTCGTGAGTAATCAAGGAGTGGGGCACTTTGTACAGATTTTTAGTTTGTGATGGCGGAAACAAGATGCATTCTTTCTTTCCCTCAAAATGAAAGTGAAAGATATTGGCCAAATCGATATCATAATGCATGAAGGTATACGAATCTTCCCCACCGAAAAAAAGCATGGGCAATTTGCGTTTTAATTTGAGCCCAAAATCAGGAAAATCGTAATCTTTCTGTAATTCTGGAACTTCCTTTAAAACATTCCAAAGAAAAATTCGATATTTTGTCGGTCCCGATTTCAGAAGCGCTACGTAATCCGCCATTTTCATTTGGGCATGGGGTTCGTTAAAACCGTCTTCATGGTTAACGGGGCGGTCATCATACAAGGGCACTTCTTTGTGACCCGCAACTTCTTTAATATAGTCTAGGTTCCATTTACCAATTGCCGGCCAATTATCAACGGCCCGTTCCATAACCACTGGTTTTTGTGGTTTAAAGTACAACTGCAGGAAATCTTCCTTAGTGATAGAACCTACCCTTGGAATTTCTTCTAATCTCAATGTTGATCGACTTATTTTTAGGGCTTAAATTTAAGTATCCTAACCCAAATATTTTCTTAAAATTAAGATAATGTAAGGTTATTCGACAAGTTTTGACGGTGTCTTGGCCTCTTCATTTCGAGCGATGGTATGACCTGGTCTGCTCCACCGTGGCTTTTCTCCCAAAGGCTGTAATTCCGATTCAAAAGCTTCAACGGTTTTCGGCTGGGCTACCTTGGTAAATGGCTTTTGCGGGGTAAGCCCTAGAAGTTTGAACATCTCCATATCTTCATTTACATCGGGATTTGGTGTAGTCAATAATTTATCTCCGGCAAAAATAGAATTTGCCCCAGCAAAGAAACACATAGCTTGCCCCTCCCTACTCATTTCGGTACGTCCCGCCGAAAGACGCACTTGGGTTTCCGGCATGACAATACGTGTTGTAGCCACCATTCGAATCATTTCCCAAATGGAAACAGGTTCCATTTTTTCCATTGGCGTACCCTCAACGGCCACTAGGGCATTGATCGGTACCGATTCGGGTTGCGGGTTCAACGAAGACAAAGCCACCAACATTCCGGCTCGGTCTTCCAATTGTTCTCCCATGCCAATAATACCTCCACTACACACGGTGACATTACTTTTACGCACATTATCAATGGTTTCCAGCCGATCTTCAAAGGCACGTGTAGAGATAACATCCTTGTAATAATCCTCAGAGGTATCCAAATTATGGTTATACGCATAAAGACCAGCCTCTGCCAGACGTTTGGCCTGATTTTCAGTTAGCATACCCAAAGTACAACAAACTTCCATATCAAGCTTGTTGATGGTACGCACCATTTCGAGCACCTGATCGAATTCGGGACCGTCTTTTACATTGCGCCACGCCGCCCCCATGCAAACTCTAGAGCTCCCTGATGCTTTTGCACGAAGTGCTTGGGCTTTTACATGCGAGATGGTCATCAAATCATTTCCTTCTATATCCGTATGATAACGGGCTGCTTGCGGGCAATAGCCACAATCCTCAGGACAACCTCCGGTTTTTATTGAAAGTAGGGTAGAGACCTGAACGGTGTTCGGGTCATGGTTCTCCCTATGAACGGAAGCCGCTTCATAAAGCAAATCCATCAAGGGTTTGTTGTAAATATCAAGAATTTCAGATTTAGTCCAGTCGTATTTGATATGGCTCATGCCCTTAATTTATTTCACTTTCAAAAATAGACCAATTATAATTCACACCCAAAAAAGCTAATTTAAAATCATCGAACAACAATGATCCTGTCATTTATCCATGAAATGATACAATCGGTACATCTTTTTAGCATATTAAGCATCATGCACTTATATTTATTTAAAATGTTAGGATGTCGACCTCCGCTCTCTTATTGGCCCCTACAAACAATAAGAAGCAAGATCAATAAAGACGATGGAAAATTTAAAGAAGAAAAACCGTCTACTTTCTTTTTTAAGGGACAGCAATAAAAAAAACTTTTTTCAGATGTGTAAGGAGGTGGCCATCTTGGCCTATCTGCGGGGAGAAATTCCTAAATTCTATCTAAAGCATCTTTATAAGAAAGAATTCAAAAACTGGAAATATTACTTAGGAACAAGGTACGGCAATCTAATACGACTCAGTAAAGTTTTGCACAAGCCGGAAAACGTTTCAATAATCTCGAATAAATTGTTGTTCGCATTTCACTTGGAACGCCATGGGCTCGAAACCCCTAAAATGGTCGCCTACAATCTCGGTTCACGTTTTTTTTACAAGGAAAAATGCCATGAAATAGGTACAAAGGCCGACCTCTTAAAATTCTTTGAAAATACCTTTAGCGATAGAAAAGTGGACGCCTTATTCGTAAGACCCTATTCTTTGTACGGAGGTGATGGCATTTTCAAACTGCGGGCAACAGATTTTGCGGACACTCTAGACGCCCATTTTGAGCATTTTATGAAAGGTGGGTTTATAATTACGGAATGTATTGTTCAGCATCCACAAATTGCAAAAATACATAACAGTTCAGTTAATTCCATTAGGTTTCTGACATACATTGATGATACCAAAGAAGTTCAGATTGTTTCGGCTTTCATGCGGTTCGGCACAGGGTCAAGAATTATCGATAATGCCTGTGCCGGAGGCTTTTTTATCGGCATCGATATGCCTTCCGGACGTCTTAAGGAAAAGGGGTACCGATTGGCCCTTTACTCTGGAAAAGAAGTTTTCGAGCATCCTGATAGCAAATTTAAACTTGAAGGGTTTGAGATACCCTATTTCAAGGAAGCCTGCGACTTGGTCAAGAAAGCTGTACAGCACATCCCTGATCGATTAATCGGTTGGGATGTCGCTATTTCGACAAACGGGCCGGTCATTATTGAGGCCAATGAAGGGCCTGGCCTACATATCTCTGATATGGCCTACGACGGACTCCTAAGGAATGAACATATTCAAGAGATGATGCGTAACGTGCTTTCGGAATCGTAGCTTATAGACAATGTGTTTGCTGTTTCCGGCCTACGAATACGATGGCATTGTACTCAATAAAACAGTCACCGCATTCCCTCCAAAACCAACGGCATTGACCATTACTTTTGAAAGTTTCTCCGGTGCACCCGTTGGGGCAACATAAGGTACCGGAACAAATTCTTGGTGCTGCAACATCAAGACAGCTAGTTCTAGGCTTAACATTCCGGAAGCCCCGAAAGTATGCCCCAATTTCCATTTATTGGTGGTCAAAGCCGGAATTCGAGGCCCGAACACTTTTTCTATCGCCCGATATTCCGACATGTCCCCTTTTATGGTCCCAGGAGCGTGCATAACGATAACGTCAACTTCAGAAGGGTCGGTACTGCCAAGGGCCATTCGCATCGAACGTTGAAAACACAGGGCATCCGCAGAAATCGAAATATTGTGTTGCAGCGGTTCCGTGGCGTAGCCGACTCCCTCAATCAAGGCCAACGCTTTTTCTTGTAACCCCTTTTCCAAACAGACCACGGCGGCCCCTTCCCCCAGCACCATGGAGTTCCTTTTTTTCGTCAAGTCAAGGGCTAAACAGGGGTATTTTTGTGAAGCGTCGCTTTCTATATTTTCGTTCGGTTTATCCGCATAAATCTTCAGGGCTCTCATTTGCGCGATCGTGAAAGGGGTTAAGGGAGCCTCACTCCCTCCTACCAAAAACTTGTCGACCATTCCGCTTTGAATCCAGGCAACACCGTTCAGCAACGCATGCAAGGCCGTTGAACAGGTAATCGAATGCGATATTTCGGGTCCTCGGCAATTCAGATCATGTGCGACCCAAGAAGATATATTTCCCAATGTAGTGGTAGGTGAGGTGAGAGTCGCCGCCCTGTTGTTTTTTAAAAATGCTTCATGGTACTTTTCGAAAAGAGCGGTGGCCCCGCGAGACGACCCGATATTGATCCCAAAATTACTATTCGGTTCCCAAGCTGATGACTCTATGGCCTTTCTGGAAACATTAAGCGCATAGAGCACAGACGGATCCAAATCTTGATACTTATCCTCCGAGTTTCTTAAGAGGTGCATTTCCTTTTGTACAGCTTCTTGAAAAGTAGCCGCCCACTCTTCATCCTTACCAAACTGCCGTTTGCCTAAGAAATGGCGCTTATTTTTATAGCTATCCCAGATAGCATCTGAAGAACTTCCTAAAGAGGAGATAGAAGCCATCGAGGTAATAGAGATTGATTCCTTCAACATGTTCGTGTACTTTCTTATAAAAAATTTAGGGCACTTCTTATCGTTCCATATATTTTTTGCAATTGGGCATCTGTTATAACATAGGGAGCCAATATATAAACGGTATTGCCCAATGGCCTGAGAAAAACCCCTTGTTCCATAAAATGGTCAAACAATCTGTCCCGTAAATTGCCATACCGTTCCATTTTCACATTGAGTTCCAAAGCATAGATAATACCGCGTTGCCGGGTACGGGCTACTTTAGGATGCTGCTTGATTTCTTGATCGAACTTTTGGTGCGATGCCATAACACGCTTGATGTTTTGCTGCATGCTCGGGGTTTGTAATAACTCCAATCCGGCCAAAGCCGCAGCACAGGCCAATGGATTTGCTGTGTAGGTATGCCCATGGAAAAGTCCTTTTGAGATGTTATCACTATAGAAAGCCTCGTACACCTCTTCAGTACAACTAGTTATGCCCATTGGAAGGAGTCCAGCGGTAAGCGCTTTGGATAAACAAATAATGTCTGGTTTTGTGGTTACATAGTCCGATGCAAAATGCTTCCCCGTTTTTCCAAAACCCGTCATTACCTCATCGGCAATGGTAAGTACCTTGTGTTCCTTCAGAAATTTCAGAATACGGTCAAGGCTATGCTCATCATGCATTTTCATAGCGGCAGCACCCTGAACCAAAGGTTCGTAAATAAAGCCAGCAATAGAATGCTCCTTTAATTTTTTATCTAGATCGCAGAGAATTTTTTCTACGGTTTCCTTTGTAGGAACGGGAATACGTTCTACCGCGATAAAATGTTCCTCAAAAGGACCATTGTAAACCGACAGCCCTGAGACGGACATTGCACCAAACGTATCTCCATGAAATCCCTCCTCGAAAGCCAGCATCACATTTCGCCTTTCCCCTTTGTTGAAATGATACTGCAAGGCCATTTTGATACCTATTTCGGTAGCAGTGGACCCATTGTCGGAAAAAAATAATTTCATTTGGTTGGCGGGCAATATCTTGATCAGTTCTTCGGAAAGACGTACGGCGGGTTCATGGGTAAAACCACTGAAAACAACTTGGTCAAGTCTGTGCATCTGTTGGTTCACCCGTTCAATGATATAATCGTTACAATGACCATAAACGCTGGTGTACCATGAGGCAATGCCATCTATATATTCCTTGTCGTTCTCATCATATAGCACTGCACCCTTCGCCCTAACAATACCTAACATATCAGGATGTAGTTTATGTTGTGTCAAGGGGTGCCAAAGATGCTTTTTATCTCGTTCTGAAAGACAATCCTTAGTTTTATGATCAACTGAATTAAATGAACCCATCTTACAAAGATGCGTAAATTATAGGTTCTTTATCAAGTATTTTGATGATCTTTGAGGCCGTCCATTTAAGAAGATATGAAATTTTCGGATACCGTATTTTTCTCTAAAAACGATGATAAAAATCTTAATCGGCTCGCCTTTTTTACCATTGTCGTTTATATTGTTTCTATTTTCTACAACCTGCATATTTCCCCTCTCTATGCGGAAGAACCCCGTCGAGCACTAGTCGCCCTGGAAATGCTATTGAACAACAATTTTATAGTTACCACCCTACTCGACGAAACATTCTATGACCACCCTCCCCTTTGGAATATTATTTTAGCCGGCAGTCTCAAGATCTTTGGTTTTAACACCTTCGCCCTTCGTTTTCCATCAGCATTCTCGTTACTACTCACGGGACTGATTACCTACATTATGGGCAAAAAATATATAAGTCACCGATTTGGCATACTCAGTGCCCTATACTATTTGGTCAGTGCCGATCTGTATTTTTATTTTTCGGTGACTGCCGAAATAGACATTTTTTATTCGCTACTAGTATTGCTTTCTATTTACAGCGTCTTTCACTTTTACCAAAAAAAACAATTTTACTTGCTCTTTGGCTGTGCCTATTTTTTTATTACGCTAGCTTTTTTGACCAAGGGATTCGCATCTTATGCCTTCGTTATCATTACCCTAACGACCTATTTCTATTACCAAAAGGACCTGAAACGACTTTTGTCAATTCCTCATTTACTATGTGCAGGAGTATCAATTTTGGTGGTTGGCCTATATTTTTACATGTATGGCCAATACGAAGATTTAGGAGCTTATGTTTCGGAAATGTGGGGTCTGACCAGCCAACGCACCGTATTGGGAAGAGGATGGGGCGGCTTGATACGCCACCTATTGCTTTTTCCTTTAAATTTTTTAGGGGTGCTGTTTCCAGCCACCCTGTTCTTACTCTTTTTCTGGAAAAAAGAGGCATTCAAAAACAAACGGTCTCGGCCCTATTTGGTTTTTTTAGGTCTTATTTTCTTGGCAAATTTTTTGGTCTACCTTGTATCACCAGGTGCACGTATTCGATACACCTATATGTTTTTCCCCATGGCCATTACTGTTTTGACCTTCCCATTATTCTTACAACTCGGACATAAAAACTGGCAAAACACTAGTTACCATACTTTCTTTCAAATATTGATCATGCTTTCAGCTTTTGCCTGTTTCTTTATACCCTTTCTCGACTATTTCAAAGCGCTTTCATACCTTAAATATACGGGGCCATTCTTCGGTGTTTTACTTTTGGCGCTTTTCTTTATGCACAAGAATACCGTTGGCTATGCTAGACATCTCTTTATTATCAATTTTATTATTATCTGTCGCTTGGTTTTCGATCAGGTTGCACTTCCTATGAAAGCAGTCAACTCATCAAGCGCGCCCCATAAAATGTTTGCCCAAGAAATTAGGGCCATTACAGGCGACCAAGAACCCCTCTATGTTTTTTCCCAAGAGCATATAAGGAATCACGACCAAGTGCCTTTTCGTTTTTACGAAACCGCAGCATACCTTGAACTATGGCGAAAAAAATTGGTTGAAAAGACGCAACAATGCGAAATACAAGGATACTATATCTTTAATGTGGTCAATTTAGAAGGGCGGCAGCCCCTTTATTCATTTACCATTGGAGATATCAACCTGGCTTTGGTCAGAATAGAGTAAGCCATAGGGCCATACTTTACCAATACAGTAGATTTTCCATTTTTAAAGGGTTTTTAAAACGGGTGCGAGCCGATCGGCATACTTCTTTACGATGGCCTTATCAAACTGTTCTTCTTCCTCTATACGACCGATAAGTGAAACACCGGTCTTGTGAAGTATAATATTTTCGGTATGTGGGTTAGGATTGCCACTAAAAAGCACGGATACGTCATAACCCTTTTGTTGCAGCCAGTATATGGTCAACAAGGAATGGTTGATACTTCCTAAATAATGTCTTGACACGACAATAACTTGATAAGTCGGCATGATAATATCGAGCACCGTATCACTTTCATTAAAGGGTACCAAAAGGCCTCCACAACCTTCGATAATCAGTGAATTATCGGTATTTGGCTCACGAATTTCATCACGATCGATGACAATACCATCAATCTCTGCTGCGGCATGGGGACTCATGGGAGAAGTTAATTTGTAACTGCTGTCATGAATAACGGTTTTGGGGTTCGAAATAAGGTTTTTGACCCTATCGCTATCGGTATGGTCCAAATCGCCGGCTTGAACAGGTTTCCAGTAATCCGCCTCAAGGGCTTCAGCCATAATTGCGGAGGCAATAGTCTTACCTACTCCAGTTGATATTCCGGTTACGAAAATTTGCTTCATGCTATATTGAACTTGTTTTTACAATTTTCACATCGATATTTATATGCGGTATAAAAAGGCAATACCCCGAGTAAAAATCCCACTAAAAAGGAAACCAATGATTTAAAATCCTCGATTCCGGTAAAGTAATCGATCTGATTACTATTACAACTCGGGCAGGTAATCTCCTTGCCGGTATCATCAATGGAGTACCTACTGATCGACCTTAATATTTTCATGGCCTCCGCCTTATCCTCGGAATGCACCTTTAGTTTGACCCCTCCGATAGCATTGCTTACTAGAGGGTCTGTATCGATAGTAAGGTTATCGGAAACAAAAACCCGTATCCCTTCAGCTTCCAAACGACCCTTTACGATCTGTGCCTCCGTGGAATATTGAAAAGTAGCAACCGTACTAAAAATCTCTTTGTTATTTATATGTTCAAGATATCGTACGACCAAACCGATGTAATTAGTTATACCTCTTTGGTAAAAATAGCCAATAATTGCAAAACCCGTACAATTTCTTCTTTTGAATTGAAACTATGAAGACAAAATCGCAGGCGCTCCCGACCCTCCGGTACCGTAGGGGCCATGATGGCCCTGACGTCAAAACCCTCTGCCCTAATTTTAAAAGCAATCGAACGAACCTTTAGGTTTCCAGGAATGATACAGGAATGAATAGCCGAACTACTGGGTAAAAAAAGCACTTGTGCAGCTCCATTCCCGGCCTCATTAAATTGAAGCCTTTCGATTTCCGAATTGAAAAGATCAATATTTCGCCTTAATCGATTTAATTCCCGCCCGCTCGACACAAGATAATTGTAGGATGCCAGTGTCGCAGCAATGGAATGTGGCGGCAAGCCCGTCGTATAGATAAAACTACGGGCAAAGTTGATCAGATAGTCCCTTAATGACTTTCCTCCTAATACGGCCGCCCCATGACTTCCTATGGCCTTTCCAAAGGTGACGATACGCGCAAAGACTTGAGTTTCCAAATCGAGCTTCTGAACGAGCCCTGTTCCATTATTGCCCAACACCCCAATGGCATGTGCCTCATCAACAACCAAATGAAACCCTTGTTCGCGGCAATTATCGGCAAATACCTTTAGGTAGGGTGAATCACCGTCCATAGAGAATACCGATTCGGTAACTACATAAACTTCAGTACCACTATTCATTTGCCCACGCTCCCTCAAACGCACCACTATTTCTTGCATATCATAAGCGTCGTTATGGGAGAACTTATAGCTTTTTGCTTTGGCCAGCTGAATACCGTCCCGAATACTAGCATGAATATATTCATCGTACAAAATAACATCACCATGTTGCGGTACCGCACTGAAAAATCCGATATTGGCGTCATAGCCCGAATTGAAAACCAAGGCCGATTCACTTTTATGAACAGTAGCCAGGGTTTCTTCAAGTTTGGCATAAAGAGAGTGATTACCTGATATCAGTCGGGAACCGGTCGCACCCTGCCCCAAACCCTTTTCCTCCAATAAAACAGCGGCCATTTCGGCTATTTTGGAAATATTGGAAAGACCCAAATAATCATTGGAAGAAAAATCTATCAAGTCTTCGATGCCCGGAAGCGACCTTAAAAGTCCTTTTGCAGACCTCGCTGACAATCTTTCCCTCAATTTTTTTGGTAGGTCATCCATAGTGGCAAATGTAACATATCGTCATGTTAAGTAGTATCTTCGCTGGAACAAAGCTACCGAAAGAACGATGAAAACCTATATTTTTTGGTTTTGCCTTTTCACGGCATCGGCTATTGAAGCCCAAACCATTAGTTATGAAATATCCTTTGAAAATGCGGTGCATCATGAAGCGCGAATCAATGCGAACTTTCCGAACCTAAAAAATGATACCGTTGCCTTCAGAATGAGCAGGACATCACCTGGCAGATACGCCCTTCACGAGTTTGCCAAGAACGTCTATGATGTTAAGGCTACCAATCACAAAGGCAAACCTTTAACCATATCAAGACCCGACCCCTATCAATGGTTGGTAAGCGGTCACGACGGTACTATAAATCTCAGCTATACCCTATTTGCCAACCGTGCCGATGGCACCTATTCACAAGTTGACGAAACCCATGCCCATTTGAACATACCTGCCACTTTTATGTATGCCCCCCAGTTGCATGAACGTGATATAGAGATTACTTTTAAGGTCAGGAAAGACCTAAAATGGAAAGTAGCCACACAGCTTCCCTTGGTTTCAGGCACCACTTATACCGCCCCTAATCTCAGTTACTTTATGGATAGTCCCGTTGAAATCAGTGACTATGGACTTCGCGAATTCGAAACGCCCCGAAATGGAAAAAACCAGAAAATCCGATTTGTGCTGCATCATAACGGTACGGATCAACAACTGGATGCGTATTTCGAAAAGGTCAAGAAAATAGTTATGGCCGAAAAGAGGGTCTTTGGGGAGCTCCCTGATTTCGACTATGGTACTTACACATTCTTGGCATGCTATGTGGCCAATGCCTCCGGAGATGGTATGGAACATCGCAACTCTACCGTTTTGACCAGTAGTCGCGGTCTCGCAGAGGGGGGAATGGAAGGAAATATCGGCACCGTATCCCACGAATTTTTTCATGCATGGAACGTAGAACGCATTCGGCCCAAGTCTCTGGAGCCCTTTGATTTTGAGGAAGTCAACATGAGTGGGGCCCTATGGTTTGCCGAAGGCTTTACCAGCTATTACACGAATTTGCTTTTATGTAGAGCAGGAATCATTTCTCCGGAAAAGTATGTCGAAGGGTTGACGGGCACTTTTAATTATGTCTGGAACTCACCGGCCCGTGAATTGTTCAATCCTATTGAAATGAGTTATCAGGCCCCTTTTGTTGATGCCGCAACCTCTATTGATCCAATGAACCGCGAAAATACGTTCATTTCTTACTACTCCTATGGCAGCATGCTGGGCTTGGCCCTTGACCTCTCACTAAGGCAAAATGATTTGAATCTTGACGATTTTATGACACAGGTTTGGCAAACCTACGGAAAGCCCGAAATACCTTATACGCTTTTAGACTTACAAAAAAGTTTGGGGCAATACGCAGGAAACACCTTTGCCGACGATTTCTTTGACAAATACATTTATAAAAGCGGTATGCCAAATTATAAACGTCTTTTTGAATCCGTGGGCGTAGTACTTTCCCAAAACATTGAAGAAGCATATTTTGGAGCTTCCGCATCCCTTAATGGTGATGGTAATGGCACTATTGTAACCCATCCAAAAAAGGGAAGCCCGGCCTACACTGCAAAACTTGATAACGGAGATGTTATTACCGGCATCAACGGGTCGCCTTTCCCTGATGGACAACAATTCGAAACTTTCCTCAAGAGGTTCGCCGTGGGTGATACGCTCTCCGTCGAATTTGAGCGTTTCGGAGTTTTAAAAACTGCCTCGGTAGTGTTGGAACAAAACCCTGAATATGGTATCCATTTGATGGAAAAATTCGATGAACAACCTAACCCAAGCCAATTGAACAACAGAAAAGCTTGGCTTAAAATCGAATAGTTTTGATTACGTACGGTCGGGTACATTCGAAAAAAGAACTCCATCAAATTCTGGCCCTACAGCGGAAGAACCTACCCATGGCCATTTCCCAATTGGAAAGGGAGAGGGAAGGATTCGTAACCGTCGTGCACACCTTTGAAATGCTTGAAAAAATGAATGACGCCTGCCCCCATTTAATAGCCAAATCTCAGGGACAAGTTGTAGGATATGCCCTTTGTATGCACCCCAAGTTTGCGGAAGATATTGAAGTGCTACGACCAATGTTCAAAGAAATTAACGCCCTGTTTCCTAAAGTTGTCGACTATATGGCGATGGGTCAAATATGCATCGAAAAAAAATATCGGAAAAAAGGAATTTTTCGAATGCTTTACCGCACCATGTTAGACGTACTTCGGCCAGAATACAGTACAATCATTACCGAAGTCGATTCCACGAACGAGCGCTCGCTTCAGGCACACTATGCAATAGGGTTCAAAAACCTAAACGTATATCGCTCAGGAAACAGGGAATGGCAAATTGTCGAACTCTCTTGAACAACCTTGTTGTTCATTCTATTTGTATTGAACCTACCAAGCCAGATTCACATTGCAAAATATTGTCTCCCTACCTAATTTTTTAAAGGGGAATAAAGACTTTTTTATTAAAAACCGTTACTCCTACATCACTTTAAAAAAACATAAAACCCTGAAAATCAAATGATTGACAGGGCTTAAAAGTACCTTGGGTGGGAATCGAACCCACACGTCCGAAGACACTGGATTTTGAATCCAGCGCGTCTACCAGTTCCGCCACCAAGGCAAAAACGGATTGCAAAACTATAAAATTATTTTATTTCCCACCTAAAAATATCAACATTTATCCTTTAGCAACACAAATAAATTTCTAAATTTGCACCTCCCTTGAAAAAAGGGTTGTCAAGAAACTAGTTCACAATAGATTACCAATGCCTTATCAAGTTCCCGAACCTAAAATTTTTGCCTGTACCCAAAGTTCTGAACTGGGTCGGAAAATCGCCGAGTCTTACGGTGAAAACTTAGGGAACGTTATCTTCTCGAGATACAGCGATGGTGAGTTTCAACCATCTTATGAGGAGTCCATTCGGGGCTCGAGAATTTTTGTCATTGGATCTACCCATCCCGGACCCGAAAACCTCATGGAAATGTTATTGATGCTCGATGCCGCAAAAAGGGCATCGGCAAGACATATTACAGCGGTAATGCCCTATTTTGGGTGGGCAAGGCAAGACAGAAAGGATAAGCCAAGAGTGCCTATTGCCGCAAAATTGGTTGCGAAAATGCTTGAGACGGCAGGTGCTACACGTATTATCACGATGGATCTGCACGCCGATCAAATTCAAGGCTTTTTCGAAAAGCCCGTAGACCACCTGTATGCCTCTACCCTGTTTTTGCCCTATTTGAAAAATCTGAACCTTGATAACCTGACCATAGCCTCTCCCGATATGGGAGGATCCAAGAGGGCGTATGCCTATTCAAGAGCCTTACAGAGCGATGTTGTTATTTGCTACAAACAAAGGGCGAAGGCCAATGTCATATCGCACATGGAGCTAATCGGTGATGTACAGGGTAAAAACGTTGTTCTTGTAGATGACCTGGTCGATACGGCCGGCACCTTGACCAAAGCTGCGGATTTGATGATGGAGCGCGGTGCAATAAGCGTTAGGGCCATTACGACCCATGGCCTCTTATCCGGCGGTGCTTTCGAAAAAATCGAAAAGTCAAAGTTGAAGGAATTGATTATAACCGATTCCATTCCCATAAAAAAACAGAGCGATAAATTGAAGGTGTTGAGTTGCGCCAACCTTTTTGCCGATGTAATGCATCGGGTACACCATAATACCTCAATCGCCTCCAAATTTTTGATGTAATCACCGGTGGCAACACCCATAACAAATAAGAAATATTAATTTTTAATACATAAAATGAAGTCAATTACAATCAAAGGATCAGAAAGAGAAAGCGTGGGCAAGAAGGCAACGAAGGCCCTACGTAATGCTGGAAAGGTTCCTTGCGTAGTATACGGAGGGGAAAAACCGCTACACTTTTCAGCAGACGAACTAGCGTTCAGGGATTTAGTGTATACTCCGGCAGCCCATACCGTAAAGGTTGACTTGGGAAAAGATAAGATAAGAGCCATTATGCAAGACATCCAATTCCATCCGGTAACGGATAAAATCTTGCACATTGATTTTTATCAACTTTTCGAAGACAAAGAGGTAACCATGAATATTCCAGTGCGTCTTCAAGGAAATGCCCCTGGCGTTCGGAACGGTGGTCGATTACTTTTTAGAAAACGTAAATTGGCCATTCGGGCCTTACCCGACAAATTACCCGATTTCTTCGACATTGATATTTCGAAATTAAAAATCGGTGATAACATCACCGTGGAATCGCTTCTCAATGACGATTTCACCATTTTGCACCCCGATACAACCGTTGTGGTGCAAATTAAGACGCAACGTGCGGCCGTCGTAGTCGAAGATGACGAGGAAGCAGAAGGCGTAGAAGGAGCTGAAGGCGTAGCAACCGAAGGTGCCGAAGGTGAAGGAGCTGAAGATGGGGAAAGCCAAGAATAAATTTTCCTTATAAATAATTTGAAAGCGTCCCGTACAATCGGGGCGCTTTTGTATTTTAGGAAAAACGATAGTCGTGTTTCACTTTTTAAAATCTTTGTTCCGCACAGAAAAAAACATACTACCAGAAGAAGATACCATGAAAAAATATTTATTTGTCGGATTGGGAAATATAGGGGAAAAGTACAGTGAGACCCGCCATAACATCGGGTTCAAAATATTGGATGCTCTTGCCACAGCCGAAAACTTTTCTTTCGAAACTGCCAAGCTGGGAGATATTGGCACATTAAAAATCAAGGGAAGAAGCATTCTCTGCCTAAAACCCTCTACCTACATGAACCTCAGCGGAAAAGCCCTTAAATATTGGATGGACAAGGAAAATATTCCTTTGGACAATGTTTTGGTCATCACCGATGATATCAATCTTACTTTTGGAACTTTACGACTGAAGGCCAAAGGAAGTGACGGGGGCCACAATGGCCTAAAAGATGTTCAAAAGGTGCTGGGAACCTCACAATACCATAGATTTCGATTCGGCGTCGGTTCCGATTTCGGTAAAGGAAGGCAAATAGAATATGTGTTGGGAGAATGGAATGAAGATGAGATCAAGGCCTTACCTGAGCGATTGGACCGATCTGTTGCGCTACTACGTTCCTACGTATTCGCAGGCCCTAAAAATACCATGAATGAATTTAATGGCACCTAAAATCAAAGGTGCCGGTATCTGAAGAATTACCGGCTGCATCTTTGGTAATCACTCTCCAATAATACACCGTATTCGAAGCTACACTCACTTTTTGCTCTGTAGTGTTCGCGTTCAGGGTGGCAATCAAAGTTTCAGGAGGGTTTTCCGTAGAAAAATAGATTTCATAACTTTCTATGTCACCATCTATGTCAGTCCCTTCCCAATCTAAAGTGACTTCATTATTAATATCCTTGATGATGGTACTACCTGACTTCGGGGCAACAATTTCTGCTGGAAAAGGGGTATAGGTCGTTTGACTCCCAGGATTATAAAAAAACCACGAATCGCTTGTAGCTGTTGTCGTAGTCTGTGAATTCTTTGAGACAACTACCCATGAAAAGGCTATGCCTTTTTCTAAAGAAAGTGTCTCCACCGTACTTGACGTGCTTTTTGTTTGAACAGTTCCTGTATTGAGGTTGGTGACCCGTAATTCGTAAAGATCGGTGTAATCTGCAACTTGCCAGCTGAACCTTACTACATTACTGGTTCCTGTTGTTGTCTGAACCGGTGTACATTCCGAATTCTTGGCCGGTGCAGTAAGCAGTGCTTTTTCGGGAGAATTGGGACTGTCTTTCTTTTTGCAACCCAAAAAGACAATACAAGTCATAAAAATCAATGAGATTCTCTTCATCGCTTGATAAGTTTTGTGGCTGCCTGTATATTATCCCCTTTAAATTTTACAAAATAGATGCCCGGGGGTATTCCCGCGAATTCAAGATCGATTTTGTTGGTAATAGGATAATAATCGCTACTTCGTATCCATTGTCCGTCGATAGTAAACACATCAACGGTTATCTTCTCATGGGTTTCTCCCAAAAATACCTGTGTACGCTCATCGAAGGGGTTCGGGAATACAATCGGTTGATCAGTAACGAACATATGATCTTCAAATATACCCTGACAAGGCAGGTTCGTAGATACCCTTAAAATATTTGTGCCAGAACCCAAGTCTAAAGTCATTTCCGATTTTTCGGTATGTATAACCTTTCCGTTCAATTCTATGGTATAGCGATCTGATCCGGTCATGGCGATGACTACCTGCTTTCCGTCGTCGCTTATCTTTGAAGTAACCCCTAGGGGTTCTGGCTGTACCACGACCACATCAAAACAGTATGGCTCATATTCAAAATTCGCATCGGACCCTTCGATACATAAGGTGTAAGTGCCAGAGGTCAAATCTGTTAGCATAAAACTCTCGGTAAAGCTATCGGTAACATCTAGACCATTACCCACGATGTTGACTATATAATCAAGAGGAAGCATCGCCTCAATGAATACCGAACCGTCATCATTGTTACGGCATGATTCACTTTGAACCAAAATGGAAAAATTATCATTCGGAAAATAATTAATCGGGCAGCCGGATGCATTGACCTCAATTCCTTCCGGAGTGCCCAAACAGAGATCATCGCCATCATCAAAAACCCCATCGTTATCTGCATCAGGCCGAAAACTGCCTTCCACGCAAATATCCAGTGAAAAACTATTAAGCGAACCGCCATCGGAAGACGCATTATCGGAAACTTCTAAAATCCATTCCCCAAAAATTGACTCCCCTTTGAAAGAGCTTAAAGCCCCCAAGGGCTTAACCGTTCCTGAAATAGCGATACCCGTCTGAGCACCACAAATAAAACTAGAAGCACTATCATCGAAAGTAGCGTTGAGATTTTGAAGCTCTCCACAAGAATTGGATATAAGGGTCACCGTAGTACCTGCAGGTGACGTTAGCCTGACCACCAAGTCGGCCAAGAAACTATGGTCAATATTTAAATTGACCTTGATATCGGAAACGGGCAAATCTTCAAAAAAAGCCACTTTTGATACTATTTTCGGGCGACCAAAACTTGAGATACTAAGGGGTAGGTCCGATGCACTTTTATTGTCACAATCAAGGGAGAGAGTAGTAAAGCTGAACGGAGTATTAAAATTTCCCGAGCCACATATGTTAAGAGGTTTCACCCTCCAAAAATAGGTCGTTTCATTCTCAAGTCCGGTAGGGACGTAAGAGTTCACAGCTACCGTGGTCGCTTCCACAATATTGGTAAATGAAATATCCGTGGCGATTTCGACCTCATAAGAGGTATAGGTAGAATTTTCTTCCCATTGCAAAAGCATACCTGTAGAAACACCTTCAAGTCCGTTTACAGGTGCTAATAGCAACACATCGGAGAACGTATTGTCATAAATGTTCAGGACTGCAGTTATATTTTTGGTAACACTTGCTGAAGTAGCCGTTATCGTTATTGGATAATGACCTTGGGGAACATTTTCGGTATCTTCGAACAACAGTTCTACCTTGGTTCCGTTTGACGTTGCAGTAGACGGTACGAAAGAAACGCCCAAACCTACAGGAGCATCATCGATACTAAACGTGACTTCTTCGGTAAAACCAAGAAAAGTCTCATACGTAAAAGGGATGGTCAAGTCGGTGAAGTGACAGACTTCGAACTCCAATTCGGAAAAGTTCATTACGATTTCTGAAGCTTCAATTACAAAATCACTCTCATTTACGGCATAAAAAATATTACCTGCCGCCTTGACCATGATTCGGGCTTCATCAGTAGGAAGCCCAGGCACCACGATATCATGAGAACCATCATTTACAACATTCTGGGCCAGAATATGGGGAAAAGTCTGCCCACCATCGGTAGATAGTAAAATATCAACGGCCTGCGTATTCACAGGCATCAAATTTGTTTCTGCTACATCCCAAGTGATTTGCTGTTTCTCCCCGGCAATGTAGGTCGCACTATCTGTGTGGGACGTTACCTGAAAGGGGCCTGCGCTGTTGGATACAAAAACATTGACCAATCGGGAAACCACTTGCCCTCCGCCCACCGCATTGTCGCGAACCGTAAAAGCAAAATTCATTTCCCTTTCGACATCGGATGCCGTCTCCCAAGCCGCACCTTCCGAAGGGGATACTTGGGTCAAATTGCCACTCATGACTCTTGACAATAGTGGAAAATATCGCGTTGGATCAGTGCTTGGTGCCCTTGATCTGAAGTTAGCCCCCCCAGGGTTTGTGGGGCCAAAGGTCGCTCTAGTAACTACCCCATTATCTATTTGCTCCCATGCATAGGTAAGCATGTCGCCATCTGGGTCCGTAGCACTTCCCGTCAGTTGAAAGGCTGTAGATTTTGGTATAACGAAGTCTCCTATGGGCGACACTTCAGGAGGGTTATTTAGAATGGATATGACTTCGCCACAGCTTTTTGTCTTCAAATTTTCAATAATCTGTTCAATACTCACGTAGTGAAAATAATCATCGCCTTGGCTTTGTACATTATCATTCTCAGTGATACCCGCATAGCCCATGATAGTACTTCCGCTACCGGGCTCAACCTGCACAAGGGTTCCTTCCAGTTCGTATGACCATGTATGGTTCGCCCCTAGTTGATGACCCATTTCGTGGGCCACAAAATCAAGATCGAAGATATCGCCTTCCGGTACTTCACTAGATGCATAGGCACTCCCTTTTTTATTATCTACACAAATGGCACCGATAAAGCCGGCATTCCCGCCGTTAAAACCCTTGTGAAAAACATGGCCGATGTCGTAGTTTTGTTCTCCAATCTCATCAGTAAATGCCTGCTGGCCCTCAGAACCCAAGGTACTCAGACTGCCCCCATATGGATCTGTTTCGGTATCGGTATAAATAACCTTATCGGTGTCGGCGACCAGCTCTAAGGTCACCGCAAGATCCCTTTCAAACACTTCGTTGATACGTGTTAAGGTAGCATTGATCCCTGCTAGGGCATCGGCCACCGTACCCCCGTGATAGGTCGAGTATTCAGCAGTGGCGGAAACGGCCAATCGATACTTCCGTAACACCTGTTCATTAACCGGCTTAGCCGAAATTGATGCATTTAATATAGAGACCTTATCTTTGGTCGCACAGATAAAATTGGCTTCCTTCGCAGACGTAGCATTTCGCGAATACAAAATATATTGATCTGTCGAGGCCTTTTGAATAAAACTGTTCTGACTACCATCGCCGTGCACAATCATGGCCTGAATGTCTTTGTGGGAAACACTTAGGCGTATCTTATCGGATTGATTGTCTAGCGAATGACCGGTATAAGACCTTATTTCGGGATACTTTTTGGTAAGGTCGGCAGCCAGTACGGGAGTCTCGAACACCCTATAGGCGACCATCTTTCCAGAAACATCAGGAAAATAAATAACCTTGGAACGTTTAGCGGCCTTGGAAACGGTCTCAAGCTCTCGCTTAAAAACACCCTCCTCAAGCATAAAAATCTTTCCATTCTCGGTATCTAAACGCTTCGATATTTCCTTTGGAAAACTACCCCGCATCGATGTCTTTTTCCAATACTCACCCTGTGCAGATACGTAAAAGGAAAAAAATAATATGGCAGTTGAAAAAAGTAGACGTAATTTTGTAAGCATCAAGGGGTATTAGCGCAATCTCAAATATAAGTCTTTTTATTATTTTTAGTAGGTGGTAACAGTCCAAAGCATTTCCAAATACGACAAACGGCATCCCACGGCTATTACAATTGGCACTTTTGACGGTGTACATATCGGACACCGGAAAATTCTAGAACGCTTAATCAAAAATGCGGCCATATATCATTTAAAGTCTACCGTTTTAACTTTTTTCCCCCACCCAAGAATGGTCCTGCAAAAAGACGCGGGTATCAAATTACTTAATACTATTGATGAGAAAACCGAAATTTTAAGGAAATTGGGGCTCGAGCAATTAATTATCCATCCTTTTACCAAAGAATTCTCTCGCCTATCAGCGACCGAATTTGTAAGGGACATATTGGTAAACGACCTTAAAATTAAAAAAATCATCATAGGATACGACCATCGGTTCGGTAGAAACCGCAATGCCAACATCAACGATTTGAAAGCTTTCGGGAATGCCTTTGATTTTGAAGTGGAAGAGATTTCCGCCCAAGAAATCGACGAGGTTTCGGTAAGTTCCACTAAAATACGAAAGGCCTTGGAAGCAGGTGATATTCCGACCGCGAATGCCTATTTGGGATATAACTATATGCTAACCGGAAAAATCAAAAGCGGAAAAGGTCTCGGCAGACAGATTGGTTTTCCAACGGCAAACCTTTTTATCGAGGAGGAATATAAGTTAATCCCTAAAAAGGGAGCCTACGTAGTGCAGAGTAGGCTTTTTGGCAAAAAAGTATTTGGCATGATGAATATTGGTTTTAACCCTACCGTATCGGGTGAGACCCGTACTTCTAATGATCGAAAGGAAAAGGTCGAAATTCATTTTTTCGATTTTGACCAAGATCTTTATGAGCAAAGAATTCAAATCGATATTCTTCATCGCTTACGCGATGAGCACAAGTTTGAATCGGTCGATGCCCTGAAGGCGCAGTTGCAAAAAGACAAGCAAAAAAGCTTTGAATTAATTTCATAATTATGTTTAATCGATTTCTATTCACGAGAATCGATAATTCGCCCCTTCTCATTTTTAGAATGTTCTTTGGTGCATTGATCGCGTTGGAGTGCTATGGTGCTATTTTCACAGGTTGGGTGAGAAGGACCCTATTGGAACCAAAGTTCACCTTTAACTTTATCGGTTTTGATTGGCTACAGCCCCTACCTGGCTTCGGCATGTATATATACTTTTTTGCCATGGGCACCCTTGGGATTTTTATAGCCCTTGGTTATAAATACCGTTTTAGCATCATTTCTTTTACCCTTCTCTGGACCGGGGTATACCTCATGCAGAAAACTTCATACAACAATCATTACTATTTATTGATTTTGATTTCAGGGTTGATGTGCTTTTTTCCGGCACATAGAAACTACGCCGTGGATGTAAGGAAAAATCAGGCTCTTAAAAGCGACTCGATGTACGCCTACATAAAATGGATAGTCGTGCTACAGCTTTTAATTGTCTATACCTATGCTTCGTTCGCCAAACTCTATGGCGATTGGCTGAATTACGGCATCATTGAACTTCTAATGCGCAACAAAGCTGATTATTTTATCATCGGAAACCTACTGCAGCAACCATGGCTTCATAAATTCATTGGGATTGCAGGCATCCTTTTTGACCTCCTTGTCGTTCCAGCCCTTTTATGGAAACCTACCCGAAAAATGGCCTTCGTAGCGGCTATTGTTTTTCATTTATTCAATTCCATTGTTTTCCAAATAGGTATTTTTCCTTACCTCTCCTTGGCCTTTACCGTATTCTTTTTTGAACCAGAAACGATTCGCCATATTTTTTTCAAAAAGAAAAAGCCCTTTCTTACAAACAAAATAGAGATTCCCCGGCGTCAAAATGGTTTTTACGCGCTCGTTGGCACATACTTTATTATCCAATTGGCTCTTCCTCTTCGCCACCATATTATTCAAGACAATGTACTATGGACGGAGGAAGGTCACCGTCTCAGTTGGCGTATGATGTTACGAAGCCGCTACGGAACGATACAATTTAAAGTGATCGATAAAGAAAATGGAACTTCTGAAATTATCGATTTAAAGAAGTATTTAACCAAAAAACAACAAAATCGCATTGGCTCTTACCCCGATTTCATTTGGCAATTCGCGCAACACTTGAAAAAAGAGTACGCACGTAAAGGCAAATCTGTTTCGGTCTATGCCATCAACTCAAAAGTAAGCATCAATGGAAAGCCCTATAGGGCATTTATCGACCCGAAGACCGATTTGGCCCATACTTCATGGAATTATTTTTGGCACAATGAATGGATATTACCTTCTGAATACTAAAAATAGTTAGGGGTCCCTTCAAAATTTTGTCGTTCTCTGGCAGAGTTGCAAGGGCATTCCCCATGGGTCACGTAACATGATTAGATGGCTGCCATCCTCTTTTTTTACTTCCTCTACATAGGTTGCGCCATGAGCCACAAGACGATCTTTATCACTTTCAGAATTTTCACTCACAAATGCGAGGTGAAAAGTTAAAGGATGCTGGTCTGCAAAATTGGTGATTTCTTCATCGGGTCTATGGTAGAGCTCCATAATTACGCGCCCTCCTGAATCCGCCAAAAAGGTCATATAAGGAGGTTCTTGCTGAGCGCTAGCTATCTGCAGATTTAAATACGTTACGTACCACTTTATCCTATCCTCTATATTATTTACGTTGAGGGCGAAATGCTCGAAAATCATAGTGTACTTGATTTTTTAATATCCGTTCTAAAAGTATCCAATTAACGCAAGAAAACTTAAATTTGCACGCAAAATCGAAACGAAATGTTACAATTACAAAGCATTCGCGAACACCAAGAAGATATTATCACAGGGCTAAAAAAACGTAATATCGATGCCACCTCCTTGGTGAATGAAATAGTTCAGTTAGATGAGAAGAGGCGCCATACCCAGGCACAACTGGACAATACCCTGGCTGAAAGCAATACGCTTTCTAAAGAAATCGGAATGCTCTTCAAGAGTGGAAAAGCACAGGAAGCCAATGTATTGAAAAAAAAATCAGGAGCTTTAAAGGAAGACTCCAAGAAATTGGGGGATCTATTGAACGAAACGGCCCAGAGCCTACAAAAGTTGCTTTACCAACTGCCCAACATACCCCATGAATCGGTTCCTTCGGGCAGTTCGGAAGATGATAACGAAGAAGTATTTCGTGAAGGAAATGTTCCCGTGCTTCATGATAAGGCCCTGCCTCACTGGGATTTGGCTAAAAAATACGACATTATCGACTTCGAGCTGGGCGTAAAGATTAGCGGGGCCGGATTTCCCGTTTATAAAGGAAAAGGAGCCAAGCTGCAGCGCGCATTGATTTCCTACTTTTTAGATAAAAATTCTGAAGCTGGCTACACCGAAGTACAAGTGCCCCATTTGGTGAACGAGGCCTCGGGTTTCGGCACGGGCCAATTACCGGATAAAGAGGGGCAAATGTATCATATAACGGAGGACAACCTTTATCTCATTCCCACGGCCGAAGTACCCGTGACCAACATGCTGCGTGAAGAAATTTTAAAACCAGATGAATTCCCGGTCCGCTATACTGCATATACCCCTTGTTTTAGAAGGGAAGCGGGTAGTTACGGAGCACATGTTCGCGGTCTCAACCGTTTGCATCAGTTCGATAAGGTCGAAATCGTTCGGGTAGAGTACCCTGAAAACTCGTATAACGCGCTTGATGGCATGGTCGAACACGTTAAATCGATATTGCGAGAACTGAAACTTCCCTATCGTATTCTACGTCTATGTGGGGCTGATTTAGGTTTTACATCTGCGCTGACCTACGATTTTGAGGTATTCTCGACCGCCCAAAACCGTTGGCTAGAGATCAGCTCGGTTTCCAACTTTGAAACTTTTCAAGCCAATCGTCTCAAACTACGGTACAAAGACGAGAATGGAAAGAGCCAATTGGCACATACCTTAAATGGAAGTGCTTTGGCCCTGCCGAGGGTTTTAGCCGGTATTTTAGAGAATTATCAAACAGTCGATGGTATAAAAATACCAGAAGCGCTCATACCCTACTGCGGTTTTGATACCATAGACTAAGAAGTTCGTCGCCACCTGCTAAACCTCGCCTTCACCAACTTCTTCGGAAGAAACGTAAACCACGTAGTTTTTGTTGGTTGTGTTAAAGGTCACACGTACAGGTTTTTCATTGCGTACTAAATCTATGAAATCGCTATAACGTTCTATGGGTTGATAGCCTACTCCGGTTTTGATGCCTTCATTGAAGGTATTATTCTGAAGGGATCCCTCTTTGAAGATGAGATAAAGACGATACCCATCGGCACAGTAAAGATTAATTCTCGCCGAATTGCTACCATTTGGATACAAGAATGCCGCGTACCGCTCACAATTTTTAACAAATGTTGCCATGATTTCCGATTTAAATTTTTTATTAATTATTTAATCTAAAAATATCAGAAGTAAAAGCGATTGCGTTTGGTAGTTGTGTAGATGGGTGCCAATAATGTGTAAATCGATGGGATACACCGCTTTGAACGCCCCTTTTCCCTGAATTATCTTCTCGTTAACAGATTATTTATCGGGGGAAACGTAAATTTGATAAATTTCGATTATGAAGTTATTTGCATTTTTGACGGTCATGGTTTTTTCACTTATGACCTATGCCCAAAACGACTTTCTGGCCAAACAGTATTTTAGTGATGGTGACTTCGAAAAAGCCGTGGTTTATTATGAAAAACTAGTTGAAAAAAACCCGAGGCGCACAGACTATGCCGAAGGTCTCATTGCGACGTACCAACAACTGGAACGTTACGATGATGCGGAAAAATTCTTGCTCCAAAAAATCGAGGAAGATAATATGTACCCGACCCTTTTCATAGAATTGGGGTATAACTATACCCTTCAAGACCTCAGTGAAAAAGCCGATGCGTATTATGAAAAAGCCATTGCGACGATTGAAGAGAATCCGAATTACGGCTATGGTATAGGCTATCGTTTTCAAAAGTATGCCCTGTTAGATCAAGCCCTGAAGGCCTATCAGAAAGCCATGACTTTAAGTCCACAATTAGACTATCATTACCAAATGGCCCGAATTTACGGAGAACAAGGAAATGTGGAGAAAATGTACGAATCTTACCTGCAATTGATCAGCGAGGGTAGAACTTCGAAGTCGAACGTACTTCGCAATATCGACGACTTTATTACTTCCGATGCACAATCGGAGAATAACATCAAATTCAAACAGATTCTCCTGAAAAATGCCCAGAAAAATCCAGATATTTTATGGAACGAACTTTTGAGCTGGCTCTTTGTACAACAAAAACAGTACGATAGTGCTTTTAGACAGGAGAAGGCCATTTACAAGAGGGTAGATGTTGCTTCGATGCAGCGCCTCGAAACCCTTGCCGATTTGGCTCTTGCTGATAAAGAAACCGAAACTGCACGAGAAATTTTTGAATATATCGTCTCCAACACCAATGATGAGGTCACCAAACTGAACGCCCAACTCAATTTGATCGATCTGACTCTTTTAGACGCCAACGACCGTCAAATGGATGCCGTTCAAAAGCAATTCGAATCGCTGATAGAGATACATGGTTATAAAAGCAAGACCCTTCAGCTTCAGGTAGCCTACGCCAACTTCCTTACTTTTAAAAGAGATACTCCAGCTATTGCCATCGATATCCTTAAAAAGAGTTTAGAGCTTCCGTTGAACAACCGTGGCAGGGCGTTTATAAAATTGGCATTGGGCGATATATTAGTTTATGATCGCAAATTCAATGAAGCCCTAATTTATTTTTCGCAAATACAAAGAAATCTCAAAAATGATGTATTGGGCCAAAACGCCAGATTCAAAGTAGCTCAGACCAGTTTTTATAAGGGCGATTTTGATTGGGCCTTTACCCAATTGAAAGTGCTGCGCGGATCTACTTCACAGCTTATCGCAAATGATGCCATGCAACTGAGCCTTTTGATTTCAGATAATTCCTTGGAAGATTCTACACAGACGGCATTGAAAAAATATGCCCGGGCCGATCTATTGGCCTACCAAAACAATACGAAGGAAGCGATTGCTGCCTTTGACGACATCCTTCAAAACCATAAAGGGGAAAAAATCGAGGACGAGGCCCTATTGAAGCAAGGAAAGCTACTGGAGCAATTGGCAGAATACGATGCGGCCGAATTGAATTATAAAAAAATCATAGAATTCTATGGGAGCGATATTTTGGCCGATGATGCACATTTCGCACTGGCCGAACTTTACAAAAATATCTTGAACCGACCCGAGAAGGCCAAGGCCCTCTATGAACGCATTATCTATAATTATCGGGATAGTTACTATTTCCCTCAGGCAAGAAAGAATTTTAGGATACTCCGAGGAGATTTGATCAACTGAAATTATATACCATAATACTCCAAAACCAAACCAACATGGCGGAAACAACATATGAATATCAATGTATAACCCCAGAAACCGAACCCTAATGCTCATTTATAACGTTACCACAAATATTGACGCATCGGTGAACGACGAATGGCTACTATGGATGCAAGAAACCCATATACCCGAAGTACTCGCAACCGGCAAGTTTCTGAATGCTAAAATGAGTAAGATCTTGGTAAAGGAAGAAATGGGCGGTATGAGCTATTCGGTACAATACACTACCATCGATTATGAAACTCTTCAAAAATACTATGAGGAGGATGCCCCAAAACTGCGTGGCGAGGCCCAAAAAAAATTTCCCAACAAGTTCGTCCACTTCGATACCGAACTTGAAATTATTAGCGAGCACTAATGGTATACCTTTTCTCCTATGGTAGCCTGCAGGAAGCAACCATACAACTAAAACTATTCGATCGGGAATTAAGGGGATGGCCCGACGTGGTCTCGGGCTTCGTGCTGTCGAAAGAAAAGGCATATGGTGCCTACCCCATACTGAATGAAACAAAAAACCCTGCCCATCGTATATCGGGAACCGTATTCGAACTATCCGAACAAGAGCTTATACAAGCCGATGTCTATGAAGGTGAAGCTTACAAAAGAAAGCTAATTGAACTTGAATCAGGAAAACGAGCTTGGTTGTATATAGCCAATTAGTGCAAATCGATGAATATGGCAAAAAAAAGAAAATCAAGTCAAAATAGCCATGCCAAACGGCCCATTTCCAAATCTGCCAAAGGACCCGTAAAAGCAAAAAAACACCTAGGCCAGCATTTTTTAAAAGATGAGGCGATTGCACAAAAAATAGCGGACACCCTTTCTTTAGATGGCTATAAGAACGTACTTGAAATAGGTCCGGGTACAGGGGTGCTTACCAAATATCTATTGACCCGCAATGTAAACCTTATCGCTATGGATTTAGATAAAGATTCGGTTATATACCTCAACCACAGCTTTCCACTAGAACATCCTAGCGCAGTGGGAAACGACCGTACGTTTCAAATCATCGAAGGAGATTTTCTTCAATATAATTTGAATACCCTTTTTGGCCATGAGCCTTTTGCCATAACGGGCAATTTCCCCTACAACATATCTACACAGATTGTATTTAGGCTACTGGAAATAAAGGAGCAGGTTCCCGAATTTTCCGGGATGTTCCAAAAAGAAGTGGCGAAACGGATTTGCGAAAAAGAAGGAACTAAAACCTATGGAATACTTTCGGTGTTGGTGCAAGCCTTTTACGATGCGGAGTATCTTTTCACGGTACCTCCACAAGTTTTCGACCCGCCACCAAAGGTACAATCAGGTGTATTACGCCTCGTACGTAAGGAGGATCCGATATTGAACTGTGATGAAAAACTATTTTTTAGGGTCGTAAAAACCGCTTTTAACCAGCGTAGAAAAACGCTTCGCAACAGCCTAAAAAGTTTTAATCTTTCTTCAACATTCAGGGAAACCGATGTTTTCGATAAACGACCTGAGCAAATTGGGGTCATAGATTTCATCACGCTTACCAATAACATTCAAAACGACCTCAAAGAAAACGAGGTTTAAAATCGACCTCTTGTAGCGTTTCACTTTTTTCGAAAATTTGTTTTTAAAAGAAGCGGTAAGCGGTCTGAACTTACCTTGGCGAAAACCTAAAACTAGAAACATTTTGTTTAGCTTTGCCCCATCCGCAGTACAGCTGAAAATGGTAACATGACCCCATTTAAACTCACAGATGAACTTCTAGCTGAAATCGAACAGCTGATAAAAGACCAAAAGGGCAGCTCACTTGTCACCCTTATGGAAGATGTTCACTATGCCGACGTTGCAGAAATCATCAATGAGCTGAACGAAGAAGAGGCCACCTACCTCATCAAATTATTGGATAGCGACAAAACATCCGATGTACTTACCGAACTCGACGAAGATGTACGTGAATCAATTCTGAAAAACCTCTCAGCAAAAGAAATTGCCGGTGAACTTGAAGAACTCGATACCGATGATGCGGCCGACATAGTTGGTGAGCTTCCCAACGAGATCGTTCAAAGGGTCATTTCAGAAATTGAAGACCGTGAACACGCAAAAGATATCGTTGACCTGCTTCGGTATGATGAGTATTCTGCAGGTGGTCTTATGGCCAAAGAGTTGGTCAAGGTGAGGGAAAACTGGGATGTTCTCAAGTGTGTGAAGGAAATGCGGGCTCAAGCCGAGAACGTAACACGGGTGCACTCCATTTACGTAGTAGACGAGGAAGACAAGCTCAAAGGCCGTCTGTCTTTAAAAGATCTTTTGACCACCTCGACCCGTACCCACATTCGCGATGTGTATATACCGAAAGTAGATTCCGTAAACGTGAACGAAAAACCGGAAGAAGTGGCTAAAATCATGTCCAAATACGACTTGGAAGCCATTCCCGTTGTAGATGAAATAGGCCGACTTGTTGGTCGTATCACCATTGATGACATTGTCGACGTTATCCGGGAAGAGGCCGATAGGGATTATCAGATGGCGGCAGGTATTTCGCAAGATGTTGAGGCCGACGATAGTATTTGGGATCTGACCCGGGCCCGTCTGCCGTGGCTTTTCCTAGGTTTGGTAGGTGGCGTTGGGGCTGCGGTAATTATGGGCGGTTTTGAGGAAATGATCAGCAAACATGCCATTTTATTCTTTTTCACCCCGTTGATTGCAGCGATGGCCGGAAATGTCGGGGTACAATCTAGTGCGATTATCGTTCAAGGGCTTGCCAATGACGACCTAAAGGGCAGTATAGGAAATCGCTTGATCAAAGAAATGCTGTTGGCCACGTTGAACGGCCTTATTTTAGCCATTATCTTGCTCTTATTTACCTGGATCTATAAAGGCAACTTTCCAACGGCCATGGCGATTTCCATTTCGTTGGTCGTGGTTATTGTAGTGGCCGGTATCATCGGCACTTTTACACCCCTGTTTCTTCATAAGAGGGGCATCGATCCAGCGATCGCGACCGGTCCGTTCATAACGACCAGTAACGATATTTTTGGCATTCTCATATATTTTAGCATCGCCAAAATTATTTTGGGAATTTAATTTCAAGTTATATCCCGGTATTTCTTAAAGTTCCATTTCCAGATATTCCATAAATCGACCTATTTTTATAGATATCCTTAGAAGTATTACTTGGTACTTTAGACTCCCAAAGGATTACTTACAGGTAAAAAAGGCAGTATCACAAATTATGAAACTCCATTATTTTATACTCATTTTTATACTCCTCTGCTGCCAAGATCAAATCGGTGCGCAAACAAAGCTTACCAAATCCGAAAAATCATTCTCAAAAATCAAGCCTAAAAGCGGTACAAGGGACGAAACATTGACCAATACTTCCGGAAAACGCTGGAAAGCAAGGGTCAGTTTTCCTGAAAAGAGGAGAACGAAAAATAGTCTTGTTATCGCCTTACACTGGGCAGGTGGAGAAAAAGCGTATAAAGACTTCAACGATTGCCTTGTGCTCCCCGCCTTGAAATCTTTGAATGCCATTATAATTTCCCCAGAAGGAGAAAACCAACTATGGTCTACCGCGAACAATATTGATAAAATACGCGCTATAGTAACGTATAGTAAGAAGTACTGGAACGTGAACCCCGATAAAATAGCTATTTTGGGATACAGTAATGGAGGTAACGGCAGCTGGTACTTTGCCGAGCATTATCCCACCTTGTTTTCAGCGGCCATACCCATGGCAAGCTCCTATCCTATTTATAAAAAAATAGCTGTTCCGCTATACGTTATTCATGGTGAAAAAGATGAACTGTTTAGTATTTCAAAAACAAGAAAGTGGGTCGAAAAGACTAAAAATGCGGGCACCGAACTTATCTTTGCCTCGAATGAAGCACTTTCGCACTATGAAGGTTGCTCGTATGTAACGGAATTAAAACGGGCCGGGATATGGCTTCAAAATTTATGGGAAGAAAAATGAAAATACTGCACGTCGATATAAACCATCCATTGTTGATACAAAAGTTTTCTGAATTGGGTTTTGAAAACGATGAAGATTATACCTCCTCAAAAAAAGAAATCGAAAAAAAAATCCATGAATACGATGGCCTGATCATCAGAAGTCGCTTCTCTATAGATAGTGAATTCCTTAACAAGGCCGAAAACCTCAAATTTATAGGGCGCCTAGGTGCCGGATTGGAGAATATTGATGTGGCCCATGCCGAAGACCAGGGTATTTTCCTCGCCGCGGCTCCCGAAGGGAATCGCAATGCCGTGGGCGAGCATACTCTCGGCATGTTGCTTTCTTTGCTCAACAAATTGAACAAGGCAGACAGGGAAGTCCGTTCAGGCCTTTGGGATCGTGAAGGCAATCGAGGTTGGGAGCTCGATGGAAGAACGGTGGGGATTGTAGGATATGGTAATATGGGGAAAGCCTTTGCCAAAAAATTAAAGGGTTTCAACGTCGAGGTCATCTGCTACGATATAAAGGGAGGTGTTGGAGACGAAAACGCCCGCCAGGTGGGTATCATGGAACTTCATCAGCGTACCGAGGTACTAAGCTTACATGTACCTCAGACGGATCAAACTATGGGAATGGTCAACGCTGAATTTATTGACAAGTTTCAACATCCGTTTTGGCTATTAAATACCGCTCGCGGTAAATGTGTCGTTACTGAAGACCTAGTGACTGCCTTAAAAAGCGGTAAAATATGGGGTGCGGGTTTAGACGTACTCGAATATGAGAAGGCCTCTTTCGAAAACATGTTTGTCGAAAATGAACTTCCGGAAGCCTTTCAATATTTGATCAAGGCCGACAACGTAATCCTTTCACCGCACGTGGCAGGTTGGACGGTGGAAAGTCTTGAGAAATTAGCCTTGACCATCGTAGACAAAATCAAGAAAAAGTTTTGCTAAATTTAAATCGTGACACGTGCAATCCTCATTTTTACGGCATTGATCATCTTCTTATTGAGTGTATTCAAGCTAGGCCATTATGCCTACTTTTCAAGGAATATATCAAATGAATTGGTATTAGCTATTATAGCGGTCGTTTTTCTTGTAATCGGTATCTACCTTAACAAAAAAAGCCTACACAAGAAACCAATTCCTCCAAAACATATTAATACCCAAAGAATAATACAGCTCGGCTTGAGCAAACGCGAATGTGAAGTCCTACGTGAAATATCACTAGGACTGTCAAACAAGGAAATTGCGGAAAAGCTTTTTGTCTCTGAAAGTACCATAAAAACACACGTATCCAACATTCTGGTCAAACTCGATGCCAAGCGACGGACCCAGGCCATAAAAAAAGCCAGGGAATTTCAAATTATTCCACTTTAACGTTCTTCTTCCGCTAAAGAAAACAATTTAGTACTTTAGTATGAGTCCCATTTTAAGCGAGTGACCTATATTGAGACTTAACTTATAGGAGGCTTACCATGAACACCACTATCAGAACGTATGGTCTTTATTCCAGTATCACTATTTGTGTTCTATTTTTATTGAGCTGGTTTTTGGGCAAAGACCTTGATTTTTCTACCCAAGAAGTACTCGGTTATGCATCGATGATCGTTTCGCTTTCTTTCGTCTATTTTGGCATTAAGCATTTTAGAGACCACGAGAATAACGGTACGGTTACGTTTGGAAAAGCATTATTCATAGGTACCTTGATAAGTCTTTTAGCCGCTCTTGCCTTCGGGATCTTGGATATGCTATACATTAAATATATCAATCCTGATTTTTTGACGGAATATTACGAAGTTGCGGTAGCAGAAATGAAAGAAAGCCTCGCTTCCGATGAATTTGAGGAAAGATTGGCGGAAATGGAATCGGAAAAAGAACTTTTTTCCAATATTTGGTTCAATTTTCTGGTCATGTCGCTGACAGTTTTCATTATCGGTTTTATCATTTCATTGATTTCGAGCCTTATGCTGCAACGTAAAGACTGAATCATGGCCAACACTAAAATCAAACACAATGCCATTAGGTGCCTTTTGCGTAAGTCAGAATGTCAAATCAAAACAATTTATAAAACCCTTTATGAGGAAAAGTTGTAGGCATAAGAAAAAATAGATAAAACCGCTAGATATGAAAAAAAGAGTTACTGGCTTAGGGGGATTTTTCTTTAAGACCGAAAATCCGGATAAAATTAGGCAATGGTACAGAACCCATCTGGGACTGGATACGGATAAGTATGGTTGTACTTTTTGGTGGAAGGATAAGGAGGGTAAGGATTGCTCCACTCAATGGAGCCCTATGAAGTCCGACACGGACTATTTCAAACCCAGCACATCATCGTTTATGATGAACTTTAGGGTGGCTAATTTAGTTGAATTGTTGGAAGAGTTGAAAAAAGAAGGCGTTACGGTTGTAGGGGAAGTCGAAGAATATGATTACGGAAAATTCGGATGGATATTAGACCCAGATGGCAATAAATTGGAACTCTGGGAACCTGTGGACAAAGCCTTTTTATAGTATTGAAATATTCGGTACATTTAGAACAGTTTAACCGTCAAAAGAAAAAACGATGTCCGGAGATAAAAAAGGTTTTGGAAAAGAAGATGGGAAAGATGCCATTGATAAGCTCAACAAAGGAAAAGGCGATATAAAGGGCGAAGCTTCAAAAAACCTCGAAGAGGCTAGAGAACCTACGGAGTTTCCTAAGGATGAAGCTGGTACTGGAAACAAGAAAAACTTTGGAAAAGGAGAAGGGGAAGATGCTATCGATGGTATTAACCCCGACAAAGGAGATTTGAAAAGCGAAGCATCGAAAGCCACTGATAAAAAAAATGATGCTTCCGAGTCTGTAAAAGAAAAGGCGAAGGAGTTTACGGAAAGTGCTAAGAAAAAAGGAAAAGAATTTAGTGAAGAGGCCAAAGAGACTGCGGATGAATTTGCCAAGGATGCAAAAAAGGCTGCCAACGATTTCAAGGACGACATGAAACAGACATTCGACCCGAACAATCCGGATAGCGGAAAGACGGTAGCCATATTGGCACACATAACCGTAATCGGCTGGATTGTCGCTATCATAATGAATAGTCAAAATAAAACCGAATTTGGAAGCTTTTACATACGACAGACCTTGGGTATTTGGATATTAATGATCATTCTCGGACTCATACCTATCGTGGGATGCCTTTCGGCTATTATTGGACTTGTTTTGATCATAATGAGCCTAATCAATGCGGCAAATAACAAAATGGTACCCACCGTGGGTGTTGGCCATCTCTTTCAGGACTGGTTCAAAAGCCTTTAATTCAACTCACTTTATAGGTCTAATAGGGCTTTTTAAGTTCCTAATCATAAAATATTGCATGACCTAAGTGAAATAGGCTAGCATGAAAATGTAATATGGAGATAAGATCTATGCAGGCCCAAGATTGGGTAAAGGTTTCGGAAATCTATGCTGAAGGTATTGCCACAGGGTTTGCCACCTTTGAAACGACGGTACCGCCCTATGAAACTTGGGATAAAGCACACCTAAAATCTTGCCGTTTGGTGGCCATAGATGATCCTCATGTTTTAGGATGGGCTGCTTTGTCGCCAGTCTCGAGCAGATGTGTATACGGGGGCGTAGCGGAGATCAGTGTGTATGTGTCGAAAAACCATCGCGGTAGAGGGGTGGGCAAAGCCCTACTGGAAACCTTAATAGCTCTAAGCGAAAAAGAAGGGTTCTGGACTCTACAGTCCGGCGTATTCCCAGAAAATCAAGGGAGTATTGCGCTTCATTATAAAATGGGGTTTCGACATATAGGAAAAAGGGAAAGGATCGGAAAACTTGACGGAGTTTGGAAAGACAATCTTTTGTTCGAACGAAGAAGTACCACTGTCGGAATCGATTAAACTCATGCACCGATACTTCCTGAAAAGACCTATGAACCTAATTCGCTTTGTTGGGCTTCCATCAACTTGCGTTCTAGCTCAGCTTGAAATTCTTCCATAACCGGCTTGACCGTGCTTTCTGGCAAATCTGCAATTTTGATGTACATTAGACCGTCAACGGCATTGTTAAAAAGGGGGTCAACATTAAAAGCGACCACCTTGGCATTTTGCTTGATGTATTTCTTGATCAAGACGGGCAGACGAAGGTTTCCTGGTTCGACCTCATCGATCAAACGATCGAACTTATTTAAATCGGCCTGCGTTTCATCAAAAACGAACTCTTTATCGGCATCCTTCAATTTGACTTTGAATTCTTTCTTCGGTCTTACATATTGCGCCACATAGGGGTCCCAGTAGTTACTCTTCATGAACTCGATCATCAACGATTTCGAAAAATTTGAAAATTGATTGCTGATACTCACCCCACCGATCAAATACTTGTGCTCAGGGTGTCGCAAAGTTGTGTGAACGATACCCTTCCACAATAAAAACAAGGGCATGGGCTTTTGCTGATATTCTTTCATGATGTATGCGCGGCCCATCTCAATGGATTGTGCCATCATACCAAAAAGCTCTGGTTCAAAACGAAAAAGGTCTTGCAGATAAAATCCATCAATACCATACTTCTTAAAAATACGTGATCCCAACCCCATTCGATAGGCACCCGCTATTACCTTGGCCTCATTGTCCCATAAGAACATATGGTGATAGTAGGCATCGAACTTATCGATATCGATAGAGTTATTGGTGCCCTCCCCAATTTCCCGAAAGGTTATCTCACGCTGCCTACCAATCTCTTGCAAGGTGAAAGGCATTTCTTGGGCAGGGGCCAAAAAGACTTCGTAGTTCTTGCTCTGAAGCATTCTTCTATCTTTTTCAATAAGTTTCTCAATTTCTCCCTGTATTACTTCCGCACGAATCGCCTTGGCAATTTTTCGTGGCTGTTTGGGTAATTTCAGGGTAGTCTGAAACTGATGGATGAGGCGTTCCCTTTCATACACATTCGATAGAATATAAGTCTTTCTGCGCAAAAGCTCGGTATATTCATCCAACGTAAGTTGCTCGTTCTGGGTATCCACCGAAATAGGCTGTCCGATACGTACTTTAATGGGTCTTTTGTGTTGTGAATATACTTCTGAGGGTAGCTTGGCGGTTCGAAAGACATCGCTTATTTTGGCCAAACGATAGAAGAGTTTACTGTTACGAGCATGAAAATAAATGGGTACCACGGGTACTTGGGCCTTTCGAATAAGCTTAATTGCGGCAGGCTCCCAAGCCTTATCCACAATAATTTGACCTTCTTTTTGTGTAGAGACCTCACCAGCAGGGAAAATCCCGACAGGATGCCCCTCCTTGAGATGGAGCATAGCTTTTTTAAAGCCGACCATACTATTTTTGACCTCCTTATGGTTTTCGAATGGATTTACGGGAAATATGTAGGATTCCAAAGGTTCGAATCGCTGTAGTAAAAAATTAGCCATAACCTTATAGTCAGGTCTATGGGCCAACATCAATTTCAGTAAAACAATTCCATCTATCCCGCCCAAGGGGTGATTGCTTATCGTAATAAAAGGACCACCGTCTTTAGGCAACCGTTTTAATTCATCGACCGGGATTTCATAATCAATTTCATAGAGGTTCAGAACAGCATCGATAAAGTCTTTTCCGTTGAGGTGACTGATCTTATCATACCGCCGATTCATATGAGAGATTTTGGTAACCTTGAGAATAAGCCAAGCCAGAAAGGTGCCCAAGATTCCGTATTTATCGAGATTGGTAGCTTGGGCCACTTCTTTTGCGGTCACTAAACCCATAGTGTTCTTGTCTATTTGATATCTGCTAAGATAGGAAAAACACTAAAGGCGGAACAGGTAAGACCAATTTAGTCTATGGCACAAATGTTATTTTACGACCAACTGAACTGTCTCCTTACCTCGTTGCTCCAGAAGGATTTCGTGCCCGTTTTGAAGGGATTCAATCGCCTTTTCATCGAAATGACGTATGGTATATAGCGAGACACCCTCATGATGCACAACTTTGAACCTGCTCTTAAGGATATTCAAAAGTTCTTCCAGCCTTCCAAAACGATTGTCTACACAGACAGAAAAACTAATGGCCGAGTTTTGAATGAGATCTACCTTCATTTTGTGATCGTGCATAAGTTTAAATAGCTCGCTAATGCTATCTTCGACGATAAAGGAAAAATCGAGGGAAGATAGTTTCATCAATACCTGGTTCTTTTTTACGATAAAACAAGGTACTTTGGGTTCTATACCAATACCTTTTCCAACTGTAGTTCCCGGGTCTTTCGGGTTGATGAAAGACTTGACATGCAACGGTATCTCTTTTTGTTGCAAGGGTTGTAATGTTTTGGGATGAATAACCGAAGCTCCGTAGAAGGCCAATTCTATGGCTTCTCTATATGATATATTATTAAGTAGCTGAGGATCCTTAAAATACCGAGGGTCGGCGTTTAACACTCCCGGTACATCTTTCCATATGGTTACGGAATCGGCATTTAGGCAATAGGCAAGAATAGCCGCTGTGTAGTCGGACCCCTCCCGCCCCAAGGTCGTGGTGAAATTGTTGTCGTCGCTGCCTAAGAAACCTTGTGTAATATTTAGCTTTGACCTATCAATGTTAGTTGAAATTTGTTCTTGGGTCTTCTCCCAATTCACCGAAACATCACGATAACTATTGTTCGTTTTGATAAAGTCACGAATATCAACCCAAGTGTTCTGTATTCCGATATCACTGAGATATGCGCTAATTATAGTAGTCGAGATAAGCTCACCGTAACCTACGACCTGATCATAGACGAAATTATACTTGGGTGATTTGTTCCACGCTAAAAAACCCTTGACCTCTTCAAAAAGTGCTCTTACCTTACGAAAAATTTCATGGCTTCCATTAGTAAACAAATCCTTTAAGATGCTATCGTGGTAAGCAATGGTCTCCTGAATTGCAGAAGACATTTCTGATTTATTGTTAAAATAGGCGTTGACAATCGCCTCCATGGCATTCGTAGTCTTGCCCATGGCCGAGATGACCAATATGGTATTGTCATAGCCGGTCTCTTGTAAAACCTTCACTACATTTTTAACGCCCTCGGCATCCTTAACGGAAGCCCCTCCAAATTTAAAAACTCTCATAGATATCGTTTCTTTAACCAATTTGATTCTCACACTGTGCTACAGAGCGAAATCCTATCACTTTTTATAGTTCTACTAAAATGGACTTTCCCTCAGATCGATCTCCACTGGTCCATTGCCAACTTTCAAACAATCTAATCTTTCCATCGGCATCCATTTCAGGCCTAGACATACATTTTCCCGTCATTAAAACACCTTCTGTGTTCACTTGGTGATAACGCATATCGATAGTGCCATGTTGATCGACAATTCCTATTAAATGACCTTTAACAATTTTACCGCCCTGATATTCAGAAGTCAAAATTGCCCCCTCCTGTCGATAATGAAAAATAGTCTCCTCTGAAGCCTCTGCGTTATCGGAGCTGTGTAAAGGTTTGAATTTTTTATTGTTATAGTTCATAGCCTATTAGAAAATACGTATCAACTGTGCAAAAAGCGTTCAATTCCCATTTCGTCCAATTGTACGACGTCCCAGTCGCGCATCACCTTGGCGCCTTTGCTTTCATAAAACTGAATGGCCGGTTCGTTCCAATCCAATACTTCCCAGCTAATTCGTTTGACTCCAAGCTGTTTGCCATATTTCACGACCTCGGTCAAAAGAGCCGATCCTAAACCACTGCCACGCATCTTCTTGGTAACGATTAGATCTTCTAAATGTACGACAGGTCCCTTCCATGTTGAGTATCTAGGATAAAACAGGGCCATTCCCACAATTTCATCGGCAACCTCCCCCACAAAACAGTGGAATAAGGGTACTGTACCAAAGCCATGACTTATCAAATCTTCAACACAAATTTCAACCGCATCGGCCTCTTTTTCAAATTGGGCTAGCTCTTGCACTAACTTATGAACCTGGGCCATATCATCAGCTTCTGCTTTTCGAACTGTAAACTTCATATTGTTATAAATAAAACACAAAGTTATAAATTTCAAAAACGTATATCGGTCATTTCCCACATAGTTTCACAAAATTCCCGATATTTGTGGACAACCCAACAGTCTGTCTATGACATCCACCAAAAAAAAGACATTAGGCGAGTTTATAATAGAGAATCAGGCTTCCTTTCAATACTCTTCCGGTGAACTTTCGAAATTGATCAATGCTCTTCGGCTCGCTGCCAAAGTGGTAAACCATGAGGTCAACAAAGCAGGTTTGGTAGATATTCTAGGAAAGGCAGGGGAAACCAATATTCAAGGGGAAGACCAACAAAAGTTAGACGTCTTTGCCAATGAAAAATTTATAAAGACCCTTACCAATCGTGAAATAGTCTGTGGCATTGCCTCAGAGGAGGAAGATGATTTTATTACTATAAACAGTAATGATGAGAACCACCAAAATAAATATGTGGTACTTATTGACCCTTTAGATGGCTCATCTAATGTTGATGTCAATGTCTCGGTAGGTACGATTTTCTCCATTTATCGAAGAATTACCCCAATCGGCACTCCGGTTACCCTCGAAGATTTTCTTCAACCTGGTAAGAATCAAGTAGCGGCAGGGTATATAGTGTATGGCACTTCGACCATGTTGGTCTATACGACTGGTGACGGGGTGAACGGGTTTACCCTAAATCCGGCTATCGGTACTTTTTATCTCTCGCACCCCAATATGCAATTTCCTGAAACCGGTAAAATTTATTCTGTAAATGAAGGTAATTATGTGCATTTTCATCAAGGAGTTAAAGATTATATAAAATACTGTCAAAAAGAGGAGGGTGACAGGCCCTATACATCGAGATATATAGGTTCTCTGGTTTCCGATTTTCATCGGAACATGATTAAAGGGGGTATCTATATGTATCCGAAGAGCAGTGTCACCGAAGAAGGCAAGTTAAGGCTACTCTATGAATGCAACCCTATGGCCTTTATCGCTGAACAGGCCAACGGCCTTGCCATTGGCGGCAAGAGCAGAATTCTAGACGTTCAGCCTAGAGAGTTACATCAAAGAATACCCTTTTTCTGCGGCAGTCGAAAAATGGTTAAAAAACTTGAGGAGTTTTTAAAAAAGTACCATTAGATCATTCTAAAAGACCTAATGTTTCAATAGATAAAGGTAGTCATCAAAATCAATTCGACCACTAAAAATATCCACGGATTTCTCGATGACCGTATCGGCCTGTTGACCTGAAAAGCCTAAGCCGATGGCATACTTCTTCAAAAGCAACATTTCTTGTTCATCGATAATGTGATCTGAGAATATAATCCGAAAAAGATCGTATAGTCGCTCCAAGCGTCTTTCAGAATTATGCGGAGGGTCAATGGGGTACTTGTTCTCCTTCTTCATGACCTCTTTGTACTCCTCTTCGGTAATATCCAATTTACTGGCAAAGCGGTCTAACATCATCTTTTCCTCCTTGCTCACCTCACCATCTACACTGGCCAAGGTCGCTATAGCCGCAAAATGGGCAAGGTTTCTTCTGTGTTCTCCACTTGAATATAAATCTGCAATTGCCATATCTAATATTTTATAGGCAGCAAATATAATTTTTTTAGAGGTCATTTTAGCTATCACATTAATTATTTTGGTCTTTCCCTAGACCTGAAAGCTGGTAAAAAAGAGCCATAAATCTGTATCGGGCGCTTATTAGAGTTATCATCATCCGAACAAAAGATTAACTGCTCTTATGTGGGTATACAAAAGGGTCTACCACTAAAAATAGTAGGTCACTAATTTTAAGTTTTTATGTACCTTTCAAATGCTATGGAAAAACCGCTTCTTGAATTCACCGAAAAGGGTATTTATTGCGCAAAGGCCAAGGTCTATATAGATCCATGGAAACCCGTTGACAATGCGATTATCAGTCACGGGCATGCGGACCACAGCCGGTGGGGACATAAACATTATATCACTCATCATAGCAATGTACCTATAATCAAACACAGGTTGGGCGACATTACGGTTGCAGGCAAGGAATGGGGAGAAAGTTTTACCGTTAACAATGTGAAATTCAGCCTACATCCCGCAGGTCATATCATCGGATCTTCTCAAATAAGAGTAGAACATAAAGGAAATGTATGGGTATTTACCGGGGACTATAAGACAGAAAACGATGGTGTTTGTGTATCCTATGAACCGGTCGAATGTCATACGTTCATTACCGAATGTACCTTCGGCCTACCTGCATTCAAATGGACCCCGCAGCGCGAAGTTTTCGAGAATATTAATCAATGGTGGTACGAGAATAAATCTGAAGGGAAAACATCGGTACTTTTTGGTTATTCTTTGGGAAAAGCACAACGCTTATTAAAACATCTAGATACTGATATCGGAAGAATATATACCCATGGAGCTGTGGAGAATATGACCGAAGTACTACGGCCGCTGGTCGATTTTCCCAAAACTGTACGTATTACCAAGGAAACCAAAAAACAAGAACTTATTGGAAACATTGTCATTGCGCCCCCAAGTGCCCATGGCAGTACTTGGATCCGTAAAATGGTACCCTATGTTACTGCTGCTGCCAGTGGTTGGATGACCTTTCGAGGCGCTCGCCGACGACGGGCCATAGACAAGGGCTTTGTACTAAGTGACCATTGTGATTGGCAAGGCCTTCTCGATTGTATACGGTCGACGGGAGCCGAAAAAATTATTTGCACCCACGGATATACGGAAATATTTTCCAGATACCTGCGTGAACAAGGATATGATGCCCGTACGGAAGAAACGCAGTATGAGGGAGAGTCTTCAGAATTGAACACCCCTGATGGAGAGGACATTAAGATCCGTTAGGGTATACCAAAAATTCAAACCCTTTGAACACTATCGAATGAGAAAATTCGCTCAGCTTATCAAAACACTCGACAGTACGAACAAAACCAATATAAAGGTAGCTGCCTTAACCGAATACTTCAACATGGCCGATGACCATGATAAAGTTTGGACCATCGCCATTCTTTCACACCGACGTCCACCTCGACCTGTCAACACTACATTGCTAAGACAATGGGCTTCGGAGCTGGCCAATATCCCTCTCTGGCTTTTTGAAGAAAGCTACCATATAGTAGGGGATCTTGCGGAAACCATTGCACTAGTAGTTCCTTCCACATCATCTTCTACCGATAAAAGCCTAACCCAATTTTTGGAAGAGATGATTATCCTGAAAAAAAAATCAGATCAAGACAAAAAATCGTACCTCTACCAAAACTGGAAGGCCCTTGATTACTACGAACGCTTTGTTTTCACCAAGCTGATTACCGGAGGCTTTCGTATTGGGGTGAGTCAAAAATTAATGACCAGGGCCCTCGCCAAGTCTACCCAAATCGATGAAGATATACTTGCTTACAAGCTGATGGGCAATTGGGACCCCAGCACCATTTCTTTTCAAAAACTTATTCTCGAAGAGAATGAAAGCGACTTTCTCTCGAAACCGTATCCGTTTTACTTGGCCTACGCCTTGGAAGGAGAAGTAGAAAATCTGGGTGATGTTTCCAAATGGTCAGTTGAACATAAATGGGACGGTATTCGCTGCCAAGTTATCTTGCGCAATAATGAAATTTTTGTTTGGAGTCGAGGTGAAGAACTCGTCACCGATAAATACCCGGAATTTGAAAGTCTCATTGACGTCATCCCGAACGGCACCGTCATCGATGGCGAAATATTACCTTTTCCTAAAGGAGAAATCGGCACCTTTAACGACCTGCAGAAACGCATAGGGCGGAAAACAGTCTCAAGAACGCTATTAAAAAAGATTCCCGTGGTACTAAAGGCTTATGATCTCTTGGAGTGGAAGGGCAAAGATATCCGGGAAAAACCGTTTATGGAAAGAAGGAGGCTTTTAGAGCAACTCTATCACAAAAGCTTCAATACTACAAATCCTGATATGGCCAATATATCGGACAGGCTACCGCTCTATATTTCCGAAACCATGCATTTCGACACTTGGGAGGCACTGACCGAAGAACGGGAGCTTTCCCGTGAAAAGCATAGTGAAGGACTTATGCTAAAGAGAAAGGATTCACCCTATTTGGTAGGAAGAAAGAAAGGGGATTGGTGGAAATGGAAGGTAGACCCGCTAACCATAGACGCTGTCTTGACCTATGCCATGCGCGGCCATGGTCGTAGAAGCAATCTTTTTACCGACTATACTTTCGCCCTATGGAATGAAAGCGAAGATGGAGAAAAAGAATTGGTCACTTTTGCAAAGGCCTATTCAGGGCTCACCGACGCTGAATTTCGAAAGGTCGACAATTGGATAAAAAAAAACACCCTTGAACGTTTCGGCCCGGTACGAAGTGTTACCCCTCATCATGTTTTTGAAATAGCCTTTGAAGGTATAGCCCCTTCAAAACGACATAAAAGCGGGGTGGCCACCCGATTTCCAAGAATTTTGAGATGGCGGCAAGACAAATCGATACACGAGGCCAACACCTTGGATGATTTAAAGGCTTTGATCATATAATGTAGCGACATGACACGAGAAAAGCTAATCGCAGTAAAAAGTATGATCCCTAATACTTTTTCAGTATGACCAGAGAAGAACTATATACGATTGCCCAAAATTGGTTCCAGCAACAAAACTGGAAACCCTTTAAGTTTCAGAAAGATACTTGGAACGCTTTTTTACAGGGCAAAAACGGCCTACTGAACGCACCAACGGGTAGCGGAAAGACCTATGCCCTTTGGTTTCCAATAGTATTGAACTACATTAAAAAAAATCCAGGGTATAAAAGCAATCATAAGAAAGGGTTAAAGGCCGTATGGATCACCCCACTTAGGGCCCTTTCACAAGAAATCAAACAATCGGCTGAACGTGTCACCCACGATCTGAATACCCAGATGACCGTGGGTATCCGAACCGGGGATACCACTACCAAAGAAAGGGCTCAACAGAAAAAACAAATGCCCGATCTATTAATCACGACTCCTGAAAGCCTACAACTATTATTGGCCACTAAAGGTTATGATAAAATTTTCAAGGATTGCTCGGCCATTGTGGTCGACGAATGGCATGAACTTCTCGGTACTAAAAGGGGCGTTCAAATGGAACTTGCCCTATCACGACTCAAAACGATTTGTAGAGACCTACGCATTTGGGGTATTTCTGCTACCATAGGCAATCTTGAACAGGCTAGACAAGTACTATTGGGCCCGGCTTCGAAAGCATTACAAAACTCCGTTATGATTAGGGCCAATCTAAAGAAAAAGATTACCGTAAAAAGCATCATTCCCAAAAAAATGGAGACCTTCCCTTGGCGAGGGCATTTGGGGCTTCACTTATTGGAGTATGTCGTACCTATCATCAATAACAGCAAAACGACGCTGCTGTTTACCAATACGCGAAGTCAATGTGAGATTTGGTTTCAAAAAATATTGGAGAAACATCCAGAATATGCCGGGGAAATAGCTATGCACCATGGCAGCATCAACAAAGAAACCCGCTATTGGGTCGAAAATGCGATACGCAATGAAACTTTGAAAGCGGTGGTATGTACGTCAAGCCTTGATCTGGGTGTTGATTTCGCCCCTGTTGAGACGGTCGTACAGATCGGTGGCCCGAAGGGGGTGGCACGTTTTCTGCAGCGTGCCGGCAGAAGTGGGCACCGCCCAGGCAAGGAAAGTGTTATTCATTTTTTGCCCACCCATGCCATTGAGCTTATCGAGGCGTCAGCTCTACAACAAGCGGTCAAACAGAATGCGGTGGAAGATCGAATACCTTATTTGAATAGTTTTGACGTCTTGTTGCAATATTTGACCACCTTGGCCATTTCGAACGGTTTTTTCCCTAAAGAAATCTTTCATGAAGTGCGTCAGACCTTTTGTTTCCAAGACTTATCCCAAGATCAATGGCAATGGTTGCTGAACTTCTTGGTTATGGGCAGTCAAAGCCTACAATCTTATGACGAGTATAAAAAAGTTGAAGTAGAGGAGAACGGTAAATTCAAAGTCAATAATCGTGGGGTGGCCATGCGCCATCGATTTCAAATCGGCACTATCGTCGGGGATGCCAACCTAACGGTAAAATATCAAAAAGGGGGGTATATCGGCACCATTGAAGAATTTTTCATTTCAAAACTGAATAAAGGAGACGTATTCACTTTCGCGGGCCGGAATCTTGAATTCATTCGCATTAAAGACATGCAGGTATTTGTTAAAAACTCCAAGAAAAAAACAAGTAAGGTCTCCAGTTGGATGGGAAGTCGGCTTACTCTTTCTGCACAAATGTCTAAGCTCTTACGCGAAGAGCTCTATACTTCTAGGGAAGATCCAGAAAAACAATCCGTAGAAATACGTTCATTGTCCCATCTTTTCAAACGGCAGAGACGAGAAAGTATCGTTCCGAGGTCTGAAGAGTTCTTGATAGAAACTTTTAAGACACGAGATGGATACCATCATTTGTTCTATCCCTTTGAAGGGAGATTCGTGCATGAGGCCATGGGGAGTCTTCTTGGGTATCGCATCAGCCTTCTGGCCCCGATTACCTTTTCACTAGCTTTTAATGATTACGGATTCGAATTATTATCAGATAAGGAAATCGACATACAGCAAGTCATCGACAACAATCTGTTCACCGCCGATCATTTATTGGACGACTTGCAAAAAAGCCTCAACGCCACCGAGATGGCGCGGCGGAAGTTTCGGGATATTGCCATCATCAGTGGGTTGGTATTTACAGGGTATCCCCACAAAGGGATAAAAATGAAACACCTTCAAAGCAATTCGCAGCTCTTATTCGAAGTTTTCAGGGATTACGAGCCTGAAAACCTACTATTTCAACAGGCATTTATCGAAACGTTCCAGCACCAATTGGAAGAAGGTCGTTTACGTCTGTCCCTAGAGCGTATTGCCGAGCAAAAAATCATTTGGAAACCCTGCAAAAACCCTACTCCTTTCGCCTTTCCGCTGATAACCGATAGACTCAGCCGCGAAAGACTATCGAGTGAAAAATTGACTGACCGAATAAAGAGAATGGCAGCTATTTTGGCAAAGAAATAGCTACTTTTGAGATATGACCCAATCCATTCAAATAAGAAAAAACACCTTTATAATGCATCCCACAGGATCACTTTTTTGGAAAGAGCGATCCATACTTTTAATCAGCGATGTGCACCTTGGGAAAGTCTCCCATTTTAGAAAGTTCGGGGCAGCGGTGCCGCAAAAAGCCATTCTCAAAAACTTTGTTCTTATGGACGAGGCGATAAACTTCTTTCATCCACAAGACATCATTTTTTTAGGCGACCTTTTCCATTCTTCCCTTAACAAAGAATGGCAACTTTTCGAAAAATGGGCCCATTCTCGAACGTCAAAAATGGTCTTGGTGGTGGGAAATCATGATATTATCTCTCCTTTAAAATATGAAAATCTGGGAATAGAAGTGGTTCCCGAACTCCAGATCGATGGCTTCCTTTTAACACATCATCCCGAAGAGCGTGAAGGATTTTTCACCTTTTCGGGCCACATTCATCCAGCAGTACGTCTACATGGCGCTGGGCGTCAATCTTTACGGCTATCTTGTTTTTTTAAAACGAAATATCAAATGATACTCCCTGCCTTCGGTGCGTTTACCGGCAGTCACGTACTTGAGACCGATACGCATAACGAAATCTTTGTAATGGCCCATAACGAAGTACTCAAAATCTGAAACTCTACATAACCGATCATGGCTGCACCACAAAATCGAATAAATCAAAAACATTATGATATGGCACCATTTTCTTCTAAAAAAACTGCTAATTTTATGGTGGAGAGATAAGATCTTTTTTATAAAAAAAGCAACTGAACATTAAATTAAAATCATGAAAAAACAAATTCTACTATTAATTTGCGCGCTTTCTTCAACACTCTTTGTAACGGCCCAAGAGTTTGGCCAAGGCACGAATGTTATCAATGCCGGAATTGGTTTGGGAGGAGATTTTGATGTGTATCGTGGTCCTAGTGAAAGCCCGGGTTTTAGTGTGAGCTATGAAAGAGGTATTTGGGAAGTTGGAGGCCCTGGCGTTATTAGTCTAGGGGGCTACCTAGGATTTAAGGCGTACAAATATGACAACGACGATAGATGGAGATATACCATCATCGGAGTACGCGGTGCCTATCACTTTCTTGGTCTTGACGTGGACAATCTTGATGTATATGGCGGTGTTATGGCTTCCTATAACATCCTTTCTTATGATAACGACACGTATGACGCTTTCGGGGACTTTAGCAGTCGCCCTGGAGGCACGGTATTCGTAGGTGGGCGCTGGTATTTCACCGAAGCCTTCGGCGTGTTTGCAGAGGCTGGTTATGGGGCCGCATTTTTGACAGCGGGAGCCTCGTTAAGGTTTTAGAGGCCTTATAATTGCCTTGGTTTGATTCGAAAAATGTTGGGCTTTTTACAATAGTTTATTAATCAGGCTCCGAGCTTACATAGAAGTTCCCCCAAAATATTTTTAATTCAAACAGCGTATTTTGAACGTACGAAAGCTTGTCCTATTCAATCTTTGGTCGGTAATCTTGGTGATATCGGTCAACTACATATCGCAGTCTCTACGTCTTAACGGAACCACCATAGGAGAGGTCAGTGAACGGTATGACAATCTATTTACGCCCGCATCGTATGCCTTTGCCATTTGGGGGGTGATTTTTCTAGGTCTATTTTTATTTAGCCTTTTTCAATTGCGAAGGGCTTATTTCAGTCAAAAAAGAACGGATTTCATCGTTCAGATAGGCTATTGGTTCGCGATTGCCAATACACTCAACGCCCTTTGGGTATTTGCTTTCGTGTACGATTACGTGGCTCTTTCGGTTCTTATCATGTTGGGCATTCTTTTTTCCCTGATTAAAATCATTTTGAACACCAATATGGAACGCTGGGATGCCCCTATTGAAATCATCGCTTTTGTGTGGTGGCCTATCTGTCTGTATAGTGGTTGGATTGCCGTAGCCACCATAGCCAATATAGCCGCTTATTTGACCAAACTGAACTGGAACGGAGCTCCATTTTCACCAGAAACCTGTACAATCGCTCTTATCGTTATAGCCACGGTGATCAATCTTGTAATGATTTGGAAAAGAAACATGCGTGAATTTGCGGCAGTAGGCGTTTGGGCATTATTCGCTATTTTTATTCGACATCGAGAAGCCTACGAAAATATTGCACAGACAGCACTTGTATGCAGTAGTATTATTCTAATCGCAATTATGGTCCACGGTTACCATAATAGAAAAACCAACCCAGTTCATAAATTGATGCAAAGGCTTCGAAAAAGCTAAGGCACTTTGTTTGATTTCAATTATCGGTTACCCGCACTAATAAATACGCACACTAAAAAGTTACACCAACTCCTTACACCATACTTTTCAGGTCGTTGCTCCATGAAGGATAAGTGAAAATAGTCGCTTGAAATTCATCGGCCTTCATTTTGGCTTTGATGGCCATTGTGAAAATATTGATGGTCTCCGCTGCATTCGGGCCTAACAAATGTGCTCCTACGATTTCTTCGTTACGGGCATTCAATATCACCTTATACGAGTAGACAGGTGCATTGATACGTTTAGCATTGAACCAATTGGAAACAGATGCTTGGTTGACGATTATATTTTTATATCGGCTTCTGGCCTCTTCCTCTGAATGCCCTACCGAAGCAAGATGTGGTAAGGTAAATACCACTGAGGGAATTATATCAAGGTCGATTTGTTTTCGGTTTCCCTTGATAATGTTTTCAGCGACCACGTAGCCTTCTCTTCCTGATAATGGGGTGAGCGGCAGCCCATGGTCAGAAACGTCTCCACAAGCATATACGTTGTCATTGGAAATGCTTTGAAGAAACGCATTGGATTGAATTCCCTTATCACTGAAAGCTACATCACCTTTTTCTAAATCAAGTTTTGCAATGGAAGGCACACGTCCTGAAGTATTGAAAACCGAACGGCATTTTATAATTTTTGATTTTCCATTCTTCTTATAGGTAAGCTTATAATTTTTTAGAAGCCTTTCGACCGATTTCGTTTCCGCTTTGAAAATGAATTTAATTCCCATTTTCTTTGAGTACTCCGTTAACTGCTCCACTAAATCGGGGTCGAACGGAGTGAGTGCCCGCTCCGACGTATCGACTACGGTTACTTCGCAGCCGGCCCTTGCAGCCATGTGGGCAAATTCCATACCCACATAACCTGCTCCCAAAAAAACAATACTCTTGGGAAGTTTTTTAAGATTTAAAAAGTCATCACTGTTCTTAAGATATTTGCTCCCTTTAAAAGACAAAGGTCTCGGTTCATAACCTGTAGCGATTACGATTTTATCGGCATCAACGGTCTTTCCCTCTACGGATAAGGTTTGGGTATCCAAAAATTTAGGGGATTGATGGTAAAGGGTAATACCGGCAGCACTTAAATTTTCTTCTGTCTTTTTAGGAATCGACCTTGTAAACTTCCTTTTAAATTTCTGTAGGTCCCCCCATCTAAGTTTAGGTGCTTTTTGTATCCCCTTATTCTTTAAATGTTCTGCCCTTTCCAGAATTTCGGTCGCCCCGAGCAATACTTTTTTCGGGTCACATCCCCGGTTTGCACAAGTACCCCCAAATTCTCGTTTATCAGCAATGGCGGTTTTCAAACCTGCCTTTGCACAGGCCATGGCAACAGTTTGACCAGCAATGCCGCTTCCTATAACGAACACGTCGAATTTTTCATTACTATTTTGTTCCATTTTCTTCTTTCTATTATATTCTACCTCTTCTAAAATCAAAAGCCCCTATAGTAGGTATTTCTATCTCATACATTCGAAATGATGAACATCGCTCCTATGTATGCCCTCTCAAAATGCCGTTTTTACTACGCCTCCATCAACCCGCAGCGCAGCACCGTTCGTTGCAGAAGACAAGGGACTGGAGATGTAGGCAACCATATTGGCAACTTCTTGTGGATCGGCAAAACGTTGGAGTAAAGATGATGGCCGTTCTGTTTTAAAAAATTCTTTTTCTACTTCTTTCTTTGAGTTTTTTTCACCGATTTCAGCAAATTCTTTTACGCCTTCGGACAGTGTAGGACCCGGTAAAATGGCATTTACCGTAACTTGGGTTCCTTTTGTCGTTTCGGCAATACCCCTGGATATGGCCAACTGTGCCGTTTTGGTCATTCCATAGTGAACCATTTCTACAGGAATGTTTATACCACTCTCACTTGAAATAAAAATAATCCTTCCCCAATCTTGCTTCAACATATAGGGTAGAAAACTTTTTGAAAGCCGTACCCCGCTCATTACGTTAATCTCAAAAAATCGGAGCCAGTCCTCGTTGGGAATATCAAGGAAATCCTTAGGTTCAAAGATCCCCACATTATTAATAAGAATATCAACGTCTCCCGTTACCGCTATTAATTCCTCAATTTCCTTTGGCTTTGAGAAATCACAAGGTATCCCGGATATTTTGGCGTTTTCTACCGAGGTTTTAATATCACAAAGGGCGGCTTCGACAGACTCTTGCGAACGCCCGTTTATAACTACTTCCGCACCTTCCCTCACCAAGGTTTTGGCAATAGCCTTTCCAATACCCTTGGTAGACCCGGTAACGAGCACTTTCTTATTTGTTAATTTTAAATCCATATATGTATTGATTTGAAATTCGTTCTACAAGGTTGTAATTTTTTGGGTCAATTGATAGCTTAAATTAGATAAACATGAATGGTATCGGTATTGCATCTATTTTTATCTTTGCACAAAATTGTAACGGTTGACCCAAATTGCAATCCAACACCTGTTTTCCCAGTCTTCTCCAATCCAGAAACTGAGGGAAACCCTTGCCCATTCCGAAGGCTCCAACCCTGTCCATGTGCACCTTAAAGGCCTTACCGGCTCTTCACTTTCATTTATTCTAGCCCATATTTTCAAGGAAATTGAAAAACCTTTATTGCTTATTTTTAACGATAAGGAAGAAGCCGCCTACTATCTCAACGATCTCGAGCAACTCATCGGCGACAAGAATGTACTTTTTTATCCAGGGAGTTATCGTCGGCCCTATCAAATTGAGGAAACCGATAACGCCAACGTCTTGCTACGTGCTGAGGTTCTGAATCGCATTAATTCAAGAAAAAAGCCGGCTGTCATTGTAACCTACCCCGATGCCCTGTTTGAAAAAGTGGTCACCCGTAAGGAATTGGACAAAAACACACTGAGGATAAAAATTGACGATACGCTTTCGTTAGATTTTTTAAATGAGGTACTGTTCGAGTACAAGTTCAAGAGGGTCGATTTCGTAACAGAGCCTGGTGAATTCTCCGTACGTGGGGGTATTGTCGACGTATTTTCCTTCTCACATGACGAACCTTATCGTATTGAATTTTTTGGGGATGAGGTCGAAAGCATACGCACCTTTGACGTGGAGACGCAATTGTCGACCGACAAGGTGGGAAAGATTACTATAATACCTAATGTAGCCGATAAATTTATTCATGAAAAAAGACAGGGTTTTCTCGACTATATTGCTTCGGATACCATAATTTTTTCAAAGAATACGGATCTGCTTTTCGCCCGATTGGATGATTTTTTCAAAAAAGCCGAGGAAGCTTTCGATAAGCTCTCCAAGGAGCTTAAGCATGCAGAACCTGAAGAATTGTTCTTAAATTCAAAGGCCTTAAGGCAACAACTGTTCACTTTCCAATTATGCAGCCAGACGTCGTCAAGCTCAGATGCCCTATCGATTGTTTTCAACACCAAACCACAGCCCGCCTTTAACAAAAAGTTCGATTTACTTATCGCCAACCTCAATGGGCACAAGTCGAAAGGCTACACCAATTATATTTTTTGTGCTAGTGAACAGCAAGCCAAGCGATTTCAAGCTATTTTCGAAGATGCCAATGAACACGTACATTATGAAACCCTCGTGCTTCCGCTATACCAAGGTTTTATAGACGATGATCTAAAATTGGTATGTTATACCGACCATCAAATTTTTGAACGCTACCATAAATTCCATCTAAAAAATGGTTATGCCAAAAAGCAAGCGATTACCCTTAAAGAACTCAATAAACTTGAAATTGGCGATTATGTGACCCATATAGACCATGGTATCGGCAAATTCGGCGGCCTTCAAAAAATTGATGTGGAGGGTAAAAAGCAAGAAGCCATCAAGTTGATGTACGGGGAGCGTGATATTCTATACGTCAGCATTCATTCATTACATAAAATCTCTAAGTTCAACGGTAAGGATGGGGCTGTTCCCAAAATCTATAAGTTAGGCTCGGCCGCATGGAAAAAGCTGAAGCAAAAAACAAAGACACGTGTCAAGAAAATTGCCTTTGACCTTATAAAGGTGTATGCAAAACGCCGTCTTGAAAAAGGGTTTCAGTACAACCCTGATAGCTACTTGCAAAATGAATTAGAAGCATCTTTCATATACGAAGATACCCCCGATCAGAGTACCGCCACCGAAGACGTCAAACGTGATATGGAAAGTGAGCGACCGATGGATCGCCTGATTTGTGGGGATGTAGGCTTCGGAAAAACAGAAGTTGCCATCAGAGCCGCATTCAAGGCCGTCGATAATGGGAAACAAGTCGCAGTACTGGTTCCGACAACCATATTGGCCTTTCAACACCATCGCACCTTCGGGCAGCGTCTCAGCGATATGCCTGTCACGGTAGACTACCTTAATCGCTTTCGAACGACAAAAGAAAGACGCCAGACGTTAGAGAATTTGGCTTCTGGAAAGGTCGACATTATAATTGGCACCCACCAACTGGTCAATAAAAACGTTAAATTCAAAGACTTGGGCCTCCTTATTGTAGATGAAGAACAAAAATTTGGAGTAGCTGTTAAGGACAAATTGAAATCGATAAAGGAAAATGTCGATGTACTTACACTCACTGCAACACCCATACCCCGAACATTACAGTTCAGTCTAATGGCGGCACGTGACCTTTCCGTAATTAATACACCACCGCCAAACCGATACCCTATTGAAAGTCAGGTTATCCGTTTTTCCGAAGAGGTCATACGCGATGCGATTGGATATGAAATTGAAAGGGGCGGACAGATATTCTTTATTCATAACCGTGTAGAAAACATCAAGGAAGTCGCAGGAATGATCCAACGTCTTGTACCAGATGCAAAAATAGGTATAGGTCACGGTCAAATGGAGGGTAAAAAACTGGAACAGCTCATGCTTAGTTTTATGAACGGGGAGTTCGACGTACTCGTTTCGACAACTATAGTCGAAAGCGGTCTTGATGTAACGAATGCAAATACCATTTTCATCAATAATGCCAATAATTTTGGCTTGAGCGATTTGCATCAAATGCGAGGTCGCGTGGGAAGAAGCAACAAAAAGGCCTTTTGCTATTTTATAACCCCGCCCTACGATAGTATGACCACCGATGCCCGCAAACGTATTGAGGCACTTGAACAATTCACCGAATTGGGCAGTGGTTTTAATATTGCGATGAAGGACCTTGAAATCAGGGGGGCCGGTGATCTGCTTGGAGGCGAGCAGAGCGGATTTATCAACGAAATTGGTTTTGAGACCTATCAAAAAATATTGGCTGAGGCCATCGATGAGCTCAAAGAGAATGAATTCAAGGAACTCTATGAAGAAGTGGAAGGCCATCACGACAAGGTTTACGTTAAGGATGCGCAAATCGATACCGATTTTGAACTATTGTTTCCTGATGACTATATCAACAACATCACCGAGCGACTCAACCTATATACCCAACTTAATCAGGTAAAAGAAGAGGAAGCATTGCAAAGATTCGAAGCGGACCTCGTTGACCGTTTCGGGGAGTTGCCCGCTCAAGCCGAAGACCTTTTGAACTCTGTACGAATCAAATGGATTGCTACCGAAATCGGAATCGAAAAACTAGTGATGAAAAAAGGAAAGTTAATCGGTTATTTTATTGCTGACCAGCAATCGGATTTCTATCAAAGCCAAGTTTTTACCGAATTATTACAGTTTGTGCAGACTCATCCCAGGCATTGTAAAATAAAGGAAAAGCAAACCCGTAACGGTTTACGGTTGCTCTTGGTTTTCGAAAATGTAACTTCAATCAACAAAGCTCTTCGGGCATTGGCCCCCTTTGATCTGGTAGAAGCAATTAGAACTTGACCCATTCGCTTCTTTATATTGTTGACTAATTCGTTAATAATTATCGATTGCCTTATCGCATTCGATAATCGACAAAATGTATCTTCTGCCACTTTCTATCCGATTCTAATGTGTATGGAATTACCTAAAATCATGCTTACCCTCGAAGAGAAATTGGCGATCGTTCATGCCATCAACTCCGTTATCTTGATTGACGGTTATGTTCGTAAGGGCGAAGTCAATATAATGGGGCAGTTGATGAACCATCTGGATTTTGATAGCAACTTTATACTCCAGGCGCGAAACATAGAATCGGAACAGGTTATTCAGATCTTAGAGAAAATGCCCCCGGAAAAGAAAAAAGGCGTAGTGGAGATTTTAAAAATCGTTGCAATTTCCGACGGGTTCGTTCACATAAATGAAAAAGGTTTAATGCATTATATTTTCAATGGCATGGGTATCGTTCATTGAAGAAGCAAGGAGAGAACTTTACCTAAGCTATTGACTGAATACGAATGCAAAATTGATCACTATAATTTAAAATACCATGAAATTTGATCACGAAGAAAAAATGGCGGTCATCAAAATGACCTATGAAGTCATTTTAGCCGACGGAAAAATACATCCAAGCGAAATCGAAGCTTTCGAAACATTGAAGTCGAAAATCGGCTTCGATGAAAAGTTCTTTGCCGCCGCTCAAAAAATAGATACTGATGAGGCACTCGTCCCCCTCCACAAAATGTCTTTCGAAAAAAAGAAGGAGTTGGCCAAGATCTTAGAAGATATGGCGATAGCGGACCAGAACTTGCATGAGAATGAAATGGAACTTATCATTCAGACGTTCAAGAACATCGGTATCGGTGGTGAGTCTGAATAATTGGCTCAATTACTTCTCATTCGCTTGGCTCAAGCCAGCAAAGATTCCTCCTCCTTCCTGTCGATGGCATAGTACAAAGAGGCAAAGGCAGCATGAATCCACATGATGGATACTATAGCCCCTACGAAAAAACACAAGAACCCAAGAATAAAAATGGGTATGGCCAAAAGGCCCATTCCAAAAATACGCCAGCCATGTCCTTTGGTCATGGCCCAACTTTTCTCAAGGGCTGCTATGGGCTCCATGTTTTTATCCATTACCAAATAAGAAACAAAGACCAATCTGCAGGCCAAAATAATACCGGGAACAATAAGAAACAGGAACCCAATGATGATTATCGCCGTGGTTATTAAATGGGCCAAGACAATATTAATGTAGTTCTTTTTAAAACCGAGGACCAACTCCCCAAGTTCCAAAGGTTCATTGCGGATACCGCGAAGTATGAGCAAGTCGGCGCCGTACTTAAGAACTGGCAAGAAAAAAATGGCGTAAGCCATACCTAATAATTGCAACCCATAAATAATCGGATTGCTCTCTCCTTCCATATCCTTGACTTTCGAAAAGGGAATGTCCGCAATGCCCATAATTAATACGATGACCAAAAAATAAAGAAAATTTATCTTGAGTTGTTGCCATCCATATGCATAACTTGCTCTACTCGTCGCATAAGGAATTTTCTCTCCCTTGCTATTCTCCATGGGTTTAGTTTTTAATTTCGATAAATGTAGGGCGGCCTCTTTTAAAAAATGTCCAACTTTAGTAGTGTTTTGCAAGAACACGACCAAAGTAGGGGGCGGCATTGGCCCTAATTATCTATTTTTAGACCATGCTCAGCCTGACTTTTATCGTGGCCTTTATACTATGCTTGACCATAGCCGTTTTTTGCTGTTTGATCGCGCATGAACTTGTAAATACCTATCAATCTCCTTTTTTACGTTATTATTTTTATTATATATTGGCCTTTTGCATTTTTGCTATCTACTCGTTTTGGGGCCAAATTGGAATGCAGGCCCTAATATCTTCCATGGAGGCTAGGATAGAAGTGGAAGAAGCTGCTACAGGAATTATGCCCCTAATAGGATTTCCCTTTTTTATCATTGCCATGATTATGGTCATAAGAATGGCCTATGCTTTGGTAGGCCAATCCGTTAGTATAAGGATTTACTTTATACATCTCGGTGCATATCTAACCATAGCCCTAGTCGTTTTGGGCATTTATCTAGTGCAAGGTTCATGGTCTTTTGTTACTGACCACTCTGCCTCTATCGTATTAATGGTGAGCATTGAAAGTATTTATTTTATATTGTTCACTGGCATCATTGTAGGATATTTAAAAAGTAGCTCCATCCCTAGGCGAAAAATAATTATCGGCTTTACCTTGTTGTTTTTACTAGGTTTGTCACTAAGGATAGGCCTGACCGCCTTGAACGAAGTGGGGATATGGATAAGGCCTTTGCTTTTATTGCTTTGTTTTCTTTCTCCCTTACCCGGCCTATGGTACATAAGACAACAGTCGGACCTAATATTTCGCCCCATAGCGGGAGAAAGCCTTGACCTTAACAGAAAGAAACATCTTTTTGAAAAATATCGAATCACACGACGTGAGCAGGAAGTTATTGAACAAATCTGTTTGGGAAAGACCAACCAACAAATTGCCGATACGCTTTTTATTAGTTTACAAACCGTTAAAGACCATACACATCGTATCTATACGAAAGTAGGTATCAACAATCGTATGAAATTGGTCCGTTTAGTAAATGGTTAAACCCTGTTGCTGTACACGTTATTGCAGATTTCGATATTCTTGTTACCAGTTCTAAGCCGTAATACGCTTACAATTGGTTATATTTAAGATACTATCATATTTCAATTTGACTTAAAAGAACGGCATGACCTTTACTAAAAAGCACCTAACAGTAATCGGATTTTATCTTTTTCTAGCTTGGACGGTCTCCGCACAGCAATCTGACAATTTGGATGATACGGCCCATTACGCCTTAATCGAGCAGTATGCCAAAGCTAGGGAAACCAAAGACACGCTACTTCTCGATAAGATTCTAACGAAAGATATCGATCAATTGGTATCTACAGGTGAGTGGCGCCGAGGTTTCGATACGGCCAAAGCCGGGATGCTACGAAGCTCGTCCAACAACCCGGGCAGCCGAATATTGACCGTTGAACATGTGCGTTACCTAAATGATCGAACCGCTGTTGTGGATGCCCGTTATGAAATCAAGAATACCGATGGCAGTATACGAAAAATGTGGAGTACTTTTATAAATGTTCGAATAGATGACCGTTGGAAGATTGCCGCCATTCGAAATATGCTGCCAAGACCATCTCCTGATCAATAAAATAAATTACCTTATTTTTAGATACATCCAGTCAAATAATTGACTTTTAGTCCATAAAGGCCGACCCATGTTAGAATAGGTCTCAATAACGGTTTTTTTATGAACCTATGGATTATCAAGTCTAAAAAAAATTCAATGTATGAAAAGAAGAAACTTTATTCGTGCCAATGCATTCAGTGCCGTGGCCTTCGGTGGGTTTTCCTTGCTTCCCGATTTCCTTATTGGTGGAAGCCAAGAAAACGGTAAAAAGTCATATGCCGAATATCTTAGAAACAGTGCCGTTCCCAAAGAAGAACTCGATATTTTTCTGAACGAAAATAGCTGGGCACAATTCGACCCCGAAGTAGGATATATTATGGGAAATTACATGCCGCACGATGGAATGGACAATAGCTACACCATATCCACGGCCAGCCAGGGCGACAAAAGAACGAATAGCTTATATACCGACAGACCCTGCCGGATCAATACCTATGGCAACAGCTTTACTCAGTGCCATCAGGTAAGCGACGGGGAGACTTGGCAAGAGTATTTGGCTGCCCATTTTGGTGAGCCCGTTCAAAATTTTGGCATGGGCGGTTTCGGCGTCTATCAAGCTTATCTAAGACTCCTAAGACGTGAAAAAAAGGATAAAGATTCGAAATATGTCATCCTGTATATGTGGGGCGACGATTATATGCGCAGTGTATTCCGCTGCCGCTATGCAACCTACTACACCCAATGGAACGACTATGGCGGTTATATGTTCCATGGGAATTTTTGGTCGAATATTGAAATGGATACCACCAGCGGCCAACTTGTCGAAAAGGAAAACCGTATCCAAAACAAGGCCGACATGTATCAGATGTCGGATCCGGAATTCATGTACGAAAACCTGAAAGACGATCTTATGGTACAACTACACTTATTGAGCAGTAATATGGTCAACTCCGATGTAGATACCAAAGGCTTGAAGAAACTGGCCGGCATACTCAAAATGCCAGAAGTTGATTTTTCCAATATAGAAAGGATGAAAACTACGGCAATCGCTTTAAAAAATAAATATGGTTTTGAAGCGACGAAACACATCTTGGAAAAAACGGCCTCCTTTTGCCATGAAAACGGGAAAAAGTTGTTGCTCATACATTTTGACCCGTATAATGTATTTCGCCCTATGGTAAATGGTGAAAAGCGATACGATCAAGAGGTTATAGACTTTATTAAAGCCAAGGAATATTCCTTTTTCGATATGAACGAGGTACATTTTGAAGATTTTAAAAAGTTTAATTTGAGTTTGGATGATTATATGAAACGTTATTTTATCGGTCACTATAATCCATCCGGAAATCACTTTTTTGCCTTTGCACTCAAAGATACCTTGGTACAGTGGCTAGACCCCAAACCGATTACTTATCAGCAAACCGGTAGTCCATTGATACGTTTTAAGGATTATTTGCCCGAATAAATTATCACATGTTACATGGGGACCATTGATCGAAGAACTCACCAAACTTGTACTTTTACAGCGCATAATTGTCGCCTAAAAATGGGGCGCCAATTTAGAGATTCCCTATCTTTCCAATAAAATCAGGCATCTTAAATAAGAATTAACTATTCCAACTTAAAATGAATCCAAAGAATTACCTCTGTATTTTAGCCGTATTACTCTGCAATGCATACCTAGTCGCCCAGCCCAGTAAGAAGTTGGTCGAAGTCATTGTTAGCCCCGATCATACGGATTGGACCTACCAAGTAGGTGATCGTGCGGAATTTTCATTTAACGTATTAAGAAATAATGTTCCCTTGGATGGTGTGACCATTGATTATAAAATCGAAACTGACCCCGGGTATCGCCAAATAGAGATCTGGGATGAAGGAACCCTTACCTTAGATAACAATACCAAAATAAAGACCCCTAAATTTAACGAACCTGGTTTTTTGCGGTGTACCGCTACGGTAATGGTAGACGGCAAGGAATATAGTTCGTACGCTACTGCAGGTTTTTCCCCCGACAAAATAAAGCCGACGACTACGCTGCCCTCCGATTTTGAGTCTTTCTGGAAAAAAGGCAAGGAAGAACTGGCCAAAATACCCGTAAATCCAATACTGACTTTGATGCCCGAACGGTGCACGGCAGATGTAAATGTGTATCATGTACAATTAGATAATATCCAAGGAAAAATCTACGGTATTCTCACGACCCCAAAGAAAGAAGGAAAGTATCCCGCCATACTACACGTTCCAGGGGCAGGTATCCGCCCCTATTATGGAGAAATTGATGATGCGGCCCAAGGTTTCGTATCGTTCACTATTGGAATTCATGGTATTCCCGTCAATCTCGATAAAGCGGTCTATGATGATTTACGCGCTGGTGCCCTAAATGGTTACCAAATGTTCAATCTAGACGATAAAGATCAAATGTACTATCGAAGGGTGTATTTAGGATGCGTTCGAGCCGTCGATTTTCTTACAGGGCTGAAAGAATTCAATGGTGAAACTATAGGGGTTACCGGTGGTAGCCAAGGTGGGGCCCTTTCTATTGTAACTGCAGGTCTCGACGACCGAATCGACTATTTAGCGGCATTTTATCCTGCCCTTTCCGACTTAACGGGCTTTCTTCATGGGCGCGCCGGGGGATGGCCACAGATTTTTACGGATGAGTTTACCAATAAACCCGAGAAAATCGCGGTTTCCAAATACTATGATGTAGTCAATTTTGCACGTTTCGTTAAGGCCGAAGGATGGTATAGCTGGGGATATAACGACAATGTTTGCCCCCCTGCCTCTACTTTTGCCGCCTATAATGTCATTCCAGCTAAAAAAGAGTTGCACGTATTTCAGGAAACGCAACACTGGACCTTTCCGGAACAACGAGAAATGCGAAATACGTGGTTGTTCGAAAAGTTAAGGGAATAGCTATCGTTTACCCTATGAAATATTATATTATTGTCGCTTCAAAAGACCATGTAAAAAAGGGAGTAAAAGAAGGTTTCGCCCAATCGGACCATGGAAAAAAACATCACTTGATCAAACTCAAAAAAAACGATTGGGTTATCTATTATTCCTCAAAAGAAACATATGGCGTTACAAAGCCTTTTCAAAAGTTCACTGCCATTGGGCAGGTCAAGGACGAAGCACCGTTTCAAGTCAAGGTGAGTGATGGTTTTGAACCCTGGCGAAGAAAGATCCATTTTCATCCCGCTCAGGATGTCGATATTAGACCTTTATTGGGTGATTTTAGTTTTGTCACCAATAAGAAGCGTTGGGGGTTTCACTTCATGAAGGGGTTCCTTGAAATTCCAAAAGCAGATTTCGACCGAATTGCGGAAAAAATGCTAGTTGAAAGTAAGACGTAGCAATTAGAACCATCTTGGCACTTTGTCATCCCTAAAATAGTAATTTACCCATGTTATGTAAGGTAGATAAGACCGATTAATTTACGATGAAAAAAGCCATCTATGCTATTCTTCTATGCGCATTAATTGCTGGTAATAATGGTATTCTCATCAAATATCTTTCTAGCATGTCCACCGGCACAATCGCTTTTTTCCGAAGTATGGTGCCCGTTGTGCTTCTGTTCCCGGTATTGTTCAGCAAATCGAGGCCCTTCTTTACCGGCAACTATGGAAAAATGCTTCTCGTATCTTCTATCAATGTGGTGCGCATTTACCTGTACTTAGTGGCCTTTATTTACACGTCTATAGGAAATGCGGTAGTCTTGATTTATTCCTGGCCCATTTTTGTTTTCGGCATTGAGGTTTCATTCATGGAAAAACGCTTGAAAAAAAGTCATGCCGCCCTATTATTTATTGCGTTTTTAGGCATGATCATCACCTATTCTAACAAATCGTTCGGTTTCGGCAACGAAGACCTTATTGGAATGGTTGCGGCTCTACTCTCTGCGTTGGCCTATGCCATAACCGTCATCCTCATAAAGGGAGAATCGGGGAACTATACCCAGGAACAGCTTATCATGTATCAAAATTTGATAAGCGCACTGTTCTTCACTCCGTTCATCTTCTTTTTACCTGAAATACAGTGGAAACAGATTGGTGTTGGAATCTTTTACGGTTTCTTGATCGGAATCGTAGTGTTTAAACTCTTTTTTTATGGGTTGAAATACCTGGAAGCTTCAACCGCATCATCACTCATGTACCTTGAAGTAGTTAGTGCCATTATTTTGGCCTATTTGTTATTGCAGGAAACTGTTACTGCTAATACGATAGTCGGTGGAACTTTGATAGTGACAAGTAGCTATTTCATTACTCGAAGCAATACAAAAAAAGGGTAACTTACAGCCAAAACCACAAAAATTGATTTTTTCATTTTGCTTCGATTTTTAGAACTTGTGATTTTTTGAAAAAATTGAAACTTTTATTGATACACCAATGGCATCGGATATCCTAAAAATTTCTTCATCTACAATGCGGGAAACCCTCAAATCCCTATTTACGAAATATGGCTTCACGGATGCAAAGGCCTCCCTACTTTCTCAAACGTATACAAACTCAACAATCGACGGTGTAAATTCCCACGGAATCAATCGTGTGCCATTATTCATCGAGTATATTGAAAAGGGACAGGTCGATATAAACGCCGAGGCACAAAAAGTGCAGTCTTTGGGAAGCATCGAGCGTTGGGATGGAAAGCTAGGGCCCGGAATCATAAATGCCGTCAAATGCACCGATAGGGCGATAGAGCTTGCCAAGGAATATGGCATAGGCATGGTCTCCCTTCGTAATACCAATCATTGGATGCGCGGCGGAACCTATGGCCGGCGCGCTGCCGACGCAGGTTGCATTGCGCTTTTATTTACTAATACCCAACCCAATATGCCTCCTTGGGGAGGAAAGTACAGCAGATTGGGCAACAACCCTTTGATTGTGTCCATTCCGCGAAAAGAGGGTCATGTGGTCTTAGATATGGCCATCTCACAATTTGCTTTTGGAAAAATCAAGGATTACGGCCTTCGTGGAAAAAAACTACCCTATCCCGGCGGTTGGGACGACGCAGATGAACTATCTAACGATCCCGAAAAAATATTGGGCAATGAGAGGGGCCTGCCCATAGGGTATTGGAAAGGTTCTGCCCTTTCGATGGTACTGGATATGCTGGCGACCATTTTGTCCGCCGGAGATTCTACGGCAAAGATTGGGAAAAAAGAATTTGAAAGCGGAATTTCCCAAGTGTACATTTGCATCTATCCGAAACTCTTTCACGATACAGAAATTCAGGAAAACCTGTTACAGGAAATCATCGACTATACACATAATGTCGAACCTATGCATGAGGGGGACCGCACTTACTACCCTGGTGAAAAAACTTTGCTCACCCGTGCCAAAAACACAAAAGAGGGCATACCCGTGAGTGAAGAGGTTTGGACAAAAATTTTACAACTGGCCGCTCAAAAGTAGCTGTCGAGTCAAAAAACGAACCCATGAAAGCTAAACTTTATCTTCTTCTTATTTTAACTCTATGTACACTTCATAACTGTAAGCAAAGCGGTGACGGCAAAGCTGCTATTTCAGGGAAAGAAGCTGTAATCATTGATGAAGAGGCGAAAGCGCGTATTGACTCGACCTTGTCCGGATTTGTGGATGCCGGCGACATTGCAGGCGTTTCGGCCCTCATCTATGAAAACGGTGAGGAAGTCTACTATAATGCCTTTGGCTATGCCGATCGAGAAGCAAAGCAACCCATGGCAAGAAACACGCTAGTGCAGATTTATTCCATGACCAAACCTATTACGGGTACCGCATTGATGACCTTATATGAGGAAGGAAAATTTGAACTTGATGATCCGATTTCAAAGTATGCGCCCGAATTTAAGGATATGACCGTCTACAAGGGAGTTGACGATCAAGGAAATATTTTGACAGAACCTCTAGATAGGCCGATTACTATACGCGACATAACGAGGCATACGGCGGGTTTTCCCAACAGGGACAATATTCCAGGTCTCAGTAAAGTGCTTTCCGAGGCCAACATTTATGACCGCGAAACCACCCTTACAGACCTTGGAGAGAAACTCGGACGTATACCGTTATGGTTTCAACCCGGAACACAGTGGGAATATGGGCCTAGTGTTGATGTTCAAGCACTTTTGGTCGAACGTATCTCAGGTATGCCCTATGGGCAATACGTTCGTGAAAATGTCTTGGACAAACTTGGTATGACAGAGACTCGTTATTTCATCCCCCGGGAAGACCGGGATCGTTTTGCCGCGCTGTATCACCGCACGGGAAAGGGTACTTTGGTACGTGACTCGCTGACCTATAGCAATTATACCGAAAAATGGCCTTTAACAAGGGGTGGCTCAGGCCTCACGTCTACCCTAGATAATTACATGCGCTTTGCCCAGATGTTGGTCAATAAAGGCACCCTCGATTCGATAACCTTACTAAAATCCGAAACTATTGATCTGATGGCTACCAATCAGCTGGCCGATAGTATTACCGAACGTTCTTGGCTACCCAGCAAAGGTAATGTGGGCTTCGGAATCGACTTTGCCGTTCGTGTGGGGCCTCCGAAAAATGCCGAAGAAAACAACGGTGCCGTAGGTGAATTTTTCTGGGACGGAGCCGCGAGCACCCTGTTTTGGGTTGATCCCAAAAACCAACTTACCGCCGTGCTTTTCGTACAACTGAGACCTTACGATCAAATCAGATTGCATAAGGGCTTTCGCGACGCAGTATATGGCCGGTACGACCACGGCGATTGATTATCTTTAACCTTGATTTATACCAATAACATGTCTCGACGTTTCTTACCATTCTTCGTCTTACTATTTTTGATCACTAACTCGTGTGCACAAAATGAAGATTCCCTGTTTCTGAGGAAACACTACAACCTGAACGAATACCGGATTCCGATGCGCGACGGTACCGAGCTTTTTACCGCTGTTTATACCCCCAAGGATACCTCAAAGAAGTATCCCATACTATTGAACCGCACCTGCTACAATGCCTCGAGCTATTCAAATTTTCAATACAGCGGTTACCCTTCAAAATATTTGGTGGAAGATGGATATATTCTAGCTTTTCAAGATGTAAGGGGGCGATATATGTCAGACGGCACCTTCGACAACATGCGCCCGAATATTCCAGGAAACGATCCTAGGAACAAGACCGATATCGATGAAAGTTCAGATACCTACGACACTATTGAATGGATGCTCAAGAACATTGAGGGCAATAATGGCAAAGTCGGTATGTACGGCATCTCATACCCTGGCCATTATACCGCCGCAGGAATGATCGACGCCCACCCCGCCTTGAAAGCATCATCGCCCCAAGCCCCTATTGCGGACTTCTTTTTTGATGATTTTCACCATCAAGGAGCCTTTTTGGAAAGTTATACCGCGGCCTTCGCCGTATTTGGCTATCAAAAGGAAGAACGTACCAAAGAACCTTGGTACCGTGATAAGTTGAATCGCCTTTATGACAGCCCACCGGCAGATGCCTATGATTTCTTTTTACGTCTAGGCCCGTTAAAAAATATTACCCAAAAATACCACTATGACAATTTCTTCTGGCAACAGATAGTGGACCATCCGAACTATGACGAATTTTGGCAAAAGCGAAATATTCTTCCCCATTTGGAGCATGTTACCCCGGCCGTAATGACTGTGGGCGGTTGGTTTGATGCGGAAGACCTTTACGGGCCTTTAAATATCTACAAGACCGTCGAAGCTACCAGCCCTGAAACAACCAACACTATTGTTATGGGGCCATGGGATCACGGCGGCTGGGCGCGTGAAAAAGGGAAAACGACCCACAACCATATCTATTTCGGGGATAGTATTTCTACTTTTTTCCTTAGGGAAATCGAACGTGACTTTTTCGCCCATCATCTGAAAGACAAAAAAACAGCACCCTTGCCAGAGGCCTATATGTTCGATACAGGATCCAAAGAATGGAAAAAATTCGATGCATGGCCCCCCAAGGAAATAGAACCTGTTAGTTTGAACTTTGGTGAAAATGGCAGATTGAGTATCAATACCCCTACAGATCAAAAGGCGGTGTTTGAGTATACGAGCGATCCAAAAAAACCGGTGCCCTATACTTCTCAAATCGAAGGACTTACTTTTACACCAAGAAGGTATATGTCCGATGATCAACGTGAGGCTTCCAGACGTCCCGACGTGCTAACGTTCGAAACAGAGGTTTTGACCGAAGATAGGGTTTTGGCGGGTGAGATAATGGCGCAACTCAAGGTGTCGATGACAGGAACCGATGGTGATTTCATTGTAAAGCTCATCGATGTGTATCCCCCTGACCACCCCAATTATGAACACAATCCCCCGAACATTGTGATGGGCAGCTACCAACAATTGGTTAGGGCAGAAGTTTTTCGGGGAAGGTTTCGAAAGAGTTTTGAAAAACCGGAGCCTTTTGTTCCAGGACAAATAAGCGATGTCGATTTTCGTCTACAGGATGTGTTACATACCTTTAAGGAAGGGCACCGCATCATGATACAAATTCATAGCACATGGTTCCCCTACATAGACCGTAATCCTCAAAAATACGTTGAAAATATCTATAAAGCCCAAGAGGAAGATTTCATCAAATCGACCATCAAGGTTTATGGTTCATCAAGCGTAAAGGTCGGAGGTACCCAAAACTGTTGTCAACCTGCTCCTTTTCAAATGGAAGGTATGAAAATGCCAAAGGATTAGAGGCTAGTACACATTTAAAAAAAATCTATGAGAACTTTTATTCTAGTGATTTCCATACTTTATTTTTCACCATTAATCGCGCAGCATACTATTTCCGGCAGCTTTTCACCTGCTGAGGATTTTACTTGGTTGATCGCGTACCATCTACAACCGGGCACACAGGGCTATATCGCTGATACGGCAATAACAGATGGTGAGTTCAGCATGCAGATTCCACCCAATGCTGCGACCGGAACCTATCGACTGGTATATGGCGTACCCCAAGAAGAATATTATTTCGACGTTTTGTACAATGGCAAAGAGGATATTAAATTGGAATTTGATGCGGAGAAGGGAATCGTGTTTGAAAATTCTGATGAGAATAAGCTCTTCAATTCCTATTTCATTGAAATCAATGCCGCCAAACAGAAGTTTATCGACTATTATACCCAAAAAAGAACCGATAAAAGTGCCTATAACAAGTTGGCCGAAAATCTAGAGACGCTACAAACCAGTTATGAAGAAAGTACCACAGGAATGCTTTTACATCAGTTCGTAAAAGCAAATCGGCCCTATATTCCTTCAAATTATGAAGCGTCGGAAACCTATTGGCAACATAAGAAAGATGAATTTTTTAAACATCTCGATATCAATAATACCGAACTTCAAGCTTCGGGATTTTTGAGCGATAAACTGACGAATTATGTTTTCACCCCTGTTTCGATGGTTAAAACTTCAAAAACGGCTACTGAAAAAATCCTTATGGAAAATGTAAAAACGGTCCACGAAAAACTTCAAGGTACGAAAGCGGAATACCGCGTTCATATTTTCCAAAGTCTATGGAACATTGCCGAAGCCAATGAACTTGATGAGACGGCCGATTTTATCTACGGTTCTTATTTAAAAAACCTAGCCCAGAAAACCCAAAATGAGGAATTGATTTCTGAGATTGAAACAAAAAAACGATTACAAATCGGTGCAAAAGCACCAGAAATCACTTGGGATGATAATGGAGTCGCAAAATCTTTAAGTGATATGAAGGGAGCCGATTGTTATATCGTCATTTTTTGGAGCAGTACGTGCCCACACTGCCTCAATGAACTTCCCGCATTACATAAAGAATTGAAAAACTATCCATCCGTTAAAGTGCTTGCTGTAGGTCTAGAAGACAATGCGGCCTCTTGGGAAAAAGAACGGGCAAAGTTGAACCGCTTCGAACATGCTATTGCCTTGGGCAAATGGGATAGTGAATATGCCAATATCTATGACATTCATCGAACGCCTACCTATTTTATCCTTGATAAGGATAAACGCTTTATTGCCAAGCCCGAAAGCGACCGCGATATTATCGACTTTTTAAAAAAATAAGGTCACTTTTTCGCGTTGGCAATCAAAAATCCGGTCTAAAAGTCGCTTATGAGTGACGACGATATCACCCAACTTATTCATTCCACAAATATCAAAATCCTTAATTCCTTAACTTTAGGGTATAAAGCACATGACAGAACCTTCTTTCCAAGTCCAAGTTACGCAGAATAAGAACCGCAATTCAAGAACCAAATGTAAGCTCCTATAAAGTCTTCAAATCTTTTATGGTTTTAAAGGCTACATCAACTTGATTGTCATCGACCAGAATTGTAAATTCATTGGTGGTCGATATTACTTCGTAGAGTACGATTCCCTCCCAAGCCAAGCGCTGAAATATGAAATAATAGATTCCTGGAACTGACACATTCTCGGCAGGAAGCTTGACCGTAATCGATGAAAGATTTTCGGCTTTTTGGGTACACTTCTCTTCCTTGAACAACGTTTCAACGGTGGAATCCAAACTATTGCTCACAACAATATTAAGCTCGTTTACGCCTCTTGAAGAGGTGTAGAATACATCTTTGTTTCTGTTCACCTCATCCAGTAATTGTGCCTGATTTTCCAAAACGGACTCAGAGACTAGAAAAGTAAAATCGGTCAAGGAAGAACGCACCGTAATTTCACCAATGTTTTTCAGCACCTTTATAATTTTGTGCGTAGCCCTAAATTCGAGATCGTCAGATAGCCGTTTTAAGGCCATAACAATGGCCCCATTTCGTATTTCCTTGCCAATTTCCTCTTCGATCTCGGGCTTTACAATCCTCGACAAAGATGTCAAATTGATGATGCCCTGGGCCAGGGCACTTTGTAAAAAGGGTTTCTTTTTAATGTATTGTTCAACGACAGAGGAAATAGTTTTCATAGGTATATTGGTTCGATTGGCAACAAAAATAACATATTGTTACAAATAAAACAAATTGTGTTTTAGTTAAAATTTACCCGATGACTAAAAGTGATAAAAGGCACCTTCAAGATGCTCGATTTTAAAAATTTTACTATTCTTTAAAATGGTGATAAGGTCAAAGCGTACTTCTAAATCGAGTCCATTATCCGTCACAAAATGATCGGCGCCCATGACCAATAATTTAATTTTTTGAGGGGTTATAGTGTCGGCGATGGGCATGATTCTGTCGTTGCTGCGAGCCCGAACCTCGACAATGGCCAAAATCCCGTCCTTTTTTGCAATGATATCGATCTCCGATTTAAGATATCGATAATTGGTGCTCAAAATCGAATAGCCTTTATTCTTTAAAAAATCTACTCCGATTCTTTCACCTTCCTTTCCAAACTCATTATGTTTTCCCATCAAACCCCTTTAAACTCGACTAAAAAAGTGTATTTCATCGAAAAAAAATACTTCTTAAAGTCCTAAATTGTTGGTGTAGCGTAAATTTTATATACCACATATCGAAAATACTCCAATACCAATACTATCCAAAACTTTAGTGCGTTAAGACTTAGCCCCAAACACATGAACGGTTCTTAAAGCCTACTGAATATGGAATACTTTATTAATTGCAATACGGCCTCGCTAGCACCGTATACAACTCCCTTGGATCGTTACAGGGTCGCGCATTTGTACAGAAGAATTGGGTTCAGCACTTCTGTGCAGAATATCGATCAGGTCGTTGGCCAAAATGCCGGAACGCTCGTGGACAATTTAATGAATCAGGCCATCAACGAACCTGCAATACCTGCCCCGGCCTGGGCAAATTGGAACAATAGCAACTATCCTTCAGACGAGGATGCGAGCAGGCAGCTAAAGATTTCACAGCGCAATGAGTTTAGAATTGACTACGCTAACCAAATGCTGAACAACAACCTTCGTGACCGAATGAGCTTCTTTTGGAGTAATCACTTTGTGACGGAACTAGATGTGTATGAGTGTAACCCGTTTTTATATCATTACATCAATTGCCTTCAGCGCAATGCATTGGGTAATTTCAAGACTTTCGTTAGTGAAATCGGACTTACCGATGCTATGCTATACTATCTTGATGGAGTATTTAACAACGGTAACAATCCCAATGAGAACTATGGCCGTGAGCTCTATGAACTTTTTACTTTAGGAGAAGGTAACGGGTATACCGAACAAGACATTATAGAAACTGCACGGGCCTTGACCGGATATGTCGAAAGAGGTGAAATAGGTTGTGAACCCGTCACCTTCAGGGCAGATAGGCATGATACCGGAACCAAGACAATCTTTGGACAAACGGGGAATTGGGGATATGATGACGTTATTGACATTTTGTTCGCCCAAAGACCCAATGAAATTTCGGAATTCATTTGTAGAAAGCTCTACGAGTTTTTTGTACATCCCGACTCCAGGGACGATGCAGGCAACGCTCAGATGATTATATCAGGCATGGCGGCCACCTTTTTGGCAAACGATTTCGAAATTGCGCCCGTACTTTCACAATTGTTCAAAAGCCAGCATTTTTTCGATGATGAGGCCATAGGGGTAATTATCAAAAGTCCGTTTGATGTGTATTTCAACCTGCTTAAGGAATCCAGCTTCGCATATGATGATACTACAATATTGGCAATGGTCAATTATAGTGGTCTTCTAAGTCAAGAGTTATTCGACCCCATAGATGTTGCAGGCTGGCAGCGTAACCGTTCATGGATCAATACAAACTTTATGATCGGAAGATGGCTCACTCTCGAAGCATTGATGGAAGACTTTTTTAATGCCGATGACGAACAATTTAGGACTTTTGCACTATCCCTCACAGGAAACGAAGGCCTAACGAGCAACAATCCTGACGCCATTGCAAGACCGATCATCGACTTCATTCTACCCAAAGGTTTGTTGAACGAAGCCGAATACGATAAAGCCTTTACCATTTTTAGAAGCGATGTTCAACCCCAGTATTACGAGGGCGGCACATCGCCGACATGGACCTTGGCCACCGCCATGGAAGCCCCCACCCAAGTTTATCTATTGTTACAATATTTGGCAAGACAGCCCGAATTTCAACTAAAATAAAACTACGATCATGTGTGATATAAACCATTCTTCTCCCCATAAGGGCCTACATCATAAAGGTCATGACATGGAACATAAGACGTGGAGCCGTCGCTCTTTTCTACAGGCCCTTGGTATTGCAGGATCGGGTTCGATGATGCTGGGCAGTAATTTTTTAACGGCCTCTTCCCCATCGCCCCTTACCTCGGCAATAGCAGCAGCAGAAACGGATAAAATACTAATTTTAATACGATTGAATGGGGGTAATGACGGGTTGAGTACCGTCATTCCGATCGAACAATACGATGATTATGCGAATGCGCGCCCCAACATCTATATTCCGGAAAGCAAAGTACTAAAATTGACCGATGAATTCGGAGTTCCTTCCTATATGAAGGCCCTACAACCAATGTGGGATGAAGGCCAGTTCAAGGCAGTTCACGGTGTAGGTTACGAAGGTCAGAGCCTTTCGCATTTTACCGGCTCCGATATTTTTGCCAATACCGACTTGACCTCGACGGGTTTTAGCGGTTTGAACACGGGTTGGATGGGACGTTACTTCGAAGACCTCTATCCAAATTACCTCATGTCTCCACCCCCCTCGCCCGCGGCCATACAAATCGGTCAGTTCGGAAGTTTGGTTTTTCAGGGCGAAGAGACCAACTATGCCTTTGTGACCTCGAATATCGATCAACTCGAAGAAATAGCGGAATCAGGAGTTCGTTACGGACTTGATGATGCCTTGTTCAATGACTGTATGTATGGCGACCAGTTACAGTTTTTGCGCGGAGTGGCTAATACAACCTATGAATATTCCGGAACGATTCATGACGCTTGGGAACGAGGTCAAAATCAAGTAGAATATCAAGATAACGGTTTTGCGCGACAGCTTGCCCTACTAGCGCGTTTAATCAAAGGAAATTTAGGGACCAAAGTCTACATGATATCCATGGGCGGTTTCGACACACACGGTAATCAACCCTTGGCACACGAGCGCCTTATGAGCAATCTATCTATAGCGATAGACAATTTTTACGACGACCTGGCCTTCACCCAGCAAGACGATAAGGTTTTGAGCATGACTTTTTCCGAGTTCGGTAGACGAATTTTCGAAAACGGTTCGAACGGTACCGACCATGGTAAGGCGGCCCCTACCCTATTCTTTGGAAAAGGTCTAAACGGTAGCGCTTTTGTCGGTGATCATCCAACGCTTACAAATCCTGATGGCAGGGGGAACCTAGAATATACGATGGATTTCAGGGACCTCTATGCCACCGTGTTGGCTGAATGGCTCTGTGTACCTATTCCGCTAGTGGAGCAGCACTTATTGGATCATCCCTACGCCCCGGTAAATTTAGGTTTCAATTGTAGCGGCACCAATTTCCCTGACATTGCATATAGCAACGGGGATCCAACCTTACCGACCGCTCCGGATTCACCGGATTCTGAACCTGTCGTACCTAATGAAGATGAGCTTAATGCCATTGTGCATAGACCTTTTTATCCTTCCGAAAATAATCCGCATATTTATTTGGAAATGCCGGTTACGGCCCATGTTGACATTCAATTGTTTAATATACTGGGGCAAAAGGTCGGTACCCTGCAAAATGCCATCATGTCCGAGGGTACCAATGAAATCAACATTCGCGAAAGTATTCCTGGACATCTAGCAGCCGGAAAATATATCTATCGTATTCAGGTGCAAAGTCACCAAATGAGTAAATCCGTAATGGTCACTTAACCTACTTATGCACAAATTACGGTGAAAGCCTTTGCAGCCACTATAACAGGGCAGCAGGGGCTTTCGTTTTTTGTGACGAACATATGGGCGGCCCATAAAAAATGGTATTTTTGTGGCCTAATTAAAAATAGATGGCCGAATACGATAAAAATCGAACACAATCAGAGACAGCCAAGGGCAGATATACCATTACTGCCGCCCTGCCTTATACAAATGGCCCCATTCACATAGGGCACCTAGCGGGCGTGTATGTACCCGCCGACATCTATGCCAGATATTTACGTTTAAAAGGCCATGACGTTGCTTTTGTTTGTGGCAGTGACGAACACGGGGTTGCCATCTCGATGAAAGCAAAAAAAGAAGGGGTCTCCCCTAAAGAGATTATTGATAAGTACCATACGATTATCAAAAAATCATTTGCCGAATTTGGCATTACCTTTGACAACTATTCGCGTACCTCGGCAGACATACATCATCGAACGGCGTCCGATATTTTCTTGAAACTATATGAGAAACACGATTTTATCGAAGAGACGACGGCCCAATTGTACGATGAGAAAGCAGGCCAGTTCTTGGCCGATAGGTTTGTCATCGGCACCTGTCCTAAATGCGGCCACCCAGAAGCCTATGGTGATCAATGCGAAAACTGTGGGTCTTCACTTAATGCCACTGATTTGATTAATCCCAAATCGACCATTACAGGCAGTGCCCCGACGACAAAGGAAACCAAACATTGGTTTTTACCTCTGAATCGGTACGAGGATTTTTTACGCAAATGGATTCTTGAAGGGCACAAGAAAGATTGGAAGCCCAACGTTTACGGTCAATGTAAGAGTTGGATCGATGGTGGACTTGAGCCGAGGGCAGTAACCCGTGATCTCGATTGGGGTATTCCGGTTCCCTTGGAAGGAGCCGAAGGTAAAGTGCTTTATGTTTGGTTCGATGCACCAATAGGTTATATATCCTCGACTAAGGAATGGGCTGCCCGAGAAGGAAAAGATTGGGAGCCGTATTGGAAAGATAAGAATACCCAATTGGTACATTTTATCGGTAAAGACAATATCGTATTTCACTGCATCATTTTCCCCTCCATTCTAAAGGCCCATGGCGACTATATTCTGCCTGTAAATGTACCGGCCAATGAATTTTTAAACTTGGAGGGCAACAAACTTTCGACTTCCAAAAATTGGGCGGTCTGGCTTCATGAATATTTGGAGGAATTTCCAGATATGCAAGATGTATTGCGTTATACGTTAACGGCCAATGCACCGGAGACCAAAGACAATGACTTTACATGGAAGGACTTTCAGGCACGTAACAACAATGAACTTGTGGCCATTCTGGGTAATTTCGTCAACCGTGTTGTAGTCTTGACCCATAAATATTATCAAGGTGAAGTTCCAAGTTCGGGAGAACTGTTGCAAGTGGATCTCGATGCGCTTGAACAAATGCGGAGGTTTCCCCAAAGTATTTCAGATTCGATAGAGCGGTACCGCTTTCGTGAAGCGGGGCAAGAATTGATGAATTTGGCCCGGCTCGGTAATAAGTACTTGGCAGATGAAGAACCATGGAAGGTGATCAAACAAGATGAACAACGTGTAAAGACAATCATGTTCGTCGCCCTGCAGATAGCCGCCGCTCTAACTGCTTTATGCGAACCGTTTTTACCGTTCACTTCCGAAAAAATGAAGGGAATCCTTAACATTGGCCCTAAGCAACTCGATTGGTCCAAGGTAGCATCGAAAAGCATCCTACTTCCGCCGAACCAAAAAATTGGCAAGGGCGAGCTCCTCTTTCGAAAAATCGAAGATGACGAAATTAAAAAGCAATTGGACAAGCTCGACGCGACCAAAAAGACCAACGCGGCGCACGAAACGTCTGACCATACAATAAATAGTACCGTCATGCCCCAAAAAGAGACTGTCACGTTCGAAGATTTTACAAAACTGGATATCCGGGTCGGTACCATTCTTGAAGCGGAAAAAATGGCGAAGACAAAAAAATTAATGGTTTTGAAAGTCGATACGGGGTTGGATACCAGAACTATTGTTTCTGGCATTGCCGAAAGTTTTTCCCCTGAAGAAATTTTAGGAAAACGGGTAACAGTACTGGTTAACCTTGCTCCACGGGTATTGAGGGGAGTGGAAAGCGAGGGTATGATTTTAATGACTGAAAATGCAGAGGGGAAGCTAATTTTCATGAACCCTGACGAAACGGGGGTGGTCAATGGGGGTATCATAAGTTAGTACCACCCCCAATATCGCCCAGCATTTTCGTCTTTTTTGGGTGGATCCATACTAGCGTTAAGGAACAATGCTCAAAATAGCCTATCATCCGATTTATAAACACCCATTGCCGGAAGGCCACCGTTTTCCAATGCTGAAATATGAATTACTGCCGAAGCAGTTGATTCATGAAGGCACATGTATGCCATCTAATTTCTTCCGTCCAGAAATTCCGAATGACAAATTTATTCTTGCCGTCCATGAACCAGAGTATTTCTATAACCTTCTAAATTTGGAGGTTCCTCCTAAAAAAGCCAGAAAAATAGGGTTTCCCCTATCATCGGCATTGATCGAACGAGAGCGGATTATTGCAGATGGAACAATCAAAGGATGTACATTTGCGTTAGAGCATGGCATTGCGATGAATATTGCCGGAGGCACCCACCATGCCTATTCCGATCATGGGGAAGCATTCTGTATGCTTAATGATCAAGCCATCGCCGCCCGATACCTACTAGCCCATAATTTGGCCAAAAAAATTCTGATCGTTGACCTTGATGTACATCAGGGGAACGGTACCGCAGAAATCTTTCAGAATGATACATCAGTCTTTACCTTTTCAATGCACGGTGCTAGCAATTATCCGTTTAAAAAAGAGAAATCAGACTTGGACATTGCATTACCGAAAGGAACAGGAGACGATGAATACCTTACCATCTTACAACGGACCCTGCCCCAACTGATAAATGAGGTAAAGCCCGATTTTTTATTTTATTTATGCGGGGTCGATGTGATCGGTTCTGACAAACTGGGAACCTTGGCACTAACTGTTGCAGGATGTAAAAAGCGTGATCAAATTGTACTTGAAACCTGCCATGGTCATGGCCTACCGGTTCAATGCAGCATGGGAGGGGGGTATTCACCTGAAATCAAGACGATTGTGGATGCTCATGCCAACACCTTTAGAATAGCAAACGAACTTTATTTTTAAATTTTCAAACCTTTAGAGCACTTTTATTGAATCAACAACCCTTATTTTTAGGGCTATACCCTATTACACTATGAAACTATATTCATACGCCTTGGTACTACTTTTAGCTACCTCAACCTATGCACAGAACATTGTCGCTGATAGTAGCGAAACACGTTGGGACATGTTCAAATACGATTTTGTAAACATGTTAAAAGGCGTTGGATATTCGTACGCCCGCCCGTTTCATTGGAAGGGGAAACAATGGGCAGGTTTTGGAGCGGTAGTCGCCGGTACAGGTCTAGTGTATTTGGCAGATGACAACACTTCACGGTTTATAAGGGCAAATCGCGAAAGTGTTCCTGAATGGATTAGAGATTATGGCTCTTTTTACGGCAGTCCGGAAAACAACTATATAGCCACTTCAGGGGTCTATTTTGCAGGTCTAATTTCAAAAAATGAGAAGCTAAGAAGAACAGGAGTGCTTTTAATAGCTTCGGCAACTTCGGCAGGGCTCTTGCAACAGGTGCTGAAATCGGTCGTAGGTCGCGCCAGGCCCTTAGCCGAATTGGGCAAAGACACCTTTGATCCATTCAATAGCAGTCGAAATTTTCATTCCTTTCCTTCCGGTCATGCCCTTATGGCATTTACCAACGCATATGCTATCGGAAAACAGTTTAAGAGTCCTTGGGTAAAAGCGGGTATCTATACCATCGGTGCCATACCTGGAATTTCAAGAATCTGGGACGGGCAGCACTGGCTGAGCGATTTCGTTTTTGCGATTGCCATAAGTGTGGCAACCGTAGAATCGGTCGATCGATATCTGGATAAAAAGTACAACGAGAAGTATAATGACAAGACCAAGAGGGTAAGTTGGAACCTCAACTTCGGTCCTGGTCAAGTCGGATTAACTTTGACATTTTAGTGTTCATTACTTAGCGCTCAGATCAGAACGGACATATTTCATATATTCGTAGACCTAATAATTTAAATCATCCTTCGAATGAAACGTCTTTGCCTCATATTCCTCTGCATTTCAACTCTTTCGATATCGGCACAAACACCTTCTGTACAGGTTTCCGATCCACTCGTACCGGCTCAGCCGGAAAGTGTGGGGATGTCGCCTGATCGCTTGTCAAGAATAAATACCATGTTGGAAAATGCAATTACCGAGAACCAAGTGCCCGGTGCGGTCGCCCTTATTTCCAAAGACGGCAAAATTGTATTCCACAAGGCCTATGGCATGGCGGAAAATGCTTCGAATAAAGAAATGGAAAAGGATGCTATTTTTAGGATAGCCTCCCAAACCAAAGCCATAACCTCCACAGCCGTTATGATATTATGGGAGCAAGGGAAGTTTAGATTGGACGACCCCATTTCAAAGTTTATTCCGGAGTTCGGAGAAGCCCAAATTCTAGATACCTTCAATCAAAGCGATTCCTCGTATACCGTAAGGCCTGCTGACAAACAGATTACTATCCGTCACCTTTTGACCCACACCTCAGGATTGGGCTATGGGGTAATCGACGGTGACGATAGATTTAAAAAGATCTATGCCAAGGCGGGAATAACCGATTTGTTCACCACCGAGAACATTACCATAGAAAGCAGTGTGAAAAAACTGGCTCGATTACCTTTGCACCATAATCCCGGTGATGCATACGTATATAGTGAAGGTCTTGACGTACTGGGTTATTTTATAGAAATCGTATCCGGAATGCCATTCGATGAATTTTTGAAAACCCACATTTTTGACCCATTGGAAATGGACGATACCTGGTTTTACCTTCCGAAAGACAAACATGGGCGTCTGGTTTCCGTGCAACATTTTGAGGAAGGCCAGTGGAAAAAATACCCGGTAACCTTTTATGATACCGATTATCCTATTAAGGGTGCAAAACGCTTTTTTTCTGGTGGAGCGGGTCTTTCAAGCACCGCAAAAGATTACGCTACCTTCTTACAAATGTACCTCAATAATGGAGAGCTCAATGGACAACGGATTTTGAGTCGTACAACGGTACAAAGTATGCTGGGCAATCATACTTCGAACCTATTCGCCGATCCAAAAAAATATTATAGTTTGGCCTTCGGAGTAGTCAATGGGATCGGACAAGATGCTGGAGGTATAGGTAGTCAAGGTACTTTCGATTGGGGAGGGTACTTTAATACTCAATATTTTGCCGACCCTAAAGAACAAGTAATCGGTATTCTAATGAAGCAAACACAAGGTAGAACAACGGATCAGACGGGTTGGAAATTCCGTCAAATGGTGTTTGCGGCCATTGATGATTGATAAATTACCCAAAGTATATTCCGATTTCGATTGGTAATTCTCGAGTCACCGGTTATCGGCTCGCTTGCATCTCTAAATCGGCTATATAGGCCACCGTTCGTACCAAACGATCATGGTTTTTTACAAAAGGGTTTGATTTGTCCCATACATAGCCCGCAAGAACGGCGCAAATTTGTTGTTTGATGACCGGGTTTGAATTGCTGTGGAAGAATATTTTTTGAAGATTTCCGGTATACCATTCCTTAACATAGGTGGAAAAAACGGATACCCCGTCCAATATATAATCGGTATACTCGGATTCCCAATCTATTTTTTTGCCCCTGAGCTCTTCCGCAATTAGCTTGGCCGATAGATGCGCCGACTCCGTGGCAAAAGATACGCCCGATGAAAAAACGGGGTCTAAAAACTCGGCGCTATTACCGGTCAGCACGTATCCCTTCCCATATAATTGCTTTACTGATTTCGAAAAATTCTTGATTAGTTTGGGCTCAAAGTAAAAGTCAATTCCGTCAAAACGGTCAAAGTAATGCTCAGAAAGCCTGAGCATCTCACGAAGCCTTTCCGTGGTTGAGCCCTTAAAGGATTCGATAAATTCAGTAGGCCCTACATAACCGACACTACAGTCTCCATTCGAGAAAGGAATGACCCAAAGCCATGTATCTTCACGCACCACGTCAAAGGTGATCAAGGTGCCTTCCTTTCCTTCAGGTCTTTTAACGTCTTTCAAATGGGTGAATATCGAAGAGTGTTTTGGTATTTCAGAAGGCTTTTCCAAATCGAGAAGACGCGGCAGTACGCGTCCGAACCCGCTCGAATCAACAATATATTTTGCATGAATTTTAGATAGGTTACCGTCGAGGTTTTTAATCGTAGTGGTCGAAGAACCATTTGCCTTAAAATCGACGCCAACTACTTCCTTTTCAAAATCGATATCTACGCCCCATAATTGCAACTCATCGGTAAGCACTTTGTCAAAAGTTGCCCGGGGTACCTGCCATGTCCAATCCCAACCTTCTCCATATTTTTGGCTAAAGTCGAAATTACAGATAAGATTGTCCTTAATGAATCGAGCCCCTCTTTTGATTTCAAAATTCTGGGCTTCGAGGCATGGTAGCAAACCCACGGCCTCAAAATGATCCATACAACGTGGTATTAAGCTTTCTCCAATTACAAATCGAGGAAACTTACTTTTCTCTACAACTTTTGTTTTAAATCCTTCTTTATGTAAATAAGCTGCGGCTACAGAACCGGATGGGCCTGCACCAATAATAAGCACATCGACATTTTCACTTTTTACGGCCATAATTAATCGAATCTTGTGGTCGTGGTTACTTTCGTTCTTTTAAGGTACTAATTTACGGCTTAGATTCTTTAATTATTATAGATTTGCAAACCAAAATACTTATTTTTATTATTAAATCAGTCTTACTGAGCAACAGAATCGACCATAAATGCCAGAAATCCAAGGAACGCTAGGAATAGATGAATTCTACAGCATTATTTTTGATGGGGAGTACCTAACTATCAACAACGAGGTTTTTGAAACCGTTCAAAAAAGTTTTGATTTCTTAAAGGAATTCTCAAAAAACAAGGTCATTTATGGGGTCAATACAGGTTTTGGTCCCATGGCCCAATACAAGATTAAGGATGCTGAGACGATACAGTTACAATACAATTTAATAAGAAGTCATGCTTCCGGCACGGGAAACCCAATTCCCCCTAAGTATGTAAAAGCGGCCATGTTGGCCCGTCTGAATACCTTAAGTCTGGGTAATTCGGGCGTACACACCTCGGTCTTAGAGGTAATGACTACCTTGATAAATAAGGATATAACCCCGCTAATTTATGAGCATGGCGGTGTAGGGGCCAGTGGTGACTTGGTTCAATTGGCACATTTGGCCTTGGTGCTTATCGGTGAAGGAGAAGTTTTTTACAAAGGTGAACTAAGAAATACCTTAGAGGTATTCAAAGAAGAAGGCATAAGCCCTATTAAGGTCGAACTAAGGGAAGGCCTTGGCCTTATCAACGGTACTTCGGTAATGACAGGGATAGGAATTGTCAATACGATTTATACACGACGCTTATTAGAATGGATGATTGCCTGTTCTGCTGCAATCAATGAAATTGTAGAAGCTTACGATGATCATTTATCGGAAGACCTTAACTCGACAAAAAGACATAGGGGTCAGCGCGAAATTGCCAGGGCCATGCGGAGCCACTTAAAAGACAGTACACTGACCCGTAAAAGAGAACATCATCTCTATACTAACAATGAAGGGGTGTCTGTTTTTGAGGAAAAAGTACAAGAGTATTACTCTCTTCGTTGTGTACCTCAAATTCTAGGTCCGGTGCTCGACACGTTGAACAACGTGGAGCGAATACTTATAGAAGAGGTGAACTCGGCAAATGACAATCCTATAGTAAATGTAGCTAAAAAGCAGGTCTATCATGGCGGTAATTTTCACGGTGACTATATTTCTTTAGAAATGGATAAGCTTAAGCTAGTAGTTGCTAAAATGAGCATGCTGGCCGAACGCCAATTGAATTATTTGCTAAATTCAAAACTCAACGACATATTGCCTCCATTTGTAAACTTAGGCAAATTAGGCCTTAATTTTGGGATGCAAGGCGTACAATTTACCGCCACATCGACCACTGCAGAGAACCAAATGCTGTCTAACCCTATGTATGTGCACAGTATTCCCAACAACAACGACAATCAAGATATAGTGAGCATGGGTACCAATGCAGCCTTAATAACTAAAAAAGTTGTCGAAAATGCTTTTGAGGTCATCGCTATTGAGATGATTACCGTGGTCCAAGCCATCGAATATCTCAAACTGCAAAAAAAGGTATCGTCAAAAACAAAAGAAATGTACGATGCTGTTCGTAAAATAGTTCCCCCTTTTAAGAATGATACGGTGATGTATCCGTACGTAAACGAAGTCAAGAACTATATTATTAACCATCAAAACAAGAAATAAAATGAGAACGATTACACTTACAATACTTTTGCTAGCCAACGTAATTAACCTATTGGCCCAAGAAATCGCGGTCGTAAGGGAAGACGACAAATTTGGCTTTATCGACAAATCAGGAGCTTATATTATAAATCCTCAATTCGAAAAGGCCGATAGTTTTTCCGATGGGCGGGCGGCGGCCTTTAATGGAGAGAAATGGGGTTATCTAAACGCATCGGGAGAATGGGCCATCGCCCCAGAATATGATCGGGTCAAAATGTTTAGTTCGGGGTATGCACTGGTTGAAAAAGATGATCAGTGGATGTACATTGACACTTCTGGGAAAGTTCTGAACGTGCCATCAGCAGAAAAATATTACGATTTTGAAGATGGGGTTGCCCTCTATCGTAAAGATGACAAAATTGGTCTTTTGGGTACTGACGGAACGGTAGTACTTGAACCTACATATGATGGCATCAAAAAATTCCGTAATGGCCATGCCAAAGTCAATAAAGGAGACTTATGGGGTATGATAGACAACAAGGGTAAAGAAATCATTCCGGTGGAGTATGAAGATATCGGAAACACCTTTACTACTTTTGGGGTGTATGGCAGCAAAGGGGAAATTTATGGCATCATACATAATGGAAGCTTCAACGCTATTGATGGGGCCCAGAAAGTATGGAATTTTTATGGAAACTCTGGTCTGACCTATGCAGAAAAAGACAAAAAAATAGGCTTTGTAAACAGCGAAGGACAATGGGTAATCGAACCGAAATTCGACAAGGCTAGGGCATTTTCAAATGGGTTGGCCCCGGTAGCAGATGGAAAACAATGGGGATATATCAACGAAAAGGGTGAAATGGTCATTGAACCCCAGTATCGTGATGCTGAAGTATTTTCTGAAAGTGGGTTTGCACCGGTCAAAGACAAAGACTGGGGTTTTATAGATACTTCGGGTAAATTGATCATCCCTATGGAATATGGAATCTCAGGAAATTTTGCATTCTTAAAAGGCGCAGAGGAAAAGGGCTTTGTCAACGGTTTGGCACGGGTAAAATCCAAGAAAGGATGGGGCTATTTCGACGAGTCAGGCAAATTATTGGCCAACAAATGGTTTAAGAACGCCGAACCCTTTGTATCTCTAAAATAAAAAGTTAACTTCTAATTGCACACTGCAAGTATACCCCCTTTTTATGCGGCGTATAGTATTTAGTTCTTGCTCCCGACCATAAGGAAGTGAAAATTTAGTTTTTACATGGAAGAAAAAAAATCGGAGAAACAAAAATATGCCTTGGTAACCGGTGGCTCACGTGGCATTGGCAGGGCAATCTGTATACAATTGGCCAAAGATTTCGACTACCGGATTCTAATCAACTACAATAGCAATCCGAAAGCAGCCGAAGAAACCCTAAGCTTGGTCAACGAAGTTGGTGGCGAAGGAGAACTTGTGCAGTTCGACGTAGTAGATTCGGAAAAAGTAAAAACTGTTTTTGACGATTGGTATGTAGCGCATCCTGAAGCTGTTATAGAAGTTATCGTGAATAATGCGGGTATCACTCAAGATGGTATGTTCATGTGGATGAAGAAAGAAGATTGGTCGAAAGTAATAGATACCAGCCTCAATGGGTTTTTCAATGTGACCAATACCCTCATCCAACGACTTCTCGTCAATAAATATGGCAGAATTATTAATATAGTTTCCGTATCCGGACTTAAAGGCACACCGGGCCAGACCAATTATTCGGCGGCCAAGGGAGCGGTAATCGGTGCAACCAAAGCCCTGGCACAAGAAATTGCCAAAAGAAACGTTACTGTAAATGCCGTTGCACCAGGATTTATCAAAACCGATATGACAGGCGATCTTGATGAAAAAGAACTAAAGCGGATGATTCCGGCCAATCGTTTTGGCGAAGCCGAGGAAGTCGCTCATGTGGTATCTTTTTTAGCTTCAAAAAAATCGGCCTATATTACTGGCGAAGTAATCAATATTAACGGCGGCATCTATTCTTAAAGATACCATGGGGCAATGAGAAGAGTCGTAATAACAGGCATGGGTATATATTCATGCATCGGCAGAGACCTTAATGAAGTGAAAGATTCACTCTTTGAAGGGAAATCTGGTATTGTATATGATCAAGACCGAGTAGATTTCGGCTATCGTTCCCCTTTCACGGGCCGGGTCGATGAGCCCGAACTTAAAAATCTTTTATCTCGAAGACAACGTCTCAGTATGGGCGAAGAAGGGCGCTATGCCTATATGGCTACTTTAGAAGCCTTGAAAAATGCTCATATCGACCAAGACTTTTTAAACGCCAATGAAGTGGGCATTCTTTATGGAAATGATAGTACCGCCTTATCCGTGGTCGAATCCGTAGACACCCTCCGCGAAAAGCGTGATACCACTTTGGTAGGCTCTGGAGCTATTTTCAAGGCTATGAACTCGACCATAACCATGAACCTCTCGACTATTTTCAAACTCAAGGGCATTAACCTGACCGTCAGTGCTGCCTGCGCAAGCGGATCCCATTCAATTGGTCTTGGTTATCATTTGATCAAAAGTGGCCTTCAGGACTGCATCATCACTGGAGGAGCACAAGAAATAAACAAATTAGCCATGGGCAGTTTTGATGGACTTGGTGTTTTTGCTACGTACAACGGTGATCCTGCCAAAGCTTCACGCCCCTTCGACAAAGATAGAAATGGTTTAGTACCAAGTGGCGGTGGGGCTACTTTAGTTATAGAGAGCTATGAATCTGCGGTACATAGAGGTGCACCCATTTTGGGAGAAATTATTGGGTATGGTTTCTCTTCAAATGGAGACCATATTTCAACACCCAATATAGAAGGGCCTTCTCGGGCCATGAAAAAAGCATTGGATGATGCAGACTTGAAAAGATCTGATATAGACTATGTAAATGCACATGCGACCTCCACTCCAGTAGGCGACGCGAATGAAGCCAAGGCTATTCTAGAAGTTTTTGGGGATAATTCACCACCGGTAAGCTCCACAAAATCAATGACCGGCCACGAATGTTGGATGGCAGGGGCAAGTGAAATAATATATTCTATGTTAATGATGGAAAATTCATTTATAGCACCCAATATTAATCTCGAAAATGTCGATGAAGAATTCGCCCAATTAAACATAGTTAAAAAAACGTTAAATAAAAAAATTGACGTATTTTTGTCTAATTCATTCGGGTTCGGAGGCACGAACTCCGCACTGATTATAAAAAAATGCTAGTTAAAGATGGTAATGACCAAAGAAGTTATTATTAAGAAAATTGATGATTTTCTCATCGACGAATTCGAAGTCGAAGAGGAAGAAATCGCGCCTGAAGCCAATCTAAAAGACACGCTAGGTCTTGATAGTCTTGATTTTGTCGATTTGGTGGTCGCCGTTGAGAGTAATTTTGGTGTTAAGCTTGTTGGTGAAGATTTTGTGAATGTGACCACATTACAAGATTTTTACAACCTTATCGAAGGGAAACTCCACTAAGGCATCCTTAAATCCTCAAGAGACTATTTTGAAATGGCGACAGAATGGGAAGGTAAATCGAGAGGTACCGTTTTAGGATATCGAATTTTTATATTCTTCATAAAAAAGCTAGGTCTCGATTTTTCTTACTTCTTCCTGCATTTCGTAGTACTCTATTTTTGTTTCTTCTCTTTGAGCAGTTCAAGGGCGATATTCTATTATTTTCACAAACGACGACATTACGGCAAGCTCAAAAGTCTATTGAGCATATACCGTAGCTACTATAGTTTTGGCCAAACCCTCATTGACAAAGCGGCCATATCTTCTGGCCTGAGAAATAGGTTTTCTTACACTTTTGATGGCATCGAGAACATTAAAAACCTGCTTGATAAGAACAAAGGTGGAATTCTTGTAAGTGCCCACGTTGGTAATTTTGAAGTAGCACAATTCTTTTTGGAAGAAGTAAATGCGGTTTCGAAAATCAGCATTATTACATGGGACAGGGAGCATGAAGAAATCAAGGCGTACCTCGAAACCGTAACTTCCAAATCGAGTATTTCCTTTATTCGCATTCAAGAAGACCTATCTCATATTTTTGAAATTCATTCTGCTTTAAGCAATGGAGAATTGGTGTGCTTTACCGGGGACAGGCATATTGAAGGTGCCAAGTTTTTAGAACACAGCCTGATGGGGGAGACCGCAAAGTTTCCACTCGGTCCGTTTTTATTGGCCTCCCGCCTAAATTTCCCGGTACTTTTTGTATATGTGATGAAAGAGTCCAAAAAAAAATACCATCTTTATGCACGAACAACAAAGGTAAAACGTGGCGATGCGCAAGGACTGCTTAAAGCATATGTCGATAACCTCGAATGGATTCTTGATAAATACCCTTTCCAATGGTTCAACTATTTTAACTTTTGGGGCAAAAAAGAGAATCTTAAACCCTGAAACCCGGGCCATACTCGCAGGACAATGAAAGAAGTACTAGTCATTTACTATTCACAGACCGGTCAGTTGCGAGATATTATAGATCATATTTTGGAACCTTTTGAAACCGATAAGGTCAATGTTACCTATTATCAAATCCTTCCCGAAACGCCCTACCCCTTCCCTTGGAACAAAGAAAAATTCTTTGATGTGTTTCCAGAATCTTTCCTTCAAATTCCAACCAAACTAAAAAGGCCCGATAATGCCATTCTTAGCAAAAAGTATGACTTGGTTCTACTTGGCCATCAAGTATGGTACCTGTCACCCTCCATCCCCTTAAATTCTTTCTTAAAATCAGAATCTGCCAAAAAACTCTTGAAGGACACCCCTACCATAACGATTATTGGAGCCCGTAATATGTGGGTAATGTCTCAAGAAAAAGTAAAAAAACTTTTGGTCGACTGCAAGGCAGAATTGGTAGGCAACATAGCTCTGGTAGACAAAAACATCAATCATATAAGTGTCATCACCATAGTACACTGGATGATGAAGGGGAAAAAAGACCGGCTTTGGGGTGTTTTTCCAAAACCAGGGGTCTCATCACGGTCGATACAGGCAGCGAAAAAATTTGGCAGACCGATCAACGAATCCCTATTACAAGGAGACTTTTCGAATTTACAGCAAGAACTTGTGCGCTTAGGTGCAGTGAAAATAAAGCCTTCCCTAGTATTAATGGATAAACGTGCCAACCTATTATTTTCGAAATGGGCAAATTTTATCATTAAAAAAGGGGGAGTAGGCAATCCTTCCAGGAAAAAATGGCTTCGGTTTTTTAACTATTACCTGTTAATTGCGATTTGGGCAATCGCACCAATAGTTTTTATTGTATTTTTGCTCACTTATATTCCCTTGTACCACAAAATAAAAAGGGACGAAAAATATTACGCCTCTGTTGAGCTAAAGGAGTAGGAAAACACACATGAAAGACGCTTACATTACCAAAGTAGCCAAGTTTTTGCCTAACAAACCCGTCGAAAACCATCAGATTGAAGAAAAGTTAGGCTATATCGACGGGAAAAAGTCAAGGGCAAAAAATATCATCCTCCGAAACAACCAAATCAAACAACGGTACTACGCCATTGACGAGCAAGGAAACGTCACTCATAACAACGCTCAACTAACCGCAACGGCAATTGAAGCCCTCTGCGATTCGGATTTTACAAAAGATGATATAGAATTGCTATCGTGCGGCACCTCTACCCCCGATCAACTACTGCCTTCCCATGCCGCAATGGTACATGGAATTCTAAAGAATGGCATTTTAGAAATAAATTCTACATCCGGGGTATGCTGTTCAGGAATGAACGCCTTGAAATATGGGTATATGGCCATACGGACAGGACAGGTCAACAACGCCGTTTGTACGGGGTCTGAACGTGTTTCCACTTGGACTAAAGCCGAATTCTACGAAGAAGAAATAGGGCATTTGAAAGCACTGGAAGACAATCCAATGATTGCCTTTGAAAAAGATTTTCTACGGTGGATGCTATCCGACGGTTCAGGGGCTATGCTCTTGGAAGACAAACCCCGTGGCCAAAACGCGCTCAAGATAGAATGGATGCAAGGTTTTTCGTATGCCCATGAAATGGAAACCTGTATGTATGCAGGAGCGGAAAAAATGAAAAATGGCGAACTAAAACCATGGAGTGAATACCATCCTGAGGAATGGACAAGAAAATCTGTTTTTGCCATCAAGCAAGATGTGAAGCTTTTAGGAGAATATATATTGGTCAAAGGAGTCAACTCGTTGAAAAAAGTCTTCGAAAAACATGGTATAGGTCCGGATGACGTAGATTACTACCTGCCACACATCTCTTCATATTTTTTTAAGAAAGGGCTGTATGAAGAAATGAAAAAACAAGGATTGGAATTGCCTTGGGACAAATGGTTCTTAAATTTAGAGCATGTGGGCAATGTGGGTTCTGCATCCATTTATATAATGCTCGAAGAACTGGTTGCATCGGGAAGATTGAAAAAGGGTCAAAAAATTCTATTAAGTGTTCCGGAAAGTGCACGGTTTTCTTATACTTATGCCTATCTAACCGTATGCTAATATGAAAAATCTTTTAGATAGCACTATCACCGATTTCGATTTTTTAAAAACGTTAATTCCTCAGAAACCGCCCTTTGTAATGATTGGAGAAATGAAACACTACTCCGAGGAAAAGGTTGTATCTGGTTTTGTGGTTTCCAAAGAGAACCTGTTAGTTGACAATAACCATCTAGCGGCCCCTGGACTTATTGAGAATATGGCACAGACCGTAGCCCTTCATACCGGGTATAAATATCATCTTTTACAACGACCGGCCCCAACAGGGTATATCGGTGCCATTAGCAAGGTTACCATTCACGAATTACCCGAAGTGGGAGAACAATTGGTTACAACGGTAAATATCTTGCACGACATAATGGGCATAACCTTGGTACAGGCTACGGTGGCATCGCAACATACGATTTGGGCATCCAGCGAGATGAAAACCGCATTGGCAAAATAGTTTGGAGGCAAGAATCAACATAGACATCAAAAAATACTTGCCCCATCGCGAGCCTATGCTCATGGCGGCCTTCATGCCCTACCTCGACCAAGAGTCGTCACAAACTCATTTTAAGATTGATGATTCCTGCATTTTTGTTCAAAATGGTCTCCTGTCAGAAACCGGACTCATTGAGAATGCAGCGCAGACCTGTGCAACGATTGTAGGCCAAAGTTTCTATGACCCTAATGATACCGAAGGAACCAGCAGCAATGTTGTAGGGTATATCAGTGCCATAAAAAAAATAGAGATTCTTAGATTGCCCAAAGTTGGCGATACCATAGTTACCAATGGGAAACTTTTATCACGCTACGATAACGAGGCTTTTAGTAGTTGTACAATAGCTTCTACTACTTTTATAAAAGAGGAATTAATCGTAGCTTGTACATTGAATTTTCTAATACATGAACATTAGAAATCGCTTCTACTAATCCATAAAATAGTAATGGTGAAAAAAGAAGAAGTACCACAGGATAAAAGTGTACTTGAATCTAAAAAATTTAGGGAACTGACTTATGCGGTTGACAAAAATGGCGACTATATCACGGAACTTAGTTCGGGATGGGATCCCAAAACCATAGCCCTGGACAATGCGATCAGGGAAATTGAGGAGCGTGTTTCAAAGGCCAGGCAACGGGTAATGAACGAAGAGACGAGCCCTATTGAGTACTACATGGAACTTCATAAAATGGATTTACCCATTCTTGCCAGCTACGCCGGCTTTTGGAAATGGAGGGTCAAACGACATTTCAAACCTTCCGTTTTCAAAAAATTGAAACATAAAACCCTTCAAAAATATGCCGATATCTTCGATATTAGTATTGATGAACTGAAAAACATTCCCGAAAAACCATAGATGGAAATAAACTTTAGCCACAAACAATCGGCCCATTGTGAAAACGGTGTAGTAAGTAACTTGATGCGATACAATGGTTTTGAAGTTAGTGAACCCATGGTTTTTGGAATAGGTTCAGGGCTCTTGTTTTGCTATATACCGCTACTCAAAGTAAATCATGCCCCCGCAATCACCTATCGTGCCATGCCCGGTTATATCTTTAACCGTTTTGCAAAGCGCGTGGGCATCAAAATAAAGAGGGAAAAGTTCAAAAACCCAAAGACCGCCCAAGCACGACTTGACGAAAATCTGAAAAATAATAATCCAGTCGGGCTTCAAGTCGGGGTTTATAATCTGGTTTATTTTCCTGACGAATACCGTTTTCATTTTAATGCCCATAATTTGGTGGTTTATGGAAAAGAAGGGGCAAACTACCTCATAAGTGACCCCGTTATGGAAGAGGTGACCACCTTAACGGAAAAGCAATTGGAAAAGGTTCGTTTCGCAAAAGGTGCTTTCGCCCCTAAAGGACACATTTACTATCCTACGGCATTCCCGGAAACCCTAGAATTGAAAGAAGCTATTAAAAAAGGCATAAGACAGACCTGTAGGGAAATGCTTGCCCCAGTACCCGTTGTGGGGGCTAAGGGAATTAAAACCATTTCAAAATTGATTCGTAAGTGGCCCAAAAAAGTGGGAGTCAAAAAAGCGAATCATTACTTAGGCCAGATTGTTCGCATGCAAGAAGAAATTGGTACAGGAGGAGGTGGCTTTCGATACATCTATGCGGCCTTTTTACAAGAGGCAAGCCAAGTTTTGGAAAATGAAGAGCTCATGGAACTCTCAAAAGAAATGACCGAGATCGGTGATTCTTGGCGCGATTTTGCCGTGGAGGCTTCCCGAATATATAGAAATAGAAGTGCCAGGACCGATGCCTATAATAAAGTTGCCGACGAGCTAGAAGACCTTTCTCACAGGGAAGCCGTTTTCTTTAAGAAACTAAAAAAAGCCATCTAAATTCGTTACTACACTTTTCAAGCCGTCTAATGCTATGATTCAAATCAATAGACTTTCTAAAAAATACAAAGGTGTAGATACATACGCTATAAATCATCTCGACCTCACCATTGATGAGGGAGAAATTTTTGGGATGCTTGGGCCAAACGGAGCTGGAAAAACAACCTTGATATCGATACTAAGCTCCCTGTTAAAACCTACCTCTGGGTCATTCAGTATCGACGGCCTGGACTATAAAAACAATAAGAATGCCCTAAAACAACGTATTGGCATCGTTCCTCAAGAGTATGCCCTTTATCCCTCTCTCACGGCCTATGAAAATCTGAGATATTTTGGAAGTATGTATGGCCTTCGGGGAAAACGACTGAAAGACGAAATAAATACCCATTTAAAAACTTTAGGCCTATCTCAATTTGCCCATAAAAAAATAAAAGCGTTTTCTGGAGGGATGAAAAGACGTGTAAATTTAATTTCCAGTATTTTACATCGTCCGAAAGTGCTTTTTTTAGATGAACCTACGGTCGGGGTCGACGTGCAATCAAAAAATGTGATCATCGAACACCTGAAACAGTTGAACGCCTCGGGAACTACGATAATCTATACCTCTCATCACTTGAACGAAGCAGAAAACTTTTGTACCCGCGTCGCCATAATAGACCACGGGCAATTAATTTGCGTGGGCAAACCCGCCGCCTTGATCGCCGGACAGGATAATGCCCAACACCTTGAAGAAGTATTCTTGGCCAAAACCGGTAAAGCACTTCGAGACCATGCATAAACTTTGGGCATCTACATATAAGGAATTCTTACTGATTACCCGCGATGTAGGTGGGCTTGCCGTACTCTTTCTAATGCCGGTATTGCTGGTCGTGGTCATCACAACAATTCAGGACAACTCTTTTAAAAGCATTCAAGAAACCAAACTGCCCATTCTGGTAGTTGACAATGATAAAGGATCGGTCTCCAAAGATATTCTCAATAACCTGGCCGAGTCAAATCTATTTCGCGTAGACACGGATACCTCCGAAACACGTGCTAGAAATCAAGTGTCCTTAGGCAAATATCAGTTAGCCATCGTAATTCCCGAGAATCTCTCCGTGGATCTTGACCTGAAAATAAATGAAAATGTAGACGCTATTCTGGCAAAGTTCAGTGACAACGAAGAGAATATACCAAACGGTAAATCAAACCTTGAACCCAAGGAGGTAAAGCTTTATTTCGATCCAGCGACCCAGCAATCCTTCAAAAGCTCGGTACGCAACAATATCGACAAGATGATTTCCAAAATCGAGACCGAAACCATCTACAAAACGTTTCAAGAACAACTGACCGATGACCCTTTAGAAGAAATATTCGAAACGGAAAGTTTTATTTCATTCACGGAGATCGTTCCTACCAAGGGAGACAAGATACTTATTCCGAATTCAACGCAGCACAATATACCCGCATGGACACTTTTTGCGATATTTTTTATCATTTTGCCGCTGGCCATCAATATGGTCAACGAAAAAAACCAAGGTACTTTTGTACGATTACGTACAAACCCGGTTTCCTATGCTACCGTACTTGGCGGAAAAACCCTTGTTTTTTTAGCGATTTCCTTATTGCAATTTGCGGTCATGGTTATGGTGGGCATCTTTCTTTTTCCGCTCATCGGTCTTCCTAAACTTGACATCTCCGGCCGATTGCCGTTACTATTTCTGGTCGCATTCTTTGCAGGTTTAGCCGCTGTAGGTTTGGGCCTTTTATTGGGCACTGTAGCAAAAACCCAAGAGCAATCTGCCCCCTTTGGGGCTACCTTCGTAGTTATACTTGCTGCTATTGGTGGGGTATGGGTTCCGGTATTCGCCATGCCGAAATTTATGCAAGTCCTGTCCCATTTATCGCCCATGAATTGGGGACTAAATGCTTTCTATGATGTATTTTTGCGGAACGCAGGTTTTACCGACTTGCTCCCTGAAATTGGCAAACTCTTTGCTTTCTTTTTATTCACTACACTAATCGCCATTAGCTACAATAAACGAAAAAATGCCGTCTAAACTAAAAAATGAAATTAGCCATACTAGTGAAATACGGGTACGTTTTGCGGAAGCCGATCCTTTAGGCATCGTATGGCACGGCAACTATATACAATATTTTGAAGACGGTAGGGAGGCCTTTGGTCGACACCATGGTATTTCTTACCTTCATCAGAAGGCCCACAATTTCTCTACACCAATCGTTAAATCTGCCTGCGAACATAAGTTACCTTTGCGATATGGTGATGTGGCTAAAATCAAGACCACATATATTGACTCCCCCGCAGCGAAAATGATATTTAAATATGAAATTTTCAATCAGGAAGGAGCACTGGTTTGCACCGGAGAGACCGTACAGGTCTTCGTAGAACTTCATGGAGAATTGTCTTTGGTAATTCCAGAGTTTTTTGCAAAGTGGAAGAAAAAAGTTGGCCTTTTAGATGAGTAGCGTATTCCTGTCACATAACAATATCTTTTCTGCCTATGGCCCTGACAGTGTTTCGGCGATAGCCCAAATAAAAGAGGGCGTTTCAAGTTTGCAATTGGTAGAAGACAGTTACCTACTTGAAGGGCCATTTTATTCTTCACGAATTTCAGACGATTTATTGAACGAAAAGTTTGAAAGACTTCGGCCCACCGAAAATTATACGCGACTGGAAAAAATATTGATCGCTTCCCTATCGGATACTTTGGAAAAGGCGGACTTGGAAATTGATGACCGCGTCGGCTTGATTGTCTCGACGACCAAAGGAAATATCGATGTATTGGAGAAGCATAGTGTTTTTCCTGAAAAAAGGGCCTATTTGGCCCAGCTCGGAAAGAAGATAAAAGAATTCTTCCAATTTCAAAACGATGCCATCATCTTGTCAAATGCCTGCGTCTCAGGAGTGCTCGCTTTAGCGGTGGCTAAAAGGTTAATCTCCCAGAAAACGTACGACCATGTTCTTGTCGTAGGTGGCGATCTGGTTACGAAGTTCATTATGAGTGGTTTCAATGCCTTTCAGGCTCTTAGTCCAGAACCTTGCCGTCCGTATTGCAAAACGCGTTCGGGCATTAATATAGGTGAAGTCGGAAGTAGTGTTTTGGTTACGGCCGATACGCGCCAAATGGCCCGGGAAGCGGTTAAAATTATGGGCGAAGCGTCTTGTAACGATGCCAATCATATCTCCGGCCCTTCAAGAACCGGAGAGGGGCTTTTTAGAAGTGTTCAGGCTGCACTGGAGCAGTCGGGCCTTTCTATTGAAAGTATAGACTACATTTCGGCCCACGGCACGGCCACCTTGTTCAATGATGAAATGGAGGCTATCGCTTTTAACCGGGCCAACCTTCAAAAGACACCTCTTAACAGTTTAAAGGGCTATTTTGGGCATACCTTAGGGGCCTCCGGATTATTGGAAACCTTGATTGGCATGCATTCGTTGCAAAAGAATATGCTCTTTGCCTCTAAAGGATTTCAAGAGTTAGGCGTTTCCCGTCCCCTCAATATTATCAAAGATACTACGTCAAAACCCCTGCGTACATTTATTAAGACCGCCTCCGGTTTTGGGGGCTGCAATACAGCGGCCATATTCCAAAGCGCAAAGCCATGAAGCCTTCTTCTTTTCACATAGCATCCTACTGCCGAATTATCGATAACAACATCGTAAAGAATGACGAGGTTCTCTTTACCGAAAAGACCGGCGATCTCTCTTCCTTTCTTAAGAAGGCCTATAAACATATGGAAATACGGTATCCAAAATTCTTTAAAATGGATACACTGAGCAAACTGGCATTCATTGCTGCCGAAACTTTGCTAAAAGACTCGGTAGAAAAAAATACGGCACTGGTATTTTCGAACAAGTCTTCAAGTCTCGATACGGACAGAAAACATAGTGCATCCATTACAGATTCGGTACATCCTTATGCCAGTCCAGCTATATTTGTTTACACCTTACCTAATATCTGTTTAGGTGAAATAAGCATTAGACATTCGCTTTATTCTGAGAATAGTTTTTTTATCTTTGACGAATTCAATCCTCGATTGCTGACCGATTATTGCGACAGTCTGTTGTCTACCGGAAAGACCGAAAAGATATTATGTGGGTGGGTTGATGTGGACAAACAAGAATACGACGCTTTTTTATACCTAATAGCTAGAACCGGCGTCTATCCGTACACTACGGATGAATTAACCAGATTATATCGAAAGACATGAGTGAATTAAAACAGGAATTGAAAGAAAAAATTATCGAGCAATTAAATTTAGAAGATATTTCTGTTGATGAAATTGCCAATGATGACCCTCTTTTTGGCCAAGGACTAGGACTGGATTCAATCGATGCCCTTGAACTGATCGTTATGCTCGACAAGGATTATGGTATTAAACTGGCCGACCCAAAAGAAGGTAGAAAAATCTTTGAATCGATCAATACCATGGCTGCCTATATTACGGCAAACAGAACTACTTGAATACCGCCAAAATACCATCCTATATCGCTTACCTTTGGTTTCGAACGTTGCCTGTAATATCTTAAAAATTCGTTCAAAATATCGAATATTCGTACTTTAACCGCTAATTTTATTATAGTTTCAATCTTATATGGGTAAAAGCGTAGCGATAACTGGAATGGGCGTTCTATCTGCCATAGGAAATACCCCAGAGGATAACCATGCTTCCTTGATTTCGGAAAAAGCAGGCATCTCCAGGATTACCAAAATCGATACAATCCATAAGAATGAAATTATGGTGGGGGAGATCAAGGCTACCAATGCCGAGTTGAAACAACAACTGGGCCTGTCTCTAGATTTACCTTTTTCAAGAACGGCTCTTTTGGGTGCCGTAGCTGCCGCTCAGGCCATTAAATCGGCCCATGTTCAAGACATAAATGACTGCAGAACTGGTTTGATTTCAGGCACCACGGTGGGCGGAATGGACAAATCAGAGCAGTACTATTATGACTATTTTCAGAACGATAGACATTGGGGCCACATTAACGGGCTGCATGCCGGTGATTCTACCCAAAAAATTGCCGCATATCTTGGGCTAGAGGAAAGTCTGGTCACAACGATCAGCACAGCATGTTCTTCGGCCGCCAATGCTATTATGCTCGGTACCCGAATGATAAAATCAGGTTTGTTAGACCGCGTCATTGTAGGGGGTTCCGACTGTCTTTGCAAATTTACCATTAACGGGTTCAAGACTTTAATGATTTTATCTGATACCCATAATACCCCTTTTGATGAAAACAGAAAAGGCCTGAATTTAGGGGAAGCTGCAGCGTATCTAGTTTTAGAATCCGAAGAAATAGTGAAACGCAGAAATAAGGATGTTTTGGCATATGTCAAAGGGTATGGAAATGCTAACGATGCCTTTCATCAAACCGCTTCTTCCGACGATGGCGACGGTGCCGTGTTGGCCATGGAAAAGGCCTTGAAGGTAGCCGGTTTGAACAAGAATGATATTGACTATATTAATGCACACGGTACGGCCACCCCGAACAACGACCTATCCGAAGGAAGGGCACTACTACGTATTTTTGGTAAGAATGTGCCAGTTTTCAGTTCTACCAAAGCCTTTACGGGCCACACTTTGGCCGCTGCCGGCGGGATAGAGGCGGTATATTCGGTTTTAGCCCTACAGCATAACGTAATTTACCCCAACCTCAATTTTGAGACTCCAATGAAAGAGTTCGACTTGATTCCGCAGACCCAACTGAAAGAAAAAAAGCTACGTACCGTGCTTTCCAACTCTTTCGGGTTCGGCGGAAATTGCTCCACCTTAATTTTTTCCAAAGAAGCGTGATGAAACCAATTTACATTAACAGTATAGGTTCGGTTTCAGCCCAAAAAACCTACAACAACAGGGAATTTCTCACCGACGTGGTTTCCTATTTCGATACCGAAATTCGAGTCATCGACCCGGACTACAAGCAATTCATACCACCTGCTGCCGCACGAAGAATGGCAAAGGGAATAAAAATGAGTACGGTAAGCTCACAAATTGCAATGACCGAAGCTGGTTTGGAGAATGTAGATGCCATAATAGTCGGTACTGGCTTAGGCTGTATAGGTGATTCCGAAAAATTTGTAAGTGCCATTATAGACAATAACGAACAATTTTTAACCCCTACGCGCTTCATTCAGTCATCTCATAATACCGTGGCCGGTCAGATTGCCTTGGGCATCGGTTGCAAAGGACATAACTTCACCTTCGTGCATTCGAGTATTTCGTTCGAGTCTGCCCTTATGGATAGTAAAATGATGCTGGAAAACAATGAGGCGGAAAATATTTTGGTCGGCGGTGTTGACGAACTTGTAAGCCATCACATCGATACGCATAAGCTGATCGGGCATATTAAGAAAGAACCCGTAGCTACGAAAGATTTGCTTCAATCGGGAACAAAAGGTATGATCATGGGTGAAGGGGCCAGTTTCTTTGTGCTATCCAATAAAAAACTTCCTTCGTGCTATGCCGAACTGGTTGCCATAAGCACCTACAACACCTTATCGAAAGAAAGTCTGATTGCAAAAGTCAAATCTTTCTTAGAAGAGAGCAAGACCCTTCCAGAGACCATAGACCTTGTCATTTTGGGCAATAACGGCGATATAGAGTTTGACCATTATTACGACACACTACGCAACGACCTCTTTAAAGATACGCCTCAAGCATATTACAAGCATCTTTGCGGTGAATTTGATACCGCCTCAGGATTTGCTTTTTGGCTAGCCAATAAAATTCTCAAGACCCAAACCGTTCCGGAAGCGGTGCAACTGAACCAAAAGAGCAAGCCCACCACTGGAACCGTATTACTTTACAATCAATATCGTGGGGAAAACCATAGTCTCACTTTATTACGAAGATGCTGAAGCGCAGATCGGTAAATCGCACGGGCCTGGTGCTCTGCTTGGTTTTAATTGTGCTCTCTCTCATTGACATTACTCCATGGTGGTCTTTAATGGTCCTAATTATTCCCTGGTTGTGCATAACGGCACTGGGCTCTTTTATGATTCGATGGAACTATCATTTGGAGTCGCTTTGTGCCAATGCATCAGTTAGCAATAATTGGGTGTCCATTACTTTTGATGACGGCCCGAACGAAGCGTTTACCCCAAGGATATTGAAACTTTTGGAAGCATATAATGCCAAGGCCACCTTTTTCTGCATTGGCCGCCAGGTAGAAAAACATGTTGATGTTCTTCATACCATTCTAGACAACGGGCATACGTTGGGCAATCACACCTATTCACACGCTAGATCATTTGGTTTTTTTGGCCCTGAAAAGGTGAGTTCAGAGTTGATGGAAACAACGGAGCTGGTCGAAAAAATTACCGGTAAGCGCATGAGGTTGTACCGCCCCGCATTCGGTGTTACCAATCCTGCCATAGAAGGTGTCGTAAGTAGGCTACAACTAAAATCCATCGGCTGGAGCGTACGTTCTCTAGATACTACTTCTCGATCTAAAAAAAAGATCCTAAATCGAATAATCGGTACCGTTTCTAAGGGAGATATTATATTACTACACGATACGAGCGACAAGACAGTAGCTGTTTTGGAACAGTTATTGTTATTTTTAGAGCGACAAAACTTACGTTCGGTGACCGTTGACCAGTTGCTAGAAATAGAAGCCTATGCTTAAGACAGTACCCTACCGCCCAAGCCGTACCTCCAAAGAAATTAAGATATTCTGGATTTCACTATTGTTTATTTTGGCCCTTACCCAGATTACTGCACAAACCAAAATGTCGCCTCCAGAGGCAACGGCACTTCGAAAAGAGGTTAAAAATCGGGCTGAGGCTACGACGACCATTACCAGTGATTTCAGTCAATACAAACATCTGGATTTCTTGGAGAATGATATTGAATCTAAGGGAAAACTTGCTTTTAAGGCCCCCGATTTGGTACGTTGGGAATATATAGAACCATTCGACTATTCCGTACTATTTAAAGACCAGACACTCTATATTAACGATGACGGAAATAAGAGTAATCTCGACGTAGGTTCAAGTAAAATCTTCAAACAGCTGAACCAATTGATTACTGCAAGTATTCGCGGGGATATGTTCGACGAAAGTAAGTTCTTCATTGAGTATTTCAAGAAAGGCGGCAATAGCTTGGTGTATTTTTTACCGAAAGACAATCAACTTTCAGAAATTATAAAGGCATTTCACCTAACCTTTAATGACAAGGCTGAAGTCATTGGCGTTAAAATGATAGAACCTTCGGATGACTATACCAAAATTGAATTTGCCAATCGCAAAGTGAACGAATCCATATCCGATGCGGTTTTTAATCAATAGTATTTGCCTTTTATTGTTAATAGGGTGTAAGTCATATCCGAAAAGAAACGGGTTCGAACCTACCGAGTCAAGACTAATGAAAATCGAAAACCCTTATTTTTCCGATGCTAGGCAAGATTATGTATATAAAGCGACTATTAATGCCTTTGACCAAAGGCTGGGAGGCCTGTTGATCATAAAAAAAATAGGCCTTGAACACCATCGTGTAGTCTTTACTACCGAAATGGGCAACACCATTTTCGATTTCACCTTGCAAGGCAGTGATTTTAAAGTGAATCAAATTCTAAAAGAAATCGATAGAAAAATAGTGCTTGATCTTTTTAGAAAAGATTTCGAAATACTAATTAAAGAACAAGCTCCTGTTACAAAATCCTTTACAGACGGATCGGATTTAGTCCTTGAACTCAATAGCCGACATAAAAAGCACTATTATTTTTATGTGGACAACCAATTGAAGAAAATTGCCCGAACGGGCAACGGCAACGAAAAGGTAAGTTTTCTATTTTCGGGAATAAAAGGTAACATTGCACGGGAAATACGTATCGATCACTCCAACATCGACCTTAAAATTGCATTAAAAGCACTATAAATGGGTAAAGTAACTAAAATCTTTGTCTTTATTCTTCTGATGCCTGTCGTTATGGGGTTTTCACAGACGCGACCCGGCATCAAAATGGGGTTAAACCGATCAAAGATCAGCAAAACGGAACTTGATTCAAAATCGGGAATTTATGTGGGCGGTTTTGTCCATATTCCTATTACAGATTACTATGTCCTACAACCCGAAGTCTTGTATTCAAGACAAGGCGGAAACTCAAATTCGAATGAGTATAGCGATGTGAATATCGATTATATATCGATTGGAATTCCTAATAAGTTTTATGTGCGCCCGAACAAAGGTTTTCATTTTATTATAGGGATGGGGCTAGACATCAATATTGAAAACAATTTCGTCAATTTGACCAATTTTAATATCGATGAAGAGATTTCGCCGGTTGACATTTCAATATTGGGAGGTGTTGGTTACGAATTCGGTTTTGGCCTGATTTTGGAAGCCCGGTACAAACAGGGCACCATAAGTATCGATTTTTTGGGTGAGGACAATCTCTATGAAGAAGAAGGCAGTAACCTGAACGGCGTTTTTCAAATAGGAGCGGCCTATAAATTTAAATTGTAAATTATGTTGATTGAAGGACTCTATTCCGTTGTGGATTTTGAGCACGAAGACCTATCGGTTCTAGCGACCATAAAACTAAATGCCGCACATGATGTTTTCAAGGGGCATTTTCCTGGAAACCCTGTTATGCCAGGGGTTTGTATGATACAGATTATTAAGGAGCTAGCGGAAAAGGCCACAAGCAAATCGCTTTTTCTATCGGTCGCAACGAATGTAAAATTCATGGCAATTATCAATCCCGAGAAGAACGATCTCATACAACTACAACTAAACTTCAGTGAAGAAGGCGATATCCTAAAGGTTAAGAATACGACTACCTTCGATGATACCTTAGCACTAAAACTGAGTGCCAAATTTAAGGTACTGGAAACCGTACAATGAAGATAAGCTATCTACTTATACTACTCAGCCTGACGCTTGGAACCCCTTCTCAAATCGATGTTTCGGAAGTGAGAACAGCCTATATAAAAGCTTCGGGCGATGAACAAGCCGTAGAACAATTGAATTCCAAATTGATTTCTGTGACAACAACAGATGTTAAAGTATTAGTAGCCTATAAAGGCGCGGTAGGCACCATGATGGCGAAATATGCCAAAGGACTAAAAGACAAAAAGAGCCTTTTTAAAGAAGGAGTATCACTTTTGGACTATGCAGTGACATCAGATTCCCTCAATGTGGAAATTCGTTGTATCAGGTTGAGCGTTCAAGAAAATGCCCCTAAAATTACCGGTTATAAAAAAAACATCGATGACGATAAGGCGTTTATCCTAAAAAATTATAATTCGATGACAGATGAGGGGGCCAAAAAATTTGTGAAAGGATATGCTTTGCGATCAAAAGTATTCAATGATAATGAAAGACAATTGTTTCAAGGTCTCTAATCGTTATCTTTGTAGTAAAACAAAACGTAGTTAGATTAGTATTCTTATTGGCCAGTAAGGCCGATAAAAACCATTGACGGGCTCCTGATCTGTATCTTAGATTCTTTTTGAGACCGTGCTTCTTAACAAATTAATCAGTGCCAAGCCCGACCCCAATACTTCAAGATACTATGCAGCGATTCAGGTGCTGTGTGGTGATGCCTACCTATAACAACGCCGGCACCCTTAAAAGGGTCTTGGAGGGCATTTTGGAACGTACGGCAGATATTATCGTAGTCAACGACGGTTCTACCGATGACACACACCGTATATTAAAGGAGTATCCTCAAACCCATGTTATCGACCTCCCAAGAAACAAGGGCAAGGGAAATGCCCTGAAAAAAGGTTTCGCCGAGGCTACCGCACAAGGTTACGAATATGTCATTACCATCGATTCAGATGGCCAGCACTACCCAGAGGATATTTCCATTTTCTTGAGCGAACTACATAAAGAAGAGAACAAAAATGTTCTTTATATTGGATCTCGCAATATGGCACAATCCGATGTGCCGGGAAAAAGTAGTTTTGGGAATCGATTTTCCAATTTCTGGTTTTGGTTCGAGACAGGTATTTGGTTAAAAGACACTCAATGTGGGTTCCGACTCTATCCGCTAGAGCCCCTGAAAGAGCTAAAGCTTTATACCTCAAAATTTGAACTCGAAATCGAAGTTATCGTTCGATTGGCCTGGCGAGGAACTCTGGTAAAAAACGTTCCCGTTCAGATTTCCTACAATGAGAGAGAAAGAGTATCACACTTTAGAACGGTTCCCGACTTTACGAGAATAAGTATTTTGAATACCTGCTTGGTCGTCATCACGATTTTCTACATAAAACCGCGCGACCTTATCAGAAAAATAAAAAAAAAGGGGTTTAAAAAATTTTTTCTTGAAAATGTACTTCAAAGTAACGATTCCCCTAAAAAAAAAGCGCTTTCCATCGCATTGGGTGTTTTTCTTGGCATTGTACCTTTTTGGGGGTTTCAGACCCTGCTCGTGTTTACTTTAGCCGTTTTTTTCAGACTGAATAAATCCATAGCCTTTGCTTTCTCCAACGTGAGTATTCCGCCCTTAATACCGATTGTGGTTTATCTTAGTGTACGAATGGGAATGTGGATAACAGGTGAGGAAATGTCATTTTCAATCGATAAAGCCGTTACAAATTTTCCTGCATTACAACATTTGAAAGTCTATGTAATAGGTAGTTTTGCATTGGCTATTTTGATGTCTTTACTCTTCGGGATTACCGGTTATGTAATACTTATGTTCATGAAAAGGAAAAAAATGGCAATAAACAATGGCTGATTTATTGTATCGAACATATCGATTCATCGGTCAGCATCGGTGGAAATCCCTAGTTGTCATTTCTTTGCTCTTGTTCGGGCTTGCACTAATGTCTTCAAAAGTTCAGTTCGACGATGATATTACCGCATTAATTCCAGCCAATAAAGAGGTCAAAAGAATTCAGAAAGTACTCAAATCAATAACGTTTACCGACAAGATCGTGGTGAACGTACAGAAGCTAGATCAGGGCTCCGTGGATGATATGATGCGCTATGCCAATGCCCTCCTTGATAGTCTGGAAAAGAATCAAGGGCAATACATTAAGACTGTTCAGGGAAAGGTAAATAGTGACGATCTACCAAAAACTATGGAACTGATCTATGCGAACCTTCCCCTCTTTTTGGAAGATACCGACTATGAGGCCATCACCGAAAAGTTTGACCGCGATAGCATTGCTAAAATCACGGAATCAAACTACCACACTTTGATCTCTCCTTCTGGTATCGTCGCTAAAAAAAATATCGTCAAAGATCCTTTGGGGTTGACCTTTCTAGCCTTGAAAAAGCTACAGCAGTTGGGCATATCGGAAGATTTCAAGTTGAAGAATGGATTTTTGCTCGATGAAAGGGAGTCTAATATTCTATTATTTATCACCCCCAGGTTCGGATCAAATGAAACCGATAAAAACACGGCCTTTTCGGATGCGCTCTACGCTCTTCAAAAAGAGCTCAACTCCGCCTATGATTCTAAAGTCCGCAGTGAATATTATGGGGCAGCATTGGTTGCCGTTGCCAATGCCAAGCAAATTAGAAGTGATATTCAGTTTACAGTAAGCATAGCAATGACCTTGCTCATCATTCTCTTAATCGTTTTTTATAGAAAACTGGCCCTCCCGTTCATTCTCTTCTTACCGACGGTATTCGGGGCGTTGCTTTCAATAGCCTTTTTATATCTGCTACGCGATAAAATTTCAATTATTTCTTTGGGCATCGGTTCTGTGCTTCTTGGGGTAACCCTAGACTATGCCCTGCATATCCTGACCCATATCCGTAGTGGAAATTCAATTCAGACCCTTTATAAAGAGGTGGCCCCCTCCATCTTAATGAGCAGTTTAACCACGGCCTCAGCATTTTTATGCCTCCTCTTTCTAGAATCGCAAGCCTTACAAGATTTAGGCATTTTTGCCGCCGTAAGTGTGCTTGGTGCTTCGATATTCGCCCTCCTCTTCATTCCACAGGTGTATCGGTATGAAGTTCGAAAGTCGAAACAGAAAACCGTATTGGATAAAATAGCCTTGTTCGATTTTCATCGTTCGAAATGGGCTATTTCAATTTTAGCGATTGTATTTGGCATTAGCCTATTTACCTACCACAAAGTGGTGTTCAACCAGGACCTTGTCAAATTGAACTTCGAATCCCAGGTGTTATTGGACGCTCGAAAGCGATTGGAAAAGCTCACGGATATTAGCTCAAAGTCAATTTACCTTTCTACGTATGGTGCCCCGACCGATTCGGTGTTGGAGCGCAATGATTCCCTCTACCGTGAGATGAAAAGATTGGAGGCCGATAAGAAGATCATCAGCTTTAGCTCTATAGGTGGCCTCATCAGGTCAAATAGTTCACAAGAAGCACAAATCAAGGCATGGAAAGAATTCTGGAGTCGTGAAAAAATTGCTGAGATCCGCAATAAGCTTATTGAGAGCGGTACCGAATTTGGTTTTAAGCCTACCACTTTCAATCCCTTTTACGATTTATTGAGCGCTGATTTTGAACCTATGGAAATCGACGACTTTAATGAAATAAAATCGTTTGCAGTCGATGATTTTATCGTTGATGATGACAATGGTACGACTATAACATCATTGGTCAAGGTCGACGACGAACACATCGATGCACTTCGTAAACAGTTTGACGATGAACCCAACACTTTGTTGATAGACCGTCAACAAGTGAACGAATCCTTTTTAGGTAACCTAAAGAACGACTTCAACCGTCTGATCGGATATTCGCTTATCGTTCTCGTACTCATTCTATTTTTATTTTACCGGAGTGTATCGCTGACCTTAGTGACCGGCTTGCCCATATTTCTGACGTGGTTTTTGACCATAGGTATTATGGGGCTTTTACATATTGAGTTCAATATTTTCAATATTATAATTTGCAGTTTCATTTTTGGCCTCGGAGTCGATTATAGCATCTTTGTTACCAACGGACTACTCACCGATTTTAGGACCGATGAAAACGTCTTCTCTACCCATAAAACTTCTATCATTTTATCGGTAATTACGACGCTTGCGGGCGTGGGAGCTTTGATTTTTGCCAAGCATCCCGTACTCATCACCATTTCTACCGTATCCCTAATTGGTATTTTGTCGGCTGTCTTCGTGGCCTTTGCCGCCCAGCCACTTTTATTCCAGCTTTTTATAGGAAGCAGCCGGAAAAGACCCATTCCGCTGCGATATCTGATTCATTCCACCCTTTCGTTCTTTTACTTCGGTTTAGGTGGACTTATGCATTCCGCATATGCCATGATTATTTTAAAAGGTTATCCCAAGCAAAATTTAAAACCCAATTTGGGTTTTCATACTACCGTTTCCAAATTGATGAAATCGGTACTTTATACCAACCCTTTCGTCTCTAAAAAAATTAAGAATCCTCAGGGAGAAACGTTCGATAAGCCCGCTATGCTCATTGCCAACCATACCTCTTTTTTAGATATTCTGGCCATAGGTATGCTGAACCCGAAGATTATTTTCTTAGTTAATGATTGGGTATACAACTCTCCTATTTTCGGCAAGGCGGCAAAGTTGGCAGGGGCCTATCCCGTTTCGGGCGGAATAGAAAACGGCGAGGAATACCTGCGAAAAAAGGTTGATCAGGGCTTTAGTTTAATTGCCTTCCCTGAAGGTACACGTTCCACCAGCAATAAAATCAAACGCTTTCATAAAGGGGCCTTTTATCTTGCGGAACGTTTTAACCTAGATATTCTTCCTGTTCTTATTCATGGAAATTCCGAGGTACTGCCTAAAGGAAGTTTTATCATCAGGGATGGAAGCATTACAATCGAAATCTTGCCTCGAATAGCTGCAGACGACTTTCGTTTTGGGCAGACCTACACGGAACGCTCAAAAAAAATAGGCGCTTATTTCAGGCGAGAGTTCAGAAGATTGCGCCATGCGGTTGAAGATAGCGCTTATTGGCATAGTACGATTCTCGAAAATTTTAGATACAAGGGTGATACGATATATCGTTCGGTCAAAAATGATCTTGAAACAAACCAGAAATTCCATAATTACCTTCTGAGTCAATTTGGGGAGAAGGAAGAGATCGCCCATATTTCTAATAGCTATGGGCAGCTAGATTTACTTCTCGCCTTAGACTCCATAGACCGAAAGATACGCGTGTATCTTGAGAGCGAAAAAACCCGTAAGGTATTGAAAAACAGTTTTCTACTTCGACAATACAGTAAAATTACAGTGGTGGACTCCCTCGAAGAAACTATTGGGCCAAATACCGACACTTTACTCATTGATTACGGAGCAATCGATACCAAGGTCATAGAAAATATCGACCTACAACGAATAAATCGAGTGATGGTACGTATCGAAAGAGCCATTCCTGATATCGAAGAAATACAAAAGTTCGGTTTCACAATTGATGAACAAAATGATAACTTTATAATCCTAAAAAAGGCGGGCGAAGATTAAGATAAGCTACCTATCCGCAGTAAAGTATAGAACTTTGGCCTCAAAAAATCGAGTCGCTTTTTTACCAAATATAATGTTGCCCTTATGAAAGAGAAATACGATGTAGTTGTTATCGGAAGCGGCATGGGAGGTTTGGTGGCTGCCATTATTTTGGCCCGTGAAGGTAAAAGTGTATGCGTGCTTGAAAAAAACAACCAATATGGGGGCAACCTACAAACTTTCGTACGAGAACGCACTATTTTCGACACCGGCGTACATTACCTAGGTGGACTCAATGAAGGTCAAAATTTATACCGGTACTTTGATTATCTAGATATTCTAGATGGACTACACTTGAAAAAACTCGATGAGAACGGTTTCGATATCATTACTTTCGATAACGATAGCGACGAATATCCACATGCCCAGGGATATGATAATTTTCATGAAACCTTATCGAAAAAATTTCCTGAAGAAAGGCTAGCCATTAAGGCTTATTGCGATAAGATTAAGGAGACATGTGCCAGATTCCCACTCTATAATCTTCAGTTAGGAAAACCATATCATAACGATACCGAATTATTCAAGCTTCCGGCAAAGGCCTTAATAGATTCCTTTACATCGAATGAAAAATTGCGTGCCGTGCTTGCGGGCTCCAATCTTCTGTATGCAGGGGAAGCAGATAGAACACCTTTTTATGTGCATGCCCTTTCGGTTAATTCATACATACAGAGTGCCTATCGTTGCGCGGATGGAGGAAGCCAAATCACCAAAATGCTCCTCCGAAAATTGAAGGAAAGTGGCGGAGAGGCGTATAAACATCAAGAGGTTACGGGCTTTGAAGTAGACAACAAGACCGTCGTTTCGGTAGAGACCAGTACGGGCGCTATCGTGAAAGGCGATCTCTTTATTTCGAATATCGAGCCGAAAGTGACACTGAAATTGTTAGGTACCGAGCACTTAAGAAAATCGTATGTGAACCGTATTGAAGACATTGAAAGTACTATTTCTGCCTTTAGCATTCATTTTGTGCTCAAACCAAAGACATTCAAGTACCTCAACCGTAATTATTATCATTTTAAAAATTACAAAGCCGTTTGGAACGGTCACGAATACACGCAAAAAACTTGGCCAGAAAGTTATATGGTATCAATGGGGGCTCGCAAAGACCAAGGCGAATGGGGCGACCAGATGACCGCCATAACGTATATGCGCTATGAAGAGGTGGAACCCTGGGCGGGAACGTTCAATACGGTGACCCACAAAAATAACCGGGGCGAGACGTATGAGGAGTTCAAACGGGCCAAAACAGAGACCTTTTTAAATGAGCTAGAAAAAAAATTCCCGAATATCCGTGCGTGCATACAATCGGTGCACACCTCCACCCCTTTATCGTATCGCGACTATATCAATTGTAATAAAGGTGCCATGTATGGATATGTAAAAGACGTCAACAATCCGTTAAAGTCATTTATATCTCCGCGAACCAAGATAAAGAACCTTTTCTTTACGGGCCAAAGCCTCAATATGCATGGTATTTTAGGAGTAACGATTAGCAGCATTGTAACTTGTTCTGAAATTTTGGGCGGCGAGTATCTACTGAACAAGATACTGAAAGGCGAAAAAAACAATAAATCGGCATAACGAAAATATATTTGGGTTTGATAAAAGTTGTTTTCCTTACATCCGTAATCATTTTCAACTTGACCGATCATACACCCGATAGTTAATTATAATATAACGCCATCATGGGACAATTTAGGACGACCCCGGTAGATCGGGTCGACAACATTTCAAAAGCAGATTTCATTAAAAAATACTATAAACCACAAAAGCCGGTATTGATTACGGGACTGACCAAAAATTGGCCTGCCTATAAAAAATGGAAACTCGATTATATACAACAAAAGGCCGGTGATCAAATCGTTCCATTATACGACAACGAGCCCGCAAAGGATAAAGAAAGTGTGTATGCTCCGGTAAAGGAAATGAAACTCTATGACTACATAGAGATTTTAAAGACCCAACCTACCGATTTGCGAATTTTCTTTTACAATATTCTCCATAAAATGCCAGAACTCCTTGAAGATTTTGAATATCCCGACATCGGATTAAAATTCTTCAAGAAACTGCCCGCCCTATTCTTTGGGGGAGGAAAATCAAAAGTTTTCATGCATTACGATATCGATTTGCCCGATAGCATGCATTTTCATTTTGACGGTGATAAGTCGGTCACCCTATTTTCACCGGAACAGACCAAATACCTATATCGCGTACCATTTTCCATTCACAATGTAGAGGATATCGATATGGACGATCCCGATTTCAAGAAATATCCCGCCCTGCAGTATGCCGAGGGTATTCGAGCGGAAATGCAACACGGTGATGCCCTATACATGCCCAGTGGTTACTGGCATTCCATCCGCTATCTTAACGGAGGCTTTTCAATGACTTTACGTGCTTTGCCCCGACATCCGGCACGGTTTGCCCATATGCTCTACAATGTTTTTATAATGCGACATATCGATAATATCAGCCGCAAATACCGTGGCCAAAAATGGCTTGACTATAAAGACAAGTTGGCCATACGGCGTACCGAACGGAATTTAGATTTAAAAAAGCATTCCTCATAACGGAAAAAAGTACTTTAAAGCCCATGAGACGAAAGCAAGCCACTAGGTGCTGGCCTATTAGGTCTTTTATTGCATATTCTTTATGGTATGTCAAAGCCAAGGGTCATTTTCTTACATCGAAAGTCTTGAGTCTCTTAGTAATGGCACTCCTCTGCTCCTGTGGAGTTTCGAAATCGCTGCGCGACATACCCGATACCAGTGACTACGGTTCACAGATTGAACCACGTACAAAGGTTTCTGATTCATCGTATATACTGGGAAACAATTTTTTGATCCAAAATAAAGAAGGGCTTTGGGAACTTTACGTAAACGGAGACCCCTATGAACTCGGCCTGAAAACCGGGAGCCTGACCAGAGAACTGTTTCAAAGGCAAGAACATATTTTCGTAGATAAAATAGATGATTTGGTGCCTTCGAAAGCCAAACAAAAACTCTTGCGAAAATTTTTGGCCTGGTTCAACAGGAAGATGTACCTCAACATCGACGAGCAATACAAAGCAGAGATTTATGGTATTTCGCGATATGCCTCTGCCGACCTAGACTTTATTGCCGCCCCTTATCCAAGGGTGCTCTATTTTCATGGGGCACACGACATTGGCCATGCCCTTCAGGATTTAGCCTTGGTGGGCTGTTCTTCTTTTGCAGCTTGGGGCGACCACTCTGAAAATGGTAAGCTCATCATCGCCCGAAATTTTGATTTTTATGCCGGCGATGAGTTTGCAAAGCACAAAATTATCGCCTTCGTAGCTCCTGATAAGGGGCATAAATTTATGTCCGTCACTTGGGGAGGAATGATCGGTGTAGTATCGGGCATGAACGATCAGGGACTGACCGTAACCATAAATGCCGGAAAATCAAAATTTCCCTTGGTCGCCAAAACCCCTATATCACTTGTAACCCGTGAAATTTTACAATATGCATCGACCATCGATGAAGCGATCGCCATTGCCAAAAAAAGAGAGGTTTTCGTTTCGGAATCCATTTTTGTAGGTAGTGCCAAGGATAAGAAAGCAGCGCTCATAGAAGTTTCTCCAGAGAATTTTGGGGTCTATGAGGTAGAGAACACAAATCAACTCGTCTGTTCCAACCACTTTCAAAGTGCGGCCTATGCCGATGATACTAGAAACCAAAAACAGATTATGGAAAGTCATTCGAAATATCGATTCGACCGTATGGCCGAACTTTTGGATGAAAACCCAAAAATCACCCCTAAAATTGCCGTTAATATTCTTCGGGATAAAAAGGGTTTGGATGAAAAACCCATCGGCTATGGCAACGAGAAAGCACTGAACCAATTATTGGCACATCATGGTATCGTCTTTCAGCCAGAAGACCTACTGGTCTGGGTGTCTAGCAATCCATATCAATTAGGTGAGTTCGTTGCGTACGACCTTAAGGAAGTGTTTCAAAAAGCCAACAGGTTTACGGGTACGGAAACGATATCCAATACCGAATTGAGCATAGCCGAAGACCCATTTTTAAAAACTATTTCCTACCAAAATTATGAGCAATATCGAGCTTTACGTGAAAAAATTATGACGGCCATTGCACAAGAAGGGCACATTGAACAACAGTTGCTTTCCGAGTTTGTCGCATTAAATCCAGATTTTTGGGAAAGCCATTATTTGGTAGGCAGGTATAATTATATGAAGGGTTACGATACGTTGGCATACCGGGCATTTTTGGAAGCGGAAAAGAAAGAGATCACGACCGTTCCGGATAGGGATCGTGTAGAATCGTACCTCAAGAAGTTAAGACGAAGACTTTGGTGATTGGCCAGGTCAACCTAATGTTGCAACAATCACCTTTCTAAAGGTTTAGTGGGACAATTTACGTTGTACACCTACCCGGCAAATTGTCCCACGTGAACCCTTACAATTTTATTTTCCAAGCATAAGAAGTTCATTGCATTTTACCTCGGTGATATAGCGCTTTTCACCTTCCTTGGTCTCATAGCTTCGGTGTATCAATTTCCCTTCTACTGCCACTTGTTTTCCCTTAACGAGATAGTTCTCTACGATTTCAGCGGTTTTCCCCCACGCCACAACATTGTGCCATTGGGTATCGTCGACCTTTTCCCCTTTTGCATTTTTATAGCTGTCTGTGGTGGCCAAAGAAAACTTTGCCAGCTTGCTGCCATTTTCCAAGTTTACGATCTCAGGGTCTTGACCCAAGTTTCCAATCAACTGTACTTTGTTTTTAAGTGCGTTCATAATAAATAATTTTACGTTAAACAGTTAATGCCATCGAACCTCCTTGATTCGACACAGCAAACTTAGAACGATGCGCAAACGGTAGTCGGTTATAAAATAATTACTTTCGTTTGTAAACGTTTGAAAACACTTATTATATTGAAAAACAGTTATTTAAAGTATTATCTTAGTACGTATTCCGGATTATTAATTTTCATTATACGCCCATTTAAAAAGGCGTATTTGTTGAAGTTCTAGTTATCCCTTCCATTCAAACTTGCCAACACCTCTATATCATCTTCCCTAAAATTATAATAGAGCATTTCGTGAAAAAGGTTAAGTTCCTTAAGTAAATGCAAAAGTGTTTCTTTATCAGAAACAGGTAATTGACCGGTAAGTACTTTTGAGGTGAGGGTTACGTCTTTCATAGATTTTAAGAACAGATTACGACCGCGTTGACTTACCGAAATCCGCTTACTTCGTCCATCGTTCGGATCCGGCGACTCTACAAAAAGTCCTCGTTTTACCAACCGCTTGATAATTTCCAGACCGGCCTGTTTCTCATGGGCGTTTTTTTCAATCAATTGTATTTTGGTCAGGTAGGGATAATCGATCAATCTGTAGAGATAGGTAAAGTCTTCATTTATAAGTTCTGGGTATTCTTGAAGACCTTTACGTAAAACTATTTTAGCATACCGGCCAAGAAGCAACACTTGTTTACAGAGTTCATTGTCGAGTGTATTGGCTTCTAGATTATTTTTACTGGCCAAAACGGTCGGGCTCTCACGTTCATATGCTTTTTGGTTCAACCAGTGCCGGAAACCCTCCACGCTTGCCGTACTTGAACCACTCTCTTGATAGCTGTTCATTTCTTCAAGCATTTCGACAATAAAAGCGTAGTCCATAAGCCTCGTCTTTTAGGAATATTTTTTTCTTTTTAATCAAATTTAGGATATATTCGTTCTATCAGAGCACGTTTAATGAAAAAAGTGGTGATTATTGGTTCCGGTTTCTCATCTCTTGCCGCTTCTTGCTACTTAGCCAAGGCCGGATTTCAAGTTACCGTTTTAGAAAAAAACGATCAAATCGGCGGTAGGGCCTCCATTTTGGAAGCTGATGGTTTTCGCTTTGATAGAGGCCCATCGTGGTATTGGATGCCTGATGTTTTCGAACGTTTTTTTGCAGATTTTGGCCACACCGTAGCCGATTTTTATGAGCTCGTCAAACTATCCCCAGCTTATCGCGTTTTTTTTGAGGGCGCAGAATTTGTAGACATTCCGGATAATCCCGAGGCCATCGTCGCTATTTTTGAAAAACTGGACCCTGGTAGTGGCACACGCCTCAAGACATTCATGAAAAAGGCAAAAAAAAACTATGAAATCGCTATGGGCGGGTTGGTATATCGCCCCGGAGAGTCTCTGACCGAACTTATCAGTTGGCCCGTCATACGTCGGTTGCATCTCTTTGTCACTTCTATTGCCCGGGAGGCAAAGCAAGTGACCCTGAACAAAAATTTACAACGTATTTTGGAATTTCCCGTGCTCTTTCTTGGGGCTAAGCCTCAAGATACCCCGGCATTCTATAGTTTCATGAACTATGCCGATTTTGGCTTAGGCACATGGTACCCTAAAGGAGGTATGACCCAAGTGGTTCTAGCCATGGAAAAACTCGCAGTCGGTCTCGGCGTTACAATCTTGTGCAATCATGAAGTCTCCCAAATAACCGTTAGTGACTCAAAAGTCACTTCCATCGCGGTCAATGGCACAACCTTAGAAACTGATTTGGTGGTCAGTGGAGCCGATTATGCACATACCGAAACCCTATTGCCTGATACTTATCGTAATTATTCGCAGTCCTATTGGAAAAAGAAAACATTTGCGCCATCCTCATTACTTTATTATATTGGCCTAAAAGGCGATGTAAAGGGCTTGCAACACCACAACCTGTTTTTTGACACGGATTTTGAAGCGCATACCCGAGCTATATATAATCATCCTCAGTTTCCTGAGAAACCTTTATTCTATGCAAATTTTCCGTCGCAAAACGATGAAAGTTTAGCACCCCTTAATTCGAGTAGTGCCTTTTTTCTTATTCCGGTGGGCGTTGATTTAGAAGATACCGAAGCGGTTCGAGAGCACTACCTAGATTTGATCTTTTCGCGTATCAAGGCACATACCGCTGTTGACTTAAAAGACAAGGTTGTTTTCAAAAAATCAGTCGGCGTCACCCATTTTAAGGAGCGGTACCATGCCTGTCGCGGTAATGCTTATGGCCTTGCGAACACGCTAATGCAAACCTCGGTTTTACGCCCATCATTGAGAAATAAAAAATTAGGCAATCTTTTTTACACTGGCCAGTTAACGGTTCCAGGGCCTGGGGTTCCGCCGGCCCTGATTTCCGGGAAATTGGTAAGTGAACTGATAATTAATGCCGCTGTATGAACTATATAGATCTATATCATGAAGTAAGCCATGAGGCGAGCAAATTGGTGACCCGACGCTACAGCACCTCCTTTTCTCGTTCTATTACCCTACTCGACCCTGTCATCAGGAGACATGTCTACAATATCTACGGTTTTGTACGCGTTGCTGATGAGATTGTCGACACCTTTACGACTTTTGACCGCCGTGAACTTCTAGACGACTTCGTCGAAGATTATAGGCAAGCTTTGGATTCTGGAATATCAACAAACCCTATTTTACATGCTTTTTGCCGCACACAACGTCAATATGATATCCCGCAAAACCTTATAGACGATTTTCTTGAATCCATGTACATGGATTTGGGCGACGTCAGCACATTCCAACCCGAGAGCTATAAAAAATACATCTATGGCTCTGCCGAGGTCGTCGGCCTCATGTGCCTGGTTCTTTTTGTCGCTGGTGATCCCAAAAAATATGAAGCCTTAAAACCTGCTGCCCAACACATGGGGGCTGCCCTTCAAAAGGTCAATTTCCTAAGGGATATGGAAGCGGATTATCATTTATTGGGGCGTACCTATTTTCCTAAAGTAGATTTTGGTAACTTTACGGAAGCAGATAAAAGGGATATAGAAGAAGATATAGCCAAGGATTTTTCGGTAGCGTTGGAGGGCATTAAAAAACTTCCTTTGACCTCAAGATATGCCGTGCTTCTGGCCTACCGTTATTACCATGGGCTTTACCATAAAATATGCGCCCTTTCCCCCGACAAACTCCTGCAAGGAAGGGTTAGGGTGAACAATTTTGCAAAAATGGTCTTGTTCTCAAAACTATATACTCGCAAGACCTTCAGGATTTAAAGTTTTATTTATGAACATAATAGCATACATACTTCTTACGGTTTTTGTTTTTTGTATTATGGAGGTGGTGACTTGGTTGACCCATAAGTACGTGATGCACGGCTTTTTGTGGTATTTCCATCAAGACCATCATCAACCTGGTTATCCACACCCCTTTGAAAAAAATGACTTTTTCTTTGTCATCTTCGCTATACCCAGCATTTTGCTATTCTATTTTGGTACGGTAAATGGGATTGATTATCGATTTTTCATAGGCCTAGGAGTCTTTCTTTATGGACTGTGCTATTTTATGGTGCACGACGTGCTTATTCATCAGCGGTTTAAATGGTTCAAAAGAACCAAGAATCCCTATTTGATCGGATTACGGAAAGCCCACAAAAGGCACCATAAACATCTGGGGAAAGAAGAAGGCGAATGCTTTGGAATGCTTTTCGTTCCCAAAGAATACTTTAAGATTTAATGAACCCCTACCTTTATCTCATTATAGACCTTCTCAGTTTTTCGGTACCCTTTATTTATAGTTTTGAACGCAAGCGTATTCACTTCATACAATATTGGAAGCCCTATTTCGGCGCACTGCTGTTAGTAGGTTCGATATTCATCATTTGGGACGTATTCTTTACCATTTGGGGGGTCTGGGGTTTCAACGATGACTATCTAATTGGATGGCGCATTGCGACGCTCCCAATAGAAGAATGGCTTTTTTTTCTTTTAATTCCCTATGCAAGTAACTTCATACACTATGCATTGGTCTATTTCCTTCCAAGGTTCGGACTTCCAAAATCAGTAGCCAGATTTTTGCCTGTCGTATTTGGGGTTGTAGCCTTAAGTATTGCAATAATGCATTTCGATCGGTTATATACGGTGGTAAGTTTTGGCCTTTTTTCAATTTTAATGTTCTTACAGACATACTATAGGCCCCCAATTTTCAGAACCTATATGCTTTCTTTTTTGCTCATATTGATTCCTTTTCTAGTAGTGAATTCTTGGCTTACCGGAAGCTTCACAAACGAGCCCATCGTGTTCTATAACAACACAAAAAATTTGGGAATTCGCTTAGGAACCATCCCTGTAGAGGATTTTTTTTATTGCTTCAGCCTGTTGTATTCCAATATTCTGATCTTCGAATATCTTAAGAAGCGCTTTGGATACCAACAAATTGATTCGGGCGAGCCAACGGAATAAAAGAAAAGGATGTCTCCGTTTTTTGGTATCTTCATCCTACCTTCATACCATCAAAACCGACCCATGCTAAAAAAGATTTCACTCGTATTCATTCTTTGTAGTATCGCCTGTTCTGAAAAACCGAAAAAAAGTGAACAAAGTGCTATTGATAACCAAAATAAAGTAGCACAATTCTTCGCGGAAATGGAAGCCCGAGCGCTAGAACAACCTTATCACGGTATCTTCACCGAAGAGGGTGAACCCGAAGGGTTGTTCCCAATATTCAGTACGGGTGTTTCTACCAAGCCCATTGTTGAAAGCGCCGTGGCTTTTATAGGTATCCTATCAAACGAACAAAGACAAAAGATTCTCTTTCCAATCGATGACCCTGAATGGCGTAAATGGTCGAACGTAGACAATGGGATCTATAAGCGACAGGGAATGAGTTTGAAAATGATGGATACGGCCCAAAAAAAGGCCGCCTTCAAGCTTCTTCAAGCTTCGTTAAGTGCTAAAGGTCTTCAACTCAGTAAAGACATCATGAAAACCGACCAAACCCTTCGTGAACTCAACGACAATTCGGCCGACTACGATGAAAATCTCTATTTTTTCACGATCATGGGCGAACCTTCTGCCACAGCGCCCTGGGGTTGGCAGTTAGATGGCCATCATTTGGTTATCAACTATTTTGTGATGGGCGATCAAATTGTAATGTCGCCTGTTTTTATGGGAGCAGAACCCGTTTTAACGACTACCGGTAAATATAAGGGCAATACCCTGTTTCAAGATGAACAAAACCTCGGTCTAGGCCTTATGAGATCATTGGACGATGCACAGCGAAAAAAAGCGATCATCGCTACGAGAAAGGTTCAAAACAATAACGTGGCCGCTGCCAATAAAGATAATCTTACCCTGAACTACCAAGGCTTGAGCGTGTCCGAATTCAATGAAGGACAAAAAGAGACCTTGCTTCATCTCATCGACCAGTACGTTGCCAATATGCGTGAGGGGCACCATGATATAAAAATGGAAGAGGTATCGCAATACCTTAATCAAACTTCGTTCGCCTGGGTGGGTGATACGAGTGAAAATGCCGTATTCTACTACCGAATTCACAGTCCGGTGTTGTTAATCGAATTCGATCATCAAATTGCCGTAGGAATACCTGGTGCGAACAAAGAAGTACCTACCCGAAACCACATCCATACCGTGGTCAGAACCCCAAATGGCAACGACTACGGAAAGCGCCTTTTAGAGCAACATTTAGAAGCGCATCACCGCTAGTGAATTACAAGGTCAAGAATTATTTAATTATCTTGTAGAAATGAACAGAAAAGCCCTTTCCGTTTTAGCTCGATCCATGCTCTTCTGTTTGACAATTACATCTATCTTTATCGCATGTACGGATCGAACGTCTAGACCACGCGTACTTGTTTCCACGGATATTGGTGGTAGTGACCCAGATGATTACCAGTCGCTCGTGCATCTATTTTTATATGCCGACACCCTTGACATTGTGGGGCTGATTTCTTCTCCTCCCGATAAGGGGCGTAAAAAGCATATCTTGGAAACCATTGCAGTGTATGAAAAAGACTATCCTAAACTCAAGAAAAAGTCGCCTTCCTACCCCTCTCCAGAATACCTAAGGTCCGTTACCGCTCAGGGGGCCATTCAGGCACAAGCCGCTCCAAGCCCTGATAACTCAATCAGTGAAGGGGCAAAGTTGATTATTTCCGAAGCAGAAAAAGGGGACCAAAGACCTTTGTATATTTTGATTTGGGGCGCTATGACCGACCTGGCTCAAGCACTCCACAAGGCCCCACATATTAAACCGAATATAAGGGCGTACTATATTGGCTCCTGGAATACCCAACAAGACAGCCTCTCGCGAAACTACGTATATCAAGAACACCCTGACCTATGTTTCATAGAGAACAATTCGACTTTCAGGGGCATGTACATGGGCGGATATCAGTTGGACGACTATGGAAACGAAGCCTTCGTGAAAAGGCATATTCAACAAAAAGGACATTTAGGGCGCTTTTTTTTTCAAAAGAAAAAGGATATCAAAATGGGAGATACCCCATCCGTTTTATACTTACTCCATGGGAATCCGGAGAATCCGGAGTCCGAAAGTTGGGGAGGTCGCTTTCAGAAAACCGGTCATGGAACACAATATTGGACCGACCGGACACAAACGGAATACATCGAAAATGGAAAGCCTGGGGCCAAAACGGTTAACAAATGGCGTAAAGAGTACCTTAACGATTGGAAAAAAAGACTTGACTATTTACAATAGAGTGGTTCACTCCCCCTATGTTCAAATAGAAAAATTCCCTCATTTAACGAATTCATTGTAACTATGGACGGCACGTTAGATATGATACCAATAAATTAAAAAGCTATGAGTTCCTTTATCGCAGATCAAACCTTCAAGGGAAAAACATATACCCAGAAACGCCTTCCACGAGGGGAATATGAAAACTGTATTTTTGAGGGATGTGATTTTTCGAACGGCCTTTTGGACAATCAAAATTTTATGGAATGTGAATTCATCGACTGTAACCTCAGCAACTCCAACTTAAAACATACAACCTTTAAGGAAATAGCCTTCTCCCATTGTAAAATGGTAGGACTCCGGTTCGATGAGTGTAACGATTTTTTGATGGATTTCCGTTTTTTTGATTGTACTCTCGACTATTCCTCCTTTTATGGTTTGACATTGAAAAAACAAAAATTCGTTAACTGTAAATTGATAAAAGTCGACTTTACGGAAACGGAATTGAATGAAGCCTTGTTTGAGAAGTGCAATTTAAACGCCGCTATTTTTGACCGCACCAATCTCCAAAACGCCAATCTTGTGACAGCCCAAAATTTCACGATTGACCCTTCTAAAAATAAAATAACCAAAGCAAAGTTCTCGAAAGACGGTCTTGACGGCCTGCTCAGAAAGTTCGATATTGTAATTATCTAATTTTTTTAATAATCGCCAAGGTTTTATGCCGAAATACCTTTTAAATATCATTTTATTTTCTTCCCTTCTGTTGGTATCGTCGATCCACTGTACCGTAATTGCCCAAGAAGAAGCAGTACAAATAAGAGGGGTCTATGGGAACCCGAACGCATTATGGCGACAAGGGTATACCTTGCCCGAATTAGGGGTAAATTCCATTTTTGTCCACAGCGGGTCTTTGAACAAGGCTCTAATGCAAAGAGCCCAATCTGAAAACATCATGGTCTTTGCAGAATTTGCCACCTTAAATGGTAAAAATTACGTTGAAAAGCATCCAGAGGCATGGCCTATCCTGAAAAATGGCGAGAAGGCGCCGGCGGCTTCATGGTTTATGGGAGTTTGCCCTACTGACAGCGACTTTCGCAACTACCGCATGGCACAGCTTAGAGAACTTCTCTCCAAATTTCGACTTGATGGTATTTGGATGGATTATGTACACTGGCACGCCCAGTTCGAGGAACCTGAAACGATATTGCCCGAAACCTGTTTCAATGAATCGTGCCTGACCGCATTTACGAAAGCTTCTGGAGTAATAATCCCTCACGGAACCTTGGCAGAAAAGGCGAATTGGATATTAACGAACGAAGAAGAAAAATGGCGAAAATGGCGAACGGAAGTCGTTTTTTCCTGGGCCCAAGAAATTAAGCAAATCGTCAAAAGCGTTAGGCCAAATGCCCTAGTGGGCCTCTACCACTGCCCATGGAAAGATGACGAATTCAACGGAGCCAGAGAACGCATTTTAGGGCTGGATTATGATTTATTAAAAACAACCGTCGATGTTTTTTCGCCCATGGTGTATCACAAACGCATGGGGCGAAAACCAGACTGGGTAGCAGAGAATACGATGTGGCTCAGCGAACGGCTTGAAACAAAGGATAAGGAAACCCCAAAAATTTGGCCCATTGTGCAGGCCTACAACGACCCCGAAACCATATCACCGGAGGAGTTCTTAACTGTTTTGCGTGGAGGTTTGTCCGGAAAATCCAGTGGCATAATGATGTTTACGACGGCCGCCGTAGCGGAAGACCCACGCAAAATCAGGGCCATGAAAGACTTTTATCTTGCCTTGGATACCCTTCAAAAGTCAAATCGGTCGCCTCGATAAACCTTAAAATTCCAGATAAATAGAGTATATGGTTGCCAAATCGTGGTAAGAGCGGCCTCCTAGGTGAATGGATAATTCGTATCTTGTAAATGTCTAGCCATTACTGTTATGAAATATTATTTCTTGCTAATTGCCTTGATACCAGTAGGTTTAAAAGCCCAAAATACGCTCTCAGTACCTGAAAATAAAAATGTTCCCGAAGCCACTATTTCAGAAATTGCTTGGATGGAGGGCCATTGGCGGGGAGAAGCTTTTGGTGGAATTACCGAAGAAATCTGGGGGCCGCCCCTCGGTGGGTCGATGATGTTTTCTTTTAAACTGGTCGTCGACGGACAAGTAGCTTTTTATGAGCTGGGCCATATACGCGAGCTCAGGAATACCTTGGTTTTCGAACTCAAACATTTTGACGGTGTTCTCAAGGCCTGGGAGGAAAAAGACGAGGTACAGCGGTTTGAACTTATTAAAATAGACGGAAACCGGCTCTATTTTCAAGGATTTACCTTTGAAAAAATCAGTGCGGACGAAATCAATATTTACGGCCTAATAGGTCATGAGGACGGAAGCGAAGAAGAAGTGAAGTTCAATTACAAAAGGCAGTGACTTGAAGAAGAAATGTGCAGAATGCGGGGCTGAAATAATGGGTCGAACCGACAAAAAGTTCTGCTCTGACTATTGTCGAAATTCCTATCACAACAAGGTAAATAAAGACAGTAAGAATCTTATACGTAATATCAATAACCGACTTCGAAAGAACTATAGAATTCTAGACAGTTTCCCATTGAAGGACGGAAAAACCACTACTTCAAGAACGCGTCTGCTCGATAAGGGTTTCGATTTTGACTATATCACCAACTTGTACACCACCAAAAAAGGAACGATTTACTATTTCGTTTATGATTTGGGCTATCTTCCACTTGATAATGATATTTTCATGATTGTCAAAAGAGAATAGGTACTGCCCTACAATTTAAGATTTCCTAAATGAAATGCCCTCTATTAGAGGGCATCGACATATATCTTTTTGACCCAAAAAAGAGTCCTTTCTACTATTTCCAGTTCTGACCACTCAATTTTAATGCAGCGATGACAATATCTTTTCGACTGATCTGACCCACCAAAATATCATCTTTCATGACAGGCAGCCGTCGTCTATTATGTTTGTCGAAAACCCCGGCCGCGTCAAAGATACTCATGTCATGGGGAATAGTCTCCACTTCCGTAGTCATAAAGTTTTCCACATTTTTGTCGAGTATGGGCTGATTGAAATAACGACTCTCTGAAATTTGTTTCATACAATCCGCTTCGGAAATAATACCGACCAAGAACCCATTATCGTCCATCACCGGCCCTCCTGATATTTTATATTTTGCAAAGGCTTCCATAACCTCTAAAATAGACTGCTGAGGCGAAAAAGTTATCAATTTCGAAGTCATGTAATCCGATACCAGAATAGGGGCATCATAATCTTTCTTAGCGACTGTCTTCGCCCTTCGCCCCATAAAACTCTTGATTCCCATATTGTTTGGTTTTTAGGTTAAATATTAAATATAACAAAATAATTGATTGGTTGCCTGAATATTATGTAAAACTGTTGAAATTTCTTACTTTTTTATTTCCCGATAAGATCAAAGTCTCCACACTCATGAATCGCCATACGATGGGAATTTCATACATTTATAAAGAGAAGCTCAATCGATGAAAAATATCCCTTCGCCCATAACATTTTTATTGCTCCTCTTAGCTGCTTATTTGGCCTATACGACTTCGATGCCCACCTATGATCCCGAAGAAGAGGTTTCAACGACTGAGTTTTCAACCCAAAAAGCCTTGCATCATGTTAAAAAAATATCGAAAAGTCCCCATGGGGTGGGCTTTCCCGAACATAGCAAAGTAAGGGACTACATTGTATCGGAGCTTCAAAAATTGGGCTTGGAAGCCACTCTTCAAGTGGGCTATACCGCCGGTGACTGGGCCAACTTCAGTAAGGTAGTAAACGTTCTAGCCCGAATTGAGGGCTCAGAAGACGGAAAAGCGCTTCTTGTCCTTTCCCATTATGACAGCAGTCCACATTCTTCGTTAGGCGCTAGTGATGCAGGCAGCGGAGTAGCTACTATATTGGAAGGTGTACGTGCTTTTATGTCAGAAAACCAAAAACCCAAAAATGATATCATCATTTTGATTTCTGATGCGGAAGAGCTTGGCTTGAACGGTGCCGATCTTTTTGTGAACGACCACCCGTGGGCAAAAGACGTCGGTCTGGTACTAAATTTTGAAGCTCGCGGCAGTGGAGGCCCTAGCTATACCTTTATGGAGACGAATAGGGGCAATCAAAATCTCGTAAAAGGATTCATAGCTGCTAACCCCGCATATCCTATGGCCAATTCACTGTATTATAGCATCTATAAATTATTGCCCAATGATACCGATCTGACCGTTTTTAGGGAGCATAGGGATATAGAAGGTTTCAATTTCGCCTTCATCGATGACCATTTCGACTACCATACGGCTCAAGACTCCTATGAACGACTCGATAAAAATACCTTGGCCCATCAAGGAAGCTATCTCATGCCACTGCTTCACTATTTTGCTAATGCCGATCTAGGCGATTTAAAAAGTCTTAATGATTTTGTCTATTTCAATATGCCGTTTATAGGCATGGTTTCCTATCCCTTTGACTACATCTGGCCCATGTTGGTGATTGCAGTAATCGCTTTCGTTTTACTATTGATCAAAGGCATTCGTAGAAAGACCTTGGGGTTCAAAGATATTCTGATGGGCTTTGTCCCGATGTTGATCACCATAGTTGTCAATGGACTGATTGGATATTATGCATGGCCCGTTTTAAAGTGGGCATATCCCAGCTATGGCGATATGCTCCATGGTTTTACATACAATGGATACACCTATATATTGGCTTTTGTCACGCTCTCAATAGCCATTGGCTTCTTAAGTTATCATCGTTTTAAAAAAATTACACCCCCTAATCTATTAGTTGCGCCCCTGGTAATCTGGTTGATCTTATGTGGTGGGGCAGCGATATTTTTGCCGGGAGCCAGTTTTTTTATTGTACCTGTATTTGCCCTTCTTGCAGCTTTACTCGTCACAGTAAACCAAAAAGAGCCCAGTGCATTGTTACTGATTGTTTTAGCACTTCCCGGTCTTTGGCTCTACACCCCTTTTATTCAAGGTTTTACCGTTGGCCTAGGTCTAAAAATGCTTGTAGCCTCTACCGTTTTGACCTCATTGTTATTCTTTCTGCTTCTTCCTGTTTTCGGATTTTATCGCAATAAAAGAATATGGGGCCATATATTTCTCATAACTTTTTTCGTTACCATTATAATAGCACACTTCCATTCCGGTTTCGATCGGGAAAATGGGAAACCCAGCAGTCTACTGTACATATTAAATTTGGATGAGAAGAAAGCCCATTGGGCCACCTATGACCATGTTTTAATAGATTGGAACCAAGAATATTTCAAAGAGCCTCAAAAAGCGTCTGATCCAGACGAATATTTTGCATTGGGTAGTAAGTACCAAACCCATTTTACCAAGCTTGCTCCGGCCCCAGTTAAGGAAATTGCCGAGATGAATATAGAAAAAACGCAAGATACCCTTATTGGCAACAACAGGTCAATAACCGTTTGTATCACTCCCCAAAGACCCATCAATCGTTTGGATATTTTTACTAATACTACGGAAATTACCGAAGCCTTTGTTAATGGAATACCGTTATCTTCTTTCTATCTTCAAAATAGAAAAGGGCCTCGGCTCTTGACGCACTTTGTAAGTGACAACAACTATACGGAACTACAGCTCACTTTTCCTAAAAATACCTATTTAGAGCTTACCTTCTATGAGGCATCGAACAACCTTATAGGAGAAGCACCATTAAACCTTCCGAAACGCCCAGAAAACAGTATTCCCATGCCATTCGTTCTAAACGATGCCGTTCTAACCACTAAAACTGTACGATTTGATTAATAAAGTGGCCATAATAGGATGTGGCTGGTTGGGGCTGCCCTTGGCAAAGACATTGCTGAATGAGGGGAGAACGGTTCATGGTAGCACCACTTCAAAACACAAACTACCCCTATTGAAAATGTCAGGCATTATACCCTATCAAATCTCAATATCTGAAAACGGTGTTCAGGGCGATATCACGGATTTTCTGAGGGGCGTAGATTGCATTATAATTAATGTCCCCCCCAAGTTACGTGGAGGCTCTAATGAAAACTTTGTTAAGAAAATGCAGTGGTTGCACAAGGCCGTTCGCGTCAGCTCGGTAGAAAAAGTAATTTTTGTAAGCAGCACTTCGGTTTATGGTAATATTAAAGGGGAGGTCACCGAAAAAACGGATCCTCAACCCGCTACAGAGTCAGGGAAGCAACTTTTAACGGCAGAGCGTATTTTTAAGAACGACAAGGAACGGGAAACTTCGATTATTAGGTTCGGTGGTTTAATTGGTCCGGAAAGACACCCCGTTACCATGCTCGCTAAAAGAAAAAACTTGTCCAATGGAAATATGCCCGTAAACTTGGTTCATCTTAATGACTGTATTCGTACTATCACAGAAATTTTGGCTAACGATTGGTGGTCTGAAACATTCAATAGCGTATACCCGTACCATCCGACCAAACAATTGTACTACTCCTCGGAAGCTCTTTTACGAGGCCTACAACCACCTGAATATGAATCCAATAAGAACTCAAATGGAAAGATTGTACATGCCCATAACCTCATAAATGTTAAAGGCTTTAGATTTACTACAACGATTTAGTTTGCGTTGACCACACTTAAGGGCATTTTTACAACAAAATTGTCCGATTCTTGTTAACAAAAGGTGTATTTCATCGATTAAAAGCTAATTTTATATTCAATTTAAAACTCTTTGCCATGGAAAATTCAAGTATACATGGGCGGGTTTTGATGGAAATCGAAACTTTGATTGCCCATAACACTCCGAAGCAAAAAGTTCCCCAAAATTTGGAAAAGTTGCATATAGCACTCCTAAAAAAGCATTACAATGCGACCGATGTTTCCATCGACTATCATCGAAGACGTGTCGAAATGGATATTGTAATGGATGATACGGATTATGATCCTCAAAAGATCAATCTCTGTATTCCGACATTACATGCCAACTTGTGGTTTAGAAATCTTCATGATTTTTTAAAATCATGTATCGACAAGGATACTAAAAGTATTGCATTCTATGCCTTGCTTTTAAGGATGTATCGGAAAACGGACATGACGTTTGTTGCCTAAAACAAGTAGCTACCATCCGATTTAAAAAAAGGTGTCTTTCTGCACCTTTTTTTTATGGCTATTAACTTCATTACTGCTTTTATTAACAGATACATAGCAATAATATTAGTACTTTTGCCCACCAAAACAATCAAAATCGAGTCACTAAACATTTAAAGATGAAAAAAACTTTCGGTATTTTAATTCTGCTCATAGGCTTTTCGTTGAATGCGCAAACCAAAAGTGAATTGCAAAAGCATTATGAAGATTTTTACCAAGAAATGCGTGCCCAAGGTGACGTAAACGGTGTTATAAATGCCCTTACCCATCTTAATGTGATTTCTCCATCAAAGGAACGAAAAGATACGTTGGCCTATGTATATGCGAACAACAATCAGCATCTTCAAGCTTTGAACACCATCGGTATAGAAAAAAACGACTCGGATTCCGATATGGCAGTTCAAGTAAAAGCAGTATCCTTAAAAGCGCTTAATCAACCTAAACGTGCTATCGAACAGTTCGAGGAGCTTTTTAAAAGAAACCCAAATCCCTATCTGGCCTACGAACTTGCCGATCTTAAAATACAAACTGGCGACAATACAGGGGCCGAGAAAAATATTGAATATGGTATTGCCAATGCTAAAGACGATATGAAATATGCTTTCTATGAAAGACAACAACCCTATGAAGTACCTATTAGAGCGGCATTTTTACATCTTAAAGGCTTGGCGAAGTACAACGGGAACAAAGAGGATATTGATGCTGCCGTAGCCATTATCGATGAGGCTTTAGCGTTGGATCCTAATTTTAATTTGGCCAGTTTGAGCAAACAAGCCTTGGTTGCAAGAAAGAATCCACCTCCAGCAGCGGAGAACGAAGAATAGACTTCCATAAAATAAACAGAAAGATGGCCGGTAAACCCGGCCTTTTCTATTTTATATTTCCAAACCTCTACCTTTAACCCATTACGCTCTACCACAAAAAGAAATCAAAAGATTGGAAAAAAACTGATCCCTTAAAAATAGGGAGCCAAGGCGGCAAACGGATTTGCATCGTCGATATCAAAGCGCTTAAAGCCTTTGACCGAGGACCTAAATTTTATGTGGACTTTTGAAATCTAGCCTTGGGAAAACTAGAAAATTAAATCGATTCCGAACCCTAGTCTTTTATACTTAAGATTCATTCTTCCAAAATCAATTTGGTGTCCAACGTATTTTTGATAATAATATTGAATTGGTTTCGGAACGCATTATAAGCCGATATCATCTGAAGAATCGATTCTTTCGGGTCGATTCTATAATAAAGATCTCCTTTTACCTTCAACATATAAGTAGTAAATACTTTTTGACGACTCTTTACCCGTGGCGTGTCAAAGGGTTCAGGGTATTTAGATTTCGCCAAATTTTTTTGTGCCTCGATCATATTTTCTATGACCAAGCTCAGATCTTCTCTATTGGCCACCGTATACAAAGCATCAAAATTGGTTTCCAGCGTCTGGTATTCCGCCCAATCATTTAATTGCATTTGGGCTTTAGGGTCTATGCCTTTTTTCTTGGGCCAATCGTCAGAGGGTATCTCATGACTCTCGGTCTCATTACTCCCCATGTCAGCTTTCTTCTCTTTGCATGACAAACACAAGAATATGAATACCCCTAAAAAGACCCATTTCGTCATAGGGCGAATGTACAAATTTTGAAAACAGTTATCTTTACCCCATCTCACACTTTAACGCACTTTTAATGCAAAAATCGATTTTAATCTTAGGGGCTTGCGGGCAAATTGGCACCGAGCTTACCCTCGCCCTAAGGAAAACACACGGGAATGATCATGTGATTGCCAGTGATATCCGTGAAGGCTCTGAAAGTCTGATGGAATCAGGTCCTTTCGAAATTCTGGACGCAACTGACTACGACGCCCTCGAAGAAGTGGTGGCCTATTACGAAATCGAAGCTGTGTATTTAATGGCAGCCATGCTAAGTGCAACTGCTGAGAAATTTCCCGAACGGGCTTGGAACCTGAATATGACCTCGCTATTCAATGTGTTGAATTTAGGAAAAGAAAAAAAAATACAAAAGATTTTCTGGCCCTCCAGCATTGCAGTTTTTGGTACGAACACGCCAAAAACAAATACGCCCCAAAACACCATAATGGAACCGAGTACGGTGTATGGTATAAGCAAACTGTCTGGGGAAAGATGGTGCAGTTATTACCATCACAAATTCGGAGTCGATGTACGTAGTATTAGGTATCCGGGGCTGATCAGTTGGAAAACTATGCCCGGGGGCGGAACAACCGACTATGCGGTCGAAATTTACCATAAGGCGCTATCGGAAAAAAAGTATAGCTGTTTCCTACAACCCGACACGAAACTTCCGATGATGTTTATGGACGATGCGATTCGGGCCACCCTGATGATTATGGATGCAGAGGCGGATACTCTCAAAGTAAGGTCTTCCTACAATCTGGCCGCTATGAGTTTTAGCCCCAGTCAAATTGCTGAAAGTATACAAAAAGAAATTCCAGATTTTACAGTGACCTACGAGCCCGATTTTAGACAGACCATTGCTGATTCCTGGCCCAGTAGTATCGACGATTCAGAAGCCCATCAAGATTGGGGTTGGAAGTCAGAATTCGATCTAGAGCGAACCACCACGGAAATGCTAAAGCACCTAACACCTTAGGTTCCCTGAAAACCGATAGGCGACAATTTGCCTTAGCCGGCAATCGGTTTGCTATCTTTCAGTGATAAAAGGCAGAAGCTGGAATGCTACCCTTCGTAAGGTTGGGCCCTTCCCACTCAAGCTTAAAAGGTTTTTCTAAATGATTTTTGTTTTGCAGAATGAGTCTAATTGGATGAAGGCCTTTTTTCAACTTTACTTGGCTTTTTAAAATTTGATTGGATTTGTATCCATAATCGGCATCGAAAAGTATGAGATCATGCAGGCGCAAGAATGCCTTTTCGTTGGTACGAAACGTAAAAGTATATTCCCCGTCTTCGGGTACTTTTAGATATCCTCTAATGAGAAAAAGGTTTTGTGGCTTCGTATGAAATGCGAAATTTTCGTATGCCGAGAAAAAGCCTTTTTCCACAGGTTCCAAAGCATTTAGCTTCGGTAACCAAGGATAATCTCCTTGATACGTCTTCCATTCCAAACCTTCTGAAACCACCTCGACCCTGGAAGCAGGAATCAACTCATCATCATAGGGTCGAACTGCCGAGGTATCGGATCTACGCACTTGCAGTACTCTTTCTTTCATCCATCGCTGTAGGCTATCCATAGCACTTTGGGTGCCCAAATCCCGCATTTGATGCGTATCATTAAGAATATCGTAAATTTCGAAATCATCATCTGCCGAAGTTATATCATACCTCAATCCGAGAAGATTACCGGTGCGGATCAGCTGCATTTGTTTGCGGCTTCTAGCCCGATTTTTTTGAGAAAATTCTTTATACTCCGGTGTTTTTCCGTTTTGAAAATACTCCACATAAACCAGACCCTTTTCTTGAACGCCTTTTCCTGTTAATGCAGGAAGCAACGTGACCCCATCACTGTTTGCAGGTGCTGGTAAACCGGCTGCTTCGGCAAAAGTAGGAAGCCAGTCGTAGGAAATACTAGGGGTGTTCACTTTGCTGTTGGGCGGTATATGTTCAGGCCAGCGAATCAAAAGAGGAACTCTCACCCCGCCCTCAAGCACATCGCGTTTGATGCCATCAAAAGGGCCAAAACTATCAAAAAAATCAGGCGTGTTCGGAACGTAGGGATCGGGCAAATATGATTCTTTTGAAGGACCATTGTCAGAACTAAAGACCACCATGGTCTGCTCATCAATGTCAAGATCTTTGAGCAATTGCAACAAATCACCTACCGCATCGTCAATTCTTCGTACCGAGGTCGCATATCGCTTATAAGTATCAGGCCAAGGTATTTCCGGCGTAGTTTCATTTCTATCATGATCGTACGTAGCATTCGCATAGTCTGGATGTATATACGAATCAGGAACGCCGCTTGCGGTATTGATCATGTGACCCTTTTTCCCGTTCCATTGCACTCCTCCTTTTAAGCCACCTCCTTCTGGGTACGCTTGCGTCGGAAGTTCGAGTACGGCATGGGGCGTGTCGTAGGCCAAAAACATAAAAAATGGCTTAGGGTCGTTCTGTACCTGATTCGTTATCCATTTTTTTGCCGCTGCCGTCCAGAGGTCTCCAGTATACGATTTATCAAGGCCATCGCTAACCTCTTTTTCGTTTTCCCAAACCTCCTTTTTACCCCGATAGAGTCCCTCTACCGGATAGTGTTCATGCCCGTCGACATGACGCATATACCCATAAAAATAGTCGAAGCCCCGGAGGGTCGGTCTTCCTATCCACGCACCATCGTTTCTAGACCAGCGTTTATCTCCCTGAAGCCCCCATTTTCCGATGGCCGAAGTAGCATAACCCGCCTTTTGCAATACGTTGCCCAGGGTATGGTTATTGGCAATGGCCTTATCGAATTGATTATTCCTCACATTGGCATGCCCTTGACTCAAGCCGCTCAGAAGCGATGCCCTCGAGGGAGCACACACCGGGGCCGCCGCATAGTGGTTGGTCAAGATGGCCCCTTCTCGGGCCATGGCATCCAAATGGGGCGTAGACGTCCAAGGTTTTGATCGGTCATCCCTCTTTTTTCGCTCGTTCTGATAGAGGACCCCGATATCGCCATAGCCCAAATCATCGGTAAAGATAAATAGGATGTTGGGCTTTGACTTTCCTTCAGACTGACTTCTTACATCCTCAAGACCGAGGAAAAACGTGGCTATCCATGCGAATCCTACCAGTAAAATCTTCGTCTCGGGCAACCAATTATATGCTAATGTCAAAGGCCCTTGCATGTGCTGCTTCATATTTTGGAGTATCATTAATTTCTATTTTTCAATGTTGGATAAGACCACCCTAATCGAAAACTCGGGCGGTCTCTAAACTAACAAACCAACGCAACTATAAATTGTATGGTCATCGTTCCCCCTCATATTCCGGATTGAGGGCTACAGGTATCGGTGCTTGTACCACCGTAAGCCATTTCTTCAATAAATCATTAAGCTCCCTGGTTTTCCCCGGTCGAAGTGCGGCCAAGTTGTTTCTTTCGCCAACATCCGTTTGTAAGTTATAGAGCTCATAACCATCATCCTCGTAATAGTGGTGTAATTTCCATTGGCCATAGATAATAACCGAACCCGGTCGGGTGCGAAAAAGTGGGTCACGGCCATCGTCTTCGGCTGCATTATACTTTTGAAGGTAGATCGGAAAATGAAAAAATAACGGACGTACTTTCAAAGCCCCACCTTTGAGAACGGCCCAAATGCTTCTCCCGTCTAAAACAGGCTTATCTAGCTTTATATTCAATATTTCTTGAAATGTCGGAAAGAAGTCAAGGTTTGAAATTGGACGGTCATACCGGGTACCCGCTTTCACGACCCCTGGCCATTTCACGATACAGGGCACACGAATACCTCCTTCGTAATATGAGCCCTTGCCGGCCCTTAACGGCGCTTGGGTCGCAATGGAACGAATGCCCCCATTGTCGGAAGTAAAAACGACAAGGGTATTTCGCTCAAGACCCGATACCTCTAAGAAATCCACTAATTTACCGATATTATCATCCACTGTTTCCACCATGGCCGCATATACTGGATCGATGTTCAAAGGATTGTCTTTCTTTTGATATTTCTCAATAAGGGCCGGCCTTGCCATAAGGGGAGTATGAACTGCGTAATAGGCCAAGTAGGTGAAAAACGGTGTTTCTTTATGCGCTTCCATAAAGGTGATGGCCTCATCCGTCAAGCGATCCGTCAAGAGCTCTCCCTTCGGACCGTTCTTAATGTTCGCAAGATTATATGGACTAAAATATCCGTCTTTTCCCGGGTTTCCACGGAGATTTCCACCAATATTATGCTCAAAACCTTGATCCGTGGGGTCTTGGCCCAAATGCCATTTCCCAAAAGTGCCTGTACGATAGTTCGCCTTTTTGAACAATTCGGCAAGGGTAAAAGCTTGAGAAGACAAAGAATCTATATTGGTTATGGGAATCAATTTACGGGTACTCGATCGGCCTCGGGCCGAGGGACTCACGGTATAGACGCCATGCCGTGGAGTATTTTGACCGGTCATCAAGCAAGCCCTGCTCGGTGCACAATTTGCCGCACCGGAATAACTTCGAGTAAAATACATTCCCTTTTTCGATAGTACATCGATATTCGGGGTCTCAAAAAAATCGCCGCCCATGTAACCAAGATCCCGCCATCCTAAATCATCAACATTGATAAATAGGACGTTTGGCTTTTGATCCTGAACGCTTGGCAGACTGATATTAATCGAAGCTTCCAAAAACCAAAATGATAGCATCATGGCAAGGATGGATATCCACTTTTTCATTTTTTGTGCACCTTCGATTTTCATCATTGAAAAACCCACGCTCCATATACCTTTTAGCTCACTTTAAACGCTGTTTGTCCTGTAACAATCTCTTTTGTAAATCGCCATATGGAATATCTTGAACGGCAAGGCCTGAATCGATCGCCATAGCCGCTGCGGTCGCGGCCGACTGCCCCAGAACCATAAAAACGGGTTCCATTCGAATCGATCCAAATGCGATATGGGTCGCACTCAAGCAAACCGGCACAATAAGGTTCGTGCATTCTTCCTTCTTGGGCACTAGCGCCCTATAACTAATCGGATAAGGCTTAAAACCATGAGCTTCAACATTTCCTTCGTTCTGTACAAAACCATTGGCATCCACGTAGCGTTGTACATTATGAGAATCCATTCCGTAGGCGGCAAGCCCAATAACATCTTCAGCTACCGTTATACCCTCACAGTTGCTTTGGGTCATTACATAATCACTTATCATCCGGCGTGCCTCCCGAATATAGAGCTGTTGTTGCCAACCGTCTTGCCGCTCAAACTCATCTTTCGCCGTACCCCATCTTGACGCTTCCCTGCGCACTTCTTCTGGAATTCTTGGGTGGTTGGCGAGCGTCCACATCAATCCCTTTTGATAGTTTCTATGATCTTCGATAATCCTTTCCCGCTCTTCGTAAGAGGCTTCGGGGTAGTCATAATTCTTACCGATATAGTCCGTTGAAAACCCGAACTTATTATTGGTGTCGGTTTTACGGTTGGGCATTTTCGAATTGATCCAGGGAAGTAACGAATTGCCATAACTGTACATATCACGAACCGCTCCCTTTCGTGCTTCATAATTCCTTAGAAGTAGTTCATAATTTATCTCTTCATAGTTTTTAGGCTTTTCAAAGGGAATACGATTTTCGGGGTGATCGGTCAAGCACATTCTAAAACAATAGGCTTGGATTTTATCGTCTCCTTCCCCTTCAAGACCTGGTTTTTCGTTCACATTTGGCAAAAGTCCGCTTGACGGATCGCCTTTTATAATATAAGGGTCTACACCCGGGAGAAAATTATGGTTAAAGGCATTTTTTGAAACGAGACCCGTTAACGACAGGTTGATATTATTGGCCTGTACCCCATTCAAGGTTTCCCCATACTGTTCATTCGATTCACGCCCCACGGTATAGCTCACACCGGCAGTGGCCATCAAATCACCTTCGTAGGTGGCATCAATAAACACCTCTCCCGAGAACCTTTTTCCACTTTCCATGGTAATGGATTGAATAGCGTCACCTTTTTTGCGCACTCCCGATGCCCTATCCAAACGTTCGTTGTATACGAGAGTTATTCCTTCCTCTGGCATCATACTATGGTACACCTGAAGTGCGGCAGAGGGTTCAAAAGTCCACATGGCCTCCTCTCCTTCGGCGGTTCGGGTTTGACCGCCATCAATATAATCAGACCGCTTTTGCCATTTCCAATTCGCTGGATCGTCATAATGCGTTTTGACATTTTCATAAAACTCGCGGGAAATACCTCCGATAGCCTGTTTGTTTCCAATATCGGTCTGACCCAGACCACCGGTCGTAAGTCCTCCTATTCGGTTTGAGGGCTCGATCAGCACAACAGACTTATTCATTCTGTACGCTTGAATCGCTGCGGCTACCCCACTAGAGGTACCCCCATAGATTACGACATCAAACTTTTTATTCTGTGCCTCTACCATCTGAAAAGCTAGGCAGAATACAAGCAAGTAAAGGAATTTTAAAATCTTCATAAGAATTCTTTTTATTGGTGGTCATTTTCTGAACATTACGTACAGCCTCTTTACAGGCATACCGCTTGCAATGGTATAAAACTTACTAAGAAAACTTCTATTTTCTACGATTCGTTAGTGTCAAAATATGCGGTACTAAAGCACTTTGAATCTCTTCTTGCCCCATGAACTAAACTCGCCCAATTTTAAACATGAACGCGTAACTTCTTTTCAATGGCTACGATCATAGTATTGGCTATATCTTTCCCCGTAGCATTCTCAATGCCTTCGAGACCCGGAGAAGAGTTGACTTCTAGCAATAAAGGGCCTTTATTGGAACGTATGATATCAACCCCAGCGACGGCCAAATTCAATACTTTGGCCGCTTTTTGAGCCAATTTTCGTTCTTCTGAAGTGATTTTAATTATAGAAGCCCTTCCTCCTTGGTGAATATTGGCTCTGAATTCGCCTTTTTCAGCCTGTCGTTGCATTGAAGCAACCACTTTTCCATTGACCACAAAGCAACGGATATCCTGACCGTTGGCCTCTTTTATAAATTCTTGCACCAAGATATTAGTATTTACACTTTTAAAGGCATTGATTACACTTTCTGCTGCTTTATTGGTCTCTGCCAGCACAACGCCTTTCCCTTGGGTACTTTCCAAAAGCTTAATAATCAAGGGGGCTCCATTCACCATTTTGATCAGGTCTTTGGTATCCATCGGAGATTTGGCAAAACCGGTTATGGGAATATGAATGTCATTTTTTGAGAATAATTGAGAGGCAAAAAGCTTATCACGGGATTGGGATATCGACTCAGCGGAATTCTGACAATACACCCCAAGATTATCGAATTGCCTGATCAAAGCACATCCATAAAAAGTAACCGAAGGTTTTATCCTCGGGATAACCGCGTCGAATTCCTTTAAGATATTACCGCCACGGTATCGTATTTCTGGCGAATGGGCGTCTAATTTCATATAGGCCAGTTCTACGTTCAGAAAAACGATTTCATGTCCGCGGGCTTCGGCGGCCTCAATAATTCTTTTGTTGCTATATAACTGTGGGTTACTGGCCAAGAGTGCTATTTTAAGGCCTGTTTTTTCCTTAAAATAGGGGGTGTATTTTGTATTGACCTCACTATCCTCAAAATCCTGTACCTGATAGTTCAATGCAGGATTGACCATATAACGTCCACTTATGGCCTCTCGCCCGAGCAACATTCGAAACTCCATGGTATCGCGATTGGCAAGTGTCAATTCGATATCGAACATGTCGGCACCTAAAGTGACCGCTGTTCGAACGACAAGTCGCTCCTCAGAAATTCCCGACGAACTTTTGACCATACGCCGATCGATCAGTCGGGCTTGGCATTCGATGGCGATACTGCGATTTTCCTGTAAGGGATTGACCTCGAACTTCACCCATTCTTGGGTTCCTTTTGTAAATACTTTGATATTGGTAGCCTGAATGGAAGAGGTCTTCGCACCAGAATCGACCCGTGCCTTGATGGCGGGGATCCCCAAGTGCTCAAAAACGCACCATTCTTCGCTACCTATTACTTTTAGTTCATGCATAATTGCTCATTTCCAACATTTTACCTTGACATCGGACCCATCTAAACAACGATTATCAGGGCCTCCCATGTATCTTATAATATTTAGAAGCGAATTGTTTTATTTCTTTCTTCTAAGTTCAAAAATATCGGTTCTTCTATCTCTTAGATTACGTACGGCTCCGAATTGGTTCAATTCCCTGAGTAAATCAATATCGACGTCTGCGATCAAAATCATTTCTGCATTGGGTGTGGTCTCTGCTTTTATTCCATTGGTCGGAAATGAAAAATCACAGGGTGTAAATACCATCGATTGGGCAAATTGAATATCCATATTGTGTACTTTGGGCAGATTGCCTACGCTTCCTGCGACAGCAACATAACACTCGTTTTCAATGGCCCTGGCCTGGGCACAACTACGAACCCTTGAAAAGCCGTTTTGTGTATCCGTTAAAAAGGGCACAAAAAGAATGTCCATACCTTCATCGGCCATCAACCTACTCAATTCCGGGAACTCCACATCGTAGCAGATCAATATCCCGATTTTTCCACAATCGGTATCAAAGGTCTTTAAAGTGTTGCCCCCTTGCATACCCCATATTTTAGCCTCATCGGGGGTCACGTGTAACTTTTCGTAGCGCTCTACAGAGCCGTCCCTTTTGCACAAATAACCTACATTAAAGAGTCGGTTACGCTTCATCTCCGGCATGCTACCCGTTATAATATTGATGTTATAGGAAACGGAAAACTCCGAGAATTTTTGCACGATTGCGTCGGTGTGCTTTGCCAGTTCCCTTATGGCCTCAGATTCTGGAAGGTGATTGTTTTCGGCCATCAAGGGGGCGTTAAAAAACTCGGGGAAAAGGGCAAAGTCGGAGCGGTACCCCGATACGGAATCGATAAAGAACTCGGCCTGATGTATAAGTTCATCAAGATTCTTATAGGGGCGCATCTGCCATTGTATCAACCCCAAGCGAACGACTTTTTTCTTGGTAGCCGCTTTCTTCGTGGGCTTTTGATAATAGATGTTGTCCCACTCCATCAAAACCGCAAACTCGTTGGAATCTTTATCACCAGCTAAATATCCCTTTAGTATCTTGGCTGGATGAAAGTCGTTATTAATCTGAAAATTGAGAACGGGGTCGTGAATCTCTTTCCGTTTCACCTTGTCGATATATTGTTTTGGGGAAAGTTTCTCAGCGTATTGATGATAATTTGGTATCCGTCCGCCAAAAGCTATACCCTTAAGGTTTAACTTTTCGCACAACTCCTTTCGATAATCATAAAGTCTTCGCCCCAATCGCAGCCCCCTGAACTCAGGTTTTATAAAAATGTCGATTCCATATAGGGTATCGCCATCATCGGTATGCGTGCTAAAAGTCTCCTGACCCGTTATTTCAAGAAAGGTATGGTTATCTTCAAACTCATCGTATTCGACTATAATTGATAGCGAACAACCCGCCAGTTGCCCATTTACCTTGATAACCACCTGTCCTTCCGGGAACATTTTGATCAACGTTCTGATTTGCTTTTCGTCCCAATAGGAATCGGGCAAGCTCTTGTAGACCTCTTTCATGGCAGTTTTTAGTTCCTGATAATCTTTCAGGTCTAAAAACTTCAACTCTACGTTCTCTATTTCTTTTGAAATCATTCTAAATTTTAGGAAAAAACGGGGGCATCACGGTGTTGCCCTTTAAGTGTGGTCTTACGGCATATGCAATCATTAATCCTCGTCATCGTCATCTAAGGCCTCGGGATCGGGCTCGGCAATAGCCTCTGGATCGTCATCTGCAAAGTCTTCATAGTCTTCTTCGTCGTAGTTCTCCATGGTGTACTCAAGTTTAGCACTGATCTTGACCAAATACTTGGTATCGTCGGTCAAAACCTCGACTGCCTCGACACGCTCACCTTGTGCATTTTTAAAGGATATGATATTGCGATCGTCATAACCATCGGGGTAACGTTCTACCAAAAGTTTGAGAACTTCAGGAGTCAATTTTTTAAAGTCTACTATAACTCGTTTTAAATTCGAATTGTTTTTTTTACTGCTCATAGATTCAAAAGATAGGCAAAAATTAGGGGCGCAACAATAGTTGCATCACTTTCAATAATATATTTAGGGGTATCGATATCTAATTTTCCCCAGGTAATCTTCTCATTGGGCACGGCACCGGAATACGATCCATAGCTTGTAGTAGAATCACTTATCTGGCAAAAATAACTCCAGAAAGGCGTGTCGGTACGCTCCATATCTTGGTAGAGCATGGGCACTACGCAAATCGGAAAATCCCCGGCTATACCTCCACCGATTTGAAAAAAACCGATGCCATTCGATGAATTTTCGGTATACCAATCTGCCAGGAAAGTCATGTACTCAATTCCCGATTTCATGGTAGTGGCCTTCAGTTCCCCTTTCATTACGTAGGAAGCAAAAATATTTCCCATGGTACTGTCCTCCCAACCGGGGCAGATAATCGGTATGTTCTTCTTCGCCGCGGCATACATCCATGAATCTTTAATGTCGATTTCATAATACTCTTCCAAAACACCGGAAAGCAACATTTTATACATAAACTCATGTGGAAAAAAACGCTCCCCATTTGCCTCCGCCTCTTTCCAAATCTTAAAAATATGTTTTTGTAACCTACGAAATGCCTCTTCTTCAGGAATACAAGTATCCGTAACCCGATTCAGGCCTTTTTCAAGAAGATCCCATTCTTCCTGCGGGGTGAGATCTCTGTAATTGGGCACGCGTTTGTAGTGGGAGTGGGCTACCAAGTTCATGATGTCTTCTTCTAAATTGGCCCCGGTGCACGAAATGATATGCACTTTGTCTTCGCGGATAACCTCAGCGAAAATCTTGCCCAACTCGGCAGTCGACATGGCACCCGCCAATGAAACCAACATTTTGGCACCTTTGTTCAACTGATCTTCGTAGCCTTTAGCCGCATCGACCAAGGCCGCCGCATTAAAATGCAAATAATAGTTTTCTATAAAATTTGAAATCGCTCCTTTATTCTTCGTCATCGTCAAATCTTAAATTAGTATTTCCGGCCTTATAATCAACATCGTACGTATTGTCGTATTCTTCATCGGCAGCTTCACCCATAAATTTATAGCTTAACATCTTGTAATACAATTTTGCCGCTAAAAAATCGGAAGATTTATCAGAGGCATTCGGGCAAAGTTCTATAATGTCGAAACCGACAACGTTCTTTTCTTCAAAAACCTGTTTCAAAAAATCCAATGTTTCATACCAAAAAAGACCTCCCGGTTCCGGGGTTCCGGTGGAAGGTAAAATCGAGGGGTCGAGGGCATCGAGATCAAAGGTGATAAAAACATTGTCCGTCATGGCTTCAATAACCTTATCTACCCAATATTCGTCGTTCACGGTATCGTGGGCGAAGAATGTTTTTTCCTCGTCGATCAAGGTTTTTTCGATAGCATCCATTGAACGTATGCCTACCTGAATCAAATTGGTCGTTTGACTTGCTTCATGAACGGCACAGGCATGGTTATATTTCGAGCCATTATACGACTCCCTTAAATCGGCATGGGCATCGATATGCAATACCGTAAGATTATCGAAACATTCATTAAAGGCACGAATCGTTCCAATGGATATCGAATGCTCACCGCCGAACAAGGTGACAAATTTGTTGCGCTTTATATAATCTTTGGTGGTTTTATACACAGCGTTGACTACGGCCTCTGGGGAGGCATTTTCGGTTATTGGCTCGGTCAAATGTATACCTTGCTCGTACACTTCGGTATCGGTTTCAATATCGTACAGCTCCATATTCTCAGTAGCTTCTAGGAACGCTCGAGGCCCCTTATCGGCACCTTTCCCCCAAGTACTCGTTCCATCATAGGGTACTGGTATCAAAATGATCTTTGCCGTTTCCAATTGCGCAAATTCATCCGGAATTCCGGCATAATTCTTTGAATAGCTCATCGTTGTTGAATTACTTGTATTTAGTTTTTTTTTAAAAATTAATGCAGCTAACCTTTCGCCGCTGTAGTTGTTTTTTTCTTTTTGGATCTATTCCGTGTTGACATATCGTACCCCAAAATTTCTAAGAGGTCCTCGGCCTTTTGCTGAGGGCTGAACAGTTCATAGGTCAACGCTCCTTCTTTATCCCTATCGATCAGAATATGTTTCGGCTGCGGTATCAAACAGTGCTGTAAACCACCAAAACCACCTATGGTCTCTTGATAGGCGCCGGTATTGAAGAAGCCGATATATAATGGCTTGTCTCTCTTATACTTGGGAAGATAGATGGCGTTCATATTCTGCTCGCTGTTATAGTAGTCGTCACTATCACAAGTGAGCCCCCCTAGCAACACTCGTTCATACTCATCTTGCCATCGATTGATGGGCAGTAGAATAAACCGTTTGTTAATCGCCCAAGTATCGGGAAGTGTGGTGATGAAAGAAGAATCGATCATGTTCCATTTCTCACGATCATTCTGTTGTTTCTGGTAAAGGATCTCATAAATCGACCCCCCACTTTCCCCGACCGTAAAACTACCAAACTCGGTAAAAATATGTGGGACGGGCACCTCTGCTTCTTGACAGGCAATGTTGATCTGATTGATAATCTCATCAATCATGTATTGATAATCATATTCAAAGGCGAGCGAGTTCTTGATCGGAAACCCACCTCCAATGTTCAAGCTATCCAGAGAGGGACAGATTTTTCTAAGGCGCACGTACACCTTTAGGCACTTCAATAGTTCGTTCCAGTAATACGAGTTATCACGAATGCCCGTGTTGATGAAAAAGTGGAGCATTTTCAGCTCGACCTTGTCATTGTCTTTGATCTGGTTCTCATAAAACGGCACAATATTCTTATAACCGATTCCCAAACGAGAGGTATAGAACTCAAATTTGGGCTCCTCTTCCGAAGCGATACGTATACCCACTTGAAAATCGTCTTGTATAACCTCAGAAAGCAACTCTATTTCCTCATAATTATCGATGATAGGGATACAATTGCGGTGCCCTTCATTGATCAATCTTCCTATGTTCTCGACGTACTGTTCCCTTTTAAAACCATTACATAGTACATAGGTATCATCTTTGACCTTTCCGTCACGCTTCAAGTTTTCAACGATATTGATATCAAAGGCGGAAGAAGTCTCGATATGAATATCGTTTTTCAAAGCTTCGTAAAGAACATGCTGAAAATGTGAGCTTTTGGTACAATAGCAATATTGGTAGCGCCCTTTGTAGTCATACTTTTGCATGGCATTGGAAAACCAATTCTTAGCGCGTGCTATATTTTCCGAAATCTTGGGTAGATATGTGAATTTCAAAGGACTACCATATTTCTCTACAAGCTCGTTGAGAGGAATATTGTGAAATCGTAGATACTGGTCATCCAAGGCGAACTCTTCCTGTGGAAAATAATAGGTCTGATCAATAAGATCAATGTATTTGGTATTCATTGAGTCGGGTTAGCTACAAAAGTTTTGGTGGAATATAAGGGGATGCTCTCTAAATTAATGGTTCAAATAAGACGATAACTAATTCAATCCCTAAATTAAGATTTGACATTCGGTATCATACTGTACAATACGACAAATGAAAACAAAATATCTTAAAAAACAAGGGGTCAATCCTAAATTACGATAAAATAAGAAAAATAGATTTGACCGATAGATTTCGCACGTAAACTTTAACATCTCCGGTGCCCACATAGCCCTATAATATTTATCTTTATAACCTAGATATAGCTGATATGAAGACCCTATCTTTTTTCACTACTCTTATCCTTTCGCTAACGCTTGCTTTTATGTCAGGCATAAGCGCCCAAATCGAGACCGGAGTGTACTTTGCCGAAGCGGATGGCCAACGCCATGAATTGAAGGTCATCGATAATTATTTCGTACATTCTATCTATTCAGAGGCACCACCCGAATTTAATAAGACCATGGGTGGTTTTTACAAACTCGATGGGGATATCCTAAAAGCCGACTTGGAATTTAATTCGGCCTACGAGAATGACGGGGTGACCGAACTTACTATTCCGGTTTTAGTCGAAAACGGGACGCTTATTTTCGATACCGACCCTCGACTTGTCTTCGAAAAAGCGGCTTCGAACAACCAAGTACTTGACGGCATGTGGCTTTTCGCCACCCGGGGGCCCGATGAGGGACAAGAACGTCGTGGCGACGAGAACCCCCGAAAAACGCTTAAATTCTTAAAGGAAGGTCGTTTTCAGTGGATTGCCTATAATACCGATACGATGCAGTTTTTTGGAACGGGCGGCGGCGATTATTCCGCCAAAAGCGGCGTTTATACAGAAGACATCGAGTACTTCTCAAGAGATAACTCCAGAGTGGGCGCTACTCTGAATTTCAACTACGAAATGAAGGGTGACGACTGGCATCACACCGGAAAGAATAGTCGTGGTGAGCCTATGTATGAGATTTGGTCAAAACGCTGACACTTATCTGAACTTTTCAACTTTGACAGGGCGATTCGCCTTTAACGATTCATAGGCCGCCTCGGCGATAACCATCGCTTCGATACCTTGATCACCATCGATCGGTAGCGGTCGTTGATGCCTTATGGCATCGATAAAGTCTTCCATCTCTTTCATGTAGGAAACCTCGTAACGGTCCATAAAAAAATTAAGATTCACATCAGAACGCGTTCCTTTCTCATAAGCGCGATACACATTGGTCTTATAGGGATTTCTTATCTGGAGCATTCCTTCGGTACCGAAAATTTCAAGCCGCTGATCATACCCATAGACCGCTTTGCGGCTATCTTCAATAACGGCAATAGCGCCATTCTCGAAACGTAGCATGACCATTGAGGAATCTATATCACCTATCTTCCCGATTTCCGGGTCAATCAAACAACCTCCCGTGGCAAAAACCTCATTGACCTTACTGCCCATAATAAATTGCGCCATATCAAAATCGTGAATGGCCATGTCGCGAAAGAGTCCCCCCGATTCTTTCAAATAATCTATGGACGGAGGCCCTGGATCACGACTGATAATATGTAGGCTCAAGGGCGTTCCGATTTCACCGCGTGAAACGGCTTGTTGCACTTTGGCAAAATCAGGATCGAATCTTCTATTAAAAGCGACCATCATTTGGGCATTCTCCTCCTTTATTTTTGCCACCACTTCCTTAGCACGGTCCAGAGACATATCGATGGGTTTTTCGCAAAAAATGATTTTACCCCGTTCCGCGGCCCTGATTATATAGTCTGCATGCGACGCGCTAGGCGAACATATCAGCACTACATCTATACTAGGGTCGTCTAACATGGCGTCGACGTTATCCGAAAGATTAGGCACCCCGTAACGGGCCGCATAGTCCCTGCCTCGCTGTGAGGGGTTCATGACCGCTCCCACTTCGACTCCGTGAAATTTAGTAGACAGGTTTTTGAGGTGAAGTCTCCCAATTCTGCCCATACCGATAATACCTACCTTAATGTGCTCCATACGCTAAAAGTAGCTATTGCCCCTCAGTATTCCAAAGGCAATCAAGCGACAAAATAGGTACTTGGCAAAGCAAATAAACGCATCGGCCCTTTCGGCTTAAATTGTTATATTTGAGTTGAGCTCAATGGGAATATCAATATGCTTTTTTATCGCGGAAAATTTTGTATCGTTTGTTTCATAGTCTTGGCACTTATGTCTTGCAACGAGTCCAAAAAATTCTCCGAACCCCTTCCGGAGACGGTTGATTTTAACTTTCATGTACGACCCATTTTGGTGCAGAATTGTTATCTCTGCCATGGTCCCGACGCCAGTGGCCGAAAGGCCGACCTTCGGCTCGACACCTTCGAAGGTGCCACGGCAGCCTTAAAAGAAGGCGGACATGCCATCGTACCGGGAAGGCCTTCAAAAAGTCAATTGGTCGTTCGTATCAATCACGAAGATGAAGATCTAGTGATGCCTCCGCCCGATTCGAACTATGAGCTCAGCGCACGCGAAAAAGCCATTTTGGAAAAATGGATCGCACAAGGAGCCGAATGGAAACCCCATTGGGCCTTTATAGCACCTGAACTAAAACCCGAAATTACCGATACTCTTTCGATAGACGCCTTCATTGACAAGGCATTGGAGTCTAAAAACCTAACCAAAGCACCCCCAGCGAATAGAAATTCGCTGATCCGTAGGGTCTCCTATTTACTTACGGGCCTTCCTCCCTCGGTTACCGATGTGGAACATTTTACGGCCGACCCTTCAAAAGATGCCTATGAGACAATGGTCGACACCTATCTTAACTCCCCCGCTTTTGGGGAACGTTGGGCAAGACATTGGATGGATCTCGTTCGTTATGCCGAAACCAAGGGACATGAATTCGACTACCCCGTTACAGGAGCCTATAAATATCGTGATTATTTAATTCGGGCATTTAATAATGATGTGCCCTATGATCAGTTTTTAAAGGAACACTTGGCCGGTGACCTCATCGAACAACGTACCGATCCGAAAACCGGTATCTTGGAGTCTCAAATTGCCACCACTTTTTTTTCCATGGGCGAAGGCAAACATTCGCCTGTCGATATCAAACAGGAAGAAGCCCTTTATATCGACAATATGATCGATGTGACCAGTAAGACCTTTCAAGGCCTAACGGTATCCTGTGCCAAATGTCACGACCACAAGTTCGACCCCATATCGGCCGCGGACTATTATGCGTTGTATGGTATCATGGAAAGCTCGAGATTCGGTCCTAGAGCCGACATGACCGATACTACCCTTCATACGGCACAGGAAATAGCCGACCTGCAACGGTATATGAAACAATTGGTCGCTAAAAAGTGGCCCGAAACTCTGGCGGAACAAAGCAAGACCTTAGCAAAGGAGGAAAAAATCAAACCATCGAAGCCTTCCGCTTTCACCACCATAGGTGACTTTCGAAACGCCGATTTTTATGGATGGACGTCCCAAGGCTTGGCTTTTGGGAAGCGCACCACGTTAGGAAATCCGATCGTCGATACCGCCTCAAAAAAATTGATATCCCTTGATGAAGGAAGAGCTTCCAGCAAAGCCCTTGGCACCGAATTCTTCGGTATCCTTCAATCGCCCAACTTTATCTTAGAAAGCGATTATATCGGGGTGAAAGCCAGAGGTTCGAAAAGTACCATCCGTATCATCATCGATAACTTTCAATTGATTCAAAACCCTATTTACGGTGAATTGGAGCAAAAGGTAGATAGTCAGAACTGGCAGCACTATACTTTTGACATCAGCCCTTGGAAAGGCCACAAGGCCTATATTGAAATTCTGCCCGGAGGCTATCAAGGCCATAACTACAGCTTGCCTGAGGGAGCTTTTATCGAAGCGGCGTATGCAATCGGTTTCGATACGGAATGGCCTTCGGAAATAGATGCACTCCCTGCTTTGGATTCTTACAAAATTGACCCAAAAAATCCATTCTTTTCGGCCCGTTTGGTAGCACACCTCAACCGCTCCTTACAAGAAGGGAAGCTGCCCAGTGATTTTCGTGAATTGGCCAGTCTTGCGGATAGCAGCAAAAACTTGAGCCAGAAGCTGCTCACCAAAGGATTCTTTTACGGTATATCCGAGGGATACGGCATCAATAGTCCCATCTTCAATAGGGGCAATCACAATGATCTTTCGGAAGAAAAGGTACCCCGTAGATTTTTATCGGTCCTACCCCAAGGGGACGCCCCTTTTACCACTAAAAAAAGTGGCCGCCTTGAACTCGCCGAAGCGATGCTAGACGAAGACAACCCATTGACCTCTAGGGTTATGGTCAACCGTATTTGGCACCATCTTTTCGGGAAGGGCATCGTAGAAACGGTCGACAATTTTGGCTTGCAGGGAAAACTGCCTTCCCATCCCGAGCTGTTGGACTACCTCGCCCTGCGCTTCGAAAAGGGGGGGTGGTCGATGAAAAACATAATTCGAGAAATTGTGCTTTCGGAAACTTTTAAGCGAAGTACCGAAAGAACAGAAATGCTTTCCGAAAAAGACCCGAAGAACACCTATTTGGCCTCTTTTCCAGTACGTCGACTCGAAGCGGAAGCAATCCGCGACGGTATTCTGGCGGTTTCGCAAAGTCTTGATTCGACTTTGTACGGCCCACCGGTGAAGACCTATCTCACCGAGTTCATGCAAGGCCGGGGGCGACCCTCGGAATCAGGGCCTATCGATGGGGAGGGTAGGCGTAGCATTTACCAAGAGGTACGCCGCAATTTTCTGGAGCCGATGATGGTTACCTTTGATCGCCCCATTCCGTTCAGTACCTTCGGTAAGCGTAACGTAACCAACGTGCCCGCACAATCACTTACGCTAATGAACGACCCCTTCGTGGCACAACAGGCCGAGATTATGGCACAACATCTGCTTGCCCAAGATCTCGATTTCACACAAAAAATCGAGTGGGTCTATTTACATGCCTTTGCTAGAAAACCTACGCCCGATGAACTCCAACAGGCCGAACAATTTATGGCAGACCTAAAAAAGATGGAAGCAGAAGGAGAACCCTATATAGACGTGGCATTGGATAGTTGGAAAGATTTCTGCCATAGCATCTTTAATGTAAAGGAATTTATTTACCTTATCTGATTATGGGAAAGTACGACCATTTTATGCAACGCCCCCTCTCACGTCGTGAGATGCTCGGTATCTGTAAAGGGGGGTTTGGAGCCTTGGCATTCACCTCCCTTTTCGGTGGACTTTCGTTGGGTTGCAGTCGGTCGGCGACCACGACTTCTTCCTCAGGGTTATACGTAGGCCCTCATTATATGCCCAGGGCCAAGAATATTATTTTTCTTTATATGGACGGTGGGGTCTCTCAAGTAGATTCGTTCGATCCCAAACCGCGGCTCGCAAAAGAACATGGGGAAGACCCAAAACAGAAATTCAAGGTAGATGCCACGCAATTTGACAATGTCGGAAAGATTCTCAAAAGCCCTTGGGAGTTCAATCAATATGGCGAATGTGGAATGCCTGTCAGTGAATTGTTTCCGCATATTGCCACCTGTGTCGATGATATTGCCTTGATACGATCGATGACCTCCAATTTTCCCGAGCATACGAATGCCAATTATTTTCTGCATACCGGAAGCGGCATTCAAGGAAGACCGAGTATGGGATCTTGGATGACCTATGGCCTAGGGAGCGAAAACAAGAATATTCCCGGCTACGTGGTCTTGGATGGTGGCCTTATTCCTCCGGGCGGTCTCGATAACTTTAAAAACGGTTTTCTGCCCGCTTCCTACCAAGCTTCCGTCTTACGTGCGGGTGCCGAGCCTATCGCCAATATCAAGCCTCAAGAAAACATAACCGCCCTTCAAGAGAAAAAATTAGGCTTTATCAAAAACATCGACAATAGCTTGATCGGAAAAATGGGGCAGGTCGATGCCGTCGAGTCGGCTATATCGAATTACGAACTGGCCTATCAGATGCAATCGTCGATTCCTGAACTTACCGAATTCTCTGCAGAGTCGAAAGCCACCAAAAAATTATACGGCATGGATTCGGATGACCCGCATACCCGAGGCTATGCGGCACAGTGTTTGCTCGCCCGAAGATTGGTCGAACGTGGGGTTCGGTTCATCGAACTGACCTGTCCTAAGGTAGAGGCCGACCGATGGGACCAACACAGTAATCTTATCGAGGGCCATGAGCGCAATGCCCATGCCGTCGACCAACCCATTGCAGGACTGCTCAAAGACTTAAAATCGCGTGGGCTGCTGGAAGAGACCTTGGTAGTCTGGACCGGGGAATTTGGCCGTACTCCCTTTGCCCAGGGCACAAATGGACGTGATCATAATCCTTCGGCTTTCAGTATGTGGATGGCCGGAGCGGGAATCAAGGGAGGTACCATTTTCGGAAAGACCGACGAATATGGCTATCGGGTCATTGAAAACGAAGTGACCATACACGACTTACATGCCACGATTATGCATTTACTGGGTATCGACCACGAACGCCTGACCTTTCGTTTTGGAGGGCGGGATATGCGCTTGACCGATGTGCACGGTCACGTTATGAAAGATGTTTTAGCTTGATGTTCCATATAAAAATGGCAGTAGCAGTAGGCAGATAGTTGCAATTTAGCAGCTCATTGGCTTTTTGCGCGTTGCGGCACCGTAAGCATGAAACCGAAAGAATTACAATGAATAAAAGAATAAAGATGGGGTGGGTGCCCTTAATGTTGTTGCCTCTATTCCTTTTGGGTCAAAATACCCAGGAAATAACCCATTCCTTTTTCATGGCCGGCCCACAATTCACCGGAATTATCGGAGAAGCCAATGAGGTACTCTGGGATTCCGAAAAACCCGGTGCCCGCGATGGCTACGTGCTCGACAATGGAAACATTCTGATTTGTTGGGCCGACGAGGTCAAAGAATACGATCGGAACAAAAAGGTAATCTTCACCTACTCTAAATCCGAACCCCCCATGGAATTGGGGACTGCCGTTCGGCTTCGAAACGGAAATACCATGATAACCGAATCGGGTACAAAACCCCGAATCGTTGAAGTGGATAAAGAGGGGAAAGTGGTTCAAAGTGTTCCGCTACTTCCCGAAACCGACAATGTGCATATGCAGACCCGAATGGCCCGAAAGTTAGCCAATGGTAATTACCTCGTTCCACATTTATTGGCCTTTGCCGTCAAAGAATATCGACTTGACGGAACTGTAGTGAATACCTTTAAAACGGACAAAGGAGCACTCGGCGGAAGAGCGGCCGAAAACTGGCCTTTTACGGCCATTCGACTGAAGAATGGACGTACCTTGGTCACCCTTACCCATGGCAATAAAGTGGTCGAACTTGATAAAGATGGCCAAGTGGTCTGGAAAGCAACCAATGACGACTTTGATGAAAAACCTTTTGCCGACCCATGTGGAGCACAACGATTACCCAATGGCCATACCGTTATTGCCAGTTATGGTGCGAAAGAAGGCATCAAATTATTTGAAATCGATAAGGATAAAAATTTGCTTTGGAAATATATGGGCTACAACGTGCATCATTTTCAACTCTTGACCACCAATGGCAAGAAACTTAAAGGTACTCCGTTAAAATAAGCGTTGATGGAGTGGACTATCGTTCTGAATAACGGCTTTCTTGAAAACCCTCCCGACGTTCTAAAATTTTTAGGAAGGTTCCATCCAATGGTGGTACATCTGCCTATTGGGTTTTTACTGATGGCCGGTATTTCTCAGCTCGCGACCCGGTGGCCTAAGTTTTATACTTTGAAACCTTACACCCCTTACTTATGGGCCCTGGGTGCATGGAGTGCTTTCTTCTCCGTAGTATTCGGCTACTTGCTTTCCCTTTCGGGTGATTACGATACGGACACCCTATTTTGGCACCAGTGGAGCGGCATCGCCCTATTGGCCCTTTCGACAGGCTGCTATTTGTTATTTAAAAGTCAGTTTCGCCTTAGCGCTTATATCACATGGGTCCCGGTAGTTCTAGTAGTCGTGCTTTTGATGTACACCGGCCATCTGGGCGGAAATCTGACCCATGGTTCTACCTACCTGCTCGAGTATGCCCCCAATACGTTGCGTAATGTGGCGGGACTGCCTCCTAAGAAAGAACCTAGAAAAAAAGTTGCGGTCATTGATTCAGCCGATATCTTTCTTGATTTAGTAGTACCGATCATGGAAAGAAAGTGCGTGAGCTGCCATAATGAAGGAAAGCGAAAGGGTGACTTACTACTCACTTCCCACAACCATATATTGGCAGGAGGCGAAAGTAACGAGACCGTGCTGCCAGGAAATCCTGAGGGTAGCGAACTCTTTCGACGCATAACCCTTCCCGAAACCCATGATGACTTTATGCCCTCCGAGGGAAAACCACCCCTATCCGACGAAGAGGTTGAGATTATCGGCTTTTGGATTCAAGCTGGAGCTTTGCCTAACGGATATGTTACCGAACTCCCTGCCAACGACGCCATTCTTCCGACGGTCATACACTACTTAGGCCTTGATAGGAATACCGTGTTCAATAAGATCCCCCCTGTACCGAACGCTGCCGATATCGATTCCCTTCAAAATAAGGGCTTCTTGATGAACCGATTAATGGAAGACAAGCACTTTTACGAGGCCAATTTCAGCTTGAGCGGCAGAAGTTTCAAACCGAGCGATGCCCAAATGCTTATCGCACTCAAAGAACAGCTCGTATGGTTGAACTTGGCCAATGCCGCGGTGAAAGATGTGCATCTCGAAAAAATAGGCCAGCTTGAAAATTTAGTTCGGCTCGACCTGCGCGGCAATCCGATTACCGATGTGGGCATAGCCCATCTTTTAACACTGAAAAATCTAGAATCGCTCAACCTCTTCGGTACCCAAGTTTCAGATGGTGTGTTCGAGTTGCTTCCCCAATTTCCCAAACTTAAAACGGTCTATCTTTGGCAAACGCCTACCAACGATTCGTTGGCCCTACAATTTCAAAAGGCCCATAAAAATATAACTATAGTTTACGAAAGGGAGGGTTTCTAAGCATGGCCTAGTCGAACCATAGGGTTTCGAAAGCCGTACGCAGGTCGTTCAAGATTTGAGTGTGATCTGCACTAGCGGTAAAATGTCTTGTCTCGTAGGGGTCGCGGTTCAAATCCAATAATTGTTCCTCTACTTCATCTCCAAAATAGCGGATGTACTTATAGCCGTCTTTATGAACCACCATACGACCTACCTCACATTCTACGCCCAAGGTTTCCCGCCAATCGTCTCCCCCCTCGAGCAACGGTTTGAGACTTAAGCCCCTTTTATCGGCTTGGGTCGGTATACCGGCATAGTCGGTCAACGTGGGTAACACATCCAGACCATTGGACACCAAATGGGTATCATCGACCACACCGGCCGGAATTTTGCCCTTCCACATCATCATAAAAGGCACGTTGGTCGCCTCTTCGTATGGGGTGGACTTATGTTCCATACGATGGGAGCCATCCATATCGCCATGATCGGAAGAGAAGACGATAAGCGTGTTTTCTTCTTGGCCCGAAGCACGAACCGCATCGAGTACGGTCTGTACCTGTTGGTCTACGGTCTCCGTGAGCCGCGCATAGGCCCAACGGTGCATGCGCCAGTCCTTTTCTGAATATGCTTCTCGGGCCTTCTTTCTAAAATTCCGCTGGGCAATGAGGGCCTTGATGGCTTGAGGCTCATCTATTTGAGGTTCGAAATTAGGTGGTAGAGGCGGGGCATACGAGGTATAGAACGCCTCATCACTGACTCCCTTTGGCTTTACCAAAGCCTTGTCTAAAGTGGCCGTTTCCACTACCCCCTTGCTCACCAACAATTTTTCGTGTTCGGTCTCTGCAAAATCGCGAATGGCCATATAGCAAATATCGTGTGGATTGATCAATGACACTACCATAAAGAAAGGCTTGGAATGCTTGTTCTTAATATAGTCGGCCGCCTCGGCTGCCAGGCCTTCTCGTTCGTTGGTACTAATGACCTTAAAACCCAGGGTTTCGGGAGTCAAAGGTTGGGGAAGGTGCTGTTTGCCCCCGAATACCAGTTCGTAGCCGGCTTCTTTTAAGCGTATGGGCAAGCTGTTCTCACGAACCGCCTCAGGGAGGGTAGCGACCCGCATTGCCCCCCAGTTCTCATATACTTTTTGACCTGTCGTATCTTGAAACGCACTGGGAAAGCGACCTGTCATCAAACTCATACGCGAGGGCGAGCAGACCGGGTTGGTCACATAGGCCCTCGTAAAGCGTACGCCGTGCTCGGCAATATAGTCCATAGCCGGGGTCTTGAGCCATTTATTACCTGCGCAGCTCATCATAGAGGCGCTTTGCTGGTCGGTATAGATATAAATGATGTTCGGTTTTTCGGTGCTTTGGGCAAAGACACCTGCTACGTAAAAAAAGAGAAGGGTACCCAAAGAAAGAAACTCTTTTGAAAAGCGCATGGTTAGTTTTTAGGTCTATACAATTCCTCCTAAAATACGATGGAAATCCAAGGGTATCAAATTTTCTCTACAGATAGCTGTTCAACGTTTTCCTCACCTATCCGCGAAAATGACCATAATCGGTTTTAGCGCCTATGGATTGAGCATCTGGCGGTCGCTACATCTTTGTACTGATTGGGCTTTACAAGGATCATAATGGCCCTGGTCATTCGGTACGCTCATGGATCAACGCAATTTTTTCATTCACCTTGTCCATAAAATCGTGTAAATAGGTGGGCACATTATCCTTCATCTGGTCGATTCTCCAACGGCTCACGATGCCATAGTTGGAATATTGAATATGTAGACCTCCTCCATCCGCGCAATCGGGACAACCGAAGACCTCTTTCCTTTCGCTTAGCAATTGCACCGGAAAATAATCTTGTAAATCCCTGACCTCATCGAACAGCCCGGATTCCAGGGGGACAAATTCCAGATTTTCCCCCGAATAATCATCAACAGTATCCTCAAATACGCCTTTGTCGGTGAGTTTAAAGATTTCAACACACCCTTCCCCGATACATTCCCCATAGAAATGTCCGAAAATCAGAAAATCTTGCTCATTGATCTCAAGGCCTTCGTCTTTGTTACAGGATAACAAAATGGCCAGACCGCTGATGAGCATAGCTACACTTTTCATTCCATTATTTAGGAATAAGATGTAGCCTTGCCTTTTCGGTTGCGTTCAAGATGTGTGCCTCCTAGTGCTATTTTAGATGCTGGCAACTCATATCCCTCTATAAAGAAGAGAGGTAGCGAATTTATCAAAATGATGTATTTACCTACATATAAAATAGATTATTCCTCCTAATAATTCGATACGAATACATGTACTATTCCTGAACCCCGATTAATCGATAAAAGGCTCGTTTTTATAGACGAAATTGTTCTGTTGAAACTCGTTTTTTCCCTTTGTTTTTTTACCTTCAGAAACGTCGATATCTCGGCGGGGCAAACGGAAAAAGAACACCTTTAAACTAACTGATTTTATGAGTGCTGCTTATGCACAATCGGGTCCACCCTTGGCTCCGGCCACCCTACAATCCTTTCTCTGGGACAATGGAAACATACTTTTAATTTCGCTTTTTATTTCATCCCTCCTGTTTTTAGCTTGGTATTTTGGCATCAATTTACCCCAACAACATCGAGAAAAAAGGCAATGGCTCAGCGAGCATTCGGGTCTTTTGCGACAACAACTTATTTTAAGGTATTTGTTACACCAACTTGGCCATTGGGTGTATGGCTGTAGCCGATGTCAGAACACCCACATGCAACTTTGGAACTGTCAGGAACAGGTATTGGTCGTTAGATGCCGCTCATGTAAAATGAACTATACCCTAACGGAGACCCAGAGCAAACTGGTACCCATGATTCTCTCTACGGCAGACGGTGGAAAGATGATGGTCAACACTTTAATGGAAAAGCGCCATGAGGCCCTTGGAAAATTTTTAATGCAAAAGTTTACCTTAGACCATTCATCCGTTGCTTCTACAGAAAATCCATTGGGCGCCTTCCATTTTACCGCAAAAAGCCGAGAACAAGTGCCCCATGCGGCTGTTCGCAATATTTATTTGCGTGAATGGGAAGTGGTATCCCCCAATTAATCGTATTCGATTCAAACCGTATAACGGTATCGTTCGTACCTATCCCTTCTTATAGGCGGGTACGAAAACGTTCGCTAAAGGACCTGTCGATTACAAATCCGTGGGCATTCGATACGAAAAGATTGCCAGTTGGGCCTTACCTTTACCGCGAGTTAAATACCCAATCACTTATTACGAATGGCGGTAAAACCCACCCTTTTATGGCTTCGCCCGAATACGGTGAAGAAACTACGGCCGAGACATAAGGGTATTGCGACAGTACTGGCCTTTCTGACCATTCCCTTATCAGGTTTTATTACCGATATGTACGCGCCTTCTATGCCGGCCATGGCCCTGGCCCTGGAACAGAGCGACGCCGCCGTACAGTTCACGCTTACCCTCTTTTTATTGAGCTATGCCCTTACCCAGTTTTTTACGGGGCCGTTAATGGACAGCTTTGGCAGGTATCGCTTGACCTTGATCGCCCTGATGGCATTCATTGCCAGTAACATCACCATTGCCTTGACCCTGCACATCGAGGTCATTTATGCCATGCGGGTACTGCAAGGGATGGCCATAGGCTGTATCGGAGTCTCGAAACGCAGCTTTTTCGTAGATGTACACGAAGGGGAGAAAAGAAAGCATTACTTGAGCCTTATGTCTATCGTATGGTCCATTGCACCCATTATTGCCCCTTTTATAGGAGGCTATCTGCAACATTATTTCGATTGGCAGGCCAGTTTTTACGTATTGGCAGGCTATGCCTCCCTGCTCCTTCTTTTTGAACTGTTTTTCTCCGGGGAGACCGTTCCGGAGTACCGGCCCTTTAAGTGGGCGTCGATTCTTGAAGATTATGGCGTGATGCTGCGTACGCCCTTGTTTCTTTACGGGGTTATCTGTGTAGGCCTGAGCTACGGTACCACAATGGTCTTCAACCTTGCCGGGGCCTTTATTATTGAGCACGGAATGGGATATACCCCGGTGGTGGCCGGTTATGCCTCCCTTTTTATGGGTATCGCTTGGTTATGTGGTGGGTTTTTGGGAAAACTGCTTATTGACCGACCTTTCTTACCGAAGTTGCGCATTGCCAGTTATTTGGAATTGGTGGCCATTGGCCTAATGATCATAAGTACCTATTGGTGGCAAAACCTATACAGCTTGGTGTTCTTTGCTTTTTTGGTACATGTCGGTGTCGGGTTTATCTTCAACAACTACTTTGCCTATTGTATCGGGCGCTTCCCAAAAATGGCGGGTATTTCCGGTGGATTTATCGGCGGTTCCGCCTTTTTTATCACCTCGATCTTTAGCTATGGAGTAGTCGGACTGATCGGACCAGAAACCCAACAGGGACTGGGGTTCTCGTACTTCGGACTTTGCGTTTTAATTTTTGTCATCCTTCAATTTTTGGCCAAAGCCGAAAAAAATGGTTTGACCCATTAAGCTCCACTTGTCATTCCTGAGACAAGAGGAATCGAGTAACGTAATGCCTTACGCAAAATGGATTCCGCACCAGGTGCGGAAGGACAGGTTGGGTTTCTTTTCCCCCACTCAAGGATTGTCATTCCTGCGAAAGCAGGAATCCAAGGTAACACTACGTGCCTGCAGTGCGGAAGATTCATTGTCGAGCAAGGAATGACAAAACGCTAAGGAATGGATTCCGTATCCGATGCGGAAGGACAGGCTGGGTTTCTCTTCCCCCGCTCAAGGATTGTCATTCCTGCGAAAGCAGGAATCCAGAAAACGTTACGTGCCAAGGGTGCAGAGATTCCTTGTCGAGCAAGGAATGACAAAACGCTGAGGAATGGATTCCGCATCAGGTGCGGAATGACAGGGCTCCCTTGAACATTATTGCGTGTCATTCCTGCGAAAGCAGGAATCCAGAAAACGAAACGCGCCCCGTGCCGAAGATTACTTGTCAAACAAGGAATGACAAAACGCTGAGGAATGGATTCCTTATCCAATACGGAATGACAGGCTGGGTTTCTTTTCCCCCGCTCAAGGATTGGCATTCCTGCGAAAGCAGGAATCCTGAAAAGGTTACGTGCCCGCCGCGTAGACGATTCCTTGTCGAGCAAGGAATGACAAAACGCTGAAGAATGGATTCCGCATCAGGTGCGGAATGACAGGTTCTAATCCTTACATCAGTTGTCATTCCTGCGAAAGCAGGAATCCAAAAAAACGAAATGCGCCCCGCGCAGAAGATTCCTTGTCGGGCAAGGAATAACATAACGCTGAAGAATGGATTCCGCATCCAATGCGGATGGACAGTGCCCCCTTGAACATTCTTGCGTGTCATTCCTGCGAAGCAGGAAGCCAAGAAAACGTTACGTGCCTGCCGTGCAGAGATTCCTTGTCCAGCAAGGAATGACAAAATGCTGAAGAATGGATTCCGTATCCAATGCGGATGGACAGTGCTCCCTTGAACATTATTACGTGTCATTCCTGCGAAAGCAGGAATCCAAGAAAAGGCTACGTGCCTGCCGTGCAGAAGATTCCTTGTCAAACAAGGAATGACAAAACGCTGAAGAAAGGATTCCGTATCCGATGTGGAATGACAGGGCTCCCTTGAACATTATTGCGTGTCATTCCTGCGAAAGCAGGAATCCACAACCATTCTACTCCTGTAGCATATACTCGTAGATCGTTTTCGATATGCCCGCCAATTGTTCGGTGCCCTCTTCAAAATTCTCAAGATTCTTCGAAAGCAATACCAACACATACGAACGGCCATCGGGCAAATACACGATACCGGCATCGTGGTGAACCCCGGTAATCGATCCCGTCTTATGGGCGACCTCCACCGAATCAGGCAGGTAGAACGGAATAATCTCATTAAACCGCTGGTCTTTCAGAATGCGTAGCATCTCTTTACAGTCATCCGGACTACCCGCTTTGTGCTCGGCAATGGCCTGCATAATGACCATCAAGTCCCTTGCGGTGGTGGTATTGCTCAGCCCTAGCTCATAGGCCTTGATGTCTTCGACGCCACGTAACACCTCGATGTTTTGGGCACCGAGATCGCGCATGGTAGCCGTGACCTTTTTCGCATCGGCCCATTCGATGAGCACATTGGTCGCCAAATTGCTGCTTACGGTAATCATGGGGTACAACAAATCGTAAAAGGTCATCTTTTGGCCAATGTTGCTGTACATAACATCATCACTATCGTCGTCGATGCTCATTTGATACGGACTGCCATCGACAATGCTCTTGAATTCGTTGACCAAGAGGATGGAATCGTTAAGGTCGATCAAGCCCTCCCGCTGTTGTTTAAACAGTTCGATCATCACCGGTACTTTCATGGTACTGGCGGCGTGGAAGGTTTCATCACCATGGATCAGCAGTCTATCGTCGGGATCGGATAGGTTTTGAAAGGCCACCGCCACCTCGCCGTCTATGGCATCGATTTGGGTGCGAATGTGGGTGCCCAATAAGGCCTGTTTCGACCGATGGGGCTGGCAGGCACCCAGGCCGAAAATGAGCAAAAAAATACCCGTGCACTTTAAAAAATCAGTCATCTTCGATGTATCTGGTATATAGCGGATAATTGTCTTTTACTTCGTTTTGTATCGGTACCGCAAACACCGTACGTTAAAGGTAGGGAAATGAAAGTATATAGGCTTTGGGAAAGGCTGAACGCGTAAATAATAGGTGACCTTGCCCATAGCAGGGATCACATCGATTAGCAAGAGACGGAACTTCGTATAGCTTATTATCATACAGCTGCCGTTACACCCACTAAAAAGTGTATAACTATAGAGCCTGTGCTGAACTTGATTCAGTAATGCCGAGCAAGTTATATAAAAGGAAAAAAAGGGGGTTAAGGCAAAAAGTACATATTAATTAAGTTTAAAGAACTGGACTAGGGCTTTTCATAGGATACCTTGTTGTGCGTTCGTCTTATAATTTTTCTCCCTTTACAAGTAGAATTGATTTTATTGACTCGTCTTTCAGGTGAATAAACCCCAACCTACTATCATCTTTCATAAACTCAGTCAGGTCTTGCTCAGATTCAAATGAAATAAAATGTATTTCATAAGGTGTTTCTTTGTCATTATCTATAAAATCATTTTTCGAAGGTCTTAGTCTATAAATTAATTTGCCGTTGTATTTCTCCATCAACGGAATAGCATGCCTCTCAAATTCCAGGAACTTTTCCTCTTTACCCTCCTTGACAAAAATTAGTTGAGTAATATAAATCATGCATTGTTCATTGTATGAATGACACACAACCACCTGCTAACCAAGACATCTGCGAACGCAGTGTGCGGGTTGTGGCGCCGGTATTGATTTCTACGGAAATATAGCAAAATCCCTTAACTATGAATGTGATAATGAAATACCATATAAAATCACTTCCGTCGTTCGTCGACCGCAGCGCGCACCGTAACATCGGTTTTCACTGTTTCGATATTGAGAATATAGTACCGTACCACCGAGCGTAGCGACCGATGAACACCCGTAAAATAAAAAAAAATGGGGAACAAATGGTTCTTAGCCCTGCGCTATGGCTCGTTGGCCGCTTGAGCATACGGTAGAAAGCCGGTTGGGAAATGGGTGTCCCTGCAATTTGGTGTAGCAGGTCGTTAGGGCCTATTACTATCTAGGAGGAAGTGCCATGGCACGTGGCAACAAACGTCAGCTGCAGCTGAATATGCCCTACCGTCAATTGTATGAGTAGTGGCAGGTTGCATTCTAATTGGATTGCCAAACCGCTATGCGGTTTGAGTGGCTATAAAGATTTATTTTCCTCAATTTGCCTGCCATTACCTATACAAAATATTGGCAACAGTTTTACCTTTTATTCTTTCAAATACACCAGAATCATCTTCGTCGGTTGGTCTCCTATGTTAGTAACCGAATGCGTTTCAGCAACATCAAACCAGATTGAAGTTCCTGACTTTACTTCCATTTCTTGTGGCTCCCCATTTTCGGGCGTAATCCGGACTTTTGCATCGGTTAAAACAGTAGTTAAATGTGGTTCATGGTGGTGCATACCTACGCCACAAACATCACCTTCCGGTTGACTAGTATGCTCAATTACTTTCATTTTGTCGTTGTCAATTATCACCTTTTCTCCCGGCCCGGCAGTTACAGTATTTTGCCCAAAGGTTACAGCGCTTACAAATAGCATGGATGTTACTAATAGATACTTCATAATTCTAAATTTTAATGATTAATAAATACATCACAAATTTAGAAGAGCGTTCAAGATCAAGCTTTTCTTAAAAAGTCAATGTCTTTGCTTTTTTGTTCAGACAACGTCCGTTCCTTGTTTCTTCTGCTCACGATAGTCAGTCGGTGACAATTGATACTTTTCTTTGAAAATTCTGCTCATATGAGATACATTCTTAAATCCACAATCGAAGGTTATGGCACTTATAGTCTTGTTCGAAGTTTGTAATAGTATGGTGGCTTTTTCAAGTCTTTTGGCCGTCAACCATTTTCCGGGAGTAGTTTGATAATGTTTTTCAAATTCTCGTCTGAAAGTACTTATACTTCTGTTAGCGATATCCGCAAATTCTGAGATTTTTAGATCATAAAAATAATTGGCTTCCATTATTTCCCAAATAGGGATGGAATAATTGTCAACGATTTGATTGATATAGGCAAGTATTTGTTTGTTGTCTGGATGAATTAATATGTTAAACAGCAATTCTTTAAATTTCCCCTCAAAAATGGAGTCGGGTAATAAGTGTGGTTTCGAGAAATAAGGAAGCAGGCTTTTGTAACTATTTTTAATTTTTTCGTCAATAGTGAATTCCTGAATCATTTCCATATCTATTTCAGGTAAATTCACGGATGAAAAATGTGGTCTGAATTCCTCAAACACCTGCTGTAAATAATCATCCTTCAGGTATAAAACTAAAACTTTCCAATCTGAAAAATCATCAGGTATTTCTTGATGAAATGCACCTCTTTTTAATAAAAATCCCTGCTCTTGACTAAGTGTCCATTTTTTATTTCCATGTCTAAATATTCTTTTTCCACTTAAGGTAAAGGTCAACTGGTTGTGTTTAGAATATAGCTGAATGATTTTTGCCTTTTGAGGACATTCGTAATAACAGAATAATTGATTTCTTAAAGACAATTGGGTGAAAATATCTGGATTTGATTTGTGTATTTCGTAGATATTCATCAATCAGAATTTTAATCAACGCTATTCTTATTACTCTTGCCAACTACAGCGCTACACACGACATCTGCGAAAGCAGTGTGCGGGTTGTGACGCTGGTATTGATTTCTACTGAAATATAGCAAAATCCCTTAAATGAGCGGGATATGTTTTTTCCTATACGATCCGCTCTATAGTTCTGCGGCCGCAGCGCGCACCGCAACATCGGTCTTTACTGTTTCGATATTGGTAGTATATAGTACCGTACCACCGAGCGTAGCGACCGATGAAGACCCATAAAATAAAAATAAATGGGGAACAAATGGCTCTTCGCCCTGCGCTATGGCACGTTGGCCGCTTGAGCGGACGGCTGAAAGCTGATTATGCCAACGATAACTTTGCAATTTGGTGTAGTAGGTCGTTAGGGCCTATTTCTTTTTGGGCGGGAGTGCCCTGGCAGGGAGCAACAAATGTCAGCCTCAGCTAAATATGCCCTAACGGTTAGTATATGAAAAGTAGCGGGTTTTTAAGTACTAACTTTTCGGATTATAACAGACCTTTAATTTATTCACTTTCTTTCGATTAAACGATAAAACCGCTATTTTTTATATGCGTTGTTAGGCTACTTTTTATGTTCCTTTTAGCTTATTTCTTTCATATTCTATGAAGTCAGGCTTTTCAAAAATTTTTTCAGCCCTTATAATTTTAATAACATTGTCTTGATTCATTTTTTCAGGAATGAACTTTTCTAGTTTTCTGATTGCTGAACTTGGAATTCCAAATTCTGATAGTATTGTAAGGTTCTCTCTTAAAAATTCGTTCTCGATTAAATTAGTATAGTAGCTGTAATTTCCTGCTCTTAAACCTTTCTCATTACAAACAAATTCTTGAATTGAGTTTATTACAGATAGCCATTTTGGTATTTTATATTGGAACCAATGTTTTTGAATTTGGAAATTACTCATAATTACTTCCTCCATGACTTCCAATTCATTTATTGAAGAATATCGTTTACCAAAATCATATACTCTTTGGTCTATATCACTATCATTATTTTCCTTGAATTTATTGTAATATTCAACACACTTGATTATATATTCTATATCAGAACTTATTAAGCTACCTAAACTTTGATGAAGGCCATAATTAAATGTCTTGTTTACGAGTCGTCCAATTCCTAAAGATTTTGATTCTCCGGGTTTCATTAAAAATTTCCAACTAAGATTCAAACAATATTTTAATTGATTGTAATTAGGGTTTCTTGCCCAAGCTATGAGTTTATATTTTGGGATTATGTCTTCTCTTATTGTATCAATGATACCAAGTTGTCCACTGACTTGCATACCATTTTTCTTGATTATTTCTTTTTCATCATTTGGGATTTGCTTTATTCTTTGATACTGTGCAGTATCAGGCTTTCTTACTTCTTCTTCTTCAAGATTAATTAAAACTTCATCCGATATAGGATTTTGCTCAAAAAAAGGAATATCAACTATAACCTGCTCATTCGGTGGTATTGGATTAAAATTAAATATTTTACCAGTGTAGTGAATCATTAGTCTACCTGCACGACCTTTAATATTTGAATAGTCGAAAAAGTCGATAGGCGTTCTCAGGCCTTTTGTCTTATCAAAGAAAACAATGTTTTTCGCACTAGTATTTACTCCTTCAATAATAGTTGTTGTACAGAATAGATATTTTAGAGCACCATTATTAAAATAATCTATAATAGTTGTAGTAATGTGTTTTTGAAGTGCACCATCGTGAATTCCAATTTCAAAGTTTAATAAATCAATTAAACTCCAATTATCTGAAATATTTTGATTTATCCATTCAATTATAGCCAACTTAGAGTTATTTGCTACGATGCCTTGTTCTTTAAGATATTTAGAAAATTGTTTAGATAAGTATCTAACTCTATTTGGTGAAGAGCAATAAATAATAGATTGTTCATCGTTTTTGTCTAATAGAAGTTCAAAGAGTTTTTCTTCCTTAAACTGGCATGCCTCTTTGTATCCTGCTCTTCTATGATGATTTGTTTTATCAAAAACTTCTTTATTAGGTGTGTAGAGGTCTATTGTTTTTACATCAACAAGTGAAGATTTTGTTTTGTAAAAAACTGCATTATATTCTTCTTCAAAGCCTTCTGAAATTCCGTCTATGTTAGGGCCTAGTAGATAAAACTTACTTTGAAATGTTTTTATGATATAATGAAGTGCATTATTTAAAGAATCTGCTCTCTCATCATCTCTTTTTGAGCTAAGTTTATAGAATTCATCGATAACGATAAAATCAATATTAGGAAAGTAATTGTATTCATTAACTCTTTCTGCTGTAAATAAAAATATATTTCCATTGTCAGTCGAGGGTTCTTGAGAAGTTCTAACAATTAGTTTATATCGCTCATCATATTTTTTTAATTTCCTTCTAGTCTCGTCAAGAAGAGCCAATGTTGGCTGAATGATTATTATGTTTTGAAACTTAAAGGAAGCAACAAATTCTTCAATCAAAAGACTTTTTCCAAAACTTGTTGGCGCACTTACAATTACATTTTTATCTGAATTCAAGAGTGACAAAAGATGTTTTTGGTCTTCATGCAGAAACTTATCTAGATTGTCTGAATGATGATAAACTTGACGAATTAAAGAATCCGTTGAATCTAATTCTAGACCTTCTTTTGAAAGGTATGGATAAAAGCCTACAGCTTCAATGATATCTGTGAGAACGTCATTTAATCTAGGGTCAAACTTATTTTTATTTTCTAGAAAGTTTACTACGACTTTTCGCGCTAATTCTTCGTTCGATACAATTAATTCGGAACATTTTTTATATAAACCAAAAGTATCTTCAAAATCGAATGATGATGCATTTTGTATTTCTAGAAGTAAATCTTCAATCATTCTCCTAGTTTTTGCATTAATGAAAGTTTATTATGTAATCCCTTAACTAACTCTACTTTGTCTTGAACTGGAAATAGTATAAGAATAATATTCAATTTTGTCTTTAGAGGATGATTGTTGTTATCATCAAAATATTGCTTTAATTCTTGCATTTCATTGATATAGTCCTCTATGAAATCTTCGCAGTTCTCATCTGAGTATTTATTGAATAATTCACAGTTATACGTACATAGTAAAGGTATATTTATTGATTCAAGTTGGTCAATTAGCTTAGAAGACTTACTCATTAAATCTATCCAATAATCTTTTTCGGGAATGTTATCAAAATGTTTTAGTTTTTTAGATACAATTAGAAATTCAGAATTTAGATAGTCACTTTTAAAATGTTCTTCTATGTCTTGAATTAGAGCTTTAATTCCAGCTTTACCATCTTTATAGAGTTTAGATTCTCCAAGCCATAAAGTTTTAGTGTTTGGTTCTATATGCACTGCATCAAATCCGTGAACGGTTGCTCCGTATGCGTCTTTAAAATATATTTTAGATAATAAAGGTATTGTATTGTGAAAATCTCTTAACAGAAGGTGCAAAACTAATTCTCCAAATTCTCCTCTTCTTAGATATTTATCCTCTAAGTCGTCTTCAATAGATCCAGTATTATAAATGTCTTTTACTTTTTGAAAAGCATCAATCTTATAAATTGATTGAGCAGCTTCAATTAGCTTACTTAAGATTTCATTGTTTGGTGTTTCTTCTCCATCGTGAAATCCAAAAGCAAATTCATAGATTACATCAGAAAGTTTATTAATTAATGGTTTGATTCGGTATTTTGAATTTCCATTATCATCAATATCAAAACCTACTAAAAAAGTACTTAGTTCAGTATCATTTATTTTATGAGTAATAATTTTTTCTGAACTAAATGGTGTTTTCATCTGTTTTATTTAATGCTACACAACGGTCTCGTATAACCGTCAGTTACGGATTTATATGCGTTAATATTCGGTTTGGTACTGACTTTAGCAATTCCGAGTGGATTCGGACGTAGTCTAATCCGCCGTAATTGCGGTTATACTTTGTTAGCCATTGGCTTTTAGTGAAAAACAAGAACCTCTAAATACTCAATACTTGGGGATACTATCTTAACTTTATTCCAACCACCATTTAATACAATTCTATGTTTAGTATCCTCAAAACCTTCATATTGTATTGTTTTTTCAAAATAAAATGGTGGGTTTGACATTTCATGTTTTATTTTAAATACTCCTTGTCCTCTGGGGCCTGCCCATCTTCTTACGCTGTAAATTAATAATTGTCCTGTCCAAAAGAATGGAAGGTAAGTTTGTTCATGAATTGTTTTTTCCTGCCTTGGACGAACAGTAAAAGAGTCTTTAAGTGGTGAAGGTGAAATAGCTGGCATAATTAGTAGTTTTTAAAATAGTTTAATTCATTCTTTTCAACAGTGTGACAATATTCTCCCCAAAATAAAGAACACATTAACTTGCTAAAAAAATCTTCTGATGTTGTTATTGGGAAAAATTTATCACTAAAATATTTTCTAAATAGTTTAAAATCTATGTTAGAACTTTTTATTTTCGGATGTAATTCTTGCTTGAATAGTGGCTCTAAATCATTATATGATTTTATTGGGAATTTTAAACAAGTTTTTGATATTTGGCAGGCATGTAATGCAATCTGAAAATTATGATTTGATTTTGCGATTGTATTTAGTAGAAATAAATCTTTCTTACCGAAGATTATATTACTTTCAAAATTACTATATAATATTTCAATTAAAGTGTCGTCTACGCAATCTAAATTTATAATATCCTCGATTGATTGAAACTCACAGTTAGGTAGATTACGCCTCGAATCAATAATATTTTGAGCAAATTGTTTGATGTTGTATTTCGAGATATTCTCTCTGTCTCTTTCAAAATTAATTTCATTGATTAATTGTTCTCCGCTCTCTACAATATTTAAAAAATTGATTAAAGATGAAGTAACGGCTGTGTTTCTTTCTGCTTTCATATTCAAAATGTTATAAATTTTATAAAAAATCAGTTTCTATCTAGCTTGTGGCTAACATAGGAATATCATCATTGATCATATCCGCCTATCCCTACAATGTAGGAAACTACTTCGTGGGCGATTCGGGTTTGTCTATCAAATGATCAAAAAACCGGTTCAACGGTTGTACCCGATTAAGATTAGTTGAAGAAAATTGTATCACGCTTTGACGTATCCCGTTCATCTTATGTCGGTTTCAACACCCTTGTATCTAAAAATGGGTGTATACTATCTAACTTCTTAAGAAGTCCTTTTCAATTTTAACCCTTTTCCTATGTGTACATCCGATAAAAGCCCGAACGAACCCCAATTGGCCGAAGACGAGGCACAGGTCTTGGACGACCTCGGCCTCCATGGCGAGTCCCGAAGACGTTTTCTAGGCCGTATTTAGGCGGCCAGCCTTAGCGTGCTGTTCGCCCCTAGACTGGGTTCCGAAATTTTTGGGAAGTCCACCCCCGACGAAGTGGTGGCCGAAATTCAGGGAAGTCTTCAAAATTGAATCAGCCGGTGCTATCGAGAATCGTTTAATTGAACTTTGAGAAACCGGACATCAAGATAAGCAGAAATCAAGCAGTGACGCTAAAGGTTCCATTTTAGAAACTTTGTTTGATTTCAATTACTTAACCCGTTTCTTTGATAGCCTTTCACTACTACAGCTCGATTGGTATTGGATATTTCCAATACATATTTTTCAGTTGCAATTGGCGCTTTCCAACTCCTTGGTGCAGGAGGGTTGTCTTTTGGTAAGTCGCACTTCCTCTTCTCTATGGTAGATGGTAAGGTTATCCCCCTTCTTTAACAAATAGCTCACCTTATCCCTTTCAATTACAACCTCAAGCAATTTACAGCGCAACGTTAAACGAAAGCGTACGGCCTTGGCATTGGGTGTTTTTTTTGGTCTAAAGCTTATCTTGCCGCCATAGTCCCGTAAACCGGCCAAACCATATACAATGGCCATCCAGGTGCCTCCCATGGCAGCTATATGCGCTCCGTCCTTGACATTCCCCCCTACATCAGCGAGATCCATCCAGGCCGTATATCTAACCAACTCCATTGCCCTGTCAAGAATTCCCAGCTCAAAGGCCAAGATACTGTAAACGCAAGAGGACAATGAAGAGTCGCCCGTAGTTATGGGATCATAATAATCGAAATTGCTTTTTTTCTGTTCTTTTGAGAATTCATGGCCCAAAAGGAACATGGCCATCACCACATCGGCCTGCTTGATGACCTGAAAACGGTAAATGACCAGGGGATGGAAGTTCAATAAGAGCGGATAATTCTCCAAAGGGGTATTTTCAAAATCCCAGATTTCCTTCTTCAGGAATTCATCATCCTGCGGGTGGATTCCTTTTTCCTTATCATAAGGAATATACATTTTGGTCGCGGCATTTTCCCATTCTTCAATCTCTTCCTTCTTCAAATCGGTATCGATGGCCAGAGCCTCAAATTTTTCAGGTCTCTTTTTCTCGAGCAACTGTAAACTCTGCGATGCGTACCGTAGGTTTTCGCGTGCCATCATATTGGTGAACGCATTATTGTTCACTATGGCGGTGTATTCATCGGGACCTGTTACGCCATGAATATGAAACTCATCCTTACCGTTATGTGAATAGAACCCCAAATCTGCCCAGAAACGAGCTGTTTCAATCAACATTTCGGCCCCGTATTCAAAAAGAAACTCCTCATCACCGGTTACCTCGACATACTTTCTTAGGGCGTACATTATATCCGCATTGATATGATATTGTGCGGTTCCCGCGGCAAAGAAAGCAGAGGCTTCATCTCCTGTAATTGTTCGCCAAGGAAACAGTGCGCCCTTCTGATTTAATTCTTTGGCACGTTTACGAGCCTTGTCCAAAAGGCTATATCGGAAACGCAGTAGGTTTTTGGCGATTTTTGGTGAGGTATAGATTAAAAATGGCATTAGGTAAATCTCGGTATCCCAGAAATAATGACCTTCATAGGCATCTCCTGTAAGGCCTCTGGCCCCTATACCCGTCCCTTCTACACGGGCCGACGCTTGTAGGATATGGAACAGATTAAAGCGAAGACATTGCTGGGTTCTCCGGTCCTTGTACATGGAAACCTCAATGTCACTCCTGGCCCAGAAATTATCCATGAACTGCTGCTGATTCTCGGCCAACTCCTCGAAACCAGCCTGTTTGACAGAATTCAACGTGCGTTCCGTACGCCCACAAAGTTCATCGACGGGCGCATTTCTGGAGCTATGGTACACCATATATTTTGTCATTTCAAAAGGCATCCCTTTCTCGGCGTGTACGGTATACACTATTTTTGCAGAATCTTCGTAACATTCCCCGGCATACGAATAGGTGTTTTCCGTTTTGATGTAATGGTCCACACCACAGGCCAAAGTCATTCCGCTCGTCTGTATTTGATGGCCCAATAGTACTCGCTCATCCTTGATCGTATTCATTTGAGGAACAAAAACACTAGGGCCTACTCCAGGTGATTTTCTCGGATCAACTGTGTTGTCTTCTGCATCATTTTTCTCTGTTGGGCAGCGTAATTTAGAGGAGACAATCAGTTTGGCCGAAGCATTCAACACTTTCACTTCATAAGAAATTGCAGCCACATGCCTTTGTTCCATTGAAACAATTCGGGTGGAGCGAATGGAAACCCGTTTTCCAGAAGCGGTTTCCCAGATTACCTCACGATGCAGGCTTCCTGCCCTCATATCAAGTACCCGTTCATACTCCTTGATATCTGCCGTTGGGAGGTAAAATGGCTCATCGTCCACATACAGCCTTATGACCTTGCTGTCGGTAACATTGAGCATGGTTTGCCCTGTTTGGGCAAAACCATAGGCCGATTCCCCGTAACGGATGGGCCATTGTTCATGGAACCCATTGATAAAAGTCCCGCGTTGTACCACGGGAGTGCCTTCTTCATGGTTCCCACGAAAGCCAAGGTAGCCGTTTGCAATGGCAAAAACAGTTTCGTCCTGGGCCAGATATTGGGGTGAAAATTTTTTTTGGATAAACCTCCAGTCGTCCACTGGATAAATATGTTCGGGTGGTAGTTTGATATTTTTTGAAATCATATGATTTTCCAACACACCGCTCAATGTAGAGCCGGTTTTTTAGGTTCTTAGAATGATTTATATTTCCATACAGCTTTAAAGAACTCTAATATACTTGAAAGTTGGGAAGCTTACGAAACAAAATGCAGTCAACATAAAATATAACACTAAATTGATATTATAGCTTTCAAACCACACAAAAGTGACAATTTGGAAGTGAATGGCTATACCATAGTAAACTAAATATGTGTTTTACATATGGCTTGGTAACTTTTCCCATTGCATTACACCTTTTAAAGATTGAGAATCGATTAAATCCGCTTGCCATTTCCGATTAAAGGTGTTTCGATTCGTTCAGTTATATTAATTGATTTTAACAAATCCTAATCATCTTCTTTTATCCGCAATCCTTTATTCAGACTTTTTTTGGCACTTTTCAAGCCGAATCAATACAACTTTAACGCTGAAAATACCTTTCCGTCCTATTGTTTTATTCTTCCCCATGCCGTACCTCGTTGAACGGTACATTCTTGTTTTTCCTGAAATCAAAGCTGCCGTAAAAGAACAGGCGCAAGGTATGGTTCAAATTGTAGACATTGCCTGCGGCGAGCTGCTGGTATACCATCATATATCCGCAATCTACCTTCCAATGCCTGCTCAGCTTATGCTTTACACCAATGGTCAACCTGTTTTGGTTGAATGTGTTGAAGACCACATCCTGGCCAAAATTCAGGTGTATTTCATTGGCCAATATCAATTCTGTAGCCCCGTCCTGTTTAAAGGGAAATCCAGCGCTCACCAGAAATCGAATACGGTTGACAAAGAAATCGTCATTCAAGGATTGGCCATCCTGCACATTATTGAAAAAGCGTTGCTCCAATCGAATCCTGAACAAAGCGTTCATCCTTTCATAACGTTTCGATACGCTCAACTGTTGGTAAATTCTGTTCTCGTTCTGAAAATTGTCCCAATCCCCGGTTGGCGTTAACCAAAGGTGCGCATACCCTGTTGCCAAACGAAGATTGGCATTTAAATAGTATTGGCCGCCAACGCGGAGGAAATAAAAATTAGAATCTGCTAAAAAGTTATTTCTGCGTATATGGATATCATTCAGTATTGCCCAGCGATTGGCAATTCTAAATACATTATTTGTGGAAATCCAGAATTGCGCATTTTCATTTACAACCCGTTCCGGTAGTTCTTGACCTCTAGTGCAGTCACTTACCAAAAACAGAATTACTGTTAAACCAAATACAAAAGATTTCAATCGACTTTATTTAGAACCTAAAAGTAAGTAGTGTCCGATAAAACTTTTAATTATCCATAATGATTTTTTGGCGATATGCCTATTATTGGCAGACTTTATGAACGTTCTACCGTGGTTTGAAAAATCCGATTTGTCCCCTGTTCGGTAGTAAATCACCTAATCGGTTTTTGAAAATCCCTCCGGCTTGGAATCAATGGCGGGATGTATGGTGTGCCTTTTAAGTTTCAAAGTTGGGCATAAGGCTTAAATTGTTTAGGCTCTCACAATTTTTTGAAGTTCTGATTGGGACAATGCTGTATTACATTATGGATTTTTCTTTTTCAATTCAAGTCCATCAATCCAGAAAATACCTGATTCCAAGAATTCCAACTTTGCGATAGCTTTTTCTTCGGACGAATTATTAGAGGATTCATTTTTGAATTTAGCCTTGGTATCATTGAAATTTAATGGGTAATTATGGTCTACATCGGTATCTCCATTGGTTGTGAAATAAATGATGTCATTTTCGGCGCTCCATTTTCCTTTTCCACTAATACTGGGCTCGGCAGGTAAGTTTTCTTTGCCGGGTGAGGTAATTCTTAGGTTTGGCCCCTCAATTTGTCTAACAGAATATGAATCGAAGTGAAAAGTGCCATCTGGGTGTAGTTTCAATAAAGATTGAACCGACCCACTGTTTGATACTTTCTCATATTCGCCGGCAATCTCATGAGATTGCGAACATGAACACAGATGGGACATCAATAGAACTATTATCAGAATATTTTTCATTTTGGCGTCATTTTTTTTAGTGATTGATGCTAACGGCAGTCTGTCTCAAAACTCGTCTTGACCCCATGAGATGGCCGTATTTAAAATTTTTCGAAGGTACCTAATACGAAACTCAAAAATGGGGGTTTTAAGACGGTCTGACGGTTTTGTATAAGCGCAGTAGCGGTTTTCACGCACTATCTTTTCGGCTTATAACTGACCTTAAATTTATACTTTTTGTTTCGTTTTGTCACTTCTAACCGCTATTGCGTTTATACGTTGTTATGCCACGTTATTGTTAGCTATTCAGACTTTTTGTCCGCAATAGTTTGTTTAAAAAAGTCTGCGACCAATGATGCACCTTTTTTGCCACCGTCATCGATATTCGATAAGATAACCACAGTATAATTATCGTCCATAAAGTCCATCAATTCGCAATGAATGCCGTACCAACCTCCACTATGACCTTGGATAATTTGATTATATCTTTGGTCAATATCAATTCCATAACCCAGATGTGTATTGTAGCCTTTCACTTTTGGCTCAAACATTAACTCCGTAGTTGTTTTTTTCAAAAGCGTTCCATCTTGCAATGCCTTGGAAAATTTAAATAAATCCTCTGCGGTGGAATAATGAAATCCAGCTGGCGATGTTTTTGAAAGGTAGTAGTCATTTCGTTTTAAGGTGTTTTTTTGACCGAAAGAAGATGTGTAGCCACTTGCCTTGTTTGAAATAATGGAATCAATTTCAAGTTCGGTGGTGTTTTTCATCCCTGCAGGCAAGAAAATGTTTTCTTTAACGTATTCGTAGTAACTCTTTCCGCTAACTTCCTCAATCAAAAGTCCGAGGATTACAAATCCAGAAGCGCTGTAATCATATTTCGTTCCAGGTTTTGACAATAAGGTGTCATTGGCAAAGAGTTTTGCGAAATCTGATACATTTTGATAATCAAGATTGTTGTTTTTCCAAAAATCCAAATTGTTGTTATGTCCCGAGGTGTGGGTGAGAAGTTGGTGTGCCGTTACCGAGTCTCTGACAAGTTTGTTTGGATAGTCAGGAAGATATTTGCCTATTGAAGTTTTTAAATCGATTTTCCCCTTCTCGTAGAGTTGCAAAGTAGCGACCGCCGTAATCATTTTGGTAATCGATGCAATGTTGAATTTGGTGTCGATTTTATTTTCGACGTTGTATTCTATATTGGCAAGTCCGTAAGCTCTTTTTTGGGTAACGCTGCCATTTTTTGCAACAAGGATTACACCAGAGAAATCCTCTGAATTTAGATGGTTAAGGAACGATTCGATTTGTTGGTTTATGTTCTGTCCATTTATTGAAACAGCTAAAAACAAAAACAAAGGGAATAAAACCATTTTTATTTTAATGCTCATAGGTTGGTTTTAATGTGTCATAACGGTAAAGTATAAGTGTAGTACGGGATTGCGAAGCCTACACTTTCCACTTTGCCGATATGTTTGTTAATGATTCTAAGTTCAAATTTAGCACTTTCGCCCGCATTACACTTATACCATGTTATGGGCAGTATTTATTTTTATTCTACCCGAAAGTTTCATTCCGGCTTTTATATTCAATCCTATCAATGTCAAGTTAATAGCTCCAAAAAGTAATTCGATGATTTGTACATACAAAAATGTGCTATCAATGTTATTATTAATGGCTCTAAAATATAGGTAAATTGCCAATGAGATGAGTATAATTCCGTTAAATGCAACAAATTTCATTCGTTTCATTTTTGTTGCAACGATTGGACTTTGGGACTTTCCCGCAAGTTTTTTGCCCGTTATTCCCAATATTGGCATTGCAAACAAAAGAACAGGCAAACAATACAGTATTCCTGTTTTTACTTGCTTGATAAATTCTTGATTTCCAATTATTTCGGCAATAAGGGAAAAGCTGAAAAAACAACCGATGGTCAATACGGCAATGGAAGTTGCGATAATATGGGCTTTTACAATGGTTTTGCGTTTCATTATCTTATTGTATTAAAGTTTGTTAAGACAAAGCTCGCTTAATCAAATAGCCTAAAATTGTAAGAATCGGAAATTGGGTAAATTTTTTCTAATTTCTTTTGGATGAGTTCCGATGATATTCTTAACGGTATTGGTAAAATGTGCCTGGTCGGCAAAGTTTTGTGAGTAGGAAACCGAAGTCAGGGAGTCGGGCGAATATTTCATTTGATAGATGGATTGCCTTAACTTAACTAACATAATGTATTCCTTTGGGGAGCAGCCAACAGATTTGTAAAAATGGTTACGCAAAGTCCGTGTTGAAACACCTGTATTTTCCGATAATTTTGAAATGGAAATATTTCCTTTTTCTTCTTCTATCAAATCAATTGCACTAATAACAATACTCAAATCCTTTGTTAAAACCGAACTTAAAAAAACATTCTCAACCTCCGTAAACATTTCTTTCGGATTGGAACAACTGTCAATTTTTTTCTTAAATCTTTTGGCTTCCTTTTTAAATAAATCCTCTGTTTTTATTATCCAAGGCTTTTCGGAAATGTTGTCATTTGTCAGCAGAGCCAAAGCATAGGGTTTTATGTGTGCTCCGATAATTTTCACCTTGTCTGTAAGCGGTTTTATTGAAATCTGGTTGGTCGAAATTCTCGAAATAATCATTTCGGCACTATAATTTTCGTTTGTGGAATGATTGGTAACTAAAAACGGATGTTCAAAAAAATATCCGAAAGTAATTCGAGGAAAAGGGAAAATAAATTCTTCGTTAAGTTTCAGTTTATTGACAGGAATTTCAATGAAAAAATAATAGTCCACCCACGTTTGAAGGTAATTATTGAATGGCTTTTCTATTATGAAATCATTTTCCAATTTTTCTGGATTTTATATTCTGAGTAACGTTTTTGTAATAAATTGAAAATCAAAAATTTAATACCTGTGCAATTTTGTGAAATTCTCCAATCAAATTCGAAAAAACGTTATCAAAGAGTGATTATTGCCCATAACGGTTTGGCTATGCGCAGTGTCCCGAAGGGCATTGCTTATAGGTGTTGTTGACTGTAGTGTTTTTTACTTTTAATCCCATATCTCTGGGCGATTAATTTTCATTGCTCTCAAATATGAAAGGAATTGTCCTGCGTGAACTGATTCATGATACCCAATCCGTAATAAATATTTTCCAAGGGTTTTTCTATCTCCATTTCCGGGGTGAATGATTTTCGTTTCGTTTAATTCTTTATCCGAAAATTGGCGAACGCTTTCTAGGAATGTATTCCTGTAAGTTTCAGCAAATTCAAGTTCGTCAGCAACGCTAATAAATGGTCGATTTTTCCAGGGTGTTTGATAATTTGTCATACCTCCATTATTGATTACTATATTCCATCCATAGTCGGCTTCCAAAACGTGTCTAACCATTTCTATTGCAGTCATTGCTTTTTCATCAGGTTTCCAATTGTAATAGCTTTCAGGAAGTCCTTCCCAAAGTTTTATGCTTCTTCTCCTAATCTCTGTAAAGTTTAAAATTATGAGTGCAGATTGAGTCATTTTCATTGTTTTCGAGAATGTCGTTTTACATTACAGCCAACGGCCTGGGGTATGCCTCTGTGGCAAGCGCCAGGTATTTTTTGTTTGCTTCAATTTAATAAAAAATGACCAAGCGTTTGGCCATGAGGTATACCCGATGTTATACATTGTTTACTTTAATTAATTTCTCGGATATCAATCTTTTCGAAATTTTCATTTGTCGGTTTCAACATACTATCCTTCCTAATCAATAGATATTCAGTTGCAAATAGACTGTCTGTCTGAGTTACCAAATCGTCTCGCTTTAGGACTAATCGATTTTGATTCAATTCGTAATCTCCTTGAAAGGTACAGCTATAGTCGGCATGATAGTATGTTGCAGCGAAACTCCCATTCTCATATAGACGAAGAGCTCCAGACTTGGGTGTACCATCTTTGAGAACCATTCCTGCCAAGGTCTGATTCGTCCAAAACTTGTGTTCTTTGTTTTCAAAAATTACAAAAAACGAGATGCCGAAACCTAGAGTTAAAATTAAAGGTATAAAGTCAAATTTTTTTTTCTTACGCCTTAATTGAATTAAATCAACTATAGTGATAATAAGTAGTGATAATCCTAAAAGTCCTGCAAATACGAAGAAGTTTAAAACACTGATTAATCCTCCACAATAATCTCCAATAGGAATTATAGGATTTAGCATCATTAATCCTAGAAATACTAAAACCCCATATTTAACTAGTTTGCGAATCAAATTGTGTATAACGGCCTCGTGTATGAGTAGTAGCGGATTTCTACTCGCTAACTTTTCAGTTTAGCACTGACCTTTGTTTTATGTTTGTACTTTCGTCTTATCGCTTAGGCCGCTATTACTTATACACAATGTTGTGGGTAGTTATTAATCTATTTTTTATTTCTTCAACCGTTTTATCATAATCTGAATCTATCTTCTTTTTGAAGTCCTTTTCCGCATTATTCTTTTCGGTATAATTAGCACCCCAACGATATATATCCATAACGATTGGAACAAGGTCAAGACCTTTTTTTGTCAATGAATATACATAAGCAGACCTATTATTAGAATCAATCTCCTTTTTAATAATTCCGTTGGCTAAAAGTCTATTAAGTCTATCAGTAAGAATATTTGTTGATATACTTTCTATACTAACCAATTGGTTGAAATGGCGATTGTCAAAAAAAATGAAATCTCGAAGAATTAGAAGAGTCCATTTATCTCCGAAAATGTCCAGAGATAATGTTATCGGGCAATCTGACCTTCTTTTTTGTTCTTCCATTTTTCAAAGTTACGAAAAGCACTTGCATAATAAAAGCTCTTTTGTATATTTGTACTTGTAAAATGCAAGTACAAATTGCAAAATAAAATTTATGTCTTATACTACAAGTGTATCAATTGAAGCTAGTTCAGAAGCTGTATTTAACGCGATAGCCCAGTCAGTTCAAGAGTGGTGGGGTAACACTAATTCTGCCGTTTCAAAATCAGGTGATGAGTTTACCACAAGTTTTGATAAAACTTTTTGGAAATTTGAAATTTCAGAATTTGAACCGAATTCGAAAATTGTTTGGCAATGTATAGATGCAAAGCATATTCATACGGGTTATGATGGAATTGAAAAGGAATGGATTGGAACCAAAGTTGAATGGAATTTGGAAGAGAAAAGTCAAAATGAAACTATTTTAAACTTTACTCATAGTGGACTTGTTCCAGAATTAAATTGCTACGAAATATGTTGGCCTGCTTGGGAAAGATTCGTTACAGAAAGCTTAAAGAGTTTTGTTGAATTTGGAAAAGGAATGCCGTATTTGTCCTAATTACCCACAACGTTGTAGCTATGAACAGTATGGGACGGACACGCAACGGACGTTCCCCCGACGCACATAGCGAAATCTTTTTGTTTTCTTTATTTCTTAGTCCTGTTAAACTCGACCCCGACGCTTCGAGGATAAAGATTTTGAGGACTTCATAAAAATATGCAAACCCAGCGATTAAGACTAAAACCCGTATTGTTTATTGGTTGTGTTACAAATAGTTTTAATTATCGGTATGAGTATCCCACAGTTCTCTCAGCTTTATTCTTAATTTCTGTCACCATTATAGGGTATTTAAAACTATTTACCTCATTTACATATCTTTCAGTTCCCTCAATTTGATCTAAAAATTCACCTGAGGCTTCGATAAACGGCTTGTATGGCATATAATTTCCATAGCGTGCTAAACCATATTTTAAAAATAAATTATATTCCGGATTATTTGCGAGTTCTACCTTAGGAGGGTAACTACCGGTGCCATATAATGGATGACCATTAAGAAAACCACTATGAGCACGGACACTTGTGTGAGGAAAAGTATCATACCATAATTCAATGACCCCCTCCGAATATTTAAAATCAATAGCCTGATCCCCACCTTTTATGCTTTCTATTTCATTTGAAGAATTAAATTGATAATGGTACGACTGGGCGCCCCATTCATGAACTAAAACTGAAGAAACCACTTTGTCTTCATTGTCATAATTTACAGTTTTTGATATTGAGTACGAAGAATTATTTGTTACATCAATAAGACTACCTGTAGTCTTATTGAAAGTAAAAACTTTATTATTTTCAAATTTGAATTCATACCCTTCTTCAAGTTTCCAAAAGGGAAATTCCTTAACTTTAGATACTTTGTTATTGGATCCATATTCAAAGAGTTCGATATTTCGAGCATATATTGGTTCGACGAATATTTCGTCATATGAATTGAAATTATTGTTAAATACTTCTCGAAATCTTGCAATGGGTTTTTCGCTATCATATTTTATAATTTCGATTAAATCGTCTGTAGAATTAAAAGGACTGTAATAAACAGTTTCTAAAAATTCTCCAGAAGTATTCATATTCATTGAAATATCGTCCACAATCGCTGATACAACATATTCTTTAATAATTTCATTTTTTATTTTTAGCGTGAAAGTTATTGGATCGGAAAAATTAAGAGTAGTACTTGCGGATGGTGAAATAGACGCTCCTTCTGGAAGTTCAATACTTGGAATTAATTCGGTAATATCTGTATTAAAGGGTAATTTTAGTGTTACTGTATTGGAGATGTAGTCGATTTTACCTTTTACATCTTGAGTGAGATTTGTATTGATGTTTTTCACAAAGGAGAAATTCAATATATTGTCTTTATTAGAATTGTTTTGTGAATCATCATTATTGCAAGATAGGATCATCAAAATCAATAATGGGATAAGTTTTTTTATCATATTCTAAATTATTTGTAACGGTCTATGTATGATCAGTTGCGATATTTAGAACGGTAATCGCCCTCTAGTATTGTGAATAATCGATTGCAGGATTTTCCGGCAGGGAAATCCGCCAGCAATTGATTATACATTTTGTTGCCATTAGTTTTTTATTCCGTTTAGTAAGGTTTAAATTTTTCATTTTTAGGGAATCCGTGATAGTAAACGACCTCAATCTGAAAAGCTGTTGCTCCGTTCCAACGTTTAAAATTAGTCCATTTTAATGAGTCCAAAATTTCGTCCGACCGAGATAGTACCAATGAGTCCAGTTCCGATAATTTTTTATAGGATTTTGGCTCGTGCGTTTCTTTTGGAACTTCTCCATAAAATAACCAATAACCCAAAGCTTTATCTTGTTTTGTATGTTTAGCGATATAGTCATAATAGATACTATAATAAATAGAGTTGTCAACTCTTATTAAAATCCGCTTGTCCTTTTTTCTGTCGATGTAATCAAAATGATTTGAATCAGTTTGTACATAGTATTTTATAGTTCCAAAATCTGTTTTTTCTTTTTTAATCAGTCCTTTGTGTGTCGAGCAAGAAATAGTTAAAGCAATTATTGGGAAGAGTAAAATTTTAATTTGTCCGTTTTTCATTTTAATTACTGGCAACGACACGATAACCACCGTGCCTTTGGTTAAAATTGCAAATGTGTCCGATAGGACACAAATTTATAGAATGGAATTACCTTTCCAGTCCGGATATGTAAAGGCATGGTTGTTTTATGAAATGTTAGCTACATTTTAAAAAATTCCTCGATTTTTGAAAACCCCGTTCTTTTTGATCTCAAATAGTTCTTTAAGTGATTTTCTGTCCTTACCTGTCCACTGACCCTTATGTCTTTTTACTTCATCAAATTGATATTTTTGGTGATAGTATGTACTGTCTTCTTCGGAGAAAGATAAATAAAGAAGTACGTACTTATTTTTCACAAATTTAGGTCTTCCATAATGGTCAAAGGCCTTGAATTCAATGGTATCCGTTTCTAACTTATTGAAGATGTTTGCAATCACCTTATACTTAGCAATAAATCCTTGGTCAAACGGAATATTTTCGATTTTAGCTGAATCTCCATTTAGTCCAATGATCCATTCGATTGATGGTCTCTGTTCAAATTCGTTTACCGATATTTTTTCCCCAATAAAAGCATAGAGATTAATATTCTCGTTTTGCTCAATGGGTTCCTGTTGGGCATAAACCGTTGTAATAACTGTACACCAAAGAATTAATATGAATATCCTTTTCATTATGCAATTTATTGTAGCTAACATAGGAATATGATCATTGATCATATTTGCCCTATCCCTACAATGTAGGAAACTACCCCGTAGACTATTCGGGTTTGTCTATCAAATGATCAAAAAACCGGTTCAACGGTTGCGCCCTATTCCCATTAGTTGAAGAAAATTGTATCACGCTTTGATGTATCCCGTTAATCTTATGTCGGTTTCAACACCCATGTATCTAAAAATGGGTGTATACTTTCTAACTTCTTAAGAAGTCCTTTTCAATTCTAACCCTTTTCCTATGTGTACATCCGATAAAAGCCCCAACGAACCCCAATTGACCGAAGACGAGGCACAGGTCTTGGACGACCTCGGCCTGCATGGCGAGTCCCGAAGACGTTTTCTAGGCCGTATTTCGGCGGCCAGCCTCAGTGTGCTGTTCGCCCCTAGCCTGAGCTCCGAAATTTTTGGGAAGTCCACCCCCGACGAGGTGGTGGCCGAAATTCAGGCCCTGCTCAATGAAGTACAGGTCAACCTTAAGATCAACAATACCGTGAAACCCCTACGTATCGATTCGCGTATGACCTTGCTCGATGCCCTGCGGGAGCGCCTACAGCTCACCGGCTCGAAAAAAGGCTGCGGCCACGGGCAATGTGGGGCGTGTACCGTCATCATCGATGGCAAACGCAAACTCTCGTGCCTTACCTTGGCCGCGACCTGCAAAGACAAGGAGATCACCACCGTCGAAGGGCTCGCCGAGGGCAGTCAGCTGCACCCCATGCAAGCGGCCTTTCTCAAACACGACGGCTTTCAATGCGGGTATTGTACCTCGGGGCAGATCTGCTCTTCCGTCGCCCTGATGGACGAGGCCAAAAATGGGGAGGCCAGTTATGTGTCCGAAGACTTCACCGAGGTCCCCAAGAACCTCGAACTCTCCGAAGAGGAGATACGCGAACGCATGTCGGGCAACATCTGTCGCTGCGGGGCCTACAACAATATCGTACAGGCCATCAAGGAAGTACATACCGGCCAAGAACAGGCCCCCAAGTGGGAATTTGCCACCACGGCACAAATGCAACAGGCCCAATCATAAAAAGATAATCCATGAGACCCTTTACCTTTATAGCACCCGAAACGATCGAAGCGGCCCTATCGGCCTCGGCATCCAGCGAAAAAGCCCACTATCTGGGCGGCGGCACCAACCTTATCGACCTGATGAAGGAAGACGTGGAGCGTCCCTCGCACCTTATCGAAGTGGCCGATCTGGCCCATCAAGAGATCACCAAAACGGCGTCCGGCGGATATTCCCTAGGCGCCATGAAAAACAATAGCGATACGGCGAACCACCCCGATATCCGTAAGCACTACCCCTTGCTGACCATGGCCATGCTTTCTGCGGCGACGGCCCAGATCCGCAATATGGCCACCAATGGCGGCAACCTCTTACAACGCACCCGATGCCCCTATTTTTACGAGACGTCCATGCCCTGCAACAAGCGGGAACCGGGCTCCGGTTGCGGTGCGCTTAAAGGTATGAACGGCAACCACGCCATCTTCGGATGGAGCGAAAGCTGTGTGGCCACCAACCCGTCGGACATGTGTGTGGCCCTTGCCGCTCTCGAGGCCAAAGTACAGGTACGGCAGCCCGACGGTACCGAACGGACCATCGCTTTTACGGACTTCCACAGGTTGCCCGGCGATAGGCCGGAAAAAGACCATACCCTGAAAAAGGGCGAACTCATTACGGCCATCGAACTGCCCGCCCCTAAATTTTCGGACCACTACTATTACCTAAAGATCCGGGAACGCAGCAGCTATGCGTTCGCCATGACCTCGGTAGCGGCCGGGCTCGAGCTCAACAACGGTATGATTACCGATGTAGCCCTGGCCCTGGGGGCCGTAGCCCACAAACCTTGGAAACTTATCGCTTCGGAAGATTTTTTAAGGAACAAAAAACCTACCTCCGACAATTTTACGGAAGCGGCGGAAATCGCCATGCGCGATGCGAAACCCCTGAAACACAATGCATATAAGATAGAGATGGGCAAAAAGGCCATCGTACGAAGTTTAACCCAGGCTTTTGAAAGAAAGGCATAATACAATACCTGCAAACTATGAAAATGATGAACGAAGCTGCCCTAGGAAACCCCATCGATAGGGTCGAGGGACGATTAAAAGTGACGGGGAAGGCCAAATATTCCGCCGAATTTCCGGCAGAAAACATGTGCTATGCCCTAGGGGTCAACAGCACCATTGCCAAAGGAAGGATTACCGCGATCGATACGACCGAGGCCGAACAGCAAGAAGGGGTGCTCAAAGTGATTACCTATAAAAATGTCAACCGCCTACAAACCTTGGGCAATGACCGCCCCCCGTTTACCCTTACGACGGTCATGCCGATTTTTCAAGATCGGGAAATACACTATTACGGGCAATATGTAGCCTGTGTAGTGGCCGAAACCTTTGAACAGGCGCAGTATGCCCGTAGGTTGGTCAAGGTGAGCTATGAGAAAGATACGCCCGATATTCTATGGGACGCCCATCGGGAAAAGGCGTACAAACCCGACGACAATGCCGACTTTAGCCGTGGCGATATGGAAGCGGGCATGCAGGAAGCGGACGTTACCGTCGAAGCCACCTATACGACGCCCATCGAGGTACAGCAGCCCATGGAACTGCACGCGGCCCTCGTAAGCTGGGAGGGTGACAAGGTCAAAATGTTTGCCAGCCAACAGATTTTGGACGAGTCGTGTACCGCCATCGCGGACACGTTTCGGATACCCAAGGAGAACGTACAGATCATCTCCTCCTATGTGGGCGGTGGTTTTGGGTCCAAGCTCCGTATTCACGAGCACGTGATCATGGCGGCCATGGCCGCCCGCATGTTGGAGAGGCCGGTGAAGATCGTGCTTACCCGACAACAGATGTTCACCAATGTGGGCATGCGGCAGTTCGATGAGCAAAAGATGCGGCTAGGTGCCAAAACCAATGGGGAACTGACCGCCCTTGCGCACCACACCCTGTCACATTGTGCCACGCAATTACAGTATTACGAAGCCTGCGGCAATGTTTCCAAGATGCTGTACAAGACCCCGAACAATGCCATCACGCATAGGCTCATACCGCTGAACATTCAATGCCCGAACTCCATGCGGGCACCCGGGGAGGCTACCGGTAGCTTTGCCCTCGAAAGTGCCATGGACGAATTGGCGTGGAAACTCAAGATGGATCCGATCGACTTTCGGATAAAAAACGATACACAGATCGATCAAGGGGCGGGCAAACCCTTTTCGTCACGGTTGTTGAACGAAAGCTTACGCATAGGGGCCGAGAAGTTCGGATGGCACCAGCGCAAGAGCCAACCCAGAACCAATCGACAGGGTAATTGGCTGATCGGCCACGGAGTGAGCGGGGCCTCGCGACGGTCGCCCTACCGGGAAACCAGCGCCAAGGTAATCGCTGAACTCAAGAACGGTAACGTGTGGGCCACCGTTCAAATGGACGGTACCGATATAGGCACAGGCACCTATACCATTCTCACCCAGACCGCCTCGGAATATTTGAATATTCCGGCCGAAAATATTACCGTAGCCTTGGGCGATACCGATTATCCCGTAACCCCCGGTTCGGGAGGTTCTTGGGGGGCGGCCTCGTATTCCAACGGGGTACGGGTAGCCTGCCAGAACCTGATGAAGGAGCTACAATCGAAGTCCGGTACATCCAGTTCGAATGGCGGCCTGCAAGCATTGATGTCAGAAAACGGACTCTCCAGTTATGAGGCCATGGGAACCGCGGCACCTTCGGAAGCTTTTGACAAGCATTCCGTGTTTTCGTTCGGGGCCAACTTTGCGGAGGTCTGGGTCGATAAAGATACGGGCATGTTCCGTATAAAGCGGATGGTCAATGTGGGGGCCGCAGGAAAAATACTGAATCCCAAAACGGCTTTTGGCCAAATTATTGGTGGCCTCACCATGGGCGCAGGGATGGCCATCGCCGAAAAGGCCGATATAGAACCGACCCACGGCAACTTTATCACGCGGTCCCTAGCGGACTATCACGTGCCGGTAAATCTTGATCTGGCGAACATCGACGTGGTCTTTTTGCCAGAGGAAGACAAAATCGCCAATGAGATGGGCGTGAAAGGCATCGGTGAACTGGGCATCACCAGTGTGGCGGCCTCTATTGCCAATGCTATTTTCAATGCGACCGGGCAACGGTTCAGGGATTTGCCCATCACTCCGGATAAAGTACTCACGACTCCCCTTGAACCCGGAGTGGCCTAAAAAGTCAGGTATCCCATCCCCTCAAGATAGCGGATAGTACTTGTATCCTAAGGAGACCGGAAAATCGGACTAGGGATATTTCAGTATACCTTCCTAAAGTCGCTTATGAACTTAGGTTTACCTCTCCGCAGCCTTTAGTAGGCTGTTCCAACTAAATAAAGGGCATTCAACACCTCAAAGAAGAATGGGCTCCATACCTTCAAAGGCGCATCAAATAGTTCTAGGCCTTACCCCCTATTGCCACCTTCTACAATGTTTTGATCGAACAACGTATCGTCAACGCAACGTTGGTATGTTTTGGGAGGAAGGCTTGGGTCACTCGTAGGTAGCACAACCGCCTAAAGATCTTCCAGGTTTCCGAAGCGCTTCTTTTTTAACTTTTTATAGTACGAAGGGGTGAGCCCTGTAACCTTCTTAAACTGGTTCGATAAATGCGCAACACTGCTGTAACGTAGCTTATAGGATATTTCCGTTAGGTTGAGTTCATCATAGAGCAAGAGTTCTTTGACCCGTTCTATTTTGTGTATGATAATGAACTGCTGAATAGTGATTCCTTTAACTTCAGAAAACATCGTGGCCAAATAGGTATAGTCGTAGCCGAGTTTTTCACTGATATACTCCGAAAAATTCACTTTTGGAAATTCATCGCTATGGTGCACCATAGTAATGATTGCAGCCTTGATCTTCTCTATGATGATCTTGCGCTTATCGTCGAGCAGTTCCAAGCCATAAGCTTTTAGGTTCTTTCGTAACTGTGCTCTTTGAACCTCGGTAATCTCTTCTAAAATCTCAATCGTTCCTAGTTCTATATGGACGTACTGAAGGCCGAGCTTTTGTAGCTCTTGCCGAACCACCATCTTGCAGCGCAGACTTACCATATATTTGACGTAAAGGAACATGAGCGCTTTATATTAGAATTCTTAGGGAAGCGGAACGGTGTAAGCAGCATAGGGGTCTATCCCCTTTTTTATAGCATTCTGTAAGAAATATTGGCGGTAATGGAACTCTCTTGACCCACTAGAAAAAGGTATGACGCATCGCTATTTAAAAAACCCATTCACCAACAGGTACGGTAATTTTACTTATCAAAATAGCTATGCCCCAAGATACGATAATTCACTAGTACCGCCGTAACTTATTAACTATACCTTCAAAGATCGTCCCAAAAAAAATGGAGGGACCATCGTACAATTTTGGCAAACATTCAAAAAGACATTTGCTCCGATCCGATACCTAGATAATGACGAATACCTAGCTGTATTTGGCCTTTGATCATTAGTTCCCCTCAAAGCAGGCCTCTCTTTTTCCTAGAAAACAAGTGATTTATATAACTTTTATGAATAGTTATGTAGTAAAGGCCCCCTATCAAATGCCGACCTTTATAACACTATAAATTACATAAGAAAATAGGATATGGATATTTGGAAAGGGAACAGTTGGGCCTATGGGGGTTTCACAAAATTCAGAAACTTCTTCAGGTCGGCTTTTTACAATGGAAGCTCGGAAACCGATCGGGAAAGAGCTTTTGAGAAAAATTTAGCACTGGTCACTATTCAAACTAGCAAATAAGATGGCCTGCTTGTACCTTCATCAACGAAGGCCAAACAGAGCATTATTTACTTTTTTTAATGAGTCCCCCTCCAAGTAGGGCGCTAACAGCAAATAGGGCAATGAGAAAATGTATGTTATTCTTGACCTTGGTCTTGTTCCTATTGCTTATGGCCCGGTAGGGCAAGGGATGTGTAACAATTCAATTTAAAAAATAGAAACTATGTCAAAAGAAAAAGAGGGGAAACAAAAATCCGATAAAACGGCAGCTTCGAGCACTCCTAAAGAAAAAAAGGCGGCTAAAAAAGCGAAAAAGAACGCTAAAAAAAGAGCAGAATAGCCTTTCAAAGTATTCATTAACATTATGAACAAGGCGGAATTTGAAGAATCTAGAACCTTTAATTTAGCGGAATTGCTTGATTACGGATCGAATGCCATTGTAACCAAAAATATAAAAGTCCAGAAAGGGTGTGTTATTCAGGTCTTGGTCTTTGACTATGGCAAGGTGAAATTGTATAAAAAATCTTCGGTCAGTAGATTCATTTACATTATCGAAGGCAAAGCTGAGGTCGTTTTAGATGAAAATTCAACTTTCTTAAAGCAGGGAGACTCCATACTCATTCCCCGACAAACGGCTTTCTCCATTGAGGCCAATGAACGGTTCAAAATGATAGTTACTTCTATAGAAAGCGAATAGTCATACGGGGAATGCCCCAGGGCGAACCGAGGTTCTGGCCTACAAAAAGGTGCCCCTGTGAATTCTTCTTTGCTAAAATTTCTCCTTTACTCTCTTCTTGAATATTCTTTGGTGGCCTAGTACGACCGGGCCGTTACAACAACAAGTGGTCCGAGTATCATTCGTTCAGTCCCGGAGTTGTGAAAATAGGTTCTCCATGGGAAACCCCTGCATATACCACTTAAGAGCGGATGTTATAAAATACCATCCAAAAAACCATCCAATTGCAATTGAAACATGGTGCCCACCACCAAATCGTCAATTTCGGTCAATTCTTTATGGCTAACCGCAAAACTAAGTGAGGGAAAGGGGGTTTCCAAGAGCAGGGCACGGCAGTCGTGGTTCTGTTTACAATCGTTACAGAGTGGCTCCGATTTCATTGCCTCCTTTATGTTTAGGGAGAATTCGGCCAATTCACTTTTATCGAGCAAGAGACCTGTGTCCCTGAAGACGAGTTGTATCTTTTTGTCATCTTTTGACACATTATTTTTCCACCTAAAGGCGATGCCTAATGGGTTTTGGTAAAGGATATGTATCTCATTCATAAGCAATTTCTTTTTGGTTCATCAATTGGTTTTCCATTTGCAAAAAAGGTGCGCGGAGCAATGTTTCCATCCCATAATTAGGTCGTGGCCTGCTTTTTTTTCTTCTTATGGCGGCGACCGTACCATAGAAGACTTCCAGTAATGGGCAAACTGGCCGTAAGCAAGCTTACCAGGAAGGCAATAATTTTTCCCGCGATACCCCCAATGGCCCCGATATGTATGTCGTAATTCATACGCAACAACTTATCGGCAGCATCCGTATCGGTGTACTTGCCATAAATGGTACCGGATGGTATCTCTTGCAACGTATACCGGTCAAAGTATCTATAGTCTGTATTATAGTACAGTCCTTCGCTATTGGAAACTTCCACATAAATACTCGAAGTATCGTCGTAAGGATAGTGAAGTTCAAAACTATCGGCCTCAGGTGCGGATTTTTTGAGCAGAGGAACTAACTTGTCGATCGGTAGAACATCGGTATTTTGAACCACGTTAGTACTACTATTTTTGGGTACTGAAAAGGTAACTTCCTTTTGACCCCCGACCGTCTTGTAGAGCCCGTACTGAAACCAATGGTACGACATGACCAGACCGGTAAGTGCCAAGATCAGGGACAGGGAACCGACGTAAAATCCGATAATGGAATGAAGGTCAAAATTTTTTCGCTTCCAGCGGGTCGTCGCTTTCCAATCGAACCGAAGGCGCTGTTTGAGGTGTTGCCTTTTTTTGGGCATCCAAAGGATAAAGCCGGAAACTAAAATAAGAACGAACAACACAACCGATATACCAACTACCTGTTCGCCCAGTTGCTTTGGTAGCCACAAGCGCATGTGCCCCTTTAGAATAAAAGCGAAAAAGCCTGAAAGATGGTCCTCTACCTCTATAATTTCACCGGTATACGGATTCAGGAACACGCTTCGGTAAAATTCGGGTTCGCGTTCGTAAAAAATGACCTCAAGCGCATCGTCGGCCTTTTTAAACACGGTTCCATGTACGGCACGATCTGGAAATACCGTTTTAGCCATGGTTTTTGCCTCTGTGGCCGTTAGCATGGGTCGGTGTATTGGAACTACCTTTTTATACCCGTCCGAAAGGCTTTCGACTTCTTCCTTGAATACCCAACAACACCCGGTAACCGCCACGATGAAGACAACGATTCCAGTGGCCAGACCAAGGATTTTATGAAGGGTGAGTATACTTTTTTTATAGTTCATGGAGTTGTTGTTAAAAGGAAAAAGTCGAAAATTCGGTTGCTAAATTCCTAAAGATTATAGGTGAGGGACACCCTTCCATTAATACCCGGTTCTGACTGCCAGTACAGGTAGGTACCATAGTTGGCCCCTGCGTAGAGGTATTCGTTCAATATGTTGTTCACGTTTAGTTGTACCCTGAACTTGTCATTTTTCCATGATAGCGCCCCGTCGAGCCGAAAATAATCGGGCAAATCGGACTGACTATCGGCGCCCCAGGCCCAGGTGGAGCGGTCGATTTGGTACTGATAGCCCAGAGAGGCCGCACACCCTTTGAGAGCGGTGGTTTCGGCAAAATCGTAGTTGAACCATCCATTGGTCACATGTTTGGCGTGGCCTGCTACCCGCTGCCCGATTAAGGTCGGATCGGTATCTTGGGTAATTTCGACATTGGTGTTCGCATAGTTCAAGACTACATCGATTTCGGGGGTTACCTCGCCTTGCAGATCAAACTCGATTCCCTTGGACAGTACCTCTCCCAACTGCACCGAAAAATTTGGATTTTCGGGATCCGTTACCAGTACATTTTTTTTTGTAATCCGGTAAGCTCCCAAGGAGGTTTTCAACCTTCCGCTAAAAAATGATTTTTTAACGCCGCCCTCCACATCATCGGCTTCTATGGGGTCGAAGGTGTCTCCGGTAAAATCGACCCCGTTGGCCGGAAGAAAAGACTGGTCGTACAATGCATAGGCAGAAAGAGTGGGTACAATATCGATACTGATACCTGCCCTGGGAGAAAACTGGTTGTCCTGATCCTCCTTGCCTTGGGTCAAAAGTTCAGAGTACCTGCCAGCGAGAGTGAACCTAATTTTATCGTTCCAAAAACCAATTTCATCTTGTAGATAGTACGACCTCAAGGTATTACCACTATAAGGTTCCCCTCCGTTGCGGTACTGTATGGGATCGGAGCGATCAAAGGGCAAAGGATTAGCCTGGCCATACACGGGATTGTAGATGTTAAATGGGACATCGTCTATGGCAACGACATTGGAAAAATCGGCCCAGTATACCTTTTGGGTATAGTCAAAACCACCCAATATGTTGTGGGTAATTGCACCCGTGTTAAAGCTGCCGTTGAGATAGGTCTGAAAATATTTGCCCACGGAAAGGGCATCCCACTGGGTTACCCGCCTATCGGCATCGCCACCGTCGGTAATCGACCATGCCCAGAACGACTGGCCTTCTTGGTCATAGCGCAGATAGGCAAATTGGGTTTCAAACCCCCAGTTTTCCGAGAAATCATGTCTTAGGTTCGTAAAAAAGGTCAACTGTTGAATCTCCGATGCCGGGTAATTGGTATCGGTAAACTTGAAATTACGATCTAGACTTCCATAACCATCGGCAACAGGTGCAAAGACATAGGCCGCCCCGATATAGCTTTCAGCGTTCTGAATGTTCAGTTCGGTTGTTATTTGGGTCCTGTCCGAGAAACGATACGTCAAGGCTGGGGCAATCCCCCATCGTTCCGAATCTTCATGGCCCCTGTGGCTATCTCCTGTTTGGTATAGGGCATTGAGGCGGTACAATAGTTTACCGTTATCGGTTAGTTTACCTCCCAAATCAAAACTGCCCCTATAAAAATCGAAACTTCCCGTACTTAGTGAAACTTTTCCTATACGTTCCTCCGAGGGCTTTTTGGTCACTATATTGTAAAAGCCTCCAGGTTCCCCGGCCGCCATCATAAAACCGGACGGGCCTTTTACAAATTCTATGCGGTCGACAAAGGCCATATCCTCGGAGAGCGGACCCCATGAATCTTGAACATTGACCCCGTTTCGAAAAGCAGGCAGCCTAAAGCCACGCATATGAATACGGGCAAAATGGCCCCAGTGTTCCAACATAGTAACGCCACTAACATTTCTTATCACACCGTCCATAATGCTCGTAGCCTGTTGGTCTTGTAATAATTCGCCGCTGATGACCTGAATGTTCTGCGGTAGCTTCGCAATTTCCGTTCTTAACCGTAAAGAAGGAGAAGGCTCCCGTACCACATATTCGTTCCGACGCCCTTGAACTACTACCTCATCAAGTTGTTCTTGCTTTTCCTGCATGATTATATCAGGCACGATAGTTATGGCATTGGGCTTCACGACGACCTCTACTGATAGCGGGGTAAAACCTACATAAGAAGCTCTAAGGGTAAGTGCGCCCACTTCTAGATGATGTAATTGGTATTCTCCGTTCGCGTTGGTCATAGTACCCATTCCGCTATTCCCAATCATAATGTTGGCATTGGATATGGGTAAACCTTGTTGGGTAACGACCTTTCCCTTGATTGCACCCGATTGTGCATAAGTAAAAAAGGTGAGCATCATAAAGGCTGATAAGATGGTAATTTTTTTCATTTATTTTTATTTAGACTAATTATAAATAGATACCAAATATATTTCTTGATTTTAAACCTCACAAGTTTATTTAGAACAATTTTAAATAGTGACGGTGTGAATTGGCACCATCGATTCGAGGTTTTGACCTCGGCAAATCCGCTAGTAAGCTGGCGCTCAAATTGAAAGGTATCTCTGTTATGCTTTTGAGAAAACGGGGAGGGCATTTGTCCGGCTCGTTCCACATGTTGATTTGATATTATATGTTGAGCGCATAGGCAACACCCCAACTAAAAAGCTAGGTCTCGTCAAAAGTTGGGTTGGTACGGCAAACCAATTGTAGATCATCTATCGCTATAGTGTAAAAACGACTAAAAATAGGGTTTGCCGAAAGGACCACGTGTTTTGTCTCACCGGCTTTTGCTAGTTACATGGTCTATTGAGGAGCGTGCTGGCCATTCGGTCTGAAAGAGGTGTCTTTTGGAGAAATAAATGCCCGTAGACTATAGGGATACGGCGAATCCCTTTGGTCGTTGATTCAGTACTGCTGTTGGCATTACCCGAACCGGTAAATTCTGGCCGAAGCTACAGGTTACCATCGCTTAACCATTGGTCTAAATCTTCAAACGGGCTGTATTTTATTAGGTTCTTCGCAGAAGGGCCCTTGGTAAAAGTACGGAGCCGTCGGCCCCCTATATGGCCGTTTGTTTTCCGTTTAAAGCAGTCAGTGGATGGCCTTTAACCTTACCAAAAAATAAAAGCCTTTTTTTCAAAAGGCTATTGCTATTTATTTGTAGCCCCGGCAAGAATCGAACTTGCATCTAAAGTTTAGGAAACTTCTATTCTATCCATTGAACTACGGGGCCATCTTTTCAGGAGGGCAAAAATAAAGTTTTTTTCGTGAGTCTTAAAAGCGGAAGACACTTATTTGGTATATTTAGGATTACATTCATTGCAAACCCTAAACGACATCCCGATGTCCCAGCCTAAAAATTCAAGAAGAAAATTTATTAAGAGGAGCTCCCTCGCCTTCGTGGCCGGTAGTGTTTTACCTCATTTCAGTGCCAAAAGCTACGGCCAAATCATAGGAGCCAACGAAAAAATCAATGTTTCCGTCATGGGTGTCAACAGCCGTGGCAAAGCGCTGGCCCAAAATTTTGCCAGCCAAGACAATTGTGACGTACGCCATATTTGTGACGTAGATAGTAGGGCCATCAGCAAATGCCTGACCGCTGTTTCCGAACGGCAGTCCACAAAGGCCGAAGGCTTGGGTGATTTTCGCAAATCACTGGAAAGCAAGGATATCGATGTGCTGGTTATCGCCGCACCTGACCATTGGCACGCGCCCGCCTCTTTATTGGCGCTAAAAGCGGGCAAACACGTATACGTCGAAAAACCCTGCAGTCATAATCCACATGAGGGAGAACTTTTGGTCGAAGCAGCCAAGAAATACAATAAAGTCGTTCAAATGGGTAATCAACGCCGTTCATGGCCCAATGTGGTCGAAGGCATTGAGGCCTTAAAAAATGGTGCGATAGGACGTGTGTACTATGGCGAGGGATGGTATACCAATAACCGACCCTCTATAGGTACGGGAAAAAAAATAGCGGTGCCCGATTGGCTGGATTGGGAATTATGGCAAGGACCTGCCCCACGAAAAGATTTTAAAGACAATATTGTACACTACAATTGGCACTGGCTATGGCATTGGGGTACCGGAGAGGCCCTCAACAATGGAACCCATATGATCGATCTCTTGCGCTGGGGCATGGAAGTCGACTTCCCGACCAAGGTCAGTTCGAATGGAGGTCGATATCGTTACGACGATGATTGGGAAACACCTGATACCCAGATCATCAACCTCGATTTCGGTGCCGACAAAACCATGACTTGGACGGGCCGTTCCTGTAACGGCAAAGATGTGGCCGGCAGCTCGGTCGGGGTTATCTTTTACGGAGAAAAAGGAAGTCTACTCATACCCTCCGGCAACAGTTACACCCAATTCGATCTTGATGGTAAAGTGGTGAAAGACGTACAGAACACCCAGAAAATTGATGCCCGCAACAAAAGTAATCCGGCCGAACAGCTCGATGCCCTACATATACAGAATATGTTCTCAGCTATCAAAGACGGGGACGCCCTCAATTCAGATGTCGATTCGGGCCATAAAAGCACCTTATTGGTGCAATTGGGAAATATCGCCCAGCGTGTGGGCCACTCCTTGGAAATCGACTCCTCGAACGGCCATATCATCCGAAATCCAGAGGCGCAAAAACTGTGGAGCCGCACCTACGAACAAGGATGGGAAATGAAATTGTAAAGAACACTACCAATCAAAAACACCGTTCCAGCATCTATGAGCAAAAAATCGATCCCGAATTCCCGTAGAAATTTTATAACTGTTTTAGGCCAGGGCGCGGCCTTTTCCACCTTGGCATTACCTTCCGCGCTACGAGCCGCCTCTCCTTGGGTTTCAAAAGAAAGGAAAATCGTTGAACCTTTCAAAATTGGTATCATCGGAGCCGAAAACTCCCATACCGCAGGCTTTGGAAAACTTTTCAATATCGAAAAAGCCTTTCCCGGAATGGAAGTACGTTATGTTTGGGGAGAGACAGAGGCCTTTGCGAAAGCCGCTATGGAAAAGGGTCACATTCCGAAACGGGTCGATGATCCCAGCGAAATGCTGGGCAAAATTGACGGTTTGATCGTAGATCATCGGCACGGGAAATTTCATCTCGAACCTGCCATTCCGTTTATCAAGGCGGGTATCCCTACATTTATAGACAAACCTTTCTGTTACCGTGCCGCCGAGGGAAAGACATTTTTGGAAATAGCTAGAAAACAAGGTACTCCCGTTACTTCCTATAGTTCCATTGCACAGAGTTATGAGACTTTTGCACAAAAAGAAAAGCTAAAATCCATGGGAGGTATCAATCAAGTGGTACGGTCGGGTCCCGTTGAACTGAATTCCGAATATGGGGGTATTTTCTTTTACGGTGCACATATCGTGCAGCCCCTGCTCTATCTTTTTGGAGACCAGGTTGAAAAGGTACAGGTGCAACAAAACGGCAAAAATAGCAGTGCAAGCCTTGTATTTAGTGACGGTATGTTGGCGACCTTGGTATTCACGACAAAAAAATATGGATGGCAGACCTTCGTCGAAACCGAAGAGGGCATGGTAGAATTAACAGCGGACGTCCCTGAGAAAAACCCTGCTAAAAATTATGTGGATATGGTCGAAATGTTCAAGACGGGCAAAGAACCTAGGAGTCACGAAAGTATCATTCACGGTGTAGCGGTGCTCGAAGCCCTTGAAAAGTCCGTAGCCAGTGGCCAATGGGAACAGGTAACCCCTTATGATAAAATTTAAACCGCTATGCGACGAAAAATAACTTTTTATATTTCGCTAATGGTAGTACTTCCCCTTTACATGCAATCGCAGACCGAGAATACGGTAGATGGGCTGCACTATGCTACTCAAAAAGAGGTTAGCCTTGCGATAAAAAACGGAAACATTTCAGATATTCAATCTTCCCCGACCGCATTGAAGGGCCTTGAGACCTATGTGGCCCCAGGATTGATAGATATACAGATCAACGGGTATGTCGGTGTCGATTTTTCTGGGCCCAATCTTACCGTAGAGGGCATTAAAAAGGCGACGAAAGCTCTTTGGAAAGCAGGGGTTACCTCCTATTTTCCGACAGTCATTACAAGTGATATTGCATTGATCAAAAAGAACTTTGCTATTTTGGCCGAGGCTCGAAAAGACCCTGAAATCGGAAAGTCGATTCCTGGTTTCCATCTAGAAGGTCCTTATATTTCCCCGGTCAAGGGCTTTCGGGGGGCCCATCTGGAAAAATATATCAAAAAGCCAGATTGGAACGAGTTTCAAGACCTCCAAAAAGCAGCGGACAACGGGATTATTCTAATTACTGTCGCCCCTGAATTGGAAGGTGCCATTCCTTTTATTCGCAAATGTGTCGCTAGTGGAGTCACGGTTTCACTCGGCCATCACAATGGGTCGGCCGAAGATGTGCAACAGGCCGTAAAGGCCGGTGCAAAAATGGCTACCCACCTTGGAAATGGCTGTGCCAACGAAATCAATCGCCACCATAACCCACTTTGGCCCCAATTGTCCAATGATGATATTACTGCGAGTATCATCGCCGATGGTTTTCATTTGACCCGTGAAGAGGTTCGTACGTTTTACAAGGCCAAAGGCGTAGAGCGAACGATATTAGTATCCGACGCCCTAGACCTTGCCGGGCTTCCACCGGGAGAATATACGCGTGGTGAGCGTACACTACTGCTCACCGAGAACGTGGTCAAGCTTCCAAAGGAAAATGTTTTGGCCGGTGCGGCCTCCCCCATAAGTAAATGCGTCGGGGTCGTTATGAAATACACCGATTGCTCCCTTGAAAATGCCATTCACATGGCCAGTAGTAACCCCGCCCGTATGTTTGGCCTTAGCCAGATAGGCAATCTGCAGCAAGGCCATCGTGCCGACCTCATCCGTTTTACCTTAGAAAATGGGCAAATGGTCGTACAGCAGACCTTTGTCAATGGAGAATTGGTATATGCCCGAAACTAAAACCATGAAAAAAATATCCCTTAGAAATAAAATTTTAGTAGCCCTGAGTGCGGTAGGTCCGGGGCTCTTCCTTATAGGATACAACATCGGCACCGGTAGTGTGACCACAATGGCAAAAACGGGTGCCGAATACGGTATGAGTCTGTTTTGGGCCCTCATTCTTTCTTGCTTTTTCACCTATATACTTATGGTAGCTTATGGTAAGGTTACCCTTGTTACAGGTAGGACGGCCTTGTATAATATTAAATCGGAAATCAAGGGGGGGTGGGTACTTTCGCTATATATCATTTTTGCCCTGATTATCGGGGAATTACTTGCCCTTATGGGGGTGATGGGCATTGTGGCCGATCTTGTTCAAGAGGGAGTACGGCTCGCCTTTGAAGGCTATTCCATGAGCCGCTTTTGGATTATCCTGTTCTTTAGCATAATTCTTTATGTACTGTTGTGGTATGGCCGGTATCAGATGTTCGAAAAAGTACTTACGGTCTTGGTCATTTTAATGGGCCTTTCGTTCGTGGTGGTATTTTTTATGGTCAGCCCCAGTGTCGATGCCTTGACCGAGGGTATCGTTCCCAGCATACCCGATACCCCTGGGGCGTTAGGCCTTATAGCCGCCATAACGGGCACCACCTGTTCGGCAGCCGTATTTATTATGCGAAGTACTGTGGTGGCCGAAAAAGGTTGGGGTATTAGAGATCTTAAAACGGAGAAACGTGATGCGGCCGTTTCCGCTGCTATGATGCTCTTTTTGAGCGGAGTAATTATGGCCGTTGCCGCGGGCACACTTCATGTTTCGGGTTTGCGTCTCGAAAATACGGTAGAGATGATTGAACTTTTTGAACCTATCGGAGGTGAATTTGCCGCTTTCGTTCTAATCATTGGTATCACCGGAGCCGGGTTATCTACTATATTCCCCATTGTACTTATTGCCCCTTGGTTGATAGCCGATTATACGGGCCGGCCAAGGAATATACATTCGAAACAGTCGCGATGGCTCATTTTTCTGGCCATGCTTTTTGCCTTTGGAACCGTCTTTTTAGATGAACGTCCGCCCGCTTTGATGGTTTTTTCGCAGGCTTTTCAGGCCTGTATCCTTCCGGCCGTAGCCATTCCTATCTTTTTACTCATCAACAGATCACGGGTAATGCACGAACACAAAGCCAGCAAATCGTTAAACATTGGAATTTTCGCCGTTATTCTGTTCGCCCTATTAACCTCGTGGTTTGCCCTTGAAGAATTCTTATAAAAATGCACCCTATGTTACAAAACCTTACCGTCGATAAACTCTACGTTTCCATATATGAAGACCCTAAAACTCTGGGAACCGCCGCTGCCGATTTTGTAGAAGATAAGCTTAGGGAAGCTATTGCAGCAAAAGGATTTGCCCATCTTATCTTAGCTACCGGAGCCTCTCAATTTTCATTTTTGGAGGCCTTGAAAACACGAACGATCGACTGGCAAAAGATTACGGTGTTCCACTTGGATGAATACAAGGGAATTTCCGCTTTGCACCCGGCAAGCTTTCGAAAATATCTTAAGGACCGTATTCTGGATGCCGTTTCCCCTAAGAAAATCTACTTTCTCAATGGGGATGCCGAAGATCTTGAGCAGGAAATGCAGCGCTATACTTCTGCCTTGGAGCAGCAAGATATCGACATCGCCTGTATTGGCATTGGGGAAAATGGACATATTGCGTTCAACGATCCGCCCGTGGCCGATTTCAACGATTCCAAATGGGTGAAAATCGTAGATCTCGATGAAGCATGTAGGAACCAACAGTTGGGTGAAGGGTGGTTCCCTACTTTAGCCGACGTTCCGAAACAAGCCCTTACGCTTACGATTCCCGCTATAATGCGCTGCAAGGCCATCAGCTGTGTGGTGCCGGATGCACGCAAGGCCAAAGCGGTACATGATACCTTGTATAACGAAATAGATACGGCTTGCCCGGCTACCATCTTGCGCACCCATCCACAAACCCGGTTATTTTTAGATAAGGCTTCGGCCCAAGAAAGCAACCTATGAAAATTGTCATCGCTCCGGATAAGTTCAAAGGTTCCCTAACGGGATTCGAGTTTTGCGATGCCGTTGAAATGGGGCTACAGACCGTGCTCAACGATGCCGAAATCGTTAAGGCTCCACTTGCCGACGGAGGGGATGGAACCATAGAAGTCGTTCGCCATTATCTCGAAGCGGAAAAGGCAACCCTAGAAGTAAATGATCCCTTATGTAGGCCGATTAGCGCATCATATCTCTACTCTGAAACCGCCAAAATCGCCTATATTGAAATGGCCGAGGCTTCGGGACTAAAATTATTGCACGACGACAAACGCGATACCATGCAGGCAACTTCGTTGGGTACCGGGCAACTCATAGCCGATGCCCTTGACAAAGGAGCCCAAGAAATTATTTTAGGAATTGGGGGTAGTGCCACCACCGATGGGGGTATGGGAATGGCGGCCGCATTGGGTTTTCGGTTCTTGAACGCACAAGGCAACGAATTGCAGCCCATAGGTGAAAATCTAATACAGGTTCAAGAAATCGATTCCTCCCAAGCACATGCACGCTTAAAAACTACTACCGTAAAAGTAGCCTGCGATGTAAAAAATCCACTTTATGGCAAGAAAGGGGCGGCCTTTGTCTATGCGGCCCAAAAAGGGGCGACCAAGGAAAATATCATCACATTGGATGAGGGGCTGAAGCGCTTTGCGCGAGTTATCAAGAACCACTATGGCATTGACCCGCAAAAGATTAAGGGAGGTGGAGCCGCAGGGGGTATGGGAGCCGGGGCACACGTATTTTTAGGGGCTGAGCTAATCTCTGGTATTGACCTGATAAAGGATTTGGCCTCCTTCGATACCCTTATCAAAGGAGCCGATTGGATTATTACCGGGGAAGGCCAATTAGATTCCCAAACACTATCCGGAAAGACCATAGATGGGGTTATCTCATCGGCGCGCAAGCATAAGATACCTGTCGCTGCCTTGTGCGGTTCCGTCGATATTTCCATCAAGGAACAAGAGGCATTGGGCCTTTCGTATGCCGTTTCGATAACCAAGGGGGTTGTTACCTTGCAAAACGCCTTAAAAAGCAGTCGGGACAACTTGACTTTCGCGGCCTACAATTTCGCACGGTTGATACAAGGGCTCTAACTCGACTTTATGATAAGGGATCATGGAGAGGAGGCCGCCCTCCAGATGACAGTGGTAATTTCCCAATTTTCGCGAATGTTATGCGATACTTGGTCAAGTGCGTCATCGGGGGCATTAGCAGGTGGGGCGGTATCGGAAATTTCATAGCCGATTTGTGAATTTTTGATGCTTACATACGTATGCCCATGCTCATCGGAATACGTATTCAGTTTATCCTTTCTTTGCTTCTTAATTTTTGAGAATTTATCCCCAACGCTTAGTCCGTATTCATCAGCAATCCATTCGCTATTGATCCGCAGCTCTACCAAGGCCAAAGTATCCTCAAAATCCATTGAAAAGTAAGCGACTTCCTTAGAACCATTTCGAATAGAATATAACGGAAAGTCGGGTCCGTCTTGTTGGCCTATTTCCTTGGTGACGGTCAACGGCCTGAAAGCCTCCCGTAGGTCCGATAGCATATTCTTTCGTGGAAATGGAAGCGGAATAGTTCCGATATGGTCTTCGAAAAGCAAGAGCTTCCCCTGTGTTGTTGGCGTTTCGTTTGTTGTGCTTTCTTCAACGGTTCTTTCCGCATCTCCCCCAGAAGGCGTTGCATTATCGGAAGCCTTTTGTTTACATGCGGTAAGCACCGTCAGCAAAAGAACGAGGCCTATGGCCTTTCCAATTCCAGAAAACAGGAAAACTGTATGCGAACTATTCATATTCGAAGGTACGATGCCTGAAACTAAAACCCAATCTCTACATATTTAATTTCCCAATTGAACGGCTCTTTGCATAATCTCGTACCGCTCTCGCCAAGCGGGCATATCCTTATTAAAATGGTCGTCTATATGAACGGGGTCGCTATTTCGAAACTCACCCCCCCAACGCAAATCGGGGTCGTCGATAATTGATTTTAAGAATTGTTTTACCGGTACGGGAACCTCGGGGTACTTTGCCAACACTTTCGAATTGGCCCATTGCCCATCACTATACCGCAAATTCATATCAATACCATGCCCGATTAAGTGATTCGAATACGTCGCCGGCTTTACAATGGCCCCTTGTACGTTCGTAGTCGTTCGAAAAGCGCTGGTCACATGAATATACACATCTGCTTGTTCGGCATAGGCATTGACCTTTTCCAACATCGGCACGAACATCACATCGGCCCTGCACGGTTTGCCCATAAAACGAGGCGCTTCGAACCATACCAAAGGAGAACTTTCCCGCGGTAGGTTGTTCGTGGCCAATGCGCTCCAATTTTTACCATAGTATTGATTAATATGTCTGAGCATAAGATCGATGAGCGGCCTCGTTAGCCAATCACCATCGGACGATATCCCATGGTCTTTCGCGTATGCGATAATCGCCTTGCGAGTGCTCGAACCATACAACCCATCGGCACCATATTTTTTAAAACCAAGTAACTGCCCATAGCCCAGTGTATTTAAGAGTATCTGTACTGCCATGATGCTCGTGCGAGTACCTTTAGAAATATATTTCCGGGTACGTAAATCGGATTGCTGTATGGACCAAAGCACATACATATCCGGTAGAAAATCGTGACGCTGTACTATGAGCTGGGCTAAGGCGTTATCGACCGAATTACCATCGTTGACCTGGCCGTTACGGCGTGCAAAAGCTTCAACGGCCGAAACAGTAGCACCCCCGTAATCACCATCGGCCTGATACAAATGCCATTTTAGCTCATCACCAAAACCCAGTTCGTAAAGCGTTTTTTGAAGATCGATAATCAATTCTTTGTCTAGGGAGCCTTTCTTCAATGACATACTGACATCTCCCTTCTTGAGCGCTGCCTCAAGCAGATTTGAACATTCCATAATGTGTTGGACTTTATTAGCGGGGGAGTGTTAATATCTGTAGTAAGGTAATGACATTTCGTACGGTTACCAAAAAGTTTTCAGATCTTCAGAACGAAATAAAGAAGCCAACTCAATTGTACAGAACATGTAGTGCGATCATAGAGGCGCGGGGAAAGACCCACCCTACCGATACTATGCCTATATCTGCTAACGGTCGTCAGATGCGAAGGATATCAAAAACTTTATACGCTTCCAAAACAGAATAGCGGTGACGTTGGTAGGCTTTGATAAATCGGCCAAAAGAGTCAGGTTACTTTTAAACTGTTCCAACTCACTTGGGCTTACGGAGTTCTCATCAATAGGATAGTACGCCATACCCCAGTCGGGAAAATCACGCTCCGAAATATGGTCTTCAGAAAACAATTTGACATCAGTATGTCGGGAATCTACCTTAATACGCTCATAAAGCGCTTGAACTACCTTTTGATCTCCCTCCAATATTTGTATAAAGTTTCCCCGATAAGAAATTAGGCAACCCGTAATCCCATTATTTTGGTTGAAGGAGCGGGCCTCTTTCAATAGCTTCCCGAAGTCGGCATTCGTCAATGGCTTGGTCGCCTTGGATTCATAGGTTAGTGTGTACATTCTTAAATATCGAAAATTTGAGAAACAATTATAAAATTTCCGCAGATTTTAGAATGCCAAAAAACGCAAAAATTTTAATAAATTTAAGCAGAGGATGTTTTCTTACAAGCATATGAAGGTTATTGCCTTCATAGATTCAAGATACTAAGAAACTGCCCTACCGTATTTCGATTACATATTCCTTACCAAAATATTTATTCGGTCTTTTTGTACCTTACTACCGATTCATAAATACGCTCTACAAGATGTGCAAGACCTATTCGATACTACTTATTTTTCTATTTGGCACCCTGGTCTTCCACGCCCAACATACCACGGACATTCTAATAATAGGAGGTGGTACGGGAGGTACCTCTGCTGGCATTCAGGCCGCCCGGATGGGGGTTAGGGTCCAAATCTTGGAGGCCGGTCCTTGGCTGGGCGGCATGTTGACCTCTGCCGGTGTTTCAGCTATTGATGGCAACCACGAAATGCCTTCCGGTATTTGGGGCGAGTTCCGTCAAAAGTTAAGGAATCATTATGGTGGAGCAGAAGCCTTGGCCACAGGTTGGGTCAGCCATACCCTTTTTGAGCCTTTGGTCGCACAGGATATACTTCGAGAAATGGCTTCCCTTCCAAACCTCGAAATCATTTCCAATGCCTCACTCGAAGATCTAATATATGATGGGGAAGGTTGGAAAATAACCTATAAAAAATACAAAAAAACGTACTCAACAAAGGCCACCATCGTTATCGATGCCACGGAGACCGGAGCCCTACTGCCCATGGTCGGAGCTGAATTCCGGGTAGGTATGGATGCCAAGAACGACACAGGTGAGGCGGAGGCACCGGCAACCAGTAATACCATCGTACAAGATCTGACCTATACGGCCATTCTAGAGGATGTAGGTGAGAAAAAAGGACGCAAGGGGCTCGTTAAAAAACCGAAAAACTATGACCCTAACGACTTTTCCTGCGCCTGCCAACGTGAAGGGGGCGCTATGTTCGGAGGGGTTTCGGGATGCGAACAAATGTTGGGTTACGCGAAGTTGCCCAACAATAAATATCTGATCAATTGGCCCCATTGTGGCAATGACTTCTATCTTGACTGGCCCACACTCTCCCCTGAGCGCTATCAAGAAAAACTGGAAGAAGCAAAACACTTTACACAGGGTTTTGTTTATTATATACAAAATGATCTGGGCTTTAAAAATCTTCGGTTGGCCGAAGAATTTCCGACCCAAGATGGTTTTCCCATAATAGCATACCACCGTGAGGCTAGGAGGGTCAAGGGAAAAGTTTTTTTAGTAACCGACCATCTTGAAAGGCCTTACGATTACAACCTATATCGAACAGGTATCGCTGTAGGTGATTATCCTATCGATCATCATCACGATAAGAATCCTCAAGCCCCAAAAATCGAATTCATCAATATTAAAGTGCCCAGTTATACCATTCCCCTGGGATGCCTTGTTCCAAAGGGCGTAGAAAATTTCATTGTCGCTGAAAAAAACATTAGTGTCTCCAACATTGTCAATGGTACCACGCGGTTACAGCCTGTGGTTTTAGGGATCGGCCAAGCTGCAGGGGCCTTGGCGGCAACCGCCATCATTGAAAAAAAAGGACCTTCGGAGGTATCCATTCGAAAGGTACAGCAACAACTTATTCAAGACCAAGCCTATCTAATGCCCTTCATTGATGTCAAGCCTGACGATCACGCTTTTGCTTCCATACAAAAAATCGGCGCGACCGGTATCTTAAAGGGTTATGGTGTACCCTATAAATGGGCCAATCAAACTTGGTTCTACCCTGAACGTATTGTATCGGAATACGAATGGAAACAGGGACTTCTTCCCTATTTCAAGGAAATGGAAGATATCGCCGCTTCAGGCAAAGGCATTACTCTTGAATTCATGCGTTCGATACTCCAAAACCTAAGTCCGAAATTTGATTGGTCTTCCCTTCGGTCTCAATGGAAGTCTTGGGGCATCGACGCCCCTTTCGAGGAAAAAGCACCCTTAGACCGTAGAACAGTTTGTATATTGACCGATCATATTTTAAATCCCTTCTCTTGGGAAATCGATTGGAATGGAAATTTAAAATCGAATTAAACCATGCGAATAGTACAATATTTAGATCGTAATGACGGCATAATTGTAGCCCAGGTTTCTGGGGACCGCCTGTACCCTATTACTAACTTTGCTTCGACTTACGACCTGGCATACGCCTCCATTCAAAAAGGGGAGAAAATAGAGACCCTAGTGGCAAAAAATCTTTCTGATGACTATGTCGATTACGATACGATTGTAGCCGCTGACCGACTTTTGCCCCCTATTTTTCACAAAGACCCCTACCATTTTTGGATTACCGGAACCGGACTTACCCATTCGGGGTCGGCCAATGCGCGAGACACCATGCACAAAGCTCTAGAAAAGGAAAAAGAGTTTTCCGATTCTATGAAAATCTTCAAGATGGGTATAGAAGGAGGAAAACCCAAAAAAGGACAGATCGGGGTACAGCCTGAATGGTTCTATAAAGGCAATGGCACTATCATAGTACCCCCCAATGGAACCATAGATTACCCTTCATATGCTCTTGATGGAGGCGAAGAACCTGAAATAGTCGGCATTTATTTAATTGGTCTGGACGGCACTCCATTTCGGGTGGGTTATGCCTTGGGCAATGAATATAGCGATCATGTGATGGAGCGCATCAACTACCTTTATCTTGCGCACTCAAAATTGAGGCAATGTTCCTTTGGCCCTGAGCTTTTGATCGGAGACCTTCCCGAATCGGTCAAGGGGCGGGTATCGGTGCAAAGGGGAACAGAAACCCTATGGGCCAAAGATTTTCTAAGTGGCGCAGCACATATGATTCATAGTATCGATAATTTGGAACAGCACCACTTTAAGTATAAACTATTTCGGACACCGGGCGACTTACACTGCCATTACTTTGGCACGGCCACTTTTAGTTTTACGGACGGCATTCAAATCGACAACGGGGATTGTTTTGAAATTGCTTCGGATGTATTTGGTAAACCTTTGTGCAATCGGGTCAAAAGGAGCAAGGAAAAACCTTTTGAAGTAAAGGCACTTTAAATCCTCTGATATCGTTTTGCCTTCAATCAGTGTGATTTGTTACTCATAAAATCAAGAAGTAGCGGGATGGCGGGGTAGACCATATTATGTCCGTACCCATCGAGTTCCATAAGCGTGACCTCGGGATGCCCTATCACTTTTAACATCCGGTGGAAATAGGCGTTTTCCTCGTATCGTCCCAGTAGTTCAAGGTCTCGATCGCCAGTAATCAAAAGCGTGGGCGGGGCATCTTTGCGTACATGGAACAAGGGGGCATATGCATCGATGATAGGCTGTGTACCCGCAATACCCATTTCTTTGCGGACCGTAAAATGGGTTATGGCGTGACCACTAAAAGGAATCAATCCTGCGATATCGTCGGCATCGATCCCGTGCTTGTTCAAATAGTGCTTATCAAAACCTACCATACTGGCGAGATATCCCCCAGCAGAATGGCCCGTAACAAATATTTTTTTCGGGTCACCGTTGAATTCCGAGATATGGTTAAAAGTCCATGCTACAGCTGCGGCTGCATCTTCAATATATACGGGATGTTTTACTTTGGGGTGCATTCGGTAATTCACGGTTACTACGATAATCCCTTTTTTCAATAAACCCTCTGGAATATGCTTTTCGCCGTTCTCTAGGCCGCCCCCATGAAACCAAATGGCCGTAGCTACCCCGGTAGTATCCTTGGGGTAATAAACATCCAATTTGCAGCGCTCCTTGATGTAGACATCGGAGGCTTGTGTCTTGGCATCATAATACGGGACATTTTCTTTGAGAACGTACGAGGATTGGGCCTGAACCAGACCTAAGCCGAAGCAAAAAATAACCGTTAGCAATTTGATTCTATACATCTTCAATGTTTTAGTTGTTACTCCATAAATAAATTGGGCAAGGCTAGCGAAAACCAGGGGAAAAGTGTCACCAAAACCAAGACCAGTAAACTGACCATTAAAAACGGAAAACCTGCTTTACTTACCTCTCCAATAGATATTTTTCCGATACTGGAAGCCACAAAAAGACAGACTCCTACGGGGGGTGTTGTCAGCCCAATAATTAAATTCAAAACTGCGATAACCGCAAAATGTATAGGGTCGACATCGACCGCCAGCGCCACTTTCAATAAAATAGGAAATAGTATCAAAAGAGCCGCAATGGTTTCCATAAAAGTACCGACGATGATAAGTAAAATATTGATCAGTAAGAGCACTATATATTTGTTTGTAGTAAAACCTAAAATCTCATTCGAGATGGCTTGCGGAATTTGCTCGGTAATTAAAATAAACCCAAACAAATTCGCAAAACCTACCAACACCATCAAAGATGCCGAAGTTTTCATACTATCCAAAAAAATAACCTGAATGCTTTTAAAACTCAGTCTGCGATAAACCAACTTACCTATGAGCAATGCATAGACCACTGCAATAATGGAAGCTTCGGTCGGTGTGAAAATACCTCCAATAATACCGTACAGTATAATAAAAGTCATTAAAAGGGACCAAAATGTATCCACAAATCCGCGTAATATCTGACCAAAGCTACTACGCGGGTGTTTCGGGTAGTTTCTTCTCGTCGAAATGATATAGGCCGTCAATAATAGACCCACCCCCAATAATAGCCCTGGAAGGGCCCCTGCCAAGAAAAGTTTACCTACCGATAACCCACTGAGTGTTGCCGCAATAATCATCGGTACGCTAGGGGGAATAATAGGCCCTACTGTTGATGACGCAGCGGTAACGGCACATGAAAAACCTGTATCATAGCCTTCCTTTTTCATAGCGGGGATCATAATGGAGCCCATGCTAGCAGTATCTGAAATGGCCGTCCCCGATATTCCGGCAAATAGCATCGAGGCTCCAATATTGACCAATGAGAGACCTCCACGAATGTGACCCAGTAAATGGTTACAAAATCGGATGATGCGTTCGGTGAGCCCCCCATGATTCATTAGGTTACCCGCCATTATAAAACCTGGAACGCTCAAAAGAACGAATACATCGATTCCGGAATACATTTTCATCGGAACGATGATCAGCGGTATACCCTTGGCCAATACATAGCTTAGACATGACAGACCTAAAGCGAAGGCAATGGGAAACCGCAACACTAGGCAAACCACAAAGACGAGTACCAAAATCCAAATCACGACTTCCAGTTTTTAAAATCCCTTGCGATCTTCCTCGCTAGGTAATACCCCACCGAAGTGGCCATAATAAACATACTGAGAAATGCAAAGCCCATATTAAGCCCCATACTAGGTGACTTTTCAGCGAGTCCTAAAATAATCAGCTGGACGGAACAAACCGCCATAAATAAAAAAAGAAACAGCGATAAGATCGGTATGGTTCGCGATACAATTTTTTTAAGTCGAGATGGAAGCCGTTCATAGAACATGGAGAGATGTACGTAAAATTCGTTCTTCATAGCCAAGCCAGCTGCAAAAGACATGGCGTAGATGAAAAATAGTCGTGATGCTTCTTCTGTCCAAGAAGGGGTATCAATAGGCGTAAATCGACAAATTATTTGTAGCAAAACCGTAGCTATTAGCCCCCAAGTACTAATAAGCGTACCTATTTTCAATATGCGCCCTATGGCTTTATGCAGCATCTTTCTGAAGTTTTAGGGTGTTATATAGGTCTTGCATATCAGGCGAAAGACTTTCATAAATGGCCTTCTCGCATTTTTCTTGAAATGCTTTCTTATCGACCTCGATAAACTTCATGCCCTTAGCCTTCAATTCATCTTGCACCTTTTTTTCGTTCTCTAGAAAAAGGCGATGCTCGTAGGCCTGCATCTCAGAACTAGCTTCCAAAAACAGTTGTTGTATGTCGGGCGGAAGTGCTTGAAACTGTTTTTCGCCTACCACAGGATATACCCAGCTAATGACATGTCCGGTAAGGTTCAAATATTGCTGTACTTCGGCAAAACCGGCGTTGTTGATCATGGCAAAAGGGTTCTCTTGAGCCTCGATCGTGCCTTGCTGTAGTGAAGTGAACACTTCCGAAAAGGCCATTGGGGTAGGTTTGGCGCCCAAAGCACTCCATGCCGTTACAAAAGAGGGTACGTTAGGTACTCTTATAATAAGACCATTTAAATCATCTGGGTGGCGAATAGGCCGATTGGAAGTAAGATGTCTAGGGCCTCTTTCAAAATGGCCCATGGCCCTAAGACCCGATTTCTCGATCATCTCCTTTTCTATACGTCGACCAACGGGACCATTCACGTAGCTGTCGATATCAGCAGCATCGTTGAGCAAAAAGGGCATTTCACAGAAGGCAGCTACCTCGAACCAATTGGTGAGCGTCGACCCAGTAGTGGTCATATCGATTACCCCAGCTTGAATAAGGCGAATGGCCTCGATTTCTTTGGCCAACTGTTCCGAAGGATATATTTCGACCTTTACTCGTCCATTGGAACGCTCTTCCATAATTTCCTTGAAATAGGCGAAGCCTTTGTACCAAGTATGATCTTCTTTGACCAGTAAGGCGGCCCTAAGTAAGACTTCGGGTTCTTTTTCCCGGGTTTTGCACGCGTTTAAGGCAAAAAAGAAGTAAATAATAAGGCCGAACCCTAACAAGTTCGTGATTCCATATCTTTTTGCCGATCCGAACATTTTTTAATCAATCGACTACCTCAACAATCATTTCGACCTCTATGGCAATATTACTTGGCAAAGCACCCATGCCTACAGCGGCACGCGCATGTTTACCCCGGTCACCGAATACTTCGACCATAAGGTCGGAATATCCGTTGACTACTTTGGGCTGTTCGGTAAAGTCGGGCGTACTGTTCACCATTCCTAGAACCTTCACAACACGTTTGACCTTGTTAAGATTACCCAATTCAGCCTTCAAAACGGAAAGCTGATTGATACCCGTTACTCTTGCAGCTTCATAACCTTGTTCTATGGTGAGCTCAGCACCAAGCTTCCCGGTAATATTTTCCCCATCGTCTTTCAAAGGTCCTTTTCCCGATAAAAAAATCATATTTCCGACCCGTACGGCATTTACATAGTTGGCCACAGGTGCCGAAGGTGGGCTCAGCTTAATGCCCAATGCCTCAATTTTAGCTTCCGGATCATAGTCAGGATCTATTTTCTCCTGTTCGGTTTGATCCATCCCTACGTTGGATTTCTCAGTTTCCGCCGTGGTGTTACAGGCAACGCATAAAAAGGCAAGGACTAATACCGAAAGTATTCTCATGGTATCTAATTTTTGATTTTGGTTCGTATAATCACTTCAATATTACGCATTTTCAAGAATTTCCTTTATACGATGGGCCACGACGCGTTCTTGGCCGGGCTCCATCATCCAAGTGGTAATACCTACTTCTTCTTTGTTTCCTACCGTTTCAATCGAAGGATGCCCATCGCGCAATTGTCTACGTAGTTCATCGGGAGTAATTTTCACCACGCTCTCATCCCAACGAATTTTAAGGCTAGGTACGTGATTGGCATGTGGGGGGACATGTATTTCGGTCTCCACCCCTGCGACGGATGAAGCACTGTCACTAATTAATTTGATTTGGTTTTCCCAAAGTTCCCACTCTTTTTCATGGTCTCTGGCCAAGTACATTTCTAAAGCGACCAACATACCTAAAACCTCTTCTTTATTCACTTTCATTCCCCTGGCAATAGTCGTGCCCCGGGGTGGCGTGTGTAAACGTGCGGCTTCTATGTACTTTCGTTTACCTAACAATAGCCCAGCACTTTGAGGGCCACGTATGCCCTTTCCTCCAGAAAAACAAACCAGATCAAATCCCATTTTTGTAAACTTAAAAAGATTTTCAACCGGAGGTACATCGGCTGCACAGTCAATAAATGTTGGGATACCATGTTTTTTACCCAAAGCCACAAATTCTTCTCTCGAGATTTGACCGGCATCGGTATTGGCATTCAAGAACCATAGCATGGCCGTATTTTTAGTAATGGCCTTTTCGAGTTCCTTCGTTCCTTTTACGGAAATTATTTTGGCGCCGGTATTCATCAAGGCATGGGTATACCCAATATCGTGTTCCTCCTGCACAATGACCTCGTTTTTAAGGCCAGTTGTATCTGGTAGCTGTTTGACTTTTTCGTTATCCATTCCGCAAATGATGCCTGCAAGACCAATGGTCATGGCTCCGAAAGCACCAGAGGAAACGGTTGCGTATTCACAGTCGAGCAACTCGGCTATACGCTCCCCTACCTTATCCTGTAATTCATCGAGGTTTACATATTCCGTCGTACCGAAAGTGATAGCGTCGGTTACTTCTTTGCGCATCAAAGAACCAGTCATCGAGGTATAGGTACCTGCCGCATTGATAAAGGTTCGAATACCCAATTCTTTGAAAAAATCGCGACCTGCCAACTCCGCCGGTTTTTTAACTAGTTCTTCCGCGACTTTTGCGGATACCAAACTTGGCCCTAGCAACCCTCCAACTATTGGGAGTGTCGAAAGAGTTTTTAATGCTTTTCTTCTACTACTCATAACTTTTCTGACTTAAATTTAATTAATCTATGGCCGCAATACAGTCCATTTCTACCAACGAATTACCAGGCACCCCTCCATAAGTGGCCACGGTGGTTCGCACTGGTGGGTTTTTACCAAAACGCCCTCGAAAAACTTCGTTCATCGCTTTATAATCCCCTAAATCGGCAAGATAGACATTGACTTTCAGCACTTTATCCATGGACGAACCATTTCTTTCCAATTCCTTTTGTAATTCTTGAAGTACGATTTCTGTATGTGCCTTAATTTCAAAAGGTTCGGTATGTGCGCCTTTACCAGCGATATATAGTGTATTGCCATGTTTGACCGCCCCCGAGAAAAGGGGAATATCTTGGTCGGTTATAATTTCACCCACCACTTCTTTTTTTACCTTTTTCGCCGTGAATGCGTTTGTGTCTTTGGTCATGGCACTCACGGATCCTATGCCAAATAAAGCGGCTAGGCCCGTTCCTATTTTTTTAAACGATGCTCTTCTCGTTGTTTTGGTTTCCATTTTCATTCTATTTGATTATTTAAATTATTCTTCCTCTACTATATGATATGAACTGTAGGTTTAGGGTCTACTCTATGACCCATCTACATGTATTCTGGCCGTTGTACTTATTCGTCCCAATCCGCCGCGGCCAATCCGTTAAGGTCATAGACCACTTTTCCATCACGTATTGTCAGTTCACACTGAAGTCGCTGATTCCCTTTCATGCGCTTGCCCTGACTATCGATAAAACCAAAATCTCCTTTTTTCAAACTTAAAATAGCTATATCAGCTATGCCCCCTTTCGACAAATGCCCCAGTTCGGGCCTTTTAATTGCCTGTGCGGAATTCCAAGTCGTGGCCGCCACTACTTCGGCCAATGGCATGTCGAGGTTCAAAAATTTCGACATGATGTTTACGATGTCTTTCATTCCACCGTTCATGCTTCCCGTATGCAGATCCGTACTGATCGTATTCGGTTTAAAACCCTGTTTCATGGCAGGCACTACTTGTTCGAACAAAAAGCTACCACCTCCATGGCCGACATCGAAGATGACACCCCTTTTTTGGGCCGCCCAAACAAAGTCTTCTACTTGATTATCGGCATTGACCACGGGCTGCCTTCCCTTTACATGGGCATAAGTATGGGTAAAAATATCACCCGGGCGCAGCTTTTCCATCAATAGGGTCTCAAGTGAAAGTTCGGGTTGGCTACCCCCGAAATCGATTACTACTGGTATATCGGCCAATTTTCCTGCCTCTACCGCCCTCTCGGTTGGTGTCCAATCAAACCCCTGATAATGCGCCAATTTCACTCCTACTATATACTGAGGAAACTGTCTGGCGACCATCGCGGTCAACTTCGGGTCCATATCGGCCAAGTTCTGTTCTATAGCCCCGCCCTTCATACCCGAACCAACGATATTCAATACCGATAACACCCGCGTTTTGGAATGGTCAATTACCTGATCTTTGAATACCCGAAAATTACGCCACCCGGCACCACCCAGATCGACAATCGTCGTGACCCCTGATCGAAATGTAAAACCGTCTGGTGGCAGGGCCGTAAAACTATTGCTCAAGTAGGCATTGGGTATGGTCCCGTGAAAATTATGACTATGGATATCGATAAGTCCAGGGGCGACATAAAGCCCGGATGCATCAATTGTAGTGGCGGCATTATTTGCGCCAATGTTAGCGGCAATTTCAACAATTTCCCCGTCTTTTATAGCTACGTCCATGACTTTATCAATGCCATTTTTTGCATCGATGACATGCCCATTTTTAATAAGGATATCAAAATTTTGTCCTAAGGCGGAAGACGTGATAAAAAAAGTAAATAAAATACTTATGTATATAAATCGAGACTGAGTTTTCATACTGTTCTTCTTGAATTCGTTATAATCGTTCATTTCTACTTTATTTTTGCATTGGCTTCAATGTATTCTTCCAGTTTGGAGACCGTAGGCCCGATATAATGAAACCTCTCTGCCCAATCAAGGCCATGGGTTTTACCTATTTCCCGATCAGAAGGAACCCCTCTAGTGGCCATCGAATCTATATCAAGAACAAAATGTTTGATATAATTGTGGTTGGAACTTTCTTTCTTATCGCCCAATACAGGCAAATATTTTCCTTCTTTTTCGAGGCGGTCGCGTAATCTTGTGCCTGCATTTCCTCCCGGGCCTTGAGTTACGATAACACGATTGGATGCTACTTTATCATCTATGGTTTCACTGATATCGACAATTCTGTTGACCAATTGCGGTCCGCGTGCAAAATAGTATCTTTCCTTCACCGAATGAGGCGATAACCCGGCTTCGAAGTGTTCGGGGTAATCCAATCTCCCACCGGCCATCCATCGGGCCGACTCTACCGCCTTTGCGGTAATATAATGATCTGGATTCTCTTCATAATGCCCCCAAGGGTCATAAGAGATGACCGTATCGACCTTTAACAGTCGAAAGAGGAAAATCAACCGACCCCGTAATTCTTGAATACTGATATTGTCCATTCTGTGATTCCGATAGCCCAAATTATATACTTTGGTCAAGCCCAAGGCTTTTGCAACTTCCTCATTATCCTTCTCATTGTTTCGAATTACTTCTCCCACCGTTTCCCCTCTTCCAGCATGGTCATCGTTGCTTGTTCGTATGAGATAGCCCGTATAGCCTTCCTTTATTAATTTAGCGACCGTGCCACCCGCAAAAATGGGAATATCATCAGAATGGGGTTGAATCGCCGCCAAAACCTTACCTCTGTGGGGTTTCCCTGACCGAAACTTTTCTATCGTCACGGGTTGATGAGCGCTTTCCTTTTGCTCCTGTCCAAAGGTCAAAGGGGTCAAACCCATGGCGATAGTATTACCTAAAAATGATCTTCTTTCCATTTGCTATGCTCCTTTTCCGATTGCCATCATTATCATATTACACTAAACCCTCACTCTAATGAAGGAACCCTCTTATGTTTTAAACTTTAACACACCGGCCTTCGCATGATAAGTGTTAGACAATCTAGTCTTTTACATAACTATCGATACGAATATAAAAATGCTTACAAACGGAGCCTATATGGATGTTATCTCTTTCCTTGAGCATATAAACCTTATTCGGTTGTAGCTTGGATAGGCGCTATGGGAACTCCGCTTTCCTCTTGTCTTTTACGAACTTTCTCGACTTCATCTGCATTTATTTCGGAAGCCTCATTACCAAAACTAGACCGAACAAATGTCAGTACTTGAGCAGTTTCGGTATCGTTCAAAAAACGATGTTGTGGCATAACCCCATTATAAACCTCTTCTCCTACCTTCAAACTACCCTCCATACCATTCAACAAAACCTTGATCAGACGTTCTTTGTCACCAGTCACCCAATCGGTCTTTGTTAATGGCGGAAACCTTCCAGAAGCGCCCCTACCGTTCATTTGATGGCATGCACTACAGTATTGCTGATAAATCTTGGCACCCCCAATCAAATTTTTAGGCAAGAGGTTGTCTTTTTCGACATCGGGTGTACGCACGTTCGATCTGTTCTTACGCTCCTCCATCGCCAACAATTGTTGATCTCCAAATTCATCTTTATCACCCTCATAGCTAACCTTCCAAATTTTACCCTTTACTGAATCCGATATGTAAAGCTCTCCATCAGGACCCACAGCCAATCCCATAGGTCTATGGGCGGCATCTTTGGTGTTCACAATGGGGTCTACCTCAGCAAATCCATCTGCAAATACTTCAAAATCACCACTTAGCTTTCCATCCTCAAAAGGTACGAAGCCTACGATATATCCTGATTGCGGATAAGGAGCCCTATTAGTTGACCCATGGAAAGTAATGAAAGCTCCATTTTTATAATGTTCCGGAAATTGATCGCCCTCATAGAACAGCAAATCATTGGGGGCCCAATGACCAGGAAATCCAAGAATGGGGTCTTCATAATCGGAACAGCGGCCAACGATATCTCCGTCACCGCCATACTCTGGAGCCAGTACCTTCTTACCCTTTATCTGATCATAATAGCAATAGGGCCATCCAAAGTGAGACCCCTCGGTAATGCGCATGAATTCTTCAGAAGGCAACAAGGCACTCTCGTGCGCACTGTACCGATCTGGCCATAATCGTAACAAATCGTCTCTCCCGTGCATCACACCATAGAGCTCTTCGTCGACCGGATTCCAATTCATCGCGACCAGACTACGTATACCCGAGGCGTATTTGTACCCGTCTTTTTGTGTCTGCCCCAACTTATTAGCATCAAAACGCCAAACGCCTGCGTGGTCTTCTAATTGTGGGCAAGGATCCAAGCCGGGAGAATTGGGCGTGCGCTTTGGCTGTTGGCATGCATTGGATGGCGCTCCAAAGGGCACGTACATATGACCCTTATTATCGAAAGCGATAGGTTTACCAATATGCTCATGCTTACCGTGTTCGTGGTCATCGGTGAGTACTATTTCAATATCGCCCTCGGGTATCAGCGTGCCTTTTTTAAGTTTTTGCCGATACACCACCAAATCCGAACTATAATAGATGTAGCCATTGTAAATCCTCATGGCCGTAGCATAGCTCCATCTTTCTTTTTGGCCCTGTCCCCCAAACTTTTCAATAATATCTGCGTAACTATCACCATTAGTATCTTGTAGTGCTACAACAGAGGCAGTGTCATTGGCATTTCTCAATTTTGCATATATGATATGATCGTCCGTTACCGCTAGGTGCCTGACAGTTTCAGAAATACTATCCACTACAACTGCAGACTTGAACCCCTCCGGTAAAGCGAGACCACCGTCACGCACGTCAGTTTCGCATTGTACGAAGATTAGTGCTACACCGAACAAAAGAAAAGCTTCTTTTATATGAGAAACCATACGCATTTTTGAAGAATTAAAAATAGTAACCGCCTTGACAAAATAAGGTCCTCTCCGAGGATTAAGGTAAAATACTTTTCCTTATGAAACAAGGAAATCATAAAAAATGTGTTCGAGCACATTTAAGGTAAAACCGCGACGTTCCCCTTGTTGTCAATGGAAATAATCCGTGCTACTCAAAAACCAGATTTCCAAAATAGACAGGTTGATGAAAATCCGGACGTTCCGTCCCTACCGCATTCCAGGTCAAATAATGGGGTCTTGAGGTATCGTCGGCACATTTATAGAAATTGGCCTTCGCCTTTAAATTTTGTAAATCGATTTCATCGGAATGGCTAAATACAATGGCGGGGATCACTACTGTCATCTCCCAAGAATGGCCTCCGCCTTTTTCTTCAAAGGGCTTATCGCCTAAAGATGACATGGTCTTTATTTGGTCTTTGATCAACTTTGCATCGATAAAAGATCGGTCTTTTCGATCAGGTCCGTAGGCCAGATGTGTGGTGCCTATACAATTGAACTCGAAGTTATAATAGTTTCCGTCTTGTAACGGATCGATAAAGAATTCGACACAACTATCGCGATGGGTAGCCGAATTGGTTTCGGAACGTTCCGCTAAAATAAATTCTTCTTCAACGTAGAATTTTAACCATATCGCCTTACCATTATGCGCTATCCTAAAGTGTACTTTAGGTTGGTACGAAAATGTATCCCAATTAATTAAATCAATGGCATGAAGTTCGGCCCTCTCTTCTAATAGCCGGGAAATGGCCTCTATATCGACGTCGTCTTTAGTCTCTATTTTAATTACCTTCATCTTTTTATCATTTGGCATAGTGGCTTGACCAAAACCGAAAAGATGAAAAAAAACCAGGACAAAAAAAATTCTCATTACTAGGGTTTGGCTTTAATGCTCTCAAGATACGTTTTTTCATGATATATTTTCCAAAATGCCACGGTATGGCTTATATTCCTAGCTGAAACCGGTATTTATAGCGCGGTTACCGAATTTTGTATCTTGTATGTTCAAGTCGCTTCCATTATCATGAAAATTATTTATTACGGGTTCTTCCTAACGTTGACTTTGCTGCTAATAGCCTGTCAAGATCATTCTGTTTCTCCGCCTACGACCGGTATAGACTGGCCTGTTTATTTGGGCACAAACGGAACCCAGTATACGCCGCTCGAACAGATCAACAAAGAGAACGTGCACGAGTTAAGGGTAGCATGGGAGTTTGCTACAGGAGACGCCGACCCTGAAAAGAGCACTCAAATGCAATGCAATGCGATTGTCATCGATGGAATTTTGTATGCGACCTCACCCAAACTTAAAACATTCGCACTCAATGCCAAAACCGGTAAAAAATTATGGGTTTTTGACCCTGGTGTCGAAGTCAACTTCGGAATGAACGTAAATAGGGGAGTCACGTATTATGGACAAGAAGGGATACGGCGAATTTTCTTCACCGCAGGAGAATACCTGTTTTGCCTTGACGCTAAGACCGGAAAAACCGTTCAGGATTTTGGGAGAAACGGCCGAGTTTCATTAAAAACAGGGCTGGGCCAAAAAGCACAAGACCTATATGTGGTTTCGACATCCCCAGGTGTCATTTTCAAGGATAAGATTATCATGGGAACGAGGGTGTCCGAAAATGCCGATGCCGCCCCAGGAACCGTGCAGGCCTTTAATGTCAGAACCGGAGCCCTTGAATGGGTCTTTCATACTATACCGCAACCGGGTGAACCGGGATTTGAAACTTGGCCCAAAAATGCATTTCAAAATATCGGAGGGGCCAATGCCTGGGCGGGTATGACTTTAGATAAAAAAAGAGGCATCGTTTATGTTCCCACCGGTTCCGCCTCTTTCGATTTTTGGGGAGGAAATCGCCATGGCGAAAATCTCTTCGCCAATTGTATCTTGGCCTTACATGCAGATACCGGCAAACCTGTCTGGCACTTTCAAACAGTTCATCACGATATTTGGGATCGTGATGTACCCTCACCCCCGGCCCTGGTCACCGTAAATCATCAAGGGGAGTCTCGTGAAGCCGTCGCACAACATACGAAATCGGGATTCGTATTTCTTTTGGACAGGGACACTGGAAAACCACTATTCCCTATTGTGGAGCGCCCGGTACCCCCTTCTGATATTAAGGGAGAACTGGCTTCAACTACGCAACCCTTTCCTGTGAAACCGCCACCTTTTACGCGTCAACAATTCGTTGCGCAAGATATCACACGATTGTCCCAAGCTTCCCATGATTCAGTCGCTCGAAGATTAGCTCAATTGCGCACGGGCGAAGCCTTTATACCTCCCAGTGAACAAGGAACAGTAGTTTTTCCAGGGTTTGATGGAGGAGGGGGTTGGGGTGGGGCCGCCTTCGATCCAAAAAGTGGGCTCCTCTATGTCAATGCCAAGGAAATACCCTGTGTTATAACCTTGGAAGAACACCAAGATGGTTACATCGATGAAGCTGTAGATCTAGGTCAAATAGTATATAATACACGCTGCGTAATGTGTCACGGCAAGGACATGAGAGGCGATAGCTCCGGCACCTATCCGGCCTTAACGGAATTATCAAAACGGAAAAACAGAGCCGAAATTTTAGAAATTATCGATTTTGGGGGTGGTTTTATGCCCGGTTTTAAACATATTCCCGAGGAAGAAAAGTCCGCCGTGGTAGATTTCATATTGGGTACCTTAAGCGAAAAGCTAGAAGTGCATGAGTCAGGTAAAGAAACCAACGAACGCATATCCCGCTATAACCATACAGGCTATAATCGTTTTTATGATCCCGAAGGTTATCCTGCCATAAAACCTCCTTGGGGTACCCTTTCGGCTATCGATTTAAATCAAGGCACTATAAAATGGCAAATTCCACTCGGTGAATACGAGGAGTTAACCGCCAAGGGAATCCCGAAAACGGGCACTGCGAATTATGGTGGACCGGTTGTGACCGCTGGGGGGCTCGTGTTTATAGCCGCTACCGTAGATTCATATTTTAGGGCCTTTGATAAAGATTCGGGCAAAGAACTTTGGAAGTACAAATTACCCTTTGCCGGGTATGCGACACCTAGCGTATATGAAATCGAAGGCAGACAGTTCATAGTTCTTGCCTGTGGTGGCGGAAAGGCGGGTACCGAGTCAGGAGATCGGTATCTTGCATTCAGTCTTAAATAGCCCATCTTAACCCGCTCCGATCAAACTTTGTGATATGATCTCCTGCCAAAAAACCAAGGTCTCTAGTTTAGAGATGGGCATGTACTAAAAAATGAAAAATAGGGTCACCTATCCTCAGTGTCCACATTGACCAATTTTAACTAAAGTTTCCTTCTATTCTACCCAAATCAACCTATTGCGAAACCATCAATCACATATTGTAATATATGCTATAAGAATTTCATAATATCCACAACACAAGAGGTCATTTGTTAAGATATTCTTATTTTTTTCATAAAAATGCATCAAATTTTCCATGATTTGCATCATTTATTGTAGTGCTCGGAGAGTACCCCATATATCTTTGTCATGTATTAATGGTATGTTGTAATAGAACATCTCACATCGTTAACTAACTTAAACTCAATGATTATGATTCAACTCAAACATGTAGTGGTAGTGCTATTCCTACTAATGGGCCACAGCTCATTTTCCCAAGCAACCACTGTAACCGGTACCGTAAACGATGAAACCGGTTCTCCGTTGCCTGGTGCATCAGTGGTGGTATCAGGAACTACCAACGGAACCCAGACCGACTTTGATGGAAACTTTACGTTAACCGATGTACCCTCAGATGGTACTTTGGTATTTAGCTATATCGGTTACATTTCACAACAAATTCCAGTAAATGGTCGAAGTTCCATTTCTGTACAGATGGAAGAAGATACCGCAGAACTCGATGAAGTAGTAGTGATTGGTTATGGTACCCAAAAGAAAGAGGCGGTAACCGGAGCAGTTTCTACCATATCATCCCAAGATATAGTTGCCCTACCCGTGGTAAGCTTTTCAGAAGCACTACAAGGTCGGGTTTCCGGTATACAGGTTACCAATTCGGGGGGACCCGGAACGAGTCCCATTGTGCAAATAAGGGGTATTTCTTCGGTCAGCTACGCATCCGACCCCTTATATGTAGTTGATGGATATCCCGTAGGTGGCTTGACCGATTTCGATAACAACGATATTGAGAGTATTTCGGTACTCAAAGATGCGAGTTCAACGGCCATTTACGGTTCAAGGGCCACCAACGGTGTGGTTATCGTTACGACCAAAAGGGGACGGCCCCAAAATGGTGAAATCGATTTAACCTATCGGGGTTTCTCCGGTTTCGCGGTGGCCTCTAAAAAACTAGATCTTTTGAATAGGGAGCAATATTTGGAATTCGGTCGCGAGCTTCTAGATAATGCCGGGGCAACTTACCCTACCAGGTGGAGCCAACTTAATACCCCTATCTATGAAGGGGCGAGTCAAACGTACGCCGAGACCGATGTGGACTATCAAGACGAGGTTTTCCGTACCGGGGTTACCACTTCCCACAGTCTCAGTTTGAGAGGGGGTTCCGAAAAATCACGGGTTTTTGGTTCTTTTGGCTACTTTAAACAAGATGGTATCATTGTTGGCACCGGATTCAGCCGCTATAATTTTAGGGTTAATTCCGATCATGATATCAACGATTGGTTGACCATTGGCCAATCATTGATGATCTCGAATGCCAAACGTAAAAATGAGGCCGAGTTAGGGGGTCGGACCGCAATTCAAAATACGATTAGGGGTATCCCCTATATTCCATTACGGGACCCTACCCTACCCGGAGGACTACGAGCGCCCGATGGGGCAGACGGCACGGACCCCGAAAACCCATTGCGTGGCGGTCTAATCGACACGAATACGAACACGAACGTACGTATTTTTGGAACCGCCTATGCCGATGTCAAAATTGCCGATGGTTTGTCCTACCGATTCACAGCAGGCATTGATTGGAACAACCTTCGCAACCTTCAAAGACAACCTATTTACTTCGATGGGTTTGCGGGAAGGAACGAAAATATCACTATCGACCAACAAAATACATCAACGGGAAATTACTTTTCCAACCAGTTGAACTATCTAAAGAATTGGGGCAATCATAATATTGACGTAGTCGCAGTCGCCGAGCGTCAGGATTTTGCCCAGTACACTTTAACCGGACAAGGACAGCGTCTCAGTAACGATCTTGGGGTACTTTCAGGTACCGAGGCCCAAACGGTACAAGGGACGGAGGCCGACAATACTATCTATTCTTTTGTAGGTAGGGTCAACTATGATTTTGATGGAAGATACCTTCTAAGCGCTTCCATAAGACGCGATGGTTCCTCAAAATTTGCCGAAGGATTTAAATGGGCCACCTTTCCAGCGGTTTCGGCGGGATGGAATATTGCCCAAGAGCCATTTATGGAAAATCATGAAAACCTATCTGAATTGAAGATTCGGGGTAGTTGGGGGAAAACCGGCTTTACAGGAATTGGGGATTATGAAAGCCAAGCGGGCATTTCCACCAATACCAACGCCATCATAGCGAACGAAGAGGCCCAAGGTGCCTTTTTCAACCGGTTGGCCAACCCTGAACTGGAGTGGGAGCTTACTACCATGACGAACGTGGGTCTCGATGTTGGATTATACCAAAACCGAGTACAGTTCTCTGCAGAATGGTACCAAAGAACTACGGACAACCTGATTCTAGATGTCCCTATACCGGCCTCCTTAGGTTTTTCTGGTGCGACCATCGCCAATGTAGGAGGTATGGACAACTGGGGGGTTGAGTTTTCAGGATCCTATTATTCGAAGCCCAGTACCGACTTTCAATGGAATGCCAACCTGACCTTTGGCCTGACACGTAACGAAATAACCGAACTGGCTGTTGAATCGGGTACAATCCCGCGACCAGACCCACCGAATGCCGATGCCGGAGGTACAGCAATAACACTTAGTAGACCTGGCGAGTCTTTTCAGCATTTTTATGGCTGGGAAGTGGAGGGTATCTTTCAAAGTCAAGCAGAAATCGATCAGTACAATGCCCTTGATGGAGATCCTTCGACTCCTTATCAGGCCAACGCCGCTCCAGGCGACCTAATTTTTAGGGACATCACCCCGGATGGTCAAATTAATGCCGATGACCGTACCATTCTGGGAAGTTTTATCCCTGATTTTAACTACGGCCTGAATTTCGATGCCAGCTACAAGAACTTCTTTTTAAACATGTATTGGTACGGTAACCAAGGGAACGAGGTATACAATGCAACCAAGGTCTATACCGAAGGAGGGCTACGCTTGTTCAATCACGGTATCAAGGCTTTGGACGCGTGGACCCCGACCAATACCGACACAACAATTCCGAGAATGGTCAATGGTGATCCCAACCAAAACACCAGGGCTTCCGACCGTTTTGTCGAAGACGCCTCGTTCTTACGTATGCAGAACCTAAAAATCGGGTACCGTTTCCCCTCGGATTGGCTTGAAAATAACTTAGGTAGTGCAATCAACAACATGAGCTGGTATGTTTCGGGAAATAACCTATTGACCTTTACGAAATATGAAGGCTATGACCCTGAAATAGGTAATCGTTTTGACACAACCGGTACCCAAGGAATCGACTTTGGTCAATATCCAAGACCGTTAACTATATTAATGGGTGTGGAAATCGGATTTTAAAAAATTGTCAGTAAAGAAAATAAAATGAATATCATGAAGAATAGAAAATCGCTTATCGTATTTCTCTTGACGATGCTGGTCTCATTTTCCTGTAACCGGGAAGACTTAAGCCTCATTAACCCTAATGAGGTGGTCGTAGCCACTTACTATAAAAATGCCGCCGAATTGGAGGCAGGGGTATATGCCATATATGGTTCCATACAATCCGCACAACTCTATTCGCGCGAATATTGGTTTCTGCACGATCTGAGAGGCGATGATAACAAATCGGGCGGTGGGCAGCTAGAAACCCCAAGAAACCAACTTTTGATCGGCAGTAACGACCCCGCCAATTCCGTAGCCAATAGCGTTTGGAATGGTCTGTACCAAGTAATTCTCCGGTCTAATATCGTTATCACCCAAGGCCCTGAAGTCGAGGAAATTTCCGAAAGCGAACGAACCGCCCTTATCGCCGAGGCCAAGTTTACCCGAGGCTGGGCCTATTTCGAGCTGGGCAGTCTTTGGGGGGGAGTACCCATTTATACTACATACGCCGAGACTTTTGAGGAGGCCGCTCCAAAATCTTCACAAACTGAAGTTTTAAACTTGGCCATTCAAGATTTACGTGATGCGGCTGCGGGTTTACCTCCTGTGACCAATGTTAAACTACAGGGACGTTTCTCAAGGGGGTCGGCGTTGGCCATGTTGGGCAGGGCACTAATGTTTACAGGCGATTACGCAGGTGCAAAGAGCGCATATGACCAAATTGTGAATTCCGGCAATTACGAGTTAGTTGATGAATATGACGATAATTTCCAAGAAGAAAACGAATACAATAAAGAGTCTATCATGGAAATCGGATATGCCGATATTGGAGGTTTCAACTGGGACGGTACTGGAGATGGCGTGGGCAATGAACAATCGGTAAGAACCCAAGAATATTCTGCAGTGGGATGGCGGAACCTGATTCCTTCGGAAAGTTTATTGAATGATTTTGAACGTGTTTCAAAAGGAGATGCCAAAGACGACCCTCGTTTTGCAAAGAGTTTCTATGTATTAGGGGACACTTATAACAACGGTGAGTCGGTTCTAGAAGATACCCAAGGGGAAGAAACCACCTTCGAAGGGGAAACGACGAAAATAAGTTGGCGAAAATACTCCTTGATGTACAAAGTAGATCCAGGCGGGTTTCTCACTGGTGGCATCAACATGAGGGTCATCCGATACGCAGAAGTATTGATCAGTCTGGCCGAGTGCGAATTGGAAACTGGCAACCCGACAAGGGCCATAGCCTTATTGAACCAAGTAAGAAGCCGACCGAGCGTAGACATGCCCCCGTATCCAACGGCGTCATATCCTGTTAATAGCGACGCGGAAATTATGCGGGCTATCATTCACGAAAAAAGAGTGGAGCATAGTTCAGAACAAGTCAGAAACAGAGATATATTAAGGTGGCGAAAAGAAGGTAAATTCGACACCGATCCCATTGATTATTTTCAACCTAAACATGAATTACTGCCGCTTCCACAGTCTGAAATCGACAATAACTCAGAATTATCGCAAGCAGATCAAAACCCCGGATACTAAGAAAGTTTTAATAGCAGATTGAGTTAGTTTGTTAAGTGCCATGGCTGTTAAAGTTGTGGCGCTTTTCTTTTAAGGCTAGAATAAATAATTAAATTTCAGCATGTATAGAATTTTAACGGCTTTCTATTTTATTGCATTGATAGGCTGTACAACCACTGATGAAAATTCCCGAACCTTTGAGCGGATTACGTACAACCACTCGAACATAACCTTTAGTAATACCATTACCGAAAACGATGTATTAAATATACTAGACTATGAATACATGTTCAACGGGGGAGGTGTGGGCATTGCAGACTTCAATTCTGACGGATTGCCCGATGTCTGTTTCACAGGCAATATGGTCAGCAGTCAAATTTACCTCAACCAAGGTGATTTAACTTTCAAAGATATTACGGACACTTCAGGTTTTAAAACCGACCAATGGTGTACAGGAGTCTCTATTGTCGATATCAATAACGACGGAAAACCTGACATCTATATTTCTACAGCGCACAATCTTTCCTTGGAGAAATCCGAAAATTATTTTTTCATCAATAAAACCGATGAAAACGGGGAGGTCAAATTCGAAAATCTTGCTCAAGCTATGAATCTTGCGGACGATTCGTACACCATGCAAGCCGTCTGGTCAGATTTTGACAAAGACGGTGATCTAGACGTGTTTCTTGCGAATAACTCTAAAGAAGAATATCCCAAGAACAATGCCTTTGGTCAACGGAAAGATGGTAGCGGCAGAAGTACCGACCACCTTTATAGAAACAATGGCCTCAATGAGCAAGGTATTCCCATTTTCGAAGAAATTTCCAAGGAGGCAGGTATCACCATTGAAGGATGGAGCTTGGGCGTGACCGTTTTAGATATCAATAATGATCAATGGCCCGATATTTATGTGGCCAACGATTTCTTGTCTAACGATATCCTATACATTAACAATGGAGATTTTACGTTCACCAACAGGATTACCGATTACCTGAAGCATCAAAGCCATAACAGTATGGGTATGGATGCCGCCGATATAAACAATGACGGATCTTTGGATCTGCTCGTACTCGACATGTTGCCAGAGGACAATCTTCGCAAAAAAACGATGTTCGCCGATATTCCCTTTGACCGATTTAACCGGTCTATAGCCATGGGCTATCAGCCCCAATACGTTAGGAACGTACTCCAGGTCAATAATAATGATGGTACGCTGAGCGACATAGGTTATTATGCCAATATTGCCGAAACCGATTGGAGCTGGTCGCCTTTGATAGCCGATTTTGACAATGACGGTTTAAGGGATATTTACATCACCAATGGGTATAAAAAAGATATTACCAACATGGATTTTGTCGATTTCAACAATTCCATGAATACCTTCGGTACCAGCGAAGAAAAGAGAAAACGAATGGTCGACCAACTCGAACAGATGGAAGGCATGAAAAAATCGAATTTCTTCTTTAAAAATATAGGAGGTAATAGATTTTCCAATACAACTAAAAAGTTCGGACTTGAGTTTCCCTCCTATTCCAATGGAGCCGCTTATGCAGATTTCGATACCGATGGCGACCTCGACCTTATTGTCAGCAACATCGATGATAAAGCCTTATTGTTCGAGAACCAAACCTCAGATTCAAATGAAGAGCCGTCAAATTTTCTTAGGATATCTTTTGAGGCCAATGCTCAAAATTTAGGAGCTAAAGTTTGGGTTTTCACAGGAAACGGTATGCAGTTTGCCGAGTTTAATCCTATAAAAGGGTATTTGTCTTCTTTCGAGCCAACGCTTCATTTCGGCCTGGCCGACACCAGAATAATCGATTCTGTTAAAGTGCAGTGGCCAGACCAAAGTATGGCACTTCTAACTGACCTTAAAGCCAACCAGACGATTGATCCACGGAAAGGAATTTTTGAGAAGCAAATTGCCCCACCCATGGAAAATGTTACGTTGTTGGAACAGGTAACGGACACCAACAAATTGGCCTATCGTAATCAAGAGAATTCCTTTGATGATTTTAAACGATGGCCCTTGCGCTTCAGGGGGCACAGCAAACCAGGCCCTGTTATGGTTTCTGGTGATATCAATGGAGATTTGTTAGAGGATGTTTTCATAGGAGGCACGAAAAATCATCCAAGCACATTCTATCTCCAAAACGTGAAGGGCAGCTTTGACAAACACTGTGAAATAGATCAGGGAATTGATTTTAATTCCGAAACCTCTGGAGCACTACTTTTCGATGCTGACGGAGACCAAGACCTGGATTTGTACATTGCCAACGGAAGTTCAGAGAATTACTCGAATCCCGAGTACTACCAAGACCGAATATTTTTCAACGATGGTTTAGGTAATTTCACCCAAGAGCCCCAAAGTTTACCGCCTATCGAGTACCCCACACAAGCCGTAGTACCTATCGATTTTGATCGTGATGGTGATCTTGATCTTTTTGTAGGTGGCCGGATCGATGCGACCCATTTTCCTTTTTCCCCTAAATCATATCTCTTGCAAAATAATAAAGGAAAATTTACCAACGTTACAGAAACCTTTGCCCCAAGTTTAAGTCGTGCAGGCATGGTTACCGATGCCTTGGCGATCGATCTCGATAATGATGATTGGCAAGATTTGCTTTTAGTGGGGGAATGGATGCCAGTGCAGTTGTTTTACAACAAAAAAGGACAGCTTAGTCGCGACACTTCGTCAAACGGATTACAAAAGTCGAACGGTTGGTGGAATTGTATTAAAGCGGCAGATTTTGATGCCGACGGGGATATTGATTTTATTGCAGGCAACTGGGGTTTGAACACTCCTTTCAAAGTGAGCGTAAACGAGCCGCTGACCATTTACGCCAAAGATTTTGACAAGAACGGAAGTATTGAACCCTTGATGACCCAATTCATCGATCATACCGAATATCTTACACACCCCAGAGTTACTTTAATGGGACGTCTTCCACTAATTAGAAAATATACCGATACGTACCGAGACTATGGCAACCGTTCTTTCGACCAAATTTTTGGCAATTATGATTTTGATGCATCCGAAATATTCAAAACCTACGAATTGGCCTCGGTGTACATAGAAAACCTAGGGGAGGGCAACTTTAAATATTCCCCTCTACCCGGGGAGGCACAATGGTCGCCCCTTTTTGATTTTGTAGTTACGGATTTGAACAAGGATCAAAGGCCCGATGTGCTGGGCGTGGGCAACTTTAACGATACCGAGGTACTTACCGGGCATTATGACGCGGGCAATGGGGTATGTCTTATGAATACTGGTGGCGGCCATTTGAAATCATTGAATTCAGTGGCCAGTGGTTTTTCGGTTCCTGAGGAAGCTAGGGTTATTCTTAAGGTCAAAAATGGCCCCAAGGATGATTTGCTCATTATAGGCCTTCAAAAGGATAGTTTGAAGTTGTTTAGGCCCGTAGATTCGCCGGATAGAATTTCCTTGGACTAGGTTCTATTTCCATAAGGGTCGATGGTCTCGATACTCCCATCCGGTCGATGGGTGATTTCCGCTACTTTTATAGATCTTAAATGGGTCACCCCTTTTGACAGACTCGAATCGTGGTAAAACAAATACCAATTACCCTCGAATTCGCAGATAGAATGGTGGGATGTCCATCCAACTACGGGATTTAGTATTCTACCTCCATAGGTAAATGGCCCATAGGGACTTTCTCCAGTAGCATAGCAAATATTATGGGTGTCCCCCGTAGAATAAGAGAAATAATAGGTACCCTTATATTTATGTAGCCAAGAGGCCTCAAAAAAACGCCTATCGTTATCTTCAGCCAAAAGTAAATCGCCTTTTTCATCAAGAATCCTGACCGCTCTGGGTTCCTCGGCAAATTCAAGCATATCTTCAGACATTTTAGCCATAAACGGTAACAGGGCAGGTTCTTTCCTTACCGGGCAATGGGCCAAGGGACTGTCCGGCTCATCAGCGATGAAACGGCCCGTTCGCCAACGCTGAAGTTGGCCGCCCCATAACCCCCCAAAATACATGTAGTAGCTTCCGTCTTCATCCTCAAAAACGGCTGGGTCTATGGAAAAACTTCCCTTAATGGCCTCCTTTTCCGGAACAAAAGGCCCGGTGGGGCTATCGCTGATTGCGACTCCTATGCGGAATATGCCGTCATACCCCTTTGCAGGAAAATATAGGTAATACTTGCCGTTCCTATGTGCCGCATCGGGAGCCCACATTTGCTTTTGGGCCCAGGGCACATGATCTACATGCAAGGCCAAGCCATGGTCAACAGCATCGGCAAGGGGCGACTCCATGGAAATAACATGATAGTCTTCCATAGCAAAATGACTGCCCAGATCGTCGAAAGCTTCCCCCGCGTCTATATCGTGTGATGGATAGATATAAATTTTTCCATGGAACACATGGGCCGAAGGGTCTGCGGTATACATGTGTTTTACCAAGGGTTGCGAAATGGCCTTTTCACGGAGTTCATCGAAATCAATATGGTCTATAGGATCTTCTGGCATGGCTTTGAACTATTTTGAATAACTTGATTTATTTCGATCTTCTAAAATTCAATTCTTTTTCGATCTGTACTTCCATTTTTTTATTGATCTCATAAAAGAACAATAAGGCGATTGCCAATAAAAAGGGGATAGCCGGGTATATACTTACCAATAGCTTGGTTCCCTGCACGGCACTTTCCGGCTGAACGACACTAGCTGCGGCTCCAGCAGCCTCCTTGGTGATGTAGTCGTAAAGACCCAAAATCCAAGTTAGCAAGGCACTTCCGATACTCAATCCTCCCTTAAGGCCCACCATCATAGCCGAAAAAATAATGGCGGTGGCCCTGCGATTGTTTTTCCATTCTGAAAAGTCGGCCACATCGGCAATCATAGCCCATAGTAAGGGAATGGTAAGTCCATAAAAGAATCCATGTAGAATTTGGGATACAAAAATTAAGGCTATCGCCGTCTTGGAAAAGAAATAGAAAACAATAATAAATAAGGTGGATAGAAACAGAGCGATTCTAAACACATCTTTTTTACCATATTTGTCCGCGAACCACTTTGAAAAGGTTATCCCTACTATCATAAAAATAATACCCCCGGCATTAAATAAACCGAAACCAGCTGACACCGGATTTTCCCCAAAGAAGTTAATACCTATTTCCGAAAGAAAATTCAGTATAGGACTAATAAACGTAGTAAGACTTTCTTTGTTCACATAGTTTTCAAAGTAGTACACATACGACCCTCCCTTCATAGCCAACGTAATAAAAATCAACGTGGTTACTACCAACATGATTACCCAAGGCCTATTTTGAAATAAATCGCCCAAATCTTCTTTAAGGCTCGATTTTTGTTCCGGTTTAGGAATAATACGCTCTTTGGTAGTCAAGAAAGTAATAATCAGCATGAGGGTACCTATAACCGCTAACCAAGTCATCACTATTTCGATTCCAATCGCTTTATTACCTCCGCCGGCAGACTCGATAATGGGCAGCATGAATACCTGCACAAAAAACTGGGCGAACATTACCGCAACAAAGCGATATGAAGACAAACTGTTACGCTCTCCCATGTCTCCTGTAATCACCCCACTCAAGGCCGAATACGGAAGATTGTTCGCTGCGTACAATAAAAGCAACAAGGTATAAGTAACCGTGGCATAAATCACTTTTCCCTTGTAATCAAAATCAGGTGTACTGAAGGCCAACAAGGCAACCACCCCTAATGGTACGGCCGTATAAAGAATCCACGGCCGGAATTTTCCCCATCTTGACTTTGTCCGATCCGCCAATGCCCCGATAATCGGATTGAACCCGAATGCCGCAATGAGACCCACGGTCAACATAATAGCAGATGCATCATTGGTCTCAAGACCATAGATATCGGTATAGAAATACGCGAGATACGTCATTAAGGTCTGAAAGACCAAGTTTGCGGAAAGATCTCCAAGACTATATCCGACTTTCTCCTTAATGGATAACTTTTGAGCAGTTGAATTCATTTGTGGTCTTTGTGGGTTGCTGATGGGAAATCAATTTTCCGATATCAAGGAAAGAATGCTATCATACGCCTCCTTAGGATGGAACTTGCGATCAAAAAGCAGTGGATAGTTGGTACGACCCCTTATTGGCCAATTATTCAACCACGAATTACCATCGTTGATTCCCCAAAAGGTAACACGATCAATTTTATCACTGTGCTTGACAAAAAGCTGGAAAATATCATGGTAGCGTTGCGCCAATTGTAGCTGTACCGAGTCGGGTAAAACATCTGGATAGGGGTTCATACGATCTTCGTTTTCAAAATTTTGGCCTACTTCCGCCCCTTCCAAATCCCAAGGGTTTGGTAGCACCGTAATGTCGAGTTCCGTTATTGAAACCTTTACTCCCAAATCGCTATAGGCCAGAATACTATTCTCGATTTCGGCCAATGAAGGCTCTTTCAGCCCCCAATGCCCCTGCATACCGACCCCGTCTATTTTTATCCCTTCATTTTGTAAGGTTTTGACCAAACGCACCGCACCACCCCTTTTCTCGGGTACGCATAGATTATAGTCATTATACAAAAGCTTTGCATCGGAATCTGATTGGGCAGCCAGTTTAAAGGCTTTTGCGATGTATTTTTCGCCCAGTACCTTAAAAAAAACGGATTCCCTGAGCGTTCCATCTTCATTTAAGGCCTCGTTGACTACGTCCCAAGCATCAATTTTGCCTTTATAACGTTGTACAATGGTACTGATATGATTTTCGAGATAGACATTCATCGTAGCCGTATCGCTTACCGTATTCATATAATCTGCCAATTGACTATGCCAGACCAAGGTATGACCCAAAGCGAACATATTATTGTCCTCAGCGAGGGCCGCGTATCTGTCCGCGATATCAAAATAAAAGGAATCTGGAGCGGGGTGTATGTTTTCCCACTTCATATCATTTTCGGGACTGATGGAGTTGAATTCTTTTCTTAGTAATTGTAGGGCCAGGCTGTCCTCTTCAGAAATTAGCCGGGCATTAATGGCCGCACCCACATAAAAATCATCGGCAAATGCTCTCTTCAGTGAGCGTGCCTGTTCAGGTTTCTTTATATCATCCGTTTTATTTTCCGTGCAACCTCCGAGACTTAGCAAAAAGACGAGGAAAGTAACAACCATACTAAAAATTCTCATATTATTTGTTCTCATAGTTAACTATAGAAGTTCCATCTTTACGACGGTATGAACTTAAAACGTGACGATAAATATCGGTCATATTAAAAATAATGACTATCTCATATGGGGCGGTCTTTAAAACATTTGTGTCATATCCGCCAGGTACAAGGCAACTTGAAAAAAGAACGACAAAGGGATTGGATAAAAGAAGTCTCGTCTACCTATTTCAATTCGGTGGGCAATACCCCGAAATACGCCTTAAAACATTTGGTGAAATAAGAGGGTGAAGAAAAACCCACCTTATAACAAACTTCACTAATGGATTCCGTACCGGATTCGATGAGCCTTTTCGCTTTTTCAAGGCGTACTTTCCGTAAAAATTCAGTAGCTGTCAGCCCTGTCATAGCTTTGATTTTTCGATACAACTGGCTTCTGCTCAAATGGAGTTCTTCCGCTAGGGATTCGACATTTAAGTTTTCGTCGGCGATATTCTTAGAAATATAGTTCAATACTTGAGACATAAAATTTTTATCCAGGCTTGAGGTATTTTCAGGAACGGTAAAGCTATTCGAATCTTCAATGTACTTTTTAAACAATATTTGACGGCTATGAAGAATTTGTCTGAGTTGGGCCTTGAGCACCTTCATTTCAAAAGGCTTGGTCAAGTACACATCGGCACCACAATCGATACCTTTCACCCAATCGTCGGTCATCGCCTTAGCCGTTAACATCAATACGGGTATGTGACTGGTCTTAAGGTCTTGTCTGATTTGGCTACAAAACTCAAAACCGTCCATCTCTGGCATGACCACATCTGTCAAAATTAAATCCGGAATCCGTTTACGAGCCGCTTCGAGACCCTGAACCCCATTGACCACTTCGATAACAGTATACTCATGCTCGAGTTCATTTTTTAAATAGGTACGTAGTTCCGCATTATCTTCAACGATCAACAATGTTTTTTTAGAACTGTCAATTATCTTCCTCTCATAGGTCTTCCCTGCATCCGCCGAAGTAGAAATTGCCACTTTCTCTTGCGGTGTAATCAATAATTCATTGCTGTCGAAATGATTCTTTCCTAGCGGTAAGAAAATCCTAAATTTGGTTCCTATGGCCTGTTCGCTTTCTACAACGACCTTCCCCTTCAGTAAATCCACAAAACTTTTGACCACTTCTAGCCCAATGCCTGTTCCCCCATAATATTGGCTGTTCATTTCCTTTACTTGGTAGAACCGCTCGAATACCCTTTCAAGTTCTTCCTTCTTGATGCCACTTCCAGTATCCTCAACATATATTTCCAAAGCAGGAAAAGCTTTTTTAATATCTATCATAGGAAAGACAACGTCTTGCCCACATTTGAAAAGCCCTACGGTAATTGAGCCGTTATCGGGCGTAATTTTAAACGCATTCGATAGGATATTGAAAATTACCTTTTCCAATAATGAAGGGTCGCTCCATAGACTAATCGGTTCATCATCGGATTCCACCATTAGGATGATATTTCTCAGCAAGGCCTCTTCATCAAAATGACTTGCCACCTCGCTCACAAATGCCGTAGCCTCAAATTGTGATACCTTAATTTTGAACTTGTTGGTCTGTAGCTTTCTAAAATCCATCAGTTCATCGATTAAGCGTTTCAATCGAGATGTGTTCTTGTGGATGATTCGCAGCCTGTCGTGAATGGTGCCGGATATCTTTTGATTGGTGTCTCCCAGTATGTCTTCCAGCGGATTTAAGATAAGGGTCAATGGCGTTCTGAACTCATGGGAAATGTTTGTAAAGAATTGTATTTTCCTATCATTTAGAGCCTCCTCCTGTATTCTCCTTTCCCTTTCCATCCGTACCATTCTTTTTTCTCGGATCCTTTGTGTAATCAGCTTTACCAAAAAATATGAGATGAGCAGTATAGCTATGATGTATAGGGCTATGGCCCAACTAGTAGACCACCAAGGCCGTAGCATTGTTATCTTTAGCGACTTTGGCGTCTCGTTCCATATACCATCGTTGTTGGCAGCCTTTACCTTGAATGTGTAATTTCCAGGAGGTAAATTCGTATAGGTAGCACTTCGGGTCGACCCCACATAGTTCCAATCATCATCAAAGCCTTCCAAGTAATAGGCGTATTGATTTTTTTTGGGTCGGGTAAAATTAATGGCGGCATATTCGATAGTGAAAACCGACTGGCGATGACTCAAACTCAAACTATCTGTCTCGGCAATGGTCTTTTGTAAGGGGGTACCGTCTTCATTGGGTTTTACCTTTTTATTGAAAAGCTTAAAATCAGTGAAATATACCTCAGGTTTGTTTTTGTTGATCTTGATATTCGTAGGGTCGATATAATTGATACCTCCGTAATTTCCGAAATAAAGTAGACCGTTGCCATCCTTAAATGCCGCGTTAAAATTAAAGTCGTTGGCAAGCAAACCATCGTTGACATCGAAGTTTTTGAAGGTTTGATTTTTCACATCAAAATGGGACAGCCCATTATTTCCGCTCATCCACAGGTCGCCATTGTCATCTTCAAGAATGGAAGCAATCGTTTCCTGTCTCAAACCCTCTTGCTGCCCGAACCACTTAAAACTATCGGTATTACGGTCATATTTACAAAGACCGGCTCCATCCGTTCCTATCCAAATATTCCCTCGACGATCTTCGAACAGCGATACAATGGCATCGGTGACGTATGTATCCCCCAACTTACGGTACATTTCCCGATTCATTGAAATCACATTACTGTTCAACGGATCATTATTCGATAGCTTATAAAGTCCTGCTGTAGTCCCCATCCAAATGGAATTGTTCTTATCGACCAACACGATCCTCATGGCTCCTTGGCCCGGACTAGGATCATCGAATATGGCCTCATTGTAATGGATGAATTTTTTTTGTTGTATATCATAAGCGTGCAAACCCTTTACGAAAGACCCGATCCAAATCGTTCCGTCCGCATCTTCCGCAAAACTCATGACCCGGTTCGATTGAAGGCCGCCAACCGTATTCGATGCGGTGAAATGACGAAAGGTTTTTGATTTGTAAGGGAGCAAATAGATGCCACTATTCCATGTACCTACCCAGATATTGTTGTTACTGTCTTTAAAAAGTGCCGTGACATCTTCGGCATCCAACCCTTTGTATTCCGAATCTGCCGAGTTCAACAGATGCTTAATACGCCCCGTTAGTGGATTATATATATCTACACCTCCACCATCCAATCCTATCCAAAGATTGCCTGCCGTATCGCCAATTATTCCCGTCACGGAAGGCGATTGTAAGGAGTTGTTGACGTTGGCTAGGCTACGTACATCCTTAAACTTGTCATATAGCCTATCATAAATGCCTACTCCATTATTGTAATACCCTACCCAAATACGGTCGTGATGATCGACAAAAATTGACCAAATTGAATTTGATTTAATACTGTTGGCATTGAACTTACTATATCGATAATGCTTTAAAATCTTGCCGTTCTTTTGCAAAATGAAAAGCCCGTCGTTTTCAGTGCCACAAAGAATTAGACCATCTGGGTCTTGGGCAATGGACAATACGCGTTCGTTGCTAATGGTATAATTGAAAATGCTGTACGAATTGAAAGGGTTGATTTCGACCTTTACCAAACCGTTAGCAAAAGTACCCATCCAAATCGAGCCTTCATCATCCTTGAACATCGATTCAATATGATAGGGTATACCATTCCCATCTTTCAGATCATCATTGTTCAAAGAAACATAAGTTACCTTCCCCGCCTCATACGTAAAAAGGCCCATGTTGGAACCTATCAATAGTTCTTCCCCTTTGTTGCGTACAATACTGTTTATTTCTAGGGAGGCAATTTCAACCATATCCATCGCTACTCTATGGCCGATCAGCGCATTCCTATCGATTTCAAAAAGACCGTGATAATGGGATCCGACGATCATCTTGCCTTTTGGACTGACCTGGATGGCACGAATAGGCACGTTCTCTAACAACACCGAATCCCGATAGAATTCGATTTGGTGAAATTGGTCGTGATCACGATCATATATGTTCAGACCTGCTTCGGTCCCAATCCATAACTGATCTTCCTCATCAACAAAGGCATCATAAATAAGGGAGCTGCTCAAGGAGGTAGAATCGTTAAAATCTTGCTTGTAGGAAACAAAATCGACGCCATTGTATTTTTGAAGACCAACGCCGTTGGTACCCATCCAGATCAGGCCCAAGCTATCTTGAACAATGGTAGAAACCGCTCTTTGGGTATTCCTTTGGTCAATGTTGACGAAATTGTAGTCCACCCCGGAAATTTGTGCGTTTAATCCGATAGACAGCAGTACACAAAAAACAAGGCTATAATTTAACCTTACCTTAAATGCCATGTTTTGCATGAAAAAAAGTAGTTTTTCTATCAATTTGGGATGTTTCAAGTTTCGTAATCGAAAGTCTAATTTACGAAAAGTAAGAGGATACTCTAAGTAATTAGTTTAGGGCTGTCTCCTCTCCTATTGAAGAGGCACTGTTTCATATTCCGGCAAAGACTTTTTTCTTTCGGAACACATAAACCCAAAAACCCAATGAAATAATCAGGGTCAATATTGTGCCTCCGATATAGGCGATATGATTTGGTAACTGAAAACCCTCAGGTGCGACTAAAATATAGGTTGAACATACCATCGTCATGAACAATGCCGGAAATAATGAAATCCAATAGGCTTTACTCTCGTAAAACAGGTAGGCTGTCACCGTCCATAAAACTACGGTGGCCAAAGTTTGATTACTCCACGCAAAATAACGCCAGATAATGCCAAAGTCCATTTGGGTCAGAGCAAAAGCGATAATAAACAGAGGAAGACTTATCAAAAGTCGATTTTTGATCTTTTTCTGATCGAATGCAAAGACATCGCCTAAAATCAATCGTGCCGATCGAAAAGCGGTATCTCCGGAAGTTATCGGCGCAGCGACAATGCCCAAAAGCGCTAAAATACCCCCCACGCCCCCGAGCATATTGAGAGAAATTTCGTTTGCAGCCCATGCCGCATTGTTGTTGTTGGCCAACATGGCCGCATTGAGGTCGGTCACATTACCAAAGAAGGTCATTGCTGCTGCGGCCCAAACTAAAGCTACTACCCCTTCGGTAATCATTGTTCCAAAAAAAACCTTTCGCCCAAAACGTTCGTTTTTCATACACCGCGCCATCAAGGGTGATTGCGTGGCGTGGAAACCGGAAATGGCACCACAGGCTATAGTAACGAAAAGGATAGGGAATAACGGCTTTGCCTCAGGATCAGTGGTCATGTTTCGGATATTCGAAGGAACCAGTTCCGGAATATGATAGTTGCCGAATAATAGGGCTATGAGCAGCCCTATTGCCATACACAACATGGCAACTCCGAAAATCGGATATAGCTTACTTATGACCTTATCAATTGGCAGCAAGGTCGAAAGGATGTAATAGACCAAAATAATACCGACCCATACCCAAATACCAAAGGCGTTCGATGTCATACCATCGATTATTTTAGCTGGGCCGACCAAGAAAACCGTTCCAACGAAAATAAGTAAGACCACGGTAAAAAAGCGCATAAAGTGTTTGGCACCCTGACCCAAATATATACCGACAATTTCGCTTATACTCAGGCCGTCATGTCGCACCGATAACATCCCCGAAAGATAATCGTGTACCGCCCCAGCAAAAATACTCCCCAATACAATCCATAGAAAAGCGGAGGGACCAAACATGGCACCAGCTATCGCCCCGAAAATCGGACCTAAACCGGCAATGTTCAAAAATTGTATCAGAAATATCTTCCATGTGGGCAAGGGCACAAAATCGACATCATCGCGGAGACGCATGGCAGGGGTCTCGCGTTCAACTTTTATTCCAAAAGCCTTTTCTACAAAATGACCGTATAAAAAATATCCTAATATCAAAACTAGAATGGAAAGAAGAAATGAAACCATAAGTTTTTATTTAAATTAATACTAAAAAACGAGTATAGCCCCCGACATTCTTAAAGTCTAAGGTCTTCCAAAAAATAGGATACCAGATAGGCATTCGCCTCTCTTTGGTCACTGGAAAAATTCTTTAGATTATCGAGTATCGACGTATCCAAAAATTGTGATTCGGACAAATACTCTAGATAGATTTTAAGTTGATTTTTCGTCATTTGCCCCAATTTATTGGATAGACCATGTACCACTGAGGCGGGTGCTTCCGATAAATGCCCCAACAATAAACTTCGCGTATTGATATCGATTCTTTCAAAGTGCCCCCAAAAAGGCTCTTGTAATCTTTCGGAATTCCAAATGGTTTCAGGAAGATTTTTTACGATTAAAGTCCTGACCAAGGGGATACCCCCGCCAAAAATTTCAGCGATACGCACGTAATATTGTTCATATTGACGGTCTGAAAGCCGCTTAAGAACGAACATTTGATAATCTGAATTATCGGTCATTAGCATCTGCTCCAATAGTTCATTGTTCAATGTACTGATCGTCAAATCTTTAATTTTGTCTTTAATGCCCCCATTAACCAAATGCCAAGCTGTATAGCACGAATACAATGCCCCTGAAACTACTGATTCCTTAACTTCCTTTATGGTAGCACCGGCAATGGCATCAACCCCTTCTTCTTCGGGCTGTGCCGGTTTTTTTACGAGCTCGTCGATCTTTCTTCGTTTGAGAATCGAATTGTCATCAAGCAATAGCTGGTGCAGTTTTAGATAGTCGGCATACACGAACTCATCATGGTCGTGCTTCGTCAATGGTGCACTTCGATACCGATCAAAGCCCGCATATCCGCCCAAGAGGGTCCAATATAATCGAATATCCATCAAGCGGCAATCGCCATCGGCACAGACCGGTGTAGAAATATCCGAGACATATAGTGTAGTTCTTCCTCCCTCATTGACCAGAGCTTTAATAGGTTGCATACCCATTGAATCTATTTCAATACTAAGAGAAGTCTTCTTTTCTTGTAACCGTGTGCCGGGTTCCCAAGGGAATATAAAAAATTCAGGTTGCTGTACCTGACCGCTCTTACTCCACCCGTTGGAAAATGATGGTGTTCCGCCTAATTGAGCCATCCCTAGCTGCAGAACAAAAAGCGCTATGGCCGTCAAAGACCATCTCATTTCTTTGATTCCGGAATTTTAAGATATTTCTGGCTTTCTATCAAATCAAGGTATTCCTCAAGGTAACCCGTATAAATATCCCTGGGATTCACGTCGTATTTTTTACAAAGTACCGCGGCAAGACCTACGGCAGCCCCCATTTGACCCGTGGTGCGCATCACTCGCGGGCCGCCCAATCCGACATGTGACGTGCTGAAATTTCTTCCTGCCATAAACAGATTTTTAATGTTTTTTGAATATAGACTTCTATAAGGAATGTAATACCGGGGAGTCTTATAGAAAAGGGCCTCTGAAATAAAGTCAGGATTCTGTTCATTTTCCAGAACGGTCTGATAATGAACGTCGACCTCCCTAGTTTCCTGAACTACGGCGTCCGGGAATTTGGTACCCTTCTTTGCATCGTTAAAAGTAAAAACATGATCCCCAACCAATCTGCGTGACTCCCTTTTTCCCACCAAATAAGATACCCATTCCAGCTTTCTAGTCGCATTTTTTGGGTCTTTCTTTGCGTTGGCAAAAGAACCATATATGGCGCGAAGCATATGATCCCTAATTGCTTCGGCATCATCAATTTGATTTAAATCATTTCGGCTAAACTCCCACTGCCATTCGCCATTAACTTCCTCATAGGTTTTCGCTACCGGCAGTGCCCAAGGCACTTCGGGGAACCTCTGCTCCGTTTCGGTTTCCTTCGAACCCCATAACACCGAAGAGCCCATTACCGCGTTGTCGGCTTCCTCAGGGCTCCATAGTTCCCCCCATTCTTCCCAATCTTCATCATAAGTGTTTACACTTTCACGGCCGTACGAAAAATCGGCACCCGCCCAAAAACCGATCCATCCGTCTCCAGTAGAATCTACGAAATAAGGGGCCGAAAACCTTTTTCTTTTGCCCGTTCGGGTATGGCGTGCGTCTACATAGCGAATCGAATCGTTTTCGGCCACCGCATCATAGGCCCGCCAATTGAGATAAAGGTCGATGTTCTCGTAACTCTTGACATTATCATCGCGTTTTTTTTGATCTAATTTGGCTTCAGCGGAGCCGTTGGGATAATGCTCTGTATCCAGTTTTTTAAGGATACGTTCAAAATGACCGTATATTCCAAGGGTATGCACCCTTATTTCGCTACTAGCATTCCCCCCCAACACCGGTCGATCGTGGATCAACGCCACTTTTAATCCCTGTTCGGCAGCGGCAATCGAGGCCGCACATCCTGCTATTCCGCCGCCTGTAACCACTAAATCGTATGCCTCCAATTCCTCCGGGGCATTGGGTTCTTGGGCTAGCTGCATTCGCCAATCAGCTACTTTTCGGGGCGAAGCCGGGGGTTCTTCCTTCTGTACGGAAAAATAAATGGCATCACACCTGCCGTTGAAACCAGTAAGATCTACAAGACTTAGCACAACGGTATTATGCTGTATCTCTTTAGCCCCGACATACTCCCATCCCCAACCCGACCGTTGGCCCAATTGCTTCTCGAAAGAACGATCGTCGATCTTCAAACGAAACCTGCCAGGGGCCTGCCAGTCCCCAGGAGCCCAGTTCATGGTTCTTACCCAGATATGGTACGTACCCTTTTCTGGAAAACGAACCGTAGTGCTGGCATCTGCAACAGGTTCACCCATACCATGGGCCATCAAGTAAGGTGAGCCCATTTGCTGTACAAACTGGGGGTCGACGACCCAACCACCAGGGTTGTCAAAGCTTTCGGCCTCTATAAGGAGCTCTTGGCACCATCCTAAACGAAGTGTGCAAATTATCGAGACAAAGATTTGAAAAAATACTTTCATGTTCTTTAATATTTCGTTTATCACTCATAAATGAACCATGCCGTAGCCCTACAACCTTTACTCGATTGCAGTTGCGCCCAATGGCCACTAAATCCTTCTGGAAAATCGTACCCCATCTCCTGCCCAGCCTTACGTTCAAAAGTCTTTAGTGTATAGGCCCTACAAGATAATGGTTAAAGTGCAGATTCAACGTGAACTACACATCTTTATCGGACTTCAATTTAAGGCTTTTCTTATCACAGCCAAATATCAATAAACAATCCACCCATTACCCTGTATATTTCCATGGCTTTGCCTGTAAATTTGTCAGATTTGCAACTATTTTCAACACCCTAGGGGCCGCACCATCCGACGCGACATACACTGGTTTCAAATGGCAATTATTCTTACCCATTCGGCTTAAACCGGAATAAGGGATTCCAAAAGCATTGGAGAGTTAAAAATAGTGATTTGATTTTTGGTCGATAAAGGTTGAGCGTCTTCGATCTTAAGATACCAGAATTTATTTTTAAATCCAGATGGGTAAAATCATAGCAACCAGTTTATGGCAACAAAAACGATAAGTAGTACTTTTAATGGTTGAGCATGTATCCTCTTAGGACCAATTAAAGGCAAAACTACATTGATACCATGGTAAAAGATATTTTTGAGCGGTTGAAATCAGGGGAGGCCGTTCGCTTCAACGACCCGCAATATCGTAAAATATTCAAGGCCTCGGCACGCACTATTCAACGCTCCAAAAAACTGAATGCCGCCACCGATATAACGGAGATAAGAAAACTATTAAGCGATATTATTGAATACCAAATAGACAACAGCACTACTATTTTTACCCCATTTCATACCAATTTCGGAAGATTTATTCGCTTGGGCAAAGAGGTGTTCATTAATCATGATTGTACTTTTTTAGACCTTGGGGGTATCACCATCGAGGATGAAGTTTTAATCGGCCCCAAGGTCAAGCTAATCACAGAAAGCCATCCTTTGAAACCTTCAGAACGAAAATCGTTGATAGTCAAACCTATCCTTATAAAAAAAAATGTGTGGATCGGTGCCGGTGCTACCATATTGCCCGGGGTGACCGTGGGTGTAAATTCAGTAGTGGCGGCCAACGCTTTGGTGTCAAAAGACGTTCCCGAAAATACCGTGGTGGCAGGCATTCCGGCAAAGGTGGTTAAAGAATTACCTTATTGAAATTTTTAAAGTTTGTAACTGGCTTTCGAAAGCGTAACGGTATTTTAGGCGTTCCATAATTGGTGCAGCACTTGGCAAAAAGTGGTGGTTTCCTCAACCGTACCCATACTCACCCTACACCACTTTTTATCGAGATAATCCCGAATGCCGATAATAATACCCTTATCCTTCATATCCGCACCAAAATCTCCTCGATACTTTGAAATGTCAAAAAGCATGAAGCTGGTCTGTGACGGTATAAAAGAGATGCCTAGACCCTCAAGGGTATCTACGAGCAAGGCACGAGACTCCTTGTTTTTTTGTACTACAAAATCAACGAACGCTTGGTCTTCAAGCGCAATTTTCACTGCCGTTAGTGCTGGGGATGAAACTGGGAGCCCCGAAAAAATCATGTGCTTTTCCAATGCACTGGCCCATTCGGGGTGGGCAAAGCCGTAACCAATACGCAAGCCGGCCAATCCGTAGACTTTTGAAAAGGTTTTGATGACCATAACCTTGGGGTGCTTTACCATAGCTATCATTGATTCTCTACTATCACTGAACTCGAGATATGCCTCATCTATCAGTACGTAGGAGTATGGGGTCACTTCCTTAATAAAAGTTCTAAGTTCTTGTGGATTCAAGGCATGACCAATGGGATTATTTGGGTTTACGATATATACCAAGCCTGGTCGTTCTTGGGTCTTCTGCAACATACCCTTTAAATCAAGGGAATGGTCTTTCTTGAGAGGAATATAGTTTGTATTTCCGTTAAATCTGGCGAACATAGCCGGCAATATATCAAAAGTCGGGGTTGCGGTAGTAATCTCTCCCTTACCTTCCAACATGAAATGGACAACGGCTTCTAAAAGCCCGGAAGATCCAGGCCCAATAAGTACGTGGTTCGTCTCGTAGCCAAATGCATCTGCCAAGGTTGTTTTGACCTCAGGTATTGTAGCAAAAGCATATCTATTGACCTCAGCCTGAGCCGTATTGAATACTTTCAATACTTCAGATGAGCAACCATAAGGGTTTTCGTTGGCTCCTAGTCGTAAATAAGTACGGTTGTTGTCGGCAGCAGGCATGGAAATCCCCAAATGGGGCACTAAGGTTAGTCCAGCAGAGCCCATTGTTACACGTGATATCCAATTTCGTCGGTTCATAGCGGTAGCATTTACGCATGAAGTTAACGAATATTATTGTTTGTCTTCCCTATTTAAGTTAAGGCAAGGCAAAAAGTATTCAAAACTCATAATTAGGTGCCAAAATTTGCTAAAAAACAGCACTCGGGCGAAAATATTTCAAAAACGCTTTAACATTTCAAATTTTGTGACCCAAACAGCCTTTCTTCATTTTGATACTATTATCGAAGAGAAATTTATGATACCACGCTTATAAAAAAGATTATCTTAGGACAACTGAAGCAATTCAGAAAGTATGTTTCCAACAAAAAAGAAATCAGCGTTCGCTGGAATAGAGATTTATGAGAAAAACAAAATACGTGTGCACAACCTAAGAGATGAACTGGTGCAACTGGCCATCACGGTGCTCGAGTCGCCGGATGGAAAGGAAGAAACCTATTTTACCGGAAAATTTGAAATTCGATCTGATGGCTCTATTTACCGGGATCAATTGCCCGACTAATGCCTTTGGCATCTTCTAGGGAAACGCTATCAAAAAGGCAGGCATTGGGGCTCCAATGATTCGTGTAAGTTCATTAGGGCTTTTGGTCGGTATATTTTAAAAATTCTCAATCACCCAAGTGTTGCGATTGCTCTATTATAGCAATTACCTATCGCTTTCAGACCAAAAGAGTGTATCGGCGTACCTTCAAATAGATTGGATAAAAAACAGAAAGTGATGAAAACGACTCTTACTTGGCTTGTATGGGCTTCCTTTTACGCTCTTGGATTTTCCCAAACCAACACTCCAAAAATTCTTTTTGTGATCGTCGATGGCATCCCGGCAGATGTAATCGAAAAAGTACCCACCCCAAATTTGGACGCCATTTCGGCGGAAGGTGGGTATACACGTGCCTATATGGGTGGCGAAAAGGGCGGGTATTCTGAAACCCCTACAATATCAGCAGTAGGTTATAACAGTCTACTTACCGGTACTTGGGCCCATAAGCACAACGTTTGGGGCAACGATATTAAAGAGCCGAACTATAGGTACTGGACGCTCTTTAGATTTGCCAAAGAATACCGCCCCGAACTGAAAACGGCCATTTTTTCCACTTGGGAAGACAACCGTACCAAATTGGTCGGGGAAGGTCTTCCGGAGACCGCGAAAATAAAACTGGATTATCATTTTGATGGGTTTGAACACGATACCATCACCTTTCCTCATGGCAATGATCGGCTGTTCATCCATAAAATAGATGAACATGTAACCAACGAAGCGGCGAGGTACATAAAAGAAGAGAGTCCGGACCTCTCTTGGGTATATTTGGAATATACCGACGATATGGGGCACCAATACGGTGATAGTGATCCATTTTACAATGCGGTAAAAACGATGGACGGCCAAATCGGTCGTTTATGGCAGGCCATGCACTACCGAAAGAAACATCACAACGAAGATTGGCAAGTCTATATCACCACCGACCACGGAAGAAATTCGGAAACAGGCAAAGGGCATGGTGGACAAAGCGATAGGGAGCGCCTCACATGGATTAGTACCAACGCAAAAAATTTGAACCCGTATTTCAAAGGGCGGAGTCCGGGTATAGTAGATATTGCACCTACGCTCTTAAAAGCACTCCGCATAGCCCCAGAAAAAGAACGCATGTGGGAATTTGACGGGGTGGCGTTGACCGACTCCATCTCAGTGGCCAATGCCAAGGCTATTCTTGATAACGATATAATAGAACTTACTTGGGATGCCTTTGAGGAAGAGGGAATGCTTACTATTTGGATCGCGACAACGAATGTATTTGCCGAAGGTGGAACGGATGAATACACTTTGGTGGATCATATTCCGGTTAAATTGAATAAAACAAGCATCGATGTCTCTACATATCCATCCAATTTATATAAGATTGTGCTAGAAGGTAAACATAATGCCATTAACACATGGGCTCTCAAAAAATAATATCAAAACGAAGTAACGGAATATGATAGTCATTGATTCTTGGTTTATACCAATTGATTTTAATGTGATACAATTGGCATACCTTTCACAAAATGGGTGCCTCGAAAAAACTGATGGGTCCCGAATAGAGTCCCTTGTTCTCCCTAAAACTTGAAAAGTTGCCTTTTGGCAGAAAGTGCACGTAGTGCACCTAATGCAGTTAAAACCCTATAGCCTTAACCATTTTTAAACTCACCCAGCAGTTGGCCAATGAATTTATAGATGATTTGCGCCAGAACGACTTCATAAAGGGGTTGGATTATGGAGCTCCCTATGAACGTTTCACCCTTCAGGCTATAAATAAAATCCGTTGTATATGACCACTTAAAGTTGTCCGTCGGCTACGTTTAGGGTGATTACAAACCCTTGATTAATAGAGAGATAAACCCTTAGGGTAGCTTGTCGCTTGGGGATGTTCTATATTTATATCTCCAGTTTTTTTACCCAGGGAAAGTTGATTTTTCTCAATTACAGGCTCAAAAACAGGGCAAAAATCAACTATTCAACAGATTATTTTGGAAATCAATACTTTAAGATGTTGAATATTCGATATAATTTATGATGAAAAAGCAAAATCTTTAAGTCGAGTACCCGTCAGGAAGGTTTTGACCCTTATAAATACCTATAAAACCGTTATTTTTATTGAAATCTATAACAGGCATTTATATACCAACCTCTAAAGAATTACCACTTATGAAAAGCAAACGAAACCAAATTTTTGCAACCCTCTTTTTTTCGTTATTTTTTTTATCAAGCTTTCAATTAATTGCGCAAGAGCATCTCGATGCCGACCACGAAAAGAAAATGCACGAGCACAGTGCGATGGGCGACGAGACAACATTGAAGGTTTTGCTTTTTTCCGGTACGGGTTGGTTTCGCCATCCTGACATCCCCATAGTAAATGGATGGATTGTTCGTTTAGGTGCAGAACACAATATGCAGATAGATGTAAGTGAAACTGGTACGGACATATCGAAGGAAAAACTGGGCTATTATGATGTATTGCTGTTCAACAATGCAAATGTTCTCGATAAGGTTTTCAATGAAGAACAGCGCAATGCCATTGAAGAATGGTATAAAGCTGGGGGTGCTATTGTTGGTTTGCATGCATTGTTGGTACATCAGGAAAACTGGCCATGGATAATGGAATTGGGAGGTTGTGATTTTAACAGTGATTCTGAATTTCTAAGAGCTAAGTTAGTAGTCGATCCCACTGCCATGGATCACCCTGCCGTTAAGGGAATGGGTAAAGAGTTTTGGTACGAAGCAGATTGGACCAACCACACCAGGGCGGTTACAGGTCTGCCAGGAGTACAGGTTTTATTAAGAGTGGACGAATCAACTTATGAACCCGTGAGGGAATATTTCAAGACAAGAGGAGGCGAGACAATGGGGGAAGATCATCCTGTAGCCTGGACCAGGGTTTGGGGAGGAGGAAGATTTTTCTATACAGAATTGGGTCATGATATCCGTTCATTGAATACGGATTTTGGAAGACAACATCTTATAGAGGGAATAAAATGGGTGGTAAAAAAAGAGTGATAAAGCTATTGCATACCTATTGCTTAATGGAGTCGGGCAAATAAAATATTAGGCCATTATCCTATTACATTTATGGGGAATGTTAATACCTATTGGTATAAGGAGTATAGATAGGCTTATTTGGATTTTGGTCATCCTAATTTTGGGGTCTTGCAATGATTCGTCAAATACTGAAATTAGTTTCAATCGCGATGTTCGCCCCATCTTAAATGGCAAATGATTAAGACGTCACGGAGGGGTCAAGGCCAACGGAGAATTTAGTTTGTTATTCGAAGAGAACGCCTTTAGCAAGACTGCAAAATACGGTCAAAGTGAACCACTGAAAACGCATGGTAGCCTAAGGTAAATAACAGTTTCAATACGTATTGTTATGCTCACTTTAATACGGTGCACGTTTTTCACACTGACCGTTTTATTCATATCAAGCACATTCAGTTTTTTTAAGGAACAATTCGGCCAAAACAACGGAAATTTACACGCATGTGGCTGAAACTACCTTTAATGGCATAAAAAATCGGCTATCTTAGTTCCACATATAAAAGATATATATATCATATGATCTATATCCCTACGTTACCAACTATTTTGAAATTTGTGCCAATATTTGAACAAATGAAAAGAATAAACTCTCTTTTTTTAATACTAACCATCGTATTTCTTGGAAGTTGTGTGGAGGAAAAACCTAAATATTTAATGTTAGGCAAAAACTCTTTTGAGAAAGAAAATTATGCACTAGCAAGAAACCAGTTTTCGACAATTAAATCTGATGATTCTGATTATGAAAAAGCCCAAGAATATCTTAAGAAAATAGATAGTATCGAGAAAGCTATTTTGATGGAAAATACCCGAAAGGATTCCATTGCAAAAAACGAAAGTGATAGGTTAAGAGAAAAATATGCAGGAAGTTATAAAATAGAGGTTTTAGGAACTTCCTCGAAAAAACAAGTCGAAGTTTATATTCTGAGCAAAGAAGGTAATGCGGAATGGTTATGGGTCAATTATGGGCAAAATAAAATCAGAAAATCAGATGACCGGAAATCTGGAACTTGGTTGGCTGATGAAAATAGTTTAACTATAAATATCCGAGGTAATTCTGGAATGATTTCGGAGACATATTTGGAAAAGGACGGGACACTTGTTAACACGCAACTTAGTAAACGAAGTTTGGAAAGAACTAATGAAACATTCCAATAAGTTTGGGGTGGAATTGATTTGTAATTGGACTTTTCACTCGAACGAAACTATTGTGCTAATGGACTTCCTACTCGGATGGAAATGAAAAACAGAACGGTAAAATTCATTCGGACGAAAAAAAAACAGTTGGTAACAAAGAACTGAGCTAAAAAACAAATGAAATTTAGCTCAACCTACCCACATAATTTCGATCATAATCCATACCTGATTTTGATATTCCATAAGCTTGTTTAATAAGTTTATTACA
>NZ_VTZS01000020.1 GCF_008367235.1 Pareuzebyella sediminis | reverse complement strand
CCATCCTAAGTTTGTCTTTGATTAATTTATATTAGTTAAAACCAAAGAACAAAAGAGCAGAGTAAGGTTACTATAGCCGTAGGAACTTCCGATTCCGTTAACAATGAAAATCCCTGCTCTTTTACCTATACAATACGTTCAGTTCTCTAGGTCTTTTGAACCTGTTTTTAGGATGCTGTATGGATATGGTATTGTTCTTTATAAAATCAAGATATGGATAATATTGCAATTTACGTAGGGATCGACATTTCAAAGGATACTATAGATGTCTATGATTCTGAATCCGGGCATTTTCAGTTCGGTAATGATCAAAATGGATTTTCCTTGTTCAAGAAAAGGCTTTCAGCAGAACATTGGTGTGTCATGGAAGCTACAGGTTGTTACCATCAACGTTTGTCCATTTATCTACATGAGCATGGGATTCGTTTGAGCGTAGTGAACCCCTTGGTCATAAAACGTTTCATTCAGATGAAGTTGAATTATGTAAAGACGGACAAGAGCGACGCAAAGATGATATTTAGATATGCTACCGAACAACCTTTGTCCCTATGGACTCCAGAGGCCGGTTATATTGTGGAATGTAAAAGGCATCAAGGTGCTATAAGACTCTTCTTCAAGCAACGTACGGCCCTTAAGAACATGTTACACTCTTTAGTGACAGGTGGTGGGGCAAAGGATAAACTTGTGAGGTCGATAAGGAGACAAATAAAACATTTGGACAAGGAAATAGGCCTGCTCGAGATTGAAGTGGAGCAGTTGATAAAATCGAACGAACAAAGCTTGTATTCGAGATTGAACACCATACCGGGAATAGGTAGGAAGACAGCTATGATTTTGATAGTTTCGACCAATGGTTTCCGTGACTTCGAGAGTGCGTCCCAGGTATCCTCTTTTTTTGGATTGGCTCCCAATGAAAGAAGTTCAGGTAGTAGTGTGAAAGGAAGGACTAGAATCAGTAAGATTGGAGATCCTCTGCTGCGCAATCATTTATTTCTTTGCAGTTTTACTGCCTGTGTTCATAATCCCCAATGCAGGGCCTTATTCGACCGGATCGTTAGTAAGGGTAAGAGTAAAAAACTTGCGTTGATAGCTGTCTGTAATAAACTTATTAAACAAGCTTATGGAATATCAAAATCAGGTATGGATTATGATCGAAATTATGTGGGTAGGTTGAGCTAAATTTCATTTGTTTTT
>NZ_VTZS01000019.1 GCF_008367235.1 Pareuzebyella sediminis | reverse complement strand
ATTTTGACCCGTCCTGAAATATGTATACAAAACACTTCAAGTATATGTATAAAAATGATGGATATGTAAGACGTTATAGCGAGAGCTTTAAACTAAAAGTCTTGGCAGAACTTACCAAAGGAAACCATTCCAAAAGACAAATTGCATTAACTTACGGTATACAATCCAGTACTATAAACGTATGGATCAAAAAGTATGATCGTAAGGATTTAATGAACACCCGTGTAACCGTGCAAACAGACGATGAACTAAGCCGTATCAAAGCCCTTCAGAAAGAGCTTAAACAACTTAAGGACCTTCTTATCAAAAAGGATCTTGATAAGCTTGTAACCGACTCTTATCTTGAAGTGGCTGCTGAGAACCTGGGATATAAAGATGTTGAAGAATTAAAAAAAAACTTAAACATCAGGCCCTAATGAAAACAGCACCTAAAAATAGGAAAAACAGAGGCTTCAACATAGAGGCTATCTGTGATGCCTTCTCCCTAAAAAGAGATGCCTATTACAAATTCCATAAACGTCATACCGCTAAAAAAGAGATGGAACAGATCGTTGTCGGACTCGTTCGAAAAAGTAGAAGAACACTACCGAGGGAAGGAACTAGAAAACTAATGGAGTCCCTACATGAAGACTTTCAAAGGCAATACCTGAAAATCGGTAGGGACCAACTGTTCCGTATCCTAAGGGAGAACGGGTTGCTCATAAGAAGAAAGAAATATTCCTCTAGAACAACCAACTCCCATCACAGGTTCTATAAATACGGGAACACCATAAAGGGCCTGAAAATAAGTCGGCCAAATCAGGTTTGGGCTTCCGATATCACCTATATCAGGACCGTAAAAGGATTTTGTTATTTGGCGCTCATAACGGACATGTATTCCAGAAAAATAGTGGGCTTCGACCTTAGTGACAGTCTTGAACTGAAAGGATGCGTAAGGGCGCTGAACAAGGCCATTTACAATGCCAAGAACACAACACGGTTGATCCATCATTCGGACAGGGGAATTCAATATTGCAGCAATGTTTACACTCAAATATTAAAGAGGAAAAAGATCGGAATCAGTATGACAGAAGAAAATCATTGCTACGAGAACGCATTGGCAGAAAGGGTCAACGGAATACTCAAAGACGAGTTCTATCTCGACCAGACCTTTACCAGTGTGGTACACGCTAAGAAAGCGGCCAAAAACGCAATCAAGTTATACAACTCTAAAAGATTGCATTTATCTTTAAATTACGGAACACCTAATTACGTGCACCAAAATGCCGCCTAAAACAAATTATTAATCTGTAGCCGTATTTTAGGACGTGACATTT
>NZ_VTZS01000001.1 GCF_008367235.1 Pareuzebyella sediminis | reverse complement strand
GAACCTTGACGGGAGCAACGAGTTCACGGCGGTGGCCAGTCCTGACGCGGGCAACGCAACGGAGGTACGTGCCAACGGTATTTTCTCGACGGACGACCAGGACGCTTCTGAAGTGAATTCCGACACACCTGTAGATGTAGATGGTGATGGAACTACGGAAGCTACCGTGGAAGATGTTATCCAGGATATTGCACCTATAACCTCTAAGGCGGCACGAATATTCTATCCGCCATCCATAGCCATTGATGCCTCGGTGGCCGGTCCGGGCAGTATCAACCTTTACGACCAATATAATGATCAGTATGGTACACCCGATGTGGTAAGCACTGGGGCACCGATAGCCATTCCAACCTATACAAATACCGAGTTGTATTACTACGTAACCTACTATGACCCCGCCGTTTTTACTAATGTGGCCATCGATGAGTTTGGTGTGATGACCTACGAGATACTGGCCCCACCGGCGGATTATAATTCCTTGATCAACGTGGTCTTCGTAGTAAAATAAGTTAACAAAGCTTTAAATCACTTTGAAAATCAAGCCTACATATAAAATTCTTGTTTTCGGCCTTCTATTTCTTATAGCAGGAATTATGGAAGGCAATTCCCAGTTCTTACTACAAGCACCCAATTCAGGGGATGAAACTAATTATAGATGGTACGAAGCCTCGGATAATACTACGGTTTTGGGTACCGATTTCTACTACGAAGTTACTCAACCAGGCGTTTATTTTGCTACTTATGACGGTACGATATGCGGGCACAATGCAACGGGCTATTTTATTGTTACAAATTGTAATGCGCCTTACAATGAGGTGACATTGGATATTTCTGCAAACCCTGTTCCATCAGGGGCATCCTTAACTTGGAGTCCGGCTGTTTCAGGAAATCAGAATAGTCCTACCGTAACCGCAACACAAACAGTGGTGCGGTACACGGCCACAATTACCAAAGCGGGAAATGCCAAAAGTTTACCAAATTTTACAGTAGTCTGTATGGATCAGTCCGCTACCCTAGTAGATGATTTGGTAACCGTTGATGAAGATGAATCGGTTGTTGTGGATATCTATGCGAACGATTCAGACCTTCCCGGCACAGGGACATTGATGATTTCATCCTCTCCCAATAATGGTATTGTAAATATTAACAATAATAATACTCCAAACGATCCCACGGATGATGTGGTGACCTACATACCCAATTCAGATTATAATGGGGCCGATACTTTCGACTATACAGTATGTAATACTTTTGGTGATTGTAGTACCGCCACAGTTACCGTTGACGTAATTCCAGTGCTAGACGCGCTCGACGATACTTTTGTAACACTTATAAATACACCGCTTGATATTGCGATTTTAGATAATGACAACGATTTACCATCTACCGGAACTTTAAGTGTTACCAATTCTACCGATGGTGCCGTCTTCCTAAACGATAATGGTACTCCAAATAATCCCTCTGATGATTTTGTGAGTTACACCCCAAATACAGACTTTTTAGGAACCGATAGTTTCACATATACCCTTTGCGATACTTCTGGTAATTGTAGTACGGCGACAGTGACCGTGATGGTAAATACACCTGGAGTTGACCTTGATAGTGATGACGATGGAATTGTAGATAGCTTTGAGGATTTAAATCTTGATGGTGACAATGATCCGTCGACCAATGCGACGGATACTGATAATGATGGTATTGCCGACTATTTGGATATCGATAGTGATAACGATGGGATACCTGATAATGTAGAGGCGCAATCGACCATAGGTTATATACCCCCAAGTGGTGTCGATGCCAACGGCAATGGCCTTGATGATATGTATGAGGGTAGTGGTACGGTCGGTATAATACCAGAGGATACCGATGGAGACGGACTACCAGATTATGTAGATGAAGACAGTGACAACGATAATATTCCTGATAATATCGAAGCCCACGATCATGACCAAAATGGAATTCCTGAAGCAACCTTGATCGGATCTGATAAGGATAATGATGGACTTGATGATGGGTATGAAGGAAGTGTAGCCATTGACCTTGATGTCAATGATGAAATTAATGACCCTTACAATGATCTTCCGAATACTGATGGGGATGGGCAATCCGACTACAGGGACACCGATGATGATGACGATGGAATCCAAAGCAAGGATGAAGATACCAATACAGACGGTATCTATTCGAATGATGATAGCGATAACGACGGCATACCCGAATATTTAGAGGCCAACATCATTGAAACCGGAGTCGATGTAATAAATGTCATGACGCTCAACGATGACGGAGTTCACGACACGTTACGAATAGATGGAATTGAAAACTATCCGAATAATACCATTAAAATTTATAATAGATGGGGTGTCTTGGTATTCAGTACAAATGCGTATGACAATACGAATAACTATTTTGACGGTACCTCACAAGGTCGTGTGACCGTCGATGCGAACAACAAACTACCGGTAGGTACCTATTTCTACATTCTTGATTATGAAGATTCAACAGGAAATAAAATAACCGATACTGGGTATATCTATATAAACCGATAGCCAAATGAAATCACCACATCAAAATACATGGTATTACCGATTACTATTTTCAATTTTGGTGATATTATTGTCTATAAAGCATGAAAAAAGTCTTGCGCAACAAGACGCCCAATATACTCAGTACATGTACAATACAGTTAGTGTAAACCCAGGCTATGCAGGGTCACGCGGACACATAAGTATCGCAGCGCTGCATCGTTCACAATGGGTAGGTCTTGATGGAGCGCCAACTACACAAACCTTGAATATACACTCACCAATAGGATACAGAGGTGTCGGATTGGGTATGTCGATAGTAAACGATAAAATAGGGCCGACATCTGAAACCTATTTCGATATTGATTTTTCATATACGATATACACCTCGACCGAGGGCCGATTAAGTTTTGGACTTAAAGGAACCGGACATTTGTTGGATATTAAATTTTCTGAACTTGATGAATACAGTGTGGATCAATCACTGCAACAGGATATCGACAATAGATTTTCTCCAAACTTCGGGGCAGGAGTGTATTACCACACCAACAATTTTTATGCGGGTCTTTCCGTACCTAGGATATTGGAAAGCAAACATTTTAAAAGTGGTCCTTCCCCTACAGTTGCCAAAGAGCAAATGAACTTTTATTTGATTACGGGCTATGTTTGGCAATTAAACCCTAATCTAAAGTTTAAGCCTGCCTTGTTGACAAAAGTGGTTAGAGGAGCTCCTTTACAGGTAGATTTATCGGCCAACTTTATGTTGAGCGATAAATTCATCTTAGGAGCTGCGTATCGCTGGGATGCAGCATTCAGCGGTATGTTGGGCTTCCATCTTTCAAATAAATTTTTGATAGGGATGGCCTATGATCGGGAAATTACCGAATTAGGCAGTACCGCTTTCAATAATGGCTCTTTCGAGGTTATACTGCGATACGATTTTATCACTACAAAGGGCAACATCAAAACGCCCAGGTTCTTTTAAGGTTTCCTTCTTGCAGAGCAATATTCTTTGTCATTCTGAGCTTTCGGTAATGCCATTAAAGGGTACACTATTACTCTAGTTGCTTTATGAGCCAATTTTATGATTCACTTAACCTTTGCGTACCATTTAAAGGTGTTATTTTTAGGGTGTGAAAGAAGAGAAAGTAATTTTAGTAGACAAAGAAAATCGACCCATTGGCACCATGCCTAAAATGGAAGCGCATGAAAAAGCTTTACTTCATAGGGCTTTTTCGGTTTTTATTATGAATGATAAGGGTGAAACCATGCTGCAACAACGGGCGGCACATAAATATCATTCTCCATTATTATGGACCAATACTTGCTGTAGTCACCAAAGAGTGGGGGAAAGCAACACGGAAGCAGGAAAGAGAAGGTTACAGGAAGAGATGGGTTTTGTTACCGAACTTGATGAACTTTTTTCCTTTATTTATAAGGCTCCGTTCGACAACGGACTTACCGAACATGAGTTCGACCATGTGATGATAGGCAAGTATAAGGGGGAGCCAAAATTAAATCCGGAAGAAGTGGCCGATTGGAAATGGATGAAACCTATAGATGTTAAAAATGATATTTTGTTGAATCCAGATCGATATACTGCTTGGTTCAAGATTATTTTTGAAAAATTTTATCAATACATCGACCAAAATTTGAACGGAAATGAACGTGAAGGTAAGTAGAAAGGCTCATTTCAATGCAGCACACCGGTTGTTCCGCAAAGATTGGGACGATAAGACGAATATGGCCGTATTTGGAAAATGTAGTAATCCTAATTACCACGGACATAATTATGAGCTCATAGTGAGTGTTACGGGCCCTATCGATAAAGAAACGGGTTTCGTTATGGATTTGAAGGTACTCAAAGACTTAATTCGTGAGAAGGTCGAAGATGTATTTGACCACAAAAATTTGAATCTTGAAGTTCCTGAATTCAAGAAAGTGAATCCCACGGCAGAAAATATAGCGGTTGTAATCTGGACCAAACTGCGTGAGCATATCAGTCCGGACAAGGAATTAGAGGTTGTACTTTATGAAACTCCACGTAACTTTGTAACCTATAGAGGGTAAGTGTGCTCCTCCGTGCTTTAATTTCCAATTTAAAATACTACTATGTACCCACTAAAATTTGAACCTATATTAAAAGAACGTCTGTGGGGTGGTACCAAACTGAAAGATGTTTTAGGAAAACCTATTACAAGCGATATCACAGGGGAGAGCTGGGAACTATCGGCGGTAGAGGGGGACATCTCTATAGTTTCCAATGGTGAATTTTCCGGAAGAACGCTACAAGATTTGATCAACACCTATACTTCAGACATTCTTGGCGATAGTGTTTATAAGCGTTTTGGAACGGACTTTCCCATTCTCATTAAGTTTATCGACGCCAAACAGGATCTGTCGATTCAATTACACCCGAACGACACATTGGCAAAGGAACGCCACGATTCATTCGGAAAGACCGAAATGTGGTATGTAATGGATGCCGATGAAGATGCGCGCTTAATTGTTGGCTTTAATAAAACAGTTGAAAAGGATGAGTATGTCAAAAGCTTGGAAAACGGAAATTTATTAACGCTTTTAAATTATGAAAAGGTGACCGCCGGCGATACTTTTTTCATCAATACTGGAAAGATTCACGCCATTGGAGCCGGTATTTTGTTGGCTGAAATACAGCAGACTTCCGATATTACATATAGGGTGTATGATTTTGATCGGCGGGATAAAAATGGGAATTTACGCGAACTGCATACAGAATTGGCTATTGATGCCATAGATTATACTAAAAAGGACGATTTCAAGGTGGTTTATCCTAAAACCAAAGATACCGTTAATACGATGGTCGATTGTCCGTATTTCAGAACCAACTATTTGGAGCTAACCACTCAAAATAGTTGGAATATTTCCGATCGGGATTCATTTACTATTTATATGTGCGTTGCAGGTTCTGCGAAGGTTTCCAATGATTTCGGCACGGTAGCTCTTGATAAGGGGGAGACCGTTTTGATACCTGCAAATACAAAAACCCTTTCCATAGATACATCATGGGTGAAGCTTTTGGAGGTAACTGTTTAGGAGTTCGTTTTTTCTGTTCAATTTGAGTTTAAAAGTTATATTTTTACCGAAAATATAAATTATGGCAAGTGTTAGAGATTTAAAGAAAGATATAAATAACGTTTTGGGCGATATTATCGAGGCTGTATACATTGTGGAGGCAACCGGTAACGATGTCAGTTCAAAAGAAGGTAACAAGGTGATTGACGAAGCAATTGAGACTTTCGATGACCTGATTCAAAAAGTAAATGATAAAAGTGTCGACAATAGACAAAAGCATCTAAAAAACGTAAGGCAAGAGCTGGATAAAAAAGCCGAAAAACTTGCTGAAAAAGTAAATAAACTGGGGTAAGCCCTCAGTTTTTAAAAGAAAATCCCGGTTTACCGGGATTTTTTTATGTCCTCTAGATACGCCTTTAGTTGGCGGCCATATTTGGAATCCGCAATTGCCGGCGTTAAGGAGTTGTAGATAGAATCCAAATAAACAACATTGGCATCAGAGACTTCCATCAGAGCAATGTAGGGAGCGATATAAGAATCTTTATTGCTTAGGGCAAAATTGAGGGCATACGCATAACTTCTTTTTAGATTTTTATCGCTTAGCCTTTGAAGTGAATCAATGGCCAAAGAATCAAGGGCAACCTCGTTTTCGGTAACATTTTGCACAATTTCAAGATTTTTCATGTTGAACCTTGACATTGTCTTCTTATATTCTTCGAATTTTTCTTGTGTTGCCGAACCTTCGATTTTGGCGTTTAGGTCAAAGGTGTTCCATGAGGTATTGATGGTTATAGTGCCTGGCTCCCCAAAAAAAGTGATCCTATCGTTGATGTCGTTGGCATCTGCTTTATCCAAGTACAAATAATATAGTTCCGGACTTTCTAGTTCTGTTTTAAATGTAAAGTCGCCATTGCCATCAATCTTCAAAGAGTCTACGGTCACCAAGGTAGAGTCTGCCATGTGCTGGAGATATAGTGTTCCCTTTTTTAGGCCTTTAACGGTGCCTGTTACGGTCATGGTCTTATCCGTTTCCGTTGCGCATGCGACCAAAATTAAAAGAATTAGACCTGTAAGTGGAAAGTATTTCATGTTATTTTTTTAGTGGCGCAAATATCCGAAAAAAAAGTCATTTGCTCAATTTGTAGCAAGCCATTAAACACTAGATGCTATTTCCATAAGATAGGCACAAAGTAATGCCCCTCCAGTACCGACCACATAGCCCAGCACGGCCAATAACACACCGACCGAAGCCAATGATGGATGGAATTCCGCCGCTACTACCGGTGCCGATGCGGCCCCGCCCACATTGGCTTGACTACCCACTGCCAAAAAGAAATAAGGCGCCTTGATCAATTTAGCCACTACTATCAATAGTACTGCGTGTATGGAAATCCAAATAAGGCCCACTGCGATTAAACCGGGATTCTTCAGTACTTGGGTGAGATCCATCTTCATTCCAATGGTCGCTACTAGAATGTATATGAACATTCCGCCAATTTTGCTGGCCCCGGCACCTTCGTAGTTTTTGGCCCGGGTGAATGAAATTGATATCCCAATGAGCGTAGCAATGACGACCATCCAGAAAAAGCTTGAACCGACAAACGATAGAAAACTCTTAGGGTTGGCTACGACCTCAAAACTCTCGACGAGATATGTACTGGCTTGTTCTCCAAAAAGATGGGCAATTCCTACCGCGGTAAAAGCCAAAAAAAGCATGATCATGTAGTCTTTTAACGAGGGCACCCGTGTAATTTTCTCCGAAAACCGGGTAACCCTTACCTTGAGAGATTCAATGGCCGAAGTATCCGCTTTTAGCCATGAGTCAATTTTTTTGACTTTGCCGACCCCAAGTAATAAAATGGCCATCCATATATTGGCTCCAATTACATCAACCAGTACCATTTGACTAAATTTATCAGGGTTATACTGGAAAATTTCATACATCGCGGCCTGATTCGCCCCACCACCTATCCAACTACCGGCTATGGTCGATAATCCGCGCCAAATAGCGTCGAAATCATTTCCGCCCACGGTTTCTGGGGAAAATATGGAAACAATTAAAATGGCCAACGGTCCGCCGATTATGATGCCAACGGTTCCGGTCAAAAACATGATCAATGCCTTAGATCCCAAATTTACAATGGCCTTCAAATCGATGCTGAGGGTCATAAGAACCAAAGCCGCGGGTAAAAGATAACGACTTGCTACGTAATATAGCTCGGACTCATGTTCGATAAGCGCGCCGGAAGCATCTATAGTCTCCCATTCTGGAGCGATTACACCTAACGTGGTCAACATACCAGGCAATACATAGCACATGAGAACACCTGGAACCACGGTATAGAACTTTTGCCAAAACCCTTTTTCAAGTGATGAGGTGTAGAAGACAAAACCTAGACAAAGGGCAAGAAGCCCGAAAATAACGGTATCGTCCGTGATGAAAGGGGCTGCTTTGATTTCATTCATAGGGGAGCGGGTTGGTAGGAATCAAATATAATCAAATTACAAGATGTTGTTCGATAAAACGAGCTACCCCATCTTCATAATGGGGCAAAGTTATGGCATCTGCAATGGCCTTTACTTCTTCACGGGCATTGCCTACTGCGACCCCATATCCACAGTTGGCCAACATGTCCAAATCATTGTAATTATCGCCGAAAGCAATAACGTCATCGAGGGATTCATCTTTCCTCAGCAATTCTTGGATTCCTGATAATTTGGAGACGGATTTGGGTGCGACCTCAATAAGGGTATCGTTCGAACGGTAAAGAGTTAAATCGGCATCGAAATGTTGCTTTAGTACGGGAAATAGGGTGTCCGCCGTATTTTTTGTGCCCATCAACATGATTTTATGGGCCCCTATACCTCTGTCCTTCCAATCTGCGAAGGTTTTCTCGGTTTCCCTGAAATGAGGTGTGCTTTGGGTATATTTGATTTCCTTCCGAACTCTTTCCGTATTTTCTTCCACATACCACTCATCGCTAAAATACAAGCCTAATTTGGTGAAATTGTCAGATGCCATACGGTGTATTTCTTCTAAAATAGATAGTTTGATTTCCGTTGAGGAACGAACCGTGTCGCCTTCCACGACCAAAGCACCATTATAACAGACTAAGGGTTGGTCCGTTATACCCAAACGCCGCTGCAAATAAACCATAGCTCGGGGCATTCTGGCCGACACCAGAATAATTCTGGTCTCATTTTTGACTCGGGCCAATTGGGAAATCGTGTATTCGGAAACATCACTTTTTGTGGAAAGCAAAGTACCATCAAGATCGGAACAAAGTATTTTGTATTTCAAAAGATCATAAATTTAGACCACTATCCTTAAATGGGCGTGTTCATATTTCCTAGCATTTTAAGAAAGCCTTTCCATAGGATTTTTAAAGATTTATCCAATAGGTAAACTTTAAATTAATAGAACGGTATCTCGGTTCAAAATTATTCACAAAATAATTATCGTTATATACTATGAAAAAATCCGATAAAGGGGCGAACCTCCATTGTAATCGCGAGTTAAATCCCAAATTATCTTGCTGGTTGCTGTACTGAATCAAGGTCGACCAAAATATGGATTTACTGAACGTCAATTTCACTTTCGGACTCACAAGCCAAAAATCAGCTTTACCGTATGGGCTCGGTAAAGCAATATTGTTATAATTCAAAAATAAGGATAGAATAGCCTTAGGTTGAAGCCGTACCGTAGTTTCACCTTCAACGGAAAATAACCTACCGTTAAAAAAACCTCCAACTAGTGTTTTACCTTTGAAGGCCAAAGCTTTTGCCCGGTTCGATTGATACTCGAGTCCTACAACGTTAAAATCAAAGGTCTCGCTGCCTGGAAGAGGTATACTCGTATCGGAATCAATAGGGTCAAAATCTTCGGTCAAGTAAACAAACTGGTTAGATAGCTCGACCGTTAGTTCCGATTGGTCCTTAAATTGGGCGAGCCAGGATAACTTTATATCGTGGTCGGTTTTTTTGTAGTCGAGCATAGGGCGCCAGATCAGAATAGGAAAGAATTGAAAACTGTGTTTGTTAATCCATCTACTTTGAGGCCAGAATATACGCTCAATACTTGTGGCGGATTTTATAATATCGGTTCGTCTTATAAAGCCGAGGTCTGACCTGAAATCATTATCTACATATACCCAATCTGAAAAAGCGGCAAAATTTCTACTGTTGTACCCCAAAAATGCCCCTGCCGAATAATTTCCTTGGTGGTCATCAGGTTGAAATGATTTGTGTGCATAGAATTTACCGTTCCATGTATTGTCTTGGGAGGCTAGATTATAATCAATACCCAAGACCCTGTTGAATTCATCTTCAGGTTCTATAAAATCAGACGTTTTGAAGGATTGTCTGTTTATAAAAAAGAATCCTATATTTGATCGCGCAAAGACCTTTTTCTGCAATGCGATCATGGTATTGTTATTCGACGCGATGTGGTTACTTGCATCCTCATCGGTCTGTATGCTCAAGACCCCCAAGCGCCAATTTTCGTTCAACTTACCGCTAAGACGGATACCCCCCAAAATCTGATTTTCTATTGTATTTCCTGCACTGTCGGTTGCGATACCTATCCTTCTGGAGAAAAATGGATTGGCGTCACGACTTCCTCCAAAACTTGAAAACAAATCACTATTGTCGATAAAAAACTGACGTTTCTCAGGAAGGGAAACCTCAAATCTAGTTAGGTTGGTGATAATGTCGTCAACTTCGACATTTGAAAAATCAGGATTTACCGTAATGTCAAGGTTCATACCATTACCTATGGCCACTTTTGCGTCGGCACCCATTTTTAGATTGGTACTGCCGTTTTCTAGCACATAGTCTTTCTCTGCCATGGTATTGATGTAAGGAATTAGAGCAAGCGGTGTTCGTGATTTGCCCAAGGGTCTTTCGAATACCATATTACCCATAAAGGCCAGGCTAAAAATGGATTGGTTCTGTGGTACATGGCTCCAAACACTTCGTTCATTGGTCTGCATATCGAAACGATAGCTTTGAAACCTCCATTTGGTTTCCCCTTCACGAAATTTCAATGAGGTAAGGGGGATGGCAATTTCAGAAGTATAATAGTTTTCGAAAAGCTTTGACTCGCCCTTCCATTTTACATCCCAGGAAGTGTTAAAATCAGTCTCAGGACGTTGGCCTCCCCCAGAAATTAAGGCTTCACGATTTACTCCAAGAGGGTTGATACCGAATAGAAAGGCGTTCGTACCATCGTTGAAAGTATCGAACATAAGACTAATATTATCATTTCCTCCCGCTCTAAAATCACGTTCTAAAGATGGCACGATCCAATTATTTCCATTAGAAAACACTTTAATGCCTATATATAGTGTGGTACCGTTGGAGAACATTTTGATGATGGTAGGCTGTTTTGCCAGCACACTATCCGATGGAAAATACTGCTGAAAATCTTTGGGGCCATCTACGGTCTGCCATACAGGCTCATCGAGAATACCATCGATTTTAGGAATATCTGAAACGAACTTTACAACAAAAGACTTTTTGGAAGCCTGACCGAAACCGAGTAGCACGAAAAAAAGAAGAAAAAGTACGCAAGGCGTTTTGCTCATTGCTACGGTTTTGGTTGGTCGTCAAAATTAAAGCAATTTTGATTAAAAAATCAACAATCGATTAGGGTATGGTAGTACGGGACTTAAATTTTTTAGTTTTCTTTTTATTAGGGTTTTTGAACAGGCGTTTGAAAAAGCCATCACGTTTTACCGGTTCGCAATCGAGCATGTCAACAACGGAAGGGTCAGGTCTTTTAAATCGTGCCTTGGTAATCGCATTATAGGATGGATGTTGATTCATCTCCTGCATCAATTTGGCGAAGATAGGTAGTGCCGCATTCGCACCTTGGCCCAAACGTGTACTTTTAAAGCCAATCTCATGATGATCGAGCCCTACCCAGGTCACGTGAACCAACTTAGGGGTAAGGGCAACGAACCAAGCATCTTTGTTGTTCTGCGTGGTGCCGGTTTTCCCGGCAATATCGTTATCGAGCCTATAGGTAGTGCGAAGGCGTGAAGCCGTACCCGAATTTATGGTTGACTTCATCATTTCCACCATAATCTGCCGAGTCTTTTCGGAAAAAGCTGGTTTTTGCGCTCTTTTAGGTTCGAATTGGGTCAAAATGGAGTCTTTTTGATCTGTTATGGTTTTTATCAAATAAGGTAAGATTGCCTTGCCATTATTCACATAACTGGCATATACTCCTGCCAATTCGTTGAGATAGATTTCACCGGTACCCAGTGCCAGCGATGGCTGTTCGGGCAATTGGGAAAATACACCCATATTTTTTGCCATGGTAACTACATTTGCGATACCCGTTTTTTCCAGCACCTTCACCGCTACGGTATTTACCGAATTGCTCAACGCCTGCTCCATGGAATAGTTGAGGTAAGCCTCGTCCTTGTCTCCCGAATTACTGGGCGACCAACCCTTAAGATTTTCATATTCTACTTCTTGGGCAGAGAAATACGTGCAAGGAGAAATGCCCATTTCCAAGGCAGTGGTGTAAACAATAGGTTTGAACGTAGACCCAACCTGTCTTCTGCTTTGAGCAATATGATCGTATTTGAAATGTTCAAAATCAATACCGCCAATCCATACCTTAACCGCCCCTGAATTTGGGTCGATGGCAAGGGATCCTGTGTTCAAAAATTTCATGTAATGTTGCAGACTATCAATTGTTGAGGCAACGACCGGTTTCTCTCCTTCCCAGTCGACAAGTACCATTTTTTTCTTCCGATTCAATGAGTCCATTATCTGTGGTTCGTTCAAACCTGATGCTTTCATTTTCTTATACGGTTCCGATTGTTTGACCAGTTTTTTAATCAAGCTTTTGTCGGTAATCCAAGGCGCATTTTTTCCATAACTCTTTTCAAAACTTTCTTGTAGGGTTTTCATATGCTCCTTCATGACTTTTTCGGCCCAGTACTGCATGTTGTAATCCAGTGTCGTATAGATTTTTAATCCTGAAGTGTAAATATTGTATTCGTTTCCCGCCTGACGTTGTTCAAGATTCCATTTTTGCAACTGTTTACGTACTTCCTCCCTAAAATAGGGGGCCAAGCCTTCGTTATTGTCATAGGCACGATAGTCAAGTTCAATCGGGATTTCAGCCAAGCTGTCTTTCTTTTCTTTGGATAGCAGTTGGTTGTTTTCCATGGCTTGAAGTACCAAATTTCTCCGGTTAAGGCTTCTTTCAGGAAATATTCGGGGATTATAACTGTACGTGGCTTTGAGCATACCGACCAAGGTGGCTCCTTCCTCGATAGAAAGATCCTTGGCAGGTTTGTTGAAGAATTTAAGGGAAGCACTCTCAATACCGAAAGTATTATCGCCAAATGAAACCGTATTTAAATAATGGATTAAGATTTCGCTCTTATTGTAGATTTCCTCAAGTCGTGAAGCGATTATCATTTCCTTGATCTTATCGACCACGATGTTCGATTTTTTGCGGTTTTGCCGCGGATAGAGATTTTTGGCCAACTGCTGGGTCAATGTACTGCCGCCCCCGGATGATTGATCCTGCAGAAGTATGGTCTTAATGGCAACCCGACCTAAGCTTTGATAATCGATACCTGAATGTTCGTAGAAGCGTTCATCTTCAATGGCAATGAGGGATTCGAAAACGTGCTTGGGGACATCCTCAAAAATAATAGGCTGCCTATCGTACAAATAATATTTGCCAATAAGCACACTATCGGCCGTATATACTTCAGAGGCCCTTTGATACTTAAAATCGGAAAGGTCTTTCTCATTAGGAAGTTTACCCCATAAACCCAAATATATGCTCAAGATAAAAAGAAAGAAAACTGTGAATAGTGACGCAAAACCTACTACACCGTATCGTATGTATGGAGACTTTATTTTTTTCAAGACCAATTTTTGCAAGCTTTTGAACCGCAATATTAAATTTTAAATTGAAAACAGGTGTATCTTAACAAATGTTTAATGTGCAATTTCGGAATTTGATGTTAAATTTCGCAGATGAAAAATATAATCCTCATACTTTTTTTAATTACGAATTTGACTTCTGCCAATAATGTAGTTTGGTCAAAAACCGGCCATCGTGTAATTGGTGAAATTGCAGAAGAACATTTAACGAAAAGGGCCAAACGAACTATAGATAAACTTTTGAATGGACAAAGCTTGGCTTCCGTGGCGAACTTTGCCGATGAAATCAAGGCCGACAGTACCTACCGTAAATTCAGTGCGTGGCATTATGTAAACTTTCCTGCCGAAAGCAAATATACCGAGGTCGAACCTAGTACATATGGTGATTTGATAACCGGAATTCAAAAATGTATCGAGATTATTAAAAATAGGGAAAGTTCGGATCAAGAAAAGACTTTTTATCTCAAGATGCTCATTCATCTAGTTGGAGATCTACACCAACCTATGCACGTAGGGCGCCTTGAAGATAAGGGCGGAAATGATATCCAGGTTCAATGGTTCAACCGTGGCAGTAATTTGCACAAGATTTGGGATGCCAATATGATTGACGATTATGGAATGAGCTATACCGAGCTTGCCGCTTCCCTTCCCAAATTATCAAATAGTCAATTGGAAATTATCGAAAAGGGTGATATTCTTGATTGGGTGGAAGAGTCCCAAGATATAGCAAATAAGCTGTATGACTCGGTTGAGGTCGGGGAAAAACTTTACTATCGCTATAGCTATGTTTGGTGGGATACGGTCGAATTGCAATTACAGAAAGGAGGGATACGCTTGGCAAAGGTCCTCAACGACTTGTTTTGAAATAGAACCATGCTGTTCATTTAAAAAAAACCATAGTAATCTTTCGATGACCAAAAAAGTTTACAGTTGGTTTTCTAAAACTGTTACCCGAAATAGGTTCGTGTAGTAAGGTTTGAATCGAAAACCCTTTAGATTTCGTAAGAGTAGTATGTTTAGTGGCTCCTCTCTGATTCGCTTTCTTCGAATTTTGAAACTGGTCGGCTTCGTTTCCTGATGCATAATTTCAATGGTCTCCTTTTCATTCATCCCAAATTGGTACGTAATGGCCTCAAATGGGGTGCGATTTTCCCAAGCCATTTCGATGATCCTATCGAGTTCCCTAAACTTGAATTTTTTTATCATGATGGTATCAAGATATAACAATCCAAGAAGGAACGTATTTCGGCCCTAGAAGGAACGTATTTTGGCCTTTATCCTATAAATACGATTTTTATCGATCTGTCATACCTTGGCACGCGTTTTGAAGTTAGTACTATGAAGTTGTTTGCGAGGAAATTAGTGCTGTTGACCAAGGCGCTAAAGACAGCAGCCAGTTTTGATATAGGTCCCAATAAAAAAAATCAGCTCTTTGAAAGAGCTGATTTTTTATTTTATGACCCGGAAGGTAAGATTGATGCGCTCAGCCATAGGTTTCGCAGATTTGGCAATTTGATGCAGATAATGGTGTTGTGTAGCCCCGCCCATAATCAAAAGGCTTCCATGGGCTAACGCAATTTTTTTTCTTAAATGTTTTTTTGTACGATGTTTTAAGTGAAAGAACCTCTCTTGTCCTAATGAAACTGAGGCAATGATGGGGTTTTTGCCTAACTCTTTCTCATTATCGGCATGCCAGCCATTACTATCTCTACCGTTTCTATAAAGATTTAATAGGCAACTGGTAAATCGGGTATTGGTCTTCAATTCGATTTTTTCCTTGATTTCCAAAAGCTCTTCGGTAAATTTAATAGGCCGCATTTCAATGCCGGAATACCTGTAAGGTCTATCGTTATCCGCATAAAGCGCGGTAAGCCGAGGTTGCGCATACACTTTGCCATAGACTCTAATATCATCTTGGCGCCACGAGATACGCTCCCTAAGCTTTTCAAAATAATGATCGGCTTCCCCTTTTGTCAAAAACGGGTTGTAGTATACTATTTCACTATCAGGCAGATTGAGGTCGGTATCTTTTGAAAAAAGCTGAGTCACTACTTTAAAACGGTTTTCAACTGGTTTCGGTATTCCGAAGGATTTTGACCGGTAAATGCCTTAAACTGTTTATTAAAATGCGAAAAGTTGTTGAAACCACTTTCAAAACACACTTCGGTGATACTCAAAGGCTGCTCCGCCAATATTTTAGAGGCGTGTACCAATCGATATTCGTTGACAAACTGAACAAAGGTCTTATTCGTGATTTTTTTGAAATAACGACAAAACGAAGGCACGGTCATACTTACCATGTTGGCGATTTCATCTAAGGTAATCTCTTCTTTGAAATGGGTCTTGACATGGTTGAATACGACATTGATACGGTCGTTGTCTTTAATTTCGGTTTCAATAGAAAAGCCCTCCGCATTCAGAATTTTGAACTCCTTTGAATTGGCTAGCTCGTTGAGTATGTTCAAGATAGAAAGGAGTCGCTGAAAATCACTTTGATACTCCAAAATCAGCATTTTCTCGCCGATTTTACGTTTTGTCTTTCCGGAAAAAGCGATACCTCCTTTGGCCAACTCAAATAGGGATTGGATTTTTTTCATTTCCGGGATATCAAAAAAGTCGCTTCCAAGAAAGTCCTGCTTCATCTGAATTACGGTTTCACTTTCATTTCCGGTCAGTTTGTCCGTAAAGCCGCAATGCGGGAGATTACTGCCCACTAATATAAGGTCTCCACTGGAATAATAAGAAATATGGCTACCGATCTGTCTCTTGCCGGAGCCCCCGTTCACATGGACGAGTTCTATCTCTGGGTGATAATGCCACACCGTATTTTTATTGTTCTTTGTCGCATCGAATCTCTGGTAGGTGTAGGAATGCCCGAAACTGGGTTCTATAGACTCAAAAGCGGGTTTCGGATTTAGGGTCCTATTTTTTTCCATACTATAAAATTATACAAGATAGAGAACACTGTACTTTGCAAAATTAACCTAAATATGTTCAATATTAACCCTTAACGCTATTTTAACTTTACTAATTGTTAAGATAGAACATAAAATGGAAAATACTGCAGTAGTGAGAACGATATTCCGTAGGTAAGTTTGTATCAGATTATTAACCTACCCTGTTGAAAGACAGGTACAAAAACGATTAGATATGAAAAAAGTAGTAAGAACAGCAGCAATAATCGCTTTATTATTTGCTACAACCACAGGAATAGCAGCAGATGAAAAATTGAGTCTGGTATCAAAAGAAAATACAAAGAGCCTTGTTTTTGAGATGGAATCGAAAAGCGGGAATTCTGATATTAAACTAGTAGATATGAACAATAACATAATCTACTCTGAGAGCGTTAGAAAATCGGAATATTCCAAGAAATTCGATTTAAGCAATTTAGAGGAAGGCCTGTACTATTTCACCACCGAGGATGCTCTAAGAGCAATCACCTACACCATAAAAGTAAATGAGGCAGACGTTATGATCCTTGACGAAAAGGAGAAGGTAAAGCCTGTATTCAAAAAAGAGAAAGACATGCTGTATGTGAACTATTTGAACCTTGACAAATCAAACGTGGAGGTTGAGGTTTATAATAGTGAAGACACATTGATTTTTTCTGAAAAAAGGGAAAATCAATTAACAATTGAGAAAGCAATTAATTTCAAAAAGGCAATAAAAGGTAATTATACTGTTGTTGTAAAAGATAGCGATGGCGTTTTTTATAAAAACGTTGCCGTAAACTAGTTGATTTAAGTTGAGTTGAGTTCGGTCCCGGGGCACCTTGTGTACCTCGGGACCTATTTTTATACTGAAATCAGAGATAGAGATAGGCCCAATACATTAATATGAATTGCAAGGGAATCCGCGCGATGAGCACCCATTTTGGAAGGCCCATTGCTGCTTTTTTATCGAAAAGCATATGGACATGTACCGGTAGAAAGAATGTGAGCATAATGATAATTCCGTATATCGCCGCATTCTTTGTCCCCGAAAAGCATAGGGCGGTACCCAAGATAATCTCTACCAAACCACTGAGTATAACCAAGAGTTTGTGTCCGGGTAAATAGCCAGGTAGAATTCGCATATACAGTTTGGGCCTAATGAAATGCATTAGACCGGCAATCACATATATCGAGGCCATGAGATAGAAATGCCAAGGTAGGTTCATATAATATAATAACATCTTATTTTTTTGTTTTAATCGAACTCACTAAGGTTCAAGAATCGGGGCGGTGTTTACTGCAGATATTTTTGCATGCGGTCTTTTTTGTACTGAGGTACGGCAGTGTTTTGCATAAAAATGCCAAGTAGCACTTTAGATTTTTCCTTTTGAAAAATCAAACTATAAAACTGTTGTACGGTCAAGGGGTTCTGCGATTCTTCGATGAGATTTATGTGGTCTCCTTTCTTCACCTCTCCCTCTTCCAAAACACGCACATAAGTACCTGGCCTGCCATATGCTATGAATTCTTTGAGAACAGATTGATTACCGAACCTAATTCCCAGTTTATAACAAGGTTCTCTCGGTTGGGAAACCTGTACCAATGCTGTACCAATCTGGTATATATTGCCGATTCGAATGGTAGTCTCATCAAGATGTTCAACGGTAAGGTTCTCCCCGAACATTCCCCAGTTCCAAGCCAGTTGTGGGTATAATCTTTTCCAATACGGGTAGGTATCGGAAGAAAATAGATAGCAGGCTTTATGGGTGCCCCCATGATGTACGCGATCTATGATAGTGTCGTCGTATACGTCACCTTTTGTCAGAATTAGTGGTTTTTCAACAGGTCTTTTAAAGATACCTGTTTGTTCTTTCTTGCCGTTCCATTCAATAGTGGTAGCGGTTCCGATGTTGGTGGAAATAATTCGCATTTTCTAAAGATAGAAAACCATATTGATATGCACTCTTTCCAAGGTACCTATTTTGAGGAAGTTAATGAATTGTATAAGTTGGGAATTTTAATTGTTCCTAAGCAGGAAGATAACGCGCCTTTCAGATGTACTCTTGAACGTAAGTAGCTATTTCGCTTTTCTATTTGTCGTCAAATCATTTTTATTGCTATTTTAGCCGCTATGGCTTTATTGACTTTTATTTTATTTACTGGTTTCGTAGCATTTTATGCTACCTGGCAATTGCGGCGTGATAAATTGGATACCAGCGATGGATACTTTTTAGGGGGGCGTTCTCTGACAGGAATCGTTATTGCCGGTTCGTTGTTGTTGACCAATATTTCTACCGAACATTTGGTGGGCCTCAATGGTTCGGCCTATCGCAATGGTGCGATTATTATCGCTTGGGAAGTAACTTCTTCGATTGCCTTGGTGGTTGCAGCACTCTATTTTGCACCGCGCTACCTAAAGATGGGCTTGACGACTATACCGCAATTTTTAGAGAAGCGTTTTGATCCATTGACGCGCACGCTAGTTGCCGTTCTTTTGATATTTTCCTTTGTAGCGACCTTATTGCCCATTGTTCTTTATACCGGGGCATTGAATATAGAGGCAATTTTTGAAATTTCAGACCTTCTGGAAGTAAGTCAAGAACAGGGTATTTGGGTCACTATATTGGTCGTAGGTACTATCGGTGCGATATATGCCATTTTTGGAGGACTGAAAATGGTGGCCTATACCGATACCATTAACGGATTCGGATTACTTGTGGCAGGTTTATTAGTACCTATTTTGGCTTTGCTCAGTATTGGAGATGGTAACCTATTTGAAGGTTTTGGTAAAGTCTTTGATAATAGTCCGGAAAAATTCAATGTCATTAGCGAAGAGTCGGGTATCGGAGAGGGGGCCAGAACGGCTATTCTGCCATTTGAGGTGCTATTTACGGGGTTTATGCTGAATCAGATTTATTTCTGGACGATGCACCAATCCATTATCCAGCGGGTGCTAGGGGCCGTGAACCTAAAGGAAGCTCAAAAGGGATTATTGTTTACGGGACTTTTGAAGATTTTGATACCCATGATCGTGGTTTTGCCCGGGCTGATCGGTTTCTACTACTTTGGGGAGAGCCTTTATGATAATCCCGATAGCGTTTATCCACTTTTGGTTAAGAAAGTTTTGCCGCTTTGGTTGACCGGTTTCTTTGTAGCGGTCATGATGGGGGCTATTTTAAGTACGTTCAATAGCGCTCTAAACAGTGCCGCAACCTTGTTTAGCCTGGGTATCTACAAGAGATATATCAATAAAGATTCTGGAGAAAAAAGACTGGTAGCCATTGGAAAATGGACATCGGCACTCTTGGCCGTTTTTGCCATTGGCATTGCACCCTTTGTTGCAAATGCTCCCGAAGGTCTATATCAATTACTGCAACAGTTAAATGGTATTTTTTTCATTCCTATCGCCAGTGTGATCATAGCCGGTTTTTTGTTCCCAAGGGTTACGGCCGCAGGAGCCAAAACGGGACTTTTATTCGGTTTGGTCTTTTATGTGGTCATGGACCATGTTATACAGGTCAATCTTCATTTTATTCATATCTGGGGAATTGAATTTGTATTGAATATTGCGGTAATGCATATTGCCTCTGCCCTGATGAAAAAAGATGAGGTATATGTCATGGAAGACTCCGGTATTCTTGATTTGAAGCCTTGGAAGTATGCGCGCCACTTTAGTGTATTGCTTATTTCATTGGCAATAATTTTGTACCTTGTATTAGGAAATGTGTAAAAATTAGGCATGAGCCTTTAAAAGTTATTATGGAAGAAAAAACGTTCAGAAATTACGAAGCACCGGATGTCTCCGTTGCCGTCAAGGAGCATTATCGTAAAATGCGGAAGAATCAAACTTTGGAGTATGTGCAGCATATGCACAAGAAATACCTGAAGTTCGATAAACCTATGGATTTGTGGGAGGCCATGCGTCACCTTAATAGCCTTGTAGATGTGAGTGATCCGGACTTGGATCTACCCAATGTTCAACACCTGATTCAAAGTGCCGAAGCGATCCGTGAAGAAGGTCGCCCCGATTGGATGCAACTGACCGGCTTGATTCATGATCTCGGTAAGATAATGTTTCTATGGGGCAGTGATGAAGATGGTACCAGTCAAGCAGAGCAATGGGGAATGGTAGGCGATGTCTTTGTGGTAGGTTGTAAACTGCCTGAAACCTGTGTGTATCCTGAATTTAACAAGTTGAACCCAGATATGCACAATGAGGCCTATAATACGCCCACCGGAATCTATGAAGAAGGATGTGGTATCGATAATGTTGATTTGGCCTGGGGGCACGATGAGTATCTCTATCAGGTACTGAAAAACCATGAGGGCAATAAATTGCCTGAGGAGGCCATGGTGATGATTCGTTACCATTCATTCTACCCTTGGCATACGGGCGGTAGCTATAAGCAACTCTTAAACGACAAGGATGCAGAATATTTGGAAATTATCCGGGACTTCAATAAATATGATTTGTATACCAAAAGTCAAAAGATTTATGAATTGGATGAGGTAATGGATTATTATAAGCCTATTGCTGAAAAATATCTAGGAAAAGGACCTATTTATTGGTAGATATCCCGTATCGGGATTCGACTATTGAGGTCTTATTTCTCTTCGTTCCACCAATTATCATAAACGTCTAGCGTATCTTTTAAAACCACGGGTTGCCCGATTCTAGGTGTTACAATGGTAATATCAAGGGTCTTACCTTTTTTCATAACACGTTGAATCGGGTCTGTCCAGCTATGGAGTGCCAGTTTAAATGCTCCCCAATGTATGGGCATTAAGGCTTTGGCCCTAACATCGATACCGGCCTGTGCCGTTTCTTCGGGCATCATATGAATGTCGGCCCAACGCTCATTATATTGGCCACATTCCATCATGGCGAGGTCAAAAGGTCCATATTTAGTACCTATTTCTTCAAAATGGGGTGCATAACCACTATCTCCACTAAAGAAAATACGCTCAGTTTCTGAAATAATCACCCAAGAGGCCCAAAGGGTGCTTTGCCTATTATTGAACTTTCTTCCAGAAAAGTGTTGTGCAGGTGTACAAACGAATGTCAGCCCATCTAACGAGGTATCTTGCCACCAATCGAGTTCTTTTATTCTTTCGCTCTCTATACCCCATGCCTCTAAATGTACGCCTACACCGAGGGGCACATAAAAACGGTCGACTTTATCTTTCAGCTTTTTAATGGAACCATAGTCCAAATGGTCGTAATGATCATGGGAGATTAACACGGCATCAATTTTTGGCAATTGCTCAATTGGTATCGGCATATCTTCATTAAACCTATCAGAACCCAACCAATCGTGAGGTGCGGCTACCTGACCGAACATAGGGTCGATCAAGAGGTTTTTTCCTGCGAGTTGCAGCAGAAAAGCAGAATGGCCAAACCAGATGAGGCGTGAATGTCCCAAATATTGCGCCACATTGATTGAATCGATTTTGTGAACTTCAATATTTTCTTTGGGTCTTCCATCGGGTACCTCGGTAAAGAAAAAATGCCGGGCCAATTTTAAGGTTTCCATGAAGCTCAACTCCTCAGGAACATCTTTCTTGTTTACAAACTGACCATCCTTATAATTTATGGATTCTGAGAGTTCATCCTGGCGTTCTTTCGAGATATCTCCTCCAAAGCTAGGATAGAAATTTACAAATAAAATATAGGCAACGGCCACTATTACTACGAGGCCTATGATACTGATAAACATCTTGTATAACGTTTTTTTCACTTTCAAATCAAGTGGTTCTTGATATTAAAAAAATTAAGCGTAAAGTAAGTAGATTCTTTTTCAATATGCTAACCGTCTTGATAATATATCTTCTTTATAAGGTATCGTTAACGGATGTAGTTCCACATGCTGGGATAATGTCTCACACCACTCGGTTTAAATACTAATTAAAATGAACCGCATAGCTTTATTGTACGTTTAGACGAAAGTATGAGCGGCATTTTTATTTTTAAGACCGAATGGATGAATGTGGGCTATGCTTACGAGATGGCCCTAAAAAGTGCCGTACATAATATAAATAATGGTACCCATGAAATAATGTTGAACCTGAAGATTTAAGACGCACCCCCTTTTTAAATAATAAAAAACCGCCCATGGTACAATTACCAAGGGCGGTTTTCTAGTGTTAAGAGCTGTTTATTTTACCATTTCATAACTTCTTTTGATGAAGGCGGTCAGGTCTTTTCCTTTGAGAAGGCCTTTTGATAGTTTAGCCAAATCTAAGGATTGGTTGATAAGGCGCGTTTTCTTTTTGGCCGTTTTTGTATGCAAAATTTCACTGACCAGCTCATGGTTCGTGTTGACGATCAGATTATACATTTCGGGCATGTTGCCCATGCCGAACATTCCTCCACCACCGGTCTGTTGCATTTCTTTCATCCGTCGCATAAATTCCGGTTCAGTGATTATGAAGGGTGAGGCATTGCTATCCATGGCCTCTAGCTGTACGGTATAATTGCTTTTTTCCCCGAAGACTTTCTCCAAATCACCTTTCAAGCGCTCTTTTTCTTCGTCAGAGAGTTTTGAAATCTGCGTATCTTCTTTTTTTATAAGATTGTCTAAATGGTCTGCATCCACACGGGCGAAAGATATTTTTTCTTTGGAAGTCTCCAGTTTTTGCATCAAATGACCAATAATCGGAGAATCCATAAGAAGCACTTCGTATCCTTTTTCTTTGGCAGCTTCGATATAACTGTGTTGTGCCTCTTTGTCCGAGGTGTACAATATGACCATTTTATCATCTTTGTCGGTCTGATTGTCCTTGATTTTATCTTTTAACTCGTCAAAGGTGTAGTAGTTGCCATCTACCGTGGGATAAAGTGCAAATTTGTCAGCTTTTTCGAAAAACTTATCTTCCGAAAGCATTCCATATTCGATAACGATCTTAATATCGTTCCATTTTTTCTCAAAATCTTGGCGATCATTTTTGAAAAGCGAATTCAATTTGTCCGCTACCTTTCTGGTGATATAGGAAGCTATTTTTTTGACAGCACCATCTGCCTGCAAATATGATCTTGATACGTTGAGGGGAATGTCAGGTGAGTCGATGACCCCTCGCAACATGGTGAGAAACTCAGGAACGATACCCTCTACGTTATCGGTGACAAAAACTTGATTTTGATAGAGCTGTATTCTATCTTTTTGAATGTTCAAATCATTGGTCAACTTCGGAAAATAGAGAATACCGGTCAAGTGAAACGGGTAATCTACATTGAGGTGGATATGAAACAAAGGCTCTTCGAACTGCATCGGATAGAGCTCGCGATAAAAACTTTTGTAATCGGCTTCTTCCAGATCGGTAGGCTGCTTTGTCCAAGCGGGGTTTGGGTTGTTGATGATATTATCTACCTCTTTGGTCGGCGCCGGATCGTCTTCTTTGGCCCCCTCGGGTTTAGGCAAGGTTTCTGTTTTCGTGCCGAATTTGATCGGTATAGGCATGAATTTGTTGTACTTGCGTAACAATTCACCAATTTTGCTTTCCTCTAAAAATTCAGTGGAATCTTCAGCGATATGAAGGATGATTTCTGTACCTCGCTCTTTCTTCTCGGCTTTTTTGATATCAAATTCTGGGGAGCCGTCACAAGACCAATGTACGGCAGGTTCATCCTTAAAACTTTTAGTGATGATCTCGACCCTTTCGGCAACCATGAAGGAAGAATAGAACCCGAGTCCAAAATGACCGATAATGCCAGAATCTTTGGCGTCATCATCATATTTGTTCAGAAATTCCTCCGCTCCGGAAAAGGCAACCTCGTTAATATATTTTTTTACCTCTTCTTCGGTCATGCCTATACCTTGATCGATTACATGAAGTTTCTTTGCTTCTTTATCGATGATGACCTCGATTTGTGGATGTCCATATTCTACTTTAGCCTCCCCGATGGAGGTCAAATGCTTAAGTTTTAGGGTTGCGTCCGTTGCGTTTGAAATGAGTTCCCTTAAAAAGATCTCATGATCGCTGTACAAGAACTTTTTAATCAAGGGAAAAATGTTTTCTACCGAAACATTGATTTTACCTGTAGCCATATATCGTTTTTATTTTATTCCGCATGAACGGATTTTTGATTAAATAATAGGAAAGGTTCTCAGTAAATTGAACCTTATGAATTCGAGTACCTTCTTCCAAAAAAAGTACCAGAGTTTCCCATAGTGACAAACTGACACTTTAATTTCATCATGATGACTTTCAGAAATTTAACAAACATTTTTGTTTAATATATTTTATAAATAGTTAAACATTAAGTATATTTACAGTATAAATTCTATGAGAAAGAGAATTTTAAATAATCATGTTTCGATTATTTATTGGTTGGTTGTTTGAAAACGTGTCCTTTTTTAAAGGGCACGTTTTTGTACCCAAGCATCACTTCTTTTGGTATTCCCTTAACACATATTGCTTAAGAGAAGCTTTAATTTTACAAAAAGATACAATATGGCTACGAAATCTAAAACTACCAAGAAGACTATAATTGACGCCTATATGCAGTACGTTCTTGAACATGAGGTAGTGCCAAGATCCGTATACAAATTCTGCAAGTTGAACGAGTTCAAAGAATCTGAATTTTATAGTTTTTTTGGTTCTGTAGAAGGACTTAGAAAGGAAATTTGGAACGAGTTTTTTCGAGAGACTTTAAAACTTCTTCATAAAAATAAGGAGTACGAGCGTTTTACGAATCGTGAAAAAATGTTGATTTTCTTTTTTACTTTTTTTGAAATGATGGCTCTGAACAGAAGCTACGTTCTATTTACCTTACAAGAGCATAGGGCCATGTTGAAGAATCTCGAGCAATTAAGAGGACTTCGTAAACACATCAAATCATTCGCCTCAGACTTAATCAATGAGGGTAACGCCACAAAGAGCCTAAAAATCACTAAGCATAATCCTGCTATTTTTTCAGAGGGTACTTGGTTAGAATTCCTTTTTGTACTTAAATTCTGGATGGATGATGATTCTGCCGGCTTTGAAAAGACCGATATGGCCATTGAAAAATCAATTAATACCATTTTTGATCTCTTTGACAATACCCCTTTGGAAAACATTATCGATTTCGGCAAATTTCTATATAAAGAGAAATTGTCATGATTTCTTATTGAAACAATTTACATATGAAAACACTTGATAGTATACCCACCGGAAAGATAGGCCGTGCCAGCAAATTGGTAAGTACCGGGGTGAAAGTCGGTGGCAACTATGTAAAGTATTTTGGGAAAAAATTGGTTAATCCCGATTTTTCAAAAGATCAACTCAATGAAGAAAATGCCGATGATATTTATAATGGTCTTAAGAGTTTAAAAGGCAGCGCTCTTAAAGTGGCACAAATGTTAAGTATGGAAAAGAACATACTTCCAAGAGCCTATGTAGAAAAGTTTTCACTTTCACAGTTCTCCGTACCGCCGCTCTCTGCTCCATTGGTTAGAAAGACCTTTAAAAAGTATTTGAATAAATATCCAGAGGAACTGTTCGATAGTTTTAGTAAAGATTCTATAAATGCCGCGAGTATCGGCCAAGTGCATAAAGCCACGAAAAATGGAAAGGAATTGGCGGTAAAGATCCAATATCCGGGTGTGGCGGAGAGTATAAGTAGTGACCTGGCCCTGGTAAAACCACTGGCCATAAGAATGTTCAATCTGCAAGGTAAAGATTCGGATAAATACTTCAAAGAAGTAGAGCACAAGCTGTTGGAAGAAACAAATTACGTACTTGAGCTTGAACAGAGCCAAGAGATTACCGAGAAATGTTCGATTATTGAATGCCTTGAATTTCCTAAATATTACAAAAAATTGTCCAATGAGCGTATCATTACAATGGACTGGATGCACGGACAACATTTAAGTGATTTCACGAAGCGTGATTTTCCTAAGTCCCTAGGAAATAAGCTAGGACAGACATTATGGGATTTTTATATGTTTCAGATCCATGGGTTGCGAAAAGTGCATGCCGACCCACATCCGGGTAATTTTCTAGTCAGTGAAAAGGAAACCTTGATAGCCATTGATTTTGGCTGTATTAAAGAAGTACCTGACGAATTCTATATACCTTATTTTGAATTGGCCAAATCTGAAAATTTGGAAAATGACAAGATTTTCACCGAAAAATTGTACGAGCTCGAAATTTTGACCGAGACAGATTCGCCTCAAGAACTAGAATTTTTTAAGGCACTCTTCAAAGAAATGCTTACGCTCTTTACATCGCCTTTTAATACGGAAGAGTTTGATTTTGGTGCGGACGATTTTTGGATGAAAATAGCAGATTTGAGCGAACGTTATTCCAAGGATAGCCAAATCAGAAAGATGAACGGTAATCGTGGGTCTAAACACTTCCTCTATATGAATCGTACATTTTTTGGACTTTATAACCTTCTTCACGACCTAAAGGCCACCGTGGATGTAAGCCACTTTAAGAAGTATATTCAATAGCGCCATTTTTTTTGAACCGAGGCACCTTGAATATTTTACTTAATTTAGCCTATTGCAAACATTTCCCTAAAGGTGATATGTATACTTAATTAAAACCGCAATAAATGTACAATTCAAAGATTATTGGATTGGGATACTACGTACCTGAAAATGTAGTAACCAATGATGATTTGGCACAGGTGATGGATACCAATGATGCGTGGATTCAAGAACGGACCGGAATCAAGGAAAGAAGGCATGTTATCAGAGGAGAAGACACAACCACTACCATGGGTGTGAAAGCCGCGCAGATAGCAATTGATCGCGCTGGCATCGCTAAAGATGATATTGATTTTATAGTCTTCGCCACTCTGAGTCCCGATTATTATTTCCCGGGCCCTGGCGTTTTGGTGCAAAGGGACTTAGGAATCAAGACCGTAGGGGCACTAGACGTGCGAAATCAGTGTTCAGGGTTTATTTACGCCCTTTCGGTAGCCGATCAATATATTAAAAGTGGGATGTACCGAAATGTGCTGGTTATCGGTTCGGAATTGCATTCACATGGTTTGGATATGACCACTAGGGGAAGAGCGGTTTCCGTAATTTTTGGTGACGGTGCCGGAGCGGCAATTTTGACTCGGGAAGAAGATACTGATAAGGGTATACTCTCGACCCATTTACACTCCGAAGGGCAACATGCCGAAGAGCTTTCCCTCATCGCACCGGGAATGGGAAAGCGATGGGTGACCGATATTATTAATGACGATGACCCTAATGATGAATCGTATTATCCGTATATGAACGGTCAATTCGTTTTTAAAAATGCCGTTGTTCGGTTTAGCGAAGTAATTTTGGAGGGATTGGCGGCAAATAACCTATCCCCGAAAGACATTAATCTTTTAGTGCCCCATCAGGCCAATCTACGTATCTCACAATTTATTCAGAAGAAGTTTGATCTAAGCGATGATCAAGTGTATAATAACATTATGAAATATGGGAATACTACGGCGGCCTCTATACCTATCGCTCTAACCGAGGCCTGGGAAGAAGCAAAAGTAAACGAAGGAGACCTGGTAGTCTTAGCAGCTTTCGGTAGTGGTTTTACATGGGGTAGTGCAATTATTAGATGGTAATTATAGTTTCATAATTTGAATTGACCAAAGCCCATTAATCCGAAATACCTGAAAAGCCAGTTTTCTACTTTTCATATTGATGTTTTTAAAGGCTGCTTTGTAGCTTCTAAACCTTGAATGTTATCCTTAGGTTTTTTAATATCCGGGTAAGCGATTTTAACCATTGCAATTGTATTTTGAACATAACGATAAAATCTAGGAGGTACGTAACTCAAGAAAAAAATTAAAAACACAAAACCCTGACGTTTCCGTCAGGGTTTCTGTCGCTGATGCCGCTATACTAAACACTAACCATTAACTATAAACATATAGCTTTATCAACGACCAATATTTTGATAAAAAGCGATTTTCACATACTTTGATTCTAGTAGACGCAAACGATTGAGTTTTGTTGCGTTTTTTATGAAACTTTAACTTTTCGATGTTCACTTTATGAAAAAAACCCTTGTTTTCGGTGCTTCCCTTAAAACAAATCGATATAGTAATTTGGTAATACACCGCCTAAAGAACCATAACATCAAAACTGAAGCATTCGGACTAAAAAAAGGTAACGTAGGGGAGGTGCAAATAAAGACCAATTTAAACGATTTTCAAAACATTCATACCATAACTTTGTATATAGGGGCAAGGCGTCAGCCTGAATATATCGAGAAAATTTTGGAATTGAAACCTAAACGGGTCATCTTTAACCCGGGAACGGAAAATAAAGATTTTTACAAAGTACTTGAAGATAAAGGCATTGAAGCAGTAGTTGCCTGCACCCTTGTTCTCCTAGCAACAAATCAGTACTGATTTTCGAATCGAACGCATATGTCGTTTCTACACTATTATTTTAACACTTTTTTAATTGATCATTTCCCTCATTGTAATAATAATTTGCATCCTACCTATATTTTTGCAGGGGTGTCTCTGATAAACCAGAGCCCTATAAAGGTTAGCAATCCGTTAATCGGCAATAATTCATAACCGATTTCGTATCCTCCCAACATGTTCGCCGGCATATTGGCCAATCCTGCAATCAAGGCTACTACCAATAGGGCTACTACCCAAACAAATTTGTCCTTGATCTTAAATTTGGTAAATATTCCAAAGGTAAAAAGACCAAGTAGCGGTCCGTAGGTATACGTGGCTACCTGCAACAAGCCATCAATTACATTGGTATCGAGAATGTGTTTGAAAAGGATAACGACCAAGATTAATAGTAGGCTCATACCAATATGTGTTACTTTCCGTATACGATTCTGGTCTTTTTCCGGCTTTTTCTCGATACCTAAAAAATCGACACAGAAAGAGGTGGTCAAAGAGGTCAGGGCACTATCGGCGCTACTGTAGGCGGCTGCTATAAGCCCCAACATGAAGGTTATTGCTACGACCATTCCAAGATTGCTGTGAAGTGCAATTTCGGGGAAAAGCAAATCTGATTTTGCTTGGCCGTCCATCATAGGGGTCGCAATATCAAATCTATCTGCATAAATAAAAAGAAGAGCCCCGAGCAGTAAAAAAAAGAAGTTGACAAAAATCAATACCAAACTAAAGGACACCATATTCTTCTGAGCATCTTTCAAAGATTTACAGGTAAGATTTTTTTGCATCATATCTTGATCTAGACCCGTCATACAAATGGTAATGAACATTCCTCCCAAGAATGATTTGATAAAGTGGTTTTTATCAAAAAAGTTATCGGTGAACAAAATTTTATTATATGCTTTGAGCTCCTCAGAGGCAAGAAATTCAGTAAAACTCCAATCTAACTTTTGATTGATGAAATAAATGGAAAGTCCAACCGACAAGAGCATGAAGGCCGTTTGTAAAGTATCCGTCCATACGATAGTTTTAATACCTCCTTTAAAGGTGTAGATCCAAATCAGTAAAATGGAAAGTACCACAGTGATTTCGAAGCGAACCCCTAAATCGTCAAAAACGAACTGTTGTAGCACAATGGCCACCAAGAATAGGCGAAAGGAGGCCCCGAGTACCCTCGAAACAAAAAATGAAACTGCACCTACCTTATAACTCACCACCCCAAATCGACGTTCTAGATATTCATAGATTGAGGTGACGTTTAGTTGGTAGTAGATGGGCAATAGAACGAAAGCGATGACCAAATATCCGGCCAAATAGCCGAAGACTACTTGCATATAGCTGAATTCTGAAGCTTCTACCCATCCCGGAACGGAAATAAAGGTTACTCCAGAGAGTGATGCGCCGATCATACCGAAGGCTACCAGATACCAAGGTGAAGATTTTCCCGCTCTAAAGAAGTCGATGTTCGAATCGTTTTTTCCCGTGAAATAAGAAATCAATACTAGTAGTAGAAAATAGGCTCCTATAAGTATTAGGATGTGGGTTGAGGTCATTTAAAGTGTATTTCCAAGCAAATTACGAAAACTTGTAATAAAAATCAGTGGTAGAGACCCTAGCAATTTTATTGTAACATTAGTTTAAAAGGAGTAAAATAAATCCATTTATAGTAATATTCTTTAAATAATTTATGTAAAATATTATTTCGTTAACATTTATTTAACAATACAACTGTATCGTTGTAGAATTTTAAATATTACTTTCATTTCATTCATCCTAATAAAAACAACCCAAAATTTATCAATTATGAAGAACACATGTTTGAAAAGCTTCTTGCTTGCTGGTGCATTGTTATGTATCGGACTAGCAAGGGCACAGACGGTAAACGGAACCGTTTCGGACGCATCAGGCCCTTTGGCCGGTGCAAACGTGCTAGTTAAAGGTACAACGAACGGTACCCAAACTGATTTCGATGGTAACTACACATTAGACAATGTGGGAGCTAATGCCACCCTAGTCTTTAGTTACATCGGTTTTAAGACAATGGAAATACCTGTGGGGGCAAAGTCGCAAATTGACGTAGTACTAGAAGAAGATGCTGCCCAATTGGAAGAAGTAGTATTGATCGGCTATGGTAGCCTAAGAAAATCAGATCTTACAGGGGCCGTCGGGCAGGTAAGTGCCGATGAGCTTCAAGAACGCCCCGTTCAATCGCTTAACCAAGGCTTGGCAGGTAGGGTCTCAGGGGTTCAGGTCAATACCACTTCGGGTCGTCCGGGAGGTAGAACCAATGTTAGAATTAGGGGTTTCAGTTCGATCAACTCTTCTAATAACCCTTTATATGTCGTCGATGGGGTACAATTGCCTCAGGGCAACCTGGACCAGTTCACTTCGGCAATCGATTATTTGAATCCCAACGACGTGGTGTCGATTGAAGTGTTAAAGGATGCCTCTTCTACAGCTATATACGGTGCTCGAGGTGCGAACGGTGTTATTTTAGTTACCACAAAAAGAGGCCGGGCAGGACAAGGTAGAATTACTTACAACGTAGAATACAATGTCAAAGAATTCGGTCCGAACCTTGCGCAGACGCTCAATTCGGCTGAATACGCTCAGGTAGAACAACTTTCTTGGGAGAATACAGAAAAATTCGATCCAGAAGGCTGGGCCGCAGGTAATTATGCCCAGTACGAACCTCGGCTTAAAAGGGCCGACCCGCTAATGGCACCCTTGTTCGATAGCGAAGGCAACGCGATATATGATACCGATTGGTCCAAAGAGGTACAGCAACACAGACTCTCACAAAACCATCAATTGGGCTTTTCCGGTGGTAATGACAGGACCACCTATTCGCTTTCATTGGGCATAAATGATGAACAAGGCCTTCTAAAGAACTCTTATCAAAAGCGCTATTCAGGAAGATTCTCCATCGATGATCAGATAAAAGATTATTTAAAGATAGGGGGGTCATTGAGCTATAACTTTCAGACGGAAAACCTAGTAGATACTAACGATCAGGTACCCCGTAGAATGGTAGAGGATTTTCCGTTCTTGCCAGTTCGTTATGAAAGCGGCGAGAAAGAAGGGCTCTTCGCGGATAACCGTGATTATCCGTTTGCCGAGGGTACCCGTAGTTCGGTACATTGGCTAAACAGCAATCAGTACATTCTAAATACACAGACACTATCCGGCAGTGTTTTTTCGAATATCAGTTTTACAAAAGATCTAGAAATGCGTACCGTTGTAGCAAGCAATGTCATTACGCAAGAGAACAACGAATTTCGTGATAGTACGCTCGACAATAATGCGGTAGCTAGGGCTTCTTCAAGCAATTCGAAGGAAACCTTTTGGTCGATAGAAAACTATTTGACCTATACGAAGCAAATCAACGAGAACAATTCTTTGACTGCTCTTTTAGGGGTCTCCTGGCAGCAGACCAATAACTTTTTTGTTGTCGCGCAGTCACGGAATTTTCCTACTGATTTTTTTGAGTACAATAATCTTGGGGCGGGTACCGAAAACATAGGGGTCGGCTCTAATGCAAGAAGAGAGGCATTGAACTCTTACTTTGGCCGGATCAACTACAATTTGCTCGGCAAGTACCTCTTCACCGTGACGGGTAGGGCTGATGGTTCTTCAAAGTTCGGTGACAACAACAAGTTTTCCTTTTTTCCATCTGCTGCTGTAGCCTGGAGAATTTCCGACGAAGATTTTCTTGCCGAAAATGAAACGATCTCCAACTTAAAGTTGAGAACAAGTTATGGGGTCACCGGTAACTCCGAGATACCTCCATATTCTTCGCTGTCGCTATTAAGTTCAAACTATACCACGGTTTGGAACAACAACCGTGTGGGCGGCACAGGGTTGAACCGTTTGGCAAACCCCGACCTTAAATGGGAAAAGACGGCTCAGTATGATGTGGGCTTAGAATTGGGGCTGTTCAATAACCGTATTAGTCTAGAGGCCGATTATTATTACAGAAAAACGACCGATATGCTGTTAGATGCACCTGTACCTCAATCTAGTGGATATACGATTATTAGAAGAAATGTTGGTACGATGGAGAACCAAGGGTTCGAGTTTGCACTTACTACAATGAATATCGCTACTGCCGATCTGACTTGGAATACGACTTTTAATATTTCTACCAATAAGAACAAAGTACTGTCTTTGGCCACACCCTCCGATATTTTCGGTGTAGGTGGGCCGGGTTTTACCAACCAAACAAGTATTATTAGGGTAGGCGAACCCGTCGGCTCTTTTTGGGGGCTTACCCGATTGGGAACTTGGGGAACGGATGAGGCAGACGAAGCTGCAAGTTTCGTGAGTTATCGAAACGGATTGACTCTTTTGCCCGGTGACGTTAAATACAAAGATTTCAATGGCGATAAAATTATCAATGATGAGGATAGGAGCATCATCGGAAATGGGTATCCCACGGCTTGGGGGTCTTTGATCAACTCTGTTACCTATAAAGGTCTAGACCTTACGTTAGACCTTCAATATTCGTGGGGTAACGATGTACTTGATTTGAACCTTCACCCCAGCGAAGACCGGCAAGCTTTGGCGAACAGTTACCGAACTGTATTGGATGCCTGGACGCCCGATAATCAAGATACAATGATCGCACAGGTGCGCGATACCCGTGCTGGATATGTGACGAACGTTGATAGCCATTGGGTTAAAGATGGTTCTTTCGTACGGGGCCGTAACTTGATGCTCGGTTATTCTTTCGGCTCTCAGATTCTCGAAAACCTCTATTTGAGCAAACTACGTATATATGCCTCGACCCAAAATTTCTTTTTGCTCACTAAAGATGAGCTTCTTGGCGATCCAGAGATATCGCCCGTTCGTGGCGGTCCAGGCAGTAATGTTTTCTCCCAAGGGATAAAGTGGCACGAATATCCTAGATCCACCACTTTTGTATTGGGGCTGCAAGTAGGTATATAATCCGTTAACTTTAAAGACAAACATCATGAAAATTAATATAAGACAAAATATAAATAAGATTTTAGGCTGTTCGGTCTTGCTGTTGTTTACAGTTGGCTGTTCCGATTTTCTGGACGAGGAAGATCCTTCAAATTTAACGCCCGAAAGTTTTTATACTACTGCCAAACATGCAGAATCAGCAATAGCCGCAGTATATGCTGATGCCCGTTTTATTGGCGATGGAGCTGGTATTTTTTCGTCGACCTGGCAGTTGTTAATAGCTCCGACCGGCACTACCACCACCGAAACTGCCCAAAATTCGGACCTTAACAATCTTTATTCACTATCGTACGATCCCAACACCTTACATGTGAGGGTTTGGTGGCGCGGTCTCTATAAGGTCATAGCAAATGCTAATCTCGTACTCGAAAATGTTCCGGGTATCGAGATGAATGAAACCGAGAAAAATAAAGTCTTGGGCGAGGCCAAGTTTTTTCGTGCTTGGGCCTATTTCTATGCAGTTCGGCTTTGGGGCGATGTACCGTTGATCTTATTGCCTCAAAGTGCTACCGCGGAAGACTTTTTTCCAGTACGGGCACCACAACAAGAAGTATATGCCCAGATAGTTGCCGATTTGACCGAAGCGGAAAATGCGGGTTTACCTTGGGTAGACGAGAGTGGTCGTGTGTCACAATCGGCAGTTAAAACCTTACTCTCTAAAGTATACCTGACTATGGCCGGGCAACCGCTCAATGAAACGGCGCGCTATGCCGATGCGGCAAACAAGGCAAAAGAGGTTATCGACAATGCCGGTCCTTTGCGACTTTTCGATACCTATGGCGAGATTCATAACGAAACCCTGAACAATACTGGCGAGCATATTTTTAGTTTGCAATACAATGCGGAAATAGCTTCAAATCCGATGGGAAATATGTTTCCCAATTTTCAGCCGGTTACTTATCGCGGGCCTTCCGGAACTGGTAGTACAATACCCGATATCGATTTTTATAATTCCTTTGAGGCGGGTGACCTAAGAACCGTAGATCGAGAAGGATGGTTCTATACTAGTTATTATCGCAATGGTAACGAAGAACTTTTTGATTTGGGTAAACCTTATATTTTCAAGCATTTTAATGTAATAGCGAACGGTACGTTTGGTGTTCCCGGTACGGCTAGGGACAACCTGAATTTACCGATATTTCGCTATGCTGAGGTTTTATTGATTTATGCAGAAGCCTCGAACGAGGTAAGCGGCCCTACCCAAGATGCTTGGGACGCCTTAAAGGCGATAAGAGACCGAGCGCAATTAGCTACGCCAGCACTCGGTACTTTCGATACGGGATCCTTTCGAGAGGCTATTTGGGCAGAAAGATGGTACGAACTTTGTTTCGAAATGAAAGTCTGGTTCGATATGGTACGCCTTAGAAAAGTATATAATAGTACGACCGGTGGTTTTGATGACTTTGTCGGCCATATTAACCTAAATTCGGATCAGGCACTGCAAGAAAAACATCTGTTATTTCCGATTCCGGAACAAGAGCTGATTAATAGCCCCAATTTAGAAACTCAGAACCCTGGATATTAGGATGTTGTGATTAAGTTAATCTAATATTCATTAAGTGGAGATTTAATGAATTTGTTTGAGTTAGTTTTTTATGTTGGTTGAAAAGTGGGGTTAGCGCCCCACTTTTTCAATTTTAAAGGGTGTCTTGAGGCCATGCCCAAAATTCAATAGCCCTCCAGTAAAAATTGTACTTTTGCCTTGAAAATTGGAATAATGGACTTTTCTTCTAAATTATTGGAAAATGCCGTCGATGAAATGTCCCAGTTACCGGGAATTGGAAAGCGTACGGCCTTGCGTTTGGTGCTTCATCTTCTTAAACAACCCGAAGAGCAGACGATTCGCCTAACAAAAGCTTTGGAAAAACTCAAAAGCGATATAAAATTGTGTTCGAATTGTCATAATATTTCAGACCATATAATTTGTGATATCTGTGCAAGCCCAAAAAGAGATCGATCATTGATTTGTGTGGTCGAAGATATTCGTGACGTTATGGCAATTGAGAATACGAGCCAATACAAGGGCCTGTATCATGTGCTTGGGGGGAAAATTTCACCCATGGAAGGAGTAGGCCCGCAAGACCTTACCATAACTTCTTTAATAGCTAAAGTAAAAAAGGGAAACGTCAATGAACTTATTTTCGCCCTCAGCTCTACTATGGAGGGTGATACAACGAATTTTTACATCTATAAACAATTAAGTGGACTCGATATTAGAACCTCTACTATCGCCAGGGGTATTTCCGTTGGGGACGAATTGGAATATGCCGATGAGGTAACCTTGGGCAGAAGCATATTGAACCGCATACCCTTTGAAGGCTCTTTAAAGGCCAACTAAAAGAAAATCTTCGATATAGGAGGTAGGTAAATTATAATGATTCGGCGTGTTTTTTGTTATTTTTGCGCAGTAGATAAAATCGGAGTATGTCAAAATTTGAACTGAAATTGCCGCGTATGGGCGAAAGTGTTGCCGAGGCGACCTTGACCGCTTGGTTAAAGGATATCGGTGATACTATTGAATTGGATGAGCCTGTTTTTGAAATAGCGACGGATAAGGTAGATTCTGAAGTACCCAGTGAAGTAGCGGGGATTCTGTTAGAGAAACTTTTCGAGGTCGATGATGTAGTTGGAGTGGGGCAGACCGTCGCCATAATAGAGGTGAAAGGCGATGATGAGGCAGAAGAAGAGCAAGAAGAATCGATATCCGATGAAGCAGCGTCGAACGAATCGGAGGCTGCTGCAGCAGTCTTGGCGGAAGAAAAGGTAAGGGTTGCCAAAGAAACTACTAGCATGCCGGCGTCGACTACGGCGACTTCCGAGCGATTCTATTCGCCTCTTGTAAAAAATATTGCAAAGCAAGAAGGCATATCTATGGCCGAACTTGATGATATCGAGGGTACGGGAAAAGAGGGCCGTGTTACCAAGAACGATATTTTGGCTTATTTGGAAAATGGGCAGGAATCACAAGAAGTACCTGAAAAGGTATCGAAACCTAGGTCTACGGTTCCCGCTGACGAAAAGATAGTCGAAGAAGAAAAAAGTCAGACGTCTGCGGTTCGTTCTACGAATGGAGACGAAGAAATTGAGATGACCCGTATGGGTAAACTGATCGCAAAGCACATGTCCGAAAGTGTGTCGACTTCTGCGCATGTACAGAGTTTTATAGAAGTTGATGTTACCGCCATTGTCAACTGGAGGAATCGTGTAAAAGACGACTTTGAGAAACGAGAGGGTGAAAAATTGACCTTTACCCCGATTTTCATGGAAGCTGTTGCGAAGGCGTTAAAGAAGTATCCGATGATGAATATTTCGGTCAACGGTGACAGTATTATTAAAAGGAGGAACATCAATATCGGTATGGCAGCCGCCCTGCCCGATGGTAATTTGATTGTTCCGGTCATTAAAAATGCCGATCAATTGAATTTGGTAGGTATGGCCAAAGTGGTCAACGATTTGGCACTCCGTGCAAGGGAAAATCGGCTCAAGCCCGATGAGGTTCAAGATGGTACTTATACCGTAACCAATGTCGGTACTTTTGGTAGTGTCTTTGGCACCCCTATCATTAATCAGCCACAGGTGGGCATTTTGGCGTTGGGAGCAATTCGAAAGATACCAGCGGTAATCGAGACCGATGCGGGAGACTTTATCGGAGTCAGAAGTAAGATGTATCTGTCCCATAGTTACGACCATAGAGTAGTTAATGGTGCGCTGGGAAGCATGTTCGCAAAAGCGGTCTGTGATTATTTGGAAGCTTGGGACGTAAATCGAGAAATTTAAGAAAACAAAAATGGGCCAAACTTCTTAGATTAAGAAATCAGCAAAAAAATCACGAATCTCTTTTAAAATTTGCAGTGTACGGCTAATTTTGGTGCTTGATTTACGATTAACGAAGTAATGTTAGTTTTTTTTTGTTTTTGATTCTAACTTTAGGGCTTTCCAAACCAAAAAATGTTAAAAATAGTAACCGAATTTTCCAATGTGATCGTTGGTAAATTAGTATTCTTTTTTCTTCTGATTATCCCCTTGATGGCTTTTTCCCAGGAAGAGCAAGAAGAAAAGGCTCCGATGCGCTTGTTTATCGATTGCAACTGCGACAAAAATTATTTGCGACAGGAAATAAAATATGTCGGCCATGTGCGCGATCAGGCTCAAGCTAATATTAAACTCTTTATTTATGACATTGCCAACGGTAGCGGTGGACGAACGTATACGTTGGACTTTGAGGGCAAAGGCGATTATAAGGATATCTTTGGGAAGTTAAGTTATGATACTACAGCGAACATGACCAATGACGAGGTACGTCAAGGACTGTTGAAGAAGGTACAGTCGGGTCTTTTACAATACGTCTTGCAATCAGGTCTGGCAGATAGTATTACTTATACTGTCAATAACGATGGCACGGGTGAAGTTCAAGAAGTAGATTTTACGGATCCATGGAACAATTGGATTTTTGAGGTCTTCGGCGAAGCTCGATTGAATAAAGAGTCCAGCCGAAAAAGCTTTAATTATACGGTGGGCTTCGAGAGTGACCATGTAACTGAGAATTGGAGGATTCGTACCGATCTCCGATTATATCAAGCCAATAGCGAATACATACAAAATGATGAAACATATACCAGCGAGCGATTCCGATATTCGGTAGATGGAAGCATTGTTCGAAGTCTTTCTGACCATTGGTCAACAGGAGTTTTTGCAGGTGCCAGGCACGATACTTTTACGAATCTAGACTTCCGGTATTACTTCACACCAGCTTTGGAATATAACATTTTTCCCTATCGAGAAGTATTGCGACGTGAAATTACCTTCGCCTATAAAATTGGTTTCTTCCATAACGATTATATCGAACCGACCATTTTTGATCAAATCAGCGAGGGCATATTCAATCATTCCTTAGACGTACAAGTACGGTATAGGCAGCAATGGGGTAACGTTTATGCACGTTTGCTGGGTTCCACATTTTTGAACGATTTCAGTAAGAACAGGGTGCAATTGAACGGGAATTTATCGGTACGCTTGATAAAAGGCCTGTCAGTGAGGTTTTCGGGTAGGTTTGAACTTATACGTGATCAGATAAACTTGCCGGCGGGCGATGCCTCTATCGAAGATGTGCTGCTACAACAAAAACAGATTGCTACTGATTTCGAGACCGGCTTTAGTATAGGGCTTAGTTACACTTTCGGTTCTGCCTACAATAATATTATCAACACAAGGCTTTAACTTGAATTATTGCGATATAAGGCCATAATTTCACTTTAAGAATTAATAAATCAGTGACCCGGGGTTAACGATCAAGTAGAAAACCAATCCCAAACCGGATTTGATGCCTACTTCGACCGATAAATTATCGGATGCGGTCTGGTATTGCCACAGCAGAAATCTGTTAAAGGTTATCATTCATTTTTCATAACTTTCATAAAAACTATCTTTGTAATAAATTATAGGAAGATGCAGCTTAACCTCACGAAACCCATATGTTTTTTTGATCTTGAAACTACCGGAACCAATATTGCCAAAGATCGCATCGTCGAAATTTCTATTCTTAAGATATTTCCCAACGGAAATAAACAAAGTAGAACCTGGCTTGTAAATCCGGAAATTCCCATTCCTGATGAGACGGCTGCCATTCATGGTATTACCGATGAAAAGGTAGCTTCGGAACCGACCTTCAAACAACTGTCCAAAGAAATATATCAAATGATAAAGGATAGTGATTTGGGCGGATTTAATTCTGACCGGTTCGATATTCCATTATTGGCTGAGGAAATGCTCCGTGCCGATGTCGATTTTGATATGAAGAACATGGTATCTGTAGACGTACAGACCATTTTTCATAAAATGGAAAAGCGAACTTTGGAAGCCGCTTACAAATTCTACTGCGATAAAGATTTGACCGATGCACATAGTGCCGAGGCTGATACCTTGGCCACGTACGAGGTGTTGTTATCCCAGTTGGATCGCTATCCTGACCTTGAGAACGATATTAAAAAACTCGCTGAATTTTCAACCCATCGGCCATTTGCTGATTTTGCTGGCTTCTTGGGCTATGATGAAGAGGGAGTGGAAATTTTTGCCTTTGGAAAACATAAGGGAAAACGAGTATTGGAGGTGCTAGAGAAGGAACCTGGCTATTTTGGTTGGATTTTAAATGCCGATTTTCCATTATATACGAAGAAAGTACTTACAAAAATCAAATTAAATCAGTTGAACAGCAAACTCGGATAGCAATTTGAAGGGTTGTTTCGATGCAAAAAAGCGTAAGTATATACGTGGTTGTATCTTTGTTCAAAGAGCGGATACGTTTTTAGGTGCTAAACGGATTTTAAAACTTACTCAGTTTTTTTGGAACCGCTAATAGGATTGCTCTTACGATGAAATTCCATTATTCAAAAGAATTCCATAATCTATACTAGATGAAACTTATTTGCATAGGCCGAAATTATGCCGACCATATTACAGAGTTGGCCAATGAACGCCCAGAAGAACCTGTGGTTTTTATCAAACCTGATTCAGCCATTTTACCCAAGGGACAGGATTTTTACATCCCCGATTTCTCCGATAATGTTCACTACGAGGTCGAAGTATTGGTGAAGATTAAAAAGGTGGGGAAGCATATTGCCGAAAAATTTGCGCACACCTACTACGACGAGATAGGTCTTGGTATAGATTTTACGGCCCGAGATGTACAATCTAAGCTAAAAGAAAAGGGTCTTCCTTGGGAAAAAGCTAAGGGTTTTGATGGTGCGGCGGTAATCGGGGCATGGTATCTTAAAACTGATTTTAAGGATGTAAACGACCTCGATTTTTCGCTTTTGAAGAATAACGAAACGGTACAGGTCGGGAACACGCGACTGATGCTGTGGAAGATAGATGAACTTGTGTCGTATGTGTCACGATTCTTTACACTGAAGAAGGGGGATATTATTTTTACAGGTACACCTTCCGGGGTTGGAAGAATAGCCGCAAATGACTATCTTTCGGGTATATTGGAGGGTAAAACAATTTTCACTTTAAAAGTAAAATAATGATATACAATCTTGATAAAATCAATGAGATGGCTGATGGAGATGAAGATTTCATCAATTCTGTAATTTCAGTTTTCTTAGATGAAGTACCGGAGGATCTCAAAGAACTTGAACAGGCCCTGGCGCAAAAAAATCATGAACAAGTATATAAACTTGCCCATAAGATAAAGCCTAATGTCGATCTATTGGGCATGGAACAAACTCGGGAAAGAGCACTTCAGATAGAAACTTTGGGTAAGAACGAGGCGAACATGGCGGAAATTCAAGAGATTTTTCCGACCCTCAAAAAAGATATCAATCAAGTCGTGGCAGAGCTAAAAAAAGATTTTCAACTGTAATGCTCGCAGAAATTATTACGATTGGCGATGAGATTCTCATAGGTCAGATTGTAGATACCAATTCCGCTTTTATAGCTAAGGAACTTAATAAAATAGGCGTTTCCGTCTATCAAATCACATCGGTGCAAGATGAAAGGGAGCACATTCTTTCAGCCTTGGAGGAGGCTCGTAACCGGGTGCAGCTAGTGCTGATCACCGGTGGGTTAGGGCCTACCAAAGACGATATTACCAAACATACGCTATGTGAGTTTTTAGACGATAGGTTGGTTGAAGATAAAAGTGTGCTAGACCATGTTGAAGAACTCTTTAAAAAATACATTACCTCCACCCCGATATCCGATATTAATAGAAAACAGGCCCTGGTGCCCTCAAGGGCTACGGTTTTACACAACGCGTATGGTACCGCACCGGGTTTATGGATGCAATCAAATAATGTCACCTTTGTTTCAATGCCCGGGGTACCCTTCGAGATGAAGCATCTGATGGTCGATGTGGTCATCCCAAAAATCAGTAAAGAATATCGGAGACCCTATATTCTGCATAAGACAATTATTACGTATGGGTTGGGTGAAAGTGCTATCGCCGATAAAATTGAAGATTGGGAGAATCGGTTGCCCCCATTTATAAAACTGGCTTATTTACCGAGCTTAGGTAGGGTGAGATTGCGTTTGACGGCCAAAGGCGCCGAGGAAAAAGAACTTCAAGATGGTATCGGAAAGGCCGTGAGGGAAGTTTACCCCTTGATTGGGGATATTATTTATGGCCTCGAAGACGATGAGGTTTTGGAGCAGGTGGTGGCGAAGTTGTTGACCAAGAAAAAGATGACGCTTGCAACGGCCGAAAGTTGTACCGGGGGACGAATTGCCGAGCAACTGACGGCAATGGCAGGGGCTTCGGCATATTTTAAGGGAACGGTGGTAAGTTATGCCACCGAAGTTAAGATCGAAGTTTTGAACGTTCGAAAAGATAGCATCGACGCCCATTCGGTTGTAAGTGGGGAAGTGGCTGTTCAAATGGCCCAAAACGTCAAAAAAATGATGAAAAGCGATTTCGCAATAGCTACCACTGGAAACGCAGGTCCTAGTAAAGGAGACTCCGATGCAGAGGTAGGTACGGTATTTATAGCGATTGCCTCTCCAAGAGGCGTTTTTGCAGAAAAATTCAATATGGGAAACCACAGGGAACGCATTGTGCAAAAAACGGTAAACAAGGCATTTGAACTGCTTCAAAAAGAAATTTTAAAAATCTGAATATTCTTTTGTCCGTCCCATAAAAATGATATAAATTTGCACCCTGTTTAAAGAAAAATCAGCGCAATGTCAAAAGTTTGTGAAATTACGGGAAAGAGAGCAATGACGGGAAACAACGTTTCGTTCTCTATAAACAAGACCAAAAGAAGGTTTGATGTTAACCTTTCCAAAAAGCGTTTTTATCTTCCTGAAGAGGATCGTTGGATTACGCTGAAGGTCTCGGCAAAAGCGTTGAAAATCATCAATAAGAGAGGTATTTCTGCGGTTCTTAAGGAAGCAAGAGCACAAGGATTGGTCAAATAAGCTAGTTTACGATGGCAAAGAAAGGAAATAGAATACAGGTTATTTTAGAGTGTACCGAGCATAAAGATTCTGGAATGCCAGGAACTTCAAGGTACATTACCACTAAAAATAAAAAGAACACGCCGGAACGGATGGAAATCAAAAAATTCAATCCTATCTTAAAAAGGATGACGGTTCATAAAGAAATCAAGTAGATCGGATTTTTGTCTATAAAATCCTTTAAAAGTAAATAGTCATGGCAAAGAAAACGGTTGCGAGTTTACAAACAAGTTCAAAAAGATTGACAAAAGCCATTAAAATGGTAAAGTCCCCGAAAAGTGGGTCGTATACTTTTGTCGAATCGGTTATGCCTCCAGAAATGGTGAATGACTGGTTAAAAAAATAATTGCGTTATAAGAAACGAAAGTGAGCCTCTTTTTAAAGAGGCTTTTTTTTTTGGTCCAAACGTAAAGAAATGGAAATTTGAATCGACATAAGATACTCTTTTTCATGGTTTGAAACTTACTTTCTTATCTTTGAAGCCATCAATACATTCAATCTTATGAGTCTTTTTAAAAATATATTTTCCTCAAAGAAAAAAGAAACCCTGGACAAGGGCTTGGAGAAGTCAAAAACATCGTTTTTTTCCAAGCTAGGTAAGGCCGTTGCTGGCAAATCAAAAGTTGATGATGATGTATTAGATGATTTAGAGGAAGTTCTTGTTACCTCCGATGTTGGTGTGAACACCACCCTTAAGATTATCGAAAGAATCGAAGCTCGGGTCGCTAGGGACAAATATGTCGGCACCGATGAACTCAATACCATTCTACGTGAAGAGATTGCAGGGCTATTATCAGAGACCCATGCCGAAAATCTGACCGAATTCGTTATTCCAAAGGAAAAAAGGCCCTATGTAATCATGGTCGTCGGAGTCAATGGAGTGGGCAAGACCACCACTATTGGTAAATTGGCCTTCCAATTCAAAAAGCAGGGCCTGAAAGTCGTTTTGGGGGCAGCCGACACATTTAGAGCTGCCGCTATTGACCAGTTACAGGTTTGGGCCGATCGTGTGGAGGTTCCGATTGTCAAACAAAAAATGGGAAGTGATCCTGCTTCCGTGGCGTTCGATACCCTTAGTTCGGCCGTAAAACAGTCCGCCGATGTAGTCATTATAGATACCGCAGGCAGACTTCATAATAAGGTTAATCTTATGAACGAACTGACCAAAGTAAAGCGGGTGATGCAAAAAGTAGTACCTGAAACCCCACATGAAGTTCTTTTAGTATTGGACGGATCAACTGGTCAAAATGCTTTTGAACAGGCAAAACAGTTTACAAAGGCCACCGAAGTCTCGTCATTGGCTGTTACCAAACTAGATGGCACGGCAAAAGGTGGTGTAGTCATCGGTATTTCCGACCAATTTCAAATTCCAGTTAAATACATTGGAGTGGGCGAAGGCCTAGAAGACCTACAAGTTTTCAATAAACACGAATTCGTCGATTCATTTTTCGGGAGCAAAAACTAAGTACTTCTTACCGACCATTACTTTTTTGCATTTGGCGAAGTGGAACATTCGTTTTTCTCTAAAATAAGATGTGTGCCATCGGGCGAAAACTGAATATCTTTTGGGGTTTCCTGTTTTTATATAAAAATCTTACAGGTTTGATTATATTAGCCTACAATTTTATAGTTGTTGGCTAAAACAGAACGGATGAATTTGTGGAAGTTGCTTCAAAGGTATTGGATACCTATAAGTATCATATTGTGGGCCTTTTTTCAAATGGGGCTAACGAAGTACAGTTCCTTAAATCCCTGGAAAATGGGTGGCTATGGGATGTATTCCGAGTATCACCCGAACCTTTCCTACTTTGTTTGGATTGAAAGTGAAGGCCAACGGACTATGGCGCGTAGAAGTAAACTTTTTACTTCAAATGCGACCTTTCAAAAACTGATTCTCGAATGTAGAACCTACCCTAGTTCAGACCATCTTCGAAAGGTTTATGAGTTTTTAAGACAGAATCGCAGCGATAGTTTTAAGGTCGAGGTATGGCGTTTTGATTTTAAGGCCGATTCTCGGATATTAAAACGGGTATTGGTGAACAGTTATGAGGGCTAGTTTTAAAAAAAGCATTTTTGGGGGCTACTTGCTGCTATTGATTATTAACGTAATCGAATTGCGCTCGGGTATTCTTCTTGGGGTCGTTCAACTACTTCTAGGGTTGGGGGTCTGTCTCCCAAAGCTACTAAACGTTTTCGACTTACCGGCAATCCGACGGTACGACCGCGTTATCAAGGTAGTATTCTCTTTGAGTCTTCTCTTGGGAATTGTTTACAGGTGGTACAATGCACCGAACCATTTGTTTACCCTATTTTTTTTATCTCTTTTGCTTTTTTACGCTGAGGATGAGGAATACTTCACAGATAACCTACGCTGGATACTTATTGTGGTGATGGGATTTGCAACGATGCACAAGGTTTTCAATCCCAATTTTATGAGTGGTGATTTCATTGCATTTAGAATGGCCTCCGGTGACTTCTTCAGGCCGCTTATAAACAGTGGACTAATGCCTGAAATAAAGGAAGTAATTGCACAGAATGTTGAGAATATCCGTACGTTCGTTCGCACCGATCCAGTTTTAGGGAAAACCATTATTTTGAATATTGGCACTTTGCCCTATGAAGGATTACGACAACCTTTTGTCTATTCGATCATTGGTATGGAACTCTTATTGGCCTTGGGGTTCGTTTTTTTAGACCGTTCGAAGATTGTTCTTGGTTTTTTATTGCTTTTCGTAGCCTCTATCGGACTCGTCGTATCGGAATATGAATTTGCAGCCACGCTATTGTATATGGGGTTCGTTTTGTGTCCGATTACCTATCGTAATTTGAAACTAGGGTATCGCAATATTTTTTTGCTCTATGCTTTTTTCGCACTTTTAGACAACCTTTTTTGGCGATAGAGCATCGTTTAAATATTTCATTTGATGAGTGCGTTGATTTTTGACCAAAGTTCATTATCAAAGCTCGATGGTCCAAGTTGTAACTGTCCGGCATCACCGCCCATACGAACGATAACCAGTTTTTGACTGGGTACGATATATAGTTTTTGGTCATTTTTGCCCAACCCAGCGACCAAATCTTCTGGTGCGTTGGCCATGAGGGTCCCTGGATAGCTCTCTTCAGATCCGGGCATCCTGAACGAACTTTTTCCGTTGAGCCACCATAGATATCCGTACGCGGGATTTAGCTGTTGTGAAGTATTCAGCATGGCGTCTAAGTAGACGGTATCGGAAAGAAGGGCCTCCGACTCCCAAATTCCATTGTTCAGGTTCAAGAGACCGAAGCGTGCCATGCTTCGAGCTGTGCTGAAGTAGACATTATTATATGATAACGAGACCCAAAGGCCCTGCATGCCAATTTTGTCCCTGATCTTTGCGTTAAAGTAGTCCCTGAAATCTTGGTTTAGCGCGTTAGTCAAAATTTCGTCCAAAAGAGTGTATGTAGCATTGTGATAGAACCAAAATGTACCAGCATCGTTCTTGTACAAAAGACATTCCGGGTCTGTACAGAAATTATTGTCTACGCCGTAATCAACACCAGTTGTCATTGTCAAATGGTTCCATATGGAAATTTGTTCTTCTTGCTGGCTAGTGAGGCTTGACCAGCCTTCCCCTAGATATTCTTGCGAACTATCTTCGATGGACAAGTGTCCCTCTTCTTGGGCAATGCCCAATGTAAAGGCCGTTAGTGTTTTGCCGGCTGAGTTCCAAGCATGATTTTGGTCTTTGGTGAACCCTCCAAAATATTTTTCAATTACGATTTTTCCATTTTTTAAGATGATAAAAGCATCGGTATCATGTGCTTCTAAAAAGTCGTAAAGTGGCTTTTCGGCCGTTTCGTCCCAGTTCAAGTCCTGAAGAGCGATTTTCTCCCAAATATCCGTACTTATGGGCGGAAAATAGAGTGCATCATTTTCGGTGGGCATTTCTATTTCATCGGATGCCCCAGAATCCTTGGAACACCCTATAAAAATAGCTGCCACTAGCGGTAAGGCCCAAATAAGTTTATGTGCCGACATTGTTTTCATAGTAAGTTGGAATGCTGTAGGGTCTTAACGTAAAAAAGCAAGAATTCGTGTAATATGGGTTTTGTTACATTACTTGTCGTACTTTTGCATCCCATTAAAAAAATATGCGTACAAAAACCCTGAAAAAGAATAGAATCAATGTAGTCACCTTGGGCTGCTCCAAAAACGTCTACGATTCCGAGGTACTCATGGGCCAATTGCGGGCCAGTTCGAAAGACGTAGTGCATGAAGAGGAAGGCAATGTGGTGGTGATCAATACGTGTGGGTTTATTGCCAATGCGAAGGAAGAAAGTGTAAATACGATCTTGGAATACGTTCAGAAAAAGGAAGCAGGCCAGGTCGATAAGGTTTTTGTTACGGGTTGCCTCAGTGAGCGCTATAAACCCGATTTACAAAAGGAAATACCAAATGTTGATCAATATTTCGGTACTAGTGAGCTACCCAGCTTATTAAAGGCCTTGGGAGCTGATTATAAGCACGAACTTATAGGGGAGCGCCTTACAACTACTCCAAAAAACTACGCGTATCTCAAGATTGCCGAAGGTTGTGATCGCCCTTGCTCTTTCTGTGCCATTCCTATCATGCGCGGAAAACATCGTAGTACACCTATTGAAACGTTGGTGGCAGAAGCCGAAAAATTGGCCGCTACAGGGGTAAAAGAACTCATATTGATTGCCCAAGATCTTACCTACTATGGCCTAGACCTTTATAAGAAGCGTAATCTGGCCGAGCTCTTGAGGCGTTTGGTCACGGTAACCGGCATAGAATGGATCCGTTTGCATTATGCTTTTCCGACCGGTTTCCCAATGGATGTTTTGGAGGTCATGCTTACCGAACCTAAGGTTTGTAACTATATCGATATTCCCTTACAACATATTTCAGATGATATCTTAAAAAGCATGCGGAGAGGTACCACCCAGGCCAAAACGACACAATTGTTACGGGAATTTAGAAAGGCCGTTCCTGAAATGGCTATTCGTACTACCTTGATTGTCGGGTATCCTGGTGAGACAGAGGCAGATTTTGAAACGCTAAAGAACTGGGTGAAAGACATGCGCTTCGAACGCTTAGGATGTTTTACCTATAGTCACGAAGAGGATACCCATGCCTATAGCTTGAATGATGATGTGCCTGAAACGATTAAACAGGAAAGGGCCAATGAGATTATGGAAATCCAAGCTCAGATTTCTTGGGAACTGAACCAAGACAAGATCGGAAAGTCGTATCGCTGTATCATTGACAGAAAAGAAGGCAACTATTTTGTAGGCCGTACCGAGTTCGACTCACCCGATGTCGATAATGAAGTTTTGGTCGATGCTTCTAAACACTATTTAAAACAGGGCGAATTCGTCACCTTACGTATTACCGATGCGGCCGATTTTGACTTATACGGCGAACCGGCTTAACTTTTTTAGAACACTTCGCCTGAACATAAAATTTTGTCTTAAGGAAATTTTTTTTTCATATCTTCATAAGCTTCAGGGTCTTTTTAGGTTTTGGCAATCAACCTTCGTATTTATGAAAAAAGCTTATTTTCTTATTATGTTAGTCCTTGTGGCTTTCACTATCAACAGTCAGGAAAAGGAACATGAATTTTCCATTGAAATTCTACATGATGAAGCCTTGAACCTTCTTGATCCCGAAGCGAAAATCGAGGTCATAGGCAGTGGTTTTCAGTGGACGGAAGGCCCTTTGTATGTTTCAAAAGGAAAATATTTGCTATTCTCCGACATTCCCAACAATACGGTCTATAAGATTGATAAAAAGGGAAAACTAACGGAATATTTAAAACCATCGGGCTATTTAGGGGAGGGTACTTATGGCGACGAACCTGGTTCGAACGGACTGCTCCTTAGTCCGGATGGTGCATTGGTATTGATGCAGCACGGCGAACGACGGGTGGCCAAAATGCAGGGTACTTTAAAAAAACCGAAGCCTAAATATGAAGCCTTGGTGAGTACGTATGATGGGAAACGTTTCAATAGCCCTAATGACGGAGTTTTCGACCGGAAAGGCAATCTCTATTTTACGGATCCGCCTTATGGTTTGCCAAAAAAGATGGACGATCCGAATAAAGAACTTGATTTTCAAGGAGTCTATTGTTTGACCCCTTCGGGAGAGTTGATTTTGGTAGATACCTTATCACGCCCTAACGGTATTGCATTGTCCCCTGATAACACTACTTTGTATGTCGCGGTTTCAGACCCGGAGCATGCCGTTTGGTATCGGTATAACATTGTAGCCCCGGGAAAAGTGGAAAATAAGCAGTCTTTTTATGATGTAACCCAATTGATCGGTCAAGAAGGCCAACAAGGCCTGCCCGACGGAATGAAAATGCATAGCAAGGGATATCTCTTTGCTACGGGACCCGGTGGCGTTTGGGTATTCAATTTGGAGGCGCGTCCTTTAGCACGGATCCGAACGGGTCAAGCTACGGCAAATTGTGCATTTGATACCAAAGAAAAAAACCTGTTCATGACTGCCGATGATTATGTGCTAAAACTTCCCTTGAAATAAGACAAGAGAAATGCACACGTTGCCTGTACATCTGTTCTAAGAGGGCTCGTTGTAATACGAGATCAGCACATTACCGGTTTTCTCACCGCGCATTACGTAGCTATAAGCTTCCTCTATTTCTTCCAATCGGTAAATTCGGTCGATGACCGGTTTGAACTCTCCTTTTGCAAGAAGCTCGTTCATGAACACTAAAGTACGTTTGCAGTTCATGGGCACGGGAAAGATGACCCTTTTGTTCTTGAATCTGGTCAAAATTGGCAAATAAAGGTTTTCTGCCATAGGCCCCAGCTCAGAGGAAATGTAGACTCCCCCCGGTACCAATAAATGTTTGCATTTATGAAAACTGCTTTTTCCTACCGTATCAAAAATAAACTTGTAATTGTCGGTGTCTTTTGTGAAGTCTTCTTTAAGGTAATCGAAGGTCTTGAAAGCCCCAAGGGAATCGAGTAGGGCCATATTTGGGGTGTTTCCTACGGCGGTAACGACAGCGCCGAAGTACTTGAGCAGTTGAACGGCTGCGGAACCAATGGCTCCGGTAGCGCCGTTGACCAATACTTTATCGCCTTTGCTTAGGGTCACCTTGTTTATAAAATTATACGCGTAATGCGCCCCTTCGGCAGATGCTGCAGCTTCTTGATAGGTGATGTTTTCGGGTATGGGAACGACCCCGTTGTCCGCACGAACGACCATATATTCCGCTTGTGAGGCCAGCCCTTCATCGTGAAGGCCCCACACACGGTCCCCGACTTGAAAGGAAGTAACTTTGGCACCGATGGCCTCTACTTGACCGGCAAAGTCCGTACCCGGCACTTCAGAACTAGGTTTGAAAAGCCCGGTAAACAAACGTATAGCATAGGGTTTGCCTGTTAATATTCCACAATCCGTACGGTTTACGGTAGTGGCGTATACCCTGATCAATAGCTCGTTGTCATCGGGTTGAGGCCTATCGATGGTACGGAGCTTTAATACCTTGGGAGAACCATACGCTGTTCGGGTGGCCGCTTTCATAAAACAAATTTAAGGTATGACGGTGAAGGTTGGCTTTGGTTCGGAATAATTTTTCGTCTGGTATGGTCCATAGCGATGAACCTTGGCGAAACATTTGCTTACCCTTTTACCTTTCTATTTTGTATACCAATAATTCATCAACGTCATTCGGTAAAGATATCGTTCCAGAAAGCTGAAGCCCCAATTTTTCTAAAAGTTTTCGGGAAGCGATATTTTCTCTTTTGGTTATAGCACTGATGGAGTGAATCCCAAATTCATGGAATGCGGCATGTAACAGTCTATGTGAGGCTTCAAAGGCAAAGCCTTGTTGTTCGTACTTCGGCAGCAGGGCAAAGCCGATATCGATGCCGTCCAACCCCTCTCGGTCATAAAGGCCACAACTTCCTATTTTTTGATGATCCATTTTGCTGATTAATGTGTAGCCAGAGTATCCCAGTCTTTCTAATTGTGGATAAATTCTCGTCTTTACGTACTCTTTTGCACTTGCCAAGCTTTTTACTTTTCGGTCCCCGATATATTGAAGCCACTTTGGGCTGTTAAGAAGCTCAAAAAGCAGGTCTGCATCGTCTTCCGTCGTGGGCCGGATGATTAGTCTTTCCGTTTCAAAAGTTTTGTAGGGCATATTCTTAAGTATCAACGAAATGCTGCGATCTACCTATCGTGCTGGTTGGTCGATGAAACAGTGCATGGTCTGAATCATTGTGGGTCGTTTAATCGGTTAGAATACAACCGGTAATTTTCGTCGTCAAAACAGACAAAAATGACGTGTTGCACCTTTTCGTATGGATAGTCTTTAACGGCTTTGAGAGCTACTTCGGCCGCTCCCGTTTTGGGGTACCCGTAGACACCGGTGCTAATGTTCGGAAAGGCGATGGATTGCAAATCGGCCTGTTCGGCAAGCCGCAGCGAGTTTTGATAGCATGTACGTAGCTTTTCAGACTCTCCGGCGTTTCCCCCACTCCATTTTGGCCCGACAGTATGGATTACCTTTTTGGCCTTAAGCTTCCCTGCATTGGTTATTACAGCTTCACCGACCTTACATCCTCCCTGTTGGTTACGGATGTGCATGCATTCCTCAAGAATTTGTTTTCCCCCGGCCTTATGGATTGCCCCATCGACACCTCCCCCTCCTAAGAGCGAAGAGTTCGCCGCATTGACAATGGCGTCGACTTCAAGTGTGGTGATATCGCCTTTCAGGACATCAATTTTCATTTTAAGGTTTTAGGGTTTTTTGAATCGTATTAGTGATGAAAAATAGTGAATTAACGGGACTTGTTCACTGGTTTACCCAATCAATTGACCTGACGTTTTTGATAGAGGTCAATGGCCTTGACATAATCAAGGGCACCTTGCCTACTTAAGTCGTTAATAAACCCGTCGAGTTCTGGATGGTTTATCTTAACCCAATTCACTAGAGCGTCTCTTTCTATTTGCCATAGTTCCCAATTAGCATCGGGACATTCCAAATTTTCAATCTTGGCTATTTTTCCTGCCTTAAAGTGGAATTGGTGTCTGCATGTCAAAGGATTATTTTTCAAAAACTCAAATCGCAACGATTTTACCGCAACTGTGGCCACCACTTGTTCGTCCTTATTTTCTAATTCAACCACTTCGTAAACAGGTTGAAAAATGGAATCCCATTTAAAATGTTCTTGGAAAAGCTCGGGGTTGAAGGTCATGGTGTAGTCACCCTCGGTAATGGTGAGACTGTCGGAGACCTGTTTCCTAATCTGACGGTAATCGGAATTTTTAAAGCCGTTGTAATACGCCATTACCTGTTCTTCCAACTCACTTTTTTCTAATTGAAAAACTACTTCTTCTTCAATTTCTTTGGTTGATTCCTTTACCTTTTGATTACAACTTTGAAGAGTAAAGGTTATCGCAAGAAGTACCGCGATAAAAGTCGGTCGATGGGTTATTTTTCCATAATCATGTTCATGATGCAACTTAGTTTGTTCGAATTTCAGCTTTCCCCTTTTCGTTATAGTTTTCATGGGCGTTTGATGACAACTTTTTACGTCACTTTAAATATAATATTCTTGCTTTTTTGAACTTGTAAACAAGGTTTACAATAGCGCTTTCGATAGGCATTTTCAATCCACTAGAAAAAGAGCGTTGGCAAAGAAGAGCTTTCCATTTTCCCAAAAACCCCTGAACAAGGGGTTGTCGACCATATAGACTACATGACCCTTGCCGTGGGCTTCTACCCCGAATATCAGGGTGTCTGCGATACGTTTTCGGGCCGTAGTGCCTGCAAAACCAGCCACAGGCTTGGTATTTTCCTTTTCCAAGTATACTACCGTACCCTCATCGAGATAATTGTAGGCTGTATGTCCCAATTTTAAACTGTAATAGGTGTCCTTATAGCCAAAAGCCAAGGGGTGCGTAGTATCAACCTTTGTTCGAAAGATAGCTCCGGTAATCGCCTTATTGATCTGTTGACGTACCGTTTCATCATAAACGGGGACCATTGTAGAACTATCTGTCTCCGAAATTTTAGCGGTCAACCCAAAGCCTTCCTCTTGTATGAGTCCTTTTAGAGCCCCGCCCATAGCGATTAGTTTACCGCCATCTTCGACCCAGGTTTTTAGTGCTCTTAAAGCAGTTTCATCCAAAAATTGGGTGTACTTGTCGCCGTCGGGCAAGATCAACACATCGTAGTCTGAAAGGTCGATCTCCTCCCAATAGTCCGAATCGATGATGGTCAGTGGATAATGTAGCTGCTGCTCGAAAAAATGCCAAATTTCCCCGAAGTGTAGGGTAGAGGTAGGGACACCCGATAAAACGGCCACCTTTACCTTATTGATAAACTGTACCGAAGCAGAACCGAAGTCCTTACCGCCCTCGACGAAGCCCGTAGCGGTGGGCGTAATATGCTTACCGTGCTTCTTGGCCACTGCCCGTAGTTGCTTTATGAATTCTACATTGTTCTTATTGTCGGCACGGGCGATGATAAGGCTACCCCGGTTATATTGCTTCCCGTCCATCGAAAAGGGTTTTTTAGCAAAACGCACTTGTATTTCCGATTGTAAAAGGTCGGCCAAAAATTGGGCGTCTTTCATACTGTCCCAGTCCGAAAGAAAAGCATAGGCAGCATTATCGTTAGAAGTTTCTGGCATTCTTTCCTGTCTGGAACGAATAAATTCTTGTGCCGATGTTCGGGTATTGGCTACCGGAGTTTCAGAGGCTATGGCCTCTAGACCATATGCATAAGGCAACGACCAGGCCGTAATATCATAGGTCAACGAATCGGTTAATTTCGCATTGGGTTCGAATAGCACTTTGACCAAAGTGCCTTTTTTTTGCTGGGTCGAGACGACTAAACTGTTGTCGTTGGCACGAATACTACCACTCGTTCCTTTACCATAATCGTATCCCTTAACGGTTGTATTCTTACCGATTCCAAACTCGATTTCATGCTGCTGTAGTAATTCGGCAAGCCGCTCGAGATAATCCCGCTTACCTTTCAGTACATAGCTTTTATAGAGGTAGTCTTTGTTTTTGTAGTATTTCTTGAATTCCGAGTTCAACCGCTCCACATTATTGGCACAGACTTCCAAGGTCGATAGGCCGGTGGCGATATGGTGGGTCACCCGATCTTTTAAGGTAAGAGTGTCGCCATTATTGGTCGTAATCCCCAGACCGGCCCGGCCACTTCCTCCTTGTTCATACGTCATGCCGATGGCCCCATTATAGGTGGGAAACGTATCCCCATAGCTTGGATAGAGTAGGTCGTAGATCTCTTTGGTAAAATAAAACCAGCCGTTTGAATCAAAATATTTGGCGTGGTTTTTCCCCACGGTCATCTGAAAATCGCGTTGAAAATCAGTGATAACCTCATGAAACGGTTCTGCGGCGGGTGCGAAGTAATATGGACTGTTCACCCCCTGCTCATGGAAATCTACGTGTACATGGGGCAGCCATTTATTATAAAGTACAATGCGCTGTTGGCTTTCTTGTTGTGTGAGCCAGGCCCAATCACGATTGAGGTCGAACATATAGTGGTTCGGCCGCCCGTTGAGCCAGGGCTCGTGGTGTTCCTTACTATTGGGGTCGATGGTAGTTTCGTTATTGCCGAATTGATTATACCAGTTCACATAGCGATCGCGCCCATCGGGATTTATACAGGGATCCATGAGAACTACAGTATTTTCCAAGTAGCCCTTTTTTTCGGTCATGAGCTCATAAACCGTCTGCATTGCCGCTTCGGTGCTAGCACTTTCATTGCCATGGGCATTGTAGCTCATCCAAACGATGGCCTTGTTCGGGTTGCCGAGTCCTTCCGTACTTTGAATATGTTCACGACGAATTTTTTCAAGATCGGCCATGTTTTCTTCCGAAGATACAAAGGCCATGATCAGGGGGCGCTCCTCATAAGTTCTCCCATATTCTTCTAATTTGATCAGTTGTGGCCGTTTTTGGTTCAAATATTGAAAATAGTCGACCATTCGGTGGTGTGGGGTAAACCGTGTTCCCAGTTCATAGCCCAAAAATTCAGTAGGGGATTGCGGGTCCTGTGCGTTCAGAAAGAACGAAACAGCAAAAGCCAAACAAAGCAAGGATGTTTTTAACATTTTGATTTTTAGTGATTTAAGGGAGATCGATGTGTTTCGCATCTGTGTTCTAAATTCTTCCTTTCCGTAAAGCTAAAAAATATTAGCCACAGCGAACCTCAATATTCTACCACTTGCACTAAACATAGGTCAAAGTAATTAACGTATTTTTAGTAATTGGGAAGATCGAAGAGTTATATATTTACTCCCCTTATGGATACCGACTGCATACCTTTTGACCAAACCGACTATTTTTCCAAGCTTATCTGTGATTATATCGCGGAAAGCAAGGACTTAAAGCCATTTTATGGGGAGTTTCCGAACCTTGATAATTTCGGGGTGCAGATAGCGCGTAAGGCCAAGCACTTTCCAGAGGAACATCGTGAGGTACTCTACGAGGCACTTCAAGATCAATATACGAAGCTTTCCATTACCGATTTGACCAAAACGCATCTTAAAAAGCTAAAGGAGCCTATTACCTTCACGGTGGTTACTGGTCATCAGTTGAATCTTTTTACGGGGCCTCTGTACTTTTTGTACAAGATTATTTCAACGATAAACCTTACCGAAGCCCTTAAAACGGCCTACCCGAAATACAATTTTGTACCTATCTATTGGATGGCAACAGAAGACCATGATTTTGACGAAATCAACTATTTCAATTTTAAGGGAAAGAAAATACAATGGAGTCCGGAAAATCGGCCAAGTGGGGCGGTGGGGCATTTGAAAACGAAAGGTCTCGATGAGGTTTTTGAGGCCTTTGCCGATCAGTTGGGGACTTCGAATAATGCCGAGGAACTGAAAAAACTGTTTCACGATGCCTACCTCAAGCATGAAACATTGGCCGGGGCTACCCGCTATTTGGCCAATGCCCTTTTCGGAGCCTATGGCCTGGTCATCGTCGATGGCGATGACAAACGATTAAAAAGTTTGTTGCGCCCGTACGCCGAAAAAGATATTATTGAAGGAACGGCGTTCGAAAAGGTTTCGGAAACCATTACCGAAATGGAAGGACTCTCAAAAGACTACGGGATACAAGTCAATCCTCGAGAAATCAATTATTTTTATCTGAAGGATGGCTTGCGGGAACGCATTGTAGAGAAAGAGGGCTCTTATTTTGTATTGGATACCCAGATCGTATTTTCAAAGGAAGAATTGCTAAAGGAGCTTAAGGATTTTCCAGAACGTTTTTCGCCCAATGTTATCGCACGACCGCTTTACCAAGAAGTAATTCTTCCTAATTTGTGCTACATAGGGGGAGGAGGAGAGCTGGCCTATTGGCTTGAACTGAAATCGATGTTCGAGGCGATGCAAGTGCCATTTCCCGTGTTGCTTTTACGTAATTCCGTATTGGTCATCAGCGAAAAACAGCAGAAAAAGTTAAAAAAGCTCGACCTTGGTGTTTCCGATCTTTTTATGAAGCGCAGTCGTTTTATTAACAAGAAAATACGAGAAATTTCTAACATTGATATTGATTTTTCACCCCAGAAACGTTTGTTGGAGGAGCAGTTCGAAGCCCTTTACAAGCTGGCCGAGCAAACTGACAAATCATTTTTAGGAGCGGTAAAGGCGCAAGAGGTTAAGCAAAAAAAAGGCCTTGACAAGCTCGAAAAACGACTGCTTAAAGCTCAAAAGCGAAAATTGGAAGATCACGTAGGCCGTATGACCGAAATTCAGGAAGAACTTTTCCCCGACCGTTCGTTACAGGAGCGTAACGTCAATTTTTCGGAACTGTACCTAGAGCTCGGCAGCCAGCTGATACCCTTTTTAAAGGAGAGCCTTAACCCTTTACAGCTCGAATTTTTGATTCTACAATACTGATCGTATTACTTAATAGTTTGAGGTTTTATGTCGTAAGGTGCTCAAGGCACAAGGAATTCCCCGTACCAATCTCCTTCCTCTCTCGAAAAGCTGATGCGCAAATGATTAGGGCGCTTCAGTTTGAGGTACTCGATTTTATAAGGTACCACACGAACCATGCAGAAATGGTTCCCTTCCTGTAAATATTCAACGTTGTCCGGATTCGAAATATCGCTTCCCGGAGCGGAGCGGGTGGTATAGTCTTTTTGGCTCTTTGGGTGTATGTTTTTCCAGTACTCCCGTAAAAGGGCTTCGTCACTAACTATATTTGCTATGCCTTCTACCTTAAGCTGAAGTAGGTTTTTATGATCGTAAAACAATAAACTTACCCTATTGTTTTCTTTGATGTGCATGATTTTTTTGGAACGCTTATCGGTATAAAACGTCAGCGTGAGGTCTTTCGAAACCTCTCGTATCACTATGGTTCGAAGTCGAGGCATGGTTTCTAGGCCAACGGTACCCAAGGTGGCGTACCGAAAAGGATGGTCTTTTTCGGTGGGCATGCTTTGCAACTTTTCTTTCAATTCAGCCCAGAATATTTCGGTCATCTTTCCTGCTTTTTATTAAAATTAGAAAAAAAATAGGGATTTCGGGTAGGGTATTTTCAAAGGCTGTTGTTATATATCAAAATCGCTATGAAAAGAATTTTTTAAAGAGTTCATGTGTTTAGGTTGGTTTTTTGATTTTGATGTGAAGCCCGGGTGTGGTAACCCGGGTTTTTTTATGTCTCTTTTTTTGGAACGTTGAACTATTCCGAATTTTTCTATGATTTTTTAGTGACTCCGAACCTTCCCGTTACTGGTTCCGAACCGAGCGATTATTACTACCGCAACCCTCCAAAGATATCGAGCCCATCATTCTCTTTTTCCTCCCGGCTAGTTAGCATAAAAATGGAATGCGTTTTGATTGGGGGGTATAGATAAAACTGAAAAAGTGTAGTCAAAAACCATACTACAAGGGAATAATCGCATGGGTTGGACAATATCGGTCATGTTCGTCAGAGTAATTATTTGTTGCAGTAAGCGCTGCAAAACCTCCTTATTTTTCATGTTTATAATAGACCGCGATTTTGCGAGACTTTATTAGGGACAAAAGCACTTTTACATCCATTTTTATATTTGTAGGAATTGATTTAAAAAATTAATTTCCAGACATATAATATAATTTATATAAAGTCTTAATTACAGTATTTTATATTTTCCTTTTTAACGTTTGTAATGGAGTTTTTCAAGAATTTTAGGTCGCTATTTCAAGAGGTAAAGCGGAGAAAATATTTTATTTTTATTTTTTGGTAGAATTATCGAATCGGTGGAATGATCGCTTTTGTTGCTTGTTATTATTCTATTTTTTGGTCTTCTATTACATATTCCAAAAAATGTTAAAAACCCAATTATAAATATCCAATAAGAGTCTTTCCTTAAATTGGGAATTTCCTATTTTTGCCCATGCAAAACAACGTCCTTATTCTAGATTTCGGTTCGCAATACACACAACTTATTGCCAGACGGGTGCGCGAGCTGAATATTTTCTGTGAAATTAAACCTTATAATAAACTTCCCGAAGACCTTTCAAGTTATAAAGCGGTCATTCTTTCGGGGTCTCCTTTTTCTGTCAGGTCGGACGACGCCCCACATCCTGATTTATCTGAGATCAAAGGTAAAAAGCCGTTGTTGGCCGTTTGTTACGGTGCTCAATATCTTGCCCATTTTAACGGGGGCAACGTTGCCCCGTCGAATACTAGGGAATATGGTCGAGCCAAGCTTTCTTATATTAGGGAAGAGGAACCTTTTTTCTTGGGCATTGCCGAGGGGAGCCAAGTATGGATGAGCCATAGCGATACCATTCAGAAGTTGCCCGAAAATGCGGTGGTATTGGCGAGTACGCATGATGTGCAACATGCTGCCTATAAAATTGAAAATGAGGACACTTATGCCATTCAATTTCATCCTGAGGTGTACCATACGGTCGATGGTAAAAAGTTATTGGAAAACTTTTTGGTAGATATAGCCGGTCTCGAACAAACATGGACCCCGGATGCATTCGTCGATATAACCGTAGCCGAGCTCAAAAGGAAAATTGGCAACGATAAGGTGATTCTCGGGCTATCTGGCGGTGTCGATTCAACGGTTGCTGCGGTACTTTTGCATAAAGCTATAGGAAAGCACCTGCATTGTATTTTTGTCAATAACGGTCTGCTCAGAAAAAATGAGTTTCAGGACGTGCTCGATCAATATGAACACATGGGGCTTAACGTGAAAGGCGTGGATGCTTCGGCACGCTTTTTGGATGCTCTAAAAGGAGAAAGTGACCCTGAAAAGAAACGTAAAATAATTGGTCGGGTATTTATCGAAGTGTTCGATGATGAGGCACATACTGTCGAAGATGCCAAGTGGTTGGCGCAGGGTACGATTTATCCCGATGTTATCGAATCCGTTTCTGCAACAGGCGGACCGTCGGCTACCATTAAAAGCCATCATAATGTGGGCGGATTGCCCGACTTTATGAAACTTAAAGTGGTCGAACCACTTAAAATGCTTTTTAAAGATGAGGTGCGAAGGGTAGGTAAAAGTATGGCTATTGGTGACGAACGGTTGGGGCGACACCCCTTTCCGGGCCCTGGCCTGGCCATTCGTATACTGGGCGATATTACCCCTGAAAAGGTGGCTATTTTGCAAGAGGTAGACCACATTTTCATAAAGGGTTTAAAAGATTGGGGGCTTTATGATGAAGTTTGGCAGGCCGGAGCGATGCTTTTGCCCGTAAATAGCGTAGGAGTTATGGGTGATGAACGTACTTATGAAAAATGTGTAGCTTTACGTGCCGTGGAAAGTACCGATGGTATGACGGCAGATTGGGTGAATTTACCTTACGAATTTTTACAGAAAACATCGAACGACATTATCAATAAAGTACCGGGTGTCAACAGGGTGGTCTATGACATAAGTTCCAAACCCCCGGCAACTATAGAATGGGAGTAATAATGAGAAGATTTTTAAAATATACCTTGACTTTGATTGGGTTATTGGTTTCCATGTCAAGTTGTAAAGCACAAAAATTTACCACACACGCTGTACAACGTGGCGAAACGGTGGAGAGTATCGCAAAGAAGTACAACACCACGCCTTATGACGTGTACCAGCTTAATAGGGAGATCAAAAAGGGCGTAGCGCTACGGCCTAATACTATTTTGGTGCTGCCAAAGACATCGGCCCCTTCCAGATCTACTACCGGAACCAAAGCGCCTACCTCGAACACAAGGGGGCAAACTGAGGGCGAACCGATCAGTTTTACCTCGCATCGCGTGAGGAAGAAGGAAACCTTATATGGTATTGCGCGGCGGTTTGGCATTTCGGAAGATGACATTAAGAAATATAATCCTGAACTCTACTCTTCACAATTAGACCGAAGGATGACTCTGAAAATTCCCCAGTACAGGAGAACAAGGGGTGGTGAATCTGCCTTGAACGAAGAGGATTTCGAAACCTACACCGTAGCTCCGAAGGAAACCAGGTGGAGTATCGCCCATAAATATGGTATCACTATAGATAGCATGCTGGCCCTGAATCCGAAGTTATCGGAGACGAGTGAGTATTTGGCCGTAGGCGAAGAATTAAAAATGCCCAAATTACCGGGAAGCACGGTTGAAGATCAAGAAACCGAGCTTTACATGTCTTATACCGTTCCTCCGAAAATGAACTTTTTTCAGTTGAAACAAAAGTTCGGGGTAGAGCCTGATGAAATTGTTCGTTTAAATCCGGAGATTACCGAACGAGGAGGATTGAAAGAGGGCATGGTCATTCGTATTCCGCAAACAAAGCTCGATGTCGGCGAGGTAAATACCGACAATTTTAATTTTTATGAGGTGAAACCGAAACAGACCATTTTTTCACTGACCCGAAAGTTGGGTCTTTCGTACGAAGATTTGGTCGCTCTAAATCCGGAGGTGCGTGATGGATTGAAAGCAGGTATGGTCTTGAAATTACCAAAAGATCAAGATGGTGATTTTGAGGTCCGTAACGCTTTAGTACTTGATAAGATAAATCTGAAAGACAGTATTACTTTTTCCAATAGGCCAAAGCTCATGTTTCTTCTGCCCTTCCGATTGGATAAACTTGATCTAAGCGATAAAGCGGAAGTAGCCAATATCATTGATAAAAGAAATGATTTGAAATATAGCCTGGGCCTCTATTCCGGAGCATTGATAGCGCTTGATTCCATAGCTGACCTTGGAGTTTCCGTTGACGTGAAAACCTTTGATAACCAATTGAACCTGTCAAGGACGAAGGAAATTTTGCAAAGTGAGAATTTAGGCACGTATAGTGCAATTATCGGGCCGTTGGATCTTGCTTCCTTAAAGGAAACCGCCCTGCGTGCCAAGGGAAACCAGGTGCCTATCATAGAGCCGATTCCGGTTGAAAGTGATTTGAGCCTATCGAATGTTTACTTTACCTATACTTCGGAAGGATTGCTTCGCAAGCATTTGTTGGAATATATGAAAAAGAAGTACTTGGATCAGAATGTAATCATTATTGCCGACTCTGCACATGCTTCAGTACGTAATGACATTTTGGCTCAATTCCCTATGGCTAAGATTACTGAAGTACAAGAGGAAGAGAAAAATATTGGTATCGATATAGAGAAATTAAGGTCATTGTTGTCCGACGAAGTAGAGAACTGGGTTTTTGTTGAAACCAAGAATTTCACGTTGGTATCTAGTGTGAGTTCTATTCTGAATTCGTTTCATAATGCCCTGCTCGATATAGAAAAACCCGAGCGGGAAAAGGTGAAATTAAGAATGATTACTACCAACAAGAATACGGCTTTCGAAAAAGACGTCGTTTCGAATGTACATTTATCGAATCTCCAGTTCACCTATCCGTCCGTGTACCGTATGCCTAGCGATAATGGTTTTGCACGTCGTTATGAAAAACGGTTCGGTAGCGCTCCGGATCGATACGCCGTTAGAGGCTTTGATATTGCTTACGACCTTTTATTAAAGTTGGCCTATAAGAATGACCTGCAAGAAGTATCTAGGTTTATCGGCGAAACCGAATACACCGGAAATAAATTTAATTATGAGAGAGATGATTCGGGTTATTTCAATCAGGCTTCTTATATATTATCATTTGAAGATTTACAAGTCAATCAACTTGAATAAGTAAGTTCGCTGGTCAACGAGCGGGTGAACTAACCAAGTATTACACACATTTTTTAATCCGAAAGAAATGATAACATCAAAAGTGACCTATACCGGAGATTTACGCACCGAATGTGAGCATAGAAGTTCGGGCAATACCTTCATTACCGACGCTCCGATAGATAACCATGGTTTCGGACAGGCTTTTTCACCGACCGATACGGTAGCTACAGCTTTGGCTAGTTGTATGTTGACGGTTATGGGCATTAAGGCCAATGGTCTCGGTATCGACCTTAAAGATTCCGATGTAGAGGTGACGAAGTATATGGCATCAGACCCTCGCAGAATAATTAAGATTGAGACTACCTTGCACATGCCGGCTAGAATATCTGACAAGGACAGGAAAATATTAGAACATACGGCCAAGACATGCCCCGTTCTTTATAGTCTTCACCCTGATATTGAAAAAGTAATAGTGTTTCATTGGGTTCTTTAAGTAATTTATGGTCTCTTGTCTTTTCTTTTTGTGTGGTTACTAGTGTAGTGGCACAGGAAGAACCAATTCCATGGAGTCCCGATAGAAAATTGCAATGGTCTGATTTTAAAGGAACTCACTTTAAGACGGAATGGGCAGCGGCCACTACGGCCAGTGGTATTAGCTATTCGTTTTCTTCATACGAGAAAGAAGGGCAATGGTACCTGGATCTTTTGGTTACTTGCGAGTTCTATCCCGACAAATCATGGTATCAACCCGAACTTTGCGACTCGGCAATTCTTGGCCATGAGCAATTGCATTTTGATATTTCCGAATTTTTTGCCCGCAAAATGCGTCAACGATTGTCCAAAAGTAAATTCACTAAAAACGTCAAAGCCGAGGTGAGGAGCATCTATAAAGAGGTGCTGAAAGAACTTAGCTATTTTCAAAACAAGTATGACCACGAGACCAATTTTTCAAGAAACGCTGAAAAACAAAATGAATGGAACAAAAGAATTGCGAAAGCACTTTTGGAAACCGACTCCGGCTATAATGTTAACTGAAATAGATAGTTACACATCACATATAGTGACCCCTTCTTTTAATGCCGCAATTTGATCTTCCCAGGTCGGGATGAATTCTTGCGCCACATACCCTGTAAACCCAGTATCTAAAATGGCCTTCATAATGGCAGGATAAAAGAGTTCTTGGGAGTCGTTGATCTCATGTCTTCCCGGATTGCCTCCCGTATGATAATGGCCGAAATACTGGTGGTAATCTTGAATGTTCCTGATGATGTCACCTTCCATGATCTGCATATGGTAGATATCATATAAAAGCTTGAAATTCTCCGAATCTATCTGTTGGCAGAGTTCAACCCCCCAAGCACTTTTATCGCACATATAGTCGGGATGGTTGACCTTTGAGTTCAAGAGTTCCATTTGTACGATGACTCCATGTTTTTCGGCGACCGGCATGATTTTTTTTAACCCCTCCGCACAGTTCTTCAAACCAACGGTATCATCCATACCATTTCTATTGCCACTGAAACAGATAAGATTGGTATAACCGGCTTCTGCGACTTTGGGTATCATTTGAGTGTAGTCTTCAATCAATTCTTCATGCAGCGAAAGGTCGTTCCAACCCTTTTCGATACCAAAACCTGCTCCCCAACACATAGAGGAGTGTATACCGTATTTCTTCATTAAGGGCCAATCTTCAGGTCCTGTAAGATCCATGGCCTTGATTCCCAAATCGTTCAAACTTTTCAAAAAGTCTTCCATAGGAATTTTGTTATAGCACCACCTACATACGCTATGGTTGATATTTCCTTTCAATTCAGAGGACTGGGTATTAGACATAGCATGGGTCGTTTGCGAGGCCATCAAGCCCACTGATGCAGCGGCCGAGGTACCGATAAAAGTTCTTCGTTTCATTTCGTTTTCGTTTTGCCAGCATTAAAGATAATTTATTTAGATTTAAAATATGAAGTTGTATCCCGACAAAGAAAAACTGATTGAACTCGCGCACTATCGTATTCCTTTTGGGAAGTTCAAGGGGCGGTATTTGGTCGACCTTCCCGAGGCCTATCTCATTTGGTTCAAACGAAAGGGCTTTCCCCAGGGAAAGCTCGGAAGTCTTTTGAACGCTATGCTTGAAATAAAAAAAAATGGTCTGGAGCCGTTGATCAGGAAGGTTCAAAAAGATTTTCCTGACCATAAGGTTTAATTTGTTGGGGCAATTTGTATCTTTATGCCCCGTAACAAAGAAGACCCATATGTCGCAGACAAAGTATATTTTCGTTACGGGAGGTGTTACTTCTTCTCTAGGAAAAGGCATCATAGCCGCATCGCTCGCCAAATTGCTCCAAGCCAGGGGCTACGAAACTACCATTCAAAAATTAGACCCCTATATCAATGTAGATCCAGGTACGCTGAATCCATACGAGCACGGAGAATGTTACGTTACCGATGATGGCGCGGAAACCGATTTGGATTTAGGACATTATGAGCGGTTTTTAAATGTGCGAACCTCACAGGCGAATAATGTAACTACAGGGCGCATTTATCAAAGTGTCATCGAAAAGGAGCGGCGGGGTGAATTCTTGGGCAAGACCGTTCAGGTGGTGCCACATATTACGAACGAAATAAAAGAGCGCGTCCAGTTACTGGGCAACAGTGGGGAATACGATATTGTTATTACTGAAATAGGGGGAACGGTCGGCGACATCGAATCTTTGCCGTATATCGAGGCCGTGCGTCAGCTCTTATGGGAACTGGGAGAACACAACGGTATCGTAATCCACCTTACACTGGTCCCTTTTTTATCAGCTGCTGGCGAACTGAAAACCAAGCCTACCCAACACTCGGTAAAGACCCTGATGGAAAGCGGTATCAAGGCCGATGTGCTGGTATGCAGAACAGAACATCAGCTTTCCGATGAAATTCGGGAGAAGCTCGCCCTTTTCTGCAATGTGAGAAGAGAAGCGGTCATTCAGTCTATAGATGCATCTACCATTTACGATGTTCCGGTGCTTATGCAACAGGAAGGTCTCGATACCGTAGTTCTAAAAAAACTGGATCTTGAAGAGAAGAGAGATCCAGACTTGACCCAATGGAATCAATTTTTGGAGCGCCATAAAAATCCGAAAAACGAAGTGACCGTTGGTTTGATCGGCAAGTATGTCGAATTGCAAGACTCCTACAAGTCAATATTGGAATCTTTTATACATGCAGGAGCGGCCAATGAAGTACAGGTAAATGTGCAATCGATACATTCGGAATATCTTTCGGAAAAAAGCTTGGAAAAAAAATTGCAAGGGCTCGACGGTATTTTGGTGGCTCCCGGTTTTGGGGAACGCGGAATAGAAGGTAAAATAAAAGCCGTTCGCCATGCACGGGAAAATGAAATTCCCTTTTTAGGCATTTGCCTCGGAATGCAAATGGCAGTTATCGAATATTCGCGCAATGTTTTAGGCCTAAAAGATGCCAATTCGACCGAAATGTGTGCGGACACCCCCGATCCCGTTATTGATTTGATGGAGGAACAAAAAAACATTACGAACAAAGGAGGAACCATGCGATTGGGAGCCTGGGGTTGTGAGCTTGTTGACGATAGTTTGGTTAAAAAGGTATATAATGGGGCCGGACACATTATGGAACGGCACCGCCATCGCTATGAGTACAACAACCGCTATAAGAAACGTCTTGAAGGTGCTGGACTGAAAACAGCAGGGGTCAATAAGGAAACCGGGCTGGTCGAAGTTGTAGAGATTCCAGGACATCCTTGGTTTATCGGTGTACAATATCATCCGGAATACCGAAGTACGGTGGCCAATCCGCATCCGCTTTTTGTCGGTTTTGTTAAAGCTGCCCTCATTCACAAAAAAAAGCAAGAAACGAATGCCACTATGGCATGAACCGGGTATTTGGGCTTATATTTGCAGCTTGACAGCCTCATACCAAACAATAGATACGTCAGGTCTTAAAACCTTGTAAGTCTGAGCAATTAAAATTCAATGGAAGAAAAGAAGATAGATATAAACTCGATAATCGGTTTTGTACTGATTTTCGTGATCCTCATTTTTATGTTTTATCAGAACAGACCCACGCCTCAAGAGCTTGAAGCCCAGAAGGCAGAGCAAGAGCAGGTAGAGCGGTCTGAAGATCAATCGATATCGGAAGAACAAAGCAACGATTCTGCCTTACCCATAAATATGCAGGATTCAAGCGTTGTGGCGGCCTATAAAAGTAGCTTAGGGGCATTTGGATTTACCGAACCTAATGACGATACCATCAAACTCGAAAATGAGTTGGTCGCTCTTGAAATAAGTAACAAAGGGGGGCAGATTGTTGAGGCCAGAATGAAACAATACCATACCTATGATTCGATACCTGTGTATTTGGTGCATGAGGGTAATGCTTCTTTTGGCATTAATTTTACGACTACTGACAATCGTGTATTGAATACGAGAGATCTTTATTTTGTGCCCACATTAAGCGAAAATAATGGTAACAAGGTGCTTTCAATGAAAGCCAAGGCCGGGCCGGACAAGTTTTTGGAGTATCGCTATGAGATGAAAAAAGATGATTATCTGGTAGATTTCACGGTGCGCTCCCAAGGGTTGAACGGTGTAATCAACGGCTCTCAGCCTCTAAAATTAGATTGGAAACTCAAGGGTATTCGACATTCGAAAAGTGTCGAATATGAAAATCGATATACTCGGCTTACCTACAGCCATGATGATGGAAAAATTAGCAAGCTTTCAGCAGGAGGCGATGATGAAGAGACCGAGCAAGATGTGAAGTGGTTGTCATATCGCCAGCATTTTTTCAGTTCCATATTGGGCACTAAAGATAACTTTGAAACGGTTGACCTTACTTCGAAGAATTTGGTCGAAGAAGAAAGCAAAACCGAACAGTTTACCAAAGAGTATAGTTCAACAATTCCTTTAGCGATGGAAGGTGGTGAACTATCACAAAACATGTACTGGTATTATGGCCCAACTGATGCAGAAGTATTGGGTGCTTATAAAGAGTTGGGGCTTGCCGATTCGATACCTTTTGGATGGGGTATATTCGGATGGATCAACCGCTATATCTTTACACCGTTTTATACCTTTTTGAGTTCATTTTTACCCTTTGGTATTGCCATTGTGGTAATGACGATCTTGGTACGTTTGGCCATGTCGCCGGTAACCTATAAATCGTATTTGTCACAGGCTAAAATGAAGGTCTTGAAACCTGAAATTACCGAGTTGAACGAGAAGTATAAAGACAACGCCATGAAGAAGCAACAAGAAACAATGAAGCTTTACGGTAAAGCGGGCGTGAGTCCGATGAGCGGTTGCGTGCCGGCATTCTTGCAGATGCCTATTTTCTATGCGCTCTTTATGTTTTTCCCTACCTCATTCGCATTGCGCCAAAAATCTTTTTTGTGGGCCGATGACCTCTCCTCTTACGATGTGGTGGCCGAATTGCCATTTAATATTCCTTTCTATGGTGACCATGTAAGCCTCTTTCCCATTCTTGCCTCTGTAGCGATTTTCTTTTACATGATGATGACTACAGGCCAGAATATGCCACAGCAACCTGGTATGCCTAATATGAAGTTCATCATGTATTTGATGCCCTTGATGATGTTGTTCTTTTTTAATAATTACGCCAGTGGTTTGAGCTTGTACTATTTCATTTCGAATCTGATTACCATAGGGATTATGTTGGTTATTAAAAACTTCATTTTGGACAATGACAAGATACATGCCCAAATTCAGGAAAATAAGAAAAAACCTAAAAAAGAAAACAAGTTTCAGCGTAAGATGCGTGAAATGATGGAACAAGCCGAGCAACAGAAGAAAGTAGGCAGAAAATAAGAATCAGATTATTCGACGGTTATCATTAGAATATTAAGAAACCCTGACATCGCTGTCAGGGTTTCTTGCCTAAGTTAGGTTGGTTTGGTAAGATTTGGGACTGTGAAGATGCATCTTTACCGTTTAAAAAAAAAAATAGAGTTGTCAAGAGCTCAAATTTAGATGCTAATACCACCTGAAGTGATGTTTGCTCTTACAAAAAGGTCTATCGTTTTGTTCAAAAATGAAAGATTGATAAGTTCTGCAAAAAAAAGAGACCATTGAATTACCAATGATCTCTTTCACATCACATTATGAATAGTAAAATAGTATTAATTACTCGTGTCCGGTATTAAAACTTTGTCGATAGCATGAACTACACCATTAATGGCTTGAACATTAGCAACAGCAATATTGATTCCACTGTTTCCTGCACCATCGGTAATGGTAAAACTGTCACCGGCTTCCGTAAAAGTTAGGGCATCTCCTTCTAGAGTTGCCGGAGAAGTCAAGCCATCGCTTAAATCTCCTGAAACTATGTTCGCCCCAGCGATCACGTGATGTTGTAAGACGGCAGTTAGGGCATCGCCCTCGGGTATTGAAGCTAATTCGGCAAAGGCACCGTCAACAGGTGCAAAAACGGTAAAAGGTGCCGGAGCTGTACCCCATGGCGTACTTAAGGTAGCTACAAAATCTGGCTGTCCGTCAGCGGTCAATGCTGCTGCTAAAGTGGAAAAATTCTCACTGTCAGCAGTGGCAAAAGTGACTACAGTTGGTAGATCAATTACCATATCGACCGCATGTATGATACCATTGGTGGCTACGATATCTGCGATAGCTACCGAACTCGTACCGTTTAGGGTGACTCCATCATCTGTGTTCACGTATATACTTAAAAAATCACCATCTTCATTTGTGGCGGCCGTGTTGGCATATGAGTTTGAAAGGTCAGCTGCCGCAAGGGCACTGCCAACAATCACATGATTGGATAATATATTGTTAATATCGTTACCGGCAGGATTATCGAATGCCGTAAAGCCATCATTAACCGGTGCAAAAACCGTAAATACTTCATCGGTCGAGCTCAAAAGATCGGTAAAAGTTGTGTTGCCATCTGCGGTGAGTGCCCCTACCAATTCAGTAAGTGCACCATTGTTGAGCGCATGATCAACGATATTTGGTAAACCTATAACCTGATCTACAATATGAACTACACCATTGGACGCCTCGATATCGGGAGTGACAACGGAGGCACCATTTATTTTTACTCCATCAGAGGTATCAACAAAAAGGCTCAACGGTTTTCCATCGACTCCTGCTGTAGAAGATGAAGAAATATAGGTCGTTGAGAGCGAGGATGATAGATTCGTACCTGAAACCACATGATTTAGAAGTACTTGGGTAAGCACATCATCGGGTATATCAGCAACAGAAGCAAAACCGTTTTCGTTCAAAAAAGCGGCAAAGGCGTCGTTGGTAGGCGCAAAAACCGTATATGGCCCAGCGCCTTCAAGAGTAGAGACCAAGCCAGCTTCTTGAAGTGCGGCTACTAAGTTCGAAAGATCCGGTGTCGCTATGGCGAGATCTACAATCGTTGGGTCTGGCTCAATAATAACACCAGGTCCGTTATCGTCGTCACTACAAGATACCAGTAAAAATAGAGTAAATGCTGCAGCAAAGACAGTCTTAAAATTCATAATTCTTTTCATAAGCTTATTTTATTTATTGTTTAATTATTTCAATTAAAGATTAAACAAAAAAAATAAAATACAAAATAACGCCTTTAGTTTTGTGAAAAGTTTAAGAAGAACCAGGTCTATTTTTTCGTTGTCGCTTTAAAACTGAAGGTGTTTTGAAGAAGGTTTATATTTTGCTTTCGATTCCCTTTAGTGCCTAGTGAACAGACCGGTTAAGGAAACAAGGAAACCTTAAATCTTTGGAAGCAAAAAAAGCTTTCATGTAGGTTTGACCGCTACTTGAAAGCTCTTTAATAATTTTTACGTTCGCTTTTCTACCGTAACATTTGGAAAATTTTACTCATAAAAACTCAATTCGTTGGGGATAAGTAATCCGTCAATAATGTGAATGGTTCCCCCGGAGATATTATGGTCCTCAGAGACTACATTTGCATTGGCTTCCCCTTTTGCGTTTAAAATGGTGATGTCGCTACCGTCTGTCTCAAAGCTAATCGTCTCGTTCTGGAATGTCCTGTAAGATTTGCCGAACTCGATATCGGCCATTTCCAATTTTTCGTTCAGGAATAGATGGTAAGCGATGATATTGGCCAATATTTCCCTGTCTTCCTGTGTGTCGAGGTCTCCGTAGGTATCCGATAGTTCTTTTAAGGCCTCCTTGTTGGGGAGGAATAGGGTAAATGGCGTACCATCGGTCAGAAAGGAGGGAAGTCCGTCGGTTAGGGCACAGGTGATATCCTCCGAAATATGTTCCAGGTCTTCAATGTTCATGATAAAATCAAGAACGGAATTCTTATAGTGCTCCAAAAAGAAGTCTACTGCTACTTTAGGTAACAGTACGCGGTCAATAATATAAAGATATGATCTATTCTCTGCGCTGATGTCTAGTTCGGTGAACTGGGTTATAAGACCTGTGGCATCTTTGAGACCAAAGGGGCCATTTTCAAAATAATCCCGCATAACCAATTGTGTATCTCCCTCTAGTTCGCTAAAGGCTGAGAATCCGTCTGAACCTATTTTTTTCGTAAGATGCTCTTCAATGATCTCCCTCAATATAGCAAGCTCTTCTTCTGTATCGAAATCATCTATACTGTTATAGTCGTCTCCTAAAAGATTAAAATAAGTATGCCATGTTGCATCGTTGGGTACGAAAGCATGGGCTCTTGTAACATCGCGATAAAATTCAAGTAAATCAAGCTTTCTTAATGCTTCCTCAAAAATTGTGGTATCATCACGTTCTATAATTAGTCTGGCCAAAGTCTGAATAAATCCTTTTGGAAGGATCAAACGATCTAACATATGCACGATGCCGTTTGTAGCCTCTACATCAGATTCTATTATTTTGGCGCTTTCATCCCCGTCATTGAATTCCGTTACAAGATTATCTTCAATCCGTATGGGGTCTTCATTATATTTATAAATAGTGAAGGGCTGTTCGGCCAAGCTCTCAAGAACCTGTCCGTTTTCGAGTGAACTGGCCGGGATAGTGCCACTGACCATGCTATAGGATAAAATTAGATCTACTAAATCTTTTCGCTTGTCAATGGTCAAATCGGAAATGGAGTTGTAATTTAAATAATTAAGGAAAAAGGTGTCCCAGGCCGCATCGGTAGGCACAAACACGGTATATTCGGTATCGCCACTGAACAGGGCCTGTACCTCGGGGCTCGCATAGTCCAGCAGGGTTTTAAATCCGGTGGCATCTTCCCTCTGGGAAATCAGTCCATAAAGGTCGGTTTGGTCGACCTCCTCGACCATCTTTCCTGTTATCGGTGCCGGTGTCTCTTTAACCTCGCTCTTTTCGCAAGAGGTGAAAAACAGCAGGGCGGAACATAGGCCCAATCCAAAGGCCTTGCTTTTTGAGGCGTATTTCTTTTTCATAAGTGTATTTTTTTAGATTATTTCACAATATAGCTTATTTTTGAAAGGATGTTTAACGTATTTGCGACATTTAATACCAATCTTTCGTTTATCGTTAGAATTTGACCGTTCAACGATTTTTTTGAAGTACGGATACAGCGATTAGATTTTGTATTTTTGTACCAAATTTGATTCGTGATGAAAAAAGTAATCGTCGGCCTTTCTGGGGGAGTCGACTCTAGTGTCGCGGCCTATTTGTTGAAGGCCCAGGGCTATGAGGTGATTGGTTTGTTCATGAAGAATTGGCACGATGATTCGGTGACCATTTCAGAAGAATGCCCGTGGCTCGAAGACAGCAACGATGCCCTTATCGTGGCCGAAAAATTGGGGATTCCGTTTCAGACTATCGATTTGAGCGAGCAGTACAAAGAGCGTATTGTAGATTATATGTTCGCTGAATACGAGCGGGGCAGAACCCCAAACCCTGATGTACTCTGCAACCGGGAGATCAAGTTCGATGTATTTCTGAATATTGCCTTACAATTGGGAGCGGATTATGTAGCTACAGGACATTATTGCCGTAAAGGAATTATAAAGAACAATGACGGAACTGAAACCTACCGTCTTTTGGCAGGTATGGATGGCAATAAGGACCAATCGTATTTTTTATGCCAATTAAGTCAGTCACAGTTATCCAGAACCTTATTTCCTATTGGTGAATTGACGAAACCCGAGGTGCGCAGAATAGCAGCCGAAAAAGGATTGATTACTGCCGATAAGAAAGATTCGCAAGGCCTTTGTTTTATTGGAAAAGTAAGGCTTCCCGACTTTTTACAACAAAAATTAAAACCGAAAACAGGGGTAATCGTTGAGGTGCCTTCCACCATTTCCCAATATCGGGAAGTAGAGCCGGCTTTTGAATCGATTCGGGAGGAATTGGACTATAATTCCAAAAAGCCAATATACCATATTGATGATGGTAAAATTGTCGGGGAGCATCAAGGGGCACACTATTTTACGAAGGGTCAAAGAAAGGGCCTTCATGTCGGCGGTACCAAAGAGCCTTTGTTCGTAATCGACACCGATGTCGACGAAAATGTGATTTACACAGGGCAAGGCAAGAGCCATCCTGGACTCTATCGGAGAACCTTGTTCGTGACCGATGAGGAACTTCATTGGGTGCGGACCGATTTGGCACTACAAACTGACGGGAAGATGTCCGTTATGGCCCGTATACGATACCGACAGCCATTGCAACAGGCTACTCTTTACAAAATAGAGGGTGGACTATATGTTGATTTTGAGGAAAAGCAATCCGCCATTACCGAAGGCCAGTTCGTGGCATGGTATGTCGCCGATGAGCTTATAGGCTCTGGGGTAATTTCTTAACTACCTCTAAATGGATTTTTCAAAAGATAATCCTTCAAATTATAAGTGTCTATGTGATGACGAACAATAAGATCACCCAACTATTCGGAGTGCAATATCCTATAGTTCAAGCCGGTATGGTCTGGGCCAGTGGATGGCGTTTGGCCTCCGCCGTATCGAAAGCCGGAGCATTGGGTCTTCTAGGATCAGGCAGTATGCGCCCCGAAGTGTTGCGAGAGCATATTCAAAAATGTCAGCAAGCTACGGACAAACCCTTCGGGGTCAATGTACCGATGCTCTATCCGGATATTCAAGAATTGATGGACATTATCGTTAAGCTAGGAGTGAAAATCGTGTTTACTTCGGCAGGGAACCCAAAAACATGGACATCTTACTTAAAGGAAAAAGGTATTACGGTAGTACACGTAGTTAGTAGTGTCAAGTTTGCCCTTAAGGCTCAGGAAGCAGGTGTGGATGCCGTAGTTGTCGAAGGTTTTGAGGCCGGTGGACACAATGGAAGGGACGAAACGACGACTTTTACCTTAATTCCGGCGGTTCGTGAACCAATCGAAGTTCCCATCATTGCTGCTGGGGGCATTGCTTCTGGTCGCTCTATGCTGGCCGCTATGGTTCTGGGAGCTGATGGGGTACAGGTAGGTAGCCGTTTTGTAGCGAGCCATGAGGCTTCTTCCCATCCCTTATTTAAACAGAAGGTCGTTGAAGCCAGTGAAGGCGATACCCATTTGACATTGAAAGAATTAGCACCAGTACGGCTACTTAAAAACAAATTTTACGACGACGTACAAAGAGCCTATGCCAAAGGCACGAACAAAGAGCAACTACAATCCCTTTTAGGTCGGGGGCGTGCCAAGAGAGGCATGTTCGAAGGTGACATGGAAGAGGGAGAATTAGAAATAGGCCAGGTTTCAGCCCTAATACACGACATTTTGCCCGCGAGTGAAATTGTGGCGAGCATGATGTCGGAATTCGCTCAACTAAAGTCGGAACTGACCGGGCTATGAATCCGGGTCCTTCTTTAAGGAGGCCAAATACTCTATTAAGTCTCTTAATTCTCTTTTTGAAACCAAACGGCCCATGGCAGGCATAGCCGAAGGTTGGTTTTCGCGCCTTGCGATACGTGAGGTGGCGATTTCCAAGGGCTCCGCATCCGAAGTTCGCAAAGTCAATTCGTTTTCCGTCTCCTCTTCTAGAATACCATTGACCTTCTGCCCGTCTTTCACAGTAAGCGAAACGCTTCCGTATCCTGGAGCTATCCTTGCACTAGGTTCTATGAGGGATTCTAAAATTTGCTCTCGGGTCAGTATATTTCCGATATTCTCTAAGGGAGGACCTACAGTTCCTCCTCCACCGTTAATAGCGTGACAACGGGTGCACTGCGCTGTGGGATTCCTATTAAAGACGTTTCTTCCGGCCCAGAACGAACCACCGACCAAAGTCTCACGGTACTCTTCAAGTGAATCTCCACTTCCTTTAATCGCCTCCAATTGTGCTATGAGTGTTTCTGAGCCAGTGGCCTCTATAGCCTCGGTGAGATCGAGTATGATTCCCGGGTTCAATTGATTTGCCTTTGCCTTCTGCAACAACCGCTCAAGTACATCATCGCTCTTCTGTAAGGGAAGTTCTCCGAGTACGTGCATTAAGCCCTGCTGTTCACGGAGCGAACCCCTATCGAAAATAGGATTGACAATAGCAGGAAGTCTTTCTTTTGATAGATTTAAATTTGGAATCAACCCCACTGCGGTAGTGCGCACTTCAGGATCTTTGTCTTGCATACCGAGCTGCATGGCCGTTTCAATGTCTTTATAATGCAATTCGCCCAACGCTTTCAGAATTTCGGAACGTACTTCAGGTGATTTGCTGCGTTGCATGATATTGAACAGTGCCTGATTGTGGCTCTCAATGTTAAGGTTGGTCAAAGCTTTTGTAATACCTATCAAAATCTCAGGGTTGGAATCCCCGAGAAAGACGGGTATATCCATTTCTAGTTTTTCTTTAACCTTAAGCGGATCACGTTTTATTTCGCCGCGAAAACGACCATCGACCCTATCAAGAACGGAGGGTTCGGCCCAAGTTCCGATAGCTGCCAAGGCTTCGCCACGAAGGACGTTAGAGACATCTTTTCTTTTGGCAAAGGCGATCAGGTTCTCGAGTTCTTTATCTCCTCCGACCCGAAGGGCTGCGTTTATGGCCCTACGTAACAAGGGTTCGGAAGTATTGTATTTATCTACGGTAAGTATTTCTGCCAAAGCGGGTAGTCCCTCTTCGATAGACCAGTCGTCGTTGATGGCCCGAGCTGCTTCCGTAACGATATATTCATCCTCATCTTTCAAAAATTGGGCAACCTGTGGGCTTTCCAACCTACGAAGAACGAGTACCGCAGCGATGCGTAGACTTCTGTCCGGACTATCGGCCAAGGCGACGATGGGCGCAACTTTACCTATACGTGAAAGCGCTAATACTCCGGCATGCCTTATATAGACATCTTCGTCGTTATTGGTCGCTAGCATATCGATCAAAGGTTGAACAGCTTCTTCATTCTCAATTCGACCCAACGCCTGTGCGGCAAAAAATCGTACCCTTGCATTGTCATTTTTTAACAGGGGAATGAAGGCTGCTCCGGCCTTGGCGTATTTTACATCCCCTAATACCTTTAAGGCCTGAGCCACAATTTCTGGATCTTTGTCAGCTAGTAATTCGGCTAACGCTCCGGCTTTATCAAGGTCTTGGGAGGCGATTTGTCCGATGCCCCAAATGGCGTGTATTCGGGCAAATTGATTATTATCGGTGTGAAGAACCTCTTTAAACGTTTCGTAACCGTCACGGCTTTTGGCCAATGCAAACTGCGCTTTCTGACGTATGCGCATATCGGGATAGGAGAGGAGCGACATGAGTTCATCGTTTGACTGGTCTTCATACTCCAGTGTCATCAGACGTTCTGTCTTTACCCGCTCTTGGCTTAGATTATTTTGAGAGTTGGTTACATCGAGTTTCCAAATTCTTCCGCGGTCTTTGGGCTCCCATCCGGTAATCCAATCTGCGAGGTATAGGGCACCATCCGGTCCAAAACTGATACCTGTGGGTAAGACCCCGCTCAAAATACTTTCTTCACCGTCAAGTTCAAAAGTGGCTCCTTTTGGTTTTAAGCCAAAAGACCAAATATGGGAACGGTCGGGGCTTCCAACGAATTCAACCAAGAAGAATTTATTGAGCCACTTTTTGCCCAGGGCCGTACCCGGATTGAACTGCATCCCTGTGGGGCCATTATGGTAATTTTGCAGGGGGGGTATGATATAGGCCGCCTGCCCCTCCCATCGGGGAACGAACAATTTTTCATCCATCCATACCTTATAATCGTTATTGAGGGGGTCGGTATATTTACCATATTGCCAATTGGCCCGCCAACCGGCATCGGAACCTTCCACAATATGAACCAATCGTTCACTTTCACCAGGATGATCCCCATCATTATCTGCAGATATAATATTACCATAGGCATCAAAAACGAATTCGTGGGTGTTTCGAAGTCCCCTGGCAAAAACTTCGAAATCAGTACCGTCAGGGTTGGAGCGAACGATAACCCCCTGATTCGGATATTTGAAATTCTTACCGTCAACGGTGGTCAAGTTGGCACCGATATCACCTATTCCCCAATAAATTTTGCCATCGGGACCTTCTATGGCACCCGACATTCCATGTCCTCCAAAACCGATATGTACCGCAAAGCCATGGGCGAGCGAGGTCTTTTCATCGAGTATCTGATCGTCGTTTGTATCGGTAAGGCGCCACATATCAGGACCTATTCCAACAAATACTTCATCTTCTCTAACCAATAGGGCACCAGCCACATCGGCAATTTCTTCATCAAAATCAGCTAAAATCCTAGTGGAGCGATCGGCAATACCGTCACCGTTGCTATCTTCTATTTTCCATACCTCGTCTTTTTCAACGGCCAAATCCTTCCAGTCGTGCGAGCCATCACCATTAAGGTCTTCCAACCACTCATTTTCATCGCTTTTTTCAGGGGCAAAAGTGCGATGTAAAAAATTCCTCCGGTCTTCTACCGACTGAAAACTTATAGAAGGTGTCATCCACTCTTGATAGCCCCGAATGTCGAATTCCGAATGTTTAGGGCGTACGGCACGAGTAATATATACATTCCCCTCATTATCCATATCCAAAGCGATTGGGTCCGGTGCCAACGAATCTGAGGCCCATAATGAAAGTTCCAAACCCTCGGCAATCTGTGGTGTGATTTCTTCCCGTGCCGATTTTGCGTGAGAAGCCGCAGAAATAGAGTCTTCTTGAACGACCAACGGATTTTCCTTAGGCTTTTTCGGAGTAGAATCGCAGGAAACTAAAATGGTAAAAAATGAAAAACAGGATATAGGAATGAGATACTTTAAAAATAATTTCATTTTAAAATTTTGAATAGAAAAATAACGAATCTATAAATTTAGGAAAATCTAGATTCTCATAAGGACAAAAACCGTTAATTGACTTAAGTTTCCGATTTGATTTGCTTTATTACTTGCCTAGCCGTATCTACCTCACTATGGTGCACATACACTTCGAGATTACCGTCGACATTTGCGGCGAAACCCGCTAACCTTGCCGAATCGGATTCATCCTTGATGACAGGATTGATACCACTTTCTTTGAGTTTACCTTCGATACGTTGTGCCATAAAGCGGTTGCCAGAAAAAATCTTTGTATAATTTGAGTCCATAATTTAACGTATTGTATTCATTGTAGCGATGAGGTCATTAAGTTGTTGTAAGGTTTCGGACAGAACCGAGATCTGCTCTTGGGCTTCTTTCCAATTTTTTTGTTCGATAGCCTCACGAACGCCAGGAAGCGTCTTTACGCCGTATCCGGTATAAAAGCCAGGGGCATAAATTTGATGTTTATACCACGAACGACGGGGTAGTCCGATTACCGAGGTCAAGGCTTGTTCGGCCTTCATTACGTTTTTATTAAGCGTGTTTCGCTGGTCCCTAGATAATTTTGAGGGATCTATCTGATCAAACACTTCGATGGTGGAATTAAGTACGGCCATTTGATTTTGCAAAGGTGAAAAATCGAGAAAGGGTACGGATTTCATTTTGACCGGTTTCACAAATGGTTTTCTGGGGTCTGACGCGAGCTCGAAAGCGTTTTTTTCGATGAGGTCATTATGTTTTTCTGCTTTTTCACGCATGGTTTCGATCTCTTTCAAAATTTCTTTTACATACTTTGAAATCGTCTTGTGCCAAGGATTAAATTTAAAGGGAAGTACATCTGCATTGGCAAGTCGAAGTGTGATTCGGCCTGCTGTAGAGGCTAAAGCTACCCCGTATTCGAATTCAGGGTCTTTAAATCGTTTGTAATGTGGATAGGTATCAAAAATAGTATGGTATTCTCCTCCTGAACTCTCACCTCCGAACCCTAAATTTAGGGAAGCAATACCGGCATGTTGAATAAAAGGGGTATAATCGGACCCTGAACCTAGCGCATATAGCTCGAATTTCTCGTTGCCGCCATTTACGAGGTCACGTGCAATTTTTCTTTCTTTAACGGAGACCCCCGTCTGTGGGTCGATGACTTCACCAGCTATTTCAGATACCATGGCTTCAAGGCTGTGCGATCCACCGACCCCTAGAAAGCCACGGGAATTTCCATCCGTATTGATATATGCAACCGCTTTCTCCTGTAATTCAGCTTTATGCTCTTCTACCCATTCAGTAGAGCCGATAAGTCCCGGCTCTTCCGCGTCCCAAGCACAGAACACCAAGGTACGCCTTGGTTTTTGACCCTTTTTTGCCAATTCACCGATGGCTCGGGCTTCCTCCATGAGTGCGACCATGCCGCTGACCGGATCATTGGCGCCATGAACCCAGGCATCATGATGGTTTCCCCTTAAGACCCATTGATCTGGGAATTCACCTCCGCGCAGGGTGGCGATTACATTATGGGCCGGTTGTAATTGCCAGTCGAATTCCAACTTCAAATGTACTATCGCCGGTCCAGGACCGATATGGTAGGTAATAGGCAGACCTCCCTGCCAAGATGGGGGTACTACTTCACCATCGAGTGCTGCCAAAAGCGGTTGGGCATCTTCATATGAAATCGGTAACACTGGTATTTCGGTAATGGTAGGGGCTTCTTCACGGGATAACCTCTTCGCATTTTTAGTGGCCGGATAACCTGGGGTCAATACATCACCGGGATATGTGGGCATGTCCATTACAGACCCTCTTTGAACTCCTGTTTTATTTTTAAATGGCCCTTTAGGATATACATCACCACGAACATAACCATCGTCTTTAGGGTCGGAATAGATAATACATCCAATGGCTCCGTGCTCGGCAGCAAGTTTTGGTTTAATGCCCCTCCATGATCCATAATACTTCGCAATAACGATTTTTCCCTTGACATCGATACCCAATTTTTCAAGTTCTTCATAGTCTTTGGGAACCCCATAATTGACAAAAACAAGTTCGGCTTCGACATCACCATCGGTAGAGAAAGCGTTATATGCGGGTAGCAAGGCATCTCCTTGCGCCGTAAAGCTATCTCCCGCGATAGGAACGGCCGAAAGATGTGCCTTATATGTGGTGGGTGCTTTTAATTCCAACTGCCTTACCTTAGGATAGGGAAAAAGCACTTGATAGGTTTCGATTTTCGTATCATAGCCCCAAGATTTGAATTGCTTTTGTATCCATTCGGCATTTTGCCGTCCATATTGGGTGCCTACCCAGTGTGGTTTGGCCGATAGGCGTTGCATCCATTGATCCAAATTTTTGGTGGATAGGTTGTTTTCAAATTCCTTTTCAAGAGCTATTTCTTTTTTTGCATGTTCGGGGGTGAAGCCGATTATCGCGTCTTGGGCGAACGTCAAAACGGAAAATAGCATAAGAAATATGGTACAAGAGTACTGTATCATTCGATGTATTATTTTAAAAAGGAAGATACAGAAATTTTAAAGGTAACACTACAGTGTGTCTACCTGGTTTGGCAAGAAAGTTACATTTTCGTTGACAAATTAGTGTGTGTGGTCTTTTTCATAGTGCATTTTCAAGATGTCCTCCCCAAAATCATTTTCAAAATCGCGAATTACGGCATGTACATGATTGTTGTTATTTTGCGTATTATCATATTCTATCAACACGGTGGGGCCTTGAATATTATAGTAATGGCCTTCTCCCTTTTCCAAGCTTCCCGCCCATGAAAAGGAAAGTTCGTCCATGCCCGCTTTTTGAATTTTCTTCTTAAAGGATTTGGAAAACTTGGCTTCATAATTATCCAAATACAATTGTAAAAGATTTGAGAAGGCTTTTTTCTGGTCATCATTCAGTGCCGCATAGGAAATACCTTTGTGATCCAATCGATTGGCCTTCGGGTGATTGGCGGTAAATACATCTGCAGGCGCAGTTTTAGAGAAACGTGCGATAGCCAATTGCTCTTCGGAGAGCGCATTGGCCAAAGCATAGCCTAAAGCCGTCTCTTGTTTCAAGACCTCTTTACCCTTATGCTCGCCTGAAAGTACCCTGCCCGGATTGGAACCTAGAAAAAATGGAGTGCTCGAAACCAAAAGGCCGTCAGAGGCTACGAAATTCAACGAGATATGATGACCTTCAAATCGCCAACCCCAAAATTTATCTTTCTCAGGGCTACCGAATATCCAGAAGTGATAATTCAGAGGATCTCTTTTGGCCGAACCATCCGACATTTTAGGATCATTCTCCAAGATTTTGAGAATGCTTTCCAAAGACCTTATCTCCTCAACTTTTTTATATGACTTTTTACTTATAGAAGCTCGTAGAAGCTTCAACGCCGCTTTTTTTTGCCGGGCGTCATAATCCCTTAAAGCAGTACCTTTTCTATAAACAGGGGTATAGTAGAAATTATGCCGTTCTTCATCGGTAAGGTCGAAAACCGTTGCTTCCCTTAATTCAGGGGAGAGCGAGTTCAAAAAGTTTTTAGCTAGAACGTGAAGTTCTTGAGATTGTACAGTTACAGTCAAAAAAAATAGGACTGAAAACACTAAGGGTTGTCTATGTTTCATGCCTCTAATTTATCATATTTAGTTGAAAAATGGTTTTTGCGCTATGAATAATCCTCAATGACTATTTGTTGGATGCCTTTTTCGTACGTTGTTGGAACAAAATTGAAGGCTTTTTCGAACTTATCACTATTGAATACATAGTCCCTGTCGTATTGGTACATCATTTCGACTACCTCTCTCATTATCGGAACGAACCATCCAATAATTTTTACCATGAATTTGGAAACCACACGATATCTAGGGCTTTTACCCATAGCTTCAGCTATTTTTTCAATCCATTCTTTTCCAGTGTATGGATTTTTTGCCGTTGGCAAATGCCAAACTTGCCCGAAGGCTTCTTCGGTATTGCCCAAGAGGGCGGTGGCTTTCGAAGCATCTTTGGTGTAGGTGAAAGAATGTTGGTACTTGTCGCTTCCCAACCAATTGGCTTTTTTACCTTGGAACAAATTATCGAAAACGAGTTCCCTTAGCATGCCGTTCCTGGTGATACCCGGACCATAGTAATCGGCACAACGCGCCACAAGGGCATCGATGGTACTGGCTTTAATTGCTGAATCGATCATCTGAAGGACCTCCAATCGGATTTGACCTTTTTTACTCGTAGGATTCAATGGGGTCTCTTCGTTCATTCCGTTCAAATGGTTTCGATCATACATGTATACGTTATCAAAGAATACCATTTTAGCTTTATGCCTTTTACAGGCCGAAATTACATTTTTCATGAACTTGGGCCAGGTATCGCTCCAGACCTTGGCACTATAGGGAAAACCAATGGTGACATACACGATCGAAGAACCCTCAACGGCTTTATATACAGCCTGTTCTTCGGTAAGGTCCATAGGTAATAGGTGGTCACCGGGATTCACCTTCTTTGGATTTCTACTGACAAGACGAATGTCGGAGGTATAGTCAAGAAGCGATTTTGCCAATTCCGTGGCGATAATCCCTCCAGAACCTAGTATGGTCTGCATGGCCCGAATTTAGTACGTATAAAGATATGAAACATAGACTTAACCTCAGCCCTATAGTTGGGCATCGGTCTTCAAGATATGTTGCTTGACAAAAGCTGTTGATCCTTACGGAATTATTGTTGAATTAGAGGTTGTATTTGAGTAGATCTTGACTAGGTTTCAAGGTCAATTCAAGCTGCTCTCCATATCCTTTTCGCTTAAAGGTGCGTACAAGTTTTTCGAAGATACTGCCCCTCGAAATCAACCGAAGCTTAAGCTCATTACAATCGATGGTAATTTGTGTTTCGGAAATTCTGTATTCATAGGGGTAGACTTGAAAATAGCGTGCAATTCTTTTGGGGATGCCTAACCTTAAAAATATATACATCGGCGACCAATAAAACGTGTCGATAACTTCTCTTCCTCGAACCAAACTAATAGATTCTATTTCATCTTTTAAAATAGGAATGATATTGTCATTTTCCGCAAACTTTCCGACCACCATGATGCCACTAGGAAGAATTTCAAGATTGCATTTGGTGTCATTTAGCGAAGCCTTGGCCTTAGCTGTTTTATTTTTTATGTCTATCAAGCGGAAGTCAGCTCTTTTTTTAAGGACCGGAAATACGTCTAACAGGCTATTTAAAGAAGATAAAAACTTCATTTTTTGTAGGTTTGGTTGGTGCGAAAAATTAGGATAATATTTTAAAAATAATTTTCGGGAACATGTAATTTAGGTATTCTGTACCATATAATTTCTAGTATTGGAATAAAATCTCGGTACGAATACTACGGTACAACTTGTAGTTCGTCGATGACACAGCGATAAGATCAGGCAGGGAAAAAATAGATTCTTCTTAAAAAGTTATTAACAATTTTCAATTAAGACTAAGGTCAATTATAAAATGTAGGTTTAGGGGAAAGATTAGGAATGTTCAAATGGAAAATCTGGTAGAAGATATTTTAAAGTCATAATAAGCCACGCGCCTTAAGTTCTAAATATGTATTGATCGTATGAATTGTCAATTCCGAAGGTTTGGTAAGTATGGTCTGTATACCATATTGACGCAGGCGTTTTTGCATGAGCTGCTTTTCGAGAACGAATTTTTCTGCAATGGTTTGGTGATAGATGCTTTGCAGATCTTGGGCGTACGAATCGACTAGTGCTTCGAGTTCCGTATTTTCAAAAAATATGACTACCAATACATGCTTTTTAGACAACGCAAGTAAATAGGGTAGCTGTCTTTCAAGAGCAGAGGTGTGCTCGAAATTTGTATAGAGCAGTAAAAGGCTTCTTTGTGTTATTTTTCGCTTAACGTAGGTATAGAGCAATGCGAAATCCGAATCGGTGTATGCTGTGGTAATGTTATAGAGTTTTTCAAGAATGGAATTTAAATGGGTTACTTTTTGCAGCGCTGGAACAAAGGTTTCGATGTTTTTGGAAAATGTTAGTAGCCCCGTTTTGTCTTTGCGTTTTAAGGCGACATTTGAGAACGCCAGAGTTGAGTTTATGGCGTAGTCGAGAAGCTTTAGACCATTGAAGGGCATTTTCATAACCCTTCCGGTGTCTATAATCGAATAAACAGGTTGGGATCGCTCATCTTGATACTGATTGACCATGAGTTGGTTATGCTTTGCAGTGGCTTTCCAATTTACGGTTCGAAAATCGTCGCCATGTACATATTCCTTGATTTGCTCAAACTCTTGGGTATGCCCGATCCGACGTATTTTTTTCAACCCAATATCGCTTAGTCGATTGTCGATAGCCAAAAAGTCGTACCGCTGCATTTGTATGATGCTCGGATAAACAGGAACCATTTGATCTTTTTGAAATACGAACTTCCTTTTGATAATTTTAAAAGGGGATGAAACAAAGACATTAAGATTGCCAAAAACATATTCGCCCCGGTCTACCGGTCTAACCGTGTATTGAAAACCTTGATTTTCATTTTTATGCAGAGCTGTCCGGTAGTCGAAATCACGCTTTTGAAATTGTATCGGAAGTTCGTCGATTACCGAAATGAAGGCCTTAAAACGATATGACGACCGAAGATAAACGCGAATAATGTTATCATCGCTATTTGATAATTTGAGGGGTAAAATCCTTTCGGCCCATAATCCATTTCCCATTCCGTACAAAAGGTATATGTCGAATAAAAAAAGACCGAGTAAAAGCATGGTTAAAATCCATGCGATGGGATAGATTACGGGGAACCAATATGAAATCACAAAACAGCCAGATAATAGGGCGATATATTTAAAAAAGGCATTGTGTATGTAGAACGATTTCAAAAACTGCATCGTATCTATCTTGGAATTTCAACCGACTCGATAATCATAGCGACCACGCTTTCGGTGGTCATACCCTCCATTTCACGTTCGGGAGTCAAGATAATTCTATGGTTCAATACCGGAACCAATGCTTTTTTGATATCTTCCGGAATAACGAAATCTCTACCGTTCATCGCCGCAAAGGCTTTTGAGACATTCAGGGTCGCGATAGATGCCCGAGGTGAGCCGCCCAAATAAAGATGGGGATGATTACGGGTTTTCGTAATGATTTCCGCGATATACTTCATGATTTTTTCTTCGACAATAATATCCTGTATCTTTTCCTTAAAATCTATAAGCTGTTCCGGAGTTATACTATGATCAACAAGGGCTTCGGGGTTCTTGCTCTTACGAGCATGATGGGATTGAATGATTTGAACCTCTTCCTCAGGGCTGGGGTAACTTACTTTTATCTTGAATAAAAAACGATCTAATTGCGCTTCGGGCAGGGCGTAGGTTCCTTCTTGTTCTATGGGGTTTTGAGTGGCCAAAACCATAAAAGGGCTATCCATTTGATACGTAGTACCGTCCATCGTGATTTGACGTTCCTCCATAGTCTCGAACAAGGCTGCTTGTGTTTTGGCCGGAGCTCGATTGATTTCGTCGATGAGTACGATATTAGAAAATATGGGACCTTTTTTATATTCAAACTCAGAAGTTTTTGCACTAAAAATTGAAGTACCCAGAATATCACTTGGCATCAGGTCGGGCGTAAATTGAATGCGGTTGAAATTGGTCTTTAAGGTTTTTGCAAATAGCTTGGCCGTAATCGTTTTAGCTACACCAGGTACACCCTCAATAAGCACATGCCCATCGACCAATAGTGAAGCGATTAATAGTTCAATGAAGGAATTTTGTCCTATAATTACCTTGGCAAGTTCCGCTTTGATGTTTGAAATGGCAGTTTGAAGGTCTTCAAGGGGAATTCGATTTTCGAAATTCAGATTAGCATTATCTGTTTCGTTATTTGTCATAGGTTCTAATTTTAAATGCTTCGATAGCTTTGTTCAATTTCTGTAGATCGAAATTGGAAATGTTTTCCTGGTTCTGTATCCTTTCGATAAACTGGAATAATTTTTTAACATCTTCAATGGTATTCGAGCTGCGGGAGGCTAGATTGTGATAAAAATCATCCTCTCGCTCGAGAGTTCCCAAACGAAAGCGAGAACGAATGTATTCCAAAAAGTGGTTAATTTTAAGCTTGGCAATCTCTTTCTCGTTACCCTCTGTCTGGTAGTACATGTCGGCAATCGTTTTGGTAAAGGCCAGTGTTTGGTTCTTTAAGGATTTAACCACAGGAACTGCCCTTTGTTTACGCTTTCCTTCAAAGAAAACATATACTAAGGCTCCGAATACTACAAGGTAATAGGCCCATTTGAATTCTTTCGTATTAAGAAAGATGTGCATGGGGCTAGTATAAGTCGTCTTTCCCGATTTATGATAATGGTCGAGATAGAGGTTGCGGTCAACATCAATGTAGGAAAGCAATCCTGCCGTATATTTGCTGTTATTCTCCTTAAGAATAAAGTAATTCGTGAAGGCTTGGGGAAAAGTACTCAGTGTAATATCACCTTGGCCAAACTTTCTCTTTATGGCGTCAACAGCGGGATTTTTGCCTGATGGTTTATGGGACGGGATGTTTACGGTAGCGATAATGCTCGTTTTCAAAGTGTCTATTTCGTCTACAACAATGGCATAGTCACCTTTGTCGAAAAAATAATCTTCTTCACTTCTTAATTTTGGATGTACCATTTGGTGGGCATACGATTTTGTTTCCCTAAAGCCCCCATAAAAATTACCTATTTTAATTCCCAAGGTATCCAGCAATTGTTCGTCAAACGAGGTCGATGCTATAAAGAGCGAATTGCCCTCTGAGGTCCAGTTCAAGATACGTTCTAGTTCAGTCTCTCCAAAAGCTATGCGATCATTGACAAAAAAATAGGTGCCCTCTACCTGAGTGTTGCCTTCCAAGAATTCAAAAGGAGATACGAAAACAGCTTGCGTTTTGGGAAACAATTTAAAAAGTATATCATCAAGAACCTTGGTGCCATATGGGATTTTGTGGGTTGAAACGTAGGAAGGAAACCAATTGACCTCTTTCGGTTTATTATACAGAAAGAGCAACATTATGGCCAGGGTGGTCAAAGCAATAAAGACATAGCCGATACCCTTTCTAGCTTCTACCATTGATCACTGCTTTGAAATCGGTAAAAGACTTTTCTGCGTTGAGATAGCGCTGTTCGTTTATCGGAAAGTCTCCATACCATATATGGTCGTAAAGGTTTGTAATATGACCGAACGGCTGTTGCAATGCTGTTTTTTCTAATTCAAGAAGATAGTCGTAATTCGTCTTTTGAATTTCCCACTGAATCAGCCCCTTCTCTGTCATCAGCTGTAGCAGGTATAAGTAATAAAACCGGATAGCCAATCGGTAATTTTTATCTTTAAGGGCCTTTTGAATCAATGGCTGCAGGTCTTCGTTCTTGATGAGATACTCTTCTTCCGAAAGATGGACGGAAGTATCATTGGCGGTTCGATTCATCAATGGGCTCGTACTTACCTTCAAAAAGAATTTCGTTAATAGGTAGATGAGCACTCCGAGTAATATATAGGGAATGATTCGAAAAAAGATTGCCAAAAAGCCCTTTGCTTTTTCTACGCCGAAAAGCCATTCAAAAAATCGTAGGAACAGGTTGCCGAGCCAGCTTTTAAAATCATCCCACCAGGTAGGTTTCCCCTGAATTATTTCATAGTTAAAAGCATCGTCTTTTCGATACTCATCTAAAGAACTGGCTTCGATTTGTTGTATTTCTATGGAATCCGAGTCGTATAAAAGCGATACTTCCCTTTGTGAGAAAACTGGTGCTATCATCATGAATGAAAAACACAATAAAAACAACATTTTCCCGGACATAGCGTCAATCTTTAGTCTCCCCAAGAGTATTAATCCGCTCATAGGTGCCGGTAAAATTCTTTTTTTCGTTGAGGTCAAAGTAAATTAGCGCTCCCGCGACCACTGAGATCGTATTCAATATGAACTGGGCCAAGGTACTTACAATTCCTAAAACGGTCGATACTGGATCTACCATATTAAAATTTTCGGCATCGATTTCTCCTGAAAGAATACCCATTTTTGCATAGGTGTAAATGGTTGATGGAAGCGCAAAGGTATACCCTGCTACAGTCACGATTATCCATATTACGAAAAGGGAAGCAAAAGTCATCCACCAATGATTTTTGACTAAGGAAAAGCTATAGCTAAATGCCTCAGAAACTCCTTTTTTATCGAAAACCAATATGGCAAACGAAAGAATTAGGGGTACCGCCAAATAGATACCTGGTATAAGGCAGAACATTAATCCAAGGCCCACGCAAATACCTACTAAAATGCCTAGGCCCATGAAGGGCCAAAATGCCTGGTAAACGTTGTGTTTTATCTCATTGAAATGGATATGACCTCTATTTTTAGTATATGATTCGATATAGAACAATGTAGTAGCTTGGGAGAGCACATAGGCAGCGACGATAGAAATAAAGAAAGCACCACCAACCAATAGTAAAATAAAACTATTAACTGCACTGCTAGAGCTTTCCACATTGAAATTTAAAAGGTTCCCGAACTGATACATGTAGAAGGCGTAGCATATGAGCATTATGACCAAATACGGCCCAACAATTTTAAAAAAGGTCGAGAAAAACGGTTTAAATTCATTTCGTAAAAAACCGAATGTGTCCGATAGTATTTCACCCAGTTCACGTTGCCTTTTAAATTCGATAAATTGTTTCATGCCCAGATTATAAGTGAACGTACCATCTCTTTCTTTTTATTCTATTGTGGTCTAAAGTGTCAAAGCTCAGATTTCGCACTTTGACGGCCCTTTTGATTGTTCAATAGTCTCGGATATATAACGTAATAGAAACAAATTAGTACAAAAGAGGCCAGAATTATGAAAATTGCCAGAGTGTCAGGCATTTCGGTATGACGCGTTACAAAACCTTCCAATAACCCGGCGATCACGAAAAAAGGTAAAGTGCTTACCAAGATTTTCAAACCATTTTTAACCCCCCTTTTAAAGGATTCCAATCGGGTATACGTACCTGGAAAAAGCATGCCGTTTGCTAGTACGAGGCCTGCACTACCGGCAATAATTATAACCGAAATTTCTATAGTTCCGTGAATCCAGATGGTACGCGCCGATTCCCAAAAAAGTCCTTTTTCATAAAAAAAATACTGAAAACTTCCCAGCATGATGCCATTTTGTAAAAGAACAAACAGAGTTCCGATTCCCAAGAGAACTCCATAGGCAAAGGCCATTAATGCCACACGTATGTTGTTAATGGTTATTCCCAAGAACATATTGAATTCCCCCATTTTTTTGTAGACCGCCATGGGATCATCGTTTTCGATATTCTGTAAGGTCATATTGATATAGGAGTCGCCCAATATCGAACGGACAAAATCCCCCTCATTGGCCGCAGAAAATACACCTACCATAGTAAAGAAAACAAATACCAAAAATGCTATCAACAATTCGCGTTGATGGTTGAAATACATAGTCGGGAATTCTGTTTTCCAAAATCCGACAATCCGATTCTTAGATTCTTTTTTGGTTCTATAAATTTTTTGATGGGCCTGTGTAGCTAGTCCATTTAGATAGAACTCCGTATTGCTGCCCGCATAGAACGTTTTAGCATAGCTCAAATGATCGGTGATTTCAATGTAGAGGTCGGACAATTTATCGGGCGGCAACTCCGTTCTGTTTGACAATGCGTTTTCAAAAACCGCCCATTTGTCTTTATTTTGTTTTACGAAAGCGGCCTCGCGCATCGAACCTTGGGTTAGTGCCCAAAGAAACGAAACTATGGAACAATTTCAAATAGAAACGGCCCAAAATATAACCATAAGCCAAAACACGGCCCATCTCGGAGACCGTATAATTGCTTACATGATCGATACTTTTGTGATTACGGTTTATTTGGTTCTCATGATTTTAGTATTGCTCTCTCTTGAAGTCGAAATAGGAGACATGTGGGCGCTCTATCTTGTGCTGAGTTTACCGGCCTTTCTCTATTATCTCATTTTGGAAACCCTTATGAACGGGCAAACTGTTGGAAAAAGCCTAATGAATATCAAAGTGGTAAGTCTTGATGGCTCGAAACCCGGTTTTTCAAATTATTTCATGCGATGGGTACTTCGGATAATAGATATTACCCTGACGTCAGGAGGCCTGGCGGTGCTCACTATTTTAATGCGTGGTACGGGTCAAAGGCTAGGGGATATAGCTGCCGGAACTACGGTAATCAGTGAAAAAAAGAGAGTCTTTTTGACGGATACCCTTATGATGGAGCTACCAGCGGACTATAAGCCCCAATTTCCACAGGTGACTATTTTTGGGGATCGTGAAATACAGACGATAAAGGAGCTTTTCGAAGAGGCCAAACGAAATGGGCATCACCATATTATAGTTTCTTTGAGTGACCAAATAAAAAAAGTGACCGGTATTACGACCCAATTGAAACCCGTACATTTTATAGATGTCGTCATAAGAGATTATAACTTTTATACCCAGAACTCTTAAATTTGACCAAACCTGCGATGAATACGTAATTTGTCCGCTGTCAATTTTCTTTTAGGGCCTCATCAAAAAGCATCGCAATGATCTATATAATTTCGAAGACTTAATGTTATATTATACCATCGATATTTTAGGTACGGTGGCCTTTGCCATTTCCGGGGTTTTGGTCGCTATGGATAAGAAACTTGATGTCTTCGGGGTTTTTATCATCGCCTTCGTAACGGCGGTCGGTGGAGGCACGCTAAGAGATGTGCTTATTGGCAATACGCCCGTGATGTGGATGCGAGAGACCATATACGTAATGGTCATAGCCCTGACGGTTGTATTTGCAATTCTGTTCGTAAACCAACTAAAATATTTTCGGAAGACGCTATTTTTATTCGACACGATTGGTATCGGTCTGTTCACGATGTTGGGTATAGAGAAGGGGCTTGCCGTATCGTTGTCACCTATAATGTGTATCGCCCTTGGCACTATAACCGCGTGTTTCGGCGGAGTTATAAGAGATATATTATGTAACGAGATTCCGGTGATTTTTCGGAGGGAAATATATGCTACTGCATGTATTTTAGGGGGTTGTGGTTATTTCTTGGTAAAGCCATTGCCCATCGACGGTACCTTTCCATATCTTTTAGGAATTTTCATCATCATAACCACGCGTATATTGGCGGTGAGATTCAAAATTGCCCTTCCGAACATCTACCGTAAAAAGGGTCTGTGAGGTCAACTCCCCATGGTATATTACGTGCTTATTCGATTACTTCGGCTTTTTGAATATAGATGTTCTGATAAGGCCAATCGCCTTGGCCGGTCTTCACACTATTAATTTCGTCCACAACATCCATACCTTCTATTACCCTTCCAAATGGGGTGAAATCTCCATCTAAATGATATGATCCTGGGTCTGTTACGACAATAAAGAATTCGTAGGGAGAAGCCAACATATGCGGATTGTCAATTTCACTACTGGGCATGGAAATGGTTCCGCGATGATGCCGGTGGCCTTTTCGAGTATCGGGCGGCAACAGGTAGCGGCCGATCTCACTTCTTTTTCGACCGGTTTCTACATCGTCCGAATTACCCCCTTGAATGATAAAATCCTTCACGATACGATGGAATTGGGTGCCATCAAAATACCCTTTCCGAGCAAGGTAGATGAAATTGGCTTTGTGATAGGGTACATTGTCGTAAAGTTGTACCGTAAAGCTGCCAAAACGCGTCGTAATACGAACCTTGTCGGCTTTCAGGTCTTTTTGGTAATCGAAAAAGAAATCGATAGCATTGTCTTCCGTAAGTACAAATTTCTCCTTTTTGGCCGTGCTATCCTCTTTTTTCGCCGGGATGGAATCTACTGCAACGGAATCTTCCTCAATGTTAACGGGCGCATTTGATTTAGGTGGTTCTTTTGGAGTTTCGCCACAGGAGGACAGAAAAAATAACATTAATATTGCTATCGAAATTAATTTCTCGACTGTCATGAATTTTGATGAGTTTACCATAAGGATTTCAAAAATAAAAAATCTACCGTTACCTGGAGAGTCATCACATTTAAAAATGGCCCCGCAGTTTCGCTTGGAAGAACTTCGATTGGCCCGGAAAAAAAAGAGAAATACTAAAAAAGCGGGGGTGATGGCCCTATTCTACCCCAATGCAGAACACCGCACCAACCTTTTGTTGATTTTGCGAAAGAGCCATCCAAAGGACGTACATTCCAATCAAGTCGGTTTCCCAGGAGGAAAGGCAGAAAAAAAAGATAATGACCTCATGGCGACCGCTTTAAGGGAAACCCATGAAGAGGTTGGGGTACACCCACAACAAATTGAGATTGTAAGGTCGCTGAGCGAGATTTATATTCCCCCCAGTAATTTCGAAGTATATCCATTCATAGGATTATATCGAGAAGCAAGGCCCTTTGTTCCTCAAGCGTCGGAGGTGGCCGCACTGGTAGAAGTAAATCTGGTCGATTTTTTGGATGATTCCAATATTTTTATGGAAAATCTAACCACATCATATGCCGAAAATGTTTCGGTACCCGCCTTTAAATTAAATGGTTATACGGTTTGGGGTGCCACGGGTATGATGCTCAGCGAAATCAGGATGTTGATACAGCAGGTTTTATAGTTCCTTATTTCGTATTTTAGCACCTATGGGTATATTTAAGGAGAACCCTTTTGGGCACATTTTGTTTCTTAAGAAGTGGCTTATCCGAGTTCTTGGATTGCTGACGCATTCACGCTATAAACAGTTTAATAGCCTTGAAATCGAAGGTTCCGATGTGATACGCTCACTTCCTGAGAGAAACGTTCTTTTTGTAAGTAACCACCAGACGTATTTCGCCGATGTGGTCGCCATGTTCCATGTATTTAACGCAAGTCTTAGCGGGCGGGTCGATAATATCAAGAACGTGGGATATTTATGGCAACCAAAACTGAATATTTATTATGTGGCCGCTGCTGAAACTATGAAGGAAAGCCTTTTGACCAAAATATTCGCTTATGCGGGCTCGATTAGCGTCGAACGTACTTGGAGGTCCGATGGGAAGGACGTAAACCGCCAGGTTAAAATGAGCGATATCTCAAATATCGGTACGGCCTTAAAAGACGGCTGGGTCATAACCTTTCCCCAAGGTACTACAACACCTTGGAAACCTCTGCGAAAGGGTACGGCACATATTATCAAAAAATATAAACCTATTGTTGTTCCAGTGGTCATAGACGGGTTTCGAAGATCATTTGATAAAAAAGGTCTCCGGGTAAAGAAAAAGGGAATTTTGCAGTCAATGGTGATTAAAGAGCCTTTAGATATCGATTACGACAACGAATCGTTCGAATCGATAATCGAGAAATTGGAATATGCGATTGAGCAACACCCTTCGTTTCTCAAGGTAATTCCGCAAAAAGAACTGCTGGCCTACGAAAAAGAAAACGAACTTCGTCGATATCGAAACCGGAAGAAATTCTAAACTTCAAGACGCTCGAGTTCTTTATAATTTCTTTTCAATTTTTTTAGAAGCAGCCCGTACAGCAAAAAGTATACGGCGCCCATCAAAACAATCATCCCGACGCTGCATACTCCCATCACCATTAGCATAAGACTCTTAAACTTTTCCGGCGACATATTTCGTTTCGCATCGCTTGCTGCTGGAAATGCAGCCATCAAATTGTCATTGAAATATATGCCTATCATGATTACAATACAAGTCAAGAAAAGCATGGATAAACTAAATATTACGTAATGCTTTACGGTTCTACGGGTTCGAATGATTTTCTGCATCAGCTTTTTGGCGTCGTCGAGCGTCGAAATCTCCCTATACCTCTTGTAAAATTGGTAGATAAAATAAAAGGTGACTAAATAACTTCCGATCCAAATAAGGGTCGATACTCTTTTTATGCCTAACTTTTCGTAAGTCTCGAAGCTTTCCGAAACACCAGGAATTAAATAAAGCAAATGGGGCAAGGCAAATTCGAGAAGACTGATTATCAATATCCATTTTACGATAGACGATGATTTTTTCCAGAGCATTTGATAAATGTCTCCATACGACAATCGTGGAAGTTGTTCTTCTCTTTTTTGCCAATCTCTTTTTAATAGTTCTAATTCGTCCATCATAAAACTAAGGGTTCAGTATCGTTCTTAATTTGGTTTTGACCCGGTTCATTTTTACTCGTGCATTGACTTCACTGATACCAAGGGTTTCACTGATTTCACTATAACTTTTGTTCTCCAAAAAGAGAAATACAAGCGCCTTGTCAATATCTCCCAATTGTCTGATGGCTTTATACATAAGTTGTAATTGTTCTTCTTCTGTCGCATCATACTCATCAGCTTTTATCTTGAAAATTACCGATTCATAATCTTGGGTTTGAACGCTTCGTTTTGACTTCCGATATAAGGTTATTGCGGTGTTTAGGGCAACTCTATACATCCACGTACTAAATTTTGATTCTCCCCTAAATTTGGGATATGCCTTCCATAGCTGTATGGTAATTTCTTGAAAAAGGTCATTGTGGGCTTCTCTATTGCTCGTATATAAGGTACAGACTTTATGAACAATATTTTGATTGCTCTCAAGTTCTGTTACAAACTGATGTTCCAGTTCTTTATTCACTTCAAGTCGGGAGGTTGTTGATCTATTTGTATGTAAATTTCAGCATTTGTTACAGAATAAAAATTTTTAACAGCGATTTTTGACGCCTTCGAATCATTATCGGGGTGTAATGTACGAGGTTGTTATTTGGTTGGGGCGTTCTATTTGATAAAATTCTCTTAACCGATACGAAAATTGGGTAGCTATTATTTTGATATGTTATGAATGTTTATTTTCGGGACTAATACGTATTGATATGACAGACACTGATGCACTGAATATACCTAGAAGTAGTTTTCCGAGAATTGTCATTATCGGAGGTGGTTTTGCCGGAATAGCCCTTGCTAAAAAATTAAGTAAGAAAGAAGTGCAGGTAGTTTTGCTCGACAAGAATAACTATCATACTTTTCAACCTTTGCTTTATCAGGTCTCAACCGGGGGGCTGGAACCTGACTCGATCGCCTACCCCATTCGAAAGATATTGCAAGACTACCCCAATTTTTTCTTTCGAATGGCCAAAGTGCAACAGGTCTTGCATGACGAAAAGGTGTTGGTCACCAATATTGGGAAACTTTCATATAACTATTTGGTTGTAGCCGCTGGATCGGAAACGAATTTTTTCGGGAATTTCGAAATCGAAAAAAATGCTATGGCGATGAAATCGATTCCACAATCGTTGAACCTGCGGAGCATGATTCTAGAGAACTTCGAACAGGCTTTGTTGACCGATGATCTTCATGAGCGTGATGCGTTAATGAATTTTGTTATTGTTGGGGGTGGTCCAACGGGGGTAGAGTTGGCAGGGGCTTTGGCGGAAATCAAAAAAGGAATTTTACCTAAAGATTATCCGGATCTCGATACCCGACGGGCACAGATAAACCTTATTCAATCCGGGGATCGAATTTTAAAGGAAATGAGCGAGGAGGCTTCTATAAAAGCGGAAGATTTTTTAGAGCGATTAGGGGTGCAAATATGGAAAAATACCCGCGTAACCGGGTATGACGGTAAAACGGTACTCACCAAAACCGATCTTGTTTTTGAAGCCGCAACCCTCGTATGGGCAGCAGGAGTCAAAGGTGCTTCGATAAAAGGGCTTGATATGGAAGAAGTTGTAGTGCCAGGAAACCGAATCAAAGTCAATGAGTTTAATCAATTGATCGGATATCCCGAAATTTTTGCTATTGGCGATATTGCTTGCATGCATACCGATGAGTTGCCCAGTGGACATCCAATGATGGCACAACCGGCTATTCAGCAAGGTCGACATCTTGGGGAAAACCTACTTAATTTAATTGAAAATAAACCCATGCAACCTTTTATTTACGAAGATAAAGGCAGTATGGCAACCATAGGGCGAAACAAGGCCGTCGCCGATTTGAAGAACTATAGATTTCAAGGCGTCTTCGCTTGGTTCGTCTGGATGTTCGTACATCTCTTCTTTTTGATCGGTTTTCGAAACCGTATGGTGGTATTTGTAAATTGGGTCTATAATTATATTCGTTTTGATAGGGAGGCCCGATTGATTATACGCCCCTACAGAAGGGATTATAGTTTGTTCAGGGACCGAAAGAAAACTTGAGTCGATTTGTCCATGCTTACATAGAACATCGAACGAACAAATTTAGTTTCTCGGGTGGTATTTATTGATAACTTGTGCCAAATGGGTTCTATCAACGTGAACGTAGACCTCCGTTGTGGTTATGCTTTCATGACCCAACATCTGTTGAATAGCCCGCAGATCCGCTCCATTTTGTAATAAATGTGTGGCGAACGAGTGTCTAAAAGTATGCGGACTTATATTTTTTGTAAGATTGGTTTTTTCAGCTAGTTGTTTGATGATAGTGAATATCATAGCCCTAGTAAGTTGTCGACCCCTGCGGTTCAAAAAGAGAATGTCTTCAAAGCCTTTCTGTATTTTTTGGTGAATTCTAACTTCATTGCGATAAATATCAATATATCTTTTGTTGATGGTACTTATGGGTACAAATCTTTGTTTGTCGCCTTTTCCGGTAACCTTGATGAAATCTTCCTCGAAATAGAGGTCGGATATTTTAAGGTTGATCAGTTCGGAAACCCGCAACCCGCAACCGTACAGTGTTTCTAGCATGGCCCGATTACGCTCTCCTTCAGGTTTAGAGAGGTCAATGGCGCCTATGAGGTTGTTGATTTCCTGTTCGGAAAGGGTGTCAGGGAGTTTCCTCCCAATTTTTGGGGATTCTATTAAATCTAATGGGTTATCCTTGCGATAATCTTCAAAAAGCAAGTAATTGAAAAAACTCTTCAGGCCCGATATTATTCGGGCTTGGGATCTTGGGTTCATGTATTTGGCCACTTCATAAATAAAATGTTGAATAGTTGCTCGATCAATCTTTAAAGGATCATAGTCCAGTTCGTTTGTTTCTAAAAACTGTACTAACTTTTCAACGTCCAGGGTATAATTTTTGATAGAATTGTCCGATAGCCCTCTTTCGATTCTAAGAAAATCTCCATACTCCTGAATTGCCGGTTTCCAATCCATGCGCTAAAGGTAAACAATGGCCCTATTTTAATCAAAGGCTAATTGCACAGGTGTCCTTATTTAGTTGTAATAATATTTTGCGGTCAAAAGTTTTCTATCTTTGAAGTACTTTTTAAAACCATACCAAACTAAAAATACCAACCACAATGACCTTAAAAAGAGTATTGATTTTTCTGGTACTGCTTTTTGCAATACAGCAAAGTAGTTCACAGGTAGTAATTCAAGGTACTGGCCCTTCCGGAGGTGATAGCGAAGTTATTTTTGGAGTAAAGACCGGTCTTAATGTTTCAACTTTTCTAGGTAAGGATTTTGTCGATATCTCGCCAAAAATGGGGGGCTATATCGGGGGGATGGCTGAAATACCGATTATTTTGGAAGACCTCTACTTTCAGCCTGAACTTTTAATCTCTTTTCAAGGTGCCGATATTGGCCCTGAAAATTTGAATCTGACCTATTTGCATCTCCCATTAATGGGTAAATTTCATCTCACGGAGAATATTGCTGCGGAGGTAGGGCCGCAAATCAGTTTCTTGTTGGCCGATAATCTCGATAAAATTGACCCAAGCGATACACTTAAGGCAAATTCTTTGCAGATAGGTATTAATTTCGGTGGCGGTTACCGCTTGGACGAGCAATTCTATTTTCAGTTTCGTTTTGGTTTCGATTTCTCGCAAGTACTTGAAAATACTGCCGTAAAAAATGGAATTTTTTCACTTGGGGCATGTTATTTTTTATAGGATCTGAATTTAGAATTGAGGGCTAACTACCCTGACTCATTCACAAAATTGTTTACACAAATGAAGATTATCATTATCAATGGCCCCAACCTGAACCTTTTGGGGAAGCGTGAACCTGAAGTATATGGCGATAAAACTTTTGATGATTATTTTGCAGATTTACAATTCCGTTTCAAGACCGTACAGCTTGAATATTTTCAATCGAATATTGAAGGCGAACTAATAGACAAGCTTCACGAAGTCGGTTTTTCCTATGATGGTATCGTTTTAAATGGCGCAGCGTATACCCATACGTCCGTAGGTTTGGGCGATGCGATAAAGGCTATTGAGACCCCTGTGGTAGAAGTGCATATTTCGAATACACATCAACGGGAATCGTTTCGGCACGTGTCCTATATTTCACCTGGGGCCAAGGGAGTGATTCTGGGTTTTGGGCTGCAAAGTTATGATTTGGCCATTCAGAGCTTCTTGGAAGTACATTAGACCTAGAAAAACGTGATATAGAGCACCATACTATCCCATCATTTTTTTATCATTTGACAACAAAAAAGTAGTCACTCACACTTTAGGACCGTTTATTTCGTTTGTAAATCTAAACAAATCGAAAACCAGATGATTCGGAAGGTCTTTTTTTTAATAGTGTTCAGTATTTCTTTTTTTTCTATAAGTGCTCAAGAAGGCTTTAAAATTGGGGCTCATGCAGGGCTTCCCATCGGAGATTACAATGATAGTATAAGTATCGTGGCCGGTTTGGATGTCGGATACATGTGGGCACCCAATAAACTTCTAGACTTGGGTATAAAATCGGGTATAGTACACGGTTTTGCCGAAACGTACAGATTTGAGCAAACTGCTAGTATCAAATTACCGAGTAGGCAATTTGTACCCATTGCAGCCTCTGTTCGCATATGGCTGTCCCGTTCTTTTTCTTTTGGTGGTGACGTAGGTCAGGCTTTAGGTTTGAACGATGGTAATGAAGGAGGGTTTTATTACCGTCCTCAATTCGGATTTCAGATGGGCGCACAGTCTGAAGTTAATTTTTCCTATACCGCCATAAAAGGCGATGATGCTACCTGGACTACTTTGACCCTCGGTTTCGTCTATACTTTCTTATCGGCAAGACACTTTCGATAGGTATTGAGCGAGTTAGACCCGTAAGTAAAAATCAGGAATTTGCTTGTAGTTTGAGTTTCGTTACTTTGAAGGGGTAATGCAGCACGTCTGCTTTATTAATTTGGTTTCGAGATAAACAAAAGAAGAAGCACTTTAAATCCACCTAGAGCCTCACTACTTTCTCCTAATAATAGCGACTAGTGATACAGCTATACTAAACCATTCTTTTTGTAGTTATTGTCCTACAATAACTCTAAAAACTATGGTACTAAGAATTTACGATATAGGCTTCCGTTTTACATTACGCTCTTTTTTATCTTTGACAGCCTTGATTCCCATCGGGGTTATGTCGCAATCCGAGTATAGGTCAGGCTTCATCGTAACCTCGAATCACGATACGATCCATGGCTATATCAAGGCTGATGTAGATTGGGAACTCGCCGAAGAAATTTTTTTCAAAAAAGACTTGCAAAGCGAGACGGTTTTCCACTATGACCCTCAAGAATTGCAAAGTTTAGACTACGGGTCGGGTAGACATTTAAGAAGTTTTAAGGTCACAGGAAATGGGTCTACGAAGCATATCTTAGCAAAAAGAATTTCATCAGGTAAGATTGATATGTATGTAAGAAGATACCGAAATAGGGTAAAAGCGGACTATATCCTGAGGGATAATTCAACAAACGGCTATGTTTATTTACATACGCCAAGAAAGAAGCAAATAAAGAACAATGGTAAGTATTACAACAAAACGGAGAAGGGGTATATTATTTCAATTGATAGTATAACGAATGGCTTTTTGAGGAAATCGAATATCAGCAAAATCAGCTTTTCACAAAGAAATATTCAGAAGCTTATAGATTCCTATAATCACCAAGAAGCTGAGAAATATCCAATGAACGAATATGAACCTGCACTTGAACGCCATTATAGTTTTTCGGCGGGTCTGCCCATTAACGGCCCATCGTATACTTACTATCGATTAGCCTTTTATCGAGAGACGATGAAAACTGAAAGATCCCTTAGTATTTCTACTATAAACGGTGTGACATATAGACATTCTGGTACCTATGATATAGATGATTCTCAAATTTCAAAGCAGCATGTATTAAGTATTATTCCTTTCGGTATAAAATTTCAATCAAAATCTGGTATTCTAAAATCCTACGGTTATATTGGAGGTGGTATTGCACTTAACTGGAATACCAGGCCTAATGAATTAGAAAATGATATAAAGTATCCTAATTTTTTTGGGTATCCGACGATTAATCTTGGCGGAGGAATAAAAATTGATACTGGTCCAATGGCAATACTGATGGAAATAACGCCGGACTTCGTAAGTGGAATTATGATAAATCTCGGTATCTTATACTAGGTAGACTATTTTATTCGGAAGATAAATACTTTTTATCGACATAAAAAGTCGCAAAAGGCAGCAGGGATGCCAATAGCAAAATAAAGCCCATTTTTACCCCCAATTTCCGTTGCCTCCAAAAAACTATGGCCATCACAATATAGGCAATGAACAGGAAGCCATGTGCATAGCCCACGTACTTATTGGGTAAGGTAATATCGGCCAAGTATTTTAAGGGCATGGTCACCGCAAAAAGCGTCAGATAAGAAATACCCTCAAGAATTGCCGTAATTCTAAAAATCGGAAGCATGAAATCTTAAATTTAAAACCTAGTTATCGCGATTGGCCGATGTTTGTTGTACTATTTTAGATAAAGTCTTTCAGCCACTTTGTCTTTATTTTATAATTTATAGATGAATCACTTCACCGTAGGCCGCAGCTACCGCTTCCATAACAGCTTCACTCATGGTGGGGTGTGGGTGTACCGCTTTTAAGATTTCATGGCCTGTGGTTTCCAATTTTCGGGCCACTACTGCCTCAGCGATCATATCGGTTACCCCGGCACCGATCATATGGCAACCCAACCACTCCCCATATTTGGCATCGAAAATAACCTTTACAAAACCATCGGGATTTCCAGAGGCTTTCGCCTTGCCGCTAGCGGAAAATGGAAATTTACCAACCTTGACATCAAATCCTTTTTCTTTCGCTTGGGCTTCGGTCAGACCTACCGACGCCACTTCGGGCATGCAATAGGTACAGCCGGGAATATTGCCATAATCTAAGGGTTCTACATGCATGCCAGCAATTTTTTCCACGCAAAGAATGCCCTCGGCCGAGGCCACGTGGGCCAAAGCTTGACCTGGCGTTACATCTCCAATGGCATAGTATCCGGGAATATTGGTCTTATAATAATCATTGACCACGATTTTGTCCCTATCAGTGGCAATACCCACGTCTTCAAGACCGATATTTTCAATATTGGTCTTTATACCCACGGCAGAAAGTACGATATCGGCTTGTAAAATTTCTTCGCCCTTCTTTGTTTTGACGGTAGCTTTCACACCCTCTCCAGAAGTATCTACCGAAGTAACTTCTGCCGAGGTCATTATCTTCACACCGGCTTTTTTAAAACTGCGTTCCAACTGTTTAGAGACTTCCTCATCCTCTACGGGAACGATACTCGGTAAGAATTCAACAACGGTTACTTCAGTGCCCATAGCGTTGTAGAAATAGGCAAATTCAATCCCAATGGCCCCACTTCCGACCACAATCATACTTTTGGGTTGCTTATCTAGGCTCATTGCCTCTCGATAGCCGATAATTTTCTTTCCATCTTGGGGAAGACTTGGTAGTTCACGACTACGGGCACCTGTTGCAATTATGATGTGTTCGGCACTATATTCGGTCTCTTTCCCGTCATTGTCTTTTACCAAAATCTTTTTACCCGGTTTCAGTTTTCCGAATCCGTTGATAACTTCGATTTTGTTTTTTTTCATCAAAAACTGCACGCCCTTACTCATTCCATCGGCTACACCTCGACTTCTACTGACCACGGCACCAAAATCCTTATCGACTCCCTCGGCCTTCAAACCATAGGCATCGGCGTGTTGTAGATATTCAAATACCTGAGCGGATTTCAACAATGCTTTAGTAGGTATACATCCCCAATTCAAACAGACGCCACCAAGACTTTCCTTTTCAATTATAGCGGTCTTAAAACCAAGCTGGGAAGCCCTTATGGCCGCGACATATCCACCGGGACCACTACCTAAAACAATAACATCGAAAGTGCTCATACTTTTATTTTTTATGGGTTGACATAAGCATTCTTCCCCTAGTTCGAGGAAGCAGGTGCAAAAGTACATAATTCAAGCAGCAAATACCAAGTTCAAATAAAGTTTATATCGCTCGACCAGTTTTGATCGGCCGCTTAAAGATTTTTGAAAAGAGGAGGCAATGAGACACTTTCTTGCGGGATAGTGTCACTCGAAAATTTTTCAGGTTAATCAGCAGTACAAGAGATACCTATCTGAAGGGGTAAGGCCATTTGCGCTACTTTGAGCGTAGCATTAATTTATTTTGTTTTCCTTATGAATTAAGTTTTACACTGCCCACTTATACGTTATTTACACCGGAATTAGAATCGAATTTGCAGTAACTTTTTTATGGGCTTATTACCCCTCCTTAAATGTTCTGAAATTATTTTCCTTCTGGTACAAAATCTAGGGCCACTCCATTGATACAGTGCCTTAAACCAGTGGGAGCAGGGCCATCTTCAAAAACGTGACCAAGGTGACCACCACATACGGCGCAATGTTCTTCGGTTCTTTTGTAGCCAATTTTATAATCGACATCATAGGCCACGTTGCCCTCTATTTCTTTATAAAAACTCGGCCAACCGGTACCTGATTTGAACTTGGTTTCACTTTTAAATAGGGGAGTGCCGCAACCGGCACACACATAGGTTCCTTTTTCCTTATTTGTCAAAAGATCACTGGTGAACGGGTTTTCCGTCGCCGCTTTGCGAAGCACATAAAATTCAGCTTCACTCAGCTCTTTCTTCCACTCGGTTTCGGACTTGGTTACCCTGAACTGCTCTTCTTTAGGGGAATCACCTTTTCTGGCGACTTCTTTTTTTTGTGAATTCCCCGTACAACCTACAAGTAGCAGGCACGATACAAATGCTATTTTTGAATATATCTTTTTCATGTTATTCTTTTTGTTTTAGACGGAATAATTTTCGAATCCTTTCAAGATTAAGGGATTTGCCAGTTCTCTCGATGGAGTGCGGATAAAAATCCAAACAACCCCGCATTGCGGGGTTGTAGAATATGCCTGATATTGGCGAAATGCCTTAATTCAAAGAGATTCTTCTTACATCCTTTTCTTGAACTCCTAGTGCGCTCATGACCGATGAAATATTCGATTTATCTATTTTGGATGTTAAGAAAACACTAGGTACAATAACGACCCTGAAAAATTGATTTTGTGTAAAATCCGGACTTAAGTTCGCAAGATCGTAGTTGCCGTCGATAAAGATTTCGACATCCACAAAGTTATGTGCGGAAGTATATTGAATGGTACCATCGGCGGTAAAGAAATTTTGAGGTATTAAGCTCCATGCATTGGCAAGGCTACCATCGTTAAGTTCAATTTCCCCGTCGAACCTATAGACCAAGACTGCATCGGATTCGAACACTTCAAAATCTGTATTGTCTTCAAAATTGATAATAGCACTCTGAAGGTTGGATCCGGGATCGTAGGCAAAATCGACGCCGTCAATTTCAAATACCTGTCCCTCGATTCCATCTTCTCCAGCAGGACCTTGGGGGCCGTCTAGACCATCAAATCCAGGAGGTCCTTGGGGGCCTTCGCAGGAAATTAAGAATAGAGTCAAAAATGTGCCGATAAGTAATGATGTTTTTCTCATAATAGTTTTATTTAATGCTGATGTAATTCATATTTATTTATTGTGCTTTCAAAAAGCGTTCCATTTTTGAATATTCAGTATCTTTTGGTGTTTAAATAAGAAGAATTTAAAGTAAATGAACAATGTACTTATGCTTTCTTTAAAGTTCATTAGATTTGCCTAAACTAGATAAATAACCATCGTTATGCCACAGGTAACCGTATTCAGTCTTTTCACGGAATTTGATATAAATCTTTTCAAGTCGGGCAAGCACTTTAGGCTTTATGAAAAATTAGGGTCTCACACGATGGAACTCAATGGCGTAAAAGGGACATATTTCGCTGTATGGGCACCATCTGCCAGGTCGGTATCGGTAATCGGCAACTTTAATGGCTGGAACGATGATGAACACCGTCTTAACGTGCGATGGGATGCCAGTGGTATTTGGGAAGGCTTTATTCCCGATGTGGGTGTGGGTGAGATCTATAAGTATAAAGTATATTCGAACAACCATGGGGCCGTTACCGAGAAAGCAGACCCCTTCGCTCGTTACTGTGAACACCCGCCCAGAACGGCTTCCATTATTTGGAATGCCGAATACGAATGGAAGGATAAAAGGTGGATGGAAAATCGAACGGGTAAGAATTCGCTTGACACTCCTTTTTCAGTATATGAAGTACATCTAGGTTCTTGGAAACGCAATGCAGATGGCGATTTTCTTTCCTACAATGAAATTGCCGAAGATCTGGTGGCCTATGTGAAGGATATGGGTTTTACCCATGTAGAGTTTATGCCCATTATGGAGTATCCTTACGACCCGTCTTGGGGTTACCAGCTTACAGGATACTTCGCGCCGACATCACGATTTGGAGACCCGTCAGGTTTCAAGTTATTGGTCGATAAACTACACCAGGCCGGGGTAGGTGTGATATTAGATTGGGTACCGTCGCATTTTCCCGAAGATGCACATGGTCTTGGGTTTTTTGATGGTTCCCATCTCTATGAACACCCCGATCGCAGAAGAGGGTATCATCCCGATTGGAAGAGTTTAATTTTTAATTATGGCAGAAACGAGGTACGCGCATTTTTAATCAGCAATGCCCTATTTTGGTTAGACCAGTACCATGTCGATGGCCTTAGGGTAGACGCCGTCGCTTCCATGCTATACCTCGATTACTCAAGGGAAGAAGGGGAGTGGGAGCCGAACATGTACGGTAATAATGAAAACCTAGAGGCACTCTCTTTTATTCGCGAATTCAACGAGGCGGTATACGGTAACTATCCAGATGTTCAGACGATCGCGGAAGAATCTACAGCATTCGCTGGAGTGTCAAAACCGGTCATGTACGGAGGGCTGGGTTTTGGAATGAAATGGATGATGGGCTGGATGCATGATACTTTGGAATATTTCAAAAAGGAACCGGTCTACAGAAAGTACCATCAAAACGACCTTACCTTTAGTATGACGTATGCGTTTACAGAGAATTTTATGCTACCGCTATCGCATGACGAAGTTGTATATGGCAAGCAATCGCTTGTTTATCGTATGCCTGGCGACGAGTGGCAACGATTTGCCAACCTGAGACTCATGTTCGGTTATATGTTCACCCATCCAGGAACCAACCTTATTTTTATGGGTGGGGAATTTGGTCAGACTTCGGAATGGAATTTTCAACAAAGTCTGGAATGGCATTTGACAGAATATGAGGTGCACTCCGGTGTACAGAACTTGGTAAAAGCTTTGAACAAAGTGTATAAGGAATATCCGGCGTTATACGAAAAACAGTTTAGTCCGGATGGTTTTCAGTGGATAGATTATGGCGATCATGAAAATTCGGTCTTGACCTATATAAGGAGGGGACACGATACCAAAAACGATGTTTTTATAGCTTGTAACTTTACGCCGACCCCCCGTGAGAAATATCGTGTGGGCATTCCAAAAACTTCGGGTGAAATGAAGGTAATATTGAACAGTGATGATAAAAAATATGGGGGTTCAGGTACAAGAAGCACCATATCTTCCATCGAGAAAATAGCGTGGCATGGTCGGGAACAATCCGTAGAACTGACCATTCCGCCCCTGGCTATAGTAATTTTTCAATAATCTTCAGACCTTGATTATAAAAGTTCATTTGAATCGTTGTCTAGTTGGACTATTATGTACTTATTTTGTAGGTCTTTGAAAAGAGTCGTCAAATGATAACCAATACCGAGCTAGAGTACAAAGGGAATCTTTATCCAAACCATATCGTCCATTATCTAAGGGACAAGGATAAATTCTATTTCACAACCGAAAATGGAGTGATTTTAGAGATTACCGTGGTACAGGATAGAACCATTCGATTTCGATATGCAACCGATCATAATTTTCAACCCGATTTTTCTTATGCTATTGATCCAGATGCGCGCAGAGGATATAGTCATCTCGACATCCTTGAGACGTCAAGCGAGTATATTATAGAAACCTCGAAGCTACAGATTCTTGTAGATAAGCAAACCTTACGGATACAGATTTCAGATTTGAACGGAAATATTATCAATGAGGACGAATTGGGTTTTCACTGGGAAGAAAATTATGAATATGGGGGGAACACTGTGAAAATGGGCAAGATCACTCAGGGTAGTGAAAGCTTTTACGGAATGGGCGACAAGGCCACCCATAGTAATCTTAAGGGCAAGAAGGTAAGTAATTGGGTGACCGACTCCTACGCCTATGGGAAAGATCAAGATCCTTTGTACAAAGCGATACCCTTTTATATTGGTCTACATAACGCCATGGCTTATGGTATTTTTTTCGATAATAGTTTTGGCACACATTTCGATTTTGCCCATGAAAGGCGGTCAGCAACTAGCTTTTGGGCTGATGGTGGCGAGATGAACTACTATTTCTTCTACGGTCCTGAAATGTTTAAAGTGGTCAGGGCCTACACCAATTTAACGGGTGCCCCCGAATTGCCTCCGATGTGGGCCTTGGGGTTCCATCAATCAAAGTGGAGTTATTTTCCTGAAAGTCAGGTGAAAGAAATTGCCCAGACGTTCAGGGAAAAGAAAATTCCCTGTGATGCGCTTTATCTCGATATTGATTATATGGATGGGTTTCGTTGTTTTACGTGGGACAACAATCTCTTCCCAGATCCTAAACGGATGATCGGCGAACTTGAGGAAGATGGGTTTAAGACCGTGGTGATGATCGATCCTGGTATTAAGATTGATAAAGAGTATTGGGTGTATAAAGAGGCGATGGAGAATGATTATTTCTGTAAAAGAGCCGATGGTCCGTTCATGAAAGGGAAAGTATGGCCAGGTGAATGCCATTTTCCTGATTTCACAAACCCTCAGGTCAGGGAATGGTGGGCCGATCTTTACAAAGAATTTATGGCGGAAATCGGTGTACATGCAGTATGGAACGACATGAATGAACCTGCTGTTATGGAAGTGCCTACGAAAACAGCACCTCTAGATACGAGACATTTTTATGATGGATATCCCTGTAGTCATAGAAAAGCCCATAATATCTATGGTATGCAAATGGTAAGGGCGACCTATGAGGGAGTGAAGAAGTACGTTTATCCTAAACGTCCTTTAGTAATAACACGGGCCGCTTACTCGGGTACACAGCGATTTTCTTCGACCTGGACCGGGGATAACGTGGCTACCTGGGAGCATTTGTGGATTGCCAATGTTCAGATGCAGCGTATGTGTATGAGCGGCTATTCTTTCGTAGGTTCCGATATTGGTGGCTTTGCAGAACAGCCGAATGGGGAGTTATTTGCCCGATGGATTCAATTGGGTGTTTTTCATCCCTTTTGTAGGGTACATTCGAGTGGGGACCACGGAGATCAAGAGCCATGGTCGTTCGGCAACGAAATTACTGATATCGTAAGAAAATTTATAGAACTACGCTATCAATTATTGCCTTATTTATATACCATGTTCTGGAGATATTCGAGGGAGGGTAAACCTCTATTACTTCCAATTGTCTGCTTCGATCAAGAAGATGTTCAGACCCATTTTAGAACTGACGAGTTCATCTTCGGCGAACAAATATTAGTCTGCCCAATTCAAGAACCCAATGCGAAAGGACGCCGTATGTACATTCCTAGAGGCGATTGGTATGATTATTGGTCTGATGAAATTGTGGAGGGTGGAAAAGAGAAATGGGTAGAGGCCGATATCGATAAGATGCCACTGTTCATCAAAGCAGGGGCTATTATCCCGAAATATCCTGTGCAACAATATGTGGGAGAAAAGGAAATTACGGAATTGGTTTTGGAAGTCTATTATAAGAAAGGCTCGGAAAATTCAATGGTTTATGAAGATGGCCAAGATGGATATGCTTATGAAAACGGCAAATATAGCCTACGTAATTTCAAGCTTCTTGGAAAGGATAATGAATTGACGGTACAGCAATTCAAAGATGGGTCGTTCATAACTACCTATGATACCTTTAAAATTTCTTTGAGAGGCCTACCATTTAAAATAGAGCGCATATTTGTTGATAATGAGAAGGTTGAAATAAATGACATAAAATTAAACGGTAATAATATTTTTCAATTAAGCAAAGATTTTACGCAATTGCGTATAACCGGAGTATGATTTTTTTTGTATCGTTATTTTTTGAAAAAATGTAAATAGCATGAAAAAAATAGTTTTCTTACTCATCTTGTTTATGGGCGTTGTGGCTTGTAAAACAAATCCATTTACAGGAAAAAAGGTATTGAACTTTTATCCTAATAGTCAGATTTTTCCGATGGCTTTTGCACAATATGATCAGTTTTTGAACGAGAATCAAGTTGTCGAAAACTCTTCCGAAGCTAAAATGATTACGAAAGTGGGCCAACGTATTTCTTCGGCAGCCGAGCGATGGTTGACTGCAAATGGGTATGCCGGGTACCTAAAGGATTATAAGTGGGAATATAACCTTGTTAAAGACGAAACGGTGAACGCATGGTGCATGCCCGGAGGAAAAATAGTTTTCTATACCGGGATATTGCCCATTTGCCAAGGTGAAACCGGTGTGGCCGTAGTTATGGGCCATGAGGTAGCACACGCATTGGCCGATCATGGGGCACAACGCATGAGTGCGGGAACACTTCAACAATTAGGCGCTGTCGCAGGTAATGTAGCCATACAAGACCCACAAAAAAGAAATATGTTCAATCAGGCCTACGGCCTCGGTTCTACGGTGGGTTTAATGCTTCCTTTTAGCAGAAGTCATGAAACAGAGGCTGACCGTATCGGTCTACAGATAATGGCAATTGCGGGTTACGATCCTGCCGAAGCCGCAGAGCTCTGGAAGAGAATGAAGGCGAAAAGCGGGGGTCAGGCCCCACCCGAATTTTTGAGCACACACCCTTCGAACGATACACGTATTAACAATCTGACACAATGGGCACCACTTGCCAAAGAAGAGGCTAAAAAATTCGGTGTTACCTCATTTCAATAATTTACCATTAAATCAACGTATATTTAAAACCGCTCTCTAGAGCGGTTTTTATTTTTAAATGACAAGAACGATTTTAGTCAAGGGAAACAAGAAGCTATTGAATGCTTGGGCATTCTACGACTGGGCGAATTCCGTGTACAGCCTTGTAATTGCTTCGACAATTTTCCCCATTTTTTATGGGGCTCTTTTTCGAATTGCAGAAATTGATAAGGTAGTTGTTTTTGGGCTTGAAATTGCCCGCGCTCCCTTGATCAGTTACGTCACATCGGCGGCCTTCCTTTTTATTGCAATTGTTACCCCCTTGTTGTCCGGAATTGCGGATTATATAGGAAACCGAAAAATTTTCATGAAATTCTTCTGCTATTTAGGCGGTGTTTCGTGCATCGGCCTAAATTGGTTTTCATTGGAGAACATCTATTTTGGGCTAACGTGTTACTTTTTCGGTTTGGTCGGCTTTTGGGTAAGTTTTGCCATCAATAATTCTTATCTGCCTAATATTGCCTATCCCGAACAACAGGATAAGATTAGCGCAAAGGGTTTTTCTATGGGATACTTGGGCAGTGTACTTCTTTTATTGGTCAATCTTGCCATGGTGATGAAACCGTCTTTGTTCGGGATTGTCGACACTTTAGGTGAGGCCGCTGAAATAAGGGCCATGAAGTATTCTTTTGTCACCGTAGGAATTTGGTGGATTGTTTTTGCGCAGTACACCTTTTACCATCTTCCTAAAGGCTTTAAAAAAACAAATCGACATAAAAATATAGTGTTTAACGGTTTTAAGGAATTAAGAACTGTCTGGAACCAGCTAGGTACGGAAAAGCGTCTAAAGCGCTATCTTATCGCCTTTTTTGTGTACAGTATGGCGGTACAGACCGTTATGTTAATAGCTACCTATTTTGGCGAGGAAGAAATCACTTGGGGTTCTGATGGTGAACGAACAACAGGATTGATAATAAGCATATTGGTTATACAAGTGGTAGCCATTTTAGGGGCCACCTTAACGGCTAGGGCCTCTAAAATATTCGGTAATATAAAAACCTTGATTGTACTCAACTTATTATGGGTGTGTATCTGCATTTATGCCTATTTTCTGTTGACCCCGATCGATTTTTATATAGCGGCGGGCTTTGTAGGCCTCATCATGGGAGGTATTCAAGCGTTGTCAAGATCGACCTACTCAAAATTTCTTCCAGAAACGACGGATACCGCGTCGTTCTTCAGTTTGTATGACGCTTCCGAAAAAATAGGAATTGTAATCGGTACTTTCATCTATGGGTTTGTTGCGCAATCTACAGGTAGTATGCGTAGTTCGACCATATTTTTGGGGGTCTTTTTTTTAATGGGGATGTTATTGCTATTTCGTGTGAACGCGAAAAAGAAGAAATAGTCATCTCGTCCATAGATTTTATTGTTAGCGAGTACAACCTTCAAAAAAAAAACGATTATTGATTTGATATTTCATTGTAATATAAATTGGTAAATAAGTTTCAACTGGTAGACATTCCAATTCTTTTGAGCTGATTGATTGTAAAAAATTCCATTCCATTTCTCTATAAGGTCGAGCATACCGATACGATTTTATAATAAACCGCGACGAATTTTTTTTACGAGCATTTTAGCATTTTCTTAACTTTTTGCACACTTCAACAAATTACCGTGCAGATTATCGATTATCGCCCTACACGCATGATGAATTGATATTCTTTTGTACTACTTCCCCTGTTTTACAATCCTGCTAAGACCATCTGTATGAAATTTTTTTTACCAAGCTCAAAGTTCAGAAAGTACCTTTTTCTTTCTCTATCACTTACCCTACTAGGGGCCGTTCCCTATTTTGCAGGGTCTGGCTTGGATAATCCGGAACCGTTAAACAGCTATTTAAACTATAATTTTCCGGCTAGGTTGTCGGGTGGATTGCCCTACGTGCCGGTCTTTCCAAATCTAACATTTGATTCTCCCTTAACTTTCAATGAAGTTTCAAATACCAATAAAGTAATTGTTGGCCAACGCGATGGTCAAATATTCTGGTTTGATAAAGTACCCGATGTTACTCAAAAAAACCTACTTCTCGATCTTTCGGATAAAGTTGGTGTAGTGTGGGATGGTGGATTTCTTGGCATGGCACTACATCCTGAATATGGTACCGCAGGGCACAATTATTTTTATGTTTTTTATACGACGGAGGATGCGAACAGTACCGATTATCCTGATTATTATACCACCCAAAGTTGTAATAATGAAGAGTATTGGGGTAATTTTTTGGTGCTCTCGCGATACGAGATGGATCCAACCACATTTAACGTGCAAGAATCATCAGAACAAATTTTACTTAAACTCAGAATGTACGGTACCACGCACCGAGGGGGGGGACTTTTATTTGGTGATGATGGGTTTCTCTATTTAACGACCGGTGATCAGACAGCCTTCAAAAAAGCTCAGGATATTACGAATAATCTTGATGGTGGCGTGCTTCGCCTGGATGTAGCCCAAGACCCGACAAAAAGCCATGCTCCGGTTAGAACGATGCCTGCTGACCACGGGTTTTCGGATGAGATCACAGGAAATGGATATTGGATACCTAATGACAACCCTTTTTTAAGTCCTACCGGTGACAATTTTGAAGAGTACTACAGCTTGGGTCATCGAAATCCTCACAGAATGACAAAAGACCGGGCAACCGGTGATCTTTACGTTGGGGAAATTGGTGGAGGAAGACATGAGGAAATCAATGTAGTAAAAAAAGGAAAAAATTATGGATGGCCTCTGTATGAAGGTTTGTACATGAGTACATTTTGTGTTCCAAACTTGTTGAACAACATGCCACATGAAGAACCGCTTACCTATTTTCCGCGATCTGCAGCCAATTCGATCATTGGCGGATACGTATATCGTGGATCTGAAATTCCTGAACTTCAAGGTAAATATGTTTGTGCGGACTATGGGGTAGGGGAAGAGATATGGACTATTGACATCGCTACAGGCGATTATACCCAATTGGGAAGTTTTTCATCGACCGACATAATTTCATTTGGTGAAGACGCTGATGCAGAGCTTTATATTATGAAACTAGGGGTGTCTACATTGTACAAAATGGTTTCAAAAGACAATCCATACCTTACCGTACCACAACTACTGTCGGAGACTGGAGCTTTTACAGATTTGAATACATTGGAGCCTTCAGATGGACTAATCCCTTATGATTTGATTGACCCGTTTTGGTCTGATGGAGCCCTTAAAAAAAGGTGGGTGGGTATACCAAACGATGGTACGCATGATACACCAGGAGAAAAAATTGGGTACTCGGAAGAAGATGTTTGGAATTTTCCGATTGGTTCTGTGCTGGTAAAACATTTTGAATTGCCCATAGATGAAAATAATCCCTCTATTACAAAAAAAATAGAGACTAGATTTTCTATTAAAGGTGATGATGGTAACTTCTATTATGTCACTTACAAATGGAATGATCAACAGACTGATGCCCAGCTTCTTACCACGGGTCTTGACGAAACTATTAACATTGCCTTAGCAGATGGTAGTACGAGTACGCAAACTTGGCAGTACCCAAGTACTAGCGATTGTATCAGTTGCCACAACGCTACTTCCGGAGGAACTTTAGGAACTAGAACAAGATATTTGAACAAAGATTATACCTATCCTAAGACGGGTAGAACGGCAAATCAATTAGTTACCTTAAGCCATTTAGGAATATTAGATCAATCAATAACTGACTCCGACACAAATAACTTATTAACATATAAGTCCATCGATGATCAAACGGCAACTATAGATGATAAAGCACGGTCTTATTTAGATTTGAACTGCGCCTATTGCCATAGGCCAGGTACGGGAAATCGAGGGGAGTTCGATTTGAGAATGAAATTGGATATTGCGCAAACAGGTCTTCTAACGGCCAGTCCTATTGAAACTTTAGGGATACCCAATGAAAAGATAGTCGAACCAGGTAACATTAATACGTCTATTTTATATCATAGAATTAATAGTACTGATCCGGCTGTTAGAATGCCACCTTTGGCGAAGAATAAAATTGATGATAAGGCGGTACAATTGATTGAGGATTGGATAAATCAAATGACGGATCCATGCCCAGACCGTATTATTATGGAAACGTATTCTAATGTATCGGGAACTACTATCGCTGATTTAAAAAGTGACACCAACTTTCCCGATCATCCGAGTCAGACAGACGAGTTATATGAGTTTAATATTCCAATTAATGTGGCTGATAATTACGGTGTGCGGGTCAGGGGAATTCTAACAGCTCCAGAAACAGGAACCTATTATTTTTGGATTTCCGGGGATGATGCTGTTGAACTTAATTTAAGTAGCGATACAAGCGAGGCTAACAAAATTCGTATCGCGTATCATAATCTTTGGTCTAATTTTAGTGAATGGAACAAGTATCCTACACAAAAGTCTGCCGGTATTAATTTGGTCGCAGGCCAGAATTATTACATTGAGGCATTAATGAATGAAGGTTATGGTGGCGACAATTTGTCCGTGGGTTGGCGAAGGCCTAGTGAAGGCGATGGAACAATTCCTTCTGAAATAATACCTTGTACCGTCTTTGATTTTTTTAACGGTCCACCTATTGTTAATGTTACCGGCGTGGTACTGTCCCCCGATACGGCTACGGTGACCGAGGGCCTTACCGAACAGCTCACCGCTACGATATCCCCGGTCGACGCTACTGACACGGGCGTTACCTGGTCCTCGGACGACGAATCGGTGGCTACGGTCGACGCCTCCGGCCTTGTGACGGGGGTCTCCCCGGGCACGGCCACGATCACTGCCACGACGGACGACGGCGGCTTTACCTCGACCTCCCTAGTGGCGGTCTCCCCGGCGCCTATCCCCGTGAGCGGCGTGGTACTGTCCCCCGATACGGCTACGGTGACCGAGGGCCTTACCGAACAGCTCACCGCTACGATATCCCCGGTCGACGCTACTGACACGGGCGTTACCTGGTCCTCGGACGACGAATCGGTGGCTACGGTCGACGCCTCCGGCCTTGTGACGGGGGTCTCCCCGGGTGTAGTAACCATCAGGGTAACTACCAATGATGGCAATTTTATTTCAACATCAATTATTACTGTAGAGAGCAGTTGTATACTTTCGAATGCGGCCCTTGGCGGCACGGCTTCCCAGTCGAGCACCTATGGGAACGGCGTGGCGTCATTGGCGATAGACGGCTACACCTCAGGGACCTCCCCTTGGAGCGCTGACCTGCAGCACACCCAGAGCGAGGTCACTCCTTGGTGGGAGGTGGACCTGGGTGCCGAGTACATTTTGGAGAACCTGAAAATTTTCAACCGTAATGATTCCTTTAGTACCCGTTTGAACAATTTTCACGTATTCGTTTCGATAACACCGATATCTTCTCAGGCGACGATATCCGATCTGGAGTCGGACCCCGATGTTTCCGATTTCTATTTCAGCGGCCAGGCCGGTCTCGAGGAGACGATTGCACTGAACACTCAGGGGCGCTACGTTCGGGTACAGCTCTCGGGCAACGGGATGCTGCACATGGCAGAGGTGGAGGTGATGGGATGCTTCCTACAGGCCTCCCCCTGCGACGGTTCGGATACCGTTGCGATATCGCCCGTCGGCCCGTTTTTGGACACGGACCCGGTCCAGGCGCTCACGGGCAGCCCTTCGGGCGGGGTATGGTCCGGGGCGAGCACGGACGGTACGTTCGACCCCGGCCTTGGCGCGGGCACCTATACGGTGACCTACACCTACGACGACGGTTCGGGCTGCGTGCAGTCGGACAGTTACGATATCGAGGTCGCCACGGTCGGCAGCGGGGGCTGCGTACTTTCCAACGTGGCCCTTGGCGGCACGTCGTCGATGTCGAGCACCTACGGGAACAGTTCGGCCTCCTATGCTGTGGACGGCAGCACCACGGGGACCTCCCCTTGGAGCGCTGACCTGCAGCACACCCAGAACGAGTACCGCCCCTGGTGGGAGGTGGACCTGGGTGCGGACCATACGGTGGACCAGGTGGTGCTCTACAACCGCAGTGACGGGAACCAGTCCCGTCTTCGGGACTTCTACGTACTGGTCTCCGCGGCGCCCTTCCCGGCGGGCGCGACCCTTGAGGAACTCTTGGAGGACGGCAACGTCACAGGGGCGTACTTCCCGGGCCCCGCGGGTGCCTCGGAGACGGTACCGCTCAATGCGGAGGGGCGCTACGTTCGGGTACAGCTCTCGGGCAACGGGATGCTGCACATGGCAGAGGTGGAGGTGATGGGATGCTTCCTACAGGCCTCCCCCTGCGACGGTTCGGATACCGTTGCGATATCGCCCGTCGGCCCGTTTTTGGACACGGACCCGGTCCAGGCGCTCACGGGCAGCCCTTCGGGCGGGGTATGGTCCGGGGCGAGCACGGACGGTACGTTCGACCCCGGCCTTGGCGCGGGCACCTATACGGTGACCTACACCTACGACGACGGTTCGGGCTGCGTGCAGTCGGACAGTTACGATATCGAGGTCGCCACGGTCGGCAGCGGGGGCTGCGTACTTTCCAACGTGGCCCTTGGCGGCACGTCGTCGATGTCGAGCACCTACGGGAACAGTTCGGCCTCCTATGCTGTGGACGGCAGCACCACGGGGACCTCCCCTTGGAGCGCTGACCTGCAGCACACCCAGAACGAGTACCGCCCCTGGTGGGAGGTGGACCTGGGTGCGGACCATACGGTGGACCAGGTGGTGCTCTACAACCGCAGCGACGGGAACCAGTCCCGTCTTCGGGACTTCTACGTACTGGTCTCCGCGGCGCCCTTCCCGGCGGGCGCGACCCTTGAGGAACTCTTGGAGGACGGCAACGTCACAGGGGCGTACTTCCCGGGCCCCGCGGGTGCCTCGGAGACGGTACCGCTCAATGCGGAGGGGCGCTACGTTCGGGTACAGCTCTCGGGCAACGGGATCCTGCACATGGCCGAGGTGGAGGTGATGGGATGCCCTGTTGATATAGGGGCCGCCACTTCTACTTTGAAGATCAAAGATACCGATTCAAATGTGCTAAGTCCTTCTGAGAATATATTTGCAATCAGTTTAGTACCTAACCCAGCGAACGATATCGTTTATTTAGAAACCGTTGGGGATGGCGTAATATCGAAACTATCGATATTCGATATCAACGGGAAGCTTATGTTGACAAAAAAAATGGATAATTCTTCTCTGGTTCTCACTGCCCTAAGTATCGATATTTCCTGGTTGACAAAAGGAGTTTATCAGATACATATTATCTTGCAAGACGGGACTGTTTACACTCAAAGTTTAATCAAAAATTGATGGCAACCCGAAACTATCACTCAAAAGGTCCATACACATATTAGCATGGCCCTTTCTTTAATAGGGTAACCTCTCTCCTTGGTCTAGACAGGCTACGACAGATGAATAAACTCTTACCCTTTCGAAATATCGCCAGAACCAGAAGTTTTGGTATCTACTTTTTTAGGATTCCCACGATAGCTGATATCACCTGATCCCGATACCCTAGCTTTCAACATTTCTTTAGCAGTTACTTTGATATCTGCAGAACCTGAAATTGTCGCCTGAACATTGTCGGCAGTAAGATCATAGGCTTTAATATCACCTGAACCGGAAACAGAGGCTTCAAAATCTTTTACCTTACCGGCTAAGTTCATATCTCCGGAACCTGACATTGTTGCGGTCATGGTGTTCGCCATTACATGTAAAGTGATATCTCCAGATCCCGACATCGCTGTTTGGAACTTAGAAGCCTTGAGGGTAGTTTTTCCGACTATATCGCCAGATCCAGACATACTAATATTTTCTATGTCCTCTACGGGAACGGTTATACGTATACCTTGATTCCAGCTGGAAGGCTTTAGGTTTGCTCCTTTTTTTACCCGTATATTCAAGCTTCCATTTTTGACTTCGGTAACGATATATTCCAAAAGATTTTCTTCCCCCTCTAAGGAAAGGTTCCCCTCACGCCCTTCGACAAGGTCGACATCAAACCACCCTGATACAGCCACTCCCTCATAATTTGCTACGCTTCTCTTTATAGTAACCAAATTACCGTTTCCTTTAATTTTTTTGCCCCATTGTGCAGAACAGGAGGTTACTATCAAAATTCCTAGGCTCAGTATTAACGTTGTATTTTTCATTGTTGTTTGTTTTTTGCCTGCATTCTTGCAGGTAGGTTCATATTAGTTTTTATGAAATGATATTCCGCCATAGTCACTGGTGATAGTAACCAAGTTTCCACTGTTGGAAGCGCCAAAGTATCCTTTGTAGTATACACTAGAATTTTTTTCTTCGCTCCTGCTAATTTCAAAGTCCTCTTTTCCGCTTACCCCGGCATACGACGCACGTATTTCAAAATTGAAATTGTACAGTGTGTGGTATCCTATCTTAACCCCTGTGTAATTGCTTTTTACCGATAAGTTACCAGCGTCTTCGGCCATTTTTCCGATTTTTAGGGAACCATAATCAGCAGCGATATCGACATTTCCGTGTAAAGTTCCTAGGTTGACATTGATATAGTCGCCCCTACCTTCTATATTTTGGGCTTCCCCTATTTCAATTTTACCATAATCACAATTGTATCTTAGATTTTCCATTTGTTCAACGGAAGAGTCGGAATAGTCGGCATTGATGATCAAGTCCCCCGCCTTTGTAACAATAAAACCTGAATAATCCGCTGAAATAGTACCACTATTGATAAAGCCGATGGTTGATTTCGAGGTATAATCAAAACTCAGTTGGTTCTCACGCCCCCTAAGTTCACCAATTTCAAGTCGACCGTAGTCACAGCTTATCTTGGCATGGCCATCAATACGATCTAGGAGTATCCCTCCATAATCATTACTTAATTGAATGTTATTTTTCACGGGAACCTTGATTGTATAGTTAATTTGCATATTGACATTGCTACTCTTTCCCCAATTCCAGCCCCAACCGCTTTTATTCGTATGGAGATCGGTTCGGGCCGAAACCATGCTCGTACTGGATTCAAAATCTACCGAAATATCCTCAAGCTTTTGTTGAACTTTTTCTTCATTGTCACCATTGGTCTTAATATGTACCTCAATGAGAATTCGGTTTTCGTTCCAAGAGGTAATATTGAGGTTTCCGTAGCTATTTTCCACTTTAAGCAGCGCGTTCGAATTGACATTGAACGCTCTCTTAATGGTTTTCTCTTTGGTATACCTGCCTTTGCCCTTTTCATTGTTGGCTAGAGCTATTAATGGCAGTAACAGAAACGCAATAATTAACTTTTTAAAATGTAGTATTTGCATTATCGTAATTTTTTAGAGTTTTAATAGTTTCAATTTTTTTGAGGACATCTTGTAATAAGTCTATTCGGGTTTGAAAGTTGGTAATCATCGCACTTAAAATAAGCTTGTTGTTACCCCCCTTTATTAGGTCTTTTTCCAAATTATTGTAGTCGAGTTCCAATTTTTCCATTTGTACCATCGTGTCCTCAATAATACGTTGTGTTTCAGGTGTAGTTTCTTTTTCAAGCTGTTTGATTTGTTCATCGATGATACTGGCAAAGTAATTTTCAGATTTTGAGGCCTCAGGAGAAATTTCAGCAACTTGTTCTTCCAGTGATGTTTGCGAATTGAAAAAAAGAATACTAGTTGTAAGTAAAATAACGAAGGAGGCTGCAATAGCAACTGGTCTCTGCCATCGATTTTTCGGTCTTCTTAAGGTAGTTACTCCCTTCTTTGTATTCAGTTTTTCAAGAAAACGATCTGTATGTCCTACTTTTGGTTCTTCAAGGTCAAAACGGCCCCTTAACTGCTCAAACAGTCTATCCAATTCATTCTTTTCCATGGTTCAAGTATTTACCAATTTTTTTCGTAAGCTTTCCTTCGCTCTTGATATGGTGGTTCTACAGTTCGCATAACTAATATTCATAATTTTGCTCACTTCCCGATAGTCATAGCCTTCAATAAGATGTAGGGTCAAAGAAACTCGGTAATTGTCTTTTAACCGGTTCATGGTTTCCATCACTTTTTGAGCCTTCAGTTCCGATAACGCATGATGGTCGTTAACAACTACCTCTTCTTCGACCCTGTATAATACATCTTCAAGGGCAATCTGGTTCATTTTCTGTTGTTTTCTATAATGTTGAATGCTGTTATTGATTACAATGCGTTTTAACCAAGACCCAAAAGTTACTTCCGCCTTGAATGTATGTAGTTTCGTAAATGCGCTTAAAAAGGATTCTTGCATTACATCTTCGGCCTCTTCACTCTTTTTTACGATGCGCAGAGCCGTATTGTACATTGCTCTGTGATAGCGGTTGTATATTTCGAGCTGAGCGCTTTGCTTTCCCTCCAGGCATAATTTTAACAGCACGTCAATATGTTCTCCTTTGTGGCTCAAAAAGTAGATGGTTTATTATTAAGGATGATACAATTTATAGATTGTTACAGTTTGAAATTAATAATATTTTCAACTCTTTTTTTTGATTATAATTTTTCATTCGAATTTCGTCGAAATAATTGGTTTTTAATCGATTAGTCGAAATAGGGTAGCGTTTCCAGAGGTAAAAAGGCTAATTTTACAACATTCCCCTAAGAAAGCCCCCGATTGCCTTTTTTGTGTGTAGCGATAGTGTTTTGTGCTTATGTAGTTCGGAAAATATGGGATGTTTTCACTCGTTGTTTTATTGTTTTGAATTTTTTTTCTCTGGCCTTAAAAAGGTCATGGAGAAAGATCTTATTCAAACTTCGCTAGAGATTTTCTGCATTAGAGAAGCGGAATACATCGATATTAATGACAAAAAGGGTCAAAGTTGCTTTGCGAACTGTGTTGTCTATAAAGTTTGGGGACTTATTGAGAAGGGAGTAGCTTTTATATTTTATATGAGGAGGCTACCGCACCTTTATCCTAAAGTCCTATATATGAATATTACTCACACTTTTTTGTAATTGGCGCAATTGATTTATTTGATAACTACAGTATAAAACGATGACTATTTTCCTGAAAACTTTTTTGAAAGTCAACTTAATTATTTTTCTTTTTTTTAGTGTATGTGCCGAAGCACAAACTTCCGTGACCGGGGTTGCGGTCTCCCCCGCCACCGTTACGGTTACCGAGGGCCTTGCCCAGCAGCTTACTGCGGCGATAACCCCGTTGGACGCCGACGACGCCACGGTCCTGTGGTCCTCGGACGACGAGGCGGTGGCCACTGTTGACGCCTCCGGCCTTGTGACTGGGGTCTCGCCCGGTACGGCCACGGTAACGGCCACGACCAACGACGGTGGCTTCACCTCCAGCTCCTCGGTGACGGTGGAGCCCGCACCTGTTCCGGTGACCGGGGTTGCGGTCTCCCCCGCCACCGTTACGGTTACCGAGGGCCTTGCCCAGCAGCTTACTGCGGCGATAACCCCGTTGGACGCCGACGACGCCACGGTCCTGTGGTCCTCGGACGACGAGGCGGTGGCCACTGTTGACGCCTCCGGCCTTGTGACTGGGGTCTCGCCCGGTACGGCCACGGTAACGGCCACGACCAACGACGGTGGCTTCACCTCCAGCTCCTCGGTGACGGTGGAGTCAACTTTAATTACAACAGGGAAATGGAGTGCTCCCATTCCATTTGGTATGGTTCCAGTTGCTGTAGCCAATCTTCCTGATGGTAGATTGGTTGCTTGGTCTTCAAAGTATCGGGATTATTTTGGAGGGGCCGACGGATTTACTTATACTGAAATTTTTGATCCTTTTTTAGGTCCGGATGGGACGGCCCTCGGAGAAAAATTGTCAACAACAAATCATGATATGTTTTGTCCAGGGATCAATAATATGGCCAATGGCCAGTTATTGGTTACGGGGGGGTCATCACATCCCAAAGCTACCCTATATGATTTTAGCTCTGATACTTGGATCGCTGTCGATAACATGAACGTTGGTAGAGGTTATCAGGGAGCTGTGACCCTTTCAGATGGATTTGCATTTGTTTTTGGAGGTTCATGGAGTGGTGGTTTAGCACCCAACGGTGAAAAAATTGCTGAAATGTGGAGGCCTGAAACAGGTTGGAAAACACTTCCAGGATTAAGAAGTGATTTATTGTTCAATTCAAATGACCTCAGTACTGAAGTAGAAGGGGTTTATCGTGCGGATAACCACGCTTGGTTGTGGGCCGCCCCAAATGGAAAGATTTTTCATGCAGGTCCTGGCGAAGATATGCATTGGTTCGACGTAAGTGGTAGTGGTTCTTCTATTTTCGCAGGTAAACGAGGAACCGATACCTATTCCATGAAAGGTACGACCGTTATGTTTGATATTGGCAAACTTTTAAAGGTCGGAGGTGCACCCTCTTATGCTAGTGGTGACCCTGCTAAAGATAATTCTTATGTAATAGATATCAATAATGAAAGTAGTGTTATAGTAACTCCTACACTTAATAATTTGAGTTTTTCCAGAACCATGCATAATAGCGTGGTGCTGCCAAATGGGGAAGTTCTGGTAACAGGAGGGTTAAGTACGGCTCAAGTTTTTGTAGACGAAGGCGCACGATTGTACGGAGAAATTTATAGTCCGTCGACTAATCAATGGAGAACAGTGGCTGGAATGCAAATTCCTAGAACATATCACAGTGTTTCTATTTTAATGACCGATGGAAGGGTCTTTGTAGGCGGTGGAGGTTTATGTCAAAGTTGCGCTAATCATATGGATGCTGAAATATACAGTCCGCCGTACTTATTTGACGGGAGTGGAAACTTGGCTCAGCGACCGACTATTTCTGCTCCGGATATCGTTGATTATAATAGTTCTATCCTTGTGAACGGAAGCCCGAATATTCAAGAATTCAGCCTAATTCGCATGTCATCGGCTACACATAGTACAAACAATGAGCAGCGTAGAATCCCTGTCACATTTTCAGGAAACGGCACCTACGCTCTAAATATTCCTGATAGAAATCTTTTGCCACCGGGATATTACATGCTTTTTGGTGTTGATGACAATGGAGTACCATCAATCGCTGAAACCATGATGGTTGGAGCTCCTACGGTTTTAGTATCAGGAGTGTCAGTGTCGCATGGTTCACTCGACATGTCAAGTGGCCAAACACAGCAATTGACAGCAACTGTTACACCGGCCAACGCTGAAGATCAAACGATAATATGGTCTTCAAATGACGACACTGTTGCTACCGTTGATGATAACGGCTTGGTTACCGCGGTAGCATCGGGCACGGCAATCATAATGGCCAGTTCTGGAGATGGAAGTCAAAGCGCAAGAACTAATATTATTGTAGACGGGGGTTGTACGTTATCCAATGTGGCTATTGGAGGTATTGCCATTCAGTCGAGTACTTATGGAAATGGTGTAGCTTCATTGGCTGTTGACGGCAATACAACAGGAACTTCACCGTGGAGCGCTGATCTTCAACATACTACCAATGAGGTTTCTCCATGGTGGCAAATCGATTTGGGATCGGCGTATTTAATTGATGAATTACATATTTTCAATCGTACTGATAAATTGCAATCAAGGTTAGCAAATTTCTACGTTTTTGTCTCGAACAGTCCTATTTCTTCTCAGGCTAGTTTTGAAGATCTAAAGAATGATTCAAATGTTTTTAAGTATCATTTTCCCAATACTGCGGGTTTAGAGGAGACCCTTACTTTGGGCACAAACGGAAGATTTATTCGTATTCAACTATCGGAAAGCGGTACTCTGCATATGGCCGAGGTGGAAGTCATGGGCTGTATTATTGGCAATTCTTTATGTGAGGGACAACCAGCGGCAACGATTACCCAAGCAGGCCCTTATTTAGATTCTGATGAAATACAAACACTTGTTGGTAGTCCGCCAGGAGGTTTATGGTCCGGAGCTACTACAGATGGATTCTTTGACCCAAGTATTGGACCTGGAAGTTATACTGTGGTTTATACTTACGATAACGGCGAAGGTTGTATACAATCCGCAGCTGAGGAATTGATAGTAAAGGCAGCTTGTGATGGTGTACCTCCGATTCTGATTAGTTCCTTTGGCCCTTACTTAGATACTAATCCCGTTCAAACCTTAACTGCCAACCCTGCGGGAGGTACCTGGTCGGGAGCGAGCACTGATGGGACCTTCGACCCAAGTATAGGAGAAGGTATCTATACGGTTACATACACTTACGACAACGGTTTGGGCTGTGTTCAAACCGAAAACATCGAAATAAAGGTTACTTCTCTGGATACTGAATGTACATTATCTAATGTGGCCCTTGGGGGCACGGCCTCACAGTCCAGCACGTACGGCAACGGCGTGGCGTCTTTGGCCATAGACGGCAATACGACGGGGACTTCACCATGGAGTGCCGACCTCCAGCATACCCAAGAAGAACTCTCTCCTTGGTGGGAGGTGGATTTGGGCGGGGAGTACATCTTGGAGAACATGAGGATATTTAACCGTAGCGATGCAAATAGCACGCGATTGAACAATTTCTACCTATTTGTTTCGTCAAATATCTTTCCCTCCCAGGCAACGGTGTCTGATCTTGTAGCCGATCCCGAGGTTTACGAGTATTATTTCGGGGGTCAGGCCGGCCTAGAGGAGATTATCGCCCTGAATACTGAGGGAAGGTACGTTCGTATTCAGTTGGCCGATAATGGCATACTTCACATGGCCGAGGTCGAAGTGATGGGATGTTTCCTTCAGGCCTCCCCCTGCGACGGTGCCGAGCCCGTTGCGATATCACCGGTCGGTCCCTTTTTGGACACGGACCCGGTCCAGGCGCTCACGGGCAGCCCTGTCGGCGGTACGTGGTCCGGGGCGAGCACTGACGGCACGTTCGACCCCGGCCTTGGCGCGGGCACCTATACGGTGACCTATACCTACGACAATGGCGCAGGCTGCGTGCAGTCCGACAGCTACGATATCGAGGTGGCCGCGATAGGCAGCGGCGACTGCGTACTTTCGAACGTGGCTCTTGGTAGAATGGCCTCACAGTCAAGTACTTACGGAAACGGAGTGGCGTCTTTGGCCATAGATGGCAATACGTCTGGGAGCTCGCCTTGGAGTGCGGACCTACAGCACACCCAGAGCGAGAATCGGCCCTGGTGGGAGGTGGATCTGGGGGCGGACCATACGGTGGACCAAGTGGTACTCTACAATCGCAGCGACGGGAACCAGTCCCGTCTTCGGGACTTCTACGTACTTGTCTCGGCGCTCCCGTTTGCCCCTGGGGCTTCCCTAGAGGACCTGCTCGGCGACGCAGGCATCGCTCGTGCGTACTTCCCTGGCCCGGCGGGTCCCTCGGAGACGTTTTCCCTCACGGCGGAGGGTCGCTACGTTCGGGTACAGCTCTCGGGCAGCGGCATCCTGCACGTGGCCGAGGTGGAGGTGATGGGGTGCCCTTCCCCCTGCGAGGGCGCCGAACCGGTTGCGATAACGCCTGTGGGGCCCTTCTTGGACACGGACCCGGTCCAAGCGCTTGCGGGCAGCCCGGCAGGAGGCACCTGGTCCGGCGCGAGCACGGACGGCACGTTCGATCCCGGGGTCGGCACGGGCACCTATACGGTGGTCTATACCTACGACGACGGTACGGGCTGCGTGCGGTCGGACAGTTACGATATCGAGGTCGCCACCGTTGGGAGTGGGGGCTGCGTGCTCTCTAACGTGGCCATTGGGGGCACCGCTACACAGTCAAGTACTTACGGCAACGGTGTAGCGTCCCTTGCCATAGACGGCAACATGACGGGGACCTCCCCGTGGAGCGCCGACCTCCAGCATACCCAGACGGAGTACCGACCTTGGTGGGAAGTGGACCTAGGGGCGGAACATACGGTGGACGGAGTGGTAATATACAACCGCAGCGACGGCCTTCAATCGCGTTTGAACAACTTCCATGTTTTCGTGTCCCCGGACCCTTTCCCGGCTAGCGCCACCTTGGAGGACCTCTTGGCCGACGGGAACATAACAGGGTACTATTTCACCGATTCCGCAGGGTCCCAAGAGACCATCCCGCTCACCGCGGAGGGCCGCTACGTGCGGGTACAGCTCTCAGGCGACGGCACGCTGCACATGGCCGAGGTCGAGGTGATGGGGTGCCCCATTGATACCGATTCTACCACGTTGAAGGCTTCCATGAAACTTTATAGTAACCAATATAATGGTCCGTCAGTTCCTTCAATTGAAGATTTTAATATTAACTTGGTTCCCAATCCTGTATCCGATGTTGTTAATTTTGAAATTGATGGTGCGGGTATTATAGCAAAGTTGTCTGTATATGATAGCAATGGAAAGCGAATCATTAAGGAGGAATTCAAAGAGGCTTCTTCCGATCAAACCGTTCGAACTTTAGATGTATCCCATTTACCAAAGGGGGTATATCCTGTTCGTTTTACTCTGAAAGACGGAAGAGAATATATCAAAAAACTCCTCAAAGAATAGCTAATTTTATGTAAGGAAAAAGTCCCGATAATTGGACTTTTTCCTTACATAATACTCTATTTACTTTTCGAAAGAATTCATAGTTTAGAATAAAGGGAAGTTCTTTTGTTTTTCTATTCGAACCCACAAAGAATAGAGAAAACTAAAACTTAGTAAAGCCGTAAGTGATTTGCACCTTACCCGATTGGCATAAGAATTGTCATAATAATTGTGAAATGAAGGTGATTATTGCCCTAATTCTAGTGGCAATGGCGCTTTTCATTGATTTAAGATGAATAGATAACAAAAAGTCATGTGTCAACTTAATGACAGAATGACGGTAAATGATAGTATGGGAGATTCTAAATATTCAAATTTTGACAATATGTCTTTGCAGTCCATTGATGAGGATGCGGAGTTGATACCTCTGTTAACACCTGAGGACGAGGAGGAGATGAACAATGAAGTTTTGCCGGAGACCTTGCCAATTTTGCCTTTGCGAAATACAGTATTATTTCCTGGCGTCGTGATCCCTATAACTGCGGGTAGGGATGCTTCAATTAGTTTGATAAAGGATGCCAATAACGGTTCTAAAGTGATCGGTGTGGTTTCGCAGAAAGACGAGAGTACCGAAAACCCCAAAGTAAAAGATATCAATGTTTTGGGAACGGTCGCTCGTATTTTGAGGGTTCTTAAAATGCCCGATGGCAATACCACGGTTATCCTACAAGGGAAAAAACGTTTTGAAATAGCCGAAGTACTCACCGAAAAACCTTATATGACCGCCACCATCCGCGAAACGGTGGAGCAAAGGCCTGATGCAAATAATCAGGAATTTTTAGCCATAATTGAATCTATTAAGGAACTGGCTTTGAAAATAATTCGTGATAATCCGAATATTCCTAGTGAGGCATCATTCGCCATAAAAAATATACAAAGTAATTCCTTTCTCATCAATTTCGTGTCCTCTAACCTTAATCTTCCGGTGAACGAGAAGCAAGAGCTTTTGGAAATGGACAATCTTCAGGAACGTGCTTTGGCCACCTTAAAATACATGAATCTTGAGCTTCAAAAATTAGAGCTTAAAAACGATATTCAATCAAAGGTTCGACATGACATGGATCAGCAGCAACGTGAGTATTTTCTGCATCAGCAGATGAAGACCATTCAAGAAGAACTAGGAGGTGTCTCTCATGACGACGAGGTCTATGAAATGCGGGAAAAGGCCAAGAAGAAGAAATGGGGCAAAAAGGTACGCGAGCATTTTGATAAAGAATTGGCGAAAATGCAACGAATGAATCCCCAGGTAGCAGAATATTCGATACAAAGAAATTATCTGGATCTATTTCTTGATTTACCTTGGAATGAGTTTTCGAAAGATAAATTCGATTTAAAGAGAGCCCAGAAAATATTGGACAGGGACCATTACGGCCTAGAGGATGTGAAGCGAAGAATTATTGAATATCTGGCGGTTTTAAAACTTCGAAATGATATGAAGTCTCCTATATTATGTTTGTATGGCCCGCCAGGAGTGGGTAAAACCTCGTTGGGAAAATCCGTGGCAGAGGCTTTGGGGCGACAATACGTACGAATGTCTTTAGGAGGGCTACGTGACGAAGCTGAGATAAGGGGGCACCGTAAAACCTATATTGGGGCAATGCCCGGAAGAATAATCCAGAGTTTGAAAAAGGCAGGCACCTCTAATCCCGTTTTTATCTTGGATGAGATCGATAAATTGTCAAATAGCCATCAAGGCGACCCTTCTTCAGCGATGTTAGAGGTACTTGATCCGGAGCAGAACAATGACTTTCATGATAATTTCCTTGAGATGGGGTATGATCTTTCTAAGGTAATGTTCATTGCCACTGCAAACAATCTCTCGACTATTCAACCTGCACTTCGTGATCGAATGGAAATTATTAACGTTACTGGCTATACGATTGAAGAAAAGGTCGAAATAGCCAAAAGGCATTTGTTGCCAAAGCAGTTGAAGGAACATGGCCTCAGTGCCAAAGATTTAAAAATCGGCAAGCCCCAGTTAGAGAAAATTGTGGAGGGCTATACCCGTGAATCAGGTGTTCGTTCCTTGGAAAAACAAATCGCTAAGATGGTGCGGTATGCCGCAAAAAATATTGCCACTGAAGAAGAATATGATATAAAGATATCCAATGCCGTTGTTGAAAAGGTGCTTGGGCCTGCACGATTGGAGCGTGATAAATACGAAAGTAATGAAGTAGCAGGCGTTGTAACTGGATTGGCATGGACAAGCGTTGGCGGTGATATTCTTTTTATCGAATCTATATTGTCAAAAGGAAAGGGATCGTTGAATATCACCGGTAACCTTGGAAAGGTGATGAAGGAGTCGGCTACAATTGCCATGGAATATATCAAATCGAATGCGGATAGATTCGGGATTTCTTCGGAGGTTTTTGAAAAATACAATGTACATATTCATGTGCCGGAGGGAGCGACCCCTAAAGATGGACCCAGTGCTGGAATCACGATGCTTACTTCATTGGTTTCCCTATTTACCCAAAAAAAGGTTAAAAAAAGTATAGCTATGACCGGAGAGATTACCCTAAGGGGAAAGGTACTTCCGGTGGGGGGCATCAAAGAAAAAATCCTTGCTGCCAAACGTGCCAGAATTAAGGAGATTATTTTATGTAAGGATAACGAGAAAGATATTCTCGAGATTAAAGCTGAATATCTTAAAGGATTGAATTTCCACTATGTAACCGATATGCACGAAGTTATAGACATAGCCGTAACTGGCCAAAAAGTGAAAAATGCCAAAAAATTATAATGGCTAAAATCACAATTGCAATCGATGGCTTTTCATCTACGGGCAAAAGCACCTTGGCCAAACAATTGGCGAAATCGTTGGGCTATGCGTACATAGATACAGGCGCCATGTACCGGGCCATTACTTTGTTCGCCATGCGCAATAATTTTATCGGGCAGGGTACCGAGAATATTCAAGCACTAATTCAATTACTGCCTAGAATACAGTTGAAATTCATACCAAATGCCGAGTTGGGTTTTTCTGAAATGTTTTTGAACGGGGAGAATGTCGAGAAAGAAATTAGGACTTTGCCAGTGTCTAGACATGTGAGTAGGATTGCCGAAATAGAACAGGTAAGGCATAAATTGGTAGATATGCAGAAAGCCATGGGCAAAGACAAAGGTATAGTGATGGATGGGAGGGACATAGGAACGGTCGTTTTTCCAGATGCCGAATTAAAGATTTTTATGACGGCATCCCCAACGGCCAGAGCGACTAGAAGGTATAAAGAACTCTTGGGTAAAGGAGATCGGGTTACCTATGAAGAGGTTCTTGAAAATGTTAAAAATAGAGATTATATTGATTCACATCGTGAGTTTTCACCACTCAGAAAAGCTGATGATGCCATCGAGTTGGATAATAGCGATATGGGACTTCAAGAGCAGTTCGAGAGGCTTGAGAGCATTGCCCTTCGTGTTATTGATAAGACATAAGAAAGCCTGCTTGAGAAAAGCAGGCCTCCCTCTATCTTTAAATTTTTTACTTACTACAAATTTGGAATAGCCAACACTTGACCCGGATGGATTAAATCTGGATTTTTAAGAATGTCGGTATTCGCCGCAAAAATTTCTTTGTATTTCATGGGATCTCCATAATAATGCTTAGCGATCTTACTCAGTGATTCGCCACTTTTAACAGTATGTCTCGCATATATAGAGGTGTCGGCAACGGTAATGTTGGCCTTTATATCGCTAGGCTGCTCTCCGCCTATTTCCTTAATCAAATCCCACAATATATTTTTTTCATATTGGGTTGCCGCCTGACCTTTGACCTTGAGTATACCCTCTTCGACGGTAACTTTTCCGTCCTTGACCCCAAGTTTTTCACCGAGGTCCAAAACAGGCTGATATTTTTCTTTTACACTCATTTTTCAATTGCTTTTAAAGGTTAATACTTAGGTGCTCAATATAGCTAATAATTAAAATATTCTACGAGAAATGATTAATATTTATAGAATTCCTGTCGATATTGGAAATAAGATTGGTAATGTGAGGATAAAGGTGTATTTTTGCACTCCTTTTTTACAAAGATATCAAGAGGAAAAGGGAAGATAAAAACGACATATAACAGCTTCTGCGAGAATTGTTTAACTCTTGTAATATCGTAGAATACAAATATAATCAGCACATGGCTGAAGAAAAAGCAACCGCTGAAGTAGAGCAAACTGCCGAAGCACAAGAAACAAAGCAAGAAATCCAAAAGAAAGATCCTCAAGAATTCTTGGAGAATTTTGATTGGGAGAAGTACGAGGAAGGTATTGAGCGTGTCGATGATGCCAAGTTGGAAGAATTCGAGAAGCTGGTAGCCGAGAATTTTGTCGACACCGCCGATGAAGAAGTCGTGGAGGGTACGGTAGTGTACTTGACCGACCGTGAAGCGATTATTGATATCAATGCCAAGTCAGAAGGTGTAATATCATTGAACGAGTTTCGCTATAACCCCGATTTAAAGGTAGGCGATAAGGTTGAGGTATTAATAGATATCCGCGAAGATAAAAGTGGTCAATTGGTGCTATCACATAGAAAGGCCAGAACCATTATGGCATGGGAGCGTGTAAATAAAGCCCATGACAAAGAAGAAATCGTTAGTGGTTTCGTAAAATGTAGGACCAAGGGAGGTATGATTGTCGATGTTTTTGGTATCGAGGCCTTTTTACCTGGTTCGCAGATCGATGTTAAGCCTATTCGCGACTATGATCAGTATGTTGGTAAGACCATGGAATTCAAGGTGGTGAAAATCAACCATGAATTCAAAAACGTAGTCGTATCGCATAAGGCACTTATCGAAGCCGATATCGAAGAACAGAAAAAGGAGATCATCAGCCAATTGGAGAAAGGACAAGTGTTGGAAGGTGTTGTAAAAAACATTACCTCCTACGGAGTCTTTGTCGATTTGGGAGGCGTAGATGGACTAGTACATATTACCGACCTTTCTTGGAGCCGAATCAACCATCCGAACGAAGTGGTCGAGCTTGATCAGAAAATCAACGTAGTTATTCTTGATTTCGATGAGAACAAATCAAGGATACAGTTGGGTATGAAACAGTTGGAGAAACATCCATGGGATGCCCTAAGCGATGAGATAAAAGTAGGTGACAAAGTGAAAGGCAAGGTAGTGGTAATCGCCGATTACGGTGCCTTTATAGAAGTTGTGGAAGGTGTCGAAGGGTTAATTCACGTTTCTGAAATGTCATGGTCGACACATTTGCGTTCCGCTCAGGATTTCGTCAATGTTGGCGATGAAGTAGAAGCAATCGTATTGACTTTAGATCGCGAAGACCGAAAAATGTCGTTGGGCATTAAACAGTTGACTCCTGATCCATGGACGGACATTACTTCAAAATATCCCGTAGGATCAAGACACAAAGGTATCGTCAGAAACTTTACCAATTTCGGGGTGTTTGTTGAAATGGAAGAAGGAATTGATGGTTTGATCTATATTTCTGATTTGTCATGGACTAAAAAAATCAAGCATCCTTCTGAATTCGTTTCAGTTGGTGATACCATGGAAGTTGAAGTATTGGAGTTGGATGTAGAAGGACGTAAGCTTAGCTTAGGTCACAAACAGACAACTGAAAACCCTTGGGATAAATACGAAAAGGAATTCGCAGAGGGCACTGTCCATAAGGCTGCTATTACCGATATCGTCGATAAAGGTGCAACCATCGACTTTAATGAAGACATTACGGCATTTGTACCGCAGCGTCATTTAGAAAAGGAAGATGGTAAAAAGCTCGGAAAAGGCGAAGAAGCAGAATTCAAGATCATTGAATTCAACAAAGACTTTAAACGAGTCGTTGCTAGTCATACCGCTATTTTCCGTGAAGAAGAACAGCGAAATGTAAAAGCGGCACAAAAGAGGGCTGCTGCATCAGCGGATGAGGCCAAGCCTACCTTGGGTGATGCCAACGAACAACTGCAGGCATTGAAGGATAAAATGGAAGCTTCGAAAAAGAAGTAGCCCAAATTTTTCTGAATACATTCTTAAGCCCCAACGGAAAACCGTTGGGGCTTTTTATATGCTCGACCATTTCCTAGATCAATTTCTTTTTGCGACAACGGCCATAATTTGTATGTCCTCACATTTTTGTAGTTTTAGTGATGGCCTATGGCTAAATCGCGCAATATATATGTGACCTTTTTTAGAATTGAACTAACCAATGAAAAGAAAACAGTTTATTAGAACAACCGCTACTGCGGCCACCGGTATGGCTATAGCACCTTTGGCGGCCTGTAAATCGGATAAAAAAGTAAAAGTGGAGTCAAAACCTCAAGGCAAGCGAACCAATTGGGCCGGAAATTATGCCTACAAGGCCAAAAATCTATATGAACCCAAAACGGTAGAAGAAGTACAAAACCTTGTTAAAGAATTAACCACGAACAAGGCATTGGGTTCTCGTCATTGCTTTAATAATATTGCGGACAATCCGTTGAACCAAATATCGACAAAGTATCTTGCCGGATTGTATCATCTTGATGAAGAGGCGATGACCGTTACGGTAGGAGCCGGTACAAAATACGGTGATTTTGCACCTGAGCTACACCAAAAGGGGTACGCCTTGCACAACCTTGCCTCCTTGCCGCATATATCGGTAGCTGGAGCTTGCGCGACGGCGACCCACGGATCTGGCGTCACGAACGGCAATTTGGCAACCAGTGTCGTTGCCCTGGAGATGGTCAATGCCAAGGGCGAACTCATCAGTTTAGACAAGGAAAAGGACAAAGACGTTTTCGAAGGAGCTGTCGTAAATTTGGGAGCGCTGGGCATCTTGACCAAAATTACGTTGAGGGTTGAAAAAACTTTCGATGTTAGACAAGATCTTTTTCAAGGGCTGCCCCTAGAGTCCCTCAAGGAAAATTTTGATGCCATACTATCAAGTGGATATAGCGTTAGCCTTTTTACCGATTGGCAAAATGATATAATAAGTCAGGTTTGGGTTAAGCGAAGAACAGATCGACCACTGAAACCACTCGGAGAGACGTTTTTTGGTGCTAAAGCGGCAACTAAGAACCTGCATCCCATCACTAGATTATCGGCGGAGAATTGTACCGAACAGATGGGCGTGCCCGGGCCTTGGTACGATCGCCTTCCCCATTTTAAAATGGGATTTACACCTAGTAGTGGTGAGGAGCTTCAGTCGGAGTTCTTTGTGCCTTATAAAAATGCGCTTGATGCCATATTAGCCCTGGAGCAGAAGAAAGATGTAATATATCCCCACCTTATGATTTCGGAAATCAGAACCATCGCTGCCGACAACCTTTGGATGAGTCCTTGTTATCAGGCAGATTGTGTAGCGATTCATTTTACTTGGAAACAGCATATCAAGGAAGTTGCCGAATTACTTCCTACACTAGAGGCTACTCTTGAGCCTTTTGACGCAAGGCCCCATTGGGGGAAAGTTTTTACCATGTCACCCTCCGTACTACACAAAAGGTATAGCAAACTACCCGAGTTTATCGAGCTAATGGATCTGTATGACCCAAAAGGTAAGTTTGTAAATGATTATTTAAAATTAAATATTGTCTAAGACGAAAAGGGTGAAGTAGGGTAGGTAAGAAATATTCACTGCCTCGTTTGGATAGAATTCCCTATTTTTGTCGAGCAAAAGTAATAAGGGCGGTATGGGTCAAAAAGTATTGCTATCCGAAAAGGAAATCAACATTATACTTCACCGTTTGGCCTGTCAGCTGCTGGAAAGCCACCTCGATTTTAAAGATACAGTACTGATCGGTATTCAGCCGAGAGGTATTTTTGTAGCCCAGAGGTTGACAAAAATTTTAAAAAAGGAATATGGTGTCAAGCACATAGACCTTGGTTTTTTGGATATCACATTTTATCGTGATGATTTTAGAAGGGGGGATAAGACTTTAGAGGCTACAAAAACCAAGATAGATTTTTTGGTGGAAGATAAAAAGGTGGTATTTGTTGATGATGTACTCTACACAGGTAGGAGCATAAGGGCCGCTCTAACTGCAATTCAATCCTTCGGAAGACCTTCGGAAATAGAGTTGTTAACCCTAATTGACAGGCGTTTTAGTCGACATTTGCCTATTCAGCCGAACTATAGGGGTAGACAGGTTGATGCCATTAACAACGAAAAGGTAAAAGTTATGTGGAAAGAAAATGACGGAGAGGATGTAATTTATCTGATAAACACCTAGGCATGGCAGAACTAAGTGTGAAACACTTATTGGGAATCAAGTATCTGAACGAATCGGATATTCAACTCATTTTTGAAACCGCCGACCATTTTAAAGAAGTTATCAATCGGTCCATTAAAAAGGTACCTTCTCTCAGGGACATCACTATCGCCAATATATTTTTTGAGAATAGTACCCGTACAAAACTATCCTTTGAATTGGCCGAGAAGCGTCTTTCAGCTGATGTTATAAACTTTTCAGCAGGGCAATCGTCCGTAAAGAAAGGAGAGACACTTATCGATACGGTCAACAACATACTTTCGATGAAGGTCGATATGGTTGTTATGAGACACCCGAATCCAGGAGCTGGAATATTCCTGTCTAAATATGTGAACGCTTCCATTGTCAATGCGGGAGATGGGGCACATGAACATCCGACCCAAGCATTATTAGACTCATATTCCATACGTGAGAAACTTGGATCTGTTCCAGGTAAAAATGTAGTAATAGTCGGCGATATTCTTCATTCCCGTGTTGCTTTATCAAATATTTTTGCACTGAAGTTACAGGGGGCCAATGTAAAGGTGTGCGGTCCTAAAACCTTACTTCCGAAGCATATAGAGTCATTGGGTGTAGAGGTTGAGACGGATTTAAGAAAAGCATTGAACTGGTGTGATGTTGCCAATATGCTGCGCATTCAAAATGAGCGCTTAGATATTAGCTATTTTCCAACAACCCGTGAGTATACCCAGCAATTTGGTGTGAGTAAGAAGTTGCTCGATAGTCTTGATAAAGAAATAGTGATCATGCACCCTGGCCCGATAAATCGCGGAGTTGAGATTACTAGCGATGTGGCCGACTCCAAACAATCGATTATTTTAAACCAAGTCGAAAACGGCGTTGCCATTCGTATGGCCGTTATCTATCTTTTAGCTTCAAAAATAAAATGATTTTTTATGATTTTCGACTCTGATGGTTCTACGACAATAGTTTTTCAAGAAAAAACGACCCTCTCTATTTTCTTGAAAAATTTGAACGAAGCCTATCCAAAGATTAAAGCGGATAATATCATCGTTAACCTCTTCTCTTTTTCAAAGCTTACAGCGGACGATATTCTAGAATTTTTACAACTTTCGGAGTTACACACCAACGCAAAAAAATCCTTTGTTTTGGTTACCGATAAAGTTTCCTACGAAGAAGTACCCGATGCAATTTGTGTTGCGCCCACGATACAGGAAGCACATGATATTATTGAAATGGAGGAAATCGAGCGAGATTTGGAACTATGATTGATTATCATCTGGTACAGGTAAATATCACAAGACCCGTATGGGAATCTGAAAAAGTACTATTTGATTTTAAAGGAAACTATGTGCGGGAAAGCACCTTTTACAATTTCAAACCCGGCCTATGAAGATACATATTCTAGGTTGTTATGCCGCTACCCCAAGAACGCTCACCAACCCGACATCACAGGTACTTGAAATCAAAAACCATCTTTTCCTTATCGATTGCGGCGAAGGAACACAGGTCCAATTGAGAAAGAATAAAATCAAGTTCTCAAGAATAGCTCATATTTTCATCTCCCATCTCCATGGCGATCATTTTTTTGGTTTACCTGGACTCGTATCTACCTTTCGCCTATTAGGGAGGGATAAGCCCTTGCATATTTATGGCCCGAAAGGTATTCAGGAGGCAATTACCCTATTGTTAAAGTTGGGAGATTCATGGACAAATTACCCCTTGATCTTTCACGAATTGACTGAAAATGAACCCTGGATGATTTTTGAAGACGATCAGGTAACTGTTGAGACCATACCTTTGAACCACAGGGTTTACACGAACGGATTTCTTTTTAAGGAAAAACTTGGTCGGCGTAAGTTAAATATGGAAGTCGTTGAAAAATATAAAATTGATAAGGCCTATTACCGAAATATCAAAGATGGTAAAGATGTGCTGGATGAAGATGGTAGTTTGATACCAAATCGAGAGTTGACCTTCGACCCACCTAAGCCCAAAAGCTACGCTTATTGCAGTGATACTGGTTATAAACCAGATATTGTAGAACAAATAAAAAGGGTAGACGTGCTATACCATGAATCTACCTTTTTAGACTCAGAAACAAACCTCTCGGTGAAGACCAAGCACGCAACCGCAAAGCAAGCGGCGACAATTGCCCAAGCTGCTCAAGTAGGAACCTTACTGCTGGGCCATTATTCTACACGCTATAAAACTATCGAGATGTTTAAAGAAGAGGCACAAACCGTATTTGAAAATGTTGAACTATCCGATGATGGAAAGGTTTTCGAATTTTAAACATATATCCAATGTTTCTTTAGTCTAGCTGCGAAAGATGCGTCACTTTCAAGAAATTCTTTGTTTAATTGCTATTTACACTTCGCTAATTCTTTTCTTTTACTGAAATTTGAAATGCATTTAATTTTGAATGATAATATGCAACAAGACTTGGGTGATTATCGGAAATCATATAGGAAAAGTGAGCTTACCGAAGACACTATTTCCTCTAATCCAATGGAGCTCTTTCAAAAATGGTTCTATGAAGTAGAAGGTTCGAACGGTATAGATGAACCTAATGCCATGACCGTCTCCACCATTGGTTTAGACGGCTTTCCCAAAAGTAGGGTAGTCTTGCTTAAGAAATTCACGTATGAAGGTTTCATTTTCTATACCAATTACAAAAGCGAAAAGGGTAGGTCTATTGCCAATAACCCGAGGATATGTGCGTCATTTTTTTGGCCCAACTTGGAGCGTCAGGTCATCATAAAGGGTAAGGCTGAAAAGGTGCCTGAAAATCTATCCGATGGATATTTTGAATCTAGACCTGAAGGAAGCAAATTAGGGGCTTTGGTTTCTGCCCAGAGCGAGGTTATCCCATCTCGTGAATATTTAGAAAACGAACTTAAGAAATTAGAGCAAAAGTTTGAAGGTAAACCTATAGAACGCCCTAATTATTGGGGTGGGTATATTATTAAACCTGCCTCCATGGAATTTTGGCAAGGTCGACCGAACCGTTTGCACGATCGAATTCGATTTACATTGTTAAAAAACTTCGATTGGAAAATAGAGCGGTTGGCTCCTTGAAGGGGAGCGATTTTGGATGGCTTTCAAAGCATCCTACATCAAAAATTTTGAATGGTATGAAAACATTGATACTGGTCCGCCATGGAAAATCTTCATGGGAAGATAATGTAAGTGACAAAGATAGGCCTTTAAAGGAAAGAGGGGTGAATGACGCTCTTCTAGTGTCTGCAAAACTGAGAAATAAAAATTTGAACATAGATGCGGTCTTTTCAAGCCCTGCCAATAGGGCGCTTCATACCTGTATGATTTTTTTAAGACAGCTGGAGTTTCCGTTTTCTGGTCTTGAGATTGTAGAAAATCTATATGATTTTTCAGGTGAAAGCGATTTAAATTTCATCAAATCTCTCGATGATTCATTGAATGTAGTTATGGTTTTCGGCCATAACCATGCTTTTACCCAGCTTGCCAATTCCTTGGGAAATATTTATATTGAAAACGTTCCGACTAGTGGGGTAGTACACTTGAAATTTGATGTTGATCAATGGGAGGCCATAGAGGAAGGAACTACAGTAGCAACAATTTTCCCCAAACAATTAAAATAAATGATCAAAGTAAAAAATCAATATATAAATCGAGAAATAAGCTGGCTTCGTTTTAATGAACGAGTCTTACAAGAATGCGAGGATGAAAATGTACCTCTCATTGAACGTCTCCGTTTCTTAGGCATATTCTCGAATAATCTCGACGAGTTTTTCAAGGTGCGCTATGCTACGGTTAAACGAATTGTCGATGCCGGAAAGACAGGAAAAAGTGTTTTGGGAGGGGAGAAGGCCAAGGACTTACTAGAAGAAATCACGAAAATTGTTATCGATCAACAGAAGAAAAGCGTAGACATACTTAAAGAGATCGAAAGAGAACTGGAGGAGCAAGACATTCACCTGTTGAATGAAACGGAGCTTTCCCAAAAACAAGGCGATTTTGTAAAAAGGTATTTTATAGAGAAGGTGAGTCCTCAATTGATGACTATCATCTTAAACGACCTAGCCGAATTTCCGATGTTGAAGGATACGGCCGCCTATCTTGCTATAAAAATGATTTTAAAGAGTGATGATCGCACGAAAAGAACCTATGAAAAACGGGAAAAAAGATATGCACTAATTGAAATACCCAAGGGAATCGATCGTTTTGTGGTATTGCCCAAAGAAGATAATCAGGATTATATCATCATTCTTGATGATGTTATCAGATATTGTCTGGATAGTGTATTTCCCATGTTCGATTATAAGTCGATATCGGCTCATATGATCAAGATCACACGAGATGCCGAACTCGATATCGATAACGACTTGAGTAAAAGTTTTATTGAGAAAATATATTCAAGTGTTGAACATCGAAAAATTAGCGACCCGGTTCGCTTTGTGTATGATAAAAGTATTGAAAAGGATACGCTTGAGTTTCTTAAAGATAAAATGGAGGTCGAAGAGACCGATAGCATAATACCTGGCGGAAGATATCACAACAAGCGTGACTATATGGGCTTCCCCAGTTTGGGTAGAGATGATTTAATGTATGAAAAAATAGTTCCTTTGCCCGTCAAAGGCTTGAATCTCGAGGGTAGCCTTTTAGAAAAGATTGCGGAGAAAGACTATTTGCAGTACGCACCGTATCACACGTTTTCCTATGTGTTGAAGTTTTTAAGGGAAGCCGCTCTAGACCCGAAGGTGAGGTCTATAAAAATCACTGTGTATCGTCTGGCGAATGATTCTCAGGTCGCCGCTTGTCTTTCAAATGCAGTGAAAAACGGAAAGCAGGTTACCCTTCAGATCGAATTGCGCGCTCGTTTTGATGAGCAGGCGAATATTAGGTATGCAGAACAACTGCAGGCAGAAGGGGTGAAATTAATTTTTGGGGTTCCAGGTCTCAAAGTACATAGTAAAACCTGCTTAATAGAGCGCGAGGAGAATGATGAGATCAAGCGTTATGGCTTTATTAGTACCGGAAATTTTAATGAATCGACGGCAAGAATCTATACGGATTATACTTTGTTTACTGCAAACAAACCCATTCTAAAAGAACTCAACAAAGTATTCGACTTTTTTGAGACCACCTATAAAATTAATAAATACAAGCATTTAATAGTTTCGCCGCATTACACCAAGCGCTTTTTCAAGAAGTTGATAAATAAGGAAATTGAAAATGCAAAGGCTGGAAAAGAGGCCTGCATAAAAATAAAGATGAACAGTTTCACCTCTTACGAAATGGTCGATAAACTCTATGAGGCTAGTAATGCCGGGGTTAAAATTCAATTGATTGTTCGCGGAATTTGTTGTCTGATTCCTGGAGTTCCAGGCATGAGTGAAAATATCGAAGCGATTAGTGTGGTAGATAAGTTTTTGGAACATCCTAGACTTTTTATTTTTTGTAACGATGGGGATACAAAGGTTTTTATATCGTCCGCAGATTTTATGACCAGAAATTTGGATAATAGGGTCGAGGTGGGGTGCCCGATTTACGACGAAGAAATCAAACAAGAACTCATCGACACTTTTGAGATTTCATGGAAAGACAACGTAAAAGCTAGGGTATTTAACGAGGCACAAGACAACGCTTATAGAAAGAATGACGAGCCCAAGTTAAGATCGCAATTCGCCATGTACGACTACTATGTCGAAAAGCTAGAATCCTGAGCCATGGGGTTGAAAATAAGCTTTATATCTTGCTCTAGATATCTTAGCCGTGGACCGTTTCTTTTTTGCTGAGGTTTTTCATTATCTCAGCTTCATATTCGAGTAGACTCTCCCATTTTTCATCGACCTTTATGCGATTGCCGTACTGTCTTGCGAATTTTAAAAACATGGTGTAGTGGCTGGCTTCACTAATCATGAGCTTGTGATAAAAGTCGGCCAGTTCTTTATCTTTCAGCTCTTCCGAAAGCAACCGAAAGCGTTCGCAACTTCGGGCTTCGATTAAAGCGGCATACAATAGCCGGTGTACCAATTGATCGGTACGGCTTCCCCCTTTTGGAAAGTATTTCATTAATTCAATGACATATTCGTCTTTTCTGTCTCGACCAAGAGACTTTCCACGGGCAATGATTCTGTCATGTACCATTTTAAAATGTCCCATTTCTTCCCGGGACAGTGCAATCATTTCTTCTACAAGATCCGTATATTCAGGAAATCTAATAATCAAAGATATGGCCGTGCTCGCTGCCTTTTGCTCACAATAGGCGTGATCTGTCAAAATCTCGTCAATATTCTTTTCCACTATATTGACCCATCTGGGGTCGGTCGGAAGCTTTAATCCTAGCATACTTTTCTGTTTTTGTAAAATTATAAAGAATCTTTTAACTCTTCTAAAGCGAATTTGTTCGGTATTGGGCTTCCGATTCCCTATTTAATAATTAGATTTGTATAAAGCCCATAAAGAAGCTCTATAATTAATTATAATTGCGGCCGATAGGCCTTTCTCGAGTGAAAATAGTGTATGGAATTTACTGATATTAACCACGATCTCGAACGATTACTTAAAGAAAATCTCGATGATAAAGTGTGGTCATGGCTTATGGCCAAGCTTAAGTTGATTACAGCATCGAACGCTACAAAGGAACTTTATTTGACCTATACGCTTTTGGCGAGCAAAGTTGATAAACGGGATTCCTTAAAGTATACTTCGAACAACAAGGTTTTAGAAAATTATCTAAGGGAACAAAGCGCTGGTCTTCTTGAAGTCTCGAGAATATATTTGCTCTCAAAGGTGTTATGGAACGATGAGCCCTTCTTCAGGTCGAAAGTGGCTAACCTAATTCAGGTAGCTGACACCAGTGAACTTGAAACCTTCTTGAAATTTTTGGTTTTGCTCCCCAATGCCGAGAATTATAAAAACAGTGCTGTAGAAGCATTGCGAACTAATATTTCAACGGTATTCGATGCGATTAGTTTGAACAACCCGTATCCTGGAGATTATTTTAACGACCAGCAGTGGAACCAAATGTATTTGAAGGCGGCTTTCATGCAGCGGGACTTATCTAGTATAATGGATATTGATAGAAGGGCCAATAGCGATTTGGCCCGTATTATATCTGATTATGCTCATGAAAGATGGGCAGCATCTCGGCATGTCGATCCCTTGTTTTGGCGGCCGGTCACTAAGTTTTTGAACGATAACCTTCTTAAGGATATGGAACGTTTACTGAACAGCGATGACCCTCGGGAAAATGGGGCTGGGGCCTTATGTTGCTATTTTTCGGATGATAAAAAGGCTAAAAACTTATTAAAAAAATACCCCGAATTAGAAGACCAAGTTGCTTCTGGAAAAATAACTTGGGAAAATTTAAAACATTGAATATGAGCGATAAATTAATGATAATCGATCCCCACGTGCATATGAGTTCACGTACGACCGATGACTATGAGGCTATGGCGGATGCGGGTATAGTAGCGATAATTGAACCCTCATTTTGGTTGGGCCAACCACGTACGCAAGTTGGGTCTTTTCAAGATTATTATAGCAGTTTGGTCGGTTGGGAACCCTTTCGGGCAAGTCAGTTCGGCATTAAACATTATTGTACGATTGGCTTGAATTCAAAAGAGGCCAATAATGAGGCTTTAGCCGAACAGGTAATCGAGCTCTTGCCCTTATATCTTCACAAGGAAAACGTGGTTGCAGTTGGTGAAATCGGTTATGATGATCAAACGCCCGCCGAGGATAAGTATTTTCGAATGCAATTAGACCTGGCCAAAGAACTTGATATGGTCGTACAGGTACATACCCCACACCGCGATAAAAAGGCAGGTACCCTAAAAAGCATGGAGGTCTGTCTCGAACATGGCTTAGATCCTTCGAAGGTGGTCATCGATCATAATAATGAAGAAACAGTAAAAGATGTGCTCGACAAAGGCTTTATAGCCGCATTTACCATTTATCCAAAAACAAAAATGGGTAATGAGCGAATGGTCGAGGTCGTTAGAAAGTATGGTAGTACCAATATTATTGTCGACAGTTCTGCGGATTGGGGTGTTAGTGACCCCTTGGCAGTTCCGAAAACGGCGTCCCTTATGCTAAAAAAAGGAATTTCCAGAGAAGACGTAGTAAAGACCTGCTACCAAAATGCTTTGGATATTTTTGGCACGAATGGAAAGATGAAGGAAGAAGATTGGCTGAATCCTCAAGGGATCAACCAAACCAAATTGTACAATGACAATAGCGTTTTGCGTGGTCAAGAGCCTAAGGTCGATGACGACCAAATTAAATAAATGAATACAGTACTGTTAGGTTATGCACGCTTGGCCAGACCTGCCAACCTACCTACGGCAGCGGCCGATATTCTCGCAGGTGTGGCGATAGCTGGTGTGTTCGTTATTTCTGGGTCCGGCCAAGGGGGATCTATTCTTTTTCTTCCGGTGCTTTTATTGGTTTTGTCATCCATATTTCTCTACGCCGGCGGAGTTATTTTTAACGATGTTTTTGATTTGAGTATAGACCGTATTGAACGCCCTGAAAGGCCTATTCCCAGTGGTATAGTTCCTTTGAAAGCCGCTGCCGTTTATGGCACTGCCGCCATGCTTATAGGTATTGTTCTTGCTTTTTGCGTGGGGCGTCTATCCGGAATTATTGCCTGTATGTTAACATTTTCCATTCTCATTTATGACTCCTTGGCTAAAAAAAGTGATCTCTTGGGACCCTTGGTTATGGGGCTCTGCCGCGGATTGAACCTTATTTTGGGCATATCGGTTTTAGGTAGTCTCGATTTCTGGTGGATGGCCATTGTTCCGATAGTATATATTTTTGCCATTACGTTGATTAGTAGGGGCGAGGTTCATGGAGAGAATAAAAACCATATAGTTTTGGCAGGAGTTCTTTACGCTACCGTTATCTTTGGAATTCTTGCTATTTCCTATTTTTATACGGATTCTATGTTGATGACGTTATTGTATATATTGGTTTTCGTTATTATGATCTTTAGGCCATTGGTTCGGGCATATTCCGAAAACTCGCCCGCAAATATAAAAAAGGCAGTCATGGCAGGTGTTATAAGTCTTATTGTTTTAGATGCGGCCATTGCGGCTACCTTTTCAATATGGTGGTACGGTCTTGTAATCTTGGCCCTTTTACCACTATCCATCGGCTTGTCAAAACTTTTTGCAGTTACTTAATCGAATTGAAATGTTCAAACCTATAATCCAAAACTTTACAGTTACCTATCAATACGGACTTCATTTTACGGAGGGACTATTCAATCCAGAAAATACCTTATTGAAGGATATTGTCAAGACTTATAAAGATGAGCCGGTAAAGCTACTTTTTGTTATTGACGATGGCGTATCGAAAGCCCACCCTAATTTGGTGGCGTCCGTTGAATCATATTGTGATACCTACCAAGAGAATCTCAAACATACCTCTAGTATCATCGTTCAGGGAGGAGAAGAAAGTAAGAACGACCAATCGTTGGTAACAAAAATTTTAGGGGAGATTAACGAACGTGCAATTTGTCGCCATTCTTTTGTTGTGGTTATAGGAGGAGGTGCCGTAATAGATATGGTAGGTTTTGCGGCGGCAATTGCCCATCGCGGAGTCAAGCTGATCCGAATTCCAACAACAGTGCTTTCACAGAATGATTCTGCCGTAGGTGTAAAGAATAGTATTAACTATTTTGGTAAGAAGAACTTTATTGGAACCTTTGCCCCTGCCTTTGCCATCATAAATGATACGGATTTTTTGACCACTCTAGATCAACGAGATTGGATAGCTGGTATTGCAGAAGCATTAAAGGTTGCTTTGATCAAGGACGCTGATTTCTTTGAATACATTGAGAAGCATGCATTTGAATTGAGAAACCGGAATATGGAGGTGATGCAATATACGATCTACCGTTGTGCGGAGATACATATGCAGCATATTGCTAAGGGAGGTGACCCTTTTGAGAGCGGTTCTTCCAGGCCTCTTGATTTTGGCCATTGGTCGGCACATAAACTTGAACAAATGACAAATTATACCTTAAGACACGGCGAGGCCGTTGCAAAAGGTATTGCTTTAGATGTAGCTTATTCAAAACTGATAGGCCTTATTAAAGAAAAAGACCTACATCGGGTCGTCTCGGTTTTTGAGAATATAGGTTTCGACCTACATTTTCCCATTACCGCCAAAAGTGAGATGGACGAGCTCTTGAAGGGTATAGAAGAGTTTAGGGAACACCTCGGGGGAAAACTTACGATTACTTTGATTTCAGAAATAGGCAAAAAAGATGATGTCCATGAAATCGATATAAATATTATGAAAAAGGCCTTAAATTTGATAAACGAATCCTCCAGATCTAAAGTAGAATAGCTTGCGTATACATAAAGATTTTCAACTTACTTATTGCACCAATATTCATCCGGGCTTCGATTGGACTACCACTTTTGATAGTTTAAGAAAGCACGTCCCCACAATTAAAAAAAAGGTAGCTCCTAAAAAACCTTTTGGCCTAGGCTTGCGTCTTTCCAACAAGGCCAGCGAAGAACTTGGTCAGGGTCAGAATCTGGCGCAGTTTAAATCGTGGCTGGCCGATAATGAGGTCTATGTGTTTACTATGAACGGCTTTCCCTATGGAAATTTTCATGACGAGCGTGTAAAGGAAAATGTACACGCTCCTGATTGGACTACCGAAGAGCGGGTAGTTTACACGAAACGCATGTTCGATCAGTTGGCCAGTCTTTTGGTAAAGGAAATGTCGGGGGGTATATCGACTTCTCCAATTAGTTATAAGTTTTGGCATGAAACACCGGAAGCAGCACAAAAGGCATTTACAATTGGGGCACAGAATTTGGCAGAAGTAGCGCTTCACCTCTATCAACTGGAAGAAAAATCAGGGAAATACCTTCACCTGGATATTGAGCCCGAACCTGACGGCATGTTAGAGAACAGTGATGAAGTGCTTCAGTTCTTTTCCGAATACTTACTACCTATCGCAGGGCCTATCTTGAAAAAAAGCCTGAATAAAAATGAAACCGAGATAAGTGAAATCATTCTCCGATACATTACCGTCTGTTACGATATTTGCCATTTTTCACTAGCGTATGAAGAGCCTGAAGACAGTTTTAGGAAGTTCGAAGGGGCAGGCATCAAAATTGGAAAAATTCAGGTCAGTGCAGCTCTAAAAATTTGTGATAACCCTTCAGGCAACGAGGACATTTGGAACTCGCTCTCGCTTTTTGATGAGCCAACGTACTTGCACCAGGTTACGGAAAAGTTGAACGGAAAGGTTAAAACCTACAACGACCTTCCGATGGTATTGAAGAACAAACCTGACTTTGAGGAATTGAGGGCCCATTTTCACGTTCCGATTTTTATGGAAAAATTCGAAGTGCTTTTTTCGACACAAGACCATATTTTGAAGGTCATTGATTATCTGCATACACACCCGGTCTCGGAACATCTTGAGATAGAGACCTACACTTGGGATGTTTTACCCATTGACTTAAAGAAAGAACTTGACGCTTCGATAATTAGGGAAATCGAATGGTTTGTAAATGCATTTAAGGCATGAAAAAAACCGTAGTCATCAATGTAGTAGGATTGACGCAGCGCCTTATCGGTGAACACACCCCTTTTGTAGAATCTTTTTTAAAGAAAGGGAAATCGGCTTATATTCAGCCTGTGATTCCGGCGGTGACGTGTACGGCACAATCGACCTATCTTACCGGAAAAATCCCTGCCGAACATGGCATTGTGGGCAATGGATGGTATTTTAAAAATGAATGTGAAGTTAAGTTTTGGCGGCAGTCGAACAAGCTTGTCACTGGGGAAAAAATTTGGGAAAAACTTAAAAAGATAGACCCTGACTTTACATGTGCTAACTTATTTTGGTGGTATAACATGTATTCCACGGCCGACTATAGTGTCACGCCGAGACCGAATTACTTGGCCGATGGTCGTAAGATACCCGATATTTATTCCCATCCGGCGGAATTAAGGGACACGTTGCAAACAGAATTGGGCACTTTTCCACTTTTTAATTTTTGGGGGCCTAAGACTTCCATAAAATCCAGTGAGTGGATTGCAAAATCGGCTATTCGTACCGATGAAATCCATAATCCAACCTTATCGTTGGTCTATTTACCACATCTTGACTATAACTTGCAACGGTATGGTATCGACTTTAAAAAAATTAAGAAGGACCTAAGGGAAATTGATAGGGTCGTTCAACAATTGGTCGAGCATTTTCAAAAGCGAAATTCCCGTATAATCTTGCTCTCCGAATATGGAATTACAGATGTCGAAAACCCAATTCACCTTAATAGAATTCTGCGCTCCAAAGGATATTTGGCCATTCGTGTCGAACGGGGTTTAGAACTTTTAGATGCAGGTGCGAGCGCTGCCTTTGCTGTGGCCGATCACCAAATCGCCCACATTTATTTGAACGACTTGTCGATTAAGTCGTCGGTGAAGTCGTTGATAGAGAGCATTTCAGGAGTTGAAAAAGTACTCTCCGACGAAGAAATCGAAGAAGCGGGTCTCGCGCACGAACGTTGTGGGGATCTGGTGGTATTGGCCGATGCAAATTCTTGGTTTACCTACTATTTTTGGTTAGATGATGATAAGGCACCAGATTACGCTAGAATGGTAGATATTCACAAGAAGCCCGGTTATGATCCAGTAGAGATGATGACCGATCCTAAAGATAAACTGGTCATGGCCAAGGTTATGGGAAAGCTTCTCAAGAAAAAATTAGGCTTTCGAACCGTACTAGATATTATTCCCTTGAACGCCGGGTTAATTAAAGGCTCCCACGGAAGAATTCCTGAAGACAAGGCCGACTATCCCATCTTGATTACGGATGATGTAAACGCCACATTTAATGACGAAATTGAGGCTACCGAAGTCTTTTCTATATTAGAAAACCATCTGACCGCTACCTTATGAATGTTTTTTTTAAAGCGCTGTCCATTATATTTGCTCTTCTGTTCATTTGGGCTGCCTACCTGCAATACAATGATCCGGATGCTCTGCTTTGGTATGCTATTTATGGTGTTGCCGGTTTGGGTTCGATTCTCTTTGCGGTGAATAGATTGGGTCTTTTTTTGGCTTTGATATTATGTTTGGCCTATTTGATCGGAACGGTTGCTTTATGGCCAGAAAGGTTCGAAGGTTTTACTATAGGCCAGGGTGATATCGTAAATATCGAGCGTGGCCGTGAAGCTTTTGGCCTATTGATTGTAGCCCTTGTATTTTTAATGTACGGCCTTCGTATTTATTTCAGCAAAAAATCAAAGGTCTAAATCAAACGTTTTCCGAAGTAAATCGATAGTTGGATTCTTTTCACGTAATTTTTCATATTTCTCGGCAGGGGTAAAGGCAAACTTTTTGGCAGTTTCCTCATTTACCGTAATCTTCAAGTCGATAAAGTAGTTGTTCAATTTCGACTTCAAATATTCCATCAGATCGTATTGCTCCCTTTCGACTTCCTTTTTCATGGTACTGTTGGGAAGTTCTATCCAAATTGTAGTATCCTTCAATAATTTTGGAACATCCGCATTGAGATTGGATGCCAATATCTTTTGACCTCTTGAATCGATTTCGTCAACAAAATTACTCCAATGCTGCTGTAGGTCTTCTTCAACAATCGGTGTTCGAGGCAGTTCGGTTTCGTCTGGAACATCGTTTTTTTTATTGAGTTCATGCGTTTTTTTGGCTTTCAAACTCGAAATGGATAACCCTGATACACGCTTGGTCACTTTAATTTCGGGCTTGGATACCTTAGAAGTTTCGGTTTTGGGTCTTTCTGTTACGATCGAACCTGAATGGTCTGAAAATGAATCCGAATGATTAGCGAGGGGCTCTTCTTCTATTCGTTGTTTTCTTGTAGGGCTGGGTGAAGGCTCCTTCTCCTTTTCCACAGACTGACTTTCAACGGTTGTCGGCACTGGTTTTTCCGGAACTTCATAAGCAACAAAGTTTTGATGATAAAAAGATGCAGGGGCAATATAATCAGCCGTCGGTCCGCTTAGGGCACTGGATTCAGAATTTTTTTTTTCTCCAAAATCTATGGAGGCCAATTTCATAAGGGTAAGCTCGACCAACAGTCGTTGATTTTTACTGGTCTTATAGTTGAGGTCGCAATTATTGGCTAAATCTAAAGCCTTAATGAGAAAACTGTTCGAAGTTTTTTTCGATTGTTCTAAATACAGCTTTTTGGCATTTTCGCCCACCTCCAGCAAATCGATGGTATCTTGGTGTTGGCATACCATCAAATCTCGGAAATGAGAGGCCAAACCGTTGATGAAATGGTGACCATCAAAGCCGTACGATAAAGTTTTATTGAAGAGTAAAAGTAATTCGGGTATACTATGTTTCAATATTAAATCGGTAGCCGCAAAATAAGTGTCATAATCGAGCACATTCAAGTTTTCGGTAACCGCTTTTCTGGTTAGCTGTTTCCCGGAAAAACTGACGACCCTGTCAAAAATCGAAAGGGCGTCGCGCATGGCACCATCGGCTTTTTGGGCAATGATGTGCAACGCATCGTCTTCGGCTTCTACACCTTGGTTATCCGCAATGTATTTCAGGTAGGCAGCAGCATCCTTTACCGATATCCGTTTAAAATCAAAAATCTGGCACCGTGATAATATGGTGGGAATAATTTTGTGTTTTTCGGTGGTAGCCAGAATAAAAATGGCATGTTTTGGAGGCTCTTCCAGCGTTTTCAAAAAGGCATTGAAGGCCGATTGGGAAAGCATATGTACCTCGTCGATAATGTATACTTTATACTTTCCCACTTGTGGTGGAATACGTACTTGATCGATGAGATTTCTAATATCATCAACGGAATTGTTAGAAGCGGCATCGAGTTCGAAGATATTGAAGGCAAAATCTTCATCTTTTCTTTCAGTACCATCTTGGTTGATTTTTTTTGCTAAAATTCTGGCACAAGTAGTTTTGCCGACACCCCTTGGCCCACAAAATAAAAGTGCCTGGGCGAGATGGTTGTTCTCAATGGCATTGGTGAGCGTATTGGTTATCGCCTCTTGCCCCACAACATCCTTAAACGTTTGGGGTCTGTATTTTCGAGCCGATACAATAAAAGGTTCCAAAAATTCTACTTTGAAAGGTACTTACCTGTTTCTACAAATATAAAAATAGCTTAGCGAGAAGCCTTTTATTTTAAAAGGATAAAGTCTTTATTTATCAACAATTGTACTAGTTTTGTAGGTTAGCAGGTCTCCCTATCGCTTTGTTCCGAATCTTAATCGGTTCAAAGAGGAAAGTCCGGACACCATAGTGCGGCATAGCGGGTAACGCCCGTCGTTCGCTAATATTAGCGTAACAGGACCAGTGCAGCAGAAAGTATGTACAGGTAAGGCTGTAGTGAAATCAGGTAAACTCTATGCGGTGAAACGCCATGTAAATCGGTGTTTGAGGGTTGCACGTCCGAGCCGAAGGGTAGGCGGTTAGAGCGTAATAGTAATGTTACGACTAGATAAATGATAGGGTATCTTGTGACTTTTAGGATAACCTGAACAGTTACAAGGGAAACAGAATCCGGCTTATGGCCTGCTTTTTTTAGTATTTTTTGAGGTTACTCTGTATTGATATAGTACTTCTAACTTTCTTGTATGACCAGAAGATAGGAGAAAATAGAGGTCAAAGTTTCTAGGGTGAATATGGGTCTTATTGATTATAAAAAAAGCTAAAAGAGCTTCCCCCATATTTGCGTTTCTCGGTAAAATTAGTTTGATGCGATAGATCCATTTGACTGGAATGCTCTATGACAAGTACACCGTTTTCGAGTAGTAGCTCATTTTTAAATGTTAACTCTGATATTTTTTCGAAATCTCCAAGGGGCATATCGTAAGGCGGATCTGCAAATATTACGTCTGCCTTGGTTTTATATTTTTCTAAATAGGTAATCACATCATTCTTAACGGTTTCGATAGTAAAACCCAAAGCCTCAGAGGTACTGTCTATAAAACGGAGACAGTCAAGATTGCTATCTACCGCTGTAATATGTTGGGTCCCGCGCGAGGCAAATTCATAACTGATGTTTCCGGTACCACTATAAAGGTCAAGTACCGATATATCTTCAAAATAATACCGATTATTAAGAATATTGAAGAGTGCTTCTTTGGCCATGTCCGTGGTGGGGCGTACAGGTAGTTTTTGGGGAGCATTAATACGTCTCCCTTTATGGCTTCCAGATATAATTCGCATCAGATAGCGTTTATAACGGTAAAATCAATTGCTTCTTTTGAAGTATTGGCTAGCGGATAGTGGGAAAGGTCGGGAATAAAAATAGAAATATTTTTTATATACCTATAACAAAGTTCATACCGATGGTCATCTTCTTCAATATCGCCAAAAAGTTTTAGACTTATTGATTCCGTATCAAGGCCCAGCTGCTCCAAGGTGAACAGGAGATAGTACAGAAAATCTTCTTTGCTTGCATAGGTATAGCTATTAAAAAGCAAAAGTTTTTTTTGTGAAATAATGGTTATATCTACCTTCTTTTCAGAAACATAAGCGTAGCAAACAGTTTCTTTTCCGCTTTTATGGCCCTTAAGTAAAGATTCTACCATTACCGTACCGCTATGTTTGAAGGTGAATTCTCCGAATAGGTCGTAAATATAATTATTGATATTGACGAAAGGTACGTATACATTGACCATGTCATAATTTTCAAGCTCATCGTAGGCAAGAAAGTCGTTCGCCAATATTTTGGTGTTGAGTTTAAGATAATTGGCAAGCTCTTTAGGATCGAAAAGCGACTTAGGAACAAATCCGAAGAGACCGTTGCTATGAACTACTACTACTTCACTGTAATGGGCTTGATCGATATTTTGGGCAACTATTGTATCCTTTAAGCGACGTAAGGCTTCGTAGGGAGTAAGCTCTCTCGGAAACTTCGTATGTTCAGAGCGTACTATCTTACTAGATAGCGTGTCGAGGACACAAAAATAAAGTCCATTCAAGCTAACCTGAATGGACAATTTATTAAAATCTCCGTTAGGTTTCCCAATACTTCTATTGATCTCCTTTTTTGTCATAAATGGGGGGCCAGTTTCCACCAGTGCTCACTTCCGTAAGCGAACCAACCTTTATGGCTGGGCCATTAACTTCTTCAACTCCGATTTCAGCTTTCTCTTTGTCCAATAGGGTCTTTGGCTGATCATAGAGAACCACAGCCTTATCTACCTTTACCTCATATACAGGTGCCCTGTAGCTGCCCTTTTGAATAATATCTGATTTCATCTCGAATTTTTCACCATTGGCCGCTGTTGGAACATCCATGAGGTTCTTGTAGCGGGTATCATTTTTGAAAAGCGAATCTTTAACCGAAACTATTCCCAAAGTATCGATAATCTTGACCTCTTTAAGCATGTCGATTCTGTAGGTTTCATCATATTCCATGTAAGATGAATCACGCTGCTGGGTTATGGTATAATGGGCCGTGTCGATAAATTTAATGAGACTATTAAAATCCTTAGCGTACTTTTTGGTTACTGTTTTATAGGCTTCTTGGGCGTCTCTAATATCTTTAAGTTTAGAAATTACCTGCGCATATCGCTCCTGTTTGACTCGGTTAAACTCGATAGGGCCTGTCACGGACTGATAGATAAGATATCCCAGTCCTATACAAACTAACCAAAGTACGATCTGAATTACGGTCTTCATTTTTTACAGAGTTATTTAAATTTAGTGGTTAACACAAATCTACAATTTTTTTTCAATGGTAAAAGTATTTACCCTAAAAATCATGTTTATCTTTGAGGTCTATGACCATCATCAATGAAGCTTCTTTTTATAATATTTTAAAAGAAAAATTTCCACATGAACCGACCCTCAAGCAATCAATAGCCCTTCAGAAATTGGCACATTTTATCCTTTCCAAGGATAAGGATGTCATTTTTCTTCTTAAAGGTTTTGCAGGTACCGGTAAGACCACTATTGTGGGTACCGTGGTCAACAGTTTATGGAAAACGACCCAAAAGGCGGTGCTCATGGCCCCAACGGGCAGGGCTGCAAAGGTAATGTCGAACTATGCGACTACCCAGGCTTTTACCATCCATAGAAAAATATACTTTCCAAAAAAGCAAAGGGGGGGCGGAATACAGTTCGTACTAGCACCGAATAAGCATCGAAATACCATATTTATAGTTGACGAGGCCTCCATGATATCTGATAACACGGCCGACTCTAAGCTTTTTGAAAATGGTTCGTTATTGGATGATCTTCTCATGTATGTGTATTCAGGTCATAATTGTAAAATGATACTTATTGGTGACACCGCCCAATTGCCGCCCGTGCATTTAGAACTGAGTCCGGCTTTAGATGATGACAAGTTGGCCTTGAATTATAATAAGGAGGTGATAAAGCTGGAGCTCGATGAGGTTGTTCGACAGGCTGAAGACTCGGGAATCTTGGCCAATGCGACACTACTTAGGGAGCAATTGCAGCGAGATTTCTATGAGAATTTTCAGTTTTTGTTGAACCCATATAAAGATATTGTAAGACTGGTTGATGGGCATGAAATACAGGGAACCATCGAAGATTCCTACGCTGAAAATGGTAAAGAAGAAACTGCGTTTATTGTGCGATCGAATAAAAGGGCCAATCTGTATAACGAGAACATACGCGGCCGTATTCTCTACCTCGAAAATGAGGTTGCCGTTGGAGATTATATGATGGTCGTAAAAAACAATTATTTTTGGCTCCAACCTAATTCTGAAGCTGGCTTTATTGCCAATGGCGACATCATCGAGATTTTAGAGCTATTTGCCATTAAAGAGCTGTATGGCTTTAAATTTGCCGAGGTCAGGGTGCAGATGGTCGATTACCCGAACCAGAAGGCCTTCGAAACGGTACTATTATTAGATACTATCCAAGCGGTTACCCCATCTTTGTCCTACGAAGATGGTAATAGGTTATATCAAGAGGTGATGAAAGATTATGCCGAGGAAAAATCAAAATACAAGAAATTTTTATCGGTTAAAAATAATAAATACTTCAACGCCTTACAGGTTAAGTTTTCCTATGCGATAACCTGCCATAAATCCCAAGGGGGGCAATGGAATACTGTTTTTGTGGAACAGCCTTATATGCCTAATGGCATAGATAAAGAATATCTACGCTGGTTGTATACGGCGATCACCCGCGCCAAGAAAAAATTGTATCTCATTGGGTTTAAAGACGATTTTTTTGTTGATTTGGATTAGGCTAAATTCGCGGCGTATAAAGTTCGCGGACAATCCAGAAAATTTGTAATTTTTTTGGCCGGTCTTCAATAGGAAATAGATGACTTCTGATACCATTATTAGTATTTTTTTAGGCGTAGGCTTAGCCGCTTCCGTGGGTTTCAGGGTGTTTCTTCCGCTTTTTGCTCTTAGTCTAGCCGCTTACTTCGAGGTTTGGCAGTTAAATGAAGATTGGCAATGGATCGGCAGTTTAACTGCGGTCATTGTTTTAGGTGTTGCTACGGTCGTCGAAATTTTTGCCTATTTCATACCTTGGGTAGATAATCTCTTAGATAGTTTTGCCGTTCCTTTAGCCGGCATAGCAGGTACGGCGGTTATGGTGTCGACCGTGGCAGATTTAGACCCAGTAGTGACTTGGTCTTTGGCGATCATTGCCGGCGGAGGTACCGCTTCTGCCATAAAAGGGGCTGGGGCGACAAGTAGATTGGCTTCCACTGCAGCTACGGGAGGCCTCGCGAATCCTGTAGTCTCAACTGTGGAGACTGGTACGGCACTCTTGGTAACCACTGCGTCGATTTTCGCTCCTATAGTAGCTGCGATATTGGTCATTATAATATTGTTCATAATCTTTAGAATTTATCGAAAACTAAGGCCACGTATAAATAGGTAATATAAGTTTTGACGACCTCAAAAAAGAAGACCTGCACAATCAAAAATCCAAAAGTTTTTGATGTCGGTGGATTGAGGTAACTATAAAATTAATCAGAAAAAAGCATTGTGAAAATTATAGCCATGATTCCCGCCAGATATGCCGCATCGCGATTTCCGGCTAAGTTAATGCAGGATCTTTCCGGGAAACCTGTCATCGTAAGAACGTACGAAGCCGCAGTAAACACGAACTTGTTCGAAAATGTTTATGTGGTTACCGATAGCCCCGTTATTTTCGATACCATTACCAAGGCAGGCGGCCAAGCCTTAATGAGCAAAAAAGAACATGATTGCGGTAGCGATAGAATTGCGGAAGCCGTAACCGATATGGATGTAGATATTATTGTGAACGTGCAGGGCGATGAACCTTTTACCGACCGAGAGAGCTTGATGGCCGTATTAAAAGTGTTTGGAGATGATACCGAGCAAGAAATAGATTTGGCTTCCTTGATGGTGCGTATCGAAGACAAGGATGAGATAAATGACCCAAATACAGTAAAGGTGATTGTCGATAACCGCAATTTTGCATTGTATTTTTCCCGTTCGCCTATACCATATCCCCGAAATAAGGAGGTTGAAAGTATCTATTATAAACACAAGGGTATATATGCCTTTCGTAAAAGCGCCTTGATGGATTTTCAAAGGCTGCCGATGCTCTCTCTGGAATCTATAGAAAAAATTGAGGCTATCCGGTATTTGGAGTATGGTAAAAAGATTAAAATGGTCGAAACGAAAGTTTCAGGTATCGAAATAGATACACCTGACGATCTCAAACGAGCTCAGCAAGCATGGAAATAAATTACAGCGATATTACAGTGATAGGATTTGATGCAGATGATACATTATGGGTCAACGAAACTTATTTTCGCGATACGGAAGAGCAATTTGCCAATTTATTGGAAGGGTTTGAGACCAAGAATAAAATTGATCAGGAGCTTTTTAAAATGGAAATCAAAAACCTGTCATTATATGGCTATGGTATAAAGGGGTTCATGCTCTCCATGATAGAATCTGCCCTTGACATCTCAAATAATAAGGTTTCGCAAGCAACGATTACCAAGATTTTGAATCTTGGTAAAGCCATGTTGGAACATCCTGTAGAATTATTGGAAGGAGTTCGTGAGGTTTTGAATACGTTGAGTCAAAACTATCGCTTGATCGTTCTGACCAAGGGTGATCTTCTTGATCAAGAGCGTAAATTGGAAAAGTCAGGATTGTCCACGTATTTTCATCATGTAGAAGTGTTGAGCGATAAGAAGGAAGAAAACTATCAACATTTGCTAAGTCATTTGCAAATCGATGTACGGGAATTCCTAATGATCGGAAACTCGTTAAAGTCCGATGTGCTACCCTTGATAAATATTGGGGCCCAGGCTGTGCATGTGCCTTTTCATACCACTTGGCAACATGAAGAAGTGTCAATTCGACAAAATGAATACGAATATCTGAAAATTAACAAACTGTCAGATATTTTGAAGTACTTGAAATAAAACTATGGAGATTAGAAAAGATATCGAGGCTCAACAAGTGGCGCTTCAGGATAAAACGGACTACAGAAATTTCCCGATGGTACCAAGGGTTATTTTTGGAAGGGGTTGTTTCGACCAATTGGGAGATATATTGATGTCTAAGAGACGGCATGCCGACGCCCCTTTTATTTTTTTGGTCGATGCTGTTTTTGAAGGTAGTTCATTGATTGACAGAATCCCATTGTTATTCATAGACCAAATTATTTTTGTCCCGGCCGACGAGGAACCTAAAACATCCCAAGTAGATATCTTAGTACAAAAAATAGTGCATGATTTCGCCGAAATGCCTTCGGGCATAGTGGGTATTGGCGGAGGTACGTTGCTTGATATGGCAAAGGCCGTGTCATTAATGCTCACCAATAAAGGGAGTGCCTCAACCTATCAAGGTTGGGACTTAGTTCAAAAACCGGCCATTTACCATGTAGGTATCCCGACCCTCAGCGGTACCGGTGCCGAGGTATCGCGAACTACCGTGCTTTCAGGTCCCCAAAGAAAATTGGGCATCAACTCCGATTTTACGACCTTCGATCAAGTCGTCTTAGACCCCGATCTTACCAAAGGTGTCCCTAAAGAACAATGGTTTTATACAGGAATGGATTGCTATATACATTGTATTGAATCACTGAATGGTACCTATCTTAATGCCTTTAGTCAAAGTTACGGGGAAAAGGCCCTCGAGCTTTGTAAGGAAGTATACCTAGGAAACCTTGATGCGGCTGAATCGCGCGACAAACTGATGATGGCCTCTTGGCATGGGGGCATGAGCATTGCCTATTCGCAAGTAGGAGTGGCACATGCCATGAGCTATGGACTTTCGTACCTGTTAGGTATACGACATGGCATTGGTAATTGCCTTGTTTTTCAACATCTCGAAGAGTATTATCCCCAAGGAGTTTCCCTTTTCAACAAAATGAGGGAAAAACATGGTATAACACTTCCTACGGGAATCTGTGAATCTTTGACCGATAGTGATTTCGATACTATGATTTCAGTATCCCTGGCCATGGAACCCTTGTGGGAGAATGCCCTTGGCCAGCAATGGCGAAAAAAAATATCTTCTGATAAACTGGAAGCCCTTTACCGAAAGATTTAACCCACTTTTAAAACCTCACCTATTTATTTTAAGCGCTAAGGTCCGGTAATGGTCAAAATAATCCACTGTGGTTTGATAGATCCTGTCCTTGGTCCAAGCCTCAAGATCGAATCTCAGCCTCGAGAACTATGCAAATTTCTCGGGCCTGACGTGTGGAGGTGCTGTCAATGCTGATTTTCCTAGTAGCGCGGATTTGAATGAGTCCGAGGGAGATAACCGTTTTAGGAGACCGTGTGGTCGTCTCGGATAACGGGAAAAAGAAGTTCTATGTATACTGTTATGACGGATCTTCCTTTAAACTGGTAAACACCTTTGACATCAATTGTAACCTTTTGGGTATTACTTTCATGGGAGACCGTCATGTGGCTGTTGTCGACAATACGAGTGATTTAGCAATTTCCGAAGATTTTTTAACGAATACTAAGACGGACGGTACGATTGCTACGGACGAACAAATTACAATTCAAGGTATTGTAAGAACCCATGGCATCGATTATAGTGAAGCCGACGATATTTTGATGATGACCGACATTGGTGATGCCGCAGATGCAAATACTGATGAGGTTTTCAGGTTATCCAAGACTTCCGTTCTATATGGAGTTCTACTGAAAACGGAGGAACCATTGACCTTACAGATCAAATAAGGATTGCGGGTCCTTCGACGATGATGGGCAACCTTATTGATGTGTCCTATGATCATAAAACCAAAATGATTTTAATAGCCGAAGTAGGTAACGGAAAGATTCTGGGCTATTCTGATGTTTCGGACCAAAGTGGTGATGTTGCCCCGTCAATTGAAAATAATTTGACGGCCACATCTTCAATTTATTTATACGACAATTAGATCATTCTATTACTATGAGGGGAGGGGCCAATCAAAATTATGCCCCTCCTCTTTAAAAATAGCGGGGTCATTTCGCAATAGTCCTTTTGTTGGTCAAACAGGTTTCTGGTTCGCATTGAAAACTAGACTGTTGGTAAAAAAAAGCAATGAATAGACCAATGTTCGACTTATATGTCAAACTCATCGGAATCTTTAATTATTTCTTGATATTTTACCTACGTTTAGGGATATATTCTTAATACTGCGAACCAATTTCACCGATAAAGAGAAGCCATTTCAGCTAAAGATTTCTGACCGTAGTTTCACATTTATCTTTTGAGAAAGAAGATGCCGGCAATAATGTACATTTTTAAATTTCAATAGGTGTTAAAGAGAAGCCCGCCACCTGGTTGATAGAAGGATTTTCAGTAGTGCACATTTTTAAAGAAACAATGAGTTATAAAAAGACATGGTTTAGAATAAAGGTTTTCTTAAAGGACAAGAATAAAAAGCCTATCCCTTTAATAATTCGTGAGTTTTTCGCTCTTTGGATGCATAAAAAAAGCTTTCCAATTCATTATTTTGGGAGGTTTTTTTATCGAAAAGACCATAAGGATATCTACAGTATCATAGATATGAAACAATATAGGCAAATCGTTTTTTCAAAAAAGAACAATCAAGATCACTATGTTCATCTACTGGATAATAAGTTGTTGTTTTCAATGTTCTGCGAACAGCACGGCTTGTCAACGCCAAAACTCTTGGGATATAATATGGGCGATAGATTTTTTTATGAAGGCAAGCATCGAATTTTTAGATTTCCGCAAGAGATTATCGAGTACTTTGAGACCATATTTAAAAGGTCGGGTGTCGATCGTATTTTTATTAAATCCTTTTGCGGTTCCGGGGGAAAAGAGGTTTTTTTGATTGATGCTACACATCTGGGAGAAAAAATTGAGGGTATGATTGACGATTTACTTCGGGGAGCTTTCATATTTCAGGTAGGGGTAACACAGCATCCTGAAATTGCAAAGGTTTATTCCTCGAGTATAAATACCATAAGAGTCGGGACATTTATTGATTCTACTGGCGAAGCTCATGTTCTGGGCTGCGGGATAAGATTTGGTACCGGAGGAAACGTAATTGACAATGTAAGTTCAGGAGGTTTTTATGTTCCTATTGATTCCGCGACGGGAGTGATCGGCGCCAAGGGTATTCGAGCGATGATTTTTGGAGGTGATGAGTTCTTTATGCATCCCGACACGGGGGTTAGTTTCAAAGGTATAAAGGTTCCTTATTTTGAAGAAGCCCTTAAACTTTGCTTAAAATTTGCCAATTATATACCGAATCGATTGGCAGGCTGGGATGTAGCCATTCAGTCCGAAGGACCCGTTGTTCTGGAAGGTAACCAAACACCAGGTATATTCATTGGTGAGGTAGGTTATGGTGGCTATGTCAAACATCCGTTATTTAAACAAATGCTCGAAGGTGATTCTGAAGGAACTTCAATGAAAAACTAAAGAAAATTAATGTAAACCTAGTAAAAGAGTGGTCTTGAATATCCCACCAAAAGTAGGAACATATTTTCCTGATATATTTCATATCGATTATGAGCCAAATAGATTTTGAATGGAAAGAAAACGAGTTTGTAAAGTAATCCTAAACACCATAGTAGTTTCGCTATAAATACGTGAATTATGAAAAAGGTACTGGAAGAGTTACGGAATAAGGTGTTCTGGATAGTCGATACGATCAAAGGCGGAAAACTCCGGAGGGAATATGAAGATATCGGCTTCATTTTGCAGCAGTACGAAACGTCCCGATCCATTGAAAGAAGAAAAGACTTACTAATGAAAATTATGGCACATGCGACTGAAACCACGGCATTTTATGCCGACTATAGCGGCGCAACGTCGCTCATGGATTTTCCTGTAATCGATAAGGTCAAAATAAGGGGAAATTTCAACGACTTTCAATCCATGGCCTATAAAAACAGTTCGAAGTTCACCGTTTCGACCAGTGGTTCTTCCGGCACCCCTTTTATCAGTTTTCAGAATAAAGGTAAAGTATTGAGAAATCGGGCAGATACCATTTTCTTTCAAGAAAGGGCAGGCTATAAAATTGGATATCGACTGTATTATGTTAGAAAATGGTTGCCGAAATACAAAAGGGGAAGAATAAAAAGTTGGTTGCGAAATATTAAAATGGTGAATGTGGCCGATTTTTCCGACGCATACCTTGATACCTTTATTACTACCTTGAAAAAAGATACTTCGACGAAGGTGATTTTGGCCTATTCCTCAGCCCTTAGGGATATCTGTCGGTATCTTGACAAAATAGATTCAAAACCGATTGAAACGAATATTTCTTCGATTATTGCTATGGCAGAGGGTCTTACGGAGGAAACGAGGGCAAAACTTGTTTATTATTTCAAAGCCCCGGTTCACTTACGATATTCAAACCAAGAAAACGGTATTTTGTCGCTTCAGCTTTCCCCTGAAAACCCGAACCTTCAGATCAATTGGGCCAGTTATTTTATTGAGATATTACATCCTGAAAAAGATGTACCAGTGGCCGATGGAGAATTAGGAAGGATTGTCGTTACGGACCTACACAATTATCACGTACCCATGATACGATACGACACGGGTGATTTCGGCATTGCAACTCGCGAGGGAGCCTATTTTAAGGGTACAAAAGTTTTTTCAAAAGTTGAGGGCCGAAAAATGGATATTTTACGAGATACAAAAGGCAAGGTAACCTCTGGGTATAACATTCATATTTTGGAATCATATGCTGAGATAGAGCAGTTTCAAGTGGTTCAAGTTGATAGGGCGATTTATACTATTAATTTGGCAGTAACAAAACACCTCGATAATGAAGGAGAGATTATTGACCGTTTCAAATTGTTCTTAGGAGAAGATGCAGAAATAAACATAAAATATGTCGAAACAATTCCAAAGTTGAGTTCAGGAAAACGAAGGTTGATTATCAATAAGCACCTAAACAATAAAAACAAACCCGATTTGGTTTGATTTAAAGTACTAAAAGAAAAAGCCTATGTATCAGAATTTTATAAAACCATTTTTTGATTTTTTGATAGCCTTGTTGATTAGTTTGATAACCCTACCAATTTTCATCATTATCTATTTATTTTTAAGGTTTGGTAATGCAAGTAACCCATTGTTCTTCCAAGAACGACCAGGTAAGAACGAGCAAATATTTAAGATTGTGAAATTCAAAACCATGACCGATGAGACCGATGCTCAGGGGCATTTGCTTCCTGATGATGATAGAATGACCAGTATTGGACGTTTTTTGAGGAAGACATCTTTAGATGAACTGCCCCAGTTATTCAATGTACTTAAGGGAGATATGAGTTTTGTTGGCCCCAGACCTTTACGAGTAAGGTATTTGCCTTACTATACGACCAATGAAAGAAAACGACACAGTGTCAGACCTGGTATTACAGGTTTGGCGCAAATTTCAGGAAGAAATGGTATCGATTGGGACAAAAGGTTGGAGTTAGACATAGTATATGTTGAGAATATAAGCTTTTTAGAGGATTGTAAAATTTTACTGTCGACAATGTTAAAAGTTTTCGATACAAAGTCAACAGAGTTTTCGGAGGGTCCCGATAGTTTGGATGAACATCGAGGATTTGTAGAATTCAGCGGAAAAAATTGACCCATTATCTAGGAATGCCCCCTAATTTGTTCAAAATATGTATTTTGGGTATTGTAGGCCGTACCTTTTTTTATCGTGTCGGCCGATGAAAAGAATAAAAATGCACTATCATGGTTGTTAGTTCAGCCGGACTTTTTTTGAAACACCAACCACTAAAATAATAAAAATGACGGTTTTATTTACTTGTGCCGGTCGAAGAAATTACCTCATAAATTATTTTAAGGAGGTAATCGGACATTCCGGCAAAGTGATAGCGATTGACAGCCATTATGCGGCATCCACTTTTGCCGATGCCGATATTGCCATTCAGGTGCCTCCATTAAGAGCTGAGGGCTATATTAGTGTAGTTAAAAAAATTATCGAACAACATAAGGTAGATCTTGTGATTCCCTTGAATGATCTCGAGTTATATATCATATCGAAACACCGAGAGGAGTTAAACGCTCTAGGAGCAAGGGTTATCATATCAAATGCGGAAGTCGTTGACAGATGTGGTGATAAATGGTTGACCTATAAATTTTTGAGTTCCCAGGGTATTTCGACACCCAAGACGTATTTAAAGCTTGATGCCTTATTGAAGGCCTTAGCCGCAAATGAGGTGGCCTATCCGATTATTTTGAAACCTAGATGGGGTAGTGGCTCTATAGGTATAGAAGAAGCCACTAATGAAAAAGAGCTCTATTTGTTGTATGAATTGTTAAAACTGAAAATCAATAAAAGTATTTTAAAGGACTTGGCCCATACACCGAACGAGGAATTTATTATTTTACAGGAGAAAATTTCGGGTGAAGAATATGGTGTTGATGTCATTAATGATTTTGAGGGCAATTACTTTGGGGCTTTCGCCAGAAAAAAAATAGCCATGCGTTCGGGAGAAACGGAAAAAGCGATATCCGTTATCGATGAGAGAATAGATAAGGTATCTCAACGGGTATCTAAGGCAATGGGCCATGTAGGAATCATGGACTGTGACTATTTCATAATGGGAGAAAAAATATATGTGTTAGAGATGAATCCAAGATTCGGTGGTGGGTACCCCTTTACCCATGAAGCAGGATTAAACTTACCGGCTATCTATTTGGCTTGGTTTAACGGTGATGATGATCTTTCTAAGTACAATAACTACAGACCCGACGTTACATCTAGCAAATGTGATAGAATACTCAGGATGAAAAAACCTACATTAGTTTACAAAGAAGAAAGACCTGAGCTCGAAACTCGGCGGTACTTCCGTTCTGTTAGTGATACCGATAAGTAAGTGAAATATTAGGGTAAACTCATATGCCACTCTCTTTTTTCCACTATTCTTCCATGGTGTGATAGACGTTTTGAACGTCATCATCCTCTTCAAGTTTTTCCAGTAGTTTCTCGACTTCCGCGGCCTCTTCTTCCGAAAGTTTTTTTGTTACCTGGGGTATACGTTCAAAGCCAGAAGATAATATTTCGATTTCCCTATTTTCAAGTTCTTTTTGAATGGCTCCGAAAGATTCGAAGGGTGCATATATAAGTATACCGTCATCATCGACAAATACTTCTTCCGCTCCGTAATCGATCATTTCGAGTTCTAATTCCTCAGGGTCGATTCCCTCGGTCGGAATTCTAAAATTGCAGGTATGATCGAACATGAATTCAACCGACCCTGAAGTACCAAGGCTACCGTCACATTTGTTAAAATAACTTCGTACGTTGGCTACCGTGCGCGTGTTATTATCCGTGGCGGTCTCAATAAGTACAGCAATGCCGTGGGGCGCATACCCTTCGAAAAGTACCTCTTTGTAATCGCCCAAACTCTTATCGGAAGCCCTTTTGATGGCTCTCTCAATATTATCTTTAGGCATGTTGACGGCCTTTGCGTTTTGAATGACCGCCCTGAGCTTGGAATTCGAATCAGGATCTGGCCCCCCTTCCTTCACCGCCATGACAATGTCTTTACCAATGCGGGTAAATGCCTTAGACATGGCCGACCACCGTTTCAATTTACGTGCTTTTCTAAACTCAAAAGCTCTTCCCATAATTAAGCTAAAATTAATTGGACTCTACGCAAATTTAGCAAATTTTGTAGATGATAAAAGTATTGAAATAGAAGTGGGGCAAAAGAAAATAGCCTCTCAATTGATCCATTTTCCGTTTATGCACTTTCGATGATATCTTCGATGCTTTCGGCCAGTTTAAAATCTTTCTCTGTCACTCCATCAGCATCGTGGGTATTTAGTCTAATATGTAATGTATTGTATACATTGTTCCAATCAGGGTGGTGCCCCTGTGCCTCACATTCAAAGGCGATACGCGTCATTACAGAGAATGCTTCCTTGAAATTTTTGAATTCGAATGAAGTTTCGATGGCTCCATTTACATAGTCCCATCCATCAAGTTCGTTGAGTTTTTTTTCAATTTCTTTTTCAGTCATTTTTTCCATGATATATCTATTTAGGTTCGAATCATTAGTTCGAAAAAGTTACGGCCAAAACCTTAGCAATTGACCTTGAATTCTATTACCATAAGATAGCCGATTTAATTTTTTTTATGAATGGTAAGCCGTTTAATTTTAATTATATAACTATCTTATGTGATGGTCGACTATTTCTTGATAGGCCACCTGTAAATTTTTCGGTAGTTTATTGTCTTTCGGAAGCACGGCTAGATAGCGCTCTTCATTGGTGGTAAAGACGCGTTTATATATCGGATTGAAATTTCCGATACGATTGACCACTTCTTTGATGAAGTCTTCGTGATGCACAAGGTCATAACTTCCTAAATGGTAAATACCCTTTTTGTTACGGTTTATAAGATAATGGATCTGCTGTGTCAATTTATCATCATGCGTGACGTTCAGAATCAGGTTGGGGAAAACTTCCACGGGTTCGTTGTCCCATATACATCTTTTAATCTCTTTTATTCGTGGTGAACTATTGCCAAAAACCATAGGAAGACGTAAAATTCCCATTTTTTCCACAGGTAATCGGAGGAGCATATTTTCTATTTTAATTTTCAATCGGCCGTAGACACTTTCTGAAAGGGTTTTATCATATTCATAGGAGGGGTACTTCGTGTAGGCGTCAAATACGTTAGCCGAAGAAAGAAAATAAAGGGTGCACTCATTTCTTTGAAGATATTCGGTAATGTGCTGATGTGCTTGAATCTGGGCTGCGAAATTACCACGCAATGCAGACACTATGATTTGGGGCCGAACTTTCTCCAAGATTTCAAACACATCGTCTTCTTCTATATTGTACGATAAAAACTGTTGATTGGCTTCAAAAGATCGTCTTGCGGAAAAATAGGTGCCATAGGTATCATAGTAGTTGCATAGCTCTTTGTAAATCGCATTGCCCAAAAAACCACTCGCCCCTAGAATTAAAATTTTCTTTTGTTCCAAATCAGAATATTGATAGACCTGAATCTGAGGTCAATTTCTCAAGTGCTCGCATCCCGAGTTTTGAATTTCCCTTCATGTTTAGGCCTGGTGACCAAGTTGCTACACAAAATTGGTCGGGCAGTAGGGCAACAATTCCACCACCGACCCCACTTTTTCCAGGAAGGCCTACCCTAAAGGCAAATTCACCTGCTTCATCATAAAAGCCACAGGTAAGCATGATCGCGTTAATCCGTTTTACTTGGTTGATATTCAGATACGTTTGGCCTTGCATGCATTGGCCTCTATTACTAAACAGGAAAAAAGTTTTTGCCAATTGCGTACAGCTCATGGCTATAGCACACTGATGAAAATAAAAGTCTAGAACTTCCGATACGTCATTTTTTAGATTGCCATAGGATTTAAGCAAATTTGCTGCGGCAAAGTTTTTAAAGCCAGTTTCCTTCTCAGATTTCGCTACTTTTGGGTCGAAGTCGATATGAGGGTCGCCAGCGACTTTGCATATGAACTTTTTGAAATCTTCTTTCGGATTCTTCAGGTGGGTTACCAAAATGTCGGCAACTACGATGGCTCCCGCATTGATCAAAGGGTTTCTTGGTATTCCATTTTCCTGCTCTAATAAAGATAGGTGGTTAAAAGGATCTCCTGAGGGTTCCACATCGACCCTCTGCCATAGATTCTCACCTACAAGACCTAGGGCCATGGCTAGCGAAAGCACTTTCGAAATACTTTGAATTGAAAACAGTTCTTCCGAATCTCCCTTGAAATAGCCCCTTCCGTTGGTATCGATAAGATGCATTCCAAACTTGTCCTTGTCGATTTTTCCAAGCTCGGGAATATAAGAAGCTACTTTGCCTCGGTCTTCGGTGTTTTTGATATCAGAAAAAATATCATTTAGGATAGTTTGGTATGCGATCATAGGCCTTTGTAGAACGGGAGTTTTACTACGGTCGCGGGAATCAAGTTTTTACGGATCCGTACATGAATGACTGTTTCTATATTAGAAAACTCGGTCGGTACATAACCAAGGCCGATTCCCGTACCTAACGAGGGTGACATAGTGCCCGAAGTCACCTTCCCGATTTCGTTTCCTTGATCGTCTACGATATCGTACCCCTTTCGTGGGATACCTCTTTCGTTCAATTCAAAAGCGATGAGTTTGCGCGATACGCCTTTTTCTTTTTCACGGGCAAGCGCCTCGCTGTTTACGAAGTCTTTTGAGAATTTCGTAATCCACCCCAGGCCTGCCTCTAAAGGTGAGGTGCTATCGTCAATGTCGTTTCCGTAGAGACAATAGCCCATTTCGAGGCGAAGCGTATCCCTTGCGGCAAGACCAATGGGTTTGATGTCAAAAGCTTTTCCTGCTTCAAAAACCCGATCCCATACCTGTTGTACCTCACTGTTTTTACAGTAAATCTCGAAGCCTCCAGAACCGGTATACCCCGTTGCTGAAATGATCACGTAATCAATTCCGGCAAAATCCGCGACGACAAAATTATAGAATTTGATTCCAGTTAAGTCGACCGAAGTCAAGGGCTGCATCGCTTCGATAGCTTTCGGGCCTTGAATAGCCAGTAATGAATAGTCATCCGACAAATTACGCATCACTGCCCCTATTTTTTCATTGTATTTGGCTATATGGTTCCAGTCTTTATCAATATTGGAGGCGTTGACCACCAGAAGATAGGTTTCATCTTTGATCCGGTACACGATCAGGTCATCAACAATTCCACCGGTTTCGTTTGGAAGGCAACTGTACTGGGCCCTTCCGACACTCAAGACCGAAGCGTCGTTAGAGGTTACCTTTTGAATCAAAGCCAAGGCATGTGGACCTTCAATCAAAAATTCACCCATGTGGGATACGTCGAAAACACCCACCCCTTTGCGCACGGTATCATGTTCAATATTTACTCCTTCGTAAGAAACGGGCATATTAAAACCGGCAAAAGACACCATTTTTGCACCTAGACTTTCGTGGGTTTGGCTTAAAGCTGTATTTTTCATTGTACTTTTGACTTTTGATTGTGCAAAGCTATTGAATTATTTAGGTATAGAATAATTGCCAATTGTTATGTTTTGTATAATCTTTGTGTTTCATGTGCCATTAGGGCACATCTTTTTTGTTTCTTTTTGAAGCAGTAAAATCTTGAGACTTAAATATGAAGAAGATAATTTTTTTACTTATTAATATTTTGGGATTGTTCAATATAGCATTATTCGGTCAAGAAGAGCCAACCGATTTCTTACCTGCCGATTTTCATAAAGAAAGAAGGGACGCTGTACGTGATATGATGCCAGCGAACAGTGTCGCGGTATTTTTTGCCAATGCACAACGAAACCGAGCCAATGATGTTGATTATATATATCACCAAGATCCTGATTTTTATTATTTGACAGGGTATAAAGAACCGAATGCCGTTCTAGTTATTTTTTCAGAGAATCAAAAGGGTTCGAAAGGGAATACTTACAACGAAATTTTATATGTACAGGAACGTGATCCAAAAGCCGAGCAATGGAATGGGAAACGCCTCGGTGTAGAAGGAGCCAAGAACAAATTGGGTTTTGAAATGGCCCTCAACGGTAAGGAGTTTCAAGACGCCCCTATAGACTATTCGTCTTTTGATACCGTACTTTTTTTCGATTTTAAAAATGATTATCGCGATGCACAGGGTAAAGCCGATCTGTTCGATCTGATCAAAACTTTCAAGGAAAAAGCGAATTACCCTTCAAACTATGATGCTACCAAGCAGCGTTTGTATTCCATGGTAAAATCTACCGATATTCAAAATAGTGCGAATGTGGCCCAAACCCTGGGACGTTATTTGAATTATTATGAAGATTTGAAGGAAGATGCGTTATTGACCGGTTTTGTAAATGCAGACGATGATAAAGTTCGAGACGAAATCAAGCAAAAAGTAACGATGGAGTTACAAGGGAACAATTTAAATTCGGCTGCGCTAAGCGAAATTATGAACACCCTGCGTGAAACCAAGACCCAAGAAGAAATGGTCTTGTTGAAAAAAGCCATAGAAATCTCCTCGGTTGGCCAAATAGAGGTTATGAAAGCCATGCACCCGCATATGTCGGAAACCGAGATACAAGGGGTTCACGAATTCGTATACAAGAAATATGGGGCCGAATATGAAGGGTATCCGTCTATCGTTGGAGGGGGCAATAATGGATGTATACTTCACTATATTGAAAATAATAAGCCAGAGGTTGGTAATGATGATCTGGTATTAATGGACTTAGGTGCCGAATATCATGGATATACTGCGGATGTAACACGTACGATTCCCGCCAGTGGTAAGTTTACGGCCGAACAGAAACAGATATATGATATTGTTTATAACGCCCAAGAAGCGGGTATAAAGGCCAGTGTGGTCGGGGCTCCTTTCCAAGCTCCAGGGCAAGCGGCAAGCAAAGTCGTAACGGAGGGATTGATGAAGTTAGGTATTATTGAAAAAGAGGAGGATGCTAAAATATACTTTCCTCATGGTACATCACACTATTTAGGCCTCGATGTACACGATCGCGGTACGTACAAGCCTTTTCAAGAAAATACGGTAATCACTGTAGAACCCGGTATCTATATTCCTGAAGGTAGCGATTGTGATGAAAAATGGTGGGGCATAGCTGTCCGTATCGAAGATGATATTCTGATTACAAAAGACGGACCGGTAAACTTATCGGCTTTGGCACCAAGAACCACTGAAGCTATAGAAGCAACCATGGCAAAAGCAAGTCCACTAGATGAGTTTAAGCTTCCTCAACTGGATTGATTCCTATTGGATAGAACGTACTAACTTATCGCTTTAACAAATAGACTTTTAAACCTTGGTAGTCCCTGATGGGGATGGAGACTTTTTTTCGATGCATCACCCTTTCTATCTGAGGAGGTATTTCGGGAGTTAATCCGAGGGTTTCCTCAACGACAGGAAGAAATTTTACGGGATGTGCCGTCTCCAGAAAAATACCGTAGGCATCTGAATGTTTCTCTTGGTACTTTTTTAAACCTAGATACCCCACCGCCCCGTGTGGGTCGGTGACATAATGGGTTTGTTTGAATATTTCAAGCATAGCTTTCTTAGTTTCCACATCTGTAAATGAATAGGACGACAGGTTTTTTGAAAGCTCCTCGAAATTGTCCCGGTAAAGATGCCGAATACGAATAAAATTACTGGGGTCGCCTACATCCATAGCATTTGAAATGGTTGCGGTTGATGGTTTGGGCCGATAGGCCTGGGTCTTCATAAATTCGGGTACGGTGTCATTGACGTTGGTGGCGGCTATGAAATGGTCACAAGGCATTCCCAGACTTTGTGCGACCATTCCTGCACAGATGTTTCCGAAATTGCCCGAGGGAATTGAAAAGACTATTTTCCTAGTTTTGGCTTTGGTCTGTTTGTAGGCGAACAGAAAATAGAATAATTGCGGCAGCCAACGCGCCACATTGATCGAATTTGCCGAGGTTAGCTGCATCTCGTTCAAAATCTCCTCATCCAAAAAAGCTGTTTTCACCATTTTCTGGCAGTCGTCAAAAGTGCCTTCCACTTCGAGTGCGGTAATGTTTTGGCCCAAAGTGGTTAATTGTCTTTCCTGAATTTCGCTAACCTTTCCTTTGGGGTACAATATGACTACATTCACCCCCTTTACGCCTAAAAAACCATTGGCAACCGCTCCTCCGGTATCTCCTGAAGTGGCAACCAACACGGTTACCTCGGAATCTTCACCACGGGAAAAATAGCCTAGACATCTGGCCATAAAACGGGCACCTACATCTTTAAAGGCCATGGTCGGGCCATGAAAAAGTTCTAAGACCCCAGTGTTTTCTTCAATCTCCTTCACGGGAAAATCAAAGTCCAGCACTTCTTGTAAAATGTTCCTTAAGGTAGGGTCTGGAATATCTTCTGAAACAAAATCATGTATGGCCTGAAATGCTATTTCTTCGTTAGAGAGTTTTTCTATATGCTCAAAAAAAGAATTGGGTAACGGTGTAATGCGCTCTGGGAAATAGAGGCCACGGTCGGGTGCGATGCCTTTGATTACTGCATCTTTAAAGGAGACCTTTGGAGCTTGTTGATTGAGGCTATAAAATTTCATGAATGCGTGATGTTTCGATTTTATTGAGTAGTTGATGAGGGGTGATGGATCATACTAGTTCCGTTGCCCGTCCAGTACAGGTCCTTCGCATTATCGTTAAATCTCTCTAATGCCCAGCGTATTGATTTTAGATACATGAACATCATAGTCAATTCCAATTTTTTGATACACGTCCTTCATAGCATCGGCTACCTTTCTGGCAGTTTCCGATCCCCTGCTAAAAGAAAAGATTGAGGGACCGGAACCGGAAATCCCGCAGCCCAAAGCACCGGCTTCCAGTGCGCTTGATTTTACTTTGTCGAACCCAGGAATTAAGATCGAACGTATAGGCTCAACAATATGATCAACCAAAGAGCGACCGATAAGCGCATAATCTTCCGTATATAGCCCCGCGATCAGACCGCCCACGTTGCCCCATTGCTTTATGCCATCGGCCAAGGAAAGTGTAGTTTTCAATATTTTTCTTGAATCTGAAGTTTTCACTTCGATTTGGGGGTGGATTACAGTGGCAAATAGCTCGGGAGGACTATTTATGGGAACAATATCCAAAGGATCGTAGCTCCGTACCAGCGTAAAACCACCAAATAGGGCAGGAGCTACGTTGTCGGCATGGGCCACACCACTGGCCAAACGTTCGCCTTCCATCGCAAACTTTACAAGTTCCAGCTTTGAAAAAGGGTTTCCCATTAAGGCGTTCATGCCCCAGACGGCACCCGTAGAACTGGCGGCACTGCTGCCAATTCCACTACCGGCTTTTATTTTTTTGAAGATCTCAATTTCAAATCCACCGTCATAGTCGCACTCTGCCAATAGCGATAGGGCGGCCACTCCCGCTACGTTCAGATGCGTTTCAGTTGGAAGATCCTGTCCAGTCAATTTTGTGATGTGAACTCCTTTGCTAGGAACCTTTCGAACAACCATTTCGTCTCCGACCGAATCCAAGGCAACGCCCAAGACGTCAAACCCACAAGAGATGTTGGCGATGGTGGCCGGGCAGAACACTTTGATTTCTTCTTTCATCATTACAAGATAGGTTTACGATTAATTTTGATCAGCACCTAAAAATAGATGGAATTCTAAAAGTTGCCGATTCGAATAATGTCCGCGAAAATTCCTGAAGCCGTAACCTCTGCACCCGCACCGGCACCTTTTATGATCATGGGTTGGTCGGGGTATCTTTCCGTATAGAACAACACGATATTATCGCTTCCTTCCAAGTTATAAAAATCATGGCCCCGAGGTATCTTTTGCAGTCCAACACTCGCTTTTCCGTTTTCGTATTGAGCCACATACTTTAATTTGCTATCGGCCTCAACGGCTTCGCTATATACTTGTTGAAAATCATTTTCATACTTTTTTAGGGAGATGAAAAACTCATCATTGGTTTCAGTAGCCAAGCTTTCTTCAGGAAGAAAAGCTTGATTCTCAATATCTTCAATTTCCAGTTGGTTTCCACTTTCACGTGCCAAGATGAGAATTTTACGCATGACATCAATACCGCTCAGGTCTATTTTTGGATCAGGCTCGGTATAGCCTTCTTCTTGCGCCCGTCTTACAACTTCGTAAAAGGTGGTGCTATCATTAAAATTGTTGAAAACAAAATTAAGGCTACCTGATAGAACTGCTTGTATTTTAAGCACCTTATCCCCAGAGGCTATTAGGTGCTTCAAAGTGTCTATAATCGGTAAGCCTGCACCCACATTGGTCTCAAAGAGAAAAGGGGCATTGAACTCCCGTGCCAGGGCTTTGAGCTTGCGATAGTTGTCATAATCTGCCGAGCATGCAATCTTATTACATGTGACTACAGAGATACTATGGCCTAAATATCGGTCATAGGTAGACGCTACTTCTGCACTGGCAGTGTTGTCGACGAAAATGGAATTACGATAATTTAGGCGCTTTACGATCTCAAAAAATTCGGCTTTGTCCGCTTTTTGTCCCTCGCTCAGAAGTTCTTCCCAGTTTTTTAAGGAAATACCACCTTCATCAAAAACCATGGTTCTTGAATTCGAGATACCGATGACACGGAGGTTCAACTTCAGGTTCTCTTTTAAAAAGGAGCGCTGTTGCTGTAGTTGCGCTAAGAATTTTGAACCCACATTGCCGACTCCCATGACAAATAGGTTCAACTGTTTGACATTTTCCTCAAAAAATTCTTCATGCAGGGAATTCAATGCTTTTTTGACATCGTTTTGGTCAATTACTGCCGAAATATTGCGCTCTGAAGCTCCTTGGGCAATAGCACGGATGTTTACATTGTTTCGGCCAAGGGTACTGAACATTTTCCCGCTGAGACCTTGGTGGTGCTTCATGTTGTCACCGACCAAAGCGATAATGGCTAATTCTTTTTCGGCGATTACAGGCTTTATACGTCCTCGTTCAATTTCATATTCAAAGGCTGAGTTGACCGTTTTTACCGCATATTCGATATCGCTGGCTGAAATACCTACACAAATAGAATGTTCGGAAGAGGCTTGTGTTATAAAGACCACACTAATACCTGCTTGTGACAATACTTCAAAAAACCGCTTTGAAATACCTGGTATACCGACCATTCCAGGTCCTTCTAAAGAGAGTAGTGCCATATCGCCTACGTGTGTAATTCCCCGAACGGTCTTCCCTTTTTCATTTTTACTTTTCGTAATAAGTGTTCCGGCATCCTCGGCTTGAAAGGTGTTTTTAATATGGATAGAGATGCCTTTGGCCAATACAGGTTGTATCGTTGGCGGGTAAAGAACTTTTGCCCCGAAATGAGACAGCTCCATAGCTTCTTCAAAGGAGATATGCGGAATGGCCTTCGCCTGTTTTACAAGCTTCGGATTTGCAGTATACATGCCACTCACATCGGTCCAAATCTCCAAAACTTCTGCATCTAAGGCCGCAGCAATAATGGCGGCCGTATAATCTGAACCTCCACGGCCTAGCGTAGTCGAATTTCCGTTTTTCGAAGAGGCGATAAAACCGGGCATCACTACAATGCTTTGGGGAACTTCTGAAAAAAAGTGAACACAATTATCATTCGTCAACTTAAAATCGACCGTTGCACGTCCATTTATATCGTCCGTTTTAATGATTGTTCTACTATCTACTTGGCGGGCATCGAGATTTTCTTGAATGAGGTATTCGCTGATAATATAAGACGATAAAAGTTCTCCGTAGCTCACGATTTTATCGGAAAGTTTAGGGGTAATCTCTCCAATTAGATAAGCTCCGTCAAGCAGTGTCTCTAAGGTGTTTAGCTCACTTTTAACCTTGCTCAGCACCTTGCTTTGGGCGTTAATGGCAATTAGTTCCTTAGCCGTTGACAAGTGTCTGTCTTCAATTTCTTGTAATACGGATTTATAGGTCTCATCCTGCTGTGCCGCTTGACGTGCCCCTTGGAGTAAGAGATCTGTAATACCGCCAAAAGCCGATACCACTACGATTATTTTATCGGCAGCCGTTTGGGCTACGATATCTTTGACCGAAAAAATAGTGTTGGCGTTGGCAACCGAGGTGCCCCCGAATTTTAGAACTTTCATAACTTTTTATTGAAACTTGTGGAATTCCTAGAAGCGATAAAACGCGATAACGAACGATTATTGAATTGCTTACCCCAAAGGGGTTGTTGTGCCAAATGTGGTGATGGAACCATTGGTCGTGAAGAAAAATTCAGTGGATATGTTCGCGGTATAGTGGTACATTGAAATTTGAAAGCACCAAATGTAGTACTTTTGCATTCTTAATCAAATTTTTTATTGTTAGTAATTCGTGGAATACATTCTCCACCATCTAAATCCTTAAGATACGTTGGATTTAAAATCAATAGAAACACGCTAAAATGAAGATATACACCGCAGAACAGATTTATGCAGCCGACAAAAATACGATGAAAAGTCAAGGACTAACGAGTGATGAACTTATGGAAAGGGCCGCCGAACAACTCTTCAGTTGGATGCACGCGCGCCTACAGGGTGCACAGGTAAAGATAAATTTGTTTTGTGGGATCGGTAATAACGGGGGTGACGGATTGGCATTGGCTAGGCTTCTTAAAGAACATGGTTATAATATAATGGTCTATGTCGTTAACTATAGTAAAAATCGCTCTGAAGATTTTCTAACCAACTTAGAGCGTCTAAAGGAAAGAAAGGTCTGGCCAGAATTTTTAGAGGAGGGTAGTAAATTCCCGGTGCTAGGAAAGGATGATATTATTGTTGATGCGATCTTCGGTATCGGACTTAACCGTGCACCGGATGATTGGGTAGCCAAATTGTTCTCTCATATAGAAGCTTCAGATGCCTTTATACTCGCTGTCGATATGCCCTCCGGATTGTTTACCGACAAGGTGCCCGATTCCGAAGAAGCGGTACTGAAAGCGAATTATACCTTGAGTTTTCAGGTACCTAAGTTGGTATTTTTCTTGCCTCAGACCGCAATATTTACGGATCAATGGGAATTATTGGATATTGGTCTTGACCAAGACTTCCTTTCAAAAACCCAGACAAATTTCGAATTAATTGGAAAAAGCGAGGTGCTGGGCATGTATATCCCAAGGAAAAAGTTTTCACATAAGGGTACATTTGGCCATAGTTTGATCGTGGGTGGAAGTTACGGTAAGATCGGGGCTGTACATTTAGCTTCAAAGGCTTGTCTTTTGGCAGGCAGTGGCTTGGTTACGGCATACGTTCCCCGATGTGGCTATCTTCCCCTTCAGACCAATTTACCGGAAGCGATGGTTTTGACAGATGCCGGTGAAAGGTATATATCAGATATACAATTTGATATACGACCTTCGGTGGTCGGCATTGGGGTGGGTATAGGAAAGGATAAGAAAACGGGTAAGGCTTTCTCCGAATTCTTGAAAAAAAACACCCTGCCTTTGGTGATTGACGCAGATGGTTTGAACTTACTTTCCGAAAACGAGGAACTCTTAAAGGAGCTTCCTGCTAAAACAGTTTTGACCCCTCACCCTAAGGAACTAGAAAGGCTTATCGGAGGTTGGAAAGATGATTTTCAAAAGGTCGATAAGGCAAAGCAATTCGCGAAAGAATACGATTGTATTCTACTGATAAAAGGGGCGCACACCATTACTCTTTATAATGATAAGGGCTATATCAACACCACGGGAAATCCAGGAATGGGTTCTGGAGGTACCGGTGATGTCTTAACGGGGATTATAACCGGCTTGATCGCTCAAGGTTACGAACCACTTGAAGCAACGGTTTTCGGAGTTTATCTACATGGTAGATCGGCCGATATCAAAGTAGAAAAGACAGGGTACCAATCGCTCACTGCTTCTAATGTAATTGAAGGGTTAGGTGAAGCTTTTCTGGATCTTTTTGTCATGGAGAACAAAGACCAGGATACGGAAGAGCACGGTCAGAAATAAAAATAGCCCAAAAAGCGGGCTATTTGAATGAATCATGTTTTTTAGGAACCAATTATGTCTTAGATCGTATTCTTCGTTTTACCCAGGCCAATGCATTATTATATTCTATGAAGAATTTCATCGATTTCTTATAGAACATTTTCTCGATCTTGAAATTATGCATGTCGATTTCTTTGACCGATACCACAGCAAAGGCTTTTAGGTTGTCCAATTGACGAAGATATGTGTAAATAGTTGGGTCGACGGCAAAGGCATTTTTACGAAGGCTAATTAAGCCGAAATTCTTATTTCGGAAATGGATTTCAGAAATGCCAATTATTTGATAGGCCCTTTCAAGGGTAAGGGTCGCACCTTCATCAAAGGTCGAAACCATGTAATTTTCAAAAACCTGTATTTTTCCAACATCCAACTGATATTCCCGAACAATAACGGTCTTTTTGTGTTGCCTCACATTCATTTTATATAGATTATAGTGTCTGCAACGAATGTAGATGTCTGGTCAGGTATTGAAAAAAAAAATAGATTAAAAGCGGAAATATCGTTTATACGGCTTTTGGTAGAATTTTGACGTTCTTTTTTCTTACGATTTTATTTTTTTACACAAAAAAAGGGAGCTCAAATTAATGACTCCCTTAAGGTAAATTTCTTACCGACCATCAGGTTTTTGAAGATTTTTCTGCTTTTTTAATTTCTATGGTAAGCTCTTCTTTTTTCTCATCTAGGTCCATATAGATACTATCGCCTTCTTCAAGTTTTGAATTTACGATTTCTTCGGCCAGGGTATCTTCAATATATTTCTGTATGGCCCTTTTCAGCGGTCTAGCTCCGTATTGTTTGTCAAAACCTTTCTCTGCGATGTAGTCTTTCGCCTTGTCGGATAGGCTTAAATGATAACCTATATCCATAATTCGAGCGTAAAGCTTTTCTAGTTCGATATCGATAATCTTGTGAATGTCTTCACGTTCCAGTGAATTAAATACCACAACGTCATCGATTCTGTTCAAAAACTCAGGAGCGAACGCTTTTTTAAGCGCACCTTCGATTACACTTTTTTGATGGCTATCTTCCTGCGATTTCATTGCCGATGTACCGAAACCTATACCTTGACCAAAATCTTTCAGTTTTCTTGCCCCGATATTGGATGTCATGATAATGATCGAATTTCGGAAATCAATCTTTCGTCCCAAACTATCGGTTAAATATCCATCGTCTAGAACCTGTAACAACATATTGAATACATCAGGATGTGCTTTTTCAACTTCATCCAATAAGATTACGGAGTAAGGTTTACGTCTTACTTTTTCCGTAAGTTGACCTCCCTCTTCATAACCTACATATCCAGGAGGTGCTCCTACCAACCTTGAAATAGCGAATTTCTCCATGTATTCACTCATATCGATGCGTATCAGGGCATCTTCAGAGTCAAATAGTTCCTTGGCAAGAACTTTGGCCAGCTGTGTTTTTCCGACACCGGTCTGCCCTAAGAATATAAATGAGCCGATCGGTTTGTTAGGGTCTTTGAGCCCAGCTCTATTTCGCTGAATGGCTTTTGCCACTTTGGCGACCGCCTCGTCTTGGCCGATAACATTCGATTTGATTAAATGTGGAAGTTCTGCGAGTTTATTGCTTTCGGTCTGCGCAATCCTGTTTACGGGAATACCGCTCATCATGGAAACGACATCGGCCACATTATCTTCGGTGACTGTTTCTTTATGCTGTTTGCTGTCTTCTTCCCATTTTTCTTGGGCAGTTGCTAAATCTTTTTCCAATCGCTTCTCATCATCGCGAAGTTTCGCGGCCTCCTCATATTTCTGTTTTTTTACCACGGTATTCTTTAGTTCCCGCACATCTTCAAGCTGCTTTTCAAGTTCTAAAATTTGCTTGGGCACGTCCATATTGACAATGTGTACGCGTGATCCGGCTTCGTCAAGCGCATCAATGGCCTTGTCTGGGAGGTATCGATCCGTCATGTATCGGTTCGTTAACTTAACACAGGCCAATATAGCTTCTTCGGTATAAAGTACATTATGATGGTCCTCGTATTTCCCTTTTATATTTTTTAAAATTTCAATGGTCTCTTCTACTGAAGTGGGCTCGACGATTACTTTTTGGAAACGGCGTTCAAGGGCTCCATCTTTTTCAATATACTGGCGATATTCATCGAGGGTAGTGGCTCCGATACATTGTATTTCTCCACGAGCTAGAGCCGGTTTGAACATATTCGAGGCATCAAGGCTACCTGTAGCCCCTCCAGCTCCTACAATAGTATGGATTTCATCAATAAAAAGAATGACATCGTCGTTCTTTTCTAGCTCGTTCATTACGGCCTTCATACGCTCTTCGAATTGGCCCCGATATTTTGTTCCGGCTACCAATGACGCAAGATCTAGGGTGACTACCCTTTTATTGTAAAGAATACGAGAGACCTTTTTATTGATAATACGAAGGGCCAAACCTTCGGCTATGGCACTTTTGCCGACTCCGGGCTCTCCAATGAGAAGAGGGTTGTTCTTTTTTCGGCGACTTAAAATCTGGGAAACACGTTCTATTTCCTTTTCTCTTCCGACTACTGGGTCGAGCCTGTTTTCTTCTGCGAGTCGCGTCAAATCGCGCCCGAAGTTGTCGAGCACCGGTGTTTTCGATTTTTTGTTTCCTTTTTGGCCCGTAGTCGCACCAAAACTCGATTCCTTACCATCACCACCTTCATCATTATCGCTAGGGAAAGATTCCGAAGTGGGGGCATCGACAATATCGTCATCGCTCGTTATCATGAACTTGAACTGTTCTTTGACCCCATCGTAGTCTACCTTCAATTTGTGAAGTAGCTTAGTCGTAGGGTCGTTTTCGTTTCTTAAAATGCACAATAACAAATGTGCCGTATTGATAGAAGAACTTTGAAATAATTTAGCCTCTAAAAAAGTGGTTTTCAAGGCCCTTTCGGCTTGACGTGTCAAGTGTAAGTTCTTTTTATCTTTTTGAGCAGTAGTAGGATTCGGATTGGAAGGGCTTAAAATCTCTACTTTTCGTCGTAAATGATCAAGATCCACCTCCAAGGCATCTAGAATACTGATTGCCTTACCATTTCCATCTCTTAAAAGGCCCAACATAAGATGCTCTGTTCCAATAAAATCGTGACCTAGGCGCAACGCTTCCTCCTTACTATATGCAATAACATCCTTTACTCTAGGTGAAAAATTATCATCCATAAAATTATCCTTTCATCTATAAAATTAGTAAAACTATACTAATCTAACGCAAATAGCATACCTATTATTCGATAAACTAATGTGAAATGACGAAAAAAGAAATGATTCACAAAAAATTTAACGAAGTAATTATTAACGCAATGGGGGGGTGACGGTGTTGATAAATTGTTCAATAAAGTAATCTGTAATTGGTTTGGAAGCTATGATTTTACGTATATTGGCATGTTTTTTTAATTAAAATTTAAACCTAAATTTTCAGATGGCGGAAGGTGAAAAATTGATTCCGATTAATATCGAAGAAGAAATGAAATCGGCCTACATCGATTACTCGATGTCGGTCATTGTGTCACGTGCTCTACCCGATGTCAGGGACGGTCTTAAACCGGTACATCGAAGAGTACTTTACGGAATGTACGAATTGGGTGTTCGTTCGACCAGTGCCCACAAGAAATCGGCCCGTATCGTAGGTGAGGTTTTGGGTAAGTACCACCCTCATGGTGACACTTCGGTCTACGATTCAATGGTACGTATGGCCCAGGAATGGAGCCTACGCTACATGTTGGTAGATGGTCAAGGAAATTTCGGTTCCGTAGATGGGGATAGTCCTGCAGCTATGCGATATACCGAGGCAAGAATGCGAAAGATTGCCGACGATATGTTGGCGGATATCGATAAGGATACCGTCAATCACCAGCTCAATTTTGACGATTCATTGCAAGAGCCTACGGTGCTTCCCACACGTGTTCCTAACTTATTGGTTAACGGGGCCTCGGGTATTGCCGTAGGTATGGCTACCAATATGCCCCCACATAACCTTTCCGAAGTGGTCGATGGAACCGTGGCCTACATCGACAACCCAGACATCGAAATTGATGAGATTATTAAGCATATCAAAGCACCTGATTTTCCTACCGGGGGCATCATTTATGGCTATGACGGGGTTAAAGAAGCCTTCCATACTGGAAGGGGTCGCGTAAAAATTAGGGCTAAAGCGGTCGTTGAGGAAGTACAGGGCCGTGAGTCGATTGTGGTTACGGAGATTCCTTATCAGGTCAATAAGGCCGATATGATCAAGAAAACGGCTGATCTTATTAACGATAAGAAAATCGAAGGCATTTCAACAATTCGCGACGAGTCCGATAGAAAAGGCATGCGCATCGTATATATTTTGAAGCGTGACGCCATACCTAATATTGTATTGAACACGCTTTATAAATATACGGCGCTTCAATCTTCGTTCAGTGTGAACAATATAGCCTTGGTCAAGGGTCGCCCGGAGCTGTTAAATATAAAAGACATGATCCACCATTTTGTGGAACATCGTCACGAGGTGGTCGTACGGCGTACGAAATTTGAGCTTAAAAAAGCGGAAGAGCGGGCCCATATCCTCGAAGGGCTCATCATAGCTTCTGACAATATCGATGAGGTTATTGCCATAATTAGGGCTTCTTCCAATGCAGATGAGGCAAGGGAGCGATTGATAGAACGTTTCAAATTGACCGAGCTACAAGCAAAGGCCATCGTAGAAATGCGCTTAAGGCAGTTGACCGGGCTGGAACAGGACAAACTTCGATCGGAATACGATGAACTGATCAAGACCATCGCCGATTTGAAGGATATTTTAGACAAGAAAGAGCGTCGTATGGAAATCATCAAGAACGAGCTTCTTGAGATCAAGGAAAAATATGGCGATGAGCGAAGGTCCGAAATCAATCTGGCAGGTGGAGACCTTAGTATTGAAGATATGATTCCCGATGAGCAGGTGGTAATTACGATTTCCCATGCAGGTTATATCAAAAGAACACCGCTTTCTGAATATAAGACACAGAATAGGGGGGGAGTAGGCCAGAAGGCATCATCAACACGAAATGAAGACTTCTTGGAATACCTCTTTGTAGGTACCAACCACCAATATATGTTGTTCTTTACTCAAAAAGGAAAATGTTTCTGGATGCGGGTCTTTGAAATTCCGGAAGGAAGCCGAACTTCTAAAGGGCGTGCCATTCAAAACCTTATTAATATAGAGCAAGATGATAACGTCAAAGCGTTTATTTGTACCCAAGATTTAAAGGACGAGGAATACGTCAACAGTCATTATGTCATAATGGCAACCAAAAAGGGTACGGTCAAGAAGACCTCTTTGGAGCAATACTCCAGACCGAGACAAAATGGTATCAACGCTATAGGTATCCGGGAAGGAGACGAGCTATTAGAAGCCAAGCTGACCACTGGTACCAGTGAAATATTCCTGGGGCTTAAATCGGGCAAAGCGATACGTTTTGAAGAAAGTAAGACTAGACCTATGGGCCGGAATGCATCTGGTGTTCGCGGCATTACATTGGCAGACGATCAAGATGAAGTAATCGGGATGGTATCCGTCCATGATTTTGAGGACGATATTCTTGTAGTATCCGAGAATGGTTACGGTAAGCGTTCAAGCATCGACGATTATCGTATTACGAATCGCGGAGGGAAAGGTGTTAAGACCATTTCTATCACATCGAAAACCGGAGGTTTGGTGGCCATCAAGAACGTTTCCGACTCGGATGACCTAATGATAATAAATAAATCCGGTATCGCCATTAGAATGAGTGTGGAAGATTTGAGGGTCATGGGCCGGGCTACTCAAGGTGTCAAGTTGATCAACCTGAGGGAAAATGATTCTATCGCCGCTGTGGCCAAGGTTATGAAAGACGAGGACGACCTTTCGGAAACCGATGTAATGGATATTGACGTAGATACAGATGAAGATGGCACGGCTCTTGATAATGATGGTTCGGATGAATCAAAAGAATAATTTATATTTGAAAACTAATTTTAATCGATTGAAAATGAAAACTAAGTTTATATTATTTGCGACGCTCTGTTTCTCTATAACAGGATTTTCGCAAAAGAGTGAAATAAAAGATGCTGAAAAGGCATTGAAAGATGGAAATTCGGCAGCGGCAAAAACAGCTCTTGAGTCAGTTTCCGGTGCCATTGCGGGCGAGGACGAGAAATTACAGGCCCAATATTATTTGGTTCTGGGTAAAACTTACGCGGATTTGGCAAAAAAAGGAGATGCAAGTGCATTTGAAAAGGCAGCTTCTTCCTTTACAAAGGTCATTGAGGTCGAGGAAAAAAGCGGCAAGAACAAATACTCGGCCGAGGCCCGGCAGAACATGAGTTCGATGAGTGCCGATCTTGTAAATTCCGCGGTCGAGGATAATGGCAATAAGGAGTTTGGGAAAGCTGCGGAGAAGTTATACCTGAGCTACAAGTTGAGTCCAAAAGATACGACTTACCTGTACTATGCCGCTAGTAGTGCGGTCAACGGCGGTCATTATGAACAAGCTCTAAAATATTATGAAGAGCTTCAGGATATTGGTTATGACGGTAGCGACATGGTCTACAAGGCCACTAATGTAGATACCGGTGAGGTTGAGGAAATGGACAAAACACAAAGAGACCTTATGGTAAAGTCCGGCACCTATAAAGACCCTGTCGATGAGGCTACTCCTTCAAAGAAAGCCGAGATTGTCAAAAATACGGCACTTATCTATACTCAGTTAGGCCAAGATGACAAGGCACTGGAAGCCTATAAAGTCGCTCGTGAAAATAATCCTGGCGATGTAAACCTTATATTGAACGAAGCCAATCTCCACTATAAATTAGGGGACAAAGAAAAATTCAAAGAGTTAATGGCCGAAGCTGCATCAGTCGCCCCCGACAATCCTGATTTACATTATAATATTGGTGTGATTAATATGGAACAGGGTAACTTGGAAGAAGCTAGGGAATCTTATAAAAAGGCGTTGGCGATTAACCCTGGGTACACGAACGCTCAGTTGAACCTTTCTACGACTTATGTTAATGAAGGCAACTCGCTTATCGACGAGATGAACAGCTTGGGGAATTCGAAGGCCGATATAGCTAGATATGATGAGCTCAAACAAAAGAAGGATGACCTCTTCATGGAAGGGGCCAAAGTTCTGGAGGATGCGCTGAAGACCAATCCCGATAACCAAGGTATTCTGACCCAATTGAAGAATATCTACGGTGCCATGGGTGATAATGAGAATTTCATGCGCGTCAAAAAATTATTGGGAGAGTAAGTTTTACTTACCCCATAGAAAAAACCTCCTTATTTTTAAGGAGGTTTTTTGTTTCCAATGGTTTTGTTTTAGTACAAAGCCGTTACACAATCTGTTTGATCACCCTGAGTTGAAAAGTGTACCTCCCTAGTTCGGTATTGAAGATTCCAGTATGGTCGATACGATCTATTCGAACAATTCCATCTACATGGATGATGTAGTTATTTTCCATGAGAATGCCTACATGATATATTTCACCGTCCGAATTGTCAAAAAATGCGAGGTCTCCAGCCTCGCTTTCCTCTATAAAGCTCAACGAAACCCCTTGCATGGATTGCCCTGATGCCGAACGTGCCAATTTGTAGCCATTAATTTTGTATACCATTTGGGCAAAACCGGAGGCATCTATCCCAAAAGGGGTTTTTCCTCCCCAAAGGTAGGGGGTGTTCAAATAGAGCAATGCGGTTTCGACCAGATGTGTTTTTTCTTTTTTTTCGTTCGTAAAGGTACCCTCATGTGTGCCCTTCAGTTCATTGATCGATACGACATGAGATCCCATCAAAACGGGAAGAAGTACTGCTTTTTCGGTTTCCACAAAAGATACCAGGTCAGCGGTGTATGTTTGGTGCTCGATAGTTTCGATGAGGTGATACGAGTCTTCCTCGATTTCAGTAATTTGCAAATTGCTTACCCACCCTTCTGTAGCATCGAAGGCGGCACGAATCCGGCTCCATAGCTTACGGCGTTCCAAGATCTTAAAATGTTCACCGTATAACAGCTGGGAAATCATTTCGGAAGTATCTTCCGCATATATTCGAACGGGAACTAAACTGAGATGGCAAATACCGTATTGCATAGGCAGGGCTGAAGGCGTAAATAAATTATCGTTCGACTATGATGGCCGAGGCTCCCCCACCTCCATTACAAATTGCCGCCGCACCAATTTTTCCATTATTTTGTTGCAGTACATTGAGAAGCGTAACTAGAATTCGGGCACCTGAACAGCCTAAAGGATGCCCTAGCGACACGGCACCCCCGTTGACGTTCACCTTGTTGTCTGAAAGCCCCAAAAGCTTCATGTTAGCCAAGCCGACTACGGAGAAAGCTTCGTTAAATTCGAAATAGTCCACCTCATTGAGCGTCAACCCCGCCTTGTTTAACGCCAAAGGCAACGCTTTAGCAGGAGCGGTAGTAAACCACTTAGGTTCCTGTGCCGCGTCTGCATAACTTTTTATGGTCGCTAAAGGTTTGAGCTGTAGTTCCTTGGCTTTCGATGCGCTCATCAGCACTAAGGCGGCAGCACCATCATTTATGGTAGATGCATTAGCCGCCGTCACGGTACCTTCTTTTGAAAAGGCAGGGCGCAGCGTGGGAATCTTATCAATTTTCACATTTTTGAACTCTTCATCTTCCGAGACTACCAAGGGTTCCCCTCTACGTTGTGGCACTTCGACGGATATAACCTCGTTTTTGAACTTTCCTGTCTCCCAGGCTTGGGCCGATCTTTGGTAGGATTGAATGGCATAGTTGTCTTGTGCTTCACGGCTAAAATCATACTTCAACGCACAGGCATCAGCGCAGACTCCCATGGCATTCTGATCATAAGCGTCAACAAGACCATCTTTTTGCATTCCGTCGATCAACGTGGCCGGTCCAAATTTATGACCTTGCCTCATATGGACGTAGTGCGGTATCAAGCTCATGTTTTCCATACCTCCGGCAACCGCAATAGAAATGTCGCCGAGTGCTATAGCCTGTGCTGCTTGCATTACGGCTTTCATTCCGGATGCACACACTTTATTTACGGTGGTGCAGGGCACGGAATCTGGAATGCCAGCAAAAATAGCTGCCTGTCGCGCTGGCGCCTGCCCATTTCCAGCTTGTACAACGTTGCCCATTATGACCTCTTCTATGAGGCTAGGGGCGAGGTCTATTTTTTTTAGCGCCCCTTGGATGGCTGAGGCACCCAATTTCGGTGCAGGTACTGTAGACAGTGCACCCATGAAACTACCGATGGGCGTACGAACTGCCGACACAATGACAACATCATTCATTATTTCAGTGGAATTTATATCACGAAATTAAGAAATTAATGTGCAATGCCTTTTCATATAGTAATCAAAAGCCTTGGATAAGTATATATTTTTCTATTTTTGGAGCAGAGATACTTGCCCTATGCGAAAATTCTTGGATAGTCTTTTTAGAAATCAATCCCTGATCTACAAGTATTTCTTATATGTGGTCTCAGTGGCCTGTATCGTTTTCTTCTTTCCAAGGGGTGGTAAATTCAAATATGAATTTCGTAAGGGCAAGCCCTGGCAATACGATAATTTATATGCTCCATTTGATTTTTCCATCAAAAAAAGTGAGGCTGAAATTTCGAGTGAGCAGGAAGAAGCTCGTAAAAACCTCGCCAGCTACTATAGATATAACGATTCGATAAAAAGCCAAGTATATAGTGATTTTGAGAAGAAATTTCCAGAGGTATATTCAGATGTTATGTCTTCGCCCGGGGAAATGGCTCAACTCAAGTCCGTTGGTACGGATATTTTAGATAGTCTCTATAAAGTTGGAATCCTAAAAAAATCATCTCCAAAGTTTGTGGGAAAAGAGGTTTATCTCATCCACAATAACGAAGCTCAGCGGTTTCCTGTAAATCAATTAATACGATTACAGAGCGTAGACAATATTATAGAAGGAATGCTACGGGCCAATAAATTGAGTACGTATTCCAGTAGCTTACAGAAATTGTTTTTCGAACTGGTTCGTCCCAATATTTTTCTTGATGAGAGCCTAACCGCACAAGCTTTGGAAGACGAATATGCAAAGATTTCATATACCCGTGGTACTATTGATGAAGGAAAACTTATCATAGCCAAGGGAGAAGTAGTGGAAGGCGAGAACCTTAATATTTTGAATTCCCTTAAGGAGGAATATGAATCAGAGCTTTGGACGGTCAATAATTACTATTTTATCCTTTTTGGATATACGGTTCTTGTAGCCCTGGTTTTGATAATGCTTTTTCTTTTTCTCAAAAGATATCGTACCGAAATTTTTGAAAATGATACGAAGGTCACCTTCATTTTTTTCAACATATTGTTAATGGTATTCGTGACCACTATGATGGTCAAATATGATGAATCTTATGTTTTTGTCATACCCCTATGTATTCTCCCTCTAATTCTTAAGACATTTTTTGATGCAAGGTTGGGGCTTTTCGTGCATGTTTTGACCGTTCTTATTTTGGGGTTTGTCGTTCCCAATAGCTTCGAATATATTTTCTTGCAAATTGTTGCGGGTATTGTGACCATATTAACCGTATCTGAATTGTACAAAAGAGCCAACTTGTTTATTTCAGTAGGACAGATTACCCTGATTTATGTGGTGGGCTATCTGGCTTTTCACACAATACATGAAGGCGACCTTAACAATATCGAGTGGTTTACCTTGGGTCTTTTTTTCTTGAACGGAATGATTACCCTATTTGTTCAACCTTTGATCTATGTATATGAGAAGGTCTTTGGTCTAGTTTCGGATGTGTCTTTGCTCGAACTATCCGATACGAATTCCAAGCTTTTAAAGGAACTCTCCAATAAGGCACCTGGTACGTTTCACCACTCGTTGCAGGTAGCGAATCTCGCAGAAGCGGCGGCCAACGAGATTAGGGCAAATGCGATGCTGGTAAGGGTAGGAGCACTGTACCACGATATCGGAAAGATGTTGAATCCGACCTATTTTACCGAAAATCAAATTACCAATGTAAACCCACATGACGAGTTGTCGCCAAGGGATAGTGCAAAGATCATTATTAATCATGTCATCGAGGGCGTTGAATTAGCAAGAAAGAACAATCTACCCGATAGGGTGATTGATTTTATTCGTTCACATCACGGTACCACCTTTGTGTACTATTTTTTCAAAAAACAACAAGAACTGAATGAAGAAGTCGATGAATCTGATTTCAGATACCCTGGGCCCATTCCATTTTCAAAAGAAACCGCTATTCTCATGATGGCAGATTCTGTCGAGGCAGCTTCAAAGAGCCTCAAGAATCCTACTTTTAGTATGATAGATGAATTCGTTGATAAAATTATTTCAGGTCAAATGCAAGGCAATCAATTTCTAAATGCCAATATTACCTTCAAGGAGATTGAAATCATCAAAAAGGTATTCAAGCAAAAATTGACCAACATCTACCATCTTAGGGTCGAATATCCCGAATAGGACTTAAGTGTTGACCCATTCTATTCTGAAGCTATTTCTTGCCCGAGTCTTTCCAATTTATCATTCAGAGGAAATTAATACGCATCAGATGTGTTTTTCAAAATCGAACTCTTCTTTCGAGTTTTTACAATGTCAAAGAAAACGAGTAAAGAGTGGCACGCTGCAATTTATCGTAAATCGGGGTGTTTGCTTTCGTATGGTCTTCCATAGAATAGAATTCATGTTTTCTTAGGTTGAAAAATGATCAAATGAAATCAATCAAAGTGATAAACTCTCAAATCGTATTGTCAAGATAGGTAGCTTTAACTATTTTTTGAAAAACATTTCTTAATATTTTTGAAGTATGCCTGAATTTTTCTTCAAAAAAAGGAAGATTAAAAATAGGGGCAAAAAAAGAGAATAAAATGTTGCGATCTCGAATTGTAAAAAGTACATTTGCATCCGCATTTTGCCATAGAGCGATCTAAGCGATGTTCTTAAGAAATTATAGGAGAGGTGCCGGAGTGGTAACGGAGCAGATTGCTAATCTGTCGACGCGTAAGTGTCGCCTGGGTTCGAGTCCCAGTCTCTCCGCTTTTTTCCTTTGAAATGTTATAGCCGTTAGGCTATTTCGGGGTGTAGCGTAGCCCGGTTATCGCGCCTGCTTTGGGAGCAGGAGGCCGCAGGTTCGAATCCTGCCACCCCGACAAAGACTATTTAAAACCTTGATAATCAATTGATTATCAGGGTTTTCTATTTTCTGAAACACCTTGAAAACGCCGCAAATCAGTACAAATTTCATAACGAACGTGTCCTATTACGTGTACTATTTTAATCTTACCTTTTAAAAGCGGTTTAAACAAAGGCCTTTAACGTTTGAGTCGTCGGGGAACATGGATTTGAACTATTATATTTTTTGTTAATTATTATTTTACTGAGTGAGTTTATTTCAAGGGTGATTAATACTCCATAGTTGTCAACTTGCCAAAAAAAAGGATATGGTGGCAGTTCGGGTCGTAGATTAAACACTTTGAGGCAGTGAAATTTAAAACCTCTTGAAGCGGAACAAAACACCACATATCAATTTCAGTTCATGCGGACTAAATTCATGGTTTTGGTTTGCAATGAAGTGTTCCTTTCAAGAGCATCGGGAAGGGTTAACGGAATGGAAAGTGAAAAGCGAGGATTGTGTCCAAGACAATTGTGAACGAAGCTTAATACCCGTAATGGAGAGTATAGGAATGGTGTGGGAATGGGCTGAGGGTAATGAAAAATTTAAATTTAAACAACCGATTGGATAACTATTGACCTTAGAAATTTGTGATTTTAATATAAGGTAAGTACACTATTTAAGCGTGGTATTCTAACTTTTTAAAATTTATAATTTAGACCAACCAAATAATCACCACCTCCGCTCTTAAAAGACAGTTCAAAATGATCTCTAGCATAGGGTGTTGTAAACAAATAAGTACTTCCAATTCCTACCAAAGCTCCAGAGAGTATATCCCAACCGTCATGACGGTCATTTATACCTTCAAGTCTACTATATCCTACAAAACCCGCTACTAAGTAAGCAGGAACACCATATTTCCAGCCGTAGCGTTTTTGTACAAATGATGCCCCTTCAAAAGCGAAAGAGGTGTGCCCTGAGGGAAACGCATGGCCATCCAGTCTACCTTCTGGACGTGGTTTATTGATGGCATACTTCAAAATCCAAGTTGCAGTTAGATTAGCACCTGCCGATTTTGTCAATTGCCAAAAGCCTTTATTATCTTTTTTTGCCAGAACAGTTATTAAGGAAAGAGCCGTGGGCGCAAATTGTGCATAATCACCAATTTTTTCAATGTTGGTCTCCAGGGCAATTTCTTTAGGCGATTCAATAGTTTGAGAATTGACGCTATTAAGGGCTAGTAAAAAGAGGGATAAAATTATGGGTTTCATAAAATTCAATAATTGATTACTACATTCAAACTAAGCTTTAAAAAGATGTCGCTTAAGCTTATTAATATTTTCCTGTTTTACGGGTTCAAGTATTTCCATTCCATAATTGGCAAAGTATTGGTGCTGCTCCAAGAAGTTGATATTAAGAGCGTCCCATTCCTTATCAGAATATTTGATTTTCCGATATTTTTCCCATTCTGCACGCAGTAGTTCGTTCTTTGATATGTATGATTTTGTACCTAGATGAAATAAGTCAGCGTCGCAAATGATTTTTTCGCCAATATTAATGGGAATTTGAGGTAACTTAGTTGCTTTTATACAATCATGGACCTCATTGATGATATTTTCATCATATCCATTCTTTTCCATATATAGTTTGGAATATGCGGCACTTACCTCCTCGTGTCCCTGAAACCTTATTGCATTGCCAGTGTCATGAAACAATGCAGCCAGAAGTATTGGTCGAAGTTCATTGTGGGAGACCTTAACATATTCCGCTATTTTATTGACATTATTAAAGACTTCCATCGTATGTTGCAAGTTGTGGAATGGCAACTCATTACAACGGCTGTTTTCAATAATACATTTACAATGTTTGACTGCCTCTGTAATTGATTTTTTCATCATTAGAATTTATAGATAAAGCCTAAGGCAAAACTGTCGGAATCGCTTGCAAAAGAGAGTTCCATATGTTCTTTTTGATAGGCAGTAGTAAACAGATACGCACTACCGATACCTATTACTGCCCCAGCCAGCACATCCCAACCGTCATGTTTTTGGGCGTTGAGACGGCTATAGCCAGTAAAGCTTGCCAATACGTAGGCAGGAACCCCAAATTTCCAACCATACCTCCTTTGGATAAAAGCTGCACTTTGAAAAGTGGTCGATGTATGTCCAGAGGGAAAGGCCCTGTCCCCATTACCATATGGACGATTTTTGTTTAGTGAATATTTTAGACCAATGGTCACGGCCTGATTGAGCAAGGCGCCTTTGGTAAATTGCCATGTGCCCCTGTAATCCTTGGCTATCAAAGAGCCGGTCAGGGCCGTCGTGGGCAATGTAAAAAGGAGTACGTCTCCGGCGGTTTCTATTGCCTTGCTCTGTGCGAGCGATTTGCCCGTAACAAAAAGCAGAAATACAAGTACAATAACGTACGGTCTTATTTTGAAAACGTTTTTTGCTTTAAAATCGAAATAATATCCTGACATCTACCTGTTTTTTAAATCTTGAGAGTCTTCGTTAAACTGATTTTCCCAAGAAATTCAATACCAAAGTAGTATTCAATTCTTAAGACAATTTAAAGTGTTCCTTTTCCTGAAAATTTAAGTGGGAAGGACTATCGGGCGACCAGTACGCGCAACGATTTTTCCTTGATGGAAATTTGCAACATCCCGCTTTCGATTTTATGAGGTTCCCCGTCGATCTGTGATTCGAAATGTGTAGCGTTGTTCCTGGACAATTGAAGTTCCTTGGTTTGAAAGCTCTTGGCCTCCTTTAACCAATACACCCTTCTGAACAGTATCAAAAACCCCAACCAAAACATTTTTAGCCTACCGATCTTGGTAATTATAAGTATGTCCAGAAGGCCATCTTGTAGCGATGCTTTGGGTGTAAGACTGAGATTATATCCCATTTCATTGGAATTTGAAATCAAGATGATGAAGGGATTTACCAAACTGTTCATGTCATTAATGCTCACGGACAGATCCTTATTTTTTCTAATATCCCGAAAGGATGTGAGGCAGGCGTTAACATAGCCATACAGCGTTCTTTTCTGAGAAGATTCGTAATGTTTGATAACACTGGCATCAAATCCGATACCCATATTGCTAAAAAAGTAGCGTTCATTGATTTTACCCACATCTATATTTATAGTGTGCTGATTTTTTATAATGGCCAATGCTTTTCGAAGGTTCTTGGGAATTTTCAAGTTCGAGGCCAAACCGTTGCCCGAACCCATAGGAAGAATTCCCAATGATATGGAAGTGTCTACCAGACAAGATGCTACTTCGTTAATGGTGCCATCGCCGCCACAAGCAACTATGATATCCGCCTTTTCGGCTATTGATTCCATCGTTAGGATGATGGCATGTTTTTTATACTCCGAATATTTTATAGTCAATCTATGAAGACTTCCGATAAAAAATGATTCGATAAATGTTTGGACAAAATCTGGCTTACCTCTTCCAGCAATGGGGTTTACAATAAAATGGATGTTAATCATTTTTTATGGGAATTCAGCCGCAACCCTCCGTTACTATAGAGATAGTCGGCCACTTGATAGTTTGCAATTGCCGTTTCCAAAAAGCCTTTGTCCATAGGTAGTGGGTTCAAGCTATTGTCCGAAGGGTTGCACTGATAAAAGTTGGCCGTTTTACCGTCTCCTAATACCACTACCTTATTGTCTTTCAAAAAGCCCAACTTTCGGTAATTGGCTATAAAGGCACGTTCGTCTTCAGGTTTCATATCGAGGATATTTTTGCCGAACAAGTTCGTTTCGTAGTCCCATCCAAGCATAGCAAAAAGAGTCGGGAACATATCAATCTGCGAACTTAATTTGTCTATTTTCCGTGATTTCGAATTCGGCAAGTTGTAAATCAGGGCGGGAATATGATAGTTCTGTACATCGAGTTCCCAACGACCGGCGCTGCTAGCGCAATGATCGCTCATGATGACGAAAACGGTATTCTTGAACCAAGGTTTGGTCCGTGCGGCTTTTAGAAATTCTCCGATTGCGTAATCGGTGTATTTGATGGCCCCGTTCCTACCAGTTCCGGAAGGAATATCAATTTTTCCTTCAGGATAGGTATAAGGTTTATGGTTGGAGGTCGTCATCACAAAATCGAAAAAGGGTTTGTCCGTCTCATGTGCCTTATCGGCCTCCTCAATGACCTTATTATAGATATCTTCGTCACAAACGCCCCAAGCGTTCTCAAAAGTTACTTCATCGTCCCCGATATTGGTTCGAGTGGTAGTAATACTTTTATCCAATAAAAACCCCCTCCCTCGATCTATGATATTGAAACCGTTTCCTCCAAAATAGGTGTTCATATTATCGAAATAGCCATCGCCGCCATAAAAGAAATTTCGTTCGTAGCCTTTACTCCTGAACACTTCCCCGATGGTAAAAATGCCTATGTTGTTCTTGCGTTTCACGATACTGCGTCCGGGTGTGGGAGGAATAGAAAGGGTAATGGCCTCCATGCCTCTTACAGTTCTCGTACCCGTTGCGAAGAGATTGGTAAAAAATATACTTTCGTTGGCTAAAGAATCCAGAGTGGGTGTGATGTTAAAATTCCCGCCCAACGCATTCAGGTATTTTCCACTCAAGCTTTCGATGCAGATAAAAATCACGTTGGGTCTTTGATTCTTTTGAATGCTGTCAGAACTACGGATTTCCCGTAGAATCTCCTTTTTATCGGCATGTACAAACACATCGCCTTCTGCCACATAGGTTCGTTTTATCTTGCTAAATGCCTGGTCTTCCGGAATGGTTCTGTAGAATTCCGTATAGGCCAATTCATTATTACGAAAGGCGGCAAAAAAAGAATAGATGCCTGCTTTGGAAAGTTCATTGTTATAGCGGTTCTCTGACCATTCAGCCTGATCGTTAGAAACGAATAGACCGTAAAGCAGGGCAATCGCAAACCAAGGTAATGCAGCCACAAATTTCACCTTGAAATTTGTTTCATTTTTATATGTTCTTCGGAAATACCCGAATTTAGAAGTCAAGAAAAGGGTCAAAGCGACTAATGTCAATAAGGATCCTAGCAAAATAGGCAATGGATATGACTCGTTGATATTCTTGACGACTTCATACGTATAGATCAAATAATCTACGGCAATAAAATTGTACCGTCGCTGGAATTCGTCCCAAAAGGTAAACTCGCCGAAAAACGAAAAGTAAATGATGAGTACCCCCAAGAAAAATCCAAAAACAGAAATGATCTTGTCCGCCAAAGACCCGTACCATCGGACTGGAAAAAATATTAGATAAATCAAATACGGAATGGTAAAGATGGAAACTGTGCCAATGTCAAAAAGAAATCCAGTGACTATCGTCCGTAAAAGACTGAAAATATTGCTATCAACCTCGTCAAAATCCCAAATCAGAAAACTGAGCCTGACCAAAAGGGAAACTGATATAAAAAGAACCACGAATGCCTTCAGCAAGGCGAAACGGTTAGGGAACAATCTAGACCACATTCTACATGAATTTGCGGTCAAAAGTAGGTTTGAAATCTAAAGGAAAGTTAAAGTTAAATGAGGTCTGATTTCTTACATAATACTAGTTTTATTCATGTAAATTACTAGGTTTCAGTTACAGTTTATTTATGAATGGAGTTAGTTGTTACCGTCTTGCGAATTACCTCAGGGTTGCCGAATAATATTGTTCATGCTATGGCAATATTTTTAATCCCCTTTCTAAAAATACATTGTCGTTGCTTGATGAATGGGAAAGCGGGGATATTCTAATTAGGATTGAATACTTTTTATAGGTGTGGCGCTAGGCATTTCTTTTTTGCCCATACACTCAAATTGAAATAATGTTAATCGTTCTCAATTTTAATTCGAGACCGGAACCTAAAGTCGTCATAGGGAATAATTTTCATACTTCCATTCAAGGAGAACCGTAATCCAAAAAGCCATCCGTTATCGATTACCTCAAAAATATACCCAAAAGTACGCTCCCCATTTATTTCGTACACATCGCTTATAGTAGCATTCGGATATGAATTTTGAACCCTTTGAACCAAATTTTGGGGAACATCTTTGCCGTGTAAAGCAATCTCAAAGTTCTCAAAATTACCAGATGAAGTATAGTGCGCAGTCATATAATAAAACTTCTCCATTTAAAAGGAAACCACCCAACCACTTTTAGGCCCTCTTTTCCATTCGATATCCTTTGCGCCTTTAAACTTTTTCAAGAAATTATCGTTTGCTTTTTTGGGAACCGATTGTGCGCATGCCAGCACCAGAAATAGGGACAAATAGAGTAGCAGTGCCTTTTTAGGGCATATTTTGTGATAACTAGCCAATGCTGCCTTATTTGTCATATTCTTGTGATATGTTTCAATAGTGTAGGGGAAATTTAGAAGATGATCCTAAAGCTGACCTGAAGGAAATCTAAAGCAATTCTCTTGTTAATGGAGAGGTATAAAGAATCACTATGACATTAAATTATTCCCATTTCGATTCAACTAGAAGCTGGTATTGTAGGAATCGGCATAAAGATCTTATAAAAATGGTCGGAATTTACATCCGACCATTTTCAACTAACCAATCAAAACTCAAACTATGAAAAACACCTAATCCTTATCATCTTTGTACACGTCTTTGGACATTTTATTATCGACTACCTTACCATTGGAATCCATGTTCACTTCAATTTTTTCTTTACCTTTTTCCAACTCGAATTCGTAAACAGAACCTTTTACCGTCTCTGATAATTCGGCTTCCTCGATTTTGTATCCGGTAAATTCGGTGTCCAAGGTCGTTTTGACCTTCGCTGGAATTGCATTCTTTTTTATCTCATGCTCAGTTTCTTGCCAAGTGCCATCCTCTAAAAAATTGGCAGAATATTCAGTACCTTTCATTTTGAATTCAGCCTCCCACTCGGTTTCATTTTCTTTGTCCCACTTGACTTTTTTTACTGATGGAAATTTTTGGGCGAAAGAATCTTTAACTTTTTGTGGAGCATCTTCGCTTGTACCGAAAGCGTAAATACTTGATCCAATTGTAGCGGCAAAGAGTACCGCTCCTAAAATTTTTATTTTTTTCATCATTTCTAGTATTTTAATTATTATTAATTGTGCTTAAATTACAGGGTAAATGTAGTGGCGAAATCTAAAGATGGGTTAAAGCAATTCTAAAGGGAATTTCAATTAACAAAACTTTGGCTAGAACTTATATTTTAGGCCTGCCCGGATGATTTGGGTCTCGTAGTAATTCTCGTAAAGAGCGGTAAAACCCGCTCCATACACTTCTTGTCGAATACCGAACGTGTTGAAGATATCGGTGGCGGCAAGCGTGAGTTCGCCCTTGTTCTCCCAAATGTTCTTTTTAAGTCCAAAATCGATTGAAGAACGGCTTAGTTGTTCGCCCTGTGGGATATTTCTGTTGGAATAGTATACCCCCGTCAGCTGTGCAGAAATTTCCCAAGGTAATTTGAATTCGCTGGTCAGCTTCGCATCCCAAGCCCCTTCCGAGGATTCCTCGATCGAGAAGGGTCGTTCAAAAGGAAAGAGCAACGAACCCTGATATGCATCGATGGCATTCATATAATAGTTTGCCGTGGCCGAAATTTTAAAGGAATTGGAAATATCTTGACTTAACAAAAACTCTATGCCTGTATTAGTCGCACTGCCTGTGTTCTGATAGATACGGTTTACGATATCGTAATCCGGATTGGAATTATCGATAGCGAAAATGCGCATATACTGGTCCTTGATAATTCTATGATAAAGTGCCGAAAAAAGAGAGCCGGTACCCCATGAATATTTATGCGCCAATTCAAAAGCATCGGTAAACTGGGGACGCAGATACGGATTGCCCACTTTCAAAAGTTCGGGATCATCATATTTTGGAAATATGCGCAGTTCGGGTTCCCCCGGTCGGTCGATTCGTCTATTATAGAACGCGGAAATTTTGTTGTTGTCGTTCAGCTTATACGTAAACCGAATACTAGGAAAGAGTTTGAAATAGTCGTATTTGTCATTGTTGGGATAGTATACGTTCACAGGGTCTAAATTGTAGAACACATCAGTCTGCTCGGCACGTAGTCCCGCTTCCACATCGTATTTTTCCTTTTCCAAAAGATAATTAACATAGCCTGCGTAGAGGTTCTCGCCCCAATCAGAAAAAGAGCCCAAATCCGGATATATAATAGAATTGTTGCCCGGTGTAATGGTATAGTCGACCGGCAATCTTCGTATCCTGAGCTTGGCACCTAGTTCTATACGCCCATTTTTTAGAGGCCTTACATAATCGGTGGAAACACTGGTCGTATTCTCTATGGCCCGGATATTCGTTTTGTCCCGCCCGATACGAACCGCCGAACTATCGTTCAGGGAATAGGTCTCGTCTTCAAGGCCCTGCGTATATTGGGCGTTGGCGCTCAGAGTATGTCCCGCTTGCTCAAATTTATGTCGGTAGTTCACTGCCGCATTGATATAACGGGTTACTTCTTCCTCCTGCCAATTGTAGAAACGGTTTCGGGCATTGGCATTCAAATCTATAAACGCGACCTGGGCGGTGTCGATATGTTTTTCCCGATCATAAAGGCCTGAAAAGGTAAAACTGTTGTTATCATCGGGGTCGTAATCGATACCACCGTTGATGATTGAACGGAACTGTTTTCGGTTTTCGGGGACCTGAGAAATAATATTTCGACCATCATCATAATTACGGGTCGTAAATTCGTTATTGGGCAGCGCTTCCTGAAGAATAAATTCCGATTGTAGAAAATAGTTCATCTTGTCCTTCTTATAGTTTAGGTTGACGCTGGGAATCAGTTTCGGGTTGACCGAAAAACTACCAAGATCCGTCTTGGTATCGGGTTTTCGTTTCCCCAAAGCGCCCAAGCCAAAAGACATTCCGATATCGCCATTGAAGCCGGTCTGCTTTTCTTTTTTGTAAACGATATTAATGATACCCGCAAAGCCGTTAGCATCATACTTTGCGGACGGATTATTGATGATTTCGATTTTCTCGATGTTGGATGCTGGAATATTGCCCAGCCCCTTTTGGTTACCAAAACCGGTAAGGCTACTTTGCTTACCATCAATCAGCACTACTACTTTATCGCTTCCGCGGAGTACCACTTTACCTTCTTGGTCGAAGGCGACTCCCGGCATGGTCTTCATGGCATCCAAAACGGAACCACCGGATTGTGCAATATTATTAGCCAGATTAAACGATTTCTTGTTCAACTCGGAATTCGTGGCCGCTTCGTTCCCGACTACTTCTACTTCTTCCAAAGCTTCGGCAGATGGGGCCAGTTCGATTTTTCCCAAGTCGAATATGGTGTTCAAGCCCCCGGCCAACAAGGTCTGTTGTGCACCCGTATACCCGATAAATGAAAAGTATACTTCGTATTTGCCAACGGGCAGTTCCTGTATTTCGAACCTACCCTCCTCATCGGTTATCGCACCGGTTATTAAAGTATTGTCCTCAAAAGTATGTACGGCCACATTGGCAAAGGGCAAGGTTTCCTTCGTTTCGCCATCGAACAATTGGCCGCTGACGGTTATGGTTTCTTGTGCAAAAAGGAATGAAAATGTACTTAGGAAAAGAAATGAGCATAAAATTCTCGGCATTCTTGCACTTTTTATCAATTAATAATCCAAAAATACGGTTGAAAACTAAAGGGAATCTAAAGTTCCCAAGCCACTGTGGATAGTATCAAAATAGCCATCCAATTATCATTTGAACTTAATGGAAAATACATGCTTATTTTGTTCGAAACTATAAACAACTGTGAATCCATAAAGTTCACAGATGCGTTTTACAATGGCCAGACCTAATCCTGTGGATTTTACGGTTTCAGATTCCCTATAGAACCGGGAATACAACATCTCTGGATGTTCCAATGCCTGTATGCCTTTGTTCGAGATCGTAAGGGAATTTTCCTTAGCGGATACTTCGATTTTACCTTCTTGTGGGCTGTATTTTATGGCATTTGAAATAAGATTGTTACAGAGTACTTCGGCCAAATGGACGTCCATTCTAACCCCTATTTTGTCCATAACGGAAAATTCGATCTCCGCATTGGATATCTCATGAAAATTTTGAACGGTTTCCTCGATAAGTTGCGTAATATTAATTTGTTCCAGGTTTACAAACTGCTTATTCTCGATTTTTGTCAATAGGGTCAGTCGCTTGTTCATCTGCGTTAGGCGTTGAATATCTTTTTGTATGGAGGTCAAATGCTCAAATTGCATGTCATTCAGATGGTCGCCATTGATAATATTTTCGATTTTGGCCTGGATAATGGCGAGTGGGGTTTGCAATTCGTGCGAAACATCTTCTGTAAACTGTTTGAGGTTTTTATAGTCAGTTCTCACTTTGTTGGTAAGCATCATGACCTCTTTGTTCAGCTCATTGAATTCGAGAATACGACTTTTTTCCAAGGGGATGGGAGTGTCGGAAGAAAGCGAAAAGGTTTTCATCGCCTGTAAGTTTCTAAAAAACGGGGCCCATAGTTTTTTGTTTTTCTCCCTATTGAAGTAGAATTGTATCAAAATGACTAACAGGATAATAAGGAGATAGGAAAGAATAATGGCGAAAAGGATATCTTCCGACTCCACAATGAGGTTCCGAACCGTTATCTTATAGTTCTTACCGTTGATATTCTTAAATGAGACCAATTCCCTAAACTCTTCCATTTCTTTTTGTGAGGGATCATAAATGATAGTATCCTTCACTTTTTCGGTACCCATTTCGGGAACTTGTTCAACTTCGAGTACTGGCGGCAGTGAAAATGGAGGTTTGCTCAATTGTAAGGCACTTTCTATCCTGGCCTGTGTGGAAAAAAGTTCTTCCTCTACCTCTTGTTGCATCAATTGCTTCACGTAGAAATAAAGCGCAACCGTGCTGAGTAACATCAAGAGAGCACTCGTTAACAAAAAACCTTGTGAGGCCTTCCTTATCAATCGTACTTCTTTCATCATTTTTCCCAATATTAGTCCGCTATAAATTTATAGCCGCTACCGTATGCCGTTTTGATATATTTGGCGCCTTCCGCGGTCATTTTTTTTCTCAAATTGTTGATATGTACATAGATAAAGTCAAAATTATCGGCAAGGTCGCTGTTGTCACCCCACAAATGTTCGGCGATAATTTCTTTGGAAAGTACCCTCCCTTGGTTAGTTAAAAAAAAGACCAAAAGATCATATTCTTTTCGGGTTAATGATAGTGCCCTACCATTGATATATGCTGTTCGCGATTTGGTATCGACCATGATTTCGTTGAAGGTAATGGTATCGTCGCCACCATATTTGCCCCGCCTTAGCACCGCCTTGATCCGAGAATTAAGTTCTGCCAAATGAAAGGGTTTTGTAATATAGTCGTCGGCGCCCAAGTCCAGTCCATCCAATTTGTCATCAAGCGAGCTATTGGCCGAAATGATGATAACCCCAGCATCTCTTTTATCCTTTTTGAGTTTTTTCAGTACATCTAGACCACTGCCAGTCACTAAATTGACATCCAATAAAATAAGATCGTATTCATAAAGATCAACTTTGTAGGCAGCATCATTATAATCGGATGCAACCTCGCATACGTTACCGTCCCGTTCCAAATAGGTAGCTATGGATTGTTGCAAATCAATCTCGTCTTCTGCAATAAGAATTTTCATTTGTGTTTTTTGTACCATAAAGATACGGCTCGATTCTAAGGGAAATCTAAAGAATGATTCTTTAAATAACCCAGACCATATTTGACCATTAAACTGTAAAAAATTCTCTTTCCAGTAATTGGGGTGCCGGGAAGTATCGAGTTGAAGAAAATGTTTTTACAACTTTCTTCAAAATGATTGGTATTCCGTTGTTTGTTCAACCGCTTAATTTTCTCTTTATTTCGGGCATCCTGGCCATTGTGGTCTCGTAACCAATGGTAAATAGTTCGTCGGACTTCTTAAGGTCGAACAGGCGATAAGAGTAGCTCCTTTCGATTTCCAAAGCAACATTGCAGTGCTTAAGTCGGGGCAGGACAGTATTCCAAATGGCAAGTTGAAGGCAGCGCGTCCCAATATTTCTCATTCCCTTTAGCTCCATTTGTTCTTCATGGGGGCTGACACTAGAACCAATAATCTTGTCGCATACCTTTAACAAGGGTTCAACCGGAAGATTGTTTAACAGACCGCCATCCACATAAATATTACCGTTCATTTTTACAGGTTTGAATAAAAGGGGAAGTGCACAGGAAGCCAAAAGTGGTTCTATAAAATCGCCGCTTGATATAATTTCAAAATTTCCCGAGTTAATATTGGAAACACAAACGTGTAATTTGGTTAATAGTTCTCTATGACCGTTTGCATCGATATGGCTTTTTAAAAAATCCCTTAAGTATGTTAGTTCTGTCAGTCCTTTGTTGAGAAGGCCTATTTTAAAAATCTTTAAAAATGACTTTTCATGTGACAATTCCAAAATTTCCTTCGGACAGTATCCATAGCAATATAGGGCGGCTATAATACTACCCGCACTTGAACCGGAAATATGATCGGGATAAATACCATTTTGGTTCAGGGCATAGAGTACCCCGATATGTGCTGCGCCTCTTGCACCACCTCCAGATAAAGCGATTCCTATACTCATTTATTCCTTTATCAGTTTCAAAATTATTGGTAGTACAATTAGCAATAAAGGTAAGGCAAAGGCCAAACCCCCTATTACGGCAATGGCCAAAGGCTGATGTAGCTGCGCACCTGCACCTATTCCCAAAGCTAAGGGGATCAGGGCCATTATAGCTGCAAATGCCGTCATTAATTTGGGTCTTAGCCTTGCAGCTATGGCATATTCGATTTTCTTCACATGGCTCAATGAATTATTGCTTTCTTGATACTGCCTATATGTAAAAATGGAATTCTCACCGATGATGCCCACGATCATAATAATTCCCGTATAGCTACCAACATTTAGTGGTGTTCCTGTCAAGAAGAGGCTCAGAAGCGAGCCCGCCACGCCTAAAATGGCGATTACAATAATGGCCAACGCAATCTTTATTTTTCGGAATAGAAATAGAATGACAATAAACACCAATAATATGGCGGACACCAAAATCATCAATAGTTCTTTAAATGCTTTTTGCTGGTCTTTGTAATCTCCCCCATATTCAATACTATAACCGGAAGGAAGGCTGATGTTTTTGGTCAATTGGGCCTGTATATCCTTCAAAGTAGAACCCAGATCCCGATTGTTCAATCTCGCCGTGACCACGCCCATCGATTTTTGGTTTTCGCGGTTGATTTCGGCTACGCCCTTGCCCATTACAACGGTAGCTACTTTATTTAGAGGTATGCTCAACCCGGTAGGGAGCAGAATCGAGGTGTTCTTAATATCGGAAACAGTAGTCTTATAGGCATCCGGATAGATCAGGCGGATATCTACAATTTGCTCCCTATCAATCATATTGCTGACCACCGTTCCTTCTATCTGGGTCTGTAGCTGCAGCTGAAAATCGGCAGGGGTCATACCGAATTTAGCCAAAACAGGAACATTGGGAATCAGGGAAAGGGTAGGCCCTGCAACGATTAAGCCGTCATTGACATCGGCGGTACCGTTGACCTTTTCTATTTCCATGGCAATTTCTTTGGATAACATTTGCAGTCGGTTTACATCATCTCCGAACACTTTGACCTCTATGGGTTGTACCGAAGACATCAAGTCGCCCAACATATCTCCGATGACCTGACCGAAGTCAATGGTCAGTTGGGGAACTACCTCTTCTATTCGAAGACGTATTTCATCCGAAACCTCCGTAGTAGTCTTGCTTCGCTTATCCTTTAATTTTATCAAATAATCGCCTCGGTTCGGTTCGGTAATAAAAAATCCCATTTGTGTACCCAACCTGGCGGAATAGGCCGCTACTTCGGGTTGGGTATCCAAAATACCGTTAACAATTTGTAACATGCGGTCGGTTTCTTCCAACGTTGTGCCTGCAGGACTGTTGTAATCCAACACTATGCTTCCTTCGTCCATTTCGGGTAAAAACCCTGAAGGTAGTTTTGAAGGAATGATTACGATAATAGCAATACAAAGCACCATAAATACAATGCCGATAATGGGTCTCTCTAAAACATTGTGAATCCATTTCGTCTTTGGTTCATGCTTTCGTTTCAGGATTTTTTTCCTTGTAAATAGTATGGACAATACGGGAACGAGTAACCATGTAACCAAAAACGAGGCAGCTAACCCAATAATCATACTGAAGGCCATCACTTGAAAATAGGCTCCGGCAACGCCCGTCATCAAAATAAAAGGGATGAATATGACTAGCGTACTCAAAGATGATCCAATCATGGCGGGAAACAAATGGCCTATTGCCTCTCCCGCAACCCAGCTCATTGGCTTGTCATCGTTCTCTTCCCGAATTTTATGAATCTGTTCGATAATGATGACGACGTCGTCGATCATCAAACCAATGGCCGCAGCTACCGCCCCCAAAGTCATAATATTGAAGGTGTAACCAATGGCATCCAACACAATCAATGTAAGGGACAGTGAAACGGGAATGGTAAACAGTACTACCATACTTGCTGAAAAGGACCGCAAAAAGAAAATCACGACCAATAAAGCCAAGGCCAATCCTATCCACAGTACATCTTTTATGCTTGCAATGCTCGTTGTAACAAAATCTGCCTGCTTATAATACGGTTTTAGGCTTACCCCTTTCGGTAAAATGTTTGCCAGTTCAGCCACCTTTTGCTCGATGGTATTGTTGACATCGATAAGGTTGGCATTTGGCTGTTTTACGACCGCGATTATCGGGACGTTCTTTCCGTTTGCCAGAATCTTCACGTATTCCTTGACCTCGTTGACCTTTACATCGGCAACATCCTTTAATCGAATCAGACGATTGGGACTATTGATGATGACCAATTCCTGCAGATCGTTCAGGTCATCGACCGCATTGTCGGTCAGCGTAAGGTACATACGGTTGTAATCGGTAATGTACCCATTGGATTGCAATAAGTTAGAATTGACCACGGCATTTTGAATGGCCGAAATCGAAATGCCCAACGATTTGATGATATCGGGACGTAGCTCGACCTGATATTCCTTGTCTTTACCGCCGATGACCGCAATGTCTGAAACACCCGGCGTTGCCGCTAGATACGGCTTTACCGTATATTTGGCGATTTTTTTCAGGTCCACTTGAGAAAGTCCTTCGCCTTCCAAGGAATAGCCCATAACCGGAAGTATGGATGGGTTCATTTTTTCCACCGAAAAGACGGTATTGGGTAGAATACTCCCCTGGGATTGGTTGATAAAGGATTCGATCTGCGATTTTGCCGTATTGATGTCGGTGCTCCAATCCACAAAAACGGAAATCTCACAACTTCCCCGTGAAGTGGTACTTCGTATATATTGCAAGCCTTCGGTACGTCGGATGATGTTTTCCAACGGAATGGTTACCGTAGTCATCATCTTGTCCACCGGTTGTTGACCGGCATCAGCGATGACCTTGATTTTTGGAAAGGTTATATCCGGGAAGAGACCTGTTTTGAGGTTTTTATATGAAAAGATACCCCCGATCAAAATCAAGATACCAATGGCCAGTAACGGGAACCTATATTTTGAGTAAATGTTGTTCATGGTTTTTTTACGCTTACGATGGTCGAATCCTGCATTTGATAACCACCTTCGGTAACTACCTTATCTCCTAATTGCAATCCGACGGAATGAATCTGCACCAGTGAATCGTTCTTCAGCATCGGGATTATGGGATGTTTTATGGCAATCGAATCATGGGTTAACTTCAAGACCCAGAATTCCGTCAGTAGTTCATTGGTTTGTACTGCAGCTTTAGGAACGGCCATCGCTTTTTGATCCTCACGATAAACCATGCGTACCTGAACGTTTAGGTTTTCCGGCAGGTCTAAGTTCGGAAGCGCAATCAAGAAACTCTGCGATTGGGCCACCGGATCTATTGTTGGCAACGTACCGGTAATCTTTGCAGGAATAGATTTCTCATTCTGTAAAACGATTTCGCATTCGGAGCCGACGGAAACATAATCCTCATATTCATAAGGTACGTTTACTTGAATGACCAATGACTTCGGTTGTACCACTGTGGCCAGAATATCGCCTTCGGCCAAATAGTCGTTTTTGGTCACGTTGAGAACCGTAATCACTCCTGTAGCATTGCTCTGAATACTTTGGGGCTTTACGAATCTGGATAGGGAACTGTCTATTTTTACGGCCTCCTTCAACGCGTCCTGTTCTTTGGTACGGACGGTAGCAAAAGTCTGTCCCGTTCGGATGGCATCCCCAATTTTGTATTTCATCCAAGAGACATAACCGGTAACATTGGAGCGGATGTTTTCCTTTTTCTGGAATTGAGTGACCCCATTGAATGTAAGATATTCCTTTATATCATGCTGCTGTACCTCGGCCACCTGAACGCTGATAGGCGCTTTTTTATCCGGAATGTTGTCCGCATTATTTTTACAGGACCACGTTATCAGGAAGACCATGAAGATCGGGAGTTTCATTAAGTATCTGTGTTCCATATATTACCAGTTTATAAAGTTATATTGGCTCTGCAATAGCCAATGATTGGTCTGCATTTGCAACTTCGTCTGAACATTTAATTTGTAGTTCTGGATGACGTTCAGGTAATCGACGATGGATACCTGCCCTTGCACCAATTTACCTTTGTAAATCTCCAGTACATTCTGCTGTTTTTGTAGTTGTTTTTCGATTACCTGCATATTTTCTTCCAAAGAGGTCAGTTGCGCTTCGATGCTCTTTAAATTATTTTCCAATTGTACCGCTGCATTCTCCTTGTAAAACTCAAGGTTTTCTTTTTTGATTTCGTTTTGCTCGGCATTGTACTTCCGCTTTTTCCCATTATAGATCGGTACGGTCAAACGCAATCCGGCACTTAGCCCGACCCTCTTGTCTATATTGCTCAATTCCACGGCATTTAGACCTGTATTCCCATACAAGCTTAACTGAGGTTTGTATTGGTTCTCAAAAACCTTTTGGTCTGCCACCACCTGTAAGCTGTCATTTTCGAATCTTCGTTGGTAAAAATTGGTTATTGGAGCATTTGTAGTCATCAATTCCGGAAGTGAAAGGCTATCAGTTTCGGTCAAGGGTAATCCGCTCAAACTATACAATTGATTAATAGCCGTTTTAAGATTATTACGGATTTGTTGAAGCTCCAATCTTTTCGAATCAATGTCCAGTTGTAATAATAGGTAATCGCTTTCCATCAAGACTGCCCTTTTTACCAGAAGTTCGACGACCTTCAATCGGTTTTCAAGATCTTTTAAGATTTCAATCGTAAAGTCTTTCTGTAATTGCAGCTGATAAGCAATGATAAAGGCATCGGTAATATTCTTGACCAAATTATGTTCTATTTCCTCGGCCGTAAGGGAAAGGGTATTATTTTGCACCTTGTTTTGGAACAGTAGATTATCGACCATCTTTTGGTTGAAAAGGTTTTTGGTTACGTTCAATTGTGCGGAATAGAGTCCGCCGTTCGTAATACCAACATCGTAACCATAAGCCCTTGGAGAGGGTGTGGTAGTAACATCGATAATCCTACCATTGTTATTGAAATAAGGAGCGAACTGTACTTCAGAGGTTGCATTGACCTGAAATGCCTTGTTCTGAGCGATGATGATATCGTTCTGTATTTCGCCTATTCTCTGTAGGTTGTAATTCTCTCTTAGAACAGGAAGATTCTCTTTTGCCTGCGAGATGAAATACTTCAACTCGACTTCTTGCGCTTTTAAAGAAAATGTGACTGTAAAAAGCAGTAGCCAAAAAGCCAAATACCTCATTTGTAAAAATTTGATTATTACGTAGCGAAAGTAGTCGGGAAATCTAAAGAAGTTCTAAAGAAAAGATTAGGTAGGTTATTTGTGCCTGACAAGGGAAGTGTGTTGACTTGCTGCGCTATGCCATTCACTTCCCGTTGCAGGACTAAAAATATTTAATTGAAAGTTGAGAATAGGGTAAATATAATTGTCAAATCTAAAGTTGGTTTAAAGAAGTCATTTTATGTGAAATTAAATGTATTGGTTGATTTTAAATTCGGACGCTCTTAGGCAAGTCCTATTACCAACGGCACGTTGATTGTAGTCGTCTCTTTAATCTAAATCGTGGTTGCTCATTGTTAAACTATTTTTGAGTTAGCATACTTTTTAGTTGAGCATCTGATTCTTTTTATATCTTTAAACTATCAGAAAGTAAGTCATCCTACTTTACGTTCATTTAAAATTGCGTCAACAAATCGGTCAACAGTTAAGTTTTTGAATTTGCAACTAATTGATATACAAATAATTATAGGGTAAGGTTGTAATCCTGCCACCCCGACGAATTGAAATTAAAGCTCTGATTATCAGAGCTTTAATTTTTTAAAAATTACTCAAATCATACCGAAATATACTCTCAGCGAGTCCTAATCGGTTACCTGTTTTACTCATTAGTTTGCCCAACCCCCGTATTTATTGAAATTTTTCTTCCAAGTTCTCGGGGAATTCGGACGACAACCTTGAAAGTCATTTTTGGACATCGGGATATGTTTGACGCTGAAATCTAAGTTCATGTTGAACTAATTTGTGGTGTCCCAAAAAAGCTCAATTAACGAAACTGCTAAAAGAGACCATAAATGGGACTGCCAGAGTAATAGCTTTCACTTCTGAAGAGCTGTTCTATACACCGGCCGTTTTAAATGCCTCATACACTTGCTGATTTTGATGATAAAGTTTTTACTATTCCAAACTTGGCCCTACTAATCAAAATATTTAAACAATTTAAAATTCTAGCTCGTTCTGCTATATTCCAGCATATATGAATTGATGTTTTAAATATCGATAAAAGCACTGAAAAAAGCCCTAAATGTAGGTGCTGAAATAATTAATCCAATGCGATTGGTTCAAACTCATGGGCTTGAATTGAAACATATATTTCTAATAGGACCAGACAGAGAATATCTTGAATTAGATTAAATAATATAGGGTGAATTTTAAGGAAAAATATCAGTGCACAACAAAGATTTGAGTTAAAAAACAATTTTTTTTAATTCAATTTCGATACATACTTCAATCCTAGCGTATTCCGGTTTTTTGCAATGCGAATTGCCTGTTTCAACAATTTGGTCAATACCGCAATCAAAGCTTGTTCGCCCGTAATGGGTTATATAATGGTCTTTTCCTTTAATATCGACCATCTGTCATTATTGACCTCAGGTCTTGGGTCAATTTATCCGATGAAATGAATTCGCCATGCCGTTCATCGATTTTATGAGACTTGGATGGAATTTGAATTGGGGCAGCCCGACTCCCCTTTAGCTTTGTATCAAATTTAAACCCGATTCTATGAAAACATTACTACTTATCAAGAACATTTATGCGGAAGGATTCAGGAATATCGGTAATTTCTTGGTCAAGAAATACTTCAAAGTCTTTACATGGTTTACGTTGGCCATGTTCATGGTTGTCCTCTACGCATTTCTATTCAGGCTAGTAACCGGATTTGCCTTTGATTAAAACTTGGGGAGGTGGTCGAAAAGAAGATAAATAGGCTATTATTAATTGTACTGGTTCTATTGGCGGCCTCCCTAATAATATCATTCTGGGCCATTACCAACCATGATTCTTGAAAATGGCCGCCACTTGTTTGGCCATCTCCATGTAACCCTGTAGTTTTTTCCTATCTGATTCGGAAAGGCCGTCTGGATTTATCTCGTCCAATTTTCCGCTTCGGTCCAATTGCAAATGCGGGTCCGTCCATGCCTGCAAATTGAAAAACTCCATTATGACCTCCTCGGTCGTCTGACGATCTTCCTCTGCCAGTTCATTGTTGATCTCGACCCATTCGAAAATTTGCCTGATATAGATATCCCTTTCTAACCAACCCACGTATTTAAAGTGGTTAAATAGACTCGTTATCCCCTTCAAGGAAGAAATTGGGCGGAAATAGCCTGTGCTGTCAAAATAGGCCGAGAGGGCCGATATAATGGGGACTTTGTTCATAAGTGGGGGAACCAGCCCAAAATTAACAATTTGTTTTGAAATAATTATGAAAATGTTAACACAATTGAGTTTTTATGTATCAAAAACAGGCTTACGAATGAGTTGGTTTTCAGGACCTTACCACCTTTGTAGGTATTTTCATATATTTCCTCCTATTGCGTCTCAGGTCAATATGCGGATCTTTGACCCTCAGTAAGGTCTTCATCTCCATATTGGCATATTCCTTAATGGATATTTCGGAATCTATGTTATTTCGGTAGTACTGGAAGTAATCCCGAAAATAATCCTCGTCCCACATGCCCAAGATAATATTCTTGATTAGCTTCAATTTCCTGAATTGGGGATTTTTAATATCCTTCTATTCCAATATATCTCCATCGAGCTGATCGGTATATTTCTCCAATCTTTTTCCGTTCATAGCCGGGTTCATCCCTCTAGTGGGCACAAAAACAGCGTCAATTTCAACCTCCATGTAAAACCAGTGACCGTGTGTTTTGTAATAGAACAGATTCTCGTCCTCGACAATTTCGCCAAGGAGCGAATCACGCTATAATGGCTTTTGAGTTCCACAATATGATTTCAGCTGTATTTATTAAAGATTTCAATAACATTTTCCGCCATTTCGAAATAGATTATTAGGCTATCAAGCAACCATTTTGGAGCTTCTTCTAAGGGAGATTTCTTGTGGGAATCGCCCACTGTGGGCGGAACCTGAAGCTCCAACCACGCCTGGTGGTAGAAGTATTCTCTGATGACCTCCTTGCGCGTTTTTTGTAATTCGTCTTTTAGGTTAGCGTTTTTCTCCAGATTTTCTAAAATATGTTTGATGTAGAAAGCTCTCCTGTTGCACCCGTCTTGCTCGTACACATGGAATTCTCTAAAGGGACGCTCCCTGACGGCCTCTATAGTGAAATGACCTGTACTCTTAAAATATTCGTTCATTTCACGAATTTGAAGTTGGTAGTTTGCCATGCACCTTAAATTTCGTTCAATTTAGAGATGTACTAAAATTAATAGGGTTTTATCGGCCTAATTTTTTGACTGTATTCATTCTTTACACCCTTCAACCGCCTTGCCGAAATAATAGCAGTGTCGGCTACACTTGAAGTTCTTGTAAGTCCAAATGAATTTTTCAAATAAGGTGAGCAACACCTTTCACTTTTTGGTACATTTCGCTTCATATCAGTGTTGTTGAAATGTATATATGTCCTTTGCGACCAGCTCTTAGCTTCCGGCGTAGTTTTCGACCTTGGTATTAGGAAAAGCCTTCATGGTCGGATCCCTAATGAAGATTTCAATTTATTTTATCAAGCTCGATAGGCTTGCCTTTAAATATTGGAATTAATTCTAAATAAGGAACTAATTCCGATTGTTTGAAAAGCTTAAAATTTAAATCCAGGCCTTTAGAAAATAAAGAAGCCACCAATAAGGCGGCCCTTCATATCGAAATGTAGCCATACCTACCGCCATCAGCACGCGGACAATCACTGAATTGACTAGGTACCGTTAAAGTCACCCCAGAAGTGTCAACGCTCTTATTAAACGGCGGACAATTTCGTAAGGTATCGGAGGCGACAAGGGGATTTATAAAATTTTAGCAACATGTAATCCTAATGATTTTAACTAACCTCGAATCCAATCGCTTACTACTTAAGAAATCGAAATAATCTCTGTTGTGCGTTAATGGAAGAAGGCTCTTTCCCTTCTTTATAGGCAGCGCAACCAATCCTCGATTTAATGTTTCCTTTGCCTGATACTCACGTTTAAGATTCACTTTTCTACAATTTTGGCTTTTTGATAATTGAGGTTGATTTCACGTCAAATTGATGTAATTCAAAAGGTTTTCACTTACACAATAGTTACATGCCTCTCTGTATAGATTATATGTCAATTTAAAAATGGGCAGGTAGTTTAGTAAAAACTAATTACGAATCATAATGACTCCTTTAGTATTAATGCCAAAACTAGAATAGCTTTAGAAAAGGTTCTTAAATGCTTATTATGGTTTCAACGGCCAGCTTTTTTGAGAATAAATAAATAGTACTTCCAGTACAGCCATGATTGAATGCTTAGGGATACTGGAAAGCTTAACATCTTACAGAAGTTAGTTTCGTTTTTGTGCTCTTTGAAGTATATCAGGTATTAGTTATACAATAATTCAACTACTTCATAGACGTTCAAGATTTGGTGAATTGGGTCGAATTGACAAAATATTCCTTTTTTAAACGGCAAATTTTTTATGAAAAACATTTTCACTATACATTGAAATACCTTCTTGAGTTTCAATTTACAGGAGTGGATGTCTTTTTAATTATTAAATCCGTCTCAGCACACCTTCGGCCCACTTCTCAGACCTTTCCCCAAAACACTCTAGAAGCGCATCGACGCCTATTATTGTACCTTTAGCAAGTCTACCTAGAACAGCAAGTGGTATTATTTCGTGCCTGTCATTCAATTTTACCAAGGCACTTTCTTCTGTACTTATTCCTAATTGTCCATGGATCGGTTCTATCAAAGAATCACGTAGGAGATTTTTAACTAATGGAGATTTTACTTTCAGAAGTTTCGGTGAATCCAAGACCGTATCTACCATAACTCTTGCGGTTGTATTCTTATCGTTCTTGGAAAACTTCCAACCTTTCTCGTTGAATTCGATGTCTGGGTCATCAATAAAATCAAAAGTCATCACACCCGCATCCACTAATGCTATCATCTGGGTCATGCTATCAACTGGAGGTCCATACGAGTAGCGTTTTAAACGCTCGTCCAATTGAATGATTTCGGTGATGATTTCATCAGGCAGACTCGTGAACGAAAGCGCCCTATAAATCGATGGCTGGCAATGTCTCCAAACTTGACCAATACAATAATCCAAACTGATTACGGTGTTGCCCGTGGCCATATTTACAAATGCTTGCATACTTTCGTAGGCCGATAAGGTTTTTGAGATAATTAACTCGTGTTCGAAACTACCGTCCTCTAACCAGGTTTGCACCACATTTTCAACCTCACCTACCAAAAGATTGTGCCTTTTGCCTTTATTACCTAGCCCTAAAAACTTTTTGACTATCAATGGAGTTATCGCTACTATTAAAAATCTACCATCACCATTTTTTCTCTCTCCTCTTATTGCATCTTCGAGTCTTTCTTTAAAAGCTATTAGTTCTGCCTTGGAAGGTATAAAGGGCGTGTCCAAATTAAGATTGAGCGGTTTTGGTGTCATAGGCAGGCCATTGAGCGAGAATGGCACTATGTAAATAGGCATGCCCTCAGATGGTGTGTATAACATTTTACATGTATCATAGTCCAAAATTTCAAAGGAGCCACCAAGTCCCAAGGTCAGCGCACGGGTGACATCAACCATTGCCAGACCAAACCCGCGGAGCGCAATGATATCATTGGCCTGAACATTTTTTGCAATGTTCGAAACTGGATAAGGATATGTAATTAGTATAGCATGACTGTTTCCCTCAACCAGTGCCTTCCATTTTGTTAACTGCTCATCTAATTCTGTAGGTTGATGCCCAACAGTTAATACGACTTCATCTGCAACAAACCTATTATCCGTCGTTTCTATTATAAATAGAGAAGTACTATAATCGAGATTTACCACTTTTTCCTGATGAATTTCCAAAAGTCCGATTTCATTCAACTTATTGGCGATCGTGTCGAATCGCTGACTCAAATAGACACCGAGTTGGGAGCGCTTTGTAAAATAGTCTGGTTTACTTCCAGTATCCGTTTCCTCATCAAAACCACTCCATTCATGGTAAGAGGGAAAGTGCGGAATAGCAAAATTTGAATTTTTAATGGCCTTTCTCTCGGGAATGGTGAGTCCTCTCTGCGACACATTCAACCAATTTGTATCAGGCTGGTTCCTGTGATAGACGGGACCGTTACCTACTTGGTCAGTTTGCTCAAAGAGAATAACTTTGATTTCTTTTTCAATATTTGATCGGAAAGCTAAGGTATACAAACTTTCCAAAGCTGAAAGACCTCTTGGTCCCGCACCAATGATTGCCACAGTATATGTATTTTTCTCAATTTTACTCATTGGGCATCTATTAATACTATTGTTTTTTAACTACCTCCAATTTACTCCCAATTCCAATTGACCCTGCAGTAAGTGGCACCAAATTAACTCCGAAAGTTGGACGTAGCCCAATAGCTCTTCGGATTTTCGCGATAGTCCGTAATGGTTCTTGTTCCCTGTCTCGATTTTGCGTTTCAGGGTCTATGGTTGTAAAAATACAGCGTTGTGTACGTTCCTGTAACCTGAAGTGAAATCCGTTTATACTTATTAAAGACCAACTGTCTTCCTCAAATGGTTTCACTCCATCGATTACAATATTTGGCCTAAAATTTTGGTCGGAAAACTTATTGGAACATCTCTCATTTAAATAATTCAAGGTCTTCGTATTGATGAGGTGGATAGGAGAGGAATCGGCATAACCCGTTATTTCGCCCATTTTACCACCGCGTTTATCAAGTAATGGCCTGTATGCATTTCCGATGTATATAAGGCTGTAGCTGCCTTTAAGAAGTTTAGATATCAGTTCATTTGCTTCTTCTTGGAAAAGTTGTCCAGAAACACTATCTCGAAATAGCTTAATTTGAATGGGTGAATTGTCTTTGTTGGGTAACGGAAAAGAATATCTTCCCAAGGAATTGACTGTTAAATGTAGTTTTTGGTCATTAATTTCTGATAGGATGGTTAATAGTTTCGGTTCTTCCCTTCCGGTAATAATCTTATTTTGGGCATTAATTATTGCCACACTTCTATCATGAATAAACCCACTCCTTTGAAAACTGACTGTATCCCTCTCAAGACCTGTGCTAGATTTCAAAGCATAGGTATATAGTTTAGTTATTTGCATGGATTCGAAATATACTTGATTATGCCCGACTCCACGAGCTCATAACCTTCTAATAGTATAAGAATAAATTTAGGATGATGGGTGATATGCATTATTAAAATGCAATGTTTGAAAATTGATTTATTAGGATAAAATTGCAACCCCATATTTGCGAATAAATGTAGCGTTATATCTAAAATTCAGGGATAACAACTAGTAATTAATAGAAATTATTTCTTTATAAACCATTATCATTATTTTGGAATAAATTAGCCAAACGCACAAGTAAAGCCATGGACCAATTATCAAGATTTTCCCTTATTATATTATTAAGTTCGATTATGTTTAGCTGTGCAACTAAAAAATCACTTTACAGGGAGAATGGTATTCTGGAAGGTTATGGAAAAGAATATACATCACCTCAAATGGAAGCTCATACAAGTTTCTTATTAGTGGGTAATTCAGGTGTAAGGAAAAGTGGTATTGATGATGATTTGTATATTCATTTAGAGAAAAAACTAAAATCGTATAGTGACGATGATTATCTTATATTTTTAGGAGATAATATTAAAGATAATGTGCTTGAAAAGATATCGATTCAGAAGCAGTTAAGTCGAATCGTAGAATTATTTCAAGGGTTTAAAGGCAATAAGCTAATTATACCCGGAGAAAGAGAATGGAAGGAAAATGGTGGAAAGGGTCTAGAGGCTTTAGAGGAATTCTTTGAACAGAACTTAAAGGATGGTGAAGATTTTCAACCTGAGAAAGGTTGTCCAATAGAAAAAATAGATGTCAATGACCAAATAGAACTAATAATTGTGGATTCCCAGTGGTATCTACAAGATTGGGACCAAGCACCAAATATAAATGATAAGTGCGAAATTAAAACTAGGGAACACTTTCTTATTGAATTAAAGGATAAAATAAAAAAGGCAAGCCATAAAACTGTTCTTCTAGCGATGCATCATCCGCTTTATTCGAATGGATTTCACAGCGGTTACTTACCTTCATCAATTCTACTTAATCCAGTATCAGAAAATTCATTCGTACCAATTATTGGAAGTATAAGTGCATTTTTTCGTACACAAGGTGGATTTGCGAAACAAGACCGATTAAACCCAAGAATGAATGAGTTAATGTCGGAAATCGAAACCGCTCTTTTACAGGTGCCTCGTGCTTTCCTTCTTTCAGGCCATGAGCAGGCTTTGCAGTATATACAGCAAGAAGATGCACGACAAATTGTATCGGGAACTTCAAGTGCTTCACTCGGGGCCGCTTTGGCAAAAAATGGTTATTTCTCATCAGGAAGTATAGGTTTCGCTGAGTTGAAGATATATGAGGATGGAGCTTCTCAAGTTAACTTTTATGGTCTAGATGATGAAAAGGAATTACTTTTACTTTATTCAGCTGAGGCCTTTCCTAGCAAGTCAGAATATAACACAGCAAAGCTGCCTAATTCGTTTCCGAGAACTTTCAAGACTTCTGTATATCCAAAAACTGATATAGATGTAAGCACCAAATACGAGAAGAAATGGGGCAAGCACTATCGCTATGTTTATGGTATAGAGGTAGAGGCACCTGTAGCCGTGCTTGACACCCTCTATGGTGGTCTTAAAGTTGAGCGCGCAGGTGGTGGCAATCAGACGTTGTCACTAAGGTTAGTGGATTCCGATGGTAAAGAATATAACATGCGGGCGCTAGCCAAAGATCCTATTTCCTTTCTGCAAGCTTCCGGTTATAATGAACTTGATGCAGAATCATATTTTTCGCATACAATGCCTGCGGAGTTAATTTCAGATTTTTACACGGCGGCCCATCCCTATGGTGCTTTCGTTATTGCAAGTCTTTCTCATGAAATCCAAATAAAACATACGCACCCCATGCTTTATTACGTCCCAAAGCAAAAATCTTTGGGAAATTTTAATCATGAACATGGGGATAAGTTGTATATGATAGAACAAAAGCCGGAAGAGGACTTTAGTGATTCCCATATGTTTGGCAGAAGTGACGAAGTCATTAATACTATCGAGCTTTTGGAAGCACTTCGCGATGATGAGAAAAATCAAGTGGACGAGGAGGAGTATATAAGGGCCAGAATTTTTGATATGCTTTTAGGCGATTGGGACCGGCATGAAGGACAGTGGAGTTGGGCCAGACGCCGCGAAGGTGAGATGAATATATACTCTCCTGTTCCCAGAGATCGAGATCAGGTTTTCGCCAATTTTGATGGAAAATTTTTAGAACGCTTACAAAAATTTATGGGTAGAACCCGTCAGTTTGGTAAATACGGTCGGGACATTGAATTTGTTGAGAACTTCAGTGAAAGTGCAATCAATTTAGATAGGGCCGTACTACAGCGTTCTGATGAAAATGTATGGTACGAACAAGTTAAATACATACAAGATCGCCTTGGTAATCGGGAGATTAAAAGGGCATTCTCTCAAGCACCTGAGGAAATAAAAGATGGGGTATGGGCGGGTATTCAAAATAATTTAGTATTAAGAAAAGCCAATTTGGAAGCTATAGTAGCCAGGTACTTGGATTACTTTTTACGCTTTCAAACAATGAAGGGTACGGATAAGGATGATATATTTTATATCGAGCGTAAGTCAAACGGGGATACACATATTTCGGCATACAGGATCAAGGATGGAAAAGATGGTACACTCTTATTCGATAGGGTATTTGATGATGAGAAAACTAAAAACCTCTGGATTTATGGTCTTGATGATAAGGATGTTTTTAAAGTGAAGGGAAAAAAGGTTGGCAAGATGAATATGGTTATAATCGGGGGATTGGATGGAGATACTTATGATATTCAAAACGGAAAGAGACTTTATATATATGATCAAAATGACAATGAGCAGAAGATTATTAGGAAAGGTGGCGCCAAAGTAAGAAGTAGTAAGAATTATGAAAATAGGATTTATAATACCGAAGTAAGGCCTAGTGACGGTAAACTATTTGGCCTAGAATTTAATTATAATCCAGACGAAGGTATTGCGCCTAAATTACAAATTGGAACTATGAAAATGGGTTTTGAACGAAATCCTTTCACTTCAAAATACGTTATCAATGCTAGATATATTTCTCTTACGCAAGCTATGGACATCAGACCAGAAGTACATTTTGCCAACCTTTTTGCCCGGTGGAATTTACAGCTTAATGGGAGGTTGACCAGCAATAACTACACAGAAAATTTTTTTGGTTTTGGGAACGATTCCTTTATTCAATTCGACGATTTTGATGCGAACCGAATCTTTATGCAACGTTATGATATGGGGATTTCCATTTATCGAGAAGGTGCGTACGGCACAACGTTTGAATTTGGAACACAATATGAAAATATAGCTACGGAAGAATCAGCATATGTCGATGTAGGCAGCGCAGCAGGACAACTTAATTATTTATCAGCTTTTGGAAAATTTGAATTTACCAGCTTGGATGATGAACAGTTCCCAACAAGAGGATTGCGCACTTCAATGTACGCAAGTGTATCCGAAAATTTTCAAAGTTCATCATCCATATGGACGCTCAATCCTGAGTTCGTCATGTGGAATGCATTGGATTATCAGAGAAAGATAGTTTTAAAAAATAGGCTATATGGGCAATTTAGATTTGGAGAGAATATGCCATTCTATAAACTGGCTACCTTGGGAGCGAATATTGGATTACGTAGTTATAGGCAAAATAGGTTTATTGGGCAAAGTTCTTTAGTGACATCCGCTGATTTGTCCTATAAATTTGTCCCTTTAAAAACCTTCTTGTTTCCGCTAAACATTAATTCTTTTTTGGGATATGATTTAGGTAGAGTCCGGTATGGTGATAGTAATTCTGGTGGTTGGAAAAACAGCTATGGAGGTGGTATCAATATGGAAATGGCGGGAATGGTGAATTTTAGATTGGAATATTTCTCTGGAAGGGAAGGTGGGCGATTTTCCTTTGGTTTAGTATTCGGGTTGTAAACCAGATATTTAAAACTAATTTTAAAGTCACAATTTTATTTCAATGGGCTAATATAAATTGAATTCTTCCCTTTCTTTGTTGCTTATTAGCTAGTAAGATAAGATCTGACGTTAATCCGTTGCTATTAAAAATAGTGCGACGATTATTATAGCTTATCCGTTTTTCACCATAAAAAATTATTCAATTACTTAGATGGTTGTTCAGATTCTTAAAACCATTATTGCAAAAGTTCGTGGTCTTTTTTTCGATAAAAACAATCCTAAATCAGCATATTGGATAACTGTATTTATAAGTCTAATTATTGTGGTGGGGGGAATCAATTTATTCGTTGAACTTACAGCTAAAGTTAAAAATGAATTGGTAGGGGGGGTGGATCAGCAGGTCACTGATTATGTTCTTTCCTTTCGCAATCCGAAATTAACAGATTACTTTGTGTTTGTTACCAATATTGGAGATGTAAAGGGATATATAATTGTATTAATCTTGACTATTTTAATTTCATTTTTCATTTTAAAGAAATGGAAATTCATTGGTCAAATTTTTCTGGTATTGGTATTGGCAACATTGTCAAATATGATGCTCAAGCGATTTATTGATAGAGCCAGGCCAGAAATTGAACATTTGGTCTCTGTAAAAACTTTGAGTTACCCGAGTGGCCATGCTATGAGTTCAATGGCCTTTTACGGATTCTTGATTTACCTTGTTTACAAGCTGAAAGTTAGAAGTGTATGGAAGGTTTTTATAATACTCTTGCTATCACTGTTGATTTTGAGTATTGGTATTAGCCGCATTTACTTAGGGGTACATTTCCCATCTGATGTTATAGGAGGATGGGTTGCTGGTATGATTTGGATCGTATTTTGCATACTGATTTTCAATCTAGTGGAAGTTTTTCGAAGGGATCCCAAGACATAATGCTTAAATGCAAAATGTGTAAATAAAAAAACTATGAAGATGATTATTAAATACTTCACGACTTTACTTTTATTAACGCTGTTTATTGATGGTGTAACTGCTCAAGAAAAAGCACCCGAAGCAGTTAGAAAAACTTTTGCGGAAAAATATCCGGGTGAAAACGATCCGGATTGGCATAAGGATTCTAACGGCAATTATGAATCAAATTTTAAAATAGATGGTGAAAGCTTGCGTGCAGATTTTAGTCCGAATGGTAAATGGATCGAGACTGAGCGCAGTATAAAAAAGGATGATTTACCCAAGTTGGTTAAGGATGTAATCAATAAATATTATAGCGGTTGGGAAATTGCGGAAATAGAGGAGGTGGATCACCACAAAAAGGGAAGGTTCTATGACGTTGAATTTAAACAGAAAGGTAAAAATAAGGATGTTGAAATAAAACCGGATGGAACAGTGATCAATTAAAGTTTAGATTTAAAGTATTCAAAGCAATTGACGATGCCGCTTTTAATATGGTATAGAAGCCATACTAAAATTGTGGTGCATTAGTATAAAGCCCATATGATTATAAATTCATGAAAAGCATTCTTTGGCTAGTAGCGGTAATTTGTATTATTATTTGGCTTTTAGGATTTCTTGGCATAGTACCGGGATTGGGAACAGGTGGTCTAATACATGCTCTCTTAGTCATTGCTATAATAGTAATCGTTTACAATGTTCTTTCCGGCAGAAAACCTTTATAACTTCAAGGCCATGCTAGAATTACATATTGTTATTTCTTATTGAGACCTTTTGAAGATTTCAATTCAAAAGGTCTTATTTTGTGTGCCAATCAAGAAGCGAATAATTTTAAAAAGTATTTACTCGGATGAAGAAGGTATTAATAGCTTTATTTTCTGTTCTAGTTGTCTTTATCTTTCTGTTGTATCTCTCCACTTCGGAAACCGAAGAAAATTTTCGCACTTGTACCATAGTTGGCATGGAGGATATTGAAGCTTATGATTTTAGGGCATTTGATTCTATTACGGTTGCGGCAAACATGCTCTACGAAGCCAGCTTCATCAAGAGAATAATGCAAGGAAAACAGTATAGGGATGTCTGGGCTCAGCCAGTGACCGTTCCCATCGTTTTTTTAGACACTTTGAAAGGCGGGCTTCACATCATTGAAGAAGGTGGCGGAATGCAGACACATTCCCTTGAATTGGAAGATAGCCTAGGAATTAAGTATTCGTTGAGGGGCCTTAGTAAAGACCCGCAACAACTAGTGCCTGATTTCGTAAGGGAGGCGGGATTAGAAAATATAGTCATCGACGGTATCTCGGCACAGCACCCATATGCAGCATCGGTTGTCGCGCAACTTTCCAATGTGGCAGAAATACTACATACACATCCGGTACTGGTTTTTGTGCCTGAACAGAGTACACTTGGCAAATTCAATGAAAAATTTGGCAATCGCCTTTTTTACTTTGAATATGAAAGCAAAGGAGAAATAGATTGGACAGGTATTGCCAATATTAAGGAAATAGTAGATACCGATAATCTCCAAGAAGAAAAAATGAAATACGGAGTTGCTTTTCAAATCGATAAACAAGCCCTTGTTCGGGCAAGGTTGTTTGATTTGATCATAGGCGACTGGGATCGACATGCAAAGCAATGGGGTTGGGCCATAAAGAAAATTCCAGATGGATATAGCGCCTTGCCGATTGCCGCAGATAGGGATAATGCTTTTTTTAAGCAGGACGGGGTCCTACCCTCGCTTATTACGAACAAAATCACCTACCCCAAGATACAGGATTTTGATAAGAAAATTACGTCCGTCGAAGGGTTGATACAGGATTTCGATGAATATTTTTTGCGTACTGCAACAGAAGAACAATTTTTGAGCGAGGCAATGTTCCTTAGAAATGCATTGGAAGATCAAGCATTAGAAAAAGCATTTGCGGTATGGCCTCAAGATGTATACAATTTAAATGGAGAAGAAATACGAGAATCCATTCGTTCCCGCAGGGATGACATACTTCACTATGCAAAGGAATTCTATCGATTACTTCAGAAAAGGCCGGAGCGTCCAATCGAATTTAAAGGGTCAGAAGATTTAAAGCTGAGTGAAAATCTCATGTATTGTTTCGACTGCCACGATTCAATCCCAAAAAAAAATCCCAATAAATAATAGCTAAATTTATGAACATCAAGAATATACAGTTATTTGTAAATGAAGAACTGACCAAAAATCTCGGAGACGAATATTTATTTCACAATCTGCAACGGGCGAAAGGTATCGTAGAGAAGGCAAGTTTAATTTTAGATGAAAAGGATGATTTTGCGAACAAGAACATTATTCTGGCAGCTGCTTGGTTTCTTTACGTTGGATTTTCGAAAGATTATACCAAACATGTTCAGTACAGCAGAGACATGGCGGCTTCATTCCTGAAAAAGGAGGGATGGAACGATAATGATATAATTACCGTACAGAACTTAATTGAGTCGGCATGGGACTATAATCAACCTTTATCGCTAGAGGCCGAACTTTTAAAAGATGTTCGAACAGCGTTTTATGGATCAGAGGATTTTATAGAACTTCTGGAATTGCAGCGTTTGGAAATGAAGAACGTTGGCGGCCAAGAGCTTTCCCCCTCAGAAATACGCACAAAGTACCTAAACATATTGAATAGAAAACACCAATTTTATACTGATTATGCGATCAGTAACTGGCAAGAGCAACGTGAAGCGAATATAATTAACTTGGTCGGAAAATCGCTAAAAGCCAAAAAGACCGAAAAAAAGGAAAAGCTTAAAGTCAAGCTAAAGAATAATAGTCCTGAGCGAGCAACACAATCGTTATACAGAACGCAATTGAGGAACCATCTAAAATTGAGTGATATAGCCGATACCAAGGCGAATATTTTACTCTCGGTCAATGCCATAATTATATCCCTTCTTATGGCCAATCTTATACCAAAATTGGATACCCCTAGAAACTCTTATTTAATTTATCCGACTGTCATCTTTGTTGTTTTCAGTATAGCATCGATGATAATGTCCGTACTCGCAACACGTCCGAAAATAGAAAACAAAGATCTTATCGACAAGAACATGGAGAGTGATGATACGAATTTCTTGTTTTTTGGAAATTTTCATACCCTAGCACTACCTGATTTCAAGAGAAAGGTTAAATCTATTATTGCGAGTAAGGAATCTATCTATGATTCCTTAACTATGGATCTTTATTATTTGGGCTTGGTACTAAAGAAAAAATATCAATTGCTGCGTTGGACCTATACCATATTTATAGTTGGAATAATACTTTCGGTTATAGCTTTCGCTGTCGCATTGAAGTATTATGGCATGGGTGAAGAACTTATCGAGGCCGTTTCTCCAGGTTTATAGTGGTATGGGCTTGTTTCTTTCAAATAAAGCAATATATATATATTCTAAACGCAATATAATTTTTAGTACAAAAGCAAATATCCCGAATACTTAGCGAATTGTATTTATTTAAGAAATGATTAATATAAAGAAAGTTTAAGCGTATTGTTATTCTATTTTGAACGGGCATTTCACAAGAGCATCGCCCTATGCTGAGGGGTAGGTCTTCAAGAGGGAATCATAAAAAACGAAAAAAATTGAAAATAGTATTAATAGTGTTTTGATTTTACTTGAAGAGGTTGAGTCGGGATGACTGAAAGAAAGTCATTCGCATAGCCACCTAATTATTAGTATTTTGAATATTGTAAAAAACTGATTAATTGAGCTCCAAACTCTATTCAGAACAGTACATTCGGTGGAACAACTTACGGCTGTTTTATACTATAAATTAAATAAAATCCGGTTATTGTTCTAATTTCAATATATTTCGTCCTTCCTTGTTTCAATTCCTTTACTTGTTTATCAAGTGAAACTACTGAATATGATACGAATTAATTTTGTCTAATTCCTTTGAAATTTCAAATGCTTCTTGTCCTACCTCTTTTGGGTAATCATTGATTTCAAGGATTCTGATGGCATTTCCATTAAATGTTACAAATCCGGTAGCTAAAACAAAGCCATTTTTATCCAAAGAAAGTGCCCTTCTATACCTTCAGTTCTTTGGGAATTTCCAAGGCAGTTTCAATATCGCAGGCCAATTCCTCTACGATTTTTATTCCTTCCAGCTTGCCTGAAGGAAACGAAAACAACCCGTTATCGTTCATGACCGCCAAATACATCTGTCTATCCTGAAATGATAAAAATATAGGACGGTCAAATTTCTCTTTCAATGCAACTATTTTTTCCATAAGTGAAGAGGACAAAACATATCTGGCTTCCACCTGATCTGTTCCGTATACCAAAAACTTGCTGGTAAATCTGGGGTCTTCCAAATGTATTTCTTGCTCTTCCTTAAAATTAAAACTGGCCAATTGGTCCAATTTTGCCATTTGATGTTTGGATAATACAACCGTATGTCCATTCAATTTCTTTTTAAACCGAAACCAACAGAACATACCTCTAAAAGAATAATTGGTGTTATCTGCTAATTTTCTGGTTACCGTATTCTTGAATACGGTCTGGTACATAACGCCTAGCATATTTAGAATGGGAATATTCATCAATGTACCCAAAAGCTTGTTGGCCACATTGTTTTCCACAATACCAATATCCGTTATGTTTATTTCGGTATCATTGGTTTTTCTTCTAATCTGGCCGTAGCTATAAATCGGAGATTCTTCTTTTATCCAAGCAAACATTTTGCTTTTTACTACTTCATTGGCTGGAGCCATTACACCTTGACTAAATTCTACTTTTGGAAAGAGTATTCTGACCATTTTGACAATGGCTTTCTGTTCCGTGGTTTTAAATTTTTGAAATGCCCTGGTAAAAACAATGGTGGTCGGATACAAAAGGATGACCAACCCTATTATTGGATAGGTTGATGCATAAGGATTGGCGGGGTTTGACTTAAATACATCGAAAAAGCCCCAGGAGGTATTCTGGAGCATCGGTACATATTGCATACCCAGCAATGCAAGCATAAACAACAGGTATATACCGGTGATACTCCACATGACTCTTTGAAAAAAAAGGGTGCGCTTCCTTTTTTTATAAAGTGTGTTCAGTTCTTTACTGGTTTCGGAATAGGCAGCTACTATGCGTTCCTGCATCACTTTAGTATTACGGCCATTTTATGGTATTCCATGGACTTTCTGGTTTTTCTAAGACTTGTTTGTAAATGTGGTATACTTCTTCTTTGTAGGTACTGTAATCTGTCCTCATATCTATGGCAAAACCAATGGCAAAGCTTTTTCCAAAGTCCTCCCAAGAGGAAAAATGTTCCAACGCCAATCCTTTGGCAAAATTGATGACCTTCCATGCTTCTTCTTCAGAAATAAGGTTGCCCGTATAAGCTTTACGTGCTTGGCCCACCAACATGGCGGCATCATAACCTGCTACCCCAAGCTCCAATTCGGAATCGAAAGTGAGAATGCCTTTTTGCTTTAAAGTGTTTAAGGTTTCACCAGAACTTAACGTTTTTAAATAGCGATGAGCCCGTTCATTATTACCGAATTTTTGGTCCATTAGTTCATCCCATTTCTCCTGAGGCTCTTTTTCAATCATATGCCGGATAAAATCAAAGTACCACCGGCGACCATCCTTCATAAAATACTCGGTCAAATCCCAATAGCCCGCTGCCGTATCGATGCCCCAACCTTCCAGATAGGGCTTAACCTTTTTGGCGGTCAGAAAGGAAAGGGTGTTCGTGTTGGCCTCCCACCATTCGGCTATGGGCGTATACAACGCCAGGGCGAACAATTGTTCTTGATTGAGTTTACTGTCTGGCGATGTTCTAAATTTTGCCGTGGTCATATCCGGGGCATCGTATTCTTTCTTTCCGATTTTAAAATAGCGAATGGCATAAGAAGCGGCGGCGACGGCCAGTATCACATAACCGTACCAGGGTAAGTTTTCAAACATTTGCATGGTTTTATGGATTTAAAAGTTGATTAATATTGATTTCTTTTTGTTCTGATTTTGGGATTTCCAAGAGGGCACCGGGTTTATCTTTTCGAATACTGACGACTATGCTCGCAGGAAACATTTCAATGGTATTGTTGTAGCTGGTCACCGCCGCATTATAGGCACGCCGAGCCGCGGATATCTGGTCTTCAATATCAGAAAGTTCATACTCGATGTTCGTGAATTGCTTATCCGCTTTTAAATCAGGGTAGTTTTCTACATTGATGTTTAAACCGCTCATAATATGTGTTAGCTCGTTTGAGGCCTTTATTTTTTCGTTGGCCCCTGAGGCCTTTTCAACCGTACTGCGCAGTTCGCTGATTTTTAATAGGGTCTCCTTTTCATGCGCCAGGTATTTGTTGAGCATGGCGATAAGGTTCGGGATTAAGTCAAAGCGTTTTTTAAGGTAAATTTCTATGCTACCAAAAGCCTGTTTGACTTGATTTTTTTTACCGATTATTCGGTTGTTGACAATAATGCCAAAAAGCCCAATAACCGCTAGAATTGCAATGGCGATACTGATTTTCATAATGCTGTTTTATACTGGTTATATGCGTAATTGTTGAAATTCCCACTCAAAGGGTTTGCCCAAAGATTGGATTGTTTTCAAATGAGGTAACTCAAATTTTTTAAAGCTTTCCTCATATTCCCGTTCATCGTCTTCATTGCGTGTTTCGGTTATGATTTTCAGGGTTTTATTTTGAAAGTCGATGTTGTAATAGACTTCATCACCCGATACCCTTTGGGTTACACTTTCCTTATACCCGACCAATTCAAAAGCCTTGTTTTGAAACCTGAAAATATATTCGTGGGAAGACCAGGAAGTACATTCCCGGCACGGCCATATATAGAAGTCCATTTGCAAATCTCCATTGGGAAGGATTTGTAGCCCTTTAAAAGGCTCGTCCATATTCGGTGTATTTCTATTGATGATAAACGTATTGGACTGCAGCTTCTTCTTAAATTTTCCATTGCGTTTACCAAAGTAGATAGCCAACACCCTCGGGTTAATGTGTAACGTATCGCTATCTGAACCCTCCTTGGATACATATTTTTTTTCTACTGGGCTTTCGATGGCAAATGCGACGTCTTCATAGCCGTCTCCATTTAGGTCGCCCATAGCTTTTGACAAGATTTTCCAACCTGTTGGGATTATCTCTTGCATTGTCCTTTCTTTGACGGAGAGTTCCGGCAGCATCAATTCACTTTGTGCTTGAAGCCCCGGAACTAAAAAAACTACCATCAAAAAGACTAGGTTTCTAAGACTCATTTCTAATTTGTTTTCAATGTCATTTCATTGTTTTGATATACATAGATGGCATTTTTGTTGGTTTTCACCTCATCTTCTGAACCAGGCTTTAAAACCACTTCTTCAGATTTGAGGCTGAAAACAATGCTACCTTCTAGCTCACTTATCTCTACAACATCTGTCAAGTAGGTATCCAAATTTTCATCATAGGGTTCAATATCAAGAGTTCCAATGGGTTTCAGGGTTTTGTTTTCAAGAATAAAAACCTCACCTCCAAATGGATATTCAAATGCCATTTGACAAATAATAATGACTTTGTCCGAAGCTTCGCTTTTATAAAAATGGGGTTCAAAAAGATAGAGGTCACCAACACCCTTTGATTTAAAAACCAGGTTGTTTGATGCATCTAGCATGAGCAGTCGGTCGCCCCAGTCTTTTTTGGCGTATGCGAGCTTAGATTTGCTTGCAGTAAGTTCGTCGTTTCCTGTAATGAATTTGAACTCTCCCCATTGGTAAGCGTTATCTACGCTGAAGTTATCTATATCAATCTGTTGTAATTTCTTCCGATTGAACTCAGCATATGAAATGGTGTTGGCTTTGGTTTTAGTATAGTTTTGCCCATCAAACTTCAGTAAGCTGTTATTGAAGTTAACGGTGGTCTCCGTTTGGCATTCATCGTTTTTATCCTCAAAACTTTTAGTGTTGGTTATCTTGGTATTGACAAGTATATCAAAGTGACCGTTGGTTTTTTTGGTGCTTAATGCCAGGACTTTATTCTCATCTATGAATTCACCATCACAATCGCCGTCCCATTCCCCGCCATAATTTTCAAGGGTATAGTTGGAAAGTATTTTAACCAGACTATCACCGGATTTTGCGAATAGTGACAGTGTTTTATTTGAATACGGATTGACCCGCGAATGCCCAAAATGGGATACTTTTACCCCAAAGGCTGTTTTGTCTTCTGAAATCTGATATGAAGTAGAATCGATTTGAATTCCGTCCAATTCAATAGCATCAGAAACCCATTCGTTAGTCTTGTTACTTTCAAAGTATTTTTGGGTTATTTTTCCGGAACGATTATCGGCAATTACGATATGACTATTCAGGTCAAAATAATGATTTCCCTCATCCACTATTTCCGGAATAACCAAGATGGTTTCCTCTGGATTTTCAGGGTAGGTTTTGGTAGCGATCAACTTGGTATTGGTTTGTATCCAATCCAATTGTAGATCTTTCAGAATTTCGTCGACAAGTGAGAAATTAGCTAATTTTTGATCTAATCTTCTGGCTTGTAATTTTTCAATAGTGCCATCATAGAGAATCTCATATTCAGTTTTTTCTACTTCTTTGGTATTGCCCCAAAAGATCCTGTTAACTGTTACTTTGTTTTCACTAATGCGGGAAACGGTTCTGGACATACCTTCGGCAATTTCATCATAGGCAACTACTTTATAAGCAATAATTTCACCATCAGCATCGTAATTGATAAGAATGGTTTCCATTTCATGTTCGCCTTTTAAAAGGGTGATGACAATGCTGTGAAAATTCGTATTCACAGGTATTGTGTAGCTTTTGATTGCTCTGTAATTGTAACTTTCCGAATTAAATTCAGGATAGATGAGATCTAATTTCAAAGCTTTGGCATCTACTTCATCATAATCGTCTTCATCGATAAAGCTGTCAAAATTTGTGGCTTCGATGTGTGGCAATTTTTTAGTTTGGATATTGGCAATTACTTCGTCAAAATCAAGATGCACTCTTGCAGGTAAGGAGTCAACAACTGTTTCAATAATTTCTACAGCACCTTGGATTTCGATCTCCGGTTCTTTTTCCTTTTTGGGGCCTTGTCCACATGAGATTATAAGTATTAGTAAGGCTATGTGGTATTGAATTTTCATTTTATGCCGATTATGGTTTATAAAAACTCACTGTTTTTTGTTTTTTATGCTGATCAAAGACTAACTCCAACCCCGTAAAACTCCATATTTCCTGAGGGTCTACCATTCTGTCTTTAGGATGTAACACATAATAATGTTCATTGTTATGGTCATTATAGCCACTCTCGCCCAGATTAAAATCTATCGTAAGTTCAGTTTTAAGCTGATCCAATGACATTATATTACTTCTTCCCATGGCATCGATCACTTTTTTATAGCTGGTTATAGTCCATTCACGGTCGCATATTGTTTCTTCATAAGGATTAATTAGGGTATATAAAACGCCAGCTGTTATCCCGAATAGCAGGGTTGTGATGCCAAGTACGAATGTGACTAGTTTAATTTCATAAACTTCGTTTTTTAGTCCGCCAAATCGGTTTCTACATGCTTAATGTCGAAATTCCCAGCATCCAGGACCGTTAAACTATAAGTTTCGACCAGGGCAACATTACCGCCGGCACCCCCGCCTTCATTAGTGACCGTTAGGTATAATGTTTGGGGATCCTTAGTGCCGTTAATGACCATTTCCTTAAAATCGTAGCGGCTTAATGTAAATCCTTCATTGCCCCGAATGTTTAGAATATTGTCACCAAATGTGATTTTAAGGGAATCAAAATCATCTTCTTGCTTCCATTCGTTTAGTATGTGGTCTTTGAGCGCCAAAACAAAGTTTTGAGGGTCGATGTTTTCAGCGGTATCCGGGTTCATGTTTGTTTCTTCTTCGGTCAAGTCCGATTTTTTGGAATCGATCAAAATGATATGCTCCGAACCATATTCAAAAACATCGGTCTGGGAGTAGGGCCATGAACTTGACTCACGCATATTGATTCCAGTTACTTTATAATCGACCGTAATTGTTTTTTCGGCTTCATTGTTCTGTATCAGAATCTCATCAAAAGTGGTCTGCACTGTTGCCGTATTGGGAAGGGTAGGGCAGCGCTCCAACTTTTTTAGGGCGACCGTATCTTTAGAAAACCACTTTCGTAAGAAGTTAAGTTGCTTGTCGGAACATTGGTAACCCAAATCCAAGGCTGATACGATGCGGCACCATAGCACACGTCCGTTTACATCCGAGTCGTAGCCCCATTCACAATCGTTACCAATCTCGTAGGCTACAAAGGTCAGGGCCGCCTTTTCTGGTGGTGTGATATTGTGCAAATAAGATTGGTTGATGACCATAGTGCTTACCTCGGCGCCCACGGCTTCATCATAGGCCATTTGGCGGCTTAAAAATTGTACCCGTTGGTTGCCCGATGCTATTTTTCTGGCATCAACGGCCCTTTCTACCATATGTACGACTTCTTCATCCCCAGCCATAACAATACGGTCCATTTTCCATTCCACCACTATCAAATCACCTTGCCTGAAATTGTAATCTTCATCGGTACGCCATTCCCAATTATATATCAATGAAACATCCTTGCCCTTTTTAAGTCCATTTAGGTACCAATAATCAAAATCGTCGTTATAGTCGCTAAACTCCAGGGTATCGGTATATATTTCATTAAATAACACCCTTTCGTTGGGCCGTAAAGCACTACTAAATTTTGTGGGTGTTTTATCAGTTGCTATCGTGTCAACTTGCTCCTGAATGGTTTCTATTTGCCGCACCTTTGTTTCAGGTATTTTTTTCTCTTTAGCACCTTGATTACAAGAAGCCAGCGAAAGGAACAGTATTAAGAAGGATAAGTATCTCATTTTTTATTCTATATGACATCAATAACTTTTTCAAGTAAATAATGCACTATGGCAACGAGTACGGTTACTATCAGCAATGCCGCCAAACGGATAACCGTCCTTTTTGGGTTGTTTTTTAGTTTCTTCCGTAGGTAAAAAACATCCAATAACACGAAGCATATGGCAATGGCACCCCCGACCCATAGTCCTACCTGGATTGTTCCAACAGTCAAAAAAAGATGCCATAGATAGCCCCATCCTTCTTCGCTTACCGCATCGGGACCTAAAACCAAACGCCAAACCAAACGCATATACCCAATGCCTATAAGCAATGACAAGACTGTCCATAACAAATAAGTCAATATGTGTTTTAACATGTGCATCTATAGCATTTCTTTGGTGCAAACACGGTCTCTTTCAACTTCATCAGGCAACCATTTTAGCTTATTCAATACATCTGCATCGGCCAAATCCAAGTTTTGTTCCACATCACATACATAGATAAAGGCATCTTCTTGATTACTGCTTTGTGTTTTATAAATGGTATGGTTCAATATCCAATGCTTGTCGGTAAAGGCTATATGGTGGTAGGCTTCCAACAGTCCGCCATCGGGAAAAGCCGTTTTGATCAAAAAGCCGCCTTTTTCGGCAATTACATCCACAATTAGATTGCCACCATCCTCCGAAAAATTGGAGGTTTTTAAGGCGAAGCGATATGCTTCCCCATCATTTATAAAAAGTAACAGTTCATCCTCTAGATACGGTCCGGCACTCACTATTTTATCAAGTATTCCATCATTGTTAATATCGATATCCCTGATAAAAAAGTGCTCGTTTTCTACATAATCCGATAAGGTGTACTTGATACTGATTTCTTCATCTGGAAATGGGTCCGGATTTTCATTATCATCATCAAAACCTGTTTCAAAGAGCTCTTCAAGTATTACTTTTTTGGACGGACTCAGATAGGAGGCAAAATCGGCATCAAATTTTGGATGCGGCCCATCAAAGAGAAAAAACAGCACCGATTTTGCCCTGTCATCACTAAGTGCGTTTATCAAATGATATTTTTCGTTTTCCTTAATATAGTTTACAACATGATCCTGAAAGTAGTTTACGGCATCTGCCTCCCATTGTCCATTCTCACAGAGGCTGATAAGGTTTTTTTCATAAGCCGGGTATTTGTTGGTGCGCAACAAATAAAACAAGTATTCTATGTAATGCACACTGTGTTCGTAAAGCTCATGGGGTGCGTTGTTTGTGGCATCCCATCCAAAATAGTTTTGGAATTGTTCAAAATCTTTAGGGAACTGCCGTAGAAATTCTTGCTCATCCTTATCCTCCATGGATTTATACAGGTTTAGGATGCTGATTCTCAATGGACTTTTTTCTTGAACCTCGGCCGGAGCTTCCCATTCGTCCTCGTTTAAGTTTTCTAACGATTCTATAAGGTGGGTACTCACCGAATCTTTGGCTTTTTGTTCTTTTTCAACACGCTTGTTTTCCTGACCACAAGACAGGAATAAGATTGTTACAAAGATGAACGGCAACTTCATTTTAAAGCCTTGTTTTTAGGATAAATGGGCAGCGAAACTATATTTTTCAAACTATCGACCTTCATAAATTCCCCTTGATTGAAATAGTTGATTTCCCCACAGATTAAAGTTGAATCACCCGGGCAAGAATCATAGTAAAACTCTGCCAACCTATAATCCCGATACATGCCCAGTTCTTCGGTTACGAACCCGCCAAGGTCTTCTTCGTGGTCCATAAAATAACCCGTACCCGCTTCCCCGATAAATCCAAAGGTCATCCCCCCGTATTCATAAAAATAGATGCCGTTTTCGTTGGTGTATGCGAGTGGTTTACCTGTTTTATGTTCGGTTTGTAGGTGTTCCTTTATTTTTTCTTGTATGGCTTTTTGAACTTTGGAATACTCTTTATCTGGGTATTTTACCAAATACAGATTAGGATATACTTCGGACTGAATGAACCGCATGTTTTTGAAAAAGAAGTGATGGATTACCAGTCCTGTCGCACCAAATACCAACACGACCAAAACAACCTGAATCCGTCTTTTGCTTTTTAAGGTCCACTTGAACAACCTAAATGCAAGAATCAACAGGAGAATTGATAGGATAACCAGTATGACAAGTATTAGTATGAACACTAGATTGGTTTGTTTTTAATAGTGAAATGGTTCAGTTAATGCACATTCGTTATATTCATTTCGATGCTATATAAAGGACTCTCCATGTAATCCGCATTCTTATGTAAAACCCGAATCAAATAACTGCCTTTGTCCAATGAATGTATGTATCGGTCAAATGTCGGGGACCCTTTTTGCAAGTATTCTTCCATGGTAAAAAAATCATTGTTTTCAAGTACGGAGAAACGGAAATCCATTTCCTTCATTTTTGACTTCATACGGATTGAAACTTCGGCATCTTCCTCCAAATCCAATAGGAAAAATGTGGCATTGGCATAGAAAGCGTCGGTGAAAGATGAATAACTCATTGGCTCATTAATAGCAACTGCATTGGCGTAAACAAGGGGTTCCACAAAGTTGACAATTTGATTTTGCCCATTTTTATCCGGCTTTTGATAGGAATACAATCCGTTATAGATTTTAAAACGTAAAACGGGATTTTTTTCTGCGAGATCTATACGGTAGCGAATTTTTGTAGGGAACATGGCCGGATACCATGAATTGTCTTCAATCACACTATTTTGGAATTCTATATGCTCCAAGTAGATACTTTTCGGTTCGATTGCCGTGGGATAGACACCTTCTACAACGTAGTCTATATCTTGAGTGTCTTTCAGTTCCTCATTGATTTTTTCATTTGATTCGCCTTGAAACATATAAAAGCGGGTAAGAAACCTTCCGTTCTTTTTAAAAACCAAATTTTCGATACCCATGTCGTCTTTCAGTCCAAAATGGATAAATTTTCCTTTCGCTTTCTTGTATACAGGCTTTAGATTAGCGGTTTTGTTGGAGCATCCGGCACATTCCGCTTGAAGAAGATTTGCCAAAATTGATGTTGACTTTCTCCAATCCTCCAAAAGCACTATATCTTTTTCTTCAAGCAAATCAGAAAATGATTTTGAAACATTATCATTCGTGATTTCTTGATATGGATAATTTAGTTTGTCCAATACCTTAAAGGCGACCAACTGCTGTTTGTCCAGAAACAGAGACTTGCAGGATCCCAACAACAAAACAAGAATTAGCATAGCACAAGCCTTTAACGAGATTGCGTTCTGCAGTGTATGTTTTGCTTTTATATGCATGATTTCCTTTAACTCAGTACACCTCTTAATTATTGCTAGGGCAAGCCATTTATCAAGGCTTCCAATTCACTTTCGGTGGCGGTATTTAAATCGGCATCGGTAATTGCTACCGTTTGTCCATCGGCAATGGTGACGGATTTTATACCATAAAGCCATGAACCATCTTCTTCACTTGTAAAAATCACGTGGCACTCCAATCCGATAGGGATTTGACCATAATGTTCGCTGAAAATTCCAGTTGCGGCATCATACGTATCCAAGTGAGCCAAAGCGTTGGGTTTGCCCACATAGGATAGGTACACCTGGCTATTTTCATCGTTGAATCCCTCGGGAACGGCTACTAAAATGGTGGTTTTTGGTCTTGGATCACTAAAAAATCGGTCTACATTGGTCCATCCAAAATCCCCAAAAGGAGCCACATAAAAGCCTTCGCCCTGATCACCGTTCTGAACTGCGGCCTCCTCCGGGTCGCCATTGGCATCCGTCATTTCCTGCCAAACAAAACCATCACAATCGTCATCAATACCATCACAATCATTATCGCGTCCATTTCCTGTCCAAAGCGTCATGTCTTCATCAACACCCCCTGTAAGATCAGCAGGAATAGTAGCGACAATATCACAATCCTCGTCCACGGGTTCTCCATCTTGGGTGATGTTCAAGAAGAATTCACCCCCGGAAATCAACAAGGCCTTATCGCCATTGGGCAATTTTCCCATGGTAGGCTTATCAGTCGTCAACATCGCTCCTCTTTCAAAAAGTTCTACCACTTGCACATCGACCATACCTGTAACCGGGTTGCCGTTCCTAGAAAGGCAGTTACCATGGATAGTAAACATCACCCCGTTTTCGGTAGTAATGAAGCCGGTCTGGGAGGCAGCCAATTGAAATTCCTGAACCTTGCTTTCCAACGAGGTACTTTTAATTTGGGCAAAGGCTTCGGGTGTTGCCCTAATGGGTATTTCCTTTTCTTGGCCCTCATCATTGGAGCAACTGACAGTAAAGACTAGTGCCGAAAAAATGACACTTCTTAAAAATGTTTTGTTCATGATCTTAAAGATTTGGTTCATTTATTTTTTTTGGGGGGGTAATGGTTTTTATCGTCCCCCGATTCTATTTGCTATAATGCGTCATTTCAGCACCAAAATCGTTCACGAATGTATTGTCCAGTTCATCTGCTTTGGTGGCCAGCTGGGCGAGACATTCTTGTATCTCTTCTTTATTTTCAGAATACAGATCACTGATATGGATGCGATAAGAGAGGTAGATCTGGTTGTCGGAAATGGAAAGCCTGTGCGGCCCCATATCCGCGGTTAGGATATACTCATAGATCCCCGCCAGATTTTTACGGGGAAGATCGTTCAGGGGCGAAGTGGCGAACAGGTAATTGTTGTCATAAACAAACATTCGTATCTCCGCACTGCCTTGGTGAAAATACCAACGCTCCCTGCCAGACCTGGCCAAAACGGGATTGATGTTCAGCTTGGATATAGCCTCCTCTACCTTTAGACTAAAGTTCGATAGCGCCATTTCCTCAAACAGGTTTTCGTCTACATTTGTGCCACAATTGGGACAATAATCGGTCTTCTCTTCTATGAATCCGCCACAGTTGGAACAACCTAGAGTAAACGCATCCGACAAATCATTTACAATTTGTAATTCTTCCTTTAAGGTTTCCATGGGAATGGCAAAACCCATATTATCGGCATCGGAAAATTTGGAGGTCACGATCCCCATCAACTCCCCTTTTTCATTTATTACCGGCCCACCGCTATTTCCAGGGTTGATGGCGGCATCTGTTTGAATGTAATAGCGGCCACCTATACTTTGTCGTGGATTTGAAACGATTCCTTCGGTTACCGTAAACGGCATACCATAAGGATAGCCCAAGACAATCACCTTGTCCCTAGATCGAGATTCCGTCTGATGATCAATGAGCACTGTATCAATGGGTTTTGGAAGATCGTTAGCCCGTAAAAATGCAATATCCTTTCCCGGATTTACATAAACTACTTGGGTCAAGTACCTGTTTTTATCTTTCCCTTCCAGACTTACAGTATGACAACCCGCCACAACGTGGTAATTGGTGATGACAAGGTCATTTTCTTTATTGTAAAAACCTGTTCCCGTGCCATTTGCAGTATTTATCTTGAATACCGAACTTTCTATGTTTTCCATAATCCCTTGCTTAATTTGTTTTAAAGTTTGCCATGATCTGTTGCATGGCCGCCATGGATTGCTGCATTTGTTCGCCCATGAGTTTAGAAAGGTCCATCCCGTAATCGGCACCCATAAACGTATCTTCCATAATGGCTTGCATGCCCTTTAAGAGGATGGGGGCCGCTTGGCTCCATGGCAAATCACTTGCTTGTGATAGAGCGTCGGTAATGGGCTTGCTAATCTCTTCGTTGATCAAATTGTAATAGAAAAAATTATAAAAACAGGAATGTAAGAGATTGGTAGCATCCTCGAATCTAGAATTGGCAATCATTTCCTGCGCCTCTTCATAGTTTTCTTGCCAATTTTCCCGAATGTTTTCCTTTTTTCCGCTGTATTTATAGGGGATAAAAGTTTCTATCCGATAGAGGTCGGCCATGAATTGCTCCTTTGGCAGTTCTTTCAATTTTTCCAAGGCCGATTTTCCATTCAGCAATCGGTCTTGAAAAGGCAGCCTACCATCAAAAAGTCCGTCTACCGCCTTTTCCAACAGGGTACGCAAATACCCTTGAGGCTCTGCGTGAAATTCTATCTTTTTTAAGGTGATGTTTAAAGTGTACCATGCGTTGTTTCCATGCCGTTTTTCCATGTACTGGTCAAATCGTTGCAGGCCATCTTCCAAAATTTTCAGATAGTTATCATAAGCTTCTTGTTTACTATTTTCTGGGAAAGCGGTTGTTTTTGGCTCTTGAATGTGAGCTGCCCCAAACTTTTCTATAAACTCGTCGTCATAGCTATCCGCATAATAGCAGATTTCCCGGAGTACTGCGTATATTTTATAAGGTTCACAAAGGGGTATCGGACATGAATAAGAAAAATACACCAAATGATCGTCCAAGACGATATTGGTCAAATTGAGCGGGTACATTCGTAGTTCTGCCAATTTTCGCATCATAGGTACCTTTTTGGCATTTTCTATATTCAAGAAAGGGCATTTGACCAACAGCTCATCCGCTGTTTGGGTAATGGACACCACTACCGACCCATGGGGTATTTCATAGGTATCGCCCTTTTTCTTGCTGGAAAGATGTTTTCCGGCATAATCCAATAGGGTAGGCACTACCTTATCATACTGTTTATTGTTAAAAAGGGCCACCGCCTCGTCCCATTTTTCATCCTGTCTTGTCGATGATTTTTTAGGGTGTATTGGCTGATAATACGTGCTGCTTTTATTCATTTTCGTTTTGTAATTAACTGGATTATACGCTTAGTTCTAGGCCGCTAAACTTTTAATTTTACCCTCTAATTCCTCAAAGGCTTGTTGTTGCGGTTTTACCAAGACAGCTTGTTTTATGGCTCCTGCAATCACTTCTAAGATGTTTCTGCGAGCCTTTACACTTTTTCCGAAATAGGCGTGCATCATTTTATTGGGAATGATATGGTTTACTTTCACCGTGTTTTCATTCACAAAAAATAGCTTTACGGCGTGCATGCCACTTTTTTTAAGTACAATACATTGTGCCATTTGTCCGCTGGTGTCCGTGCGATGTTCCCAGACATCATATTCTTTTGAACACTCAAAACCTGATTCTTTTTTTAAGACATCATAGAGTTCATCTAAAGAATTGTAAGGTTGCTTTATTCGAATTAAGTTCTCCATGGGTTGTATGTTTTTGATAATAAGTAAAAAACCACAGATGGTATTGGACCATCTGTGGTAGCAATTTGTTTCTAAAAATCTGTCCAAGCTCTTACTGCTCTTACATTAAAAAAAGCAGATGACCCTTTGTTAAGTCCCTGTTCAACTCCGTTTGCAAATAGAATACACCATGCTGTATTATTATTTGATTCTGAAGAACTCCAATATCTGTTACTCAAATCAATATCTATGAAAGCAGTGCCGCCATTGGCAACTGCAGTTGTATTGATGATTTCTTTTTGTAAATACATTTGATTTAATTCACCCCTACTAGGTAAGAACCAATCAGTAAAACCTTCAATGGTTGCATTAACGGCAATTTCGGCGGCAATACCAGTGGTGGAACACCCTGTTACAATCGCAGCAGTGTTTGATGCGCCACTGCCTATTGAATCTGAAGTACCTGCTATTAAAGTTCCTTGACATCCCCAGGATACATTTGTCCCCTGATCAGTAAGGGCACATACCAAACCGGCACTATTATTACTCGTTGGGTCTATCCAAAAAATAACTCCACCATATTTGTACTCACCGATTTCGTTTACATCATTAAGTTCGACGAACGCATTGGCAGAAACGGTTTGGATACCGTTGCTTACTGAAATGGTGGCCAACATATTGGGGTTGGTCTCAAAATCAAATAGTGTTTCATCAGCCACGGATAGTTCCCCTGTGTTTTGGTCGATGTTAAAAGCACCGGCGGGATTCTGGAACGTAATGGCATAGGACAAATTGGAACCACTTGCCTGTAAAGCTCCGATGACATCGCCATTGGATGGATTTTCATCAATGGTCAAATCCGTATTTTGGGCAGTTACTTCGTCTACGTCATTAAGATTGATGGTTGCCGTAGCCGTTGTTGTTTCTGCACCATCCGTAACTGAAATCTCCGCTGTAATTACAGGATTGGTCTCAAAATCAAATAGGTTGGGGTCAATGACGGTCAATTCTCCCGTCGTCGCGTCAATGGCCATTGCACCCATAGGTGTTTGCGAAGTAACGGAATAACTGAGCGTACCATTTCCAGTGGCTTGTACAGTACCTAAAACCTGACCGTCAGTTGGATTCTCATCAACCGCTGCGGTAAAATCCTGAACGGTTATTTCAAGGGTATCATTAAGGTTTACCGTGACCGATACAGGGCTACCGGCATCTTCAATAGAAACGGTCGCCGTCAAGGTCGGGTTGGTTTCAAAGTCGAAAAGCGAAGCATCTGCAACGGTAAGTTCGCCCGAATTGGAATCAATTTCCATGGCACCTGTTGGCGACTGGGATGTTAAGGTAAATCCTGATGCGCTACCGTTGGTCTGTAATGTGCCTATAACTTGTCCATTGGTAGGATTTTCGTCTAGGCTTACTTCTAAGGCTTGAGCTGTTACTTCACTTACATTGTTCAAGTTTATGGTAACGGTTATAGAATTCTCTGCATTATCCGCCGTGACCGTTGCAGTAATTGTTGGATTCGTCTCAAAATCGAATAAAGTGGCATCCGCGACGGTCAATTCTCCAGAATCGGCATCAATACTTAAAGCTCCCGTAGGTGTTTGGGAAATGATAGTAAAATCCGAGGTGGAAGCATCGGTTTGAACGGTACCCACGGAATCACCCTCTTGGGGGTTTTCATCTAGGGTTACCTCTAAATCCGCTAGCGTTACTATTACCACTCCATCATCATCATTATTGCAAGCAACACTTAGAAAAAGTACGAATACGGTTAAATAAATAGTTTTAAGTTTATTATTCATGATTTATTTGTTTTGATAGATTAATTTAATTGGGGAATAGGTACGGGATTTTAGTAGTCCATTTCAATGAACGACCCGTCTATTTGGTATGAAAAAGTGAAGGAAGTACCCCCATTTTCAGGCTGCAGTTTTACAATGTATTGGGCATCGTTTACATCTCCGTTCTTTGGATATTTAACGAAGGCCATTTCAAGTCGAGGGTTGTCAATATCCTTCTCTGCCTTTAGTTGCTCACTTGATTTTTCAACGAGTTCTCCTAATTTCTCAAGGCTGATTTTTTCATCTAATTGGAACATGAAATCTGCCGCCTTGGTACCCTCGGGTATTTCCAATGTTACTTCAGAAGTTTGGTTCCAGTTGCCCATTGAGTAGGTCCATTGCCCCATTTTTAACGATTCAGGGTCATCCGTTACCGTGGTCGAAATACTATTGCCAATGGATTCATTGTAAATAATGGTCAATTCGGTATAGTGGGCATCATCGCCAAATTCACTATTCAGTTCTTCCTCAATTCCTGCAAAGCCATCGGCGTTGGCAGGCTGTTTTGCGGCGTCTCCTCCACAGGAAACCAGCGTTATCGCTATCATTAAAAATGCCAGTTGTGTTTTCATTTGTAAGCTTTTTTATGTTAATTGATTATTCTTCTGCTCTTCCGAATAAAAAAACAGCGCGCCACCTACTAGAATCAATACTGCCCTGAGCCCCCCATCCCATGGTACTGCCCCAGCTATCTATCCAGGCAAGTAATCTGATGTTGTAATTAAAAATTGACAAAAGGGCGGAAATTAAGCCCATAGCTGCAAGCACAAGGCCCACTTGACCTAATTTTGGTTTGATAGTTTCCATAAAGTTTTTTGTTTTATGCCATTCCAAACCCGGAACCGCCCAAGGAAATGGGCTGTTTTCTGTAGGTTTCCTAAGTAAGAAATGGTTTTCGCAGGTTAAAGGTGCGATAAGGCAATTACCTAGGAAATAGGCAATAGATATTCGCGAAGCACCAACAAATATTCGTTGGGTTTAAATGGGTATTCGCATTTCTCAAATAGCGGAAATGGTATGGGGAAAGCGTTTGTAGGGATATTTCCTAGAGATTATTGTATTTGAGAAAGGTGGCTATAAAGGCTTCTTTCTTTCGGGAAGAAACTGGTATTTTTTTTCCGTTGTTCAAAAAAATGATGCCCGATTTATCATACTTATCTATGAATTTCAGGTTGACCATAAAAGATTGGTGAGGCCGGGTAAAATTGACCTTTTCCAGTCTGGCCTCATACTCTTTCAACGGTTTGGAGGCCACATATTTTTTATTTTTGGACAAGTAGAACGTGGTATAGCCTTTGTCAGACTCGCAGTACAGCAACTCTTTAAGATCAATGACTTGAAAACTATCGCTCAACGAAAGTACCAATGTAGCATCGTCTTGGTGCCAAACCTTTTTTGCAGTGTCAATTTGTTTCTTTTGTTCTTCAATTGGCAAGGATTTTATCTTGTGTAAGGCTGATTGTAGTTCATCAATATCCACCGGTTTTAATAGATAATCCACAGCCCCAATTTTCAATGCTTTAAGAGCATACTCTTCGTAAGCAGTAATGAAAATGGTTTTAAAATCAAGATTTTCGGTTTGGTCAAGAAAGTCGAACCCCGTACCATCGGTAAGGTTAATGTCCAAAAACACCAGTTCGGGTTTGCAGGCATTGGCAACTACCACAGCTTCTGTTACCGAGGCACATTCGCCGATAATCACTACATCGGTTTCAAGGGTTTCCAAGAGATTTATCAATCCTTTTCTTATATAGGCTTTGTCCTCAACGATAAGTGCCTTCATGAATTCTCGATTATTTTATAGGGAACAATCAAAATGACCTTAGTTCCCTGTTCATTACCCTTTTTTCTATTCTCAATGGTGATGCCACTGGGTACTTTAAAATCTTTGCCCAAAATCTCTAACCGCTCCTTGGTAATGGTCGTGGCAAGTGACTTCTTCTTGGTATTCGGTTTGTTTGAAGTGGTATCGATTCCTATGCCATTGTCAGTAATGATACAGCTTAATTTTCTATGCTCAAAAGTGAGGTGAATCTCTATTTCTCGATATTCTTGGTCAGCGGTAAAAGCATGTTCTATGGCATTTTCGATAAAGGGCTGGATCAGCATGGGCGGTATCAGAAACTGATTAATATCTATGTTCTCGTCCACCACTAGACTATAGTCATAAGGTGGGTCGGCATCCAAATTCTGTAGAATCATATAGTTGTCAATAGCATCCAATTCTTGAATAAGAGGAACAATTTTATCCCTGGAATTTTCCAAAACAATACGCAACAGTTTGGAAAACTTCGAAAGATAGGTGACCGACTTTCTTTCCTCCTTGTTTAAAATCATTCCCTGCAAGACCGAGAGCGAATTAAAGATAAAATGGGGCGTCATTTGCGAGCGTAAGAGTTTTTGCTCCGTGATAATGTTCTTGTTCTTGGCCTTGATGCTATGGAACTTCTGATAGAAAAACATGGACCCCAATAGGATAGAGATGACCAAGATGCCGATAACGGCCCAAAGGTAACTCTGTTTGGTCTTTGCAAGGTCTTGTGAAGTGCTCATTACCGTTTTAGTAAGCTTTAGTTCGCGTATACTGGCAGAGTCCAATGCCTGCTTGTACTTGTACTCGTATTCCAACTGGGCGATTTTTTCGACATTCTCTTTGTTAAAAAGGCTGTCGTTCAGAATTTTGTATTGTTGGTGGCTTTCCAATGCTTTTTTGTAGTTGCCTGTTTCATTATATATTGAGGAAAGTATTTTCGCAGATTCCATTTGATTTTTTAAAAAACCAAACTCTTTGGAAATTTCATTGGCTTTTAGCACATTCTTTAGGGCAATACTATATTCTTTTTGATTTTCATAGACTTTTGCAAGCCCAATATATGCCTCACACAGTGTTTTTTTATTTTCAGTTTCAAGACTTATTTTTTTTGCCTCGGTATAGAATTGTTTTGCAAGGTTATCATTTTTCAGTGCCAAGTTAACCTCACCAGTATTAATTAGAATATAAGGAACCCCGTTTTTAGCGCCAATTTGTCTGCTAATACGTAGTGCATCCGTATAATAATCCAAAGCACTTTTATAATTTCCATTTTCCTTATGTATGGTTCCTATATCGCTCAATACTTGTGATATTCCTTGTTTTTTATTGGTTCGCTTGTGGATTTCCAATGATTTCTTAAAGTAGGCCATTGCCTTATCATAGGATTTCTGAGTCCGATAAATTTGGCCGATATTAGAAAGGTGATAGGCAATCCCCAAACTATCTCCAAGCTTTTCATCAATGTACAAGGATTCTTTAAAGTGTTCGAGAGCGAGCGGGTAATTGCCTTGGGCCACATAAACAGTTCCGATATTATTTAAACTATAGGCAATCAATTGTTCGTCCCTATTTTTTTTAGCAATAAGGAGTGCCTTTTTTAAATATGAAATGGCTTCGTCAAATTCACCCAAATCTTCATATGTAGCGCCTAAGTTTATTAGGGCTCTTGAATCAATATTTTCATCAATCTCCTCTTCCAAGCGAATTGATTTCTCAAAATAGGATATTGCTTTTCTTAGCTCACCCTTGTTTTTGTAGGTTATTCCTATGGCATTGTAACAATTGGCAACCCCGGTTTTGTTATCGATAGTTTCATATATGTTCAATGCCTCATTATAATTTTCGAGTGCTTTCTCAAAATTCGACTGTATGGCCTCCGTAATACCTTTAATATAAATGCTTCTGGCTTTGCCTTTTTTAAAATCAATATCATCGGCCAAAGCGTCCGATTCATCTAAATACTCGATGGATTTAGGGATGTCACTACTGAAATAGGCAAAAGCAAGGTCATTTAACAAATTTACTCTCGCCGTGTCTTTTTTGGTATGAAGTGCCAATTCTTTCCTTAAGCTGTCTATTTCAATGTTCTGCGCCCTTGTGGCACTTGTGATCAGCAAAAAAATGAGAATAAAAGTTTGAATAGGAGAGTTTTGTTTCCGAAAAGTCAACGTAACCCCATTGATCTCTATGTTGGCTGCTTTGAATAAGAAATGCATAATTAAAATAGCACAACGCTTCATATGGATGGAGCACTCATTTTCTGATGGGTTTGAAGGTTTGACCTAAAAACAAAATACGGGTTTTTAATCTCCTTCAAGAAATAAAACCGGAATTTTTTGGGTGGTAGACTGCTAGTAATGTATATAGGTAAGGTTTGAATACATATTTGCAAGGGTTGAGGATTTATTTGCAGAACATCTTGAAATTCTAAAACTGCCCCCTGCCTTGGAACAGTTATCTTGAATAGGAAAGCGAGCCAAATATAGTTGTGTACTGTAAGCCCCTCAAATCCTTACCCCCGACTTTTTCGCTAAAAGATTTTTACATTAGGGGGTGTGAAGACTTACCCCTTTTTGTACAGCGGTTAAATTAAACAAAAGGTCTAAAAATTCTTTCGGGCTCCTCCTAGCGTGCGACTTATGGGGATGTAAATAGTTTTATTCGTCCCTGAAGCGTTCTGTCTTCGTCTTTGTCTCCTCCCATATTTTAGGAGCCGGCCATAATTAGAGAATCAGTGCTATCTCTATTTACACATTGGCGGATGCCGTCCAGATTAATCGGAAAGATTATGGGAACCAATTAAATTCAAATCGATTCATACTGTTTTGGTATACATTTCATATTTTTAAGTAACGAAATCGTCAGAAAGCCTTTCAGGTAGACCTATTCGGTTATCTATTTTGAATAAATGGTTATAACTATTTGGTTATTAATGGAATAGGGTAGGGGTTCTAACTCTGCCACCGTTCGAACTATGAGTTCTAATTTATTTAAAACTTTAAAGAATAACCCTTTCCAGTCAATTGTAGTAAGTAGATTGTAGGCTTACATCTTTAGGTATATGATGTCCATTGCTTATCCACCTTTCTATAGATTAAACTTCGGTTCATTTCTGCCGGCGATTTGCATCCTGAGGCCGCCAATAATTCCAAAAAGTCTTCCAAAATATTTTTGTGGTAATTTCTAACTCTTTTCCATTTTTCGGAGACTACCAAACCTCTAACAAATTTTGGGTTGTTTGTGGCTACACCGGTGGGACATTCGTTGGTGTTGCATTTTAGTGCTTGTATGCAGCCTAGGGCCAACATCATACCGCGCGCTGAATTGCATACATCCGCTCCGATACACAATGCTTTGAATATATCGAAGGCCGTAAAAATCTTGGTAGCAGTGATTATTTTGATTTCTTGCTTCAGTTTGTATTTGTTTAGCGTATCAACCACAAAAATCAAGGCATCTTCCCAAGGCATACCTACATAGTTTGAGAAATCTATGGGAGCAGCTCCCGTACCTCCTTCTGCACCATCTACGGTTATGAAATCTGGCTTGATACCTGTTTTGACCATTTCCTCACAGATATCTATAAACTCCTGCTTACTTCCTATGCACAGTTTGAAGCCTATGGGTTTTCCGTTCGATAATTCTCTCAGTTGTTGAATATATTCCAATAATCCTTTCGCATTGTTGAAAGCGGAATGACCGGGCGGGGATAGCACTACGGTATGCGGTTTTACCCCTCTTATCTCTGCAATTTCTTCATCATTTTTAGCAGCGGGCAATACACCACCGTGCCCTGGTTTTGCACCTTGTGAAATTTTGACCTCAATCATCTTCACTTGCTCCCAATTGGCCTTCTCTTTGAACTTGTCCGGATCAAAGTTTCCATCCTCACTTCGGCAGCCAAAATAGCCTGTACCTATTTCCCACACGAGATCCCCACCTTTCAAATGGTACTTGGATATACCGCCTTCGCCGGTATCATGAAAGAATCCTCCGGCTTTAGCACCTAGGTTCAATGCTTCTACGGCATTTTTACTTAAAGCACCAAAACTCATAGCCGAAATATTAAAAAGAGAGGCACTATAGGGTTGTCGGCAATCTTTACCTCCAATCATTACCCGGGGAGAGGTTTCCATTTTTTTGGCTGGGTAGATACTATGCTGCATCCATTTATAATCGTCCTGATTGAGATCCAGCTCAGTACCAAAAGGGTGTGTTTGCCGCTCTTCTTTGGCACGCTCGTAGATATAACTGCGGTGATTGCGATCGATGGGTTTTCCATCGGTGTCAGATTCTACAAAATATTGATGTAATTCAGGGCCAATCATTTCCAATAAGAAACGCATATGGCCCACGACCGGAAAGTTTCGCAAGATGGTATGCTTTTTCTGAAATATATCATAAAAGCCAATGGATACTAGTAAGGCGGCCAAGACCATAAAGCCAGGCAAAGGCCATAAAATTACGCAGATGATGATTCCAAGAATAATCAAGGCAATAAAGCTGAATTTAAGTGCTTCTCTCATTATAGATTATAATTCTCTTAGGTACTTAATATCTTTTTTGGTGGTGTCCACTATTTCGGCAAATTTTCCATTCATCATCAATCTGGACATGGATTTTGCAAAGCCTTTTACCTGATCAAAGGTTATGGTGGGTGGCATGGCCAGTGCATCCGGATCTGTGAAAATGTTAATGATGGCAGGCCCTTTATGCTTGAACCCATTTGAAAGAGCTAATTCGACATCTTTGGATTCCTTGGCCTCCCAAGCTGCAATGCCCATAGATTCGGCAAGCTTCACAAAATCAGGATTTACCATATCGGTCTGCCAATCCATATAGCCTCCAACGCGCATTTCCAGTTTTACCATCCCTAATGTACGGTTGTTGAAAATGATGATTTTTGCGGGTATTTGGTATTGGCTGATGGTCATCAAATCGCCCAAGAGCATCGATATTCCGCCATCTCCACAAAAAGCAATTACCTGACGATCGGAATGTGATAGGCCAGCACCCATGGCCATCGGCATTGCATTGGCCATCGATCCATGATTGAAGGATCCTGTCAGGTAGCGATTTTTGCCCGCTTTTAAGTAGCGTGCCGCCCAGACGGCGCTCATTCCCGTGTCCACTGTAAATATCGCGTCATCATCAGCCAAGCGATCAACAACATGAGCAACATATTCGGGATGGATATTTTTTTCTTTGGATTTGTCTTCAACATAGCTTTCATAGGTGTCTTCAACTTCCTGATGCAAGGCACGCATTTTATCGAGGAATTCGGTATCGTTTTTTTCTTCAATGAGCGGTAATAGCTCTTGCAGGGTCGACTTAATATCTCCACAATAGCCGTAATCAACCTTGGCTCTTCGGCCTAATTTTTCGGGTTTCGTATCTATTTGAATGATGTTACATTTCTCGGGTAGAAACTCACTATACGGAAAGTCCGTACCCAACATCAGCAGCACATCTGCCTGATGCATGGCTTCAAAGCCGGATTTATTTCCCAAAAGCCCGTTTAAGCCAACCGCATAAGGATTGTCTGCACGTTCAAAGAATATTTTACCCCTGAAACTATACCCTAAGGGTGAGTTGAGTTTTTTGGCCAGTTGCATCACTTCTTCCACGGCATGGCGACAACCATGACCACAAAAGAGCACCACTTTTTCATTCGTGTTGATGAGCTTGGCGAGTTCATCAAGATCTTCTTTGCTTGGCATCACTCGTGGTTGTGTATAGAAATTTTTATTGGCAGAGTGTACTGGTTCGATTTCAGCAGAAGCTACATCGCCTGGCAGTCCTAAAACCGCCACTCCTTTTTGACTGATAGCGTGCTGAATGGCAGTTTGCAAACCATTTTGTGCCTGTTCTGGAGTATTGGCCATAAACACGTATTTCGAGCAATCTTGAAAGAGTGCTTCAGGTCTTGTTTCTTGGAAGTTGTCCAGTCCCAGTTTATCCGTATGGACGGTTGAAGCAATGGCTATAACCGGATTTTCAGCTCTATTGGCATCATAAAGACCATTTACGAGGTGCACATGGCCCGGACCACTGCTGCCCATGCAACAACCAATACCATTAAGTTCTGCCTCCATGGAAGCCGCATAAGCTCCCGCTTCCTCATGCCTAACGTGAATCCATTGCAGCCTTCCATCTCTTCGCACAGCATCATTTACCGGATTGAGACTGTCGCCTGTAATGGCATAAATTCTTTTTACACCTGCTGCGACAAGTGTTTCTACTAAATGGTCAGCTACATTTTTTGACATAAGGTTTTTGATTTGATAGTATTAAATCTGTCTCACCCCTAAAAATACGATTACAGATTTCTACTTAGTATTAGATAGGTAATTATGAAATCTTAAAATCCTAAAGATAGGTGTATTCTTTTTTTGGTAGAAAGGTTGATAATATTTTTTGTTGCTCATTTGAAATGATTTAAATAACTAAAGGATTCGTTAAGTAAGAAATCTTTATTTTGGATGCCGTTAATATTCCCAGCTTGTATGAAATGTTTATTGATATACTTCTTTCCCAACGGGATGTGCATTTGAAATTGACAGGTCACCACACTAAATACGTAATCCATATGGCTTCTAAGGGTATTAAAACTTTTGTAATACTGATGTTTTTTATGGTAATCGTCGTGAATGGTCAGACAAGATATGTGGATAATCTGTTTTCTGATGTTAGATTGCGGACCTTTAATTATGCGGATACCCTAAACTTGGATTTCTACGATGCAGCAAATGACAACCTTACCGATAAACCTTTACTGATTTTGGTAAATGGAGGCGGTTTTTCTGCAGGTCAAAGGAATGGTGGTGAGGAAACTAATTTTGGTAAATCGTTTGCGAAAAAGTGTTATGCTGTTGCTTCCATCGATTATCGTTTGTCCAGAAAGGGTAAGTCCTTTGGGTGCGATTGTCCCACGGCCACTAAAATCAATACTTATGTTGAGGCGGTAGATGATTTTTCCAAAGCCATGCATTACTTGGCCACGTACGCCTCTGATTTTAAGACTAATCCTGAAAAAATTATCCTTGTTGGCAGCAGCGCAGGTGCAGAGACCGTTCTTGATTCGATTATTCTTAAATATCATTACCTTTTTAAAAATGTAGTATCTCCAAAGGGCAATATTATCGGTGCTGTAAGCTTTTCCGGTACAACCTTGAATGTGGATTACCTGCCCGAGTATAGTGCTGTGCCCATGCTTTTCTTTCATGGAGAAAAGGATGATGTGGTTCCCTATGCCACAGCGGCACATCGCTCGTGTAAGGAATCGGATGATGGGTATCTTCTGCTGGATGGGCCCTTGGAAATAACCAAAAAATTAAGGGAGTTGCGGGTTTCCTATGAACTTTATACAGACCCTTTGGGAACACACCAGTGGGCAGACCTTGGATACCGGCAAACCGATATTATTTCACAATTTCTCTATTCCGTTGTTTTGGGAAATGAAAAAATCCAAAAGCAGGCAAACATAGCACCCAACTAAAACCATCTAATGATGGAGCAAATCAATAAAGTAATCGAGGACAAGTTATTTTAAAAAGTCATGGAAAAAACAGTTAAGACCCAGGCTGTAATTGTGGGGGCTGGCCCTACAGGTTTAGCATTAGCGTGTCAACTTTTTACGTATGGTGTGGATTTTATCATTATTGAACGTAACCATGAAACTACAAACCTTTCCAAAGCCATGGTAGTACATGCTCGTTCCATGGAGGTATTTGATGAAATTGGACTCGCTGAGACTTTTATTGCCGAAGGGCAGATAACTAAAAGGGTCAATATGATGTCCAATGGAAAAATAGCGGAACGTCTTAAATTGGAAGAATTCGGAAAGGGATTGACGAAATTTCCATATATCCTTACCATAGAACAGAGTAAGACCGAAAAGATAATGGTAGATTTTCTTGAGGGATCTGGTGTGCAAATACTTTGGGGCAATGAGTTTTTGGGTCTTGAAAATCACGAACAACATGTAGCTGTAAAGTATAAAGACCGCAACGGCAAAACAATACATGCCAATGGGGATTATGTCATTGGTTGCGATGGTGCAAGCAGTGCGATAAGGCATCATCTTGAAATTCCATTCATTGGGGACACGGTTAGTAATACGTTTTACGTGGCGGATGTTGAAATGAGTAGTCCAGTAATCAACAGGAAAGAGGGTTACATCAATATGATTCCGGATGGATTCGTACTTATGTTTGGGATGCCCGGAAAAAACCGGTATCGTATTATTGGAGTTTTACCGGATGACGAAGGGGCGGACCATCCTACTTTTGACCTCATAAAAAATACTATTGGCGAACAAATAAAGACAAGCCTCACTATTGAGAAAGAGTATTGGTTCTCTACCTATAAAGTAAATAGTAGAATGGCGACCACTTTTAAAAAGGAGAGATGTTTTCTTCTTGGTGATGCGGCACATATTCATTCACCGGCGGGTGGACAGGGAATGAATACCGGGATACAAGATGCCTATAATTTAGCATGGAAGTTGTCCTATGTATTGTCCGGTAAGGCTTCGGATACTCTTTTGGAAAGCTATGATGAAGAACGTAAAGCAAATGCACGGAACCTGCTAAAAAGCACGGACAAGGCATTTGAATTTATAATGGGCGAGAGCCAATTCATCAATTCTTTAAAGCTTCATGTTTTTCCATATGTAGCAAAAGTGGTGACTGAAACCCACTTAGGAAGAAAAAAGTTCTTCCCGTTTCTCTCTCAATTGGCTATTTCCTATCAGGAGAGTTCTTTGACCATTAAGAGTAGGGTGGGGAAGGTAAAGGCAGGGGATAGAATGCCATTTTTTGAGTTTAAAGATGGGGAAAACATCTATGACAAAATTAACAGAAGTACGTATAAGCTATTGTTTTTTGGGATGGATAATGGACTTTCTCCTTTTGAAAATTCAACCAGTACCTTGATGTTACATATTATTGAAATCCCAAAAATATTTGAGCATGAGTCCAATTTCTTCGTCCATCTTCGACCCGATAATCACATAACTTATCTAGGAAAGGATTTAAATGTAATAAACAAATTATTGTTTGACTAAGCCCGTAGCCATACTCTCTTGATTTTGTATCAATTAAAGAATATATTATTCGCTGATTCTTTAAGGAATTAACGAAGATTCGTCATTTTGATAAAGTAGAAATCAATACCCAAGATGATATCTTGGATTAAGGATAATGTATTTGAAAATTACTTTTTGTTTTTAGGTCAGTGGTAGGCAGCCGTACCAAACGTTATAATTTTTGCCTATAAATGTGCGCCATTTGCTCATATAATTCAGGATGATTTTCTCGTAATAGCTTAGGTTGGTTAAAGAAGTATTCGCTGGCTACGCTTAAGAATTCTACTTGGCTTGTGGCTCCGTAGGGATTAATATCCGAATGATTTTCCCTGATACTGTCTATTTCTTTATGGATTAAATCTAGCCATGGAATTACATATTGTTTTTGAATCAAGCTTTCAGGAACCCCGTCAACGGCGCCATCTGCCTTATCGATCAAATGCACAAATTCATGGATACCTACATTGCTTTTTGAGTTTTCGTTTTCAAAACCTGCATGAAGCGCCGGCAAGGAAAGAATCATTAAACGGTTCATATTGCCCGAACCCACCTTGCCCAAAATATTTCGTTCTTCACCCACAGTTTGGTTGTCCGCATTAAAAGAAGTAGTGTATAGTAATACCTCATTGATATTCCGGTAACGTAATTCCGGAAACCCAAAGAGCGGTATTATGCCACTAGCTGCAACCAATAAGCGGTCTGTGTCATTGATTTCAATTTCTACCCCGGTAATAGTGACATCATCAAAAAATTGAAGGATTTCCTTTTCAAAACGAAGTTTTTCCGAGGACTCCAAATGCCTATAGAAAGCCACTTTATCTCTCAATATTGTTCGCCACTCGTCTTTAAAAGAAAGGATATTCGGTTCCTGTTTTCTGGCCCATAACCTCCATATTATAATAATCAGTAGCAAGGGGAATGGTAAAAATACTATCCAATTGTTCATCACCTAATCACATTTTTTTTCTAAGAGTAATCTGTCGGATTCATTTCAAAGGAAATTAATCCAATTCATAAAGCCTGTAATCGGTATAGAGTTTTATTAAAGCTGCTACCGACCAGGCCTGTTGAATACAACCTTTGCCCTCATGCGGCTCCAATCCGTCAAAGACCTCAGAAATGCAATGAAGTCCCTCATTTTCGTAAAAATGGGTTTTGAGTTCGGTCAGTTCCGTTACGACCCTGTTTCTATTTTTCTTGGTGTTTCTATAGATTCTTAAAAATGCCGTGTAATATTCATGTAGCAAATAGGGCCAAACCGTACCTTGATGATATGCGTGGTCCCTAGACCATTGGTCACCCTCATAATTGGGTATAAATTGTGGGTCTTCGGGATGCAATGTCCGTAGTCCATACGAAGTAAATAAATTAGCCTTAATGGCTTCAAAAATGATTTTTTGCTGAGCTTTATCTAGAATTGTAAACGGTAGACTAAGGACAAACACTTGATTGGGTCTAAAACTGGTATCAACCGAAACATTAGGTATGATTACATCATGGAGTGTACCATCCTGGTTACTAAAATAATGGGCGAAGTTTTCCTCGAACTTAATTCTAATGTCCAACAAATTTTCATCCAAGGATATTTTTAGTTCCTTGCAGAAGGATTCATAGATCTTTAGGGCATTGTACCAAAGTGCATTAACTTCCACCGGACAACCTATACGGGGAGTAACTACCGTGCCTTCAACGATGGCATCCATCCACGTAAGTTGCTCCCCTTCTTGACCACCATATAAAAAACCTTCATCGGTAACGTGGATGTTAAAACGGGTTCCTTTTATATGACAAACCAAAATTTCCTTGAGGTCTTTTATATGTTTTTTGATGAAAGTACAATCATTAAACTTTTTAAAGTATTCATAGGTCGCCACAAAAAGCCAAAGGGTGGCGTCTATATTGTTGTACTCCGGTTTATCTTCCTCATTGTCGGGAAACCGATTTGGGAGCATTCCCCGATCCAGGCTTTTATAAAAAGTAGTTAGAATGGCTTTTGATATTTGTTTTCTGCCCGTGGTTATGGTCAAACCTCGTATTGAGATCATAGTGTCCCTTCCCCAGTCGGTAAACCAATGATAACCGGCGATTATTGATTTACTTTTGGTCGATGTTCGCTCTACCAAAAATTGATTTCCAGCAACTAAGAGGTCTTTATAAAATTCCGATGTGGTACTAGAACTTTTTTTTGTTGCCTTCCGATATTGCTTGTCCCATAATTTCCCAAGGTCCTCCTCGGACAGCTGCTCTTCGGACGAAAAACATATAAAAAGGTGTTCACCGGGCTTAAGTTCCTTTTTTACATAACCAATGCGATAATAATCACACGTATAATCCAACCCTCTATCCCGAGATTTTAATAGTTGAATGTTTTTGTACCAAGTTCTCGCCTCTATAAACTGTCCTTCAGACCATTTGGAAAAAATAGGATGAGCGCCATAGGTAGCATACGTTTTTAAATGGTCGCGATTGAATTCTGTATAAAAATCAAACGCCGGGTCTTCATGAAAAGTAGCGTGGTAATCGCAATAGGCATATAACGGATGTAGTTCTAAAACAAAGGTTTCAGAACCATTATTTTTGTATTTGACAAGTGAGGTGTTTGCACCATCGACCATACAGATACTTTTTTCTATTTTCCAGTTATCGTTGGCATATTGCCAGTAAGGTAAGGGGCTTGCATTAAAATTCTTTAAAAATTGACGGCCGTCTGGGTGTATTACATCTGGATATTGGTTGCAGGAGAGATCAAAATATTCCCCTTGCAACAGCACCCTTTCCTCAATTTTTGCCACTAAGACCTTACGACTGGTAGGTGGTTTAAAAGCGGCCATCAGCAGCCCATGGTAGTGCCGGGTGTTGGCATTGCTCACCGTACTTGAAACGAAACCTCCAAGACCATTGGTCAAGAGCCATTCCCTATCATACCATTCATTCATTTCTCTTCCATTTCGTTGATTAAATTGGCGACAAGCGCCGTCCACCCTGTTTGGTGCGATGCACCTACGCCACGGCCCGTGTCTCCATGAAAGTATTCGTAGAATAAAATCAAGTCTTTAAAATGCTCATCGGCATATTGTGATTGGTGCAATGCATGTACCGGTCTATTTCCGTTGGAATCTTTTTCAAAAATTTTGATAAGCCGCCTTGATAACGCATTGCTTATTTCTTTAAGATCCATTGCATTATTGTTTCCTGTGGGATATTCAAATTTTAGATTGCCCCCACAATAGGAATAATATTCACGTAAGGCCTGTATAAAGAGGTAGTTCATTGGAAACCATATGGGTCCCCTCCAGTTGGAATTGCCTCCAAAAAGACTTGTAGTGGACTCGGCAGGCTCGTAGTCAATACTATATTGAACGTTGTTGATGTCTATAGTATATGGGTTTTCATGTTTTTTAGATAAAGACCTAATGCCGCAGGGCCCTAAAAATTCATTTTCGTCCAACAGGGTCTTTATCAAAATTTGCATTCGTTCGTTGGGGACCAGGCTGAGTAATAGATTATCGTTTTCCCCTATCTCTTGGATGACGGGATATTTAAGGGTATTCATACGATATTTTTTAAACCAATCTACACTTTTTGCAAACTGTGGAAGTTTTTCAAAAACCTCCTTTTTTATACAAAAAACGGCCACCATCGCAAGCATACCCGAAATGGAACGGACTTTGATCGGGGTATATTGACCATTGGGCAATACCAATTTGTCATAGAAAAAACCTTCCTGTTCGTCCCATGTTCCAATAAATTCCTCACTTCTTTTGTTCAATGCTTCAGCAATGAACACGAAATGTCCGAAATACTTTATGGCCATGTCCTCATAAGTAAAGTCTTCCAAAGCCAGATCCAAGCTAATCTTTAACATATTTAGGCAATATAATGCCATCCAAGAAGTACCATCTACTTGCTCCAAATGTCCCCCACCCGGTATTCCATGGCTTCGGTCGAAGACACCGATATTGTCCAGTCCTAAAAAACCTCCTTCAAAGACATTGTTGTCCTTATTATCCAACCTGTTGACCCACCACGTGAAATTTAGGGCCAGTTTATTGAACATTTGTTTTAAAAAGTCGATGTCCCCTTTGCCCGTTTTACTTTTTTCGATTTGGTAAATATTGATAGCTGCCCAAGCTTGAACAGGAGGGTTTACATCGCTAAAATTCCACTCATAAGCAGGAATTTGCCCGTTCGGCGCCATGTACCATTCCTTGGTGAACAAAAGCAACTGTTTTTTTGCAAAGGTGGGGTCAACCAGTGCCAAGCTCGTGCAGTGAAAAGAAGAATCCCAAGCGGCATACCATGGATATTCCCAAGTATCGGGCATAGCCATAACATCATGGTTTCTTAAGGTTTTCCAATTACTGTTTCTTCCGTGTAAACGTTCGGGGGGTGGGGTTGGCTGTTTTGGATCACCGTACAACCAAGGTTCCACTTCATAATTATAATATTGTTTTGACCAGAGTAACGAAGCCAAGGCTTGGCGTTGAATACCATTTATTTCATCACTTACTTGCTTCCCCATAGCTTTATAGAAATCGTTACATTCATTAACACGTTGATCAAAAATAGTTTCGAAATTACTGCTTAAGGGGTCATCTAACGTTTTATCGGTAAGCCTTAGTTTGATAGTAACTGATTCTCCCGCCTTAACATTCAAATTATACAGCGGGGCAAACTTAGTACCTTCCTGTTTTTGGGTGGCCAAGGCACACTTATTATTAATTACCGCATTATGAAACAAGTCTTTTTTAAAAGGGTGGTCGTTTTGGGCGCCAAAGACTTTTTCAAAATTGGTTTCGTTCTCCGTAAATAAAAGCTTAGAGGCCTGATCAAAGTACAGGTTATAGTTCCCAATATGATGATGGTCTATGGAAACATAAGTCTGTTCGTTCCCCATCTGTTTTTTAATTATCGGTTTTAGTGGTCTTTCCTTAAAACTCCAATAATTCCGTATCCATAAAGTAGGGAGTAGGGATAAAGTGGCATCGTCTTTACTTCTGTTGACTACCGTTATTTTTATTAAAATATCCTCGGCATCCGCTTTGGCATACTCCGTAAAAATGTCAAAATATTCGTCGTTTTCAAAAATTCCGGTATCCAATAATTCATACTCTAAATCATTTCGGTTTCTTCTTGCATTCTCCTCAACTATATGTCCATACGGAAATTCGTTTTGAGGGTATTTGTACAAGTGCTTCATGTACGAATGGGTAGGCGTGTTTTCCAGATAATAATAAAGTTCTTTTACGTCTTCACCATGATTCCCCTGATTGCCCGTAAGTCCGAATAAACGCTCTTTTAAAATGGGGTCTTTACCATTCCAAAAGGAAACCCCAAAACAGATATTGCAATATTGATCACAGATGCCGGCAAGGCCATCCTCGCCCCAACGATAAGACCTGCTTCGGGCATGGTCATGGGGAAAATATTCCCAAGCGTTACCTTGGGCACTATAATCCTCACGGACAGTTCCCCACTGGCGCTCGCTTAAATAGGGTCCCCAATGGAGCCAGTTTTTTTGGTGTGCATCTTTTTCTTGAATCCTTTTTTCCTCGGCACCCATTCTTATTTATTCTTAATTGGAACCATATAGATCGGTATATGACTATGTTCCAAAACTTTTTTTGCCACATTGCCCATCAACAACTTTTCCAGTACACTATGGCTATGGGTTCCCATTACGATGATGTTGGCATTCCATTTTTTTGCATAGTCTAAAATAGTATCGGCGGTTTCGCCGTCCTCCGTATGGGTCTCCACTTGTGGGTCTTCTAAATAGCCGGAAATTTTGGTCAAATAGTTATCCGACACTTCCAATAAATCTTTATGAATGTTCATATTTGATCCCATGGAGATGAAATCGTAGCCCATAAATGTTGGGTATTGGGTGTTGTAATATCCAAATTCCATTACCACATGTAGCAAACAAACCTTTGCATTTAAGGTTTTGGCAAGGTCATAACCTGCTTTTACGACTTTTGTAGCATTGGGATGATAATCTACTGCAATAAGTACTTTTTTCATCTTTTATAGTATTAACCATTGGTTGTGAAACCGGGATAACATGTCATGCCGCCATCCACAAAGATTGTGGTTCCATTAACGTATTCAGATTCATCTGAAGCCAACCAGGCTGCGGCACTGCCAATATCCTCCGGTATTCCAATCCTTTTATACGGAATTAATTTATTAAGTTCCTGCAATGCCTCCGGAGTGTCCCATGCGGATTTGTTGATTGGGGTCTTTATGGCCCCGGGTGCTATGCTGTTGCAGCGTACTTTAAGGGGTGCATATTCTTGACAGATACTTTCCATAAGCATTACGATAGCGCCTTTGGTAGCCGCATAATTTGCATGTCCCGCCCAAGGAATTATTTGATGAACCGAACTTGTATGGATGATCTTTCCCAGGGATTTTGAAATAGTTGGACGCATACCTCTTTTCAAGAACTCACGGATAGCTTCCCTAGCACATAAAAACTGCCCCGTAAGGTTCACGTCCAACACCAATTGCCAATCTGCCAAGGACATTTCATGCATTGCCGAATCTTTCTGCAACCCTGCGTTGGGGACGCAGATATCAACTGTGCCAAAATGATCAACGGTCTGTTTGAACATGTGTATTACGTCGTCCTCCTTACTTACATCACATTTAATGGCAATGGCATTTCCCGAGATATCGTTGTGACTGATTTTTTGCGCAATTTCCTCGGCCACTTCGGGGTGTGAAATATAATTGACGACCACGTTGGCGCCATCACGTCCCAAAGCTATGGCAATGGCTTCCCCAATTCCAGAATTGGCTCCCGTGACAATGGCCGTTTGACCGGCCAACCTATTATTTGGTTTTTGCATATTATTCTTTTTAAAGTTTGTTTCTTAAACGGTAATCTTGTGAATCGCATCTTACTTATCCCTGTTTTACTATTGCCGCACAGTATAGAAAGGTGCTATTATCAATGGGGTTTGACCTGTACGGTTAGTTATAATTGAACATGGCCATTCATTATTTGATGTTGATTCCTTTTCAGGGACCTTGTGAATTTAATCTTCAGTCAATCCAATTTAATAACTTTTCTTTTGTAAGACAGAAATCATCTTGTTTAGTATAAAGAGATTTGTTTATCATTTTTTGACGGCTTGTCAAAAACCAAGGTCAACCTAAACGGAATCCACGTGGGTACCAAGGTATTTGAAGGGGGGACAATGAAAAAGTCATTAGTATTCAATGTAAAATCCCCTTCCAATACTATTTTATTGTCTATGTCCCTTCTTTCCATATTGATTTTAATGGAGGAAAACCTTCTCCTAAGCTTCAAATCCCCCTTGATAATAAGTTTGCCATCCCCCTTGTCCATAATGGAATTGCTTGTAAATTCCATGTTGGGATTGTTCCAGCTATTGGCCACCCAAGCAAGATAGCCTGCGTTTTGGCCATTAAAACTATTTAAGGGTACATCAAAGGAAATAGCCTCCAGTGCGTTAGTTTCATCATTGAGTGTGACTTTGCCTATTATTTGATAGTTGTCACCGTTTATTGGGTAAACGGGCCCCATATTTACCTGATAGGATATGTGGGTTTGAATATTATTATTTTGTGCTGCAGCTACATTGAATGTCATTAATAGCCCGGTGACACTAGTTAAAAAGATGGTGGTTAATTTTTCCATTTTCATTTTTTTAAATTAGAAAACTTTATTTTTAGAATCTTCAATAAGAATCAATTTAGGAACGAATATTCATAGCAACGGTCGGGAAATATCATAAAGCCCTATTGGAAATGATCGTTCCATTTTCATCGATTTTGAGAATATGCTCCTTGCCATGTTGAATTTCTACTTTTACCCTGTATATGGCCAGGGGTTGGTTAGGGACTATCATTTTTTCGATATCATTGCCAACCTTAATGGTCTTACCTTTGAATTCCCCCAGAAGTGCCGATCGTACAATGTTGGGCAGTAATCGCACTCTTTCTTTAGCCATCACAAAGGTTCCGTCAGGCGTGAAAATGGAGGCCATTCTTCTTTCATTTTTAATGAAATTAATTTGATATAGGGTCGGTGGCCGGAGGTCTTCTATTACATGGTCTAATGGAACCATATAAATACTTTGGATATCAGATCCGGGTTCTACACCAAAAACTTCCTCTTTTGCGGTATCGGTAAAACCATCAAGATTGTAGTCGGCAAAATAGGTGTCCTCATCCCAGTCAGTATAAAATTGATAATTGCTATTGTCTTGCCAAGAGGATATTTCCTTATTTGGGAATTGTTTGTGGAAAGATCGACTTACCGCTTCTGGAAGTTCTTGTGAAAAAGCAAAAGTGGTAGTCATAATAATGGTGGTAAGCAGTATACTTTTCATACGTATTTATTTACAGGATTTCATATTTCAAATGTAGGGTGATGTGCAAGGTTAGATTGCTACTTTGGTAGCATTGAATTAAAATTTCATTTCGAAAAGTAAGTTCGCTCGTCCCCTAAGTTTTAAAAGTTCAACTATTGGGAATAATGAATCTGGCATTTTTAATAGCACACCAGTGATCATTATTTTTTATATTAAAAAGTTAAGTAGTGTTGTCTTGCGGAAATTTTTTACTTGCAAAAATAATCAGTACAAAAGCTATAATGGCTACTCCTGCTATTATCTTGAACAGAAGAGCAAACGATTGGGTCTTGCTGACAATTCCTAGAAAATTGGTACTTATTCCAGTACCAAATTGCAATGATGCTACCATTAGTCCAGATGCCATCACAGCATTATCCTTAAAGGTTTCTGTCGCCCAACTAACGGACCTAGGAAAGATGGATGACATGAAGAAACCACTTAGGGCCATTGTGGCGATGTTCAATCCGGCACCTTTTATGGATGGTATTAAATAGAGAAGTATCCCCACCACAATTAAAGAAACCATATAAAACCAATTGAGATTTAGCTTTAAGGACACCAAACTGAAAAGTATACGGCCAAAGGCAAGACCGGCCCAGAACAAGGCAAGGCCTAAAGATGCCTGTGCTACGTTTAAACCTTGTGACTTTAAAAAAACGGAGCCGAAGCTTCCAAACGTACCTTCGCAAACACCATATAAAGTTACAATGGCCACAAAGACCCACAATCCCAATGGAACTTTCAAGCCTTTGGGAGAAAGTAAAGCTTTATTCTTTTCAAAACTCAGAAACATTACCAGTACAACAAATAATAAAAGTGCTCCGGCAACCACCAATGGAAGATTAAACCACGAACCACCCTTTTGAACCAATCCCAAAAGTAAAGGAGCACCGGCAGTTCCTAAACCAAGAAAAAAATGAAGAGCGGCCACGGAGGCCACTTTGTTAGTAGGAAACAGGGCAAAAGCAATTGGATTCAGTCCCGTTATTACCATTCCGAAACCCGTACCTAAAAAAGTTGTCCCTACCAGCAAAAGCATCCAAGCCTCTGTCTTTTGTAAAATTAGAAAATGACTAAAATATAATAGGAGCATTGATACTAAAAGTGCATTTGCGCCAAAGAGCAAAATTTTTTTGATACCGAATACTTTAGCCAAAAAGGGTGAGCTTAAGGCAGAAATTATGGCAAATACGGTCTGAGGAATAAAAAGGTTGCCAAACTGACCGCTGCTGAAACCGAATCCCTCGGAACCTGTATCCGTTAAAATAGGACCCACGGAAGGATATAAAATCAGCGCCAACCCAGTGAGCAAACCTCCTAGGTAGACCATAGTTATTTTAGCGTACTTCATTTGTGACAATTGATGACCATTAAAATGCATAATAGCTATTAATGACAATACCTGTCTCAGTTTGGAAGAGTTTGGGTGGGTATATCAAAAATGTAGTTGGTAAAATCCCAAACCTTATCATAAAACCTGGTTTTTTATATAATCCCCAACGCGTAAGGCCATAGCCATGATGGTGAGGGCCGGGTTGACCGCTGAGCTGGAAACGAAAAAGCTTCCATCTACAACAAATAGGTTTTTGATGTCGTGCGACCGACAATGGATGTCCAAAGCGGAGGTCTTAGGATCGTTTCCAAAGCGTACCGTCCCATTTTGATGGGCAACCGCCGCCAAAGGCATGTCTTTTGAAAAGTAAATGCTCTTTGGAAAGTAATGTGAAAATTTTCCGGAATGTTCTAAAGCGAATTTCAGTTTTTCCTTTAATCTTTTATGCCCCTCTAAATTATTGGGGGTATACTCTATTTTAATCTGTTGTTTAACGATTGAAATACGGTTGTTGGGATCGGGCAAGTCTTCGGACGCCATCCAAAAATCAACCGAATGTTTCGCCAAGAGCTCAAAAGTAAATCCAGGAGCGGGAATTGGACTATCGCCACTGATCTGTATTTTATCGGATTTACCCAGCATTTGGATATGGCCCAAAGGAAATTCAAAATCATCGCTCCCATAATAATAATCATTGATTCCGAAGGTCTTTCCGAATTTGGTCTGATTTTCCTCTTTGGAGATGGCCAACATGGCAGAGTTGTTATGGAACATATAATGCCTACCTACAACATCGGAAGAATTTGACAGGCCATTGGGAAATTGAGAATTGGCACTTTTAAGCAAAAGCGCGGCAGAATTAATGGCACCACAGGAAAGGACAATCAAATCGGCCTGTAGCTTCAGAATTCTCCCCTCGCATTCCGCATGTACCTCTTTAATTTCTGAGCCAGATGCATTGGTAAGCAATTTGGTTACCTTGGTCTGGGTCATCAAGGTTACATTTTCATATTCCAGTGCCTTGCGTAATGCATTGACATGGGCATCGGCCTTGTGTTCCGTTGGGTCCGGATAGCCATCAAATCGATCCAATACGAAAGGGGCATTAGCTTTTTTAGCGTTTGTAGGATTAACTCCAATAGGTAAAGGAAAAGGATGAAGTCCGAATTCTTTTAAGTCGGTAATCACTTCTTGAATGCGCGGTTCGTGCGGTAGTGGGCCAAATGGAAAAGGATTTTCTTCAAATGGTTCAGTAGGATCCACCCCTCTTTTCCCGTGAACCGAATACAATTGTTCAGCTTCCAAATAATAAGGTTTCAAATCGGTGTAGGAAATAGGCCATTTGGGGGAGATGCCACCATGGTGCCTTACCTCGTTAAAATCATTCTCCCGCATTCTAAAAAGAGCGGCGCCATAGAGCTTTGTATTTCCACCTACGTTATAATGTTGACCAGGCTGAAAGGGCTTTTCTTTTTTATCCAACCAATTTTCGTTAGTAGTGTATCTATTCTTTACAAACACCTCCTCACTATCCCAATTCTCCTTTTCTACAGGAATATACCCCCCTCTTTCGATTACCAAGATTTTTTTACCGGAATCTGCCAATTTGAGTGCCAGTGTAGCTCCTCCTGCACCTGACCCAACAATGATAATATCATACTGCTCATTCATAATTCAACTATTTGTTTTTAGTATTTTGTAGCAGAGACTACGGAATATCTGCCAGTTCTTTTTAGATAAAAATGCTCTGTGGACAAGTATGCTCTCTGCTTCATTGAAAATCCTTATAATGAATTGGTCTTTAGCCGACCTATTCTATTCCTAGAAAAGGTTTGTTTTCCATGGTTTTTTCTTATCGAGATATATGTATTGAATAGTCCATATAGCGAATACTACTTTGGTAGCACATTAAAATAAATTATTTAAGTGGGAGGAATTGGATCTGGAGCATAAAAAACTACAGTCTTGAGAGGTCACTCGGGGTATTGACAATAATAGCTTTGTGCCCACGTATAGCAATAGGTTCTTTTATAAGTGCTGGGTTCTTTCTCATAATTTTTATCCAACCTTCGTCGTCAAAATTCGCATTTGCATAATGTTTATCATAATGAGGATGTTCTTTGTTTACTAAACCATCTATAGGTAAGCCCAAACGTCCCGCAAGTTCTTCCAATTGTGTCCCGGTAAATTGATTTTTGATGATATCTACATCCCGTAAGGGAAGGCCTTCCCCCTTGGCATAAGCTAAGGTCTTCTGAGAACCCGGATGATTGGGATTATAGAAAAGAACAATTTCCCATTCTGAAGTGGCGATTTCTGGCATGGCATTTAATTTTACAAATTTGTAGATCAAATGTATCTTTTTTAAAAAAGCCGTGTTGCTACTTTGGTAGCAGAACCTATAATTTTGTATGATTTTAATGGATAAACAGAACATAGGATTTGTTATCCTAGAATGGATAGGAAATCAATGAGATTCTTTACTAAGAAAAATAAATTTGGGTAGAAATAGGCTAAGCTTTTTTAGTACAGGGCAATATTTTGACAATAAAAAAGGAAGGCCCTAAACGGGCCATCCCTCTTCAACCAATCATACCACTAAAATGCGTATACCCCTACATAATATTCTGGGTAATACTCCTTAAAGTGTTCATTTAGTTTTTTAGTATGGGCAGCTGCGCGTTTTTCCCAATCTTGATATTCCTTTTCCAGTTTCCGCCCTTCGTCTAACAACGACTCACCTTCTTTTTGTACTTCTTTATTAAATTTTCCTTCTTCTTTTTTCAAATTGTTGAGTGAATGCTCAAAGGCCCTTCGTGTATGTTGTGACGACGTTGTCGTAGGCTCTTCCAAGACATACACGTCATCTGTTGAGAGATAATCATGTGCAATGTTTATTTCTGCATTTGCCATCATTTCACGAAGCGATTCTACAGAAACTTCTTTGCCGGTTTTTAAGTCATTCTCCAATTTGGAAAGGCCGCTCATGGCCTTTTCCAAGTTTACTTTGTATAGCCCTGAAACGTCGGCTCCTTCTTTATTGAGTTCTTCAATACCTTTTTGTAGATGTTGTGCAGCCTCTTTTTTATTGTCCTGTTTTAGACTTACCAATGCGGCGGCAAAATGTCCATCAGACTCATTGGGCAGCTTTGTGACCGTATAATCTTCTATTACATTGTCCACTTCCTTTGGGGTTTCTTTACAACCGAGAAAGAGGGAAGTAATCATTATGAACGCTAAAACTCCTTTGGTTTTCATCTTTCTAAATTTTACGCTTTTATTAAAATATACCTGGCAACCTGAATTTGGAAACAGATTTTTAACCAGGTATATGTGATATTTTTATTTGCCCATTTTTTTCATTTTGGGCCTATTAAGGATTTTCCCATTGGCATTTGTGTAGACGTGCATTTTTTCGTTGCCTTTGGTCAATTCCATTCTATAACGCTCACGTGCTTTCCCATTTCCATAACTTTTCATATTGTAAACGTCTTTTTCTATTGTCCATCCTGGATAGGATTTGGCCACCGCGTTTCTAACAGCAGCTGGAGGAGCTATGTTTTTGAGGTGTTCAGATGTGCTAATTAAATCTCCATACTTATTATAGGTAGCTGTAAACTCTTTTCCCTTTCCTTCAAGAGTGATATCAAAAGTGTCATAATCATCGACTGAGTCAATACTTCTATTGACATATACGTCGCTTTCAACGTATTCAATGGGTATTGCTGCATATTCCTCTATGGTGAAATCCGGATAATCCCGCTCTACTGCTTCAATAATAACTTCAGGAACATCTTCCTCTTTGATTTTTGCGGAATAGAGAACATCCTGTGCGAACGCCTGGGCACTTAGCCCTAAAACAACTAAACTTAATACTACTTTTTTCATGGTTTTTAGTTTTTATTTATTGTTTAACCATTTATTTTTTTAGAAATTAATCTATAACAAATGTAAGTTCGGTTTACAACCTCTGTTGCTACTTTTGTAGCAGAACCTATTCATTTTTACCTTATTTTTTTGGATTCTTTAAAGTGTTTTGGTCTTTGTTTTGTTAGGAGTTTCGGCCATACTTTAGCGGTACTTTATGACCTGTACTATTCCCCTATATTCGGCGACGACATACTGAAAAAATGAAAGAATTATTGGACTTTTGGTCAGCCCTGTTTTACTTTAAAAAAATTGAAAGCCAATTTCTATTTGTTCTGGAGTGGCGAAGTATTTTAATAGCCTTATAAAAGGCCCGTTCTACTATGCGTAAAAATACCTTTTATAAAATATCCGAAGTATTCGTAGTATGCTTCGTAAACTACTGCGATTATGTTTATTATTCTTTATAAGCTGTACGGTGACCTTTTAATTTGTTATTCCTTTTTATGAAATACATGGTTAAAATAGAAGTCTTTACCAATTTTGCCTATGTATATGGACGGATTTTAAATCCCTGAAATCAGGGCAAGAATCATTGCCCAATGCAGTATTGATTTTCAGTAAGGAAAACCGTATAAATACTACATCTACGGAATTACCTTTTATATGGCCAGTTATGGAGATAAAGGAAGATGATTATATAAAAAAGCCGTTCAAGTATATGTTTTGAACGGCTTTTCTTTTCTAAAAAATGATACTGCTATCTTCCATGTAATTTCTCCTGTAATAGCTCTAACTCCCTAGCTGTTTCCTTCATTTCCTCATGGGCCTTGATCATCTTTTCTTCTTCATTTGCGTTTAAATGGTCATAAACCATTAAGGAAAGCCTTTTGTGGCGATCGTGCAAGCGAGCTAATTGATCTCTATGAGTAATATCATGTTCCATCATAATTTTAAATTTTTAATTAATATTTAATTGTTTAAACTATTCTTTGTGTGCCTTAAACATTTTGATTCCCAATGTGAATCGAAACAATCCCATAAAGAAAAAGGCAAAACTTATGGTATAAACCAAAGTTAATTGACCCAGTATTGGTTTTGCCAACACCGCTAAACCTAAGAGTAAGGTTAAAACTGCGGCTGCCATGAACCAACCTGAATTTTTTATGGAACTGCTTTTAAGTTTGCTATAGGTTAGAAAAAAAGCGAATGACCTAATTACGAACCATATACCAAGAAGAATAGGCAGTACCTCCATGGTAAGATTTTCATTTGCAATGAGAAAATAACCTAATACCAAATCTATAATACCTCCAAAAAGAAATATAATCCATTGCTTAGAGGTCTTAATTAAGCCAATAGCATTAGTAATTTCAAAAATTCCTGTAACGAACATCACGTAGCTAAAAAATACCGCTAAAGAGATATATGTTGCAACGGGAGTGGCATAAAACCAAATGGATAGGGCTATAAATCCTATTCCCAATAAAATTTCTACCCACCAATATTTGGTGTTTAGACCTGGAAATTTTTTTGTTGATGATATTTCTGATGTCATTTTAAAAAGTTTAAGGATTGTTTGATTATTTCTTAGAGCTAAATTATATAGGGTAGTAAAGAACTTTTGCTACCAAAGTAGCAGTAAGGGCAAATTGTCTATTCCACAGAGATTAATCTATGGTAGGGTTTAAGGAAAAGTAACTAAAGCCCTTAAAGAGAATTACGAGTTTTTAAAGTAGGGGTTGGAAGTAGTTCAAACTTAATTGAAATTGGAAGATTTTTGTCCCTAAGAAGACAAAACATATATTTGGTTTTTAATGATTGCGGTAGTACTTAGACATATTAATTATTAATGATGTTTTTTATATTATTTTCGGACATTCATATTTTTAATTTCAAAATCCAAGTTACCGGTTTGTTTTTTATCGCGGATGGACGTCACATATAACTTTGTAAGTTTTATAGAATCCTTGGGAGTTGTTCAAGGATTGCTGTTGGGCTTTATGTTGATATTTGTTAGAACCAAAAGAAAAAGAGCTACGCATTATTTAGGACTTTTCATTATACTGTTTTCCTTGGAACCCGTGACTAATATATTGGGCGACCTTAATATTCTAAAAACTCATCCCCAATTAGAGCTACTTCCTTTTGGATTTCACTTTTTAGCCTACCCCTTATTCTATATCTATATTCAAAAGGTTTCCATTTTGGAACATAGAAAGACCAGTTATTGGACCTTGATACCTGGAATATTGGAGGTGTTGATAGGGCTGGTCATTTTCTTTATGCCAGTAGATACGAAAATGATACTGGCCAATTCAATTTGGGAAAAAATCTATTTTTCAACAGGACTAGGTTATACGTTTTTTATATGTATGTTGATATTGAATTGGATTAGAATGCATCGAAGGGAGTTGGAGAATCAGTATAGTTTGTTGATTCACAGGAAATTGGACTGGGTAATTTGGTTTATTTGTGGCAGTATACTTTTTCATTTGTTCTTGTTGGAATATCATTTTTGGGGTAATGAACCTCTATATCTCTTCGTAGCAATAGCCAACGTTGTTCTTATCTATTGGATATCCTACCAAGGGTTGATGCAAAAGAACATCAATAGTTTACAGGAAGAAATGGATGGCTTGGCACCTGATAGTAATAGAGTCAATACCGTGAAGCCATCGAGTACGGATGAATCCGATATTTATGAAAATTCAAAGAAAAAGCAGGATTTGGTTTCGGATGAAGAGGTTGAAAATATGATAAATGCCATTGAGGAATATATTGAGGCATCTAAATGTTTCACAAAGCAGGACCTTACAATTATGGATTTGGCGGATGCCGTCAACATACATCCAAAGAGAATTTCCTATGCCATAAACAAAGCCTTGGATCTTAATTTTAACAGCTTTATCAATAATTTTAGAGTGGAATACGCCAAAGAGCTCTTCCAAAGTGACAAAGCCAAAAAGTTGTCCATTGAAGGTATTGGCATGGAAGCGGGGTTTCACTCCAAATCTACCTTTTACAGCTCTTTTAATAAATTAGAGGGCACCACTCCGGCAAAATTTAGAAGATTTGGTTCCTAGTATTATGTTCAAAATTCCGAAATCCGTACATTTTTTTCAACTTTTCAACGTCTTTGCATTACCGTTCTCTCGAAATTTATAGCATATTAAAATAATGTTTCACAGATGATACTCTATTACAAAAATCTGTGTGGGGGAATTGATTTTTGACGAATGTAATCTTAATACTATTATTGAAAATAGAGGATAAGGTGTACAAGGGTTGAATTTAGTTATCCCAGAACTTGAGGGAAGAGTTAGTTAAAACGTATTCAAGGCATCAATTACCGTTAAATACAATATCGATGTTAGGACTTCATGACTTAGAACATATAGTGATATTAAAAGTGGCCTCTTTAAAAAGATCAAGGGACTTCTATGCTAATAAAATGGGCCTTAATGTAATTGTAAGTGGCAGTAAGGAGCATGGCAGGATAAAAAACAGGCCCCAAATTTGTTTGGATCAGTTAGGTACACGATCAAAATACACACCGCGTCACGTGTGTCCAGGAAGCTCGGAGATTCATTTTTTCTCAAAAAGGGCCATAGAAGAACTTGAACATATTTTATTGGGGCAACAGATCCCCATTATTTCTAGGGATACATTCTATAATGAAGAAAGAGAAGAACAAGAATGTATCTATCTACATGACCCCGATGGTAATTTATTACGAATAACGGGCTCCCCTTATCCAAACGTTTGATTCCCTTTACTTTTGTTTTTTGGTGTTCTTTTGATTGAATACTGCCCCGTTAAAGTTTTTAATGGGAACTATGTCCATTCCTGCCGTATAAAAATATAAGGAGTATAATGTGTTGGTTCATATAGGTTTACAGTGTTCAGATTATGATGGCGGGTTCGATTTTCCGAATTCCGAACTTCCCGTACTTTATTTTCCTAGTTATTTTCTCTTAGTACCCAAATCTTTGTGTGGAACATTTACAGGTTCATCACTGAAATAGAAAACCACAAAAATAAACCATCATGCAAACTGAAAATAGTCAATACCTAAGAAGTATAGAAACACTGAAAGACTCAACATTTTTTAAAGCTACCCCAAAAGATGCCCTAGCGGAATTAATGGAAAAATTGGTGTATAGAAAATGGGACAAGGGAACATACTTGAGTGGTGCCTACGAACCGCTCCCATTTTTTTACATAGTGGTTACTGGAAAAATTAAGGAATATCAAGTTGATGAGATCAGTGAAAAGGAGCGTACCAATTTTATTTTGTCCACCGGGGACGTTTTTGATGTTCTCAATTTGTTGGATGACAGACCCCATAAAATTCATTGGGAAACCCTTGAAGAAACAGAGGTTTTAATGATAAGAAAGGAAGAAATGCTTCGCTGGATGGATAAATATCCACAAGCACAAAAACATTTATATCAATACATGGCTTCGCATGTAAGAATGTTGGAGGATATGACCGCAGATCTTTCCATGCGTCCTACATTGGTAAGATTGTCCAAGCTGTTGATTCAAAGTTTTGATATGGATAGGGGATGTTTACGTAGGATTGATAACCTGCCGAACAGCGAACTGGCAAAATTAATTGGAACTACAAGGGCTGTTTTGAACAGGCACATTCAAGAGTTAAAGGGTTGTGGCGCCATATCTGTTCAGCGCAAAAAAATCAATATCGAAAATACGGATAGGCTTATGATGATTGTACAGAATAGTCATGTGCCTTTAGCTGCACATTGTTAAGGAGGTATTCCAAAAATTTATTTGGTCATAGCCAAAGAAACTTTCTCTCTGAGAAAAAATCGGCAATAATAGACATAGAATTAAAATAGAATAATTAAAAACATCATAATTATGAAATATCAAGACCCACAAAAAAACACATGGAGCGCGTCCCGATACGCATGGATTTGTGCCATAGGTATCATAGCTGTAATGTCCTTATTGGAACTATTATTTTCCTTGGACGAAAGCTATGAAAATAGAGGGGTTCGGTTATTGAACCTAGTTTTTATCATAATCGGTTTTATGCTAATGGTTTATCGTTATACGAACAATAGGTCTCATACCGTCAGTTATTTGGAAGCTTTTAAGCTATGTTTAAGAGCTGGGGTTTATCTCTTGATTTTGTTTTTCCCGTTATTGGCTTTGGTTTTGGAAATTGACCCTTCCGAGCTGGTCAGATTAAAACTTGATATGCCTTTTGCGAACCAACTCACAGATCTTGAAATTATGGGAACCTTGTTTGTCGAAATGCCGGCATTTATATTTATTTCTGCATTGGTCTCAGCTCCCATTTCGGCATTTGCCAAAGAAAAAAGACAATTGAACCACCAGTAAATTAAGATTTTTCAAAACCTAATTTAAAAAAGGAAATAGATTTCTTTAATCCTTCTCTTTCAGAATGATGTTAAAAAATTAATTAGATGATATATAATCTTGTTCCATGCACAAAAATAAAAGAATAGTAGTAGTGGGTGCGGGTTTCGGCGGAATTGAACTCGTAAAAAAATTGAATAAAAAACAGTTTGACATCCTACTTATAGACCGTAATAACTATCACAATTTTCAGCCCTTGTTGTACCAGGTAGCCACTGGCGGATTAGAACCGGATAGTATAGCCTATCCAGTACGACGAATTTTCAGAAAATATGAACATATAAGTTTTAAGATGGCGGAGGTGAAACAGGTTGATGTGGATAACGGAATACTGGAAACTTCTATAGGGAATATCACCTTTGATTATTTGGTGGTTGCCACAGGAAGCATGACCAATTTTTTCAATTTTGATGCTGTCAAGGATGCGATGTTCAACTTAAAATCTATTCCAGATGCTCTTAACCTTCGCAGTTTTTTATTCCAGAATTTGGAAAAGGCTTTTGCCAAAAAAGAAAAGGCTAAACTTGAGGAAATGATTAATGTAGCCATTGTTGGTGGTGGACCTGCGGGAATTGAGTTGGCAGGTGCGTTGGCAGAGATGAAAAAATATATGCTCCCAAAGGATTTTCCGGGATTGGATTTAACCAAAATGCATATCAACCTTTATGAGGCAGCACCCAAATTATTATCTGCTATGTCCGATGAGGCATCCGTAAAGGCGCTGGACTTTCTCAAGCAATTAGGGGTAAATGTCTTTTTGGATGCCAAGGTTAGTAATTATGACGGCAAAGTGGTACAACTTGGTGATGGCACTACATTTTTAACGGATACCTTAGTTTGGGCAGCAGGGGTAAAGGGAGCTCCAATAGAAGGTTTATCACAGGATTTTATCACTAAAGGAAACCGAATAAAGGTCAATGAATTCAACCAAATACTAGGAACAAAAAATTGTTTTGCCATTGGCGATGTAGCTGCGTATGAAAGTGAAAAAAATCCAAAAGGGTTGCCCATGTTGGCTCCCGTAGCACAACAACAAGGAAGCTTGTTGGCCAAAAACCTACAAAAATTGGTATCGGGTAAAGAGATGAGCTCGTTTTCATATAAAAACAAAGGTGTCATGGCCACTATTGGAAGAAATAGAGCCGTGGTAGATTTACCGCACTATAAATTTCAAGGTGTATTTGCTTGGTTCGTATGGATGTTTGTACACATTTTTTCCTTGGTCGGTTTTCGAAACAAGTCAATAGCCTTTATCGATTGGTTCTCAAACTATCTGAATTATGACCGACCCTTGGGGTTAATTATAAGACCGTACCACAAAAAAATCCTAAAGGAGCATAAGATAGAGGGCAATTTGTTTCCAAAAAAATTGCCCTCTTTGCTACATAAGTAGCCATAGCTCTGCCATCACCTAGCTAATTTTGATACTAAACTAAAAAACTGATAGTATGAATTCGCAAACAATAACAATGAACAAACCCATGGGAGTGAACCCAAAGTACTGGTGGGCACATTTTTTACTCGGTTTCGGGCTTATGGCACTTTCTATTTGGTCTTACTTTACACCTATAGAAACCTATATCTCTTTTGCCCTGCTATTTAGCTATGCGATGTTGGCCACTGGTATTTTTGAAATTTTTAATGCCTTCAATGTCCGAAAACACTTTCAAAGATGGAGTTGGGTGTTTTTGGCGGGTTTTGTAGACCTTGTAATAGGGTGTTATCTTATAACCTACGAATCGGTTACCTTAAGCATATTGCCCTATATACTAGGGATATGGCTTATTTTTCGTTCCTTGACCTTTATTATGTTTTATTGGAAAATCAACAGCACCGAGAAAATTTCAAAATGGGCGTTGGCCATAGCTTTCTTGAATTTGATTTTTGCTTTAGTAATATTGATCAATCCACTAATCGGTGAACTCAGTCTAGTTTATTTAGTAAGCTTTGCCCTTTTCTTTATGGGGTTATTCAGGATTACACTGGGTTTTCAATTATGGAAAGGCTAAAACTAAGAGTTATTTCTTTATTTTTTTGGCTATATTGACTACCATAAAATCATGGGCAAGATAAAGCCGTTGGACGTTCAGAATAAGACAAAGAAGATAAAGGTGAAGGATTCTTTAAGATGTGGTCTCTATCATGAATGCGGCGATAAGCAAGACCAATAGTTGTACGGAGAGATTTTCTAATAAAAGTATTTTAACCGCCAATGCAGTTCCCCGACATTGAAATAACAGAAAGACTTTTTCTTTATTTCGGTATTGTAGCCTTTATCATTTTTGTCCTCGTTGTTTTCTTTATAAACAGATTTACGGTTAAGTATAGGGACAAAGGTGAAATTCCCGTGCAAAGTGGGGGTAATGAAAAATTCGAGGTAGGAATGATTATCATCGCTGTTTGCATTACCACTTTTTTTTTGGTAATGACATTGATGGGGATGAAGAGTATACAGACTATCCCAGATAATCCTAAGGCAGATCTAAATATCATCGGGCATCAGTGGTGGTGGGAAGCAAGATATACCGAAAGCGGTGTATTGACGGCAAACGAGATACATATACCAGTCGGAGAAAAAATATTATTGGGACTTACATCGGCAGATGTAATCCATAGTTGGTGGATTCCTGATTTGGGAAGAAAACTTGATATGATTCCAGGAATGAAAAGCTATATGTGGCTTTACTCAGAAAAGGAAGGAGAGTTTTTAGGGGCTTGCAGCGAGTTTTGTGGAGCGCAACATGCTAGGATGCGTATTCGTGTTATTGTGCAAAGCCGAGAAGATTTTGAAGCTTGGGAGCAAGGACAGTTAAAAGAGGCAAAGTTTAGTTCCGATGCACTTTTTAATCGAGGCAAACAAGTGTTCGAGGAACGCACCTGTACCAATTGCCACAGTATAACCGTAAATCAGGATAGTGCTGATATAGGCCCCAACCTGACCCATTTTGCAAGCCGTAAACATTTTCTAAGCGACATGAAGGAAAATAATAAAGAAAATTTAAGGGCTTGGCTAAAGGATCCCCAACAGGTTAAATCCGGGGCTAAAATGCCGAATTTTATTTTTCCGGAAGAAGAACTTGAAGCCCTAGTGCATTACCTGAGTAATTTAAAATAGACATAAGCTTACAGACCAAGAGAAACCAAACTTTAAAATTATACAATAGCCAAGGGTGAAATTCTTTATTAAAATACCAGAATCCATTGAGCAATTGCCATCCATAAAAACAGGTAATGGAAAACTACTTTGGATTTCTTCTGTGGACCATAAGCAGTTGGGCATAATGTATCTCTGGTTGGCACTTTTCTTTTTTATCATAGGAGGATTGGAAGCTATGGTTTTAAGAGCACAACTTGCGTTGCCCAATAATGAGTTGATATCTCCAGAGACCTACAACCAGCTGTTCACCATGCACGGGACCACTATGATTTTTTTAGTCCTTATGCCCGCATTGATCGGCTTGGGAACCTATCTGATACCTTTGATGATAGGAGCCAATGAAATGGCTTTCCCTAGATTGAATGCGTTTAGTCTTTGGATGACTTTCATGGGAGGAACCCTGTTGTATTTTAGCTTTTTTGCAGGGGGAGGGCCCGATGCAGGGTGGTTCAATTATGCCCCTTTGAGCGAAAATAATTATTCCTCCAGCCATGGGGTAGATTACTACCTTATCGGGTTGATTTTAACCGGTATTGGCAGCATCGGGGCCGCTCTAAATTTTGTGACAACGGTCTTGACCTTGCGTGCTCCAGACATGAAGTTGAACATGCTCCCACTATTTGTCTGGATGATGTTTATCAATGGTTTTTTGATTTTGGCCGCTTTTCCTTTATTAAACGCGGGACTTTTTATGATGCTTATCGATCGTCAGTTCGATGCCCATTTTTTTATACCTTCTTCCGGGGGATCTGCCATCTTATGGCAACATTTTTTCTGGGCCTTTGGTCATCCGGAAGTTTACATTTTAGCTCTGCCGGCATTCGGTATCATATCCGAAGTTATTCCTGTATTTTCAAGAAAACCCATTTTTGGCTATAAGTTTGTAGCTTCATCCACTGTAGCCATTGCACTTTTGGCATTTGGCGTTTGGGTACACCATATGTTTGCCGTTGGCATGTCGAACACGGTGAACGGTTTTTTTGCAGCTAGTAGCATGCTCATTGGTATTCCAACGGGTATCAAGGTCATTAATTGGATAGGAACGATGTACAAGGGGAGTATCCGTATGACGGTATCCATGATGTTTGCCCTTGCCTTTTTAATAGATTTTACGATTGGCGGGTTAAGTGGGGCATCTTTTGCCATAGTACCTATTGATTGGCAATTGACAGATACTTATTATGTAGTTGCCCACATTCATTACGTGTTCCTGGGAGGTACCGCCTTTGGCATATTCGCCGGTATTTTTTATTGGTTTCCTAAAATTACGGGAAGGCATTTGTCTGAAAAATTAGGAAAATGGCATCTCTGGTTGTTCGTATTTGGGTTCAACATGACTTTCTTGTTGCAGCATATGTTAGGTATTTTGGGTATGCCAAGGCGCATCTATACCTATCCAGATCTCCCCTATTGGAAGATTTTGAATCTCATATCGTCCATAGGTGCAATTTTTATGTTTGTGGCCATTGGTATTTTTCTTTACAACATTTTTATAACGTTGAAAAAACCAAGAAGCGCAGAGGACAATCCATGGGAGGCATGGACCCTTGAATGGAGTACGCCCTCTCCGCCAAACTTGAAGAATTTTGAGCAATTGCCCCCCATACATAGCCGTAGGCCCCTGTGGGATTTGAATAATCCGGACAATCCTGATAAACGCTTAAATTGATGAAGGATAAAGGAAAATTGTTGATACTCTTGCTGGTTGGATCTGAAACGTTTTTTTTCATTTCGTTGATAATCGCATATGTGTATTACAGAAATTTCACGAATACGGTAGATACTGTGGCACATACCCTAGATGCAACCAGGGCTGGTATTTTCACGCTTTTTTTGATAGCGAGCAGCGTTACCCTGATTGTGGCAAAAAATGCACTGAAAAAGGATAACAGAAAACGGTTTAAAATTTTTCTCGTGCTCACCGTGTTATTGGGAGTCATTTTTATTTCAGGTCAGATAGGAGAATATATCGGCTTATATAAAAAACAGATTACTTTGGATTCTGATGTATTCGGGTCTAGTTTTTTTACCCTAACAGGGTTTCATGGGCTGCACGTGATATTGGGATTGATAGCGTTGACGATTATTTTTTTATTATCTATTGGAAAAATGGAGAGGGTAGGGGTTGCTGCCTTTAGCGGCATGGATGTCTACTGGCATTTTGTGGATGTGGTATGGATTTTTGTCTTCTATTTTGTATATATAATGCCTTTATTATGAGTGGAATGGAATATTTTTTAAGATTTGAAAATTGGTCTGCGGGTTGGCTTTTGTTTTTTGTCTTCTTGTGGATTTCCCATGTAGTCGTCCTAAAATCTTCACGAGTGCACAAGGTTTGTTTTGCCTCGGGCTTGTTCATTTTATACTTGGTTTTTGGTTCTCCTTTGGCTCTTCTTTCGGAGTATGGTTTGCACAGTACAGCGATGGTTAAGCAAATGCTAATAGTAATGGTCGCACCCATATTAATTTTAAACGGAGTGCCAAAGAATATTTTTGCAGGCTCAATGCGTAATGATTTTTGGAATAGTGGCAACAGCAAGAAATTGGTTATGGTTGCTTGGTTCTTAGGCGCTTTGGCCATGTGGGGAGGACATTTTTTTGGAGCCATTGTGATGTCTGCAAAGACCGGTTTGGCAATTTGCGGTATTTCGGCACCTATTGAGGGATGGTTTTCCGCGGTTCCTGAAAATTTAATTTTAGCGGTGCTACTTTTAATGGGGGTGTTGTTCGCCTTGCCCGTATTTAATCCCAATCGCTCTCATCGAATAGGAGCTTTGCAGTCTGTTGCCTATTTGTTCACATCTTGTGTCAGTTGTTCCATATTGGGGCTTTACGTGACTTTCTCGGCCGTCTCGAATGCGACACTCAATACTACAACACTTCGCAACCCATTTTCATTGAGCTCTATTGCAGATCAGGAATTGGCGGGGATGCTCATGTGGGTTCCAGGTTGTTTCTTATATGTGTTTTTATGTATGGCAATACTGATGCGATGGTATGATGAAAAGGAGGGACAGCTTAAGCCACAACCTTTGATAATGAAAACAAAAAAAATTGAACAAATTCATACATAAGAGTATATGGGTATATATAGACCGAAACCGGAAAAACTACCGAGACCTACCTATTGGCCATTCTTTTTGGCTTTTGGGGTAAGCTGCTTATTGTGGGGAGTATTGACAACATGGATCATCTCCATAATTGGTGCAATTGTTTTTACAGTGGCCTTGATCGGCTGGATAAATGACCTGTATCATGAATTGAAAAATGACTGAAGCTATGTGCGATTGTGAAGAAGGACAAGATAAGGATACGATAAAACGCAGAAATTTTTTAACCAAGCTTACCAGCGGAATTGGTATGGTAATCGGTGCGATACTGGCTTTTCCATTGATAACGGCTATGTTGGATCCGGTTACAAGGAAGAAAAAACAAGTGTGGAGACGGGTAGGAAGCATGAATGATTTCAAATTGGGCGAAACAAAAATGGTCACATTTAAATCTGCGTCACCCTATACATGGAGTAAAAAAATTGCTAATTCCGCGGCCTATGTACGGCGGGAAAGTAGCAATGATTTCGTTGCATTTTCGGTAAACTGTGCTCATTTGGGCTGTCCCGTTCGCTGGGTTGAAAAATCTGAATTGTTTCTTTGCCCCTGCCATGGAGGGGTGTATTACAAAGATGGTTCGAGGGCCGCTGGCCCCCCGCCCAGAGGATTATATAGGTATCCTTTGCGAGTAAAAGATGAAGTTTTGGAAATTGAAACACAAGCAATACCTATTACTACGATGGACGCTTAAAAAATGGTCTAAAATAATTTAAGAAACTTGAGGAGCTATTTGAAAAATATACTAAAATGGATGGATGACCGGGGCGGATTCAGTGAACTGCTCAAGCCACTAACCACGCACCTGGTTCCACCCGATGCAACATGGAACTATGTATGGGGTAGCGCAACCTTATTTTGCCTTGTTTTACAGGTGGTAACCGGTATTTCTCTAGGTTTCCTCTATCAACCATCTGCAGATGTGGCTTACGAATCGCTCCAATATATTGAGAATGATGCATTTCTGGGAAGTTTTATAAGAGGTTTACACAATTGGGGTGCATCTGGCATGGTTTTCTTAATGGGAATACACATGGTACGCGTGTATTTAAACGCGGCCTATAAATATCCAAGGGAAATGTCATGGATTACCGGGGTTATCCTAATGGCGATAACCATTATTATGGCCTTCACGGGACAATTGTTGCGGTGGGACAATAACGGGGTATGGTCGGCAGTAGTGGCTGCTGAGCAAATGGGCAGAATACCTTTTATTGGCAAGTCAATTTCTTATTTTCTTTTGGGAGGTGATACCATAGGGGGAGAAACATTGAATCGGTTTTTTTCCATGCATGTATTTTTATTTCCGGCACTTATATTTTTAATGGTCACGTATCATCTGTATTTAGTTTTCAGGAACGGGATATCGGAACCACCAAAGGCAGGAAGACCCGTAAATCCTAAAACCTATCGTAAATGGTATGAGGAGATGCTGCAGAAAAAAGGAGTACCCTTTTTCCCCGACGCTTTATGGCGAGATGCGATTTTCAGTGCATTGGTGTTAGTGGTACTTTTGGTATTGGCTTTTTTTGTGGGTGCACCAGCGTTAACAACGGCTCCGGATATGACCAATGTCAACGTTGATCCAAAACCGGACTGGTATTTTACTTGGATATTTGCGCTTTTTGCGTTGATGCCTCGCGAAATAGAGTCCTACGTAATGTTTTTTGGGCCAGTCATAGGAATAGGGTTATTATTTGCTCTTCCCTTTCTATCCAATAAAGGAGAGCGCAGTCCGTTGAAGAGACCTTGGGCGGTGGCAGGAACCCTTTTTATTGTTTTATCAATTTCTTCACTTTGGTATATTGGGTCAATTGCCCCATGGTCCCCTAGGTTTGATGCCGAACCTTTAACAAAATACACCGTTCCAAAAGCATCTTCTCAAGTGGAAAGAGGGATACAATTGTTCAATGATGAGGGGTGCATCTATTGTCATCAAATAGGAGAGCAAGGTGGAATTAGAGGACCGAACCTGACCAATGTGCAAAACAGATTGAACAAAGATCAGTTGATTATTCGCATTGTAAACGGGGCTGAAAATATGCCTGCTTATGGTGGATCCTTGACAAAAGAAGAACTTGCTGATATAGTGGAGTTTTTATTGCAAAATCAAAAAAAATAGATATATTCATAGGATTGATATATAGATAGAAAAGGACCTGGAAATAATATGGATTGATTTTTTCAATGGCTACTAGGAACACTATCCGGGCCTATGTTATTTTCCTATAAAGATGCCAATATATTTGGGAGAATTCCTCGGATAATGAAGAGGGTGAAAATCGAGTTCAGTGAAATACACAACCTTCATTTTATTGGCAATATTCTTTTTAGGTCATTCTACGGAAGCCCAAACAGATACCTTATCCTATGGACTTCAATTTAGGGGGGATAGGGTTGGTTCATTGACGGCAACTAGAACTGAGACGAGTGAAAATACCATCCTTTATGACGAAGAGAGTAAAACTATCATCCATTTTTTGGGAAAAACTACGATAAAAACTAGTTTGCAGGTAGTCTACAAGAATGGGATCTTACAAAACAGCCAATACCGTGTTACTAAAAATGGCAGTCCCTATAAAAAAACAACAATTGATAGAGTGGGCGAAAAGTATCACATTGATTATGATGGGGATAAATCAATAATTAGTGCGCCGATTTACTATAGCGCCGCTCGATTATATTTTGAACAACCTGATAATATGAAAACAGTATTTGCAGAATTAGAAGGAGTTGACCACAACGTTCATAAAATAAAAAAGAATGTTTATGAAATTGATGACTCGGAAAACGGTAAGATGAACACGTATATTTATACGAATGGAATCCTTCATGAAGGCGTTTTCAAGCATACCCTTTACTCTTTCAAATTGCTTAGAAATAAGTAGTCTTTTTTAAACATAATCAAATACCTGAAGTAACTATTCAAAGTGCATAAAACAAAATCCATTTCACAGTCTAGCTAAGTTTTAAGTTTTATGGATCTATAATGGACTAATCCTTCTACTTTTGAAGTTAATATCTTGGTTCGATAAGGTTTGAAGAGTCCCCTAGAATTTACCTTCATTGTTAAGAACCTTTACTATAGTCTTAATAATTTCAAGATAAGATTTTATTAACTCAGTATCCGAATTTTGTTTTTGTTGGAAATTGATCTCCTCCCATATTTTAGGAGCCGGCCATAACTAGAGAATCTGGGCTATTTCCATTTATCTAAATGTACACATTGGCGGATGCCGTCCAGATTAATCGGAAAGATTATGAGAACCAATTAAATTCAAACTGATTCATACTGTTTTGGTACGCTTTTCCTATATTTAGATAACGAAAGAGTCAAAACGCTGAAGCACATGTCTTTACACGTGTCCTGTTTCGGAAAAAATATTGTAATAAGCTGATTTACAAACGAGTGTAGCTAACGGTTCTAACCCTGCCACCCCGACAAATTGAAAATAAAACCCTGTAAATATTTGATTTACAGGGTTTTATTTTTCACACCTTTTTGTAAAAAGCTCAATTTTATGATAAAATCAATCAAAGAGGTCGACAAATCAGTCAAAATTCATTGTCTTTAAAGGTCACTTCTCCTTTTTGCGGCGTACATATTTCTTGTGCTTTGAAATAATTTTTAACTTATTAGTGGGGCATAGTCAATCTTGAGCAAAAGTTTATTGGGATTGAAGGACTCTTGGATATAGTCAATCGCTCCGGATTACGGTCTGTGGAATTTCGATTTTATTGAATCTTTTGCCGTAAGTAGGACGATGGGTATATATGACATTGTTTTTATTATCAGTAGTTTACGTCTATTCTTGATACTGTTCATAACCGACACCCTAATAACATCGAAGATATTGCAATTTTCTATCACTGTAAAAATTTAGATTTTAAACTACCTATTCATTGTGGTATACCAACAAAGATGTTGTGCTTTACAGGCATAACATTTATGTAAGATCAATTTGACCAATTATAAGTGAGTTGAAATATTCGATCTTACATATAACCATTAATATTCATAATTTTTTATTAAATTAATTTTTATTTTGTGAAATCGACTATGGTTATTTTCAACTATTAACAAAAAATGAAAATTGAACTAGCTTTTCAATTCGGTATGTGTAACCATCACTAGTATATGTAGCCATTTTTTAATGAAGGAACGATTCTCGAACTAATGCAAACCTCAAAGGCCACGAATAGACAACACCAAAAGAATGCCCTACGGCTATGGTGCGAGCTGAAAAAAGGTAGTACTTCTGCCTTAGGTAGTTTGTACGACATTTATATAGATGATCTATTTTCATTTGGAACTGAATATTCTAAGGATAGGGAATATGTTATGGATTGTATTCATGACCTCTTTTTTGATTTGTATAAATACAGAGTTAAGCTAAACATGACGGATAATGTAAAATCTTATTTGTTTAAATCGTTACGGCGAAAGGTTAATAGAAAATATTCCAGAAAAATTTTACCTCAACAAACCAAATACCCTTTTTCGACAAAGGATTTGCAAACAGACCATACGAGTTCGGTTGAAGAAGATATTATTCGTTCAGAAAATACTGCTGAAAAAAGTGCTAAACTGACAACGGCTCTCGAAACGTTGACCAAAAAACAGAAAAAAGGTTTGCTTCTTCGTTTTTATCAGGATAAGTCTTATGAAGAAATTGCAGAAATCATGAAAACTTCTATACCAACCGCAAGAACTACAATTTATAGGGCCATTAAAATGCTTCGAAGACAACCACTTTCCTTGTTCGTTTTGCTACATTCTTACTTGTTTTCTTAAAAAGTTTAATTTTTTTGTCTATAAAAACCTAATTGGTCACTTATAATATATGTAGGGTCTAGTTACATGTCCGTACTTTTTGGATGCCTCTGAAGAATCTCTAGGTCCTTAATAGTTAATTTATGAAAAATCATAAACTTGAAAATATTGGTTCTAAATCCATTTCAGTAGCTGAAAAAAAGAAACTGAAAGCTCGAATACTCTCCACCGTTGAAGGCCATAGAAGGAAAAAGAAAAGGTTTGGCTATGCCCTTTCATTGGCCGCATCACTTCTAGTGCTTTTGGCTTTAGGGTTATATCTTAATCAAGAAAAAGAAACTACGATTAGAGATTTTGCAAAATCTTTAAAGCGTATACAATCTGAAAATACACAAAAAGTGACGCTCGTTCTCAATAAGGGCGAAAAAATTAATTTGGATGAAGATAATCCAATGATAATTTATTCTACTTCCGGAAAAAATGTAAGTGTAGGCAATTCCCGATCATTAAGTCAAGAAACTTTAGATGACGACAAGGTGATTTACAATACCTTGGTGGTGCCCTTTGGTAAAAGATCAAAAATACAGCTGTCCGATGGTAGCACAGTTTGGATTAATTCAGGGTCTCGATTCATATATCCAGCAGTTTTCGCAAAAGATAAAAGAGAGGTTTATATTGAGGGAGAAGCAATTTTTGAAGTTAAGCATAATAGAAACCGACCTTTTGTCGTAAGCTCTGAAAATCAGAGGATAGAGGTATTGGGTACAGTCTTCAATGTCAATAACTATGCCGACGAGGGTTCGGCGTTTACTGTGCTAAAAAGTGGTAGCGTACAAATAAGTTACACCGGTAATTTCTCGGAGACATTTGCCGAAAGCTTGACTATCGAACCAGGTACCTTGGCCAATTACGACAAAAGATACCATAAAATCTCATCAAAGAAAGTTGATGTGAATCGATATTTTTCATGGCGCGAAGGTGTGTTGATTTTTAAAAATGACGATTTGAATACGATAATGCGAAGGTTGTCTCGATATTATAATATCGACATTGACATCGAGAGCGAGAAAATTGCCGGTGAAACTTTTTCGGGCTATTTAGACCTTAAAGATGATATTGAAAAAGTTATGGAAAATATCAAAAAAACTACGGATTTGAAATACGAAAGAATAGAAAAACAAAAGATGAAGATAACTACTAACTAAAAGCAATTACTTTATGGCATAAATGAACAGTAAAAATAAAAAAGCCAGAAGATGGTGCAACATCCTCTGGCCGAAATAGCAACATTGCCTAAAAGGCAATATTAACTAACCTAATTACTAAATTATGAATAAAATTGTTGGTCTTACCCATATCCAGGGTATAATGACCTTAAAGATCGCCAGCATAATCCTTATGAGAGTTTTTCTGTTGTTCATTGGTATCGGTCTAGGTGCTGTATACGCGAATCCTTCGTATGCACAGACCAAAATCACCATAGACGCGAACGGTATCACTTATGAAGAACTATTCAATCGGATTCAAGGAAAAAGTGAATTTATCTTCTTTTATAAGGATAACGTGCTCAATCCGAATAAAAAAGTATACCTACAGATAAAGAAAGCCGAACTATCGACCATATTGGACCGTGTGTTTCTAAATACCGATTTAGACTATAGTATAGATGACCGCCAGGTAGTCATAAAGAAGCGGGATATGGTAATACAGGCAGAAACAGGCATACATTTTACTCCACAAGATTTTACGGTTTCGGGAACTGTTACGGATACCCAAGGGATTCCCTTGGCTGGTGCGAGTGTCTTGGAAAAGGGTACGACAAATGGTACACAGTCCGATTTTGATGGAAACTACACACTTTCTTTATCGAATGCCAGTGCCACACTAACTTTTTCATATATCGGCTATGGCACAAAAGATATTCCGGTCAACAATCAGAATTCGATATCGATTGTTTTGGAAGAGAGTGCGTCAGACCTTGATGAGGTAGTAGTAATAGGCTACGGAGTCACAGTTAAGAAAAAGGATCTGACCGGTGCCGTTGCAAGTGCTGATTTAGATAATGCTAACGAATTTCCAAATGTATCGATAGCCCAAGCTCTTCAAGGCAGTGTTGCGGGCCTCAATGTAGGTGCAACCACCAATGCGGGGCAAAACCCGATCATATCTGTCAGGGGCCAAAGCACTCTATCAAGTGATGCTGGTGCCAACGCACCACTGATTGTTTTGGATGGTATTATTTATAGGGGAAACTTGGTTGATTTAAATCCTGCAGATATTGCCTCTATAGATGTGCTAAAAGATGCAAGTTCTGCGGCTATTTATGGTTCACAGGCCTCCAATGGTGTAATTCTTATTACCACAAAAACGGGCAGAACATTACTTAAGCCCACTATTGAATACAGTACAAGTTACTCCATTCAATCTCCTTCTAATGTACTTCTTCCAATGAATGCCAGTGAGTTGGAAGAATTTTATCCAGATATTTTTTGGGCAGAAGGTGGTAGGCTGGCCCCTGATTATTTACAAGTAAACCCAGATTATGTGTGGCAAAATAACTTTAAAACAACTGAAATATCTGAGGGATATGCTAATGGGCAAGACACTCCTTGGTGGGACCTTTTCTCAGGAAGCGGTTTCGTCAATACGCATAACCTCAGCATACGTGGCAAAACGGAAGCTATAGGGTACTTCGTCTCTGGAGGTATTACAGACCAACAAGCTTATTTAAAAAACGACAAGTATACCCGATATAATTTTAGGATAAACTTTGATGCTAATATTACGGATTGGTTGAAAATTGGTACCCAGACATTCGTTTCTATTGGGGATTTTTCTGGTGTGACAGGAGGAAATACAATTCCGTTTGTATTGCAGCCTTGGGCACCTATTCGTGACGAGGATAGAGAAATCATTCCGAATCCGGAGGGAGGATGGTTGAACCCCTTTTTGACCATTGCTCAAGACGATTCAGAGGTCGAAAAGAATTTCTTCAGTAACCTGTATGCAGACGTAAAATTGCCATTAAATGGTCTTTCCTACAGACTTAATTACTCTAATAACTATAGAACCCAGAATAATGCCCGTTTTAATCCCTCCGCTAACAGTTTCACAGGAGGCGCCTCAAAAAGCTATGCGGAAGCTCGTGACTGGACCCTAGATAATATTTTAACCTATCAACGTACTTTTAACGAGGACCATAATATAAATTTAACCTTATTGTACGGGGTTGAAAAACGAAATATTAATTCCTTTAGAGCCGAAGCCAAACAGTTTGGAATAGACATTTTGGGATTCAATAGATTGCAAGCCGGGGATCCTACCCAAAATGTAATAGAATCTAATAAAGAAGAAGAAACCAGCCTATATTCAATGGTTCGGCTTTTATATGATTATAAAAACAAATATTACATTACTGGAACTGTTCGAAGGGATGGATTCTCAGGCTTTGGAAAAAAAGATAAGACCGCGGTATTTCCTACAGTTGGGTTGGGCTGGGTCATAAGCAATGAAGGCCTATTTGAAAATAGTTCTTGGGTTGATTTTCTAAAACTAAGGGCTTCTTACGGACAATCTGGAAGAAGAGGGCTTGGGCGCTACGATACGGCGGCGATAATAAGTACTGGCCCAAGTTATGTCTTTGGAGATGGGGGTCAAAGTTATCAAGGTCAGTCTATTAGTTCGCTACCGAATGATGCATTGGGATGGGAAACAACGACCGGAACGAATTTAGGGCTTGACTTTGCGTTAATCGGCTCAAAACTTAGGGGCAATATCGAATACTATAAAAATGACACCGAAAATATTCTTTATGCCATTCAATTACCCAATCTAACTGGTTTCAATTCGATAAATAGTAACATAGCTAAGGTCTCCAACCATGGTTTGGAGTTGGTGCTTTCCAGTACTTTAGTGGGCAATGATGATTGGAATTGGGAGGCCTCGTTTAATTTTAGTAGCTATCGAAATAAAATAGAATCAATTCTAGGCCCGCAGAACGACAACAACGGTGATGGAAAAGAAGATGATTTAGTCGGTGACGGTCTTTTTATTGGTGAGCCCCAAAATGTAATCTATGATTACGAAATAACCGGAATGTGGCAACTGGCAGATGAGGCTGATGGTTCAATTTTAACAGGGTTTTTCCCAGGAACCTATAAGCTTCGCGATCTTGACAACAGTGGCGATATTTCTTCCTTGGATGACAGAAAGATATTGGGCTATGAAGATCCTGCCTATCGTTTCGGCATTGCTAATACGGTAAGCCATAAAAATCTAAGCCTATACGTATTCATTAATTCTATTCAAGGCGGCAACGATTTTTACTACGGCAATGATGCTCCCCATGCCCATGGAAATTGGAACAAAAGGGATCAACTATCCTATAGCAATGTACCCAAGGGCGCATGGGACTATTGGATGCCGGAGAACCCAAATGCAAAATATAGACGTTTAGACCTGGCTTCACAGTTTGGGGCAACGCCTTACAGTCAAAGAAGTTTTGTGCGGTTACAAGATGTGTCATTGTCCTATGTTTTTCCTGATCAATTACAAGATGCATTACGGGTAAGTAACTTAAAGTTGTTTGTTTCCGGTAAAAATTTGGCAACATGGACAAAATGGAAGGGCTTAGATCCTGAGACAGGGGCAGGCTTTGCTCCTGGTGCGCCTTTATTGAGAAGCTATACCTTGGGACTAAATGTTGAATTTTAAACGTAGAACGATGAAAAATTTAAAATATATATTGGTTTTGTTATTGATAACGATTTCGTGCAATGAAGATGAGTTGTTAGAAGAGCAAGCCTTCAGTTTTTACACTCCTGATAATTCGTATACCACCCCTGAGCAGATAGATATAGCGGTCGTGCAGCTTTATGAAAATGTAAGTCAGATGTTATATGGTAGCGGAGCAAACGGCGATGCGTTTACTTTTCAGTACACTACAGATGTTGGCTATGATGCGATTGCACCCAACCATGAATTGAACTCATGGGGAGATCAAATACGACCTGAAAAACGACAGATATCAAGATTTTGGAACGATTTTTACCAACAAATCTATGATGCTAATGTAATCTTAAACAGGATAAACACTATTGAATATAGTTCGGAAGAGGAAAGAAATATTAAAATAGGAGAAGCTAAATTTTTTAGAGCATTTGCATATAGGGGTTTAGTTACTATTTATGGAGGTGTACCATTGGTCTTGGAAGAAACAGATTCCCCAAAAAGAGATTTTAGAAGAGCCTCCGTAGCAGATGTCTGGACACAGATAATAAGCGATCTGACTGAGGCCGCACAATTTTTACCGGGAGCCGATGAAGTCCAACAAGATGGTAGAATGGCCAAAGGTGCTGCCTACCATTTGCTAGCGGAAGCCTACATTGTAACAAAAGAATATCAAAAAGCAATTACCGCCGCTTCAGAGGTCATAGACAATCTTGGCTATGCTTTGATGAGAGAAAGATTTGGCACTAGAAGTGATGAACCCGGTGATGTCTATTGGGATTTATTTAGAAGGGGTAATCAAAATAGAGGGAGTGGTAACACGGAAGCAATTTATGTTTCGCAATATGAATTTCTTGTTCCTGGGGGTGAAATCAATGATAATTTGGCCCGTTTTCTTGTGCCTCTTTATTGGCAATTAAAAGGCAATAGTGATGGCGAAAACCTATTTTTGGGACCTACCAAGAAAAATGGAGGACGTGGTATCGGTTGGTGGGCAGCTTCCGATTACATGCTGAACCAGGTCTGGGAAGACGCGCAAAATGATATTCGAAATTCCGAATTTAATATTATCCGGGATATCGTGGCCGACAATCCCGAATCCGATTATTTTGGACAAAAAATTGTCGAGAGTGGATCCTTCACAGAGTTTGATGATCCTACTAAACGATGGTGGAGTGCTATTTTCGCCAAAAGCACTCCAATCAATAATTTCCCCGATCAAATAGTAGATAATCAAGCGAATAGTTCCTTTCGTGATCGCTATGTCATACGTTTGGCCGAAACCTACTTATTAAGGGCGGAAGCCTATTTTCTAAATGGGGATTCAGATGCTGCTGCTTCCGATATCAATGAAGTACGGGAGCGTTCTTTGGCGACCCCTATTACCGGGGGAGATGTAAATATGGAATTTATTTTGGATGAAAGGGCCAGGGAACTTTTTGTAGAAGAAAATAGGTTGATGACCTTAATGAGAATTGGGGTTATCGTCGACCGCGTGCGCACCTATAATCCGATGCATAACGGTCAATATGCTTCGAATCCGATTTTTGATTATCAGAATGTATGGCCGATACCTAATACAGAAATTGAAAGGAATACTGAAGCAACATTGGAACAAAATCCTGGATATTAAAAACGACCATTTATTTCCACTTTACTTTAGAGTGATAGGTAATGCCATGGTATGGCGATAAATGTTAAACAGTTGAGTTGGTTGAGTTAGTTTGGAAAATGGGACTTGGTATATCTATATCAGTCTCATTTTCTTTTGATAGAAATTGCCCAGTTTAAAATTGAAGATCTATGAAACTATATAAAGTTTTATTTCTTATGTGGTACTTGATAAATTTTGAAAGCGTCTGTGCGGTTCAATTTCAAGAGCCTGATTTTAAAACTTATAATATTAAATGGACGGAGCAAAGTGAAAATAGTGCGGAATCAATGCCAGTTGGAGGAGGTGATATTGGCTGTAATGTTTGGGTCGAGAACGGCGAACTTTTAATATATGTTCAGCGAAGCGGAAGTTTAGCTGAGACCAATGAATATTTGAAATTAGGGCGTATTCGCGTAAAATTGAGTCCGAACCCCTTCTCCGAAGAAGGTTCAAACCCTAAATTCAGTCAAGAATTAAAACTTAAGGATGGATATATAGATATTCGGGGTAAAAACAAGCATTCCGGAATGCCCCTGGAAGTAAAAATAGCGATTTGGGTCGAAGTTCAAGACCCTATTGTTCACCTAGAGGTCGAAGCAAACAAAAAAGTCAGGGTCGATGCCGCCTATGAAAACTGGCGTATGGATGAAGAGATGATCACCAATGATGGGCGAAGGCATTCTACCTTTACACTACATGCTTATCCAGGTGAAGTTACGCTATCAAAAGACCACGTCGAGCAGAAAGATAACGGTATTTTCTTCTATCATCGAAACCCCGACAATAAACTAGTTCCCAATTTGCTGATTCAACAACAAGGCTTGGAAAACTATAAAGAGGAAATTACCGATGATCTTAAAGGCCGAACTTTTGGAGGTATGCTTTTAGGTGATGGTTTTATTTCATCTAAGAATTCAACAGGTGTTTACGCCGGTAAACCTTTCAGGGCCTGGCATATCGTTTCAAGGAAGGAAAGAAAGAGACATCACATTAAAATGGTTACGCATATTGACCAAACTAAATCTTTAGAGGACTGGAGAACTGGATTGAACACAACTATAGTAAAAAGTTGGGAAACGAATACTAACAAAGTTCGTGTTTCTACTCGTGCATGGTGGCATAAATTCTGGTCCAGAAGTTACATTCTCATAAACTCGGAAACTGCTGGGCCAGACGACAAAGCATGGACTGTGGCACGAAATTATCAATTGTTTCGATACCAATTGGGGTGCAATATGTATGGTGAGTACCCTACAAAATTCAATGGTGGTAATTTCACTTTTGACGCTGGCCTTGTCGAAGGACAGAGAGATTATGGTCCTGATTTTAGGGCATGGGGCGGGGGTGTCTTTACCGCACAAAATCAAAGATTGTTATATTGGCCGATGTTAAAATCAGGTGATTTTGATGCACTGACACCACATTTTGAATTGTATCGAAAGGCATTATCGGGGGCTTTGGCTAGAGTAAAAAAGAATTTTGCCCACAAGGGGGCCGTTTATAGCGAGTATATTGGTGTGCCAGGATTAGCTTTGGGTGCGGGTTATGGCTGGCCCGAAGGTGTTCGTGAAAGGGGAAAGGAGGTCGCATTTGGAGATAAAAGAGTAGATGGTTCAAAAGCGTATAACGACATAGTGGAAAAAGGAGTGATGGCCAATGGGTCTATTTCATACCACTGGGAATCGCAGCTAGAACAATCTTATATGGTTTTGGAATATCATCGTTTTACCGGTGCTGATATTTCAAGGTATATTCCTTTCATAGAACAGTCCCTTATTTTTTTTGATGAACACTACCGGATAAGGCAGAAAATGCGAAACGGTAAAGAATTGAATGAAAATGGGAAACTCGTAATCTTTCCCTCTACTTCCTGCGAATCTTATCGAGGTGCGAAAAATCCTGTCGATGTGGTTTCCGGTCTTAAGGCATGTTTAAAAAATTTGCTCGAATTAGAAGAGAAATACATCTCTTCGGAAAAAAAACAATACTACAGCGATTTTTTAAATAGAGTTCCCGATTATGCATTTGAGGAAATCGATGGGCTTCCCATAATTAAACCTGCGGAGAGCTGGATTCGGGAATCGAACCAAGAATTACCCCAGTTTTACCCACTTTTCCCTTTCAATCAGTTTAAAATTGGGGATAAAGAAATTAGCTCGTTTAAAAATACCTATGAACTGGCTCCGGTATTTCGGAAAGGAAACGTCGTAAGCTGGCATCAAGATGGAATTTTTCTTGCAAGAATGGGAATGACAGAAGCTGCGGCGGAATATAACACTAGAAAATTATTGGACTCTGAACGGAAGTTTCCGACTTTCTGGGGTCCCGGTCACGATTGGGTGCCAGATCATAATTGGGGCGGATCTGGTATGATTGGCCTGCAAGAGATGTTGATGCAAACCATCAATGATAAAATAGTTCTGTTTCCGGCATGGCCAAAAGAATGGAATGTCGAGTTTAAACTCCACGCACCTAAAAATACCATTGTCAAAGGGGTTTTTAAAGATGGTAAATTGGTCGAGCTAGATGTGACGCCCGTAAATAGAAGACAAGATGTGAACCTGGTAAACTTTGAATTGAAACAATAAAATGAAAATAACAAAAGTAACTTCCATAATAGTGGCCTGTCTTTTTCAAACGGTACAGGGATATGGCCAAACGAATACGAACATTTTGAAATATAATGAGCCGGCCGAGGTGTGGACCGAAGCCTTGCCTATAGGTAATGGAAATATGGGGGGAATGATCTTTGGCAATCCTTGGATGGAACATATTCAGCTCAACGAATCGACACTCTACAGTGGTGATCCGAATCGGAAATACGAAAATTTCAGTATTCGCGAGGACTATAATGAAATTATGACCCTGTTCGATGCGGGCAAATATGAGGAGGGTCAAAAAATGGTTCAAAAAAGGTGGTTGGGCAGACCTCAAGATCTATATCAACCCATGAGTGATTTATGGATTGAAATGGATCATAGGGGAGAGGTTTCCGACTACAGAAGAAGTTTGGATATTTCAAAAGCGATTCACAATGTATCTTATGTAATTGGTAAAACAAGGTATACCCGTGAGATTTTGGCCAGTTATCCCGATCATATTTTCGCATTAAAACTCTCTGCCGAAGGACAGGATAAAATGAGTGGTGCCATATCTTTTTCGACAATCCATGAGCCGACCATGCAAGTTGGAGGTACTGATAATATGCTTTTTATAAATGCACAAGTACCTGGTTTTGCCCTTCGAAGAACCCTTGAGCATGTTGAAAATTATGGCGATGAGCACAAATACCCGGAAATCTATAACCGTGACCGAAGTAGAAAGCCTATCGCAAAACAAATTCTTTACCACGATGAGGTTGATGGTTTGGGTATGTACTTCCAATCTCGTTTAAAGTTGGAGCATACCGATGGGGAAGTATCTTATTTCGAAGGAAAGCTCAAGTTTTCTAATGTTTCTGAAATGGTCATTTTGGTCACCGCTGCCACCAGTTTTACAGCATATGACGAAAGTCCGACAAACAAAGAGCTACCTGAGAAAAGAACCATATCCTTTTTTGAAAATATTAAGGATGATGATTATCAAACCATTAAGAAACGACATATTGCAGATTATACTTCGCTATTCGACCGCGTTGATCTTCGGATAAACAAATCCGGAAAAGGTTCGGGTTTACCGACCGATCAGCGGATTATGAGGTATAAAAAGGGAGGTGATGAAAGTCTCGTATCATTATTTTTTCAATACGGTCGCTACTTAATGATATCGGGTTCAAGACCGGGAGGGCAACCCTTAAATTTACAGGGAATATGGAACGATGAATTGATACCACCTTGGGCTAGTGCCTATACGATGAATATCAATATGGAAATGAACTATTGGCCCGCGGAAGTCACCAATCTTTCCGAATGCCATGAACCTTTTTTTAAATCCGTCAAGGAACTGGCAAAAAATGGAGCCAAAGTAGCACGGTCAATGTACGGGAGCTCGGGGTGGTTGGCCAATCATAACATGTCGATTTGGAGAAATTCGGGTCCAGTTGATTCTTGTCCCTGTTCCTTTTGGCCCGTGGCTTCTGGTTGGTTGGTTAGCCATTTTTGGGAGCATTACCTTTTTACTGGCGACGAGCAATTTCTACGCCAAGAGGTCTACCCTTTGCTAAAAGGCGCTGTACTTTTTTATAAGGATTGGCTGATTCCCAACAAAGAAGGATATTTAGTGACTCCGGTCGGACATTCGCCAGAACAGAGTTTTATCTATGGGGACGGAAAAAGTTCTACCCTGAGTCCTGGACCTACCATGGATATGGCTTTGATCAAGGAAAGTTTCGAACGATATCTTAAGGCCGTCGAAATTTTAAAAATTGAAGATATTGAACTTAAAAATGAAATCTTGGAAAAACAAAGGCGATTGTTGCCCTACCAGATTGGAAAGCATGCGCAATTGCAAGAATGGCAGTTAGATTTTGAGGACAAGGAAATACACCATCGCCATATTTCCCATTTGTATCCCTTTCATCCGGGAAACCAGATTACACCTACCTCCAATCCTGAATTGACTCAGGCTGTAAAGCAAGTATTGATTCGAAGGGGTGATCAGGCTACCGGATGGTCAATGGGTTGGAAAGTAAATATGTGGGCACGGCTTTATGATGGAGACAAGTCTTTGGAAATTATGTCCAAACTAATGAATCTTGTAAAAGAAAACGACCCTAAGTTCAAAGGATCGGGTAGCTATCCAAACATGTTTGATGCGCATCCACCCTTTCAAATCGATGGTAATTTTGGGGCAACGGCTGGTATTGCAGAAATGCTGTTGCAATCTCATGATGGCTTCGTGCACTTACTTCCTGCTCTTCCGGCCAAATGGAAGCAAGGCGCTATCTCCGGTCTGAAAGCAAGAGGTAATTTTGAAGTCGACATTGAATGGGAGGACAATAGCTTTAAAAAGGCGAAAATAACGTGCAAACAAGGTGGTATACTTCCGTTGAGAAGTATGGTGCCATTGAGTATTGAAGGTGGAAGGTCAATAAATACCCGGACAACAAATCCTTTGTTGCTACCAATGGATCCGGGAGAATATTTGGACCATAAGAAAATAGATTTGCCAGAAATAAATTTGCCCGACTTTTATGAATATTTTTTAGAGACCGAAGAGAACGAGGTTATTCTTATTTACAAAAAATAAAATTCCAGGGAGAAAAATATTACAATTAGCATGATTAAAAAAATATAACAAAGTAGAATTAATTGCTCAGTTACTTTAATCAAGTAATTTATCGTACCAATGGAGATCTAGCTTCTCACGCAAGCTGTCAACCCCGCAACAAACTATACACAAAAACGTTGGGAAATATTTTGCCCCGTCCTTAATAAAGGCAACATAATTCTTGCAATTAGGTACAATAATTACAAAGTTTTCAGACGGTATTCGGAACCTTTCAAACTGAAGATTCTTGACGGACTTAGCATAGGAAACGATTCCAAAAGACAAATTGCTTTAATTTACGGGATACAATCCCGCACATGAAGGTATGGATCAAGAAGTATCACCGGAAAGATTTAATGAACACCCGTGTAATGTGCAAACAGATAGTATTTACCCGTATCAAAGCCAGCATCCAAGTCATTAACCTTTCAGGTTAAAGCTTTCTCTTTTATAATTGTCGTTCGTGGTGTTCTATTGTTGTTCGTTTAAAACGACTTGCGGAAGAAGTATTCCCCGTGCATTTTTAAGTAGTTACTTAAATATGCGGAGCATTTCTAAGGGATTTGATGATGGAATTGGTGATGGCCCCCAGTTATAAGCTATTAAAACAGTTTCATAAAACTTTAGTTCAATCTCCATTGATGTTAAGGTCCACTATGTTGGCTTATTTAAAATAAAATTTGAAAACTTATCGCTTTCATTCTCTACAGCTATTTTCCGCTAAACGCATCAGGGTTTTATTGTCTACTGCCTTTTGGAAGAGTTCCTTCTACAGATTTACTGCATCTAGACAATTGTCAAGTTTGTTTTATCTTTAGTAGATACATATTAAAAAATCGTATGGCATTCGAGATGAAGACCATCAAAGAAATATTGAATAAAAGTTTTCCTTATTTGGATTCTTTCAATAATAAATTCTTGCTAATTGGTTTTTTGGCATTGCTTGTTTTTGTTTTTTTGGCGGTCTACGCCCCTTTTAACATGAACCAATGGGGAGATAATCTGTACGTTGGTTACGTAAGTATAGGTATTGGTGTTCTTTTATTAACCCAATTTATTTTACGGCCTGCCTTAGGGTTTCGAGAACTAAAAGTATCAAGTTTTATGTTATGGTTTGTTGCTGAAGTACTCTTAATAACCTTTGGAATTTATGTAGTTTACAGTCCCGAATTAACCTCTTTGAATGAGAAAATATATGAGTATTATAGAACCCTGAGGTATGTTGTGCTTATAATGGTAGCGCCCTATTTTTTTATTTTATGGTATTTATCGGTACGATTCAAATTTGCCTCTTTAGAGAAAATCGAACATAATAATTTAACATCCGTACACGAAAAAGGCAATGAACTTTTGACCATTACCGGGGAGAACAATAAGGTGATCTTGGCCATAAATTATGATCAATTGCTTTACGTAAAATCTTCAGGAAATTATCTGAATATTTATCATTTAAAAGGAGAAAAAGCTTCGAAAGAATTGGTGCGATTAAGTTTGAAAGAGTTGGAAACAAAAATCATTGATTCGAGTATCGTGCGAATACACCGCTCGTATATGGTCAACAAACACAAAATTTCTTCCTTTAAAAAAACCCGAAAGGGGTACAAACTTATCGTTCAACATGCCTCTGGGGAAATGCTTCCCGTTTCCATCGGTTACAGAGATAAATTCGAGGAAGCCCTTGAGTTATAAATGACCCATTTGTCACAGCATAGGGTCATTTCATAACAAAAGCGATAAATTCTCCTTGCGGTTTCCCTAATTGTTTTTATTTCGCATCGAACTACCGATTTTTGGTTCTTTCAGCTGGTAGGCCGGTTATTAGGTCATTAGGATAATGAGCAAGAAAAATAGTATTTTAAAATCAAGTATTTCCGGAATCCTTCTGGCCTTTTCACTGTTTTTATTCCTTCCAAAAAAATCCTCCGTAAATTACGAGAAACTTCCAAAGTTAAACTCGAACTGCCCACCAGGTTTTAAGAAGAATATCAAAAACGAGTGTATTGCACAAAATTTATATATGCAGTACGATTCTCCTAATAACGTTGGGGTCGGCGGACTTCAAACAGGACTTCCTAAAATTCGTGATGGTTTTTCTCCGCAACAAATCGATTTGGGGAGGTATCTATTCTTTGACCCTGTTCTATCGGGAAATAAAACCATTTCCTGTGCCAGTTGTCATGATCCAAATAAAGGATTTTCAGATGGCCTGCCTACAAGCATTGGTAACGATGGCCACAAACTCAAACGTGCCGCTCCAAGTCTTTGGAACGTAGGCTATTTGAGAAAACTTTTTTGGGATGGTCGTGCATCTTCTTTGGAAGAACAAATGCAAGGTCCATTATTTTCCAAGGAAGAAATGAACAACACTAGGGTCAACCTTCTAAACACCTTAAATTCCATTGAAGAATACCAACAACTGTTCGTAGAGGCTTTTCCTAATAGAGTCGAAGATTCCGCTATTCAACTAGATGAAATTTACACTTCCATTGCTGCCTTTCAGGCTTCTTTGGTTTCTCTGAACAGCAAATACGACCGTTATGCCCACGGGTATCATCAGGCATTGAACGAGCAAGAAATAGAAGGCATGAATGTGTTCCGCTCTTTTGTAGCGCGCTGTGCCGAATGCCATACGCCCCCACTATTCACTAACCAACAGTTCGCCGTTATTGGTACCCCCGAGCCTGACGGCTTACCGCTAGATTCCGGTGCAGAAGTACCTTTTCAGGACAAAACTTTAAGGGGCGCTTTTAAAGTCCCGAGTTTGAGAAATATTGAAAAGACGGCCCCATACATGCATTCAGGAAAATTTAAAACCCTTCGCGAGACCGTTCAATTCTATACCGATGGAAGAGGACACGCAGTACCCGAAGATGAAAACCTGATTATTCATTGGCATATCTGGGAGCCCGAATTGTCCGATTATGAATTAGACCGACTCGTAGACTTTCTAAAGACCTTGACCGACGAAACTTTTATACCTAAAATACCGGAGAACCTACCCTCTGGATTAAAACCATCTGTTTAATCAATCCAATTTATATTACTATGAAATCAACACTGTTCAAAATCATTGCCGCGATCTTTCTTCTCGTTGCTGGTGTGTTTTTGGGGAAATCATTTTTCTCATCTCCTGAAGTAACTACCGTACCCATGCCTTCGACCATCAAATACAGAAATGTAGGGCTGTCAAGAGATACTACTCAAGTAGCCCAAAGCAAAGCTTTCAACGGAAAAATCATTGAGGTCAAAGATGGTACATCTATACAGAAAGCGGTCAAAACAGCCAATTCGGGCGATTTGATTCGTGTATTCCCCGGCACTTATTCAGAGAATGTCTACATAGACAAAGACGACATTAGCCTTCAAGGCGTGGTCATCAATGGAGAATGGCCCACTTTGGACGGAAAAAAAGAAATAAACGATGCCTTTCTCTATTCGGGCAACGGGATTTTAATAGAGAATTTCAAGATCATCAATTACAAAGGTAATGGTATTATGGGCCAGGCCGGAAACAATTTTGTAATCCGTAACAATTGGATCATCGATACCGGCGTTTATGGCATCTTTCCGCAATACGGAAAAAACGGACTCATTGAACACAATGTATTGAGCGTTATCGCCGATGCCGCCATTTATGTGGGCATGTGTGATAATGTAGACGTACTTCACAACGAAGTATTTGATAGTGTGGCGGGTATCGAGATTGAAAATTCTAGGCATTGTTTGGTCGAGAACAACTACGTCCATGATAATACAGGAGGATTGTTGGCTTTTATAACACCGGGGTTGCCCATCAAAACTACCTTTGATATTATTTTCCGAAATAATTTCGTGGTCAACAACAACCATGAAAATTTCGGTGCCCCTGGATCAACAGTTTCTAGTATTCCGGCCGGTACAGGCGTTCTCATCATGGCAGCCGATGATGTAATCGTCGAGAACAACATCATTACCGGTAATAACAATACGGGCATTACCATAGTCGATCTAGCCACCGGAGACCCTAAGGCCAATGACCCAAATTCAGAGGGAAATCCTGACCGGGTGGTCATTCTTGACAATATTATGTACAACAACGGGAATGAACCTACGGGTGAGATTAAGGCGATCATGCTTACTCAAATGGACTCGAAAGGCCCGGATATTTTTGCCTATGGGGGTGGAACAGGGAGTACTATTAGGGACAAGAATAAGTACCGCACCTTTGGCATTGAAGATTACGGTCCTGCACAAATAATGGATACCCAACACATTCCTACAATGATGACTCCGGCACCTGTACCTGATCGGTCGGTTTCTAAAGACCAACTGGGCGAATTAACTTATTATGGCGTGTGTGCTGGCTGTCACGCTTTTGGTTCGCGATTGATTGGACCACCGACTGAAATTCTGCAGGCCATACATAGCGGTAATCCGCAAGGCATTGTTGATTATATCAATAACCCCAAGAATTTAAGAGAAGATTATCCTGAAATGCCGCCACAAGATTATCTCTCCGATGAGGCAAAGATGGCCGTCGCGGAATATATCCTGGCCTTAAAAGAATAAAGGATTTCCATATAATATATAAACGTAATTTTTAACCAACCTAACTCCAACTACATGAAAAAATTACGATGACTGAAAAATACCTCTGTAAGTTCCTTATCTTCCAACTTCCTTTGTATTATGGGGCAAATCTGGAAGTTAGCATCAGCGTCATTCATAAACACATAATTTTTTCATTTTTTTAGGGTTTTAATTCCTAATAGAATAAATGTCCCTATTAAAATTAGAAAGTACAAGGTCGTGACCCCACTTTTAAGAAGACTGAAAAAAGCAGTTATTGGTACCAGGCCTGATGTTAAATTTGGATAATTGGTCAATAGAACGATGATTCCAACATTCTCCATATAATCGGCAAATCCCGCAAACAAGGGTAGCAAACAGAGGTAGAACAGCTTACCATTATACCTATTCAGCTTTTTCAGAAGATAAGCCAGCAGTAGACAAAAACTCATGCCGAAAAGGGCAGGATAAATCATATCCACAGGAAGCTGATTGTATAAATACGCATTCCTGCCCTTGGGGCCAAGGGCACTGAACAGCGCGTTTACATCATCGAAGTCGTACCCCATCGGCATCATATCCAACAATTTCAATTCTTCAGCATAAGTGGAAACTAGTGGAATGGTTACCCCCAACATGATAAGATATATCAAGCTGGTCAATATTAAAAGAGCCAATACTTTTTTGACCTGAAGATTCTTTTCAATAATCACACTTAGCTTTTTCATTTTTTTTGGATGTATCCTACAAAGGAACAAAGGTTATGTACCGCCCAAATTAACAAATGATAAAAAGCGATTATTGTCGTTTCCTCAAACGGCTCAGGGAAACATTGGTTATGCCCAAATAGGATGCAATCATCGGGTGGGGAATTTTATTTTCCAACATGGAAAAGTCTTTGCGGAATTGCGCTAACCGCTCTTTGGCAGACCAAGATGCCATTCGAATTTCTTTATGCACTTTGTTCAATAATTCTTGCCTCAACACCGTGTTTCCGAAATCGCGTATCTCTAGATTATCTATCATCAAAGATTCAAAGGCCTTTGCATTGATTCTAGCAAAGGTGCAGTCGGTAATGATTTCACAGTATAGTAAAGACTTTCCGTTTGCAGTACGTGTGACATAAGGAGGTAAAACTGAATGGTCCTCAAAAAAGGATAGTGTGGTTTCGTCACCTTCGGTATTTAATAAAAAGGTACGTGCAATACCGTTGAGAAGTATATACTCTGAATCATTGGGTTGATTTGGTTTAAAAAGAAGCACCCCACTTTTAAAGTTTTGTTCTTCACAAAGCGTAGCAAATTCTTTGCGGGATTTTAATGATAAATGTGGAGTGTACTGCTCAATAGTCTTATGTATTTTTGATACATCCATATATCAAAGTTAAAGTAAAGTACCATGCAAATGGTAGACGAAATGATGTGTACCGCCCTAATATTACTTTTAAGTATTTTTTACCCATGTTCAGCGCGAAAAGATCCGAAAATAGAAGGTCCAAAAATCAAAAAAATCAGTTCTAGCTTCTTATTGCCTCGGTGTATATTGGAAATACATTATTCATTCCATTCGGATTCAATCGTACCCTTCAATTTTTCGACTATTTCAGGGCGGCTGTCCGCAAGGTTATTCTCTTCATAGGGGTCTTCGTAAATATTGTACAATTGAATAGTTTCGCCAGGCCTATTTTTTTCGTTGGGTATGATGAGCTTATAAGGATCTGTCATCACCATTCTATATTTTAAACTTTCTTCTACCGTATTGAAGTCGTGGTTATAGATCTCCCCAAAAATGGCGTCTCGATTTTCTCGTTCGGTATCATCGAGCACATTGATGCCATCCAGATTGTCAGGTCGCTCCATATTCAAAAGATCCAATACCGTGGGTACCATATCGACGCTGCTTGTCAGGGAACGCTCGTCAAAATTCGGAGTTATCTTTCCTTTCCACTTATACATAATCGGCGTCCGTAATCCGTAATCGTAGGGTGATTGCTTTGAAATCGGATTATAGGCGCCATTGTTTTCGTTTTGCACCCAGCCATTGTCACAAACATACACGAAAAGGGTATTCTCGGTCTGGCCTTTCTCTTCAATATAATCCATCAGTTCACCACAGGTGGTATCGAACCATTCACACATGGCCCAGTATTTGGCCACATATTCCGTAGGTGCTTTTGGTAAATATTTTTGCAACAGACTGTCTGGGGGATTGTGGGGTGAATGCGGTAAAAATGGAGCATACCACATAAAAAAAGGTTTCTTTTTCTCCATCGCCAAATCGATATAACTGTAAAGGGTATCCATGCCTTTACGGCCTATTTCAAGCCCATAGTCACCGTGTCTTCCGCCACGTTCGGGATCGCCGTGGGTCATACCATAGTCAAAACCTCCATTGGCGTGATTCCCTATCCACCATTTTCCTGTTTGAAAGGAGAGGTATCCTTTATCCTTTAACATTTTGGGCAGGGTATTCAGTTTTTTGAAGTTTTCGATTACCGGAATATAGTTTTCATGCCTCCAAGACGCGGTCCAGGCCGGCTTTCCCTCTTTGTCATCGGTGGGGAGTACCCGGTCATTGCCCAATACCTTGTGATATCGGGGGTAAACCCCGGTAATTATTGATGCCAAGGACGGAGAGCACAATGAAGTGGGCACGTAACCATGGGTGAACGTATGGCTTTCCCTGGCCAACCTGTCGATATTCGGGGTCTCGATATGTTCATGGCCCATAAAGCTGTAATCCGTCCACGCCTGGTCATCGGAAAGAATAAATACAATGTTCGGAAGATTTTCTTGAACTTCTTCCTTGGTTTCTTGTTTGGCCTCTTTGCAGGAAGTAAAACAAGATAGCGTCAATACCGCTAATAGTGGGAATAGTTTATTGATCATACTGTCTTTTTTAGGTTTAAATACACCGCGTTGTAATGGTTTGAAAAGAATCATTAATACCCGGGGTTTTGTATCATGTTTGGGTTTAAGTCCAATTCGTTTATAGGAATCGGATATAGGAGTTTGTCTTGGGTTATTTGAAATGATTGGGGACCATAGGCAATAAAATCTGGTGGTACAAGGGTAGGATTGGCCATTTCTTCAATACCAAAGGCAGTCATTACTTCAACAGCCTTGCCTGTTCTAACCAAATCGAACCAACGATGGTTTTCAAAGGCGAGTTCAACCCTTCGTTCTTGGGCAACTGCTTCGCGAAATGATTCTTGATCAGGCAGTTGGCTCGGGGTCAGTTCTGGCAATCCTGCCCGACTTCTGACCATATTCAACATATCGAATGACGTACCCGTTTGGTAGCCTTGTTCATTAATAACTTCGGCGAGCATTAATAAAACATCGGCATACCTGTAAATAGGCCAATTATCAGGTGCCCTTGAGAAATCGGGATCTGAATCGTGGTCGTATTTGTTGACATAATACAGCGGACTGGGATCTCTGTCAAAGAAAGCAATGGATATATCTTTCCTTAAATCGTCCACCTCGTACGCATCCACCATATCCAATGTTGGGATATTACGACCTGGACTGTTTTCCGGCCCTAAGATAACCACCCCCCTAGATCCTACCGGAGCAAATTGGTAGATAAAATTACTGGCTTCGCCTTCCGGACCTTCCTTGAACTGTACCTCAAAAATCGATTCGGCATGGTTCTTATTTGCCGGGTCAAAGACATCGGCGTAGTTGTTCAGCAACCGATATTGATTGGAGTTAACAAGGGTATTCAATTGGGTTTGTGCATTGGCGTAATCGCCCCGAGTCAGATAGACCTTTGCCAGAAGCATTCTTGCCGCGCCCTGGGTGACGCGCCCCACATCGTTTCCGGAATAGGAAGCCGGTAAGTTGGCCATGGCAAATTCCGCATCTTGAACGATGGCGGCATAGACCTCGGAAATTGGATTTCGCTCGATAGCGAATGCCTCTTCGGCAGAGCCGATCGGTTCAATGAGCAAGGGTACATCGCCCCAATACCTTACGGCGACAAAATGGTAAAATGCCCTGAAAAAACGTAGTTCCGCTTCGGCCTGTGTTGCAAATGCAGAGTCGATTTCCGGGCTATTGTTTAAATAGAACATCGTAACGTTACAGTCTTTTATGGCACTGTAAATAGTGTTCCATGCTTCACTGATCGGTCCTGCGTCCGAGGTCAATAAGAATTGATCAAGAAAACCGTACTGCCTTGATCCCCCCAGCGAGCCTTGGTCCAAGAGATTGTCATAGGTGGTATTGTCAGATCTTCCTTCCTCTAAAAAATGAGCGCTTAGTACATAATCTTGTAAACTTCCATACACTCCCAATACGGCCTGATCAAAATCGTCTTCGGTTTGGTAAAAGTTACCTTCGGTCAAAAAATGGTTCGGGGTAACGTTTAAAAATTCGTCATCACAGGCCGATAATAGTAATGTGGCCAGCAATAGTAGTAAAATCTTTGATGGTATTGTTGATTTATATTTTCTCATCACTATGGGTTTAAAAATTAAGGTTGACACCAAGGGTGTAGGTGCGGTTCGTAGGGTAGGTAAAATCATCGACTCCCAATTGTTGTGGGTTGTTGCCGAACGTACTCACCTGTGGATTCCACCCGGAGTAACTGGTGAATTTTGCCAAGTTCTGAACGCCAAAATGGAAACGTAGTGCCGAAATAAAGGTGTTTTCAAGTGCGGAAACCGGTATTTGGTATCCTAGCGTAACATTTTTGATCCATACATGATCTCCGTCTTCCAACCAAAGATTAGAGGCATTATGCGAGCGCGGAAAAGGTATGGCCGGAAGCAATCCGTCTCCTGGATTGTCGGGCGACCTCCATCTGTTCATTACTTCTGGACTCACGTTCCATCTGCCTTTTTGATTGTAGAACACCTCGTTCACCTGCGGCATGATTTGATATCCGAATGCGCCAGTGGTCAATATCGAAAGCGATAGGTTTTTATAGTTGATAACATTGTTAAACCCCAATATAACTTTGGGATGGGGATTTCCGATATCCTCCATATCTACTCCGCTGATAATACCATCGTCGTTGATATCCTTAAAAATATAAGCACCGAGTTCCCGCGCACCCGGCCATGCAAATAGGTTAGGGTCGTCAAGTTGTTCCTGTGTATTGAAAATTCCCTCGATGACATGTCCGCGTAGAGAGCCTACGGGCAGACCCACTTGGGTAATATTCCATCTGGAGACAATCTGGGAAATTTCTTCCGGTAAATAGGTGACCTCATTTTTAATGAACGAGAGATTCAAGTTACTGTTCCATGTAAAGTTTTCTCCATTCACTCTAGTCGCCAACTCAATATCAACACCCTTATTGACCATTTCGCCAATGTTGGTTCGTGTCGAACCAAAACCGGATGCTCTCGGAATGGAAAGGTTAAAGAGCATGTCTTCCGTTGTTTTCTCAAAATAGCTGGCATTAAGGGTAATCGCATCCCTGAAAAAACCCATGGATAGTCCTAGGTCCAGTTGTCTGCTCGTCTCCCATTTTAGGTTGCTCGACCCTAAGGAGGTTAAAGACTTTCCAATTTCAATATTGTCGCTCAACACGTAGTTGAAATTATTGCTAAGGTTACTAAGGTTCGGAATGGAGAGTAACGTACCAAATCGGTCGAAATCTCCAATGGCCGAATTTCCGGTTACCCCATAACTCGCTCTGAATTTTAGTTCGTTCATGACGAAATCCTCTGGGAAGAAGCTTTCTTCGGAAACCCTCCAGCCCACCGAGGCTGAGGGAAAATTACCGTATTTGTTATCTGCTCCAAACCTGGATGACCCCTCCCTTCTAAAATTCATCTCCAACAAATATTTTGATTTGTAGTCATAGCTAATTCGGGCAAAATAGGCAGCTAACGACCAATTGGTCAAATCCGTAACGGCTGCCGACACCTCCGCTGCCTCAAGGTAATTGAGGGTAGCGTCGCTCGGAAACCCGGTTCCATTGATAGTAGATAGTTCCCCACTCTGCTTTTGTGCGGTATAACCTAGAAGTACGCTTAGGTAGTGATTGCCGAATGAAGCATCATAGTTCAAAAGATTATCAATACCCCAGTTGGTAATATCACTTTTTTGATTCGTACCGGAGTTCACAAAAGGTGGTGCTCCCGGCGAAAGGTTGGAGGCGTTGCCTATGGCAAATCTTCCGATGGTACTTGGCGTAAAGGTATTTACTTCTCGGGTCAAGAGACGCCCATATAATTGGGGCTTATAATGGAGACCTGGTAAAATTTCCATATCCAAGTTCACGCTTACATTGATGTCCCTTTCTATACGTTCGTTCGTAACCGCTTGCGCCTCGAATATTGGATTGGCATAGGCAAAATATCCTGGGGAATCGGCGGGGATGTACGGCCTTAGATTACCTTCCGCATCAAATGGCGATTGAAGCGGACTTGCCGTCACAGCTTTCATAATTACTCCCCTTGATCCGCTTTCCGGAATCGAATTGTTATCCGAAAATGAAACAAACATGTTCGTGCCCACTTTTAACCAGTCACTGATGGATGCATCGGTATTTGCCCTAAGCGATAGGCGTGAGAAGTCCGTATTAAGAAGCGTACCCTGTTGGCTCAAATAGCCTGCGGACACGACCCCTCTAAACTTGCTGTTTCCCCCTCTAAAGGTCAGATTATGGTCTTGAAAAAGAGCATTTCGCATAAGCAAATCTTGCCAATCCGTTCCGCTATTCCGTGAATTGCCTAAAGCGTCGAGATAAATCTGGGGTACCGGCGAATCGGTGCCACTCCTTTCATTGATTTCTTGTACTCTTTCGACATTATATTGTGCATACTGTTGGGCGTTCAGTGTTTTGGGACGCCAACTATTCGGCACGGATTGAAAACCGCTTGTTCCATTGTACGTCAGCTCACTTTGAGATTCTTTTGCCTTAAGGGTCTGTATCAATATGACACCATTGGTACCCCGGGCACCATAAATAGAAGTCGATGCCGCATCCTTTAAGACGGTTATTTTCTCAATATCATTTGGATTAAGACTTTGCGGAATACCATTACCGACGGGAAAACCATCGATGACCACTAAGGGCTCGATTCCGGCGTTGATGGAACTAATTCCCCTGACCCTGATACTGGGTGCAGCTCCTGGGGATCCGTTGTTCTCTGCCACGGTAACACCGGAGACCCTACCTTGAAGCACTTGGCCCGAATTGGAATTGGGCATGTCTTGGGCACCATCCATATCTACCTCCGATATCGCGGAGGTTACTTTTCTTTTGCTCTGGAGCCCGTAGCCTACTACTACGACCTCATCTAAACCAGCAGCACTTTCCTCCAAGACGATATCGAATTCCGTTTGGTCGTTCACCGCTATTTCCTTGGTTGCGAAACCGATATAGGAAACCACCAAAATACTATTGCTCTCCGAAAGTTCAAGGGTAAAATTGCCGTCGAAATCCGTTTGGGTGCCGTTTGTAGTTCCCTTTTCAACGATGCTCGCCCCAGGTAGGGGAGAACCGTTTTGATCCTTCACCGTACCGTTTATCTGCGTTTTTTGTAACTCAAGTACGGCAACTTTTTTTCGGGTAAGAATAATCTGGTTCTTGTTGATTTTATACTCAAAATGGGCTTTTAAGGCCAATTTTTTCAAGACTTCGGGTACAGTTGCCTTGCTTGCGCTCAAGCTAGTTTTCTGGGTGTCATCTATTTCTTTGATGTTATAAAAAAACCGATAATCGGTCTGTGACTGGATTTCGTTCAGGATACGTTTTAACGGTACTTCACTATAATTTAAGTCGACCCTTTTCTGGGACAGTACCGTATGGGCGGATAACTGAAACATCATCAAACAAGCGGAAAGAAAGCAAAACTTCATTTTTAGATGCAATCCTTTATGACGCTCTTTGTCGAGCGAATTGTCCTCATCACTTTTTTTCATAATTTTGAATGTTTTTGATTGTTAGTACTGGTCTATTAATGATCATTATCATAAGGGGAGTGCTCCAACACTTCCCTTACTTTTTTATGTTACGGTGTTATGGTGATTGTATTTTGATTTATTTCGTAATTAAAGGGTGTACTCAGCGAAATGGTTTTAAGTACGGATTCGATATCCTCATCAACAAACTCCCCCTTAAACACTTCATTGTTCAAGTGCCCGGCCTTATTGATGAACTGTACAAAGTACTTGCGCTCAAGTTTTGCCAAGATTTCAGAAAATTTTAAGTTATCGATGATTAAACGGTCTCTCATCCAAGAGGTAAATACATCGGTATCGACTAAGGTCGTGCTAAAATTGTTTCCGATTTTTTGATACTTGGCTTGGAAATTTGGACTCAGTGTAATCGCATTTTCGGGAGCTCTTGTCTCGTAGACATTTACCGACCCTTCTACCAGGGTTGTGGCGATATAGTCGTCGGTATCATACGAAGCGATATTAAATTTGGTACCTAATACCTTCACACCTACTTCCTGTGTGTTCACGATAAACGGTTTCTGCTTGTTGGTGACGACTTCTAAATAGGCTTCACCGTCCAAATACACCGTCCTGGTTTTTTCACTACCGTTGAAACTTGTCGGGAAACGAAGTTTCGAACCGGCATTTAACCATACCAGAGTACCATCTGAAAGTACTAATTTGAACGTTTGTCCGAATGGGATATAGATTTCGTTGTATAACTCTTCTGACCCTCGTGTCTCCTTTTGACCACCAAATTTAAGTGAGTTTCCACGTTGGCTTGCTATGATATTTCCTTTTGAGTCCGTTACTTTCTCGGTGGCATCGGAGCTCAGTGTTTTTGAGTTTCCATCCGAAAATGTAATCATAATTTCCTGACCGGTCTTTGGTGTTTCCTTGCTTTCGACGACTTTTATAGGTGTAGTAGAAGCACTTGATTTTAGTTGTCGATTTATATAAATGCCTGATGTCAATAATATAGCTAGTATTGCCGCATATTTCAAGAGTTTTTGGACATGTTTCTTTGGCTTTTTCCCTGATTCTAAGGACTTCAAAAATTTTTGGTATGCCGAATCCGAGTCGAAATCAAAAGAGATGTCTTGACTAGGTTCTTTAATGCGCTTTTTGAAAAAGTCCATGTTGGACTCGCTTTCTAACACCCAATTCTTTAAAGCTATGCGCTCATCAGGCGATATCGAGCCCTCTAAAAACCTATCGATTAGTAATAAATGTTTAGACATTCAGTAATACTTTTATCTATCGGATACAATAAATTCAAAAAACCCCTACTTATTTTTAATTTTTCTTAGATTTGATTGATAATCGGCCATAATGAAAGAACAAAAAGTAATCTCCGGACTACGAAAGGGTCATTCAAAGGCATATCGCTATTTATTTAGTGAATACTATGATTGGCTGTGCAACTACATCTTCAAACTTTGCCGTGACCGACATTTGGCAGAGGATATTGTTCAGAGTGCTATGGTAATCTTGTGGGAGAAAAGAAAGACTATTTTGATTACATCGTCCCTTAAGAATTACCTTTTTAAGACATGTCATAATCAATTTTTATTACACCTTCGGAGCCAGAAGCTTAGATTCGATGAGCTCGATAAGATTAAGTGGGATGTAATTTCGGAAGCTACCTTGGAGCAAGACTTAAAGGAAACCAAACTGAAAAAATTGGATGATTTGATCAATGAATTGCCCCCGCGTTGTAAGGAGATTTTTATCCAAAACAAATTACAGAAAAAAAAATATAAAGAAATTGCTCTGGATTTGGGCATATCTGTGAAGACCGTAGAAAACCAGATGACAAAAGCACTTCATTTCTTAAGGGCAAATGCCACTTCGTTTATGCTTTAGTTCTAGGCTACTAATGACTAAAAGAGGTCAAAGTTGATTGTGATGACTAAGAAGTGGTTTTCATTAGCTTTAGAAAACTGTACCCGATTTACTCTAAACCCGAGTATGGACTCTGACTTCAGAAAATAAAATTCAATTCCATTAGACTTGTCTCGGCATTTCTTTCTTATAGACTTTTTCGGATATTTTTGGGAAATTAAATTAGACCAACTTGTTTTTAAATGACTATGATAGGGCGGTCTTACTTCACAATCTCATGAGTAAAATTAATGGTTGGAGTATATGTATTTTTAGTTTTTTACGAAACCTAATAAGGTCATAAATAGAATAGGTAGACCATTTCATTCAAAACAATACTTGATCGTTTTCTCCGTTTCTTATTAAACCCAATTTTTTCCTGAATAGGTATCAGAACCATAGTCAGAAGTATTAATACTTTTTGAATGCGGTTTTCTTTGTATCAAAAAAGTATATAATAAGGTTTTCAGTACGCTAAAAGATATGAGGTCAATGGCATACATTATGCGTTGCAACTGGTCTATTATTTTAAAAAAAAATTAACATTACTTTTCTAGTAATTTTGTCAATTAGGTTGTTTAAAAAATGTGCTATAGGCCTCCGGATAATTTATTTCTTTTAAACAAAAGACAAAACTGTTTGAACTAAAATGCGTTTTCAATTCTCAAAACGGTTTATGTTAGTAAAAACATTTACCTTAATATTTCTCTGCCTTTCATTTATTCTCAGGTTGGTATTTTTAATATGGAATTTTTCTGAAGTCGACAATGGGGTACTTGGTTTCTCCTCAATAATTTTGATTGGATTATTTTATGATTTGGGTACAGTATCTTTTTTTGGGGCAGTGGCCGCCCTTTATTTTATGGCCATGCCCAAAAAGTTCATAGGTACATATGTGGATAGAATCTTATGTTATTTGGGTTTTGCAGTAGGACTTCTAATCATCTACTTTTCATTCTTTGCGGAAATTACATTTTGGAGCGAGTTTCATCGAAGGTTTAACTTTATAGCTGTAGACTACCTGATTTACACCTATGAGGTCGTTAAAAATATAAATGAATCCTATCCTTTACCGCTTTTGATTGGGGGTATTTTGGTAGGGGTCGGCGTAACGATATACTTTGTGGAAAAAGTAGGAATTTTTCAAAAGACCTTTAAGAGTAAGCACAGCTTTAAAAAGCGAATACTACCTGCTACAATAGTTCTTGGGATAATGCTTTGTTTCACCCTGTTCGTTAAAAACGAGTATGCCGAAATTTACGAGAATCGCTACAATAATGAGCTAGCAAAAGCAGGAATATATTCATTTTTCGCAGCCTTCAGAAACAACGAACTTAATTATTCCGAGTTCTATAGAACAGAGAAAAATGAAGAAGCCTTTTTGAAAGTAAATGAATATCTAAGGGAGGGTCAAGAAAAGAGATTTGAGCCGTCATTGAGCATACGAAGATTTGTCAAAAATGAAGGGCAAGAAAAGAAGCCCAACGTAATTTTTATATGTATCGAAAGCTTAAGTGCCAAATACCTTGGAACTTTCGGCAATCGAGAAAATCTGACACCTACCTTGGATTCATTAATGCAAGTAGGAATTTCGTTTGACAATTTATTTGCTACGGGTACCCGAACCGTTCGCGGTATGGAGGCTATTACACTCTCGATACCTCCAACCCCTGGAAGAAGTATCGTTAAGCGACCGAAGAACCAAAACTTGTTCACCATAGGGGAAGTATTTAAATCAAAAGGCTATAGCCGGACTTTCTTTTATGGGGGCGATGGATATTTTGACAATATGGACAAATATTTTAGCGGTAATGGGTTCGATATCGTTGATAGGGGTAGGGGGTTCCTACCTGACGGTGACATAGTGACGACCAGAAAAAATATTGAGGACGATGAAGTGACGTTTGAAAATGCTTGGGGTGTCTGTGATGAGGATATTTATAGAAAGGTCATCAAGGAATCGGATATTTATGCAGCTAGCGGCAGGCCGTTCTTCAATTTTATCATGACGACCTCCAACCACAAACCCTTTACCTATCCCTCGGGTAAAATTGATATTCCATCCGGGTCGGGTAGAAATGGAGGGATAAAATATACGGATTTCACTATTCATGAGTTTTTAATGGAGGCAAAGAAAAAACCCTGGTTTGATACTACGGTTTTTGTATTTATGGCCGATCATTGTGGGAGTAGTGCTGGACGTTGGGAATTAGATGTTGCCAATTACCGTATACCGGCATTGATAGTGAACCTGAAGGGAATTAAAAACAAGCATGTAGACAAGCTATGTTCCCAAATCGATATTTTCCCAACTTTGTTCGCTCAATTGGGGTGGGATTACGAAAGTAACCTGTTCGGCAAGGATATCTTTAAAATGACCAAGAAAGATGAACGGGCATTTATTGGGAATTACAGAAAATTGGGACTCTTAAAGAGTGATGGGTTAATGGTGCTTGGAGATCAAAAAACGGCAAATTTTTATCACTGGGATACGTCGGATAACAGTCTTGATCCACTGCCTTTAAACAATAAATTTTTAAAGGAAACAATATCCTATTTTCAAGTGGCTGATTATTTGTACAATAATCACGGATTAACCGTAAAAATGAACCCATGAAAATTGTTCATTTCATTGTAAACCCAATAGCAGGAGGAGGAAAAAATTGGATTACCGAACACTATCTCAATAAATTCTTTGAAACAGATAAATTCAAAACGGTAGTCAAATATTCCAATTATAAAGGACATGCTAAACTTTTAACTGAAGAATCTGTGGTTGAGAAAGCCCAGATCATTGTTGCTTGCGGAGGTGACGGAACTATCAATGAAGTCGCATCTATTCTAGTGAATTCCGAGATTGTTTTAGGTATTATACCCATAGGTTCTGGTAATGGTTTGGCTGCCAGTCTGAACATTCCCAAAGATATAGTGGAGTCAATTGCGTTGATCAAACGAAATAATACCTCCCTTATAGATATTGGTAGAGCTAATGAATCTTATTTTTTCAGCAATATGGGTATCGGTTTTGATGCTGAGGTCATCAATTGCTATCAATTGGGAGGTAGACACCGGTTAATTGGCTATATAAAGTCTATAGTTACCACATTTTTTGAGTTCAAATCTTTGGAGAATATTTCCGTCGAATTGGCCGGAAAAAGTAGAAATATCAGTCCATTTTTATTTTTCATATCGAACTCCAGCATATTGGGGTATAACGTCTCGCTTACAAAAAAAGCATCGTTGAAAGATGGACTTTTGGACGTAGTTTTAATCGAGAACACAAACAAGTTAAAAATCTTGTGGATTAGCTTCTTAGTGCTGCTTAGACAGTCCAAACGTATCAAAGGGCTTCATCATGAACAGGTGCGTAGTCTAAAATTGGTCAGTGAAAACGGAAGCTATAAATGGCTTACCCAACAAGATGGTGAATCATTGGTCGTTGACAAAAAGGAAATAGAAATTGAGGTGCTTCCCAATGCACTTAAAGTACTGGTCTAGTTTTTACCCATGGTTTTATAGTTGACTTTGTTCATAGTTACACGTAAGCTATTGAATAGGTTCCGTGGTGTCAACATTCTGTAATTAGGTCGAGCGAGGCTGTCTAGGCCTTGTAAAGCCATCAGAATACAGCGATCGTAAGAACAGGGAATTATAGGTGTCGGAGCCAATAATGGTATCCTTTTGTTGGGTGGCCATTACGGTTTGTGTAAAAGTCTTGTCGGAAGAAAACAATAGGGAGTCATTGCGAAGAACAATATTAAAGGCATTAGGTAATTACGTTTCCTTGAAATTGAATACAAGATTACGTATGCGCTTGGTTTGACCTTGATGTATGAAATATTCTTCCCTACCGTTTAATCCGGCAATTACCAGTTGTAATGTGGGTTTGCCATTAATGCTCTCAACCAACCTTTGTTTTGGGTTGGGAATAAAACCTGTGACTTTTATCTCAATTAAATCTTCACCAAGTAAATAAGATTCATGCCATTCATTACTACCCAAGGAGGCAAATAATACCGGTTCTTCAAAATCGTAGGTCTGGCCTCCTTTGGAAACGTTAAACTTTAAAAATGAATTAGAAGATAAAAAACTGTTCGATGCATTGTTTTCTCGAATATGCATTACGCCCTCAAAGCCAAAATACCTTGTGACTCCCGCACCTATTAAAATGATTAGTATAGATGTATGAAAAAGCAGTATAGGCCATTTCCTTTGAGGTATCATTCGGAACTTGAAAATATTTACAAGAATGCTAATACCGAATAAAAAGAGCAATAATTCAAACCACCAAGATTTAAATATCACCTTTTGAGCCGCGCTGGTGCCAAAATCATTCTCTACAAAAGTGGCGATACCTATGGCAGCGGCGAATAGAATTAAATAGAGTCCAGCTGCCTTAGTATTAAATAGACTGAAAAATAATCTTTTGGGTTTTTGGAAGTTGTTTATCATAGCGTACTGGCCGGTGCTTAACTATTTGGGTATGAGACAAAATCGCATGACATAAAGAAATATGAGAACTTCTATTCTATGGTGAGAATCGAAAAAGCCCAATGTATTATGTCTTTCTTTTTAGTATAACAGTCGAACATAGAGAATTACTCAAACGTAAAGGGTCTAATTAGATTCCAAAGTAATGGAAGTAGTTGACTATAAAATGGAGTAGAAAAGTTATACTATCAAGGTTTTCAATGTTCCGGAAGCATCAAGACGGGAACTTTCGAGTGAAAGGCGATTTTTTTCACAACAGGCTCCCCAATGACTTTTTCCCAAAACGTATGGTGGTGGCGTATCATGGCCATGAAGTCCACCTCATTTTGCAGAACGTATTTTTCCACACTTTTGGAGACGCTCCCTTCAAAGGGAACGTTGGTATATGAGTAGTTTACACTTGAAAACCGATGCTCCAAATTTTTTCTATTCGATAGCTGCGCATCGTTCAAGACAAATTCGATGCCCACATGCAAAACCTCTATCTGAGCCTTCCAAAGTGAAACCAATTCGGTTAGGGGCATAAGCTCATACTTTTCATAGGTTCTTATGAAATCAGTGGGAAAGGCTACCTTGTGCAGCTGCCGGAAATTATAGGTTGAGGGAACAACCAGAACCGGACAATTTTTGACCTTTTTTAGAACATTGACCGTATTGCTTCCCATGAAAACTTCCTTTACATCGGATGCGCCTTGGGTACCCATTACCACAAGGTCAATATCCAGTTCGGTAATTATTTCCGCTATGGCCTCTTCCAAGGTTTCGGATTTTGAGATGGACTCAAACCTGTGATTGGCATTCGAATGGTTTTGATCTAAGTACCCTATGACCTTTTCTAATTCCTGTTCGGAGTATTGTGAGAGCGAGTCGTAAATGACCCCGAGCCGTTGTTGGGTTTTTCGGCCAAGAAGATTTATTGCTTTTGGCTCGTATGCGTGTACGATATAGAATTGGCATTTTACGTCTGCATAAAGCTTTAAGGCCGTAAAAATGGCATTCCAGGCATTGTCGGAAAAATCAGTGGGCAGGAGTATTTTTTTCATCGTTTCAAAACTTTAAGGTTTATCTTGACAGATTTTGCATCACCAAGAAAGGTACTTTTGGATGTAGTCCTATTTCGTCGATGGTAGATCTATACAGCATGTCCTCGAATAACGAATGACGAGAATTGACCATCGTTAGTAGATCTATTTCATTCTCATTGATATATTCTAAAATAGATTCCGCTTTGTTCTTGACAGGAGTTGTTTCAAAAACTATAGCGGCTTGTGTCAAAGATTCACGAAGAAACTGCTTATTGTTAAGCTGTCTATGGCTTAACTCATCAAAATCGGAGATATGGAGACAATGAACTTCAGATTTATATTCTGCTATGATTTCATTTAAAAGCTTTAGTTCCCTGGTTTTATAAGGCAGCAAAAAATCAGTTGGAAATACAATCTTTTTCGGTTCTCGGAATTCATAATTTTCGGGAATAGCCAAAACCGGGCATTGTACATATTTAAATACCTGAACGGTATGGCTACCGAAGGTGATTTTTTTCTTCGCCGATTGTCCCTGTGTGCCCATTATGACCAAATCGATATTTCGCTCCTTGACAAAATCGTTCATGGCATTGACCAACGATTTAAAGGCCGATACCCATTCATAAGAGTGTTTCGGATTAAGGGTTTTTTCACGTACATCACTGGTCAACTTTTCAAGTGCTTGATCAGTTCTAGCTTTGACGGCTTTTCTTTGAGCTTCTATAGATTCGCCGTTCCCTTTGATAAGAGGTCCGTGTACCTCGTCGGCATAGGCATGTATAAAATAGACGTTAATTTTTTCACCTTTATATAAATTAAGGGCATAGTCAATGGCATGTTGGGCATTCTGTGAAAAGTCGGTAGGAATCAATATAGTTCTCATAATCTCAAGATTGCAATGAGTCTAAATGTAGTACCCTACTCAATGGAAAACTATGATTAATATCATCATACACTTCTCAAGTGCATGTGGTGGAAGCCATATTTTTTCGTGTTTTTTTGAATAGCAGCTCTTGACCGGAGTCAGTATTATTTACAAATTTGATTTTGTATAGACAGCCGGCAGGCCCGTACGCGATAGCAACTTTGAGTTATTTCGGTTCCTTTTCTTTCGAATGCTGTTTCGAAAGTTTCTATATTTTAGGGAAATCGCTAAGAAACCGAACATAAGATCCTCTTGTAAACAATCTGATTCTAGTGAAGTAGTGTGTGAAGGTCTAAAAAATAGGGCTAGGAAATGGTAGGGAGAAAATCTTAAACATTGAGGGCTTCTTCCAATTGATCTCATGAGTCAAAGGTCAGTATACCTTGTATTTATGGAGTCTTTTATTAGGGCCGTCTGAATTGTTTTTTCCTTTTTAAAATTTCAAAGTATTTACCCTTTTTGTTCTTTTCTGAGTAAAAACACTAAGAGGCCTAAGAAGACAATATTTTTCATAATGTACTGTCCTAATAATGTGAGTCCGAAGGGCGCACTGGTAAAGGTTTGGTCTGGGAAGAACAGAAAAGGGGTGAAGGTCAGTATCATATGCAAGAGTGCGATTTTGTAAGCCATTTTCTTCAGTAGCCCGGTAACTAATAGAATGCCCAGGGCCGTTTCCCAAAAAGCCAATAATAAAAGTGATAATCGAGATGGAATATACCCAAGGGTCAACTCATGAATGGTGTTCAGGGCAATAGTTTCGGCGGGACTTACACCAGGAAAAAATTTCAGTAAGCCGAACCAGATGTAAATGACTCCTATACAGATAGGTAACAAGGAATTACCCTCTATGCGTTGCGATAAATAGAGGCCGATTGTTTTCATAATGAGCTGTTTGGTGTTTTATTTTGAATATGCAAAATATGGGATAATCGTTGTTTTTTCGAAATATGGCTAAACTAAGGTACCTGGGCGCTGAAAAAGATGATATTTGTCAGGTTTTTGAACCGGTTCTACGTGGTCTGGTGCATGTCAACCGCCTGTGGGAAATCAGTTCATAATATGTGAATTCTTGATCGTTGTAGCTTCCACTTCATGTTTTAACATATGATTCCATTTAAGGGAGAAGGGCTTAAGTACACTAATTTATTTCCTCTATGATCTCGTTATGATTTATATAGTAAAAATATGAGCTACCTGTAAACTGATAGGTATCGGGGTATAATACTTAGTTTTGAACTCTTTTATGGTACGGAGCCTTTATTGCAAATAATATGTTTATTTTTTAATCGTATTGGCGTCAACCCAAGTATTTGCTCAGGGAACGGTAGAGGAATATAAAAAGGCCAACGCTTTAGATTCCCTTTTTGCGATAAAGTAATATACGCATCCTTTGATTTTCATGGGCTCGAAAATGATGTCTTGTGGTTTATAAACAATACCAACGATAAAAGGCAGGGGAAACTTTTCGATATTGTAACCTTGGGCAAAAATTGGTGAGTAAAAAATTTCAATAAGATGTCGATCCTTATCATCTAGATGCTATCTTGAAATAGAATGGAAAGTATCATAGATCAGGGTTGAACAATTAGGCAATCCAGATTTTTAAACCCTTCTTGACTATAAAGGATGCGCTCGTTGATTGGTAATGAAAAGCATAGCTTGAAGTTTGGATAATCAAGTATAGTCTAAAATGAAAAAGCAATTACTAAACAAAAATAAATTAGGTTTGAGAAAAATAATACTAACGTTGATGGTTATGGCTGCCCCCATTCTATGGGCACAAAATAGCAAATTGGCCGATTTGGTAAACGAATTTGAGGCAGACAAAAGTGCCTTGAAGCGAACCTACAACATAGAAGAATCCGAAGAATACTATACTAGATTCTCGACCTTTTATGACGAATGGCAAAAGAGAATGGCCGCTCTTGATTTTAATTCACTCTCCCAACAGGGTAAGGTAGACTTTGTGCTATTGAAAAATTTGGTTGCCAAAGGGAAGTATTTTTTGGAACTGGACTACACCGCTTTCAAAGAAGTGAGCGAAATAGGCCACTTTACCAAAGATATTTTTCCGTTTATTGAGGAACGACGAAGGGGAAAAAAGCCGGATGCAAAAATAGTGGCCCAAAAATTCCATGATGCGAAAGAAACGGTGACAACGAAAATGAAATCGTTGCAATCGAGGCCCTTTAAAGATTGGCAAACGGCAGAAAAGGCGGCGAAATTGATTGTGTCATTTCGAGAGGGAGTTAAAGAGGCTTATGATTTTTACTATGGCTACGACCCCGATTTTACATGGTGGGTAAAAGAACCCTATGAAAAGCTTGATCAAAAGTTAACATACTACATTGAGTTCCTAAAAAGCAATTATTCACAAGATAGTGTCAAAGATGATGGCAGTGGAATTGTTGGCAAACCAATCGGTTTGGATGCACTCAATGAAAGCCTTGCCATGGCTTTTATACCCTACACGCCCGAAGAGCTTATAGCTGCGGCTGAAGAACAATTTGACTGGTGCAAAAATGAAATGATAAAGGCTTCGCAAGAGTTAGGCTACGGAAATGATTGGCAAGCTGCTCTAGAACATGTAAAAAACACCTATGTTCCAGCGGGGGAACAGCCCCAGACCATTACGAATCTCTACGACCATTCCGTGGCGTTCATTGAGGAAAGGGATTTGATTACCCTTCCTGACCTGGCCAAGGAAACTTGGGGCATGATCATGATGTCCCCGGAACGGCAAAAAGTCAATCCATTTTTCACCGGGGGAAGGGAGATTAGCATTTCATATCCTACTCATGAAATGGCCCATGACGATAAATTGATGAGTATGCGAGGGAATAATCCGAATTTCTCATTCCCCACGGTACAACACGAATTGCTACCTGGTCATAATTTGCAATATTTTATGACCAGTCGCCATAAGAATTACCGGAATGCTTTCTCCACGCCATTCTGGACAGAGGGCTGGGCCCTGTATTGGGAAATTATTTTGTGGAACAAAGATTTTCCTCAAACACCAGAGCAAAAATTAGGAATGCTCTTTTGGAGAATTCACCGATGTGCACGAATTATTTTCTCTTTGAAGTTCCATTTGGGCGAAATGACTCCACAAGAGTGTATCGACCTATTGGTAAACGGGGTAGGGCATGAGTATGCCAATGCCGAGGCTGAGGTCCGTCGTTCGTTCACCACGAGCTACCCACCACTATATCAACTGGCTTATATGATCGGCGGCTTACAATTTTATGCGCTGCGGAACGAAATGTTGGAAAAAGGCTGGACGGAAAAGCAATATCACGACAGGGTGATGAAAGAAGGAAGAATGCCCATAGAGTTGTTGCGCGCCCTGATCCAAGAATTACCGTTGAACAAGAACTATAAGACCAAGTGGGAATTCTCGATACAATTTAAATAGGCACGCAAACAGAATTTCAAGGGGTTTCAAAAGCCATGCTGTACAGGTACTGCCGATTATCGCCAAAATAGTCAATCATAGAGATTAAAAAATCTATAGGATACCGGGTTCTGTTTCCGCCCGAAGGCATTTCCTTTTTTACTCTCGACATTGAAGTATAATGGTATTTCAGGGAATTACAAATCAGTTTTTAACGGATATACAGTATATACGTTTTTATCTTTTCCAAGAAAAAGATTTGGGATGGCTGGTTTTAGGGAATACTCTTATGCAAAAGGATAACCAGGTGGAACTTTAGCTGAGAGGGTTGCAAAATCCGCACTTTTTATAGCCCCGTACAAGCTTTGGTCGACCCTTTTTGCAGGGATGCTGTACAAAGTGGCCTTTGACGGTGCCACGGGTGAAATAACCCCTACTTTAGCAAGGAAGACAACACATGTTCCCTACGCTCATTTGCGTGTAAGATGGTGTAGCTGACCTTCCTTACGGGAAAGCACGAGGTGCCTATCAGATCGCATTCGGCAAAGACCATGACATGATTTTTTACTATTGGACGTTTTCCTCCAAAAAGGTGTCGAACCGTTCAAAATGGCATGTATAACCGTTAGGATTTTTAACGAGATAGTCTTGATGATAGGATTCGGCCGGCCAAAATTCGGAATAGGCCTCTAAAGTGGTGACGACCTTTCCCGACCATCGTTGTGCCGCATCCACGATATGGATAACCTCTTCGGCTATCTTTTTCTCTTCTTCATTTTGGTAGAATATGGCCGATCGATAACTATCTCCCCGATCATTCCCCTGCCGGTTAATGGTAGTAGGGTCGTGAACCCTAAAGAAAAAATCGAGAATTTCCCTGAAGGAAGTTTCGTTCACATCATAGGTGAGTTCGATGGCCTCCGCATGGCCTGGATGGTTTTGATACGTTGGGCTCTCGTTTTTCCCTCCCATATAACCTACCTCGGTATCCAAAATACCGGGTCTTGTTCGAAAAAGATCTTCCATTCCCCAGAAGCAGCCCCCTGCGATGTATGCTTTTTTTGTGTTTTTCATAGACTTTATTTTAAGATAACATGCCGCAAAAAGTTGATTACCTTTTCATCTGACATTTCACAAGGTTTTAATTTATGATTGTTTTTTGTGATATAGTAGTTCAAACTGATAAAATTGTTGCCGCCCAGTTCTTTGGCATATACTTTAGATGATTTTCCGTTATTGAAAACCGATTTTACGATACCGAATTTCTTTCCATGATACAGACCTTCCGAATAGCCTTCAGCAATGCGATCGATATGATATACTAGTTTTTTATATTCCATTAAGAATTTTACGTACTTGTTCTTGTAACTCGGGAACCACCCTGTCAATAAACCAATGGTTTTTAGCGTGCCATCGAAAATTAAGTGGTGAAGGGTGCACCAAGGGAAAATAGGTGGGTAAGTATTCATCGTAGCATCTGACTGTTTCCGTAAGGTTCCTTTTTGCAGTCTTGCCCAAATAATATTTTTGGGCGTATTGGCCGACCAAGAGCACTAAGTCTAGATCTTTTAATTGTTCGAATATTTGGTGATGCCATTTTGGAGCACATACCGGTCTTGGGGGAAGGTCACCGCCCTTCGGATTCTTACCGGGAAAACAAAAACCCATAGGTACGATACCGAAAAAAACTGTATTATAAAACGTGTCACGATCGATTCCGAGCCAAGTGCGCAAGGTGTCCCCGCTTTTATCATCGAAGGCTTTTCCACTTTGGTGCACCTTATTACCAGGTGCCTGACCAATAATTAAAATTTTTGTATTCGCTCCGAAACTGAATACCGGTTTCGGTTCGTGAGATAAAGAACCAGCACATAAGGTGCACTGTTCAATTCGTTTTTTCAATGCTTTGTTCGACCTCGTTTCACTCATTCTTTCCGTTTGATGCTATGTTTTTCGATAACCCTCCTATTTCAAGGACACTAGCGTCTTCGTATTTTTTTCGCTTAGAATATGGGATTGCTTCCAAGCTTTGGGTATATTTTTCGAAGTTTCGATAGTTTCGGGTCGATAATCGCCTCGCAAAAGGGGGCCTTCCTATTTTTATCATAGTAGTTTTGGTGATATTCTTCTGCGGCGTAGAATGGTTCTATAGGGCGCAGCTCCGTGCCGATCGTTTCTTTAAAATGGGGTTGTAGTGTTCTTAAAATAGTTTCGCCCATTACTTTTTCTTGCTCATCATGGTAAAAGATTACCGAACGATATTGTGAGCCGTAACTAAACCTTTCGACGTTGGTCAATGTCGGATTGTGGCTTGACATGAAAATCTTCAATAAATCCGCATACGTTGCCCCCCTAGGGTCATAGGTGACCTGTACCACTTCGGCGTGACCTGTTTTTCCGGAGCATACTTCCCTATAGGTAGGATGCCCTGGGCATGTAACCCCGCAGTAGCCTGCTACAACTTTTTCAACGCCGTCTATTTGTTGAAAAATGGCTTCCAAACACCAGAAGCATCCACCGCCTACGGTCAAGGTTGCTAGTTTTTCAATTGGCATTTCTTTAACCGTTTTTATCCTTTTTGAAGTACGAGGGATTCCGAATTAATACAATACCGCAAACCACTGGGTTCGGGTCCGTCAGGAAAGACATGACCTTGGTGTGCATCACAGGTATTACAAAGCACCTCTACCCGTATCATACCAAAGGATGAATCTTTTTTATATTTGATGGCATTTTCTTTGATAGGTTGGGTAAAACTGGGCCATCCCGTTCCGGAATCGAACTTTATGGTGGAATCAAAAAGTGGAGTATTGCAGCATACACAGTTGTAGATACCCGGTTCATGTGTACTACACAAGGCTCCACTGTGAGGTGCTTCTGTTCCCTTCTTACGGGTTACCCTAAATTGTTCAGGGGTCAGAATAGCTTTCCATTCCGCTTCGGTCTTTGTAACCCTTTGGTCGGGCTCGGGATTGCCTTTTGATGCAAAATGTATGACATCGGACCAAGTTAACATATGTTCTTCTTTTGTATTTTCCATATAATTTTTTTCGTTAAAAGGGAACAACTTAAATAAGTTGTCTTATATCGTATTAATTGTCAATGAAGTCCATATTCATTGACCGTATAATACGTATTTAGTCGTAAACAATCGGTACTAATTACACCGTAGGGCTCTCTATTTTTGACCTTCTTGGTGCTATTTACATGGTGACTATTTATGGCCTATCCGAAAGCAACCCCGTTTCAATACTGGGAATTCTAAAGCGCTCCGTTTGTGCATCACGATGTTCTTTTTTGAAGATTGAAGCTGCTTTTTCTATAATTTCCGGATGTTTATCGGCCACATTGGTGGATTCAGAGGGGTCGGTCGCTAAGTTATACAGCTCAAGGGTAGGTTCTTCCTTATCCTTTAGGTGCTGACGAACCAATTTCCAATCTCCCATTCTGATGGCTACTTGACCTCCATATTCGGGGTATTCCCAAAAAAGGAATTCATGTTCCTTTTGTTGGTCTTCACCTAAAAGCGTTGGTAAAAAGCTGATTCCGTCCCCATTATCCGGAGAATCAAAACCGACCAATTCGGCGAGCGTGGCCATCACATCATATTGTGAAGAAATAAGGTCGCTTTTCGATCCTGCCTTGATATGCCCTGGCCAGCTAGCAATCATGGGCACCCTAATTCCACCCTCGTACACAAAGCCCTTTGCCTTGCCGTACGATTCTCCAAAAGGCCCTGAGCTATTGAAGAATGATCCGTCCGTACCCCCGGTATATGTCACTCCGTTATCAGAGCTGAAAATGATCAATGTATTATCATAGAGTCCTTCTTTTTTTAGGTAATCTACTAGTTTACCTACGTTTTCATCAAGATAGGATATCATTGCCGCATAACCCGCCCTTGGGTTTTGATGGGGGTAGTACCCTTGACCTCCTAAATAAGGGTCTTCGTTACCGAATTTCTTTTTATAGTAATCGACCCATCTTTGGGGAGCTTGTATGGGGTTGTGTGGAATAGGCGTTGCCCAGTAGAAAAAGAAAGGTGACGCTTTCTGCGCTGAAATGAAATTCATCATTTGATCGAACATAAGGTCGGGAGTATAGCTTTTCAAACGATACTCTTGATAGCTCTTTGGATTACCTGGGTCTGCATCAGCTGCTAATTTTTTGGAAGGAGGTATGGTATCATTGCCCAGATAAACCCGATTTTCATTATGGTATAGATGCACGGGATAATAGGTGTGCGCCTGACGCTGACAATTATAGCCATAGAAGAAATCGAATCCCATATTTGTGGGAATAGCATCGGTATGTGGAGCCCCCAAACCCCATTTGCCAACCATTCCTGTGCTATAACCCTTTGCCTTTAATTTTTTCGGAAGTAAAACTGTATTCGAAGGAATAGGCCTCTGACCTTCTAAGGTAGAGTCTAAAATAGCGGCCTTATAGTTCCAAACATCCCCACGTTCCGCCCATTCGTCATTACCCCTGATATAGGCATGCCCTGCATGTATACCTGTCAACAGCATATAACGCGCAGGGGCGCACACCGGTGCACTAGTATAATGTTGTGTAAAACGCATTCCTTCTTTAGCCAAGGCATCGATATGGGGGGTTTCAATTTTTTCTTGTCCGTAGACCCCGAGTTCACCATAGCCCAGATCATCGGCCAGGATATAGATAATGTTCGGTTTTTGAGGTTCTTTTTCATTCGTTTTGCCCTTTTGTACACATGAATATGAAAGGGTTAAAAGGAGGAATAGTGGAAAAACAATTCGTGACACAGTTTTTGGTTGTTTTGGATAGTAATATTTAGATTCTTCTAATTTCGGCATTTTTCTTTAGGGATTTGATCGACAAGCTTCTTTTATTCGTCTTGGCGATAAACCGAATTGTGGGTCCCACCCTGTCATTATATATATGCAGAATTTTATTGCCTGTTTTGTATATGCTGTAGGCACTTTGTATCGATTCGTGATTCCCAATGTATAATCCATTGATATTGGTCGTACCCCTATTTCTACGGTCGGTTGAAAAAGGTTTGAGCAGGTACTCCATCTGTCTTGATCTGGATGGTTCGGGTGCGGTTCGTTTTTGCACGCACATTTTCAAACTTTTTCACAAAACCCGTTTCCGGAATTTGTACGATAATCGTATACCTCCCTTTGGCGAAGACCTTTGGCCGGTACGAATTACCTTTAATTCTAATAGCATGTACCAGTTTTTCATCGGAACTGAAAACCTTGACTACGGGCCGATGTTTTCCTTCTACTATAATCTCAGGTAACCACGCAATAGCTTTTCTTCCATAATTTTCTTTTTGGCGAATAGTGATTGGCCAACCAGGATATTGATTACCCTGTATTTTTGGATCCACAAAACGGGGCCAACATTCCGTTTTGATAGTACGGTCTTTTTTATTGAAGGTTACCAGTCCGTATCCCACGGCCCTATTGTGCAATATTTCTGGTTCTTTATGCACATTATGTGGGTTGGCGACCGCCCGAACTGTCATTTTGTTTCCAAACCCATCAATGTGATTACCAGTATAGGCCGGATTTTCATAGCTGTGTTCGTGGCTCTTGGTCGGGGGCCAGAACCTTCTTGGCCAAATATTGTTAAGTGCGGGCCCTGCAAAGGCAAAACCACTGTCGCCATGTTCTTGTAGCCCATATTGTACAAAGCTTGCCAGGTGCTGATCGCCTGCAATATGAAAGGCAAAGCCTTTTCGTATAATTTCAACGGCCAAATCTCGTTTGGCGGATGGCCACCCGTTGGAGTCCATATCGACCGTTGGACGGTCTCCCTCTATATACTCGCCTTTCTCGGGTATATACAAAGAGGGAATAACTTCGCCTGTTTTTGCTTCCTTAGGTAAGGTGGCCACGGTAGCAAAGTTGGTCTGGGAGAGAACAACTTTTATTTCAGTCCCCTCTGACCAATCCGTTACCCATTCTTCCAAAAAATGCTCCTGTCGCTCTCCCAATAGGTCGGCTTTGATATGTTTATATTTTTTGATATCGAATTCGTCGTTTAAAATCCATCCGTTGAAAACTTCCGCCTCTTTAGGCAAAACGTGTTTCGGAGCAGATTTAAACTTTCGGTCTTCGAGGATGGCAAAACTTATGCCCGCATAGTTCCAATTGGTGTAATATACACCGATACCTTGCTTTACAGGGGTCGGGTCGACCGCATCCGGTAAATGGCTGGTTTGTGTAAATTGAACCATGTTGACCCACTCAGCCGGCATTTTATACCCTCCTGAATCTTGTGCAGGGGCTCCGAACCCTTGGCTGACATCGGCCTTTTTGCCTTCTTCACCCCAAACATTTCCATGAAATACATCGTGATCATCAGGAATTATAGCACAGGGTTTATGTCTGAATAGTTCACGATAAGACCAACCGAACATGTACCATTTTCTTAGATAGTCTAAACAAGTCTTATCGAAATGTCCCCCAAAGTTAACCCCAAACCCTCCTGTGGCCTCGTAAAATTGGTCGCCAAGAAAAAGAATAATGTCTGGCTCCAGCTTGGTCATATTTTTTACGATATCGCTATCAGGAAACCCATAATCAAAGTTGCAACTGAAAACAGCCGCTTTAAGAGTTTCTTTCTCTTTCGGTTCTTTGGCAATCGTACCTTCGTAGTAATAGTGTTCGTTTTTATTTCTTAAAGGAAGCTCGACTACAAGGCGGTACGGAATATCTTCATTTTCTTCCCAGTTCTGCAGGGTGAAGTTAACTGCTCGTCCAGGATGATCGACTTTATCGGTTTTCATTGATTTCCATTGGCCACTCACCTTAGTTTGCAAGGTGACTGAATGGTTATCAATAGCTTCTATTGGCGCCAATTGGGCAGTGAGTTTTAGCTTTTTCCGATGCAGGGTATATTGCGCAAAGCATACAGGGCCAAAGGTGTTTTCCGCATTGGAATTCAGTTCTTCCGAAGTTATCGACCAACTGGAAAAAGAGGCAGAGGGTATTTCGGAACCCGTATTATTTTCGGCTTTCAAGTCGGCTATTAGGGCGAGATTGCCCTTAATTTGATCACTGGCCGCGTTCTTATGCTTTTGAACGAGAAGCTGGTCGGAATTTAAATCGGTAATGCTTACAATGAGTTCGTAGGTTTCCGCTTTAGGTCGGGCAATGGCTTCAACGGTAAGTCCGAACCCTTCAGGTATACCATTTAGACCTGTTTCAATTTGCGCATCGCCTATTTTCAATTTCCCCGATGGCAGAAGTCCGATATCCAGTCCCATACCAAATACGGCCGCCGATCTATAATCTTCGGTGGGACCTTTTCCTCCAAGACGTATTCCTAAACATCCGTCCTCAAGGGTGGCGCTTACTTTGTTCAAGGTTCTTATACCTATCGAAACGGTAAACCCGATCTGGGTTTCGGGTATTTGAACAGGAAGCAGATGAAGACTCCTATTGCTGTCGGTCACCTGACAAACTACCTCTCCATTTTTTATCTCCCAATCTTGCAATCGGTTTCCCCAATATTCTGGGCCACACCATTTCGTATCGGGCCAATTATGCCAATTGCTTTTAAAGACAACCCCTGTTTTATAGGGCCATAACCCTGAATCGGTCCGAGCCCATAAGCTGGGAGTAATACACGGAATGGCACTTCCGTATACTATTTTTTTCAAGTAATCGCGTCGTTTCATGCAATGTTTTTCAAATACTTATGACTTCAAACATACGTTTCAAAATTAAAAATCCTTTGAATTTCAATGAATTTACGCATTTTACGAGAATGGTTCTGCATTTCAGCAAAGACCTCTGATAGTCGGCCTGGCAATGCCGAAGTCTAATTTAGAATATAGGTCATCTTTGAAAGTAAGTTTTATTTTATTGATACCGTCTGGTGTGTCATTCACCAATTTTATAAGGACAATATTATAGCGTATCGCATCAAGTTTAGAAGGGTCATACCCCTAAATTCATTATTCAATTTATGAACTTAAAACACTTAAAAAAATGGAGACAAAAAGTAAAAAGTTAGTTGATCAACTAGAGGAAATTTTAGAGAAAAATAGGGATGCGCAAAAAGGATATGCAAAGGCGGCAGAAAATGCCGAGAGTCATAGTCTGCAGAGCTATTTTAACCGTAAGTCCAGCGAGCGGAAGTCATTTAATGATGCGCTTAGAGCTGAGCTTGTAGCGACCTATGATGAGATTGACGATGACGGCAGTTTTACGGGTACGATACACCGTACTTGGATGGACATTAAGAATTTCTTTTCCGGAAATAGCGATGAGGCTATGTTGGAGGAAGCAATTAGGGGTGACAAGGCCTCGGTAGAAGAATACGAAGAAGTATTGAAAGATACAGCGTTGCCAATGAGAGTTTCTACATTGATACGCGATCAAAATATGAAGATACGTACAGATTTGAATAAAATTAGGTCTTTGGAAGATTTGGAAGATTAATCAAATCGATAATTCGTTGAAAAGCATGCCCAGATTTTTCTGGGCATGCTTTTTTTTATACGAATATTATCGTCAGTTAGACTTGTTATAGCTTTCTCAATAAGCGATAAAAAGGAAGTACATCGCAAATACCAAAATGGGTAAGGTTTTGGTCTACAGCTTAGACTCTTTACATGAGAAACAAAAACATAGTGTATCTCCTTCTAATGGGAAAACCCGAACACCTTGGTGTTCGGGTCAAATAACCTAAATTAAGAAACTAATATAAATGATGGAAAATGATAAACTAAGGGTCTAACAGCTTTTTAAGGTTCCGATTTTCTATTTTTGTCGGTATCAACTCCGTCTTCTCCCAAAAGCTTTAAAAATCTTTTATAGTTATAGCGAGCCACCTTACGGCCAAGTTCAAGTCCTTCAATATTGTCCGCTTGAATATGGTACCCTCCCATTACCCGTGACATGCCGGCCATCTCCGCTGTTTTGGTAAAGGTGGGAAACTCCAACACCACAGGATCCCCCAAATTATCCGGTTCGGTGAGAGCTCCCGGTACCAATTCAACCTCGACGCCAAATTTTTCGTCTCCGGTAAATAATTTTAGGGCTTCTGCACATCCACCACTAATTGTGCTATGCCCAGAAACGTAACTTGGAAAAGGCGGACAGAGAAAAGAATCGGGGGAATAGGGCCTCCATTGTTGACCTTTCATTTCCGTCATGCCTTTCTCGGGGCCACCCCAAGCCTTGATCACCTGATCTTGATAGTATTTATGTACTAATGCATAGGGCCGGGCGAAATCGTAGTACATTTTTGAATCCCAACACGCTATGAAAGCATCCATTGCCACCGACTCTACCAAAAAATACATTTTGACATCCTCATCCAAGGTATTTTGGTCTCTGAGGGATACATCCAAGGCAAATTTAAGCCAGTGACCTGCTTGCTGTACCGATTTGGGTCCATCTCTCATGAACTCTACCAACGCTTTATTTTTCGGGGTTAAATTGGCCTGTAGATCAATAACCTCTTTCACCTCTTGTTCCAATTGTTCTGAGCCTATCATAGGCGGGGGGCCAGGCCGAAATTGATCGGCACTCTTTAATAACAGCGGTTTGACTTCTTGCCAATAGGGAGTCAAACAACCCGGGTCGTATTTTTCGCCATTTTCGTTAATAAAATATTTTGGCTGCCATCTGTTGATATCTACATTAGTTTCAATATCGTTAACCGGAGTATACCCCGAATAATCGAAATAGGGCTCTCCGTTCGACCCGGGCACTTCGCCGTATTGATTAGAACCATCGTTCTTACGCATATCAATGACCATCTTGGCCGCCAAGTTTCCAATACCTTCGGGAGTAGCAGGATCCATAGACATATTATCGGGGTCGAGGCCCAATTCTTCCATTTTATCCTTGAACATGGTACTGTCAGAATAGTAATATTCACTTAAAGCCCGATATGCTGCATAACTCACCGCAATTTGCTTGTTTTTTAAAGTTCTTTCACTTAGAGGACGACGGTCTACCTTGGAAAGATAAAGGGGACTGGCCTTTTCATCGTAGCGAGACCAAGCATCGAACATTGAGGTAAAGATTAGCCCGAGATACCTTGAAGTTATGGTTGGCCTTGGCTTAAAACGGTCGGTATCGTTCGCAGTACCCTCGAGAGCCATATAGGCCCATTGATGGGCTACATTATCCTTTCCGGTAGGTTCTTTAATCTGTTTGCTTGGGGAAGGGTCTTTTCCTTCAGTACCTCGAGCCGATAGGGCTACAAAAAGGACACATAACGAAACCCTGAATAATTTTAATTTCATTTCATAAGTAATTTAAGGTTCAATAATATAATTTTACATTCAATACGAGGAAACGAATGTACGAACCGCGGGTTTAAATTGATAAAAGGCCATAATTATTTGATGAACTATGAAATGCTTGATTGTTGATGACGACCCGTTGATTTGTGACCTTTTAGAGCATTTTTGCGGAAAGGTAAACGATATTGGCGGTGTAACCGTGGCAATGTCCGGTTTTGAAGCGGTCAATCTTATTAACAGTTCATCTTTTGACCTTGTTCTTCTTGATTTCGACCTTCCTGATATTACCGGCAAAGAAATTTTGAATATCATCAATGCCGATGCGGCGGTAATAATGGTGACTTCCAATAGGGATTTTGCTTCCGATTCTTACAATTATGATCAAGTCGTTGATTATTTGGTTAAACCCATAGACTTTGCCCGTTTTTTCCAAGGGTTTCAAAAAGCACAAAGTTTTCTGGCAAAAAAAACGTCGTCAGTTTCTAGACTTTTCATTAAAGAAGGACAGAAGCTGGTGAAGATTGATCTGCATGAAGTGGGCTATTTTAAGTCAGAGGCAAATTATATTGCGGTTGTACTTGAAAATAGGAAAATATTGACCTTGATGACCCTTAAGGACCTAGCCACTAAACTGCCCGATTTTTTTCAAAAGGTTCATCGGTCTTACATTGTAAATCTCAATAAAATAGAGGCTATTGATTCCAATTCCCTTAGGATAAAAAATGACGAGATTCCAATCAGCTCACGTTATGAAGAACAACTACTCAAAAAAATAAACCTGTTGAACTAGTTATTGTGCTGTCGCGTACGTACCATAATCCTTCGCACCTTATGATTTCCAATAATGCTCTTGTGCTTTGAAACAGCAAATGTAATAGCTGAAAACATTTGAAATAGTATAAAGGGCGTCGTCGTTTAAATCGGTCACTTTTTTGGGTATGGCCTTTTTGAAATCGGTAAGGTTCAAAGTATTGATGTGAGCGATAAGTTTATGCAATATCGCGTCCCATTCATTTTGATCTTTTGATACGGCGGCTTTATTTATTCTATCCAAATAGGTTTCAAACTCCTCCCGGAGTAGTTTAAGCACCTTGGTTATTTTAGCAGCTTCGTTGTCGTAATTGGCATAAATTACAGAAAAATCAGGGGTTTCAAATTCTTGACTCCCTAATAGTTGGTACACCATAGCTACAAGATTATCGGTGTCAAAGGGTTTTTGGAAATACAACGTACTTATGGATTTCATGATTTTCGGCTCAAGGGCTGAAATCAAGATTAGGGGACAATGAATTTTTTTTGTGGTAATCCAGTCCATAAGAAGGTCTACCAAACTTTGGTCTTCGATCATTAAGTCGCTGATCACTAGATCAGGGGAATCACGCTCCAGATGCAGGGAAGCACTTTCTATGTCTTTAACATGAGTAAGGACTAGTTTATTAGTATTAAACATATACTTGATCAATTCAGCGGTCGAAGCATCATCTTCAATGTAGAGTATCTTATAGTTGTGGGTCAATTGAGGTGCTGCCACGTTTTTAGTGACCGATTTAATTTCCGATGTAGTCCACTGGGCTTCGGTAATGGGGATTTTTACAAAAAATTCAGACCCTTCACCGGTTTTTGAAGTTGCTCGTAATGTGCCTCCAAACAATTCGGTCAATTGTTTTACGATGGAAAGGCCTAGGCCATACCCTCCATAACGCCCGGATAAATCTTGTTTTTCCCTAAAAAAGCGCTCATTGATTTTGGCGATATTTTCGGGTAAAATGCCTATGCCGGTATCTTTAACCCTAATTTCCAATATTTCTTTCTTCCCAGGGATGATTTTTGCCTCAAGAATAACACTACCTTTCTGGGTATATTTAAGGGCGTTAATGACCAAATTGGTTACAATTTGAGAGAGTCGAAGCGAATCCGTCTGATAGGGTCGCTCCCTGAGTTTCTTTTCAATACGCACTTGAAAGTCCAGTCCCTTCTGAAGCGCGTCATACTCGTAGTTTGCATGTATTTCCGATATGAGTTCGGCTATATCGGTAGGTTTATATGAAATCTCTAATTTACCTTCCACTAGCTTTTGATGGTCCAATACATCGTACATTAATCCCGCTAAATTAGTTGCGCTTCTTTCCAAGGAGGCGATGATGGGCAGTTGACTTTCAGGAGGTGACTGTTTACGTAGTAACTGCGTCAATCCCAATATGGCGTTCAAGGGAGTACGCATTTCATGGCTCATATTTTGTAAAAACTCGTCTTTCTGTTTTCGGGCCTCTTTTTCTTTTTCGATGACGGCGTTCAATTCACGAAGATTATGGTCAATCTTTGTTTTCATTTTGGAGAAAGTACTGGCCAAAACCCCTATTTCGTCTTTTCGGTTCGTGGGAAGGTCTATATCATCGCTAATTCCTTTATCATAATTTGCAATGGCTTGGGTTACCTGTACAATTTTTTTCGAGAAGAAGCTGACAAAGAACCAGGACATAAAAATAGAAAAGACACAGACCCAAAATAAAGTTTGAATACTTTCGTCCCGAACGGCATGTGCACTTCTCAGAAGTACATTCTGTTGTATGGCCGAGATAAGTACAATACTTCTTTTCTCCTGAAAATACGAAAGTCTTTTACTGAAACTTAGAAAGGCCTCGTTTTGGTCATCAATAAGTCTTCCGAAATAGGTACTTGAAGAAAGTAAGCTGTCTTTAGGCACTTGGAAGTCTGAGAAAAAGTTATGATTTAGATGAGTTTGTATTCCGAATTGTTTTTCCTTGTCAGGAGCATATAAATACTGACCCTGCTTATCAATGAGATAGAATTTTGATTCGTTACCCGATATTTGTGCCAGGTTTCTATATAACTGTACGAGACTCACGTTAATCACCAGTATGCCCACGAGCTTTTCGTCACTATTAAAAATGGGGCTGGCGGCACGAACCGTAGGAGTAGGCGGGTCACTGATAACCCCATATTCTTCGTTCAGGTTTATTTTGGAAAAGTATAACGCACCTTGATTAATCTTTACGGTCTCTTTGAAGTAATCGAGATTTCCCTTTTCTTGAAGGGTTTTGGGGGCGAAGACATTTTTGTTTCGCTTATCAAAACGGATTATCTCTTTGCCATTATTTTCGATTCCGATCAACCGTATCTGAAAATATGACCTTTTATTTTCAAGGGTACTACGGAAAAGGTGCTCGATATCATCTTTGGTCTTTTCCGTTGGTTGGTTCACGTAATTCTGAAGGGTAGGGCTTGAGGCAATTAAGGCTATGTCGTTCGATACCTCGTTAAGAAGGGAGTAAAATGACTGTTCGGCCAACTCCGAGGCATGCAGTATTCGTTCTTGCGAGTAGGCCACAATGACTCCAGAAGCCCTATTAAAGACAAGATATCCTGTCAATAAAATGCAAAAAATTAAAAGACCTGTAAAAAATAAGGCGAAACGGGTGACTATGGAATACCTAACTTTCATCGGGTGACGCTATGAACGGACACACCGAAAGTATGTTTTATTTAGGTCTAATGCAAAGAGGGAGGTCCGCGTCGTTTATCAAGAATATGTGGTACGCTTACGGCCGTAAACTTGAAATTTCTTTCTCGGCAACGTTCAATAGCTCCTTCAAGGCCTTTTTCTTCTGTTTTTCTTGGGTATTTTTCAAGTCAAATTGGGTTCTACGGATGAGCCTTTGACAATAAGCGATGCGCTGGTCGGTGTCGAAGGCCGAAATAGTATCCTTATAGAGTACATCCATTTCGGATAAACAACCAGGCTGGGAGGTCAGCTTGAAATATTCTGTTAATTTACTGAACATGATATCTGTATTGGTGGTTAGAAAATCCTTTATGCTAAAAGAAATCCTGAATTTTGATGTACGTAGATGACCACAAAAATTAGGCCAGACCTCGTTGGCCGAGATGGGATTTTTAAGTATTACCCTTGTTTCATAAAAGAAATTCGTGCTTAACCTCATTTTAGAGACTATATGGTCCGTTTTCCATCCCTTTGATTTCCATTTTCGCTGTTGCCTACCGTCTTAGTAGGAGTATGGTGAAGCTGGACCCTTCATTGCAGGAACCCTTTAACAATTGATATTCAGTATGGAAGGTATGTGGAGAGAGTTGATTCTAAGAAATTGCGATAAAGTTTGTTATACCTTTGGTAGTTGCCGAATCACTTTGTATCAATCGAAGTGATTTGTATAATAAAGATTTCATTTGATCAAAAGAAGTAGGCTTCTGGAGAAATTGATTGGCGCCATCCAACTTTAATTGGTTTATTTCTCTCTTTCGGTAATACGAAGAGAATACGATTACTTGAATGTCAGAAAATTTTGAAAAATTCCTTATGTCGGCCAAACATTCGAATCCGTCCATTATAGGCATATAGAGATCCAAAAAAATAGCATCGGGCAGTTCTTTGTCAGAGAACAGGTCGGCCATTAGATCGACACCATTATCGAATTGTGTTATATCTGTTTCAATGGGTAGTTCTCTTAAGGCTTCGATGAAAAGTTCACGGTCTTCGTGGTCATCGTCGGTCAAATAAATTTGTAGCGGTGTCATAGTTCAAACGTTTAGCGCGATCCTTTCAATTATTTTTTTCACGTTCGATTTTGATTTCAAAAAGCTTCTAATTCTTTACAACAACGAATGTGGGTTTAAACATGCGTACTAAAATAAGATGTATTCAATTGCTCAAGGATACTTATCCCTAATAATATTGACCCTAAAACTTTTAACGGTTGCGGGATTTCTAAATGAATCGGTAGCATTTGTTGTCTATGAGTGTTGTCGGAAAACGAATCATCTATATAGAAATTATAAAATTCGAATCGTTGAATTCAGCACAGGGGTCTTTCCAATCGGTATCGAGTATTTGTTTGATAGCACGGCTAAGTTTTGAATAATCGGACGGTTTTTGAAAAAAACCATCGGCACACAGCTCCTTTGCCTTTTTGACATCCGATTCACTGATGGAAGTGGAATAGACAATAACACAGATCCCTTTAAGATCAGGATTACTTCTAATATTTTTAAGCGCTTCGAAGCCGTTTTTGACGGGCATGTTGATATCCATGAAAATTATGGATGGCTGATCTGTGCTTGGATGTTCCAGTGCATTCATCAAAGTACGTCCGTTTTCAAAAAGTAGTACCTTGAGGTCCAATCCTAAATCAGCACAGACTTCAGTAAAGATTTCCCTGTCGTCGGCATCATCGTCCGCTAGTGCAATCACCGGTGGTTTTTGATTGATCATGTATGTAGTAGGTTGATAGTTATCAAATATACTGAAAATAACAAAAACAGGACCCTAAGATTTTCTACATATCATTCATACCCTTTTCTTATTCGAATCGCATCGTCGTAAAAGAATTTTATAGGTTATAGAAGTAGGTTCTTTGGCATGTTTACAAAAGAAAGACCGACTCTAATGGAGTCGGTCTTAAGTAGTAATCAACCTTAACTATTCACTATATTTTGAAATTAAACTGCCACGGACACAGTTTTTTGCCTGTCCTTATATTGTTTTGGGCTACAATTGTACTTCTTCTTGAAAATTTTGGAAAAATAACTACGGCTTGTAAAACCAATACTATAGACCACTTCCGAAATATTTAAATCGGTAGTTTTAATAAGGTGCTCGGCTTTTTGAATGCGCACGTCCCTTATATAATCAGTTACGGTGGTACCATGCATCAATTTAAAACCTTCTTGCAACTTGTTGGGTGAAAGACCCGATTTTCTACTTAGTTGCGCAATGCAAAGCTGAGTTTCGGGATAATTGTTCACAAATTTCGAAATTTCACTTACCGAATCGAGTTCACGTGAGCTCAGACTACCAAGCCCTTTATTTTTGTTGCTGGTGTCTTCTGCGTGTTGCTGAATTTCAAAACCTAAAATCATATGCACAAGCCCCTCAAGCAATAGATTTCTAACCACTCCTTCTTGACGAATAGCTTCAATATCTTGTATTTTATCAGCGATTTTAAGATTATAGGAACTGATGAAAATAGAATTCTCAACTCGTCCATTTTTCATAAATAATTCTTGAAGCCTAAAATTCAGGCTTGTAGGTTTTGGCGTAGCGGTTTTTGACGCTGTATTTACAACTATCAATGACATTTTAGTACGCACATCTTTAGTAAAAGTAAGTACATTGTCCGTATTTGGGGCACAAGTCAAAATTGCGGTTTGAAAATTTTCCACTCGGTTTGTTTCAGATTTAGTTTCCGAATCGAACTGATGTGTGATTTTCCCTCTAGAACAATAGGCAAAACAAACAGGAGCATATTCCGAATTTGAGATGCTTAAATTATAATCTTCCGAGCAGGTCATATCAAGTTCTAAATACGATATCCCTCCTTTGAATTCGATTCCCCGTATTTTTCCTTGTCCGAATTCGTTGGTAAAATTCAATACGTGTTCTTTAAAATCGACACTCAAAACACCACCAAAATTTTGGTGCAGTTGATTGAAAATTTTCTTTACCGACGTGGGCTTTAATTTTGTAGATGTCATAGTGTTTCTCTTTTTAGATTGCTGTTAGTTAAGAATCTCATTCCTCTTTTTAGATCTGTAACCGTTATTTGATGGTAGATCGGCACTTTCATGCGGTTTTCAATTCCTATGGTCTCAAAGGTCGGTATAGAGCAAAGCTTTTGCGTTATACAATTTTGGCATTGTGTTATATAATTGTGGAATAAGGGCAAAAAAGGAATAAAATGTTGTTAAAAAATCTTAACGAACGGCGGGAAAGTACCTTGTTTAAAGCAAAGCCTGTTTAGAGGGAAAGTTTAACGGGGGATATACACAATAAGATCAGCCGGGCAAATAAAAGATAAATGTGGATCCTTCGCCAGGTGAACTGGTCGCATAAATATACCCATGGTGGTTCTCGATAATTTTTTTGCAGATTGCCAAACCGATACCCGTACCCGAGTATTGTGATTTCTGATGAAGACGCTGGAATACTTCAAATATTTTTTCGGAATGTTCTGAACCAAAGCCGATGCCATTGTCCTCAATGGTTATCTTATGGAAATAATCTGATTTTTTAAAAAAGTTTTCAGGTATATCCTTTTGATTGATTCTTTCAGAATTTATTGTGATTTGGGGTGCTTGATTCTCTTTTTTGTATTTTATGGCGTTAGAAATAAGATTGCTGAATAGCTGTTCTAGTTGATAAGCTACTCCTTTAACCTCGGGCAATGCTGTACCCTTTACTTTGGTATTCGAATTTTCGATAATAGTAGAAAGATTGTCCAAGGCCTTATGTAAAATATCATTTAGGTCCACTTCCTCGAAATTTTCATGCCTCCCCTCGATTCTTGAGTAGGTCAAGAGATTGACGATCAAAGATTGCATCCTAGCAGCAGCGTTATCCACTTTATTAAAATAATCGCGACCTTTTTCAGATATTTTGTCCATTTCGGTAGCCTCGATACGGGAAATGAACATTTGAATTTTTCGCAGCGGTTCTTGTAGGTCGTGACTGGCTACGCGGTTAAAAGATTCCAACTCGGCGTTACTTTTACGCAGTTGAATATTTCTAACGCGCAGGTCTTCGTCTTTTCTGATACGATCGGTAATATCTTGCACCACACCTAGCGATGTGGGCCTGCCGTCTTTTTCTATGTATAAATTGTTTACGCTTAAATACTTCACATTTCCTTGAGCGGTGATAATGCGATAGCCTTCTACATCTGTTTTGCCTCTTTCTTGGGTTTCTATACCCACCCTGTCGTATTCCGCACGATCTTTAGGATGTACAAAGTCACGATAACTCTCATAAGTAACCGGAAATGAATCGGGTTCGTGGCCTAAAATACGATAAAAATTTTCTGAAATTACGGCATCCCCGGTATCGAGATACCAGATAAAGCTTCCCGTTTTTGCGACCCGTTCCGACTCTTTGAAAATCGAATTTTGTACAGATAATTGTTCGTTCAGCTCTTGAAGTTGACTCGCTTTTGCCTTTTCTTCCGTTATTTCTTGGGTGGTTATAGTTACCCCATCGTTTAATTTGATGGCAGTCGCACGGAACCATTTTGTTTCCCCTTTGTTAGTGTAAGAGGTTTCATAGTTTATAGGGTTATCCGTTTCTATACTCTCGACAAGGTGCTCGAACACTCCTGATTCAAATATGTTGGGAAAAACCTCCGAAGCTTTTTTATTCAAAATTTCCGCCGTAAGATGTCCGGTAATATTGTTCAATCGCTCGTTGACGAACAGTACCCTGAAATCGAAAATTCGACCCTGATCGTCCCGCATACAGGCCAAATGCATCACTACGTGGGATATACTTTTAAAAATGTTGTTTAGAAATGCTCGATTATCAAGTAATTCCTTGTTCTGTTCCTCTAATCTTTCGTTCAGTTCCAATTGGGCTTCTTTGGCACTTTCCTCTGCCGTAGTATTATATACGGTCACTAAAATGCCTTTTTCCATTGGTGTAATCACCGAATGGAGCCACATCTTTTCCCCATTAAAGGCCACCTGTCTTTTAAAGTCGGCCTTCTTTTGATCTTGGTAACATTTGATCATTTTTTCGAGTTCTCCATTGAGCAATAGAAAAGGAAAAACCTCAGAAACTTTTTTACCAACGATATCTTTAGGTTGTCGGTTGAAATAATCGTAATTACACGAATTGGCAAAAGCAATCTTAAAATCGACAATACCTTTGTTATCCCCAAAAATCGGTTCATAATAGTTAACGATATTATCTGTGGTCGATAGTACGTTTTTCAAAAAGTTTTCCGATTCGCGCAACTTCAATTTATTATGGTAAATACGATAAAAAGCAAGCACAAAGACCAACAAGGCGAAAAAGCCCAGCAATAGTGATGTTGCGGGGGCCAAAAACTTCGTGGAAGCATAATCGGCCTCCCTTTGTAACATGAGCTGTTTTTCTTCGCTCAGCATTTCATTTTTAAGGCTTCTGATGCGATACAGCGTGGTGCCAATATTTGATTCGACCAATTGAAGGCTTTTATTGTGCTCATCGCCCATGCTAGATAGGGGAATTAAAGCTTCCATTTGCCCATGCAATGTTTCCATAAATTTCTCCAAGGCAGGGATCTGTTGCTTTTGCGAATGGATGTGATCGACCAGAATTCGCAATCTATCTAATATAGCCCTACCCTGCGATCTGTAATCCTCGAGAACCCCTGTAGAAATTTTACTGTTCATAAGGCTACGCTTGAATTCTTCAGATTCGGCCTTTATACAGTAAGCCGACAGTTCACTTAGTGTATTATATACCTTAAGGGTATAAGCAATTAGTTCCGATGATTCTTGAGAGCGCTTGATTTGTCGATACGTCATGCTCACGCTGAACAAAAGAACCGCTATGGCCAACACCAGTGAGATGATATAGGTCTTGGTGGAGGTTGAAACGCGTTTGAAATCCATAAAATTCTAAATCCTGTATAAAAAGGTCTCCCGATTAAGATTAGAGGTGTGGTACTGCCAATTGAGTTGAAGTACTTTTTCGATTACCTCTTGCAATTTAGTAAAGTTGTTGGGCTTATTTATATAAATGTTTGCTCCATTTAAGAAAGTTTCCTCAATATCCTTTTCAGAGGAGGAAGTGGAGTAAATAGCTATGGCAATGTCCCTCAGGGTCGGATTTTTACGAATTTCGGTCAGGCACTGCATGCCATTTTTTATGGGCATGTTCAAATCTAGAAAAATAAGGTTCGGTAATACGACCTTGGGAAGGTTAAGGTAGTCCATAAGCTCTTGGCCATGGTTGAAGAGTGACAACTTGGTTCTGATGTCTATTTCATCAATGGCTTCGCTAAACAAAAATCTGTCATCTTCGTCATCATCGGCCAAAGCAATATTTAAGAGTTTAGTACTCATTGTTTAAGTTAAACCTCTTCGGCATAATCTTTTTTGTTCTTCATAATTCGTAAAAAAGTGCTTGGGGTAAGACCTGTAGTTTTCTTGAATTGTCCTGATAAATGGGCCACGCTGCTGTAATTTAACTTAAATGCAATCTCAGTCAATGTTAGGTCCGTTTTGCAAATAAGTTGCTTTGCAAAGTCAACTTTTCTAAGTATTACAAAATTTTCGATCGAAGTAAACGTACTTTCGGAAAAGATGTTGGATAAATATGAATACGAGTAATTCATCTTGTCGGCCAAATAAGTAGACACTTTCACTGACTTGGCGTTCTCATCTCTCAACATCATATCGATGGCACTTTTAATGCGCTCGACAAAGGTTGATTTTTGGTCGTCTAAAAACTGTATTCCATATTTTTTAAGTGAATTTTCCAAAGCTTCCTTTTTGCTTTCATCCAAATCCCCTTTAATATGGAGTTCTCCAAGATTTCCTAGGGTATACGAAATATTAAGTGCATCAAGATGCTCCTTTAGAATGGTTCTGCAAGCCAGATGGAAATCGTATTTTAGAAATAGAGTCATTCGACCTTAAAGTTGTTTCTTTTTCGGGCGAAAGATATGTGATTTTTTAAAGAAAAAAGATATGAAGATCAATTATAAGTCTTGGCCGTTAACGATATAGGAACTTTCTTTAACAAATTTGAGTCTTGAAATAGTGATCGAGGGAAATGTACCATCAACAGATCTTTTATACCCAAAGGCCTCATGCGTGGTGGTGTGTAAGGATACAAATTGGCGAAAGAAGTATTCGTAATAGGTGAATTCGATGGTGATCATAAGCAGAATTCACTTTCTCGAGTGAATGAAGGCAATAAAGGTTCGAAAGGTTGAAATTTTGTTTAAAAGAAGTCGACCTCAATTTTCATCGATATTCTCTTTATCGGAAATTTGTGATTCAGGAATTTTTTTAAAAAATTCTGCCTGCTCCATGTCACCATTGGGCCCGTAGGCCATCAGCACGGTGCCTTTTTCTCCTTCGTTGGTTTCGACAATATAAAGAATTGATAAGTCGGAGGGATTGCTCATGCCTTCAAAGCGGTGTTCCGCAACCACATGGATATCTTTGGGCTTGTATGTAGTATCGGTTTCGCCACTCACCAATACACCGTTATTAAAGTGAAAATTGGTTGAATAACCTTTTTGGCCGTAGGCAGAAATGTAATTTGATTCATGTTTCGAAAATGTATTTTCCATGGGTATTCGTATTAAAGGTTATTGTTAAAAAAAAACGGACCATCAAGTACAGATGAGTTCCGCTTTTTCTATAATGTTGTAGATTTTTGATGGCTCTTACTTAACAGAACCTCTGTATAAAGATCTATCTGACAATTGAAACTATTCCTAATTGTCGTCAACGGCGTCCTCAGCTGCATCTTCGACTTCCTCAGCGCCTTCTTCAATGGCATCCCCGGTATCTTCTGCAGCTTCTTCAATTTTGTCTCCAGCATCTTTTCTATCCTCCCTACAACTTGTAAGTACTAGAGTAGAACCCGTGCTGAGTGCGAAAAGTAAAATAAAAAGTAATCGTTTCATAAATAGTGATTTAAGGGTTAGTGACTGATATTTACATACTACTTCGTATGTCGGAAGTGAAGTAATCTAAACACTCTTTCTTCCAGCGATGAGTGAAATAATGAATAATACTACAAAAATGAAAAATAAGATTTTCGCAATGCTTGCAGCACCGGCGGCTATTCCTCCAAACCCGAAAATAGCAGCGATAATTGCTAGTACTACGAATATAACTGTCCAACGTAACATAAAATATGATTTTAAGTTTAATATGTGTTCAGTCGTGTTACCGACCAATACCACTAAAGATGAATTAATTACTTGGGCCAGATTGACACGATACAATATGTTCTTGACCCATTCCCCGTGGAGGCGAAGAAAACACGCACTATATGAACTGTTATTTCATAGTTTAAAACCTGTCTTAGAGGACTTCGTTGATATACTTCAATCGAATGTAATTCAAAGCATGGCGGTCAACAAAAAGGTGGCGGTTATCCAAAGCAATAGACTTAAGATACCACCTATAAAAAGGAAATGACGAAAACTGTAATTGCCAATGCTATAAATAAGGGTATTGGTCTGATAACCTACAGGGGTGAAAAAGCTAAAATTAGCGGCAAATAAGACGGAAAGAATGAACGGCTTGAAGTCCATTTGCATGCCTTGAGCCACCGCGAAAGCGATGGGCGTCATAATTATGGCGGTTGCGTTATTGCTAATTACACCGCTCAATAGCATTGTCGTTAAGAACAGAGTACCTATAATAAAGTAGTTTGGTTTTCCTTCCAAAAAATACAATAGTTCTTTAGAAATCCACATATCTGCCCCGGTATTGTGCATGGCGATTCCCAAGGGGATCATTCCGGCCAACAAAAAGAAGATTTGCCAATCTACCTTTTTATAGACACTGGCTAAATCAAGGTTTTGGGTGATCAGTAATAGGCCGATGCCAGTCAGGGCGCTGACCATTATTGAAAGAGTGCCGCTCCCCGCCAGACCTATGACCGACAAGAGCACGATTAGCGAAAAGTATTTTTTTCGTCTTGAGATATGGCTGACCTTATCGTATTCCTGCAGTAGTTCTATGTTCTCGATAGAGGCTAGGGTATTCAGGTTATTTCTCGTGGTCTCTACCAAGAGCCGGTCTCCTGCCTTGATGGCTAAAGAATCCATACTACTGCGGACCAAACGTTCTTTGAGATTTACCAATGTTTTTCTCTTTTTTATGGCTACCAGAATTACATTCTGCATGATCGTATTTCTCAAGTTCCCCAACGTCTTGCCGATAAAGGAGGCACCAGGTAATATAAGCAGTTCCACGAAGATTTGTGAATCGATGTCAATATTCTTTTCTTCGCTTTCGTTTTCCCCTTTTTTAGCTTGCGTAAGGTACTTTTCCTCGTTGATTCCCAAGTCTTCAGATTCATTGATTCGCGCTAAATTTTTAAGGTCGCACATCAATAGTATTTCATCGTTTGCCCTAAGGGTAATGTATTTCCCTGGGGTATTGTGTATACGGTTGTTGCGCGTCAACCTTAGTAACGATATTTCGGGATTATTATATAGAAAAGTCTCTTCAATGTTTTTACCCACCAATTTGGAATCGGCACTGATAAAAATACGGGTGATATAGTCGTGTATATTGTAATCTTCTACAAGTTCTTTGTTTTTCGACCAAGGAAGCCAGCGTAACGTTACAGTAAGGTAAATAATGGAAATGACTAAAAAAATAGTGCCAAAGAGGGTAAAATCAAAAAAGCCAAGTTTTTCAGCACCTAGGTTGGAAGATACAGCATTTACGATCAAATTGGTCGAAGTTCCCATAAGGGTGCACGATCCACCCAAAATACCGGCAAACGATATGGGCATCAAGAGTTTTGAACTTGATACTTTATATTTCTCTGAAAGCCGATTTACAATTTTGACAAAAACGATTACAACGGCCGTAGTACTTATAAAAGCGGACATCCCTGCGGTCACGAACATTAATATTGGAGCCATGATGTACAGGGGGAACGATTTTATACTGTCCACGCCCGAAGTGAGCCATTCTATAACGCCGTTCTCCTCCATGGCAATAGCCAATATCATCAAAGCAAGAACGGCGATCGTAGCTGTGTTCGAAAACCCGCTGATGGCCTCATCTGGTTCGACAAGCCCCGATAATGCCAAGGTAATTATTATTAGAAAAGCTATCTTATCGACAGGAAAAATCTCAAATATGAAAAGAACAACTGTGCCGACCAGTACTAAAAACATTATCGTGATTTCCCATGTCATGTGGAGAGTTTTTGATCTTGACCCAAGAATGTTTTTTTACTAGTTTTCTTAACCTATTATCTAACCTAGCATTTTACCTTGATTTCCACACGACTTTCAGTTAAAATACCGGTAGAAATCTGGAATGGCACCGACTAATAAAAAAGAATTTTCTGAAATTGAGATAAAAGAGTATGAGTTGGGGCTACCTCGCCTTCATCTTTTCCTTGACTTTCCGCAATTGGTCTTCAAGATCTTTCACGGTTTCCGATATGGCGGCTTCGAAATTTTCCGCATTAGTAGAAGCGAAAATTCTCGGTCCGGGCATGCTTAATCTTATATCACAACACATTTCATCGTTATCACTACGGTTTTCTGTTTTGAAAAATACGTCGGCACGATGAACAAATTGATATCGCTCTTCAAGTTGTGATAGTTTTTGCGCCACTATTTGTTCTAGTCTATCGCTTGATGAAACATCATGATATTCATATATAATTTGCATAGTTCTTACGTTTAAATTAATCTTTTTTAAATACGGTTATAGCCTTCTTGCGCATTATTTGCTTTAAATTAAATTCGCTCCGTCTTCTGCTTTCATCTGATGAATAACGAGACACATCATACAGGGTTCACAACTCGTGTAAAGTATGCAATTTCTTAAGTCTTCTGTGTGCAGAGCGTTGCAGGCCTTTTGAATTACGGAAAGCTCGGCGTGTTGGGTACAATCGGCATCGGAGTGAACGGAATTTTGTGATTCTGCAATAATTTCAGAACCCTTGACTACAATAGCACCAAATGGCCCGTTTCCCGATTTATGTGATTCAACGGCCAAAAATAAGGCCCGTCTCATATAATCGTAATTTGATTTTACCATTTAGTAAGCATTTACGGAATCAATTACTTTTTTAAGTTCCGTATGAGTCAAGGACTTGCCGTAAATGGCCTGATCGGGATCCATTATCCTCGTATCGCTCAAATTACCTACATAAAGGGAGTCAAACCCAATATCTTCAATTAATTGTTTGGCTATTGATTTACTCGCTTCATCTTGTGCTGCGTAGGGTACGGTTAGTCTATCTCGATCTTCAAAGGCTCTATCCTTTAGGTGCTCGGCCTGTATCGTATTGAAGGCCTTAACTGTTTTGGCAGTGCTGAATTTCAGGGCGGTATACTCAGACGCATTATAATTGGCGTCCCTTACTTCTTGAGCCATCTCTCCATCTCTTTGTGGATAGGGATTAGTGGCATCAATAATTATCTTGTTACTATACTCACCTGCGTAAAGTTCAGCAATTTTGTCTATGGCTTTGAACGGCATAGCCAAGAGATAAACGTCAGCATTTGCTTCAAAAGCTTCCGTTACACTAACGGCTTTGGCGTTCTTACCCGCCTCCTTTACCAAACTGCCCAATTCTTCGGGGTGTCTTGAGCTGAGCAATACGTCATGACCAGCTTTAGCCCAGTGTTTTCCTAAATTTCCACCAATTTTTCCGCTTCCTATTATTCCTATTTTCATTGCTATTTATTTTTTTCCTTTTGAATGAAAGGATGTTCATATTTTTTCTATACTATCGTTATTTCTCCTGTCCAAAGACCCGACGCCTCTTTGGCGTTTTAAGTTTAGGTCAGGTTCTTCCTGAAAGTTTTGTGAGCTGCTAGTTTTTCCACTTCCCATGAAAGGCAAATTGATCGATACGCTTTCTCTTTCTTTCCGCAACTTCCCGTTTTTTTAAATCTTCGGGTAACGCTTCAATATTACCCCCATAATAACCCAAGGCTAGGGCAGAGGCTACTTTAAAACCATCAGAAACTTCAAACATCTTTTGTGCCTTTTCTTGATCTATTCCTGCCATATGATGTAAACCTATACCCATATATTGCGCCTGTATGGTCATGTTGCCTAAAGAGAGCCCCAAATCATGCAGGGCATGAAAATTTTTCTCTCCTTCATCGTTATCTTCCTTGAATAGGGTTATCATAAGCAAAGGGGCATTGTCTGCCCATTTTTTGTTACCATCGGTCAAGCATTCTAAAATAGACGTGTATCCATCTTCTCCTTTTTTGGCATAGATAAACCGCCAAGGCTGACGATTAAAACTACTTGCAGACCATCGTACAGCCTCGAATAACCGGTTTAAATCTTTCTCGGAAATCATTTTTTCCTCAAAAATTCTGGGACTATATCTTTGTTTTAACAGTGCAAAAATCTCGTGTTCTGTATCGGCAATGTTCTCTAACCTAATTTGTTCTTCTCTGTTCATCTCGTGCAATTTTAAACCATTGTATTTAAAAATTCGTAAGCCTAGCGTTCAATAATTACTCGGAATTTTATTTCCTATTAAACACCTACTAGGATAACTAAACTCTTGTAGGAATGTTAGCCCATTAGTGCTTAATATTGATGCTATACATTTAACGATATGGAATTTTAAGTACTGTGGTGTCACCTTAAAAGATGCTTTTTTTTATAAATAAATAGATACTTGTTTCTTGAGTTTTCTTCTATCATTTTAAGGACACCTTTATTTATGAGAGCCCCACATTATTTATGGTAGTGTACATTTACCAAATTCTCTCATAAGACCTTGGTTTTAAAAATTAGGACTACATGTTCAGCACACTTTTAAATGATAGGTCGTCGGAATCCAGATTATTTGAAACCCAGCAATCGCGTCAACATTTAAATTAAGGGAGTCAAATAAAGTAGGAATCTTCTGGTAATTTTATGGGAGTCGTTTAATAATTAATAAAAAGTAAAACCATGAATAAAGATCAATTAGAAGGTAAGTGGAAGCAGGTCAAAGGAGAATTCAAACAAAAATACGGTAATGTAACCGATGATGACGCTACGTATGCCGAGGGCAAATTCGATGAAATGCTAGGTCGACTCCAAGAGAAGACTGGAAAAAATAAAGAAGCCCTTAAAGAAGAAATCGAGAATTGGTAGAATACCTGAGATTTTGATAAAAAAAAGGAGGGGTTCCGAATCGGAACCCCTCCTTTTTTTTTCATGTAAAAATTTACATGGCTGTAGCTTGTTCTGACTGGGCCTGTGCTTCAGACTTGGCCTTTCGCGATTTCACCCAAAACAATAAGATGATAAAAAGTACAATTAAAATAGCAGGGAAGGTCACCATAGTACCTAAGGTTTCCTGTCCGGCCACTAGTTCAAGTTCATCACCGGTAAGACCCTGGGCAGAGGCTTCGGCGCGGTCAGCGTCAATCCAGCTTCCTATAATAGGCTGAAAAATCGATGAGGAAAACATACCTACCGCACCCATGATGGATAGCCCTAACGCCCCACTTCTCGGAATTTTATCTGCTACGAAACCTAACATGTTCGGCCAGAAATAGGCAACTCCCAATGCGAAGAAAATAGCAGCTACATAGGCCATGGACCCTGTTTGGGTACTAAACAGATATACACCTATGGTAGCAAGTACCGCAGAACCCAACAATACGCCGGTCTGATCGAATTTATGTACGATTTCACCTCCAAAATATCGGGCTACTGCCATTATACCGGTAACTAAGGCCAATATAAGCATAGGCTGTGCTCCACTTTTGGCAAGAATAACACTCGTCCATTGTTGGGGTCCGAATTCCGTAATAGCGGTTAGAGCCATACAGATTACCATGAAAATAAACAAAGGGGATACCATTGCCTTGAAATTGCCTGAAAGGGTAGCGGCTTCTTCCACCTTGGCTTTGGGCCATGCCTGACCAAAAAAGAGATAGGCGTATATTAAAGTGGGTATCATAATGATCCAAATCTGTGTTTCCCAACTCATGCCTGCTCCGGTCATAAAATTAGAAATTAGACTACCGATGACAATACCTCCTGGAAACCACATATGAAAACGGTTCATCATCTTGCTCATTCTAGTTCCTTGATAGGCATCTGCAATCATAGGATTACAGGCAGCTTCGGTACAACCGTTACCCAAACCGATAAGCAAAGTTGATATCAAAAGACCCGTATAGCTTCCAGAATAAATGGTCATGAGAATACCGACCGCATGGGCGAAAAATGCAAATTGCATAATGGCCTTTCCTCCAACTTTGTGGTAGATGAGACCTCCAATGACCATTGAGATAGGAAAGCCGAGAAACCACATCTGGTTGATAAAACCAAGCTGGGTCGCATTGAGGCTCAATTCTTCCCCCAATTGAGGTAATATACCCGCTCTGATACTGAATGAAAAGGCGGTAGTGATCAGGGCAAAACAACTACCGTAAAATAGCCTGTTGGCATTTGATGTTGTAACACTTTTAGATGTTTCCATAAAATTTGGTTTATTGTTTACTGGTATTTCAAAATTAAAAATATGTTTGTTTTCTTGGTTGAGAATGAGAATTCCGCAAGGAAAGATAATCTAAAAATATGTAATTGATAAAAAAAATTGATTCAAGATTGCAATCCAATATCGGGATGGCCAAAGTTTTTTTGAATAAAGAATTGGTTTTAAGATTGTTGGATCTTTAAAAAAACAGGAATAAAATAGCGTTTTTTAAAACGCTTGATATACGGACAGCGCAGGACACAAAAACTCTTTTTATTACCTTGATCGGTCAATCATATGTTAAGGGTCAAGATTGAATTTTGTCATTTTTTAATGTATTTCATTAAGAAAATTGAAGGTAATCGCATTAGAATTTGTCATATTATCTTTATATTCACCCACGCAGTGCGTGAATTTTAAGAACCATCGATATAAAGTAAATAAAAACAAATGAAAAAAGAGAAAATTCCTACCTCAGGTGGGTCTAGAAGAAGCTTTGTTAAGAACACGGCTTTGTTTACAGGAAGTGCCATGTTGTTGCCAAATCTACAAATGAATGCCATGGTAAATGTCTTTAACGATAAAAAGTTGAAACTCGCTTTGGTAGGCTGTGGAGGCCGTGGTACCGGCGCAGCCGTACAGGCCTTAACTGCCGATGATAATGTAGAATTAGTTGCTATGGCAGACGCTTTTGAAGATCGGTTGCAATCGAGCCTTATGAATATTTCAAAGGCAATGGGGGAGACAAAAAAGGTCAAGGTCAAGAAAAAACATCAGTATGTGGGCTTTGACGCTGCCGAAAAGGCAATAGACCAAGCTGATGTGGTCATCTTGGCTACACCTCCGGGTTTTCGCCCTCAACACTTTGAATATGCTATAAATAATGGGAAGCATGTGTTCATGGAAAAGCCTGTGGCGACCGATGTGCCAGGGGTGCGTAAAGTTCTTGCCGCAGCCAAAATTGCTAAAGAAAATAAATTGAACGTCGTTGTCGGGCTTCAAAGACATTATCAAGATAGTTATTTGGCGGCAATTGAGCATTTGAAGAAAGATGCGATAGGCAAAATAGTTTCTGGGCAGGTATACTGGGACAGTGCCGGGGTCTGGGTGCGTGAAAGACAACCGCAACAATCGGAGCTTGAATATCAAATGCGTAATTGGTATTACTTTAACTGGCTGTGTGGTGATCATATTCTTGAACAACATATACATAATATTGATGTGGCTAACTGGTTTATTGGAGAATACCCTATTTCGGCTCAAGGAATGGGTGGCAGACAAGTACGTACCGGTAAGGATCATGGTGAAATATTTGACCATCACTTTGTTGAATATACCTATCCGAGCGGGGCGGTAATCGCAAGTCAATGTCGTCATCAACCAGAGACCATGAGCCGTGTTTCAGAATTTTTTCAAGGAACGAAGGGAACAGTTTCTACCGAAGGCGATAACGCTTTACTAAAAGATTGGGGAGGTAATACGATATTCGAACACCGTGGCAAAGACGATCCCAACCCTTATCAGGTTGAACACATCAAACTTTTTGAATCTATTCGAAACGGTGGTGTTCTTGCAGATGCCGAAAATGGCGCGAAAAGTACCATGAGTGCAATCATCGGTAGAATGGCCACATATTCCGGTAAGGTCATCAACTGGGACGAAGCCATGCAGTCTAACCTTGATTTGGCCCCCGATAATCTTACGTGGGATTCCCCTGCACCAGTGCAGCCGAAATCTGATGGTACTTATGAGATTCCAACACCAGGAAAGACTGAGGTGATGTAAGCACTATAATTTTCAAACACTCCACTTAATTTAGCGATGTCCCTGTCTTTTGGCAGGGACATTTTTATTACTAATAGTAAGATATTGAAAGGTTTTTTGTTACTAACGACTGCATGAATTCTTGCGAAAGATGATTATGGGTATGCCAAGTGATATAAAAAAATAGGGTAACTTTGAACCTTAATATTTAGAACCATTCATGCAAAAGAATATTAGTTTTTTAGTAGGATTTATTTTGTTTACGGCTTTCGTGGGATGTAAAGAAGATAAGAATATTGCCAACACGAAGACCGTTACTTCACCGTCTATCGATCAATCTGAATCGCGTCAGGGAGATACTACGGTAATCAAGGAAAAGCCAAAAGATATTGAGGTGCCCAAAGGTATGGTTTGGGTTCCAGGGGCCGTATTCGATCAAGGTGCTGTTGCTCAGGATAAGATGGCCATGAACCATGAAAAACCGGCCCATAAAGTAGCGGTTGATGGATTTTTCATGGATATTACCGAAGTCACGAATGCCCAATTCAAAAAGTTTGTTGAAGAGACGGGTTACAAAACTGTTGCTGAGCGGGAAATCGACTGGGAGGAGATGAAAAAGCAATTACCAGAAGGTACCCCTAGACCCCCTGATTCGATTATGCAACCGGGCTCGCTGACCTTTAAAAAGACGAAAACCTCGGTGCCAAATCTCTATGATTTCTCACAGTGGTGGAATTGGACCATAGGGGCGAATTGGAGGCATCCAAATGGTCCGGGCAGTTCTATTAAGGGTATGGATGACTTTCCGGTAGTTCATATAGCCTATGAAGATGCCTTGGCTTATTGTGAATGGGCTGGCCGTCGACTGCCCACAGAGGCCGAATGGGAAAGGGCCGCTAGGGGCAATCAAACACGTACGATTTACTTTTGGGGAGATGATGAATCACCACTATCGAAAATGGCAAATACCTGGGAAGGAGAATTTCCTGTGACCAATAATAAGGCTGATGGCTTTGAACGTCGTGCGCCTGTGAGGTCTTTTGCCCCTAACGATTTCGGACTTTTTGATATGGCCGGTAATGTGTGGGAATGGACGAGCGATTGGTACAATACCACGTATTATAATGATCTTTTCTCACAAAATACAATAATCAAAAATCCTAATGGAGCTGAATCCCCGTTCAATGAAAGAGATCCCTATGCTCGAGAAAAAGTAATGAAAGGGGGGTCTTTTTTATGCAACGCCTCCTATTGTGCCAGCTACCGTGTATCATCACGAATGGCGACCAGTTTAGATTCATCTTTAGAGCATTTAGGCTTTCGCACCGTAGCCACACCCGATATGCTCCGTAATAGGAACAAATAATGTACCCATGCATTTTTTAAAGCACTTTTCCCCAGAATTGGTCGTAAAATCTCCGGGTAGAATAAACCTAATAGGCGAGCATACCGATTATAACATGGGATATGTATTGCCCACCGCCATCGAAAAGAATATTAAGTTCAGTTTACAAAAAAATGACTCTGACCATCATTGCAATGTCTACAGCCGTACTTATGATACTGGTTTTGAAATAGACCTGAATAAAATTTCGGTAAGTAGAGTAGAATGGGAAAACTATATTCTAGGGGTACTCTATGAAATTTCTAAAATAAGCAATGAACTCGGAGGTTTTGACTGTATTGTTGAAAGTAATTTGCCTACCGGATCAGGGCTAAGCTCTTCGGCCGCGCTAGAGTGCGGACTCGCTTTTGGTCTTAACGAATTATTTGGTCTAGGTCTAACTAAATTACAACTTGTTCAACTATCACAAACAGCCGAGCATACTTATGTAGGAACACAATGTGGTATCATGGACCAGTTTGCTTCGGTAATGAGCAAGGCTGGTCATGTCATCATGCTAGATTGTAGGTCTTTGAAATATGATTATATACCGATCGATCTTTTCCCGTATCGCATTATTTTGTTGAATACCAAAGTATCACATAATTTGGCTTCTAGCGAATACAATACACGAAAAGAAGAGTGTGAACAGGGAGTTGCAATCATACGAAAGCAATTTCCTCAGGTCGATTCGCTTAGGGATGTAAATCAAAGTATGCTTGAGGAATGTAAAAATAATCTTTCCCAAAAGGTTTATCTCAGATGTAAATTCATCATAGCCGAGAATGAAAGAGTGATAAAAATGGCCAAGGCACTCAAGGAAAAAGACCTGCCAACCTTGGGCGGTCTGTTGTATGAGGCCCATGAAGGTATCAGCAGGCAGTATGAAGTGAGCTGCAAAGAATCCGATTTTTTGGTGGCATTCTCAAAGAAGAATTCGAATGTGTTGGGAGCTCGACAAACTGGTGGGGGCTTTGGCGGTTGTACGCTAAATATTGTACATCAAGATGCGGTCCTTGAATTTATTGAAAGTGCCTCGAAATCCTATAAAGATAAATTTGGAATTCAATTGGAAGCCTTTGAGGTCAAACCTAGTGGGGGTACTTCAATAGTTGTCGAATAGCGTCGGTTAATTTAGGGAGGTATTGAATAAGGCTTCTTCCAATAGCGTTCTTTTATGTCGACTTAATGGAATTTGACTTCCACAGACTTCGACTTTAGAACCGTTGAATTTCTCTACTTTGTCTAAATTAACGATATAGGATTTATGGATTCGCAAAAATTGATCGTCCGGCAAATCCTCCATGAACGCTTTCATCGTGGAAAGTACTAAGAGCGTGGTATCGTATGTAACTACCTTGACATAGTCTCCCCAACCCTCGATCCATTTAATGTCTTTGATATAGACCTTTACTTTTTTCAGCTGACTGCTTACAAAAATATAAGGTTCTTCCGTATCTTCCTTTAGGGAATGTTTTAATAGCGCCTTTTTGACCGATGCATTAAACCGAGTAATGGTAATAGGTTTGAGTAAATAATCGGTCACATCGTAATCGAAAGCTTGCATGGCATATTCCTGTTTGGCGGTAATTAATATAATTTGTGGCCTATTGGCTAAGGAATCCATGAATTCAAATCCATTGATTATCGGCATTTCGATGTCTAAAAAAATGATATCTATGTGGGTGTCCCGTATCATTTTTTCCACTTTTACGGCATTGTCGAAGTCGGCTACCAGCTCTAGACCCTGATGATCATTAATGAGCTTGACTACCGCCTTGCGCTGCAGTTTTGAATCGTCAATGACTATTGTCTTCAGTTTAAGTTTGCCCATAATTATAGATTAAGCGTTCCGAAAAAAACCTTGATAGGCCATTGTCGTTAAACCTTTTAAGGATTTTCTTCAATTTTTGTTAACGATTTTCAATTCAAATATAAGGGTTATAATTGTTATGCCTAATTGAAATAACCAATTGTAATGATTTCAAAGTAAAAATTGATCTATTTTCATTAGAGAATCAAAAAATGGCTTTTTTCTCAATACACCTGAACTATTTTTGGAATAGTTTAAAACGGAAAGCATGTATAATTTTGACATTGTCATTCAACACCAAGTGTGTTCATAAATACCGTTCTCCTTTTTCTACTGAGTGGAATTTTCTTGCCATCCACTTCGATTTCAGTAGTATTGAATCTTTCAATTCTACGAAGGTTTACGATGTACGATTTGTGTGTTCGTACGAATTGGTCGTTAGGCAGTTTTTCATAGAAAGATTTCATTGAACTTTGTACAACTAGGTTCGATTTTTCAGTTACCAGACGCACGTAATCCCCCAAGGCCTCTATCCATTTTATTTCGTTACATCTAACTTTAACCTTTCTAAAATTGCTTTTCACGAACAAATGTTTATCATTTTGTTCACAAAGAGACCCTTTTTGGTTTTGCAAAGCTCTTTTTACAGCTTTTTCAAACCTATTGATGCAAATGGGGTTCAATAGATAATCAGTAACATCATACTCATAGGCTTTTAACGCATATTTATCTGAATCGCTAACGATAATTACTTGAGGAACCTCTTCCAAGGTTTCTAGAAAATCGAAACCATTGATTATGGGTATTTCTATATTAAGAAAAATAAGGTCAATATCCAGATCTGTAATCATTTGCTGGGCTCTAAAAGCATTACGACAATATCCTTGTAAAGTCAGATTCGGATGGCGTTTTACCATTTTTGTCAAGGTTTTGCAATGCAATGGGGAATCCTCGATGAGGATACTGTTCAATTTTTGAATTTTCATACTTTTTGTGTTGCTCTTACCTATACCTACGGATTACAAATAGAAAGGTTTGGTTTCTGAACTAAGTTTCGCTAGATCCTCTCAAGTAAGATTGATATATCTCATCTTAGCGAAGAATATTTCGAACTTTTCTCGACTTGTAATTTTTAAGGAGCTATAGCGACCAAAAGAGGAAAACTTTTAATAACTCGTTGATTCGTTTTTTTATAAAAAGGCTACTTTTGTTACACTAATTTTTAAAGCAAGTTTTAGACATGTCTGAAAAGATTGAAAGGATAAAAACATTGATTATTGGGTCAGGCCCCGCAGGTTATACGGCGGCTATCTATGCGGCTCGCGCCGATTTAAAGCCGGTGGTCTATACCGGTATGGAGCCTGGAGGGCAGTTGACAACGACGACGGAGGTAGATAATTTCCCTGGGTATCCCGAAGGTATTGATGGCCCGACAATGATGGTACAGTTGCAACAGCAGGCCGAACGTTTCGGAACCGATGTGCGTATCGGTATGGTTACAGCGGTCGAGCTAAGTGATGAGGTCGGGGGCATTCACAAAGCTACCATTGATGACAACAAATCAATAGAGGCAGAGACCATTATAATTTCTACCGGAGCATCGGCAAAGTATCTTAATATACCCAGTGAACAGCGCTTAAGAGGAGGAGGAGTTTCGGCTTGTGCAGTGTGTGACGGTTTTTTTTATAAGGGACAAGACGTGGCCATCGTGGGAGCCGGGGACACTGCCGCTGAAGAGGCCTCGTATTTGGCCAATATCTGTAGTAAGGTGACCATGCTTGTTCGTAAAGATTATATGAGGGCTTCGAAGGCGATGCAACATAGGGTAAACAACCTTAAGAATATCGAGATTTTGTACAATACCGAAGTTGATGAGGTCTTAGGGGATCAAGTAGTCGAGGGGCTCAGGATTGTGAACAATCAGACAGGAGACAAAAAAGAAATTACCGTTACCGGACTTTTTATTGCCATAGGCCATAAACCTAATACCGATATATTTAAGGGGCAACTTGATATGGATGAAACGGGATATATCGTTACAAAGGGAAAGAGTACCAAAACCAACAAGCCTGGTGTTTTTGCTAGTGGCGATGCTCAGGATAAGGAATATAGGCAGGCCGTAACCGCTGCGGGAACCGGTTGCATGGCCGCTCTCGATGCCGAACGGTACTTGGCTACTATCGAAACACCTGAAGAAGTCGGTTAATACACTATACGTTTCAAGGATAAAAAGAGCGGAAGTCCATCTCTACGGATTTCCGCTCTTTTTTAAATTCTAATCGATTCGTCTGTAATTTTCTGAAAATGTGCGATTACCTTCCTCATCGATCGTAATCTGGCTATACGTGTCTTTATCGAGCTGTAGCTCGAACCGGAATGCTTCGATAGTATCCTGAATGGCCATCATCACCTTTGAGCCGTATTCCAACCTTTCTTCAAGTCGGTCTTCGGTATTGGTGTATGATCCATACCCGAACCATTCATTGGGGTCATCTGGAGAATAACGGGTCCACATCACTTTATCTTTACTGTAGATTTTTACTTGTCTATAACCGTTTGTATTAGGAAGGGTATCGGTGACATTACCATCTTTCCAATTATAACGATTGATCAATTCCCAAGTTCCTTCTAGGGAATTCGCGTTCTGAGGTTTTAAGGAAGTGAGTCCTGCAAGAGAAACAAAGACTAACATCAAAACAACAGTTTTGATAGAATTTTTCATATTCGAGTGTTTTGAGGTTCTTAAATAGTTTTACCATAATAAGGTACAATTTATTTTAAAATATTCTTAATTTTTAAGGTGATATATTAACATATCAATATTTTAAAGTAGTTGGTCTAAGTAGATCTTTTTATTTTTTTGGAGTTGTCTTCTACAATTGTTCAAAATCGGACCTCTCTTCTTGAGATTTTCATAATTATAGGGTTTCCACTAAGATTGATGCCATTAATTCTTACTTTTATATAGAAGAATTAACTTGAAACACTATGAAGAATATTACTATAATCTTGTTTTTACTCTTAGGGTGCTCTAGTGTCTTAGGGCAAACTATAACCGGCAATGTTGCCGATGCTTCTGGTCAACCGTTGCCTGGGGTAAGCATCATTGTTTCCGGGACGACTCGCGGTACTACCACTGATTTCGATGGGAATTATTCGATTACAGCGGAGACTGGTGATACGCTTGAATTTACGTATCTCGGAATGGAACCCAAAGAAATCATCGTCGGTCTAAATTCGGTAATTGATGTTTCAATGGAGGAGGATTCGGAACAATTGGATGAGGTAATCGTAACCGCTTTTGGTATTTCCCAAGAAAAGAAAGCCTTGGGCTATGCGGCACAAAGTATAGATGCCGATGCCATCTCGCAAACCAAACAGACCAATTTGGTCAATGCCCTTCAGGGGCAGGTAGCCGGGGTTCAAATAACGAATTCTGGCGGGGCCCCCGGTCAAAGTGCTAGAATTATTATCCGGGGTATTAACTCTTTAGATCCAGCTGCCGATAATCAACCCTTATTCGTAATAGATGGGGTGCCTATCGATAATTCTACTGTAGAATCACCTAATACGCCTAGGGGCCTTTCGAATAGGGCAGCCGATATCAATCCAGCGGACGTAGAATCAATGTCGGTACTAAAAGGGGCGGCTGCCACTGCTTTGTACGGTGTCAGGGCTGCAAATGGTGCGGTAATTATTACAACGAAAAAGGGCCAGAAAGGTCAAGTAAGGATTAATCTCAACACCTCCGTAGGATTCGAGGAATTGAACAGGCTTCCGGAATTGCAAACCCAATACGGACAAGGATTTAGCGGGGAATACGATCCTACCAGTTTTTGGCCTTCATGGGGAGCACCTATCTCCGAAGTGGCACAGACCGTTCCGGGTCACAAATATCAAGACAATTGGAACAGGGCCTTTAACACGGGCGTTCAGTCAGACCACAGTATCAGCATTTCCGGAGGTGGGGAGAACGCGACCTTTTATGGTTCTTTCGGCCGGTTTGACCAAAAAGGGATAATACCTTTCAGCGATTGGGCCCGAACTTCGGCCAAGCTCTCAGGAACCGTAAAAGTAAGTGAGAAGTTCGATTTTAGTGGTTCAATCAATTATACCAATTCAGGAGGTAACAGAGTGCCCCACGACAGGTTCATGGAACGAATGATGTATTGGGCCGAAACTCAAGATGTTAGGGACTATATCAATCCAGATGGAACCATGAAGACATACGGTAATACAAATCCAATTTACGATGCCCGTTTCAGTACCTATGAAGACAACGTAAATCGTGTCATCGGAAATTTAAATTTTAATTATAGCCCTACCGATTGGCTCATGCTTTCCTACCGAATCGGAACGGATTTCTATAGTGATATGCGTTCCGAGATTACACCGGGCCCAAAAGGTATTGATGGGGAGAATTCTCTTAGTTCTACCGGATTCATCGAAGAAACTAGAATCAATAGTAAAGATATCACTTCAAACCTCTATGTTACTCTAAAGAAGCAATGGAACGACGACTGGAACACCAGTTTAAGGTTGGGTAACGATATTTTTCAACGAAAATTCGATAGGGTCACCGCTACAGGTGAGGATTTTGTGATACCTGAGTTCTATAATTTGAACAATACAAGACAAATCTTCGCAAGTCAAAATAAAAGTATTCGACGGTTGGTAGGGTTTTACGGAGATTTGATGGTCAATTACAAAGACTTTCTCTACCTTAACTTAACGGGTAGAAATGATATTTCTTCCACATTACCAAAAGACAATAATTCCTTTTTCTATCCCTCGGTCAATCTAGGTTATGTCTTCTCCGAAAGTTTTGAGCTCCCTCAATGGTTTACGTTCGGTAAACTTAGGGGTTCTTGGGCTCAAGTAGGTAAAGATACAAATCCCCATATTTTGGGAGCGACCTTTGTTTCCCCGTCTGTTTTCCCGCTTGATGGTCAGGTGGGTTTCAGTAGAAACAGTACTTTCGGGGATCCTTCCTTGAAGCCGGAGTTGACTACCTCAATCGAATTTGGAGCTCAGTTGTCATTTTTCCAGAGCCGCCTTGATATTGACGTAACCTATTATAAGTCGAATGCCGAAGACCAAATTATTCCCGTTCCTATTTCCGACGGCACCGGTTTTTCAGAATATATTACGAATGCAGGTGAGATTGAAAACAGTGGTGTCGAACTCGTACTCGGTGTTGATATTATTAAGACCGATAACTTTCAATGGACCACTACTGCCAATTTGTCGAAAAATGATAATGAAATCAAGGCCATTAGAGAGGGCATAGAAGAAATTGTCGTAGGCAGTCAGTTCGGGTATGCGGGCAGTACGGTTACCATGAAACTAATTGAAGGAGAGGCGTATGGGAATTTATACGGAACGAGTTATCAGCGATTTGGCGCTGATGAAGACGCCTTGTTTTTGCAGCGTGGGCTGCCCGTTATTATCGGTGACGATGGCTTTCCCGAAAGAAATGCCAATCAACTTATTTTAGGAAATGCCGTTCCGAAGTGGATAGGAGGGGTGAGAAACCAACTGACCTATAAAAATTTCGAATTGAACTTCTTAATTGATTTCAGGGCCGATGTCGAACAGTATAACCAATACGATAATTTTCTCTCCGCTTTTGGAAAGAATGAGTATACCTTGGCCAGAAATGATTTGAGGATTTTCGATGGGGTTTTGGAAGATGGTTCGGCCAATACCCAAGAAGTTTGGTTGGGGCAGGGTGTTGGCCCCGACGGTAGGGATTACGGAGCCGGTTTCTGGCGAAATGACTACAGGGGCATTACCGAAAACTTTGTACAGGATGCCAGTTTCGTCAAGCTCAGAAATATTTCATTGACTTATACTCTAGGGAATAAGATTCTAGATAGAATACCATTTTCGTCATTAAGGGTTTCCTTGGCCGCTAATAATATCATTCTGTATTCCCCGTGGGATGGTTTTGATCCTGAATCCTTTTCGGCCGGCGCCGGAGGAAATGCCATTGGGTTTACGGGCCTTGGTTTTCCAGGTACGCAAAGTTATTTCTTAACCTTTAATTTCGGATTATAATCGAACGCAACGCTATCGAACTTAAAAGCTTTAGGCGAACTAAAAAAACATACAAATGAAAATTATAAATAGAACAAAAGGAATAGTTGCCATTGGGCTGGTGTTTATGGTTTTGGCATGTGATTCATATTTAGATGTCAATGAGAACCCCAATAACCCTCAAGATGCGCCCATATCGGGTTTGATGATCAATAGTACTTATGAATCGGCTTTGAATGTCTACCGTATTGGGGATATCGTTTCAAATTATGTGCAATATTTGGCATCGCCCAACCCGGCTAGTGCTTCAGACACCATGGAACCCGTGAGCAATAATAATACGTGGTTCAGTCTGTATAATGTGATGACGGATTTAACGGTATTGATCGATAAGGCCGAGGAGCAAGGTGCAGGGCACTATCAAGGCGCTGCCGAAGTCTTGATGGCCTTGAATTTGGGCATGACCGTAGATATTTTTGGGGATATTCCCTTTTCCGAAAGTTTCAATTTTGAGACGGTAACCCCTAAATATGATGCAGATCAAGAACTGTATGGGGTTGTCATGAATTACCTTGATATAGGCATTTCACATCTAAATGGTGAAACGACAGCGACAATGGGAAGTGATGATTTTATCTACCAAGGAGATGTAGCAAAATGGCTGGCCTTCGCAAACATGCTTAAGGCAAGGTATATGATTCATCTTAAGAATACAGGAAGCTATAGTTCAGAAGAGGTATTGGCATCGGTAGACAATGGCTTTCAATCTGGAGACGACAATGCGGGGGTGAATTTCTTTGAGCAATCCATTAATCCTTGGGCAGAGGTGGCCAGGGACAATGCGGATCTATTATTGGGGGGCTGGATTTCCGAACAATTTATCCAGGCCTTGGACGGAACATCATACAATACCGTGGATCCTAGATTACCCCTTATGGTGGGTGCCACCGATGATGGTCAATATATCGGTACAGAAAACGGTGCCGGTAGGGGAGACGCGCCAGAACAGGGCGCTCGTTCTACTTTGATAGAAGGACAATATTATACTTCGGTTACTTCTCCCATATTGATCGCAACGTATAGCGAGCAAAAATTTATTGAAGCTGAAGCCGCATTTGCGACGGATAAGTCCAGATCATATCAGGCATATTTAGATGGCATTGTAGCCCATATGAATATGTTGGGAGTGCCGCAGACCGATATAGACACTTATTTGGCAGGGCCTGATGTGAGTATGGGAGAGAGCGCTTTTACGCTTAATGATATTTTCAAGGAAAAGTGGGTGGCGTTATTTCTGCATCCTGAATCTTGGAATGATGCCAGACGATTTGACTATCAATACGAAAACTTTACCTTGCCCGCTAACTTGAACCCTGATCTATCCGGGCAGTTCATTAGAAGATTACCTTATCCCGACAGTGAGACCAGTCGAAATGGTAATAATGTACCCGAGGTGACATTGCTTGATCGCATATTTTGGGATACGGAGTAAGGCAAAATCTTGCTTAAGGTAGGATATTGATGCAGTCCAAAAGACGTTCGATATCCTCTTTTTTATGGGCGGCGCTGATAACAATGCGACTCATCAACGGTGAGTGCTCATCGGGATACGGAAAACTGGTTACAACAATTTTATGAGCCGCAAGGTATTCGGTAAGCTGGAGATCGGAAAAGCTGAAAGCTGGATGGTTTTCCATAAAGGTAAATTTTTTCTTTTTAGTGAGATTGGCAAGAAAAAAGGCCAAGTTCCCTTGTAAAATTTTTCTATTGGCCTCGAAAATAGGCTCTGCTTCCAATAAAGTGGCCAGGGCTGCAGGAGTAGCGGGACTAGCTCCTCCGAATAATGGGGCGTGTTGCATACTCGAGATGCGATCTTTCGTGCCGAATATGGCACCGGCCTGTATTCCGAAACCTTTGCCCAAAGAACAACACACCAGCAGTTCTTTCATTTTGAGTTCTTGGAGTTTTCTATAGACCCCTCCACCATTCTGCCCCACCACTCCAATGCCGTGTGAATCGTCGACTACAACTATGATATCTTCTAAGGGCAATATCCTTAAAGCTTCGAAGTCGGGATAGTTGCAACCTGAAAAATCTATGGCATCCAAAAACACCACGGGGGTCGATTTGTTATGGTTAGAGGCCAAATGTGCACGAACAGCTATGTTCAATGCCGTGAAGGTAGTATACTCCTTGACGGTACTCGCCGATACCGTGGGTACAAAAAGAGCCGAATGTACTTTAGGGGCATAAAATAATTTGTAAGACTCGGTATGAAAGCGATGCGCTACCAATTGACCGGCTAGGTACCCAGAGGATAGGGTAAGGCTGGCAGGGCTTCCGACTATATCGGCTAAATACCTTTCGGTTTCTTCGAATATGGATAGGCGAAGGTTGGATTTTCTCGATGCCCCGTAATTGGTACCATACTTCTTTATGTTCTCCAAAAATATATGCTGAAACGCTTCATCTGTTTGCAGCCCTAAATACGATGTACCTCCAAAATAGAGATAAGGTTCCCCCTGAATCAGTATTTCCCTTCCTGGAAAGCTATCTATTGTGTAGGTCATGATCGTAAAGTTACACCTGTTCCCCCCAATCTGGGAAAAATAAGATTTCCCTTATCACATATTTCAACTCCGTCCGCAATATCCTCCTTTAGCAAAAGAGGGCCATCCATATCGACATAATCCAGTTGCGGCAAGAGCTGAGCGATTGCAGAAATGCCAACGGTCGACTCGGTCATACATCCCACCATGATTTTCAACCCCAACTGCTTACCCTTTTCGATCATTCGCAGGGCCGGGGTAAGGCCGCCACATTTGGTGAGTTTGATATTTATACCATCGAAATAGGAGCCACATTGATCCACGTCACTTTCTACAATGCAACTTTCATCGGCAATAACGGGAAGAACGCTTTTTGCCTTCACCTGCTCCATGCCTTCCCAATCGGAAGCCGGTAAAGGCTGTTCCAGAAACTCGACCCCTAAATCTTTAAGCAAAGGGGCATTATAAACTGTTTCTTCGGCCGACCATGCACAGTTGGCATCTATGCGAAAAATAGCATCCGAATATTTTCGGAGTTCCCTTACTATGGCCACATCATCTTCAGTGCCCAGCTTTATCTTGTAGATAGGCCAAGGGGTTTCTTTCATTTTGGCGACCATTTTGTCGATTGAAGCAATGCCAATGGTGTAGTTCGTAATAGGATAGTTCTCTATCGAAGTGCCCCAAAGTTGGTATAGTGGTTTTCCTCTTTGTTTTCCAAAGAGATCCCAAGCTGCAAGATCCAAGGCACAGATGGCAAAGTTTGAAAGTTCTTTGGCGACAAGTAATTGATACAAAGCTTCGGGTGTTTCAAAATGCTGCGACTCTATGTCATTTCTAACGGCCTCTATTTCCGCAATCATACTCTCGATGGTGATGTGGTAATATGGATTTGAAGTCGCCTCACCGTATCCTGTACTTCCATTGTCGGTCAGACCAACGATGAGGGTGTCTTGAAAGTCGTGTGATTCACGCGATATACTGAAGGTGTGCTTTAAAGGCAGTATGTATTTTCTTAGACTTATTCGCATGTGATAAATTTGGCCCTAAGATAAGAAAAGACCTGTCAGGTTCATAAAATACCAACAGGTCATATCTCGTATTTCGGTATGTAACTAGTATTTATGAACGCTACCGGAAACTGATTTTTTCGTTTGAACCTTAGGGTTGCCCAAATACGCAATGTTGCCCCCGCTACTCGCATGTGCCGATAAAGTTTCCGTTACTTGTACCTTAATATTCCCACCGCTACTGGCATCGGCTTGGCATATAGATGTTTTAAGCGCTTTGGCATTGATATTACTACCGCTACTTGCTTGCATGGTGATATGGTCGGCATTGCCGGAAATACTCAAGTTCGCACCACTACTGGTATCGACTTTTAACCTTTCAGTGGTCAATTCAATATTGATGAGGGAGCCACTGCTTCCTTCAATATCCAGATTAGAAGCGGTAATACGGCTTTCGGTTTTGAGATGAGCTCCACTGGAACCGCTTAATGCACTAATTTCAGGAAGGTGAACATAGACGTTTTTCGTAGCGTTGCCAATATTTTCCCTAGCATGAATACGTAATTTACCGTTCTTAATGTCAGTGCCGATGAGGTCAATAATATTTTCATCGGCTTCGACCTCAATTTTGAATGCGTCTGCCTGAGTAACGTATACGGCGATTCCCTCGGAAGCTACGACCGATTGAAAATCTTCCTTGACGTTTCTTGTCTCGGTAATAATATGGCCGTTTCCTTTTTCACCGGTTCCGAAATTTCCAAAATTAATGTCCATTCCACAGGAAGACAAAAATAAGGCTATTAAAAATGCGATTGCGATTCGTGCTAAGGTTGTCATGATTGATGTTTTAAGCCCTTACATTTTAGAAGGGACTGATTGCTGTTTTGTTTTTATAAAATTCTTATTTTGTGAACGATGATGGTTTTTTAAAGTCTCGAGTTGTCGAATAACGGTGATGAACCGTATTCGGGGAAACCAAAAATACAAATCTTAAGGCCGTGGACTTTCTTCTTCATTCTGAAGTTCTTCCTGCGTATCGTCAGAATTTATATCTTCATCAATGGTACCTTCGTTGGCCTTGATTTCCACGCCGTCCTCATTGATTTTCAGTTTAAACGAGTCACTACCATCTTTGATATCGATGTCTATACCATCTTCGTCGATGATTACCTTATTCTTGTCGTTAGAATCTTCTTCAGATTCCAAAACTGGCTCTGGACAGTCTAGGCACTTGAGTTCCCCATCAGCACCCATTTTCCATGTAAAATCTTTCATGTCACAGCTGCCCAAATCTCTGTCGTTATCGAAACGGATTCTCCAACAACGGTAATTACTTTCGTTCAAATAATTCAAGACCGTGCCTTCGGGGAGATATAAGTTTACCCTCACCTCTTGATTCATCAACTTGTTCTTTCGCGCTGTGGTAATAAAGTCTTCTAAATACAACGTATTACCCTCAATCTCGTAATTGTATTGAATATTGGCTGCCAATGCTTCGGCCTTTTCAAAAGACGGGCCGTCAGACTCTTTAATAATCTCGATTCGTGCTATGGAATCTTTCGATTTTTCAAGGTAAATGTGAACTTCGTCCATAACCATGACCTCTTCGCCAGCTTCGTTTCGGCTTATGGTAATTCCGTTGGCCATTTTCACCTTTCTTTTGTTACGATACATACGGTCATAGGAGGCCAAATTTATTTGTAGGGTATCGTTCAGATCTTGAAAGTACAATGCTTCGGTCTTTACGGTCGATTCTGAATAGGCCCGGGCCGAAGCTTGACGAATTCCGAATACGATCAGCAGTATGATGGCCAGCAACCATAGGCCAAGCAGTGAAAATTTGGCCACTTTGCCAATCGATTTCAGGTTGTTTACCAAAATTTTCAGTCCAAGATATAGTACAAAGAAAAAGGGGATGCCAATAGCTAAAAAGCCTAAGAGCGAAACCAGCCATATGGGCATATTGCTTGCATCCAGAACATGGTAAAAATTTATTCCTGGAATCTGTACCATATCGGCTATACCTAAAGTAATTAATCCAATGAAAAGGCCAATTATGGTCGATGCCCCTATTATAATTAGAAGAATACCGATAAATTTACCTAATACCTTAAAGAGGAACATAAAAACCTCACCGAGGGTATCAAAAAAGGTTTTTCCTCCTTTCTTAACTTTGTTTCCTACTCCTTCGTAATCGACGCTCTTGATTTTTTGGGCAACATCATCAAAGCCTTCCTTGACCTTGCGTTCTATATTGCTGATGTTGACATCCTCCCCCCGCATATCCAATTTTTGGGAAGTGGTAGCCGCTTCAGGAATAAGTAACCACAACAGGGCGTAGATGATGATGAAACCGCCTCCTGACCCGATGGTCAGCAATATCCATAAAAGACGTACCCATAGGGCATCAATTCCTAAATAATGGCCTAGCCCCGATGATACCCCTGCCACATACTTGTGTTCCGTATCACGATAAAGTTTTTTGGTTCTTCTGGGTTCGGAATATTTCGTTTTGGGCTCGTCTTCAAAGATGTCTTCGTCTACCATGTAATCTTCGGGCTGGCCCATGATGGCTATGACTTCATCGACCTCTTTCTCGGTGATGACCTGCCGTTCGTTTTCCAATTTCTCATGAAAAAGTTCTGCAATGCGGGCTTCTATATCGGCGAGAATTTCGTCGCTGCCAGGGGTATTCGCAAACGAGCGTTTTACCGACTCAAGATAACGCTGCATCTTGTTGTACGCTCCTTCGTCGATGTGAAAGAGCATATTGGCTAGATTAATATTTACTGTCTTGTTCATTTTTTAGCTGTTTTGTCCCAAATATTTCTTGGGGTGTTCGTTTCAGGGTTAGTCGTTTTTGGTTACAATGTTCGTTGCGGTTCTCAGTTCGTCCCAAGTACTATCCAATTCCTTTAAGAAAAGTTTACCGGTTTCGGTTAGGGCATAATACTTTCTTGGGGGACCTGAAGTCGATTCCTCCCAGCGATAGCTGAGCAGACCAGCATTCTTTAAACGAGTCAGTAGTGGATATATCGTACCCTCTACGACTAGCATTTTAGCGTCTTTCAGGGTCTCAAGAATTTCAGAGGCATACTTGTCTTTTCCGTTGAGAATCGAAAGAATGCAATATTCGAGAACCCCCTTGCGCATCTGGGCTTTAGTGTTTTCTACATTCATAATTTCTTTTTGCTTTTTATGCAGTTCCACCGACTTCGGGGGAAAGCGTTGTTCTGTTGAAACCGTTTTCTGCATGATTTGACTGTTCGTTTTTCTTTTGCCGAATGTCTACTGAATGCCTATTTAAAAGGAATGGAACCCGAATGACATTCGGCATAAGGTGATTTGATTGATGATTAAACTCCATAATTGATTGATGGTTAAACTCCTTGCTTTCGGGTGTGATGAGTACCCGTTTACTTTATAAATTTGATGGTTAGGGGATATTTGAATAATTGTCCTTCGTTGGTTCTAAGAGTTGCCAAAATGGTATACACTATGTTGACAACAAAAAGGGCACCTTGCGCCAATCCTGCAATTCCAAGAGGTAACAACCACGTGCCGAACATAAAATTATCGCTGTCGAAATGAAAATCGAGGTTGTTGTAACTGTTTAACCGGTCAAAACCGAAAAAGTCAAGGTTGAATATGTCAGGGAAAAAACCGATAAAAAAAGGAATGCTTATAGCCCCTAAAACAATGGAATAGAGCAGCATACTAATTTGAAAGTTCAAGGCCTGCTTTCCATTGTGGTCTACATAATCATAAGCTTTCTTATTGGCGGTCCAAAGCACCAATGGAATGATAAAATTTCCAAAGGGAATGAAAAACTTAGAAAAGGTAGAGGCATGTATCAATGCCGATAAATTTCTTTCGTGTTTGGTCAATGTACTTTCCATCGCTTAGTAATTTCTTATGCAAATATATGTCTAAAAAAAGGTACTATGCAAAACAAAGTACTAAATATTAACTTTTATTTAACAATCGTAGCTTCGAATATTTTCTCTACTTTTAGCTTGAAAAGCTACGCTGATGACTGTAAATACTGGTGAATTCAATACCTTTTTATTCTTCAAACTGCCCGCTGCTTGGTGGTGCGGTGTTCGTCTAAAACATCTCGATGAAGAGAAGGCTATTACGACCGTACGACATCGATGGTTCAATCAAAATCCGTTTAAATCTATGTTCTGGGCAGTACAGGGTATGGCCGCCGAACTTAGTACAGGGGCTATGGTGATTACCCAGATTCGACAGAGCGGCAAGAAAATTTCGATGCTTGTGGCCAATAATAAGGCTACTTTTTCCAAAAAGGCGACCGGTAAAATAACCTTTACCTGTGAAGATGGATATTTGATTCAAGGGGCCATAGATCGTACACTAAAAACTGGCGAGGGGCAGACCTTATGGATGAAGTCGACCGGGGTTAATGAAGAAGGAGTTGTTGTTTCGACCTTTGATTTTGAGTGGACCATTAAGGTAAAAGAAGGACAGGTAACTTGATTGATGCTTTACCTCATAAATTTTGGGTCAATACTGTAACATTTTGTCTATACCCATGCACTAATAGTCATAAAACGTATCAAAAATCATGAATGCACACGAAATAGATTACCAAATTTACGGAGAAGAAATGCAATACGTCGAGATTGAGCTCGATCCACAGGAGGCTGTAATAGCCGAAGCCGGCAGTTTTATGATGATGGATACAGACATTCAAATGAATACCATTTTTGGCGACGGCTCGAATCAGGATAATAGCGTATTGGGCAAGATTTTTTCGGCAGGCAAAAGAATCTTGACGGGCGAAAGCCTTTTTATGACCGCTTTTTTAAACGTTGGCCAAGGTAAAAAGTTAGTCAGTTTTGCCTCTCCCTATCCTGGCAAAATAGTACCCATCGATCTTTCAGAAAAAAACGGAAAGTTTATTTGTCAAAAAGATGCGTTTCTATGCGCTGCCCAAGGTGTTTCAGTAGGAATCGAATTTTCAAAACGGTTGGGTAGGGGTTTCTTCGGAGGAGAAGGCTTTATCATGCAAAAACTTGAAGGTGATGGAATGGCCTTCGTACATGCTGGGGGTACTTTGGCCAAAAAAGTCTTGAGCGCCGGAGAAGTGCTACGGGTAGATACGGGCTGTATCGTAGGTTTTTCCCAAACGGTCGATTACGATATTGAGTTTATCGGAGGTATCAGAAATACAATATTTGGGGGTGAAGGACTTTTCTTTGCCAAATTAACAGGACCAGGAACGGTCTACATTCAATCCTTGCCCTTCAGTAGACTGGCCGGTAGAGTATGGGCCGCTGCCCCAAAAGGAGGGGGCAAAGACAAAGGTGAGGGCAGTATTCTTGGGGGGTTGGGCGATTTACTAGATGGCGACAATCGCTTTTAACTTCAAATACGGACCATGGCCGCTGGCCAGTGGGGCAGAACCTATTTGGGTTTTGACAGTATAGCGGGGAACTTAGTTGCTCGGATCATATTTTTACCTCGACTAATTTGTAATTTCCGGATGCTATACCGTACTTTCGACCCATGGATTTCAAAAATTTAATTCACTTTTTAGAGGAACTCAACAAGAACAATTCCAAGGAATGGATGGACAGCCACCGCAACTGGTACAAAGAGGTACGAAACGATTTTATTGGTTGGCTCGATCATATGAACGTAAAAATGGGGTTGATCGACCCTGATTATTACGATACGCCGGGGAGGAAGGGAATCAACAGAATCAATAATAACCTTATGTTCCATCCCGAAAAGCCCATCTATAAAGACCACTTTGGCTCTGGTTTGGACAAGCGCCCCGGAACGGGCGATTTTTATATTGAAATAGGTATAGAACGTTCGTTATTGGCCGGGGGCTTTTGGAGACCGGAAGCCAAACGCCTTAGGAGTATCCGCGAGGCCATCGACTATAATGGGGAAGAACTCCAAGAAATCTTGGAAAAAACATCATTTAAGAAAGTATTCGGCGGACTTTACGAGGATACCAAGTTGGTAAAGTCACCAAAAGGTTTTTCGAATGACCACCCGCATATCGATTTATTGCGAAATAAGACTTTTGCCGTCGTCCATTCTTTTGCTACAAAAGAAGTTCTACAAGACCATTTTGAGGACAAGGTCATCGAAGTTTATCAAGAAATGTTGCCTTTTCGAAAATATCTGAACAGGGCGATCACCGTTTAATGAGATGAAATTGATCGGGCCCTCACCGCTATATAGGGTCTTTGGGGGAGTTCAATCTCGGTTACACCATGATATACTTCAGGAAGCTCCTCTATGGTCATATTCCATGCATCGATAATTTCTAACGTATAGTTCTTGTCTTCCGATAGTTTGAGCAGGGCAGAGGCCTGCTGGCTATTTCCATAGTAATACAGAAAGTACGAATCATTTTTAAAGAGATAGGTCTCTTTGTTCCAAGCGGTATGAATCGGTTGTAGCCCATGTCTCGGTGCCTCTCGCATAATTTTATGTAAAAAAGCCAAACGATCAGGGCTTTTTCCATAGAGCTTGCCCCCTTTTGCCCACCATAATATATTTTCCGGATGCCTGTAGGTTTCCCCATGAGAGGCATATCCACCGCGGCAGTACATCGTCCAAAAACGGTTTACGGTCTCTTCTGCGGTCAGGTTGCCCCAATCGAAAGGAACATTGCCCTCGTACACGAACTCATCATTGATGACAGGTTTATGATAGGTCTCTCGCCATTGCTGGGTTTTTTCCAAAAAAGGAGTTTGAACACTTAAATGGGTAATCCATGGGAGTGAGTGGTTGTACCATCCTTTACCATTATGAATGGATTTTAAGTGGCTATAAGGGTCTGATAACAAAAGTTGTTCAAAATATGATTTCCACTCCGAATCAGGTTTGTTCATAATATCGTATTCATTGGCCATGCTCCACCAGACATTGCGATAGGCTGCCAACCTTGCCACCAGATATTTGAGATAGAATCTATTCTCTTCAATGCTTCCCTCATCAAATCCCCACTTGTCATAAGGATGGAAAAGAATGATGTCGGCCTCGATATTTAAGTCTTTTAGAGCGTCGACCTGTTTTTCCAAGTGTTGAAAAAATTCTACATTAAACCTTTTACGGTCCCAACCTGAATCTTGGGAGCCTTCATAAGGATAATGTGGCGGTTCGTTTGAGACGTAACGGCCATAATATTTCGGCATGACGGTCATACGTATTTTATTAAACGTATGGTTCCCTAATGTTTCAAGGGTCTCTTGAATCAATTTTTTTTCCTGATGAACCCAAGCATAGGCCGTTGTGCCAATAGGGTAGTAGGGGCGTCCGTCAGCATACACAAAGTGGAAGGTGTCGCGAACAGATACTGGCCCATGGTTGTCCGCCTTGGGCGGGGTGCACGTAAAGGTACCTGTATAAGATTTAATTGCAGGGCTATCACTGTGAACGCTATAATTCCACTCCCCCTCGAATAGAGGCATAAACCTGATTTTATATGTTTGGTTCCCATCATAAAAACCGTCTACATAATACGAGTAATTCTTATATTTGAACTCTGCGCGTACATTAATATCCGTAAAGGGATTTTCAACTTTGGGCCCTTTCATGGATAATTCAAAGATTTCCCATTTTTCGGTCGCATAGGTATGCATCGATAAAAGTAGACAGAGTATTAGATAGATTCTTTTCATTATACTTGAAGAGTTGTTAGCCATTTGACAAACTGTAATTCGGTTTTGCCTAAATGTAATATAAATAACCAAACAAGATATAATTACAATCCTGTACTTAGATATGTATTCCATAGTTTTACGGCAACTATTTGCTTTAATTCGGCATAAATACTAGATTTACGACACTTGAGTAACCGATACAACTAAACTAAGGGGAAATGAATCCTAACTCGCAACTGGCCGATAAGCCATTGGTATGGATAATAGATGATGATCTCGTTTCCTTGTTCGCGGCCCGATACGGCATCGAACAGGGTAATCCTAAATGCAGAGTGGTTGATTTTGATAGTGGTGAGGTAGCCCTAAAGGTGTATTCCGATTGTATTCAGGACGGTAAAAGGTTACCGGACATTATTTTGTTGGATCTTGTCATGCCCAATATGAGCGGTTGGGATTTTTTAGACGAATTGAAAACCATATCGAGTAAATCGAGCAAAACGGCCATATACATTTTGTCGGCTTTTACAAGTTCCAAAGATCTGCAGAGAGCGAAAGAACATCCCGCAATACAAGGATATTTTGAAAAGCCGGTCTCAAAATATAATATTGAAAAGATTTTTCAGGTCGAACCCCACTAGTGCTGTGCCCAGAATATTATAATTCGTCGGATGCGGGTACTAATTGGGCTTTGAGGTCGGGTTCCTCCATGTTTTTATCTAAAGGAAACATCGGTCTTTTAATATTTTTGTATCCCAGGCGCTCTAAATCTTGGTCTACACCACCTGGTGTCAAGGCCATTATCCAGTCCCCTCGCATATCATACAATTCCGGAACCAAATATCCTATTTTAACTACAACGATATCCGTTTCCCTAGGTTGCAGTCCCAAATCGGTAAAATCGCTTTCTTGATGATAAGGCTTTCTTTTTTGGGTTACGATGACGTGGATGCTTCCCGTTTTAACGACGACTTCTACTTCTGCATCACGGTCCCCTTCATGAATGGCGGTAATAGTTCCGGTAAGCTCTAAAGGAGGGGCGAATCGATGGTCTACCGCTGCGCCGACCGTGGCAGAAACCTTCTCGCCTATACCAAGTTTTAGGGCTTCTTTGATCAGTTCAGGACCGGGAATCGACGCGTAAATCAGCGAAGGTCCGTTTTCCGATTTGAACTCGGGCCGTGCTAAGAGCTCCCTCAACGTCCAAGTAACATCCCCTGCACCCCCAGCGGTCGGGTTATCGCCCATATCACTAATCATATAAGGTTTTTTATCGCTTTTCAAAGCCATGGCCAAGCTTTCTTCCAAGGTTGCTACCGGGGCGACAAACTCAAATTCGTTACGAACATCCCAAAAGGCCTGTGCCAACTTCTCCGCTCCCGCAACTACTTTATCTTTGTCATCGCCGGTTACCATTACTACCCCATGGTTACGGGGTTCATCGGCCCATGCATAGCCGATCCAAATGGCCGCATCTACTATGCCTTCTTGATCGGCCACATCCGGAACTTTGGCGTAGAGGCTTTTACCTGGCTCAATACGCGTACTTGTTTTTTCTCCTGGTAGTAGAATAGGTACTGGTATACGTACTTTATAGGCAGGCTTTCCCTTCCCGCTTTCCAGCCGGTCCAATAGGTTGGTAATTGCCCTTTCCTTCGATTCCAAAGCGTCTTCGTGCGGTGCCATCCTGTAGCATGTAATAAGGTCGGAATGTCGAGCTAAACGTTCGGAGACATTGCCGTGCAAGTCCATCGATGTAGATACAAGTACATCGGGTCCGATTACCTCTCGAATACGTTTGATAAGATCCCCCTCGGCGTCCTCTAAGCCCTCTACGCTCATGGCTCCATGAATATCAAAGAAAAGGCCGTCGTAGGGGCCACTATTTTTTAACATGGTGAGGGTTTTCCCGACCAAAGACTCATACGCTTCTCGGGTAACGATTCCCCCTGGTAATGATTTGCCCAATAGTGTAGGCACCCATTCTGCCCGTTTTCGGATGGTTGAGCTATCAGCAAAAAAAGGATAGCGGGTAAAAATCGAATCGCCGATTCTGGCATGAAATGCTTCTTCTTGGGTCTTTGCAGGTGAAAAGGTACTCGACTCAATACCTAGGCCGGCAATTGCAATTCGGGGAAGGTTATTTGTCACGTCATTTTTCTCTTTCTTTGAGTTGCAACCGCTGATTAAGAGAAAGATGCAGTTAAGGAACAAAATTGATTTTTTCAAAATAGAGGCCGATTTAGAAGTATTAATATTCGATTAACATATGGAGTAAGTTACAAATTTTCGATAGCAGTATCCCGGTCTGGAAAACAGACTGCTAACCTTTTAGGATAATCGTAATTTTTTGTCGCCTGATTGAATAATCCCTATCTTCGAAGGATAATTATAGCGGAATTTATGGCCAATTATAACATCGATGCAAAAAAAGACATGACCTACGATGCCATAGTAATCGGATCGGGTATCAGTGGGGGATGGGCCGCCAAAGAACTATGTGAAAAAGGACTTAGAACGTTGGTGCTTGAGCGTGGCCCGATTGTAGAGCATGTAAAAGACTATCCCACAATGCACCTTGACCCGTGGGACATGGAATATCGTGGAGGTTTGACCCCAGAACAGAAGAAGAAACATTACAAGAATATTAGGTCGGGTTGGGTCGGTGCAGATACCGAACATTTTTGGGCGGATGATGCGGCCAATCCCTACACCGAGGTCAAGCCTTTTCTTTGGCTACGGGGCCACCAAATGGGCGGTAAGTCTTTGCTTTGGGGGAAGCAAACGTATCGATGGAGTGACCTTGATTTTGAGGCCAATGCAAAGGACGGTCATGGTGTTGACTGGCCCATTCGCTATAAGGATATCGAACCGTGGTACACTTATGTTGAAAAATTCGCAGGTATAAGTGGAGAGCCCCTGGGGCTACCACAACTACCGGATAGCCATTTTTTGCCGCCCATGGCGCTTAATTGTGTAGAAAAGCATGTGAAGGGTAGAATTGAAAAAGACTTTCCCGGAAGGCATATGATTATTGGTCGCGTGGCCCACTTAACACAGCCACACAACGGTAGGGGCCAATGTCAATATCGAAACAGGTGCAGTAGGGGTTGTCCTTACGGAGCTTATTTTAGCAGTAATGCAGTCACCTTGCCACCGGCAAATGCTACAGGTAACCTTACCATCAGACCTTTTTCCATTGTACAGTCCGTTATTTATGACGACACCAAAGAAAAAGTAACCGGGGTACGTATCATCGATGCAGAAACGAATGAGGATATTGAATATTCGGCTAAAATCGTTTTCGTGAACGCCTCAACCCTCAGTACGACCCAAATACTTATGAATTCAGTTTCCAATCGGTTCGAGAACGGCTTGGGCAACGATAGTGGGGTATTGGGTCATAATTTAATGGATCACACCTATAGGGTAGGGGCCACGGGGAAAGTCAACGGTTTTGAAGATAAATATTATAAAGGGAGAAGGCCCAATGGCATTTATATTCCCCGCTATGTGAATATCGATGAAAAGACCCGATCCGATAAGTTCTTACGTGGCTTCGGTTATCAGGGAGGAGGTTTTAGGGGCGGTAATCCGGCGAATATAGAGTCGTTCGGTGCCGATTTCAAAGATGGCATTTTAAAACCCGGTCCTTGGGAATTTTTCATTACCGGTTTTGCCGAATGTTTGCCCTACCATGAGAACAAAGTGTACCTCAATAAAGACGTAACCGACAAATGGGGACAACCCACCTTGTCTATCGACGCCGAGTTCAAGGAAAATGAGAAAGCATTGAATAACCAAATTCAGAATGATGCCGTGGAGATGCTTGAAAAAGCAGGACTACAAGACGTGTTAGGTTTTGACAATGAACATCCACCTGGATACGGTGTGCATGAAATGGGAACGGCACGTATGGGCCGTGACCCTAAAACTTCCGTATTGAACGGATTCAATCAAGTGCACAGTGCAAAAAATGTTTTTGTGACCGATGGAGCCTGTATGACTTCATCTTCATGTGTTAATCCTTCCCTGACTTATATGGCCCTAACAGCTAGGGCTGCCAATTACGCCGTATCTGAAATGAAAAAACGAAATATTTAAACCATGAACAGGAGAAAAGCGCTCAAACAAGCGGGGTTTTTGGCGGGTGCCACCGTATGTATGCCTTCTTTTTTATCGCTATTGCAATCATGTAAGAACGAAACCCGATCAGATTGGCGGCCGCAGTTTTTTAAAGAAAAGGAAGCTAAAACTATTTCTGCTTTGGTCGATATGATACTTCCGCGTACCGATACCCCTGGAGCCTTGGACGTTAAGGTCGATATGTTTATCGATAAGGTAATCGCCCATACTTATGATAAAGAAGGTCAAGAAGCTATGCGAAATCGGATTGCCGTTTTTAATGCCGAGTGTAAGAAAGACTATGGTGATGATTTTATCAATTTAGGCGAAACCGAAAGGGTCGAAGTATTGAAAAGCCAGGAAGCGAATTCGGCAAAGTTCAATCCCGGGGTTTGGGGTACCTCGGTTGGTGATCAAGAACCTATAGGCTTTTATCGGGCCATGAAGGCAATGGCAATTTGGGCCTATTTCACCTCCGAAGAAATGGGAGAAAAAGTACTTAGTTATGACCCTATTCCTGGTGGTTTTGAACCATGCAAGCCGATTTCCGAAGTGGGAAACCGCTGGAGTTTGTAATCTATTATTTTAATGCGGAACCATAGAATTAAAAACATTAAAAAAGAAGTGCTTTCCGATAATTGGTACACTTTGAACAAATTTACCTATGAGTACCAAAAAGACGACGGCTCATGGGAAATACAGGAACGCGAGGCCTACGACCGCGGAAATGGGGCGGCCATTTTACTGTTCAATAAAAAAAAGGGTACGGTGGTATTGACCAAGCAGTTTCGTATGCCCACATATGTGAACGGTAACGAAGACGGCATGATGGTGGAAGTATGTGCTGGACTCCTTGATGGTGATCATCCGAAAGATTGCATAAAAAAAGAAGTTGAAGAAGAAACCGGCTATCGTATAGACGAGGTGGAAAAAGTTTTTGAATCCTATATGTCACCAGGTTCGGTGACCGAAATACTGTATTATTTTGTCGCTGCCTATGAACCAAAAATGAAAGTTGGGGAAGGCGGCGGTGCCGCCGATGAGACCGAAAATATCGAGGTGTTGGAATATCCTTTTAAAAAAGCCTTGGAAATGATACGTACGGGCGAGATTAAAGATGCCAAAACCATTCTCCTGTTGCAATATGCCGCTCTTCATAAATTATTGGAATAATTTGCTAATACGTATCCCTGATCTGTTCTAGTACGAGTTGCATTCTTTTTTTTACTTCAGATGACGACTCTCTGAAGTGATTGTTCATGAAACTAAAGATTAGGGTTTTCCCCGATTTGGTGATCAAATATCCACTAAGACAATGGTTATTGCTGAGGCTTCCGGTCTTGGCATAAATATAAGGGTCCGGATTCCCTGCATACCAATCTTCCAAAGTGCCAGATACCCCACCTGCCGGGAAAAAGGTAAACAATCGTTCCCTTGACGTGTTTTGATATAGCTTATCCAATACTTGCACAATTGATGCCGGGCTGAACAGGTTATATCTTGACAGCCCTGAACCATCGACCCATCTGGGCGGTTGCTTTAGATCGGAAAGCTGATTCTCGATCATGTATTCACGTACAGCATTGCTATTCAAGGTATCCAAAAGGGTAGATGAGGCAAGGAATAGGAGCTGTTCCGCTAAAAAATTGTCGCTTTCGTGCATCATCCGCTTATACACGGAATCCGAAGCAATACCATACACAATATTTTTTTCGGATTTTGGCATTTTTGGAGTCAGAGAGATTTCTTTGCCGAGCAACGATTCTAATAAGGTCTTTGTCAAGGCCGAGTCCGTTCTATATGGTATTTCGGTCGTGTCGTTTCTAGAAAGCGCATAGTAGAAGGTATTACTTTCAAGGTTTCTATTCTTCGAGTAGTTTATGGAGATAACGCTATCCTTAAAATAGAAGGGGGTGACTCTTAGGGAATCTGTATTCGAAATAGTTACGACATTCCCATAAAGAGGTAGTGGGCCTCTTTCAGGTTGATAGTAGTACTGGTAGTCGCCCCAAGACCATCCTGGCCCTAATTTAGCATCTTCGAAATTGTTCAGGTAGAGGGCAATATCTTTATGATTTTGCAGGAATTTAATGGCGGTACTATCTTGAAAATATGGATGTAGCAAGGTCGGGTCTCCCGTACCTTCGATATACAAAGTGTCATTTTCTAATACATACTTTAAGGAGGGTATGCGGTCTGGGAGAAGCTGTAGGGCCGAGTATAGGGTGAATATCTTGGTATTGCTAGCGGGCGTGAAATATCTAGAACCGTTTAGATTGTATAAGGTATCGCGGGCTACCGGATCATACAGCATAAAACCGGTGAACTGGTTTTGGTAGAAGGGCGATGTCACAATTTCATCGGTACTTTTTCTTAAGGCCCTGGTCGTAGAGGCACACCCCAAAAAGAAGAACGCAATTAAACTACAAGTTATTAAGGGGTTGAATATTATAGAGAGGCTTCTCATCGGCTCAAAACAAAGGGTTTAACAAGAATTTAGCTAACTTTTAACAGGCGTTTCGCAATAAAATATAGTCGTAATAGTTTAACTTTAGAAGGAGTTTTTACTCCTAACAACTAATTAATTTAACATTTTGAAATATGGCAAGAGCTATGCTTGAGTACTCTAAAACAGTGCTAAAAAAAGTTAGTTTTGACACAAAATTGTTTTTAAAAGAACTGAAAAAAGCGGTTTCAAGATTACTCCCCGAAGAAATCGAGGAACTTAAACTCTGGTTAGAGCAATTTACTACTGATAAACCAGAACTTCAACAAAGTTTAATTTATTTAAAAAGATAATAAAAACCCTCCGATCGGAGGGTTTTTTTAATTTTTGCTCAAGGGGCTGATGATCTTGACGTCTTGAAAGGCTATAGCACCTCTGACGATACTCGCTATTACATCACGTAACGCCTCTGTTATTTGGATTTTAAGTTCACTCTTGTGGTAAATTAAACTGACTTCCCTAGCAGGAGGAGGATTTTCAAAATATTTCAAGTTCTTCCTTTTTTCATCATCTAACTCTAATGTATTTAGAAAAGGCAGAAGGGTCATTCCTAAATTTTCATCAGCTAAATTAACGAGGGTTTCGAAGCTACCACTTTCCAATTGAAAATGTTCTTCTTGGAAATTTCTTGGAGTTTTGCATAGATTAATAACACCGTCTCTAAAACAATGTCCATCTTGCAACAAAAGCACGTCGTTGATATCCAAGTCTTCGGGTCTAAGATTTGAGGCATTTCCCAATCTATGGCTTTTTGGAACATAACCGACAAAGGGCTCATAGTACAAAGGCCTTTCTTTAATAAACTCTATTTTCAATGGAGTGGCCGCAATGGCCGCATCAAGGTGACCGTCTTGTATGTTGCGTATAAGGTTTTCCGTACTTTGTTCTTTGATGATGAGATTCACCTTGGGATACTTCTTGATGAATGTCTTTAAGAACATCGGCAATAGGGTAGGCATTACGGTTGGGATGATCCCTAGCGCATACTCGCCCCCGATATACCCCTTTTCCTGATCGACGATATCTTTGATCCTATTCGCCTCGTTTACGATGTTTTTGGCTTGGGCCACAATCTTTTTTCCTACCTCTGTAATCGATATAGGCTTCTTTCCACGGTCAAAAATCAAGATATCGAGTTCATCTTCCAATTTTTGAACCTGCATACTGAGCGTGGGCTGTGTAACGAAACTTTTTTCGGCGGCCAACGTGAAATTTTGATACTCGGCGACGGCAAGCACATATTGTAATTGAGTAATGGTCATGGCATAGAAATCAGACCCGTAAAAATATAAAAACTATCAATAAAATTTATTAAAAAGGATCTTCAATATTTATTAAATTGATATTGTAACAAGATTTAAAAACAAAATATATAGATAATATCAGGTTAAATGACAATATGGCCTAGCTTAGGTAGCGTATTAAAAATACGCTGAGGTAGAAATTCATTGGTCTCAAGCAACTACAACAACATACCGACCGTATTTATGGGCATTGAATGCACAACATATCAGATCTAGGTCTGGTGTAATGATCCATCGGCTATGTCGAGTCGTGCTCAAACGTTTTTTACGGGATTACAGGTATAAAGAAAACAAAGCGTCAAGATTGCTAAAAATAGTTTATTTGAAGCATTTGGCCCGATGGCCTAAGAGGTTGGTTGCTTCGAGACCCAATACAATGCGACGACGAAAGGAATAAAAGTGACAATCCCGATTAAAATATAGAAAAAGGTCTTACAAACTTTCATGGCTAAGTATTTGAAATTACGCATGATTAAAATCTTTAAACCTTGGTTCTTCTAATTTAATTGTTCAAAAACGTTGAATTTCAACTTTTTTAGACGAGGTGCACGGCTAGTTGGCATTTTGGTCAAGACTTTCCTGTAGCCATTGATAATAAGGCTGAATTCCAGTATACTGTTTAGGCGCATTCAATAATTCCAAATTTGGACTCATTGTTACGTAGTACGGTTGCGAGGCGGTTTCAAAATTGACGTGTTGAAAAGTGGCCCATTTTTCGCCAATAGTATTAATTGCTTTTAGTTGATTTTCCTTCACCTTAAAGTTGAATTTTTCATTTTCTTCAAGTACTCTTCTATCATCGATATACAAGGAAATCAGCACGAACTCGTTCTTTAACATCTCAAATACCCTTGGATTACTCCAAACATTTTCTTGCCAGTTTTGAGGCTTCCGACGAGGTGAGGTCAATGGTGAATAGAATTTTTGTGGATAGGGCGGCAGTATCCGGGTTGGAAACCGTTTGGGAATTGTTTCCCCCTTGATTTAAGGTTTCGGTATTGCCGTTTAGGTCTGATGGATCGATGAGATTTATCTCTTCCCGTAAACAGCTGTTGAAACAACAAAGGGTCAAAGCAAAAGCCGCTCCAGAACTAATAGGCGTTAAAAATTTTTTACGCTCCATACTCGCATAAATTTTAAGCTTGAAAAATCAATGCTTTTGTATAGAGAACAACTTGATTTAAAAAATTACGCCAGCAAGTCGTTAAAATTTTATTAAAAGTTTTTTGTGCAGGAGGAGATCTATTTGGGAGTGATGTATCCCTTGTAATTAATTCGAATAGATTAGTGGAGAACTTTAGAATTAGGACACCTTGAAAATAAATTGATCTCCGATTTCAAGAACTCAATGGGTTAGGGGTACAGCATGTGTATTTGCCACTTAAAAAAGATGAGCATGGACCTAGTTGAAATCAAAAAATGATTTCAACGAAAACAGCTCTTTCTTGATTATCATCGCTTCCCATTATTTCAACCTCGTTTACATAGTACTTGGTGTTATCGCGTACTAGCCCGACATCCTGGGAATTGGAACTCGTCGTCTTGCGAATTTTACGGTGGGCCTTACCTCTCAATTGTACTATGTCGCCTTTTTTCAGCATGGCATTCGGTTCCATCTTGTCAGTTGAATCTTTTCTGGCAATTATATCAAAGACCTTATCTAAAACCAAATTATCCTTATTCTCACCCAAGGTCCTACCAACAAATAGCCAGCCTTTAGAACCAATGCTATTCAATTTTTTTAAGGCTGCATCATAATGTGCCGTATTCGATTCCATATAGTTGATGTAATCGTTCACCGTGTTGCCTTTTTGGGCAATATCCCACTCATTATCCTTTGGCGGACCAACGTTATTCCCAATTAATTGTTTCTCTAAATTTTCTATGATTTTCTGTGCATTCGTCGCATTATCCTTGGCAACGTCAAAATAAATAATTTTAGGGGGGGTTTGCTCTTCATCGACAGAAGCTGTAACTGTCTCTAAGTAATTATTATATTCCTCAACAGTATTGAATCTTTTGGCTCGCTCCCACAGTGAATCATTTTTTTTGTTCAAAATGGAATCTATTTCTTTCTTTAGATCCTTATCCTTATCGGTTAAAACTCCTAAATAGTCCGAATAGGCGGCCATGGTATTTTCTTGTTTGGCCTTTTCCTTAAGGCTGGTCAATTTTCGCTCCAATTCATCTTGAAGCTCTTTTTGTTGTGATTTAACATAAAACAAACCTGCGGCTATAACTGCAGCTACCACCGCTGCTATGATAATTCGAGGGAGTACTTTGGTTCTGAATTTTTTCCTTTTTTTATTTATCGTATACTGTCTTTTACTTTCCTTAATAAACTCGGTACAGTTTTCATAATTGGTATCGTATTGGGAAGCCCAGGCCTTATTGGGTGTAAAATTGTTCCACCACTCTTCCGTTCTCTCATATTCAATACCGGTCAATAAGGCTCTTTCCCCCGCTTTGTATTGTCGTTCTTTAACAGATAGGGCCTTATATTGTTTGGCATTACGTGCTTCTTCTACCACGAGCTCGCGCAATGTTCGCCATTGCCGGATCAGGCTTTCATGCGAAATATCGATAAGTTTGTCATCACTATCGCCAATACTTTCGATGACTAGAAAAGAACGTCCCCCTGCGTTAAAGCTATTGATTACATCTAGCACTTTTTCTTCCGAGGCTTCGGTCAATACCACAAGTTTACTTAATCGTACCTGTCTTCTTATTTTACGATTGTTTTCATCAATCTTGGTTAATGCTTTAAATAAGGTTTTGGCAATTTTTTTTTCATTGGAAGATAAATTTTCAAGCGCTTCTTGGGCATGTCGGGAAAGTGCTTTTTCGATACCGCCCACAGCTTCATAATCTTCAAAACCGATTACATCTTTATTGGCCTCGTCTTGATGTTCATCATATTCCCACATGCGCATCAGTATATGCTGCAATATGGGAAGCTCATCTTGTACATCTCCCAGGTTATTAGTGAGTTTTGACGTTAACGCAGAATTGAACTTTTTACCGGATAACCGGGCCGGACCTTCAATGACTTTCTTCAATTCTTGGCGGGAGAGCCTGGGCACAAGATATTGACTTTTGTTCATAGCCTCGGGCAGACCATGATATTCGGCACAGTCTCCTATAAAGTCAGAGCGCATGGTGAAAACTATATAAAAGGGAATCAAATTCTGCTGTGAAAGTTCAAGAAGAATATTGACCAATGTTATGGATTCGTTCATACTATCGGCCCTAGTTTTCTCACCGTCTTCCGGCTTTTTCTTGGCAAAGGCAAATAATTCTTCAAATTGGTCTACCAAGAGGAAGAAGTTGAAATTATCTTTTTCCCTAAGCGGACGTATTCGTTCAAGAATTGCATCGATACCTTCTTCTTCGATTTGAGTCACAAATTGCTGAACATCATTCTTTTTGGGCTTTTTATCAATCTCTTTTAGAAGTGCTTCAGCAAGGTTATACAAGGGTGATTCACCTGGTTTCATGATGGCAATGATCCACCGATTACTGTCTTCGACAAGAAAGCCTCCTTTGAGGGCTGGAATAAGCCCCGCTCGCAATAATGAAGATTTTCCGCATCCAGAACTTCCGATTACGGCCACAAATTTGTGATGATAAAGTCGTTGAAGTAGTTCTAAGGTTTGTGTTTCTCGTCCAAAAAAGAACGAATTTTCATCCGTATGGTAAGGCCTTAGACCTACATACGGATTAGTTTTGTTTGGCATTTGATTCCCCCTTTATATTGCTAATGAATTGTTCCAATAAATTAGTATCTAATACCTCATGTTTACTATAATCGATAATGTTAACGGGAACACCATTGATATTTTTGACCTTTAGCATTAGATCATCGTTGGATGCCTTGTCTGGGGGAGCGGCATAGATATAAATGTCTTCAATGGGGCTGTCGTTCCAAAGAAGCTTGTTGGCAACGGTATTAATTCTCGATTGTACCCAATCGCGCGAAGATTTTCCATAGATAAAAACGAGTTTTTTAACCTCGTCCATCCGTCTTTGTAATATTTTTTGATTTTTTTCGGGGTCTTGGCCCAATGGGGCATAATGGGTTACAAATTTGTACTTGTCAAATGACTTCTGCAATTCCATGGCGTAGGACTTATCCTCTACATTGTAGTCAAGTAAAATATCCAATTCGTCGTGCGCTCCCACTTTTTTACTAAGCTCTTCGGCCATTTTTTTCTCCATGAGTACTTCTATGAAATTAAGTACCTCTTGAGTCAGTCCACTTTTATGGTCTACAATGAATTCATAGTTCTTATCTAGTGAATTGCCCGAGGCATCGGTAGGCGTACCTCTTTCAAGGGACTGTATGAAAACACGATAGGGTTCCGATTCGATTTTATCGATATCGATTTGGGAAGACATATAAATCAATTGGGGGACAGAAGATTTCAGGGCGACTTCCACTTGTTTTTTCCGATACCAGTTGTCCGGATCTCCTTCAATTTCAAGTCCTGGGTATTGGTCTAAGAGATGTATGGCCAAATTGGCATGTTCCAACACTTGGTGGCATTCCTCTTCATGGGCTTTGGCCTCTCGGGCGTCTTGACTGTTTAAAATTATTTTATACCCTTTTTTTTGCAGACTGCTTATAAGCGTTTTACGCAGAGACAGAAGTGATTCTGGGGCATCTGCGAAGTAAATGGTGAATTCATCGTCTCTCGGCAGGTCGACCATTATGGACGTTGCCTCTTTTTCTACGGACTGGTTTTTAAATTGCTTTATGAGCTTAAAAAGGGCCGTTCTAAGCTTTTTCATTTCTTCGTTGAACGCGGTGGAATGCAATTCTAAAGGATCGGCGGTGACCCAATCTTCTTTGTTTTCTACTTTTTCATGAAAGTGAAATCCTGTTCTATCGGCGAATTCGGGCAACCAATCCTCGATGGGCATATCATAAAGAAGCACATTCACGATACGTGAGCTATGGCCCATGTCTAAACCTTCCTTTAAGGATTTTTGGTGAAAAAGGCTTACTTCTTTCTTGCACCAGTCGGAACCCCGGTAGCTCGGAGAATTAAAACAGAGCATAATGGCCGCTTTATCTACAGACTCTTGAATCTTAGGGTCAAAAAATTCGTTGCCATCCAATTTTCGGTCATCGATCCATATATTAATATCGGTTCCCGTTAAGCGTTCAAGATCAAAATGAAGGGATTCGACAAACTTTTTTACCCACCCTTCGTTTTGTTTAATATTGTCTTTGTGCGCATAACTTATAAAAATATCGATCTCAAAGTTGGTCGCTGTTTGCATGATTTCAAAGTTGGTTTGTCCTTAGTAAGTTAGTGAAATATCCAATACAAACCACCGCGACAGTCTAATACTCTATAAACGCTATTTTGATTTGGGTATGATAGCGCAAAAAGTATCTGGCTAATGAATTAATTGTAGGGTTAGAAAGCTAAGTGAAGCATCTTTATAATTTATAGGTGTCCTCGGAGCTGTCCTTACCTTACTATTGTTCCCCACAAAAAATAGAAAACTTCATGGTATCCGTTTAAGAAGATCGATACTTTCTTATTATGATGCCTAGACTTAATGTATGCTTCCGTAAAGATTACCTCTTTTATAAGTAACTTTAAGCATTTCCCTAATGGATATACTATGAGATCGCAAGAGTTACATGATATAAAAAAAATGCTCGAAAAGCAGGGGTACATTAGCGATGGTGCTATCGCCATGTCGATATTTTTGGCGATGCAGCTTGAAAAGCCACTATTGATAGAAGGGCCTGCAGGTGTCGGTAAAACTGAGGTTGCCAAGGTTATGGCCAAGGCATTGAACACCGAACTGATACGCCTACAGTGTTACGAGGGGCTCGATAGTACCCATGCCCTTTACGAATGGAACTATCAACACCAACTACTCTTCTTAAAAATGCAAGAGGCCGAGGGGGAAAATACCAAAGGGCTTGAAAAAACTATTTTTTCAGACCGGTTTTTACTCAAAAGACCCGTACTTCAGGCCATTACTGCCGCCCAAAAACCTGTGCTCCTTATTGATGAGATTGATCGGGCAGATGAAGAATTTGAGAGCTTTCTTCTAGAAGTATTGTCTGATTGGCAAGTAACAATTCCGGAAATTGGTACTATCAAGGCAAAAAATAAGCCTCAAATTATTTTAACGGGTAACCGTACCAGAGAGCTCTCCGAAGCCCTCCGCAGAAGATGTTTGTACATCTGGATCGATTATCCGGATTTTGAAAAGGAACTGGCCATAGTAAGAGCGAAGGTGCCGGAAGTGGATCAACAGTTGGGAGTACAAATCTGTACGTTTATGAAAGAACTTCGCCAACTGAAATTGGAAAAGACCCCTGGTATTTCCGAGACCCTTGATTGGGCCAAAGCTCTCGCAAGCATGCATCTTACCCACTTGGACAAAAAAGTGGTGGAAGATACGTTGGGTGTCGTACTCAAAGACTGGCAAGATATGCGCCATACTCAAGATGCGCTTTCCGAGCTACTTGAGAAAACGGGCGTTGTATCAAGAATTGGTTGACGCAATGCCTCAAGCTGTTATCAGATATCGTACAGAACTGTCGGCCAATATAACCCTGTTATGCCGTTTTTTAAGAAGACGTGGTTTTCAGCTCGGGGTTACCGAAGAATCCGATGCCCTCAAGGCGCTGACCTATTTGCCAATAGGTAGTACCCATTATTTTAGGCAGGCCCTAAAGGCTATCTTGGTAAAAAACAAGTATCAATTTGAAAGGTTCGACGGGTTCTATGATGAATTCTGGGAGCAACTGGCCAAAGCAACCGATGCCAAAGTCAAGGATGAGGTGGTGAAGAAGGATAAAAAATCTAAGGCACAACAGTTAGAAGCCCGTTTTGAGTCCCTTAAAGATTGGTTGAACCTTAAGCCCTCGGAAGAAGAAAAGGAAGTCAGTTCATTAAGTCATTTGGAGGTCTTGACCAAAAAGAATTTTGCCGACTTGAGTGAAGATGAAATTCGCCTGATGATGCGCTTGTTGAAAAAGCTTGCAAGAAAAGCGGCACATCGAAAAAGCCGCTTACGCATCACTTCGAATAAACATAAAAGGCTTGATCTAAAACGGACCATTAGGTTGAACATGCGAAAAGGAGGGGATATTCAGCGCTTGGTTTATAGTCGTCTAAAAGACAAGAAATTCAAATTAGTGCTGTTGTGTGATGTAAGTAAATCGATGGACCTATATAGCCGATTCTTTGTTCACTTGATCTATGCCTTTCAAAATGCATATGATAAAATAGAGACCCTAGTCTTTAGTACTGCCCTACATAAAGTAAGTGATATTCTTGAAAACCAGGAATTTGAAAAGGCCTTCGACATGATTTCGGAGAGGGTACCCCATTGGTCGGGCGGTACCACTATTGGTAGTTGTCTGCAGGATTTCGTCACGGAATACGGACATCGATATTTAGATAAAAAGACAATGGTGTTCATCGTAAGTGACGGGTGGGATACTGGGCAACCTGAAGTTATTAAGAATGCGATGCAAATAATTTACAAGAAATCAAGAAAAGTGATTTGGTTAAACCCGTTAGCGGGAAGCCCAACTTTTTCTCCGGAAGCCTTGGGAATGAGAACCGCCCTTCCCTATATCGATCTTTTGGGTTCGGCTCATAATCTTGAAAGCTTGAAGCGAGTACTTTGGCAAGTGCAGCGAAGAAGAAATAGCACCATACCTCAGTAAAATCAGGTTCGAAATTATCTATGTCTTAACAAATGATAATCTTATATAAGAATATCACAAAAAAATACCGTTGAAAGTCATAATATTCAATCGTATTTTTTATATTCATAAACTAAATTTTGATAACCAAACAGGCAGGTTCCACTATTTTTTAGGCACGTTTTACTATTTCATATGATCTACGCGTGTCTATAGGTTTGCGGTTCTGTCTTTTGAAAAATTTAATCTTAACGTATGAAAATAAACGGCAATTATACCTTGAACGTTACTCCTGCAGTTTTTTGGGAAATGGTAATGGATCCTAACGTACTCGAGAAGGTCACTCCGGGTATTAAAGAGCTAAAAGAGGAAGGTCCGGACAAGTATGAGGCGATCTCCCAGGTAAGGGTGGGGCCTGTAAAAGGGAATTTTAACGGTAACTTGGTCATAAAGGATAAGGTTCCACACGAAAGCTGTACACTGGAAATCGATCAAAAAAGTAAAATGGGCAATGTGATTGCTGAAATTGTCATGAAAATGGTACCTCTTGAAGACGATAAAACCGATATTCAATACACGGGAGAGGCCAAAATGTCCGGTACCTTGGCCAGTATGGGCCAGCGTATTATGAGTGGCGTAGTAAGTACGCTCTCCAAGCAGTTTTTCAAGTCAATGGAAGAGGAAATCGAAAAACGGGATAAGAACTGAAAAAAAATATGAATTCAAAATTCTATCAAGTATGGAAATAACACTAACTGTAAACGGGACAGAATTTACCCGTGACATCGAACCCCGGTTGAGCTTGACCCAATTTTTGAGGGAGCATCTGGATTTGACAGGAACCCATATCGGCTGTGATACAAGTGGCTGTGGTGCGTGTACCGTCACGTTGAACGGTGATGCCGTAAAGTCGTGCACGATTTTGGCCGTTCAGGCCAACGGAAGTGAAGTAACCACTATAGAAGGTATGGCCAAAAATGGAGAAATGCACCCTATTCAGGCCGCCTTTAAGGAGGAACATGGCCTTCAATGCGGATTTTGTACACCAGGAATGGTAATGGTTGCAGCTGATATCCTTAAGCACAATTCCAAACCATCGGAAGAAGATATTCGACATGGGCTAAAGGGTAATTTCTGTAGATGTACGGGGTATCACAATATTATTAAATCCATTCAGCATGCTGCTGAAACAATTAACAAGTAGCTATGGGAAATTTTATAGGAAAATCAGTCAAAAGACGTGAAGATGCAAGATTTCTAAAGGGAGCCGGGAAATACACCGATGACATTAAACTTCCGAAGATGGCCCATGCGGCGTTTGTACGGAGTCCCTACGCCCACGCCAAAATTCTTTCCGTCAAGACGGAGGAAGCCGAAAAGGCAGATGGGGTGGTCGCCGTATTTACCGCTAAGGACGGATGTGGTGAGTTTGGGGTGCCTTGCGGTTGGCAGGTAGATTTCAAAAATGGAGAGACGATGAGGGAGCCGAAGCATCCTTTATTGGCCAAAGATAAAATAAAGCACCTCGGGGAAGCGGTGGCGATTGTCATAGCCGAAACCCTCGAGCAGGCGCGCGATGCCGTTGAATTGGTCGAGGTAGATTATGAAGAACTTCCTTCGGTGACCGATCCCAAAAAAGCTATGGAGGAGGGCGCACCGCTAGTTCACGATGAATGGGAAAACAATGCCGCTTTCGACTGGTGTATCGGAAATGATAGGGCAGAGGTAGAGGCGGCTTTAGAGAAGGCACATCACGTAACCGAAATGGAATATCGCAATCAAAGATTGGCGCCAAATGCCATGGAGCCCCGAAGTTATATTGCCGATTACGATGTAAATGGGGATAAATGGACACTCTACACCAGCACCCAAAACCCTCATCTGATTCGATTGTTACTCTGTGCCTTCGCCTTGGGAATACCAGAACACAAAGTGCGCGTCGTATCTCGTGACGTTGGGGGAGGCTTTGGCAGTAAGATATATCATTATACGGAAGAAGCACTTTTGACATGGGCGTCAAAAGAAATAGGTCGCCCTATAAAATGGACCTCCGATAGAAGTGAGGCGTTCTTAACAGATGCGCATGGTCGCGACCATGTCGTAAAATCGAAAATGGGTTTTGATAAAGATGGAAAAATCGTTGCTCATCTGACCGACGAGTATTGCGGTATGGGGGCTTATCTCTCTACTTTCGCTCCTGCTGTGCCTACTTATTTGCACGGTACCCTCTTTCAAGGGGTGTATACAACCCCACTGATTCATTTGAACGTTACGGCGCCTTTTACGCACACCGTTCCCGTTGATGCTTATCGAGGCGCAGGTAGGCCTGAAGCTACCTATTTGTTAGAGCGGATCATATCCAAAGGGGCTCAGGAAATGGGCATGGATCCTGCGGAAATAAGATTTAAGAACTTCATCCCTCCATTTGACGGCGTAGAAGAAGAAGGGTACCAGACCCAAGTGGCCCTGCAATATGATAGCGGCAATTATGAAAAAGCACTTAAACGGGGATTGGAAATGCTCGGATATGAAGATTTTAGAAAAGAGCAAGAAAAGGCTCGCAAGAAGGGAAAACTTTTAGGAGTGGGAATCTCCACCTATATCGAGGGATGCGGTATAGCACCTTCGGCCGTAGTCGGAGCTTTAGGAGCAAGGGCCGGATTGTATGAGGTGGGTCAGGTACGCGTACAGCCTACCGGTAAAGTATCGGTTTTCACAGGTGCCCATTCCCATGGTCAGGGCCATGAAACCGTTTTTGCCCAGTTCGTGGCAGATAAGTTGGGTATACCGATGGATGATGTCGAAATCGAACATGGCGATACCGAGCAAGTCGCTTTTGGTATGGGAACCTATGGTTCAAGAAGTCTTGCCGTGGGCGGAAGTGCGATTATAAAGAGTATCGACAAGATATTGGAAAAAGGAGCCAAAATAGCAGCCCATAAATTGGAGGCCGCAGAAGAAGATCTCGAATATTTGGACGGAAAATGGACGGTCAAAGGTACGGATAAGTCGATTTCTTTTGGTGATGTTTCGTTGACAGCTTACGTGCCCCATGATTATCCTGAAGGTTTGGAGCCAGGACTTGACTTCTCTAGCTTTTATGACCCTAGCAATTTTACCTATCCTTTCGGTACGCACATTGCGGTGGTAGAGGTAGATGCCGATACTGGGGCTGTTGAACTTCAGCGGTTCATCGCCGTAGACGATGTCGGTAATGTCATGAACCCGATGATTGTAGACGGTCAAATACAAGGTGGTGTCGCCCAAGGAGTGGGGCAGGCCCTTTTAGAAGAAGTGGTATACGATGAGGGCGGACAAATGATTACGGGGTCATATATGGATTATGCCATGCCTCGGGCAGATGATTTACCCATGATAGAAACGGACAGAACTACTACCCCTTGTCCTCACAACCCCTTAGGAGTTAAAGGTGCAGGCGAGGCAGGAGCTATAGGGTCTACCCCTGCCGTAGTTAACGCAGTAGTGGATGCTTTGGCCCATTTGGGGGTAACGGATATACAAATGCCGCTCAAACCCCAGACAGTTTGGAGAGCGATGCAAAATTAACAACGAAACACAAAGAGCATGATACCAGCAAAATTTGATTACATAAAAGCATCTTCGGTAAATGAGGCGGTAAATCTTTTGGACGAGCATGGCTTCGATGCAAAAATTCTTTCGGGAGGCCATAGTTTGATTCCTGCGATGAAATTAAGGTTGAACCGTCCTGAAATACTAATCGATATCAGCGGAATTTCCGGTTTGAATACTATTGAAGAAACCGGTAGCGAAGTGATTATAGGTGCCAATTGTACCCACACTCAAATTGTGAATTCTGAAGTGATTTACAAGAACGTCAATATTCTAAAGCAAGCTGCCGAAACGGTCGGTGACGTTCAGGTACGAAATCGAGGTACCATCGGTGGTAGTTTGGCCCATGCAGACCCCTCGGCAGATTATCCTGCGGTTGTTCTGGCCTGTGAGGCAAAAATAGAAGTAGAAGGAAAGAAGGGTAAACGTACGATCGATGCAAAAGATTTCTTCGTAGGCATTTTTACCACAGCCCTTGAAGATGACGAATTGATAACAGCAGTGCGCTTTCCCAAAGTGGCCCATGGGAACTATCAAAAGTTCTATCAGTCGGCCTCAAGATTTGCTGTGGTAGGCGTAGCCGTTGTTCATGACGGTAGCGGGGTCAAAGTAGGGGTAACAGGAGTCGCGGACACTCCCTATCGGGCTACCGCAGTAGAAAAAGCCTATAAAAACAACAATGATTCCGATGCGGCCGAACATGCGGTAGACGGTGTCGAAGTTATGGAAGATCATTTTGCCGACGCCGAATATCGAACTCATTTGGCTAAAGTAATGGTCAAACGGGCCTTGGAAGCTTAGCCTTGCAGAGTGAGAAATAAAATTTGAAGGGAAATAATGTTCAGGGGTAATATTGCCTGATATATTTCCCTTTTTTGTCGGCCGTGATGCGCGGGGCACAAGATGTCGAACTCACTTTTGCATTTTTAGATAATAGTCAGCCGAGTGCTTCCCTGAGCCATACAACAAAAAGAAAACACAAACTAGCAAAACGCAGAGTGCTAGAATCAAATTGGTCGTATTCATTGTACCGATGAAATTGACCAAAATGGCTCCGATCAAAATGGGCAATTGGGCCAAAACGGCCCATCGTGTGAGTAAGCCTATTACGATTAAAAAACCACCCACAAAGTGTGCAGGGGCTACATAGTGCAGAATGCCCATCCCCCCAGGTATATCTTCAAAAGGCCGAATAACCTCTATCATTTGTTGATGATTCGACATGATATCAATGCCTTTCACAAAAAGAAAAACCCCAAGTCCGACACGTAGTAGGTCTAGGGGATAATACGTATGGGCATTGGCCCATTTATTCAAAGATTTAATGGTTCCCATGATTCCTTATTTATTGAACTGCGGTATGCAGTGACGATTGTTGTTATAAGTTACTCATTTTTAGCAATATAAAAAAGTTAAAACCTTGGATCTAAAAATCAAGGGAACTCTTCGAAAGGGGTAGGATTATTTTTAAACTGTCGCATGGCTAAGAAAACGATTCAGTTCTTTTTAGGCTTCTTTCTGCTACGGGTCGCTTCCGGGTTAAAAAGAAGGCATTGTCGAATCCAGAATGCCAATTGTTCATCGGTATCCAAACCTTCAGAAGAAACGAATACATACCCTCTCATGGCCCTTCCGGTTAAGTCCATAGGCTTACAATGTGGTTGAGCAAGTAATTTTTCGTAATTGTCCCCGCCTACTCGGCACATCAATCTAGAAGAATTGTTGTTTTTGTCTATATCAAGACCAAAACACATTTTTTCATTGACCATAAAGCAGAGTCCCCCCATCATTTTCTTTTCTTCAAAAGCGATATGTTCACTTCTGAGTATTTGTCGTGCCCTATCCGCTAAAAATTCATCATATGCCATACATTGAATGTTTAAAATAGGTGTGGTCTGTTCATTTTCGTAGGTTATAAAAGCCCTCAAAAAAATCATCACACCCGTTAAAAGAACTGATCAGGAGGTACCACTAAGGTCGTAAGTTCTACGGTATGTCCATCAGGGTCTTTTGTGTACATCGAATGAAAATAATGATGGTCGCTAAGGGTATAAATTAGCCCTAATTCATTGTATTTTATTTTAGCCTTCTCAAAATTATCACGCGTAACATAAAAGGCGAAATGGTCAATCTTAACATTTTTGGTGTCGGGAACCTCCGGATCCTCCACATTTGCCGGAAACAAGGCGATACCTGTTTTTCCGGCGAACATAAATATAGGATAATCACCCCATTTTTCCAGCTTATATTTTTTTAAACCAAGTACTTGGGTATACCAATCGACCGAAGTTTCAATATCAGCTACCCGTATCGCTACATGATCGAGATTACTTATTTCGAATGAAGCCATTTTTTAGAAATTTGCAAAGGCCCCGAACCGGAGCATTAGGTAAATATGTAAACGGAATGCATTACCCGATTTCGTTCCAGACCTTTTCGATAAGTTTTTTGGTGGCCCATATTCCCTCAGGTTCCGAAATAGCTTCTCCCTCGTACTCTATACCGATATATCCGTTAAATCCCGAATCTTTTACAATTTTCAGCATTTTATGGTAATTGATAATGGTCTCATTACCATTTAGGTCAAAGTCGTAAGACTTTGCACTTACACCTTTGGCAAAAGGAAGAAATTCCGATACTCCTTGATACCGGTCGTATACTTGGCTACACGTATTGTTTTGCGTGCTGCCCCATTTGGTGGCGAGGCACCAGTTTCCAAAATCTGGAAGCGTACCCAAATAGGGGTTGCCCACTTGCTCTATAATGGAAACCACGAACTTGGCATCAGAGGTATGAAGGCCATGGTTTTCGATAAGGATATTGATGTTTTCCTTGGCCCCGTAGGATGCCAACCTACCCAGTCCATCGATCAAGGATGTCTTAAGAGACGCCCTATCGCCTTCCCCAAAAGCATTGACGCGGATGGAATGACAACCCAGAATTTTGGCCGCATGGATCCATTTGTAATGATTTTCTACCGATTTAATCCGCTCTAGAGGGTCAGGGCTCCCTAGATCTCCTTCCTCGTCGACCATAATGAGAAGACTTGTAACTTCTTCATCGTCGGCCCTTTTTTTCATTTCGGCCCAGTATTTTTCATTATTGGCCTTTTCCGTATAGAATTGGTTGACGTACTCTACTGCATGTACTCCAAAATTTTGCTTGGCGATATGGGCAAAATCGGAAGCATTCATTTCACCTTTTTCCAAAGCTCTGTGAAACGACCATTGTGCCAATGAAATCTTTAAGTTGCTCGGTAAGGATAGGCTGGTTTTGGACATTTCGTAAAAAGCTGAGGTTGAAGCTACCGAGAGCGCGGTGGCTCCTAAAGTAGCTTGTTTAATGAATCTTCTGCGGTCGGACATTTCAATCTTTTTTAGAAGAAGTTTTAGGGCTCGCAGCCCCTTTAATATCACTTCTTTCTTTCATCAATTCAGCGATAGCCCTACTAGCTTCGTCTGGTCTCTTTTCAAGGGCCTCTATAATTTTAGGGTGGTCGTGCTCCCGATTTTGAGAAAGCTTGTACTTGGCTTGAAAATCCGATATTTCGACTTGAAACCCTACGACCCCATGAACTTGCTTTAAAGTATGATTTGACATGTTTTTCAAGGAAACGGGGTTTTCACTTTCAGCCTCATATTTATCGACCAATCGATGTAGCGAAGCCATCACTTCGTATTGAGACAAAATTCGAATTTTTCCATACACATGAACGGCCACATAATTCCATGTGGGAACCTCTTCTTTTTGGTACCAAGAAGAAGAAATATAGGCGTGGGCGCCGTTGAAGATGCAGAGTACCTCCTCGTTTTTGGCGAAGTCTCTCCATTGCTGGTTTGATTTGGACATATGACCGACGAGTATGTCTTTTCCTTCCGCCTGTACATCCAGTTCCATGGGTAGGTGTGTGGCCCACGGTTTGCCGGCTATTTGACTCACCAAAACTCCAAAACTGTTCTGACGAATAAAGGTTTTGACCTCTGATAAGTTTTCGTTTCGTTGATATTCAGGTATGTACATAATCTTCTGCTGTAGAGAGAAACCAACACCCCTTGTTTAAACCAATTTTAAATGGAATAGAGTCAAGGCTTCTACTACCTATAGGTTAGTTTGTAACAAACATTAAAATTAAAGATATGCCATTTATAACAAACAAGAAAGGAAAAGAACCTGTAGACATTTTTTATGAAGACTATGGAGAAGGGCAACCTGTAATCTTGATACACGGTTGGCCACTAAGCAGAAAATCATGGGAACAGCAAGTTTGGAAAATTGTCGAAGAGGGCTTTCGTTGTATTTCTTACGACCGTAGAGGATTCGGTATATCATCTGCGCCCTGGGGCAACTATGATTACTCCGCACTTACTACAGATCTAAAGGCCATTATCGATGAATTGCAACTAAAAGATGCGATAATTGTTGGATTCTCTATGGGCGGTGGTGAGGTCGTTCGCTATTTTACCGATTACAAAGGAGAAAATGTAGCAAAAGCCGCACTCATCAGTTCTATTATTCCTTTGGTGAAAAAAAAGGATGACAATCCGGATGGGGTTCCAGAAGACGCATTGAATGAAATTAAAAATGCCCTCCAAAAAGATCGTGTGGGGTTCTTGAAGAATTTTCACAAAGGTTTCTACAACTACGACGATAACAAAGACAAGGTAAGCGAAGCACAATTGGAGTACGACTTTATTATAGCATCCCATGCATCGCCAAGGGCTACCATACAGACGGCCTTGGCTTGGATGCATACCGATTTTAGGAATGAGCTTAAGAATGTATCGGTTCCGACATTGATAGTTCACGGTGATTCCGATGAGACCGTACCTATCGCAACTTCTGGGGAACAGGCAGCAAAAGGTATTGCAAATAGTACCTACGAAGTAATAAAAGGGGCGCCACATGGACTCAATGTGACGCATACAGATAAGCTCAATGAAATTCTGATTTCTTTTTTGAAAAAATAGCGACCCCCTATTTAAAAACCAAAAAGGGATTCACCGTTTTTTATTCAACAAAAACGGCAAGACTTATCTCAAGCCCTAGATGCGATCATCATTTCATACAATAAAATGGTAGCATCTAGGGCTTGCCATGTTCTTATTTTCAGGTGAACAATTTCAAAAAAACGGATTTGACTACGAATCCCGCCGATCAGGAATTTGATCGGGATTCACAGATATTTAAAAAGTAGAAAAGTTTTTTGAAGCTACGATGAACGATAGTTTTTTCATGGAGGTACCCTATACTGAAACAGCCCGTTTTTTGAGGACAGGCTCTTCACCCAGAGTTACATCTTTGATTCATTCCGGCGGTCGAGATACCTTTGGCCGAGTTGGAGAGATAGGGAATCCACGAGGGCATTACACAAAAATCCAATTGTTTAGCCTTGAATGTAGAAGATAACGTGTATTATAAGTTAATGGGATAGGGTGGCAAGTACAGGAAGATGATCGGAAATATGCTTATTGTTTTCCAATCGATCGTCAATATGTATGTACGCATCAACCTCAAAGTCATTCACGAAAATATAATCAATGCGCTGGTCGATTATTCTATTCTGATCAAAGCCATTGAATGTACCCGAGGGCCCGTAAAACAATTTATTCGAACTCTCTTTACCGTCTACCATTTCGTTTCTCAAATATTGAATAGGTTCAGTATCAGGTCTTAGATTTAAATCGCCCATTAAAACTGCCGGTAGGTTCTGTAAATTAGTTTCCGTTATTTTTTTTACGATCAAACGAACGGAATTTTCACGGGCCTTTTCTCCAATATGGTCGAAATGGGTATTAAAGACCCAAAACCTCTTTTTTGATTTGATTTCCTCGAACAGTCCATAGGTACAAATACGTTCTAGGGCAGCATCCCAACCGACTGAAACTTTATCTGGGGTCGGGGACAGCCAAAACGTATTCGATTGTAAAAGCTTCAGCTTCTTGGTATTGTAGAAAATAGGAGAGTATTCTCCTTTTTGTTTTCCGTCGTCACGGCCGACACCAACATATTGATAGTTTTTTAGGTTATCGTTTAAATAGGTCAGTTGATTATGGAGTACTTCTTGCATTCCAACAACATCGGGGCCATAGTAATCGACCAAATCGACCATCGCAGCCTTTCTGTAGTTCCAATTGTTTATGGTGTCATTAGTATTATCATACTTGATGTTGTAGGTCATTACCTTAATATTTTGACCATGACCTATAGTTAGGGTAAAAAGTAGGCATGCGATAAGCGAATTTTTAAAAAACATGAGAATAGATTTAATACGAATTGACAATTTAGGCATTTACCATTACATTTAGGTTATGCAAACAAAAGGATATTTACATCAGATTCATCCCGTGCTTCCTGTCTGGGATGTAGTCGATGCATTGGACTTTTATGTAAACCGATTGCACTTTAAGATTGCTTTCGCCGATGATTCAAAAAAACCTAAGTACGCAGGTATTTTAAGAGATGATGTTGAAATACATTTGCAATGGCACCCTGCCGAGGAATGGGAAATTGAAATCGATCGGCCAATGCTTCGAATCGTTACCGAGCACATTGAAGCATTATATGAAGAATATTCAGAAATGGGCGTATTTCATGCTCATACTTTGCTTCGTGAAACAGCATGGGGTACCAAGGAGTTCGGTTTTTATGACCCTTTTAAAAATGGGCTTACTTTTTATAGGGATATCTGAAACATCATTTTATGAAAGTACTATTTATTGGGGGAACTGGTAATATCAGTACGGCTTCTAGCCGTTTAGCCCTTGCAAAGGGAATAGATCTATACCTGTTAAACAGGGGAAACTCAAATACAAGGATCGTTGGGGCCAAAAGTATTATCGGAGACATTGGCCAACCGGATGCCTTAGGTGAACTAAAGGAACATGAATGGGATGTGGTGGTGAATTGGATAGCGTTTATGCCCGAAGACATCGAGCGTGATATTCAGTTGTTTAGGGGAAAGACCAAGCAATACATTTTCATAAGCTCGGCATCGTGCTATCAAACGCCGTTGACCTATCCTGTAATCACTGAATCTACGCCTTTGGTCAACAACCTATGGGATTATTCACAAAACAAAATACGATGCGAACATAGGCTACAAAAGGCGTATCGCAAAGAAGAGTTTCCTATTACCATCGTACGACCATCATTGACTTATGACACTGTAATACCTATAGCTATTGGCGGATTCGATAAATACAATACCGCGAATCGTATCTTAACGGGAAAAGAAATCATTGTACATGGTGACGGTACTTCACTATGGACCGTCACCCACTCCGATGATTTTGCGAAAGGTTTTGTCGGTCTTTTGGGATTGAGACAAGCCATTGGCCATGCTTTTCACATTACCTCGGATGAAGTGTTAAGCTGGAATATGATCTATAAGATTTTGGCCGATGCTTTGGAAAAAGAGGCAAAAATAGTGCACATTGCCTCTGATTTCATCTGTAGCGTAGAACCGTCTTTTACGGGTACGCTTTTGGCCGATAAGGCAGAGAGCGTATTGTTCGACAATACCAAAATTAAAACTTTTGTATCTGGATATAAAGCAACCATACCATTTGCGGAAGGGATTAAAAGAACCTTGTCTTGGTTACATGATAACCCTGAGTTTATCAACATCGATCAGCAGACAGAAGAAAAAATAGAAAATATACTCTCAGTATATCGATCCCAATAAAAGTGTAAGTCCCTCACGAAGCCTAGCTCAAATCTAGGGTTCACAAGCTTCGAATTTATTAACTGATGCATTTTTATTCTAGGATAGAGCCATGTGTTGAGTGTGATGTGCACGTAAATACTGTTTCTATCGGATTGGGGTAACGAAAGGCGCTATTTGATTAAAAAATAATGGTCGACGCTATTGCTTCGTATTCGAATTGCAACTACCTTTTCGTCGAAAGAAAGTCCAACTTCCTTAACCTTAAGACGGAATGCGCTCTATCGACCCTAAAATTATTAGTCAACTATTTACTCTTTTATTGATTCTTCTTATTGGAGGACTGATTTTTTTGGAACTAGTACCATACCTCTCCGGAATTTTAGGAGCGATCACCATCTATGTTATTTTCAGAAAATGGATGGCCAAGTTGGTGGCAAAGGGCTGGAATACCAATCTTGCGGCAACCTTGATTATGGTAGTTTCCTTTATCGGTATTTTATTACCGGTCGGTGGATTGATTTTAATGTTGGGGAATAAAGTGGGGAGCGCGGTCGATAAATCACAGAGTGTAGTAGAGGCCATAAAAAATCAAATGTTCATCTTGGAAAAATGGGTCGATTATGATCTTACCTCTAAAATAGACCCTTCGGGTGCCTCGAGCTGGTTGGCCAATAACCTTTCCAGTTTCGCAGGGGGTACTTTTAATATATTGGTGGCCATAGGTATAATGTATTTTCTGCTCTTCTATATGTTAACCAATAGAAATGAATTGCGATCTACACTATTCGAATTCATCCCTATAAGTAAGGAAAACCTTGATATTATTGGTAAGGAGGTTAACGCAATGGTAAAGTCGAATGCACTGGGCATACCTCTGGTTGCAGTAGCCCAAGGAGTAGTAGCACTTATTGGATTTTTGATCTTTGGTATTCAAAATCCTTTATTTTGGTTCGTTATTGTTGCGGTGGGTTCTATGATCCCTTTCGTAGGTACTTTTGTGGGCATTCTCCCCGTATTCATACTCACTCTTTCGAATGGCAATGATTTTCAAGCCTGGGGCATTTTAATTTACGGTATTGTGGTAGTGGGCTCCACCGATAATCTCATCCGGTTGTATTTGCTACAACGATTGGATAATGTGCATCCGCTCATCACCCTCATCGGAGTAATCGTAGGCGTGCCGCTCTTCGGATTTATAGGGCTTATTTTTGGTCCGCTGTTGATAAGCTTGTTTCTGATCGTAGTTCGTATTTATAAGAAAGAGTATAGTGATCCCCCCGAGCTCTGAACACAATAAGTTGTAGATTCAGAGACTTTTTCAATTCTTTTTTGAGCGGCTTTTACCCACAATAAATACGTGGAAATAGAGGCGCTTGTCTTATAATCTTGGAGCGTCTTCAGGGGTTTTTAAAGATATATGTTTAGGTAAAATAACAAGACCTGAACTTGTTCAGGTCTTGCGTGTTCGGTCAGGTTATTTTAATAGCTAATTCAAATAATTACTGCCGAGTTGCTGCCATTACTTGAGCACTTGGTCCGCTGAGATCTTTTCTAAGGGTCCAAATTTCGGTTCTTTCGCCATCGGTAGTAGCTTCTACATCGGCCATGAATTGTTGAAAACTTCCAGCTCCGTGTACTTCCTCGAAATTTTGTACAAATTTGTCTTCCTTGCCCAACCAAGAGGAACTGTTGAAAAAATCGACCCAGGCAAAATCCAATCCATCCATATTGGTCATTTCATTGGAGTAGACGCCATAAATCTGACCTGGCATTTTTTCCTTATACATCTTTACTACTTTTTTTAAGACCTTCTCTATAAACTCTTGCTCTTTGAAACGTTTTACATCAATCATAAATACCGAAACCTTGTTAATTTCAAAGTCTTTTGAGAAATTTGATAAATCGGGGTGCATCTTCATATAGTTTACTTCAACCTCGGACTCTAGATACTGGTTGATGTTCTTGTTATTATCGTCCGTATGCTCTTTGCTGGCAGGTCTTCCATCAATAGCGCTCCAAGTTAGGGGCCCCATAATCAGCATATATTTACCGGCATTTTTACCATTCAGCACACTGTACACTCTTGCTCCATACGGGCCATCTGCGTGAAACTTTTTGTTGTGCGCCGCAATACCGGCTTCAAATGCAACGATTTTTTCTGAATTCACGGTCAGCATTACATTTTCGATAATTGGGCTTTCATTGGTTTGTGCCATGGCCAATAACGGCCATAGCATTAGGGTGCTCATAAATTTTTTCATTGTATTTACATTTAATTGGTTAATTACCCAGGTATAATACTGTCATGATATAGATTTCTTTATATCCGAAACCTTACGATTCATTTTTACTGTCGATAAATACTTTTAGACCGCTACGCCTTCAACGATACTGACGGCTGGTGTCGCAGGAATAATTCGGACCAATTTCAGACCGGCCCGTGAAAAAATATGTTCAAACTGCTCTTTAGTTCGTTCTTTGCCGCCGATCATAAGCATGGTGAGGTCGAGCCATTTAAAAGGGTGCGGATCGTTTCCTTTGGGAATAACGGCCTCTACGACCAAGACTTTGCCATGGGGCACCATTGCTTTTCTACAATTAGTAAGAATGGAAATGGCATCCTCATCGTTCCAATCATGAACAATATGCCTTAGTATGTATGCATCACCACCTTTTGGTACTGTCTTAAAGAAATCCCCCGTCAAAAGTTGGCAACGATCAAGCAATCCCCCAGCTTTTATGTTTTCCTTTGATCTGTCGATTACTTCGGGCAAATCGAACAATATGCCCTTGGTCCTTGAATTTTCATTTAATATGGCGGAAATCACCTCCCCGTTTCCGCCTCCGATATCGACTACCGTATTGAAAACAGAAAAATCGTAGTTATCGACCATAGGAGCGGTTTCCCCACCGTGGATATCGGTCATCATGCGATCGAATATCTTGCCTTCTTCGGGATGATCCCGCAAGTATTCAAAAGGCGGGGCGCCAAGTGCCTCAACCCAACCACCGCCTCCATGCCGCACTGCGTACATGAGCTCCGTAAAGGCCCTGTAGAACAAATTGCCTGCAGAGAGCGCCATGGCCTTCGTGCTATTTGGGCTGTCTTCCTTCAGACATTCGGCCAAAGGGGTCAATTCAAATTTTCCGTTTTCGCCTTCCCTGAAAATACCGTTACTGGCGAGTGCCCGTAGTAGTCGATAGACCGCTTCTGGATGCGTATCGGTTTTCTCGGCCAATTGGATTGAATTCATGGGGCCATGGGTCGCCAAAAGTTCGGCGATATTAAGCTTTGCAGCTGCATGAATCGCTTTGACCGGTACATACCCTAAAATCATTTGGGTCATAGCTATTTGGGGTGGTAGGTCGTTTTCCATTAATTTACGTTATACATTTTTAATTATTTTATGGCTATTGCAGCACTTGAGGGCCCGGTCAAGGCCATAAGGCTTGTCGAAACAAACCCTGCTTCTTTGGCCCATTCATCAAAATCAGCCAATGTAAAATCATATCCCTCAGTGGTTTCGATAAGCATATTCAATGACATTAATAGCCCAAAGGCATTCTCACTTCGATTGTCATCAATTATGTTCTCGATAACCACAAAAGCCCCTCCTTTAGGTAGCGCTTCATAGGCTTTTTTAATCAACATTTTCTTATGGGTAGTGCCCCAATCGTGTAAAATCATACCCATGGTGATGATATCCGCTTTAGGAAAGTCATCGGTAAAAAAATCGCCCGACTCAATTCGAATTTTGTCATCCAGGGCCATCTTAGCGACGTTTTCTTGGGCTACAGGGCTTACGGGAGGTAAATCGAATGAAATACACTGCATGTGTTTATTGTTTAATACTACTTGGGCAGATAAATGTCCGCCCGAGCCCCCGATATCGCATAGCGTCTTATAGTTGGAAAAATCAAATTGCTTTGCAAAGACCATAAAATTACCCATGGAAACGCCAGCCATGGCATTGACAAATTCCCGAATTTTATCCTCGTTGGTGTAGATTGCTTCAAAGAGCGTTTTTTCACCTGTTTTGGATTCATTTTGAGGTAATCCCGTTTTAAGGCCCTCTTCTAAATCGGTCCAAAAAGGATAGAGCCTATTGTTGCACATTTCTAGCATACCGCCCATATAACTCGGCTTGTTCTTGTCAAGAAATAGATCTGAATCTTCAGCATTCCTATACATACTAGACTCTTTTAGTCCTGTTCTTTTTAAAATCCTAAAGCGACTAGGGCATCTAAAAAGTCATATATACTTCTTGGATGCAAGCCAAGCCTTGATTGAATTTCTGTTCCGGATAATTCTTTTTTTGCCAAAATGGTAAAAAGCTCCATGTTGGTAGCCGTGAGCAGTAGTTTAGATGCCCAGAAAGCCGTTCCTGTCTGCATTATTTTTGAAGGATCGAGTTGCTTTTTTGTGCTTTCTACCATAATTATAGTTTATAATGATATTGCCGTTTAGAAACATCATTCTTTAGCCGATTTCTTTTAAAGGTTTTAGACTACGGCCAATACACACTATACTGAGTATATTCCATAAAGAACCTTTGATTTCTCGAATACATAAAAAACAGGTAGACTTAATGACAGTCTTACATCAGCTGGTTCGTTCGCTTCCATCTTGTCAATTTGAGTCTCCCCCGAAACTCATCTACCTGTTTTATGATATTTCTTGTAAAATTTTTTCAAGAATTTTTCCTTTAATCCACTTTCTCCATTCTTCTGTAAATCTCAACCGCTTTGATTTTAGCATATAAGGAATCCCCTTTTTCACTTGCCTCTGTGAAAAGCGGATTTTCATGTATTTTTTTATAAGCATCACCCGATGGCCATACACCTTCAAAGTAATAGCGGTTTGTCTTTATAGTACTGTCCGAAGTCTTGTAGAAGGCATAACCAGCACCAGGATATCCCATATCGGCAATAATCGTATTCAACTCCTTAATACTATCAGACCATTGTGCTTCAGTAAGACCCTTTGGCATATCGAAGAGGTGAATGCTTTTTGTTGACGCTGGAGGTCGGGGCATATCTCCGTTTGATATATCACGTATGCAGATATACTCACCGTTACGTTCTTCCCAAACAGCCATGTATTTACCTGTATAGATGACCTTGCCCGACGCATCTTTGACGGTGGTTTTGCCAATTTCAGTAACTTGACTTGCGTTTCCAAATACATCTAGCACCTCAAAATTGGTTACTGAACCCTTTTGCCGATTGTTAAAACTCTGGACAAGATCTTTTCTAATGGCCTCTCTTCCAATATCCGCCGGTTGGCCATTGCTCATACTGACTGCATCATCGGCATAGAATGTCAGGACTGCCTCTACATCTTGATTTGAGATGGCCTCCGCAAAAGCTTTTTCTTTCTCTTCGATTTTGGTTCTGATAGTAGCCATATCGGTTGCATCTTCACCAATGGAAGTGCATCCGATCACCATGGGCATCAAGACGAAAGAGGTTCTAAAAATTAGGTTTTTAATGAGTTTTGTCATTTTCATGGGTTTAAATTAGGTCGTGAAAAAAATTCCTTTCAAAAAATATAAAGGCTATTAAAGACGTAATATGAGGATGGGGCCATATCGGGCCACATCGTTCCTTCAATGACTTCATATAGATTTAAATTTGACAAGAAACCCTTGTGCATCATAAGGTATTGTCGATGCCCATACGATAAAAAATAGCGATTTTGCCGATTTCATAATGGTTGGTTTATGAACATTGGTTTGTCAATGATATGCGTCCTCATTTTAAGTTAGGGAGCTTCATCGTATAGCCAAGTTGCTGTAATAGATCGAGCTCGTTGAATACCACTTCTTCACCGAACATATTTCCGTCCTCATTAAAAAAGAGTTGGGAGAAGCCATGTATTTTCACCTTTTTTCCAGTGGCAGCTGTCTCTCCTAATTTACCCGTGTGGGTCCCTGTGCAAGTCCAATCAATAAAAGCGGTGTTATCCAAAATGTGAAATTTTTTCATTTTCAAGTGCAAATCAGGAAAAGCATTGAAATACTGTTCCATATGTGCTTGCATCTCTTTTTTCGTTTTTGTAACCAAAATGCCGTTCAGCTTCCTTTCGAATTGATAGGTGGCCACTTGACTCAAAAAAGTGGTATCTCCCTTGTTCCAACAAGAATCTACATACATGTGGAGACTTACCTTAATTACACTATCGGTCAAATTTTCGGTTACCCTATGGCTTCTATCTCCTTTTCTGGCATCACAGGCGACGAAAAGGACGGCTAGAAAAAATAACCTAAGGGCTGCTACCTTCATTTTGCATACTTTATGTAAAAGCGAACTTGAACATATATTCAAATAAAGTGCAATGTGAATGAATTGTTTGCCGAATACGGATGAATGCCCCTTTTTACTGTCCGAATCGATTAAATTCTTTTTCTAACCAAATCTGGGAATTATATCGTACATTTAAAGGTAGTGCCCTCCAAACCAACCAAATTAAAATGCTGAGTTTCTTTTACAAAGTAGCTTGCCTTGCATTCCTTTCTACCCTGAATTGGGGAACCAGTTTTGCTCAGATTATCGATTTAGAAAGCGAAAATCCCTACAAAAAAGTTTTTGTCGACACCGATAATTTTGGGCCATCCTATTTGAAAATATTGGAAAAAGCGTATCCTAAAATCAAGTCTGATACCATTCGGTTGTCAGTACTACATGATCTCGCCTATTATTGGCATACGCGCAATTTGGGTACAGCGATGAAATTCGTTAAAGAAGGATTGGGTCAGAGCATTGAACAACACCATGTAATTTGGGAGGGACGGTTCATGGTTACCCAAGGCGCAGTCTTGTTGAGAATGGAAAAATTAGACAGTGCCGAAGTGGTTTTAAATGAGGCCCGAGCTAAAGTTGCAAAGCGCGACTTGGCCTTTCTAAATACTCAATTGGGGTATGTCTATGAGCGTAGAGGCCGATTGGATAAAGCAACTGACTACGCCGAGATTTCATTACGACTTGGCAAGGAGTTACGCGATAGAAAAGCCATTGCCTTGGCCTATAGCGATTTGAGCAACCTTTTTTGGAAACAGTCCAAAGCAGAGACTGGGTTGGAATATGCCCTGAAGTCCCTTGAAATATTTGAAGAGATAGGAATTACAGATCTTGACTATGACTTTACACTGTATGTGGCCGGCAACAATTATCTTTCTTTAAAGGAATATGAAAAGGCGAAACAGTATTACGAACATGCTTTGATCATTGGGGAGCGGTATGGTTTCTATAACAATTTGAGCGACATCTATATATCCCTATTAGATCTTTACGTTTACCTGAATACATATCAAGAGGCCGAAGAAGCGGGGGTAAATGCTGTCAAGTATGCAAAAATGTTATCCAATGACTTTCTGTTAATGCGCTCATGGCTCTCCATTGGAAAAATGAATATTCAACGGGGTGACTACACGCTAGCGATAAAGAACCTGCGTAAGAGCATTGATATTGCCACTGAGGATTTCGGTGATGGGTTTTACCTCGCCCAAGCCTATGAAGGCCTAGGAAGGGCATATGCAGGGAATCATGATTATCAACAAGCTTACAAGGCGATGGCCGAATATGACAGGCTCAAAGCCCAAATTTTTACTGCAGAGGCCGATCAGCGTACATCTTTATTGCGAACAGAACTGGATTTAGCCGATAAGGAAGGTCAAATTTTACATCAAGAATCTCTGATCAGTAGACAGAAGACAAGGCAGACCCTTTTCATTATTATCGCTATTTTAATGCTTCTCTTGCTTCTACTTTCGTATCAGGCCATCGCGAACAATGTAAGAAAGAATCGACTGTTGCAGAAGCAGAATAACGATAAGGAGTTCTTGATCATGGAAATACACCATCGGGTAAAGAACAATTTAGAAATGGTTTCAAGTCTTTTGTCCCTACATGCCGCTCAAATCAAAGACAAATTGGTGTCGGATGCCATGCTGGAAAGCCAGCATCGGGTGTTGAGTATGGCGATGATCCATCAAAAATTATATACGGGCAAACATTTGACTTCCATTGAGATGAAAGATTACTTCGAAAATTTATTGGAGTACACGGTAGATGCTTTTGGAATGGTGGGTAAAGTGGCTATTGAAATCGATATGCCCGAACTCGAGCTAGATGTCGATGCGGCAACACCCATCGGCCTTATTGTTAATGAACTGGTTACAAACTCGCTGAAATACGCCTTTCCTGACCATAGGGAGGGGAAAATCACTGTTGGTCTACATAAAATTGCAGATATATTTCAGTTGAAGGTTATTGATGACGGAGTGGGTTTTACAGCGGGTGATGAAGTGGCTGGAACAGGTTTTGGTACCCAGCTCATTGCACTGTTGACCAAGCAATTGGATGGAAAAATGAATCTTAAAACTTCTCAGGGAACATCTGTCTCCATTCAGTTTCAGATTGAAAAAGCAGCCTAAAAATGAAAAAGCAGCCCACCATTCTAATTGTAGAAGACGATATGATTATCGGAGCGAACCTTGCGTTACAGCTAAAGAACTCGGGGTATGATATATCGGGTATTCTTTCGAGGGGAGAAGAAGCTGTTGACCATGTTCTCAATAATACTCCTGACATTTTGTTGCTAGATATTAATCTTAAAGGGGCGTTGAACGGTATAGAAACCGCCCGTTCTATTCAGAAAGTCATTGACATCCCAATTATTTATTTGACCGCGAACAATGATGCTAAAACTTTTGAAAAAGCTAAGGCAACACATCCTATGGCATTCATTACCAAACCGTTCAACAAATTAAATTTACAACGCGCTGTCGCTCTTGTTGTAGAACAGTTGAAGGAAGAAGAAAAAGAACCTCAGGTCCCTATAGATATGCACGTGTTGAACGATCGTATTTTTATAAGACACAATGGCAAAATGGAGAAACTTTTGCTTTCTGATATTCTCTATGTCGAAGCCGATCGAAATTATGCTACGGTGGTCACACCCACAAAAAAATACCTATTGTCAAGTACTCTTAAGGTGCTCGAGGAAAAATTACCGAATGCTATATTCCTACGAATCCATAGATCATACATGGTGAATATCTCAAAGTTGGATGTGGTGAGCGATACCCATATTGAGATCAATAGAAAAGTCATTCCTATTAGTAGGTCCCATAAAGAGCATTTATTTGCTCGTATTCACACAATTTAAGGGTTACCAATTATGACTTCGGTAAGTAATAATGCTCAAATGGACAGTAAAACCATTCATTTGTCCTTATTTCCCTTTTTTTTTCACTTTTCATCAGTAGTATTGATTATGGTTCGGGGGAGCCATACTTAGGAATACGAATTTGGCCTATGGATGAATTAAGGTGTTCGTAGTCCAATCCGATTCCTCTAATCAATAAACCAATGGAAACATGAAAAAAGTAGTACTCTTACTATTCGGAATACTCCTATGTAATCTGGTCACCGCACAAGAAACGCTGTACCTTACTTTTGAATTTATGAAAGTCGATAACGAGCAAGAAGCGGCATATTCGGAAACGGAAGAATTCTGGGAAAAAATTCAAGAACAACGCGTTAAAGCAGGTGATATTCTCGGATGGGACCTATGGTCGCTCCAACCTGGTGGTGAAATGCAGGATTTTCAATACTTAACGGTTTCCATATACAGTGACCCCGTTAAAATGATGGACGGCAGTAGTTGGAACAACCTTATGGATAGGGCGAAGGCCGCTTATCCTGCCATGAGCGAGACCGACCTTATGGCCAAACTTAATGGTTCTGCTAAAACAAGGGATTTGGCCGTACGTATATTTGCCCAAGAAATTGCAACGACCACGGGTTCGTCAGCTGCTGAAATGGTTCTTGGTACGGTGGCACAAGTGGATATGATGAAAGTAGACCTTATGAATTATGCCACGTATGAGAAAGCCGAGATGGAAGTCTTTCAGCCCTTACATCAAAAAGCCGTAGATGCCGGGGATAAGATAAGTTGGGGATTGATTCGATTTTTAAATCCAATTGGAAGCGACACCTATGCCTCGCACATGACCGTAAGTATGTTCAAGGATTATGGACAGGCCTTAAATCAAAACATAAACTATAGCGAGGGGGCAACCCCATCAGTAACAAAACTGATGCAAGAAGGTATTTCCGCGAGGGACATGAAATATGTGTATATGGCGAAATTGATAAGAATGGCGCGTTAAAGACAACTAAAATTCTTAAAGACAATTAAAACCCCATAGTTTAAAGATTATGGGGTTTTCAGGTATTGATTAAGATTCCGGATGCTGAACTTTTGTCAATCCCTGCCCCTAGACTTATTTCGATTAGTACTATTCCTATTTGAATTGGACCCTCCTCGATACCTTGATTTTTTAGACCGGTTGCCACTACGGTTCCGATTTTTTGCCGGGTTGGAATTCCTAGATTTTTGTACAGGGCCTCTAGTTTCGGGTTCCTCTTGCTCATCATCGACAAATTGATGCTCCGGCATTCTTGGTACCTCTTGCTTGATCAATTTCTCGATATCCCTTAAATAGGGCCGCTCATCTTTGTCGCAAAATGATAGGGCAGTTCCGCTGGCATTGGCGCGGCCTGTTCTGCCGATACGGTGCACATAGGTTTCCGAAACGTTGGGTAAATCGTAATTGACGACCAAAGCCAGCTCATCGATGTCGATTCCCCTAGCGGCAATATCCGTAGCTATCAAAATTCGGAGCTTTCCATCCTTAAATTGTCCAAGTGCTTTTTGACGGGCCGTTTGCGACTTGTTGCCATGTATAGCGGCCGATCCTATGCCCGCTTGTGCTAGTTTTTTTACTATTTTGTTGGCACCATGCTTGGTTCGCGAAAAAACCAAAACGGAGTCGGTCGGATTTTCCTGTAGGAGATGTACAAGTAATTTTGGCTTATTTTTCTTGCTTACAAAATAGACCCCTTGTTCCACCTTTTCGGCCGTAGCCTGCTGTGGCCGAATAGAAACTCTCTCGAAATCACCCAATAGTTTTTTAGAGAGTTCCACAATATTCGAGGGCATAGTAGCCGAGAAAAAGAGCGATTGTCTTTTTGGGGGAAGCTTTGCTATTATTTTTTTTATATCGTGAATGAAACCCATATCCAGCATCTGGTCCGCTTCATCTAAAACTACAAATTCAAGATCGCGGAAAGAGACGAATCCTTGGTTAAAAAGGTCTAAAAGACGCCCAGGAGTAGCAATAAGAATGTCTATGCCTTGCCGCAAAATCCTGGTTTGTTGCCCTTGCTTTACTCCTCCGAAGATTACCGTATTCTTAAGACCGGTAAATCTTCCATAAGCCGTAAAACTATCTCCGATTTGAATGGCCAGTTCACGGGTCGGGGTGACGATTAAGGCTTTGATTTTCGGTTTTCTAGATACCCCGTTTTTAGAATTATAGAGATGATGCAATAGAGGGAGGCCAAAAGCCGCGGTCTTACCCGTTCCCGTTTGGGCCACGCCCAATAGATCTTTTCCTTTTAGTAGAATCGGAATGGCTTGTTCTTGTATGGGGGTGGGGTGCGAGTATCCTTCTGTTTCTAACGCCCGAAGGAGAGGTTCGGCGAGGCCGAGTTCTTTGAATGTCATAATTTTAAATAAGGCGCGAAGATACGTCTAATTAAATTAGGAAAAAGCTCTTTTGTGGTAGCTCGATGACCAGTTGGGTTCTTTTATCTTGTAAAGATCGATGTATGTTTCATCTAAAGCTTTACAACCGCTGCTTCGGCACATCGTTCCCCGTCCATGGCTGCCGAAACGATACCACCGGCGTATCCTCCACCTTCGCCACAGGGAAATAAGCCTTTGATTTTGGGATGCTCTAAGTATTGGTCTCTAGGAATGGTGATCGGGGACGATGTTCTTGATTCTACACCCACCACATTTGCCTGAGCGGTATAGTACCCGTTCATTTTTTCCCCGAAGGCTTTTAATCCTTGCCGCAGACGGCTTCCTATAAGCTTGGGAAGAAGGGAATGGAGCGGAGCCGATTGCAGGCCGGGTTGATACGAACTCGCATTGAGATCTTGTGAAGTGCGGCCTTCGACAAAATCGGTCAAACGCTGCCCGGGAGCAGTTTGGCTTCGACCTCCGGCAGTATAGGCCAAGCGTTCTAGGTCTTTTTGGTACTCCAAGCCTTTCAGTGGGCCGAAATGTGCGTATTTCTTAAGATCCTCATCTACGTTGATTTCGACAACGATGCCCGAATTAGCAAACCTATTGTTCCTTTTCGAAGGTGACATTCCATTTACGACCACCTCTTCCGGAGCCGTAGCGGCGGGCACGATAAAGCCACCTGGGCACATGCAGAAAGAATAGACGCCTCTTCCCTTGACCTGGTGTACCATACTATAGGCGGCTGCAGGAAGCAATTCGTGTCGTTCCGTTTTACAATGGTATTGTATCGAGTCGATTAGTTGTTGCGGATGTTCTACCCGTACCCCCATCGCAAAGGATTTGGCCGATAGTTCGATATCTTTCTTATGCAGCAGGTAGAAGATATCGCGGGCAGAATGGCCGGTGGCTAAAATTACTCGGTCCGTAGGGTATTCCGTGGAATTGTTTACGACTAAAGCTCTCAATCGGTTGTCCTTCACCATAAAATCGGTGACTCGACTTTCGAAATGAATCTCACCCCCATGTGCAATAATAGTTTCCCGGATATTTTTTACAATTTTGGGCAATTTATTGGTTCCGATATGCGGGTGTGCTTCTACTAAAATTTCCTCCGTTGCCCCGTGGTAGACCAAACTTTCGAAAATACGTCTGACATCTCCCCGTTTGAGGCTTCGGGTGTAGAGTTTGCCATCTGAATAGGTGCCAGCACCTCCCTCGCCAAAACAGTAATTCGAGTCTTCATTTACTTGATGATCTTGATTGATCGCCTTGAGATCTCTTCTTCTGCGCCTTACGTCTTTGCCCCTTTCAAAAACGACCGGCTTGAAGCCGAGTTCTAGGCAACGCAGTGCCGCCCACATTCCGGCCGGCCCGAACCCTACAATATGTACGGTTTTGGCTTTTGAGACATCCTTGTAGTCAAAAGATATTTTATTTTCCGGTTGTTGTTCGCCGATGTAAACAGCGAGCTTATAATTAAAAACAATTTTAGGTTTCCTCGCATCTATCGATTTTTTTAGAACATCAATGGTAAATTCATTATCGGAAAGCCCAAGATTTTGGGCCACTCGTTTTTTAAGGATATCTTTTTGAGATACTTCCGATAGGGGTAAACGCAGTTGCAAGGTTTTCACCATGGGATAAAATTAAGGGAAAATAATGTAGGTGTCGTGGAAGGTGACGTATTTTAAGTATTTCCGATGATCTGAAATCTAAAGGAATCAAAAATGATTTTCGTTCTAGAAAAAATTATACCGGAAATCGTTCTGGCCGAAGTGCTCGAACCAAAGTCCTATAGTGTGGCTTCCAGTCTATTTTGGGCTGCTCCTTTTTTAGATTTAAGGGGAATTATAGTTAATTTTAGACAAAGTGGTACCACGGATAGTTCCGTTCGCCAATTCCAATCGGTTCACAGACCGTACTTACTGAAATTCTTAGCCTAATGATCAATATAAATTTATGAAATACTATGTTTCAGTGCTCCTCATTGTTTTCATTTTAGGATGCCGGGAAAAGACCTCAAACACGACAGAATCAACAGTGCAAACCGATATCGGGACTGTCGAAGAATGGACACCAGAGATTAAAAAATTGACATCGGGCCCCGCACAGCATTGGTTTGGGTATTACGATAAGCTGCAGGTAGATCCATCCGGGCGTTATGTATTGGGCATGGAAGTAGATACGATACATCGTTCACCTCTCGAACATGATAGACTGATCATTGGCATGGTAGATCTTCATAATGATAATAAATGGATACCCCTTGGCGAGACAAAGGCCTGGGGATGGCAGCAGGGCTGTATGCTACAATGGATTCCTGGTTCAGGGGAAGAGATTATCTGGAACGATATAAAGGATGATCATTACATTAGTAGGATAGTCAATGTTTTTACCAAAAAAGAAAGAATACTTCCGAAGGCCATTTATACAATTAGCAACGACGGAACCTTTGCTCTTGGAACCGAATTCAACCGTATTCAGAAACTACGGCCCGGCTATGGCTATGCGGGAATTCCTGACCCTACTGCGCTAAACCGGCATCCAGATAACATAGGAATCTATAAAATCGATCTAAGTACAGGAGCATCGGAACTTTTAGTGTCCATAGACGAAATGGCCAGGCAGTCGAATCAAGGTGAAGTATTGACTGATTATTGGCATTGGTTCAACCATATTTTAATCAGTCCCGATGATAGCCGTTTTGTGTTTCTGCACCGATGGCGCAAGGAAAAGGGTAATGGCAAAGACATCAAACCCTCTGGATTTATTACTCGAATGGTGACGGCCGACCTTGATGGTTCAAACCGATACATTTTGGATCCTTCGGGGCATACCTCCCATTTTATTTGGAAGAACCCGAATCAAATATGTATGTGGACAAAACCTGTGGGAAAAGAATGGGGTTTCTACCTCTTTACCGATATGACGGAAGAAATTACCCCGGTCGGTGAAGACATAATGGTCGTAAACGGACACAATACCTATATCAATGGAAGCAATAATGAGTGGATTCTCAATGATACATATCCCCAAGGCGATGAACGTCTACAGGAACTTTATCTTTTTCATGTTCCAAGTAGAACCAAAGTTTCCCTCGGCAAGTTTCATGAACCCGAGAAATATACGGGTGAAATGCGCTGCGACCTTCATCCTAGAAATAGTAGTGATGGTACCCTTGTTATTTTTGATTCAACACATGGTGGTGATGGCCGGCAAATGTATATGATCGATATTTCGACGGTACTAAACAGTGAACTTAACGACGAGTAATTTCATTGGTGGTGTACTCCCTCTTGTAGTCTCTCGGAGTTCTTTTTGTGATCGCTTTGAATTGCCGATTGAAGTTGGAAAGCGTCTGGAAACCACTGTTGTAGCAAGCTTGGGAAACATTCATCCTCTTTTCGATAAGTAGTTTGCATGCATGGCCGATCCGAATTTCGCTAACGAATTCAGAAAACGATTTGTTGGCGTGTACCTTAAAATACCGACTGAAAGAAGTCGGCGTCATATTGGTCAATTCGGCTAAATCGGACAATGCCATTTTCCCTTTAAAATTCTTCATGACGTGTGCATAAACACGATACATTTTTTCGGTGTCTGCTTCTTTAAGGGTGTTGGTGTAACCTGGGCTGGCCAATAACCTATATTCTTTAGTCTTGCTGATGAAGTTGAGTATCTTTAAAAGATAGAGCATTCCGTCAAAGTCTTTTAGGGATATGAGCGTTTTGATCATTGATCCCAGTTTTTCAGCGGTCTTTCCGGTAAATTCGATACCTCTTAAGCTTCTTGCAAAAACCTGTCGTAAACGAATGGCCTCTTCCGTTTGTAAAAATTCCCTACCCAAGAAGTCTTCCTTGAAATATACTACCGCCCCTTCAGACCATGCAATATCACTTGCTTGATCGATATCCTGGTCATTGCGCCAAAGATGGGGAAGGTTAGGCCCAGTAAAGGTAATATCTCCCGTTTTGAAGGGCTGTACGCTGTCTCCGATAAAACGGGTGCCTTTTCCTTTTAAGACCAAAAAAAGTTGGTATTCCGAGTGAAAATGCCAGTTGGGGTCGAAAACAGGTTCTTTCAGAAATTTGGCTTTATAGGCTCGGGTTTCAGGTATGGGAGACTTTTGAAGGGCAGTTTTCACAATCGTGTTTTAAAATAATGCCGTAAGCAAACTATATACTCTAAATTATCAAAAAAAACCTTTTTAGAAGTGTTAAAAGATATAAAAAAGTCAGTATGGGATATGTGACAGTGTTTTTTTCATAGAAATTATGCTTATAATTGACGTTGAAAAAATCAATTCCCATGAAATTCAACAGCTCGACCTTCGGTATTTTCTTAACGCTTTTCTTATGTATTAGCTGTGGAACTACCAAAAAAGAAAAATCTGATGATAGCCCAAGAAGAATAGAGATTCTTTTTTTGGGCCACGCCTTGGAACATCACGATTCAGGTGCTTATTTTCCCATATTGGCCTCGGCTTTGACCAAGGATGGTATTAATATTACCTACACGGAAGATGTAAACGACCTAAATCCCGAGAAATTATCGCTGTATGATGGGTTGATCATCTATGCCAATCACGATGAAATATCTTCATCCCAAGAAAAAGCCCTGTTGAACTATGTACGTGAAGGTCATGCTTTTATACCCTTGCATTGTGCAAGTTTTTGTTTTAGAAATTCACCAGAGTACGTAGATATGGTCGGGGCTCAGTTTAAGGAGCACGGGACCGGAACGTTCACCGCGGATATCGTAGCAAAGGATCACCCTATCATGCAAAACGTTGAACCTTTCTCCACATGGGACGAGACTTACGTCCACGATAAAATAGCGGAAGACATCAATGTGTTGATGGAACGGGTAGAGGGTGAACATCACGAACCTTGGACGTGGGTAAAGAATTATGGGCAAGGAAAAGTATTTTATACCGCTTACGGGCATGATGAGCGTACATGGAGCCATCCTGGTTTTCAAAATTTGGTAAAGGAAGGTATTCTTTGGGCGGTCCCTGAAAAAGCAAAAGAAAATTGGATGGCCTTTGCCAAAGATATCCCCACATTGCACTATGAGGAAAAACCCAATATCCCTAATTATGAGAAAAGAGACCCCGCTCCAAAATATCAGCTTCCCTTAACGGCGGAAGAATCAAAAAAACTAATTCAGGTTCCTGCCGGTTTTGAATTGGAACTCTTCGTTTCCGAGCCGGACATCATCAATCCCATTGCCATGAACTGGGATGAAAGGGGCCGACTATGGGTTATAGAGACGGTAGATTATCCCAATACGGTGCGAAACGATACCGGAGTAGGTGATGACCGGGTAAAAATTTGTGAAGATACTGATGGCGACGGGAAAGCGGACAAGTTTACAGTTTTTGCGGAAAACCTAAATATACCCACTAGTTTTTCATTTTATGATGGAGGCATCGTTGTATCGCAAGCACCGCACTTTCTGTTTCTTAAAGATACCGATGGAGACGATAGGGCAGATGTACGTGAGGTTATGATAGACGGCTGGGGCACTTTTGATACACATGCAGGACCATCAAACCTACAATATGGTATGGATAATCAACTGTATGGAGTTGTGGGGTATTCAGGTTTTGAAGGTCAGATTTTTGGGAAGGATTTTAAGTTTAACCAAAACGTGTACAGGTTCCATCCCAAAAAAAGCATATTTGAAGTATTGACCAATACTAGTAATAATACTTGGGGATTGGGGATAACGGAAGACAATGCCATTTTTGCCTCTACTGCCAATAATACGCACAGTGTATTTTTAGGAATACCCAATGCAGCCTTGGAGCAGATAGAGGGTATTCCCGCCCAGGGTAGCATGAAGATAGATGGCCATTACGACATGCAGGCCATTACCCCCAATGTGAGACAGGTAGACGTTTTTGGTGGTTTTACGGCCGCCGCCGGGCACCATTTTTATATCGCACGGAAGTACCCTAGTAATTATTGGAACAAAATTGCCTTTGTGTGTGAACCGACGGGGGGCGTGGTTCATATGGCTAAAATACAGAAAGATGGTGCAGGATATAAGGAGTTGGACGGAGGCAACTTGTTTGCCAGTTCGGATGAGTGGGTTTCACCCGTGGAGGCAAAGGTAGGGCCCGATGGCAACGTTTGGGTGGCCGATTGGTATAACTTTATCGTACAGCACAACCCAACACCAAGTAAGGAAAGGGGTGGTTTCAATGCTGAGAACGGTGATGGAAATGCCTATGTAAACCCTTTACGGGACAAGTCCAGAGGGCGTATTTGGAGAGTCATTCCCAAGGGAGCGGAGGAATCGGAAGCGTTTGTTTTAGACCCCACCGATACGGATGCGCTGGTAGAAGCGCTGGATCATTCGAACATGTTCTGGAGAATGACGGCACAACGGCTGCTGGTACAAAATGGCAATACTGAAGTCTTGCCTGACCTATATAAAATGGTGAACAATAATGTGGTCGATAATATGGGTATGAATAAAGGAGCGTTACATGCCTTATGGACTATCGATGGTTTGGTGTCAGTAGAAACCAACAAGGAAGCGCGCAATGTGGTGGCGGGAGCACTTTATCATCCTGCTGCCCCTGTTCGTAGAGGTGCCATTCAAATACTTTCCGGTACTGAAAAATCAGTGGAAGCTGTAGTGAAATCAAATGTGTTGAACGATAAAGATCCAGCGGTACGTTTGGCGGCTATACTCTATATCACGGAAAGGGAACCCTCTGATGAATTAGGTGCGGAGATATTCAAAATAAGCAAAGATCAGCCCGTTCTTACCGATAATTGGTTGGCAAAGGCCGCTTATGCCGCGGCCGGAAAACATAGTACGGGTTTTATGAACAGTTTCAAAGCCGCAAACCCGGCTATGGATCTGGAAAAATTGGGACAAAACCAAAGACAGGCAGAAAACTATGATGACAGTGCATGGGAAACGATGGAATTGCCGCAGACCATTGAAGATGCGGGACTGGACATAGATGGTATTATCTGGTTCAGGAAAAAATTCAAATTTAAGCCCGAAGAATCGACCATTTTGTCACTAGGCCCTATCGATGAGTCGGATATCGTTTATCTGAATGGCGAGCAAATTGGTTTTACCGAGGATGACTATACTAGAAATCGGTATTATAGAATTGACAAGGAACTTTTTAAAAGTGGAGAAAATGTACTGGCTGTTCGAGTGGAGGACGCCGAGGGCCCCGGGGGATTCTATGGCAAACCCGATCAAATGTTCATCAGAGTGGGAGGGTGGTCCAGCGATAAAGAATTCCCACTTGCGGGAATTTGGAAATATGAAGTAGAAACCGACTTTTCAAAAACTCCAAAAAATGCATTTGGAGGAAGTTCACTCGCCGAGGTATTTGCAAAAAGTTACATGAATAAAGGATTGGATGCAGAGGCATCGGATGTTGCCAATTCAGAAAACAGCGTGGTCATTAATATCAAAACTGTAGAAAACGAAATGAAGTTTGATAAGACAGAGTTTGTCGTTGAAGCAGGAAAGAACGTGGAACTGGTTTTGGAAAATGTGGATTTTATGCAACATAATCTAGTCATTGTGAGGCCCGGAACCAAAGCAAAGGTAGGTGCCGCGGCAGACAAACTAGCGATGGATCCCAACGGGGCTACGCAAAATTATGTACCTAGAATGTCGGAAGTACTCTATGCCACGGCATTGGTGAATCCGGACCAAACCGTGACCTTGCGATTCACGGCTCCTTCGGAGCCTGGCGAATACCCCTATATATGTACTTTTCCAGGGCACTGGCGTATCATGCAGGGCGTAATGAAGGTAGTGGCTAATCCAATTTAAAAAAATGAAAGGAAAATTGAAATACGGGGTAAGCACATGGCTTTGGCAATCACCATTCGATGAAAGTACATTGGCCTTATTTCCCAAAATAAAAAAGATGGGCTACGACTTGGTCGAGATACCAGTAGAAGATCCGGCCCTTATCGATGGAGAAACCGTCAAAAAGGCTCTGTCGGAAAACGGATTATCAGCGACGGTTTGTGGGGTATTTGGACCGACCAAAGATTTGACCCATGAAGACCCCACGATACATACCCAATGTTTTGATTATCTGGAAAAGTGTTTTAAACTATGCAATACCTTGGACGTGAACTTCGTTGCCGGACCTATGTATTCAGCAGTGGGAAAGGCAAGAATGATACCCGAGGAACAACGAAAAAGGGAGTGGGACCTAGCCGTGACCAACTTAAAAAAAGTATGTAAGATGGCCGCGTCAAGTGGTGTTTCAATTGCTCTCGAACCGTTGAATCGTTTTGAATCCGATATGGTCAATACTGCCGAAGATGTGATGCGTCTTGTAAACGATATCAATCATCCTGCGGCTAAAGTTTTACTGGATGGTTTTCACATGACCATCGAAGAGAAAAATATTCGTGAAGCGATTCGTACTGTAGGTGATAAATTGATTCATGTACAAGTTTCAGAAAACCATAGGGGAATACCCGGTACCGGTTTAACCCCTTGGACCGATTTTAAGGAAGGTCTTAAGGATATTAATTATGAAGGTGCTATAGTAATTGAGAGCTTTACCCCCGAGATTAAGGAATTGGCGGCAGCAGTTTGTATATGGAAAACGATGGCTAAAAGTCAAGATGACTTTGCCAGCCAAGGGTTACAACATATAAAGAAAACGTTTAAAGACTAAGAATAGAGACATGGAGAATAAAAAAATCAGAGTGGCTATTATTGGATTAGGTTTCGGAGCCGAGTTCATTCCTATTTATAAAAAATATCGCAATGCCGAGCTCGTAGCAGTCTGCCAAAGAAACGAGGAGAAACTCAATGAGATTGCCGATGCCTTTGATGTACCCAAAAGATATACTTCGTATGAAGAACTTTTAAAAGATCCCGATATAGATGCGGTACATATCAATACACCTATTCCAGCCCATGGCCAACAATCTATTGCCGCTTTAAAGGCCGGTAAGCACGTGGCTTGTACGGTTCCAATGGCCACAACGGTCGAAGAATGTGAGGAAATTGTGCGGTTGACCGAAGAAACGGGACTAACGTATATGATGATGGAAACTGTGGTGTACGCCAGAGAGTTTTTATTTATGAAAGAGTTATATGAAAATGGTGAACTGGGTAAGGTTCAGTTTTTGAAGGCCAGCCACCAGCAAGATATGGACGGATGGCCGAATTACTGGCCTGGACTACCGCCTATGCATTATGCAACCCATTGCGTGGGTCCGGTTTTGGCATTGACCCAAGATGAAGCTGAATATGTATCCTGTTTCGGATCGGGAACGATACGCGAAGAGTTGATATCGAATTATAACTCGCCATATGCCGTCGAAACCACACATATAAAATTTAAGGATTCCGATTTGAGCGCACAGGTCTATCGGTCTCTTTTCGATGTCGCGCGCCAGTATCGCGAAAGTTTTGAAGTATATGGGTCGAAAAAATCGGTAGAGTGGCCGTTGATAGAAGGAAAACCCCTCGTGGTCCATACAGCTAAAAAACCTGAACCTGAAATTCCGGAGGAGGTAGAGAGTCCTGATTTTGCCAAGCTGCTTCCTAAAGAGATACAATCGTTTACCACCCAAGGTGTTTATGATGACGAGCACGAACATTTGTCATTTACCCAAGGTGCAGGACACGGCGGTTCCCATCCACATTTGGTACACGCTTTCGTGGATGCTTTGGTTACGGGAAAGCCGCCCTACCCAAATGCAAAACAATCGGCCAACATCACCTGTGTGGGCATATTGGCCCATGAGTCGGCACAAAAAGGCGGTGAACTGATCAAATTACCTGATTTTACACTGTCTTAAGCCCTATCGGAACGTGAGACCTTAAAGCTTCAGAATACGCTGTAGCTCAACATCGGATATTGTTAGAAGACCTGATTTTGGTAGCCTCTTGGTCATCGTTTTCCAATTGGGGTCTTCCTTGAATACCTTTTTAAATATCGGAAGTGCTTCCTTGAATCTATGGTTGTTGGCCAATGCGATAGCCGTCCAATATTTCATTTCAAGGTTCTCTGGAAATAGATTTCTTGCCGCGGCGTATTCGGCCAAGGCACTATCCATATTGTCGACCTCCACGGCAAGATCACCCCGGTTCATATGCTCGTAGGCACGATGGACTTTCAACAGCCGGTCGAGTTCGATTAAGGGTTCTTCACTATCATCTACCCGTAGATTCACCTTTTTGTCTTCCCAAATGTTTTTGACGGGTTCGGCATGTACGACGATAAGGGCGGCTGATTGTTTTCCGCGTATATCACCACCGGCCTTTTGTGCCGCAAGTAGCACTTGTACCACTCTTTCGGCCAAAGGCAAATCACTATGGACTTTAAAAGCCCTAGCCATTGCTGGCACCACACTATCATTGAGCATCATATTGGCTTGAACGGCATAATTATCCCCGATAATATGGTTTGCCGAAGCGACACAATTTTTTCCGGTAAAGGAAGCGCTATTTCCATGAACGTCAAGAAACCCTACTTGCCTGAAGTTTTTGCCATCATCCTGAGCGGTAAGCATTTGTAATGCTTCTTCCGCAGTTTCCCCCTCTTCCATAAGTTGCAGCCCCTTAGGCCCGTAGGCAGGGTTGACAAATGATTGCGTGGCCACCACGCCAACACCTGACTTTCCCCAAGAAACTATTGTACCCACGGAGAACCAATGACTTTGTACCCCAACGGCCATTTCCCCGGTATTTTTATCCCTAGCTACGATTGAAAAAGTATGGGCAAACTGCTCTTGGTAGACCCTTTGCGCCGATATCCTGTTTTGAATCCCCATAAGAAGAGATATCAACAAGGTTATTGTGAAGGAATACTTCATAGTATTATGCGGTTTATATATGTGAAAACGAATATAACGAAAAGGTACTTTAAAACTTGGGGTCGTTTCGTCACAGCCTACAACTCGGTAGGGAATAATGGCAATTCGGAATTCCTTTTTTAAGACTTCCGCTGTTCTTTTTTAATTTCGTTTTTCTTTGAATAGGGCAGCGAATTTCAAAATGACTTCTTGGTAATGCCAATGGATATACCTAGAATTTTATAATTATTTAACTTAGGGGTTGAATCCTCATTTTGTATGGTGGATAAGCTTCTTTATTCGACGATAGGCGTTTTACAAATACCCATATACTATGCTAAAATCCTTAAAGGAACTGATTAGGGCGACTATTGTCGGAACATCAATTTTTGTGGTATTCTTCTGCATTTATTATATAAGGGGAGACTATGATAACGGATTAGATTTCTCCTTACTTTTAAAAAACTATGCCATAAACCTATTGTACAGTATTATCATTTATATGGCAGATGCCTTTTTGATTAGGCATCTTCTACAAAGATTCGATAAAAACCTCTTCTCTGGCAGACGTTTTTTTATTTCCCTAGGGTCTTTGGTAGTAGTTTCCCTAATGGCTTTGTTCGTAGCTCGGTTCGTTCATGAAGTAATTATTGAAAAAACAGACGTACAAGCTTTCCTCGCAGCCCAAAGTCTTCAATACTACGGTGTTTCTATGTTGGTCGCTATCGTTGTAGCGATGATTTTCTTTGCTTTTTTTTATTATAAATACCGTCAGGAGTTCAAGGTAAAGGAACAAAAGATAATTGCGGGTGCCGCCTCGGCAAAATTCGATGCACTAAAAAACCAGTTAGACCCACATTTTCTATTCAATAGCCTCAATGTGTTGACCAGCCTTATCGAAGAAGATCCATATCAAGCCCAAAAGTTCACGACCCTACTCTCAAAGGTCTATCGTTATGTACTTGAGCAAAAGGGCAAAGAATTGGTGTCTATTGACGAAGAACTGAAATTCGCAAAAACATATGTAAGACTTTTAAAAATGCGTTTCGAAGACAGTATCGTGTTCGATATTCCTGATAAGTCGGTAGTTCATGAAGGTAAAATTGTACCCTTATCGTTGCAACTTTTGTTAGAAAATGCCGTCAAACATAATGTAGTAACTTCGGAAAGACCATTACATATTAAAGTATTTGAAGAAGGAAATGTACTGGTGGTGGTCAACAATCTTCAGGAAAAGCAAGTTGTTAAAAAGAGTAGTGGGGTAGGACTTCGCAATATACGTCAGCGCTATGGCCTGCTCACCGATCGTACCTTGGATATTGAGCGATCGGAAGTAGAATTTCGCGTGTGTTTGCCGATTCTCTCTAAATTGATTTCTAAAATGGAAACCCAAGAAGAATACATTGCCGATAAGCGTTACGAGAAGGCAAAACAACGGGTAGAAAATATAAAGGGGTTTTACGGTAATGTATTGGCATACTGTATAGTCATTCCTTTTTTGGTGATTCTTAATTATAAAACGACGAGTTTTCCATGGGTATTGTTCCCTATTTTCGGATGGGGCTTTGGTGTACTCATACATGGTATGGAGGCTTTTGGTTTTAACCCAATACTAGGAAAAGGTTGGGAGGAGAAAAAGATGAGAGAGTATATGGACGATGAAAACTTTTAGTACAGCACCACGGGAACCAATTTCCGTATAACGGAAAAACTATAAAAGTTTTACGCAAATATGCAATTCATCTCTTAAAAACCACAATTGGGAACTTCATATTTAGACAGGGTAAGTTTTTAAGGGAAATTTGAAACAATAAACCAATAAAACGAAAGATTATGGCAAATTATGAAAGTGAAAATAAATACTTAAGAGCAAAGGACCGTGTCGAGAAAATAAAGAAGTTTTACACCAGTTTAATCTCTTATTTTGTCTTTATTACATTTCTGGCCGCACTGAACTATTACGTTGATAAATGGCAGTACCCGTGGTTTTTATGGGCGGCATTCGGTTGGGGATTTGGACTAGCTTTTCAAGCATTGAAGGTTTTTGGATTTGATCCTTTTTTTGGGAAAAATTGGGAAGAACGAAAAATCAAGGAATTTATGAACGAGGATGAAAACAAAAGGCAGTGGCAATAGAATGTCGGATTTACGCAAAAGTGAAAGTGAGGTAGAAGGCTAAAACCCAAGAAGATGCTTTTCAAAAGAACTATATTATAAAACTCAGAATATGCAATCTAATAGAATAGATAAAAAACAAAGAGCCAAAAAACGCGTAGAAGAGTTAAAGGGTTTTTACATTCACTCAATAGTGTACGTTCTTGTCAACCTTTTTATACTAATTTCAACAGTGATTGCTAGAACGAGGGGCGGCGAAGGGCTGTCGGATGCTCTTTTCAATTTCGGTACTTTGGCGACTCCTTTTTTTTGGGGTATAGGCCTCACCTTTCACGCGGCCAAGGTATTCTCTTTTAATCCGTTTTTCAATAAGGAATGGGAGGAAAGACAAATCGAAAAATACATGGAGGAAGATAAAAAGAATGCCCATAAATATAGTACCCGAACCAAAGATAATTAAGCAACTTTGGAACAACATAATTTATGCCCTTGGCCTTTGTAGGGATGTAGGTATACAAGTTTGTGGGTCTAGATGTTCTTTTTTGCTAGTTAGCTAGGGGTTGCAAAGCGGTGGGAAAACAGTAAAAAAGATAAGGAAGAATACCAAAAAGGTCCATAAATTAATTTGTTTACCAGTGTTTCTAACTGAATACTGAGTCAAGTTGTCGTTAAAAAACAAAATTTAAAATGACCACCATAATCATAGAGGATGAAAAACCAGCGGCTAGAAGACTGTCTCGCTTGCTCAAAGATTTAGAAATCGAAGTGTCGACCATGCTACATTCTGTGGAAGAGGCTATTGTTTGGTTCGAAAAGAATAAGCACCCGGACCTTATTTTTTTGGATATTCAGCTTTCCGACGGACTATCTTTTGAGATTTTTGAAGCTGTCGAAATTAATAGCGCCATTATTTTTACCACGGCTTATGATGAATATGCCCTTAAGGCATTTAAGCTGAACAGTATTGACTATTTGTTGAAACCTATAGACGACGAAGAATTGGCGATGGCCGTGAAAAAATATCTTTCCACGGATAGGAGACCTAAAAAATTGGCACTTGATTTTGAGGATATCAAAAGGCTACTGGTAAACCCCTTGGAAAGAGAATATAAAAAGAGATTCACTGCACGAGTTGGCCAGCACCTCAAGATTATCAATGCCGATGAAGTGGAATGTTTTTATAGCGAAAACAAGGGAACTTATTTGGCCACCTCCGAAGGAAGAAATTATCTGCTTGACACGACGTTGGAAAATTTGGAATCGGAATTAGAACCCAAATCATTTTTTCGGGTAAGTCGTAAATTTTATGTCAATATCGATCATATAAAAGACATTGTTTCTTATACGAATTCACGGTTGAAAGTCAAGCTAAATCGATATCAAGACCAAGAAATAATCGTGAGTAGAGAACGTGTTAGGGACTTCAAGCTTTGGTTGGAATGAATAATTATAAATATTTGATAAATAAATATTTATAAAACAGTATAGATTTTTCTTATAGCAGTAATTATCCCAAATTTACTATTTTTCCACCCTGTTTTCATCGAAGGCTGAAGGTAAAAGCTTAGGAATAAGCTTGATGAAAATTGGAAGTAAGACTGCCCCCCCTGGCAATAGAAAAATAGCGAGGGAAGGTATGCTTTTGAAGATGTCCAATAATTGGTTTTGAACCTTTTTCCTTTCTAATGGGGTTAAATCTTTAACCGTAGCTTTTGAGATTAAAAAAACCAATTCTTTGCTCTCTGAGAGTTCCATTAATAGTCGTTTACTGTTTCTAAGAATCAACTTATTGACTACCTTTGACATACTGTCATAGAACTGAACGGCCAAATTATTGTCCTTCAAAAATGCAATGATTTTAGAATTTCTGCGAAAGAACGTTTTTATTTCGTCTAGGGATTGAATGACATTTTTGTTTTCAATGCCCAAATCCGAACCCAAGCTGAAAATAAACTCCGACTCCTGGTAGTCCACCGATTTATCTTCCCAAACCGTAAGGCATGCCACATCTAAAAAATAGCGGTTTTCCCATACAGATCGTCTTTCTAAAAGTTGGTTACGATACGAGCCGTCAAAATTTTGGGCGTTACTATCGATAAAGGTCAATGATGATTCGAACAATTGGGCAAGACGTTCATCACTTTTATTTTTTTCTTTTGAACTAAGGGCATGATATGTGACATTGATCGTGAGATACTCCAAGGCCTGTGCGTATGCTTTTAGATTATCAGGTTGGTTGAGGTATCTTTTGAAAAGAAGCACGTCTATGAACAGTAGAGAGTTGGTAATGATACTGTTAAAGGTTTTACTGATCATGTTGTCCTCCAAGTATACTCTAGAATCGATAAGCTTTTCGAGTTGGGCCGACGTTTTTCTTCCCGTAAGTATTTTATTAAGAAATGATATGCGGCTAACTTCAAGGGTTTTATAGAATTGGAAAATTCTTTCTAAAAAGACAGCAAAATCTTTTTCTTTAGTTTCCAATCTAAAAGCCCCATACAGACCTGTTAACAGATTTATTTTTGCTTTTTCGTCTTCGGAGAGCACGTGTTGAAGCACAATGAATTTTGGGACTTTAACATTGATGCCGTATACAAACCCTAAACGTTTCAACGTAGCATATAAGCTGCCAAAATCACTATATATACTTCGTTCATGCTCAACTAGGGAACCAAATTTATCTATCCAACCAGATGCAGATGGGTTCATGCGTACTTTGATTTCGGGAGCCAAAATACTACAAAATCGAATAAGATTTCCCAAAGGGGGGTTATTGTTGACCGTTTAGAATTCCCATCGAAATTTTGATTAACGTTTTTTTAACACTTAAAACCAAACCTCCAATAGAAAGCACCGTAAGTAAGGGTGATAAAAGCAAATATTAACCTCTAATTACTTTAAAATGAAAAACACGAAACTTTTGATTGGTCTTGGATTCTTGACCATAGTCGGCATTGTTTTAGTGGCGGCTGATCACATAGATGCACCTGGAACGACAGGTAATACCGCCGATATCTCGGATTTCTATGGATTTGAGTCACCTTCCAATCCTGATAATACAGTATTTATTATAGACCTGCAGACCAACGTTTTACCTGATTTGGCATATGGGGAATTTGATGAAAATGTACTGACCGAAATCAATATCGACACCGATAACGACCTGATAGAAGATTTAGTAATCCAAGCGCTTCCCAGGGGAGATACGATGTATTTCTTTGGCCCGGCAGCCCCTGACATGACTGGAAGGGAAAGTGAGGTATTGACTGATTTTCCATTAGGGCAAGTCGCTATTTCAGATGCTGATGCCCTGACCACAACAACGGAAGCTGGTGTTTCCCTGTTCGCCGGTCCTAGGCAAGACCCGTTCTTTTTCGATTTTGGCCAGTTCAACAAAGTTATTGGCGGGAACGCCCCTGAAGGTTTTTTGCCGGAAGGTGAAGCGGTAGATACCTTCGATGGTGCCAATACCATGTCTCTAGTGGTGGAAATACCAAATAGCATGCTAGGCGAAACTACCGCGACCAATGTTCTTGGGCTCTCCGTTTATAAGACGTGGGTCACCACCAACAGAAAGCAATAATAAACAATCTAAAAACATAACATGATGAAATTACATACAATAAAATTTACGTTTATGGTGCTATGTGCAGCCACAATGATTGTCGGATGTGCAGATGACGATACTATGGAAACCATGGCGCAATCTACTTGTAGCGACGGTTTGATGAATGGTGACGAGACCGGGGTCGATTGTGGGGGCACTGATTGTCAACCCTGCGATGAAAATATGATTGCGCCTCCCGACTTTTCCGGCACCTATGCCCAAGTCGACTTTATGGGCCGACCTGGAATTGGTACGGTTTTGGTAATCGACGAGTTCAAAGACTTTTATAATCAAGCAAGACCGGCCAACATACAAGAGTCGTACCGTCAAGACTTTGAGGACCGTTTAGAAGGACTGCATGATGTTTATGCTCAACTATTGGGGCTAAACCCGGAAGATGTCAATTATCAACCCAATATTTTAGGCGATATTTTGAACGGAGCCGATCAAGACGGCTTTACTAATAACCCTGTTACGGCGGAGGTGTTGACCAGCGTTTTGGCACAAGACGTGTTGGAGATTGCACCCGATTTACCGACGACCTATTTTAACCCCGGTTCAGGTGCGCCTAATTACGAAGGGGCCATCGGTTTAACAGGAAGGACGTTACAGGATGATGTTATAGACGTATCCCTTATACTTCTTTTCGGAGGAGGTGACGGAGCACGGTTTAATGGGCAAGAAGTGGAAGGTGTAGGAAATTTTCCACGACTAGTCTCGGATGGTGTGGGTTTTACCGCGAATCCAACAGAAACATTCCCTTATTTGGGAGCTCCTGAGTAAGATTTTAATCTATGAAGAAGAAGGAGCGGGGAGGGCGGTCTTTGCTACCCTCCCTTTATTCCAACTTTTACAATTATCTCATTCAAGCTATACCCTGTTGAATAATGGGCAGCTCGATCCTAAACTTGAAAACATGAGTAGAAATTACGTTTTAATAGGCATACTCCTCATTTTACTGGGTTCTTGCGACCTATCTGAAAACCCCGACAAGATTACCGATAAAAACGACTACGACAAATATTTGGTAGCTAATCACGGTAAGGCCACCTCTAAATATTTTGAGATTTGGAATTCTAAAATACGACCTGACAGCTCGCAATTGATGAGTTTTGGCATTGTCGGAGGTGAATATGAACGTTTTTTTAAAAATACGGGAGATATCCAATATCTCAAGAAAGCCGAAGCTGTACTGAGAAAGGCGGCCGACATTGCTGCCATCGGAAAGGCAGGAATTTATAGGGCATTGGCCAGAAATTATATTTCACAACATCGATTTAAGGAAGCCCTTCAGTTTGCTGATTCAGCAAGAGCCTTCAACAGTGGGGTAGAAGCTTCCCAAAGTTTGCTTTTCGATGTGCATATGGAATTGGGCAATTACAACATGGCGAAAAAATACCTAGATAGTCTAAAACACATGTCCAATTTTGGATATTTGATCCGTCTGTCAAAGTGGAACGATCACCTAGGTGATCTCGGTACGGCCATACATTTTATGGAAAAAGCTACCAAAAAGGCAAAATCCTCTAATAATGAAGCCTTACAGTTGTGGGCATATACCAATTTAGCCGATTTCTATGGTCATGCAGGTCGAATTGAAGATTCCTATTCCTACTATTTAAAAGCTTTGGAAATCGATTCTGACAATGCCTACGCTAAGAAAGGAATTGCATGGATCGTTTTTTCCCACGAAAAGAAACCAGAAGAAGCCATGCGTATTCTCGATTCGGTAACGAAGACCTATAGCGCTCCCGATTACTTTCTATTAAAAGCTGAGATTGCCGGTTACCTGAACGACGACTTGAAACGCCTTATAAATCTAGACCAATATTTTAAGCTGGTGAGTAATCCTGCGTATGGGAATATGTACAACAGGTACAACATCTCGATATATGTAGACGAAACAGGGCAATTGAACAAGGCTTTTGATCTGGCACAAAAGGAGGTTGAACTTAGGCCTACGCCTGAATCTTACGGTCTTCTAGCTTACACCTATTTGAACAAAGGCGAAAAAAGCAAGGCCAGACAAATTATAGAAGCAAATGTTGAAGGAAAAACATTTGAGCCCAAAGTACTGATGTATGTTGCAAAGATTTATAAAGCGACCGGGGCAATTGATAAAGCTAAAAAGCTCAAAAATGAGCTATCCCAAGCCATATATGAACTCGGACCGCACGCCGAAAAAAGCATCGCCAACTTATAAATCGATTAAAAAGAAGTCTTATGAACCATAATTTTTTTTAGGTTGGAGTGCTCTAAGGTGATATAAATATAATTTCAACACCTTTTTGTTATGAATAATGTAAAAATTAAGAGAGGTTTAACTTTTTAGTAGGAATTGATGTAGGCAATGCATAAGTTTAACTACCCAAAAAATCAATGCTTGTGTAGTAACATCAGAAAATGTTATCGAACACAATGAACTTTAACCCCAATAGTACCCTAAAATAACGATGTTATGGAATACATACTTTTCCTTGTTTGGCTTTCCTTTATGTCCATCTTGTGTTATCGGGTTTTTATTGCTCGACGTGCCCTACGAAAGACACTAAAATCCGGAAAATAAAATTCTAGAGTTTTTTGAATTCCCATAATAACTTGGTTGCGCCTATAATAGGGTTACCTTGTTTTGCGGTAGGCCTTTAACATATCTTCTTTATTCAACAAGCACAAGCGAATTGTCCTCTGCAAGTGTATTACGTCCCCTGCAAGTGTATTAGGTAGGATATAAAATTTTTCTAAAAATTAGATGCCTTTCTGCGTCGATGTTTTTCAAGTAAAGCAGGATGTAAATAATATGCCTTCATAAGCCTATGGTCTTGACCAAAGGCGGCTATGCCCTTAGATTGGTTTCTAATACCAATAGACGGAGTAAAAGGTTTTAAGCAAGTAATCAAATCAAATGGGCTAGGGGTTGGTGGTATTAATGGATAATTTGTCCAACTCAGTTTAACGCATACCTCTAGAAGCGAAATTAATCTCATTTTATTCTAAATTACTATATGAAAATTACAAAACTAATTATCTTTTTTTTTGTTGTCCTAGGCTGTCATAGCCCCGTCCTATCCCAAGATCAACAAGGAACCACTAAAGATAGTACGTTGAAGAATTTAAAAATTTCCGCTTTTCCGGTAGCTTTTTATACACCGGAAACTGCTTTCGGTTTTGGAGGTTTGGGCATAGCCACTTTTTGGCTTAAAGATGAAGCCAGGGAAACTAGGCCTTCTTCAGTCCAGTTCGGTTTGAGCTATACGACCAAAGGGCAATTTCTGGTCTATGTGCCCTTTGAGTTTTATCGTGATAACGAGCGCTGGCGGCTTCTGGGCGAACTCGGATTTTACAAATACTATTATAATTTTTACGGCACGGGTATTGATGCTCCTGAAGAAAATGAAGAATCTTATGAAGTCACCTTTCCCAGGGTGCGATTATCACTGCTTCGTGAAATTATACCCAATTTTTCGGTAGGACTTGCCTATGAGTTCGACGGCTTTAGCAATCTTAAAATTGAAGAAGGGGGGACTTTGGAATCTTCCGATGTTGTAGGCAAGCGGGATGGTTCGGTTTCGAATATTGGCCTAAGCATAATTTACGATACAAGAGACAATATTTTTTTTCCAACCAAGGGATTCTATTTACAGGGCAAGGCTTTTACATCGTCAAAACTATTAGGGTCTTCCTTCACCTATTCCAAGTTCGAACTTGACAATCGGTTTTACCAGAAAGTCGGGAAGGATCAAGTTATTGCAACCAATCTCTTTTTAGGTAGTAGCAGCGAGGGAACTCCCTTTTATGATTTGTATTATTTAGGCTCTAAACGTACCCGGGGCATTAATAATCGGCGTTTTCAAGATAATACTGAACTTAGTTTTGCACTTGAATACCGATTTCCAATTGCTGGAAGGTTTGGCGGGGCAGTTTTTGGCGCTACAGGTACTGTGGCCCCTAATTTAGGCGAAACGTTTTCGACAACCTTTAAGAATACAGGAGGGGTAGGTCTACGATACATTCTAAATAAAAGAGACGGGGTCCGAATACGGGCCGACTTCGGAATGTCAAATGAAGGGGGACAATTCTATTTTACTATAAAAGAAGCATTTTGACGATAGTATAATCGTGGCAAAAGCCTGTTTTAGTGATGATTCTATGTATCAAAGTTCACTCCAGTTATTGAGATCTAAGGTCCAGTCGTAGTCTTTATAGGTAAGCGAAATATTTTCAGTGGTAGGGATTATCCCGTATTTTTTTAAGATTTCCTCAATGCCGCTTTCAAGGCCAAAATCTCCTCGAAACCAGCTGAACAGTGACGTTATTTTAGCCTCTCCGGTGGTTGGGTTAAAGGTTGAGGTCTTTTGTAAATAGTTTTTGGTGCTTTTCTCTAATTGTTTATCTAGCTTTTCGGGTTTGTAGATTGCTACGGGAGGACAATCTTGTGCCCCACAGTTTAATGCAAAATGTATTCGGTAATCATTTTCCTCAACCCGTAATTCGCGTTCAAATTTGTCAGGAAACCACTTACCGACCAAACCAAGACCCAACTTCCACTGAGATTTTCTAATAATACCATGTTCGATCTTGTCAAATGAAACCAATCGTCCTGCGATTGGAATCTGGTCCTTTTTGAAAAACGCGTCACGATCCTTGTACAATGAAGGCTGCTCCGTTAACTTTATTTGTATGTAGGCATTGTAGATATTGATCCAAAATGCTAGCTTTTGGTCATCGGTTTTCAAGGAATTTTGTAAGGTTTCAAGAGGGATAGTATAGAGTTTGGTCCTAAGTTGATTTGTCTGTTGCTTATTTTTGATACGCGTCAGCAACTCCTCGGAAAGATCGTTGAGGTTTTGTGAAGGGTTTATGAAGGTTTCAACGGATGCCACTTGATCTCTTTCGATGGTCAAAAATGCAAGGAGGGCGATTGCCGTTGTTAACATACATAGTTTTGAATAGGCCATATCGTTTATTTTGTGGCGTTACTACCCGTAGGCACGTCAATTCATTTGATAGGGTTTGGTCGTAATTTATGCCCAGACCTTTCTCTTCTTTAAATCAAGGCCTAGGTGGCGTAGTTCAACAGATTATAAATAGTAGAACCAAGTAGAAAGAATTTTGGTGAATCAGGTTAGTATAATCATTCCGGCACATAATGAAAAGGAGAATCTTACCAGATTACTTGCCATACTTGGAAATCTCCCTACATCTTGTCAGGTTGAAATTATAGTGGCCTTGTCCAAAGATAATAACGACGGTTCGGAAAACCTGGTGTCCATGGACAACATAAAATTTATCCGCTGTTTCGGTAAAGGAAGAGCGGTACAAATGAATACGGGGGTCTCCAAATCAAAAGGGAACGTTCTTGTCTTTTTGCACGCCGATGTACTGCCCCCGAATTCTTTTCTAATCGATATTATGGACACCCTAAAAGCGGGGTATGATGCAGGTTTTTTTTCGTATCGTTTTGATAAAGAAAATCCTTGGCTTAACATAAACGCCTCATTTACGGCAAGGGATGGTATTTTTACGGGCGGTGGAGACCAATGCCTTTTTATCAAAAGAAACGTTTTCAATGCATTGAAAACGTTTGACGAGAACCAGGTCATTATGGAAGACTTTGAGTTCTTTAAACGGATGAAGAAAGAGAGCGTCTCCTATAAAATCGTCAAAAGCGATTTAATCGTGTCCTCAAGAAAATACAATAACAACTCCTACTTAAGGGTGAACCTCTCTAACCTTCTTTTGATCATATTGTTTCGTTGCGGTTGCCCTTCAAAAAGATTAAAAGAACTGCACGATCGCTTGATAAGAGCGCCCCACGGTAACGATATAAGCAGTTTCAATAATTGACCGTTATTAAAAATCAACTTATACATGCCGGGCCTCGAAGGTAACCTCTTAAAATAATTGCTTACGGGGCGGAAGCTACGAAGACGATACCGCACCTAAGGTATACAGCTGTTCCAAATTCGGTGATGCACTTCCACCGGCGGGTTCAAGGGTAATCCCAAAGGCTTCCGATTCGTTGGGGTTGTTCAATACAAAGATTTTGTTATCGTCGGCAGTGAAATCATCCAAGAGACCTATACTCGTGGGGGTCAAAGGGTCTAATTTCAACGACCATACCTGATATACCATGCCGTCAGGTGGTTCGGGAAGCCCTTGGGCATCGATAAATACTTTGTCTTGTGTTTTGTTCCAATAGGCCTTCGCGTAGGAATTTGGGGATACCTCTTGTCCCCCTAAGGGAACCACCGAAATATTCTTATCGCGCAAATCGTTCAAAAGGGCTTCGGTACTCGCTAAAGAACTTCTTGCCTCGAAAATTTGTTCCTCCAATAGTTCTTTCTCTTTTTCTACCACTTGAAGATCTGTGTTCAATTGGGAGTTCTGCATGTAGAACCAGACCAGCCCTACGCCAAGTAATACGGCTGCCGCCCAACCCATGTATTGTGTCCAATTACTTTTTTCTTTGGGAAGCTGTATGACCGTCGGGTCTTTTCTTTCGCCGATACGTACCATAATATCATCGAATCCCTTCCTAGTGGCATACTTAGGAGTAACCGCTTGGCTTAGCTTGAGTATCGAAGATTCGATGGCAAGTATTTCCTCGAGTATCTCGGGATATTCCTTGGAATATTGAAATACTTCCATATTTTCCTCTTCCGTAAGCTTACCCGCCACGTAAAGTTCCAAAACCCCCGATGCTATGTATTTTTCAACGTCCATCACTTCACGATGTTTTCCCTCAGTTGGGAAATACAACTTCTATTTCTAGTTTTAACAGTTCCTAAAGGAATGTCCAGCTCTTTGGAAACTTCTTTTTGGGTGTACCCTTTAAAGTAAAGCATTTCAATAATCCGAAGACATTTTTCCTTTAGGTTCAGTAATAATTTTTTCAAAGCACTGCTATCGATACGCTCTTCATTGTCGTCGATGTGATCTGCTTTGTTCAATATACCTACGAAGTAATCTGCAGAGAGATTCTTTTTCTGGTTTTTATAGGATTTTGAGCGCACTTTATCGATGGCGGCATTGCGTGCAATATTCAATACCCAGGTAAAAAAACGCCCCTTAGATGCATTGTAACTATCGGAATTGTTCCAGACTTTAGTGAAGACATCTTGGGTAATTTCCTCTGCTAAACTTTTATTCCTTACAATAGTGTTGACTACACCACAGATATTTTCCCAGTACATTCCATAGAGTTGTTCAAAGGCGATGACATCCTTTTTTTGGAAACGTAACACTAAGGCGTCTAGATCCATAAAAAACAATTGCTGATTAAAGATAAAAAAACCACTGTAAAAGTGGTTTTTTTGTTTTTATGCGCTACTTAATTATTGAATAATTCCTGTACAGCTTACCCTTGCGCCGGCTGCGCCGCTTGGCTGTGAGGTGTAATCATCTTGTCCTTGATGTACAATAACGGCTTTTCCCATAATATTTTTGTTTTCATCATCGCAACCGATACACCATTCGTCGGTCGAAAAGTTGACGGTAGCATTACCATCTCCATCCGCCGTAAAATTACCGATATCTCCTTTATGATATCCTTCCGAAGCGCCCCATTTACCATGGGGTTGATTGGTAGGGTTCCAGTGACCACCGGCAGATGTACCGTCGTCGGCCGAACAATCGGCGGTTTGGTGAATGTGAATGGCATGCTCTCCTTCGGATAATCCGGAAAGTTCAGCCTTCATGCTAACTTCTCCATCTTCTTCGGTAAAAGTTACCTTACCGCTAACGTTGCTATCACTTTTAGGCTCCATCATAAACGTGATGGTTTTCTCCTCTTGATCATCCATCATGTCATTGGCCTTATTTTCCATTTCGTCCATAGATTCCTCCATGGCATCACCGGCCTTATCAGCTTCTTTTTTTACTTCCTTGCAATTGTAGGAACCGATCAATAACAGCCCTACTACCGCTAATTTTATCGTCTTCATGTTTTCAGTATTTTAATTTGACCTTAAAGGTACTAATTAATCTTTACGGACCTTGCTCATATAAAAATGATTTTAACAATATCGTAGCGCCTACATACCTGTTTAGGGCCGATTTTTTGACAGCAATATGAATGGGTTTTACGTACCTCATATTGATCAAATTAATGGCCTAAATATAAAATCGTTTGCGTCGGAAGAATCAATAACTAATTAAATTTAAGGGTCAGTAGGTACCCCAACCCTTGAATTGGAAAGTGGATATCAGGGGGGCGTTTGGCTACCGAATAGTCGACGTAAATCTGGATTATAAAAAACGCCCACTTGCAAACGGTTATATTTTGCCGTCGGAAAATGGTTTTTAAGATACCCTACTTGAATACTTAGGTTATCGGTTATCGATGCCCCTAAAGCTCCGTACAACCTATTCTGCCCAAAGACTTGGTTCTGAAGATTCAAAAAGATTTCATCATAGAAATTCAAAAAGAAAATGTGGTTAAGGGGTAGGGTAACCTGTAGGCGATAGCGGGCACGATGCTGGGTATCGCTAGCGTTTCCGAAATCGATAAAGCGCTGCTCCAGGCGGTATCGGTGTTCAAAAAGAAACTTACCTACCTTGTTTTTCAATATGAATTGTTCGAAAATACGATGTTCTTTAGAGTGAACCTCCTCTGGAAACTCTTCAAAAGTTCCATCGGTCACGATATACCCATAACCCATGGTCGCGATGGCGGTGGGATCGAGGTGATAGTTCAACCCGGTTCGTAGTAAAAGCTGATTGAAATTTTTCGCATGCTCATAATAGCGTAGCTGTCCTTCAGTATGAATGCTCAACTTTTCCGACACCTTGTTGGTGCCAAAGTACATGTGCCAAGTACCCCAGCTCCCTTCCCCGTTGTTTTGTGCCGACAGTGCGGTCGTTAAGAAAATGAAAGGTATAAGAAGTAAACGAATTATAAGCTGTAACGATCGTTCATCAAAAATCCTATTTTGCAAGTATGCTAACATCATGAAATTTGAGATAAAGGGAAGTTCAAACCCTTGGTTCCTACCAAGAATAATTCATAGAACGCCAAATATAGAAAACTTAAAACTAACGTGAAGGGCGCAAGAATTATTTATCACGTTTAAAAAGCAGGTAAGGTGGCCTTGGTGAGCATTGGGTTTATCTTATACCTGCTTAGGGTTCAAAACCTTCAGGTACTGCAATCGTTAATTTCCTTGGGTAAACCTCTACCTCAAAATCATTGACCTGCCCGATGTATTCCCCATCGATTTGAAGGGGTACTGGTTTTTTTGCCTTAATTCGGGCATATGTAGTACTCATACTTTCCGCGAACTCTTTATTGATTTCTTTTTGATCGGTCAGGGTTTTCAAAATTTCTTTTGGGTCAAGATGTTTGAATAGAATGATTTCAAATTTACCATCGTTCAGTTTACCCTTGGGATTGATGGTGGCACCTGTTCCGAACTGCCTTGCATTGGCAATGGCCAGTAAAATACCCTCTCCATGGTGGTTCTTGCCATTGGCCTCAACTTCGAATTCAAAGGGATAATCGGTTTGAAAAAGGGTTGGAACAGACTGCATAAGATAACCGATCTTTCCCCTAATATTTGATGTCTCATAATTTTTAATCAATTGGGCGTTTAATCCCAAATCTGCAATATGAAGGCAGTCTTTTCCGTCGACCTTTAAGCTGTCTATTTGAATGGTCGAACGACCCAACGCCACTTTCAACTGTTCATCGATACCATCAGGAAGATGCAGATTTTTGGCTAGGCCGTTGGCGGACCCGGATGGCAAAATGCCAAGGCACGGTGTCTCGTTACCTAAGCTTGACGCTACCATTTGAACCGTACCATCTCCGCCTGCAACAACCAGGCGTTCCGGCTTGTATTGACGAATTAGTTTTTTAATTTCTTTTTGATCTTCATGCCCCGATGTTTTGTAGACTACTGGTTCATATCCGTTTAAGGCTATAAACGTTTTAGTTTTTTCGATCAATCCTTTTTTATCGGATCGTCCTGAAATGGGATTAACTACGAACAGAATAGTTTTGGTATTCATCAGGCCATTATTTTACCGTAAAATTAAGTATTTTGTCTCGAGTTCTACTTAACAAGTGAGCCTAATGAAGTTAGATATTAAATTGTACAGGGGGTACGTAAATGATCAAGAATTGATTGTATTCGGACACGTTTTCGAATCCTGGTCTCCTGATAGGTATAGAATTGACCGGAAAGGCATTAAACATGCCCTTTCCATATTCCGAATGTTCACGATTGATCCTCTGGCCAATATCGATGTCCATCTTGAATTCGGAGACTTAAAGGTACGTACCAAAACACTTTCCGATGGATACTTTAGATTTACGGTGCCTTATGATGATTTCTTGGAGAGTGGCTGGCATACCTATACTATTTTATGCCGATATGGGGATTTTAATTTGGTGGCCAAGGGTGAGTTATTGAAGCCATACAAGGGAAAGCTCGGTATTATTTCAGATATCGATGATACCTTCTTGATTTCCCATAGTAATAATTTCTTTAAAAAGATTTATGTCTTACTTTCGAAAAACATCAACAAACGGCAGATTTTCGATGATGTGGTGGCACACTATCAAGCTTTGAGCCTAACCGGCCAAAATATGGAAGGATCATCAAATTCTTTTTTTTATGTGTCAAGCAGCGAATGGAACTTATATCCTTTTATAGCGGAGTTTGCGACGCTTCACCATCTTCCTAAAGCAATTATAAAACTGAAAAAGATAAAAACGGGCATCGCCGATTTTTTATTTACAGGAAAAGGAAGCCATGATCACAAATTCGAAAAGATAAAAGATATCATTGCATTCTATCCTAATCTCAATTATGTGCTCTTAGGAGACGATTCCCAAAAGGATCCGTTTCTTTATGAACGCGTTTGCAAAGTGTTTCCGATGAATATCAAAGCGGTGTACATTCGCCTCACCACAAAACACAAGAAGGACAAGGTCGTGAAAGTCCTGAAAAATATAGAGAGCCTTTCTGTTAAAACACTATATTTTAAAGATAGTCTTGATGCCATAGCCCACTCTAAGGCGAACGGAATCATCGAAGAAACTAGTAATTAGTTTTCCTTTGCCTTTTTGGCAATTAATGTAAGCTTTTCGTCTATCTTTTCCCTTGGCAACCATTGGCCTCGTACCATGACACCCCAAGGATTTTGTAAGGCATCTAAGTTTTCTAGGGGATTTTCCCTTAGCAGCATAAAATCGGCAGAAAACCCTTCCTTGATTTCCCCAAATTCATCTTCCATAGAAAAAAAATGGGCGGGGTTTATGGTACCTGATTGTATAATTTCCAATGGGCTAAGGCCCGAGCGTTCCATACCGTCAATTTCATGATGAATGGAAAATCCGGGTACATTGAAAAGCTGTGGGGCATCAGATCCCAAGAGTATACCATGCCCTTCTTCTTGAAGTGATTTGATGAGTTGCCGGCGAATACTATCAAACTGTCGCCATTGCGATTCGCTGAAACCGGTATGGGTTGAAGTAGAGGCGTCTTTTCGTTCTTTCCAATCTTCGAGCGTAGTTTTCGACATGTATTTCATTTCCGGTTGCTTCAAAAGTTCATCGGACGAAATGGGGGCAAACCATCGTTCGAAAAGACTTTGGGTAGGTACGATCCATACCTGGTTCGATTTAGACATTTGAACGAGTTCATCGATTTTTTCCGAATCGGCCAATGGGGTAAAATTAAAGCCGAAAAATCCATTTTCGGCCGGTTTGACATTTGCGGATGGAGGGACTAATCCCTCCAAGAACCCATCTACATGATCTATAGACGCATACTTGCTCTTCAAAGCATGCCGTATACCCACATCGACGGGTACGTGGCCCGCAAAAGGGATATCGACCTCATTGGCCGTTTGAACGATTTGATCAAAAACTTCCAACGTAACGCCAGGGTGGATTTTCAGAAAATCGTATCCTTCATCTTTGTACTTCCTTATTTTAGAGTCTGCTTCTTGTACCGTTTTTACCGTATTGCCGTTGAGGGAGGGACTCGAGGTGAAAATACGGGGGCTCAAGATGGTATTGTTCGACGCTTTTTCACGAAGTATCAGATGCGACGGGTCTCCTAGCATGCCGCGAATAGTGGTTATACCATTTGATAGATAAAGGAACAAAATGTCTTCGATACGCTCTTGGTCTACCGAGGGAGGTGGGATATGCGCATGCATTTCGGCCAGACCCGGCATAAGATACTTTCCTTCGGCGTCGATGTGTTGAGCGTACAACGCTACATTTTCTACACGCTCCTTTATATGCTGTATCCTTCCCGAGTCGATGACGACTTGTTTATTCTTTATTAGTTTTCCAGATCGGACATCAATAATAGAGGCATTAGATATCAAGAGGGCTGTGGGACTTACTTTTTCCTGATTTTGGTTGCAGGCCGCGATAAACAATGCGCTAAAAAAATATATTGCTTTTTTCATGAGTACGGTTTAACTATGTTACAGTCCTATTTTTTTCATAACCTCTACATCGTTTCAGTACTTTGTTGACATGCTCCTCTGAAAATTACTGATGCGTTCCTAGCGCGCAGCTGCATTTCGGTAGCATAAAGCTTTGGGTAGCTTCGTGCCAAGGAAAGGCTGCATTGTAGCGATTGTTTTCCCACCAAAATTTACTACGTTCTTTTGGATGATTGCCGATTTCGTTCATCGTATCGGTATCGTAAATACGGCCATTGACAACGGTGTAACGCACCGTCTGTGAGTTATGGATATCTTCTAACGGGTTTTTATCGAGCACGATGAGGTCGGCTAGTTTCCCCTCTTTTAAAGAGCCTATCTCGTCACCCGCTCCGATATATTCGGCGCTATTTAAGGTTGCCGCTTTTAGGGCCTCCATATTGGTCATTCCCCCTTGATGAAGCATCCAAAGCTCCCAATGTGCACCAAGCCCCTGAAGCTGACCGTGTGCGCCAAGGTTCACTTTAACACCCTCGTCGCTCAATTCCTTCGTGGTCTTGGAAACGAGAATATGTCCGTTTTCATATTCTTCCATAGGTACCATGGTGCGGTGTCTCGAACGCGCATCAACAATGGCTCTAGGGGTATACTTAAGAAGTTTTTCATTTTCCCACACCTTATCTTTTTGATAGAAATAATATTCGCCGTTCATTCCTCCATAATTCACTATAAGGGTGGGGGTATAGCCCGTTGTACTGGTTTTCCAAAGCTCTTTAACATCTTTGTAAACAGGAGCTACGGGTATATTATGCTCGATACCGGTATGCCCGTCCATAATCATCGACATATTGGTAAAGAAAGTAGACCCTCCTTCAGGAACGACGTTCATTTGCATTTCACGGGCGGCCTGCAATATTTGCTGACGTTGTTCACGTCGGGGTTGATTATAGCTCTTTACCGATTTGGCTCCGAAGGCTTTGGTTCTTCGGATGGAAGAGCGTGCGTCATCTAAATCATTGATGACCGCTTTGAAATCGCCGTCCGCCCCATAGAGTATAAAACCGGTCGAGTACAGACGTGGTCCTACCATCTTCCCGCTTTTTATGAGCTCGGAAAGGGTAAAAATGGTCTCCGTATTGGCGGAAGGATCATGCGCCGTTGTCACGCCAAAGGCTAAGTTGGCATAAAGCGGCCAATGTTTTTGGGTGGTCAAGCCATTGCGAAATCCGCCTACATGTGCATGGGCATCAACAATACCTGGCATAATGGTCTTGCCGCTCACATCGAAGACCTTGAGGTCATTAGCAAGTTTTACTTCGGATGACGTGCCTATTTTTTCGATACGATTACCTTTAATTACCAGGGTGCCCTTCTCGATGACTTTCTCGCCCTCCATAGTAATTATTCTCGCATTGGTAAAGGCAATGCTTCCTTTGGGCACATCACTTTTTGTGCGTAACCCAATTTTGAGCCCAACGGAATCAGGCTTGGAAACCTTATCGGGAGAACCGGGAAGAAAGGTAAATCGATTGCTAATATCACTGGCAAAATATTGGTCTCCAAGGGTCCAAAATACTTTATTGCTATCTTTTGACCAATGGAGATTGATGCCGGCATCTTTTGATATTTGGGAAACGGGAATCGCTTTGGTCTTATTATCTAAATCAACTTCCCTGCCGTTCAGCACCAAGGGAGCAATATAAGCTTTGTGAAGGATAGTAAAAGCAATCCATTGATTGTCAGGGCTTGGCACCAATCGATTCGCATATTTCGATTTGATATGCGTTCTTTCGTCCTTGCCATTAAGGTCGACCGAGACCAAGGTTTTTGTAAGATCCCCAAAATAAGTGCCGCCGGTTTGATAGAATATGCGTTGCCCATCCTTTGAAAAGACGGGATATGCCCCATTTTCAGATACTATCTTTTTATTTTTTCCATCAGCGGACATGATATAGATTCCGGCCTTTTTAGTGAAAGATCGACCTTGGTCGTTGTTCCCCTCTTCTTTGCGGTAGGTTATTGAACTATTTGATGGGGAGAATGACGGTGTTCTGTAGATACCTTTTTCCGAGGTCAGTTTGGTCGGTATACCCCCAGAAACCGGAACGGTCTGAATAGCCCCTAATTGCTCGTCATTCCAACTTACATAGACAATATGCTTTCCATCGCTTGAGAAACTGGGCTCGAATTCAAAATCATTAGAGTTCGTTAGCCGCTTTGGTCGACCGTTGGGAAGTTTTTTTGTCCATAGACTTCCAAGTGCACTGAAAGCCAAATGTGCCCCATCGGGTGAGGTCACTGCATCGCGAATAACTTTTGCATCAAATTCCTCAGGAGCGACCGGGCTATCGAAATGCAGTGCCTCGGCAATTTTGATTTTTGCATTTACGGTAAAGGGTATGGGTTTGACTTCTAAACTATTGATATCGATTCGATGTATTTTTCCTCCCGACCAAAAGACAAGTTCTTCATTATTGGGCAACCAACTAAAGTTTGGATATACCCCGAATATTGCCCATGTCTCTTGTTGGTCTTTGTTTAATTGGTCATACAGGGGCCATTCTTCACCTGTTTCAAGGTCATGAAGATAGAGCACCGTTCGGGTACGTACCCGCTTGACAAAGGCTAATTTTTTACCATCCGGTGAAATTTGTGGTCGTGCCGCACCCCCGGGTCCTCCGGTAACCACCTCTGTTTTGCCATTTTCTAAATTGTACCGCTTTATCACATAGATCTGTTTATTGGGGTCTTTGTTGTACTGAAACGACCCTCCGGGATACACATCTTCACTATAGTATAGATATGTACCGTCAGGAGATATATTGGGTTCGTTGACATCTTGCTGGTCATTTTTTCTTTGGGTCAATTGTAATCCGCTTCCCCCTGAAACGTGATATTGCCACATTTCTCCAGCACCCAAAGAACGACCGGAGGTAAAATGTTTGCGCGCCACCAGAAAGTTGCCATCGGGCATCCATGTCGCATTGTTGAGCAATCGAAAATCTTCCTCGGTAACTTGTTTGGCATGGCTACCATCACTGTCCATAATCCAGATATTATCACCTCCCCCGGCATCGCTGGTAAACGAAATCTGTTTACCGTCTGGGCTAAAACGAGGTTGTACTTCGAAGGGAATTCCCGTCCTCAGCGGTTTGGCGGTGCCTCCTGTGATAGGCAAACTGTAAATATCACCAAGCAAGTCGAAAACGATTGTTTTACCATCGGCACTTACATCAAGGTTCATCCAAGTACCTTCATCGGTTGTAAAGTCATGTTGTTTATAATTAAAATTTCCTTTTGGGGCCGATACGTCCCATTTCGTTTCTCCCTCTTTTTTTTCCGACTTTTCTTGAGCTGAAAATGAGACCGTGATTAATAGTGTAACTAAGGGAATAAATTTTTGCATAGTTGGGTTTGAACGTATTGATGCATAAAATTAAGGTATTGTGGATTGCCCGACAGCAAAACTTAAAAAAGTTTAGGCTCTTGACTTCAAACCCTTCGCACAGCTTTTAATGATTTCAGCAACTCTTCTTTTCCGGGTTTCGGCCCTTTTGGCTTGATTGAGCCAATAGAGATAGCTTTTTCGTTGGCCCTTGGTCAAACTTTTGTAGTTCTCCAAAGCTTTGGGATGGTGATCAAATGCTTCTTGTAGGTCTTCGGGAACGATACCCTTCTCCACGTCGTCCAAGGCTGTCCAAGAACCGTTGCTTTTCGCGGTTTCAATGGCCGCCAAACCACTTTTATGCATTACGCCTTCGTCGATGAGCTCTTTTACATGATCTTTATTGATTTTGCTCCAAGAACTTTTTGCTTTGCGCTGGCAAAAGTACTGTCGTCTTTTCCCATCACCAAGACTCTTAACCGTACTATCGATCCATCCATAGCACAACGCGACACGAACAGCTTCTTCCCATCTCATACTGGGAATGGCATGATCAACTTTATAAAAAATGAGATAGATTCCGATTTCCCGAGTATGGTTATTGTGTAACCAATTACGCCATTCATTATCATTTTCGAAATAGAATGTCTCTATTTGGGCCATGTCCAAAATAAAATATGTCTTTTACTCTTAAAAATACAGTTTTTCGATTAATGAACTTGTAAAAATTAAATTCTAATGATTAGTTTTGCAGATTGTTTCATCGAGAGACAATAAAAAATAGAATTAGCTATGAGGAATTTTTTTTTGGTGCTACCAATAATGCTTGGTTTGGTATTGTCGAGCTGTAATAATAAAAGAGAAGGCCAACCTAGGGTTTTGGTATTCTCTAAAACAGCCGGTTATACACATGCTTCGATTCCGGCCGGTAATGCGGCTATACAAAAATTAGGGGAGGACAACGGATTTGCGGTAGACACCACAAAGAACGCCGATCTTTTCACCGAAGATAATCTCAACAAGTATTCCGCCATAGTTTTTTTGAGTACCACTTTAAATGTGTTGAACGCAAAACAAGAAGCGGCCTTTGAAAGATATATTCAGGCCGGGGGAGGCTTTGTGGGTATTCATGCGGCAGCAGATACCGAGTATGATTGGGGCTGGTATACCAAGTTAGTAGGTGCTCAGTTTCAAAGTCATCCTTCGGGTACTCCGGAGGCCGATTATCTCATAAAAGATAAAAATTTTAAAGCTACTGCCCATTTCACCGATTCTGTATGGCACAGACCCGATGAAATCTATAATTATGTGAAAATTAACCCTGATGTAAATGTGGTCATGACCGTAGACGAGTCAAGTTATGACGGCGGTACGAACGGAGATTTTCACCCTTTTGCCTGGTACCATGAGTATGATGGTGGAAGGGCCTTTTACACCGGGGCGGGGCATACTGACGAGAGTTATTCGGACCCCATGTTCCTTAAACATATTTTGGGAGGTATTGAATATGCCATTGGTGATAATTTAAATTTGGACTATGGCAAGGCAACGACTCAAATTCCGCCTGATACCAATCGTTTTTCAAAAGTTCAGTTGGTGGGTGGTGAATTTTTTGAGCCAACAGAAATGACGGTTCTGCCTAACAACGATGTACTTATTGCCCAACGACGGGGAGAGATTATGCGATATAATGCAACGACCGAAGCATTGGAGCAAGTGGCCCTTCTCGATGTCTATTTCAAAACGTTGAACACGCCCGGAGTTAATGCCGAAGAGGGCGTCATGGGGCTTCAGAAAGATCCCAATTATGCTACGAACCATTGGATTTATGTCTACTATGCGCCTTCCGGTGATGAATGGGTAAATCGTTTATCAAGGTTCAAATACGCCGATGGGAATTTTGATCTGGCTTCCGAACAGGTTATTTTAGATGTGGATAGTCAGCGTGAAATATGCTGTCATACCGGAGGGTCTATTGCTTTTGACCGTGATAACTTACTCTATCTTTCTACTGGTGATAATTCCACTCCTTTTAACGAAAAAGGTGAGAAATATGTGAATAATGGCTATGCTCCACTGAACGATGCACCAGGTCATGAGCAGTTCGATGCCAGAAGATCCTCAGGAAACACCAATGATCTTCGAGGGAAAATACTTCGCATCAAGGTGAACGAAGATGGAAGTTACGAGATACCAAAGGGTAATCTTTTTCCAGAGGGGACCGACAAAACACGGCCTGAAATTTACACGATGGGCCACCGAAATCCTTACCGAATTTCCGTTGACCCTAAAAAAGGGTATTTATTTTGGGGAGAGGTCGGCCCCGATGCCCGTGCCGATTCTGTAGACACCCGTGGATATAAGGGTTATGACGAGATGAACCTTGCACTAAAAGCCGGTAATTATGGTTGGCCTATGTTTATCGGTAATAGCAAACCGTACCGTAAGTATGATTACGAAACGGGAGAATCAAAAAGGGCATTTGATCCCCAAAAACCGATAAACGATTCTAGAAACAATACTGGACTACGGGAACTGCCTCCTGTAGTAGATCCTTATATCTATTATCCTTATGATGAAACAAAACTATTTCCCCAAGTAGGAACGGGTAGCCGAAACGCTATGGCAGGCCCCACGTATTATTCCGACTTGTATCCTGATGGCGGCGGACTCCCTTCATACTATGATGGAAAAACTATTATCTATGAATGGATGCGCGGTTGGATGATGGCCGTGAGTTTATTCGAAGATGGCAGCTTCAACAAAATGGAGCCTTTTGCCGCCGATATCGAACTGAATAATTTGATAGATATGGAAATGGGCCCCGATGGAAAAGTTTATCTGTTGGAATACGGAAGTGGCTGGTTCACCCAAAATGATGATTCTGGCTTGGGCTATATCGAATACAATGGTGGAAATAGGCCTCCCTTTATCGATAGTTTTGAAGTCGATAAAGACTCTGGTAAATTACCTCTTTCCGTAACGGCAAAGGTAGATGCTAAAGATCTAGAGGGAGATTCGGTAACCTATCTCTGGGATTTTGGGAATGGGGAATCAAAAGAAACATCAGAACCTGAAATTACCTATTCATATGCCGATGCCGGAGAATACAAAATTTCAGTAGCGGCCAAGGATGAACAAGGTGCTTCTACAACGAGCAATGCCCTTACTGTTATCGCTGGTAATTCCAGACCCATTCTTTCCATTGATTTAATTGGGGAGAGTTCTTCTTTCTTTAAGAAAGGAAGTCCTGTAACCTATAAAGTTTCCGTCACAGATCCTGATGGTAACGAAACTATCGATGTCAAAAATGTCTTTGTATCCGTTGACTATTTAGAGAGTTCCGATGAGGTAAATAAATCAATGGGACATCAGCAAGTATCGGCCGCGGTCACCGGAAAGGCGCTGACCCAAGGCATGGATTGTAAGACATGCCATAAAGAATCAGGAGCTTCCATCGGACCCGCTTACATCGAGGTCGCCAAAAAGTACAAGGGGAAACGTGGTGCTATGGCCTATTTGCAGAAAAAAATTACCTTGGGAGGTAATGGCGTATGGGGTGATGTGACCATGCCTGCACATCCAAATGTTACAAGTGATGAAACCAGACAGATAGCTTCTTATATCCAATCGTTGGCTTCGGACGGGGAAGTGCAGAAGTCTTTACCTTTGGAAGGGACTATCATGCCTCAACCTACTTCAGACGACAATGTTATGGTACTTACGGCCAGTTATACTGACCAAGGTTTGAATGGGGTACGGCCATTGACCGGTGTCACATCGACCGTTTTACGCGGAAATGCGGCTGATAAGTAATGGATGGTTTTTCACCTGTTCCATCTAGATATCGGAGGTTTCTTATTTTCGCTCCCTGATGAAAGCTCGTTTTTCTTTTAAAATATGGCTTTAACAGGTTGATCGGGCTTCTTTGAGGGTGGTGAGAACTAGCACAAACCTCATGGGCTTTCGTGATTCATCTTTATACTATAGACAGAAAGAATTCGGGTAGGGGAGGTCTGTAACGATCTTACGAAGGCCAAGGTGACAAAGTGCCCAGTAAGCTGAATGAGTCCCCGAGGCCGATGAGGGTGTAATTTATTTTATCGACAAGCCCATCACGACTGGTAAAAAAAGCACCCGAAGCCCTAAAGTATTATGATTCGACAATCCGCATCAGCTTTCAAATTGGAATAGTTTATTTTTTTTCAGCGTTGACATAAAAGTTTCGGTCAACTTTGAAAGTCGACGCATCACCTTTTAGCTTTTTGGATTTTAATTGGGTAGTCGGGTGTAGCCATTTAGGCTTGTCATCGACCCATATTTTAAGTGGCATGGCAAACCCATCGACCACATTTTTATACCTAAAAGTGACGGAATTTTTGTTTATCTCATATTCAAATACAGGTATGTCAGCGGTTCTCAGATATTGGTCGAAAAATTTGTTCAAATCTATTCCCGATTTCTTAGAAATATAATTTTCAATCTGTTCGGTAGATACCGTCTGATGGTAAAATTCACGGTTTAAACCCCTTAGGATCTGGCGCCATTTTTCATCGTCATCCACCAACTGTCGAATCGTGTGTAGCATATTCGAGCCTTTGTAGTACATGTCTTTTGAGCCTTGGGAGTTTACGTCGTAAGTTCCAATAATGGGTTTGTCGTTGGCTATATTGGCCCGAGTACCGATTACATAGTCTGCTGAGGCCTCCTTACCGTGATAGTAATCCAGAAAAAGATTTTCTGAGTAGGCCGTAAACCCTTCATGAATCCACATATCGGCAATATCCTTATACGTAATATTATTCGCAAACCATTCATGACCTGCTTCGTGGATAATGAGAAAATCGAACTTTAAACCCCATCCTGTTCCTGAAAGGTCTTTGCCCAAGTAGCCTTTTTTATATTGGTTTCCATAGGTCACCGAGCTCTGGTGCTCCATCCCCAAATAAGGCACTTCGACTAGTTTAAAGCTGTCCTCATAAAAAGGGTAGGGGCCGAACCAATATTCGAAGGCTTCCATCATCTTAGGGGCATCCTTAAAATGTTCCTTGGCCTTTTCCAAATTATCGCGAAGCACATAATAGTCCATATCCAATGTGCCTTTTTCCCCTTCGTATTTTTCCCCAAAATGGACGTAGTCACCTATGTTTACGTTTACACCGTAATTATTAATGGGGTTGGAGACAAACCAATGGTAGGTGTTCGTATCAGAATCTACCTTGCGTAATCTACCATTAGATACATCCATTAAACCTTTAGGAGCTTTAACGCTAATGAGCATGCTGTCGACCTCGTCGTACATATGATCTTTATTCGGCCACCATATACTTGCGCCCAAGCCTTGGCATGAAGTGGCCACGAAGGGGTTGCCATTATCATCTTGCGCCCAAGAGAAGCCACCGTCCCAAGGTGCCCTTACCGCCACGTGCGGATGACCTGAATAATGAACGACAATCTCATTAAAATCACCTTTTATTTGTTCTTTTTTCAGTTGAACAAAATGGGCATTACCTTTATGCTCGACTTTTAATTCCTTACCGTCTTGGGTCACTTTGTCAATGGTTAGAGGAGGTTGTAGGTCGACCTGTAGTACCTTTCTACTATCCAAAACCTTATAGCGTATGGTGTTGCTTCCTGTGATATACTTCTTTTCAGCGTCAACGGCAATGTCCAAATGATAATAGTTCAGGTCCCACCATTCACGTTCTGGAGTAATACTACCCCTTAGGGTATCCTGCGTTGTAAATTGTTGAGAAGAGGCTGTAATCGATACGGCCATAACCGCAATCGAAAGGAAGTATTTGATCTTCATAATTTTAAAACAATTGGAAATTGAACTTTGATTTTTTTAATGGGTCGTTAGATACAAGTATGTGGAAATTCTATTTTATAATGCCTGTTGGAAATACAACGGGACTTTCAAATCCGTTTGGGCCCACAGCCGCCACCCCAAAGAAAAAATTATCAATAACTACGCCATCTAAGGTATATTCATTTAAATCGCCGACATAACGACTCTGGTCCCATGTAGGCGATGTTGTATCTCTCCAGTATATTTTATAACCTTTGGCACCTTCGACTTTTTGCCATTCAAATTTGGCCGAAGGGGCGACAATACCCCCTATTTTTACTTGCCTCGGTGCGGGTGGAGCCCACGCCAAGGAAGCCAAATTTATGGCATTGACGGCTGTCAATTTTTTTGCGTAGTCAAAGTCGACATGCTCGAGTTTATCCCCGTATTCAATTCCATCTTCAAGCCTAATATCTTGATGCTGTTGGGTGTAGTTCTCATGGGCTTCCATGATCCGTATCCCGGCAAACCCGGCATCATTGAAGGGCCGATGATGGCCTCCCCGTCCAAATCGGTCAAGGCGGTAAATAAGCATAGGGTTCATTTCGGGCATGTACGTTTTTGTGGTGCGGTGCACGTATCTTGCCAGTTGCCTTGAAATACCATCGACTTCACCTCCGTAAAACCGCCTCGATCTTCGTTGGCTTTCCGTTTCCATAGGGGGCACTGGTTCGGAGAAAATCCTGAAATCGGTGTTACTGATTATGCCGTCGACGCCCTGAATATTGCCAATCATATCGTTATTTAAAATTCCTATGATTTCCCAACCTTTCTCCTTTGCATGCGCAGCTAGGCCTTTTCCACCGAAGAGCCCCTGTTCTTCACCGGAAAGCCCGGTAAATATTATACTGCTCTCAAAGTCGTATTTCGAAAGAACACGTGCAGCTTCCAAAGTTCCCGCCATGCCACTCGCATTGTCGTTTGCCCCTGGAGACTCAGAGTGATAGTTGTTCGCATCGCTCACCCTAGAATCGATATCGCCGCTCATAATGATATACCGATTGGGATATTTCGTTCCCCTTTTAATCGCTAACACATTGATAATCCACACGTCCCTGATAATTCTATCGTTCTCCCCTTTTTTTACCCAATTTTTTTGATAGGAGACTTCGAGACATCCACCACAGTTCCCGGATATTTTTTCGAACTCTTTCTTGATCCATCTTCGAGCGGCCCCGATACCCCTATTTTGGGACAAGGTATCGCTTAAGGTGTGACGCGTGCCAAAATTAACCAAGCGTGTAACATCCTTTTTTATTCTATCGGCCGAAGTTTCTTGTATAATTTCATAGAGTCGTTGATCGGTTTGACCGAATACCGAGGTTACTTGCGATACGAAAAACAAAAAAAACAAGAACTTTCCCATTTGGCTTCGTTTACGATTTTTAACTCAATGAAAGAGATTTTATATCCTTCTCTACGGAATTCATTGGTATGACTTATTTTAGAAAGGTCACCTTGGCTATTTTTCCGTTTTCAACCTCGTAAATGGCCACCGCTACAAGGGTGTTTCCATTCGCTGTTACGATTTCTTTGTCTATTACCTTATTCCCAACAACAATACGGTTTTTGATATGGCAATTTAGGTCGGGTGTATTGGCGAAAAAATCCATATAATGCTCTCGCATCTTTTCCTTTCCGGTATATTTCAAATTACCCGGAAAATCAAAAACCTGCACATCTGTAGCATAGGTATTTAAAAAAGCCTCTATATCTCGGTCGTTATAGGCGTCAACTTGATTTTGAACTATCGCAGCTGGAGTCTCCTCTACAACCAAAGAAAGATATTTGCCATTTGGACTCACATCGATTCTACTTATTTTGTTAATACCCTTTTTCTGCAAACGGAGAAAACGATCCCAATCTTTATTTTTGTTCGGATGTATTTGCATCAGCACTTTATTGTCTGCGGCTATGATGGTTTCTTTATCGATCCAGCACATATCGTCCACATTCTTAAACATCACGGCAATATCACTAATTTTACCTGTTTTTGGATTTAGCGATTTTATTTCCCAAGGATCACTTTCCTTACTGATAAAACTGATTAAATCAGAATCTGGGATTCTATGTAATGAACGTCCGACATTTTGAAAGACCGTTTCATTGCTACCATCATCGATATGGGAAACCACTAAATTCAAATGGTCGTCGGATGTTACTGAAGAAACCACAGTATTATTATCATACCAAACGTGATACGCTACTTTCAACCCTTCGAGAATTTGAACGTAGTTTCCGTTCCATACGGAGTACTCATAGAGCCGTTGTAGCCCTGTAGTATCCAATCGAATGGCTGAAACCGCATTCTTACCGGGAATCTTTAATGGGGAATATTCACTGCCCTGTTCGGTATTTGAAATCCAGGTAGTCTTTCCACTTTGAATATCGTATTTGGCGATATCGGTCTGACCATTTCTTGTGGAGGAAAACAATATTGTCTTCTCATCATAAAAAGAAGGTTGATTGTCATACCCTTCATTATTCGATATATTCCTTGGGTTGACAATTTCGGTTTTGCCATCTACCGTTTTGATATCCAATAGATATACTTCGGTATTGGTCTGCGCGAATGTGAGCCCATAGAGACTCAGTGTAATGATACATAGTAGTTTTGTCATTCCGGTCGGTTTTTCACTAAAGATTTCAATATACAAAACGTCCCAATAACGCCCTTACATTTTTAATACTGTCTACATAATATTTTGCTTGCGTCTTTTGTCGGCCTACTTTGACAGTTATGGCCGTTTCGGGTAATTCTTGAAACATGAATTCATCGGTCCAATCATCGCCGATGGCGAATACGAATTCATAATCGTCTTGGGCAAAAATACGCATGGCTGCCCGCCCTTTGTTGACATTACTACTCTTAATTTCCATCACCTTATTGCCGTTCAGAACACTTAAGTCATCGGTGCCGATCAAACTTGTAAGTACGGTGTTTAGTTCATTGGCGCGTTTCTGACCAAAATCAGGGTCGGTATTTCTATAGTGCCAAGCCAAAGAATAATTCTTCTCTTCTATAAAGCTACCTGGAGTACGATCTACGAAAGATTCTAGTACGGGTTGTATTTTTTCCATCCAATCTTTCTTCACATTTTCTAACATGCGGAACTCTTCACCGCCCTCGGAAATCCATACGCCGTGTTCCACGATCATATTGTATTTTTTAGGCATGAACCATTTACTGAAAGTTTCTTTGTCACGACCACTTATTAAATACATATCGGTATGCTCTTGCGCATCAATCCGATCTAAAAGCTCGTACAGTTCATCATCGGGACTAGCCTTTTGTGGGTCTTTATGAAAGCCCGCCAGTGTACCGTCGTAATCAATGAACAATAACCGCTTTTTAGATGTTTTGTAATCAGCTATAATGAGGTTCATTAAATCGACCGATAGACGTCTAGACACATAAGAAAAATCTTTTTCTTTTTGACTTAATAGCGAGTTCATGAAGTCATTGGCCCATTTCTCTACATTGTAGCGTTCTAAGCGCTTTTGTAATAGCCTATTGCGCTGCTGTTGTTCTTCTTTTGGCATGGTAATGGCCTCTTTTAGTGCATCGGCTATCTGTTCGAAGTTATTGGGGTTGATTAGAAGGGCTTCATTCATCTCATTGGCCGAACCTGCCATTTCACTTAAGATCAACACCCCGGTCTTATCGGTTCGAGTGGCAATATATTCTTTGGCTACCAAATTCATACCATCACGAATTGGTGTTAGCCAAGCAATATCGCATGAGGTATACAAATCGATGAGGTTTTCAAATGGCATAGACCGATAGAAATACCAGATCGGTGTCCAACTGACGGTAGAAAATTCACCATTGATACGACCTACCAGCTCATCGATTTCCCTTTTGAGCAGCTGATATTGAGGCACATTCGATCTAGAAGGCACTGCCAATATGATAAGACGGACCTTTTCTTTATACCGAGGATATTTGTTCAAGAAATATTCGAAGGCATTTAGCCGTTTGGCAATACCCTTAGTGTAATCCAAGCGATCGATGGAAAGGAAAAATTTTGCTTCCGGGTCTGCATTTTTATGGTTGTTCAATCGTTGTAAAAGTTCTGATTGTTCTTTCGGATCGTGTTTTTCGCTTTCTTTGGCCGCCTCGCTAAATTTTTTGTAGTCGATGCCCATCGGAAAGGAGTCTACCTTTATCACTCGGTCATCAAGGTATATGTCGTTGAAACTGACCTCAAGGCCAAGAAGCCGTCTGACCGAACTTAAGAAGTGCCTTTCGTAGTCATAGGTATGAAAACCTATTAAATCGGAGCCCAAAAGTCCCTTCAAGATTTCTTCCCTCCAGGGTAAAGTTCTGAATATCTCAAAAGAAGGAAATGGAATGTGTAAAAAGAAGCCGATGGAAATATCTGGTTTTTTTTCACGTACCATTTGAGGCACTAACATCAATTGATAATCGTGCACCCAAATTGTATCGTCATCATCGGCGGCCTCAAGAATAGCATCGGCGAATTTCTGGTTCACCTTTTTGTAAATGTTCCAGCTGTCGAGTTCAAACTCGGAATACTCCATGAAATAATGAAATAGCGGCCAAATGGTTCTGTTACTGAATCCATAATAAAAACCATCTACTTCGTCGGCCGTAAGATTTACTTTTGAAGAACCGTGATCCGCGAGTGCTTCATTGATTTTTGGTCCTAATTCTTCAGGAATATCTTCATCGGTCAATCCGCTCCAACCAATCCACAGACTATCACCTCCGGAGTGCACCGATTTCATACCTGTTGCCAACCCTCCAACACTGGGTATGGCCGTGATTTCACCATTGCTGATTTGTAATTGAACAGGTAGTCTATTTGAGATTATGATAGTTTTGCCCATAATTTGAGGTTTTTGCTTTGATTTGAACATTATTTCTCTAAATTTCGGGAAAAAGAAGGGCAATAGCAATTGAAATGTCCCATTGAATCAACAAATATATTGAATGGATAACTTAGATTACGGAATTATCGGCAACTGTAGAAGTGCTGCACTCATATCAAAAACTGGAAGTATCGACTGGTGCTGCCTTCCAGAATTCGATTCTTCCTCTGTTTTTGCAAAGCTCTTGGATGAAGAGATCGGAGGTAGTTTTGAAATACTGGTCGATGAAAGCTATACCATTACACAGCGTTATAAAAAGCAAACGGCAGTACTCATTACCAAGTTTGTCGATGGGGATGATATTTTTGAAGTTCGCGACTTTATGCCCAGGTATCACAATGCCGATGGCACTTATCATTCTCCTCCGGAAATTGTTCGATATATTCGTCATATATCGGGCAAACCAAAATTCAGGGTGAAATATGAACCTAAGCTTGAATATGCACTTGGAGAGACAAAAACTTATGTCAAGCACAATTTCATCGCGAGTCTTACCCATGCAGAGAAGTTCGATACCGTTTTTTTATATACTTCTTTTAACAAAAACGCAATAGTAGAAGGCCGAGAAATAGAGGTGAGAAAAGACGGCTATTTTTTACTTGGTTATAATGAAAAGATTCTTTTGCCTAATACTAAAAAAATGTACCTCGACCTTGAGCGTACCAAGGTTTATTGGCTGAATTGGAGCAACGACACGCCAAATTATAAGAAATACAATGCCGAGATAAGCCGTAGCGCTATCACCTTAAAATTGTTGAGCTATGATAAGTCGGGTGCTATTCTGGCGGCCCCGACCACTTCATTACCCGAAACTATAGGAGAAGTCCGAAATTGGGACTATCGCTTTTGTTGGATTCGGGATGCCTCGATGGTAGTAAAGGTAATTTCCGAATTAGGTCATAAAAATGTTGCGAGGCGTTATTTGCGGTTTATCATTGATCTTATACCCGATAAAGATGAAAAGCTTCAGATTATGTACGGCATCAACAAAGAAAAGAAGCTTACCGAAGAGACCCTTGACCATTTGAGCGGTTATAAAGGCTCGAAACCAGTGCGAATTGGCAATGCGGCATACGCGCAGCGGCAGAATGATATTTATGGCATCTTGATGGACGTAATTTATACACAGCTTATCAAGTTCAGCAACGATGTGGAAAACGGAGAGGAATTGTGGAGCATCACCAAAGGTATCGTATGGATCGTTTCGAAACACTGGCGGGAGGCAGATAAGGGTATTTGGGAATTCCGTACGGAAGATCGACATTTTACATTTTCGAAAGTATTATGCTGGGTGGCCATAGATCGAGCCATTAAAATCGCCCGGATTTTTAAAAAATCCCGTAAAATCGAAAAATGGACTGCCCTCGAGCAGGAAATCAAAAAAGATATTCACGATAATGCATGGAATCCAGAGGTGAATGCCTTCGTTCAGTCTTACGGCTCAAAATATTTAGACGCTTCGGTCTTGCTGATGGAATCGTATGGATTTGTACATGCAAAAGACCCCAAGTTCGTAAATACCGTTAGGGCCATAGAGAAAGATTTGAACTATAATGGCTTGTTATATCGATACAAAAACGAAGATGATTTTGGTTTACCTTCGTCATCTTTTACGATATGTACCTTTTGGTTCATCAATAGTCTTTTCAGAATAGGCGAGGAGGAAAAGGCACTTAAACATTTTGACCAATTGTTGGGCTATAGCAATCATTTAGGACTTTTTAGCGAGGATATCGATTTTAAAAGTAAAAGACTTTTAGGCAATTTTCCCCAAGCTTACTCCCATTTGGCGCTCATAGAATGTGCCGTAAACTTCTCAAAGAAACATACGGAGGAGAAAATTCTAGAGTCCATGCGCGAGTAAAGACCTTTCGTGTTCCATATCTGATTCCAATTTGCCATAAGAATCCTCCAGAAAGGGGGCAGGAGGAGGTTCATTCAAACTTGCCTCATCTACAGCGACTAGAATTCCATAGATTGAAATAGTCGATTTAATGCGCTACCCCAAATAAAATAGGTGCATGCCTCCTTTAGTGCATGTCTAAATAATACCCGTCCTCTTTGGCCACTTTCTCTGCGATGGTATTGCGAAGGGTTACAATATTAGGATAATTGGTATATTTTGTAAAGCGCTTAAGCCCCATGAGCATCATTCGTTGTTCGTCACCTTCAGTAAATGAGATAATCGCTTCTTTTCCTTTTTGTATAATGGTTTCGGTAGCATTGTAGAGGTACAACCTTGACATTGCGATTTGAACGGCTTGTGCCTCCTCACCAAAACGTTTGGCGTTTTTTTCTGTTCTCAGCAATGTTGATTCTGCCATGTAGACTTCGATTAAAAGGTCTGCCGCCGCCAACATTAATTGTTGATGTTGCTCAAGGTCTGGACCATATTTTTGTACGGCTCGGCCTGCAATCATTAAAAAAACCTTTTTCAAGCGCGCGAGCAAGTCTTTTTCTTCGGCAAAAAGTTCGGAAAAATCCGGGGTATCAAAAGAGGGAATACCTAATAATTCTTCACCTACTGCTGTAGCGGGGCCTAGTAAATCAACATGGCCTTTCATTGCTTTCTTAATTAGCATTCCAACACACAACATGCGGTTGATTTCGTTGGTGCCCTCATAAATTCTAGCAATACGGGCATCACGCCAAGCCTTTTCCATAGGGGCATCGGCACTGAAACCCATCCCTCCAAATATCTGAATGCCTTCATCGGTTGTATGCTGTGCGTCTTCCGATACCGCAACTTTTAGTAGCGAACATTCAATGGCATATTCTTCTACCCCTTTCAGTTCTGCTTCTTGGTGGGTATTTCCTTTCGATTCCCTGATTGCTATGCGATCTTCTATATTTTTTGCCGCGCGATAGCTGGCCGATTCACCGGCGTAGGCATTCGTGGCCATATCCGCTATTTTAGCTTTTATGGCGCCAAATTCTATTATCGGTGTTTTGAATTGAACCCTTTCCTTGGCATATTTCACTGCCTCGGTGATGACCCTTCTTTGTGCCTCAAGACAGGCCGCAGCGAGCTTAATTCTGCCGATATTGAGCGCATTCATGGCAATTTTGAAGCCATTACCACGTTCGGAAAGCATATTCTCTACAGGAACTTTCGTGTTGTTAAAGAAAACTTGGCGGGTTGAAGAAGAATGTATACCGAGTTTTTTTTCTTCAGGATTCATCGATATACCATTTTCCGGGTCGTTCTCCACAATGAAGCCTGTAATATATTTGTCATCTTCTATGCGGGCAAAAACAATAAAAAGATTACAGAAGCCTGCATTGGAAATCCACATTTTCTGCCCACTGATACTATAGTATTTCCCGTCTTCCGAAAGTACCGCTTTCGTCTTGCCCGAATTGGCGTCAGATCCGGCACCGGGCTCAGTAAGACAATAGGCCCCAAACCATTCCCCCGTAGCTAATTTGGGCACATATTTTTGTTTTTGTTCTTCTGTTCCATATAAGGTAATGGGCATGGTGCCAATTCCGGTGTGGGCGCCAAAGGCAGTACTGAACGAACCTGTGGCCCCGGATATATAATCGCATACTAACATAGTAGACACAAAGCCCATTCCCATACCCCCATAAGCTTCTGGCACGGCAATGCTGAGAAGGCCTAGCTCACCTGCTTTTTTCATGCATTCCTCGGTGTAGGCGTAGTCTTTTTTCTCAAATCGCTCCCAATGTGCCCATAGTTCCCTATCGACGAACTCTTTGGTGCTTTCGCGCATCATTCTTTGCTCCTCGTTCAAATCTTCAAGAGTGAACACGTCTTCGCATCGTGTTTCCTTTACCAAAAATTGGCCTCCTCTCAAAATATCCTCAGTGGTTGTTTCTGTACTCATACTCTAGTTAATTTAAGAACTCATAAATTCCAGCAGCTCCCTGGCCCGTGCCTACACACATGGTCACCAGACCGTAAGATCCCTGCATATTTCTTTTACGCATCTCGTCGAACAACTGTACGGACAGTTTAGCTCCGGTACAGCCCAATGGATGTCCCAGGGCGATGGCACCACCGTTTACATTGACTATGTCTTTGTTCAAATTCAACTTGCGAATAACTGCGATTGATTGGGAAGCGAACGCTTCGTTCAATTCTATTAATTCAATGTCTTCGAGTTTAAGTCCTGCCAGCTTCAATGCTTTGGGTACCGCAGCGACCGGACCGATACCCATGATACGGGGAGGTACACCCGCCGCGGCATAGTTGACCAATCGCGCGATCGGCTCAAGGTTCAGTTCTTTCACCATATCTTCGCTCATAACCATAACAAAAGCGGCCCCATCGCTCATTTGGGAGGAGTTTCCGGCCGTTACGCTTCCATTTGCGGCAAATACGGGTCGTAATTTGCCCAATACCTCCAGAGATGTATCGGCCCTCGGGCCTTCATCCTTGGTCACCGTATAGTTTTTAATGGCCTTTTTACCCTGACTATCAATATAGGTCTGTTCGATTTCAATCGGAACTATCTGATCTTGAAAACGATCTTCGGCTTGGGCCTTTAAGGCCTTCTGATGTGATTCGAAAGCGAATTTATCTTGATCTTCACGGGAAACATTAAATTCGTTGGCCACTGCTTCGGCTGTATTGCCCATACCCCAGTAGTAGTCTTCATGTCCTGATTTGGCCAAATCATAATTCAATTCGGTTTTATAACCTGTCATGGGAACTGCACTCATACTTTCCGCTCCGCCTGCAATGATACAGTCAGCCATTCCGGTCTGTATTTTTGCGGTAGCGATACCGATGGTCTCGATACCCGATGAACAGAATCGGTTGACCGTAACACCGGGAACATCCACAATGTCAAGACCCATTAGTGAAATCAAACGTGCCATGTTGAGCCCTTGGCTTCCTTCGGGCATCGCGTTTCCGACAATGACATCATCGATTCTTTTCTTATCCAATTGGGGCAGTTCCTTCATCATATATTGAATGGTCTCCGCAGCCAATTCATCGGTTCTTTTAAACCTAAAAACTCCTTTGGGTGCTTTACCTACCGCGGTTCGGTATCCTTTGACTATGTATGCTGTTTTCATATTCAGGCCCTAAGATTCCCTACAAAGTAAGGTTTCGTGCTCGGGGTATTTTTTAAGGTTATATAATATTTTAGCAATGTATTTTTTTACTTCGATCCATCTCTCCACCGTATTAATCAAGGCACTGGTTCGGGATTTTTGAAACCTAGTTTCTGAGCGGTTTTCCAGTCTTTAGCATATGCTGAATGCGTTCTAAAGTTTTCCTTTCCGTACATAGCGACAAAAAGGCCTCCCTTTCCAAATCCAATAAGTATTGCTCATCGACCCTCGTGGGCTCGGATAAATCGCCTCCTGCCATTACATAGGCCAATTTGTTCGCTATTTTTTTGTCATGCTCACTAATGTAGTGACTGGCCTCCATAGAATCTGTACCTACCAAGAACATACCGAGCGCCTGTTTTCCCAAAACCTTGATATCCTTCCGTTTTGGGGGTTGTGTGTATCCTGATTCCGCCATCAATTTTGCATAGGCCTTTGCGGTAGCAATTTGTCGGTCTTTATTGACAACCACAATATCCTTTCCATGTTGAAGAAGGCCTAAATCATAGGCCTCGTATGCCGAGGTAGAGACTTTGGCCATACCAATGGTCATGAAATAGTCCTGCAAAACATTCAGTTCCACGTCGTTCTTTTTGAAAGTGTCTTGGGCCCGTAAGGTCATTTCTTTCGAACCCCCGCCTCCAGGGATGACTCCTACACCAAACTCAACGAGACCGATATAGGTTTCGGCTGCCGAGACCACTTTATCCGCGTGAAGGGATAGTTCACAACCACCCCCCAAAGTCATTCCATGTGGAGCCGAAACGGTTGGAATGGCCGAATAGCGCATGCGCATCATAGTATCTTGAAACATCTTAACGGCCGTGTTCAATTCGTCGTATTCTTGCTCGACAGCCATCATGAATATCATGGAAATATTGGCGCCTACCGAAAAATTGGCCGCTTGATTACCAACGACCAGGCCCTGAAAATCTTTCTCGGCCAAATCGATAGCTTTGTTTAAGCCTGCCAATACATCGCCACCGATGGTATTCATTTTAGATTGAAATTCTACATTTAGAATGCCATCGCCCAAATCTTCGACCACCACACCGCTATTTTTAAATACCTCGTTCGACTTGCGGATGTTATCCAAAATGATAAACGCATCTTGTCCCGGTACTTTTTGCATCGACTTTTTGGAAATATCATAGAAATAGGTATTTCCATTTTCTACGGAGTAAAATGATTGATTACCAGAGGCTTTCATCTCTTCGACCCATGCAGCAACTTCCTGACCTTCGGCTTTGATGAACTCCAAACCTCTTTCGAGTCCTATGGCATCCCAAATCTGAAAGGGGCCATGTTGCCAACCGAAGCCAGCTTTCATGGCATCATCGATTTTATAGAGGTCGTCGGTAATTTCAGGGATACGATGCGATACATACGCAAAGAGTTGACCAAAGCTTTTTCTATAGAATTCACCAGCTTTGTCTTTACCATTGACCAAGACCGTAAAACGATCGATAACCTTGTCGATGGTCTTGGTCTGTTCCAAGGTTGAAAATTTGGCACTCTTCTTAGAACGATACTCCATAGTATCCAAATCCAAGGTCAAAATTTCCGTTTTCCCGTCCTTATCTTTTGTTTTTTTATAAAAACCTTGCCCCGTTTTACTACCCAACCATTTATTTTCTATCATCGTTTCGATGAAATCGGGTAATTTGAACAGTTCGTGCCTTTCGTCATCCGGACAGTTCTCGTATAATCCGTTTGCGACATGTACGAGGGTATCTAACCCTACCACGTCGACGGTTCTGAAGGTGGCCGACTTAGGCCTTCCTATCACTGGGCCTGTGAGCTTATCTACCTCTTCCACCGTCATGTTCAATTTCTTCACCATGTGAAAAAGACTCTGAATGCTGAAAATTCCGATTCGATTTCCGATAAAGGCCGGTGTATCTTTGGCTATCACAGATGTTTTGCCTAAGAACTTTTCACCATATATGTTCAGAAACTCTAACACCTCTGGAAGGGTCTTGGGCCCAGGGATAATCTCGAACAATTTTAGATAACGCGCAGGATTGAAAAAGTGCGTGCCGCAAAAATGTTTTTGAAAATCGTCGCTTCTGCCTTCTGACATGAACTTGATGGGAATACCTGAAGTATTCGATGTGATTAAGGTGCCAGGGGTCCTATGTTTTTCCAGATTCTCGAAAACCTGCTTTTTTATATCCAGACGTTCAACCACGACTTCAATGATCCAGTCAACTTCTGATATTTTAGAGATATCATCCTCCAGATTGCCAGTAGAAATACGCGATGCGAATTGTGGATGATATATAGGGGAGGGTTTCGATTTGAGTGCGGCTGCCAAAGAATCGTTTACCAATCTGTTTCGGACAACGGGGTCATTAAGAGTGAGCCCTTTTGCCTTCTCTTTTTCATTAAGTTCTCTAGGCACGATGTCAAGTAACAATACTTCAACACCAATATTGGCGAAATGACAGGCAATACCACTTCCCATGATTCCAGATCCGATTACGGCAACTTTCTTTATGTGTTTGTTCACTTTCTAGGTATTGAGTTTATATATGGGGGTCGAGGTCATTCTGACCCCTTAAATGTATCGTCGTTAAAAATATTCTTCCCTGAGATAAGCTCATTGATGGTGTCCATAACCTCGAAAAAGCTATCAAGTTTTTCTTGGGGAACATTGGCCTTAACTGCCTCGTTAAAAAGAAGCACTGCATTTTTGGAATCCGTCCTCTTTTGTAGTCCGTATTCTGTTAAATGAATCAGCACTCCGCGTCCATCCTTCGGATTAGGTCTTCGTTCTATAAAGCCTTGGTCTTGCATCCGTTTTAGTATTCGTGATAGACTTGTCGCTTCCATTCCCATTTTCGGGCCTAGTGCCGTAGATGGGGTACCTGTTTTAGGGTCGATACTTAGTAATGTAAAACCGACGGCCATCGTTGATCCAAATTTTTTAGCTTCTTCATTATACATCCGGGCCACGGCCTGCCAAGTGGCACGCAGCGCGTAGTCTATCGTAATTTCTTTCATTGGTCGGATTAGGTTCTCAAATATAGTAAAATATATTATGCATGCATAATATATTTAGGCAATTTTATCGTGCAATTGCGATCTTCAAAAGCTATGGTGATATCCCATTGATTTTTAGCGATTTGTAAATTAGGGATGGTATGCACTATGGGAGTTCAACTCAGAATTAGTCTTGACTTAACGACTAAGACCACAATTACGGACGATAGATATCGTTGTATAATTCAATATACTTTTCTTTGATAATCTTTCTACGCAATTTCATGGTAGGGGTCAAATGACCATCGGCTATCGTCCAAACATCAGGCGTAAGACGAAATTGCTTTACTTTTTCCCATTTAGCAAATTTTTCATTGGCCAGGTCGACTTCCTTCTGGTATTTTTCCAACACTTTCTCGTTTAACACAATATCCGAATTTTCCGGAATAACAATATTGTGTTTTTCTGCCCAGTCGTGAAGATATTGAAAGTCGGGCTGTATGATGGCAGCCGGCATTTTTTCTCCTTCACCGACCACCATAATCTGCTCTATAAATCGGGATTGTTTAAAACGATTTTCCAATAATTGCGGAGCCACATATTTGCCCCCTGAAGTTTTGAACATTTCTTTTTTCCGGTCGGTTATTTTTAGAAAGCCGTCGGAGTCTAACTCACCTATGTCGCCCGTATGAAAATATCCGTCCTTTAAGACTTCAGATGTCTTTTCGGGGTCTTTATAATAGCCCATCATCACTTGAGGCCCTTTGATGCAAATCTCTCCGTCATCTGCAATTTTTACTTCCGTTCGATCAAGAGGCTTTCCGACGGTACCAATACGAAAACCCCCATCGCGCATATCGTTGACCGATACTACCGGTGAAGTTTCGGTCAGTCCGTAGCCCTCCATCAAACCAAATTCGGCCGCATTAAAGATGCGAGCGAGACGTGGCTGTAAAGCAGCGCTCCCTGATGCAATGAGGCCAAGATTTCCACCAAGGCCTTCTTTCCATTTGCTAAAGATTAGTTTACGGGCTATAGAAAGCTTCTGCTCATACCACCAACCGTTTTTTCCGTAGGGCTCATAGTCAAGGCCAACTTCTACGGCCCAAAAAAATAATTTCCTTTTAATTCCTTTTAGTTCGGCACCCTTGGCCAATATTTTATCGTACACTTTCTCCAGCAAGCGGGGAACCGCCGTCATTACATAGGGGCTCGTTTCCTTCAGGTTTTCACTTATGGTCTCCAATGATTCGGCATAGTGAATGGAAACTCCACGAAATTGATAGAGATAAATAAGCATGCGCTCATACACATGGCAAAGTGGCAAAAAGCTCAAAGCGTTCGTCTTCCCGTCTTCAATGGGCAAGCGTTTGGAACTTTCCAAGGCATTGCTGACCAAGTTGTTATGTGATAGCATCACGCCTTTAGGTCTACCGGTGGTCCCCGAGGTATATATTAGGGTTGCCAGGTTCTCGGGCTTCACCGCTGCTTTCAACGTTTCGACTTCCTGTTGGTTGGATTCGTCCTTCCCTAAATCCAAAATTTTTGACCAATGTTCGCATTCCGAAAGCTTATCAAAAGAATAAATACCTTTAATAGACGGTACTTGGGCTTCGACGGATTTCACTTTTTCATATACTTCCTGACAAGAAACAAAACAATATTTAGCCTCCGAATGGTTTAGCACATAGGCATAATCATCTTCAGAAATCGTGGGATAAATAGGAACATTCTGCGCTCCGATCTGTAATATCCCGATATCCATAATATTCCATTCCGTGCGATTGCTCATAGAAATAATGGCAATTTTGTCATCGGGCTTAACACCTAGGCGCAGCAACGCCCTACTAACGGCATTGGCCTGATCTACATATTGCTTACTGGATGTCGCCACCCAATTGCCATTGTGTTTGGTGACCAATGATTTTTCAAGGTTGAATTTCTCTAACTGGTAGTATGGAAAGTCGAATAGTCGGGTAATATTATGCATAATATATCTGAATAGTACCTGCAAAATACTTAAAGTATATCGTATTATAAAACGATATTATTAAATTGAAGCTATAATTTTTGCAGAAATTTCAGAAAAAAGAAAATGGTGCTCAGCGTGCAACATCTAGCGGGTCAAAGGCAAATGTCAATCGTTGTCCAAATGTAATTTCATTCCTTCGTGGGTGGCTCTGAAACCCAATTTTTCATAAAAGCGTAAGGTATGCCCCCTTTTCTTATCGGTCGTCAATTGTACGAGGTGCGCACCTTTCTCCTTGGCCCGTGCAATGGCCCATTCTAAGACTTTTTGACCAATACCTTCATTTCTGCGGGTTTCGTGTACCCGTACTGCCTCGATCTGTGCACGAATGCCGCCACGATAGGTGAGATATTGGATGAACGAAAGTTGTAAGGTCGCGATGATTTCACCGGATTCACTTTCTCCTACAATAAGTTCTTGATTGGCGTCTTGTGTAATCTTCTCAAATGCGGTGTAGTAGGGCTCGGGCAAAATATCTTGAAATTTTTCGCGATTGCGCCCTAAGGGGTCGTTGGCCAACATGGCTACAATAGCAGGAATATCATCTCTAATCGCTAGCCTAATTCTCATGGGTTTTATTCATTGGTTTTACGATAGGTTCTTGAGAATGCTATGGTGTATTTAAGGTTTCAAGTTTCTCTCCGAATTCAGGAAAGATATGAAGTCGGTAGTTGTTGGGCTATCGACTTTTTTCAATCCATTTCCTTGCATTGACGAACGCCTCTAACCAAGGGGAGACTTCGTCATTTCGATTTTTAGGATAGTAGGCCCAGTTCCACGGAAAAATAGAACGCTCGATATGTGGCATGGACACCAAATGCCTGCCCGACTTGTCGCAGAGCATGGCTGTATGATAAGTACTACCATTGGGATTTGCGGGATAGTCTTCGTAGCCATATTTCGCAACTATATGATAATTTTTCTCATCGAGAGGTAAATTGAATTTACCCTCTCCATGGGAAATCCATACCCCTAAAGTTGCTCCCTCAAGGCTAGAAAGCATTACAGAATTATTTTTCTGTACCGTTACCGAGGTGAAATTGCTTTCGTGTTTTTCAGAATCGTTATAAGTAAGCTTACCATGGGTCTCATGTTCGGGGCTGATGAGTTCAAGTTCCATGAATAATTGGCAACCGTTACATATACCGACAGAGAGCGTATCAGGTCGGGCAAAGAAATCATTGATGACCTTGTTGGCCCTTTCGTTGTATTTTATGGCCCCGGCCCACCCTTTGGCACTTCCAAGTACATCTGAATTGGAGAAGCCGCCGACCGCACCCAAAAACTGAATTTCTTCCAAAGTCTCACGACCGGTAATCAAATCGGTCATATGAACGTCTTTCACGTCAAAACCGGCCAGATACATGGCATTGGCCATTTCACGTTCGGAATTACTTCCCTTTTCCCTGAGAATTGCGGCTTTGGGCCTTTGCAAATTCGTTTGCGAAGAGCGTTCAGCTTGTTTAAGAGGCTCTGATGTAGGGAACACAAATTTTAAGGGCTGGTTTTTATAATTCTCAAATCGAGCTTTTGCCAAGCCATTGGCCGTTTGTTTATCATCCAACAAATAAGAAGTTTTAAACCAGATGTCACGTAAGGAGGTTACGTTAAGTCCGATTTCCACCCCGTTATTTTTTAGGCTCAGTTCTGGCTTTGAAACTACTTTTCCTATTTGCACAAAGTCGATGTCATTTTCGGAAAGAAATTTTTCTATTGTTGCATCCTTGGCCTGAAAAACGATTCCTGAATTTTCAGCGAACAATAATTTAATGGTATCCGATTCCCCTAATCCCGAAAGATCTATTGCGGCACCCAAATCGGTATCTGCAAAACACATTTCCAATAGCGTAGTTATCAGTCCACCCGAAGCTACATCGTGTCCTGCGACTATTCGACCATCACCGAGCAACGTTTGTACAGACTCGAAAACAGCTTTAAAATACGCATCATCTTGTATATTGGGAGCCTGACTTCCAATAGCGTTTCTTACTTGGGAGAAGGAGGAACCGCCTAATTTAAAAGTATCTTTTGAGAGGTTGATATAGTAAATCGCTCCCCCATCTTTTTGAAATACCGGTTCCACCACTTGGGAGATGTCGGGGCAATGTGCCGCAGCTGAAATGATTACGGTGCCTGGAGAAATAACGTCACCATCGGCATATTTTTGTTTCATTGAAAGCGAATCTTTTCCCGTCGGAACATTGATTCCCAAAGCAATGGCAAAATCGGAAACTGCCTGAACAGCTTCGTATAATCTGGCATCCTCTCCGCCATTTTTACAGGGCCACATCCAGTTTGCGGATAGCGAAACGGACTTCAATCCTTCTTGAAGCGGTGCCCAAATAATATTGGTCAACGCTTCTGCAATACTGTTCTTACTTCCCGCCTTTGGATCGATCAGTCCCGAAATAGGGGAGTGGCCGATACTTGTGGCTATTCCTTGGGTTCCTTTAAAATCAAGGGCCATTACGGCACAATTGTTTAAAGGTAGCTGTAGTGGGCCCGCACATTGCTGTTTGGCCACTCGTCCTCCCACACAACGGTCTACTTTATTGGTCAACCAATCTTTACAGGCTACAGCTTCGAGCTGTAATACCTGTTCAAGATAGTCTTGGAAAAATTCCAAGTCATATTCTGGATCTATGTAATCTCGCTGTATTTTCTTGTCGGTCATGATGGTTTTTGGAGAACTACCGAACATATCTTCCAAATTCATATCCATTGGCTTGGCGCCTGTGTTCTGTGATTCAAAAGTAAACCGTTGGTCACCGGTCACCTTTCCGACCTGGTACATCGGCGAGCGCTCACGTTGCGACACACGACGTAAAAAGTCAATATTTTTTTCACCGATGACGAGTCCCATACGTTCCTGCGATTCGTTTCCAATGATTTCTTTCGATGATAGGGTTGGATCGCCGATCGGTAGCTTGTCCAAATCAATACTACCCCCGGTTTCTTCAACGAGTTCGGATAGGCAGTTGAGATGCCCGCCCGCCCCATGGTCATGAATGGAAACGATAGGGTTTTGGTCACTTTCGACCAGTGCACGTATGGCATTCGAGGCTCTTTTTTGCATTTCCGGGTTTGAACGCTGCACGGCATTGAGTTCAATGGATGAACTGAATTCACCGGTATCGGCACTGGAAACCGCCGCCCCTCCCATTCCTATACGGTAGTTGTCGCCTCCCAATATTACGATATCGTCCCCTTTTTCAGGGCGATCTTTTAATGCCTGATCCGCTTTACCGTACCCGATGCCCCCAGCTTGCATTATGACTTTGTCATAACCTAGTCTTCGTGTGTCGAGGTTCCAGTGCTTTTGGGCATTACTAAAATCCTGTGAATCGTCGGGGCTTTTGGAGATTTCAGTATTTAAATCGGATCTAGAAGAGACATTTACGTGTTCAAAGGTAAGTACCGACCCTGCAATTAAAGGTTGACCGAACTTATTTCCGAAATCGGAAGCCCCGTTTGAGGCTTTGATCAATATATCCATTGGAGTTTGGTATAGCCATTTTCTCTCTGGCATCCCTTGTTCCCAAGGACGGTCTTTTTCGAGTCGGGAATAGGCGGTCATATATACCGCTGTTCCGGCCAAGGGTAGCGAACCTTTTCCGCCGGCCAATCGATCGCGTATTTCCCCGCCTGATCCGGTTGCAGCCCCATTAAAAGGTTCTACGGTTGTCGGAAAATTATGGGTCTCGGCTTTCAGTGAAATAACCGATTCAAATTCCTTTTCCTCATAAAAATCGGGCTCATCGGATCGTCTAGGTGCAAACTGAACTACCTTTGGCCCTTTTAGAAAGGCCACATTATCTTTATAAGCCGAAACTATACCGTTCGGATTTTCTTGCGAAGTTTTTTTAATGAGTTTGAAAAGGGAACTGGGTTTCTCCTCCCCGTCGATGATAAAAGTACCATTGAAAATTTTATGGCGGCAATGCTCTGAATTGACCTGGCTGAATCCGAAGACTTCCGAATCGGTCAAAGGGCGTCCCATTTTTTCGGAAAGGGCCTCAAGATAACTGATTTCTTCGGCACTTAATGACAGTCCTTCTTTCTCGTTATAGGCAGCGATGTCCAAGATATCCAATATCGATTCAGGAACCACACTGATGTCAAAAAGATGTTGATCCAATCCCTCGAACTTCTGTGAGAGCATCGGGTCGAAATCAGTAAAATCAGGTGCGATCGCCTGAAATTCCTCGATGCGCAGAATTCCCTGAATACCCATGTTTTGGGTTATTTCGGTGGCATTGGTGCTCCAAGGGGTTATCATCGCGGCACGAGGGCCAACAAAAAAGGCGTCAAGAGACGCCGCGTTTATCATGGGTTGGTTGCCGAACAGCCATATGAGTTTGTCCGTATCTTCCTGCACAAGTTCGCCGGCGGTTTGTACTGCAAAAACCTTTATACTGGCATCCCCGAAAAAGTAAATCATCTAATGCTTGAATTGAAGGGTTTGAGAAAGTGCAAATTTACGTCTTTTTGCGCAATGATTTTCAAGGAATAGTTAACAGTATCCAATATCATTGTTGATTTCTTCCCACAAAAGATACACCTTTAAATGCTACGGGTTTTTTTGGGATGTTCCGGTCACCGTCTTTCGAGCAGGGCCATGTAGAAGCCGTCAAAGCCACTTTTGGAGGCATAAATTTTTTTCTCTTTGACCAATGAGAAGTCCTTTCCCGAATCGGAAGCCAGAAATGATAGAATTTGTTCGTTGTTTTCTTGAGGAAGTATAGAGCAGGTGGCATAGACCATTTTCCCTTGAGATTTGACCATTTTACTATACTTGCGAAGTATTTCTTGCTGGGTCTTCTTTATTTTTTCAAGAAAATCGGGCTGAAGCTTCCATTTGGTATCTGGATTTCGACGGATAACACCCAATCCGGTACAAGGAGCATCGATGAGAACCCGGTCGGCACTTCCGTATAATTTCTTGTAGACCTTGGTGGAATCGATTTCGCGTGTTTCTATATTGTGGGCCCCATTTCTTCGGGCACGCCGTTTCAATTCCTTCAATTTACTCCCATATACATCCATAGCTATGAGTTGGCCCTTATTTTCCATGAGGGCAGCAAGATGCAATGATTTTCCCCCGGCCCCTGCACACGTATCTACTACGCGTTGCCCTGGTGAAACGTCAAGCAATTCGGCGACCAATTGCGAAGAAGCATCCTGCACCTCAAAATAGCCATTTTGGAAAGCTTGGCTGACAAAAACATTGGTTCGTTCGGGCAATCTAAGTGCCAAGGGATACCCTTTTATAGGCTCACAGACAATACCTTCATCCAGTAAGGTTTTTTGAAGTTTTTCTTTGGAAATTTTCAAGGTGTTCGTACGGAGTACTACATCTGCCTGTTGGTTCAGGGCGGCGATTTCTTCGGACCAAAGTTTGTCACCGAGTGCCTTTTCACCAAGTGCATCTATCCAATCCGGAACGGCCTCCCGAAATTTTCTGATTTTTGAGAGCTCATCGAATTTCCCTTTGATGCGTCGTTCGGGTGTGGGTTCAATTTGCTTCCAGTCGGGCAGTCGGATACCTGATAGAACGGCCCACACCGCCCACATTCTAAAAAGATCTGCTCGGTCGTAGGGAGCCTTTACGTCGGCAATTTCCGCATATAACCTTTTATATCGAACCATCTCATAGGTCGTTTCAGCGATAAAACCTCTATCTCTTGATCCCCATCGCTTATCGAATTTCAAGACTTTTTGAACTACCTTGTCGGCATATTCACCTTCGTTGAATATGAGGTGCAAGGCATCTATGACTGCAAATACAAGATTTCTATGGAGTTTCATCTGAAAAATTAAGGTTGCAAAGGTATGGTTTTGCGCTCGATTACTTTTACATTTGAGAAAGTTTATCTACATGCGAAATCTTTACTATTTGATTATTCCCATTCTTCTCTTTTCATGTCAAGAGGCCCCTCAGAATCCTTCTTTTTCGTCGGTACGTGTTGAAACTATTTATGAGGATTCATTGAGCATAAGGGCCATCTCTTTGATGGGGAACAGTCTGGCCTTTGCAGCCAATAAAGGAACCTTCGGAACGGTTGACCTATATAATGGTGCGGTCAGGGAAAATGTGCAATATTATGACACTATCATTCCTGAATATAGGGCCATTGCCCATAACGCCACCGATTTTTTTATGCTTTCCGTGGGAAGCCCCGCGCTACTTTACAAAACGGGCGAGGATGGTGTAATGGATTTGGTCTATCATGAGGAGGGCGAACAGGTATTTTACGATGCGATGACCTTTTGGAACAATCGGGAAGGAATTGCGGTCGGTGACAGTATGGATGGTTGTCTATCGATTATTATTACACGTGATGGAGGACATCATTGGAGCAAGTTGACCTGCGAAGAATTACCAAAGGCAAAGGAGGGGGAAGGAGCGTTTGCAGCCAGCAATACCAATATCAAGGTGATCGGTGAGCGCACGTGGGTGGGCACCACTAGCGGAAGAATTTATTTTTCTCCCGACAAGGGAAAAACCTGGGCTGTGCTTCAAACACCTATCGTTAATAGTGCCCCTACGGAGGGAATTTACTCCATTGATTTCTATGATGAAAACTTAGGGGTCGCTATCGGTGGAGATTATACCAAACCCGATGGAAAAGAAGCCAACAAGGCGATTACCAAAGACGGAGGAAAAACTTGGCAATTGATTGCCGAGAATGAGGAACCAAATTATAAAAGCTGTATACAATTTATACCGAATTCAGGCGGTAATGGGATAGTTGCCGTGGGATTTACAGGTATCTCATGTTCAAACGATAAGGGCCAGTCTTGGTCGCAATTGTCAGAAGAGCCATTCTATACCATTCGGTTCCAAAACGATTCGGTGGCCTATGCTGCAGGTAAAGGAAGGATCGCAAAACTTATATTCAAATAGGAGCTAACTTCTGAGATAATGGGCTTTGGTTTCCTTGAACTTTACCATGGCTATAAAATATTATAGCCTTTTTAGATAGTCTTTATCTATTATTTTCCTTTTTCTTGTTGAACTGACGAATCATCTGGCGTTTAAAATCTTCTTCCGCTCTGATCAAGAGCATTGTCTTTTTCGCCGAAACCGCCTTTTCGACTTTTTGATAAAAAGTCATTTCTAGTTTTTCCTCTTCGTATTCAAAAGCGATATACTTTTTCAAAAGATCCGAGGCTTCGGCATCGTTAAGGTTTTCAGATTCTTTAATGGCGCCGAATATTTTTCTTCCCTTTCTCCATTGCGCCTCCCGTTGTTCTGTATATGCGTTATACAAAGGCCAAAATTCTTGGGCCTCTTGGGTCGATAGATTCAAGCGTTCCGTCAAAAAGGCAATCTTAAGCGACTTTATTTTTTGATAGTCCGGTTTTTGGGCCAGAACGGAAAGGGAGGCCGTCAGGGCAATCAGTATTATGAAAATCTTTTTAGTATTCATCGGTATCGTATCTTAATTCTTCAATATTATCGACATGATTGTCGAGATATTCTAAAATCTGGTCTTCACCAATGGAAGTGGTCATTACATCATCAATTTCGAGGTCTTCGAAAGATACAATTTCAGCAATATCAAGTGTATTCAAATCCATATCGCTTTCATTGAAATAAGCCTCTATATCAGAAATGGCCAAGTCATCAAAACCAATCTCATCGGTTGCGTTCCACTTTACTCCTATGAAAAACAATACTATGGCCGCGATCGAAGCAGCCGCATACCAATATTTTCGGTAAGACCCGAGTGAAATAACCTTCGGCTGTTCTCGGGGTAGCTTTTGTCGGACATTAGCATAGAGCCCATCGAAATAATTTTCAGGAACCTTGAAACCTTCGTTTTTCGGAACGACCGAAGGCTCTTCCGAAAGTTTATCCAATAGCTGACCATTGAAGTTCTCGAAATAACGCTCGGGCGTTTTAAACGGGTTTTTGTTCTTGAATTCTTCCATTGCTATATTTTGACTATCAAAACGTTAAATGGTTTAATCTGTTTAACAAAGGTTTTTCTAATCCTTCAGGAAGGCCTCTATTTTTTTGATGGCCAGATGGTATGACGCTTTCAAAGCACCGACCGAAGTCCCTAGAATTTCCGATATTTCTTCATATTTAAATTCTTCAAAGTATTTCATATTGAAGACCAGTTTTTGTTTCTCGGGAAGCGTGGCGATCGCCTTCTGTAATTGCAGTTGAATCTCGTCCCCTTCGAAATAGGGGTCGGCTTCAAGATTTCCGATCAACCTGTCTTGTAACTCTCCATCACTAATGCTCATTCGCTTCGAGGCCTTTTTCAAAAATGTCAGGGCTTCGTTGGTCGCTATGCGGTACATCCAAGAATATAGCTTGCTCTCTCCTTTAAATTTCGAAATATTATTAAACACCTTTATAAAAGTGTTTTGTAAGACGTCATCGGCATCATCATGATTAAGAACAATCCTACGAATATGCCAATACAGCCGTTCTTTGTAGGTGTCGACCAATATTTCGAAAGCTGCCGCCTCCGTACTCTTTTGTTGTAATTGACTAACTAAGGTTTCTTCTGCAATCAAAATAAATTTGACTTAAGCTATAGTTATGACTCTAAAGATAACGAAAGGTTTAATAAAACCCTTTTAGAGAGGTGCAGTAATCGGGTACCAAACTATCTGGGGTAGGTTCACTGTAAGAATCTCCATTGCTGATATTAGCCTAAAGACTGCATTTCGACCAGCTTCTTGTATACTCCGTTCTTCGCCATAAGTTCTTGATGGGGGCCTTGTTCAACAATTTTACCCCGTTGTAATACCACGATCTTATGGGCGCTTTGAATAGTGGAAAGACGGTGTGCAATAACAATTGAAGTTCGATTGCGCATCATTTTTTCGAGGGCATCCTGTACCAAGCGCTCACTTTCTGTATCCAAGGCAGAGGTCGCTTCGTCCAAAATCATAATAGGCGGGTTTTTCAAGACGGCACGGGCAATAGCGAGACGCTGTTTCTGACCGCCACTGAGCTTATTGCCACTATCTCCGATATTGGTGGCATATCCTTTTGGCAAGTCGATAATAAACTGATGGGCATTGGCGATTTGTGCTGCTTCCATAATTTCAGCTTCAGTGGCATTTTCCTTGCCTAACGAGATATTTTTGGCTACGGTGTCATTGAATAAAATGGAATCTTGGGTAACGAGCCCTATTAGATTGCGCAATGATTTCTTTGTGATGTCCTTGATACTAGTACCATCGATTAGTATTTCACCTTCATTGACATCATAAAAGCGGGTAACCAGATTGGCAATGGTACTTTTACCACTTCCAGATTGACCGACTAGGGCGACTGTTTCCCCTTTGGGTACTATCAAGTCAAAATCTTTGAGTACATATTCGTCTTCGTATTTGAAGGATACCTCGTGTATTTCGATGCCTTTTTCGAAAGAAGGCTTTTCTAGAGCGTTTTTCTTATCGAAAATAGGGGTTTCGGTTTCAAGAATTTCCAATACCCTTTCTGCGGCCGCGTTCCCTTTTTTCACTCCGTAAGAGGCTTTACTAATGGCTTTTGCCGGTGTCAGAATATTGTATGCAAGCCCCATATAGGCAATAAAGGAGGACGCATCCAAGGTATTTTCTACCAAAACCATTTTGCCGCCAAACCACAAGAGCACGCCGATGACCAAAATCCCTAGAAACTCACCAGTAGGGGAAGCCAGATTTTGTCGGTTCAAAAGGGTGTTCGAGAATCTGAAAAAGCGATGGGTAGAATTGCTGAAAAGACGGTAGAACCTCGATTCTGAATTGAACGCCTTGATTACCCGTAGGCCGCCGAGCGTCTCTTCGACGATAGAAAGAAATTCCCCTTGTTCTCTTTGTACCTGATCTGATTTTCGTTTTAATGACTTGCCGATTCTAGAAATAATGGCACCTGCAATAGGAATAAATATAAATACGAACAGGGTCAGTTTGGTACTAATGCCGAACATGATGATGATCGTAAATAGTATAGTCAATGGTTCGCGAACAATAAGTTCTAAGATGGACAAAAAAGAATGCTGAATTTCTAAGACGTCTGAGGTAATACGGGCAATTACATCGCCTTTGCGTTTTTCCGAATAGAAAGAAATCGGTAGTTCCACGATTTTCTCATACATTCTATTTCTGATGTCTTTCAAAACCCCATTTCTTAAGAAGGTAATGAAATACATGGCCAGATAATTGAAGAGGTTTTTGAATAGAAAGAGTGCAAGTACTAGGCCAATGACGAGTATAAGACCCTTCATTTCATCGTCACCCGAATATTCATTGACCCTGTAATTGATGTAGTCTTGTAAGTAATCCTTTAAATGGCCCAAATCAGCATATTCGGGCTCGGTTAAAATCTTCTTTTCGGGTATAAAAAGAACATCAAGCATGGGAATAAGCGCTGCAAACGAAAGGGCACTGAACAACGCATAAAGAATATTGAAAAAAATGTTTAGATATCCATATTTGCGGTAGGGTCGGGCAAATTGAAGAATTTTTTTAAAGTACTCCATTAACCCACATTGAGTTCGCTCAAAATCGTTTGGATTTTGGTTTCCAGTTCGGCCGAAACCTTTTCAAAGTTTTCCGCTTCGTCCAATTCCGCATTCGTACTGATATAAAATTTCACCTTGGGTTCCGTGCCACTAGGTCTAGCGGCAATTCTGGTACCATCTTCGGTTTCATAGATCAAAACGTTGGATTTTGGGATGTCTATCGGTCTTTCCTCTCCGGTCAGAACATTCTTAGCTATCGATGTATTATAATCTTCGATCCATTCGACTTTCGATCCTGCCACCGATTGAACCGGATTTTCCTTAAAATCCTTGAGCATCTGTTTGATCTCTTCGGCTCCTGATATCCCTTTTTTGGTGATTGATATCAAATGTTCTTTATAAAAACCATAATCGACATAGCAATCGATTAATTCTTTATAGAAAGAGCTACCATTGGCTTTTGCCTGAGCGGCAATTTCGCACGCGAGTAGGGTAGAGGTAACGGCGTCTTTATCTCTGACAAAATCGCCTACCATATAACCAAAGCTTTCTTCGCCACCGCCTAAAAATTGACTTTCGGGATAATCTTTAATCATTTTTCCGATCCATTTAAACCCGGTAAGGGCTGTTTTAAATTCAACACCATAAGCTTTTGCCATGACCTCCATCATAGGGGTAGATACAATGGTTGTTGCAATGAACTCATTGCCCTTGAACCCTTTTTGTTTTTGTTGCTCCAGAAGAAATTTGGTCATCATTATCATGGCTTGGTTACCGTTCACGATTTCCATTTTACCGTCGAGATTCCGCACGGCTATACCTAAACGGTCACTGTCAGGATCAGTACCTACCACCATGTCGGCTCCAATTTCCTCGGCTTTCTCAATAGCCATTGACAAGGCTTCCGGTTCTTCTGGATTAGGAGATTTTACCGTGGGAAAGTTCCCGTTGGGTACTGCCTGTTCTTCGATAATGGTCACATTCCTATAGCCTGCCCGCTTTAAAACTTCGGGAATAGCCGTAATAGACGTACCGTGAAGGGATGTGAACACAATTTTAAAATCGTCTTTGCCATGGGCATTAAAACTACCATTGGCTACGGACGCTTCGATGAATGCCTCATCTACTTTGGTGTCTATGAGTTCGATCAATTCTTTTTTCGCCTCGAAATGGATATCTTCATAAGCCAAGGAATTGATTTCTGAAATAATTTCACCATCCTGCGGAGGCACGATTTGTCCACCATCGGTCCAATATACTTTATAGCCATTATATTCGGGCGGGTTGTGCGAAGCGGTTAAAACGATTCCGGCATGGCATTTCAAATGCCTTACGGCAAAAGAAAGCTCCGGGGTCGTGCGTAGGCTTGAGAAAAGAAATACCTTGATGCCATTTGCCGATAGCACCTCCGCAACTGTTTTTGCCAAGGTGTCGCTATTATTCCTGCAATCGTACGCAATAACCACTTTAACGTCTTTATCCCCATAGGTCTTTTTTAGGTAGTTGCTCAAACCCTGGGTACTTTTACCCAATGTATACTTATTGATTCGATTGGTTCCTACTCCCATGACACCGCGCATGCCCCCTGTACCAAATTCCATATTCTTATAGAACCTATCTTTAAGTTCCTCAGTATCATTTTCAATCAGATGTTGGATTTCCTTTTTCACTGCGGGATCAAAGAAATCGGTCAACCAGCTTTGGGCGGTATTTAAAATGGCATCCATAATCAGGGTAGTTTTTGATTCAATTTAAGTGTTAAATTTACAAAGAATATTGGTTTCCCTCGGGCTCTAGATTTATTTCTTCGGCAATGGTATAACGAGCTTCGTTTTTACGGGATCGAACCAGAATTTCTCCTAAGAACCCCGCTAGAAATAATTGTGTACCGATAATCATCGCGGTCAAGGACAGGAAAAATTGCGGCCTATCTGTGATCAATCGGCCGGCCGGATGGATAAATAGCTTGTCCACACCCAGATAAATAGCAAAACCAAAACCGATAATGAACATGACTACCCCAAGGGCACCGAAAAGATGCATGGGTCGTTTTCCAAATTTTGAGACGAACCAAATCGTAATTAAATCTAGAAAACCGTTGATAAACCGATCCATTCCGAACTTGGTTTTACCATATTTTCGCGCCTGGTGCTGCACGACTTTTTCTCCGATTTTCACGAAACCGGCATTTTTTGCCAAAACCGGTATGTAGCGATGCATTTCACCCGAAACCTCAATGGTTTTAGTGACGTGCTTATTAAAGGCTTTAAGTCCACAATTGAAATCGTTCAGTTGAACTCCCGAAGTTCTTCTCGCGGCCCAATTAAAAAGTTTCGAAGGCAGATTTTTTGATAGTATCGCGTCGAACCGCTTTTTTTTCCACCCCGATACAAGATCGTACCCATCATCTTTTATCAAACCATAAAGTGCTGGAATTTCTTCGGGATTGTCCTGTAAATCGGCATCCATGGTAATAACAACTTCGCCATTTGCTGCTTTAAAACCCGCATGAAGGGCCTGTGATTTACCAAAATTTCGTTGAAACCGAATTCCTTTTACGTGGTGGTCGGTTTTCGAAAGTGAGGAGATAATGTACCAAGAACGGTCTGTGCTTCCATCATCCACAAAAAGTATTTCATACGAAAACCTTTGGTTTTGCATTACTTCGACAATCCAATCGTGTAACTCTTTTAAAGATTCTTCCTCATTGAGAAGGGGTATAATGATGGACAGATCCATGTAAGATGCGATATAATTCCGTCCAAAAATACGATTTTGAAATCAATACGCAGGTTTTTGTTTTTTGAAGATGAGTCCCCCGATCAAACCTACGAGAAGACCAATAAGAATATTAAAAATTATTATGATCGGATAGGTTACCCAGGCAAACTCCTTTTGCATTTCAATACCTTGGTCAATTTGCTCTTCGGTCAATTTCGGATTATTCTGAAGGGCTTCCTGTTTGCCGATTTCATACATTTGATCCATGTAATCAGGTTGAATAAAATTAGATAGGACGAAAAAATAGATTAGCCCTATAATACCGGCAATTAGTGCAACACCGGCACCTATTTTTAAGGCTTCCGAAATTTGTAGAAAGTCAGAATTAGCCTTTTTGAATTGATAGATGCCCAAAAGAATACCTACAACGGCTATGGCAATTTGAGTACCTTGAACGGCTATACCGCGTTCGTATTGCATGTCCATGGTATAAAGCATGATACCGAATATCACGCTTACGCCTCCTACAAGGAGACCATAGTTCAATGCATATTTTCCGGTTTTAGGTTGATTTTCTTCCATTTTAAAAGTCTTTTTCGGTTGTTATATATATTAGTTGTGATAAATGCTATTTTGTTACCTTAAAATTAAATTTTTTATTCTTCTTTTCGAATATTTAAATTGGAGGTTACAGAAATTTACTTAAATTTGCAGCCTGAATTTTAGTGCCTGTCGGAATGGGCACGCTAACAATGAAAGTAATGAAAAAGGATTTACACCCAGAAAATTATAGATTGGTCGCATTTAAGGATATGTCGAACGACGACGTCTTCATCACCAAATCGACGGCAGATACCAAAGAGACTTTAGAGGTAGATGGTGTTGAGTATCCCTTGGTCAAACTTGAGATTTCTAGAACTTCTCACCCTTATTACACCGGCAAGTCTAAATTGGTAGATACTGCAGGTCGTATCGATAAGTTTAAGAACAAGTACGACAAATTCAAGAAAAAACCTGCAAAAACAGAAACCGAGGAAGAAAAATAATCTCTTTCTATCCTTATAAATCACAAAGCCTTCGATACGTATCGAAGGCTTTTTTTATTGAAATTCGACCTCATTTTCAAATTATATCGTGTACCGTTATACGGTATCTGTAGTGCTTTTTCAAAAATAGGAGGTTGAATAGCGCGTGGGTTTCTTGGTAAATGTTCCTTACTTTTATAATAAATAGGCCTTTATGAACTACGTACTTTATGATGGAACCGTAAGGGAGAATTTTTTTCCATTTACTTTCACAAGGCCGGTGGCCGATATGAGAATGGGAATTCTGACGATACGGGAAAAATGGGAAAAGTATTTAAAGACGATTACATCTACCAAAACCGAGGCTTATCTTTCAGAAAAATTTCCATTGGTCGAAAACGATGTGAACATTTACATCAACGCTTCCTTCTTCCCTAATGACCTTTTGGTAAATCGGGTAAAGGCCTTGACCGAAAATACTGCTCTTGTAAAAGAGGGAGAAGTCATAGCCTATTTTAAAAAAAGAGATCAAGACACCGACATCAACGCTTTAAAGAGAATTGAATTTGTAGATCCGGTACTTCGTATTGAGCATACCTGGGAGATATTTTCCAGGAACGGCGAAGCATTACAAGCTGATTTTGATCTTTTAACGAAAAATCGAAAAAGTGCACCTATTCCCGATACCAATACCTTAATACACCCCGAGCGTATATTTGCTGAAGAAGGGGCCAAAGTAGAACATAGTATTCTTAATGCCACCGAAGGCCCTATATATTTGGGAAAGGATTCTGAGGTTTGGGAAGGTAACTTAATACGTGGTGCATTTGCACTTTGTAATAATGCCGTGGTAAAAATGGGTGCAAAAATATATGGTCCGACCACAATAGGGCCTTTTGGAAAGGTTTGTGGTGAAATTAGCAATGCTGTCATTTTTGGCTATTCGAGCAAGGGCCATGAAGGTTATTTGGGTAACGCAGTATTGGGAGAGTGGTGTAATATTGGTGCCGATTCGAACAATTCGAACCTCAAAAACAATTACGCCAAAGTACGCCTATGGAATTATGGTACGGAAAGTTTTGAACAAACAGGTCTCCAGTTCTGTGGTCTGATGATGGGCGATCATAGCAAGAGTGCCATCAATACCATGTTCAATACCGGTACGGTGATTGGCGTGAACTGCAATATCTATGTACCTGGATTTCCACGAAATTTTGTGCCTAGTTTCAGTTGGGGCGGGGCTTCTGGCTTTACGACCTACTCCACCAAAAAGGCTTTTGAAGCTGCCAAGGTAATGATGGCCAGAAGAAACGTAGTATTCGATGAAAAGGACGCTCGCATATTGGAGCATGTTTTTGAATTGACCAAACGTTGGAGGAACTATTAAAGCAGGGCTGTTTAGATATTAGAGTCCATAACTTTCATTTATACTATCTTTGCATCCCTTTTATTAATAAGCAATGAAAAAAAAGGTCGCTTTTTATACGTTGGGTTGCAAACTCAATTTTTCGGAAACCTCCACTATTGCAAGAGGTTTTCAAAAAGAGGGCTTTGAGCGCATAGCGTTCGAGGAGCGGGCCGACATGTACGTGATCAATACATGTTCGGTCACTGAGAATGCCGACAAACGTTTTAAGACTATTGTTAGACAGGCCCAAAAGAAAAACCCTGATGCTTTTATTGCGGCCATCGGTTGTTACGCCCAGTTGAAACCCGAAGAACTGGCTGCTGTTGACGGGGTTGATTTGGTGTTGGGCGCGACCGAGAAATTCAAGATTACCGATTATCTCAACGATTTGTCGAAGAACGATTACGGGGAAGTGCATTCTTGTGAAATCGCCGACGCGGATTTCTACGTCGGAAGTTATGCTATAGGAGATAGAACACGGGCCTTTCTGAAAGTGCAAGACGGCTGTGACTATAAATGCACCTACTGTACCATTCCTTTGGCGAGGGGTATCTCACGCAGCGATACGCTCGACAACGTTTTGAGGAACGCTGTCGAAATTTCTGAAAAAGGGATTAAGGAAATCGTGCTTACGGGGGTAAATATCGGAGATTATGGAAAGGGAGAGTTCGGTAATAAAAAACACGAACATACTTTCCTCGACTTGGTAAAGGCATTAGATCAGGTGGAGGGTATACATCGACTCAGGATTTCATCTATCGAACCTAACTTGCTAAAAAACAAAACTATTCAATTTGTGGCGCAAAGCACTAGTTTTGTTCCTCACTTTCATATACCCCTACAGAGTGGAAGCGACAAGATATTGAAAATGATGCGTCGCCGATATTTAAGTGGTTTGTATGTAGATCGGGTAAAGAAAATCAGGGAAGTTATGCCTCAAGCGTGTATCGGGGTAGATGTTATCGTGGGTTTTCCAGGGGAAACCGAGGATGACTTTATCGAAACTTACAAATTTCTGAATGCGCTTGACATTTCTTATCTACATGTATTCACCTATTCGGAAAGAGATAATACCGCAGCGGCTAGCATGGCAGGGGCAATCCCAAAAAATATTAGAAACAAACGGAGCAAGATGCTTCGCGGACTATCGGTGAAAAAGCGTCGTGCTTTCTATGAAAGCCAGTTGGGAAGCACCAGAACCGTTCTCTTTGAAGGAGAGAACAAAGAGGGATATATTCATGGATTCACGGAAAATTATGTTAAAGTAAAAGCCCCGTGGAATCCAGATTTGGTGAATACCTTACATGAAGTCGAACTCAGTGAAATCGACGAAGACGGTTTGGTGCGGTTCCATTTTGTAAACGAAAAGGTATTTTGATAAGCTCAGTTGTAAGAGGAGTAATTTAAGTAAACTTAGATTTGGGGCATTTGACGCCAAAAAAACCCGCTCGGGAGGCGGGTTATACATTTCAACGGAAGGATTGAAAATACTTTTAAATACGGATACCCACGGGCAACATTTCTTTGTACTGCCTGTTTTTCCGTAAGAAACCTGCTATTTGAGGGCTTGTGGGAACTACTCTTTGATTTTGCCCTTGAATGTGATGAAGAACAGATTTGATGAAATCTTCCTTAAAACCTTCTTTGGTGATTTCTTCCGGAACCACTAACTTGGTTAGGAATACTTTACGTTCTTGCGAAGAGTATTCGATTTTGGCCAAATGACCATCGATTTTTGTTTCAAATTGACGCAAGAAACTGTTGTCCTTAATTTCTACTTCATTCATATAGTTTGATTTTTTTAAGAAGGCAAGAGACAAAAAAATCACGACATTCCCGAATCGTAATTTTCTATACTTTTGCTAAAATTTTTCAAAAAAGGGATTTTTCCCAAAGTCGTTTACAAAAGTAGTGAAAAATATGTTAATTTCCTAACGAAACGGGTGCTTTATGCAAATGGGAGACAATAAGATACATGTGTATTTTATGCCTGGAATGGCGGCCGGTTCCTCCATTTTCAAAAATATAGTTTTACCTGAAGCTATTTTCGTGACGCACCTATTGGAGTGGTTTGTTCCGCATAAGAATATGAGTCTTAGGGAATATGCGAAAAAGATGAACAAAAAAATCGAGCATAACAATCCGGTGTTGATCGGTGTTTCGTTCGGGGGAATGTTAGTTCAAGAAATGGCAAGACACATACCGGTCAAAAAAGTGATTATTATTTCCAGTATCAAGAGTACTTCGGAGTTGCCCAGGCGTCTACTTTTTGCAAAGTACACCAAAGCTCATAAACTGTTGCCCACTAGACTCGTGAATAATGTCGAATTTTTGGCCAAATACGCTTTTGGGGAGGCCGTAACAAAACGTCTGGCCCTTTACGAAGAATACCTCTATATTCGGGACAAAACGTATATCGATTGGTCCATTGATCAAATTGTAAATTGGGAACCACAAGAACATGAATTTCAGCTCATACATATACACGGCGAAAAGGATGCTGTGTTCCCCATCGTAAATATTGAAAATTGTATACGGGTGAATAATGGAACACATACCATGATATTGCATAGGGCCAAGTGGTTTAATGAACACTTGCCTACAATTATTTTGCAATAAGAGAGTTGTAGTATTACCTTTGAATAACCTTCAATACCAAAAACATGAGAATTCTAAAAAATATTTTAATGGTTTTGGGTGTTTTTTTCGTAATAAGCACCCTAATATTTGCCGTACAGAACGATGACGAACAGCGGGATATGCCAGTCCCTATTGTTGAGAACGACATTGATAAGAATGTAGCTAAAGAATACCGTATATCCGCCATCGATATTCCTGAGGATCTAAATTTTGCAGGGGAGGTCGTACCCCAGGATGATCCTGAAATCATGGAACGAATCGACAGGGAGTTTTTGGTCAACACCTATTGGCAATCCAATGCCGTACTTTTGATAAAAAGGGCCAACAAATATTTTCCGATTATTGAGCCTATTTTGGCCAAAAACGGAGTGCCCGATGATTTCAAATATCTCGCTGTGGCTGAAAGTGGGCTTCAAAATGTAGTTTCGCATGCTGGAGCGACTGGTTTCTGGCAGATTATGAAAGCTACAGGTAGAGAGTATGGTCTGGAAATCAACGATAATGTTGACGAGCGCTATCACCTCGAAAAGGCTACGGAGGTAGCCTGTAAGTATTTAAAGAGATGGAAAGATAAATACGGCACATGGACGTTGACTGCTGCTTCCTATAATGCCGGACCTGGGGCGATAAATAAATACCTAGGGATTCAACAGGTAGATGATTATTATGACCTGCTTTTAGGACAGGAAACAGGTCGCTATGTATTTCGTATCATGGCCATTAAGGAGATTTTGAGCCATCCTGAGAAATACGGTTTCGATATTGAACAAGAAGATATGTACAGTGCCGTACCTACTTTTAAGGTCGAGGTAGATGAACCTATACTTAGCTTTGCCGATTTTGCGAAACAGTATGAAATCAACTACAAAATATTGAAGCGTCACAATCCATGGTTACGCGAACCACATTTGAACAACAGTTCTCGTAAGAAATATACTATTGAAATACCCAATAAAGGATATTACAAAGTTTCCCGATAACTCTTTTTGTTGGAGGATTCATTTTAAATGGTTTTGAGGTAATTTTTCTTTTCTTATTTTTCCATCTTATAAGCGGTCTATAGTTTACAAACTGTATAATGGGCCATCTAGAGAGATGGAAACACTTCTTAATTTTGGTAAGGCCAATCTATGGCTGATCATTCTGACCATTAATTACCTTTTGGTCATTGCCCTATCCATTTTCATTATTTTGAAAAATAAAAACCCGGTCAAGACCTTATCCTTCTTGTTCGCACTGGCCGTTCTCCCTTTTTTAGGTTTGTTGGTCTATTATTTTTTCGGACAAGATTATAGGAAATCAAAAATCTTTGAAAAAAAATATATTTTAGACAATGAAAGAATACGAGAATGGCGACGAAATTTTAGGTTAGATCAAGAAGAACGCAAAGACTTCAAAGACACTTTTGGAGAAGAGACCTATAAGATTTTCAAGTTATTGAAGAACAATGAACGGGCCGTTCTGACCTTTGATAATGATATTGAGATATTGATTAATGGAGAAAATAAGTTTAAGAGATTACGGGAAGATTTGGAAAAGGCCGAAAATCACATCCATCTCGAGTATTTTGTGCTTTTCGATGATGAACTAGGTACAGATCTTATCGATAGATTATGTAAGAAAGCGCAAGAAGGAATTCAAGTGCGTATGGTATATGATGATGTAGGAAGCAATATTTCTTCAAAGGCCAAACAGAAGATGACCAATGCAGGTATACAGCATTTTCCGTTCATGCCCGTTCTTTTTTCAAATTCGACGAGTAAATTAAACTACAGGGACCACAGAAAGATTGTTGTAATCGATGGTTCCATTGGCTATGTAGGAGGCATAAACCTCGATCAAAAATATGACAATTCATACGACAACGAACGTTACTGGCGCGATACCCACTTGAGAATCAAGGGAGGGGCAGTAGGTTCTTTACAGTCTTCTTTCCTGTTAAGCTGGAATTTTGCTTCCGCAGATAAATTGGAAATTGAATCACCCCTATTCCCTAAGCATAAGCCAGAGTCTGAAAACCCTGTAGCCATACAAATGGCGGCAAGCGGACCCGATACGGACTGGGCGAACATTATGGAGGCTATTTTTTGTGCCATAAACTCGGCCAAGAAACGTATTTATATTACCACGCCCTATTTTATGCCCAATGATTCTATCATGACGGCATTAACGACCGCAGCTAGAAGTGGCGTAGATATTCGAATAATTATTCCTTATCAATCCGATTCATGGGCTGCCCAATATGCCTCTGATTCCTATGTCGAGGAATGTTTAGAATCAGGGGTGAGAATATTCAGATATGTCAAGGGCTTTATCCATGCCAAAACTATGGTGGTCGACAATGCCTTCACTTCCATAGGTACGGCAAATTTAGACTATCGCAGCTTTGCATTGAACTTTGAGATCAATGCCCTTATCTATAATCATGATATTGCTGAAAGGATGGTTGAAATTTTCGAACGTGATATAGAAAACACAGAAGAAATAGACTTGGAACGATGGCAAAAAAGAGGCGTTGTTCGTAAGTTGAAGGAATCTTTTAGTAGACTATGGGCACCCTTACTGTGAAAGAGTAGGGTTGCTTAGAAATCGTTTAAAAGTTGGAACAGCTCCGCGCCCTGGCATCCCTCATATTTTTTTCATCTGCTGTTGCATCATTTTAATTTGTTCGGTCAACATATTGTTCTTGTCCAATTTTTTTGCTTCGTTCAATAGGGTAGTCGCCTCTCTTTTTCTTCGTTTCTGCATAGAGATACCTGCTAAGCTCAGTTTGGCCATCGCCAAATCGTAGTCCATAGTAAGACCAAGTTTCAAGGCCTTTCTAAAGTACTTTTCTGCTTGGGTTAGGTTCTTTTGTGATTGAATGATTCCATGCAGATAATTGTAGTACCCTTGCTGTTTTGTGATTAACGCAGCTTTCGGATCTTTAATTTTGTCGAGCCATTTTTCGGTGCCTTCGAGGTCTTGTTTTCGCATGCGAAGAAAGGCAAGCAAAATCAATTCGTTTCTGAAATAGAGAAATATGAAGATGAGTGAGAAAAAAATCAAAAAGATTCCATTACCAATGTTTCCTTCAACGAATTGGTAAATGGCATAGGCAATGATGAGACCGGCGAGTACGAGCTTAATGTTTTTATGGAACATTTTTTAGTTGTTTATTTTATGTTGAGTATTTGGAATGACTGCGTAGGTGACTATAGATTGAATTGTAGTGGGTATTTCCTGATCTCCTAATTGTGTCATGGTTGAAGCGCCTTTCGATAGACCTTCCACCTTCATTTTTTGGATAAAACCAGATTTAAGATCAGTAGTAATTTCTGTCTGTTGTGTTCCGACCAACTTCATGGTTGTTGTGGGTTCGGCCACATCCATAACCACGGCGGAGTTTCCGGTGATAAGGGCACTATCACTGGTTAAGCCGTTAAGTGTCCAAGTATTTTCAGCCTTAAGTTTTCCAGAATATTCGTTTTCCCACTGATCACCGACGTTGACCTTTTTCTTTGGATATATAAAGGTCATTTGCTCATAACTCTTTGACAAAGCCTCGGAACCGAATTCATTCTGGAGCGATTTTTTCATCATATTTAAAGAGAACTCATCTTCTAAGCCAGAGGCCTTGGCCATTTTCACTACAAGACTATCCCCTCCCTCTACATTTAGAATGGCCCCAGTTTTGGCCAATACTATTTTTACGGGAATATTTAAAAGACTATTAAAAATCTTTGACTGTATATCCTCGGCATTTATTTCTTGGGCCCTAACATTCATTAATTCTCCCTGAATATTTGACGTTATTTTGAGATTAAGATCTTTAAAGGTCAGCGCGATATCATAGGTGCTATCACGTTCGGACAATACTTTAAATTCCAGAATACCGTTCATTGTATTGGTCAATTCATGGGAGGCACCATCAAGTTGTTGGGTAATTATCTGTTTCGCATTTTGACTAACAGTGAACACATCATCTTTCTCCAAAGTATACGTCAAACTCGTCTGTGCTTGCAATATTGGAGCGGAGAAAACGATAAAAAATAAGACGAAGAAGTATTTCATGCGCTGATTTCGTTGCTAAAATCGAATTTTGGCAAAAGTACTAAAAACCTACTGCGGGCGACTAGCCAAAGTGGAAAAATATTTTTTCGATTGTATTTGTCGAAGCAAAAACTCTTTGTATATTTGCGCCCATATTTTACGAAGGAATAGCGTAGCTCAAAAACGAAGAAAAGTAATAGACAATGCCGGGACAAAAAAGAACATATCAGCCATCAAAGCGAAAGAGAAGAAACAAACATGGTTTTAGGGAGCGTATGGCGTCCGTAAACGGTAGAAAGGTTCTCGCCAGAAGAAGAGCGAAAGGCAGAAAGAAACTTTCCGTATCATCAGAGCCGAGACACAAAAAATAATGATTGTATTTTTAAAATATTTAGGTGTTACTTTTTTAAAGTAGCACCTTTTTTTTGCTCGCTTTTGACTGATGCGGGAAAAAAACTGATTAACATTAAGCTTAAAAGAACACTAGAAAATGCCAAAGAGAGAAGATTTAAAATCAATTTTGATTATTGGTTCTGGCCCTATAATTATAGGACAGGCGTGCGAGTTTGATTATTCCGGATCCCAAGCACTTAGAAGTCTTCGTGAAGACGGAATCGAGACGATATTGATCAATAGCAATCCGGCTACCATTATGACCGACCCGTCGATGGCCGACCACGTCTACCTGAAGCCATTGACTACAAAAGCGATTGTCGAGATTTTAAAGAAGCACCCTCAAATTGATGCAGTATTGCCCACCATGGGTGGTCAAACGGCTTTGAACCTATGTATTGAAGCGGATCAAAAAGGCATTTGGGAAGATTTTGATGTGGAGATTATCGGAGTTGATATTAATGCGATAAATATTACCGAGGATCGTGAAAAATTTCGTGAACTCATGTTGAAAATAGGGGTGGGGATGGCTCCGCAGGCTACCGCCACTTCGTTTTTGAAAGGTAAGGAGATTGCACAGAAATTTGGTTTTCCTTTGGTAATAAGAGCCTCATATACATTGGGCGGTGCAGGTGCATCCATAGTACATAAGGCCGAAGACTTTGATGAGCTATTAAGCAGAGGGCTTGAGATCTCCCCGATTCATGAGGTTATGATCGATAAGGCGCTCATGGGATGGAAGGAATATGAGCTCGAATTGTTACGGGACAAAAATGATAATGTGGTCATTATATGTACCATTGAGAACATGGATCCTATGGGGATACACACCGGTGACTCGATTACGGTAGCCCCCGCAATGACCCTTTCCGACCGAACTTTTCAAAGAATGCGCGATATGGCCATACATATGATGCGGAGTATCGGTGATTTTGCAGGTGGGTGTAATGTGCAATTTGCAGTAAGTCCCGATGATAAGGAAGATATCATAGCCATAGAAATTAACCCACGGGTTTCCCGGTCTTCGGCTTTGGCCTCAAAAGCGACAGGATATCCCATAGCGAAAGTTGCAGCCAAATTGGCCATTGGTTATCACCTGGACGAGTTGGACAACCAGATCACCAAATCTACTTCGGCCCTGTTCGAGCCGACACTTGATTATGTTATTGTAAAAATCCCGCGATGGAATTTTGACAAATTCGAGGGATCTGATCGTACTTTAGGACTTCAGATGAAATCAGTGGGAGAGGTAATGGGAATAGGCCGCTCTTTTCAGGAGGCCTTGCACAAAGCCACCCAGTCATTAGAAATAAAAAGAAACGGTCTTGGGGCCGACGGCAAAGGATATAAAGATTATGAGCAGATTATCCAAAAATTGACCGTGCCGAGTTGGGACCGTGTTTTTGTGATCTACGATGCGATACAGTTGGGCATACCGCTGGGAAGAATTCACGACATTACAAAAATAGATATGTGGTTTCTTAAACAATATGAAGAGCTCCATTTTTTGGAAAAGGAGATTTCTACATATACTATTGCGACCCTTACCAAAGACTTGATGCTGGAAGCCAAGCAAAAAGGATTTGCCGACCGGCAGATAGCCCATATGCTTGATTGTTATGAAAGCGAAGTGCATAAAAAGAGAACGTTAGAGATGGGCATCAACAGGGTTTACAAGCTAGTAGACACCTGCGCGGCTGAATTTAAGGCCATGACACCCTATTACTATTCTACCTTTGAGGCCGAAATTGAAAAACCAGACGGTACACGATATGTCGAGAATGACAGTATTGTTACCGAAAAGAAAAAAATAGTGGTGCTCGGCTCTGGCCCAAACAGGATAGGTCAGGGAATCGAATTCGACTATTGTTGTGTGCACGGTGTTCTGGCAGCTGCAGAATGTGGTTATGAGACTATTATGATTAATTGTAACCCTGAAACCGTATCTACCGATTTTGATACGGCAGATAAACTCTATTTCGAGCCGGTTTTTTGGGAACATATCTACGACATCATTCTCCATGAAAAACCTGAGGGTGTCATTGTGCAGCTCGGTGGACAAACAGCATTGAAATTGGCCGAAAAGTTATCAAAATATGGAATTAAAATTATCGGTACCAGTTTTGAATCCCTTGATTTGGCCGAAGATCGGGGGAGCTTTTCCGAACTGTTGAAAGAAAACGGTATACCTTATCCAAGATTCGGAGTGGCAGAAACCGCTGATGAAGCCTTAAAACTGGCCGATGAATTGAATTTTCCCCTCTTGGTCCGTCCATCATACGTATTGGGAGGCCAGGGTATGAAAATTGTAATCAACAAGGAAGAATTGGAAACACATGTAGTAGACCTACTTCGAAAGATTCCAAATAACAAGTTGTTATTAGACCATTATCTTGATGGGGCAATAGAGGCGGAAGCCGATGCTATCTGTGATGGAAAAGATGTGTACATCATTGGTATCATGGAGCATATCGAACCTTGCGGTATTCATTCGGGAGACTCGAATGCGACCTTACCTCCTTTCAACCTAGGCGAGTTTGTACTACAACAGATTAAAGACCATACCAAGAAAATTGCCTTGGCCTTGAATACGGTAGGATTAATAAATATTCAGTTCGCTATCAAGGATGATATGGTATATATCATTGAGGCTAATCCTAGAGCTTCGCGTACAGTTCCCTTTATTGCAAAGGCCTACAAAGAACCTTATGTCAATTACGCCACGAAAGTGATGCTTGGGGAGAAGAAAATCAAGGATTTTGATTTCAAGCCTGAGCTGGATGGCTTTGCCATCAAACAACCTGTTTTTTCTTTCAACAAATTCCCTAATGTCAATAAGAATTTAGGTCCGGAGATGAAGAGTACCGGAGAAAGCATTTTGTTTATTGACAGCTTGAAAGACGACCAATTCTATGAATTGTATCATCGAAGAAAAATGTATCTATCGAAGTAAGGAAGGAAATTTATAATGCTATAGCAGAAGTAACAAGTGAGCCTAAGGCCTGCCTTAATTTTGGGTTTTAGATTTGCTTTAAAGGCATATACTGTTGTATGGTATCTAAAAACTCTCGCATCAAATAAGGTTTGTGCAAAATATGGTTGATTCCGGAATCTAATATTTTGGTTTTCATTTCGTCCAATTCTACAGCAGTTAGTGCAATTATAGGTATCTCTTTATTGAATTTCCGAATTTCTCGTGTTGCACTCATTCCATCGACGTTCGGCATATTGATATCCATGAAAACAATGTCATAATGATTGTTCAAAACCATTTCAATGGCTTGCCTTCCGTCACTGGCCAGACTTGATTGGATACCATATTTTTTAAGGATTTTTTTTGTGACCTTTTGGTTGATTCGATTATCATCGACGACCAAGGCGTGTCCGCCCCTTTGAAGATAAACCTCACTCATATTATTTTCAGCTGCCAATGCCAAGGTTGGCTCCTTATTTTTTTCGAGGTAAAGTAAAAAACTAAATTCTGAACCTTTGCCCGACTCACTTTCAAGTGTTATGTGGCTATCAAAAAGTGTCAAAAGCTTCTTTACGATTGTAAGTCCAAGTCCTGTTCCTTTGTAGTCATGGTTTTTACTGTCGATCTGTATGAATTCATCAAAGATGATTTTCTGTTCTTCAGGAGAGATGCCGAGACCGTCGTCTTTTACCGTGAATCTCGTTTTGTAACGACCTCTTTCATTAATTTCCATTAGACAAATGTTCAACCAGATATTTCCTTTTGTCGTGAATTTTATAGCATTTCCGATTAAGTTCATCAAAACCTGTGAAAGGCGCATGGGATCTCCTGATAAGGAATTGGGAATATTCTCATCTATATGTACATGGAATGTATTTGAATTTTGTTTTAGGGTAAACTCAAAGGATTTGATGATTTTTTCAACTAAAGAGTCCAACTGATAAGGTATTTGGGATAACTTCACCACTCCCGCGTCGACTTTATTGAGCATTAAGAAATCATTGATCAGTGCGAGCAAGTAACCTGCCGAAAATTTTAATGATTCGAGATCGTCTTGATAACTTTTTAGGTTTTCATCATCTTTGAGCAGGGTGGCAATGCCTATTACCCCGTACAAGGGGGTTCGTAGTTCATGACTTACTGTAGCTAGAAACTTAGATTTCGCCAAAGAAAGTTCCTCGGCCTTTTCTTTGGCTATCTTTAATTCTTTATTGTTGGTTTTTAATTGGGCTATATATTTTTTCCTTGTTTTCAGGAACAATAAATATATTATCAGGGCAATGGCCAGAATAAGTGTAGAAATGACCAGTATGATATTCAATAGTCTGGATTTTGAGACAAGCTCTTGCGAGTATTCCTTCTCTTTTATTGCTAGCTCTAAGTCTTTTTTAGCGCGTTTTATATTGAAACTTGCTTTTGCTTTGGCGGTCTCTTGAATCCTTTTTTTCGCAATGGCCTTGTTGTTGTAATGATTGTACTTTTTCAGGCTTTCAAAAGCATTTTTAAAGTCGTCCGTTTGTTCGTATACTAGGGTCAGGTTCTCATAGGCTTCCAGTGCGACGTCAACGACGGAATCTTTATCGGCTTTTTTTGCAACGGAGTTAAGTTCGATTTTAGCCTGGGTATACTTTTTTTTACCGAGGTAATATCTTGCGAATAGTAACTCTTCGTACAATTTATCTTCTGAATCGATTTGTTGGGTCTTCGATATTTCACGGGCTTTTTTCAATGTGTCACTTGCTTCTTCGATTTGTCCGTTCTCAAGATAGGTCCATGCTAAGTTGATATATGCGAGATAATTCTTTACGGAGGCGTTATTTTTTTCGTTAACCGCAATACTTTCTTTGAAGAAACGAATAGCCTTAGGTAGCGTTTTGGGATTTTCGGAGTAAATGATGGCCAAGTTCATGGTTCCCCAGGCTATAAGACTATCACTTCCTGCAACTCTAGCAATTTCCAATGCTTTTTCGGAAAAGATTCGGCCTTGAACGGTATCATCGCTTTCTCCATAAATTGCTCCTAATATATCATACCCCAGAAATTTATAATAATCATTGTTGTAGTCCTCACCTTTGTCGACAAGCATAGATGCATATTTAATGGCATCCCTATAATTAAAATCATCATATGCTTCGTAGGATTTATCGGTTAAAAGATCTATGGTGTCACTAATGCTCAAGTTATTAACTTGGGCCCAAGTATTCGAAAGGTGGAGTAGTACTAAAAATAAAAATACTTCGGTTCTGTGGTTCATTTGGTCACTTAGGGCTGGTTGAAAACTAATGAATATTTAATTTCCCGTAGGCTAAGGTACTGATTTGCTTTGTCTTATTCTATCTAGGACTGTAAGAAGTTATCGATGGTGTTTTAGATATAAAATATGCTCAGCTTTAAAATTCAGCGAAAATAGTTACAATCAATAGCTTTCCATTTCGATTCCTTCCGTTGTAAACGAAAATGCCTGTGAACCAAGACCGCCGACCATAACGGCTTGAAACAAGGGTTGTAATGGTTTTTTTGAATACCAGTCGATCATAAAATTGGCACCACTACCTCCGGATGTGTCTTGTTGTTCGATTACATAGTCGATAGATTCCATCGGCTTTAGATAAATGGGCTTGTCAAGATAGCTTCGTACCAAATCGCCAGCTGTATTAAAATAGTCGATTTTAGCTATAAATAGACTGTCGCGAATGCTTGTATTGCGAATGCTCAGGGTAGCGGTGAGCAAGGTTCTCGTATCACGGGTCTGGTTGTATATGTCGGAATATATCGGCACGTAGACCTCATGTAATAAGGTGTCATTAGTTGTTTCGACAATACTACGGTCAAGGGTATGGTTGTCTAAAATTTCAACGGGCTGACCGTCAGATCGAGACTGCTTACATGAAGCCGCCACACAAAAAAAGATACAGAGTAAGCCTAAATTTAATCGATTTTTTTTCAACACGGTGTTATTGAGTTTCATTGTCACGAACGCTCATTAAAAGGTAAGCGCTTTTCTTTTGAACATCGCCAAGACCTATCCCCATTCTGTATGGAAAATACCTTCCTTATCCACACGCTCGTAGGTGTGACTTCCAAAATAGTCTCGTTGTGCCTGTATTAGGTTCAAGGGCAGTCGGGTCGACGTGTAGGCATCGAAATAAATCAAGGAATTGGAGAGGCCCGGTAGAGGAATTCCGTTTTGAGCTCCTAGTACGACCAGTTTTCTTGCCGAATCTACCGTACCGCTTATTTTTTCGACAAAAGTAGGGGAAATCAACAAGTTCGGCAGGGTTTCATTGGCTTGAAAGGCCTCGGTAATATCGGCCAATATACCTGCTCTAATGATGCAACCTGCCCTCCATATTTTAGCTATAGTAGCTATATCGAGTTTATAGTTATATTCTTTGGAAGCTTCGGCCAGCTGGTGTAACCCTTGTGCGTAGGTGACTATAAATGAAAAATAAAGGGCCTCTTCGGCTATTTTTTCAATATATTCCTTATCGATTTCGTCAATGGTAGGCCGATCGTAAAGCTTATCCGCTTCGGTTCGTTCAGCTTTTAAGGCCGAAAGTTCACGCATGCTTACGGCTACGTCTATCGAAGGCACGGGAATACCTAAATCCATAGCATTCTGGCTCGTCCATTTACCCGTACCTTTCTGTTTGGCCTTATCAAGAATTTGGTCGACTAGGCTACCATCGGTCAAGTCATCTTTTTTGTCGAAAATCTCTGAGGTTATTTCCACTAAGAACGATTGTAATCGCCCCTCGTTCCATTTCGAGAATGTAGACTTTAATTCTTCGTTGCTATAGCTGCCGGCCTTTTTTAGAATGTCATAGATTTCCGAGGTCAATTGCATTAGGCCATACTCAATACCATTGTGTACCATTTTTACGTAATTGCCCGATGACCTGGGCCCCAGATAAGCAACACAAGGCTCTCCGTTATATTTGGCGGCTACGGCCTCAAAAATAGGCTTGATATGCGCATAGGCAGATTTAGACCCCCCCGGCATTATACTGGGGCCGAAGCGAGCACCTTTGGCACCCCCTGAAACACCGGCACCGAAGAAGTTTACCGCTCTTTCTTGCAAATATTCTTCCCTTCTGTCCGTGTCGGTAAAAAACGAATTGCCCCCATCGATAATTATATCGCCCCGGTCAATATGAGGTAAAAGGCTTTCGATGACGGCATCGACAATCTTTCCAGCTGGAACTAAGAGCATTATTTTCCGAGGCTGTTTTAAGGCCTTTACAAAAGTTTTTATACTGGTAGTGGCATTTACTTTGGCATGGTGACCTCCTTCATCTTGCAGTGCCTGTACTTTTTCTGCATCGAGATCATGCCCAAAGGCCGAATAACCCTTGTCCGCTACATTGAGTATAAAATTGCGTCCCATTACACCAAGACCGACCAATCCGAAGTCATACTTTTCTTCCATTTTGTTATTTTAAATTCCGCAATCCGTGTTTGGTATCCTACAGCTACCGATGAAACCAAAAATAAACGAAATTATTCATACTGTGCGATTAACTTGGGGTAAACTCGTTGCGATTGCTTTATCTTTTCGATACTTTTATCCCGACAATAATATTTAAAAAGGTATGAACAGAACAGAAAACCAAATGCTGATTATTTTCGGGGCTTCCGGAGATCTTACGGCCAGAAAACTTATACCGGCCATTTTTAATTTAGCACTTGGTGGCCATCTTCCTGAAAACTTTGTAGTGTTAGGTACCAGTAGAAGTGATATATCCGATGAAGAATTTAGAAGAAATGTGGTTAGCGAAAGCGAACATCTTGAAGATGATTTGAATGGTAAAAAGAAAAAGGTTGTTGAAAAGTTTTCCGGCCAACTATTCTATCACAAGTTGAATAGTGATAAGGATTCGGGCTATGCCGCCCTAAAGGATCGTATTATATCTTTAAACCAAGAGTTCCATACCGATAACAACTATATCTTTTATTTATCGACACCGCCATCGGTCTACGAACCAATCGCCAAAGAACTTTATGAACAAGACCTTCATAAGGAAGATAAGGGCTGGAAAAGACTGATCGTTGAAAAGCCCTTTGGCTATAGCCTGAAAACGGCCAAGGAACTAAACCGTGCTTTACAACGCTATTTCAAGGAATCGCAGATTTATAGAATCGATCATTATCTAGGAAAGGAAACTGTTCAAAATCTGTTGGTTACGCGCTTTTCGAATAGTATTTTCGAACCGTTATGGAACCGAAACTATATCCATCATGTAGAAATTACAAATGCGGAGAGCGTGGGCGTTGAAAAACGGGGGGGCTATTATGATAAATCGGGAGCACTACGCGATATGTTTCAGAGCCATTTGTTGCAAATCGTAGCATTGGTGGTCATGGAGCCTCCATTAAATGCATCCCCTGAAGAAATACGTAACGAGAAACTCAAAGCATTGAAATCACTGCGCGTGATGGAGGACGAAAAAACCTTACATGAAAATACGATGCGCGCTCAATATATTGCTTCGACCATAGAAGGTAAAGCGGTCAATGGCTATAGGGAAGAAGAAAACGTAGACCCGAACTCAAAAACCGAAACTTTTGCCGCACTTAAGTTTTTTGTCGACAATTGGCGATGGGCCGACGTGCCTTTTTATGTGCGCACAGCGAAAAGAATGCCTACCAAGGTAACCGAGGTCGTCATACATTTCAAATCACCGCACCATCAAATATTTAAGGATAGTGGAATGAACAGTAAAGACAATAAACTGATTATAAGAATACAACCTGATGAGGGAATCCTTATAAAATTTGGGGTAAAGGTACCAGGACAAGGTTTCAAGGTCGAACGGGCGAACCTTGACTTTTATTATTCAAGCCTTGTAGAAAACCATATTATGGAGGCCTATGAGCGTTTACTTCTTGATGCCATGCAGGGTGACCCTACACTTTATGCAAGGGCCGACGAAGTCGAAGCGGCGTGGACCTTTGTCGATCCCATTTTGGAATATTGGAAGAACTCCGATGAAAAGGTGTACGGGTATTCGGCAGGTACTTGGGGGCCAGAGACTGCCGATGATCTTATAGAAGGTTCGGCGGGTTGGAGGAACCCGGGTGCACAACTGGCCGATGATCCGAACTATTGCGTGATATGCTGATCGGGTGAAGCAAAGAGTCTGCTAAAACCCTTTTCGAAGTATGAAACTAGTAGTATCTTCAAAATATCCACAAGATTTCATATGGAATTAAAGATTTCAAAAACAAAGCAAGAAGTAGCGGAGAACTTCACGGATTTTCTAGTACATCTCATGCATGATAGATCACCTTTACACGTTGCGCTTTCTGGAGGTAGTACGCCCAAGATTGTGTTCGATGAATTGGCTGCACGCCATATTTCGGAACACATTTGGGAAAACATACATTTTTATTGGGGAGATGAACGCTGTGTGTCTCCCGAAGATGACGACAGTAACTATAAGATGACCCTAACACATCTTCTGTCGAAAATAAAGATTCCTGAGCGCAACATACACCGTATCAAAGGTGAAAACGAACCATACGAGGAGGCGGAACGCTATGCCGAGGTATTAAAGAAAGAAGTACCTAGCGTTGAGGACGTTCCAAGATTTGATCTCATTATCCTAGGGATGGGTGATGATGGCCATACCGCCTCTATTTTTCCTGAGGATATCGATTTATGGTATGTCCAATCCCCATGTGCTGTTGCCGAACATCCCGATAGTGGGCAGCAGCGGATCACGATTACAGGAAAGGTGATAAACAAAGCCGAAACAGTTGCCTTTTTGGTTACTGGTGAAAGTAAGGCCCAAAAGGTGGGGGAAATCATTGACCGGAAAGAAGGGTATGAAAAATATCCAGCTTCTTTAGTCGCACCCGTATCTGAAAACTTGTTTTGGTTTCTCGACAGCGCTGCGGCGAAGCACCTTACTTCAGGTTGATTTTGATGTTTTCGTCCTGAAGTTGAGGAAGATGATCTTCCATTTTGAATTGCGAAGCGTCGAATTGAGTATCTCGCCAGAAGGCCTCTTCTTTGCGCCTTTTACTACGGGCAAAGCGTCTGATGCCCTGTTCATTCTCGATCAACAGGCCTGGGACGTTACTACTTTTGCCTTCTATACTTTTAGCGACCATCGTGAAATAGGATGAATTGCAGTGGCGCTTTTCACCGGTCGTTATATTTTCGGATTCCACCCGAACCCCGACGACCATCGAGGTTTTTCCAGTATAATTTATGGAGGCCCTAAGGGTCAAGAGCTCTCCCACTTCGACGGGATGAAGAAAGTCTACACGGTTGACTGATGCGGTCACACAATAGCATTGAGAGTGCTTTGAGGCACATGCGAATGCAATCTGGTCCATTAAATTAAGTATATGCCCACCATGTACTTTTCCGCCGAAATTGGAGTGGGAGGGTAGCATCAACTCGGTAATTGATACTCTCGACTCATTGGGTGATTTGAATTCTTTCATCGTGTTGACGATCATTTAATTTCGTACATGGGGCGACTTTTCCTTTTGTACATTGGTAATAAAATATTTTGTGTCTCCGAGCCAAAAGAATGTCGCGTATCGTTCCACATAATTTAACTTCACGTATTGCCCCTGATATTCCTGTAGTTTTTCGATCACCTCTTGGTCTTTATCGAGTACAGAAAACGCAAATATCTGGGCACCCGAAATGCCTTGGCTGATCTCACCTTCCCATGTTTTTACTAAAACCCCTTTATGACTGATCTTTATTAACTCCCCGGAACGAATACCATCACTGTAGGGAACAAAGTAAATGAAGGTATAGATCAAGAGAAACAGGGCGGCAATGCCACCTAAGGTGATAAATAGTGCTTTTTTCATTTTTTAGATTCAGGTTTCAATGCTATTTGTAAAGATTCAAGTATTTGTTTGTAGGGCTAAAAACTACGACTAGGACCCGCTTTCGAGCTCTTCATAGTCATCTTCGCCGGCACGTCGTAATATGGGTTCCGGAATAGACTTCTTCGCTTTGGCCCCCATTCTTTTTAATTTTTCGATACTCGTTATTATGTTTCCACGCCCTTCAAAGAGTTTGTTCATGGCTCCTTTATATTCGGATTTGGCATCGTCCATTTTTTTTCCAACCTTGGTCAAGTCTCCTATAAACCCCTCGAATTTATCGTAAAGCGCCCCTGCCTGACGGGCAATTTCAATAGCATTGCGTTGTTGTTTCTCGTTGTTCCACATAGTGTCTATCGTGCGAAGGGTCGCCAGAAGGGTAGAAGGGGTCACGATAACTATATTTTGCTCGAAGGCTTTATTGTATAGGGAGCTATCGTTGTTAATAGCAATAGCAAAAGCGGGTTCTATCGGGATGAACATCAATACAAAATCAGGACTTTCCATCTCATATAGGTCCTCATACTTTTTAGCGGACAATTGATCGACATGTCGCCGTAACGAATTGATATGGTCTTTTAAGAATTTATCGCGCAATTCTTCTTCTGCATTGACAAAGCGCTCGTAATCGGTCAATGATACTTTAGAATCCACGATCATCTTTTTTCCATCGGGCAGATGGATAATCACATCGGGTAGTACCCTTGTGCCGTCCTCTCTTTTGAAGCTCTGTTGCACCGAGTATTCCCGGTCTTTTTCCAATCCCGATTTTTCAAGAACCCTTTCTAAGACCAATTCTCCCCAATTACCTTGCATTTTACTGTCTCCCTTCAAGGCCTTGGTCAAGTTTTCGGCTTCTTGGGTAATCTTAAGGTTTTGGCTCTGTAGGTTCAGCAATTGTTCTTTTAGGGCAGAGTGAATACTGATATTTTCTTTTTGGCTCTCTTCGACCTTCTTCTCAAAGAGTTGTATTTTTTCATTGAGTGGATTCAGTATGTCTTTGATATTCTTTTCGTTACGCTCCGTAAACTTCAAACTTTTCTCCTCCAGTATTTTGTTGGCGAGGTTTTCGAACTCTTTGGTAAATTTCTCTTGAAGCTTTTCTACCTCTTCCTTTTGCTCTCGATTCTTTAGCTGCAGGTTATCTAAATCGACTTGATAACGAACAATTTGGTTACCCATGTGTTCTTTCTCGGATTGCAAGTCCAACCTAACCCTTTCACTCTCACGAAGACGCTCCTCCAAGGCAGAAAGATTCGAATGCAGTTGTTGCTCACGCTCTTGTAAGGCACTTTGGCTTGATTTGGTCCTCAGCGATTGGATATAGTTTCCCAACAAATACCCCGCGACAAGGCAAATCAGTCCGACTAAAAGATAAATCCAGATATCGTGCATATCGTATTACATGTGGGAAGTAAAGATACGAGATTGCTTTCAAAACCTTTCGATACGTAGGTTTACTTTTCAATTTTAAAAGTACCTGTGGTTGCATCGAAAGAGACGGTGTCCGATGGAAAAAGCGTATCAAAAGCATGTTGTGCAATGAGCTCACAAGGCTCACCACTGGTGTTTTTATCACCTTCGAGCAATACGATATTATCGCATAATTGTATCGCCATTTCAATTTCATGGGTAGTCAGTACAATAGTTTTTTCCATTTCATGGGCAATGGTCTTCAGCAACTTGAAAATATGAACTTTATGGTATAGGTCGAGGTGTGTTGTCGGTTCGTCCAATAAAATGATAGGTGTATCTTGGGCCAATGCCCTGGCCAAAAGTACCCTTTGTAGCTGACCGTCACTGAGTTCGTAACATTTTTTGTTCTTAAGGTTGATTAAATCAAGTATGTGCAGCGTATCCTTGATCTTATCGGTATCTCTTTGCCTCAAGGTTCCCCACCAATTGGTGTAAGGTTGGCGCCCCAAGGCTATCAATTCAAAAACGGTCAAGTTATTGGCGATCAGGGGCTCCGTCAAGACGATACTTATTTTAGTGGCAAGTTGGTCGGGCTGATAGGTTGTTAAAGAATTTCCATCGATGTCAATGACTCCATCAATAAGGGGTTGCAAGTTACCGAGGGTTCGCAATAGGGTCGATTTACCGATACCATTGATTCCCACAATGGCGCTCAATTCGCCCGCCTTTAGGCTAAGATTGATGTCTTTTGCCACGATTTTTTTACCATAGCCAATAGTCAAATCTTTCGCATTCAAAGTAATACGTTTTTCTTTAGCCTCCATTACCTAAAACACCATTTTTCTTTTATTGACCAATAACCAAATAACTACCGGAGCACCAAAAATACTTGTTATCGCGTTAATGGGCAGTATATGTTCCGAACCGGGCCACTGGGCAATGGTATCGCAGACCAGCATTAAAATACCCCCATAGATCAATACGGCCGGTACTAGGATCTTGTGGTCGGTCGTATCAAAAATTTGACGGCTCAGATGGGGTACCGCTAATCCTACAAAGGCAATGGGTCCGGCAAAGGCGGTAATACCACCCGCAAGTAAACCTGTGGTTATAATGATGGTGTACCGGGATTTTTTGACGTTTACCCCTAAACTTTTGGCATAACGCTCACCCAATAAATAAGCGTTTAGCGATTTGATTGCACTTATACTGATTAAAATGCCCAATAAGACTATACTGGAAAGTAACGTCAATTGGTACCACGTTAGATTGCCGACACTACCAAAAGACCAATAAACGAATTGCCTCAGCTTCTCAGCCTCTGTAAAATAAGAAAGCACGCTTACAAGGGCAGCGGTAATGCTACCGAACATCAGGCCAATAATGAGAAGAGCCATAGTGTCTTTTATTTTTGATGCAACGGCCATGACAACTAGCAAGACCAAAAAGCTACCCATGCTTGAAGCCATGGCTATAGAAAGGTCGTTCACGATACCGAACGCAGTAAAGCCGGTAAAAAGTCCTGCTCCCATTATTAAAATGGCTGCACCTAAGCTTGCTCCGGAACTTATACCCAATACAAAAGGCCCTGCCAGAGGATTTCTAAATAGGGTTTGCATCAATAGGCCGCTCAAGGCCAAACCTCCGCCCGATAAAATGGCCGTTAAAGCTTTGGGAATTCGGTATTCCCAAATAATATAATCCCATGAAGTATGCTCAATATGCCCTCCAAAAAGAATCCGGAAAGTATCTGAAAAAGGAATCATTACCGATCCAAGACTGATATTCGCAAGAAATGCAACGCCCAATATTAGACCTAGCATTATAAATGACAATCGATATTTGGGCTTTTTTACCACTTATTTCAAGGGTTTGAAGAAAATAAGTCGATGGTCGGGGAGCAGTTCGTTATGAAATATATGAACTAGGTCTCTCAATACTAAGTCGGGGCGTTGGGGAGCTTGTTCATAGAACATCAATCCGCCCGTCGGCCCTTTCGCGAGTGTATTCGTATACACATGCTGTTTTTTGTATGCTTCGAATTGGGTATAATGGCGATTGGCCGCTATCATGTCCTCATAAGAGGTCAACATGGAAGGGTTCAACCAATAGTCGGCAGTTTTGGCTTTGTCGAGTACCGACTCCATACTAAGCGCGATTCCTCCTGTTTTTTCCGAAGCTGACCATAGATAATCGCCTTTTGCATCTTTTATGAATTCGGCCATCCAGCTTTTTCCACCTGCCACATGCCATACATCTTTGTAAAGACCTCCGGTCAGCACCGATGGTTTTTCCTTAGCCCTAACGGCTAAATTTTTCACCTTTTGATAAGAAAGGGCTATGTTTTTAAAAATACTATCGGCCTCTTTTTCCTTTCCAAAGAAAACCGCAAAAAACTTGATCCATTCTGCCTTGCCCAATGGGGATTCTTCTATCCAATCTCCATTATAAACAACGGGTATTTTTGCTTTTTTTATCGTCTTATAGGCCCTATTTTCATCGTTTATACCAAAGCCCACAAAGAGTTCGGGGTGGAGTTCGAGAACGATTTCTGAATTAATGGTTTCGTTGTTACCCAGTTCCGCTACCAATCCCTTATCGATGCGTTGCCGTGTGGTTTTCGATGATATAAAATCCGTATTCGGAAAGCCTACTAATTTATCGGAAACGCCAAGGGCCTCCAAGGCCGGAATATGGGTGGTGGAAGTTGCTACAATGCTTTTCACCGGTACGGGTATGATTGCATCATACGCATCTTTGTTCAAGGTAATCGTCGCCAATTTTTCCCTAGGTACCAAGGCATAGGAAAAAGACGTATCGGCATTTGGCCAAGGTGATTTTAAATGTACTATGCTAACTCCCGAAGCGGATTTCTCTATACTAAAGCCTTGGGCGTAACTGATATCGTATGGGGTTGTCTTTGCAACGTCGGGATGGGTTGCCTTGTCGTGATTTTGTTTGCAAGCGGTACTTAAGATCAGAAATATTCCGATACCGTACTTGACCGCCCGATGGCTAAAACCTTTACCTAACAAAATATACATCTTTTCAGTTTTCGTCTACTGCTATAATCTTTCTCGGAAGAGGCGTATGCAGTATACGATTAAATTTGAAATCGCAAGGTAGCAAAAGTCATGTTTCATTAGGTCCCTACTTATTAAATTCGTCAGAAATCAAGATTATGAGAAGTGGATCAAACATCATAATTTACCTAGTTGCGGGTGTAATTGCATTACATTTTATCGTTGGATTTATTTGGCTTTTACTAAAAATGAACAAGAAAAAAGAAGATTAATTAGCCAATAGTCCTTATTTTCGCCTTCGAATAGTGGTTCACATTGTAGCATGTGATTAAAAGGGAATCCGGTGATTCGATTTCACTTTATTGTAAGCGAAAATTCCGGAACTGTTCCCGCAACTGTAAGCTTTGCCTTGAAAATTTTTTACGAAGTTTAAGAGGTGACTACCATTTTCTCCAATACCACTGCCTGAAGGTTATTTTATTGACGGGCGGGAAGGTCAATGGTAGTACGCAAGTCAGGAGACCTGCCAAGATTCATAACCCTAAAACTGGGCTTTCGGGTAAAAGGCCTTCAAGTGAATGAATCTTAAAAATTCTATAGTATTTCTATTACTATATGCTTCCTGTATGTCCGTTACTGGGCAAAAGGATAGTATCACTGTACTCGATGAGGTCGTCTTGACCGACATCAGGTTACTGCATTTTGCCGATGCTAAAAAGGTAGAAACCCTTACTCCTTCCGTATTAACAAGAAATGGTAATTCGCTCACCGACCTGTTACGTTTTAATAGCTCTATCTATCTAAAGGAGAACGGGAGAGGTATGTTGGCTACTCCTTCTTTTAGAGGTACTGGGGCTTCCCAAACCGCCGTAGTTTGGAACGGTATTAACATTAATTCCCAATTGACGGGCCAGGTCGATTTTAATACGCTGGTGCCCCGAAACTATGGGAACGTCAGTATGCGTAGTGGTGGGGGTAGCGTTCAGTTCGGGAGTGGTGCGATAGGAGGTAGCATACATTTAAATGATGTATTCAACTTTGAGGAACACTCTAGAAATGAACTGGCGTTGACCCTGGGAAGTTTTGATACAAAATCTGCTAATTATAAGCTATCTGTTGGTCACGAGAAAATGGCCGCTGGGCTTGGGATCAACTATATCAATTCAGAAAATGATTATGCGTATCTCGATACCGATAAAAAAAACGAAAACGGTGCGTTTGAAACCGCCTCTATCAATGCTAATATAGGATATCACCTATCGGAAGGTCATTTACTGAAACTCTATCACCATACTTTTCTGGGAAATCGCGATTTTTCGGGCACCCTAACCGCGCCTTCGAATGCAAATTATATCGATATAAACTCTCGGAACTTGCTTGAATGGGACCATTTTAAGAATAGAAACATAGGCCGTTTGAAACTGGCATACCTCTATGAAAAATATAGATACTATCCCAATAAACAGAGGGATGAGTACTCCTCTGGGAATACGAAAAGCCTTTTATTCGATTATGACTATAAGGTGCAGTATAAAGAATTTATTGTCAATGCCCTGTTGGTTTACACCCATAGTGCGGCTACTGGGAATGCCATCACGAGCACAAAGAGAAATACTTGGGCTACCACACTTCTCATGAAACATAATCTAGGTGAAAAAGTTACCTATGGAATAGGATTGCGGAAAGAATTCGTAAGTGATTTCGAAAGCCCTTTGGTGTATTCGGCCCATGCCAAATTTGAGCTTGGTAAGCATTATGAAATGTATGTCAACGGATCAAAAAATTATAGAATCCCCACTTTCAATGATATCTATTGGCAGTTTGACGCGGGATCACGAGGAAATCCGGAGGTGCGACCCGAATCGGCATGGCAGGTCGAAATTGGGCAAAGATTCATCGGAAATAAATATCGTTTCGAATGTACCGCATTTTATATTGCTTCGGATGACCTTATTCAATGGCGCCCCGATGCCATGGGAATATGGATGCCGGTCAACGTAAATAGGGCTGAGAATTATGGCGTAGAAGTCTCACTCAACCTCTCCGAGAAATGGGGAAAACACCAACTAGCATTCAATAATAGTTATGCCTATACCCATGCCAAGGATATCATTTCAGACCAATTTTTAATGTATTCGCCCCGGCATAAATTCACTTCGAACTTGACCTATTCTTTCGGTAAATGGGAGTTTTTTCACCAGTTGTTCTTTAATGATAGGGTCTTTATTACTTCGGATAATTCGGATAGCCTATCTAGTTATACGGTATCGAACCTTGGTTTCGGAAGGGGTTTTGATGTCGGGGAAAAGCTAAAAACACACGCCCAGGTTCAAATGGACAACCTTTTTAATAAAAACTATCAGAATGTAGCTTATCTACCAATGCCTGGCAGACATATCACTTTACGACTAACTATGAACCTTTAAACAAGAAAAATAAAAATGCAACGATTTTTAATAGCTATTTTGACTTTAAGTGCACTCATCCTGGGGTGTAGTAGTGATGACGATTCAATTACAATAAGCAGGGAAGAGACGTATAGAAATGGTATTTTGGTCACGAACGAAGGGCCTTTTAATGCTGGTAGCGGTACGGTGACTTTTATTTCCGATGACTTTACAGTTGTAGAAGAATCCATCTTTAAAAAGAAAAACGCAGAAGACCTGGGCAATATAGTTCAATCTATCGGGTTTGAGGGGGACCGTGCCTATATCGTTGTCAATAATTCACATAGCATACAGGTCGTTGACCGCTTTACGTTTAACAGCGTCGCCTTGATTAACGAGGGCCTTGAGAACCCGAGATTCTTCACGGTTTCAAATGGTAAGGGATACGTTACCAATTGGGGAGACCCTGCCGACGAAGCCGACGATTTCATAGCAGTCATAAATTTAGAGACGAATACGGTAACTCAGACGATTCCTGTGGTTTTGGGACCGGAGACCATAACCGCGAACAATGACTTTGTGTATGTAGCCCATGAGGGTGGGTTTGGGCAAAACAATCAGGTTTCCGTCATCGATTCCAGTATCGATAAGGTCTTGAAAACACTTACGGTAGGAGATTTTCCGAATTCATTATATTGGGATGCACATGGGACATTATGGGTGCTCTCAGGAGGTGCACCGGCCTACACCGGTACCGAAACTCCGGGAGTTCTTTCCAAGATTAATGTGAACGACAATACTATTGAAACCTCTTTTGATTTTTCAAACACCCAGCATCCTGCTAACCTCTGTGGAGAGGGCAATAGCCTATATTATAGCCTTGGAGATGGGGTGTATGCTTTTTCTAGTGGAGATGCTACTGTACCCAATGAAGCGTATATCACTAATGTTTCTTTTTACGCAATGACGGTGAACCGTGGAAAACTTTATGGTAGCGATGCTAAAGACTTTGCCAGTAAAGGCGACCTACATGTCTATGATTTGATGACTAAAGATCTAATAGAAAGTGTACAAGTGGGTTTAGTCCCAGGCGGCATATACTTCAATTAGAATCAGGTTTAAAGTTTGTTTTCTTATGATTCACAATTTTGAAATGGTGGAAGAGCCCATGTTTTCTAGTTTTTTGAACTATCAGCCCTTAAAAGAGAAGGATCTAAGAGTCTAAAATCGTTTGGTGTTCGTCATTAAACCGGTTGCCGGTGTCAGCACCCATACTTTAGAAAAAGCGTTGTGATTACTTTAAAACGGGAATATCTGTTACATACATAGTATCTCCTATGGGGCTGAACATTTTGGAGTGGGTGATGGTCTCTATGGGCATCTTTGGAATAAATTCTGCTTTTGTCGTTCCCGTTATAAGACTTAAGGCCTTGGCCAAAAGCGGTTCGTTCAAATCTCCCAATATACCAAGATTAGCCAAGTCTTCCTTTAGTTCTATGTCTGGCACCAAGCCTGAGGTATACTCTGAAAAACCATCTGCGTTTTCATTGCGCCCCAGTAAAGGTTGAATAGCCCAGCTATTATTCGAATTTATTCTGGATACCCGTTGCGGATTGTACAAATAGTTGTTTTCCCTATCATCGACCATGGTAACTGAAAACTCGTTTTTACCACGAGTGACATCCCCGATTTGAACTACATCGACATAAGGAGCTAATCCATTGATTACCAATTCACTGGCAGATGCTGTTCCCGAAGTGGTCAATATATAGACCTGATCAAGATTTAAGGTGTTAATACTGCTTCCCTTTTCTGTCTTGTCTGCAAAATAACGGTGTACGTCGGTATTGGACTTTTCCAGCACGGCCTGGTATTTGTCGTTGTACCTAGCCTTTAAGAATACGTCTTTGGTGTTGGTGTCGTAAATCATACTAGCCAAAAAGGAAGCGGTTTTTACCGATCCGCCGGGATTGTATCTCAGGTCAAGTATTAGGTCGGTTGTTCCGCTAGACTTGAGACGGCCGAAAAGATCGTTTAACTCTTCGTCAAACTCGTTTATGAATCCATTATATACGACATAAGCTACTTTTCTTGACCCTATTTCTATAATCTGATTCAAAAAAACGGGATTTTCCTGTAACCCTACCTCCTTTGTTAACGTAACTTCATCGTTGTTTGGGGTAACTTCCCCGTTAACGACCGATGCCATGTTCAAGGTATAGGTGTCGTTTGCGCCAAAAAGCAAATCCTTATAATTACCATCGGTAAGGGTAATACCATTTACTCCGGTAAAAAGACTTCCTCTAGAAATATTCTTGGTCGAAGCATCGGAATCTGGAATTACATACTGCACATAGCCAAAAATTTCGCTACCGCCATCTAGCCTTACCAAACCGAAAACCAATCCATTACTTTTTGAAATACCAGCAAGTGACTGTGTCAGCTCCACATAGTCATCGGAATAAAAACTAAAGCGATCTTCAGAAAACAGAAGTTGGTTATCGAAGAAGGCACCGGGGTCGCTTTCCAAAGTCAAGAATTCGGTATATGCCTTTGAACCAGCATCGGTGTTTGGAAACCTATCGTCTGCAAGATTATCGACGTCCGCCTGCCAAAAATACCAAAAGTTCATTGCCTTCCACATGAAATCCTGTACCTGCGCATTAGCAGAAGGATCAGGATCAACCGTATCGGGTATCGTAAAAACATCATCGTCTTTCGAACAGGAGATTAAGAAGAGCAATGATAAAATAAAACCAAATGGAGCAATCTTGATCATGATTTATAGTAATTGTCAAAGATAATTCTTGAAGAAGAGCAGGTTCCCTAGCATGCTAACGTGAAAAGCGCCTTCTTATTTTTAATGCGTGGTTTTTTTAGGTTTGATCAACCCGTCCATAAGCATTGAGCTTCCTTCAAATTTGAACATTTTAGAATTGGTCACATATTTAACGGGGAATTCCGGTGCAAAGTCTGCTTTTGCCGTTGTCCCTGAAATAACGGATAGTGTACGTGCCAATAGTGGTTCGTTTTCATCCCCTAAAGTACCTAAGTTCGCAATATCCTCTTCTAATTGGTAATCGGGAACCAAACCCGAAGTGTAATCCGAAAAGCCATCGGCATTTTCATTACGGCCTAAAAGGGGTTGAATGGCCCACATGTTGTTCGGATTGATTTCGTTGACCCGGTCAGGGTCATAAAAATAGGCGTTCTCCGGATCATCTACGAAGGTATTCGAGAATTCATTCTTGCCCGTTGTAAGGGTGCCTATTTGAATCACGTCTACATAGGGCTCCAAGCCATTGATAACAAGTTCGCTAGCGGAGGCAGTTGCTTCCGTGGTAATAACATATACCCGATCTAACTTCAACGTATTTATAGGGGTCTCGCTATCAAAAGTTACATCGGTAAAATAATCGGGAGTTCCGAAATCCTGTTGTAATTTATTGTTAAAGCGCGGCCTTATAAAAATCTCGTCGGTTTGGGTGCCGTAAACTGAACTTGCAATCTGTATGGCCGAAGTCACCCTACCACCAGGGTTGTATCGGAAATCTAAGATGAGCTCAGAAATACCTTGGTCTGAAAAATTACCGAACACATCGTTAAGTTTATCATCGTAGTCGGCCAAGAACATATTGTACATTAGATAACCGACTTTTATGCCTCCCTGTTCAATAACTTTATCAATAAAGATCGGATCTTCGCCCAAGCCTTCCTGTTTTGTCAAGGTGATTTCTGTACCATTGGGCACGATGGTCTGGTCTACAATGTCTGCCATACCTAAAGTGTAGGTATCGTTCGATCCGAAGAGAAGATCCAAATTATTGTCTTCAGCCGAGTTGTAGTACAATTGGTTTCCATCTACGGTTACAAAAATATCGCCGCGTCGAATATCAGAACTGGAGGCGTTGGAGTTCTTGATCACATATTGCACGTAACCGAATACTTCATTATTGTTGCCGAAAAAAGATAGGCCGAATTCCAAACCGTTACTCTTGGATATGCCCTGCAATGAATTTACCAAGTCTCGATAATCATCGCTCACGGCACTAAATCTATCTTCGCTGAAAAGTAATCTATCGTAAAAAAAGCTTGCAGGATCATCATTTTCTGATAAAAAGGACACATAGTCATCTTCGTTCGTTGCTTTGCTGTCTGCCAGTTCGGGTACATCTCCCTGCCAAAAATAGAAGGTATTCATTACCGTCCATATAAAGTCCTGTACTGGATAATCATCGACGGTCTGAACGGGTTTTTCCTGTTCTATTTCGGGCTCGGGAATGATATTGTCATCATTCGAACAGTTCACGAATAAAAGCCCCATAGCAAGGAGCCATATATACTTTTTCATAGTTTTTTGAATTTTAAAACCAACATGGAACTTAAGCAATTATCGTTCCACATTAAAGAAATACCTAGGATTTTGGGGCACAATGGGTTCAAACTAGATATTGAGGTAATTAGTGTTAACAGGTCTAAATTACTTACTTTAAAAACAATAAAAAATAATTTGTAACAAATTGGAGGCTATTTCGTCTTCCTAATATAACCAACTGGTAGGTTACAAAAACAAGTCGTACCTAATAATGCAACAAGCGGAGTTTTTAAAAATAGTGACGCCATTTCAAGATAAGTTGTATCGCTTGGCAAAACGTCTTTTAGTATCACGCGAAGAAGCGGAGGATGCGACGCAAGAAATTTTGTTGAAGTTGTGGTCGAAAAGTAAAAAAATGGGAACCTATAATAATGTGGAGGCCTTTGCCATGACGATGACCAAGAACTTCTGTCTTGACCGTCTGAAATCTAGACAAGCGAGCAATCTTAAGTTAGTGCATAGTAATTATAGGGAGAATGACAGCTCTTTACAGAAAAAAATAGAGGCCAACGATAGTGTTTCATGGGTGCAAAAAATTATGGAAGAACTCCCCGAACAACAGAAAATGGTCTTGCAATTGCGGGATATCGAAGCGTATGATTACGATGAGATTTCCGAAATGTTGGAAATGAAACCTACGGCAGTACGTGTGGCCTTATCTAGGGCACGAAAAACAGTGAGGGAAAAATTGATTCAAAAACATAATTATGGAATTGGATAAAATAGAAAGATTATTGGAAAGGTACTTCGAAGGTGAAACTACGCTTTCCGAGGAAGAAAAGTTGAGAGCATATTTCTCACAAGGTGAGGTGGCTCAACATTTAGAGCAATACGCTCCCCTCTTCTCCTATTTTTCGACCTCTAAGGAAGAAAAGTTTACCAAAAGTATCCCATTGAGCCAAAAAAATACCAAGTCTACTTGGAGCTATAAATGGTTGTCCGTAGCGGCAGTAACGGTTTTGTTATTAGGTGTGTATTTCGGTAAGAGCTATCAAGACGAAAAGCAACTCGAAAAGCAGCGAGCCCGTTATGCGTACGAAGAAACCAAAAAAGCATTGGATCTATTGGCGCAGAATTTTGAAAGAGGTACCGAAAAAGTAGCGTATTTAAATGAATTCGTCGAAGCTAAAGATAAAGTTTACAACAAAAATTAATTTAAAAATCAAGAAAAATGAAAAAGATACTAATTGTTTTAATAGTGGCGATTTTGCCGATAACAGGTTTTTCACAGTCCCTATTCGATAAATACGAAGACTTAGACCAAGTCAGTGCTGTGGTAGTGAACAAGAGTATGTTCAATCTGCTCAGTAAGATCGATGTCGAAGTCGATGATCCTGAAGCAAAGGATTTTATGGATATCGCAAAAAGCCTCAACAATCTGAAGGTCTTTATTACCGAGGATAAATCGATTTCGGCAGACATGAAAAATTCGGTAGATAAATACCTAAAATCAGCCCAGTTAGAAGAGCTGATGCGTGTTAAGGATAAAGATGCCAACGTTAAATTCTATATACAAAGCGGAAAGGACGACGATCACGTGAGCGAACTACTTATGTTCGTTACAGGAATGAAGGACGTCGATGTAGACGGTAGAAAATTCGAGACGGTATTGTTGTCTCTTACCGGCGATATCGATCTCAATAAAATCGGTTCCCTGACGAAAAAAATGAATTTGCCAGAAGAGCTCAATGAAGCAGGCAAACAATGAAGTAATCAATCAGTCTTTCAATCAAAAACGTAGTATAATACAATTCATCAATCAAAAAAACGAACAGTCATGAAAAATTTAAAAGTATGTCTCGCAGTAGCGCTATTGCCCTTATTCGGTTTTACACAATCCGTTTTCGACAAATATGAAAATATGGACCATGTGGGGTCGGTAACTGTGAACAGGAGTATGATTCGCTTGGCAGGAAATATAGCATCCTTGGATAAGAATGATCAAGAGGCACAAGATTTCGCCGACATCTCAAGAAATATCGATAAGGTGAAGATCTTTATAACCGAAGACGAAGCAATCACTAGAGACATGGTAACTACGGTAAATAGGTATTTAAAATCCTCTTCATTGGAAGAGCTCATGAGGGTCAAAGATAAAGAAGCCAACGTTAAGTTTTATATTAAGCAAGGTAGAGACGAAGATCACGTAACCGAACTACTACTCTTTGTGTCGGATATCGAGAATGGGGAAATCGGGTTAGGAAACAGAAAGGTAGAGAGTGTCTTGGTTTCGATGACCGGCGATATCGACTTGAACAAAATAGGTGCCCTCACAAAGAAAATGAATTTACCAAAAGAATTGAACGGGGCAGAAAGAATGCGATAAGACACCGCTTCCTTGAAAGTTATTGAAGCATTTTGAATCTACAAAAAACAAGATCAATGAAAATATCTAAGAATGGTATCTGTCTGATGCTCTTAGTAGTACTATCTTCTTGTTCATCAAACCAGAGCCTCCAACAGTATTATGTGGCAAAGTCGGAGAATCCCAACTTTATTTCGGTAGATCTTCCGGTAAGCCTTTTAAACGTGGAGAAGGCCGATTTATCGCTAGAGCAAAAGAGCGTTTTAGAATCGTTGCGGAAATTGAACATATTGGCCTTCAAAAAAGATGGTACCAATACGGTAGACTATCAAAAGGAAAGGACGAATATAAGAGCTATTTTAAAGGACAGTGACTTTACAGAGCTTATGAAGATGAAAACAAGTTTTGGCGATGCAACCATCACGTATTCAGGTGATGAAGATGCCATCGATGAGGTAATTGTTTATGGGGATAATGATGAGAAAGGATTTCTTTTGGTTCGAATTCTTGGAGACGACATGAATCCTGCGAAGATGATTCAATTTTTACAGGTTATTGCAAAATCAGATTATAATGGGGAAGGCCTAGAACAGCTAGGGCAATTCCTTAAAAACTAAAAAGTTACCGCTTGGTTTTTGAAGAACCCGCTCTTTAAAGAGCGGGTTTTGTATTAATAATTTTTGTTAACTTCATCGATAATTTTATTAACTCATAAACACTAACAAAAATTTATTAATTATGAAAGAAGCGGAAATCTGGGTCAATAAGGGAATTGATTTCGTTGTCGAATATGGCCCTAAAATAATAGGGGCTATACTCATTTACCTCATAGGTTCTTGGGTTATCAAAAAAATTATGGGTGCTTCGAAAAAAGTGCTTGCCAAAGGAAGTTACGATCTGTCTTTACAGAGGTTTTTGATCAATTTGGCAAGCTGGGCTTTGAAGGTGCTTTTGATTATAATCGTTATTTCGACACTAGGTGTTGATGTTACGACTTTTGCAGCGGTTATTGCTGCGGCAGGTCTGGCCATTGGTTTGGCCCTACAAGGCTCGTTGGGGAATTTTGCCGGCGGGGTGCTCATTATGATTTTCAAACCTTACCAAATAGGTGACTTGATCGAGGCTCAAGGCGTTCTAGGGGTAGTCAAGGAAATTGAGATTTTTACGACCAAATTGGTCACTCCTCAAAATAAACTGGCCATCGTGCCCAATGGAGCCATGGGAAATGGTAATATTATAAATTATACTGCCGAGGGGAAAATGAGGGTAGATATAACAATCGGAGTGGGTTACGATGAAAATATTAAGAAGACCAAAGATGTTTTACTTGAAGTATTGACTTCTAACCCAAAAGTACTAGAAGATCCTGCACCTTCGGTCAATGTTTCTGAACTCGGAGACAGTTCCGTTAATTTTGCTGTACGTCCCTATTGTAAGCCCGAGGATTATTGGAGTGTTTATTTTGATACCATGGAAGGTTGTAAATTGGCCTTAGATAAGGCTGGTATCGAAATACCTTATCCACATCAGGTAGAAATTCACAAGAAAGTATCCTGACCGAGTCTTGGTTTTGGTGATAAAAGCTTCCTATGTCTGGAAGCTTTTTTTATTTATTGATTTTGGATTGTTCCGAATGCACTGTCAGGTTGTTCTTTCCAAAATCCAAAGTTCTGATCGGGAATGGAATATTGATATCTTGTGAGTCGAAGTGTTGTTTGATCAGTTTCACGGCCTGGTGTCTCGCAAGATGTTCTTCTTTTTTATTTCGAATATTGGCCCAAAATCTGACCATAAAATTAATGGAACTGTCTCCGAATTCAGTAAAGTAGAATTCCACCTTCTCATCATTTTGTTGCTTAAAATTTTCATTAATAACCTTTAAGGTCAGGTCTTCTACTTGCTGAAGGTTGCTTTCATAGCCGACGCCACAGCTCACGAATACCCGCCCTCTATTCGTCAAGGAATAGTTTGTGAACGCCCCATCGACAAAATTCGAATTAGGAATAACCACCAAGTTGTTCTGGGGGGTTCTGATAACAATATTGCGCAAGCTAATTTCTTCTACTGATCCCGACGCGTCACCGCACTCGATATAATCGTTAATTTTAATGTTCGGCATAAAAGAAAGCAAAAGACCTCCAAAGGTATTGCTCAAAGTGCCTTGTAGGGCCAAACCGACGGCTAAACCAATAACGCCAGCGCCGGCAAGTATACTGGTCAGCACTTTGTCCAGCTCGAGAACGCCCAAGGCAATGAAAAACCCAATCAATAATACGGCCACAAAGACGGCCTTACTAATAATTTGTTGAATCGAAACCTGACTGATCCTTTTCAGAAGTATATTCTTAAAAAGGTTGCGTAGTGTTCTTGCGAGAAAATAGAAAGCGACCATTATCAATATGGCCATAGCGATATTAGGAAGCTTTAAAATAATGGCATCCAACCATCCATCTAATTTGTCCCAAAGTTTTGAAATCGAATCTTGTAATGAAAATTTGTTCTCCATGGTGGGTTATAAGTGCTTTACCAAAATTTTTTCCAAAAGCCGGTAATGAGAAATATACTCATTGGAAAAATAGGACCATATCCTTTTGTTCTTTAACTGAATGGGGTGAAAGCTTAACTCATACGGTACAAGAAAACATAAGTCCCCTGTAGTATAAAAACTCGATCATTTTTGTAAAGAGTATTTAAGAAGTATTAATGAAATATCTATATCCCTGTGTAATTACTTGGTGAAATTGCTTTCAATTCTTTTTTCACCGCTTCGGATACTTCTAAGGTTTCTATAAAATTGGCAATGGCTTCTTTATCTATTTTTGAGTTCGTTCGGGTGAGTCCTTTTAGCGCTTCGTAAGGGTTGGAGTAGCCTTCACGTCTCAAGATAGTTTGTATGGCTTCCGCAACCACGGCCCAGTTATTCTCTAGATCTTGATCGAATTTTTCCTGGTTTAATAATAGTTTCTCCAAACCTTTTAAGGTCGACTGAAAAGCGATAATGGTATGGGCCAAAGGCACCCCTATGTTTCTTAATACCGTACTATCAGTAAGGTCTCTTTGCAGTCTGGAAACCGGGAGCTTTGCCGAAAGATGTTCAAATAGGGCATTGGCAATACCAATATTACCCTCGGAGTTTTCAAAATCTATAGGGTTCACCTTATGAGGCATGGCCGATGATCCCACTTCACCTTTCTTGATTTTCTGCTTGAAATAGTCCATGGAAACATACGTCCAAAAATCACGGTCAAGATCTAGAATTATAGTGTTTATTCGTTTCATGGTGTCGAACAGGGCCGCCAAATGGTCGTAGTGTTCTATTTGGGTCGTAGGAAATGAATGGTGCAAGCCTAGTTTTTCTTGTACGAACTTTTGACCGAATGATTTCCAATCGATATTTGGGTAGGCTACTTTATGCGCATTATAATTTCCAGTAGCCCCACCGAACTTGGCGGCGCTAGGAATATCGTTCAACAGGTTAAATTGTTCTTTCAGACGTTCTACAAACACCGCTATCTCCTTGCCAAGTCGGGTGGGGGAGGCTGGTTGACCGTGAGTACGGGCCAACATAGGAACCTCTGCCCATTCATTGGACAATGATTTCAGCTTTTCAAAAATTTTGAAATAATTCGGTACGTATACGGCGTTCATAGCTTCTTTGACCGAAAGGGGTATTGCCGTATTATTGATGTCTTGAGAGGTAAGGCCAAAGTGAATAAATTCCTTATAAGCGGACAACTTCAATTTATCAAAGGCAGATTTGATGAAATACTCTACAGCTTTGACATCATGATTGGTGATTTTTTCAATTTCCTTAATATCTTGGGCTTCCGAAGTACCGAATTCGGTATAGATTTCACGAAGTTGACCAAACTTCGCTTTGTCGAAAGAGACCAGCTGCGGCAGAGGTACTTCACAAAGGGCGATAAAATACTCTATCTCTACCCGTACACGGTATCTAATGAGTGCTTCCTCTGAAAAAAAAGGGGCCAATGATTCAGTTTTGCTTCGATAGCGCCCGTCAATAGGCGAAATAGCGTTTAAGGCATTTAAAGACATAATAGGAGGTTGGATTTTCAAAAAGGCAAAGATACCTAATAAGGAGGCGAGTTTGAAAAGTAGATTTAAATTTCTTCTGTAAAATTAGGTTTAGACAATTATCATCATCCCTTATTTCTCAAGTTTTTTTAGGGCACTTAAGGTATGTCTGGCTCTTGCCTTGTAGGCTGCACTACCTTCGGCATAATGCCGTTCGATGACCTGTCGTAGTTCTGGATGTATCCACTCGAATTTCTTGCCTACTAAAAATAAACAGGTCATTGAATATGCTTTGGTAGCTACTTTATGCGTACCGATAAGCCAATCAAAACAGGCTGCGGCGATGCGTTCGAGATGTTGGTCCGCTATTTTTTCGTGTACTTCATGATCTGAGCCTGAAAAAAATGATTGCATCAAAAGTTCACAAATTTTTGCCATAGGGCGAATGGACGATTCTAAATGTAGATTGTGAATCGAAGATGTGAAACGATCGATATAGGGGAGTATATAGGCCAACCTTTTCTTGACAGCAAATTCCAACACCCAGCAAGCTCGAGAAGATAAGGGGTCGTCGGAATCAAGGCCAATTTTAAGTAAGGGCCCTATCGATTCCGGATGGTTTATGACTACTGCTGCCATCTCGGCTCTTTTTTCCCTAGATGCATTGACATATTCTAGCAATTTATGTAGTTTTTCTTTGGTCAAGTATGATACTATTGGTTCTTTTCTAAATATCTGATATTAAATTAGATACAAGTAAAGGTACACCTTGTACAGCGGTTTTCGGTATAATCGTAAGTTGATTATAATCATTGGCCGAGATACTTGGTTTTGGATCAACAAAATATATAGGTGTGCCCTCATCGACAAAATTGATAAGGCTTGCTGCGGGGTACACTTGCATTGAAGTTCCGATTATAATAAGTATATCTGCCGATTGTGTGATCATGGCAGCCTCCTCTAAAAGTGGAACAGCTTCACCGAACCAAACGATATGTGGCCTGAGTTGGTACCCTTTTTTGCAACTATCACCAAGATGAAGGTCTTTTTTCCAATCGATAACCAAATGGTCGTCTCCCGTACTTCTTACTTTTAGAAGCTCTCCATGCAGATGAATAACCTCACTACTCCCGGCTCGCTCATGTAGGTCATCTACATTTTGGGTGATTATCGTAACTTTTGCATGCCTTTCTAAATCAGCCAATGCCAAATGTGCCTGATTGGGTCCAACCTCCTGTAATTGCCTTCTTCTTTTATTGTAGAAATCCAATACAAGTTCAGGATTTTGGGCAAAGCCCTGTGGGGATGCTACCTCCATAATATCGTGCCCCTCCCATAGTCCGCCTGAATCTCTAAAGGTGTTAATACCGCTTTCGGCACTTACGCCAGCTCCGGTCAAAACAACTATTTTTTTATTCATATGTATAAAAATAGAGTTTTTATTATATTCGATTTATGGCCGATGAAAAACTTCTCGAGTATCTGGAGAATTTTATTTCTGAACAACGTAAAACGCGTTTCCTAGAGATTCTAGAGCAACGAACCCAACATATTACGGTTGCCATTGAAGATGTGTATCAGTTGCACAACACTAGTGCGGTAATACGCAGTTGCGAGGCCTTTGGGATACAAGACGTACATGTCATCGAAAATCGTTTCGGTAAAAGGTTGGACAAGAAGATTGCAATGGGAGCACAGCAGTGGGTCGATGTATACCGATATAAAAATACGGGCCAATGTATCGATACCCTTAGAAAAGAAGGATATCGTATAATAGCTACTACACCCCATAAAGCAGAAAGCAGGCTAGAAGATTTCGATATTGACAAAAAAGTAGCCCTATTGTTCGGGACGGAGCGTGAAGGACTAAGTAAAAATGCATTACGGGAAAGTGACGGTTTTATGACCATACCGATGTATGGTTTTACCGAAAGTTTAAACATCTCGGTTTCAGCGGCCATAATTTTACAGCACTTGACCTCTCGCTTAAAAACTTCGAATGTTTCGTGGCACTTAAATGGCGAGCAGAAATTAAAGAAACGCTTGGATTGGACGAAGAAATCCATCAAAAGTATTGATGATATTCTGGACCGCTATACGCTTCAACTTCAACGGCAATCCTGATAATTTAGCCTTAGAATAAACCTTCAATATAGTTTTTTAGTATTTTTAAAGATTGAACAACTAATTGATTTACAAATGTATACAGCACTTTATATTCTCGGAGGATTGATTGTATTGATAGTGATTGTGGCCTTGATCGCCCCAAAAACATATGATGTTTCTAGAACCGTCGAGATTGCCAGAACGAAAGATGAGGTTTTCGAATACCTCAAATCACTTAAAAAAATGGACCAATGGTCTCCCTGGGCCAGAAAAGATCCTAATATGGAGAAAAAATTTTCAGGTACAGATGGTGAAGTGGGGGCTGTGAGTTATTGGAACGGTAATAAAGATGTCGGTGAGGGCGAGCAGGAAATAATAAAAATAGTCGATGGACAACGCATCGAATCGGAACTACGCTTTTTGAAACCTTGGAAATCGACTTCGGACTGCTATCTCCAAGTACACGACGCCAATGGTAAAACCAAGGTGGTCTGGGGCTTTTCGGGCAAAAGTAAGTTTCCCATGAATATTATGATGCTATTTATGAGCATGGACAGGATGGTCGGCAAAGATTTTGAAACTGGTCTAACCAACTTAAAAGGTATTCTAGAAAAGAAAAAGGAATAATGCATGATTTCCTTCCAGATGTAGAAAACGATAAATCTGGTTCGGGATTATAAATAAGAATTTAAAAAATCAGTGGTGCAATGCCAAAGAAGCTGATACGGCCAATCGCCCATCCGATAAAAGTTAAAGGGCTAGTTCTAATAAAGCAATGTCATAGTTATTTTCCAGCAATACTTTTCCATTTTTTACGGTAACCGTCGTATCTGAATAGGTGTCGTGTAGCCTAGTGCCATCGCCAAAAAAGCCTTTGACCACAAGTGATTTTTTTCCTTTAGGTAAATCAAGACCAACAGCGACTTTGTCTTTGAACTCTCCATCTATATAAGTCCTTCCGAACACATAGGGCTTTTTATATAACCGTCGATGAACACCCGCACCTACCGAGAGGTGATTGCGACGAAACTGGCCCAGCTTTTGCCAATGTGTGAGTATGTTTTTCTTATCGGGAAGGCTGTCCAGTTCCTCCCAGTTCATGAACGAACGTAAGGCGGCATCGCCCACAACTGGATTTTCTGCCGTACCCTTGGGGGCCAATTCCCTCGCGGTTTCGTCGCCATAGTATATTTGGGAGGCTCCAGGGGTGAGTAGGAGCACGTTGGCCGCTCTTATCGGATGTTCCCTGTGCAGGTCATAGGGTGAACCGTCATCATGCGAACTGAGGTAGTTGACTACACTCTTACCCTGGAGTTCAGATGAAAGTAGTTTACTGTATTTATTGAAAATAGACTGATAATTAGTTTTTGCATCGGTCTTCAGTTCAAAATTGATTAAGCTTTTAAAGCCATAGTCGAAATAATCTACTTTTTTATCTCCGAAATTATATTCCCTTCCACCCGAAATACCATAACCGTATACCTCGCCGACCATGTAGAAAGGAATTTGGTCGATAACCTCGTTCGGATGCATTTTTTTCCAATTTTCAAAGGCATAGGATGCTTCCTTATAGAGGTCGGCCCAAGTATTTTCATTTACATGTTTTGCGGTGTCTACACGAAAACCATCAATACCATAACTGTTGACATAATCGGTCATCCATTTGATAAGGTAGTACCTAGGAGCCCTTGAAAACCCTGTGCGTTCGAAGAACAATTGTAGTTCATCAAGTTCTTGACTTAATCTACCTTCGTTTTTCCACTTTGCAAGTAACGCATCGGGAATTTCAACGAATTCTTCCGACTCTGTTCGAATATCCGGTAAATTCTCGACTAACGTGCATTCGGTCGTGTTCAAATAATTGGTGAATTCACAAACAGGTGTCGTACGAACCCATTGTTCCGGCCACACGGGATCGTGCTCAGTCACCGGGCCTGTATGGTTCAAAACGACATCCATCAAAATTCTTATACCATTTCTATGGGCCGTTTTTACAAGTTCCTCCAACTCCTTTTTAGTTCCGAAGTTAGGGTCCAAGGCCGTCCAATCTTTGGCCCAATATCCATGATATCCGTAAGTGTTGCCGCTTCCCTCATCAATAACCCCATGAACTTGTTCTACTACGGGAGTAAACCATATAGCATTAATACCGAGGTCATTGAAATACCCTTCGTTTATTTTTTGAGTAATACCTTGCAGATCACCCCCCATAAAACTACGTAATGTGCCGGTAGTGTCAGTTCGTCCGAAATTGACGTCATTTTCGCGATTGGCATTATTGAACCGGTCGGTAAGTAGAAAATAGATGTTGGCCCCCTCCCATACAAAGGGCATTTTTTTAATAGGTGGCCTTTCAACGCTATCACTCACTACAACCGTCGTATCGACCGTCGTACTTTTTTCTTGCTTACAACCAAATAGGCCTAAGAAGAAAACGAGAGCCATGAGCAATCTTTTCATTGAATACTATTTTGCCTAAAGCTATAAAATGAATGGGGAATTGAAAAATTTATTTTTCGCGGTTAAGCACCTTGAATTCCTCGTAACAGCTGCTGATGGCATCAAGTATCTGTAAATCGTTAGCTGTGGTAATAAATGATTTTGAGTAGTTGCAATTATTGAGTATATCTTCAATATCTACCTTTTCTATTTGTAGCAATTCTGTAAGTGTTTCACGGTCGAATTTAGAAGCTAGCAAATCACGAATCTGGTCATCTTCTTTCATCTTGCGAAGCTTTCGCATCTGATTGGGTTGCTTGCCAAATAAGTTGCGTAGCAGATCAGCCGGATTTAGAATGGCACCCAATACTTTGGTCACCGCACTGGGGTTCTTGTTGCCCGCTTCATAACCTACCGAAAGTCCTGAAATACTATATTGGTATCCCGTATTGATTGGTAGGTTTTTCACGTCGATTTCAAGATACCCGGTAAGTTGATAGGGGCGAACGATTACTTCCTCAAGGGCATAGGCCAATTCGGTCAGGGCGATTTTAGTGTTTTCAAACTTGAACATATCGTTCGTAACCCTTATTTTTTGTGATTTAAATCCTAAAAATGAAAAATATAGGGTGTCGTTGACGGAGGCGGCAATAGTGAATTCACCCTTTTCATCGGTTATGGTTCCGACAACTTTGTTCAGGTTGACGACGTGAACACTTTCCATGGGCTCATCCGTTTGAGCATTTACAACCAATGCGTTGATTGTATTGCTGTCATTATCTTCCGTGACTGTTTCATTGTCTTGTGCAAAAGATATTACGCACAAGGACATGGAAAGGAAGAGCGCTATATAGAATTTCATTCGTAATTGTATTCAGGGTTAAAATTACTAAACAAAACAAAAAAATACGCCGAAGCGTATTTTTTAATATACAATTAACTAGTAAAATAGTTCAAATCTTGATTTCAGAACTAAAAACCTTCCGCTTTTAGAAGAAATCACTTCTACTTTTTTTACTTCTTCTTTTACCTGAACGACTGGCCTTGCCTTTGTAGGAGTTTTTATCGTTTTTTCCGCCTCGTCCTCTTTTTTTACCCTTGTCTTTTCTGCCCCGTCCTCCTCCGGAACCTTCAGGGCTATTAGAAACTTCAACATTGATGAACCTGCCATTTAATTTAAAATCGGTGAAAAAGCTCAATATTTGATCCTTATGTTCCGCTTCAGTGTTAAAGAAAGAAAACGTATCCTTAGTATCAACCTTGTACACATCTTCTTTTCCTAAATTCAAGGTGTCGCGAAGAAAGTCTTTCAAAGACATCCAATCATAACCATCTTTTTCCCCGACATTTATAAAATAGCGAACAGAGCCACCAGAAGTCGATTTGCGAGCTGCTGATTTCTCCGATACCGTTGCGTTTAAATCTTTTGTCTTGTTGTAATAATTTGAAAAACGGGTGAATTCGACCGATACTATTTTTTTGATTAACTCGTCACGATCTATACCGTCTAGAACGTCGTTGATCGCAGGTAAGTAGTTTTCTACATCTTTATTGATCTTTGTGTCCTTTATTTTATTGGCAAGATGGTAGAGTTGAATCTCACAAATTTCAATACCTGTAGGTATAATTTTGTTGACAAACTCTTGCTTTATCTTTTTCTCGATGGCATGTATTTTACGCATTTCACTTCGCGTAACGATGACCATGGAGATGCCATTTTTTCCTGCTCTACCGGTACGCCCGCTACGATGGGTGTAGGTTTCGATTTCATCAGGGAGTTGATAATTGATGACATGGGTAATATCATCGACATCGATACCCCTAGCTGCAACATCGGTTGCCACCAACATCTGAATCTGTTTTTTTCTGAAAGCGTTCATCACCAAATCCCGTTGATTTTGGCTTAAGTCTCCGTGAAGTGCCCCCGCATTATACCCGTCTTCTATCAATTTCTCGGCAACCCGCTGGGTATCCCTTTTCGTTCTACAAAAAACGACCGAAAAGATATCAGGATTGGCATCAGAGAGACGTTTAAGTGCCGCATATCGGTCTCTACCTCCCACCACGTAATATTCATGTTGCACGGTAGAAGTACCTGCATTTTTGGTACCTACTGTTATTTCTACAGGGCTATGCATAAACTTTTTGGCAATGATCGATACTTCTTTGGGCATTGTAGCCGAAAACAACCAAGTGGATTTATCTGCAGGGGTATTTGATAGAATATCCTTGATATCTTCGTAGAAGCCCATATTCAACATTTCATCGGCTTCGTCGAGGATGCAATAGTCTATTTTTGAAATATCTACGAGTCCGCGACCTATCATATCTTTCATACGGCCCGGAGTTGCTACTACAATCTGCGCTCCTCTTTTGATTTGACGGGCTTGCTCGGTAATACTTGCGCCTCCATAAATTGCCACGGTGCTAAGACCCTTGACATATTTTGAATACGCCTGCATTTCATTGGTGATTTGTAGACAGAGTTCCCGAGTGGGGGATAGGATCAACCCCTGAGTGGTTCTACTATTACTATCTAGTTTTTGGATTAGGGGAAAGCCGAAGGCTGCCGTCTTACCTGTACCTGTTTGGGCCAAGGCAACGAGGTCGGTCTCACTTTCCAATAAAATGGGGATTGCTTTTTCCTGTACTTCCGAAGGGGATTCAAAACCCATGTCGGCAACAGCATCTAATAAGGGCTTGTTGAGCCCCAATGCTTCAAATTTTGTCATAATAAAAGGTATACTTAATCGCTAATAGGTGTGTTGCGTAGAGCGATTATCGTGTATAACCCTTGTACTCAGAGCAACACCTGCCATACCGGCGGCGTTAAAATTAAGCGGCAAAGGTAGTCTTTATTATTGAGATAGCACCATTTATGGGGTGCTTTGACTTTTAAACGGAAAATACATAGCCATATATGGAAATAGCGATACCTAAAAGGCCAGAGGCCCACATGAGTACCGTAAAAATTTTAAGCATGGTATCCGCCTCGGAAATAACTAGAATAATAACCCCGAATAAAATACTGATTTGTAGAAATAAAATGCCAAGGTTGACCTGGGCTACGGATTTAGAATAGTCATTTGAAATTTTCTGCCATTCTTTTAGTCCTACTATTTTACCCAGTTCTCCATCAAGGTCTTGGGCCCAATACCCTCGGGGAATGTTCTCGGAGCCTAATAATATTTCCGTTTTCTCGGCCTCATATTTTAATATTAATGATTTTGTATTCTCTATTTCGGCCTGAATGGCCGGTAATTTTTCATCATTGATAAGACCTGATTTTTTTAATGATTCCAGATAATCCCTCTCGTTTTCCTTTAAGACCTGCTTAATACTTTTGCTACCGTACCAATCGGAATAACTTAGTTGTTGGTTATTGGCGTTTACTACTTTTTCTTCGTTTATTCCATTGAGTATATTCATAATGGCTAGAACTGTAACAAAGAAAATGATAAGTGCACCTACGCGCTCGGTTGTCTTTTTAGTTTTACCCATCTAGATGTGCTTTAAGAAAAGTTAGGAGTTGTTGAATGGCCCTCCCCCTGTGGCTAATGCTATTTTTGATCTTTAGAGGCAGTTGGGCGAAAGTTGCTGTTTGGTTTGAAGGTTTAAAGATCGGGTCATATCCAAAACCATGATGACCAGATTTTTCGGTAGTAATCTCACCTTCTACAATCCCTTCGAAAATATGACTTTTTCCATTGAGGTTAAGGGCAATGACAGTTTTGAAACATGCCTTGCGTTCGGTTATCCCCTCTAATTCGGCCAGAAGTTTTTCGATGTTGTCTTCGGAGTTTTTCGTTTCGCCGGCATATCGTGCCGAATAGATCCCTGGTGCGCCTTTCAGTACGTCAACTAAAAGGCCTGTATCGTCTGAAAAGCAGGGTAGTTCGTAATTTTTGGTCACAAAGTCGGCCTTTAGTCTAGCGTTTTCTTCAAGTGTTTTCCCGGTTTCGGCAATCTCATCACGGCAACCAATATCACTTAGACTTACTAAATTGATTTGCTTGGGCATTATTTTTTTTACTTCCTCGAATTTATTTTGATTGTGGGTGGCGAAGACGAGTTTCATTTTTATTTCCTTGGTTTTTGATTGAGGTGCCCATAACTGAACTGGTTCAAAAATAGTAATTTTGGGATGTGATGGGTTAACTAGGCGTTATGAAATTAAAATTACCTCCGGCAATCGTTTTTATCGTATTTGGACTTTCGATGTATCTTCTCGCAAAATTTTTGCCTTTTGGCAACTTTGAATTTTTTGGGCGTCGTTATCTCATGTTTTTTTTGTTGGTATCGGCGGGTATCATTGCTATCGTTGCGTTGGCTCAATTTTTTTTATCACGTACCACGGTCGATCCCGTTCATCCCTCTAAGGCCAAAGAGTTGGTTGATAGGGGGGTTTACGCATACTCCCGAAACCCGATGTATTTAGCGTTATTAATGATATTATTGGCATGGGGTATTTGGTTGGGGAATGCCTTCAATACGTTATTGGCGGCAGCCTTTGTTGGATATATGAACCATTTTCAGATTATTCCGGAAGAGGAGGCCTTGCTGAAAATTTTTGGCAATCGATATCGACAATATTGCATGAAGACACGAAGATGGTTTTAGGTAGTAGCAGTTCTGCTACTATCCTAATTTATTAGCTTTTTAGCTAATAGTATTAAATATTAGTTATTTAGCTTATATTTTTATATATTAGCCTTTTAGCTTATATTTTATGATTGCGATTATTACTGGTGACATTATAGACTCTGAAAATCACAAATCATCTGTGTGGTTGGGTATTTTGAAGGAATATCTATCAAAAATTGGCCAATCACCTTTGGATTGGGAAATCTATCGAGGTGATGAGTTTCAGTTGAAAATACAAAAAGATAAGGCTCTGGAAACGGCAATCCATCTCAAGGCCATACTAAAAACCATTAAAGGTTTGGATGTCCGTATGGGCATTGGTATAGGTACAGAAACGTATAAAGGGTCTAGTATCAGTGAATCTAACGGACCCGCCTACCATAGGTCGGGGAGAACTCTTGAATCACTAAAGGAAGAAAAAATAACTCTTAAGATTACTACTGGCCATGATTTTATAGACCAGACCCTTAACCTTATGTTGAAATTGGCCCTGAACTTTATGGACGACTGGAGTCAAGTTTCCGCCGAAATTGTGTCCATGACCTTGGAAAACCGTGATGCTTCCCAAACCGATATTGCACAAATTCTTGATATTCAGCAGTCGGCAGTTAGTCAGCGCCAAAAAAGAGCACGTCTCGATTTGGTGTTCGATTTACTGGATTATTATTCCCATACCTTAAAAGAAATACGTTAAATGTTGTTCACTAAGCTTCTTTTGGCCCATTTGATTGCAGATTTTATATTGCAGACCAACCGCTGGGTCTTACATAAAGAAACCAATAAAGTTAAATCACGATATCTCTACTTTCATGTGGTATTCCATTTTTTGGTTACAATGCTCCTACTATGGGATTTAAGCTATTGGAAAATGGTTCTGTTCATCGCTGTTTCACACTATGTTATTGATTTGACAAAGTTGTACGTCACCCCCTTGTTTCGCTTAAAAAGCATTCCTTTTTTTCTCGATCAATTTTTGCACCTTATCATATTGTATGCCTGTGCATACGCTACTAATTTTACGGAACACACGCTTTCCCTTATTCAAAATATAGATTGGGCTTTGGTAACGGCCATTGTTTTTGTCAGTTTTCCTTCAGCCATTATCATGGGTAAGTTACTGGAAGCCATGTCGGATAAGATCGAACTGGATCATAAATCATTGCCCAATGCCGGAAAGTATATAGGTATTATTGAACGTTTGTTCGTATTACTGTTCATAATTTTGGGACGATGGGAAGCTATTGGTCTTTTGATTGGGGCAAAATCGGTTTTTCGCTTCAATGACCTAAAGGAAAGTAACAATAGAAAACTTACCGAGTATATTTTGATCGGAACTTTGCTGAGTTTTGGCCTTGCCGTAATCACAGGAATCATCTACGCAAATTCTTGAAACGGCTTTTTGGTTTCGGTCAATACAGTTAAAATAAGTCAAACAACAAGCGATTAGGTATAGGGATAACTTTTGATAACAATCGCACAAATAGAGCAAATTAATCTTTATTTTTGTGCCCTAATTTTTTACTGAAACTATGGTAGGCACAGGCAGAAAATATGTATTCGATTTTGATAGTACCTTAACACGGGTAGAGGCCCTTGATGTCTTGGCGGAAATGACCCTTGAGGGAAAGCCGAACAGGGAAGAAATCGTAAACAAGATTCAAGAAATAACCAATTTGGGTATTGATGGCGACATTTCGTTTACCGAATCCCTTGAGAGGCGCATTAAACTATTGGATGCACACAAAGATGATTTAAAGCCTTTGGTGAAGGAACTGCAACAAAAAATTTCCAAATCCATTGCTTCCAATAAAGAATTCTTTGAAAAATTTTCAGATGATATTTATGTAATTTCTTGCGGTTTTAAGGAATTTATAGACCCTATAGTTAAAGAGTACAATATACCTTCCGAACGGGTATATGCCAATACTTTCAAATTCGATAATGAAGGAAACATAATCGGTTTTGATGAAAACAATGTGCTGTCGCAACATAATGGAAAGATAGAGTGCCTTAAACAAATGAACCTTGAAGGAGAAGTTCAGGTGATAGGGGATGGCTATAGTGATTATGTGATGCGAGAAGCAGGTATCGCACACAAATTTTTTGCTTACACCGAGAATGTACACCGTGAAAAGGCCACCAAGGCGGCCGACCATATTGCACCCAATATGGACGAGTTTTTATTTGTTAACGATTTGCCTAGAAACCTTTCCTATCCGAAAAACAGAATTAAGATACTATTGCTTGAAAATATTCACCCTGCGGCTTTTGAAAACCTTTCCGAAGATGGTTTTTCCGTAGAGCTTATTAAACATAGTCTTTCTGAAGATGAATTGATCGAAAAGATTCAAGGGGTACATGTGTTGGGAATACGATCAAAGACCCAGCTGACCCAAAAGGTGCTCGACGCCGCCAACAAGTTGTTGGTTGTCGGTGCATTCTGTATAGGAACCACCCAAATCGATCTATTGCATGCAAAAAGAAAGGGTGTAGTGGTCTTCAATGCCCCATATAGCAACACCCGATCTGTTGTCGAATTGGCAATCGGAGAGATAATTATGCTTATGCGGAGTGTATTTGCCAGAAGTTCAGAGCTACATAGTGGCCAATGGCAAAAGACGGCCGAGGGATCACGTGAAGTCCGAGGCAAAAACCTAGGTATCGTAGGTTATGGCAATATAGGCAAGCAATTATCGATATTGGCGGAAGCCATTGGTATGAGGGTCTATTATTACGATGTCGAGGATAAGTTATCATTGGGCAACGCCAAAAAATGTGGTTCCCTAGAAGATTTGCTAAACGTATCAGATGTAGTAACCTTGCATATCGACGATAATAAGGCCAATAAAAGTTTTATTGGTGAGCGTGAAATAAAACAAATGCGTGACGGTGCAATGTTAATTAATCTTTCACGGGGTTTCGTGGTCGATATTGGGGCACTTGCCGATGCCCTCAAGAGTGGAAAATTAGCGGGAGCGGCCATAGATGTGTATCCGGAAGAACCGAGCGCAAATGGCGAATTTTACACTCCTTTACAAGGCCTGCCGAACGTAATTTTGACGCCTCATGTGGGTGGAAGTACCGAAGAGGCCCAAAGAGATATAGCTGACTTTGTTCCAAACAAGATAATGGATTATATCAATACGGGTAATTCGGTAGATGCCGTCAACTTTCCGAATATCCGTCTGCCAAAACAAAATAAAGCGCACAGATTTTTACATATTCATAAGAATGTACCGGGTATAATGGCCAAGATCAATGAAGTGTTGGCAAAGTATGAAATGAATATTTCGGGTCAGTATTTATCGACCGATAGTGAAGTAGGTTATGTGATTACCGATTTGGACAAGGAGTACAATAAAGATGTCATCAAGGCCCTTAAAAAGGTCGAGCACACCATTAAATTCAGGGTGCTTTATTAAAATGTATAGGTACATATATAGTTGGAACCAGATTTAAATCCTTTCTGCGGTCCGGTTGTCATTCGTGATGGTAGGGCTCGTTCCTTAAAATTGTGAACCCTCTATATAGTTGTTCTATTGCAAACAACCGAACCATTTGATGTGAAAAGGTCATTTTTGACAAACTGATCTTGCCTTGTGCCCTTTGAAAAACCGATTCACTGAATCCATAGGGCCCTCCGATAACAAATGTGAGCTTCTTAATACCAGAATTCATCTTCTTTTGGAGGTAGTCGGCGAATTCTTTAGAGGTTAGTTGCTTTCCACGCTCGTCGAGAAGAACTAGTATATCTCCTTTGTTTATTTCCTTGAGCAGACGTTCACCCTCTTTCTGTTTTTGTTGTTCTTCCGAAAGGTTCTTGGTCTTTTTAATATCAGGAAGCTCTAAAAATTCGAATTTAACATAGTGCTGAAGCCTTTGCTCATAGGTAGCTATTAACTGTTGCAGCGCTGCACTATCGGTTTTTCCAATGGTAATTAGAGTGATGGTCATGTGCAAATATAAGGGCAATTTCACATATATCTAGAGGTGGTATTCGCCTTGTTGGGCTTATCACTATTTAAAACATGCCTTGGAAATTACTCGGAAAGGATGGGCGGGAAACCCCTAACATTTTAGTAATTTAGCCTAATGTAAATATCCTTTTATGATATCCCAAACACAGTTTCAAAATGAAGTAGATGCTATAATCAGAAACGCTATTCGAGAAGATGTGGGAGATGGCGATCACAGCTCTTTGGCCTGTATACCAGAAACGGCTACAGGGAAAGCTAAACTATTGGTGAAGGACACCGGTATTATCGCGGGCGTTGAGTTTGCCCAACAGGTTTTCAAGTATGTCGATGAACATCTCGATGTAGAAGTGTTGATCGAAGATGGTACACGAGTAAAGTATGGAGATATCGTCTTTTACGTATCCGGTAGTTCGCAAAGTATACTTAAGGCTGAAAGGCTTGTGTTGAACGCAATGCAGCGGATGAGTGCCATTGCCACTAAAACGAATGAATTTGTTACCTTATTGGAAGGTACGGGAACGAAGGTTCTTGATACCCGTAAAACAACGCCTGGCATTCGAGCGTTGGAAAAGTGGGCCGTAAAAATAGGTGGAGGTGAAAACCATAGGTTCGCTCTTTATGACATGATAATGCTTAAAGACAACCATATCGATTTTGCAGGGGGAATCACAAAAGCCATTCAGAAAACAAAAAATTATCTGCAGGAAACCGAAAAGGATTTGAAAATTATTGTGGAAGCAAGAAATTTGCTTGAGATCGAAGAAATCCTTGAAACTAGTGGTGTTGATCGTATTCTAATTGATAATTTTAATTACGAGGACACCCGCAAGGCCGTCGAAATGATTGGTGAAACCTGTTTAACAGAATCTTCTGGAGGAATTAATGAACAGACCATCCGTAAATATGCCGAATGTGGTGTAGATTATATTTCTTCCGGTGCTTTAACACATTCGGTTCACAATATGGACCTTAGTCTAAAAGCGGTGTAGATGTCGAAAGAAATCGAGGAAAATTTAGAAAAAATCCCGATTCTCAATGCACTGGCAAGATTCTTGAAAGGCATAAAACTGCCAGCTTTTGAGGGTTTGTCTTTGTACGACCTAATTGAAATGTACATTTTCGGTATTTTTAAAGGAGCGATATCGACAAGAGCCAGCTCTATTGCCTTTAGTCTCTTTCTAGCTCTTTTTCCGCTATTGATTTTTCTAATTACCCTAATACCTTTCATTATACCTTATGTTAGTGTGGGTAATGAGAATTTTGATTCCCAGTTCTTGGTCTTTCTCGAATCTTTCTTGCCGACCGCGACAAGTGATTATTTCGGCGATATTTATCAACAGATTAAAGATCAGAAAAGTGGAGGACTTCTGTCTTCGGCTTTTTTTATTTCCATTTTCTTGATGGCCAATGGGGTCAACGCCATATTCGGAGGTTTCGAAAATTCTTACCATGTCGAACTGACCCGTAATTTTTTTCGACAATACCTTTATGCCCTCATGGTAGGTTTGATTCTGTCGATTTTGCTAATTGTGGGTGCCGTTGCCTATGTGTATGTGGAATTTTATATACTTGATTATTTAAGTGTTTGGGCGGCTAGAACAAGAGGGTACGACCTTACCGAAAATGATATTGTAGGTGCTCAAATAGGTAAGGTGGTTTTCTTTCTTCTATTGTCTTACCTGACTACGGCTATTTTATATTATTTTGGGACCACTGAAGGAAAACAGGCCAAGTTCTTTTCCATAGGTGCTTTGATGACCACTCTTCTATTTATGGTAACCTCATATCTTTTCGGGGTATATGTTGAAAAATTTGCACGATATAACGAATTGTACGGTGCATTGGGCGGTTTGTTGATCTTGATGGTCTATATCTGGTTAAATTCTAATATCTTGTTGCTCGGGTTCGAGTTGAACGCTTCTTTGAACTCTTTACGCAAAACTTATAAAAAAGAAGGATGAAGGGCAAAGAAAGAATCGTACTGATAGTAATTTTGACTTTAGTTATGCATTTGGGTCAGGCGCAGAGCGTTTTCGGTAAATGGAAAACGATAGATGATCGAACCGGAAAACCCAAGGCTGTAGTCCATTTATATGAAGAAGAGGGATTAATGTATGGCAAAGTGGTCGAAATTGTGGAAGAGGGAAAAGAAAATTTCATATGCTCGAAATGTGAAGGGGAGCGAAAGGACAAACCAGTTTTGGGTATGACCATAATCGATGCTGCCGAAGAACATTCCAAAGGAATATACAAAGGAGATACACTTTTTGATCCTCAACAAGCCATGACTTTTCGATGTAAAATTTGGCTAAATCCTGAAAATCCTAATGAATTAAAGGTAAGGGGCTATTTGGCTTTCCTTTACCGCACCCAGACTTGGGTAAGGGTTGAAGGATAGAAAGGTACTTAATTTATGTATTTTATCGATGTAATCTTACCGATACCTTTAGAAAAATTCTTCACGTATCGCGTTTCAGAAACTGAAGCTGAATTTCTTGAGCCCGGTATGCGGGTCGGGGTCCCTTTTGGAAAATCGAAGGTCTACACCGCTTTGGTGTTCAAGGTACATCGTACGCCGCCGGAGATTTATGAAGCTAAGGAAATTCATAGGATTTTGGATGAAAGCCCAATTGTAAATGCCTTTCAACTAAAGCACTGGAAATGGATGGCCCAATACTATATGTGTAGCTTGGGAGAGGTGTTTCGAAGTGCCGTTCCCAGCGCATTTTTGTTGGAAAGCGAGACCTTGATATTGAGAAATACAAGTCATGAGGTGGATGAACTCGCCTTAAAAGATGATGAGTTTCTTGTGTTCGAGGCCCTGCAACACCAATCGATATTGAAGGTTCATGAGGTGAGTTCCATAGTGGACAAGAAGAATGTACTTCCGGTGTTGCATAGGTTACTTCAAAAAAAGGTAATTGTACTTAAGGAAGAAATGTACGAGCAGTACAAGCCCAAGTTGGAAAGATTTGTAAAGCTTTCACATGCTTATCGATCGGAAGAAAGCCTTGAAACCTTGTTGGAATCCCTTACTCGGGCTCCCCAGCAAAGCCAAGTTATCCTTTCTATTTTTCAAATTCAAGGGGTGTCGAAAAAACCGATCAAAACCAAGGAACTCGAAAAAGTAAGTGGAGCATCGAAAGCTGTGATCAAGGCACTCATTGAAAAGGATATTCTTGAGGAATATACCATAAAGGTCGATAGGGTAAATTACGAAGGTGAGCATGAAGAATACGATGTTAAGTCTTTGAACGAATATCAACAAATTGCTTTAGATGATATTCATCGGAATTTTAACGACAAAAGAGTGACCCTTTTATATGGGGTAACTTCTTCGGGAAAAACGGAAGTCTACGTTCAATTGATCGAAAATTGTATTCAATTAGGAAAGCAGGCCTTGTATTTGTTGCCAGAGATTGCCTTGACCACACAACTCATCACACGTCTGCAAGCCTATTTTGGGGAAAAGGTATCGGTATATCACTCCAAGTATAACGTTCAGGAAAGAATCGAGGTATGGAATAATGTTTTGGCCCAAAAATCAAAAGCACAAATCGTGATAGGGGCCAGGTCGGCACTCTTTTTGCCTTTTTCGAATGTAGGTCTGATCATTGTCGATGAAGAACATGAGGGATCATTTAAACAATTCGACCCTGCCCCGAGGTATCACGCCCGGGATGCAGCGATAGTGTTGGCAAATTTGCATGATTGCAATATCTTATTAGGATCGGCCACACCAAGTATTGAAAGTTTTTATAATACCAGGTCGGGTAAATACGGCCTGGCTGAGATCAAAAGACGTTATGGCAATGTGTTGATGCCAGAAATGGAATTGGTAGATTTAAAAGAGCAGACCCGAAAGAAAAGAATGAAAGGTCATTTTTCAGAGCGTCTTTTAGAAGAAATTCAGACGGCCCTTGATGAAGGTGAGCAAGTCATACTTTTTCAAAATAGAAGAGGATATGCCCCGATTGTCGAATGTAGCGTATGTGGCCATTCTCCCCAATGCCCTAATTGCGACGTTAGCTTGACCTATCATCAATATAAGAAACAATTGCGATGCCACTATTGCGGCTACCATATGGCCTTACAGGAAAGTTGTCAGGCTTGTGGCAGCTCAGCTTTAGATACTAAAGGGTTTGGTACGGAACAGGTAGAAAAAGAGCTCGAAACTTTGTTTCCCGAGGCAAAAACTTCACGTATGGATCTTGATACTACCCGAGGCAAGCATGGGTATGAAAAAATTATTACGGCTTTCGAACAACAAGAAATAGACATTCTAGTGGGTACTCAAATGCTCACAAAGGGCCTTGATTTTAGAAATGTAAGCCTCGTCGGCATTATGAGTGCGGACTCCTTATTAAATTTCCCTGATTATCGGGCCCACGAGCGATGCTTTCAATTATTGACGCAAGTGGCCGGAAGAGCGGGTCGAACCAAAAAAAGGGGAAAGGTTATCATTCAAAGTTATAATCCCTACCATCAAATCTTAAAACAGGTCACCACGCATGACTATGAAGGTATGTTTAAAGAACAGATGTATGAACGGGAGCAGTATAAATACCCTCCTAAAAATAGAATCATAAGAATTACTTTTAAACATAAGGAATATAATCGGTTGAACGAAGCTGCCGAATGGTTTGCACGTGGACTTCGTAAGGCTTTTGGAGGTAGTGTATTAGGGCCTGAATATCCACCCGTAGCGCGCATACGAAATCAATATTTAAAAAATGTAATGGTAAAGATTCCGATGGGGCAGTCCCTTTCGAAAACAAAATCGGCTATAAAGAGGATCGAAAAATCATTTGATGCAGTATCGCAATATCGAAGCGTTCGGGTAATCTATAATGTAGATCATGTATAGATAGTCCCTTGTGGCCTGTTTTGAAATGAAAAAACCGTTATGCCCTTTATAAGGCACAACGGTTTTTAATGACGTAGTACTAATTTTAGAAGTTGTTCAATGCCTCTGCCAACTCCGTTTTCTTATTACGGCTCAGAGGAATAGATCTGCCGCTTACTTCAACATTTTTACTGTTGAACTTTTCGATTTTTTCTAAGTTGACAATGTAGGACTTATGAATCCGCAAAAATTTTTCTTCCGGTAGTTGCTTCTCAAAAGACTTCATGGTAGAAAGAATAACGATATTGGCTTCATCGGTAACCAATTTGATATAGTCGCCAAGCGCTTCTATCCATTTGATATCATTTAAGATTACTTTTCGCTTTTTTAAGTTACTTTTTACGAAAATATGTTCTTCGTCTTCTTGAACCTTGTGCATTTGCTCGTATTTGGCGACGGCTCTTTTTACCGATGCATCAAAACGGGCCATAGTAATCGGTTTGTGCAGGTAATCTGTGACATCATAGTCAAATGCTTTTAAGGCATAATCGGGCTTTCCCGTAATTAAGATGACTTGTGGACTGTTTTCTAAAGATTCAAGTAGGTCGAATCCGTTGATGATTGGCATTTCAACATCTAGAAAAATAAGATCGATTTCATGGTTTTTGATGCCATTCTTAGCTTCTATCGCGTTGCTGTACTCGGCCACCATCGCTAAATTCGGATGACTGTTTACGAGCTTCGCGACTGCCATTCGCTGCATAGACGAATCGTCTACGATGATACTTCTTAACTTCATAAATGGGTCGATTTGTGGGGTTAAATCATCGACAAAATACTAAAAAAACACGCTCAGTTGCAATAAAACTTGTAGGTTTGGCAATGTTTTTTGTGTATTTGGCAATGACCATAGATTAAGATTTGGTTAAGTTCGATTTTTAGGATTGTCAATCTATAACGAAGAAAATTCCTTTTTCTTGTGAAGTGTCGTAAATATTCTTATTTTTGCGCTCCTAAAAAATATACATTTATGAACCATTACGAAACTGTTTTCATATTGAATCCCGTGCTTTCTGATGAACAGATAGCGGAAACAGTTAAGAAATTTGAAGATTTCTTAATTAACAATGGCGCCAAAATGGTCTCCAAGGAAAATTGGGGGCTTAAGAAATTGGCCTATGCCATACAGCACAAGAAAAGTGGTTTTTACCATTTGTTCGAGTTTGCCGCACCCGGTGAAGTAATCGCTCCTTATGAGCAAGAATTCAAAAGGGAAGAGCGCGTGATGCGTTTTTTAACGGTAAAATTAGATAAGCACGCCATCGAGTGGGCCGAAAAAAGAAGATCAAGGTTAAAAACTAAAGCGTAAGACCATGGCAACATTACAACAACAGGCAAAAGGTAAAAAAGATGGGGAGATACGGTATTTGACCCCTCTGAACATCGAAACAAATACAAAAAAGAAGTATTGCCGTTTCAAAAAATCAGGCATTAAGTATATAGATTACAAAGATCCTGATTTCTTGATGAAATTGGTAAACGAGCAGGGTAAATTGTTGCCCAGAAGATTGACCGGTACTTCCTTAAAATACCAACGCAAAGTGGCCCAAGCGGTAAAGCGGGCACGTCACCTGGCTTTGATGCCTTACGTAGGCGATCTACTAAAATAAATATAACGTAAGATGGAACTTATATTAAAACAAGATGTAGAGCATTTAGGCTTTAAAGACGATGTGGTTGAGGTAAAGAACGGTTATGGCCGAAACTTTCTTATTCCACAAGGCTTGGCGACTATGGCGACACCTTCTGCAAAGAAGGTTCTTGAAGAGAACTTAAGGCAACGGGCCCATAAAGAAAAGAAAGTAGTCGATGCGGCAAGTAAGACTGCCACTGCACTGAACGGACTTGAGTTGAAGATACCTGCGAAAGTAGGGGCTGCCGATAAACTGTTTGGCTCTGTGACCTCTTCAGACCTTTCTGATGCATTAGCAAAGCAAGGGCATGAAATAGAGAAGAAATTCATTAGCATTCGAGGAGGCGCCATTAAAAGAGCGGGACCTTATACTGCCGATATCCGTTTGCATAGGGATGTGAACGTAGAATTCGAATTCGAGGTTATTGCCGAACAGAAATAACCTTTGAATGAAATAGAATAACAGGCCTTCCATTTTTTGGAGGGCTTTTTTATGAAATTTAGCGAAATGAAGTACCAAAGATTGACAAAGCAGCAATTTGAAGAGCTCCACCAAGAGTTTATTAATTTTTTGGCCACCCAATCCATCACTGCAGACGAGTGGCAAACCATAAAAAATGAGAAACCTGAGGTTGCAGAGGAAGAGTTGGATGTTTTTAGTGACTTGATATGGGAAGGGGTGTTGGGCAAGGTGAACTATCTTGAAAACATCTCCGCCCGACAAATGCATCTGTTTAAACTTACAGACAAGGAGATGAAACTTTTTGCGGTGAAGGTTATGAATCCAGAAATCGACTTGACCACCCAAACGGGTTTTGATTGGTTCAAAAAAAATTGGCAATCCGATTTCGTAGAGTACCTTACCGCCTCAAAAGCATATTCCGAAGATCAGAACATGGATAAATTTGACCTCATTCGGCAGGGGGCCGTAATCACTAAAGGCGAATTGTACCAATGGTTTGACAAAATCATTAATTAAATCGATATTTGCGCGATAATATCCCTCACATACCGGTTTTGGTCATCGAACCAACAAAAAAGGTATTTCACAATTTTATTTTTTAATGGCACAGAAACCTAGCATTCCCAAAGGCACTCGTGATTTTACCCCTTCCGAGGTGGCCAAACGAAATTTCATCTTCGATCGTATCAAAAAGTACTTCGAATTGTACGGATTCCAGCCTATAGAGACGCCCTCTTTCGAGAATTCCGAGACCCTTATGGGAAAGTATGGCGAAGAAGGGGATCGGTTGATTTTCAATATTTTAAATTCAGGAGATTTTTTGGGTAAAGTTGATGATCAGACATACCGTTCAAAAAACTCTCTCTCCATAGCTTCAAAAATATCGGAGAAGGCACTTCGGTACGATCTTACCGTACCGTTCGCCCGTTATGTGGTGATGCACCAGAATGAGATCGATTTTCCCTTTAAGCGTTACCAAATACAGCCTGTATGGCGTGCCGATCGACCTCAAAAAGGACGTTTTAGGGAGTTTTATCAGTGCGATGCCGACGTTGTGGGTTCCGATTCCCTACTCCAGGAAGTCGAACTGATTCAGCTGTACGATGCGATTTTTTCCGAACTGGGTCTAAAGGGGGTGCGTATTAAATTGAATAACCGGAAAATTTTGGCAGGTATCGCAGAAGTCATTGGGGCACAAGATGTATTGATCGATTTTACGGTAGCCTTGGACAAGTTGGATAAAATCGGGGTAGGCGGTGTGACAAAGGAAATGCTCGAACGAGGAATTTCGCAAGCGGCCATCAATAAACTAGAGCCCTTATTTTCGCTACAGGGGGGCAATATAGAACAGCTACAGGGTATTCAAAATTTACTCGCCGAATCGGAAGTAGGTAGTAAAGGAGTGGAAGAGTTGATGTTTATCGTACAAACCATCGAGGAATTAGGTTTACAATCTGCGCAGCTATCCATTGATGTGACCTTGGCAAGGGGGCTTAACTATTATACGGGTGCCATTTTGGAGGTTGGTGCCCCTGAAGGCGTGAAAATGGGTTCCATAGGAGGGGGAGGTCGCTACGACGATCTTACCGGTATTTTTGGGCTAAAGGATGTGAGTGGCGTGGGGATTTCTTTTGGCCTCGATCGGATATATCTGGTCATGGAAGAATTGGAACTTTTTCCTAAGGCCATTGATCAATCCTTGGAAGTACTGTGCTTGAATTTTGGTGAGAAGGAAGCGATGGCAGCACTTAAGCTTGTGGGGAAGCTAAGAAAGTCAGGCATAAAAGCCGATTTGTATCCCTCGAGTTCGAAAATTCAAAAACAGTTTAAATACGCTGATAAACGAAATGTACCCTATGTAATCTTGATTGGAGAAGCCGAAATTAGCGAAAATTCATTCGTGGTAAAACATATGAAAAGTGGCAACCAAACGACTTATTCCCTAAGTAGTATAGAAGATTTTATTTCGAGGCTATAGCCTTTTTTTAATTTCCTTGACGATGGTTTTATAATAGCTCGGTTCATGGGGCACATATTTTTTTAAGTTGGCCATGCCCCATGTTTCCTCCGAAAACTTTAGAAGGGAAATCAAAGCCAATTTTTCAACCTCACTTTCTTGTTTTTGAAGTTGAGATATAGGCACTTCAAGTTCACATAAAAATGTGTGGTGATACTCACGGTCGATTAAATCCGCATGGTGCGTATGTTCCGATTTGAACTTGCCAATTTTTTCAAGCATCTGCGGAGAGACCGTTAATCCGATCTCTTCCTGAATTTCCCTTAATGCCGAATTTTCTATGGATTCTCCTGCACCGATGTGACCGGCAACGGAGACGTCCCAGAGCAGGGGGTGAGTGTCTTTATTTTTCGCCCGTTGCTGAATCAGTATTTTTCCATTTTTCGTGTAGAACCAAACATGAATGGTCGGATGGAACCAACCCTTACGGTGGGCCTCCGATTTCATCGCGGTCTTACCAGTGAAATTTCCGTTGGCATCTAGAATATCTACAAGTTCATCCATAAAGTTCGTAAGCTCTGTTTATCAACGCAAGCAAAAAAGGTTTTAGGCAGTTCGATATTTTAGGTTTTGAACCGTTTTCTTTCGCAATGCTATTTAGTCAAAGTAGCTAAAACTTTCCCCTTCTTTAATGTTCAATAACGTTTCATAGATCAGTCGAATGACGTTTTCTACGTCATCGCGATGAACCGTTTCGACGGTGGTATGCATATAGCGCAAGGGTAGAGAGATCAGGGCTGAAGCTACCCCCCCGTTACTATAGGCAAAAGCATCGGTGTCAGTACCTGTAGATCGAGACGCGGCCATGCGTTGAAAAGGGATTTTTTTTGCTTCGGCAGTCTCGATAATACGTTCGCGCAATTTATTCTGTACGGCAGGGGCGTATGAAATGACCGGGCCTTGCCCTATTTCAGTATGTCCCTGGGTTTTTTGGTCGATCATTGGGGTTGTTGTATCGTGGCAGACATCAGTAATTATAGCCACGTTCGGTTTGATGGTCTGCGTGATCATTTCAGCGCCCCTCAGGCCGATTTCTTCTTGTACGGCGTTGGTAATATAGAGCCCGAAAGGAAGTTTTTTCTTGTTTTCATGTAATAGTCTGGCCACCTCGGCAACCATAAAACCACCGGCACGGTTATCTATGGCCCGACATACGAATTTATCCTTATTCAAAATATGGAATTCGTCCGGGTAGGTAATAACACAACCTACGTGAACTCCCATTTTTTCTACTTCTTCTTTATCCTTGGCGCCGATATCGATGAAAATATTGTCCAATTTCGGCGGTGTCTCCTTGCTCTTATCGCGTGTATGTATTGCGGGCCAACCAAAAACACCTGTGACTACCCCGGCTTTGGTATGTATATTGACCCATTTTGAAGGGGCTATTTGATGATCGCTACCCCCATTTCGAATGACGTAGAGCAGGCCGTTGTCCGTAATATAGTTTACATACCATGAAATCTCGTCAGAGTGTCCTTCGATAACTACCTTGTACTGCGCCTCGGGATTAATGACGCCGACTGCAGAACCATAAGTGTCGGTAATAAAAGTGTCGACATAGGGTTTGAGATATTCCATCCATATCTTTTGCCCTTCCCATTCGTATCCGGTCGGGGAGGCGTTGTTCAGATACTTTTCAAAAAATTGAAGGGACTTTTTGGTGATAATTTTCGTATTGGCCATTAAAATTAATTTTAGCTACAAACTTAGGAATATTCACTTTTAATTAATAATAAGGGCGAACATTTATCGTTAATTTTGGCAAGGCTTTTGTATTTATGGCTGGCATGAAAAAAAACCTGTTTTTTCTTTTTTTTATTACGCTCGGTTTTGGGGGTTTTGCCCAAATTGAAGAAGAACCCTTAGACTCTATTTCCGAGAATTTAGTAATGGTTGAAGGTGATTCGATTTTTCACAGTTCAATCGCTCTCGACGAAGTTTATCTTTTCGGGAGATTAAAGTTCGATTCTTATAAAGACAAACTTCGTTATTATATTTTACGTAGAAAGACCTTAAAGGTGTATCCATACGCCAAATTGGCCGCCGAACGTCTTGTTGAATTGAACGACAGTATAGCTAAAATAAAGAAACGTCGACATCAGAAGAGGTACACTAAAGAAGTTCAGAGATTCATAGAGGATGAATTTTCGGAAGAATTGAAAAAATTGACCCGAACGGAGGGGCAGATCTTGGTTAAATTAATTTACCGGCAGACAGGTACGACCGCTTTTGATTTGGTCAAGGACTTGCGAAGTGGGTGGCGGGCCTTTTGGTACAATACCACTGCCAAGATATTCAAGATCAGCTTGAAGGAGGAATTTCATCCTGATCGCACACACGAAGATTATTTAATAGAAGATATACTGCAACGGGCGTTTACCGCAGAAAGATTGGAACGCCAAGAATCGGTCTTGGATTATGATTACGCCCAGCTCAGTAATAAGTGGAAAAATAACGGTAACAAGCCGAACAAGTAAAGTAGTGGCTTACACTTTTTGAACTATATGGATATAGCTTGTTATTTCTTCTTCCCAAAAACGGCATCTACTATCAATTTAATACTGTAAAAACCGCACGACACGGCCGCAATGGCCAATATAAGACCCAAAATCAAGACGGGCCAATACAAAGGGTGCTCTTGATTTTTGAACGCTTCATAAATGGCAAAAGGAGCTGAAAACATCAGGAGAATTGTGAAGAATAGGAATTTAATGCCCTTTACGAGCAAATCTTTATCTGTTCTCATACTTTTATTTAAATAGAAATCCTTCGATTTATAGGGCTATTCGATGGTAATACTTTCAGAATAAGTTTGGCATACGGCAAAATAACCTAGGGCAAAATTATCGCGTCTCTCAGATTCGCTCAAATTCGCACTTGTATTGACAACATTACCAATAACCGTTGCTGCCGGGGTCTGAAAAGGTCCTTGGTCTCCTCCCGATTGTACTATGAGCTGGTTCATATAGTTGTAGAAAGGTTCGTCAACTCCTAAAATGCTGATTTCTAGTGTGCTGCCAGATTCCAATCCTTCCTCATAGAAATAAGAGAACGAAAAGGTCTGCCCCGGATAGAATTCATCTTCGGTTACCAGATATTCATTAAAATCGAAATCGAAAAGATAAAAGTCTTCACGATTTGCCCGATCGGTAAATGAAACGAGAATTTCCGTTTCGTCACCTGAAAATAAGGTGCCTTCTCCTTGTTCTAGACTTTCTATAGGTACGGTGGGTACGAAGGTTGTTGAAGCCCTATACATCTGACCACTATGTTCAATTTGCAGCTCCAGGGTTCCGGAGGTCATAAAATCGATGCTCGTATCTTGACTGTAAACGCCACTTCCCGTTTGTACTTCATTGAGAACTATAGTTTCACCTAGTGCTAGGTTTGTTAAGGTAATTTCCTCTAATTGAACGGGCTCTATTTCGCTGAAAAAATCGTTGGTAGCTCCGACCTTTACCCTAGCGGTATATAAGGAAGAATTTACCGTAGTATCTATTTTCATCAGTGCATCGACCATCAGGCGTGGTCGGTCGGTCGGTACATCGACCTCGATGACATCTTCGCAAGAGAAGCAATAGAGCACAACGAAAAGGATTAGGATCATCTTTTTCATAATCTTAAAATTTAAAGTTGTAAGTGACCGCGGGCACGATTCCAAAAATAGAGGTTCGCACCGCTTCGTTCGCTCCGGTATCGAGGTTGCGCCTAAAATTTATGGAAGCGGCATTCTTTCTGTTGTAAAGGTTATAGACACTAAAAACCCATTCGGCCTGCCATTTTCTCTCTTTATTTTTTTTGGGGGTCAGTGTTGCGGAGACATCGATTCTATGGTAGCTTGGTAGCCTTTGCGCATTACGAAAACCGTAATAAGGAACGGTAAGACCTTGAAACTCGAATTGACCGATAGGGTAATTGGTCGGTTGGCCTGTTTGAAAAACAAAATTGGTATTGAAATTCCATTTTTCGTTGAGTTCATAGTTTCCATATACAGAAAGGTCATGAGTTTTATCATAGGGTGTGTTGTACCATTCCCCCTTATTTATACCCGTTTCCTCAGATGTTCTTCCAGGGGTTTTTTGTTCTGATTTCGATAAGGTATATGCGAGCCACCCTTGGAACTTACCTTCATTTTTACGAAGTAAAAATTCAAGCCCATATGCACGGGCCTCCCCGTTGAGTATAACCTGCTCGATGGCATCGTTGGCAATGAGATTGGCTCCGTCTATGTAATCGATTCGATTTGCTATGTCTTTATAAAAGGCTTCCGTTTCGAAGGAGTAGTCACCATTACCGATATTTCTAAAATAGCCTAGCGCATATTGATCTAATAGTTGGGGCTTTATGAAGGGGCCGCTCGGGGTCCATACATCCAAAGGAGTAGGAGAGTTGGTATTTGACAATAGATGAAGATATTGCGCCAAACGGGTGTAGCTGGCCTTTATCGAGTTATTATCATCAAGGGTATAGGCTAGGGCCACTCTAGGTTCGAGGTTGTTAAAAGTCGCGAGCGTACCGCCACGACCAGGGTCGATGGTTTCAATGGGCTCTGCCTCTTGATAAATTGATAACTGGGGGTCAAAGTTAATCGGGTTGTCATTTTCGTATATGTTGAGCTGATCTTGGCCCAATCGCATGAAATTACTGAACCGGAGGCCATAGTTCAAGCTTAAATGGGGTGTTATATCGTGCTCGATGTCAATATATGCTGCAAATTCATTAGCATACTTTTGAACCAATTGTTCCTCAACAATACCGGAATTGGAATTGCTGGGTTCTATTTTACCAGGGTTGAATCGATAATAGATATTATTGAGGCCATAGTTTACTTGCAACTTATCACTTAAATAGTGCTTAAGATCATACTTCACATTGAAATTCTGAATACCCGAGTTCCAATTAAAGCCGACAAAATCTAACTTGAGTCCATAGTAATAGTCCGAATAGATAAGCGAGAGGTTAGAGAAAAGTTTATCTGAGAACAGATGGTTCCAACGAAAATTCCCTACGGCATTACCATAGGTGTTTACGAAACTTTCGCTGATACCAAAAACGTCACGTCCGAAATAACCCGATAAGAAAATGCTGTTACGCTCATTGATATTGTAACTGATTTTGGTGTTCAAATCATAAAAATAAGCTGTATTGTCAATATCGAATAGCGGTAAGAAGAGATGGGCGTAAGAGGCCCGTCCTCCAATCAAAAATGCAGCTTTATCTTTTTTGATAGGCCCCTCGATGAGTAAACGGCTGGCTACAGCTCCGATACCACCATTCATTCGTAATGTTTTGCTATTTCCCTCTTTCTGAAAAATATCGAGAACCGATGATAGCCGACCGCCATATCTTGATGGAATGCCACCTTTGTACAATTTAATGTCTTTGATGGCATCGGGGTTAAAGACAGAGAAAAAGCCGAACAAATGGGATGAATTGAATATTATAGCTTCATCAAGCAGGATTAAGTTTTGATCTACGGCGCCTCCTCGAACATTGAAGCCCGAAGCTCCCTCTCCTGCATTGGTGACACCAGGCAGCAATAAGATGGATTTGATCACATCTGCTTCTCCAAGTATAACCGGAATTTTCTTTATGGTCTCGACTGCAAGGGCATTAACGCTCATTTGGGGTTTTCGGATGTCCAGTTTTTCGATATCCTCAGTAACTACGACTTCTTGAAGTTCTTGAGCGGCCTCCTCTAGACTAAAATTTAGTTTTTGATTTTGAGTTAGGGAAATGGTCCGCTCAATTTCCTTGAAACCGAGATAGCTCACCACAGTGCGATAATCACCTTCGGGCAGGGTAACAGAGTAAAAACCATACTCATTGGTGGTTACCCCTGTTTTTAATTCGGGAAAAGCAATAGTAACCCCGATCAGGGTTTCATTACTGGATGCTTCGTAAACCGTACCACTTAAGGTAAATCTTTGCTGTGCAAAGCCGTGAACAAAAAAGAATAGGCCGGCAAAGACCAAAATCTTGGTGAGTCGGGTCATCAAACAATTTTTTTATAAAAGTAACTAGAAAATGGGCGTATATAAAATCTTTTGAGAGTCATAAAAAGAAAAAAGCCCCTTTATTTATAGTAAAGGGGCCTGTTTGTCAATTATATAAACGGTCATATGGTCTCAAGTATGGCGTTAAAGGTTTTGCTTGGACGCATGGCCTCTGAGGTCAGTATCGGATCGGGGAGATAATAACCACCTATATGTTGGGGTTCGCCCTGTGCGTTGATCAATTCACTTGAAATTTTCGATTCATTCTCCAATAACGCATTATAAATAGTTGTAAAAGTCGCTTTTAACTCGGTATCTTTATTTTGTATCGCCAAAGCTTCCGCCCAATACAGGGCTAAATAAAAGTGGCTTCCTCTCGTATCCAATTCCTTGACCTTTCGTGATGGTGATTTATCGTTTATCAGGAATTTTTCGGTAGCACTGTCAAGGGCATCACCAAGTACCTTGGCCTTATCATTATTATTTTTTTCACCATAAAATTCCAAGGAAACTCCCAAGGCCAAAAACTCTCCTAAGGAATCCCATCTTAAATGGCCTTCTTCCAAAAACTGTTCTACATGTTTAGGTGCTGATCCCCCGGCTCCTGTTTCAAAGAGTCCCCCGCCGTTCATTAGAGGTACGATAGAGAGCATTTTAGCACTTGTACCCACCTCAAGAATAGGAAAGAGATCGGTTAGATAATCACGAAGAACATTTCCCGATACCGAAATAGTATCCTTACCTTCCTTAAGCCTTTTAAGAGTATATTCAGTAGCCTCTTTGGGCGCAAGAATTTTGATGTCGAGGCCCGTAGTATCGTGTTCGGGCAGGTATGCCTTAACTTTTTTAATAAGTTCTGCATCGTGGGCGCGGTTCGCGTCTAACCAGAATACAGCAGGATCGTTTGTTGCCCGTGCCCTGGAAACGGCAAGTTTTACCCAATCTTGGATAGGGGCATCCTTTACTTGGCACATCCGCCAAATATCACCTTCTTCCACCTTATGCGAAATCAAGGTTTCCCCTGAAACTATATCGACCACATTTACCTTTCCGGCAGCAGAAATAATGAAAGTCTTGTCATGAGAGCCATATTCTTCGGCTTTTTGAGCCATCAGACCTACATTGGGTACGGTTCCCATAGTCGCTGGATCAAAGGCTCCATGCTTTTTACAAAATTCGATCGTTGCGGTATAAATGTCGGCATAACTACTGTCGGGAATAACGGCCTTCGTATCTTGGGGATTACCTTGAGCGTTCCACATTTGTCCCGAATTACGAATCATAGCGGGCATTGAGGCGTCTATTATGATATCGCTCGGTACGTGTAAGTTGGTAATTCCCTTGTCAGAATTAACCATGGCTAAATCGGGCCCTTCGGCAAGCTCTCGCTCTATATCGGTTTCGATGGCCCTGACTTGATCGGCTGGAAGATTTTTAATTTTGTCGAATAGGTTTTCTAGACCGTCATTGGCACTTATACCCAAGGTCGTAAAAGTTGCTTTATATTTAGTAAAGACTTTTGGGAAAAAGGCCTCGACCGCATGTCCAAAAATCACAGGGTCTGAAACCTTCATCATGGTGGCCTTCATATGCAAGGAAAAAAGAACCCCTTTCTCCTTGGCATCTTCTATTTGCTCCCTAAGAAAGACCGTTAAGGCGGCTTTACTCATTACGGTAGCATCTATGATTTCGCCTTCCAAAAGTTCTAGATTATCTTTCAAGATTTGAACCTCACCATTACTTTTCACCAACTCAATACGGACCTTTGTCGGTTTCGCAATGGTCATTGACTTTTCATTGTCCTTGAAATCTCCGTGTCTCATCGTAGCGACATGGGTCTTTGAATCGGGGCTCCAAGCCCCCATACTATGAGGGTTTTGTTTGGCGTAGTTTTTTACAGCCTTTGGTGCCCTACGATCCGAGTTCCCTTCACGAAGCACCGGATTAACAGCGCTACCCTTTACTTTGTCGTATCTTGACTTTATTTCCTTTTCCCTGTCGGTCGTAGGGTTTTCCGCGTAATCCGGTATAGCAAAGCCTTTTCCTTGTAATTCTTTGATTGCCTCGACCAACTGAGGTACCGAAGCACTTATATTTGGCAATTTAATAATATTGGCCTCAGGACTTTTTGCCAAGTTTCCCAGTTCTTCCAGATCATTGTCCATTTTTTGATTCTCATTTAAAAAATCTGGAAAAGCAGCAATTATTCGACCGGCCAAGGAGATGTCTTTTGTTTCAATCTCAATATTTGCGGTTCGGGAATAGGCCTGTACGATAGGTAAGAAGGACCGGGTCGCCAAAGCCGGAGCTTCGTCGGTTTTGGTGTAAAAAATCTTCGACATGGATGGTTTAATTTTTATTTAAAAGCGGTGCAAATATACGATTTTATGTGATGTTGCTAGTGAAAAGATGTGGCCCTTACTTCATTTGATGAATCTTCATGCTATTATTAGGAACGTGGGCGGCTATTAGGCGGGGAGTATATTGTTCGGGAGACCCACAGCAAAATATAAGAAAGGACGGGTAAACTATTTAAAATAATAAAAGCCATGTCATTGTACGGATACATTGACATGGCTTTTTAGAAATAGTCTTCAAACTTTCTTCCCTGTATTTCAACAGATCGGCAACCATTGATTGCGTTTTACTACCTATTTCCACGTTTTAAAAAACATCTTAGTTTTATTGGCACAAAACCATTTGAAACAACAATGTTTTTCTTTTGTTGATCTAATGCTCTCAATTGTTCGATATAAAACTTTCATTTTATGCCTAACATTAAGTACATCCACCAAGAATTTTTCCAAAAGCGACAGCTTTCGGTTCTAAGCTCGTTCTTTTCAGGACCGCTATGAGATTTACATCACATACCGACTTATTAAGAACTAAACAACAATATAAAGAACGTAAACTTCATAACGATTTAAAATCAATCTTCGACAGATATTTCTTTTAAAATCGTATATTAAATGTATGGTGAATCTATCAATCTACCAAAATATTTAACACATTTAAAATGAACAGGTTATGAACCAAGGTAATTAACAATTGTTCATAAAAAAACCGCTTCGATAAATTTCGAAGCGGTATGTGGTTTAAAATATATTTTCTGCTCTTAAGAGCGTACTTCTTTAATTCGGGCCTTTTTACCCGTTAGACCTCTGAAGTAGAATATACGTGCCCTGCGCACTTTCCCTTTCTTGTTGACCTCTATTTTTTGAAGCGCGGGCATATTCATTGGAAAAATACGCTCTACACCCACCGTACCTGACATTTTACGGATAGTGAAGGTTTCGGTGGCTCCCGATCCTCTTCTTTGAATAACGACCCCTTTGAAAAACTGGGTTCGGGTTTTTTCCCCTTCCTTAATTTCATAATAAACGGTGATAGTATCTCCCGCTGAAAATTTTGGAAATTCTTTTTTAGGAACAAACTCGTCTTCAACGAATTTTAATAATGATTCCATGATATTTTTTTAGAGTTATGCTTGGACCAACGTGCACGATTTTCGTCAGAGGTTGATTTAACAGGATGCAAAAATAGGCTATAAATTAGAACCTGCAATAGATTTTTATTATTTTTAGACCTACATGTCGATTTCGTCCAATAAATCAGGTCGTAGTCGTTCTGTTCGTTCCAAGGCCTGTTCTTCCCGCCATTTTTCGATTTTCGGAAAATTCCCTCCTAAAAGAACTTCAGGAACTTTCAATCCCTTATAATTCGAGGGACGGGTGTAGACCGGTGGGGCCAATAGGTTATCTTGAAACGTATCGGTAAGTGCCGAGGTTTCATTGTTCAACACACCAGGAATGAGCCTTATAATGCTATCGCAGAGAATGGCTGCGCCTAACTCGCCACCCGACAGTACATAATCACCCACTGATATTTCCTTGCTAATAAAAGTATCCCTGACCCGTTGATCCACTCCTTTGTAGTGACCGCATAAGATGATAATATTTTTTAATAACGATAGGCTATTGGCCATTTTCTGATTTAACGTCCGACCATCGGGAGTCATGTAAATTACCTCGTCGTATGCTCGCTCGGCTTTTAAACTAGTAATACATTTATCGATGGGCTCGATCATTAAAACCATACCAGCACCACCGCCGAATTGATAGTCATCTACTTGATTATAACTATTATCGGTGTAATCTCTGAGATTGTGTAAGTGTATTTCTACGAGCCCCTTATCTATGGCCCTTTTAAGTATAGAGGCCTTGAATGGACTTTCCAACAATTCAGGAAGTACGGTAATAATATCGATTCTCATGTTCAGACCTGTTTTTAAATCAAAGAGGGGCTCAAAAGTAATGAAACCTTGGAAAACTTCTGTAGATTGACCGTTTCGTAAAATCTCATGTCGTGAATTGTATGTGAAGATTGAACACCATCGGTTTGCAATGCAATGGTTTTTTCATGCTTTGTCTGTGTTCATGAATGAGTACATATGAAATCAAAAAAAAAGCTCCAAAAGGAGCTTTTTATCATTTTTGTTTCTTGTACTTGTTTATCTCGTCCTGTAACTGTCGACTGATTTTCTGCTCTCTTTCCAAAGCTCTTCTTCGATGATCTTCATATTCCGTCTCTAGCTCGGCAAGGTTAGACTTTGCCTCTTGTGTAAGTATATTACTATTTCTGAATTTATAGATAAAAATCAGTAGCAATAACAACAAAGAACCGATGACCGTCCATAAAATAGCATTATAGGTGCCCTTTGAGGTCATTATACCCAAAAATGACATGCTATCCTTTTCTTCCGTTACTGCAGCTAGGTTATTGGTGGTCTCCTCCAACTTGTTGTTCAGGGAAGAAATGGTCGATTCATGTTCCGAAATCGTGTTTTTTAACTCTGCCGCACGTTCATTATAACTATTAAGGGTGTCGATCACGTTTTGACGCAACTGATCTAAAGAAATGGTGCGTACCACTTCGTACCTTTTTCCTTCGGCTCTATAGTTTCCTGATTTATTATAAATAAAGTCAAACTGGCTTTCGATAGTACCTCGATCCAATGATGGCTCTTGTTCTTCACCTTCCTGGGCATAGTTCTGGCTGTAGGTCAAGAAGGCCATTATAATAAGTAGTATTTTATAACCCTTCATGATAAAATAATTCTTTGAATTAATGATTTAGAGGCGACTAAAGTAATCCAATAATATTAATTAAGAAAAAAATTTAATCACAAGCTTGATTTTGAAACGGTAATGGAAGTCCATCTAGCCTAAATAAAAATATACTGGGATAGGAATTTTTGCCCCGTGTACTTAAAAAGTCAACCATGACTTTGTGAAATGTGCATTTTGCGGTTCAAATGAATGAAATATTCCTATTTAGGAAATGAGCTTGGAATAACAGATCAAAGCATCCATAATTAACTTTAAAAAAAGAGCATCTAACATAGATGCTCTTTATCATTTTTACCTTATTGAAAAATCAAACGTTCCCGTTCACCATTTTCGTTCATCATCGTAATCACGGTCTTTCCATATTTTGAAATACGGCCGAATAACATCCTTGCTTCCTGAATGTCGTTAATTTCCTCATTTCCCAGGGCAAGAAGAATTTTGCCATCAAGTCCGTACCCCCTATAACGTTCGGGAACGCCAACGATACGGACGCCAAAATCTATATTGTACATTTTCTTTTCTTCTTTGGTAAGGTTTTTTACCTCAAGTCCCATCTCGGGCACGATGACGGTTTGCAGTTCAGTCAACACAATGGGAACCGTAATTTTTTCACCATCACGGGCAAAGGTCACCTGAATTTCGTCTCCGGGTCTCTTGGTAGAGAGATAGCCGGTTAAGTCTGGAAATTTATGTATTTGAATATCATCTATCTGTTTGATTATGTCTCCTCTACGTAAATCGGCTTCGGCCGCACCGGTATTCTCTTCAACCCCATCAATATAGACTCCATCAATATCCTTTATACCTTTTTCCCTGGCGTAGGGCGTATTAAGGGGCACAGGTTTAATTCCTAAAATCGCTTTTTGTACGTTCCCATACTCCAAAATATCTTCGATTACTTTTTTAGCAATGTTGCTGGGAACAGCGAAAGAGTAACCGACGTATGAACCTGTCTGAGAAGTTATTGCCGTATTTATTCCGATAAGGTCTCCGTTAGTATTGACCAAGGCACCTCCACTGTTTCCAGGGTTCACCGCGGCATCGGTTTGAATGAATGATTGTTTTCCGCCCATACCTAAATCCCGTGCTTTGGCACTTACGATGCCCGCGGTTACGGTTGAAGTTAAGTTAAAAGGATTTCCAACGGCCAAAACCCATTCCCCGACTTTAACTACATCTGAATCACCAAAGGCCAAATATGGTAAATTTCTGTCCCCATCAATTTTAATGAGCGCGATGTCGGAGTTTGGGTCGGTACCTATTAATTCTGCTTCATAGGTTTTGTTATTATTGAGTGTAACCTGTAGTTGATTGGCATTTGCTATGACGTGATTATTGGTGACAATATAGCCATCTTGCGAAATGATAACCCCCGATCCGGTTCCTACCTGGGCCCTTTCCGTACCTCCACTACCATATATAAAGTCCATCAGACTAGTGGGGCCTCTACTAATGGTAAGATTTTTGACATGAACCACAGCATTGACAGTACTTTCGGCCGCCACGGTAAAATCAACCTCGTTGATACCCGCACCCTTCGCAGATGTAGGGGTGAAATTCGTGTTGAACACTGGGGTTTCACTACTTTCTGAAACTACGGTGTAATTCGGCTCCTCGAAAAAAATCTTGTAGGCTCCCAAGGTGATGGCACCGGCAAGGACGGCGATTACGAATGAACTTGTTATTTTTTTCATAGTGTATGACAACTTTTAATCATGTTAAAATTACTTGATTTTCTGTACTTCAATCAAAGGTTTAACTACTTTTTAACGGCCAAAAATATCTTGACCGTAAGCTTTCATTGTAAGATAGGTTGTTCTTTTTCTGGGTGATCTGATTGCGAGAAAACCCTATATTTGTGCCTTGAATATTTAAAATGACAATTCAATTTTATAAATACCAGGGAACGGGAAATGATTTTGTTTTAATAGACAACCGTACCTTAAAATTTCCGAAAAACGATGCCAACCTTGTCAAAATGCTTTGCGACAGAAAGTTCGGCATTGGGGCAGATGGGCTCATTGCGATAGAAAATGACGATGTGTCGGATTTTCGAATGGTTTACTTCAATGCTGACGGCAAGGAAGGAAGTCTTTGTGGAAACGGAGGCCGTTGCGCTGTTGCCTTCGCTAATTTTTTGGGCATTATAGGTAATAAGACCGCTTTTCTCTCCGTAAGAGGTACACATGATGCGACCATTGATGGTGGCCAGGTCAGCCTACATATGCCCGATGTTCCTGAAATTAGAGAAAAAAAAGAATATTTGTTTCTCGATACAGGTTCCCCCCATCATGTACAAGTGGTGAACGGTTTGAAGGATTTTAAAGTTTTTCAGGAAGGTAAAAAATTACGTTACGGGCTTTATGGGGCTAACGGAAGCAACATTAATTTTGTTGAACCCTTATCCGATAAAGCTTTTGCCGTGCGAACTTATGAGCGCGGTGTCGAAAATGAAACCCTCTCATGTGGCACGGGCGTTACCGCGGTGGCCCTGGCGATGCACAATTCCGGTAGAACAAAGGCCAATGTGGTCGACATCGAAACACCGGGGGGCAAACTGCGCGTAAAGTTTGAACAAACTCAGGAGGGATATAACGAGATTTATTTGACTGGGCCGGCCACTCAGGTGTTCAAAGGTGAGATTGAATGTTGACGTTAAAAGGAGACCGCATCGAATTGAGGGCGCTAGAACCTGAAGATCTGGATTTTCTATATAGATTGGAAAATGATCTTGAGGTTTGGGAAATCAGTGGCACGACCACGCCTTATTCACGTCATGTGCTTCGAAACTATTTGGACAATGCCCATCGGGATATTTATGAAGTAAAACAATTACGGTTGTGCATATGTGACCAAGAAGATCAAGTACTAGGGTTGATCGATTTGTTCGATTTCGATCCTAAAAACCATCGTGCAGGCTTGGGCGTTATTATCATCGGTGATGAAAACCGAAATAAAGGACTTGGGGCAGAGGCTATCGGATTACTAATCGACTATGCCTTTTCAGTACTTGATTTGAGGCAGCTCTATGCGAATGTTATGGAAAGTAATGAAGCCAGTGTTCGTTTATTTAAACGGTTGGGCTTTGAAGAGGTAGGTTTGAAAAAGGATTGGGTCTATTCGGGAGGCGAATATAAAAATGAAATTTTGTTTCAAAAGCGAAATATATAAGCATGTATATTAAACGTATTTTATTGATTGTTTTGTTGGCAGGTCTTTTAGCGGGCGGGGTATTTGCCTATAAAGTCTATGACGCCATTTTTAGCCCGAATACCAGTTTTAATAATGAGGTGGCCTATTTATATATTCCCTCGGATGCAGATTTTATCGAAGTAAAGGAGCTAGTAGCCCCACTATTGAAAGATGTTGGCTCGTTTTCCCAAGTGGCAGAAAGAAAGGGATATGTATCAAATGTCAAAGCTGGAAAATATGCCATAAAAAGGGGCATGAACAATAATGAGATAATTAATTCACTTCGCAGTAACAATATACCTATTAAAGTGGCATTTAATAATCAGGAGACGCTAGCTGATTTGGCCGGAAGGATTTCGGCCCAGATTGAAGCGGACAGCCTTGCCTTATACAAGTCTTTTAGCGATGAGGGGTTTTTGAAATCGAACAAACTCGATAAAGCGACCAGTTTGACCATGTATATTCCGAACAGCTATGAATTTTTTTGGAACACTTCGGCAACCGAGTTTCGGGATAGAATGCTGAAAGAATATCGAAGGTTCTGGAATGAGGATCGTTTGAAAAAAGCCAAAGCACTGAATTTATCCCCTCATGAGGTCTCGACATTGGCCGCTATAGTTCATAAGGAAACAGCTAAGGTTGATGAGCGCCCAAAAGTCGCAGGACTCTATCTTAACAGGCTCAAAAGAGGTATGCTATTACAAGCTGATCCCACGGTCATCTATGCATTAAAAAAGCATACCGGAAATTTCGATACTATTATAAAGCGCGTACTTTATAAAGATTTGGAGCTTGACTCGCCTTACAATACCTATAAATATGGAGGTCTACCTCCTGGCCCAATTACAATGCCCGATATTTCCGCTATTGATGCGGTCTTGAATCCAGAAAAGCACGACTACTTATATATGGTGGCCAATGTAGATGATTTTGGATATCATAAGTTTGCCGAAACAGCTGCCCAACATAACCGGAATAAGGTGCAGTATATCCAATGGATTAACGCCCAAAAAATCAAGAGATAGGGCATTTCACCGCATCTTTAGGACTTCTTAACTAAATATTGGTTTTTTTAACAAAGCATTCTACAAGTCTTATAAAATCGCATATATCTTTGTACCGTGAAATCTATGCAGGTTTTTTTTTCGTAAGTCATAGGAAAAACAACGTATGAGAAAGTGGCTAGTTTTATCCAGCCCCCTTGTCATTACCAGCATTTTAGTGAGTTTCGCGTTTAAACCGAAAACGTTGACAGTGCCGAAAACACTAAAAGTTACTCAACCTACAATGGTTTTGTATCCCAAAAACAAAACCATAAACAATGCAATGTTAGCAGTAGCCCCTCCTTTTTTGGGTAGCTCTTACATTGGTTTTAAGGAAGCCTTGGCCTTCAAAGAGTCACAAGGCAATTACTTTACCACAAATACCTTGGGATATTTGGGAAAATACCAATTCGGTATCGGTACCCTTCAACTTATGGGCGTCTATAATGCCACGAGGTTTTTGAACGACCCAGTGTTACAAGAAAAGGTGTTTCAGACCAATATCGCACGTAACAAATGGATTCTTAGAAGGGATATTAAGCGATTTGTAGGGAAGCAAATCGCAGGAGTGGAAATTACGGAATCAGGAATATTGGCCGCAGCTCACTTGGCCGGAGCTGGAAATGTAAAGAAATATCTTCGTTCTTGGGGCGCCTATGATGTGTCGGATAGTTATGGTACAAGTATTGCTATTTATATGAGGAAATTTTCTGGTTACGATGTTTCCCATGTGTTGCCTAGGCACAACCCAAAAGTCTAAGAGACTATATAAAGATTTTTTGTAGATATGAAAATGAATAGGCCCTGATCTTTATGATCAGGGTTTATTTTTTAAATGCATATTTATATGCTAAATAACTTCTTGCCATTATCCCTGTACTAAAAAAATGGCGGGTCTTTTATGAAGTGTAAGGTCTGTATCTGGCCATTCACCGGCCGTTTGGGTCAAGATAAATTCACTGGCAAGGGTCAGGTCACAAGCTATACACAGGCGGGTATTCGGATGCAGGGTTTTAATCAATTCCGCTAAGAGCTTATCATTTCGATACGGAGTTTCAATAAAGAGTTGGGTCTGTCCTGTGTCCCGCGAGATTTTCTCCAGCCTTTTGATGCTTCTTTTACGTTCACCTGAGTCAATTGGTAAATAACCGTTGAACGCAAAATTTTGACCGTTCATTCCGCTGGCCATAACTGCTAGAATAATTGAAGAGGGACCGACCAACGGCACGACTTGAATTTTTTTACGATGCGCTATCTCGACTACGGCAGACCCTGGGTCGGCAATGCCCGGACAACCCGCCTCCGATACAATTCCAACATCATAGCCTTCGGTACAAGGTTTTAACAGTAATGGTACCTCTTCGGCCTCTGTATATTTATTCAATACCGAAATATGAAGACCTGGCTGAGACTTTCTAGGACTTATTTTTTTAATGAATCTTCGGGCAGATTTTTCATTTTCGACAATAAAATGATCTATACGCTCGACGGCTCTTTTTATGGAAATAGGAAGCACCTCTAGAGGTTCATTTTCACCTAAGGTGGTTGGAATCAAATATAATTTCCCGGATTTTTTATTACTATCAGCCATCTTGGTAGTTTGGTTCCGTTAGAGCTTCGTGGCTATTGCCTGACAGGCGCTATCAATGAGACGGAAGACTTTCTCAAATCCGTCATCGTCCCAATAGGGATCAGGAACTTCCTTTATAGGCCCATCTATTTCGTCCATCAGGCGTTTTACCTTGACGATTTCATCTTGACCGTTGGCCATGTCGATGATGGCATTGAAGTTGCTATTGTCCATAGCATAAATTACATCAAATTTTTGAAAATCGTTTGGACTGAATTGCCGACAGCGTTGCTTTTCGATATGCAGCCCATTTTTTCGTGCAACTGCAATTGATCTCGGATCCGGTGGCTTCCCAATATGATAATTTCCGGTACCAGCGGAATCTACCAGGACTTTTTCAGAATCGACCTTACTTTGTAAGATACCTTCGGCCAAAGGCGACCTACAAATGTTCCCCAAGCATACCATAAGTATTTTGGTTTTCATAAATATGCGGTGAGGGGATTGATTATTAGGAGAATTTTTTGGTAAGGTCTTCGATATATTTTCGAAACTGTTTGTCTGTTTCTGCCAGATTATCTACGGTCTTGCAGGCATGAAGAACTGTAGCGTGGTCTCGTTTTCCAATTTGAGAACCTATACTGGCCAATGAAGCCTTAGTGAATTTTTTAGCAAAGAACATGGCCAATTGCCGGGCTTGTACTATGTGGCGTTTACGTGTTTTTGATTGTAAGGTCGCCACGTCCATTTCAAAGTAATCGGATACCACCTTTTGTATGTAATCGATCGACACCTCCCGCTTAGTATTTTTCACGAACTTTTCAACCACGAGCTGTGCTAGCTCTATGGTAACCTCCTTTTTATTGAAAGAAGATTGGGCAATCAATGAAATAATGGCACCCTCGAGTTCTCGTATGTTTGTTTTGATATGCTTAGCTACATAATCGATAATCTCTTCAGGCATTTCAACGCCATCCCGGTAGAGTTTGTTCTTTAGAATGGAAACCCGTGTTTCATAATCCGGATTTTGTAATTCGGCCGATAGACCCCATTTAAACCGAGATAGTAATCTTTGTTCTATATCCTGCATATCTACCGGCGCCTTGTCGGAGGTCAAAATCACCTGCTTCCCATTTTGGTGCAGATGATTGAAAATATGGAAGAACACATCTTGAGTGCCTGATTTTCCGGATAGGAACTGAACGTCATCAATGATCAAGACATCAATAAGCTGGTAAAAATGAATGAAATCGTTGCGCGTATTTTTCTTTACCGATTCAATGTATTGCTGGGTGAACTTTTCAGCTGAAATGTAGAGCACGGTACGTTCTGGGTATTTGTCCTTGATTTCAACCCCTATAGCGTGTGCTAAATGCGTTTTGCCTAAACCAACACCTCCAAAGACCAATAAGGGATTGAACGAGGTACCGCCTGGTTTGTTCGCTACGGCCATACCGGCAGACCTTGCCAACCTGTTAGAGTCACCTTCGAGAAAATTATCGAAATTATATCCCGGATTGAGTTGAGACTCAATTTTAATATTGCGTATTCCAGGAATTACGAAGGGATTTTTTAATTCTGGATTTTTTGACTTTACAGGTACATCCATTTCTTGTGGCCCCATGCTTCCACGATTTGTACTAGGTATTTTCTCGGTAAATGGCTCTTTATTGCCGTACGTATTCTCCATTCGAATAATGTACACCAACTTTGCTGTATCGCCAAGTTCTTTGGTAAGGGCTACCTTAAGTAATTTGACGTAGTGTTCCTCAAGCCATTCGTAGAAGAATTTACTTGGTACCTGAATGCTCAACGCATTGTCGGAAAGCTTTATGGGCTTGATGGGCTCGAACCATGTTTTGAATGCCTGCGGTTGTATGTTGTCTTTGATAAAAGCTAAACAATTGCTCCATACGGAATTAGCAGTGACACCCATTTTTAAAGTTTCTCTTAATTTAGTTGGTTAGCGACTTCGTAAAATAACCAAAAGCACTCGAAGCTGACGCACTTTCTTGATGAGGCAAATATGTGAACAAAAAAGCTAAAAAAAAAATGAAAAGGCTATTGAATTTGCCCTTTTTTTTTCGCATGTTGATAGCTACATAAACGAAATCATTTAAATATATCGTTTTTACCTGAATTTCTATGGATTTTAACAGAATATCTTTCCGAGTACGCTACGGTGAAACGGATAAAATGGGCGTTGTCTATCACGGGAACTATGCGCAATACTTAGAGATGGGAAGGGTTGAATGGTTACGGCAACTTGGAATTTCGTACAAATCATTAGAAGAAAAAGGTATTATTCTTCCCGTAATTTCTCTACGAATGGATTTCAAGAAATCGGCCTATTATGACGACCTGATTACGGTAGAAACAATCCTGAAAAATAGGCCATTGGTCAAAATAGAATTTGACTACAAAATATACAATCAAGATAAAGAAGTACTGATGGTGGCGAACACCGTTTTGGTTTTTATGGACGATAAGACAAAGCGTCCAATTAGATGTCCTGATTATGTATTGGAAAAGATAGAGAAATAAAAGTAGAAAAAGTTAAGTCGAAAAGACCCCAACCCCTTTGATGGCCTTAAATAGTCTTCGCACCTCTGCCGCATCGTTTTTTCTAACCGAGATAACGAGTTCACATGCCAAATCAAGTTGTTGGCTATGTATGGTCACCTTTTGCTGCTTAATCGTGCGCATGATAATGTTGATGTTCTCGTACTGAAAAGATAGTTTGATATATTCTTTAAGGGTCTTTTGGATTATTTTAGTGCCTTCCAAGCTCATCTTGGCAGCTTGTCGATAGGCAGCGATCAACCCTCCGGTTCCTAGTTTTGTTCCACCAAAAACACGGGCCACTATTACCAGAACATTAGTAACCCCGAAGGATTGTATTTGTCCATAAATGGGCATTCCAGCGGTATTGGTAGGTTCACCATCGTCGTAAGCTCTATAGCTTACGGGTTCAATGCCTAACTGCCAGGCATAGCAGATATGGTTTGCTGTGGGATGTTTTTTTTGAATTTTTTCGAGTAGGGATTTTATCTCATCTTCAGTAGAAATAGGGTAGGCATATCCAAAGAACTTGCTCTTTTTTTCTTTAAAAAGAATTTCCGACGAAGGTTGGCGAATTGTGTAGTACAGATCCTCCATTAGAATAGGGCTACAATGACTATGCTGAGAATGGCCAGAGCAATGCCGGCCCAGTTCATAAGGCTGATTTTTTCCTTGAACAACAGAATGCCAAGTAACGTTGAGAACATGACAATGGCTACGTTGTTGATAGTGAAAATAGAGGCACTATTAAGGGTTTCGTTCTCAAGGGCCTTCAATAAAAAGTAGATTGAAAAATAGTTAGGTATTCCCAGCGCAATACCCCCTAAAATATTTTTTGAATTAAATTTTAACGGCTTTTTTAAGCTCTTGATACTTAACATAACAGTTCCTGAAAAGGCGGCCGAACCGAATACGGCCGCTGAAAACAAAGGGTACTCGTTTTCATTGATATACATCTCTTGAATGTATTTAATACTCGTATCGATAATGCCCGAACCTAAGAACACTAAAACGGGAAACACTAAAGATGCCTTTTGTACGATTAAAGATTTTTGTTTGATCGAACTAAAATAGACGGCTGCCAAGGCCAAAAAAATGCCGAATAACTTAAGTGCCCCCAATTCTTCTTTATATACCACCACACCAAAAAGAACAGGGATTACCAGAGACATTTTTGTGGCGACCGATGCGACTGAAACCCCCGACCGCTGGGAGGTAATAGCCATAAGGTTGAAGACTACGATGAAGAGTACCCCTAAAAGTAAAGTCCCCCAAAACCAAGGTTTATCGATAATAGTCTTCCAATTCCCTCCGTCATTATATAATATAAAACCCATGGTGCCCGCAATAAAATAATTGACGACGATGGCATAAATGGTTTGTACCCCATGTTTTGAAAAGAGCTTGAAAATGACAAAAATAAGGCTTGATGCTAGAATACTTAACGCAAGATAGGCCATGCTAGAGTTTGTCTTTTAATTCGACGATATCATCTTGGCCTACATTGAGGTGCCAGCACTTAATACCTAATTTCTCGGCCGCCTCCACATTCTCCTTAGTATCATCTATAAAAAAAGTTTCTTGGGCATTGAGTCGGTTTTCATCGAGCACAAACCTGTAGATCTCGGCATTGGGTTTACGCATCTTAATTTCATGTGAGAGATAAAATTGCTCAAAGGCATTTTTGAAGCGCTGAAATTTTTCAGAACCTATAATCTTCTCGACATGTGGAATGTGTAAGGCGTTCGTATTGCTCAAAAGAAAAAGACGGTAAGTTCCTTCATTAGCTAGGTTTTCGATGAATTGTAATCGTTCGTCGGGAAAATCCAATAGCATCGAATTCCAAATACGAACCAGCTCTTCTGAATCCATGGCCGGTATTAAAGAAGACATTCCGTCGATAAACGATTCCGTGGTCATTGCACCTATCTCAAACGCGTTGTTCAAAGCTATCATTTCAGGGCTTACAATTTTTTCGCCTCCGAATTTTTTAAGTTGTCTAAAAACAGCTTGCTTGTCAAGATTGATGAAGACATCCCCAAAATCAAAAATAATATTCTTAATCATCGCTTCTGTAAATTTTGAGTTCGTCCGAACCTACCATAGATGTACAGGTCAAGGTGCCCGAATGAACAGGTGCTTCAATTCCTTTTTTAAAAAAAGCATTTCCTGTAAAAACTCGGGCCTCGTCCCAGGCATGGGCGGCAATGAAGGTCTGTAAGGTTTGAGCCCCCCCTTCAACTATGAGGCTTATAATATAATGTCTGTAACAGATTTCAAAAATTTGGGGTACCAACGCTTTGGAATAATCGAGTAATTCGAAAATTATCTTCTCTGCATACCGATCTGTCTTTTTTATACCCGTCAGTACAATTGTGGTAATAGTACCATCAAAAACATGATGGCTACGTGGTACTTTCAAATCCTTATCGATGATTATTCTAATGGGATTCTTTCCGATCCAATATCTAGCGTTGAGCTTTGGATTATCTTCCAATACCGTATGTGTTCCTACCAAAATAGCCTGTTCTTCGGTACGCCACTTATGTACTAATTGTCGAGAATTGGACTGGGTTATCCAAAAGGGGCGGGGGGTTGCATCTCGCCTATGACGTTCAGGAGCAATAAAGCCATCAGCGGTTTGCGCCCATTTTAGAATGACATAAGGTCGTTTTTTGGTGTGAAAACACAAAAATCTTCTATGATGTTCGCGACACTCCTTTTCCAATACCCCTGTAATAACATCAATTCCGGCACTTCGAAGTTTTCGAATACCCTGACCGGATACCTTTTCATGAGGGTCGGTAAGCCCGATTATAACATGAGGTATCTTAGATTTTATAATCAAGTCGGTACATGGTGGCGTTTTGCCAAAATGACAACAAGGTTCTAAAGTAACATAGAGCGTAGCTTTGCTTAAAAGGCTTTTGTCTTCTACCGATGCAATGGCATTCACTTCGGCGTGCGGTCCTCCATAGGCACTGGTGAAACCTTCACCGATTATTTTTCCGTTGTATACCAATAGGGCGCCCACCATTGGGTTGGGAGCGGTCGTTCCTAACCCGTTCTTTGCAATTTCGATGCACCGAAGCATATAAAATCTGTGTATATTCACACGGTAAAAATAGGATATTATTCCATGGAAACCAGTGTTGATACCATTCGCCGGATACGACCCGAAGATAACCCTATAGTGGCCAGCTTGATACGTGAGGTCTTGGTCGAAATGGGAGTGCCTAAAGTAGGAACCGCCTATGCCGATAAGGCATTGGATCGAATGTACGAACAATATAGTGGGCCAAGGTCGGTATATCTGGTGGTAGAAGATCAGGGCAAGATTCTTGGATGTGCAGGAATCGCACCCCTGGAGCACTACAATGGCAATGTCTGTGAACTGCAAAAAATGTACTTTCACAAAACGATAAGGGGTAGGGGATTAGGTTCAAAAATGATACAATCATGTTTCGAATATGCTAGAAAATTTGGATTTGAACAAGTGTACCTTGAAACGATGCCTTTTATGAAAGCTGCCCAGCGCCTGTATGTCCGATCCGGCTTTGAATACATTGATGCTCGGTTGGGTCATACCGGCCATTTTTCATGTAATGTATGGATGCTAAAAGACCTAATTTAATATTTCCCAAAACCTAAGGTATTTAAGATATTTGCTCCAAGTGAAAACCAATTGAAGTGCAGTTAAAGGCAATCAAGAATATTTTTCATAAAGAACTCAAAGGGATATATCCTAAGGAAGAAATTGATAGTTTCTTTTATCTTCTCATAGAACACTATCTTCATCTAGAGCGCTTTGTATTGACGCTACAGCCCAATTTGGTAGTTACGAAGGGTGAAGAAGAACCGTTGTTCAAGGCCCTCGCACAATTGAGTAATCATCGACCGGTTCAATATATTATCGGGAGTACCACCTTTATGGACATGAATTTTATGGTGAACGAAAATGTACTTATTCCTCGGCCGGAAACCGAAGAATTGGTACGATGGATCATTGATGATTTGAATACGAAACCGAAGAAGGACGAGCTTAAGGAAATACGGGTGTTGGACATAGGAACAGGGAGTGGCTGTATTGCCATCTCACTTGCAAAGCACCTCTTTAAGGCTAAAGTGGTGGCCGTCGACATTTCGAGGGATGCTTTAAAAATAGCCAAAAAAAATGCCCTATCGAACGACGCCAATATTGACTTCGAGATCATGGATATACTCGCAATCGGTACTTCAGGAGGGCAATACGATGTTATTGTTTCTAACCCTCCCTATGTTCGGGAGTCGGAAAGAAATGTCATGCGCGAAAATGTTTTGGATTACGAGCCTGCGACCGCACTTTTTGTCCCTGACGAGGATCCTTTGGTCTTTTACCGGGCAATTATTCAGTTTTCAAAAAATAATTTGGTAGTAAAGGGGCGGTTATTTTTAGAAATCAACCATTATTTAGGGGAGGCGATCGTAACCCTTTTGAAACAACATAATTTTTCTGAAATTGAACTGCGAAAGGATATGTTCGGAAACGACCGTTTTATAAAATGTAGGTACGGCCGTTGAAGAAAACTTAGTCAGCAAAAAATTCAATACAAGGTATATGAAAAGTATAGCGGTCTTTTGTGGTAGCAGAGAAGGAAATGATCCTTATGTGCTAGAAATTGCCACCGAACTCGGAAAGACCCTTGCGAACAGACATATAACATTGGTGTACGGAGGTGCCAAGATCGGGGTGATGGGCAAAGTGGCAATGGGCGCCCTGAATAACAGGGGTAGGGTGATCGGTGTTATCCCCGATTTTTTAATGCATCGTGAAGTAGTTCATTCCGGGTTGAGCGAATTGATCGTTACTAAAAATATGCACGAGCGAAAGTTGAAGATGCATGAACTCTCTGACGGTATTATGACCCTTCCCGGTGGGTACGGAACTTTAGAAGAGCTTTTTGAAATGATAACATGGGCGCAATTGGGGCTTCATAAAAAACCCATAGGTATCTTGAATATCAACGGGTTTTACGACGATCTGATTAAAATGTTGGAAAAAATGGTGAACCAAGGTTTTCTTAGACAAGCAAATTTTGAAATGCTTTTGGTAGCGGACACGATCAATGAATTAGTAGTGAAAATGGAAACTTATCGGCCTTCGCCCAAATCAAAAAAGATTACTAAAGAGCAAATATAATGACCGATCAACAAAAAATAGAAGCCTTACGTGACGAACTAAGAGCGCATAACTACAATTATTATGTGCTTGATAACCCGGTGATATCAGATTATGAATTTGATCTTAAACTCAAGGAATTACAGGTCTTGGAGGAAAAACATCCAGAATTTTACGACCCGAGTTCACCTACTTTGCGCGTTGGTGGCTCGATAACCAAAAATTTTGAAACGGTCGTTCATAGCGAGCGAATGTACTCCTTGGACAATTCATACTCCAAAGATGACTTGGAAGATTGGGAAAAGCGCATCCAACGAATTTTGGGGGATTCTAACGTCGAGTTCACTTGTGAGCTAAAATACGATGGAGCCTCTATAAATCTTAGTTACGAAAACGGAATAATGGTAAGGGCGGTCACTCGCGGCGATGGTTTTCAAGGGGATGACGTGACCACCAATGTGAAGACCATTAGGTCCGTACCCTTACAACTCAAAGGGGAGTTTCCGCTAAAATTTGATATACGTGGTGAAATCGTACTGCCTTTCGAAGGTTTCGCAAAGATGAATGCAGAGCGCGTCGAGAGCGGCGAAGAACCTTATATGAACCCTAGAAACACCGCTTCGGGAAGTCTTAAATTACAGGATAGTTCAGTGGTGGCACAACGACCATTGGATTGCCTTATGTACGGCATAGTTGGACAAAACACCGGGATATCCACACAGTGGGAAATGTTGGAGAAAGCCCGCGAATGGGGTTTCAAAATTCCTTCGACCGCCAAATTGTGCAATTCAACGGACGAGGTAGTGGCTTTTGTCGATTATTGGGATACCCGTCGTCATGATTTGCCCTATGAAACCGATGGTGTCGTCATAAAAGTAAATAGCCTGCACCAACAAGAAGAACTGGGCTTTACCTCAAAATCGCCTCGTTGGGCAATGGCCTACAAGTTTAAGGCCGAACAAGTTGCCACCTTGCTTAACGAGATCACTTATCAGGTCGGCCGCACGGGATCGATTACCCCTGTCGCCAACCTGTCACCGGTACTTTTAGCAGGAACTACTGTAAAAAGAGCTTCTTTGCACAACGCAGATCAAATAGCAAAGTTCGATATTCGTGAGGGAGATACCGTTTTTGTGGAAAAGGGAGGGGAGATAATTCCCAAGATTGTGGGAGTAGACTTCACCAAACGCTCCCCTGATTCCGAACCAACAAGGTATATAGAATTTTGTCCCGAGTGCGGTACACCGTTGACCCGCACGGAAGGTGATGCGAAACACTATTGTACCAATTACTATGGCTGCCCGCCCCAGATTACAGGCCGTATTCAACATTTCATATCGCGCAAGGCGATGGATATCGAAGGTTTAGGGAGTGAAACCGTAGAACAGCTTTATCAGGAAGGTTTAATCACGAACTATGCGGATCTGTACACCTTGACCAAAGAGCAATTATTGCCTTTGGAGCGCATGGCGGATAAATCTGCTGAAAATCTGGTGGCCGGGGTGACCGCATCTATCGAAATTCCTTTTGAACGGGTTCTGTTTGCCCTTGGGATTCGTTTTGTGGGCGAAACGGTCGCTAAAAAATTGGCGAAGGCCTATAAGAATATAGATGCGTTGATGAAGGCAAGTGTTGATGAACTTACCCAAGTGAATGAGATAGGGGAACGTATTGCACAATCGGTCGTCGAATTCTTTAAGAACGAAAAGAATCGGGAAATCGTGGCCCGCTTGAAGCAGTATGGACTGAAATTTTCTCTATCGGAAGAGCAATTGGAAAACCAAACCGATAAGTTAAAAGGGATGACCCTTATCGTATCCGGTGTCTTTGAAAGCGTGAGTCGGGATGAACTTAAAAAAATGATTGAAGATAATGGAGGTAAGGTAGGTTCAAGTATATCTTCAAAAACTGCTTATTTGATTGCTGGCGACAAAATGGGGCCGAGTAAGCGGAGTAAAGCTGAACAGCTGGGAATTCCAATAATTTCCGAAAAAGAATTCTTCGAAATAATTTCATGATAAGCCTCTGAGCAGACTAAAGCCATGGACGAAGAGGTCAGAAATAGCAATCCTCACCTATTTATAGTAAAATGGGTGAGGATTATTGATTTTTTAAACCGTTATTATAAAGGCTTACGACCTGATATGAGGTTGTAAAGAATAACGATAACGGCAATAACGATTAAAATGTGGATAAGGCTATTAGTCGCTAGACCGGGTACTACCCCTAACATTCCTAAAAGCCAAACGATAATGCAAATGACGGCAACAAGCCAAAGAAGACTTCTCATAATTGATTATTTATTTTGAATTGTTTCCACTAAATAAGAGAAAATACAGGTAGAGGAATGACGTTATTCATGAAATAAATGATGCAAACGCGGGGCATATGTCAATTTTTCGATGTTTCTAGCCTCTTCGAAGTTTAGACCACACATACGTAAAAAGGAAGGTGTTCAGAAGAAATAGGTACTCGGCGAAGTAGGTATTCTTTCCAAGGCCAAGATTCTTGTATAGTATGAAGCATCCTATAAAATTGAATGCCATAAAAACTATGATGCCGAGTGATTTTGAGGCCGTAGCAAAAAGTTCTTTATGAAATCTCCTTGAAAAAAAATAGCTTAAATCTTTATCGAACAGTTGAAAAAAGACGGGCCAAATTAGAAGTAGAGGTAACGTAAAAAGTCTCGATTCCCGAGCAAAGGCCGTTAGTAAGACGATAGGGGTGTTTATAAAGGCGGTGAGCAAAAAGGCTTTAACAAACATATTTTCCGAGAGCGTATTAGATCGTTTTGGAGGTACAAAAATCAAACACAGATAAAAGCTCAGTGTAAAATGGATCGATAAAAGAGATTCTGATGTATTCTTGAAGCTCTCAAAATTTTCCAAGAAGCACGAAAATCGACTCCCTAATTCGAGCTGAGTTTCCTCTAACTGTTCATTTGTTAGGATAAAAGCCCCAATGTAAATACCATATATGAGCACAGGAGCCAGTAGCATTCCCCACTTTTGGGAGACATTAAAAGAAATGTTTTTGTCAATGTTTCCTTTTACTGCAAAGAGAAAAAACGCTGGAAGGAGTAATATGCTCGTTTCACGAGCGATGAGTGCCAGACTAAAAAAAAGAACGAAAAGAGCCCATTTATCCTTAAAATACGAGATTATGGCCAAAAATATGAAACAATACTGCAGTGGCTCGTCGTAACTAAAAATAGGAGGGAAGAAGGCGAACAAGATGGAAAACGATAAAAAGTAGACAATCATATTCAAAAGCGCCTGCCTACGGGTGGCCTTGAGATCGAGAGCGAGTTTGAAGAGAAGCAAACCACTTAGAAATAAGAAACAAAAGTTCACAAAGATAAAAGCAAAACCGGCCCTCACCCCAAAAAGCTCAATAGTGCTGTCGATGAGAAAGCTCGTCAAGGGCCTTCGTGCAAAGGGGGGGAGTTCTTTATGGTATTCTATTTGCGATTTCAAGAAAACATGTGAAATACGAGTATTGTTCTCGTTCAGCATGCTGTCCATATTCGGGGCCATGTGTATGGCCAAAATCAAAAGGGTCAGGAGAAGCGACACCAGATAGGGGAGATACTTTGCACGGTACGGTATTTTTAGCTTTGAAATGGTCACACTAGCATGATTGGTTTGGTGAAATTAGGTATTTTTGAATTCCAAGTAGTAGAGGATTATTAAAATTAAAAGGATGCTGGATTCCTATTCCAATTTTGTCAAAAGTTTAGAAAATGATAGACCCGAAGAGCATTGGTCGGAGCCTTTGAAGGCCATGTGGCACGCAGAGAAGGGTAATTGGGAACGCTCTCACGACATTGCTCAAGACCTACATACCACTATAGGTAGCTGGATACATGCCCATCTGCATCGCCAAGAAGGCGATAAGTTTAATGCCGGATATTGGTATCGCCAGGCCAATCGTAAATACCCTACAAATACTTTGGCTGAAGAACGTAGAGAAATCACGGAGTACTTGCTTGCTTAAGGCCTTTGCAAATTTTTAAAGGCTTTTTGAGAAGCAAATGCTATTTTCCACACCTTTGTATTGCCCGTAGTTTGGAATCACCTTGTATCCGTTCTTCGTATACAGGGCTATGGCCTCCGGTTGCCTCTTACCTGTTTCCAGAACACAATTTTTATAACCCAATGCTCTAGCCCACCTTTCTAAAAATTTTATGATTTTTGAGGCTACTCCGTAGCCACGGGCCTCTGGTAGCACGAACATTCGTTTCAATTCCATGCTATCAACATTGAATTCTTTTAAAGCCCCGCATCCGACAGGTTCCTTGTTCCTATAGGCCATCACGGCATAGCGAATATCAGATATACTGTTGAACTGATTATAAAATTCATGTTGCCCACCATCCCTTTGGGCAAGTTCATGGTCAAGTTGGACTACCAGGTTGATAAAAGCTTCGTTTTGAGTATTGGTACGGTGAATCGTAATCATGGCCGTTACATTCGATTAGACCGAAATTGAAATTCCTTTAGCTTGGGGAGAGGTATTTCGATTATCGAAATAAAAGTCGATACGGCCAAGATTAACCCCATAACAGCCGACCTGGTTAACGAGGGTCTTCAAACCTTTTCTGTTTTGAACAATGGTTGGTTTGTCAAGAAAGGTGTGGGTATGTCCCCCAATAATAAGATGCGTAAAATTCAATAAGGCCGCAAGTTTCAAGTCGCTAGGCCTATCTTCTGTTTGGTAATCGTACCCGATATGTGATAGGCAAATTATAAGGTCACATGCTTCATTTTCCTTTAAAATGCGTTCGGTATCTTGTGCCATCTCGTAGGGGTCTAGATATTTCGTCTCCTTAAACAGTTTTTTGGTCACCAACCCGTCAAGTTTGATGCCAAGTCCGTACACTCCAATTTTAATGCCGTCAAGAGTGTAAGTCTTGTAAGGGGCAACTTGGCCGTCCATTAAGGTATTGCTGAAATCGTAATTGGCCGAGAGCATAGCAAATTCAGCATTTGGAATTTGAGCAAAAAGACCTTCAATACCATTGTCAAAGTCATGGTTGCCAATAGTCACTGCGTCATATTTAAGCATGCTCATTAATTTAAATTCCAGCTCGCCCCCGTAAAAGTTGAAGTAAGGTGTTCCCTGAAAAATATCACCAGCATCGAATAAAAGTGTATTAGGGTTTTCCTTTCTGATAGTTTCGATGAGCGACGCTCTTCTAGCCACCCCCCCTAAGTTGGGATATTCGGAATGATTACTGGGGAAAGGGTCGATATGGCTATGTACGTCGTTAGTGTGTAATATGGTCACTTGTCTTTGTTCGGCCGCACAAGACTCTATAAAAATACCCCCTAGACCGATGTATGCTCCTGAGACCGATGTGTTTTTTAGAAAAGCTCTTCTTTTCATATTTTTAATTTAAACGAAGTGTTGATCCGAACGTAAGAGGGGTCAACCGAATATAATTGATCCTACATCTTAATGGAGCTTAATAAACCGATCATCGACAACCGTCGAAAGCGTGTCGACTTTCTTAAAGTAATCAATAATGGCGTTCCGAATAAAATAGTCGGTGTCCATAATGCTTTTGGCTTTTTTGAAAAAAGTCATATTGTCTCCTCCAGTAACCAAATAATTTGATGTCGCTACATTATAAGTTCGGGTCAAATCCAAGGGTTTTCCTTGAATCATAAACGAGTTAAGGATGTTGTCACTGTTCAATATAATCTGAATACCGGAAACCGGATGGGCCTGGCCCGAATCCCTTAGAAAATCGACCATTTCTGAAATGACATGGCCATCCAGGGCCACAACCACGATTGAATTTTCAAAAGGCATAACTTCGAAGGCGGTTCGGGTCGATACATTACCTTTAGAAATAATAGAACGAATACCCCCATGATTTAAAAGCACAAAATCGATATCTTTCCCGGTACGGGATTTAAAAATAGGGTTTGCTTCCGAGAAGATGATATCGGCAATTAGGTTTCCCGCCGAAGTGTTGAATTGTCCGTCTTCTTTGGTGATGGTTTGTGGCGCATAGGCCAGGGTGCTGTCCAAAACTTCATTCAACCTGCTACGATAAGGAGCTATAAATTCGTCAAAAGCCCCGGAAGCCCTCAGCGACGAGTCTATTCTGGTTTGGGAACTTGTTATTTGCGATAGATGGGTCGAGTTGTGGCGACATGAGCCACCGCTTATAATAGTTATAAATATAACAAAATGTTTTATTTTTAAACCCATAAATCGTTTTATCTTAGCATTTAAATATGAGGTGATATTCTTTACATTTGTAAAACCCAGTTCCTTTATTTCAGGAGTGGTTTAAAATTGTAAAAATACATGATCAAGGGAATAAAAGATAAGTTCAAGTATCAATCGGGTGTTAAATTTTTAAAGCAGGAGCTTGCCAAGGACCCTCCGGTTGTAGAGCGAGAGAAGGGTATCACATCCATAGGCTGTATAGTTGACCTTGATAAATTTGATGATGCCAACTTATTTTATGATTTTGTTGAAGATTACAATATGAGGCCCAATGCCGTGAAAATTATTGGTTATAAGGGCCATTACGACAAAAATTCGCCGTATTCCACACCGGTTTTTTCCGACAAGGATTTGGGCTGGAACGGGAAGATTGAGAATAGTTATGCACTCGAATTTTTGAGCCGTGAATATGATCTCTTGGTAAATTATTATACGGAGGAGAATTTGTTGATTCAGTTGATGAGTATCAAGACACGAGCCCGGTTTAGGGTTGGTTTTAAAGGTGTAGACCAGGTCTACAATGATTTAATTTTGGATTGCCCCTTGAACGATTTTGATACGTTCAAAACAGAGTTAAAAAAATATCTTGGGGTCTTAAACGAAATATAAATGGAAAAATTAAAAGGTACGGGAGTGGCTTTGATTACGCCTTTTAAGGAAGATTTATCTCTGGATATCGATGCCTTGCACCGTATTGTTGATTATTGTATTGAGGGCGGGGTAGATTACCTCGTGGTCCTTGGAACTACGGGTGAGACAGCCACGCTAACTAAAGCTGAAAAGCAAACCATAATTGATACCGTAACAATAGCCAATGCAGGCCGCTTACCTTTAGTAGTAGGAATCGGTGGAAATAACACGGCGGCCGTCATCGATGATTTACAAAGTTTAGACTTGACCAATTTTGACGCGGTCCTTTCGGTATCCCCCTATTATAACAGACCGACCCAAGAAGGTATTTTTCGTCATTTTGAGGCGATAGCGAATGTTTCCCCGAAACCTATTATACTATATAATGTTCCTGGTAGAACAGGTAGCAATATGCTGCCCGATACCGTGGTAAGATTGGCTACAGAAGTTGAAAACATTGTTGGCATAAAAGAGGCCGCGGGTAGCTTGTTGCAAGTACATGAACTTCTTAAAAAATGTCCAAAAGATTTTCTGATTATTTCGGGGGATGACGCAACTGCGCTTCCCACAGTTTTAGCCGGTGGCTCAGGAGTAATCTCCGTATTGGGTCAAGGGTTGCCCGCGGAATTCTCTGAAATGATCCGAGCTGGTCTTGACAGGGATGTCGATGTGGCCTATCAAAATCACTATGCATTGCTAGAAGGTATGGACTTGATTTTCAGGGAAGGGAATCCGGCAGGGATAAAGGCGCTTTTTGAAGCTTTGAACCTTTCATACGCTTCGGTGAGGCTTCCCTTGGTAGAAGCAACACCTACTTTGAAAAAACAAATAACTAACTTTATTAAGCCGTTTGTCAAGGTCGGAGTATAGTTGCCGAACACTTCAACATATACTATTTATCGAATTTTAAAGTTGTACTATTTCGGCGTCTATCTTGTTGAAATGGAGACGTTAAAGTGACGGTTATCCATAGCAAAGGAATCGGTTTAAAGTGTGAGTATTATATTTGGAAGTGTTAAATCTTACCCAAAAGCCTAGATAGCGCGCTTTTTGATGGTATTTTAGTTCCTATTATTTTGTTTTTTAAATCCGCAAGTAATCCGTAATTTTGCAAAATGTTTTTTAAAATGCGTACATACTTTAGCCTGCTTCTGTTAGCCGTTGTGTTTCAGTCCTGTAGTGAGTATCAAAAGGTGCTGAAAAACGAGGACGTTAAGGCCAAGTACGAATTGGCCCAGAAATATTATGAAGAAGGTGATTTCAAGAGATCGAACAGGTTGTTCGAGCAGATAGCCCCTAAATATGTAGGTAAACCTCAAGGGGAACGTGTTCAGTTTTTTCTGGCCGACACCTATTTCAAAAGAAGGGATTACAATATGGCGGGGTATCAGTTCGAACGCTTTGTAAAATCATACCCTAAAAGTGAAAAGGTGGCAGAGGCCTCTTTCAATGGAGCGAAGAGTTATTTTGAATTGTCGCCTAAATATTCGCTTGATCAGACCGATACCGATAAGGCCTTGGCAAAACTTCAGAATTTTATCAATGCCTATCCGGATTCTGAATATTTTGAAGAAGCCAACATTATGGCCCAAGAATTGACCACAAAAAAGGAACGTAAAGCTTACGAAATTGCCAAGCAGTTCAACAAGCTTGGGGAATTCGATTTCACTTTCTTGACCCCGGCGGTAGCTGCCTTCGATAACTTTATTTCAGATTATCCAGGGTCGATATACCGCGAAGATGCCATGTACTATAGGTTCGAATCGGCCACACAGTTCGCGCTTAATAGTCGTGAAAGAGTACAACAAGAGCGCTTGAAAGACGCAATGGCTGACTATAACGCGTTAAAAAAGCAATTTCCAGATACAAAATATACCGAAGAGGCAGATGAACTTATTCAAAAAGTTAATCTAGAATTACAAGATTTTATCCAAGAAAAAGAAGCAAAATAATTAGTGTAATCATGAATATGAACGATCTTAAAAATTCACAAGCTCCCGTTTCTACGACAACCGTTAACCGAAATGAATTTGACGAAAAAACGGATAACATATATGAAGCGATATCCATAGCAGCCAAAAGGGCCGTGCAAATCAACTCGGAAATCAAAAAGGAGCTCCTAGAAAAACTAGAAGAGTTCGCTACTTACAGCGATAGTCTTGAAGAAGTGTTCGAGAATAAAGAACAAATCGAGGTCTCCAAATTTTATGAAAAGTTACCAAAACCCCATGCATTGGCTGTAGAGGAGTGGTTGGAAGACAAGATCTACTATAGAAATACAGAGAAAGATAAGTAGAAAAGTATGTTGAGCGGCAAGAATATCCTTTTAGGAGTTACCGGAGGAATTGCAGCTTATAAAACGACTTTTCTTGTTCGATTATTTATAAAAGCTGGTGCTACGGTCAAAGTTATTATGACTGAAAGCGCCAGTTCTTTTGTTTCGCCCCTCACACTAGCTACACTTTCTAAGAATCCCGTTCTTCATGATTTTGCACGGCATGAAGAAAATACCACAGATTGGAACAATCATGTCGACCTAGCACTTTGGGCCGATATTATGGTATTGGCACCGGCTACGGCCAATACGCTCTCTAAAATGGCCAATGGCACCTGTGACAACCTTTTATTGGCGACCTATCTTTCTGCGAAATGCAAGGTTTTTTTCGCCCCGGCGATGGATTTGGACATGTATCGACATCCCTCGACACGCAGTTCCTTTAAAAGACTACAATCTTTCGGAAATGTGATGATACCCGTAGCTTCAGGAGAACTTGCCAGTGGGTTGCATGGGGAAGGGCGAATGGCCGAACCTGAGGAAATTGTGGATTTCATAGTAAATTACCTTTCCCAAGGGCTACCCTTGAGCGGAATAAAAATATTGGTCACCGCCGGCCCCACGTATGAGGCTATTGACCCGGTTCGATATATCGGAAACCATGCTTCGGGGCAAATGGGATACGAACTGGCAAAAAGGGCTTCGGCGCTGGGAGGTGAGGTTGTTCTAATTTCGGGCCCTACATCCATTGTACTTGAACATGCGGCGTTTAAAATCGAAAAGGTGGTTTCGGCCCAACAAATGTACGAGGCCGTACATCGGTATTATATAGATATGGATATCGTTATATGTGCTGCAGCGGTGGCCGACTACCGACCCAAATCGGTAGCATCCAATAAAATTAAGAAAAAGGAATCGGCCATCTCTATTGAACTGGTTAAGACCTTGGATATCTTAATGTCTCTAGGCGAACAAAAGACAAAACAATATTTGGTAGGCTTTGCCTTGGAAACCGAAAACGAGTTGGAAAATGCAAAAGGTAAACTCAAGAAGAAGAATCTTGATGCTATAATTTTAAATTCGCTCAATGATGAGGGTGCCGGTTTTGGAAAAGCGACCAATAAAATCACTTTCATAGATAAGAATTTAAAAATAAAGGCGTTTGAATTAAAGGCGAAGGCCGATGTTGCCAAAGACATTTTTGACGAAATTTTGAAGAAATACCATGCGTAACTTTATAATTGTAATAGCTACATTGTTTTTTGCGCTTTCGGTGTGGTCCCAAGAAATGAACTGTGTAGTAACGGTCAATGCCGATCAGGTCTCCCAAACCAATCAACAAATTTTCAAGACCCTCGAAAGATCTCTCAACGATTTTGTGAATAAGAATAAATGGACGAATCGCACATATAAGGAAAACGAACGGGTGAACGCTCAAATGTTTATCACGATTACCAAGTACGAGTCCAATCGATTCGAGGGAAATATACAAATACAATCATCTCGCCCAGTATTCAACACCTCCTATGAGACACCTGTTTTCAACTATAAAGACAATCAGCTGAACTTCGAATATGTAGAGTTTCAACCCTTGGTCTTCAACGAAAATGTATTTGAATCAAATCTTGTCAGTGTAGTTTCTTATTACGTTTATATTATTTTGGGCCTCGATGCCGATACCTTTTCACTGGAAGGTGGAACAGAGTATTTCAGAAAGGCACAGCAGATAACCACTCAGGCACAAGCAACCAATTACTCAGGCTGGGATCAAAATAGCGACAGGAGTCGCTTCGAACTTGTTGATAACCTTCTTTCAAATACCTATCGCGAATACCGTATTGCCATGTATAATTATCATAGAAAAGGTCTTGATATTTTAGCGGACAATAATAGCACCGGAAAGCAAGTCATTTCAGGGACGATGAAGCTTTTTGAGACAATGATGAACAGAAGACCCAATGCTTTTTTGATTCAAACGTTCTTCGATGCAAAATCAGAGGAGATTCAAAATATCTTTTCAGATGGTCCGAAGGTCGATGTGGTCAAGTTAAAGGAAACTTTGAACCGAATAGCACCCCTGTATTCAAGCACCTGGAATGCCATTACATACTAATATCCCCTAGTATATAATTATCGATTATCTTTACGGTCTGAACAGAATTTTAAGCCGTGCTCGTACATCTTACCATTAAAAATTATGCCTTGATCGATGACCTGAACGTGACCTTCTCTGAAGGTTTTACGTGTATTACTGGGGAAACCGGGGCGGGTAAATCCATTCTTCTAGGAGGATTATCATTGGTGCTGGGAAAACGGGCAGATCTGTCGTCATTGAGAGATAAGTCTGAAAAATGTATCATTGAAGCTGAATTCGAAATAGGTAAGTACGATTTGCAATCTTTCTTTGAAAAAAACGACCTTGATTACGAAGGCCATACCATAATTAGAAGAGAAATTCATCCCAGCGGTAAATCAAGAGCTTTCATAAACGATTCTCCGGTAAACCTTACCGTACTTGCTGAATTGGGCGATAGGCTTATAGACGTGCATTCGCAACACCAGACTTTACGGCTTGCCGATAATGATTTTCAATTCATGGTAATCGATGCGTTGGCCGGGAATAGGCAATTACTAGAGAATTATAGACACCTTTTCAGTGATTATGGTAAAATCGAGAAGGAATTGACTGTGCTTATTGATCGCCAGCGCGATGAAATTAAGGAGCATGATTATAACCTTTTTCTGCTCAAAGAACTAGAAGAAGCTCCTTTAAAGGAAGGTATTCAACAAGAACTAGAAGAACAGTATGAGCAATTGAGCAATATCGAAAATATTATGGAACTTTTGTCTCAAGGGTTTCAATTGCTTAATGATGAGCAAATAGGTGTTTCCAACTTATTGGCACAGTTGAAGCAAGTGTCTAATAAACTATCTGGTTTTGGAGGTCTATATGCTGATTTGAACGAGCGTATTCAATCAGTGGTAATCGAGGTAGACGACATAGCGACAGAATTGCAATCCTTTCATGAAAATACAGAGGCGAACCCCCAATTGTTGGAAGATGTCAACGGCAAGTTACAACGTATTTATGATCTTCAAAAAAAGCATGGTGTGGCTACTGTTTCGGAGCTTTTGGCGATTAGAAACGAACTTGACGAAAAGATAGCGGAGACAGAAAGTCTTGACAGTGCAATAGTGGAAAAAAGGAAAGCGGTGGAGGTAGTGAAAAACGCCATGGAAGATGTTGCAAATACTATTCATGTCAAAAGACGAAATGTACTACCGCGTTTAAAAGAGCAACTATCCAAAAGCTTGGGTTCTTTGGGAATGCCGAGTGCTAGTTTTAAGATTGAAGTACAGCAGGCCAACGTGTTCAAGACCAATGGGAAGGATGATTTGACATTTTTGTTTTCGGCGAACAAGGGCGCCGATTTCGGAGAATTGAAAAAAACGGCTTCGGGTGGGGAATTGTCTCGAATTATGCTAGTTATAAAAGCCATACTGGCTGAGTATGAAAATTTACCGACCATGATGTTCGATGAGATCGATACTGGGGTTTCGGGGGAAATATCTAACAGTATGGGAGATATCATGCAAGCGATGAGCAAAAATATGCAAGTTTTTTCAATAACCCATTTACCTCAAGTAGCCTCTAAAGGTAATCACCATTATAAAGTGTTCAAGGTCGAAGCTGATGCCGTTACAAAGACGCAAATGAAGAAACTCGATGAAAACGAACGTATTATTGAACTTGCGGAAATGCTAGGAGGTAAACAGCTATCCGATTCCGCCATTGCCCATGCTAAGCAGCTCTTGAATTGATTCTCCTTAGTTGTGGACCGGCATTAACTCCTAATATTTTGTATTAGGTATTTTACAAATGTGTAAGGCGTACTTCTTGGTCGGATTTTTTCTGTTGTCTGCCAACTTTTTTAAATATCTTTGACCACACCGCAACTAATAAAATTGATACCGTAAATATGGCTTACAACTTATTGAAAGGAAAAAAAGGAATTATTTTTGGGGCTCTAGATGAGAATTCTATCGCTTGGAAAACCGCCGAGCGTGTCCACGAAGAAGGTGGTACCTTCGTGCTGACCAATGCACCTGTCGCTATGCGCTTGGGCCAGATTAATGAATTGGCAAAAAAAACGGGGTCTCAGATTATTCCTGCCGATGCTACCAGTGAAGAAGACTTGGATAATTTGGTTGCTAAATCATTGGAACTGCTAGGAGGTAAGATTGATTTTGTCTTACATGCAATCGGAATGTCGGTGAACGTTAGAAAGGGAAGGGCCTATACCGACGAAAAATATGATTTTACAACAAAAGGGTGGGATGTCTCTGCACTTTCTTTTCACAAAGTAATGCAAAGCCTACATAAAGCGGACGCTATGCAAGAATGGGGCAGTATCGTGGCACTAACTTACATGGCGGCACAAAGGGTTTTTCCCGATTACAACGATATGGCCGATAATAAGGCCTATTTAGAGTCCGTTGCCCGTAGTTTTGGGTATTTCTTTGGCAAAAAAAACAAAGTCCGTGTCAATACCATTTCACAATCTCCGACCCCTACTACTGCGGGGCAAGGTGTTAAAGGGTTTGATGGTTTTATTAGTTATGCTGAAAAAATGTCTCCGTTAGGGAATGCTTCAGCATTGGATTGTGCCGATTACACAATAACGCTATTCTCCGATCTAACACGTAAGGTTACGATGCAGAATCTTTTCCACGACGGGGGGTTCTCCAGTACAGGTGTTAGTCAAGAGGTTATTGAAAAATTCACGGAGCAGTAGGCCGTTGATGAAGTTACACTTCGTAAAAATCTCTTGGCGCGTATAAGCCGATAATATAGGCATGGTAATCGTGAAGGGTTATGTGCATCACTTAAACTCTTAAGATTGAGATGAATCTCTACTTTTCTTTCATTATTCCTGTCTATAATAGGCCCAATGAAATAGAGGAGCTTTTAAAGAGTATTGCGGTACAAAACTATCCAGGCCCTTTCGAGGTTGTTATCGTTGAAGACGGCTCAACTATATCTTCAGAAGATGTGGTGAAACAATTCTCCAATAGCCTATCTATTTCTTATTATACTAAAAAGAACACTGGTCCCGGGGATACAAGAAATTATGGCATGCAGCGTGCCAAGGGTAATTATTTTATCATATTGGATTCTGACTGTATTTTGCCACCTCATTACCTGAATACGGTGTACAATACCCTGAAAGCACAATATGTGCATTGCTATGGAGGTCCTGATGCGGCCCATGAATCCTTTAGTGTAGAGCAGAAAGCTATAAATTATTCTATGACCTCGGTTTTGACAACGGGGGGCATACGCGGTAATAAAAGGTCGATGGGCAGGTTCCAACCACGAAGTTTTAATATGGGGATTTCGAGAACTATATTTGATAAAATAGGTGGGTTTGGCAATATACACCCCGGTGAGGATCCTGATTTTACCTTTCGTATTTGGAATAGCGGTTTTGATAGTAGAAAGATTCCAGAGGCATTTGTGTACCATAAACGAAGAATCAATTGGCAGAAATTTTACGTGCAAGTGAAAAAGTTCGGTATGGTAAGGCCTATTTTGAATCTTTGGCATCCTGGCACGGCTAAAGTGACCTACTGGTTTCCGACCTTTTTTTGCATAGCGTTTCTAGTTTCATTGATTTTATGGGGGGTAGGGCTATATTTACCTTTGTTCTTATTTTTTATATACTTTGGCCTCATTTTTGTCGATTCACTTCTAAAGAATCGAAGTTTGACCGTAGCTTTTTTATCGTTGGTAGCCGTGGTAGTTCAATTTGTAGGATATGGTTTTGGCTTTTTAAAATCGACCATCTTAATTACCTTTAGCAAAAAGAAACCACAGGAATTATTTCCTGAATTATTTTTCTAGACCTATTTTATGGCACTCGAGCTTATATTACAAAAAATCAAGAACGGACTTAAAAAGCGAAAAGTGAAGGTCTTTTTGGTGTTCTTATTTTGTTCGGCACTCATTTGGTTTATAAATAATTTATCGAGGTCTTACACCGGAGATGCTGTATTCGATCTTAATTTTATGAACGTACCTGATGGGTACCTGTATGAAAGCGCCTCAAAGAATAAAGTGGGTGTTAAATTGAAGGCAGGAGGATTTCAGTTCTTGCGATTCAATTTTATGAATAAGCGCGTGAATATCGATTTGTCTCAATTAAGCAAAAATGATTCTTCATTTTTTGCACCTGTAGCGTCGTATCGGCAACAGATTGAGAGTCAATTGCCCAGGTCGATGGTCTTGTTGGAAATGGATGAGGATACTTTGTTTTTTGAAATGCTTCCGGTGATGTCGAAGAAAGTTCCCGTGAAGCCCAAGGTGGTCATTAATTTGGCACAAAACTATTTGATGGAGGGAGGTATAAAAGTGACGCCGGATAGTATTCTATTAACGGGTCCCAAAAAAGAAATCGATACAATTGATTGGGTAAGAACAAAGGGCATAAGACTTCCCGATTTGGATGCTGATTTTTCCAGAGACGTAGACATCGTAAGACCAGAAAAACTTGAGCATACCACTTTCTCAGAAAATGGAGTTAATCTCAAAGCGAAGATTGCCCGTTTTTCCGAAAAAGTCTTCAAAGTGCCCATAACGACAGTAAATTTTCCCGCTGGGGCAGAAATAAAGACCTTTCCTGAAATGGCCTCGGTTTTATGCAAGGCAAAAATTAAACGTTTGCAAGAACTCGAGGAATCCGATTTTCAAGTGGTAGGAGATTATGAGTCCATAAAGGATCCCAGCTCCAAAGAATTGAAACTAAGCCTAGTCAAGCAACCAGAAGGTCTTCATAGCACGACACTTTTGGAAGACGAAGTAGAATATGTAATTAAGAAGGAGTGATGATCGTTGGCTTAACCGGGGGAATAGGGAGCGGTAAAACCACCGTGGGCACAATGTTCGAAGAACTGGGCGTTCCGGTGTATAATTCCGATGAGGAAGCGAAAAAATTAATGGGAACCTCAAGGAAGGTCAGAAATGCAATCGTGCGGCTTCTGGGAGAACTAGCCTACCCAGAGGGTGAATTGGACAGGGCATACATTTCGGAGCGTATTTTCGCAAATGAATCGCTCTTGAAGAAAATGAATGCCATTGTTCACCCAGCTGTAAGAAAACATTTTTTGAGGTGGGCCGAAAAACAAAAATCACCCTATGTCATTCAGGAGACGGCTATTATATTCGAAATTGGTTCCCAAGAGTTTTACGATCGGATAATTTTAGTGACTGCGCCCAGAGATATACGTATAGAACGAATTATGAAACGAAATGAAAATATTTCAAAAAAATCTGTGCTAGAGCGTATACAAAACCAGTGGAAAGATTCAGAAAAAATTAAAGGTTCGGATTACGTGATAAGGAACTTGGATTTGGCACGAACACGTTCAGAAGTATTGAAAGTTCATCAGTCGTTGCTTGCTAGTAGTTAGTGCTTTAGGGATTTTAACCTTTTTGTTAAGGTTAGGTTAAACGTACCATTTGCTAGTGTTAAATCTTTAATTTTATAATAATGAATAGGAGGTTGTTTGTTCTTTTGGTCATACTGATGAGCCTCTCCTTGATCGGAATCATCTTTGTACAAAGCTTTTGGATCAAACGGTCGGTAGAGGACAAGGAAGAACAATTTTCAAACGTGGTCATTGATGTATTGAAAGAAGTAACCGATAAAATTGAAAGTCGCGAACGGAACGATTATTCCGAACGTTATTTGAGTTCTATCGATAGTATTGAAGGTCCTAAAAGTACAAGCTTGAAGAATATCTTCTTTATTGAAGGAGATTTGAATTCAAACGAGTTTCGTCTTTATTCCCATGGAATTCTAGAAGAAAATTATGATGTCGCCTCGACTTTTTTTGACGGAGGCAATGGCAATGACACAACCATTACAAATTACACCAGTAAACGCACTAGTGCGATTTTTGGTTCGAATTTGGGGATTGATGGTAAGAGTTATGAATTATCCCCTAAAAAGATCATTGAAAAGATTGGTGGACTTACGGCGATGGAAAAGGCGGCGTTCGATGATATGTTCATGGAGTATGCCAAAAAAGTTCCTATACACAAAAGGGTTTCAAAGCAGGAAATCGAATTGTTGCTAAATCGTGAGCTTGAGGATCGTGGACTAGATATTGATTATGAATATGGAATATACAGTAGGGGTATTCCCACCAAGGTTAAGTCAAAAAAATTTAAATTAACCGAAAGTACACCGTATAGCGCGCCTATTTTTAGGGATAGTGAGGGCAATACGAATTTTTCATTGTTGATCAATTTCCCTAAGAAGAAGCGCTTTTTGATGAGTACCATCATGGGGATGGCTTTCTTGTCGCTTCTCTTTATATTGGTTATTGTCGCTTCGTATTCCGGAGCCATATATCAGTTGATTCGGCAAAAACAGATTTCAGAGATAAAATCTGATTTTATAAATAATATGACGCATGAGTTCAAGACCCCCATTGCCACCATCAATTTGGCGGTGGAGGCGATTCGAAATCCAAAAGTTATCGGCAACCACGAAATGGTTGAAAGATATCTTGGAATGATTCGGGACGAGAATAAAAGAATGCATGCCCAAGTTGAAAATGTATTAAGAATATCCAAGTTGGAAAAGAACCAATTGGATATCAGCAAAGATAGGGTTGATGTTCACGATATTGTTCAAGATGCGATCGCCCATGTCGAACTTATTGTCGCTGATCGAGGGGGATATATTAAATCACATTTGGCGGCGCAAAGCACTGAAGTTCTCGCTAACGAAATGCATTTCACCAACGTTATCGTTAATATTCTCGATAACGCCATAAAATATTCCCCAGATGCACCGCGAATCGATGTTTATACAGAGGTAGCAAAGAATCATATCATTGTGAAAATACAAGATCAGGGTGCGGGAATGAGTAAAGCAGTTTTGAAAAAAGTTTTCGAAAAATTTTATCGAGAACACACGGGAGATTTGCACAACGTTAAAGGTCACGGTCTCGGACTGGCCTATGTTAAAAAAATTATAGATGATCATCAAGGAGAGGTATATGCTGAAAGTGAAAAAGGAAAAGGAAGCACTTTCTACATAAAATTGCCTTTAATCTAACTCAAAGTTATGGAAACAATAAATAAGAAAATACTATTGGTCGAAGACGACCCCAATTTCGGAATCGTTCTTAAAGATTATTTATCGATGAACGAGTTCGATGTAACCTTGGCTAAAAATGGCATGGAGGGGTTCGAGAAGTTTAAAAAAGATAATTATGACATCTGTATTTTAGATGTTATGATGCCCTATAAGGACGGCTTTACCTTGGCGAAGGAAATTCGTGAAAAAAATGAGAATGTACCCATCGTATTTCTCACCGCCAAAACAATGAAAGAAGATGTTCTCAAAGGGTATAAGGCTGGTGCTGATGATTATCTCAATAAACCTTTCGATTCGGAAGTCTTGCTGATGAAATTAAAAGCTATTCTTCAAAGAAAAGCTTCTAATACATTGGCAGATAGTAAAAAATTCGAATTTAAAATTGGAAATTTCCATCTTAATTCAAAGCTCCGTTTTCTAAAGTATAAAGAGGAGGAGGCCATTAAACTTTCGCCAAAGGAAAATGAGCTATTACGTTTATTGGCCCTTCACGAAAATGATTTGATGCCTCGTGAATTGGCATTGACCAAGATTTGGAGAGATGATAATTACTTTACCTCAAGAAGCATGGATGTTTATATTGCCAAATTAAGGAAATATCTAAAGCGCGATGATACCGTAGAGATACTCAATATACATGGAGAAGGCTTTCGTTTGGTAGTTAAGGAAGAAGAAAAATAGACATTTAAATTTTCGTCATACTAAAAAGCCCAAATGTGAGACACAGTTGGGCTTTTTTATTTAAGAACCTTAGGGTTCTTGTACCTATATTTTTGACTTATCAAGCTGTTTCAAAATATTTTCGACAATGATTTCAGGAGGGTTTTCTGTAGAAACGGTCAACGCATCTTCGGGCGGCTCAAGCGTTTCGAATTGTGATTTTAATAGTGCTGGCGGCATAAAATGATCTGTGCGCAATGTCATTCGCTTTATTAGCTCTTCGAAAGATCCCTTGAGATAAATATACCTCGTATGTTCTTTGATATCTTTACTAAGTATGCTTCTATATTTTTCTTTCAAGGCAGAACAGGCAATTACCGACCCGGAGTCGCTGTTCTGCTTGGCCAAGGAATTGAGACGTAGTAGCCAGCTTAATCTGTCTTCATCGTTCAGTGGATTCCCTTGGCTCATTTTTAAAACGTTTTCAGGGGAATGATATTCATCCCCTTCAAAAAACGGAAGTTCTAATACGGTGGCGATCATCCTCCCAATGGTACTTTTTCCACATCCGGAAACTCCCATAACAATGAATGTCGTCTTATTTTTTTCCAATTAAGTCCTTTTCTAACTTTAAAATGATTCTTTCTTCATTCATACTCGGCGTAACCCAAAGTGTTTCCTGATTTCTTTTAAACCACGTGAGTTGCCGCTTGGCAAATCGCCTTGTGTTTTTCTTTACTTCGCCCAAAGCAAAATCAAGGGTGCAATTCCCATCGAAATAGGCGAAAAGTTCTTTATAGCCAACGGTTTGTAGCGCGTTTAGTCCTTTAAAATTTTTAAGACTTTCTACTTCGGCCAATAATCCGCGATCTACCATTTTGTCGACTCTTTTGTTGATACGATCATAAAGAATACTTCTTTCTGTGTTCAGGCCAATAGTTACCGTTTGAAAGGCTCTTTTCTTTTTATCGTAAGATAAGAACGAAGAATACGGTTTCTCCGAGGCCAAGCAGATTTCTAAGGCCCTGATTAATCTATGAGGGTTCTCTAGATCTACTTTGGCATAATAAACAGGGTCAAGTTCATGAAGCATTTTTTGAAGGCTTTCTAGGCCGTCTTTCTCCAATTTTTTATTAAGATTTTTTCGAAAATGAGGAGGCACTTCTGGAAACTCATCCAATCCCTTGGCAACGGCATCGATATAAAGTCCACTACCACCCACCATGACAACTAAATCCTTAGCCTTAAAAAGCTTATGCAACATTGATATGGCATCTTTTTCATATGCACCGACCGAATAGTGATCAAATATGCTTTTATGCTGAATAAAATGGTGTTGTGCCAAGGAAAGTTCTTCTGCTGAGGGTACGGCAGTTCCAATGTTCATTTCTTTATAAAACTGTCGTGAATCTGCTGAAATGACATCGGTGTCGAAGTGACGGGCCAAGACTATGGCGAGTTTGGTTTTTCCAATGGCTGTTGGCCCTACTACAGATACGAGTGTCTTTTCCATTACAGCTTACTTCCACAGTTATAGCAATGGCTGGCATCATCTCTATGACCTTCTTTTGCACAGGTTGGGCAAACCTGCGTATTGATATGTACGAAGTCTTCATGATTAGGGTCGTTCTTGGCCGTACTCTGTCTGCTGAGTTCTGAAGTTACGATACCCGTGGGAACTGCGATTATGCCATAACCCAACAGCATGATTATTGTGGCGATCAATTGACCTTGGGGCGTAATGGGCGCAATATCGCCATATCCCACTGTGGTAAGTGTAACAATGGTCCAATAAATACTCGTTGGAATACTGGTAAAACCTGCTTCGTCACCTTCAATCCAGTACATTAGAGTACCTAAAATTACAGAGATGATAAGAACGGTAAAAAGGAATACCGTTATTTTTGCTCTGCTGGCCTTTAGGGCCTTCATAAGTTGTGAAGCTTCACCTAAAAACCTGACCAATTTTAAGATCCGAAAGACGCGGAGAAGTCTGAAAGCCCTTATAGCCAACAATACCTGCGAACCCGCAAAAATATAGGAGAGGTACAAAGGAATGGTGGAGAAGAAATCTATTAAACCGTAAAAGCTGAAAACATATTTCAATGGTTTCTTAATACTTATGATTCGTGCAACATATTCTATGGTAAAGAGAATGGTTACAATCCATTCTAAGGTCAAAAGAACTCCATGATACTGAACATCAATCCATTTGACACTTTCGAGCATGACCAAGAGAACACTGAAAATGATAAGTCCGAACAAAGCGATATCGAACCACTTACCCATTGGGGTGTCGGCCTCATAGATGATTTCATGGACTCTGTTTTTCCAGCCCTTTTCCGGTTTTACGTCCTTCAAGATGAATAACTTAGTTCTAGAATTTTTTGCACACGTTTTCTCCTAAGATACGATTCAATAATATGGAGGTTGTTGGCACTCGATTCCATAGGGGTAATGATCGATTCCAAAATAGAAGGACTATTAATTTGGTGATTGAGCTCACAATAACCTAAACCCTCAAAATTGCCATTTTTAATGAGAATTACACTTTTTTCCCCCGTATCACGGCCTTTGTCGATTAGAACAACGCTTTTATCAACCAATGAATATTTCGAAATAGCTTTGTAAACCCGTGAATTATAGTTTTCAGGGTCTTCACGATTGATACAGGCACCAAAACAATCATTCCTATCCAAATTGTCACAGTGGTTCTCCGAAACCGAGATACCGTTCAATTGTTCGCATAGCTCAAATTCCTTTGTAACTTTTGAAATAAAATTAGTGGCAGCGACCAAACCATTGAATACCGCAAAAAATCCTTTATGATTTCGGGTCTTTTCCGTTTTTAATAGCTCGTAGCCATTCTCATTCTTTTTAGTGCGTATACCATAGCTATAATTAACGGCAGGTAATTTTTGATTGAACCTTGGTCGATTCCGCCGTAGTTCTTCATTTTCCTTTAAAAGGGCTATAAGCTCAGTTCCTGTTTTTTCATAGGTTACTTTTTTGGTCGCTTTCTGTAACTGCCTGGCGCGGTTCCCAGTATTGGTAAAATGTTGGTTTACCCTTTTCTTGAGATTTGAGCTTTTCCCAAGAAATATGATTTCTCCATATTTGTCATGCATATAATACAACCCGGTTTCTGAAGGCAAGGATTCTACTATATCCAATTGTCTTTCGGATAATTCGCCATGGGTCTCCTTACGAATAACACCTTTAATAATGGTCTTGTCGGAGTCTTTAGCGAGTAGCACCTTAAATAGCTTTAAGGTGGCCAGGGCATCTCCATTTGCCCGGTGCCGGTCACTTACGGGTATGCCCAACGAGCGTACCAATTTACCTAAACTGTGAGATTCGGCTTCAGGTATCAATCTTTTGGAGAGGTCAACAGTACAAAGTGTCTTTCGCTCAAAATTATAACCCAATCTTTTAAACTCGGTACGTAGTATGCGGTAATCAAATTGGGCATTATGAGCCACCAATACCGTGTCTTCCGTAATTTCGACAATACGTTTGGCAACTTCATGAAATTTGGGTGCGGTACGCAACATTTTGTTATTGATACCCGTAAGATTGACCACAAAGGGTTGTATCACTTTTTCAGGATTGACAAGACTGATAAATTTATCAACAACTTGGTGCCCATCGAATTTATGAATAGCTATTTCGGTAATACCTTCTTCATTAAATTTTCCTCCTGTGGTCTCTATATCAAGTATGGCGTACATGTAGAGCTCGATTCGATTTTTGTGTTAGATTTGCGATTGCAACGCGAAGAACAAAGATACTTAATCTGTGGTCTTTATTGGTTGTAAATCCTTTCTCCAAATATACTACTTCCTATCCGCACCATCGTACTGCCTTCTTCAATGGCTATCCGATAGTCTCCACTCATACCCATAGACAAGGTCGATATAGAAGGAAGTTGCGTTTTCAGTTCTTCAAAAAGAGATTTTAGATTTTTGAATTCCTTCCGAATTTGATTTGTATTATCCGTAAAGGTAGCCATGCCCATAAGCCCAACGATTTTTATGTGTTCAAGTTGGGCGAATTCGGTTGAACCTATTATATCAAAAAGTTCGAATCGGTCAAGACCGAACTTTGTGTCTTCTTCCGCGATATGAATTTGAAAAAGGCAATTGACAATCCTATTGCTTTTTTTTGCCCTTTTATTAATTTCTTTGAGCAGTTTTAGACTGTCTACCCCATGAATCAGCGATACGAAATCGACTATGTATTTTACCTTGTTCCGTTGTAAGTGCCCGATCATATGCCATTCGATATCTTTGGGCAAGCGCTCCCATTTTCCAACCATTTCCTGAACCTTGTTTTCCCCAAAAATACGTTGACCCACTTCATAGGCTTCTTTAACCGCGGTATCGGGCTTGGTTTTCGATACGGCTACTAAGGTTACATTTTTTGGAAGTGAGGCATTGACTTTTGTAAGGCTTTCTTGAATGGACATCGGTAGTTTATAAATTTATTAATGTGCTTCTTAAAATTTCGAAGGACGTTTTCAGTGTAAGGTACATCGCATATCACCTAGTATACAGCATTTTTTTGAGAAAATAATTATCGGTTAAATTGTGACGATATTTTTTCTGCCTTCTTGGATTCGGCATAATCGTAAAATCCTTCGCCAGACTTTACGCCTAATTTTCCTGCCATAACCATATTGACCAATAATGGACACGGGGCATATTTTGTATCCTTAAATCCTTCGAACAAAACCTTCATTATGGAAAGACATACATCCAATCCTATAAAATCAGCTAATTGTAAAGGTCCCATAGGATGGGCCATGCCCAGCTTCATGACCGTGTCGATTTCAGCAACACCGGCAACACCATGGTAAAGGGTGTAAATGGCTTCATTGATCATGGGCATCAAGATTCGGTTCGATACAAAACCCGGGTAATCATTAACTAGGGTAGGGGATTTCCCAAGTTTTTTGGATAGCTCAAAAACAGTATTGCAGGTTTGATCAGAAGTAGAATAGCCGCGTATCACCTCGACCAAAGGCATAATAGGTACCGGATTCATAAAATGCATGCCGATGACTCTGTCTGGACGTTCGGTTTCCGAAGCGATATGTGTTATAGAGATAGAGGAAGTGTTTGTTGCTAAAATCGTACTTTGGCGACAATTTTTATCAAGTTCCTTGAAGATGCTTAGTTTCAAATTTATATTTTCCGATACTGCTTCTATGGCCAGATCGCTTTCAATCACGGCTTTGGAAAGTGTGGTATGAAGCGATAGGTTGTTAAGGGTACTTAACTTCGTGGCTTCGTCGATGTTGTCTTTGGCCACCATGCGGTCCAAGTTCTTCGCAATAGTTGCTTTGGCCTTTTCCAACGCATGTTGCGATACGTCGATAAGACGAACCTCGTATCCGTTTTGTGCGAAAACATGGGCAATACCATTTCCCATGGTCCCTGCTCCTATGACAGCAATACTATTCATTGGGTTGTATTAAAATTAAACTTTGCGATTAGGTACAGTAGTGCCCTTTGCTTTAAAAAGTCCGTTCTTTTTTGAAAGATGCTATTATCTGTAAGGCTACCTTAAGTGCTTTGGCGCCCTGAGAAAGACTTACTAGCGGCGTGATATCTTTTTCAATAGCCTCCGCAAAAGACTCTAGTTCGTCTAATATAGCATTGTTAACCCCCACATCTGGATTTTCGAAATAGATCTGTTTTTTCTCTCCTTCCGCATTTTGAAGCACCAAGTCAAAGTCTCCGGGATTTTCAGGGGCGTCTTTCATTTTGACCACTTCCACTTTTTTATCCAGAAAATCAATGGAGATATATGCATCTTTTTGGAAGAAACGAGACTTACGCATGTTTTTGAGCGATATTCTACTCGCTGTAAGATTGGCTACACAGCCATTTTCAAATTCGATTCGGGCATTGGCGATATCGGGAGACTTGCTAATAACGGAAACCCCACTTGCGTTGATTTGCTTCACCTCGGCCTTGACCACGCTTAGAATGGCATCGATATCATGAATCATAAGGTCGAGTACGACAGGAACATCGGTACCCCTAGGGTTGAATTCGGCCAACCGATGTGTTTCAATAAACATAGGATTTTCAATTTGGTGTTTGACCGCCGAAAAAGCTGGATTGAAGCGTTCAACATGCCCGACTTGACCCTTGATCCTATATTTTCTTTCTAAATTCAATAATTCTTCTGCTTCTTCGTACGTATTCGTGATAGGTTTTTCAATAAATATATGTTTGCCATTTTCAATGGCTTTTTTCGCACATTCAAAATGGGAGAGGGTGGGGGTGACAATGTCAACGACATCCACCGAAGCAATCAAGGTGTTGATATTATCGAAATAAGTATAGCCCGACTCTGCTTCGACCTTTTTGGCATTTACGACATCTGCATCGTAGAAGCCGATCAATTCATATTTTTTCGATTCGTTGAGAAGCCTAAGATGTATTTTTCCTAAGTGGCCTGCACCCAAAACCCCGACTCTAAGCATAGATTTTTGTCTTTGCCCAAAAATAAGGATGTTTTTTGAGTTAGAAGTGACCTTTTCCTTTTTGCCAAACCTTTTAAGAAACTTGAAACTTCAGAATGAAACTTGAACTAAACTTTTTATAACTTCGCTGCAAAACCAAACCATTTTGTACAATACTAGCAGAAATTCTGGGCGCGCTATATTTGAGAGCATTTTCTCTAAAGGCATACCTTGTGATTCAAGCAGGTTAACCCTTGCCATATGAGAGATACTTTAAAGCATAGCGGTTTGCGCAATAAGCTGGCTAAAATACTTTTGGCAAAGGGTATTTCTGACGCTAAAGTACTTGATGCCATTCGAGCCATACCACGACATTTATTTATGGATAGTAGTTTTGAAGGGCATGCCTATCAAGACAAAGCATTTCCAATCGCGGCCGATCAGACAATCTCCCAGCCGTATACCGTCGCTTTTCAAACCCAATTGCTTGCCGTTCGGCCAAATGATAAAATTTTGGAAATTGGAACTGGTAGCGGATATCAGACGGCTATTTTACTTCAGTTGAAAGCTAAAGTCTATACTATCGAGCGGCAATTGGAACTTTTTAAGAAGACAAAAATCTTTTTTTCGAAAATGGGGTACCGTCCTAAAAAAACCATTTTTGGGGATGGTTATAAAGGATTGCCCGAAGAAGCACCTTTTCAAGGTATAATTGTTACGGCGGGAGCGCCCGAAGTTCCGAAAGCACTTCTTTCTCAATTGGATATTGGAGGACGCTTGGTCATTCCTGTGGGAAGCGATAATCAGATAATGACCTTGTTTGTCCGAAAGTCCGAAAAAGAGTTTGAGAAAAAGGAGTACGGTTCGTTTAGGTTCGTGCCACTTCTAGAGGATAAGAATTGAATTGAGGTGGTCTAGCTCGATTCGTTCAAGTATTAAAACTTTTTTTGATCCGGGCCAAGTTTCTTTTGTTCGCCCTATCTTTAATTGTCTCCCTTTTGTCATATAGCTTTTTACCCTTGGCCAAGGCGATTTTAATTTTTGCCAGACCCCGATCGTTAATGAATAGATTCAGTGGAACAATGGTCAATCCGGAAGTGTTGACCTCTTTGCGTAACTTTTTAAGCTCCCTACGGTTCAACAATAACTTTCGCTCTGCCTTTGGCCTGTGGTTAAAGTGAGAGGCATGTGAATATTCATCGACCTGCATATTGATCACGAATAACTCGTCATTATCGTTGAATTCGCAAAAGCTTTGGGCGATAGAGGCCTTCCCTTCCCGAATGGATTTGATTTCAGTACCTGCCAAAACAATTCCAGCGACATAGGTATCTAAAAGTTCGTATTCAAATTTTGCTTTTTTGTTCTTGATGTTGATGTTGTTCTGAACCATGTTGCAAAAATAAGAAAGTAGTCGCTAATTCAATCATCTCAAAAGAAACGCGAATAGAAATTTTGATTTAGCGAATTTGTGACCGATAAACCCTTCGTTATGGCCGAGTATATCTTCATAGTCCTAGTAGGTACGCAGATTTATTGAAGGGCTTTAGGACAATTACAATTGAAGTGCAAACGTTGGGAAACGGCAACTTCGTTTACCATTTGAACGATAAATAGGCTGCCATTATCCGTATCGTCCATTTCATCATATTTATTTTCCCCTAACATTTTATTGACCAACTCTGGAGTAGTATTACTGTGCCCTACTACCAGAACATTCTTACCCTTATTTTCGGTCTTAAAAATTTCTATATCAACTTCTTGGGGATTGTAATATTGAACCGTAATTTCTTTTTTGACCGAGATTGGCGCGGCCGTCATTTCAGTTCGTAAATAGTCAGTGGTGTAAATGGCATCAAGTTCCACCTCATCTAATATTTCAGCCCAGTGCATCGCTCTGCCCAGTCCCTCTTGATTGAGTTCCGGGTCGGCGTTTGAAGGGTCGGACCTGTCTTTTTCCGCATGGCGGATAAAATAGAATGTAGAGACAACCGTTTGCTTATTGGAAGTATTTTGCTCTTCTTTGCAACTTGCCAGACTGAACAAAAGTATAACGGCATAAAGGGTTTTGGTACATTTCATAGGTAATGCCAGTTTTTGGTTGAAAACTCTTGCATAATTGTTAACTAAAATTAGGGCAAAAAAGTATATGCTAACGCTTGTTTTTATTTTTTTGTATATGAAAAGGTTTGTACCTATTTTAGTTCTTTTTCTTGCTTTTCAGAACCTATTTTCCCAGCGAGAACCAAGGCTTCCCGCTGATTTTCGCCAGCATAATCTAACTACGTATAATGCTAGCTTATTCAACCCGGCATTTTCATTAGACCGTAACAACCCGGAGTCATTCGCATTTTGGTCTCGTTGGCAGTGGCAAGACATCGATGCCGATCCTTCAACCCTATTTTTCAATTACTCTAGAAAATTAGGGAACAATTCAGCCGTGGGCGCCGCTTTTTTTCAACAGAATACGGGTGTTTTTTTTGATACCGGAGGTGTTTTGAATTACGCCTACAAGCTAGATTTCAGCCCTCTGGTAAATTTGGCAATTGGCGTAAACATTTTTGGCTTTAAACAGACTTTGGCAGATAATCGGTATCAACCCGACCCTAATCTTCCGATACCCCAACCTACCGTAACTGACGATTTTATTGTACAGATGGCACCTGGTGTAAGTCTTTCGGTAGAGCGCTTGACCCTGAGCGTTGCCTCGGAAAATCTTTTGGATTACAATTTTACGCTCAATGAAAGCAACACCCAGAAAGAAGATAAGGTATTTATGTCTTTACTGTCCTATGATTTTCCAGTCGCCTTAGGTGACTTGCCAACTTCTTTTTTGAGGCCGTCGATGTACCTTAGAACCATTCCAGGCCAGGCAAACCAAGTGGGTTTTTATACCTTGTTGAATACTAACAAGTACTGGGGTCAGGTGGGGTATAACAATTTTTATGGTTTCGCTGTAGGCGGTGGTGCCACTTTCTTCAAGCATTTGTCCTTAGGAGCCTTGGTAGAACTAGGTGTTAGTTCATCGGTAACCAAAGACCCTTCTTTTGAAATCATGGCGGCCTATTTTCTCGGAAAACCGGACGAAAGGCATAAGGTCGTCGGCTTTGAAGTGGATAAGGAAGAGGAGGGCCTATTAATATTGGGAGATGCGCAATACAAGCCCGAACCGATTAAAGAAGATGCCGATGAAATTGCTAAGGAGGAGGCCCTTCGGGAACAACAACGACAAGAACAAGCTCGAAGGTTAGACTCTATTAGTAAGGCAGAGCAGGCCGAGGCTCTAGTGGCGGCGCAAAGGTTAAAAGAGCAGCGTAGAGTAGATTCACTGGAACAAATAAAATTTGAAGCGGCCGAGAAGACAAGGCGACAGGCCGAAGAACGAGCCAAAATGGAGTCGGCAACAGCTGATAAACCGCAAAAAGGTGAAAAATATGAAGAGGTAAAGACAGAAGATGGACTAGAGGCCGGTTATTATCTGATTGCCAATGTATTCGGAACCAAAAAATATTTGAATGCCTTCATGACCGATTTACGGCGAAATGGGTTACAGCCCAAATCGTTCTTAAGAAGTAAGAATAACTACGACTATGTTTATCTTCGTCGGTATGATACCATGCAAGAGGCAAGAAGGGCCAGAGACACTAATTTCGAAGGAAATTACGCAGGAAAAACTTGGATTTTTAGGGTTGTAGGTGAATAAAGTAGGAGCGAAGTCAAGACTTCCAATAAGGAAAACAGCTCGTTTGGGAAAGGTAAAAATGTCGTGGCAATAGTTTGCCCCATGTGCGCCGTGAAATGGAAGTTACTTTTTTAGTTCTTTTTTGATTAGAAGGTCTAAATAGGCAATAGTATTCACCAAATACTTTCTGTCCCGAGTCATTGTTGACATCGACACAGCCCCCATAATCATGGTGAACAGTTGTTTTGCGAATTGTAAAGGTGTTACGGGAAGCTTCAATTCGTTGTTATTGATACCGTTTTCCAAAACCAATGCGATTTTACCTTCAACTTCCCTCAACGTCTCTTTAACGGCCGCTGCCAGTAATCGATTGTTATTTTGTGCGTCAACCCCTGTATTAAGTATTGGGCATCCCCCCATTTCTAAGGTGAAGGTGTCATAGTTTCTATAGAAGTCGGTTAGGGCAAAAATTTTATCCAAGGCATTGCCCCCGGTCAAGACTTCATCGATTTTAGCCAATAACTTTTTACTATTGTATTCGAAAGCAGAAAGGGCTAAGGCCTCTTTGTTTTCAAAGTTGCCGTAGAGGGCTCCTTTAGTTAACCCTGTTGCCTCGGTTAAATCACTCATACTGGTACCAATGTAACCCAACTTATTGAAGATGGGAGCCACCGTTTCTATTATATATGCTGTGGTTCTTTCGGCTTTGGTCGTCATGAAGGAGAGGTTTTATACGAATATAAAAAATATATATACTGCGTGGTATATTGTATCGCTAAAAAAAGGGCATCTTTTTTATGGATGCCCTAATTTCAACCCCATTTCGGTTATTCCACCAATTCATTTTGGTTTCTGAATACCAAAGCATCGTCAAATGAATCAATCAAAACAATGCTTTCGGCCGAAATTTTTCCACTTAACAATTCCTTGGAAAGATTATTCAGCACTTCTTTTTGAATAACACGTTTGATTGGCCTCGCGCCATATTGTGGATCATATCCTCTTTTGGCTAGATAGGCTACGGCCTCATCGGTAGCGTCTATTGTAATATGTTGCTTGGCTATCATTTTCTTCAATTGTTCAAGTTGAAGCCTTACAATTTTGGTGATATCATCCTTACTTAGGGGTGTAAACATTATGATATCGTCGATACGATTCAAAAATTCCGGCCGTATTGTCTTACGCAACAGCCCCAACACCTCTACACGTGCCGCCTCGGTAGCACTGTAAATATCGTCACTGTCCTCAAATTTTTCTTGTATGATATGGCTACCCATATTACTTGTCATTATAATTATCGTGTTTTTAAAATCGGCAACACGTCCCTTGTTATCGGTCAGTCTTCCTTCGTCTAAAACCTGTAACAGAATATTGAAAGTATCTGGATGTGCTTTTTCAATTTCATCGAGCAATACGACCGAGTAAGGCCGCCTTCTGACAGCTTCGGTGAGCTGCCCACCTTCGTCGTACCCCACATATCCTGGAGGTGCACCTACCAATCGGCTGACCGAATGGCGCTCTTGATACTCGCTCATGTCGATACGGGTCAGGGCATTCTCATCATCAAAGAGATATGAAGCCAACGTTTTGGCCAGCTCGGTCTTACCGACGCCGGTTGTTCCAAGAAACAGAAACGATCCGATAGGCCGTTTTGCGTCTTGTAAGCCTGCCCGACTCCTTCTAATAGCATCAGAAACAGCTTGAATGGCCTCTTCTTGACCCACTACACGTTTATGCAGTACATCTTCTAATTTGAGTAACTTTTCACGCTCGCTCTGCATCATTTTGGTTACAGGAATTCCGGTCCATTTGGCCACTACCTCCGCAATATCTTCGGTGGTGACTTCTTCTTTTATTAGCGTTTCTCCCTTTTGCTGTTCCTGTAATTCTTGTTGCAGTATTTCCAGTCTTTCATGGGCCTCTTTAATCTTGCCGTAACGAAGTTCTGCTACTTTTCCGTATTCGCCATTGCGTTCTGCACGTTCTGCTTCCAGTTTGAATTCCTCAATATCATGTTTTGTTTTCTGGATATTATCGACAACCGATTTTTCACTTTCCCATTTAGCATATACCTCATTGCGGTCCTCTTTTAGATTGGCCAAATCTACATTCAGTAATTTTAATTTAGCTTGGTCATCTTCTCGCTTTATCGCTTCAATCTCTATTTCAAGTTGCATAATCTTGCGGTCCAGTACATCAAGCTCTTCCGGTTTGGAATTAATTTCCATTCGTAGTTTTGAAGCGGCTTCGTCCATTAGATCAATGGCCTTGTCCGGTAAAAAGCGATTTGTGATGTAACGTTGAGATAGTTCGACTGCTGCAATTACGGCCTCGTCTTTGATCCGAACCTTGTGATGCGCTTCATATTTTTCTTTTATACCTCTTAAAATGGAAATGGCACTTTCTGTGTCTGGTTCATTTACGATGACTTTCTGAAATCGGCGTTCTAACGCCTTGTCCTTCTCAAAATATTTTTGGTACTCATCAAGGGTTGTTGCCCCAATAGCCCGTAATTCTCCCCTAGCCAGCGCCGGCTTCAAAATGTTTGCGGCGTCCATGGCTCCTTGGCCACCACCGGCCCCTACCAAGGTGTGAATCTCGTCGATGAACAGAACGATATTGCCATCAGCGGAAGTAACTTCTTTAATAACGGATTTTAAACGTTCTTCAAATTCTCCTTTGTATTTGGCGCCGGCGATCAAAGCTCCCATATCAAGCGAATAGATCACTTTGTCCTTGAGGTTTTCAGGAACGTCTCCTTGCACTATACGATGTGCTAGGCCTTCCGCGATTGCCGTTTTACCGGTACCGGGTTCACCCACTAACATTGGATTGTTTTTAGTTCTTCTAGATAGTATTTGAAGAATTCTACGGATTTCTTCGTCACGTCCGATTACTGGATCTAATTTGCCGTTATCAGCCAGTCGGTTCAGGTTCCTTGCATATTTTTCCAAGGCGTTGTACGTCTCTTCAGCACTTTGCGAATTCACCTTACCACCTTTTCTCAATTCTTCAATAGCCGCCGTTAAATCTTTTTCGTTCGCGCCCTGGTCTTTAAGGATTTGGGCAATCTTACTTTTAGATTTAAGAATGGCCAGAAGAAGATGTTCGATTGAAACGAATTCATCACCCATTTTTTGTGCGATAATTGCAGCTTCGTTTACGGTCTTTCCTGCTTCTCGTGAAAGCATGAGCTCGCCTCCCGATACCTTTGGGAAACTACTTAGCTCTTTATCCAAAATCTGATTGAGCAGCCCTACATTGATATTCAACTTTTTCAAGATGAAGGGCAATACATTCTCATCTACCTCTCCAATAGCTTTAAAAAGGTGTTCATTTTCAATTTGCTGGTGTCCGAAGCCCTGTGCCAGCTGCTGGGCACGCTGAAGAGCTTCTTGTGATTTTATTGTGTAGTTATTCATATTCATGTCTCTATTATTTTTTGGTGTATTCCTTATTTTTTGGTAAACTCAAGGCAACAATCTTACCAAGACCAAGGGGTTGACAAAATGTCGGTAAAACCAAGTAGAAAAAAGACATTTAGTCAGTCTTCTTTTTTAAGGATGAGCGTTGTTATCAATTAAATTTACCAAATGGGATTATTTAATGGTCTTTTCGGGCATAATAAGAATCAAGAAGAAAAAGCTACAGGAAAAATAGCTTGGATACCGATTACCTCACTGGTAGAGATCGATGAAATAGAAGAGAAATCTGAAATAAGGCCTCAAGTCATTTTCAAGCATTCAACAACCTGCGGCATTAGTCGCATGGTACTGAATATGTTCAGCGCGAATTATCGGATCGAAGAAGGACATATGGATATGTATTTTCTTGACCTTCATAAGCACAGGGACGTATCTGATGAGATTAGCCGTAAATTTGGGGTCACACATCAATCACCTCAACTTCTGATAATAAAGGAAGGAGCGGTTGTTGCGCATAAATCCCACGGTGCGATCACCGAGATTGACCTAGAACCCTATGTATCGTTGGAGGAAAGGCAGTAGGATTCAACTAGGAATTTGGCTTGGAGATTTTATCTTGCATTAAATTGTTGTCGGTCTAGAATTGTCTTTAACCTCATTTTCATATCCTCTCCCGCATCGTAGACCATTTGTTCGTTACTAGGGAAAGGTACGGCACCAAGTTGTAGGAGAGGTATTAGATCATCTTCTAAGGCTCTTTTATCCCCATCGTAATTTGCGTAGTTATGCTCAAATATAAACTCACTCGAAAGTGGGTAAGAACTCAATTGTTGTTTATTCCTTAAATCGGTAAAGCGCACAAGTCCGGAAACTTGTGCCGTCTTTAGTTGGGTGAATTGATAGAAATTGCATTTTACGGTTTTGAACTTGTCGACTTTAATTTTGTTGCCCAAACTGTCTTTGAGTACATTTCCATCACTGTTTATGGCATATTTGTAGCCATCTTTAACTTGCCTCTCCTTTATAATCTGTTTTTCACTTACTTGTTCCGGAGATATAATTATTTCTTTTAGGGCCAGCTCCATGGCATAATCGTAGGCTATATCAGCTTGTGGGTTATTGTGGTATCGTGTCCATAAATCGTTTAAACCGTAAATGTCGAAGTTCAATAACTCTTCCTCTAATCGTGCGGGTATTATTTGATCCGTGTCGTTAATCATATCGACTCTTACATAATCGAGTCCTTTCTCATAGGCCTCTTCCATTTTTAACTTTGTGTCTTCGTAACCAGGGTTGATTTCATTGAGGTAGGTAAAGTCATCAAAGGCCTGTCTAAAGTCTACTTTATTCCTGGCGCTGAGTAAAAGCTCGCTGGCATTGTCGTAAAGGTAGTCTGAAAGATCATCTTTGCTATCTAAGATGGCATCTTGATAATCGTTAAAAGCGAATGAGGCATTTCGGCCTTCGTCATATAAGCGTAAGGGAAGTAACGGTTTTATGCGCTCCTGAATTTGATGCAGAGCGGTATAGGTCTTATAAATTTCTTCGAAATGAGCGGGATTTTCATCGTTCTCCAGAAAATCAATGCGTTGTAGTTCACGCTTTGTATTTTTTTTGAATGCTTCCTCTAGAAGAACTATATAGGGTTGATTGCTCTTTTTGTCCTTATTTTTTGACAAATTAACTAGTGAGGTATTAATGGCATTAAAATAGTTGCCCGTGTTTACCGCCTTTTGTGTTTTTTTTACACCGCCACAAGCGATCGATAGCGCTAAAATCGAAAGAAAAAGTAGGTTTTTTTTCATGACATACAAATTTGGGATTTTTGACATGAAATCAAGTGCCATGCCAAAACAAGTACTTCTACTAACGTAAAACGATGAAATATCGTATGAAATCGATGAAATTAGGGCTCAGCCCCTACAATTTATAAGATTGGGTAGGAAGCAAATTTGTTTTAATCTCGCCAAATCCAATTTGCAGACCACCCTTGAAAAATTATTTGTACCGGTTTTGACCATCGGAAAGTAAGTCGTTCAAGATATCCTGTAAAAATGGCCTTGTTTAAGCACTCCCATTAAAATATTCGATCTGATAAAGGGCGTTAAGGGCAATAGCTTGATTTTCAATATGACTAGTTATGGTGATACTAGCATCCCGAGTGAGAAAAATGTCAAAGGAATATTTTGGATGGGAAAATCCGAATTTCAGTACCGGCAACCATGGTATTTTCTTTGGATTATTGACTGCAATGGTCATGGTAGAATTGTTAATTTGTATTTGATAAATTACAAATCAAATATTTTTTTTATGAGTATTAACAAAGAGCAATTTGTATTTTTGCAACTCATTTAACAGAACATTGACGTATGCATCGCGACACCCAAGTTTTCGATTTAATTGCCAAAGAGAAACAAAGACAAATTGACGGCATTGAGCTTATCGCTTCGGAGAATTTTACGAGTCCGCAAGTAATGGCGGCCGCAGGATCGGTACTGACCAACAAATATGCCGAAGGCTATCCCGGGAAGCGCTATTACGGGGGGTGCGAGGTGGTCGATCAAATTGAACAGTTGGCCATTGACAGGGCTAAGGAATTGTTCGGTGCCCAATATGCCAACGTACAGCCCCATTCAGGTTCTCAGGCCAATGCCTCGGTTTATCACGCTTGTCTAAAACCAGGAGATACTATACTGGGTTTTGATCTTTCGCATGGTGGGCATTTAACGCACGGTTCACCGGTCAATTTTTCAGGTCGTCTATACAATCCGGTTTTTTATGGTGTAGACCCGGAAACAGGGGTTTTGGATTATGATAAAATTCAAGAGGTTGCACTCAAGGAAAAGCCTAAGTTGATTATTGCAGGTGCCTCTGCCTATTCTAGAGATATGAATTTCAAGAGATTCAGGGAGATTGCAGATAGCGTCGAGGCCATACTCTTGGCAGATATATCACACCCTGCAGGTCTCATCGCCAAAGGGATATTAAATGATCCTATTCCCCATTGTCATATCGTTACGACCACGACGCACAAAACGCTTCGGGGGCCGCGAGGAGGACTCATTTTGATGGGGGAAGATTTCGATAACCCCTTTGGTATTACCCTAAAGAATGGAAAACTAAGAAAAATGTCTACTTTGCTTGATTTGGCCGTTTTTCCAGGAAATCAAGGAGGTCCATTGGAGCATATTATTGCCGCAAAGGCCATAGCCTTTGGAGAAGCACTTACAGATGACTTTTTACATTATATGATACAAGTGAAGAAGAATGCGGAGGCCATGGCCAATGCTTTTGTAGCAAAAGGTTATCATATTATATCGGGCGGAACCGATAATCATATGATGTTGATTGACTTAAGAAATAAGAATATTACAGGTAAAGATGCCGAAAAAATACTCGTGAAGGCCGACATTACCGCCAACAAGAATATGGTTCCATTTGATGATAAATCCCCTTTTGTTACATCAGGCATCCGTTTTGGAACAGCGGCCATTACTACAAGAGGCTTGAAAGAGGACGATATGAAAACAATAGTCGATTTAATCGATGAAGTATTGACAAACTCAGAGGACGAAAGCAAAATTATATCCGTAAAGAAGAAAGTGAACACTTTGATGGGGGATAGGGAGTTATTCAACTTCTAGTACACACATGACTTTTGCTGATCCGTGGAGAAATGCCAATCACCTTGAAAAAGAGTATCACTTGGTTCTTCCATCTTTGTAATGCGGGTAAACAGGGGGGGTAATTTATCCAAAAAGCCAATTTCTCCGTCCTATAGAGCTTACGAGGATACAATTTTGATATCTAAAATCCCATCCCCATCTGCATCTTTGCAGGCAGCGGGGGAACTGGCTTTTGGGGATGGGTAGTTACTTTTATACCATTCACCTCAAAATGTTCCAGTTAGTGGTTAAGCATAAAGAGGTCGCCGTTTTCTAAACGAGATTTTTCTAGATTATAAATAATGGCGTCTTCTTCTGAATCAAAATATAGTGCCCAATATTTATAAAAATCCTTTTTAGAATTATTGGAAACTTCGATATTGTTTATGACCGCGTTATTTTCATCTTTTGAATCTTCAAACACGGGTACATAGATTTCGTATGGAATTTCAGACAGACCTTTACTAAAATGAACATAATTCTTGCCAATTTCCGTAAAGATGGTGTCGAATTGTTCAGGTATACTATTGTCATAAATCTTGCTAATAACGATCGTGGTGTCTTTAAAAAATAAAGAGAACTCACCGATGTCCAACCTCATTTTGTTTTTTAAGGTCATGTCATTAATCATACTTCGAAGGGAAGGCCTATTATCATTTTTTAAATTACCCCAATTACCTTTATTGAAATGGAAAAGCGTCTCTACTAAGCTCATGTTGCAATGCAATTCAACCACAAGGTTCGTGATTGATATCTGAGGTCTTCCAGTTCGAATAATCACCCGTGAAAAAAAGTACTTCTCCAAGTCCCGACGAAAGGAATCAACACCTTTGATCTGGGTATTAGAGTTGGATCTTTCGGGTAAATTATTATTAAAACTATTCAGATAAAGTGGCATAAAATGTATAGTCTGGTTCCATTGGCATACAAAATTAGGCAGCCCCGCCCCTTATTAAACAAAGAAAAACCTCAAAATAATTGGGGTTTTTCTTTTTCACCTTAGAAAAGCCAGCGGTAGGGATAAAAATGGCGTTATAATTCTATGGACTAAAATCAAATAAATCCCCTTTTTCTTGCCTCTTCTATCAGGGCAAAATCGTTACCATTCTCTACGCCGAATATGGATTTCAATTGTCTTTTCCTATTCTCAACTGTAGTGGTCGCTGCCGCAACTACATTTGAAATGTCCTTGGTCTTGGTTCCTATCGATAGTTGATATAATATTTTTTTGTCGCGTTCATCAATCTGGTCTTCGTTGGCCATTTTTCTTCGAATAGCCTGTAATGCTGCTGCGGTATAGTAGGGAGGTTTTTCCAATACCGTTGTTACCATTTGCTGTAGTGTTCGTTGGTCGACCTCTGACTTGACCATATACCCATCGGGATTTACGGTTTTGAGTATATTGTTTATTCGGTAGCTATCGCTGAAAGAAGATAAAAAAACAACTTTAGAGGAAGGCGAGATTTGTTTGGCGAGCAAACCAAGATCCTGACCGCCTCTTTCCTCTTTGGCACTATCGGGGAACATGCTGATATCTAACAAAATAATGTCATAAGGCATTCGCTTTGCTGAACTCTCAATTTCTGTTTTTCCCTGTTGATAGCCTGGTGCTATATGTACCACCACTTTAAAGTCTTCGAATTCACAAGATTCAAGTGTGTATTTGTACCCCAAAACAATCATTTCATGGTCGTCTACCGCAAGTATTCTAATTAGAGTGTTCATGATAAAAAATTTAACCGCTAATTTCTTTCAAAGATTTCTCTTTTACCGAATATAAACTACCATTTTCCATAATATCCGAAAGTGAAAATTCAAGCCTGACTGTAGTGCCTTTTCCAAGTACTCCCTTTATATCCCATTCCCCGTTTAGTTTTTCGACCCGAGATTCGATGTTGCGCATACCAATACCTTTTCTTCCAGAATTATTTTTGAATCCTTGGCCATCGTCAGCAATGGTAATGGTAATCCTAGTGGAGAATTTTTCCAGATCTATCGTTACATTTTCACAGCGCGCGTGCTTTACGCTATTTTGTAGGCATTCTTGTATGATACGGTATAGATTTATTTTAGCCTCGCCCTTCAGCGCATCCCAATCAAAGTTCTTAGCGTAATGCATCTGCACCTTAAAGCCGGCAGTATTCTCGACCGTTTTTATAAGATCTTCCAACGAAAGTATAAAATTATGCATTTTTTGATAAGCAGCATGGCTTAACTCATGGGAAATGGCCCTTACTTCTTTTTCAACATCTTGAAGTGCGTCGATAGCTCTTTTACGCTCAACAACCGCATTTTGGTCATTTTTTTGATTAAGGCCCGTAAGTACCATACGTGCTCCAAGCATCTTACCAAGAACTCCGTCATGAAGTTCTTCACTGATGCGCTTTTGCTCTGATTTTTTACCCTCCTCGACCTTTTGTTTTTGGGCAAGCATTAAGTTGAAAATTTCTTGGTTAGCGACTTGTTGTTCTTGATGAAACCTAAGCTTTTGGTTTTTTGATCGTTGATCTAATATCAAAAAGGTCATCAATCCTAACAACAATACCGCGATTGAGATACCCGTCCATAGTTGTTTTTCTCGCGTTAACATTTGGTTTTCGGCTATAAACTCATCGGTTTCGAAACGGATACGGGCAAATTTGTCCCTCACTTTTCGTTCTTCTTGTTGGAGGCTATCATTAAGTGTAATATATTGTTGGGTATAATAGGCCGATTTTTCAGGTTCCAATTTTGCCAGTAACTTTAATGTTTGTAGTATTCTCTCGTTGTTCTCAGTCAGCTCAGCTGAGTTCCTCGCCTTTTTTGCATGCTCTATCGCGCTCAAGGTATCTTTTTGGTTTAAAAAAAATTCAGCTAAATTGAACTGGGTTCGAGAAATAGCACTTATATCATTTATACTGTCTTGAATTCGAATGGCCTTTTCAAATTGTTGCTGCAGTTGATTTTCATCCCCCACTTTTAATCGGCTATAGGCTAGGCTGCTCATCGCTTTTGCATATAAATCCGGATTTTCTTCGATGAGAAAATTGTTTTGGAGCACTTCCTCAAAATAGGGTATGGATTCATGGTACTTTTCTTGTTCTTGATAAACAATACCAATATTATTTTTTACTATTAAATCTAAATTGTTCTGTTCTGGAATTTCCTTTTGGTATTCCAAGGCCGTATTATAATACTCAATCGCCCTGTCATACTCCTTCAGTCCCCTTGTGATTATACCAAGTAGGTTGTAACAGTTGAACAATTGTTGATTTTTATTGAAGGGTTTCAGGGTTTCTATAGCTTGTATGGTCGTTATTTCACCACCGGTATAATCTTTAATATCACTTTGTGCACTAGCCATGTTATAGAGCATTCTTCCCGATTCATAGGACATGCCGAGATCTGAATAAATTTTTTGTGCTTCAGAATAGTGAAAATACGCACTGTCGGGTACGCCAAGTTTTCTGAGAAAAAGTGCCAAATCCCATTTGGCTTCCGCTAGACTTATGCTATCGTCTACTTTTTTTGAAAGCTCGATGGTCGATTTGTTGGTGTTTCTGAATTTCAGAGAATCGTTTAAACGTAAATAGGCCAATGACAACCTAGAATAAAGTTTAGCACGTGATGAATCACCTTCGATGGTTGAAATTGCATTCTGGGCTTCTTCTAATCGCTTTTTTCTTTCCACTAAGGGTAACTGTATATTTCTTCCTTCCGCAATCAAATCAAATATCATTTCGACCTCTCGTTGATTGTTACTTGTACTGTCGCCCTTAAGATTTGAATCACATGAAAGAATAGTAAGCAGTATAGATAAACTCCATAATGCAAAAATCCAAGTTGATTTCTTGTATGATTCCAATCGCATAGATAGAATGATTACTTAAAAAAAAAGCCTTAAATAAATTTAAGGCTTTTTACTTTATCAATCGGTGAATTTTAGTCTCTTCCGTCACTGGGCGCATGCTCTCCGTCAGGTAGAGCGTCGACATGTAACTCATATACTGCGTCGGTCTCATCTACATTGCTGTCAGACTCACAGGAATAAAATCCAATACTCATTGCTACTACTGCGAAAATACAAACTACTTTTTTCATACTTAAAATTTTTAGGGGGTTATTGTTAATTGTTACAGCTAAACTACAGCTGATAAGTAAGAAAAAATAGCCATCAAAAAATGTATTAGTAAATCGACGACTTTCAAAAGTATTCAGGCGACTTCTGTGAGTATTTGATCAATTAAGACTAGAAATCACGTTTTTTGAAAGTATTTTCTTCAATTCATCAATGTTTTTTCGGTATGATTTGGAGAATGGCAGTTGCTCTTTGTTCTGCTTTAGCGTACATACCGATTTACCGTAACTGATGCGTGAAATATATTTTGTGTTTACAATATAACTCTGATGAATACGAACAAAATTTTTAGGAAGTTGATTCTCAAAAGTCTTTAACGTTTTAAAGGCATTGTTTATTGTACCGTCTTTCATAATAAACTCGGTCGCGTTATTATCGGCCTGTAAATAAAGAATATCATCGGTATTGATATATTGAAAATCTCGGTATGATTTTAGACAAAGTGTCTGCGGTTCTACTTTTACAGGAAGAAGTTTCTTTAATCTGTAAATCGATTTTCTAATATCAAATTCGTTGTATGGCATTAGCCAATAGTCGAAGAACCCACCTTTTATTGCATCGTACGCATACTTTTTACATTTGGCAATCCCTATGATAATGGGGAGGTCCGTCAAATATTGGTGCAGTTCCATTACCATATGGAAATATTCATATGCGTTTTCCCCTAGATTGATAAAAATAATGTCAGGAGAATATTTCAGCACGTGATTAATGCCTTCGGAACTATCTTTGCACATAGCAGTACAGGTGAAATCACCATACTCTCCCAAATAGTGCTGCAATTGCAAATTTGAGGTAGCATCCGAATCTATAATGTTATAGGTGTATTCCAATGTACGGTGATTTTTAGCTAAATTAATGACAGTAAGTTACATACGAACCAAGATATTCCCCATAATATTTGGGGTTTTTGTCCGTAATTCGTTGAGTATGAGATTTTTTGAAAGTTTTTTCTTTCAAAAAATTTAAACTTTTTCTTATATATTTAAACTTTTGTTTCTTCTTCTAAGAGGTCATCTGAAAGTTTCGATAATTTTTCGCAATCACCGTTATTTTTTCTCTGATGGCTCGAACGTTCTAGGCCTTATTTATCTTTGAAATCCGGTATATTGGTCTCGGGAGGTCGAAAAGTAGATGTTTAGGCTGTATTTAAATAGGGGAATAGTAGTTATTGGACTACTTACTGTCTGAAAAGAGATTTGTGTACATCATAAAAGAGTGACCGTGGTATTGAGAAGTTTTTTTGAACCCATATTATTCAAGTGCTTTTGCTATCGTCTGAATGTGCTTCCAGAATCTGCGCTCAAAGCCTATCTCTGTCTTCATTTACGAAAGCATCTTTGATTTCTTTCGATATGCGAACTGGTCTAAGGGTATTGGAATTTAACAGGCACCATTGTGTGGTCGATTGAACCAACAAATGGTTTGTAGTCGCATCGTACATTTCAACAATACGAATTGATGTCGCACCACGGCTCTCCGCAATATAAGTCTTCATGTCGATGACATCACCAAGTTTGGCCGCACTCTTGTAGGTAATATTATGATTCATAACTACCCACATGATACCTTCCTGCATTTGTTCCGAAGCCGATGAAAGCCAATGTTCTTTCGAAATATCTTGAATCCATTGTACATAGCGCACATTGTTCACGTGGTCTAGCTCATCGAGGTCGTCCTTTTCTACCACTATGGTCTTGTGATATTTATCCATTTTATTTTTTATGAATAGTTACCTCGAAGATTTTGTCCCATTCCTTTCCCGTAACAAAAAAAGTCTGACGATCTGAGTGGTAGGCTATACCATTTAGAACATTGTCGGTGTCGCTCCAGCTCTCATGATGGGTGACTTTTTCACTAAGCCCACCAAAATTTATTACCCCTTCAATAGCCCCACTATGCGCATCGATTATCATGACACTGGGCTTCTGGTACACATTGGCATATATTTTGCCATCCACATATTCCAATTCGTTGGCACTATCGTTTATAGACTTATTGGTTACCGTTTCAATAGACCCTTCTTCGGCCAGGGTTTCGGGATTCAAAATCCAAATTCGTTCGGTACCATCACTTTTATAAAGATTCTTACTGTCATTTGTAAGTCCCCAACCTTCTTTGCTCTGACCGTATTTGAAACTATCCAAACGCTTTAGGTCATTTAAGTCATAAATGAAACCGGTACCACTTTGCCAGGTCAGCATGTAAATTTTGTCGTTTAAAATAGTGATGCCCTCGCCAAAATAGGAGGCATCTAAATCTACTTGCTTCAAAATTTTACCTGTCTTATAATCCACTTTTCGCAATGAAGACCTTCCTTTTTTCCCGGTGCTTTCATACAGCGTATCATTATGAAATTCTAGCCCTTGGGTATAGGCCTTGCTATCGTGCGGGTATTCATTTATAATTTTATAGGTATAAATCTCAGGTGCTTTTGCAGCGAAAATTTTTATATTCTTTGAAATTTCAGCAGATGTATCTTCATAGTCAATTACAGCTTTTAAGGTTTTATCTCCCAACTGATCGGTATTTAGGGAAATACTGCCATCTTTAATTGGAAGTTCGTTGCCATCGATTGAATAGATAATTCCATCAATGGTTTTATTTTTTTTGTTTTCGATAGAAACGTTTACGACTTGGTTTTCTTGAAAAACGTTTTTGTTTCCCTCAAGTTGTATTTCAAAAAGCGCCGTTGGAGAATTGTCCCCTCCACAGGCTATAAAGAGTGCTAAAAATAAATTCAGGGAAAAATATTTTAAAATGTTCATGTGGTTCTATTAATCTCAAGATTTTAAAAGGATATGTGGACAAAAATAATGAACTCTATAGAATATTTGCATATAAAATTTGATCGTGAAACGATTGAAAAAGCTAGAAAAGATTGTATATTTGCGGTCGGCAAGTCCTACACGACCAGCTCCTGTAGAATCCCCCAGGGTGGGAACGCAGCAAGGGTATACGGTCGTAGCGGTGCGATGTAGGTAGCTTGCCGTTTTTTTGTGCCCTATTTTTCTTTAACATCCTTTCCCATCAAGTCTATACCTGCGCTACAATTTTTATAAAATAAAAGTTTCGATGGTATCAGTAAAAACTTCTGTTCTTTTCGTTACTACGCTAATTTCGGCGAAATGAAATACCTTTTTTCAATATAAATTTTTTCAATAATACGTATTTTGCAATTCTATGGAAAAAAAAGTCGTACTTATCACTGGTGGGTCTTCGGGTATTGGAAAATCAATAGGGCTTTATCTTAAGGAAGAGGGGTTCAAGATATATGGAACCACTCGTAGTTTGTTAAAAAACTCCGAATTTGAAGGGTTTGAACTTTTAGAACTTGACGTAACCCATCCAGACAGTATTGCCTTTGCCGTCAAAAGCCTTCTCGATAGGGAGGGTCGAATAGACGTTCTCGTGAACAATGCAGGAGTTGGTATTACCGGGCCCATCGAGGAAACCCCGCATGAAGAAATTTTAAAAGTGTTCGATACCAATGTTCACGGGCCGATACATATGGCAAAAGCCGTACTGCCTCAAATGCGAAGGCAGAATTTCGGCCATATCATCAATATAACATCTATAGCCGGTTATATGGGGCTTCCATACAGAGGAGTCTATTCTGCAACAAAAGCTGCACTCGCTACCTTAACAGAAGCTTTACGTATGGAGGTTAAAAATTTTGGTGTTGAGATCACTACCTTGGCCCCGGGTGATTTTGCCACCAATATTGCTGCAGGTCGCTACCATGTACCTATCTATGAAGATTCTCCTTACAAGGAGCCTTATGGGAATACCCTTAAGATGATCAATGAAGATGTCGATGGGGGGGACGACCCGATTTTGGTAGCCAAAGAGGTATTGAAGGTAATCAACACCAAAAGTCCTAAAGTACACTATAAAGTGGGAGCACCTATGCAAAAATTCTCTACACGGTTAAAAAAGATATTGCCTGATAAAGTATTCGAGAAGCTATTGCTTAACCATTATAAATTGTAATTTCGTACAAAAGCAATACTTTTAATATTGCTGTTACAAGCATAATTTTAAATTAAACAAAACAACTAATAATGAAGTTTTTTATAGACACTGCTAATTTAGACCAAATTCGTGAAGCGCAAGAACTAGGTGTGCTCGACGGCGTTACTACAAACCCCTCCCTAATGGCTAAAGAGGGAATTACAGGAAGAAATAATATCTTGAAACATTATGTAGATATATGCAATATTGTTGACGGTGACGTGTCGGCGGAGGTCATTGCGACGGAATTCAATGCCATTGTAAAAGAGGGTGAAGAATTGGCGGAACTTCATGATCAAATTGTAGTGAAGGTACCCATGATAAAGGATGGGGTAAAGGCACTTAAATATTTCTCCGATAAGGGAATCAGAACTAATTGTACCTTGGTATTTTCTGCAGGTCAAGCGCTACTGGCTGCAAAAGCAGGAGCAACCTATGTATCTCCATTCATTGGAAGGTTAGATGATATCTCAACCGATGGTTTAAACCTGATCGCCGAAATTCGTCATATTTATGACAATTATGCGTTTGAAACCCAGATATTGGCTGCTTCTATCCGACACACGATGCACGTAATAGATTGTGCAAAGGTCGGAGCGGATGTAATGACCGGAGGGTTATCATCAATTACAGGTCTTTTGAAACATCCATTAACTGATATCGGTCTAGAGAAGTTTTTGGCTGACTATAAAAAGGGAAACTAAAAGCATACCGATTTATTTTTATCAAATATAGAGATGCAAAGTTCGAAGCTTTGCATCTTTTTTTAGCAAAATTCGCAGCTTGGCTTTTTTTCGGCGGTGATTTTTAGGAATCATTTTAGGTGCTTTGTAAACGAGCATGATTCGTAAAGAAGAAAAAAAATAAAAATGCCTATGAGTGCGGTCGTTATGAATGTCTTTATGGAAGGAAGGTAACCATTTCAACAGGGAGATGGTACACTACGCTTTTTTAGAGCAAAACAGCTTCGTTTTTTTTAGAAAGATTCGTAAACGTTGGCAAAGGCATCAACGATAATCTCGTCTTCCGTAATAATACATTTATTGAGTTTATCAATGATTAGGGATTTCGATAAATTATCGACATCTACCGCTCGATACTGAAGGGATTTATCTAAACCAGAAGTTTCCAACATGGTCTTCCAAACTGGTTCGGTGGTTTTCAAATTGATGCCCACAAAAGAATAGTTAGGTTTTGAATGGGAAAGATAGGCAACCCTTTTTCGAAGATTGTCAAAGTGGCTCCTATTGGTTCCCGACCAAAAATAGAAAACTGTTTTGTTGTTTTTACTTGCTATTTGTTTTAATGAAACTTGATTGCCATCGACATCCGAAACGAGTACATCGGGAATTCTTTTATTCGGTTGCATATTCTTTATCGATTCATAAAGCGCATCGATTTCGTCCATATGCCTGTTATTATTCGATAGCCGGTGAAACTCCTCTATAAATTCTTCATTGTTTTTTTCGCTGTCTTGATGGGCTTTAAGAAGATAATCGAATGCAACGAATCTAAAAAGGTTGTCTTTGAGCTCTTTTTCCTGCATGAGGCTGTCAATCAATTTCAGCTTATGTTTATTAAAATGTAACCGATTTCGAACTGCCTCATTGCCCTCACCACAGTCTCCATAACATGACATGAACGACATATTACCTACGAGGGTATTCATAAAATTATAATACGGTCTGAGATAGGTAAGGTCTTTGTCATTAAATGTCAGATTCTTTCTGTAAGAATAGAAGTCTGTTGGCAGGCTCACTATCTTTTGAGCACCGGTCAACCATTTATGCTTGAAAGGATATTTTTCCTTGAAGGTATTGTAATTGTACACAATACTGGCCTTGGCCACTTTCTCCTTTTTTTCGGAAATTTTGTTTTCATTGACGAGCTTGGCCAACTCATCGAGTTTGATTTCCTGAAGAGAGTCAATTTTATCGGTGAAATCAGTGGGCTCTAGTCTATATAATTCACGAATCAGATCAGCCTCATCTTCATGTGATAAAAAGAGTTCAAGTAGAAAATTATTAATTTCTTCCCCTTTTCCAGAAAAAATCAAGGATTCATCGAAATCAATAGTATTCAGGCGCATCATCAAACTATCGCCTCGTTCTAAATATACATATTGCAATTCGGGATAATGATTGAAATGGTAGAGCCCATCTTCAATAGAGTCAATAGAAAACGCAAAACGATTCTGTTCGTCTAGAGCGGCCGAATCAATAACAGCGTCCCCTTTATACAAAAAAACTTTACTGTCGGTAGGATTAACTATTTCACCGGCAAAAAAAATGTTTGATTCTTTTTTTTCTCCCTCTCCACAACCCACAATAAATAAAAGGACCAAGTACAGTAATTGTCTATCCATAAGAAATCCACTATCTAACCTTCAAAAATAAGTAACCGATATGCGCCACGCTGTTAATAGCTAGTTAAAAATTAGGACTTTAAGTTAACGTACTCGTTGAAGTGTAAGGTTTAAAGGATTATTGGGCATACGGTTATTTTTTGTCTATTTTTGCACGGAATTTTCAAATGAGGAAAAAGCTATGATATCAGTATCAAATCTGTCGGTTCAATTCGGAAAGAGAGTGTTGTTCGACGAAGTAAATGTAAGTTTTACCGAAGGCAATTGTTATGGCGTTATTGGGGCTAATGGAGCGGGAAAATCAACTTTTCTTAAAATTCTCTCCGGGCAGAACGAACCTACGTCCGGCAAGGTCAACCTTGAAGCGGGAAAAAGAATGTCTATTTTAGAACAGAACCATAATGCATATGATGAATTTATGGTTTTAGAAAGTGTAGTAATGGGAAATAAACCTTTGTATGCGATCAAGAAGGAAATAGATGCACTTTATGCCGATTATAGTGATGAAAATGCGGATCGAATCGGTGAGTTGCAGGTTCAATTTGAAGAAATGAACGGCTGGAACGCCGAAAGCGATGCCGCTTCCATTTTATCGAACCTTGGTATACCTGAGGAACTGCACCATACTACGATGGCAGAGATCGACTCTAAGCTCAAAGTAAGGGTCTTATTGGCACAAGCGCTTTTTGGTAATCCTGATGTATTGATTATGGATGAGCCTACCAACGACTTGGATTATGAAACCATTCATTGGTTGGAAAACTTCTTGGCCGATTATGAAAATACGGTAATCGTGGTTTCGCATGATCGACATTTCTTAGATTCTGTTTGTACCCACATTGCCGATATTGATTTTGGTAAGATAAACTTATATTCGGGCAACTACACCTTTTGGTATGAAAGTAGTCAACTCGCTGCGCGTCAAAGGGCACAGCAAAATAAAAAAGCGGAGGAAAAAGCCAAGGAGCTTCAAGAATTCATTGCCCGATTTAGTGCCAACGTAGCCAAGAGTAAGCAGGCTACCTCTCGTAAGAAGATGCTTTCCAAGCTAAAGGTTGAAGATATTCGACCTTCCAGCAGAAGGTATCCTGCTATTATTTTTGACAGGGAAAGAGAGGCAGGTGATCAAATATTGAATGTAGAGGGACTAGCGGCCTCTACCGATGAAGGCGATGTATTGTTTCAAAATGTAAACATCAATTTGGCCAAGGGCGATAAAGTCGCCGTTATTTCTAAGGATTCGAGGGCTACCACGGCCTTTTACGAAATTATCAACGCTAATAAAAAGCCGGACGAAGGGGAATACCAATGGGGCGTAACTACGAACCAGTCTTACTTACCTGCGGACAATTCAGATTATTTTACCGAAAATATTAGTCTGGTCGATTGGTTAAGGCAGTGGGCCAAAACTGAAGAAGAACGTGAAGAAGTCTACATCAGGGGCTTTTTAGGCAAAATGCTATTTAGTGGCGAAGAAGCTCTTAAAAAGTGTACCGTGTTATCAGGAGGTGAAAAAGTTCGTTGTATGTTGAGCCGTATGATGATGATGCGGGCCAATGTACTTATGCTTGACGAGCCGACCAATCATCTAGACCTAGAAAGCATAACGGCATTCAACAATTCCTTGAAAAATTTCAAGGGTACGGTTCTATTAACGACACATGACCACGAATTTGCTCAAACCGTTGCAAATCGTATTATAGAATTGACACCTAAAGGCAACATTGATAGATATTTATCGTTTGAAGAATATATGTCTGACAAGGCACTGAAAGAGCAACGTGAAAAAATGTACGCCGTGCCCGTTTAAAATAGTGTAAGACCCAAATTTTACATCATGAAAACCTACAATCTCATCTATGCCGCCACGGTATTGTTTGTGCTTGGTTGCAGTAAATCCAGTGATGTCCCTGAAAATAATCCAGAGGAAAGAACGCTTGAATCAGGCTATACCTTGCTTGTGACAAAAAACAATTTGCTGAAAAATTTGTTTCTTCAAACTGAAGGTCAAGATCTGGCCATATCTACGGCATCTGGTACATTTGAAGATCAAAGCTTGCCTGAATTAACCTTTGAGGATGGGCAGGTATTAAGTATACTTCACAGAAAAACAGATTGTTCTATAACAGTTACGATACAAGATTTTGAGGCTGATTCTTTAAAGACCTACTCCGTATTCGATGACTTAAATGCCTGTGCAGTAACCACAAAGGCCATTGCTCAGATGCCAGGGAAACTTTTCATTGCCTATGAATTGGAAGTGACGTCGAAAGTTAATGATTATTATGTCAGAATGATTGATCTTACCGAACCTGAAATAAGCCATATAGATGCTTCAATAAGTCTTAGGCCTTTACAACTCGCTATCGCCAATAATAGATTGTTTATATTGACTTCCGATGACGAAGTGACCGGCGAAAATGGAATTTCTGTTTTTGATGTACAAACCAAAGCGTTATTATATGAGGAACTCATTGGTTTTGATGCCCATCGAATTTTTAGAAATCCCGAGGGAAATATTATTATTGGTTACGATCAACTGCACACTACATTGAATAGCGTTACCATGTCAAAGACCTATACGAATTACGGTGAAACTGCTCTCCCGAATTTTATAGCATCGAAAGCTACACATTTTGATAGTTCCGGAAAAATGTATTATGAAATGCCTACGGAGTCATTTAGCAGTTATCCTGTAATATCGGCTATTTATGATTTCAAGATTAACACGCTAACCTTGTATGCCTTCGAGAACTTCTTGACCGAAGCGCAACGGAATTTTGAATTTGATATTGAAAAAACCACTATGGTCCGCTATGATGAAAACAACAATTTGCTCATTATAGGCTATAAAAAAGTAAATGGTAGCGAACAGGGTGGCATCATGCGTGTAAAACCGGCACCAGAGCCTAAATTTATTGACAACCTAGATGTTGATGGCATTCCCTATGCCCTGTATTTCAAATAACAGATGGTTTTCCTATTTCCATTCTCTATTCTCTATGTGCGAAAGTAGGTTGAAACAGAATCCAATTTTTTAGGCATTAAAGTATTTGCTGTTCCAAATCGCATGGTTGAAATTCTTTCCTAAGGCAAATCCATAAAAGATAACCACTGAAGCTATACATTTGAACATAAAGAAGAAAATAATCCAAAATTCAGCGTTTGAACTTTGTTTTGAAAATAGGCCATCAGGAACCACTAAAGTAACCAGATAGCTAATTAGCAGTGTAATCGCAGTTAGATTCACAATATTTTTAAAAGGCCATACTAAAAACTTTCTCAAGGGGTGCAAGTCTTTGCCCCATTTATGTACTAGGTAAAAATAGCCGTTACCAATAGGCGCAAAAAGAAGCGGGTCATCTTTATCCTCTAATTTAAAAAGTTTCGAAGGAGCAATTATTTTGAATCCCTTTATTTCTGTGTTGTGGGCCTTTTCTAGGGCTTTTATTTTTGAAATGGCTTCTTGAGGAATAGGGCCTTTGAAATATTTAGTGTCCAAAAAACGAAGTCTGTAGGTAATGCATATTTCCTTGATTTGCCCAATATGGTAGATGTTTTCAGTCTCCAAGAGATCAATATTGAAAAAATTGACATCCCCGTTTTGACTTTTCACTATATTCCCTTCTATCTTACTTCTTGCATGAGTATCTGCATCTAATATTTTCTGTACCTCTGCCATCAGACTACTTGGCACTGGATTATTGATTTTCGCGCGGGCGAGCCTTTCCTGGATATTAGTTTTCTTCAAAAGCATTTTTTCTTCTTTAATTAGCAATTACCTCAAATTTAAGTAATTCATAAGGGACTTAAATTTTGATATGTAGGCCTAAATGTTAATTTTTAGTTAAATCAATAAGAGAATCTCTTTTATTTTCACCTAATATTTAGGCTTTGGTTGTAAATTAACCGAGAAATTAAGCAGTTTATCGATAACATAAGCAATAGTCCCAACAGTTTTATGAAATACCTAAGACCTAGTCTACTTCTGTTTTTAACATTTTCCTTCTTTGCAAGTGCCCAACAATCTTATAATTCATCTGCTCAATTCAAGGTGAATAAAACCAAATCAATTGTCGGTTCTACGGCGGCATCGAATACACATCAGACTCTATTGACGGTAATTCAAGCGACAGATTTGGAAAATTTATTGGATGAAGCAGGACCATTCACGGTTTTTGCCCCATCTGATGTGGCTTTCGAAAATATTTCGGGAAAACCCCTAGATTATCTTTTAGACCCTAGTAACAAAGAAGAACTTAAAAAATTGCTTACCTATCATATTGTTGCTGGAAAACTTTCTGCCTCAAAGATTTTGAAGGCCATGTCGCGAGGTGGGGGCCAGGCCGCATTCACAACCGTTCAAGGCGATGAAATTGTAGCAACTATGAAGGGTTTGGATATTATCTTACGTGATAGTCATGGAAATACCGCCACCATTATAGTTGCCGATTCAAATCAAAGTAACGGTGTTATCCATGAAATTGATAACGTAATTCTACCCAACACTAAAATCTAGCTTTTTGCCGTCTATCTAAGTTCGGCACCCAGCTCTTCCTTATAGCTTTTTTGAAGTTTAGCCATTATACGATCGATTTGTTTATCGGTTAGGGTGCTTTTTGTATCCCTTAAGGTAAAGCTTACCGCATACGATTTTTTACCATCTGGCAGATTTTTCCCCGTATATACATCAAAAAGATTGATGTCTTTTAAAAGCTTTTTCTCTACTCTGAAACCTAGGTCATAAACTTCTTGAAAAGTCGTTTGTTGATCTAAAAGCAAGGCAAAATCACGTCTTACCATTGGATATTTTGGAATCTCCCGATATGATATACTATTCTCTTTGGTCAATTCTATAAGATTGTCCCAATTGAAATCGGCGAAATAAAGTTCTTGCTTGATGTCCATTTTAGAAAGTAACGATTTCTTCACTGAACCTAAGGAAACAAGGTTTTTAGAATTGGAATATAACGAGATACTTTCTGAATATACGGGGCTTGGGTCAAAAACAGGCCTGACATCTTGAATTCCCAATCTTTGTAGTATGTTGGTTACTTGAGATTTGAGAAAATAAAAATCTGTCTTCTTTTCAGAAACAGCCCAACTCTCTTTATGCCGGCTTCCTGTAATAAAAAGGCAGAGATGTTTGTTTTCGGTTCGTTCCGTACCATTCTGATGATACGTTTTACCAAATTCGAAGAACTTAAGATTTTGATTCTTTCTATTGATATTATATGCAACGGTTTCGAGTCCTGTAAATAGCATTGAAGTGCGCATTACCGACAGGTCTGTACTTAAGGGGTTTAGCATTGTAATAGCCCCGCTTTCTTCGCTATCTGCTGTTTCTAAAATATTATTTGGAGCGGTCAGGCTGTTTGTCATTATTTCGAAGAAACCCTGAGCGGCCAATAAATCGCCAATCGTTCGCTGTAATTTATAATCTTCAAAAATTGAAACTGGTGCAATCGAAGCGCTCAGTTTGTTCTTAAAATTGACATTATTGTAGCCATAGACCCTTAGAATCTCTTCGATAACATCTACTTCTCGATGCACGTCGACCCGATAGGAGGGTATGGAGAGACCGAGACCTGCTTCCGTTACGCTTTTGACCTTGATATCAAGCGAGGCCAATATCGATTTGATGGTGTCTTGAGGAATTTCTTGACCGATAAGCGAATGGGTTTTTCGAAAGGTTAGAAATACCTCATGTTCATCGAACCGTTTCGGATAAAGATCAATGATGTCGGAAGTTATATCTCCTCCCGCAATTTCCTTGATCAAAAGGGCAGCCCTCTTCAGGGCATACTCCACATTTTCTATATCGATACCACGCTCAAAACGAAAGGAAGCATCGGTGTTTAAACCATGTCTCTTCGCGGTCTTTCGAATTGAAACAGGATCAAAATAAGCACTTTCTAAGAAAATAGAGGTCGTATTATTTGTTACACCGGTATTGATGCCACCAAATACACCAGCAATGCACATAGGTTTTTCGGCATCGCAAATCATTAAGTCATCTTCGTGCAATGTATGTTCTTCTCCATCTAAAGTGACGAATTTAGTTCCGGCGGCTAGTGTTTTTACCACCACGCTTTTCCCGTATATACGATCAAAATCAAAAGCATGTAGGGGCTGGCCTAATTCATGAAGTACATAATTTGTAGCATCTACGACGTTATTAATAGGCTTTAGCCCAATGGCGAGGAGCCTATTCTTCAACCAATTTGGAGATTGTTGAACTATAAGGTTGTTCAAGGTGATGCCACAATACCTTGGAGCAAGCTTACTGTTTTCAACGGTTACCTGTAATTTTAGAGATCGATTATCGATATTAAAGTTGCTAATCGATGGTGTAATCAATTCTATATTGATTTCTTTTTGTTTGAGACCCGCCTTCAGGTCCCTAGCGACACCAAAATGGCTCATGGCATCAGCACGGTTCGGAGTAAGGCCTATTTCAAAAACCTCGTCACTTTCTATGGAAAATACCTCTGAGCAAGGTGTACCTGGTTCCAAATAGTCTTCAAGCACCATAATGCCCGCATGACTGCCGCCTAGGCCCAGTTCGTCTTCAGCACATATCATACCGTGGCTTTCCTCGCCCCTGATTTTACCCTTTTTAATTTTCCAAGCTTCTCCTTCTGGGGTATATAAGGTAGTTCCTATGGTGGCCACGGGTACTTTTTGCCCCTGTTCCACATTTGGTGCTCCACATACAATTTGTAAAGGCACATTTCCACCGATATCGACGGAGGTCAGTTTTAGCTTATCTGCATTTGGGTGTTTCTCACAGGAAAGAACATGGCCTACTACCACACCTTTCAGCTTGCCTTTAACAGATTCAAAAGGGGTTATGCCCTCCACTTCTAGTCCCAAATCTGTTAAGAGCTCTGCGGTTTGTCGGGAATCCCATTCAAGCTTCAAAAATTGCTTTAGCCAGTTGTACGAAATCTGCATTGGTCAGTTTTGATGCGGGCAAAGATAAAACAATGCCCCAAGACATTCAATATAGAATACCTTGATTTAAAGTTTTTTTGAAAAGGGGTCATAAAGTTCGATAGGCTCCATTTTTCTGAGCGGTTTGACCATCATAGGCATTGTATAGCAGTTGCTAAATAAATAGGGAAAGTAGTTTCACTATATGATGGTTGACTTGCCTAAGCCAATGTTCTCTTCATTGATTTTACGGTTCTCTTCCGAGTCCACAATGTTCTCTGCCACAAAATCACCTACATACTCAGTACCATATTTACTACTTCCCAGAATATCCGAAGTGACTACTTTTTTAAATAAAGATTTGTGCACAGCGGCGACAATGGCGTTCGACTCTTCATCCAAACCGAAATGCTGCAATAACATGGCGGCACTCAATATGGATGCCAAAGGATTGGCGATGTTTTTACCTTTTGCCTGGGGGTATGAGCCATGTAACGGTTCGAACATAGCGTTTTCTTCACCGATTGATGCGGAAGGAAGCAACCCTGCAGAACCGATGATCACACTTCCGAGTCCAGACAGGATGTCGCCAAACATATTGTCGGTAAGAATTACATCGAATTTGCTGGGCTTCATCATTAATTGAACGGCTGCATTATCAATAAAAAGGCATTCAAAATCAATTTCGGGATAACTTTTACTTATTTCGGTTGCCGTTTTTCGCCATAGCCGTGATGACTCCAAAACATTGGCTTTGTCGACCAAAGTCAATTTTTTTCTTCTTTTTTTCGCTGCTTTAAAGGCCAAGTGGGCGATACGACTAATTTCACCTTCGGAATAGCTACAGAGGTCGGAAGCTTGCGTACCATCAGGGCTTATCTTTTTTTCACCGAAATAGATACCACCGGTGAGTTCCCTAAAAATGACCATATTGGTTTCGGCAACCACTTTTTCTTTTAAGGACGAATTTTTCAAAAGTGCCGGAAACATTTTAATAGGTCTAATATTTGCATAAAGACCTAATTCTTTTCTAAGTCGGAGTAGGCCCTGCTCGGGACGAACCTTCGCTTCCGGGTTGTTGTCATATTCTAGAGCGCCAATGGCTCCGAATAGAATGGCATCGGCTTCTCGACAAAGCTTTAATGTTTCATTGGGTAGGGGTTTTCCCATATTCGATATGGCAACGGCACCAACGGGCGCCTCTACGTATTCAAAACGATGATTGAAAGTCTCCTCGACCGCCTTTAAACACTTTATGGACTGGGCCAAAACTTCTGGTCCGATGCCATCTCCCCCAAGAAGGGCAATCTTTAGTTGCATATAGGAAGGTAATACGACTGTTAATCCTTTTTTCTAGAATACCTAATTAAGATTTTCTAGTTTAGGAGAAGGATAATAAGACCCTTACTAATTAAATTAACAAAAAATTTAAGCGTAAAACAAGAAGGAGCAGGCTTTTAAATGTTTATTGCGAAACACTTTCGATTTTAAGCTTGCTGGTCTCAATAATTTTTGGAATATCGTTATCCGATATCTCTTTGTGCTCATCGGCAAATTTCAAAAACTCTTGATACACTACGTCGAGCTGCTTTTTTGTCAACTCATACCCCACAATCTTTGCGCGATAGGCCAAGGCGGCCCGTCCGCTTCTAGCGGTAAGTACAATGGAGGATTCATTAACACCGACGTCTACGGGGTCAATAATCTCATAAGTTTCCCTATTCTTGATAACACCATCTTGGTGTATGCCCGAACTGTGCGCAAAAGCGTTTGCACCAACAATAGCTTTATTTGGCTGCACGATCATACCCATTTTTTCTGAGACCATACGGCTCGTATCATAAAGTAATTTGCTATTGATATTCGTATCGAGGTTGAGATCGGGGTGCTGCCGGAGAATCATTACAACCTCTTCGAGGGCGGTATTACCGGCTCGTTCCCCAATTCCGTTGATGGTACATTCTATTTGTCGGGCTCCATTTATTACGCCGGCAATCGAATTGGCAGTGGCAAGTCCTAAATCGTTATGGCAATGGCAAGACAGGGTGGCTTTGTGAATACCTGTCACATTTTCTTTTAAGTATTTCATCTTCGCGCCATATTCTTCAGGTAGACAATATCCCGTGGTATCAGGAATGTTCAAGACCGTTGCTCCAGCTTTGACCACAGCTTCACAAATTTTCGCTAAAAATTCATTATCGGTACGACCCGCATCTTCCGCATAAAATTCAACATCTTCTACGAAAGTCTTCGCATAGCTTACGGCACTCACCGCACGTTCGATAATGGCATCGCGATTAGAGTTGAACTTATACTTAATATGTGAGTCCGATGTCCCTATTCCGGTATGTATACGTGGTTTTTTGGCAAGTTTCAGTGCTTGCGCCGCAACTTCTATGTCTTTTTTTACAGCACGAGTTAGTCCACAAACGGTAGCATTTTTAACCAATTCGGAAATCTGTGAGACTGATTTGAAATCCCCCGGACTTGATATAGGAAAGCCTGCTTCTATGATATCCACACCCAATTGGTCTAATCGTTCCGCAATTACCAATTTTTGTCCGGCATCCAACTTACAACCGGGTACTTGCTCTCCATCTCGAAGTGTCGTATCAAAAATTTGTACCTTATCTTTACTCATTATTTTTGTGTAGTTTAGCGAGATTGTACGAATATATAACCAATAGGGCAAACCACCTAAAGTTTACAGGGCAATGTACAACGTTAAGTAGGTTTTGTGATTGCTTAATTAATTGATAAACAGTGTATTAAAGAATAATTTTTACGATGACAAATGCGCATAGAGATGCTTTGTTCGTGTTGATAAAATCACTTTCAAAATCTGAAAAACGCCAATTCAAATTATATGTAGGTAGGCTGGGGGTGAATACCGATGCCAAATTTTTAGCCTTGTTCAACTTGATGGACAAGATGAAAAAATATGATGAAAAAACCATACTCGATAGCGGTATTGTCAAAAAATCACAACTTTCTAATCTTAAAGCCCATCTTTATAAACAGATATTGGTCAGCTTACGCTTGAATCCCGTAAACCAAAGTATAAGGGTGCAGATTAGGGAGCAACTTGATTTTGCTACTATATTATATCAAAAGGGTCTTTACAAGCAGAGTTTGAAAATTTTGGACAAGGCCAAGTCGACTGCCATTGAGAATGAAGAAAAGAATATAGCATATGAGATTGTGGAACTCGAAAAAATTATCGAGACCCAATACATCACCCGTAGTATTCCCGATCGTGCAGACGAGTTGGCGGTGCAAGCAAAGCAGCTCTCGGCGCAGAACGTCATGACTAGCAAGTTGTCGAATTTATCGCTTCAACTTTACGGCATCATGCTTAAGGTAGGCTATGTTAGAAGCGATGAAGATTTTATTAGGGTAAAGGAATATTTTGAAAGTCATCTTCCAAAGTACCAAATTGAAACCCTCGGTTTTCGTGAAAAGTTATGGCTGTACAAAGCACATCTATGGTATAGTTTTCTAATACAGGATTTTTTGTCCTCTTATAAATATGCGAGCAAATGGGTCGACCTATTTTATGATCAAAAAGAACAGATTCAGCTAAACCCCGTTTTCTTTCTTAAGGGCAACCACTATCTCTTGGAATCTTTATTTTATGTCAAATACAGTTCTCAATTCAAACATACGCTTGACCGTTTGGAAAAAGTGGTTCAAAGTAAGAGTTTTCCAAAAAACGACAACATTGCCTCATTGACTTTTTTATATATCAATGCCAATAAATTAAACCTACATTTTCTAGAAGGTACTTTTAAAAAGGGACTGTATTTGGTGAAAATCATTGAATACGGAATCAACAAGCATAAAGACCGAATCGATGCTCATCATATCATGATTTTGTACTATAAAATTGCTTGCTTGTACTTTGGTGTCGGAGATAACAAGACATGCATTCAGTTTTTGAAAAAAATTATTAATAATAAGAATCTAAAGATGCGTGAGGATTTAATGTGTTTTGCCAGAGTATTAAGTTTGGTAGCTCATTATGAAGCAGGTATGGATTATCATTTAGAAATTCAGTTGAAGAGCACCTACAAGTTCTTGTTGAAGATGAACGATTTACACGCCGTGCAAAAGGAGATGATTAAATTTTTACGTAATCTTGGAAACATATATCCCCATGAGTTGAAAAATGAGTTTCTGAAACTTTATAACGAATTGAAAAAATATGAAGACCATCCTTATGAAAAACGGGCATTTCTATATTTAGATATTATTTCTTGGCTTGAAAGCCACTTGGAAAACAAGCCGGTGGATCAAATTATACGCGAAAAGGCCATGGCTGTTATAAGATAGATATTGAGTCAACAATCCTCTTTTAATACACGTAATTTTTTCGAAATTAATCTAGCCATGGTACTTATGAGTACCTCGGGGCCTTTCGGTAAATTTATAGTACTACCCCCGCCCTTAACTATTGGCCTAAGAGTGGTCTTGGCATTTTTGTTTCTATTTATTTATTGTAAGGCGAAAAACATCTCTTTTAGGCTCAGTAGTAAGGACAGAGGTCCTATTCTGCTGTGCGGTGTTTTGATGGGGGTACACCTAGTAAGTTATTTTCAGGCATTACAACTTTCGAATGTCGCCATTGGCATGCTTTCTTTATTTACATACCCCGTAATGACCGCATTTTTGGAACCCTTATTTTTGAAAGTAAGGTTTCAAAAGATGCACCTGCTTCTTGGCGGCCTCGTTCTCTTTGGTGTTTATCTCTTGGTACCGGCTTTTAGTTTTAAGAACGAACATACCGTGGCCATTGGCTTTGGGTTGTTTTCCGCCTTATGTTATGCCATTCGTAATTTGATATTAAAAACAAAAGTTGATCGTTATGAGGGTTCTCTATTGATGGCATATCAAATGGCAATTTCAGGTGTTTTGTTGATTCCGGCATTTTTTACATACGATCTTGGAGGTATTGGAGAGTATTGGGAAGCCCTTTTGGGGCTAGCGCTGATTACCACGGTATTCGGTCATACCATGTTTATTAATTGCTTCAAGCATTTCTCGATCACTACGATAAGTATTCTAAGTAGTATTCAGCCCGTATACGGTATTTTAATAGGGGCCCTCGCATTATCTGAAGTACCTACTTTGACCACTATTTTTGGCGGTGCCTTAATTCTGACCTCCGTTATTGTAGAAAGTGTTCGGTCATATCGATAATTGGTTCAGGAAGAAGAAGGGAATTTCATTTTTGATTGGTCAATCACCCTCTTGATTGATACCTGTATTTGTACCCAAATTATATTGGTCGATAAGATCATTCCCGAACTTCATAAACTCTTCATTACTAGCCATTTTACGAACCTTTACGGGGTCAAAATTACCATTGAAATATAAAAAGGATCCCCTATCATTATTGTTGTTGTAAATTAATATTTCCTTTACGACATCCCTTTTTTCTCTTATAGACACTACATTCCGTTTAAGATTATCGTTTTTGCGGTACACCTCTATAAACGAACTGCCAGTTATTCCATTCATTTGTTCATTTAGAAATTTTGTGCGCGCTGGGGTAGTGCTTGGAAATTGCATGTACCTTAAATCTTTGGTATTGCCGACCAACGATTTCATTTCCGGTGATATATTACTAAGTAAGGAGAGCATAAAATGAGGAATCCTTATCGCCGTAACCTGATTGTCTGCTTTATGCGCATTGTAAAAGCTATCAATGGAATTATAGGTACTGCAAGACATAAGTAGCGGTAGTACAAGTAGCGAAAATATTCTTTTCATGGTATAGTGTTTTATAGTTGTACTAATATACTATTTCTTCGCACAAATATTCCAGAGCGGGTCATCGGGAGGGGATGCCGTAAGGGTAATCGCAGACTTTTGAACAGGGTGTACAAAGGAAAGACTTTGGGCATGTAGATGAATACTGGCATCTTTATTACTTCTATCGAAACCATATTTTAAATCTCCCTTAATGGGACACCCTATAGCGGCTAATTGGGCTCTAATTTGGTGGTGTCGACCAGTCAGCAGATCGATTTCCAAGGCATAATAATTGTTCAATTTTTGAAAAATCCGATATTCAAGCACAGCTTTTTTTCCCGATGCTATTTCATGGGTATGGGCATACGATTTGTTTTGCTTGGTATTACGGCTTAACCAATGGACTAGGGTATCACTATCTTTTTCAGGGAGATTTTTTACAATTGCCCAATAGGTTTTCTTTGCTTTTTTCTCTGCAAAAAGCTTGTTAAGGCGGGGTAGCACTTTTGAAGTTTTAGCGAAAACAATAATGCCCGAAGTCGGTCGGTCAAGGCGATGTGCCACCCCCAAATACACATTACCGGGCTTCTTGTATTTTTTCTTTAAAAATAATTTCACTACTTCGTTCAAGGGCATGTCCCCGGTCTTATCACCCTGCACGATATCGCCAGGTCTTTTATTAATGGCAATGAGGTGATTGTCTTCATATAGAACCTTAAGGTTATTGGGGTTTGAAATGATTTTGGAGTCCACTAGATTGACCATTTTTGTTTACTCATAGAAAAGAACAAAAGCAATAGTATGCCAATGGTCACCGAAACATCTGCCATATTGAAAATACCGGTCTTGAAAATGCCCAATCTTATTTGAAAGAAATCAGTTACCGACCCATAGGCAATACGATCGATGAGGTTTCCGATACCACCGCCAATGACAAAGCCAAAAGCTACAATGAGCCAACCATTAAGATGTGATTTCCAAAGAATCCGCATTAATAGAATGACCAGAACGAGTACAGGTAAAACTTGCAGAAAAATGATTTTCAAAATAGGAGGGAGGTTTTGCCCAAAACCCAACATGGCTCCTGTATTTTCTACATTGGTCAAGATAAAGTGATTTTCGATTACCTCGATATAATCTTTTGATTCGACACTCTTACGAACGACGGTTTTAGAAAGTTGGTCACAACCAATATTCAACAATACCAAAACAACAATAACCGTTTTTCTTAGCATTTTAGGGTTTGTCGATAATTCTGAAACCTGGTTAAGACATTTACTTTACTCAATACTGTTCTTCATCACTGGGGAAATCCATGCTTTTGACGTCCGATACGTATTGCGAGATGGCGCTTCCCATCTCTTCATAAAGATTCATGTATCTTCTTAAAAATCGGGGATTAAACTCATGGGTCATGCCTAAAAGGTCGTGGATGACCAATACTTGTCCATCTGCAAATTTACCGCCCCCAATACCGATTGTTGGTATTGAGATGCTTTCAGATACCTTTTTTGTCAATGTTGCGGGAATTTTTTCAAGTACGATGGAAAAGCACCCGAGCCTTTCTAAAAGCTCGGCATCTTTCATTAGTTTTTCGGCTTCCTGTTCTTCTTTTGCCCGCACTGTGTAGGTGCCAAATTTATATATAGATTGGGGTGTAAGACCTAGGTGGCCCATGACCGGTATACCAGCATTTAAGATTCTTTTGACCGATTCTTTGATTTCTATTCCGCCTTCAAGTTTGACCGCATGGGCTCCACTTTCTTTCATAATTCGAATGGCAGATCGCAACGCTTGTTTTGGGTCACTTTGATAACTGCCGAAGGGAATATCGACAACGACAAGTGCCCTCTCTACGGCTCGAATTACCGAAGATGCGTGGTATATCATTTGATCTAAAGTTATAGGTAGGGTAGTTTCATGACCGGCCATAACGTTACTGGCCGAATCGCCCACCAAAATAACATCCACATTGGCCGAGTCGATAATCTTTGCCATGGAATAGTCGTAAGCGGTAAGCATAGAGATTTTCTCTCCATTTTGTTTCATATCCACGAGAGACTTTACCGTAACCCTTTTATACTTTTTTTTTGCCGTTGACATTTAAAAATTACTTTTTGAAGGATAAATGTAATGAAAATGTTGGGTTTGTGAATTCTCATTGTCAATTCTCGGTTCTCAGATCAATTGTTTCGAATGGAGATGAGATGCAATTTTTAGTAAGTTTGGTAAAATTTATTTTCATGAGAAACGTGCTATCACTTCTTCTATTTCTTTTTGTGAGTCAACTTTTTGGTCAAGGTGAGGAAAAAGCCCAGGTTCAAAAGACGATTGAAACTTTTTTTGAAGGCTTTCATGCACAAGATTCCATGAAAATCAAGGAAACAATTTCCGAGGATGTCGTTATTCAAACAATTAGTATGACAGAAGAAGGGAATGTCACGGTTAAGGACGAGGAACTTGTTCATTTTTTAAGATCTATCGTGAGTATTCCTAAAACCACTCAATTCAGAGAGATTATAAAAGATTTCACTATTCAAATCGATGGTCCAATGGCACATGCTTGGACGCCTTATGAGTTTCGATTAAACCATAATTTTCATCACTGTGGGGTTAATTCTTTTCAGTTGGTAAAAGATACCGACAAAGGATGGCAGATTATTTATATTGTTGATACACGGCGCAGAAAACCTTGCGAATAAGAGTACTTAAGAAAAAGCCTCGTCGATTGGTATATTTAAATTGGAGGTTTGGAATCAGACTTGTATGGATCAAAAAATTAGGGGAAAAACGATGTACTATCGCCTTCCCCCTAAAATGTCAAACATGTGCTACGGTTTATGTGAAAAGCCTATACTTCCCAACCAGTACGATGATTGCGTCCTACAAATTGGTTGGCATCCTCAAAGTTGGTGATTCTCATATTTTCACCATCCCATAATAATTTTTTACGGCCGTAGAACTCCATTTTACCTTCATCATCCTCTTTGCGTAACAAATAACTACGAATAGCCAAGTTGCCCATAAGAACCGTTTCTGTCATGGGACCGGCATAATCAAAAGAAGAAGTCAGGGCTCGGTGTTCGGGGCTGTTGAAGCCGGCTTTGCAAGCATCGACCCACTTTCTTTGGTGACCGTATTCCGGCTCTTCGTTAGATTCGGTTTCTGGACCGAAATCGGTAGTGCCATCATTCAAATATAGTTTCGGGGTTAATGGGCTACTGTCGTTGATATTGGTAGAAATGATGCCTTTTTCTCCGATAATAAGAACGCCATTTTGACTGTCAGGACCTCCAATGTCATTGCTTGCAGGAATAATATCCGGATGTGAGGGCCGAATACCTCCATCACTCCATGTCATCTCAATGGGAGATTTCGACTTTTCCGTGGCATCAAAATGAAGGGTAATAAAAGACGAAGCAGGGCAGCCTTCCGGATGATAGTCGGCATTCCACATTTGAGAATAGACAGACCCAACACTACATTCGGCGTCTGTCGGATATTTAAGCCCTAACGTACGGAAAGGAATATCCACCAAATGGCAGCCAACATCTCCTAGGGCCCCAGTTCCATAGTCCCACCATCCTCTCCAATTGAAGGGATGTATGTTGGGTATATACGGCTTTTTTTCCGCTGGACCTAACCATAGGTTCCAGTCGAGACTTTCAGGTTTTAGACTTGCATTGGGTTCTGGCATGGCATGACCCTGGGGCCAAACGGGTCTATTTGTCCATATTTGCACCTTAGATACGGCACCGATGGAACCATTGTCGATCCATTTTTGAACCATTCCCAAAAGCGGGTTTGACCCTCCTTGGTTCCCCATTTGCGACACTATTTTTTTGTCACGGGCCATTTGTGTGAGCTTCCGTGCTTCCTGAATATTATGGGTCATTGGTTTTTGAACGTACACATGAACACCCCTGTCCATTGCATAGGCTGCGGCCGGACCATGAACGTGGTCGGGGGTGGATATTGTAACCGCATCGATGCCCTTTTCCTTATCCAACATTTCCCTGTAATCTGCATATAATTTAGCTTTAGGAAAACGTTCGACCGATTTTTTTGCAGAACCTTCGAAATCGACGTCGCAAAGAGCGACTACTTTTTCTCGACCATTGACCGAGGCGTTAAAAATATCGCTTGCACCCTTTCCTCCCGAACCGATGGCGGCTAAATTCAATCGATCGCTAGGTGCAAGATAGCCAGCACCCCCTAGTACATGCCTAGGTACAATAAATATTGAGGATGCCAATGCTCCTTTTTTAATGAATGACCGACGTGAATTGGCCGTCGATTTCGACTTTTTCTGTTTCATTTTTTGGTTCTTTTTGGAATATTATTAAAAAATCAAGAGTATAAAGTTAATAAATTTAAGACATCGTTTAAAAAAAAGATCATTCTTGAATATATGCTAATTGCCCGTAATTTTATTTAGATATTCTCAGTTTTCATATATTTAGGGCTTGCATAAAAAAACACTCTAATGAAAATTAAAATCACCCTCCGTATTACACTGATTACCCTGTTGACCTCAATACTTTCATATGGTCAACATGCCAACAATACGAACCCCTTTGAAGGTAAATGGGATATGGTCATCGAAAAAGATGGGAAAAAGCTACCCTCATGGCTCGAGATTTCACATTCCGGAACGAGTACTTATGTAGGCCGTTTCGTTTATGCTTCCGGTAGTGCCAGACCCATTTCTGAAGTGAAAATCGATGATGGTACATTTTACTTTTCGATACCCAAACAATGGGAACCTGAAGGTCAAGATATGGAGTTTGAAGGTAGCGTTGATGGAGATGGGCTAAAAGGTGAGATGATATTTACCGATGGAAAGTCCTATAGCTGGACTGCAGTTCGGGCTCCGAAAATACCCTACACCAAAAATCCAAAATGGGGTGAAACCATCGAACTTTTTAATGGCAAAGACCTAAGCGGATGGAAGGCCATGGGCGAAAACCAGTGGATTGTTGAAGACGGTATTTTGACTAGTCCGGAGTCCGGGGCCAATTTGGTATCCAAAGAAAAATTCAATGATTTTAAGGCCCATATTGAGTTTAAGGTTCCTCCAGGAAGCAATAGTGGCGTTTATCTACGAGGCCGATACGAAATACAGATAACCGACGACCATGGCAGCGAACCAAGTAGTGTTTTGTTCGGAGGTATTTACGGATTTTTGACCCCGAACGAAATGGCAGCTAATCCTGCCAGCGAATGGCAAACCTATGACGTGACCTTAGTGGGGCGTCGCGTTACCGTGGTGGCAAATGGGAAAACCATAATTTGTGAACAGAATATTCCGGGAATCACAGGTGGAGCCCTGGATAGCAAGGAGTCGGAACCTGGTCCGTTCTTGATCCAAGGTGACCATGGCCCCATTTCCTTCCGTAAATTCACGGTGACGCCTCGGGTCGAATAAGTAAGGTTGATTCACGTTCTCTAGCACACAAGGTTTGTTTAGGTCATGAAGACTTAGTTCGTGCATGGGTCGTTACAAAGTCGATGAGTTCGTCGGCCCTATTTGTACTTCCCTGTGCACCTTTTTCCTGAGCCATTATTTTATGTTCTAAACGGTTTGAATTGGCATAAATAAGAAAAGGTATTTGGTTTCCTTGTTGTCTTAGGGCTTTAAGTAGTACATACCCTTCATGGGCACCTTCAGCTCGACCCATATCTGATATAACTACACAATACGAAGTATTTATTAACAAGTTGAGGGCCTCTTTTGTGGTTTTAGCCAAATCGAATTCGAATCCTAAAGTTTTTAGGGCCTCCCTTTCATAGATATTATTATCCGGATTATCGTCTACCCAGAGAATGCGCTGTGATTCAAGTTCAACCGACTTTAGATAATTACCGGCATTCATCATTTTGTTGGCTGCTGCGGTCAAGTTACCTGAACCGGCACTTCTTTTTTCGGTCGCGTTCACCAAAGATTGTATGCCCTCGAATATTTGTTCCAAAGAAAGCCGTTCCTTATTATTTTTTTGCGAAATATTTTTTTTAAATACTTGATGAACTCTTTCGGCGAGCACTCCCCAAGGTCTTTTATTTTCAGTAAAATCAAGGTATTGCAATACTCGAATTCTAGGGTGTATGTCACAATCTTCTAGTAAGACCGGGATTATCTTTTTTCCATTTCCCAAACCGAAGGCCCATTCATAGGTAACGTAAGGGGACTTAGAAGCGTTTTTGTTCAAAATAATAATAATACAATCTGAATTTAAAAGCCCGTAATCAATTTCGTTTCTCCATTCTTCACCAGCTGCAATTTCATGAGTATCCCGCCAGACCTCTATTCCTGATTGCTCTAACTTCACTTTCAGCAATTCAGCAAAGTCGCCGTTTGATGAAGAATAGCTGATGAACGCCTTAGGTTTTTCTTTTTCCATTTTGATGCTTTGGGTGCATTATCGGGGGAGGAATACTAAGATATTGAAAGAATGATTTTAAAACAAAATTAAGATTGGGTCTAAAGGGAATCTGCTCGCTTTGAAAAACACATAGTTGTTCAACTTGAAAAGCTGTTAAAGAATGGTTGAAGTAAGACCGGCAGGTCGATGAACCTAGTGATAATTGGCCTTTTATGGGCTTTCATCGAAAATTTCACATCTAGCAATCACTGATATTGATTCCCACGGCAAGACCCCCTTCCGAAGTTTCCTTGTATTTCGAGCTCATATCCTTCGCAGTTTGCCACATGGTTTCCACAACCTTGTCCAAGGATACTTTTGCATCTTTGGGATTAGATCCTAGGGCTAGTTCGGCTGCGTTAATTGCTTTTATAGCCCCCATGGAGTTTCGCTCGATACAAGGTACTTGAACAAGGCCCGCCACTGGATCGCAAGTTAGACCTAGATGATGTTCCATGGCAATTTCTGCAGCCATTAAAACCTGCTCCGGACTTCCACCAAGAAGTTCCGTTAAGGCCCCTGCTGCCATTGCGGAAGAAACACCGATTTCCGCCTGACAACCGCCCATTGCTGCGGAGATAGTGGCTCCTTTTTTGAAAATACTTCCAATTTCACCGGCCACAAGAAGAAAACTTTTAATCTGCTCAAAGCCTGCATTATGGTTTTCGATGACCATGTAATACATTAACACCGCGGGAATAACACCTGCACTACCGTTCGTAGGAGCCGTGACGACACGTCCCAAGCTAGCATTGACCTCATTTACGGCAAGGGCAAAACAGCTGACCCATTTCAATATTTCACGGAATCTCACTTCGGTACCGCGAATGGTCTCTAGCCATTCTATGGGGTTCTCATATGACTTTCTGCCATTGAGTAGACTTTGATTGAGGTCGAACGCCCTTCTGCGTACCTGGAGTCCACCTGGTAATTTCCCATCGGTATGGCAGCCAATGTACATACATTCAAGCATGGTAGACCAAATATGATTGAGGCGCAAGTTAATTTCTTCATCGGAACGTAGCGATCGCTCATTTTCGAGTACCAGCTGGGAAATCGATTTATTTTGGCCCCTACAATAAGTCAAAAGTTCTGCTCCATGCTGTACCGGAAATGGAAAATTATGAAAGGCATCAAGTTTTCTTTTAGCATTCTTACGTTCTTTTGTGACTACAAAACCGCCACCAATGGAGTAATATGTGTTAACTTTTTTATCCCCTGATTTGAAAAGGGCCTCGAATTGCAGTCCATTAGCATGAAATGGCAAGAATTTACTATGAAAAACGATATCGGTTTCAGGCCGAAAAGGAAGTTCGACCTTGCCATCAAACTGTAATGCTTGGGTTTCTTTAATAGTATCAACGGTAGAATGGATGGAATCAATGGGTATGGTAATCGGATCGGCACCCGATAGGCCTAGCATAATGGCATAGTCAGTGGCATGCCCCTTTCCCGTCAGGGAAAGAGAACCATATATGTGGACTTTAATTTGTACTACCTTAGCAAAGAGGTCAGCGGCTTTAAGTTCTGAAATCCATCGTTCTGCTGCCCGCCAAGGACCAAGGGTGTGGGAACTTGAGGGCCCTACACCAATTTTAAGCATGTCAAAAATACTGATGGCTTCCATAGATATGGTGAATTAGAGAAGTTATAGATGTAGGTCTATTCCCGTTAAGTGGATTTGCTATTTCAAAGACATGTTCAGCCGTCTATTCATTTGCTTAAAGGCATCCACCGATATTACTGTTGAAAATTGAGTTTTTCGAATACTTAAGTAGACAATTTATAAGCCATTTTCTGAGCTGTCAGGGCCAGTTCGGTAGCTAGAAAGCAATGTGCTTGTCCCATGGCCGTTTCGGTACGATGTACCACATCACTGACCAATTGTTCACCATAGGGCATGTGTACATTGCTGCAGTTATAATACTTGGTTTCCTTTTGATTGACTAGGAACAAATGGTTGCCCCCTTCTCGCCCAGCAATGTCAATATATTTTCGCATTTCGATATATCCATCGGTCCCTAGAATGAACGTACGGCCGTCTCCCCAAGTACCCAGACCTTCTGGGGTAAACCAGTCAATGCGAATATAACCTGTGGCATGGTCACTGCGTACACTCATATCTCCAAAATCTTGATAATCAGGATATTGTGGGATATCAAAATTCCCCGTTTGTGCCATACTTACCTCTGCCTGTTTTGAATTGGTATAGTACAGAAACTGATCACATTGGTGAGAGCCTATATCACATAAAATTCCACCTGCCTTTTCTGGATAAAAGAACCAATCTGGGCGACTTTCCGGACGCATACGATGGGGCCCAAGACCTATGAGTTGAACTACTTTTCCAATAGCCCCTTCCTGTATTAGTTCTCCGGCCATCACCGAAGCTGGGTTTCCAAGTCTTTCACTATAAGTAATTGAGTAGATTCGACCGGTTTCTTTTTGAACTTTCTTGACCTCATCAAACTGCTCAAAGGTAACTATGCCTGGTTTGTCAACCATGTAATCTTTTCCCGATTTCATGACCTTTATACCTATTGGAGCCCTTTCGACAGGAATCGCGGCACTAGCTACAAGTTGTATGGAATTGTCTTGAATGATTTCGTCTTCGTTTCGGGCAATGGTAACCTCAGGAAATCTCTTAGTGAAATTTTTTAAGAGGTCAGGTTCTTTAGCATATACCTCAACCAAGGTACCCCCACCTTTGATCAATGAATCGACCATGCCGTAGATGTGACCGTGATTTATTCCGATTACTGAGAATCTTATAGCATCTTTCGGTTTGGAATGCGCTTTGGCAGGTACAATAATTTCTTTGTGCGCTTGGGGGTCCATTCCAAAGCTGTCAAAAGGAATCATGGAGGCGGCTGCAAACCCAGCGGCAGATGACAGGCCTTTTCTCAGAAAATTACGGCGATTAGATTTCATAAATTTTGTATTGAAGTATTTTCAGGTAAGGCGCAAATTATAAAAATAACCGCACTTCTTGGACTAAACTTTAATGAAGGGGGCTCGTTTTTCTAATTTACCTAAACAAATAATCTAAAAATGACATCATGTCAGGTCTCCGCCTCTTGGCATATTGTTTGTCATTCTCATACCGACCGAAAAAATAAAGCACTAATAATTTAAAACATATAGAATGAGCAAGATCATAGGCATCGATTTGGGTACGACCAATTCCTGTGTCTCCGTTATGGAGGGCAACGAACCCGTGGTAATCCCAAATGCAGAAGGAAAACGAACTACCCCCTCGGTAATTGCATTTGTTGAGGGAGGCGAAATAAAAGTGGGGGACCCTGCGAAGCGACAAGCGGTAACTAATCCAGAAAAAACGATTTATTCGATAAAACGTTTTATGGGGAATAAGTATTCCGAGTCTTCAAAGGAAGCAGAAAGGGTACCCTATAAAGTGGTCAAAGGTGACAATGATACACCGCGTGTAGATGTGGATGGTCGTAAATACACCCCCCAAGAATTATCGGCTATGATTCTTCAAAAAATGAAGAAAACCGCAGAAGATTATTTAGGACAGGATGTAACCCGTGCCGTTATCACGGTACCGGCGTATTTTAATGACTCTCAGCGTCAGGCAACTAAGGAAGCTGGTGAAATTGCAGGATTGACCGTTGAGCGCATCATCAACGAACCTACTGCGGCTTCTTTGGCCTACGGCCTTGATAAAAAGGATACCGATCAAAAAGTCGTAGTTTTTGACTTTGGAGGTGGTACGCATGATGTTTCCATCCTCGAGCTTGGCGATGGTGTATTCGAAGTACTGTCCACTGACGGTGATACCCACTTAGGTGGCGATGATGTAGACCAAAAAATAATCGATTGGTTGGCAGAAGAGTTCAATAAAGACGAGGGAATCGATTTGCGCAAAGACGCTATGGCACTGCAACGTTTACGCGAGGCCGCCGAGAAGGCGAAAATCGAATTATCTTCTTCAGCACAAACAGAAATCAATTTGCCCTATGTGACGGCAACTGCATCTGGACCTAAGCACTTGGTGCGAACCCTTACTCGATCTAAGTTTGAGCAGTTGATCGATGATTTGGTGAAAAGAACTATTGCACCATGTGAGACCGCATTAAAATCTGCGGGACTATCAAAGAGCGATATTGACGAAATCATCTTAGTAGGTGGATCGACAAGAATACCTGCTGTACAAGAGGCTGTGGAGAAGTTTTTTGGAAAAAAACCTTCTAAAGGTGTAAATCCTGATGAAGTTGTAGCGATCGGTGCGGCAATTCAAGGTGGTGTACTGACCGGAGACGTAAAAGATGTGTTATTGTTAGACGTTACGCCCTTGTCCTTGGGTATAGAAACCATGGGCGGTGTTATGACTAAGTTGATTGAAGCAAATACAACAATACCTTCAAAAAAATCACAGGTATTTTCCACTGCAGCCGATAATCAGCCTTCCGTTGAGATTCATGTATTGCAGGGTGAGCGACCCATGGCGACTGACAATAAAACAATTGGTCGTTTCCATTTAGATGGAATTCCGCCCGCACCAAGAGGAACGCCTCAAATAGAAGTGACCTTTGATATCGATGCGAACGGAATCATTAAAGTTTCCGCAACCGATAAAGCAACAGGGAAGTCACAAGATATTAGAATCGAGGCATCATCTGGTTTGACAGAAGAAGAAATCAAAAAGATGAAAGCCGAAGCCGAGGCTAATGCGGAAAGTGATAAAAAGGCAAAAGAAACGGCCGATAAGCTTAATGAAGCTGATAGCATGATTTTCCAGACTGAAAAGCAGTTGAAAGAATTTGGCGATAAGCTTTCCGAAGATAAGAAAAAGCCTATCGAAGAGGCTTTGGAAGAACTGAAAAAGGCTCATGAAGGTAAAGACTTGGCGGTAATAACCCCAGCCTTGGAAAAAATCAATGAGGCATGGAAGGTCGCTTCCGAAGAAATGTACAAGGCCCAAGCCGAAGCACAACAAGGTGAAGGTCAAGCTCCAGGCGGAGAAGATACCGCGGATTCAGGTGCTAAAGAAGGGGATAATGTCGAAGATGTAGATTTTGAAGAAGTGAAATAATACATCTATAAATCTTTTAAATACAACCCGTCAGGTATCAAAATGAAACCTGACGGGTTTTTCTTTTCATCGATTTGTCATGGCTTTTGTTTCCCATTGACCGAATAACAACTAATTTTGCAACATGGTAAAGTGGTACGTATTTAGTATTATAATTCTGACAAGTAGCCTAAGTTCGATACTATCATCCCAAGAAATCAAAACCTTTAAAGTGGAGGATTTTGATTTGATTGGCGAAGTGAAATCGGCGCTTGTTATCACCGATTATGGAAAAGAAGAGTATCACTTTGATCAAAAAGGGCGCCTGTCAAAAGCCGTTACACGATATAGCGACGATGACTATGAAAATACCTTTTATAGATACCGCAATGGTGAGCTTATAGAAAAAAGAGTAGAAAATTACCACGACAACACTTTTGACCCGGCAACCTCTATTGCCAATTTATACGAATTCGATACCACAGGATTAAAGAGGCAAGTTGTTGAAAATATTGTTTCCTATGAACAAGAGGCCTTGGAAAAAAATATTTATCACTATGATGATACAGGCGCATTGATAAAAATTGTACATACCGATACCAATGGTACGGACGAAATAACAATAGAGTATACCGACTCGGAAGACGCATCGGTTATGATTAAAAAGCGAAATAATGTCTTGCTCCAGTCTGTTCGACGTGAGAAAATAGATTCAGTAGAGATCAAAATTGTTACCGATGACTATATCAACGGAGACTTGAGCACTAGGAAAAAGGAAATTCTCAGAAAAGATAATTTGATTTTCGAGGCCGAATTTGCCATGGATAGTGTAACCCAGAAATGGCTGCCCCAATCCGAAGTGCACTATGTGTATGATAAAGACGGTGTGCTTTCAGAGGTGACTACGAAGCGTGGCCTAATAACTACTGCCGAACACTACATCTATCAGTTCGATGGTAGCCGATACAATAATTGGGTAAAGGAAATAGTCACACCTGATAATACCTACACGACCCGCAGAATTGTGTATTATGAGACTCCCGAAAACATAGAAGATTAGGGGTCAACAAGAGGAATCGGCTACGATTTTCCATTCTCCTTTGATCCGTTTGAATATAATCATGAACGTACCCTTGGAGTCACCCACCTCACGGGTCAAAAAATACTCCCCCATCACATAGTATGCGTCATCATTGATTTTTGTGATTTCAGCAATTCGAAAGTTCAGTGTTCCCGTATGGGCAGGGGTAGGGTATCCTTTTTTGTAGTTGTCTAAGGTGGTTTGCCAACCTTTGGTAGTTTGCCCACCACTAAAATAGGTTAAGGAGTCAGATTTCCAATATCCTTGCATAAAACCTTCCAAATCATGGTCTGACCATGCTTCCTGTTGTTCTTGTAGAATTTTTCGAATTGTTTTAACCTCCTCTTCTTGAGCATGAAGTGGAGGTAAGGCCAATATAAGCAGTAAAAGGGAAAAGGTTATTTTCATCGGTTACATTTTAATCTGAAAGATAAACTAATTCTCCTAAAAAAGATGAGGTATATCTTGTGTAGGATAAATGCTGGTAATACTTTATAAAAACGCCAAGTGGTTTTTGATTATTCTTCTTTATATTGTCGGTCCTTTTAATTTAAAGATATGACCAAAATATTTCTTCCCTTTTTACTCTTTAGCATCCAAGTGATATTTATAGGAAATTGTGCCTATGGGCAAATCAAAACCGAAAAAGAAAGACCCAATATCCTTTTTATACTTTCTGACGACCATACGTCACAGGCGTGGGGAATTTATGGAGGTCTACTTTCCGATTATGTGAAGAATGACAATATCAAGAGATTGGCGGCCGAAGGTGCCGTTCTTGAGAATGCCTTCTGTACCAATAGTATTTGCACGCCCAGCCGGGGTAGCATTCTTACGGGGCAGTATAGCCACATCAATCAGGTATATACGCTTAGTGAGCCCTTGCCCGAAGGACATCCTAATATTGCAAAGACCTTTTCTAAAAATGGGTATCAAACCGCTATTATCGGTAAATGGCACTTGGTCGGTAAGCCGGAAGGTTTTGATTATTTCAACGTATTGCCCGGACAGGGTCGATATTGGGATCCCATTCTAAAAACAGAAGAAGATTGGAAAGATGGATATGATAGTTCGGGAGGTAGCGAATACCAAGGTTTCTCCACCGACGTAATTACCGACTTGACCATAGAACACTTAGAAAACCGGGATAAATCCAAGCCTTTTTTAATGTTTTGCAATTTTAAGGCTACCCATGAGCCTTTCGATTACCCAGAACGTTTCGCATCGTTGTACGAGGGGGAAGAGATTCCGGAACCTGCGTCTTTATACGATTTTGGCCCTGAAACTACCGGGCGAACCTTTGTTGGACAAAAACTGGAGAATTTAGGACAGCGATGGGACAATGCCACAAAAGATCCGGATAATTGGTGGACTACCTATCCTGGATTACCTTACCCGCTCGAAGGTTTGGACAGTGTTCAAATGCGAAAAAAAATCTATCAAAAATTGGTTAAGGATTTCATGCGCTGTGGGGCCGCTATCGACGATAACATTGGAAAATTGCTCGACTATCTCGAGGCCGAGGGTATAGCCGACAATACGGTAGTGATCTATACGGCCGACCAAGGTTATTTCTTAGGGGAACACGGCTTTTTTGATAAAAGATTGATTTACGAAGAGTCATTACGTATGCCGTTCGTCATCCGATATCCCAAGGAAATTAGAGGGGGACAGCGTATTGATGACATCATTTTGAATATTGATTTTTCGGCTTTGATGGCCGACTATGCGGGCATACCGAAACCCGAATTCATTCAGGGAAAAAGCTTTCGTAAAAATTTAAATGGGCAAACACCTCAGGAATGGCGAGATCAAATGTATTATAGATATTGGTTGCATCATCCGAATAGACCGGCACACTTCGGTATCCGGAACCAACGCTACAAATTGGCTTTTTTCTATGGTCAAGGCCTCGATAAAAAGGGAGTTTCAAAGGAAACCACTAAGCCCGCCTGGGAATTCTACGACCTACAAAAAGATCCTAAAGAATTGCACAATGCCATAAACGACAAGGCTTATGCAACTATTATTGCCGAAATGAAGAAAGAGTTGAAAAAAGAACGCTTAAAATATGGCGATACCGATGCCAATGAACAGGTTATGAAACAAATATTGAGCAATGAAAACCTTAATTGAAGATTTGCGCAGAACTTGGATTGATCAAAAAGTCTATAACCTATTTACTTTGTGATCGTTGACCATGTATTTACGTAAAAAGCCTATAGATCGTCCCATGAGCTTGTACGTTCCTTTAATGCTAAGTTCCATGGTATCGGCAATCTCAACATAAGTGAGTTTCGAAAAATACTTGAGATAAACGATTTCTTTTTGACGGCTTGTGAGATGTTCCAAAGCTACTCTTAACTTTTGCTCATTGGGGCTTTCTTTGGAACTTATGATGAAATCAGGCTCTTCGACCTTGGTTATTGTATGCTGCGAAAGGACCAGGGATTCTTGCTTTCTTAGTTTTTTACGCCTTTTAACGGACTCAGAAATTAATTTTCTACGGATTGATTTGAAAAGATAGGATTTTATAGATTTGACCGCGCCTAGTCTGTGTTTAGTGTTCCATATTTCAACAAAGAGGTCTTGAATACAGTCTTTTATCAATTCTTTGTCAGTAACAATTTTTAGCCCATAGCTATAAAGAAGCGAAACGTTTTTGCGGTAAATTAAGGAAAATGCCTCTTCGCTACCTGCCTTGAATTCTTTCCACAGCTGGTCATCTGTCAAATTTCCAACCAAACTTTCGGAATGCCTAATTTCTTTGGTAGGCTCCTTTCTGAAATGGTTTTGCGAAAAAACGAATTGCAGCTCCAAAACGTAATATTTAGGTTCAAGGAATTGGTTATTTGTCATAAATATAGCACAAAAGTTAAAGTATATTCAATTAATAATATAAATTTTTAAAATTATCATTTAATTAATGGGGTAAATTTGATAATATCTTCTCTTGTTAACAAAGTCGGTTCTTTTAATTATGTGAGAAGAAAGAATCGCATCCAACCATTTGATATTTATCAGGTATGCTTATGCTTCTTCAAGACCCTTTATTCATTCTGCTAATAGGAATTATTATTGTTGTTGGCGGAATTATAGGGCTTAGGTTACATGCCTTTCTGGCATTATTGTTAGCCGCTTTCGCGGTGGCTTTATTGACACCGGCCAGTGCCGTCGAAGCCTTTGCCTTAAGTAAGGGGGTCAATGCCCAAACAGCGATACAAATGTCTCAATGGCATGTAGGCAAACGTATTGCCACCGCTTTTGGTGAAACTTGTGGAAAGATCGGTATTCTTATCGCCATGGCGGCGATTATTGGTAAATGTATGCTTGAAAGCGGTGCGGCGGAAAAAATCGTGCGATCCCTCATCAAATGGACGGGTATGGATAAAGCACCCCTATCTTTTCTAGGAGGTAGTTTTTTTCTTGGTATCCCCGTTTTTTTTGACACCGTTTTCTATCTAATGATTCCTTTGGCAAAAGCCTTGGCAAATAGAATCGGAAAGAATTACCTGCTATTGGTATTAGCTATAACTGCAGGTGCGGCTATGGCTAATTCCTTAGTTCCTCCAACGCCGGGCCCCCTTTTCTTAATAGGAGAAATGAACATTCCTATCGGTATGATGATGGTGGGAGGTATTTTGGTGGGACTTTTTACTGTAGTGGCCGGATATATGTATGCCGTTTGGGCAAATCGAAAATGGCCAGTTCCCCTTCGTGACTCTGCGGAAGCTCCACTTAAAGATATTAAGAACCTTTCCTTGAAGTCCGATGAGCACCTTCCATCATTGTGGTTTTCGATACTTCCGATTGTAATACCGTTACTCTTCATTACGGTTAAGGCTACAATAGATACCTTTTTAAATATTACTTCGGATTCCTTCGTAATTCAAATAATCGACTTTTTTGGAGAGAAAAATACGGCCTTGATATGTGGAGCGCTTTCCGCGCTACTTCTGGTGGTCTTTCACAATAAAGAGGGAAAGAACCTTATAAAAAGTGTTCAGGCGGCCTTAATGAGTGGGGGAGTTATCATTTTGATCACCTCTGCCGGAGGTGCCTTTGGCGCTATGCTACAGCAAACAGGAATTAGCGCTAGAATAGGCGAATTGACCCAAGGCTATCAAATGGCAATTATTCCCCTGGCTTTTTTTATCGCAGTAATCGTTCGCACGGCTCAAGGCTCCGCTACCGTAGCCATGATTACAGCTTCGGGTATACTTGCGGGTATGTCCGCAACCATGGATTTAGGATACCATCAATTGTATGTAGGACTCGCTATTGCTTGTGGTTCAAAGATTTTTCCATGGATGAACGACAGCGGATTTTGGATTGTATGTAAAATGAGCAACCTTACCGAAAAGGAAGTATTGAAGACATTTTCGCCGATGTTGACAATCATGGGTGTGACCGGGTTGATCGTGATATTGATTGCGGCGAAACTATGGCCTTTGGTCTAGCATTAGAAAGATTAAACAAATACGAATGAAGATTGTACATCTAAAAAATACACAGATTGCTGTGGGCGACCCACCACTTCTCAATGCGGCAGGCCTACATGCACCATATGCCCTGCGCATTATCGTTGAGCTAAAGACAGATGCTGGAATTATTGGGCTAAGTGAAATACCTGGAAGTCAGAAAATTTATTTGGCTCTTGAGGATTTAAGTTCGCTCTTGGTAGGTAAAGACGTTTTTGGACTTCACGGTATTAAGCGGTTAATCCTTGAGAAATTTGGAACTCGTGATAATGAAAGAGGGGTTGCCCCTTGGGATCAACGACTATTGGTACATCTATTCAGTGCTATAGAAGTCGCATGCCTCGATTGTATCGGCAAAAAGTTGAAGAGGCCCATTGTGGATTTATTAGGAGGCAAATCACGAGAGAAGGTACCCTTTGCGGCTTATCTATTCTATAAGTATGAAGGGGCCGGAGGAGATTTGGGTTTTGATATCGATTCAAGCAAAAAGGGTTGGTGGCTTGCCCGGCAGCAAAAAGCCCTGACTCCTGACCAAATTGTCGATCAAGCCACGGCCATGTGCGAAGAATTCGGTTTTAAGTCCATTAAACTCAAGGGAGGCGCCTTACCGCCAAATGAGGAATGTAATAGTATGTTGGCCCTTCGTGAAGCATTTGGCGAGGATACGCCTTTGAGGTTAGACCCTAACGCTATTTGGTCTTTGCCAACGGCAATCGAATGTGGCAAACGACTCGAAGGTATTTTAGAATACTATGAGGACCCGGTGAGGGGACAAAAAAACATGGCGCTCTTGGCCAAAGAGGTAAATATTCCTTTGGCCACAAATATGTGCACCACTTCTTTCGATGACCTGCCCTCTAGCATTGCCCTTGCCTCTGAACATATCATTCTGTCCGATCATCACTTTTGGGGCGGACTTCAGGCTTCGATGCAATTGAATAAAATTTGCGAAACTTTTGGCCGTGGGTTTTCTATGCATTCGAACAGTCATTTGGGCATTTCTATGGCCGCCATGACCCATTTGGGCGCTGCCGTACCACATCTTGATTATGCGCTGGATACACATTATCCATGGCAAGAAGACGAAGTGATTCAAGGGGGTAAAATTCCGATACAAGAAGGGTACGTGACCCCCCCTGATAGTCCTGGTCTAGGGGTCGAATTAGATCGAGACCAGTTAGAGAAATTACATCAAAACTTTTTAAGATGCGGCCTCAAGGAAAGAGACGATGAAATAGAAATGAAGAAAATAAATCCGGAATGGGAGTTCAAGTTGCAACGATGGTAGCTCCAAGTACGGGTTGTTTGAGATAGAGTGTACACTAAAATTAAATAATGGATATGGAAGAAAAAGTTAATGTAAACCGTAGAAAGGCTTTGTCAACGCTTGTCAAAGGCGGTTTGGGTGTAACGGCATTAGGGGCTTCAGGTCAACTTTCGGGAGCTTCACCGAAAATGACCCCTAACGAAAATAAGAACGTTGGCAACTTCTCAAATAAAAATAAAATTTTATATAAAGTAGGATGTCAACATGGCGGAACTGGTAAGCAAAACTTAGAATTTTTGGCGCGATACGGTGTCTTCAATATGGACGGAGGAGCACCAAAAGTTATTGAAGGTGTGGGATGGGATTTGGAAGATTCGCTTAAAAAAAAGGAAGCCTGCGAGAAATATGGTATTTCATTGGATGCCTATCACTTACCATTATCATCTGCGGGCATAGAAAAAGTAAGCACACCCAACATTATGCTGGGTAAGAGTCCCCAAAGGGATCGGGAGATAGAGCAGATTCAGCAAATGATTACCGTAGCTAGCAAAACCGGAGTCAAAACATTGATGTACAATACGATAATTCATGTAATCCTTAGAACTGAAGACACGCTTGATACTACTCGTGGGAATACGTATTATAGAACCTGGAATCTTGAAAAGGCATTGGCGAAAAATGAGGGGCTTACCGTAGCGGGTAAGGTTGATATAGATGAGATGTACGAGAGAATCACTTATTTTCTAGACCGGGTTTTACCAGTAGCGGAAGAGTATAATGTGCAATTGGCCAATCATATTGCCGACCCCCCTGCACCGGTTGGGTATCGGGGCATTACGCGATGGAACAGCCCTGATGTTTTTGAAGGCATAAAACGCTTTGCTCAATTGTACGACAGTCCGTCTCATGGCTTTAACCTGTGTCTGGGATCAACTGCAGAAGGTCTTCAAGATCCGAGAACCGAAATTTTGCCCATAATTAAATGGGTCGGTGACCGCAATCAGATTTTTAATATTCACCTACGGAATATTAAAGGGGGTTATAATAATTTTCAAGAGGTATATCCGGATAATGGCGATATGGATTTTGGTGAAATATTAATGGCCTTAAGGGATGTTGGATATGATGCCATGGTGATGCCCGATCATATACCCCATCATGAAGACCCGGCGAGTTATCTGCAGGGTCATGCCTATGCTTTCGGATACATTAAAGCACTGATGCACGCGATAGAAATGGGTTATCATTGAGGATGGAACCTTTATTAGAACCTCACCGTATTTTTTATAAAACAGATAAAATTTTAACCAAAAAATAGTTCTATTTCATTTTTATGGGATTTTATTTAAAACAATCGTAAATAAATGCATTTTTCATGGGGTAAAAATAGGGCGGGCACTCTCTTTATTAGTAGACGACGATAATACGTCAAATCATTCATAGGTAATGAGATATAGCGAATACTCAGAAGAAGATTTTATTGCTGACGCACACTTTCAAAGGTGGGTTTTAGATTCCAATAGTGAGGTTGATGAATTTTGGACCGACTGGTCGAGAAAACATCCGGAGAAAAGGCAGATTTTAAATAGTGCCATCGCCCTTGTTAAATCGATGCATGACGGGGAAAGATTGTCAGATAAGGAGGTCGATGAGCTCTGGAACAACATTCTCGAAATGCGAGAAGATAAAGGGCAAATAAAATCAAGACCGAGAATTCCTTTGTATAAGAATAAAATAGTGCTGTTTGGAGTTGCCGCTAGTATTTTAGGAATCATACTGTCGATTTTTAAAATGGATTCGGACCATAATCCCAATGATACCCTACCCCCCGAAATTGAAGAAAATGCCATTATTCTTAAACTGCAAGACGGTACGCACCAAATTTTGAATGAAAATGGTTCGGAGATTATTCTCGAGACCGAGGGCAGTGTTGTTACACAAAATCACAATCAGTTGATTTATGGCGGAAACGAAAAGAAGGAGTTTAAACTAAAATATAATGAGTTGAAGGTGCCCTACGGTAAAAAGTTTGGGATTGTGCTTTCTGATGGGTCGCACGTCTTTCTGAATTCAGGAACAACCTTGAAATACCCTGTAGTCTTCGCATCGGGGACTACCCGTGAGGTATATCTAGATGGGGAAGCGTATTTCTCAGTGGAAAAAGATTCAGATCGTCCCTTTATTGTGGTGACGAAAAGCATGAATACGCAAGTGTATGGTACAAAATTCAATGTATCAAGTTATAGCAATGAAACAAATATTGAGACTGTTTTGGTAGAGGGCAGTGTCGGGGTGTACCCTTTAGAAGGGCGTAAACAAGATAAAATACGCAAAATCGTACCAGGGGAGAGAGCTTTGTTTACCGATGACCATATCGTAGTAGATAATGTAAATGTCAATAAATATACTGCCTGGACGGAGGGAAAGCTTTTTTTTAACGATGACGAATTTGAAAAAATATTAAAGGAACTGGAACGACATTTCAATGTGGTAATACACAATGAAATTGAAGAGATGAACCTTAAAAAATTTACGGGAACCTTTACTGAAGAATCCATAGAGGAGATTCTGAATGTATTTCAAGAGCATACTTCTTTCAAGTTCTCCAGAAAGGAAAAAGTAATTACTATTTATATGGAAGATTAGCCTAATATGGTTTCATTATGAAGAACAAAACAGAATATTCACTAAAAAGAATAAGTATGAATTGAAGCACAAAAAAAATCGGAAAGTGCGGCAACACTTTCCGATCTAAAAAGATTTCAGTCGAGAAAATAACTAAAACCTTTACAAAATTATGGAAAATCCAAAACATTTAGGGTGTGGTGTATCATCTATCCTCCCAAAAATCGATTTCAAAGTGAAAATGATGCTCATGTTTATGATTTCGGTATTTTTCCAGGTTCAAGCGGAATCTGAAAATAACCTGAAGATAAAGATTGACCTCAACAAAAGCGGTATAACGGTTCAAGAAGTAATTTCAATTATCGAGTCCACTACAGAATACAAATTTTTCTACAGTAGTGATGAAGTGGATCTGAATCGGAAAGTAGATATCAATGTTCAACAAGCGACAATTGATGAAATTTTAAACAAAATATTCAATAGAGGCCGAATTACCTTCAAGGTCTTAGACAGTCAAATTATACTGACACCTTTCAAGGAGCAGATCGATAAGGCGGAAAACTTCCAAAATAATAGCGTAGCAAGGCAAGATACGGAGGTCAGTGGAAAGGTTACCGATGCCAATGGCACGCCATTGCCGGGTGCCACCATTTTAATAAAAGGAACCACCTTGGGAACCACTTCCGATTTTGATGGTAACTACTCGCTTTCCGTGCCCAGTGAATCCTCGGTTCTCGTTTTCGGATATATAGGCTTTACCTCCAAGGAAATTGCCGTAAATGGTCAATCGACGCTTAATGTGGTGTTGCAAGAGAGTACACAGGCTTTGGGAGAAGTCGTGGTGACGGCTTTGGGAATTGAAAGGGATAGAAAGACCCTCGGGTATGCTACGGCAAAGGTAGACTCCGATGAATTTACCGTGAATAGAACACCTAATTTTATGGATGCACTTCAAGGAAAAGTGGCCGGTGTAAATATTTCGGGTCTTGGTTCGGGTCCACAGGGAAGTAGTAAAATTAGAATTCGTGGTATTTCTTCCTTTGGAAATAATAATGCGCCTTTAATAGTGGTAAACGGAGTACCCATTAACAATACATCTTTCGGGGTACAAGGCGATATTGGTGAAGTGGGTAGCAACAGGCGTTCCGATAGTGGTGACGGATTAAGTAGTATCAATCCCGACGACGTAGAAACAATGACCATTTTGAAAGGGGCGGCCGCCTCGGCTCTTTATGGATCTAGGGCGAAAGATGGGGTCATAATGATTACTACAAAGAATAGGTCAGCTGACGGCGGTGTCGAAATCACCTATAATGCGAATTATACGAACGGAACTCCGCTTGATTATACGGACTATCAATATGAATATGGACAAGGTGAGGGGGGCGAGAGGCCAGATTCGCCATTTCCCACCTCAGGGGTTTGGAGTTTCGGAGAACCCGTGGGCGGCACACAAATTCTTTTTGACGGAATTGTAGCCCCTTACCTACCTACGCCGAACAAAATCAGGGATTATTATCGCAATAGCTCCACTTTAATGAATACTATTTCGGTGGCTTCTGGAGGTGATAATGGGGGAATTAGTTTTTCCGCCTCTAATATGGATGCCAACTCGATACTTCCAGGATCAAAGTATACGCGACGAACCGTAAATATGGGATTCACCCAAAAACTCAAACGATTTACGATTTCGGGCAATGTCAACTACTCCAATGAGATAAGGACCAATCCACCCAATATTGCGGAGCAAGATTATAGTCCGGTGGTGATATATACACTGGCTTCGACGATGCCCATGGATTTACTGGAGGAAAATTGTTGTGATGAGAACGGTGATGAAATTTTGTACTCGAGATTTACCAATAGAACTAACCCTTATTTTGCACTAAAGCGTTTTGAGAACAACCGACGGGATCGGATTTTTGGTAATATCACGGCAAAATATGATTTTACCGATTGGCTTTCGCTTCAAGCGCGGGTGGGTCAGGACTACTATATGAGAGATGTCGACTATAATTTACCAACGGGCTCCCGGCGGCAATCTTCCCCACCTCCAGGCTTTGTCAATGGTCAATACATTCAAGATCAAAGGCGGTTCAGGGAAATCAATACCGATTTTCTTGTTACGATCAATAAACAGTTCGGTGAATTCGGAGTGTTAGTAAACGGCGGGGGTAACTTGATGTACAGACGTTCCGATATAAACACCATTTTGGGAGAAAATTTTTATACTCGAGACCTTTATACCATTGGAAATGCAAGTACGGTATCACCTAATTATAGTCTATCTGAACGTCAGGTAAATTCTTTGTATGCCGCCGCCGAACTATCGTATGGAGGATATCTCTATTTGAATGCCACGGCCAGAAACGACTGGTTTTCCACACTTTCTCCGGAAAATAGAAGCATTCTTTACCCCTCTGTGACCGGAAGTTTTGTTTTTAGCCAAGCGTTCGATAATATGCCGCAGTGGCTGTCTTTTGGGAAAATCAGATTCGCTTTTGCAGAGGTCGGCAGTGATACCGACGTGGCACCGTACTCTGATAACCTTTTTTATAATGTGAATCCACTTCAACTTTTGAATAGGCCCGTCGGTAGCATCAACACCAATACCATTCCTAATTCAAATCTCAAGCCTATGCGGGTTACCGAACGTGAGGTGGGTCTTGAATTGACGCTGTTCAATAATCTAAGGTTCGAAGGGTCTTATTATCATAAATTATCTGCAGATCAAATACTAAGCGCACAGGTTTCCGATGCGTCAGGGTATACAACGCGATTGATCAATGTGGGGGAAAGCGAGAATCAAGGGGTTGAAATATTCGTTTCGTTAGCACCCATCCGAACAGATAGCTTTGTTTGGAATACATCGGCCAATGTCTCTTACAATACCTCGAAGGTATTGAGTTTGGGTGAAAGTGTCGACGATACCTTTATCACTGTAGGAAACGCGGAGTTTCATGGTGAACTTAGACAGGTGGTCGGAAAACCTATGGCCCAATTATACGGATGGGGTTGGTTGCGAGACGATCAAGGAAACCAGGTTTTCGATCCAAATAGTGGCCTTCCACTGCGGTCTGAAGAACAATTAAATTTTGGTACGGCACTCCCAATATGGGTCGGTGGGTTTACGAACTCGTTTAAATATAAAAACCTTTCATTTTCTTTTCTGATCGACTATAAGTTAGGCCATAAGATGATTTCAGGAACACATATCAACGCATACCGCCACGGTCTCGATAAAGCTACTTTGGTCGGAAGGGACGTAGGATATGTTATAGGGGAAGGAGTAAACCCCGATGGAAGCGTGAATACGGCACAAGCTGAAATTCAACCATTTTATCAGCAGATCCGAACTTTTAGGGCTTCTGAACAATCCGTTTTTAACGCGGGCTCCTGGCAACTCCGCCAAATTTCCCTCGGATACGATTTTACAAAGTACATGGAGAATATCGGGTTTATCAAAGGCTTGAAGTTCGATATTATAGCCAATAACGTCGCTGTTCTAAAGAAATGGGTGCCTCACATACATCCCGATCAGAACGGGATCATAGGCGATAATTTTGTAGGACTCGAGGCGACAGGCTTACCTATTACGAGAGAAATCGGCTTTAATGTAAATATGAAATTCTAAGACAAGCGATATGAAAAATATAATACGATACATAGCGATAAGTTTTTTGGTATTCAATGTCTCCTGTGATAATGGATTTGACGAACTTAATACCGACCCAGTAAGGTTAACATCTATAGATCCAACCTTTCAACTCAATACGGCCATCATAGGCAGTGCACCTGGGTATGGCGACAACCTGACCTATGAAGTAACAATAGTCAGGCAAATGATTACTCCCTTTACAGGGGTGGGTAGTGGTGCGAATATTAATCAAGATAATCGTGCCGCCACATTGTTTCTTTGGAATAGTTCATATCAGACCACTATCAAGAATTTAGTAGACGGTATAGCAGCTATAGCAGATGATCCCGAGAAGACCAATTTGCGCTCCATTCTGCGGATATGGCGTGTGCACGAATTTTTAAAGGTGACGGATACCTATGGTGACGTCCCTTATTTCGAGGCGGGAAAAGGTTTTTTAGAAGATATACCGTTTCCCGAATATACTCCTCAGGCCGATATATATAACGATTTGTTAAACGAATTGGAAGAAGCATCCGCCGCCCTGAACCCTGCCAATGATGCCGTAGACCAAGAGATTATGTATGCAGGAGCTGGTATTGGGGATAATATTTCGGCTTGGAAAAGATTGGGTTACTCCTTGATGTTGCGAGCAGCCATGAGACTGGTAAAGGTAGACCCGGCAAAGGCCCAGGAATATGCGGCCAAGGCTATCGGTGGAGGAGTAATGACCTCCAATGAAGATAACGCCTTATTACGTCATGATGCCAGTTTCAGAAACGAGTTGGGAACGAACCTCAATGGCGGACAAGCACCTTTTTATTACTTGGATGAAGAATTTGTCGATTTTCTTCAGGCCAATGATGATCCAAGGTTACCTGCCATAGCGGTCAGGTACGTGGGTGCCGAATCAGGTGGAGATCAAATCGAAGATAACGCTAATCGCGATCCTGACATCCAGATCGGTATGCCTCAAGGGTATGACAATACGACTATATCCCCTGCAGTTGAGAATGATGGCGTGGCGAGCCTTTTTGCCTATAGTCAACTCGATAGATCAAGATTAGGTAGTCCAGAAGCACCAAGTTTTTTCGTAACGTACTCCCAAACCCTCTTACTTTATGCCGAGGCCGTTGTACGTGGATGGGCTAGCGGAGATGCCAATGCACTGTACCAAGAAGCCATACGTGCCAATATGGAGCAATTTGCAGACTGGCCGGGTAATACAACGATTGCTGAAGCCGATATTCAGGACTATTTATCCACACATGAATTGACTTCGGGAATGGAAATTGAACAAATCAACAACCAATACTGGATATCCACTTTTTTGAATGGCTCGGAGAGTTGGGCTAATTTTAGAAGAACGGGTTTTCCGGTAGTGGCTCCAAACACTTACCCCGGTAGTGAACTGCAAAACGAACCGTTCATACGCCGTTTGACCTATCCTGATTCCGAAAAGACCGTCAATTCGTCCAATTTACAGGAAGCCGTTGCAAGACAAGGGCCTGATAATTTGGAAACAAGAATTTGGTGGGACCAGTAAACGGGATAAAAGTAGAGACCTGCAATAAAATTGGTATTTTCAGGTACATGAACCCAATTAAAAACTGCATTAATAAGTAAATATGAAGAACATCTTAAAGCAGCTTATCGAACAAAACAAAAAAGAAGAAAGGGCTTACAAGGCTTCGCGACAGGCCGAAATCGATAACCCCAAAACCGGGGACGATCGTAGAAATTTCTTAAAAAAGACGGCCTTAGGCGGTATTGCACTATCCAGTTTCATGGGATATTCCTTCGAAGATACGGTAGCCGAAACGACTTCGAAAGTGAAGCGGGCATCGGCTCCTTCCGAATTGAAAATTACGGATATGCGGTATGTGCTCACCAATGTCATGGGAGGCACTCCTATCATTAAGATAGAAACCAATCAGGGCATTCATGGACTGGGAGAGGTACGTGACGCCGCCGATGTTCGATATGCACTAATGTTGAAAAGTCGAATTTTAGGGGAAAACCCCTGCAATGTGGAGAAGATTTTTAAGAGCATCAAGCAATTTGGGGGTCCTGCACGACAAGCGGGAGGTGTCTGCGCTGTCGAAATGGCACTTTGGGATCTTTGCGGTAAGGCCTATAACGTACCCGCTTGGCAATTGTTAGGTGGAAGATACCGAGACAAGGTCAGGCTATATGCCGATACTCCAGAAGCTAGTTCGCCAGAGGAGCAACAACGTTTAATTAATTTCAGGGTCAACGAACAGGGATATACCTGGCTGAAAATGGATGTATCCATCGGAGAGCTAAAAGGAAAAAAAGATACGGTCGTAAACGGCAAGTTCTGGGAAGATTCCAAGGGAAACCTGAATCAATGGGGAGATCGTCGAAATTTCATGTCCTATGGAAATACCATGCACCCCTTTACCCAAATTCAAATTACCGAGAAAGGGTTGGAAGTATTACAACAGGTAGTCGAGGACGTTCGCAATATGGTCGGCTACGAAATACCAATATCTACCGACCACTATGGCCATTTTGATCTCAATAATAATATTCGCATGGCGAAAGCTTTGGAAAAGTATAGATTGGCTTGGTTCGAAGATATGGTACCCTGGCAATATACCGAGCAATGGCGAACCATTACCGAGGCCATTGAAACGCCTACTACTACAGGCGAGGATATTTACCTATTGCGTGATTTCAAACCTTTGATTCAAGCAAGGGCCGTCGATATCGTTCATCCAGACTTAGCCTCCTCAGGCGGTTTGCTGGAAACCAAAAGGATTGCCGATTATGCTGAAGAATATGGCGTTGCCATGGCCATGCACCAAGCAGGTACGCCGGTCTCCTTCATGGCTAACGTGCATTGTGCGGCGGCTTCACAAAACTTTTTGGCACTAGAGCACCACTCGGTAGATTTACCTTGGTGGGAAGATTTGGTCAAAACGGTCGGAGGCTTCAAGATGATCGACAAAGGGTTCGCAACGGTGCCTTTGACCGCACCAGGACTTGGAATCGAACTTAATGAAGAGGTTCTCAAAAAGCATATTGACCCACGTGATAAGAGTTATTTCGCACCGACGGATCAATGGAACGAACTTCGTTCACACGATAGGACCTATAGTTAGTATTCAAGAAATCGATTTTTATAAAAATCAAAAAAAAAGAGTTGGTTGAGTTAGTTAGTTTCGGTTGAACTCCCTAGGCAAAACTTTAGGGAGTTCAACTATTTTGGCAACACAACAGAAATTCGTTACATTGTTCAATCTTAAATATCATGACCCTATGAATACCAAAACCGTACTATCGAAAAAAAGAATATTAACCGGCCTTCTTTGCTTTTTCGCAGTAGTATCACTAACGGCGCAGGGGGTTGCTGCGACACCAGAGTACATAAAACAATTGACTTCCGAATGGAAAGGAGAACGTTTTGAGGACGGGAGACCCAAAGTTTCGGATGCCTTGCTCGAGCGTCTAAAGAATATTCAAATTGAAGAAGCTTGGGGGTATTTACGGGGTAGGGGATATCACAATCAATACGATGGCGATTGGGAAATGCTTCATTCCGGTGGAATAATGACGGGAAGAGTGCTAACCGCACAATACATGCCGCTCCGACCTGATTTTAAAGAGTTGATCAAACAGAAGGGCGGTGAGGAGAACCGTGACACCATTGGGGGCAGTAATTCTTGGCCCATAGAAATTCTGAAATCGGGCGATGTGTATGTGGCCGATGGTTATGGTCGCATCATCGACGGAACTTTAATTGGCTCTAATCTGGGGAATGCAATTTATGCCAATTCAAAAAATGGCGTTATATTCGACGGAGGTGTTCGCGATGTGGCCGGACTGCTCGATATCAAAGGTTTTCATGCCTGGTACCGAGGGGCAGACCCGTCTTACCTTCAAGAACAAATGCTTACAAGTATCAATATGCCCATTCGAATAGGAAGAGCTATTGTTTTGCCCGGGGATGTGGTTTTGGCAAATCCCCACGGTGTTATTTTTATTCCGGCCCATCTGGTCGAAAGGTTAGTACTGTCTTCTGAGGTGGTCGGCCTTCGTGATTTGTTCGGTTTTCAAAGACTTCGGGAAAAGAAGTATACTCCAGGGCAAATCGATACGAGGTGGACGGATGAGATCAGAGCTGATTTCAGGGATTGGCTTAACAAATACCCTGATGATAAACTGCCTACAACACGAAAAGAATTGAACGACTATCTTAATACACAAAAATGGTAATATCTGAAAATTACCACCAACGACTAAACCATTAATTGATTCTATGAGTAAACAAGTTCTCGCACTGCTCCTTTTTACATCCTTCACGCTGGTTTCTTTCGGCCAGTCAAAATCGGATGAAACTACTATTCAGAATACCGTTGACGTCCTATATGATGCTATGGTGAACAAAAAGAACGATATTCTTGAAAAGTTGACTTCCGAAAAGTTAAGTTACGGTCATTCCAGTGGCACCATTGAAGATAAGATTACATATATCGACGCGGTAATGAACGGGCCTTTTGATTTTATTTCGATTACCCCAAAAGATCAAACAATCAGTATCTCGGATAAAACGGCAGTTGTCCGACATATTTTTGAAGCCGAGGGTATTAATGCGGGCGAACCGGTCGACGTACGTATTGGCGCTATGCTTATTTTTTTAAAACAGCACGATAATTGGAAGCTTATCGCTCGACAAGCATATAAGTTATAACTTTTTGAAATCTCAAACATCTTGAAAAAAATTACTATTTATTCAGTTGCCCTAGCTCTTGCCGCTTTGTTGTTTCTGGTTTTGCTCGGTATGATATTTATGGGTAAAATAAATGAGGCCGGTGTCCTTTTCCTTCTTTTTTTCGCACTTTTAGCCTTTGGTTTTAGTGGTTACAAAAGCCTTAGTGGTCTGGTTTTCACCATTATGATTTTCGCCGGCGTATCAGCGGCTTTATATTATCCCGAACTCTTTACAGTGATTGCGGGAATTAAATTGACTGTCTTGATCATACCCCTTATTCAGATAATAATGTTTGGCATGGGTACTTCGATGAGCATTAAGGACTTTGCCTCGGTTTTCAAGACTCCAAGGGGCGTCTTTATTGGTGTTTGTGCACAATTGCTAATTATGCCGTTGGTAGGTTTTGCGTTGGCAAAGGCAAGTAGTTTCCCTCCCGAGATTGCCGCGGGAATTGTATTGATCGGGTGTTCCCCAAGTGGGGTAGCTTCCAATGTAATGGCCTATTTGGCCAATGCTAATTTGGCGCTTTCCATAACTATTACCTCTATTGCTACTTTGTTAGCTCCCTTTCTAACCCCATTGCTCATGAAGTTATTGGCTGGTGAATTCATAGAAATAAATGTGATTGATATGATGTGGAGCATTACCAAGATGATCATCATACCCATTGGAGCTGGTTTGCTATTCAATAAGTTTTTTAAGACGAAATGGCTAGATAAGGCAATGCCTATGGTTTCCATGTTAGCCATTGGAATAATCATCACTATTATTACGGCGGCGGGAAGGGATAGCCTTTTGGAAATTGGAGGTATTTTGATGTTGCTGGTATTGATCCACAATATCTTTGGCTACTTACTTGGATATTGGTTTGCCAGATTGTTCAAAATGACGGAACAGGATGCCCGTACGATTGCCATCGAAGTCGGAATGCAAAATGGAGGTCTGGCATCCGGAATAGCCAATTCGCTCGGAAAAATTGCAACAATGGGTCTAGCTCCCGCCGTTTTTGGTCCCTTAATGAACGTCACGGGCTCCATGCTCGCCTCATACTGGCATAAGAAACCACCGAAAATAAGAGGGCAGGCAGCTTTGGCCGATTAGTAGGCGCAAACTTGTCTTTGAATCTTTTTATACATGCGTATTACGGGCATGGATGCGTAAGGTACCTTGCACCTTTATGGGAATTAAGATACCTACAGTAAACTTCTAGACCGAGAATTACACCGAATGGTCATGGGTATACTCTCCGATATTCAATATATTTACGTAATGTTCAATAGCTTGGAAGAATTACTGTGCCAAATTGACTATTTTAGAAAAGTGATTTCAAACCCCCTTAGCAATGAAAAAGGATAAAAACTATTCCAAAAAGGAAGTTCATAATTTTCAAAAATCCCGCCGAGCCTTTATTACAAGATCTGCTATGGCCGTGGGTGCAATTTCGATTATACCCCGCCATGTAATGGGCCGAGGGTTTGTGTCCCCAAACGATAGAATAAATCTAGGCTTTATAGGATTGGGCAAGCAGGCCGGGGGGTTGGCAAGGTCTTTCCTTGAACATACCAAAGATGCCCAAATTGTTATAGGTTCTGATGTGTGGACCACCAAAAATGAATGGTTCAAAAGCCACGTATCAAGACTGTACGCTGAAAAATGTAACCTGAGCGCGTATAAGGGCATAACTACCACAGGGAACTATACCGAAATTTTGGAGAGAGGAGATGTAGATGCGGTAATAATAGCTACTCCCGACCATTGGCATGCAATTCAGGCCATTGAAGCTTTGAAAGCAGGAAAGGATATCTATTGCGAAAAACCATTGACCCATAAAATACGGGAGGGTATCGACTTGGTTAAAACGGTGAAAAAGACGGGAAAAATACTTCAAACCGGTAGTATGCAACGCTCATGGGAGACTTTTCAGAAAGCCACTCAACTGGTTCGAGAGGGGTATCTTGGCGAAATAAAAAAGGTACTCGTAAACGTCGGAGACCCGGCCGTACCTTTTAATTTGCAGACTCAACCTACCCCGGAAGAAATTGACTGGAACGAATGGTGCGGTCCCGCACCGATGCTGCCCTATAACGAACGGCTCGCACCTTCTGTAAGTACCACATTTTTTCCCGATTGGCGTCTGTTTCGCGAAACGGGCGGTGGCATACTTACGGATTGGGGCGCGCATATGTTCGATATTGCCCAGTGGGGATTGGGAAAAGATCGTTCCGGACCCGTAAGGTTCATTCCACCAAAAGACCGAAGTGCAGTTAGGGGCATGCGAATGATCTATGACAATGGTATCGAAATGGTACATGAAGATTTCGGTCGAAAATGGGGAGTTCGTTTTATAGGGTCTAAAGGAAACCTTGATATTAGCAGAAGTTATCTCGAAACCGATCCACCGAACATTCTTACCGCTAATGTAGGTGATGCTACGCAATTGAAGTCAAGGGGAAATCATTATCAAAACTGGCTTGATGCCATAAAGACAAGAACTCAGCCCCTTTGTGACGTTGAAATTGGCCACCGCTCTGCGTCTGTCGGTAATATTTGTAATATTGCATACCAGCTGGGACGAACATTGGAATGGGATCCTGTGAAGGAAAGATTTAAAAGGGATAAAGAAGCCAATAAGATGCGAAGCAGGGAAAACAGAAAGTACGCCTAAGTTACTTTTGTGAGTCACAGATATACGGAGAACGGCTTTGACCATGATAATATTGAATCACTTGATGATGCTATGCGGAATTTGAAGAAAGGTCTTGTCCTTTTGGGATTGTATATATTAGCTTCCTGCAACGGGATCGAACTTCCCGAAGATGTGGCCGTTGCTTATGGAGACCTACCTGAAAAGGTCGATTTCAATTTACATGTAAAGCCCATTCTTTCGGATAAATGTTTTATTTGCCATGGTCCGGACCAGTCAAAGGTAAAAGGAGGTTTACAATTACACCTTCGTGAATTGGCCTATGCCGAATCGAAAAATACCCCTGGAATTTATGCCATACGTCCTAAAGAGCCCGCCAATAGCGAAATAATCAGGCGTATTCTGACGAAAGATGCGGAAATCATTATGCCGGAGCCATCTTCTCACCTTAATCTCTCGGCACGCGAAAAGGCCCTGTTGGTAAAATGGGTAGAAGAAGGTGCCGAATATAAAGATCACTGGGCTTTTCTTGCACCAAAGAAGGTCGCTCTGCCCGATGTAAGCGCTAAAGAACTTGTTTCAAACCCCATTGATAACTTCTTTCTCGCCAGATTGGAAGAAAAAAATAAGGGTTATAGTGCTAGGGCGGACAGGGAAATTTTATTACGCCGGTTGAGTTTAGATTTAACGGGCCTTCCTCCAACCCTCGAAGAAATAGAAAACTTTTTGAAAGACACTTCCTCCGACGCCTATGAAAAACAGGTCGACCGGCTTTTGACATCGCCCCATTATGGAGAACAGATGACCCTTGACTGGATGGATCTTTCTCGATACGCAGACACGCATGGTTATACCGTTGATCGGTATAGAGATGTTTCTAAATGGCGCGATTGGGTGATTAAAGCATTCAATGAAAATATGCCATATGACCAGTTCATAACTTGGCAATTAGCCGGAGATCTGATGCCAAATGCATCTACAGAACAGGTGTTGGCAACGACCTTTAATAGACTACACCCGCAGAACGCCGAAGGAGGAATTATCGACGAGGAGTTTCGCGCCGAATATGTGGCAGATCGTACCAATACCGTGAGTGAAGGATTACTGGGTTTAACCATGGCCTGTGCAAAATGCCATGACCATAAATACGACCCCATTTCTCAAAAGAACTATTATGAGATGTACAGTTTTTTTAATAACGTACGTGAATCGGGGCAAATTTCTTTCGATTGGTCGATGCCTGCCCCGACACTATTGTTGCCCACCAAAGAACAGAATGAATTATTGGCATCTATAGATGCTTTGATAGACGATAAACGCACGGCCTTACAGGACCGAAAATCCCAGGGTTTGGAAAAAGCAAAAGCCTGGTTACAATCAGGAAATCAAAAAAGCATGGCAACGTCTAAGGTGCCACAGGGTCGAACGGCTTTCTTTGACTTCGAAGGGCCCTCGTTGGCGAATAAGGAGCGACCTGGTAAAAAGGGTATCATGAAAAGGCAACATTCGAAAGACCAGCAGGCAAAATTCTCAAAAGGGTTTGAGGGTTACGGACTTCAATTAGACGGCGATGCTTGGTTAGATCTCAATGGTGTTGGCATATTTCATCGCAACGAATCATTCAGCGTGAGTATCCGTATCTACATACCAGAAGACTTGGAGACCGGCGTTATCATACATAAAGGCATAGGTGCCAAACTCTATAACTTCCGGGGGTATCATCTAGCTTTAAAGGACAATAAACTAGAGGTGCTATTCGCACACCTTCACCCTGCCAATGCGATAGTAAAATATTCAACGAAGAAGCTTCCCAAAGAAAAATGGCTTCAGTTGACCCTTACTTATGATGGTTCGAGCAAGGCACAGGGCATAAAAGTCTATCAAGACGATACTCTTTTGGATATGGAGACCGAAGTCGATAATCTATATAAGGATATCGTGTTCAACAAACATGCCTATGGAATGAAAGGAGTACCTGAAGACCCTGGTTTACAAGTCGGTGCCCGGTGGAGAGGAAAGGGTATCGGTGGTGCCGTGGTAGATGACATACAGGTTTATGAAAGGGCATTGACGGGGTTGGAAGTACTACAACTAGCGGACTTTGAAAGATTCCAAAAACTCTTGAACAAAGAATCTTACCTGCTCTCCGAACAAGAGCGAACAGCGCTTCAAACCTATTACTTAGAAAGCTTTGATAAGAGCTATCAAAAGGAAATGAAAGAATTGGAGCTCATCAAAAGAAAAGCCGTCGATACGGTCGATGCTATTCAGGATATTATGGTGATGAAGGAAATGGAAGAAAAGCGGGAGACCTATGTTTTAGAACGGGGTCAATACGACATGCCGGGTGATCGGGTCGATACGAGAACCCCGGAACGAATTTTTCCGTATCCTGATAGTCTGCCTAAAAATAGAATGGGGCTGGCGCAATGGATTACCGATAAAAAGAATCCTTTAACGGCTAGGGTGGCGGTTAACCGCTATTGGAAAAATATATTCGGAACAGGTATTGTACGAACCGTTGAAGACTTTGGAAATCAGGGCGAACTGCCTTCCCACCCAGCTATGCTTGATTGGTTGGCCATTGAATTTATGGAATCTGGATGGAACGTAAAATCATTAATGAAAATGATGGTCATGTCGAATGCATATAGGCAGGCTTCTAAGTCAAGCCCCTCACTTTTGGCGATGGACCCAGAAAATCGCCTATTAGCTCGAGGGCCCTCTAAGAGGCTCACGGGGGAGATGCTCAGAAATAATGTTTTGGTAGCATCGGGTCTGATGAACAGTGAGATTGGGGGACCTAGCGTTCGGCCTTACCAGCCCGAGGGGCTCTGGAAAATCAACGGGGCAAGTTATAAGGAAGACACGGGGAAAAAATTGTACCGTAGGGGAATGTATACCATTTGGAAACGTTCGGTGCCCAACCCCACCATAGCCACCTTCGACGCTCCTGAACGTTCATTTTGTTCAGTACGTAGACAAGAAACCAATACGCCGCTACAGGCTTTGGTCGTGATGAACGACCCGACATATGTCGAAGCTTCAAGGGTGCTAGGCCATAGTATGACGGCTTATTCCGATATCAAACAGGGAATTCAATCTGTTTTTAGAAGATTGACAGGCAGAAGTGCCTCTTCAGAAGAACTTGAAGTTCTTGAGGCGCTTCGGTATGAAGAGTACACAAAATTTTTGAAAAATCCGGATAAAGCCAAAGGATGGTTAAATACTGGTGAGTTTCAGGTAAAAAGTGAAAATTATCCTTTGATAGCGGCTAATGCTGTAGTCGCAAGCACCATTATGAATTCGGATGCAACCATAATGAAAAGATAACACATGTGCCATAATCAAAAAGTATTAAAATCGACGAACAAAGACCTTCAAGATATCGAAAGGAAGCTGGACCGAAGAAATTTCTTGACCAAGTCTTCATTGGGTATCGGTGCCATGGCCCTGGGGAGCCTTTTGAATGCAGATAAGGCGTGGGGTGCCATTTCTGGGAAAGGTCCAGCGCGACTCGGGCAGGGTGCTGTACAGGCATCTTATACCCAAAATGCGCTAGGCTTGCCCCATTTCGAACCTAAGGCCAAACGTATTATCTATCTTTTTCAAAGTGGGGGCCCCTCGCAGCTCGATATGTGGGATTATAAACCGAAACTTAAGGACATGTTCGGAAAAGATCTTCCACCATCGGTACGACAGGGTCAACGGTTGACCGGTATGAGTGCTGACCAGACGGTTTTTCCCATAGCTCCATCAATCATGGATTTTAAGCAATATGGGAAATGTCGGGCATGGGTAAGTGAGTTAATGCCCCATACCTCGGAGGTCGTAGATGATTTGTGCTTTATAAAATCAATGCAGACCGACGCTATTAATCACGATCCGGCCATTACCTTTTTGCAGACCGGAAGCCAACTCCCAGGGCGCCCTTCGATAGGCTCATGGTTAAGTTATGGATTAGGGTCTGACAATGATAATCTACCTACCTTTATTACGTTGATTACCAAGAATATGGGTGGGCAGCCTCTGTATTCGCGTTTATGGGGAAATGGTTTTTTACCTACCGAGCATCAAGGGGTGCAATTTCGATCAGGGAAAGATCCTGTACTTTATTTGAGTGATCCTGAGAATTACGACGGTACAGACCGGCGTAATATGTTAGACTATCTGTCAAAACTCAATCAAGTACAGCATGATGTGTATGGAGACCCCGAGATAAATGCACGTATGGCCCAGTATGAAATGGCTTTTCGTATGCAGACTTCCGTTCCAGAGGTTACGGATATCTCCGATGAACCGGATTATATTTTTGAGATGTATGGTGAAGATAGTCGAGATCCCGGCACCTATGCGGCCAACTGTTTGATGGCCCGAAAACTCTTAGAAAAGGACGTGAAGTTTGTACAACTTTATCACCAAGGATGGGATCAGCACATTGGTTGCCCTAGTGGAGTTCGTAACCAGAACAAACTGACCGATCAGGCGAACGCGGCGTTGATTAAAGACCTGAAGCAGCGGGGAATGCTCGAAGATACCTTGGTTGTATGGGGAGGTGAATTTGGCCGTACGGTCTATTCACAGGGTCAATTGACCAGTACCACCTACGGTCGAGATCACCACCCAAAGGCTTTTACGATGTGGATGGCCGGGGCTGGGGTAAAGCCTGGTTTTACCTATGGCGAAACTGATGATTTTAGCTATAATGTGGTGAAAGACCCAGTGCATGTTCACGATTTTCAGGCGACCCTTCTTCATCTATTTGGAATAGACCATGAACGTTTGACGTTCAAACATCAAGGCAGACGTTACCGTTTGACTGATGTTCACGGTCATGTGGTTAAAGATATCTTGGCCTAGGGTCGAATAACACCCAAGGAACTCAATTAAATCTTAATTTAGATTAATTGAAATATTTTCTCAAGGGGTGTCCATTTTTCTCCCTCTTTGGCCCATGGTAACGCTTCTTGAAATTTCCACATGAGCGCTTCCCACTCTTGAACTTTGGGATTATCCGCATCCATTTTGGCTTTGTGTACCGGGTCGAACGTTTCGTCAACGTCCATAACCATAAACATTCGGTTACCGGTGAGGTATATTTGCATATCGATGATTCCCGCATCCTTAATGCTCTTAACGATTTCGGGCCACACTTTTCCAGGGGCATGATACGCCTTATATTTTTCGATAAGTTCGGGATTGTCCTTGAGGTCGCAAGAAAAACAAAATCTTTTGGTATCGTTCATATAAACTATAAATTAAAGATGTCGATGGTATTTTCGATACACGGCTCTTCCATAAAGCACGACCACCAAAAGACAAAGTAAGGAAAGAACGAACGAGAAACGCATTTCGGAGGCTCCCAAGACGGTGATGTCTTCGTAACCCACACCTCCCCAGTCAAGTATATAGCCCTGTAGGTAGGGTAGGAGTGCACCACCGACAATGGCCATGACCAAAAATGCGGCCCCGAACTTTGCATCCTCTCCCTGACCTTCCAGGGCGATACCGTAAATCGTTGGGAACATAATGGACATGAACAACGAAGTGGCTATTAGCGAATAAATACCCAGCATTCCGGGCAAATAAATGGCGCCTATCAAGGTGAGCATGCCCCCGATTCCAAAATACATCAATAATTTTCCAGAATCTATTTTTGTGAGCAAGGCGGTCCCTACAGTACGTCCGATTAAAAAGACAATGTATCCGGCGAGGCCATACCACACCGCAGATTTAGCATCGATTCCCAAAGTTTCGGCATATTGATACACGTACGTCCAGCACATAATTTGGCATCCCACGTAGAATGCTTGGGCAACTACACCAAAGGTAAATTTAGGTTGTTTCCATAATCGTTTGACCGAATCCGAAAATTTAACCTTAGCCTCTTGATGCTTGTTTTGAGGCATTTTGATGATACTGATCATTGCAAAGAAAAAGAGCACAACCAGACCTAATATGACATAAGGATTTCTTATAATCTCAAGATCCGCTGTTCGTATGACGCTCTTGGCTGCTTCGGGCAGTGTGTCATATATGGGCGTACCGTCTGCCGTGGTATCATCAGATTGCAGTGCTCCCAGCACAAAGTTTTGTGCAATTAACAATCCCAATATCGACCCCATCGGGTTGAACATCTGTGCAAAATTCAAGCGTTGGGTCGCCGTTTCTTCAGCACCCATCGACAAGATATATGGGTTTGAGGTCGTTTCGAGAAAGGCAAGCCCAAAGGTAAGAATATAGAGGGCGGCCAAGAAAAAACCATAACTCTCTTTCGCTGCTGCCGGATAAAACAATAAGGCGCCAGCGGCATATAAGGCTAAGCCTAGTAAAACCCCTTTTTTATAAGAAAATCTATTCACGAATAAGGCTGCTGGAATGGCCATAGTAAAATAGCCTCCGTAAAATGCCAGTTGCACCAAAGATGCTTGGGTATTGGTTAACTCAAGTACTTTTTGAAAGCCTCGAACCATGGGGTTTGTCATATCATTTGCCAACCCCCAAAGGGCAAACAAAGACGTAATCAAGATAAAAGGAACTATCACAGATTTTGCGACTACCGGTGTTTTTTGGTTTTTGGTCATAATCGATACTATTGGTTGTTTTAATCTTCGGTCAAAAGGGCCCGGTCTAAATGTACATATCCTCCATCGACAAAAATATATTGTCCCGTGGTATGTGATGAGCGGTCGGAAATGGTAAAGAGGCATACGTTCGCAATTTCATCAGGGGTCGTCATGCGGTTTTCAAGAGGGATTTTTTTAACTATGGATTGAAGTTTTTTAGCTCCATCGGGTATGGTCTTGATCCATGTATCGTAGGAAGGGGTCCAACTTTCGGCGATAATTATAGCATTGGATCGAATACCATACGGAATCAGGTCAACGGCCCATTCACGGGTCAGCGCAAGGACTCCGCCCTTCGAAGCGGCATACCCTGAAGTGCGCCCTTGGCCTGTCAGTGCTACTTTTGATCCGATATTTAAAATATTTCCCTTGGATTTTTTCAATAAAGGTAGGGCGTGTTTAACAATGAGAAAGTAACTGACCATATTGAGTTTGAGCGAATCCATGAATTCTTCGTATGAAGCATCAAGACCGACCCCATCGTTTACTCCTACATTGTTCAATACTACATCGATTCGACCATATTTTTCTGATATGGAGGTCAAGGCATGTTCAATTTCTTTCGGGTTTGTCACATCGGTCTGGCAGAAAATGGCATCGATGCCTTTTTGCTGAATAGCTTTTATATACCCATGGCCTCTATCGTTTCTATCAATAAGAGCCGGAATGGCCCCTTCACCTACTAAACGCTGCAAAATTGTCTCCCCGATGCTACCTTCTTTACCGGCTGCTCCACTTATGACTACAACTTTTCCTCTTAAGTTTAAATCCATGGTTATACTTTTGTTATATTTTATTCATGTGTTTATAGGTTGTAGAACTGTACGGCATTCAGTCCCATTATTTTTTCTTGTTCGTCAACGCTAAGGGTTGCGATAAAATCAATGATTATTTGTTGTACTTGCGTATAATTACCGGCGACAAGACATACCGGCCAGTCAGAACCGAACATCAACCTTTTAGGGCCAAAGGCCTCTAGTACGAGTGCTAAATACGGATGTAGCTGTTCCGCTGTCCAAGAATGATAATTTGCTTCCGTAATCATGCCCGACACCTTGCAATGTACATTTTCGTGCTTGGCAATTTCTTGCATAAGTACCGCCCAGCCGTCATAGTACCCGTCTTTTATATAAGGTTTTGCCATATGGTCGATTACAAATTTTTGATGTGGAAAATGTTTGACAAATTCCAAAACGGCCCCCAATTGATGAGGGAAAACCAAAATATCATACGCATAACCATATTTTTCCAAGTAAGAGATTCCTCGGAGAAATGCAGGACGCAATAAAAAGTTATGGTCGGTTTCACCTTGAACGATATGGCGCCAACCTTTTAATTTTTCGTAAGAATAATATCTTTCTAAATCGGAATCCACACGGTCTGATCTTAAATCGACCCATCCCACGACACCTTTTATAAAGTCGTTTTCTCCGGCTAGCCCAAGTAAGAAATCCGTTTCGGCCAAAGTCTGGTCTGCTTGAACGGCCACGCAGCCATCTATATTGTTATTCTGATAAACCGTTTTCAAATCTTGGGGCAAGAAATTCTTACGAATTTCGGCCATGTCGTCATCGATCCATGCATGTTTTACCGGCTCGTAGTACCAAAAATGTTGATGACTATCTATTTTCATCACGTTTGTGCCATTGAGAGGTTAATTGTTTTCCTGAACGTTTTAAAAGTCAACAGTGGCTTTGATGACCCCACTCTTAGGGTCTAGCCATTGATCAAAATTTGCAATCATTTCAGAAAAAGAAGCGTTGTGGGTCACAAAAGACTCTATCGGAAATTTTCCCTTTCTCAAAATGGAGATTACATTTTCAAAATCTTCGAACGTGGCATTACGACTACAAAGAATAGTCGTTTCCTTGGCATGGATATCTGGATGCTTGAAAGCAAGCTCGCCTTTTGATAGCCCCACTAAAATATATCTTCCGCCATGTGACATATAATCCGGTCCGGATTCTAAAGCTCCTTTATGCCCAGTGGCGTCAAAAACAGCGGTGGCCAAATCACCTCCGGTTATTTCAGCTACCTTTTCTACGGCATTTTTCCCTCCAAGGATCGCATGGTCAATACCGATATCGCGCAATACGTAATCAAGACGATTTTGGTTCATATCTATGCCTATCACCTTCGCACCAGCTATTTGTGCCAATTTCATTATTCCGATTCCAATAGGCCCACAACCTACTACTACTATAGCTTCCCCTGCTTTTACTCCTGAACGGCGAACCGCATGTGCACCGATTGCCAAGGGTTCTACCACCGCCATTTGATTGTCGCTCAAACCCTCTGCGCGTAATAATAACGCTGTTGGAACGGTGATGTAGTCTTGCATACCGCCATCTGTGTGTACGCCCAACACTTGAATGTTTGAACAACAATTGGTTTTACCGTTGCGGCAGGCCACACATTTTTGACAGCTAATATAGGGCATGACGACCACGTTGTCTCCCGCTTTGATACCCTGCGGATTCTCGTCTATCTCAACCACCTGCGAAGCCAGTTCATGACCTAAAATACGGGGATAGGAGAAGAATGCTTGATTTCCGGCGTAGGCATGAAAGTCGGTACCACATATACCGACCTTTTTTATCTTTAATAGTGCTTCTCCTGGCTTTCTTTTAGGTTTTTTCTTTTCCTTCAGGATAAATTGACCCGGTTTTTCACAAACTATATATTTCATAGGTGCTAAAAATACAATTTTGAATTGCTAAATTTGAGGAAATGATATAAAATTAATAAGAATGGCAAATGCTCTTGATTTAGCAAACCGGCACGGCCTAATTTCCGATTTGTTTGTATGGCCCAAATCTGAAGATCAGTGGAATCAGTATCGATTAACCGATGATCAAGTGGCTCATTTTCATGAGCAGGGATATGTATCGGGCATTAAACTGCTGGAGGATCATCAAATTGAGGTATTGCGAAATGAGCTTGATGAAATTTTAGACCCTTCACACCCGGCACATGACCTGTTCTATGAATTTCACAGTAATGAATCGGAAGATCCGGATGCTGTTCTATTCCATTCATTGGGCCATTGGAGAATTACAAAAGGTTTTCATGATGTACTTTGGAACCCTGCATTCGTAATGGCCGCCTATCAACTTCTTGAAGATAGGCCGGTACGTTTCTGGCATGATCAGTTGTTCTGCAAGCCTTCCAAACACGGTGGGGTAGTGGCTTGGCATCAAGATTACTCGTATTGGACCCGTACGATCGCCATGCAGCACTTAACTTGTTGGTGCGGTCTGGACGACGCCACTACGGAAAATGGCTGTCTTCATTATATTCCCAAAAGTCATAGATGGGGCTTGCTCGACGCCCCAAACTTGGCAGGTGATATGAACGGGTTGTTCAGTGCTCTGAGCGATGCACAAAAGGAACAGTTCCGTCATCCGGTTGCCATTGAGCTCAAAAAGGGCTATGCTACGTTTCATCATCCGTTGATGGTACACGGTTCTTACGAAAATAAATCGGAAATGAGTAGACGTGCTTTTGTACTTAACGTATTTGCTGACGGAACCGTGAGTAATACCGATGAACAACTTTTGGCGGGTGTACCTCCCATTTCCAAAGGGGAAAAAATGGGCGGGAAATTTTTTCCGTTGCTTTTTGAGGGCTTATAGACTTTCTTCAAATTTTAAAAAACCGAAGCCTTGATTTTGTGTAACACGGTTATAAATACTATTCTTGTAATCCTTAAAATTGAAATGCTTTGAGAGCTACCCTATATACCGGTAATAAAACATTTTCAATTGTCGAAAGGCAGATGGAAAAGCCACGAGCAGACGAGGTGAGAATAAAGGTCGCTTACACAGGGGTTTGTGGTACCGATGTTCATATATATCATGGCATGATGGATAAAAGAGTACCCATACCAATGACCATTGGCCACGAAATGTCCGGTACTGTAGATGCTGTAGGGGAAGAGGTAAGCGGATACGCCGTCGGTGATAAGGTAGTTGTTCGCCCATTAGATGATAGGGGGGCACAACCATCCGACAAAGGTTTTAACCATATCTGCGAAAATCTAAAGTTCATCGGAATTGATAGTCCAGGTTCCATGCAACAATATTGGAACGTGCCGGCTTTTACGCTTCATAAACTCAAAGGGGAGACCGATTTGAAGTTGGCGGCTTTAATAGAACCCCTATCTGTAGCGGTTCATGATGTACGTCTAAGTGGCCTTAAATCTGGCGAAACGGCGGTTGTAATAGGAGGAGGGCCCATTGGGCTTCTAGTAGCGATGGTGGCCAAGCATGCCGGTGCACGTGTGATTGTTTCTGAAGTAAATGAAAAAAGAATACTCAAAGCGAAGGAGCTTGGTCTGAACGCTATAAACCCGACAAAGGTAGATTTCGTCGAATATGTCAAAGAAAAAACGGAAGGTCGTCGGGCTGATGTCGTGTTCGAAGTCGCGGGGGTTCAACCCGCACTGGACATGATGACGGAAGTCGCCGGAATTCGAGGAAGAATTCTTATGGTGGCTATTCACGGCCAGAAAAGAGAGGTAGACCTCTTTAAATTTTTCTGGAAAGAATTAAAGCTGATTGGTGCCCGTGTATATGAAAGGGAGGATTATGAGAGGGCCATTACTCTAATAACTGCCAACGAGCTACCTTTCGAAAACATGATTACCGATGTGCAGCCTCTGAGTAATATTCAAAAAGTTTTTGAGAATATCGATCAAAACCCCGACGGCATGAAAATACTTATGGATTGTCAGTTATAACATAACCGCGACCGATTTTAGGGGGCACGATGATTTCACGATACCGCAAATTTTAAAAAATCAAACCATATTTAACACAAAAGATGAATATACTGAATCAATTTAGTCTAAAGGGAAAAACCGCACTGGTAACAGGTTGTAAAAGAGGTATTGGAAAAGCTATGGCCTTAGGCCTAGCCGAAGCAGGAGCCGATATCATTGGGGTAAGTGCTACTTTGGAAAAGCATGGAAGTATGGTGGAGCAGGAGGTAGAAGGCCTAGGAAGAAAATTTAAGGCCTATACTTGCGATTTTGGAAAAAGGGATTCTTTATATGCATTTATCAACCAAGTGAAGGACGATTTTCCACAAATCGACATTTTAGTGAATAATGCCGGAACAATATTACGGGCCCCTGCTGTTGAGCACTCCGACGAGTATTGGGACAAGGTGATCGAGATTAATCAGACCGCCCAGTTCATAATTACTCGTGAAATCGGAAAGGAGATGGTAGCAAGGGGCGATGGCAAAATTGTTTTCACGGCTTCCCTCTTGACCTTTCAGGGAGGTATCACCGTGCCAGGCTATGCCGCAAGCAAAGGGGCGGTGGGTCAGATGACCATGGCTTTTTCCAATGAATGGGCAGGAAAAGGTGTTAATGTCAATGCGATTGCACCTGGTTATATCAGTACGGATAATACAGAGGCTTTGCGCAATAATCCGGAGCGTTCCGAATCAATTCTTGCTCGAATACCCGCTGGGAGATGGGGGCAGCCCGATGATTTTAAGGGCCCTATTGTTTTTTTATGCTCGGCAGCCTCAAGGTATATGAACGGCCAAGTCATGCTGGTCGACGGGGGGTGGATGGGACGTTAAGTACCGTTGATGGTCTACTTTCTTTTACCGAATAGATACCTATTTGTTCAGGGTTCAGCTTGGTAGGCATTTTGCCCGAATTGGAAAATCTCGGAAGGTGTCCTACTAGATTCAAGAATCTTCGATAATTCTGAGACCTTATCGGGCATTTGCCGAGCAAGATCTTTTGTTTCGCCCGGATCATTGCTTAAATCATAAAGCTCATAAGGACCGTTTTTGTCGACATTATAGCGAACCAACTTCCAATCACCTTTTCTAAGGGCTTGTCGCCCTCCTTTTTCGTGAAACTCCCAGTACAAGCTTTTATGCTCGGCTTGATTTCCCCTACCTAAAAGAGTAGGTAAAAAAGAGATGCCGTCCCCATTTACTCCCGACTCACCGTCAACGGCGTCTAGAAGGGTAGGCATTATGTCCCAAAAAGCGGATACATGGTTGGTTTTACTATTTTCTTTAATTTTTCCTTTCCATCGGGCTATCATCGGAACGTGGATACCTCCTTCGTACAAATCCCTTTTGTATCCTCTAAAAGGTCCGTTGCTATCAAAATAATCAGGGTCTGCGCCCCCTTCCAAATGAGGACCGTTATCAGAAGTGAAAATTACCAAAGTGTTTTCTGCAAGCCCCAGCTCATCAAGTTTTGACATAATTTCTCCCACCTGGTCATCCAACAAGGTGACCATTGCCGCAAAGGCGGCATGGGGGTTTTCCTGAGATTCGTAAGGCCCTTGTCGATATCCTTCACCACCGTCTTTACCTTCAAAGGGTTTTTCAGGTTCGAATTCCCCTTGGTATTGGTCCATATATTTCTTCGGGGCGACCAATTCAGCATGTGGAATTATACTGGGATAGTAGAGAAAAAAAGGCCTTTCTTTGTAGGTCTCGATAAAAGATAGTGCCTGTTCGTGAATCAGTAAGGGGGCATATTGGCCCTTTTTCAGACCTTCGTTTTCTTTCAAATCCTGTTTCTTGTCATTATCCCATAAATAATAAGGGTAATAATTGTGTCCAAGACGTTGACAATTATAGCCATAAAATCGATCAAAGCCTTGATTTAAAGGATCGCCTTCAGAACCAGGATATCCAAGTCCCCACTTTCCAAAAGCCCCTGTGGTGTACCCTTTTTGCTGTAGTCTCTCCGCCAAGGTTATGGTCTCTGCAGGAAGGGGCCATTGGCCTTCAGGCTGAACCTCTTTATTGCCGCGAACGGGAGTATGCCCCGTGTGTAGCCCTGTCATCAGGGCCGAACGGGAAGGGGCACAAACCGTTGCCCCGGAGTAGTGCTGGGTAAAAAACAAGCCTTGTCGGGCCAGCCTGTCGATATTGGGGGTTTCGAATTTAGTTTGACCGGTAAAGCTTAAATCTCCATAGCCTAAGTCGTCGGCCAATATGTACACAATGTTAGGCTTGATGTGCTCGGAGAGTTTTTCTTCCTTTTTTATCTCTTTACAGGCTGTCACGGCCCAAAGAATGGCGAAGATGGCAATGCGATTTTTCATTATATCCTTTACTGATTTCTGAATTAAGAAGTTTTACTTAAAGCTCTAGGGGAGCTTTTTTTGTGACGTACTTTTATTTTATTCAATATCCATTCGGGATAATCGCTGCTATCTTCGGCCTCATAAATTCTAAGCTTTTGATCTTCTGCTGGAGATTTAAGCTCGTCCGAAGTACAACCCAGAATTTGGGCGGCTGTTTCTACTCCAGAATGGGAGGCACCTGCTACGCCATGGGAAAGGATACTGGCGCCGCATAGGTATAGGTTTTCGATTTCACTTTTTGCACGATAGGCGAAAGGGCCGATATGGCGGAGGCTTTTTTCGGTACCATATACATTTCCTCTAGTAGTATTGATATAGAATTCATTGGTTAACGGAGTTCCTAATTCGCAATGTACAATATGTGAGGTAATACCAGGTATTACTTTTTCGAGTCCTTTGAGCATTTTTTGGGTCAAGACTTCCTTGAATTCGAGGTATTCGGGCGAACGGGCCTCGTGTTTATCGGCGAACTTTTCGAATGCCTTGTAATCAATGTAGGTTATCACCTCTAGCGTGTGATGTTTTCCATCAAAACTGGTAGGGTCTTTAAGGGTAGTACAACTGATGAACATCGCTTCGAAGGCCTCACCCTTGGAAATGTCGTTTTTCGATATCCCTTCGTAAATATCGGCCGTATCACGATTGGGCATCATCCATATATTACCAGAATCCATACCCGCCTTCCGTAAATCCATATCCACCGTCAGAAATAACATTAAGGAAGTACATGAATAGGTAGTGTTCTCTAATTTTTTCTGGAGTTTGGCACTCAGGTTTTGAGTGCCTACCAATGTATTATACGTAATACCGACATCTACATTCGAGACGATTCGATCAGCATATATATGCGTGCCGTTTTGAAGAACCACACCAACAGCTCGTTTTTTATGATCACCATCCAATATTATTAGCTGCACGGCTTCCTTTGTGCGAATAACCCCATTAAATCGTTTAATGACATTCGTCATGGCCTTGACCAAGGCTCCTCCACCCCCCATAGGGTAATAACCTCCTTGTAAATAGTGGTACATAGTCGCACTATGTAAAACGAAGGGTACTTTTTTCGGAGACACCCCGTGGTCACCACATTGTACATTCAAGATATTGCGAAGTAGTCGATCTTTTATATGCCATTTGATAACCCTTTGGAGGCTGAACATTCCATATTTACCAAAGTGCCTGGTGCGATAGGGCAGGGTCAATTTTTGCCAGAAACCCTTGATATAAGGTAGGGAATAGAGTTCTTCGCTCACTTTGCGTATCAAGTTCAGATAGGTCTCGATGCGCTTCTTTTCCCTTGGGAACCTCTGCGAAAGCCTTTCAATCAATTTTTCATAACTAGCGGGAAAATCAAAATGGTTTTCGCCGATATACACATGTTCGTAGGCCTCTGGATTCATCCTGAAGAAAACCAAGTCGTTGGCTATACCTAATCCGCGATACAGATCGTTGGTGGGTTCACCTTCGCCCAAAAGACCTAAATAATGAACGCCGGGCGTAAAGCGATGTCCGTTCAGGTAAAAGCTATGGCACCAACCACCAGGTACATCATGTTGTTCAAGCACCAAAACTTTCTGGCCGGATCGGGCTAGGCAGATAGCAGTGGCCAACCCACCTACTCCTGAACCTATAATTATCGTGTCCCATTTTTCCTGCTCGGAATCAGGTCGCTTCTCTGATATTGTAGCCGTATCTGTTAATGACATTTGCTATCTATTAGTTACAAAAGTTGAATATAGAAAGAAAATTGAGGTTTGAACTATGCACCTTTCCGAAAAAAAGGGTTTTATGAGGCGTTCGTTAGCAACAATGGAGGTCGGTTCTTTTCTATTCTTCTTTTAAGGTGCTATCTGAAACCCTCAGTTTTTCGGTTGTTTCTATTTTTGTCAAGTACTGAATTATTGCGAAGGGTACATCTCTTTCCATAGTATGGTTTGCCCTGTTTTGGCCGATTCTTTGGCCGCTTCGAGAATTTGAACTACTAGAATATTATTTTCAAGGGCTGTAGGGTCGTTAGGGTGAATCTTATAATCTTCTTTTACGACCTTTTGAAATAAGGCAAAAGGATCATCATACCCTTTGGCCAAGGGGTCGGCCTTTATTTCTGACATTCCTTTCTTTTCATCGGTCATTATTTCCATATTGGTGCCATTCTTACATTTGATGAAACCGGTCGTGCCGTATACTTCCATATCCTTAACGTTATGGGGCCAGTTCCATGAGGCCTGGATGATAACCTCGGCCTCAGGGTAGTTCAAAATAATCGTGGCATCATCATCAACTTTTGGATACAGCGCCGGCTTTATCTGTTTGGTAAGGCAAGTAACCGATTCCGGAGGGGTGCCATCCATAAGCCAAGTCGTAAGGTTTGCCCCGTAACAGCCGAAGTCCATCAACGCTCCTGCTCCATTAAGAATAGGATCGGTCAACCACGCTAAAAATTCCGGGGTGCAACCAATTTCAATCGGTCCCTTATGTCCTGTATGAAAGATTATTCTACGCGTATCACCGATGGCATTTTTCGATTTGATGAACGAGTAGGCCTTATGATTGCTTCCATACCAAGTGGTCTCATAATTGGTAAGCAGGTGAATATTGTGTTTTTTGGCCAAGGCAGCCATTTCTTTGACATGTTCCCAACTAACGGCCAGTGGCTTCTCCACCATTATATGAATGCCCCTCGGGGCGCAATACTGCACTGTTTTCAAATGATCGTATGTACTGTTGAAGGCATTGACGGCCTCGGGCTTGGTGGCTTCCACCATTTCTTCAAGAGTATCATAAACCAGATCCATGGAATATCCATAACGTTTTAATCGTCTCTTGGCCAACTCTTTATTTGGCTCGACGATGCCCACAATCTCGATGTCTCCCATTTTCCCACGATCTAAGATCCAACCTACATGATCGTGAACCAGGCCGACTACACCAACACGTAGCGGCTCAACCGTGGAAGGTCTGGCGGATTCCTGTGACCAACCTAGAGCCATCTGTAGCACTATGAGAACAATGCCTGTTAAATTCTTCATTTTGAAAGTTTTTAGGTGCTATTGGGTTAAGGCCTTGTCAATTGCTTTTTCGACCATGGGTTCCATTACTTTGTACCCTTCGACGGTAGGATGCACTCCATCTTTTGCATATTTCTTTGGAAGACCGTTGCGACTATCTGCCAGTGCTGAAAAATAATCGAGATACACAAATCCTTCCTTTTGGGCATATGCTTTTATCATTGTATTCAAGTTCACAATTTTTTCCGCAGGTTCCACTCCCGGTTTCCAAGGATAATCAAAGGCGGGAAGCGTTGAACAGAGCACCACCTTGATTTGATTTGCCCGGGCAAGTTCTGCCATTGATTTGATGTTGTCCATAATCATTTCAAGGCTCGAGGGCCCCGTATTTCCGGCAATATCGTTCGTTCCGGCCAACAATACTACCACTTTAGGCTGAAGGGCAATGACATCTTGCCGAAATCTAAGAAGCATCTGTGGGGTAGTTTGCCCACTAATACCGCGATTGATATAGGGCTTGTTCTCGAAAAATTCAGGTCTGGAGTTCAACCAGCCGATGGTGATCGAATTGCCCATGAAGACCACACGGTTTTCATCGGGTTGGGGCTTCTCCAATGCCATATTGGCTTTTTGAAACTGTTTAAGATTTGGCCAATCTTGGGCCTTACTGTTTTTGAACGAAAAGAATGCCATTATAAATGCGAGAAGGGTTAGTTGAATTTTCATATAGCTACATATATTTTAGTCCGGTAAAGTATCAAATAGTTTTTGTTCTGCAAAGGTTAAGGGTAATTGGTTTACCACCTTGGTTTTGGATGGTTTCTGAAAGTAGAGATAGATGAGCAAAAACAGACCGATAACGAAAAACATAGCGTTGCCGCTAAAAAAATAGGACAAAAATGCCAAAAAGGAAGCACCTTCCAGCACCGCGTATTTAATGATGGCAGCTGTCATAAATTTTTTCAACTTGGCTGAGAGCGGATCATCAGGTCCTATTTGACGAATCAGGTTACCATAAATATATTGGCTAAGAAAATAGGCTGTAGCTCCTAGAACGGGTACCAAGTAAATCAACATATTTCCATCGTTCAAATCCGCCTGGAAACTCCCATTTTTCCAAAAGGTACCTAATGCAAAAGTTACTAGCCCAAGACAAAGGGCCAAGTGCAGTAAAGCAAGCGTTTTTAAAAAGTTCTTAGGTTGTAACCCCATAGGATTTTTAGATTATTTGCAAAAAATGATTTTCTAAGGTACTAAATATTTAGTCAAAGGAGCAGGCAAAAATGTAACGGGCGTAGTGATGTACAGCGTCTATTTAGGGGCTTGAGCTACCTCGGTATAACTTAAGGCGCAACCAATTTGAATCCGGACATTATGTGTATTTTTAGGACAGGGATTTTAAAAGCACAAGACATGAAATCGATTTCTAGAAGAACTTTCAATACAAAATTGACCCAGGGTATGGCGGCAGCGGCCTTGCTTGGTGCACCATTAGCTTGCGGAATGGGAAAGCAGCAGAATAAGAAATTAGGTATTGCCTTGGTAGGACTAGGAAGCTACAGTACCTATCAACTGGCACCAGGTCTTCAAGACGCTCAACATTGTTATCTGGCAGGGATTGTAACCGGAACACCTGAAAAGGAGCAAATTTGGATGGAAAAATACGACATCCCCCAAAAAAACGTCTATTCCTACGAAAATTTTGATTCGATCGCCGAAAATGCCGATATCGATATTGTGTATGTAGTGCTGCCCAATAGTATGCATGCCGATTTTAGTATTCGAGCCGCAAAGGCAGGGAAGCATGTTATCTGTGAAAAGCCTATGGCAGTCAGTGTGGCCGAATGTGATGCCATTATACAAGCCTGTGAAGAAGCTGGTGTGAAATTAAGTGTGGGGTATCGTATGCAGTCCGATCCGTATACCAATGAGATAAAACGTATGGTCAAGGAAAAACCGTACGGAGACGTGCATTATGTATCTTCGGATGCCGGTTATATTTCAAGGGGAAACCCCGATCAATGGCGTTTAGACCGAGAGCTTTCAGGGGGAGGTGCATTAATGAATATGGGCGTGTATTCGATTCAAAGTAATATTTATGGTAACGGAAACAACCCTATTTCGGTTTCTGCCCAGGAATTCAGTACGCGACCCGAGTATTTTAAAAATACCGACGAGAGTATTACCGCCCAAATGGAGTTTCCTGATGGGGTAGTGGGCCATATGTTTACTTCCCACAATGCCAATGCCAACCGGCTTTTTGTTTCCTTTGAAAGTGGGTGGGCCGAACTTAACCCCTGCCATAGTTACGGGCCGCTGAGTGGGCGTACTTCGGATGGAAATGAAATTTCATTTCCACATCAAAGCCAACAAATGCTACAAATGGATGATTTTGTCAAACATATTCTTAGGGGCACCCCAAATTATGCACCCGGGGAGATGGGTAAGCGCGACATGATCATCGTCGAGGCCATCTATCAATCGATTGAAGAGGGAGGGAAGCGTATTCCTTTAAATTTAGGCGATTTGGGTATTGTGCGAGTGTAGGTTGAATTTTCAGATAAAATGGAAGCCCATATCGTCTTAATACTCATTGATAGTAACAATCTCAAACTTTCTCAAAGCTTCGCCATCCTTTAATTCATAGGAGACTTGTCTTGTTTTTCCAGAAGGCTGACCGGCGGCGTCAAAAATAGGGAACCGCTGCAATAACTTGGTTTCTACCAAGGCAAATTCATCATGCCCTTGATATCCTTGATTTATTCTTTGGTTTTCGTCCGTAGGTAGAAAGTGTACAGGACTCATTGATTTTCGATTATTGACCGAAAAACCATAAACTCGCCCTTTTTTTGAGGTATCTTCTGATTTTGAAATAACAAGAAGTTCAGGCGAACCATCCGAATTCATGTCTTCCACCATCGCTTTAACAACTTGCCCCTTACTTATATAGGTTTGCGGACTATTATCGATTTCCAGTCCGAATGGGGATACCGTCAAAACGTGCTGGCCTTCTTTTTTTATCGTTGAAACATTGAATCCAATACCCTGAAGGGAGAGCACCTTGGAAAAATCGGTTTTATCTACTTGGGTCGCATCGATAACCCCTTTTATTTTCCTATAGTTACCGGCCAAGGTGGCTCCCCCTGAACAATAGAAATACAAAATACCGTCTTCCCCGGCCTCTTCGGTGCGAATGGAAAGGGAATCTTGATGAATGTCAAAGATGACCGTTTTACCGTTGACTACCGTCGTATATATAGTGTCATCTTGTTTATAGGCCGTGGCATCAAAAGTGCAGGTAGGTTTTTTTTTGTCCGCTCTCGATCTCACTTTGATACTGATTTTTTCGGAGTCGAGCTTTTTGACCGAGACAGCCACCCAATCGTAACCCTCGGCTCTTTGGCGGTAGCCTTCCGAAACATAGTTGCCCCCAATAAGTGGCGTTTTTTTTAGGAGCTTCTCATGCACATTTTGCTTTACTGGCTTTTTGTTCCGTGATTCTTTACAACCTATTATCAAAGTCACAACACTTAAGAATAAGTATATGAACCTCTTTAGAACTCGTATCATATCGATCTTTTTTTTTCAAAAAATTCAAAAGTGATTGAAGCATGGCGAGATCTAATCACGTGCCGCCTTAAATTCACTAGTAGTATACCATTTTGGGAAATAGCTTTCGTTTGACAGCCGTAGGCCCACATTGAACAATAGTTGGGCGTCAAATTGAATACCGCTCAAATTTGTCTTTTCCGGATCGTATTCATCGGTAGGCTGGTGATAAATCGCTATTCGGTAATGGTCTTTGATTTTTTGGATACTGTCAATACCAATATCAAAACCTTCATAGGAACCGTCGGCGTATAAGGCTGGGATTCCTATTTTTGCGAAGTTGAAATGATCGGAACGGAAGAAATAGCCTTTTTCCGGTTCTGGATCGGGAATTACGTACCGGCCTTGCTTTTTGGCCGCCTCTTCGGCATATTCATCGAGCTCGGAATGCCCAAAGCCCGTTATGGTGAGATCTCTCATGGGACCAGGACTGTTAAAGGCATCCATATTGATATTGGCCACTGTTTTTTGTGGTTCGTAAATCGGATGCTCAGCGTAATAGGCTGAGCCTAATAAACCTTGTTCCTCGCCGGTAACCGCGATAAAAACGATGGACCTTTGATGCTCCACTTTTTTAAAGGCCTCGGCAATGGCCAGAAGACAAGCTGTTCCTGAGGCATTGTCTACGGCACCATTGTATATGGAATCATTATCGATCGGTCGACCGACCCCAAAATGATCCCAATGGGCAGAATAAAGAATATATTCGTCTTTTCTGTCGGTACCGGGCAACAGGGCCAGCACGTTTTTAGAGACATTACGTTGTATACTGTTTGAGACGGTAATCGACGCGCTTAGGTTTAAAGGAACAGGTTTGAAAGTTTTAGTTCTTGCGACCTCCCTGAGGTTCTTTCCTTCCAATGGAGTGGCTTCCATCAACTTTTCGGCACTTTGGCCAGTGATCCACCCTTGTATATCGACCATAGGCAGATTACTTTCGAGAATAAGTTGACCACCGCTCCAACCGGATTGAACCACGTTCCATCCATAAGAGGCTGGCTCTGTCTCGTGAATGATCAAAACACCGTCGGCACCTTGTCGGGCCGCTTCCTCATACTTATACGTCCACCGCCCATAGTAGGTCATCTCATTGCCTTTGAACAAGGTAGAATCACCGGACTGAAAACCGGGGTCGTTCACCAACACTACGGCCGTTTTTCCTTTCCAATCGACTCCTTCATAGTCGTTCCACCCGTACTCGGGTGCCACGATGCCATATCCGGCAAATACCAATTCTGAATTTTCAAGCCGGATGATACTATCGGTTTTTTTGGAAACAGCAACAAAATCATCAAAATAGTTCAACGTGAAATTTTCGGTACTACCGGAAATTTTCATTGCTTTCGAGGGGGTGCCGGTGATCTCGACCATTGGGACATCCTGGAAATAACTTTCGCCATTTCCCGGCGCGAGGCCCAATTTAGAGAATTCATCTCTGAGATAATTTACCGTTTTAACTTCTCCTTCGGTAAAGGGTTTCCTTCCCAAAAAATCGTCGGATGCTAAACGTTCCATATGTCGACCGATAGTTTCTTCGCTCACTTTAGCGGTTATATCACCTTCTTCTGAAGTATGACAGCCCATACATGTCACTAAGACAGCCATTAATATAAGTTTTTTCATACGTTTCGTTTTATAGCTTAACTAGTCATTGTTTTACGCGTACCAAGCGATTAGGTGAGCAATGTGGTTTTGTCTTCGGGCTTATTTCCTTTCAGTATCTGGTCAATACTATGTAGGGTAACTTGGGCTATTTCCGACAAAGCTTCTTCGGTAAAAAATGCCTGATGCGCCGTTATCAATACATTGGGATAGCTCATCAGACGATGAATATTGTCGTCATCGATGATGTTCGTGGAAAGGTCCCTGAAAAATAATTTTTCCTCTTGTTCATATACATCGATACAAAGGGCCCCTACTTGTTGCGAAGTCAAGGCTTGTATAATATCGTTGGTGTTGATCAGCCCACCTCGACTGGTATTGATAATTACGATGCCACGCTTGGTCAATGCCAAGGTTTCTTTGTTGATAAAGTAGTGGTTCTCCTTAGTCAAGGGGCAATGTAACGAGACAATATCGGAAGTCTCGAGCAATTCTTCGAGAGACACATAGGTTATCCCTTTTTCTTTCAATTTATCATCGGGATAAAGGTCATAGGCCAAAACCTTACAACCAAAACCAAGCATAATTTGTGCAAAAGCCTTTCCTATTTTACCTGTACCGATTATACCGACTGTTTTTCCATGAAGATTGAAACCTAAGAGTCCGTTTAGGGCAAAATTTTGTTCCCGAACACGATTATAGGCCTTATGGGTCTTGCGATTGATGGTCTGGAGCATAGCTAACGCATGTTCGGCAACTGCTTCGGGCGAATAAGCCGGTACCCTACATACGGTAATGCCAAAACGTTTTGCCGCCTCCAGATCCACATTGTTGAAACCTGCACATCGTAAAGCGATAACTTTGACCCCTTTGTCTGCGAGCACTTGAATGACCTTTTCGGTTAGTTTGTCGTTTACAAAAACACAGATGGCCTCTGCGTCTTGCACTATATTGACGATGTGCGGCCCCAGATGGGTCTCATGGTACTCTATCTCAAAATCGTAGGTCTGATTAAAGCGGTTAAAAAATTCCTTATCGTAAGGTTTCGCAGAAAAAAAAATGATTTTCAAATCCTCGGTTTTATAGGGTAATCGATTTTGAACTGCTTGCTCAGGGTAGACTCAGCGTTCTGGCTTAAAATTAGGCAATTATCTGATTATAAATTATGTACTAAGGTATTCTTTTAGGACCATGGCAGGTTTTATAGGAAACTTTACGATTGAGATGACATATTAGCAAGAATAAAACACCATATATGGTGGTGCTTTTATAATGAAGACCCGAAGAACGCTTTTAAAGTATCCTATTTAAAGAAAGATTCAGCGTATTCAAGTATTCGTAAAGTGCGATGGCAAGGATTGAAAAAATGGAACAGCTACTTTTGTGCAGCCTTATAAATGGCATTAAGAAGACTTTTTTCTTCTTTGGTATCATTGCCCAATTCCCAAAACATAATACCGCCTAGACCTTTGTTTATGGCATATTTTGTTTTTTGGGCGACCGAAACCGTGTCATCGTAAGAGACCATACGGCTATCCGTGGCATTGTACATATATGGAGCTTTGGCGTCATCGTCCCAATAGCGTTTAAAATTGGGGTCTTGTTCGTATTTTTCACGGATTTGATGATAGGCCAGCCAACCGATGTGAATGCCTCCGCTGCGCTGGTACAAACCATTATTTTCAGGGGGGACTCCTTTCCAGACCCTACCGTAAAAGGCAGATCCTATAACAATTTGATGTGGGTCGACGCCTTCCTCGATGAGAAAATCGACGATTTTCTCGGCAGATCTTGGATCGGCATCCAAATTGGCGCCTGATCGGTACAAACTATCCAAGCGGGCTTGAAAAGGTGTACCTTCTATATCTTTACTGCTTACATTACCTAATGGCGTGTGGTGCCCTGTATACATTGACACCCCGGACACTTGGTCATAGGTCATGACATTGGTGTAATCGGCATACTTCATAACTTCGTTTAGCTCAATATGATCATAGTAGCGCTTCCAACCTGCCGAGGCAAAGGTCAATACCTTAGGTTGTTCGAAGCTGTCGAGCATCTCGCGCAATCCTTTCATAAGGGCGGTGAAATTTTGGGTGTCTTCCGCTCGCGCTTTAGTGCCTGCACCCGATATCCCAGGATATTCCCAATCCATGTCCATTCCGTCGAGTTCGTGTTTTTTGATAAAATCGTGGGCACTTTTGATAAATTTTGAACGGCTCTCTTCGGTCAAGGCCATATCGGAAAAACCATCGGCTCCCCAACCTCCACATGCGATCATCACTTTTAGATCGGGGTTTCGCTGTTTTTGTTGCACTAGCGCATCTAGTTTTGGTCCTGCATCTTCCGGATTTCTAAACTTCATTTCCCCATCGATCACATTGGTGAAAGAATAAATGATATGTGTGAGCTTTTCAACAGGTATTTTTTCCGGTTTATACTCACGTTCCGCCACATAATACGCCATGATTACAGGCTGTTGTGGGTTATTCGAAGCTAAGGGTTCTGCTGTAGTTTGTTTCTTGGGTTGCTCTTTACAGGCTAATGTTAAAAGCAAAACAAGCAAAAAGTATGGTAAAGTAGTGTTTTTCAAGGAGGATATTTAAATTAGGTGCCTATCTAGATAATAGGTGGTTTTTAATAGCATTCTTTACAAAGCTAAGGAAACTATCGCTTTTGGGCTATCAAGAAGGATGACATTTCTACGAAGGACCCAAGAAAAATTATGCCCAAATTATCCTGGTAGGTAAATTTTTTTTAACCGTTCTGTTATTTGGCTATTTTGTGGAGTTCTTTTTCGAGAAAAGCGGATATGGGTATGGCTAATTTTTCATAACCTTTATCTGTGAAGTGTACATCATCATCGCCTTTTCCAAAGGTTTTGTGAATGGCTTTGGACGTTGCATAGATATCATTTATTAAAATCTTGTTGGCTCTCATCACTTCTTTCGCCACACGGTTATATTTTACCGCATCCTTTTGATATCTGCCGGCTTCATGTTCGGGGATATAAGTCGTGGTGACAAATATTAGCCTAGCCTTTGTAGCCTTCTTTAACCTTTTTACCAGGGAATCAAGGTTTGCGCCATATTCTTTTGGAGTATAGGTGATTTTGCCTTTGATTTTATCGCGGTTTCCATACAGTTTAGAATCGGGGTGACGGTAACATAAATCCCACAATCCCCAATTGAACTGAATGATATCCCAGTCTCCGTTTCCGACCCATTCCTTTATTTTTTCAAGGCCAGTGCCAGTATGTTGGGCATTTCCAGGATTATGGACCACTTCGGCTATGTTTTTTAAATCTTCTATGACAAAAGGCGTGTACCCAATGGAAATAGAATCACCGATAATCAATATTCGAGGTTTCTTCACATTGAAACTGGTCAAAGACAGGATTAAGGTTGTAACTAAAAAAAGGCTTGAAATAGTTTTTATCATGAATTAGTACGTGTTACCATTTTTCCATATCTGTGTTGCTTTATGGAGATTTGATAGGTCCCTTAAAGGATTTTCATCGAGCACTATAAAGGTGGCCTTTGCTCCGACTTTCAACTCGCCCACGGGTATTCCAAACGCCTTTGCTGCGTTCCCCGTAGCGGCCTTTAGAATTTCGACATTTGAAAGTCCGGCCATTTGGTATAGTTCAAGCTCTAAAAAATAATCTTCGGCAAAGTTCATTTGACCTTCCTGCGCATCAGTACCTGCAACCAGCAGAATGCCGTTTTCGTGATATTCCTTGATAATCTCCGCTCTTTGTTCGGCGTTCAATACATTTTCGTTCACCCACTCCGCAACGAAGGGTGGTGCTCCATCCATAGGTTTTAGTGCAATTCCTCCAGTCGTCACAATAAAAGCCCCACTTTTTTTGAGCTCTTTATAATAGTTGTTGGGAACAGGATAATCTTCTTTAAAATCAAGCATATGTACAAAACCGTCAGGCCTGAATTTTGCTATGGAGATCACATCTTCCAGACTCGTGGCATGAACGACCACTTTATAGCCCTTCGAATGAGCGTATTCAATGATTTTCGCGATTTGTTCATAGCGCAACGTTGGGGTAGGGGGGCTGCCCATCCAACCGTGGAGGGTATGTATAATTTTGATGTAATCTGCCCCTTTCGCAATTCGATGATCCACCCAATCTTCGACGGAAACCGAGTCGTTGATGGTTTCCATATTCGGACTGAACTGAGTTGGATGTCCTCCGGGAACGGTAGCGGCGTGACCAGCGCCATAAAGTGTAGCGTACCGCGTTGAATCCATGGATATTTTTTTCCACTCCTTTTCTCTTTCTTCGAGACCGGTATGCATATTGAAAAGCGTCAGTATGCCAAATGGAAAACCTTCCTTAAGTTGATCGATATTCGAAACATGCACATGGGCATTTACCATACCAGGTATAATATATTTTCCTGTGCCGTTGATAAGGGAATCTCCTCGTATTTCTTCAGAAGTAATGGCGGCTATCGTATCGCTGTTTATAGCCAAATTTACCAAGCCTCTTCCTCTATGTCCGTCAAAAAGATCCACATTCCGTATGACGAGATCGTAGTGCGCAGGCCGGGAGCAGGCGCTTGTCATCAAGATTATACAGGCAAATATGATGGCTTTTAGCATGTGATGTCTCTAATTTTACTTATGTTGTTCTTCATAAGAAATCATTTCCAAAACTTTGGTAGAACCGATGGATTTAATGTGGAAAATTTACTAAAATATTTTAATCTAAATTTACTATGTATTCTTGCAACCCGAAGCGTTCTATTAAGGACCAGTGCTGTAGGCCTTATTTCTTTGTAATTCGTACACAAAGCAAGTCATTCCGCCAAATTTTCTTTCTTCTATAAATTCAAAACCAAACCTGCGATAAAATCGATGTGCCTTGGTATTCGTTTTTAAGGGGTCGATCAGAATACCACTTACAACTGGATTATCGAAGCACCTTCGAATAGCAAGATACATCATCGCCGTTCCGTACCCCCGATTCAAATTCTTTGTTTCCCCTATCCATATATCAATGGCTCTTTTGTGCTTTTCAACTTCCCCCCAATAATGGGTCTCTTCAAGGTACGGGTCGATTATCTGTAAAAAACCTATAGGTTCTCCCTTATATTCTCCGATAAATTGTTCTCTCCATACCGGATTATAATTCAGTTCTGTTTCCCAATTCCAATCCTCATCCGGATCGCAGTCGATAACATGTTTTTGGGTGTCCCAATACTTGAGAAGATCAAGGTCCTTTATAGTTGCCGGCCTGAGTTGCATCATCTTCTTAAGGTTTGCAAAAAATGTACTTCGGATATACTTCTTCGAATTTTAATGAAATATAGTACATTTTACGAAATGTCGAACTCAAACGCCTCATAGGCGTAAGGCATATCGGAAGGAAAGTTAATGTCAAGGTTACGAAAGGGCGGGGTAGATTATAACTTTTGAAATCGTTGGTTTAAGCCCTATATTTAAAGTATGGGTAAGAAGAAAAGTAAGACTGCGTCTACCGAATATGTGGTAGTTCGAGGTGAAATAAAACCGGGTCATGGTGTGGCGTCTGGAAAAGGCAAAGATGAGAGATATCCACAAGGAACTTTAAAACAGCAGTTTAACCATTTTCTAGAACGAGGTCTTGATTTAAGCACCTATTTCCTGGGTACGATCAATGTAGATATTTCACCTTGCTCGTATGAAATAAAGAAGCCAAAATATTTTTTTAAGAACATACATTGGTCGGATTATATTCCTCCAGAGAATTTTTATTTTTTTGACGCATCTCTTTATTACAAACAAAAAACCTACAAGGGACTGGTTTATATGCCTGATCCCGCAACTAAAGAAGATCATATTCAAAAACCGACCATCCTCGAACTCATCTTTTCAAAAATAGAGGACTTGGAATATGGTAATACGGTAGATATAGCGCTTAAAAAAGACCAACTTGATATCATCGCCCATGAAAAAATATAGGCGCTACCATTTCGCCTGATCAAGATAGCATTAGCTCATAACACTGCTCTTTCATGAAAAAGGTAAAATTTAAGGGATACCTCTCCTGCATCAGATTGGGTAGAAGAAGATGCCAACGAAATTTCGAATGGCAAATTAATGAGTGTTCTTTCGCCACTCTTCCATATCGAAAGATCAGTGCTTCGGGCGTTACGGCAATTGGCATCGTTAATCTATTTAAAACGACTATGTCTAAGACCATGACTCAGGTAAACCAGTTTAGAATGCCGTCGTATATAAGTGAAATAACAGCAAATATCCATACGACATGACATAGGTGTACTGACGAAATTTTATAGGAACGCAGGCTTTAGGTTGTTTCCTTAGGTTCTGGGAAGGGATATTTTTTCAGTCCCGGAGTTTTTGCTCTTTCATCCATACGGGAGTAGTTTCCGAGTTGTGGTTTCTGCCAATAATGTCTTTGTACAGCTCAGGCCTTCTTGCATTTTTGTATCTCCAACCACCAGATTTTTCAATCTTTTCTTTTGTAATCTTCGAGAACGCAATTTCATTTTCGAATGACCGCACCTCGGCCAAAACTTCACCATATGGGTCGATAATCATTGAATTTCCATTTTTTAAATGTTCCCCGTCATAGCCTATGGGATTTGTAAAAGCATAGTACACCCCATTATCATAAGCTCTTGCAGGCAACCAGCGCATGAGCCACCGTCTGCCTTTTGGCCCATCGAATTCCATCCGTAGCGAGACTGGGTCATTTTCCCTGTTTCGCCAAAATTTGTCGTCTACATAACCTCTACACGGCATCGCAGATGGGGTACAACCGGTGACATGAGGGGCAAAAATCAACTCTGCTCCCAATAAGCTTGTTGCCCGAACATTTTCTACGATATTATTGTCGTAACAAATTAAAATTCCACATTTCCAACCGAATAGCTCGAAGATACAATATTCGTCACCAGCAGATAGATACCTGCTTATAAAAGGGTGTAGTTTTCTGTATTTTGCGACCATTCCATCCCCGGTGACACAAATGTAGGTATTGTATATTTTACCTTGCGATTTCTCGATTAAACCTGCCAGAATCGGCATGTTCAATTCCTTCGACATCGCTATCAATTGTTGTGTGCTTTTACCGTTTGGCACTTCCTCCGCCAATTCCGTTAGCTCTTGTTGGCTTAAATGCCGTGTAAAGGTATATGCGGTGATCGACATCTCGTGAAAACTGACTACATCGGCTCCTTTTGATTTTGCTTTTTCCGCGAGCTGTCGGATCATAGTAAGATTATAGGTTTTATCCCCGTCCTTAGGTTGAAATTGGGCTACTGCTACTTTCATATCGGGCTGGGAGTTGTTTTTTTTTCGTTGTCGGTCATGGGAGTTGCTTTAGGATTATATTCAATATTAGATATTTTTAGTTTAAGCCAGGTCCAAGTACTATCTGCTAATTTCCAATCTGCTTGTAACCCCACGGGAATTTTTATACCACTCCTTTCTTCGGTTTTGATGGCGGTAACGGTCCATTCTTTAGGAATTGTATCGTTCGCTTCTTTGTACCGCATGGCTACGAACTTCTTAAAATATCCGGTTTTATCAAAATGGAACTCACCACTACCTTGTGTTCCGTTGTAGGACATAGTGGCTTCAGCGGTGGTGTCGTTAATTGGCTTCCATTTGATATAAGGACTTAAGACGGCAGAAGGAAACCAAACGGTTTCGGCCAAATAGCGCTGTAATGTGGCTTGATTTACGTTTACGTTATCCTTTACACATGCCATAGAAAGAAAGGATAACATCTTGATCGTCATTTCCCCTTGACCGTTTTCAAATTTGTCCCTACCGACCACTTTTAGCCATGGATTCATCTTTAAATCTACAGACCAAATGAATGCTGGCGGCTCTACAGTGAAATACTGTTTGGCCTTAGCTTTGCTCCACTCTTTTTGACCTGGGCGCATCAACATTTGTAGGTCCTGTTCCAAATACACATGGTGAACCATTTCTTTGCCTATGACATTGGTATAGTTCAACCATTTCTGAACTATGGGTGGCAGGTTTGAAATCATAGGGCTTGTGAGTATCTTTTTCCCCGACGACCTTGAATTCATGAAGACCCCTATTGTTTCAGCTCTCACTGTGCTCTGGAATCTGAAGGTCGAATAAGCCAGTAGTATCGAAACGAGAATAATTATATTTAATAGTGTTCCAAACTTCGCATCGCTCCAATAGATGGTTACCAAAATTTGGGAAACTATGACTCCGGAAATTCCTACGATTCGCCAATATGAGGACTGTTTCGATAAAAGAATGGCGGTAAAAGCCAATAACAAAAAGACGGAAAGCCACAATAAACCGAACGGTTTAGAAATTGGTCGGGAAATGCCGCTAAAATCGGATAGACCAAATGCTTTCAGAAACCCGAACAAATGGATAATACCATGTATCGCGATAACAAGTATTAGAACTATTCGCATGATTTCTTGATTTTTTAGTTCGGGGTATGCGCGAATACGACGATCGACTAAAATACACTTGCTTTTCAAAAACAAGATACTGAATTAATGTCAAAATCAGGATAGCCTAAAGTCCAACTCTTTGGATTTGTTGCCGTGCACTAGAATTCGGGATGACATCACCATAAATAGCCCAAGGATACCCTCTTTAAAGGTTTACAATTGGGCAAAGGGTAGGTCGGGCTTTTTAATGTCGTCCCCAGATACAGTTGTTTAATTGCAACTAATCATCCCACGATCTGTTTCTCAAAAGCTATATAGTGTGTTGTCTTTTCACTGTATAGAGGAATGATTTTAACCTCACATCTGTAGGTGGTCTTGTCTTTTTTATAATTGACGATAACTTCCTTAAAAGGCTTGTTTTTAAGAATTTTTTCCTTGATCCTAGCCTTAGTACTAGGAGATGTTTCTTTTCCTTGTAAGAAATGGGGTGTTTTGGCCATTGCAAATCTTTTTGAGTAGCCAGTCATTTCGGAAAAACCTTCATTTACCCATATGATTTTCCGATCAACGTCCGTAATTATCAGAGCCTCATACTCATTTTCAGAAAAAGCTGCTCTTACATCGTTCTGCCAACCGAATTTTTCGGCAAATGCGATTACCTGCTTCATTTCTGTTAATTTTTTGGCTTCAATCAATCGATGATGATAATTTTCAATAAATATGTCCCAACACAACAAGGGCATCGGACTCTGATTTGAAGGTGGGGTTTTACCCATTTTATCTTTATTTGCTTCCTTTCTCTGATCGGATAGGTAAATATCCAAACACATCATATCGGCATTATTGTTTTTCATATGTTGTTTCTTAAACTAGCTTGGCCACCGTTCGCCATCCATTAATTTTACGTGTTGTACTAATTGATTTGTTCTCAAATATAGCGTAAAATCTGGCATTGATTTTTTATGGGGTATTGTGGCATCAACACTATGGACTATATAAGGGTGCTTGAAACTCGTTATTTCTATTTGAAATATTTTAATATTTCATCTGCAATCAGCTTATGTCCTCTTTTATTCGGATGGTTTACTTGAGACATATAATCCACGATACGATCACCTGCGCTAATTCTCTCTTTAAATAAATTATAACTATCTATTAACCCAATTGCATTTTCTTCCGCTAATTTTCTAACCTGATTCCTATGCTGTTCCAAGATGTTATTCGCTTCAAGAATATTAATTCTTTGGTCGGGCGAAGGGGTCATCAATATGACCTTAATATCGTTTTTCAATGCTTTATGTATCATTTTATTCCACGCCTTATATGAATTTTCTAATCCAACACTTCTATCATTCAAAGAATAATCAATAAAAAGTAGGTCTGGTTGGTGTACTAAAACATCCGACACAAACCTTTTTTCTCCTTCTACGGAGTTTTCCCCTCCAATCGCTGTATTTATCACATTGAGAACTGCATAAGGGTATATTTCTTTCAATTCTTTCAGCAATTGATAGGGATACGAATCTAATGTATTTACAACGGGTGTTTTAAAATAACCGGCGGGAACTGAGTGTCCATGAAATACAATGTTTATAGTTCGATTGTTAGGCCATTCTTTTTTAAGTTCAGTTTTTATATTGTTTAGATAACTTGATTCATCAGCAATTCCGGCTTTTGTTTTTGTATTGAATGAAATCAAAAGTAGGGGCCATACTAGGTAGAATATCCTTTTCATTGTTATTGTTTTCATAGGTCATAATGGCTAGATGACGGTTCAAGTGCAAGTTTCCGACCATCTTGAGATTCTTTCGAAACTAAAGTCAGCCATCGATTACCACCGCCTAATGGGAGGGCGTTCTTTTTTATGAATTCTAATTTTTCGTATAAAATTTTAAAGTGGGCCATAGGGCTGGCACCGGAATGTTACTTATTGTGATTTTCATTTTTATGTTTTTAGTATTGTCATAAACAATGGAGTGTTATCATTTCGGATATCATGCCCATGGTCTAAGATAACAATTTCAAAGAGTTTGCAAATAATATAGGCTTAGAACGCTTTGGCAACATTGGGAAAACGAAAAGCTAAAATTTTTCGAACACCCCTAGACCAAAAAGGGCAAAGTCATATTTGACCGGATCGAGGGGGTCGAGCTTTCTGAGGTTGCGATCCAGCTCGATGAGCGCTTTGGCATCGTTTTGCTTGCGGCGTAGCAGTCGAAGTTTTCGGGCGACGTTTCCTGAATGTACATCTAGGGGGCATGAGAGCTGACTCGGCGAAATACCTTTCCAAAGGCCGAAATCGACCTGTTTGGCATTATCCCGTACCATCCAGCGTAAGAACATATTGATGCGCTTGGCCGCTGATCCCCGTAAAGGGTCGCTTACATGCTTTGTGGTTCGTAGGGGATGGGGTAAAGAGAAGAACACCTCTTTAAAATGGGCGATCCTGGGCTGCATCGAGCCATTTTTTTCGTCAGTGGTGAAAAGAGTTTCTAAACCTTCAAGGTTTTTGTAAATATGCTGTAGGCTCTTTAGAAAAAACATTAAATCTTCGCCGTTAAAAGTACGGTGCACGAAGGGTAAAAGTCTTTTGCGGTCCTTTTCTTGGTGGTTGCGTACAAAGTCATGGGGAGCACCGTCCAACAATTCCATCATACGCGTGGCGTTATTGATGATGCTTTTGCGATTGCCCCAGGCAATGGTCGCCGTAAGAAAGGCGCTGATTTCAATATCTTCCTTTTTTGCAAAACGATGCGGAATTTGTAAGGGGTCACTTTCCAAAAACCGCGGATGTTCATACTGTCTGACTTTGGCATCTAAAAATTCGGAAAGTTCTTTTTGGTTCATGGAACAGGAATTTCTAAAAGATGTAAAATTAGCATGGGTGTCACCAGCACAAAATTGTAAACGGCATGGAAAGCCATGGCCCAAGGCAACCCGAAGCGTACCCTAACGAACCCTAAAAAAACACCGATACTCATTTGCGGCAGTACTAAAAGCGGGGCGAGAGCTAAGGTAGTGGCTGTAAGTTCAAAATTGGTAATATGGTAAAACCCGAAAATTAAGGTCAAACTATAAAATGCATAGTTAAAATATTGGGAGTTTCGGAAAAAATAAAGCGGTCCGCGAAACAAAAGCTCTTCAAAAAATGGCGCTAATATCACTGCAGCCAACAGTAACGTTAGGGCAGAATATTCCGCCATAAAATCGTCAAGGGCATGCTTGCCTAAATCAAGATGAAAGGCCGTTTTCAAACCTCCAATGAGCATCCCCAGAAAAATGCTAATGGTCAGGGCGGACATCAACAAGCGGGACAGTATGATTAATCGATACTTAAGATCGGTGTTCGTATCCTCTTGATAAACTGGATTTTTAGCAAAGTTAAGAATGGTGTTCCATTCCATATTCATACCGCGTTTTCTTTGAGCGATTGGGGTCAAACCACCAATTCTTTGTTGACGATAAGACCGTCGACCATAGTAAGTTTTCGATCGGCCATATCGGCCAATTGGCCGTTATGGGTAACGATAACGAACGTCTGACCGAATTCGTCTCGTAGGTCGAAAAATAGTCGATGCAACCTATCCGCGCTTTCGGAATCGAGATTTCCGCTAGGCTCATCGGCAAATATCACAGAAGGCTCGTTCACAAGCGACCGGGCTACGGCAACACGTTGCTGCTCCCCGCCAGAAAGTTCGCTTGGCTTATGGTGGTAGCGTTTTGAAAGTCCTAAAAAATCAAGCAGTTCCTTAGCGCGCTTTTCGGCTTTAGGTTTAGGAGTCTTTTTTATAAAGGCAGGTATGCAAACATTTTCCAGGGCGCTAAATTCCGGAAGTAGCTGATGAAACTGAAAAATAAACCCGATGTGTTCATTGCGAAATTGAGCGAGATGCTTGTCAGAAAGTCGGGTCACCGCGACATCATTGATCAGCAATTCACTATCATTGGGGTTCGATTGGGTGTCTAAGGTGCCTAATATCTGTAGGAGTGTCGTCTTACCGGCTCCTGAAGCTCCTACAATAGAGACTATTTCACCTTTTTTGATATGTAGGTCTACACCTTTTAGTACCTGTAGTTCCCCATAAAATTTTTGAATGTTAGATGCCTTGATCATTAGAGTTGTTTTGAATAGGCAGCAAGGCCACCTTTGAAAGGGCAAAAGTAAGGAAAATAGAAGTTTACCGTACTAAGCCCCATTCGGGAAGCTAACACTAAAAAATATATCTTCGATAATTCGATTTTAAATGCCTATTTTTGTTTAATCATTAGCCATTAAAAATAAACAAAACCTGAATTATATGTCGCCCTATAAAACTTTTGAAGAATACAATCTAGAAGTAACGACCGAGGTAAAGGAGTCCTATTCAAAAATAATCACAGAACTTGGGGAAGATGTATCCCGAGAAGGACTCTTAAAAACACCGGAAAGGGCCGCGAAAGCCATGCTTTTCTTGACCCAAGGATATAAGCAAGATGCTGTGGAGATTATTGAGAGTGCTATGTTCAGTGAAGCTTACGACGATATGGTGATTATAAAGGATATCGAACTGTATTCGCTTTGTGAGCATCATATGCTTCCTTTTTTCGGAAAAGCCCATGTCGCTTATATACCCGATGGTCAGATTGTGGGGCTTAGCAAAATACCCCGTGTGGTCGATGTTTTTGCCCGTCGGCTTCAGGTACAAGAACGATTGACCCACGATATCCTAGAATGTATCAATACTACACTAAAGCCCAAAGGAGTAGCGGTCGTAATAGAGGCGGCGCATATGTGTATGATGATGCGTGGGGTGCAAAAACAGAATTCGGTAACCACTACTTCAGGTTTTCGTGGCCAATTTGAAAAGATTGAGACGCGCAACGAGTTCTTAAAGTTAATCGGTTCCCACTTGTCTTAGAGGAAAAATGCAGGCTCCCACCCACCATTCAGACTGGATTCCTAATTGAAATGGATGACCGCCTGTATCCACGCGACATAAACGGGCGCTTTATTTTGGCATCTTTATTGCTTTATGTAAGGGCGTAAAGTCGAATATTATGTCAACAAAACAGAATAAAAAATATAAAAAATTATGGCTCGGAATACTTTTTGACGCCATAGGTATGCTTTCGTTCGCCATTCCCTTTATAGGTGATTTCTCAGATATCATTTGGGCACCGGTCGCGGGCTGGTTGATGACGCGAATGTACAAAGGCAAAATAGGCCAAGGAGCAGCTGTTATAACCTTTATTGAAGAGATTATTCCAGGTCTTGATATTATTCCCACCTTTACGATCATGTGGCTTTATACCTATTATTTTAGAAAATCACCGAAGTCGAAAAGAGTGTTCCTGAAATAAAGTAAAGTATAAATTGTCGATAACAAAGACCTCGTAAACGGACTACCCTTGTCCTTCTATCTATTTCTTATCTGTTAGAACGGCCAACTTATATATGCCTTTGAAGTATAGCGAGTGGCCCATGTCTTAAGGGGTTATTTAATAAAGTTAGGGGAGAAGAATCGGTATCGATCCTCTAACAAATTATTCCACCCTATGTTTAAGGTATCCGTAAACGACATTTTTCCTACTGCCAAGCTACTTGCTATAGTTTGTGACGCTTTCAAGATCTCTTTAATTTTTTAAGATAATCACATCAAACCTTCCTTATGCCGAATTACTAGCAATTGCACAAGCTTTTGAAGATACCGGAGTTCGGGCTTATAAAGGTCAGGCGGCCAATTTAAAAGAGACCCCGTTTTTGACCCCGGCGTTGCAGATTCATTTTGTAGAGACAAGACATGCTTCTGAAATTAGAAGATTGCGCGGCCTTAAGGGTTGGATTACAGGCATGGAAAGGGGAGCAGGAATGCCAGAAGCTACCCAGGCGGTGTATAACGGTGAAGAGAACATCGTTCAAGGTGGGGTGGATGTTACCACATTGGGTTCCGGTAGCTCTTTCGCTACGGAGGCCTCTACAGAAGCTTAGGATGAACCTATAAATGCGGATGCGGCGGTATTGCCATAGCAAGCCTGTTTATTAAATCTTAGTTTTTTTAGGGTTAGCTGAAAGCACCGTGCGTATTGTGCGGTGTTTTTTTATTGCGTTTGCGCCCACCTCCGCAGTATATATTGATAAAATAGTTGGTCTTCGATTTCAAGGCAAATTCAATTATTTCTAACTTTAGCCTTTAAATAGACCACTACACACATGCAACGGAGAAATTTTGTTAAAAAATCGGCTTTGGCATACCTAGCGGGAATACTGGGTGCCGATATTGTATATGGTGCTAAGATGCCGATGGGATACGTGCCCTTGGGCTTACAGGAACCGGATCCCTTTACACTTTTCGATAAATCGAAGGAAATGGTGGTTTTAAACGATCGCCCGTGGAATATGGAGGCACAGGCACACCTGCTGGATGATGCCGTTACCCCGAATCAGTATATGTTCATTCGAAATAACGGGATTATTCCCGAGGATATCGATGTTGATAATTGGACGTTGACCCTTGATGGGGAATCGGTGAAGGAAAGAAAGTCGTATACTATTCAACAATTAAGAACTGAATTCAAGCCCTACACATATCAACTTACCTTGGAGTGCGGGGGAAACGGTAGAAGCGAGTTCGACCCGCCTGCGAAAGGAAACCAGTGGACGATAGGAGCGGTATCATGTGCAAGATGGACCGGCCTGCGGCTGCGAGATTTGCTCGAAGATGTCGGTTTTAATGATGATGCGGTATATATTGGCTACCACGGTGCCGATGTGCATTTGAGCCGAAACCCAGATAAAGAACCGATTTCACGGGGTATGCCTATGGCCAAGGCATTGCAAGATGAAACTTTGTTGGCCTATAATATGAACGGGGAAGATATTCCTTTGGCCCATGGGTTCCCATTGCGATTGGTGGCAGGTGGCTGGCCGGCATCCGTTTCGGGAAAATGGATAAACCGCATCAGTATTCGTAACCAAGTGCACGATGGTGCAAAAATGGAAGGTTCTTCTTATCGCGTTCCCTGTCATTCCGTAGCTCCTGGTGAAAAAGTTGCCGATGAAGATATGTGCATCATCGAATCTATGCCTGTAAAATCGTTAATTACGTATCCGAAATCGGGAGCCATGATTTCCGAAGGTGAAAAAATGAATATTCGGGGACACGCTTGGGCCGGGGAACTTGAAGTGGATAAACTCGACTACTCCATCGACTTTGGGGCGACGTGGAGACCCTGCTCCCTGCAAAAACCAAACAATAGATTGGCATGGCAACAGTTTTCAGCGTCCATTGATTTCCCTAAAAAAGGGTATTATGAAGTTTGGGCACGAGCCACGGATTCCCGAGGAATTGCGCAACCCATGGTACTTCCTGGATGGAACCCTAAAGGGTACTTGAACAACGCATGTCATCGTATTGCCGTAAAAATTGTGTGATGCCCGACCATAAATCGTTCTGGAAGAATTCAAGAAAGGCCTATCGCTTTTTGATCGTACTATGTGGCGTGGCCTTCATTGCGGCCATCCTAGTATTTTATATAAAAGGAGATAAGGTCGATGATAACTATGAGGATGTCGTGGAAAAAGACCCTAATCGAATAGAGAATGGAATTCATGTACGTACCGGACTTATCGATGCCCCGGGCTTGACGGAAACGGTAAACAACTGCACGACATGCCATTCAGCAAAATTGGTGATACAGAACAGAATGAGTAAGGCGCGATGGCAAGCTACCATACGTTGGATGCAAGAGACCCAAAACCTATGGGATTTGGGAGATCAAGAAGATATTATTGTAAATTATCTGGTCACCAACTACCCTCCCCAAAAAAAAGGAAGAAGGCAATCACTTTCCGACGTGGAATGGTATACGCTCAAATGATAGTTTGTAAAAAGAGCGACCAAAGCAAAATAGATCAGTTCTTCTAGTCATCTTTTTCAAACGAAGGTTTCAACAATCAGATTTTTAAACGGGTCTCCATATTTTACCTTATAGTGGAACACTTAAACCAATATTTATATTTCTACCAATATTGGCGATACCATCGCTTTTCAATCGGGAAAGATGTGCAATATAGTATTCGTTCAAAAGGTTATTTCCACTCAACCTCAAATTGACTTCTTGGTCAAAAAGTGAGAGTTGTGCCCCTAAGCCTATACTTAACAAATTATAGCCTTCTGTAGATGTTTCGAAGGCACTTGTTTTATTCTGATCGAAAATGGATTTTAGGGTTAAAAATGCATAGCTACTTCGAATTTTATCGCTACCATGCAAGAATTCGGTACGCAAGGTATTCGTTAGGCTGTTGGCCGGAATAAGGGGTAGGAAATCACCATCTTCTAATTTTCCGGTGACTGTTTCAAAACTACTTTCCAAGTGTAACCAATCCAAAGGATGTGGATGTATGTGTACTCCAATTTCACCGCCGTAAAGTTTGGCATTTTGCTGTTGGTATAAAAAAACAGGGCTATTATCAATGGTTTCCCCATTGGGGTCAAGAAAGATATAGTCACTAACGCCATTGTAAAATCCGTTCACGTACCATTCCAAATGTCGATTTTTATATTCTAATGCGAGATCTGCCTGAATATTTTTTTCGTTGGTTAAATTCGCATTGCCTATTTCATAGCGATTGGTACCTTCATGAACCCCATTCGATCTAAGTTCGGCTAGGTTCGGGGCCCTAAAACCGGAGGCAAGGTTTAAACGCCCAGTGAGTTTTTGAAGAAACTCCCATTTATAACCAATAGCTGCATTGAAACTATTAAAATTTTGGTTTAAGGCGGCCATATAGCCCTCTTCGTTGAGGGTGCCCATCATCTGGCTATCGATAGCACGATGATCGAAGCGTACCCCTAGCTGTAAATCACTATTATTTGAGAAGTGGAGGTGAGACGTACCCAAAATTCCGAAATCATTGGTCGTCGCATCGGGAATCAATGTTTCCTCACCAAAATTACGATTGTTCTGGTGCATACCTTGAATTCCCAGAATGGTCTCCCAATTGGCCCATTTGGGCAAATGGTAAAGTATATTGTAGCTTAAGGTTGACAAATTCATATCAAGTGCAGCTCCCCCTTCGTTTTCTTCAAACTCTTTGCGAGTATTGAAAGTATATCCAAGTGTCGCGTCCACGCTTGATTTTTCAAAAAAGAGGCTCGTTTTGGAACTCAATATATGATTGTTTATTTGTTGATATGGAGATACAGGCGTTCGTTCTGTGGTCTGTTCTCCAATTTCTTCCGGGAGCCCTAATAGTAAATTGTTATAGTTGTACCGGAGTTCGGTCTTTATATTCGTGCCTTGATATCCGATACCTGTTTTTAGGTCATATTCCCTAAATCGGGAGTTTGTAACCTTTTGAGAGGTTTGTTCGTTATTTTTACCAGTTTGATAATCGGCATGGCTTGCTATGCTTCCACGTATCAGGTACCGCATCCTGTCTCCTGAGGCTTTGATGCCGGCATTGGCACCTAGACCATCGGTGTTGGAAAAATAATTCAGGTTGACGTCACTTTCAGTTTGACCTTCAAGGGCAAATTTTTCGGGATTGAGATAGAGTACACCTCCTAAGGCATCGGAACCATAGAGCAGGGAAGAGGGGCCTTTGATGACTTCTACGCTTTCGATACCGGCATCACTCACGCCTAGCCCATGCTCGTCTCCAAATTGCTGGTTCTCAAGCCGTACGCCTTGGGTATATACCAACACCCGGTTGGCACTTAGTCCCCTGATTACAGGTTTGCCAATGCCGATTCCAGTCGAAACAGTTTCGACCCCGGGAACATTCGTAATACCGTCAGCTAGGGTTACGGCTCCCTTTGAACGAAGGTCTGCAATGTCCGCACGTTCTACCTTCATGACATTCTCTCGTTGTAATTTATGGAAAGGGGTGGAAACAATGACCTCTTCCATTTCTATGGCACTAGGTGCTAAGGAGATGGTAAGCGTATTGCTTCCCTTGGCTATGTTGACCGTTGTGGAATAGGTCTTAAAACCGATGTATGAGGCGATAATTTTATAACTTCCTGTAGGAAGGTTGGTAATCCTGAACATTCCCTTTTCATCGCTCATGGCACCCTTTTCAAGCTGAGGAAAATAGACATCCACACCAAATAAAGGAGCATTTGTTCCGGTTTCGGATAGGGTGCCCTCCAGGCTATTTTGTGCATAAATAGTACCGCTAAGTACTACTATTAGCACTGTTATAAACTTATGTATCATAATACTATTGATTTAAATTAATACTTAAAAAAAAACTAATAAATCTTTAATATTAAGAAACATAGGGAGGACCCCTTAATTCAAGATGATTTTTTTGGTACTTACTTAAAAAAGAATAAAGGTTGAAGTTGTCCGTTGAAACGGCCGTGGAATAATAAGAGGGTGAATCAGTGAAGAGCATATGAAATTGAGGAAAATGCTGGAACTTGTGAAAATCACAGTCAAACTCGCCTTTATGAATGTGCAGTGAACCTAGGTTTTTACATTCTAGGTGCTGGTGCCCATTGAGCGCGTGTGAGAGTTTTGCCACTGAGGGGGCAAGTATGGCCATAACCAGTAGCAGACAAACCGAGGATACGAAAATACGTTCAAATATTCGCATAGGTCAAAGCTAATCAATTGCATGCGTAGGCTTTTGTTAAGCAAATATTAAAATTGAAAAATTCTATTTGAACAAGAAGCCCAGCCCGAGGCGGTTGAGCATTTTCTTTTCAAAATCCCAAAAGAAGCGGAATTGACCAAAAAGCCAACCAAAAGCCACTAACAAGAATTGATAAAGTGGGAAAATAAGCAGAATTCGAGCCACCCAATAAAGCCAAACCGCTGTTGATTCTTGACCAAGCCCCATATACTCGGTGACAGGCGCAGCCAATTTGGTAGCCGTTGAACCCGTGATGGCAAATACAATAAATATGACAACTAACTGAACGTTGGAATCTATTCCCCAACGCTTTTTTAATTTTTTCATAGGCTATGACATCCGAAACAAAGATAATAAATCAAATTCGGGGAATAAAGGGTCCAAGTCTTTGATTGTACTTGCGTTGAAAGTAAATAAAATAATTGTATAGTTTATAGTTTACTTCATAACCGTAATCTATGTTTGAATCATAATCGATTTGCAAGGGGTAAAGGTCATTCCTATACCGCATTGGTTGCATCACCCGTTGATTGTAATTAACTACGAAAATTTGATTTCTGGTCTCAAGGAAGGATTGGGAGTAATACCCTTCTGGTCGTGCGATACTTTGGAGCCAAAAATTGAAACCAGGCTCTATAATAATAATTTCATACTCGGTACTGTCATTGGCGATTTTCACCGTGTCCCCTTCCTTTTGGCTAAAAGCCATCTTTTCATCCTGTGATATGTTAAGCGTGTCTTTGGAGCCGGAGCAACTGCCCAATACGAGGAATCCAAAAAGGATCAAGCCAACAGATAATATTCCTATTCTTTTCATAACTGTTCTTTAGATATAAACTTTGCAAAATCCGTACCACTTTAAGATACAAAAAAAGCCATTTGAATGAACAAATGACTTCTATTAGCATTGTGGTTGACAGGGGTTATCTTCCGAATAGACCACCTAAGAGGCCTCCGATACCGCCTTTTTTGCCTCCAAGTGCAATGGATGCGACATCATCCAAAACACTTCCATCTCCGTCCGAATCCAAAAACGATTCAATTAAGGACTGTTGTTTTTGAGCCGTTTTTCCGCCTCCCATCAAATTCCCTAAAAGGTTATCTATACCATTGGAATCGGTTACATTTTGCTGACGGGTCTGTTTGCCAAGATACCCCAAAAGAATCGGGGCTGCCACCTTTAAGATTGTAGCTATGGCATCAGTATCCATCCCGGATTTCGCACTTAGCGCGTTTTCTACCTGGGTTTGTTTACCGCCCAATACATGCCCGAGTATTCCCGCACCATCATTCATGACAGACTGGTCTACCCCTCCTCCAAAAAGGCCTCCAAGATTGTCCAATATACTTCCATCGTGCTTGTTCGAAAGTGCATTCATCAGCCCTTGCGCCCCTTCTGGCGAGGCGGCGTTTTTTTTCATGGCGCCCATAAGAACAGGGAGTGCCATACTGAGTACGCTTCCCGTCTGATCGGTAGAATGGCCTGTTTGGTTGGCAACCCCACTAATCAATTGTTTACCCATTGGGCTACTTAATAAGTCTAATAATCCTGACATTGTTCTGTGTTTATAGTTAGGACTACAATGTACAAAAAAGATTATCCAAAATTCCTGTAAATACAATGAAATCATTCTATTACACGTGGTAATCGAACAAAACTCCTTCTTTTTGATCGGAGTAAAAAGGCTTACTTAAGTAGTTTTCAATTTTTTTTAAGGAGTTCGGTAATCTGTGTTGCCAGCTCGATACCGATTCTGTCTTGGGCCTCACCTGTCGCTGCCCCTATATGGGGTGTCAAAGAAATATTCGGATGCATAAGTATTCTAATCTCCGGGTTGGGTTCAGATTCGAAAACATCGAGACCAGCGAAAGATACCTTGCCCTTCTCTAGGGCATCGATCAGGGCGACCTCGTCGAGTACCCCTCCTCGGGCTGCATTAACGATACCTATACCTTCTTTCATCAGCCCGAATTCTTTTTTACCGATCACGTACTCCTTTTGTGCGGGTACATGTAATGTGATGAAATCCGAATCTTTCAACACTTGTTCTTTTGAGCGGGATTCCAAATCGAAAGCGATCTGTTGCCCGTCAAAAAAGGATAGGGTTACGGACGTTTTTTCCATAAAAGGATCAAAATAGATGACTTTCATTCCAACACCTAGGGCAACTTTTGCCGTCGCTTGACCAATTCGACCGAAACCGATGATTCCCAAGGTCTTGCCGCGAAGTTCCGTACCGCTACCGTAGGATTTTTTGAGTTGCTTGAACCTACTGTCCCCTTCAAGGGGCATATTACGGTTCGCATCGTATAAATAGCGAACTCCTCCGAACAAATGAGCAAAAACGAGTTCTGCTACAGATTCCGATGAAGCGGCGGGGGTATTGATGACATGTAAGCCTTTCTCTTTCGCATAGGCGACATCTATATTATCCATTCCAACACCCCCACGACCAATAAGGCGTAGGGAAGGGCAATTGTCGATAAGATTTTTGCGCACTTCGGTCGCGCTTCGAACAAGTAAGGCGGCCACCTCGTTTTCATTGATGTAATTTTGTAATTGCTCCTGTGCAACTTTTACAGTTAGTACCTCGAAACCTTCTTTTTCGAGTGCATCTATTCCTGTTCGGGCTATGCCATCATTCGCAAGTATCTTCATGAGTCATTAATTTGTGAAGGGGAGTTCCTGATAACAATTGCAGAAACGCCCGGTTATCATCTATGCCTTTCTTTCCAGTTCGCTCATAACCTCAACAAGAACGCCTACACTTTCCAGAGATAAGGCGTTGTACATTGACGCACGATAGCCGCCAACGGAACGGTGACCATTGAGTCCATTGATGCCGGCTTCTTTCCACATGGAATCAAAGCTCTCTTTGAGTTTTTCATCCGTGAGGTTGAATGTTGCGTTCATGGTTGAGCGATCTTCATTTTTGGCAAAACCTTCAAAAAGTGGATTAAGGTCGACCTCGGAGTAGAGCAATTGTGCCTTTTTTTCATTGATTTCTTCTATGGCCGCAATACCTCCTAAGTTTTTAAGCCACTCAAGGGTCAACATCGAAGTGTACACTGCGAACACTGGTGGGGTGTTGAACATACTTTCCTTGGCAATATGAACTTTATAATCAAGCATGGAAGGAATCTGGCGCGATACTTTGCCCAAGACATCTTCCTTTACGACCACGAGAGTGGTTCCGGCAGGCCCCATATTTTTCTGTGCACCGGCATAGATGATGTCAAACTGGCTAAAATCAAGCTGCCTTGAGAAAATGTCTGAACTCATATCACACACCAAGGGTGCATCGGTTTTCGGGAACTTTTTTATTTGGGTGCCGAAAATGGTGTTGTTAGAGGTTAGGTGTAAATAATCTAGGCCTTCGGGTATCGTGTACCCTTTAGGGATATAGTTATAATTCTCATCTTTAGAAGAGCCAACTTCGACAATTTCACCGAACATATTTGCTTCTTTAATAGCTTTGGCGCTCCAGGTACCTGTGTTAAGATAACCTGCCTTGGTTTCCAGTAAATTGTAAGCGACCATAAGAAATTCTAGGCTTGCGCCTCCCTGTAAAAACAGTGCCTGGTATCCTTTATCTTTCAAGCCCAAAAGTTCGAGGACCAAGTTTCTGGCCGTATCCATAATTTCAACAAAATCTTTGCTGCGATGGGATATTTCGATAAGGGAAAGACCGGAGTTGTTAAGGTCCATAACAGCTCCAGAGGCTTTTAATAATACTTCTTGGGGCAATACACAGGGGCCTGCGCTAAAATTATGTTTTTTCATGAGTGCTGAGTTAAGTCAGATTGCGTTCTAAGTTTAAGACGTTAAAGGTCATGAATTTCAAGTGAATTCAAGTCATGTAAATTCAAAAATTATGTTAGGTTTTTAACAGGAAATCAACAGTATCGACACCATCGGCGTAATCGTACAAACTAGGTCTCTGTGTGCTCCCAAAGGGTATTTGACCGGCCACTGTATCTTTGCCCACGATACACTGTAAAAGGTCCCTGTCTTTCGTTAAGCGCTCACTTAGCGCTGAAAGATCGTCATACCTTTCATAAAAGAGAGTGGCTATCGGGGAAGAATAACCTGTATCTTCCTTTAAGATCAAAAAACCATTATCGAGAAGCTTAAAGTTTGACATGAGGTAAACGGCCTTGTTGTAATCATAGTTGTTGGCGTACTTATGTTGGTGTATGATATCGCTATAGATGTAAATTGCTTTAAAAAAGGGGGCGAAATCATAGTTTTTGGGCACAAAGATTTTAGATACATTACGACAGCCCAGCCCGTAGTAAAGAAAAATGTCTCGGCCCAAAGCTTCCAGATCGTCAGGGGATTCTTGTCCGGTTAGTACCGCGATTGAATTTCGATTTTTCCTTATGATATGAGGGCTTTTTCTAAAATAGTATTCAAAATACCGAGCGGTGTTGTCACTACCAGTAGCAATTACGACATCGAAATCTTTCAATTTGTCGTCGGAGAATATAATCCTATCTTTAAGTAGTGGTTCTAGATGTATTAGATAATCCCTTATAAAAGAAATAAGTATGGTGTCATTCGATGAAAGTTTGACCAAGGCTTTGTTTCCGGTGATCAAGACCGATATGAAATCGTGAAAACCTACAAGTGGAATGTTTCCGGCCATAATGATGGCCACGGTTTTAGGGCGATTTTTAGTAGGGTCATAGTAGCTTAGCCATTTTGAAAGTTCTTTATGGGTCAACAATTCTGCCCAACTGGAAAGGGCGTGAATAACATGTTCTCGGGTAAACCAACCATTTTCTTGCTTCGCCAAGGCGATGGCTTCCTCCAATTTTTGATGCCATGCGTTTTGGTCAGAACCATTGAGAAATCCACTAATAAAGTCACCCAATTTTATGAAGGCAATAAATATTTTACGATGGTCGTTCATATAATTTGTGATAAAACAGTTTAGACTGTACCTTTGCACTAATTTGGTTGCAAAAGTAAGTATCCTGTAACTAAAAATTGCTAAGATAGCGGTTCTGATGAGTAGAATCGGAAAATTAGGAACCACCCTTTGTAAGGGTTTTTATATTAAATAAATAGTATGGCTATAATAATTACAGATGAATGTATTAATTGTGGGGCTTGTGAGCCCGAATGTCCGAATACCGCAATTTATGAGGGTGCCGATGAATGGCGATATGCTGATGGTACGTCTCTAACGGGGGATGTGGTATTGACCGATGGGAAGGCTGTAAATGCTGACGAGGCCCAAGAACCAATTAGTGACGAAGTGTATTATATCGCCCCGGATAAATGCACCGAATGTATGGGCTTTCATGAAGAGCCCCAGTGCGCGGCTGTTTGTCCGGTCGATTGTTGCGTGCCTGATGAAGACCATGTAGAATCGGAAGAGACCTTATTGGCCAAACAGGCCTTTATGCACCCTGAAGGATAGTATCGGCTTTCTTAAGATTAAAGTAATAAAAGACCCAGGCTTAGCTTGGGTTTTTTGTTTGTGGCTTTTAGCTTTTATTTGTGTCTTTAAAACCTATCTTTGCAGCCGAATTCAAGAAGCGGGAACTAACCCATTAAAGTATACTATGAAAGCAGGTATCGTCGGATTGCCCAACGTTGGCAAATCTACTCTTTTCAATTGTCTATCCAATGCAAAAGCACAAAGTGCCAATTTTCCTTTTTGTACCATCGAACCCAATATAGGCGTGGTCAATGTTCCCGACCCCAGATTGGAAAAATTGGAGGCACTGGTGCAACCAGAGCGCGTAGTTCCCGCTACGGTTGAAATCGTTGATATTGCAGGTCTTGTAAAGGGTGCGAGCAAAGGGGAAGGTCTGGGCAACCAATTTTTGGGTAATATTCGGGAAACAGATGCGATTTTGCATGTTTTGCGATGCTTTGATAATGATAATGTGGTGCATGTCGATGGATCCGTCGATCCTCTGAGAGACAAAGAAACCATTGACATGGAGCTTCAATTGAAGGATTTGGAGACTGTTGAAAAGAAGCTTGACAAAGTCAAGCGGGCGGCAAAGACCGGAAATAAGGAAGCTCAGAAAGAAGAGGCTGTGCTTCTCAAACTGAAAGGGGGGCTTGAGTCTGGCCATTCCGTTAGGGCTATTGAAGTCGAAACTGATATGCGCAACGAATTTGTGACAACCCTACAACTGATTACCGATAAGCCCGTGATGTATGTATGTAATGTAGATGAGGCTTCAGCGGTATCGGGTAATGAATATGTGGAAAGAATAAAGAAAGCGGTCAGTGGTGAAGGGGCCGAGGTGGTTGTGTTGGCCGTAGGAACAGAGGCCGATATTACCGAATTGGAGACCTATGAAGAACGTCAGATGTTCTTAGAGGACTTAGGGTTGACAGAACCAGGTTCCGCGAAATTGATACGTGGAGCATATAAACTATTAAAACTGGAGACCTATTTTACGGCTGGTGTAAAAGAGGTCAGGGCCTGGACTATTCCGGTAGGTGCCACAGCTCCTCAGGCTGCCGGGGTTATTCACACCGATTTTGAAAAAGGTTTTATTCGTGCCGAAGTAATTTCTTATAACGATTATGTGGCATTTGGCAGCGAAGCCAAAGTAAAGGAAGCGGGTAAAATGCGTGTAGAAGGCAAAGATTATGTGGTAAAAGACGGCGATGTCATGCATTTTCGATTTAACGTCTAAAGAGATTCCTAGTTCGTTTGCTGTAATCAAGATTGAGTTCTTTGCCCAGTGTATAATTTTCGGAGGATGATTTTGCTTTTGTGAGGGCTACGGTCCCTAAAATTGAAAAAAATCAACAAAACAGGCGGTTTTATTGTTAATTACTTTAAGAAATTAGGGTTTTATCTTTCTAATTGTCGTATTATCTTTAGCGATACTTTTTGTAAACCCCTGATGCATGTCGAATAACTCCCAATATACTGAAGAAAACATACGTTCACTCGATTGGAAGGAACACATACGTCTCCGTCCGGGCATGTATATCGGTAAACTAGGCGATGGTTCTTCTGCTGACGACGGCATCTATATTCTTCTAAAAGAAACAATTGACAACTGTATCGATGAATTTGTCATGGGTGCAGGCAAAACCATAGAGATTTCCATACAGGGTGAACGAGTTATCGTGCGTGACTTCGGTCGTGGAATACCATTGGGTAAAGTGGTCGATGTGGTTTCAAAAATGAACACTGGGGGTAAATATGACACCAGGGCCTTTAAGAAATCAGTAGGTCTCAACGGAGTTGGTACCAAAGCGGTAAATGCCCTTTCAAGTTATTTTAGGGTTGAAAGTACCCGTGATGGACAATCGAAATCGGCAGAGTTCGAAACTGGGGAGCTTAAGAATGAAGAATTCTTAGAGGAAACCACACGCCGAAGGGGAACAAAGGTGACATTTATTCCCGATGAGTCCATTTTCAAAAAATATAAGTTCAGAAATGAGTATGTAGAGCGCATGTTGAAAAACTATGTATATCTCAATCCGGGATTGACCATGGTTTTTAATGGGGAGAAGTTCTACTCTGAGAATGGTTTGAAAGACCTTTTGGAGGATAACAACAATACGGAAGATATGCTCTATCCGGTTATTCACCTTAAGGGGGAGGACATCGAGGTCGCCCTTACCCATAGCAAGACCCAATATAGTGAGGAATATCACTCTTTTGTAAATGGGCAGCATACCACCCAAGGAGGAACCCACCAATCGGCCTTTCGAGAAGCTATCGTGAAGACCGTACGTGATTTTTATGGTAAAAACTACGATGCCTCCGATATTCGCAAATCAATCATTGCCGCTATATCCATTAAGGTGATGGAGCCTGTTTTTGAAAGCCAAACCAAGACGAAACTGGGGTCGACCGATATGGGTGGGTCTTTTCCTACCGTACGCACCTATATCAATGATTTTGTTGGACGTTATCTCGATAACTACTTACATAAGAATCAAGAGACGGCCGATAAGCTGCAGCGCAAGATCGTTATGGCAGAGAAGGAGCGCAAAGAACTCTCTGGAATACGGAAGCTTGCAAGAGACCGAGCCAAAAAAGCGAGCCTGCACAACAAAAAGTTAAGAGATTGCAGAGTGCATCTAGAAGACATGAAGAATGATAGACGGTTGGAAACTACGCTTTTTATTACGGAGGGTGATTCCGCATCCGGTTCCATTACGAAATCACGTGATGTGAATACCCAAGCGGTATTCAGCCTTCGTGGCAAACCGTTGAACTCGTATGGCATGTCAAAAAAGATCGTGTATGAAAACGAAGAGTTCAATTTACTGCAGGCGGCCCTGAACATTGAGGAATCGATGGAAGATTTAAGATACAACAACATTGTGATTGCTACCGATGCCGATGTAGACGGGATGCATATTAGGCTGTTGCTGATTACCTTTTTCTTGCAGTTTTTCCCCGAGCTTATCAAGGAAGGACACCTCTATATTTTGCAGACGCCCCTCTTTAGGGTGCGTAATAAAAAGGAAACAATATATTGTTATAGTGAAGAAGAGCGAAGAAGGGCTATGGCAAAACTGTCAGGAAAACCCGAGATTACCCGCTTTAAAGGATTAGGGGAAATCTCGCCAGATGAGTTTCAACATTTTATCGGAGACGATATCCGGTTGGAGCCGGTTATGCTTGATAAGGCGATGTCTATAGAGCAATTGCTCAATTTCTACATGGGGAAGAACACGCCGGACCGACAGGAATTTATCATTGAAAACCTTAAAGTAGAGGTAGACTTAGTTGAAGAAAACTAATTATAAACCAGCTAGCTACAAGCTTGCAAATACAATACAGATCTTTCTGAATGGAAGAAAATGAAGATCAGAATTTACCCGCCGGTGATGCCGGCGATTCAAACGAAAACTCTTCGGATAATGGGACGACCGACCCTTCTGGGGATATAGAGCCGCAGGAAAGCGAAATACATAGCACAGACTCGCAAGATGACGCGCTTACCCGTGTTTCCGGCATGTATAAGGATTGGTTCTTGGATTACGCTTCTTATGTAATTCTAGAACGTGCAGTGCCCGCAATCGAAGACGGCTTCAAGCCAGTACAACGTCGAATAATGCATGCGCTTAAAGAGCTTGATGACGGGCGTTACAATAAAGTGGCGAATGTAGTTGGCCATACTATGCAGTACCATCCTCACGGTGATGCCAGTATTGCCGACGCTATGGTTCAAATCGGGCAGAAAGACCTATTGATCGATACACAAGGAAACTGGGGCAATATCTTGACGGGCGATAGTGCAGCGGCCTCAAGATACATTGAGGCGAGGCTTTCCAAATTTGCACTCGAGGTGGTTTTCAGTCCGAAAATAACGGAATGGCAACTTTCTTATGATGGTAGAAAAAAGGAGCCTGTTCAATTACCGGTAAAATTTCCTTTATTGTTGACCCAAGGGGCCGAGGGTATAGCCGTTGGTCTTTCTACCAAAATAATGCCCCATAATTTTATCGAGTTGATCGATGCTTCGGTGAAGCACTTGGAAGGGAAGAGGTTTAAGCTATTCCCTGATTTTCCGACTGCTGGTATTATCGATGTGAGCAATTACAACGATGGTATGCGCGGGGGTAAGATTCGAATAAGGGCAAAAATAGCGCAACTTACTAAATCAACCTTGATTATTAGTGAGATACCCTACGGAACTAACACCTCTTCTTTAATAGATTCTATATTGAAGGCCAATGACAAGGGCAAGATAAAAATTAAAAAAATTGAGGATAATACCGCGGCTGAAGTCGAGATTTTGGTGCATCTTCCTTCCGGTATTTCGCCAGATAAGACCATTGATGCGCTCTATGCATTTACGGCTTGTGAATCTTCGATTTCACCTCTTAGTTGTATCATCGAAGATAATAAACCCCTGTTTATCGGGGTAAGCGACATGTTAAGGCGCTCTACCGATGCCACGGTGGATTTGCTTAAGCAAGAGCTCGAAATCCAGCTTTCAGAATTAGAGGAACAATGGCATTTTGCTTCTTTGGAACGTATTTTCATCGAAAACCGTATCTATCGAGATATCGAGGAAGAAGAGACATGGCAGGGCGTTATCGAGGCCATACAAAAGGGGCTGCAGCCCTTCACAAAAGACTTGAAACGCGCCGTCACTGAACAAGACATCGTTCGGTTGACCGAAATCCGGATAAAACGTATTTCAAAATTCGACATCGATAAGGCCCAAGAAAATTTGGATAACCTTGAAAAGAAGATTGCCGAGGTTAAACATCATCTGGCCAATTTGATACACTATGCCATCGAGTACTTCAAGAGCCTGAAGGAAAAATATGGAAAAGGCCGTGAACGTAAATCCGAAATCAAGATCTTCGATGATATTGAGGCTACCAAAGTGGTCATAAGGAATACCAAACTGTATGTCAATCGCGAAGAAGGCTTCGTAGGTACTTCTTTGCGAAAGGATGAATACGTCACCGATTGTAGTGATATTGACGATATAATTGCTTTTACCGCAGAAGGCAAAATGATGGTATTCAAGGTCGACTCCAAGACGTTTGTGGGCAAGGGAATTATATATGTGGCGGTATTCAAGAAAAAAGACAAGCGCACGATTTACAATATGATCTATAGGGATGGCAAGGGGGGCGCCACCTATATCAAACGATTCAATGTAACCAGTATTACGCGGGATAAGCTATATGATCTCGGCAAAGGAAAAGCCGGTACTGTCGTTTATTATTTTTCAGGGAATCCCAATGGAGAGGCTGAAGTGGTGACGGTAAACCTGAGAAAGGTCGGGAGTATCAAGAAGTTGAAATGGGATATCGATTTCGCCGATGTATCGATAAAGGGTAGGAGCGCGAAAGGAAATATAGTGACCAAATATTCTGTTAAGCGTATCGAACTTAAAGAAAAGGGACTTTCTACCTTAAAACCAAGAAAATTATGGTTTGACGAAACCGTTCAACGTTTGAATATCGATGAGCGAGGTGAATTTCTAGGGGAGTTTACTAGTAATGACCGGCTTTTGGTGGTCAACCAGAACGGTTTGGTAAAAACCGTAATTCCTGAATTAACCCTTCATTTTGACGAGGATTTCGTAATCCTTGAAAAATGGGACCCCAAAAAACCACTATCGGCTATTTATTGGGAAGGGGAAAAGGAACTCTTCTATGTAAAACGATTCTTAATCGAAAACAGAGACAAGGAAGAGAACATCCTTACGGATCATCCGAAATCATACTTAGAAATTTTAAGTACGGATTATAGGCCTATGGTGGAGGTGGTATTTGCAAAGAAACGCGGCCAAGATCGCAAGGAAAATTGGGAAGTAAACCTAGAAGAATTTATCGCTATAAAAGGCATTACTGCCATGGGAAATCAGTTGACAAAAGACAAGGTGCTTGAAATCAACGCCATGGATCCTTTGCCTTATGAAGTCCCGGAACCTCCAAAATTAGAAGAAATCGAAGTCGTTGATGAAGATACCGTCAAAGATTCTAAAATCTCGGAATCGGAAGGGAAAAAGGAGGAAGGAGATTCCGGAAAGTCTAAAAAAGATGACGGGGAAGGTCAAACTAAATTATTTGATTAATAGTAATTTACATAATTTTATTTAAAGTTTTACTATTAAATACACATAAACTTTTGATTCAAAGGGTTTGTTAAAATGAAAAACTTTATCGAGGAGTTTAAAAGTTTTGCGATTAAAGGTAATTTAATCGATATGGCCATTGGTATTATTATCGGTACGGCCTTTAATAACGTTGTCAATACGCTGGTTAAAAAAGTAATCATGCCTCCGCTCTCTCTTCTGACGGATGGCGTTAACCTTGCGAATAGAAAATATGTATTGCGGGCCAGTGACGGTAGCTTAGAAGAAATTGCAATCGGATATGGAGAAATGTTCGAGGCCTTGATAGATTTTCTAATCATTGCCTTTACGGTTTTCGTGGTGATCAAGGGTATTAGTAGGTTTAAACGAAAGGCTGAAGATCCTCAAAATCAGGAGGTCGAAACACCTAAGAATATTGAACTATTGTCGAACATGGAAAAACTATTAAAAGAACAAAATGAAATACTCCGTAATTCAAAAAGTGACGAATAATCGGAGAATCCATCGGCTTTAATAGGGTGGTCAGACGACTTTAATTTGGTCAATGGGCCTTATCCTTTATTAAATATATTATATTAGCAAAAATTGCTCTATATGGAATTTACCAATCCTTTGGTGTACGGTGTACCGTGCTTCATTGCTTTTATTCTGCTCGAACTTACTTACAGTAAAACCCACGGTGACAATGAGCTGTATCATTGGAAAGATTTGATGGCCAGTGGTGCAATGGGGGTGGGGTCCGCCATAATCGGCCCGCTCATCAAGGTCATACTTCTCGTGGTCGTATTTGAATTTACCTACGAGCTATTCAACCCTATGGTCGATGGGGTTCGCATGAACATTATGGGTTACGAGTCTTTCGGTTATGCCTGGTATGTTTGGTTATTGTGTCAATTGGCCGATGATTTTACCTATTATTGGTTCCATAGGGCGAATCATGAGGTTCGAATTCTTTGGGCTGCTCATATTGTGCATCACTCCTCCGACAATTTCAATCTAGGTACTGCAGTAAGAAACGGATGGTTTACGCTATTGTACAAGCCTTTCTTCTACATGTGGATGCCAGCGATAGGATTTCCTGTAGAGATGGTCGTGGTCTGCTTGGCCATCGAATCGTTTTGGCAGTTTCAGCTGCACTCCCAATACGTGCCGAAAATGGGATGGATTGAAAAAATATTCAATACCCACACCATGCATCAAGTGCACCATGCTCAAAATGTAGAGTACCTTGACAAGAATCATGGGGGATTCTTGAATATTTTTGATAAGATATTCGGAACTTGGAAAGAATTAGACGATGATATCGAAGTAAAATATGGGGTGATTCATGCTCCTAACTCTTATAACCCCATTGTGATCCTTACCCACGAGTTCAAAGACATTTGGGCAGACGTAAAAAAAGCAAAGAAGTTTTCCCATAAACTTATGTATATTTTCGGCCCCCCAGGGTGGAGTCCTGACGGTAGCAGCTTGACCGTTAAACAACAACAACGATTGTTTCAGGAGCATAAACTTAAAAATCCAAAAGTAGTCTACAGCCGTCCAAATTAGCCTTCAACTGGGTTTATTTACTCTTGATTTAGGTAGTGAAGTTAGAATGATCTAAAACACTTAAAGCCTCTTTCCGTAAAGGTTATTTTAGTTGATTTTGAGGGCAGTTCCAGTAGATTTTTTGTTCTCCCCAACGATACCATATTCAAATGTATAGGAATCCTCGGCGGTAGATAATATCTTCATGTGAATGGACTTCTCTTCAGCTTTGTTCCGTGGATTTATTTTTTTTACGATATACTCACAATCATTGATCCATCGTACAGACGAGGTGTCCGCTACTCCTTCATAAAAATCAATCTCAACGGCATCTTTTCGGATGAACGTTGTGGTGCGCTTCTCCCCATTAATAGTCGTTGTGAACGAAAATTCACCATTTTTGAATGCCGTGCAATCGCGCTGGGGTTGATAACAGGAGTGGAGCGTAAAAATTATAAATAAACTAAAAGGTACCGCTTTTTTCATTCCGGAAAATTACGGAAATAAGTTGCTAATCCTCATCATATGCCTCAAAACTTCCATCAGAATAGAAGATGACGATTCGTTGAATTTTTTTTGGCTTTTCTGCCCTTTCTTTCAACTCGCTTTGCTCAGGAGATTCTTTGGGCGTCGGTGTGAATTTCTTTTTGGTTTCTTGTGGAAAAGATCCTTTTCCGTTCAACAGCCAATATAAATTGACTTCTGGAAATTTTTGTATCACTTTTAAAACAAACTCAAGGCTTGGTTTATTTCTTCCTGATAATAAGTGCGAAATACTTGAGCGTTGAACCCCTACTTTATCTGCAAAAGATGAGGCTGATATATCGTAGTATTTCAACAGATATTCGAGGCGGGCAATAAAATCAGAGGTGTTTACCATTGTCAATTATTAAATACAAAACTATGTAAAATTCAACAGTATTGTTTGTTTAAGACCCTATTAAATTGATTAAAATATTATACTGAAACATTATATATCATTACTTTATAAATTGGAAATCAAATATTTAATGCTATTTAGTGGTGATTTATATTTTAGCTGTTCCGCATGTTACTTTGGTAAACAAAACAGGGCCATCAATCATGCATAATGTTGATATTTGTAAACAAATTACGTTTACAAATGTAAATAATATACCTATTACTTTTGTCGCAACATCAAATCTAATTTTAATGGTTGTTTCTCGTTCTGACTATCTTTCCATAAAAGAAAATCAAGTGCTCGGTCGGTATGTGACCCCAATGAAAGTCTCTAAAATTATAAAGGAGTTCCCTAGAAAAATTGAGGTAAAGGAAATCGGAACATCGGTTCAGGAAAGACCCATTCATTCTCTCGAGTTAGGTTCAGGACCGACCAAGATTCTTATGTGGTCGCAGATGCACGGTAATGAGTCAACGACTACCAAAGCCGTTTTGGATTTGCTCAATTTCTTGGTAAAACAATCGGAGGTATCTCTAAGCATATATAATGAATGTACTCTTCTCATTATACCATTGCTCAACCCTGACGGTGCCCAAGCCTACACCCGCGTAAATGCCAATGGAATCGATTTGAATCGTGATGCCCAAAGTAGGAGTCAACCGGAAAGTGTGATCTTAAGAAAGGTCTTCGATGAATTTAAACCGGATTATTGCTTCAATCTGCATGACCAACGAACAATTTTCAACGTCGGAAAATCCAACAAGCCAGCCACAGTTTCATTTTTGGCACCAGCTTGCGATGAGGCTAGGAGTATTTCTACTTCGCGCGAGATAAGTATGAAATTGATCGTGGCCATGAACCTGATGCTGCAAAAAATGATTCCGGGTCAGATCGGAAGATATGATGACGCCTTTAACTCAAATTGTGTAGGCGATACTTTTCAAATGCTTGGTATTCCTACCCTACTTTTTGAATCGGGGCATTTTCCGGGTGACTATCAGCGCGAACGAACACGAGAGTATATTTTTTACGCAATAGTTACTGCTTTGAAAACCATTGCCGAAAATATGCTAGGGCGTTTTCAGCGAAAGGACTATTTTGAAATTCCGGAGAACGACAAGCTTTTTCTGGATGTTTTAGTGCAAAATGTCCATGTTATAAACCCTAATCTAAATCCAGGTGACGCTGTAGGATTGCTCTTTAAGGAAGCACTAGTGAACAATGCTATTGAATTTACGCCCATTGTCGATAAAAAGGGAAACTTAAAACAGTATTTTGGTCATTCAGAGTATGACTGCCTTAGGGGTGATGATCTTGAAGAGCTCAGACAGAAGCAGTATTGGTCTGATTTAGTGGCACTTTAAAAAAAATTATTTAAAACAGCCTACTTATTACGCTTTTGTTAAAAAAAAAGAACTTTTAATGCATATTATTTCTTAATTTTTTACTTTTGCTTAAAAATTAACCAAACATGGGTAAAGTAAAATTAGACGAAATAGACCATCAGATTCTGGATATGTTGATTGACAATACCAGAACTCCTTTTACGGATATAGCCAAAAAACTTTTAATTTCTGCCGGAACAGTGCATGTAAGGGTAAAGAAAATGGAAGAATCAGGTATTATTAGGGGCTCGTCCTTAACTCTGGATTATGTAAAACTGGGATATGCATTTATTGCATATGTCGGTATATTCTTGGAAAAAACGCATCAGACCAAATTTGTTATAGAACGGTTGGAACAGATACCTAACGTGACCATAGCCCATATAACGACCGGTAAGTTCAATATTTTTTGCAAAATTCGAGCAAAAGACACGAACCATGCAAAAAATATTATTTTTAGAATCGACGACATAGATGGTATTAGCCGTACGGAGACCATGATTTCACTAGAGGAAAGCTTCAATGATAAAAAGCGATTGATGCATACCATCTTTAACGAGCTATAAGCAAATGGACTAATTAAAATATAAATCCCGAACATTGCGTTCGGGATTTTTTTTTAGCTTCGCCGTGATATGAGAACTACAGCGCTTAATTTTAAAGACCCTTATCCTTTCTATAAAAGGTATATCGATGTTTTAGGCGATGTATCGCTGCTCGATATGATGACACGACAGCTTTCGAACTTTCCGGAGTTTATAACGAGTATTCCGGATTCAAAGTGGACATATCGGTACGCTCCCGATAAATGGACGGTGGCCCAGGTATTACTCCATGTCGTAGATTCCGAACGTATATTTCAGCATCGCGCCTTCCGATTTTCAAGGAGGGATCAAACTGCACTGCCAGGTTTTGATCAAGATAGCTATGCGCCCAATTCAGGGGCCGAGAATCGTTCTAAGGCAAGCGTCATTGAGGAATACGAAATAGTTCGTAAATCCTCTCTCTCTATTTTTGGTCCATTAGACAAAAGTGACCTTGAAGTAACAGGCATAGCTAGTGAGATGGAGTGGAGCGTTGGTGCTTTGGGATTCGTGATCTGTGGACATCAAAAATACCACCGGAATATGCTACGCGATAGATATTTATGATTTTTAAAAGACTTTCCACTTTTTGGTCCCTTCTAAAAAATACGGCTCTTTCATGGGTCGATAATGATCCTTTTGGTAAGAGTGCCATAATATCGTATTACGCACTTTTTTCTTTACCTTCCCTACTCATGATGGTAGCTTGGATTGCAGGTTCTCTTTTTGGGGTAGATGCCGTCCGTGGAAAAATTGTAGATAAAATCGGCGGTTTGATCGGAGAAGGAGTTTCGGAAGCTATCGAAGGTATGATTGCCAACGCGGCCCTTAACAAAAGCTCTACTTTTGCCGTAGTCGTCGGAATAGGGATGCTACTTTTTGGGGCAACAGGTGTATTTGTACGTCTTAAGATGGCAATGAACGATATATGGGAGGTGGAATCAAAAAAAACAGTTTGGGTTCAAATGTTTTTTGATAGGCTTATCTCTTTTGGGATGGTGCTTGTATTGGGATTTCTCTTTTTGATTTCCCTGATTCTGTCGATTATCCTAAAGGCCCTAAGCGAGTATATTGGTAATTTCGCCCCGACCATAGCAGCGGTTGTGGCCGACATCTTTAGCTTTTTATTGCCCTTTGTGGTGATTACAGGGCTCTTCGCTTCCCTTTTTCGGCTTCTTCCCGACATTCAGATTCGATGGAAAACCACTTTTTGGGGAGCCGCACTTACGACTGTGCTTTTTCTAATAGGAGAATCTTTACTGGGCCTTTATTTTTCGAAAAGTGACCCGACTTCGGTTTATGGCGGGGCTTCATCTGTTGTACTGATCCTTCTCTGGGTATACTATACCTGTATTATTATGTTTTTTGGAGCTGAATTCACCTATCAATATGCCCATTTTATCCATGAAAAAGTGGAACCCAATGAGCGTGGTCTCTATAAAAAGAGAAAGGAAAGTTAAATGAACGGTTTTTCTTAAAGTAGGATATACTTAATCAAGGTCCTCCTCGTTTTCAAAGTCAGATTCAAAACCACTATCAAGTTCAGAAGTTCCAACTTTTTGCAAGGCCGGTTCGATATTGGATTCGGATTCCAGCTCTTTTTCAATGTTGTCCTCAAAATTGGCGATAAAATTTGATAGGCTTTTGCTTATTTTGACCAGGTAAATGGTATCTGCCGTTTTCAGTTCGACGGCTTCGATGGTTTCACCCTGTGCATTCTTGAAAATAATGGTGTCGTCGTCGCCGTATCCATCGGGATAGGTTTCAATCAACAAAGCGGCCAAAGCATGATCCAACTTTTTGTAATCAACTAGTTTACGTAGCATAGGTCGGTTTTTAGGAATGTTTTCAAATATTCTTTTGAACAATTAAACTTAAACCTAAGCTATGTAATTTTTTTGTTGACATGTACAAAGAGTTGTCAACGTTGAAATTTAGTATATCAAGTCAGGGTTCGGCGTAGTATGTAAATGCCTTTGCAAATAAGTCTTCTGGAACTTTCATGTCGATAGCGGGATTTCCTATTTCTTTTAAAAGTACAAAGTTGATATTTCCATGAGAATTTTTTTTGTCGAACTTCAATAGGGAAAGTATAGTCTTGATATCCTTTTCTGTAAATTCGATACGCTCATAGTTTTTTAGGAAAGTCATTTTAATGTCCTTTAACTCGTTTTTTGAAAGTCCCGTAAGTTCATAGGAGAGATAGGCCTCTAAAATCATACCGATGGCGATGGCCTCTCCATGAAGTAATGGCTCATGTACTTTACTTTCTAAAAAATAGGATTCTATCGCATGCCCGAGTGTGTGTCCGAAATTTAGAATTTTTCTTAGATGTTGCTCCGTCGGGTCTTCGAAAACCACTTTGTTCTTTATTAGTACAGATTCATAAATCAGGTCATCCATTTGATCGAACGAAGGGTTATCTTTTAGGGTGGCCCAATATGTATCGTTCCGTATTAAGCCGTGCTTTAGCATTTCGGCAAAACCACTTTGCAACTGGCGCTCCTCTAAAGTCTTGAGAAACTCGGAGATAATCAACACCATCTCAGGCTGCCTGATAACCCCTATCTGGTTTTTTAAGGGGCCAAGATCAACCCCGGTTTTTCCTCCCACAGAGGCATCGACCATGGCAAGTAGGGTTGTAGGTACATTGATGAATTTTATACCTCTTTTAAAGGTTGATGCTACGAAGCCTCCAAGGTCGGTAAGTACTCCACCACCCAGATTGATGAGAAGACTTTTGCGGTCGGCATTAAGTTCAGATAATTTTTCCCATACTGTGGTGCAGGTGTTAATGTTTTTAAACATTTCGCCTGATGGAATTTCAATGGGCTCAAGGCGCCATTCCTTTTGAAGGCGGGCTATAAAATCGGGCATACAGCAGATACGCGTATTTTCATCTACCAGTAAAAAAATTTTAGAATACGGTGTGTTCTCTAAGTGTTTGTTCAGGGCATCATACGCCCTTTGATTGAAGTGAACCGCGTATGACGCTGAAGTGATTGAATCCATTAATAAGTGTATTACTTTAAATGATAAGTGCCAAAAAAGAGGCAGCTATGTGTATGTGTAATCTAAAAATTTGGCCAGCGATGTTGTCGAGGCCGACCACAAAATAAAGGATATTTTTTGGCTGATGAATACAATTTCTGTCTTTATCTTTGAAGGCCATAGAAATTAGTATAGATGGAGCATATTTTTGAGGATACTAAAACTGCTTTTGCCTTGAAGTCTGATTCGGAATTGGAACGGGCTTATTTTTTGTTCAAGATGATCGCAAATGAGCCATTGGTTCGTATAGGAACTGCAATGACAAATTTTGCCATTAAAGCACACCTTCCGGTCGAGGGCCTTATACGAGCTACCGTTTTTGACCATTTCTGCGGAGGTGTCAATGAAATGGACTGTATGCCGACGGTCGATAAAATGTTCAGTAAGAATGTGCATGCCGTACTCGATTATTCGGTCGAGGGAAAGGATACCGAAGATCCTTTGGATTCAGCTCTTGAAATGGTTCTAAAAGTATTGGATTTTGTAAAGGAAAAAGACGCAATACCTTTTGCCGTTTTTAAACCTACCGGTTTCGGAAGGTTTGCCCTCTTCAATAAAATGAGCGAAGGTAAGGTGTTGACCGAAAAAGAGGGGGAAGAATGGAAAAGAGTCGTTGACCGCTTTGACAAAACTTGTAAAAAGGCCTACGACCTTGACGTTTCCTTGCTCATTGATGCTGAAGAAAGCTGGATGCAAAAGGCTGCCGATACCTTGGTCGAAGATATGATGCGTAAATACAATAAGAAAAAGCCTATCGTTTTCAATACCCTTCAAATGTACCGTTGGGACCGTATGGACTATCTGAAAGCCTTATACGGTAAAGCAAAGGCAGAGGACTTCAAAGTAGGGATAAAAGTGGTTCGTGGGGCATATATGGAAAAGGAAAACGAAAGGGCCGAAGAAAAGAACTATGCTACACCTATATGTAGGTCGAAAGAAGAGACCGACATCAATTTTGATACGGCCGTGTCCTATATGATCGATCATTTGGACACCATTTCCCTTTTTGCCGGCACCCATAATGAGAATAGTTGTTACCGATTAATGGAGCTGATGCGAGAAAGGAACATAGACCCAGGAGATTCTCGAATATGGTTTGGACAGTTATATGGCATGAGCGATCACATTTCGTTCAATTTGGCTGAAAAAGGATACAATGTGGCAAAATATCTTCCTTTTGGACCCGTCAGGGATGTAATGCCCTATCTCATTCGTAGGGCAGAAGAAAACACCTCGGTTGCAGGACAGACGACCCGTGAACTTTCCTTACTTAATACAGAAAGAAAGCGCAGGAAGATATAAACTTTTTATAAAATGAGGGTCGAGGTGAAACGGGGTTCGAAATCTACCGATATTTCCTAAGATGGTCTATTGGGTAATGATTTCCTCCAATACGGCCTTATTTATACAGTTCTTGACGGTCAGTGATACTTGCTTGCTCCTGATTACGCCATTTATGTAATATGTTTTACACGGCACCGATTGGGTATCGCTCTTACTGAAGTTTACGTCACCATGATGTAAAACGGCCATAATATCTACCGAGTCCAGTTTTTGATTTACTATCAGCTTATTAACTTCTTCAGAAAAAGACATGGGTTTCGAACGGATGCTCTTAAGCGTTCTACAATTAGGGAAATAGCAGAATTCGGTGCCTGTTTCATCAGATTTTTTCTTGAGAAACAAGGTTAAGAATACAATTCCTATGGAAAGACCGACTAAATAAAATCCTAAGCGTTTAAGAAATGCCATGTGTGAATGCTGAAGAATAAATGGTTCTTTTTTCCTTTGTAAGGCATGTGCCCAATTTCTTAGGTTCTCGGTTTCCAAAATGCAAAAATAACAATAACATCCGTATTGCAGTAGTTAGACTTCTATAATCGGTTTAGGGTTTATGATTTTAATTGCCGAGGAAAATTAAAAAATCAGGAAGTTGATATCACTGTATTGTAGGTCGAACCATTCTCCTACCGATTTGTTGGTAAGTATGCCATGGTACATATAAAGGCCATTGCGCAAGCCCTTATCAAAGCGAAGTGAATTCTCGAGCCCTCCATTTTCGCCCAGCTCTAGCAAGTAGGGCGTAAAAATATTACTAATCGATAGGGTTGCCGTTTTCGGGTAGCGAGAAGGTATATTTGGCACTCCATAATGAATAACACCGTATTTTTCGAGGGTGGGTTTTAAATGGTTGGTAATTTCACTGGTTTCGAAACAACCACCCATATCGATACTTACATCAATGATGACCGCTCCCTTTTTCATGCTCTCGACCATGGTGCGCGTAACCACTACCGGGGAGCGATCTTTTCCACGGACTGCACCAATAGCAACATCGCAACGCTTTAAAGATTTTAGAAGATTCTTGGGTTGAATGGTAGAGGTGTAAACTGTCTGTCTCAGATTGGCTTGAATATTACGTAGTTTGGTTATCGAATTATCGAATATTTTAACGTTGGCTCCTAGACCAAGGGCAGACCGCGCGGCAAATTCGCCAACAGTACCAGCACCAATTATCACAACTTCTACCGGGGGTACACCACTAATATTTCCGAACATTAAGCCATTACCGTCGTTGGTTGCGGCCATAATCTCAGAAGCAATAAGTACAGAAGAGATACCTGCAATCTCACTTAACGATCTTACCGCTGGGTATTTACCATTATCATCTCTTATATACTCAAAGGCAATCGCCGTAATGCGTTTTTTGGCCAATTTTTCAAAATAAACCTTACGTTGTGTTTTTATTTGAAGGGCCGAGATAATGGTAGTCTGCGGATTTATTAGCTCAATTTCTGAAAGTGTCGGGGGTTCAACTTTCAATAGGAGGGGGCAAGAAAAGACCTTTTTGGTATCTCGGGTAATCTCGGCACCGGCATTGGTATAATCGACATCGCTATAATGTGCTCCCTCTCCAGCGCCAGCCTCGATTAATACCCGGTGGCCATTGGATGTAATGGCATTCACAGCATCGGGAGTTAAACAAATGCGCTGTTCTTGATACTGATTTTCTTTGGGAATACCGATAAACAACTCGCCTTTTTGACGAAGAACTTCCAAAGTTTCTTCTTGGGGCAGCAACTGTTGTTTACTAAAAGGTGAAGATGGTTGGTTCATAGTATGTACTTCAAATCGCGTACAGCCCGATTAAAAGTAAAAATACGATAAATTAGTAAATATAAATTTCAATTGTCACCATTTGTTAATTTTGTAGCTGCCATGAATGGCATTACGATCTGATATTGAGCCAGCTACTTACTTGATGTTGAAATTGACGAAAAATAGACTCTAGGTTTTCATTGGATAGTTTTCTGTCTACCTTTTCAATTTGTAAATAGGAATCCGTTTCAACTTCCGCATCGTTCAGCTTCCCGGTACTACTTTTCAAATTGGCAGCGGCTTGTTTTTCTTTTAAAGCATTAAGTTCCGCTTCCATCGCCTCTAAATCTATTCCATGAACATACTTATCATATAACTTAATTCTGATAAAGTATACAAAAGGGATTACGACCATACAGACAGGCAACAGCCATAAGAGGTTTTTTGTGTCAACGAATTTATCATTGTTATAGAACACTTCAAAAATTTGAAAGGCATACATCAATAGGGGAATCAGAATGACATGATACCACCAATGTTTACAGGTTAAAAACCAAATAAAAAGAAGTAATAGGGGAACCATTTTACCCAAAAGAAACCATGCATAGGTATTCAGGTCGAAAAATCCATTACTATCAATTTCGATACCTAAAAATTGAATGGTAGCTTCAGGATCCCTAGGGAAATATTCGTGTAACTTGAAAATAAAAGGAGAAATTATAATCAGAAATAAGGCAATAGATTCAACTATAAAGCGCGTTCTGATTTTTCTTTTGTCCTTAGAAGGTCTTTTCATCGATAAAACAAGTCTAGGATTACGATTGTAACGAAAAAAAGGGTAATTTATTGATTACCCTTGTAAAAAAAAATAAAATAATGCTTTTAAGACCAGCTTTCTGAACTTCGCAAGAAATTAAAAATCAATTTATTGATCCTCTTTTCTATTGCTGGTTCTAATTTTTGATCGGTCTACCGACTGCGTATTTGCTAAATCTACCTTAGAAAAATCCACAGACTTTCTATTAGTGGTTCTAATTTTTGTACGGTCAACTCCTTGTTCGTAAACTGCATCATCTTGGGAAATATCACTAGTTTCACAAGATACAGTTGTAAGGGCAACACAGGCTACAAGGGCAAATGCAAATTTTTTCATTTTAAGGGGGTTTTTTAGTTAAAAATTGATTGTTCTGTGCTTCAAAAGTAGGAAAAAAATGACTAACACAGTGTTATTTATCGAGAATAATGTGCATTTCATCCGATAAATGATGCATTTTGTCGAAAAAGACGTAGCCTAAACAATAAATAGATATCTACAACGATGGTTGCCCGGTCTTTTTTTGATTTTATTTCAATTCCCTAAAATAAAGTAAGTTCTCTAGTGTTCGCATCGACAATTTCGATTCTTATTTCAGAGGCATCTACGGGAATAAAGGAGGAGATTTTTTCAGGCCATTCAATAAATATCCAGACATCTTGATCGAGATACTCTTCAAAGCCAAGGTCAAGGGCTTCCAGTTCATCATTTAAACGGTAGAAATCGAAATGATAAGCCAAAATGTCACCATTTAAACCTTGGTATTCATTGACGATGCCAAATGTCGGACTACTTCCAGTATCAATTGCACCCAATTCCTTCACCATCGATTTTATCAGTGTAGTCTTGCCCGCTCCCATTGGGGCGTAGAAACAAATGGTCTTGTTAGATACATTTGCTAAAATATGCTTGGCAATATGGGGTAGTTCATTTTCGATGTAACGTAGAGTCATAGACAAATCTGAAAATTATTTGGGATCCAGAACTATAAACGGAATAATCATTTCTTCTAGGGAAATGCCACCGTGTTGGTACGTATTCCTATAATAGCTAACGTAGTGGTTAAAATTGTTAGGGTAGGCAAAAAATAAATCGTTTTTCGCAAAAATATAAGAACTACTCATATTGATTCGAGGTAAATGGAATGCGGAAGGATCTTTGGCGGCAAGCACGTCTTTATCTTCATAGGTCAGGCTTCTTCCTGTCTTATAGCGTAAGTTTAGACTGGTATCTTTATCCCCGATTACCTTCGAGGGTTGTTTCACGTTGATGGTACCATGGTCTGTAGTGATAATGAGTTTCATCCCCATTTGCTGTGCCTGTTGTATGATTTCCAATAACGGGGAATTCTTGAACCAACTTTGGGTCAATGACCGATAAGCCTTGTCATTGCTTGCAAGTTCTTTTATCACTTCCATTTCGGTTTTGGAATGTGACAACATATCTACAAAATTGTAAACGATTACCGTGAGGTCATTGTTTTTTTGTGATCTGAAATTCTGCGAGAGATGCTTTCCTTGTTTGAGGCTACTGATTTTATGATAAGCCCAATTTATATCCAGCCCCAACCGCTTTATTTGAGCATTTAGGAATTGCTCTTCGAAAAGGTTTTTACCTCCTTCCTCGGTATCGTTTTTCCACCAATCAGGATGTCTTTTTTCCATATCCAGGGGGGTGAGTCCAGAAAAAATGGCATTCCGTGCATATTGTGTAGCCGTCGGTAAAATACTGAAATAGGAGTCCTCCCTATTCTTTTTATAAAAAGCAGCTACACTATCTTCAAAGGCATACCATTGGTCATATCGTAAATTATCTATAACGACCATTAGGGTAGGGGCATCTTTTATTTCAGGTTGTACCCATTCCCTAAAAAGGGTGTGCGACATTACAGGGCCATCACCTTCGAACCAACCCATGTAGTTTTGGGCCACAAACTTTCCGAAATGGGTATTGGCTTCGGACTTTTGTGCTTCTAAAATCTCGACCATGCTTCCATCTTCGGTTTCTTCAAGTCTTAGCTCCCAATAAATTAGTTTTTTATAAAGTTCGACCCACTCTTCTACCGAGTTTACAGAGGCCAAGTCCATGGCAATTTTACGGAACTCTTGTTGATAATTGGCGGTGGTTTTTTCGGAAACTAATCTAGAATGATCTAAGTTTTTTTTAAGGGATAGTAATATTTGATTCGGATTTACCGGTTTAATAAGATAATCGGCAATTTTCGAACCGATAGCCTCTTCCATAATAAATTCCTCCTCACTTTTAGTTATCATAACTACAGGAAGGGAACTGTCTATGACTTTAATTTCGTGGAGTGTTTCAAGCCCTGAAATTCCAGGCATGTTTTCATCGAGGAAGACAATATCGACCCGTGTTCTTTGTAATTCTTGCAAAGCTTCTTGTCCGCTTTGGCATGTGATAACCTCATAATTCTTTCCTTCTAAAAAAATAATATGTGGCTTCAGCAGGTCGATTTCGTCGTCAACCCATAAAATGGTTATTTTATTCATTGGTCGTACGGGTTAATTTGAATCTTTACAAATTTGATCGATTGTGCTAGGCGTTTGTTCGATTTTGTATGATTCTTTGTAAGGTCATAGGACTTATGATGAACTGACACGATGTTCTCAAATTATTGATTTACCAGATTCAATTTGTATAACTTTGCGATTGTAACTTTTAGCAAAGCAGTTTTAATTTTGTCGAAATCAAAAAAGCTCAAAGTATTCAATGATCCAATTTACGGATTTATTACAATTCCCGATTCGCTAACCTTTGAGCTTATCGCACATCCGCATTTTCAGCGGCTACGTAGAATTTCCCAAATGGGTCTTTCCTATTTGGTCTATCCAGGGGCACACCATACTCGGTTTCATCATGCATTGGGTGGAATGCATCTCATGCAGCAGGCCGTGCAAGTACTTCGTTTTAAGGGGATTGATATTACACAAGAGGAAGAACAGGCTTTATACTGTGCAATACTGCTTCACGATATAGGACACGGCCCCTTTTCACATGCTATGGAGCACAGCCTAGTAGATGGTATGAACCATGAGTATATTTCCGCGCAGTTCATGCATTCTTTAAATGAAATCTTTAACGGAAGTTTAACGTTGGCGATAGAGATTTTCAGGGGTCAGTGTAACAAACCCTTTTTAAACCAGTTGGTGTCGAGCCAATTGGACATGGATAGGCTTGACTATTTAAAAAGGGATAGTTTTTACACCGGTGTGGCTGAAGGCAATATCAATGCCGAACGCCTGATTACCATGTTGAACGTATGCGAAGGAGCCTTGGTTGTCGAGGAAAAAGGCATTTACTCGGTCGAGAAGTTTCTGATGGCCAGAAGGTTCATGTACTGGCAAGTGTATCTTCATAAAACAGGTATCGTAGCCGAACAACTACTGATACGAATACTGAGGCGCTCCAAGGAACTTTTGGACAAACAAGTACCGTTAGAATGTAGCGCCTCTCTAAGGTTTTTTCTCGAAAACAGAATAAACAAGAATAATTTCGGCAAGGAATCCCTAGAAATTTTCTCCAAATTAGACGACGTAGATATTTTATCCGGCGTCAAAACATGGGTTGATCATTCTGACTTTATTCTGTCGAGTCTCTGCAAAATGGTTATCAATAGAAAGCTTTTGAAAATCAAGGTGAAGAATAGGCCTATTCAAGAAGAAAAAGTACAAAAACATATTGGTCGTATAATACGGACGTACCGACTCAAAGACCATGAGATTCAATATTTCGTATTTACTGGTACTATAGATAATACGGCGTACGATAGATATCATCAGAATATCAATATACTTAGAAAAAATGGAACCTTGGTAGACGCAGCGAAGGCTTCCGACCATTTGAATTTGGAAGCACTTTCGAAAAAGGTAACCAAATATTATATCTGTTATCCTAAAGTTTCTGTTTAACAATTTTTCTTACTTTTGTGCACATGGTATTCACGGCAGGTCAAATTGCGGGTATTTTAGGGGGGGAGCTCGAAGGAAACCCTGAAATTGCCGTTCATAAATTAGCCAAGATCGAAGAGGGTGAGGAGGGCTCGCTGACATTTTTGGCAAATCCAAAATACACCTCGTATATCTATTCTACCAAGGCGTCGATTACTATTGTCAATAAAGACTTCACGCCGGATCAAAACCTAAAAACCACACTGATTAAAGTTGAGGATGCCTATGAGGCGTTTTCAAAGATTTTGGAATATTATAATCAGGTAAAAAACAATAAGGTAGGTGTCGAATCACCTGTATTTCTTTCAGAAAGTGCTACTTATGGATCCGATTTTTATTTGGGTGCTTTTTCTTATCTGGGTAACAATGTGACGATAGGACACAATGTGAAGATATACCCCAATGTGTATGTCGGTGATAATGTAAAGATTGCGGATAATGTTACCATTTTTGCCGGCGCCAAAATTTATTCCGAATCGATTATCGGAAAAAACTGTGTGATTCATAGCGGAGTCATTATCGGCGCAGATGGATTCGGCTTCAGTTCTAATAAGGAAGGAGAATTCCAAAAAGTACCACAGACAGGCAATGTGGTTTTAGAGGAAAATGTTGACATAGGTGCTGGGACCACCATTGACCGGGCAACTCTAGGTTCTACATTTCTACGTAGAGGAGTGAAGTTGGATAATCAGATTCAAATAGCCCATAATGTGGAAATTGGCGAGCATACGGTAATCGCTGCACAAACCGGAATTGCTGGTTCTACAAAAATTGGAAAAAGGTGTATGATCGGTGGCCAGGTCGGTATCGTAGGGCACATCACCATAGGTGACAATGTCAAGATTCAGGCACAATCCGGTATAGGACGAAACGTAAAGAGTAATGAAGTGCTACAAGGATCCCCTGCTTTTGGATATGGCGATTACAATAAGTCATACGTATATTTCAAAAAATTACCCACGATTTTAAATAGAATTGACGAACTCGAAAAAAATTACAGCGAGCGATACAAAAATGAAACAGAGAACCATTAATAAGGAGATTATCCTTAAAGGTGTCGGGCTCCACACCGGTGCCGAAGTTACCATGAAATTTGTTCCTGCCCCTGAAAACCATGGGTATGCCTTTAAAAGGGTAGACCTGGAAGGAGAACCGATTATTGAGGCCGACGCCAATTATGTGGTGAATACCCAGAGAGGAACAAATTTGGAAAAAAGAGGGGTCAAGATTCAAACGTCCGAGCATGTACTGGCAGCCTTGGTTGGAATGGAAATAGACAACGTTCTGATTGAGCTCGATGCTCCTGAACCTCCTATTATGGATGGTTCTTCCAAATATTTTGTGGAAGCCTTGGAAATAGTTGGTGCCAAAGAGCAGGAGGCGGAACGTGAAGAATATGTGGTAAAGGACGTTATTTCATTCAAGGACGATGCTACCGGAAGCGAAATTACAGTTATTCCTGCAGATACATATCAAGTGACCACGATGGTCGATTTCGGAACCAAGGTGTTAGGAACGCAAAACGCGACCCTTAACAATCTTTCGGAGTTTAAAGATGAAATAGCAGATGCACGGACCTTCAGTTTTCTACATGAGTTGGAAATGTTATTGGAAAACGGACTCATAAAGGGTGGTGATCTGAACAATGCCATTGTATATGTCGATAAGGAGATTTCTGAAGATACGATGCAAAAGCTTGAAAAAGCCTTTGATAAAAAAAAGCTATCTGTTAAACCCAATGGTATTTTGGATAATCTGACCTTACATCAGCCCAATGAGGCCGCTAGGCACAAACTGTTGGATGTAATCGGCGACTTGGCATTAATCGGTACACGAATCCAAGGAAAGGTAATCGCCAATAAACCAGGTCATTACGTGAACACCCAATTTGCTAAGAAATTAGCTAAGATGATAAAATTGGAAAAGCGTAATAGCGTGCCTAAATATGATTTGGATAAACCTCCATTGATGGATATTCACCAAATCATGGCAATGTTGCCACATCGCCCCCCTTTCTTGTTGATCGATAGAATATTGGAACTTTCCGACACCCATGTAGTAGGCATGAAAAACGTCACCATGAACGAACCGTTCTTCGTAGGACATTTTCCTGGGGCTCCCGTTATGCCGGGAGTTCTTCAAATAGAGGCTATGGCACAGACGGGAGGTATTTTGGTATTAAGTACGGTGCCTGACCCTGAGAATTATCTCACACTTTTCATGAAAATTGACAATGTAAAGTTTAAGCAAAAAGTCTTACCGGGAGACACTTTGATATTCCATTGTAGTTTGATTTCGCCCATTCGAAGGGGTATCTGTCATATGCAGGCCTATGCCTATGCAAATAGCAAGCTGGTCTGTGAAGCCGAGATGATGGCACAAATTGTAAAAAAGAAGTAGCATGAACCAGCCTCTGGCTTATATACATCCTGGCGCAAAAATCGCTAAAAACGTTGTGGTAGAGCCTTTTACCACAATTCATAACAATGTGACTATCGGTGAGGGCACTTGGATCGGTTCTAACGTAACCATTATGGAGGGTGCCCGCATCGGAAAGAATTGTAACATTTTTCCTGGAGCGGTTATTTCCGCTCCTCCCCAGGACCTTAAGTACAACGGAGAAGATACTACGGTAACCATAGGGAACAATACGACCATTCGAGAATGTGCCACCATTCATAAGGGTACCTCTGATAGACATAAAACGGTTATAGGCAAAAATTGCTTGATTATGGCTTATTGCCATGTAGCACACGATTGCATTGTTGGCGATAATTGTATTTTTTCGAATAATTCTACCTTGGCAGGCCATGTGACGATTGGTAATAATGTAATTCTGGCAGGATTGGTGGCAGTTCATCAATTCGTTGCTGTGGGCCAACATGCCTTCGTAACGGGAGGATCTTTAGTACGAAAAGATGTGCCTCCGTTCGTAAAAGCGGCACGGGAGCCCTTATCTTACGTGGGTATTAATTCTGTGGGCCTACGAAGAAGGGGGTTTGTCTCTGAAAAAATACGTGAGATCCAAAATATTTACCGTATTCTCTATCAAAAGAACTATAACAATACCCAAGCGACTCAAATCATTGAGGCAGAAATGGAAGCAACACCCGAAAGGGATGAAATTCTTCAATTCATTCGAGACTCCCAAAGAGGAATAATGAAAGGATACTTCAGTAATAATTGAGGAGAGACCCTTTTACCGGATATGGTAAAGTGACAACCGAGATTAAATATGGACAAGACCGAACCTAGCAAGGCTTAGTATGTAAATAGAATGTTGGGGTGCTGTTTTAAAAAAGTAACAAAAGGTATAATAAAAAATTATAGGATGATTTTTCTAACCGTTTTGACGACTTAGAATAATTATGCGGCATCTTTAAAGGAAATAAATAAATTTGAATAAACAAGTTAAAAAAGTATGGCTACAACATCCGACATTAGAAAGGGATTGTGCATCAGGTACAATAACGACATTTATAAAATTATCGAATTCTTACATGTGAAGCCCGGTAAGGGCCCTGCATTTGTACGTACAAAATTAAAGAGTCTTTCCAACGGAAAGGTTTTAGACAATACTTTCTCTGCTGGGCATAAGATCGAAGATGTACGGGTGGAGACGCGATCGTATCAATATTTGTATTCCGAAGGGGAAACGTATCATTTTATGAATACTGATGACTATAATCAAATTACGTTACAAGAGAGCGCCTTAGATGCCCCAGGATTGCTTAAAGAAGGCGAAATCGTTACCATACTCTTCAATACGGAGGATATGATGCCACTTTCGATTGATTTACCGGCAAGTGTGGTCTTGGAAGTAACCTATACCGAGCCCGGTGTAAAAGGGAATACGGCAACCAATGCTACGAAACCGGCCAAAGTAGAAACAGGGGCAGAGATAAACGTACCTCTTTTTATCAATGAAGGTGATAAGATAAAAATCGATACATCGAGCAGCTCTTATATGGAGCGTGTAAAAGAGTAGATGTATACTGTATCTTTTGTATCGTATGACTATCTATTTTCAGGCAAATCTTCTTCATTTTAAACGTATTAGTTGAAATTTCAGAATCCACATACCCTTAAACAAATTGCTGAAATCATAGGTTCCGAATATGTTGGGGCTGATGATTTTCCTGTTTTGGGAATGAACGAGATTCATGTAGTAGAACATGGGGATATTGTTTTTGTCGATCATCCAAAATATTATGATAAGGCATTGTCTTGCAAAGCCTCCGTGGTTCTGATCAACAAACAGGTTGAATGTCCCGAAGGAAAGGCATTGCTGATCTCAGAAGATCCTTTTAGTGATTTCAATACATTGACCCGGCATTTTAAACCCTTTGAAAAAGCATTGAGTGCTATCGCCACTTCTGCTAAAATCGGTAAAGAAACTATAGTTCAGCCCAATGTATTCATTGGGAACAATGTGGAAATAGGAAATCACTGCCTAATTCATGCCAATGTGGTTATTAATGATAATTGCCGAATTGGGGATAACGTAATCGTTCAGGCCGGCGCAGTTATTGGATCCGATGCCTTTTATTACAAAAATAGACCTGCCGGTTTTGATAAATTGATTTCAGGTGGAAGGGTTGTTATTGAAGATGATGTAGAAATCGGGGCACTCTGTACCATTGATAAAGGGGTGACTGGAGATACTACGATCAAAAAGGGATCTAAGCTCGACAATCAAGTACATGTGGGGCACGATACGGTCATTGGCAGAAAATGCCTTATTGCGTCCCAAACAGGAATAGCGGGCTGTGTGATTATTGAAGACGAGGTTACCCTTTGGGGTCAAGTGGGAACAAATAGCGGTATTACCATCGGTAAGAAAGCGGTGATTATGGGGCAAACTGGTGTGACCAAATCCGTTCCAGGGGGTAAAAGTTATTTTGGCACTCCGATAGAGGAGTCTCGGGAGAAGTTAAAACAATTGGCATATGTAAAGAAGATTCCTGACATTTTAAAGAAAATCGGGGAATAATTAAAAGATAATTCCTTTAGAAATCGTCTGCAATCCTATATTTTTGTGCTTTGTGATGAAACACAATTTGTAGAGCTGAAAAACCACTAACGAATAACTTATAAGAATGAGCGTTTTAGTCAATAAAGATTCCAAAATAATTGTACAAGGGTTCACTGGAAGTGAAGGCACGTTTCACGCTGAACAGATGATTGAATACGGTACCAATGTGGTAGGAGGAGTGACCCCCGGCAAAGGTGGGCAAGAACATTTGGGAAAGCCTGTTTTCAATACTGTAGAAGAAGCAGTTGAAAAAGTGGGAGCCGATACAACCATCATCTTTGTACCTCCTGCATTTGCAGCCGACGCGATTATGGAAGCAGCTAGCGCTGGAATTAAGGTTATCATTACAATTACCGAAGGTATTCCGGTAGCCGATATGGTAAAGGCTTTTAACTATTTGAAAGACAAAGATTGTCGTTTGGTAGGGCCAAACTGCCCAGGGGTCATTACCCCAGGAGAGGCAAAAGTGGGTATTATGCCAGGTTTTGTATTCAAAAAAGGAAACGTAGGTATTGTCTCAAAATCAGGAACCTTGACCTATGAAGCCGCTGATCAAGTAGTACGTCAGGGGTTGGGTATCACTACCGCCATAGGAATTGGAGGTGACCCTATCATTGGAACCACAACAAAAGAGGCCGTTGAGCTTTTGATCAACGATCCCGAAACTGAGTGTGTGGTGATGATCGGTGAAATCGGTGGACAATTGGAGGCCGATGCCGCCAAATGGTACAAGGCAAGTGGAAGTAAGAAGCCAGTAGTGGGCTTTATCGCCGGTGAGACTGCACCTGCCGGAAGAACGATGGGACATGCAGGAGCTATAGTCGGAGGGAGTGACGATACTGCCCAAGCGAAAAAGAAGATAATGCGCGAACATGGCATCCATGTTGTGGATTCCCCCGCGGAAATCGGTTTGAAAGTAAAGCAGGTGATGTCATAGATATTGGCCTGATTTTTACAAAAACTTTAAATCCCATTTTTTCCGAATCTACAGGAATCTTTGGGATTTTTTTCTTTCAAGCCAAAACAACGACTATATTTGATGGTATGTCAAAATGTATCTTTCAGTCTGGGCATACTTTGCAAATACCGATAAATTGTTAATTCGGATGGTTATAAAACTTTAGATTAAAAATGAAATTGTTAGAAGGAAAAATTGCAATAATTACAGGAGCAAGCAGAGGTATTGGAACCGGTATAGCCAAGGTATTTGCCGAACAGGGAGCAAATGTGGCCTTTACCTATAGTTCTAGCGAAGGTCCTGCTTTGGAGCTTGAGAAGGAATTGACCCAAATAGGAGTAAAGGCCAAGGCTTATAAGAGTAATGCTGCGAGCTTTGAACAAGCCGAAACCTTGGTGTCTTTGGTTCTAGAGGATTTTGGCGGGGTCGATATACTGATAAATAATGCGGGTATAACTAAAGACAATCTGTTAATGCGCATGTCTGAAAAAGATTTTGATACGGTTATCGAGGTCAATCTAAAATCGGTTTTTAATATGACCAAAGCGGTACAGCGAACCATGCTCAAACAAAGAAAGGGCTCAATCGTTAACATGAGCAGTGTGGTCGGCGTAAAGGGCAACGCAGGCCAGACCAATTATGCGGCCTCAAAAGCGGGAATGATAGGTTTCACAAAGTCCGTGGCTCTTGAATTAGGTTCACGAAATATTCGGTGTAACGCCATTGCTCCCGGTTTTATTGAAACCGAAATGACCGACAAACTTGATGAAAAAACGGTTCAAGGCTGGCGCGATGGTATCCCTCTCAAACGTGGGGGTACCCCAGAAGACATTGCGAATGCCTGTTTGTTTTTGGCCTCCGACCTATCTTCATATATCACGGGCCAAGTACTGAATGTAGACGGGGGAATGTTAACCTAGCTGTTGGTTCTGTAGAGGTGAAGGGCTCAAAACTTCTAACCCAAGACTTTAATGAGGACAATTTTTAATGAATACCCAAACGGTTCTTTTACTACTTCTTGCCGCAGTCGTCTCTTTGAGCCTAGTGGTATTTCAGTATTATTATGCGAACAAAAGAAAGGATAATCTCCGTTTCTGGCTCTCCGGTTTACGATTTATCGTATTTTTCGGTGGTTTTGTATTGCTCATCAACCCCCAATTGACCAAAATCGAATATCAAACAGAGAAAGCCAATCTCCTAGTTTTAATAGATAATAGTAGTTCCATATCCCAATCAGAAGGCACCGTAACTGCTTTTCTAGATGCATTGACTGAAAGCACAGAAATAGGGAATAAATTTGAGGTTCAACAATATAGGTTCGGTACGTCAATAGAAAATTCCGACAGTCTCACCTTTGATGACACGAATACAAATATTTCCAGTGCCCTAAATACATTGAAAGAAATTTATGCAAGTACAAATTCTGTAATTTTATTAGTATCTGACGGCAATCAAACTTTAGGGCGCGATTATGAATATATCGACGACGTACGATTTCCGATTTACCCTATTGCAATAGGCGATACCACTCGGTATGAAGATTTGGCTATAAAGCAGGTTAATGCCAATAGGTATGCTTTCTTGGATAATAAGTTTCCTATTGAGATTCTAGTTTCCTATGAGGGTGATGAAGATATTACCACGCCACTTAATGTCTCCATAAACGGAAGCACAACCTATCGTGAAACGGTTTCACTTTCGAAAAATACTAAGGCAAAAATAATCAATGTACTGCTCGACGCGAATTCCGTGGGGGTTAAGACCATTGAAATATCTACTGGCACCCTTCCAGGAGAGCGCATAACGGCGAACAATAAGAAGAGTATAGCGGTCGAAGTGATTGATGAAAAAACGAACGTTACTATTATTTCTGAGTTTCTCCACCCAGATTTAGGTGTTTTGAAAAAGGCGATCGAGAGTAATGAACAGCGATCGGTTTCCATTTTCACCCCTAAAATAAACGCTGAGATACTTGGGCAAACTGATCTGTTTATTCTTTATCAACCAACACCTGCTTTTAATGGGATCTATGATTTTATTAAGCAGAATAAAGTGAATATGTTCACGATAACGGGTGAACAGACCGATTGGAATTTCTTGAATTCTATTCAAAAACGCTTCGCAAAAAAGGATTATGCGCAAACTGAAGAAATTGAACCGATATTGAATCCTGCGTTTGGTCTTTTTGATCTGCAAGACTTTTCAATAGAAGGTTTTCCACCCTTGCTCAGTAGCCTGGGAGAAATATCTTTGAACGGGCCGAATGACATTGTAATGACACAAAAAATTAAGGGGATATCCATAGAAGAGCCACTATTGGTCGTTTTTAAAGATAATACGGATAGGGAGGCCGTGCTCTTCGGACAGAATATTTGGAAATGGCGTATGCAGACGTATAGAAATGACCAATACTTTATAAAATTTGATGATTTCTTAGGAAAAATAATACTCTACCTTACGACCAACGCTACACGTGATAGGCTTACCATAGATTATAATTCGGTTTATGAAGGAAGTAGTGAGGCGCGAATTTCAGCGAGCTATTTTGATGACACCTTTGTTTTCGATGGTAATGCTACGGTTGTTTTGATTTTTAAAAAACAACAAGGGCCACAAAATGTTGAAATCCCCATGCTTTTAAAAGACGGGTACTACGAAGCCGACTTAAGTAGTTTATCACCTGGTAAGTATGATTTTAGGGTTTCGGTCAATAATGGGAACATTTCAAAATCTGGAAGTTTTACCATCCTTGATTTTGACGTGGAGCAACAATTTCTGGCTACCGATTATAGAAAATTAGAACGTTTGGCACAAAGTACAGGTGGGCAGCTTTATTTTCCCTCGCAAACTGAGCAAATCTTGGAGCGTTTAAAAACGGACAATCGCTTTGTACCAATACGGAAAGGCATTCAAAATATCGTATCTTTGATAGATTTCTGGATTTTGCTTGCAATTATCACTACTGCCCTGACATTAGAGTGGGTTATAAGGAAATATAACGGATTAATTTAAAAAGAAAATAACATGGACAAACTACCAAAAATCGCCTTACCGGCAATTTTTATTTTAATTGTATTGATAATATTAATTTCAAAATCGGCCGTAACCATAGGCTCTGGTGAGGCCGGCGTACTTTATAAGACCTTTGGTGGTGGGGTAGTTACAGATGAGCCACCACTGGGCGAAGGTTTTCATATCGTAGCCCCTTGGAACAAGGTTTTTGTGTATGAGGTAAGGCAACAAGAAGTATTTGAGAAGATGCAAGTACTTTCGTCGAATGGTCTAGAGATTAAATTGGATGCTTCGGCTTGGTTTCAACCAAAAAGAGAATTCCTGGGAAAATTACATCAAGAGAAGGGAACTGATTATGTTTCAAGGGTATTGTTGCCTACGATACGATCGGCTGCAAGAAGCGTCGTGGGTCGATACACTCCAGAACAGTTATATTCAAGTAAGAGAGATGCCATTCAGGCCGAAATCTATGAAGAAACCAAGAAGATAGTCGACGGTCAATATATTCAATTGAACGAAGTGCTGGTCAGGGATGTAACTTTGCCACCGACAATTAAAGAAGCTATTGAACGTAAATTGAAGCAGGAACAGGAATCATTGGAATATGAGTTTAGATTGGTAACTGCAGAGAAGGAGGCTCAAAAAGTGCGTATAGAAGCGCAAGGTAAGGCCGACGCCAATAGAATATTAAGTGCCTCATTGACAGATAAAATATTGCAGGATAAAGGCATTGACGCTACTTTAGAACTTTCTAAATCACCCAATGCAAAGGTCGTCGTTGTGGGTAGTGGAGATTCAGGACTTCCTTTGATTTTAGGAAATAATTAAAATAAATTTGGTCGGTAAAAATTTAGTTTTAATTTTATGTCCGAAATGAAAAACGAAAATACACACCATCATTTTTATTCTTGCTCTCAAGCGAGGTAAAAGTGTATTGTAGTATTACAAGATATGAAAACCCGTTTGAGCAATCAAACGGGTTTTTTTAATTCTCTCACGTTATTTGCGCAAGTAAAGGAAGAGTTAAGTACAAAGTACATTTTTGACCTTTAAAACCATAATTAAAAAAATGAAAATCAGGATTGCCATTCAAAAATCAGGACGATTAAATGAAGATTCGCTACAGATACTCAAAGACTGTGGTATTTCAATAGATAATGGAAAAGATCAGTTAAAGGCGTCTTCACGAAACTTTCCCTTAGAGGTATTTTACCTAAGGAATGGAGACATCCCTCAATATTTAAGGGATGGTGTGGTCGACATCGCAATTATTGGTGAAAACGTACTCATCGAAAAAGGGGAAGATATTTCCATTGCCGAAAAATTAGGTTTTTCAAAATGTAAGGTATCCCTGGCGATTCCAAAATCGGTCAAATATAATACGGTGCAAGACTTTGAGGGTAAAAGAATCGCAACCTCTTATCCGAATACGGTCAAAAACTATTTAGATAAAAAAGGGGTAAATGCCGATTTACATATTATTAACGGATCGGTAGAAATAGCACCCAATATTGGTTTGGCCGATGCCATCTGTGACATCGTCTCTAGTGGAAGCACCCTCTTCAAGAACAATTTAAAAGAGGTGGAGGTAATGCTGCAGAGCGAGGCCGTTTTGGCCGTATCTCCTAGAATATCAGAAGAAAGGATGGAGATTTTAAAAAAGCTCCAGTTTAGGATTCAGTCGGTACTAAAGGCCAGGAATTCAAAATATGTACTGTTAAATGCCCCCAACGACAAATTGGATGAAATTTTGGCGTTGTTACCGGGTATGCGAAGCCCTACGGTCCTGCCATTGGCGGAGAAAGGGTGGAGTTCGGTACATACGGTGATCAATAAAGATAAGTTTTGGGAAGTTATCCATGAATTGAAAAAGTGTGGGGCAGAGGGAATTTTGGTGTGCCCTATTGAGAAGATGGTTGTCTAGACCTTTTAAAACCAGGTAAAATTTTTGCTTAAAAAGAGAATCCCAAAAATAAATGGAAGTTGAAATTCGCCTTATCGAAAAAGAAAAATTAGAAATGATCATTCCGCTTTTGGCCCGTTTGAATCCTAATATTCAGATGAACGTTTTAGAGCACCGGTTGGTAGAAATGAAATCGCAGGGGTATCAGTGTGTAGGTATTTTTGAGGGAAATATACTGGTGGGCATATCGGGAATTTGGTTGTTGACCAAATACTATGTAGGAAGGCATATTGAACCCGATAATGTTTATATTTTGCCCGAGTATCGTGGAAAAGGCCTTGGTGAAAAGCTTATGGAATGGATTTTTGAATATGCGAAATCGCAAGGATGTTCAGCTTCCGAATTAAACTGTTACGTAAAGAACAAGGCTGGACAACGCTTCTGGAAACGCCAGGGATATAAGATTTTAGGGTACCACTATCAAAAACAATTGTAGCATGAAAAAAATTTTTAACCCTGATAGAAATGATTGGGCCGATATACTTCGGAGACCTACAAGAACCGTTGCGGATATTGAAGCTACCGTGGCCGATATTTTCAGGGAGGTACAATCAAATGGGGATGATGCCTTGAGAAGATATACTCAAAAATTCGATGGTGTCGGTCTAGAAACTTTGAAAGTGACCCATGAAGAAATTGAAAATGCTGTATCACAGGTTCCCGAAGTACTTAAAGATGCGATCGATCTAGCCAGAAAGAACATTTTGGCATTTCACGAGGCGCAAAGAACCGAGAAGATCGAAATTGAAACCATAAACGGGGTCTTCTGTTGGCAGGAAAAAAGGCCTATACAAAAAGTCGGTCTTTACATACCTGGAGGTACGGCGCCGTTATTCTCTACCATATTGATGTTGGCCGTTCCCGCTACTATTGCCGGTTGCGAGAAGATAGTTTTGTGTTCACCCCCGAACAAGGAAGGGAAAATAGACCCTGCCATTTTGTATACGGCGAATCTTTGCGGGGTCACCCAAATTTTTAAAGTGGGCGGAATTCAGGCTATAGCTGCTATGACCTTTGGCACGCCCCATATTCCCCAAGTCTACAAAATATTCGGTCCGGGTAATCAATATGTCACCGTAGCTAAACAATTGGCCACAAAATTCGGTGTGGCTATAGATATGCCAGCCGGACCTAGTGAACTTTTGGTGGTCGCTGACGATACGGCAAACCCCGCCTTCATTGCATCCGATTTGCTAAGTCAGGCCGAGCATGGTGTAGATAGCCAAGTCATATTGGTTTCGACTTCTAAAGCACTCTTGGATAATGTCGAATGGGAGGTCGAATTGCAGTTAAACGAATTACCTCGCAAGGAAATAGCGCAAAAATCCATTGCAAATAGTAGGTTGATATGGGTAGAAGATCAAGATGTGGCAATGGACCTTATCAATGAATATGGCCCAGAACATTTTATAGTGTGTGTGGGTAATGAGGACTTCTATATTGAGAATATTAAAAATGCAGGTTCGATATTTATTGGGAATAATACTCCTGAAAGCGCGGGTGACTATGCTTCCGGTACAAACCATACCCTGCCGACCAATGGGTACGCAAAACAATATAGCGGTGTTAACCTTGATAGCTTTATGAAGAGCATGACGTTTCAAAGAATTACAGCGGAAGGTATTATAAATATTGGGCCTTCCATCGAAATAATGGCCGAAGCCGAAGGATTGCATGCTCATAAAAATGCCGTGAGTTTGCGATTAAAGGAATTAAAAAACTAAAAATAATTTTACAACTACTTAAAGCTACGAGCCAAAAAAAGTGAATATTTTTTGAATTGAACCATGCTTGCAAAAAAGGCCGGACTAGTGATAGAATTAGGTATAGTATTCCTTTTGAAAGTATATAAAAATGATTCTTGGCCAGAAATCTAAGTGTTAGATATCGGGCTCGTATTCGATAGAAAAATGAAAAAAGAATTTGACATTGAAAATTTAATCCGGAAGAACGTCAGAGGTCTCAAGCCCTATTCTTCTGCGCGAGATGAATATGTATCCGACGGTTCACCCATGGTGTTTCTTGATGCCAATGAAAACCCCTTTGAGAACGGTGTTAACCGGTATCCCGATCCACAACAGAGAAGCTTGAAGCAAGAGCTAGCGAATAAAGAAGGATTAGAGCGAGGAAATATCCTTTTGGGAAATGGTAGTGATGAAGTACTTGACCTCATTTTTCGTGCTTTTTGTGAGCCTTCCGTAGATAATGTTATTACACTGCCCCCGACCTATGGTATGTACGCTGTATTGGCCAACATCAATGATGTCGAAAATCGAGAAGTATGGTTGACCGAAGATTTCGAACCGGACGTGGACAAGATTTTGGATGCTGCCGACTCGAAATCGAAGATTTTATTTTTGTGTTCTCCTAACAACCCGACAGGCAACAGCTTTTCTAGGAAGAGTATCGTAAAATTGCTTGAAAATTTTCGGGGACTCGTCGTAATAGACGAAGCCTATGTTGATTTTTCGACGACAGAAAGCTGGATTTCTCATTTACAGCGATTTCCGAACCTTATAGTGACCCAGACCCTGTCTAAGGCCTATGGAATGGCCGGCATCCGCTTAGGGATCTGTTGGGCTTCCTCTGATATCATTGCCATTTTAAACAAAATAAAACCGCCCTACAATGTAAACGAACTTACCCAGCAAAAGGCATTGGAACGTGTAAGGGACACAGCTTCGGTAAATAGCGAAGTATCACGTATTTTAAGAGGTAGAGAACGTTTGGTAAAGGCCTTGAAGAGTATACCCTTTGTAGTATACGTACATCCTTCGGATGCCAATTTCGTTCTAGCGAAGGTCGACAATGCCGATAGACGTTACAACCAAATATTGAAGGCCGGGGTTGTGGTACGAAATCGTACCACTCAGCCTTTGTGTACCGATACGTTGCGATTTACCGTGGGAACCGAAGCGGAAAATGAAAAATTGATCGAAGTTTTAAAATCATTACAATGAAAACCGATAGAGTAAAAAAAAGGGTCTTGTTTATCGATAGGGATGGTACCATTATCAAGGAAACGGCCGATGAGCAAATCGATGCTTTCGAAAAAATGGTTTTTTATCCAAAAGCGTTCACCTTTTTGGGGAAAATTGCCAAAGAACTCGATTATGAATTGGTCATGATCACAAATCAAGATGGATTGGGCACGGAAACCTTTCCAGAAGATACATTTTGGCCCGTGCATAATTTTATTATAAAATCTTTTGAAAATGAAGGAGTGGTTTTCGATAAGGTTTTTCTAGATCGGACGTATCCGCATGAAAATGCAGATACAAGAAAACCGGGCACAGGCCTATTGACGGAATATTTTTCCGAAGCCTATGATTTGGAAAATTCTTTTGTTATCGGAGATCGATTGACAGATATGGAATTGGCGAAGAACCTGGGGTCGAAAGGTATTTTTATAAACGACAATACCCATTTGGGTACGGGGGAAATCAGTGTGAATAAAGAGGAACTGAATACTGTAATAGCCTTGGAGAGCAATGACTGGCAAAAGATTTATGAGTATTTAAAACTTGAGAATCGTATAGGGGAAACCCACCGTAAAACCAATGAGACCGATATTCGCGTCAAAGTAAATATCGATGGTACGGGAAAAAGTGACATCCATACAGGACTGTCTTTTTTTGACCATATGCTCGACCAGCTCGCGCGCCACGGCCAGATGGATTTGGAAATTGCCGTAGATGGTGATCTTGAAGTTGATGAACATCATACTATCGAGGACACGGCCATTGCATTAGGAGAGGTTTTTTATAGTGCATTGGGGAATAAAATGGGCATAGAGAGATACGGATTTTGCCTGCCCATGGATGATTGTTTGGCCCAGGTCGCCATCGACTTTGGGGGAAGAAATTGGCTGGTATGGGACGCCGAATTTAAGCGTGAAAAGATTGGTGACATGCCCACAGAAATGTTTTATCATTTTTTTAAGTCCTTTACGGACGGAGCCAAGGCGAACTTAAACATCCAAGCTGAAGGTACCAATGAACACCACAAAATAGAAGCTATCTTTAAAGCCTTTGCAAAAGCGATTAAAATGGCGGTAAAAAGAGATGCAGAAAAAATGGTGTTGCCCAGTACGAAAGGGGTTTTGTAAAATAGATGGAAAAGTTTGGGAATGATTTTTAAATGGATGAAACTTACGAAGAAACGATGAACATTGTTATAATAGATTATGGGGCCGGAAACATTCAGAGTATCAAATTTGCCATCAATAGATTAGGCTATGAGGCTACATTGACCCATGACGTTGAAGAAATTCAGGCTGCAGATAAGGTAATATTCCCAGGAGTTGGCGAAGCCAGTAGTGCGATGAAAAAGTTAAGGGCAAGCGGGGTAGATGTTATTCTTTCAAAGCTGGAACAACCCGTATTGGGAATTTGTTTGGGGATGCAGTTGATGTGCAGCTTTTCAGAAGAAGGAAACACGAAGGGTTTGGGTATTTTCGATGTAGATGTGCTACGATTTTCAAATGGACTCAAAGTGCCGCAAATTGGCTGGAATAAAATTGAAAACTTAAAATCGGAATTGTTCAAAGGGCTTAAAGACGACTATGTGTATTTGGTGCACAGCTTTTATGCACCTATAGACGATGAAGCCATCGCCACAAGTACCTATGGCCTCAGGTACAGCACGGCGCTGAAAAAGGACAATTTTTATGGAGTACAATTTCATCCAGAGAAATCCGGTGATTACGGTGCCAGGATTCTTGAGAATTTTTTAAAATTATAAAATGCGAATTATTCCAGCTATCGATATTATTGAAGGTAAATGTGTGCGACTTTCCAAGGGCGATTATGAAACCAAAAAAATCTACAATGAGAATCCGCTTGAGGTTGCAAAGCAATTTGAGGCCCATGGAATTCGCTATTTGCACTTGGTCGACCTTGATGGCGCCAAATCGCAGCATATTGTTAACCATCGTATTTTAGAGCAAATAGCCTCAAAAACTACTTTGCATATTGATTTTGGTGGTGGGTTGAAAACAGATGAGGATCTACGTATCGCTTTCGAGTGTGGGGCAAAACAGATTACCGGAGGTAGCATTGCCGTTAAGAATCAAAGCACGTTCACCAATTGGCTGGCGAACTATGGTGCTGACAAAATTATTTTAGGCGCAGATGCAAAAGACGAAAAAATTGCGGTTTCTGGATGGCAAGAAGATTCAAAAAAAGAATTGATACCTTTTATTAAAGCCTATCAAAAGGAAGGAATTAAGCATGTGATTTGCACCGATATTTCGAAAGACGGAATGCTCGAAGGACCATCTTTTGTTTTGTACCGGCGTATTTTGAAGGAATGTAAAGGGCTAAATTTGATTGCTTCTGGAGGGATATCTACCTTTGAAGAACTTCCTAAACTCGCAGAAATGGGGTGTGAGGGTACGATCATCGGAAAAGCGATATATGAACAGAAAATCAGTCTGAAGCAATTGGAAAATTACATATTACGAAATGGATCGGACAACGGCATTTAGAGATGAGTTCGTACAGAACACGCATTATCGTTTAGACCAAAATTTGAGAATGGTCACTATTTCCCTGAATAAAGTATCTGAAGAACAGGTATGGCAAAAACCAAATGCATCCTTAAATAGTATAGGCAATCTCATTTTGCATATATGTGGTAACATGACCCAATACGGAATAGCATCGTTGCTCGAGATAGAAGATAGCAGAGATCGGGATAATGAGTTTTTCTCGGAGGGTAGATATGCTAAAGTGGCTTTGTTACAGATGCTTTCAGATACTGTAGATCGAGTAAAGGAAAGCGTTGCCTCGATTTCTATAAGCCGCATGCTGAAGCATCAGGAAGTTCAAGGATACGATCTCTCAGGTATTGGTAATATCATCCACTTAGTGGAGCATTTTTCATATCATACAGGTCAAATCGCCTTTTGGGTAAAATTACTGAACGATGAACAACTGGGCTTTTACGATGGCATAGATTTGAACGCCAAGAACAAGCCTTGAATTGTTGTTGAAAAAGTTTAATTGTCAAGGAGTTGTGCTTAGCTACGGGCTAAGGTTCGAATAACGGGAAATACGAAATCAAGAACGATGTTAGCAAAAAGAATTATACCATGTTTAGACATTAAGGATGGTAGAACCGTAAAAGGAGTCAATTTTATTGATCTTAGGGATGCCGGTGACCCGGTCGAACTTGCTGAAATATACAGTAGGGCAGGGGCAGACGAACTGGTCTTCCTTGATATCTCGGCCACGGAGCAAAAAAGAAAGACGCTGGCAGAACTGGTATATCACGTGGCCGAGAAAGTCAACATTCCGTTTACCGTGGGAGGTGGAATAGCCTCTATCGAAGATGTCGATATACTTCTAAAAAATGGGGCTGACAAGGTATCAATAAATTCATCTGCCGTAAAAAACCCCCAGCTGATCAATGATCTGGTAGCCAAGTTTGGCTCACAGTGTATCGTGGTAGCCATTGATGCGAAGCAGATCGATGGAGAGTGGGTCGTTCATTTGGTAGGCGGTAAAGTTCCCACCGATCGCAAACTTTTTGAATGGGCGAAAGAAGTGGAACAACGTGGAGCGGGGGAAATTCTTTTTACGTCGATGGACCATGACGGTACAAAAGACGGGTTTGCCAATGAAGCATTGTCCGAATTGTCCGATGCATTGAACATTCCCATTATAGCATCAGGGGGCGCAGGTACCATGCAACATTTCGCAGATACTTTTATTCAAGGAAAGGCCGATGCGGCCCTAGCCGCCAGTGTCTTCCATTTTAAGGAGATCGAAATAAAAGAGTTAAAGGAGGCATTAAAAAAAGAAGATATTCCCGTGAGATTATGAACAGCGTTGGAGGTCGCGTTTTCAGTGATTTTTGAAATGTAAGCATTACGAAGCGATCGCCAATTATCAACAGAAAAAAATGAACGTAGATTTTAAAAAAAACGAAAACGGATTGGTACCTGCCGTAGTGCAAGATGCCATTACTAAAAATGTACTGATGTTAGGGTACATGAATGCAGAAGCCTTGAGAAAGACCCAAGAAACTAAAAGAGTAACGTTTTATAGCCGTTCAAAAAAGCGGCTGTGGACTAAAGGAGAGGAAAGCGGTAATTACCTAAATCTAATCGACATTAAAACCGATTGCGATAACGACACGCTTTTAGTGTCCGTTTCCCCTACAGGGCCTACTTGCCACAAAGGAAGTGATACCTGTTGGAATCAAGAAAACACGACGAGTTTCGGATTCCTTTCCAAGCTTGAAAGTGTAATTGAAAAGCGTCGTGTTTCATCAGATGGTAGTACTTCGTATGTAGCTTCCCTCTTTGAAAAAGGAATCAATAAAATTGCCCAAAAAGTAGGGGAGGAAGCGGTCGAAACCGTGATCGAGGCGAAAGATAACAACGATGAACTGTTTTTGAATGAGAGCGCAGATCTTTTGTTTCACTACCTCATATTACTTCAGGCCAAGGGCTTTTCCCTCAAGGATATCGAAGCCGAACTAAAAAAGCGACATAAATAAAAACTAGTTTCGGTGCTTTAACTGTGATGCCCCCCTAAGGTCTTTGTGCACAATAATGGCATCTCCCTTATAGTTTAACACACTTGAACCAGCTGCGTCTATAGCTATAGACTCGATGGCAGACAGAAAAGCTTCACTGGCGCCTGAAAGTTTGATGTGAAGTCGGTTGCTGAGCAAGTCATAGTCCCTTAAATCGCTGGCTCCCCTTAAATCGGCATGTAATGAAGTTGCTTTCCCATAAATATCCGCTTTTGATGCACCTCTTAAATCTAGCTCTAGATGATCTATGTCTACTTCACCCATAAGTTCCGAAGCACCTGATAGTTTTACATTTCCGCTTTCTGTTTCCCAAGTATTCTCGAAAAAAACCTTGGATGCCCCGTTTAGGTCAATGTTCTTTATTTCTCGGGTGGTGATATATACATTAAGGGTAGGATTGCCACGAATTAACGTATGCTTCTTCAACCTGATTACAAGATCGTTCCCTTCACGCGCCACTACTACTCGATCATGTAAATTATCGTTTGCTTCGATACGAACGTCCTCGACCGTGTCTGAAAAGGTAACGAAAACCTCAAAGGCATTTGATATGTTAAGACCGGTATAGCCCGTGAGTGTGAGATCTCTAGAAGTAACTTCTCCCTTTGCTCTAATATGATCGATATCACAGGATATCATCAGGCTGCAAAGTACAACCAAGGTTGAAAATAATACTGTTTTCTTCATTTTTTAGATTTTTTGACGTAAAACGTACGATTGATTGATGAATATTAGGGTTAAACTTCGGTTAGCGATTTATGAAGTTCGACTACGGGAATCCATTGGAAATTTATCGGAAACCATTGTTCTTCCGTTAGCGTGTCTCCTTCTGTTTCTTTTTTAAGAAAAACCTGACTGTTCTCGGAATACACATATTTTGTTTTGATACTTTTACTGTCAGGTAGGCCGTTAAGATTTACTTTGAAACTCATTATATATTCTTTTTATATCGGTTACGACCCATATTAAAAACGCCCACTTTGATGCCCAGCCCGGCCGACAGACCATTGATTCGCTCAACGGCATTCGGTTCTAGTTCAAGTTCACTTGAAAACCGGTATTTCACTCCGGCCTCTAGTTGCACGTACCTGCTAATATTGAATAAGGCACTTATACCAGGCTCTATAATAAATAGGGCATCGAAGTCATCTTCGGTAAGATTTTCGTTGTAATGATCCGAATAGTTATTATCTATATAGCCTACAGCGCCAGCTCCGATAAGTATGGGAAAAGATAGGTTTACCAAGTGTTTGCTAAAGAAAATAGGCTCCAGATGTAGGCCTCCATACGCTCCTATCAAATCTTGGTCATAGTTTTCAGTGATACGATAGACGTCCTGTCTCGAATACAGGAAGGTTCCCGCTAGACCTACCTCGAATTGTTGGTTGGCCACGTAGGCTACTTTTAATCCCCCCATATAGGTGACCTTTTCTTCAATTTCGCCTAGGTAGGTGGTGAGTCCCAAATACACGCCGTGTACGACATTGTTACGGTCATTAAATTCTAGGTATTCGTTTGTATTATCTTGTCCAAGAATTGAGATTGAAGTCCCTACGAGTATGGCGAAGAGACCGATTTTGATTTTTTTCATTACTGTTCGTTTTATGATGATTTATTTAATAGACAACCTAGGATTGAAAATGTTGCATTAGGGTTCAATTTTTTTCTATCTTTTACGCTGTACTTACACCTTTCCCGCATTTTGACTGAACCTTTATAGGGCTTGGCATAAAAACTTTAGGATACCTACAATTCTTTTAAAAGCACGACTCCTTTCTTGCCTTCAATTAAAATGGTTCCCCTGATGTGGTCGCCGTAAGTAGCATATATCTCCCTAAGTTTTTTACCCTTGTCCAATATTTTGGAATCTACCTCTCGATAGGTTTTGGGCAATCGCACTAAGCCTTCTTCTAAAACCGCCCTAAATTGATGTGAAAAATCGGTTATGTTTAAGGTAATGTCTGAAGACTCCTGTGTTATGGAAATATCCACGTCCGTTCCGCCAACTTTATCGACCACAAAATCACTGATTTTTAGGTCTATGTCCAGGTCTTTTTGCAATCGATGTACCTCAACCCGGCCGAATTTTACCACGCCGAAAAGGTTATCCACCCATTTCAACATCAACTCGTCTTTGTTCGAGTCGATATCCAATACGCCAATAGTACCCAGTTCAACCGTGCTCCCTGAACTATATAGCCTTAGGTTTTTGGCATCGTTCATATTCAATTCACCATTTTTCAATTCGAGCCTTCCAAAGCTAATATCCTTGGCATGTAATTTTCCGAACTCTAAGGATACGGTTGCGTTTTTGAGATTCTCGTTGATCCAAATGTTCCCATGCTCCACTTGGGCATCAAGAGTGCCATTCCAATCTTCGATGATGACATCCCCGAATTTGTTACTGATTTCCATTTCTGTTTTTGATGGAACCTTTAATGTAAAGTCAATTTGAATATTGCTACGGTCAAAATCAAAAGGGTTGGCCTTTTCGAAAAGTTGTGAGAAAAAGCTAGAACCCTTTTCTTCAATTTCGTAACTGACGGACAAGAAATTTTCGCTATGATGCAGTATTGGTTTGATACGGTTTAATAGATCTTGTGCATTATCCCGCTTTTTATGGGTTACTCTTATAGTGATGCGTAAGGACACCTCTTCTTTTTCCCAACCAAATACACTGATGTTGCCGTACTTGTTTTCAATATGTATGTCGCCATTGTTGGTGAGTTCGAACACCTTACTCAGTTCTTTAGAAACTTTTTCCTGTGCCTGAGCGGGGAGGTACAGTAGTATCGAACCAATTAGCAAAATAATTTTTTTATAAAGTGTATCCATAATCTTCTTGTATAACTTTGGGTTCGTTGAGTTGCTTTAAAAGATTCTCAATAAGCTCTATTCGCTTTTTATAATTGGCTACGATAGCTTCAAGAACCGCTTCATTATCGATATTGTTCTGTAGTTCTAGCCGTAATTCTTCATGCTCGTTGTCAAGTTCGTCCATGAAGGATAAAAACTCTTCTTTGTCGGCATCGGAAAGTTTGCTACTCTTCTCTACCAATCGAACTTGATACGATACCAGATTAGCATAGTACATGTCTATATCTTGTAATTCTTGGGAGACCACAGGGCTTTCCAAGCTACCGGAATGAGCGAAAGTGGCGACACCGATCAAACCGGCCACACTTAAAATAACGGCTACTGTTGCCGCAATTTTGAATAGGGGAAATTTCCAAAAGGGGATTACTTTAGAATCGGGGCCAAGACGTTCTTCGATATTGGCCCAGAGCTTTTCTTTATCTGCCTTATGGACATCGAATTGTTTTCTGTTTTCCAGAATGTATTTTTCAAATTTATCCATTATCATTTATTTATGATTTCAATGAGCTTTTTCTTTGCCCTATGGTACTGTGATTTAGAGGTCGAGACAGTGATGTCCAACACTTCTGCAATTTCCTGATGGTCATATCCCTCCATTAAATAGAGATTGATAATTTGTCTATAGCCTGATGGAAGTTGCTCAATTCCGGTTCTTATCTTGTGAATGTCCATCTCATTGACTTTATTCTGTTCAATGCCTTCTGACAAGTAATATTCGTGTTCGTCGATTGGCGTCAAGGGTATTTTTTTCATCTTTAAGTAGTTAAGGCTTCTGTTGATCACTATTCTTTTTAGCCAGGCCCCGAAAGTACTTTCATATCTAAATTTGTGGATATTTTTGAAAGCTTCCACAAAACTGTCCTGAACAATATCTTCTGCGTCTTCTTTTACCTTTAAAAACCGCACACCTATGTTATACATGGCGTCCACATACAACTCGTACAATTGGTACTGAGCGTTTCGGTCACCAGACTTGCTCTTTTCCACAAGGGCCTTATGGGTAAATCGGATTTCGTTTTTCAATTAAAGTGGGATGGTTGTTCGTACTCAGCCAACATTTATATAACAAAGACAACGGTATTCATAAAAAGTTGCATTTTTAGAAAAATATTTTTCCTTGGAGGAAAATTTAAAGATTAGAGGATTAAAAAGGACTTTGAGTCTATAAAACATACCATTGGTTTTAAGGGGCGTTGGAATTTCCTTATGAAGCTGGTTCTTGTATAACGAATCTATCTTGTTGCCAAAAAGTCACCGATGATCAGTTTTCTTTTTATCAATCGCATTCTCTAAAACCAAACCACAAAGAATTTTTCAAATTGGTTATTGGGTTTCTTTACCCAAACCAACGGAGAGCTTTGTTGTATCATTCGTACATTGACATCTAAAAGCGTATCGTAATGTGACTTCCATTTTACCTCAAGATAGGGCTCGACTATCCATTCCGATTTTTTTGGAATATAGTAGGAATGTTCTTGAAATTCGGAAAGCCTAAATTGGTCAAAATTCAACCAAAAACCGCTTACGCAGCGTTGATTCAAAGGGCGTATATTTAAAGACGAATATTGGTAAGGAATAAACAATTGAGCTTTAAAGCAAGTCTGATGTTCGAGTTCCGAAGGGTTGATACTAAAGGGGCGCAAGGCCTCAATACCCTCTTTTGTATGCAAAAGCTTGAACTGCTGGGTTTTTATTTTTTCAAGTTTGGTGAAGAACATATCCCTTTTATTAGGTCCCATCAAACGATGTACAGGTTCTGATATTAGAGGATCTATGATGTAGAATTTGTAGGTGAGTTCTACATGTACTAATTGATTGGTATCCGATTTGACTAGTATGAAGTCAATTTCGCCCACGGTTCTAAGATCTTTTTTTACAAGAAGATTTTGTACAGCTATGCTGTAGTTGACCGAGTTCTCGATGAGCTGAGCAAAAATGTATTCGATTTGATGACCCAGACGCAGATTGGTTGGAATGGGATCTGGTCGAAATCTTTTTAAGTCGATTTCAGGAAATTCGAATTGAACCACCCCAAATTGCGCATTGACCCATAACGGGGGGGTACTCATGAATCCGATACACTGTTTCTCGACCATAAAGCTTGTGCTGATCTCTCCTTTTCAGGGGTTTGGGGGCCTTGAAGTTACTAAAAAGTAATATTGCGCCTACAAACAGTTCTTTAACTGTTTTGATAGTGCTGTTTTTTGCCAAAACTTTTTTATCTTGTGAGAACAATAATCAAGGGCATACCTCCCAAAATATATCGTATGAATTCAAATAGAAGAAATTTTATTAAAAAGACCTCTTTAGTAGGCGCGGGCATAGCTTTGACCCCAAACCTTTCAAAAGCAAACTTATTCTCCACCAACAGACCTTCAGAAGCTGTTTATATGGGGGGGTTCGCAGCACCTAAATTAGACACCGTTCGCATTGCTTTTATTGGAGTTGGCGCAAGAGGTTCAGGGCATGCAAGCCAATTTGCGGCCATAGAGGGCACAGAGGTTGTTGCTATTTGTGATTTATATGACGATTTGGCCAAAAAGTCGGAGAAGGTTTGCAAAGAACATGGAAAGGGTGAAAGGCATAAGAACATAAAGCTTTATACCAACGGTGAAAATGATTGGAAAAAAATGTTGGAAGAGCAAAAACCGGATGCCGTGGTCATTGCCACACCTTGGGAAGTACACGCATCGATGGCATTGGGTGCTATGAATGCCGGTTCCCATGCTTTTGTTGAAGTTCCTCTCGCTTTGACCATTGACGAAATGTGGCAGTTGGTAGATACTTCGGAGAAAACGAAGAAGCACTGCATGATGATGGAGAATGTTAACTATGGACGAGAAGAACTCTTATATCTTAATATGTGCCGTCAGGGGGTCATCGGTGAACTTTTGCATGGCGAAGCTGCCTATATTCATGAATTAAGAGGGCAAATGAACGAAGTGGAGCGAGGTACGGGTTCATGGAGAACCTATGAGTATGCCGAACGAAACGGTAATCTTTATCCGACCCATGGTTTGGGACCCGTTGCCCAGTATATGAATCTGGCCAGAGGAGAAGACAATTTCAAGTATTTAAATTCCTTCTCATCCCCAGCAAAGGGTCGAGCACTATATGCAAAAGAAAATTTCCCTGCGGACCATAAATGGAATCAATTGAATTTTAAAGGTGGCGATATCAACACTTCGATCATTAAAACCGACCTTGGTCGCACGATTATGGTACAGTGGGACGAGACGAGTCCAAGACCGTATACCCGTTTAAACCTCATTCAAGGCACCAATGGTACATTAGCCAGTTTCCCTACGCGTATAGCGCTGGAAGGCGGAGTAGAAGGGGCTACGGAGAGTCACCACGAATGGGCCGAAGGAGAAGATCTCCAAAAAATATATGAGAAGTACGAGCATCCCCTATATAAAAGATTGGGCGAACTGGCCAAGAAGATGGGAGGCCATGGAGGTATGGATTTCATGATGCGATACCGAATAGTGGAATGTTTAAGAAAAGGAGAGCCGCTAGACCAAAACCTCTACGAAGGTTGTCTTTGGAGTGCGGTCGGACCTTTAAGTGAGGCTTCTGTTGCGGCCAATGGAGCACCTCAAGAGTTTCCCGATTTCACCCGCGGATCCTGGAAGAGTACCGACGCTTTGGCCATCGTAGAATAACTTTTAGCCTATAATCTATATCAAAGAGCTGTGCTTGCCGTTCTTCTGATGGGATGAACCGTTAACATTTCTTAAAATTGAGTTTTTCATAGCTAAAAACGTTACTTTTATGTAATGGCTATGAATACAAGAAAAGGTTTTCGCTTTGCTACCTACGAAGCTCCGGAACAGACTCCTTTTGAAAAACTTTTTGATATTTTTCAAGAGCTTATTACCCATACTTCGGGTGATTTTGATGAAGCCATTGAATGGCTGCGCGAACTGGATAAGGAATATGAACTTACCGACGATGAGTATACGATTGACGACTTTATAGAAGAACTAAAGGCCAAAGGCTATATTCGAGAGGAGTTTGAGGATGGTGGCGCGGATGCCGGGGAAGGTCAAGAAGGCGATGAAGGGGATGGAAAGGCAAATATTTCGATTACGGCAAAGATGGAACGTATCATCCGTAAACGTGCTCTCGATCAAATATTCGGTAAATTAAAACGTAGCGGTGCCGGAAACCATAAAACAGGGAAATCTGGTCAGGGTGACGAACATACAGGAGACTTCAGGGAATATCGCTACGGAGATGGTCTTGAGCATATCTCGATGACCGAAAGTCTTAAAAATGCCCAAATCAATCATGGTATCGGCAGCTTTTCCCTCAATGAAGAAGATTTAGTCGTAGAAGACACCCAATATAAGGCTCAAATGAGCACGGTCTTAATGATCGACATTAGTCATAGTATGATCTTGTATGGGGAAGACCGAATAACTCCTGCTAAAAAAGTGGCCATGGCCTTGGCCGAACTTATCACCACTAGATATCCAAAAGATACATTAGATATATTGGTTTTTGGCAATGATGCCTGGCCCATATCGATTAAAGAATTACCTTATCTGCGTGTGGGGCCGTATCATACCAACACAGTGGCTGGATTGCGATTGGCAATGGATATGTTGCGTAGAAAGCGCAACACCAACAAGCAGATTTTTATGATTACCGATGGTAAGCCGAGTTGTCTTCGTCTTCCTGACGGAAACTATTATAAGAACAGTGTTGGGCTCGATGAGTACATTGTCGAAAAGTGTTACAATATGGCACGGCAGGCAAGAAAACTTCATATCCCCATAACGACATTTATGATTGCTCAAGACCCTTATCTCATGCAGTTTGTACGTCATTTTACCGAGGCCAACAAAGGAAAAGCGTTTTTTACAGGATTAAAGGGCTTGGGTGAAATGATATTCGAAGATTATGAGTCTAATAGACGAAAAAGGTTAAAATAAAATAGGTCAAACCTATTTAGTCAATAAAGGAGAGTAAGTCTATGACAATGGTGAAATTCTTCAAATTGAGGGAATCGAAATTTAGACGACAATTTGAGATTTACCTTTTCGAACCGGAATGGTTAAGTCCTAAAGCACATTTGCGATTAGGTTATCTTCACCTTCGTGTATACGGAATTGAAGCCTTCTTAACTACTGTTCAAAATCAAAAACTATGGCTCTTAAAAATTTAAATTATAACTTTAGTTCATTGATTATTTATCCTTGTACAACAGTTATATAAGAATTGAAACTAAATTAGAACATTTTTCTAGAACCTGAATTATTATCATTTGATTAATACATTATATGAAATTGAACCCAAGGGAAATCGGTACGCTAGGTGAATTAAAAAAGGCGGGGTACCAAACAAGAAGTATAAAAGATGAATTACGTAATAACCTTATCGAGAAGATAAAGGTCGGGGAAGAAACTTTTCCTGGGGTGTGGGGTTATGAAAATTCGGTTCTTCCCGAGTTGGAAAGAGCTTTATTATCACGGCATAACATTAATTTATTAGGACTTAGGGGACAGGCCAAGACCAGATTGGCGCGCCTTATGGTCAATCTACTGGATGAATGGATACCCATTGTTGAAGGTTCAGAAATCAACGACGATCCGTTGAATCCTATGTCTCGGTATGCCATAGAACTTATTAGGGAAAAAGAAGACCATACCCCGATCTCTTGGCTTCATAGAAATGAGCGATTTGCTGAAAAGTTAGCGACACCCGATGTGACTGTAGCTGATTTGATCGGAGATGTTGACCCTATTAAGGCGGCAAATCTAAAACTGAGCTATGCCGATGATCGGGTTATACATTTTGGGATGATTCCTCGCGCCAACCGATGCATTTTTGTTATTAATGAGTTACCCGACCTGCAGGCACGCATTCAGGTCTCTCTATTTAATATTTTGGAAGAAGGCGATATACAGATACGGGGTTTTAAACTAAGACTTCCCTTGGATATTCAATTTGTGTTTACTGCCAACCCAGAAGATTATACCAACCGGGGAAGTATTGTGACACCATTAAAGGATAGAATAGGTTCTCAAATACTTACGCACTATCCCGATGATATCCAGACCGCGCGGAAGATCACCGAGCAAGAGTCCAATTTGGATACTCGACAGGCCGAATCCATATATGTGCCCGATATAGCCAAAGACCTATTGGAACAGATCAGTTTCGAGGCAAGAAAGAGCGAATATGTGGATGCCAAAAGTGGTGTTAGTGCCAGAACAAGTATAACCGCTTTCGAAAACTTGTTAAGTAGTGCCGAAAGAAGATCTTTAATGACCGGTTCCGATACGACCACGGTTCGTTTGAGTGATTTCATGGGGGTCGTACCTGCGATTACCGGTAAAATAGAATTGGTATATGAAGGTGAACAGGAGGGTGCCGGTAGTGTCGCCGAAATACTCGTCGATGACGCCGTTAAATCCATGTTTCCAGAGTATTTTCCAAAAATCGATAAGCTAGAAAAAAAAGATGCTGAAACGCCGTACGACGATGTGCTTCAGTGGTTTTTTCAAGGACAAGGCTTTGAATTGCTCGATGACTTTACCAATGAAGAATATAAACGCACGCTAGACAGCATTCCGGCGTTGAACCGATTGGTAGAAAAATATCAGCCCGATTTCCCAAAAAAAGATGTGTACTTTCTAAAGGAGCTGGTTCTTTGGGGGTTGGTTTCCCATAAAAAGTTAAGCAAACATCGTTTTACCGAGGGCTATCAATTCAAAGATTTGTACGGTAGCTTCATAAGCGGGCTTTAATAAAAATATTCTGTCTCTTTGCGTTTACGAAACCTGATAGGCGGGTAGTTTGAATATAAACGAACTTCCTTGCCGAGGTTTGCTCAATACGGTAATGGTTGTATCATGTAGGTCCATGATTTTCTTCACTATAGCGAGACCTAGACCATGGCCTTGATGTTTTGTCGTGTTTTTGGCGACTTGTTTATAGCGGTCGAAAATGAAAGGCTGCTCGTTTACCGGAATGCCCGTACCTGTATCGGTAATATTAATTTCAACGCTTTCGCCCTTCTTCGTAAGCGAGAGGGTCACTTTTCCGCTGGCCTCGGTATATTTTATGGCATTTTCGATCAGGTTTTGCAAGGCTCGTTCAACTAGGCTCACATCGGCGAAAACCATCGAATTCTCTTCCGGATTATCCAGCTCCAACGTAATTTGTTTTTGTTCGGCAATCACCTTGAATTTGGCAATAAGATCGTGTGAAAGTTCAGTGATTGAAAAGGGTTCTTTTACCGGAACTACTTGTTCCGCTTCCAGTTTGGAGTACTCGAACAGTTGGTTGATCAAATTTGACAGCTTATCTACGTTGTCATGCGTAATCTGCAAATATTCTTCCTTTTCAGCTTCCGAAAGTGTATCCCTTTTTATTTGTAAGGTTTCGATATAGCCTTTTAAAACAGATAAAGGTGTTCGAAGATCGTGTGAAACATTGGCAATCAATTCTCTTCGTAAAAGATCCACAGATTTCATCTTATCCATGTTGCCTACAATAGTGTCGGCCATCTCATTAAAAGACTTGGCAAAGACCTCGATATCCGACGTCTCTGGCTTTTCTATACGTGCCTTCAGATCTCCTTCCTGAAATTTTCGCACCGTACGCGTCATCAACCTTAGATTTTTTGTTAGGAACCAAATAGCCAATAAACCGATAAGTGCGGAGAAAATCGTAGTCAGAACCGTAGCTCCAATTCCCAGTTTGGCAAAATATTGCCCTAAAAGGTTATTGCTAATTTCTTTAAACTTTTCCCCGGCTAGTATGATGTAAATATATCCTTCGCGATTATCGATAGCATAAGGCGCTGCAGAAAATATCTTTTGTTCGCCAGGATTTCGGGGATCGTCACCTAAGACGAACTTTTCACCCTTATTATCAATAAAAGTGGCTATAGGTGCAAGGGAGACCTTATGCATGGCATGCTTATCGGAAGGGTCTAGAACTACCGAATAAAGGATGTTGCCCGCCTCATCTAAAAGATAAACTTCTATACTTTGGTTTACCGCCATCATGTCGTGCATGAGATCCCCGAAAAGCGGCTTGTTGACACTTCCATCTTCTAGAAATGGGGATGCATTGGTGAATTTCTCGGCAATTACGTGATGAGCGACATCGGCATTGACCCTTTGTGTAGTTTCTTGACTGTACTTGTTGGCAAAGTATCCGGTTATAAATATAAAGGAAGCTCCCATGAGTAGAACTAAGAGCACAAAGGCAATCCACAATTTTTTGACCAATTTTGGAGTCAGTGTTTTTTCGGTCTTCTTCATACTCCTATCTCTTCATTAAACTTATATCCTACACCCCAAGTGGTCAAAATGTAGTTCGGGTTGGCCATATCCGATTCAATTTTAGCCCTCAATCTGTTGATATGTGAATTGACCGTATGTTCATACCCGTGAAAATTGTAGCCCCATATTACATTCAATAATTCTGTTCGGGTATAGTTTCTACCTGGGTTTGAAGCCATTAATACCAAAAGCTCGAATTCTTTGGGCGAGAGTTCCACTTTTTTTTCCCCAAGCATTACTTTTCTCTTGTCGATATCGATAAAAAGACCTTCAAAACTAAGTGTAGCGCTATTCTCACGACTAACTTTTTGGCTATTGACCCTGCGCATAACCGCTTTGATCCTTGCAAGCAATTCTCGAATACTAAAGGGTTTAGTGATATAATCATCAGCTCCGATCTCAAGACCGAGTACCCGGTCAATCTCTTCGGACTTGGCCGTCAGCATGATTACGGGCGTATTTTTTTTTGCGCGTAACTTTTTACAAATTTCTACCCCATCCATGGTGGGCAAGGTCAAGTCTAAAAGTACCAGGTCGTAATCGTGATCCAAGGCCATTTTTAAACCTTGTGCACCATCCGTTGCCTTTGAGGTTTTGTATATAAGGTCGGTCAGATGTATCTCTAAAAGTTTGATGATCTCGTAATCATCCTCAATGATCAAAATTTCTTTCATATTCAATAGCTAATGACGGAAAAAAGTATCACATGAATATCACATCGTTATAAATTGTCAAAAAGGGGATAAATAAGGCGATATGCCACTTTTTAGGTTGTAAATCAATGCCTTGACTCCTTCAATAGCCGAAAAGTTCACAAAATCCTTACAAAACCATTTTAAATTTTATCTTTTTGTGATCACCATACAATGTTTGAGGGGTTAGTTTGTCGATGTATTAACCTTTAAAAAATTAAGATCATGAAAAGAGTAAAGAAAAAAATTATCGGCCTTACCTTATTAGGTTCAGCACTGCTATTCACTTCTTGTGAACATTTTGGCCATGGTCCTGGAGATGATGATGTAAAACCCACGACGACCTACAAGGTAACGCTGACCAATACGGTCAACTATCTTAATGCATTGGCTTTTAACACTCCCAATGGGGCTATGGGAGCTGGACCTTTGACCGCTGTAGGACAGTCATACTCGATTGACTTTAAGGCCGTAAACGGTGCAAGGCTTAGCTTTGCAACCATGTCGGGCGTATCCAATGATTGGTTTTTTGCGCCGAGCGAACAAGGTATATCCTTATTCGATAGTAATGGCCCTATAAAGGGCGACATTACCGATCAAATATATCTTTGGGATGATGGTACGGAAGAAGAGGATCCCGCCACATTTGGTGGTATGGATACTGGCATTCCTGATGATAATACTGCGGTTAGGGTAGTGGAAGAAGATGTCACGAATTATATGAAGGTGTGGCTTGATTATGACGATAGTTCTGATCAATTTACCCTGACCATTGAGAATATTCGAGGGGTCGATGTGGATTCGAATCCTATTGCGATTAGTCCAGGAGTGGTCGTACTCCACGCCCAGAATAGTCCATTCTTTAAAGTTGGGCAGGAGGACTATGGTTTTGGATTGGAAAAAATCGCAAGAGAGGGTAATCCGACCGCACTTCACAGCTGGTTTACCGAGGTAGGAAAAGATGGTGCGCCAGTTCGTCTTTCCTCTTCGTTTACCGTATTTGCACCAGGCGTTGTATACGCCTTTGAATCTGCCAACGACCCGGTTTTTTCCGAAGGGGAAATGGTAATTCCTGAAAGCGGAATAGAACAAATCGCAGAAGATGGCAACAATATGGTTCTTTTTGATTATATCACCGAAACCTTGCACTTACCAGGGGCCAAGAGCAATGAGACCGCCCCCGTAGGACCCGGGGAGAGCCTAACATTTACGATTGACGTTCCCAAGGGATATAAGTTAGGTATTAATTCGATGTTCGTTTTTAGCAACGATTGGTTTGTATCCTTCGGTGATATGGGTTATGCTTTGTCACACGGTGTAGGAAAATCGAAAGGCAACGAAAAGGCCTCCAGACAGGTATATCTTTTTGATGCCGGTACCGAGGTCGATCAACCTATAGGGTTTGGTCCGGATCAGGCACCTTTCCAATCAGGACCAAATACCGGAGCGGATGATACCGATAACACCGTACGTAGGGTAACTGAAATAAATGACGTACAATTTGGCAAAGGAGTAGTTAACTCATCTGCCGGTGTAACGGCCAACGGAGATGCTAGGGGAGGGTATAATTTGGTATCGCTCAGTATCGAGACCTATTAAAATAGATGGTGAAGTTGATAAATGATGGTCCAGGCATTAATCTCTGGACCATCTTTTAGTTTACACGGGGTTACTCCCAAGAATCAATATGTTGGTTGATATTGTCGAATGTATAAGCTCCCACAAAGTCTTTTCTGTATTTAAAAGATATTAGGGTAAGCATCAAAAGAAGAATTTGTAGCGATAATATAAAAGTGCCCATGGGTAGAAAAGTTTCCGGTATTACATAGTTCTCAAATTCTGAATACGTCATGAGTATTCTGGCTGTTTCGAAGGCTTCGTATAGATATACCAAACATATCACATAAAGGGTATATTCGACATTTCGCATTAATGGGTCTGTAAGTTCACCTTCCTCGATTTTGAACCATAGCACGTAAAGAAAGGTAAAATGTACCAAGGTGAGCAAGGGAAATATATAATTGTCAGGTTTCAGTACATAAAATGTGTTGGAATACAACCCATAAAAACTAAAAACTATCAAAAGGGTCAAAACCGCAATTGAGAAGTAAATACAGCGTTTCCAAGTCAATAATTTAAAGACATTTTTCATAGTAACAATTTATTCACCTTATGGGGTGAGGCTATTATTATATAAAAACGGTCCTTAAAAAAGGATATTAGAAAAAATCGATAAAGGGCAGCATATTTTGGTTAGCACGAACAAATATGAAGGGACTATTAGCGTTTCGAGGGGCGTCATCAACGACAAACGGAAACCCACAGATGTGAACGGATTGTTAAACGATCCAGTTTTTGTTGGCCGAAGTCCTGGCGAACAAAACGAGCATAATGGTTACCAGAATAATCACTATAGGAAGATATACTGCTTCGGTACCTAATACTTCAAAGGTGTCGCTCATAAAAAACTGATAGACATTTTGGGCTAATACACCGATTAGCGATAGTATCAATAAGGTAATGGCCCATTTTTTCCTCAGAAGAAGGGCGATACAACCTAACGTTCCTGACCAAACAGCGATGGCATAGGCACCGGTTACCCATGCGGGCCTTGATTCGTATAGGGATTGCATATCCGGTGAAAGCTGAGCGAGGTCTTCGGCGGTCATAAAGGCATCGCCTAAGTATGCGGCTACGCCCATGAGATTCCAGAGTAGTGCAATCACACTGACGGCCCAGAACCAATAGGGTGGTTTGGTTTTAAGGTTTGTTGTCATAATGGCAGAACGGTTGATTGTGTATTACAAAATACGAAAAAATCGTTAGCTTGGTGCAAAAGCCAACACGAATGAAACCTCTTCGAAGTTATTACTTGTTACGTTTGCAATATTTAGGATTTAGATTCAGCGGATGGCAAAAACAGCCTGAACGGAAAACCGTTGAAGGTATGTTGGCGAAAACCCTAAAGTTCATACTTCCCTCTAGAAATTTCAAAATTTTAGGATCAGGTAGAACCGATGCTAAAGTTTCGGCACTCGACATGGGTGTTGAGATTTTTTTGGAGGGAGACCCTTTAGAAGATTTGGTTGCCTTCAACAAATTATTAAACTTCAACCTCCCATCGGATATAAGGGCATTGTCTGTTGAACAGGTCGATAAGTCTTTTAATATCATAAAAAGTGTAAAGACGAAAGAATACGTCTATCTTTTTTCATTTGGTCAAAAAAACCATCCTTTTTGTGCCCCCTTTATGGCTAATATTTTGGAAGATTTAAAAATCGACCGAATGATCGAGGGAGCCAAAATTTTTGAGGGAACACATTATTTTGATGTCTACACGGCCAGATTGCAAAAAAGTACCAATACCTTAAGAAAAGTTATTTCCTGTGAGATTTGTGAAAATAATATGTTCGAAGCCAATTTTTTTCCTTCTTCAAGTTATACGCTAATTATAAAAGGAAAGGGGTTTATGAGGTATCAAATACGGATGATGATGGGAGCCCTCATTCAGCTAGGGAAGGGAGAGCTCAGTTTGAACGACATTAAGCGCTCCCTTCAAAGGAACAGCAATCAAAAACTCACTTATGTAGCACCGGGATCAGGGCTCATACTGCACGCTGTAGAATTTGGTCAGGAAACTGAAGACGAAGGCCTGTAAAGTTCAATAAGGATCTCGACGGAAGTTCCCTATATTTATATCAAATACAAAAACGATCAAAGCAGCGGTCAATTATGGGCAAAAAAATAAAATTAGGGAAGATCATTCCTAAAAGACCATCAAGGTTTCAAAAAAAAATGGGAGAGGCCCCAGGTACCATCACCTACATGGGGCGTAGGGAAGGTACGGAAACCTTTGTGAAAATCTTGGAATACAACGAGACCGAGCTCAATGTACATGCTCCGGGAAATATTGATGAAATCGTGATACACAAAGCCCCTCCATTGGTCTCGTGGGTGGATATAGCAGGCCTGAGTGATGAAAAATTCATCGAAAAAGTGGGGCGTCGGTTCGGTTTGAATCCTCTAGTGATGGAAGATACGGTCAATACACACCAAAGACCGAAAATAGATGAATACGAGAACTATATTTTTGGGGTTTACAAAATGCTGTATATCAATCAAGAAAGTGAAGTGGTCGGAGAACATGTGGCCATGGTGCTTCTTGAAAATTGTGTAATCGTGTTTCAAGAACTGGAATATGATGTGTTCAATGGTGTAAGGGAACGTGTTAAAAATAAATTGGGGCGTATACGCTCGCAAGGTGCGGATTACTTGTACTTTGCCCTATTGGACGCTATAGTGGATAACTATTTTGCCGTGCTAGAACATTTGAACGATAAAATAGAACATCTAGAAGAGATGGTCTATACAAATCCTACACCTGAGGTCGCCCAAAACATCCAGCAGCTAAAAAAAGAAGTACTTAAGATCCGACGCTCAATTTTTCCTGTAAAAGAGCTCATTAGTAGATTGATAGATACGCAAAACGCGCTCATTTCAAAAGACACCAAGGTATTTCTAAGAGATGTGCTTGACCATTCGTTGGAAATCAATGAAAGCCTACAGATTTATCGAGAAATGTCAATGAGTCTGATGGAGATGTACATGAGTAACATTAGTAATAAAATGAACGAGGTGATGAAAGTGCTGACCATTATGGCCTCGATCTTTATACCTTTGACGTTTATAGCCGGTATATACGGTATGAATTTTGACCATATGCCAGAACTTCATTGGGAAAATGGATATTATATGGTTTTAGGAGTAATGCTTTTTCTATTTATTGCGATGATTATTTATTTCAAGAGAAAAAGATGGCTCTAGTAAAGTTTGACTATGATTATTACTTATTTTAAAAAGGATTAGTCGATGCGAAGGGTTAGGATATGGGCGTTTTTACTCATTGGATTGTATGTGTCTTTGACGGTTTTGGCCTATAGGTATCAAGAACGGCTAATATTTTTCCCCTCGAAAATGCCTTTGAACCATACCTATGATTTTTGCCAAGACTACGAAGAGATTTTTTTAAAAACGCAAGATGGGGCCGAACTCAATGCCGTACATATTAAACAGGCTGAATCAAGGGGCATAGTAATTTATTTTCATGGAAATTCAGGGAATATATCGCATCTCATCCATGTGGCTAATCTCTTTTCATCAAAAGGATATGAATCGTTGTTGGTCGATTATAGAACCTATGGTAAAAGTACTGGTGAATTGAGCGAAGAGGCCCTCTATAGTGATGCTCAACTTTTCTATAACTATATTTTAGAGAATTATAACGAGCAGGATATAGTAGTCTATGGTCGATCATTCGGTACAGGTATTGCCACTTGGCTGGCCTCTAAAAACAATCCGTCGAAGCTCATTTTGGAATCCCCTTTTTATAGTGCGGTAGCTTTGGGCAGTCATCGTTTTCCTTTTTTGCCGGTGGAATGGCTATCGCGATATCGCTTTCCATCCAATGAATACGTACAACACATTAGTTGCCCCATATACATTTTTCATGGGACAAACGACGAAGTTATACCCTATGAAGCCGCAAAAAAGTTGTATGAAAGTATGGCGACCGATCATAAAAAACTATTCAGTATAAAAGAGGGGGGGCATAATTACCTTCAAGACTTTGAGGCCTTCAAAAAGGGAATGGCGGAGGCTTTGGACTAATACCTATAGAAGAATGAAGCTCTGTTTATAAAATGATTTACTCGAACAGATCTGAAGACAAGTAACGATCACCCCGGTCGCACACGATCGAAACGATAACCCCACTTTCCAGACTAGCGGCCAGTTTTAAAGCAGCGGTCGCGGCCCCTCCGCTACTCATTCCTGAAAAAATACCCTCCTCTTTGGCCAGGCGTTGGGCCATGTGAATTGCTTCATGTTCACTGACCTCTATGACCTGATCGACTTTTTTGGCATCGAATATTTTAGGTAAATATTCCACCGGCCATTTTCGGATGCCTGGTATTTTCGATTCGTCCGTGGGCTGTACACCAACAATCTGTATATCATTATTTTTCTCTTTCAAGAAGGTAGAGGTGCCCATGATTGTACCCGTCGTTCCCATGGCGGAAACGAAATGGGTTATTTTTTCTTCGGTGTCCCTCCAAATTTCCGGTCCGGTCGATTTGTAATGGGCCTTCCAATTATCGTCGTTCGCAAACTGGTTGATCATGATAAAGCCCTCATTCTTTACTTTGCTTTCCGCGTAGTCACGGGCGCCCTCTATGCCTATATCGGCCGAAGTAAGTGTTACTTTCGCCCCATAGGCCTTCATGGTCTGAACGCGCTCTTTGGTGCTGTTTTCAGGCATAACCAGCTCAATGTCAAGTCCGTATATACAAGCTATCATTGCCAGCGCAATACCTGTGTTTCCACTAGTGGCCTCTATCAATTTAGAACCTGTATCAAAATCCCCGCGTTCAAGTCCCGATTTGATCATATTATTGGCAGCACGATCTTTAACACTTCCTCCAGGGTTGTGTCCCTCAAGTTTGAAAAAGAGTCTTACGCTTTTATTCGGGTTCACAACTCGTGCTTCGACCAAAGGCGTATTTCCGATAAGATCTAGGAGACTATGAGGCATTGGTTTGAGTTTTTATCTTTATTTCAGGTGTATGAAAAACCGTAGAATTCGAAGGTACTGATTCGGTAAGCCACGCATTTCCTCCTATGATAGAATTTTCACCGATAATAGTATCCCCACCAAGAATAGTGGCATTGGCATAAATGGTAACGTTATTTTCAATAGTAGGGTGCCTTTTGATTTTCTGAAGGTGTTTGGCCACATAAAGTCCACCTAAGGTTACTCCTTGATAAATCTTCACATGATTCTTTATGACGGCGGTTTCCCCTATAACTACTCCGGTGCCGTGGTCGATATGAAAAGAGTCGCCGATTTGCGCACCTGGATTAATATCCACACCGGTCTGCCTGTGGGCATATTCCGTCATTAAGCGAGGTACCAATGGAAATCCACTTTGGTAGAGTTCGTGGGCAAGCCTATAAATGGCAATGGCATAAAATCCCGGATATGCCATATATACCTCTTCAATGGATAGGGAAGCAGGGTCGCAATTGACCGTAGCTTCAGCATCAAGGTTTAAACGCTTTAATATTTCCGGAAGTTTCTCTACATAGCCTTCCCAAAGACTTTTGCAAGGTTTGTCAAGGTCCCAGCAGGCTAAGTCTACAAGTTCATCAAAAATGGAATGTAATTTTCCGAGGTTTTTTTCAACGGGAGTATCAATATCAAAAAGCGTGTAAAAAAGAAGGTTTGTAAAGGCTTCCGTTTTTTCTTTGAGTTTGTATCGAAGATTAGGCTGTTTTTTGTGCCAGTTTATTTTCTCGATTATAGAATCTTGGTTCATAGGCTCTCTGTTGGTTCAAAAATACTGATTATTCTAAAAGACAAATTCGCAAATTGGTTAACTTTAGCATAATTAACAACATTTTGGTCGTATGTTACATCCACTAATTACTAAGGAAGCTTTGTATTTTTTAGAAAATCTCAAAGAAAATAACGACCGTGATTGGTTTACCGCCCATAAAAAGGAATTCAAGAGGCACCAACAAGAGGTAAAAGGATTTTTTACTCTTGTAATGGAAAGGTTACGTGGGCATGATGAAATCGATAAGATGAAAATGTTTCGTATTTATAGAGATATTCGGTTCTCAAATGACAAGACCCCTTATAAGACCCATTTTTCAGGATCCTTTACAAGGGCAGGAATAAGACTGAGGGGTGGCTATTATCTACACATCGAACCAGGAAACAGTTTCGTCGCTACGGGTTTTTGGCAACCTGACAAAGAAGATTTATTGCGAATTAGAAAAGAATTTGAACAAGATGCCACTGAGATTCGCCAAATAATAAATGATAAAAACCTAACCGAGATATGGGGCGAGATAAAAGGAGGTGAAGTTAAAACGGCCCCAAAAGGGTTCGATCGTGATCATGTCAATATTGACCTTATAAAAAAGAAGCAATACATCTTTACTAGAAATTTTACTGATAAAGAAGTACTGGCTCCAAAATTTATTGATCAAGTAGATCGCTCGTTTCGGGTTATCAGGCCTTATTTCGATTACATGAGCGAAGTGCTGACTACCGATATTAACGGTACACCCCTATTCTCAAACTAGTGCTTCCATTTCAAAAAGTTGAATCTGATCTTTCAGGCGGGCAATGACCATGCCCATCATTCGCTTGTTAAGGGCCGAAGAATGTCTAATATAGGTTTCGTACTCCGTTATGGTAAACTGACCAATGATCATTCCTTTGAGGGAATTTCGAAATTTGATATCCTTTTGAATGGCATTTTCAATATAGGTCAATCGTTTCTCCAACGATAGATCAAAGAACGAATTCTTATATTTTCGGATATAATTTTTGAATGCCGCAATAAGAAGATTGTTCTGAAATTTGATAACGGGGCGCAATGTTCGGTTTTGAAACTGCTCTTCGGCAGTCATGTCATCGGTTATTCTAGCGGCGGGAATTTCTGGCCGAACGCCTAAAAGATAGTGATCTCTATCGTTCATTTTGTGGGTTTTTATAAAGATAGCCAATATCATCTTGGAGCGATTTGGTGCAGGTATTAGTTTTTAACTAGGTTATAAACATTGTATCGAATCGATATAGCTCTTTACCCGAACAATTATTGAAATTGTTGTAATTTAAGGGCAGATCATCTAAATATGCTTACTATGAAAGTGACAACATATAGCCATCCTGATGGGAGAAGATCGCGTCTTCTTTTAATTCCATTATTACTGATTTGGTATAACTTGACCTTTTCCCAAATAATGACTGTAAACGGAACGATTCCTTTGGATGACATGGGCCTTTCACTCATACATGAACATGTGATGGTCGATTGGATCGGTGCCGATAGTACAGGGTATCAGCGCTGGGACCGGGATAAAGTGGTCAAACGTACTACACCCTTCTTAGAGGAAGCCAAGGCTCGGGGTGTTAACACCTTCATAGATTGCACGCCCGCCTATCTGGGCCGTGACCCCTATGTTTTAAGGGAATTATCGAATATAACCGGAATGAATATTCTAACAAATACAGGCTTCTATGGGGCTCGGAATAATAAATATATTCCTAAAAATATGGAATCAATGCAAGCGGAAAAATGGGCCGATATTTGGTTGAATGAGTTTCATAACGGGATAGACAATTCAGGTATACGCCCAGGTTTTATAAAGATATCCGTAGACGGTGAAGCAGAATTGTCGACCATGCACAAAAAGATTATTAAGGCTGCTGCGATTACCCATTTAGGATCAGGGTTGACCATTGTTTCCCATACGGGCCCTGATGAACCCGCCATGGCTCAACTTCGTATTTTAAAAGAAATGGGGGTTTCCCCCGCGGCCTTTGTTTGGACCCATGCCCAAGGAGGTACGTTTGATGGATATGAGGAGGCGGTGGCCCAGGGCGCTTGGGTATCTTTAGATCACATAAGCGAAGAAAAGGATAGGATAGAATGGTTTGTAGAAACCCTTTTACGTTGCAAAGAAAATGATATGTTAGATCACATACTCATTTCACACGATTCAGGGTGGTATACTGTAGGAGAGCCGAGTGGAGGAGATTTTAGGGGCTATACCTCCTTATTCGAAAAATTGATTCCGGCATTGCGAAATGAAGGGTTCTCAAAACAGGAAATCTCCCGGCTGCTCGTTGAAAACCCTAAGCACGCCTATGCCATTGGTGTTAGAAAACTGTAGTTAAAAGTAGCGAGATAGCGTTAAATTCATCTTAACGATTTTCCTTTCCAAGTTGTAATTCCTAGCTTTAATACAAACAGGAGTTACATTATGAAAACATCTATTAATCCATATAATGGTGAAAAATTACATTCTTTTAAAGAATTGAATAACAAAGAGTTGCATTCAAAGGTTAAACTTTCACATGAATGCTATCTTAAATGGAAAAAAACGTCCTTCGAAGAACGGTCGGAACTCCTATTAAATACCGCTAGGGAGCTTAAAGCGCAGGCACGGAAATATGGGGAGATCATCACGAAGGAAATGGGCAAACCCATTACCCAGTCTGTAGCAGAGGTAGAAAAATGTGCTTGGGTCTGTGAATACTACGCTGAGCACGGTAAAAAACAATTAGAGGAAGAAAATATCAAGACCGATGCCTCAGAAAGTTATGTATACTATGAGCCTTTGGGAGTTATTTTGGCGGTGATGCCTTGGAACTATCCATTTTGGCAGGTATTCCGTTTTGCCGCACCAAATCTAATGGCAGGTAATGTCGGTGTTCTTAAACATGCCTCAAATGTGATGAAATCGGCCCAAATGATTCAAGAGATTTTTACTTTGGCAGGTTTTCCCGAAGGATGCTTTCAAAATCTGGTATTGAGTAGTGATAAAATTGCTCCCCTAATTGAACACGAACACATTAAAGCGGTTACCCTTACAGGTAGTAAGCCGGCAGGAGCATCGGTGGCATCGAAAGCAGGGGAACATATCAAAAAAACAGTATTGGAGCTAGGAGGGAGCAATGCCCTTATCGTTTTTGAAGATGCTGATATCGATGCCGCTGTGACTACCTGCCTAAACGCTCGTTTTCAGAATACCGGCCAAAGTTGTATCGCAGGAAAGCGACTTCTACTACACACCGTAATCAAAGATGATTTCTTGGAAAAATTCGTTACTCAAGTAAGTGAACTAAAAAGTGGGGATCCGATGGACGATGACACCTATATCGGGGTCTTGGCCCGCGAAGATTTGGCCAAGGATTTAGAGGAGCAAGTGAACGACTCGGTAGCTATGGGAGCGACCGTTATCTTAGGAGGTAAGAGAGCGGGTACTTATTTCGAACCGACCATATTATGCGATGTAAGCCCCAAGATGCCCGTTTTTTATCAGGAAACCTTTGGTCCGGTGATTGGAGTCACTACATTTAGTACCGATGAAGAGGCGGTGAGCCTTTCCAACGCGTCTGATTTCGGTTTGGGCGTTTCTATATTTACAAAAGATAGGGAGCGAGCCAAAAAACTGATTCCCCAATTTGACGAGGGTGCAGTTTTCGTTAATGAATTAGTGAAGAGCGATCCGAGATTGCCCTTTGGTGGGGTTAAAATATCTGGATATGGAAGGGAACTTTCTTCGCACGGTATCAAGGAATTCATGAACAAAAAAACAGTATATATACAATAATGATAAGAAATTAAAGGAAATAAGAATGAAATTTGGAAAAGTAGAGCAACCAGAACTCGTAGATTTCACCATTCCGGAAGACCACGCTGAAACAGAGGTTGTCTTGCGTAAAACTTCATCTAATGAGCCTCTGAAAGTACATGTGGGTTGTGCCAAGTGGAACCGAAAAGACCTTAAAAACTTTTATCCGAGGGGTACTAAGGATGAACTTGTTTATTATTCCACCCAGTTCAATAGCATCGAGCTTAATGCTACCTTCTACCGAATTTTTCCGGCCGAGCAATATGAAAAATGGTATGATAAAACCCCCAATGATTTTAAATTCTTTCCAAAAGTGGCAAATGACATAAGTCATTTAAGACGCTTGAATGAAGCCGTTTATCCCATAGTAGACCGATATCTTGAAGTCACTTCCAATTTAAAAGAAAAGTTGGGAACAATCTTTCTACAGATGCACAACAATTTTGCGCCTAAAAATTGGGATAGGGTAGTGCGCTTCGTTGAATATTGGCCGAAGGAGTTCCCCTTAGCCATGGAATTTAGACATACAGACTGGTTTAACGATCCAAAAGTTGCCCAAGAACTCTATCATCTACTGGAGGAAAACGGTATTTCCAATATATTGGTAGATACCGCTGGAAGAAGAGATATTATGCACATGCGCCTCACGAAGAACGAAGCTTTTATCAGGTATGTCGGAGCTAATCACCCAAGCGACTACGCGCGTTTAGATGATTGGGTCGAACGTTTAGAAATATGGAAAGAAAAGGGATTGCGAAACATCCATTTTTTCGTACATCAAAATATGGAATTGGAATCTCCGCTATTATCCGTGCGTTTTATTGAAAAATTGAACGAAAAACTAGGTACAAATCTTAAAATTCCGAAAACGCTCCATGATTCTTCGAGTAGTCTGTTTTAAGGGATATTTCTTCCCTAATTTTGTAGGGTAGTTTGTATAAAATATATCAAAACTGGGAGAGTTATGAGATTTCATACTAGAAAATGGGTAAAGCCCGAGGACCTGAATGCAAATGAAACACTTTTTGGTGGTCGCGTTTTAGCTTGGATCGATGAAGAAGCGGCTTTATATAGCATTATACAGCTTGAGAGCAAAAAAATCGTTACCAAATATATGTCCGAAATCAATTTCATGAGTACCGCCAAGCAGGGCGATATTGTTGAAATAGGAATAGAAGTAGTAAAGTTTGGGAAAACATCGTTAACGCTCAACTGTGAGGTGCGTAATAAAATGACCCACGAGACCATTGTAACGGTCGATAACATTATTATGGTTAATCTAGGTGCCAACGGGAAACCGGCTTCGCATGGAAAAACGAAGGTCGAATACGTAAAAGATCGACTCGCAAACGAAGATTAATCTTGTAGTTACTTCTTTGCCAGGGCCTGCACTTCGTCTAAGACCCGTAGCAGATTACCTCCCCAAAGTTTTGCGATTTCTTCCTCAGTATACCCTCTATGTAATAGTTCTTGGGTAACGTTGAAGGTTTCTGATGCGTCTGACCAGCCCGCGATGCCTCCACCGCCGTCAAAATCCGAACTTATGCCCACATGATCTATCCCGATAAGATTGACCATATAATCCACATGGTCAATAAGATCAGTTACCCCTACAGGTTCAGGGGCGTCTTTTCGTTTTGAGGCCATTTCTTCGGCAATGACCTTTACCTTAGAATAGTTTTTTTCAAATTCCTGTTGTTCTTGGCGGGTAAGAGAATTAAAATCTTCAATATCATACCAGTTGACGCCCAAAGAATCTGCTACATGTTCGTAAATAGATTTGGTGTAACTGGTACGCAACGAATCTTTCTTGGTGTTCAAATAACCGCCGAACGCTACCGTTTGTACCACGCCTCCATTTTTTTTTAAGGCCTTCAATTGCTCGTCATCAAGATTTCTGCTATGATTGCAGAGGCCACGAGCAGATGAATGCGATGCGATTATCGGCGCACTTGAGAGTGAAATGATCTGTAGCATAGCATCTCTGGATATGTGAGAAACATCTATCATAATTCCCAGTCTATTCATCTCTAATACAGCACTTTTGCCTAAATCACTTAAACCATTGTATAAGAATCCTTCCTGCTCCCCCGTATGGGAATCACAAAACTGGCTATGGCCATTGTGGGCCAAAGAAATATAGCGGGCACCCAGGGCATGATATTTTTCGAAATTTGATAGATCCAGTCCCATCGGATACGCATTCTCAACACCGATCATAGCAATTTTTTGACCCTTTTCATCGATACGTCGAACATCGTCGCTATTGAGGGCAAGCGTAATCTCGTTAGGGGCGATATCCTCACAGAGTCTATGGATAGCCGCAAACTTAGACATAGCATTTTCTTCGGCCTGAGTATAACCATATGGAGTTAAAGAATCCTGGCCCGTATAAACGATGAGCCAAGTAACGTCAAGACCTCCCTCTTTCATCTTTGGTAGATTGACCTGCGTTTCTAAACGTTGCTTGTAATTGATGCTATCTGTGAAGTTGCTGATATCAATATCGTTATGGGTATCGATAGTAATTATTTCTTCATGTATCTGTCTGGCTGTTTTTTCGGGAGATACGTCGGGTTTCGATAAATTTTCCTTACATGAGATTATCGCCAAAAGACCGATTAAATAGACTAACTGCTTCATTTTTTGAATGTATATACCTACAAATAAAGCACTTTGACAACAGATATGGTACCCTAGGTAACAATTAATTGTAAACTCTTGGTTAAAAGTGGATTTTTATAATCAAAATTGAAATTACAATAGAGAAAATTACTGAATCTTGAAAAGCTGAAATCTGAAATTTAGCTGTATCCAAGCATATTGAATCTAATCAATTTCCCCAAATTGAAAACAAAACACCTACTACTTCAAATTTCACGGGTAGAAAACCTGCTGAAAAAGTTCTCTTTTGAAGAACTCAATTCCAATGAAGCTTCACTGGTTCAAAAGTCTTTTGTGTCCTTTAAGCAAAATTTGTTTTTGCAACTGGCCAAAAAGGAGAATGAATCGGGCCATTCGGATAATTTTTCAGAAGTATCCGAAACCTTTATAGATGACACGTTTAATGATGCCGATCAGTCATCGGTTATTTTGACTGCAGAAATATATAATGCGATAATAGAACACTTTGACGCCTATACGTCGCTACTTGAATCTCTCAAAATCGATCTCAAATGAAAACAGATAAAAAGGCAAGAATGCTTGTCAGCGAATCTATATTACGTCAATTAGGAACCCTAGAAGAAATCGACTTGAGCCCCATACACGAAGAATGCATGGGCAGCGATGATCTATTGGCCGAACTTATCACACTCTATGAAAAAAATGCCCTTGAGTTCATCGGAATAGGAAAAATTTGCTTGCAAACAACTGATTTTTACCAAATGGGGCTAGCCGCACATAAAATGAAAGCGGGCCTTGCCATGATGCAAACATATAGCCTCCATTCCATCGTAGTGCAGATCGAAAATTGCTGTAAAAATGATAGGGATGCGAAACACCTTCAGTTTCTTTTCGATTGTTTTACTGTGGAGTACCCCTTGGTAAAAACGGCGATTGACGACGCATTTAAGAAACTGCAAAAGCAATAGGTTCTATGCAGAAAAAAAGACTTCTATTGGCCGAAGATGATGAGCTTCTAGCTTCGTTACTGAACTTTCGATTACAAAAGGGAGGTTACGAGGTGAGTTTAAGCGCCGATGGAAAACAGGTAAAGGAATATCTGTCACGATACACCCCTGACATCATTATTAGTGATATTATGATGCCTTATTTTTCTGGCATTGAGTTAATTGCATATGTTCGTCAAGAGCTTAACTTAAATATTCCCATCATTATTATATCGTCAGCTGGTAACGAGGAGAATGTTTTAAATGCATTCGAATTAGGGGCCAACGATTTCATTTCCAAACCCGTCAGTCCTTCTGAACTACTGGTTCGAGTGGCCCGTGAATTGAACAAAACCTGAATTTGCTAAAACAGCGTCTCACATATCGAAGTCTTGTCTGGGTAACCGTACCCGAGGTGGATACAGATCTATTATGGACGCTAAGTGCAATTTTTGTACTACTTGCAGTGCTCTATCTAATTTCTGTGTTCATTTTTCGAAATAGAATAGCGGTGGTCGCCAATCGTATCAAACAAAAAAAAAGTGAGCTGGCTCCCATGGTCAGCGAGTTCCTTTTTTACGAAGAAGGTGGGGATAGAAATGAAAAATCAAACTACATCAATCTCAAAATAGAAATCCGTGAACTCTTAAAAGTCGATTTCGATAGGAAGGTGCTCACCGAGATCTTACTTGACCTGAGAAAGGACGTTTCCGGGGATACCCAAAGGAAGTTGTTCGATCTTTACCAAGATCTTGGTTTGGAAAAGGATGCTTTCCGAAAACTAGAGAGTTGGCGTTGGGAACTTGTTTCCAAGGGAATTTTGGAGCTAACCGAGATGAACGTCGAATCGGCCTATTCTTTCATCATTAAATTTATCAATGATAAACGAAGCACGATCCGTAAGCAAGCCGAAATAGCTACGGTCACCCTCAAACCAGAAGGAATCAATTATTTTTTAGATTCGACTAAATATAAAATCTCAGAATGGCAGCAACTTAAACTTTTGGACGTCATTCGAAATCAGGAAAATTATACCCCGCCACGTTTCAAAAACTGGCTTACCTCAACCAATAGGCATGTGGTTCTTTTTGCGTTGAGGGCAATTAAATATTACCATCAAAACGATGCAAAAAATGCACTTATTGAGCTTGTAAAGCATCGAAATAATCAAATCAAACAAGAGGCCATTGGTTGTATCAAGGAATTTCACGTGGTGGATTCACTACCCGTGCTTAAACAGGTTTTTTGGAAGGGGAATCTTGACGTAAAAATTGCCATACTTGATACGATTTCCGAATTGGGTACGGAGTCCGATATTGAATTCTTAAAGGAGGTAGCGCAAAACTCCGGCAATTTTTCCATTAAGAGCAAGGCGCTTTACGCTATTAACGTTATTGCTCCAGATACTATAATGCCTACAAAGGGTATCGAAGATTTGGATATACCGGCTGGATTTTCTGTGCAAAAAAATAGTATTTCGACTGACGATAGGTCTTTTAAGGAAGATGGAAAACCAGAACAAGACCAGTCTGAGGGCCATACAAACGAGTTTGATAGCGAAGATCATAACCGAGATACCGAAACTTTGAAACCACTTCCGTCTGAAAGCCAAAGTACTTTAAGCGATATAGCCGATGAAAGTAGTATAGACGGCCCAGCTGATCCCGATGTAATGGATTCGGACATGGCATCAAAACCTGATGAACTCGATATTGAACAACAGGGTATCGGTGTTCAGCAAGAAGACAAAGTGACGGGGGCGATGGAAGATGTTGTAGAAGATGAAGAGCGAATGGTATCTGAGCTTCTGGCTACCGAACCTTCCGAAATTAATGAAGAAAACGTGTGCAATGCCGTACCCGAAGTACCTGAAGTGGTGCCAGAACTGAATATGGCCCCTGAATTAGATACGAGTGAAGAAAATTACCACCTAGAAGATAATAGCCTAACACCCCGCTCGATGGAACAGGAAGAGGTAGGTTCGGAAGACGATCTTGATATAGATACCGAACCTTTTTCTTTAAGCGTTGAATTTCTTCCAATTGTTACCGATAATGAACCCTCATCTACCAAAATAATAAGTAAAGATCCGTCCATGGAAAATTCACAAGAGTCTGAAAAAAACATTAGCCATTTTGAAGTTGAATTCGAAGAAATAATTCCCGAGAATGAAATTTCCCGTCCACCACAAAAATCATTGGACTTTGATATTAGCGAAATAGCTTTTCTTCCAATTGTAACCGATAATGAAGAGGATAAAGAAACGAATCCTAAAATCACTATATCCGGTGGTTTTGGAGAGGCTTCCTTAGATGTTGGTATTAAAATGGAGGAGGCGGAAGCCTCTATTGCTACCGATGGAAAGTTTATCGATGAAATTGAAAAATTGGATTTTTTGCCCTTGGTCACTGATACGAAAGCTGAAGACGGGGAGGCACTTAGCACTGATGAGAAAGAAAAGGGAATCGATGGCTTTACCTTAGCCGATTTTGAGGTCGCTTTTGAAAAAGCTAAAGAATTTGTCAAAATTCCTAAGGATGATAAAACTGTCGAAGAACCTAAAATATCTGCAGACTCCGATATAAATAGCGCCTCAGACAAGGAGGAGGATGTGATTTCCTGGCTGATGTCAGTCAATGAACTCAGAGAAATAAAAGTGGTTTACGAAGACCTTAGCCAAGACGAGCCAGGAGAGGGGGTAATACATTTGATACCTGAACCTGTGTATTACGATGAGCATGAGCATTATATGATGGGTTTACTCGATGATCTTGAAGACTTGGGCGACCATCGGGAAGTACCATTTTTAAAGGAGCTTTTGGAACAGGAAAACAAGGCTTTCGTCAAAGACAGGATTCAGCGCCTTATCGATCGCTTTACGAAGCCTTATGAAATGACTGGAAAGAATGAAGTCGATCCACCCAAAATGTTGCCGTTTTTCAGTGTCTTTGCCGATTTGTTCAAAAATTTAGATGTGGAATCGAAACTTATTCTACTTGACGAGGTCGTGCACGTGGGAGATCACAAGGAAATAGAGTTTTTGGATGGTCTACTTGAGGACCCTAATGAGAAAATACGTAAAAAAGCAAGTATTGTTCTAAAACAATTAATCGAAAAGCTTTCTAAAAATGTACCGAAAACCATAGAGTCAGGTATCGAACCTTTAGGTGCGGAAAGACAGTGGATAGATATTAGTGAGGAAGTGGAACCAATCGACAAGATGGCCGATAACCGAAGCTATCAAAAGTTGTTGGACAATATGGAAATAGAACCTTCGCCGAAAAGCGAAATTTTTGAAATCGATTTCGAGCTTTTGCAGGAAGGAGAAGCCGAATTAGATGAAAATATCATGAACTTACCGGTTGAAATGATCGTAGTATCGCCCGATGAGAAGAATATTCTATCACAATTACGAACTTTTCCAAAAAAGATGAGGGGTAAGTAGAATGGATAGTGAAGCGTTTCATATCGCCCTTGAATATATTAATCTCGTATTTCTGGTATTTACGGTGGTATTGTTCACGTTGTTCAGTTTCATGGGGTACCTCTCTACCCGTAATTCTATCCATTATCGCAAGAAGAATAGTTTTGGGGATATTTCAAAAATAATGGCGTCGCCCTTGTCACCTTCTATAACGATTATTGCACCGGCCTATAATGAAGGGCTGACCATTGTTGAAAATATCCGTTCACTCATGTCCCTCCGCTATGTTAACTACGAGGTAATGGTCGTTAACGATGGCAGTACCGATGATACACTGCAAAAGATGATAGAAGCCTATGATCTGGAACGAATACCTTATCAGGCCGACCCAAATTGGAAGAGTAAGCCTATCAGGGGAATTTATAAATCTCCACATCGGGCCTTTGCAAAACTTACGGTAATCGACAAATTGAACGGCGGAAAATCCGACGCATTGAACACTGGAATGGCTCTTTCAACGAACCGCTATGTGGGTTGCATCGATGTAGACTGTCTTTTGCTACCAGATGCCCTTTTGCATGTGGTAAAGTCTTTTTATCAGCGTTCGGAAAAGAGGGTTATCGCGGTAGGAGGTGTAATACGAATTGCAAATTCTTGTGTAATTCAAGGTGGGCAACTTGAAGAGATACGCCTGCCTAAAAACTGGTTGGCAAGATTTCAGCTCCTTGAATATACCCGTTCTTTCATTCTCGGGAGAATGGCCTGGGGCCGTATAGACAGTTTGTTGATTATCTCAGGGGCCTTTGGCTTTTTTGATCGGGAAATAGCCCTTGAGGCCGGAGGATACGACACCAACACCGTGGGTGAAGATATGGAAATCGTTTTTAAGATGAGGCGGTTAATGCACGAGAGAAGAGAGCCTTATACCATTGAGTATATGCCTGACCCGTTATGCTGGACCGAAGTGCCGGAAGATCTAAAGATATTGATGAATCAACGTGATAGGTGGGCCCGGGGCAACCTTGAGACCTTGTTCAAGCATAAAGATATGTTCTTCAACTCGAAGTTTGGCAGATTGGGTCTGCTCAGTTATCCTTACTGGTTTTTCTATGAATGGCTTGCTCCGCTTTTGGAATTTTTTGGTTTTTTCACGGTGATCCTTTTTGCCTATTTGGGGATTCTCAACTGGAATTTTTTCATAGCGATTACAGTAGCCGTTTATCTCTTTTCCATTATGTTCTCATTTTATGCCATTCTATGGGAAGTCTATTCCTATAATGAGTATAAAAAAACCAAAGATATCTTGATCTTGATGGCTTGTGCCCTGATAGAACCCTTCGTGTTTCATCCAATCATCATATATGCAGCGGTTCGAGGGAATTATAAAAAACTATTCAGGATTAAATCAGGTTGGGGCCAACAAGTAAGAAGGGGGTTTGCCAAAGCTTCATAGTAAAACAAAATGAATACAAGTAAAAAAGAGCGTTATAACCTTAAACAATATACCCGATTAATGATCGCATTTTTCGGTGTGTTGGCCGTGTTATCTATCGTTCAATACACCACTCTGTACTTTAAAGGAGTCGTTGATAGTATATTCGGTACCAGTTTGTTGCTCGCCCTTATACATCAGATAGGGTTTACCTGTATCATTAGCGTTATTTTGGTTTATCCTTTTAATTTTTGGGAGAATCTTAGGCCTAGGTACGGTTTTAACCTCATTTGTACCATACTCACCTTGCTTCTGGTCATAGAGGCCATGCTAATAGGGTATTATTGTACTACTTTGGTTCCTCTGGGATCCGATTTGTTGGGCTATAGCTATTCCGATATTAAGATCACCTTGGCAAACTCCGGAGGAACGGGCATGTATCTCTCACTCTTTGCAGGTATACTCATTATGGTGGGACTATTTGTAGGGTTATTCAAGATTACCTCAAAGTTCTACCATAGAATTAGCCGAATGTATCCCTTCACTATTGTGATGTTCAGTCTTTTTATTGCCACCCTCCTTACCGAAGGCAAGCCCATAAACCAGAATAAGATCCAGTACCTTGCCGTAAATCTTTATGCGAGTACGACTGAAGATACTTCGTATGACTCCACCGTTGAGTATCCTTTAATCAAATCAAAGCCGGTAGCCAACGTTTTGGGAGAGTATTTTGAATTGAAGGAGAACAAGCCCAATATCGTTTTTATTATGGTAGAAGGGTTGGGTAGGGATTTTATTGGCGAAGGTGCCGAGTTTGGGGGCTTTACTCCCTTTTTGGACGAGCTGACTACGAAGTCCCTCTATTGGGAAAATTGCCTTAGCAATACGGGTAGAACCTTTGGCGTGTTACCATCATTGATAGGCTCATTACCATTTGGAAAGAGTGGTTTTATGGAACTGGAAGAATACCCAAACAAGCTCACGCTCTACAGCATCTTGAAAAATAATGGCTATCACACTTCATTTTATCAAGGAACCAATAGTTCTTTTGACAATGTAGACAGGTTTTTAAAGAGTGAGAACGTAGATTTTGTATTGGACAAATCGGGGTTCGGTACTAATTACCAAATGCAGGAAGAGGATGCCGCAGGGTCGTCTTGGGGGTATCCTGACAAAGAGCTCTTTAAGAAAAGCATGAGCCTACCCAGGGATGCCGAACAACCACGAATGGAAGTGTATATGACAATCAGTACCCATGAGCCATTTATCCCTCCGCAACAAGACGTATATGAAGAAAAAGTTGAACAAATTTTAGCCACTGGTATTCATGAGGGTACCACCAAAAAAATTATTGAAAAGAACGATAATGTTTTTGCCACCTTACTTTACACCGATGATGCCTTGAAGTACGTTTTTGAAGCGTATAAAAAGCAGCCCAACTATGAGAATACCATTTTTATTGTTACGGGAGACCATAGGCTGATACCAATACCTCAGCGTAATAATTTGAGTCGTTTTCACGTGCCTTTAATAATGTTTAGCCCGATGTTAAAAACGCCGAGAAAGATGAGCGCCCTTAATTCCCATTTTGATGTCACGCCTACCATATTGGCCTTGTTATCGGGTAAATACGAATTGAAGATGCCAAAGAAAGTGGCCTGGATGGGGGAGGCTCTCGATACGAACAAAGAATTCAGAAGTATCAAGGACATTCCTTTGATGCGCAACAAAAACGAACTCAAAGAGTTTGTCAGCGGCGAAAAGTTATATTCTGATGGGGGTACCTATACCATTGATGAAAACATAGATTTGGGAAGCTCATTTGGAGGTTCAAAAGCCGAAGCCAAGTTAAAAAGGTTCAAGTCAATCAATGCATATGTGACATCGAATGGAAAGATCATACCTGATAGTCTGGCCATTTTTGCCGTACAGAAAGAGAAATTTACCGATAGTGAGATCATTTGGATCAATAGTGTCTACAATGGCCAAGATTCCGATAAAGGATATTTCATCGCCCGTGATTTGGCCTTCGATAAAAAATATGATAAGGCTTTGTTGTTATGTAGATATATCCTGTCGAACGCCCCGAGTCATATTGATACGAAAATCTTAACGGGCCGTGTTAATGTATGGAGTGGCAATTATGAAGCCTCCATAGAAATTTTGAATGAGTGTATTAAAATGAACCCTAACTATATTGACTCTTATGCGGCACTCTTCGATGTATACTTCTGGTCGGAAAGGTCCAAAGAAGCTCTTGAGTTGATCGATTTGGTTGAACAGAATAGTTCAAGTGTCAATGAGATTGCCGATAAGATAACAAGGGCCAAAAGACAGGCAAGAAAAAAAGGAATTCCTATAAAACCCCGTACGATCCAAACCGCTGCTGCCCTTTCAACCAGTAAATGATATTCACAAGAGTTACATATTCGATATTTATATTTTTGCTAGCCTGTTTGCTCGCTAAGGCTCAAGAAATAGAACCTGCTCAAAAGACTATGGTTTCGTACGACAATGCCTTTCAGTTGGCCTATAATGGAGAGACGGAAGCTGCAAAGCGGATTTTATTGGATTTGGTTTCCAAAACCCCCGATGATTTGGATGCACGATCACTTCTTGCCAGTACATATAGTTGGAATGGGGATTATACCAGGGCTAGGGATGAATTTAACCTGATTACTTCGAAACGACGTGATCATAAAAATGCGTGGATTTCATCGATCAAAAACGAGCTATATACGAAAAACTATGCCACGGCACTAGGATTGGCCAACAAAGCATTAAAGTATCTTGATGGAAATAGCGAAATTGAAAGATTAAGGACCATTGCCCTCGAAGGAATAGAACATCAAGAGTTTACTGAAAATGGTTGGTTTGATGACCAGGCCATAGCCGTGGACCAAAATAATCAAGAGAAAGAAAATCGAATAGGCCGTAAAATGGAGAAAGTGGATGAAAGTGTCGATACTACCGAGGTCAAAACCGTAGTGAAGCCAAAAACACCGTTAGACGAGGAGGTTTTAAAAAATCGATTTGGAATTCGAAATTCCTTTACCGTGTTCGATCAACGATATGATCCTATGGTATATTCCAATATTGCATTTAAGCACCAGACTAAATGGGGTAGCATCATACCAGCTATTAATTACAGTAACCGTCTAGGACAGCAGGGGTTGCAATACGACGTGTCCCTATATCCTAAATTAGCAAGAAAAGTATACGCCTATCTCAATTATGGTTATTCTAACGCCCCCATCTATCCTGCCCACAAAATGGCAGGTGATATATATGTCAATCTTCCTAAAGGAATTGAGCTATCAGGGGGTGGGCGATATATCAAGTTCGAAAGTAGGGATGTGCGGGTAGTTACGAATTCATTGGGATATTATACAGGCAACTATTACTTTTCGCTAAGGTCATATATAACACCTAGACCCGATAATCTGACCCGGTTTTCCGGAAACCTTTTAGTGCGAAAGTATTTGAGGGATGGCGAAAATTATATAGGAGGCACCGTAGGTATGGGATATTCCCCGGAATTACGTCAGCTTCGATCGGGAGACGAACTTTTGGCGGAGACTCTATTATATATAGAATCACAGCGTTTGGGCATCGAGTATCAATTTACGGGAAAAAATGCGCCGAATATCTACAAGGCAAATATTGGAGTAGCAAGACAAGAGCTCTCCTATGACTCCGGAAACTTCTTTTGGGCCGTATCGGCAGGGTTGACCTACCAGGTTAAATTTTGATACGCCGTGTTACCCATAGAGCTAGTTGCCCTTTTTATTAGTATTTCAACTTGTTTTTGCCAGCCAAATAATATTCCTGTAGAAATGCTACTTTGTATCGTTTCAGCATGCTTAGGGAAATCTATTTAGAGGGAGCAGGTCCTTCTACACCTTCAAAAATCCATTTATCGGCATACATACCATACACCAGTCCAATTTCATTTTCTTGAACGTACCTCTCATCCTTTCCCGGATCGAAATTGACATGATACACATATACTTTAATACCGGCTTCCTTTAACTTCAACATTAGTTCGGTATGTTTTGAAAGGGTTCTCCTTGAAAGTGCTATATAGTTAACATTGTTGATTTTGAGGAAATTGAGTTTATCCCCGATGATATCAAAAAAGGGTTCTTGCGAAATCATGGCATTAATACCATTTTTTGTGGCTTGTTCAACGGCCATCACACTGAACAGTTCCATGATCAATCGTTCTTTATCGACAAAGGCGTTGGCAAAAGCTATGGGTTCATTTATCTTATCAGTGACCAGGGTCGCATCTGGGTGTGCTTCAAACCATTGATTGATACCGTCCATATCAAGTGTCATATAGTCTCCGTATATCTTCTCTTTATTAAATGCATTTAGGGTAGGGGGTAATTCACCCGTGTAATCGGTAAAACGGGCCCACATGTTCCAATCGTGGGCGGCGACGAATTTTCCATCAGACGTCTTAATGATGTCCAATTCGAAAAGACGAAACCCTTTGGCGTAATTTTGGTCTAGGGCGTCCCTTGTGTTCGTAGATTTCACCCCGTTTACTTCCCCTCCTGCGTGTGCTATATATCGATCGTTACTGGGCTCGAAATCATAGGTTATCTTAGGAAAATAAACTTTGTTGTTCACTACACCGACAGGAATGTCAAAGCTCGCCTTTGCCGATAGGTCGTCTACTTTTTCAACTATAGTGCCATTTTGGAGATACATAATATAGGCCTGTCTACTCTTTAAAGCCGTTAACTTCTCAAATCCCATATTTTTCAACGCCTTGGATTCTTGTAATATAACATTCGCAGCGGAATCGTGTGCCAATATGGCGAACGCTACCTGATCGGCTTGCATTTCGGCAATTACTTCGATGAGCTTATGACAAGACTTTTCATCGGCATAGGTGTCAAAAGTTTTATATTCAAATGCTTCAGCGCCATTAAAATGCAAAAGGGTAATACCTCTTTCAATATATTCTGTTCGGTCGTTGACCCTAAAACTGCTTCTCTGTTTCGCATTGAAACTGTGGCTCTCTAAAAGAATCGTGGGGGAGAGGGGCACTACTTCACGATCAGCCGGTGCTATTTCGGAATTCGCTTGACCCAAGGGGGAGAATACAAGAGCAAGTATAAAAAAAACGTGTCGGACTGCTGAATTTTTAAATATGGGTGTTTTCACTTGTGCTATCATGGGTTACGTTTAGCCATCGACTTGGTAGGATTGTCGGTTCCTATGGAAATATTCAACGTTTTTACAACTATCTTATTGCAATGAAGACAGACCTTGGAAGAATATTCTTGTATTTCTTAGATTCGTTTTATAAGAGGGTATAAAGGGTCAGGTAAATAACAAACATCAGGTAGGTCATTTAGGGCTGTATCTCCTCTTCTGGCAGAGGTTATAAGCGCTTATTTTACGGCAATATATCAAGGTAAAAGATAAAAGGTACATAAAATCGGATAAACTGTATGGTCCCGATTAAGCAAAAAAACGTAACCTCACCACATTAGTTTTTCACAACAATAATCTAAGATTATACCACAATTTATTTTTTTCCTAGACCTTAATCGATAAGTTTACTTCATAATAATTGAGATCCAAATCAAAATATTAACTTAACCTATAACCGCAATGCTTTACGATACCTACGGAGAAGAATATCTATCTTTTCTTCAAGAACTGAATGAAATCTTAAGTATTAACGAATTAGTCGAATTAGATTATATGTAACCTCGACCCCAAGTTGAACTCTTTAAATCTTACTATTATGGCAAATCAAAATTCCGACAATGCTGCGTACATGAATTTTATCGAATGCTTGAATGAAATTCTCAAAAATGAAGAAATCAGCAAGTTAAATTTTTCTTAGTGTTCCGCAACGCGTTCTACCAGAGCTATGCGGTTAATTAGTTGTACAAAAAAGCCCGACATGAAGTCCGGGCTTTTTAAATTTATAGGTATAAGATACGATATTGCTTTATCCCAAATAGGTCTTCAACAATTTACTCCTAGAATTGTGACGTAGTTTACGAATCGCCTTTTCACGAATTTGTCGAACCCGTTCACGTGTCAAATCAAAGGTCTGTCCGATTTCGGCCAAGGTCATTGACTGTTGGTCTCCTATACCATAATATAGCTTGACCACATCCGCCTCCCTTGGGGATAAGGTTTCCAGAGCCCTGTTAATTTCCGTATTCAACGACTGTTGCATAAGGGTTTTATCTGGCCTTGGGGATTCTCCTGAACGCAGTACATCGTATAGATTCGAATCTTCACCCTCCCGAAGTGGGGCATCCATAGAGACATGTCTTCCGGAATTCTTGATCGATTGTTTAACCTCACTGACGGTCATCTCGAGTTCTTTGGCAATTTCTTCGGCGGAAGGTGGCCTTTCATGAGCCTGTTCTAAATACGAAAAAGTTTTCTTGATCTTGTTTATCGATCCAATTTTGTTCAGCGGCAGACGGACCACACGAGATTGCTCCGCAAGTGCCTGAAGAATCGATTGTCGAATCCACCAAACGGCATAGGAAATAAATTTGAATCCCCGCGTCTCGTCAAAACGCTTAGCGGCCTTAACCAGCCCTAAGTTTCCTTCGTTGATTAAATCGGGCAGTTTCAAGCCTTGGTTTTGATATTGTTTGGCTACCGATACCACAAACCGTAAATTGGCCGTCGTTAACTTTTCAAGGGCGACTTGATCCCCGGCGCGAATTCGTTGTGCCAGTTCTACTTCCTCGGACGCATTGATCAAATCGATTTTACTGATATCCTGCAAGTATTTATCCAATGATTTTGATTCCCGGTTGGTTACCTGCTTGATTATCTTAAGTTGCCTCATATGTTACTTTTGGGTTTTTGGAGTTCTACAAGAGAGTATTATACAGCTTTATTCCGTCTTTTCCAAAAGGAGGCCAATAATCTTATACATATTTTATGAGAAGTTTAAGATTTATAGCCTCTAGAGCCTATAAATTTGTCGTTTCGATCATTTCATCTCGACGAAATAAACGCCATGAGCAAAAGACAATTGAAAAAGTACCTGAACGAATTACCAAAGGATGCACTCCAAGAGCAGCTGGTGGACCTTTATGAAAGGTTTCCCGTAGTCAAGGAATATTATGATTTTATTTTTAATCCGAAGGAGGATAAACTAGTACAGGAAGCAAAGACCAAGATTTCAAATGAATATTTTCCCGTAAAACGAAGAAAGCCCAAAGCGAGGCGCTCGGTGGCCCAAAAATTCATCAAGCACTTTTTGAAACTTGGTGTAGAAGCACCACTGATTGCCGAGGTAATGCTTTTCAACCTCGAGGTTGCCCAAGTATTCTCTAGAGAACGTAATGTGCCCGATGCTTTTTACAAGAGTATGCTCAATTCCTTTAACGAAGTGGTACAATTTGTAGCCTACAACAACCTCTTATCGGAATACAAAGAAAGAATTGTGCAGATATACCAAGAAACGCAAGATCAAAATTGGCCTTTAAAAGAGGCTTTTTCCCATGCCCTTGATGCGGTGGATTAATCATTATCAAATAGTTGCCTACAATTTTTGAGTTTTATTGTGGTTGTCGAAGGGTTTCGGGATACCCTTTTTTGGGGATTTCCCAAGATATATTTCGTACAAGTATAATTTTCCTTTAGTTTTGCAAAATTGAGCTTTTAACAGCGAATCGGCGCAAAATAACGAACGTAAAATTCAACAACCTACTTGAAGTTATCTAAAGACACTACGGAAAAAACGCTTTACGACTATCAGATTGAAGATCTGAAAACCATTTTCAAACATTTGGAGGAAGGGGAAGAGAATGGCAACTTGCTTTACCAACTTCCGACGGGTGGAGGAAAAACCGTCGTCTTTTCGGAAATAGCCCGTCGTTATATTGAAAAGACCGGTAAAAAAGTCGTGGTTCTCACCCATCGGATAGAGTTGAGTTTGCAGACCTCAAAAATGCTCAAGGGATTTGGGGTCAAGAACAAAATTATCAATAGCGAGGTCAAAGAGTTGAAGGACCAGGACAATTTCATGTGCTTTGTTGCTATGGTGGAGACCCTGAACAATAGGTTGCAGGAAGAGAAAGTCGAAATCAACAATATCGGCTTGGTCATCATCGATGAGGCCCATTATAATTCTTTTCGCAAACTTTTCAAATTTTTCAAGGATTCGACCATTCTGGGGGTGACGGCAACCCCCCTAAGCTCCAATATCAAGCTTCCGATGAAAGACAACTACAAGAAATTGATTGTCGGCGAGTCGATAGCTTCCTTGATCCAGAAAAAGTTCTTGGCCAAGGCCAATGTGTACAACTATGATGTAAGTCTACAAAGTTTGAAGTTAGGTATCAGCGGAGATTACACGGTTAAATCTTCCGATGAGCTCTATAGTAACCAAAGCATGCTGGGCAAATTGGTATCGGCCTATAAAGAAATTGCCGAGGGCACAAAGACGCTTATTTTCAACAATGGGATCAATACGTCGCGCTATGTATACGAAACCTTTAAAAAAGCAGGCTACAATATTCGCCATCTCGACAACAAGAACAGCGCATCTGAACGTAAAGAGATATTGCAATGGTTTTCCGAAACGCCTGATGCTATCCTGACCTCAGTGAGTATACTGACCACAGGGTTCGATGAACCCACTGTAGAGACCATCATATTGAACCGTGCAACGCGTTCTTTGACCCTTTATTTTCAGATGATCGGAAGGGGTTCCAGGATCTTGCCGAACAAGGAAGAATTTACGGTCGTTGACTTAGGGAACAATGTCGCCCGATTTGGTATGTGGAACGCCCCCATAGATTGGCAGGAAATCTTCCATTTCCCGGATTTTTACCTGGAGAACATCAAGAACGATGAAGATATCGAACGGGAGTTTGTCTACGAAATGCCCGAAGCCCTTAGAGCCAAGTTCAGTAAATCGGAAAATATCGAATACGATATCAAAGAGGAATATAAAAAGGTATTCGCCCAAGGACTAAAATCTAAGATCGTACTTGAGCGCAGTATCGAGCAGCACGCCGAAATATGTGTTGAAAATGCCGAGGACGTTTTCGATGCCCGCCTTTTGGCGAAGGAGCTCAAAGAAGAAATAGCCTATAGGGTCAGGCAATATTCCTATTGCATAATGAACAATACCAAGAACTATAAAGAATGGCTCGAAGAAGACTATGAGCGCAAACTAAGGTCGAGCATTTCGCGGCGTTTCGCGGCCAAAATGTAAGTTCCAAAACCTTTCTTAAAGTTAGATTAAAGGTTCTCCGTATATTTTTTGGTCAACCTTGGATGCTATGTTACATCGAACAGTTCTCATCATTGGTTTTACATGGCCCGAGCCCGAAACTACCGCGGCAGGAAACCATATGCTGCAGTTGTTGGAGTTTTTTCAGCGCTATGCATTCCAAGTGATTTTCGCGAGTACCGCCAAGGAGACCGAACACGCATTGCAACTGGAGGCGTTGGGCGTACCAAAAAAGGGTATTCAAGTGAACGATCCCGATTTTGACAACTTCGTAAAGACCTTGCAGCCCAACATTGTATTATTCGATCGGTTTCTAACCGAAGAACAGTTCGGTTGGCGTGTCGCCGAGCATGTCCCTTCCGCCTTACGGATTTTAGATACCGAAGATCTCCATTCGCTAAGACAGATACGCGAAAAGCTTTTAAAAGAGCAAAGTCCGTTTACGAACAAAGAATGGTTGAATAGCGGTTTGGCCAAGCGAGAAATGGCGAGTATATACCGCTGTGACCTAACTTTGGTAGTGTCCACCTATGAAATGGAGCTACTCACCAAAGAAGTAGGTATTCCAAAACAACTGCTGTTACATGTACCGTTCTTGCTCTCGAAAATAGCGCCAAAGGAGCGTGAAGAATGGCCTTCTTTCGATCAACGGAACGATTTTATATGTATCGGCAACGGAAAGCACAACCCCAATATAGATGCCCTAATATGGCTTAAGGCCGATATTTGGCCGAAGATCAGAAGAGAACTGCCCGACGCCAAATTATTAGTGTACGGAGCCTATCTTCCGAAACAAGTAGAAGATATGCACCGAGTAGAAGAAGGTTTTCTGATAGAAGGATGGGTGAAAGATGTTAGGAAAGTCATGATGGATGCGCGTGTAAATCTAGCGCCCTTGCGATTCGGTGCAGGTATTAAGGGCAAGTTGATTTTGGGAATGCAGACGGGTACTCCAAGCGTAACTACGAATATCGGTGCAGAGGGCATGCACGACGACCTTCCGTGGAACGGGAAAATAGCGGACAGTTCGGAAGACTTTGCAAAAGCAGCGGTTGATATGTACTGCAATAAGAAGGATTGGGAACTAGCTCAAGGTCGGGGCAAAGCCATTATCCATGCCTGTTATAACAAAGAGGTGATTTCCCAGCGATTTTTAGATCGTATACAGGAGCTGTTAGACGGTTTGGAAAGCCATCGAGGCCAAAATTTTATCGGCACCATGCTGATGCACCATACCATGGCGAGTACAAAGTATCTTTCGAAATATATCGTCGAAAAGAATAAAAGGGCGTAGCAAGTAAAGCGTAGTTACCAGGTTTTAGGTAGCTTTAACGGGCATTTTTAAACCTTTTGGATAAAAATTATGAACGTAGACATCGAACAGAGCTGGAAACTACAGCTGGATAAAGAATTCGAAAAACCCTATTTTCAAGTCTTGGCGAACTTTGTCAAAAAAGAATATGCCGAACACACCTGCTATCCCAAAGGCAAAGATATATTTGCAGCCTTTGAGTACAGTCCCTTTGAAAAAACTAAGGTGGTGTTGTTGGGCCAAGACCCGTACCACGGCCCCAACCAGGCCAATGGTCTATGTTTCTCCGTGAAGGACGGCATTCCTCATCCCCCCTCCTTGATCAATATTTTTAAAGAATTAGAAAATGATATGAACCAACCCTATCCGAAAAGTGGAAACTTGGAACGCTGGGCGGATCAGGGCGTATTGCTCCTCAACGCCACTCTTACGGTTCGGGCACATCAGGCGGGAAGTCACCAAGGAAAAGGATGGGAGACCTTTACCGATGCCGTTATCAAAAAATTGTCAACGGAACGATCAGGACTCATTTTTTTACTTTGGGGAGGTTTCGCCAAAAGAAAGGCCAGTCTTATCGATGCTTCAAAGCACCATATTCTAACGTCAGGACATCCTTCACCCCTGAGTGCCAATCGGGGCTATTGGTTCGGAAACCAACATTTTAGTAAAGCCAATGCCCTTTTAAAACAGCAAGGGAAATCCCTTATCGATTGGTAGGTCAGTGCCTTGTAACGGTCTCTCCAATTTTTTGGGAGGTCGGGCAGCAGTTGTATTCGATGATAGGGGCCATGCAAGGGGCCATAAAATATCAGCTTTGAACGTGGTTTCTCGCCCAATCTGAACTACAACATTTTGAAAGAGTAAAGCGTACCTCGTCTTCTTACGGAAGGTAGATCGATGGACCTGGGACATGGTCCCTGTTTTCAGCACCGCGACGATTCATTTATATGGGCTAGATCGCTTGGGTCTATTCGATAAATTACACAACTACGCCTATTACTATTAAAGCCCAGGGAAAGGGGTCGCGCCTCCCTTGTTTGACAGGTTAAACTTTTAGTAAACAAATTTAAAATTAAAGTAAAGGTTTAAATGAATAGTTGTAACATATACCTATTGAATGGTTTCTAAAATTGAATTAGGTTTTAACTTTGTGTTTATCAACTTCAATTCCAAAAGGGTATCCTGTACTTTATGAAGGTCATCCGTGCTCAATTGAGATTGACTCCAACGGGTCATAGACAACCATTTTTGTATGTCTTCCAACTGCTGACCATATCGGTTTGCTAACGTACGATCGATACTCGGTATATGGCGTATATCGGAAGTATAGGTATTGATAATTTCAAGGATATGAGCCAAAGTACTCCTGTTTTCCGCAATACTTTTTACTGTAGCTGCGACAACGAAACAAGGCCAGGGGGTCGGACAATCATCGAGCCGCCTAAAAATGCCCTGGTCTACTAAGGGTTTGGTCGTAAAGCGCTCCCACATAAAATAATCAGCTGAACCCGCCGAGAGCGCACTTACCGCATTGGTCAGGTTATCGACGACTTCAAATTTCAGTTCGGAAGTGTCCCAACCTTGGTTTTGGGCATTTACGTAGGCCATAAGATGACTTCCGCTACCAAATCGGCTAATGGCGGCTTTAGTATTTTTAAGGGCTGAAATCGCTTTAAAACGACTTTCTTGGGCTACATGTATGCCCCAAAGTAGGGGAGAGCCAATATATTCTTGGATAATTCGTGCTGGATTCCCTTCAGAAATGCTTTTTACCAGTCCTTCGGTAAGGATAATCGCCAAGTCGGTTTCCCCGTGTTGTAGCATTTGGCACATTTTTCCGGTCCCTTCGGGAATGTCTGTCCATTGCAGGTCGATACCCCTTTCTGTAAAAGCACCTTCTTCAATCGCCATATGCCATGGCAGATTAAAATGCTCGGGAACCCCAACAATACTGATTTTCTTCATATGCTTATTTTGTATTTAAAGATATATCTTGATTTTTCATTCGTATCTTGAATACCCGTGAACCCTATGTTTTTAACGTATAGCGCTGCAAAGATTATGAAGTCAACTTTTCTAAGGTATATTCAATCAGTGCGTTGATCGTTTTGCTCGGGTCCGGACTGAATGTTCCCGTTACGCGGTTCGCTAAAATACAATTCATTGAAACGGCACGGTGCCCCAGTAGTTTTGCAAGTCCATATATGCCCGAAGTCTCCATTTCCAAGTTGGTAATCTTGCGTCCTTCATAGATAAACGAAGCTATTTTACGGGTAAGGCCTTCATCGGATGGATTAAGACGTAATTTTCTGCCTTGCGGTCCGTAAAATCCTGAATTTGTCAATGTTATGCCTAATCGTATACGATTTGAATTTAATAGGTCGCCTAACTTTCTATCGTATTCCACCACATAGGGGTGTGGTTTTTCTTCTGACCAATCGCAATGCGACATTAGAGCTGTTCCAATTTCCCGGTGTAAAATGTCAGAGCTATCATAAAAGTGAAGCAGACCGTCCAATCCAATGGCCAGGTCGCTCATTATGAAGGAGTCTACGGGAATGTCTTCCTGTACCGCACCTGAGGTGCCAATACGTACTATATCCAAGGTTTTTAAACTGTTTTTTGGACTTCTAGACGGAAAATCAATATTTGCAAGTGCGTCGAGCTCGTTGAGCACAATATCCACATTGTCCGTACCGATTCCTGTAGATAGTACCGTAAGCCTTTTTCCATGAAATGTTCCTGTATGGGTTAGAAATTCTCGTTTTCCTTTTTTGATTTCAATGGTTTCAAAATATTTTGAAACGCTTCGCACCCGATCAGCGTCTCCTACGGTAATAATAGTGTCGGCAATGTCTTCAGGTAGTAAATTTAGATGATAAATGCTTCCGTCGGCATTTAAGATCAGCTCCGATGGGCTTAGCTGCATCTTATAATTTTAAGATCCTGTCCGTATCGGTATTATAAAGAAAATTGTATTTCAGCGCACCCCCAAGATACACATCATTGTCTTGAATGCAGGAATAATAACTGGTTTTGTTATCGAGAATTTCCTTGCCCTTTTTAGTAAGCTTTACGGGATTGAAGGAGCTGAACAGAGGTTTCATACGGGTCAAAGCTCTTTCGTACTGAGAATCGCCAAAGCCAAGAAAACCTTGATTTTTTAGTATTTCCGCCACAAATTCCTTTTTGGAAGGGGACTTTTTTTCAATGGCCAATTGCAGCATATTATTTTCCATCTCGTTCAGGCCGTTCTTGATACTTGGAAAACGGTGCAAATGGGCCTTAAGGGCATCGGAGAGGTAGTCGAATTGAAAATCTTGGAATTCGGAAAGGTTTTCGAGCCGAATAGGGTTGTCACTGCAGTAGAGTTGCCACACATAGTCGGCAAATTCTATATCGTCTTGCCCGAGTTCCGTTTTCTTTTTGTAGAGCATCAAAAGTTGTTCGTCGCTCAGATCATTGAGTCCGTACATCCTATCGCTCTCATCTTCATTACCACTGCACACTAATGAAATTTGGGCATACTTGCGATTGGTCTTCAACCAACTCAATACGGCAATCAGATTGATCTGACAAAAAAGATCGTACTCGAACCAGAGTACGATCTCGTCTTGCTGTTTATGGTTGCAAAGTGAACGATATTCCTTTAACGTTTTTTCAATAAACCACGACTTCGATACTTTGTAATTTTTGTGCAGAAAATCGAATCTGGTCTTCCAAAAAGACTCACTGCCTACGTTGGTCAATGTTTTTCCTTCGCAGAGCATCTCTCGCCACGTGATAATATCCCCCTTAATATTGAGGGAGTTCAACCTGTTCGTAAAGCTATCGCCATTTGTAATGTGCAAAAGGGAACTCATGCGCGCAAGGATTTTTGAAATTAGCAGATTAAAAGTAACATTAATTAAAAAAAAACAAAAGATAATTAACAGAAATACACTTTTTTAGCGAAATAGGAGACGAACCCTTAGTATGTCGGGTTTAGCCACCGACTCTTTTGACGGAAAAACCTTTCTTTTTCAACATATCCATAATCTTGTCCCGATAGTCTCCTTGAATGATGATCATTTCCTTCTTAAAACTTCCGCCAACGCCTAGCGTGGTCTTAAGTTCTTTGGCCAATTTCTTGAAATCGTCATCCGCTCCGGTATAGCCTTCAAGAATGGTCACCGGTTTACCTTTGCGTTTTTCAAATTTGCAAAGAATAGGGTCATCTTGGAGCCAGATATCACTTTGGGTTTCCTCGGGTTCATGTTGCTCTTCGGGCTCGTGATCGGGAAATAAGTTCTTTAGTTGGTCCTGTAAATCCATGCTATCCTTTGATTAATCCTAGTTCGATAAGGCGTTCATTTAAAAATTCCCCCGCTGTGATATCGGCGAATTTTTTGGGATGGTCTTCGTCTACACAGTTTTCTAGGCAATTTAAGGGCATTTCACTCACTGGATGCATAAAAAAGGGGATCGAATACCGTGAGGTACCCCATAGTTCCCTGGGTGGATTCACGACTTGATGAATGGTCGATTTCAGTTGGTCATTGGTCAACCGCGAGAGCATATCGCCCACATTAATCATGAGCTGGTCGGGTCGTGCGATGGCATCGACCCACTCCCCATTATGATTTTGCACCTGCAATCCCTTTCCATGGGCGCCCATCAAAAGCGTGATCAGATTAATGTCTCCATGAGCGGCCGCCCGTACCGCATTCTGGGGTTCTTCGGTAATAGGAGGGTAGTGTATCGGGCGAAGAATACTATTTCCGTTTTTAATATATGCGTCAAAATAGGTTTCTTCAAGTCCGAGATGTAGCGCAAGGGCCCTGAGCACATATTTCGCCGTTTTTTCAAGCATTTTATAGGTTTCCTTTCCGATCTTGTTGAAATGTGGCAACTCTTCGACCATGACATTGTCGGGGTATTCCTCGGCCAATTTTGCATCGTCCTCCACATATTGCCCGAAATGCCAGAATTCTTTTAGATCCCCCACTTTTCGTCCTTTGGCATGCTCTTTACCGAAAGAAGTATACCCCCGTTGCCCACCGATGCCTTCGATTTCATATTTGTTCTTGACCTCTTGAGGGAGATCGAAAAACTTCTTGATCTCGACATATAGGTTCTCGACCAATTCATCGGAAAGAAAATGCCCGCTGAGGGCGACGAACCCAATATTTTCAAAAGCGGCGCCCAGCTCTTGAATAAACTTTTGCTTTTTTTTAGGGTCTTCAGAAACAAAGTTTTGAAGATCTACACTGGGAATGGCACTCATGGGTATCTATTAAAAGTTTGTTCAAAGGTAAGAAAATAAGGGCAATTTAGTACGGTAGCTTAGTGCTTTGAGTGCTGGCTTTTTGCTACTTTTACCTTTGGATGTATCAACTAGCAGCAAATAGACCATGCAGTACCAAAAGACGGGTATTAGTAACCAAACTTTGTTAAGCCTTTATGAGCGAATGGTCAAACCTCGAATGGTCGAGGAGAAAATGCTCATTTTGTTGCGCCAGGGCAAGATTTCGAAATGGTTCAGCGGTATCGGGCAGGAAGCCATTTCGGTGGGCATGGCCAGTGCCCTTCTCCCCGAAGAATATATCTTGCCCATGCACCGTAATTTGGGCGTGTTTACTACGCGGGGGGTACCCCTGCATCGGCTCTTTTCGCAATGGCAAGGAAAGTTGGGCGGCTTTACCAAAGGGCGGGACCGGAGCTTTCATTTCGGGGCTCAAGCATACCGTTTAATAGGCATGATCTCGCATTTAGGGCCGCAATTAGGGGTTGCCGATGGTATCGCCTTGGCCGATCTTCTTCGAAAGGAAAAAAAAGTGACCGCCGTATTCACGGGTGAGGGGGGTACAAGCGAAGGTGATTTTCACGAGGCACTCAATATCGCATCGGTCTGGGGCCTGCCCGTACTTTTTTGTATCGAGAATAACGGGTATGGACTTTCGACGCCAACGTACGAGCAATACCGTTGCGAACAGTTATCCGATCGAGGGCTAGGCTACGGAATGAAATCGTATACGATTGATGGCAACAATATTTTGGAAGTCTACACCACAGTGCTCCGGCTCGTAAAGCAAATGCGCGAGCACCCCGAGCCTGTCTTGTTGGAATGTAATACGTTTCGCATGAGAGGCCATGAAGAGGCCAGTGGCACCAAGTATGTGCCCGATGATTTGATGGATGCGTGGGCCCAAAAAGATCCTATAGTAAATTATGAGACCTTCCTGATCGATCAAGGCCTATTGGATCATACGCTGATCGAAAGAATCAAAGATCGTATCGAAACGGAGATTAATGAACATATACGGTTGGCTTTCGACGATCAAGTACCCCAAAGTACTGAAAGTGAAGAGTTAAAAGATGTATTTAAAGATTTTGTTTATCAACAAGTTAATCCAAATGACAAGGTAAAAAAAATACGTTTCATCGATGCGGTCTCGGACGGGCTGAGGCAAAGTATGGTACGACACGACAACCTTATAATCATGGGGCAGGATATCGCTGAATATGGTGGTGTTTTCAAAATTACGGAGGGTTTTGTACCGCTTTTCGGCAAGGAAAGGGTCCGAAACACGCCGATTTGCGAGTCAGGAATTGTGGGTACGGCTATGGGCTTGTCTATCAAAGGCATGAAAGCGGTCGTCGAAATGCAATTCGCCGATTTTGTGAGTAGCGGTTTCAACCCTATCGTGAATTATTTGGCCAAGTCGCATTACCGATGGGGCGAGAAGGCCGATGTAGTCATTCGGATGCCCTGCGGGGGTGATGTAGGAGCGGGTCCGTTCCATTCACAGACCAACGAGGCATGGTTTACGAAGACCCCTGGTCTAAAGGTGGTCTATCCGGCCTTTCCCTATGATGCCAAGGGGTTGTTGGCCACTGCGATCGAAGACCCGAATCCCGTTCTATTTTTTGAACACAAGGCGTTGTATCGTAGTATTTATCAAGAAGTGCCCGAAGACTACTACACGCTTCCACTAGGAAGAGCGAAAATCATACGCACGGGCGATGCGCTTACGGTCGTTTCCTATGGGGCAGGGGTACATTGGGCGTTGGAGACCCTTGAAAAACATCCTGAGATCGAAGCCGAACTGATCGATCTTCGAACCTTGGCTCCTTTGGATATCGATACCGTATATGCATCGGTCGTCAAAACGGGTAAATTGGTAATTCTTCAAGAAGACAGCCTTTTTGGTGGGTTGGCTAGCGATATCGCGGCGCTCGTCATGGAAAATTGCTTCGAATATCTCGATGGTCCCATCATAAGGGTGGGCAGTCTTGAAACGCCTATTCCCTTTGCCAAAAATCTAGAGGATATGTACCTGCCGAAAAAACGCTTTGAAAAGGCGCTGGTCGACCTATGGTCCTATTAATGGAAAAGAGCACCCTTCTTAATCTTTTACAACCTCTTATTTTTTAAAAAATCGTCAAATTGCAGTTATCGTTAACAAGATATTAACGGGCCGCCTACAACATTCGGTGAGCTTAAAGCGTATATACTCAAATCAAAATTGAAAACTCATGAAAAAAGCAATAGTGTTAGTCACGATAGTAGCGTTTATGGCTTCGTGCTCCATCTCCAAGGAGGTAGCTCAACAACGCAAGACTATAGATGGTACCTGGACCTTGGAAAACGTGGGTTACGAGGGTAGCGACGGTTCTTTCAAAGCGCAGCTATTCAATGATGCCCAGGCATTTTGTTTTGAAGGGAGTACCTGGTTCTTTAATAACAACAATAGTACCGGAACGTATACGATTCCTACGACCAATAGTGCCTGTTCCGGCGGTATCAGAAATATCAGGTGGTCCGTGTCCGAATCCAATATGGGCAACGATAGGCTGATGTTCAAGTTTATCGACGAAAAGAAAAACGATTTGTACGGCGGCACCGGATATGGACTCGACATCGTTTCACTGAGTCCTACTCAAATGACCTTAAAGTCCAATGCGACCGTAAATGGAGAATCCATTGACGTGATATATGAATTTAACAAGCAATAAGATAACTACGATGAAGAAAGCAATAGTAAAATCGGTATATATATTAATGGCGATGTCTATGGTAATCGGCTGTAAGACCGTTCAGAATGCCAATCACAAGCAAAAAGGTGCTACGGTAGGTGCTGCCAGTGGGGCCGTAATCGGTGGCGTGCTAGGCAACAATGTTGGAAAAGGAAATAATACGGTATTAGGTGCGATACTCGGCGCGGCCATCGGCGGGGTTGCCGGGGGGTACATCGGAGACCGAATGGACCGGCAGGCAGAGCGTATCGAAGAGGAAATCCCCGGAGCCGAAGTTACCCGGGTAGGTGAAGGTATCAATGTGACCTTTACAGAAGACGGGGGCGTTTATTTTGATACCGATAAATCAAATATCAAAGGAAATTCAGAAACAACCTTGAACAGTCTCGCGGAAATCCTAAAGGATTATCCAAAATCGAACATCTTGGTTGAAGGCCATACCGATAGCGATGGGTCCGAAAGCTATAATATGGGCCTATCGATGCGTCGTGCCAACGCCGTTTCGGATTATCTGATCGGGCAAGGTATCGATCCGGGGCGCTTGACTACCAAATGGTACGGGGAGACCCAACCTGTGGCCGACAATAGTACGGCGGCCGGCAAGGCGGATAACCGCCGGGTAGAACTGGCCATTGTTGCTAGTGAAGCACTGAAGGAAGAGGCCAAGCAGAAGGTCAAAGGATAGTACAGAACCCCGATAGCCACGGACTGTACAAGTATTTCGATAGAATCCCCGCTTTTCGGCCGGGATTCTTTTTATTTAAGTAACTTTCTCGGAGTGGAACACTATGATGTCATTATTGTGGGAGGAGGGCTGGCCGGCCTTACCGCGGCCATTCATTTGGGGCGTCAGGGACATCGCATTTTGGTGCTGGAGAAAAGGCATTATCCGCAGCATAAGGTCTGTGGTGAATATGTATCCAACGAGGTGGTGCCGTACCTACGACTTTTAGGTGTTTCTTTAAGCGATATGGGTGCGGTCGCCATTGATACCTTACAGCTCAGCACTTCAAGCGGAAGGCACATGCAGCTCAAACTACCCTTGGGAGGACAAGGGATCAGTAGGTATGCATTCGACGACCGGCTTTACCGACATGCCGTACAGCTGGGCGTTGATTTCGAATTTCAAAATGTATGCGCGATCCACTACCGATCGGGGGCTTTCGAAGTAGGTACCGATACGGGCAATACCTATACCTCTTCTTTGGCCATAGGCGCCTATGGCAAGCGAGATACCCTTGATAAGTATCTTGAACGCCGGTTCATCCAAAGAAAATCGAGGTGGATGGCCGTCAAAGGGCATTACACATACGATGGTTTTCCCGAAAATATGGTAGCCCTCCATAATTTTCCAGGCGGCTACGGGGGACTCTCCAAAACCGAGACGGGCGAAGTGAATTTTTGCTATTTGGTGTCTTATGCTAGCTTTCGACAGGCTAAAAATATAGAAAGTTTTAATGCAGAAGTCGTTTCCCGTAACCCATTTCTCGCCACATTTTTGAGGGATGCTAAACCCGTGTTCAAAGATCCTTTGACCATCGCACAAATTTCTTTTGACGCCAAACGCCCTGTAGAAGGGCATATGCTCATGTGTGGGGATACCGCAGGATTGATCCATCCGCTCTGCGGTAACGGTATGGCCATGGCAATTCATAGCGCCAAGATAGCCTCTGAACAGATCAGTGCCTATTTAGGCGAAAAGAACCCGAAAAATGAAACACTGGAAAAAGCGTATACCCGGGTATGGAACACTACCTTTACAAAAAGACTACGCTTGGGGCGCATGTTGCAGTATGCCTTGCTTCACCCAAGGGTATCGAATGCAGGGATGGCCCTCTTGACCGGTCAGCCTCGATTGATGCGTCAAATGATAAAAAGAACCCATGGAGAACCCTTGTGCGAATGACTGATTTTTCAAAAAGGAGTGCGGAACAGGAGTGGATGGATGATTTGTCCGTGGAAAAGGGAGTACTTGAAAAGGTACTTACCGATATCGATCGGGTCAATCGTTTCTTGGGGGGGAGTACGATTACGATAGAAGGGGTAAGTAATTTGATGACAGATGATTATAAAAAATCATATACGATTTTAGATGTAGGCTGCGGTAACGGATTTCTGCTTCGAAAGCTCGTGAAATGGGCGCGACAGCGTCATATTGAGCTACGGTGTATAGGAATCGACCTCAACGTCAAAAGTCTTGAGCTGGCCAAGGTGCTTTCCACCGATTTCCCCGAAATAACCTATCAAGAACAAGATGTTTTGGCACTTAAGCCAAGCGAGTTGGAGTGTGATATCCTTCTTTGTACGCTGACCATGCATCATTTTCTGAATCGGGATATCCCGATTTTTTTAAAACAGTTTACTACATTGGCCCAGATCGGTATCGTTATCAACGACTTACAAAGAAGTGCCTTGGCATACCATCTTTTTAAAGTGTTTAGTACTATTTTTATACGCAGCAAGATTGCCAAACACGATGGTTTGGTGTCTATTCAACGTGGGTTTTTAAAGGAGGAACTCCAAGACTTTACTCACGAATTACCCATGATGGAGCATGATATTCGATGGAGATGGGCCTTCCGCTATGTATGGGTCATGCGACATAAACGATTAAGAACACACTATGAATGAAGTGCGTATAACGACGGTAGCGAAAGCGTTGCCTCCTTATTCGAAAAAAACCGACGACATCATTCCCTTCGTCAACATGTGGCTAGGGGACCAAGAACCGCGCTTTCGGCGCAAGGTGGTCAAGATTTTTGAAGGAGCGGGCGTAGACCGTCGGTATAGTATCATGAGTCCCGAAGATGTCTTTACGGCCACTTCTTTCGAGGACAAGAATGCGATTTATGTACGGGAAGTCAAAAAATTGGGTAAAACCGTACTGCAAAAGGCTCTGGCGCAGTGTGATTGGGCCGCCGATTCGGTAGATTATATCATAACGGTAAGTTGTACGGGAATCATGATTCCGTCGCTTGATGCCTATTTAATCAACGATTTGGGCATGCGACAAGATATCCTGCGTTTGCCCGTAACGGAAATGGGTTGTGCGGCCGGGGTTTCCGGACTGATCTATGCGACAAATTTTCTACGCGCCAACCCAGGGAAAAGAGCGGCAGTGGTCGCTGTTGAAAGTCCTACAGCGACCTTTCAGCTGAACGACCATTCGATGGCCAACATGGTGAGTGCCGCCATATTCGGTGATGGTGCGGCCTGTACGCTATTGTCCTCCGAGCCCGGTGCCCAAGGCCCGAAGGTGATAGGAGGGGAGATGTACCATTTTACCGATGCTACGCATTTGATGGGCTTTGACCTGACCAATCACGGGTTGAAGATGATATTGGACATCGCCGTTCCGGAAACGATCGCCAAACATTTTCCCGATATTGTACACCCTTTTCTCGAAAGGCATGGCAGTTCGATCGCGGAGGTCGATCATTTGATATTTCACCCCGGGGGACGCAAGATCGTGCAGACGGTCGATGAGCTGTTCGGTGCCTTGGGCAAAAATATCGATGATACTCGCGAAGTGTTGCGTAAATACGGCAATATGAGCAGCGCCACGGTGCTTTATGTATTGGAGCGTTTTTTGGAAAAGCAATTTTCGCCAGGGGAGCAGGGCCTTATTCTTAGTTTTGGCCCAGGGTTCTCGGCGCAACGGATATTGTTACAGTGGTAAAGGAATTAAAAATGGCTAAAAAAGAGATACTAGATGGCCGGAAGCAATAAGAAAGAATGGGCCTTGATCTTGGGCGGCAGTAGCGGCCTTGGTTTGGCTACGGCCAAGAAATTAGCCCGTCACGGATTTCATATTGTCGTGGTACACCGCGACCGAAAGGTGGATATGCCAGAAGTCGACGCCCATTTTAAGGAGATTACCGCATTGGGGGTAGGTTTTCAAAGTTTTAATGTGGATGCGGTCAATGCGGAAAAGCGCACCGGGGTAGTGGAGCAACTTAAAACCATTTTGCCCCAAGGCCATTTCATAAAAGTGGTGGTGCATAGTATCGCCAAAGGCAATCTAAAGCCAATGTTTTCCGAAGAAGGGAAGTCGACGCTACAGCACCAAGACTTTCAGCTCACCCTTTCGGCCATGGCACTGAGCCTTTATTATTGGACCAAGGACTTGGTCGCCTCATCATTATTTGCCACCGATGTGCGCATCGTTTCCTTTACCAGTGAGGGCAATCAAAAGCCTTGGCCGGGCTATGCGGCGGTATCGGCAGCAAAGGTGACCCTCGAGGCATTGACCCGAAGCATAGCGCTGGAATTTGCTCCTTTGGGCATCAAGGCCAACTGTATTCAGGCGGGTACCACGATAACCCGGGCATTTCAAATGATTCCCGGGCATAAAGAGCTCCGTCAAAAAGCGCTCGAACGCAATCCGAATAACCGATTGACAACGCCCGAAGATGTGGCCGACGTGGTCTATTTGTTGACTACGCCCGAAGCACAATGGATCACGGGCACCATTATTCCTGTGGATGGTGGCGAAAGCTTACGGTAATAAGTTATACACAGGTGTGCTAAAATAATACTTCAATGAATTATAAAGATATTATCACACAACTTCCTTACGATCAACCATTTTTATTTGTGGATGAGTTGCTGGAAGTGACCGATGACGGAGCCAAGGGATGCTATACGTTTTCACCCGAGGCTTCTTTTTACCAAGGGCATTTCAAAGGACATCCCGTAACACCCGGGGTGTTGTTGACCGAATGCTGTGCCCAGATCGGCCTGGTATGTTTGGGACTTCATTTATTGCAGCAGGAGAAGTCCTTGCGCGATGCGCATCCGAAAATCGCCCTCAGCAGTACGGATATGGAGTTTCTGCTACCTGTATTTCCGCCGGAAAAGGTAATCGTAAGCTCAAAGAAGGTGTATTATCGCTTTCATAAACTCAAATGCACGGTACAGATGCACAATGAGCAGCAACAGCTGGTCTGTAAAGGAACTATTGCCGGAATGCTTAAAGCCGATGACCATGGCTAGACGCGTTGTAGTCACAGGATTAGGGGTCTGTGCCCCGAACGGAGTCGGTCTCCCTGCTTTTACTAAGGCCATGGACGAGGGTCTCAGCGGGATTCGCTTTATGCCGCAGCTCAAAGCCTTGGAGTTCGCCTGCCAGATTGCCGGGCAGCCCCAAATTCCTGAAAATCGCTTACCAGAGTATTTTACGCCCTTACAGTTACGTGATATGAACGCCACGGGAATCGTATACGGGGTATTGGCAGGAAAAGACGCGTGGCAAGATGCCGGGTTGTCCGAGGGGCAAGCGGATGCGCCCGATTGGGATAGCGGCATTATTTTCGGAACGGGCACGCTCGGGGTGGACAAGTTTCGGGAGGCCATTCTGAAGGTCGATGCCAAGAACGTGCGGCGGTTGGGCAGTACGGTCGTCTTGCAGACCATGGCGAGCGGTGTCAGCGCGTATTTGGGCGGTATGTTAGGATGCGGTAACCAAGTGACGACCAATTCATCGGCCTGTACCACGGGAACGGAAGGTATACTGATGGCGTTTGAACGTATAGCGTCGGGACAGGCGGAACGGATGCTTACCGGTAGCTGTAGCGATAGCGGTCCGTACGTGTGGGGCGGTTTTGATGCCATGCGGATCCTTCCCAGAAATTATAATGACCGCCCCGAAGCGGCCAGTCGGCCGATGAGTGCTTCCGCCTCTGGCTTTGTACCGGGGAGTGGGGCAGGGGCCATGGTGCTCGAATCCCTCGAGAGCGCAACGGCTCGTGGGGCCCACATTTATGCCGAAGTGCTCGGTGGTGCCGTGAACAGTGGAGGCCAACGGGGGGGTGGCTCGATGACGGCCCCGAACAGCGAGGCCGTACAACGGTGTATTCAACAAGCGGTGGCCCATGCCGGTATCGGACCCTCGGACATAGATACGGTCAACGGACATTTGACCGCGACTACTAAAGATGCCCTTGAAATCGAGAATTGGGCAAAAGCCCTTGGCCGCTCGGGCAAGCACTTCCCGTTGATCAATTCCTTTAAAGGGGCCATTGGCCATTGTTTGGCGGCCGCGGGCAGTATCGAGTGTGTCGCTTCGGTCTTACAATTCAAGGAAAACAAGGTATTCGGTACTATGAATGCCGAAGACTTACATCCCGATATCGAAAAAATGGTAGATTCGAACTATATTCCCCAAAAAACCCGGGCACATCGTACAGAAATTTTAGCAAAAGCGAGTTTTGGTTTTGGTGATGTCAATGCCTGTATTATTTTTAAGCGCTATTAGTGCGATAAAACGCTATCGCACGATGCATGCTAACTTTTCAACCCTACGATACACATGTCTCAAGAAGCACGGTACCAAAAACTCAAAGAAATCGTTTCGATATACCTTCCCGAAGATGTATCGGTGAACGATATCACCTTAAAAAGCTATTTTTTGGATGAACTCAATATCAATTCCGCCAATTTGGTGGACATCGTGCTCGACGTCGAGGATGAATTCGATATTCTCCTTGAAAATGACGATATGGACGGCATGAAGACCGTGGAGGATGCCCTTAAGATCATCGATGCCAAACTAACGAGGTCTTAGGTATGAACGATTTTTTGACATGGGCCAAAGCGCAGTTGCAGGTCGATCGAAAGCTTATCGCCACCTATTGCATCGTGTATTTTATTTGGGGCCTTTTTATGAATTGGTTCGGCACACAACTGGAAATCGCAAAGTTCACCTACTGGTGGCAGGTCATCACCTGTTACATCGTGTATATGGTACCTATTTCGATGCTGCTGCGCCGTTTGCCCTACCACATGCAGTATGCCTATGGACTCGTTGCCATGGGCCTGTTGGAGTTCGGGGGGTATTTTTTTGAGACGTCCTATGCATATCCCGGGAACATGATCGAGGAGTTTTTCGGCATACGAAATTTTGCCTTGGCCATGGCACTGTTCTTCGCGCTCTACTTTCCGTTGGGCAATTGGGGGGTCGGAAAAATCTACCGGATACTGTTCCAGCGTACCGATGCGGAGAACTAACCTATTCTGCGGGGACCTCTTCTTCTTTTTCGGAAATTAACAGCGATGCGACAATACCGGCCACCAAGGAGAATGAAATAACGGCCAGGGATACCCATTCAGGCAGCTCTATTTCATGCGAGAACAGCATTTTAAGACCCACGAAGGCCAGAATGACCACCAGACTATAGTTGATGTAGCGAAACTTCTGCAGCATCCTTGAAATCAAGAAATACATCGACCGTAGCCCTAGGATGGCCAGAATGTTCGAGCTGAACACCAAAAAAGGATCCGAGGTAATGGCCAATATGGCCGGAATACTGTCCAATGCAAAGAGCACATCGGTAAGCTCTATGATAACGAGGGCCATAAAAAGGGGAGTGGCCGCCTTGACGCCCATGCGCCTGATAAAAAAATCATGCCCTTTGATCGCACTAGTGATGGGATAGAGTTTTTTGATCTGCCGAAATACCCAGGATTGCTTCGGGTCGAATTCATGGTCGTCAGATTTCAACATTTTATAGGCCGTGTACAGCAGGAAGACCCCGAATACGTAGATGATCCAATCGAACTTGTTGATCAGGGCGACGCCAAAAACGATCATGAGGCCCCGAAAGACGATGGCGCCCAGAATGCCCCAGAACAAGACCCGGTGCTGATACATCGGTGGAATTTTAAAGGCGGAAAAAATGACGGCGATGACGAATACGTTGTCGATACTGAGCGAAAGCTCGATCAAATAGCCCGTAATATATTTGAGTACCGCCGTATCGGGCGACAGCCCCGTAGGGTTGTCCACAAGGTCACCGGAAAATAACCAATAAATGACCCCACTGAACGAAAGGGCGACCGTGACCCAAATGGCCGTCCAAATACCGGCTTCCTTACTGCGGATAACATGGTCATGTTTGTTGAAAACACCGAGGTCGAGAGCCAAGAAAACGACGATCAGCGCGATAAAAAGAATCCATACCCACATAGCACATTTTTGAAGGCGTGAAGGTAATCATTTTATAGCTTTTTAGATATTTTTTAAAGTTTCGGATTGACCCATTCGGGGTGGTTTTTGATAGTATCGATACGGGATAGGGCATAGGTCGCCCCGATTTTGTATATTGAAGGTATCATCTCAAACGAACGGGTAGGGGCGCTTCTCGCCGCCTCCCATTTACAACACGAATACACTATTATGAATTACAAAACTTTCTTTACAGCACTTCTTTTAGTAGCCTTGTTTTCGTCCCCGGCAGTGGCCCAAGACACTTTTTTTCAGGATGCCGACCCGCAGACCGAGGCCAAGGCCAAGGAACTGACCCAAAAATACCAGCCCGAATTAGTAATGACCGGCGAGCAGACCTTGTTGTTTGAAAAAAAGGTGACCGAGTTTCTTTTGCGACGGCAGGACATCAAGCGCATGAATATTACCACCGAAGACAAGCTGTTTTTGCTTGCCGATCTGGCGGAACAAGAGGCCAATGAGATGGGCACGATACTGACCCGTCGACAACTACGCCAATACCTAAAGGTTCAGCCCGTGCTGCAGCCCGTACAGGTGACGGTAAAAAAATAAGGGGCAGGACCCCTAGTACAAAAAATCGGTGAAAAACGTTTTCGAGGGGTAAACGGTCGCTGTTAAAAACGAGGCGGGCCAAGATTTCGATTAAACGAATTGTTTGCTCGGTCAACAGCCTCCGAATAGGCTAGAATGTGATTTTTTTCATAATTGGTTTATCTTAGCGAGGAGACAACTTTATTATGAAAATGATGATAAAAAAATTCCCCCTGAAGACCTTGGGTCTTTTGTGCATGATTACGGGTACCTCCGCCTTTGCCCAACAAAAGCTACAAGACGACACAAAAAATATGGAGGTGACCAAATATACGGTCATGGAGCGTTTCGAGCCCGGTCTTGTGCTGAGTACCGAAGAGCGTGTCGAACTCAAAGAAGCCTATAAGGCCGAGAGGGAGCTTCGACGTGAAATAATCGATACCCTTCATATTACGGAGCGCAAGCGTGAAAAGTTGCTCAACGACTTGGCAAAAAACCCCTTCTCGGCACGATTGTCACGGACCTTGACCTTGGCTGAGATCGAATTCGAGGACTAACGATAAACACTGCAACCAACCATAGTCAAGACCACCGGTATCCGGTGGTTTTTTTATGCGTAATCTTTGCGTATGGAAAGTGTTAGTGGGGGTATGTCATAGCGCGATGCCCATGTTTTTTATCGTACTCCCAAAAGGTTTTTCCTGTTAATATTTTTAAAGCGCCAGTTAAATATTGTGTTAAAGTCTGATTATCTGTAGATTAATGAGGTACAGATATGATGTTTTTTTGTAAATTAGAGATGACCTACTTGCTTTTTCTTACAAGACTCTCTTAAATCATATCCCATGGAAGCAATCGAACCCCGACTACAATACAGTCCCGAAGATGAAAAAGGTGCCTTATTGATTCGATTGGAGCGTACCCAGGAAGATCTGGAACAGCTGCAGGCCAAATTACGGTCCTACCGCTATGAACCCAAGACGTATAGTCTTTTTGAAAGCTTCGATAAGCTTAGAAGGGCATTGGAGGCTCTAAGCCATGCCAATCGAGAAATCATCAGCGCCATACGAGAACATCGGCGTACCATCGATGACTATGCGGAGCGTGCGCTGAAGCAGATCCACGATTTTCATCGGTTGCACAAAGGGGTGGAAGAGTACCGTTCGCATTGTGCGGCCCATTGAACTTTCTTTAGTTTTTAGCATCTTTTTTCAGGAATGATCTTACAAATCCCATGGAATTTTTGGTATTTATGAAGAGAATGTAAAGGTTTTGTTAAATCACTGGTTTTCAACGTATATCATACTTATGGGAAGTATCTTTGTACCTGCATCATAACTTGTAACTACAAGTTGTTCTGGGAAGAACCTATGGAAACTATAAAAAATGAGCTTGGTATAAGATCTTGGAACGCTTCGAGCGAGGCTTTTTTGCGACGACGTTTGGAACGTAACGAGCGGGATATCGACCAGTTTACGGACAAACTGCATTCGTATAGCTTTGAACCCAAAACGTATGTACAATTCAAGCAGTTGGCCGATTTAAAGGAGGAAGCGAGGGAGTTGCGGGAGGCCAATCGGCAGATTACAATGTCATTGCGCGACGAAGCCGGTTCGGTCCAGCATTGTTCAGATCAGTTGGAACGCCACTTGAAAAAGGTTGAGAGGTATGCGCAGGCCGTACGTAACTATATGGGCGACACCAAACTCCACGAAACCGCCTGTTTCTAACCACCGGGAGGCACTAAAGTGCTATTGGACGTAGCACAGATTTCGATTCCGTTTTCGTATTTGAGTATTTAAAAAGCCTTTTTTAGAATTGGTAATGGCGAGGAGTAGCGTGATGGAGTTGCAGCCTTTGAAATATTATATTTTACATAATATAAATTATAGGACAAATGCTTATGAGTAGCAAAATGTGTACAGCTTGCTGTTTTGCATAATATCAGATATAACCAACACGCAGTGTTTTATATCGGCACCGATATTATGTAAAAGCATTTTGCGATACCAAGTTTCTTCCGCATTCGTAGGCTATAATTCTATTATGTCAAATCCCGCACGATCATTCTGCACACTTTAAGCATTCGTTTGCAGGTATACAAGAAGCCTTTTAGGCGGTGTGCTTCACACGGCGAAATAATTGATTTGTATCTATAATTAGCCATTATGTAAAATAGCCGCTGCCAAACGCTCGATTGTTTTATAAAATCAAATTGTTACCACAATTTATTTTACACACAATTATCCATCGCTTGCCAACACCACGGCATAAATTCTGAAGATTGAGAATCTTTAGAATTTTGAGCGAGTTGATGCCGATGGCGTGTATGGTAGAAAGTCTCCTTGAATTTTTCTACAGCATTCTCGTCAGCTTGCCGCAACAGCTAACAGCAGTATATTTTAAAGGTCTTGAGACCTTTAAAATATGAGCGAGATGGCGTGTTGGCGTAGCGAGTAAAATTCTTAGCACTTGCTACCTATCGTGTTCCAAGGAAAAATTTTTTAATTTCTATTTGACATAATGAAGAGATGCGCTGGTTATTTAAAATTCTCTATCTTAAATACTCTAAAGGTATCCTAATAAAGAAATATATTTAAGGAAAAGATAATAATATGTCCGAAGTTACCGTCAAACAGGCTGCCGAATTTTTAAAAGTATCCGAGAGTACCGTTAGAGCTTATATTAACAAAGGCATTCTCAAAGGAGAGAAACTTAATAAACAATTTATTAGTCTAGACTCAATAAAGGAATTACAGAAAACCAGAGGTTATAGAAAAAATCGAGCCACCTTAGTTTTAGGTTTCTTGGGCTCAATGATAGGCACAGTTCCGGCAATAGTTTGGGATGAATATAAAGGTTTGGATGATAAAAATTTATCTAAAACCGAAATCAGAAGTGTTTTTAATTTTTGGGATAAGATTACTCTACATCCAGGTCAAACTCACCCTAAATGGGGAGGCTTACATCCAGATGTAAAGCATGCTTCGAGAGAAATAGTTAAATTAACCGAATTACCAGAGGATGCATTATTTGTAGGTTATGATGGTTTGCCAGACACTGAAAAACAAGGGAATTTATTATTAATTGGTGGTCCAATTTCAAATGATTTAAGTTGCGAACTGCATGGATATAAGTTCCTCAATGAAAATAAGATTAGTATAAAGCCATCCAAAAATATTGGCACACGTTGGTCATTTTATTTTCCGGTACCGGAAAAAGGTGATTTACTCGGTTTTTCAAGATTCGTGGAAGGTGAAGAAATAAAAACTTGGCCAAAAGCTATAGAAGATAATCAATTAAAGGGAGCTGCCAAAGGGCCAATATTTTCACCTTTCGACCCTCATACAGGAAGAATAATTTCAGATTTTCTCTTAATTACAGTTGTTCCAAATCAGTTAACAAAATATTCTTCAGGTTCAACTATTGTCGATGTAGCAGATTTACATGGGCAAGGAAATAAAGCTTTTTCTCAGATAATATCAAATAAAGATAGACTTAAAGAGTTAATGGATGCCGTTGATGGTAAAAGGTACTACCAGGCACTGTATGAGGTCTTTGTGTCACATGATGATTATCAAAAAACAACTAATATTAAGAAAATAGAATTAGTTGATCGGTTTTTTTTAGTATAATTAATTGCGATGTTTTCTTAAAAAGTTTTATCCAAAATTCTCTATTTGATTGTAGATTCTATACTCACCCAACTTCTCTATACCTTTTGTATAAACCTTTATAGCTAAGGAGCCAGCCGGCGCATTGGCGTTGGTCTGTCCAAGTACTTAAAAAACATTTATCCAGTATTCATCAGGTGCCTTCCTCTCGTTCGTGCCTCACTCGTCGGAGGCGGATAAAATTCTTAACGCTCCTCTCCCCTATTGTTTTGACCAAAATTTTATGAGGCCAAGTTAAACATTGAGGTCTATTGTACATAATATTTAAGATCTTAATAAGCTAGATTGATTTAATATCTTTTGAATTCTAATGTTTTAGTTCTTTCAGTAACTGTTCTATAGACTTCAGTTGTTTCCTTTTTTTCTTATTTGATATTATAATAAAGTATATAGTCCCAATAAATATTAATACAATGCTTGTGATTAAAGCCCATGACATGTTTAATTTGAATAAGTCTTCATTTCCAATGATTTTTGAGAAAAATACAGAAGAACTTACAAAAAGGAACGGACTTATAATTAAACCGATAGATTCAATTTGTTTTATTCTTTTTTGGGTCTTATAAAATTGTTCTAGGACTTCCTTATAACTTGATTTTGTTAATTCTATTTTTCTTAATCTTTTTACCCAATCTATTGAAAATAAAGGCAATATGCCTAAAATTATAATCATAACGATACCAAAGGTTTTCAAATACCATGTATCAAGAGATTCAAAAGAGTAAATGACTATTCCAATCATAGTATAAGCTACGGCAAGTCCAAAAAATTCTTTGTTCTTAAAAAAGTTTGTTTTGCTATTGTATTTTAACTGAGTCATTTCAATTACCAATTCATCGGTAAGTGTTTTTTGATTATTTAATCTTTGACTCATACCTTCCCAGAGGTTTTTCATTTCTTCTAATTCCATAATGTTATTTTTTATTGATTTCTGTTTTTAATTTCTGTTTAATCCTACTTATCTGTGTACCTACATTAGATGTGGTAAATCCAGTTATAGCGGCTATTTCTTTATGTTTTTTACCTTCCAAGTAGAGGAAAATAATGGCTTTTTCTCCTTCATTTAATTTTTTTATCTGCTTATACAATAGTGCTATTCTTTCATCCATTAACGTATCTTCTGGGATAGTAATTGGTTTAGGATGTTTAGTTTTACGTTTGATATGCATCAAAGAAGTATTTAATGCCACTTTATATATCCAAGTACTAATTTTGGATTTGCCATTAAAACTGTCAAAAGATTTCCATAATTGATAAACTATCTCTTGATATAAATCTTGCTGATCAGCGTATTGTTCTGTGTATATTTTGGTAACCTTATAAATGATTCCTTCATTCTCTTTAATAATGGCAACAAACTTATTTCTCACAATACAAAATCTTTTATAGTCTATTGGTTAGCTTTGTGTTGAAAAAATCACAAAAATTTAGATTTTTTTTATAAGGTATAGGCCGAGCGTACAGAAAATGTACCCAACGTACATTTTTAGTGAGGTTCCATTGGTACTATGAATAGGCCCCCTACTCTGGCCGTTTTGTCATTTTATGAGCTCCCCTAGTTAGGCCATCGCTGCGACTCGCCGAAAAAGAATTGCTCCTATCGTCGCACTTATTTTATCACGTGTTTTACCAAATCGAAAAATGAGATTAGCCAAAAGACAACCTCATCTAAGATTCATGGATTCCGAATTAAAAAAATAACAAGCCATGAATAAAATTCTCCTAGGCCAATAACCTTACAACTTGGTTTATAATATGTTAAAAAGTAATTTCTCAAATTTAACAGTTTTACAACCTAATACTTATCTTACATATTTTGAAATCAACCTAATGGCCATCAAGTTCATAGAAGACAAAGAGTTCGATTTATCCAGTGAAGTAAACGAGGACTTATTAGGTACCAAACCATATGCTGAAACCTTATTTGAAGTAGTTAAGGGCTCTTCTGGTAAGCAAAATATAGGGCTTTTTGGTGGTTGGGGTAGCGGTAAATCAACTATCATAAGTACTCTTGAAAGCTTTGTCAAGGTTCACAATTTAGATAACAGAAAGGACAAAATTGCTTATTTTAAGTATGATGCATGGAAATACTCCAATGATGACTTTAGAAGAAGTTTCATTAAAAGTCTAAACTCTGAATTCAAAATACTTAAAGAAGAGGCAATTGATAATATTCTTTATAAGGAGACCACCACTCAAGACCCAAAAAAAAGCAAAACTCCAATTAATGGTAAGCGAATTTCTTTATTGATTTTATCAGCCGTGATTCTTCTGCTGATAATAGGCATGTTTGTGTTGCCTAAGATTAAGGACGATGATACGAAATCGATTCTTGTATTGGTTTCTTTACTAGCTTCATTTCTATTTTATTTATCAAGGGATTTCTTTAGAGTTATCCCTTTCACAATTAAACAATCTAAATTAATTGAGCCAGAGAAATTCGAAGAAACTTTTAAACTTATTATAGGTAAGATTTTTGGTATTGATGATGATCGGATGACTAAGTTTAAAAAGTTTATTCTCTCAGAAAAAGATTACAAGAAGATTGTTATAGTGATTGACAACCTAGACCGTTGTGACAATGAAAATTTAAAGGAAACATTGGCTACAATGAAGAATTTTCTTGAAACTGAGAATATTATTTTTATTATTCCTGTTGATGAAAATGGGATAACATCCTTCTTGAATGGAGAAACCGAAGATGCTGAAGAGTATTTAAGAAAGATTTTTCATCAGATTATAAGGTTGAAAAAATTTACGCCTAAGGAGTTAGTTGACTTTACTAATAAGATTAACAAAAAATATGAACTGGAGTTATCCAAGATAGGTATTAGACTTATATGTCAAGAGTTTACTACTAATCCAAGAAAAATTATTCAATTCTTAAATAATCTCCAAACCGAACGAGACTTAATTAAACGTCAAATAGGTAAAGAATACATTAGTCTAGAGTTCGATAACAAAGCAGATGAGTTTTTAATCAAACTTTTAATTATAAAACAAGAATGGAATCATTTGTACCAGATACTGCTAGATGACATTAACTTTCTAAATAAAATCAATAGCGCTTTAAGAAATCAAATTGAACAAAAGAACCAAAATTTTATTTTAAAACTGGGAAAAAATGAGCTAGTACTAAACCGTAATCAAAAACGTTTTTTTAAGCGTAATAGAGAAGTCCATTTTGACAAAATAGAACCGTTTATTCTAAATATAGATATAGATAAAGATGTGCCGGATGAGCTTCGAATATTGATTGAAAATGGAGAACTAAAAGAGGTATTAGAATTATTGAATATTGATGCAGAAAAAGGAATTAATAAAAGGGAAGTAAGAACTCTTTTAGAACAAATAGAAATAGCGTATGACTACAATAGCAATAAGTTTGAAGATTACAATTCCATTGCGTCACCTATTTTGGAAATATTAGTCGGCTTATTAGAATATAAAAATGTAAAAAATGAGATTAGGAAGAATTTGAGAGATTACACCTTTATAAAAAGTGTTTTTTCTAACAATGAATTCACACAATTAATACCAGATTTTGCGAATTTCAAAGGTTTGTGTAGAGCATCAAAGTGGTTTTTAGATGACACTAACTATAAGATGCCTTATAATAGACTGTTTCAATATTTAAACAATTCAATAAAACCTGATACAACTGTCGAGGGCATACATCGAAAAATAGAGGAGTTCATTGAAATTTTTAAAACAGACATAGCTCTCATTAAAGGTCTTCGGAGTAACCTTGAAGGAAAAGTTATTGAGGAGCCGAAACTCCTTGGCTCGTATCCTACTTCACCTGAAGATTTTGAAGTTACCACTTCTTTATTTGGCCCAAAATTTATTGACAAAATGTTAGAAAACCTTAATGAAGATAAGATTGAGGATGAAAAAGCTAAGAATATTCTTATTTCCTTAGCAGAGAATTATATTGAAAAGGAACACATTAAGGACGAATTAATCATAACTGAGCTTACCAATTATTACTTTAAAAAACTTAGCGAAGAATACACTTCGAATAGTACTGCGGCCAAAGGTGTTTTCTCACTTGACAGTATTATTAATAAATTGATTTTTTTGATACCTAAATCGGATAATGAGAATATCAACATAGATGATGAAATTCTATCTAACATTCATCTAAAGCTAAAAAGAGAATTTTTGGTTTCGTTAAGCAAAGAAGAAAAAGCAATATACATCTCCTTCCCAAAGATGTGTTTCAAGTATATGAAATTAAATAATGATTTTTCAACTTTGGCTAATATTGAAAAGTATATCAATACTTATTTCAACTATGATGACCAAACTATAACTCTTGGGGTTAATGAAATATTTCAAGAACATATTAAGCACTATCCTCCATATAACTGGAACTTTTTTGATATTATTATTGAAAAAATAAAGCCTAAATATAGTAGCCAGTTATACTCGACTTTAATGTTAATGTACAATAAAACAACCGATAAAAAAGGTTTAACGTCTGTTCAAAAACAGGCTTTAATTGATAAACTATTATTATTTCTAACCTATTGGAGTAATTACCCATCAGTTCTAAACCATCTAAAAGATTGGTTATCAATAATTTATAAGAAAGATTTTAAAATGTACGCTCAAACAATTACTAATTTAGAGGGAGCCAGTCTTCGAAATTATGCATACAGTATTAAAAAATTAAACAATGAAGATTTGATTTTGGATTCATATTCGAGATTTTTATACTCACAAAAAAATTATAAGAAGTTTGAGAAATTTGTTCGTTTTGTTAAAGACAATCATCCTCCAAAAACTCAAGAAACGTTATTGTTAGATGTGTGTTCAAAAAAATATCCACCATATGATTGGTTGTTTTCTTGTCGAAATGTAATACATAAGTCCGCTTTTAATAGTATAGTTAAGAAGTATATTAGTTATTATAGTCAAAGTCCCATCAACACAAACTATTTGAATAACTTTTTGAAGTTGAATAAAAAAGAACTGTATTCAAGCACAATAAATAGCGTTCTTAACCTTCTCGGAAACTTAAAAAGTCCAACGAAAGGACATAAAAACAAGGTATCAGAATTAAAAAATAGACTTAAATAGCCCATTCTACACACATTTCCTTCTCCTGTCGTCGGTCAGTTAATAAGTATTTATTCATTGTTTGTTTATTGCTTTTTTAGGTATTCATGAATTTCAAAGCGAAAGTGCTTTTCGATTTCATTACCTTTTTAGAAGAAAGCTTTTGGAAAGAAAAAATCAAAGAAGATTGTAGCAATTTTGCCCGCACACCTTCTCGCTCAAATAATAAAGATTCTCAATCTTTATTATTATGCCGTAACCAAAGCTCAAGTTACATAACGCAAGAACATTATGATACAGATTGGTCCAATGTGTAAAACGGCCAATACCACCGTATTTGATATAATTGTAGACATGACTGCCTTAAGGCTCATATCGTCAACAATTATGTCATAGCAGTTTTACTGACTAGTTTAAAAAATTCTGATAGGCTCATGAAAACTATCCGTTAGCAATAGTTAATCCCTCATGCGCTATTTCAATGCTCTCAATGGCGACTTCGCTACCATCCGATTTAAGATCGGTTGAACTAATTTTAGTAGGATAGGCGTTTGATAATGTCCATGTCATTGTGGGATTACCACCTTCATCTAAAAGTTTAATAACAACATTTTGACGTTCAATGGTGTTCATTTTTATTTTTAGGTACCAGTCCCAAAAAGCATTATCCCTCGCGAAAAAGCCTTTTTTCATGGTCACTTTATTATTCTTAGTCATTCCTATTCCTGGCATACTGATCTCAGAAAAAACAGGGCTATTGCCATGACGATAATGAATGGGTTCAGATTCAATGTCCAAACCGTCAATTTCCTGAAATGGAATATTTGTTATGGATCCAAAATCTACACTGAAGTAAAACTTTGGTAAAGGCCAATTGGTGTCTTGTGCTTCTCCTGCCATAATTTTTATGTTTTAATAATTTTTAATGAGTTTATGTTATGATTTTTGCATTTGTTGTTGTAAGGTTCCTAAACCTATTTGAACATCAAAAGCATCCTCTGGAGATGAACCTGCGAGTGCTCCTTGTTTCCATTTTTCGGTAAGAAAATTAACAATCATACTTTTTGCAGTAACCCAAGTATTGGCATCGTTTGGCTCAAACATACAGGAAAAGCATTCTTTTCTTCAATATATACACCTGGTGTTTTGTACGTTATTGGAATTGCCTTTTTTTTGACATAATTCTTAAACTATATTCTTTCCTAATTTGTTAATACTGTACTGTATTTTACCCGAGTTACCATAACTAGAATATGTTTTCATCTCAAGACTATAGCTAAAAGGCGTCCCTACCCAACGAAGTCCGATTCTTCTCCACCATTGCCAACCATAGTAATTACTTGAAGGTTTTATGTTACCTCTATTTCCGGTATATGCATTGGATACAATAGCATGTAAGGTTGCATATTTTCCTTCGCCCTTCTCGCCATAAGCCACCGCGATAACCTCAAATATATTGCACCCTTTTAGTTCTGCTAAAATTGGTTGCCATTCACCATTTGCGTCGATAGTACCCTGCTTATGAATTTCAATTCTTGAGTTTGATTCAGTAATACCTTCGTCATTTAAATTGTGTTCTGGTCGTTTTTGATGCATAAAATTTATTACAAATAAATATGTGAATAGAATGTTTCTGGTTCTGATGAATCATTTACATCGATATTTTCTTGATATATGAAATCCGTAGAAGCTCTAGGCAAAATCTTTACCACCACTTTACCATACCCTAAAGCCTCATCAAAGTTTTCGACCAATTGAAAATGATCATCGGTATACTCCAAAAGCGGAATTTTTTCTTTCGATTGAAATAAAAGTCCCTTAGAATTTCCTTGTATTACTTTCTTTTCGGGTGGCTTAAAAACCACTTCCTTATTTTTGTTGATTATTTTCAAATCTTCGTAATTAAAAAAAGGAAAATCTATTAAATAGTAGTTCCATATGGTTTCACGATTCTTAAAATTTACACTATAGTTGACTTTTCCATGTTTTTTGAAATGGTCATACAAGGCACCACTGAAAATCTCAACGGCTCCTAACGGTTTATTCCAAACGGAACTGTGAAAATGATATATACTTTGAACGAATTCATCATCTTGAAAAACTCGTATTAAACCTTGAGGTAAATTGTTGACTAAGACTGTGTCAGGTTCATCCGTATTACTAAGAATGAGATTCTCAGAAATTTCTTCGTTAGAAGCGTCTTTATATTTATATGATTTCCCTTCGGCATATGAAGGAATCTTAAATGCACCATGACTTAATTTAACAATGTCCTTTTCTTCTGTAAAGTCTTCAATTTGTAAATCAAAAGTTTTGCCCACATCATTAAATGAAGAATCTAAATTATTGAAATAGAATAAATCTTCGCTCGGTGAAAACTTTGAAAGATCTGAGTAATTAATAAAATAAGGATCTTTACAATTCAGATAAAACTGCAATGGATTGGACCGAATTTCTGTTGCAAGCAATTCAGGGTTAGAGGACAGCAAATGAAATCCACCTGAAAAATATTTTATAACTATTCCTAAGTCCTTTAAAAGCTTCGATGTACTTTCAGGACAAGAATAATAAATTGCTTTGAACAAGCCATCTTTAAAATATTGATGTTGACATGAGAACGTCATGATATGTTGAAAAGATGGTTGCATATACTTTATCAGAATTATTAGATGGGTCTTTTATATTTATCCATTAAAGAAACAACTATTTTCATATAAACTAGAACAAAAACAACCCATTCCACACACATTACCCTCCCCTCCTACCGTTGGTTCGTATAATAAATGTTTACTCACAAGGTTCTTATTGTTTTTTTAGGGTATTCATGCATTTCGCAAAGTGCTCCATGTCATACCGTTATCAAAAGAATCTTTTGAGAAGAAAAATTTAAAGGAGAAGTAGTACCAAATACTTCGGGTTACAAAAACAAAGTTACATGGAGAATGCATTTGGTAGTATGGGTTGAACCGGTGGCTGAAATACTCATTAAGAAAGCTGGTGCGCAGGCGAAATTCCACGGAAGTTGTATAGCCAGGTATTAATAATACAATCTAAAATCCAGTAGTTTACAGACATTATAATGTCTGCGATGCAATTCTTCTACCACGGCCAACATATTATCATCTTCCTTAAACAAGTTAAAAAAGGCCTTGTCAAGATTCGAGCTACTTAGTCCGTTGTATGCCATACCATAGCCAGAAACCCCTTTTGCGTTTGTGATATCCAGAAAATATTGTGCTTCTTCTTCGTCTAGATCCAGCACTTTTGCATTTGAAAAATGTAAGATCTTCCCTTTTAACTTTCCTTCAAAATGTTCTGCGATTTCCTGTAAACTATAGTAGTAGTCATTTAAACAAATACTATTTGCCTCCCCTGATATCACCAAGTAAATGATTTCATAGTCTTTAAAATGATGATCCTCCATGACCAATGCATTTAAACTAGCCTCTAGACCTTCAATGGTGTCACAGGTTTGATAAATGCTGGCCACCCCATACTGCATAGCCAAATGTTCCAGGTTTTTTTGTGCTTCGGTAACCTCCTCCGTTTCTATATCATGAACCCCTTCTAAGCAAAAAATGAATTTTTCTAGATCTATAGGGGCTTCTTGGGGTAATTGTTGTCTTTTTGCTGGCACATTTCAAAAATTAGGTGACGTATTTGAAACACAAAATTACGGTAACGCTTCTAGTTTTTCAACGTTTTCATGTAAGACACCATACCAAACAACACTATTTCTAGCGGGTTGTTCATTACCTATCGGAATGCATGACTGTCCACGCAAAATGGGTTGCGATGTCACGCCCCTCCCACCGTCGGTCCGTTCATAAGTGTTGAATTGTATTGTAGAAACTTTTTAGTCGCAAGAAAAAGTCCCCCGGACCTTCCATTTTATACCGTATGCCAAAGTAGCGCCATACCTATGTTCGGGCCCGTAGGTATTGCAGCACATTGCGTTGCGCATTACAGTTCGGCCTGCTTACCTACATCAAATTGAACACGATGATACAGACATAAATCAAACCGATTATGAGTATGGCCCAGCCTATTTTTTGATTATCCACGACCTGAAGCCACAGGGGGATACCCGTTGCCACGAACACAATAAGCGATAGGGCCGTTACATCGACCAATAGGGCATATACCCAATACAACATCGGCCCCTTATACCCCTTTAATCGGTGCAAGTCGTTTATGTAACCACTCATATCTTTTCGGGCAATTTCCAGGTCGACCGTTATTTTATCAGGGGCAATTTCTAGTTTATGCATAGTGCCCAGGGTGTTGTATTCGCGAATTATTTTTCCCGAATCGAAAGTTCTTTCCCAGATAAGCCTCCCCTCTATGCCTTGGTCTTCGATAAATTGCGCCCATTCCCTATCATTTTCAACAACCGAGGCGGTAATCGGTATTTCTACGGATGTTTTGATTTCTTCCCCGTAAGCTCCCCCCATCATCATTAATCCGCTTAAGAGGTACATGCTCAGAAATACGACTGTGGTCAATGCGGCATATAAATGAACGTTTTTTACCCATGTATATGTTTTGCGTTTCATGAAAGGCGCCATCCGTTCTATCTATTCTTTATTAAATTCTTAAAGTTCTAGAGCCATAGCATTAAAAAGAGAGATAATGCCCAGATCGATATAAACAAGGCTATAAACTTCTTTTTGCGTACGTATTTTATCCAAAGCCACATACCCGACACCAGTGAAATGACCATGATGATCATGGTGAGCCATTGGTACACTTGCCACGACCTTAGCCAAAGGTTTCCATTGGGTATCTTACCACTAAAAAAATGCAAGGCCTGAAATGTGGCAAAAAATCCTTTGCCGACCTCGTTTACATTTACCTTGCCCGTCGATAGGTTTGCCGATAATTGACTCTCCTTGGCTTGATGGACGATTTTAAAATTCAGTATACCGTTATTTTCGCGTTTCCAGTCCGTGGGCCACCCTATCATAGCAAGGTCGTCACGAATCTTTAAGCAAAGATCCTGATCGCTCAAAGAGGGATCTATATCGACCATGGCCTGCCATGTACTGGTCGTATGGGTATTTTCAATCTTTGCATCATGGTTGAGCAACAACGAACTAATGGCAAAGGCCAGTACGTAAAAGGCCGTAAAAAGCCCTGCGTACAGATGCCATTGTATAAAATTGATTTTCTTGAGCTTCATCGATCGGGAGCTAATCACCGGATCAATTTAATAAAAAAAGTAATTTGATTATGTTGAGGCTGAAAGATTTTACCCCTGAACCGATACCCACTAGCTAGCTCCCTGCTATTTTAATGGGATCTTGGCCCTTCGCTGGTCTATAATGCAACGAATCCCGGCCTCTCAACGGCGTTCTTTCTATGCAACGCACCAAAAAATCGGCAGGCGCTATCATATTACATGCATCGTACCATAAAGGTGGTTGCAACGTATTTTCGTAAAACAGGGAATCTTAGTCCAAAAAAAGGGTTTTTTGAAAGGGCAAATAGCTGTAAAACAATACCTCAAAATGAGGTATAAAGTAGTTGAATTGAAAAAAAATGGTACTCTGAAAGAATACCATGAATTCCCCAATCGCCCTTACGGATCCCAACTATATCAAAGCGTTTCCGCATTAAAGGTATCGCCTTGGGAAATATCACCGGTTTCAAACCCTTTTTTAAACCAGCGCATACGTTGTGCTGATGTACCATGGGTAAAAGAATCGGGCACTACCCTACCCGTGGATTGCTTTTGTAGACGGTCGTCCCCGATCGCATTCGCGGCGTTCAGGGCTTCTTGAAGGTCACCGTCTTCCATCATTTGCTTCGAACGATTGGCCCATACGCCGGCAAGAAAATCGGCCTGTAACTCTAAGCGTACCGAATACTTATTGAACTCGGTCTCACTTAATTGCCCTCTGAGCCTATCGACTTTGGCGGTAATTCCCATTAATTTTTGAATATGGTGCCCTACTTCATGGGCAATGACATACGCCTGTGCAAAATCGCCGGGAGCGTTCATTCGGCGTTCCATCTCCTCAAAAAAACTAAGGTCCAAGTACAGTTTTTCATCCCCGGGACAATAAAACGGACCCGTGGCACTTGAGGCGGAACCACAGGCGGAGGATACATAGCCTGAAAACAGTACGAGAGTGGGTTCCCGGTAATTTTCCAAGGTATTGTTCCACACATCTTCGGTACTTGCCAGGATGACCGCACTGAAGTCCGCCAGTTCATTTTCTTCGGCAGTACCTTCATAGGTTCCGGAAGGAGCGCTTTGCGGCACCCCGCCGCCCAATAAATTCCCGATCAAGGTCAACGGATTATTCCCCGTAAGAAACGAAACTACAAGGAACAGCCCCACAATGACCAGGCCCACCTTGGAGAACAATAGTTTAATGATCGGACCGAGCAAACTCGTACTGAAGCCCCCTAACCCCCTTCCAGAGCTTGACCGACCTCTTCGGTCATCGACATTTGAACTTTGACGTTTCCCTTGCCATTTCATACGGTTGATTTTTACCTAATTAAAATCAAATATAAGGCATACTCCTTTTATACTATGGGAAAATTGAACCCATAAAATAAATTTTTTTACTCTAAAACTAATTATTGGACAAAATAACTTTGGCTCATGACCAGAAATACAAAAGAAAGGTAATAGAGCTCATTTTAGCGAGCCAACCCCAAATATGCTGCCCATGCAACGTATCTCTAGTAGGTGAGCCATGTAGTTATATTTCTATCTACATTCTTCATAAAAAGGGAACATGCTACAGATATACTAAAGAATAGCTATATTCAACTCCCAATTTTTTCAATGAAGAAAATTCAAAAATTCGGATCCTTTGCCGGTGTTTTTACACCCTCTTTACTTACCATTTTGGGCGTTATCATGTACATGCGTTTGGGCTGGGTCGTTGGTAATGCAGGATTGATCGGAGCGATTGTTATTATTAGTATCGCCCATGTGATTTCAATAACCACAGGGTTGAGTATCTCCTCTGTGGCTACGGATAAAAAAATTGGTGCTGGGGGCGTCTACTATGTACTTTCCCGTAGTATGGGCATCCCTATTGGGGGTTCCATTGGTATTTCCCTGTATGTGGGCACGGCACTGTCCATCGCTTTGTATTTAATTGGATTTGCCGAAAGTTTCAATGATTTTTTTGACATTGGCATGACCATTACTGATTTTAGGATCACCGGATCCATAGCATTGGTTGCCATTACCATATTGGCGCTAATCAGCACTTCCATCGCCTTAAAAACACAATACATTATATTAACTGCCATTGCTGTATCCCTAATATCCATCGTCTTTGGTACCAGGGATTTTGTACCTGACACCGTGAATATGGTCGCTACCGAAGGCGCCGTACCCATGGAAATTGTATTTGCCGTATTTTTTCCTGCGGTAACCGGATTTACTGCTGGAATAGCCATGAGCGGTGATTTGAAAGACCCCAAGAAATCGATCCCCAAAGGTACGCTATGGGCTATTGGGGTAGGACTGGTCGTTTATATATCCCTGGCCATTTTTATTGCTGTAAGTATCGATTCTGAAACTCTAAAATCAGACTATAATATTTTAATGAAAATGGCTCTGTTTTCACCGGCGGTAGTAGCCGGTATATGGGGCGCTACCCTATCATCTGCTCTAGGGGGCATTCTTGGCGGTCCCAGGATCTTACAGGCGATGTCGATGGATAAAGTAACACCCAAAGTATTTTCTAAAGGAAAAGGACGAAACAACGAACCGGTGAATGCGCTTATACTCGTATTCATTATTGCCGAAGCCGGCATTTTAATCGGAGAATTGGATGTTATTGCACGTGTAGTTTCCATGTTTTACCTGACGGCCTATGGTTTTATAAATATTGCTTTTTTTCTCGAAAATTGGGCAAATCCTGATTTTCAGCCCACTTTTAAAATTAAACGCTGGATTGGCTTGCTTGGTTTTTTTGCCTGTTTTGCGGTAATGTTTAAGTTGGACATGATTGCTATGTTTGCCGCCTTGGCCATTATTGCGAGTTTATACTTTTGGTTGCAGCGCAAGGAGGTACAAATTCAATCCAACGATGTGTGGCGAAGTGTTTGGGAAAATATTGTAAATAAAGGCTTAAAAAAAATAAATGCGAATACCGAAGTCCAAGCGAGTTGGAATCCCAATATCATTTTGTTTAGTGGGCAAAGTGCACACCAATCGTACTTATTGGAATTGAGTAAAACGGTATCCGGCCGCACAGGTATCGTCACCAATTTTAAACTCATCGTAGATAAAGACAATGACAAACCGCTGAAAAAAACAGAGCAAATCGTTACCGACGAGGCTTTTTCAGACCTAGGTATTTTTGCGAGGCAAATTAAAGTGGACAATATCTATACGGGAATTAAAAATATAGCTACTACGTTTGGCTTTTCAGGTGTTGAACCCAATACGATCATGATGGGTTGGCCAAAAGGGCTGGAAGATTCTAAGGAATACGCTGAAATGACGGAAGTCTTACTCCATTTGGATTATAATCTATTATATCTGGATTTTGATAAAAGGACAAAATTTGGAAATTACAAAGCAGTCGATTTATGGTGGCGCGAAACCGATAGTAAAAATGCCGAAATGATGCTTAATATCGCGCGCTTTATTATCGCCTCGCCACGCTGGCAGGATACAAATATCAGAGTGTTGTTCGTCAATAATAACAATGTAGATACTGCCATTGTGTATAATAAAATATATAAGCTTGTCGAGGATCTTCGAGTAGACGTAGAAATAGAGATTATTCATAATGCCGTACAGCAAAGGGCGTTTTACGATTTGATCGAGAAATATTCTGCAACAACCGATTTAACCTTGGTGGGTATTCCCAATTATAAGATTGAACAGCAAGCGGAGTTTATCGTTAAGACCAATCAGTTATTTGAAACTATCGGCTCTACGCTTTTGGTTAAAGCTGCCCATAATTTTAATGTGTTGGACCTAAATTTTATCAAGGAAAAGTAAGATCTTCCGTAAAATTGGTTTAGCCTTATGGATTCAAACCAATACCATGATCGATAGTCTTATTTCTTTTTGCTAAAACGCCTACGGAAACAGATAGGAATACTGATTTCGGGGTCTTCTATTGGTCTTATGCTGATTTTCAAATAATGATATGCGCCCTTATACCTTTTATGTAGTCGCATGTCCAGCTTTATATAAAGTGCCAAACCTAGTACTAAGAAATACTCCCCCAGGCTTCGTCTATCATTTGTTCCAATCCGTATGTTGGCCGCCAGCCGAGTAAAAATTTGGCTTTGGTGGTATCGAGCCAAGTGGAATGGTATTCCGTAGCCACCGGTACCGATGGTATCTTCCGCGTTTTTAAGAGATAGTCGGCCGCCTTGCCATAATCAAATGGCTCGTCCATGGCTATATTAAAGGTTTGCTGTTTGGCCTCCATGTGATCCAGGGCGATGCCTATCGCAACCACAAGGTCGTTAAGATGCACCATATTCCTTTGCATGGGGTTTCCCTTTGCATCGTACATTAAAGGAATGGTTTGCTTTTTTTGATATTCGAGCGCAGTGCGGGCCTTCACCATTTTGTGCCATTCAGGTACGCCGAACACCTCTTCTGCAAAGGTAAGATGACGCTTTAAATCGTCGCCCTGCATTATCCAAGGAGCACGAAGACAGGTGCCATCAAGGTTGTATTGCACGACATATTGTTGCAGCATGGTTTCCTCAAGTACTTTTGACAATGCATAGCAACCGGGATAGGCGGCAAAGGCTTGCTGCTCAGTGATCGGGTTTTGGTACGGATAAAAATAATGTCCTACGCAGGCGTCTCCACCGATCAATACAAAGCGTTTGAAACTACTGGCTTTTCTACAACTTTCCAGCAACCAGAACAAGCCTTTAACAGCAACATCGATGATGGTTTCAGGATTTTCTTTCGGGGTGGCCAAGTGAACCACATGGGTAATATCGTCCATGGCCTTTTCCACGGTAGCCCTGTCGGATATGGAACCATGAATTACCTCTAAACGGCTATGGGGTGTTAAACTACGCGTATGACAGAGCGCCCTTATGCTTCCTTTTTGTGTAGGATCACTAAGAAAAGTGTTGATGAAAGCCTGCCCTACCTTACCGGTGGCTCCGGTAACCAGAATTTTTTTTTCAATCGGCTTCATCATTCCAATAGCTTGTGTTTCATAGGGATTTATTTTAAAATGATGAAGATAATCAATTCCATTTCGAAACCCTGCTCAAGCAAAGCGACCTAGCGCAAACCATTAGCATACCCTTCTTTTAGTGGGGTTTTCGGTATAAAATCACATCGTAAAACACCTAAGAATTTGTACATGGTAAGAAATCAGGTGTAGTAGGTAAGGCATTGCAGTAAGGGCTTTTGTCGTGAAATACTAAAAACAGCAAGCATGGTGTGTGCGTCAGAGGAACTAATTGAGCACCTGTTTTAAGAAAAAAACTAAAGAAACCAAGGATTTATTAGGTTTTCTGCTAAATATTGTTAAATTATAAAAGGTAAACTTTAAACAAAATAAATATATGAGGCAATTAAAGATCACGAAACAAATCACGAACAGAGATTCGAAATCCTTGGAAAAGTACTTTCAAGAAATATCAAAGATTGATTTGATTACTGCAGAAGAGGAAGTAGAATTGGCTAGAAGAATTCGTGAAGGAGATCAAATTGCCCTTAACAAATTAGTAAATGCCAATTTACGTTTTGTGGTTTCCGCCGCAAAACATTATCAAGGGAACGGGCTTCGGCTTTCCGATCTTATCAACGAAGGGAATATCGGTTTGGTCAAAGCCGCAAAACGTTTCGACGAAACCCGTGGTTTTAAATTTATTTCCTACGCCGTTTGGTGGATTCGGCAATCCATTTTACAGGCCATGTCGGAACAATCGCGTATTGTGCGCTTGCCTTTGAACAAAATTGGTGAAATCAGTAAAATAAGGAAGGTATATTCTTCTTTGGAACAAACCTATCAAAGACCCCCAAGCGCGGTTGAAATCGCCAGGGAACTCGATATGAGCCCCAAGAGCGTTAAACTGGCGATGAAGAATTCGGGCAAGCACCTCTCCATGGATGCCCCCTTCGAGGAAGGTGAATCTTCGAATCTGTATAATGTTATCAAATCTAACGATACGGTTAGTCCTGATGCCGAAATGATGAAAGACTCCCTTAGTACAGACCTGAAACAGGCTTTAAAATCGCTGCCCGAAAGAGAAAGTGAAATTTTACAGCTTTATTATGGTATTGGGAAACGAACCCCAAAAAGTCTCAGCGAAATCGGGGAACTCTTTGACATTACCCGCGAACGGGTACGACAAATCAGGGAAAAAGCTATTCGTGTACTGCGTAGCCGATCTCAGAACGAAATGTTGAAAATGTATTTGTAAGAATATAAAGGTCCCATATCACAATAAAAAGGCCAGCTGTCAAAAGTTGGCCTTTTCTTTAGTTAAGGCCAAGTGCAATTTGCCGGTTTGATGTGATTATCCAGTACGTCAATTTTTAGAGGCGACCCATAGGAAAGAACAAGGGATAACTATCTCTTTAATAGGAAGCACGGGAAAAAAAACAGTGAAAATCTAGGGCGTTAGGGGTGTGCGATGTATTACAATACCGAAGCTTGGTCTAACCAGCGTTGTAAAAGCGTATCGTTATGGGAAATTGGGACCAGATGAAATTTCTTAAAACTCCTGAACACTCGTGAATCTTCAAGGGCTTCCATACATACCGAGACCGGGGAAAGATAATTGGAATGAATTAAGAACAGTTCGCCTTCCCGTTTTAAAAGATAGCCCACATGCCCTTCGTCAAAACCTATAAAGTAGAGTCCCTCGTTCGTTAATTGATCGATCGCTTCATAAGCCCTTTTCGGGGTATCTTGATGAACTTCGGTAATAACGGCACCGCAGCTGATCATTTTTGCCTCATCCGCCGGTGACTTTTGTGCCAAGGTATAGCGGTTGAGATTGATGCCCATATCACGCAGGGTGGTAGATATAAAATAGCCACATGCAATTTTACCCTGGTTAGGTATATCGGTATGACCTCCAAAACTCCAAGGGGTACCGTACCAGTGCGGTATAATCTGGTCTACCAAATGATCGGCAAAAGCCGATCTAATATGATCATATGAAATAGTACCCGAACGAAGGCCCTCTCTTAAGCGCATCCGAAGTCGATCGGCGTTTCCTTTGGCATTGGCATAAGCCACCGCAATACTATCTACATCCGCATGGAACCCTAAGGGTACCTTCTCATTAAAACATATGGTCTCCGATAGAGGTAGAGGTTTTTCGTTTGCAAAACCTAAAGAAAGGAGGAACAAAAAAAATAACATGTCTTTTCTATAAATTATAGGTAGATGGTATTATGATAACCTATTAGATACGAAGAAATTACATTAAAAATGTTAAATTATAATGGAACAGGTGTCCGTTCTACTAAATAGTTAGGTTCACTCCCCACCAAACTTCATAATCCCGGGGGATTAATGGCCTGTAGCTTTGAAAACCCTGATCCGCAATTTTAAGCCCCACAATAGCATTTTTTTCATCACGTACATAGCTGATAAAAATGAACGAATGACCATAAGGATCTATTTTTTTTACATCTACACCCTCCGCGACCCGTTCATAATCTTCCTTGAACCGCCAAACTTGCATGAGTGCTCCGGGTCTTAATTGGCCACTCCATATACCTGATGAATCTACCAAAGTTCCCATACCCGCATAGGCAAGAGCCCCGGCATTGCCCTTACCTCTATATTTTTCTGGAAGGCTTCGCCAGTCCTGGTCCGTTTTTGAAGCGGAGACGTACAGCAAATCGAATACCCTTTTAGGGGTAAATTTTTGGGTAGCCATGCTATCCGGTAAATCTTGATACGGCGAATGGCCATATACCTCTTTATACGCTTTCTCAAAACGGGATTTACTTACTTCAAGGCAATGACCTTCAGGTTCTTTATTATCACTATTGATATAGTTTTCAACAATTTTATCGGCCACCGGACTCTTGAAATCCGAATCTACTAGGGCGCTGACTTCGATGGCCTCGGTGGCGGTTTCGAGTTGTTCCGCTATATTTTCGCCATTGGGTAATATGGGTTTAATGGGTACCGGTTCGAGGCGAATAAAGTCATGGTCATCAAAATCATAGGTATATGCAGTAGTTCCTGTGCTGCTTTGGCCGCGAGGTGTCGGTATCGCTCGCTCACCAGGACCTAAAAGTATGGTTTCTTGCGCTATACGTTTGGTCGAGTTACATCCAATGAATAGAAAACCTGCTGCGGAGATTAATAGGGTACGAAATACCATGGCATTTTTAGCACTATTTTTTGGGGAAAGCATCCCACATGTTCGAACTTGTACTCGTTTCTGTATAGCCTTGACCTAATCTGATAATCACGTTAGGGAGTCATTGTTCACATTTCAATTTTCACCGTAAAGGTAGTACAATTACTGAAGCTATTCTTATATCGAATGCCTCCAAAATTAGGGCAATGGGTTACGCAAGATTGAAGGGATAGCATCCTCTTTAGTAATGAAATGCCATTGCGCAGATAGAAGCGCCCAAACGATATACATACCGTTCGGTACAATAAAGGTGATCTTCACGATTGATCTTTGTAGTGGATGGGCACCGATATCAAGCTACGCAGATTTCCTTATGGTTTGGTCGTCCCTGCATGGAGCATCGTCCCCGAAGTATAGACTATAATACCTATGACGACCCAGCGTAGTACATCCAAGGGTAACGACTTGATGATAAAAGCGGCAATACCTACGGCAACTATACCGGGAATGGCCATGGCCACGGCTGCTTTTCGGTTATAGGCCTTTTCTTTAATAAAGCGTACCGAAGCAGGGGGCATAAGAAAAGCACAGGAGCCCATCATTATTGGAAAAGCGACCTGTGGCGACATGCCCAGGGCAAAGACCAAGGCCATACAGGGCGCATATAGGCCGATTCCTGCCGTCATGAGTGCGCCTAGCACAAAATTGGCCCCTACCGCGAGTAGCAGTTTACCGTTTTCCAGTCCGATGGCGGTTCCTCCGCCCTGTATCCATTCCAGTTGCGTCGCCAACATAAAGAAAGCGGTCACCAAGAGGGCACCCCCCATGACCAACCTGATTTTACGTTCCGACATTTGGGCCACTATGCCCGCACCTAATACGGCACCCAATGCGGCAGCAACGAACATCGATACCAAGGTGACCGTTTCGACGTCGATAATGGTTATAAAAATAAGGGCCTGAAACACCACGGGAAGAGTATTTGCCACGTTCATCGTTCCAGGAAGGTGTTGGTCTTTGGTCTGTTTGGTAAACTTCAAAAGAGCCGTTTGGGGTGCGAAGGCCCCGATGCCCAATACGTCAAAAAAGTTGACGACAAAACCGATGATCGAAGTCTTTAACCAACTGCTTTCTTCTAACTTGTTTTTATGGACTAGAAAATCTTTGGTCAGCACGATTGCGAACCAAAGGGCCAGACCGCCCAGCGAAACCCAAAGTACCACAATCATCTTGTAGCTTGGAAATTATCTAGAAGACGCGGGCCTAGCATACTTTAAAAAATGTTTTTTTCTTATCGATTTCTCCCTGGGCCAGCTTGGCCTCGATTTCCTTGGCCGTCTTCGTAATGGCCAGTCCCCCTAGCCCTGTACAACAGAGCGTGTTCGGCAGGGCATCCCCTACCCTTTTCATTGTTTCTACTACCTCATCCAAAGGAATGAGATGGTTGTAATCCGATAGGGCCATATTTGCACAGGAGATGGCATTAGAGGCGGCCATCACGTTTCGATTCAGGCAAGGAGCCTCGACCCGATCCGCAATCATATCGCAGACCATGCCTAAGCTAGACTGTAAGGCCATAGAGGCGGCACCAAGTGCCTGATGCAAGCTACCCTGTTTCAGGGTTACGATACCTGCCGCTGCCATGCCAGATCCAGACCCGCATTCGGCCATGCACCCCCCTACTTCGGCGGCAAAGGTCGCATGGGCCGCAATAAAGATTCCGATCATACCGGCCGCCAATAGGGCTTTAACCCTATCTTCTTCAGAAAGGTTCAAGGTACGACCCACCCCGATAATCGCCCCTGGCAAGGCTCCGCAAGATCCTGCGGTGGGTGCCGCTACCACTACGCCCATCGAGCTCTTCACTTCCATCATGGCGGAGGTATAGAGAATGACTTGGTTCAATACATCGCCCTCGACCAGTTTTTTTTCGTTCAGCTTTTGCTGAAAGCCGAGGGATTGTGGTCCTAAAATCCGATCGGCATACTCGGTACCCTGTAGTCCAAGGTCGATGGCATTTTCCATAACCCGTAAGATGCCACGCATTTTTTCAAAGACCTCCTCTTCGGAAATATGTCCCCGCATACTTTCATAGGCTATGGCCAATTCCCATAATTCCAGATTTTTATCCGCGTTGAAGGCCAACATCTCCTCACAGGTGATAAACGGAACGGTAAGGCCTTTCCGTGCCATAATCGGTAATACGGGCTGTATTTTTTTGATATTAAGTACCTCGTCCCTTTTTAACAGTTCCTGTTCTAGACTTTCGTCCATAAACCGGTCGGCCTTGATTTCGATAAATAGGGCGGTGCCTTGTCGAAGGGCTATCTCGTCACAGTCAAAGGATTGTTCAATATGCGCCATTACGTCTTTGGGCGCGTCCACATAAATCAAGGTTTCATAAAAATCACCCCCCATGGCTACCGAGGCCCCATCGATTTCGATAATTTCGATCATGCCTCCTCCGGTCGAAATGGCAATTAATTGATGCGTCTCTTTGCTGTTTTTTAAAGTAATCTGATACGTGTTGGGGTGTGTGGCACCGATAGGGTGAATATCAATATGGATTTTGATGCCCGCCTCTTCAATGGCCTGTAGATAATCTGGCAAGCGTTCTTCATCGGCTTCCCAGCCCAAGAACCCTCCAAAGAGGCCCATATCGGAGCCTTGTCCTTTATGGGTAGTTGCCAAAGAACCGTTGGGATCGAATTCGATCTGTACTTCTTCGATATCACCCTCCATCAAATCGCGACAGATACGTCCGATACGCAATGAGGCAGCACAATGGGAGCTCGAAGGGCCGCGCATAACCGGTCCGATAACGTCATTGAAAATACTAGGATATTTTTTCATGGATTTCTTACGTTTTAATGGTTCGGGATTCCCTGTCCGAGACTTTAAAGTACTAAAATTTACCGAACGTACGTTGGGTCGTAGCGATTAAAAGACCTTTAAGACGCCATGATGTGCTTTCCTTTATGGATTTTAATCTTTTCTTCTATTCAAAGCTTGGCTCTCCATATCCTTGTTGGGTTCTACGGATGATTCCCAAAGTACCCATGTCTCCAAGATATTCTCGCATGAAAGGTAGCCATTTGTACCTGATGCCGTTTTATCTTTTTACCTTAAATTGGCGGCATGAAGAAACATACGCTCACCGAAAAACTCTATGACTACCTCAACAATGAAGAAGATGCTCGGTCTTGTAGGGCCATAAGTGAAGATGCTTGTCAAGATACCCCAAAGAACTACTTCCTGATTATGTGGAGCAATACGCTTACGAAACTTGGGGATACCTTGAGCAACCCCAAAACAGTATTGACATGGGTAATGAGTTATGTGAACGCCCCGGTCTATCTGATCAGCTTTATAGTACCCATTCGTGAATCGGGCTCCATGCTACCCCAAATTATAATCGCCAGCTACATTCGTACCAAGGCCCGCCGGAAATGGGTCTATGTCTTGGGGAGCATCTTACAATGTGTCAGTATGCTGGCCATTGGTTTTGTAACTCTATATAGTGACGGTGTGACCGCTGGTTGGTTGATTATTTTGTTTTTGGTGCTGTTTAGTTTGTCACGGGGTCTCTGCTCAGTGGCTTCAAAAGATGTTCTGGGGAAAACAATTCCCAAGAAAAAAAGAGGCAAATTAAAAGGCTACACCGTTGCGGTTTCCGGTATTTTGGCACTGATAGCAGGTCTCTACATCATGTACAGGTCTGAGCAAGACGCCGACGTCACCTTTTATGCCCTTACCCTTTTCTTTGCGGCCAGCATGTGGTTCTTTTCGGCGCTAATTTATGCAAAGATCAAAGAATTTAAGGGAGCCACCGAAGGGGGTAGGAATGGATGGAAAGAAGCTAGGAAACGTATGGGCATTGTGCGTTCCGATACCCGTTTCAGGAATTTTATCATTGCAAGGTCCTTGTTACTATGCTCGGCACTTACGGCACCTTTCTACGTGCTGTTGGCCCAAAATATATTAGGGAAGGAAAGTTATCTTTTGGGCGTGTTTATATTGGCCAACGGAATGGCTTCGGTCGTCAGTGCCCCGATTTGGGGACGTATGGCCGATATTTCCAGTAAAAACGTGATGGCCCTTGCGGCCTGCATTACGGCCTCATTGGGTATTCTTATTTTCATAATTGTCTCTTATGTATCTCCTATCCGGGATGCATTTTGGTTGTATCCCACGGCATTCTTTGTACTCGGAGTGGCCCATAGCGGAGTGCGATTGGGAAGAAAAACCTATATCGTCGATATGGCGGATGGCAATCGGAGAACGGATTATGTCTCTGTAAGTAATACCATTATCGGGGCCATACTATTGATTACTGGAGGAATCAGTGCCTTAGCGGCAATGATATCGACCGAAGGGGTAATTTTAATGCTCTCCCTTTTGGGAATTATAGGAGCCTACCGCAGCTACCGCTTACCTAACGTACAGTGATACTGTGTATATGAAGTTTCATATGTATTAAATAGGGCTATACGGGTACTAATTTTTACCTACTCCTTGCATCGCTACGCCAAGCTGATTTCCCGGAATGCGATATAGCTTGCTATGGCTTTGGGCTAACGTTTTTAATAAAATCAAATTAATTAGCGACAGTCTTGGTCATAAAAAAAGCGGGAGCCACTTCCCGCTTTTTTATAATTTACAGAACAATTTATTGCTGAGGGGTAAGTTCAAAATCCTGCACGGTTTTGTTGGCGGCTTCGATTTCCACGAACTCCATACTTTGCATGGTATACCCCTCCTTTTCGATAATTACGGTATAGCTTCCTTCTTCGAGTCCCATGACCATATAGCCTCCTTCTTCGCCAGAAAAAGTAGTGGTTTGCACTTCACCATCTTTGAATACAGCTATCTGAGCTCCTTCGACCCCTAGCATTACTTCTTCTTCAGTCGTTGTGATTATACCCATGAGCGTACCCGCTGTTGATAAATTGCTTGCCTTTATGACCGGTTTAAAATTAAACCCATCTGACTTGGCCACAAAAGACTTACTGACGTCAAAATCAAGCAAAAGATCGGCAGTCAGGCCACCACTGACAGTGAGTACCGGTTCCATGAATATTTTTATTCCTGATTGGGCCCCACTGGGAACATCCAGATTAAAGGCGGTACCATCTTTCATCACGACATTGATACCTTTCACATGAACACGGATCAAATCGTACGTACCTACAGGTACATTGCTATCGACTAAAGTTTTTGTTACGCCGTTGGTTAAATCCAAAAGATTTACGGGTACTTCCTCTTCCATGAGTACTTCGAAAGGTTCTAGTTCGGATTTCTCGGTCATCGCTTCGCCGTCTGACGCAGCATCCTCCATTTCTACACCTGCCTTATGCCGGGCATCGATTTTAAAAATGGTCACATTGGCCTCTGCTACCAGATCATGTGGAAACGGGGCGTCCGTTAATTGAACCCTAAGGCGTCCATATTCACTGTAACTGTCATCGCCATCGGAACAGCCTATAAACAAAAAGCTACATGCTAAAAGAAAACTTCCAAAAATGTTGAATTTCATAGGTTAAGATTTAATCATTATTAGTTGCAATTCCCCAATTACAAGGGATTCTTGTGCTTATAACAGTAGAGCAAGGAGATACCCTACCCCTATTTCTAACTATTCGACGAATGGCAGCGGGCCTCTCTTGAAGACAAAAAAAAGCCATGAGCATTAAAATCATGGCCTAGCTATCTTAAAAATCGGTTTCCGATATTTTAACGGGCCTGATACGATGTCAGTTCCGTATCGGTATTCCGGTAATATACTTGTCCGGTAATATCATCTAAGGCATAGATGGGTTCACGATCTTTGCCCAAGTTGATTTCCCCTTCAATCTCGCCATTCAGTTTGCTTATTTTTAGGAGTACCACATCTTTCTCTTTTTTGGACATGATGAACATAAAATCCCTACCGGCTTTCGTCGCCTTCATACGGGCGCTTGCCTGTTTAAAGGCATGTATCGCATAACTTGAGGCGACGTTGCCCAATTCATTATAGGCATTTCCTACTTGATAAACGAGCTCACCGGCCACTTCGTTTTCTTGACGAACCTCACCTTCTGCGGCTCGCATGGCCCCTGATATATAGTAAGAGGAGGCACCGACATAGGCCGCTCTCACAGAAGAGGCGTATAACAATGCCCTTTTCCAACCGGGTTCACGTGGTGCAGCATAGTATTTTTGAAAGCTCAACGCACCATCGAATGTGTATTTGGCTACGTTTTGATCGGAATGCACAAAAATACCATCATTCATGATTTCCAAGCGTTTGGGACTTTCCTTACCCTCGAATTTTAATGCGGTTGTTGTTAAGTCGTTCACCTGTTCGGTGGCTCTATCGATTACTTTTATCAAGCCCGAGGAATTGTCAAAAGCATAAATTTTACCATGATTTTCGGCGGTTAGCTCTGGGCTCGTCCGGATACTCTTTTTCCACTTTAGCGTACCTGTGGAGGTGTCCAAAATGTTCATCGATTCCGTGGTAATGTATAATACGGATTCTTCAAGTGGAACGATGCCGACCACGGTACCGTCAACTTTCACCGGTTTGTCAAAAGTAATTGTCCCAGCCATCGGATCTAGGAAATTTAGGAAATCGTTGTTATTGGTACGGGATACCAATAGGATACCATCTCCTGAATCCAAATAGTCATAAATACCTCCCTTGATCGCGATGCCACGTCCTTTTTTACCCCAAAGGCCTTTGCGCGTACGATAATCGAAAAGGTTAATCTTGGTACGATTACCGTCATCCGGCAAGACCAGTATACCTTTGTCTAAAAAGGCAACATGTCCTAGGGCACCGTTGACGACTAATTCTTCGTCCCACACCAAGCTGCCATCTTTACTGTGGTAAGCGTTGTAGTTATTGGTGTAATTTACCATTTCGCCTGATGAGGAAGTGAACCCTGACTGACGTTCCTGCTGTGATCCCAGATAGAAAACATCACTTGCTTCGGGCTTGTAGTACTGTAGTTGAATATCCATATCTTGTGACATATTCTCTGCAGCCTTCTTTAGCAGAGCACCGAACTTTCCCATATTGTTCAACTGATCGGCCTCTTTGGAATTGGTATTCTTCCAAATGATTTCACCTGAGTCTGCGTTTAGCTTATAGTTATTGAACAAGGTTACGATCAATAATTCGTTATTTCCCAATTCAGTTGCGGTAACGATACGGCCAAATTCTTCTTTCATTGACCATGCTTGAGTGCCGTCCGACATGGTCACCGAGACCATTAAAGGCTCTCCGTTTGGGTCGGTTCCGGCTACCAGAATGGCATCGGAATCGTAGAGTAGATAATAGCTGGAAATTTCTTGGAGTCCCGCCTTGGCCGAGTTGAACACTTCCTTACCGCTGAACTGATCGATCATGTGCAAACTACGTTCGGCCGTCATTGTAAAAAACGGACTATTAGGTAATTCTTCAAAAGAGAGCCTGTCTAAATTTCCAAGGTTTCGATGGGTCCAACTGATGGTTCCTGTCTCGGTATCGACACCCATTAGCCCCTCCTGGGAACTTACGATCAAATTGCCAAGGGCGGTGACCTCTTGCCATAAGATATCAGTAGGTAGTGCCTTGTTCCATTTGACTTCTACTTGTGCATATTGTGCGAGGGGTACGAGGACCATTAAAATAAAGAGCTTGTAGGCTTTCATAGGTTTGGATTTAGGTTTATATACAACGCAGCGATATCTCAGAAATTACACTTAGTAATGCTATTGAACGAAAAAACTAGCGAAGGACTCATATAATCCTGAAAAATTCAGGGATTTGACTATCAGGTTTTTACGAGCCCACCATCGGAAATTATAAGGAAGATGTTCAAGATATGATATCTATTAGGCTAATACTTTTAATGATGTAGTCAAAGACCTACATCAAAATCAATTATGTTAGGGTGAAACGTAAAAAAATATAAAAATGAATCTAGAGAATAAAGTAATACTGATTACCGGCGCCTCGAGCGGTATAGGCAAAGCGGCGGCGAAAAAGTTGGCCTTTAAGGGAGCCGTAACGGTGCTGATGGCCCGTAGCGAAGAGAAACTGAAAAATCTAAAAGAAGAAATTGAAAGTGAGGGCGGTACCGCCTTGGCCATCCCTTGCGACGTAACCAAGAAGAAAGATTTCGACAACGCGGTGTCGAAAGTGGTGGAAGCCTTCGGAACTATTGACGTATTGATCAACAATGCCGGTTTAATGCCTCTTTCCTTTATCGAGAAACTCAAGACCGACGAATGGGAGCAAATGGTTGATGTCAACCTCAAAGGCGTACTCCATGGAGTAGCAGCCGTTCTACCGCAGATGAAGACAAAAAAAAGAGGTCATATCATCAATATCTCCTCCATGGCAGCACATCGATATTTTCCAGGTGGAGCCGTGTACTGTGCTACAAAAGCCGCTGTGAAAATGTTTTCCGAGGGTCTCAGACAAGAACTGGCCCCTAAGTATGGTATCAATGTAACTTCCATAGAGCCCGGGGCGGTAGCGACCAATCTTACGGACACCATTACCGATGAAGATATCAAGGATATGATGCAAAAAATGCTTGAGATGGAGACTTTGGAATCTGAGGATATCGCCAATGCTATTTATTATGCCTTGGTACAACCTGATCGTGTAAACATCAATGATGTCTACCTCGTACCTAGCGAACAGCAATAATAACATTCTTAATTTTATTTAAAAAATGGCTACTACAACACAAGAAGAAACGATTACTACCATAAACCCCACGACGGGCAATACACTATCAACTTATCCATGTTTGGGCGATAAAGAATTGGAACAAACTATTCACCAATCACACGACGCCTTTCTACACTGGAAGAACAAATCCATAGAGGAGCGAGGTAAAGTGATCTCGGCTATTGGAAAGGAACTCCAAAACTATAAGTCCGATTTGGCCGAAATGATGACCGATGAAATGGGAAAACTGCTCAAGCAAAGTGAACAGGAAATAGATCTTTGTACGGCAATTTGTGATTATACGGTTAAAAAAGCGCCTGAAGTGCTGAAAAACGAAGAACGCGAACTTGTGAATGGCGGAAAAGGTATTATTAGTTATGCGCCCATAGGCGTTATTTATGGAATTCAACCGTGGAATTACCCGGCCTATCAGGTCATTCGGTATACTATTGCCAATCTTATGGCGGGAAATAGTGTATTGCTCAAACATGCCGGTAATGTGACGGGAACGGCCAAGCTTTTGCGCTTTATTTTTGATACAGCAGGGTTACCTAGCGGTCTTTTCAACGTACTCGTCATAACGCACGATCAATCCGATGCGGTGATCAAGCACAATTTAGTTCGGGGCGTAACCTTAACCGGTAGCCCTAAGGCTGGAGCCGTAATCGGTGAAAAGGCGGGTGCAGAACTCAAGAAGACAGTCTTGGAACTTGGAAGCAATGATGCTTATCTGGTTTTGGAAGATGCCGATATTGATTTGGCCGTCAGTACCTGTGTTCAGGGGCGTATCTATAACAATGGGGAGACCTGTATCGCGGCAAAACGCTTTATTGTCACCGACGCTGTATATGATGAATTCAAAGAAGGCTTTGTAAAGGCCATGAAAGCCCTTAGAACTGGTGACCCAAAGGACGAAAAGACGGAATTAGGTCCGATGGCACGAGAAGATCTAAGAGAGAAACTACATGACCAAGTGCAACAAAGTATAGAAAATGGAGCCCGATTACTATGTGGAGGAGAAATTCCACAAGGTGATGGATACTTTTACCCCGCCACTGTTTTAGATCAAGTGGCCTCAGGCCAACCCGCTTATGATGATGAGCTTTTTGGTCCTGTCGCCTCGTTGATAAAAGCGAAGGATAACGAAGATGCTATGCGGATTGCGAATGACAGTCGTTTCGGATTAGGAGGGGGCATATTTTCTAAAGATGTGGATAAAGCGGTGGAAATGGCCGAAAAACACTTCGATACAGGAATGGTCTTTATCAACTCGTTCGGCCTTGCCGATCCGAGTATGCCCTTTGGAGGTGTTAAAGATTCCGGTTTTGGTCGTGAACATGGCGGCTTTGGCCTAAGGGAGTTTGTGAACGTCAAATCAATAATGATTACGGAAGATTAATTTCCTATAGCACTTACTACACAACACAAAAAAAGCACCTTGAAACAAGGTGCTTTTTTTTAAGTTCTGGGTCTGTTTTACGCCTATTGGTTCGTTACGGAATTGCCTGTTATTTGGGTTGCTTGAACACTTTCTTAAGTCATCCGGTGCTATAGATGGGCATAGTTTTATCTTTAAGAGGTTGGTTGACCTTTACTCCCAACTTATGCTTGAGGTCGGGGGTTTTTGGAAATGGTCTCCAACGCTTTTCGGATAACGACTTCCCCCTCGACTATTTCGAATACCTGCTTGTTTGCAATATCATCGTGAAGTGCTCCGACCAACGTCTGTGCGACATCTTCTCGGGCTATTGACCCTGAATGGCCAAGTGATTGCGCAAGTTTTATGTTACCTGTTCCTTGGTTATCGGTCAAACTACCTGGTCGTACAATGGTATAACATAGATCGCTAGATTTCAACCACTCATCCGCTTCATGTTTTGCTTTTAAATATTCCTTCAAGTCCGAGGCCTCTTCTGGTTGATCCGCGCCCATCGAACTGAGCATAACAAACTTTTTCACCGAACTATCCTTGGCGGCATCAATTAATTTCTTGGCGCCTTCTTGATCTACTTTAATTACCTTTTTCCCACCAGAACCAGCGGCAAATATAATTTTGTCGATATTTTGAACGGTATGGGAAATATCTTTTTCCAAATCCCCGAGCACCGTCGTTATATTTTCTTTCTCAAACTTTTCCATTTGCGATTCCTTTCGCACCATGGCTACTGGATTGTAATCCCTTGAATTTTTTAAAAGTTGGACTATTTTCCTTCCTGTTGTTCCGTTTGCTCCGGCAATCAATACATTTTCCATTATTCACATTTTATGCAAATATCCCTTTTAACCGTGCCAAAGGTTGGTAGGAATCAATTTAAAACGGACTCTTTCAAGGGTTTGATGCTTTAATCTTTGGTTGTAGGATTTTTTTTGTCTCAATTATACATTTATAGATTGTAATGGCCCTGTGCCGAAGTTCTATTTTTATTTATATTCGTCACCTATCGTTTATTTGATTCACAAAACCAATACGTATGCCTAAAGTCATCCTATTTATAATGGTATGTACGTGGTTCACCACCACTAATTCCTGGTCACAGGAAGACTATCATTACCAGACCGATTTTTCTGTTGAAAATTTTGTTGAACGTCGGGCAAATGTTCTGAAGAGCATCGGCAATAATTCCTTGGCACTTATACAAGGGGCCGCCGGCCGTTCTGGCTTTAGTGTATTCAGACAGTCGAATACCCTGTATTACTTGACAGGTCTTGAAACGGACCATGCCTACCTTCTACTTAACGGAAAGAACGAACAGGTCACCTTATATCTTCCGCATCGTGATGAGGGACGGGAAGCAGGTCAGGGTAAAGTGCTATCGGCCGAAGACGAAGACTTGGTGAAACGTCTTACGGGAGTCGATCGGGTAAAGGGCTACGAATTTTTGGCCGCCGATCTGCTGCGCACCGGGTTGATAAAATCGGCTGCTCCTACGCTCTACACCCCTCTGGGACCTGCTGAAACCGGTAACGATAGTCGCGATGAGTTGTTATACGGGCAAGCCCGTACTATGGCCGACCCTTGGGACGGTAGTCCGACTAGGGAGTCTAGGTTTGTAGAAAAAATCAAGAACCAGTTCCCACAGTTCGAAATACGGGACCTCTCTCCTATTTTAGACGAAATGCGTTTGATTAAAAGCAAAGAGGAGATTGCCCTGATTCGAAAAGCTACCGATATAGCAGGCCTGGGTATTATCGAGGCCATGCGGTCTACCGAACCCGGTATATATGAATATCAACTCGATGCCACTGCTAAATATATCTTTCACTTGAACGGTGCCCGTGGCGATGGGTATTCTTCCATAATCGGTGGGGGTACTAATGCCTATATGGGGCACTATTTTCACAAGACCGATGTATTAAAAGATGGGGATTTGGTGCTCATGGACTATGCTCCCGACTATAAATACTATACGAGTGACGTAACCCGTATCTGGCCGGTGAACGGACAATTCGATGCCTCACAGCGAGCGCTTTATGAATACATTGTCGCCTATCGCGATGCCCTTTTTCGGCATGTCAAACCCGGTGTCACGTCTGACGAGGTTCTTGATAAGGCGGCTGAAGACATGCAAGCCTATCTGGTCGGTAAGACTTTTGCCCGTCCGGCCCATCAAAAGGCAGTACGGGAAGGTTTGGAATTTAGAGGACATTTTCAGCATCCCGTAGGGATGGCCGTTCACGATGTGGGTATCGTACGAGGCGTGCCCCTTCGGCCTGGAATGGTATTTACCATTGACCCTATGATTTGGATTCCTGAAGAACGGTTGTATATCCGTATTGAAGATGTGGCCTTAGTGACCGAAGATGGGGTGGAAAACTTGAGCGCTTTCGTACCTTCTTCTATTAAGGCGGTAGAAAATGCCATACAGGAAAAAGGGGTGATCGAATTTCGCCCTCCGGTCGAGTTGCCTTTTAAAAAATAGTAAAACCATTTTAAATTTCTAAAGAATAGGACAATGAAATACGGGCTTCCCTTTATTGCCAACTTTTTGATATTATTTTCTGTTTTCGGAAACCCAATTACCGATAATTACCCAAAGAATCCCAACATAGATGCCTTGAACTATACCTTTCGAATAGCGCTCTCCGATTCAACAGACGAAATCTACTGTGAAGAAACGGTCGATATTCAGTTTTTAGCCGCAGGTATTCATACGCTCCGTCTCGACCTTGTCAAGGCAACTGAAAAACTTGAAAATAAGGGTATGATCGTGTCCGGGGTAACTTCTAAAGGAAAAGTACTATCATTTACCCACGAAAACGATGCCCTTATCATTCGATTGCCTTCGCCTTCTATCACAAATCAGCGTACCTCTTATACCATTATTTACCAAGGGATACCCGCCACGGGGCTACATATTGGAAACAACAAATATGGCGACCGCACTTTCTTTAGTGATAATTGGCCGAATAAAGGTCGTAATTGGATGGCAACTATTGATCATCCCTATGATAAAGCAACCTGTGAATTCATTGTAACTGCTCCGGAACGGTATCAAGTCGTTTCAAATGGATTGAAAATAGAGGAAACCAATCTCCCTCAAGGTCGTAGGCTGACCCATTGGAAACAGTCCGTGCCTATTGCAACTTGGCTGTATGTATTAGGGGTGGCAGAATTTGCCGTGCAGTATGTAGATGAATTTGAAGGAAAGTCTATTCAGACCTGGGTTTATCCCCAAGATCGCGAAGCAGGCTTCTATGATTTTGCCCAACCGACCAAAGCGGTGCTCGAATTTTTCAACGACCGTATCGGTCCCTTTAGCTATGAAAAGCTGGCTAACGTTCAGTCGAACAGTGTGAGTGGGGCCATGGAAGCGGCTACGGCCATTCTTTACGATGACGAAGCGGTAGTGGGAGATCGCAACGAACGTTGGCGCAACGTAGCCATTCATGAAATTGCCCATCATTGGTTCGGTAATGCTGTCACCGAATACGACTGGGACGATGTGTGGCTAAGTGAAGGTTTTGCCACGTACTTTACCCTGCTCTTCATCGAACATCAATATGGGCGGGATGCTTTTTTGGAGGGGCTTGCAAAAAGTAAAAAGACGGTGGACGAATTTTATTTGGAGCACCCCGATTATCGTATTGTTCATGATAACTTGGCGGATATGTCGAAAGTGGTCAGTGTACAGACCTACCAGAAAGGTAGTTGGGCCTTGCATATGCTCCGTGGCGTGATGGGAACAGCGGCTTTTTGGTACGGTATACAAACGTATTATCAACGCTATCAAAATGCAAATGCAACTACAGATGATTTTCGAAGGGAGATGGAGGCAGCTTCAGGTTTGGACCTACGCCTTTTTTTTGAGCAGTGGTTGTACCGACCTGGTACTTTGAAGCTAGAAGGTACATGGAACTACAATACCAAGAAAAAGGAGATTTCAATAAAATTGAAACAAGTGCAAAAAGATGGAAGTGTTTTCAACATGCCCTTGGAAATTGGGGTGTATGGTACACAAGCAGACCAGAAAATGATTCAAAAGGTAAGGCTTGAAAACGATAGGGAAACCTATAAGTTTCTAGTTGAATTTGCACCGGAAAAAGTGATGTTGGACCCAAATACCTGGATTTTGATGGATTCGAACCTTAAGGAAGAATAGAGCAAGAATACTAAAAGTGCAGACCTTTAGGATAATTCTTCGGCCACAAGCTGCTTCTTAGAGACGTCCATGGCATAAAGTTCCGACTGTAAGGCATCCATCATTGGCGGTGGCCCGCAGAGATATACTTTTTGAGAGGTATTGAATCCTTTTGAATTCAAATACTCTTTGTCAATATACCCATGGGGATACGTCTCATGGTTCTCTTCAGATAAGATATTGTGGAACGCATCACCGAGCCATGCTTCCAAATTTTTTTTGTAGATGATATCCTTTTCCGTTTTATTGGCAAAGAATAATGTATGTCCATTTAGGTTGCCCTGTCGATTCAAATCTTTCAAAATAGAAATGAAGGGTGTGATACCAGCTCCTCCCGCAATAAAAGCACCTTCACCTTCGTATTTAATAGCGCCCCATGCGTCCCCGATCAATAGCGTATCTCCCACTTCAAGATGGCCCAGCTGTTCAGTGACCCCATCATGGGAGGGATACATCTTTATTGTGAATTCCAATTCATTGTCCGTCGGAAGATTAGTAAATGTGAATGGTCGCTTCTGTTCACGAAATCCTTCTTTATCGATGGATAGTTCCGTCGCCTGTCCTGGAGTAAAGGAATAATCCTTTGGCTTCTCGGTGACTAAATGAAGCACGTTATGGGTAACAAGCTCAATTTTTTTTAATAAGATTTTATGTTCCATAGATTATTTTTCTTTCCTTAAAGATGATAATCTTATATAGAACCTTTTGCTTTGATTTCAAAGATGATTAACGCTAAAGCATTTTGCGCTCATCGTTATAATGTGGCTAGATGGTTTACGATGAGATATGGCATTTGCGATCTAGGCTTACTCCATACTACAAAAAAGAAAACGGATCTCATTTGTCGATGGACTTTAGTATCTTTCCTGTCTAAAACCATAGTTTATAACCAAATGAAAGTACCCTTAACTTGTCTCATCGTACTATTCCTTTTCGCGTGTAAGGAAAAGGCTAAAACGAAAGTTGGCCCGATTGACACTCCCCCAGAACTATCTGCTCAGCGCGATTCAGTTCCTTTTCCTGATGCTCTGGTTACCTTTGATACGTATTCTGACAACCCTATCTTTCAAGGGACCGGTGAAGATACATGGGATCAAAAAATAAGGGAACGCGGGTATATTTTAAAGGAAGGGGACACCTATTCTATGTGGTATACAGGCCTAAAGCCGGATGGAACCCCGCTTTCTTTGGGATATGCTACTTCCCAGGATGGCATATCGTGGAAGCGTTACGCCGAAAATCCGATTTTCAATGATAGCTGGACAGAGGATATGATGGTGCTGAAGGTCGATGATACCTATCAAATGTTCGCCGAAGGAAAAAATGATGTGGCCCATCGTTTAAGCTCAAAGGATAAGATACATTGGACGGACCATGGCTCGCTAGACATCCGAAAGACAGACGGGTCTCCTTTGAGTGAAGGTCCGTACGGTACTCCGACCGTTTGGTTCGAAGATAACGTTTGGTATTTATTTTATGAAAGAAATGATCTAGGTATTTGGTTGGCTACTTCCAAAGACCTTAACGTTTGGACAAATGTACAAGACGATCCGGTTATTGCCATGGGCCCGGAAACCTATGACCAGTTTGGACTGGCCGTAAATCAGATCGTCAAACACAACGGTTGGTACTATGCCTATTATCACGGCACCGCGTTTGAAGATTGGCATGAATGGTCTACCAACGTGGCCGCTTCCAAAGACTTGGTACATTGGAAAAAATATGGACAAAATCCTATCATGAAGGAAAATAGATCGAGTGGGATTTTAGTGCCCGATGGCACTAAGTTTCGACTATACACCATGCATGATAAGGTAGAGGTACATTTTCCAAAAAAATAGGACTTCTCTTATGTTGAGGTCTTGCTGCGTTATAAAAATGAGTTTAGGAAATCCTTAAGAGAGGTAGATTTCGTAAAGTACCCAAAAAACGCTACATGAAGCAGCTTCGTTTTTTTGTGCTAGCATCAATTCTTTAAGGAGGCCATATCGATTACGAACCGATATTTTACATCGGCATTTACCACCCTTTCAAAGGCGCTGTTGGCCTCTTGCATATCGACCATTTCGATATCGGACACAATATTGTGTTCCCCGCAAAAATCCAACATCTCTTGCGTTTCTTTAATACCCCCTATTAAGGATCCGGCCACTCTTTTACGGCCCATAATCAGCCCTGCACCATTTACGGCTTCCAATGGTTCTACGGCACCCACCATGACCATAGTAGCATCTATTTTCAATAGATTGATGTAAGGGTTTATATCATGACCGACCGGAACGGTATTCAATATAAAGTCAAAAGTACCCGTATGAGACTTCATCGCATCCTCATCGGTGCTCAATAGCACTTCGTGGGCTCCTAGTCGTTTGGCATCCTCCGCTTTTGATGGTGAAGTGGTTATCATAACCACATAGGCTCCCAGGGCATTGGCAAACTTGATTCCCATGTGGCCAAGGCCACCGAGCCCCACTACTCCCACTTTATCACCTTTACCGACGTTCCAAGTGCTCAAGGGCGACCAAGTAGTAATACCGGCACAAAGTAGTGGTGCAGTTGCCTTGGCGTCAAGATTTTCCGGAACCTTTAGCACAAAATCCTGATTTACGGTCACGCCCGTTGAATACCCCCCATAAGTATGGCCTCCGAGATGCTTATCTTCACTGTTATAGGTGAAAGTCGCTCCATTTTCGCAAAATTGTTCCAAATCTTTTTTGCAAGAATCACATTCTTGACAAGAATCGACCATACAACCGACACCCACCAAATCACCCTCGGAGAATCGCGATACATTAGTACCGACATTGGTTACCTTACCGATGATTTCATGGCCGGGAATTACCGGATATACTGAGTTTTTCCAGTCATTGCGCACCTGATGGATATCACTGTGGCAAATACCACAATACAAAATTTCAATTTTCACGTCATCGGAACCAGGTTCCCGACGTTCAATCTGCATCGGTTCCAAATTGGCGTCTTTTGTTTTTGCGCCATACGCCTTATGTTGGGTCGTATTCATTTTCTTAATTTTAGGGTTAGGCCAAACTCACGTTTAGCTCGATATCCGTTTTTAGCAATTTTGAAATGGGGCATACCTCTTTTGCTTTTTGTGCTATTTCGGTAAACTTGTCCGTATCGATTTCTGGTACGTCTCCCTTAAGATCTAGAAGAATTTTGGTAACGCTGCCATCCTCAAAACTGACCGTGGCCCCTACATCGAGGGTATTGGGAGTGTAACCTTCTTCACCTAGCAAAAAGCTCAGCTGCATGGCAAAACATCCTGAATGGGCAGCACCGATCAACTCTTCTGGATTGGTACCCTTTTTACCATCCTCAAAACGGGTATGGAACGAATAAGGGGTGCTATCCAGCACTTGGCTTCCCGTTGTAAGGGAACCTTTTCCATCTTTGCCAGCTCCTTTCCACTGTGCAGATGCCTTTCTTGTAAATTTCATGGTATACTATTTTTATTTATTTCTAATTATGTTATGTGGAGTATTAAAGAAAAAATACTACGAATTTTGAGTCGTTGTGGCTTTTGGGTAGTCAGTATAGCCTTCTGGTCCTGGCGTATAAAATGTATCCTTGTCCCAATCGGCTACTTCAACGTGTGCTGCAAAGCGCTCTACCAAATCCGGATTTGATATATATAGCTTTGCGAAGGATACCAAATCGGCATTACCAGCTTCGATAATGGCATTGCCCGATTGTTGATCAAAACCTCCGTTAATCATAAGAGTACCTTTATATATCGGTCGAAAATGCTTAGCAATTTCCGTCACGGCAAAAGGCAAGTCCGATACATCGGTAAACGGTTCTGATAAGTGAATATAAGCCAAATCATGAGCATTCAGCTTTTCGATGATATATTCAAAGGTCGGAATCGTTTCTTCGTCCATGGTCGTTCCGAAAACCCCATTGAGCGAAGGATTGAACCGTGCCCCTATTTTATGGGAGGGAACGACCGTTTTGATCGCGTCCAGAACTTCAAAGAAAAAGCGGGTGCGATTTTCGATAGAACCTCCGTATTCGTCCGTTCTGACATTAGATGTTCTATTAAAAAACTGATGGAATAAATAACCGTTCGAAGAATGGATTTCCACCCCATCAAATCCTGCCTCCATGGCATTTTTTGCTGCTTTCTTAAAGTCGTCGATTGTTCTTTTGATATCGGCAGTGGTCATAGCCTTGGGAGTAACGGTATCTTTAAAACCGTCCGGTGTGTACGATTCTGCCTCTGGATTTATGGCAGACGGGGCCAAGGGAAGTTCCCCGTCATGAAAATCCGGATGCGACATGCGACCTACATGCCAAAGCTGTATGAATATTTTACCCTTTTCTTCATGTACTTTTTTGGTGACCGTTTTCCATCCTTCAATCTGAGCCTGGGTATGTATTCCTGGGGTATTGACATATCCAACGGCTTCCTCGGATACCTGGGAACCTTCGGTGATAATCAATCCAGCCGATGCCCGTTGAGCGTAGTAACGACCCTGTAGCTCCGCGGTTGGTTTTTTTTCTTCGTTGGCAGCCCTACTCCGAGTCATCGGTGCCATAACGACTCTATTTTTTAGATCTAACGCTTTGGAATGGTAGGATTGTAAAAGGGATTGTTCTTTCATTTATATCTTTTTATGGTATTATATGCTTTTCATTTTCATCAGTCAGTTCGACCAAAACGACATTTGCCGATCCTCACGAAGCTATGAAGAATTAAGACGTTTTACCAGTAATAATGATGATTGCGTCAACCTCAGTGGTAATATAGCGCGAATTAGGCACTACCTTGCCGCGTCTTGTGTAGATGTACTACGAGAAGTTCGTTTTCAGCCTAAATACTTATTGCTTGACAAAAACCATACAATGTTGCCAGGGCAGGTTTTCGATATTACGTTCGAGCCGCATACCCCCTGCCTGCATCTCCTTGACCGCTTGGGCTTCAGTCATTTTATGCAATTTTTTAATAGGAACAGAGGTGTCCTCGCCGCGGTACTCTACAAGAAAAAGCTTCCCGTTGGGTTTCAATGCCTTTTTAATCGAGCCCAGCATGGCAATAGGGTACATAAACTCATGATACACATCAACCATGAGCACTTTATCGACTGAGTTTTCGGGAAGGTTGATGCTTTTTTCCCCACCTTGTACCAAAGCTATATTTTCAAAACCCTCTTTTTCATTTTTAGCATCTAGTGCTTTCAACATTTCCTCTTGTATGTCAACGGCATAAATAAGGCCTTTTGATGCCAGAGGTGCCATTTTTAGTACGTGATAACCCGATCCAGCCCCAATATCGGCAACGGTGTCCTCGGGCCTGATGGACATATTTTCAAGAAGTACGGCAGTGCGTTCCTCCTGCTCACGCTCCGGACGCTCTAACCACCCTATGCCCTGATATCCCATAACATGGGCAATCTCACGACCCATATACCACTTACCAGTGCCATTCGGATCTCCCTTTCTATAGGAATAGGGCGAGTCCGTTTCTGCCGTCTGGCTCCAACATGACAGCGTCGAAAAGACCATAATGACACCAATGAATAGTCTTCGACCGTAGTGATGGACAAACGGAATAACCGATTTGCTCGTTAATGTTTTCCGCCCTGAAATCGGGGTCAATATCTTCTGAACCATGCTCTTCCTACATTTTTATTGGTAATTTACCAAAGTTTTTTTTGAAGCAAATAGGTTTCTCTTCATATTATCGAATCAAATCGTTGGAGTGATTAGAGATATTTACATCTTACGGAAAGGTACTATCCCACTTTTTTATCGGAATTTCGTTTGGAAACCTCATAGGTATCAGGGTGTTCAACGAAATACATTTTCATCATTCCTTTGTTGCGCACATATATTTCGCCCCGATGGGTACACTTAAACTCATGTTTGACCAGCTCATAGGTATCGGCGGATATATTTATGCGTCCCGGCTCGGAGGAAGACTCCATTCGGGAAGCTACATTAACACTATCGCCCCAAATGTCATAGGCGAATTTTTTGGTGCCCACTACCCCGGCGACTACGGGGCCGGAATTGATTCCTACCCTAATATCAAAGTTAGTCAGCTCTTGCGAATTTATTCTTTTTGAATGTTCGACAAAGTCTACGATTTCAAAAGCGGCACGAACCATTTTAACGGCATGATCATTCGATATAAAGGGTAAGCCTCCTGCGCACATATAGGCATCTCCTACGGTCTTGATTTTTTCAAGCCCATGCTTTTCCATAATTTCATCGAACTTAGAAAAATAATAGTCAACACTTTCAACGAGCTGTTCGGGAGAAAGATTTTCAGCGAAGGCCGTAAATCCCTTGAAATCGGTAAATAAGATAGTCACGGATTCGAACCTTTTGGCCTTTACCTTTCCGTTGGCCTTGAGTTCAACTGCGGTTTCTTCGGGTAGAATGTTCAACAAAAGCTTTTCGGAACGTTCCTTTTCCTTTTCTATTATCATTTTCGTGCTCCGTATAAAACGATAGCGCCGATAGAGACCGAAGGCCAGTAATGCAATCATCGCTAAGCCAACGGTCATAGCGATGGCAATAACTTGTTGCGTTTTTTTCTCTTGGTTCAGTAGATCGACCTCGACCTGTTTTTGGGCAATTTCAAAATCGGTGCGTAAATTGGCCATCTGCTGCACAGAGGCGATATTCCTGACGCTGTCTTTATAGCTGACATATTCTTTATAATGTGCAAGGGATTCGGCCGGATTATCCATTATATCATAAAGTTCCGATAACTTGAGGTTTGCGTCGCCAATCTGGTCTTTCAGCCCATACTGTTCTGCCAAGGCGAGACTTCTTTCGGCATAATGGAAGGCCGATGTGTAATCTTTCTTATTGGCATAGATATCGGACATATAAGTAAGATAAACGCAAATCGGATAGAAATCACCGAGTTCGCTCAATTTCTCGATGGCCTTACTTATGTTATTCTCGGCCTGAACAAAATTGCCTTTCTGCGCATAAGCCAAACCTACATTCCCTAAGTTATAAGCCAAACCGCTCGGGTTGTTCAAGGCTTTGAAAATAGCACCGGATTGTTCAAAAAGGAGCAATGCCGAGTCGGGTTTGGAAAAATTGAGGTTGTATTCGTCTCCTAGGTTCGCCAAAGTGGACGCATAGTTAAGCGAATCGTTCTCATCTTTCAGAATAGCGATTGCCTTTTTGTAATAAAGTACGGTATTCTTACGGTTTTCCATTACCGAATACACATCGGCAATAGTACTGTAGAGCAAACCGAGGTCTCGATTTCTTTTTTTTCTAATGGCAATATCAACCCCTTGAAAATAACTTTGCAATGCCTTGATAATATCGCCTTTTAATCGAAGTGCGTTGCCTTGTTGTTGCAGGGCGGCAATAATGTAGCCGACAGAATCACGAGCCCTTGCCAGATTCAACAATTTCTGACTATAGTGTAACGACCGGTCTGGATTAGGATGGTTAAAAGCAAGTTCTTGTAAGATTTGTAGTTCTTCCCCTTTCGGATAGCTTTGGGTAGTATAGATAAATTCGAGACTATCCGTAAGGTGTCTATTCTGTGCACTTAGCGGTGCTACCGTACCTCCGAAAATGACCAGAACTACGACAAGATATAGGGGTAGAAACGCTTCTGGTAGTATATTTCTAAATTGGAATTTCAAGTATGGTAACATTCTTATTCCTTCTATCGGCCTATCTTAATTTTAGGGTCAATGACATAAATATCCGAGTTCACACCAAAGGAAAGATTGTATTTGAATTCTTGTCCTCGCATATTACGCTTTACCTTTCCTTTAACCTTCTTTTTTCGCCCTCTATTCTTTTCACCCTCAAGTTTTTTACTGCCAAAAGGCCCAACTCCGCTTCCAGTGATAAACTCAATAGTTTCCACATCAAGTTCTTGCCCATCGGAGGCGAATGCTTCCCATATTATCTCATCATTTTCGGCTACTAAAATAGTGAAGCTCTCCGGTGAGGTATTGTCGATGACTTCGGCATCTGAACTGAAGGTACAAGCCTTTGACGGATTACCCCGGTTTAAAACATTTAAATCTACGTTTAAGGTAACTGTATAGGTCTCTTGCCCATAAGATAGACCAGTGAAAAATAAGATTAGGAGTAAAAAGTTAACGACGGATTGGTTCTTGGTTTTCATTGGTTTGATATTAGTATTAGTGTCTACGTTGATAAATCTGTCGATATAAAGGGAGATAGTAAAGGGATGGCAACCAGATATTTTAGGGGGATACTAGTGACATCGATTTAAAATTAGCTAAATAAAATCAAATAATCGACGAAGAGTATCAGCTTATCTAAAATGAAATTTAGATTGCCTAAACCTCTTTCAAAAGGTGTTGTATTATCCCCTAATAATGTAGGAATAACATTTAACTGGTAAGTTTCTAGTTCATTTTTGAAAAATTTCTTTGCAATGCCTTTGTTCGCTAAAGGCCTCTTCTGTTATTTTAGATATATTAGGGGCTACTAAAAGGAAATTGGAGAAATTACTAACTTACGATTCCCAAAATAGAATTTCCCCTTATAAAACACTTTAAACGAACGTTGATGGACCAGATTTCACAGGACGAAGCGCAGCACAAGAATGAAATCCATGATGGGCGTTCGGTATCCCGTGGACACGAGGAAGAATTGGTAGACCATTATTGGGGCAGTATGGCCCATGTTACCGCTTTAATACGATCTTCTGAAATTAAGGCAGGGCTAATTCTTTCATTTTATGGCATATTGTTCAATTTTATATATCAGAATAGTCAACTGATATTGGTTCATGCAAAAACCCAGACCTTCATTAATATACTCATCGTGTTTTGGCTGGTTGTGACCCTAACTTCTATTTTTTTTAGCATACGTTGCTTTATGCCTAGGATAGAGGGGAAATTCGAAAAAAACGTCTTTTTCTTCGGGGATGTTATTACCAAGTTCGGTGATATCAAAGAGTTTTCCAAGACTTTTTACCAAGTAAGTTTGAATCAGGAAGAGCTATTTCTGCAACTCGGGCAACAAATTTATATTATATCTAAGATAGCAGCCCTAAAATTTAAGTTTGTAAACCGATCGATTTTATTATTGACTGTTGGGTTGATTTTATTGGTTGCTATTGGATTGAGTGTTTTTATTTTGGACTTTTTTGATACTTAAATCTAATCTCGGATGGTACTGAGCGTAAATCAATGATTGAAAAATGAACCGCTTTAACCAATAATAGGGGTAAAATAAGAGGTTCAGTATTCCAGTAGTTCTATTTTCCGGAAATCAATAGGGTGACTGTTCGATTGAAATGAAACATAACCTCCGCTTACGGTACTATCTCCTTTAAGGATAAACATTTTCGCTATTTCATTTTGGGAGTCATAGGTGGGATTGGCATATCGAAGGATTTCTTCACCATTTACGTAATGGGTGATTTGCCCATTTTTTATATCAATTTCAGCAGTGACCCATTGGTCTCCATGAAAAGTTCTTGCTACGGCGGCAGGAACGCAAGTCGTCTGATTTTTTTTGCCATTGACTTCGACGAACATGCCATAAGCACATAGAGCACCTAAAGGTCTCTCATCGGTACCGTTACCCCCATGAAAATTATATTCCAAACAGATAGGAAATGGTTGATCCAGTTTTTGGGTCTCCGGGGGTTGACCATGAAATTGTATACCACTATCTCGGTAGCCCCATTCGGGAGCACCCGGGGCGGTCTCCCCTACAAAACGATACTCTACTTTTAACCGATAATTGCTTAACCTTTTATTGTAATACAAAGTGCCGAATCGACCTTTCAAATCAGGTCCATAGCCGTCATATCTAATGCTCAACAATCCATTCTGTACCCGAAAAGTGTTTCCGAAGTTTTCACCCAAGGGATATCCTTTGATTTTCCATGTCCACCCGGTAAGATCCTTACCGTTAAAAATAGGGACCCACTTATTTTTTGCAAGAATCTCTGTAGGTTGGGATTTTTTTTCTTTGGATCCCGATTTTCCGTCTTTGCATCCTGTACTCATAAACCACACTAAGAGAAGTATGATTCGAACATTGTTATTTTTAAATAGATTCACTGTCATACCGTTTTTGTTATTCCCGACTTTTAAGTTTGCCAAGAGTGGTGCTAAAACGAAACTAAAATCTTGGCTCTGAAATGTACGGTTTTTATAGTGTAAGTCATATTTCAGCCATTGAATAATCCAAAACTTGAGTATATTCAGGTCAAAGACATAGTTGGACCAAAGAAGCCAGTACCATCTAATATACTATGACCAGTCCGCTAAAATAGTTGTAAGGTTCGGTAATATTCTTGCATGCATTTGAAATTTTTATTTGTAGAATAGCGTCCTTATAATTTGAGACCTTAACTTTACAAGATACCATGTAAAATCAATAGGTTATTTTTATTTTAATTAGAAAATTTATACTTACTATATGAAACCAATTGTTCAGATTTCCCTTGACTTAACGAACATTGAGGAGGCACTTGAGACGGCGGCGATGGCACTTAGAGCAGGAGTAGATTGGCTTGAAGCCGGCACCCCGTTAATTTTAGCAGAAGGCTTACATGGGGTTCGACAGTTGCGCGAAGCCTTTCCTGGAATTCCGATAGTAGCCGATCTTAAAACGATGGATGGTGGTTATCTAGAGGCTGAGATGATGGCCAAGGCCGGGGCGACCCACGTCGTTGTTATGGCCAGGGCCCATGAGGAAACAATTAAAGTGGTCGTCGAAGCAGGTAAAGATCACGGTGTAAAAGTCATGGGCGATAACTTGGGTTGTCCAGATATGGTGGCAGGGGCAAAACGTCTCGAAGACTTGGGCTGTGATTATGTTATTCATCATATCGGCTATGACGAGCGCCGTGGAATTGCCGCTCAAGGCAAAGCCATGCCTAGTCCGTTAGATCAGTTACGCGAAGTGGTCGAGGCGGTTAAGGTACCGGTACAAGCCGTAGGTGGGCTTTCTCTGGAACAAGCTATTCAGTGTCCGGAATACGGTGCCCCCCTTGTGGTTTTGGGAGCACCTTTGACCATTGACGCAGATGCATTCAAAACGGCCGAAGGCGACCTTGAAAGCTCGCTGCGTCTTATCTGTGAGAAAATCCATGGATATGGCAATGTTTAATGACCCATTATCAAAGCGTAAATATCTAAATCGATGAAATCTAGTGCTGTTGTAAATTTTGCTCCTGAAAAAGGAAGCGTAGAAATTCGTGAAATTCTTGAACCTGAAATAGGTGAAAACGATGTGCTGTTAGAAGTTGCCAACGTTGGGGTATGTGGTAGTGACCTCCACCAATGGACAGCAGACCACAGTTGGCCCGTCAATTACCCCGTTGTATTGGGGCATGAATTTGGGGGGCATATTGTGAAATTGGGCAGTGAAGTAAAAAACTGGAAAGAAGGCGATCGTGTAGTAAGTGAAACGGCCGCTGTAATCGATGCCAATAATCCGCTTTCCCGACAAGGGCTCTACAACCTTGATCCTACCAGAAAAGGGTTTGGTTATGGCGTTAATGGAGCTATGACCCGATTTGTCCGTGTTCCGGCACGTTGTCTGCACCAGGTTCCCGATGGGCTTCCTTTTGAACAGGCATGCCTTACCGAACCCTGTTCCGTGGCCTATAATGCTACAGTTATCAATTCGAGCATTAAGCCTGGCGATCGAGTAATCGTCATAGGGCCTGGTACTATAGGGATTCTTTGTGCGGCAATGGCAAAATTATGCGGTGCCGAAGTGGCCATTGTAGGTTTGGAAACGGACCAAGAGAGGTTGAACATCGGAAATAGCTACGGTTGTACCCCGATTGTAGGAGATGCCACGGCTTGGAGTCAGGAATATGATGGGCTTGGGGTCGACTGTGTCATTGATGCGGCGGGGGTAAGTGCAACCTTGCAAATGGCGTTGAAATACGTACGTCCGAATGGACAGATTACAAAGGTAGGATGGGGACCAAAACCCTTGAATTTTTCTTTGGACCCCTTGGTTCAGAAAAATGTTAGATTACAGGGGAGTTTCAGCCATAATTGGCCCATTTGGGAGAAAGTGCTTCATCTTTTGGCCGCAGGCACCTTAGATGTCAAACCAATTATTGGGGGCGTATGGAAACTTGAGGACTGGCATACTGCCTTTGAGCAAATGCATTCTGGCAAGGTCGTAAAAAGTATTTTAAAACCTAATTGAACCAATGAGGTTAAAAGATAAAGTTGTTCTTATTACCGGAGGCTATACAGGAATAGGTAAGGCTATTGCCCAAACCTGCGTTAAAGAAGGTGCCAAGGTGGCCATTAATGGGCTTCGAGATGCATTAGGCGGAAAGCTAGTGGACGAATTGGGTACTGAAAATGCGGTGCATTTCACCAAGGATATCACCGAAAAGGATGCTGCTGCGGATATTATTGAACAAACACTATCGACCTTCGGTAAACTGGACGGTTTAGTAAATAATGCGGCATTGATTTCATCTTCGAACCTTCAAACGACATCCGTCGATTTTTTACAAAAAATGCTCGAGGTAAATACCATAGCTCCTTTCGCCCTTATACAGGCTGCACTACCCTATCTTGAAAAAAATCACGGTTGCGTCTTGAATATCGGTTCTATCAATGCGTGGTGTGGCGAACCGGATTTATTGGCTTATAGTATGTCAAAGGGGGCGCTCATGACAATGAGCAGAAACCTTGGAGATACCTTATTTCGCAACAATGGCGTTCGTGTCAACCAAATCAATCCAGGATGGGTATTGACCGAAAATGAGATAGAAAACAAGAGAAATCAAGGTATGAAAGACGATTGGTTTACCGAATTGCCCGATATCTTTGCTCCGGCACAACGTTTGTTCGCCCCAGAAGAAATCGCCACTGCTGCCGTGTATCTACTTTCAGACCAAAGCGGACCTGTAAGCGGTCAAGTACTGGAACTTGAACAATTTCCGATGATCGGCAGAAACCCACCAAAAGTATGGACCGACTCCCATAAAAATAATTAATCAAAAATAAGATCATGCCAAAATTAGCCGTTTTTCCAAAAGCTTTCATGCACGCCTTGTGCAAAGATGGGACTATGAAAGTTTCTGAGTGGATCGATCTTGCGGTTGAATTAAAGGTCGATGGACTGGAATGGTACTCAGGGTTTCTTGAGATGGAAGACCGTACCCATTGGTCAAAATTCAGGGAACAGGTAGAAAAACATGGAAAAACGATTCCTATGCTTTGCTGCTCTCCAGATTTCACGCATCCCGATCCGGTATTCCGTCAAAGAGAGATTGAAAAGCAAAAACATTGGATTGAAATGGCCCATGAACTAGGAGGTTCGTTTTGTAGGGTACTTTCTGGGCAACGTAGACCCGAACTTAGCATGGACGAAGGTGTTGAACTTGCCGCTACATGCATTAAAGCTTGTCTACCTTTTGCCCAAGACCTCGGTATTACGCTCATCTTGGAAAACCATTATAAAGACGATTTTTGGGAATACCCCGAGTTTGCCCAACAGATGGATGTCTTTTGCGCTTTGGTCGATCAAATCGATCATCCTAATTTCGGAGTGAATTACGATCCCAGTAATACCTTTCTAGCAGGCGAAGATCCGCTGGAACTACTATCTCGGGTGTCACATCGGGTAGTAACCATGCATGCCAGCGATCGCTATCTCATCAAGGGTACTATTGAAGATCTTCGCAATGAAGAAGGCGGATCGGTAGGTTATGCCAAGCGATTAAGCCATGGTGAAATTGGTAAAGGACTGAATGATTATGATGCCATTTTCAAGGAGTTAAAAAGAGTTGGTTTTGACGGATGGATTAGTATCGAAGATGGGGTTGATGGTATGGACCAATTGGAACGAAGTGTTGGGTTTCTAAGGAAAAAGCTGGTCGAATATTGGCCGGATTTTACATAAATATGCCTATTGATTAATTTTATAGGGCTTTGCCAAAATAATAGGCTGTGTTACTCCAGTGCTCCTCTCAGCTTAAAGACTGTATTTTTCTGTCTACAAAATGGCCTTGGCCATACCTTTTTCAATGTTTTTGGATACAAAATTGAAGAACGACTTTTGACGATCGCGTTCAACTTCTATTTCTACCGTCTTGTAAATGGTGTTCTTCTTTCTCGATTTATTATGGGCCACCACATTGGCGACCGTCGAGAGGAACTTTCTCTGCCGGTGCCTCTTCTTATTAATGATTCCAAAACGCAAGTTTTCGTAGTCAACCTTTAGATGGGTGTTCGCTTTGAAGTTATCCCCAGCTATATTAAAAAATAGCTTGTGAATTACCCCACTGACATCAACATTCAACGTGGGCTCTGTAAAACGATTGATTTCCCGAACATTGAATTGATCAAGTTCACCATTAAACTCGAACCTATCCGAAGTATCCGCCACATTAAAATTCCATTGGGCCGATAAAGGTGCAGAGCCCATGAATAAGGCGTTGATGGCGATTTCGGTATCCTCCTTGTAAGTATTACCTAAATTTATAATAGTCACGTTCATATGATTCAATTCAATAGCACCACCAGTATTGTCGTGTTCCGTTCTTTCGATATATACTAACTCAGCATCTTTTATTTCAAGCTGGTCAATGGCCATATCAATACCGGACTCCCTAAGGGTTTGGCTATACATAGGCTTTATGGAATATTCGTCGGCAACTAGTTTGTCCCTGTAGATCTTAATTTTAGGATTTCTAAAAATTACATTTTGGAGACCTAGTTTTAAGCGATTATCTTGTATGCTTTCCAAAGAAGTATTTTCCAAGACTAAGGAGTCTATTTCTATGTCATAAAAGTCTCTTTCCTGAGTCAAAATATTACTATACCTATGTGTCGAGTATTTATTACTATACTGAAAACCTTGCAATGTGGTTTTAACATGGTTGCCCCTGATTTTCGATACGGTCAGGTTTTCATAGGCACTCGCCTTAATGAAAATGGAATCTGTCTCAATAGAATAGTCCTTACAAATAAAGGGCAGTGAATTAGAAATGGTATTGCGGTCTACTAAAATGTCTTTTACATCAAGGTTAAAGTTCTTAAACGACAAGAGCAGCGAATCGCTAGTTCCATCGAATAGCTGAATATTGGTATTTTTTAAAACCAAATGACTGAGCTTAATGGACAAGTTAAGTTCGGTTCCAACTCCTGACTTTTGAACATCAACAGAATCCTTTTCTTCCATCGGAATCGGTATGCCATTTTGGTGCAATGTACCTGAAAGACTATGAAGTTCAATAGCATCAAGGTTTAGATTACCAAGAAACAACAACCTTAGATAGCCAATATTTCTAATTTTTAAAGTGTCAAGGGTCACTTTGCCCGAAATATTAGCCCCTAGGCTATCGTTGAGAACGGCTGTTGTATTCTTAACTAGGGCCGAACCGCTAACCATATGAAGCTCAATATCATCGTAAGAAAGTTCGATTCCCGTTACTTTCTGGTCATCCAAGAAACTAGTCAAGCGATATTCTAGCAGTGTGTTGAGTACAAAATAAAGAGCGACTATGGAAAGAACGGCAATGGAGACTATTTTTATGGTTCGCATTTTTAAATTTAAAAAAAAATCGAATCGTTCTCCGATATTTTTTCATTTTGTGGGTTACGAAGTATTCATGTAATATTACCTTCATTGCCACTTATACCGGTCGTAATACCTTACTCCTAGGTTATTCCAACTTTTAGTTAGATGTATTCTTGTATAAAGGCGTTAAAATGGTCTTTTTCTTGTTGCGTAAGGTATTATGACTGGTCTTTAATCAGATAATCGTCCGAGAGGAGAAGAAAACCTACTAGACCAATTCATCACTCTTTTTCCGATCAAAACATTATAAAAAGGGGTATCCCCCAAGGTTTTTAATATCCTTTGTATTTCTTTATTCACGTTCTACCTCCGATATTTTACCATTATAACGAATGGCAAAACGTTGATTACTGCTTATCGACATGGAGCCCGTCATATTGGGAAATAGCATAAGCCTTACATTGAACATTTCCATTTTGTTGCGTATTCTGAACTGTACGTCGTACCGTTGGTTCTTCTTATCAAATTTTGCCTCATAGCGCTCCGCATTTCCTTTAAAAGTGATACCGGAACCCTCTGTATTATAGCCCCCGCCCATTTGACGCTCTCCGAAGTAAGGGAGATCGGCGGACAAACTGTCACCTAATACCTTAACATAGTTACCATTGCCAGTTAGGTTCACTTGATTGGGAAGGCTTCCTGGCGGAAAAAAACCCGCATTGGCCAAACTGTTCATGCTATTGGTCATTAACGGTAGCGCTTGATTGGCATTGAATACATATGATTTCTGCGCAACCAGACTATCTAATTTATTTTTTTGAGCCATTGTGATTTTACCTTTTTGAGTGGCCCCGCAACTCCAGAGAAGGCTTACAAAAGTCAGTAGTATAAGACGTTCTAGTTTCATAATTTAAGATTTTGAGAGTCCTTTTAAGAATTATACAAGAATCACGCCAATGAGGTATGTCCATGTGCCTTCTTTGTCATACTTTACGCCTTAGGTTGGATCGAAGCCTCAACACCAGAAATGAACTAGCATTTTTAGAATATCTTACTTAAGAGGCTTAATCATACTTAAATCTTTATTTTTCATCTCGAAACAATAAATTTGCGGTCGCAAATAATTTATTATGAGATTTCATCAAAAAACCCTATTACTTTTTTTATTAGTGCCTTTTTTCACATATGCACAGCTTGTTAATATAGAATCGAAGCGCATGCAAACAGATTCTACCCGTTTTGCTTTAAAGGGTGATCTACTGACTAGCTATACCGATAATAATGGAAACTATATTTTTCAAATCGGATCGAACCTCACGACCCAATTAAAATCAAGAGATTTAAAGAAGATATTTTTTTTCATTGGAAATTACGATTTGATTCGTACCAATGATGAAGATTTTCAGAATTCATGGTTCTTTCATTTACGATACAACCATAAAATTTCTGATCTTTTACGTTTTGAAGCATTTCTACAAAATCAGAATAATCTGTTGTTGGCTATTACACGTAGAAATCTCGTAGGTTCCGGACTACGATTTAAGTTTATTTCTCGGGAAACTACCAAAGCCTACTTTGGTAATTCGTACATGTATGAAATAGAACATATTGGTGATACCCAAGAAAAGCTGTATAATCACAGAAATAGTAGTTATTTGTCCGTTAATCATTCTTTTCAAACCCCCAGATTGGATGTCACAGGCACCGTTTATTTTCAACCCCTATATCGTGATATAGGCAATCATCGCATTTTGGCACAATTAAAGGCAGAACTACCAATAAACAAAGTTTTAAGCTTTTCGGCCCTTTACAATTATTTTTATAGCAGTTTTTCACCAACAAGAAACAGTGATAGGTCTTCAAATGTGAGTTTTGGTCTGACCTTTTCAATGTAAGAGGCGTTTCCTCTAAACCTGAATTACAAGGTTCGGTCCCTTTTCAAACTATTTTACGCTATTCAAAATAAATTTTCTATTTGGTTTTAAAAGCTTTATTATTAATTTGGTTTGTTTGAATTCCGGATATGCTTACAAAAGATGAAATCACTAAACTGTACAAAGAGGGCTATCTTTGTTTGGGTCAACTTTTGACTAAGACCCAAGTTGAAGAAATTAACGATCGGATAACAGAGCTCCTTAAAATAGAAGGGGAGTCGGCCGGTTCTGAGCTAGCGGATTCTAAATATATTCGCCACCCAAAGGAGTATGGGGCCGACCGTCTGGCAGATTTGGTCAATAAAGGCGCCGTTTTCGATATTTTCTATACCCATCAGCGTGTGCTTGCCGGCATTGAGGCGGTTTTAGGTAAAGAGTACAAGCTATCTTCCTTAAACTATAGAGCAGCAAAACCCGGAAAAGGCCTGCAAAAATTACATGTAGATTATAAAAACTCGGTTGCAGGTGAGCGATTTAAAGTATGTAACTCCATTTGGTTGCTCGACGATTTTACAGATTATAATGGCGCTACCCGTATTGTTCCTGGCACGCATATGTCAAATAAACTTCCTGAAGAAGAAATGGATAACCCTACTCTTGCACATCCTGATGAGATTTTAATCAAGGCACCAGCCGGAACCGTCTTTATTTTCAACTCTCACGTATGGCACGGCGGGACGACGAATACCACTTCTAAAGATCGAAGAAGCATTCATAGTTATTTCTGCGCAAGTGATCAACCACAACAGGTCGATCAGAAACGATACATTACCGATGACACCCTACACCGAATCACTAGCAAAGCACGTGAGATTCTTGATGTGTAAAAGTTTCAAACATATCAAGAGGTTGAATTATTTTTTGAATGGCAGTACAAGAACACCACTTTATACTTTATAAACCTTTCGGCATATTAAGTCAATTCGGTTCGAATGATGCCAGACAGTTACGAACCAAACAATTTTTGGGTGCCCTATATGATTTTCCCGAGGGATGTATGCCAATAGGTCGGTTGGATGAAAAATCAGAAGGACTTTTATTGATTACTTCTGATGGGAAACTGAGTGATACTATAAATAGTTCTGGAATCGAAAAGGAATATTTTGCTCAGCTTGATGGAGAGATTACCGCAGAAGCCTTAACAAAATTGAGTGCCGGAGTTGAAATCGGGTTTGAAGGGTTAAAATATGTAACCAAACCCTGTATTGCAAAAAAGCTTCTAAAAATACCGTGCCTTCCGAAACCAGATCTAAGTATTCGTCTTGAACGGCATCGCCCCTCTTCGTGGATATCGATTACCATAACAGAAGGGAAGTTCCGTCAAGTACGTAAAATGACCGCTGCCGTAGGTTTTCCCACACTGCGATTAGTACGCGTAAGAATAGGGTCAATTACCCTTGGAAATTTAAGAAAGGGGCAAGTCAAGGCCTTACCATCTATCCAATCTATTACAAATTAGTCTTATTGATTAGTTCAAAAAAGCTTTTAAACTTAGACTAATCATTTATGTCAATCTTCTCTACTATTTGATTTTCAGAAGTTACCCCTGAGGGAAGTTCGATGAGACGAAAATTTCTGAAGTGAATTTCTGCGCCTTCCGATTCCAAACATAAATATCCCTTTTTAATGGTCGATTTACTAATACCATTGACAAATTTTCCGTTTACGGATAATTTAATCGTACCGTCAACACAGATTACCTGGTAAGAATTCCATATTCCCTTACCCTTGGCTCTATTCTCTATTGACTTGCTTCGGGTTCCCCTTGGGTTATCCGGAACGGTTTCGACCCCGCCTACGCCAAAAAGTTCACCGTGCACATAAGCAATAGGCGGCTTTTTACCATCCCTGATATTTAGATTTACCCAATCGAGTTCAAGCATTTGCACTTCTACCCCGCCGGGAAGTCTGGATTTTGGATCAGGTTTGGCATCACTCCACACAAAAACTCCGGAGTTTCCACCTGCTTCCATATGTCGCCATTCCACGGTTAGAATGAAATTCTCATATAGTTTTTCAGACCGCATTACTCCTATGGGTGTTCCCTTGCAAATGAGCAGGTCATTTTCGGTCCGCCAAGTATCAGGATCAGTGTTGACATTGACCCATTGAATGCCTTCCCCTTGTTTGCCAGGGTTAGAAAGCAGGGCATCCAGCGTGGTTTCCGAACCAAAGACTATAGGCTTCTCTTGACCCTTTAAGCATACCGCAACAAAACTAAATAGTACTACTGTTAAAAGCTGTTTATTTTTCATGGACGGAATATTTATTATAAAACCTTAGTTTTTCCGGGTATGGCCACTGGAGGCGTCGGCCATTTCAGGTTCCAATCATAGTCCTCGTCCTTCGGCCCTAGATTGTGGTCGGAGTTGTACGCTTCTTCCCAAGTAATTTTCTTTCCGGAATACCCCGCCATACGGGCCCAAATAGCTAACATGGTACTGTTGGCCATCTGTTGGCCATAGTTCAAGGGTGAATTATTTCGAATAGATTCGAAAAGTTCATCATGCTGGGTTTGATACATGTTATTTTCCTCCCCTTCATATTCCCATTTTTCAGCTCCATTAACTTTGTAAATACGCCCTGGGTGTATTTCCGCGGAACCTTCATTTCCAAAAATATCAACGCTGTTTCTTGTATCTGTATCTGATTGTTGCCTTGTAAAATGATATCCTTTGGCGCCATCCGGGTAGGTGAACTCAACAGCAAAGTGATCGAATATATTGCCATATTTTTCATCGGTGCGCACCTGTCGTCCTCCGGACCCCATGGCGGTGATGGGTAATACATCTTTCATGGCCCAAGACATGAGGTCAAGGCTGTGTACTGCTTGCTCGACAATAAAATCTCCTGAAAGCCAATTGTAATAATACCAATTACGCATCTTATAGGTCATATCTGTCCATCCTGGTTGTCGCTCTTTATACCATAGTTCTCCTCCGTAGCGAAAAGTCGATACGGTACTTATTTTACCAATGGCCCCTTGATGGATGCGATCAAAAGCGGCCCTGTTACCGAAACCGAAACGAAAAGTAAAGCCTGCTACTACCGAGAGATTTTTTTCTTTGGCCTTTTTAGCAGCAGCTACTATTCTACGTACTCCGGGAGCATCGACCGCCATGGGTTTTTCACAGAAAATATGTTTGCCACCAGCAACAGCTGCTTCTAAATGAGCCGGGCGGAAAGCTGGGGGCGTAGTCAAGATTACGACATCTACGCCTGAATCTATTACTTTTTTATAGGCATCAAAACCAAGAAATTTATGACTTGAGTCTACTTTAACCCTATCGCCACCAATTTTGACGAGTTCTTTGAGCGAACCTTCCAGTCTATCTTCGAAAACATCACCCATAGCGGTCAGAACAACATCATCTCCGGCCTGCAAGGCTTGTGCTGCTGCTCCGGTACCACGGCCTCCACAACCGATAAGTCCAACCTTAAGTTGATTGTCTTTTCCCGTATATCCCGCCCCGAAGGTACTGCCTGGATATAACAAGGAACTACCGGCAAGAACGATACCTGATTTTTTTATAAAATCTCTCCGTCCAGAACCGGTGGACTTACTTTTAGAATTTTCCATACTACTTATTATGCTGATTTTATTTTTTTTTTGGTAAAGCGTGGACTCAAAAATTAGTGGGTTTAATCACTTAGTTGGTCTATAGGGGTAAGTACCACCTTTCTAAACTCAACCTCAGAACCCTCCGCTTGCAGTGCAATTTGTCCTGAACTGGCCGTGGCGTTATACCCATGATTCACTAAATCTCCGTTCACCCATACCTTGACTTCGTTTTCAAGACACTCTATAGTCATACTATTCCATTCTCCGACCGGTTTTTCAGACCCATCGGTAAGATTGAGAATGCGTCGCTTTTTTCCTTCTGTGATACCCCATTCGCTTTTGGGACCTCTCCTTTCTACCATATTATCAACCTCAATATTTTCGACTATACACCAAAAATCCCCTGCATTTTCGTGCATCATCTGCACTTCTATGGATTTAGGAAACATCTTGTATAAGGATCTAGGGGTGGAAGCAAAAACGAGAACTCCACAGTTTCCGGGTTCCCCGGCAAATCTATATTCCACCTCCAATCGAAAATTTTTATAGATGTCGTCGGTGATAAGATGCCCCCCCGGTGTTCCAAGACTGACCAACATGCCATCCCTCACGATAAAAGGATCACGGGCACCAGAAACACTATCCATTTCGGGAATATCACTATGCCATCCGTTCAAGTCTTTTCCGTTGAAAAGGCTACGAGACTTTTGAGAAACACAGGAAGTGGCTATGGCGACAAGTATGAATAGTAGAACTACTTTTTTCACGGATACCTATTATCTGAACAAAACTAAACTTGCTTTACACGTACGGCATTCATGCCCTTCATCCCCTTCTCCAATTCGAAGGTAACGTGATCTTCCTCATTGATTTCATCAATGAGCCCACTGACATGCACAAAATACTTTTCTTGATTTTCCGTATCTATAATGAAACCAAAGCCTTTTGAGTAATTAAAATATGACACTTTACCTTTTCTTATAGGGTCGAATTCTTCTTGATCCCCTTCTTCTTTTTTTGGGATACCGAGAACTATGTTTTCGGCTTCTACCTTAACCTTAAGGCTTGGATCGGGAGGGGTATCGGTGAGATTACCATTGTGGTCTACGTATGCAAAGGGTATGCCGTCACCACTTTCTTTGGCGGCAGCCTTACGTGCCTCTTTTTTCTTTTGCTTTTCTTCTCGTTTCTTAAGCTTTTTTTTCTCTTTTTCCTTTTTGCTATACGTCTGTTGCGATCTTGCCATTCTTAAATAAAGTGATTTTATGGATTAGAATGATAAGATATGTATTTTATTTCATATTCAAAGAATGTTTGTGGAAACAAAGTCAACAAAAGGTGAAAGAAAACCTTTAATTATGCTAAAGGAAAACCATTAGAATAGTTCAACCTAATAAAAAAAAGATTTAGCTTGGTGATTACAAGTGATTTATTACAAAGAAGCAATCAAATCCTCCAGAGCTTCTTCGTTTTCTTCCTCCTCGGAAAAGAGTCCTAATGTTTTCAAAAAATCGTTGGAAAAGAGTAGCTGCATGTCTTTTGAAAGCAAGGCACTTCGATAGGCCTTCCACGTATCAGCTTTTTCGCCATACATATGGCTTACAAGATTTGGAAAGCCCCAATCCGCATTTTTCCCCCAATGTATCGTAAAGGGAATATCGTTGTCCATTAAAGCAATAATCATACGTCTTGAGAATTCTTTTAAACTGATAAGCTTTCTACTTTTCTTCCATAGAACCCCATCTATTTCGATCATACAAGTAATGGGAAATTTCGCAAAAGATAAAATTGCTTCGGACTGCTTAATAAAGCGCATGGCGAAAATGCCAGGTATGGGGCCATCGGTTTTGGTAAGTTCTGTTAGTACTTTAAGGGCTTTCGCTGAATCGCTATGGTCTACGCCGAAGGAGCATGCAAAGGCAGGACCCTGATAGGGTGCGTCCCAAAATGTTTCCGATAAAGTTCCCGTTGTTACTTCATCCACGGCAGGTAAAATGGTTTTTTCCAAACTTTTGACGAAGGCCGGAATTGATTTTGGGAATTTTCTACTGATTGATATGATAAGATTAATCAAATCACCGTAAATAGACTGTTTTATTATAGGAAATGGGTCGGGATAACTTTGTCGATATGGCTTTTTATAGATGCATTCGACAACATATTCGTTTGCTTCCTTACTATATTGATTAATAAAAACCTTATAGTGGTATGGGGTCGTTCCTTGACCCTGATCATTTGTTTCCTCTTCAATTTTGAAGGGTGAATTTTCAAAATCTAGGCCCTCTGCCAATTCGAGGGCCGTATTTTTGTCTATTTTTCGAACGTATCTCTTGAGCAAAAACAAGTCCTCCGCCTCAATAACCACCCCATGAATGAAACCAAAAGATCCAAGTCCCACTAGGGCCGCATTGAAAAGACCATCATTTCGTATGACCCTAGCGTTTATTTTCTGAATAAACGCATCGGTCAATACTGGTTTTGTATGCCGCTCCAAATAAACTACATCTTCTTCATTGGGACCTATAATTAAATTTATTCCTATGATATAGTCTTGTACAGAACCGACGCCAAAGGCAGATCCGTGAACCCCAGTGGAAATACAGCCAGCTATGGTCTGGCCGTTACTGGCACCAGTAGTTTTAAGTGATTTGCCATGTGCCTCTAAATAGGCCGATATTTCTTTTATGGTATTCCCGCACTGTACTAAAAAAACGTTCTCTGCTTTATAAGGCGATGTCTCGTGTATTTCTTGCCCTGAGAAGTGAGAGCGTAAGTTCATATGTGCATTGAAATGCATTCGGTCACCTTGGTGGGCGATATTAGACATAGACCAAGCTGAACCATGGGCCCGAAAACCCTCATTACTGCCTTGGGCCTCGCCGATTAAACGTCGTATTTCTTGGGCGGCATCATTGTACCGGTCAATTTTTGAAGGCATTATTCCTGAACCTTCCAGTTTTGTCTTATAAAGGGCCTTTAGTTTGAAAGGGCCATTATTATGGAGGGTATCCCATTCTTTTAAAGTGTATTTGGTCGTTCTGGCCATAATATTTAGTTTGGGTCGTCTTTCATGCAGACATATTTAATCTTAACCTTACGTTTTCTTCCAAAGGTAACCGCACTTAAGAGAATCGCACCCAATGTATTTCTGTACTCTATGGTGTGAAGGCGTGCCGAAGGACATAATTCAGTACTTCTTATTAAAAGAGTGAAGTCTTTGGATGTCGCGCTGATAGTGATTACCGTATCAAGTTCTATTACGGCCATACCCCTGTAGTAGTCGGTACGCGTAAGAGGCGCCTCGGGCTCATAGGCTCCTTCAACACTCCTGATGCGAACTGAATAGCACGATTGCAATAATAATAAGGAGAGGATAAAACAACTGAAGGCGAGGATAAAAATTCTTGACAGTTTCATTATAGGCAGTTTATTTTCGGCGGAAATTTAAAGTGGACGAACTTATTATCTTTTACTAAAAATGCCATTACTAAAATACTTTTTTACCTAACGGATTCTTAGTAAAGTTGTACGGATGGCAGTAAATTATGTGCAGACCGCTTTAAAAGATACCCTGCTCACACCTAGCAGTAGCTCTGTGTTTTTGGAAAGTAAGTCTTGATGATTTTTCTGGATTAGCGCAATTGTCCTATCAAAATAATATAGTCATAAGTACCCAGTCAACTTGAGTAGTTTATTCTCATATAGCTATCAATAAGTTTTGGTGCACCCTTTTTTAATCAACAAATAGAAGAGGTTTGTCATGGGACATAGTAAGCCCTTCGCCCCGAAAAACCGAATCATTGTGGGTATTGTTAGAAGGCCAAGGCCTTTATCTGGGCATAGGTACGCTAAAGCTAGTGAATCTTCTTACCTATGAAGTGAAGCTGAGAAATTAGGGCCTGAGCTTAAGACGTTTTTCAATTTTTCGCTTGATAACGGTAATTCTCTTCATCATATCCATTAAAGACTCATCCTTGGTCTTTTTATATACTTCATTTAAAGACAAAATTAGCTCCTTCGCTTCTCTCGATGCATTGACACGGTCGCTTGTCGACATACCTGACCATTTTCTATTTTCAAAATTGGTAGCCCGTTCTAATAAATCCATGAATAATCTAAAATTTAATCCGTTAGCTGCAATCATACTAGTGCAGACTTCCTGTAAATTTGATAAAGTTATGATATAAAACTTTTTTGTCTAAACCGTTTAACATTTGTTTAAACATATAGTTGAAATATACGGTGAACCAGAAGTACTATATGCCCGAAGAACTGTTCATCGATAAATCAGGGTTCTTGTAAACACTGTTTATCGACAATCTACAATATTCGTACCTTTGAATGAAATAAAGTTTTGTCAATTATTGTACATGTTAAGCTTTGGGTTTTGATGACAAAATATCATTATATAGTTGCCTTAATATTGATCTCTTTTCTTGGTGAAGCTTGTTCCACCGATAATGGGGGTTCAAGTTTGCCTTTACCCAAGCCCGATACCGAGTCTCCCTCCCCTACTCCGGATCCGGAACCAGAGCCCGACCCGATCATAGTGAACAGTATATCAGAATCACATCAACGAACAGGGAATGCCGTCATAGGGTATGATTATCTAATTACAGGTGATTATATGAGTTCAGGAATACCCTATCAGGCATTTATTGCCGGTTTTGGGGAAGACAATACGAATAAATTAGAGCGTTTGGGAGACAATGCGGTGATTCCTTACAATTATACTGCAGTTGATGCCCCTAATGGCGTGCGGGTTGTTGCACCCAATTGTATGTCTTGCCATGCCGCGGAAGTCAACGGCAAATTTGTGGTGGGGTTGGGTAACCATTCTTCAGATTACACGACAAACCGCGCTGAAAACATAGCACTTCTCAATAGTGCTATATCATTTTTGTACGGAGGAGAGAGTAGCCCTGAATGGAAGGCCTATGATCAATTCAGAAAAAGTATTATTGCTATTGGACCAAATACAATTTTAGCATCAAAAGGAGTGAATCCCGCTGATAAGATTGCTCAAGTTTTGATTGCCCACAGGGATAAAAACTCGTTAGAATGGTCTGACACCCCATATGTTTCCATACCGGAACAAGCACTGCCTACCGATGTGCCTGCATGGTGGCTGCTCAAAAAGAAGAATGCCATGTTTTACACAGGTATCGGTAGGGGTGATTTTTGTAAATCTTTCATTGGCTCCAGTTTGTTGACTTTGGCCAATAAGGATAAGGCTGAGGAAATGGATGAAAGAATGGTCGATATTTTGGCATATATTCAAAGTATCGAGCCCCCTTCCTATCCGTTCACTATTGATAGCGAAAAGGCTATAGAAGGAAAGGTCGTATTTGAAGAATACTGCGTAAAATGTCACGGTAGTTATGGCGAAGATGCCTCGTATCCTAACCTTATGGTAGCCCTTGAGACAGTTGAAACTGATCCCGAACTCTCTAATTATTATACCCAGTCCTCTGCGATCAATGATTACTTTTTGGATTGGTTTAATACGGGTTGGTTCGGAACCTATTCGGAACCGCTCGAAATCTTTTCAGAAGGAGGTTACATAGCCCCTCCATTGGATGGTATTTGGGCGACAGCACCTTATTTCCATAATGGATCGGTACCCTCACTATACGAAGTTCTTAACAGCGACCTTCGACCAAAGTATTGGAGCAGAAGCTATGACAGTGAAGATTATGATACATCTAAACTGGGATGGAATTATACATTGGAAAGTTCAAAGAAAGATGAAAACACCTATGACACTACTCTCAGTGGATATGGTAATATGGGCCATACTTTCGGGGATGTACTGACAGAGGGGGAAAGAACATCCCTCTTAGAATATCTGAAAACTTTATAGTTTGCATGATTGCATAGGGGGCCATAAGGATTAAATAAGGTGATTAAAAATTATGAATATCTATAAAACATTTCTTAGTATTTTCGCATTTCTGCACGTTGGCTTTTCATGTTTGGCGCAGGAACGTCCCGTAAAAATAGAAACTAAAGAGCTACCCCGTCGATTGGCATTTTATGCCATCAATGAGAACGAGAAAGACTTGGATGTCAAGATTACAATCAAAGGAAAGAATTTTAGGCAAAGTAGGGCAACCCCTAGATTTATTAGAGTGCCTGCCACATCAAAGGTACATCTTCAAACCCTAGTGGTGATGCGGGACAAGCAACCGACCTACACCTACGAACTGGAAGTAAATGATAGTTTGTCTGGCAGGGCCTTGAAACGTGATTATGAACTGATAAAGATTGAGCCCAGAAAGAAGATAGTCCTCTATATTCCGAAACGCTGTGGTTCGTGCGATAGTCTTATAAACTCTTTAGATAAAAGTTATTACCTGTACACTTCCTATGTATTGGCGGTCAACCCGGAAATCAAGAAACAACTAAAGCCGGCTTTTGGAAATCATATAGAATTAGATTCATTAGAGGTTCCTATCGTAAATATGGGCGGTATACTCCATACAAGAATCGAAAACTACGAACAATTGCTTGAGGAATTACACAAACCGGAGTAACAGCAAGCCGCTTGAATTCTTTTCTACATTACCTAACAAGAACAATAGTTTTGCGTTCCCCTCTTTCCTGCCATTACTTAGAAAGTAATGATAATCAAAAACACAACAGATCATGCAAGCAACGTTGACAAAAACTGTTTAACGCCCTTTCAGCGCTATTAGGTAGAAGAGGGTGCTCGGGCGCCGTACCGAAATTTCATTGGGAAGGCAATCACCTGAAGATTAGCTAAAGACGGGTGCTTTGATTTTTAGACAAAAAAGGGAATGAGCATCAAATATGCCCATTCCCTTTTTCATAGCTACTCCTTGTTAACTTAGTCTTCTAAAGAAACTTCCTCGTTTGTACCGTCAGGATATATTATGGAAGCTACATCATTGCAAGTACCATCACCAAAGTCCACAGAAACTTGAAGTCCGTTCTTATTCAATGCCATTAGGCCTTTGCCAATATAATCACAACCAAAGCCGGCCTCTAAGAGTTCGCTAACATCAATGGAATATGTATTTCCGTTGGCTTTAACCATCCATTCACCGTCAATTGTAAGCTTGCTTTCACCAAGTGTCTCACCGAAAATAAAGGCAAACGTTTTGCTTCCTTTTTCAGAAATCTCGGAACCGTCGCCTAGGGTAAGAGTCATGTCGCTCGTAATAATAAAGGACACCGAACTTTCTTGTTGATTTCCAACAAGCGTAAAAGTTCTTGTTCCATCTATACTGGCCGTACCTACTGTAAGATTGTCATAGATAACAGAAAAGGCATGGCTATCAGATTGCTGGCCATAAACGACGGTTAATGTGCCATCGACATTGTCGACATTATCGACACTACAATCGTTAAAAGTGACAGAAAATCCAGTATCTGTATAAACTGCACCATAGCATTCACTGGTTTTGGCCGTCCCACCAGAATTGTCGGCATTAAAGAGGTCGGCTACGACTTGATCGGCTACGCTGGAAAGGTCATCAATTTCTAAAATGGTCTTTAACTCGGTTTGTGAGACTTGTTCGTCTTGTTCTAGGGTATCCTTATCGTCTTTACTACAGCTAAAGACAACTACAGTTAAGGCTGCCAGAGCCATAAAATTACCTGTTCTTTTGAATAAATGGGTCATGTCTAATTTTTATGGGTTTACATGGTAAAACGATATGCCCTGTTCTTTAGTGTTTTAAAATCCAGTTTTAGATGAAATGCACCTGACTAATTGCCCAAATATATGAGACTGAATTTTTAAGGGCTACTTGCATCCGGTCAAAATATTTATATCGGCTTATCAGTGAATCTAATATTTGTTAAACCTTTTTCTTATGTCCCTGCCTATGGATACGATAGGAAAATCGTATACGATAAACTATCTTTGAAGCATGGCTGTCAAAATAAACTATCGTGATAAGGTGAGGGAGTATCTCTTGCAAGAGATGCAACAAGGGGCCTTGGCGCCAGGCCAACGTATTAATTTAGCGGCCTTTTCAAGGGCACTAGGAATTAGTGTGACTCCTATTCGGGAAGCATTGACCCAGTTACAACAATCTCATATTGTGAGGGCTATTCCCAATAAGGGATTCAGTATCGCTGAAGTTAATCATGAGGAGGCCAAGAACCTTTATGAGTTGGTCGCTCATTTGGAAGTATTGGCATTGGAAGAATCAGTATTCGACCATACTTTGATACATCAACTCAAAAAACAACGAAACCTTATAGTCAATGCAAAGAACGCCTTGGATCGCGTAAATGCTTATATGGAGTTTCATAGGTTGTTGACCTCCAACTATAAAAATTCAGTGGTTCAACAAATCTTAAAAGATTTGAAAACACGTGTATTCTTTTATGAAAGGGCGTTTATGGCAGATGACTCCTTTCATTATAATTCGAATGACCAACACGACGCCATAATATCCGCTATCGAGGACGACAATATTCCTTCAGCGGCCTTGGTCTTAAGAATGAATTGGAAATTGATTCAGAACTATATTGAAAAACAGTTAGCCACTTTATAAGGAAAAAGTTATTTAGGTGTCGGAAAGGACGCTTATTTTCCTGCCCCATTCTTTTTTTTGCTCGCAATAGTATTTGATGTTGCTCCATTCGATGAAATAATCACAAAATTTTTGTAAAGTCTTCCGTTCCTATATCGGTAGATAATACTTTTACTTCTAGAACCAAACCATTCGTCGAAACTAAAACCGTTCATCGAAACCAAGACAACATTTTTTAACGCAGCGCGTTGTTCCACTACAAAAAATCATATTATGGCTTATCTGTCCCCTCAAATCGAAGTTTTGGCTAAAAAGAAAAAAAAGGAAGAGGACTCCTTGATTAAGAAAGAGTATTCCTGTGGTATTTTTCAAGATTACGGAGATCTCGACCAAAGCCTACAGGTCGAGAAATAATGGTTTCTGTTTGAACTCTATTTTGTCGATTTACGGTTAGTTTGCCTCACTCTGTCCATAAAATTACGAATCGACCGAGGCATATTGCCTTCTTCAAATTTTCTACGTAAAACCTTGTTATCGTTTTCTATTTTGATTACGTAGCTAAAACCATCTCGAATATCTTGATTTTGGAAACCACCACCCTCTTTCATTCCTTCTAGGATCGATTTGGTTTCTTCTGGGGTTAGTTCTACCTCTCCCTCATATTCCCGGGAAATTCCTGCAAAACCACCTTCGACGATTATCTTGTATTTCATTAGGCCACGATTGGCGTTAGCCCGACTGCTGAAAAGCTTTCCGAAACCACTACCACCGATTCTTTGGCAATTTTATCCTCTTTAATTAAGCTTTGGGCAGTTAGGATCATCGTTTCGAGCATGTCATTAAAATTGGCGGTCCGCCATAATGATTTTAGGGTTTCGAACCACAGCAACGCACAGTCATCTAAACCCATTTTGAGACAACATAGGTAAAATGCCTTGTTTGGGATGCCTGAGTTGATATGCACCCCTTGATTATCTGCCGTTCCATTATAATAATTATCCATATGGTCAGGCTGGGTGTCGAAGTCATTGGCAGTTCCCGGTGCTTTCATAGAGCGTATGGCTATGCCCGGAAATTCTTCCGTAACGACGGCATCACCTATAAGCCAATCAGCTTCCGAAATATCTTGCTGTAGGTATTTTTGTTTGATAACAGTTCCGAAAACATCTGAAAAATGTTCATTTAAAGCGCCTGACTGGCTTCTGTATTCTAGATTTGCGAGAAATTGCGTTATACCATGGGTCAGCTCGTGTGCCACGACATCAATGGCTTTTGCAAAATCCGTGAATTCCTTGCCGTCCCCGTCGCCATAGGTCATTTCATCTCCATCCCAATAGGCGTTATTATAAGCGATACCGTAATGCACATTAGAAATAATGTCAAGACCGTTGCCATCGATAGAATTTAAACCAAAAGTGTTCCTGAAATAATCACGTACAAAGCCAGAAGCTTCAAATGCACTATTCGTCGTCTCATCCGATGTGCTATTCTCTCCTTCTTGGAGTACTAGCGATACCCGTTGTTCATATGTATTCTTACAGTCATAGACAAAACGGGAACCATTCCCACTTACCTCTTCCCGCTGCAAAAGGTGGTTTAAGGCGAAACGACGGCGTTCTTCAATTCTATGGGTATCGTTAAGGGCTTTTTTACAGCTTACGTTACCTCTTTTGGCAAGTTCCTCTAAAATGTAAGGAGGTATAATATGACATTGTATCTTAGAGCACATGATTTTCAGATTTTTGGAGTTTTACGTATATAATTTGGTATTTGAGGTAAAAGGGTAGTTTTAAAAGATACTAACCTAAAACCAGTATTGGTGTCGATCAGTTCTTTGGAAATAAGCTTTTATCTAGACCTGGAATCAGGTTCAGTGCATTCTGATAGTATACTTTTCTAAGTACTTTATCCGGTAGATTAAGTCCGTACATCGCCCAAAACGCATGGTATTTCTTATAATAGGGAAAGTATTCGTCATCGGTTTCAAGAACCCTGAAATAAGTCGGAAATTCTTCGGGTCGCCAGCTATCTTTTCCGAAAAGAATCCGATCTTGATATTTTATGAAAAATTCGCGTGCATTTTTGGGCTGTCGGCCCAATTCGGCAATTACCGCTGCTATGCCAACGTTCATATTCGGAATTTCATCCAGCAAATTTCCAAGTAACTCTAAGTTATTGGCATACCAGCCCATATGGGCATTAATGAACTTTGTGTTCGGATGCTTTTTGAACATACGATGCTGCTCATCAATGATCTGTTGCCAGGGAGCCGGGTCGGTATCCGATCTTTTTCTTCTTGGATGGGTCTTTAGTTCGAGCCACCGCTCATTATCCGCATCCATTTTATCCCAGAATGATTTCGGATCTGCGGAGTGTATAAGTACGGGAATCCCTAGTTCACCACATTTGGCCCAAATTGGGTCTAAGCGGGGGTCATCGACGGCCAATCGATTACCGTCACTATCCATGTTTCGCAACCCTAAACTTTTAAAGACCTTAAGCCCTTTGGCCCCATTCTTCACATCCTCTTCCAACTGTGCCACCGCTTTTTCGGCCCACCCTGAATTTCCGACCCCATCAAAATCGACGTTTGCAAAAACTGCAAACCTTGAAGGGTAGGTCTCCTTTATATTGACTGTACTTTTTTCTAATCGCTCCCCCGAGCCTCCACTTAAATTGATCATTATCCCTTCATTAAGCGCATCCATATCGCTCACTAGTCTTTTCAAATCTTCCTTTTCCATACTCCGTTGGTGACTATGCACGTCTATAAAAGGATACTTTGCCCGTTTAATTTCGTGTACGGGTACGACCAGCGTCGAAGTCGGGTTGTATTCTTCAAAACCCATTTCTTGTGCTGTCAATATAAACGGAACTGTCACCAATAACAGTTGTATAAAATTGATTTTCAATGACTTATTCATAAAATAGAAAGTAATAGTTTATAGGCTTAATAGCGGCTTTTTAACTGTTCATAGTCTTGTGGGGTGTCAATATCAAGTGTCACGGTACCTGCAGTCAGTGGAATGATATCGTCTTCATATTCCTGCAACAAAAATTTTGCACCTGAATCGCCCTCAAGGCCGATTAGTTCATTAAAATAGTCTCTTGAAAACAAGGCAGGGACCCCGACCTTTTTTCCATAGGAAGTGGCCACAATGCCCTTTTCATTTTCATAGAAGGTTTTGATCATCGTCTCGATGAAATCCTCATCAACAAATGGCTGATCACCTAAAAGTACCAGCACCCCATCAAGACCTTTTCTGTTTTCAAGAATATGCGTGATGCCAAAGGCCAAAGAGCCCCCCAAACCAGATTCCCAATTTTTATTTACCAACAAAATGTATTCGTCCTTTTCAATTTCAGATTTGATACGTTCGGCATAGGCACCTAAAACTACGACTATCTCGGTTGGACAGGATAGTTTTGACTTCTTCAAAATAGTACCCAATAAGGTAGTATCCTTCCAAGGAAGTAGTTGTTTGGGTCGTCCCATTCTAGAAGAAGAACCGGCAGCAAGAATTAGTACGGCTATGTTTTTTTTAATATCGGCCATTAACTATGAATTCGGCCTATCTTATTTTTTAACATCATAGGTTCTTTATCGCGTACTACGGAGAGAATTTCGGCAATGATTGCTACAGCAATTTCTTGGGGTGTTTCCGCTCCGATATTCAGTCCAGACGGCCCGTAGATACGGTCGAAAAAAGAGTCGGAAACCTCTGGATGACGTTCTAAAAATTCATTCAACAGCTTTTCCCTTCGCTTGGCTGGTCCTAGAAGTCCTAAGTACACGGGTTCTGTATCGGATAGCCGAAGCAAATACTTTAAATCTTTTACATAACTGTGCGTCATTAATATGACTGCGCTTTGATGGTCAATCTGTTCTGTTTCCAGGGCCTCTGGGAGACAGGAAATAAAATCAAGGGCACCGGGAAAATCGGATATATTCTTTTCTTCAGAAACATCGGCGACGACAGTCACCTCCCAACCGGTTTTTGAGGCGAAACTGCTCAATTGAACGGCATCATGTTCAGCTCCAATAATAAACAATTGGAAACAGGGAGACATATTCTGTTTGAAAATAGATAAAGAAGAATCGGGCTTAAAGTCGTCCCGAAACACTTGAGGAGTTCCCCCTAAAGTAAACATCGAACCAAATAAGGGGTTGGTGGCATCTTTTTTTTCATAATAAGCAGAAACCTGAAAGGTCTTTCGGCCCTTGAGTATTTCCTGAAAATTATCGACGACCGATACCGACGGGGAAAAAGGCTCAATCAAAATGTAAAGAATACCTTCACAACCCAATCGATAGCGTCCGTCATAGGTCATAATTTTAGGGATGTTATCCTTAAAAACCGATTGTGCCTGTCGTAAAACCTCTTTTTCCACACAGCCACCACTTACCGCCCCCGTCATCTTTCCATCCTCTGAAATCAACATCCGAACCCCGGGTTTTCTATAAGACGAACCTTCTAAAGCCACCACTGTAGCTAGTGCGGTTTTCAATTGCTGCGCACTGGCCCTGTGGTACGCTTCGAATATCTTTTTCAATTCATGTGTCATACAACTCTAATAGTAGCCTTCTAAAAGTTCTAATAAAAAGATTTTACTCATTATTAGTTAATATTAAAGTATTAACCTTATGTACAAGGTATTAAAAAAAAGCTCCTTGAATAAGGACTTTAACAATTTGTTAGTGACTCCTTAAGATGGTGGTTTACTTGTTGAACCAGTAGGTGAATTTCAGGGTTAAAGACCAATCCTTGGGCATAAAAGGATCGATCATTTGATTGTTCGTATAAACTAAAAAAAGATCTGAGGCAGGTGCATAACGCCATTGTAATCTCGAATTCAAATTGAAGTTCCTCGTTTGCTCATTGTATTGAAAAAGGTTAGCAAAGAACAGTTTGTTCGTGAAGGTAATATCTACCTCGGAACCGATAAGCCAAAATTCGTTTGTATTCCACGGGGCCGGTAAATCGATATAGTTGTAATTTAGGTTGGCGCTCAAACTTACATAGGGTTGAAAGCGATAACCCAGTTCCGAGGAAAGGCTGGTAAGACGGCCATCGGCATAATAACCTCCTACCCTGCCTTGAAATATATAGGTAAACAGACTTTGGGGTTTGGAAGCATATTCCCAACCAAAAGCATTCCACTGGTGTTTTGTGCCTGCAGCAAGACTGGCGATACCGAGCCTTGTCGGATCGAAAGGATTCAACAATTCGACATAATCATCAGAAACAAAAAACTCGAGACTACTTCGGTTTCGAAATTCTATAAGATACTGTAGAAAGCTAGTATTATCGGTACGAACAAATTTTTCGTTGAAGAAATAGGAAGTATTGAGCTTAGGGCCATGACTTACTATCTTTCCACTCTTTGGGAAAAAAAGATGACCGGCGAAGGAGCTTATATTTACATAGCCGTTTCTCGGCACATAGCCTACTTCTGCCGAATAATCTTCGCTTACCCATTCCTCTTGTAGGCGCCAATTCCACTTTCGGCTCTTATACTCAAGATGGGCAGCTTGGGTAATTCCACTGTTTTCTTTGTCCGGTGCAAAGGACTTTAATAGAAATGCCTTTCCATTCCAAAGATTATCGGAAGAGGCCAAGTTATATTCAACACCCAAATTACGATTGTAACGGGCATAGATGGAATCATTTTCCTCAATATACCTAGTCGATTGTTTGTTGACCAACAAGAGCCCTAAACTAGAACGGCTGAACATTTTACGTTGTAATGAAACCACACCGAAATTTTGACTGGGCAAACCAGTTTCATCCACACTTGCCGTTTGCATATCCATGAGTCCTATTCGCCATTTCTTGTTCAGATTTCCACTGATACGAAGCCCCGCCTGAATCGGCACTCCTAAACCGATACGCCTAGAGAAAAATGGACGGATGGTCTCATAGCCGAAGTTGGCAAAAAGATCGGCATTCTCTAGAAAGAACTGCCTACGTTCTGGAAAAAAGAGTTCAAAACGATCTAGGTTAGTGACCTGACGGTCTACCTCGACTTGCGAAAAATCTGGATTTACAGTAGCATCCAAGTTTAAGGAAGGGGTCAGGCTGAATTTAAAGTCACCCCCCACCTTAGCTTTAAAATCGGCATCTTCAGCATTGGCGGTATTTCTACTTATTTCGCCCAAGACATAAGGTATGACCGAAAAGTTTAGTTTTGGTTTTGGTGGTGGGGTATCCCACACGAGGGTGCCTGTATAGGCTAATGATGCCGTAGGAAATTGCCTGGGTATAGGGGTCCAACTTGATTTTTCGCTGGACTTTAAATCCAATCGGCTAAAGTTAATGCCCCATTCGGAAACTCCTGCTTCGTACCGAATCGATTTAAAGGGTACGGCCATTTCAAAAACCCATTTTTCTTCGTCGCGTGTGGTCTCTGAAATCCATTTACTGTCCCAATTTAAGTCAACCTTACCCCCATCGTACATGGTGCCATCCCACTGTGCACCGTAAGCGTTCGCCCCAAATGAGAAACCCGTTGTCTGATTGTTGAAAGGATCCATAAAGAGCAGAAAATTGTCGTTCTTACCGAACGAAAAGTCCCTACGAAGGGATTCCACGAAATAATCCGCTTTTTTGCTATGATAAAAAGTGGCTAAAAGATATAGGTTATCATCATCATAGGTCATTCGTATTTCCGAGGTTTCGTTGGCCATTCCTGTATCCATGGGAAGAACCATGTAAAAATCTTTGGCCACATCGGTATCCTGCCACGCTAAATCATCGCCTTTGCCATCAATGACTATAGGTAGATGGGTTTTGCGGATATTTAATTGAAAGGAGGCGTTCTTCTTTTGTGAATACGTACTTGAGTGTGCGGTAATAAGAACAACTATTAGAAGGAAAGGAAGCGGTACTTTTTTATACATCATTGTTAATCACCCACTAATCGGCGTTTGGCCAAAGCAAATACAAGGGTTGAATCGGTATTCGCTTTGAATTTATCGGTTTAGCCCCGAAAGCTACAAAAACCTTTTCATCTGCCTTAACAATCTTTAACATAAATTTTAAAGGACAGTATACTTTTACTTGATTTTCACCGTTGTTTTGGGTGAACGTTAAATTTTCGAAAATGAAATTCTCCTCCAAACTCGCAACCCTCTTTTTTTCGATATTCTTACTAATTTCATGTGGAAATGCCGATGACGATGTCAACTTCGGATTGGACTTCGGTGATGAACTTGGTAAGGGAAAACCGGTAGATGATTGTTTGAATCTCGGCGAAAGCGATCTGGTACTTTCCATTCAAGAACAATATACTACCTTGCCTGGTAAGGTCTCCATCTTTTTTAAAGTATCGGATTCGCAAGGAAACCCGGTACCAGGACTTAGCGCCGACCAGTTTACTATTTATGAACAAGGTAGAAACGATGATTGTTTTAATACGATATCGACATCGGAGTCACAGGCCCGGATATCCCCGAATTCACAAATTTTCAGCAACAATACACTATTGGTTCTTGACTTGAGCAACAGTGTACTCAGCACAAGTCTTGAAGAATTAAAATCGGCCAGTATCAGTTTTATCAACAATGTGATGCCCGCTACGACCCTAGAGTCTTTCAAGATGGGAATTTATTGGTTTGATGGCGAGAATGAATTACATGAGTTGAATCCGTTGACCGCCTCCAAAGAAGAACTTACGGCGAGTATAGAAACCATAACGACAGATATCAGTAGCGATCCTTCCACAGATTTATATGGAGCGGTAATTAAATCTACCGACAAGGCTTCAGATCTCTTGAACGAGAGCACTAAAGGTGACAAAATAGGCGCTGCTTCGGTAGTGATATTTACTGATGGTACCGATCAGGCCTCTAGATACACCAAAGAAGATGCTCAAAAGAGAGTCGATAATGCCAACCCTAACATTTCATTTTTCACGATAGGACTAGGTGGCGAAATAGATACTCAAGTACTCAGTGATTTAGGAAAGACTTCTAGCGTATTTGCTGGTAACAAAGACGAACTCGAGACTACGTTCAATAATATTTCCAACTTGGTTTCACAGCGGGCCAATAGTTTTTACTTGTTTGAATATTGCAGCCCTAAGCGGGATGGAAGTGGTGAAAACAATTTGGCCATTCAAGTAGTTGAAGGTAATCTGCAAGGCGCCGTGCAAACAAAATTCAGTGCCGACGGTTTTACTGGTGGCTGCGAATAAAACGGATATGTTTACAAAAAAAAGGTGCCTTACTAGTATGGCACCTTTTTTTTGTCTGTAATGTAGAGGTATAGATGCAAGTGAGATGCCCCACCTATCCCATTAAATGTTATTGTATCAATCTTTCTGTCTTTAACGAACATCTATTTTCATCGACCTTGCGTAATTAGATAAGAATCTATTTTACAAAATAAAAATATTGAAAATGAGAAAAACGATTATTGTAAGTACACTTTCCGTGGTCTTTTTGGTCTCCTGTGTTTCAAAAAAGAAATACACGGCCCTTGAAACGAATCTCTCCGAGACGCAAACCGCACTGACCAAAACCCAAGTGGAAAAAGAAGAACTCGAGTCGAAAATAGAAAAAATCGAGGCCCGCGTTACCGAATACAACGAAAAAATAAATTCGCTGAAGGAAATCAATGACAATCAACTTACCACTATAGATGATGTCGCGGTAATGAGCAACAATACCAAGCAGAAAATGAGAAAGACTTTGGCCAAGGTAGATCCCGAGAAACTCGCAGATGCTAAAACCCTTGAAGATTCGATGAATCTGGCCGTTTCTTACAATCTAAAAAAGTCTATTTCGGATGATGAGGAAGATGTGGACGTCGATATTGACAAAACCGTGGTCATGATCAACATCTCGGACAAGCTCCTTTTTAACAGTGGGAGTTATAAGGTGAGTTCAAAGGCAAATAATATATTGGGGAAATTGGCCGAAGTTATCAATTCGGAACCCAGTATGGAAGTTATGGTAGAAGGCCATACCGATTCTAGAAGCATCAATACGGCCATGTTCCGAAATAATTGGGACCTCAGTGTCAAACGGGCCACTTCAGTAGTCAACATACTTCAAGAAAAATACAATGTTGATCCCAAGAAGATGATCGCCGCTGGCCGCAGCAGCTATTTACCATTGGTCGAAAATGATTCACGGGAGAATATGGCGAAAAACCGGCGTACTAAAATTGTAATCATACCTAATCTTGATAAGTTCTTCGCGCTATTGGATTCTGAAACACTTTAAGTCTATCCTAAGCTTAAAGCCGCTTATATTGGAAATTGAAAAAAGGAAGAACGTCGCAGTTCTTCCTTTTTTATTGCATTTCGACGAAAAAAAATACGATCGGTAGGGTTTATGGCCGAATATTTGTTTACTGAGTGAGAGCACTCCAAAGTTCTTATCAAAAACCTACATCCTTAAATACGAACAGCTATGAATAATCGTAAAGCTAGAAATTATGGATGTACTCAATGTAATAGTTCGCAACACGGCCTTGAACGGAATGCCGAGATGGTCTAAAGTTACCGCCCTGACCCTATTTTTAATTATCGTCACCTTAATAGTTTACTCGTATGTGCTTTTGGCCCTTCATGGATCACATACCGTGATTCGTTTCGGCTACTAAAGCTGTTCCTAGTGTAAAAGGCTATCGGTAGATCATGGCATTTTTAAGATTAGCATTGAAGGGTTTCTCTACATTGACAAGAAACCCATTAATTACGGCATACTCGATTTTTCCATTTTTCTCTAGAAGAAATGTAGGGTTTATACCGATTTCCAAATTGAATTCCGGGACTTTATATTTTTTACCGATAAGGTGTACCGGGTAAGTGGATTCTAGTTGTTCATTGGGAATGTTTTCCAAACGCACATAGGTGTAACCGGACCGTAAAAGGGAATCCATTGCCAAATTCTCCAATTCGGATTGCGAAGGTACTACTTGAGGATAAACCTTTCCTGGTCTTATCGTATATCCAGAGGCATTAAAAGTTTCATAACCATAATAAGTAGATAGGTCGCCCTGATCTAAAATACGACTGCTGTACCAAAAATCGTTATGATCTGCCTTGTCTACTTCAAGCCTATTAATGCCCAGGTCGAGCATGTACGATTCTCCCAAGAGTTCATAGGTAGCCCGCTCAATTTTTAGGTCGAATAATTTTCTGTCATTTTCAGGAATTTTTTCATAGTCTGTTAAGGGAATGTCCTTGTAACTTTCTTCGGCTATGGTGTAAATCGCGGAAAGAATCGATACGTAATTTAACTTTCGTATCTCTTGCTTTTCCACATCATCAGGATATCCACCCGATTCGATTAAAATAGCACTGGTACCCCATTTTTGAATATTATCGCCAAATGCCCGGGGCTCAAAGTCATCGTTATAACGACCTACTTGGCCTGGAGCATATTTTTGAATGATGTTGTTCATGAAAACAATGACCTTCATTGCATTCGCACGTACTTTGTTTATTTCTTTTTCATAATTATAGGCGGGTGCGAGATACGAAATTGTCGCAGGTTTTTCGGTGCGTTCGGCATTGTAATAGGTACTTTGGTCATGCAGGTTGAAACCGAACGCCGCCTCTAGGCTATCCCTTACTCTTTTCAAGGTCTTTCCCTCTGGAGATTGCAGACGAAGGGCATCTCTATTTACATCGATGCCCAATCGGTTTCTTCTTTGAAAAACTTCCGCCCCATCCGGATTCAACATAGGCAGAAAATGTAGTCGAAGCGAATCTAAAATTGTATTCTTTTCATTTTTAAAGTCGTCACTGGCCAAAAAATTAAAAATATCGAACATGGCCTGTGTAGCCGTAGGTTCATCTCCATGCATTTGCGACCATAGAAAAACATCGGTTGTTCCTTTCCCTATGCTGATCAAAGAAAGATCCCTGCCTTCTATAGATTCCCCAACCTTGGTCACCTCAAAATCAGGGTTTTCACGATATCTATTGATTAAGGGTTGCAATTCGCTATGTTTTATGCGGCGCTTGTCAAGAGCAGCTTCTTTATAGGTATCATAGGTTTCGTAGAGAGAAGCGGTAATGGTCTGGTTTTGACCATAACTAAAAAGCATAAAGAATAAGGCCAAAACGCCTAGTTTGATTTTCATATAATAAATATTATTTGTCGGGTACAGGTTCAAAATTAAAGGTTTTGGTGGCTTCACGAACCTTTTGCATAAAATCTTCCCCTGGATCCGTCTTTTGGGTGCGATAATCTTCATCTTTTTCTAGCCATAGGGGATGACCTTCAAAATGCGTATATTCATAATGCCCTATTAAATAATCTATATCATATTTAGTTGCTAAATAATTGACTAATTGTATGTTAGAATGAACTTGAGCCGTAGTCAAGGGTAATTCTTCGGTACCGCCTACGTTTTCAATTCCTATGGCGCAATGATTTAAACCTATTACGTGCCTTGCCATCGTAGTTTCGGGAAGCAAGCGATAAATGGTACCATCTCTATCCACTAAAAATTGGGAAGACACATTAAGACCACTAACGCCTTTTATATCTGGTCTCCAATCTGGTAAGGTGGGAGGGTCAAAGGCTTCGAAAGATTGCTTAAGTGTGGGAATTACTGTCCAGTGCAGCACAATCATTTTTGGAACAATGGTCGGCTCCTCTTTTTCCAGCCCATACCTTTCCCTCATATATTGCAGTGTAAGTTCCCTTCGCTGTTCATTAAATTTAATTGGGGTATCGATAATAGTAGGTGGGTTGAAGGCTTCTTTACTTGATTTACAACTCCATAAATAAATCATTCCACATACAACGAGTAGTAGTTTCTTCATAATTATTTGCTTCTTATCGTATCGCGTTTTACTCTGTAGGCTATGGTCAGTTTCTTTTGGCCCCAGTTCTTTGCCCTCTCGAGGTCTTTGCCCATAAAAACATCGATACGGTTTCGATATCTTGAGTGCATTTTATCCTTGACCTGATAAATGCCCTTAAGACCTTCTATTTTAACCTGAGTACCGTAGCCTAATCCTAAGCCTATCAAATCGCGTGATACCGCAACCACCCTCATACCATTAACTAAAGTATCGCCCCATGCTGCAACACTAGGGTTTCCTACGGTTTGCGAGGCTAACGAATTATAGGCAGAAACAGTTACTTCCCTATTTTTCCAAATGTAATCTTTATCCGCCCCGCCACAGCAAACTAAGAGAAAAGGCAGAACAAGTACTATAAAAACCTTGGCTTGCATGATTGGTTTCATAAGAAGGTCTTTTAAAGCTAGCTTTTTAGAAGTTTCATAATCCCATCGTACCCATATGATAACAATACCCTACAATCTATGATTCAACGAAGGTAACATCCCCAACAAATTATCGACGCTGCACGCTATGAGGTATGAACCTGATACGGTATTTTTTCTCCCTTATAAAGGGCTATAATATTACTTGCCGCATAGATCGACATACGATTTCGTGCTTCGACCGTTGCCGATCCGATATGGGGAGTTACAGCTACGTTTTCCATAGTTAATAGCGGATTGTTGGATTTCATTGGCTCAGGGTCGGTCACATCGAGCCCCGCCCCCCATATATGTTTTGTTTTTAAGGCATTGATCAAATCCATTTCGTGATGAACCGGCCCCCTCGAAGTGTTGATAAAAATGGCCGACTCTTTCATGCTATTGAAGGCCGACATATCAAATTTATGGGTCGTTTCTTCTGTCAGGGCACAATGCGCAGAAATAATATCACTGTATTTCAAAAGGTCTTCAAATGAAACTTTGGTTGCTCCCAATTCTTTTTCCGCTTTGTCATTATCGGTTCGATTGCAATAAAGAATTTTCATACCATAGGCCCCTTTGCAACGTTTGGCAAACTCAAGCCCGATTCTCCCCAACCCAAAAATACCGACCGTTTTATTCTTCAGTTCAATACCTAAGTGGGCTTGTGGACGAAAATGACTCCATTCACCCTTGTCTATCTTTTTGTGCATATAGCACATTTTTCGAGAGACAGCGAGTAAAAGTGCGAACGCAATATCGGCGGTAGCATCGGTCATGGCATTGGGTGCATTGGCTACTGGAATACCCAGTTCCGTTGCTGTTTTTAAGTCAATATTGTCATAACCTACCGCAAACTGAGAGATAATTTTCAAATGTCGGTTATCCTTTATGAATGCCTCATCGATACTATAATTACCCGTGCTTAAGAGGGCGTCATGTTGCTTTGTCGCTTGGTTCAATTGCTGATTGGTCATAGGCAGATCTTCGGTCCATTTGGTCACTTCAAGGCCTGCCTTTTTCATAAGCTCAATACCGGCATCGGGAATGTTTAAAGGTACAAGTACTTTCATAGGGGCAATTTATAAAATAAGATTTACTGTTCCGTGAATTGAATTATTTTTACGATGTTTCTTTTTCAACACCACTATCATATTTTTATGAAAATAAAAAAAATTCTTTGGCTCATACCAGCACTATTCTTAGGGGTCGTCATTTTTTTACAATACCCTAAACTCAATATCATTTCGGGTTACGCATCAAAGAATATGGCTTCTACGGTATTCATAACCGGAAGGAGCCCAGAATCAGTACTTCAGCATGACAATAATATGCCGTTGATAAGCCTGGCCAAAGTAGAAAATAATGGTTTAAGCACTACAGCTTCGATATATGGCTTGATGAAACGAAAAACAGTTTGTCATGAAGGGATAGGTTGTATGTTGGTGAACGATACCTACCAACCAAGTAGCACCTTTCCGGTGCCCCATCGACAGCACAGTGAAAATCCTTGTTCCTTCCCATATGGCGATAAAGAGCAGACGGATACGATTTTTGCCAATATCGACTACGATGCGCTAGAATCGGCGGTCGAAACGGCCTTTATACAGCCTGAAATTCAAAAGACTAGAACCGTTTTGGTCGCTTATAAAAACCATATTGTGGCCGAGCGTTATACCGAAGGTTTTACTAAGGATACCCCTATATTAGGATGGAGTATGACCAAGAGTATTTTGGCTACTTTGTATGGTATTCTTGAGTATCAAGATAAATTGGATCTCAATATGGCAGCCCCCGTACCAGCATGGGAAGACGATGTGAGAAAAAAAATAACCCTGAACCATTTGCTTCGCATGCAAAGTGGTTTGGAATGGGATGAAGACTATACTTCCATTTCAGATGTGACCCAAATGCTTTTTCTTGCCAGTGATATGCCTGCAGTTCAGGCCGAAAAGCAAAGTATCGCACCACCCACCGAAATATGGAACTACTCCTCGGGAACTTCTAACTTGTTATCAGGACTGTTGCGGAAACGTTTCGGTTCGTTGCAAGAATATCTTGATTTTCCGTACAGTGCGCTAATCGATAAGATAGGGATGAACTCAATGATTATTGAAACGGACATGAAAGGTAATTTTGTAGCATCATCCTATGCGTGGGCGACTACAAGAGATTGGGCGAAATTTGGGTTACTATACCTCAACAAGGGAAAATGGAACGGTTCCCAACTTTTCGACGAAACCTGGGTCGATTATATTACTACACCTACCGAAGGTTCGAACGGTACTTACGGGGCCCACTTCTGGTTGAACGCTGGAGGAAAGTATCCGGACGTTCCCAAGGATATGTATTCGGCCAATGGGTTTCAAGGGCAGCGGGTATTTATTCTTCCTTCAAAAGATATAGTGGTAGTACGAACAGGGTTGGCAGAAGAACCGGAATTTGACATAAACTCTTTTTTGGCGGGCATCATTGCATCTATCGATTAGCATTGTATTTGGAGTAGGATAATTCTTTCTATATCATATTCTTAGACCTACACCACAAACCTCACTTATCTCACAACAATAATTTTCACCTAAAAGGAAATCCCGCTAAGTTTATGGTATAGTTTAGAATTAGTAGTTAATTTTTTCATTTTCATATAGTGTTCTCGATAAAAGGGCCTTTTCCAGAAATGGAAAGGCCCTTTTTGGTTCGTACCATCACCTAAACGATTTGCTTATTCCAAGACCGCATGGCCAAAACTTACTGAAAAATCAACACACCAGACCATAAGGTATTTGTACGTCTCAAGATTAATATTTTTGGGTAGATCATAAGTGTAATTCCCATCCAATCCCTTCAGTTCACCTAAAGTAATATACTTTGAAGCTTTTAAATCATTAGCGAGATAGAGTTCTAAAACCGGCCCGTCATCACTTTTGAAGTTGGTGAGGGTTAATACTGTTCTCTCAATATTTATTTGAGCTTTTCCCATGGTCGGATGTGTATCTTCAACAAAATCACCCGTCAAGGGCTTGACTTCACCATTTTCATTCTTTTCCATCTCACTCATGCCTACTTCATTTGTCGATGTTACTTCATCGGAGGAGCACGAAAGGAAAAGAATTAGTATAACTGAAAAAAAGAGGATGGCCTTCATAATTATAAATTATTATACTAAAAGTAGGCACTAAGTATCACAAAAACCTCACGGTTGCTTTTGCTTTTGATAACGCATACAAATGATACTTCAGATTGAAACTTTTATGGTAGGTATTTATCTTTTCCAAAATTGGGCCTTCGCTTTTCTAAAAAGGCATTTCTTCCTTCTTTGGCCTCTTCCGTCATATAGGCCAGGCGTGTCGCCTCTCCGGCAAAAACTTGTTGCCCCACCATTCCATCATCTGTTAGGTTCATGGCAAACTTCAACATTTTTATAGAAGTAGGGCTTTTAGCTAAGATTTCTTGGGCCCATTGGTAGGCGGTTTCTTCTAACTCTTCATGGGGAACCACGGCATTCACCATCCCCATTTCATATGCTTCCTGAGCAGAATAATTACGGCCGAGAAAGAAAATTTCACGGGCTTTTTTCTGTCCGACCATTTTGGCCAAATAAGCCGAGCCATATCCACCGTCAAAACTGGTCACGTCGGCATCGGTCTGTTTGAAAATAGCATGCTCTTTACTGGCCAATGTCAAGTCGCAAACCACATGTAAGCTATGACCACCTCCAACGGCCCAACCGGGTACAACGGCAATGACCGCTTTGGGCATAAAACGAATCTGACGTTGCACATCGAGAATATTCAAACGATGCATTCCATCTTCACCCACATACCCCTTTTCTCCCCTGGCCTTCTGGTCACCCCCGCTGCAAAACGAATACACTCCATCCTTTGTCGACGGCCCTTCGGCCGAAAGTAAAATTACACCTATCGAAGTATCTTCCTGTGCGTCATAAAAGGCTTTAATTAACTCACTAGTTGTCTTGGGTCGAAAAGCATTGCGAACATTGGGCCGATTAAAGGCAATTCGAGCCACACCATCACATTTTTTATAGGTAATATCTTCGAACGCTATGGCGGTTTGCCATTGGGGTTTTTGCATGGGAATTGTTTTTTTGTACCGTGCAAATTACTACAAATTGTGTGAATTTCGAAGTTCCATTGTCCTTGTATGAGGGTAATCAGGTTTGGGTCATAAAATTACCGAGTATACCTTCGTTAAAGGGTGTTATTTGAATTGCAGGTACAAAAAAGTCCGAAAAGATCCATTTCTCTTTGTCCTTTTCATTTCTTTGCATACACATTTTTCATAGAATTCCATGAAAAGGACTTTGGTTCGGTTTAGAAACAGTAAACTCCGTAAGTTTATCAGAAAGCATGAAAAATATGCCCCCCTTTTATTTTTTATTGGGGGTTTTATTTTTGATTCCTTTACCCTTGGTCGTATAGACCGAACGTATGACCTAGTGGTCTTGTGCTTACATATGACCAGCCTTACAGTTACAATATATCTCTACAATCTTGCGGACGATGGACGATGGAAAAATACGTTTCTAGAGCGGTTTGAAGAATATTTTCCGCTAGCCATTCAGTTTTTCTTTGGTGGACTTTCAAGCGCCTACGTTATTTATTTCTCTAGGAGTGTTTCCTTGTCCAAGACAGCCTCATTTTTTGTCATTTTGATTTTTTTACTATTGGCCAATGAGTTTTTGAAAAAGCGTATATCCAACAAATACTTACAGTTTAGCGTGTATTTCTTTATTAGCCTAACCTTTTTCACTTTTATGATACCCGTTTTTCTAAAGAAAATAAATATGGATATTTTCTTGATTTCGGGAGCGATAAGTTTGGGATGTACGCTATTTCTGATCATACTCATTTATATGGTGAGCCCTAGTACTAGAGCTGAAATTAATCTAGCCAAACTTATCGGTCTTGTGGCCATTATTTACTTATTGATCAATCTTTTTTATTTTTTAAAAATGATACCTCCGGTACCTTTGGCCCTAGATGCAGGTATAGTGGCCCATAATATCGAAGTAAGAAATAAGGAGTATATAGTCTCCTATGAAAAGGATGAGTGGTTCATATTTTGGAGGGACCATAAGCTAAGGTATGCCTATCGTCCAAATGAAAATGTATATGTCTTTTCTTCGATATTTGCCCCTACCGCCTTAGAAAAATCCATATTTCATCGCTGGAAATGGTATAATTCGAATACCCAAGAATGGGAAATTGTTGAAGATATCGGATATGAAATTACCGGAGGTCGTGATGGCGGATATCGAGGATATACTTATAAAAGCAATGTAAAGGAAGGTCTGTGGGAAGTAGAGGTCCTCACGGAAGAGGAACTACTCTTGGGTGTGATCGATTTTGAAATTGTAGTGGTGCCAACTTCGGACTTGCAACGAATGGCCGAAAAAAGGTTTTGACGTGTGTTGCAATTGCCTGATAAAGCACTCAACCAAACTACTTATAAACCGATGGCCCATAAATTTTGAAGCTTTAATACAGCTTCCCTCTTTGAGATATCGATTCTTTAAAGTCTAGAATTAAGATATAACATGTAAAGAAGGTAAGCAGAATTACCTTCACAGCCTTACCGTGAAAAGTTAAAAGGTGATGTTCACAAAAGGAATAATCGGGCTTGTGTAAACACTTTCATCCTCTTTGTACAGTAGGTTGTATTTGGCACCCAAGGCTATCTTATCCGTAATGTTGAGGCCCGCTCCGATAAAAAGTACGGACTCCCAAAAACTTTCCTTGACTTCGGTAGGGGTCTCGGTTTTCTCCGAAACGTGTAATTCGGCAAATTCTATTAAGGTAGTCAGGCGTTTTAGCGGCCTGTATTCCGTGAAAAGATTGGCCCCTAAGGTCGTAGTTTGCTTTAAATCCTTGATGGCGGTGTAGTTTCCCTGTACCCCTACTCCGATATTAAACTTATCGCTCAATTGATAAATCAGGTTCGGTGATAGTCCAATATTCGTGCCGCCGACAAAACTAAGCCCAAAGCCCATACCAAACTTTAATCTATTGTCGATTTTTGCCGTACTATCAGGAACGATAATTTCGGTTACTTGCGCCAATCCACCGGTATAAATTATAAAAAACGAAAAGACCAAGATAGTCTTTAAAAAAGATGATTTCATTTGTCCATAGTGTTTTAGTGCTATGTTTGCATGACAATGTCTGGAGTCTAATATATTATTTTTTAGTGAAATTCTAATTTTTTTTTTGGATACACAACTATCCCGATGAAACGTGATTCTCGATGTTATTCCAATTTTTTACCGAGTGAAATTATAATGACCGTTGTAGTAGATCGCATTCCGATATTTATTACATTGGGATACCACCAAACCCAATCCTGAAATGAAAAAATTCCCCAACGCTTTCGTCATTATCGTGGCATTTATATTTTTCGCGTGGGTACTAACCTATATTTTACCGCAAGGGACTTACGAAAGAATTGTTGACAAGGAGTCAGGTATCACTACGGTGATCGGTGATTCCTATAAAGAAATAGAAGGTCAAAGATTATCTGCATTTGATTTGATGCTCGCCGTGCCTCGGGGCATTGCCGGCCGGGCGGAAACGATTGTTCTGATCTTATTGATTGGGGGATCGTTCTATGTCATTGAGCAAACGGGTGCCTTTGCTCAGGGCCTTGGTAAATTAGTACATCTCCTAAGTGGCAGGGAGACCTTGGCTTTAGTTATTGTATCGTTTCTTTTTATGATGGGCGGGGCCACTATTGGCATGCAAGAAGAAGTAATAGCCATGATTCCCATCTTGATATTATTTGGCCAAAGCTTGGGGTATGATGTCTTTACGGTCATTTATATGAGCTACGGTTCGACCGTACTGGGGAGTTCCCTAAGTCCCTCTAATCCTTTCGCTGTGCTTATTGCGCAAAAAGAAGCTGGGCTACCGCTTCTTTCCGGGGCCGAATTTCGGGTTATCATACTCGCTTTGGTATTCGTGGTTTGGGTTTGGTATCTGTTGCGCTATGCGAAAAAACACCGGATCGATAAAGAAGAAGCTTCAACGTCCCCCCAACCCATGACTGTGGGGAGCAAAATAATTTTAGCCCTACTGGGCCTCACTTTTGCCGTTGTAGTGTATGGAATGTTGATGTTTGATTGGGGTTTTAATGAATTATCGGCTTGTTTCTTCGCCCTGGGATTGCTAGCCGGTCTTATTGGGAAATTGGGTCTCAACAAAACCGGGGACATGTACTTGGCCGGTTTTAAGGAAATGATTTTCGCCGCTATAATAATCGGAATGGCCAATAGTATCGGCTTGGTGTTAAAAGAAGGTATGATTATAGATACGATAGTACATACCCTGTTCGGCCCCTTACAATACCTTCCTCCGACCGTATCGGCCGTATTGATGATGATTTCCCATACACTACTCCATTTCCCGATTCCAAGCTATTCCGGTCAGGCGGTTTTGACCATGCCGGTTTTGGTTCCACTTTCCGATTTGATAGGTGTAACCAGACAAACTTGTGTGTTGGCTTACCAATACGGAGCTGTTATGATGGATATGATAGTTCCCACCAATGGAGCTCTAATGGCTGTATTGGCGGTCTGTGGCATACCTTACAATAAATGGTTGCGAATTGCTATTGTTCCCACCCTACTTATTTTATTATTGTGCGGTCTTTCAATCATAGTTGCCGTATTCATGGGGTATAGCTAAGTAGCCTTACATTTTTTGGAATCGATAGACTTGCCTATTCTTTTTTAATGAAGAAAGAAGGCGTCTTGAAAAGTAACGACACCATTAATGTCAATCGTTTGTAAAGGGCTCAGTTATGGGCAGACTCATTAAGTAATTCTTGGGTCTACAAGCCACCCACGCCTTAATTGATATTAATTCACTGAAGATGCCGGTTCGTTCAACGTACAGATTCCATTGAAAATAGAACGTATCTACGCATTGTCTTAAATAGCACAGCACTTTTTCAACCGATTCGCTACCTTTGCCCTCCATTGTAGCATGGTATGGTATCTATACATAAAAAAACACTGCAAGATTTAGAATTTCCTACGGTATTGAAACAGGTATCCGCCCGTTGCACTACCGAGTTGGGCAAAGAAAAAGCCTTGGAAATCGTACCCTCTAAAACCTCAGAGGAGGTTATGCCATTGTTACAACAGACGGCCGAGTACCTTTCTTCCTTGATTAGCGAGAACCGTATTCCAAATCATGGTTTTGATCAAATCAATGCGGAGTTAAAACTCTTAAAGATTGATAATACAACTTTGGAAATCGGCGGTTTTCGAAAGATTGGTTCCCTATGTGGGACGGTAGCTACGCATCAAAAGTTTTTAAAAAAATTCAAGGAATATTATCCTTTGCTCTTCGAGCTTTCGGCCCAACTGGAGGTTAATGTGGTTATAACCACTCAAATTGAAGAGGTCATCGACCGCTTTGGTGAAGTAAGAGACAAGGCTTCCGATGCCCTTTTCAATATCCGGAAACAGATGAACCAGGTGAAGGGCAAGATTGGCCAAAGTTTTATAGCGGCACTTAGTACCTATGCAGGTTCCGACTATCTGGACGATATTCGCGAATCCGTGGTAGAAAATAGAAGGGTTTTAGCGGTCAAGGCCATGTACCGCCGTAAGGTCAAAGGAAATGTAATGGGCACTTCCAAAACGGGTAGCATTGTGTATATAGAACCCGAAGCCACGCTAAAATACAGTCGTGAACTACATAATCTCGAATTCGATGAAAAAGAAGAAGTACAGCGTATACTTAACGAATTGACCAACACTCTTCGACCTTTCGCCAATCTTTTAGGCGATTATCAAAAATTCTTGAGCCACATGGATCTTACTGCTGCCAAGGCCAAATATGCGGTAGATACTCAAGCCCTTCTGCCAGAAATAAATTTCAATCAGCGACTGTACCTGCGTGATGCCTATCACCCGCTACTATATCTCAGCAATAAGGCCAAAAAAGAAAAGACCTATCCTCAGACCATCGAATTGCATCCTGAAAATCGTATCATTGTTATTTCAGGGCCAAACGCAGGAGGGAAAAGCATCACTTTAAAAACCATTGGTCTTCTTCAAGTAATGCTTCAATCAGGACTCTTAATACCTGTTCATGAAAGAAGTTCTGTTTGTTTGTTCAATAAAATTCTCACCGATATCGGGGACCACCAATCCATTGAAAATCACCTGAGCACCTATAGCTATCGCTTGAAGAACATGAACCGCTTTTTAAGAAAATGCGATGCGCATACTTTATTTTTAATCGATGAATTTGGCACCGGCAGCGATCCTGAGTTGGGAGGCGCGCTTGCGGAGGCGTTTCTGGAAGTTTTCTATGAGCGTCAGTCGTATGGAGTGATTACCACACACTACGCAAATTTGAAAGCCCTTGCCGACGAATTGCCACATACGACAAACGCCAATATGCTCTTTGATGGAAACACTCTTGAACCGACCTTTCAACTTGTATTGGGCGAGGCAGGTAGTTCTTTTACCTTTGAAGTAGCCCAGAAAAACGGGATTCCCTATTCCTTGATCAATAAAGCAAAACACAAGATAGAACGTGGAAAGGTCCGGTTTGACGCTACTATAGCCAAATTGCAGAAAGAACGCAGTAAAATGGTGCAGACGGGCTCAAGGCTTCAAGAGGAAGAAACCAAAGCAAAGGAAGAGGCCCAAAGGCTTGAAAAGCTTAATGAAAAAATAAAATCAAAACTTGAGAATTATCAAGAGCTGTATGACCATGATCAGCGAATGATTCACCTAGGCGCAAAAATAGACAAGGTCGCCAACAGATATTTTAAAGACAAAAAGAAGCGAGCTCTGGTATCGGAGCTTCTACGTATTGTAGAAACCGAGAATAGCAAGCGAAAAAGAAAATCCGCGAAACAGGAAAAGGCGGAAAGAACAAAAAAAGCCGAAGTAGCACAAGAGGTTCGGAAAGAAGTAAAAGGTATTCGGGAAAAGAAGAAAATCGAAAAGAAAAAAGCCGTACAAAAGCAAAAGTCGATTCCAAAACCTATATTAGAAATAGGTGACCGTGTTCGGCTTCTCGATGGCAAGGCCGTCGGTAGTATCGACAGTCTTGAAAAAGACAAGGCTATTGTTAACTATGGCATGTTTACTACCAATGTAAGCGTCGACCAGCTAGAATTGGTAGAGCGAAAAAAGTAATAATATTACCCCAACACTTCTTATTGTACATACCGCTAGCGCGGACCACCTCTTCTGAATTCGTTCGCTTAAAAAAGGCAGCCGACCCCCAAGTTGTTGAACCCAATCTTGGAAGCCGACTGCAAAACCCTAAATATGTTCCCCCGAGTATTTAGGGCCCCAATTTGCCAAATACTTTTAATTCTGTTCGGTTTTGGTAATTGTATACGGGAAACACCTATAATTTTCGAACATTGATTTTCGTGCATAGAAATCCGGAACAGAATCCTTCAAAATACGTATCATTTCTTATGTAATCGAGGTGAAATTCGCCCATGGTCGTCCAGACAAAAACATCTAGGAATTCAAACTGAATTCTAACGTCATGAGCTCCAGCAGGTGGTTTGGCCGCTGTATTCACTTTGTTTTTTGTGACTTCCGTCCACTTGCCGGTTTTGAAGTTTTCGGTTCCCCTTTCCTTATACGTAAAACGGAATCTCATTTTCTGGCTCAAGTCCTTTTTGATATAGGCGTTCTTATGTTCAAAAGCGTAATTGTCACATTCGACAATGTTGTATTCGGTAGTATATCCCATTTTTGCAAACGTATTGTCTTTTAAGTACCGAATGGTATATGCGATAGGTACCCCTGGATTATCTTTGCTATAGACCGCATTTTTTCCGGTTATGATATGATTTAGCGAACCTGGGCCGGCTTCTATATCAGCTGCGTTAATTGCTTCCGAGGCCACCTCTGCGTTCCCTCCGATGGTCACCACTGTAATGCTTGAATTTTTGAGTACCTCGTCATATTCCGAATTAATGGTGCCCGTCGCATTAACTCCCCCGGCATATTCCAAAACGGCATCCAGGTCAATAGATGTTCTGGAGTCCGTAGTTTCCATACGGAACATGATAATTCTACCGTAAGAAACCGAATTAATATAAGCTGGAGGCGTATTCGACGTTATAGCTTTCTCTACTTGTTCCGTAGTTACGTTTGTACCAAAGACACTCGATGGGTTCGAAGGGGTATCCATGGTAACTGTATAAAAGACTTGTTTATATACCATGGCTGCAACACGCTTGGTGGATGAACTTTCATATTCAAGTTGTGATGCTACCGAGCCAGTAGCCCATTCCAGGTTTAGGCCGACATCTAAACTAAGTTGTTTTGAGGAATATGAAGTGGTGGCCTGATAGGAAGAGTTAGAGGCATTGACATACCCGTCTTGATAGGCATTATTGTTCCACCACTCGAGAGCTCCGTCAATACTTGATTGTACCGAAGAATTTGAAGGGTTATCTATCTTAAGATTTCCTTGCTCACCTATACCCGGTAGATCTAACCTCAACGTTAAAGGTGCCCTGGCCAAGGTAAATGGGTCAGGCGCACCGTCTAGCATACCTTCATTGCCAATGACCAAAGCTCCCGGCCAAATAATTCCATTAGTTGGTCTCAGAACGGCAACATCATCAAAATTTGATTCTAGGCTATATTCTTGGGTCAGACAAGTCCTGATATTTCCCTGAGTAGGGCCCTGTTGTGATGGTTGCTCCCTTTTTAAAGTGCGTTCCGATGATGCACCACCCGTATCCTGTACATTTAAAAGTGCCGAGGCATCGTAACTAAGGTTGGCGATTATATCATCGATTTCCTGGGCATTAGGGTTGGTCTTAGGCTCGGCCTCCCCCGCCTCGTCTTTGCTACAGGAAGCCAAGAAGCAAATAATGACGCTAGTTAAAAGAATCAAGCTTTTCTTCTGTGAACATAATTTGTTTTTCATAATTTTTGGTGTATTGGATTCAACTTGTTCGAATGTAGGCCCAAAACACTCCTTTCACCTAATTTTGTCCATGGACAAAGTATGGACAAATCAGTATTAAGGCTTATACTTGAACAATGGACAACGTGCTTTTTGAAGTAGATAAAAATTATAATATATATCTGATTATCAATATAATATATTTCAAATGAAATAATATGACGGGACAAAACATATGGACAGTATATGGACGACTACCTTTTTATGTAGAACTAAGTGCTTTCCTGACCTATCCATTTTACTTATCTTGAAGCTGCTTTAACCGACATGAATGAAACCAAAAAACCTCATCCTTATTTCGCTACTTTGCATTGTAACGATCATCAATGCGCAAGACCGTAGAAAAGAATTGGACAGCCTAATTACAAGGGCAAAATCGCTTCCAGATGATACCCTGAAAGCCCAAGTGTTGTCAAGAGTTCATGAAAAGATGATGTTCATGGATCCGGAGGGAGCCCATAAATATGCCATACAGGCATATGAACTTTCAAAAAAAATCGGATACGAAAAAGGAGTGGCCAATGGCTTTATTCAGTTCGGCAACTATTACTACAATCAATCGAAAAATGATTCGGCAGCATACTATCATAATCTGGCGCTCGATAGGTTCAAGAGTATCAACAGTATCCGCGGACAAATATTTGCGCTTCATTCGTTGGCAACCATAGAAAGGGAAAAAGGAAATTTCGATCAGGCCATATTATTGACACAGCGTATTCTAGACATGTACACAGACCAGAACAGGCAACAAACGGACCTTGGCAATTTTGACCTCAGGGGTTCGGAATACGAGGTGCTGGGTGGAATCTATTTTGAAAAAGGTCAATATACCCTTGCCTTGGATTATACCCTGATGGCCCTGCGATTTTTTGAGGACATCAAGGATGAAGTGCGGGCGGGAGACGCTCTTAAACAATTGGCCGACATCGAGTTTGAACAACAGAACTATGACTCTGCCTTGAAATATGCTATAAAGGCGATGGAAATCTATCGGACAAATGATGACAAGATATATCTCGGATACGCCGCAAACACTGCCGGAATAGCGGCCGAAAAATTAGAAGACAACAAAGGGGCTGAGGCTTATTTTGAGCAGTCATTGTTGTTGGCAAGGGAAATGAACGTTCAGACCATGATTTCTCAATCGCTAAAAGACTTGGCCAGACTACGTACTATGAACGGTGAGTATTACGAGGCACGAAAACTTCTGGAGGAGTCATTGGCCCTATCACGGCAACAAGACATTAAGTTGAACCATACACAAGCCCTTTACGAATTGGCACAACTTGATATGGCAGAAAATAATATGGATGCGGCCTTAAAAAATATTAATGAAGTCATCGCCGTAGCAGAAAATATTGGAGCACTACCCACATTGCGGGATGCTCTTGGTACAAGGGCGGAAATTAGAAATAGCAGAAATGAATCTGATTTGGCTTACGATGATTATAAAAGGTTCTACAAAATAAGTGACAGTATTTACACTACCAAAAAATCGCAACAAATCGAAGAACTGAAGACCATTTATGAAACGGAAAAAAAAGAAGCGGAAATTGCACTTCAACAAGAGGAAATCAGAACCTTGAACGAAAGGGCGAAGGTTGATAAATTGACCAAGACCTTGTATGCAGTAGGAATGATTTCATTGCTTCTTATTTCTGGACTTTTGTATTTCGTGTTCCGACAACGCATAAAGAAACAAAAATTGGCCCAAGAAAAACAGGAAGAGATATATCGAAAGGAAATTGAGCATAAAAAAAAGGAACTCGCCAGCCAGACCCTGCATCTGGTTCAGAAAAATACGTTCATACAAGAACTGATGGATAATCTTGAAAATATCAGAAATTCTCCAGAAAAGTTTAAGATGGAGTTCCGAAGAATGGTAATGCTACTCAAAAAAGAGAACGCATCGGATCAAGATTGGGAGATTTTCAAGACGTATTTTGCAGAAGTACACAACGATTTTGACCAGAAATTAAAGACCTTATACGCAGATATCTCCGAGAAGGAAATACGCCTTGCCGCATTTTTGAGGATGAACCTTACTACTAAGGAAATTGCTGCTACCCTGAACGTACTTCCCGATAGTATTCTAAAGTCAAAATACCGTTTGAAGAAAAAGCTCAAGTTGGGTAGGGAAACCGACCTTAATACTTTTTTGGACGGCTTATAATTAAATTGTTTAATTATGCACTGCCATTCATACCTTTGTATTTATGAAAAAGAAAAAAATCATTCTTTTTGATGGCGTTTGTAATCTTTGTAACAACGCAATTCAAGATATAATCAAACGTGATAAAAAGGATGTATTCCGTTTTGCGGCACTTCAAAGTGAAATAGGCCGAAAATTGGTTGACGAACGTCATATAGACACTTCGAAAATAGATTCTATTATCCTAATTGATCCTGGTACCGCCTATTACGTGAAATCGGAAGCCGCTATGGAAATATCGAAAGAAGTGGGTGGCGCGTGGAGTGTTTTGGCCTTGTTTCGTTGGATTCCCGTCTCCCTGCGGAATATGGTGTATGACCTGGTCGCAAAATACCGGTATCGGTGGTTCGGCCGGAAAGCGCAGTGCATGGTACCTACTCCTGAATTACGAGCCAAATTTTTGGATTAGTTCGAAAAAGGAGCGGCGAAATTTTCATATTGGTCAAAAAAAGAAGTGATGGGGGCCATCCAAATCATTGATTATAATTATTCTTATATCATAATCAATTGATATGGATGATAACATCAAAAGAATGGCCTTTGCGGGCTTTATTGCCAAAGGTTTGGTATATGCTTTAACTGGAGTGTTGGCCTTTTTGGCCGCTTTCAATTTAGGGGGCGAAAAAGCAGGCAAACTGCAAATACTTGATTTTTTAGAGAAACAACCCTTTGGAAAGGTTTTATTGGGCGTAATGGGCATTGGTCTTATATGTTATGCCGTATGGCGATTCATTCAAAGTATCCAAGATCCGGAACATATTGGTAATGATTCAAAGGGCGTCGTCAAACGCGTCAGCTTTTTTATTAGTGGATTACTCTACCTGGGATTAGGATTTTTTGCCATTATTGATATTTTTAAAGAGCCTTCGGGCTCTGGGGGTGGTTCTAGTTCTTCAATGTTGACAGGGGAAACCGGAAAATTTATTTTCTTAGGGTTGGCAGTTGCACTAGGTATTAAGGGTATCTATCAATTTATTAAGGCATATAAGGGCGACTTTTTAAAAAAATTCGATATTAAATCCATGGCAGATGCCACCAAACGAAAGTTCATTAAGAATATGGGGTATGCGGGCCTTATTTCCAGAGGAATTTTAACTTGCATCATTGCGTACTTTTTTGCGAAAGCTGCCATGCGACCAACGGGATCCGGAGAAGAACTAAAGGGAACGGCCGAAGCTTTTTCCTTTCTTCAGGAAAATAGCTCTGGCCCATGGCTAATGGGAGTCGTGGCGGCCGGTCTGGTATGTTATGGTATCTATATGTTCACCATGTCGAAATACCGCCAGTTCAAAGATTAGATGAATTGATGAAACGACGCGTTGGACAAACGGGCCGAAAAATAGGTAGAGGTATTTTTTATCTATTTGACCTCCTCGAGATGATCGTCCCAATTTTTAACTTTGGGCTCCCCCATTTTCCCTACTGATTTCGCCACTATCATGGCCACAGTAGCATCACCGGTTACGTTGACTACGGTTCTAAGCATGTCTAGGGGTCTATCAACGGCAAATATTAGAGCAAGGCCGATAGCCAACTTGTCAGGAGGAAAACCGATAGCTTCAAGCACAATAACCAACATCACCATACCTGCCCCAGGCACGGCAGCTGAGCCAATTGAGGCCAACAATGCCGTCAATACAATGGTTAGCTGACCAGCAAGGGTGAGGTCAAAGTTTAGTGCTTCTGCAATAAAAACGGCCGCAACGGCTTGATAGAGGCTTGTACCATCCATATTAATAGTGGCACCTACCGGTAATACAAAACTTGAAACTTCCTTATGTACCCCTATATGCTCTTCAACCCTTTCCATAGTTACAGGTAGCGTTGCCGCACTTGAACTTGTGGAAAAGGCCAACAGTTGCGCAGGACTTATCTTGCTAAGGAAAGTTAGTGGATTATACCTTGAAAATGAAGCGACCACAATACTATAAAAAACAATCATCAATAATAACCCGAGTACTACTACTCCTGAATACTTAAGTAAAGCCAAGAGCAAATCGGGGTCGCCAGAAGAGACTACGACGTTGGCCAATAAAGCGAAAACAGCGATTGGAGCGGTTAACATAATCAAATCGACCATTTTTAAAACCACCTCGTTTAAAGAATCAAAAAACTTCTTAAGGGGTTTTGCACTTTTCTCTCCTATCAACAGCATCGAAATACCCAAAAAGATTGTAAAAAATATAACCTGCAGCATTAAACTATTGTCTCCTAGGGCGGCGAACGCATTGTCAGGAACCATATCCTCTAAAAATTGTAGAGGACCGCTTTGTTTTTGTCTCGAAGCCTCTTCCAGTTTTGAGGTAACGCCACTATCCGTGGAATACGTTTCCGTCAATTTAGCTATGGTTTCTTCGGATATACCATTACCAGGCTTGATAAGGTTCACAAGAACAAGGCCTATAGTTATAGCAACTATGGTCGTAGCGATATAGATGGCAATGGTACGCAAACCTATATTTCTGAACTTTGAAATATCCTTCAAATCCGAAATCCCTTTTACCAGAGAGGCTAATATTAGCGGTATGGCGATTAGCTTCAAAAGTTTTACGAAAATAGTTCCCAAGGGGTTTATCCAGTCTTGAACAAATTTGGGACCCCAATCAAACAGGGTCATTATGAAGCCGAAAAGAATGCCTGCGACCATTCCTATCAATATTTGCCAATGCAGTTCTAATTTACGCATGAAGTATCCTTTTGACAGGTAAGATACTATTTTTGAATGGAAGGAAGAAAGGTAAAATGAGCAATGAAAATAGTTTCTACAAAGAAATTCTGATAGTTAAGAATACCGTAGAAAAAAATGATCAAAAATGTGATATTCGCAGTCGAAAGCCATATTATAACCAGGGCCGGATTGCATTTTAAGAAGAACTATCAAAACTCCATCGTATAATTAATTCTGGGCGATTATTTTTTTATGGTTCGGTTGATAAGAGTGTAATCTGCCAAGACTAATGCGGTCATGGCTTCGACAATGGGAACCGCCCTTGGAACCACGCAAGGGTCATGTCTTCCCTTGCCTTTGGCCTGCACCTTTTGGCCTTCTTTATCTATGGTCTCATAGGGTTGTATAAGGGTTGCCACGGGCTTAAAGGCCACATTGAAATAAATGTCCATGCCATTACTTATACCGCCCTGTATACCGCCACTTTGGTTGGTTTTCGTAGTTCCATCGGTTTTGAATTGATCATTATGCTCACTACCCTTCATTTGTACTCCTGCGAAACCGCTACCATATTCAAATCCCTTAACGGCATTAATAGAAAGCATCGCCTTTCCGAGTTCCGCATGTAACTTATCGAAAACAGGTTCTCCCAGGCCAATAGGTACGTTTTGTGCTACGCAAGTAATGACTCCTCCGACGGTATCTCCTTCTTTTCTTATCTTTTTGATATACTCCTCCATCTCCATCGCCATATCCGTATCAGGACAACGAACAGGGTTTGACTCGATCAAGTTGAAATCAAGCTCTTGATATGGCGTTTCAAGCTTTAAAGTGCCAACTTGTGAGACAAAAGCTTTGATATTGACGGAAGATAAAAACTGCTTGGCGATGGCCCCTGCCACTACCCTACTCGCCGTCTCCCGTGCAGAACTACGTCCTCCTCCCCTATAATCACGAAATCCATATTTTTGATCATAGACATAATCTGCATGCGACGGGCGATACGAATCTTTGATATGGGAATAATCTTTTGACTTTTGGTTCGTATTATGAATGGCAAAACCGATTGGCGTTCCCGTCGTTTTCCCCTCAAAAATACCGGAATAGAATGCCACGGTATCGGGTTCTTTCCTTTGGGTAACAATAGCCGATTGGCCCGGTTTTCTCCGGTTAAGATCGTTTTGAACCGCCTGTAGGTCAATCTCGATACCCGAAGGACAACCATCCAGTACACCACCAATCGCGACCCCATGTGATTCCCCGAAAGTGGTAAGTTTAAAAAGATTGCCAAAAGTATTTCCCGCCATTGTTTATCGTATATGAATAGTGATATTAAGAAAGAGCCAACTTTCTCAGTTTTTCTAAGACGTGCTATTCACCTTAGTTCTTCGCACAAAGGTAAATTTAAAATCAATGTTGGCCAAAATCACACCCTACGCCATACTAAATTAATATCATCTTACCTATAACATCTTCTGGCTTCCCCCTTACTTTTTCCTACCATAGATAATGATGTACTTAAAGCAGTGCCTCATTTAGAATAGATATCGGATGTTGAGCCTTTCTCTTCGTTCCGTCAAAAATCTGATGCCTACAACTAGTGCCATTAGCGGCAATAATGGTGTCTTCGGATGATTTCCGAACCGATGGAAATAACTTAAGCTCCCCTATTTTCATGCTGACCTCATAATGTTCTTTCTCGTAACCAAATGATCCCGCCATTCCGCAACAGCCCGAACTTATTATAGAGACAGAGTAGTTTTCGGGCAGGTTCAAAACATCAAAAGTTGTCTTTTGACTGCTCAGGGCCTTTTGGTGACAATGGTTGTGAATTTTGACACGCTTCGTTTCCTTCGAGAACTGGTCCGAAGAAATTTCACCTTTTTGTATTTCCTTGGCCAGAAATTCTTCGATTAAAAAGGTGTTCAGTGCGATAGCGTTTGTTGTTTCCAAATCAGTACATAACCGTTTGTATTCATCGCGAAAGGTTAAAACTGCAGAAGGTTCCAATCCTACAACAGGAATTCCCGAATCTGCATACTTTTTTAACAATGGTATATTATCGTTAGCCAACTTTTTTGCTTGTTTCAGAAAACCCTTCGAAATATAAGTGCGTCCGCTTTCCCCAAAGAAAAGTTCCACCTCGTACCCCAATTTTAACAAAACTTCAATGGCATCTCTCCCCAGTTCAATATCAAGATACCGTGTGAACTCATCAATGTAGAGTGCTACTTTTTGTTTTTTTGCAACATATTGTTTTTCAACATCTTTCAAACACTTACTGAAATCAAATTTTGAAACCTTCGGAAGTATTCTCTGTTCGGCGACACCTACAGATTTTTTTAACAGACCGCCTAAAAAGGTAGACTCATAGACGGCATTGGTCAAACCTGCCACCTTACTGCCAAGACGGTTTAATGTCGTATTGTAGGCAAATAATTTATTCCGGACCGGGTAACCGTTGGCCTCTTGATATTGATAGAGGAACTCCGCTTTTAATGTGGCCACATCGACATTGCTAGGACATTCGCTTGCGCAGGCCTTACAGCTTAAACAGAGATCGAAAACTTCCTTAAGTTCTGTGGAATCAAACCTGTTCTTTTTATCGGACACCGTTAAAAACTCACGTAAGGCATTTGCGCGTCCTCTGGTGGTGTCTTTTTCATTCTTGGTCGCATGATAACTCGGACACATGCCCCCGTTCATATGATGGGTTTTTCTACAGTCACCGCTACCATTACACTTTTCTGCTGCTTTTAAAATCCCCTCACTATCCGAGAAATCTAATACGGTCGCAATTTGGGGTTCTGATCTATCTACTTCGTAACGCAGAGACTCATCCATAGGAAAAGCATCCACAATTTTTCCTGGATTGAAAATATGGTGCGGGTCGAAATACGATTTTATTCTACGAAGTAGTTCGTAATTCTCATTTCCTATCATCAAGGGAATAAACTCGGCCCTTACGATACCATCACCATGTTCACCACTGAACGAACCTTGATATTTCTTGGTCAGTTTGGCTACATCGGTCGTAATTCCCCTAAACATTCCAACATCAGCAGATTTCTTTAGGTTCAATATAGGCCGAAGATGCAATTCACCGGCACCAGCATGGGCGTAATACACGGCATCTTGGTCATATCGCTCCATAATCTTGGTGAATTCTCCAATAAAAGCCCTTAAATCGTCCAAAGCCACTGCGGTATCCTCGATACAGGCCACGGCCTTTCGATCTCCGACCATATTACCCAACAAACCGAGTCCGGCCTTGCGCAGTTCAATGGCCTTTGAAATATCTGCACCCCGCAGCACCGGATTGGCGTAACTGAGGCCTGAAAGGCGTATCGTACTTTCAAGTTCTTTCAACTGCAGCTCCAGCTCTGCTTCGGTATTAGCCTTTATTTCCAGCATGAGCAATGCTGCGGGATCCCCTTCTACAAAAAAACGGTTTTTCAGCTGTTCGCGATTGTTCTTGGTGCAATCTAAAATAACTTTGTCCATCATTTCACATAGATGAAGCTTGTGTTGCATTACAGGAACCACATCCGCGAGACAGTCTTCCAAGGTGCTATAGTGGGTAACCACCATAGCTGACAATGGTGGCGGTATTTCATCGAGCTGTAAAGTGATCTCGGTGGTAAGGGCCAAAGTTCCTTCGCTACCGCTAAGTAGCTTACACATGTTAAATTCAGCCTCGACCTCTCCAAAAAGACTGTTGTTGAGTAGTTCATCTACCGCATAACCGGTATTTCTACGATGGATTTCTGTTTTCGGGAATTCCTTCTTTATATTTTCTTGTACACTCTTGTTTGAAAGCTCTTTAAATACGTTTTTATAAATAAGTGCTTCAAGGGTATCGTCTTTCATTTTATTCCGAAAAAAAGCTTCGGATGTCGCCTTGAACTCCGCCTCGGTGCCATCGGAAAGTATGGTTTTAAGGGCCACAACCTTATCACGGGTTACTCCATATTGAATGGATGTGGTACCCGAAGAATTATTTCCGACCATGCCCCCGATCATACAACGATTGGCTGTGGAGGTATTCGGTCCGAAAAAGAGGCCGTAGGGATGCAAAAATTGATTTAGTTCGTCCCTGATTACTCCTGGTTGAACCGTTACTTGCCTCTTTTCCTCATCTAAATTGATGATTTTCGTAAAATATTTCGAAACATCGACCACAATACCGTCACCCACACATTGCCCGGCCAAAGAGGTACCCGCTGTTCGAGGTATGAGTCCGACCTTGTGCTGCCTTGCGAAGACAACTAGTTTCTTTATATCCTCAGAAGTTTTGGGAAAGGCCACACCCAATGGGATTTTTCGGTACACCGAAGCATCTGTTGCATAAAGAGCCTTGGAAAGCCCATCTTGTAGCAATTCACCCTCTAGATTCGGTTCTAGTTCTTGAAGTAAGTTTTTAAGCACTCTAAACAATTTTGATAGCAAAATTAAGTTATAAATCTTTGAACGAAACTATGAAACGGGTCTCTTTTCGCAATTTACCCGTTTTTTAAAATTACACGTATGAAATTATCAAAAGTACTTTTTGGCACCTTGATTTTGATTGCTTTTTCAGCAAACGCACAAGAAATTTCAAATCATGCCCTTGGGCTTAGATTGGGTGACAGCGACGGTTTCGGAGCTGAAATATCTTATCAAAAGCAAATTCGAAGGTATAATCGACTAGAACTGGACTTGGGCTGGAGAGATAGTCGTTATTACAATGCCTTCAAGTTGGCAGGACTGTATCAGTGGGTACTCCCCATCGATGGAGGGTTCCAGTGGTTTTACGGCTTCGGTGGTGGACTTGGTAACGTGGACTTCGAACCTAGACTGAGGAACAACCTACCTTATAGTCCCGATGGAGGTCTATTTGTTTTTGCCGCTGGTGATGTAGGAATTGAATATAACTTTGACTTTCCGCTACTACTTTCTTTAGATTTTAGACCGGAAATTGGAATTATCGGTTATGACGAGTTTTCTGATAATTTTGATTTTGACATTGCCCTAGGGGTACGTTACCAGTTCTGAGACCCACGGTATTAACAAGATGTTAAAAGCTCTTACATGTAGATGTTAAGGGCTTTTTTATGTTCTAAGATATACCTACATTTGCCGAATCTTAAATAAAAATGATGAAAAAGTTAGTACTATCTGTTTGTATTGTTTTCGCCGTCCTGGCCTGTAACCAGCAGTCGGCGGGTTATACTATAAATGGAACGATCAGCGGCGAAGTAGAAAACGGAACCACAGTGTTTTTAAGGGGAATTGGGGAGGATAACCAACCTGTGGATATCGATTCAACCACTGTCGAAAATGGTAAATTTGTTTTTAAAGGACAAACCGAAACACCTGAAATGCAATACGTCTTTATCGATAATTTGATGGGATATCATGCGGTCATTGTAGAAAATGGTGAAATTCAATTTTCTGCCCAAAAAGATAGCCTAAGTTTTGCAGAGGTAAGCGGTACCCCTCAAAACGATACTTTTACCGATTTCATGGAAGCACAAAAGGATCTCACGCAGCAGGCCCAATCTATACAACAAGACATGACGAAGGCAGATGAAGCCACTGCTAACGCTCTAAGGGACGAGATGGCCGAACTTCAGGAAGAATACAAAAATTTCGAACTTGATTTCATTAAGAATCATCCTGATGCCCTTATTTCAGTGCTACTGATAGACCGGGCCATCGGGCAAGGTAGTGTAACGGCCAGTGAAGCCCAGTCGTTATACGATGGTCTTTCCCCTGAAATTAAAAAATCTAAAGCGGCGACGATGGTCGCACAAAATTTGGAGATGGTAATGCAGAGGGAAGCCAATGAAAAGAACACATCTATCGGAGCCAAAGCTCCTGAATTTTCGGCGCCAAATCCGGAAGGAAAAGAACTTGCCCTAAAAGATGTGATGGGAAAAGTGACCTTGATCGACTTTTGGGCCGCATGGTGCAAACCGTGTAGGGCCGAAAATCCTAATGTGGTTAAAGTATACGAAAAGTTTCATGACAAAGGGCTGAACATTTTAGGGGTTTCATTGGATAGAACAGAAGATGCCTGGAAAAAAGCCATTGCCGACGATGGTTTGGCATGGAACCATGTTTCCAATGTGGCTTATTTTAATGATCCAATTGCAAGGCTCTATAATGTAGATGCAATACCTGCGGCTTTTTTGTTGGATGAGAACGGAATTATTGTGGCGAAGAATCTAAGAGGCCCTGCCTTAGAAGCCAAAGTAGCCGAGCTTTTACAATAGCACAAAATACTTCGAACTTAAAAAAGCCCCGATAGAAAATCGGGGCTTTTTTTAAATTGATTTTTCGTTGTTTTCGGGTTAAAAGGCCCCTCGCAAATCGTCAAATGCACCTTGAACGGTTGTATTACCATTCTTTCGAACACGTCCAAATACATTGACCACGTTATCGTCACCTAAAAATTCTATGGTTGCCCCGTCATTAAGTATTATATCTCCATAGACGGTAAGGTTCCCTTCAATTCGTAAAGTGGCATTCTTGTTTACAGTGATGTTTTTTCGCTTATTGTTTCGTCCGATGGTCAAGCTTCCGCTCATTTCGAACAAACCGCTTTCATTAATAGTGGTATTGTTACTCACGGTCCAAATACCACAGAGCAATAAAGAGCCATTCACATTAATGGTGTTAAACCATTTCGCTCCGCTATATTCTTTGGTTTCCCCCGTATTTACGTTGAGATTTGAACTACCGAAATAGAAGGGTAGCGATGAGCATCGTGTCGCCAAGCTCTCACTTGGTCTGTTTAATTTTACGATCTGTAGTCCCGATTTCCCGGAAGCGGCGAAAATATAATCTCCTTTCGATGCCACGTAGTTTATAGAACCGGTCAGCTCAATAACCCCGACTAAATCGGTATTATCACCTTGATCTTCCGATAGACTAAGGCCCGCCCCTCCGTTGGCCATTAATAAGACATTTTCATTGATTGCAACGGCATTCGTTACAATGTCGCTCGGTGCGACCCCTTCGGGGTTTATAAGTATAGGTACATGCTCTAATAGGGCACCTGTCGACCTATTATATATTCCAGCTCCCTTCGAACCCTCTGAGACCACAATTTCGTCAGTGCTAAGGGCTAAGGTCCTTTTGCTGTAAAGCCCAAAGTCTGAATCAATAGCAATTTCTTTGGTGAGATTAAGATTGTTGTCTAAAAGACTAACACCGGTACTACCATCCAATATGGCTATAGTGTTGTTATCGACAGCCACAGAGCGCAAGTCAGCGAAGGAAACATCGTTCAATATGGTCAGGTCTGATTTGTTGTAGGCGGTTAACAGCCCGTCTTTTCCACTCGTTACTAAAACCGCATTCGATGTTACCTTAATGTCGGTAGCATTGAAACCTTCTTGAAAGCCGTAGAGCAAATCCCCACTAACGTTCATTCTTCCATTGGAGGCAGGAATTTTGACCACAAATGAATTGGCGGTGGCCCGTACGGATTTTTCGGAATCTACGCCTCCTACAGCATACACGTAACTATCAGAATATGCTATTGAATTGATATCGGCATTAGTGTAATATAATCTTGAAGTTACACGTGGTTCGTTAGGGTCGCTTACATCAACAATATCAATCGCTCCCGCGTACCCATCCTCCACGGTATTGTAAGATACATAGGCAAAATCCCCGTCGATATATACGTGCGACGCCGTAAGGTTCTCACCTCCGCTATACGATGGCGGATCGATTCGGGCCACCAAGGTCAAGGGATAGTCACCGGCCATTTCCTCTGCAGCCCCTTTGGCCGTTTTTCCGGTAATACGGTTTTCGTCGGCGATCTCTATAACACCGGCCTCGTCTAAAAGTATGCTGCTTTCAAGAACGGACGAACTTCCTTCGATTGAAATATCATCTTCAGTATCTTTATAAATTGTGGTTTCATCACTACAGGAAAGTGCAAAGAAAGTTGCCGCCACGGCGACAAGTGAAACTTTTTTCATGTTAAGTAGGTTTACTTCAATTAGATTTGGGTTCTAACTAAACGACAAAATTAACATTTAGGTATACTGGCACCTTCGTTTTTTCGATGAATAGCCTAAAAAATATGATGCTATGTTATTTTTTTGAATTAAATCTTTCCCATTTTTTCCATAACAAACAGGATAATAATAGGAAGGGCAAGCAGTAATACCATCCAAGTATCGGTAAAAATAAGATCGGGCTTGAATAAAAGGGTACTAACGTACCCCCCTACTGCGCCACCGAAGTGTGCGGTATGTCCAATATTTCCTAGGCGATTCTTCATGCCATAGATAGAGTACAATAAATAGCCAATGCCCAAAACGTAAGCGGGCAAAGGTATCGGAATGAACATGAGGGCAAGTTGCATATTAGGCTGCAGCAGAATAGCAGAATATAGGATTCCAGTAACTGCACCACTAGCTCCAACGGCACTATAATAGGGTTCCTTTTGATGGAAAAATAGAGCCAATAAGCTTCCCGCACCCAAACTTACCAGATAGATTCCTAGAAATTTAATGGCTCCAAACCAAAAAATGACAACATTGGCAAAAAAATATAAGGTAAACATGTTGAAGAAAAGATGGGCAAAATCAACATGCAAGAAACCACTTGTTATGGTTCGGTCTTTTTGTCCTGCCTTGATGGCAGAAATATTGAATTTATACCGTTCGAAAAATGATGAATCATTGAAACCCTTAATGGAAGTCAAAATATTGGCGGCGATAATCCCAATGGTCGCCAGGTGTATGTCATACATGAAATTCTCTTATTATCGGTTCAAATATAGCTATATTTGCCCAGTAAAAATCAACTATGCAGTTGCTCGTTTTCATTTTAGCCTATCCCCTACTATGGCTTATATCTATTCTTCCCCAACCTTTGCTTTATGCTTTTTCGGATTTCGTTTTTTTTATCGTGTACCATGTGGTGGGTTATCGAAAAAACGTAGTTCGTGAGAACCTTGAACTGGTCTTCCCTCAAAAATCGAAAAAAGAGATCGACACGCTCCAAAAGAGTTTTTTTAGGCATATGTGTGATATGTTCATTGAGATGGTCAAGACCATGAATCTTTCAAAAGCTGAAGTAGAAAAGCGCTATGCCATACAAAACATTGAAGAAATAAAGGAAATAGAAAAAACAAAGAGTATTATTATACTTTGTGCCCACTACGCAAACTGGGAATGGAACGTAAGCATTAACAATTATGTAGAATCCAAAGGGTATGCGGTATACCAAAAAATCGGCAATGTCTATTTTGACCGTTGGGTTAGAAAAGTAAGGGCCAAATGGAACACGACCTTATTGACTCAAAAGCAAGTCGTTAAAACTGCCATTTTAAACCAAAAAAATGAGGTAAGAAGTACTTACGGAATGGTTAGCGATCAATCGCCGCAAAAGCATCTCGCTTACTATTGGACGGATTTCATGGGAGTCACCGTGCCTGTTATCGGTGGAGGAGAGATTTTGGCACGAAAACTAGATCTAGCCGTTTTTTTTCTAAAGGTTTCGAAAGTCAAAAGAGGCTATTATCAAGCTGAACTCATACCTATTACTTATGCCGGGGCGACAACTGAAGCTCACGAAATAACAGATAAGTTTCTGAGACTGGTAGAACAGCAAATTTCAGAAAAGCCTGAACACTATTTATGGACCCACAGAAGGTGGAAACATAGGAACGACGTTCCCGAGAAGTTTCGATAGACCTTTGGATATCAGATTTACCTTTTTTTATTTTTACATAATTTCGAACTACCAAATTGAACGATATGGAGTTTATCGAAACCTTTTTTAATGAGATCGCGATTTTTTTAGGGATACAACAAGCATGGGATATTTTGAAATCCGGAGATTTTTCCCAGTTCCGAACCTATGATGGTATAGCTTCATTAATCTACCCGATTATTCCCTTACTCTTATTGTTGGAATTAGTTTTGGGTTTTATTTATAAAAAACCGCAAACTAAGGTTTATAAGGTCAATTTTTTAATATATGTTTTCAACAGATTTATAGGCAGGTTTATTGCCATTGCCATGGTCACCTATCTTATTGGTTTATTGCAGCCCATGGCTCCCTTTCAAACAGAACTGACGTGGTATTGGTTTATTTACGGATACATCGTTTGGGAATTCGGACATTTTCTATACCACTACTGGGGCCATAAGGTACGTCTATTCTGGTGTCTTCATTCTACGCATCACGCCCCTGAGGATATGAATTTGTCGGTGACCCATGCCCATTTTTTCCTAGAAGCTCCGTACGCTGATTCCATTAGAACTACAGTTTGTATTTTATTAGGGGTACAACCTGAACTGCTTTTTTTAATTATGTTCATCGATGGTACCTGGAGAGCGTTCATTCACATCGGAGAAAACCTTTTGAAAGATGGAAGACTTGGCTTTTTGAATAAAGTGATACTGACTCCTTCACATCATAGGGTACATCACGCGAGAAATCCGTTGTATATGGATACCAACTTTTGCAATTTACTTAACATCTGGGATAAAGTTTTTGGAACCTATCAAGAGGAAGAAAAGGACATTGAAATTGAATACGGTATTACACGTGAAATGAACTCAGGTAATTTTTTCGACGTCTATTTTGGTGAAATTGTAGCTTTGGCCAGAGACGTGGCGAACGCTCCAGGATTTTTCAACAAAATCAAATATATCTTCAATCCACCTGGGTGGCATCATACGGGGAACCACAAGACCGCAAAACTAAATCGTGCACACTTTCTGAACAAAACTGCTATCAAGGAGTGAAAACGAGGGTCGCTGTGACAACACAATGGTCGGAGGCATAATTTTCGCAGTGAACGGTGTAATCTAACACCTCCCACTGTTCAGTTCTGTTGAACAATATATGATCTAGGTTTCGCTTTGGTGCATCGGAAGGCCAAGTATTCACAAGGGCTTCAGAAATTTGTGGTTTTGAAAATTTCGTTTTTAAAATTTGCAGGGTCTCGCTGTGAGCGCCATCATTCAAATCACCGGCAATAATGGTAGGGTACGGCGTATCGCCCAGCTTATCTATTAAGGCCTTGGCCTGCATTTTTCGATCCGTATTTTCATTCAGATGATCCAAATGTGTCCCCACAAATTGAATTGTGTTTCCCTTACTTGTCTTTATACGTGCAACAAGGGCTGCTCTAGGTTCGGAAGCCGGTAAATGGGGCAAATCAAGGTTTTCGCTACCAACTAAAGTATATCGTGATAATATGGCTTCCCCGTACTCACCACCATCGTAGTACATGGCCCTAGCAAAAAGGGAAACCATTCCGGTCCGAAAACCCAATTCGGTGGGTAGGTCATAGCCTTTTGCCCTCTTGGTTTTGAAATCTACCTCTTGAAGTGCCACTAGATCCGGTTGGAAGCTTTGGATTACGCCAGCAATAGTGTCTAAATTAAAGTCATTCTTAACCGTTGCCCCATGAAGTATGTTGAATGTCATTACTCGAAGGGTATCCTTCCCGTTTTGGGAATGGCCCTTGATATGGGTGAAAAAGAATAAAAATGTAAAGATTACAATGCGCACCACTATGTTTCTTTTCTAACTTGTTAAAAGCCTGCTATTTCCTTTATTTCGGAAATTATACGGTCTCCTAGCCTATCCGCTTCTTCTTGACTTTTGGCTTCCGTATAAATTCGGATAATCGGCTCGGTGTTCGATTTTCTTAAATGCACCCAATTCTCAGCGAAATCGATCTTTACACCGTCAATGGTCGAAATTTCCTCTTTGGCGTATTTTTGCGCCATGGCTTTTAATAGCCCATCGACATCTAAATCTGGAGTAAGCTGTATTTTCTTCTTGCCCATAAAATAAGACGGATAGCTGGCCCGCAGTTCGGCAACGGTGCCTCCCTTTTCAGCCATGAGCATTAAGAACAACGCGGTGCCTACCAGGGCATCACGACCGTAATGGCTCGCTGGATATATGATTCCACCATTGCCCTCTCCTCCAATAATAGCTTTGTTTTTTTTCATTTTGGTAACCACGTTCACTTCCCCCACGGCCGCCGCCTCATAGGTTCCGCCATGCTTTTCGGTTATATCACGTAAGGCCCTCGAAGAAGAAAGATTTGAAACGGTGTTCCCCTTAGTTTTACCCAAGACGTAATCCGCACATGCGACCAACGTATATTCTTCCCCGAACATCTCCCCTATATTGTCGATAAACGCGAGACGGTCCACATCCGGATCGACTACGATGCCAAAATCGGCCCCTTCTTCAATTACTTTAGAAGAAATATCACCCAAATGCTCCTTCAAAGGTTCCGGGTTGTGCGGAAAATGACCGGTAGGATCACAATAGAGCTTCACTACCTCTACTCCTAACTCCTCCAATAATTTGGGAATAGCTATCCCCCCCGTAGAATTAACTCCATCGACCACCACTTTGAAACCTACTTTTCTGATGGTGTCCGCGTCTACCAAGTCAAGGTTCAATACTTCATCGATATGAATATCGATATAGGAATCGTTATTGGTAATACGGCCCAGATCATCGACCTCCGCGAACTCAAAACCCTCCTCCTCTGCTATTTCAAGAATTTTAGCCCCTTGTTCGGCATTTAAAAACTCTCCTTTTTCGTTGAGCAATTTCAAGGCGTTCCACTGTTTCGGGTTATGACTAGCTGTCAATATGATACCACCATCTGCTTTTTCCATCGGAACCGCAATTTCTACGGTTGGTGTCGTCGAAAGGCCTAGATCGATTACATCGATACCCTGACCGACCAAAGTAGAGACCACTAGATTTTGAATCATTTCACCTGATAATCGAGCATCTCTACCAATCACCACCTTAAGCTTTTCTTTTTTGGAATAATCCTTTAGCCAACTGCCATAAGATGCTGCAAACTTTACAGCGTCTAACGGAGTTAAATTGTTGCCGGGTTCACCACCAATGGTTCCTCTAATTCCTGAAATCGATTTGATTAAGGTCATGTTGTGAAAAAGTTTTTGCAAATATAAGGGTCTGGCGTGAATACTAATCCTGCAATTTGTAAATTCAGACCATGAACTTTTTGGCACATATTTACCTCTCTTTTGAGGATACGGATATTACACTTGGGAATTTCATTGCCGACAGTATCCGTGGCAACAAATTCGGCCACCTTCCCCAACGCATTCAACAGGGTATTTTGTTGCACCGAGAGATTGACACTTTTACCGATGCCCACCCGATTCCTAGGATAAGCAGTAAGCGTTTGCACCATAACTATAGTCATTACAGTAGGGTAATTGTTGACATTTTTTACGATCATTTTTTAGCCAAGAACTGGAAACACTATTCCGACACTCCGCTTGGTGATTTTGTCGACAGTTTCTATGATCTACTGGAGGATAATTATGATATCCTTCCCATAGGAGTTAAAAGAATGATGCCGTATATGATTGCAGATAATTGGATTTTTAACTACGCTACAAAGGAAGGAATCAGTAAGGTATTAAACGGCATGAATAGACGTACCCAAAATAAATCAAAAATGAATTTCGCCATCTTAGATCTTGAAGCACATTATGGCTCTTTTGAAAAAGAGTTCACGGATTTTTTTGAAGAATTGATTGTTTTCTCAAGGCAAAAATTTATCTCCCTAGATTAGCAAAACGAAAATAAAAGCTACTAATTTTTAGGAATTTGGCATGACTTGCCGTCCTATTTTTGTTAGGTAAGCCACCTTTTAATATTCAAAAGCCAATGAAACTCTCACACCTCTATTTTCTAATTGGGACATTCCTATTTTTTGTTCATTGTAAAAAGCAGCCAGCCACCCCTACGGGTCTTGTTACGCCGGAAGCGATGGTCGTTTCCGCCCGGGAAGAGGCCTCTCGAATCGGAATTGAAATCCTGAAAAAAGGAGGTAATGCCTTCGATGCCATGGTCGCTACCGAAATGGCACTTGTGGTGGCCTTCCCTTTCGCAGGTAATCTGGGAGGCGGTGGGTTTATGGTCTACCGGAAGAACGATGGTGATGTCGGCGGACTAGATTACAGGGAAAAAGCACCTTTGGCGGCACATAAGGATATGTATTTGGATTCTTTGGGTAAGGTCATTCCGGACATGAGTACAAAAGGAGCAACGGCCATAGGAGTGCCCGGCACGGTAGCAGGAATACTGGCCGTTCACAAAAAATTCGGCTCTCTTCCGTTAGCTGTTATTTTTGAGCCCGTAATCGAACTGGCAGAAAAAGGGGTCGTTGTGACCGAAAACCAAGCTAAAAGCTTTGAAAGGTCCAGAGATTTGATCCTAGAGGTAAACGATAGTACGACGACTTTTCCTATCATGGCCAAAGCCTTCGATACCGTTAGATACCCTGCTCTTGCACAAACCATGCGACGTATCGTCCGGGAAGGAAAAGATGGTTTCTACAGAGGGGAAACCGCAAAGGTGTTGGCTGATTTTATTCAGGAAAAAGGTGGTTTTGTCACTGAAGAAGATCTTGCGAACTACGAAGCCAAATGGAGACAGCCCATTATATTTTCTTACAAAGAGTTGCGCATCATTTCGATGAGCCCACCCAGCAGTGGTGGGGTTACTATCAATCAGATCCTTAAAATGATCGAACCCTATCAAATTGGAGATTTTGACCATAATTCGGAAGAGGCCATCCAGCTGTTCACCGAGGCTGCCCGACGGGCATATGCCGATCGTAACTATTTTCTAGGGGACCCTGATTTTGTAGATATTCCTTTGGATGTATTGCTGAGCCAAAGTTACCTCAAGGAACGTATGGAAAATTTTTCATTCGCAAAAGCTACTCCATCCTCTGAAATCAAAGAAGGAAGCGTAGAAATCTCAGAAAGCATGGAAACAACACACTATTCCATTGTGGACAAATATGGAAATGCGGTTGCAGCCACCACAACACTTAACGGAGCCTATGGCTCCAAACTATATTGTGATGAACTCGGATTTTTCTTGAACAATGAAATGGATGATTTCAGCGCAAAGGCCGGTGTACCCAATATGTTCGGACTTATCGGTGCCGAAGCCAATAGTATCGCCCCTGAAAAACGGATGTTAAGTAGCATGACGCCGACAATCGTTGAAAAGAACGGCAAACTATGGCTAGTAGTGGGTACTCCGGGAGGTTCGACCATTATCACCGCAGTTGCTCAAACGATATTGAATGCGTACGAGTTCAATATGAGTATGCAAGAGGCCGTGAACGCTCCCCGATTTCATCATCAATGGCTTCCTGATGTTATTATTTTTGAACCAGAGGGTTTTACAACGGGGCTAAAGGAAGGATTAAAATCCAAAGGATACCATATTAACGAAGAATATACGCCCATCATAGGTAAGGTTGATGCTATTCGCGTCTTACCTGATGGGAGTCTTGAAGGTGGTGCGGATAAGCGTGGGGACGATATGGCGGTCGGATATTGACCTTAGGAGGTAGCGCAAGATCAAGCCGAATAGTTTAGTATATTTGATTATGATGACTATTGAACCTTTAAAGGCCTCCCAAATTGACGAGATGGTGCAAAAACGAGTGAACACGCTCTTTACCCAACTGAACGCAACGCTGAAACAGCGACCTTTACGTGAAATTTTCGAACAGGGAAACGACGTATTCATTGTATGCTGTAGAGATAAGGATGAGATTATCGGAATTGCATCCATGGCCATCTATACGGTAATATCCGGGTATAAAGGCATGGTGGAGGATGTGGTCGTAGATTCCGCCTATAGGGGGAAGGGAATCGGTAGAAAGCTTATGGAAAAATTGTTACAGGAAGCAAGGCAAAAAAACCTTGACGAAGTTTTGTTGTTTACGGGACATCATCGTACCCCCGCCATCAACCTATATCAAAGCCTCGGATTTGCGTTAAAAGATAGCGGCCTCTACACGTTGAAATTGACCGAAGTCCCCTAATCCTATACTTTTTTGACGTGCTTGAGTTGGCTTTTAAGCTCATCCATCGATTCTTGCAGTTGCTTTAGCAGGCCTTTTTCGGTATTGGCATCTTCGCCAAATGTAATTCTACTACTGACCTGCCAAATTTCCTGAATTTGAAAAGGCTTAATCTCATAAGGCGGATACGCCTCGTTCAGCGAAACCAAGGTGATATTGTTTGAATTGGGACGCTTTTCCACTTTTTTAACCAGAACGGCGTCTTCTAAGACCACGACATACATTTTATTAGGACTCACATCGTCGATATGTTCGATGGCACGCGCCAAAACCCATTCCCCTGGTTTTAAATTGGGCAACATACTATCGCCCTCTACCTGAAAACCTCTGTAAGTGGCATTGCGAAATTCCGGAATAGGAAGGTCGAACGCCGGTAATTGACGATACCAACTGGTATCTTGAATATTTTGGGGGTATCCTGCAGCCGCCTTTGCGTTCACAAGTACCATATTCTCCCTGTCTTCCGAATCAACGGTTATAACTTTAGGTATAACGCTGGTCTTGGACGTTTCCAAATATTGATTCTCGCTTTCTCCAAAAAGCCATAACGGATTTATCTTAAACTGCTTCAAGAGCTGTGCGACTACCATTCCGGATAGTTTGGTACGCCCACGCTCAATGTCTGCGGTCGTATTGGAAACACCAAGAAGTTTTGCAAATTCCGCTTGGGTAAATCCCAAATTCCTTCTTACTTCAGTAAAACGCTTCACCGTAAGCTCATTTTCCATAATTGCTATTTTATTGTCTTCCACCATCGAAATATGTGTGTTTTTAAGTGAAACTACATTCAACGGCTCTCAAATATAATTGTATTTGGAATAAGTCCAAAATATTTTATGGAATATTTCCATATTTAGGAATATATCCATATTTTTGGAATAATTACATCTATTATGCAATTTGAAAGGATAAAGCAAAAACTCAACATATTGGCCGATGCCGCTAAATACGATGTATCGTGTTCAAGTAGTGGAAGCAAAAGAACCAATACAAATAAAGGTCTGGGCGATAGCTCGGGCATGGGAATTTGCCACAGTTATTCCGAAGATGGTAGATGCATATCCCTTTTAAAGGTCTTACTGACCAACTACTGCATTTTTGATTGTGCCTACTGCGTTTCGCGTAGAAGCAATGATATTGAACGGGCCGCCTTTAAAATTCAGGAAATCGTCGATCTTACCATTAACTTTTACAGGCGTAATTATATCGAAGGTCTTTTTCTCAGCTCTGGTATCTTTAAAAGTCCTGATTATACCATGGAGCGTCTGGTATCCGTAGCCAAAAAATTAAGAACGGAGGAAAACTTTAATGGATATATTCATCTCAAATCAATCCCGGGAGCCAGTGAAGAATTGATGAAAGAGGCCGGTTTATATGCCGATCGTATTTCCGTTAATATTGAAGTTCCGACCGTATCAGGTCTGAAACTATTGGCGCCCGAGAAGAAACATGAAGATTTTATCAAACCGATGCAGAAGATAAGAAATGAAATCCTGCGATACCAAGAAGAGAAGAAAATCATTAAAAGCACCCCCAAATATGCCCCTGCAGGTCAGAGTACCCAAATGATTATCGGAGCGACCGGTGAAACCGACAAAGATATCATGTATTCCGCTGATTATTACTATAAGAAGTATGGTATGAAACGCGTGTATTATTCGGGGTATGTTCCAGTGGCAGAAGATAAGAGATTGCCTCCTATGGGAAGCAGTGTGCCCATGCTGCGCGAGAATAGATTATATCAGACTGACTGGTTATTGCGTTTTTACGGTTTTAGGGTGGCTGAACTGCTAAATAAAAACCACCCGAATTTAGATATTGATGTGGACCCAAAGTTGGGGTGGGCCTTGCGAAACTTGAGTTATTTTCCGGTTGATATTAACAGGGCCGATAAAATTGTATTGGCTAGGGTTCCAGGGTTAGGCATTCAATCGATTCACAAAATTATTAGCGCTCGACGATTTAGAAAACTCAACTGGGAACATCTGAAGAAAATAGGCGTGGCTTTGAACAGGGCAAAATATTTCATCGTTTGTGACACCCAAGGTTGGAAACATCAAGATTTGGATGCCTCTAAAATAAAAGGGCTGATCCTTCAAAATTCTTCAGGAAAGTTTAGAGATAAGTTTAGTACGCAACTACGATTATTCAATTAATTATGGACAACTCAAAAATTTTAATCTACGATGGAAGTTTTAACGGATTTTTGACCAGTGTCTTCGTAGCCTTCGAAGAGAAAATTCAAGTGGTCGATATTCAAAGAAGTTCCATTCAACAAAACGGACTATTTTCTGATTCAACAATTATTTTCACCCATGTAGAAAAGGCCAAGCGCGTTTGGAACGGTATCGACAAGAAAAGTCATAGGGCCCTGAAAAATATATATTTTGCGTTCATGAGCGAATCTAAAAATGTAGAACTGTTGCTTTATCGTTACATCAGGAAGCTCTTTGCGAAAAGATTCGCGATACAGTCCGATTACTCGGATGATATAGTTTTGAAAATCGTACAATTAGCAAAAAGTGTGGGGCGCGAAAAACACCGAATGGAGGCCTTTGTGCGTTTTCAATTGACCAAAGATGACATCTATTTTGCTACTATAGAACCCGATTTTGATGTATTACCACTTATTTCTAAACATTTTCGTTCTCGATACGCAGACCAACACTGGCTTATTTATGATGTAAAACGTAAATATGGAATTTTTTATAACCTAACGGGAGTGGAAATTGTTTCCCTTGATTTACAGGGAGTTTTTGCGAACAGTATCTTAAGAAATGATTGCTTCATCACTGAAGAATATAGCTATCAAGAATTATGGGCTAATTACTTCAAAAGCACGAATATCAGGTCGAGAATTAATCCGAAACTACACGCACAACATGTACCCCGACGCTATTGGAAGTACTTGAGCGAAAAGAAGCAAGTGGTATAATTTTTTTGAACCGTGCTTTTAATTAAATAGAAATATCCTCAAAAAAAGGTTTGAAATGGCTTACCCTTTACTACGGTCCCCAACGAACTGGTCACTTTTATTCTTGAAAAGTACATTAAAACTAGTGAGACTACCATAGATTCGCGTAATGTATTGTTGCAAGTCCACCTTTTCTTGATCATCCAAATTTTTGCTGCTGTTTATTTTTTGTTCCATTACTCGAATACGGTCGCGTACCATCACAATTTTATGGAAAAAAGTGTCGATTGGAATTTCTTTATTCGCCAAACCGTCATTAGGTTCGAGTATTAATTTGCCCCCACGCCATTTATCGGCCAGTGCAACCTTCTCGTGGGTGTCGCCCCATTTGCGTAAAATTTTGGTCAAGGAGGTTTCGATATCAAAAAAACTAACGGTATCCACATCACTTTGAAGTGCTTCAATGATATCAAATTCAGAATCTATGGCAATAGTTTCCAAACCCTTTTCCATAAAAGTGACCCAATAGTAGTTTGAAGACACATTCGTTACAACTCCTTTTCCATAATCTTTATGTTCTATCCGAGAACCAATACCCAAAATTTTCATTATTTCATTATTTTAACGAAAGGCTAAAATAAGAGTATATCTTCTATTATCAAACATAAGAAAGGGAGCGAGTTCATTATTATTTGTCAAAACCGTACCTTTGCGCCTTTGCTATTGAAAATGATAAATTACGAGGAAAATATAGAAGTTAAAGGGGCCCGGGTACACAATCTCAAAGACATCGATGTGACCATCCCTAGGGAAAAATTGGTCGTAATTACCGGCCTTTCGGGCAGCGGTAAGTCTTCTTTAGCTTTTGATACTATATACGCCGAAGGGCAACGCAGGTATATAGAGACCTTCTCTGCCTACGCCCGTCAATTTTTGGGGGGACTTGAGCGCCCCGATGTAGATAAAATCGACGGTCTATCCCCAGTTATCGCAATCGAACAAAAGACCACATCAAAGTCTCCGCGCTCTACGGTGGGCACCATTACGGAAATCTATGATTTTTTACGTTTACTTTTTGCCCGTGCCGGCGATGCCTACAGTTATAACACTGGCGAAAAGATGGTAAGTTATAGTGATGACCAAATTAAATCGTTGATAAAGAGCGATTACGAAGACAAGAAAATCAATATTTTGGCACCTGTAATCAAATCTCGAAAAGGCCATTATCGGGAACTTTTTGAGCAGATTGCTAAACAAGGTTTTGTAAAGGTCAGAATTGATGGTGAAATAACCGATATCGTCAAGGGAATGAAAATAGATCGGTACAAAACCCATGATATCGAAATTGTAGTTGATCGGCTTAAGGTCAATCCTTCAGAAGAAATCGACAAACGGTTGACCGAATCTATTAATACTGCCATGTATAGCGGAGGCGACGTACTTATGGTGTTGGAAGAAGGTCTGGAGGAAGCCCGTTACTTTAGTAGAAATTTAATGTGTCCGACCACTGGAATATCCTATCCGGTACCCGAGCCCAACACCTTTTCCTTTAATTCTCCAAAGGGTATGTGCCCTAATTGTAATGGCCTAGGACATGTCTATCAGGTCAATGAAAAAAAGATATTCCCGAACAAAAAACTTTCCATTAAATCAGGTGGAATAGCACCTCTAGGGGCCTATAAAAATTCTTGGGCGTTTAAACAAATTCAGACTATTGGTCAACGATATAACTTTGAGCTTACAGACCCTATCAAGAAAATACCCGAAGAAGCCATGCAAATATTGCTTTATGGTGGCAATGAAAGCTTTGAGGTGAACTCTAAAACACTTGGGGTAAAACGTACGTATAAAATTGATTATGAAGGTATAGCGAATTTTATATCAAACCAATATAAAGAGGCGGGTACAACGTCGATTAAACGTTGGGCCAAAGAATACATGGATAAAGTTGCCTGTCCTGAATGTGAAGGCTCACGCTTGCGCAAGGAATCGCTCAATTTTAAGGTCGGAGAAAAAAACATTGCCGAATTAGCTAATCTAGATATCGCTGAACTGGCCGCTTTTTTTGAAGACCTTGGGAATAAGTTGAAAGGAAATCAACTTAAAATCGCAGAAGAAATCATCAAGGAGATTAAGACAAGAATTAAATTCTTACTCGACGTAGGCCTTGACTACCTTTCGCTAAACCGAAGCTCAAAATCCCTTTCAGGTGGGGAGGCACAGCGTATTCGCCTAGCAACCCAGATAGGCTCCCAACTGGTAGGGGTTCTTTATATTCTCGACGAACCAAGTATAGGTTTACATCAGCGAGACAATAATAGATTGATCCATTCCTTGCAGTCGCTTCGGGATATAGGCAACTCTGTTATTGTGGTAGAGCATGACCGAGATATGATAGAGCAAGCCGATTATGTCATTGACATTGGTCCAAGAGCAGGTAAGCATGGAGGCGAAATCATCTCAGAGGGACCCCCGGAAGATTTAAAAAAACACAACACCTTAACGGCAGATTACATTTCAGGTAAAAAAGAAATCGCCATACCTCAAAACCGGCGTGAAGGTAACGGAAAGATAATACGCCTATCGGGCTGTTCAGGTAACAACCTCAAAAATATAACCGTACAATTTCCATTGGGTAAAATGATAGGGGTAACGGGCGTTTCAGGTAGCGGAAAATCAACATTGATAAATGAAACGCTGTATCCCATTATGAATGCTCACTACTTCAATGGGGTCAAAAAACCAATGCCCTACAAAAAGATTGAGGGCTTGGAGTTTATCGACAAGGTAATCGATATTAATCAATCTCCCATCGGGCGGACGCCTCGCTCAAACCCTGCGACGTACACCGGTGTTTTCAGTGAAATCCGCTCTTTGTTTACAAAAACCCCAGAGGCGGCAATCCGTGGTTATAAACCGGGACGTTTCAGTTTTAATGTGAAAGGAGGCCGTTGTGAAACTTGTCAAGGTGGGGGGCTGCGAGTGATCGAAATGAATTTTTTACCCGATGTATATGTAGAATGTGAAACATGCAATGGAAAAAGGTTTAATCGGGAAACCTTGGAAATACGATACAAAGGAAAATCAATAGCAGATGTTTTAGAGATGACCATCAATGAAGCAGTAGGTTTTTTTGAGGCTATTCCTAAAATATACCGTAAGTTGAAAACTATACAGGATGTCGGGTTGGGTTATATATCATTAGGGCAACAGTCGACAACCTTATCGGGTGGTGAAGCACAACGTATAAAACTGGCCACCGAACTATCAAAACGTGATACTGGAAATACTTTTTATATCTTGGACGAGCCGACAACCGGACTTCACTTTGAAGATATACGTGTATTAATGGAAGTTTTAAACCGTTTGGTAGATAAAGGGAATACAGTGCTGGTCATTGAGCATAATATGGATGTGATCAAGATGGTGGATTACATTATTGACATTGGTTATGAGGGCGGTCGTGCTGGCGGCATGATTGTTGCAAAAGGTACTCCAGAAGAAATAGCCAACGAGGAGAAGAGCTATACCGCCCATTATTTGAAAAAAGAACTTCATATGGCCCCTGTAGACCACTAAATATTAAAATGATACGAACTTTATAGGTTCTAAAAGGCACGCAAGGTCCTGTGCTTGAATGAACAAGCAGCAAAATGCAATGGTACAACTATGAGAAAACAACAACACCATAAAGGATGGAACGAAATTAAAACCAATGATTCTTGGGCTATTTTTAAGATTATGGGAGAATTCGTCAATGGTTTTGAAAAAATGGGCACCATAGGCCCTTGTGTTTCGGTATTTGGTTCGGCCCGTACCAAACCTGGGGACAAATACTATGAATTAGCTGTAAACATAGCCAAAAGCATTGCCGAAGCAGGATACGGCATTATCACCGGAGGGGGACCCGGTATTATGGAAGCTGGCAATAAAGGAGCGAACTTTGCAGGTGGTACCTCGGTAGGCTTGAACATAGACTTGCCTTTCGAGCAACACGATAACCCATTCATCGATGCAGATAAAAGCTTGGATTTCGATTATTTCTTTGTTCGCAAGGTTATGTTCGTCAAATATTCCCAAGGCTTTGTGGTAATGCCAGGCGGTTTTGGCACTTTAGACGAACTATTCGAGGCCATAACTTTGATTCAAACCCATAAAATTGAGAAGTTTCCCATAATTTTAGTAGGAACTGAGTTTTGGGGCGGTCTGTTAGACTGGATTCGGAATACCATGTTGAAAGTAAAGAATATTAGTCCGCACGATCTAGACTTAATACAAATCGTTGACTCTGAATCTGAGGTTGTTGAAATAATTGATGCTTTTTATAATGGTCACGCACTAAGCCCTAATTTTTAATAATTTCTCTTGAGAAGTAATTCCCCCATACTTTCTTTTTGCCTTGTTCTGGTGAGTTTTCTTTACTTCGAAAACATGACCGGTCAGCATGAGAATGTACTAACAGTGAATCTTGATGAGGATACGAAAGAGCTACGAATTCAACAAGAATTGCGCTACAGGAACAGCTCCGAAGTTACTTTAGAGGCCATTTATTTCAACGATTGGGCCAACGCCTATTCCAGTAAAAGTACCGGTCTGGCCAAACGGTATGCCGAAGAGTTCAAAAAAAGTCTTCATTTGGCCAAAAAGGAAGAACGAGGATTCACCACTATACTAAGCGCGGTAGATGATGCTTATAGGGGGCTTCATTGGGAACGAACGGCTGAAGAAGACATCTTAAAGGTATACCTGAACGCTCCCTTACGACCAGGGGAATCCGCCAAGTTGTTCCTAACCTATTCCGTTAAACTCCCAGAAAATAAATTTACGCCCTTCGGCTACGATAAAAGGAACAATTACTACCTGAAAGATTGGTATCTCACCCCGGCCTATTTTGATGGTACTTGGCGCTTATACTCCAATAAAAATTTAGAGGATCTATATACGGAAATGACCAATACGACGGTCAACTTTTCATATCCTGACAGTTTGTATTTGGCATCTAATTTTCGAATATTGGGTACAAGCACATTTCCGCAAGGTAATTTGACACAACTGGTAGGGAATCGTCAAAAAAGCTGTGAAATAATTTTGACGAACAACAAACGGTTTATGACCCATGTCACCCCTGAAATGACGGTAATTACTGATATCGAAGCTTCCAAATACGATCAAGTTCTACGTAGTATTTCCATTAGCAGAATAACCGAGTTTATCGAAAATAATCTGGGAAAATATCCGCACTCTCAATTATTGGTCAGTGAAATTGACTACCAAAAGAACCCACTCTACGGTATCAACCAGCTACCGGCATTTATAAGGCCATACGAGGAGCAATTTCAATTTGAAATGAAATTTCTGAAGACCGCATTGATCAATATATTGGAAGAAACCCTCTTCGTTGATCCAAGAAAAGATCAGTGGTTGGTCGATGCAATAGCCAACTATCTAATGATAGCTTACGTGGAAGATTATTACCCCGATCAAAAGCTTTTGGGTAAACTATCCAGAATATGGGGACTCCGTAGCTTCAATCTGGCCAAAATGGATTTCAATGAACAGTATCCCTTTTTATACATGCTGGCGGCGCGAAGAAATCTTGACCAACCTCTGAGCACTCCCAACGATTCATTGATTAAATTCAATCAAAAGATTGCAAATAAATATAAGGCAGGACTAGGCCTTAGCTATTTGGCAAGTTATATCGGCAGAGATAAAGTCGACAAAAGCATCAAGACGTTTTACGAACACTATAAACTTAGCCAAGTTAAAACCTTTGATTTCGAATCAATCTTAAAAAGATCTACTGATGCTGACATCGACTGGTTCTTCGAAGATTATGTTTCGACCGATAGAAAAATCGATTTCAAAATAAAAAAGGTAATCAAGTCTGAAGACTCTTTAGAAATAACTCTAAAAAACAAAAACGGCACCAATGTACCCATATCGTTATTCGGTCTCAAAAACGATACTGTGGTGTCAAAATATTGGTTTTCCAATATTGAAACCGAAAAAACGGTGACCATTCCGAAAAATGGTGAAAAACGACTGGTTCTGAATTACGACCAAAAAATTCCTGAATTCAATCAACGCGATAATTGGAAGTCTTTAGGTGGATTCTTTTCAAGTAACAAAAAAATGAAGTTCACTTTCTTCCGTGACTCAGAAAACCCTTATTACAATCAGATTTTTTATGTTCCGGTTCTTAATTTTAATATTTATGACGGATGGACCCCCGGCCTTAGACTCTATAATAAAACCTTTTTAGAACGGCCGTTTGTGTATGACTTTTCCCCATCGTATTCTTTTAGGGAGAAGGCCTTTGTAGGATCAGGAAAACTACAGTACCGAAAATATCTTAGTAAGAGCGGGCTATATATTGCAAACTACGGTATTGGCGGTTCTACGTATCATTTTCAAGAAAATTCAAGATATTCTACCATTACTCCTTCTCTCTCCTTCGGATGGAGACCTGATAATTTGATTTCGAATACTAGGGAGTTTCTTTCTTTCAGATACGTCAATGTATTTAGGGACAAAGACGAAAGTCTTACCGAATTTGAGACCCCACCCGACTACAGTGTTTTCAATGCAAGGTACACCTTCAGAAACCCGGGCATAATTAATTTCTTTTCTTGGTTTGCCGATGTACAATATGCCAAGGATTTTTCAAAATTGTCTTTTGAGCTTGAATATCGTAAGTTGTTCGAGAATAATCGGCAGTTCAACCTAAGGCTCTTCTTCGGTAAATTTATTCAAAACAAAACAACAGACTATACCGATCCTAATTATTTCAGTTTTGCTTTAGACAGACCCACAGATTATTTATTTGACTATGGCTATTTAGGTCGTTCGGAAGATTCAGGATTATACAGTCAACAAATCATAATTGCCGAAGGTGGTTTCAAGTCATTCCTTGATGAACGCTATCGTTTTGCCAATGATTATTTGGCTACAGTCAATACTAGTGTCAACCTATGGCGTTGGATAGAGGTATACGGCGATGCTGGATATGTTAAGAACAAGGGACAAAATGGTAAGTTCGTATACGATTCAGGGGTTAGGTTAAACTTATTGACCGATTATTTTGAACTTTATTTTCCTGTGTATTCCAATAACGGCTGGGAAATTTCCCAGCCAGACTATGGGGAGAAAATCCGCTTTATTGTAACTGTAAGCCCTAAAACCTTAATAGGTCTCTTCACACGTAAGTGGTTTTGATGAGTTCTATCAAATTCTTAAAATCAAGTAATCTGATAGTTTGATATTGAATTTTTTTCAATGATTACTTTATTTTGGTGTTGATTTTTCAATTTAGGATGTCTTTTTTACGTTGTAAAACTGCTACTCGTTTCCTATTTTTGTAGAAACTCAAACCTCTTTGATGGATATTTCGCCCCAGACAAGCAATGATATTTCCTTTGACGATTTCAAGACACAAATCTTGAATGATTATAAAATTGCTGTACTGAGCAGGACCTGTAGCTTAATGGGCCGTAAAGAGGTATTAACGGGCAAAGCGAAGTTCGGAATTTTTGGGGACGGTAAGGAACTTCCCCAATTGGCCATGGCTAGGTCTTTCAAGGATGGAGATTTTAGAAGTGGTTACTACAGAGACCAAACATTTATGATGGCACTGGGACTTTTGACGCCCAAAGATCTATTTCACGCACTTTATGCGACTACCGATATCGCAATGGAACCTATGAGTGCTGGTCGTCAAATGGGTGGACATTATGTTACCTATAGCTTAAATGAAGATGGAAGCTGGCGTGATTTGACTAAGCAAAAAAATAGTAGTGCGGATATTTCTTGCACGGCAGGTCAAATGCCACGATTACTGGGACTGGCCCAAGCTTCAAAAATGTATCGTCATCTGAAGAATATTGATAGCTCAAAATTCTCCAACAACGGCGATGAAGTGGCGTGGGGTACCATTGGCAATGCCAGTACCAGCGAAGGAATGTTCTTGGAAACGATAAATGCCGGAGGCGTACTCCAGGTTCCCATGGTTATTAGTATTTGGGATGATGGTTATGGAATATCAGTGCCTGCAGAATATCATGCAACCAAGGAAGATATTTCAGAGATGCTCGAAGGTTTTCGGCGCACCGAAGAAAAGCAAGGATACGAAATGATCAAAGTAAAAGGTTGGGACTATACCGCTTTGATGCACGCCTATGAAAATGCTTCCGATATAGCTCGTGAAGAACACGTCCCCGTCATTATACATGTTACCGAGCTTACCCAGCCTCAAGGTCATTCTTCGTCAGGGTCACATGAACGTTATAAAAGTCAGGAACGTCTAGAATGGGAAAAGAATAACGATTGTAACAAACGTTTCAGGGAATGGATTTTGGAAACGGGCATTACTTCCGAAGAAGAACTCAAGAACATTGAAAAGAATATTTCAAAAGAGGTAAGGTCTGCCAAAAAAGAAGCGTGGTCCGAATACTTGACTATTCATAAAGAACAGAAAAAAGTATTGGTGAGACTTTTAAACGAAGTAAGTGCTAAAAGCCCGAACAAAAACTTTATCAATAAAATCAAAAATGATCTTATTGCAATTGAAGAACCCCTTAAAAAAGATTTGGCCGTAAGTTCACGCAAAGCACTTCGGTATCTTTTGGGCGAAGAATCAACTGCTAAAGATGCCCTTGTTCGATGGACTGACGATTTTCTGAATACGACACAACCGAAGTACAGTACAAACCTTTATAGTGAGGCATCCAACAGTGCTACTAATATTTCTGAAATTAAACCCATTTATGGGCAGCACCCAGAAAAAGTAGATGGCCGTATCATTTTAAGGGACAATTTCGACAAGCTTTTCGAGAAATATCCTAATGCTCTTGTATTTGGGGAAGATACTGGCGCCATCGGAGATGTGAACCAGGGTCTTGAAGGCCTTCAGAAAAAATATGGTAAACTGCGAATTGCAGATACAGGTATACGTGAAACGACCATTGTAGGTCAAGGTACAGGCATGGCCCTCCGCGGACTTAGGCCTATAGCCGAAATACAGTATTTAGATTATATATATTATGCCCTTGCCACACTTACAGATGATGTAGCCTGCTTGAGATATAGGACTTTTGGCAAGCAAAAAGTGCCGTTGATTATTCGAACCAGGGGCCATCGATTGGAAGGTATTTGGCATTCGGGCTCACCAATGGGGAGTCTAATCCATTCGCTTCGCGGAATGTATATTCTTTCACCAAGGAACATGACCCAAGCTGCTGGTTTTTATAACACACTTCTAAAGAGCGACGAGCCAGCAGTGATTATTGAAAGTTTAAACGGATACCGTTTAAAAGAGGAAAAACCTTTGAATTTAGGAGAATTCTGTACCCCCATAGGTCGGGTAGAAACCTTAAGGAAAGGCTCCGATATCACACTCGTCTCTTACGGGTCTACCCTTCGTATCGTTTTGCAGGCCGCAGAAGAGTTAAAGGAAGTAGGAATCGATGCCGAAGTAGTCGATGCCCAGACCCTTTTACCCTTCGATATAAATCACGACACTTTGGAAAGTGTTAAAAAGACCAATCGATTATTGGTTATTGACGAAGATGTTCCAGGAGGTTGTGCAGCCTATATTTTAAATGAGATAATTGAAAAACAAGGGGCATACAAATATTTAGACAGTGCTCCCCAAACCTTGACCGCTAAAGCACATCGGCCAGCCTACGGTACCGACGGTGATTATTTCTCTAAACCGAACCTTGAGGATATATTTGAACGCGTTTATGCGATTCTTCACGAGAGTAACCCGGAAGAATATCCTGAGCTTCGCTAAGTCATTAGATCCTTTAGTTCTTCAAATCCACTTGAGTCTTCTTTAAAGCCGATTTAACAGGGTTGCCATCGGCATCAATTTCAATAATTTCCTCAAAGTTCAGTGCATCTAAGTTATCAATAATTTTCGCCCGGTCACCGACAATGAACCAGTTGACTTCTTCGGGATGTACCACCTCTTTGCTTACATCCAGAACCTCTTCTAAGGATAAATTTCTAACCTTGCTGTCGTATTTCTGATAGTAATCATCTGGCAATCCGTATTTTACAAGGTTGACCAAGGAACCATTCACAGAGGCATTGGTCTCCCACTGTCCTGGAAGTTTTAACACCTGATTGGTCTTCACTTTATCTAGTTCTGCCTGTGTCGCAGGTCTGTTTGTTACAAAATCTGAAATTTCATTTCGAAGTTCCGTGACCGATTCCGCAGATTTATCCGTTTGAACAGGGGCATAAACAATAAAAGGCCGCTCTTCTTTGGCACCCAGTACCAGCCCCCCTGCCCCATAGGCCCAATGCTTGTCTTCCCTTAAATTCATGTTGATACGCGAGGTGAAATTACCGCCTAATATACTCACCATCTGTTCGAGGGCTATTTCAGAAACATCACCGTACTTTTTAGTCAAGTGTCCAGCGATAATGACCGATTGCTGCGACTCTGGTCTATCTATCAAATATAAGGTGTTCTTTGAATTGAGCTTTGACCTATTAAAAGGTATACTCGGAACATTGGCCCTTTTCCATTTTCCAAGAGATTTTTCCAACTTGGCCTTTAGGTCGATCATATCAATATCGCCACTAACCACCAAAGTTGCATTGTTGGGTTTGATCCAAGTATCATAGAATTTCTGAACATCTTTGCGTGTTAATTTTTCAACGGTTTTTTCATAACCGGTACCAGAATAAGGGTTGCTATAGGGATGATCTTCTCCGTATAAATATTTGTTCATGACCCGTAGCGCCATAGAAAAAGGTTGGGATTTTTCTCTCTTTATAGCATTGATCTGCTCGTTTTTAAGGCGGTCAAATTCGTTTTGTTCAAAGGATGGATTCAATAACACATCGGCAAAAAGATCAATACTTGCATCTAAGCTTGGCTTTAGCGTATTGAGATATAGGTTTGAATTATCTTGGCTGGAATAGGTATAGATATCTGCACCCAATAATTGTAGCTGTTCACTTATTTCAAGGGCGTCGAGGTTTTTTGTGCCCTCATCCATAAGATTCATGGCCAAAGAGGCTGTTCCGGCACTGGTAAGAAAATCTGTTTTATAGCCTGCATCGAACATTAAGTTCATGACTACGGTCGGGGCTCCTTTGCGTTTTGCCAAAACTATATCGAGTCCGTTTGAGAGTTTCGCCCTTTCCAATTCTGGGAACTTAGAAACTTTAGGTGCACCGAGTTCTGGAAGTTTAGAGCGGTCAACCGAAGATTTCTCAATGGTATATTCAGGAAAAGGTTTACAGATCAATGTATATTTCCCTTTATCCTTCGACAACCATTTTTGAGCGGTATTTTTGATATCATCCGCGGTGGCCTCCTGTACGAAACCTAAGGTCGTCTTGAAATGATCCGCATCGTCAAAATAGGTTTCATTTGAGGCCAATTTATCAGATATACCACCGAATCCCCCTATGCGTTCCAGACCCTTTAGAAATCCCGCATAGTAGTCGGCCTTCACTCGTTCTAATTCTCGTTCGGTAGGCCCTTCGTTTACAAGACGGTTAATTTCAGATTCGAACACGGCTTGTACCTTATCGGGATCTTCACCAGCTTTTACGTTGACCCAACTTATGAAGGTACTAGCTATTTCACTTGAGCCTTGATAAGAAACCACTGAACTTGCGGTTTGATCTTCGTACACTAATTTTTTATACAACCTTGAATTCTTACCATTGGTTAAAATAGAAGAAATCAAATCGAGGTGAATATCTTCCCTCGCGCCGTATTGTGGCGTGTTCCAAGCAAAAAGTATTCGGGTTTCAGGTACTCGGTCTTCATAGACGTCATATCTATCGTGATCAAAATTAGGAATGTCAACCTTAGGTCTAATAATTGTCGGGCCAGAGGGGATATCCCCAAAATAAGATAGCACCTTTTGATAGACTTGTTTGGAATCTACATCACCTGCAATTGCAATTACAGCATTGGCGGCCCCATAATACGATTTAAACCATTCTTGTACATCTTCAAGGGATGCGGCATTGAGATCTTCCATTTCCCCAATAACCGTCCATGAGTAAGGATGCCCCTTAGGGTACATCGCCTTCGTCAGTAAATTACGTTGTCTGCCATAGGGTTGATTTTCTCCCTGTCGTTTCTCGTTCTGTACTACCCCTCGCTGTTCGTCTAGCTTTTCCTGATCAATAGCACCCAGTAAATGCCCCATCCGATCCGATTCCAAAAAGAGAACTTGATCTAGCGCAGAGACGGGTACATTTTGAAAATAATTGGTGCGATCGCTATTCGTTGTACCGTTTAAATCGGTTCCGCCAATACGTTCGAGGGCCTGAAAATAATCATCGTTGAAATTTTCACTTCCATTGAACATAAGATGCTCAAAGAGATGCGCAAAACCACTTTTACCTGGCTTTTCGTTTTTTGAACCAACGTGGTACCATACGTTTACGGCAACTATAGGAGCTTTATGGTCTTCATGAACCAAAAGTTTTAAACCATTTGGTAGCACAAAACGCTCATAAGCGATGTTTATGTCATTGGGATTAAACTCAAAATTTTGGGCCACCATATAATGAGTTCCCAAGAGTACTAAAAAAATGATTGCTAACGATTGTTTCATGATTGATGAATTTTGTGATGAATTTTCTGTAGTATTAAATATAATCTAACTTAGACTAAAGTGCAATTCTTTTGCATATTCTGAAGAAGAAAAGTCAATGTTTACCATCCGTATAATTATTACATTTAAGCTCAAGTTTTACCAGAGATGAATGTGCATACTAAAGAATTGATACAAGACCTACTCAAAACCTTTTACGGTATAGAAAAAATGCAGCTTGAAGAACTGGAGGGTTACGATAGTAGCAACTATAAAGTTAGCTGTACCGAAAATGTATTTATTTTAAAAGAATATGAGGATAAGGAATCTACAAGAACCCTTTTAAAGGGTGAAGACCAAATCTTAAGTATTTTATCAAAAAATTCGAGTTCTGATTTTCCCACCGTAATACCTTCGATCGAGGGCGATAAAATTATCATCAAAGATGGGAAATTGTACAGGCTTTTGACTTTTATAGAGGGAGAGTTTTTGGGAGATGTTGACCATAATACGCATCTGATCTATTCATTAGGGCACTTCTTGGGCAATATGGACAAAGTGACGGTTGCCTGCTATGAGCCTGCTATTGCCAGTAAGGAAATTCAATGGGACTTACAACATTTTAAAAATAACCTCGCATACCTGCCGTATATTAAAGATCCAAAAGAAAGAAGCTTGGTCGACTATTTCTTTCTACAGTATGATGAACTCATCTATCCGGTACAGCATTTGTTACGAAAGGGAATTATTCATAATGATGCCAATGATTGGAATGTGCTAACTAAAAACGGAAAGGTTACAGGTATCATTGATTTCGGTGATATGTGCTATACATGGATCGTTAACGAAATAGCGGTTGCGCTCACCTATGTGATGATGGATAAGGTAAACCCATTGGAGACCGCCACTGTATTGATCAAGGGGTATCATGAAATTTTTCCGCTCCGTCAACTTGAGTTGGATATTCTCTATTATCTAATCGCCGCCCGCCTTTGTACCAGTGTCTGTAATTCTGCCTATACTAAAACCCAAAAGCCACATTCCGAATATATTACTATAAGTGAACGCCCTGCTTGGAGGCTTTTGCGGAAAATGATCACTATAAATCCCATTAGGGCACAAGATGAATTTCGTAGGGCCGCAGGATTTCCTCCCACCAAAAAAATTGATACTGCCGGTCAGCTACAAAGGCGAAACACCCTACTGAGTAGCGCGCTTTCCTTGAGCTACGAAGAACCCATCGCCATGTCTCGCTCGGCATTTCAATATATGTATGATAGCCAAGGAAATGCCATTCTAGATGCCTATAATAATATTATGTTATCGGGGCATTGCCATCCGAAAGTGGTTCGGGCAGGACAAAAAGCTATGGCAAGGCTCAATACGAACACGCGTTACATTTATGAGGAGATTTTAGCATATAGCGAAAAACTTCTGTCCAAATTTCCCGATTCGCTGAACAAGGTATTCTATTTGAATTCCGGTAGTGCAGCGAGCGATTTGGCCATTCGTCTGGCGATGAACCATACCCGAAAAAACAAACTGATGGTTTTAGAGCACGGGTATCATGGAAATACTCAACTAGGAATTTCCATAAGTGCTTATAAGTACAACCATAATGAAGGACCTGGCCGTCAAGAAAATGTGGTTCAAGTACCATTACCGAATGCCTTTGACTCAAACTTAAAAGATGATGGACGGGCGGGCGCTTATTTTGCCGATCTTTCCATTTCGGAAATGGACCGAAACAAAAATCAGATAGCCGCTTTCATTGCCGAGCCCATCGTGGGTTGCGGAGGTCAAGTTCCATTGGCCAAAGGATATCTGAAAAAGATATATCCAAAAATCAGAGAGCAAGGGGGAGTATGTATCAGTGACGAAGTACAGGTCGGTTTCGGAAGATTGGGCGATTTCTTCTGGGGCTTCGAAATGCATGGGGTCTTACCTGATATTGTTATCTTAGGGAAGCCTATGGGAAACGGACATCCTATTGGCGCTGTAGTTACAACCCATGAAATAGCCAAAAGCTTTGAGAATGGCCCTGAATTTTTTAGCTCCTTTGGAGGAAATCCCGTTTCATGTGCTATTGGAAAAGCCGTCTTGGAGGTCATTGAAGAGGAGAACCTGCAACAACATGCCAAGGAGACCGGTGATTATCTCATCAACCTTTTAAGAATGATTCAAAACGATCATTTTGAAATCGGGGATGTCAGAGGTAGCGGACTATTTTTAGGTGTCGAATTTGTGAATAAAGAAGGGGAACCCAATACCGGCTTAGCGTCACATATAAAGAATCTGCTCAGAAAAAATAACATTTTGACCAGTACCGATGGTCCTTATGACAATGTACTTAAAATTAAACCTCCCCTTACATTCACAAAATCCGATTGCGATGTATTGGTTGAAACTATCCTCACCATTTTAACCAGTTCTTAAAAAAATCAATATTTTTGGAAACAAACAAAACAAAGAACATATGCAAAATGCATTAGTAAGGGACGTAGGCCTTCTATTATTAAGAATAGGGGCTTCAATAACAATAATGACTCACGGATATGGAAAACTACAAATGCTCCTCAATGGGGATGAATTCGGGGACCCCATAGGCCTAGGGGCCATGCCATCCCTGTTTTTGGCAACTCTCGGTGAATTTGTTTGTCCGATATTGATTATTTTCGGCTTTAAGACCCGATGGGCGGCTATACCGACCGCGATTACTATGATGGTCGCATTTTTTATTGTACATGCTAGCGATCCCTTTCAAAGAAAAGAACTTTCTTTGCTTTACTTGATCGTTTTTGTATCTATAATTCTTTTAGGGCCCGGTAAATATAGTGTCGATAGGAAATAGTTAGAGAATCTTTACCAAAAGCTCTTTTAATAGATCTGCTTGAGGAAGGGCACTACCACCCACTCCTTTTCCCTTTAAATCCATTTCACGTAGATTGGAGATGACGCTACTGACTTTTTTCATGGGATAATTCTTGGCAGCGGTTTGAAACTCTCCGACAAAATAGGGATTGATGCGCAAGACTTTAGCCACATTTTTTGGGGAGTGGTCGTTCAGACCGTGGTACTGCAACAACTGGGTGAAAAAATTGTGTAGCAATGCTACGGTAAGTACAAATGGGTTTTCTTTAGGATTTTGTGCAAAATAATTTATGATACGCGTGGCTTTTACAATATTGCGCTCCCCTATCGCTTTTTTTAGTTCAAAATTGTTGTAATCTTTGCTTATTCCTATATGCGCTTCAATATGGGCCGGGGTGATTTCTGTGTGTTTAGGTAATATGAGTTGTAATTTCTCAAGCTCGTTGTTTATTCTACTCAAATCCGTTCCTAAATACTCCGTCAAAAGAATGGCCGCTTTATGCGATATACTATAACCCCGACCTTGAAGGCTCTTTCGAATCCAATCCGAAACTTGGTTGTCATAGAGTTTCTTGCTCTCAAACACTACCCCCAATTCACGTATCGCCTTATATAAGGGCTTTCGCTTATCGAGTTTTTTGTATTTGTAACAGATTACGAGTACGGTAGTGTGTTGCGGATTTTTGGCATAGTTGGCCAACTGTTCCATGGTTCTTGAAAGATCTTGTGCCTCTTTAACTATGACCACTTGTCTCTCCGCCATCATAGGATATCTTTTCGCGTTTGAAACGATTTCATCGATGGTAACGTCCCGGCCATATAACACCATTTGGTTAAAGCCCTTTTCTTCTTCGGTTAAGATATTTTTTTCAATATATCCGGAGATGGCGTCGATATAATAGGCTTCTTCGCCATACAAGAAATAGATAGGTTTGATATTTCCATTGCGTATGTCCGTAACGATTTGTCGTGCTTCCTCCATCCAAATAAAATCATCAAATTTGTATTCAGAAAATCGAACCGCTAGAATGCAGCCACTTAACTTTCCCGAATATGACTTTAGGTTCAAAAATAACCAAAATAACATCCTTATTTTTGATGTTATCCGCAAAAAGTTTGTGGTACTCCAACCTGAAGAATGGGTAAGACAGCATACGGTAAGATACTTAATGGATCAAAAGGGCTATCCCAAAAGCCTCATCAATGTCGAAAAGCAACTTTCGGTTAACGGATTAAAAAAGCGTTATGATGTTGTAGTCTTTTCCAATACGGGAGCTATAGCTATCTTGGTGGAGTGCAAATCTCCCGATATCAACATAGATCAAAATACTTTCGATCAAATTGCACGGTATAACTTGCAGTTACGAGCCAAGTATCTCATGGTCACCAATGGACGAGAACATTTCTATTGTAAAATGGATTTTGAGCACGAAAAGTATCGCTTTTTAAAGGATATTCCTGATTTTAGCCGTTAATTTGCCATCGTTTTGCGCACAGCCATCGTCATATTGAATTGGAACGGGGAAGTACTTTTAGAACGGTACCTCCCATCTGTTATACGTTGGTCAAAAGGCGTCCCGGTTTATGTCGTGGACAACGCCTCTACTGACGACTCGGTCAATTTCATTAAATCAAACTTCCCTACGGTCCAAATTATTCAGAACAAAGAAAATGGCGGATTTGCAAAAGGCTATAACGAAGGTCTAAAACATATTGAAGCGGACCTATTTTGTCTTCTAAACTCCGATGTTGAAGTGACCGAAGGTTGGATAGATCCTATTTTGAAGGTTTTTTCGGAAAAACCCGAGGTGGCAATCATACAGCCAAAAATACTTGATTTGATGAATAAAGATCATTTTGAATATGCCGGAGCTGCCGGGGGCTTTATCGATCAACTTGGCTATCCCCTTTGCCGAGGTCGCATTTTTCAGTCTTTAGAAAAAGATACAGGTCAATACGACGATATTACCGAGATATTTTGGGCCACTGGGGCCTGTATGTTTATTAAAAAGGAGGTCTTTTGGGAACTTGATGGCTTTGACGAAGACTATTTTGCCCACCAAGAGGAGGTCGATCTGTGTTGGCGGGCAAAAAACGAAGGGCACAAAGTCTACTATGTGGGTCTATCCAAAGTATATCATTTGGGCGGATCGACCCTAAGTAATATGAACCCTAGAAAAACATATCTTAATTTTAGGAATTCTTTGTTCTCAATAACTAAAAATCTTCCTAGAAGAAAGGCATTGATAATAATCCTGGTACGGCTTTTGCTGGATGGAATTGCGGTATTACGCTTTATTTTTCAACTAAAATTTAGTCATTGTGCAGCCATTTTGAAAGCACATCTTAGTTTCTATCGAAATTTCCGGAAAATGTATCGCAAAAGGGAAAAGGCTAATTTTATATTAAAATATTATATTACAAAGTCCATTGTATGGTCTCATTTCGTACATCATGTAAATAATTTTAACGTTTTAGTAAAAGATTAACTAATTTTACAAATAGTAAATTTGCGTGATACATAATTTTGTAGCTTATTTACACGGACCAATGTTATAAAACAAATAATTTAATACTTATCAATTTCAATACATCACTTATGAAAAGAATCATTTTAGGCTGTTTGGGTATCACACTGTTATTATCTTCTTGTGTATCCCAGAAAAAATATGCTGATTTAGAGGCCAAGCAAAAAGAAACACAGGATCTTCTTAATTCTGCAACGGTTAAACTAAACGATTGTCTGGAGGAGAAAGCAACGGCTACTTCGAGAATGAAAACTTTACAAGATCAGAATGCCTTCTTAAAGGCCAACAACCAAGAGTTGATCAATAATATGGGTAATCTCACTACTTTGACCACCAAAGGGGCCGAGAACCTGGAAAAATCTTTGGAAAGTCTCAAGGAAAAGGATTTAACAATTCGTAAACTTCAAGATGCCATCACAAGAAGAGATTCTGTGAACCTGGCCTTGGTGCAGAGTTTAAAAGGGGTCTTGGGTAATTTAGATGACGAGGATATTGAAATTAGCGTTGAAAAAGGCGTTGTTTTTGTATCGATTTCCGATAAGTTATTGTTTAGCAGCGGAAGCTATACGGTTACCAATAGGGCCAAGGAAGTTTTAGGCAAAGTGGCACAAGTGGTCAACAACAAGCCCGATTTTGAATTCATGGTCGAGGGTCACACCGATGATGTACCTTACACTGCGGGAAGGCCAGTGCTTTTGGACAACTGGGACCTTAGTGTAAAACGCGCTACCTCTGTAGTCCGTATTTTGCAGAAAGATTACGGTGTTGATCCCAAGCGTATGACCGCCGCTGGTAGATCTGAATATATTCCGGTATCGCAGACCGAAAAGTCCAAAAATAGAAGAACCCGTATCGTAGTGCTTCCAAAAATCGATCAGTTCTATAGCATGATCGAAGAAGGAATGAAAGATCCAGCGATCAATAACTAATTCCATCTTACAATTAAAAAAACCGCGGCCTTGCGACCGCGGTTTTTTATTTGCTTGTATTTTAATAGGTCTGAATTTTAGTCTTCAGTAAAAAATGTCGGTATCGCCTTTACCTTCCCTTACAATAACAGGTTGTGGTCCTGAAAGGTCGACTACCGTAGAGGCCACGTTATCCCCATACCCTCCATCGATGACCACATCTACCAAATTTTGCCATTTTTCAAATATTAATTCAGGATCGGTAGTATATTCCAATACTTCATCTTCATCGTGAATCGATGTCGAAACGATAGGATTTCCCAAGCCCTCTACCAAAGAGTGTGCTATACCGTTGTCAGGTACACGTATACCGACCGTCTTTTTCTTTTTAAAATCTTTGGGTAAATTATTATTGCCGGGAAGAATGAAGGTATACGGACCAGGAAGAGCCCTCTTTAGTATTTTGAAGGTAGGCGTATCGATTTGCTTGACATAATCGGAAAGATTACTCAAATCGGCACAAATAAACGACCAATTCGCTTTGGCCAATTTTACACCTTTTATTCTGGCAATCTTTTCTAAAGCTCTAGAATTGGTAATATCGCAACCTAGGCCATATACTGTATCGGTCGGATAAATGACCAGGCCACCTTTTCGAAGCACTTCCACTACCCTTTTGACAAAACGCGGTTCAGGATTTTCCTCATATAATTTTATGAAATCTGCCATACCAACTGATTTGGGTCTAAATGTAAGCCATAAAATTGATGCCGCGTAGAACCGCTACCGATTTATGGACTACTGATAGTATCAAGATCATATTATAAATATAATGAACATCAGAATACCTTTCCCTTTCTTTAAAAGGTATTGAAAAAGCCGTAATACAAAAGTATTTCATTGTAATTTAAAAAAGAAATGAAGGATATAACGAGGGCGGCCATCATTGAGGGGAATTGGGAAGTCAAGTAATCCATTAGCGATCAACCCCATAAGGTACAATGGTCGCAGACAGTTTGTTTCAAAGCGTTCTATTCGATTATTTCGAGTCGGGCAAACCGTAATAAAAGCTTTTTAACGTCACCATGATCAAATTTGATTTCGGCCTTTTTATCATTACCGATTCCTTCAATTTTGAGAACTTTTCCCCGTCCAAATCTCGAATGGTTGACCAGACTGCCTTCGGAAAGATTAGGGTCAATGATTATTTTGTGGTCTACCGGTTCGGCCAATTGTGGTTTTAACTTGCGTAATTTCCGTAATTGGTTCTCATTGGGTTTTCTTACGCTAGGGGGCACGCCGTTCACCGGTTTTTCCTTTCGTAACCTGCTCTTATCGACATCACCGAAAATATCGGAATCTATCAAGGGTTTATACCGATAGCCGGTATCTATAGGGGTGAGGTTTTCTACAAATTTTTCATCTATTTCCTCCAAAAACCTGCTCGGCTCCGCATCGATGAGTTTGCCCCACCGGTATCGATTTTGCGTATAGGTCAAGTACGCCTGTTTTTCGGCCCGTGTCAGCGCCACGTAGAACAGTCTGCGTTCTTCCTCGAGTTCGCTACGTGTATTCATGCTCATCGCAGAAGGGAAAAGATCTTCTTCCATACCCACAACATATACATACGGAAATTCAAGTCCCTTAGCAAGATGTATGGTCATCAGAGCCACCCTATCTTCATCGCCGGTATCTTTATCCAAATCGGTGGCGAGGGCTACATCTTCCAAAAATTCTTGGAGGTTGCCCGTAGCATCCGCCAATTCCTTCTGACCTTCCACAAAATCCTTGATACCGTTTAGCAGCTCTTCAATATTCTCCATACGGGCAATACCCTCAGGAGTACCATCCTTTTTGAACTCCAAAAGAATACCGGTCTTTTTGGAAACATGTTCGGCCAAGGTGAAAGCATCTGAGCCTTCATTCATAATTTGGAAGCTCTTGATCATATTGGCAAAATCTTCTAATTTTCGTTTTGTACCGGAGTTGATCTTTAGGTCGATTTTGTCAAGATTCTCAATAACCTCAAAAATAGAGCGATTGTAATGATTGGCAGCTACCGTCAATCTATCCAAGGTGGTCTGCCCAATACCACGTGACGGAAAATTAATGATGCGTTTCAACGCCTCTTCATCTTTAGGGTTGATCACCAACCGTAGGTAGCTTAGCACATCCTTTATTTCCTTACGTTGATAAAATGATAGGCCACCATAGATTCGGTAAGGTATATCGCGCTTACGCAAGGCATCTTCAATCGACCTTGATTGTGAGTTCGTTCGATAAAGTACCGCAAAATTTCCGTTGGGTAAATGATGGTTCATTTTGTTTTCCCAGATCGAGCCGGCAACGAACCTGCCCTCTTCGGCATCTGTCGGACTCAGGTGTACCTTGATCATTGCACCCTCGTCATTGGCAGTCCAAACTACCTTTTCCAATTGATTCTTGTTCTTGGCAATAATCGAGTTGGCCGCATTTACAATATTTTTTGTAGAGCGATAATTTTGCTCCAGACGATACACGGCCACATCGTCATAGTCACGCTGAAAATTCAAAATATTGCTGATATTGGCTCCCCTGAACGAGTATATACTTTGGGCATCATCGCCAACGACACATATATTTTGGTAGCGATCTGATAAAGCCTTGACAATCAAGTATTGAGAATGATTGGTATCTTGGTACTCGTCAACGAGTATATATCGAAAGCGGTCCTGGTATTTCATTAGCACTTCCGGAAAGCGGGTCAGAAGTTCATTGGTGCGTAAGAGTAAATCATCAAAGTCCATAGCCCCCGCCTTGAAACAGCGATCTACATAATTTTGATATATTTCTCCGGTTCTGGGCCGCTTGGCCATGGCATCAGCCTCTACGAGTTCCGGGTTTTGAAAATAAGCCTTAACGGTAATCAGGCTATTCTTATAGGAAGAAATTCGGTTCTGTATTTGCTTGTATTTGTAAATATCCTTGTCCAATCCCATTTCCTTAATAATGGAAGCAATGAGACGCTGCGAGTCTTGGGTGTCATAAATGGTGAAATTACTGGGATAGCCCAACTTGTCACCATCAAAACGCAATAGTTTGGCGAACACTGAGTGAAAAGTACCCATCCACAAGTTTTTGGCCTCGGAATTCCCGACGATATCGGCAATTCGTTTTTTCATTTCCCGTGCAGCCTTGTTCGTGAATGTCAAAGCAAGAATATTAAAAGCATCAACACCTTGTTCCATTAGATGTGCTATACGGTAGGTCAGTACCCGCGTCTTTCCAGAACCGGCACCGGCAATTACCATTAAAGGTCCGTCTTTATGCAGTACGGGGGCCTTTTGGGCATCATTCAACTGTTCTATAAAATTCTTCAATTACATCGTCTTTAGCAAAACGTGAATTTAGCCATAAATCAGCTTATCGAAAAATGTACTTCGCCGCATTTATAAACATTGTCCAAGATTATGAGCGGTCGTTTCCTTAAAAAGATAAGTGAAGCTTATTAAATTTTATAGCGTACCATAGCTGGTCAGTAATTTGGAACTTCATGGTGTATTCCCCTATATTTATCAAACTCTAAGAAATGAAAGCATTTTTATTAACGATATTAGTATGTTGTAGCCACTACGTTACTGCACAAAAACCGGATTTAAAGAAGGATTATAAGAAAGTTGAAAATAAGGTAATCGAATGGCGCAGGCATTTTCACGAAAATCCCGAGCTTTCGAACCGGGAGTTCAAAACTGCAGAGAAAATCGCTGCCCACCTTCAGCGTTTGGGCTTAGAATTACAGCAGGGTGTCGCACATACCGGTGTAGTCGGCATCCTGAAGGGAAATATGCCGGGAAAAGTAATCGCCTTAAGGGCCGATATGGATGCCCTTCCAGTTACCGAACGAAATGACCTTCCTTTTAAATCAACCGTTACATCGACTTTTCTAGGTCAAGAAGTAGGGGTAATGCATGCCTGCGGGCACGACGCACACATGGCTATTTTGATGGGCGTGGCCGAAGTACTTTCGAAGCATAAAGATGCCATAAGAGGCACCGTGAAGTTTATTTTTCAACCTGCAGAAGAGGGACCGCCTCCCGGGGAAGAAGGTGGGGCGTTGTTAATGGTAAAAGAGGGCGTGCTCAAAAATCCTGATGTCAATGCTATTTTCGGCCTTCATATTAATTCAGGTATTCCCACAGGAGTCCTAAAATATAAGTCAGGGGGCACTATGGCCGCCGTACAACGTTTCGTTATATCCGTTAAAGGAAAACAAACCCATGGTTCTAAACCATGGAAGGGAATCGATCCCATTTTGATCAGCGCCAAAATAATTGACGGCCTGCAGACCATTATTAGCCGCGAAACGGATTTGACCAAAGAAGCCGCTGTTATTTCAGTAGGGAAGATCACTAGCGGGGTAAGGTTCAATATTATACCCGAACAAGCTGAAATGATTGGAACGATACGTACTTTAGACTATGATATGCAGAAACTGATTACGAACAGGATGAAAGAAATGGTTCCGGCAATAGCAAAGGCTTACGGTGGAGCAGCTGAAATCGAAATCAAAAGTAATACCGATATTACCTACAATGATCCTGAATTGGTCGCTAAAATGCTTCCTACTCTGCAAAAGGTTGCTGGGAATGCGAATGTTCAAATACGCAATGCCGATACCGGAGGGGAAGATTTTTCATACTTTCAAAACGAAGTCCCCGGTTTCTTTTTCTTTTTAGGGGGAATGACTCCGGGAACCCTAGAATCCTTTCCCCATCATACACCAGATTTTAGTATTGATGATAGCGGCCTTCTCTTAGGGGTTCGGGCACTGACAGAAATGAGTTTGGACTACTTAAATCAGGAAAAATAGCTTTGTCTGTTCATTTTCAAAATCATAATTAGAAGTAATGGAGCAAGCCTTGTCTTTTATAGGAAATATCCCTTGGTGGATTTGGATCTTACTTTTCTTGTTGCTAGTCGCCCTTCGTGACATCTTTTTTCAGCGTGCTCATACCATCTCGCACAACTATCCCATTGTAGGGCACTTACGGTACTGGTTAGAAAGTATCGGCCCGGAAATGCGCCAGTACTTTGTGGCTAATAACCGCGAAGAGTTACCATTCAATCGTATCGAAAGAGGGTGGATATATGCTTCAGCAAAAAAAGAGAATAATTATGAAGGTTTCGGAACCGAACGTGATATATACGATCATCAGTATATTTTCGTAAAGAACCAAATGATGGCGTTTAAAATCGGTGAGGGGCACCCTAACTACACAGATAAGACCTTCATTCCCTGCGCGAAAGTAATGGGGCAATATAATCAACGAAGAAAACCATATAGACCCGCATCGGTAATCAATGTTTCTGCTATGAGTTTCGGATCGTTGTCGGCAAGGGCTATAGAGGCCTTAAACCGAGGTGTTCAAAAAGCCGGTGCATACCATAACACGGGTGAAGGCGGACTCTCTCCCTATCATCAACAAGGTGGTAATGTCATTTTTCATTTCGGAACAGGTTATTTTGGAGTCAGGACGCCCGATGGAAACTTTTCCATGGAAAAATTAAAGAAGTTGGTAGAGCAAAATAACTGTATCAAGGCAGTTGAAATTAAATTGTCGCAAGGTGCCAAACCAGGTAAAGGAGGGGTCTTGCCCGGAGCTAAAATCACCCCGGAACTCGCTGAAATAAGAGGAGTCGAGGTCGGTAAAGATGTTATTTCACCAGCTACCCACAAGGCATTCGATACAGTTTCAGAACTTATGTTACTCATTGAGGAAATCGCTGAAGAAACTGGGCTTCCCGTAGGAATCAAGGCGGCAATTGGAAAGCTGGATCAATGGGAAGAACTTGCCGATTTAATGGTCAAAACTGGAAAAGGTCCCGATTTTATAACCGTTGACGGAGGTGAAGGCGGAACCGGTGCAGCCCCTCCTTCCTTTGCAGATCACGTCTCGCTCCCCTGGGTCTATGGATTCTCAAGTTTGTACAAAGTCTTTTTAAAAAGGAAAATTACCGATAGAATCGTTTTTATAGGAAGTGGTAAGCTTGGCTTTCCGGCCAAGGCGGCGATGGCTTTTGCCATGGGAGTCGATTGTATCAATGTGGCAAGGGAAGCGATGATGAGTATCGGCTGCATACAGGCACAAGTATGCCACACGAACCGATGTCCATCCGGGGTCGCCACACAGAACAAATGGTTGCAAAACGGTATCGACATTCCAATTAAGTCAGAAAGGCTCGCACAATATTTTAAAACGTTCAGAAAGGAACTTCTTGAAATTACCCATGCTTCTGGGTACGAACATCCATGTCAGTTTACTATGGAAGACATACAGGTCAATATTGATGATGACCAATTGAATCGAAATCTGGCTTCTCTATACGGGTATACCAAAGCTAAAGTACCTTTTGAAGATGCGCAAAAATTGTTTGAATGTCAGTACCTTGGAAACAAGAATTTAGAAAAAACGATGAAATAGTATACTTTTGTCCTAGAACAGTAATTTGTTAAACATCTTAAACGATAAAAAATTAACCCCCTATATATGAAAAGATCATTACCCCTTATATTCTTTTTTCTATTAGCGTCCTTCTCCCTACATGCACAACGAAAGAGCGATCTTATCGCTGAAATAGACCACCTTAAATCGCAGGTAGATTCTCTTAATGCCGAGGTTTTCGATGCGAGAAAAAATGAAAAGGTTGCCCAAGCGAAAGCCGAATCCTTTGAATCTCAAGTTACTGAACTCCAAGATGCCAACAATACGCTCATGCAAAACCTCAACAGTTTTGCAGAGGTATCTAACAAAAATTCCAATATCGTCAATAGTGCGATGGAAAGTCTTGAAGCCAAAGAGCGCCAACTAAAGTTTATTAAGGATGCCATTTCAAGTAATGATTCCACTACCATCGTCGTTCTGACAAACGCCAAACAAACCCTAGGCGAAAATGCCAAAATTGGTGTTTCTGAGGGTTCGGTGACTATTTTATCGAAACTTGAAGCCCTTTTTGGAAAGGATACAGGAACTACGATTACTGCCGAATCTGAGGCATGGGTAGAAAAAATCGCCAATATTTTAAAAGCTAACCCAAACACGGCGGTTACCATCGAGGGGCTAAGTATGACGGGTAACCTTGAAATACCTGCGCAGCAGGCCATGGCGGTAGCCACTCTACTACAAAGTAAGTTTGATATTGCCCCCGAACGCATCATGACCTTGGGCCGAGATGGAAATCTTAAAGAAGGTGTTCAGATTAGCATCCACCCAAATTATACAGGGTTTTATTTAATGGTTCGAGAGAATATGAAAGGATAAGCGCTAGTATTATTCGATATACTTTTTGCTAAAATACTTCGTTCTATCTCCAACATAAATACAAAAACCATGTCAGGAGAAGCTATTTTACAAATGTTCGGATTTTTATTGCCTGCCGTCGTCACCGGGGTGGTCGCTTTCTATTTTTTTAAACTACATACCAAAAACGAAGATGGCCGCAGAAGGTTCTTGCTTCACAAAGAAGCTCAAAAGAATGCATTGCCCATCAGGTTGCAAGCCTACGAAAGGATGGCGCTTTTTCTCGAAAGGATTGCCATACCGAGCCTAGTCGTTCGTGTCGCACCCAAGACCGCAGACAAGAATGCCTATGAGGCACTGCTCATTAAAAGTATCGAAAACGAGTTCGACCATAACCTTTCTCAGCAGATTTACATGACCGATGAGTGTTGGAACGTTATAAAGGCGGCCAAAAGTGCCACGATTCAGATGATTCGAAAGGCTGCCATGAGCGAGACCGATTCTGCCGACAAACTTCGCGAAGACATTTTAACCGAAACCATGGACAAACAATCCCCATCATCCACTGCACTTTCTTTTGTCAAAAAAGAAATTGGCGAAATTTGGTAAAACGTAAACAGGCTGTCACTCGAACTCTGGTTCTATCTGGTTGAGCTCGGTGTTTTTGTATTTTGCGAAATTATACCCACTTTCCCACCAGGCTGTCATTTTATCCTTGTCGAAAATCAGTGAATTTGTAGTGAGTACTGTGGGCGTGTAATAAAAATTAATTATAGCATCATTATGGTTGGCGACATATTTGCCAATACGGATGTTTTGATGCTCGATTCTATCAAGCATGTACTCAAACATGGTTGTCAAGAGCGAAAACGGATTTTTTGAAGGCAGCCTATTCAGGTGACTGATTTCAGTCTGAAGTATAATTACATCGACTTCCTTGGCACCTCTTTTAATAGCCTCTTCAATGGGTACCATATTTCCTAATCCACCATCGGCATATTCACAGCCGTCTTTACGAACAAGGCTCATGAACGGGGTGTAATTGCAAGAAATCCAAATCCATTCACAGAACTCCTCATAGGAATAGTCGTTGATACTCTTGTATTCCACCTGATTTAGCGAAAGATTCGAAACGGTGACAATAATTTCCTTTGGGCCATGCTTCAAGGTTCGAAACTCACTTTTTGTAAGTGTATTTTTAATTAATGCCAATAGATTATGGCTTTCGCCGAAAGTCTTACTCCCCTTGTAAAAATTCTTGAGCACGTTCCAGTGGTCTATGCCAATGGTTTGAATGCCATATCTCTTTTGGATGGTAAAGGGACAGTTACTAAAAATACTATCTTGATTTACAGAGGTATATACCTCTTTTATTTTTTTAATCTTTTGAAGGGCCAAATGGGAAATAAGCAAACTTCCTGTTGAAGTGCCCAGAAATAGATCGTAAGAGAAGTTTAGCTCTTGCATGAGGTATTGTGCTACCCCGCCTGCAAAGGCCCCTTTACTACCGCCGCCAGATATAACCAATGCTCTCATTTATTCAGAAGTTTCGCCTTAATATAACGCAATTCATCACCTTTTAGTTCTTCTACCAAGTCTTCAATATTTTTTCTATAGTCGGGTTGCTCCAAGAGCTTATCCACTAAATTTCGGGCATATTTTTTAAATTGCCAACTATGGTGCGTCGTAGCTTGAATCAAATTTTTCAGGCCTTGCTTTGACAATCCGATCTCACCCAGATACCTAAAAGCCTCTAATCGAACTTCCCATGAAAATTGAGGACCGGTATATTCCGTTAGTTCGAGAAAATATTGTTGTGAGCGTTCCGGATGATAATCTTGAGTCAAAATCGCCAAGGTCAACCAGAGTATGCGTATATTTTTGTTGGGAAGCCCTATCATATCCCTTGTACTATCTAAATAACGATTTCGGTCTCGTGGAAAAGACATCCAAAGTTTTAGAAGGGTATTTTCTATGGTGATATAACTCTTATCTTGTAATAGTGATTCGTAATCGGCCTTGAAGTTTAAAGGTATATTATCCAATTTAATAGCTAGGCTTTGACGAATAGGAATCTCGTCGGAAGCCAATGCCAAAGTTATAAGCTCAGCGGGGAGTGTCCCATTATAATTTGTGATAATATATTGCTTCAAAGCACTGGAATTCGAACGTCTCCAATAGTCCAAAGAAAGTGGCAAAGGATTTTTAACTTGTTCCAATTTAGCTTTCATTTCATAGAGAAGTGCTATCGATCGTTCCTTTTGCTTAAGAAGCATTTCGGCTTCTTTTATAGGAAATCTATCGCTTTCAAGCCAGTTTTCCTTAAAATTTTTCAATTTCGTGCCGCTGGCCTCTTCCATCTCTTTCAGAAAGTCATTCACTCTAACGTTCTTAAAACTGTAGGTGGCGAGATAGTTTCTAATTCCTTTTTTAAAGGCCTCCTCCCCTATTCGTTCCCGTAAAGCGAATAGGGCCCAGGCTCCTTTTTCATAAAAAGTAAGACTGCTAGCTTTAGGATCTAGTAAACTTTGGCCATCTCGCATTTCCATAGCGCTTTTTAATTCGATCGACGTGCGCAACAAGGTCCAGTAGAAATGTTCATCTCCAAAAACCTCTTTTTCTGCCAAGTAAGCATAGTAGGTGGCGAAACCTTCGTGCAGCCAATGATGTTCCGAACTGGCTTCAGTCACCAAATTTCCAAACCATTGATGTGCTAATTCGTGGGCATTGACATTCACGTAGTTCTTGTCGATAAAGGCCACAGAATCGACTACGTACCCATCAGAAAAAATTGTAGTTCCGGTATTTTCCATACCGGCGTAGAGAAAATCCCGAACAGGTATTTGCTTATAGTTCTGCCATGGGTAAGGCAACCCGATTTCCTTTTCCATAAAATTGAAAATTTGACTAGTATACCGATAGGTAGGTTCAACTCGTAAGCTATCTTTGGGGTAATAAAAATTTTCAATGGGTATTCCAGAAGTAGAGACCAATGTCTCTTTAGCGTACGTACCGATTGCAAAAGCCAAGAGGTAACTACTCATAGGGCTTTGCATATCAAATACCCATTGATGCATACCGTTTACTTTAGGACGTTCCTCAACAAGCCTACCATTGGCCACGACTTGGTAATTTGAATCAACGGCAAGGCTTACATCAAATTCGATCTTTTCTTCCATGTCATCGAAACTGGGTAGCCAATAGCTCGTATATTTTCCCTGACCTTGTGTCCATATTTGTTCATTTCCCGAAATACTATCGTCCCATCCCAAAAAATAGACGGTTTGCTTAGGCCTACAGGTATATACAAGTTTTAACGTAGCCCCTTTCATCTTCTTAAATGTATTTCTGATGGAAAGAGTTTTACCATTATTGCTATAGTCGACTTCTTGTCCGTTCAATAGAACTACGGAAAAATCCATATTCTTGGCATCTAAAAAGAGGGAATCAGCCTCTTTAAGTACATCGAATTCATATATCACCGTTCCGTGAATTTCCTTTTCTTTCGGGACAGGCTGGATGTATACGTCACCACGAACAAAGTCTATTTTCTCTTGATGCTGGGCCAATGAAGAAAAGCAAATACTTAAAAACAGAATGAAATACCTCATGTAGTCGTCGAAAACAAATAGTAGGCCAAATTTACCATTTTAGTTTGTCGTACTTGGCCCTATCCTCTATTTTAGTGCTATGAACGGCAATACCTTACAAACCCCTATCGTCTATTTAAAGGGAGTCGGCCCCCATCGCGCGGAAATTTTACAATCTGAACTAGGTATTCAGACCTTTCAAGATCTTTTGAATTTGTTTCCCAGTCGTTATATTGACAAAACACACTATTACAAAATCTCAGAACTTCAGCGAAGTAATGCCGATGTACAATTGATCGGTAAAATCGTTCATCTCAAAACAGTAGCGCAAAAAAGGGGTCAACGACTTGTGGCCAAATTTATTGATGATAGTGGAGAAATGGAACTGGTATGGTTTCGGGGTCATAAGTGGATACGGGAGCATATAAAAGTGAACGAGCCTTACGTTATTTTTGGTCGCTGCAATTGGTTTAACGGAACTTTTTCGATGCCCCACCCTGAAATGGAGCTGCTCAAGGAGCATGAGAAAGGATTGAAAATAAGTATGCAACCCGTATATCCGTCTACCGAGAAACTCAACAATAAAGGGATTACCAATCGGGTCATCAACAAATGGATTCAGCAACTCTTTCTTGATACAAAAGGGAGCTTTTCAGAAACCTTATCGAATGATATGATTCATAAGTTGAAATTAGTATCTAAAAACGAGGCTCTATTTAACATACATTTTCCCAAAAATCAGGAAGCATTGGCGAAGGCCCAATTTCGGTTAAAGTTCGAAGAACTCTTTTATGTGCAACTGCAATTGATTTCCAAGAAAATAAGCCGTAGACAAAAAATCAAAGGCCATAATTTCAATCACGTAGGCGAACGCTTCAATAATTTTTATAAGAACCATTTGCCATTTGAACTTACGGAAGCACAAAAACGTGTGATCAAGGAAATTCGTTGGGACTTAGGAAGCAACGCCCAAATGAACCGTTTACTTCAAGGTGATGTCGGTTCCGGGAAGACCATTGTTGCGGTAATGACCATGCTCTTGGCCATCGATAATGGATATCAGGCCTGTTTGATGGCCCCCACCGAAATTCTTGCTAATCAGCATTATCAAGGTATCTCGGCCCTGTTAGAGCATACGGGTGTCACTTGTTCGCTATTGACCGGTTCTATAAAAAAGTCGGCACGCAAACCCATTCATGAGCAACTTGAAAATGGAGAACTTGACATTCTTGTAGGCACCCATGCCCTTCTTGAAGATAAAGTGAAGTACCAGAATTTAGGATTAGCAATTATAGATGAACAGCATCGCTTCGGAGTCGCGCAGCGCGCTAAGCTCTGGCATAAAAATAATATTCCGCCCCATATTTTAGTTATGACCGCAACGCCTATACCTAGAACCTTGGCCATGAGCTTGTACGGAGACCTTGATATTTCGGTAATCGACGAACTACCCCCAGGACGAAAAAGGGTCAGAACCGTACATCGGTTCGATTCGAACCGCCTTAAAGTTTTTCGATTTCTTAAGGAGGAAATCAAGAAGGGAAGACAGGTGTACATCGTGTATCCCTTAATTCAGGAGTCGGAAGCGATGGACTATAAAGATCTAATGGATGGATATGAAAGCGTTGTACGCGAATTTCCAATGCCAGACTATCAGGTTTCGATTGTACATGGAAAAATGAAGCCGTCGGATAAAGACTATGAGATGGAGCGTTTCGTAAGCGGAGAAACACAACTTATGGTAGCTACTACAGTCATCGAAGTCGGTGTTAATGTGCCTAATGCCTCTGTTATGGTTATTGAAAGTGCGGAACGTTTTGGTCTTTCCCAACTTCATCAATTGAGAGGTCGCGTAGGTCGTGGTGCCGATCAAAGCTATTGCATATTGATGACTGGTCAAAAACTTTCTTCCGATGCCAAAACACGGTTAGAAACCATGGTTAGTACCAGTGATGGGTTTGAAATTGCAGAGGTCGATTTGAAGTTACGTGGACCAGGTGATCTGATGGGTACCCAACAAAGTGGAATTCTCAATCTTAGAATAGCAGATATCGTGAAGGACAATGATATTTTAAAAGCTGCCCGATTTCATGCCATGGAACTTCTTCGAGAAGACCCGAACTTGGGAAGTCCCGAAAACTTGGTTATACGCCACACCTATACTCAATTGATGAAGCACAAAGCCCAATGGAATTATATAAGTTGAGTAGGCTCGCACGACACTATTACAGATCCTCTTTCCCTGAGCCAATTCATAATCTTTCTCCTTTACCGACTACTTAAACCAACGCCTGTAATGGTTATCTTGGATTCATCCTTTAATAATATATCTAAAAGAAAGTTAATGAGACCACCATTCGACTCTTCAATGGGGTAATCACTGGTCTCAAATCTCGAAAGTTTTTCAATATTGTTCGAATTTATTTTTAAACCGTGAAGTTATTGACCTCGTTAGGCTATATCGGCAGATTACAACCAAGTTCCATCCATTCTTACGAATACAACTTGGTTGACCCCAGAGTCGACGAAAGATATGCTCATCTTAACATCGATTTTCTCCGCCTTTTCTTTATCCACAGCAATCAGCTCTTTGATTCTATGCTAAACATGTAAATGGTTAGTGTTCAGTATACTACATATATTACTGATAGTTCAAATTTAAGTGAAGACCCTCTAAATTTCGATTGATAAATGTTAAGTAATTTTGTTAAAAAGAGTTAAAATTCAATTTAACACTCTACGAATCCTGCTAAGACTTTCTGCCGTGACGCCTAGATAATTGGCTATATGGTAATTGGTTACACGTTTTTGAATTCCAGGATATTTCTCGCAAAATTCCAAATACCGGTCTGCACAGCTTTTCTGTAAAGAGGACATTACCCTCTTCCGTAGAGCGATAAAAGCCTTTGTATATAATATTCGAAAAAAACGCTCGAACTTAGGAATGCGGGCAAAGAGAAGTTCTAAAGATCTCATATCTATTCCGACCAGAGAACTATCTTCAATAGCTCTTATGTACAATGCAGCAGGAGCTTTATGGTGCATGGCATCAAAATCTGTAATCCACCAATCTTCCACGGCAAATTGAAGAATATGCATGTTTCCCATTTCGTCTTGATAATAAGCCTTCAAACAGCCACTCAATACAAAATATATATGATTGACCATATCTCCTGGCTGCACGAGATATGACTTTCTCTGAACGCAGGTTCGGATAAGAATGCTTTCGAATTCCTCTTTTTCGTCTTGAGTTAGCTGTATATACTTTGAAATATAATGCAATAAAGGGCCATTGTTCTTCATAAGGGAATTAATTTTCTGTCTAAAAATACTATAATCGCTCTTCTAGATTAAAAAGGTAACGATTCTTTCTACATGTTTTCTCGAACCACCGTTGAACATCGTAAATTATACGCTCAAAAATTTCTAAAAAGGGTTACATTCATTAGCTTTGTAAGCTTAGAATTGAAAGACTATGACCGCTAAAAAAACATTGTTCGATAAGGTTTGGGATTCGCATGTGGTTCAGCACATCGAAAATGGTCCCGACGTATTATTCATTGACCGCCATATGGTACATGAAGTAACTAGTCCCGTTGCATTTTTGGGCATTAAAAACAGGGGTATCAAAGTGATGTACCCCGAAAAAACATTTGCCACTGCAGACCACAATACCCCAACCATCAATCAGCATTTGCCCGTTGAAGACCCCCTTTCCGCCAATCAATTAAAAATGTTGGAAGAAAATGCCAATGAATTCGGTATCTCATACTGGGGTTTAGGTCATGAAAAAAACGGAATTGTGCATGTGGTGGGACCGGAATATGGAATCACCCAACCCGGGGCAACCATTGTTTGTGGTGACTCGCACACGTCTACACATGGGGCGTTCGGGGCCATTGCATTCGGTATAGGTACTTCAGAGGTAGAAATGGTTCTGGCCACGCAATGTATCATGCAGACCAAACCCAAAAGTATGCGAATTAATGTAGAAGGTCAACTGAACTTCGGCGTAACGCCCAAAGATGTCGCTCTTTATATAATATCACAATTATCTACCTCTGGGGCTACCGGATATTTTGTTGAATATGCAGGTCAGGTATTCCGTGATATGAGTATGGAAGGCCGAATGACCGTTTGCAATTTAAGTATCGAAATGGGTGCCCGCGGTGGTATGATCGCTCCTGACGAGAAAACCTTTGATTATGTAAAAGGAAGGGAATTCACCCCAACAGGTGAAGCATGGGAAAAGGCAATGGCGTACTGGAAAACCTTGCCAACAGATGAAGGCGCTACCTTTGATAAAGAAATAACCTTCAATGCATCAGATATAGAGCCCATGATAACTTATGGTACGAACCCTGGTATGGGCATCGGAATTTCCAGTGGTATCCCAAAAGCAGATTCACTAGAGGGTGGTGTCGCTACCTATCAAAAATCGTTGCAGTATATGAACTTTAACGAGGGCGATAGCATGATGGGGAAAAAAATCGACTTCGTATTTTTGGGCAGTTGTACCAACGGACGCATTGAAGATTTCAGATTGTTTACCTCTTTAGTAAAAGGCAGAAAAAAGGCCGATAATGTTACTGCTTGGCTCGTCCCCGGGTCTCACAAGGTAGAAAAGGCTATAAAAGACGAAGGCTTGTTGGATATTCTCAATGAAGCGGGCTTTGAACTTCGAGAACCTGGTTGTTCTGCTTGTCTGGCAATGAACGATGATAAGGTGCCTGCCGGAAAATATGCGGTCAGTACATCGAACCGAAATTTTGAAGGAAGGCAGGGCCCCGGAGCACGTACACTTTTAGCAAGTCCTTTAGTGGCGGCTGCAGCTGCCGTGACAGGTAAGGTGACAGATCCTAGAGAACTCATGGAAATGCAAACCGCCTAAGACTTAAAAATCCGATTACGAACCTATACAATCAATAAACGCAAAGCAATACCAAAATGGCGTACGATAAATTCAATATACTTACCTCTTCAGCAGTACCACTTCCTATCGAAAACGTCGATACGGATCAAATCATTCCCGCCCGGTTTCTTAAGGCCACGGAGCGAAAAGGATTCGGTGACAATCTCTTTAGGGATTGGCGTTACAACAACGACGGCTCCGAGAAAAAAGATTTCGTGTTGAACAACCCCATATACAGCGGTCGTATTTTGGTAGGAGGTAAAAACTTCGGTTCCGGCTCATCCCGGGAACATGCGGCTTGGGCAGTTTATGATTACGGCTTTCGATGCGTAGTATCGAGCTTTTTTGCAGATATCTTTCGCAATAACTGTTTGAACATCGGGGTACTTCCTGTACAAGTGAGTGCCGATTTTCTGGATGATGTTTTTAGGGCCATCGAAAAAGACCCGAATACCCAGTTTGAAGTTAACCTTCCTAACCAGACCATTACTATTAAATCTACGGGCGCTCAAGAAAGTTTTGATATCAATGCCTACAAGAAAGCTAATCTACTTAATGGTTTTGATGATATCGATTACCTACTGAACATTACCGATCAGATCACCGAATTTGCTTCGGATCGACCTTTATAAATTTCACGTTCATGGCTAAGAAGCTGGAAATCATGGACACGACCCTTCGTGACGGTGAACAGACGTCAGGGGTGTCCTTTTCCATATCCGAAAAACTGACCTTGGCCAAATTGTTGCTGGAGGAACTTAAGGTCGACCGCATTGAAGTTGCATCTGCAAGGGTTTCTGAGGGTGAACTACAGGCTGTGCAACAAATAACCCAATGGGCTTCGGAAAAAAATCTCCTTGAAATGATAGAGGTGCTGACCTTTGTTGACGGGGGTGTCTCTCTAGATTGGATGAGGACAGCAGGCGCCAAAGTTCAAAACTTGCTCACGAAAGGCTCCTTGAACCACCTTAAACATCAACTAAAAAAGACACCAGAGCAGCATTTTGAAGAGATAGCCCAAGTCTTTGAAGGTGCTAAAAAGAACGGATTCATCAATAATATCTACCTTGAGGATTGGAGTAACGGCATGAGAAATTCCAAGGATTACGTCTTTCAGTTCCTTGATTTTCTGACTACACAACCTATAAAAAGAGTGCTTTTGCCCGATACTCTTGGTATTCTAACACATAGGGAAACTTTTGAATTTATCTCAGAAATCCGCGATCGGTATCCTGAGATGCATATAGATTTCCATGGTCATAATGATTACGATCTTGGTGTCGCGAATATTATGGAGGCCGTTAAGGCAGGCTGTGACGGCTTACATCTTACGGTTAACGGCATGGGAGAGCGTGCGGGAAATGCACCCATGGCAAGCGCTATTGCCGTAATCAATGATTTTTTACCTGAAGTGGAAATTTCGGTAAACGAAAAGGCGCTTTTTAAGGTCAGTAAATTGGTTTCGGCCTTTACTGGGGTAGGCATACCAGCGAACAAACCGATTGTCGGGGATAATGTTTTTACTCAAACCGCTGGAATTCATGCAGATGGAGACAGTAAAAACAACCTTTACTTCAGTGATTTAATGCCCGAGCGTTTTGGTAGAAAACGTAAATATGCCCTTGGAAAAATGTCCGGTAAGGCCAATATTTTGAAAAACCTTCAAGAATTGGGACTTACCTTGAACGATGAAGAGCTTAAAAAGGTCACGGCTAGAATCATTGAATTGGGCGATAAAAAGGAAAGGGTTACCAAAGATGACCTGCCTTACATTATCTCTGATGTCTTGGATACCGATTTCCAACAAAAGGTATTCGTTAAATCGTATGTCTTGACCCACTCAAAGGGATTGAAACCGTCCACTACCCTTTCCTTGGAAATCAATGGAAAGCTTTTTGAGGAAAATGCACCGGGAGATGGGCAATACGATGCTTTTATGAACGCCCTCCGCAAAATTTACAAATCCCAAAACATGAAGCTTCCGTTATTAGTGGACTATGCGGTACGCATACCTCCTGGAAGCAACTCTGATGCCTTATGCGAAACCATAATTACATGGGAAACAGATGGAAAAGAATTCACTTCAAGGGGGCTAGACTCCGACCAAACGGTTTCCGCGATCAAGGCTACTGAAAAAATGTTGAACATTATTTAAATAGATCTGAATATATTGTCTTCTATCAAGAGGCAAATAACCAAACAAAAAGAAAACATGAAACTAAACATTGCCCTATTGGCAGGAGATGGTATAGGACCCGAAGTAATTGACCAAGCGGTAAAAGTTTGTGATGCTGTTGCTAAAAAATACAATCACGATATCAAATGGCAACCGGCATTAACTGGGGCAGCTGCTATCGATGCGGTGGGAGAACCTTATCCTGATGAGACCCATGAAATTTGTGCGAATGCCGACGCCGTTCTTTTTGGTGCTATCGGTCATCCAAGGTTTGATAACGACCCATCGGCCAAAGTTCGACCAGAACAAGGATTATTGAAAATGCGGCAAAAGCTGGGTCTTTTCGCGAATGTACGGCCTACTTTTACTTTTCCATCCCTTATCGACAAATCCCCATTGAAACGGGATAGAATCGAAGGAACCGACCTTATTATCCTTCGTGAGTTGACCGGAGGTGTCTATTTCGGGGAAAGAGGAAGGAAAGACGATGGAAACACGGCCTTTGATACGATGACGTATCAACGCTTTGAAGTGGAACGACTGGCACGAAAAGGTTTTGAAATGGCCATGAAACGATCTAAAAAGTTATGCTGTGTGGATAAGGCCAATGTATTGGAATCTTCTCGCTTATGGCGCGAAACCGTCCAGGCCTTGGAAAAGGATTATCCGGAGGTGGAAGTATCCTATGAGTTTATCGATGCCGTAGCCATGCGTTTGATACAATGGCCAAAAGGATATGACGTAATTATAACCGCTAATCTTTTTGGAGATATATTAACCGATGAAGCTTCGGTAATTTCAGGATCTATGGGCTTGATGCCTTCGTCTTCTGTAGGTAGTAAGGTTTCATTGTATGAGCCCATTCATGGTTCCTATCCGCAAGCAGCCGGAAAGAATATTGCCAACCCGCTGGCTACCGTGCTCTCTGCGGCCATGCTATTTGAAGATATGAATTTGACTGAAGAAGCGGAACATATTCGTCGAGTGGTCAATAAATCTTTGGCCGAAGGGATGGTCACCGAAGACCTGGCAGAAAATGGTAAATCATTCAAAACGAGTGAAGTGGGTGATTGGTTAGCGCAACAAATTTAAAATTTAAGCAAATAATAAGTCAGGGCCTTTAGATATTTATCTAAGGGCCTCTTTTCTATCCATAAAGCTTGAGTGGCTGCATTCATAGCTTTATTAAGAATTTAGATTGCCAAACCACAGAATGGTTTCGCTTTTCGTATTTGGCTTAGTTATGTATATTACAGCTTAAACTGCATGGTTTATTTTCATAGACTAGATTTAATAGGCGAAAAATTTTACGTATGGCAAAGTTTATCAAAAACACTTCAGTTGTATTTACCCTAGCTCTCGTCTATCTAGGTTGTTCGGATCAAGAGCCTAAAAAAAGTGCTTTGGTCGATCAACTTGAAACTATTTTCTATGCTGATAATTTTACCAGTATACCCGATAAGACTTTTTGGGTTACTGATTTCGGGGCCGTGGGTGATAGTACTACCTTAAATACTTCGGCAATTCAGAATACAATTGATGCGGCTGCAAAGGCAGGTGGAGGCCGCGTCGAATTTACCCCCGGCACTTATCTGTCGGGTGCCCTCTTTTTAAAATCAAATGTAGAGCTTCACCTCGATGAAGGGGTAAAAATAAAAGCGATTCAAAATGATAGCCACTATCCCGAAAGGCCTACTCGGGTTGCTGGATTTGAAATGGATTGGCCATCGGCTCTGGTCAATGTGTACGAACAGCACAATGTGCGTATCACCGGAAAAGGAATTATTGATGGGAACGGAAAATACTGGTGGGATAAATTTTGGGGAGATCCACCAAGAAGTGGCGGTATGTGGGTAGACTATGAGCGTAAAAATGTACGCTGGGCCGTAGATTATGATTGCAAAAGGGTAAGGGCCCTTGTGGTCTACAAATCTTCCGATGTTCTTTTAAAAGACTTTACGGTGCATCGTTCAGGCTTTTGGACTATTTCACTGACCTACAGCGAGAGGGTTCATGTCAACGGCGTCACCATTCGAAACAATATCGGGGGTTATGGGCCCAGTTCAGACGGTATCAACACCGATTCTTCCTCGGAGATACTCGTCGAAAATTGTGATATCGACTGTAATGACGATAACCTCTGTATCAAATCAGGTAGGGATGCCGATGGCTTGCGGGTAAACCGTCCGGCAGAAAATATTGTCTACCGCAATTGCATTACCCGATCCGGACACGGACTTTTTACCATCGGCAGTGAAACGTCGGGGGGTATGCGGAATATTGAAGTCTATGGGCTAAAAGCCGAAGGAACAAATACTGGAATTCGCTTTAAATCAGCCCAAGTACGGGGCGGGGTTATTGAGAACATCAGTTTTCACGATATTACCATGCATAATGTAAAAAGTCCGTTTCAATTTGAACTGAATTGGTATCCTGAGTACAGCTACCCTGAAATACCGGATGAAATTCCAGAAGATGAGATTCCCGATACCTGGAGGTTAATGACACAAAAAGTAACGCCCCCCGAACGCGGTATCCCTGAATTCAAAAATATATCACTATCAAATATCGATGTAAAAGGGGCTACGACGGCCATCTATGCCAACGCCTACGCCCAAAAGCCGATGCATGACCTACGATGGAACTCTATTTCCATCGAAGCTGAAAAAGGCGGGGAAATCAATTATGGCAAAGATTGGCAAATGAAGAACGTAACCATTAGTATACCCGACGATGAGCATATCGTATTGAAAGGCAGTAAGAACATTATGCTTCCTGAGGATCTGACATTGGAAGTTCAGCCTAGCAACAAAGCGGATATAGATGCGCGCATGAAGCAAAAGATTGAAAAGCTGGTAGCACAGCGACTTGAATTAGGTATTATTCCTGTTCATGGGGTGACAGAGGAGCCCATCATGGAAGGGGACTCGATTTCTTTTACCGAAGAAGTGACCGTCTATATTTTATCGGAAAAAGCCAAGAAAATGACCTATGTCGAACCCCTGGGTGACGGCTTTTATATGACTCCTGTTACAATTAGCTTCGATAAGGGTACGGAGACCCTTGAAGTTTCCGGAGAGAAAAACCACAAATGGCGTTTTTGGATACAAAGGGATACAGCTCCCTCTTCCGTCAAGGGTGCCGACCAATGGCATTATGATAAACGCAAAGGAGTGCTAGAAATAGAAAAGGAAGCATCACGATTTAAGGTCAGTCTTCACTAGATAGAAAAAAGCCCCGAACTTGGTTCAGGGCTTCAAAGTCACATCACTTTTGCATTTTTTAACCATTAAAGGCCATTTTTCTAAAACTGAATCCTGCTTTCTTTCTTCGATAGAAAATAATGCCCAAGGCCATACACACTCCAAGACCGGCCAATACAGCTCCTACGGCCCCGGCATATACGACCCCGTATCCAAAGGCTATGGGTAGTCCTGCTAAATAAGCACCGGAGGCGTTCCCCATATTGAAAGCGCTTTGGTTCATCGAAGAGCCCAGCATCTCATTTCCTTTTGAGGTATTGATAATAGCCATCTGAATCGGGGTAGAGACTGTGAAAGCCGCCACACCGATCAAGAATGTCATGGCAAGCACAATATATGGGTTGAAAGCCAGCATCGAATTGATCAGTAGCAAGACCACCATCAGGCTTAAACTTATTGCCACTGCTTTAAGGGGAGAAAATAACTCGGCCATTTTCGCTCCTATAAAATTTCCGAATACCATTCCGAGACCCGCCAATATCATCGCATAGCCCACCATATAGTCGCCCCAACCGGCCACATCGGTAATCAAAGGGGCGATATAGCTGTACCAGGCGAAAAACCCTCCCGTACCAATAGTGGTAAGCAAGATCAGCGCCCAGAGTTCTCCATTTTTTAAGCCTTTGTTTTCTTTTGAATACGGTTCTGGGGCTTCAGATACCAATTTGGGCATCCAAAGAAAGATGCTGGCCACGGCCAACAGACCTACTAAGCCGACCATATAGAATGAAATACTCCAATCATAGTGATGTCCGATATACGTTCCAACAGGAACACCGATTACATTCGCAATTGTCAAGCCTGAGAACATTACCGCAATAGCTTTGGCCGACTTACCTTCCCGGGCCAATTTTCCCGCAACGACCGCTCCTATTCCAAAAAATGCCCCATGGGGAAGTCCTGATAAAAATCGGGCTACAAGCAGGGTGAGGTAATTTTCCCCTAATCCCGATACGGTATTGAACACCGTAAACCAGCCCATAAGTAACAATAGGATTTTACGGGCATCCATTTTTGAGCTGAATTTGGTCAACAATGGGGCTCCCACCACGACCCCCAGGGCATAAGCGGCGATAAAATGCCCTGCTTGAGGGATGGTGATACCCAATCCGTTGGCCACATCGGGTAAGATACCCATAATCACGAATTCGGTCAATCCAATACCAAATCCACCAATCGCCAAGGCCGTCAAAGCTTTTTTATTTGTGTTTTCTGTCTTCATATTCTCCTAATTTTTAGCGGTTCATACCTGCTTCCGACAAAAGGTATTACGATTTGTGAAAGCTTTAATTAGTCGATACAAAGTTAGAATGCTTAATGGCCACAACACTATACGCCATTATCACATTTATGTGGTATATTACCCCTAAAATCGGGCCAACGTAAAAAAAACGTTAATATTTCATAGAATACTCGATTTTTCATCAAATGTTATGGCCAAATCAAGCAAGTAAACCAAAAAGTGCTTTATGAATTATGTTTTTCGTAGCACTCAAGTCGTTATAGTATATAATCCGTACTTACAAAGTTTGACAATTTGGCCTCTAACAGTTGTTGTATGGCTTCATTGTTCAACTCATTGTCTTTAAAGGCGACAAAGGTGCGTATCGAAAAAGAACGAAGGGCGTCGTGCACGCTCAAGGTCGCTTGCGCCGAATCTTTTCTTCCTGTAAAAGGATACACATCAGGGCCCCGCTGACATGAGCTGTTCAGATTCACCCTGCAGACCAGATTGACCAACGTATCTATCAATGGGGAAAGTGTATAAACATCCTTACCAAATAGACTCACTTGTTGCCCGTAATTACTTTCGGCCATATCATCAAGAGGTTTCTCAATGTCGGCAAAAGAAAGTATGGGTATAACGGGCCCAAACTGTTCTTCTTGGTATACGCGCATCTCTTTGGTGACCGGATATAATACCGCGGGCCAGATGTAATTGTCAAAATGCTGCCCTCCTTTTTTGTTGAGGATCTTGGCTCCTTTCTGAACGGCATCATCTATAAGTTCTTGAATGTAAGCCGGCTTTCCGGGTTCGGGTAACGGGGTCAATTTTACACCATCGTCCCACGGATTACCGAATGTAAGTGCATCGACTTGTTGGGAAAACCGCTTTAGGAATTCCTCTTTAATGTCTTCGTGTACATACAATACCTTTAATGCCGTACAACGTTGGCCGTTAAAAGACAAAGTTCCTGTAATACATTCATTAATGGTCAAGTCAAGATCAGCATCCGGTAATATGATTGCCGGGTTTTTGGCTTCCAGCCCTAGCACCAATCTCAGCCGATTGCTCTTCGGGTGCTGATCTTGAAGCGCATTTGCCGATTTGCTATTTCCGATCAGTGCGAGCACATCTACCTTACCGGTCTTCATAATTGGTGCGGCAACCGCCCTACCCCTTCCAAATAAAATATTGACCACCCCTTTAGGGAAACTGTTCTTAAAAGCTTCCAGCAATGGAGTAATCAGTAAAACCCCGTGTTTTGCAGGTTTGAAAATGGTGGTGTTACCCATTATGATTGCCGGAATCAACAATGCGAAGGTTTCATTTAAAGGATAATTATAAGGGCCTAAGCAAAGTACCACACCAAGAGGTCCTCGTTTAATATGGGCATAGACCCCGTCATTTTTCTGAAATTTTGCTGAATTCCTATCAAGGTCCTTATATTCTTCGATAGTATCATATATATAATCTACAGTCCGGTCGAATTCCTTTTGGGAGTCGGGCAATGATTTTCCGATTTCCCACATAAGTAGCTTGACAATTTCGTCACGCTTTGTCGTCATCTGCTCAACAAAGTTCTCCATGCATTCAATCCGGTCCTTTACATGCATTGTCGGCCAAACCCCTTGACCCCGACCATAGGCTTTCATAGCTGAATCTAAAGCTTCCAAGGCTTCGGTTTCGCCCATATCTGGAATACTGCCTAAGAGAGTAGGTGCATAGTTTTCAGTAGATGAAATGGAAGAATATACTTCGGTTCGATTTCCAGTCCATTTTCTAAGCTCCCCATGGATTAGATATTCTTTTTGTTCTATCGGTTGTACTATTTTAAATTCTTCAGGAATGGTTTTCATTTTAATTCTATGTTGTTGATTTTTAGTAGCGATTTAGACGAAAGTAAGGAATAAAAAATCAGACCTTACGAATCCATCTCAATTTCATGAGCGTAAGGACGATAATTTAGTTATTCTAAATCAAATATTGAAAAAGATCGGGTTTGTCATTCAGGTATTCACCAAAAAAATTGCCGGCTTTCATTCTTTCTATTAAGGGTTGAAGGTCTTCCGGATCCTTCAGTTCGATTCCCACTACGGCCGGCGCATTTTCACGACTTGATTTTTTTGAGTATTCAAAATGGGTGATATCATCATCTGGACCCAAAACTTCAACTACGAATTGTTTTAGCGCACCCGGCCGCTGCGGAAAACGCACAATAAAATAATGTTTCAATCTGGCATAGAGCAATGCTCTTTCCTTAATTTCAGCGGTTCTCGTAATGTCGTTGTTACTGCCACTAAGAATACAAACCACTGTCTTGCCTTTTATTTCCTCGGCATACGCATCAAGAACGGCAATGGTCAAGGCTCCTGCTGGTTCGACCACTATGGCATCGCGATTGTAAAGCTCTAAAATAGTCTGGCAGACCTTGCCCTCTGCCACGGTAACCATATCAAATAAGCCATGGCGACAGATATTAAATGTGAGGTCTCCTACCTTCTTGACCGCTGCACCATCTATGAACTTATCAATCGCGGAAAGCTCTGTATTCTTGCCCTTTTCAATGGATGTTTTCATGGAGGGGGCACCCAAGGGTTCTACTCCAATGATTTTTGTATCCGGTGACAATTGATCAAAAACCCCGATCAAACCAGAAGCTAATCCTCCTCCTCCGACAGCCACAAATATATAGTCGATAGGCTTTTCAACTTGATCGAGAAGTTCGAGACCCACTGTGGCCTGCCCCTCGATTACTTTAAAATCGTCAAAAGGGTGGATATAGTTTTTATCGGTGTGCAGCGCGTATTGTTTTGCCCTATCAGAGGCATCATCGAAGGTATCGCCTTCCAAAACCACATTAATCCAATCCCCTCCGAACATCTTGGTCTGTTCGATTTTTTGTTTTGGGGTAACGGAAGGCATATAAATAGTACCCGGAATCCCCAAATGGTTGCAGGCGAAGGCTACGCCTTGTGCATGGTTGCCTGCACTGGCACAAACCACCCCCTTTTTTCTTTCCGCAGCTGTAAGCGAATTAATTTTGTTAAACGCTCCCCGAATTTTATAAGAACGAACCCTATGTAAGTCTTCCCTTTTCAATACTATATCGGCCCCGTATCGCTTCGACAAACGAATACTTGGGGTAAGGGGCGTTATTGAGGCCACTTTGGCGATAGCCTCTGCCGCTTTACGGATATCAATGATGTCTGGAAAATATGGCATAAGAAAAGACCCTATGGGAATAATTAGGATGGCTCTTCACCACCTCAAAGGTCCATAGGGTCTATAAAATGTATTACACAATAGGCTTCATTGCTGTCATGGAAGCCCGTAATCTTGATCCGACGACTTCTACGGGGTGATTTCTCAATGCTTTGTTTACTGCAATTAGTTTTGCATTGTCGACACCATTGCCTTTACCCTCGCCGTACTTTTTGCCGATGACATCCGTGTCTATCTTTTTCATAAAATCGGCCAATAGTGGTTTACAGGCATGATCGAAGAGGTAACAGCCATACTCTGCTGTATCGGAAATCACGCGGTTCATTTCAAAAAGTTTCTTCCTTGCAATCGTGTTGGCAATCAAAGGTGTTTCGTGCAAAGATTCGTAATAGGCCGATTCACCGATAATACCCGATTCGGTCATACTTTCATAGGCCAATTCTACACCGGCCCTGACCATAGCGACCATTAGGACTCCATTATCATAAAATTCTTGTTCTGAAATTTTATCATCGGATGCTGGCGTCTTTTCGAAGGCGGTTTCCCCGGTCTCCGCACGCCATTTCAATAAATTTTTATCATCATTCGCCCAATCCTCCATCATCGTTTTAGAAAAATGGCCGGTCATAATATCATCCATATGCTTATGGAAGAGAGGGCGCATAATATCCTTCAATTCTTCTGATAGTTCGAACGCCTTAATCTTGGCCGGGTTGGAAAGACGATCCATCATATTGGTGATTCCACCATATTTCATCCCTTCCGTAACGGTCTCCCAACCATACTGAATCAATTTGGAAGCATACCCTGGATCAATGCCTTTCTCTATCATTTTATTAAAACAAAGAATACTACCGGTTTGCAATAACCCGCAAAGAATAGTCTGCTCTCCCATTAAGTCGGATTTAACCTCTGCGACGAACGAAGATTCAAGTACTCCAGCACGATGCCCACCAGTTGCGGCGGCATAGGCCTTTGCTTGTTCAAGACCCTTACCCTGAGGGTCATTATCAGGATGAACCGCAATTAGCGTAGGCACCCCAAAACCTCTTTTATATTCTTCCCTCACTTCAGAGCCCGGACATTTTGGCGCTACCATAATCACGGTGAGGTCTTCACGAATCTGCATACCTTCTTCTACAATGTTGAAACCATGCGAATAGGATAGTGTCGCCCCTTCTTTCATTAAAGGCATAACGGCATTGATGACGCTGGTATGCTGTTTATCCGGGGTTAAGTTAATGACCAAATCGGCCGTAGGTACTAATTCTTGATAGGTTCCTACCGTAAAACCGTTTTCAGTAGCATTGATATACGACTGTCTTTTTTCTTTGATCGCCCCTTCCCTAAGGGTATACGAGATATCAAGACCTGAATCACGCATATTTAAACCTTGGTTTAACCCCTGCGCCCCGCATCCAACGATAACAATTTTCTTTCCCTTTAAAGCCGATACACCATCGGCAAATTCCGCCGCTTCCATAAAGCGACATTTGCCAAGTTGATTTAATTGGTCTCGCAACGATAGTGTATTAAAGTAATTTGCCATAAGTGTGCTCTTTAATTGTAATTTCCCCTACTGGAAAAATTTATTTATGTATTGATTATTATTTAGTTATTTGTCTTGATAGAATTCATTGAGTAAAGCGGTAATCTGCATTTCGTCTTTGGATACGGATATACGACCGGAACGAACAAACTGCATAATACCGAACGGTTTTAACTGTTCATGCATTTCATCAATTTCATTTCTTCTTCCTGTCTTTGCAATAACAAAAAACTCACGCGCTACAGTAACGATTTGCGAATTGTTCTCTTTTATGATATTTTGAATCCGACGTTCATCGAACAATAGGCTAGAAGCAATTTTAAACAAGGCCGATTCTTGGTAAATAGTTTCTTCATCGGTGTGATAAAACGCCTTGATTACTTCAATTTGTTTTTCAATCTGTCCAACGATGTTATGAACCCATTTTTCCGTGGTATTCACAACAATGGTGAATTTCGAAACCCCATCAATCTCCGATTTGGAGACGTTCAGGCTTTCAATATTGATATGTCGTTTTAAGAATATACCGGATATTCTATTCAGCAGACCTACGTTATTTTCGGAATATACCGAAATGGTGAACCATTTTATTTTCATCTTTCTACACTAAAATATTTATTTTAAAAGGTCGTATCAATCTTTATGGGCTATTATTCGTATTCTTCTATAATCAGCATACCATTTTCCCGATTTGAAAAGCTCTGGTCTCAACTGATTTTGTACTTCTTTCGCTACATCAAGTACCTCATCTTCCTCCATACCTTCAAAAAACGCCGTAGCGAACATCATTAACCAATCTACAATTCCTGTTTCAGAATCGACAAGGGCCGTTGGCCTGTCGTACAAGTGGGCGAAGGTCACCCTAAACCCGTAGTGCTCCAAAGCATGTGTGTATTCACCGATAGACGGAAAAAACCAAGGCGTGACCCTTGCCTGTTTCTCAAAGCCTTTTTCAGACAGGACATGGCGTAAGGCTTGGATAATAGTTTTAATATTGTCTTTACCTCCAAATTCCAATACGATTCTACCTCCTTTTTTCAAGTTGGCATACATATTCTCAATTGCTTGATCGGACTGCAATACCCAATGTAAAGTTGCATTCGAAAAAATAGCATCGAACGGAGCTTTAAAACTAAAATCACCTACATCGCCTATTTCGAATGAGATTTCAGGGAAACTAGCACGTGCGCTTGCAATCATATCGGCCGACTTGTCTACCCCTATGACATTACCTGTACTATCGGCAATTTCTTTGGTCAAGATGCCGGAACCGCAGCCCAAATCCAAAATTCTTTCGTGGCTTTGAGGCTGCAATGCATCGATAAGGGAACGCCCATAATCAAATACAAAGGCGTGTTTCGAATTATAAAGTTCAACATTCCAGTCTTGAGCTACTTGTCTCATAATTTTCATTTGGATTTCGATGCTCGAAAACCTACATTTTATTTGTTCTAACCGCTATAATTAAACCCGTGGACCAGTTCATTTTGGTAAGGGTAAAATCGCTTCTATGTTCTAAATAGTGCACAAGCCGGTTCACATTTTTTTCATGGCCTTCGGGCCAATTCGGCTGGCGGGCCATATCATCGATGATGTAAAATCCACCTAAAGCGATCAAACTCAAAACCTTCTCTATCTCACTGTATTTTCCAGGCCAAGCATCGGCAAAAACCAAATCGAAACTTTTACCCGAATAACTATTGATCCATTCGATACCATCTTCACATATAAGGGTTACCCGGTCATCGTATCCAAAAAAATCTTGGGCTATCGCTATGAGTTCATCCTCATTGTCTATCGAAACCAAAGTCGAATCCGAATCCATACCGTCGACCATCCACGATAGGCTTAGTCCCACACCGGTACCCAATTCCAGAAAATGCCCTTTAGGCTTTGAGCTTACCAAAGTTTTGAGCAAGTTTCCCACATAGACATCGGAAGGCATCGTAAATCCGATTTCCTTCGATTTCAGACAAAGGTCTTGATATAGTTCAGGTTGCTTTAAGATTTCAGTGTCGTTCATTTATATATTGCTGGTGGCCTTGAAAACTAGAAAAGTCGTCCCCTACCTACTTGAGACGGATATCGGTAACCGATGCTCCACTTGGAATCATAGGAAATACATTATCTTCCTTCTCTACCTTTACTTCCAAGAAGTACGGTTTGTCAGAAGCGATCATTTCTTGAATGGTAGCCTTCAAATCCTTTCTTTGGCTTACTTTTTTGGCTTCAATATGATATCCTTCGGCTATTTTCACAAAATCAGGGTTTACCATCACGGTCGATGCATACCGCCTATCGAAGAAAAGCTCTTGCCACTGGCGAACCATTCCCAAATGATCGTTGTTCAAAACCACTATTTTCAACGGAAGGTTGTGCTGAAAGATAACGCCTAGCTCCTGAATGGTCATCTGAAGGCCTCCATCCCCTATGATGGCAACGACCTCCCGGTCCATCGCCCCCATTTTGGCCCCAATGGCTGCGGGAAGGGCAAAGCCCATGGTTCCCAATCCACCTGAAGTGATATTACTCTTAGAGTGCTTGAATTTGGCATAGCGGCAGCTAATCATTTGATGCTGCCCCACATCGGTGACGATTACGGCTTCATGACCTGAAGCTAAATTAATCTCTTCGATTACCTCGCCCATGGTCAACCCTTCTTTCGTCGGATGGATATCTTTTTGGATTACCTCGTTAAATTCAATTTCATATTTCTTCTTAAATTCATTGACCCACGCTTCGTGCTTATTTTCGTTTACAAAAGGAAGTAACAATTCAAGTGTTTCTCGAGAATCTCCTAAAACAGCGATGTCGGCATGTACATTTTTATTGACTTCGGCCTTGTCGATTTCAAAATGGACCACTTTGGCCTGCTTTGCATACGTGTTCAGGTCACCCGTTACCCTATCATCGAAACGCATGCCAATGGCCAATAGTAAATCACACTCATTGGTCAATACGTTCGGTCCATAATTACCGTGCATGCCCACCATACCCACGTTTAAGGGATGGTCGCTTTCAATGGCAGAGGCTCCCATAATGGTCCAAGCAGCAGGAATACCCGCTTTTTCGATTAGGGCCTTCAACTGTTTTTCAGCTTTGCCTAAAATGACCCCTTGGCCCCAAATGATATATGGTTTTTTAGCGTTGTTGATCAATGCTGCAGCAGCCTCAATAGCCGGTATGTCCGGTTTGGGTACCGGTTTGTAACTACGTACGGCAGTACACTTTTGATAACTGAACTCAAACTCGTCGAACTGTGCATTTTTGGTAATATCGATGAGAACCGGCCCTGGTCTGCCCGATTTGGCAATATAAAAGGCTTTCGCCATAATCTCCGGTATTTCCGTAGCCTTGGTTATTTGATAATTCCATTTTGTCACCGGGGTGGAAATGCCAATAATATCGGTTTCCTGAAAGGCATCTGAACCTAACAAATGCCTTGCCACCTGACCCGTTATACACACCATTGGCGTGGAATCGATCTGGGCATCTGCTAAGCCTGTAACCAAATTCGTAGCTCCCGGACCAGATGTGGCCATGGCTACACCGACCCTTCCCGAAACCCTGGCATAGCCTTGGGCCGCATGCGTGGCCCCTTGTTCGTGTCGGGTCAAGACATGAGTCAACTTGTCTTGAAACTTGTAAAGCTCGTCATAAACAGGCATAATGGCTCCGCCGGGATATCCATATAATAGGTCTACCCCTTCCGCCACCAGGCAATGTATAATCGCCTCCGCACCAGTTATCTTCATTTTTGTTTTCTTTGGGGTTTCCTCTGTTTTAATTTTCAATGTTTCCATAAGCAAATTTCAAATGCGAGTGTGGGGTATTACCGTCCACTTTCTCGTTCGTATTATCAGATTTCGTCGGTAACACAGCCTTCAGAAGCTGATGATACCGTTTTTGCATATTTATAGAGACTTCCTCTTTTGACCTTTAAATCAGGTTGCTTCCAATTTTTTCGCCTTTCCGTCAGTTCCTCATCCGTCAAATCCACTGAGATTTTGTTTAGCTCAGCATCGATAGTGATCATATCACCATCTTTTAAAAGACCTATCGTACCTCCCTCCTGTGCCTCTGGGCAGACGTGACCTACCACAAACCCATGGGTGCCTCCAGAGAATCTTCCATCGGTAATCAGCGCCACATCCTTTCCCAAACCAGCACCCATTATGGCAGAAGTAGGTTTTAACATTTCCGGCATGCCCGGGCCTCCTTTGGGGCCTTCATAGCGAATTACGACTACATCACCCTTTTTTACTTCGCCTTTACCTATACCGGCATTGGCCTTGAACTCATCGTCATACACTTTGGCCGGACCTGAAAAATAAAGTCCCTCCTTACCGGTTATTTTTGCAACCGCTCCTTTTTCGGCCAAATTGCCATAAAGGATTCTTAAATGTCCCGTTTTCTTGATAGGGGCGCTTAAGGGCTTCACCACTTCCTGTCCTTCCTGTAAACCGGGCAATTCAGCCAAATTCTCCGCTACCGTTTTTCCTGTAATGGTCAAACAATCGCCATGTAGCATTCCGTTATCTAGCATGAACTTCATGACTGCGGGGGTACCGCCCACACGGTGAAGATCTTCCATTAAATATTTTCCGCTCGGTTTTAAATCAGCTAAAAAAGGAGTACTATCACTTATTTTTTGAAAATCATCTAAGCCAAAGGTGACATTCGCAGCTTTAGCGATAGCCAAAAAATGCAGTACCGCGTTGGTCGACCCCCCTAAAAGTGTGAGCAAACGTATCGCATTCTCGAAAGATTTTTTCGTGATAATATCACTTGGTTTTATGTCGTTTTCCAGTAAATAACGTAAAGCTTTACCGGAATTAATGGCGTCTTGTTGTTTTTCCTTTCCCGTAGCCGGATTGGACGAATTATAGGGCATTGCCATACCCAAGGCCTCAATGGCCGAGGCCATAGTGTTTGCGGTATACATACCCCCGCAAGCTCCCGCTCCTGGACAAGCGTTTTGAATCACTCCCTTAAAATCGGTTTCGCTCATAGTTCCTGCCACCTTCTCGCCCCATGCCTCGAAAGCTGAGACCACATCCAACTTCTTGTCTTTATAGCAACCTGAGGCAATGGTACCCCCATAAACCAACACGGAAGGTCTATTCAAGCGAATCATGGCCATAAGGGCACCGGGCATATTTTTATCACAACCTACCACAGTTACCAGTCCATCATAATTCATTGCCTGAACAACAGTTTCCATTGAATCAGCAATAAGATCTCGGGAAGGTAGGGAATAACGCATGCCATACGTACCCATCGATATACCGTCACTTACCCCGATTGTATTGAAAACTAAACCGACTAAATTTTCTTCGTGGGTTCCCTTCTTTACTTCTTGCGCCAAATCGTTCAAGTGCATATTGCAGGGATTGCCTTCGTAGCCCGTACTTCCAATACCTATAAAAGGTTTTTTCAAATCTTCCTCAGTAAGCCCGAGAGCATACAACATGGCCTGTGAAGCCGGTTGGGTTGGGTCTTGGGTCACATTTTTACTATACTTATTCAATTCCATGAAATGTAGATGTGTTTGGTATACTTTTATTATATCATATCAAAAATATAGATTTATAGCTCCGATTTATTTTAACAGTTCTAACCTATCTAAAGCCAATACCTATATTATTTACATAAAATATTGATTATCAATAATATAAGTATTATATTTTATCACATTCAAATCTATATAAAAGTAGAGGCCTGTATCAAGAAAAACTTAGATACAGGCCTCTAAAGTCGATAGAAATCCGTATCACACCCTATTGGGAACGACACAAATCACATTGACCGAAAAAAACTTACTTTTCATAAAACAATATTAAATAAAATATTCTGCTCGACAAACTCTTTTTTAGAGGTTTCAACCTTTGATTTCCATTTTCTTGGTTTGGATGTACTAATCCGAAAAAAATTATAAGCAAGCCTACCCTCATACTTTATGCGCTCTCCGTAATCTTGCCAACTCTATTGTTGCTATGTTTCATCTTAGATAATACCAATCGGATTCAAGCAATGACTCGAAACAAAGTACCATTGCCCACTAGGTTTTAAGCGGAATGCTAAGAACCAATATATTGCTATAAACTTATATCAATAGTATGATTCGCCTAGCAATCGAGGAATTGGTGGAATGACCACAAGTTTACCGGAAGTTCGCGTGGGCTTTTCACGCCGACAAATCGATTTAGGAAGATTTCAATTTTTGAAAGCCATAAGACAAGAGAAATCGTTTTTATGAACAAATGCGCTGAAACGTCTAGAAATGAAATTGATGCTTTTGAAGATACGCTTCGGGTTTACCTGTTCAAAGACATCAAAAATCTTGTTTTTGAAAGTTTGGTCTCCGATACATAGTTCGTACTGGCATAAATCGCAAATGTGCCAAAAACAGGTCAGAACGATAGAGAAAATACTCTAAGTCAGCTTGAAAGAAATTAAGTCACCGAATTTCTTCTGTGCCAATATAGATATAGCCTTGTCCGATAGTTGTAAAATTCTTGGATAGCCCCCAGTGGTCTGTCCATCCTTCATTAAAATGATCAACTTACCTATAGGTGTCAATTGTACAGTTCCCGGTAAAGTGGCAGACGTCAGCATTGAAATTTCATGACCCAAAATTTTTTCCTCTAATTGATAGGCCATTCGATTATTCTCATTCGAAATACTAAATTCGTGCACGAAAAGCGATTCTAGTTGCTTATCGGTAAGCAGGCCATATTCTGGCCCAGGGGTAACTTTCAATACTGTTTCGTCCAAAAAGGAATCTACCTTTAGTTCCGAAATTTTTGGTGCAAAAGATGTATAAGGTTTATAGGCTAGGGTGTCGCCATCCTTACAATGGTTTTTTTGGGTAATCGACAAGAAAAAAGAGCGACTTCCTAACACTTCGGGCGATTGAAAACCATTTTTAATACCTAAATAGCTTCGAAACCCTTTTTCCAATTTTCCATAGGAGAGAATATCACCTTTTTCTATTTTTACAACCTTATAATACGGTACTGGTTTATTGTTTAGAGTTGCAGAGAATTGGGCACCACCAAGACTAATAAATGTTTCTTCTTCGAACAATAGCGTCGGTCCAGTCATCGTTATTTCCAGCACAGCAGCATCTTCTTTGTTCTCTAAAAGCATATTGACTTTTTTAGCAGAAAAGGTATCCATGTAACCAGCTACCGGAACACCCTTGTTTAGATAGCCATATCGCCCACCATCTTGAATCGTGGTAAAAAGACCGGATTTCAATAGCTTAAGCATCGATTTTCGTTTTTTCAATCTTATAGATACCTACTTCCCCTTCAATTTTATGAAGATCATATTCTGCCCTTTCAATGGGATAAAATTGCACCTTGTCACCCACGCTAATAAAACAGGGTTCTTTTTTTTGGGGATCGAACATCGGTACCGAACAGTTACCAATAATATTCCAACCACCGGGCGATTCTTGAGGATAAACACCCGTTTGTTTGGCCGCAAGGCCTACTGAACCTTTGATTACCTTTGGTCTGGGATGTGACTTTCTGGGTATTTCCAAAGCCTTTGGAAGACCTCCGAGATACATAAAGCCGGGTAAAAATCCAATACCGAATACCGTATACGCATGGGCGGTATGCAATTTTATAATTTCTTCAATACCTAGGCCCAATCTGCCGGATACTTCCTCAAGGTCAATCCCGAATTCAAGATCGTAGCACACCGGCAGCCTCCAAAGAAAACGCTCTTTAGCGACTATGGTTTTTTCCTCCCCGTACCAATCGAGCAGTTGTTGTTTAAAACTATCGAAAGCGATGGGCTTATCCCGATGAATTAAGGTCACCGAGTTATATGCGGGAACAATCTCCCAATTTTCGTTCTTAAGCTTTTGCTCAAGAATAAATTGGGTGAATTTAAGAATGTCGTTCAATATGTCTTCCGCTACTTCATTGGGCCATTCGATTAAAATGGCATGTACTCCAAAAGGTCGTATGGATATGGAATAAGTATTCACTTTTTGATATGTATATTATGGTCCGGTAAAGCTTTGGTAAGATACGATACTATTTCAAATGCCAAAATGTTGTCACCATGAATACAAAAAGTATCTGCCAAAATTTTTACAAACCGACCCTCTATGGTCCGAACCCTATTATGTGCAAGCATACCAAGAATATGTTCAAGAACTTGTTCAGGAGAGTGTATGAGCGCTTCATTCTTATTTCTCGGGACCAAACTGAGGTCTTCATTATAATTGCGATCTGCAAAAGCCTCATACCGCAACTTAAAATTTTTCTGCAAAGCTATCTTGGCTATAGCCGATGCATAGGGAACATAAAGAAACGTTTCACTTCTAAACGCTTTTACAGCTTCTAAAAAGACTTTTGAAAGCGATTCACTTTTGGCCATATCATTATAAAGCGCACCATGAGCCTTTATATGGTGAATCTGTACCTTTTCCTCCTCAGCTATATGCTTCAAATCGTTTATTTGCCGTTCAATACTTTCAATCAGTTTGGTGTCTGAAATAGGGATAGAGACCCTTCCAAAGTTTTCTTTATCCGGGTATGAAGGGTGAGCCCCTATTCTCACATGATTTTGTTTAGCCAAACCAATTACCTTAGTCATTGACGCTCTATCGCCCGCATGACCTCCGCAGGCAATATTGCAGGATGAAATTAGAGGCATCAACTGCCCCTCATTATCCAAACCCTCACCAACATCGCAATTAATATCTATCTCTGTGAAATCTGTTACCATAATAGTTCTAGTTAATTAAACCGATTTTTCAACCTTTAGGGTAAGTTTCAAATAACCAAATTATCCTTTCTATTCTTAACACATCTTCCTTTATCAAAAAAACCTGAGCATTAGAAAACAGTCCATACAATCTTTACTCCTAGAATCATTACCAAAACAATTATAATTAGACCTACTATATTTTGCAAAGAACTATTCGTATATCTTCCCATAATAGAACCTCTACTTACAGCCCATAACAGGAAAATGGCTATCACCGGAAGCAAAATTCCATTTGCCACCTGTGCAAATTTTATAACGGTTACAGGCCTAAAACCCAAGGAGGTGAATGCTAAACCCAATATCAAAATAAGTAACCATACCGCCCTAAATTTAAATCCGGCTAAACCGGATTTCCAATTGAAACAGCTATTTGCCACATATGCAGCAGCCAAAGGAGCGGTAATGGCGGAAGTAATACCCGCTGCAAAAAGTCCGATTCCCATAAAGTATTTGGCCAAATTACCATAAAGGGGTTCTAGACCCTTAGCCATATCTATGGCATTCGTTATTTGGGTATCCTTTAAAGCGGCGGCTGAAATGATTACCGCCATTGAAACAAGACCTCCAAGTCCAATTGACCATAGACTGTCCCTCCTCGCCATTTTCAAATCATTGGGAGACTTCCATTTTTCATGGGCCAGCGAAGCATGAAGGAACAGATTGTAGGGTACAATGGTAGTGCCTACTAAAGCCGCAATCATCAGCATACTTTTTTCGGGTACCTTAGGTATAAAAAGACCTTCTAATACCTGTTCGATATTCGGTTGGGTAATAATGGCGGCTACAATAAAGGAAATACTCATAAGAAGTACCAGTAGTATAAAGACTTTTTCAAGTATTTTATAATTGCCTATAATCAATAGTGTGAAAACGAAAGTTGCTACGACAAATGGGTAGTAAGGTGCGTACGTTATGCCGAAAATAGCTTCTAGCCCCAAAGTGCCTCCTCCAATATTACCTCCTTCATATGCCGCATTTCCAATCACTATAGCACTGAAAATAGCACCGAAAATGAAGTATTTAAGAAATGGAAATTGTACTTCACTATTGACTGCATCTGCTAATCCACTTTGGGTGATTATGCCCAATCGAGCCGACATTTCTTGCATAAAAAGGGTAGCTAGAACCGAAAGCAGCATGGCCCATAAAAGCCCATAACCATACTCGACACCAGCCAATGTGCAAGAAGTTACTGTACCAGGTCCTATAAAAGCAGCGGCCACCAATACTCCCGGCCCTATATTTTTAAACATATTGCCCAATCATTTATTATGATACTAAATGTAGATAAATTAAGCTACTATGGCTCGTATTCCCCTAGCTTATTCGCTTGCCTTTTCGTCAGTGGCCTATCTTGATTTTCACAACACTTTTAACACTTTTAAATGTCGTTTATCTAAAAAAATGCCGTTCGTCTAAAACTGGGGTGCCATATATCGAAACTTTATACTATTCGTAAAAAACTACGGTTATTATTATCCCAAATCTAACGTTCCCGATGTAAATCAGGATAAAATGAACCTACTTAATGACCTGCATAGAATGTAATAAAAAACTCGATTATCAAGACCACAAGGTCTCAATGGATAATCTTGGTGTAGAACTTTGTTCGGAACATGTTAACCGTATGATGGTACTAATCGAGAAGCGCAACACCCCTAAAGAAGCGATACAATTGTACTATGGCCTAAAGGATGCCGGCGTAACCGCCATGCTTGAATGGTGGGATGGTACAAAGTCGATCGATATCGCCATATCCCGAGTGAAACTCAATATTATTATTGATTCTGAATATAATATGTTGACCCACGAACAGGCGATAAATGATCTTGAGAAAACTATGCATTCGTTTAAAAACGGGTTCACGACCATTCGCATACCCCACGTTTTAATAAAGCACTATCTCAAAGAGACCGTCACTAATATTCTGGGAATAATAGATGGTTTACGCGTGCATTTAAAGGCGATTTAACTAAAAAAAAAGATCATGTCAACATCAAAAAAAATTTTAAAGGCCCCATTTAGAATTTCAATTGCAATGGTTCTGTTTGGCATGTTATCCAGCATCTTACAATGGTCGTATTCTGAAGAAATTCTATTATTGGCATTTTCTAGTACGGCTATCATATATACCGTTCGTTTTTGGAAAAAGACATCGAAAACCTTTTTAGACTACAACAAGCTAATACTGATTTTATCTTGGGCCCTTAACGGTATATTTCAAGTATCAGACCTACCGCACGCATTTCTGCTACAAGTTATTACGGCAATCACTTTTATTATTTGGTTTGTAATGGAAGGAACCGCATATTTCTTGGATGAGAACCGTAAAAGAAAGAATAACTTCGCCCGAGTCGTGTGGAACTCCATTATGGTTATCGGCACCCTAGCGATCATAGCCGGAAGCATTCTCAATATTTTAGATTGGCAATTCTCCATACCATTGTTATGTTTAGGAATCGTCATTGTAGTGGCGTATATTCTTAAAGATATTTTGCCAGTAAACAACTCAAAGGTCGAGGACCATAATAACGAAGAATTTCAACTTTAACTGCATTTGCCTTCAGTACGTTTTGCCGCCTTTGCAAAGATTTGATCATTGGGCTTAATAAACCATTACACATGTATCGCCAGAGCTGGTTTTATAGTATAGGCGAATATTGACAATATATTTCTTGCCGTTCAGCAACTTTTCTTTGATTACGGAATTGCGCTCCTCCCCACTATCATCATCACCGGACAAATACTCATTCTCCCCGTCGATTATTTCTGAAAGTACCATAACGGTATCCATATCCCCAAAAGTACGTATGGTATAGGTACGAGACTCTTCCGGTTCGAATTCAAGGTTGATTTGATCACCGGCATTCAAAGATATGACCTCAGATCGAAAAGGCTTTAACTCGATAAATCGTCTTTTATCGAGTTTGGGATAAAACTGCTTTACCCACGTGACATCGCGCTGCGAAAGCCCGTCTTCAGGACTGAGACCATTTTTGTACTCCGGTGGAGAAATAATCATGTTGGCCCCAAAAGGATAATGCATTATAGAATTGGGATCCCAGCTGGAACCCTGAACTTCATCTGGGGAAATCTTTCTGATAATATTATGGAATGTCTTATCTCGAGACCAATAATTGGGAGGACCGGCTAAGGCATTGTACACCGCTTCTTCGTCCCAAACGATACCCGCCTTGGGGTTCTGGTGTTCATGAGGAAAACCCATGGCATGGCCTATTTCATGCAAAATAGTATCTTGATCTTCTATGATGTCCCATCCAAAATTCATGGTACGTTGACCTTTCGGAATGTCCCAAGCATCCCGCCCCACATAGGACCACGACCCCTCTCCTTTTGCGAAACCGATCCGGATAATGGCTTCAAGTCTGTCTTCGGTCTCTTCGAATTCCAGACCGATATCTTGATTCTTCCATTTTTTAAAAGCTTTTCTAACCGCATTTTTTTCCGCAGTAGTGCCTTTCCAAAAAATTTTGGACTGTTGACCATTCTCTTTGGTGACCTGGGTATAAAATGAGTCTCCTTCAAAAAAGGCATATTTCAACTTGGTACCGTTCACCCATTTTTTTGCCATCATAAGAATAGCACCCATCCTTAAAGGCCCCATAGGTATATCGAACGTTCTAAGTGGCATTTGAGGTAAGTTACAGTAGTATATCTCGTTTTGCTTTTTCATCGTCTTGTTGTTTAGTCTAGTATACTTGATTTGCCGACTCTAGCTTAAGTCGCAAAGTGGCCTGATACCGGCCAATTCATTTAAACAGTAGCCCTATTAAAGATAAAGCATCCCCTATTGGCATGATACAATTTTGTATAGTTGGTTACAACCGATGTGCGAACTACAAAATTTTCCGTTAAAAGAGTTACCCATTTTTCCCATTCACTATTAAAAGGCCATTCACTTTTAATTATAAAATATACGTCTAAGTGGTTGTTTTTTAAGATTATAGGAATATCGAAACGTTTCATTTAAAGAGAAAAAACAACCTTTGGTCGTAAGGTTGGTCTTAAATCGAGTTTCTTCCCCATTGCACGATAAACGAGGGTCCAAAAAAACAATCACCCCGTTCTATATACAAACGTAGCTTATGAGAGAAAAAACTACACTCAGTGAATATATGGTCTATACCTTTTGTGCCTTCTGCTTTCTATGGTCGTTATATGTACTATTCTTTGCCGACCTGATGTAAAACAAGAGAAAGTCGCCCAGTTTGAAGGGCTGCCATTGATTTATTCAGATTGTTGTCGTATTTTCCTGTTCAAAATCTCTTGAACATGGAAAAAAAACAACGACGGCTATTCCTAAAACAGGCTGGAGCAATGGCAGCTACGACGGCTTTTTTACCTAACTCGCTATGGTCCGCCACCCGACAACAAAAAGATAAATTAGGGGTAGCCTTAGTGGGTCTTGGGTATTACAGTACCGATTTACTAGCTCCTGCCCTACAGCTAACAAAAAATTGCGAACTCAAAGGAATTGTTACCGGTAGTCCAGAAAAAATTCCTGTATGGAAGAAAAAATATGGTATTGCCGATAAGAACATATACAACTATGGAAACTTTGACGATATCGCCAATAACCCCGATATCGATGTGATTTATATTGTGCTCCCCCCATCGATGCACGCGGAGTATACTATTCGAGCGGCCAATACAGGAAAACATGTCTGGTGCGAAAAACCCATGGCACCTTCGGTCGAGGAATGTGAAAAAATGATCAAAGCTTGTAAGGACAACAAGGTGAAACTTGCCATTGGTTACCGTTGCCAACATGATCCGAATATTCAAGCCTATATGCAGGTAGCCAAGGAAAGAACTTTTGGTAAAGTGATGATGGTAACCTCTGCTGCTGGTTACTTTGACGGAAGAACCGACCATTGGAAACAAAAGAAAGCCCTTGGCGGAGGGGTTATGGGCGATATGGGGGTATATGCCATCCAAGGAGCCCGACTTGCTACCGGTGAAGAACCTATTTCTGTACTGGCCCAAACCTATACCGTACGCCCTGATATATATCATGAAGTTGAAGAAACCGCCATGTTTCAACTTGAATTTCCCAGTGGGGCCCGGGCGGCCTGTCATACCAGTTTTGGTATTAATATGAATTATTTGAAAATAAATTACGAAAAAGGATGGGTCTACATGGAACCACATTCATCCTATAATGGGAACAAGGGAGTGCGATCGGATGGCGTAGAGATCAATTTTCCGATTGAAAGCCAACAAGCCAAACAAATGGACGAAGACGCAGCTTCCATAATTAACGGAACCAATATGCTTGTTCCTGGTGAGGAAGGACTTCGTGATATTCGTGTCGTCGAGGCTGTATATAAATCTGCGGCAAAAGATTGCTTGGTCAAACTCTAATGCCGTTTTCAAAAAAACCATAACCCGCAACTACTAAAACCCCAATTCGATTGTAGATTACCCTAAAAAGTATGGGGTTTTTCTAGAGGCTCGTTTCCTTCTTGGTGTATATCTTTGATACAGAAATCTATAAAACACACCATTATTATGAAAATGAAGGACAAACTTTTATATGTTTACGTGGCATTCAACATTGTTTTTATTGTGGTTATGGCCATTTTCCTTTTCAAAAACCATCCTTTTTAAAAAATTCGCATAACCATAGTCGATGCTTGATTGACTCGAAGAAATTGGAAAACAGTCCCATAAACTTTCATATTTTATGTGAAGGAAAAGCTACTACCATAGGAGGTAGTAGCTTTTTTTTTCGTAAAGACCGAGTTTTTATTGGCCCTTTTTATACAGTGGTATTTCAAATAATCAAACTTTTTACTTAAAAAGGCTAAAGAAGTCGGGAGCTGACCTAATTTTGTAATTTCACAGCTATTTTATGAAACTTAAGGAGGGTAATCGTTTTTATGGGTTTATTAAGGTTTGGAAGAGGTTTCGCAACGGGCTATTCCTATTTAGTTTGAGAAATTTCTTAACCCGTTTCGGGTTGGATATTGCCCCTTATTATTGGTTTAAGGAAGAAAAAAATAATGGTGAGCCTCCTAAAATAAAAGAAGGCCTCGAAAATTATACGATCGCTCTTATTCCTCCTTCGGAAGTTTCGGTTATGGACGGTGTTATGGGGCTTAGCACTTCATTCTTGATCAAGAATATGGAACGTGGTCAAGTTTGCATAGGCCTTCGGGTGGCTGACCGTATTGCAACCCTTTTATTTATCGACCCTAATGATTTTACCTTTAAACATCGTAATTTTCACATAGAAGACGGAAGCGGCTACCTTCTCAATTTATATACTTTCGAAGATTATCGAGGGAACAATTTGGCAGCTTACTTACGCTATAACTGTTATGATGTACTTAAACACCTAAACATAACCACCATTTACAGTATCACCTCCTATTTTAATAGGTCATCAATTCGGGTGAACGAGAAAATAAATGCCAAGAAGCTCAAACTATATCTTCATATCGGACTTTTCAAAAAATGGCACTGGAATTTTCTCTTAAAAGACTACGAAAGATAATCCTCTCGCGCTTGCTCATACATAGGAAGATATGCTGAAATAGCTCCTGGGATGTCCCCCACACCCCTATTTTAAATAGACGGGAATCATTTCAATATCACTGCATTGACACCTTGTGGTCTAGGCCATCGTTGAAGACCAACTCATTGAAATTATTTGAATATACCGATCTTACAATCTTATTCAAATCAGGAATTACACGCTGGGCAATTCTCGAATGCCCATTCAACAGTACACAAATACCCAAATCATCTTCGGGATACATGCCAATTTCATTTCTATAATTATTGACACTTCCGCCATGATGCCAAATGGTTTTTATGCTTTGTGAATCCTGATCTTTATATTTATGTATCCTCCATCCAAAACCATAGTACGACGCGACGTGCCCCGGCCATTTTTTATAGTATTTGTATCCACCTATTTTGACGAACGGATTAAAGGCCTCTCCGATAGCTGAAGCATCCATTATTTCAGGATTGTTTCCCAATAAAAATCGCATCCATCGGGCCATATCAAGGGCTGTAGAACTTATACCACCTGCCGCAATAGCATTATAATAATTGTTTCGAAGACGTGTGGCACGCCATCCATTACGGGCCCTAACATGGGGCATGGCAATATTGGCTGCACCGACCAAACTCTCATGATCCATGGTTGTCGTACACATTCCCAAAGGCTTGAAGAGACGGTCACCCAACAAGGTATTGATTTTTTGCCCGGTCGCCCTTGTCATCATTTCTCCACAAAGTGCAAACATGGCATTCTGATAACTATACAGCATTCCAGGCTCGCTTATAGGAACTATATCCCTGAACCGACTCGCAATGTCAGATAGTGGAAGGCCAGCTTCCACTAAATTGGTAAAACTATGATAGGGAGTACCAGAAGTATGGGACAAAATATTGGCCAAAGTGATATGCTCGGTGTTTTTTTCATCTCCTAATCGAAAATCAGGGAGGTAATCACGCACTTTATCATTCCAGTCTAGTTTTCCCTCATGCTTGATTTGCGCGGCCAAAACCCCAGCAAAACCTTTTGATAGCGAGCCCAATCGAAACAAGGTTTCGTCGTTCACCATTTCTGGGCTATTGACACTTCTTTTACCGAATCCTTCCGAGATGAGTATGGAGTCTCCATGAACAATGCTGACTCCAGCACCTACAATATCACCCGATACTATCGCTTTTTTAAAGTATGCACTTAAAGCTGACTTTAGCTCACTTTGTTTTAATCGATAGCGTAGGAAATCCTTTTTGTTGAACGCGTTCTTTGGTAGTGCAATTTTCAGAGCAACGTCTTTAGAATCGTTTGGCATATCAGGATCAGGTTCCATCAAACGAGTTGCCAAAAGAATGATAATCACTAATAAAAGCGCAGAACCGACGAAGATTTTGAAACGCGGCATAAAAAAAATGGTCTTTTAAAGTTGTTGTTGAACGATAAAAATAAGATTTATACCTCTTATTAACGATGAAATGCACATTTTATTCAATAATTAGATGCTTTTATCGAATTTTTAACCGAAATGATCGATTAAAAGCATGTGAAATTGAATGATTTTATTTCCCTAGACCACTAACCTTTCAAAACATCCTACCCTAAAAGCACAATCAAATTTCCAAAAAATAAAGTGTTTTGGGTCTCAAAGTCACTAAGGGAAGGACTCGTAAAAGGAGACTCCTTTTTTTTTACTATATTCTTAATGTGATTTAGACCCTAGTGTAGGTTATGGATGTTGCCAAACCATTTTATGTTATAAGTCGGTTAACGTAGATTAAGATAGCATTCCATTTGTTTTTATAAGTATAGAAGGACAAAGGAACACCCTGCACCCAATTAATTATTTTTAAGGGCCGATAGCAATGAAAAACTTATTATACCATACTTATATGCATATACGATTTTTTGTCTTCAGTTTTTGCTTTATCTTATTAGTTACGGGTTGTAATTCCAATTCCACCATCAATAATGACAGTGACGATGGCGCCAACATAAGGATAAGGGATTATGAAGATATACTTGAAGATGGTAAATTGAGAGCACTCATTGCCTATAGTAGTACCAGTTATTTTCTTTATAAAGGGAGGCCTATGGGCTACGAATATGAGCTTTTACAGCGACTTGCAGACAGTTTCAATCTTGAACTTGAACTCATCGTCGCCGAAGACCTGAATTCTTTATTGAAACAACTCACCGAAGGTGATATCGATTTGGTAGCCTATGGCTTGGCTATCACCTCTGAGCGAAAAAAGAATGTGGCCTTTACCGATTATTTGTATCTGACCAATCAGGTTTTGGTACAACGAAAACCGGAGAATTGGCGCCAGTTGACCTTAGATAAAATAAGGGAAAGTATCATTCAAGATCCTATTCAACTTATTGGAGATACCGTCTCTGTACGGTTTAATTCTTCCTATTTTGAGAGATTGGAGAACCTCTCTAAGGAAATAGGTGGCACCATTCATATAGATACCATTTTGGGGAAGGTATCCACGGCAGAAATAATCAAAATGGTAGCCGAAAAAAAAATCGAATACACAATAGCGGATAAAAACTTGGCCAACATCAATGCTTCCTTTTATCCGATTCTGGATGCCTCAGTACCTGTTAGCTTTTCCCAACGTATTGCTTGGGCCGTTCATAAAGACTCGCAGGTACTGTTGGAAAAGATTAACGAATGGATCGAAAATCAAAAAAAGAAAACCGACTATTACGTCATCTACAACAAGTACTTTCAGAATAAAAGATATTTTAATCGTCGGGTTAAAAGCGAGTTTTACAGTCTAACCAACAATCAGATCAGTCAATACGATTCCATCATCAAACGAAATGCGAAAACGCTGGGTTGGGATTGGCGTTTATTAGCCTCCCTGATATTTCAAGAGTCAAGTTTTAACAGCGAAGCGAATGCATGGACGGGGGCTTCGGGCTTAATGCAATTGATGCCCCAAACCGCTGAAGAGCTAGGGGTTGCGAATGTCTCCGAACCTATTGATAATATCAACGCAGGTTCAAAATACTTAAAAAGTATCTACAAGAACTTTGAGGAAGTAACCGATAGCGTACAGCGCATCAAATTCACCATGGGTGCATATAACAGCGGTTATTATCATATCATGGACGCCCGCAAACTCGCAGAGCTAAAAGATCTAGATCCCGACATATGGGACGACAATGTCAATGAAATGATGTTGGCTCTAAGCTATCCACAGAATTTCAACCATCCATCTGTCAATTATGGTTACGTCAATGGTATAGAACCCTACAATTACGTGAATCAAATCTTTGAACGCTACGAACATTACAAGAACTTTATTAAAGAGTAGACCAAAATCCATTGAGTACACGAATATCAGCCTAATCGTTACGAAAGTATTAGCGGTTTCACTGCTGTGAATGCAATAAACGTCATTTGAATTGTTGTGATCTAACATTCAAGGTCACTAGGGAGGACAAAGTCAAAAACAATAAAGTCTTTTTAATCATTTTTTTGGTTGTTGTATTTTTCAGTTCGCATCTTTTAAATGTGTACTAACTTTTGAACAAGTACACCTTTCAACGGTATCGTGGAAAAAAATTGGCGCCTTTATTACATGGTCATTGTTACGAACTTATAGAAAACAGAACAAGAATCTTTTCTATAGTGTGACTTCCTACTTTAATAAGTCTTCTCAAGACTTTAAATGAAAGTTGAACGCTAAACTGGAAAGTATATCTGCACGTAGGGTTTTTTAAGAAATAGCTCTGGAATTTCCAGTCCAAAAATTAGGATCGATAACTTCTACCTGTCCCTGCCTATAACAATACTACCTACTTAAATACACAGGGTACCAGCCCTCTTCATTAAATCGAAATATCTCAGTTTCGGATGAAGAAACTACAACTCATCAATACATAATAATTAATGCTGAATTTTTGGTTAATGCCACTTTGTAAAAATCATTCGGATAGGTAGCCTTGGAGATTTTGTTCATTATCGGCCAAAATCCCGAATGGCGCGTACCAGAAATTTTCGTTTTTCAAGTGCATTGTTGTAATGATATGAGGTGTTTCCATCCGTGAAACGCAGTAGTCTAGCCTGATGCTTGTCGTAGGGCGTTGCGCTCCAATACAATTTATCGGCGAATCGACCATCGTTGGTTGCGCCTTGCCCAATGGTATGGTACATGATCTCCAGTTCCATTAGTGTGGGCAATCTCCATCCCTCGCCCAATTGCTCGTGAATTTTAATCGCATCTTTCCACGGCATGGGGCCCATATCTTCGGTGTAGGCAATTTTACCCGATTCCTTGGATGAATCTATCGCGAAAACCATACCTCCCAAATAAGTATCTCCGATACCTAATTCAGAGATGGCTGGCGGCTGACGTTCAGAAATATCATCAATCGTGGGCTCACTGGCCGGAGGTACTCCCGTAGTCTCTACTTCCGGGACAATAGTGGATTGCTTTTCAGCATTTCCGGTAAAAACGTAAATCAATAGTCCGCAAATAACTAGACTTGCGATGGCGAACCCGGCATAAATTCCTTTCGTATGTATGGTGCCTTCCCCTTTAGCTTCCCTAATGCGCTTAAGAAAACTACTTAAGGATTCAACCGTTTTATCATAAGCTAGGGCAGAACCTTCTTTCAGAGTGGTGAGGGAATTTTCTAAAGTTTTTCTCCATTCAACCATGAATCCGGAGAAAAAACCACTTTCTTTATTTATATTTCTTTTCTCTTTTGCTTCTTTAATGCGTCGACCGATTATGCTCACCGGTTTGGAGGTCCGATGGTATGCTGTGGCGAAACTCTTTTTCAGCATCGCAATTGAATCCGCCGAGGTTCCTTTGATTTTAACTACGAGTCCGGAAAAAAAACTTTTTTTATCACGTAAAGCTTTTTTCTCTTTTGCCTCTTTGAGGCGTTGAACGAACCCACTCCAAGATTTTGAGGTACGGTCGTAAGCCACGGTGATGTGATCTTTCAAAGTTTTTCTGAACCTCTCGAAAAACCCTGCCAACTTCTCCTTCAGTGTAGCGTCGCTTTCAGATTTCGATATTTTGATCTGCTTCTTTACCTCTACAAAGGGCTGGGGCTTTACTTGTCTCTCGTCGACCCCCATTTCTTCTTGGGGCGCTACTCTTTTGGTCTTGACCGGTTGCGTAGTCTTAAATTGATAATTATGTCCTGAAAGTCGTTTTTTTCTAAGGCTTACTTCCTGCACCGTAATTACTTCTCCCAATCGCTTTTCTAGGTCGTTTGCGCTACCGGACTTTTGCATTCCGCCCCTTTCTTTTGCATATACCACCGATGTTGTACTTGCATTGCCGTTGTCTGGGCTTTCTTTTTTGCCTACACTTTTGACCTTGACCGGTGGCGTAGTCTTAAATTGATAGTTATATCTTTCGAGGCGATTTTTTCTAATACCTTTTTCTTGCGTGAATTGACCTTTTCCCACCTCTTTATCTTGAATAGATCCTTTTTGGGTAAGACGTATACCGGAACGTATATTTTCTAATTTTCTGGTTATTGCACTTTCGTTTTCCCGATTTGGAACTATAGGCCTTCTATGGAGTTTGGCCTCTACTTCGATTTTTGTATTTCTTTTAGCTTTTCCTTTGAGCTCTTTTTCCTTTTTTATCCGTTGTTGGACCTCCACTTTATGTCTCGGCCGACTCTCAATTATGACCGTCTCTTTCGCTTCGATTTCTTTCAGAGGAGGCATAGAAGCATAATCCCTAATATCTTTTACTTTTGCTTTAACTTCCCGTTTGCTTTTTTCCCCTTTTTCGGCCTCATCGTTTCTCCTTTCTTCTTCAAAGAAATCTATCGCTATTTGCCCAGCTGTGCTTCTACTCCGGTTTTCTTCAACAGCATTAGTTTTATCTGGTGGTGAAATCAAGCCCCTCAAAAAATTGGTAATTTCTCCAAATACTACATCTTCTGTATTACGGTCACCTAATGGCTTTTGATTTTTTGGAAACACTTGTAGTTCCTTAAAGTTGAAATTGTAGTCGCCAAAGCTAAATTCAAGATCCCAAGGACAATTATCTATTATAATGGGTATAATGGTGGTTCCATCGTTTTTATAACGATCAACGATCACCTGAAATTCCTCTTGTCTGATAAGATCGGAATACATAAAGCTATTACTCAATAAAAGCAGGAATATATCACAATGATTTAGCCGTGATTCATGTTCCGGTCGCCATCGCTGACCCGGATTAATCGCATCGTCGCTCCAGATAGTTAGGTTGAAGTCTTTCTTCAAGGGGTGTAAACGGAGCAAAAGCCGCCGCAACACATCGATATCTTGACTCGCGTAAATAGCATAAATAGTCCTCTTCGTAAAACTCATTTTCTTAACATAGTAATTCTCACAAAATTTTAGGATATTTTCTACCTAAAATCAATTTAAAGGTTCTGGCTTTAAATCATTTAAAAATAGATAATTATACCGTCTAATTCAACCGTAAACACCAATTATTTTAGGTTTTAGCACAGAGCTGCCATCAGGTTTCTCCGGAGGGTCGATCCATCCTTAAAAGAAGGGGCACTAAAATCGTTATCGAGAAGATTTTTCGCACAAATAGGCCAGACCTATATAAATTAATGCGGAGTACTACTTATTAAGATTTTGTACATCTTCGTTGAAGAAGTTGATAAAAGTAAAGCATTCCGGCACATGGGAGTCCCATATCCCATGTGGACTCCATGCCCACCCGCCTGAATCCTTGGCAGGTTCGGCCTCCTTGTACTGGTTGAACCTTGAAAAGTCCATTCTCCAAGTATCTTTATGTTGCGGTGGAATACTTCTCCCATCTCCTTTGGCCAAAATCGCAAGACTTGACCAAGGTAGGGCAAGTTCAACGGTCCATCCTCGATCTCGATCGGTGTCATCGTTAATGGTGCCATCGGTGAAAACGGCGCTCTGCAAGCCTTCGAGGTCCCATTTCCAGAAACCGATTCTCAACCCTCTCGGATGGGTTTTATATCCTACCCCGTTAAATTCCCTTCTCCCGGGCTCTTCAGGCCCAAACCCTTTCAGGGCATCGTAACCGCCCTTTTTGTAGGCTTCCTCCCAAATAAAGAACACCTCATAAATAGTTCCGTAGGCATTGATTTCAAATTCGTAGTAGGCATCTTTTCCGGCGATGAATAGTTCCACATCGTTATTCTGGTAAATCAATCCGTCGCGTTCGGTGATACTGGCCTGGAGATTCGGTTCTTCTATCCAATACCCCACATAGAGATAGTCATCGTCCCACAGCACTGCGGCCCGGGTATCGTGAATCGTTTCACCCCCCGAAATCAAATCTCGAAAATTAGATGATTGTGGGGCAAGTTGCCACTCCTCTTCATCAAGTTTGCCGTCTATTTTTGGTTTGTGCGATGTTCTATAGGCACGATAATCGGGAATTTCAAATTGATCACAAGGACTATATTCTTTTGAATCCGACGGATGAACGGTATACTCTTTGGCATCATACTTTTTTTCGGTGTTACCCAAAGATGAATTGTTTGCAAAAAAAGCCATACTGAGAGCCAAGAAGGCAATCAAGATAGCAGGTACGAATAATTTGAATATGGTCATAGGCTAATTGTTGTTTTTTTAAATTATGGGGGGAACTTGTTGGCACACACCCTAGATTTGCTGAGCAAGTTATCTCCCTAGAGTTAAATTTATTGAAATAAAGTGAGAAAAACAGGTTTGGGGAGACCAATAGGGACTGATTTACTTAGTCCCTAAAATTTTTTGATTTCTTACCCATCATCCTGACCTTTGAGGTGGATTACACCATTGTGCTGTAAACACTTTCGCCCATTGACCAGTACGTTGTGCCTATTAAAACGAAAATATCAAGTCTTTAAAAGTAACGAACACATTTTTACCATCGGTACAACTCGGAAGACGAGGTTTTTGTCAAGAACAAGCGTCAACCCAACCACCCTTCCCTGTCCAAACTACGGTATTGGATTGCTTCACTAATATGATTACCGTTTACTTCCTGGCTATTATCTAAATCGGCAATGGTTCGCGCTACCTTTAAGATACGGTTGTAGGCCCGCGCGGAAAGGTTCAGTCGTTCCATGGCATTTTTGAGAAGTTCCTTAGACGCATCGTCCAACCTACAGAACTCGCGGATCTGCTTGGTATTCATCTGGGCATTATAATGCACCTTGTCCAATGCTTCAAAGCGATGGGTCTGAAGTTCTCGAGCTGCGGTCACGCGCTTACGAATGGCCACACTGCCCTCTCCTTTTCGGTCGTCGGAGAGTTTTTCAAAAGGAACGGGCGTTACTTCAATATGAATATCGATACAATCTAGTAGCGGTCCTGAAATCTTGCCTAAATACCTTTGCATTTCCGCGGGAGAAGAGGTCACCGGCGCATCGGGGTCGTTGAAATACCCTCCTGGACTCGGGTTCATACTCGCCACCAGCATAAAACTACTGGGGTAGGTACCGTAAAACGGGCCCTTGAAATAGTGACTTCACGGTCGTCCAAGGCTGGCGCATCACCTCGAGTACGCCACGCTTGAATTCGGGGAGTTCATCTAAAAACAATACTCCGTTGTGCGACAACGATATTTCTCCCGGCTGTGGATAGGCTCCCTCACCCACAAGGGCCACATCTGTAATAGTATACAAGGGGGTGGTCTTTTCTTAAAATATTATAAAGCTAATTTTAAATTGCTTATTTAAATTCGTTAACTTACAAAGAACATTCGAATTTCTTTTTTATGATTATATTTTTATAAGCCCTAGCAAAAGAAACTGTCTGATACGCCATTTTAGTATGGCAAAGCGTAGCTGTATGCCAGATAAGGCGAAGATACCAGCCTGTCGACTTAGAATTATAAATAAACAAGTACAATTAAATTTTTAGGGAAGACTTCTTACCGTTTAAGAAAAATTTAAATAGTATTTAGTAAAGAGGTATTGTTTGTTCAAAATGTTTAAATGCTTCACGAAATTTATCATCGTTGTCATTCATTTCATTTTCCAATTTAATGAAATTGCCTGCCTTTACTTCATAAACTCTATAATAGTGATTCTTATTTTTTCTAGTTATTATTGAGTATTGTGCGATTGTACTATGCCTACTGAAGATTGTAAAATATAATCTCATTTCATCATTCCCTTGAGGTATTTTATATTTCCCCATTGGTGTTAGTGATGATGGATGTATTGTTCGTACTTCGTTAGAGGTTTTCGCACATTTATCGTAACATGCCTTCATGACTTTTATTTTTCCATTGGGTTGTGTCTTTTCACATTTATCAAGACACTCTTGATCATAAATCATAATCGTGGTATCAAAAATTGGGTAGCTTGACATACTTTCTGCATAGATTTCAAATTCATTAAATCCCTTCCAGATAACATGAATCTTTAAATATCCTTCTCCCATTACTTGTTTCAATGTTTCGGTTTGTAAAGTATTAATTTGCTTTTGAGCATCAATTAGCTGTTTGGCTCTTTCTATATTTTCTTCTTGAAGAACTTCATTTTTAGCTTCGGTCTTCTGGCTTTCATAATATTGCCAAGCAGAAAGACACCCTGCGACCAAAGCAGTAATAATAATTAAGGCCGTAATAATATATACTCTTGTTTCCAAAACTAGTGTTTTCACTTATGGTTATAAAAAATTGAAAATAGAAAGCTCACGATAAAGATAGTGTGACTATGATAATCCATTTCAATGGCTGTTATATTCGTAATTTATTAAATATAAAGTCAATTCCAAAACACAGGACTAAATCATTGACCAAGAAAAAAAGTGAACACGTCGCGCATCTATCAACCAGTAATGATTAATTTTTTTGGAAATCTAAATGAAAACTTTCCGCTTTAGAGAGCCTAATCAAATAGAGGACTCAAGGGAGGGGGCATTTTATCTATTAATTTCAAAAAAATAAACGTCTCCATAAACACTAAGGTCTCTGTCTTCAGTGGCCCTATGTTTAACGAAATCAAGTTTGATGTTTTCACTGACATTTGTAAAATTTATATAACACTTATTAGGCTGTGGTCTAAGGTAGTTAGATATAAAGTCTCTAATATAATAGTCATCCCATACATATTTATCGTATTTGAGTCTCAAACGAAAATGTGCAGTGGCACAATTCAAAAATTTTTCCATGTCAAAATCAAGAGGAGTGAAAAGTTTGAATTTTAGAGTTATAGAAAATTCATCCCCGCTACCATCATGTCTTGAGTAAACAACATTCTTATTTGGGTTCTGCGCTCTACCACCAGTTAACTCAAAGTCCTGTGTTTCCAAAAAGTAATTTACTTTCTTTTTCTCTGTATTGTTATAAAAACTTAATTCAGGAACGTAATTTTCAATAAGATAATTAGGTAGTATTTCTCTTTTAACTCTTTGAGGTAGCTTTGACAAAAACTCAGTATACTCGGAATTCATTACTGGTGCATCAAAAACAATAGTAAAAGTGAGATTGCCATATTTAATATTGTCCGTAAGTTTTAAAGTTTCTTTTTTTAAATCTTCAGTCGCAGATTGAACATCACCAATTATTTTTTCGGAAGCTTTCTCCACGGCTCCAACACTCGCTTGAGTACTCTTCACCAATTTTTTATCCGTTTCTTTCAAAAGATTATCGAACCCTCCTTTCAATTCTTTTATGGTCTTTTCAACTGATAGGGTTATCGCCGTGTCAATTTTTTTTTCGAGTTCTTTTTGCGATAGTTTTGCCTTTTCTTCTTTTCTTACATGCAAAACCCAGAGCGAAGCGAAAGCAAATAGTCCAGCAACAATTAAATGCCAATAATTTGTCCAGAAATCCTCCATTATTCTCATTTTAAACTGTGATTAAAACGTCAAGCTTAAATTAGGATTTTCTATCCAGATTGTTAAGGACATTCCATGTTTTCTGTCTTTCCCAAGTCTTACTTTAAATATTTCTGACGGGAATATACTTCGAAATAGAATATGCTTTGTCTAAAATAGTTTTTCAACCCAACCACCCTTCCCTGTCCAAACTACGGTATTGGATTGCTTCACTAATATGATTACCGTTTACTTCCTGGCTATTATCTAAATCGGCAATGGTTCGCGCTACCTTTAAGATACGGTCGTAGGCCCGCGCGGAAAGGTTCAGTCGTTCCATGGCATTTTTGAGAAGTTCCTTCGACGCATCGTCCAACCTACAGAACTCGCGGATCTGCTTGGTATTCATCTGGGCATTATAATGCACCTTGTCCAATGCTTCAAAGCGATGGGTCTGAAGTTCTCGAGCTGCGGTCACGCGCTTACGAATGGCCACACTGCCCTCTCCTTTTCGGTCGTCGGAGAGTTTTTCAAAAGGAACGGGCGTTACTTCAATATGTATATCGATACGATCTAGTAACGGTCCTGAAATCTTGCCTAAATACCTTTGCATTTCCGCGGGAGAAGAGGTCACCGGCGCATCGGGGTCGTTAAAATACCCTCCTGGACTCGGGTTCATACTCGCCACCAGCATAAAACTACTGGGGTAGGTTACCGTAAAACGGGCCCTTGAAATAGTAACTTCACGGTCTTCCAACGGCTGGCGCATCACCTCGAGTACGCCACGCTTGAATTCTGGGAGTTCATCTAAAAACAATACTCCGTTGTGCGACAACGATATTTCTCCCGGCTGCGGATAAGCTCCCCCACCGACCAAGGCGACGTCGGAAATCGTGTGATGGGGACTTCGAAACGGCCTTTGGCTCATTAACCCCATGTTCTTTATTTTGCCGACAACGCTATGGATTTTGGTAGTCTCTAACGCCTCATGCAAGGTCATGGGGGGTAAAATCGAAGGCAATCGTTTAGCCAACATGGTTTTACCTGCTCCAGGAGGACCGATCAATATAATATTATGACCACCTGCCGCGGCGATTTCCATACAACGCTTAATACTCTCTTGCCCTTTCACATCGGAGAAATCATATTCCGGAAAGTCTAGGCTTTTATAGAACTCTGCACGGGTATCGATAACAGTCCGTTCAAGATTTCTATCCTTATCGAAGAAATCGATGACCTCACTGATATTTTCGACACCATAAACCTTTAAATCTGAAACAATGGCTGCTTCCTTGGCATTTTCCAAGGGTAAAATAAAGCCGTCGAAGCCCTCTTCTTGAGCTTTTATGGCAATGGGAAGTGCCCCTTTGATGGGTTGCACCGATCCATCAAGGGAAAGTTCTCCCATGATGATATATTTTTCAAGATTTTCTGATTTGATTTGCTGGGATGCGGTCAAAATACCAATGGCCAAAGTCAAATCATAAGCGGAACCTTCTTTGCGCAAATCAGCCGGAGCTAGGTTAAGGGTGATTTTTTTTCCAGGAATGCGATAACCATTGTTCTTTAGAGCGGCTGCAATGCGGTAATTACTCTCCTTTATGGCATTATCGGGCAACCCCACTAAATGATACCCCACTCCGGTATCGACATTGACTTCGACAGTAATCGTGGTGGCCTCCACGCCGAAGACGGCACTTCCAAAAACCTTTGTGAGCATGTTTGGGCTTGTTAGTGAGTCTATAAATGTAAGGAAACATTTTTTAGTAGGTATTATCCTTCAAAATATTTAAGATAATACTTAATTAAATTATATATAGAGAGAAGAATACAAGTTTCCAAGAAATAATATCATTGCTTATACCTAATTTTTAGGCTTGAGCACGAGAAGCGATTCGGAAGAATTTATGATTTCTTCTTTGTTCATCATCATTTTTCTAAACTCACCGTTAATATACATTTCTGCTTGGTCCCTGTAATGACTACTAAAAGGATTCCCCGATTGGCCTGTGGGCAGAATACTAATACTGTTTTCTACATCGGAAAAATCAATGACCCGTCGCGTCGATGGTCCTGAACCGACGTGATAAAAGCCGGTACTGTCATACGGAAAACTCATATTGTTAATAACCTCGCGGCTACCTATAACTGGGAACGGTCCTACATTGAAAAACGATCGTAGCGCATCAATCTGGCCAATGGGGTGACCGTGTTCTAGGGTATGTACTTTGTCCCATGTCCATTTTTTATAATCGGCTCCAAAATCTTCTACGAGGGATTGCCATGCTTCCTTGACCGATTTACCTAGAATTTCCCTTTGTGTTTCGACCAAATCATCAGTGGTTACATCATCCCACCATTTCGAATCATGCAATTTTACCCCAAAAGCAATTTCTCTTTTTAAAAGATGGGTGTCCATGAACTGTCGAAACTGTTCCGGCCCTAATTCGTCTTCGAACACATTCTTTAGCACATAAAATGCACAACGATGATAAAAGGTAGCTGCGACCGAATTTAAAGGATAATCCCCTTTCCATGAATTCACCAGATCGATCATTTCTATCTGCTGCTCGGTAAACTGCGCTGCGTCAATAGATTTAATAACCCCTGTGATGACCTCCGTATTAACTGGGGAAGTGACGTCAAGTATCATTTTTGAAACAGCTTGCTGATCCCAATCATTTTTAGGTGCTAGTAACTGTTCGATACGCTTCGCCCTATTCTCTGGAAGATAATATCCAGGGTATAACATCCCTGCGATACTATCGGGCTGATTATTCGCTGAATAGACATAGTTCCATGGAGGGTTAATAGCTTGGGGGTTCTCGGAAAAATCAAGAAAATGTAAGGGTTCTTCTTTTCCGGTGGTACCGTCTAAAACAAACTTCGTAGAAACGCTGTCTGGCATTTTGTACAACTTTGCAGTTGCCCACCAAGCTACATTTCCTCGTGCATCTCCATACATAACATTAAGCCCAGGTGCATGGATGTTGGGCAATGCCTCACGAAAATCTTTAATATTTGTAGCCTGTACCATGCCATAAAGACCGTGCATCACCTCGTTTTCTAATTTTGTATACAGCCACGACATGGCAACCGGCCGGTCTTCTAAGATTTGGTCCGCAATACCGTTGAGTAAGGGGCCGTGCCTTGACTTCTTAAATGAAAACGACACATCTTCATCATCTTTTATTTTTATTGTCTTGGTAATGGTCTCATAGGCTTCCCAACCGTATTCGGTTTTGTATTCCGTTTTGTTAGAAGGGTTCGTTTCCTCAAAATAAAAATCGATATCGTCATTTTCGAACATGGTAAGTCCGTAGGCCAAATTTCTATCATGACCTAACAAAGGAAAAGGAACACCTCCCAAATGATAGCCGTATTTCTCAAAGGTGGGAGTAACTATATGGGCTTCATACCACACCGCCGGTTGGGAAAAACCGATATGAGGGTCGTTGGCAAATATTACCTTACCCTCTTTTGTTTTTTCGGGGGCGATTACCCAGCTATTGCTCCCCTCGAACTGCGGTATCGGTAAAATCTTTAAAGCTTTTTCCACGGCAGACATCATATTTGCTGAAATAGAATCGGCGATGTTGCGCTTATAATTTTTGATGAAGACCGTGGATGTGTCCGAGTCGATGGGCAGGTCTTTTAGATACTCTTCCCCCAGCTGTTGACGCATTCGGGTCAAAAGAGGGTCAGTTTTGTGGGCCATGGCGAAGCTAAAAGCCATATATCCAATGGTATTATATACATCTTCTAACGTAAAAGGTTCGCTTTCGATACCCGTCAGATAGAATTCTACAGGTTTCGGTCCCTTTTCCACGAAAGCGTTCACCCCGTCGAGATAAGCTTCTGTTAGTTGCACCATTTTACTATCCCTATCCAAGTTTGCAACGGTCACCTTCGTATGTTCATCGATGCCCAAGGATAGAAAAAGCTTGTCCGTTGCCAACAAATCCTTTCCAAATACTTCGGATAGGCGCCCTGTGGCAATTCTTCGCAATAGTTCCATTTGCCACAACCGATCTTGTGCATGCACGTAGCCCAACGCTCGAAAAGCATCTCTCTCATTTTCAGAATAAATGTGCGGTATACCATAAGAATCGTAATAGACTTTGACCTCAGCACCAAGATTCGGTAATTCTTTCGTACCGTGATAATCTGGTTTAAGATTGAATATTAGAAGTAGTACTACGATAGAAAAAAAGGCAACTACCACTAAGAAAGAAAACAGTATTTTCTTGAGTATGCGCACCTTGATCGGTTTTAGGAAAGTTAAATCTTGTGAATTTAGAAAAATGCAAACTACTTTATTCTATTTTTATAAAAAAACTCTTTTCGTACCAAAAATGTTTTAATTTTAACAATACTTGTTAAAAAAAAATTAATAAATTCGGCCAAATTCAAAAATATAAACCTATATGAAAACATGTATTAAAAAGTTTATCCTTCCGACAGTTTTTGGCGGACTTTTACTGCTATCGTGTAGTGAGGAAGAAGATTTTGCTCCCAAAATAAATTCTGATGGAGTGCCGGAGGCTACCGAGGCCAAGGCTCAATCAATAGACCTATTGACTACGAGTAGGTTTGACCTCGATGCTCTGGGTATTACCGTAAAAGATTTCGAAACGGAAATCAATACGGAAGCTGTTGCACCCAGTGAGTGTGGTGAAACCCCTTTTGACGCCGTAGCAAATTACTACAACGACGCGCTTATCAATGGCTTCATTTCGGCTTGGGACGGCAACCCTGAAGCTATACAGATTATTTTGGGCGATTATTTCGTCATCAACCAAATTGCTGCTTTCGAAGGTGTCAACACCGATTATTTCGGAGAGAACGGCGAGTACACCAATTATATGAGGAAAAGCACGCGTAGCCTTGAAAAATTCTGGAATATGCCAGACCAAATTTCGGTTAGGGGGCAGCATACCAAGACCCTACTTAATTTGGAGTTTATGAGGTATGTCTACAAGAATTATTCCTTACCTCCTCTAACCGATGAAGAAATCGATGGTATTTTGGCCATTGCACAACATTTTAATACGGCCAGTGACCAAATACCCGAAAATCCATTTTATGCTTCAGATGGCTTCGCTACCTTCGGCCAAATTATTGTCATTGGCGATGGTATCGTTACTTTACTTGAGGATACAGGTCTTGACCCAAAGGTGGTTTGGTCTAGTATTTTAGCCCACGAATGGGGCCATCAGATACAGTTCTTGAATTATGGTGTTTGGGAATATCCGCTTCCAGCTTTCCCAGAAGAAAACGATGCCGCGTCTACACGAATGACGGAATTGGAAGCCGATTTTATTACGGGATATTATCTTACGCACAAACGTGGTGCTACCTATAATTGGAAAAGAGTCGAGGATTTTCTGACCGCTTTCTATAACATTGGTGACTGCGGATTCGATAGTCCGGGCCATCATGGCACTCCTTTACAGCGCTTAAAAGCAGCTCGCAAAGGGTATGAACTGGCACAGAGTGGCCAGAAAAAGGGACAAATTCTTAGCCAACAAGAAGTACACGATGCTTTTATCGCCGAATTCACCAATATTCTAAACGCTTCAATGGCCGAGACCGTAGCGAGATAAAGATTTTATTTGAACTTATTACAAAGGTCGCCATTGGCGGCCTTTTTATTTCGTGGTCACGGAGCTATCGGCAATCTCATTAAAATTCCGAAGTCCTTCCATCAACCATTCGCGGTAGGCTTTGGCATCGGTGTACTGAACCGCTTTATTCAGTACCTCTAAATTCGGGGATAAAAGCACATAGTAGGGCTGGGACGCCGCGTTAAAGTTTAAGCTCTGAAATGTACCCCACTTCTGCCCCACCGTCTTTATTTGCTTAACACGACCCGATTGAAATTTGAAACTAAACTGTTCTTCTATCGGAAGCTCCTTTCGATCATCAATATACAGGGATATTAACACGAATTCATCTTTCAACAAGGGGTAGATATCGGTCTCGCTCCAAACGTTCTCCTCCATTTTGCGGCAATTTACACAGGCCCATCCGGTGAAATCAAGTAAAATAGGTTTGTCGATCTTTTGTGCATAGGCAACACCCTGATCAAAATCTTTAAAACAATCAATACCTAGTGGGCAATCGCTCTCAGTCTCAAAAATGCTATAAAATGCAGGAGGTGGGAACCCACTGAGTAGTTTTAAGTCAGTAACGTTAAGAAGCCCCAATGACAAGTACACAAAAAAGCCTGCACTTACTAGTCCGGCGGTTTTTCTAAGGATGGACATTCTTGGATTCGAACCATGGTGCGGAAAGCGAAGTATACCAAATAAGTATAAGGTAAGTAAGAGAAAGAGCAATACCCATATACCCACAAATATTTCTCGTTTAAGAAAGCCCCAATTACCCACCAAATCGGCATTCGATAAAAATTTAAGGGCCAGTGCCAATTCAAGAAAACCCAGAACCACTTTTACGGTATTCATCCATCCTCCAGACTTAGGTAATGAATTCAACCAGGCCGGAAACAGCGCAAAAAGCGCAAAAGGCAGAGCTAGGGCTAGTCCGAAGCCGGTCATGCCCATAGAGAGATTGGTGGCCACATTTCCCTCTTCGAGTACCGTGCTACCTAAAAGTCCTCCTAAAATAGGTCCCGTGCATGAAAAAGAGACTATGGCCAAGGTAACGGCCATAAAAAAAATGCCGAAAGCACCGCCCACTTTGGAGGAGGCAGCATCCATTTTATTGGCCCATGAACTCGGCAAAGTCAGTTCATAATACCCAAAAAAAGAAAAAGCGAAAAACACAAATATCAAGAAGAAAAGTACGTTCAGCCAAATATTGGTAGCAATTGTGTTCAATATTTGGGAATCTACCGAATCGAACAAATGAAAGGGAAGACTTAAAAGGAAATAAATAAGAATGATAAAAAATCCGTACAAAAGCGCATTCATTATCCCTTTTGACCTTTGTTCCGTATGTTTTGTGAAAAATGAAACGGTAAGAGGGATCATCGGAAAGACACACGGCGTCAACAATGCAATCAACCCTCCTAAAAATCCCAATCCGAAAATAGACCATAAACTGGTCGCGGTACCAACTTCTGATACCGATTGGCTCAACAGCTGCTTGTTCTTTAAATTCAGTTTGAGCTCCTCTCCCATGGCTAGACTACGCTGATCCACTTTTTGCCGATCTTTTGCGACGGCACCTCCGTCGAATACAAAGCTAAAATCCTCGTCCACACCTATACAAACCTCTTTACAAACTTGATAGAAGAGGCCGACATCGACTTGCCTGACATCTGAATCAAGCAATTTTATCTTTTGAGTGAATATAGCTTCATCTTTGAAAAAGGTCTCGTCGACTTCAAAAATATCGCTATACTCTACAATGGTCTCACTTTCGTTAGTAGGTCCTATCAATTCGTAATCTTCCCCTGCACTTTTGAAGGTGAATTCACTGGGCAAAGACCCGCCCTCGTCTGTATATTGCGAGTATATATGCCAGCCTTTATAAATGGAGGCCTTGAAAATCAATTCGTATTCAGTCTCCGAGATTTTCTTCCATTCGCTAGACCATTCAACGGGATTTTCATCACTTTGAGAAAAGGAATATAAAACACTAACAAACAATACAATAAATATGGTAATCTGTCTCATTAATTTAATTCGAATTTTAAAATTTGAGAGGTTTTTTCGGTGACTTTAAAACGGTCGTCGGCACGTCGTCCCACCACCCAAACAATGCTACCCTCGGAACATAGAAGCCATTGATTTTCTTTGGAAATCATATCTATTTTTTCGTCCTTAAAAAACTTCGAAAGCTTTTTTTTACCGTTTAGTCCCAAAGGATAAAAATAGTCGCCTTTTTTCCACTTTCTTACCGTTAACGGGTACTTTAACGCATTTTTATCAACATAAAGTATGTTTTTACCAAAATCGGTCATTCGCTCCACCATTCTTATAGTGAGCGCAACGGGTTCAACAATAGCCTTCTCGTGCTCGTAGATGAGATATTTAGAATGGTCTTCTGGTTCGAGCGTTTTCAATAGTAAGAAATCACGATCTTTTACAAGTCGATGCGTAGCAGATCTAACTTCTTTACCGCTCATCGCAGAGAGCAAATTTTTAATGTCGCCCCATTCTGTAAATCCGAAATTCTTAAACAGGGCATATAGATACCCTTCCAAGGGATTGAGGGTCATCAGACTTGTGACAGGGATTTTGATTAAGTTATCCTCTTTTAGAAAAAGTGCTTCACGCACCTGTTCGATTTGGTTTCTGGCTATTTCAGCTGTCTGCCCCAAATAGTACTGTGTATTCTTGAAATGCTTTAAGAAACTGGGATTCAATTCTTTAAGCAACGGCAAGATGCGATGTCTGATGTTGTTCCTTAAATATTTTGTCTCGGCATTGGTTTGATCTTCACGCCATTGAACCCCTTGCTCTTCGGCATAGGTTGAAATTTCAATTCTAGAAAACTTTAAAAGTGGGCGCGATATGTTAGCCGTTCTTTCCGGTATGCCCACCAGCCCATCGATACCCGTACCCCGAGATAAATTGATCAGAAATGTTTCCAAATCATCATCCGCATGATGGGCCGTAACCAATCTCTCGATACCATTGGCTGCCATTATTTCTGCAAACCACGCATAGCGAAGTTCTCGAGCTGCCATTAAAAGTGATACTTTATTATTATTCATATAACCCACAGTATCAAAATGAGTTATATAATATGGTATGTTTAAATTAATAGCAGTTTCACGAACAAATGCTTCATCTCCCTCACTTGATTCCCCTCGCAACCTAAAGTTGCAATGGGCCACGGCAAAATCCAATTTAGACCTCTTACAGAGGTCGACCAAAACCATACTATCTATTCCACCACTACAGGCCAATAAAAAATGTTGGTCCAGCAATCGGGGAAAGTGTTTTTTTAGATGGCTTTTGAACGCTTTAAGCATAATGAAAATTTTTGATTTAGACCCGTTAGCACTTTTGCTCAAAGCCGTGCCAGACATTACCAAGAAGAGTACATTAGAATCGTAAGGCTAAGGTACAAAAGGTCAACCATTTTCAAGAACATCTCGCATAGCCCTCGCCTTCAATAAGCATTCCTCATATTCGCTTTCAGGATTAGACAGCGCAGTAATAGCACTTCCCACGGGGAAAGAAACGTATTTCTCGGTATCGTTGTAAAGAATACTCCGAATAACTACATTAAAATCAAAATCTCCCTTTGGATCGATATAGCCGACCGAACCACTATATAAACCCCTTTTAAAAGCCTCTAGTCTTTCGATGATTTTCATGGCCGACACTTTTGGTGCCCCGGTCATGCTTCCCATTGGAAAAGTCTCTTTTAAGATTTCAATAATATTCTTTTCAGGTTCAACCCGGGCCACTACCGTAGAAATCATCTGATGCACTTGTGCAAAGGAATACACACCACACAATTCTTCAACTTCAACGGTACCTCGCCGTGCGCTTTTAGACAGATCATTCCGTACCAAATCCACAATCATTATATTCTCGGCCCTTTCTTTGCTACTCTCCTGTAAGTCAAGTTTAAGCTTGCGATCTGTCTTTATATCATCTGAACGCCTAGCCGTGCCTTTGATAGGCTGCGAGATAATCTTGGTTCCCCTTTTTTTAAGATAGCGTTCCGGGGAGGCAGAAATCAAATACTTATCATGTAGTTTCAAAAAGGTAGCAAAAGGCGCCTTTGAAACACTATTTAACCTTTGGTAGGTCTTTAATGCATCTATACGCGTGTTCTCAGCGTAAAACTCTTGGCAGAAGTTAGCTTCATAGATATCTCCGCGATGAATATGCACCAACATCTTTTTCACTTGGCGAAAATATTCGTCTTTGAAAATACCCATTTTTATTTTAACTGACTGATTATTAAGATGTATATCCGTTTTATAGGAATGCTTACTTAAAAACATTTCATAGTCAGTTTGTATCTCGTCAGCAACGATATTCAAATAATCGAACAGCACCTCCTTGTCCTTGACCCGTATAACCTTTTTAGGTTGAAAAAAATGTATTTCTGGAAATTTTAGGCGATCCGTATGCCCTGAGCTAAGTCGCTCAATGTCGTTTTTTAAGTCATAGGTTAAGTAGCCAAAAATCCAATCTTTGGTCGCGGATTGGTATTCTTTCAAGTTGTCGAAGCCGTTGATGAAGTCTGTTTGGAACGATGTTAGGGCATCCACTGCCAATAAGGTGTCAAACGAGTAATAACGATCGCGGTGACCATTGCTGTCGAACCAGACCACTTCGTCAAAGCTTTGAGCCCATTCCAAGAGTTTCCTTTTGAATGCTGTTGTATCGGAAACCTTATAAGAAGCCGTAATTCGCAAAAGGCAGTATTTTATAATTCTCCCAAGAAAACCGTTAGGGCATGCTGGTGCGCACTGGCCAATTCTGTATCTACAATACCTTCGTTTTCGCTAAAATTTTCATCAAACGAGGGAAGGGAGAAAGTTGCTACAACTTTCGCTCCAAATCTGGGCAATAGGTTTTTGGAAACCTCCAGCGATGCTAGCCCCCCCCGTTTTCCCCCGGAGGTAGACATGAGCAATACCGGTTTATCTTTCAAGAAGTTGCGTTCTAGACGAGAAAGCCAGTCAAGCAAATTCTTAAAATATGCAGAAGGGTGGCCATTATGTTCGTTCACCGAAAGAATAATACCGTGAGCTTTACCTAAATCATTCTTAAATTCTATTAAAGAGTTGGAATACCCCTGCTCTTTTTCATAGTCAGCGCTATACATGGGAAAGGGAAAATTAGCCATGTTTAACAATTGAACACGGTGCCCCTCTATGCCATTCACCGTATGTTTCACCAACTTGAAATTAATTGAAGTGGAAGAATTACTTCCAGCAAATGCCAATATTTTACCCATAAATCTGTTTAGACTATTCTCATGCTAAAATATATGAAATACCATTGATTTGCGAGTATTTTAAGTAATTTCGCAACGCCAAAGATCTAAAACTACTGTTATACAAGTATATAGGACGTTATTTATAGCGAAACGAACTTGTATTTACTGCTAGAATAATAGCGGTACGGAAAATAGAAAGAATAAGCAATTTTTAATCAAATGGATTCAGCTTCCAAAAGATTGTATTTCATTGATGCCATTAGAGCCTGGGCAATTCTCATGATGCTCCAGGGGCACTTTATCGATGGTCTTCTCGATAATGCTTTTCGGGATACGTCAAATACAGCATATACTATTTGGAAATACTTTCGAGGCATTACAGCTCCAGTATTCTTCACCGTTTCCGGATTTATTTTCACCTTTTTGTTGATTAGAAACCAAGAAACAGGGTTGAAAAACCCTAGGATAAAAAAAGGGGTAAAACGCGGACTGGAGCTCTTGTTCATTGGGTATCTCCTGCGCACCAACCTTCTAGGCCTGATTAACGGTGAGATATACGCCTCGTTCTATCTGGTCGATGTATTGCATTGTATCGGGCTTTCTATTTTGGGGATTATCGCCTTATACTTACTTACCCAAGATCGTAAGAAATTAGTATTCCCAGTTGTACTTGTGGCAATAACTTTACTTCTTTTTCTTTTTGAACCGATATACAAACAGTGGGATTATTCCTTTCTGCCCGTTGCATTGGCCAATTACGTATCGAAAGCTAACGGTTCTGTGTTTACCTTTGTACCCTGGTTTGGGTATGCCGCATTTGGAGGTGCCGTTGCTGTACTTTTCTCAAGATACAGAACCGACAAATGGCTCTATCCAGTGGCCATTGGTATTTCTTTATCCTTAGGGTTCTTGTTGATTTCCTTTTCTTCGGACTTCTTTATGTCCCTTGCGAATTGGACGGGTATCCCTTTATTCTCGGATATATATTATAACAATTACCTTTTTATTCGTTTAGGTGATGTATTGTTGGTCTTTGCCCTATTCATGTTCATGAGAAATCTTTTGAATCATACGACCCTCATTAAAATCGGACAAAGTACCTTGACCATTTACGTGATTCATTTCATTATTCTTTATGGAAGTTTTACGGGCTTTGGGCTATATCGTTTTCTTCATCATTCCTTATCCCCGATAACAGTAATTATTGGTGCATTGTTGTTTGTTGTTTGCTGTACTTATTTGGCCTTGGGCTATGAAAAATATGAGGTGAAAATAAAGGATGCCCTGAGATCGTTTGTCCTTTACGCAATTTCAAAACTTGAAATAGGTGGACTATGGGTTCTAAACTCTTTAAAAACCTTTTTCTACCGACTTTTACGAAAATTTGGTATCGCCAAAAACTAGGCTTTTGTATCTTCGTGCGAAACCACGATTGATATGAACACAAAAAACTACTCCCCCATTAAGGTAGATTTAGAAACAGGAAAGCGTTACTCATGGTGCTCTTGTAGTTTCAGTAGTGAGCAACCTTTTTGCGACGGTTCACACAGGGCCAACAAGGCCACACCACCGCTTGTCTTTGAGGTTAAGGAAAATCGGGAAGGCTGGTTGTGCACGTGTAAACAAACCAGTACACCGCCTTATTGTGACGGTACCCACAACTCCCTATAAAAAACCCAGCCATACAATTGACCGGGTCGATGTTATTTTAATTGACACAGGGTTTACACATGCAAGGCTCTATCGTCGGTGGCGGCCAATGCCGCTTCCTTAACAGCCTCGGCATAAGTTGGGTGAGAATGGCTCATTCTGGAAATATCTTCTGCAGATGCACGGAATTCCATGGCAGTAACCGCTTCAGCGATCAAGTCTGCGCATCGTGCACCGATCATATGCACCCCTAGAACTTCATCCGTTTTTTCGTCGGCCAATATTTTTACGAATCCATCGAGATCCATACTGGCTCTTGAACGCCCGAGGGCCCTCATGGGAAATTGTCCTACTTTATAGGCAACTCCGGCTTCCTTTAATTCCTCCTCGGTTTTTCCGACCGCAGCCACTTCAGGCCAGGTATATACCACACCGGGAATCAAATTATAGTCGATATGCGGCTTTTGTCCTGCTAATAGTTCGGCAACAAGGGTTCCTTCTTCCTCGGCCTTGTGAGCCAACATGGCTCCTCTGATTACATCACCGATGGCATAGATATTATCTACAGAGGTCTGTAAATGCTCGTTCACCACTACCCTTCCCCTATCATCTATTTTGATTCCAACTGCTTCGGCATTCAATCCTTCGGTATAAGGCCTCCTTCCCACGGATACAAGACAATAGTCGCCTTTGAACTCGACTTCCTGACCTTTTTTGTCGTCCGCTTTTACAATGACCTGATCTCCCTTTCGTTCCACTGATTTGACTTTATGCGAAAGATTGAATTTCACCTTTTGCTTTTTCATCACCTTCATCAGTTCCTTTGAAAGCGCAGCATCCATCGTGGGAATGATGCGGTCCATGAACTCCACTACGGTTACCTCTGCCCCGAGCCTTTTATAGACCTGGCCTAGTTCCAAACCGATGACCCCTCCGCCTATTACAATTAGATGTTCCGGTACTTCCTTTAGTTTCAAGGCTTCTGTAGAAGTAATAATACGCTCCTTGTCAATCTCGATGAAAGGCAAGGTCGAAGGCTTGCTTCCGGTAGCTATAATGATATGCTTTGCTTCGATGGTCTCCGTCTTCCCCTCATCATTCGTTATTTCGATGTGGGTGTTATCCTCAAAACGCCCCAAGCCTTCGTACACATCGATTTTGTTCTTGTCCATCAAAAACTTGACACCATCACAAGTTTGATCGACTACGGATTGTTTTCGGGAAATCATCTTTTCAAGGTTTACCTTGATTTCTCCAGACACTTCGATACCATGGGCTTCAAAATGTTTTACGGCATCTTCGTAATGGTGTGAAGAATCTAAAAGGGCCTTCGACGGAATACAGCCCACATTCAAGCAGGTACCCCCAAGGGTAGCATATTTCTCTATAATCGCAGTTTTCATGCCCAATTGCGCACAGCGTATGGCAGCAACATATCCCCCTGGGCCGGAGCCGATAATGGCCACATCGTATTGACTCATAATATGATTTTCGTGTCTAATTAACTATTTATTTCGATTCAGAAAGAATCACGTACAAAAGTACGAATGTTTTGGGTTTGGGCAATGCCCTCAATTTGTGCACTATACTCTTTTAGTCGTTCCATTTATTCATAGAATACTCCTGTTGAATCATGGTTCTGTAAAGAATTTTTGGCGCTCTAGTATCATTTTCGCGATTTCACCCTATCATTTTTAATTGTATCGCATTCCGCATGGGTTGCACAACAGTATCCAAAATTGTATTATTACATCATAACTATACCGTATGAAAGGCACAAACTCTAATGACCATAGAGAGAACGAACATATTGTTGAAAATAAGGAGCTAAATATCTGGGAGGCCCTTATTCCCGTTATCATCCTCATGGGGATGCTGGCTTACAATATTTTTTACGCCGATGGGGCATGGTTCGGCGAATATTCGAATCAGATTATACTATTACTTGGTGGATTGGTTGCCGCTATCGTTGGGTTTTTCAACAAAACCTCAATTAGAAGGATGTTCGAAGAAGTCCGTGAAAATCTTAATAGTGTACTCTTACCTATTATGATTTTGTTACTCGTTGGCGCATTGGCAGGTACCTGGTTGGTAAGTGGCGTCATTCCGGCCATGGTATACTATGGCCTTCAGGTCTTAAACCCAATAGTTTTTCTTCCGGCTACTATCGTCATTGCTGCTGTGATATCAATAGCTACCGGGAGCTCTTGGACGACCTCTGCCACCGTTGGTATCGCCTTGATAGGAATAGGAACCGCACTGGGTATTCACTCCGGAATGATTGCTGGAGCCGTTATATCAGGAGCGTATTTCGGAGATAAAATGTCACCACTTAGCGACACTACTAATCTGGCACCGGCTATGGCCGGCACCGATCTTTTTACACATATAAAGTATATGTCTTTTACTACTGGACCCACAATATTGATTACGCTGGTCATATTCACCATCATCAGCCTAAATATTGAAACCACTGGTAGTGCCGATGTTAGTGGTCTATTGGGTACTATCGAAGATACCTTTGCCATAACCCCCTACTTGTTTATCGTGCCGATCGTTGTCATCGCTCTTATATTGCTAAAAACCAAACCTTTGGTCGCTCTGGGCACAGGGGTAGGCCTAGCAGCCATTTTTGCACTTATATTTCAAGTGGAAGTGCTCGAAGCCCTATCGGAAAGACCTGTTTCGGCAGTAATTAATGCTATTTTTACGGATACCCAAATAACTACGGACAATGATAAATTGAACGAACTTTTCAGTTCAGGAGGAATGGCCGGTATGCTATGGACTATATATCTCATTTGTTGTGCCATGGTCTTTGGGGGAATTATGGACGGAATTGGAGCTTTATCGAAAATCACAAAGGCGTTGTTGTCCATTGCATCGAGTGTATTCGGTCTTTTTGCGAGCACTGTGGTCAGCTGCTTGGGACTCAATATCATTGCGAGCGATCAGTACTTAGCCATCGTCATTCCGGGGAAAATGTTCAAAAAGGCGTACCAAGATAAGAATCTGGCTCCTGAGAACCTAAGTAGAACTCTGGAGGACTCCGGGACGGTTACCTCAGTACTCATTCCATGGAATACTTGTGGGGCCTATCAGTCAAGTGTTTTGGGCGTAGGGGTCAGCGAATACTTCATCTATGCCATATTTAACTATCTAAGCCCGCTGACGACCTTGATTTTTGCTGCTTTTAAAATTAAGATCAGAACCATAAAACAAGTCAAGTCAGATATACAGCAGTAATGATAGCGTTCTTTTGGTTTTTCTGACTATTAAACCCGTTTAATTTTTATATTTTCACTATCTATTAAAAACAAATGCACCATGGCTACAGTAACCTTAAAAGGAAATGAAATTCATACATTGGGAAGCCTTCCTGAGGTCGGAAGTAAGGCACCCGATTTCAAATTAACAAAAACAGACCTATCGACGGCCTCCTTATCCGATTACTCTGGAAAAAAGGTAGTCTTGAACGTCTTTCCAAGTGTCGATACGGGTACCTGTGCTCAATCGGTAAGGCAATTCAATGAAGAGGCTGCCGAACTTGACAATACCGTTGTGCTGTGTATCTCTAAGGATCTGCCTTTTGCACAAGCCCGGTTTTGTGGGGCCGAAGGGATATCGAACGTTGATATGCTTTCTGATTTTAGGGACGGTAGTTTTGGCAAAGACTACAGTGTAGAATTTACTGACGGTCCATTGAACTCCTTACTTTCAAGGTCTGTAATCGTGCTGGATTCCGACGGCAAAGTGGTGTATACGGAACAAGTCTCGGAAACCGTTGATGAGCCCAACTATAAGGCAGCACTTGAAGCTTTATTCGATGCCTAAGGAAACGTTCCTTCAAAATAGGGTGAAAAGTGTGGGTTTTGCGCTTCGGGGTGCCCTATTGTTGGTTCGTACCGAGCCGAGTATCAAGATTCAGGTGTTCATAACGATTTTGATGACCGGGGCGGGGTTTTATTATGAAATCAGCAGCATCGAGTGGATACTTCAAGTATTGGCCATTTCTTTGGTTCTCGGTATTGAAGGCGCAAACACGGCTATAGAAAAACTTTGTGATTTTGTACATCCGGGTTTTGAGAAACGAATCGGTTTTATAAAAGATGTTTCGGCCGGTGCTGTTATGCTTGTTTCTATTGGTGCGGTCATTGTTGGGCTTATTATCTATCTACCCAAAATATTTTAAGGAAATACCACGTTTTCATATAAAGCTACCAAAAAAAAAGTAGTGTTTATTCTCATATTCTAACCAATGGGACTAGCTTTGAACATTAGATTGTGATTAGAGGTAACTTGTTGTTAAACAAAGATTTGTCCCGCTGAGGGCTAGTTAATAACTTTAAAAGTAAAAAGACTTTTCCCAATCATCATGACAAAAACATCGTAATACGTATTTTTGCACTCCTTGCTAAAATGAAATGGCTAAAAAGAAAACAACCACGAAAAAATCGACTGCGAAGAAAAAAACTCGTTCTAAAAAGATGAGTCTTAGGCCATCGAAACAGAACAAGATTATTTTCGGCAGCCTTCTGATTTTACTCAGCATGGCATTGTTCTTTTCTTTTGTTTCCTTTTATTTTACGTGGCAAGACGACCAAAGCTTATTGACAGAATTTTCAGATAGAAATCAGCAGGCTAAAAATTTATTAAATAAATTCGGTGCCAGCGTTGGACATCTTTTTATCTATAAGGGTTTTGGTATAGCCTCTATAATATTCACCTTACTATTGTGCATTACAGGTCTATATTTTTTCTTAAGCCTAGAAAAGAGAGGGCTTTTAAAGAAATGGATATGGGGCCTCATTTTTATGATTTGGGTTTCCATAAGCCTTGGCTTTTTCGCATCGACAAAACCTTTATTGGGTGGTCTGGTAGGCTATGAAATGAATGATTTTTTGCAGGATTATACCGGTAAAATCGGGGTTTTCCTCATTTTGATCTTTGGGCTGGTCTTGATTCTAGTTCGATTTTTTAAAGTTACTCCCGATGAAGTCGGTGTTTTTTTCAAAAAAAAGAAGGCCTCCCTCGCATCTGATTTCAACCCGGAAAATCAAAAAGAGAATATAGATTCTGGAGAGCTTTCGAGCACTTCCGAAGAGGACACCTCCATCGTTATTGACACCTACACGCATAAAAAAGATATTCCCCCATTAAAAAAAGAATCCTCGAATAACGACGACAACTTCGAATTTACGGTACCGGAAGAGGAAGTCAATGACGAGTTGGCCATGAAGGTCGAGGAAGTAGTCGTTGAAAAAGAGGAAAAAGACAATATTGCCGACAAGCTGGTCCAAGATTTTGGGGAGTTCGATCCTAGATTGGAATTAGGCAATTATAAATTTCCCACGATGGAACTTTTAGACCCCCACGGTGTAACCGGAGGAATTACCATCAACCAGGAAGAACTCGAGGACAACAAGAATAAAATTGTTGAGACCCTTAAAAACTACAAAATAGGAATAGCCCAAATCAAAGCGACCATCGGGCCAACGGTTACGCTCTACGAAATCGTACCAGAGGCGGGTGTCCGTATTTCCAAGATCAAAAATCTAGAAGACGATATTGCACTTTCTTTAGCCGCTTTGGGCATTCGTATTATAGCTCCTATTCCTGGAAAAGGGACTATAGGTATTGAAGTACCCAACAAAAACGCGACCATCGTATCTATGCGTTCCGTTATTGCTTCCAGTAAGTTTCAAAAGGCTGAAATGCAGTTACCAATTGCCTTCGGAAAGACCATTAGCAATGAAACTTTTGTAGTCGATTTGGCCAAAATGCCACATTTACTCATGGCCGGAGCTACAGGCCAAGGAAAGTCGGTCGGTTTGAATGCGGTGCTGACCTCCCTACTTTACAAAAAACATCCTGCCGAGGTAAAATTCATATTGGTAGACCCCAAAAAGGTCGAACTCACACTATACAATAAGATCGAAAGACATTTTCTGGCCAAATTGCCCGATTCTGAAGAGGCGATAATTACTGACAATACCAAGGTTATAAATACGCTCAATTCACTTTGTATTGAAATGGACAGTCGGTATGAGCTTCTGAAACTGGCCATGGTTCGAAATATTAAGGAGTACAATACTAAATTCAAGGCGCGAAAACTCAATCCGAACGACGGGCATAAATTTTTGCCCTACATCGTATTGGTCATCGATGAGTTTGCTGATTTGATCATGACTGCGGGAAAAGAAGTCGAAACCCCTATCGCTAGGCTAGCACAATTAGCAAGAGCTATAGGAATTCATTTAATCATTGCCACTCAACGTCCTTCGGTCAATGTCATCACAGGAATTATAAAGGCTAACTTTCCGGCGCGAATTGCATTTCGGGTTACTTCAAAAATTGATTCACGCACCATTCTAGATACCCAAGGGGCTGATCAATTGATCGGTCGGGGCGACATGCTCTATACACAAGGTAATGACGTGACACGTATTCAGTGTGCCTTTGTCGACACTCCTGAAGTAGCCAAAATAACCGAATATATTGGTGCTCAAAGGGCCTATCCACAAGCCCATGAACTTCCGGAATACTCAGGAGACGATTCTGGCACAAGTATTGATTATGATATAGCGGATAGGGATGCCATGTTTCGTGAGGCCGCGGAGGTAATCGTTACGGCGCAGCAAGGTTCGGCTTCCCTTATTCAAAGAAAATTAAAACTGGGCTACAATCGGGCAGGTCGCATCGTTGACCAACTGGAAGCCGCTGGAATTGTAGGCCCTTTCGAGGGCAGCAAGGCGAGGCAGGTACTCGTTCCCGACTTAATGGCCCTTGATCAACTTTTAAACAATGAAGGCTCGTAAGGGCATCTTAATTACTAAATTAAAATGAAAAAATTATTTTCAATCGTATTTATATTCTCCTTGGGAATCAACTTCGCCTCGGCACAAAATTCGGAAGAGGCCAAGGCACTGTTGGAGCAAGTTTACAATAAGGTCAAAAGTTACGATAACATTTTTGTAGATTTCAAATATGTGTTAAATAATAGCGATGCGGGAATCAACCAAGAAACCCGGGGCAATGTCACTCTCGAAGGTGAAAAATATATTGGGAATTTCTTTGGCACCACCCAACTTTATGATGGTTCAAAGGTGTACACCATAATCCCTGAGAATGAAGAGGTGACGATTGAAGACAAATCGAACGACAAGAACGTGTTGACACCTGCCAAAATGTTAACCTTTTATCGTGAGGGACATAATTACGACATGGATATCCTACAGAATGTTAACGGTAGAAAAATACAGTTTATCAAGTTGACGCCGATAGATACCGATGCTGAAATCAAGTCCATATTGTTGGGTATAGACATCGAAACCAAACATATTTATAAACTTATCGAGACGGGCCTAAACGGAACAACAACTACGATTACCGTTAATTCTTTCAAAACAAATCAGCCTTTATCGAAAACCTTGTTTACTTTTGATGAGTCGAAGTACAAAGATGAAGGGTACTACTTTTTAAGAAACTAACATTCTTATATTGCGAATTCTAGACCGATATATTTTATCGCGATTTCTTTATAATTTCATTAGTTCGTTTGTGATTTTGATGTTTATTTTCATCTTCCAAACGATTTGGCTTTTTATTGACGATTTTGCAGGAAAAGGTCTGGATATTGTTATAATCGGCAAGTTCTTCTTTTACATGATGCCCAGTCTCACCGAGAAGGTTCTGCCCTTGACGGTATTACTGGCTTCGATTCTTACCTTTGGTACTTTCGCAGAGAACTACGAGTTCGCGGCCATGAAGGCCTCGGGCATCTCATTACAACGCTCTATGCTCAGCCTCATCATATTTATGGTATTATTGGGTGGAGTTACCTTTTATTTCGCCAATAACGTTATTCCCGCCTCAGAACAGAAAATCTATAATATGAGACGGAATATTGCAAAGGTAAAACCGGCTGCGGCCATAGAGAAGGGTGTTTTCAGTGATTTTGAGGGAATGAGCATCAAGGTCGATGATAAATACGGTGAAAAAGACCGTTTTTTAAAAAATGTAATCATCCATCAAAAAACGGAAACCAATGTTAACAGCACGGTAATCAAAGCGAAAGATGGAGAACTCATTAGTAGTGAAGATTCGGAAATTATTCAATTGGTACTGAAAGATGGCCATTATTACCGTGATGTCGAGACTAAAGACAACGAGGAAAAACGTAAGTATCCCTTCGCAAAATCGAATTTTGAAATCTATCGCATGAATATCGAGGTTCCGGAAATGGAACAAGATTTGGAGGAAGAAAGTGTCTCGAACAGGGAAAAGATGAAAAATGTATCCCGATTGCTCAAGGATATGGATTCTATCGAAGAGGACAACAAAAGAATCGTCACGGCCTTTTCAAAAAATATCGTGATCCGTATGGGGGCTTTTGCGCCCATTCAAAAAGTAGACTCAGCATTGGCCCAAAAAATAAAGGAGCGTACCCGGGATACTACTTCTATTTTGACCAACACTAACGCATCGAAACCTGATTCGATTGAAGATAAGCACATAGAATTTGGAAATGTGGTCGACCTTTTCGAAGACTGGCGCAAAATTCAATTATTGGACAACGCCAAAAATTCAGTGACCAATTTGTTGACTTCTATAGAGGGCAAAAAAATTGAAATGGATAAGCGCTATGAAATTCATAGAAGACACATATTTTCCCTTCATGACAAATATGCACTAGCCCTTTCCTGTATAATTCTGTTCTTTGTCGGAGCTCCTTTGGGGGCAATTATTCGAAAGGGAGGTATTGGCCTTCCCATGGTAGTGGCTATTCTATTGTTTTTGGTTTATTATTTTCTCGGTGTATTTGCAGAGAATTACTCATACAAAGGCAATATTCATCCGATTATAGGAGCATGGCTATCTTCAATGATAATGTTACCTTTGGGTATCTATTTGACCCAAAGAGCTACGGCAGACAGGGGTATGATGAGTTTCGGTAGCGGATTCGACAGGTTAAAACGTTTTTTTATGAGAAGGAACAAAAAAAATACTTCCTTATGATCGCCGATATGAAAAAGAATATCAAATTGAATTCTGTAGAAGATGCCATTGAAGATATCAGAAAAGGCAAAGTCATCATTGTTGTAGATGATCAGAATCGTGAAAATGAGGGTGATTTTTTGGCCGCTGCTGAATTGGCTACACCTGAAACGGTCAATTTCATGGCGACCCATGGCCGAGGCCTTATCTGCGCACCTTTGACCGAAGGGCGTTGTCGTGAATTGGGTCTCAATATGATGGTCAGCAATAATACCGATCATTTTGAAACGGCCTTTACCGTTTCTGTTGATCTTAGAGGGAACGGGGTCACAACGGGTATTTCGGCATCCGACAGGGCCAAGACCGTCTGTGCATTGACCGATTCGGACATCAAACCCCATGATTTGGCCCGACCTGGACATATCTTTCCCCTAGTAGCGAAAGAAGGCGGGGTCTTAAGACGAACCGGACATACTGAGGCCGCCATTGATTTTGCCCGTTTAGCAGGTTTAAAACCTGCCGGAATTATTGTGGAGATTATGAACGAGGACGGAACTATGGCACGCCTGCCCCAGCTCTATGAAGTGGCCCAAAAGTTCGATCTGAAAATTGTTTCGATAGAAGATCTTGTGGCCTACAGGATGGAGCACGATAGCCTTATTGAAAAAAAGGAGGATTTTGACATTACCACACGTTTTGGAAAGTACCGGTTGCGCGCTTATAAACAGACGACGAACAACCACGTTCACATCGCCTTGACTAAAGGGAAGTGGAGCAAGAGTGACCAAGTCTTGACCCGGATCAATTCAACCTTAATCAATAACGATGTCTTAGGAACATTGACCAATGAACCGGATCGAAAACTCGAGAACATGTTCCAAGCCATTGAAAAAGAGGGTAAGGGCGCAATTGTTTTTATCAATCAAGATTTCGAATCTTTGAATCTCCTATCGCGGCTTACGGAACTGAAAGAACTACAGAAAAAAGGATTTTATAAAGCCCCAAAGGTCGAGATGGATGCCCGTGATTTCGGAATCGGAGCACAAATCTTGCACGACCTTGATATTGTAAAAATGAGATTGCTTTCCAATTCACCAAAGACAAAGCGCGTAGGCATCGTAGGTTATGGATTGGAAATTGTGGAATACGTGACCTATTGAATTTTTGAATAACTAAAACGATTATGACCAACTAAATTTCGTCTTACAGTTTTCTGATCCATAGATTTCGAAACTGCGTCTTGTTGCCATGGTCTTGAAGTGAGATCACATCGTCACCATGTGCAGAAGGATAATTGTGTAAGCCAACATAATAGGTGTTTCCATTAATTACACTATTGTTCTGAACCAACACCCCATTGTGCAATACTGTAATTCTGGCTTTGCTATCAAGTCTTCCATCCGCTTTAAATCGCGGTGCAGTGTAAATAATATCATAAGTGTTCCATTCCGTGGGACTGCGCATGGCGTTTACCAAAGGGGCGTGGTCTTTGTAAATACTCCCAGCCTGGCCATTACGATAGGTGCGGTTATTATATGAGTCCAATATTTGTAGTTCATACCTGTCTTGCAAAAAGACACCGCTATTGCCCCTACCCTGACTTTGTCCTTCAACAATGTCAGGAGCACTGAACTCTACATGCAACTGACAATCTCCAAATTTCATTTTTGTCTGAATCCCACCAGAACCAGGCACCACCTCCATTGAACCATCGCCTACAATTTTCCATGGCGCGGCCTTGGTACTATCCTTTTTACTGACCCATTGGGCTAAATCATTTCCATCAAAAAGTATAATTGCGTCTGAAGGAGCATCTCCCAAAACCTTTCCAGGGGTGACCACTTCAACTTCGGGCTCCCAAATTTCGGTCATTTCAGGTTTCATCGGCATCGGAGAAACTTCAGGTACATTGGAACTATGCTGGGCCGTTATAGGAATAGTACAACATAACATGACCAGGCAGATGGTGAGGGTAAGACGCTTCATAATTGAGAGTATAATTGATTAATTCGACACAATTTATAAAAATTACAAAGAGTAGTCCGAATGAATGGTAAATTTTAGTTTAGTTTTTGACGATTTGCCTAAATTTTAAGGAATCGGGCATAAGAATCTCCTTCAAGACATTTGTACATCGCTCAATACAATACTATCCATCGAATCATAGACAGCTACGAACAATATCTGCCATTTTACGAGCTCTTTGGGAAACTTCGTCTTCGGACCAACCTAATTTTATGAGGCATGAAATCGTGCGACCGACCCATTGATCGGATTTATAAAATTGTGTTGAAGTATACTGTGGCAGACCCTTTTTTACTTCATTGGGCAATGGGCCCAAGCTAGACTGCTCCAATAGATGTTGCCATTTTCTGTAATAGTGCCAATTATTGTCAAACCAATAGAAGCAGGCATCCACACCCTCAGAGACCAATGTGGCATGAACTTTCTTAGCTAACTCTTGACTGGATAAGAAAAAACTCAGGAAGGCATAACTCTCTACCCCTCCTTTGGGCACCCTTCGAAAAGTAACCTCTGGCACATGCTCCAACGTTTGTCGCAATATTGAATAGTGTTTTTTTTGAAGGGACAAAAAATCATCCAGACGTTTAAGCTGAGCTACACCTACGGCAGCGTGAAGTTCGGAAATACGAAAATTATAACCTAGAAATGGATGTGTTTCCGCCCCTCTATCGCTACCCTTATGGTCATGACCGTGATCTGAATATTGATCGGCATTGATTTTGTATCTTTCATTATTGGTTATGATAGCACCACCTTCCCCGCAGGTAACCGTTTTTACATAATCAAAGGAAAAACAACCCAAATCACCATAACTTCCTAAGGGCTTACCTTCATATGTGCCACCAATAGCTTGGCACGCATCTTCGATCAACAACAGGTTATGTGTATGGCACAGTAATTTCAAGGCCCTTAAATCAGCCATCGATCCACACATATGCACAGGCATTATCACTTTAGTCCTTTCTGTAATAGCAGCTGCTACGGCCGATGGGTCGAGGGTCAACGTATCGTCTACATCGACCAGAATAGGGATGGCTCCAAGGGCCAAAACAGCTTCGAAGCTGGCAACAAAGGTAAATGTGGGCAGTATGACTTCATCGCCGGCCCCAACACCTGCACTGGCCATGGCCACAGTCAGGGCCGCCGTACCGCTGCTGGTCAACTGCGCATATTTTACCTGCATTCTTTTGGCCAATAAACTTTCGAGTTCCAAGGCTTTCCAATGTCCTTGTCGCAAACTGTCGAAACCATAGCGCATCAAAACACCGGAGTCGAGTACATCGTTTACCTGTGCTTTTTCTTTTTCTCCAAACAATTCAAATCCTGGCATGTTTTCTTTTTATAACCGTTGATATTAAGTCGGTACACATAAAAATATAGGTGAGTATCATTCATCGAAAAACTCTATAATACTATCTTCCAAATTCTTTCGCACCTTTTTAAAATTGGAGAACATATCATCTTTGGCGCGGTATCCTACAGGAAGTACCAATACCGAAGACAATCCTCTATCCGATAAGCCGAGCAAATCATCGTAAGCTTTTGGAACGAAGCCTTCCATCGGACAGGAGTCAATTTTTTCCATGGCACAAACCGTTAACAAGTTACCAAGGGCTAAATAGGCCTGATTGGTAGACCATTCTTTTATTTCTTTCTCTTTTTTCTTCGAAAATTCAGACACCAAGGCATCTTTAAAAGGATTCAATATGTCATCGCCGGTTCCACGTACGCGCTTAATTTGATTAAAATATTTTGTGATATACGACTTATCGATAGCCGTTTGTATACAAATAACGAGAACATGCGAGGCCTGTAGTACTTGCTGCTGTCCAAAAGAATGTGCCACGAGTTTTTCTTGTAGCTTTTTGTCCTTTATAACGAGTAGTTTAATCGGCTGCAACCCGTAGGAAGTTGCTGTTAAATTAAAGGCCTTTTTTAGGCGTGTCACCTTCTCGGGGGAAAGATACTTCTCGTCATCAAATTTTTTCACAGCATACCGCCATTCCAATTTTTTTATACTGTCATCCCCATTATTCATACATCTTTAATTTCTATTTATTAAGGGCTTCTTTATGAAAAAAACCAAAGTTTGACCGACATGGCTATCACCATTATGATCATGAAATATTTAATGAATCCATCCCCTCTTTTTACAGAGACCCTGCTGGCCAACCAAGCTCCCAGACCATTTCCAATGGCCAAAATCAGGCCCACTTTCCAATTGACTTTGTCGTTCAATACAAAAACGGACAAAGCCGATAGTGTATATATGAATACCACGACTACTTTAGTGGCATTGGCCTGAACAAGACTCAACCGGTTTACATAATGTAAAAATAAAATAATTATAAAGCCAATACCCGCATTTATAAATCCTCCATAAATTCCAAAAAAGAAAAAGGCTAAAATACCCAACCACAGATATTTTCCTGTGATTCGTTCTTGAAATTCCACAAGATTTATTTTCGGTTTGAACAAAATAACCAACACTACGATGACCATAATGATGGCCAAAATACGATTGAAGGTAGCTCCCCTTATATCGACGGCGATATAGGCCCCTATTATTGCACCTATTAATGCAGAAATACCTAGATAGACATTAAAGGGAAATGTTGAAACTCCTTTACTTTTGAAACCAGCGGTGGCCAAAGCGGTCTGAATAACAATGGCTACACGATTAGTGCCATTGGCCACACTGGAAGGGAGGCCCAGAAAAATAAGTACGGGCAAGGTGAGCAATGACCCTCCACCCGCTACGGTGTTTACAAAACCAACGACAAAGCCTACACCGATAAGAAGTATGTAATGGTACCAATGTTCCACAGTGCAAAAATAAGTCCATTAAAGGGATTACACCTATAAAAATGAAAAAGCTCTACAATGTGTAGAGCTTTTTCGGCGGAGGAATGGGAGATTATAAAAAATGTCCCACTAAAATCTAGAGCGATTATTAGGCTACTGAACGTGAAAACTCCAACTCTCGAAGTTTTTGAAGGGCTTCTGACTTTGAGTTCACATTCAGTTTTAGATAAATGTTCTGCACGTGAAAATTGATAGCGCTGACTGTTACGAACAATTTTTTGGCAATGGTTTTATAGGTATCCCCCTGACAGAGATAATCTATAACTTGATTCTCCCTTTCTGAGAAAATATCTACTGATTTTCTCTGAAAGCTCGAAACAATCGTACTTACGATATCATTACTCATTGTAGCTCCTGACCATTTGATGGAGTCTAGTGCATTGTAGAGCGTCCGCTCGCTCACGGGTTTGGAAAGAAAACCGTTAGCACCATTCTTAAAGGCCTTTTTGACTAGTTCATAATCATTTTCAGGGCTGAGCATGATAATCTTGACCTTAGGATTCAACTTTCTAAAAAGTTGAATGCTTTCAATACCACATTCGTTGGGTAATGAAATTTCAGAAAATACAATGTCGGGCAATTCCCTTTCATAATTGGATAGGGCTTCTTGGATCGACGGATAAACACCCTTCAAGGAATACTCCAAATACATATCGTAATAATCGCGATAAGACTGATGTAACGAAAAATCACTGTCGACAACGATACTGTTTAATACATTAATTTGCATGGTAGTGGGGTTTTAGTGATATGTCCCGCCCATCAAAAGTTCGGAACATACCTGGGTTAGATTTTGGGAAATAAGCTTTGCTTTCAATTGCTAGGTGGGCAATTTTGCTTGAAACAAGACGTAGACCGGTATAACTCCTTTTTTCAAAGGAGGCATACCTTTGGCTATACCCCATAGAACTACGCTGTAAAAGACCTGACTGAAAAAAGAGATTGCTCTTTATCCGCCTTCGGCAATAGTATAAAGGGAAACTAACTTGTCTACGCTGGAAGAATCAGACGTTTATTTTAATTCGTGACGGAGGATGGAAATCCGGATGGATTATAGTTCGTCAAAATTTGGCCCCTAAAAAGTCTGGGGCTTGCACTCGATTTAAATCTCGAACCGGTGCGTGAATTTAGGTGATGTAGGTAATTGTACATGGTTGTGGGAATTTGGGGGTTCAATACAATGTAATTAGGTTTTACATTTCAAACATAGAAAATATTATGAGTAGCATGGTTCGCAATGTACGTATTTTCGTTCAAATGCAGTGAATGAACCAACTTTAAGGTCTTTCATCGATATTTTTACCATACGTCGATAGCCCTAAATTAATACCGCGGGCGAATATCTTCTGATTAAATAGAACTATAAATAGTTGAAAAAAGAAAAACAGCGGAGCCTCCCCCGCTGTTTCTTACCTGATTCTTCAATTTGAAAAACAAGGTCCCACTAACCATATTTTTAATTTTTTGTTCTTTCTTCTATTGGTCTTCGTACATATTACTTACGATTGCCGAGGTATCATCAACCTGCATAATCCATTTTTCGTCACGATACCTTCCATTCAAATTTGAAACGTAGGCGGTTTTTGCATCTTCTTTGTAATTGAAGTCCGCCAGATATACATAATGTAGGCCATTCTCTTTGTTGAAAAACTGTTTTGCCTTCAAACCCTGCTTCTCTAAAGAAGTCATAAAGGCATCCAAGTATTTTTTTGTCTTAAAAACATTGGCGATCACATAATAGCCAGACTTTACACCCACAATATCGCTTTGATTCAACACTTTGATCGGAAGCTTCTCCAAACGCTTTGCACGTTCCTCCTCATTATCAACGGATGCAATCCCAGCACTTTCAACTTCTGCAGCCACTTCCTTGTCCCTTCCATAGTTTGAAAATTTATCCCTGGCAGAGGCAATCATGGTATGAACACCCTGCGGTACGGCCTCAATGTCTTTGGCTGCAGGGGCTGCCGAACTAGAGCCATGCGTTGCGTTTGCCGAGGCCAAACCGATCTGATTGGTACGATCTTCAACCGAACCGGAATCTTCAATACCTTTGTCGTTACTAGCCAAAGCGGTTGGAGAAGAGCTATCATCCTCCTCTGGCTGTGTCTTCATGTTTTGCTTAATTTCTTGCCGGAGCACATCCACCAAGGATTCAAATCTCTTTTCAAAGGCAAGATCCCTTGCTGCCTCTATAGAGTCTTGGCGCAAAATCAACTCATCGAGAATCAAGCGATTTTCATAGGCCAATGAGTTCCTATCTTCCGTAGTTTCCTTAGTGTTCTCTAATTTACTTTTCTTATTGCTCTTTTTATTTTCAGCCGTTAATCTCAAAATCTGTTCTTCATAGTTTCGGACAATACGGTCGATTTTAGAATCTTCTGAATTTTCGGCAAAACTTCTACCTCCCATGGCCGTTCCGCGGTCGTCGAATGTGTAGGCCAAAGACACCTCATGGTTCCAACCCAAATCCATATCGTCTTGTAAAAGGTCTTTTTCTAAAAGATACCCGATTGACATTTTTTTACTCAAGTTAAAACCTAGTCCCATTGACAATCCGTAATCGGCATCGAAATTGGTCTGAAACCAACCGTATTCTGGCATATCTAACAATAAAGACCCTACATAAGAAATACCTCCCTCTTGGTTTTGACCTATCTGGAACAACGGCATCAATCTGGCATTGGCGAACAATCCTCGGTTTGCCATGAATTCATGGGTATATTGAACGGAGGCTTTCACACTTTTTGTTCCTAGATTCGTTAAAAATTCATTGGTCGTCTGGTTATACTTCAATAAGTCTTTAGCATACAAGCTAAAATCGAACTGACCTAAGGAGAGAGTAATACCCGGTTGTACGGCGACCTTACTTTCTTTCCTGGATTCTTGTATTTTGTTGTCATCCTCGGTGGCGACAACTCGATTTTTATCCAAGCCTTCGTTGAAATAGGTAATATTCGTACCAAAAGTAAGTTTACTATTGGCTCCTAATTTGACCGAGCTCGCGTAGTTGGCATTGAAACCAAACTCTTGAACGACACCTGACCATTGACTATATACGCTAATTCCTAAAGCGGTATGATCATTAAGAAGATTACTGAATCCTAAAAAATAATTCTGGTCATTATCTTCAAAAGTGGCATACTGGTTTCTATGGAGAATATTAATATATGACTTTCTTTCCCTGACCAAGGAAAAGGTCGGATTTATTAAAAACCTATTAAAAAACAATTGGTTGTGATAAGTGCTTTTTGAACTTATCTCGGTACTAGCCTCTTGACCGTATACCTTAGTGCCAAAGGTAATGGCGAATAAGAGAAGTACTAGCGGCACAAGTATTCGTTTGATAGTATTAATATGGCTCATGGTAGTGAAATTTATTGTTGTTCAAATCGCGAATCATTACCACCCATTTTATCATCATTTGGGTATACCCATACATTCGATAAAAAAGGGAGGAAAGCCGTAACAGGGTCCAGGTACTACCCTGTTACGGACTCATTCTCATTCATCTTCAAAAACTGTAGAAGAATACTGTGTTTTTGAATTGGGGTTAAAAGCTTCCAGAAAATCGTATTCGCTTTTATCCGCGGTCATTTTTTCATTGGAATCGGCGTACGTAAACGCTACACGTTGTACCCCAGTATTTTGGTTTCCACGGTTTGACATTACATAACCTTTGCCCTTTTCGGCTGTAAAAGTCACGGCAAAGTCATCTTCGTTACTATTGATCTGGCTACCAAGATTTACCGCCAGGTCAACCGATTTTTTGCCCACTTGGGTCATGAAAACGTCAAGGCCACCTTCACCGCCCCTACCTTCCGAAGCAAAGAAGAGCGTGTTTGTTCCCACCACATTTGGGTACATATCGTTTTTCTTCGAATTTACTTTAGTACCCAGGTTTTTGGCAACTCCAATACTACCATCCCTTTGTATTTCAGCTACATATATATCGAACTCACCAAAGGTGCCTGGCATATTCGAAGCGAAAAAGAGTCGCTTTCCATCGGCAGAAATTGCCGGGTGCTTCGCCGAATAATGCTTTTTAGTAATGGCAACTTCTTTAATATTTCGCCATTGGCCGTCCACTTTATCAGCTTTATAAATCTTGTGTAGGGTTTCCTTTTTCGAAAAAATACCGTACAATGGTTTTTCGGAAACCGCTTTGCTGAAATAGGCGGTTTTTCCGTCGGGTGAAACGGCTAAGGGAGTTTTATAGGGCTTGTCGCCATCAAATTTATTCCCTGTCAAATCTTCATAGTCGGCTTCCGCAATGGCCTCATCATTAACAATGTAATTACCATCTTTGCGTTGAAAATCTAATTTTCGATACCTTTCCGCGAGCGGTTTATTTAAAATACTTTCCTCCGGTTTCTTCTTTACTTCATAGTCGGCCTTGATTTGGTCCATCCAATCCGTATTATAGGAAAACGTGGAAGCGGTAGTCGCTCCTGTTTTTTGCAAGGCATAGAGATAGCGCTCATCATAATTGCCTCCCAAAACACCATGTCTGCTTATTTCCTTGAGCTTATCATACCAGAACAAGGCGGTCTCATAATTCTTTTGTAAAAAATTGACATTTCCCAAATCTTGGAAAATTTCTCGGTCGTCATATCCCAGTTCCTTTAACTTGAGATAATTGGCCACTCTTTTGTTCGTCTCACTGTCAGCTTGAGCGCTTGAAGGCTCTTGGGCCGAAATGACGAACGTCATACACATAATGATACATGTAAGAACTACGTTGTAGGTTAATGAACTTTTCATACTGTTACGATTAGGGGGTTAAAAATCTTATACAAAGATGCGAAATGGTTGCGCTCGCCCACTTAGTAATTATTCATAGGTTTCTTTCAATAATGCCTCTTTTTATGTTAAAATCGCCCTATTACACCCCTATTTTGACGTTTAAGTGATTAAAAAGTTCGGTAAAAAGACATTTTTGGGTCTAGTTTGTCTTACTACCCTATACGTATTATAGTATAAGAAATGGTTCTGTTTTTCCTTTAACAAAAAGAAATACGTTTTGGACGGTTTCAAAGGCTATTCTCCTAGTTGACCTTTCTCAGTAAATGATAACTTTTAATTCGTCCCTTTCAAATATTTTTGTCTTTCAATTATTTTATTTATTTTAAAACAGATTGTATTACAACCCTCCAATAGTTCCTTTTTACTCTATTTTTCAATTGCAGACTGTACTGCCTTATCTCTATTGAGCAGAGGCATTCGGTTTGTTAAGTACTTTGTTATGCACTATGCGTGGAAATAATATTCAGCTGATCGCTTTGGTGGACGATGACGCCGAAGATCGGGAAATTTTCAAGGGGGTCTGTAATGACTTGGATTTAGACCTTATGATTTTGTGCTTCGAAAACGGTCGAACCCTACTCTCCTATTTGACTATGCCCGATTCCGATATTCCAGCGATGTTGTTCTTGGACATTAATATGCCAGTGATGAACGGCTTTGAAGTATTACAGGAACTGAGAAGCAAGCCTACTTTCGACGACTTGTGCGTTATAATGTATTCTACATCCACGAGTGATGCCGATATTATGGAAGCCAAGCGACTGGGCGCGGACTGCTTTTTGAAAAAACCCTCTAACTACCGCCGACTTACCGAAATAATGCAACGAATGTTAAATCTCGATTGGCAGAACCCCCGTTCTCAACTCGGAGAAAAGAACTTCTTGATAAAAACGTAATACTTAGGTTTTTGGTCTTGCCCTATTCTTGAAGTTGTATGGGTAGGTATACTTCGAAAATGGCACCCGAACCACTGTTCCGGCCCACCCTGATATGTCCCTTATGTATTTCTGCTATACGCCTACATAAGGATAGGCCGATTCCCGTGCCCGAATACGCTGTTTTGGAATGAAGCCGTTGGAAAGGTTTAAAAATCTTATCCCTTTGGGCTTCCGCAATGCCGATACCATTATCTATGAACAGCAATTTTTTATATATCAAGTCAGGAAAAACATCAATGTCTTCATCCAAATCCTTACCTTGGATTTCGGAAGACTTTATCGTGATTTTCGGTTTGTTATCATTGAACTTAATACTGTTCTTGATCAAGTTTGAAAACAGTTGATATATTTGGGTAGGAACCGCCTCGATCGATCCTAGATTATCGGAATTAATGGTTACCTCGTTTTCGGAAATTAACAATTCCAAATCTTGCTCTATTTTTTGAACCACATCGTCAAGATCGACCGTATCAAAATCGACATTTCCTTCTGACACCTTGCTATATTCCAATATATCTTTTATAAGGGAAGTCATGCGCTCTGCAGAACTTTCAATTCTATCCACTAATTTTACCGCCGCTTCATTGTCATCAATTTTTGGTCGGAGCATCGAGTTAAACGTACGAATTTTACGCACTGGTTCTTGCAGGTCATGACTGGTGATATGGGCATATTCCTCTAAGCTCAAATTCACTTTCATCAACTGGGCATTCGACATTTCTAGCTCCGAAGTACGTTCAGCGACCTCTTTTTCGAGTGCTTCCGAAAACTTTTTCTGTGCCGTAATGTCTACGTTCGTGCCAATAAAACCATTGAACTGATCATTTTGGTCAAAAATAGGATGGGCCCTATTTAAAAACCATCCGTACGATCCGTCCTTATTTTTTACCATATATTCAAGTTCGAAAGGTATTCTTTTATCGGAGGCCTTTAAGAACGTTTTCATAGACCTACGCCGATCTTCCGGATGTATGTATTTCAACCAACCATCGTTCAAGCAATCTTCTAAACTACTTCCGGTATATTCAAGCCAGGTCTTGTTGATGTAGGTGCAGTTGTCCTCTTTATCGGTAATCCAAATCGTAACGGGGGCACTTTCCGCTATGCGTTTAAAGCGTTCTTCACTTTCCTTTACCTGAAACAGCAGCTCTTTATCCTGTGTGATATCCAATAATGTCGACACGGCACTGATAGGTTTCTTCTCATCATCGAAAAGTATCTTACCGGATACGCGCATGTGCTTTATTCCTTCCTTTAGAACAAGACGCACGTCATAGGCTATACGTCCGGTCTTAAAGGCCTTCTTCAATTGCTTTTCCCGATTTTTCAAGTCTTCAGGATGAATTTTCCCAACAAAATCTTTTTCTTTTAGCGGTCTGGTTTCCCCAATGTCCAACAATTGGCAAAGCGATTTGCTTTCGGCAATGAGGTCCTTCTCAAAGTCATATTCGACAACGACCAACTTTGCCGCATGTAGCGCGGCGTCCAATTTGAGAAGATTCTTTTTCTCCTCGGTAATTTCCTGTACCAAATACAAGATTTTCGTCTTGTCTTCCGATCGAAACTGAACAGGTACGGTCTGTACTTCGTAGTACCGATTTTTATAATGTACTTCTACGTGTCCGGACTTACCTTCCAAGGTTTGTTGACACAATTTTCGGAGTCTTTCGGTTTCGGCCCGCGAGGGATTTAGTTCGGGCATTGATTGCCCGATCATATCTTCAGCCCCCAAATCGTCAAGACCTGTACCGGCAACATACTCGATCTTGAAATTTTCGTTAAGAATACCAACCGTGCCGTTGGGGATGTTTTCGGCAATGGTCCGATAAATCAGTTCGTTTTGGTCACTTTTACTCTTTTCCCTTTTGAGCTCGGCCTCCTTCTCGATCATCAATTCGTTCGTCAAACGTAATTCATTGTTCGCAGTATTGAGCTCTTCATTGGCCGATTGCAGCTCCTCGTTACTTGTCTCCAGCTCTTCATTCGATGATTTGAGTTCTTCATTGGCCGATTGTCGTTCTTCGTTTATGGTCTGCAATTCTTCATTCGTTGCTTCCAATTCTTCGGTAAAAATCTGAAGATGCTCGCTTTTGGTGGCCAGTTCGTCTTCCAATTCCTTGATACGCAGGTCTACGAAATCGGCGGTCTGCAGTTTCTTTTGCAGTTCAAGCACCTGCTCGCTCGGCATTATTTTTTCAAAAATGACCAAGTAGTACTGACTGTCGGCCACCGTATAGAGAAGGGGAGTTATCTTTATTTTTACATAATGGGGGTTTTCATAAAGCATAAATTTGACCACGTGACTGGTGTGGGGCACTTTGGTCTTTTTTACCTGTGCATGCACTGCCTTTAACACCTTGTTCAATTCGGGGTTGGCCATTTTGTACAAATTGGCGTTCATGGTGCCCTCTTTGATCTCAAGGTACATGCGTACGCTACCATGTACCTGTTTTATCTCTGCCTGTTCATTGATAATGACGAACGGATGATCATACTTGTGATATAGCGTCTCCTTCGCTACATCTACAATCGACATATTGCGGGCCACCGCTTTCTTCGATTCAGTCACTTGTTCATCATTTTTACCTCGAAAACGCGAAAAACGAAGTTGGTAGCTCAAGGCCGCCTCAGCCTTTCGAAAAATCTTATGGGTATCTATTTTTTCAAAAAGGTCGGCTGCCACGCTTACACTTTCCGATTTCCCTAAAAACAATAAGCCGTGTGGCCGTAACGAATAATGAAAGATCTGAAACGATTGCTTTTGTAGGGCGTTATTGAAATAAATAAGTAGATTTCTACAGATCAGGGCATCAAGTTTCACAAAGGGCGGGTCGTTGCTGATATCGTGCCGCGTAAAAAGTATATGTTGCTTGATCTGCTTGTTGACTTCATAATGGATACCATCATCGGTTTCGAAATATTTTGATATGAAATTAGGATCTAAATTCTCAAGACTTTCTTTGCTGTAAATTCCCTTTCGCCCTATGTTCAGACCTCTCTCATCGATATCGGAGGCGAAAATCTGTATCTGATGGTGATTGATTTTTTCCTGTAGAATTTCATTCAGCATAATTGCTACCGAATACGGCTCTTCCCCTGAGGCACAACCAACGCACCATATTCGTATGGAGTCTCCTGCCGATTTTTGTTTGAGCACATCTTCCAAAAGCTTCCGAAAACTATCGAACGCTTTTTTATCCCTAAAAAATTCGGTCACCCCGATCAATACCGTTTTAAATAAAAAGTCCAGCTCGCGAGGTGATTTCATTATGAGTTCATAGTACTTGATCAATGATCCAATCTGTAGCCCTGCCATACGGTGATTGATGCGCCTCATTATCGTTGTAGGCTTGTACTGTGAAAAATCGGTTCCCGATCGCTTTTCCAACAATTCAAAAATGGCATCGATACTTTTCTTTTTGGGAGGGCTTGCGGCTATGGCAGTGCTATTTAAAATGAAATGGGAGACTTCTTCGAACATTTGTTCGGGAGGTATTACCAAATCGACCATTTTAGTTTGAATGGCCGCTTTTGGCATATCGGGATGTTCGGCGGTATCTGGGTATTGGGCCAACGTAAACCCGTTGTTCTTCTTAATTTCTATAATGCCTTCCGAACCATCCTTTCCGTAGCCCGATAGTATAATGCCTACGGCCTTGTTTTGCCTTGAACGGGCCAAGGAGGTAAAAAAATTATCGATAGAGGGTGCGGTCGAATAATTCGGCGGTAGGGGGGCTAACATTAGATCGGTACCCTCTATATGGATATCACTGTTTTGAGGAGTAACATAGATATGTCTGGGCTTTAGTTCTAAATTACTTTCTACCGTAATGACGGGCCACTTGCAACGCTTGTTCAAAATCGAGGTTAGTTCACTCTTGTACTTTGGGCTCAGGTGCATCACTACCACCACGCAGAAATTGGCGGTTACCCCATTGAAATTTGATAAAAGCTTGGTAATCGCATCAAGCCCCCCTGCCGAAGCCCCTACTCCTACTACATACAACCCACGGTTTTTTTTGGAACTGGTTTTACTTTCTGCCATCAATCGGGTATTTGTAGAACATTCCGCAATTTATTAGTTTGTTGTTGAACTTCATCAATTTTTATGTTTTGGGGAACGACCAATGTCTTGCCCCGCCTTTCTTTAACCTGCCCATATACGCGTTCAAGCAGCATCTTTTTCTCTTCAAGCGTACGCAATGCCACCCATAAAGCCTCTTCTAAGGCTTCATTCTGACTCTTTAATAAGGCCTCTTCGGTAAAAGCATGGCCGACATGGCAGCGATAGCGGTTAATTTTTGAGTCCTTTATTTTCCATAGAGGGCCGCCACAGGTAGAGCAACTGATCGGAACCTGATTACCCAAACTATTTTGTTTCGATACTTGGCTACCAATTCTTGTAGCAATGGTATTCTCCCTAATAATCGTTTGGGGAATTTCAATTTGCCGGGGTTTCTCTTCCTCCAAAACTTTGAGTAGCACATGACACATGTCTTCTTCATTCACTACGTAATCGACATCGACCGTTTCTGCCGCAAAGGAGGGCATATCGCTGAATTCGGCGGTCGCAGGGTTCTGGATCATAACGAGACCACCACATTTCTTGATGGCTTCCAAACCAGCGGCACCGTCGTTCAATCGGCCCGAGAGGAGAATACCGGTACACGAATTTCCATAGGCCACCGCAGCAGAACGAAACAAGACATCTATGGCGGGTCTAAACAGATTTTCACGCGGCCCGTTTGACAATAGGGCCTTACCCTCACTTACAAACAAATGCTGATTAGGTTTGGCCAGGATAACGCTTCCCTTTTGAATGGTCATCCCATGTTCTGCCTCGAACACCTTCATTTTTATTTTTTTGGAAAGTATTTGATGAAATATCGACGGTGTGTCGGAAGAGGCATGCACCACCACCAAAAAAGCTGCATTACAGTTCTCGGGAAAGTCTCTTAAAACGTTCACAATAACCTTCCGACCTCCAGAGGAAGCGCCCATTACAAAAATTCTAGAAGGTTCTTTCATATTTAATTGAAAAACAGAAAGATAGTTAACTAAACTGTTCTTATTGACGTTATAGAATATTTGCTAGACCCTATCCAACCGTTGCAAAAAAAAATAATAGATGCCAAATGGTTCTATTTCCATTCTTAGTTTTCTAAATCAGAGCCTCTTAGGAAACCTACAACATCATCGGGGCTGCCCATCCAAGTCTGTTCAAAAAAAAAATAAAAAAAGGTATTATTCTGACAGAAGAGATACCCATGGTCTTTAAAATTTAGGTTGCTTTCTTTATTACCTAAAAGAGCAGCAAACCTTGGCCATTCGTTTGTTTAATTTGCTTCTTCTAAAAAATCCACTTCTTTTTTGTAGACTTGGGGCCGGTATATTGAGCATTAATTTATCGTGCACCGGCCTGTAGCTTTTCTTTCCAAAATTTTTCCATGGTCTCCCTTAAATGGTATGAAGTGTTTTCCCGTTCATTGATCGAATGCGATCGCATCGGATAGGACATCATAGAAAATAACTTGTTGTATTTTATCAATCTATCGATCAGCATTTCAACACTCTGATAATGTACATTATCGTCTGCCGTGCCATGAATAATCATCAGGTTGCCCTTCAGGTTTTGAGCAAAATTAATTGGGGATCCGTCATGATATCCCTTTGCATTGTCTTCCAAAAGCCCCATATATCGTTCTTGATAGGTCGCATCGTATAGCCTTTGATCGGACACAAAGGAAACTGCCAATCCAGATTTGTAGATATCGGGATACCTGAACATGCAATTCAATGTCATCTGCCCGCCTCCACTCCAGCCCCAGATACCCACTCTCTCAGGGTCGAGAAAATCGTAAGTGTTTAAAATTTTCTTTGCCGCTTTACTCTGGTCTTCGGATGCTAAAATACCGATCTGTCCGTAAATGGACTTCCGCCATTTGTTGCCACGAGGCGTTTTGGTGCCCCGATTGTCGACGCTGACAACTACATATCCCTGCTGTGCCATATATTGATGATATAGGGCACGGCTGCTCCAGTTATCCTGAACGGTAGATCCGGCAGGCTCGCCGTAGACGTAGAACAAAAGCGGATATTTTTTTGTAGCATCGAAATCGATTGGTTTTAGCATCCAAGCATCAAGTACTACATCACCGATATCAACCTTTATGAACTCCTTTGATCTCAGAGCGAGGGCGTCATATTTCTTACGTAGTTCACTATTGTCTTCCAAAAGCCTTATTTCTTTATGCTTCGGGAGGCTTATTAAGGAATATCGCGGTGGTGTGGTACTATTTTGAAAAACCTGTATGCCCCATTTGGCATTTTCGGAAATTTGATAAGCGCTTTGTCCTGAATCAGATAGAGGCGTAATCCGCTCGGCTTTCCCTTTGCCGTCGATACGACTTCTATACAAATAGCGTTGGGTGAAATTATCGGGAGATGCTATGTAATACACATACCCCCCCTTGGTATCGATACAATCGATATTGATGACATCAAAACTTCCCTTGGTAATCGGCTCTATTTCCTTTCCGTCTTTTGAAATTTTGTATAAATGTAACCATCCGTCACGTTCACTAGACCAAGTAAAAAACCGATTATTATCTAGCCAACGGATATCGTCATGGATATCGAGAAATGCCTCGTCCTTTTCCGTTATGATATTTTCTATGGTCATCGAACTGATATCGCCTATCCAGACTTTATTGGTATTCTGCCGACGATTCAATTGTTGAATCATGACCTCGTCAGTGCCCGGTATAAAATCCATACGGGCCAAATAATTGTTCCTGGGGTCACCGGGGATATCGAACCATTTGGTGTTGCCTCCCTGAACAGGAATGACCCCGACCTTGACCGCCGAAAGTTGGGTGCCGACTTTTGGATAAGGCATGGGTATCGGCTTGGAGTATATGGAGTCTATATTGTTAATCATATAAAAGGTGCCTACCCCTTTGGTATCTGATTGCCAATAAGCAAGATTTTGACCATCGGGACTCCATCTAAAACCGTCACGACAATTTAATTCCTCTTCATAGACCCAATCAAATGTTCCGTTGATAATATTTCCGCCACCATCTGAAGTCAACTGCTGAATCGTATCCACTTCTACATCTTCCACATAAATGTTTAGATTACTGACGTAGCCCACCTTTGAGGCATCTGGCGAAAACTTGGCAAACATCAAAGAGGATTCGGGCAGCGTTTTCCCCAATTGTTTCAGTTTGCCGGAGTCTAGATCCAGTACCCAATAATCGCCCCTAGTGTTATACCTCCATACTTTTTTTGTATTGGTGAAAATCAGCAATTTGTTATTATCACTGGACCAATTATAATTTGAAATCTCCAAAGGTTCTTCTTTACCATCGGGCATCAACTGAGCAGCGGAGACTACTACGGTACGCTTTCCGTTCTTGGCATCATATCTTACGATATCTTTACCACCAACTTCCTCATTTGGCTCAAGAGTAGAGTACCCGTTATTGTCGGTCATCCATCTGACGGGCCCAAAACTTTTCTGTTGATAAACACGGTCTTTATAGATGTCCTCTAAGGATAAGGAAGCTTTCTTTTGAGCTGTAATCGGTAGGGTAAAAAACAAAATAACAAGTACGCCGAGCAAGAATATTCTTTTCATGGTATATCAGAGCAATTTTTAAACACCCGGAAATATACAATATATCTCGTATAGATAGAAGTGCCGGTGGAGGCGATTCAACCAAATACTCATGGCGAACACCACCTATTTTCTATGCGCTACACATATCTTTTTCGAAACTCCCTAGGATTTTCATTGGTAACTTTCTTAAAAATACGGTTAAAATACGAGAGACTTTCAAAGCCCGAGCCATAACAGGCATCGCTCACACTCTTGCCGGCCATCAGGTCTCGTTTCGACTGGCTGATTCGGTACCGGTTTAAAAATTCGGTAAAGGTGTACCTTGTCATTTTCTTGAAATAGCGACAAAACGCTTCTTTGGTCATATGGCAGAGGTCGGCCACCTCTTGAAGTTCTATTTTATGCTGATAGCCATTATCGATAAGGGCAAAGATCGAGCTTATTCTTTTCTGATCTTTATCACTTACCTGATGGTCATAAGGGTGGTCGTGTAAAAGTTCGAACTCCTCTGCATCCGACAATACTTGTAATATTTCAAGCAGTTGCATATACTGTTCGATGGGTGCCAAGCCTTCCAAGGCGAACAGTTTTTTCCCAAGTTTCTTTTTGAACTTTTCTGGAAAGGCCAAACCATATCTTGCTTTTCGAAACATGGTGTTGATCACCAATAATTCCGGTGTTCCGAAAAAGTGGGTCTCTACCAATTCCTTCTTCAGGTGCACCACTACCTTCCTATAATCGGTATCGACCCCATAGTCAAAATTCAAATGGGGAATGTTCGATCCGATCAATACAAGATCGCTACCCTCATAGGTCGAAATATGATCGCCCACATGGCGGGTACCATTCGCTCCTTCTATATACACCAGTTCATACTCGGGATGGAAATGCCAAAAAAAAAGATCGCTCAACCTTGGATTGAACATCATGCTGAATGAACGGTTCACTTTATTCGTGATGGTTTCGAGCTGGACTTTCATGAAAATGGCATGTATATGTATTAAAATACTACAAAATATCAATATAGTACAAGTTGTGGCTAACTCTATCAAACTTTCCGCCAAATTTTCTATTGTTCTTTGTAGTGATAATACGATGTAGTTCTGAATTTGGCTAAAGGTAATCGCACTGCAATACCGAACAGCAGATATAAATTCTAAATACTAAGTAATAATGTGCTCAAAATCAATAACTTTAAAATATAAAAGCTGTACCTGCAATTGTGCCAATGCTTGTCGTAGGCATCATTTTGAAACAAAGAAAGTGATACGGCCCCAACGTAATGAAACTGTGGTGACGGCCCTGACAAAGCCATTTAATTCTGTCATAAAAACGCCTATTTAAAGAAAGTCAATCTAAAACGTATATAATCGCACACGAGGATTGATTTTTACATCAATGAAGTGAAACATTTTCAGAACAGAGAACATAACCGATACTAATCAATTTAAAAATCATGGAAAAAACAGCGCAAAAAATGGTTCCGGGCCATGAACACAAAGAAATTCCCGGTAATCCTTCTACCGCAAAGAGCAGCAAAATTCAATTGCGAAGAGAAGCCGCTGCGGATTCGCTCAAGGTCTTGACCCTGGAACAATGGAAGTTTTGGAAAGAGAACGGCTATGTGGTCGTTACAAATGCGGTACCCCGAGAACAAGCAGCTCGTACTACTGCCTTTCTTTGGGAATTCGAGGAAAAAGACCCTCATGACAAAGAAACCTGGTATACTGCAGCCCGTGCCGAAATGAAAATGAAGGAACTGGCAGGTACCGGAATGGTCGAAGTCTATAATCATCAACACCTTTGGAACAACCGTCAAACAAAACGGGTCTATGACGCCTTTGTCGATATTTGGGGAACCGAAAAACTGTGGGTCACCATAGATAGGGCAAATTTAAATTTTCCCATGCGCCCCGGCCATGAGTACAAAGGGTTTATCCATTGGGATTACGATCCGGAAACCAAACCTCAAAACGTTCAAGGCGTATTGGCATTGGCCGACCAAACAGATCCCAATATGGGAGGATTTCAATGTATTCCCTGGTTGTTTAGAAATTATGACACCTGGAAACTTACACAGCCCGGGGATAGGGATCATTTTAAACCTGATATTGCGGGGCTGGAGGACAAACTTGTAAAAGTCCCCATGGAAGCAGGTGACCTACTGATATTCAACAGTTCGCTGCCGCATGGCATTCGCCCCAACACATCCGACGAAAAAGTTCGAATAGCGCAATATATTTCGATGATGCCTGCACAAGAAGACAACGAGGCCTTACGAGAATGGCGGGTCAATTCATGGAAGAACCGGATGGCCCCGGAAGGCTATGCCTTTCCCGGTGATCCACGAAATTGGGAGCAGACGAAATACAAAAGGGCGGAATTATCAGATTTAGGCGAGAAATTGCTGGGACTGAAAAAATGGTAATGCCCATGCTATTCCTTTAGAAAGAGGAACTCCGTTCAAGAAGTTGCTTTTTTCGTGGTGAATACATACCCGAACCCTCAAAAAACCAACCGAGGCTTTAAAAAATGGCATCTTTAGGTGTGCAAAAGGAGGCTTGTAATCCGACGTCGAAATAAAGGAATATCAAACAAAACAAAACCCTGCAAATAATTTATTTACAGGGTTCTTTGTAGTGTTTTACACTATTCAGCGGAGGAAGAGGGATTCGAACCCCCGGAGGTGTGACCCTCAACAGTTTTCAAGACTGCCGCATTCGACCACTCTGCCATTCCTCCTAAGCGGTTGCAAATATAGAAAGCTTTTTTGAATCCATAAAGATTTCCAGTCAATAAAAATCAATGATCTTACAAACCTCGATAATGCCTTGTATACACAAGGTAAGGTTCTAATTGATTGGGGTCAAAACAATATTGCGATATGAAACTTTGCCATGATCGCCCTGTAGATAAATCGGTCCGGGAGCCAAGACATCGGCACTAATGGCACCACCCGTAGGACCATACACTGGTTCATTGTCTATAATCTTCTTATTATTAAGAACGACGGTCACGTGCCGGTCTACCAACGTAATGTTCATAGATTGCCACTCACCTGGCGGCTTTTCTGCAGCCTCATTGGGGGTAATTCGACTGTAAACAGCGCCCATATTATGCGAATCCAATGGCTTACCGTACGAATCGACTACCTGTATCTCATAAAGGCCTCTTAAATAGACCCCACTGTTACTTCCTTCTGGTACGTTGACTTCCAGTTTTAGATTAAAGTCACCATACTCTTTTTCGGTGCGGAGATTTCCATACGAAATGTGTGCCCCATGATCCGGTTGAACCGGGTCGTTTACCAATACCCCATCGACGACTTCAAATGCGCTTTTCGATTCCGGGTCGATCAACCTCCACCCGTTCAGATTTTTACCATTAAAAAGATTCACAGATTTCCCTAAATCCACTTTCGACAGGTCGGGTCTTTCGGGCATGGCAGGCATTCGTTTGCCTATAAATTTGGTTTCAGTTTCGCCACTGCCATTCCATTTTGGAGCGGTCATAGTACCTTCAAGGGTATCTCCCGACTTTTTGATACGTAAGGTCATCGTAACGGTGTGGGTTCGATTTTCGCTTTTTTTCGCTTCGTACGTACGGGTAACGACCAAGGTGTTCTCATCGGCCAGATAGACATGGGATACCGGTAGCACACTACCTCCGATCCACAATAATTCTGCGTCTAAAAACCCTTGGTCTTCATGAACGTGCAACCAACCAACGCCCCCACTTTCAATTTCAAGACCCCACATACCATCAAAGGTATTGGCGGTCAAAGGAACGGGGTTCGTGTGGGCAAAGCTTGATAGGGCTAGAAAAAGGAACGTATAGGTAACCATGCTTTTTTTCATCTCTCTGGATATTACAAAAAGTTTGAGAATACAAGGTCGTCAACCTATACCAAAGTTCCAAATAGCAGTTCCATTGTTTTTAAAATTAAGGTAAATTCGTCTTCGTTTGGTTTCGTAGGGCTTAACCGTTACGCGCATACCGATTTATAAGAACCATTTTGCCATGCACGATTATTTAGTCAGCATCCTGATTCCTTTTAAAGATTCCGAGCCATTCTTCGAAGAGTGTATTGAATCAATTTTAGGGCAATCATATACGCAGTGGCAAGTGCTGGCCGTGAACGATAGGTCTCAAGACCAAAGTTTAGCACGGGTCAAGGCCTATGCCAAAAAAGATCCGCGCATCAAGGTATTCGAAAACCAGGGTAAAGGTATTATCGAGGCATTGCGAACTGCCTACTCAGAAAGCAACGGGAACTTGATTACCAGAATGGATTCCGATGACATCATGACCCCGAACAGATTGCGCGTTATGGTCGATGCCCTTCGTCATAAAGGAAAAGGACATCTAGCGGTAGGCCAGGTGAAATATTTCTCGCATAGGGGTATAAGCAATGGCTACAAGCGGTACGAAAAGTGGATTAATACACTTATCGAATGTGGCACCAACTATAGTGAAATTTATAAGGAATGTGTTATTCCATCCCCGTGTTGGATGGCCTTCCGCGAGGACCTCGATACATGCGGGGCCTTTGATTCAAATCGCTACCCGGAAGACTACGACCTTACGTTTCGGTTCTATGAAAACGCTTTACAATGTATTCCTTGCCAACAGGTATTGCACTATTGGCGCGACTACGATACGCGCACCTCAAGAACAAGCGTACATTATGCACAAAATTATTTTTTGGATATCAAACTTCATTATTTTTTGAAATTGGATTATGATAGAAACCGCCCATTGGTCGTTTGGGGTGCCGGTACCAAAGGCAAGGATATTGCCAAGGGTTTACGCAAGAAAAATGTTCCCTTTTATTGGCTTTGCGACAATCCGAAAAAAATAGGAAAGAAAATTTACGGATTCCCTATGCTGCACTATTCCGAACTGGAAAAATTAACAGCTCCTCAGAGTATCATTACCGTGGCCAACCAAGAAGCCCAAAGGGAGATAAGACAGTATTTAGCCCACCTCGACCAAAAAGAATCACGCGATTATTTTTTCTTTTGTTAAGAAAATTATCATGGAGCATCCTACTTTTAACCGACGATAAGATTTAGCTTTAACCGTTAAACTTTGAATCTCGAATTGCCTATCTTTGTCAACTCAATTCAGGAAATGCAGTTTAAAAATCCAGAACTACTTTGGGCCTTAAGTCTTCTCCTGATTCCCCTCATTATACATCTTTTTCAGCTTCGTCGTTTCAAGAAAACGCGGTTTACCAATGTAAAGTTGCTAAAAAAGGTGGTCTCCGAATCAAGAAGGAGCAGTACCCTAAAAAAATGGCTTTTATTGTTCGCCAGATTGTCGCTTATAGCCGCTCTTGTTTTGGCTTTTGCCCAACCCTTTTTAGCAAATGAATCCGCCCTTACCAAAAAAGAAAATGTAATCTATGTTGACAATTCTTTTAGTATGCAATTGAAAAAGGACGGTGCTTCCCTTTTAGAAAATGCGGTACAAGACTTGATAAAACACCTCCCGGCTGACGAAAGATTTTCGCTGTTCACTAATGACAGAACCTTTAAAAATGTCACCCTTCGAGATATCCAAAACGATCTCTTAACTCTTTCGACCGGGCAAAACCAATTGGATTTTCAAGAAATTTCACTTAAGGGAAACACCCTTTTTTCCAATGATCGTACTACCGATAAAAATTTAATCATTATTTCTGATTTTCAACAAGATATGTTCGGTACTACTCTCGATTCTATTCATATAGGTCAAAGAAATTTAGTGCAACTTTCGGCGAGCGAGTACACCAATATCTCTATAGATACCGCTTACTTAGACACCGAAAATATCGGTCAACCCACCTTGATCACGCAATTATCCAGCGATAATATCGTAGAGAATACCCCGGTTTCGTTGTACAACGGTGATAACCTGATTGCCAAAACTTCTGCTTCATTTGATGAAGAGAATACAGCAAAGGTGTACTTCACACTTCCCGACAATAAATCGATTAAAGGAAAAATTCAAATCGCGGACACCGGGTTATTGTATGACAACTATTTATACTTTATGATAGATGAGCGTGAAAAGATTCGTGTATTGTCCGTCGGTCCCGAAGACCATCAATATCTTGGTAAAATTTATCGCGATGACGAGTTCATTTTCTCGACCTATCGCCTAGATAATTTAAATTATGGCGATTTGACAGATCAAAATTTAATTATCCTAAATGGATTGCGGAAGATACCTACATCTTTGGCGACCAGTTTAAGATCTTTCACCGATGATGGCAACAGCATTACCATAATTCCTTCTAATGAGATCGACTTGAATTCGTATAATCTATTGGTTTCGAATTATTTTTCGACTTCCATAGGGGAACATGTAGTGGCTGATAGAAATATTACAAACATTGCGTTTTCACACCCCTTGTACCGCAATGTCTTCGAGAAAAGTGTGTCGAATTTCCAGTATCCTAAAGTTAGCGATTACTATACGGTGAATTCGAGTGCACTTGCGGCGCTGTCGTTTGAAAATGGAATGCCCTTTTTGCTAGGTAATGATGGTTTCTTCTTGTTTTCTGCTCCTCTGTTCGATGAAAACTCCTCGTTTAGAAATTCTCCCCTCATTGTTCCAACATTCTATAATATGGCACGTCAGAGCCTTCAACTGCCGCAACTCTATAATGTTTTGGGGCAAAATTTTACCATTGATGTTCCGGTTACACTAGGAAAAGACCAGATTTTAAAGGTAAAAAAAGACACTTATGAATATATACCGCGTCAGCAATCACGCACCAAAAAAGTATCTCTCTTTTTCGAAGAGGGTTTAGATACAGATGGAATCTACGTTATTGAAGAAGACCAAAATCCCATTAAGTACATAGCACTTAATTTTCCTCGAAAAGAAAGTAAACTGGTATACCAAGAGCTAGAACGTATTCCTGCAGCATTAAAAACGACCTCCATTAGTTCCCTTTTTGAAACCATTGAAAAAAATAACACTGTAAGCGAGCTTTGGAAATGGTTTGTTATTTTAGCGTTACTGTTTATGATTATTGAAATTCTCATTCAAAAATATCTTTAGATGAAAATCCTTATAAAGTCGGCGAAAATTGTTGATCAAACGAATAGGGAGCTTCATTTAAAAAAGCGCGATATTCTTATCCGAAATGGAATTATTGAAAAAATCGCCCCAAAGATTGAGGAAACGGGGAAATTTCAGCTCATCGAAAAAAAGAACCTTCATATTTCACCTGGTTGGTTTGATAGCAGCGTAAGTTTTGGGGAACCTGGTTATGAAGAAAGGGAAACTATTGCCCATGGTCTTGATGTTGCAGCAAGAAGCGGTTTTACCGATATCGTTCTAAACCCGAATACCAACCCCGTGCCCGATAGCAGTTCGGATATTGTTTTTTTTAAAAATGCTGCTAAGGGCTGCTTGGCCAATTTGCATCCATTAGGTGCCCTCACGGTTAAGTGTGAGGGTAAAGATTTGGCGGAACTGTACGACATGAAGAATGCTGGGGCCGTCGGTTACTATGATTTTAAAAGGCCTGTCGAAAATTCGAACCTTCTTAAAATTGCTTTGCAATACGTACAGAATTTTGATGGACTGGTCTACTCGTTTCCGCTTAATAAAAATATCTCCGGTAAAGGAATAGTTAATGAAAGTGAGGTTTCTACTCGATTAGGACTCAAAGGCCTACCGAACATTTCGGAAGAATTACAAGTTCAAAGAGACCTTACCCTTTTAGAGTACACTGGTGGTAAGTTACATATACCCACCATTTCCACTGCGAAATCGGTAGGCCTCATAAGAGCGGCAAAGAAAAACGGGCTCGATGTCAGTTGTAGTGTGGCCGTACACAACTTGTTCCTTACCGATAGCGTGCTAGAAAACTTTGACTCCTCCTTTAAGGTCATGCCTCCACTTCGTACGAAGACCGACACCGAAGCATTGATCACGGGCTTGAAGGAGGGAGTGGTCGATTACATCTGTAGTGATCACCTCCCCTTAAATATTGAAGAGAAGCATAGAGAGTTCGACAATGCCACTCCTGGGAGTATCGGGTTGGAAACTGCCTTCGGGATATCTAATCGACTTTTTGAGCTTCCCACGGTCATTGACTTGTTAACCCGGGGTAGAGAACGCTATGGTTTGGAAACCATAAGATTAAGTGAGGGATCAAGGGCCTCCCTGACCCTTTTTGATCCAGATAAACATTGGGTCTTTAATGAGAAAGATATATATTCGACTTCAAAAAACTGTATGTTCGTAGGAGCGGAACTTAAAGGCCTAGTTTACGGCATCATTAATAACGGTCAGATGAATATTCGTGAATAGTGTATATTGAAAAAATCAACCTATTTAAAAACCGAAACATGGATCAAAATACAATCGACGAGGGCAAAACAATAGCTATCATTAGCTATATTACCCTAATAGGCACACTTGTCGCCTATTTGATGAACAATTCGAAGCAGAACGAATTTGCCAAATTTCATATTGGGCAAGCCCTGAGGGCTTGGTTGACCGGAATACTGGTAACCATAATCGCAGGCATGTTAGTCTCCATTACCGGTATCGAAATTCTGATGTACTTGCAGTACACCGGTCTTATTTTGGCGATATTAGGACTCATCAATGCAATGAACGGTAGAATGGAAGAGATACCCTTAGTAGGACACATTGGTAAAAAAGCTTCTTAATTTTGTTCGCCAATACTTTATTCTGCGGAAATTTATAAGCCATGACCCCGACTAATAAAAATGGAAAGACCACGGCTATTATCGCATACATAACTATAATCGGTTCTTTTATTGCGATGAGCATGAACATGGAACCAAAAAACGATTTTGCCCGTTTTCATATCCGACAAGCTTTCGGAATACACCTTCTTTTTCACGCTTTTGCCTTATTTTCCAGTGTATGGTATAGTCCCTATGCCTTATATGGATTGTACTTATGTTACATGGTACTCTGGATATTTGGTTTTATAGGGGCGCTGAATGAAAAAAAACAATTGATACCGGTGTTGGGGGCCTATTTTCAAAAATGGTTTACTTTTATCCCATAACATGACCACTGCACCCTTATCACTAGAGCACCTCATTAGACCTTCATCGCTAGTTGAACGTAAGCCACCCGTTATGTTCATGTTTCATGGTTATGGTAGCAATGAAGAAGATCTGTTTTCATTCGCGTCCGAACTTCAGGAGGAATTATGTATTATATCGGTACGCGCCCCATATACCATGGAGCCTTTTGGCTATGCTTGGTATGCCATTAATTTTGATGCAGAAAAAGGCAAATGGAGCGATGATGAGCAAGCTATTGAATCTCGTGAAAAAATCGTTCATTTCATCAAAGAAGCCTGCACTACCTATGGACTGGATGAAGATCGAATTACACTGTTGGGGTTCAGCCAAGGTACTATTTTGAGCTATGCCGTTTCCCTGTCATATCCTGAAAAAATAAAAAATGTGGTCGCCTTAAGTGGCTATATCAACGAAGGTATTATTCTTAAGGGCTTTGCCGAAAAAGACCATAAACATTTGAATATTTATGCTTCACATGGGCAAGTCGATCAGGTAATACCTCCCGAATGGGCCCAAAAGATACCTGCGTTTTTAACTAGATTGGGGGTCTCTTATGTTTACGAGGAATTTCCTGTCGGTCACGGGGTTTCGCCCCAAAACTTTTATGCATTCAAAAAATGGTTGGAAAATAAAATTTAACCTACCATCATTTTCTAGCCGAGGCAACTACAAGATTATGGGCAGCTAATGTTGTTTGTTTATTGACTATGCGTGTAAAGCAGATGATCCAACAAGGTGAAATCAACGCCAAGGTCATCCTTCAGTTCATATTTCAAAATCAATTCACCCCAATATTTTCCATCAGAAAAATCGGCTATAATCCATTTGTGATTCAATATCTTTATCTTGTTGATCTTAAAATCGCTCTCCATACCCTCATAAGGAATCAAAGGATTATCACCCTTACTTTCATTGGTCTCGAGCAACTTATCCGCAATGTAGCGTGCAGGGTCTTCAATATTCAGATGATCATAGTACGCCAGGGCATCATCATTATTTTCCAAAGAAAAATATTGCAATTCCAAGGCCTTTATTTCACCCCTGCTCACAGCGTCTTGCAATTGTTCTATTTTCAGCTTCATCTGTTCAATTTGACTGTCTTTCGCTGCCCCCATTTTTTGGTTGCTCACAAAAAGATATAGGCAAATCAATATTGCAAATACAAATAGATATAGGTATAATTTACTTTTCAAATCTTAGGACTTTTGTTTAAAAACGCCGTACTTACTATACTAGTATACCACATTGCCAAAATGTTATTGAACTATCTAGAGATTCAAGGTTAAATTGTCATAGGCAAGATGGACTCCATCCGGAAGGGATTTTTCGACTTCTTCATGAAACCCTAGGAGATGGCTGATATGTGTTAGATATGCGACTTCTGGCTTTACCTCTTCTATAAACGCCAACGCCTCTTCAAGATTAAAGTGTGAGTGATGAGGTTCTATGCGCAGCGCATTCACCACCAATACTTTAGACCCCCTCACCTTGTTGATCTCTTCATTTGCTATAGTTTTTATATCCGTCAAATACGTGAAATCCTTTATTCTAAAACCCATAACTTTTAGTCTATTATGGTTTGCTTCGATAGGAATTGCCAAGGTATCCCCTATTTTAAAAGGAGTTTCCTTAGAAATAACATGGGGAGCCACGGAAGGAGCTCCTGGATAGCGATTTTCATCGGTAAAGATATAATCGAAACGATGTTTGAGTGAGTGGACCACGCGTTCGTGGGCAAAAATAGGAATGTCGCCTTGCCTAAAAAAAAAGGGACGTATGTCATCAAGGCCGGCCGTATGGTCCGAATGCTCGTGGGTGAAAAGTATTCCATCTAACCTAGATACCTTATGTCTGAGCATTTGCTGCCGAAAATCAGGGCCGCAGTCGATAACGTAATTGTATTTGTTCCAACGGAGTAAGACTGAAACTCGCAGGCGTTTGTCCTTGGGGTCGTTGCTCAAGCAAACAGGGTGATTGCTACCGATAATAGGAATTCCCTGTGACGTTCCTGTGCCTAAAAAGATAATTTTCAAACCCTCGTCCATGTATTCTCAAATTTATAACTAAATTATTTAATAGATAACAGTAACTTGTTAACTTTGTTTGACCAAAATCTATGAAATGGCTTCAGTGTTAAAAAGGGATACGGCTTTTGAAAATATACCCTCGATAAAGGCCAAGACATTAAGAATCAATTTAAACCCTGACATTTATGGCACCTTCTCAGAAATCGGGGCCGGTCAGGAAACTGCAAGACACTTTTTTAGATCTGGAGGTGCATCGGGTACAATTGCCAAAGCAATGAGTGCCTATGACAAAGATTTCAGCGATGCGATCTATGGCATAGAGCAAGACGGGAGGTACGTTACACAATCGCGTCTGAAAAAAATGTTATCGCACGAAATGCGCTTGATGGAAGAGCGTATAAGTCGAGATAGGCACCCTGACCGATTGTTCTTTTCGTACGCCAATACGGTTGCTACCATAGATTTTTCGAAACGATACAAAGGCCATGGATGGATTGGTATACGCTTTCAGCTAGACCCGAAGCAGAAAGAATTCGATGAAATTATTCTTCATATTCGTTTTAAACAGAACGAAGCAAGGTTGCAACAAGAAACCTTGGGGATTCTGGGCGTAAACTTGATTTACGGTGCTTTTTACAAGTATCATAAGCCCAGGAAGATGTTGAAGTATCTGTACGATCATATCGATAAGGATACGGTAGAAATCGATATGGTAAACTTTGCGGGGCCTAATTTCAAAGATGTAGATAATCGATTGATGAGCCTTCAGCTGATTCGTAACGACATGACCGATGCCGTCATGTTCGGTCCGGATGGAAACAACCTTCTTCCCGCAGCCGTATTGTACAAAAAAAATATATTAGCGTTGCGCGGAAGTTTTAGACCGGTTACGAAGGTTAATTTAGATATGTTCCATAAATCGTATGATATTTTCATAAGGGACCCGGCCGTTGACCAAGACAATACGATTGTTATTTTTGAAATCACCCTTTCGAATTTAAAGGCTTCCGGAGAAATTGACGAACGTGATTTTATGGATCGTGCCGAACTGCTATGTTCCCTTGGCCATATTGTGATGATATCTAAATTTCAGGAATACTATAAACTGGTGGAGTACTTTAATAATTACACCAAGGCCAAGATCGGCCTCACCATGGGCGTGAACAACCTTGTTGATATTTTCGATGAAAAATATTATCGTCACCTTAGCGGCGGAATTCTTGAAGCTTTCGGAAAACTATTTTTCAAAGAACTGCAAGTCTACCTTTATCCTATGAAAAATCCTGAGACGGGGCAGATAATGACCAGTAATAATATGAAGGTGCACCCAAGAATGAAAGAACTCTATAAGTTCTTTAAATACAACGGAAAAGTAATGGATATCATAGATTACGATCCGGAAATTATGCATATTTTCTCGCGTGACGTTCTAAAGAAAATAATTAACAATGAAGAAGGCTGGGAAGAGATGCTTCCAAAAGGCATTGCGGAAATTATAAAGAACAAAAACCTTTTTACCCGAAAATTGATAAAGTCAGAAGAGGAAAAAGTATAAATATGTCCCTTTGTATAAATAAAATCCCGATGCATTATCGGGATTTTTGTTTTTTCAACCTATTTTAGGATTCTGCCAACAATTGGGCTGCGTGATCTTTGGTTTTAACCTTATCGATTACCCTATCCACAATACCGTTTTCGTTAATAACGAATGTTTTTCGGTGAATTCCATCGTATTCACGCCCCATAAATTTCTTTGGTCCCCAAACGCCGAAAGTTTCGATGACCGTACGATCTTCATCGGCCAATAAAGGAAATGGAAAATTATATTTCTCTTTGAAATTGGACTGCCTTTTTTGAGAATCGGCACTTACTCCGAGCAACTCATAACCCTGATCTTTTAATTCCTTATAATTATCCCTGAGATTACATGCCTCCGCCGTACAGCCCGGGGTGCTCGCCTTTGGATAGAAAAAGACAATTAATTTTTTTCCGTGGTAATCCGATAGGTTTACAGTGTTTCCATCTTGGTCCTTGGCCGCGAATCCAGGAACCTTGTCGCCTACTTTCAATGTATTCATATTTAATTTTAGTTAAATTCGTATTTGTAACACGTCCCGAAACTAATTAAAAAATGACGAAAACCGAAAAGGTAGATTTTGTAATAAGAACGCTTCAAGATTTATACCCGCAAATTCCTGTACCGCTGGATCATCAAGATCCGTATACGTTATTGATAGCTGTATTAATGTCGGCGCAAAGTACCGACGTCAGGGTCAATAAAATAACGCCGATTTTATTTGCCAAAGCCAACAACCCCTACGACATGGTTAAATTATCGGTCGACGAAATACGGGAAATCATAAAACCCGTAGGTCTTTCCCCAATGAAAGCGAAAGGCATATTCGGGCTTTCGAAAATTCTTATAGACAAATATGAAGGGAAAGTGCCGCAAGACATAGAACTTTTGGAAGAGCTGCCAGCGGTAGGGCATAAAACGGCAAGTGTAGTAGTATCACAGGCTTTTGGTATTCCTGCATTTCCTGTAGATACGCATATACATAGGCTTATGTACCGTTGGGGGCTATCCAATGGAAAAAATGTCGTGCAAACCGAGAAAGATGCCAAACGTCTATTTCCTGAAGAACTGTGGAACGAACTTCATCTTCAGATCATATGGTACGGTCGTCAATATTCACCGGCGAGAGGCTGGAACCTAGAAAAGGACGTTATTACCAACACCATCGGGAGAAAAAAAGTCTTGAATGACTACTTGAAAACAAAAAAAACCCGGTAAGGGTTTTTTTAATTCAGACTATTTTCAAATCGAAGGTCTTGATATTCCACTAGATGAAATGATTTTGAGAAATTTAGTAAAAACTGAATTGTCTCAGGTCTAGCTTTTAAGATTTTCCCTTTCTCAAGGTTTTCAGAGTAAATTTTTTCCATATCAGTAGTTATAGTTATACAAAGATAACGCAACTACTATAGAAATATTGTTATTTTTTATTAAGGTACTCTATTTAGTTAGTCAACACGATATTGTGTTTATCTATTATTTTTCGAAGGTTGATAAGCGCGTATCGCATTCTTCCTAGAGCAGTGTTAATACTTACACCTGTATTTTCTGAGATTTCCTTAAAACTCATGTCCTTATAAATACGCATAATCAATACCTCTTTCTGATCATCGGGCAACTCCTCAACCAAATTTCTTAGATCAGAATTGACCTGATCTTTGATAAGTTGCTTTTCCGCGTTCAATTTATCATCACCAATAACCGAAAAGATGTTGAAATCGTCGCTTCCCTCGAACATTGGCATTCTTTTGTTCTTTCTAAAGTGATCGATAATCAAATTATGGGCAATGCGCATAACCCAGGGTAAAAATTTACCTTCTTCGCTGTAAGACCCTTTCTTTAGTGTACGAATAACTTTAATAAACGTATCTTGAAAAATATCTTCGGTAATGTCTCTATCCAATACTTTGGAATAAATAAAGCTCGTAATTCTTTGGTTATGGCGATTGATTAAAATCTCTAAAGATTTTTCGTCTCCGGCGATGTAATCTCGTACTAGTACTGAATCTTCGATTTGTAGGTCCATTGTTGAAAGTTTTTGTAAGATTTGCGATTCTTAGAAAGAAAGCTCTTAAAGGTTATTAGTTATTATTTTTGAGTTTTAATGGTATCCCTTGCGACATCCATTATTAATTATGACCTAAAACTAGATATAAGGCACCTAAAGCAAAAAACATTGTTGTCAAACCACTATAAATTGATGTGAAAAGCTATTTTTTTATTTTTCAGCAAAATAAAACGTAGTGAAGTGCGTTGCGCCATGAAATATGGGGACTGTGAGATTCCCAATTATATTGTATTAGAGTTTAATTCAGCTCTTGGCGATTCATTTGGGGTTAACGAGCGTTGGCGTATCGTAAACGAATACCATAAAAAAAGCCCCTACATTCTTTGTAGGGGCCTTTCAATAAATCCGTGTTATTCGACTTTAATGCTACTTAATTCAAGTTTGATTCAAACTGTATTCCCTTGGCTTGTGTTATTTTCAATGACTTTGAATAATTCAACAAAAAGCTTACGGTTTCTGGTTTAGCCTGTACTATCTCGCAATTTTGTTGGTTTCTGAAGTAAATTTCTTCCATATCTTTTCAGTATTGTTTCTCTATAATAACGACAATACTTCTAAGATAATTAAGTCAATCGACCTATAGCCTATTAATTCGTTAAAACAATATTATTCTTTTCAATTATCTTCCTGAGATTTAATAGTGCATAACGCATTCTTCCTAGCGCCGTATTGATACTTACACCTGTATTTTCCGAAATTTCCTTGAAACTCATATCCTTATATATGCGCATGATCAAAACTTCACGTTGATCTTCGGGTAATTCTTGAATAAGAACGACCAGATCAGATTCTATCTGATCTTTGATAATCTGTCGTTCGGCATTAAGTTTTTCGTCACTGATCAGAGAAAATATATCAAAGCTGTCGCTACCCTCGTACATAGGCATCCTGCTACTCTTTCTAAAATAATCAATAATAAGGTTGTGAGCGATACGCATTATCCATGGTAAGAACTTACCTTCTTCGTTATAGGCTCCCTTTCTGAGCGTCTTTATGACCTTAATAAAGGTGTCTTGAAAAATATCTTCAGTAATATCTCGATTATTGACCTTGGAATAAATAAAGCTGCTTAATCGCTGATTATGCTTTTCGATTAAGGCCTCTAGCGCTTTTTCATCGCCAGCACAATATCTTTTTATAAGAAGGGAATCTTGCAGTTGTACTTCCATAACAATTACTTTTTTAATTAAAACCAATGGCCTTATCCTATGAAAAGGGCTCAGTAGTGAATGTCTTAGTTTTTAAAAAAGTAATTTTCTTGCTATAGGCGTATTAACGTTTTGTTAGGTTCAAATATAGAAAAAATAAAATGACCTGAAAAAAAATCTGTTTCGATGGAGAGATTTTTAATATCGGTCAGACGATTGTAGTAATTGAAAAGGGCTTATTGTATCTTTGCACCCTAATCTTAGGTATGTTCAAAATAGAAGAAGTCGACCCCAAAAAAAATATCATTATCAAAGGGGCAAAACTACACAATCTTAAAGACATAAACGTCGTAATACCCAGAAATAAGCTCGTTGTTATTACAGGGCTATCCGGTTCGGGAAAGTCAAGTTTAGCCTTTGATACGTTATATGCGGAGGGCCAACGACGTTATGTTGAGAGTCTTTCTTCTTATGCACGACAATTCTTGGGTAAACTTGACAAGCCAAAGGTCGACTATATAAAAGGTATTGCACCAGCCATCGCCATTGAACAAAAGGTGAACTCAAGTAACCCTAGATCTACAGTAGGTACGACCACTGAAATTTATGATTACCTAAAGTTACTGTATGCACGAATCGGGAAAACCATATCACCAATTTCAGGTGACGAAGTCAAGAAGAATACGGTTAGTGATGTCATTGGACAGGTAAAAAAATATAAGGAGGGTACAAAATTGTTACTTCTGGCCCCTTTCAAAATCGATGAAAACCGCGAAACGGGTAAGGCCCTTCAACTCTTGTCCAAACAAGGTTATGCCCGAATCAAATACCATGATGAAGTCTTACGGATCGATTCTGTACCTAAAGATATCGGACGTGAGTTCCACTTGGTCGTCGATCGTGTGATCGTTAAAAACGATGAAGATTTTTATAATCGATTGGCAAACGCCATCGACACGGCTTTTTTCGAAGGAAAAGGAGAATGTATTATTGAAGAGCTTGATACCGCAGTAAAACACACTTTTAGTAATAAGTTCGAGCTTGACGGCATGTCATTTTTAGAACCTAATGTACATTTGTTCAGTTTTAATAATCCGTACGGTGCTTGTCCGAAATGTGAAGGATATGGCGATGTCATTGGGATAGACGAGGATTTGGTTGTGCCGAACACGGCACTTTCCGTATATGAAAATGCCGTCTTCCCCTGGCGGGGTGAGAGCATGGGTTGGTATCGGGATCAACTGGTCAATTCGGCTTACAAATTTGATTTTCCGATACATAAACCTTGGTTTCAACTCTCTAATGACCAAAAACAGTTGGTATGGGATGGAAATGAACATTTTACTGGCCTGAACGACTTCTTTTCCATGTTGGAGGACAAAAGCTATAAAATTCAAAATCGGGTAATGTTATCACGGTATCGTGGAAAAACCAGGTGTAACCTCTGTAAAGGAAAAAGGCTTCGAAAAGAAACCGATTACGTCAAAATCGGTGGAAGCAATATTTCAGATTTGGTAGAGCTTCCTATTGAAAAGCTCAGGGCCTTTTTCATCGAACTTTCGCTTAACAAGTATGATGGGCAAATAGCATCGCGTCTATTAAAGGAAATAAACACCCGCTTGGACTTTATAAGCAAAGTTGGTTTAAATTATCTTACCCTCAACAGAAAATCAAATACCCTATCCGGAGGCGAAAGCCAACGAATCAATCTGGCAACTTCGCTAGGTAGTAGCTTGGTAGGAAGTATGTATATCTTAGATGAACCAAGTATAGGTTTACATCCAAAAGATACAGAAAACCTTATTGAAGTCTTGAAATCATTGCGTGATTTGGGAAATACTGTAATTGTAGTAGAGCACGATGAAGATATTATGAAGGCGGCCGACGAGGTTATTGATATTGGACCTGAAGCCGGTACGCATGGTGGTGAGGTTGTAGCTTACGGCCCTCTCAACGAAATACTGAAATCAAATTCGCTGACTGCAGCTTATCTCAACGGTTCAAGAGAAATAGAAGTTCCCAAGCAGCGACGTACATCAAAGAACTTCGTTAAACTAATAGGGGCGCGGGAGAATAATCTGAAGAACATTGATGTAACCTTTCCCTTAAACATGCTTACGGTAATTACCGGTGTTTCAGGAAGCGGCAAGAGTACGTTGGTCAAAAAACTACTTTATCCCATTATTTTGAAAGAGGTTGGAGGTTACGGCGAAAAAGCTGGGCAATTTTCGGGGGTCGAAGGCAGCTATAAAAGTCTAAAACATGTAGAATTTGTTGATCAAAACCCAATAGGGCGGTCATCACGTTCCAACCCTGTGACCTATATAAAGGCCTATGACGATATACGCAACCTTTTTGCGTCACAAAAACTAAGTAAAATCAGAGGGTATCAGGCGAAACATTTTTCTTTTAATGTTGACGGCGGACGTTGTGAAAAATGTAAAGGTGAAGGAGAAATTACGGTGGAAATGCAATTTATGGCCGATGTTCATTTAGAGTGTGAGACCTGCGGTGGCAAACGATTTAAGAAAGAAGTGCTTGAGGTTAAATTCAATGATGTAAATATAGATGATATTCTATGTATGACCATCGACGATGCCATTGCTTTCTTCGAGAACTATCAACAGACAAAAATTGTGAACAAGTTGAAGCCATTACAAGACGTCGGCTTAGGCTATGTAACTCTCGGGCAATCTTCCTCTACCCTATCGGGTGGAGAGGCGCAGCGTATAAAACTGGCCTCTTTTCTTGTGAAAGGAACTACAAAAGATAAGGCTCTTTTTATTTTCGATGAGCCCACTACAGGACTCCACTTTCATGACATAAAAAAACTTTTAAAATCGTTCGATGCCTTAATTGCCCGTGGTCATTCGGTCATCGTAATCGAACACAATATAGAGCTGATCAAATGTGCAGACCATATTATTGATCTAGGTCCGGAAGGAGGAGAAAACGGGGGTAACTTAGTAGCAACGGGAACCCCGGAAGAGCTCGTAAAAAGCGATTCGTCGTTTACCGCGAATTACTTGAAAGAAAAATTATAGTCCTTCAAAAGGCCAGGTCTATACCATGAGCCCTGAATTTTTCTGTCAAATAGGCCGTAATCTTTCGAGCTGGTAAGTATTTCACCTCACTTTATATGTTCGATTCTTTCCTGTATTTAAGTTGTTTACATAGCGACATAAGTATTGAAAGTGGTTCTTTACAATTATTTTAAAAATCATAATTAACTCATAATCAATATTTTATAAATTTTGGCATGCTGTTTGGTATATACAAATCGAATGCAAATAGTTGCATTGAGAATTAAAAACCTTATATCATGAAAAACTTAGTACTCTTTTTATCGGCCCTAGTACTTGGTACAGCGAGTACCTTGGCCAACGGTACGGAAAATAAGGTTGCAGAACGCAATGCTTATAGGTACAACGACTCTTTCATCTTTGTGGAAAATGGCATTACGTTTTCGGTATATCCCGATGGTGAATTCGATTTTTATATTGATGACCGAGTGGTAGGACGAAGAAATGGAATAACATTTAATTCAGGTTTCGATTATAACCCATACGTACAGTACGATGATTACGGAGCCGTTATCCAAATAGAGAATATTCCGATCTACTATGATTATTATGGTAGGGTTACCCAAATAGGCAATGTCGATTTAAGCTATAACAGCGGAAGGGTAAGAAGAATAGGTGGAATGCAGGTGTATTATAATACCCGTGGATTTTATGATTATCATACCGGCTATATCAATATGTATAATAGACATTATATATTTAGACCATTTCATAGGTTTTTCATTAGGCCAGCTATAGGTTTTAGCCTAGTGTTCAACAGGCCTTATAGAAGGTATTATAGACCCATACGTTACACCTATTATAGACCCTATCTACATAATCACCGACGGGCCTATGCAAAAATAGGCAAGACACATAGGTATAATCAGGTACGTCGAGAGCGTTCTCAAGTATATAGAAACGACAAGCGTGTTGCACTGAGAGAGAATGCATCAAGAAGCAATAGAAATGTAGCACAACGAAATAACGGTATCTCTAGATCAAATGGGACCATCAATAAAAGGGACAACCGGAGCTTGAACCGACAAGGGAATGCAGTTCGATCTAATGGGGTTAATAGAAATGCTACAACAAGATCGACGGTCAACAGGTCGAATCCCGGTAAGGGCAATACCTATCGAAGAGGCAATACCAAGTCTTCGAACACGGTCGTCAAAAGGTCAACAACCGTTAGAAACCCAAAACGGAATACGGTAACCAAGCGAACGGTAAGGCAAACCCCAAGGAGCAAAACGGTAACTCGCAGTACAAAGACCTATAAGGCACCCCAAAGGCCAAATAAGGTGGCTACAAGAAGTACTTCTACGGCGAGAAGAACAATGAAGCAGGCACCTACAAGAAGTAGAAGTTCTGTTTCTACCCGAAGTTCTTCAGCAAGAAGAAATGTCGCCAAAGTGCCATCGAGAAGTAGCAATAATAGGGCCAGAACGTCATCAACGCGAAGTTCTAGGTCATACTAATAAAGATAGTTTTTAGGTTGGTTAGTTGTTTACCCCCGCAGCCGATAAATCCGCTGCGGGGGTTTTTTGTTCCCTATGTACCAAATCTGATTATTGAGCTTTTCGAAGGGTAACCCGTATCGACTTGCTAATTGGCGTTTTGCTCTTGTCGGCATAATGATTGTATGGGACCAAAACATTGGTTTCCGGAAAATAAGCGGCTAAATTGCCCGTGGGTATATTGTAAGGAACTATCAAAAAATTACGTGCCGTTCTAAGCGTGTTATCATAACAGCTATCTATATCGACCTTTTCTAACTTTGTATACCCTTGATCAGCCATGTCTTTAGGGTTTATAAAAAGTACACGTCGCTCATTATATACTCCACGATAACGATCATCTAGTCCATAAATGGTAGTATTGAATTGGTCGTGAGAGCGAATGGTCATTAGCAGAAATTCATTTTTCTTTAAAGGATGCTCAGGTAAGGGATTGAGAGTAAGGCGTGCCTTACCATTCGGAAGCATACTGAAATCGAGAACTCGTGCATTGTTGGGCAGATAATACCCTATTCCCTTTGAGCGCTTCGAGGTGTTCTCAAAACCTTTTATAACCGTATCGATACTCTGTCGGATAAGGTCGTAGTCTATCGACATGGCTTTCCAATTGACCGAATGCTGCCCTTGGAAAAAAGTATCCGCCAATTGGGCAATAAGTTCGGGTTCACTTTTAATTGCTTCTGAGACAGGTTGTAAAAGACCACGAGATTGGCGTACCCTTCCCATACTATCTTCCATGGTGAGATATCGCAAATTACCATTTTTCATATCCTTTTCAGAACGCCCGAAAGTGGGAAGAATAAGGGCAGTTTGTCCAGTTATCAAATGTGAACGGTTGAGTTTTGTACTGATCTGTACCGTGAGTTCACAGCGCTGTAAGGCTTTTGCGGTATATTCTGTATCGGAGGCGGCCATCAGAAAATTTCCTCCTAAACATATAAACACCCGACTTTTTCCATCATACATCGCTTTGATTGCCCCTACCGTGTCAACTCCAGGTTCTTTAGGTGGTTCAAAACCTAAATGTTCCCGTATCCGTTGGTTCAAATCTTGGTCCACATAATGCATGATTCCAACACTTCGATCTCCCTGTACATTGCTGTGTCCCCTAACCGGACAGGTGCCGCAATTTGGTTTGCCAATGGCGCCCTTCAATAATAATAAATTCACATATTCGCGTATGTTCGCTACGCCATTTTTATGTTGCGTCAAACCCATTGCCCAACAAACCACAATTTTGGTGCGAGAGGCTAACAACGATACCGCCTCCTCGATTTTGTTTTTATCAACGCCACATTGATCTAACAGCTCATTTTCGTCATACCGGTCAAGGTCGGACAAAAGTTCTTCATAGCCTTCTACATAATTATTCATAAACTCATGGTCGAATATGTCTCCCTGGATAGCGTCAATGGCCGCAAGCCTTTTCAGTAATAATTTGACCAATGGAATATCTTGATTGATCTTCACTGGAAGATGCAAATCGGCCATACCTTCCCCAAATCCAAGCAGCCCCTTAATCTTTTGGGGATTCTTAAAATTGACCATTCCGGATTCTTCAAGTGGATTGATACTGATCACCTTTCCCCCATTTTCCTTACACTTTTCCAGGGCACTCAACATTCTGGGATGGTTTGTACCTGGATTCTGCCCAGCTACGATTACGATTTCAGCCTCATATAAATCTTCTAGCTTCACGGAACCCTTTCCAATACCCAAAGTTTCGGAAAGTGCTACCCCGCTCGATTCATGACACATGTTTGAACAATCGGGCATATTATTGGTTCCGAACGCCCTCGCAAACATTCCATAGAGATAGGCGGCCTCATTACTTGACCGTCCAGAAGTATAAAATATCGCTTCATCGGGCGCATTCAGTGCCTTTAGCTGTTGACTGATCAGTTCATATGCTTCCTCCCATGAAATAGGTTCGTAATGGACCTTACCTGCACGTAGCACCAAAGGCTCGGTCAATCTACCAAAATTGTTGAGCTGATAATCTGACAATCTTGAAAGTTCTTCTACGGAGTAGTTTTTAAAAAACTTGCGGTCTATAAATTGAGTGGTTGCCTCATCAGCTAGAGCTTTAGCCCCATTTTCACAGTATTCGGCAATGACAGATGGATTTTCTGGATTCGGCCACGCACAACTGGGGCAATCAAAGCCGTCTTCTTGGTTCATTTCCAACAATGCACGCATCGATCGTACTACCCCCATTTCCTTGAAGCTGTGTCGTAAAGCCTCTTTCACACCTAGCTTTCCGGCCGCATGCCTAACCGGATCTTTTAATCTAATATCTAAAAGTTCCTGTGTTCCATGTATAGAGACCTCTCTTTGAAAATCCTTTTTCATTCTGCAAATTTTGGATTCGGATAATTGTCGGTTTGATCTTCTTTGCGAGGTTCCAGACACGTAAAGTCCTTTTCCAAAAGCAGAGAAAGTTCTTTCCCATCCGATAAGACCACGATATTCTCAAAACCCACCACCTCATTGACTTCCCAGCTTTCGACCATTTCTTTTGGCAAGATGAAACTAATGGTGTTGTCTTCAAATATGGCCTCAAAGCACGATGCATTTCGCTCTTGTCTTATTGCATATTTGAATACCCCGGTATTGAAGAAAGTCTTTTCTTCAAGGTATCCGTTCTTGCAAAAATCGGCCACCTCTGATTTTGTGATGCGAATTCGAATAGCATTGCCCTTAATTCTAATTTTCATGTTGTACTCTTAATTTTCACCAAGTGATTTTTTGGCCCCAAGACTCTCCGCCTTTTCTGAATTAATGTAAAGATCGACATAAAAACAATGAGGTATATTTTTCCTTCCATCTTGATTTCCCAACGAGCGGCTCTCCTCAAGGATATACGCACCCTGGGAATTTTGCGCTTTAAAATAAACCCCTGGGCCCGGAATGACCCTGAACGGCGTCTCGACATTGATTAATGGAGATAGAAAAGTTCTCTTAAAATCCTTGCCATTGTAGTCGATTCTAAAAGCTCCGGTTTCATCCGTTAGGGCCTCGCCAAGAAAATCATCTTTAATCCAATCTGCATCAAAGGCCAACACCTTTACTCCTTTCAGTGGTAATTTTCTATCATCTTTAGACTTCAAATATCCGCATATCATCCAAGCATCAAAAGATATCCGCAATTGAGACCAAAAATCAAAGGGCAAACGATAATTCCAAATATAATAGGAACCTTCTTCTTTCTTTCTCCATATCGGTGTCATCTTTTGGACAACAAATTGAACTGATTTTTGAGGCGTATTTTTTTGACCAGGAATATTACTTATACAAAGATCTATTGCCAAGGCTCCCCCCTGATAGGTATAATGAAGTTCAATCCTATATTTTCCCTGTGTATCGGTAGTTCCGTTACCGACCAAAAATTCTTCTTTTCTCAAGATTGCCTTCTTCTCGAGCGGCTCTTGACATCTATCAAGGTTCAATAAATGTAATCGCTCGTCTACTGATTCACCTAAATCGTAGATTTTTAGTTCGGCCTTACCAATCGGTTCGGAAAAGTCTCTACATAGGGCGGCACTAAAATGGCCTTCGACAATATACTTCATCGTCTCTTTTATCTGACTAAAAATATATAAAATAACTTTCGTTATCTATTAAGAAAAGTATGATTTTTAAAGTTTAAGCTTCTTAAAAAATTTATTCAAAACATCGTATATATCATCAGATATTTTATAACGATAGACAATCCATACATATATCAAGACCATAATGAAACCTTTCAAAACAATGTTCAAAAACGGATGGGACGAAAATTGTATAATATAAAACACGTAACCCACGCCCATCAAAAGTGCCATTATTTTAGCGGTATCCCAAGTAAAAGGAAGAATGCCGAATCTCCATTTAACAAAAATAAGTTTGGTACAATTATACAGAAAAAAAGCCGAGAAACTGGCTATCGCTGCCCCATTTAAACCGAAAGTCGGTATCAACCACAAGTTGAACAATACGGTAAAAAGTGCCAGAAAAACACCCATCACCAAAACAGAACGATAATAATCTGAATTATAAAGAATCGCATTATTATTCCCCATGACTGCGTCAAACAATTTGGCCAGCCCAAGCCAAATGAATATAAAATAGCCTTTGCCATAAGGTTCGGGCAATAATCGATAAAGGTCATCGAGATTTGACAATATAAGAATGAACAATAACCCGGCAACGACGAATAGGGTCACAGAGGTTCTTTGATATAATCTTTTCAGGCCCTTTTGGTCATTCTCATTTAACATTTTAGCCGTTAAAGGATAGGTTATTTGGTGCATCGACCTTGATGGTACGGCAATGACCATAGCGATAAAGCCCGCTACACTAAAATAGGCTACGTTCTCGATTTGAATAAATTGATTGATCATGACCTTATCTACCTCCAGTAGAACAATAGCCGTAGAACCCCCTAAAATTATTAGGGTACTATACAGGATAATCTCCCGACTATTGCCCGGGAAACTAAAATTAAGTCGTGGCGCACGTAAACGATACGCATATAATTTCATTATCAGGGTACGAAAAAGGTAGATGGCCACCAAAACCCATATAAATTCTTCAACGGTGATATGGTCAAAATAGAGTAGCAACAAGAGCATAGTTTGACCCACCCTTGTAAAAATTTCTTTCATGAAATTTCCGAAAACGGACTTTAATTGCACGCGGGCCCAACCATAGAAAACCTCAAAATAGGCCATGGCTATTCCTATGAGGTAAATGTGCCAGACATAATCCTGCACTATTGGGTTTTCTCTTGCCAAAAAGGCGCCGATAGTACTATTTAACAACAGCGTGATTATTCCTATGGGAAGCATGGCAATCAAAGGCAAGAGCAGCATTAACGTCAAAAAACCATCAATGGTTCTCTTATCCGTAAAGCTGCTATAGTACTTTACCAAACTATTTGGAACCCCGAAAGCGAGAATTGGCATTAACACATAAGAGGTCGAGAGAACCACCTGAATCAATCCAAAATACTTCGGATCCATAAAATTAAGATATAGGACCAACGTATTCAATGCTCCTAGGCCGAACCCCAGATAAGTGATTATGGCATTGTTAAGCGATTGTTTAAATACAATACCCATTAAAGTAGTTTGACAAGTTCTTCGGTAAGGGACTTTCGACTATACATCGTTATGTTTTCCGAATTGGCAGTCAATTTTCCCTTCTTAAAGGCCCCGTACCATTGAAGTATAGTATCCTTTAAATCACCATGGGATTCATAATTAAATACCTTACCAGAATTGGTGTTGAGAACCATCTCACCTGCTTCCCAGTTCTTAGGTCCTAAGGCCAAGATAGGTCTTTTGGCGGCCATATACTCGAAAAGCTTCCCGGGAATTATCCCTTCGGTCTCTCTTGAATTTATCTCGACAAGCAACAAAAGCTGAGATTGCCGTTGTTTTCTGACTGCCTCTGCGTGCGAGCCATAACCTTTCATTTTGATATAGGGCCCCAGTTCATAGCGATAAAGAGTATCCATCACATCTTGACTGACCACTCCCATAAACTCAAGTTGTAAATCAGCTCGAAAAACCGAGTTTTCGGTAGTTAACTCTGATAAAACCTTCCATAGGTTTTTGGGGTTTCTTCCAGCAAGCATGGATCCGATATGAGAAATCGTAAAACTTTTGTCGAGATCGATTGACCCTTCATAACGACTATCGAATCCATTAGTAATGACCTTAATAGGACGTTTCGTCAAATTTTCAAACTCATGCCTTGTTGTAGCACTGGTCGTAATAATGGAATCAGCATTACTTAAAACTTCGTGCTCCAGCTTTTTATGTTTCCTTTGTGATGAATTCGTGAGTTTAAGTTTTTTGTGATACCCTATTGAGGTCCATGGGTCCCTAAAATCGGCGATCCAACGAAGTTTGGGAAGCTGCTTTTTCAAAGCGAGTCCTATCAAATGCACACTATGGGGAGGACCAGTAGTTATGATCGTATCTGCTTTTTCTTTCTCAAGAACGTCTAGTAAAAACCGAACCGATGGTTTGATCCAAAATTTTCGGGCATCTGGTATGAAAAAATTTCCTCTTACCCATAGCATTGACCTTTCTAGTAGGGATTGGTCTTTTTCTTGGATGATACCTGAACTGATACGCTTCGTCTTTTTGGCGGATAGGAATTTGGCCAGTGAATAGGGTTCAAAAATGGGGTGTTGATAGGTTGTAATTTCTTTAGGAATTTCCTTGATCAGAGATGGATCTTCAATAGGGTAATGCGGATTTTCAGGAATATATAGTACTGGCTCTACATTAAAATCTGGCAGGTACTTGACGAACTTTAACCAGCGCTGCACCCCAGGCCCTCCGGCAGGCGGCCAATAATAGGTTATGATGAGCACTTTTTTCATCGTTTCACATGAAGCGTTGGGACATATAGTCGCCCTTTAAGATATTTACTCGTTTTCTTTACCTTCTTTTCGCATTCGATATAGCGAAAAACCCACACCTCCTAGCACGATCAGCCCCAATAGAATGGAACTGGCAAAGGTTATTCTACTGCCTGTCTTTACGACTTCGGGTTCGAACTTGAATTCGACAATATGGCTTCCTTCTGGAATTTCAAGTGCTCTTAACGCATAATTCACCTTAAAATGGCTGTGTTTTTGACCATCAATATAGGCATTCCAACCGTAGGGATAATACATTTCTGAAAATACTGCCACCCCGAGATGGTCGTTCGTTGAAGAATAAGTCAAATGGTTGGGCGCATAATCCGTAAGGACTATGGATGCCGTTGAATCTACTTGAAAATCTCTCTGATCAAAATCGTCGAATTTTTCCGAATTAAGCACCGCTTCGTTCTTGGTGTCTAAATTTTCCAAAGCCTGAATCTCCGCATCCGAGTCTTTTACCTCTATAATCTTTCTTACGAACCAAGCATTGCCGTTCGCATCTGAATTGACCAGCGGATAGCTTGCACCCTCTTCATCCTGTTGAATTACATATTTTACGTTCAACATATTCAAAATACCCATATGCCCTTTGGCGATATGATAATCGAACAAATCTTGCATTGCAGAAGGCTTTGCGGCGTGGTAGCCCGAAATGGCCTGATGAAAGTACGACGTGTGGGCTCCTTCAAAACCACGGGTCTGATCGAAAACCCTATAAACCGATGTATCTTTTAAAATAGCCCTATTGGCCGCAGTTTCCTGAAAAGGTTCGGCCATTCGCCTCTTTGCAACGAAATCATCTTTATTAACATATCTTCGGTCGACACCTACTAAATCAAACACTATTAGCACTCCTAAAATAAACACAAGGAGATTTGGTCTGAGCTTTTCTTTTAAAAAAAACCATAGTGCTAGGCCTGCCAAGAGTACGTAGAGCAATGAACGTATTAAATCGGCAGTATACTGAGCCTTTCTGTCCAATTTGATCAACGATACGATTTCATCACCATAGTACCGGTCAAGCATGGCGTCATGATATCCTGAAAAATCAAAAAGACCTTTAGCCAAGAACAAGATTAGCCCCAACCCCATAATCCAGTAAAAGGAAAGTTTGAGTCCCTTGATTTTTTTTGATTTGGCTATCGATTTATCAAAAAGAACGGCTAAGGCCAATATGGCCAAAGTAGGAGCGCACAACTCAAGAACCACCTGAATGGACGATACGGCCCGAAACTTATCGTATAACGGAAAATAGTCTATCATCAAATCGGTCAAAATCGAAAAATTCTTTCCCCAAGATAGAAGTAAGGACATTATAAATCCTCCAGAAAGCCACCATTTTAGCTTTCCCTTGACCAAAAACAGACCCAATATGAAGAGAAAAAAAACGACGGCACCAATATATGCAGGTCCTGATGTAGTAGGCTGGTCTCCCCAATAAAGAGCCATATTACTGGAAAAATCGAGTGCCTGGTTTCTAGAAATACCTTGGTCTATTAAAAAATCATAGGTTTTAGAGTTGTTACTCAAATTTTCTTGGGACGAACCGCCGAATAAACGAGGTACAAAAAGGTTAAGCGACTCAACTACCCCGTAACTCCAACGAGTGATATATTCCTTGTCAAGCCCCCCTAAATTTTCCTTTGGATTACCTTCAGGATCTAAAGTCAAAGTCGAAGGTCCTCTTGTACTCCAGTCGGCATATTGTTTAGTCGCCAAAAGGCTAGTAGCATTGGCCGCTATTCCCAACACGACGGCCGCAACAAGTATACCTATGGAAATAAAAAAGTGTTTAAGTTTTCTCTTTAGGATAGCATCGACCAAGTAAGCCACCCCCAGCACAAGTATTAAAAGCATGAAATAATACGTCATCTGATAATGGTTGGCCCCGATTTCGAGGGCCATGGCAAGTGCGGTCACTACAAAGCCCCATAAATATTTACCCCGAAAAACTAAAACAATACCACCGAGTAATATCGGAACGTAACCCAGTGCATGGGCCTTCGCATTATGTCCAACCCCCAAAATAACGATTAAATAGGTAGAAAACCCAAAGGCCAACGCCCCCAATACAGCCAATCTAAAATCAACTTTCAAACAACTAAGTAGGATATAAAAGCCTATAAAGTAAAGAAAAAGATAATCGGCAGGTCTCGGTAAAAAACGAATAATCCTATCTAATTTCTTCACGTAATCGTGTGGGTAGTATGCGCCTAACTGATAGGTCGGCATCCCTCCAAAAGCGCTATTGGTCCAATAGGGTTCGTCACCTGTGCGCTTTCTGAAGTCATTTTGTTCCTTTGCCATACCCGTATATTGGATAATATCGGATTGTTCGATGACCTTCCCTTGAAGAACCGGGTAAAAATAGGTCAATGAAGCAAGAACAAAGAAAACGGTCACAAAAAAATGGACGAAGAAAGCCTTGAGTCCTTTACGCATAACAGGGTTTATCGGTTGATTTGGCTAAAATAATCAATCAATTTCCTCGAAGTCAATATAATCCCCAACTTTTTCGGAGGTAGAATTTTTTTTGGGTGGTTTCTTATTGATAATTACATCGTCTATACGCTCTTGGCTATTATTTTGATGTTGTTGCGAGAACTCCCCAAATTTCTCCCGGAAATGCTCTTGCGTTTTTCTAGCGGCATAACCGAAAATTTTAGGGGCGAACATTCGGGCCAAGATTTTCAACAGATAATAGACCAGTAATATGATTAAGATTGTCTTGAAAAAGGCCATACTTTTTTTGAAATATTTATATCAAAAATACGATTCTAACGTTGTATTGATAAGGTTGAAATGCTAAAATAATGATAAATCGGTCAATATCAGTATCTATCGAAGAAGGTTTGGTGCTTTATTCATAACGCTTAAACACTTAAAATATCTGAAATTTTCTATAGGGGATACTTTTATACCACTACGCAAACACATGAGAAATACACTGCTACTGCCTCTATTTTTTATATCCTTGGCAATACATTCACAATATACCGATGTCATCAATTCAAACCGCCCAGGTCTCTCTGTGAGCGCTTATGCGGTTGGAAAAAATGTGTTACAGCTAGAGGCCGGAGTTTTTTACGAACAAAGTGATCATGCGATCCGAAACACACAAAGTACCATATGGGGTACAGATCTTTCGCTACGTTATGGACTTTTATTCGAAACATTGGAACTAAATTATGAGGGTACGTTTCAGAACCAGAATATTACGTATACGGATTTTGGGTCTTCCGAAAATCTAACCGATTTTTCACGAAATAGATTGGGATTGAAATTTTTGATTTACGATCGCTACAAATCTGAAGAGCGCAATAAACCAAACCTTTATAGCTGGAGGGCAAATAATGTTTTTCAGCTCAAAAATCTAATTCCGTCGGTTTCCATTTACGGCGGGGCCACCTTCAATCTAGGTGAGAATCCGTTTTACGTAGGCGACCCTACCGTCTCTTATCGAGGTATGGTAGCTACCCAGAGTAAATTGACCCCACGTTTCGTGTTGATAACCAACATTGCCTATGACCGTATTTCAACTGATTTCCCCGAATTAAGCTATTTGGTCTCGCTCTCCCATGCTTTTAGAAATCCGAAGTGGAGCGCCTTCATCGAAAATCAGGGCATTAATAGTGATCGCTATTCAGACATTCTGCTGCGGGGAGGAGTAGCTCATTTGTTGACGGATGATTTGCAGGTTGACTTCAATTTAGGAGCTAGTTTTAAGAATACGCCTACCAGAATCTTCATAACAGCAGGAGCTTCTTACCGTTTTGATTTTCATCAAGATACCCTCAAGGCGATAGATGACCAAAGCGCCAATGGAAACGGAGGGGCAATTCGAAAAAACACCATGAAGAAAAAAAAGAAAAAGCGAAAAAGAAGAGGTAAAGGGGCAGAAGATATTGATTTAGGTACTTCAAAAAAACAAAAGAAAAACTCCCAAAGCGGAACCATTGATTTTTAATGGTCCCTTGTTCTTTTTCCACTTTAAAAAGGGATGTATAATTTTAATGTAATCCTATTTATCCCTAATATTGACCTTGCAAATACAATAGTATGGTCACGATTAAAGAAGTAGGTTCTAAATCACAACTCAGAGAGTTCGTGAAGTTTCCCTTTGAACTTTACAAAAAATCTGCAAATTGGGTACCCCCAATCATGGCGGACGAAATGGCTTCTTTTGATAAAGAAAACAACCCAGCTTTTAAAACTGCGCGTGCATGGTTATTTCTAGCCTATAGTAATGGTAAAATTGTAGGCCGGGTCGTGGCTATTATTAATACGCTTGAGCTCGAACGACAGAACATTAAAAAGATGCGGTTTGGATGGTGCGATTTTATTGACGACCCGGAAGTTTCCAAATCGTTAATGAAAAAGGTCATTGAAATGGCCCAAACCCATAAAATGGACCATATTGAAGGCCCTATGGGATTCTCGAACTTGGACAAAGTAGGCGTGTTAACGGAAGGATTCGATAGTCTTGGAACTATGGTTACATGGTACAATCACCCTTATTATGCGGCCCATTTCGAAGCCCTAGGCTTTAGAAAAGAAAAGGAGTATTTCGAAAATACCATGCCCACATCGGATGCCGATCCGTCTTTTTTCTTAAGAATCAATAAATTGGTCAAGAAAAGGTTTTCGCTTAAAGAAGTAAATGTTTCGTCTAAAGTGGAACTACTGGAATACGTCGATCCAATGTTCGATCTTCTAGACCTTACCTATGCCAAACTAGCATCGTATGCTCCGATATCACCAGCGCAACGCGACTACATTAAAAAAAGATTCATCAATTTCGTCGACCCAGAGTTCATTAAATTCGTTGTGGATGAAAATGACAGACTTATCGCCTTTGCTGTAGTCTTACCGTCTTTTGCCAGGGCCTTGCAGAAAGCAAAGGGGAAATTATTTCCTTTTGGCTGGTACCATTTGTGGCGGGCAAAAAATCGAAAAAAAGTCGATCGTGCCATTTTTTATTTAATTGGAGTACATCCTGATTATCAAAACAAAGGAGTTACCGCCATCATTTTCAATCAATACTATGAGACCTTTACCAAACGCGGCGTAAAAACAGGCATACGTACCCCTGAGCTCAGTGATAACCTAGCAGCCCGACAGATTTGGAAGCATGTTCAGCCCACGGTACACAAAAAGCGCTGTACTTTTAGAATGGATCTACAATAAGATATGAATCGCTTAGTCAAGCGACGAATGGCAAATGCCGTCTTTTAATCAACGTCTAACGGTAAAAAAAAGAATTCGATAACATATTCATGAACCGCATTTCCGGGGAAACCAGAAAAAACAAAAAATCTGATGATAATAAGTCACCTTGATTGAAAAAGGGCTAATAAATTCCAAAGAAAATTAAGATAAGTCTTTGCTACTTTTAAACGAACCGGATTCGAAACCTATAACTACTGGTTTGACTTGGTTAATGGTTTGGTAGCTATTGACCAAATACTATTCTCCCATTGCAGCAGCAACCGCTGCCGACAATTTTTTGTAGGTACCATTTTCCAATCGGTCACGAATAGCAGAAAACGCATCAAGGGTCTCTTCTATATCTTTCATGGTATGGGTCGCCGTAGGAATCATACGTAACAATATCAACCCTTTAGGAATCACGGGATAAACAACTATAGAACAGAATATACCGTAATTTTCACGTAAATCCTTCACTAAAGCCATGGCTTCGGGTATACTACCATTAAGATACACAGGAGTTACACAGCTATTGGTTCCACCAATATCAAAACCTCTATTTTTTAGTCCATTTTGAAGGGCATTTACATTTTCCCAAAGTTTGGCCTTGAGCTCGGGCATATTTCGGAGCATATCGAGTCTTTTCAATGCACCTTTAACATAAACCATCGGAAGCGACTTGGCGAACATTTGTGAACGAAGATTATACTTTAAATAATCTATTATTTCTTGGTCGGCCGCAACGAAAGCTCCTATACTGGCCATCGATTTGGCAAAAGTGGCTAGATACACGTCGATATCGTCTTGCACTCCCTGTTCTTCACCAGTTCCTGCCCCAGTTTTACCCAAAGTACCAAAACCGTGGGCGTCATCGACCAAAAGACGGAAATTATACTTGCTTTTCAACGCAACGATTTCCTTCAGTTTACCTTGCTCTCCGCGCATACCAAAAACGCCTTCGGAAATCACCAAAATACCACCTCCGGTTTGATCTGCCAATTTTGTGGCGCGCTCAAGGTTTTTTTCAAGACTAGCAACATCGTTATGCTGAAAGGTAAATCGTTTGCCCATATGCAATCGCACACCATCGATAATACATGCATGCGCATCTACATCGTAGACAATTATATCATCTTTGGTCACCAAAGCGTCGATGACCGACATGAAACCTTGATATCCAAAATTTAGAAGATAGGAAGCTTGTTTTTTTACAAATCTCGCAAGCTCTTTTTCCAGCTGTTCATGGAAATCGGTATGGCCACTCATCATTCGGGCACCCATAGGGTAGGCTGCTCCATATTCAGCGGCGGCATCACCGTCAATTTTTTTCACCTCGGGCAAATTGGCCAATCCTAGGTAATCGTTAATACTCCAAGTAATAACTTCTTTTCCCTGAAACTTCATTCGATTTGATATGGAGCCTTCCAATTTCGGGAAAACAAAATATCCTTCAGCTTGTGATGCCCATTTTCCTAGAGGGCCTTTATTTTCTAAAATTCTATCAAATAAATCTCGCATTCGGTTTGCTTAGTTTTGGCTGTAAAAGTAAGGTTTTCAAGATAACATTCATAAAAAAAATCCAGTAAAACAGAAAAAGCAACGATTCTACATACCGCTGCTTTTTAACGAAATACCGCTTTAAAATTATTCCTTGACAATCTGTATCCTATGGGTTTCCTCAACGACTTGTGTGTCGAAAAACCCCTGATTTTCCATCCATTCATCGCTATATACTTTACTCATATATCTCGAGCCGTGATCTGGGAAAATCGCCACAATATTATCCTCCTTTTTAAACCTATTTTCTTCGTTCAGCTGTTTAATGGCCTGCATAACAGCACCACTCGTATAGCCTGCGAAAATCCCTTCGGTTTTGGCAATTTCACGTGCCGTATGTGCGCTATCGGAATCGGTTACTTTGATAAACTCATCGATTACCTCAAAATCGGTTGCGGCAGGAATCAGATTTTTACCAAGCCCCTCGATACGATAGGGATAAATTTCCTTGGCATCGAATTCTCCAGTTTCATGATATTTTTTTAGAACCGATCCATAAGCATCTACACCGATAATCTTTATGTTCGGATTCTGCTCCTTTAAGAACCTAGCCGTGCCCGAGATAGTACCTCCTGTGCCGCTACATGCTACCAAATGCGTTATCTGACCATTGGTCTGTTTCCAGATTTCAGGCCCCGTACTTGCATAATGGGCATCCATATTGAGCTCATTGAAATACTGGTTTATATAAATAGAACCTTTCGTTTCTTGGTGCAATCTTTTGGCTACTTCGTAATACGATCTTGGATCATCGGCACTCACATGGGCAGGACATACATATACCTTGGCCCCCATAGCCCTCAACATATCTATTTTATCACTTGAGGATTTTGAACTAACCGCCAAGATACAATCATAACCTTTGATTATGCTTACCATGGCTATACTAAAGCCGGTATTTCCGGAAGTAGTTTCGATAATGGTACTGCCTTTCTTTAAAATGCCTTTTCTTTCGGCCTCTTCTATGATATGTATCGCGATGCGGTCTTTTGAGGAGTGACCTGGATTAAATGATTCAACTTTGGCAAAAAAATTACCTTTAAAGTTCTTGGTAATTTTGTTTATTTTAACGAGTGGAGTATTACCTATTAGTTCTAGGATGCTGTTAAAAGCTGAAATTTTTCGTTCCATAAAGGCTATCTAGTTTGGGAAGCGTACCGAAGTAATTCTCTATTTCGACACTATTCCTAGTACAAAATTACTATTTTTTTTCTATATGTCTATTTTTCCTTCCAAATCAAGTAAAAAGGCATACTCCTTAGCCACCTCTTTGAGGGCTTCAAAACGGCCCGAAGCACCCCCATGCCCAGCATCCATATTAATATCGAACAATAAAGGATTAGTATCTGTTTTTAACTCCCTGAGTTTTGCTACCCACTTCGCAGGCTCAAAATATTGTACCTGAGAATCATGTAGCCCGGTAGTTACCAATACATTGGGGTAATCCTGGGCAATAACCTGATCGTAAGGAGAGTAGGATTTTATATATTCATAATCTTTCTGGTGATGCGGATTGCCCCATTCATCATATTCACCCGTAGTCAATGGAATGGTATCGTCAAGCATAGTGGTTACCACATCAACAAATGGCACTGCGGCTACAACGCCCCTGTATAATTGTGGTGCTGCATTCATAACAGCTCCCATCAAAAGCCCTCCGGCCGAACCACCCATGGCATATAAATGGTTCGGAGCTGTATACCCTTTTTGAATCAGAAATTTAGAGCAATCTATAAAATCGGTGAAGGTATTTTTCTTATGAAATAATTTACCAGATTCATACCAAGGTCTTCCTAGATATTGCCCGCCTCGAACATGGGCGATGGCATAGACAAAACCGCGATCAAGAAGGCTTAGGCGCACTGTAGAAAAATAGGGGTCTACGGTATACCCATAAGCACCATATGCATATTGCAAGAGCGGTGTATTCGCATTAAGGGCAGTAGACTTATGATATACAACCGACAATGGCACTTGAACCCCATCACTGGCAGTGGCCCATAGTCGCTCTTCTATATAATTTGTCTTATCGAACTTACCTCCCAAGACTTCCTGCTCTTTCTTCACCTCCTTTTCCCGCGTGCGCATGTTGAAATCAATTACTGAACTCGGGGTGGTCATCGAGTTATAGGTATACCTTAAAATTTCAGTGTCAAAATCAGGATTCCGTCCAACTTCGGCGGTATAGGTTTCACTTATAAAAGGTAAATAGTAACTTTCTTTTTCGTCCCAACGTTCTATTTTTATTCTATTTAGACCATTTTCCCGTTCTGATAGCACATAGTATTCCTTAAAAATGTCAATGTCTTCAAGCAACACATTTGCCCTGTGCGGGATGAACTCTTGCCAATTTTCCGCTCCTGTTTTTTCCAATTCTACCCGCATCAATTTAAAGTTTGTGGCACCGTCTTTATTGGTAAGCACATAGAAATGATTCCCATAATGGGAGATACCATATTCTACACCTCTTTGACGTTCAGCAAAAATTTTAAATTCATTATCTGGCCGGTCGGCCTCAACGATACGATACTCCGAGGTTAGCGTACTATGGGAACCTATAATGATATATTTTCTCGATTTGGTCTTATACACGAAAGTGCTAAAGGTGTCGTCTGTTTCATTAAAAACCAGTTGGTCTTCGTTTGAATCGGTACGGAGTTTATGCTTGAAAATTCTATCCGACCTCAGGGTTACCTCATCCTTATTTGTATAAAAAAGCGTTCGATTATCATCGGCCCAAACCGCGCCACCTGTAGTGTTTTCAATCTTATCTGCATAAATTTCACCGGTAATCAAATTTTTAATTCGAAGGGTATATTGGCGTCTTGAAACGGTATCGACACCAAAGGCTGCCAGCCTGTTATCGGGGCTGATCGCTATTCCGCCGATATTAAAATAGTCATGCCCTTTGGCCATTTCATTGCCATCAAAGATAATTTCTTCCTCGGCATTAAGTGATTCTCGTTTTCTGGTGTAAATAGGGTATTCTTTCCCCGTTTCATACTTCGTAATGTACCAGTATCCATTCTTCTTATAGGGCACCGAAGCATCATCTTCTTTAATTCGTCCCTTCATCTCTTCGAAAAGAACCCTTTGAAAATTTTGGGAATGTTTTGTTAATTCTTGATAATAGGCATTCTCAGCTTTGAGATGGGCTATTACCTCAGGGTTTTCCCTGTCGTTCATCCAGTAATAATTATCAATTCTTAGGTCACCATGTTGCTCTAACCGTTTGGGTATTTTCTTTGCGACAGGAGGTGTTATCTCGCTCATAGTATGTATTGGCATTGGTACAAAAGTGCAAAAGTAAGATATAGAAAATTCATGGCTCTATTTGTTATGTCAAGAGTGACTCCATTATCTTCTTATCTTGTCTCGCAAAATAGTACTTTTGTATTTTAATCTTAAAAGAATATTATGTTCGGAGATATGATGGGTATGATGGGGAAACTTAAGGAAACCCAAGAAAAAGTGGAGGCCACAAAAAAAAGGTTGGACACTGTCACTATTGAAGAGAGAGCTACGGAAGACCTTGTAAAGGTAACGATTACCGCCAACCGAAAAGTGCAGGAAATCAAGATAGACGATCGACTTCTTGAAGATAAAGAAGAATTGGAAGATTATCTGGTCATCACCATAAACAAGGCTATTGAAAGGGCTACTCAAGTCAATGAAACCGAATTGGCTGCCGTTGCCAAAGAAGGTATGCCCAATATTCCTGGCCTAGATTCGTTATTTGGAAAGTAGGCGCTCAATTTGGCACATAGCCATTCGCTTTGGGCGACTAAACCCAACTTGTACGCGATGAAAAAAATAGTGTTTTTACTGCTACTTCCCCTATTAAGCCAGAGTCAGATTGAGGTTTCTAGCAGCAAATCTAATTGGTTGACCAACTATGCCACAGCTTTAGAAGCGTCTAAAGCGGAGCATAAAAATCTGCTTATCTATTTTACCGGTAGTGATTGGTGCCCCCCGTGCAAAATACTACAAAAGGATTTTTTTGAGACCTCAGCTTTTTTAGATCAGGCCGACAATTATGTCTTACTCTATGTAGACCTTCCTAGAAGGCGAGGTTCTATTTCCAGTGACCTCCTCTTGCACAATAAAAAACTTATGTCCCGTTGGAATAATAAAAAGGTATTTCCCTTCTTGGTCATCATAGATGAAAACGAAAAAAGACTGGGTGAATTAGCGGGCTATGCAATGAACGGCAACATTAAAAAACATACCAAATTGATCAATAAGTATATAGAACGTTGATTTTGCCCTTTATCGAGCCAAATGCTCATGTTATTTTTGTCCTATCTATGGTAAAACCAGGTTCTAAAATTTTCCATTCATCAATTTACTATGCTACCTAATTTTGTATCTTTTAGGAAAAAAGCAAAGTGATAGAGATACTTCATGATTCAACAAACGGCTACCGCTACCATATAAAGGCGCAAAGCGGAAATATCCTGTTCAACAGTATTCCATATTCGACCCGTCAGAAAGCCGAGCAAGCAGTTAATGACCTACGTGGAATGCAAATAACCCGAAATCAATTTGAACGAAAAACGGACCACGAAGGTCGCTTCTTGTTCTATATATATGATAAACAGGGCAAACTCTTAGGCGATAGTCAATTGTATGATTCTGAAATGGGATTGGAGAATGGTATCAAAAACCTTCTGCAACAATTTGCAAAACTCTAAAAACCAGATACTTTATAACTTTCTCAAGAGGCCAATAAAGGCCTCATGCTTACGGTCGGTGTAATCTAAATGCGTAACAATACGGAGTTTCCCTTGGCCCATTCCAATGATATGTACGCCTTTTTGCTTTAGCTTTTCCAAAAAGGCGGTTTCGCTGGTCTTTTGTTCATCTATTTCAAAAATTATAATATTGGTCTCAATCGGTTCGATCTTCTTTACTAAAGAAAGCATTTCTAAAATCTTCCCTATTTCCTGTGCCCTTTTATGATCTTCAGCCAATCTTTCTACATGGTTGTCCAAGGCATAAATGCCGGCCGCGGCCAAAAAACCGGCCTGTCGCATTCCTCCCCCCAACACTTTTCGTATCCGCAAAGCTTTACCTATCAATTCTTTGTTCCCTACCAATACAGAGCCTACGGGGCAGCCCAAACCTTTGCTGAGGCAAACACTAATGCTGTCAAAAAGTGCTCCATATTGTCGAGCTGTTTCATTCTTAGCTACTAAAGCGTTCCATAATCGAGCTCCATCGAGATGGTAGGCTAGCTTATGTTTCTCGCAAACCGATTTAATACGCTCTAGTTCCTGAAAATTCCAACAGGCTCCCCCACCCTTATTGGTGGTATTCTCAATGCAAACCAATGAGGTCAAAGGGCTATGGTAAAAGTCAGGCGGATTTACGGCATGCTCAACCTGCTCTGCGGTCATAGTACCCCTGTAACCATCGACTAGTTTGCAAGATACGCCGCTATTAAAACTGACCCCACCCCCTTCGTAATTGTATACATGGGCATATTTATCACATATCAATTGATCTCCAGGATTCGTGTGGAGCTTGATAGCGGCTTGGTTGGTCATTGTTCCCGATGGAAAATACAAGGCCGCCTCCTTTCCGAACAATTCAGCCACCTTCTCTTCCAACGCATTAACCGTAGGGTCTGCTTTGAAAACATCGTCCCCTACTTTTGCTGCCATCATGGCATCAAGCATTTCCGAAGTGGGTTTTGTTACGGTATCACTGATAAGGTTTATTTCCATTTACTATTAATTTTGACAATTCTTGAAGGATTCCAATTAAATTCTATTAAACGTAACATTAGTAGTAACAATCCATTCCTATCGGAGATCCGTCAGGCATACGAGGGGGTACTAAAATATCAAAATCCTTGGGGTCTTTTTGAAAATCATCAATACGCCTTGATATTTCGCGATTGACGGAGCTACTTTTATCCAACGAATTATGTAGCTCCCTAAGTTTGTCATGGGCTATCGCGTTTACCTGAACATGAACGTTTTCATTTGAAGCGAGATGCATAAGATGAAAGAGCACCCTAAAATTGATGCCCTGTTGTACTTCGTTCAAGTACGTGTTTTTAAATTTTTGTTCTATCGTAGCCGCCACTACTTGATCTAATACCTGCTTCAGACCCAAATTATCGGCATGGAGACTTTTTTGTTGGATCAACCTTGATGCTCTTTCAGGATGCAAGACTAATCGTAGTGTCATGTCGGCCGCTGTTTCAGGAGCTGATAGCGCATCAAAGGATACGCCCGTTTTTCCTTTGAAAGACTCACGGGTTCTTGGGTAGCCAATAGCCCTAGGAGGAAATAGCTCTAATTTATCCGCAGGAACAGCAATTTGATCCGCCTGCAACGTCTTTAATATACTTTCCAAAGCTTTTTGCTGGGTCTTTGCATCGATTACCTTTACTGTCAATTGTCCGTCGCCCTTAACGGCATAATTGTAATCAAGACCACCTATGAGCTTGGCTGCGGCCTCCGTTTGATAGCGGTGAAAAAAATAGAGCGGCACAAAAACGTCTTCTAAAATAGAAAAGGATTCTCTATCACGAATATTATCTCTGGAAAAATTAGCGATAGCGTGATTTCTTACCTTTAGAACTTCTTCAAGTTCCGAACTGGCGTTTAGACCATTATCCCACAAATGAGCAAGGGCATGTGCCCCGCCATGTGCCCTAGCATCACGATCTGAGATATATCGAAGTCCTTTTGCATACGCATTTCGTAATATAGTATCCAGTGCTTTTCGCTCATCGGTTTCAGAGGGGAAATCGGCATATGAATACGCGACCATGACCTTGTCCCACATACCAATGCCACTATCATAAGCCTGCGAAAAATCAATTTGGCCCTTCTTGAACCGCAATTGAGGATGTGGATAATCCATAACCGAGGCACGGTCATTGGCACTTGACGCGAAATTGTGCGCGAAGCCCAACGTATGACCAATTTCGTGTGCCGACAGCTGGCGAATGCGTGCAAGGGCCATGTCAAGCATCGCATCATGATTGTCATCACGATCTTTGAAAGGCTTGTTCATCAAGCCTTGTGCAAGGAGAAAATCCTGTCGAATCCTAAGGCTTCCCAAGCTTACATGTCCTTTAATTATTTCACCTGTTCTTGGGTCTGTGACACTGCTACCGTAACTCCATCCCCTTGTCGAGCGATGAACCCATTGAATTACGTTATAACGCACATCCAAAGGATCAGCTGTTTCCGGTAATATTTTTACTTGAAATGCATTCCTATATCCAATCGCTTCAAAAGCCTCGTTCCACCAACGCCCCCCATCTAAAAGTGCAGAACGTATCGGTTCAGGGGTGCCATTGTCAAGATAGTATATGATAGGCTCCACCGCTTCGCTCATAGTAAGCTCGGGATTCTTTTTCTCTAGGCGATGCCGAGTAACAAATTGTTTCAGGACGGGCTCATAAACAGGTGTCGCATAGTCATAATACGAGAAAGGATAGGACCCGCATCTCGGGTCGAAAACCCTTTTTCGGTAATTTTCGTCAGGTAGAGCTACAAATGAATGGTGCTGGTTTACGGTTACTATATCTGGATTGGGTACCACAGATTTAATCCAAGCCCCTTTTGACTCTCCCGAAAAAGTAAGGGTTACATCGAACTCAATATTTTTAGGAAAGGCCTTCGTTCGATTTAGGTTCATGGCACTCCTATTTTTATCAAGACTATAATTGCCCTGTTCAGCTGTTTTTAAACGTTTACTTACTTCATGGGCATCCCGAAGAAGAAATTCGGTGATATCTATAATATAAGTTCCATTTTGCTCGGACTTAATTTCGAATCCACCTAGAACAGAGCGGGCAAAAGCTTCCTTAATAGAGGCACGCTCCAAAGCGTTGTCGGAAACGGCTCTGAATTTCAAGTTGGGCTGCACCAAAAGCAGCTTATTACCGGCCTTCTCGAAATACACAATTTGTTCGTTACCCAACTGGCCCCTATCAAGACCTATATCGTTACTTCCGATACCGCTACTAAGCGAATAGACGTATAAAAATTCTTTTTCCAATTCATCGATTTCAAGATAGATTTTATCGGTGCTTTCATCATATTGAAAGTCTAAAAAGCCTTCATACTTTAAAAAGTTCACGCTTTCCTTTTCAAATTGTGCGGGCACGGTTTGAACAAAATACAGTGCAGAAAATAATACTACCAACTTTTTCATAGGCCGATTTTGGATTTAAATTTAGACAAAAACACCTTATTCATCTCCTATCCACCCGATTAAAAGCAAAAATTAAAATCAGTAATAATTGCCTTCCATTTTTATAGAAATGATAAAACCGAGTTAAGATTATTTTGAAATTCTCTCTTCAAATAAAATGAAATCAAGTATATTAAGGGAAACGAATTTGTATGGAAAATATCGAAAATCAAATCTTTTCATCGTACCAGAGAAACCCCCTATTATTCGATGAAATTTTCGACCAAGGTGGTGAAGTAAAAGATGTGTATGCTAAACTTTTTAAACTTTACGGTGAGCATTCGATCAATGACTATGTCAAATTGAACGATAAGGCCAAGGCATCTTTTTTTAATCAAGGAATTACATTTCAAGTGTATGGGGAGAACGAAACTAAAGAAAAGATTTTTCCCTTTGATTTGTTTCCGAGAATTATCGACCCACAGGAATGGAAAGTAATTGAGAACGGCTCAATTCAGCGTAGTAAAGCACTTAATAGTTTTTTGTGGGACATTTATCACGATAAAAAAATACTAAAACAGGGCATTGTTCCTATCGATCTTATAAATTCTTCGGTCAATTATCTCGATCAAATGATCGGGGTCGATCCTCCTGGCGGTATTTATAACCATATTTCGGGTACCGATATTATCAAACACAATGATGGTCAATATTATGTATTGGAAGACAATATAAGATGCCCTTCTGGAGTAAGTTATGTAATTTGCAATAGAACTGCATTGAAAAGGGCTCTTTTCGGAGTTTTTAATCATTATCAGACCCATACCGTAACAAATTACGCCGAAAATCTTCTCGAACTTTTGGAGACGGTAAAACCAAAAGGTGTTGATTCACCGAACGTGGTGGTAATAACTCCCGGAATGTATAATTCCGCATTTTATGAACACTCTTATCTCGCAAAAACTATGGGGGTTGAATTGGTAGAGGGTAGAGATCTCTTCGTAGAAAACGATTTTGTGTATATGAAAACCATTCGTGGGCCTGAAAAAGTAGATGTTATCTATCGAAGGATCGACGATGCCTTTATAGACCCCTTGGAATTTAGAGCGGATTCGGCATTGGGCGTACCTGGCCTCTTCTCCGCTTACAAAAAAGGAAACGTCACCTTGGCCAATGCGCCAGGTACGGGCGTTGCCGATGACAAAGCGGTATACACCTATATGCCTGAAATCATAAAGTATTACCTCGATGAGGAACCAATTTTGAATAATGTTCACACCTACCATTGTAGCAGACCGGACGAGTTGAAATACGTTGTAGAAAATGTTGAAAAGCTGGTCATTAAACCTGTTGACGAAGCTGGAGGTTATGGTATTTCTATTGGAAACCGACTCACTCGGGATGAGATTGAAACCGTGAGGAAACAGGTTAAGGAAAATCCGAGGAAATACGTAGCACAACCCATTATGTCGTTGTCGGTGCACCCGACGTATATCGATGACAGTGAGTCGTTTGAACAACGCCATATAGATCTTAGAACATTTACCATTTTAGGAAAGGACAGGGAGTTTGTACTAAAAGGAGGATTAACAAGGGTTGCCCTAAAAAAAGGAAATTTGGTGGTAAACTCTTCCCAAGGTGGAGGTTCGAAAGATACATGGGTCTTGAAGGAATAGGTTTTTCGTTACCATGGATTTGATATTACACCATGGTCTTTAGAGCAGCATCGAAACGCTAACTACCACCACTTTCTGATTTGTTTTTAAGAAAAGAACATAAATAATTAATATAAATTGAACATATGCTTGCAAGGGTAGCCAATAATCTTTTTTGGATGGGGCGTTATATTGAACGCTCCGAACACATAGCACGATACCTCAACGTGAATTATTTTTCATCACTTGACGCACCCAACGAATTGTCGCAGTCTAGGCAGTTTGTTTTGCGGTCCATGCTCTTTATGATAGGCGACCCAGAGAACGATAGCTCCGTTAACCTGAACGAAGGAGAAATTCTCTATAAAATTGGACTTGACCCCGATTATTCATTCTCAATATTAAACAATGTCAAAGCTGCACGCGAAAACGCCAATAGCGCACGAGATTTGATTTCAACCGAACTTTATGAGTCCATCAACAAATTCTATCATTTTGTTTGTAACTACAATGTAGAAACCTACAAAAAAAGTGGGCTTTATGACTTCACGGTCAATGTTACCGAAATGACCGCAATTTTACGTGGAAAAATGCGCGGAACATTGTTGCATGATGAGATTTACGCCATCATTATGATGGGCCTCAATATCGAAAGAGCCATGCAAATCATACGTATTATAAACGCCAAATACAACGATGCACTAGAGGCGCAAGGTAGTTATGGGGATACCTTCGGCAATAGCTTTGAATGGACTACCCTTCTCAAATGTGCCGAATCTTACGATATGATGCGTAGATTTTATAAAAAAACCCCTACCAGCATTTCGACTTTGGAGTTTTTGATCTTAAACCCAAATTGCCCGAGATCAGTAATGAATAGTCTTAACCAGGTATATAAACATATCAAAGTCTTAGACCCTAGTAAAAAATATAATAAAGAATCGACGGCATTCTTGGTGGGCAAGGTGCGAGCTGAGTATGAATACAAATTTATCAGGGAAATCGAACAGGATATACAAACCTTTATCGAAAACATACTTAAAAGTCTATCGGAGATAAGTGAGAAAATGGAAAAGGAGTTTTTTAATTATTGAAAGACGGCGAGAAGCAGTACCTTTAGGGTTAGATTTTGAGTTTACATGTCGTTAGAATATTCTATTACCTACAAGGCCGAAAATACATATGAAAACTGGGTACATGATGCGTACTGGCAATTTTTAATAATCCCTCAACTTAATAGAAGTCAAGAATTTGTTGAAGTCGATTTCAGAAATTCGATAAATGCTATTAACGAACACTCCATTAATGGTTACGGGTTTCAAACCATTCGGATACACCCCAAAAAAAAATTCAAGTCTATTTCTTTTATTGCTCGTTTTAAATTGCTTAAAAAAGATATTAACCCTTTCGATTTTGAGCCTGAACAAGATCATGAGGCAGCCTACAAAACTATCGAAGCACTCGAATTTAGGGTAAATCACGCCATTTTTCTAAAAACCACACCATTTACTGCCGTTCCGTCGAAAAAATTGAATCTATACACCTTTAACAAGGAATATTCTATTTTTGAAAACCTTCAGCACTTGAACCGATGGACCTCAGAGCATCTACTATTTAAAACGGACGTTACCGATGTCTACTCGACTTTGGACGAGGTTCTTCAAAAACGTCAAGGGGTTTGCCAAGATTTCACTCATCTATTTTGCGCGTTGGCAAGGCTAAATGGCATCCCTACCAGGTATATTTCAGGGTATCTACACCAGGGTAACGGTTATTTCGGTGATTCTCAAATGCATGCTTGGGCGGAGGCCTATATTCCCAAAATTGGTTGGGTAGGTTTCGACCCTACGAATAATATATTGGCCAATAGCAATCATATTAAGGTAGCCCATGGAAAAGACTTCAAGGACTGTTCCGCCCTGAAAGGCATCGTATATTCCATAGGAACCAACAAAACCAGACACTCTGTGGAGGTTCAAAGTACCGATCAATAAACAATTCACAAATTTGAAACGGCAAAAGGATAGCCTGATAAAAGGCCCTGCGATAAAACTCAAATATTCAGTGCTGTAGAAAAAGATTATTCCCAAAAAAGAATATTATTTTTGCCAAAATTTATAAAGAATGACAATCACAACAGATCTGTTTAAAGGTCTTCAAGATCGCCTTGGTGCGTTAAGGAGGTATCTTTGACATCGATGCGAAACTTATAGAAATAGAGAACGAGCAAGAGAAAACCCTTGCTCCCGACTTCTGGGACGATCCCCAAACTGCTCAAGCACATATGAAGTTTATTCAATCCAAAAAACAATGGGTCGATGACTACAATGCTGCCAAAACCCTGGTGGGCGATCTGGAGGTTCTTTTGGAGTTTCAGGAAGAAGGCGAGGTAGATGAAGAAGAAGTCGAGGTTCAATACGATAAAGCGTTACAGCGAATTGAAAATTTAGAGTTCAAGAATATGTTGTCCGAAGAGGGCGATGAACTACCGGCCGTTCTCCAGATTACTGCTGGTGCAGGTGGCACAGAAAGCTGTGACTGGGCTTCAATGCTGATGCGTATGTATCTCATGTGGGCAGAAAAGAATGGTTATAAGGTAAAAGAACTCAATTATCAAGAAGGCGATGTTGCGGGCATAAAGACCGTGACACTCGAAATTGATGGTGAATTTGCCTTTGGATGGCTGAAAGGAGAAAATGGTGTGCATCGTTTGGTTCGAATATCTCCTTTCGATAGTAATGCGAAAAGACATACCTCTTTTGTTTCCGTTTATGTATATCCTCTTGTCGATGACAGTATTGAAATCGATATCAACCCAGCAGATATCACGGTTACAACGGCTCGGTCAAGTGGTGCCGGCGGGCAAAATGTGAACAAGGTGGAAACGAAGGTGCAACTTGTACACCATCCTACTGGTATCCAAATATCATGTTCCGATTCACGAAGCCAGCATGACAATAGGGCGACCGCATTAAAAATGTTGAAATCGCAACTTTATGAAATTGAACTACGGAAGAAAATGGAAGCCAGGGAGGAAATAGAATCCTCCAAAATGAAAATCGAATGGGGTTCCCAGATCCGAAACTATGTGATGCATCCTTACAAATTGGTAAAAGATGTGCGAACGGGACAAGAGACCGGCAACGTTGACGCCGTTATGGATGGCGACATCGATTCGTTTTTAAAGGCATTTTTAATGATGATGGGGCAAAAGGAAGAAGAATGATGATTAATGATATATTGCCAGTTTCCCGAGCATTAATCAAGAGGAGTCGGTGCCGATTAAAAAAAATAATTTATAAATTCTGTGTATAGTGATCAAAATCTATCATAACCCAAGATGTAAAAAGTCAAGAGAAGCTCTAAACTTGCTTGAAAGCTCGGGCAAAGACTATGAAATCATAAAATATTTGGAAGAGGTTCCTTCTAAAGCTGAACTGAGAAATATCATTTCGTGCCTTGGCATTACCCCAGAAATGCTAGTTCGTAAAAATGAAGCCGTTTGGAAAGAAAATTACAGAGGGCGGCTCTTGTCAGGTGAAGAAATCGTAGATGCGATGGTAGCCCATCCGAAATTAATAGAGCGGCCGATAGTGATTAAGGGGAACCAAGCCGTAATAGGAAGACCAACCGAACGTGTCAAAGAAATTCTGGAATAAATGAAAAAATGATTTCTTCTTGTTCGTATCTTTAATCGTCTTCTCTAAAAAAACCAACGACCTTAAGCTAAGTCTTAGCTGTATTTTGAGCTCTGGCAAATGGTTATTTCCATCCCAAAATCGATTTAACAAAGCTTTAACCAAACTCGATTAAACCTTATGTATCTTTTAAAATCAAATAAACCGATATCGTCATGAAAAACTATATCAATTACGTTCTTCTTTTATGTACTGTACTATTTTCAATGGCTGAAATTCAAGCCCAATATGGCAGAGGCTATGGTTATGGTGGTGGGGGTTATGGCTATGGTGGTGGTTATGGGAGACCTAGAAATACCATTCCACAGGTTCAATCCACACCCAAGGAGCCAGAACCTAAAACGGCCGAACAAATTGTCGACGAAGAGATGCCAAAAATTACGGAGGCTATAGAACTTAATGAGTTTGAGGCAGCTGTATTGAGCTCGGTTCTTAAAAAATATCTGCAGAAGCGCATTGAAATGCAAATACTAGAGCTTACGCCAGAGCAGATGCGAGAGGGTATGGAGAAAATCACCCTTCAACAAGACGAAGAACTCAAAGCGGGCCTTCCTTTGGATAAGTATGAAGCTTTTGTAGAAATGCAGAAAAAAGGTGTTCAAAAAACGCAAAAAGAAAAGAAGAAAGAAAAAAAACGGAAAAGCAAAAAACAAAAGAAACCTAAAGACTAATAATGAGAAAACTGTTCCTAATTGCCTTTTTATTACTTTCAATAAAAATAGTTGCCCAAAGACCACAAAGCCAAACGAGCGAACCCATAACGATAAGTGGAACAGTTTTAGACAAGGAGACCGGACAACCCTTGGAATATGCTACCTTAGTACTGCAAAGCATTAGCGACCCGTCAAAAGTAAATGGTGGAATTACCGATATGAACGGTAAGTTTGCCGTGGAAACACCTCCAGGCGAGTACAACGCCAGTATCGAGTACATTGGTTATCGAACCTTCAAAATCAAGCAAAAGACCTTTAACGAATCTACAGATGTAGGTACGGTTTCCTTAGCCATTTCGGCCGCCGAACTAGAGGGGGTAGAAGTTGTTGGGGAAAAGACTACGGTTGAGGTGCGCTTAGACAAGAAAATTTATAACATCGGAAAGGATTTAACTACAAGTGGCGCTACGATTAGCGATGCCTTGAACAATGTACCCTCTGTAAATGTTGATGTTGAAGGGGCTATTAGCCTAAGGGGTAATGAGAACGTGCGCATACTTATTAACGGAAAACCATCCGCTTTGGCAGGATTTGGGTCTACCGATGCCTTGCGGCAACTCCCCGCAGATGCCATAGAAAAAGTCGAAGTCATTACAAGTCCCTCCGCCCGTTATGATGCAGAAGGTACCGCCGGTATTCTGAACATCATCTTAAAGAAGGAAAAAACATTGGGTTTCAACGGTTCTGTCAACACTTACTTAGGATATCCAACCAATGGTGGCATAACAACGAACATCAATCTGCGTACAGATAAGTTCAACATTTTCAATACTTCGGGCTATCGGTACCGCGATGCGCCAGGAAATGCATTTTACGATAATACCTATAACTCCGGAAGTTTCGACAGGGTTATCGAAGACCGTCTTTATAATCGTCTAGATAAAGGCTTCAATACTAATTTGGGTATGGAATATTTTTTCAACGAAAACTCGTCCTTGACCGGAAGTATTTTCTACCGTACCTCTAAAGACAATGATGTAACGGAGAACACTATTCAAAGATTTAACGGGGCCGATCTCAGTAGTAGAACATTTCGAGAAGAAGACGAGAATGAAGACGATCAAAGCTATCAAGTCTCGTTAAATTACATCAATAATTTCGACGACGACGGTCATAAATTGACGGCCGACTTTCAATATTCCAAAGGAGACGAAGTTAAGAACTCGCTCATCGACGAAACACGTAACTTACCTGACAATGCCCTGCTGGCTTTGGAAAACGTATATGAGAATGAAATACAGAACGAGTATTTAATACAAGCCGATTACGTGCTTCCGATGGAAGACGCCCAATTTGAGGCGGGATATAGAGGTACTTTTGAACAAGAAATAACCGATTATCAATTAGATTCCCTGAACCAATCGACAGGGCAATTTGAGGTGAATGAAAACCTGACCAATAAATTCACCTATGACGAAAACGTACACGCCTTGTATACCCAATACGGTAATAAGTTTGGAAAATTTTCCTTCCTTTTAGGCTTAAGGTTAGAAAGTACACAGCTAAAAGGCCAGATCGATTCTGAATTTGACACTAGCCAATTGGAAGAAGATTTCGGGGTAGACGTTGACATCAATTTTGACAAACGATATCTAGGGCTCTTCCCGACACTTAATTTAATCTATGAGCTAGCCGAAGAAGGTAAGGAAAGTGTTTCCCTCGGATACAATAGGCGTATCAATAGGCCCCGAGGCTGGTTTATCAATCCCTTCCCCTCTAGATCGAGCCGAACGAATATTTGGCAAGGAAACCCCGATCTTAATCCAGCTTTTTCAAACACCTTCGATTTAGGTTATCTTAAACGTTGGGATAAATTGACCCTCACCTCGTCGATTTATTATCAACGTGAGACGGATGCTTTTGAAAGGGTTCAGGAGTCTACCGGTCAAACGACAATCGATGGTATTGATATTATCAGATCTATACCGATTAACCTATCCACTGAAAACCGCTATGGGGCCGAGGCAGGCATCCTGTATAATCCTAAAAAATGGCTTCGTTTGAACAGCAGCTTCAATATCTTCAAATTTTCAAAGGATGGGGCGTTCAATGGGGTCGATTATGGGGTCGATAATACAAGCTGGTTTGCCCGATTTAGTTCAAAGGTTACCCTTCCTGAAAAGATAGAGTGGCAGACCAATGCCTTTTATGGCGGTCCTAGGCAAAATGCACAGACCGAGAGCAAAGGTATTTTTTCACTGAATCTAGCTTTTAGCAAAGATATTTTGAAAGACAACGGTACCATATCGTTGAATGTCAGTGATGTTTTCAATTCAAGAAAAAGGCAATCGTTTACCGAAACCGAGTTCTTTACTTCAAGAAGTGAATTTCAATGGCGCCAAAGAACCTTCACTTTTTCATTCATGTATAGGTTCAACCAACCTAAAGAAAGAGGTCGAGGCCGTGGAGGAAATGGTGGTGGTGATGACGATGGCGGCGGCGAAATGGAAGGGTAGACCTAAAATAAAATAGGGTTGAGCCGAAGAAAATGAAAAGGGGCGGTGAAATCACCGCCCCTTTTTTATGTGCTTTATTTAGTTTTCGCTTCGTTTTGCCCGCTTTTTATCTCTCCACTCCTTGTACAACTCCATGATGTTTCCACCTAGCCAGTAAGGCACTACAAAGGTTAATAAAAATATCATAAGCCAAAAGCCAATCGTCAAGATGGTCAAAAAGGCTAAAAATCCGAGATACTGGTCAAATTCAAAATCCATTCTTTACTATTTTGATGGGATAAAGATACTTTGAAAACAACGATAATTGCAAATTGTAGTGTAAAAAAAAAGGAAGATTATGAGTTTGTTAAAATTTTAGTGTGCAATCTTCTAAATAAATGGGCTATACCCTACCTTTGTTATACACGAAAATCGTAATACAATGAGCTTTAGAATAGAAAAGGATACGATGGGCGAAGTACAAGTGCCTGCCGATAAATACTGGGGTGCCCAAACGGAACGTTCACGTAATAATTTTAAAATTGGGCCTTCGGCTTCTATGCCCTTGGCCGTGGTATATGGTTTTGCCTATTTGAAAAAGGCCGCGGCTTATGCCAACCACGAACTCGGGGTTTTATCCGTTGAAAAAAGAGACTTGATCGCCACGGTTTGCGAAGAAATTCTGCAAGGCAAACATGATGACCAATTTCCTTTGGTAATCTGGCAGACCGGTTCAGGCACCCAAAGTAACATGAACGTCAATGAGGTTATTGCGAACCGGGCTCATGAACTTACCGGGAAAAAAATTGGCGAAGGTGAGAAAACCATTCAACCCAATGATGACGTGAACAAATCACAATCGTCGAACGATACCTTTCCTACGGGAATGCATATTGCGGCCTACAAGAAAATTGTAGAAACTACCCTACCAGGTATCCAACAGTTACGTGATACCCTCGACAAAAAATCGAAGGAGTTTAAAAACGTCGTAAAAATAGGAAGAACGCACCTTATGGATGCAACTCCGTTGACCTTGGGTCAAGAGTTTTCGGGTTATGTTTCGCAACTTGACCACGGTATGAGAGCCTTGAACAACACTTTAGACCACTTGGCCGAACTAGCGTTGGGCGGTACCGCCGTAGGAACCGGCCTCAATACCCCTGAAGGTTACGACGTACTGGTTGCAAAATATATCGCTGAGTTTACGGGGCTTCCCTTTCGTACCGCCGAAAATAAATTTGAGGCCTTAGCGGCGCACGATGCTATAGTTGAAAGTCATGGAGCCTTGAAGCAGCTTGCTGTTTCCCTTAATAAAATTGCAAACGATATTCGCATGATGGCTTCAGGGCCAAGATCTGGAATTGGAGAAATTACGATTCCTGCAAACGAACCTGGCAGTTCAATTATGCCCGGAAAAGTTAATCCGACGCAATGTGAGGCCATGACCATGGTTTGCGCACAGGTCATGGGTAATGATATAGCTATTTCGGTGGGTGGGACACAAGGACATTATGAACTCAATGTTTTTAAACCACTAATGGCAGCGAATATTCTACAATCTGCCCAACTAATAGGTGATGCCTGTGTAAGTTTTGATATTCATTGTGCGGCCGGTATAGAACCCAATCATGAAGTCATTACACATTTGCTCAATAATTCCTTAATGCTGGTGACTGCCTTAAATACCAAAATTGGATATTACAAAGCCGCTGAAATAGCGAATACCGCTCACAAAAATGGTACGACCTTAAGGGAAGAAGCCATTAATTTAGGCTATGTGACCGGCGAAGAATATGATGATTGGGTAAGGCCGGAAGACATGGTAGGAAGCCTTAAATAAAGAAAAAGAGACCATTAAAAAAAGGGACGATCCAAAATTTGGATCGCCCCTTTTTATATAAAAATGGATAGTGTTTCAGAATTATTTCAAAGTGAATTTTGAAGTTCCCAACAATTTCAATCCGTCATCATAAACGTTGACCATATAGTTACCATCCTGGAAATCTCCAGCAGGCTTATTAATATAATCACATACGTCTAAGGCTTTATTCTCATAATAAAAGCTAGTTCCTTTGCTGTAAGTAATTGAAGCTCCTGAATCATTTGTTTTGGTATAGCTTTCGCCTAGCACATTTCCCTGTGGGTCAAGTACTTCCACAAAAAATTCCCTATCCCCCGCCTCGGCAATAACATTGTCAGCTACTGTAAAGCAAATTTTAAACTTGTCCGTTCTTTTAGCCCTAGAGGTAGAAACCATTTTACCACTATTGCGTTCTTTCACGGCGTCTACATTGAATTTTGAAAGATTCAAGGCCGAACCTTTTTCGACCACATCAGCCAATTGCGTATTCTGTACTACCAAAGAGTCATTAAAGATAGTCTGCTTTTCGAGTTCAGAATATGTGCTATCACGCTGCATAGCAATTAAAGTGTTCGATTTCTGTAGCGAGTCAACTTGCTTAAGTAATTGCTCCCTTTCTTGCTTTAGAACACTCACTTGCCTTCTGTATCGCGATAAAGAAGCTATATCGGCTTTCATTGATTTAACAGAATCGATATACTTGGCGATATTGTCCCTGGCCGTAACCAATTCTTCATTGGTCGCATTGCTCTCTAAAATAGCCTTATCATATTCTGACTTTAGGCTGTTCAAGTCTTCAACGACCAATTCTTTTTCCTGTGTAAGTATCGCTTCGTTCTTCTTCTTGTCTTGATAAAGACTCACGGTATAAATAATAGTACCTAAAAGCACCACACCTAACAAGCCCGCAAGTACTTTTAATCCGTTATTACTTTTTGTTTCAGTCATAATGTTTAAATTAATTTCTTAAAGAATGTGTTTGTTTGTATCCCTGTATATACGATAAGATTTTCCTTTTAGATTTTTTGGCTAAAAAAAATAAATGTTTAGCGTTATAAAAAAATCGATGATTTCACCCTATCTTCAAATTCTGAATCGCTTACCCGATGACTTTGGAGATAATACCTTTTGAACCCCGATACGCCCGGCTATTCAAAAGTCTCAACCAAAAATGGATTGAGAAATTTTTCGTTGTGGAACCGATGGACATAGCTCTACTGGATGATTGTCAGCAATCTATTATCGATATTGGAGGGTTCATTTTTTTCGCCAAATACCAAAAAGCTATTGTGGGCTGTTTCGCCCTGATTCCTCACGAAAACGGGTGTGAATTAGGAAAAATGGCTGTTGACGATCGCTTTCAAGGCCTTAAAATTGGCCAAGAACTTTTGTCTTTTGCCATCGCTTTTGCCAAAAAACAAGGTTGGGAAAAGATAATTCTATATTCTAGCCGTAAATTGCATAGTGCTCTTCACATCTATAAGAAATATGGATTTAACGAAGTGGCCATTGAAAAAAACTCGGTCTATGCACGAAGCGATATTAAAATGGAACTTGAATTGTATTAGGTTTTATCGTATACTATGACAAAACAATTTGTACTATGAAAAAATTAAACATAATTGCAATCTTAGCAACGCTTGCCGTTGTTGGATGTAAGGAAACCAAAAAGAACCAAGAAAGTCCCGCCCTAGATTCGGAAATCCAGTATGGTGCAACCATCGATCCACCTGAAGCACAGGAAGAAGGGATATCGATTGCTCCCATAGAGCACGCAACGGTCGTCTTGGAATGGAACGACCTTACCATATATGTTGACCCTGTAGGGGGCGCAGAGGCCTTTGAGGGTCAAAACGACCCCGATCTTATATTGATTACCGATATACACGGAGACCATTTTAATCTTGAAACTTTAGAAGCCTTGAACACTAAAAAGGCAAAAATAATCGTGCCACAGGCGGTGGCCGATAAGATGCCCGATACCTTCGCCCCTCAAATCGATGTACTCGACAATGGAGATAGTAAAGAACGGTTCGGCATAACTGTAGAGGCTATACCCATGTATAATTTACGGGAGGAAGCTAAACAATTCCATGAAAAAGGACGTGGAAACGGATACGTGCTAAATATGGGCGACCAACGCGTTTATTTTTCAGGAGATACTGAAGATATTCCCGAAATGAGAAACCTAGAAAATATTGACATAGCCTTTGTCTGCATGAACTTGCCCTATACCATGACGGTCAAAAGTGCTGCCGATGCTGTTCTGGAATTTAAGCCCGATCAGGTTTATCCCTATCATTATCGTGGCAAACCCGATGTAAGCGATGTCAACGAATTTAAAAGCTTGGTGAATTCCGGAAATTCAAATATCGAAGTAGTGCAGTTAGACTGGTATCCCAACGAGAGCTATTAAGTCTACAAGGTCTTTTTTTAAAAAGCTATAGACCTCCATATGGATTTTCCATTACATCGAATTAAAATGGCTATCGAATAAGTTTTTTGTATTTGATACGCTTTGGCATAATATCGGCACCCAAACGCTTCTTTTTGTTCTCCTCGTATTCCGAAAAAGAACCCTCGAAAAAGTAAACCTCCGAGTTTCCTTCAAAAGCCAAGATGTGGGTACAGACACGGTCTAAAAACCATCGATCATGCGAAATGACGACCGCACAACCTGCAAAATTTTCGAGCCCTTCTTCTAACGCACGTAAGGTATTCACATCTAAATCGTTGGTGGGCTCATCTAAAAGTAACACATTGCCCTCTTCTTTTAACGTCATGGCCAAATGAAGTCGATTGCGTTCCCCACCTGAAAGCATACTTACTTTCTTATTCTGTTCACTTCCAGAAAAATTGAACCGGCTTAAATAAGCCCGGGAGTTCACCTGACGGCCTCCCATCATAATCAATTCTTGTTCGTCGCTAAAATTCTGCCAAATAGTCTTCTCAGTATCAATATCGGAATGGCTCTGGTCTACGTAGGCAATTTTTGCGGTCTCACCTACCTCAAAAATGCCTTTATCAGGAGTCTCCTCACCCATTATCATTCTAAAAATAGTAGTTTTTCCAGCACCGTTCGGACCTATAATACCGACAATACCAGCTTGAGGCAATTTGAAATTCAAATCCTCATAGAGCAATTTATCGCCATAGGATTTACTCACTCCCTTGGCTTCCAAGACATCTGTTCCCAAACGGGGACCGTTAGGAATATAAATCTCCAGTTTTTCATCAAGCTGCTTTTGATCCTGACTCATCAATTTATCATAGTTCTTCAGACGGGCCTTCTGTTTGGTCTGTCTTCCCTTGGCACCTTGCCGCACCCATTCAAGCTCACGCTCCAAAGTCTTTTGTCTTTTGGAGGCCGTTTTGCTCTCTTGAGCCAATCGTTTCGATTTTTGGTCCAACCAACTGGAATAATTGCCTTTCCAGGGAATACCCTCTCCCCTATCCAATTCCAAAATCCAACCGGCAACATTATCCAGAAAGTAACGGTCATGGGTCACCGCAATCACCGTTCCTTTATATTGAGCTAAATGATGCTCCAACCAATGCACAGATTCTGCATCTAAATGGTTGGTGGGCTCATCGAGCAATAGTATTTCGGGTTCTTGTAGTAGCAGACGACACAGGGCTACACGCCTTCGTTCACCTCCGGAAAGTACAGCAATTTTCTTATCGGGTTCCGGAGTACGCAAGGCATCCATAGCAATTTCGAGTTTGGTATCAAGCTCCCAGGCATTGGAAGCATCAATTTTATCTTGTAATTCGGCTTGCTTATCCATCAATTTTTGCATTTTATCTGCATCTTCATAGACTTCTGGCAGACCGAACATATCGTTTATTTTGTTGTATTCGTCCAAGACCGCCACGGTTTCTGCAACGCCTTCCTTAACTACCTCTAAAACGGTTTTGTTTTCGTCGAGTTGAGGTTCTTGCTCAAGGTAGCCCACCTTATATCCAGGAGAGAAAACCACATCACCTTGATAATTCTTATCTACCCCTGCAATAATCTTCAACAAGGTCGATTTACCAGATCCGTTGAGGCCTAAAATTCCAATTTTAGCCCCGTAAAAAAAACTGAGATAAATATTCTTAAGTACAGGCGTATTGGCCGTTTTAAACGTTTTTGTCACTCCTGACATCGAGAAGATGACCTTTTTATCGTCGCTCATTTTTTGATTAGAATTTTGTCGTTACTTTATGATGAAGGATAATATAAGTAAGGTCCAGATGGCCCTCACTAAATGAAAAGAATATAATAGGGGTGCCCTACACTTGAAGATAGGTCATCATACCCTTCCTTTTAACGCATTGAAAACCCATGCAATTGCAAAAAAACCGATACCCACCGAGGCAAACCCCCATCCTGCTACATCATCATACCTAAAGGCTCCCAATGCGATTAGGGCTAACCCTACAATAATCATTATGAATGTGGCCCATGCCAGTACAGTATTTTTGTTCATTCCCATAGTTCTATTTCAGATTGGTTCGCAGTAAAGGCAAATATCGCAAATTAAACGAAAATCATCGCCTCAATCTCATTACTTTGTTATTCGAACGGAAAAGTTATGCCCGTCTTCCGTCGAATTTCGAAAAGAATACTTGCCAAATTCAAACTGTCCTTTAAACTCCACAAATCGCTTTGTAGCTTTTCTGATTGCAAACATGAATGTACTTCCTCAATTTCATAGGTATAGCCGTTACCCGGAGTAGGCAATTCGAAATTCGTTGTTTTTCCGTCGCTTTCAATGGTATATCCCTCGGCTTCATGCCACTTTGGATGCAAGAAAATCGAGCCTTCCGTACCGGTAATCTCCGCTTTCATTTCAGATTTTGAATTTAACCCGCTATACAATAGTGCTTGGGCATTTTCGTATTCAAAAATCATGGAAGTCTGAATTTCTACACCCGTTTCATAAAATTTTGAGCTGGCAAGAATGTTTTGGGGCTTACCTAATAGCAGGTAGCTGAGAAATACCGGATATATACCGATATCAAGAAGAGAGCCGCCCGCCAATTCAGGATTCAACAATCGGTGGTGGGCTCCACGATCTAAGGCATAAAATGCAAAATCTACATGCAAGTAGGCAAGTTGACCAATGCTCCCTTCGTTTACTAGTTTTTTGACCGCTCTTATCGCAGGATTGAAACGACTCCAAAGGGCTTCCATTAAAAATACCCTGTTTTTTTTCGCAGCTGAAATCATTCGTTCTACTTGGGTCACATTCACGCCCAAAGGCTTTTCACAGAGCACATGCTTGCCATTTTCCATAGCCATAATGCTAAGGGCTTCATGGGAATCGTGGGGTGTAGCGATGTAGATTACATCCACGGCATCGCTTTCAAAGAGAGACTCATAGCTACCAAAAGCATGTTCTGCCCCGTACTGGTTTGCGAAAACCTGTGCCTTTTCTAAACTTCTTGAAGCCACCCCCGTCAATTTTCCGCCATTGACCAATGCCAAATCTTGTGCAAAAGTATGTGCAATTCTTCCGAGGCCTACTATGCCCCAACGTATTTCCTGAACCATATGAATTTTGGGTTTTTCCAAATGTAAACATTTTTACTGCTTATCTTTAGGGACTCAAAGACACAAATTTCGATGGATTTAAAATTCAACAAAAACGAAGACCACAATAAACTTCTTCTATCAGAACTGAAGCAGAGAATTGCCAAAGCCAAATTGGGAGGTGGAAAAGCACGAATTGAAAAACAACATGCCCAAGGCAAGATGACGGCTCGCGAGCGGATTGATTTTTTATTGGATAAGGATAAGAGAAGTATTGAAATCGGAACATTGGCAGGAGGTGGCATGTATGAAGGGCACGGAGGCTGCCCCTCAGGGGGGGTCGTGGTCAAAATAGGTTACGTTTCCGAAAAGCAATGCATTGTTGTTGCTAATGACGCGACCGTAAAAGCAGGTGCTTGGTTTCCGATCACAGGAAAGAAGAACCTCAGGGCCCAGGAAATAGCTATTGAAAACCGCCTGCCCATAATATATTTGGTCGATAGTGCTGGTGTTTACTTGCCCATGCAAGATGAAATATTTCCGGACAAGGAACATTTTGGACGTATTTTTAGGAACAACGCCATAATGAGCAGCATGGGAATTACGCAAATAGCTGCTGTCATGGGAAGCTGCGTAGCCGGAGGCGCCTATTTGCCCATAATGAGCGATGAAGCGCTAATCGTTGACAAGACCGGAAGCATTTTTTTAGCAGGAAGCTATTTGGTCAAAGCTGCCATCGGGGAAGATATTGATAACGAAACCTTAGGAGGCGCCACTACGCACTGCGAGATCAGTGGCGTAACGGACTATAAAGCCAAAGATGATTCAGATGCGCTGCGTACCATAAAAAAAATAATGGATAAAATAGGAGATTTTGACCGTGCCGGCTACAATCGGGCAAGCCCTAGCAAACCCAAGGAAAATCCTGATGATATTTACGGTCTCCTACCCCACTCGCGCACCGAACAGTATGACATGCTGGAAATCATAAGACGGCTAGTCGATAATTCTGAATTCGAACAATATAAAGAAGGTTATGGCAAAACTATACTCACCGGCTATGGGCGCATTGAGGGCTGGTCGGTGGGCATCGTGGCCAACCAAAGAAAAGTAGTGAAAACTAAAAAAGGTGAAATGCAGTTCGGTGGGGTTATTTATTCCGATTCGGCCGATAAGGCCACGCGATTTATCGCCAATTGCAACCAGAAAAAAATCCCCTTGGTATTTCTACAGGATGTTACGGGTTTTATGGTAGGCAGCAAGAGTGAGCAAGGTGGCATCATTAAGGACGGGGCCAAAATGGTCAATGCGGTAAGCAACTCCGTAGTACCAAAATTCACGGTAGTTATCGGAAACAGCTATGGTGCCGGCAACTATGCTATGTGTGGAAAAGCCTATGACCCCCGGCTTATCGTTTCTTGGCCAAGTGCTGAACTCGCCGTCATGAGCGGTAATTCTGCGGCAAAGGTTCTTTTGCAGATCGAAAAAGCCTCTTTAAAAAAGAAAGGAGAAACCATCACTGCTGAAAAAGAGAAAGCCCTTTTCAAAAAAGTCAAGGACCGCTATGATGAACAGGTATCACCTTATTATGGTGCGGCAAGATTATGGACAGATGCGATTATCGATCCTCTGGACACCCGAAAATGGATATCGATGGGCATTGAAGCGGCCAACCATGCACCTATTACAAAAGACTTCAATTTAGGGGTGCTGCAAGTTTAATAGAGTGTTGTTTTTTCGCTTGTATCGATGGTCAATAGAAATCTAGGTATTTGCTTTGGGGCCAATTGGAATACATTGATTTTACTTGTCTGCCTCGGTGTACCAAAATCGAAATAAGACGTAACTTTTAAATAAACCGGTATATTTTTGCTTTTTTCAAGATGGGTCACATAGAGTTTCCAAGGGCCACGCTCTTCATCCTTTAGAAAAAACTGCTTGCTCAAATATCCCTTTTCCCGCTGTGCCAAAAGTAAGGTATCGGTGGTATCAAGAGTATTTTCCCAACTGTAGTAGTCTTCATTCGGGCCCTGCAACTGAAGTTCGAACCCCGCTTGTTCCGTATTCCACTCAAATACTAATCTAGTATTGCGAACATCGGTTAAGGCATCGGCGTCAGTAGTAATGGAAAGCTCCTTCCCTTTTAAGCGGATGATATTAATTGATTCTGTGGTCATCAGGTAATCGGCCCCTAGTTCCTCAAAGGGTATGGAGTCTAAATTTCTAATGGCATATTCATAACGTGCGTACACGGCCAAGGATTTTCGGTAATTCCCTAAGCGCGCGTATGTTTCTGCTACATCGAAAAAAGATTGGGCCGCTTTTGACTCGAGTTTAAGTATTTTAAGGTAAATACGAAGCGCATTATCCCACTCCCCTTGTTGATCATATGTATAAGCCAATGCCCTGAGTGACTGTGCCTGACGCCCAAAAATATGTTCTGTATCCTCCAGAATTTTTTGGGCCTTTTTGGTATTGTTCCACTTTTTTCTAAAATAATCGGCCATATCAAGGTAATAATTTACCGAATCACCATAGTATTGTTTTTGACTTTCGAAAGTTTTGAGAGCTTCCTTTTGGGTAGCGGCATTCGTAATTTTTATCATGTAAGGAGGTAGTACTGTGGCCAATCCGTTTGCATTCAATTGGCCATAGATACTATCGATCAATCCCATATTGTCGTACCTACGGTCAATTCCTGCCTCATCAATACGTGTTTGATGTTTGGTGTTTATCACGATGACCCCACCGGCCCCTTGCGGACCATATCTGGAAAAGGCCGCGTTTCTTCTCAATACTGCAATGCGATCTATCATGCTAATGTCCAAATAGGTCGGTGCCTTTTCGTAAATAAAACCATCGACATCGAAAATAACCGCACGCTCTGTATCACTTAAACTCGGAAAATAGACCGTAGGATCCATAGGATTTGTCGTTCGATCTACGACCATGTTCGGGAAATGTACCTTTATAGCCGTCAAGATATCTCCTATTACTACCAGGTCTTCTCCATCGACGACCCGAAAAAATGAGGAAGATTGGTCTTGGTCGAGTATACCCCTAGAGGTTTTGATAAGACTTTTGTCCGTAGGGTAATCGGCCAGCAAGGTTTTGCGTCTCGAACGTTTCTTTCCCTTCACCCTGACCTCATCGAGCTGTTCAATCTTTGGAAGTAATATAATTTCCAAGGGAGCGTCACCATCGACCACCATTTCAGTGGTACGCATTCCGATATAGGATACCAAAAGAGTGTCATTTTTCCCTGCTGCAATTGAAAATTCACCTTTGTAATTCGTTTTTACACCTTGGTTCGTTCCCTTCAAAACCACGTTTGCATTTTCCAGGGGGCGTCTATCGGCCAAAACCGTTCCTGAAATTAGGGTATCCGACTCTTGGCTATTGGCATGCCAGCACCCTAAAAATATAAACAGAATAAAAGTTGTTGTTCTTGCCCTTAGCCCCATGTTTCAAATTTTACCTGTAATGCTAGGGTATGTGTATCCAAACACTCCTAGAATCAGGTATACATTAAAGATAAGGAAAAAAGTGTCCATTTTTCAGCGCTTTATCATTCGAAGCGTCGTACTTCTTTTAATTTTACCGTTTGCCGTTTCCCGAAACCTCGGCAGGCAATATACAGCTTTGGGAATTTCAAATTTATCAAGGGTTTTAATGGTACTTATTTTTTTTAGAAGGACTTCGGTATCGGCAAAACCTTCATGAACAAGAATCAATTTTTCTCCCAGGCGCTTATCGGGCAATGCGGCAATAAAAAATCGAGAGCCGATTAGCGTTGACAATTTCTTTTCTATAGTCTCAGGAGATAGTTTTACACCTCCGGAATTCACGACATTGTCAAATCTGCCCAACCACTTGAATTCCGTATCCGAATACAAGGTCACCAAATCATTGGTGATTACCCGCTGGTTGCAAATACGAGGCGCGTCTATAACCAAACAATTTCTATTGTCGATTGAAAAACGTACTCCGGAAACGGCTTTAAAATGTGTTCCGCATGCTGACTCAGGACTCACCTGTTTAACGGCCACGTGCGTAATGGTCTCTGTCATACCGTAAGTTTCAAAAACTTCGGTGTGCCCGTCCAGTTCCCAGAGCTCACTTTTCAGGTCTTCCGATACTGCGGCCCCACCGACGATTACTTTACGAAATTGTGTAAGACTATCTAGGGAATTCTTTAGCTGAAGGGGTACCATCGCACAGAAATCATAATGTTGTTCTCTAAAATCAGGTTTTGACGCAGGTTCGACAAAATCAAGGGCAAGTCCTAACATCATTGCCCTTACCAACATCATTTTACCTGCGATATACTCAGCTGGCAAGCACAAAAAAGCGGAATTGCCAGGTCTCAAACCAAAAAAATCGGCCGTAGCCAAGGCCGAATTAACCATTTGTTCTTTTTGAAGTATTATAACCTTAGGTTTTCCTGTAGACCCTGAAGTCTTTACCTCGACTATTGTAGAATCGTCGAGCCAATGTAAGAGAAAATCACCAATTGATTTCTCATAGGCCTCTCCTTCCTTAATCAAACTATAGGCCACCTCCTTAAGATCATCCTTACGATAATCAATACCGTTTAGCTTGAAATTCCTATGAATTTTAAGGTGTCTCAGCATGTTGGGCGATGAAGGTTTCTTTAGAAACTATTTTACCGGACAAGCGCTCTTTCCAGCCTCTCCACTTATACTTCTTGGAAAAGATGAACAGAAGTATCGGAAAAATAACAAATATCGGTACAAATACATCCCACCCCAACGTAAGCTCGGCCGTATTCTTAAAAATAGCATCGACCTGAAATGCAGTCGCATCAGCGGTCACCAATAATGCTGTGGTTAAATTATTGGCAGCATGGAATCCGAGGGCGAGTTCCAGACCTTCATCCATTAAAGTAAGAATTCCTAAGAAAAAACCTGTGCCGATATAATAGACCATAATACCAGGGCCTAGTTTTTCGACCTCCGGATTTCCTAAGTGCATGAGTCCGAACAGTACGGAGGTAACCACCAAAGGTACCCACCTATTTTTTGCCATTATACCAATACCCTGCATCATGTAACCCCTGAACAAATATTCTTCAAAGCTGGTCTGTATCGGTATGAGAAGCACCGCGATAAAGAAAAGGTATATAAAAAGTTCCCCATTAAAATTGAATACATAATCGTCCGGTGAAAATACAAGTACATCTAGACCGGTTAAAAAAATAGAAATCAGTGACCAAAGACCGAAAGCGAATAAGATTCGTTTCCAATCTACTTTTTTTCTAGCCGTGGTCAGTGACCTTAAAGATTGTTTGTGCACAAATTTTACCCAAAGAAAAAGAAGGCCTAGACCTACGACAAAGGGAAGCAACATTTCGATTAAAAATCGGTTAGCCCCTTTCTTACTTATTTCTGCTTCCATAATGGCCTCCACGTCGAGATTCAACAATTTAATAGCGGCGTAGTTAAGAACCATTAAACCGATAAAACCAAGTGGTATTAAAAAGTATTTCCAAAGGCCGATATCTCCTTTGTAGCCTTGCTCTATGTACATAAGTTTTCAATTAATTTATTTTTCCAATGCTTTTTAGCGTTGTAGTATAGCTTCCCATCAGCGACGGTCAGGGGGCTCTTGAAATTATTCGTATATAAACCTCCTGTCCCAAGTCCCTGAGGCATTTCGCTTTGAAGTGTATAGGTCCACTGGGCAATGGCATTTAGGCCAATATTGCTCTCCAAAGCACTGGTTACCCACCATTTAACCTTCAATTCTTCCGCAATCCGAATCCACTCACTACTACCCTTGTAGCCTCCTATCAAACTTGGCTTAAGAATTATATAATGAGGCCTTATATTTTGTAATAGGGCTCGCTTTTTCGCAACATCCAAAACGCCAATAAGCTCCTCATCCAAGGCGATAGGCAAAGGCGAGACTCTACATAATTTTGCCATTTCAGTGGTTTGCCCAGACTTAATAGGTTGTTCGATAGAATGTATTCCAAATTTTGAAAGCACTTTAAGTTTCTCCAGGGCGTTCGAAGGTTCAAATGCTCCGTTCGCATCGACCCGCAATTCAATTTCATCTTCAGAATATTTTTTACGGATGGAGGCCAGCAGGGCTACTTCAGTATCAAAATCGATAGCCCCTATCTTCATTTTAATACATCTAAAACCTTCCTTTAGTTTTTGGATTATCTGACGATGCATAAAACCCTCATCTCCCATCCAAATCAAGCCATTAATAGAGACAGGGCTGTTAGCTGATACAAATTCGGACGGAAACAGTACAAATGGATCGGGAGAGGCCAAAGACAGAAACGCCTGCTCAATACCGAACTGTATGCTGGGATAGGTAGTTAGTCGTTTTAGTAGTTCATGCTTACCAAGGTCAATATGATTACACGTCCATTTTAGTTGCTCCTCGTAACTTTCCACATCATCTATGCTCAATGTTCGAAGTAAACCACATTCTCCGATGCCGTACCTTCCATTCGCTTCTAAAATCAAAAACCAAGTTTCCTTTTCGGTGAGTACACCACGCGAAGTACCGCTTGGTCGTTTAAAATTCAGAATATATTTTTTGTAGAAGGCTTTCATACGATAAGTTCAAATTTAGCTATATTTTGAATCTCTTTAATGTAGTAAGTATTAATTAGAAGCACTGGTTAAAACCGAATGGAACTATACCAGAAGTTTGTCTTGAGTAAAAGGAATAAAATGATTGGGCTCTAGCCAAGCTTAGGCCGTTGTAACCCAATCCAAAAGCTATTGTGTTTCGAAATATATTCAAAACATACCGTACCTGGTTGACCTGTCCTGCAGATTTTTATTCTAAACTCCTTTTGTGGTTCATGCAACCGGAGTTGTCAAAGTACCGTTTGATCGGAATTAATATTTAGGCGCAAATTTCACCCTATACCTCGATGGATTCGCCAATTTTAGGTAGTAAAAGAGTTTTTCCTGCTTTTTTGAACTTTTCAAGGGCTTCGTCATGATCTATTACGATGTATCCGAAAGTGTCGTAATGGCATCCCAAAATTTTATTACACTCCACAAAATCGGAGGCAACTATGGCGTCATCCACTCCCATCGTAAAATTATCCCCGATAGGCATAATTGCCAAATCTAGGGTTACGCTAAGTGGAATAAGCTTCATGTCCATAGTCAAAGCTGTATCGCCGGCGACATAAATATTCTTGCCATCTACTGAAATCAGGAACCCCCCAGGTTGCCCACCGTAGGAGCCGTCGGGAAAGGAAGAAGTATGAATGGCATTCACATATTTAAGAGTGCCGAAATCGAATTTTCGGCGGCCCCCGTGGTTCATTGGGTGCGCTTTCAACCCTTTATTCTCGTAATGAGTTGCAATCTCATAATTACTAATGATCGTAGCACCTGATTTTTTCGCTATTTCTTCGACATCAAGGATATGGTCTTGATGGGCATGGGTAACCAAAATATAATCGGGGTCTAAAGTATTTATATCGATAATACCCTTTGCCTTTTCATTACCCGAAATGAAAGGGTCTATCAGTAATTTATGATTATCTGTTTCAATATAAAAAGAAGCGTGACCAAGAAAGGTGATTTTCATGTCTTGAGATGTTATAGGTTCACTTCAAATTTAAGTAAGTCACTGCATACTTTTGACAAATTCCTACTTAAAATTGAACCAATAGCGCACCCCATCATCGGAACTTCTATCAATATTCAATGTAGTTTGTAATTGATTAGCCAAACGGTTCATAAGACGTATTCCCATTGAAGATTTGGCTCTTTCCTCGGAGTCTTCCGGTAGGCCTATACCATTATCGGAGTACTCGAAATATCCTTCATTTTCTCCATTTTTTCTGATATGTATATAAATTTTTCCGTTCTCATCATCATCGGGAAAAGCATATTTAAAAGAGTTAGACACCAATTCATTCAGCATTAGGCCAAAAGGTATGGCCCTATCAATATCCAATTCAACGCCCTCGGCATCAATAGTAATATTGATATTATGCCCACCTTTCTTGTATACTGACTGCACACTGTTTATCAAACTCTCTATATAGCTCTGCATTTCAATTACGGAAAGATCTTCATTCTGATATAGTTTTTGGTGGATAAGAGCCATGGCCTTTACCCTGCTCTTGCCTTCTTCGAGTGCCTCAATAGCAGCTTTACTTCGCGTGTTCTTGGTTTGAAGGCTTAATAAACTAGATACCATCTGGAGGTTGTTCTTTACCCTATGGTGAATTTCTTTTAAGAGTGAATCTTTTTCAACTAAGGAGTTTTCTATGATGTACTTCTGTTCGGCGATCAAACGTTGGTTCTTGATACTTTTTAGGTAAGCATAGACTAGTCCTGCAAAACCAAGCAGTGTAAAGAGTAATGAGATACGTACTAAGTTAATGCTACGATCTTTTTCTAAAATATCGCTTCTTGATTTCTCCAACGCTATTTTCTGATCTGCTAAAAGCGCTTTTGAAAGTTCCATTTCCTGACCCATTACTGTTGCCAATTGCTGCTTTCGCAATTCCGACTCGTTCTCGCTAATTGAATCTTGTATCCGGATATTCTTTCTGAGGTACAGGGTCTCATTCTTATAGTCTCCTGTTTTGTCGTAATACAATGCCAATAAACGATTTTTGTGCAAGATATTTTCTGTGGTCGAAGCTTGTAAATTATCGCTCAGATAGTCGGTGGCATTAGCGTAATCATTAAGTTGAAGGTAGCATTCGGAAATAGCCAAGCTGTTCTCTGTAATATTCTCTGAGGTTGCCGATCGGGCAATTCCATTTTCTTTGAGTTCCTTGATTGCACTTTCCAGATAGGGTATGGCCTCTTCGTATTGCTTTAATTGCAAGTGGGTTTTACCAATGTTCCCGTCAATGATTCCTTTTAGAAACAAGGCATCCTGGGTGGCTTTCTCCGTTTTTTTTCGGGTGATATCGCTCAAGAATACGTCGATAAAACCTTTGGCCTTTTTATAATTACTCAATGCCGTTGGTACGGATTCGTCCAACCTAAGAAAATCGCCCACAGCGTTGTAATACTCGGCTTGGGCATAAAAGTCACTTTCTTCAAGGGTCTTCTTCACCTTAGCTATATAATCGTTCATGGCCGTTCTGTGCAAACCCAAATTGGAATAGATGTCGTAGAAGGCTACATTGTCGGTGATTCCGAGCTCCCGTTTTTCTTTACGTACATCGATCTGCTGCGGGTACATTTTTAATTGGCCGTAATTATCGTCCATTAAATCAAGAAGTTTTGACTTAATATAGATATTCAAACTGTCCTTAACGGCATAGAGATCTTTAGAAATGGCAAGACTTTTATCGTAGTCCCCTAGATCATAAAATATCTTTGATTGGATCAGCCGGTATTTCTCGATATTTTCTGTGTCCTCGTCTTGTTTGGCAGGGTTCAGATATCGAATGGTTACTAAATCCAGCCAATCGTAGGTAGAGGTCTCGCGATACAGGTTTTGGGAATTGAAAAAATAATTTAACTGCTCATCGGCATTATTCAGATCCTGGAACTGTTCAAATGGATTCTTTTCGGGTTGGTTCCCTTCTTGGGCAAAGGAAAAACCTATGGTGAAAAGACCAAAAAAAAGCAATAAAATGTTCTCGCAAAGTTTTTTCATAACTGTTTGGGGAACAATACCGAAACTAGTCTAGTGTTATTGCTTCACTAAATTTTCTTGGTAAGCCTCATAATAAGCTCAATCGAATTACCTTAAAAAAGTTGTTTGCAATAGTACCGTTTATGGTAAAATCTTTTTGCCCCTGATTTTATACTACAAAATGTAACTATTATAAAACTGTAACTACTACTAGGGATTTCTTTTCAGAACTAGATACAACGTTCATTGCTAATCAAAATCTTGGTTTTGTCCAGATTTGCCCCACTCCATCAAAGATATAATTTGTGTATAAGGGAGGGGTAGGAATGTTGTGTAACAGCTATTTTTTGTGGTGTACGTTCCCTTTGAAGTTATTTAGATAATTAGGGCCCGAATGCCATAACGCATATACACTACGGCCAGACAGATATCAACTATGGGGATATCGTCAGCATCCTATTCCGCATAGGTCTAAGTATTAAGAATTCATCGCCGAAATGATGAATTCTTTAAAATCTTTGGAAATTGGAATCAGCGTATCTTTGATCATAATATCTTTCGAATTAATGGCATCTATATGATCAACATTGACAATGTAGGACTTATGTGCCCTATAAAATTTGTTCTTAGGAAGCTTTTCCAAATAATCTTTTAGAGGAGACCTCACTAAAAATTTCTTATCGACCGTGTTCACTTCAAGGTAAACATTATCGGCCTTAATGAACCGAATGTCACTAAACTGAATTCGGTAATACAAATGTTGCTTTTTTACAAAAATCGAATCTTTCAAGACCGCATTTGACATGGGTGCTTCTTCCTGACTATAACTTGGACCTCCAGATTTACCAGAGTAACTGAAATTTGAAAGTGCTATTTCAATTGAGGTATACAGGTCTTGCTGTTCGAACGGCTTGACCAAATAACCGTTTGGCTTAACGGTTTTTGCATTTTCTACGGTCGCCCTATCGGAGTTCGATGTTACAAAGATAAAAGGTATATCGTAATTTTCACGAATGTGCTTGCCCAGATCGATTCCCGTTTTATCAGATGCAAGAATTATGTCGATTAAAACAAGGTCGACCTGCTGGGTTCTAAGCACTTCTTCGGCCTGTTCATATACAATAACATTATCAACTATTTCGTATCCGATTTCTTCAAGCATCGACTGCATGTCATCGGCAATAATCACATTGTCCTCTACGATAAGAATTTTAATTGGTTGTTCCAAAGCTGGTAGTATTTAGTAGGTTTAAGGTTTAAAATTACAAAAAATTATTACAACTGATGTAAATCAGTACGGCCAAAAAAAAGGTGCTAATAGCCAATTTTTTTAGCTCAGGGTCAATTAAATCTGCGTTTTGTATTAGATATATTTTTCGAAAATGAACGGCTATAGGCACGAAAGCAATGAGATACAAAAATTGGTACCAACCGGAGAAACATAGTATTGAAAAAACTGATATACTGGCAAATGCCATAATCAATAACGTCAAGTGGTATGCCCTCCCCCATTTAAAACCCATTTTTACGATAAGCGTATTCTTTCCTGACTCCTTGTCCGATCTATAATCTCTAAGATTGTTAAGGTTCAATACGCCTACACTAAGAAAACCGATAGTGCATGCTGGTAAGAGAGCCACAAATGTCAGTGTTTTGGTAAAAAGGAAAAGGGTTCCTAGAACTCCTAAAAGTCCGAAAAAAACAAAAACAAAAATATCGCCCAAACCACGGTATCCATAGGCCCTATCACCCACCGTATACTTTATGGCCGCCCAGATGCTTGCTCCGCCCAACATTAAAAACACCAAGGGATAAAAGAGGTTGTTCAAACCGAAAGAGAGATAAATCGTTACGAATACCAAAAGGATATCCATCAAAATGGAAATGACAATGCCCATTTTCAGTTCTTTTTTAGAAAGCATGCCGCTCTGCAAAGCCCTTTTCGGACCAATTCTATTTGTACCGTCTGTTCCCTTGAGACCATCTCCATAATCATTCGCGAAATTAGAGGTAACTTGAAAGCCGATAGTCGTCATCAATGCAGATATAAATATCAAAAGGTTATTAGTACCATAGTAGTTTGCCAATGCCGTACCGATAACTACACCCGATACGGATAGTGGTAGTGTTCTCAACCTAGCAGCTTTTAGCCAGGAAATTAGTTTAGTCAAAATTAAAAAGGATCTTCTATTTTAATTCGTTTTCCATCTTTATAAGAGGCTACAAAGGCATCTTGAAAACCAAGGCCCACCAATTGCTCCCGAAACCGCTGAGCTTCTTCCAAGGTTTCAAACGTTCCCAAAGAGTACGAGTAAAAAGGATTTGTTTTTACAAAGAGTGTGTTGGTCAACGCTTCTGAGGCCAAGGTCATATTATTGTCGACAAAAGATTTTATCTGAACAGAATAGATCTTCTCTTTCTCTAAAAATTCTTTGGCAAGGTAAAATTCCTTGACCAAGCTCAGTTCTTCGTTTTGCTGTCGGAGATTATCAATTCTCGATTTGATTGCATCAAGGCTGTCGATAGAAACCAAAAGGTTACTTGAGGTCTCATAACTTCTTGAAACGGTTCGGCCCGCTGAAAAAGAGAAAACGACCAAGGCACCAATAAGAAAAAGTCCTGTAATACCAGCAAGGACGTTACGTTGTAATTTTCTTTTCCGTATTTCCTTGTTCTTGAATTTTATTTGGTCGAGCAGGCGTTCGTTTATTATTTGGGCTTTGTCAATATCTTTATGCAACTCTAAAAGATCACTTTCTTCAATAAAGGGCATACAAATAGGTTTTCGGGGTTTTGACGCTAAAGTTACTAAAATACCTCTAAGATCGATGAACTACATCTTTAGAATGTTGTAAAATCATCATTTTATGTGGTATATCATTACTCAAGTGTGGTATAAGGCCTACGGTATTGATTTTCAAATTCTTACCGATTTAATACTGTTTTTGATTAAAATATGGCCTATTGGGTTTCAGGGAACGTTACAGACTTCCAATCCGGGCTTCAAACGAGGTAAATTCCATCTTCCTTAATCTCTATTTTTCTATCCTTATATAATATACCAATTCCTTTCTTAAAGGTCTTTTTGCTCATCTGCATTTCAGTCTTGATCACCATCGGATCACTCTTATCATGTAGCGGAAGAAAGCCATCTGAACTTTTTAACCTCTCGTAGATAGCTCGGGCGGTGGGTTCTAAGATTTTCTCCCCCAAAGGTTGTAGGGAAACATCGATTTTATTGTCGGGACGTATTTTTTTTATGAATCCTTTGGTGCGTTTACCAACGGCCACTTTTCGAAATATCTCATCAGCATATACGAGCCCTTTATGCAAATCGTTAATAATGACCTCCCAACCCAAATCGGTCATACGGGTGAACAGCAGGTCTACTTCCTCGCGTTCTTTAACGGTGAGTTTCTCATTCGTCAAAAATTTATAAATCTTATTCGACCCCACCAATCGAAACGATACATCGTCCATATAGCATCGAATGACATACCATTGTCCCTCCTTCATCTTATCCCTTTGCTCACTGAAGGGAACCAACAAGTGCTTTTCAAGGCCCCAATCCATAAAGGCCCCTATTCTATTGACCTCCACTACTTTTAAAAACCCAAAGTGGTTTCGGATCACTGTTGGTTCAAGGGTAGTAGCTATAGGTCGCTCTTCATGGTCTAAATAACAAAAAACATTTAATCTATCTCCGATTTCTGCAGATTTTGGCACATACTTGTTGGGTAGGAGTATTTCTGTTCCGGTCTTGCTTCCTAAAAAAAGACCTACGCTAGTATCTCTCAATACCTCGAGTTCGTTATAATTTCCCAATTCGATCATCTGGCAAAAGTAATCAAAGTAATCTTTAAATTTTGGGTAAAAAAAAACCGTCCGCCAGTAGGCGGACGGATAAATAATAATTTACCTTAACTATTAGTTATAGGCAGAAGCCTTGTCAAAATGCTTGCAGAGCATATAATAAACTACGGCACGGTGTTTATTTTTATTAGCAGAACCGTATTTTTCAACGACAGTCTTAATGGCATCCATCAATTTGGGATCATCCTTCATCCCTAATTTTTTGATCAGATAATTGTTCTTTACGGTCTGAAGTTCCTTCTCATCGCCACCCGATACCTTAGAGGCATCTAAATTGTAGATAGCGGGCCCAAGGCCTATGGTTACCTTGGTCAGAAGATCCATGTCCACACTCTGGCCAAATTTTTCTTTGATGTCTTCCGCATACTTTGCGATTAATTCGTCTCTTTTACTGCTCATAATAGTTAGTGTTAAAATATGTTAATGGTTAATAATGAGCCGAAGATATAAAATCAAAATAACCAAGCAAAATTTTATCGTTCGTTAATCGCGGCGTCTTGATTTCAAGTATTTTAGGGGCTTTTCCAGGTTTGTAGAATTCTTTTAAAGCATCATATAATCTCGATTCATCGGCTACTAGGCTATAATGCAAACCATACTGAAGGCTAAGGTGTTCCGCGTTGTGTTGATGTGCTGTTTCAAAATAGGTACTAAAGTTCTCGCTTTCTTCATGGCCAGGAAGAATCCTAAAAATACCCCCACCATTATTATTGAGTAGGATAATTCTAAAATCGTGGCGCAAATAATTATTCCATAACCCGTTACTATCATAAAAAAAACTGAGGTCTCCCGTTATTAATAAGGTGGAGTCTTTCGCATAATATGCAGCTCCCACTGCTGTAGAGGTACTCCCATCGATACCACTCGTTCCCCTATTGCAATACACTTTTAAAGATGCATCTAAGTCGAATAATTGTGCATAGCGAACCGTAGAACTGTTCGCCAAATGTACCTGATATCCCTTTGGTATGTTCTTCACAATTACATGAAAAGCTTGCATATCCGAAAAACCTATCTGCTTAAGATACTTTTCCCTTTCCTGCTCATACTGCTCTCGTTTCGTATTCCAAAAAGTATAATAACCGTCTTCACTTCTTGAAATATGCGGGGTAAACAAAGTAAAAAAGCGATTGGGATCAATCTTAAAGTGGTACGTTAAAGAGTAGAACGTATCATAGGCTCTTATTTCATTGATATGCCAATGATGTGCAGGCTTATATTTACGTAAGAATGCCTTTATTTTTTTTGAGACGATCAAACCACCAAAAGTCAGTAAGATATCAGGTCTTAATTCTTTAAAGAACATTTCACTGTTTGCAGACCTCTCCACAGGAGCTATTAGACTATCGATACTGCTAAAAAAATTAGGATGATGCAAATTGGAAGTAGTTTCGGTTAAAACGATTACCGAAGGGTCTTCCGCAAGCTGATCTAAAAAACGCTGATCAAGCGAATTAGGTTCGTTGACACCCACCAACACCATTTTTCGCAGAGAGCTATTCCAAATATCCGCGTATTTTTTAATATTGGGAACATTTGTATATTTTTCTATAGCAATAGGGTCAATAACCGCATTTATTGAAGGCTCTAAAACCGTGTCGTAAAGAGGCTCTTCAAATGGAATATTAATATGTACAGGCAATTTACTGCCCTTGGCTACGTTCAAAGCGACATTCAATTCGTTGTCATTAAACCCTTGTATTTTTTTCTGAGCCAAATCTAAGGTAGTGGTCGATAACCATTGGGGCGCGTATTCATAAATTTTTTCCGGCGCATGGGAAACATCTTGTTTCAAATTTGCGGAATACCCAATGTGTCTGTGAAAAACGTGATCTTGGCGTATAGTTTGGCCATCTCCCACATCTATTTTATAAGGTGGCCTATCTGCGGAAAGTACGACTAGTGGTATTTCGCTATAGAACGCTTCCGCTACTGCAGGATAATAGTTTAAGAGGGCGCTTCCCGAAGTACAAACCACCGCCACTGGTTCTTTGGTCTTTTGCGCAATACCCAAGGCAAAAAAAGCTGCACTTCGCTCGTCAACAATACTAAAACATGAAAAATAAGGGTCTTCGGTAAAGCCGATAATAAGTGGAGCATTTCTAGACCCTGGTGAAATTACAATGTTTTTAACTTCTTTCGCCTTACAATGTTTCACCACTAATTGGGCCAAAGGTATGCTGGAGTATTTCATGGAATACAAAAATACAACGTAAGAACTTCTAAAACCAATCGTCAATACGATACTCTTAATTTTGCAAGGCCTGTAGCACCGTTTTGCTTTTAGCTATTGTTTCTTCCCATTCATCTTCAGGTTCGGAACTTCGGGTAATACCCCCTCCCACATAAACAAATGCGCTTTTATTCGTTATTTTCGTACAACGGAGATTGACGTACAATGAGGACTTCGTGCCACGAATATGAGGTACCCTATCGAAATCGGCCCTATCCCCTTTTTTTGAGCTATTAAAACTAAAGTTCAATTCCCCCAGAAAACCGGTGTAAAATTCACGATCATACCCCTCATGATTCGTGATAAATTCTTTGGCCGTTAGTTTGGGAAGACCACATACGGCCGGCGTCGGATGTAAAGCCTTTATAATGTTTTCCAGATTTTCATGTGCTAAAACCCCTGTTATCTTGGTTCTTAGATGCCATAGCTTACCTGCACGAACAGATTCCGTTTCCGACTGCACAAGGTCTGTAACCTTGTCCTTTAGAGACCCTAAAATATAATCTGTGACGAGGGCTTGTTCTTCAATTTCTTTCTTACCCCACGAAGGGGCTTTAGAATCATTATAGGGCTGGGTACCTGCTAAAGAAGTGGTTGTAAACCTGGTGTTCTCGAGCGTCATTAATATTTCTGGGGTTGCCCCAAGCCATAAACCTACCTTCGGATGATACCATAGATAGCAAAAGGCGTTCGGATAAGTGGCCGAGAGCCTTTTAAATAATTCGACCGGGCGAGAATTGACGTCTACAGTAAAACGTCTTGACAACACCACTTTCTGCAGTACTCCTTCATCGATTTTTGCGATACCCTCTTTAACCATCCCGATGTGAAAATCTTTTTGATCGGTATTCACTTCGACTGGCGATGAGATGACAAAACCCCTGTGGTCAGCATTAATGGAGGGTTCAAACCGAAAATTTTCATCGGAACGCATCAACACGATTCGCTTTTCACTATCAAAGGGAGCAAATATGAATCCACTTTCGGTAAAGTCATTGAGATACTTTAATTCATCGTCTTTCTGTAAGATTGCATGAATTAACCTTTCACTTGGTTTGCGATATACTACCAGGGGTAGCTTTGCCGCAATATGCTTTTCAATTTTTTCGTAAAAGTCCAAGAATCTCTATTTTTTGGGAAGTGCGATAGTTGTCAGTTTGCATATCGAAACCAAATTATTGTCGGCATCGGTAATTTTGATGTCCCACAATTGGGTGGTGCGTCCTTTGTGTACAACGAGTGCCTTTGCAAAAACCTCTCCGTCCCGGACGCTCTTCACATGATTGGCGGATATCTCTATGCCCCTGACATAAAATTTTTGAGCATCGAGAAAAATGTAGGAAGCCATACTGCCCACGCTTTCGGCCAAAGCAACCATAGCGCCCCCGTGCAAAACGCCATCCGGCTGATGCACCTTTGTATTCACAGGCATTTTTGCGACCAAAAAGTTTTCACCCACATCGATATACTCAATATTCAAAGTCTCCATTAAAGTATTCTTGGAGGAAGTATTACAAACTTTCAAAATTTTCTCCCTGTAACCGTCCATATCGTTTATTTTTAGTAAAATTAAACAATACACGACCAATAGAAAGCATTCATTTACGAAGATTGAGTATGGAATATTTTGAAAAGAAAGTCACCTATAAAACCACTAATACCTATGCCACCTTAAATTCCTTTACTAAAGAAACCAAAAACATCTGGGTCGTTCTTCATGGAATTGGTTACCTCAGCCGTTATTTTTTACGCCATTTTGATGAATTACCTACCAACGAAAACTATATTATTGCCCCCCAAGCACCTTCAAAATATTATCTCGGCAAAGATTATCGAAATGTTGGTGCCAGCTGGTTAACAAAAGAAAATACGGTGTTGGAAACTCAAAATGTTATCGCTTATCTAGATGCATTAAAAGAGGAGGAAAATTTAGAATCTGCAAATAATTTAATTGTTCTAGGATTCTCACAAGGAGTCTCAGTTGCTATGAGATGGCTGGCAAAATCCCAATTGAATTGTCACCATTTGGTGCTGTATGCAGGAGGTATTCCTAAGGAACTAAAGCCATCGGATTTTGACTTCTTGCTTGCCCATAAAACCAAGATTACCTCTATTGTAGGGGACAAGGACGAATATCTTACCAGAGAAAGACAAGCCAGTGAAGCCAGTATACTTCACGAACTTTTTAAGGGCCGGGCAGAACGATTAACTTTTGACGGCGGTCATGAGATAAAAAAGGAAATCCTTGAACAGCTCATATCCTAGGCCAAATCGTTAACGTTTCCTCCAAAAAAACACCTATTTCAAAATCTTCTATCTGGAGAGAACGCCGAAATATCCATTGAGGTTTTGCTTCCCGAAATAATCTCAGAAACCAATTTACCCGTGGCAGGGCCCAAACTCCATCCCATCATCGCATGTCCGGTGGCGATGGTAAGATTCTGATATTCCTCGGGTTTCCCAATATAAGGGAGCCCATCAGGGGAAACGGGGCGAAGACCTGTTTTGGCCGCTTTCATTTCTTCTTCCGTAATCGAAATATCAGGATAGTATTTCTTCGCTCCTTCGGCAATCGCCTTCACCCTTTCTTGTCTTATGGTATCATTGATACCTGAAAATTCCATGGTTCCGGCAAACCGAGTAAAACCTTTCATGGGAGTAACGGCCATTTTTGATTCCATCAAGATGGCAGGTATTGAAATTCCGGTGTGCCTCTTCACATTTATGCTATACCCCTTTCCTCCTTGCAAAGGCAACTTCATGTTCATTTTTTTTGCGAGACCATGGCTCCAAGTTCCAGCAGCCATAACAATCTCATCAGCCGTATGGCTTCCTTTTGAGGTAATAACCTGTTTAATCATCTTTTTATCGGCAACCACATCTATCACTTCTACGTTCCTTTCGATTTTAACCCCAACCTTATTTAAAAAATCCATCATTTTGGGCATAATTTCAGTAGGGGTAGTATGTGCATCACATTCGTAATGTATTGCTCCCTTGGCCTTAATCGCAATTTCGGGTTCGATCGATTGTAGTTGTTTTTGATCAAGCTCCGATACCTCCAATCCAAGAAAACTAGCCTTTCGCGCCACTTCTATTTCATGTTGACGGGATGTATCTGATTGATAGAGCATTAATAAGCCTTTCCGCTCGAGCTGAAAATCTCCTAAATCTCCAGATTCCTTTATTTCTTCAAAAAGATTGCGACTTAAAATATTGATATCTTTTATAACCGGAATCGCACGCGCTACCTTTTCTTTTGTCGAAGATTTATTGAAATACCATGCCCACTTGAAAAAATCCATATCCCAACGGGGCTTCATATAAAACGGGCTGGCCGAATTGAACATCATCTTTATTCCTTGGGCAATCATACCAGGTGCCGCCAAAGGAATAATATGGCTTGGTGTTATATACCCCGCATTCACGAAGGAGGCACCTGAAGTAAGGTCGGACTTATCGATTACCGTCACCTCATGCCCTTCCTTTTGTAGAAAATAAGCTGCACTCAGGCCGACTATACCACCACCAATGATTATTATTTTTTTAGTCAATTCCTAAAAATTATTTTAAATGACCTGAAATCCATAAGCGTAGGGATCTTCATCGTCAATACTGATTACGTTATGCCCATATACTTTGGCCCACCCTTGAATACTCGGCACAATGGCCTTTTTGTCTTTCAATCTAGTTTCTTCAACCACCCTGCCTATAAACTGCGAGCCTATAAAACTTTCGTGGACAAAATCTTCCCCAACTTTTAGAAGTCCCTTGGCGAACCATTGGGCCATTCGAGCCGAAGTTCCTGTGCCACAGGGGGATCGGTCAATGGCTTTATCACCATAAAAAACTGCATTTCGGGCAGTAGCCGAGGGCGAAATAGTACTCCCGGCCCATAGCATATGACTTACATCCCTTATGGTTGAATCTTCAGGATGAATAAACAAGTCAGGATATTTTTCGTTGATACTCGCCCTAAGTTCTTGACTAAAACGAATCAGGGCGTCCGCTGAATATTCTTGAATCCCCATAAAATTGGGTTGTGGATCTATGATGGCATAAAAATTCCCCCCATAGGCCACATCGAAGATAATCTCACCCAACTCGGTGCTTTGTACCCTTAAATCGGCCGCGGCCAAATAAGACTTCACATTGGTCAATTTGACCCAATCAACCTTATCCCCGATTTGATGATATTCGATTTCGACGAGTCCAGCAGGAGCTTCCATTCGGATTTTCCCTGGAATTTTGGGCACTATCAAGCCTTCTTGAACACCAATGGTTATCGAGCCTATGGTTCCATGGCCACACATCGGTAAACAACCGCTGGTTTCGATGAACAATATTCCCAAATCGTTGGCCGGGTCCGAGGGTGGGTAAAAGATACTACCACTCATCATATCATGGCCTCTTGGTTCGAACATCAATCCCTTTCGAATCCAATCATATTCCTTTAGAAAATGTTGGCGTTTATCACTCATGGTAGTACCCATAAGTTCGGGCCCGCCTTTGGCGACCACTCTTACAGGGTTACCACAAGTGTGGCCGTCAATACAAGTAAAAACTGATCGAGACATTTAAAAAACCAATTAATGAAGTATCAGAAAGTCCTTAATCTTTATCAAAAAGTGTTACAATTTACTACATACGAACGATCATTGACTTCGCATGATCAAACTTGGTCTTTGGAATGTTCGCTATCAAGAATACGCATTATCCCTAATGGGTTGTCATCTTTCAATTCTTCAGGCAAGGCCTCTTGAGGCCAGTTTTGAAAAGAAATCGGCCTAACCCAGCGCTTTATTGCCGAAGTACCCACTGAGGTAAAGCGGCTATCGGTACTTGCGGGAAATGGCCCGCCATGTTGCATAGATGGGCATACCTCTACCCCGGTAGGTACTCCGTTGAATATAATACGCCCCACCCTACTTGTAAGGGCGTCGACTACCTTTGTGTAACTCTCTATCTCGCCTGCACTGCCCAATACAGTACCAGTTAGCTGACCTTCCAATTTATGTAAGACTTCTGTAAGTTCAGCAGCATCCGAACAACGTACCACGATGGAGAACGGTCCGAAAACCTCTTGGTGTAGCTTTGGGTTTTTTAAGAAGTTCGCCCCATTTACGGTCAATACTTTCTGTTGTCCATAGTTATCGGCAACGGAAGCACTATAATCTGCTATTACGGTTGCCCCTCCCTGGCCGGAAACCTCTTGTTTCCCTTTTTCATAGTTGGCGTGTATGTTCGGATGCAGCATGCAGCTAGGCTCTAATTTCTCAATGGCCTTGCCCAAGGAATCAAGAAACCTATCCAGTGAGGTACTCTTTATTCCTAAAATCAATCCTGGATTAGTACAGAACTGCCCTGCCCCTAGCATAATTGAACCGGCATATTTCTCTGCCCATTCTTCCCCTTTTTCATTTAGGGCTGAGGGTAAGGCTACGACAGGGTTGATACTTCCCATTTCAGCGAATACAGGTATCGGTTCTTTTCGGTCGTTTGCCAATTTATACAAGGCCGTACCACCTTTGATACTACCGGTAAACCCAACACCTTTGATTTTTGGATGGAATACCAATTGTTGACCTACCTCAATACCACTGCTGTTTAAATTAGAAAATAGGCCATCGGGCATTCCTGTTTTTTCGGCGGCCTTTATAACGGCGGACGAAACCAATTCCCCGGTACCGGAGTGCATTGGATGGCTCTTTACAATTACCGGGCAGCCCGCAGCAAGAGCACTGGCCGTATCTCCGCCGGCGGTCGAAAATGCCAAAGGAAAATTACTACTTCCGAAGACGGCAATAGGGCCTACAGGAAAAAGCATTTTGCGTATATCAATTTTAGGAAGCGGTTCACGATCCGGCTGAGCCCTGTCTATGGTAGCTTCTACCCAGGAACCTTCCCTTAGCAAATTGGAAAAAGCCCTTAATTGCCCCATGGTTCTACCACGTTCTCCCCTTGCACGTCCTTCGGGTAGACCGGATTCTTTCATATAGGTTTCGATCAAAATATCTCCGAGAGCCTCGATTTCTTCCGCGATCGCATCTAAAAATTCCGCTTTTTTATTTCCTGAAAAATTCTTGTACGATTGAAATGCTTCATAGGCTTTTTGTACCGCACTGTCTATTTCTTCCTCGGTTGCCTCGTAAAAAGTCCACTCCGTATTAAGGTTGAGTTTAGGGTCAAAAGTATGGTATGTGGTATTGCCCTTCGCCGAAAGTTCATTTCCAATATAATTCTTTCCTGTTATCATAAAAGGTATTCTTTTTTTGATTCTTCAAATTAATGATGATGAATCTAGGATTTTTGATCCTAACAACCAAGTCAATGATCAAAAGAAAAGCTTAATTATTTATTCTTTCGCTCACCTAAAGTTTCAGGGCAAATGTAACCTTTGGTATCTTAAGAGTTGACCTTTGCTTTGGCACTTATGCCCTTATAGTTTGGCAACGTAGGTCTGGTATCCATACCGGTTTGAATAACGTTTAAAACGCGATCCCTTTCTGCGCCCTGCAAGGGAAGTCGAGGTTTTCTGACATACTCGGTTCCGATACCTGTTGCAACCTCCGCCAATTTTATATTTTGCACTAATTGTGGGCTGATATCAAGTTCCAATAGGGGCAGAAACCAACGATAGATTTCAGTGGCCTCTTTAGTATATCCGGCTTTTGCCAATTCATAAATAGCAACGGTTTCCGCGGGAAAAGCGCAAACAAGGCCTGCAACCCAGCCATCGGCGCCGATCAAAAGGCTTTCCAAGGCCAGCGGGTCTACCCCGGTCAATATGCTCAAACGATTGCCGAATCTATTGCGCAACCTTCCAATGTTGATGATATCACGTGTCGATTCTTTAACGGCTCCAATATTGTCCAACTCTATTAATTCTTCGAACATATCCACTGTAACCTCGATTTTATAATCGACTGGATTATTGTATATCATGATCGGGAGCTCGGTACTTCCTGCAATCTCTTTAAAATAGGTAACCGTTTCAAAATCGGTCGATTTATACCGCATAGGCGGAAGTATCATCAATGCATCGGCACCGCTCATTTCGGCATTTTTCACCTCGTCGATGGCTATTTTTGTTGCTTGCTCCGCGATGGTCATTACCACGGGGATTTTGCCTTCGACTATGGACTTGGTTTCTCTTATTAAAACCTTTTTCTCGTCGGAGTTCAATGTACTGGCCTCCCCTAACGAACCACCTAACACGATACCGTGTACACCAGCTTCCACCTGTGCCTCGATATTTTTGGCAAACATGTCCAAGTCAAGTGTGTCATTTTCTGAAAACTTTGTTGTTACCGCGGGCATGACCCCTTTCCACTCGAATTTCATACCAATATATTTATTATTATGGCTACAAAAATACAGCTAACGAAGACAAGTTTTTAACCTAATCTTATCCGAAAATGAGACTATATTAACTACAATAGAAGTATAAAGACCCTAAATATCAATATATTTGCTCAATTTAAGTTATGAAGGTATATCCATTCAAAATAGCCAAACCTTTACATCAGAACCTGATAGTTCAAGAAGATCATTTGCCCAATTTTTATGGTCAATTGCACCAACATAAAGAAGTACAATTAAGCCTTGTCGTCAAGGGAAGAGGCAAGTTAATAGTGGGAGATAGTGTTCACCGGTTTTCATCTGGGGATTTCTTTGTCATTGCATCACATAGTCCACATCTATTCACCAATGAATATGACCATACTGGTATTCAAATGGTATCCCTGTTTTTCACCGAATCTACCTTTGGCGAAGCTTTTTTTGAGCTTCAGGAACTCCAAGAACTCCGCCTCTTTTTCACATTGGCCCAAAGTGGCTTTCAACTGTGTTCTGACCATTCTTTGATATCAAAGTTAGTTTTCGATATTCTTGAATCCGATGGAGTATCCCGATTTATCGGCTTTTTGAATTTACTAAAAGAATTATGTGCGGTGGATCAAAGACCCTTGACGAAATTTGTTTATCCAAAGGAAATTGGCAGTTCCAAAGGAAGTCGAATGCAAAAGATAATTGAGTATACCGTTAGAAATTTTCAGAATGAGATTGATTTGGTTTCCGCTTCCGAAATTGTTCATATGACCCCGAACGCCTTCTGTCGATTTTTTAAACAGCACACGAATAAAACCTTTTTCCAGTTTTTAATAGAGCTGAGAATAGAACACGCCTGTCAACTGCTACAAAAGAATCGCCATGGCCTTTCCATTCTAGAAATCTCAGAGCAGTCCGGTTTCAAGTCCATCTCTAATTTCAACCGGCAATTCAAAAAACACAAAGGCTGCGTACCGTCACAATACATCTCAGAATCCCGCCCCGATGGTACCTGAGGTATACCAAGGGTATGTCCATTGTTCGACTCCTTCAAATTGCATGAAGGGTAAAATTCCAATACGAATTGGGAATGGTTTTTGTTTCTCTTCGACCAAAATGCCTTACATCGAAAAAAATAAGCTGAATAAACCCTAATTAACTCGGTTCGGTTAGTTTTCACTATTTTTGGTGGATTTTTATCTAAAAAAAAATGAGCGACATATTCATGAAAAAATTATTGGTTCTGTCCTTAGGACTTGCAACGGCCTGCCATACTTCTCAAAACACAGGTTCAGAAGTGGCAAAAAATGCGCCCAAGGTTGTAGAGTATATTCCTACCCCCTTTGCCGAAAGTATTATAGAATCCGATTTAAAGGAACATTTGTATACCTATGCTTCGGATGAATTCGAAGGTCGGGAAACAGGACAACCCGGTCAAAAAAAGGCCATCGAATACCTGAAGTCCGAGTATGAATCAATAGGGGTTCCAGCCGCTCAGAGCGACGGTGACTACTTTCAAGAGGTTCCCCTCGAAATTAGTCAGGTTCCCAGTGGTAGTATGAATATTAACGGAAAGGAATATGTGCTTGGTGAGCATTTTTTAACTTTTGCAAAAGCAGAAGGTACGTTTGATAATATAATATACGCAGCATACGGAATCGAAACGGACAACTATTCAGATTATGAGGGATTAGACGTTTCAGACAAGTTGGTCTTGATCAAATCTGGCGAGCCTATGAATGCGGATGGTACCTACACCCTATCCGGTTCGATTGTAAAATCGTCATGGAGCAATATGTCGGAAGCTTTAGGTAAAAAAGTTGAAATTGCATTAAATAAAGGTGCAAAAGGCGTATTGTATTATGATGAGGGCAATTTTGCCCGCTTCAATAATAGGTTCCAGTATATGAAAACCAATGATAGTGGGCGCATGCAATTGGCGGCCGATGATAATGGTTCCTTTTTCAATTTTATTATAGATAACACACTGGCACACATTATCCTGCCACAAATAGATACTGACTCCGAATCCAGGGAGTTATCCGTACCAATTGCAATAAATATCAAAAGCGAGAACAAAAAAATAGAATCTGAAAACGTTGTGGCCTTTATAAAAGGCTCCGTAAAACCAGATGAATACCTCGTAATTTCTTCTCACCTTGACCATATAGGTATTACGGCAGATGGTGAAATTAACAATGGAGCAGACGATGATGGTTCGGGTACGGTAGCAGTTTTGGAGATTGCAGAAGCATTTCAAAAAGCGGTCGAAGCCGGCCAAAGACCTAAGAGATCAATTGTTTTTCTTCATGTTACCGGGGAAGAGAAAGGCCTTTTAGGCTCTCGCTATTATACTGATATCGATCCCATTTTTCCGTTAGAGAAAACAGTGGCCAACCTCAATATTGATATGATCGGACGTATTGATCCCAAGAGAACAGGTGAACGTAACTACATCTATCTTATTGGATCAGATAAACTAAGTACGGACCTGCATCAAATTTCAGAAAGTGTAAACGACGAGCATACACTTATCGAACTTGATTATAGCTTCAACGACGAGAATGATCCAAACCGGTTTTATTATAGAAGCGATCACTATAATTTTGCAAAAAACAATATCCCCATAATTTTCTATTTCAACGGCACGCACGAAGATTATCACAGGCCAGGTGATACCCCTGATAAAATCAATTATGATCTTCTTGAAAATCGCACGAGGCTAATTTTTTATACGGCTTGGGAAATCGCGAATAGAGATGAACGATTGATGGTCGATAAGATTCCGGCGAAATAGATAAAGGAAAGAAGCAGACATAAGCCCTTTCTAAGCAAAATTTTCTGTTCTCCAAGCTAATTAAAATTGGAAAATACCAAAAAAAAGAGTCCCATAAAATTATGGGACTCTTTGCTTTGGGTGGAAGACCGGGTTCGAACCGGCGACCTCTTGAACCACAATCAAGCGCTCTAACCAGCTGAGCTACAACCACCATTTATAAGCGGTGGCAAAGGTAATTTTTTTTGAGCGATTCTTCAAAAGAAAACATACGTTATTTTTTTGGCGGTTGCCAAAAGCAGTGAAGATTTCTCCATCCGTTTCAATATAAAACCATAAAGCTATTCTTACAAAATCCGATAAAATACACTTTCTATGGCACAAAACACACAAAATCAGTGGTTTCACAACATTCTTTAGCTGTCATCATGATCATCGGCTACTTTTATCCCATTAATTGGTTAACTATGAACAAGGTCAGAGGCTATTTTTTGACCCAGGGATGTTCCCTTACTAAATGTCTTTTTGTTTTGGGACTGTTTTTCCTTTTGCATCCTCGTAACTATGCACAGGAAAACAGAAAGGATAGCCTACTCGTTCAAATCAACAAATTACGGTCTTCCCAAAATTTCAGTTATAAAGACACCCTTCATATCAAAATGCTCAATGACCTAGCCCAAGAATTGAGGTTTTACAAGGTCGATAGCCTTTTGCTCCTATCACAAGATGCACTCAACCATAGTAAGGCAAGTGGCTACAATACCGGCGAGTGTAGGGCACTTATGGGCTTGGGAGATTATTACTCCGATAATGGAAAACATAAAAAGGCCCTTTTATACTATAACAGTGCACTGTCATTAAGCACAAAGACCCAAAATAAAGATTTAATCCTGGAATCTAAAGATAATTTAGCGGGCGAATATAGCTATAGGGGCGATTATGCTAAGGCATTGTCGCATTATTTGGAAGGTATCGATATGGCAACTGAATTCGGAGATAAAAAAATGCTTTCTATTATGAATGAGAATGTTGCCAATCTTTACGCCGCCCAGAAAGATTATGCACAGGCTCTAATATTCTATAAAAAGGTAAAAAAATTCAACGAAGAAATCGGCAATGAAGTGTTCTCAGCCGAAACCATGAGTAACATAGCCTCTATTTATGCGGATATGAACAAGCTTGACTATGCCATGTTCAATGCCAACAGTAGTATCACCGTGTTTGAGAAGCACCAAGTTATGGATTGGCTCGCCTATGCCTATGAAATTAAAGGTAAGACCTATCTCAAGGGCCAAAAATACAAATGGGCATTACATTGGTATAAACAAAGTGAAATGCTACACCAAAATCTTGAGGACTTTCGAGGAGAGATTGACTTGCTCAACGGAATGGCAAAAGCGTATTTTGGTTTGAAAAAAGACAGTCTTGCCGAAGTCTATGCCTTAAAGGCCTTCGGAATCTCAGAACGCCTTAAATTTTTGAAAGGGAAGCAACAATGTGCAGAAACTTTGTATAAGGTCAATAAGAACAAGAACGATTTCAGCACGGCCCTTAAATATCACGAAATTTACCAAACCCTATCGGACACCCTTACACGTAGTGAGAACAGAAAGAGCTTGACCATGCTCAAAACAAAAATGGAGCATGAGAAACAGAAAGAAGACCTTATAAAAGAAAACAAAAAACAGCTATCCCAACAAAGGAACTACATGTACGCGTCCTTGGGTTTTCTTCTTATTTTCATCGTGGTCAGCTTTTTGGTACACCGCAGCGATAAAATTCAAAAAAAGCTAAATATCGAGCTCAAACAAAAAACGGAAGATTTAGAGCTCAAACAAAACGAATTACGTGAGATCAATGAGACCAAGGATAAATTGTTTTCGATAATAGGCCATGATTTGCGGGGGCCCATTGGGGCATTTCAAGGACTTTTAAAACTATTAAAGGAAGGCGAAGTAGGCCAAAGTGAATTTATGGAATTCGTGCCCAAATTAAGGCATGATATCGATCACATCTCATTTACCTTGAACAACCTATTGTCGTGGGGGCAAACTCAAATGAACGGTTCTGTGACAAGGCCCTCACTGGTCAATGTAGAATCCATCGTGAAGGAGAACATGCATCTCTTATCCGAGATTGCAGAAAAAAAGTCCATAAAACTTTCAAGTCAACTATCCTCAAATACGGTAGCTTGGTCAGATAGTGACCAAATTGACATTGTAATTCGAAATTTAATGAGCAATGCTCTAAAATTTACCCCAAACAATGGAATGGTGACCATTTCTTCGAACGAGATGTCACATTTCTGGCAAATCTCGGTTCGAGACACCGGGGTAGGTATCGATCAAGAAATTATTCAAAAATTATTCAGAAAAAAGTCGAATGTCACTACCTACGGGACTAATAATGAAAAAGGAACAGGGCTTGGTCTTTCATTATGTAAAGAAATGGTAGAAAAAAATGGAGGTGATATTTGGGTAGAATCTCATATTAGAAAAGGTAGTACCTTTCATTTTACGATTCCTAAGGCAAAAAAGAAGTATCAGCAAGCCGGTTAAATAAGATCGTCTAAATGTTTCACGGCAAGATACCTTTCCGTCGTAAATCCTTCCCCATACTCTACCCCGGTCAGACGCCCTAGGTCTCTAGCCCTGTATTTGATGCTGTCTACAAAATTCTTACTGCTGATGGGCGTATCAGGTTCGTTACTTTTCGGGTCATAAAACTGCGAAGAATATGCCAAAATAGCTTCCATCTTTTTATCTATGAAATCTGAAACATCAACCACGAAATCGGGTTCGATATTTTTCCATTGAATAAAATGGTAAACGGACTTTGGGCGCCAAGGATCTTGCCATTGATCGTCACCTTCGGCCTTCGTATCAATTTTAACCAGTCCGCTTAAAAAGCAGGCATCACTCACTAGGTCACTCCCCTTTCCATGATCGATATGGCGATCGTAAATTGCATTGCACAAAACGATATCTGGCCGATATTTTCGTAAAAGTCGAATCACCTGCAGCTGGTGCTCTTTGTCGTTCACGAAAAAACCATCATCAAAACATAAGTTTTCACGAACCTGTACCCCCAAAATATCGGCGGATTTAGATGCCTCAGCATGCCTAATTTCGGCCGAGCCCCTTGTTCCTAATTCGCCACGGGTCAAGTCTACAATCCCAACTTTCTTGCCATTGGCAACCTCTTTTGCAATAGTAGCGCCTGCACCTAACTCTACATCATCTGGGTGTGCACCAAAAGCTAAAATGTCTAATTTCATTTAATTCGAATTTACTGGTAAAAATTTTAGAATATCGTCTAAAAAAATGTTGATGCTAAAGTTATGAAAATAGGGGTTTACACCTGTACTTTTTTCCAATTGCCTTTTCTGAACCAAAAAATCGATATGACGGTTAAAAGTACTTCTGCCATTGTAATGGCCAGAAAAACCCCCAGAGCCCCCAACTCAAAGGTAATGGCACCCAAATAAGCCAAGGGAAGCTGAAAAAACCAAAAAGCGAAAAGATTGATCTTAGTAGGTGTTCCTGTATCACCTGCACCGTTAAAGGCTTGTGTTACCACCATTCCATACGCATAAAAAATGTAACCGGCCGCTATAACTTGCAAGCAAAGCCCTCCGTTATTGATTACGACGGGGTTTTCATTAAACCACGCTATGATTTCATGGGCATAAAAAAGATAAAATAAGGAAACCAGGCCCATAAATACAGCATTGTATTTTCCTGTTTTCCAGACCGATGTTTCAGCACGGTCTGGCCGTTGCGCACCCAAGTTCTGACCGACCAAGGTTGCCGCTGCATTGCTCATTCCCCAAGATGGCATTAAAGTAAACATCATCACCCGTATGGCTATAGTGTAACCGGCAAGCACTTCACTGCCAAATTCCGACATTAAGCGCATTAAGAAAACCCAACTGGAAGTGCCGATGAGAAATTGTGCAATTCCTCCCAAAGAAACTTTAATTAGGTTAAACATCATGCTGATATTTACGCCTAAATTAGCGAGACTCAATTTAATTCGACTCCATCCATAGAACAAAACGATCAGCTGAAAAATCACTGCAGATCCCCGTCCAATATTCGTTGCGATAGCGGCCCCCATGACCCCGAATTCAGGAATGGGCCCCCAACCGAATATAAACAGGGGATCTAAAATAATATTCAATCCATTGGAAAGAATCAAGGTCCACATAGCAATCGATGCATCTCCGGCACCCCTGAAAATAGCGTTGATCAAAAATAGGAGTACTATGGTAATATTACCTCCTATAAGCCATTGGGTATAGCCAAAGCCCTCGTCGATCAAATCTTGTTTCGCCCCCATAAGGGCCAGGATATCTTGGGCAAAGAAGTAGCCAAAGAACCCGATTAAAAGCGAAATGGCGACACCTAGAAAAATAGCCTGTACCGCCGCTTCCCTGGCACCTTGACTATTTTTCTCTCCGATTCTTCTGGCTACTATTGCGGTCGCGGCCATACTCAGGCCAATTGCAAGTGCATATACCAAAGTAATTACCGATTCGGTCAGCCCAATTGTTGCTACGGCATTGACACTGACCTTGGAGACGTAGGCAATGTCAACTATAGCAAAGATAGATTCCATCATCATCTCTAATATCATCGGAATGGAGAGCATAAAAATAGCTTTGCGAATACTTCCGGTGGTAAATTCAGTGTCCTTGCCCGTCACGGCGACCACAAAATGCTGAAAAAGTCTCTTAAAGGAAATTCTTGTATAATTTCTCATGATAGTTAATTATGTTGTACAACGTGGAAAAATGTCGAAAGGAATCGAAAGAAGTAAATCGATTATTTATTGGGATTGACCCAAGCGACATGATAGAAAAACATAATTCTTAGTACTTCATGATGGCATAAAAGTGCGAAAAAATTGTGAATTGGAAAAATGGAAATTAGAAAAGATACTAAAAGCACCTAAAAATACGTTCCTCTTCTACTTAACCTGTAGGCCATGATTCGTTCCCCCTTGAAAAAAATTGCCATGCACGTTCTTTTTATTATTCTGATCTTAGCCATTTCGCTATCAGGTGAAGAAAAAGAATTTTCAAGTTCAGTGGCCTCGGAAAAGGATAACAAGGAAAAACCCGCTACATCTACGAACCTAAAATGGCAGGACAAGCCCACCATCGATTCTCAAAACAGGGTACATGCCGATACCCTCAAATTTCAAATAAAGGAACCTAAAACATCAAAACCGGTAGATATCACTATTTCCAGTTTTGAAGATATTGATATCGAATAGCACAGTGTTGAACGCCTGTTTTTTGAAAATTGAATCCAGTTCGGCATTGTTGCGAGATAAGACCAATATCTTACAGCAGTTGCTTATATGTCTTTTAGGGGCTAATCCAACCTGATAACTGCCTCAGGATCTCTGGTTATTTGTACATTTTTGATGGTTTGCCGATTCTTCTCACCTACGACTACGGTATATGTACCCATTTCATAAACAGAAGGAGTATATGAGGTGCCTTTTACCCGTATTGCGCTCACTAACGTATTGTCATCTTCCTTGTACACTTGTACCAATTGATCGGACTTAAGAATTTGCAAGCGAGGTAGATAACCCAAAGGTCTTCTCCCATCATTGTCAACTTGCTTAATGGTTAGCGGCCATCCTGGATAGGTGTTGATTTCTGGCTCTTCGGATGCATTCGCCAAAAATCTAATCGCTTCCATTTTTATCGTTCTAGCTTTTGTATCGAAAGTAACAAGCCCATAGCCCGAGGCTTTTTTATGGGCTTTGACATACCTATTCTGCTCATCATGAAAGTCATCTGTAGGATTTCCCACGGCATACACGAAGTTTGTATTACCAAAACCATCACGATAATTCCCAGTATTCGGCAATTGATGTGAAGGACGATCAGTAAACGGCATGTTCATCTTGTCAGGTTCAGCCCATCTCGGATAACCGGTAGATATTGCTGGCGTACAGAAGGCCCAAATCCCATCCTTTTCAGCTTCGATTCCATATTTAACCAAGAAAGGTAGATGCTGATCTCCATTAATATGAAATACCGCAGCTTTTCTCACCACATCGATTACATGATCTCTTTTGGATTTCGGCCACCCGCCGGAATCCAGGTCACCGAATAAGAATTCTTTTTGCGGGCCGTGATGGGTGGCCACATTCGCAAAAAGTGTCTGACTGAGCAGTACCTTCATATTCGCCCCCTCCCAATCGCTTACCCATACGTTCAAAAAATCAAGTTGACGATTTCCTACCAATGTCAATTCTTTGGCATCTAAATCATTTGGGTCCGTAGGTTCGATAAGATGGTCGATTCTTCCTGTACCTTTCCTAATTCTCTCGGGACCGGATTTAAACAACCGATCACTTATAATAGCAAAACTGACCTTGCCATATACCAAATGGGTATACCAGGTAGTCATTCCCGATTTCAAAAGTGTGGTGTCAAAAGCTTCGGGCAAGTGACCGCATTGGGTACGGTTCACCACATTGACCATTTTTGCCGTTTGTACCAACCCGCCATGGGCGTCCTTCACTTTCTCCCACGCTTCGATCGTTATTCGTTCCCCCGCCTCGCCCCAAAGATTACCTTGATATACATCGTGATCGTCTGGGGTACATATACTGGGCCGATCTCGAAGCAAGTGGCCAAAAGCCCATCCGAACATAAACCATTTTCCTAAATAATTTAGAATAGCATCGTCTTCAGGTGCACGCTTAATAGGATATCCCCCATTACCTTCATAGAGTTGGTCGCCTGAGAAATAGAGCATATCGGGATTAGATTTTTCAAGATTTTCAACTAAAGGACGGTATGGGTATCCTCCCCATTCTTGACAGGTCAACCCTCCAAAAAGTAATGGCCTATCCAATGGTTCTTTTCTTATGGTGCCTTCATAATAATGTTCCTTACCGTCTAGCTCGTAGACCAATCGGTATTTTACATCCTCAATGGCTTGATACTCATCAATGGTAAAAATACCGGTAAATGATACCGGGTCAATTTCTACACTAGCTTCAGTACGCCATTGACCACCCTTCTGGAATTGAAGTTTCACTTCGTCTGAATCTTTTTGACCCATTGGAGGCAATTGGGCGGTCATGCGCAGCCTTGATTCAGATAGCGTATACATGGCCAAGAGTATAGGGCCAAAACTGTTCTCGGGCCTGTGCTCCGTTTTTTCGCCAGAAATCTCAATCCATTCCCAAAAAAAGGGCATATCGCTCTTAGCACTTGTTCGATTTTCTATAGCAACAAGGCCTTCACAGACATCTGCGACCACATGATCCAAACTTACACTTTGCCCTTTTTTGTCCGTGGCGACAAGCTTCAATTGCGTGGTGCTTCCGTCACTCGAACCCAGTACCTTTAACGAAAATCCCTTCCTATTAAAACCTTTTGGTAGCGTCGTAGTTTTTTCATCAATAAAGAGAGTTCCGTCCGTAGAAATTCCTATAGAGACACCTTTCCCGAAATAGCAGGCCGCCTTCACACTGTCCGGATCGGTGGTATCCTTAATTCCTAAGGCAAAACCTGTGGTGGTGACGCCTATGTATGTGTCTTTCAAACCCAACTCACCTTCTACTACAAAGTTTCCTTTTCCCTTTTTTAACACCTGGGTGAGCACATGTAATCGCGCGTTCTTTTTAACCCCTGAAAATAAAAGATGTCCATTTTTTATCTTCCAATCCTCCATGGGCACCGCCCAAAAATCTTTACCGATCCATATTCGGTTATTTATATCATTAAAGGACTGATAAAACGAAGCAGGCTTCGATCTAGGTCTTACTGTAGTATCTGGAGTATTCTTTGCGGAGGTGGGATCAAATGAACTCGCCAAAAAAGGAACGGCGAGTCCAAGGTTCTGCAGAAATTTTCTTCTTTTAATCTTCATGGTTCACTGGACATTCATTTCGCCCATTCACTGGTAGATCAAACATAGTAAAAATTGCAACTATTTCGAACTATTTGACGTAATTGACCCGATATCTCCAATAACTGATGGCTCCTAAAATCAAGGCCCCTAAAGCAATATACCATACGTAATCAGGTGTAATGGCCGCAGAGCCACTTTGGCCGTAGCTGTGCAGACCGACGAGATAGTAATTCACCCCTAAATACGTCATCATTATACTACCAAAGGCTATAACGCTCAAAAAGTTAAGAGTCCATCTGCCCCTAAGACCAGGTACCAAACGAGTATGAATGACAAAGGCATAGACCATTATCGAAATAAGGGCCCAAGTTTCCTTGGGGTCCCACCCCCAATATCGCCCCCAACTTTCATTGGCCCATTGACCCCCCAAAAAGTTACCAATGGTTAACATCACAAGTCCAACGGTCATGGCCAATTCATTGATCACCGTCAATTCCTTAATATTGAGATCCATATGTGCTTTATTGTCCTTGTTGGTGAAAATCATCAATATGAGCGAGACAACCCCCAAAATCATGGCCACCGTTAAAGGCCCATAACTCGCAACAATTACCGCTACATGAACCATAAGCCAGTAGCTATCTAAAACAGGTACCAAATTACCGATGGCAGGGTCCACCCAGTTCTGATGGGCAATCCACATGAGCATGGAGGTCACAAAAGCAGTAGCAGCAATGGTCATATCGCTTTTTCGGGCAAATAACAAGCCCATTCCCATCGTTGCCCAAGACACATAAAGAATACTTTCATACGCATCGCTCCAAGGTGCATGACCCGATATGTACCACCGTAAAATCAAGCCTGCCGTATGCCAAAGGAAAAGAATTATAATGGTTCCTTTAAAAAAGTAGGTCGATATGCGCCAAATGGATCGATCTTTGAATATTTGAAAAACTAGCACAAAAAACATCAATAGTCCGACTACGGCGTAAAGGCGGTATAAATGGTTGAAGATATCCAGTTTATTATAGATTACTTCGGTATTGATTTTATTTTCGGAAGGTAGTACCTCACTTCCATGGTTTCTTTGATTTTGTTTGAAGGCTTCTAAAAGTTTGTTCGCCTCCGAATAGTCTCCAGTTTCTTTTGCGTTTCGCAAGGTCATCAAATAGTAGGGAATCGAATTCTTGACGAAATTGGCATATAGCGAATCACTAACTTGATATTGCCCCCCGCGATATTCCACAGCTGAAATCCATTTGTTGTTCTCATCGTTCAACAAGGGGAATATTTTTACGATTCTACCACTTAATGCCTCATCCAGAAGACTTAGACGGATATTAGCCTCTTTAAAATCTTTTTCAAACTGATTTGGAATGTTCGTCCCCGTCGCCTCCATTAAAAAAGGGGCCAATTTGTAATTGCCCTGTTGATCAAAAAAATCGGTCGCCTTGGCATATTCCTGATCCTCGGGCACTCCTATGACCCGACGAATACTATCGTTTAGCCCCTTTTTATCAATGGCAATGAACTCGGCGTTATACCAAGCCTGGGGAATCATCATCATAGATAGGAAAACCTGATCGGCGTTCATATCTTCATATTTATCGGTAAGGCTTAACTTTCTCAGCAACTCGGAAGAAAACGTATTGATAGGCTTCATGCGCCCACCTTCATCCTGTATCACCAATTTTCCGAATTTTTCCGCGTGTTCCTTTGAAACAATCGTAGACTTTATAATGGAGTCAATTTGATACGGGGTAGGCATATTAGAATGGTCGTGCCCATCGTCAACCGTATGTTCTTGCCCTGCCATGCTCAAAAACGAGCCAAATATCAAGATTACCGTTAATGTAGCTTTTTTCGCCTTTAATTTGTTCAAGGTTGTTCCAAGGTCTTTAAAGCGGGTTTTACCGAAAAACATAATTCCCATGAGACCGATGTACAGTAGAAAATAGCCTAAATACGTAATCCATGTGCCCCAACGATCATGATTTACTGACAAAATGGTCCCTTTCTCATCTGGATGAAAACTGGACTGAAAGAAGCGATATCCTTCGTGATCAAGAATGTGATTCATAAAAATATCGTAATCAAAAGGCCGGTCGTCTTCAATAGTGACCTTGCTCATAAAGGATTTATATCCCTTTTCAGTACCCGGATATTTTTCTGCTATAAAATCGTTGAGCTTAATACTAAACGGTAGTTCATAAACTTTCGACCCATAGCTTAGCATAAAATCGAGGCCTCCCACGTTGAATTTCTCGGTAAAGGAAGCAGTTCCCCTGCCCCCCAACAGTTCTTTACGCACCGATTCCCCGTTGGCCGACACCTCAACGACTAAAGCATCGAGGGTCGCCTCGTTCATTTCTTCCTTGGGTACTTTTACGATGCCGTATGTACCTTTCACTATAGGTTCAGGAATTACAAATTGCATTCCCGCCATAGAATACAAAGAACGCAGTTGTAATGGTTGCAAACTGTCTTTGGTCACCTCTCCTTGAAATTGATCGGCCATTCTCATAAACCGCCCTTCAAAGGGGGAAGTAATTTGGTATGAATCTTCGGAAAACTTGATATTAATTGCACCCTCTGTAGGTTTATTTAGAGCGAAAAGTACCCCATGAATACTTGACACCGTTCCGCTTTCAAGAAAATGCTCGTGTCTTTGACCATCACCGGCTTCAACTATTTTCAAATACTCACTACCATTTTCATCGGTGACCAGCCCCTCTTTGGCGCCGTCGATAAAATCGACATAGGATATCGTAAAAGGTTGGCCATTAAAATCGGATCGCCATGGCAAGTTCGATTTTATGGCCTCGGCAGTTACAATGAGATCTTCCTGGAGGGTCTTTCTTTTGGGCTCTCCATTAATTTCACCATCTACAAAAGCCGTGAGAAAGGTCTTGTCGGAATAAAAAACGTTTTCGGCCTGCCCCTCGCGGATAGGCATCATACCTTCAAAACTGATGTATCGCGTAATAAAAGCTCCGAGGATAATTAAAATCCATGAGAGGTGTAAAGTCAATACCGGCCATTTCTCCCATCGCAATAAACGATATCGAAACATATTTCCGATAAAGTTAATTACGAAAAACACCATGATCGCTTCGAACCACCAGGCATTATAAATCCAAATTCGTGCCGTTTCCGTGCTATATTTACTTTCGATGAAAGTTCCAAAGGCCATGGCGGTAGCAAAAGTGATAAAAAGGATGGCCATTAAGCGGGTAGAGAAAAAAAACTTCTTGAGCAAAGTTGTCATTAAATGCCGAATTGATATTCAGAGCACAAAAATACAGTCTTTTTACCATTTCTGGCTGTTACCACCATCTTAATCCCATAGCCAAACTGTTAATTCTTCGTGAAAGTCTGGGTTTGGGTTCTCATTTTGGATGTTCACCTACTACCCCTTCAACCATCTATCAAACCAGTCAAAAGCATCGACCTGCATTGCGGCATCGAACTTATGAAGTCCCTCATAGAATTTACCCGAGTACTTGTCCGGTGCTTTGGCCTTTTTATAGACTTCTGTTAAAATAGAATCTGCCATTTTCATCTCACTCAAGGTGAAAAGTTGGTCATCGATATTATTCTGAACCATCGTAGGCAAGGGCACCCTTAAACCCAAAATTTCAGGAAACTCCAAAAAACGAGGTAACAAGGGCGCATACAACATCCAGGTATGGGTATAGGCTTTATACAGCATAAAATCTTTCCATGTACTCATAAAGCCGACACTGACCGCACAGCTGATACGATGATCAAGACCTCCTAAATATACCGTTCGCAAACCGCCTCCGGAAAGGCCGGCACACCCAATCCGAGAAGCATCGACATCCTTTCTCTCGCAAAGAATATTTAATGCGATTTGGTCTTCGGCCAAAACCACGCCGGGCCAGGTCGTACCTGCACAAAACAACGACTTTGACAACACGTGTTCATGATCTGAGGCCCATTTATTATATTCTGAAATTATATCGGGGCGTTCCCATTCTTCGCTTGAAAAATCTTTTAACGTATGTTCTCTTAAAAGCACCTCGTCTACATCCTCTGGAAATACCCTTCGGCTTCCAAAAGCAAAAACATCGTGCACCATCACTACATAACCTCTCTTGGCGACCTCATTGGCCCAGGCCAATCCCTCATAGTAGACTTGCTGATGTTGTTCGATTAAAGGGTGTCTATCTTCGGAGCATTGAACAATTTTGCGTTTGCCAAAATACTTATTTCCACCATGATCGTGCAGTGCTAATATGGCGGGCAAAGTACCTTTGGCCTGCTCTGGTTTCATTACAATGGCTTCGACAGCACCTCCTCCGTTCGACAATGGCCATGAAATTTCCTCTATGGACAAACCATCATAACTGTATTTTTTGTGTACCGTAATGGCCGAAGTTTGTTGAATATCCGGCAGTGCTAAAAATTGAAGTGCTTTTGAAGTGGCTTTAGGTTTCCAATTGTCAACATCGGCAAACGTAGTGTTCCGAAACGACATGGTGCCTAAATCAGCTATCATTTCACTTGCCCAGTTACCATAGGCACCCATAAGACTTTTTTCAGGTAGGTCTTGCGCCATAATCTTACTTTTAGTAGTTGTTGTTCGAACATAAGGCCCAAAAAACGGATTGTTTAAGAAAGGAACCGCTGAACTTGCCAGCATAGCCTTTTTTACAAATCCTCTTCTTGAATCTTTTTGTGGTTTTTTACCAGCCATACAAATCAGTGCCTCAATACATACTCGTCTCTTCTCCTTTTCTAAAAATAATCAAAAGATGTATAGCACCATAGGATTCTAAAATTAGGATAGGACCAATTGCAAATTACAGAAGCTACGGAACGAAAATATATGTTTAATTTTACACCATGATAAAAGTGGTGATTATAGGTTCTGGGAATGTGGCCCAGCACTTATTCAATGAATTCTATACCAATGAGCTTGTGGTGGTCCTTCAAGTAGCAGGAAGAAACCCTGATACTTTAAAGCCCTTTGCAAAAAAAGTGGCCGTCACTACCGACTTACATCAAATGGCCGAAGCCGATATTTATATTATAGCCGTCAATGACGATTCGATACAAGCTGTTTCGGAATCCATCTCAAGTAAAAATGCAATTGTCGTTCATACTTCGGGAAGTATGCCTATGAACTTGCTATCGAACCATGAATATTTTGGGGTTTTTTATCCGTTGCAAACGCTTAGTGAAAATAGGGAGGTCAACTTGCGGGAGACACCAATCTGTTTGGAGGCCAATACATCAATGGCACTGCAACAACTTGAAGTATTGGCTACGTCTATTTCGAACCATGTATACAAGGTAGATTCAGAGCAGCGGGGCAAGCTTCACCTCGCCGCAGTTTTCGTCAACAATTTTACAAACCATCTCTATCATATCGGCTATCGAATTTGCCAGGAAAATAATCTAGATTTTGAAATGCTCATTCCACTAATTCGTGAAACGAGCCAAAAAATCGATTCGGTTTCTCCTAATGAAGCCCAGACCGGACCGGCTCGTCGTGGTGACCAAGGCACGATTGCGGCTCATTTAGATCAACTTGACAATTCCGATTACAAAGCGATATATTCCGTGTTAAGTAAATCGATTCAGAATATCTATGGAAAAGAGTTATAAGGAGTACTTAAAAGATATTGACACTTTCGTTTTCGACGTAGATGGTGTACTCACCGACAGTACGATTATGATTACGACCCAAGGTGAAACCCTTAGAAGAATGAGCGTCAAAGATGGCTATGCGATCCAAACGGCCCTTCGTAGGGGGTATAATATTTGTGTGATTTCAGGAGGCACCAATGAAGGGGTGCGCAATCGTCTGAAGGCTTTGGGCGTTACCGATATCTTCTTGGGTACGACATATAAAATGGATGCCTTCGAAGAGTATCTGGATATTTATGAAATCAAGCCCGAATCGGTACTCTATATGGGAGATGACATTCCCGATATACCTCCAATGCAAAAGGTCGCCCTCCCTACCTGCCCTCAAAATGCCGTTCCCGAAGTAAAAGCGATTTCAAAGTATGTATCTCACAAAAATGGGGGTGATGGATGTGCCAGGGATGTTATTGAACAGGTATTAAAAGTGAAAGGAGACTGGACTCATGAATACAAAGCCACAAATAGCTAGTTCATGGGCAACAAAATTTTGAAGAATTATCATTTGATTTTAGCCTCCGGATCGCCAAGGAGGCAACAATTTCTCAGAGAACTGAACGTGGATTTCGAAATTCGTCTAAATCCTATAGACGAAGTTTATCCTTCCCATTTAGAAGGAAGCGATATTTCAGATTACTTGGCGAAGGCGAAAGCGATGCCTTTCAGCAAAGACCTAAAGAGAAATGAAATTTTGATGACGTCGGATACCGTTGTATGGCACCATCAAAAATCATTGGCCAAAGCAAAAAACGAAAAAGAAGCTACTCACATGTTAAAACTACTCTCTGGTGATTGGCATGAAGTAATAACATCCGTTTGCTTTACAACAACGGATACCCAAATCGTGGTAAACCAAACTACCCATGTCAAATTCAAAATGCTAAGTGACCAAGAGATTCATTTTTATATTGAAAATTTTAAGCCCTACGACAAAGCAGGAGCTTATGGCATACAAGAATGGATAGGTTTGATTGGTATCGAAGAAATCAGGGGCTCCTATACCAATGTGGTCGGTTTGCCCACTCATTTAGTATACAAAACGCTGCTCAGTTTGATCGGATAGGTCGGTTTTGCGTACATTTATAAGGAAGACCGGTTAACCTAAGAATTAACGCCATTTAAATTAAATCTTAAGAATGGGGCCCGTGCATTTTTCTGAACTTACCCCGCCTATAAAACCGAACCTATGAAAAAAAACATAATCAAAATCTTCATATTATTTTATATATCCCTACCAATACTTCTTTTCGAGGCCTGCGGAGAAAAAACGGCAGATAAGAAAGAGGAAACGACCCTGAACCGCCAAGAGACTAAGACCTCTCGAGCGCAACTATCCGAGACTTTCAAAAAATACTGGTATAATGGAGAAGCCGAAATAACCTCATATCAGCTCGAACAGGCACGTTATGGGGAAATGAGGGATGGACAAGCCGTTTTAATTTATGTAACGGAACCTTTTTTGGCCGGTAAACAGGTAAAGGCCGATGAAAGCCATCCTGATAATGTGTCAGTGCTCAAATTGAACTCGACCAAAAATTACCTGACCGGTATTTATCCATATTCCATTATGACCAGTTCGTTTTACCCCGTTTATGACGACCAGCACGCCATCAAAATATCATTTTCTTCCCAAGAGTGGTGCGGGCAGGTATATGCCCAATTGAACAACAGGGAAAATTTCGATGTTACGAGCCATTCCTATTTTGAAACGGAAGCCGACCAAAACCTAAGTCTTGAGAAGAACATACTCGAAAACGAGCTTTGGAATAAAATACGGATCAATCCCGAAAATCTTCCTTTAGGACAGTTCGAGGTGGTTCCATCCTTTGAATACATCCGTTTGTCACATAAAGAGTTTAGGGCCTATAATGCGACCCTAGCGAGAAGCGACTCATTGGGTGTTTCCTCTTATACCATAAACTACCCTGCGCTAGAACGTACCCTTCGAATCGATTTTAAAACAGCCTTCCCACATACCATCGAAGGTTGGTCCGAAACTTTCAAAAGTGGTTTTGGAGAAAATGCAAAAGTATTGACTTCCAAGGCCACCAAAATGAAAACTATAAAGACCCCTTATTGGCAACAAAACGGAAATAAGCACCTATATTTGCGCGATAGTTTAGCATTAAAATGAAAGCACTGTTCCTAGAATATCAAACTGAGATTTTGGCCACCGTTATAACGATTGCGGTGTTGTTGATTTTAAAGTTCATAACGGATAAGACCATCCGTAGAATTGGTCGAATAAGTGATATCGTGGAGGCCCGCACCTTATTAATCCAGAAATATGTTTCTATACTTCTGACCCTTCTGGGTTTTGGAATCATTTCATTTGTTTGGGGGGTGAATTACAAAGAAGTTGGTCTGGTTTTTTCTTCGGTATTCGCAGTAATTGGAGTGGCCTTGTTCGCCCAGTGGTCTATTATCAGCAATATAACGGCCGGCGTCATACTATTTTTTTCCTTCCCATTTAAAATCGGGGATCGGGTGAGAATTTTAGATAAGGACATCGAATCTGAAGAACCTTATCTGATCGAGGATATAAGAGCATTTCATGTTAGTCTCAGAAAGGGAAACGGTGAATTATTGGTCTATCCCAATAATCTCATGATGCAAAAGGCGGTAACACTTATTTATAGCGATCAAGAAAGTGTTTTAGAAAGCAGTAATAAAGCTTGAAATAAGAAGTAATAAGGGTAGCGATAGAAGTGGTATGTAGGAGTGGATTTTTAATATCCCTTATTGACCCTTATCGCTATTTTTCAACGGTTAAAAAGTTCCACTACCGTCGATTTTACAAACTTTAATAGCATGTTTGATTTTTTGTTAAAGAAAATGTAAAAAAAGGCGAACCCCTTGTAATCTTTCTATCTTTGAAAAGGACCCGATTGCTTTTTGAAAGGGGTTTTATGTACAAAAACTAACAGTATGCGTCATATTTTAGTATTCTTTTTAGGGATACTTCTTTACCCAAATAGTACATTTTCACAACGTCCTGTACAAAATTCTTCCGCTGAAATCTATCATTCTTTACAGAAGTTGAATTTTCTGGGAACAGCGCTTTATATTGCCGCACATCCAGATGATGAAAATACAAGGTTGATCTCCTACCTTTCCAATGAGGTAAAAGCCAGAACAGGATACTTATCCCTTACGAGGGGAGATGGTGGGCAAAACCTTATAGGCCCCGAACTTCGGGAGCTTCTTGGGGTTTTGAGAACCCAAGAGCTTCTTGCTGCCCGGCGTGTCGACGGGGGCGAGCAGCTTTTTTCAAGGGCGAATGACTTTGGATATTCGAAACATCCTGAAGAAACCCTTAAAATATGGAATAAAACAGCCATTTTAAGCGATGTGGTTTGGGCGATTCGCACGTTCAAACCCGATGTGATCATAAACCGTTTTGACCATCGCAGTCCAGGAAGTACCCACGGCCATCATACCGCCTCCGCTATGCTCAGTGTCGAAGCTTTTGATCTTGCAGGTAACCCAAAAGCTTATCCGGACCAACTTGACTATACGGAAATGTGGCAGCCAAGAAGACTCTTTTTCAATACCTCGTGGTGGTTCTATGGGAGCGAGGAGAAATTTGAAAAGGCAGATAAGTCAAATATGCTCGATATAGATATTGGGGTCTATTACCCTATTTTAGGAACCTCCAATAATGAAATTGCAGCATTGGCAAGTAGTCAACACCTATGTCAGGGATTTGGTCGTCTTTCCAACAGGGGCAAAGAGAAAGAGTATATCGAGCTTTTGAAAGGAGATTTGCCTGATAATGACCATATTTTTGATGGTATCGATACTTCTTGGTCCCGTGTAGATGGCGGAGAGGCTATCGGTAAAATTCTAGGCGAGGTTGAAAAGAACTTTAACTTCAGGGATCCCTCGAAGCATATCCCCCAATTATTAAAGGCCTATACCCTTATTGAAAATCTAAATGACGAGCATTGGAAAGCCTTGAAATCCGAAGAAATAAAAAAGATTATCAAGAACATTACCGGGCTCTATCTTGAAGCTTCGGCAGAATCTTCGGTTTCCAATCCCGGAGGAACCGTAAAAATCGATATCGAGGTGGTTAATCGAAGTGAAACTAAGATGAGTTTAACTTCGCTCAAGATAAAACCGACCGATGTGATCTTGAATAAGGCCACACCTTTGCAAAATAACAACAAACAGACGTTCGAAATAGACCTTGCCATACCTGAGAACACGTCCTATACAAGTCCTTATTGGTTAGAGGAAAAAGGAGATCTGGGCATGTACAAGGTGGCCGACCAAGAACTCATTGGTAAACCTGAAACCCCTAGGACATTTTACGCCCAGTTTGAAATTGATCTTAACGGGGTTCCCATTATTTTCGAGGAACCGATCATTTATCATTATGCTAGACCCGATAAGGGAGAAATTTTTGAACCTTTTGATGTCCTGCCCAAAGCCACGGCAAGCTTTAATGACAAAGTGTTGATCTTCGCCGACGACGAACCAAAGCAAATTCCAGTGACCATAAAGGCTCATGCCGATAACATTAAAGGAGAAATTCAATTATGCCATTCAGAAGGTTGGAAGGTAGACCGCGAAACCCGATCATTTGAAATTGCAAAGAAGGGCGACCAACAGACCTTAGTTTTTAGTATAACACCGCCCTGGAATGAGAACGAAAGTTATATCACGCCGCTTTTGAAAATTGACGGAAATGAGATAACCAGAGAGTTGATAACAATAGCCTATGACCACATACCTACCCAATCGGTGTTACTTCCCTCAGAGGCAAAAGTTGTACGTTTGAATATCAAAAAGGAGGGAGAACAAATTGGCTATATTGTGGGCGCGGGAGACGATGTTCCCGAGAGTTTAAGACAAATCGGTTATAACGTGACGACCGTTGAACCCAGCACCATCACTTCAGGTTCACTCAATTCCTACGATGCAGTGGTCTTGGGCATTCGAGCTTATAATGTCGTTGAAACCCTTAAATTTAAGCAGCGTTATCTTTTGGAGTATGTCAAAGACGGGGGAAACCTAATTATCCAATATAACACTGCAGGAAGATGGGGAGATCAATTTGAAAATATAGCCCCTTACGACCTTACCTTATCCAGGGACAGGGTAACCGATGAAAATTCAGAGGTGGAAATACTTGCTCCTGATCATGCCCTAATAAATTTTCCAAATCAGATCACCCGATCTGACTTTGATGGATGGGTACAAGAGCGAGGGCTTTATTTTCCCAATAAATGGTCAAAAGAGTTTACGCCTATCTTATCGATGCACGATGATGGCGAATCTGCCAAACAAGGTAGCCTCTTGGTGGCCCCTTACGGAAAAGGACATTATATCTATACCGGTCTCAGTTTTTTCCGGGAACTTCCATCGGGCGTGCCTGGCGCATATAAACTATTTGCCAACATGCTGTCATTAGGTAAGGGCGATAAAATTGAAGAAATAAGAAGTAAAGGATGAGAATGCTAGATAGGTTCGACTGGAAAAAGGAGTATACACTCGTAGTACTACTTAATATTATTTACATATTATTTTTCAGTTATTTGATGACTTCATTTACGTAATATATGGGTACACTTGACTGGATTATTTTAGGAAGTACCTTATTGTTTATTGTTGGCTATGGCGTTTGGCGAACCAAAGGCAGCAAGAGCGTTCACGATTACGTACGCTCAGGAAGCGATGCCAAATGGTGGACGATAGGCCTTTCGGTGATGGCCACGCAAGCAAGTGCCATAACTTTTTTATCCACTCCCGGCCAGGCATTTCACGATGGCATGGGCTTCGTTCAGTTCTATTTTGGCCTCCCTTTGGCCATGATAATCATTTGCATGGTGTTCGTGCCTATCTATCATCGTCTTAAAGTCTACACGGCCTACGAATTTTTAGAAAACCGTTTCGATCTAAAAACCCGATCGTTGGCGGCCATTCTTTTTCTAATTCAAAGGGGATTGGCTGCGGGTATTACCATTTTCGCCCCATCAATTATTTTATCGGCGGTACTGGGTTGGGATCTTCGAACCCTAAATATAATAATTGGGGTTTTGGTAATAATTTATACGGTTTCAGGAGGCACGAGGGCCGTAAGTGTCACCCAGAAGCAACAAATGTTCATCATAATGCTGGGCATGTTTATTACCTTCTTTTTTATATTGAGCCACTTACCTACCGATATTTCTCTAGGAAAGGCAATGAAAATTGCCGGGGCAAGCAATAAGTTGGAAATTCTTGATTTTAGCTTTGATACCAAAAGCCGTTATACATTTTGGAGTGGAATTACGGGAGGCCTTTTTTTGGCTCTGGCCTACTTTGGTACAGACCAAAGCCAGGTACAAAGGTACTTGTCAGGTCGGTCCCTCCGTGAAAGCCAACTGGGTCTTATTTTCAATGCCATTTTTAAAATTCCGATGCAATTTTTCATTCTATTGGTCGGTGTCATGGTTTTTGTTTTTTACCAGTATAATTCCTCGCCCCTGAATTTCAACCCAGCTGCCACCTCGGCCATAATGGAATCGAATTATGCCGATGATTACCTTATTCTTCAAGAGGGCCAACGAAAATTGGAAGAAGAAAAAAAAATGGCCCAGAACAGATTCTCGTCGGCCTTGGATCTCAAAGAGTATACGGCCATCGAAGAAGCTAAGCAGCAGATCATCTCATTAAACACAAAAGATAGTACGAACCGCGCAGCTGCACGAGACTTGATATCCAAAGCTGATTCGGTCGTGGAAACCAATGATAAGGATTATGTCTTTATACATTTTATCCTGAACAATCTCCCAAAAGGGTTGATAGGCCTGCTTCTGGCCGTCATATTATCAGCGGCCATGTCTTCTACGGCTTCTGAGCTCAATGCTTTGGGAACCATAACGGCCCTTGATCTCTATAAAAGAAATAAGCGGGGAGATTTTTCAGAAGCACATTATGTAAAGGCGACGAAAGGGTTCACCCTTCTATGGGGGATTATTGCCATTGGCGTAGCAAGTATTGCTAATCTTTTCGACAATTTAATCCAATTAGTGAACATTATTGGCTCAATATTCTACGGCAACGTTCTGGGTATATTCTTATTGGCCTTCTTTTTTAAGTTTATCAAAGGGAATGCGGTTTTCTCCGCGGCCATCATTACCCAATTCATCATCTTTATACTTTTTTATAGCCTCATTTTCATCTATCCGACCGGGGAAGAAAAATTAGGCTATCTATGGCTAAACTTTATTGGTGCTGCCTTGGTCATCCTAATCGCATTTATTTTTGAGGCCTTTGACCGTTTTTTAATAAAGCCTCCTATTAAGGGCTAGACCTCGAATTCAAGGAATTCTAAAATATTGATTTTTTTACATGGCGGATACGCTTTTCTAGAAAAAAAATTGCAATATATCTTTATATTTGGCGAAAGGTTGAGAATTTTTCAAAGATCTCGACTGACCATCTCACAACCTAATGGCCAAAAAAAAGCATACGATAAAGGACATAGCTCTACTAGCAGGTGTTTCTAAGGGTACAGTCGACCGTGTGCTGCACAAACGCGGTAAGGTCTCCAAATCGGCCCAAGAAAAGGTAGATAAGATTTTAAAGGAAATCGATTATTCACCAAACCCAATAGCTCGCAATTTAAGGAACAATAAGACCTACAAAGTCTGCATACTTCTACCCGATGCCCAAAAAGACCCCTATTGGCTCCCTGCCCATGAAGGCATATCGGATGCCGAAAAAGAGTTCAAGCCTTTCAGTCTGCTCGTAGAAAAATTCATCTATCATCCGAAACAGGCAGATTGCTTTATTAGAAAGTCTAAAGAGGCCATGGCCTCGAATCCGGATGTACTTTTAATGGCACCTCTTTTTCAAGAAGAATCTACACAAATATTAAAACAGTGCAAAGAGAACAAGATAAGAGTCGCCCTCTTCAATAATTATATCAATACATTAAATGGCGAAATTTTTATTGGACAAGATCTCTTTCAAAGTGGAAAAATTGCCGGGGGTCTGATTCATAAAATGATTGGCAAAGATTCAAAAATCGCGATTGTTCATATCAATAAGGAACCACATATGCAATTGAAGGAAGACGGATTCAAATCTTTCTTTATTGAAAAAGGTCGGGAACAACAACTTTTGCTCACTAAGAATTTCACTACGGAAACGATTGAACAGTTCGAAAACCAAGTAGTTGAATTTATTAAAGAAAACCCGGAAATATCGGCCATCTTCGTTACCAATTCGAAGGGTCACAAACTTGCAAAAGTCTTAAAAAGTAATCACCAAAAAAGTATTTTAGTAGGATATGATCTTTTGGATGAGAATATAAAATGCCTAAAAAAAGGGGAAATTGATTTCCTAATCCATCAAAAACCAAAACGGCAGGCCTATCTTGGTGTGGGCTACTTCGCAGAGTTTTTTCTTTTTGGCAAAGAAATACCTGCGCACAATTTGCTGCCGATCGATATTATTACAGCGGAGAACGTGGATTACTATTCAGAATAAATTCAGGAGTCAAGGTATATTTTATTAAGCGCCCGGTTTTTGCAATTAGATAAAATTCTGCAACTTCACTCTATTTTTTTGTAAGTTTCAGTAGGCTTTGAACCGACTTAACCTTAAAAAAGCAAATTCGAGTGATTCGAGCCACTCAAAACACTTTTTAACAACCCCTTAAAAGCCCGTTAACCCTGACCACTGAACAAAATTACCACTGTTGTAAGAAAAAAAAGACAACTGAGGATGAATTTCACCTTTACCAATAAAAAAATTAATGTGCTCGAACACATTTAACGAATCCAGCCTTGCATACTAAAAAAAATAGCTTAATTTCACCAAAACTTAATAAAATGTTAAACTAACTTTACGCTAAAACCAACATTATGATTAGAAAACTATTTGTTCTTTTTGTGCTTCTTTTAGGGACTTCCTCCCTATTTGCACAAAACAAAACCGTAACAGGTACGGTTACAGACGCGGCAGATGGCGCGCCGCTGCCAGGTGTGAATGTACTGGTTCAAGGTACTACAAATGGTACGCAAACCGATTTCGATGGTAATTATACCATAGAAGCTGCGGAAGGCGATGTACTTGTTTTTTCCTATTTGGGTATGAAGAGTCAATCTGTCAGCGTAGGATCATCCGATACCGTTGACGTAGCTCTAGAAGAAGATGCCAGTCAATTGGATGAAGTGGTCGTAACGGCCCTCGGTATCAAGAGAAAGGAAAAAACCCTGACCTATGCCCAGCAATCGGTTGATTCCGACGAACTCACCAAAACCAGGGATCCTAACTTTATGAACGCTCTTTCCGGTAAGACGGCAGGTGTAGAAATCAAAAAGAGTAGTTCAGGTGCCGGTGGTTCTACCAAAATATTACTTAGGGGTAATAAATCATTAAGTGGTGATAGTTCACCGCTTTTCGTAATCGATGGTATTCCAATGGCCAACAATAAAGGAGGCCAGCCCGGTATGTGGGGAGGCACCGATAGTGGTGATGGACTTTCAGCCATAAACCCTGATGATATTGAAAGTATCAGTATCTTAAGAGGTGCTAACGCGGCCGTTCTTTATGGTAGCCAAGGTGCGAATGGGGTTGTATTGATTACGACTAAGAGCGGTTCTCAAGGAAGAACTACGGTAACCGTGAATAGCAGTTATACGTTTGAGCACTATTTAGAGCTTCCCGATTTGCAGTTCAAATATGGAGCCATAGGTGCTGCCAAAGAAAGCTGGGATACCACTCCAGGAGATTATAACGACGAATATGTGGAAGATTTTTTCCAGACCGGTCACAACTTTTTTAACTCGGTGAGTGTTAGCGGAGGTACCGAGAAGACCCAAGCTTATTTTTCGTATGGTAACATAAGCGCTACGGGTATTACGCCCATGAACAAATATCTTAAGAACAACTTTACTTTTAAGCAATCGACTAAATTGTTCAATGATAAGTTGACGATTACCTCCAACGTAATCGGGGCCGTCGAGAGTAGCAAAAATAGGTTACCCTCTGGATACTACTTAAATCCACTAACCGGATTATACTTTTTCCCACGGAACCGGAATTTCTATGATTTCAAAAACAACTATGAGGTTTTTGACGATGCTAGAAACATTATGGCACAAAACTGGTTCGTGTCCGATCACCACCAGTCGAATCCCTATTGGATATTGAATAAAGAGCCTCAAACCGATCGAAGAGATCGTTTTATCGGGAACTTGACACTGAGCTATGACATTATGGATAACTTGAACCTTCAGGTTCGAGGGAACTATGACTATGCTACAGTAACTAAAGAACAGCAGCACGCAGCCACTTCGAACAGTACGAATGTACACCCGAATGGGGCCTGGGACTATCAGAAGTATCAAGACAAGTTGCTTTATACCGATGCTATCTTGAACTATAATACTGAATTCGGTGAAGACTTTACTTTAAACGCATCATTGGGTGCCAGTCACCAAGAGACAAAATATGGCATCGGTGTACAGGTTAACACGGGAACTTTAGGTTTACTTTATCCGAATGAATTTTATTTTCAGAATCTGCCCACAAACGTACAGGTTCGGTCAATAACCAGTGGAAATATCATCAAAGAAGGTGTTTTCTTGAATGCCCAATTGGGGTATAAAGAAATGCTCTTTTTAGATGTTTCAGGTCGTAATGACTGGGCCTCCACCTTGGCCCTTACCGGCAACGATTCGTATTTCTACCCATCTGTGGGTCTTACGGCTCTTTTAAGTGAAATGTTTACCGTACCAGAGGCTATTAGCTTCTTAAAACTAAGAGGTTCTTGGACTCAAGTAGGTAACGAGGTGCCTTTTAACAGGATCAACCCTCAGAACACCATTACCGCCAATGGAGGGGTTAGCAGAAATACGACAAGACCATTTCTCGATGCCAAGCCTGAAATCATTACAAGCTCGGAAGTGGGCGCTGACCTGCGATTTTTCAACAATCGTTTAGGGTTGGATTTCACCTATTACTTTATTAAGAGCGAAGACCAGTATATTGATGTTCCTGTAACTTCTGGACAAGGCGGTTATACACGGGAATACATTAATGCGGGGGAAATCACGAACAAAGGGGTCGAGATTACCTTGAACACCATTCCTATCCAAACGGAAAACTTGGAATGGAGCTCTTCCTTCAACTTTACTTCGAATAGAAACGAAGTAGTAGATATAGGACCTGACGACGAACGTATTTTCAATCTCGGTTCTTCCGAAGGGTATTATTCCCGATTAGTAGAAGGTGGAAGATACAACGATTTGTATGTCTATAAGTTTCTTAGAGACGATCAAGGCAGGATTCTATTTAGCGAGGGTGCTCCTAGAAAAACTGACCTTCCTGAGCTTATTGGAAATTTAGATCCTAAGGCCAGTTTAGGCTGGAACAACAGCGTAAGCTTTAAACGATTTACTTTTGGTGCACTGATCAATGCCAAATTTGGTGGCAAAGTGTTCAGCCAGACCCAATCAATGTTGGATGGCTACGGTGTTTCTCAAGTGACCGCAGATGCACGTGATGCAGGTGGTGTAACCGTCAACGGTGTTGACGAGGCAAGTGGAACCGCTGTTACTACGGTAGGTGCCGAAACCTGGTACCGTGCCATTGGCGATAGAAATGGAATTGGTGAGGCTTATGTATATGATCGTACAAACGTAAAACTGAGCCAGCTTTCTATCGGTTACAACTTTGACCTTTCGAATTCCGGTTTGCCAATTCAAGCGGCCAGTCTATCTTTTATAGGAAACAACTTGTTCTTTTTCTATAAGGATGCACCGTTTGATCCCGAGTTAGCCATGAATACCGGACGGTCAGCACAAGGGTTGGATAACTTTAACCTACCTTCTACGGGAACATATGGGTTTAATCTAAAACTAACTTTCTAAAAAAAATAGCATGAAAAAACTTTTATATCTCTTTGCCCTGGTAGTGGCCTTCAATTCATGTACCGATGATTTTGAGGAGGTGAATACGAATCCCTACCAGATATCGACCGAATCACTGAAGCAAGACTTTAACCACGTGGGTGCATTTTATCCCTCGATGCTCAGCCAGATTTTCGGGAACCAAGTGGACCATAACCTGACCAATGTGTCGTTTGCACAGCATTTGGCACAGCCCACCCCATTTGTGGGTAACGTCAATAATACGACCTACTACATTCGTTGGAACGGTTATTGGGCCCGTGAGTATAACAATATCATGGCACCGGCGAAACAAGTAATCGAACTTGCGCAGGCCGATGGCTATGATATGTTCGCAGAATGGGCGAACCTGATCAGAATTTTGTCCATGTCAAGAGTCACTACCTTTTACGGTCCGATTATCTATACAGATTTTGGTAGTGAAGGTGATGTGACCTATGATAGCGAACCGGAACTGTACAATGCGTTTTTTAGTGATTTAGATCGTATCATCGCGACCTTTAATGCGAACGCAGATTATACTGGGCTTTCAGACTTCGATGCATCCTACGGAGGAGATGTCGCCATGTGGGCCAAATTTGCAAACTCTTTACGACTTCGATTGGCCATGAGGATTTCTAAAGTGGATCCGGCCTTGGCTAAAACCCAAGGTGAAAAGGCGTTGGCCGATCCTGCTGGATTAATAGAGACGAATGCGGAAAACATGAATATTTCCTTGTATGGTAATAAATTTCATCCTGCACAGATTTGCTTTGAGTGGAACGATACTCGTATGAGTGCCACTATGGAATCCGTATTGGTAGGATATAAAGATCCAAGGATCCATGCATTTTTTGATCCTGTTGAGGACTTATCTTTGGTCAGTGATCACCCCGACTGGCCTTATAAAGGTATCAGAAACGGAGGAGAGCTTATTGCAAAAGATGACCATATTCCATTCTCTACCATCGACATTAGTTTTAATGACCCAGGTGCGGTCACGGAGCGAAAAGTCTTGAGCGCCGACGAGGTATTTTTCCTAAAGGCGGAAGCCGCGTTACGTGGATGGGCCGGTGCAGGTGATGCGCAGACCAATTATGAAAGTGGGGTGAAAGCTTCATTTGAACTTTGGGGAGCCGGTGGCGTCGATGCCTATTTGGCGGATGACACGAGTTTACCGATCGATTACGACGAGCCGGTATATCCTGATCCGATCAACGATTTCACCAACTTGATAACTGCAACCATCGCGTGGGACGAGGGTGCGGACAACGAGTCCAAATTAGAAAAAATCATTACCCAGAAGTGGATTGCAGCCTATACCAATGAAATGGAGGCATGGGTAGATTTTAGAAGAACAGGGTACCCAAAATTACCCCCCGTATATCAGAACAGCAGTAATGCGGATTGGGGTATTGTTCCAGATGGCGAGTTTATCAAAAGAATGCCGTTTGTTAACGATGAACGTGAGAACAATCAATCAGGGGTTGCAGATGCTACCTCAAAGTTGGGAGGACCTGACGAAATAAATACACGATTGTGGTGGGACACCGGAGGTCCTAACTTCTAATCGAAGAACAAGTTAATTTGCTAAGAAAAACCTGTGGAAATTTGTATTTTCTGCAGGTTTTTTGATTAATATTCGAAAATGATTCTTTAAAAAAGACTAGAATATTATATTCATCCAAAGTGTAAAAAAGCTGAGTAAATAACAGCAAAATACATCATAAAAATTACCTGAAAGATGCCCTATCGTCTATTCTATGGCCTATTACTAATTTTTATTAGTATGTGCCTCCTTTCTTGTGAGCAAGAAGATAACAGTACCATGTTCTCCCTTTTGTCGAAAAACAAGACCAATATCACCTTCAAGAACATTCTCAACGAAACCGAAGAATTCAATATTCTAACATATGGGTATATCTACAATGGAGGCGGAATATCTGTCGGAGACATCAATAACGATGGTCTTCAAGATCTTTATTTCACGGGTAGTATGGTGGGAAGCCACCTCTATTTGAACAAAGGAAATTTTGAATTCAAGGAAATCGCCAAGGATGCCGGTGTTTTCGCAGAAGGACTTTGGAATACAGGCACGACCATGGTCGATATCAATTCTGATGGACTATTGGATATCTACGTATGTCGGTCGGCGGCAAAAGACGATTTCAAGAGAAAAAATCTTCTGTTCATCAATAACGGTGACCTTACCTTTACTGAAAAAGCGGCCCAATATGGTATCGACGATCCGGGATATTCCACACAAGGGGCGTTTTTTGATTACGACAAAGATGGCGATCTCGACCTCTACGTCGTCAACCACTCCATTCAAGAGTATGCGAGTTTTCGACAAGTTTCCAAAAATCTTAAAACCCAAAGAAATCCATATTACGAAGATCATTTCTATATTAATGATAATGGCAACTTTCTGATTTCCAATGACAAGGTAGGCTTGGTATCCAATGTTTTAGGGTTTGGCCTCGGAGTCGCCGTATCCGATGTAAATGGTGATAGCTGGCCAGATCTATATGTGTCTAACGACTTTAATGAGCAAGATTACCTCTATATCAATAATCAAGACGGTACCTTCTCCGAAAGTCTGGAAGACTTTATCGGTCATACTTCCCATTTTTCAATGGGTTCGGATATTGCCGACATCAATAATGATGGGTACCCCGAAATAATGACCCTCGATATGCTTCCAGAAGGAAATTATCGTCAAAAAATGGTGTCAGGCCCTGATAATTACGATAAATTTCAATTTTTGGTGAATTCAGGTTTTTATCATCAATCCATGCGAAACATGATGCATTTGAACAACAAAGGCAAATCATTTTCGGAAATCGGGCAATTTTCCGGTATCTCCAAGACGGATTGGAGCTGGGCTCCCCTACTTGTTGATTTGGATAACGACGGATTAAAAGACCTCTTTATAACCAACGGTGTGAAGCGCGATTATACGAACATGGACTTTATGAATTACGCCGTACAACAAAAAATGGACGAGAACAAAACAGGGGCCGAAATGGCCATTAGTGATTTGCTGCAACATATTCCTTCCACCATAGAAGAAAATTATACCTATCATAATAATGGGGATCTCTCTTTTACCAAAGTGAACAAGGCATGGGGTCTTAACCAAAAATCGTTGTCAAACGGCGCTGCCTACGCAGACCTGGATAATGATGGAGATATGGATTTGGTGGTCAACAACACCGATGATTTTGCTTTTATATATAAAAACAACAGTGACCTTCATACTTCCAACAATTATTTAAAAATTTCCTTGAAAGGTGAAGGAAAGAACACGTTCGGTATAGGTGCCAAGGTCATACTTACGGTTGACGGAACCGAAATGGTTCAAGAAATGATGCCTACCAGGGGGTTTCAATCCTCCGTGGATTACAACTTGATTTTCGGGGTAGGCGAACATGACAAAATTGACCATATCAAAGTCCTCTGGCCAAACAATAAGGTGCAAACGTTGCATAACGTTACTGTAAACCAAGTTCTGAGCTTAGACCAAAAGGAAGCTAAACTAGAGGAACCAAATACAACTAAGGCGGGACAAGAAACTTATTTAATCAATGTATCTGGTGATAGCCTTATTTCTTTTACCCATAAGGAGAACAATTATATCGATTTTAAACGGGAACAGCTACTACCGCATAAATTATCGACCCAAGGGCCTAAAATAGCGAAAGGAGATGTTAACGGGGACGGTTTATCCGATATGTATATCGGTGGGGCCGCCGGGAGTCCAGGGCAGCTTTTTCTACAAAAAACATCTGGTTCTTTCTCTGCTGTTACAACACAGGTATTTAATACCGATAGGGCCTCAGAAGATATCGGAGCACTCTTTCTTGATGTAGATAATGACAAAGACCTTGATCTTTATGTGGTCAGCGGCGGGAATGAATTTGATATGGAAGCATCTGATCTTCAGGATAGGCTATATCTTAATAATGGTCGTGGAACTTTCAACAAATCGGATAGTTCGCTCCCTATTATGAAAACCAGTGGTTCATGCGTAACCGCGGCCGATTTTGATACAGATGGCGACCTTGACCTCTTTGTCGGTGGTCGCGTCGTACCGGGCAGGTATCCCACCAGTCCAAGAAGTTATTTGCTAGAAAACGATGGTAGGGGACATTTTTCCGATAGTACGGCCTCAGTCAATACCGGGCTCGAATATCCCGGGATGGTAACCGACGCGATTTGGAGTGATTTTTCAGGCGATGGTAAAAGTGACTTGATTCTCGTAGGCGAATTTATGCCGGTCAAGGCCTATGAAAATGTGGCCGGTAAGCTCATTGAATTAAAAGACAAATCCGGATTGCAAGATTCAGAGGGATGGTGGAACAGCATCGAGGAGGGTGATTTTGACAATGATGGGGATATGGATTACGTTTTGGGTAATTTTGGATTGAACTCACAACTCAAAGCTTCCAAAACAGAACCCGTTCAACTCTACGCAAAAGATTTCGACGACAACGGTTCACTTGATCCTATATTGACTTCCTATATTCTAGGTGAAAGTTATCCCGTTTTCTCAAAAGACGACCTGCTGGGCCAATTAAGCAATCTCAAAAGTAAGTATATCAATTATTCCGACTACGCCAGTGCCCAAATCAATGATCTCTTTAGCGAAGAAGAGCTCTCTAGCGCCCAAGTATTTGAGTCTAAAACATTTACTACCAGCTATTTGGAAAATATAGGAGAAGGCAAATTCAAAATTAGCCCACTCCCCGCCCCTGCCCAGTTTTCACCAGTTTTCGCAACATTGGTACAGGATATGAACGGTGATGGAAACCTAGATATAGTAGTAGCCGGTAATTTTTTCGGCACTCGGGTTAAATACGGACGCTACGATGCCAATAAAGGGCTTCTTTTATTGGGTGATGGAACGGGAAAATTCACTCCGGTAAATATGCTTGACAGTGGTCTCAATATCGATGGTGAAGTACGCGATATAGTACTAATAGAAAGAATCGATAAGGAAAACTTAATCGTTTTTGCAAGAAACAATCAGCCTGTACAAGTCTATATTGAAGAAAAAAAGGTAATCGAATGAAAACTATAAGGCATACCGCACTGTTCCTTCTATGCATTTTCGCTGCCCATGGAACGCACGGACAATCCGTAACTATAAAAGAAGAAAATTTGTCGTTGGACACCTATGGGTTTGGAAAGCCAAATCCCGTACCCATACTCTCGGAAAATCCTAAAATATTCCCTTATTTCAAATTTGAGCAGTATGATCACAAAGCCACTAAGAAAGATTGGAAAGTGGTCACCCTCGAGAATCAATTCATTAAGGTAATGGTGCTTCCGGAAATGGGCGGTAAAGTTTGGGGCGCTATCGAAAAAAGTACGGGTCATGAGTTTCTTTATAAGAACGAGGTTATCAAGTTTAGAAACATTGCCATGAGAGGCCCCTGGACTTCGGGTGGAATTGAATTCAACTTTGGCATTATAGGACACCATCCTTCAACCGCTACGCCGGTGGACTATAAAATGCGTACGAACCCAGACGGCAGTGTGAGCTGTATCGTTGGGAATATCGACTTACCTTCGAATACAAAATGGCAGGTAGAAATCCGGTTGGAAAGCGATAAGGCCTATTTTGAAACCAACGCTTTTTGGTATAATGGCTCCCCTCTAACGGAATCGTACTACAACTGGATGACCGGTGCGGCCGTTGCCACCGATGACCTAGAGTTTTTCATACCCGGAAACGCTTATGTAGGGCACAATGGCAATGCACACTCTTGGCCCATTGACGATAAAAATCGAAACTTGGCTTTCTATAAGAACAACAATTTTGGGGGTTCAAAATCCTATCATGTAGTGGGTGAATTCAATGACTTTTTTGGCGGATATTACCACAATACCGACTTCGGATTCGGACAATGGGCTCCCTACGAAGAAATGCCAGGTCAGAAATTGTGGCTCTGGGCACTATCACGCTCTGGAGGGATATGGGAAGATCTTTTGACCGATTCCGATGGGCAATATATAGAGTTTCAGGCAGGAAGACTTTTGGATCAATATTCTGGCGGGGTCATAAATCCCATTAGCCAAGTGGGCTTTGATCCTTTTGTGATGGACAAATGGAATGAAATATGGTTTCCTTATAAAGACATAGGCGGTATGGTAGACGCCTCCCCTCATGGTGTATTGAATGTGTCCAATAAAGAGGGAGAGCTTTACATAGGATTAAACGCCTTACAAACCTTGAACCATGATATGATTGTCACGGTAAACGAAAAAAAAGTATTTCAACAAAAGCTTAACATGGAGCCTATGGAAATTTTCTCCAAGACCCTAGTTGCAGATGCATCCGACAAAGTAACGGTTTCCATTCAAGGAACGGAACTGTACTTTTCGAACCATTCCCAAAAGAATACGCTAAAAAGACCGTTTTATACCGACGAAAGTATAGAAGTATCCGCTTCCGAAAAATTACTGGACGAGGGCACAGAAGCATTAGAATACCGGGATTTCAAATTGGCCCTAGATAAATTTTTGGAACTCCTCAAACTAGACCCTTCGCATCGGAAGGGCCTGCAAAAACTAGCTGAGCTAGAATATCGAAGTGCCGATTATAAAAAGGCGTTAGAATCGGCTCTGACCGTGCTAAGAATGGATACCTACGATTCTGGAGCGAATTATATAGCCGGAATAACGTATCGGGCGCTTAACGATTCAATCAATGCCCTCGAGTCTTTAGGATGGGCAGCCCGTGATATTAAATACAGAACGGTCTCCTACGCCCAAATGGCCGAAATATATCTGGCTTCCAAAAACTACAACAGGGCCGAAAACTACGCACGAAAAGCACTTGACTTCAATACGTACAATCTGAATGCAAGAAAGGTATTGCTTGTGGTTAATAGGAAGAAAGATCAAGAGGCACAGTTTACAAAGGAACTAGAGGCCCTTTTAGAAATAGATCCCCTAAACCATTTTGCGATGCTGGAACAAAGTTTTGCCGATGCCAAAGAACCCCGGCTCCATATTACAAACGAATTTAGCGTGGAAACAATTTTAGGGCTCTCCCTTGAATATAAGGCGCTTGGATTAATGGATGAAGCCATAAAGATTTTAGAGCTCAATCAAAAGGATACGAAAAGTAAGCTTTGGATGGCGTATTTACTTCGAGAAAAGAATCTAAATCGAAGTGCCGCACTATTAGATGAAGTTCAAGCGGCCCCGATCGACTTTGTTTTTCCCTATCGAAGGGAAACTCTTCCCGTTTTAGAATGGGCCTTCAAAAAAATCAGCTCATGGAAATTCGGCTATTTTTTGGCCCAAAACTATTTAGCTTTAGGCCAAACTGAAGAGGGATACCAAATTTTAACCGCTCTTTCCGATACCCCTGATTCCGATATCTTTTATAGGTTTCGAGCAGGTGTAGTACCGACAATGAGCTTTGAAGAGAAGGCGGCCGATTATGAGAAAGCCTTAGATTTAGGCCAAAAGGATTGGAAGGTCTGGGAAGAAGTCATCCAATTCTATTTAGAGCACAAGCACTACGAAAAGGCATATGGGCTCTCGCGAAAGGGTTATAAAAGCTTTCCGAGCAATTACAATATAGGGCTTGCCCATGCCAAAGCCCTGTTGAATACCGATAGGGCTGAAAAGACTATTGAAGTTTTGAAAACCATTGAAATACTCCCTTATGAGCATGCTAGCGAAAGTCGAAGCATCTATGAAAGGGCGCATTTATCCTTGGCCAATTCCCGATTAAAGGCAAAGAAATATGCACGTGCCATCGAAGTATTGGAGGCCTCAAAGAAATGGCCGGAAAATATTGGTGTTGGAAAGCCTTATGATCCTGATGAAAGGGCCCAAGATTATCTGCTCGCCGTAACATTTCGATATATTGGAGAAACCGAAAAAAATCTCAGCTATCTTGAGAAGGTCGTATCATTTACCAAGCATCATGTGGCCATGAACTCCTTGAATCATCTCTATGGCCTTTTGGCCTTAAGGGCATTGGGAAGGCAGCAAGAACTAAACATGGTGCTTGAAGGTCTTAGAAAGCAGGCAAAAACCGACCAAAAAACCAAATTGGCCGTTGCCTTGTTCGAAGATGAAACCAACGACATCGATACCTTAAAATCAGGGTTGGCGGTACCTGTAGACGTCTTTGAGGTTGCCAAATGGGCAGTAAAAGAAAAGTAATAATGCAAAAAAAAGCCCCTAATATGAATCAGGGGCTTTACTAATTTGTAGCTATAAAAGATCTTAAAAGCGCATTGGCTACATGGCACCCCACTCCTTTAAAGAATCGGTATTCAATTTGACGTAATCATCATTACCAGCCTCTTTTGCCTTGGCCAACGATTTTTTAGCCGTTGCAATAGCTCCTTTTTTATCCCCTGATTTCGCTTGGATCAAAGATTGTTGCCGTAATTGCCAATACGCGGGATTATCGGTCATTGACATGGCCTTGTCCATCCACTCCTTAGCTTTAGAGATGTCCTTGCCGGAGTTCATATAATACACGGCCGCGGCATAATAATCCCCGGCATCGGGGCCTTTCATGACCCTATCGATATTATCCATAACTACCTTATCGGTACCGACATTAATTTTTATTGGCACATATACGGTCTCCCATAACAAACCTAAATTCGCACTATTATCTGTTAGGTCATCAAACATAATAGTGAAAGTTTCGATAGCCATTTCCTTCGGAAAATTAACTACTGGAGCAGTTAACTTGGCCGCCACTTTTGAATCATCCCACGTACTAGGAACTCCGCCACCTTCGGTATCCGTATAGAAAAATACCTCCCATGATGACTGACCGGGTTTTGTGAATATGGCATAGGTACCCGCTTTCAAATCTTGTCCATCAATGGACACATCGTCACTAAACGTGATTTTTGTATAGGCATTTGCTCCCGTACGCCATAATTTATCGTAGGGTACCAAATCACCAAAAATTGTTCTTCCTCGCATAGAAGGTCTAGAATAATCAACAGTGATATCCGTTAGACCAACCTTTTGTTTCAACAATGATGCAGGACTAGGCGCTGGTGTATTGATTTGAGCCTCTCCGATAAAAGAGACCAAAATCGCACTTATCAATAGTATTACTTTCTTCATAATGTAGTTATTTATGTTTTAACAAAACTAAAGATAAAGGCATGCCCTATTTGTTAATAATTTATTAAATCGGAATGAAGGACCATTGATATATGGGTTACATAGCGAAATATATGAATAGCTAGCCATGACCTATTTTTGGTGACATGAGACTATTTTGTTGGGTATAAATAGCCATGATTTCAAATAAAACATAATTTGTTTAACAAAAATGAAATTTATTTAAACACAAATTACTTGTATCTTTAGTAAAAAATGAAATGAAACTCTATCGCTTAATTTCAAAACAAACACTACCCGTTTCCAAGAGTGAGGCCTGGGACTTTCTATCAAATCCGAAAAATCTGAGTACCATTACCCCTGATCATATGGGTTTTGAAATACTTGCCGGGGGTAATCGGGCCATGTTTCCTGGTCAAATCATTCATTACAAAGTGACGCCTTTTTCCGGGTATTCCACGAAATGGGTCACCGAAATAACGCACGTCAAAGAAGGAGAGTTTTTTGTTGACGAGCAACGTTTTGGTCCGTATTCTTTATGGCATCACAAACATTTTTTGAAAGCAATTGAGGGTGGTGTTGAAATGGAAGATATCATCGATTATAAATTACCTTTTGGCATCTTGGGCCAGTTGGTTCATCCTTTCTTGGTCAAAAAGCAATTACGGCAAATTTTTACGTATAGGGAACAAAAACTAGCTGAACTTTTCGGTACCATTGATACTATAGAAAATCAAATTCGCTTCGAGTCCATCTAATCTAAAGTGGATAGCGATTGCACATACAAACATATTTGAATGAAAAAAAACATACTATTAATAGGAGGATCTCACGGTATCGGTCTGGCTTTGGTCAAATTGATGGAAAAGGAGTACAACGTGTTTGTCGCCTCTAGAAGTTCTGAGGGACTTAATGATACAGATTCTGTTCATATTCCGTTTGATGCAACTACGGACGAATTGAATACAGAAGACCTTCCTGAAACCTTACATGGTTTTGTGTATTGCCCAGGGAGCATCAACTTGAAACCTTTTAAAATGCTTTCTTTAGATACCTTTGAGGAAGATATGCAGTTGAATTTCTTCTCTATGGTAAAAATAATCAAAGAAATCATGGGTAAAATGGCAGATGGGGCAAGTGTGGTCTTGTTCAGTACGGTAGCCGTCGGAACCGGAATGCCATTTCACACCAGTGTAGCAGCTGCAAAAGGTGCCATCGAAGGCTTTGCTAAATCTTTGGCGGCGGAATATGCCCCTAATCTAAGGGTCAATGTAATAGCACCTTCCTTGGTGGACACTCCTTTGGCGGATCGTCTGCTCAACAATGACAAAAAACGTGAAAAAATGGCCGATCGCCACCCACTCAAAAGAGTAGGTAAACCTAAAGATATTGCAAATATTGCCGCCTTCTTATTGGATGACAAAAGCACTTGGATCACGGGTCAAATCGTTGGAGTCGACGGCGGGCTTTCTACTTTAAACGTTACTTAGTACCGCGTATAGAGACAAACATGGCCATTGACTTTTTTCAAAATATATTAAGCACGCTATTCCATGAATAAGAAAATTTCCATTTTTTGGTTCCGTAGAGATTTACGGCTTGACGACAACGTTGGTTTTCTTGAAGCGCTCAAGGGAAATTTTCCTGTACTGCCGCTCTTTATTTTTGATACCGAAATAGTAGAAAAGCTACCTAAAAACGATGCCCGGGTAACCTTTATTTATGATAAGCTTCAGCACATGAGAGAAACATTGCAAAAAGAGCATGAAAGCTCGATTGCAATACACCATGGGAAGCCTATAGATATTTTTAAGGAACTGACCAAAACGTATCAAATACAAAGTGTTTACACCAATCATGATTATGAACCTTATGCTAAAAAAAGAGATGCCGAGGTCGAAAAATTTCTTGGGGAGAACAGTATTGGTTTTAAGACCTATAAAGATCAGGTAATTTTCGAAAAAGATCAAATCGTAAAGGATGATGGAGACCCTTATGTGGTCTACACCCCTTACATGAAGAAATGGAAAGCGGCCTTTGAAAGCGACACCCATCTTAAGATACACTACACCAGTCAATATTTGAAGAATTTGGTGAAGCATACTCGACTGCCCAATCTAACCTTATCAGATATGGGTTTTGAAACATCATCCTTAAAAGTTCCTGAATATGTGGTCACACCGACCTTAATCCAAAATTATGAGGATACCCGGAATTTCCCTGGAATTGAAGAAGGTACCTCTCGACTAGGGCCCCACCTGAGATTTGGTACCGTATCCATACGTAAAATGATGAAAAAAGCCATTGCCGAGAAAAATGAGGTATTTTGGAGCGAACTCATCTGGCGCGAATTTTTTATGCAAATCTTGTGGCATTTTCCAAGAACGGTAAACGAAGCATTCAAAAAAAAATACGATCGTATCGACTGGCGTAATGATGAGGCCGAGTTTGAAAAATGGAAAAACGGAAAGACGGGCTTCCAACTTGTCGATGCAGGAATGAGGCAGTTGAACCAATCGGGCTACATGCATAATCGTGTACGTATGTTAGTGGCCAGCTTTTTATGCAAACACCTGCTTATCGATTGGCGTTGGGGCGAGGCCTATTTTGCAGAAAAGCTCTTAGATTATGAAATGAGCAGTAATGTCGGTAATTGGCAGTGGGCGGCCGGTAGTGGTGTGGATGCCGCACCTTATTTTAGGATTTTCAATCCGATGACCCAAGTAGACAAATTTGATAAAGACAGAACATATATTTCGAAATGGATTCCTGAATATGATTCCAAATCCTACCCTGACAAAATGGTAGATCACAAAAAAGCGCGTGAACGCTGCCTGAAAACCTACAAAGAAGCCGTGGGTTAAAGAACATGACCTTCTTGAACTACGGAAAAAACCCATCCGTTTGGATGGGTAACTTATAATTAGCCTTCTGGTTACTATCGCGATAGTTGCTCTTCGACTTGTTCGATTTCCGCCATGCGATACCGTAAAAGATTAAGATAGCGCAATGCATCTTTATTTCTATAATCTGTATAGGACTTTGATGCCCACTGCACGGCATTTTCGAGATCACCGTTTATTTCATTGATAATCGCCATGTTATAACAGGCTCTACCGGCCACTTTCCCTTTAGGATTGCTTACCTCCTGCTCCCATAGGTCAGCCGCTCCGTCCCAGTCGCCGGTCTGTGCTCTTCGCTTGGCCATCACAAAATTATTCGTTCCCCGAACAAAATAATCTCTCGCAATTCTTTTCCGTATCGGGATAAGGTCAAAAGCATAGGCATTTCCAAGGTGAGTACTGTGCTGCAACACGGCTTCCTTCCGGCCGATAACCGCCTCAACGGCTTTCACCGGGTTTATTCCTTTTCCCACCGAAACAATATGATCGTTCAACAGATATTCATCTACGACCAATTTTGCCTGAGGATCATAGATGCGCCATCCGTTTTTGATAGCCGTATTCAGAGTAACCTTATGCCCAGGAACCGATGCCTTAATACCTATATTGTTCGGAATGGCAACACTGGTCATTTCGTAATCTACACGGGTATCGGTGTCATAGAACTCGAGCGAAAACAAGGCATCTAGGTCATAAGCTTCACAAATTAGTTCAACCGCTTCCCAACTTAAGGCCGCCGGAAAAACTCCAAGGCCCTTTCGTTGAATTTCAATGCTATCGATAACCGCAACCGATTCAAACTTTTTATTTTTAGACAATTCATGAAATAGACCGGTTATGGCCGCTTCAGCCCCTTCCTTATCAAGGTTTCGCCCCTCCAACGATAAGATCTTATCTATTTTATCAATGGCAGAATTTGATTCGGAAGGTATGCTTCGGTTGATAATACCAACCTTAACAATATGGGAAGGTAAATTGATCCTCGCAGGCTCTACAGCACCCATGGTCAATCTATTCGTTGCGCTACATCCAACAAAAAAAAGACTGCCGAATGTCATTAGTAGGAGAAGGTTAAGTTTTTTCATAAAAATATTTTGGTTTAACGTTTTGATTTGGGACAAACGCTTGATAATTAACTCAAAGAGTGTTCGAAATATTGTTCAGAGACACGTAAAACTGAACTTTAGTGTGACATGGAAAAGAAAAAAATCGGCCTATACCCTATTCCCTTAATTCAATTCTAGGGAATTTTTTAGTTATCTTGAGGCCGCATCATGTGACCCATTGAATTTTATGAAAAGTGGGTATAATTATTCGATAAAGAAAAAAATTAAATCTAGATGAAAAAGATTTTGATAATCCTATTTGTCCTACCAATAACCTACTCAGGTTGGTCACAAGCCTTTGACTTTAAAATAGACCATTTTGCCCTTGTGGTCGAAGACTCGGATATCAGTGCAGAATTCTACGGAAAAATTTTGGGATTGAGAGAAACACCCCATCCTGATCGATCGCCTGGCTTTCGATGGTTCATCGTAAGTGGGAATTCCCAAATTCATCTCATCGAAAAAGATTTTGCACCGTTTGAAAAGAACAAGTCGATGCACCTTTGCCTTTCAACACGAGCCCTAGATCAATTCATTGCCCACCTTGAAGCCCATGGTATAACGTACTGGGACTGGCCAGGCGAAAAAAATGCGGTTACCCACCGATCCGATGGGGTTCGGCAAATATACATACAAGACCCCGACGACTATTGGATAGAAATAAATGACGCCAAGCACTGATTCGGTAGTTAAGAAAAAAAGAACGCATGCCTTGTGGTATAAGTGGCAGAAGTATAGTATTTATTTAAGTAGTTAACAATACAAACATGAAAAAAGCGATCAAAAACATATTTACACTTGGATTTCCCTGGCAGACCCAAGACCCCTTTTTATTCTGTGTCTATCATCTAGACCATTATCCTAAGGGAAGAGAAGACATGTCGCCGGCAGCTTCTTTAGAAGGACGTAATTTAGGGAACGATTTCACTATTAAAGATGGGTGGAGAATGTACCATGGGCAGACCATACCAGGCTTTCCAGCCCACCCCCATCGCGGGTTTGAAACCATTACCATAGTGAACAAAGGTTTTTGTGACCATTCAGATTCGTTAGGGGCCGCAGGTCGCTTTGGCGAAGGTGACGTGCAGTGGATGACCGCTGGTAACGGGGTACAGCATTCCGAAATGTTTCCCCTTTTAGAAACCGATAAAGAAAACACCTTGGAACTGTTTCAAATTTGGCTCAATCTTCCGCAGAAAAGCAAATTTGTCGACCCGCATTTCAAAATGTTATGGCATGAGGACATTCCTATAATTACTTCCGAAGGTACCCGAATAAAAATAGTGGCCGGAAGTTATGGAGAGGCAGATGCACCTCCTCCTGCACCCGATTCATGGGCTGCCGATAAAAGCAACGAGGTTGCTATATGGAACATACAGATAGAACCTCATTCTACGTGTACCCTCCCCAAGGCCAGTAAGGGCATAAACCGAACTCTTTATTTTTACGAAGGCGATACTATTTCCTTGGAGGATACTAGCATCACGCCGAACCAAGGTATCGAACTCAACGCTGAAGAAGAAATTGTGATACAGGCCGGACAAAAATCTGCATACCTCTTACTACTTCAGGGTAAACCCATCAATGAACCGGTAGCCAAGTACGGCCCGTTTGTCATGAATACCCAAAAGGAAATTCAGGATGCCATGGAGCAGTATAGATTGACCCAATATGGAGGTTGGCCATGGCCTCATGCAGATAACGTACACGACAAAGAACGTGGGCGTTTTGCCAAATACCCTGATGAGACCCTTGTTGAAAAATAGTGTGTGCGCTGGACTTTAAATAGTCTGGAGTCGAAGGCTCTTTTAAGTAAAGTCTAGGAAACGGAATAGCCCTCTGCCAAAAGTCCATCTACCTTCTCGGGATGTCTTTTAATGTAGGCCGCCACAAAGGGGCATAGGGCGCCAGTTTGAGATTATTTTCCCTGATGTAATCCAAAACTTTCGAAACGATGGTACTTCCCACACCCTTTCCTTCGAGGCTTTTAGGCACTTCTGTATGCGTGAGGAAGATTTTGTTTTCTTTAGCCCTTATAAAATCTATGAAAGCAACCTGCCCGTCGACATTTAGTTCAAAACGGTTCTTCGGTACGGAAACGATATCAAGCTGAAGTCTATCTAAGTAATTCTTTGCCAAGAATTCTAATTTTGCTGTCTCTATACCCTCACAATGTTCGCTCCGATAGCTCGTAGACGCTCATCGATGTTCTCATAGCCCCGATCAATTTGTTCGATATTGTGAATGGTAGAAGTACCTTTGGCCGACAAGGCGGCTATTAAAAGAGAAACCCCTGCTCGAATATCTGGGGAAACCATGGTTGTGGCTTTCAGGGTCGATTTGAAATCATGTCCTATGACGGTGGCCCGATGGGGATCACAGAGAATAATCTTCGCCCCCATATCTATCAACTTATCAACGAAGAAGAGTCGACTTTCAAACATTTTTTGATGGATAAGTACTTCACCTTTGGCCTGTGTGGCAACCACTAGAATTATGCTCAGCAAATCAGGGGTAAGTCCTGGCCATGGAGCGTCTGCTATGGTCAGAATCGAACCATCAATAAAATTCTGTATTTCATAGCCTTTTGTGTGCTTAGGAATAAAAATGTCGTCATTTTTGCGCTCCACTATAATTCCCAACTTTCTAAAGACGGTAGGAATCTGTCCTAAATCGTTCCAGCTCACATTTTTGATGGTCAGTTCGCTCTTGGTCATTGCCGCCAGACCGATCCAACTACCGATTTCAATCATATCGGGTAACATGGCATGCTCGGTGCCCCCCAAGGTTGCGACGCCTTCTATTTCTAATAAGTTGGAACCTACCCCAGCTATCTTTGCGCCCATACGGTTCAACATTTTGCATAACTGTTGCAGGTAAGGCTCGCAAGCGGCATTATAGATCGTAGTTTTCCCTTCTGCAAGCACCGCAGCCATTACAATATTTGCTGTACCGGTAACGGAAGCCTCATCAAGAAGCATATAGGTACCCTTCAACTTTTTGGCTTCTACGCCATAAAAATGCTCTTCCCTGTTATACCGGAACTTGGCTCCGAGTTTAATAAAACCTTCAAAATGGGTATCAAGTCGTCGTCGACCTATTTTATCACCACCGGGCTTCGGAATATACCCCCGACCAAACCGTGCTAAAAGAGGACCTACTAACATGATGGAACCCCTAAGGCCGCGACCATCCTCTTTAAACTTCGCGGATTGCATATAATCCAAGTTGATTTCGTCTGCCTCGAAGGTATACGTACCTTTTTCCTTCTTACGTATTTTAACCCCCAAATCTTCCAAGAGGGTAATCAATTTATTGACGTCGACAATATCTGGAATATTACTGATCGTAACTTTTTCGGCAGTCAAAAGTACTGCGCACAAAATCTGTAAGGCCTCGTTTTTTGCGCCTTGTGGCGTAATTTCACCGGAGAGCTGGTGACCGCCTTCAATTTTAAAGGTACCCATAAAAGAAGGAAAATATTAGTATCGCTTTTTGCCGCGATTGCTGTTTCGTTGGTTTTTTTTCCCTGAATTGCTCCTAGGTGACTTAGAAACCCGATTCTTAAGAAATTGACCACTATCCGTGAGATTTTCTCCGGTCAAGTCGATTTGACCATCACTTAGTTCGTAGAGGTGTTTGAAAATCACTTTGTCATCGACCGTGTCCTTGTTCCAATTTAAATAACACTTTTTCATGTGATTGGCGATGGCGTATTCAAGACCGTCTCGCATATCTCCTTTTTCCCACTTCACGGCTACGTCGATCATTCGTTTAATATTGTTGCCGTAAAACCGATATTTAGGATGGTTTTGAGGATATTCCAACGGTTCGGGCCGCTGTTGTAAAACCTCTTTACTGGTAATGGGAAAAGGTGACTTCACATCCAATTTAAAATCGGACATAATGAACAATTGATCCCAAAGCTTATGTTGAAAATCGGGTACGTCCCTCAAATGGGGCTGTAAATTGCCCATGACACTAATTATGGCCTGGGCTACGCGGTTTCTTTCCTCGTCGTCTTCTATCGATACCGCATGATCTACCATTTTTTGAAAATGACGCCCATATTCAGGAATGATAAGCCGTGACCGCTCTGTATTGTATTCTAGGTTTTCTACTAAATTCAAATTGAAAATTTTTGCTTAGGGTTAATTTAAGGAGGTATTCTTAATAACGTGTGCAAATTAATAAAATTATAGCTTAAAAACTATTTTGGCCGTGCCCAACTGATCCCTGACAAAATTCGAAGCCGATAATCCAAAAATAAAAAGGAAACTGTTGATTTATTTTGGTTGTAAAAGTACCCTAATAGCTCAAGAGACTTTATTTCAAAAGTTATTCGCCAAAAATTTTATAATGATATGACACCTTCTACTTTTCCTACTTCCTGATATTTCTCTATAACCTCATCCGGATTATTCAGATTGACGGTAATCGAAACACTGGTGTATTTTCCTTTTTTAGATTGTTTTGACTCGATTACCGCCCCCGTATTGTCAAATATTTTGTGTATCTGCTTGATTTTCTCAGGATCGCTCAAAACGATAAATTTATAGAGATAATCAGAAGGCCAGTTGGTACTTTCCTCTAGTTGCTCGCGAAGACGGGCATAGAATTCTTCTGCATTTTCTTTGTTCATAGATTTGTTTTGGACAAAGGTAACGGTTCATGAGTGATTTTAAAATCCTTCGGGAATGATTACTTTTACTAGATTAAGCATTGTGCCATTGGGAACAAAGAAAATAGTCATCACCGGAGGGCCAAGTACCGGTAAAACCTCGGTCATACAAAACTTGGAAGCCAAAGGTTTCACTTGTGTACACGAGCTTATACGCAGCATGACCGCGTCTGAAAAGAATGGTACGAATCCTGGAGTATTTACCTCCAATCCAATCGTTTCGGTCGATGACCCAGTTAAATTCAATAAACAATTACTCAAGGGTCGAATCGAACAGTATAAAAGTTCGGAAATGGAAGAAAGCAATGTCATTTTTTTTGATCGTGGAATTCCTGATGTGCATGCTTACATGAACTGTTTTGGGCAATCGTACGATAAAGCTTTTGAGGCCCCGGCTTACCAGTATAGATATCAACAGATTTTAATAATGCCCCCATGGCAAGATATCCATGTGGTAGATGAAGAGCGCTTTGAGTCTTTTGAAGAATCTCAAAATATTTACGCGCATTTGAAAGACACCTATGAAAATTTCGGCTATTCTCCCACCATTGTGCCCAAAGGCTCCATAGAAGAACGTACCGCCTTTATCATCGATATTTTAAGACTTTAGTAATGGAAAAAGATCCCCTTTCGATATTGCGTACTTACTGGGGCCATTCAAGTTTTAAAGGTTCCCAAGAGCGAATCATCCAGACCGTTCTCAAAGGTAAAGATGTATTGGCACTACTGCCTACCGGGGGAGGAAAGTCGGTCTGTTTTCAGATACCTGCATTGGCACAAGAAGGCATATGTATCGTTGTGTCACCACTCATCGCTTTGATACATGACCAAGTCAATAGCCTCAGAAAAAAGGGTATAAAAGCCCTCGCACTCACAGGTACCATACCTTTTAACGAACTTGTAGACGTACTCGATAATTGTATGTTCGGAAACTATAAATTCGTCTATTTGTCACCCGAACGTCTTCAACAAGAGCTTGTACAAGATAAGCTACGCCAAATGAATGTCAACCTTGTAGCCATCGACGAGGCCCACTGTATTTCTCAATGGGGACATGATTTCAGACCTGCATATCTTGAATGTAGCATTATAAGATCACTTTTACCAGAAGTACCCATTATTGCACTAACCGCGACAGCAACAGAGCAAGTAGCCAATGACATAATCGTCAATTTAAAATTAACCAGACCTTTAGTCGCCAAAGATTCCTTTATAAGGAAAAATATCTCCTTTAGGGTGTTGTGGGAAGAAGATAAACGATATCGATTAAAAAGAATTTGTACTGAAACCAAAGGGAGCATAATAGTGTATGCGGGCACAAGAAGACTAACCCAAGAACTATCACAATTTCTGAATGGCAATGGAAGTACTGCCACATATTTTCATGGCGGAATAACTAAAAAGGAAAAAGAGCAGAAACTACATCTTTGGTTAAACGACCGAATAAAAATTATGGTCGCTACCAATGCATTCGGCATGGGAGTCGACAAACCCGATGTGCGGTTGGTCATACATTATCAAATACCGGATTGTATTGAAAATTATTATCAAGAGGCAGGAAGGGCAGGAAGGGATGGAGCACCTGCAAAGGCTCTTTTGGTAACAAACAGGGCCGATGAAATGCAGCTCAACCATCAGTTTCATGGTGCCCTGCCCGATATTCATACCCTAAAAAAAGTATATCAGAAACTGAACAATTACTTCCAGATAGCTTACGGAGAGTACACCGATGATGTCTTTAAATTCAGTTTTAACGACTTTATCGAGGCGTATGATCTCAATTCGTATCGCACGTATAATGCTTTAAAAGTCTTAGATCAAAATTCTGTAATTGCCCTTTCCGAATCCTTCTCTAAAAAAACAAAGATTCACTTTGTCGTATCAAAAGATAGAATTTTCGATTATTTAGAAAGAAACCAAAAGAGCGCTCCCATCATACAGGTTATTCTTAGAACTTACGGCGGTATTTTCGATTTCGAAACCAAAATAAAGGTACCGTTGATTGCCAAGAAGGCTAATGCCCCAATAGCCCGTGTAATGCAGGTGCTAGAGCAACTGGCTAAAGATGGGGTTATCACTTTCGATGCGCAAGAGAGTGATCTTGAAATAAATTTCCTTGTACCTCGTGAAGATGATTATACCATAAACGCCTTTGCCAATAAAATCGAGAAGCATAATGAGGTTAAAATCGAAAAACTTGAAAAGATGCTCCGATACGTACATAATGAAAAAGTGTGTCGAAGTCGAGAGATTATGGCCTATTTTGGAGAAAATGAAAGTGATGATTGCGGTATTTGTGATATCTGCATGCGCCGGTCGAACACAAAAATCTTAGATACCGAAAAGCTTGCGCATGACATATTGGTTCATTTAAGCGCAGAAAAACAATCTTCAAGAGCCTTGATCGAATCCCTGTACGCTGACGAAAGGTCCATTTTACTGGTAATACGTAGCCTTTTAGAGGATGGAAAAATTAGAATCAATACTAAAAATGAATATGAAATCTGCTAAAAAAAGAGAACTTCGAATTGTTTTTATGGGTACGCCCGAATTTGCTACGGCTTCTTTGGCCAGACTGATCGAAGAAGGGTACCGTATTGTAGGGGTCATTACCGCTCCCGATAAGCCTGCCGGAAGAGGCAGAAAGCTCCAACAATCCGATGTTAAGCGTTTCGCCATAACAAAAGGTCTCAAAATAATGCAGCCTACCAATTTGAAGGACGAAACTTTTCTATCACAACTCAAGGCATTGAATGCCAATCTACAAATAGTGGTCGCTTTCAGAATGTTACCCAAGGCCGTGTGGGCTATGCCCGTTTTTGGCACCTTCAACCTACACGCTTCTTTACTGCCTGATTACCGTGGTGCTGCACCGATAAATTGGGCCATCATAAATGGAGAATCACAAACCGGTGTCACTACCTTCTTTATTGATGATAAAATCGATACCGGCGAAATCATCCTTCAGGAAAAAGTAGCTATTACAGAAGAAGAGACGGCAGGAATGCTTCATGACAAACTAATGGAAATGGGTGCCGAACTCGTTCATAAAACTGTTAGGGCAATCGAACATGACCAAGTAGAGACAAAATTACAACAAGGCGGGCCGCAATTGAATATTGCCCACAAAATATATAAGGATACCTGTAGGATCGATTGGACGATGTCTTTAAACACCATCTATAATAAAATTAGGGGGATGAGCCCCTACCCCACAGCTTGGACCAAATTATTGAACGGAGATGAAGAACTCATGGTCAAAGTGTATTTAGCTAGAAAGGAAAGAAAGGAACATCAATGGCCTTTAGGAAAATTGTTTTCTGATAAGAAAGAGCTTAAAGTTGCTGTCGATGGAGGCTTTATTTATCTTTTAGAACTACAGTTACCCGGTAGAAAAAAAATGAAAATACAAGACGTGCTCAACGGCCTTACATTACACGAAGATGCCAAAGTTTGCTAAAGCCCCGTGTTTAGAGGGCTGCGGGAAACGTAAAAAAAGCCCTACTTTATCAACAAACGCCCCGAGTTATCAACAAAAACGGCGATTTACCCCCATTTTACTTGCGTTCGACGCAATTCCGTATAAATTTGTTGGACGTTTAAAAATTTATTCACAACAATTAATTTAAAGACATTATGAACAAAACAGAATTGATCGATGCAATGGCAGCAGATGCCGGCATCACAAAAGCAGCTGCAAAAAAAGCATTGGAGTCTTTCCTAGGTAACGTTGAAGGTGCTCTTAAAAAAGGAGATCGTGTTTCTTTGGTAGGTTTCGGTTCTTGGTCAGTATCAAGAAGGAATGCAAGAGAGGGAAGAAATCCTTCTACCGGAAAAACTATAAAAATTGCGGCTAAAAATGTCGTTAAGTTCAAGGCTGGTTCAGATTTGGCAAGTTCAGTGAACTAGTTTATTGATACATAATAATCTAGAGCACCCGTCGAAAGCGGGTGCTTTTTTTATGAATGATACTTGGTTTTTATAAGAATTGTCTTATTTTAGATTTAGTTAACATTCTTAGCCATGGTCGACCTTAAACCGAAAAAGGGCAAACTTTTAATTGCGGAACCGACTTTAACGGGCGACGTCTCTTTCAATCGCTCCGTCGTTCTTTTGGCCGAACACAACGAAGAAGGCTCTGTTGGTTTTATCTTGAATAAACCCTTGGAATACAACATAAGTGATCTTGTGACCGAAATCGAAATTCCCTTACAGGTATACAATGGTGGACCGGTGGAGCAAGACAACCTCTATTTTATTCATAAAGTGCCTGAATTAATTGCCAACAGCGTAGAAATATCGGACGGTATCTATTGGGGAGGCGATTTTGATAAAACTATCAATCTCATCAATAAGCAAATAATCTCAGAGCAAGATATACGTTTTTTTCTCGGTTATTCAGGATGGTCCTCTTTACAGCTCGACCAAGAGTTGTCCTCAAAATCATGGGTCGTTGTAAAGAACGACTATGAAAGTGATCTCATTCATAAATCTTCCGAAGCTTTTTGGAAAGAAAAAATGATCGAACTCGGAGGGAATTATTTGCTCTGGTCGAATTCCCCTGAAAACCCTAGCCTTAATTAGTAGTTCATTCTTTCAAGAAAATCTTGCGGCAGCATTGAGTTTGCCCAATAAATCTCTTGCCACTGCTTTGTTGAACGTTTTCTTTCGATATTTTGTTATGGGTTGTATTCCTACTATGCTATTGGTGATAAAAATTTCATCTGCCTTTTGAAGTTCAAAGGGAGAAACAGATGCTTCTTCCAATTCATAATCGTCCAATTTACCCAAAAGTTCGATTAACTTTCTTCTAATAACCCCATCGATACAGCCGTCCTGTAATGGCGGTGTCTTGACATGCATCCCCTTTACCAAGAAAATATTACCGTTCAGGGCTTCGATAACGCTTTTGGCATTGTTCAACAACAGGCAGTTTTGATACTCGTTTTCTTTCGCAAAGATGCTACCTACGATATTAATAATCCTGTTATTTGTCTTTAGGTTAGAGAGCATATCACTGGCGACATAAAAGTCTTTGAACAGTTCTACTTCATAAGAACCTTCATTAAGTACAAAAAACGAATGCTTCAATGGAGTAGTCTCAATAACAAAAGATACATCATTGGTCTTTGGTAGATACAAGCCCCCTATCTTTCTGAATACAGAAAGGCGAACTCGCGAGGCTGTCTGCCCCGAAATATTGGCATCGAGGGTCTGTTGTATTTGATCCTCGAGAAACTCCATAGTAAAATCCATGGGTATTTCCATCCGCAGAATACGCATTGAAGCCATTAGCCTCAAGTAATGGTCCTCCCAAAAAATCAACTTCCCGTTGATTGCCCGTAGGGTTTCGAACAACGCATCACCGTATCGAAGCCCCCTATTTTGGTGATTTAGAAAGGTACTATCTTCCTGAAGGATGTTTCCATCGTGATTTACCATAAAAAAAGCCTTATAAAATAAGGCCAAAGATAAGGTTAATGCCAGAAATTGTTTATTTAGATCCCAAAACCTGTTTTAAATCCGATACTTGGTTTGTCCACAACATTTTGGCTTCATCAATTTCATCGTCTTCGGCAAAATCAATAATAAAAAGAGAGACATCCTTGGTTATCTCATCCACAATGATTCGCATTTCAAAAAAAGAGTTGTCTTCATTCTCTTCCCAAGCAAACCTCACAAACTCATCACTCTTTCGTTTCAATAATTTAGCTTCTTCTTCTGATCCGTCCCAAATAAAACTGAACATTTCACCCCTAGAATTCACATTATCGGCAAACCACTCCGAAAGTCCCGAAGGAGTTGACAAATATTGATACAATAACTGGGGAGATGATTGTATGACAAATTCAAGTTCAAATTTTATTTTATCGCTCATTCTTTACTATTTTCTCTGGGCAATATATAGATTTCCTTATGATAAAAAAATAAAACAGGAGGAATATTTTTACGCACTTAATGTTGATGGACAAAAAATTAAACTTTATATTTGCAGCCGTTTTAAAAAATGTCATGGCGAGGTAGCTCAGGCGGTTAGAGCGCAGGATTCATAACCCTGAGGTCGGGAGTTCAAGTCTCCCTCTCGCTACATTATTAAATCATTAAAGACAAGCGGTTTAGTTCACCCTAGACCGCTTTTTTTATGGCTAGATGTAGTGAATGAGGTTACCTTGGAACACGACTTGACTAAAAAAAGAGTTGTTCGGAGTTCAAGGTTTACATCTCCATTGGGTATTCTACTGTGCCTTGTTACATTTATCTATCGCTCAAACACCCAAAAAACCGGGAAAATTGTTTAAATAAAATATATGCCAAAAAGTGATGCGATTTCTAACCCGAAAAGCGTTCTTCTCATACACCTTCAAATGGCCGTTTTCAGCCTCTTCAAGCAGCACATAGTTTTGGCACTTCTTGAGCTTTATCCTGATTCAATCAAGCGCAGGAATTTTCGAAGTAGCAGAAAGATAAGGGCCCGAAAGTCATTTTAGGGAGTCGCCGATACTTTGGCCTGCCCTTTATCCCTTGGGAATTGAACCAACCTACTTCTTCAAAACCTTTTCAATTCCTAAAGCATATAAGTCCATGAAATTTATTTGAAATTATATGTCATAGGATAGTAAAATACAGAATGATTATTTTGAAAATGTAAGCTGCTCTGGCAAGCATACAAAAAGTACTCTTCGATAGAAAGGAAATTCAAAAACTTTTAGAGAGGCTTTAATGTATCCATGTATGGTGAATTATTGGCTTGTGCATCGATTAAGATTGTTTTCAAATGTTATTGCTTGAGTTTTCAAATGTTAAATTGCTTCAGTGTAACCCATATGGGCCTAATAACCAATACCCACATTACTTTTAGAATTGATGGTGGTCTCGGGTATTGGCTATAAAACCTAATGATTACCTATAAACTGATGTGATTTTTTGAATATTATATATAAATTGAAATAGTGATCAATGCATCAAACATAATTCGTAGACCTCTTAATTGACTTTTTAGTATGAAATTGGTCTTATACCTCAAAGATTTGCTTGTTTTACTTTGGGTTTAGTGTATTTTTGATGTACACCAATTATTCAATTTTCAATGTCCGAACCGTCCTCAGCAGAAAAAAACCTATACATTATAATTTTTCTGAACTCTATCTATCCTATGGGAAAAGAATTAAGGTCTTTTCTAAGTAAAAATATAAAGAGTTGTCACTTTCAAAAAAATGAATTGATCGTTAAGGCTGGCGAAAAATGTGAAAGGCTATATTTAATTAAAGAAGGCTTGGTGAGAGGTTATTTCTATAACGGAAAAGAAGAAATAACCACTTGGATGGATAGTGAAAATGAAATATTTACGTCAATCACAGGTTTTTTTAGTAATAAGCCAGCCATGGAGAATATTCAATGTTTGGAAGATACCTACTGTGATTACTTGGACTATAAGGATTACAAATACTGTCTTGGGCATTTTTCAGAAATGAATCATATAAGCAGGATTATGTTGGAAGAATATTACAGGCTTTCTGAACAAAGGGTTTTATTGGCTAGAATTCCATCCGCAATAAATAGGCTCGATTATTTTATGGAACACAGCAAAATAGAATATGCCGAGCGCATTCCAAAGAAATATTTAGCCTCTTTTTTAGCCATGAGACCTGAAACACTAAGCCGTTTATTAAAAAAGTATAGCGATAACTAAAAATTGCGCTACTCATCGATAGAATATTACACTTTACCGATAATTTATTTTTATTTAAGGTGTAACATACTGGCAACCAATAATTTAATTTTTTATTTTTTCACTTTCTCCTTTACTAAGCTACATATTTAATTTTGTAAGAAATTACTTAAAATTGATATATGTCAATTCTACCATAAACACAATGTAATAAGGGTATAATAGTGGCGTTTTCCTACAAAATATGAGAGACATAAGTTTTCAATCCATACAAAAGCTTAAAATTCATTTGTTAAAACACATCAACCGGACCAACATTAAAATATATGATATAGTAAGCTCGAACCCTATACCATAATCCCGCAAATTTAGTGGCTACCGGTATGCAGATACCATAAATTTTAAAAGTCCCATATAGGGGGCCTAGGATTTCTTATGCCTATTTCAAAAATTTTATAAGGTGAAAATAAAATCCAATAAGAGCTTTAACCCATTGATATTGAAAGCATTAAATAATAAAAAGTAAGACCAAGTTTAATTTTACGCCGATAGTTCACAGAATCGGCTATCCCTAAATTCCTTAACCACATGAATTCAAAACCAAAAAAAACCTTATTCGTCGTTACACTAGTGCTCACTGTCTTTATACAGAATTTAATGGCACAGAACAATGGGTCCAATAGCACTCAAGACCTTTTATCCAAAGCTATTTCGGATGAAATTCTCTGGACCAAATCAGAAATAACCCTAAATGAAGTATCAAAAATTTATCTACTAGATCATGGTGTTGTTTTAGACCTACCAGAGCATTTTACGATTCAGGGTATCCCTATTGAAATCATACAAAAGAATCAAATTGAAAGTATTGGCAATTTTCCTCTGGTTCAGATCCATACATTGAATATAGGGGATGACAAGGCCTTGGTCAGAATATACCTTTCTCGAAAAGAAGCAGGTATTGATAATAACTACAATGCCGAATTTCAATTTACCAAGCAAAATATGGCTTGGGTATTAACCAACAAATTATAAAAATATGAAAGCAAACTTTATAAAAACCGGTATACTTCTGCTTTTTGGCTTGTTTCTAAATACAACCAATTTGTTGGCACAGACCAATAAAATATTGAACAATGATCGATTAAGAATAGGTAACGGTAGTCAAAACTCCATTAATTCCGCTGGAAATATGGAACAGCCTTTTTACTATAATGGAACTACGTACAGAAAGCTAACATATAGTGCTTATCCCTTGGACATACAATGGGGTATTGGTGGTGACGGAACCAACAACTGGAACATCAACGGATCTCTGGTACAGAACCCGGCATTAGGTAGCCAAACCTTTGATTACAGCAATTTTACGGTAACAAACCCTACCACTGGAGATGGATATGGCCAAATAAGAACTTCGGGTACCATCTTAATTAATGGCCAGGCGTTCGTGGTTGAAAGCACCTATGAACTCTTGCAACCTGAAGGTTATATTGGGATAAAGGTTAAAATTACCAATATCAGTGGGTCACCGGCCTCAAATGTTCGGCTCTGGGTAGGTACCAGAGATGACTTTGTGGGGGGTAGTGATGGTCCTACAAAAACCCGGGGGAATTTGATAGATGAAGAATTTGTGGCCATCTCGGCTATGACGGAGCAGGCCAAGGCCATCAAAATCTCTACTTCGCAAGAAGCCATTTTATTTTTCAGCAACTCTGACAGAGCGTATTCAACAATTAATAATTGCTGCAGTTTTTCCAATGCTACCAATCAAAATCCTGAAACCAACGTTATTACTCAAACCGGAGACGGTTCATACGCTCTTTATGTACGGTTTAATGATTTAGGTGTTAATGAAAGTGATGAGCTGATTTGGTATTATGGTGCGGGTACCCTACCCGAAATTGATGAGATTATAGCAAGGGTTGCTAGTGCCGCTATAGGTGCATTTGACAACATTACCTATAATTCTGCAGATTATGCAGCCACGACGGTAGAACCTGGTACGGGCTATTGGATATTGGTTCCCGACGGGGCCAATGCACCAACCGAAGCACAAATAAAAGCAGGTGCTGATTATGATGGTGTTACGCTTATTTCTTCTGGAAATGCCGCTATGCAGGCAGATGTAGAACATATTTTTAATTTAACTGGGCTATCTGCCTATACAGATTACGATTTTTACTTTGTTTCCGAATATTTTGATGGAGTGGATGATGTGTTCACTGAAACCATCAGTGAGGATTTACATACTAAGGAAGCACCCCCAGTGCTGGACTCATTTACTCCTGAAACAGCGGCTTATGGAGAAACTGTGACAATCTCTGGGTCTAATTTGTTGACAACCTCCGGTGTCACCATTGGAGGCCAGAATGCTACTTATACGGTCATCGACTCCGGAACCGTAGAGATAATTGTACCCAATGGTGCTGACGATTTTTATGTTGAATTGACCAATGAAAGTGGCACAAGTTACATAGAATCTGAAATTTCCGAAACGACTGGTAACTGCATTACTGGATGGTCAGGAGCATGGCAGACACTTACCCCTACTGAGAATGGTATTTTAAATACGGTGACCTTGAAACTGGACAATACCGATCTTAATAATGACTATGATTTGTTTCTTGAACTACATGAAACGGATAATGATCCGGCTTCTGCCAGTCCAGGTGTGAAATTTAACTCTTTGCTAGGCACTTCAGAGACGATTACCATGTCAGCGAATACTCCGGCAAGCGAGGTGCAGTTTACCTTTTCTTCCAATTTGGAGTTGGTGGGCAATGTGAGCTATTATATTGTTTTAAAAGAAGCCCCGGGCAATCCTTCGGGAACCGGTCTACAAGGTGTATATAAGCAGTGTTCCAGTAGTGGAACCACAGATGGGGGAGCAGGTAACGTGTTTGGTAGGTTGTACTATAAATTTACGGTTAACCCAATTTTAAACGTTAGTAATCCACCGACCGATATTTCAATTTCCCAAGCTTCAATTCAAGAAAATAATACAGTTAATCAGGTAGTAGGGTCATTTAGTACTACGGATGCCGATGTAGGTGATACACATTCATATGCCTTTGTATCAGGTTCGGGAGATACGGATAATGCTTCCTTTGTTATAAATGGAAGTGATCTGGAGTCAGGTGAAATATTTGACTATGAGACTAAAACATCCTACGCAATACGAATTTCGACAACTGATTCAGAGGGAAATAGTTTCGAAAAGAGTTTCACGATCTCCATTCAAGATGACACAGATGAAGATGGTGATGGAATAAATGATTCCTCTGACAACTGTCTTAACGTGGCCAACGCTGATCAGACCGATACGGACAGTGATGGCATGGGCAACGTATGCGACGAGGACGACGACAACGACGGTACCCCGGACACCGAGGACGCCTTCCCGTTGGATAATTCCGAGGATACGGATACGGATGGCGACGGAACGGGCGACAATGCCGATACCGACGACGACAACGATGGTACCCCCGATACCGAGGACGCCTTCCCGCTGGACGGGAACGAGGATACCGATACCGACGGAGACGGTACCGGCGACAATGCCGATACCGACGACGACAACGACGGTACCCCCGATACCGAGGACGCCTTCCCGCTGGACGGGAACGAGGATACTGATACCGACGGAGACGGTACCGGTGACAATGCCGATACCGACGACGACAACGATGGTACCCCGGATACCGAGGACGCCTTCCCGCTGGACGGGAACGAGGATACCGATACCGACGGAGACGGTACCGGTGACAATGCCGATACCGACGACGACAACGATGGTACCCCGGATACCGAGGACGCCTTCCCACTGGACGGGAACGAGGATACCGATACCGACGGAGACGGTACCGGTGACAATGCCGATAACGACGACGACAACGATGGTACCCCGGATACCGAGGACGCCTTCCCACTGGACGGGAACGAGGATACCGATACCGACGGAGACGGTACCGGCGACAATGCCGATACCGACGACGACAACGACGGTACCCCGGACACCGAGGACGCCTTCCCACTGGACGGGAACGAGGATACGGATACGGATGGCGACGGAACGGGCGACAATGCCGATACCGACGACGACAACGACGGTACCCCCGATACAGAGGATGCATTCCCGCTGGACGGGAACGAGGATACCGATACCGACGGAGACGGTACCGGTGACAATGCCGATAACGACGACGACAACGACGGTACCCCCGATACCGAGGACGCCTTCCCGCTGGACGGGAACGAGGATACCGATACCGACGGAGACGGTACCGGTGACAATGCCGATAACGACGACGACAACGATGGTACCCCCGATACCGAGGACGCCTTCCCGCTGGACGGGAACGAGGATACCGATACCGATGGAGATGGCAACGGCGACAATGCCGATGACGACGACGACAACGATGGTACCCCGGATGCAGAGGATGCCTTCCCGCTGGACGGGAACGAGGATACCGATACCGACGGAGACGGTAGCGGCGACAATGCCGATACCGACGACGACAACGATGGTACCCCCGATACAGAGGATGCCTTCCCGCTGGACGGGAACGAGGATACCGATACCGACGGAGATGGCAACGGCGACAATGCCGATGACGATATCGACGGGGATGGAATTCCAAACAATGAAGATCTTTATCCATATGGGGAATCGGAAGATAGGGACAACGACGGTGTTCCGGATGTTGACGATGCATTCCCCGACGACTCCAATGAGAGCATAGATAGCGATGGAGATGGTACAGGTGACAACGCAGATACTGATGATGACAATGATGGAGTCATGGATGATGAGGATGTCTTTCCTTGGAACCCTAACGAGCACCTTGATTCGGATAATGACGGTATTGGCAATAATACAGATGCAGATGATGATAATGATGGAATCAATGATGCTTCTGATAAATTCCCATTGGATCCAAGTGAGGATTCGGATATAGATAGCGATGGTATAGGCGACAATGCCGACCTTGATGATGACGGGGATGGAATATCCGATAGTGTAGACGCTTTTCCAACTAATAAGGAGCCCACTTTGGTACCGGCACAAGCCTTCACTCCAAATGGAGATGGAAACAACGACGCTTGGGTAATCCCAGGAATAGACAACTATCCCAATAACGTGGTGAAGGTCTATAATAGATGGGGGCATGAAGTATTTGCAATGCAATCCTATAATAATGATTGGGAAGGCTTTTACAAGGAGAATAGGGAGAAATTGCCGTCTGGTTCCTATTTATACGTCATCGACCTTGGCGACGGTTCCGAGGTGATCCGTGGATGGATATTTATAAACTATTAAAACAACCTAAAAAAAATAAAATGACACGCATTATAAATTTAAGTATTATCCTATTTGTCCTGCTTTCGGCAGGCATGGGCTGGAGCCAACAGGATCCCAATTATACCTTTTATAGATACAATATGAACATTTACAATCCCGCATATGCCGGAAACTCAGAAGGGGTTGAGTTTGTTCTCGGACTTCGAAGCCAATGGGCGGGCATTGAAGGTGCCCCTGAAAGTCAAAGTGCTATTTTTGGGATGCCCGTAGGCAAAAAGGTAGGGCTTGGTGTAAGTATAATCAACGATAAAACGTTCATCGAAACCCAAACTTGGTTGGCCCTTGATTTCTCCTATCACATTCAATTAAACGATGCAAACAGGATCTATTTTGGCCTTAAGGCAAGTGCAAACTCGTACGACGCGAATACTCAAGGTCTATTGACCTACGGAGTTGGTCAGGATGGTTCGTTGATGAATTTTGAAAGTCGTTTCACGCCGAACTTAGGTGCAGGGGTCTACCTGAAAAACGAGAGGTATTTTCTATCTTTATCCGTGCCAAAAATTTTGACACCTGACAGACTTCAAGAAACCAATGGCAATGCTTTTCTAGGTTCTGATAGAATGCATGCATACCTAGCAGGAGGTTATGACTTCTTTTTAGGGGCCAAGACCAAACTTCAGGCCTTGGGCATGGTCAGGTACGTTGATGCTTCCCCTATTTCATATGAAATTACCGGACTTTTGGATTTTGCGGAACGTTTTACCTTGGGTGCAGGGTATAGGTTTAATGAGAGCCTTAGTGGACTTTTCCTTTTCAAAGTTTCCAATGGTTTTGAATTAGGGTACGCCTACGAATCTGCTTGGCAAAGACCTATAGATGGTCTTGACCAAGGAACCCATGAAGTTTTCATGAGGTTTTTGTTATAAGGAAATTGGTCGTGTTTTTATACCACCACTGCAGCCTGTGATATGGTCCAGTGGTGGTTTTTAATTTTTTATTTAAATTTTAAGGAAATTAAGTTACCATAAAGCTGCACATGTTTTCATCACTATTTTATAAGATAATAGCCCCTTAGAGCCACATTATGGAGAGATACTGGTATCAAACAGTACATAACCATGAGGGCGAGAGTTCAAGTCTCCCTCTCGTTACATTATTAAATCATTTAGAACAAGCGGTTCAGTTTGCCCTAAACCGCTTTTTCATTGCCAGATATAGTGAATGGGTTACCTTGGAACATAAAAATATACACGGTCGTCAAAAAACTAAATATACTCATCTTAATATCTAGACGACCAAGGGGAAATGACCAAGTATTGGAACATCGATTGATCGTTCAGATCACGCATAAACCGAGCGATATGGAATTTATGACCATCTACGGGAAGGCATTCATCACTACCGACAGAAAAGTCTTGGAATAATAGTATAAACAAACCGACGATACGTGGTTCAATGGCGTTGATGACCCCAACCATACGGCACACTGGCCACTTGATTTTTTTTAAGGGCGAGAACCAAAGTTCCCCTACTTTTAGACATCGCACTTATAAAGAAATAGCCAGGTTGATAAAAACCACTTTATTTTCTATTTTTTCGATACCTTTATTATGACCCCAAACAAAGAATCAAGATACGGCCTTGCTGAAGAGATTTTTTATGCCCAAGGATATGATCAATAAGGTGACCCCTTTATTTTTTTTGATTTCGACATTCCTATATTCGCAGGTTTCCGAAATAAATATTTCAGGTACGGTAACCGATGTTTGGGAAACTCCTATTCCCGATGTTACCATTGTGGTTAAGGGCACCGACCGTGGTACCGTGACGGATAAAAACGGTGCGTTCAAGTTATTGGTAAATACCGGTGAGGTGTTGAAATTTTCTTCTTTAGGATACGGAAACGCTGAAATCAAGGTATCGGGCCAAACAAAAACCTTGCAAATCATTTTAGTGCCAAAAGCAACCCAATTGGATGAGGTAACGGTTGAACAAAAAAAAGAGCCATCCCAAAGCATAAGGCAAGACAGTCAATCTTCGATTAAAACCGCCCGCGGAATGCTGAGCAAAAAACGCTCTTCTTCCTTTTTTCGGATTGTTGACGGCAGTGAATTAACAATGGTCGGTTACGATTTCTTGACTTCTTTACAGAACCATGTGCCGAAGATGCGGGTAGTTAGACCGCCCGCAGCTTCATCCGTAGAAGTATATTTAAGCAGAATATCATATGCGAGTATCGACACCCTTGACCGTGCACCTAAGGCTATCTTTGACGTGGATGGGTTTATACAGGAAGAAGCACCGACCTACCTTTCATCGGCAGATATAGCCCAAGTGGCGATTCTTGAACGAAACTCTGCCATATCAAGATATGGGTCACAGGGTTTGGGCGGAGTCATCGTAATCAATACCAAGGCTCAAGGTCAAATGGAGGGTACGACACCAATCAAGCGATACGATAATATGAAACTGCTGGATAGCATTAGCGAACTGTTCGATGGAAAAACCTATATGGTTCCCAGCAGTTCCGAACGCATGAAACCCTTTTGGGACGCAACGGATAAGACCGAAATTTTCAATTTAATCGAGGCTTACGACGAGAAATGGAGCAATGATCCTTACATCAACCTAGACTTGGCCTACTTCTTAAGGGAACGCTGGGGCGAACATCGAAGGGCGGACACCCTGCTTCAAAATATTCGTTTAAAATTCAGCAACGAAGTGGCTATACTTAGGGCCGTAGCGTACCGCTATGACATTTTGGGTAAGACCGGCGAAGCATTACAAACATTTCATGAGATTTTGAAACTAGATCCGCTGTCGGCCCAATCTTATTTTGATGTAGCCAAAATTTATAGAGAGCAGGGTAATTATAAGAAAGCCAAGGAAATCTATACCCGCTATCGAAAAGAAAGAGCGGGAAGTGCTCTTTCCTATGATGAATATGGATCCGATATACTCATGTCACTCGCCTCAACGAACAATAGTTCTCCTAAAAAAAGGACAGCACTGTGGGACGATTTTGAAGAAAAAGCCCATATCAAAGTTAACCCTACCCGTATCGTAGCCAAATGGAACGACCCGGACATTGCCTTAGGGTTTCAAATAGTAAACCCGGAATCCGTGTACAGCACTTGGACCAATGCCATATCTAATGAGGAAAATTATGATGGCTCGTTGTTAAGGGGTTACAGCAGCACCCAATTTTTTATAGACGAACAACCAAAAGGCGATTGGCAGCTCAACCTAGGGTACTTTAAGGGGCATGGCGAACATCCTGCCTATGTATATGTAGTAGTCTATTTTGATTATGGTCTTGATACCCAACATCAAGAAGAACGGTTATTCAAATTGACCTCAGCATATGAGGGCTATGCCCTACTGACCGTCGACACATTGATGAAAAAATTGAGGGACTAAAACTCTGTGGTAAGTCAAAGTATACCTTTTATCCATAATAAGGTATAATCCATAAAATCAGTCTCAGACACTTTCTCAGAGGGAGCTGCTATCGTACAAGGGCAAAATTGTCTACATCAAGTTTCGATTTTATTCGATTGTTCCACTGCATCAGCTTTTCTTTGTCGTTTCCGTTGTAGGTTTCCCTTTTAAAATTTTCTACCTCCGCAGTGGCCCCAGCATAAATTTGCTCAAAAATGGATTTTGCCTCTTCAAAAGACATATCCGTAGTTATCCGTGATGCAGCCAATTGTCTATAAATTTCATAAATATCAAAAATCATATTTAGGTATATCAACCTATTTTTAGAGCGCTCATAACCAGAATGAAAATCACTGACATCCAACAAAGTACGATTTACAATTTTTAGATTACCTTCGATATCCCTGAAACTGTCCACCATAAAAGCACCAGACACTTTGTTATTCCACACTTTTGCCCGTTTTTCCTTATTCATTTCAAAAGGCGAATCATAATTCTTGCCCACATCTAAACTTCCTGAACGCCAAGCCATGTTTGACTTTTGTATATCTATGGAAGAGTTGCTACCCAACAACTGGTTCCAAGTGAGCCTATGATTTTTATGCCATGAAAGAACGAATGGATCGGTATACCTGATGTCCCTGTCGGGTATTTCGGTTTCGTAGTTGATCAAGTAGCCCTTTGCCTTCATAAATTCAGTTGACTTCTCGTCATTAATACTTTTGGGGAATTGATAATTGGTCTCCCAAAAGCTTTCGGAAGCTTGCAAGGCCATTATTTTGTCATAATCGTTATTGAAAGAAAGGCTTTTGGTAAAATAGGGCGCTGCAAAGGGTTTGTCATAATCGTAAAAGTATAAAAAGGTGTTGGACTCGATGGGATGTACGATATTTTCAAATTCATAATCCATACGAAATGAAAAATCCAAATACTGGATTTCTTCTACATTCAATGGATTGAAAACTACTTTTAAGAGAATTTCTTTCGGCTGTAACTCCACACGTTCATTTATCGAGGACAATAACTGGGTTTCAGGATTTTTAATTCGGAGCTCGATTCTTTTTACGGTCAGTTGTTCGTAATCCACCAATAGGCTCCCAGAAAACAAACGCCCATTATTTTTTTTGGGAGAAAAACCAATGGATACTTCATTTTCGTTGCATTCGGTGCATTGTTCTAAAATTGCATCATACTTTTTCCTAAGTTCAGTAGTACGCATATTGCCGGGATATTCAGGCAAAATTTGATTCGAACTTCCGAAAAGCTGAAAATCCGTCAAAATCTTCGTATTATCCAAACTGTAAAATGAAAAAGATCGGTTCTGCCCAAATCTCCCACTCTTCACATCGAGACGTTCAATACCGTTGCCCAAACTTTGTTCGGCCGTGTAGAAACATTCTACATGTTCCAAAGGAGTATTTCTTGCTGAGGAATTTAAGGTAAGAAAGGCTTTACTAATTGTTTTTCTTCGATGCTTCCGATATTTAGCGATAATCCGGTCTAGCAGCTCATATGGATAAGCTTCATTTCTAGTGCCCGTCAGAACGACTTCGTTTAAAGTCGAGACCGCCATTTCTAGGTTTACTATAGGTTCCTTCCGGAAATAGGACAATGGTATTTTTTTTGTTTTAAACCCCAAATGTCTTATTTCAATGGAATCTTTAATAAAAAAAGAATCGATTTCGAATTTACCATCCTCATTGGTTATAGTGTATTGAGGTTTCGAACCTATAACTTTTATAGTACAATAGGCAAGAGGAGTATGGGTATTGCCATCATGAATATATCCTTCGATCTTAGACTGCGCCAAGATACTGGCGTTACAGCATAGAAAAAATACCATGCAGATGGCTTTTTTTCTACCCTTTACATTCCCTTTCCTTAAAAAGTTTGACAAGACCATGATATTTAAATATAATCAAAATATTTCTTCTCCATTGTTTAAATAATGTACTCCCCTACTATCTTAAATGGATGACTTTTGAATGCCAAGCCATTTTTGCTCTAAGGGCGGAAAAAGCGACGGAATCTTTCAAGCTGTTTGGCGGTGGGACGCAATTACCCTTAATTGGAGGGTAATCACGGTTCATAAAATGGGATTGCGATACTTTTCGTACATATATGAACAAATTTCCTTCCACATTATGAGTAGCTTGAAATTATATGGTCTTCATCCAATTAAGGCCATTCGTTGAATATGAATCTAATAATTACGTTATGCCAAATCCGAGTATAAAAGATGAAGAGAAGTACCAGGCCTTAAGAGATAAAGGATACAGTAAGGAAAAGTCGGCGCGTATCGCCAATACGCCTAATGCCGGGAAAAAAGGCGGTAAGTCCGCCAAATACGAAGAATGGACCAAGGACGAACTTTACGATCAGGCAAAAAATGTAGGAATCGAAGGCCGCTCGACCATGAACAAAAAAGAATTGATCCATGCCCTTCGTAACAACTGAAATTAAGTCGATATCCCCACTTTTAAACATCTCCTGCACTACGTTAGAGACTATATAAAGCTCGGAAACAGCGGCAGCTTCTGCATTAGTCGTACTATCTATTGGAGCTTCGTTACCCAAACGAAAGGCATGCTCTTTCCCGGCTTCTTTACTATAATGACATAGGCCTGCAAGACGCGCCTGAAAGCTAAAAAATAGAACCTTGCACTTGAAATTCAGTGACGAGAATCGTATCATTTATTTTATCGATCAAACTTCGTTTAGAATGTAATTTCTGTGGGCGAAAATTTTAGCTTCAACCATTGAAATCTTGACCTTATTGAATATAAATGATTCGGGTTAAAAACAATATGGGTATTTTATAGCGTGCGGTTTATTAAAGAAGGGTAGTATACAGGTATTACGGGTATCTTAGTGAAGAACCTGATAATTTAACATGGAGTCCCCATGGACGTCTTACCCCGAACCGAATTTAGGCCTAGTGCGCTAGGCTTTGGAATTAATTATTGGCGGTTGCACCTATATTTCAATGGGGTAGGTTACTACCCGACAAAAAAAATCAAGGAAGGTTTGGTTGTTAACAAGCTTGTACTAGGAAAAAAAGGGATGCCACTAAAAGTGGGTCTATAGAGGTCATTAAAGTGGGGGCCAATTTACAAATCATATTAAAAAATTAAATAGAAAAGAAAATGAAGTCGCTTAACGTCACCCAAAAATTGATTCAGTCACATCTCATTGAGGGCGAAATGCGGCCTGGCACAGAAATCGGCCTAAAGATTGATCAGGCTCTTCTCCAGGATGCCACAGGCACCTTGGTTCAACTGGAATTAGAGGCAATGGGCCTTGACCGCGCAAAAACGGAGGTTGCCGTACAGTATGTAGATCACAATTTGCTTCAGACCGATTTTAAAAATGCCGATGACCATCTTTTTTTGCACTCCGCGGCCCAAAAGTTCGGTCTATGGTTCAGCAGGCCGGGCAATGGAGTGAGCCATCCGGTACACATGGAACGCTTTGGCATACCCGGAAAATCGCTGGTCGGATCCGATAGCCATAGCTGTGCGGCCGGTTCTCTGGCCATGTTGGCCATAGGTACAGGAGGTTTGGATGTTGCCGCAGCTATAGCAGGTATGCCCTACTATGTCAAAATGCCTAAAATCATGGGCGTAAAACTTACGGGAAGCCTACCCGCCTGGGTAAGCGCCAAAGATATCATACTCGAGATGCTTCGGCGTCACGATGTCAAGGGAGGCGTCGGTAAAATAATCGAATACTATGGTGAAGGCCTAAAAAATCTCAGTGCCATGGATCGCCATGTAATAGCCAATATGGGTGCCGAATTAGGAGCTACAACTACAATTTTTCCGAGCGATGATCAAACCCGAGCGTTTCTAAAATCGCAAAACCGTGAAGAAGACTGGTCTGAAATTGTCGCCGATCAAGGGTGCAGCTATGATCTGGAGGACGAAATCATACTTGACGATCTTGTACCCATGATAGCACTGCCCACTAGTCCCGGTAATGTCGTTCCCGTTTCTGAAGTGGAGGGTAGAAAGATAAGCCAAGTGGTCATAGGCTCTTCCGCAAACCCTGGACTACGGGATTTTTGGATCGCGGGAGCCATAGTAAAAGAAAAAACCATACACCCGGAAGTTTCTTTCGACATCAACCCTACATCCCGCCAAATCATTCAAAATATGATAGAAAATAGGGCCTTTGCCAATCTCATTAAGGCGGGCGGGCGTTTTCACCAATCGGGCTGTATGGGCTGTATCGGTATGGGCCAAGCCCCCGCCAGTGATTCGATCAGTCTGCGTACCATGCCGCGTAATTTTCCGGACCGTTCGGGCACCAAAGACGATCAAGTGTACCTGTGTAGCCCGGAAACGGCGGCAGCTTCTGCATTGACGGGTGAAATTACAGATCCAAGAAATCTGGAAAAGAGATACGCCATGGGTTACCCGGAATACGAAGCCCCAAGGCTTGAAATTATAAACGATGACATGCTAGTGCCACCTACCAAGAATAATTCGGAAGTCAAATTGAAAAAGGGACCCAATATCAAATCACTACCCGAGATGGAGGGGCTAAAATCCGAATACAACCTACCCGTGCTACTTAAGATGGGCAATAATATATCTACGGATGAAATCATGAAAGCCGGCGCCGAAGTACTGCCATTTCGAAGTAATATTCCTGAAATCAGTAAATTTTCGTATACCGTAATCGATGACACTTTTTATCAACGAGCATTAAAAGCCAAAGAAAAGTATGGTGGCCATATTGTTGTGGCCGGCGAAAATTATGCTCAGGGAAGTAGCCGAGAGCATGCAGCAATAGCGCCGAAATACTTGGGCCAAGTAGCGGTTGTCGCAAAGGATTATGCGCGCATTGCCTGGCAGAACCTCGTTAATTTCGGCATTCTACCCCTAGAGTTCGAAAACCCTGACGATTACGATTTCATAGAACAAGGTGCTTTCGTCACCCTTAAAAATCTAAGGGAAGATGTCGCCGAAAAGGCTACCATAAAAATGTTGGTCAAAAATAAAAATGATGAAAGGGAAATATCACTTACCCATAGTTTGAGCGATAGGCAGGTAGACTTACTTATGAAGGGAGGAGTTATCAATGATTTTAAAGAACAATTAACTACCTGATATTCGGGCCATCGTAATCATCGCTAAACCTAGTAAAAACAGTATGGAAAGAGATAATACATTCTAATACCGATACATAAGTAAATACTCGCACCATAGAATTAACGTACCACTTTCTATATCCCAAAATACCATACCCATGATTTCATTATGTTGATTTTTTACTTTTTAAAGCCAGTGTTTCCGATGCGCGCAACAAACTATCACGCCAATGTGGTATCTCTATTTGTAGTACTTTTTTAATTTTTGATTTGTCCAAAACGCTAAAATGGGGTCGCTGGGCCGGAAGTGGATAAGCCTCGCTCCGAATGGGAAGCAACCTTACTGAAATATTATTAATCTCAAAGATAGCCTGGGCGAAATCGTACCAACTTGCCACTCCTTCATTGCTAAAGTGATATGTGCCATAATCATCTATTTCACGCACTACGAACAGGGACAGTATTTGCGCCAGATCACGGGCATAGGTAGGTGAACCCACCTGATCAAAAACAATGGATAGGGATTCTTCTTCTCTTCCATATTCTAGCATTGATTTTAAAAAATTTGAACCATACTCCGAGTAAAGCCATGAGGTTCGAATGATGAAATGTTTAGGGCATAATGATCGGATGGTCTTTTCCCCTTCTAGCTTAGTAGCACCATACACGCCCAACGCATGGGTCGCATCCTCTTCAATGTAGGGAACGCTCTGGCTGCCGTCGAAAACAAAATCGGTTGAAATATGTATGAGTACTACATTATTTTTTGCGCACGCTGCGGCAAGATGTTTAGCACCTTCAGAATTTACCGATCTGGCCGTTTCTTGATTCGTTTCTGCCCCGTCGACATGGGTATATGCTGCTGTATTTATGCAATAATCATAGGTTGTTGTTTTGAATTCCTGAAAAACGGTAGCAACATCGGTTATATCTAGTTCTGAAGACGTCCGATAAACAACCGAAAGGGTATCGGCGCATTCCGAGAATACGTCCTTAATACATTTGGCCAATTGTCCGGTGGCACCGGTTACTAATATCTTTGACATAGATATTTATCTTAAGACTTTAACATCTTCCGCTGTTAATTCTTTAAAAGTAGGCAAAACCTCATCCTTTACGAATGCTACCCTCTCACTTTTTGGAATTATCAAATCAAGACTAAGGCATGAGTCCTCAAAAATACTCCCAATTAAAACTTTTATCAAGCTACTATCGTACTTTCAATAGTTAAACTATGCAAAAGAGCTGTTGATGCTATGCCGCTTATAAATCAACACACATTGCCTACGTAAAATGGCAATAGCCAACTATATAGTCGGGTCGCTTCAAAATGGTGATGAGTATACGATTTAGTACTTTGTATTGCCCACTCCTACTAGATATGCCTGCCGCAAAAATAGCATCTAGAAATCTTTACAGGTTTAGCGCCTGAATGAAATGCATACGACTGCTTTTGGCTTGTGCCTTTCCTGTTTACAGATTACCTTTAACAGCCAACACCGCGGTCATGAAAAATACGATATCATCACGGGTAGCCGATTTTTTAAAAAACTACCCGCCCTTCAATGAGATGAAATTCGAAGATTTAGAACGTCTATCCGAAGAGGTGAGTATATTATACAAAATCAAGGAATCGGTAATTTTTGAGCAAGGCGAAGCTCCCCATTCCCACTTTTACGTAGTACATAAAGGTGCAGCGGTATTGCGAAAAAAACCGGATAACGACATTGTAGACCTATGTGATGAAGGTGATATTTTTGGACTTCGCCCATTGATAGCCAACGAGAATTACGAAATGGAAGCTAGGGCATACGAAGAGAGTATTTTTTATACCATACCTATCACTACCTTTAGGCCCTACACCCAAAAATATAGCGAAATAGGTAACTTTCTAATCGAGAGTTTTGCCTCGAACATGCGCAACCCATACGCCAGAAGCCACAAGGATAAATTACTGGCGCATACTTCAATCGGTAACAGCAACACAAACAGTGGACTACTTGATCTTCAATCTGTACATTATTCTAAAAAATTAATCGCTTGTGGGGAAAATAGCAGTATCAAGACCATTGCCGCTACAATGACCGAGAAGAAAGTCGGCGCCATGTTGATCGTTAAGGGCAAATTGCCCATCGGTATTATCACGGATAAGGATATTCGAAACAAGGTGGCCACGGGGCAATTTCCGATAACTGCCAAGGCCAAGGAAATCATGAGCGCTCCGGTAATTACCTACCCCGTAAAAATGACCATCACTCAAGCCCAGATGGCCATGATGAAAAGCGGTATCAGTCATTTATGCCTTACCGAAGACGGTACGGACAATACGAAGGCCCTTGGCATTTTATCGAAACACGATATCATGCTCGAACTAGGCAACAACCCTGGGGTTTTAATGAAAGCCATCAAACGTGCCGGCAAATTCAAGAAAATCAAAACTATCCGACGAAGTGTTCAAAATCTATTAAAAGGGTATCTAGATCAGAATATACCTTTGACATTGACCTCCAAGATTATTGCAGAACTCAATGATGCCTGTGTAAAGCAGGTCATTGCAATCGCATTGAAAAAAATAAAAAAGGAACCGCCTGTGAAATTTACTTGGATGGCGCTGGGGAGTCAAGGTCGTAGTGAACAATTACTGCATACCGATCAAGATAATGCCCTTATTTTTGAAGATGTACCGAAGCATCAACAAGAGAAGGTCAAAACGTATTTTCTTGAGCTTTCAAAAATGGTGACAAAGGGCTTAATGCACATTGGATACGCATATTGTCCGGCCGATATGATGGCATCCAATCCTGAATGGTGTTTGAGTCTATCGGAGTGGAAAAATAGGATTTCGCACTGGATCACGAACCCAGGGCCAGATGAAGTGCTATTGTCTTCCATATTTTTTGATTACAATCTCGTTTATGGCACCCCAAAACTTTTAAATGAGCTTACCGGGCACATTTTTACCATGACGGAAAAATATCCAATTTTCTTTATGCACTTGGCACAGGGAGCACTCCAAAACCCATCTCCGACCGGTTTTTTCAGACAATTTTTGGTGGAAGAAGACGGGGCACACAAAGACTTTTTCGACGTGAAGCGCAGGGCACTCATGCCGCTTATAGACGCAGGTCGACTTTTGGCCCTATCTCATCAAATAAAAGCGATCAACAATACCTCTGAGCGGTTTGAAAAGCTTGCCGAACTAGAGCCCAATAACGGCGAACTCTTTATGGCTTGTTCCTATGCCACCAAGGCCTTGTTAAAATTTCGAACCAAACAGGGGTTGTTACATAATGATTCCGGAAGGTTCATTGCACTAGACTCCTTATCCAAAGAAGAAAAGATAAAGTTAAAGCGCACTTTCAAAACCATAAAGGAGTTACAGGAGCTGATCAAGATAAGGTTCAAACTCTCAAACCTTTGAAAATGAGGGGGATTTTTAAAAAGAAAAAAATAAACTATCCGGTTTTCTGGACGGACTATGAAGCGTCGTTCAAAGAACCCCTACCGGACAACCTTAATGAGCTTCGTTTTGTGGTATTGGATACGGAAACCACAGGTCTGAATATAAAAGAAGACCGTATTCTGTCCATTGGTGCATTATCGCTTCGGGGAAATACTATCGCTGTCAATCAGATCTTCGAAGTTTATTTGTACCAGCATTTTTATCATGCCGAAAATGTAGCGATTCACGGTATTCTAAGAGAAGAGACAAATGACCGGATAACGGAACTTGAAGCGCTCATGCAGTTTTTATCGTTTATAGGCAATTCGGTGCTCGTAGCCCACCATGCAGGTTTCGATCGTACCATGTTGAATGAAGCCCTAAAGCGCCACGGTATGCCCAAATTAAAAAATAAGGTATTGGACACTTCCATACTCTATAGGGAAACCCTGATTGCATCTCCCCTCTTGCAAAAAAGAGACCATTATTCCCTTGATGAACTTGCGGATAAGTTTGATATCTCAAAAAAAGATAGACATACTGCGCTAGGGGATGCGTATATCACCGCAATTGCCTTTCTAAAAATATTGGAAAAGTTAAAAAGTAGACGAAAGTTCTCGGTAAAACGGTTTTTAAGATAGACCCCGTCTATTGGGCGTTCAAATATTGGAGTACGTTTGTTTCAATGCGTTGATGAATATTGGAAATATTCGCTTTTTCAAAAGTCTCACCCGTAATATTCTCATAGAGCTCTATATAACGCTCCGATACGGTATTAACATAATCATCGGACATCTCGGGCACCGTTTGACCTTCCAAACCTTGAAAATTATTGGTGATCAGCCATTGTCGTACAAACTCCTTTGATAATTGTTTTTGGGCCTCGCCCCTGTTTTGACGGTCTTGATATCCGTCGGCATAAAAGTATCTTGATGAATCCGGTGTATGAATCTCATCGATAAGCACAATTTTTCCTTCTTTCGTCTTCCCGAATTCATATTTGGTATCTACCAAGATCAATCCGCGCGACCTTGCGATCTCAGACCCTCTTTTGAACAGAGCCCGCGTATATTTTTCCAAAGTTTTGTAATCCGCCTCGGAGACAATACCGCGCTTCAAAATATTTTCCTTGGATATGTCTTCATCATGGTCGCCTTTTTCCGCTTTTGTGGCAGGCGTAATGATCGGTTCTGGAAATTTATCGTTTTCTTTCATTCCTTCGGGCATTGCCACCCCGCACAGGGTACGCTTACCTATTTTATACTCCCTAGCTGCATGGCCTGAGAGATAGCCCCGAATGACCATTTCGACCTTGAAGGGCTCGCAAGCGTGGCCAATGGCCACATTAGGGTCTGGGGTCGCGAGCAACCAATTGGGCACTATATCTTTCGTAGCGGCCATCATCTTTGTAGCAATTTGGTTCAGGATTTGCCCTTTGTAAGGAATTCCTTTGGGCATTACCACATCGAATGCAGATAACCTGTCGGTAGCTATCATTACCAAAATGTCGTTTTCGAGCGCATACACCTCACGCACCTTACCCTTATACACGTTTTTTTGACCAGGAAATTCAAAATCTGTATCTACAATTGTGCTGCTCATTTTTTAATTGAATGATTTTGATGAAATTTCTCCTAAAGTTCTTTTAAAATATTGTCACAAAAAAGATCACTGTACTTTACACTCCTCCTCCATTAGTTTTGATGCTCGATCGTTTTGTAGGCATCAATTACTTTTTTGACCAGTTTGTGGCGAATTACATCTTTGTCATCAAGATGTATAATGGCTATCCCTGGTGTATTTTTTAAAATCAAGAGGGCTTCTTTTAGACCTGAGATAACCCTTCTGGGCAGATCTATCTGACCTGGATCCCCTGTGATCAAAAATTTGGCGTTCTTGCCCATTCGGGTCAAAAACATTTTCATCTGGGCATGGGTCGTGTTTTGGCCTTCATCAAGAATAACGAACGCGTTGTCAAGCGTACGTCCGCGCATAAAAGCCAAGGGCGCAATTTGAATAGTACCATTCTCAAGTAAATGGGCCAATTTTTCGGCTGGAATCATATCCCTTAATCCATCATAAAGCGGTTGCATGTAAGGGTCTAACTTTTCCTTTAGGTCTCCTGGTAGAAAACCTAAATTCTCTCCTGCCTCCACTGCGGGCCTCGTTAGAATAATACGTTTTACCTGCTTCTCTTTCAGTGCTTTGACGGCTAAGGCTACTCCCGTATATGTCTTTCCTGTTCCTGCCGGGCCAATGGCGAATACCATATCATTATTCTTGGCGGCATCTACAAGCTTACGTTGATTTACGGTCTGTGCCTTTATCAACCGGCCATTTACGCCATGCACCAAAACCTCCCCACTGTTTTCAGGGGATTCATAGTCTTCAGGTGTATTGCTGGTCAATACTCTTTCAATAATATTTTCGTCGAGTTTGTTATACTTTGCAAAGTGTGAGGTCAACATATCCATTCGGTTATCGAATTCCTCTAAAAGTTCCTCGTCACCATAAACCTTTATCTTGTTTCCCCTAGCCACAATCTTCAGTTTTGGAAAATACTTTTTGATAAGGTCGATATTCCGGTTTTGTTGGCCAAAGAATTCTCTTGGGCTAATTTCTGTAAGTTCTAAAATGAGTTCGTTCAAAAAGTTGAAGTATTAAAATGAAAGCCCTTGAACATTTATTTCGCTTGGCTACTTTTTTATTATAATTTCGTGCTAACAACTCTGAAAGAGTTAAACAAACTTAACGAAAAATTCAGTTTGCCTAACCAAAAACATATCAACATTGCGGCATGGCGATAATAACGCTGACCACAGACTTTGGGCTAAAAGACCATTTCGTCGGTACTTTAAAGGGAACGATATACAAAGAACTTCCCGATGCCAATATTGTTGATATTTCTCATAATATTAGTCCTTTCAACATTCAGGAATGCGCCTATATTCTTGAGAACTCCTATAAAAGTTTCCCTAAGGGAACCATTCATGTCGTTGGAGTAGATTCTGAACCGACCCCCGAAAACCAACATATTGTGGTACTGGTCGATGGTCATTATTTTATTAGTGCGAACAATGGCGTCATCGGGTTGATAATCTCTGAAATGAAACCTGACAAAATCGTCGAAATCAACATCCCCAACCCCCTTCATGGATCTTTCCCGGTAATGGATGTTTTCGTACAGGTTGCTTGTCACATCGCAAGGGGAGGCACCTTGGAGGTGGTCGGCAAACCATTTGATCAGTTAAAAGATTTACGTGATTTCTCCCCTAGCGTCACCGACAGTGGAAAAAAAATTATAGGCAGTGTCATCTACATCGACAATTATGGAAACGTCGTGACTAACATCCATAAAAATTTCTTCGAGGCTTATCGTAAAGGTCGTGATTTTGAACTCAACGCGCGCACGACACAGTTAACCAAAATACACAATAAATACAGCGATATCATTAATTTTGAGCTTGACAAAGGTCAACGAAGGGGTGCCGGCGATCTGCTGGCCCTTTTTAATTCGGCCAATTATATCGAATTGGCCATCTATAAGAGTGATATGAATACCGTAGGGGGCGCATCTACCTTACTTGGGTTGGATTACCGCGATACGATTACGGTTAGTTTTATCTAGAATTTAAAGTTCAAGGTCATGAAATGTTATTAACTTTGGACGCTCGTTTTAATCCCTTAGCTTTGCAAAATAGTGAACAACCTCAAATCGTAGTTCCGCTCAACCATGCTCGCCATCTTTAAACGCGAAATACAGTCCTTTTTCAACTCGCCCATAGGGTATCTGGTGGTGGGTCTTTTTTTGATATTGAACGGTCTTTTCCTTTGGGTTTTCAAGGGACCATTCAATATATTCGATTATGGCTTCGCGGATCTCTCTAATTTCTTTTTACTTGCCCCTTGGGTATTTCTGTTTCTCATACCGGCCATCACCATGAAAAGCTTTTCCGAAGAGAAAAAATTGGGCACCTTAGAGCTTTTGTTCATTAAACCCTTATCGATTTGGCAAACAGTTTTAGGAAAGTTCTTGGGAACCTTTGTTTTAGGTCTCATTGCCCTGTTGCCTACTTTACTCTATGTTTATACTGTTTCAGAGCTAGGAACTGTCAAAGGAAATCTTGATATAGGCCTTGTGATCGGATCTTACTTTGGAACCATCTTCTTAATGGCTTGTTATACCTCAATCGGTCTTTTTGCCTCTACCCTATCCGAAAATCAAATAGTCGCTTTTATTCTAGGCCTGATAATATGCTTTGTGTTGTACTACGGTTTTGAAGGTATTTCAACTTTATTCAAAAATGGTGGCGCTTTTTTCTTCTGGCAAGCCATGGGCATGAAATACCATTTTGAAAGTATAGCCAGGGGTGTTTTAGATACGAGGGACCTTATTTATTTCTTTTCCATTACAGTGTTCTTTCTCTTTCTCACAGTGGCTCAATTAACAAACATGGTACAGAGATGAAAAAAAGAGTCGTTCCGATCATCATAGGTTTTGTCTTGTTAATTTTGGTGAATGTATTTGCCAGTTTTGTCTACACGAGAATCGACCTAACCGAAGATCAACGCTACTCGCTATCAGAATCGGCCGTATCGACGATCAAACATTTTGAAAAACCGGTGATTGTCGATGTGCTTTTGGATGGAAATCTCCCTCCTGAGTTTTTAAAATTACAAATTGAGACACGGCAAATTCTAGAAGAATTCGCCTCTAAAAACAATAATATCAAGTTCAGCTTTGTCAATCCCTTAGAGGAAGTAGCCCAAATAGAAGGCACATTGACAGATCTCCAGGCCATGGGTCTTACCCCTGCCCAAATTACGGTTGAAGATAATGGAAAGGTATCCCAAGAAATTGTTTTTCCCTGGGCCATGGTCAATTACGATAACAAAACGGTTAAAGTGCCCCTGCTAAAGAATAAATTGGGTGTAACTTCAGAAGAACGCGTCAACAATTCGGTACAGCAACTCGAATATGTATTCGCCGATGCATTCTCTAAACTGGGAATAAAAGAAAAAAAGCAAGTGGCCATCATAAAAGGTAATGGCGAACTAGACGACCTTTTTCTGGCCGATTTTCTTACCTCGATACGGGAATACTATAACATTGGTGCCATCACCCTGGACTCCGTCGCCAGCAACGCACAAAAAACCCTGGACCAGTTGACGAACTATGATCTCGCCATCATCGCAAAACCTACCGAGGCCTTTACCGATGCTGAAAAATATATACTCGATCAGTATATCGTCAATGGGGGGAAATCGATATGGCTCTTGGATATGGTAGACATCGAGCTTGACAGCCTGTTGAATGAAGAAGGAACGGCACTGGCCCTGCCGAGAGACTTAAATCTTACCGACTTCTTTTTCAGGTACGGCGTTCGTATCAATCCGAACCTGGTCAACGATCTGTATTTCACTCAAATAGTCTTGGCTACAGGAGAAGGCAATCAATCACAGTACAATCCCGTCCCCTGGTATTACAACCCTATGGTGTTTTCAAAAAACGAACACCCCATAACCAATAATATAGAAGCCGTTCGTTTACAATTTGCCAATACTATCGATACACTTCCGAATGACAACAAAAAGACCATCTTACTTCGCAGCTCGCCCCTCTCACGTGTCGAAGGCACCCCGAAACAAATCAATCTTGATATTGTAAATACGCCGCCAAATAAAGAAAAGTATACCAATGGGGATCAACCAATGGCTGTGCTTATTTCGGGTACATTCGTTTCTGCCTTTGCCAATCGTATCAAACCTTTACAATTAAAAGGAGCTAAAGATCTGGGAGAGGCCAACCAAATGTTAATTGTGGCCGATGGCGATATTATTGCAAACCAAGTTCGAAATGGCCGCCCCTTGGAATTGGGGTATGATAAATGGACAAACAATTACTACGGTAATAAAGAATTTCTTATGAATAGCCTTAATTTTCTCCTAGATGATTCAGGACTTATAAACATTCGAAGTAAACGTGTATCGATTCCTTTTTTGGATGCTACCAAGGTAGCTGAACAAAGAACCAAATGGCAGCTAATGAATATCGGGCTTCCGCTACTATTGACTCTAATTTTCGGTCTGCTCCTCCAACATTTTAGGAAGCGACGATACGGCATCTAGGTGTTGATAAGTTTGTTTCGCTAAAAAGTACAATTCAAATATCTTTGTTTGTCTTGATTTTTCGAAGGTTTCAACTGAATTTCAGACATATCAGAACACTAAATCCCTATAATTGAAATAATAATACCCCTATGAAATTCATAGTATCAAGCACGTATCTATTAAAGCAACTTCAGGTTCTCGGCGGCGTAATAAACAATAGCAATACTTTGCCCATATTGGACAACTTTTTGTTCGATCTCAATCAAGACAAACTGACCGTGTCGGCTTCTGATCTGGAGACCACTATTAGTACGGTTCTCAAGGTAGATTCCGATAACGAAGGTACTATTGCCGTGCCCGCAAGACTATTGTTGGATACGCTCAAGACATTTCCGGAACAACCCCTAACCTTTGTTGTGGAAAACAACAATACGGTCGAGATCAGTTCCAATCATGGAAAATATGCCCTAGCCTATGCCGATGGTGCCGAATTTCCCAAGGCGGTCGAATTGGTTAACCCGAGTTCGACTACGGTAATGGGGGATATTTTAGCCACGGCAATCGACAAAACTATCTTTGCCGCCGGCAATGATGACCTACGACCGGTGATGAGCGGGGTGTTCTTCCAATTTTCAACCGAAAATTTGACTTTTGTGGCCACCGATGCCCATAAATTGGTAAAGTACCAACGTACCGATGTGACCGCTTCACAGCTTGCCGAATTTATCATGCCCAAGAAACCTTTGAATCTGCTGAAAGGAATTTTGGCCGGAAGCGAATCCGATGTAAACATTGAATACAATGATAGCAATGCAAAATTTAGTTTCGAAAATACTGAACTCATCTGTCGTTTGATCGACGGGAAATACCCGAATTATGAAGCGGTAATTCCTAAGGAGAATCCGAACAAACTATCTATTTCAAGAGCACAATTTTTAAGTTCCGTGCGCCGAGTGGCCATATTCTCAAATAAGACAACCCACCAAATACGCTTGAAAATAGCTGGTGCAGAACTGAATATATCCGCCGAAGACATCGATTATAGCAATAAAGCAGAAGAGCGATTAACCTGTTCCTATCAGGGCGACGATATGCAAATCGGCTTTAACTCTCGTTTTCTGACCGAAATGCTAAATAACCTCAATTCTGAAGAAATCTCCTTGGAAATGAGCCTTCCGAACCGTGCCGGAATTCTAACACCTGCAGATGGTCTTGATGAAGGTGAAAACATCACCATGCTAGTTATGCCCGTAATGTTGAACTCATAACAAAAAACCGCTCTTAACCGAGGTTTATTAGCTTGTATTGGAGCCTTTTATATGTCAGGACTAAAAGTAGCAACGACTCGTTGTTCAGCGTATGCATCACTAATCTTTTAGCTAAAGGGTCTTTCCTACTTGTGGGCAGCTTTAACGGATAGACTTTAATTTCCTTCAGTTGTAAAAGATAGGTCTTTGCTTGTTTGCTATCTAGATTCGAGCGAATGAGCTTTAGCAAAAACGACCCTACAAAAACGTTTCTGCGGTTTTTCAAGTTAGGGACCACCCCATTTGTTTGGGGTACATCCGTCTTTTCCAATTGGTTTATAAAATTGGTAAAATTTCGTATCATCATGTGCAAGCTGCCTAGCAACACCTGACGGTGGCGATTTTCCTTATTACGCATAATCGACCCCTTGCTTTGAAAGTAGCAATGTACGGCGATCGGAATATGTGCGATTCTTTTTGCAAGACTAAACGTTTTCAACGTAAAAAGAACATCCCCGTTGTATTGATTTTCACCGAAATTAATATGGTGATCTCTAAGCAAAGATGTTTTAACGATATACCACCATATTTCAAAGCGTATAGATGGATTACGCTCGAGGTATTGATAACCACTGCATATTTTAGATTCGCTGGGCATACTTATCGATATGATAGGTTCAAAACTTTCAATACGCTGTGTAACCAAGGTATTGAAGCCAATGATATCCAGCGAATGCTCCTTAGCGAGTCTTACAAGCACTCCCAATGCGTCAAAAGCAATCAAATCATCTGCATCAAGACAGTAAATATATTCACCTCGAGCTCGGTTCAACAACGTATTTCTAGCGATGCACGGTCCGGAATTAAATTGTTGGAATAGATAAATATTCTTAAAGCGGTCCGCATAACGCTTAGCAATGGTATAGCTCTGGTCGGATGAACCGTCATCCATAATCAGAATTTCATATTCATCTTCAGTCAGATCCTGTTGAAGTAGACAGTCCAGACACCGAGCAACGTACTGATCGACATTGAAAATTGGCACGATTACGCTTAGCAACATTTGTTCGATGGGTTTAATCAAAAAATCCGAAGGCTAAGAAAGCTTTCGGATTTTGAATATACCAAGAATCGTTCATCTGGCCTTATGTTTTTACGCACATTTCCATTTGCTATAGATAGGAAGTTATCAGATAAATCGGATGGTCATAAAGTAGCTCGGCGATTCACCATTACTTGCTTTAACCGCATTAACGATGGGCAGTAAAAAAGCAACGATACCGATAAATATAAGCGAGATAATGCCCAAACCTAAAAGCAGTATGGCCGGTACACTAAGAATTGAAAGCAAAATAACGGTCAATTGAAAGTTGACAACCGCTTTTCCGTGCTCGTCCATATCCAAAATTTTGTCTTTTGTAGTGAGCCAAATGACTAATGGGACTATCAAACCACCGATTCCCGTTACATAGGTCAGCAATTGGGAAAGATGGGTCAAGACCAATAGTTCACGATTTGTTTCAAGTGCTTTGTTTTGATTGATGATTTCCATTAGCTTATTTTTAAGGGTTTTATAGATAAGACGAAATAGTAGCGAAAATGTTACAATCTAGCTTGCACTACCCAATCAATATCGCATAAATCATCTCGTAAAGACCCATTTTATTAAAAATTGGTAATTATAATTTTTACTCAATAAAATCGACGTTCAAGCTTGCGTAATTGTTCCCTATCCTTAGCTATCCCCGATCTCAATCGATCCAATTGTTTCGTAACTTTTTCAATGTCATTGGGCGATAATTTTCCTTTCTTGCGATCGGCATTCAATTTTTCTTCCATTTTAGCTATTTTCCGATCATCTCTTTCGATAGATCTTTTAAGCGAGGCGATTTTGCGTACCGCCTTATCGTGCTTTTTAGCTTCCTTTTCCAACTTTTTTCTTGCCTTTTCCGATTTTTTAGCCGCTCTCTCGGCCTTGTCCACTTTGATTTGCATTTCCTTGGCGTTCACTGATTCTGAAGGAATGCGTTGCTCTACGGTACTTTCTTGGGAATAAGAATACGGCATACTTCCTAGAGCCATCATACCTATCATAAAAAGTAAAATATAGAATTTCATTTCGCTGATTTCGTTTATAGTTAATAGTTGTCGAAGGTATGAATTTTCGTGTTTGCTTAAAGCCATATACGTTACTTTAGGCTGGTGTGGAAAGAGATAGGTCAATTTCTTTTAGCTATTTTTGCAGCATGATACTGAACGATACCATAATTGCGCTAGCCACCGCACCTGGGGCGGGCGCGATTGCTGTCATACGCCTTTCCGGAAAGGAAGCAATTGATATCGCGGACGCGTATTTTCAATCGATCCACGGCAAAGGTTTACTTGATCAGAAAAGCCACACCATACTCTTAGGGCATATACTTGAAGATACTAAAATCTTAGATCAGGTCTTGGTCTCAATTTTTAAGGGGCCACATTCGTATACCGGAGAAGATGTTATTGAGATCTCGTGTCATGGATCTCCATACATTCAGCAACAAATTATCCAACTTTTCTTAAGAAATGGATGCCGCATGGCCCAAGCTGGTGAGTTTACCCTCAGAGCATTTATGAACGGGAAATTAGATTTGAGCCAGGCGGAAGCCGTAGCCGACTTAATTGCCTCTGACAACGAAGCGAGCCATCAAGTGGCCATACAACAAATGCGAGGTGGGTTCAGTAGTGAAATTAAAGAACTCGCTGATGAACTTTTGAATTTTGCGTCGCTCATAGAATTGGAGCTTGATTTTGCCGAGGAAGACGTAGAATTTGCGGATCGGAAGCGTTTCAATGACCTTTTGAAACGTATGGGAAAAGTGCTAAAAGGATTAATAGACAGTTTTGCAGTTGGTAACGTAATCAAAAACGGGATTCCGGTGGCCATTGTGGGCGAACCCAACGTTGGCAAATCGACCTTGCTCAATGTACTATTGAACGAAGAGCGTGCTATCGTTTCGGAAATAGCGGGGACTACCCGCGATGCCATCGAAGATGAAATTTCCATAGGGGGGTTCGGTTTCCGATTCATCGACACAGCGGGTATTAGAGAAACCAAAGACGTAGTGGAAGGTATCGGAATACAAAAGACGTTTGAAAAGATAGCCAAGTCGCGGGTGGTCATCTATCTCGTGGATGCCCATAAATTTGAGGAGGAAAAAGATCGATATATTCTAGAAATCGGCAAAATAAAAACCAAGTATCCCCAAACCCCTCTTTTTGTCATAGCCAACAAAATAGATCGAATCGACAAGTCCACCCTTACGCAAATCGAATCGGCCATTCCAGAAGTGCTGCTGGTTTCTGCAAAAGAAGGTATAGGGATAGAAGTACTCAAAGACCGGTTGTTGGCTCTCGTGGAAACCGGTACCCTTCGAAATAGTGATACTATAGTCACCAACAGTCGACATTATGATGCCCTGGTAAAAGCTCTAGAAGCTATTGACAGGGTGCGTTTAGGTATGGACGAAGGTATCTCCAGCGATCTATTGGCCATTGATATTCGGGAAGCCCTGAACTTTTTGGGAGAAATCACGGGTAAAGTGACCTCAGATGATCTTCTAGGTAATATTTTTGCCAACTTTTGTATCGGAAAGTAAAATATCCCATTGTTATAATTGTTCGTCGATGGCAATCCTTAGCATCCATGGAATACATGCCCACACTTTATTGGGAGTAAGGTCTAATTATCGTAAATTCACAGCATATCAATATGACACTACTAAAATGATACGGAATCGCATTTTTTTGACCTTATTTACCGGCATTACCATGGCCTGCAATACCACAACAAAACAAAAAGAAACATCGGTGGCCGAAACCAACGCGCCTAAGATTTTGAAGGCCGATATTGAGGCGGGTATCAAAGCTAATATCGACCAAAAAGTGGAAGAAGGGGATGGATATTTTCATATGAAGGCCGATGGAAAAGAGTTAAAACTCCAATTGGTACGTGTACATACTGAATATTTGGCCAATTTGGGTCCGCGGCGTCATTTTGCATGCGTCGATCTCGCTGATGTTAGCGGTGACGTTTATGACGTGGATTTCTTTTTAGAAGGTGACCCAGGCCAAATGCACGTAACCGAAACAACGCTTCACAAACTTAACGGCAAGCCGTTCTACACCTGGAAACAACGTGAGGATAAAACTTGGCATCGGGTACCTATGAAAAAGGCATCGTCTAACCTACTAGGAGTAATAGAAGGTCAGGATACCTTTGAATTTAGGTACGAAGTAACAATTCCCGATCTTCAGGAATCCGCAAAACTGTGGATTCCGGTTGCTCAAAGCGATAGGTTTCAAACCATTGAGTTAAAATCGTTGGTCGTGCCTACGGAACATCGAATGCTCAATGAAAAAGAATACGGTAATAAAATACTATATCTAGAACCGACTGTAGAAGATAGTGGCAAAAAGGTGGAGCTGGTCTACCATGTAGAACGTCAGGAGAAAAAACCGTATGAAGAAAATTCGTCCCCGACAAAATATCTTGACGCCAGTTTACTGATGCCGGTAGGAGATCGGTTCCAGGTTTTGGCAGATTCCATCATTGGGGTCAAACGAAGCGAAGGTACGCTAATGCAGGCACGAGCCCTATATGATTATGTTATTGAAAACATGCGGTATAGAAAAGCGGGTAAATATGGCACGGGCGATGCCATTTATGCCTGCGATGCCCTTACCGGTAATTGTACCGAATTCCACTCCCTCTTTATTTCCCTCGCCCGATCCGCTGGAATTCCTTCGCGATTCGCGGTAGGCGCAGCCATTCCATCAGAACGTAACGATGGCGGAGTCAACGGCTATCATTGTTGGGCCGAATTTTTTGCGGATGGAAAATGGTGGCCCGTAGATATCAGTGAAGCCAATAAGTATACTGCCTTGGCTACGTATTATTTTGGTAGACATCCTGCAAACCGTATCGAATTTACGAAAGGCCGTGATTTAAAAATAGAGCCCGGACCAAAGTCCGGGCCCATTAACTTTCTTGCCTATCCCGTTATGGAGGAAGGCGACAACCCCGTTTATCCCAAAACATTTTTTTCGTTCGAAAGAAATCCGGGGCAAAATAATCAGGACAAAGTAGCGTCTTTACCCTAATAAAAAATATTAACCATCCGGGTGCTCCGCTTCGGCTTCTCCATCATCTGACGGATGCTCTTCACTTTGTGGGTGCTCTTCACCGGCATCCTCTTCAGTAGGATGTTCTTCAGCCTGTGGATGTTCCTCCTGTTCGGTCTTCTCTTGCTTTTTTTGATCTCTACATGAGGTCAAAAAACCAGCAGAGATAAAACAGGCCAAAAACAGAATTAATGCAAAATTCTTAAATGTTTTTACTCGTCTCATTTCGTAGGTGATTAATTAAAGTTATTTGATCATAAATATGTTAACACTCTAAAGATACTACTTTCGTTGTAAATTTCGATTAACTCTATAATTTTTAGGCACATACAACATCTTTTATTGATGCTGTTCCCAATAAATTGGCACTATGTACATATAAAGGCCATAACCTATTCTAGGTTATGGCCATATTTTTAAAGTAGTGCCCTTGATCATTAAAATTCTCCCAATATCCTGTTTGCCCGTAACAGTTCTGGATTCAGTGTGATGGTCAAACCACCTGTGACCGTCCAGGCAATACCGAACCAGGTTGAATCCGTTCCTGACCATCTACGGATCTTTATGGTATATGTTTTACCTGGCTGTCCGGTAAATTCAGCGATTTCATAACTATTATCCCATGATCCGCTATAACCCACGATAGCCCCATTTTCATCATAGACAATCAGGTCAAGGTCAACTTTTAGTTCCGACATGTACCAACTCCAAAATAAAAAAGAGGTTTTGGTGGTTTTTGAAGTCCATGCCAGGGCCACCTTAACTTTTCTAGGTCCGAAAATGTAATTTGGAAGGGTCACTTTATATTCGAAAGTCGATAATTTATCGTTTCCGAAGTTTGAAGAACTCAGCAGGCCAATATCCCAGCCCCTTTGGCTTGCGGGGGCGTTTGCCCAACGTCGATGTTTTGCAATATTACACCCTTCTATGGCATTCACAGCGCCTGCTCCGTCTTTGGCATCAATGTTATTAATTACATCTTGCCACCAGGTGCTGTCGGTAACGTTTTTTGTGGCACTGGCCGCCAATATTGCACGGCATCCTTCCGGCCAATGTTTCAAAATGCCGTTTGTGGCTTGAAGAAGCGCTGAAACGCCTACGACAGCAGGTGAAGCCATACTGGTGCCGCTTTTGGTTATGCCATCGGCGGTAACGCTTATTCCATTTGCACATATTTCAGGTAATTCCCGGTCTCCGTGAGACGAACTCGGATTTCGAAATACCGAAGAGGTCGACATGGCCGAAGCAGTATCATTGTGATTGCCCACTGAAATTGTATTGTAACCCTTATGGTTTACAAATTCACTGCTTGGCGGGTTTATATTGTCCGAGTCACCGTTCCAAAAATTGCCTGCCGCATGAACGATCAACGGATACGGGTAATGGGTTGCCAAATAGTCGCCATAAATATCATCACTAGATAAAGCCCCGGAGCCCGGTTCGCTCGATCGGTGAAAACTTTGATTGATGATTGTACAACCTTTGTCCTTAACGGCCCATGTCAGTGCATCTCTGTCCTTATCGTTAGCGGAATACAAGCTACAGCCAGAGGCATGGCCGTTGGGAGTACCTGATTCTTTGTTTCTTATTATTGCATGAACGTTTTGCGAGTGGTCTGATGTTGAAGGGTTATTCTTGTATTTACCGGAAATGACCAAATCGGTATTACTGGTGGGTCCAGACTCCCAAACGGCAACTTTTACTCCTGAACCGTTTTCACCCCCAGCTTGAACAACATCAGACCCGGCAATGGCCATTGAATCATCGAGATCATCGATACCCTCAGTTTCGTGAAAGAGTATTCCCGCTATTTTCGTATTTGTAGCTAGTTCACGAATATTGGAAGTCTCTATTTCTACCGTGACCAATGGAGCCAGTTCATTAAAGTTTACAATTTTTAATTTGCCCTCAAGCGATTTTCCAAATCTTTTGGTGCGTTCATACATCGCTTGCCGTTGTTCTTCGGCACGCTTCTGTAAGGACTTTGATTCACAATCATTTAGCGAACGATCAGCGGGCAATGCCTCCGCTTCTTCAACTTCATGCCAAACATCAACTAGTACGGTCTTAGGTGGATTTTTAGAATTCACCAATTCAAAAAGTGATGGGTGCAACTTTCCGAATTTCGACTGGATTTTTTCCCTGTGCTTTGCTAACAGTTTTTCACCATCAACGCGCTTACCGTTATGGTCGAATTCGAAGGCCACGGGCTTACCGGTCTTACGATCGATTGCTTTGTAAAATTCTATAAACTCGGAATCGGATATTTCATGAATAGGAAGTCGTTCTACTCCCTTTTCAACCAATTTAAGCCGGACAAAGCTGCCTATCAAGGCATTTTTATTAATTTTTGCTTGGGTAGCGATTACCGTAAACGGTATTTCAAGGGTCTCGCTTATTTTCTGTGATTTGCCATCTATCAAAGGTTCGACGATAAGCTTATGACGCCCTGGGGGTAAACCGTTTTCGGACCTCCAAACATACCCCCCTTTTTTTCGGGTAGGAGATACCCTGCCATCAACATCGATTACTCCGATGCTTCTGCTTATTGATTCGGCATCAGCATTGGATGGTATCGTAATTTCAATCGAAGAATTTGTTGTCAAAATTTCATCTCGTACAATACTGACCAGAATATTACTTTTCGTTGCCATAAGTATAAAATTTAATTAAAGATTATATGCAGTGGTGTTACGGGGGAATCACTTAGAATCTTTCCAACAAAAAGGACAGATTGCTTTTAATATTACAGTGTCGTATTGCCATTTGGAAAACGACATAGGATCAGTAACCTTGGTTTTCCTTGAAATTTCATAAAATAGTAGGGGGAGCAATACAAGTGGACAAGTGCGAAAGCACTAATACTTTGTAGCTTAAGGAGGGCTACATTCGGCATTTTCGTCGTAAAAGATGTTTCACCTTAACCGAATATAAAAATATCCAAATTATTACAAACGTTTTAGAAATATGTATGGATTCCCGGATTTACTGTATGTAATGCAGGTCACCTAGGCTTCTTGGCCATATGATAAGACCTAATCACAAATAATTGTCGTAAAAAGGTACCTAAGAGAAGTACTAGTTGCCAGCTAAACATAGATTTAGCTAAATTTAGAACCAATAGCGAACTGTTTTTGCTACCTTGTTACTTAAAAAGTGCCCACTAGCTTTAAAACCGATAAATTTTTATCTGCGTAGGTTATGAAAGAAGAAGTCGTAAGAAGCAAAGAAGTATTCAAAAGTTGTTTTTTTGTGGGTTGTGCCGGCATTCTAATATTTGTTTCCTTAGCGTTGGGTTACTTTTTTCTATGGCCTTATTAGATAGCACATTTCTATGACCCCATTAGTTTGATCGGCCGATATTTAAGTGGTTTTTTTACGAAAGGAACGATAAGTCTTTGAAACAAGGGGCTTCCTTATACTTTTAAGGGCAGAACTTGCCGTTTGATTCAATGGAATGCCATTCTATCATAAAGTAGAACAAAACAAATTTAGAAATCCAACTATTCTGCGAAAAGACTTTGTAGCCACTAACTTTAAAATGAAGATGCGCTGCTCATTACCGCTTAAATGTAACATAGGTTACGAAGTACTTGCGCTTGTTTCGCTACTTTTGAAAGCATTAAACGGAAAACGTTATGTTCAATAAAAGTTCTACGCTATATAGTATTCTCTTTTTAAAATGCCCCAGATGCCATCAAGGTGAATTTTTAGAGGCTAACCCCTACATATTGAGTAACTTTAACAAGGTGAAGGAAAGATGTCCGAAATGTGAATTAAAGTACAGTCTAGAACCGAGTTTTTACTACGGCTCCATGTACGTTTCCTATGGTGTAGGAATTGCGGTGGCTGTGGCGGTTTATATATTGACCTTATTATTTATGCTCGATTTACAGGTTTCCCATCTTTTCATTTTAATCGTTGCGGTACTCGTCATTCTGATGCCTTATATTGCAGCAGTTTCAAAATCAATTTGGGCAAACTTTTTTTTCAAGTACGATCCAGAATTGGCGAAAAAAGTGGAATAGTATATGTTACAGGAATTAAGGGAAGGTTATGGCAATTTATTTGAAAAAGGCCTAATCGATGAAATCATGCAAGTAGGCACCCTAAAAGATGTACCCGAGGGTTATAAACTTATGGACATTGGAGAATATGTAAAAGGTATGCCCCTGCTCATTTCCGGTGCTATAAAAGTGCTTCGTGAAGACAGTGATGGAGATGAACTATTATTGTACTATCTCGAGAAGGGAGATACCTGCTCGATGACCTTAACTTGCTGCATGGGCGATGCAAAAAGCGAGGTCAGGGCTATTGCGGAGACCGATACCAAACTCATTATGGTACCTGTTCAAAAAATGGAGGAGTGGACCGCCAAATACCGATCCTGGAGAAATTTTGTCTTTGAAAGTTACCATACGCGCCTCAACGAACTACTACAAACCTTAGACAGTATAGCCTTTGATCGTATGGACATGCGCCTCGTCGGATACCTTAAGGAAAAGGCTCGAATAAACAAAGAGGATATTATTAGGAATACACACCAAGAAATTGCCTACGAATTGCATAGCTCCCGCGTAGTTATCTCGCGGCTATTAAAGAAATTGGAGCAGATGGGTAAAATAGAGCTTCATCGAAACTATATAAAAATCTTGAAATTGTAGCCAATCTGTAACTTAGGTTACTGTTTTACGGTCTGAGGTGACGTACTTTTGATGTGAAATCATCTTCAAATGTTAAAGCGTTACCTTCCGATTCTACAATGGCTCCCTACTTATAAAAAGTCATATCTTTCGGGCGATCTCAGTGCTGGCCTTACCGTTGGTATTATGCTTATTCCACAAGGCATGGCCTATGCCATGATTGCCGGCCTCCCCCCCGTTTTTGGACTCTACGCTTCCATAGTTCCACAGATTATCTATGCCCTACTTGGCACCTCTAGGCAACTGGCCGTCGGACCTGTTGCCATGGATTCCCTTTTAGTGGCGTCAGGCCTAGGTGCTCTGGCCATTTCGGGAATCGATGAGTATATCGCCATGGCCATTTTTCTTGCATTTTTTATGGGTACGGTACAACTTGCACTGGGTCTTTTGAGGATGGGGTTCTTGGTAAATTTCTTATCGAAACCTGTCATAAGCGGCTTCACTTCCGCTGCTGCAATCATCATCGGACTAAGTCAGTTGAAACATCTGCTCGGCACTTCAATAGACCGTAGTAATCAATTGCAAATCCTTTTAAAAAATGCTTTTGCTACACTGTCGGAATTACATTGGATTACCTTGCTTATCGGAGTAATTTCTATACTACTGATTAAGGCATTAAAAAAAATTAACCAAAGAATCCCCGGAGCTCTGATCGTCGTTATATTGGGTATTCTAACCGTTTATTTCTTTAATTTAAATCAATTCGGAGTTCACATTGTAGGCAACGTACCGAGAGGACTACCCTCTTTTGCCGTACCGGTTATTGACTTTGCCAGAATATCAGAACTAATACCCATCGTATTAACTTTGGCACTTATTGCATTTATGGAGGCTGTTTCGGTGGCTAAGGCCATAGAAGAAAAACATTCCGAGTACGAAATTGATGCAAATCAAGAGCTTATTGCACTAGGCACTTCAAATATTATAGGATCTTTTTTTCAATCCTATCCGACCACTGGAGGGTTCTCAAGAACGGCGGTCAATGACCAAGCAGGGGCAAAAACAGGAATAGCCCCAATGGTAAGTGCAATTATAGTGGGATTGACCCTACTTTTTTTAACTCCCCTGTTTTATTATTTACCCAATGCGGTTTTAGCTGCTATCGTTATGGTAGCGGTCTTTGGCCTGATCGACACAAAATATCCAAGACAACTGTACCGACACCGTAGAGATGAATTTTTTCTTCTACTAATCACCTTTCTTATGACCCTGACAGTCGGAATTAAAGAAGGTATACTATTCGGGGTCTTAATTTCATTATTGCTACTGGTATATCGGACTTCGAGACCCCATATGGCCATTTTAGGTCGCATAAAAAACACCGATTACTTCAAGAATGTGATGCGATTTCCAGAAGATACGGAAACCTTTCCCGAGTTTTTAATAGTACGTTTCGATGCACAGCTTTACTTCGGGAACAAAGATTATTTTAGAAAAGAGTTGATAAAACACCTCGAACGCAAGGGGTTGGCCGTCAAATATATAATTCTGAATGCCGAGGCCATTAATTATATTGATAGCAGTGCGGTTCACATGCTGAGAAAACTCATCCACGATTTAAAAAATAAAGGTATCAAACTGGTGATTGCCGGTGCCATTGGTCCAACTCGCGATATTCTGCACAGCAGCGGTCTCACAAATGACATCGGTAAGGAAAATCTTTTTGTCAAAACACATGAGGCCCTTGATCATTGCCAAACGTACAGCCACAAGTCGATTATGGAAGAAAAAATTTCGTTGCAGGCCAAAATATAGGTCAATGTAACCTAGGTAACTGTACACCTGTGTCGTGCACTCTATTTTTAACCTATGAACTTCTAAAAACTTATAATTATGAAAGTAGAACAAATTTATACAGGCTGTCTAGCCCATGCGGCATACTATATAGAAAGCAATGGTGTCGCAGCCGTATTCGATCCATTACGAGAGGTACAACCTTATATCGATAGGGCGCAAATCGACAATGCGGAAATCAAATATGTGTTTGAGACCCACTTTCATGCCGACTTCGTAAGCGGCCATCTTGACCTTAGAAAAAAGGCAGGGGCGGAGATAGTATTCGGACCAGGGGCCAAACCCTCTTATGAGGCCACCGTGGCCGAAGATGGACAGATTTTTGAGGTAGGCGATTACAAGGTGAAGGCCATCCATACACCAGGGCACACCATGGAAAGTACTACCTATCTGCTTATCGACGAAAATGGGGACGAACATGGTCTCATCACCGGGGACACCCTTTTTATTGGTGATGTGGGCCGGCCAGACCTTGCCCAACATGTGGTATCGGACCTCACCGAAGAAAAGTTGGCCGCTCACCTATACGATTCACTACGCAATAAGATCATGCCTTTAAATGATAACTTAATCGTGTATCCCAACCACGGAGCCGGATCGGCCTGTGGCAAAATGATGAGTAAAGAAACGACGGATACCCTCGGTCATCAAAAAAAGGTAAACTACGCGCTTCGACCCGACATGTCGAAAGGAGAATTCATAAAAGAACTCTTAACAGGCCTTACCACGCCTCCCGGATACTTTCCACAAAATGTATTGATGAACATCAAAGGGTACGAAAGTCTTGATGCCATAATGAACAGGGCAACCACTGCATTATCACCAGAGGCCTTTGAAGTAGCTGCCAATGAAAGTGGTGCACTGGTTTTAGACACGAGGGATGCCGAAGACTTTGCCGAAGGCTTTATTCCCAACAGTATCAACATCGGACTTGAAGGAAACTTTGCCCAATGGGTTGGTGAGATGATTCCCGACGTAAAACAACAAATATTGCTCGTCACCTATCCCGAAAAAGAAGAAGAGGCCATAACACGTTTATCCAGGGTGGGTTACGATAATACTATCGGGTATCTAAAAGGAGGCTTTCCTTCATGGAAATCGTCCGGTAAAGAATACGAAACTACCAAACGTATCTCTGTAGAAACACTAAAAGATGCCATGGCACACGAAAAACCATTGGTCATCGATGTGCGCAAGAAAAGTGAATACGACTCGCAACATGTCATTGGGGCAATCAATGTACCCCTGAACGAAATAAATAAACATCTGGCACAATTTCCGAAAAACAGTCCTTTCATCCTGTATTGTGCTGGTGGATATCGAAGTATGATTTCGGCATCCATCCTAAAACAGCGTGGCTGGGAAGATTTTACCGATGTAATCGGTGGTTTTGATGAGATTTTGGAGGCTAAGTTACCGGTTTCGGACTACGTCTGCCCCACCACCCTATTATAAACGCAGTTATAAAAAGGCCTCATCAATCGATGAGGCCTTTCTGCTTTTTGTACATAAAACCGTCCACCTTTAGGCGTAGTGAATGTAACCGATGTTACCGTATAATCTGTTTTCAATTCGTAATTTTGGACGGTTAAAAAATGAAAATATTTATGAAAGTCGAACAGATTTACACTGGATGTCTTGCCCAAGGTGCCTATTATATTGAGAGTGATCGAGAAGTCGCAATAATTGATCCGTTGAGAGAGGTCGAACCTTATATTAAGAGAGCCAAACTTGACGATGCCGAAATTAAATACATATTTGAAACACACTTTCATGCCGATTTTGTCAGTGGCCATGTAACCTTGGCCAAAAAAACCGGGGCTCCTATTGTCTACGGGCCGAACGCAAACCCGGCGTTCGATGCAATTATCGCAAAAGACAATCAGGAATTTATCTTAGGGAAAGTGACCATAAAGGTGCTACATACCCCAGGCCATACTATGGAAAGTACGACCTATTTATTACAAGACGAAGATGGCAAGGACCACGCCATTTTTAGTGGCGACACCCTATTTCTGGGAGATGTGGGCAGGCCTGATCTCGCGCAAAAAATGGGAGTTTTGACCGAAAGAGATCTGGCCGGTTATTTATATGACAGTCTCCGTAATAAAATCATGCCTCTGAGAGATGATGTAATTGTATATCCTGCCCATGGGGCGGGTTCAGCGTGTGGTAAGAACATGATGAAGGAGACCGTCGATACCTTGGGCAACCAAAAAAAGGTAAACTATGCGCTTCGTGCCGATATGACCAAGGAAGAGTTTATTGAAGAGGTCATCGAAGGATTGCTTCCCCCGCCACAATATTTTCCTTTGAACGTTAAGCTCAATAAAGAAGGCTATGAGGACATAAAAGATGTACTCAAACGTGGAACAAGGGCACTTTCTCCTAAGGCGTTTGAGGCCGCTGCCAATGAAACAGGAGCAGTAGTATTAGATGTGCGTCATCAAGACGATTATGCAAAGGGACATATACCAAGATCGATATTTATTGGTTTGGATGGAAGTTTCGCTCCTTGGGCAGGCGCTTTGATATCGGATGTAAAGCAGCCCATTCTTCTCGTCGCCCCCAAAGGTCTCGAAGGAGAGGCGGTAACACGACTTTCAAGAGTAGGATTCGATAATACCCTTGGATATCTTGAAGGAGGTTTCGAAGCATGGAAAAAAGCCGCTTTTGAATATGATACCGTCGATCAGATTGAAGTTGCCGACCTTCGAAGCATAATGGCCGAAGATAAAGCCCCCATTTTTGATGTCCGGAAGAAAAGTGAGTTTTTATCTGAACATGCTTTGGAAGCTATGAATACCCCCCTTGATTATCTGAATGACCATTTATCCGAATTTCCAGGTAACGATTTCTTTTATATACATTGTGCAGGAGGATATCGAAGCATGATAGCCGCATCGATTTTAAAAAGCCGTGGCATACATAACCTTATCGATATCAAGGGCGGTTTTGAAAAAATTAAGGATTCTGGCATTCCGGTTTCGGAATATGTATGTCCGTCCACGCTTTAAAAGATACGTCTAGCTAAAATGAAGTAAGGCTCTCTGGAAAAAAATTAGTTGGTTGAACAACAGGGGAAATATTCTAATATGAATATTCCCCTTGTTCATTTCGGCGAATTGATTAAATTGTTTATTAGAAATATAGCATTGAAAGTTATAGCGATTACATTCTTACCTATGAAAAAAATTATAGTTCTTTTTGTTCTCACACTAATAGTGGCTTCTTGCAACTCGCAACAAAAGGGAGATATCAAGGTCATCAGCATAGAGACCTTAAAGGCCGATGCGATCGGTAAAGACGTGCAACTGATAGACGTCCGTACCTCAAAGGAGTACGAAGCAGGTCACATCGACGATGCTGTCAACATCGATTTTCTTGATACGGAAAATTTCGCGAAAGAAGTCAACAAGCTCGACAAAACCGAACCCATCTATATCTACTGCCAGATGGGAGGGCGAAGTGGCAAGGCTAGCCAAAAACTAAGGGAATTGGGCTTCACCACTATTTTTGACTATAGTGGCGGTTATGGAGAGTGGAACCAAAAAAATAAGTGAGTTGCACCTTCGGCAAAGCGTTCGAACACGAAGGTAGATATACCCATGCAATGGTGTTATGGGGCTCATTCATTTTTTGAAACAACCAAATGCCTTTTTTAAAAAAAAAGTGGTCTTTCGGGACCACTTTTTACTGTTTTTAACCCTAGGTAACCTAGGTTACTGTATTCGAATTTCTCCAGTGGTATCTTAGTATCATAAAATTAAACATATGGAACTCAAAGAAAATACTATAGTAAATTCAATGCCCAGAATTGGTGACCTAGCACCCGATTTTGATGCAGTAACCACTCAGGGGAAAATAAAATTTTCCGATTTCGCCTCCGACAAATGGATCGTGATGTTTTCGCATCCCGCAGACTTCACCCCTGTATGTACAACCGAAATGAGCGGCTTCGCGACACGTAAAGCAGAGTTCGATGCATTGAATACCCAACTTCTTGGACTCAGTATCGATAGCGTACATGCACATTTGGGATGGGTTCAAAATGTACGTGAAAATACAGGTGTGTACTTTGATTTTCCCATAATTGCGGATATCGACATGAAGGTATCTAAACTATATGGCATGTTACAGCCCAATGAGAGCGAAACGGCCGCAGTACGAGCAGTCTTCTTTATCGACCCTAGTAAAAAGATTCGTTTGATTATGTACTACCCTCTAAATGTAGGCCGGAATATGAATGAGATACTACGTGCTTTGGAAGCGCTACAAACATCTGATGAATACAAGGTCGCAATGCCGTTGGATTGGAAAAAAGGGGATAGTGTCATCGTGCCCCCACCGAAGACCTTGTACGAACTGAATGCCAGACTAGCCGATAATTCGGTAGAGAAAATCGACTGGTACCTTGCAAAGAAAAATCTTAATTGAGATTGTTTTGATGGGTTTGTTGTTCATGGGAAACGGTCTTCGATATGGACCGTTTCCTATTAAAATAGTGTTCAATTTTAAATAAAAGATATGTCAATTCTCAGCACCATTTTCGGAGTTAAAAATAAATCTTCCGAGAAAATTACAATTCTCGATAAGTCAGATTATGCCAAGGCCATTGAGAACAAGGTTCAATTGGTCGACGTGCGCACCCCTTCGGAATATAACAACGGACATATTAAAAAGGCTATCAATATAGATTATTACGACCCTATCGGATTTCAAAAAGCCTTCGAAAAACTGGATAAAACGAAACCCCTGTACATCTATTGCCGTTCTGGGGCAAGAAGTCAAAAAGCCGCCCATAAACTTGTAGGGCTGGGCTTCATACATGTTTATGACCTAAAGGGTGGTTACATGCAATGGTCATGAATACGGGTACTCGGAATAAAACCAAGTGCTTATCGAAATAATAACCAACGATTATGAAAAAGACCATTATTATACGAAACCTAAAGTGCAGGGGCTGTGCGACTTCAATAACCACCAAATTGGCCGCGCTTCCGAATATCACCAGTTTGGAAATTGATTAAGCCGCCTCCTCCGTATCTTTTTGGTGTTCGAACAGTGATCAAGCCCTTTCGGTAAAGAAAAAACTAAAAGAAATGGGGTATCCGTCTATCGACTACATATCGAAAGAACACACGCAAGGCATATTCACAGAAAGAGCCCGTGATTTTTTTCTTACTCAAATCAGGTTACTAAAAGGCAAAGGTGCCGATGGTATCATTCTCGGATGTACCGAACTACCCACGCTAATGAAATCGAACGAAGAAGAATTGCCCCTTTTATCCACCACTCATTTACATGCCAAACTGGCCGTCGATTTTATTTTAGATGAAAAATTGGTAGTGCTATGTTTTTTGCTTGTGTGTAACTATCATACAGAAAGCCCTTGTATTTATTAGCTTTAGACAAAATACCCTGGTAAAAAATCAATTCAGATTTGACCCACAACCTAATCCATAGGGTAAAAACGACTTACCGCAGGTAGCGGCCAACCAAAAACCTGACCCAAAATTAATCTGCTTTTCTCCCTTTAAAGCCATGGACCAATTGGCCCCAAAAACCCTTGGGCATTTTATCATCCCCTGGGAAACCCAATGCTATTTTACCTCCATCTTCAGGAATATAATTGGTTTTAAAAATATAATCCCATACACTCAGACTTATCCCAAAATTTACCCCATAGGATCCTTTTGGTAGCTTGTAGGCATGGTGATACAAATGCATGACCGGATTATTGAAAATGTACTTAAGGGGACCCCATGTGATTTTAATATTGGAATGATTGATATGACCTATGGCAATGGCAAGAAAATGAACAATATAAGCTTGTTCGGGCTCGAACCCGCCTAAAATCATGACCCCAAATGTCTTTAGGGGTTTGTATAGAATATTTTCCATCCAATGATACCGTAAATGGGCAGCAAAGCCCATTTCCTTTACACTATGATGTACGGCGTGAAATTTCCACAAAAAAGGGTATTTATGAAGTAGGATATGGGTAAACCACTGTACAAAATCGAGCACCACGAAAAAAACGGTGAGCTGTGCCCACATTGGCCAAACCGAAATATCTATAATAGAGAGACTTTTTGCCGTAATGCCAAAATTGCCAAATAGAATCTGTAGTACGCGATACACTCCACTGATTACAATGGCGAAAAGAAAAAAGTTGAAAAACATGTAAAAGCCGTCCAACCAAAAATCCTTTCTGAAAACGGGTTGATCTTTTCTCCAAGGAAAGATAATCTCCAACATCCAAACCAACAGCGATATAGCGATCAAGCCCCAAAAATAATTGGTGTACCAAGGCACTTCGAAAATAATGGATCTCCAAGTCCACTGTAACGTTCCCAAAAAAGAGTTCACAAAAGGTTCTACGTATTCTTTCATTGTTTAATACCTATGGTTCTACAAAGATAAAGGATATCGCCTTCTGGTATCAGTAACATGGGTTACAATCCATACCGTATCCATCCTCATTGAATTAAGATTTACCCGCCATAAAAAACTCATTGTGTGACTATTGTCACATAACTTGAAAAAATAAAACATTATTTTTAGATATGAAATTAACAAAAGGAACAAAGCTTTTAATGGTTTGTATAATTTGCATTGGTTTAATAACAGCTTTGGTTCTTCTTGTTAAAGGTATTAACCCTAAATAAGTTCATTATGAAAAAAAATATGGGCGTTGCAGATCGCACAATAAGAATTATTGCAGCCCTTATCATTGCCGCTTTATACTACTTCAAAGTAGTGGAAGGCACCTTGGCCTACGTATTACTAGCGTTGGCCGCTATATTTCTATTAACAAGCTTTGTGAGTTTTTGTCCGCTGTATACCCTTTTCGGACTCAATACCTGCAAGGTCAAAAAATAGGTTATCGGTTTGGTATTGAAAGGTCTATCCCGCATACGTCGGGGTTGACCTTTTTTATAGGCTGTGTAACCAAGGTTACAGAATACTTAAAAAACAAGACGTACTTTTAAATAATTCATATAAAAAAGCTATCATGGGTGCACATCACGAAATATTAATCATTGGCGGAGGTACAGCGGGAATTATGGCAGCGGCCCAACTCTTACATCAGAAAGGTGCCAAAGACGTAGCAATTATAGAACCCGCGGAAACGCATTACTATCAGCCCGCATGGACACTGGTAGGTGCTGGAACATATGATTATGAAAAAACGGCCCGACCCATGGCCTCGGTAATACCAAAGAAGACTACTTGGATCAAAGACAAGGCGATAAAACTTGACCCGGATAAAAATACCGTTCGTACTGCTTCTAATGGTGATGTGACCTACGATTATCTTATAGTCGCCCCTGGGTTGGCCTATGATTATAGTTTAGTGCCAGGTCTAGAAGATGCTATTGATAAAGGTGTGGTTTGCAGTAATTATACAGATCCAAAACATACATGGGAAGTGCTTAAGAACTTTAAAGGAGGTACCGCCCTGTTTACGCAACCCACGACGCCAATTAAATGTGGGGGTGCTCCTCAAAAAATAATGTATTTGGCCGAAAGCTATTTTAGAAAAAGCGGTGTTCGTGACAAAACAGATGTGGTTTTCGCCACCTCGGGAACCATTATTTTCGGAGTGAAGGAAATAGCCAAAACCTTAATGGAAGTAGTCGACAGGAAAGATATCAACTTACGATTTTATCATAAATTGGTAGCCATAGATGCCGACAAAAAAATTGCTTGGTATGAATTGGGAAAAGATATTTCAGCGGGTGGATGCGTGGTCATGTCGGGAGAAGACGAAAATGAGCACTTGGACGAAAATTTTCAATACAACTACAAAGATGTAAAGGTTACCGTAGAGGGAGACCGTTACGGCATTCATTACGATATGTTGCATACCGCTCCCCCTTCCGTAGCACCTAAATTTATTCAGGATTCCATTTTGGCCAACGATGCAGGATGGTTGGATGTGGACCACAAAACCCTCCAACATAATAAGTTTCCCAATGTTTTTGGCCTAGGTGATGTTGCAGCTTTACCAACGGCCAAGACCGGAGCTGCGATTCGTAAACAAGTGCCTATAGTTGTTGACAATATAGACCGATTAAGAACACAACATAAAATAGGCACGAAAGCCTACAACGGGTATTCATCTTGCCCTCTTGTCACCGATTATGGTAAAATGGTATTGGCCGAATTCGACTATGACAACAATTTTACACCAGACCCAAAACTGAAACAAATGCTTATTTTCGATTCTTCTAAAGAACATTGGCGATTGTGGATGTTAAAAAAATATGGTCTTCCCTATTTGTATTGGAACAAAATGATGAAAGGTAAAGACGTTTAATTCGATCAATGCAAAAAACACTATAATGGAGACCTAAAGGTCTCCATTTTTACTTCTCCTTTGTAGTCTTTCCAATGCTCTTGTATAGTCAAAGAGGCCCTTTGACCTGCTACCCCATGCAGATGATAGCTACGCTTCTTGCTTGGCGACAAAAGCTTCTTGATCGCCATATATCGGCAGTAACATAATTCAAGGTTAAAGACTTTATTTTTAAGGAAAAATAAACCGGATTACTTTGGAAATAATGATTTACCCCGTTTGTAGTACCTTAAAAGTTATAGTTCAAGATAATATCCATATGAAAGAGATCGGTTTTGTTAAAATAAAAATTGGGCTGGTCAGGAAAATTTCCATGGGCCCATTTTTTAGTGAATAGTAATTCAGGTTTTAGATTAGGCAATTTCTTAAAATCAAAAAAAAGATCCACATTAAGATGGGTATAATCCGGCATCGCATATTTATTGGCCTTCGCATCTAAAACAGAAGGTTTCCAATGTCGACCCACACTTACTAAAGATTTTAGTGAGGCAACTTTCTTTGGCATTTCGAAAATCGTATGATAATTTAAAACGACGGCATGGTTATCTGAAGTGCCTTCACTGCGCTCACGCTTTTGGAAACTAAAGAGATCTTCCCTACCCCACTCCCTTGGTGAAATAAAGCGCCCCTGCGGCAGTATTCTATTGTAGCTCAAATTAACCATTGATGCTTTCCAGCGATACTCCATTCGAAATCCGAAAAGATCAGAAGTAGCATCTGTAAAATACCTTAGTGTATCTATGGCATTTCCTCCATGGCCTACCCTATTTTGATGGAGCCATTCCCCTTTTAAGCTTACATTCGGGCTTAGCTGCCAACTAGGCTTGAAATATAACGAGTTGAAGACATTGTTAACGTAGTAATTCCATAAATCCACCCGTACTTCAGGCCCCAGTTTAAAATTTGTATTCAGTATCCATATATAATCTGAACGCGTATTTCCCGAATAAAGACTGGCTTGTCCTAACTCGTTTCTTCCGACCGGATACGTACCAATACTTTCTCCTATTCCAAAAAATTCTCCGGTCGATCGAGGCGCAATTTGATGTAATACACCGAATTGGAACCTATTTAAATCGTAAAGTTTATGGGTATACCAAAATCCTTGTACCAGTGTAGGAATCATTCGACCATCCTCAGGGTTTATCAAAGGGGTATTTATTTTCATTCGACCGATCTTAAACTGATGCTTGGGCAACGTATAGGTAGCGTATAATTCCCCTAACAAAAAAACAGCATCTTTCTCGGGGTATAAACGATCGAAAAGTCCTTCTTCATAACGACTTCCCTTACCTGTCGTCCTATCAGGAAGGGTCAAATCTTGCCATCCTAAATTTGTACTATTGTACAAAGAGGATCCCAACTCGAATTTTTTATGAAACTTGTAGGTATACGCAATTTTACCTCCCGTTGCCAAGGCCGAAAAATCTTTAAGCTCCCCCTTATTCAAAGTGTTCATGTAATAGGTTCGCCATTGACCGGAAAATTTGCCCTTATGCTTTTTTTCTATCCCTTGTGAAAAAAGAGTGGAAGAAACTATAAAGTATGCGTAAAGAAGTAGGTTTCGTAACAAGTTATTTGGTTTTGGTAATATTAAACTCCTTCTTGTAATGGGCCATGATCGGCAGAAAAGGACCGTATTTGTGTTGTTCGGCTGAAAAATGGTCTTCCCAAGGGCCGTAGGGTGTAGAGACAGGTTTCAGTTTTTTGTTCGGATAATCGTCCTCTGTATGGGCCTTAAGAGGTCTATCGAAACTATTGATATAACCCGCTACATCAAAGGCTTCTTCATCAGTAAGCTTGGGCCGCTGCCATGTCGCCTGGCCAAAGGGCATATTGCTTTTTATAAATTCTGCGGCAGTAATAACCCTATGCATACCGGCTCCATTATTATAACTGTCCTTTCCCCACAGGGGTGGATATTGATACCCTTTACTGGCATCGGTACTTAAAACACCCTGACCATTTGCTCCATGGCATACCATACACTCCCTATCATAAATAATCTTGCCTTGTTGAAGGTCGACCTGCCGATGCGGGATTTTCAATTTAGGGTAGCCCTTGTATTCTTTCTTTCGTTCCTCCGGAATTCCTTCACCTAACCACTTCATGTATGCTACAATAGCCCTCATCTCCTTCGAGTCCACCCCTAATTTTCTTCCGTTCATACTGCGCTCCATACAACCGTTAATACGGTCTTCTATCGTGCCTAATTTATTTGATCTACCACCGAATTGCGGAAACCTTTCAATTACTCCTATCCATGATGCCGAACCAGGTTGTGTACCTGCTTTTAAATGACAGTTCGTACAGGCTAAACCGTTACCCGTAAAACGATTTTGAAAGCTATCGACCTTAGGACCTATAAGACTTGAAGTCTCTGATATAAGTCGATATCCAAAAGCAACTTCTTCAGCCATAGTCCCTGACGCAAATTCAGATTGAACGTCTATAGGTTGCCATTCAACGTATTCATCGGCATTCTGGGCAAGAACGGCCTTAGAATCCTTAGCTTTTGGTTGATAAACGAAGAGTTCAATGAAAAGAACCGTAATTAAGGTAAACATTGTGATAAACAGCCAAAACAACCTTCTTGCCAAGAAGCGCAACTCTTTCATTTATTCATTACATTTAAACAATTGAAGAACGAAAGTAGCCGTAACAATTCGGACATGCAGTAACAATTGTTACAGAAATTCATGCTATTATAACCGTATTTTTACCGCATAGATATTTATTAATAGGAATAGAACAATTAATTCAAACAAATGAGAAGAGGTATATTTTTTAGCTTTCTGTGCTTCGTAAGCATGTATTCGGCAGGTCAAGAATTGGAGTCCAAAATAATCCAAGGATATGGGAAAATCAGAAATTATGAAGATATAGAAGTGCAACCTGATTCAGAGCTAGAATATAAAATGGTTTTCGACCTTAAAAGCGAAAAGGAAAAGGATGGCGTCAACGAAGGACTGGTGAAAATCGCACGTACCCTAAATTTGTTGGGAGCAGCACATATCGAACCGAGTAAGATAAAAATAGTGGCCGCCATTCATGGAGGGGCTACACCCCTGGCTTTAAAAGAAGACAAATACCAAGAAAAATACGGTAAACCAAATCCGAACCTTGAACTGATGAGATTACTACGGGAACAGGGCGTTGAACTCTTTGTCTGTGCTCAGGCGACCGCCGCTATGGGTATCGCTGATTCCGATTTGAATTCTTTTGTAAAACCAGCATTGTCCGCACTTATTGTATTGTCAAATTATCAATTGAACGGATATGCACTTTTACCCTGAGTATGAAACCGGATTTTTGGAATGAAAGATATGCTGAAAATTCTTCCGCTTATGGCATACTCCCTAATGAATTCTTCAAAGAGAAACTTGATAAGCTTTCCCCTGGCTCTTTGTTACTACCCGCAGAAGGGGAGGGAAGAAATGCGATATATGCCTTGAAAAAGGGCTGGAATGTACATGCTTTCGATTTTAGCATATCGGCTCGACAAAAAGCAATGCTACTCGCCAAAGACCAAAACGTACGTCTAGAGTATGAGGTCGTAAACGCCCTTACCTTCGATTCCCCAAAGACCTATGATTTAATAGCTTTATTTATGCCCATTTTCCCTCAAATATCCGAAAAGAAGTACATCGCCGCATACTTGGATTTTTGAAGCCTGGTGGAAAAATTATTTTCGAAGCTTTCTCCAAGGCCCAATTGGGGAAACCTTCAGGCGGTCCGAGGCATTTGGACATGCTTTTTTCGATTGAAGATATCAAAAGAGAATTTAAAGGTCTGAATTTCGACCTCCTTGAAGAAAAGCATATCGTGTTGAATGAGGGGAGATATCATCAAGGGGATGCATCTGTACTACGCTTTACTGCTCATAGGCAATAAGGTTAGCTTTTTATTATAACAAGCGTTCCAAAAGGGTTGTGCTGAATCTAAGCTATGTAACCCAAGTTGCTGACCTCAACTAAAAGAAACTCTATTTTTACAAAAAATGAAAACTATGATGACAATAAAACAATTTGAAGATAAACCCCTGGCCCATTATTCATATGCTATTGTCAGTGGGGATAAAATGGCTTTGGTCGATCCTGCAAGAGATCCTAAACCATATTACAGATTTGCCGAAGAGCATAATGCCCAGATAATCGCGGTCTTTGAAACACACCCTCATGCCGATTTTATTAGCAGCCATCTACAAATAAAAAAAGAAGCAGGAGCTACCATTTATACCAGCAAAATGGTCGGTGCCGATTACCCACATACTCCTTTTGACGAAGGAGACACATTGGTAATGGGCGAAGTGACATTTTCTGCTATCAATACGCCAGGACATTCGCCAGACAGTATCACCATTCATGCAATAGACTCAGACAACAATCACGTAATTTTTTCAGGTGACACCTTGTTTATAGGCGATGTTGGCAGACCCGATCTCAGGGAGAAGGCCGGTAATATGAGAGCTAAGCGTGAAGAACTCGCTAAGGCCATGTACCAAACCATTACACATAAATACAATGCTTTACCCGATACCACGATAGTTTACCCGGCCCATGGTGCAGGTTCTCTATGCGGGAAAAATTTAAGCAGCGAGGCCTCAAGCACCTTAGGAAATGAACGCATGGGAAACTGGGCCTTTAAAAAACAGACCGAAAAGGAATTTGTAGCCCAAATTTTGGCCGACCAACCTTTTATTCCCTCTTATTTCGGATTCGATGTGGACATCAACAAGAGAGGTGCCGACAATTTTGAAAGTAGTGTGGCCGACGTTCCCTTTCTAATTGGTAGTGCCGCGATCAATAAAGATATATTGGTTGTAGACACTAGGGACGCAAGCGATTTTAAAAAAGGACACCTGCCCGGAGCTATCAATATTATGGCATGCGACGAAGATGATAAAATTGAGACTTGGCTCGGTGCCATCGTACAACCGGAGGAACCCTTCTATCTAGTTGTAAGCAGTATTACAAAGAGACAGGCTGTTTTGGAAAGAATTGGAAAAATTGGATATGAAAAGCAAATTAAGGCTATCATAACACCAATAAAGGGATTCAAATCTACGTCGGACCAACTCGATATGGAGGCCTTTAAAAAAAGACCTGGGAACTATACGATTGTCGATATTCGGAATGAAAGTGAGGTGAACGAGGGGAAATATTTCGAGAATGCTATAAACATCCCCCTCAATGAACTACGGGCCGACATTGATGACCTCCCTAAAGATAAGCCTATCGTCGTACATTGTGCAGGAGGCTATCGAAGTGCCGCCGGCACAAGCATTGTTGCCAGGAATATTACGGAGGTGCCGGTCTTCGACCTCGGTGAAAACGTTGAAGAGTTTAAATAGTACCGATTTGTTTAGACCATGGAAAATTATTATTTCAGACTCCAAATCGATGTATGCAATAAAAACTGTTACCATGAAATTGTATGGACTACATCCTAAATTTGTCATTTTTTTATTAGGAGGACTATGGTCAATTTTCCTCATTTCCTGCAGTGATAGCGACGAAATCGCACCTATAGCCACACAACAGATATCTCAAGCCGATAAAGAAGCCCTACTCTTCATGTTCGAAGAAGAAAAGCTTGCTAGGGATACGTATCTTTTTTTAGGAGAGAAATGGGCTCTTAATCAGTTTCTCACGATTAAAAACAGCGAGCAAAGCCATATGGATGCTGTAGCGAATTTACTCGTCAAATATGGTGTTGATTACACTGCCCTGCCTGTCGGGGACTTCTACAACAGTGACCTCCAATCGCTTTATAATGAGCTTATTTCAGATGGCGCTTCCGATGTATCGGCGGCCCTAATAGTGGGAGCTACTATTGAGGATCTGGATATTGTAGACCTTCAGGACCATATCGTTCAAACTGGTAACAGCGACATTGTTTCGGTATTTGAAAGTCTTCAGTGTGGCTCAAGAAATCATTTGAGAAGCTTTGTGTCCTCCTTAGAAAATATTGGAGGTACCTACTCCCCACAGTATCTCGATATTACCACTTATGAAAATATCTTGGAAAGCACTCACGAAAAATGCAATCAACAACCTAACTAAATGAACAAGAAACTTCTTATATTCACCCTCATCGGCATTGTCATCGGGTCTATTGCAGGTTACCTATATTATACTGAAATAGGCTGTTTAAGCGGTACGTGCCCCATAACGTCAAAGCCATTGAATAGCACATTGTACGGTGGACTCATGGGAGGTTTATTGTTCAATACCTTCATCAGTACTCCAAAGAAATAAATACGGAGGTAAATCACCGATAATTTTATACATATTACCCTTTACTGTAACCTAGGTTACAGTAAAAACCTGCTGAAACTCAGAACTTGTGCCGATTTTAAGTGATTATCATGTTCAAAACAAGACTTCCGGCACTGTCAGTACTGGTTTTTTTTATAGCCACGGCTTTATTTGGTATTTCCTGTAAAGACCAAAAAAATATTGATCGTATTTTTAAAAGTACTTCGAACGTAACGGTAAAAGAAAATAAAGTTAATATCGAAGATTATTTTCCGGGCCCGAATTTCATGAAAATTTTAAGGGCAGAAAACAAATCTATAAATCTTGGCCAGAGCCAGAGAGATACCCTAACAAAATGGCACATTGAAAACCGTTCGCAAGTCACGACAGGATTAAGGCAGATCTCAGCGTTAGACCATAAGATTAAATACTTGTCTCAAGAAGGAGCGTCGTCTGAGCAAATCCTAAAACAGTTAGAAGAGCGGGAGAAAGTTGTAAGAAAAATCGTTGTAATAGAAATGAACTGCCGAGACCTTCTAAGAAAGACGTTAAACACCCTACAATGGAAAAAGTTGATCTGTAAATATAAAGAAGAACATCCGTTTATAGAACGGACAGAAATGATGGAGGTCATGAGCCATGTAAACCCGGTACCAAATTATATACAGGCATTAAAAGCTAGTATCGAGAAGCTGAATCTTTCCGAATGGCAGAGACAAAAATTCGATGAATGGAGCGATCAACATCATTCTGAAATGATAAAATGGGCCAAGAATATTATTGCCTTGGAAAAGGAAATCTATGAAAAATGGTTTGATAACGACCCCGAAGAAAAACTTCTTGGGAAATTTGAAGATATACAAAAACTAAGAACAAACATTGTTACGACCAAAACGGCCTGTAGAAATATGGTCAAACATACCTTGACCCAAGAGCAATGGGGCCTTCTGACAACTTATACAAACTAGTTGTATCTGTAGATGTCTTCTACTAAGATAGAGCACCATTGATCATAAAAGGCAAGATATTCGGGCTTTTCAATTAATTAAGCATTTGTAACAAAGGTTACCAGTTGTTGTTCTGAAAACCTGTTTCTTTGCTGCATCAAAAACTATACTATGAATTGGATTTATGAACCATGGCCTTGGTACGTTTCAGGCCCTTTGATTGCCTTTATTATGTTTCTTTTGTTGATGGTAGGAAAAAATTTCGGAATGTCTTCTAACCTACGGACCATGTGTACGATCTGTGGTGCGGATAAAAGTGCTGAATTTTTTAAGTTCGACTGGAAAAAACAACGTTGGAACCTCATCGTGGTGCTAGGCGCCATTATCGGCGGGTTTATCGGTTCACATCTGTTGTCTTTGGACACCTCTGTGGCCATTACCGAAAATACAATTGCCGATCTTAAATCCCTAGGGTTTGACAGTGCAGGCTCGGCCTATCTTCCTACCGAATTATATGGGATCTCGCAATTGACCGATTTGAAAAGTTTGGCGGTTTTAATTTTAGGTGGATTTTTCGTCGGTTTTGGTGCGCGTTATGCAGGCGGATGCACTTCTGGCCACGCCATTTCCGGCCTTAGTAATCTACAAATTCCATCCTTAATAGCGGTTATCGGCTTTTTTATCGGAGGCCTAGTCATGATTCATTTTCTTTTTCCCCTAATATTTTAAGCTTATGAGAACGTTATCCTATCTTTTAATCGGAATTATTTTTGGCATTACCATGTTCAAATCGGAAGCGGCATCCTGGTTTCGTATTTACGAGATGTTTCGTTTTGAATCATTTCATATGTACGGTATTATTGGCTCCGCCCTTCTTGTAGGTATTGTTTTGGTGCAATTGATCAAGAGGGTTCCTATAAAATCTTTTTATGGAGAACCTATAGAATTCACGCCCAAGGATAAAAGTTTTAGTCGCTATATGTACGGAGGCATTGTATTCGGACTAGGGTGGGCATTGGCAGGTGCTTGTCCGGGCCCTATGTTCACCTTGGTAGGTGCAGGATATATTCCTATTCTAATAGTGATTTTTTCCGCTATTTTGGGAACATTTGTCTATGGCCTACTTAAGGACAAGCTGCCCCATTGACCTGAAGGCACTTATTGTGTAGGCCACTTTATAATACTAGCTGCTTTGTTTCCTTTTGATAGACATTTCGGTTTCACTAGGTTTTACTGAGAGAAATAGGAGTACAAACCCAGTTTAGGGTTATAGAATATAGTACACCTCATACTTTTCTAGGAAGTTCTCCGTTGTTGTGATGATGATCTTATGATATCGAGGTTCAAAAATATAGTACTCTTTCTTTTCCTAATCTTGATTCTGGGTATCCCCTACTTGTCGAGACTACTTGACTATAGACTTGAAATGTTTCCCTCTATTGTGCTTCCCTTCGGCTCTAACAAAGCAAAGGTTCAAGACATTACCCATCTGAGCATAAACGCTATCTATGGGTATACCAAAGATGGAAGTTTAAAAGAGCTTGATAAATCAGAATTTCTTCAAAATATAAGGGTGGGGTATTTCGATAACTTATACAATAAACGGTTCGGCCTTCGTGCTTCAAATCCGACCACATTCAAGACCAACAGATTGGGCATAACGATCAATCTTCAATCCAAAATATCGGAGCAAGATAAAGAGCGTACCAAAGAATGGATTCGGGAAAAGCTTTCAAACCAAGGATGCGTCGATTCCATGCTCATCTTAAAAAAGAAAGAAATCGTTATTCCAAAAAACGGTCAGTATTACGAGAGCAATAACCTAGTGCATGATACGATTATTAGTTTATATTGATAATTCTTTAGGCAAGCTTTTCGACAGAATAGAACCTGCAACGGCCGTGGGCACCGAGCAACTTTCGGCATTCAGGATATTTTTCGGGATACTCATGTTGTTATACTTTTTGCCTTCTTGGTCATGGCTTAACGAAGTTCCTGAAGGTTTTTTTGATCCTTATCTATTAAGTTTTGCTTATTTGACGGAAGACTTTCCTCCACCATCAATTTTTACATTTCTTGATGTAACTGTTATTATACTCCTCCTTTTAGTCACACTAGGCATATATACCCGAAAGAGCCTCTTGCTTTTATATGTGATAAGCGGGGTACTTTTTTCATATTCATTTAGTTTCGGAAAAATTGACCATTATACCAATTTATTTCTTTTTAGCTATCCGGTGTTGGCCTTTACTAATTCTGGTACGAAGTTCGCCCTACTGCCTGATCGCAAATTATCGGAAAAAACTCAAAAGACTTCCTTAATTGTGCTGGGTATCATAATAGCTTTTGGATATTTTACCGCAGGATTGGCCAAATGCCTTGAGTGGGTAGACTTCGATCTAAGCACAAACGGTTTTTTAGATTGGATTTTCTATTGTTTCTTCCATAGTGAAAACCAATCCTTGTTAGCCCCTTATCTTTTTTCTATACCACAATTCATTTTGGAGCCTCTTGATTATCTGGCCGCATTATTTGAAATATCGGGATTTTTCTTTTTGTTCAAGGGAAAGAAATATTGGGTCTTCTATTTAACGATCGCCAGTATTTTCCATCTTACTAATTTGATTTTCTTCAATTTAAGTTTTGCCCTCAATACCCTTTGTTATGGTATATTCATTGTATCACCTATACTCTCTATTATAGCAAAAAAGAACAAGCCCATATCAAAAAAATGGATACGTTGGTTGGTTGGTCTCAGCATTACGGTTGCTTTTGTGAAAATAGTCCAGATTAGTACCGATTTACCCGTCTATAACTATCATAATTATACCCCTTTGGTTCATATAGAGCTATTCGTAGATTTAGTATTATGGTTATTTACTATTAGCTGTGGAATTTTTCTGTTAAGCTTGGGGAAAACAAACTTACATCGGGTAGCTAAGGGCGAAATGATGAAATAAGTATCGTGTATAGATCGATTTATTAGGTCAACATACTTCTAGATTTGAAAAAATCAAAATCAAAGTATTCGATACTATGAATTTTCCTATTTACTAAAAGACCGCCTACGTACTCCTTGGCCGGTACAAATGAGAACAATCTCCATTCTTTCCTTTCCTCAAGGTCCCATTCCGTCCTCAACAACTCCGCATTGTCTTTATCTAAAGATACGGTGAAGGCGTCCAATGGAAAAGACAAACCAGAGCCTTTAGCTTTAATAAAAGCTTCTTTTCTGGTCCAGCAGCGAAAGAAGGCCTCAACTCTTTCCGACTTTTCAAAAGTTTTGAGAGATTTAATTTCTTCGATAGAAAAAAAGTTTTGGGCAATATCTAGAACATTGAAATTTCTCTTGATCAGTTCGACATCAACACCGATTTCACTATCCTTAGTAAATGCAAGAACGATATAATTTCCCGAGTGAGAGACATTGAATTTCAAAAAATTAGAAGTAGAATTGGCATAAAATGGCTTTCCAAAAGTGCCATATTTCAAATCGATCATATCTGCCTTTATACCCAGATATTCGGCTGATATCATTTTCAAAAGACCTCTCGAAAGCACACTGATATTTTGGTCTTTTTCAAATTTGAAAGTGCTCGCCTTATCGATTTCATCATGAGATAGTACATTCTTGAACGTATCAAACTTTCCGGAGAACTGATCTATACTGAAGTACCAAACATGGGCCTTGCCCTCTTGTAGTTCCATAATAAACTATAATGCCATATCACGCCCCCCATAGTATTAAAAATAGAGTGGACATAAGAAATGCTAATATTCACCACAGGGTAAAGGAATCTTATAGGGGTTCATCAATGATACATTCTTCGATTCTTTCGGCCACATGGGCAAGGTTATCTTCCTTGAAAACAAAGCTATGATTACCTGGCGTCTTTAAAATTTTTACACCACCACTTGCAAATTCTTGCCAAGAAGATATCGTTTCTTGGTTAAGACTTTCATGGGCCTTCTCGGTTAATATCAATGAAATATTGCCATCGAAGGGTTTCCAATCATAGGAAAATGACAATCTTTCAAGGTTGGTTTGCAATTCTTCAAGGGTATTTCCCGATTTTTTTCCGTACCGTTCGTTCATACCTCTCGAGAATTTTTCCCACCTGAACAAAATCATACTTTTCAGTGTAGAAAAAGGCATTCTCAAGAACCTTTTTAGAAATCCTACCAACCTTATTTTAAGGCGATGGGGCGTATTGAGGGTCCAAGGCTTGGCCATGGTGTCCATGACAATTAAATTACACCGCTCTCCCCTCGCCTTCATTTTTATGGCCATTTCATGGCCTACCGAAGCACTAAAACAATATACCATGATATTGTAAGGTCCTTTGGTCTGCACCCTATTTATAGCCTCAATATAATCATCGGCCATTTCCGCTATGGTCTTGTGCATCTTATGCTTTTTCCCGTACATTCCGGAAGCTTGTATACCATATAGTGGTCTTTCAGAATCTATAAAATCGGCCAGCCCTCTATAAAAAAATACGTTACCTCCGCCCGCGTGCAAACAAAAGAGGGGCTTTTTGTTCCCTTCTTTTCTGAAAGGCACTAAATAGTCCCACTGGTCATCTTGGCCTTTATTTTTGACCACAAAGCTTTCTAATTCCTTTATGGTCTGATATTCAAAAATTTGATTGGGAGAAAGATTTATCCCTTGCTTTCTTGCCTTTGCAAGCATTTCGATACTTCTTATGGAGTCACCTCCTAATTCAAAGAAATTATCATGCATACCAACAAATTCGAGGTCGAGTACTTCTTTCCATATCTCGGCCAACTTCACGGCTACTTCACCTTTTGGGAGTTCGCTTTCCGTACCCTCTTGCCGTGACAAAGTGATTTCAAAACTCGACAAGGCTTTCTTGTCAACTTTTCCGTTGGGAAGCCTTGGAAATTCATTGAGGATCACAAAAGAGGTCGGAATCATAAAATCAGGCAGTGTTTTTTTCAAAGATGCTTTTAAACTATTCGTTTCGAGCCCTTCACCTCCTGTAACGAAAGCCACCAGTTTTTTCACCTCACTTTTACCGTCAACCAAAACCACGGCCTCGGAAACCTCGTGATCTTTGATAATCGCCTTTTCAATTTCATCGAGCTCTATCCGATATCCCCTAATTTTGACCTGCTCGTCAACCCTTCCTAGGAATTCAATATTCCCCTCAAGATCATAGCGAGCTACATCACCAGTTTTATAAAGCTTTTCCCCTACGGTATCGTCAAAAGGATTGGCCACAAAGAGCTCTTGGGTTAGGTCGGGCCTATTCCAATAGCCCTTCGCTAGGCCTGCTCCTCCAATATATATTTCACCGGTCGAACCATAAGGTACTAATGTCCGGTTTTTATCAAGAAGGTATAACATGTTGCCTGCGACGGGCTTTCCGATAGGCACCGCACCCGATACCGCTCCACTTTTAACTTCGTATGCCGTACACCAGACGGTGGCCTCGGTAGGACCGTATTCATTGAATAACTTTACCTGAGGAAGGTTGGCAAAATGCGCATTGCAAAGGCTTGGCAAACACGCCTCTCCCGCAACGATAACCGTTTTTAAGCTCGATAGATTTGTACTTGCCGAGTGATCGAGAATCAATTTGTACAGGGTTGGCAAAAGCAGCGTATGCGTTACCCTATGCTCTTTGATTAAATCCTCAAGTTTGGCAATATCCTGCTCAACACGGTCTTCGGTGATTATCAGATTACCTCCTGTACATAGTGTCCAAAATATTCCTGCCTTCGAACTATCAAAGGATATCGAAGACATCAACAAAAAAGATTCAGGATTTTCATGATAAAAATCCAACCGGCCTTCAGTTGAACTAATGATATTTTTATGGGTTATGGGTACGCCCTTGGGTCTACCAGTGCTCCCTGAAGTATAAATAATGTAGGCAATATCATCTTCTTGTATTTCAGGGAGTTTGGACAGCTTCTCTTTCGGGATATTCTCTTGGTTCTCCAAAAGGAAAAGTCGAGGCCCCATCTCTTTGAAATAATGCACCAGCGGTTTTTGAGTAAGTACGATTTTACATCCCGCATCATTGAGTATGAAGTCTAACCTGTCTTTAGGATATTTCGGGTCGAGGGGCACATAACCGCAACCAGCCTTCAAAATGGCCAGCATTCCAATAATCATTTCGGTAGACCTCTCCACACATAGGCCAATCAATTCATTGCTTCCGCCGGTATGCTCGAGCAATCGATGGGCTATAGCATCGGCGCGTTCATTGAGCGAAGTATACGTGATTGTTTTGTCTTTAAAAGTAAGTGCTGCTTTTTCAGGATGATCTTTGGCTACCCGTTCAATAATTTGATGTATGCCCCGATAGTCATAAAACTTACCCTTAGTTTTCTTAGGGGTTCGTAGAAAAAACTCCTTTTCAACGGTCGTCAACATTTTAAAATTGACAATTTTCTCCTCTGCCTTCGAAGTCACGGCCTCAAGCAAGAGTGTCAAATGCTCTTGAAACCGGATGATGGTAGACTCTTCAAAAATATCGGTTGTATACTCAAAGCCTGAAGAAAGAATACCCTTATCATTAGCTATATAAAGGGTGAGGTCAAACTTGGAGACCCCGGGATTGAAAAAGGAATGCGATAGGTTTAGTTCATCACTAAAAATAGGAGCGCTTTTGACATCGTGATAAATGAACATGGCCCGGAAAAATGGATTTGTGCTCAATGACCTTTTCGGACTTATTTCCTTTACCAAAGTTTCAAAAGGTACTTCTTTATTGGAAAATGCCTCTAGTACGGTTTTACGAACCTTATTTACGAATTGGGAAAAGCTCATGTTTGGATCTACTCCCGTTCTCAATACAATGGTTTCGTCAAAAAATCCGATAATCTGCTCCAAAGCCCTTTCATCTCTGTGGGAAATAGGAGAGCCAATTAATATGTCTTCTTGTGAGCTATATTTATGGAGTAAAACATAATACACGGAAAGCAAAAGTACATAGGGTGTAGTTTCCAAATTTTTAGACAGGTCTAGCACACGCTTTGATAGCTCTTCAGAGAATGTCGACCTGTATGAAGTTCCTTTATATGAAGGTTGGGAGGGCAAAATATGGTCGGTAGGTAATTGTAACAGCGGAATGTCACCACCTAACTTTTTTTTCCAATAATCGAGCTTGGCAGGGTCTAAGGGTTTATTTTTTAGCCAAACGGCATAGTCGGGAAATTGAGGTATGTCTTCATGTTTAGGCACTACACTATTGCCTGAAATATAGGAACGATAATGAGTCGCCAATTCGGCCATCAATAAATCCATAGACCATTTATCAAAAATGATATGGTGCATCGTCAGCAACAGTACATGTTCGGTACTACTCAATTTGACCAAGGTTGCTCGCAGCAGGGGCAATTGTTCAAGGTCAAAAGGACGCCTGGCATCAGACATGAATAAGGCGGTCTTCTGACTTTGTTTTTCTTCCTTTGGAAGATGGCTTACATCATGAACTTTTAAATCAATTTTAAGCTCCGGATGTATCTTATGAATAGGTCTTCCTGATTCAAAATGATAAGATGATCTTAAAATTTCATTATCCCTTACGACACACTGAAGTCCATGATCCAACGCTTCAATATTAAGATCTCCTTTGAAAATAAAGCTTTCCGGATAATTATAAACAGGATTTTCAGGAAGTAAACGTTGCAAAAACCATAGCCGTTGCTGACCGCTGGTCAATGGAATCACAGCATCCTCAGGTGCCTTGGGTATTGCCTTTGGTTGAGACGACCGATTTTCTCGATTCCTCCATTCGCTTAGAACAGATTTTTTCATTTACTGTTTACCTTTTACTTTGTGTTATTCGTTAATATTCAGGTATGGGCGGTAGCAATCCAAAAAATCTCAGAATGTTTCCACCGATGTGTTGAATATATTCATCAACGGGCATATCTATTTCAAAAACCCGTTCTACGAACCAATACAATGAAACCACAATTAAAAATATGGACAGATACACCAAGATTTTAGGATAGGCTTGCGACTTCCTAATGAAATAAAGTATGGGAAAGATCAATAATATTATAACGACCTGGCCCAGTTCTACACCGATATTGAAGCCAAGTAATGATAGGGTAAGAAACTCTCCCTTAAAACCTAGATCGGCCATTACGGATGCAAATCCGAATCCATGGAAAAGGCCAAAAGCAAAGGCGATTACCCACTCCCGGCCACGAAAAATAGGCCTAATATTGTGATACGCGGCAAGTCCAATAGAAAGCGCTATTATGGATTCAACCCACCTCGACGGCAGATTGACAATGTTCAGCGCGGCCAAACTCAAGGTAATAGTATGGGCAATAGTAAAGAAAGTGACCACTTTAAGAATATACCAAAATGCCGGTTTAAACTTAGGTACTGGTTCCCACCAAATTTTGAACCATGATCTTTTGGTGTTATCTTCAGCCCCTACGACTTCTTCATCTTTGCGTCGAACCACAGATGGAAGAATCAAAGCCAATAAAAACAAGATATGATCTATTCCGATCCATATGTGCCACACCCCTTGTCGTACCATAGCCATGAAACCGCTCCAGAGACCTTTGTCCGTAAGTTTTAAGATTTTCGTGCTATTTCCCTTAGTAAAATCAAGGGCCATAATACTCTCGTTATTAATTAGGCCCGCTTTCCAATTGTATTCAATTCCCAGACCGTTGGTCTGATTGTTATTCTCTTCTAGAAAAACGGAATACGTTATCTGTAGTTCGTCGGGGACTTTTTCTACATTGTCCAATTTGAAATGAAACCTAATAAATGCACCATAAGCAAGAGACAAATGACTGATTTCACCCGTAAATATTATGTTGTGATTCCCGTATTCTGATGAAAACGCGGCGTGGTCGAGAATGTAGGCCCTAATTTTATCTTCATATACCCTGACTTCCTCAGTGCTTGGGTGTAGGTCTAAATCGAGACCCAAATAATTATTCAGTTCGTTTACATTTATTTCAAAACGCCCTTCAATTCCTTCATTCTCATATATCCTTAAATACATAAGGCTTCGGTCAGGGCGATGACCATAGACCGTAACTGGTAAAAGAATAAAAAGCATAAAAAGCGTAAGGGCCAGAGCTCTTTTCATAGTCAGTTATTTTTAATAAGCACCTTGATTTTGTTTAACTTTTGTAATATATTGTTAAACGGATTAATTTCCAAACAAAATAAGTAATGATTATATCAATTTCGTCTCTTCAGAAAAACCTAACCAGCGGAACTTTTTTTTATAAATATGCCACATTTTTTGAAATATTATTAAGAAGCATGCATTTTTTTCGATGATTTCCGACAATTCATGGGTAAGGTGTCATGCAAATGTTTGAAAAGCCAGAAATCTTAATCTAACTTTACTTTTTGAAAAAATGTTGCTTTATAGCTTTAGAATAAAACTTAAAGAATCTTGCTTTTGAAGCCCTAAGTGTCCCAATAAATGATCTACAATTTATCCCAAATACTTGAACAATCCGCTGAACGTTTTCCTGATAAGGAAGCCTTCAAATGTTTGGATAAGGCGCTTTCATATGCCGTCCTTGATGAGAAAGCCGATCAACTGGCAGCTTTTTTAATAAAGAGCGGTTTGAAGAAGGGAGATCGCGTGGCTATTTATATGAATCGCTGTCTTGATACCGCAATAGCCGTATATGGTATATTACGGGCCGGGGGCGTTTTTGTAGCCATTAATCCATTGCTTCCTGCCAATCGATCACTATTGATTATAAACGACTGCGGCATTGAATTTATACTAACTACTGTCTCACAACAAACTAAGGTAAAGGAAATCTTAAAAGAAAGCCCATTACTTAAGGTAGTCGGCCTTTCAGATGAAGAAAACGAAAATTGGGTTTCATGGAACACGATATTTACAAAGTCGATGGAGAGCTTCAAAAGACCTACAATAGTCGAAGAAGATCTCGCATCGATACTCTACACCTCAGGTTCTACAGGAGTACCCAAAGGTATTATGCATTCGCATAAAAGTCTGGTCTGTTTGGCGAAGTTAGAGGCTGATTTACATCATTCAACCCATCTCGACATCATAGGTAATTTTGCCCCATTGCATTTTGATCAGTCACTTTTTGGGTATTTTAGCGGCCCCTTAGTGGGTGCTACTACCGTCATTTTTCCTGATGCCTACGTGAAATTACCCGCCAGTCTATCGATGCTTGCCGCAAAAGAGAAAATTACCCTCTGGTTTTCAGTTCCCCTGATTCTCATGCAGGTGCTTATGCACGGCGATATTGATAATAAAGATTTTAGTGCTTTGCGCTATGTTCGGTTTGGTGGAGAAGTATTTCCCGTAAATCAACTGCGAACCTTAATGAAAAAATGGCCCCACGTTAAGTTTATTAACTCCTATGGTCCTTCCGAAGTAGCAAGATGCACTTATAACATCCTAGTTGAACCACCGCAGACCGACGACCCCATACCTTTAGGTACGGTTTGGGGCAATACGGAATATAAGATTCTGGATGAGAAAGACCAAGAAGTTAAAAAAGGAGACCCGGGAGAACTGGTTGTTCGAACAGGCACGCGTATGATCGGCTATTGGAACAACAAAGCCTTGACCGAAAAATCGTTTTTCAGGATTTCCCAGGTTTCGGGCTATGACCATATCTATTATAGAACTGGCGACCTTGTTCGAGAAAACCGAAAAGAAGAACTTATGTTTTTGGGCCGAATTGATAGGCAAATAAAGCTCAGGGGCTACCGTATCGAACTTGATGAAATCGAAGCGGTTTTGCAGCAGAACGAAAAGGTGAACGAAGTGGCCGTTATTGTTACCACGAAAGAGGGTGGAGATCGAGAGTTGGAGGCGGTCATACGTCCAGTAGATAAAGCTACTATTGATATTAGGGAACTAATTTTATTCTGTAGCGCGCATCTCCCTACGTATTCGATACCCCAAAAAATTACACTTTTAGATGATTTTCCGCGTACCGGTTCCGGGAAGATCGATCGAAACGCAATAGTAAGACAAATAGAAAACAATGCCCTATGAACGATAAAATAATAACCTACATAAAAGAGGAGATTGCCATTATGCCGTTAGATAGCATCGATGTTCATGAAGATCTTCTGGGAAGCGGAATAGTCGATTCGTTAGGGATGATGAAACTGGTGGTTTTCCTAGAGAAAGAATTTCAGGTTAAAATAGCACCCGAGGATATGACGGTGGAAAACTTTGATACTATTAATCATATTTCGGAATATCTTTCTAAAAAATAAGGTTCGAATCCATAAGGTAAAAAAAAGTTATAATGCTAAAGCTTACAGCAAGTCAAATGGCTCTTTGGGTCGGTCAGAAAATCAATCCCGATGCCCCATTATATAATACGGCCTATGCCTATACCATTTCCGGAGCGATAGATAAGGAAGTGTTTCAAAAGGCATTTCAGTCCCTTATCGATACTACTGACGCTTTACGCATACGTTTCAAGGAAGAACGTGGAACTCCGTATCAATTTGCTGTCGACCATATGCCCCATACCTTGGAAGTCATCGATTTTTCAAATACTGGGAAAGAAGATGAAATACTCACTAAGTGGCTTCTTAAAAGAAGTAGACAACACTTGAACCTACAAGAACAGGTGTTTGACAGTGCGCTTCTTAAACTATCGGATAACAAATATCTCTGGTACATCAACATGCATCACTTAGTAACGGACGGTGTTTCGAGAAAAATTATCTTTGATCGAATGGCTTCACTATATGGTCAATTTACCGGAAGTAAAGCTGATAGTACAATCGATGAAACCCCCTCATATTTAGAATATGTGACGAAAGAACTGAACGCGCAAGCGGCAGAGGGCACGAAGACCAACTATTGGTCGGAAAAGATTGCCGAGTCCGGCGATCTTCCTGAATTCTATGGGGTTCAACCCGCAAAACAGGTCACGGAAACTACCCGGATTCCGCTTCAGTTGGGAGAAGAGCGTTCTCGCAAGCTAAGAGCGCTTATGAGTCGACCTGAGGTTAAAGCTTGGACCCCCCATCTTACACTTTTCAACATTCTTTCCAGCCTGTTGTTTGTTTATATGTATCGGACAAGCGGACGCAAAAAATTAGTCTTAGGGGCCCCCCTTCACAATCGAATCGACCGAAAATTTCATAAAACCGTCGGTTACTTTTTGGAAATTTTTCCAATGGCCACTGAAATTGACGATAGTGATAGCTTCAAATCAGTTTTGCAACGTGTTAAAGTAGAGAACAGTCAAAATCTCAAACACGCCCTTGTAGATACGGTCACTGAAGAAATAAGTGGCAGCTTCAATGTTGTGCTGAATTACATCCACACCGGGTTTGACAACTTCAACGGTTTACCAACAACTTCTGAATGGATCCACACTGGGCATATTGATAGTAACCACCAATTACGATGCCATATCCTTGAAACTCCAAGTGAAGAAGAAATTAAAATTGTGCTCGACGTAAACCATGCGACATTCGATTCCGAGACGAGAGAAAGGGTGCCAACCCATTTTCTGAATTTGATGGATGCCATGCTTCATGGCATGGACACCGAAATCGCAAAGCCAACGCTAATCAGTTCTGAGGAGAAAAAAGCACTCTATCATATAGATGAATCTTTTGAAGTACCTTCTATTTCAGTAATCGAGTGCTTTGAAAAAATGGTGGAGTCGGCACCGAACGCAATTGCTTTAGAAGATCAAGGCCGAATCATGACTTATGCGGAATTGAATAAAAAAGCCAACAGTCTCGCCCGATTTTTACAGAAGAAAGAGATCGGCACCAATAAAAAAGTAGCCCTGTACTTATTTCGAAGCACAGACTACATCACCAGTCTTCTGGCCGTACTTAAAACTGGGGCTGGTTTTATTCCCATACCCTCGGAACAGCCCAAAGACCGTATAGCGTATATCCTTTCCAATTCTGAGTGTGACCTGGTGATTACGGATAGCGAGTTGAAAAAACGAGGCGAATGGCAAATCAACCTTTTGGATATTGAAAAAGAACGTGGACATATTCAAAAGGAAACAACTTCAAATCTTGAAATTTACACTCAAGGTCAAGATCTTGCCTATGTGTTGTACACCTCTGGGAGTACAGGAAACCCCAAAGGAGTGCTGATTTCACAGAATTCGCTGACAAACTATCTTTTATGGGCTAAAGAGGCTTATAATATAAACAAAGAATCTATTTTTCCTTTGTTCACGTCTATTGGCTTCGACCTGACCATTACATCTACCCTTCTGCCATTATTAGGAGGAGGACGGATAAAAATCTTTAGGGAACAAGGGACAGGAGCTGATTTGAGTTTCCTTGACGTCATTCAAGACAATCAAGTCAATACCATTAAACTTACACCCTCCCACTTGGCCTTATTTAAGAAAAACGATGCCATGCAATCACGATGCAGGACACTGATCGTCGGCGGAGAGGATTTTAAGGTTCAATTGGCAAAGTCGATAAGTTCTTCAATGCCCCCAGGTCTTAAAATATTTAATGAATATGGTCCTACAGAAGCAACAGTGGGATGCATCGTGGGTGAGTTCAAGCCGGACCGACATAGAGATACATCGGTGCCTATTGGCAAACCAATAGCCAATATGAATGCTCTTATACTTGACAGTTACTTGAATGCCGTACCCAAAGGTGTTGTGGGCGAACTATATCTAACGGGTATCGGGCTAGCAGAAGGATATGTCAATGCTCCGCAAATGACCTCGGAAAAGTTTGTGGAAAACCCACATTCTAAAGGCACAAAAATGTATCGTACCGGTGATTTGGCAAGACTGAACTCCGAATATGAGTACGAGTACCTCGGTAGAACCGATGATCAGGTCAAACTTCGTGGCCATCGTATTGAACTCTCGGATATTGAATCTAATTTGATGCATCACGATGACATCGAAAATTGTGCGGTTGTTTTAGTTGAAAACGAAAAGACAATTCCTGAGGAAGAAGTGGTTAATTGCGTAAAATGCGGGCTTCCATCAAACTACCCGAATACCGACTTTGACGAGAAAGGAGTATGCCATCTGTGCAACGCCTTTGATAATTATAAAGAGAAAGCCGAACGCTATTTCAAGAAAGAAGAGGAAATGGTACGGCTGCTCACCTCACAAAGAGGAAAGAATCCAAATTACGATTGTATTTCCCTATTGAGCGGCGGCAAAGACAGTACTTATGTGCTGGCCCGATTGGTCAATATGGGACTTAAGGTACTGGCCTTTACCATGGACAATGGATACATTTCCGACCAAGCCAAGGCGAACATCGATAATATAGTACGAAAGTTAGGGGTAGACCACGTGTATGGCGAAACACCCCACATGAATGAGATATTCGTTGACAGCCTCCATCGACACCATAATGTCTGCGATGGATGTTTTAAAACGATATACACTTTAAGTACCCAAATAGCACTTGAAAAAAAGATTCCTTTTATCGTTACCGGACTCTCCCGAGGTCAATTTTTTGAAACCAGATTGACCGAAGAATTATTTTGGGATGATCAAATAGACATTCAAAAAATAGACGATACCATATTAGAAGCGCGAAAACTTTATCACCAAGAGTCCGATGCGGTAAAAGAACTTCTCGATGTTTCTATCTTTCAGGAAGAAACCGTATTCGAAAAGGTGGCCTATGTAGATTTTTATAGGTACTGCGATGTTAGTCTTGAGGAAATGCTTGAATACTTACGTGAAAAAGTCGGATGGGTCAGACCTACGGATACCGGTCGCTCGACAAACTGTTTGATCAATCAGGTTGGCATTTACGTCCACAAAAAGGAAATGGGGTACAGCAATTATTCTTTTCCTTATAGTTGGGATGTTAGGCTCGGTCATAAAACCAGAAATGAAAGTCTGGAAGAGATCAATGAGGTTATCGATGAAGTCGAGGTAAAGCGCATCATGAAAGAAATCGGATACGATAAAACCGAAAAGGACTGGGAAAAAAATGATCAATTGGTAGCTTACTACACGGGTAATCAAGATGCCTCCATATCAGAATTACAGGCCTTTCTCGGACAAAAGCTTCCATTGTATATGGTACCCTCGATTTTTAAACATCTGGAAGATATGCCGCTTACAAAAAACGGCAAAATCGACAAGTCTGGATTGAAGGAACTGACAAGTGAACAACTTGCATTAGACAGCCCATATGAGGCTCCTAGAAATGATATTGAACTACTTCTGGCCGATATTTGGAAAGAGGTATTGCAATTAAAGAAAATAGGAATACACGATAATTTCATTGCTTTGGGCGGGCATTCATTGGCAGCCATACGGGTAACGGCACGTATTAATGAAGAAATCGAGGTAGATTTCCCTTTGAGCAAGATATTTGAATTGCCGACTATCTCAGAATATGGCCAATATGTGGAAAAAACTTTAACAGCACTTCTCGAAAATTAAAACCTTCAGAGGTATTTTTTCGTAAGTAGCTATAGAATAGATGAAAAAAAGTAGAAAAAAAGGCTTGAAGCCATTACTTATACAATCTTTGGCATTGGTTATTGGCATTTGCTATTTAGCGAACCCCTTGCACCATCAAATAAGTACGGTTTTTCACGAAGCTTCGCATTTATTCACCATGCCAAATTCCGTGATGTCTCATTCCGACAGTAAGGCATCCCTAGCAACTCACTCCGCTCGCGAACACGACTACGCTCAAGAAGCCCATCGGCACAGTATTGTAGACATTTTAGATTCAATTTTCGAGGCTGCCGACCATTCGGATGATTCTTCGGAAAACGCATTGATTTTCGAAATAAAATTCGACAAGCACCTCAGCAAAAATCAATTTACTTTCCAACAGAAAATCTACACAAAACATCGCACTAAGTCCATTGTACAGCGTGTTGAAAAAATCAACATGGGCCATTGCGAGGTATTAATAGAACCTCCTCAAAATAAAGTCGCCTAGATACGAAAATCTTGTAAGCCAATTTCAAAGCGGCGTATTTCTTCATGCTATCTAGGTTTTGGAAATCTCTCTTATAATCATGCATTCGACCTTCTGTAAATTTTAGTAGAGAAATGTCATGCTGAACTTTAATCAAAAAAAACAATATGAAATTATATATTACACTAATAGCAACCCTTCTCTTAAGTGGCAACGTTTTTGCCCATGAACTGAGAGGAACCGTTTTATCTGAAGACCAGGAAGCCCTCGAAGGGGTCGGAGTCTATAACAAGACCACGGGAGGTTACACTTATACCGATGTTTCAGGGTACTTTGAATTAGACGATATTTCAATCGGAGATATTGTCTATTTCTATAGTCTAGGTTTTAAAAACTACCAAATCACCATTAATGAAGATTATTTAGATGCCACCATTGAGGTCGTACTTGAAGAATCGGCAGTATCACTTGATCAGGTGGTATTGGTATCAAAAGTTAATGCCATGAGCAACTTTGTAAATGTTGACGTCAAGGCCAACCCGGTAAAATCATCTCAAGAAATTTTGAGAAAAGTACCTGGATTGGTTATTGGCCAACATGCCGGGGGCGGTAAGGCCGAACAAATATTTCTCAGAGGTTTCGATATTGATCACGGTACCGACATTTCAATAAGTGTTGATGGCCTTCCGGTAAACATGGTATCGCACGCCCATGGGCAGGGATATTCCGATATGCATTTTATTATTCCCGAAACTATAGATAATCTTGATTTCGGTATGGGGCCCTATTATGCGAACGTTGGAAATTTCAATACGGCAGGGTATATCAATCTTCAAACCAAGAAAAAACTCGAACAAAATTTGGTGTCTGTCGAAGCAGGTCAATTCAATACCCTGCGAACCTTGGGGATGGTAAAAATAACAGAGGGAGATTTTAGCAATGCCTATGTTGCTACAGAAATGCTGCTGAGTGACGGGCCCTTTGAATCTTCCCAAGATTTCAACCGTCTCAATGTTATGGGCAGGTATAATTATAACAATCGTAAGGATCAAGACATAACCTTGACCCTTTCCCATTTTCAAAGCAAATGGGATGCATCCGGTCAAATACCACAACGGGCTGTTGAACAAGGACTTATTAGCCGTTTCGGAGCTATCGACGATACGGAAGGGGGCAATACAAGTCGCTCTAATTTCTTGATAAATCAAAGCCAGCAATTAAACGAACATTCTAGAATACAATCGAAAGCTTACATCTCGAAATACGACTTTGAGCTATTTTCGAATTTCACTTTTTTTCTTGAGGATCCCGTTAACGGAGATCAAATTCACCAGAAGGAAGAGCGCACCATTATTGGAGCTGAGACGAGTTATGAGCACTCTGTACATGTAGGAGACCATGATTCACAGCTCAAATACAAAGGCGGCCTTGGTTTTCGATATGACGATGCGAACGAGGTTCAGCTCTCGCGTACGCTCAATAGACAGACGATATTAGAACGCCTGGCTTTTGGAAATATCGATGAGCTAAATGCATTCGGGTATTTTGATATTACATACAAGAAAAATAAATGGACCATCAACCCAGGTTTACGTTTGGACTATTTCAAATTTGATTATGAAAACTTACTGACGGAAACCTATGATAATAAAAGTGAGACCAAACTATTTTTAGGCCCAAAATTGAATGTCCTTTACGCGGCTTCACAAAATGTACAATTGTTTGCCAAATCGGGCATAGGCTTCCACTCCAACGATACAAGGGTGGTAGTCGCCAATAGCGGGGAGCAAATTCTGCCCGCTGCCTACGGAGCCGATTTTGGAACCATTGTCAAGCCTATTGATAGGCTTGTGATCAATGCCGCTTTATGGGCTCTTTTTCTTGAACAGGAGTTTGTGTATGTTGGAGACGCCGCAATAGTCGAACCAAGTGGAAAAACCAGACGGTTGGGTGTTGATTTTGGGTTGCGCTACCAAATCAATGATTGGTTATACATGAATGGCGACATAAATTATACGTATGCCAGAAGTACGGAAGAGCCCGAAGGTGCCGATTACATTCCTTTAGCTCCCGATCTTACCTCTTCCGCTGGGCTATTTTTTAGGGATGTCCATAATTTTTCCGGTGGAATCAATTATAGGTACATTAAAGATCGTCCCGCCAATGAAGATAACTCCATTATTGCAGAGGGTTATTTTGTCACTGATTTTAATCTCAATTATTCCATTAAAAACTGGACTTTGGGTCTTATTGTAGAGAATTTGTTCGATACGGAGTGGAATGAAACCCAATTCGCTACCGAAAGTAGGCTGTTCAATGAAGCCAGTTCTTTTGAGGAAATTCACTTTACCCCTGGTGCACCATTTTATTTAAGAGGCAAAGTAAGTGTTACCTTTTAACCATGGGGTTCCATTGATGCAAGAATATCAAAAAAGGCGGCGAGTTCTAACTCGCCGCCTTTTTTTTGCGACCAATAAATTTTAAGGAGGCTATAATCCAAGTCATCTCAATGAGCAACATAAAGGTCAGAATAGTTGAAAAGAATCATAAAGGACTTCATTATACGTTATATCTTTGAGATAATAAAGTGGTTCTGGATATGACCACCGCTTTTAATACTATTTGGACTATAAACCATTTGCATGTTTTCCTTTTTTAGAAAAAAAGTATTTTTAATCGATCATCTTGAAGGGTTTATTGACATTCACAATCACATCCTTCCTGGAATCGATGATGGGGCAAAAACAGTAGCGGACTCCATCGCCATGATCAAGTCGTTCTCTGAATTTGGGGTAGAGCATTTTGTGGCCACACCACATATTATGCACAACTATTATCCCAACAATGCCCAATCTATTTACGCTGCTTTAGATAACCTTAAGAATGCCTTATTGGCTGAAAACTTAAAGCACATCTCGATAGAGGCTTCGGCCGAACATATGATCGACGACAATTTTGAAACACTTTTGGATAGTGGGAAGGTCATGCCAATGAAAAACGATTATTTACTGGTAGAAATGTCGTATTTACAACCTCCGATCAATTTTGAAGAGGCCATTATCAAAACTGTTTCTAATAATTATTACCCTATACTCGCCCATCCTGAGCGTTATAGTTTTCTTCGCAGTCGTTTACAAAAATATAGGGAATATAAAAAAAACGGTATTTACTTTCAAATGAACCTACTCTCGCTGGGTGATTATTATGGAAAAGAAGTCCATCGGCTTTTGAATGAACTTTTAGATGAGGACTTGATCGATTTTTTAGCATCTGACATCCACAATATGGTTCAAATCAATGCCCTCAAAAAAATAACGGTTTCCAAAAAAAATATAGAAAGACTCTTTCCTATTATAAACAATACCATCGAAACATTTTATTGAACCTCAAACCTCGCGAACCATTCAAAAATAAAAATGCCGCATTTAGCGGCATTTAATGTTCTATCATTTAAGACGAAAATCAAATTAATTCAGAATTTCCACCATTTTTTTTGAACTTTGCCATAGCCATAGCCATATTTACCTCCATATCCAAGCTTTGCAGCATCTACATCGTTAACCACAAAAGAAAGTCCCTTAATTTTTCCTTCTTCTTTGAGTTTAATGGGATATTCTACTGCACGAACTTCTGTAACTCCTGCCCTTGTTACATAAATTAGAAGGTCTGCATATTCGCTGATTAAAAGGGTATCGGTCACTACCATTAGCGGAGCGGTATCTACAATTACGTAATCATAATTTTGCGCGACCACTCCAAAGAGCTCCTTCATTCGATCTCCCATCAATAATTCTGCAGGGTTCGGTGGAATCCTTCCTGAATAAATAACATCGATAGTATTGTGATGAACCAACATGGGGTTGATAATATCTTTAATTTCTAAAGTACTGTCATAAAGATATTCGGTAAGTCCCGCATCTTTGTTTCGTGTCGGCCTTGACATTTTATCTATATCCTTACCGGTAAAAAAAGAATACAGTTTGGGGTTTCTAATATCAGCTCCGAGAAGCAAAACTTTTTTATTTGTACTCGATAATATCATCGATAAATTGGTAGATAGAAAAGTCTTTCCTTCCCCCGGCACACTAGAAGTTACAAATACAACATTTCCTTTATTGGATTGGTTCTGTTTCGTTTTTATCAAATAATCTAAATTCGTTCTGATAATGCGAAGCGATTCTGCCAATATTGAACGATCTTCCTTGACCACCAATTTTTCCTCCTTTTTGGATAGCCTTGGTAATTCACCAAGAATAGGCACATTTTTGACCCATTTTTCAAGCGAGTGCATATTGTGGATTTTGTTGTCCAACAAATCTTTGGCATAGATTACAGAAAAGGGTATTACAAGGCCCAAGATAAAAGCCGCCAAATAAACGAGAGATCTTTTGGGTGACACGGGAAGCATACTTGCTGCATATGCCCTATCGACAATTTTTGATTTCGGAGAACTTGAAGCTGCGGTAATCTGTGCTTCCTCACGCTTCTGCAATAAATATAAATACAATGACTCTGTGGTCTGTTGTTGTCTGGTAATATCGCGCAAAGCTCTTTCTTTGGCCGGGGCGGAATATACTTTTGAGTTAAATCGAGCTTGTTGACTGCTTAACGAGTTAACGGTCATTCCTAAATTGTTGACCGTACTATTAACGCTGGCCTGTAAACTGCTCCGCAATCCATCAATGCGCTCATTCAGGTTTACAATGACCGGGTTTTTCTCATTTGAACTTTTAAGCAACTTGTTTCTTTCCAGCACCAGTTGATTATATCTATCGATTGTGCTTGCAATTCCTGCATCTGCCAAGAGGTTAGGAGGCAAGGTTTCGTAAGTATCTTGTTCTTGAACCAATTGCTGTATAGAAGCAGCCACATTCAACTGGTTTCTGGCATTGGCTAATTCTTGTTGATTGGCAACGCCCACATTGAGGTTTACGTTTGCCTCGGCTGCAATATCAGAAACCCCTGTTTCCGTCTTAAAATTTTCTGCCGACTGGTCGACAGAAGATAAACTAGAGGAAATATCAGCAATTCGTTCATCGATAAAATTGGCGGTCCGATCTGCAATGATTTGTTTATCCCTGATAGCATTCTCGTTATAGGTTTGGATCAATGCATTGAGAATATGTATAGCCTTTTGCTTAATAGGATCCTCCAGCCGCAAGTTCACAATATTCGAATACTCACCGGCGTTCGTAACCATAAGCTTCGCCCTGTATGCCTGCGCCATTAAATCAATGGGCGTGACGGAAATTCGTAGTTTTTTATCCTTATAATTCTCGAAAGACCCAATATTCGGGGTGATTACAATGTCACCTATAGCTGTAGGGATATTTTTACCAAACGCATATATTTTTACGGGCTGGTCTTCCTGTTCGGTATAACCAAAAGTCGTTGATGAAGAAATGGTAATGAAGCATTCAAAAGAAGCTTTATTCAACACCGAATCCGCTGCAATAAAATTTAGATTAATAGGTGGATTCGAATATAATTCAGATTCAATAATATTTCCCTGAACCATGATTTTGGTGTTCAAGCCCAATTCTTTGACCACCTCAATAAAATTAGATCGGGAGTTTATAAGTTGAATTTCGTCTTCTACTCTATTTTCCCCTCCTTGAAACAGGTTTAGATCTTGAAAAACGTCGAGTTCCGAACCTGCCGTTTTATCCTCTAAAATCTGTATTTGCGCCGTGGCTGCATATTGTGGAGTCGAATATCTCAAATACACAAAAGCACAGGCCATGGTCGCCAATAAGGTGAGAATAAACCATTTCCAATGAACGGTATATGCGTTTATGATTTCTTTGAGATCTGTACTCTTCTGGGAACTTGTATCTTCTGTACTAAGACTCATAGTAATGTCATATTTTTAGAAAACCCTCGCTTTATGCCTATTGTTACTACAATCGTGTAATAAGCAATACCGTGGAAGTAATGAGTAACGAGGCTATCGAGACGTAAATAGAAGCTCTATTGTCTAACGTTGAAGTCTTGATGGCCGAATTGTTGGGCTCTACGTAGACTACATCATTTTGGGTAAGGTAATAAACTGGAGAGCTCAGTGCTTCTTTGGTCGTTAAATCGATTCGTGTATTAACCTTGGTACCATCAAAATCCCGTATCACCAAAACATTTTCCCTAATACCCCTTATGGTGAGATCTCCTGCAAGGCCCAATGCCTCCAAAATGGTAATGCGTTCGCCGTTTACCGAGTAAGTACCCGGTCTGTTTACTTGACCAAGAACCGTAACACTAAAATTACGCAGGCGAATGTTGATGATGGGGTCTTTTAAATACTCGGAAAGCTTTTCCCGCAACAACACGCGGACTTCCTCACTTGACAGTCCGGCAATTTTTATTTTACCGATTACCGGGAAATCAATTTCTCCATCTTTATCGATTAAATAGTCTACTTGTTCCGGTCTGATACCACCTTCCGAGGCACCTCGGTACAAGTTAAAAGGAGCACTAGTTTCAGGATCTAAGGTTGATACGTGTATACTCACCAAATCATCAACTTTGAATTTGGGAGTAAAGCTATTCTTGCTTACCAAAGTTTCAAAATTACCTGTATTCTGAAAATAAACGACTTCTTGGCGTGTGGCACACGAAGACAGCATCAAGGCGGCCAAGATACATAGAGGTATAATGCTATTATAAAATGATATCTTTCTTAACATAGGATAGAATTTAAGTGCAATGATACAAAAAAGGATTAAAGCACCTTTTTCAATGTGGGTTTCTTACTACTTCCTTTTTTCTTTTTGTCCAACAAACAAAGTTCGGAATTATTGGAAATGAACTCTGGAACTATTTCTTTCATTAAACTGACGGTACCTCCATTAAAGAACATATTCGAAACACATAGCTCATCAATTTTAGACCGTACCAATGTATAATCGAGTTCTCTAGTTTTGCTGATCATTATCTTCTTATGGTACGTGGGCAATGTATTTTCGCCATTTGCCAACAACTCTTCATATAATTTCTCTCCAGGTCTTAATCCTGTAATTTTTATGTTGATATCCTCAGGATATCGAAGGCCAGACAATTTTATCATGTTTTTGGCCAAATCGTAAATCTTTACCGATTCGCCCATATCGAAAATAAAAATTTCACCTCCGTCACCCATGGCACCCGCTTCTAAAACAAGTTGGGATGCTTCAGGAATGGTCATGAAAAATCGTGTAACTTCTTCATGGGTGACTGTTAGGGGTCCACCTTTTTCAATTTGTTTCTTAAACAAAGGAATTACTGAACCGTTCGATCCGAGAACATTACCAAAACGGGTAGTAATGAATTTTGTTGTTCCTTTTTGTTGCATACAGCTGACATACATTTCAGCGATACGTTTGGTAGCCCCCATTACATTGGTAGGGTTCACCGCTTTGTCAGTGGAAATAAATATAAATTTGTCCACCTTATGACCTAGGGAGAGGTCAGCTACGACTTTGGTTCCGGCCACATTTATTTTGATGGCTTCATAAGCATTATATTCCATTAAGGGTACATGCTTATAGGCAGCAGCGTGAAATACAATATTAGGTTTGTATTCTTGAAAAAGGTTGTTCAGTCGATTCTTATCGCGTACGTCACCTACAATAGGCATGAAATTGTGATATCCATTTTGCTTCAGCTCTTGCTGCAAGTCATATAGCGCAGATTCAGATTGGTCTATAATAATCAATGACTTATAATCATAAGTACAGAGCTGGCGTACAATCTCACTTCCAATAGAGCCGGCACCCCCGGTTACTAAAATGACCTTATTCTTTACCTCTTCAGATATTTTATTGTTCTTAATATTGATCGGGACACGGTCTAGTAAATCTTCTATCTGAACCTGTTTGATTTGAGAGACCTTTAACTCACCGTTAATCCATTGTTCTACAGGAGGAACTATTTTTACCTGAACAGGAAAATCGACGAGCCCCTCTACCAGTTTCTTAAGGTTTTTTGGAGTAATATTTTGAATCGAAAATATGACTTCCGAAATGTTGTTCTTAATAAAAAACTCCCGTTGCAATACATCTTTATGGAACACCTGAACACCGTTGATGTGCTTACCTACTTTCTTGGTATCCTCATCAACATAGCCTACGACCCTCACTCTGCTTTTGGTGTGATTGACTAGTGCGTTCTGCGTCAGAATACCGGATTCTCCCGCACCGTAGATCAAAACATTCTTATTGGCTTTAAAATCACGCGCCATAAAGTTATTGAACAGCGATTTGAATACATAACGAGAGGCCGTTAGCGCCACAAAACTCAAGAGGCTATGAATAATGATAATACCTAGTGGAACGGTAAAGTTTTCAAGAATACCCAGTTCACGGTTCAAAAGAACGATCGAGATCAGCAAAATACTGGACAAACATATGGCATTGAAAATGTTGTAGACATCCCTAACACCTGTATGCCGAACGACGCCCTTATGTGCACCCGTCAACACCAATGCCGCCATCGATATTAATGCAATTATTGGTAACTGTACCAAAAGCTTATCGATATCGAAATTCAATGTAAGATTAAACCGTATAATATAAGATAACACAAACGAAAAGGTTATCATACACACATCTATCAATAATACGAGCCACTTAGAAGCATATCTATGGGCATTGCTAACTAAATAGTCTTTTAACATTGGTTTATATTTTGGTATTAATAATGTTAGTAATTTTTTCTAGATCACTCTTTGCAAGGTTAGAACCACTAGGCAAACAAAGCCCACGATCGAACAAATCTTCTGAAACACCATTCTCAAAACTGGGAAAGCCCATAAACACAGGTTGCAGATGCATTGGTTTCCATAAGGGCCTCGATTCGATATTCTCCTCTAGGAGCGCTAATCTTATACTCTCCCTTGCTTCAAAAGAAGGTGTCAGAATACATGTAAGCCATCGATTGCAAAAATATCCGTCAGGTTCTTCAAGAAAGATCATTTCCGAGGAACTACTAAGTTTTTCCTTATAATAATCATAATTGGATCTTCGCGCAGCGACATGGTTTTGAAGAACCTCCATTTGGCCACGGCCGATACCAGCAACAATATTGCTCATACGGTAATTATACCCTATCGAAGAGTGTTGATAATGTGGTGCATCATCTCTCGCTTGAGTAGCCAAGAATACTGCCTTTTCCTTCACCTCTTGATTTTTGGATATAAGCGCACCGCCACCAGAGGTAGTTATAATTTTGTTGCCATTGAATGAAAAAATACCAATATCCCCAAAACTACCACACCTTTGTCCGCCGATGGAACTTCCCAATGCTTCAGCACTGTCCTCTACTACGGGTATACCATAAGCTTTTGCCACTTTAGAGACTTCTTGAACATTATATGGCATACCGTAAAGATGCACCGCTACAATGGCCTTGGGCTTCTTGCCATTGGCCATTCTATCTAAAATAGCTTTTTCGAGTAAATCGGGCGAAATATTCCAGGTATCTCTTTCACTATCAATGAATATAGGCGTTGCTCCAAGATATACAATAGGATTGGCGGAGGCAGAAAAAGTGAAACTTTGACATAACACCTCATCCCCAGTAGTAACACCTAACAAAATAAGAGCCAGATGTAATGCCGCGGTTCCGGAACTTAGAGCGGCCACATGTACACCTTGTCCGGTATACTCGGCAAGGGCTTTTTCAAAGTTATCGACATTGGGCCCCAATGGAGCTACCCAATTAGTGTCAAACGCTTCTTGTACAAATCTCTGTTCAGCACCACCCATGTGGGGTGATGAAAGCCATATTTTATCACTAACAATAGTTTTCAATAGCTACTGGTTTTTATTCAATCGTTTGGGGACTAAACTAATTACAACATAATCAATTAAGGTAATCAAAATTCAATTTTAAAAAAAGAAAACAATCACCATAATTTCAGCCCGTAAAACTAACCTATATAATCATAACCCATTAGATATTTTGTCGAATGCGTTAAAAAAATCGGTTAATAGCAACAATTTGTTATTGAATCCCTTCAAAAAAGTATTTAATCATATTTACGATAAAATTTGAGGTATTGCCATATTTAGCTTATTTAAGAAGGCCTGGGAAAGGAATTGTGCCTAAATAGAAGGTGGGGTTTTCACCTAAATTTCAAAATAAGGAGATCTCTGAACGTTTCTAAATTAGGATATTATAGTCGCTACCTACGTTAAAGTTATTCAAGCTAATAATTCTTTCTGCTACTGTTTGTTGTATTCGGTAAAATCTTTATGCTCGTTTTTGTACAACTCTTCTTTAGGAAGGGATTTGAAATAATCATAGGTCTTTTTCATACCTTCTTGACGAGTAACTTTCGGCTCCCAACCCAAAATCTCCTTTGCCTTTGAAATATCGGGTTGACGCTGAAGCGGATCGTCTTTAGGTAGTGCCTTGTACACGATTTTTTGATCAGTTCCCGTGAGTTTAACAATTTCTTCCGCAAAATCCCTAATAGTAATCTCGTGCGGGTTGCCAATATTAATAGGAAGGGAATAATCACTGTGCAACAATCTAAAGATACCCTCAATCTGATCGTCAACATAGCAAAACGAACGTGTTTGAAGACCATCACCGAAAACAGTCAGGCTTTCTCCGCGAAGTGCCTGCCCTATAAAAGCAGGAATAACCCTTCCATCGTTCAATCGCATTCTAGGCCCATAGGTGTTGAAAATTCTAACAATTCGTGTCTCTAATTTATGAAAACGATGATAAGCCATGGTAATCGATTCCATAAACCTTTTCGCCTCATCATAAACCCCGCGTGGCCCTATGGTATTAACATTACCATAATATTCTTCGGTTTGGGGATGCACGAGCGGGTCACCGTACACCTCAGAAGTGGAAGCAATCAAAATCCTGGCCTTTTTCACTTTTGCCAATCCTAACAGGTTATGAGTTCCCAGTGCGCCTACTTTTAAAGTTTGGATTGGAATCTTTAAATAATCAATAGGACTTGCCGGAGAGGCAAAATGTAATATAAAATCCAATTCATTTGGGACACTAACGAATTTTGTAACATCGTGGTTATAAAATTCAAAATTAGCCAGCTTGAATAAATGCTCAATATTCTTCAAGTCACCGGTTATCAAGTTATCCATGCCTATAACATGATATCCCTCCTCTACAAACCTATCACAAAGATGTGAACCTAAAAATCCCGCTGCACCGGTAATAAGTATTCTTTTCAAGACTAGTAAGTATTTTTCATTAAACGAAGATAAAAACAATAACAACAAATATCCCCAACGTTTCGCTAAAATCTTCTATCTACCTACTTCTTAGATAAAATTACCGTGGAACAAGCCTGTGAAATCTACCGCAGCATAAATTTCAAGGATATCAATGACATCATATAATCAGTCCATTAGCGTACAACTAAACCTTAAATAACTCATTTTGTCGATAATATTTAAGGGATTATTAAGTTATTTAATAATCTTTGCACCGCATTAAATAGAATAATCAATGAAAAAAGTAAACAAGATTTGTTGTATAGGCGCTGGTTATGTTGGTGGCCCGACTATGTCGGTTATTGCAAACCAATGTCCAGAAATCACCGTAACGGTGGTAGATATAAACCAAGAGCGTATAGATCGTTGGAACGATGAAGATCTAGATAAATTACCAGTTTACGAGCCTGGCCTTAAGGAAATAGTGGCTAGTAATAGGGGCAAAAACCTATTTTTCTCCACTGAAGTCGACAAGGCAATAGACGAAGCGGAAATTATATTCATTTCGGTGAATACACCTACTAAAACTTATGGAAAGGGTAAAGGTCAGGCAGCTGACCTTAAATATGTCGAGCTATGTGCCAGAAACATCGCTAAGGTGGCCAAAACCGATAAGATTGTGGTCGAAAAGTCTACTTTACCTGTTCGAACCGCTAGCGCCATTAAGAGTATTCTACAGAACACTGGAAATGGGGTTAACTTTGAAATTCTATCAAATCCTGAGTTTTTAGCCGAGGGTACGGCCGTTGAAGATCTTCTAGAAGCTGATCGTGTATTGATCGGTGGAGACGAAACCCCTTCTGGAAAAGAAGCAAAAGATATATTAAGCTCTATTTATGAGCACTGGTTACCTAAAGAACGAATTCTACAGACCAATGTATGGTCTTCAGAACTTTCTAAACTTGTTGCAAACGCTTTTTTAGCACAAAGGGTATCATCAATTAATGCCATTTCAGCACTTTGTGAGCGTACGGATGCCAACATTTCCGAAGTATCACGGGCAATAGGTACAGATAGCAGGATAGGACCGAAATTCTTGAATGCCTCTGTCGGATTCGGAGGTTCATGCTTTCAAAAAGATATTCTCAATTTAGTTTATATCTCTAGAAGTTTTGGCCTTCAAGAAGTTGGCGATTATTGGGAGCAGGTAATCATAATGAACGACTACCAAAAAAGACGGTTTGCAGAAAAAATCGTCTCTACTTTATATAACACCGTGTCAGGCAAAAAAATAATTTTTTATGGATGGGCGTTCAAAAAAGACACAAATGATACTCGTGAATCAGCCGCAATTTATGTAGCCGATGCGTTACTGGAAGAAAAAGCTGAAATCATAGTATATGATCCGAAAGTTACAGAAAAAACAATCTATGCCGATTTGGATTATTTAGGCACCCGATCTCCAGAAGAAAATAGAAAACTTCTGAAAATAGCTACGAACCCTATAGAAGCTACAAAAGATGCCCATGCTATAGCCATATTGACCGAATGGGAGGAATTTAAAACCTATGATTGGTCAGAGATCTATGACAAAATGTTAAAACCCGCTTTCGTTTTTGATGGACGAAGACTTTTGTTTAAAGATGAAATGGAACAAAAGGGTTTTCAATATTATAAAATAGGTCAATCATGAAAATATTGGTTACCGGTGCCGCCGGTTTTATCGGATACCATCTTTGTGAATCCCTTTTAAAAAAGGGTCATGTCGTTCTAGGCTTGGATAATTTGAACGACTATTATGATATTGACCTTAAGTTCAATCGTCTAAAACAGCTTGGGATATCACGATCCGAGGCAGAAGTTTTCGGTAAAATCTGTAAGGGCTCACTTCACGATGATTCTTTTAGTTTCATCAGATTGAATCTTGAGGATCGAGAAGCGCTTCCCACGCTCTTTGCCGAAGAAGGCATTGATACTGTTTGCAATTTAGCTGCCCAGGCAGGTGTACGCTACAGTTTAGAAAATCCTGAATCGTATATCGACAGTAATATTGTCGGTTTTCTTAACCTCTTGGAGTGTTGTCGTCACAACAAAATCGAACACTTAGTCTATGCCAGCAGTTCAAGTGTGTATGGTTTGAACGAAAAAATTCCATTTTCAACGACCGATAATGTTGACCATCCTATTAGTTTATATGCGGCCAGTAAAAAAAGTAATGAACTTATGGCCCATACATACAGCCATCTTTTCAACATACCCACTACAGGTCTGCGCTTTTTTACGGTCTACGGGCCTTGGGGTCGGCCAGATATGGCCCTATTCCTTTTTACGGATGCCATAGTCAATGATCGCCCGATCAAGGTTTTCAATCATGGAAAAATGGAAAGGGATTTTACCTTTATCGATGACATTGTAGAGGGTATCACAAGAATTCTAATTAAACCAACGGCAGATAGAAAATTATATGAAGTTTATAACATTGGAAACAACAATGCCGTCAAGCTCATGGATTTTATAGAGGCTATCGAACAAAATCTAGACCGAAAGGCAAAAAAAGAGTTTTTACCCATGCAACCCGGCGATGTTGAAAGAACTTGGGCCAATGTCGAAGATTTAATAGAAGACTATGATTACAGTCCGAACACTAGCATCAAAGAAGGGGTGAAAAAATTTGTGGAATGGTACAAAGACTATTATAAAATATAATTCTATAATATTCCTATCGTTTTTAATCTCCAGTTTTTCTTAAAATCTTATTTTCCTGTTCAGCAAATAGCCTGAGCAAAAAGAACTAATATTTTTAAATCTTATGCAATTTGCTTTTACCCCCCGAATTGGGCGGGAAATTGAAAAACCATATAAGGACTATACAGTATTGGGAAATTGAATATCCACCACACTATTAGTTTCCTAATTTAATTGTTAATATTGCAGTTTAAATGCTGGTCCAAAAAACCATTTGATTTAAATTGATTGCCGTATATTTTAGCATCCGTAAAGCCCCATATTATTGAAGCTCTTGTACGTTAGAATCTTTTATACACATAAATCAATAGAGGGATAAAAGTACCACTACAACTTAAAAAGTGCTAAATGATGAGTAGGGAAAAAATTGCGGTGATCGGTCTTGGATATGTTGGGTTGCCGTTAGCGAGACTATTTGCTACCAAGTTTTCGGTCATTGGATTTGACATCCACAAAAAAAGAGTTGAAGAATTACAGGCAGGTAAAGACCATACCCTTGAGGTCAGTAATTCTGCCTTAAAAGAGGTGCTTAAAGACTCCCCTGACGCCAAAATAGGCCTCTATTGCACCGACAATATCGAAAATATAGCCGAATGCAATTATTATATAGTAACTGTTCCGACCCCGGTTGACTCTACAAATCGCCCTATATTGACTCCATTGCACAAGGCTAGCAAAACGGTAGGTAGCGTACTTAAAAAAGGGGATTTGGTTATCTATGAATCTACAGTTTATCCTGGGGTGACCGAAGAAGAGTGTGTTCCCATTTTGGAAGAAGTCAGTGGTTTACAGTTTAACCAGGATTTCTTTGTGGGATACTCCCCTGAAAGAATAAATCCAGGAGACAAAGAGCATACGGTAGACAAGATTTTAAAGGTAACTTCGGGATCAACCCCCGAAATAGGTGAAAAAGTCAACAACCTTTATGGATCTGTCATCACTGCAGGCACCCACTTAGCCCCTACGATTAAAGTAGCTGAAGCAGCCAAAGTCATTGAGAATGCCCAAAGGGATATCAATATAGCATTTGTAAATGAGCTGGCTAAAATATTCAACCTACTTTCTATAGATACGAGCGCCGTTTTGGAAGCGGCCGGAACAAAATGGAATTTCCTACCATTTAAACCAGGTCTTGTCGGAGGACATTGTATAGGTGTCGACCCTTACTACCTAGCTAAAAAAGCGCAAGAGTACGGCTATCACCCAGAAATTATACTCGCCGGGCGTAGAATGAATGATGGTATGGGCACTTATGTGGCATCAGAGGTTATTAAGCTTATGGTGCAGCGCGATTTAAAAATCAAAGGTGCAAACATTCTGGTATTGGGAATAACCTTTAAGGAAAATTGTCCGGATGTGCGCAACACAAGAGCGGTCGATGTAATCAACAGCCTTAAAAGCTATGGCACGAACGTAACTATTTATGACCCGTGGGCATCGCCTGAAGAGGTCAAGGCCGAACTCAACCTAGATGTACTCTCAAATTTACCAAATAGTATTTTCGATGTAATTATTTTGGTAGTTGCCCACAGCAAATTTCTAGAGGTAAACTTAAGATCCCTGTTAAAACCTGATGGTATTCTCTACGATGTGAAAGGGGTGATAAGGGAAGAAGTCGATGGAAGACTGTAACTTCTGATTTCGGCCCAACTTCCATTGGATTTTCTTTGGGCTACATCTTCTAAAATTCTCCGTTTCGCAACTGTTTATCATTTTAGCTTTGTACCAAGGTTGGAATTCCGTACTCGTTTTGATATGCTCATATAACCTTTCAAAGACAAGTACTTTTATTTTTCAAAGGCAATGAGCCATAAGGAATTTTTGAAGAAAAAAGGTAGTTCATCGATTTTTATCTTAAAAGGGCGTTAAAACTAAGTTCAAATAACATCTAATACCATGAAAAAGTGCGTAGACATTAATATGTTTTGAAATATTCTTTTTGATGGGGCACCACACATAAACGCATTATCTTACCCTTCATCGAATATTTACGCATTTAATCGATGTTTTAATCTCTGTAATTTAGAACTTAGTCCTACCTATGAAATTTTTCCCCACGACCCTAGGCAAAACTTTGTCTTTTGTTGCCTGCCTACTTTTTGTATTGATTTCCTGTAGTAAAGATGAAGATTTCGAACTCTTCAAAGATGCTGTCTTGAACACTCCGACATCAATTCAAGAAACGGTGAAAGACACTACTGATAATTTATCTTCCGAGCTTGTGGAAGAAGGAAGTGAAGGCGATAGTTTAACTCAGTCACCACTGGAAAAAACGTTAGAAAAAAGAACGAATGACTTTCTCCCGGTTAACGACGCTTATCTAGGTAGTGGAAAAGGCTACAATCAACCCATTGTACGCTTAGAAAAAGACGTTAGAACGAGTTATTTAATGTTTGATCTCAGCCAAATTAAGGCAATTGGTGGGCATATTACAACCTTAAACCTCGAATTCACGATTGACTCCGATCAGGGCGATGGAAAGGTCAGTGTTTTTATGGGAAATTCAAACGATTGGTCCGAAAAAAGCCTTTCGGAAAATAATGCACCTGAAACCAAAACTTTTTTGGGTTCTATCGAAGATGATTTTACGGTAGGAAGTACCTATCGAGTGGCATTGGACACCATAAATGTAGAGCCAAAAATAATTACCTTAATTTTAATTCATGAATATGGAAATGACTTTGCCTTTTCTTCGAAAGAAGGTAATGGGGGCAAGCCTCCAATACTTCAAGTAGAATTTGAAGCCCCTATAGGTGCGAATAGTAACAATGTATTGACTTCAACTGCTGAAAATGGGTCAATTACCGGGAATTCCGCTAGCGTGCAATTAGAAAAAAATGAAAGTCCAATAGCTATTGCAGAGGGCAAACCACTTGTTGGAGACGCTCCTTTAAAGGTAGAGTTTAGCGCTTCTAAATCGACCGATGATAAAGCTATTGTTGCGTATTTCTGGGACTTTAAAGATGGAAGCACGGCGATTGACCAAAATCCTTCCCATACGTTTTCAGAGGCGGGCACGTACTCCGTAGCACTTTCCGTAAAAGACGAAGAAGAAATGGTTCATACCACCCATATCGAGGTGGTTGTCAATGCAAGGCCCCTAAACGCCAATACCAATACTCCTACCGATACTGGTGCAGAGACCACATCAGGTGTTGATACCAATAATGAAAATAGTACGCCGAAAGATACAGGATCTTATCCTCCTGATGCTGTTTTTGCCTCGTCATTTGGTTACAGCCCTAGTGATGCAACTGAGGCCCTTAAGGCTGCATTGACTTCAGGAAGTTCTTACGTCATTGTTGACAAACAGTCTCAAGATTGGGTAGTCGGCCCTCTAAAATTATTCGATTTAAAAGACTTAACGATAGTCTTCGAACCCGGGGTAGTACTCAGAGCAAAAAAAGGGTCATTTTCAAATCTTGGAAGTAGTTTATTTCAACTAGTTAGAGCCAAAAATATAACTATCGAGGGGAATGGAGCAGTTTTTAAAATGGACAAAACTGTCTATGGCGATGGTGAAAATAGGCATGTATTGGCTATAAACCAATCGGAGGATATTTCCATATCGGAGCTAACGTTGAGAGACGGTGGCGGTGATGGAATATATATTTCAGGAGGTGGAGCTCTTGACTATTCAAAAAATATTACACTCAAAAATATTTTATCCACCAACAATCATCGCAACGGAATGTCGATCATCAGCGCAGAAAATGTCTGGGTCGAGAATTGCGAGTTCTCGAAATCTAGTGGGGTAAGACCTGAAAATGGAGTCGATTTAGAACCGAATCAACCTAATGAGAGATTGGTTAACATCAATTTTATCAATTGTAAATTTTTAGGGAACGATAGCTCAGGTTTTAAAATCGCTCCTGGAAACCTGACCAGTAGTTCCAAACCGATCAGCGTAACCGTCAAAGATTCCGAGTTTCGCAACAATGTGGTTGCCCCGGTAGACGGCGTCTTTAAGACAGAGCTCATTGTAGGGCAAGGCACACACTCGAATCCCGTTAAAGGCAATGTGCATTTCGAGCGCTTGACATTTAATGGTAGTAAACATAGGATCTTTAAAAGTAAAAAATCAGCTGATGCCTATCACGTAATTTTTAAGGATTGTTCGGCCTACAACGTCGGAACAAGCGGAGGGCGTTCCATAATGGAACTTGAGGCCCTTTCTGGAGAGAATACGCTAGGCGGGTTTACTTTTGAGAACTTTTATATTGAATACAGAGTGAAAGAACCCTTCTTAAAAATCAATGCGCCCAGCTATTTCACAGTAAAGGACATCAAGGGAGATTTTATTCTAAAAGAGCCAAACGATATCGAACTCCTCTACAACGGAGGGTACAACCCTTCTGCTAATCAAAATGTAGAAATTACGTATACTCACATCGATTGATGCTCGGTAATTAAAATGCCCGAATACAATAACCCCAAGTTCATATCGAAGATAAAAACACCTCTTTATCCCCACTCAGCTTACCCTAATTTTTGGTTTAAAAATTTGATGGAGTGCATTTCATCTATTAAATCAACCAGTTGACAACATTTTTTGATTTTGATAGTTATAAGAACAATAAAAATTAAGTTCACCCATTAATAATATAACATGTAAGGAATTTCGCTCAATTATTTTGTTTCCGATGTTGACCTAAAACACCATATGAAACCCTAGCTTATCCCAAATCAAGTAGGAGTTTTGAAGTTAGATCAATATTAGAACACTAGAAAGTTTACAACAGATAATGGTAGCCCAAATGCCATTATTCGCTTAAAAAAACTTAACCTACGTATGAAAGCTCAAAACTTAAGAATCGTACAAGCGATTTCGCTCACTATTGCCTTGTCTTTATTTTTTTCTTGTAGTAAGGATACCGATTTACTCGCTGACTATGTTATGGCCGAAAAGCCCGATGCATATTTTCTAAAAACGCTAGTAATAAATGACTCTTATATCATTGGAAGCAGTCGATCGGTGACCCTCGACGTTCTGGCTAACGATGTGTTCACCGATCAGAATGAGGTAAAAATTATCTCCGCCTCCACTCCTAACCTTGGAACCGTTGTTATTAACAAAGACAACACAATTACGTATACCTTGGATGAAAGTAGATCCGTAGAAGGCACTGCTGATAATCTTCCTACAGAAGATTCCGGAACATCAGATACTCCGGAGACTTCAGAAAATACCTCGAACCAAGAAGAACAATCCTCAGATAGCACCACAGAAACCTCTGGTAGTAATGAAACGACCGAATCGAACACCGAAACTGAAGGAACTAATGGAGAAACTCAACAGGGTAGCGACACCTTTACATACACCACCGAGACGACCAACGAAGACGGCACGAAAGAAACCAATGAGGGTACGGTGACCATAAACCTTGATTATGGAGAGCTAAAGGCATTTCCCGGAGCACAAGGATACGGTAAATTTACCACCGGAGGTCGCGCAGGCAGGGTCATTGAGGTGACCAACCTTAATGATAGCGGAGCAGGTAGTTTAAGGGAGGCCGTGTCCTCTAGCGGACCACGAACAATTGTTTTCAGAGTCTCTGGCTATATTAACCTTCTAGAACCCCTTAGAATCAAAAATGGAGATATTACCATTGCCGGCCAGACTGCACCAGGTGATGGAATCACAATAATGCATCATGGTGTTGAAGTATTGACAAGCAATGTCATCATAAGATATTTGAGGATACGACCTGGAATCAATTCTCCTGACGAATTGGATGCAGTTCGCGTCGTACAATACAAGAGTAATGATATCATGAAGAATATAATAATCGATCATTGTTCACTTTCTTGGGCAAAGGATGAAGTTTTATCGTTTGGCGTAAATAGGGCCGAAAATAGCCAACTAAAAAATATTACCGTACAAAACTGTATTGTTTCAGAAGCCATTGATAGCAAATATGGCGTATTGGTCATGGGCCAAGTGAACCATGTGACATTCTTTAAAAATTATTTGGCCCACAATAAAGACCGACAATTTCGTGCCTCGACTGCAGAGACAGAATTTGAAGTAATCAACAATGTTATTTATAACTGGCGATGGGGCACTCAACTTTCTTTCGGTGGAAAATTTGATGTTATAGGCAATACCTATAAAAATTCAAATAACATCGAGCAATCCGGGAATGCCATGACCTATATTCCAAGCGAGAACACACCAGACTATGTAGCTGAGGACGGAGAGGTGTTTCAATCTGGTAATATTGTGATAAATAGCAATTATAACGAAACGAACGGAAATTTTCGTGATTATAATTCGGCAGAGAGGGTACACCAAAATTCTTATATTGATCCCTCACCTGCCGAAGCAATTGAAAATGAGGTATTGTCCAATGCCGGTGCAAATATCTTCTATGATCCTGTTGACGAAAGGATCAAACAAGATTATATAAACAACACAGGAACTTTCATAGATTCTGAAAATAGTGTTGGCGGATTCCCAAATTTGGTCAATGCTAAAACACCAGAGACCTATGACACGGATCAAGACGGTATGGAAGATTCATGGGAGATTCAAAATGGCCTAGACCCGAATGATCCAAGTGATGCATCATCGGATCAAAATAGTGATGGTTTTACAAATTTGGAGGACTTTTTACACTTTTTGACCCTTTAAAGATATTCTTTTACCAAATTAGTCCAACGGGCCATCGGGTTATATAATCAATGCTTGAGTTGAAATAGGGTCGGTTCAAGGTAATTAGTCTTGAGCCGATTGGCCTATAGTAATCGCAAGTCGAACATTTTTGTTTTGACTTGGGTCGTATTTGATATACTTAAACTTATTCTTTTTCTTATTTTTTATAAAAATCTCTCCGGTAATCTCCGCTAACCGGCCAAGTGTTTTCATCGTTGAACCCCTGACCAAAAAAACCGGAAGTTCCGAGGCATAGTCAAGATAAAGATTTTGGAACTTAAAGCCACCCAAACTAAAGTCTCCCTTGTAATAATCGGGTACTTCTAGATAAATGGGCGGGTAAGAGTTATCTTGACAAATATTTCGTGCCAGACAATCCTTAAACTCGACGGAATAGGCCTCTTTTGTTTTTCGGCTATAAAATAGCCCCCATTTCGAATTTTCTACAATACAATCCTTTAAGACAACTTTCCCTTGAACCGGTGAGGTCTTATGCGCTCCAAAAACAATTTCACTAGCTACATATTTGTTATCAGGGTGGTGATTATTCTGTAATACACATTTTTTAAAGTTGATACTCACAGGTTCCGAAGTACTATCAAGTTTCGACAAGGCTAATAAAATACCGGCATGATCATTATTTCTAAAAATGCAATTAGAAAAAGTAATATTTATTAATCGATCCAACTTTGAATTGGGTTCAAGATCGACACCAGCCCCAGGTAAGGTGCCCTTTGTTTCTTGAAATACCGATTCGGAAACGGTAATATTCTTTCCACTAATAATTGAAATTCCTTGGCGCTTGTTATTAGTCGCTATTATTCTACTTAAAAAAATATTTTCGGAATAGCTGCCTTTTCCAAATCCAGCGATATAAATACCGTCACCCCCTGTATCTTCAATACATAGATTATCAATTTTCATATTTTTACATTTCCGGATGCTTATACCGTGTCGCCATTCACCGTCTAGATATTCGTCCTTGTTCATGGAAAGTTTAGATCCATTGCCTATAATGGAGATATTTTCACAATTTTGGAATTCAAAAAGTGCATCCGAAGTCTTCACGAATACCCCATTTTCTGCCCTTATTTCCACATTGGGTTCAATTATTATTACTTTGTTCTTAAGCCCTTGAAATTCCATGGGGCCAATAATCCATGGGGTATCCAACTTATCAACTATCAAGGTATCATTCTCAGAACCAAAAGCTCTTTTCATAGCCCCGGTATAATCTTTTCCAATCAGAAACTTTGACACCTCTACGGTCTGGGCATTTCCTAGGATAGTAATCGCTAAAAAAAATAACAAAAAAAATATTCCTCTCATCGGGCTTGATTTATACGAAAGTTTTGAATCTATGACGTGGTATAGCAATAGGTATGCCAATCCATTAGCCTATGAACCATACCTCTATTACTATCCATGAGACGAGAATATTCATTATTGACCTACTTGCAACACTACCTACGTCTAAAAATAGTATTGTTTTTATAAGGTATAAAAGTAAAGCTTTCTGAATCGGTGGTGTCGTAATTACGATAAAGAACCCACTTTACTCTTTAAAATTGGCGATAGCTAGTGTGAGGTTCTACTCCCATTCCAACCTTCTATGAACCGTATATCTATACCCATGGCGGTTTTGATAAGTAAACCTTCCGGTCTTTTAAGATGATGATTTCGAGGGGCAGAAATGATTCTGAGGCCATTTGTTCAGCGGAAGGAGTAAAAACTTAAGACTCCGTTTCAAATTGAAATGTAATTTGTGAAATAAAATTAAAGAAAGGAACAAATAACAAACTGGGCGGTTCCAAATTTGGAACCGCCCAGTTTGTTATTTTCATGTAATCGACAAACGCTAATTCTTTATGGCTTTCACCATACGCCTTTCGAAAGACCCTTCGATACTAACCATATAGAAACCGGCCATTAGCGAGGAAAAATCTACCTCTACGCGTTGAGGACCTGCGTACATACGTTGATCAGCAATGACGGACCTCACGAGTTGATTGTTGATGTCGTAGATATTTACGGAAATATAATCATCTTGCTCGACCATAAACCTCATAACCGTATAGGTATTGATAGGATTAGGAGTCAAGGTCGGTTTCACGCCAACTTCTTCCATTCTTTCCGCCTCTGGTCTCCAATTGTGATAAAATCCTGATTTGGCCTTTAGTGCCGTAGCTCCACTAGAACCACTACAATTACCAAGCACAGCTTTAAAAACTTCACTGCCATCCGCTTTTACGCTAAAGCCAGGTTTAAGTACCACTTTGCTCCCCGCCTTGTATGTTACGGTACCTGACGAATGTGTAACATCATTGGTCGCGGTAATCGTACTTGAGGCCTGCTTGGTCGTGGCCGAAGAAATGGTACTCGACAAAGTTACCGAGCTGACACAATCGCCACTGGAACTTGAAGTGCTGGAAGTACTACCCGTAGAAAGACTGGATACGAACTTATAATCCACGTCTACATTCGTAAACTTATAAACTCTCGAATAAACAATAGCGTTGTCTTTGTTCAATTTTGAGTTGGCAACTACAAAGTCACCGGTCACGTCTTTAAGGCCATCCATGGTGCTATAGCCGTATATTTTAAGGAACGGATCGGTAGTGTTGCCCGACACCCGAACATTGTTAAACTCAAATCCTCCTAAAGGAGGAGAGGTAATACTGTAACTCGGTGTCTCTAGATAAACGGAAGTACTACTAATATCTAAAAAATCACAGTTGGTAAATCTTGCCATAAAAGCAGTAGAAGGTTTTCTAGAACTCATTACCGGGTGATCTACATTTTCAATGGTCGTATTATCAAAAGTTATAAGCCCCCTAGCTGCGTTATTGAAGCTCTTACCTACTCCTAAGCGTATTTCGCTTGGGCTATTTCGTGTATTTTTATAAAAATTATTAGTTAGATAACAATCTTCAAAAGTAATATCAATAGGATTTGAGGACGAGGTCAAGTGCTTTAAACTTACTTGGATTCCATAATAATGATTGTTCTTTATCGTGGAATTTTTAAAAACGATATTCCTTAGTCGCTGGTCAGAAGTATTCGGCTCAAAATTCACACCGCAGCCTAGTATATTACTTTTTGTTCCTGAAAAAACACAGTTCTTGACCAAAACACCATCAGCACTGATTAGGCTGATTCCATCTCTAGCATGATTAAGTACTTTCAGGTCTTCGAGAACTATATTTTTAGCATAAACAGATACATTAGATCCAGTTATATAAACCCCGTCACCGCCACTCTCTTCTAATGTCAATCCTTTAACCGAAATATTATCACCACCTGTAAATTGCAAGCTATGACGATATTCTGTTTTGGAATCATAACTAATTAATTCGTCCTTATCCATCTTAAAGGTAGCGCCATACCCAGAAATCTTAAGGTTTCTGGCTCTCACTAAGTTTAGTAAAGCATCATTACTTCCCTTGAATCTACCTTTCAGCGCTCTAACGACCACCCCTGATTCAAAAACGATTTCCTTATTGCTAATATCGAACAACTTTAAAGGCCCAATATTCCAACCGCTACTTTTATAATCAATAATTACTTTATCATAGTTCGAATTCAATGCCTTTTGCAATGCTAAGGTAGCATCGGTCGAACTGTAACCGAAACTTGATGCCTTGACCGTGGTTTGCGATATCATCGTATGGCCGCCAAATAGCGTCAAGGTTATCAGGCATAGTAAGGCTCTTATATTATGGGTAATTTTATATTTCATAATTTTCCTATTTGGAGCTGATTAAGTACTCTTTGAATCGAACTACACACTTTTTCCCAAGGCCAGTTTACCTATACCGGCTAGCGAATTGAATGTTCTTGATTCAAGAAGCACGACTGGATTTAATCTAAAAGAGGAAGGAGTTTTTCGTTGACTTCTCTGAGGTGTCTAAGTTCTTCTTGCAGCTGATTATTTTTTTTGTTCAACTCCAATACATACAGGGTCAACTCTTCGATTTTCTGCAAAAGTGTTGCATCCATTTCGCCCAAAGGAATACCATTTTCTTCGATATCTATTGCACTGGGCACATCTATCAAATGTCCCTTCTCTGCAATATGCTTCTCAACCTCTTCAAGGGAAGGCAACTTATAGTCTTCTTCAAAAACAAAATCGGACCAGCCACTGCTCTCAACTGTTACCTCTCTAGCTCCAATGGAACCATCAACGGCAAGTAAGTGTTTGCCCATGGTCGACGTACCGATACCGACCTTCTGTTCAAAACTAATATTGCCACTTTGTTTTACATTGTAAACAAGCTTGTTGCTAGAAGTTTGATTTTCTGCCCATAATTCCAAATCATTGTTGTTTCCACTATCACTTCCTTTATACCTCCAAAAGAATCCATATCCTCCGGGCGCGTGTCCCATTCTAAGATCGATATCTTTGTTGTTCGATTCGATTTCAAGGGCCAAGCCACCATTATCGGATTTGATTATCGCCGTTTCGTCGGTGATTACACTACTCCCACTTGTAGACCATTGGGAGTGTGACGTAAAGGAAATTAAGAAAAGAGCGCCTAAAAAAGTAATTTTTCTCATAATGTAGTTAAAGATTAAAAGGGGATAAATTCTTTGTTTTCAAGGTTAAAAATTTATAAACACTTACCGATTGCATTAAAAATAAATTCGAAATAGTACACGATGTTATTTTTTATAATCCAGCAAATTAGTCATATATACGGTAGTTCATGGATAAAAAGATGTCTTTCGTCGAAAAAAAAATGTTAAAATTTTAATTGCTTGGGTATCACTGAAAAAATATAACCTCTAAAGAATAAGAGTTTTATTACATATAGCCTTAATATGGGGTATAATAGGTATTCACATGGCATACCACTGAGGGGCGGGTAAGAAAAATCTCCGGACTCCTTATTTTAAAAAAAGATTACTTTTTCCTTCGAATTGTACACCTTGTCGGATTTGCCTGTTGCTTCCTCAAATTTTAAACAGCCTTTGAAAGCTTTTTCCCATATTTGTACCGCTTTATAATTATAAGAATATCTAAATAAAGAATAGACGTTGAGTAATACGTAAAAGAAACCTGGATGATAGACAGTATTTTGAAAAGTAATAATACACCATGAAAAAGAAATCCATCGCCTTTATCATCGGCTCTTTAGGTTCGGGTGGTGCAGAAAGGGTAGTCAGCACGCTATGCAACGGACTCATTGGGCACTATGATATTGCAATTATAACTTTCATTGCCAGTAAACCCTTTTATTCCTTAGATAAAAAGGTCAGCCTGCTACACTGCTCTGAAGTCATTAATCCTAGTGAAAATCTGTGGCAGGCCATAAAAACAAATTATAATTTGTACAAAAAAATATCAGGTTTTCTAAAATCAGAGCGGATAGACCTATCGATTTGTTTTTTAACTTCCTCCAATATTCTTGGAATATTGGCCTCAAGATCAAGAGGAATTCCAGTCATTGTCAGTGAACGTATAGACCCTAACGCCTCAAAAAAATCTTTTGTTTGGGAAAAGCTTCGGCGCTTTACTTATCCAAAAGCGAATTTGGTGGTGGTGCAGACCGCGGCCATCAAACGCTTTTTTACCCGTTATATCGATGAAGCAAAAGTGATTATTCTACCCAATCCGCTCTCCCCTGATTTACAATACGATTTGAATCATAGCAAGCCTGCCGAAAAAATCATTCTTAATGTAGGGAGACTGACCAACCAGAAAGGACAAGATATGCTGATAAGAGCCTTTGGGAACATTAATCCTAAGGACTGGAAACTGATAATAATAGGTGAAGGACCAAATAGGGGAAAATATGAGGAAATGATTGAGCAACTTAACATGAAAGGGAAAATTATATTACCTGGTAATATCAAAGCAATATCCCCACAATATGCCTCAGCTCGAATATTCGCCTTCACTTCTCGATTTGAAGGCTTCCCAAATGCCTTGATAGAAGCAATGCATATGGGTCTCCCCAGCATTGCAACAGACTGTCCTACAGGCCCGTCAGAACTTATAGAGGATGGTAATAATGGATTTTTAATAAATGTAGGGGATCAAACTGCACTGGAAGAGAAGTTAGGTGTTTTGATAAAAGATCCACAAATGAGGGAAATATTCGGTCGAAAAGGTAGAGAAAAAGTGAAACGATTTAAAACCCATGAAGTGATTTCAGCTTGGGAATCCGTAATTCAATCTACATTAGACTAATTTTATCTTTTAATGAAGAATTTACAGTACCGATTAACTTTCGAATTAAATGTCAATTCTAGGAAGCTAAGATTGACCAACTCAATGTAAAGTCAAATTTTGACAAACTATTCAAATATTCAAAATAGTAACAAAAAGAAGAAAATGTCGACCATTGAAAAGTTTTGGAACCTGATCAGGTATCTTATTCTTATCTTGATTATTTGTAACATACCGAGTTTTTTACTGGCTTATTTTGGATCGAGTTTAGGCTCTATTTCAAGTTATTCTTCTTCTTTTTTACTGTTGTTCTTTTTTGCTTTCACCAAGGAGAAACATAGATTTTTTTTTCCATTTATTCTTTTGGGTTTACTCTATTTCATGATAGGAGCTTTAAATTATGATGGCTTATTTGCCAAGGATTTATTGAAGGAGTTTGTGCGATTCATGATTGTTGTGGTATGTGGTGGTGAAATTCTATCTCGAACCAATAAGAAAGAAATATACTATGTTCTAATTTTAGGTGCTGCGAGCATTGTGGTAAACGCATTTATTTTTCCCTTTGCCAATATTAATTTTACGCCCACCTATGGCCGGTATAGTGGTTTCTTTTTAAATCCAAATTTTGCCGGATCTATATGTGTCATTGGATTTGCCCTGAGCTATTCAATCAATAAGCGGTTCTTAAAAATTGGGGGGCAACTGTTATTTACACTAGCAGGGATATTGACGTTTTCTAGAGGTTTCATAGTTATCTGGCTCGTGGTAAACATTATCTCAATTTATAATGACAGGAAGAATTTGACCGTTCCACTGGTAGGGGTCGTAACTCTTATTATGGTTTTTGCATTATCTACTGTTCTGTCCTTAAATCAAGATCGTCTTTCTGCCCTAAAAAGCATTTTCGAAAGCGATACTCAAATTCAAACCAAAACTATAACTGAGGACTCACGTACAGCAACTTGGGCGCTTTATACCGATTTGATTTTAGACAAGCCATTCTTTGGTCATGGATACGGTAAAATGAAGCAAAAAAGTGCATATTTGCCCGGTGTACATAATTCGTTTTTGCTCGTGTTCGGTGAGGCAGGAATAATTCCCTTCCTATTGATGATAGGTATTTACGCCTTTTTAATAATTAATAGTCTCCGGTTATTTAAACCAAATCCGGAATACCTCTATCTATCCAGTGCATTGATATTATCGGCGATGGTCGGCCATAGTTACTTCGACAATTTTTATATGGTTTTTCTGTCGATGTTCGTTTATTTAAAGGTCAAGAAAAAAATTCCCACTACTTGAGCAATATAAACGATTTAAACCTGTTGACCTTTTTAATTCTGAGAAACTCAACTGAGCAAAAATAATTTAAGTGTTGGGCGTGATTATCCTTATAATAATGAAAAGCAAGAAATCTTAAACCACTTGAATGAAATTTAAACCTAACATTCGTTCTTTTTTAAAAAAGACAATAACAAATCCATTGCTCATCAATATGGCAACCGTGATATCAATTACGTATGCTATAAAAGTAATCGGATTTTTTAAGGAAAGTTATATCGCCTACGAATACGGCCTTTCCGCCATGATTGATACGTATTTACTGGCCATGATAATTCCCTCGTTGATTCAGGCCGTATTTTTAAGTTCATTTTCCAATGTTTTCGTTCCTAATTATGTCATCGCGTTAAAACAAAATAAAGATATTGCTGATTTTCAAGCATCATCTTTTCTGCTAACTATTGCTATTTCGTTTCTACTTGTTCTGATTGTCTATTTTTTCTTTGAACCCTTCGTTGAAGTGTTTTTTCCTGGCCATGAACCATCCTATTATGAGATGATAAGTCGCCAATTTTATTTACTTGTATTATGCATTCCATTTTGGGGGGTGTCTTCACTTTTAACTGGCATGCTCAATATTGAAAATGAGTATAGATTTTCTTCCCTTACTCCAATTTTTATTCCGATAGTTACAATAATAGCAATCTATTTTTTCCAAGAGCAGCTCAAAGAATCCGTATTGGCCGCCTCCACCCTTGTTGGTAGTATTCTAGGCTTCTTGTATGTTTTGATAGTAAATAAAGGAAAAGGACTTCTGCGGATTGGAAAGCCAGATTTAAAAGATTTGAATTTCATTGCCATGCTCAAACAGGTTCCCTACAAAATGTCGTCGAGCCTTTTCACCAACTTAATACCCTCCGTAGATAAGTTTTTTGCGGCTAAATTAGTTGTAGGGTCGGTAGCAGCCATAAGTTTTGGCCAAAAGATTCCTGCTTTCGTTCTAGGATTTTCAATTACCGGGCTCGGTACTGTTTTACTTCCCTATTTCTCAAAACTTGCCAATGAAAATCCAAAAAAAGCATTTAAGGAGCTCTTTAAAATCTTAAAAATTCTTTTTTTAGGATCGCTTCTTATCATTGTGGCTCTTATCTATTTTTCTCAAGAGATAGTTGAACTGCTTTTTCAAAGAAATGAGTTTGACAATGAAGACACCGAAGTAGTTTCAAGAATTCAACAAATATTATTACTCTATGTGCCGTTCTACCTATGTGGAAATGTTTTAGTGAAATTTTTGACCAGTTTTAATAAAAATAAATTTATGGCCAAAATGTCGTTTATGAATTTTGTGGTAAATATATTTCTAGACTACATTCTGTTTAAAAATTTCGGGGTTTATGGAATTGTTATGGCAACCTCAATAATTTACTCGATAAATCCAATAATTTACTATATGTACGCAAAATCACTATCAAAAAAACTCTTTAGCTGATTGTTTATTTGCGTATAAATTAAGATAACAAAGAGAAATGACGGTTCGATAAAATAAAACTTTAGCTTGCAATATTAATCGTTAAACTCTGTTTAAAAGTAGAATAATTATGTTAAAAGATATATTCTTAAAAATAAAGGAGCGTCTTAAGGTGCGTAAGATGTCTGGAGTGGAATACGCTCGCTATAGAGGAGTGAAAGTTGGCGAAGACTGCAGAGTATATTCAAGAAAATTAGGCTCAGAGCCTTGGCTGATCAAAATTGGAAATAAAGTGACTGTTGCACCTGAAGTTCAATTTATCACCCATGATGGCTCAACTTGGCTCTTTATCGACGACAGGGGAAGGCGTCAATTATTTCGACGAATCGATATCGCTGATAATATTTTCATTGGTATGAAAAGTATAATTTTACCCGGTGTGAAAATTGAAAAAGATGTTGTGGTGGCTGCAGGAAGCGTAGTCACTAAATCCATCCCAAGCGGGGTAATTGTTGGTGGTAATCCAGCCAAAATCATCGGTGATTTTTATGCCTATGAGAAAAAGGTTCTTGAGACCTATATTGCAAATTCAGAAATAGATTTTTCCAAAGATTACAAACAACGAACAATAGAATCATTAGACCCTTCATTCAAGGAATATTTGCGGAAGTAACCTAATATGTAAGTGGTCCAACAGTTTTTGAGTTACAATCAATACCTCCAAATATGTTCAGGAAATTTTTGAAGAATATTTATGAATCTTATCCTATTGGTTATTATCTATTATATCCAATTTTAAAAATTGTCAATTTTTTCAAGTATGAACTGGTAAATGATAAGAAAACATTGGAAAACAGATTTAAGAGGAATTTCGGCCGTCCAATTGATTTGAACAATCCCAAGACACTAAATGAAAAAATTGTATGGTTAAAATTGTATGACCGCACTCCACTGCATACCCAATGTAGTGATAAATTAGCCGTTAGAGAGTATGTTAAAGCTAAAATTGAGGAAGAATATTTAGTTCCTCTATTTTTTCACACTACGGACTACAAGGAAATAACAGCTCATAATTTGCCTGATGAACCCTGCATAGTAAAGACTAACCACGATAGTGGAGGTGGTTTTTTCGTTCGTGATAAAAGTAAGGTCAATTATTCCAAACTTAGACAATCACTTAGAATAAGAATGAAAAGAAACTATTATCAAAGGAGTAAAGAGTGGCAATATAAAAATATCAAGCCAGCTATTATCGTAGAAAAGTTACTCCAGAAAAAGGATGGCACAATTCCAGAAGATTATAAGGTACATTGTTTTAATGGTAGTGTTCGTATGATTTCTGTAGATATAGGCAGGGGTACCGATAACCACAAAAGAAATTGGTACGACGTAGACTGGAAACGCCAACCATTTAAGTGGTCTTCCCCAAAAGCCAATGGAAAATATACAGATCCAACAGATTATGAAATACCACCCCCAAAAACCTTGACAAAAATGATTGAGCTTTCCGAATTATTGGCCGAACCTTTTGCCTACGTACGAATTGATTGGTATGACCTTGAAGGAAAGTTATATTTTGGTGAAATAACTTTCCATCATGATGGAGGTAGTCAAGCGATTGTTCCTGCCTCATGGGATGATAAGCTAGGTGCCGAAATAAAACTACCCGCGATAGGTCATGAATAAGATAAAAATCTGTTTTGTAATTCCGTCTCTCCGGGCAGGAGGAGCTGAAAGAGTCATGTCTTTTTTAGCGGAACATATCGATAAAAAGACTTTTTCGTCCGAACTTTTAATTATCGAATCGGAAAAAGACAAATCTTATGAAATAAAGGATATCCCAATAACTTATTTGAACAAAAATAGAGTCAGGGACGGTATTTGGGCTATAGCCAAACATTTAAAAAGAAACAAAGTTGATATTGCCGTTAGTTCCATGGGTCATGTCAATACCTTGATGGCGATTCTTTCTATTTTCTCCAATAAAACCAAATTTGTAGGTCGTGAAGCTATTGTAAGGTCTGCCACAAATAAAGTACAAGGTCTTCCTTTATACCCCACTCCTTTGTCCAAGCTCATCTATAAAGTACAAATGCGTTATCTCGATGCAATTATTTGTCAAAGTAATGATATGAGAGATGATTTATATAAAAATTATGGTTTCCCAAATGATAAACTCATCACATTAAACAATCCTATAACACATCAATTTCGATTAAAGAAAAACAGAAAAAGAAACGATATTATTCAACTTATAACAGTTGGAAGATTCGCCATTCAGAAAGGCCATTTACGCCTATTAAAAGCTTTGTCAAGATATAATATGCCTTTCCATTATACAATGATAGGGTCTGGAGAGGGCCATGAAAAAATTTTCGCATTCATAGACGAGCATGGGTTATCAGATAAAATAACCCATGTACCCTTTACCGATAACGTACAGCAATACTTAGAAAAAAGCGATTTGTACCTTCTGGGCTCCTATGTAGAGGGCTTTCCAAATTCACTTTTGGAAGCTTGTGCCGTAGGCACGCCTGTGCTGGCCTTTAAGGCTCCGGGAGGTATAGACGAAATTATTATTGAAGGGGTAAACGGCTACCTTGCCGATAACGAAGAAGATTTTCTTAAAAAATTGGAAAAATCAGTCAAAAAGGAGTGGGTACCCGAGGCAATAAGCAAATCGGTTACCGATCGGTATTCTGCAGAGATAATACTTGAAAAATACAAAAATTTCTTTCTGGATCTTCATTCCCAAAATTGAGGAAATAACGTGGATCCCATATATTTTGAATGTAGAAAAATATTTTATTTATGAAAGATAATCAATTCATACTGTATGAAAATGCTTAGGAAGGTACTCACGAACTTCTATTACAAAAATTCTTTTGGTAGATTACTTATCGACCCAATTTTCAAAGTTCGAAATAAGGTTATCCCTTTGAAAATTATTCTAAAAAAAAGGTTTCGACGTTTATTAGGGTATGAACTCGATCTTCAAAACCCCAAAACGTTTAACGAAAAGATTCAATGGCTAAAAATAAATGACAGAAGCGAACTTCACGTCATCTGCGCCGATAAGTTCAAAGTGAGATCGCATGTAGCGAAAAAAATAGGCGAAGAGCATTTGATACCGTTGATTAAAGAAACTAAAGACATTAACGAACTTAAACCTTCGGAGCTCCCCGATTACCCTGTTATAATAAAAACCAATCACGATAGTGGGGGCACTACAATTATCAGAGATAAAAAATTAGTTGATTGGGTTTCGTTGAGAGAAAAATTAGGCAAATCTTTAAAAAGGCGCTACGGTGATTATAAAGGAGAATGGCAATATGCCAAAATAGAACCTAGGGTTGTAATAGAAAAACTGATGTTGGATGAGCATGGGCAAATACCATTGGATTATAAATTACATTGCATGAATGGCACTGTGAAATTCATACAGGTAGATATAGATAGGAGCACAAATCACCGAAGAAATGTATATGATAGTGAATGGCAGCAATTTCCTTTACGCTGGGTGCATGAAAATGGAGGTAACATTAAAAAGCCTGAGGCATTGGAAAGAATGATCGAATTAGCCGAATGTTTAGCCCAAGACTTTCACTATGTAAGGGTTGATCTATATTATATCAAGAAGAAAATATACTTTGGGGAATTGACCTTTCACTCTGGATCAGGTTTCGAAAAATTCATACCTGAAATTTGGGATTATAATTTTGGTAAAATGCTCAGCCTGCCAGGCAAAAACAATTAGCCTTCTGGCGTCCTAATTTTGAGAAATTTATAACGATTTTATCATATATAGGTAAATACGCATAATTAATAAAAGCACCTCAGATCTTTTAAAAAAATGGTGCGCCAGATCATACAAGAAAAGTAGCGTTATGGAAATAAAAAAGACCGTCAAGAACATATTTAATAAAGGTTTAGAATATCGTTACCATTTAAACGAAAGAAAAAGAGCAACGAAAATGCTTAAAAATATTGAAAAAGATAAGGGAAAAACCGATACTCAATTAGGGCGATTGAGCAAAGAATACGCTAACGACATTTTTGGAGATGAGAAGTATGCTCCTTGGTTGTTAACCTATAGTGCAATGGCTGGAACCTTTAAAGAAGGATGGATTCCTGATAATTACTATGGAGCCGTAGTAGTACCAAAACTGAAGGGCGACTATGGCAAGATTGATAATAGAACATTATTAACAAATTCTTTGCTGGAAACGTCATACCCATTAGATATTTGTTATTATGTAAATAACATATTTTGGGATCTGAAGCATAAAGTATTAAAAGAAAATCACCTATTAGATCTACTTTTTAAAAGCAATAAAAAGATAGTCTACAAAATTGAAAACTCATTACAAGGTAAGGGAATATACTTTTTCACAAGGGAGAACTTCGAATTTGATGCGATCAAAAAATTGGGTAACGGCGTTTTTCAGAACTATATTGAACAACACGATTTTTTTTCTGAATTTACCAATTTATCTGTTGCCACTATTCGCCTCACATCCGTGTGTGATAATAGTGGCAAGGTATCCGTTAGATCGGCCTATTTAAGGATTGGAAAAGATCGAGATACCCATGTGAAATCCGCATCAGCGATTAAAGTCCCTATTCACCTTGAAAAGGGTGAGCTTTCTAAATATGGTTATTTACCAAATTGGACCTCAACCGAGAAACATCCCAATAGTAAAATTATTTTCGAAAATAAGAAGATACCTAAGTTCAGTAATTGTATTTCTGAAGTAACTAAAATGCATAATCAGATACCCTTTGTCAGGTGTATTGGATGGGATATTATCGTGGACAGTTCCGACAAAATCCGTTTGATAGAATGGAATGGGCAACATAATGACATAAAATTCGGCGAAGCCACTCAAGGTCCTTGTTTCAAAGGATTATTTTGGGAGAAATTAGTATAGCATAGATTACAATAAACTCTATTTAGGTATATACAGATCTTAATTATCAAAACTATAAAAGTTACTATAGCCAGTTTGAATCTTTATTTCTTGATGTATTTAATTGTAGAAGAATAAACAGTATTTTATCAGCATGTAAATAAATAAGTATAAAAAGCGGTAGTTATATACCAAAAATCAACCTTTAGTTTGAAAAATTTCATTCCCCTTAATTGAATCAGTTCTGAAAAAACCTAAATCATCTACTTGGCTATTCGTTCTGCCTACCGATAGCATACAAGGTTCCGAATTTATTGTGAAGAACCTAGCTACATTTTTATCGGAGCAAGGGCATACTTGTCAAGTAATTATCTTAACCAAAAAAAAGAGTCAGGGCTGGGCCGACCTTGAAGGTAAAATGCAAGTTCACTATTTGCCTTTTAAAAGGTACATGATCGGAGCAGTTGCCTTAATACCCTTTTTGGCACTGAAAGGATATCGAAATTTCGATTATACCTTTTCTTCGCAAACAATCATTAATGGTGTTTTGGGGTTCGCAAAAAGAATAGGTCTTTTCAAAAAAACAAAAGTAATCCTTCGTGAATCCAACTCTATTTTTGAATTACTAAAGGGCAATAAATTAAGGATTTATAAATTTTTCTATGAAATTGGATATTCGGGTTCCTCGTTGATTATTTGTCAAACCGACTATATGAAAAGGCAGCTCTTGGAAAATTTACCAAAGTTGACCGAAAAAAATATTAAAACCATTCCAAATCCGTTCGACTTCGACGATATCAAGAATAGGTCAGGTCGTATTGCAAGCCAATATGAACCTATCAGATATATTGTGGGAGCGGGTCGCTTGGCACCGGCAAAAGGATTTGACCTTCTCATTGAAGCTTTCAGCAAATTGGATACGAAGGAGCTCCACTTGATAATTTTGGGGGAAGGTGCCGAAAGAGAGGCACTTCAAAATATAATCGAACAAAAAGGGTTACAAAATCGAATTCATATGCCTGGTTACGTACAAAGTGTTTATGCGTATTTTGAGAACGCAGAGGCCTGTGTTTTGTCATCGCGAATTGAGGGTTTTCCAAATGTGCTCTTGCAAATGATGTCTCAAAATACCAAAATCGTAGCCACTTTGAGTGCAGGGGATATAGAAAAGATACCAGGTATTGTCACTTGTCCGCCCCATGACAGTTCCCATTTGAAAATTGCCATAGAAAAAGCCCTCTCCAATGATACCGAATCTAATAGGGCCATTTTTGACACATATTTACAATCGCGTACCCAAATGGCTTTCTTAGAACGAATCTTCGAGTACCTATAACTAAAAAATGAATCAAAATACAATAAGATATATTTTCGACCGCTTATTGTCATAAAGCCTGTTTAACTTCCATCATGCGACTCAAAGAACCCAACAAGAATCTATTAATTCTCTGCTCAGCTTCATTTTCCCTTAGTAACTTTAGGGGCGACTTGATTCAGCTTTTAATAAACGAAAACTTTAAGGTGTATTGTGCTGCACCGGATTTTAGTGACTATACCCTAGAACTTGTCAAGGACCTTGGAGGAGTTCCGATCCCTTATAATTTGCAGAGAACAGGTCTGAACCCGATGAAAGACTTTAAAACTATTAGCGAGCTTCAGGGTATTATAAAAAAGTTCAATATAGATGTCGTTTTTCCGTATACAATAAAACCCGTTATTTATGGATCTTTCGCCGCCAAAAAATTGGGCGTTCCAATGGTTTCATTGATTACAGGCCTAGGTTTTACTTTCAGTCAGGTTAATTTTAAAGCAAAGTTTCTACAATGGGTTACCGAGTTTCTTTACCGAAGAGCACTTCGCTCCAATAAAGCAGTAATTTTTCAAAATACGGATGACCTTCAACTTTTTCTTGATAGAAAAATAGTCAATCGAAAACAGTCCCTTCACGTAGTGGACGGCTCCGGGGTAAACCTTGATAAATTTCAATATAAAACAAGGATCCATGCCAACGATACAGCTGTTAAGTTTGTATTGGTGGCTAGGTTAATGAAAGAGAAAGGGGTAGAGCTTTTTTTGGACGCGGCCAAAAAATTGAAACCAGAATTTCCTGAATCGCAATTCCACATTATTGGACAGCCCCCTAAAAATAATGCCTCGGCCATTTCAAACGAAAAGCTTAGGCAAATGCACGACAACGGTACTATAATCTACCATGGAAAATCGAATAACGTGGCAAAAGATATTGCAGAATTAGACGTATTTGTCTTACCTACATTCTATAGGGAAGGTGTACCAAGATCGATATTGGAGGCCCTTTCCTCAGGAATGCCTATAATTACAACGAACGAACCGGGTTGTAGGGAGACTGTAATAAATGATAAAAATGGTTTTTTAATCGAGGCAAAAAAGCAAGAACCCTTGACACAGGCGATGAGATATTTCCTGGTGAACCGCGATAAAATTCAACTTATGGGAAAAAATAGTAGGGAGTTGGCAGAATTAAAATTTGATGTAAACCTAATTAACGATAAACTGCTTACAATTATCAATACAGTGGTGTAATAAAAGAAACTTAATGGCATTATTGATAGCTACTATTGCAATAACTACCCTTTCTGAAAGAAAAATTTTTAAAAAATGGGTAGTGAGTACACCGAAACTTAGTATCTACCAATAGTAAACGAATAACGATGTATCGACATTTTTTTAAAAGATTTTTGGATTTCTTTGCGGCGCTTGCTCTTTTGATCATGGCTAGTCCAATTCTGATTTTCATCATACCCTTTCTGGCCATATCGAACAGGGGAAAGGTATTCTTTATTCAGGAACGGCCTGGAAAAGAAGAAAAAATTTTTAAGATTATGAAGTTCAAAACCATGAACGACAAAAAAGACGCTGACGGAAACCTTTTGCCCGATGAGTATCGGATAACCAAAGTCGGGCATTTAATTAGACAAAGTTCATTGGACGAGATACCTCAATTGGTAAATGTTCTCAAAGGAGATATGAGCCTCATCGGTCCTAGGCCATTACTGATAAGCTATCTTCCGTTATATAGTCAAAAACAGCAAAGAAGGCATCTTATACGGCCCGGAATCACAGGTTGGGCCCAAGTCAACGGTAGAAATGCAATATCTTGGCAACAAAAGTTTGACTACGATGTCTGGTATGTCGAGAACCTCAGTTTTTTGGTGGATACCAAAATTCTTTGGCTTACCATCAAAAAAGTAATAAAAAGGGATGGCATTTCTTCAGATACCAGTGCAACGATGGAAGCTTTTACAGGAAACGAAACAACTGCAGGATAAATGGTTAGCGTACCCTGTTAATTTTGATACTGGGATAATCTTGCAGAGAACCTTTCGAAGAGCCGGCCATACAGCGAAGAATTATGTCACAATTAATCTAATAGTCGATGAATATTTGTATTTTGTCTTTTAATTTTTTCTTTAACAAAAGAAAAAAAGACTTTTATTAATCCTGATAAAACCTTGACGGATCAACCTATTATCCTTACAAATTTGATTGTCAGAGAGAAAAAGGAAAAATCGTCCTTGCGATGCTACGGTAGCTTCCAAAATTCTAATTAAGCTTAATAATTGCAGCAGATCAATACTCCCATCCTATGAAAATTAGCTTTATAATTCCTTGTTATAATATGGAGCTATATCTGTCGGAATGTCTTGATAGTCTTTTAAGTCAGCAACTGGAAGTTTCAGAATATGAAATAATCGTAATTAACGACGGTTCAAAAGACAGCACGTTAGAAATCGCCACGAACTACGCCGCAAATCATACTAATATTGTGGTCATCGATAAAAAGAATGCGGGGGTCGGAGCTGCCAGAAACTCAGGTTTTGATATTGCTAGGGGTGAGTATATATATTTTCTAGACCCAGACGATTATTTGGCCGAAAAAACAATTCCCGTCCTTTTAAAAATAGCCCATAAGAACAATCTCGATATCTTGACCTTTGAAAGTAAATCGGTAGTCAAACGAAAGTTTCCGTTATCTAAAAACTTATCCGGAATACCTAACGAAATAGAAATTTTTGACGGAATTACCTATCTCGCAAAAAATAAGCACAAGAACGAAATATGGTGGTACCTTATCAGAAGGGATTTCATGATAGATACCGGGGTCCGATTTATCGAGGGCATATGGATGGAAGACGCTATTTTCACGGCAGAACTGTTCTGCGTAGCGAATAGTATGGCTCACGTTTCCCTTGATGTGCATCGCTATCGTATACTGCCCACATCCGCTATGCGGAACAAGAGCCCAGAACACTACAATAAGGTTATTCACGATAATGCCAAGGCCGCTCACATATTCGATAGATTGATAAAGAATGTTCCAATGATACACAGAAGTGCCGACGCATGTATAAAAAGACTTAAAACACGTCAGCAATCTTTTGTTTTCTTTCTTATGGTTCGTTTGATGAAGTCTGATATATCAATAAAGGAAATACCGGGAATGCTGAAAAATTTCAAAAAAATAGGAGCCTATCCACTAGATGAATTCATCGGTGAAGATTATAACGGAATCGGATATTCGGTTTTAGTTTTCATTTTTAACAGAAAATCTTTGATAAATCCTTTTATCAAATTGTTCCGATCTTTTTATACTTTAGCACGATGAATATCCTAATATCTTCTGCTGGCCGTAGAGTATCGTTGGTCAGGGCTTTTCAAAAAGAGCTCAAAAACCGGTACCCCGAAGCCAAAGTTTACACTTCTGACGCAGACCCACAACTCTCTGCAGCATGTCAGGTCTCTGACGGGTACTTTGAAGTTCCATTCGTAAGCCAACCCGATTACTTTGATATTTTAATTAAAGAGTGTAAATCCCGTAACATTACGCTGCTCATACCTACAATAGATACTGAATTGTTACCTCTTGCTAAAAACAGGAAGTATCTTGAAGAGAATAATATTGTTCCCCTAATCGCATCGGAAGATTTCGTAGCGAAATGTAGAAACAAAAGAGAAATACATCGATTTTTTAGCTCGCATAACATCAACGTGGCCAAAGAGTATGATAAGAAGGCGTTAGAATTACCCTTATTCATCAAGCCGATAGATGGCAGTCGAAGCGTCGATACGTTTGTCATCAAGCAACAGAAAGATTTGACCGATTATCATTTTCAGAACGAGAAATTAATGTTTCTTGAGTATTTAGATCATGATCATTTTGATGAGTATACCTGTGATCTGTACTATGGCAAGGAAAATAAGTTAAAATGTGTCGTTCCAAGAAAAAGAATTGAAGTTCGTGATGGCGAGGTCTATAAGGCCTTAGCGATAAAGAATGAATTGGTTGATTTTATTCGGGAGCGACTCAACCATATAGATGGGGCTATCGGATGTTTTACAGCGCAATTTTTTAAGCATAAGACCGAGTCAAAGATTTATGGCATAGAGATTAACCCACGATTCGGAGGAGGCTATCCCCTAGCCTATCTCGCAGGTGCAAATTATCCGAAATGGATTATTGATGAATATTACTTAGGCAACGAAATTTCTGAAAACTTCGATTGTTGGGAAAACAATTTATTAATGATCCGGTATGACGATGAAATACTAGTACATGGATATAAAGGTTAACAAACGCACCGTTGTAGCTTTTGACCTTGACGACACACTCTACAATGAAATTGATTTTTTAAAATCAGCCTATAAGGAAATCGCAGCAACCATAGACCCGACCTCATGGAAAGCGACATATGCCCTAATGTTTTCGTTACACAGGTGCGGTGAAGACGCCTTTCAATTTGTAGCGGACAAGTTCATATGCGAAAAAAGTGAACTTCTCGACCGGTATCGTAATCACTACCCGGAAATTACTCCATTCCAAGGTGTTATAGAATTGTTTCAATCCATAAAATCAAAGGGAGGAAAAATATGCCTTATCACCGACGGTCGAAGCACCACTCAGCATTCAAAAATAAAGGCACTAGGAATACAACATTTTCTTGACAAAATAGTTATTTCTGAAGAAGTGGGTACTGAAAAACCCAATACCAACAATTTTCATATTATTGAAGAGGTTTTCAAAAAGCACAATTATACCTATATAGCGGATAATTTTAGAAAAGATTTTATAAGTCCAAACAAACTTGGATGGCAGACCATAGGTTTAATTGATAACGGACAAAACATACACTTCGATTCGCACCGCTATATGAAAAATAGCTTAAAACCGAAGGAGGTTATTTTAAAAATTAGCGACATAACGGTTATCTAAGCTGTAGTTGAAAGATATTAGGGAACCCATGTACGCTCTGGACAGGCTATGAATTTAAATTAACCAAAAAAGTAGGGAGCTCCGTTCTATTCGACTGATATTTTACCTCTAAATTTTGTTGCAGGATATAAATACTACTTTATAAAAATATATTAATGATAATTATCATTTCTTTTCAAATAAGTCAAAGTTACTTTAAACCGAACTTTAGCCATAGAATTCATTTTTAAAAGCAGTTGAACGACCTAGGCTCAATTATTATTTAGAAAAACCTCAATGATAGAAATTATTAAAGATAGGGAGGGGTGGAATAGTTTTATTAAGCTATTTGAGCATTACGATTGCTATCACACATATCATTATCACATTCTATCAAAGAAGGAAAGCGAGACCCCTATTCTTCTCATATATCAAAAGGCCGCATTGACCATCGCAATTCCTTTACTGTTGAGGCCAATCCCAGAGAGTGAGTATCAAGATGCCACATCTGTATACGGATATGCGGGTCCTCTTCATACGGGGCCTTTGGGAGGTTCTGAACTATCCGAATTCAAAATGGAACTTCAGGTTTTTCTGAAAAAGAACAAAATCGTCTCCATTTTTTCAAGACTACATCCTTATATCGAAGGTCAAGAAAAAGTTTTAGAAGGTATAGGTTGCGTAACCTGCCCCGGCAGTGTGGTAAATATTGACATATCAAAACCTCTTGATATTCAAAGACAAAAGTATAACAGCAGGTTAAAAACTTACGTGAACAAAGCGCGAAGAGTTTATAGCGTAATCGATGGTACCAAGGAGAAAGACATAGAAGAGTTTATTCAATTATACTATGAGAATATGGGAAGGGTACATGCCGATAAACAATATTATTTTGACAGACAATATTTTTATAAACTTATGTTGAGTTCTTTTTTCAAGGCAGAACTTTTACTTTGCCTATTGAAAGATACCAAAGAAATTATAGGAGGCGCCCTTTTCATTAAAACGGGCAACATTGTTCAATATCATCTCTCGGGTTCGAAAGAAGCATACCTACAACTAAACCCGGTCAAGCTATTGATAGATGAAATGAGAATCAGGGCAACAAAAGAGAATTTTAAATATTTCAATTTAGGTGGAGGCAAAGGCATCAAAGAAGACAGTCTTTTCAGATTCAAATCCACTTTTTCACACGATTTCAAAGATGCCAAACTATGGAAATATACCATAAACAAAGAAGTCTATGATGTATTGACCGAAAGTAGAAAAAAAGTGCTGGGCGAGAGCTTTAACGATGACCCTAACTTTTTTCCTGCCTATAGAAAGAATCAGAAAACCCATTAAACCTTACCGATTTGATTAAAAACAATCCGTTTTTATCTAAAAGCTTTACCTCGATATGGTCAAAAAATTTCAATGACGATAAAGAGGGTTGCAGTTTTGAATTTCTTAAGAGTATGAAATTCACCAAACACAGTTACCTTCCTCTGTACATCAATATTGGCGCAACAGACACCAAAGGTATCGACTATAAGATTTTACCTAGTGGTCCACAGGACTATCAAAAAAAGGTATTTTTAATTTATGATATCCCTACTTATTTTCAGGTAGAGACGAAAGATGTCAATGCCACACTGGGGATATATAAATCGAAACAATATCCGGGTTTTTCGATAGACTTGGAGAACTATACCGATTTGACCGACTACCTACGCAAAACTTTTAGTAAGAGCAGTAGGTACAAACTCAATAAATATAAAAAGCGCTTTGAAAACTGTTTCAATATCTCGTATGAGATGTATTTCGGTGAAATTTCAATGGAAACTTATGATTTTATTTTCGAAAATTTCCGCGGCCTACTTCAAAAGCGGTTCGATGACAAACAAATTACTAACAACAATCTAGACCCCAAAGAATGGAAATTCTATTATGAAGTAACAAGACCCATGATCTTAGAGAAAAGAGCCTCGCTATATGTAATATACAATGAGCAACAACCCATCGGGATAACCCTAAACTTTTTTTCCGATGAAATACTTTTCGATGCAATAACGGTTTTCGATATTGACTATGCTAAATTTCACCTCGGTTCGATAACCATTATGAAACTTTTGGAATGGAGCCTAGAACAAAAAATGCGAACCTTTGACTTCTCGAAAGGTTATTTTGATTATAAGGCCAGATGGGCTGATAAGAAATATGATTTTGAATATCATATTTTATATGATAAAACATCGATTAGAGCTCGGTTAATAGCCCTTTTGATAAGAGAATTCTATGATTTCAAACAACTGCTCCGCGATAAAAATGTCAATGAAAAGCTACATAGATTAACATTTTGGTTGAAAAATAGAAAGAAGAACGATAAAGGAATCAATCACTCATTCGATGAAATACACGAAGATGAAGTACTTGGTGACTACGAAGAAGTAGATATTAGGGAGCCTAACCATAGTCATTTAAGAACCGTAGCGTTCGATTTTTTATATCTTAATAACGTGTGTCTCTCCGAATTAAAAGTGTATCACCTGCCTGATTCCGAGAATAAATATTTTCTCTCGACAGAGACTAAAAAGGTTATGGCAACGTTAGAATATCAAAGTTGATCGGTCTATCAAGCTGTTTGAGCTTTGAGTATATTATAAAAATAAGCCCCAACATCCAAATATCCTAAACACGTACCCCATTGCTATTTAACTCGTTAGAATTTCTATTATTTCTGCCGACAGTTTATATACTCTATTGGTTCGTATTCAAAAAGAACCTGAGAGTTCAAAATATATTAATAATTGCAGCCAGTTATTTATTTTATGGTTGGTGGGATTGGCGATTTTTAATATTGATATTCTTCAGCACCGTACTTGATTTCTATGTAGGTCAACAGATTTTCAAAAATTTAAATACCAAGAAAAAAGCTAGATATTGGCTTTGGATAAGTGTAGCCTGTAATGTGGGACTACTGGGTTTCTTTAAATACTACAATTTTTTCGTAGATTCTTTTATCGGTATGTTCAGTTCAATGGGTTACACTATCAAAAGTGTATGGACTCTTCGTATAATTTTACCGGTCGGTATTTCATTCTACACTTTTCAAACCATGTCATATTCCTTTGATATTTATTATAAAAAGTTAGAGCCGACCAGAAATTTCGTATCATTTGCTGCATTCGTTTCCTTTTTCCCCCAACTGGTCGCTGGGCCTATCGAAAGGGCATCAAACCTTTTGAGCCAAATCAATTCTAAAAGAATATTTGAATATGAACAGGCGCGCAGCGGTATAAAACTGATCTTATGGGGGTTTTTCAAAAAATTGGTCATCGCAGATTCATTGGCGCCTATTGTCGATGATATATTTGCAAACTACGCAAGCTACCCGGCATCCACCCTTATATTGGGTGTCTCCTTATTTAGTTTTCAAGTATATGGAGATTTCAGTGGGTACACCGACATTGCCATTGGTACGGCAAAACTTTTTGGAATTGAACTAATGTCGAACTTCAAATTTCCAAATTTTGCTAGAAATATCGCTGAATATTGGCAACGCTGGCACGTCTCCCTTTCCACTTGGTTCAGGCACTATCTGTACATACCTATGGGAGGTTCTAGGGTAAGTAAATTGAAATCGATACGGAATATCATTGTCATTTTTTTGGTCAGTGGTCTTTGGCATGGTGCCAATTGGACATTCGTTTTTTGGGGAGGAGTACATGCTTTACTCTATATCCCGGTATTTCTTATGGGACGTAATCGTATTTATGCCGATAATGTAATAGCAGAGAAAACCTGGTATCCAACAATAACTGAGATTTTACAGGTGTTGTTAACATTTGCACTAGTTACCTTTTCAAGAATTTTCTTTAGGTCGCCGTCCCTTTCGGACGCTTTTGATTACATTAATCATATTGCAAACGATTTCAGCTATGGTGCGTATGTCCATCCTATGGGGTATAGAATGTTCGATTTTTATGTGCTCTTGGCCATTTTTACGTTGTATGAATACGTTATCCGTAAAGACGAACGAAACCCGTTTAAGTTCAGATCACCTATTGTAAGGTTCTTTTTATACACCTTGGTTGTGTTGAGCATTCTATTGTTCTATGACGATGGGGTGAACAGATCATTTATTTATTTCCAATTTTAGGCCATGAAGAAGTTTATTCTCAAGACCATACTCTACATATTCTTGATACTTCTGCTCTTGGAAGTTATAGTACGGGTTTTTCACCTGTATACGGAAGATCCTCCGAGATTTATTGATGAATACGGAGTTGAAAAAAGGGTTCCGAATAATAATGGCTATGCCGTTACCGGTAATAGAAATCAAAATTTTTCAGAGTTCGATATTAATAATTCGGGCTTTAACTCGTTTAGAGAGTTTAATCCGACCCTTGAAAAATATGAGGTTGCGCTTATAGGGGATTCTTTCATTGAAGGATTCCATCAAGATTATAATGAATCGACCGGGAAAAAAATCGAGGATAAAGTAAAAGGTATCGAAGTCTATGAGTACGGGTATGCAGGTTATGACTTAGCAAATCAATTGCATTTAATCAACGCTTATAAAGACGATTTTCAATTGATCGACCAAATTATTATTTATCTCAACTATAAAAATGACTTAGGCAGAGGTATCTATAAACCCAATTATGGGCGAATCAAAATGTTATCTTCGACCCTATTTAAAATCCGGGACAATATTAAACTGTTGGCCTATGGGTCGAAGATCGGTATCCTTGAACCCCTAAAAAAGCTTGCACAGGGAGGGAATGCTTTTGATGACACCGAACAAGGGTATCATACTAACGAAATGGTAGATGCTAAAAAAGACCAAGAAGAAGACAAAAAAAGAATCGAGAACTTTAAAAGTCTTATTGACCTGTACGGCTTCGATAAAAATAAAACGACCCTACTTTTGGATAGTAGAAAAACAAGTGCCGACTTTCTTAATTTCTGTACAAAAAATAACATAAAATATCTAGACTTTTCACCGCGTTTCAAAAACTCCGAAAAACCCACTACTCTAATTTACGATCATCATTGGAATGCTCACGGCAGAGCATTGATTGCCGATGAAATCGGCACCTACATCAATAGCATTAAAGGTAAATAAAGTGCTTAAAGCCCCATATTAGCAAATCCTATATATATATGTATATATTGAGCGTCCGAATGACGTATTAAACCGTATATACTATGGTTACTATAGTGTAAAGCCTAAAAAATGTCCGAAATAAATGAACCCGGCAGGCCGCGGAAATCTAACCAAATTCTTTGGGTCGACGATATAAAGGAGTATGTGATTCTTTGGATATATGATCGATCACCCTTACTATTTACCATATTTATTAGGTAGAAAACCAAAAAATCGGTGGGTCTAATAATTAAGGATACTAAATTCTGCCCTTCTATTTATCCGATGTTTTTCTTCATCACAATAGGTATCATCATCACATTCGTTCAACAGTCGATCCTCTCCATATGATTCGGCCTCTAATCGATCCAAGGGAACCCCATGTTTGATTAGGTACTCTACGGTACGATTGACCCTTCTCTCCGCCAGCCAGTCATTATATTTCGATGTTCCTCTCGAATCGGTATGGGCTGAAACCATAAGTTTGATCGTCGGATTTTCATGCATGAACTTAGCTAGCCTTTCCAAAACCGTCTTCGATGTTTTGTTAAGATAGGAGGAGTTCAAATCAAAATAGACTATTCCTAAATTATCGATTTGTTGCTCTATTTGTTGCGCACGTTGTTTTTCAAGATTTTCCTTTGCCTTTTCCTGTGCCAACAAATCTTGTTCACGTTGGCGAGCCAGTTGCTCGGCCAAGGCGGCTTCCTCCCTAATTCTATTTTCGGTATCAATGGAATCTTGTACCCTCTGACGTTCTTTCTGAATAGCTTCTATGAGGGCCAATTTTTTCTCACCTTGCCTAGTCAATTCTTTCTCCGTATCAAATTGATAAATCAGGCTAATCGCATGCTGAAGATGATTGGTTGCCTTTGAAATATCCATAGACCATTTTCCCGAAGAATTGAAATCAAGACCAAACCGGTCGGAGAACCAAGTTCTAAACCCCACAATGCCGTTATACGTACCTCTTGATTGGTTCGCTGCATGGGTATAACCTGCACCCACTCCTATATACGGATCAAACCAAGCCGTATGCCCGATAACTTTGTTCAGATCATAAGTCAACCGAGCGTCCATACCAAAATAGTCGGTTTTAGTAGTATTTACTTCCCCTTCGATAATTTTACCTACCTTATATTGATTATAGGTACCTATGGCTTCCACCCCGATACCACTTTTGAAATATCTACCGAAACTTATACGGGAAGGGTAAGGAAGCATATTCCATTGGGTATGAAATGAGAATAACTCGTCTAGCATGTCACCTGAATCATCGATAAAGTTATATCCTAGACCGACCATCCATGAGCGGGTAATTACACTATCACTTGTGGTAAGTTGTATTTCTCCATCCTGGGCAGCAACGGGAAGAATAGAAAGACACAGCAGAAATATTATCGCTGAAAGCGAACTGTTTTTCATAGGTCATAAGATTTGGGTCTTACAATGGTGTAAAGTTACTGACGACCAAACCCAAATCAAAAATTAAACTATAAAGTGTAAGTATTTTCGGTAGACTACGGAAAAAGGTTACAATTGACCTTTTTTATCATTTGCTCCGTACAATTATTTCCTTTTTGGAAAACGGCATTTTATAAACAGAGAAAGCACCGGTTATCGCAGTTCCTAAATTTATTGGTTGCTTTTCTTTTACCCCTATCACGATAGCCCGAGGGGTCTCTTCCATGAAAAAGAGCTCTGGCATCCCACCATTCTTTTGTTCTCCTATGCATCGAACCACAATCATTTCATCTGAAAAATCAATTTTTGGAACAGGTAGCCCAGGTTTACGGGTCTTGTTTATTTGAGCATAGAATTTTAGAAGGCTTTTCTCATCCCTAATCACCAATATGGCTGCACTATCGGCCGGGGCATAATAATCACTTACAATTAAACTTAAATGGTTTTCACCAAGCTTTGTGTTATGGTTCATCGTAGTTTTCTTCTGTCCGTTGCACGATAGCACAAGTAAAACGATACACGTAAAGACCATTCTAACAATCATCATATCGTTTTATCAAACCTGCCCTTAAAGGCAGATTCGTAAAGTTTTTCATATAAAGGCAAAACTTTCTGAATGTCAAATCTTAAGGCAGAATCTACGGCATTTTGTTTGAATTGCTCCAAGGTTTTCTCATCACCAAGAATCGCAATCGCGTTTTCAGCCATCTCCTCTACATCACCCACATCACTGAGATATCCTGTTATTCCATCAAGATTTACCTCTGGAATTCCTCCAGTATTACTAGAAATTACAGGCACTTTATTCATCATTGCCTCGAGTGCGGCCAAACCAAAACTCTCCGATTCGGAGGGCAGTAAAAATAAATCCGAAAAACAAAGAATTCTATCGATTTCATTACTGTTGCCCAAAAATATAACCTTATTGGAAATCCCTAAAGAATCGCAAAGCATTTCGGCCCTCTCCTTCTCGGGCCCCTCCCCTACCATGATAAGTTTGGCGGGTATCTTTTTTTGTATTTTATAAAAAACCTTGATTACATCAGGTATTCGTTTCACTTTTCGAAAATTACTGATGTGGGTCACTATTTTTTCGTTGTCTTCTGCCATCAAAGAACGCTGGCAATCGGTATAGGCCGTTTCATATTTTCTTTTATCGATGAAGTTCGGTACAACCTCTATTTCTTTTCTTATGTCGAAAGACTCCAAGGTACGTTGCTTTAGGTTTTCAGAAACGGAAGTCACCACATCAGATTGGTTGATACTGAAGGTAACGGCGGGCTTATAAAACGGGTGTTTACCCACCAAGGTTATATCGGTACCGTGCAAGGTCGTAATCATGGGTACATAGATTTCTTCTTCTTCCAACATTTTTTTCGCCATATACCCTGCATACGCATGAGGTATGGCATAATGTACGTGCAAAAGATCAATACCATAAAGCTTAATAGTATCGACAAGCTTACTGGAAAGTGCCAGTTCGTAGGGTTGGTAATGAAATAAGGGATATTCCGGTACGTGTACCTCGTGGAAATATATATTGTTATTGAGTAGACCTAGGCGTACAGGTTGTCGATAGGTTACAAAGTGTACTTCATGTCCCCTGTTCGCAAGGGCGATTCCCAATTCAGTGGCTACAACACCACTACCCCCAAAAGTAGGGTAACAAACGATAGCTATTTTCATCGATCAAAGTTAACCAAAACTGTAGATTAAGTCGTCGGGGCCCTGCTTTAATTTCAAACCTTGGTAGTTAAGGTTTCGTTAATGTATGATAAAAAAAACAGATTTAATTGACGATGGCATCGTAAATCGCCCTTTGTATTCGCGTGCGTAATCCTGATTTTATCAAAAGCGTATTGGAAGCCGATGGGTAGGTTCTATTGGAAAGAAAAACATATACGATCTCCTCTTCAGGATCTGCCCATGTATACGTTCCTGTAAACCCACTATGCCCAAAACTTTTTCGTGAGACACATCCACAGGTAGGCCCACGATCTTCCAATTGTGGTTTATCAAAGCCAACGCCCCGTCTCACGTGTTTATCACAGAAATAGCAATTATTAAACTTTTGAATGGTACGGGATTCCAAGAACCTGGTTCCTCCATAGAACCCTTCCTGTAAATACATCTGCATGATTTTGGCAACATCTTCGGCATTACTAAAAAGTCCGGCATGCCCGCCTACGCCACCCTGCATAGCGGCTCCCATATCATGAACAAAGCCTTGGATAGTTTCGTAGCGATAGTACTTGTCGATTTCAGAAGGCACAATTCTATTCTTCGGAAATTTCTCCAACGGATTGAAACTCGTATTAAACGCACCAATCGGTGCATATAAAAAATCTTGGGCAAGCTGATCAAGCGGCTTTTTGTAAACGTCCTCGATATATTTTTTCATCACATAATACGCCACATCGCTATAGCGATACCTATTCGACTTCAGATCTTGTCTGCCTATACGGTCGTAGATAGAATCTTTATAAGCATCAGTCAAGTACAAGTGGTCGGTGACCTTTGTTGTGAAGCCATCCATGGGCTCGGTGCGATAGAACTCTTTAGAAGGTTTGCGATTCTTATCCAACGTATCGATATAGAATGCAATCCATGCGGGAAGCCTTCCATAATGCGACAAGGCCTTTAAAACCGTTACATTTTTAAGTTGGGATTCGGCATACTCCGGAATTAAATCCTGAAAGGTATTGTTCAAGGCAATCTCGCCATCTTCCTCCATTTTCATAATTATCGGAAGTGTTGCCAATATTTTGGTAAGGGAGGCAAGATCATAAATATAGTCCGTGGTAATACTATCTTTTGACTCATAGGTCGGTTTACCGAATCCTTTATCGTAAACCACTTTGCCTTTTCGCGCAATCAAGACCTGGGCTCCCGGAAACATCAACGAATCGAGACCGTCGTGTACCAAACTATCGACCTGCGCCAGCTTTGCGGCATCCAAACCTACCCGCTCTGGATAACTGTATCCCAAGCGTAAAAGCGATTTTAGAAGTATTTGGGTATCAACCGGAAAACTGGGATGTGCCGTGACGGGTAGTTTTCCCTTCGCGGGTATGGCCCCGAAAATAAGCTGGGCAGCCTTGCGCTGGGCCATGGCACTATTTTGATAAGCGACCACAACACCATCTATACTGTTGAAACTTTGAACGTCTAAAAGGGCATAGGGCTTGGCAAAAAGTGCAAGGATGAGATTTGAACTTCGCTCTGCGGCAATTTCGGCCAACCACTTCAATTCCTTTTGCGAGAATTTATAGGGCTTCCAAGGGCTATCATTACTCTTATGATGCCCGATAATCACTAAATTGAATTCTTTGAGCTTCGTTTTCAAAGTGCCAATATCTTTCCCATTGACTTGCGTAACACGAGCATATTTATTTAACTCTTCGACAAAGGGATCGCTATCGGCATCACCGAACTTCACATAGGCTATTTTCTTGTTCTCCAATTTCTTGATGCCCATGAGATAAAAATCGTTCTTGACCACGGTAATGGCATTTTCAATAGCCTCCTCATACACCAAGTCGTCTTTTCTCGAATTCAAATCTTCGTAAAGATTTTCTAAGACGACAGGTTTATAATCGTAAAGGCCTACCTTATACTTGGCCATTAAAATCTTTTTGACCGATGTGGCCAATCGTTCTTCAGAAATTTTTCCTTTTTCAAATGCCTTGGTCAATTTTTCTTTGGCCTTGGCCACTTCAGTAGGCATCAAAAGAATATCATTTCCTGCCATAAATGCCGCCACTTCGGCATCCCCGTTCTTGCCATGGTCGGTTACCCCCTTCATATTAAGGGCATCTGTAAACACCAATCCTTTAAACCCCATTTCCTCCTTAAGAATACCGGATATTATTTGTTCCGATAATGAGGAGGGCAGCCCTTCCTTTATTTCCAGTGCGGGCACTTCTAAATGGGCGACCATTATACTACTTATACCGGCATTGATCAATTTTCTGAACGGATATAGTTCAACACTATCCAAACGAGCCCTAGTGAAGTTGATCATAGGAAGCGCGTGGTGCGAATCGGTAGCCGTATCACCGTGTCCCGGAAAATGTTTGCCACTCGATAATACCCCGGCACTTTCCATTCCCCTCATAAAGGCGATGCCTTTCTCAACCACATTTTCCCGTACTTCCCCGAAAGAACGGTTTCCAATGATGGGATTTTGAGGATTGATGTTAATGTCAAGGTCAGGGGCAAAATTGATATGCACTCCCAAGCGTTTGGCATGCTCCCCTATTCGCCGACCCACTTTTTCAATAATTGAACTGTCGGTAATTGCTCCTAAGGTCATATTCCAAGGAAAAGCGTAGGTGGAGTCAAGTCGCATTGCCAAACCCCATTCGGCATCCATACCGATCAATAAGGGCAATGTAGAAGCCTTCTGAAATGCATTGGTGAGTTTGGCCTGTCGTACGGGGCCCCCTGTCGAAAAGATTACCCCGCCGATTTTTTCCCTTTCGATAAGGGTCTTGATATTGTCGGTGGTTTCCTTGCTTTGGTCGGAGGCCACCATCACCATAAATAGCTGTCCAAATTTCTCTTCCAAAGACATGCTATCATAGGTTTTGTCAACCCAATTTTGCTGGGCCGCACTATCTATTGATACCAAAGGATTTTTTTGTGCATGTACACAAAAAATGGTGAAAAGAAAGATTGAAAACACTTTAAGAAATGGCATAGTTGGGATAGTCTATGGAAATAACTAAAAAGGGAAATAAATATTGCACTTCATCGGATGTATGTATTGAAATAAAGAGCTTGGCATGCTATAACTAGAGGTGAACTACATGAATCTAGCATGCCAGCTTTCGGATGCGGGAACCTCCCAGTGATCTGCATATTCTTGTTTGTTCATCACAAGGTTGTTAAATACGATCGTATTCTTCGACACGGCTTTTTGTTTGGCCATCTTCTTAAAATCGGCCAAGGGTTTGTACGCTATAAATTCTCCTTGTTTGTAGGATACATTCATTTTATCCAACAAGATAACCCCATATTTTTTTTCAAGATATTGAATGAAATGTACGGAAGCATCTATCGAACAACCTGAGGCAGCGTTCTTTTGCTGATCCAACGCTAGAATGATAAACCTGCCATATCGAATTTCATACCCCGCCTTCAATTCCAAACCGTGAGCCGTCCATTCACGAATAAAATCGTCCAACTCACCACGCAATTCGTTTAACTCGGCGTCGGTAAAGGTCCTGTTGGCCTGATAAATCCAGACTCTTGAGGTTTCCGGTAAACTTTCAAAGTCTACTAACATATTTTATATAGTTCAAATTTTGATTTAATCTATTTTCCGTTTAAAGGTCTTCGGCGGAGGCAATAAGCTCGGCAATATCCATTACAGCTATTGAACCTTCCTTTTCTTTGTGTTTAATGCCGTCTGTCATCATTGTATTGCAGAAGGGGCAGCCTGCGGCGATAATTTCAGGCGCGGTCTCCAACGCTTGTTCGGTACGTTCGATATTGACATCTTTGTCCCCTTTCTCGGCCTCCTTGAACATTTGGGCACCACCAGCTCCGCAGCACAACCCCTTCTGCTTACAGCTCTTCATTTCGACCAGTTCTGCATCCAGTTTCCGAATAAGGTCTCGAGGTGCTTCATAAATTCCGTTGGCCCTACCCAGATAGCAGGGGTCGTGAAAGGTAATGCGCTTTCCATTGAATTTTCCACCTTCCAACGTCATTTTTCCTTCTTGCAATAACTGTTTTAAGAACTGGGTATGATGCACAACCTCATACGTTCCTCCAAGGCCGGGATACTCGTTCTTCAGGGTGTTGAAACAATGTGGACATGTAGTTACTATCTTTTGTACTTCATAACCGTTTAAAACTTCAATATTCGTTATGGCCTGCATTTGATATAGAAACTCGTTACCCGCCCTCTTTGCCGGGTCACCGGTACAGCTTTCTTCGGTGCCCAGAACGGCAAAAGAAATCTGGGCCTTATTCAAAATTTGCACAAAGGCCTTTGTAATTTTCTTCGCCCTATCATCAAAACTACCTGCACAGCCCACCCAAAATAGGACTTCAGGTTTCTCCCCTTTAGAGAAAAGTTCTGCCATGGTAGGCACTCTTAGTTCTTGTGCTTTCATCTTTTAGATTTCTATTTCATATTCAGGGGTATACAACCAGACCATATGCCACTAATCAATGTGAGAGCTTGCGACCATGGATACGTCTACCCTTCCTTCGCCCAGTTCAAACGGTCCATTTGGTTGAATGGCCATGGCGCTCCATTATTTTCGAGGTTCCCCATCATATTGTTCAAATCGGAGGGAGCGGCCGATTGTTCCATAACCAAATATTGCCTCATATCCATAATTATAGAAAGAGGATCAATGCTAACTGGACAGGCCTGAACACAGGCATTACAGGTCGTACAGGCCCATAACTCCTCCCTAGTGATATAATCATCTAACAACTGCTTCCCATCCGGCACAAATTGACCTTTGTTCTTTTCCACATTTTTGCCCACTTCTTCTAATCGGTCACGCGTGTCCATCATAATTTTTCGAGGAGATAGCTTTTTACCCGTTTTATTGGCCGGACATTCGTCTGTACATCGACCACATTCAGTACAGGTATAGGCGTTCATCAACTGTATCCAATTCAGATCGGCCACATCCGAAGCGCCAAACTTGCCAGGATCGCCGGTATCATCTACAGGTTCGGAAAACGGGTCTGCCGAAGGATCGAGCATCAACTTTACTTCTTGGGTCACCGAATCGAGGTTTTTAAATTGCCCTTTAGGAGACAATTTTCCGTAGTACGTGTTTGGGAAAGCAAGAAGAATGTGCAAATGCTTGGAATAATACAGGTAATTCAAGAAAAAAAGAATTCCGGCAATATGTAACCACCATGCGGCTCTTTCAATAAAAATAAGGCTTTCCGCGGTCATACCATCAAATACCGGCAAAATGAATTGACTGACAGGAAACGTACCTGCTCTACTATAATCATCGACGCCTATTTGTTGCAATTGATAATCTGCTGCATTCATGGTCAAGAACAACACCATTAATACCAATTCAATATATAAGATCACATTACCGTCTGTTTTGGGCCACCCTTTCATTTCTGGTTTGACGAAGCGCTGCAAACGAATGATATTTCTCCGCATCCAAAAAGCGACAACGGCAACGATTACCAATAGCGCCAAAATTTCAAAAGAGGCAATTAAAAAGTCGTAAAACCCACCTAGAAATCCCAGAATCCTGTGCGTGCCGAAAATACCGTCAATAATTATTTCAAGAACTTCGATATTGATGATGATGAAACCGAGATAAACGATGATATGCAAGATTCCCGCAACGGGCCTAACCACCATTTTGGTCTGCCCTAGGGCTATCTTGGCCATATTTTTCCACCGCAATGCCACATTGTCCGATACATCTACATCCTGCCCAAGTCGGATATTACGTATCAGTCGTTTTACGTTTCTGATAAAATAGCCTATGCCAAATGCCAGTAAGAGTACAAATACAATATTCGAAAGGTATCCCATCTAGTTTATTGCTCGTTCATTTTAGCCGCCGGATCATCTTCGGGAAGTTCATATTCCTTTTGTTTCTTTCCAAAAACAGAAACATTCACGTATCGTTTCGGATTCAAACGGAAGTCTTGTAGCAATAGATCTAGCTCACGCGAGGCGTTACTAAGGTTGGTATACAACTCTTCATCTTTCATCAATTTGCCCATTGTACCCTCTCCTTGTTCAATCTTTGCCATCAAATTCCCCAAATCGTTTATGGTCGACTCCAGTCGTACCAATGTTCTTCCCAGACCTGCGTTGTTTAGCGAATCTGAAAGTTTGGCAAAATTTGACGTAAGGGTCTCGAAGTTCTTCAACGAGCCCTCAAGGGTAACTTCATTCGTAGTCAATATGCGATTAAGCACTTCAGCGCTTTGTTTAAAACTGGATACGGTCGTATTAAGACCGCTGAGCGTTTCCCTTAGGTCATTTTTAGCCTTAGTATCAAGCACTTGGTTGACATTCATTAATAAGGAATCGGCATTGGTTACCGCCCCCTCTATTTTCTGCTGGAGCGGCGTTAGTTGCTTTTGAACCAATTGGGTCAACCCTAGTTGGGTACTACTTGGCAAAGTATCCCTTGATTTCGCCATTTCAGCCCCATCGAATACCGGCTTAATTTGAATTCCCTTTCCTCCAATGATACCCGTATCATATAATTCGGCAGGGCTATTTTTTGAGAATGTAAAATCATTTTTTAGGGATAGTGTCACCACTAAATTGCCTCCCCCATCCTTGAACTTGATATCGCTCACAGTACCCACGGTAAAACCATTAATGGTAACGGGAGTACCCACCTGAAGTCCGCCCACATCTTTATACACGGCGTACAGCGTGGTACCATCTTCGAAAAGAGGGGATGATTTCAAATAGCTAAAGCCTAATATGAAGAGTAGAATACCGCCTATGACGATTATTCCTGTCTTAATTTCCCTGGATAGTTTCAAGAGGATAGTTTTAAGATTTATACACGATTCATAACAAAATTAGAAATAAAATACGAAAGGGCGGGGTATTAAATCCATCCCATTTATTTTAGGCTCTCCTTAAAAGGGATACGCTCACCGTTTCGATAGGCAACAATAAATGAGGTAGGATATCCTTTAATGTCGGCATTCGATTTCATCATTTTGGCTTCCTCTAGTGATTTGGTGCTACCATAAACGTATCTGAACATATCTTTATAAGGCTCCTTTACCACACGATTAAGACCATTGAAAGAAGAAGGCTTTAGGGGTATATTTTTAGAGGATGCCATAATCTGCACCTTATATATGACACCTTCCTTGGGTTCAGGTTGATGGTTCTTTTCGATTTTTTCCGAGGTTTTACTAACAGCCGCAATCGGTGCTTTTTCGCTGACAGAAGTCCCTACTCCTGTTTTTCCAGAAGAAGGAGATGAACGCTCCGCCTTTTTTCGAGCTTCATCGATTATCTGGGCCGTTGCTTTTTCATCGGTATCTTTTTCAACATTAGCCCGTACACCGTCGTCCCCGTCGGTATTCTCTTTCTGGGTGTCTAGCTGTGTACTACTTTTGTTTTTTTGGGGAACGGCTTCAACAACAACCGGTTCTTCATTATTTGAAGTAGTGGGGCTTGGTGTATCTGTAATCAAGGCCAATTGCGCATCGGCCATATTGGCCATAACCGCCCCTTTGTAGGTCAAGACGGCCTCTGCGATGGCCGAACCCATTTCAGACTGTCCTTTTTTGGAATTGAGATACGCACCTTCTTCTGGATTCGTTAAAAAACCTGTCTCCACCAGCACACTTGGCATTACCGTCTGGTGCAATACGATAAAACCGGCCTGCTTTACTTTTCTGTCCTTACGCTTTAATTTCTGGGTAAAGTTATCCTGAATAGCTTTGGCCAATGCGATACTTTGGTCTAAAAACTCCTCCTGCATAATAGTAAGACCTATGACCGATTCTGGAGAATTAATGTCGTAATTGGCGTATCGACTCCGATAGTTATCCTCCAAATAAATTACGGAATTCTCTTTTTTGGCTATCTCAAAATTCTGTTTGTTGGCATGGAGACCAAGTACGAAAGTGCCCGCACCATATGCCTTTGAAGAATGTGAATCACAATGCACAGAAACGAAAAGATCGGCTCCCGCCTTATTGGCAATCTCACCCCGCACATATAAATCGACGAAAGTATCGTCCTTTCTTGTGTAGATGACCTTAACACCGGGGGTCTTTTCCAAAATCGAACCGGCTTTTAAGACGATATTCAAGGCAATATTCTTCTCCAGATAACCGTTTCCTAGGTTTCCAGGGTCGTGGCCACCATGACCAGCGTCTAGAACCACGACAAATTCATCTTCATTTTCAATCGCAAAACTATGCTCGGTAAACGAAACGAGTACAATTGCGAGCAAGGTAAGAGGGAGTAAAAAAAACCGTTCTAGCCTCACATTCACACCGTATTTGGATGCCTTCATTATGGTTAAATTTATGGTAACGCCCTGTAAGGGGAACAAAAAATATATGTAAGTTTGAGCTCTGGAAGCTACGCCAAACGGTTACAAAAATAGGATATATAGCCTTGCAATCAAATAAACATCATTTACTTTTCATCGTATTCCTGTTTGTTGGTATCCTTTCAGCGACCGCTCAAGAAGATGGCGTAGTGCCTCTTCCTATAAAAGCGGAAAAGGACACTATCATTGCACCGCTATTCCCCGACCCTGCCTTAAAAGAAGCGGTGCGCAAAGATTCCCTTGAGGCTGACTCCATTAAGCGAACACCTTCTATTTTATTGGATAATATCAAATACAAGGCCAAAGATTACGTTAAGCTCAGTCAAAAAGACCAAAAAATATACCTCTATAATGAGGCCGAAATTTATTATGAAGACACGGAACTAAAGGCCGGCATTATTATTTTAGATTATATCAAGAATGAGGTGTATGCCGGGCGTTTAAAAGATTCATTGGGTAATTACACCCAACTGCCCTTTTTTAAACAAGGCGATAACGAGGTACGGCCTGACAGTATTCGGTTTAATTTTGATACGGAAAAGGCACTTATCTGGAATTCACGTACCGAACAACAGGCCGGACTAGGCCAATTGGGCAGCGACGCAATGAAAGTATATGCGGAAATCACCAAAAAAGAAAATGATTCTGTCTATTTTTTGAGCGAGGGAAAGCTTACTACCTCAAAAGATACCGTAAACCCTGACTATTACATTCGGATACGGAAGGCTAAATTCGTTCCCAAGAAGAAGGTCATCGCCGGATTCAGTAATCTTTACATCGCCGATGTGCCAACCCCCATAGCCTTACCATTTGCCTATTTTCCGTTGACCGTGGGACGTAGTGCAGGGCTTATGATGCCCACCTTCGGAAATGACCCCAATAGGGGGTACTTTCTACAGAACGGGGGATATTATATTCCGTTCAGCGATTATGCCGATATTACGGTAACAGGAGATTTTTACACGAACGGAAGCTATGGTTTTAGAACGCAGAGTATCTATGCCAAACGCTATAGATATCGAGGTAACGTGAATTTCAGGTACGAAAATTTGGTGACCAGTCAAAAAGGGTTCGACGATTACAGTAATAGTAAAGTTTGGAATATTCAGATATCACATTCACAGGATACCAAAGCCAGTCCGAATTCGAGGTTTTCGGCCGCAGTAAACTTAGGGAGCAGTTCATACTATCAAAACTCTTTGAATCAAGTCAATCTCCCATTGACACAAAATAACAATCTGTCCTCATCGATATCGTATTCCAAAACATTTCCGAACTACCCATCGGTGAATATGAGTTTGACCGCTACGCATTCACAAAATACCAGTGCATCGGCGAGAGCCAATCCTCAGGACAACAATATTCAAATGACCTTACCGACCTTTCAGGCAAGCGTTGAACGTATTTTTCCTTTTGCGCCTAGGGAAGGTATTAAAAAGGGGTTTATTCAAAATATCAATTTTCAATACGATGTCAATGCGCGTAACCAACTGACGACCAATGATGAGAATTTCTTCAAGGCCGGTATGTTCGATAACGCCAGGGTGGGAGCACGGCACCGAATTCCGATTAGCACCAATTTTAAAGTAGCCAAGTTTTTTAGCGTGAGCATGGGTGGAAGTTATGAAGATGTCTGGGCCCTTGAAACCTTTCGACAGCGATACGAGGCCGCCACGGAAGATACCCGCGGGCAAGTCGTTCGGGATACGATTCCTGGGTTTGATCGTTATAATAAGTATAACTTCAGTGCCAGCGTTGGAACCACGCTTTACGGAACATTTAACTTTGGTGAGGATAAAAAAATTCAGGCGATACGTCATACAGTGCGCCCTTCCCTAAGTTACGGATATGCGCCCTCCTTTGAACAATTCTACGACGAATATTTGAACAACGATACGGGCCAAGTGGTACAATATAGCCGTTTCGAGGGTACACTAAACGGAGCTCCCAGCCTAGGTAAATCAAACAGCTTGAGTTTTTCTTTGGCCAATACGCTCGAGGCCAAGGTTACCGATAAAGACTCCACGGCCACCGAACCTAAAAAAGTACCCATTCTGAGTAACTTTAATATATCGACCGGCTATAATTTTGAATCCGATTCATTGAGGCTTAGTCCTTTGCGTGTCAATGGTGGTACCAATATATTAAACAATAAAATGTCAATTAACTTCTCTGCAGGACTCGACCCTTATGCCATTGACAATAACGGAAGACGAATCAATAAGTTCAACGTAGACAATGGTGGTAGCCTTTTTCGATTGACCCAAGCCAATATTAACATTGGTTATTCTATAGATAGTGAGACTTTCGGAAAGAAAGAGGAAGAAGAAGAAGATGAAGAGGAGTATGGGGAATATGATTATGTCGCTCAGAGTGGTGGCCGCGACGATGACCTCTTTGGTAGAGCCGACAATTACAATAACCGATCTGTTGAGGATGACTATGGAGATAAGGGAGACGAAGACGTTGAAAATCCGACCTATGCCACTAAAATTCCATGGAATTTTCGCTTAGCCTATTCGGCCAGTTATTTTAATTCGGCCCGTCAAAACGAATTCAGTAGTCATTCACTCATGTTTTCCGGGGATATTGAACTTTCCCCAAGATGGAAGGTAGGTGGGTCATCGGGGTATGATTTTAAAAATAAGGGGTTTACTTTAACGCAGCTTCGTTTCGAACGTGACCTTAAAAGCTTTCGGATGAACTTTAACTGGACGCCTTTTGGAACCTATTCACGGTGGTATTTTTTTATAGGGATAAAAAGTTCGCTGTTGAGCGATCTAAAATGGGAAAATAGAAGTCAACCCCCTAGAAGATAGTTTGATCTTCCGCAGAAACCAATTAAAACCGTATAACAGAATTAACATATGAAAAAAATCATTAATACAACAAAGGCACCAGCGCCTATAGGCCCTTATAATCAGGCTATTTTGAGTGATGGCACCCTATACGTTTCAGGGCAAATTCCACTGGATCCAGCAACAGGAAAACTCATCTCTGGAGATATAAAAAAGGAAACGCGAAAAGTTATGGAGAATCTGCAGGCCATTCTAACCGAAGCTGAAATGACATTTGAAAATGTGGTCAAAAGTTCCATCTTCTTAAAAGACATGAATCAGTTCACTGAGATCAATGAGGTGTACGGATCCTATTTCAAACCTGAGACCGCCCCGGCAAGAGAAACCATTGAAGTGGCCAATCTACCCAAATTTGTAAACGTTGAAATCTCAGTAATAGCCGTTGAAGAAAAGATATACTAACGGAGTTAGTGCAATGGGATTACTCTCCAATAAAGAGTTGGTGCCTAATAACTCATATTAAATGGTCTCACGGTGAAATTCCATCAACCCCTCGATAGGCCTTTGTCTAATAACCCCTACTACCAAATCATTGCGCTCAAGCACTGTAATTAGTTCGTCCCTCAAGTAATGGGCAATACTACCGACAAAGTTGATAGGAACCTTCGTCGCTAGCTCAAACTGCATGATATAATTATTGACGAATTGCTGAAAACCCTTATCGATAACTCCCTTGCTATAGGGGTGTTCTTTATTCTCGATCAAAAAGCGGGCAAAAGTGGCCAAATAGGTATTGGGGTTTGGCTGCTTATATAAATTCTCTTTAATTACATCTGCATCAAGATTATACTCTTTGGCAAACTTGATTCCCAAGTCTTGTGGCATTTTATGAAAGTAATAATCGCGAATCAACTTTCGTCCGAAAAAATTGCCACTACCATCATCCATAGGTATGTATCCTAATGAAGTAACCTTTTGAAACAACTGGTGCCCATCGTAATAACTACAGTTGGAACCAGTGCCCAGAATACACACTATGCCCTGATGGCCAATTTTAGTGGTTGAAAAAATAGCTGCATATGTATCTTCTTTGACATCGGCCTTGGCGTTGGGGAAAAAATCTTTAAAAATATCACGCAAAAATGATTTCATCCGATCTGTACCACAACCAGCCCCATAAAAGTGTAGCCGAGTGACCTTTTCCTTATTCTTTGAGAGTTCGAAATTATTCGCCAGTCTATCTTCAATGACCTCGCGCGTCAAAACTTCTGGACTTAGCCCAAGAGTTTGTGTTAAAAACAACTGGTTCCCCTTATCGTCTAGGGCAATCCAATCCGATTTTGTAGCACCACTATCAACTATTAAAATCATAAAATTCTGTTTAAAAAAAGATTCCTGAAAATAAGCAAATTTTCGCCCATTTTCAGGAATACTTCGAAAACCATCAAAAAAACTACAAACTTGCTACGTGTTGTGTTAAGTCGACCAATTTATTTGAGAAACCAGCCTCGTTATCGTACCAACAAATCAGTTTAAAAAATTTCGGATTTAATTCAATACCCGCTCCCGCATCAAAAATGCTGGTTCGTTTATCGCTCACAAAATCTTGGGAAACCAAAGCTTCTTCAGTATAGCCCAATATGCCCTTTAAATCACCCTCAGAAGCCTCCTTAAAGGCTTTTTTAATGGCATCGTACGAGGTTTCCTTTTCTAAGCGAACGGTTAGGTCGACCACGGAAACGTCAGCCGTAGGAACCCTAAAAGCCATTCCGGTAAGTTTACCTTCCAAAGCTGGGATTACCTTGGTCACCGCTTTGGCGGCCCCGGTTGACGCCGGAATTATATTCAACATAGCACTTCGGCCTCCCCTCCAATCTTTTTTTGAGGGTCCGTCTACGGTCATCTGGGTAGCCGTAGTTGCATGTACGGTGGTCATCAATGCTTCTTCAATACCAAAATTATCATGTAACACCTTGGCCATTGGTGCCAAACAGTTAGTCGTACAAGAGGCATTCGACACAATTTTATCGGAAGCTTTTACTTCTTTATGGTTAACGCCCATTACGAACATAGGAGCGTCTTTGGAAGGTGCAGATATTACCACTTTTTTCGCTCCTCCATCGATATGGTACTGCGCCATTTCAAGAGTGGTGAATATACCGGTACACTCGGCTACAATTTCTGCCCCAACAGCATCCCACTTGATATTTTTTGGGTCGCGCTCTGCCGTAATTCTAATAGTACTTCCGTTTACGACGAGATTTCCATCTTTTACCTCGACCTCACCGTCGAATTTTCCGTGTACAGAATCATATTTTAAAAGGTAAGCAAGGTGATCTACATCCAATAGGTCGTTGATGGCCACTACATCGACACCATCTCTTCTTACTGTTTCCCTAAAGACCAATCTTCCAATTCGTCCGAATCCGTTAATTCCTATTTTTAAATTTGACATGTTCTCTTTGTTTTTAGGATTAGAATTATGTTGTCATTATTTCAGAAACTCGTATGAGCTCTTTATCTATTTTTGTGTGCCCCTTTATCGCTTTGCTTATAGGGGTAAGTATAATTTTATTATTCTGGACGCCTACCATAAAATTGGTTCGCCCTTCGAGCAAACTTTCTACGGCCTTGACTCCCATTCGACTGGCCAGTACTCGGTCATAACAAGAAGGCGCCCCACCGCGCTGCATATGGCCTAAAACCGAAACCCGAACATCGTAAATAGGAAGATGTTCTTCGACGTATTCCTTAAGCTCGAAAACACTTTTTCCTATCTTATCGCCCTCGGCGACGACAACGATACTTGATGATTTGCCTGATTTCTTGCTTCTTTTCAACGATTCCAGTAAGCGCTCCAAGCCCCTATCTTCTTCAGGTATCAGAATCTCTTCGGCACCGGCCCCTACCCCAGTATTCAAGGCAATATGACCTACATCCCTTCCCATCACCTCTACAAAGAAAAGTCTATTGTGCGAACTGGCCGTATCACGAATTTTATCGATTACCTCGACAACGGTGTTCATTGCCGTATCAAAACCCACTGTGTTAGATGTACCAAATATATCGTTATCTATCGTACCGGGAATACCAATGATAGGAAAATGGAACTCTTGATTGAATACCATAGCCCCTGTAAAACTACCATCCCCCCCAATAACTACGAAAGCATCGATACCTTCCGACCGCAATTGGTCATAGGCCTTTTTACGTCCTTCAGGCGTTCGAAATTCATCACAGCGGGCCGACTTCAAAATGGTACCTCCCTTATTGATAATATTATTGACGCTTCTAGCGTCCATATCCTTGAAATCCCCTTCGATCATTCCTTGATACCCTCTGTAAATTCCAACGCAATCTACCTTCATGTAGGCACAGGTTCGAACTACGGACCGAATGGCGGCGTTCATACCAGGAGAATCCCCTCCCGAAGTCAAAACACCGATTTTCTTTATCTCTGAAGTCATTAAAAAAAACTAAGCTGCAAAATTAACAAACTTATTCATATCAAGGAAGGGTAAAAGGCGAAATTATCATTAAGTGGACCCCTTAAATCATTTTCCCAAGGCGAGCGCCACCATAATGTTTGAATTACAACTTTTTGACCTGTTAATGTGGGGAATTAAACTTTAGACACCAAGAACCTTTTACGCCTAAATTATTGTTTACTATGATTGAATGGTCTTTACGGAACGATTAGCGTAATCTGTTACTTTTTGGGTAGAAACGCAACAAACTATCCTTACCCATTACGGCCGTTGGAACCTTGTCTGGTTGAGGCAAGTCCTGTTTTTTACTTTCCTGCTCTTTTTTCCTGTTCAATATGCTTCGGAAGAGTTCCCTAAAACTGTTGAAATCTACCTCATAAGACAACCCGACCCCTTGGGTATAGCCCAACCTATCGGCCAAATACTCCTGTATTTCGTTTTCCCTATTGAAGAATTTAGCGCTCAAGGTTCCTTCTTCGTTAAGTATGAGTTGAATTTCAAAATTTCCGGCCACTACGGTTTCGGTGGTACCCCCAACGGGTACACCCACCCGACCATTAAAAAGCAACCTATCACTGATCTGTGTCGATACGGTTACCCCGATTCTATTTTCGGTTTGAAAGGCGGCGCTTTGATCTAAAATTCCCTGTTCATAGGAAAGACCTAGGTTGAATTTGTCGTTATTTCCCAAAACCTGGTTCAGTAGGCCTGATGCAGATTGCAATAAATTACCTGTTACCGCCTGCTGATTGATACCCGTCTGATCGTTGACAAAAGACCCTTGTGCCAATAAAAAAAGGGCATTTTGCTCTTCTACAGTCGGATCTTGTAGGCGATATTCCAATTCCGATTGAATGATGGAGTTAGTTCCCGGAAAGTCAATATTAAAAGCGATATCAGGACTTTCAAGATCGTCGGTAAGCTTAATAACGACCTCGGTGGGTATTCTTCGGCGGTAACCAGGGTTATCCAATAAGGGCGCAGGATTAGCATTCAAAGAGTATACGGCCTCCAGATCCAACGTCGCCTTTAAAGGCTCCCTGTCCCACACTATGGTTCCTCCGGGTTTTACTTTGAAGGTCTTATTGATTACTCCTCCAAATTTATAATTGTATTCTCCATTGACGACTACGAAATCACCATACATTTCGAACGCCCCGCGTGTATTTATTCGAATGAGCAAAATACCTACACCGCTACCTTTTAGTGAACTCCCTGTTTTGGTATCCGTCACAATTTCCACTTCGGCATCTGGCGTTACATCTAAATCAAAGGTCAGCTCAAGGCCTTGAAATTCATCGAGCACAAATTTTTCTTCAATAGTGTTGTATTCATTTTTCTCGACAAAATTGATAAATGAATAATCTCCAATGGAAGCTACATCGCTCAACGGTATCTTGAGTGAAGTTCCCGGGGCAGTTTCACCTTCCACTTTTATATTGAGAGCTTTAGTAGGTCCAAAAATTCTTCCGCTACCCGTTAAATATCCCGTACCATAATAGAGTATCTCTTCTTCAAAAGGTGTATTGAGAATTAATAGCTTGTTGTTATTGGTGTCGACATTTAAGTCAAGTAACCAATTATCGAAATAAGAATGGCTGATGGTACCATCTAATGTGGCCGTAGTTTTCTTGGTTACATCGGTTAATTCGATTTGGTCAAACTCGAAAGTCTGTTTACTCAAGTTCACCCTTGAATTCGGTGCAAAACTATAATCGACATTCAAGTAAGGTATACCTAGGCCCGCCTTGTCTAGCGTTAGTATTCCACTGAAATCAGGATTATCAATAGCCCCCTGAATTCGGGCATTACCGCTAACCTCACCGCGAATATTGTTCAAAATATCTTCTCCTAAGGGTGAAAAAGGGTTTAGTTCAAAACCATTGAGATTGACCAAAAGATTGGCTTCGGGCACCTCTCCCTTTCTTAGGATATTGCCGACCACCGCTAATTTTTCTTCGCCCTCATCGGTAATTTGGGAGTTAACCGCAAACTCCGTCAAATCCTTATTTCCGACTATACCTATTGCCAAGTCGCCCAAACGAAAGTCGTTGATTGAAAAATCTTGAATACCTAAGTTCGACGAGGGAAGATAAATATCGTCTTTTTGCAGGATATTAAGGGTACCATTTACCTCTCCTTGAAGTTTAAGGCTGTCTATTTCAGGCGTAATCTTGTTCAGGGAAACTATTTTGAACTGTAGTTGAAGATCTTTATAGGTAGAATCGGCCAGCTGGCCCCTTAACCTAATTTGCTCCTGCTCATTATTGTTCATTACGATTTCCTCTATTGCAATACTATCTAAGGTGCGGTTTATTATAACCTTATTTTTATCATTGCCTTCTTTGTTCAATATCCACTTGTTACCTTTAAAGCTGACATCGGAAGTCTTTAGCCCGATTACGGATTTGTTCTCTTTGTTGAAGGTGTGGTAAAAATTAAGATTATAGCTATCGTTGAACTCACTACCCCCTTTAAACTCTGCCCTGAAGAACAACGTATCCTTCAAGGTGGTATTGATCAAACTGAAATCTTTTACGTCGTAGTAACTTGTAGATAGGTCGCTAACCGAAACATAGGTGTTGAACAGCGGGTTTTTATTATCGATTTTGATATCGATGCTGTCGGCCTCGTTACCAAAGGCTGCAATACTGGGCGACTTGAAATTCAACTTAAAGTCACCCTCATCTGCGACGATATCGCCCCGAATGAAGGTATTCGGGTCAAATTTGAGTTCCGGGAAAATAACATCGACAATTTTGTTATAAATCTTAAAATTAAAGGTGAGGGTCTGTCCCGACGAGATTTCATACGGACGGTAGTTGGTATAGATACTGCCTAAAGAGTTCTGCACCAGCTTGCCCAATTCCCTAACTTTAAAATTACCCTTCATATACCCAGTGATTATGTCGGGCGAATTGATGTCGATTATACGTATTGAATCGTTTTCAAAAGTTGAAGACACTTTGAAATCCTCGAAATAATAAGTATCGTTTTGATTCTTAAAGACTGTCTTTGTGAATTTGATATCCCCGACCAAATTGTCAAGCGTATTGCCGGTTACATTCATGTTTACATTTCCCTTAAAAATAGACATGCTATCGTTCACTAAATGAAGTTTCTTCAAATCTGCATAATCCACAGAGGCGATGAAGTTAAAATCGTTTCGATCTTCTCCAAAATCTGCCAATCCCTTAAAATTGAACTTTACATTTTCATCATCGATCGACAACGTTCCGTCGAAAAGTTGATCTTTTAAAATTCCGGAGACATTAATATTTTTATAGTCATATTTATTAAAGCTAGCGGAATACACTTCTCCGATTACCTCCGTATTCAGCCCTTCTCTGGCAAAACCTTTTCCCTCGACGTTCACATCGAGCGTTGTTTTCCCCAATTTTTCATTGTCCACGAAAGCGCCTAGGTCAAAATCAATCAAGGATACGAAACCGGTGTAGGTGGCATTATCAATATTATTGATATCGGTTAGTTCAACATCGGCATAGCTGCTTCCAATAGCGGTATTCAAATTAACCTTGGCATCTATTGAGGTTTCGGTAATCACCGCATCACCTCGAATCGTGAACTGCCCCAGCTTTTCGAAAACGGCGGGAGGTAATGATTTCCCGATAATATTAGGTAAAAGTGAACGCAGTTCATAATAGCTTGTGGTCACATTCTTCATGTCGGCCCGCATTTTAAACGGATCATTACGACTAAAAAGGTTCTCGAAATTAAAGTCTCCACGAATACCGGTATTATCCGATTGTAAAAAAATAAGTTCTGTATTCAAGTTATTCAAAACTCCGTCGATTTTTGATGAAAAATTCACCTTTTTACCCCTACCGAACTGATTGTACAATAGATTGACTTCATCAAACGCAACGGTCGATTCTTTAAAATTGGCCGCAAGCTTCACCTTATTCAAGAAATCGGCAAAGTCTTTTCGGTCATAATTAAAAACAAGATCGCCTTGAAGTTTTGACTGGAGGGTTTGTATTCGCAACGAATCGAAGCGCATCTGCTGTTTGGTATATGTAAATTCGGTCCGTAACTCTTTTACCTCGATACCCCGTTCACTTATAAAAGACATTCTATCGATATCGGCGGTTACCTCCGGTCCTACAATTTGGAAACTAGACGCACTTATGTTAAGGTTGCTAAAATCTAACATTTCGGTGGTTTCCCTATTTTCGTCCAGAAGCTTGAACGTACTGTTAGCGATTTCAATTCCGGAAGAAGAGAAAAAGAAAGGGGGAGTACCGGGTTTTCGCGGCTTTCCATCATCAAGTTTATCTATAAAGACTTCGAGGTTCGTACTTTTATCGTCCCGATAGGTCTTGAGCTTAAAATCGAGCTCATCGATATCAATATCACCGAACTCCAATTTCCCGTTGATGAGATTGCGAACACTTAAGACCGAAGTCGATAGTTCATTGATATAAAAAAGAGTGTCTTTTTTATAATCTTCGATAAACACTCCTTGAAGATTCGTGTCCCAAGAGATGAGAGAGACCCGCAGCCTTTCAATATTAATGCTCGTTCCAAAATCTTTATTGATGGTATCGGTTGCATATTTGGCAAAGCTGGTCTGAACGAAAGGCAAAGAAAGTACAAAAGTGCCCAAAACACAGGTCAATACGAGAACCAGCACGGTTCTAATCAGTATTTTTCTAAGTTTTTTGATAGGGCTATATGTTTTACCTTTGACACATCCAACTTTTATTCCAAACTCGGTGGAGAACGAAACTATTTATATTCTTGCTATTGAATCTTCATGCGATGATACATCCGCAGCAGTTCTGAGCGGTAAAAAGGTACTCAGCAACGTTACGGCTACGCAAAAAATACATGAGGAATATGGGGGCGTCGTGCCCGAACTTGCCTCAAGGGCACACCAACAAAATATAGTTCCGGTGGTGCACCAAGCTTTGAACAAAGCAAATATCGATAAAAAACAATTATCAGCCATAGCTTTTACAAGGGGTCCAGGTTTGATGGGTTCACTTTTGGTCGGCACTTCATTCGCGAAGTCCCTGGCACTGGGTTTGGGCATTCCACTTATTGAAGTAAATCACATGCAAGCCCATATACTCGCCCATTTCATCGAAGACAAGAATCATAAGACTCCTGAATTTCCTTTTTTAGCCATGACAATAAGTGGCGGACATACCCAAATTGTCCTCGTAAAAAACTATTTCGATATGGAAATCTTGGGAGAGACCCTAGATGACGCCGTAGGCGAGGCTTTTGATAAAAGTGCCAAGATTTTGGGCCTACCCTACCCTGGTGGACCGCTGATAGACAAAAATGCGCAGAAAGGCGACCCAAAAGCGTACCCGTTTCCCAAGCCCAAGGTAAAAGGCTTGAATTTCAGTTTTAGCGGGCTGAAAACAAGTATTTTGTACTTTATACAACGAGAGACGACCTCAAATACCGACTTTATAGGCGAACATTTGGAGAACATATGTGCCTCCATACAAAAAACCATTATTGAAATTCTGATGGAAAAATTAGAAATGGCCGTGAAGCAAACAGGAATTTCGCAAATTGCTATTGGAGGAGGTGTTTCAGCCAATTCAGGTATTCGCTCCGCCCTAAAGGAAGCAGAGGTAGCCCGAGGCTGGACCACCTATATTCCTAAATTCGAGTATTGTACGGATAATGCCGCTATGATCGGAATCGTTGGATATCTTAAATACCGGCAACGGTCTTTTACCCAGCAGGATGTTTCGGCAAAATCACGCTATGCGTTGGGTGAAAAGTACTAGAATTAATGGCCTGTTGAAAGATACCAAGGGCCTTTTTATGAAACCCTATACGTTTAAATTACTTGCAACTAACTTTCTTTTGTAACTTAGCTTTTATGCAACTTTTTTATAACCCAACGCTAGACCTGAGTTTATCTCAGTTTAATTTTTCAGAACAAGAAAGCAGGCATATTGTAAAAGTCCTTAGAAAAAAAGAAGGTGATATTTTGAAAATCACCAATGGTAAAGGTCATCTCTTCGAGGCTAAAATTATATCGGCGGCACCAAAAAAATGTAAGGCCCAAGTTATTTCCAGCCAAAAAAAACATCAAAAAATGCACTGGTTTCATCTGGTCGTTGCGCCGACAAAAACCAACGATCGATTTGAATGGTTTTTGGAAAAAGCAACCGAAATAGGAGTGAATGAAATAACACCGGTTATTTGCGAGCGTTCGGAGAGAAAGAAGATAAAATTCGAAAGATTGGAAAAGGTAGTTCAATCAGCTATGAAACAGAGTCTTCGTGTCTACCTACCCAAACTCAACCCTGCAATACCATACTCTGAATTTCTTGAGAAAGACCATAAAGGGTTACTATTCATTGCGCATTGTGACGACGGTGAAAAAATGGATTTAAAGCGTAGGGTCGCTCCGGACAAAGACATCACTATTTTGATCGGTCCGGAAGGTGATTTCTCTCCCACGGAAATCGACCAGGCTTGTGAAAAGGGGTTTCTTCCAGTTTCTTTGGGAGATGCGCGATTGCGAACGGAAACAGCTGCTATTGTAGCATGTGCTACGGTAAACATGATAAATAACGGATAATCACCAAAAAGGTAGGATGTTAATTTACGGTATCGAAATCTAGATACTCAGGTCAGACCATTGACCCTTCAAAAAAGGGATTTCTTCGTAGATTTTTATAAAGCATGTCAACATTTTTCAATCTCCAACACCTGAAAACTTGTGCGACAACGGTCATATTTTTAAATAGTATAATGCGTACATTTGAAGCTAACTCTTAGTTTATTAGGTCTAGAAATGAAATTTTCTGTTCTTAGTCTGTGTTATCTAACATTCTTGGTCTCCGTAAATGTCAATGCCCAAGAAATCGCTATTTTGAAATATAATGGCGGTGGAGATTGGTATGCAAACCCTACCGCCTTACCCAATCTTATTCGTTTTTGCAATAACCATATCGATACCAGGCTTGACGAGAAACCGGCTACCGTAGAAGTAGGAAGCAGTCGTATTTTTCAGTATCCTTTTTTACACATGACAGGGCATGGTAACGTTATTTTTTCAGACACGGAGGCGGCTAACTTGCGCGATTATTTATTTTCAGGGGGCTTTCTACATATTGATGACAATTACGGTATGGCACCTTATTTGAAGCAGGCTTTAAAAAAGGTGTTTCCCAACACCGAATTGGAGGAAGTCGGATCGGACCATCCCATATTTAATAAAAAGTATGTATTTCCCAAAGGGTTACCTAAAATCCATGAACATGACGGATTGAGACCACAGGCCTTAGGTATTTTTCACGATGGGCGTTTGGTGCTTCTATTTACGGTAGAGAGCGATCTTGGTGACGGTTGGGAAGACCCCTCGGTGCACAAAGATCCTGAGGAAATTCGGATAAAAGCCCTTCAGATGGGAGCCAATATCATTGCCTATGCATTTGAGAATTGAATCAAGATTAAATCTCTAAGAGCACGAGGGTATCCCCTTTATTTTTTATCATAGCTGGACTCTTTGTAAATTTCCGAAACCAAACTTAAAAATATGACTGCCAAAACGATATCCCAAGGCATTTTACGAGCGGCCGGTATCCTCATAGGTATCGGCCTCTTTCTGTACTTCTTGTGGAAAATACAATCTGTATTGGCCTATTTGACCATAGCGGCCGTTATTGCCCTTATTGGTCGACCCATCGTCTTTTTTTTTAGAAAAAAACTAAAATTGCCTAATACGATCTCGGTCATTTTAACCATGCTCTTAATGATGGGCCTTCTTGTCGGTATTATAGCTCTGTTCGTACCCTTATTGACGGAGCAGGGTAAAAATCTTTCCCTTCTTGAAATCGACGGGCTTGAAAAAAACCTAAACACCCTATATCTAGAGATGACGTCTTATTTGGGGGCCTCACCCGAAACGGTCGGAAAGCTTCTGAAAGAAACTGATATTGAGAAAAGTATAATCAATGGTTTGGATATAGGTTTTATTCCTAATTTTTTGAATTCCTTTCTAGATGTGCTGAGCACAGTAAGCGTTGGGCTGTTTTCGGTACTTTTTATATCGTTTTTCTTTTTAAAAGATAGCAAGTTACTACTGCGCGGTATTCTTGCATTCGTCCCGAAAGGCAGGGAAGGAGGCACAAAGCATTCTATGGAGAAAATCAACAATTTGTTGTCGCGGTATTTTGTAGGCTTACTTTTTCAAATTTTTGTACTCTTCGTCATCTATACGATTACCCTTCTTGTAGTCGGAATAGAAAACGCAATTGTTATTGCCTTTCTCTGTGCACTTTTTAATATCATTCCCTATATAGGTCCGATTATCGGTGGGATTATAATGGTAATACTTACCATGACCACTAATTTAGGCCTTGATTTCAGCAGCGTAATCTTACCGAAAACAGGTTATGTATTTATAGGACTGGTGATAGGGCAACTCGTGGATAACTTCTTCTCGCAGCCGATTATTTTTTCGAATAGTGTAAAATCCCATCCTTTGGAAATATTTTTGATCATCATTATTGCCGGTCTATTGTTCGGAGTCGTGGGAATGATTGTAGCAGTTCCAGGTTACACCGCGCTAAAAGTGATTTTAAAGGAATTTTTAGCCGAGAACAAAATCGTAAAATCACTTACCAAAAGTATATAGTTTTACTTTGAATAAACACATATTACATACTGGTGTACAAAGTTTTATACGTAACAATTTTAATACTGACACCCTGTCAGTTATACTTAAACCACCCTTTTTTGACTTAGTTTCCAACAAGGAACTAGCGCAACAACTAGAAAGCCGTAAAAAATGTGAAAAAAAACTTCCGACATGGTTCTCTACCCCAAAAATTTATTATCCGTCAAAACTGAATATAGAGCAAACTTCCTCAGAAATTACGGCGAAATATAAAACGGAAATTGTATCGGGAAATTCGCTTCTCGACGTGACCGGAGGGTATGGTGTCGACACCTTTTTTTTTAGTAAAAAAATAGCCAAAGTCTTCCATTGTGAGATGGATAAAAACCTTTCAGATATTGCATCTTATAATTTTAAGATTTTAGGGGCAGACAATATCACCGCTATATCCGGAAATGGAATGGATGTGCTCTCGAATTCCGGGACAATTTTTGACTGGGTGTATATCGATCCGGCTAGAAGGGACAGCACTAAAAAAAAAGTATTTCTATTGACCGATTCCGAGCCCAATGTGCTAGAGCATTTAGACCTTTTATTTTTGAAAAGCAATAATGTGCTTATAAAGACAGCGCCACTACTCGATATTGCCCTTGGTATCGATCAGCTTACCGGTATCAAGGAAATACATGTTGTAGCCGTTCACAATGAAGTCAAAGAATTGCTATGGATATTGGAAAAGGGATATGAAGGTGAAATTCGAATAAAAACGGTAAACTTAAAGAAGAAAGGCAGAACGACCTTTGATTACGCCCTTGAGGAAGAGGATCGGGCAATTTCACAATTTTCAGAACCCCTTGACTATTTGTACAGTCCAAATCCGGCTATTCTAAAAGCAGGGGCATTTAAGCTTGTAGGCTCTCGTCTAGGGCTGAAGAAATTGCACCGTCACACACATTTATATACTACTAGTAAGCTTTCAAAGTTCCCGGGAAGAAGGTTTTTAATTAAAAAGGTCATCCCTTATTCCAAAAAAACGGTGAAGGCCCAGCAAATAAAATATGCGAATATTGCTACCCGGAATTTTCCAGAAACTGTGGCCACTTTAAAAAAGAAATTCAATATTCGGGATGGTGGGGAAGACTATCTGTTCTTCGCTACCGACCAGAACGAACAGAAAGTACTGATTATCTGCACCAAAGTACCCCCTGATTAACATAACACCTATCCTACTTGGTCATTATGATTTTGAAACAGTAGATTTCGGTAAGGTAAAAAAGCATCTGTAAAATTAATGGTCCTAGATTTTTGACATGCATGACCTGGTCAATACTCATTTTTATGTTTAAAATCTCCAAATCGATATTTGATCGTTCTTTTTAAGGGAATTTGCATCCCATTCGTTTCCTTGAGCCAATCATAAATGGCCGTGGACATGGATTTTACAATCTCTTGCTTATCAGAATCGGCAATTAGGTTATACATTTCGTCAGGATCGTTCTCTAAATCATAGAGTTCATTTCTATCCCATATCCCTTGATATTTTATGTACTTATACTTATCCGTACGCATACCAAAAACAGTCGGGGTCATAGGAAAATCATATTCCCAAAAATACTCATAGAAAATCTCACTTCTCACTGGTGCACTTGTGTTTCCCGTTAATATAGGAATGAAGGATACCCCTGGCATAGTTTCAGGTTGTACTACTCCAGCCTCAGAAAGAACGGTAGGTGCAATGTCTATGTTCTGTACCATGGCCTCGGGCCTAACCCCGCCTTCGAACAATTCAGGACATCTTACCAATAAGGGCACTTTTACCGATTCCTCATAAAAATGGCGCTTATCTATCAACCCGTGTTCGCCCCAACTAAATCCATTATCTCCCATATAAATTACTAGGGTAGATTCATCAAGACCTTCCCGCTTGAGATAATCCATTACACTTCCGATACTTTCATCAACGCCCAATAGGGTTTCGCAATAGTCGACGACCATCTCGTGTATGTTCATAAAGCTATGGTACATATAATCAACACCATGCCAACTCACCCGTTGATCGGCGACCCACTGGGGCCATTTCAAATCACGATATTCACCGGTCAATGTTTGACCGTACGTAGCGGGAAGCTCTATCTTTTTACCCTTGTACCTGCCTTTATGTCTTCGCGCCGGTTGAAAGCCCGCATGAACGGCTTTATGTGATAAGTAAAGGAAAAACGGCTTTTTCTTATCCCGATTATCCATCCAATCTATAGCATGCTCCGTCAACAAGTCCGTAATGTAGGTAGAATCCTTATAGGCCACCCTTTGACCATTAATGTTCAATGTGGGGTTATAGTAGACGCCTTGCCCTGGGAAACTTTCCCAATGCGTGAATCCGGGCTGAGGCTCATCCCCGTGATCGCCCATATGCCATTTTCCAAAAAACCCGGTTTGGTATCCCGCTTTTTCCAAAAACTGTGGAAAGTATGTGAGATTTCCAGGGTCTGGTGCTTGATTATCAACGATTGTATGCGAATGCGAAAACTGCCCGGTTAATATTGAAGCACGGCTCGGCGAGCATAGAGAAGTAGTCACAAAGGCATTGGAAAAATAGGCCCCTTCTTCCGCTAGTTTATCCATGTTGGGTGTTTCCAACCACGGTACTTTACCCGTAAAGCCCATGTAATCATAGCGATGGTCGTCTGTCAAGATAAAAATAACGTTTCTGGGTTTTTTCTTGGCTTCTGTTGTTTCCTCTAAGGCCCATATATTGCCCGTGGCTAGAAATAAACAGAATAGCATAGTGGGCAACTGCCTAATTGTAGTATAACCTTTAAATTTTACCATGTTCGTATCATTTTTTAGATAACAAATTGTGAATCCTCATTTAAACTGCCGCCGTTTTTCTTACGAAATTAAAAGCATTAGCAACTCCAACCTAATCATTTCGCCGCTGTTGAATGAACCATTCATATAGTTCATCGGTCTGGTATGCCGGAATCCATGCATCGTGACCCACTCCGGGATATCGGGTAAATCGTATATCATGGCCCATTTCTTTCAATTTATCGACCATTTCTTCAGACTCCGATATGGGAATGGATTGATCTTCTTCACCGTGAAACACCCAAATCGGCATCCTTTTATCAATCCAGGATGCATAGGGTGTAGGGGCCATTCCGCAGACGACCGCCATGGCCGCAAATTTTTCCGGATATTGAACGGCCAATTCCCAAGCCGCACCTCCTCCCCTGCTCAATCCGGTCAAATAAATTCGTTTTTTGTCGACCCGATTATTGGAAATTACACTATCCAACAATTTCATTAAGGCTCTGATGTTCCACCATTTTTTCTTATGAGGATTTTGAGGAGCCAGAATCAGAAATGGAAACTTTTTTCCACTGGCTATTAATTTCGGAGGCCCATTTCTTTTTATAGCACCTAACTCGGCACCCGATTCACCGCCACCATGCAAGAATAGTAATAAGGGAAACTCTTTTTCTTCTTCGGTATCGTAATCGTCGGGATAGTAGAGATAATAATTAAACTTCTCTTTTGTTATGGCCTCGAATTCATTATCTATCAAATTTGGTTTTGATTGTGAGGCACAACTTTGAAAACTTAACATTAGGAGCACATGATGGATTTTGAGTCGCATGAAATCACAAAGTTGGGAATGTACTTTAAAAGTCGGTCTTCATTCTAAATATACGAATTACCCAGAAAAATAGACAAAAAGAAAACGGATAACATACTTGATATCCGTTTTTACTAAACAAACTAAGAATTTGCTCTATCGATAGAGGGTAAAGTGGCCCACATATCGAATCTCGCGCTCGTCATTTTGGTTGACTACATACCAATAGTCTCCGGTAGGCAATTCTTTTCCGTCATATCTACCATCCCATTTTGAGACCTGATCGAGTCTGGCGACTACCCTCCCATACCGGTCATAGATAATGACCTCGATATTAGGGAAGAATTCCCTATTGGTCGGTGCCCAGAAATCATTTTCGTTATCCCCATTCGGAGTGAAGAAATTAGGTATTTCAATCATTCCGGTAAATTCGAATGGTATTACGGCTATAGCCTCACAACCGCTTTGGTCGACTACCCTGATCTCTACAGTGCCGCTTTCTGTCGTAGTAAATATGCCCGTATCACCATAGGATACTCCATCAAAGAAGAATTCGTGTCCGCCATAACCGCCGCTTGCGGTAGCCGTTATCTCGTTCGGACCCGTTTTCTCGGCAACCAACGTTAGAGGCTCGTAGGCATCAATTGTGAAATCGACGGAATTGGTACATCCGTTCCCATGATAAATATACACCGTATGATCACCCTCGGGGAGGTTTCCCCAAGCAAATACGGTATCTGCCATAGCCGAAATGGCATCGGTCGGATCCACCGGGTCTATCGCAAATAAAAGCTCAGGTATCAAATCAGGGTCCTGCATTTGAATGGTAGTAGTGCTATTCGGAAAAATTCCTTCACAACCATAGACTATAACAGGTTCTGCCGTTAGATCTACGCCAATCTCAATAGGAATCATAACATTTGTACCGCATAGGTTGGCATCCTGAACAAAGACGAAGTAGCTCTCTCCACCTATCAAATTGTCAAAGAAAAGATTATCGTTTCTCACAAATACCTCCGTACCATCAGAATTAGGCCCCACCAATCGAGTTTCGTAATAGGGCGTGAAAGTAACCGGATCTACAAAAGGTGTTCCGCCAGTTAGGGTCAACTGCGCGGTGCCGTCGGCAACCCCAATACAGGTTTCCGGTGTGGTCGCCACATCGACAACTAAAAGTTCATCAGGTTCGGTAACAACGATCTCAAAGGTCTGCGGACATCCCTCTGCATCTTGTGCCAAAACAGTATAAGATGGGTTATTCGGAGTGTTGGCAGGCAAATCGGTAAAAGTATACGACATAGGATTATCGGGATCGGTAAAGAATTCACTCAAATTCGGTTCTATTGCGAATTTTACCAAACCTGCCGTTGCACTGGTGACATTCATCGTAATAGATCCATCGGCTTCTCCAAAACAAGAAGTCGGTGTGGAACTATAATCTAAAGTAACCGGTTCTGCGGGGTCAATCACGAACGGCCCTTGTACCACACCACAGTTTTGACGGCTAATCACCGAAATCCAATATGTGCCAGCATCCAGATTCTCGAAAGTACCATAATCTTGCATAGGCAAGTTATTATAGGTAGGCAACAGCTCGGCGGCAAAAGCATCCGAACCTGGATCCGTGTCATAAATTCTAAACTCATAAATACCAGTTCCTCCATTAGCTATTGCCTCTATCCTACCATCGACCTCATAGGCACAGGAAACATCAAAAGTCGGCGATGTCGGATCTAAACTCAGAGGTTCAGCATCAGTTATGGTTAAACCATTGGTCTTACGTGCCAAACACGAGGTCAAACTTCCTACCTTACGAACCTCATAACGATATGAGTTTCCAATAGTACCAGGAATACCCGTTTTAACCGGAAGTCCATTACTATCAAACTCATCTATGGGCAACCAAGGACCGCCAGAATTATTCACACTGTATTCATAGGTTCCACCTTGTGGATTGTTCACCCGAATCATCATAGTCGCTATATTACCACAAGCGGGCACAGAGGTTTGAATAAGTACAGGATTAATTGCCGGAGGGGCAATAACCTCAACTGGAGGTGTATAAGTTTGACAGTTTAGCGTTGAGACCACTTCAATGGTATACCACCCCCCCGGAATAACACCAGTTCCGCTTGAACCCTCGAATTCGGGTTCGTTTTGTAATCCTGTTGCGCGAATATGATTGATAGGATCGGTAGGGTCTAAATTATTTGGATCCAGTTCGATTAATCGATATTGATACCCTCCCCCTGGCACCCCACCGATCGCACCTGGAGTCGATGTGCCCGGTTCGACCGCAACAATGACTGCATCATTTCCTTGTGGGCACTCGAGCTCTCGTGTTATTTGTGCTTCAGCCTGAATTACAGGTACCGCAAGAAGTTCCAGTTCACTAGTATGGGTACATCCTTCGACATCCCTTACCGTAACCCTATAATTTCCACTGGCGAGTCCGACAAACCTATTGTTACCTCCGTTTGCCGCAAAAGTTGAATAGGAAGGATTGGAGTGAGGTGCAAAACCACTACCTACAGGATTCTCATATTCCAACATATATTCATAAGGAGAGCTCTCCCAGCCTCCCTCTGTTGTCGCGACGATTTCTCCCAAGTTGTCATTACAACCTACCCTGCCAATTTCGTCCAAAGTGGTAATCACCAATTGCTCGCTTGGCATCCGAATCGTGGTTACATTGCTGAAGACATTACAAGAAGAAGCCGTTGTACCCAATTCTCGGATAACCACGCGTAAATTACCGCCGGGCAATCCTGTTATAGTTGCAGGATTACCGTCTGTCAACATATTTATGGTACCTGTCGAATTTCCGGAAACTGGGCTTCCGAAACTACCCCCTGTAAAACCGGGATCGCTTGCATCGTAAACCCAGTATTCATAAGAACCTGTGTAATTACTTACCGATATGGTCAATTCTCCATCGGTAGCTCCTAAGCATCCTACCGGCTCAACTTCATTGATCGTAGCGGTAGGCAAAACCGGTTCCGCCACTACATAGGCAGGAATAGGATAGGCACATCCACCAACGTCGTTGACCTGCAAGCGATATTCACCCGCTACCATTGGCAGATCCATTATTATAGAGCTTCCACTAGGTTGTGAAACGCTACCAACAGGAGATACGGAGAAACCTTGGTCTTCAATAATAAAGTTAGTACTACCGGTTACATCGATGCGAATGCGTTCAGGGTTCTCACAATCCATTGGCGATATTTGGGTAATGGTAGCACTTACGGCAGTAGGAGCTAGAACCGTTACGGAATCGTTGAACTCGCAGCCGTTGGCATCAATGGCATATATTGTAATCACTTGATCAAGGCCCGTATCCACAATTTCAAAATCAGGGCTGGATTGATAACTGTCGGCCAAGTTTATTTTATATCCGTAGGGCGCACCATTACCTGTATTAGCACCAACTATTGAGGCACTGACGATAGTAGTGCTAAACTGATTCGCATTCGGATTACAAAGCAATGTACCGGCCGTTACATCAATCTCAAAAACTGGCGGCTCATTTATTCTTACATATTCCCGATCGAAACAATTTCGATTTGTTACGACTTCTACGACGTAGTCTCCCGGAACTAAATTGTTAAATGCCCCAGAATTGTTCGTGGCAATCGGGACAGCGGCTCCAGGCAGCGGCAAGGTGCCATTGTATAGATTGTACTCTTGAATGCCATCTGCATCGGTTCCTGCTTGAAGGGAAAGTGCGATACTTCCATCACCCAAACCATTACAGCTCACATCACTTTCTCCGGTTTCATCGATTATAGGTTGAACAGGGGTAGTTCTGATAATGTTGTCAACAATAAAGGTACAGTTGTTGACTCCATCGTCAACAAGATTATCGGTTACCTCTACTTGATAATCTCCAGGAGGAATATTCGGGAACACCCCATCACTGTTTGCATCGGTAATGTTAACTGCACCACCAAACATATCTGTTCCGGTCAGCACGTAGGTGAAATCACCACTACCACCATCCGCTGTAATCGTTATAGCCCCGTTAGCATCTTCACAACTGGGCTCAGTACTAAAATCCCCTGAAGCTGAAAGTACTTGGTATACTTCCGCAACATCTTCTACATCGCAACCATCTGCATCGATCACATAAACCGGATAATCACCTATGTTATTTACGGTGAACACCGCTTGAGTAGGAGTTCCCGGTGTATAGACAGGCGTCTGACTTACACCATTCAATGTGAAGGTGGGTGTATCAATATCCCCTGGCATTTCGACCGTTATGGTAAACCCACCCACAGGAGTGGTTACATCACATTGATTGTTAACGGTAATGGATGGAGTCGGTAAGTCCGGGTCTAACTGAACCACGGCCGCGGAAACCATGTAGGCGCAATCATTCGCATCCTTGACCCAAATATCATAGTTGATACCTGGGGCCAATGCTCCCGGAAGAGAGACTGTAGCAGCATCTGAAAAGTCGTCGGAAGGATCGGCCGGGGTAAGGGTTCCATCATTGTCCACTGGCGTGCCCGAAGGCACATAAGCGTACAGGTACGGACTCCCTGTAGCATAGGGTGTGCCCCCACTTCCTCGAACGGTTAGCTGCCCCAATGCATTACAATTTGCATTTTGATTATCTATTATATCAACTCTAGGGGTATTCAATATCGCCTCATCTTCATCGCCACTAGAACAATCGCCCGCATCGACTACTGAAATTCCATATCGACCCGAAGGTACCGTTAATGGTGTAGCAAGTGTATTGAGTAGGGAACCGGATACATTATAGACCACATCTCCGGTGTTCAAGTTCGTGATAAAGACATCAAACGGAGCCGTACCGGAAGAAATGGTATAATTTAGGCCAACATCCCCATTTCTACAGGTAGCATTATCCACCGTCAAAACAACGCTAGACCCAGGTCCATCAGGAAGGGTTATTATTTCAGTATACATACATCCTGTGACCAGGTCGCGCACATCAACGGTGTAAGAGACACCGAACAAAAGGTTACTGAAGCAATGGTTGGCCGGTGGATTGTTAGGCGTCACCCAACCCACATTCGGATCAGGATCTGTCAAACGGATTTCATAACTTCCTGAACCATTGACGATATCAACGCAAACTGTCGTACCGCCCGGGGTACAAGTAACCGGAGGTGCCGGATAGGTCGGTACGATATCGAGGTTTAAAGTGCCTATTGTTATAGGTTCAATATCCCTACATCCCCTTGCATCAAGAATTATAACTTGATAATCGCCAGGTACTAGACTAGGATCAGTTACCGACAGCGGAAAATCGCCAGGGGCCACATCGTTTTGGGTTACGAAAGGATTACCAAAATTGTCTTCTACAATAACAGTGTAATTCGGGCTGCCAGGCGTAGCTAAAGTAACCGTAACACCCCCTGAAAGATTACCTGAAGAGCATGCAGCATCGATGGGTGCCACAGTCATATCCGGTGAAGGGTTGGGGTCATCTACCACCGTTATTGAGGTCACCGCCGTAATACAATCTCTTGAATCTTTTACCAAATATTCATAATTTCCTGCAGCTAGGCCCGAATAAATAGTCTGCGATGAAAAATTATAGGTCAAGGTAGGGTCGGGAGTATTGGGGTCGGCGACCAATGTACCGGCTGGGGCAAATACCACTTCAAATGGCGGCACTCCTGAAGACACCGTAGGAATAACCTCTACGAAACCACTATTCGGATCACCGCAACTAGGGCCGATGATACGTTCCGTTGCTGCAATGTTGGTAGGTTCGGCGAAGGTTAGTACCTCCGATATATTGCTACAGGTATTGGAATCGGTAACGGATACCGTATAATCCCCATGTTCACCATAAGGAATCGTATAAGTGAAAGGGTTGGACGGAATGACAGTGCCATTATGCCCAGGTACAGGCACTCCATCTTTAAATATGGTATAAGAGGTGGCAGCCAAATTACTTACATCGCCCCCGGAAACCGTTATTTCCATTTCGCCATCCCCTCCGCAAGGAATCTCTCTTACAGCGTCAATATTGACCTGAATTTGAGGTGGTATACGAATAGTAGTTGTCTGCGCTAAACACCCGTTGCCATCTACTACCTCAATGGTATAATTACCTGGTACTAGATTGGTAAACGTATGGGTGCCCGCCACGGTCGGTGTCTGCAAGGCTCCCCCATTAATTCGATATTGGTGGGTTGCTAAAGCAGCGCTACCCGCTGTTGACGAAACTGTAATTTCGGCATCATTAGTAGAAGAGTAGCAATAATCGGCCGCGTCAAAACTAATACTTGGAGCACTTACGGCGGTCAATGTAAATGTTGTGGTAGCGGTACAGCCTTCCGAATCGGTTACCGTAAGCGTATAGATTCCCTCCGCAGTAAGGTTACCAAAGGTTCTACCGGTTTTGGGTCCTTGGAGCGTACCAGGAGGGGACGGCCACTGTAGCTCATACCGATACCCTCCAAATCCGCCTGTTGCATTTGCACGCACCCTTCCAATATTATTGTTCTGACAACTCATATCGGTTACAGTCGGAGTAATACTTAAAGGAGTCGCCGCTTCCTCCACATCGAATGATGCGGTAGAAGTACAATTTGTGTCATTATCCGTCACTGTTATTTCGTAGGTTCCTGCACCTATATTCGTAATCGGAATCTCCAAATCACTACTATTTGTGCCACTGGCAATGGGTGTACTAGGCAAAAGCGTAATAGTGTAATCGTAGTCCGTGGCAAATCCATCAACGAGGAACGCCCCATTACCGTCCGTAGCACTTGGGCAAACCCTTCGGTCGCCCCCAGATTTTACCCGCGCCCTTATACTACTGAAACCGCCCGTAGTAAAACTAGCCGAATACACACAACCATCGGTGTCGGTAATTTCAAACTGGTACGACGTATCCAAGGGAAGTCCGCTAAACACATTACTCGCTTGGGGAGCAGGCAGGGTGGTAGCAGGATTCGAGGAAACTATTTCATATTGAGCCACGGAAAATGAAGCAGGTTGTACATCAATAGATACCCTACTGGTACCTGTGGCACAATCGAGATTGTCTTGAACGAAATTGATAGCGGTCGGCGGTATTGGCTCGGATATCGTAATTGGTGCCAATGCCTGATAACAATTTGCATCGTCCCTAATATAGGGAATATAAGTACCTGGTGTCAATCCTGTAAAACTAGTTCCAGATTGATAAGTTATATTATCAATACTATAGGCGTATCCTGTTCCAGAACCACCGCTAGCGGCACTAAAATCTATGGTCGCACCCCCATTTGAACAGGTATAGTCTTGGGTCAAGCTTGCTGAACCAGATAGTCCACCTTGTGAGGTCACGGTCACCGAAGGCAGTGCCAAAACACAGGTGAATGCCCCTTGGGAATACCTTACTTCTACTATATTGTAGGTTCCGTCAGCAACCGGTATAGTGGGTGATGATGTAAAAGCATCACTAGGGTTATTGGTAGCACGATATTCCAGATTAAAACCCTTAGCATCAATAATCGTAAAATCAACCTTACCCCCTCCATTAGTACAGGTTCCCGTTATGGGTCCGGCACTGACATCGGGAGGGTCAAGTTCGGCAACATACTCCGATTTTTCCGCGGTACACCCTTGATCGTCGGTAATGAAAAAAGTATAGGTTCCGGGGCTTGTTACTGTATACGTGCTAGTACCGGTAAACAAACCTCCAGAATTACCGCCATCGCTGACCGTATAACTATAGGTGCCAGAACCTCCTGAAGGCGTGACGTCAATATTCACTGCTGATATCGTAGCACAACCAAAACTCATTCCATTAGTGTCGGTAATTACCGAGATTGGATTAAGCCCGGTACCTACCGTAATTGGGTTTCCACTGGTATCGGTATACTGTATGGGCGCTGGAATGCCGTTTGGAATATCTTCTTTACAATCATTGGTTTCGACCTTTATAGCATAAGTACCTTCACTTACGTCGTTGAACGTATAGGTATTACTTGAAATAGTCGAGGTAAAGGCAATTTCTGCTCCATTCTCATCCAACAGGGTATATACATAAGGCCCGGGTACATCAGGATTTACGGTCACGTCGATATTTCCTGTCTCACCACTACAAACGGGATTGGTAAAGGTCACATCGATTTCAATATCTATTTGACGAATCTCTATGACATCGTACAAATACTCGCATACTTGCCCGGCAATATTCAATCGAGCCTGAACTGTATAAAAACCGGGATCAAGGTTAGGAAAAATAGAGGAGGATTGATAAGGGCCAAAAGGGTTGGAACCTTCTCTAATCCGGAACTGATAGCTGTTGGGAAGACCGGTTATCTCAATTCTTCCAGGGTTATTACAAACAAAATCCTTCTTCGTAAAGGTCTGTGTAATCGTACTCTTGATCACTTCAAAATAGTAGAATTGCCCCCCATTTATTTGAACCCTGAACTCAGCGCCGTTTACGGCAGAGATGCTGCTAGCATCTAAATTAAAAGTTGGGGAGGTCGACACTTCGGTATAGGCCGAAACATAATCCGGACATTCGATATTGGTATTTGGTGTGGCTCCAGTCAACTGTTGCCATGAGACAGCCCCATACGGTCCACCTGACAAGCTAATATTTCTGTCGTCCGAATCACCACATAAAATAAACCGGGCAATGGTGGCACCATCATTGGTACAATTGACCAGGTCATCCGCACCCTGAATAATGGTCGTGTACATCGGGGCGGCCATTTTATTCGAAATGTCTGATTGAATACTTTTTTTATGGCTTTCTTTTACTGACTCCACCACAACCCGTGTTGTAGAGGTGGCCATTTTTACGCTGGTAGCAACCTCGGCGAGAACCGCATACACTCTATTGCTCGCAACGGCCGAAGTACCTATTACCGACAAAGTCAATAGCAAAAAGACATATAAAAAATGTCTCGATTTTTTGGGGAGCATAGGTTAAGTCGTATTTAGTAAGAATAAAGGCGATTTGGGTAGCCTTTTATTCTTTCAAGTAATTGTTTTAACTTATATTTTCTAATTATATTTGACCCTAGAGCCTACCTTATTATTATCATTAAACGTCGCAACGTGAGAAAAAGTGTACTATTACTCTATCTAATTATTGGAGCCTTAAGTTTTTCATGCGCTCAAGACCCTGAAAATAAAGTAGATAACCCAAGCAAAGTGCCTTTTGAGCCAATATTATTAATCGACGAACTACAAACTCCGTGGGGCATGGCTTTTTTGCCTGATGGAAGCATGCTGGTCACCGAAAAGTCAGGAGAATTGATACATTTCAAAGATGGGGTGAAAAATAAAATAACAAATGTTCCAGAGGTTTATGTCAGAGGCCAAGGAGGATTGCTGGATGTCGAAGTACATCCCGATTATAAAAACAACGGCTGGGTCTACCTATCATTTGCCTCTGAAGAGGGTGAGGAAAAAGGAGGGAATACGGCTTTAATACGAGCAAAGATTGAAGACAATTCATTAGTAAACAAAGAGTTACTTTACAAAGCATCTCCTAACACCACCAAGGGTCAGCACTTCGGTTCACGCATACAATTCGATAACGATGGATATCTTTATTTGTCCATAGGGGAAAGAGGGGCTAGGGACGAAAACCCTCAGGATATAACTCGAGACGGCGGTAAAATCTATCGTTTTTTTGATGATGGGACCATACCTGACGATAATCCATTTGTGGGTACGAATGGTGCAAAAACAGCCATTTACAGCTACGGTCACCGAAACCCCCAGGGTTTAGCGATGCATCCTGAAACTGGAGCTATATGGGACAATGAACATGGCCCTCGTGGCGGTGACGAAATAAACATCATTAAAGCAGGAGCCAATTATGGTTGGCCTGTGGTTACTTACGGCATCAACTATAGCGGCACCCCTATTACCGATAAAACAGAAATGGAGGGCATGACGCAGCCCTTTCACTACTGGGTACCCAGTATAGCACCCAGTGGTATGACTTTTGTGACGAGTTCTAAATACGGGGATTGGAAAGGAAGTATCCTTGTAGGCTCCTTAAAATTTCAATACTTAGAACGATTAATCGTCGAAGGGAATAAAGTGGTAAAGCGCGAAAAGCTCTTAGATGGTATCGGTCGTGTACGCGATGTAAAGGAAGGACCGAATGGCATGTTATACGTTGCTGTAGAAGGCAAGGGCATATACAAACTCAATCCTAAAGACTAGTTTTAACCGGGTTCAGGCACTACAATTGACTTCTTAACGAATTATCAATGAAGGTACATTTTGTAATCTTTATATTTTTCTTTTCGGGAATAAGTATCTGTTTTTCCCAAAATTCCGAACTCAAAGCAAGCATGCAACGCGGTAATGAGATTTACAGCGATTTCTGCGCCTCTTGCCATCTTGAACAAGGTGAAGGTATTGCTCACACATTTCCGCCCTTGGCCGAGTCCGACTATCTAATGGAAAATCGTGAGGCAAGCATTCGTGGGGTGAAATATGGTCAGCAAGGTGAAATAACGGTGAATGGCGTCACCTATAACAATGTAATGGCCCCATTAGGTCTTGACGATCAAGAAGTTGCCGACGTTATGAATTTTATAATGAACTCATGGGGAAATACTTCCGAAAAAATGATAACCCCGAAAGAGGTCGAGACCATTAAAAAATAAAGTCCTTTTTGAAATTATCGTCACTTTCCGGCCGCTATGGCTTCCTTGACAGATCCGTGTTTCTTCAACAATTCTTGCGCTTCTTCATAATCCACATCAAGGCCTTCCATCACATATCTCGTGCCACGATCGACCAATTTGTCGTTGCTCAATTGCATATGGACCATTTTATTTCCTTTGACGCGACCAATACGTATCATCAATGCCGTAGAAATCATATTCAGCGCCAATTTCTGAGATGTACCACTTTTCATTCGAGTACTTCCAGTTACGAATTCGGGCCCCACGTTTATCTCTATAGGGATGTCGGCAGCTTCAGCTAGCGGTGAACCAGGATTGTTCGTAATTCCAGCAGTCAATAAACCATGTTCTTTTGCGTCGGCGATGCCCCCTAAAACATATGGTGTGGTGCCAGAGGCGGCAATACCTACCACCACATCCAAATCTGAAATATCGTACGCCGTTAGATCTTTCCAAGCTTGATCCGAATCGTCTTCCGCATGTTCCACAGATTTTCTAATAGCGACATCACCCCCGGCAATCAATCCAATAACACGGGTATGGGGCATACCATAGGTCGGGGGTATCTCAGAGGCATCTAAAATACCGAGACGACCACTGGTTCCCGCTCCGATATAGAACAAACGACCGCCTTTTTCAAATCGATCCGCCAAAGCGTCCACTAATTTTGAAATTTGGGGGATAGCCTCCTCAACGGCCTCTGCGACCTTTTTATCTTCCTCATTCATTTTTTGGAGAATCGAGGTCGAATCGAGATTTTCCAAATGGTCGTGGTTTGATGGAGTCTCTGTTATTTTGGTATATTTCATGGCATTATAAAATTCGAATATCATGATTTCTAAAGGAATCCAACAATTTATTTTCAGGATTTAGTTCGGTAATCATGGTGTTGATGGCGTTAATATCACAACTTTTATATCGGTGCTGAGAATTCAACTTCTCAGAAATAGATAAAAGTACTGTTTTTTTTGAGCTTTTTATGATTGCTTTTTTTACCTGTACAATATCCCAATCGAATTCGGTAAGCCCGTAGTAAGAATCTACATAACCGGTACCAATAAAGCTATAGTCGACCTTGATTTCCGAAAGATTGTGTATCGCATTTGCCCCGATAGCGGTCTGGGATTCACTAGAAACCTGCCCCCCTACCATAATAACTGTAAGGCCGGTCTTGGAAAGAAGCTCTGTAGCGACCGGTAGACTATGGGTAAAGCAGGTGAGCTCTAGGTTTGCCGGAATCAGCCTCGCCAATTCTGAACAGGTCGTGCCTCCATCAACAAAAATCACGCCCCCCGGTTTTAAAAGATCCAAAGCTTTTTCGGCAATCTTTCTTTTCTGTTCTAGTCTATAAATATTATCGCTTCGAACGCTACTAGAAGTAAAACCCAAGGAAATAGCACCTCCATGAACCTTCTTCAGTTTATTTTCGGCATCAAGTTCTTTGACATCTCTTCTGACCGTATCAATCGAGACGTCTAACGCATCGGCAATGTCGGTCAAGAGAATACGGTTGTGAAGTTCTACCTCACTCAATATGGTCTGTTGCCTCTCTTCCTTTAACATGCGCTAAACGTATATCTTATTAGATTGAAGCAAAAATAGAAAATTAATTATGATTTGCCGTTTTTTACAGCTTTAATATTATCAAACTATTAAAAAAAGCAAAAAACAGCAAAATTAGAAGCACAAAACAGCAATTTGTAATTAAATTGCCTACATTTGCACGAATTCTAATTGTCATCGCTCAAACGTAAGAAAACGAAAATGAAAACATTCTTAGAGAAAAAAACATCAACCATCGCCTATCGACCAGTAGGTCAATTTGAGGAAACCCGATTCGAAAAAATTCATAATGTCATTTTCGAAGATTCAAAAGAGGCTTCAACAAAGGTCGCACAGGAGATTGCGGATTTAATACAAACGAAACAAACTTCCAATGAGGTTTGTGTCTTAGGGCTTGCGACTGGATCATCCCCAATTGGAGTTTATGAAGAACTGGTTCGCATGCATAAAGAAGAAGGCTTAAGCTTTTCCAATGTCGTTACTTTTAATCTTGATGAATATCTACCTATGGAAAAGGATAATCGTCAGAGTTATTGGTATTTTATGCACGAACATTTATTCAACCATATCGATATTCCTTCCGAGAATATTCATATTCCAGATGGTATGATTTCGGGAGATTCCGTTATCGATTATTGCCTTTCTTATGAAAAGGAAATAAAACGATTCGGAGGCATCGATTTTCAACTTCTTGGCATTGGGCGCACGGGCCATATCGGCTTCAATGAACCAGGATCTCACTACAATTCAGGTACGAGGGTCATCACACTTGACCATATAACACGTGTTGATGCAGCCCCATCTTTTTTGGGTATCGATAACGTACCCCGAAAAGCGATCACCATGGGTATCGCCACAGTAAGAAGTGCTAGAAGAATTGTTTTATTGGGCTGGGGACAAAATAAGGCCGATGTCATAAAGAAAACTATTGAAGGTGACATTTCTTCACATGTACCTGCTACCTATTTACAGGAGCATGACAATTGCACGTTTGTGTTGGATGTGGGAGCGGGAAGCGAACTTACCAGAAATAAAACCCCATGGTTGGTCGATGAATCGTTGGAATGGACCGAAGAACTCACCGCCAAAGCCATAGTCTGGCTCTGTGGAGAAACAGGTAAGTCGATTCTTAGCCTTACCGATAAAGATTATAACGATAATGGTATGTCTGGCTTGTTGACCGCTGAAGACTCGTATGATTTGAATATAAGAATGTTCAATAGATTACAACATACGATTACCGGATGGCCTGGGGGAAAACCTAACGCAGATGATACCAGTAGACCAGAACGTGCAGAACCAGCTCAAAAAAGGGTCATTATTTTCAGTCCACACCCTGATGATGATGTTATCTCCATGGGCGGAACCTTTGACCGATTGATAGAACAGGGTCATGAAGTACATGTCGTATACCAGACTTCGGGTAATATTGCCGTGTCAGATCAAGACGCCCTTCGCTATGCCGAAATATCAAAACGAATTTTCCCATCGGAAGAGGCCCAAACGATTATTGACTCTATTCATGACAAAAGTGAAAGTAGTTTTGATACCCTTGAAGTAAGAAAGTTAAAAGGGAATATCAGACGCGGAGAATCTTATGCGGCCGTAAGGTATCTTGGACTAGATGATGCCAACGTTCACTTTTTAGATTTACCATTCTATGAAACGGGCACCATTAAGAAAAAAAATCTATCGGAAGATGATATCAAAATCATGATGGATATCATCAAAAAAATCAAGCCACATCAAATATTTGCCGCAGGTGATTTGGCAGACCCCCATGGCACACACAGGGTATGTCTAGACGCGGTTTTCGAATCCATGAAACAACTGAAATCCGAAGCTTTCATGAAAGACTGCTGGCTATGGTTATATCGCGGCGCATGGCATGAGTGGGATATTAACGAAATCGAAATGGCGGTGCCCATGAGTCCTGATCAAGTACTAAAGAAACGCTATGCCATCTTTTGCCATCAGTCGCAAAAAGACGGGGTTATGTTTCAAGGGGATGACTCCCGTGAATTCTGGATGCGTGCTGAAGAGCGAAACAGAGATACCGCCGCACGATATAGAGCTCTCGGCCTATCGGACTATGCAGCCATGGAAGCATTTGTCCGCTACAAATTCGACTAAAATTTATAGGAAAGACTTCTCAAAGGCCTATTTTTGATAAAGAATAGGCCTTTTTATTGGTATCAATTTCCGAAAAGAATCCAAGCCTTCACTTTTTTGGCAGTACAGGTGGAAAAGCAGCCCTTGAAATCCTATTTTTAAAGTAAACGGAACAACATGGTTCAAAAAGATAAACGTGCGTGGGCGTGGGTCCCCATTTTATATTTTACCCAAGGCCTACCCTACGTGTTGGTAGTTACTGTTTCTGTGATTATGTATAAAAAGCTTGGTGTAAGCAATGAGGATATCGGGTTATACACGAGCGTCTTATACTTACCGTGGGTACTGAAACCTCTATGGAGTCCGTTCGTGGACCTGAAAAGCACAAAGCGCAAATGGTTTTTGGTTATGCAACTCATTATTGCCCTTGCCTTAATGGGTGTTGGCTTATCGTTACCCACGAATATGTTTTTTACCGCTACCCTAGCCTGCTTTTGGATGGCGGCCTTTGCATCGGCAACGAACGATATCGCCTCGGATGGCTATTATATGTTGGGGCTGAGTGAAAAAAAACAATCTTTTTTCGTTGGTATGAGGAGCACTTTTTATCGACTTGCCATGGTTACGGGAGAGGGGTTGATCGTCATCATGGCCGGATTTCTTGAAAGCAAATACGGAGACAATACCAAGGCATGGAGTATCACTATGATAACGGCCTCTGTGTTGATGCTAGTACTCACCGTATCCAATCTTTTGGTCACTCCAAAATATGAATCATCAACGGCTATCGACTTGGAAAAGCCGAAAGGTTTTCTTGAAGTTTTCACCTCCTTTTTCAAAAAGCCTGGAATCGGTATTGCATTAGCATTCATTCTTACGTACCGCCTCGGTGAATCGCAATTGGTCAAAATGACCGCCCCCTTTTTATTGGACACCCCCGAAAAAGGAGGTCTTGGGTATTCTACAGAACAGTTGGGTACAATTTTTGGGACAGCAGGGGTAATTTTTCTTTCCTTGGGAGGTATATTAGGGGGTATTCTCATCTCTCGAGATGGCTTAAAAAAATGGATGTTGCCCATGGTGTTGTCCCTCAACGTGCCCAATGTGCTTTATGCATTGCTAGCCATAACCCATACGACAAACCTTTATGCGGTCAGCGCAACGGTGATTTTTGAAAAATTCGGCTATGGATTCGGATTTGCCGCTTTCTTAATGTATCTCATTTATATAGCGGAAGGGAAGTCAAAGACTTCACATTATGCCATCGCTACAGGTTTTATGGCTTTGGGAATGATGTTGCCTGGTATGATCAGCGGCTATATGCAACAGTGGCTAGGCTATGGAGGATTTTTTGTTTGGGTAGTCGTAGCCGCCCTCCCAGCGCTATTTCTACTGCGTTTAATAACGTATCCAGATGATTTCGGAAAGAAAAAAGACACCATCGATGCATAATGTACCACCTTACGAGAAAGTAAAGAACCAATTGAGTCTTCGTGAAAAGATAGGACAGCTTTTTATGCCTGCTGCTTTTATTAATGACTCCGAAGAGGATATCAAGGTTCTCGAAAGAAAAATAAGCACTCATAACCTAGGAGGAATCTGTTTTTTTCATAGCCGTGCTAGTGCCGCTACCAACTTTGAGGGTAAAAAAGAAGTACTACATAACGCCAATAGCTACGATCGACTTTGCGGGCTCATCGAACGGTACCAAAAAATAGCCAAATACCCTTTGCTAATTGCTATTGATGCCGAATGGGGTTTAGCCATGCGTATCGAGAACGCCCCCCAATATCCCTATAACATAACTCTCGGTGCCCTAAGCGATCATGACTCAGATTTGATTGAGCAGGTTGGAAAGCAAATTGCAAAAGATTGTAAAGTAGCCGGAATCCACTGGAATTTTGCTCCGTGTGTGGACATCAATAGCAATCCGAACAACCCCGTTATCGGCTATCGTTCCTTTGGGTCGGACAAAAATAGGGTAACCCAAAAATCATGGGCATTTTTACAAGGAACCCAAAAGGAAGGGATATTAACAACTATTAAGCATTTTCCCGGTCATGGTGATACCGCTATCGATTCCCACCTGGGGCTCCCCCAAATCGAAAAATCCCTTGATGACTTGCTAGCCAACGAGCTTTATCCTTTTCGAAAATTGATCGATAAGGGTGTCGATTCGGTGATGGTAGGACATCTTTCGGTTCCTGCATTATCAGAAGGTGAAAGAATATCATCAAGTGTTTCAAAAAAAATCATTAAAGGTGTTCTGCGCGAGAAACTGGGTTTTACCGGGGTGGTTGTTTCAGATGCTTTGAACATGCACGCAGTTTCAAAAGACTATGAGAAAAAGGGTGATCTTGAATGGCTGGCGTTTGATGCCGGAAACGATATGCTCTGTTTCGCGGAACACATCGAGGAAGGAATCGAAACTATTTTGAAAAGGGCCACTGAACATCAGGTCGAAGAAAGTTTCGAGCGTATATGGAAGTTGAAGGAAAAGGTGAAATCATCAAAAAAATCGAAAGATAGCGCACTCACCGATCCCTTGCCGCTCAACCAAAAAATAGCCCAAGGAAGTTTAACTCTCTTCAAAGGCGACAAATCGCAGATATCGGAATTCTTTGTTTCGGATTTTATTGGACTATCTATTTCAAGAAGACCCGACAACCCTTTTTTTGATGAGATCAGAGCGCATAAGGCATTTGAATCCGTAGTGCCTTCAGAAGTAATGGCCTATAAAAACAAGAACGTTCTTTTGTCACTCTTCCCTCCCGAAGTGAAACCTAACCATGATTTCGGAATTTCGGAAGAAGAATTTGAACTGATCAATAACTTACTCCGCTACAAGAATGTGGTCCTATATCTCTTCGGAAACCCCTATTTGTTAAATAAATTAGACTGGAAAAGTGCCTCTTCCGTAGTACTGGCCTATCAAGATTTTAGAACGTTTCAAGAAACAGCCGCGGCTCATTTTATTGGCCAATATGAGGCACAAGGACAACTTTCCGTAAATTTTTAGAACTTTTTTTCGATCTTGATTTCGACGAGAATTATCGAAATTCATAGCCTTGCCATTATTCCACGCTGAAGATTAACGTTTCGCTATCGGCATAACCTATCCGCTCGGCTTTTGCCTCAAAGGGTCGGTCATTGGGCAGCGGTTCGGAATAAATACTCCAAATCGAATCTTTGGGGGACTTCCAAACGATGGTAGCATCCGGTTTCGGGGCAGACAATAGTATTTTTCCATCGGTCTCCTCCATCTCTATGGAAGCCAGTTGAGGAGGTTCTCCGTTTGGCACCCAGCGTGCGATAAGATCACTTTCATCAATACGTCCTAAATCATTGGTTTCTTTTATCCAGTCGTTCAAAACAGTTCGGAAATGTTTTAAAGTGTCTTGAAATTCTTCCCTTTGAGCCAGATTATCCAGTTCAAATGGGTCTTTTTCCAAATCGTAAAGTTCTTCTTCAGGCTTCGTAGGACTAAGCCATGACGCCTGTTCATCATTTAATTTACCTTCTTTATAAAGGCTTCGAAGCTCTTGCATCATAGGCATCTGTTCTCGATAGGCTACCGGTAGTGCATGGCTCAAATCTGTATTGTAACTCTTAATGTATTTAAAACGCTTATTTCGCACTGCGCGCAATCGATCATAAATCGCATCAAAACGGTCTGAGGTATGAAATGTGTATTCAGGCTTGTTCCTCCCCTCAAATTTTCCGAATTGGGCTACGCCTTGCATAACTTTAGGAGGTTCGATACCGGCCATTGAAAGCACCGTAGGCGCATAATCGATAAAGCTGATCAACCGATCATCGCGGCTTCCGGAATTTTTATTGTTTGGAAACTTGATTATCAGCGGCACTTTCACGCCAGTGTCGTAGAGCGCTCTTTTGTGACGCGGAAAAGGGCCTCCATGGTCCCCGTAAAAAAATATGATACTATTTTCGTAAAGCCCGTCCTCTTTCAGGTCAGCAATGACCTCTCCGATCTGGTCATCCAATCGCTTAAGATTGCTATAATTGACAGCCAAATCGTGTCGAACAACTGGAGTATCAGGGAAATAAGGCGGAACTGGTACCGCATCGGGCGCTACGTAAAGGGAATCTTTGCTGCGCTTCCAAATTTGTGACTCGTGACAGACCGCAAAATTGAACACTGTAAAGAAAGGTTGGTCATTATGGCGTTTTCTCCAATGGCGTTCCGCGCTACTTTCATTCCATGCAGCGTCTGTCTTCTCGAAATTATAGTCCTCTTTAGGTCCATTGGCCGTGTAATACCCAATCTTACGGAGGTATTCTGGAAACATTTTCACTCCTTTAGGCACTATAGGGGAATAGCTAGGTATGCCAAGACTCGGGTAAGGGCTTTCGCCATCACCTCGCCAAGGGGCATAGGTACGCATATTGTGCGTTCCCAAAGTTGTGGGGTACATTCCTGTAATTAGTGAACTGCGTGCAGGAGCACAGACGGGAACGGGGGCAACGGCGTTGTCGAAAACGACACCGTCAGCGGCTAACCGCTCCAAATTCGGCAATGCTATGGTCTGATTACCATACATCGGAAAAAACTGTGGCGACTGATCTTCAGCGACCAACCAAATGATATTGGGTCTCGTTTGTTCGGTAACTGTCTCTTGAGGTTTCTTATTTCTATCGCAACCAACAAAGAGCGTAATAGCAAAAACATTTAGATAATATAGAAATTTCATGGGTCTAAGAATTGATGGCATTATAAAAATAGACATTTTAGTATCCTAAAGACAAAAGCCCCCTATTTGAAATCTTGGGGGCAATTTGCAAGCTTAAATTCCGAAAAGTCCTGTTATTCCAGTTCTTTTAAATATTCTAAACTCTTTGGCACCTGTTCAACGACCCTTGAGGACTCATCTTCTATAAACATATATTCGATACCGAGTTTCTTGGCTTCGGCTACGGTACCTGCAATATCAACTTGCCCTTGACCCAATATTACGTTGGTCTCCACATCTTCTTCGCCGGTATTATTCCCTTTTATTCCTTTTTCCATATCCTTCAGATGCATAAGGGTAAACTTCGATGGATATTTTTTCATTAGAGCCAAAGGATCGGCACCTCCATGGTGTGCCCAAAATACATCCAGTTCAAAAGTGAAATGTTTCGCGTTCTCGGCCATATAATCGAATAAGGTGCCATTTTTATAAGGGCGGAACTCGTATCCGTGCGCATGATAAGCCAAGATTAATCCATTCTTTTTTAAAAGCTTGCCCGCCTTATTAAAAACCTCGGTGGCATGTTTGGTCTCTGCCAAATCCCATTTATTACCATCATGGGGTACCCATGCACACATGACATACTTAGCGCCAAAAGCCTTGGCATTTTCGATTACCCTTTGAGGGTTCTCTTCCAAATCTTCGAAACTAGCTCCTACGCTGACTACATCGAGATTGTTCTTTTTCAATAAGTCTTGAAACGTATCCATAGAAAGCCCATACGTGCCACCCCCCTCTATTTTAGTTATTCCCCAATCCTTGATAATTTCCAATGTTCCTTGAACATCTGTCTTGAACTGGTTCCTTAAACTATAGAGTTGCAACCCTACCTCTTGCGCCACCAAAGGAACCGATAGCCAGATTACACCTAGAAATAACACTAATTTTCTCATTGTTATACTTTTACCTCACCTCATAAAAAGATTGCTACTTTTTCTGTTAGGTCAATAAATTACCATCATCGTCCCATTCCGCAATTACGTTCCGCTTGCTTTGATCAACACACTTAGCAATCCAGGCCGGGTCGTATGATACCCCGTGTTGGTCTAAAACATCTTGGGGAACACCATCCCAAACATTTGGGCTATTTCCCTTATACCCCAAATCGGCAATACCCACCTTAGAGGTATAATACCCTGTCATCGTGAGACCCCTCATCAAATAAAAGAATTGAATTTCCAAGGGTTGATCATCTAATGGCACATCGATATCGTGATAGCAAATCGTATCGAGGATTTCTTTTTGCTGCGCTAGACTGGCCGACTTGAATTCCGTTTCGAACTCGGTATTACTCTTATGGTCCAACCACATAAGCCCCCCTCTAAGAACCGGTTGCATGGATGGAATATCTTTAGCGATGAACTCGATAAACTCAGGCACTTCCGCTTCTATAGGCCCACCATGTGGATCCTTTGGAGGCAGTATGACCGTACTGAGTACGGCAATGGTTTCTAAATCATGTTCGCTGAATAATTGTTCAGCTCGCAACTTTTGAACTCTTTCCAACTCTTCGGGGGTTCTACCCCAATAATCGGTATCTTCAGAAGTTAGAATTTCTTCATTTACTTTCGTTTCCTCCTCCGGTTTGCAACCATGAAAGGCCAAGGCCGATGCGCCGGCACCTAGAATCATGGTCTGTATACTTTTTCTTCTGTCCATGGTGCTTAAATATTTTGTTGTTTCAACTGTTCGATAATATAATCTGATGCCCTCCACGACAAGGCCAAGATGGTCCAAGTACAGTTCTTGTCAGCCTGTGAAGTAAATGGGCCTGCATCTACAATAAATACGTTGTCTACATCGTGCAGTTGATTGAATTTATTGGTAACCGATGTTTTTGGGTCGTCGCCCATGCGTGTAGTACCCACTTCGTGAATAATATCACCGGGGGCATGAAGACCATAATCGCGATCTTTTCCGGGCTTATTGCCCAGATATTCTCCTCCCATATTGTGAATAAGCTCCTCAAAAGTATCCTGCATATGCTTGGCCTGCTTTATTTCAAATTCGGAATGCTTGTAATTGAACTTTAGAATTGGAATACCGAACTCATCGACTTTTGTCGGGTCGATTTCGCAGAAATTGTCCTTTCGCGCAATACTCTCTCCCCTTCCGCCAAAGCCTATCACCGAACCATAGTATTTTTTAACGTCATCTCGAAGCTGGTCTCCGTAGCCTCCCACTTTCAAGCCAAAAAACTTATTAAAGTCATTCGGGTTCATAGCAAACCCGTAATTCGGATTACCCATACCTCCCCAAACCTCTATATGATAACCTCTTGGGAAATCAAGTTTAGAATTGTCGCCCCACCATGGTGAATAGACGTGCATACCCCCAACACCGTCTTCGTTGTAGGACACGTTACGATTCATCAGACCTGGGATGAATCCTGCTGCACTGGCACCTGTAGAGTCATGAAGGTACTTGCCCACCACGTCGCTACTATTGCCAAGACCATTGGGATGTTGCTTGCTTTTTGAGTTCAACAGAATACGGGCCGAGCTACATGCAGAAGCCGCCAAGACCACTACTTTACCCCTCAACTTGTACTCTTTTCTATCGTCTTTACTGATGTATGATACCCCAGTAGCTTTTCCTTCTTCATTTGTGGTCACTTCGCGAACCATGCAATTCACAAAGAGTTTTACCTTGCCCCCACTTTTTTGGGCCGGAAATATTAAACAGCTTCCAGAAGAAAAGTCGGCATATACCTGACAAGAGCGTGAACATTGGCCACAATAGAAGCAAACCCCCCTATCTTCATTAATTTTTTTGGTCAACATCGAAAGCCTCCCTGGAATGACGGGAATTCCACTTTTTTTGGCTCCATTAATGTAAAAAAGCTCATGAAGCCTAGGTTTAGGAGGAGGAAGAAAAAATCCATCGGGATCATTAGGAAGCCCTTCATTGGTTCCAAAAACACCAATTAATTTGTCTACCTTGTCGTAATAAGGCTTTACGTCATCATAGCTAATGGGCCAATTTTCCCCAAGGCCATCAATATCTTTATGTTTGAAGTCATCTGGTCCGAAGCGCAGGGATATGCGCCCCCAATGGTTTGTTCTTCCACCTAACATTCGCGAACGAAACCAGCGAAACTCGGTTCCTTCCTCCACGGTATAGGGCTCTCCTTCGATTTCCCAGCCTCCCCAGGCCATATCCCATCCGCCAAAAGGGCGGGTGGTTCCAGCACCTCTATTGGGCGCCTCATAAGCCCATTTCAACTGGGTCATGGTTTTGGGATCTTTTGGGTCAAAAAACGGACCCGCTTCTACCACCGCTACATTAAGCCCTGCATCGGCAAGTTGTTTGGTGGCCATACCCCCACCGGCACCTGAACCCACAATTATTACATCATAGACTTCGGAAGACTCCTTTATTTGCATAGTATACATTTAATGAATTACAGGGCATAAGTTACATTTTTCCCTGCATAACAAAAAGTAAAATTTATCCTTGATATAAAGGTTCGATGGTTAGTACTAAAAATTTTGCAGTTGCCGCATAGCTTCTTCCACCGTTCGTACTGGAAGTTTGCATGTAGTATTTTGACACACATACACATAGGTGGCATCATCATCATAACGATCTTCGAACAAGGGCAAATTACTTTCCGTCTCCGTTCCTACAACCAGGGTATTTGGTAAATGTTTTTGATGCAAATCTTTGACGAAGGGGAATGCATTGTTACCGACTACCGCAACCTCAAAAAACGGATAGGCTATGTTTAAATATAGTGCGTTCCACTTCGAATAACTAGCAGGCGCCTCGATAGTCGAAGGCACCATCGCCGAAAGCATTTGCTTCGACTTTTTAAGATAGTCCATATTGTATTCAATATGCCCCAATCGGAAGAGGTTATGCGCCATAACGGCATTTGGGGAAGGCAAAACGCCATCATCGGTCTTTATAATTTTCGCAATCAATTCAGAGGCAGCATTATACCGATACATCCCCGAAGCCTCATCTTCAAACTTGGAAGCTACGTTTCTGACCATTTCTTGTGCAAATTCAAGGTATTGACCGTCCAATGTTACTTCATATAGGGCTAGGGAGGCCTCAGCCAAAAAGGCATAATCTTCCACAAAACCTTCTTTATGCACGCTTCCTTTTTTATAGGTATGAACCAGCAGCCCATTTTTAAAGGACGTGGTTTTCAAGAATTGGTAAATACCCTGGGCCATATCTAAATGCCTTTGCTGACCGAAAGCCTTGTAGGCATCCACAAGGCCCGTAATCAAAAGGGCGTTCCATGAGGTAATTATTTTATCGTCTGTGCTCGGGCGCACCCTTTTGTCCCTTGCATTCAATAATTTTTTATGCCATCGGTTCTTGGCAGCATCGAAATCGGAATAACTTATAGCTTGCGCATCCAAAAAAGATTTTATATCCGTCTCAAGTCGAAGTACATGATTTCCCTCTTCCCATATACTATTAGGGCCAATATTGTAGTAGATGGCAAAAAGGTCGTAGTCATCGCCCAGTACCGATTTAAGTTCACTTTCCTTCCAAACGTAGAATTTACCTTCCTCCCCATCACTATCCGCATCAAGAGCAGCATAATAACCTCCTTCGGGGTTTTTCATTTCACGTTCCAAAAATGCGATGGTCTCCCAAACTACATTCTTGTATTCAACACTTTTAAATACACTATAGGCCTTCGAATATAGGCTAAGTGCTTGTGCATTATCATAAAGCATTTTTTCAAAGTGGGGAATTTTCCAATCTGCATCCGTACTATACCGGTAAAATCCGCCGCCTAGCTGGTCATAAACACCACCCATCTCAATTTTATCAAGCGTTGTCTTCACATGGCCCATGGCACGATTATCGCCCTCTAGAACCGCATAATCGATCAAGAAACTTAAGTTTGAAGGTATCATGAATTTTTGAACGCCCTTGTCACCCCCTCTTTCCAAATCCCAATTCCCCTTCCAATTGGCAACACTCTCTTTCAGGTTCTGTTGAGTAAGTACACCTATATCTGCAGCTGGAGCAATAGCATTCGCCTCAGCAATACCGCCAGCTACCATGTCCGAATATTCGGCCGCTTTTTGGGCATCGTTTTTATAGAGATCGTTTATTTTGTTCAACACCCCTATCCATTGCTCCTTGGTATGGTATGTTCCTCCATAAAGCGGTTTTCCGTTTGGCAGTGTAATTACGTTTAAGGGCCACCCTGAATTGCTTTCGGTAAGTTGTGCAAAAGTCTGGTAAATTTGATCAATATCAGGACGCTCTTCGCGATCTACTTTAATATTGATAAAGTTTTCATTCATCAACTTTGCAACCGCTTCATCTTCGAACGTCTCTTCTTCCATCACATGGCACCAATGACATGATGAGTATCCAATACTAATCAACACCAATTTGTGCTGCGCTTCGGCGTCTTCTAGAGCCTTCGAACTCCAAGGCTTCCAGTTTACCGGATTGTGGGCATGCTGTAATAAATACGGACTTGTTTCATTGACAAGTTCGTTGGTAAACTTGTGGGCTTCTTGCTGAAGGTTTGATTTCTTATCCTCTTTGCAAGCCAAAAATAAAATGGCAAATACCACTATGGCACATCCTCTGAGCCACTCATAAAACGAAAAATTCATAGCAATTTTGTTGTACAACAAAAATACAATTTTATTGAGCTTTACCATTTTTAGAATTGGATGTCTTGATCACTTACTCGCTAATAAAGCTTGAGGCGGGAAGATCAGCAGCATTGAACAGGTTTGGTTCGGCAATATTGCTCCAACCAAAACGTACTCTTTTAGGTTCTTTAACTTCTCGGGAAGATAGAATAACTTCATCGTTTTTGATCCGTGCCTTTGCGGGATAGAATTGCCCGTCATCTCCCGCAATTTCAAAATGTGTGGGCGTCTTTCCTAAAGCCTTTAAACCTTTGGCATGGTCAAAAATTACTCTAATCTTTTTACCTTCTACTCGAAATTCTTTGAACAATGGCCCATAAACCTCTCCCTCATACACCTTATAGTGTTCCTTCAATGCCAAATTTGCCAACCTAAGACCAACATCCTGTTTATTCGGGGGGTGTATGTCATTGATCGTGGCAATATCGCTTACCACAACCATTCCTGAATTAGGAATAACCTCTAAAGCCTTTCTTTGCGTATCTCGTAGATAGGCACCAGTCTCTGGTATCTCATACTTGTAGGGAGCGATTTGCACATAATAAAATGGAAAACTATACCCCCAAGCATTCCGCCAAGAAGCTACCATTTGAGAGAACAACTTTTCGTATTTTTCATAGCGCCCCACATTTGATTCTCCTTGGTACCAAATTGTTCCTGCTATTTTCAAGGGGGTTAACGGGTGAACCATCGCGTTGTAAAGATAAGAAGGCGTAACAGGGCTCCATGGAGTACTCTCGAGGGCTTTGGCAGATGCTTCCAAATCCTCTTGTTCATCAAAAACAGAGGTTGGCGTCCAAACTTCGGCCGGAGAACCTCCCCATGCATTATCGATAAGACCTATGGGAATATCAAGTTCGCCTTGTAACCTTCTGGCGAAAAAATAGGCAATGGCACTAAAATCTTTCATGGTCTCCGGTGTACACTCTTCCCAATTTCCCGGCAAATCTTCCTGAGGAAATTCAGAGGTACGCCTTTCTACTGTAAACAACCTAATATTCGGATAATTTGCCTTCGCTATTTCTTCTTCTGCATTGTCTATACCTGCATTGGTAGTAGCCGACCACTGCATATTTGATTGCCCGGAACAGAGCCAAACTTCACCGATCAAAATATTGTTGAGCGTTACTTCATTGTCATTACCCTTAAATTTAATGAAGAACGGGCCTCCTGCATTTGGGGTTTTCACAGTTACCTCCCATTTGGCGGTAATGGCCGTTTTAACAGTATAGGTTTTATTGTCCCAACCAGTAACCACACTGATTTCCTCTCCTGTATTGGCCCAGCCCCATAACATGACCATATCATTGCGCTGTAAGACCATATTATCCGACAAGATATTCGGTAAAGTAATGTTGGCAAAAAGCGTTTGCCCGGCCATTAAAACAAAAAAAGCAAAAAATGAGAACCTTTTCATACGGATAGGTATTTTGAATGAAAAGTAAATATAAGGAATAAGTATCTCACTAAACTAGGGATTTATGCCCTTGTCGAAAATACCGTATTTAAAATACTAGACTTATGATAGAAATATATCCCCTACTTAAAAGGAAAATCTCATTATATTGATAATTCTCCTTATTATCGCACGAGCATCTTACGTTCATATGATTTACCATTCACGTCGTAGGCCGCGACCACATAAACGCCAGCGGACAAACTTGCCACATCGATGGTATAAACATTGCCCGGTTGCAATTGCTCTTGGTTAATCGATTCTAGCAATTTACCTTGTAAATCAAATATAGAAATAACCCGTACGTCGATCGGTTCGGCAAAAACCAACTCCACAAGTTCAGATGCAGGGTTTGGAAATAGAACAAAATCGTCTTCTGGGTCTACTGGACCATCTGGCTCAACTACAGTTATTTGCAAGATATCCGTGGTCGTAATCCCCTCGGAATCCTCAACGGATAGAATTGCGCTATACACGCCTACAGCCGTATAAACATGTGTTGTCGTTACACCAGTCTCGATTGCACTACCATCTCCAAAATCCCAAGTATATTCCACAATTCCAACATCATCGCTTGATGCACTTCCATCAAAATTGACGCTTAACGGGGCTGGCCCCTCGTTCAAACTTGACGAAGCTACGGCAACAGGTGGTTCGTTACCAATTTGAGTAAATATGATATGAATAGAGTGGCTTTCCGTAACATTAGTAAAAGTGTAGTTTTCGATCACTCCCAATGAGACATTATCGACCAAAACGTCAGCAATTTCAAAACCTTCTTCAGGCGTCATTTCAAATACCTGAGCAGCCCCTTCTTGCAACTCAATGGAGCCGGCCGGTGAAATCTCTCCACCTAATCCGGAAGAGGCCGTAATAATATAAGTGATGCGCTCAAAAGAGACCTCGATGGTATGTGCCGTGGTCACATTTTCAAAAAGATAACTTTCTACGGCACCAACGGAGTTCCCGTCAATCAAGACATCGGCTATTTGGTAGCCCTCCTCAGGGGTCATTTCAAATAGTTGATCCGCACCACTATCTACCTCCGTAGCTCCAACTGGAGAAATCGCTCCTCCCAATCCAGAAGAAGCTGTAATCGTGTACGAAACGGCTTCAACTGCTGAAAAGGAAACCTCTATAGTATGCGAAGCGCTCACATTTTCGAACAAGTAACTGCTTATTGCACCCACAGAACTTCCATCGACCAACACATCGGCAATTTCATACCCCGTATCGGCATTGAAATTAAATTCAGGGTCATCTCCTTCGGTTACCACAATTTCCCCTGCGGGGGAAATCGAGCCGTTTTCACCTGCAGATGCGGAAATCGTGTACGTAGGTGCAGGTGCTACAGTTATTTGCACTGTTTCAGAATCGGAGTTACCATTACTATCGGTCACGGTCAACGTTGCAGTATATACCCCCTCCTCTGAATACACAAACGTAGGGTTTGCCAAGGTCGATTCTGAGCTAGCTCCATCACCAAACTGCCAAAGATAAGAGGCGATTCCCTCATCATCGGCCGAATCGATTCCACGAAACTCGACCTGTAAGGGCAGATTCCCGCTCAATGGTGCAGCACTGGCTTCCGCTACCGGGTTTCCCGAGTTATCAATAATCCAGGTAAAGGTTTCAGAACTTGTTTCGTTGTTATCATTATCAATGACCGTAACTTCTACCTCATACGGACTATTTTCGGCTGCTCCCGGTGTATTGTCGGTTTCTCTTGGAGATTGAGGTGCACTTGTCAGCTCGCTATCGGAATAGGACGGCCCATCAACCTTATATAGGGCCACTTTATCTATCGCGTGCCCCGATGACCTTTCCGAAATTTCCATGGTATAGGTCCCTGCATTGACAAACCATACGTAGATATTATGGGCATCGTTATCACTTGTTCGGGCTTGCCAATCATAATTTTCGGGACTTCCTCCACTTCTCCAAATTTTGAAGTAGCCGTTACTTCCACCACCTTCCGGTGTCGTGCTAGCAGTTATTCGAGAGCTTCCTTTTGGAAAAACAATATCGGTCTGTGCACCCTGAACATTCGAAATCAAACTTGACTCGCTTCCTGGGTTTCCTTTATATCCAAAAAACCAAACATCGCTATTGTTTGGAAAACGCAGCCAATTATCATTCTGATCTGACTCCGAACTACCACTATAAAAATTTCGCCAACTAAATCGGTATACCCCTGGAGTGCTAATCGTTATATCGTAAGGAATAGTTCCCCCGTTTTGACTGTTGAAGCTATTCGTGCCCGCAATAATCCCCGTTGCTCCACCCGTATTCGTCAAAGACCAGTTAGGAACGATAGTACCCGATTCGGCTTCAATAATTACACGACCGGACTCTTCCAAGAATGCATTACCAGAAGAATTTCCGGGTTGCCGAACGGTACCGGTGATCAACCCTGTTGAGGGGTTGATTGTCAATGAAGGGGGTAATCCGGTAGCGGAATATTCAAGATTATTTCCCGTTCCGTTCGTAAGTATCTGTAAGGACACATTATCTCCTTCCTGATCGTACTGTGTACCCGGGTTGACCACACCAGCTGCCAGTTCTCCGTTGTTCAAAATAATCTCTGAGGAAGATGAAGCCCCGTAATTAATGGTCAATACTGCCGTAGCTCCAATTCCAGAACCATTAAGCGTTATAGTAACCGGATTAGTACTTCCCGGTGGAAGCAGTACATTTTCGAGCGCGCCAGAGGTTATCTGAAAATTTGAGGCACCGGAACCCGTTATTTCCATAGACCGTATAAATACACCTACGTTTCCACCTACGGCGGCCATATCAAAGTTCTTTGACGAATTGACCTCCAGCTCAACAGCATCGGGTAGGGTCAACGAACTTGCCGTACTTGGCGTACCCGCTGGAGCATCTACTCCGTAATATTCCATATTCTTTTGGTTACCCCCTCCCTTTTGGGGCGATCCCGCTAGTACGTAAACTCCATTGCCCGATACAATTGCTTGGGTTCCGTGACGCTCGTAATTCATATCCGACAACCGCTGCCAAGTCTGGGTTGCCGGGTCATATTGCTCCGTGATTTTTAGCGCATCATTAACCTCCACACCATAAACCATTTCATTTTCGACCTCCCCGCCAATAACCAATAATTTTCCATTTAATACGGCCACAGAGGGTGCGCCCCTTGGTGTAGGAAGGTTTTGGGCAGCGGCCAACGTACTCCATTGACCGTTATTAAAATCATACACATCAACTTCGGGAATAACCGGTTTAAAAGTACCTTCGGCCCCACCAGATAGCCTTCCCCCTGCCAAATAAAGTTTATCCCCGACTATAGCGGAATGAAAATGATCACGGGCTCTCGGTGCGTCGGCCAGAACGGTCCATTCCCCGGTTTGCGGGTCATATTCATCGAACCAACTTACATAGCCCCCATTATGGCCAACGGTATTTCCACCTGTGATATAGAACTTGTCATTGTAGACCACCAAACCGGTAGAACCCCTTCTTCTGTTTTGAGGAATCAAGGGGCCCCTGATCCATTCTTCGGACACGGGATTAAAAGCCCATACGTAGTCGGCAGGCTCTTCATTGGGAAACGCGTTGTTTTTAAAAGCTCCAATAACCCAAATTAATCCTTTGTACTCCGTGGCCTGAAAGTGGTTGAACTCCTCAGGAGCCGAATTTTCGAGCTGTGACCATGTATTAGTTGCATAATCGTACACATCGAGAGTCCTCGAGTTTTCACGACCTCCCATGACATAGAACTTGTCACCCGCCTGAACCACGGAACATTCGTGACGTGCCGTATAATTTTCAGACTCGTTCTTATCGACCCACTGGGCATTTACAGCGTTCAAAAAAATGCATGACACCAAACCGGTCAAAAAAGACCTGAAACTTATTCCGAATAATTTTTTCATAGTGTTGTCGCCGGCAATCTCTTTCATATCATTATCTATGGATAAGCATTTTTCGAGTGAGTGTTTTTCCGTTTGCCAAAATCGCCTTAACAACATATAGGCCTTCCGATAAACTTGAAACCTCCAGTACGTAGCCCATTCCTTGCTGTACTTCAGTAGCCCCTACGCGCTTCAAAAATTTTCCGTTGGTAGTAAATATAGATAACCATAAAATCTCGGCATTTGGTGCAAAGCGCAAGGTTATCTCACTTGAGGCGGGGTTCGGGTACAACACAAATTCCTCCCCTTGGGTTGCAGGGTCATTGACCAAAATGACAATCTGGTCTTCGGAAATAATACCATCGGTATCCTCCACAGAAAGGATTACCGTATACTCCCCAGGTTCCGCAAAAATATGGGTTACGGAGGCCCCGGTCTCAACGGCAGAACCATCACCAAAATCCCATGAATACGTTGCAATACCATTGTCATCTGTTGAAGCACTACCATCGAAATCAACACTTAATGGTGCGGGGCCACTAGCAACACTAGAGTTGGCCACCGCTATTGGAATTTGATTTCCGACCTGAGTAAAAATGACATGAATCGTATGATCTTCTGCGACATTGGTAAAGGAATAGGTACCTTGAATACCAACAGACGTTCCATCGACCACGACATCACCTATTTCGAAACCAGTTTCAGGAGTCATTGTAAATACTTGGTCATCCCCTTGGGCCATTGAAATTTGACCCGATGGCGAAATGGTGCCTCCAATACCTGAGGATGCCATAATAGTATATTCACTCTGTTCTTCTATCGTCCAGAAAAAGCTCATACTCGCCGTTTCCGAACTCGGTTTGCTCACCTCAATGGTTACACTATGAACACCATCATTATTTGGTCCTCCAGATAAAGCATCCGTGGTGATAGTACCAAAGATTTGACCATTGGTAGGTTCAATATCGATTCCTGAAGGTTGCCCTGAAATCGAATAGGTAAAATTCTCTTGAGCATCACCACCAGTGGCAACGACGGCCAATTCACTTTGATCACCAACCCTATTAGACTGATTCGCTATCTGTTCGATATCGATATCGCTACCTTGCTGACCCGCGGTGCGTATTTCTATGGCGCTAACCATTGGGTTTTCAATTTGGTGCGCGAAGGCTATATTAAGAACACCATCGGAAACAGTTGCGGGTAAAGAGAGCATACCCCCTGCCAAGTTGCCAAAAGTGGCAATCGGGTCAAAGTCATCTTGGGCTATCGCACCCTCGATTAAAATATCGAACACTCTTGACCCAATGGTATTAGTTTCCTCAAAACTATTACCTATAAAGAGATTAACGGTGTATTCACCATTAGGTACAGCCAAGGTAAATTCCATCTGTGGTTGCGATATGACTTCATAACGATGTTCACTAAAAAGGGCATCGAATGTAGTTTGGTCGATATAATCGGGGATGGAAGCCACATCACGGTCAGCATACACCAAATTATCTTCAAATATCTGGCCGGTATTCACACTGTAGGAACTACCAGAAACAGGACCGGCAGTAGCATTGGCCTCCCAATCCATTTCACCATCCGTAGCCGCTACCTGGGCACCTCCCGCATTTATTCTGGCCACAACACTTTCCGTAGTATTCCCACTGGTTAATATAGCGGCGAGTGGTATTATCAATGGGGAATTAGTACCCGTATGTACTATTTCTAAGTTAGCCGTTTTTGTTCCTGCAATCTCGTTAGGGGAAAAACTTAAGGGCAGCGACTTGGTAACGCCCGGCCCTATCGTTAAAGGAAAATTTGCCGACGTACTAAAAAGTGCAGCATCCTGCCCGGTTATATTAACAGCAGTTATATCGATAGATCCCGAGGAAGGCCCGCCTTCATTGGTGAGCCCAGGTATTAACTGTGCCGCCGAGGCAGACGTCTGAAAGGAACCGAAATCAATAGGGTCTATAGAAGAAGTGAGGTTCTTTTCCCCGTTCTCTATTACATTGATAAAATCCCAAGTGGCCGTAAATTCTTGGCCCGATTGTTTCGCCGTACCTATGATCCCAACTGCCATACCCTTTGCATCGTCGGCAGCCAGAATACTGTTGGGCAATACTATACTGCTTCCCAATTGGTTCAAAGTTTGACCGTTATCAAGCGAGTAGTAGGGTTGTGCCGTATTTGTCGATGGGTTAACGCTTATAAAAAGGTCCACTCCCGCGGCCCCTAAAAGACCCGGAATATCATATTGCTGGGAGACCACATTCGACGCCCCTCCCTCTGTCACAATATCAACACCGTATATATTATCGCCCATGGTGACACCCTCTGAAATGGCCATTTTAAGGTAATTGTCCTGATCTCCATTTCCGATATAAATACCGTAGGAACGATCGCTGACGGGATCAATATTGTAAAAGGGGTTTTCAATTTTTGAATGTACCGTAAAAGGTGCAGAGTTTACATCGACGTTGATTCCGAACTGAAAAGCGTTCTCCTGGGTATTCAAATTACCGGTAGCGTCGCCCGTGCTTAAATTATCGACGGTGGCCTTACCACCTGCGCCCCCAAAAGTTAGGTTTTCAGAATCGAACTGATCTATATAATCGGTATTACCGCTAGGATCTAACATGAGCCCGGTAAATCCTAAACCAAAAAGTCCGGTTCCCGGATCGTTGTTCCAAAACGGGTAGTTGATCGGCAGATTGGTGGTGGTTCCATTATTGGGGTCGACCGCAAAGGCATCATCATTGTCCAAAATACCGTCATTATCATCATCGTCATCGTTCAAATCGGAGATAAAATCCCCATCATTGTCATTGGGTTTACTTCCTCCTGAACAAAGATCGGTTCCATTTGCCGCCTCATCGTCATTCGTATATCCGTCCGAGTCATAATCTTCAGACCCTACATAACCGGGATCTCCGGGTTGAAGACAAGTTCCGAAATCTGTAGGTTCAAAAACCGTGATCCCGTTTGCTCCATAGGTAGCCGCCCAAATCGTACCTGGAAAGGGATCATCGTCACCTTGGGCGATAACGTCCAAGGGAAGCGCTCCAAAACCTGAGAAAAATCCCCGTTGTCTGCCACCTGAGGCAAGACCGTCACCGGAAGCATTCAATTGATATCGGTTAATAGATCCACTAGAACTATAGGAAGCGGTCAAAATATCGCCCTGCATCGCTCCATTGAAGTTACTTGCGGTATACTCACATATACCGTTGGTTGAAAGCCCTATGATGTCAAGTATATTTACCCTGGGGTCATTGTCGGCATCAGCCAAATATTCGCCTTGCCTCGAATCATCGGGATAATCGGCTAGCGTAAAACTAGTATTGTAATATCCAGAAACCCCCGATAGCATATCACTAAACGTTTCATTCGCGGTTACTTCCCATTCACTTCCTGTATATTCATATACCTTGATATCGGCCTTTGAAGGAAATGCCCTCACCGGAACAGGGTGGCCTGCATAGTAGGTACCATTAGCATCGTCAATAGTCCCTAAGAAATGTAATGCATCACCGTGCGTATTGCTATTGTCTTCATTGAAATCATTGGTCACATAGTCGCCAGCACCCGGATTATAATTGGCCGCGCTCTGATCTGCCTTCGGCTGCCCGTTGGCGCCATATATTACCGGGGGACCTCCCCAGTTCTTGTTAGGTCCGTTATCGCTTGAATATATTCTTCCATCGTCGGTTATCATTACGTCATATGCGTTTCGAAACCCAGGGGAAAAAATCTGTACTGGACCACCAGGTTCGGTAATGGCCTGATTTAGACCGTTCTCTCCCCCAAATGGATCTCCCAAATCAATAGTAGCATTGTACATCGGGTGGCCAGAAGGGTACGGAAAATTAGGGTTGGCATTCGTAATATCCGCCCTTAATGGGTCGTTGAGCGTAGGTAAATCATAGACGTACTTGATATTCCCATAACGTGTATCCGTGAAAGGGCCGCCGTTCGCAGCTTCTATCTGTTCCAATTGACTCAGATTGACGATGAGCAAAGCGGCCGATAGATAGGTTTCAGACGTGCCCGCGAAATTGTTACTAGGGGCGCCTTTGTTGGCATTACCACCCTGCTGTAAAAGCAGATATGTGTTCCCTCCCCTTTCAAAAATATCCATTCCGTTTGTTGAATGGTTTTCCTCACATCGCGGAAGGCCACGTACCAAGTCGACCTTATCCCACGTGCTACCATTCCATGTCAATCTCGACAATACACCGGAATTGGTATCCAGGTTACTATCCTCACCGTTACCTCCACCTCCAATTCGAGAGTCGGAAGAACTTACATATAAAATCGGGTTAGTAGCAGTGCCTGTTGCTAAGAGACCTGTGACTTGACGGGTAGTCATAATATTGACAGTTCCATCATCGTTGTGATTTGGGGTGCCTGTCTTGATGATATCAATCGTTTTACTTTCACTAATGGAATAGGTTCCAGAACCAGGCGCCGCACCGTCTCGATCTACCGTATATTCCAAGATGGTACCATCTTGTTGCGCAACATATAATTTATTATTGGGTCCAAAATCGAGAGAGGTAGGGTTGGTCAGGTTCTCGCCTACCAATCCAGAAGAATTAAAACTTTGACCAAGGCACACCAGAGAAAAAAAGAAGGTCAAGATAAAAAGGGGGATAATACTTTGGGGCAAGTACAAGTAATAGTTTTTCATAGAATTATTATTTCACACGTATCAAATGGCCGATAAATAACCAATCGCAAAAATAAGGGAATGTATTACCAATTTCTGAATTAAAGATGTCAAATTCGCTCATTTATATTTTTTTATCGATTACTGGTCAGTATTAAAAATACGATCCGGTGAGAAGTAATAGATTTGAGAATAAGAAAAAACCTATAAATCATACCGTTAAAAGTTATCTTTCATAAAGGATTTACTTTCTTAAATTACTCCTACTTATTCGATTGTCGACCTCATTATTATTTTCTAAAACCTGATTGGTTTTGGATAATATAAGTATCTACATCTAAAACACCTTCTGAACTTTAAACCCTACCTTGTTTTCTTAGTATTTTACTATCTTTAAAATTATAATTTGGAAACATGCACGTTAACAGACGAAATTTTATCAAAGGTACAACCGCTGCAATGGTACTGTCCTCATTCGGGGCTTATGGAATCGATTTGATGCATCGTGAAAAACCAATAAGAGTGGGTCTCATAGGTACTGGGTGGTATGGTAAAAGCGATCTTTTTCGCCTTATTCAGGTGGCTAATGTAGAAGTAATATCACTTTGCGATGCGGATGCCCGTATGCTCGAAGAAGCTGCGGAATTAGTAAGCCAACGACAAAGGTCCGGAAAGAAGCCCAGAACCTATTCGGATTATAGAAAAATGTTGTCTGAAAAGGATCTTGATATTGTATTGATAGGCACTCCAGATCATTGGCATGCCCTCCAAGGCATCGAGGCCTTAAAATCTGGCGCCCACGTATATCTTCAAAAACCAATAAGTGTTGATGTCATCGAAGGGGAGTCACTCGTATCAGCGGCAAAAAAGTATGGTAAAATAATTCAAGTGGGGACCCAGCGAAAAAGCACGCCGCATTTGGTAGAAGCCAAGAAAAATATCGTAGATGCAGGGCTTTTGGGAAAAGTGTCCCATGTAGATATATGCTGTTATTACCACATGCGCGATACCGGGAATAGACCGCCAGTACCCGTTCCCGATTTCTTTGATTATAATATGTGGACAGGACCAGCACCTTTGCGAGAGTTCGACGGGCTTCCCCATCGCCGTTGGAGAGCATTTATGGAATATGGTAACGGTATTGTAGGCGATATGTGTGTTCACATGCTCGATACCGTACGTTGGATGCTAGGTCTTGGCTGGCCCAAACGAGTAAGCTCTTCCGGCGGCATCTATGTTCAGAAAGAAGCTAAGGCCAATATTAGTGATACGCAAACGGCAGTTTTTGAATTTGACGAGCTCAATTGTGTCTGGAACCATCGCTCATGGGGCTCCCCTGCAGATTCGGAATACCCGTGGTCCTTTAAGATTTACGGCGACAAGGGTACATTGCTAGGAAGCGTTATGCAATATGATTTTATTCCTCAGGGAGGAGGTGAGAAAATACATAAAGATGTCATCTATGAAAAGGAAAAATATCCTGAAGACCTGACCGAAAAAGATATCGAACTTCATGCTGCACCGGCCACTCGGGCCCATATGATAGATTTTCTGTCCGCAATAGACACGGGAACACAACCCGTAGCCAGTATACAGGAAGGGCATATTTCTACAGCTAGTTGTATCTTGGCCAATATGGCCATGAATCTCAACAGACCGTTAGTTTATGATCAGAAGGAAATGATTATCGTAGACGACCCCGAAGCTACTGCCTTACTTAAAAGAGGTTACAGAGAAGGTTGGGAACATCCTCTTCCAAAAAGCGTGTAACCCTGTAGCTCTGACAGATAACGTAAGGCCAAAGCCAAGATAAATTAGAATTTAACTCATTAAGATTAGGCCAGATAGAAAACCTCCTCTAGTGGAATAGAAATGGGAGAGTTGTCTCCATGAACTTCCATAATGTCTGCCATATAATCCCACCATTTTCGAACAATCGGATGATTGGCTAAATCTTGGGACCCTTCTTTTCCGGAAAGTTTTTGAAATGCAAATAAAGTATGGGTTTCGGTATCAAAAAAAATAGAATACTCACCTACCCCCGCTGAATGCAAAAGTTCTTTGAGTTCTGGCCAAATCTCATTGTGGCGTCGCATGTATTCCTCTTTATACCCACTTTTCAACTTCATCTTAAATGCTACTCGTTTCATGATTTTTCAGTCAAAATTTTTGTGTAGAACTAATTTATTTAACGAAATCGCTCATCTTAAAGCATCCGCACTACAAACCTTTTTTTACTAAAAAGAATTGATAATCAGTTCAATATTATGTTTTCCCGGGGATAGCCGTATGTTTTCAAAGCCGGGGTTTATTTTTATACCATCTAATTTGATGACTTTATCCGTAGAGGTTCGTGTTTCGAATTCTGCCACCATATTCGCTGGTATTTCTATGGTATAGCGCTGCAACCTATTATTGACAAAAGTGTACTCGGCCATTATTGGTCCTTTAATAGTGGGAACTTTGACCGAACTCTTCTTCAGTGTACCCATTTGAGGTCTGATCAGGGCAACCCCGAACCCCGGTGTTTTCGGTGTTATTCCCCATAGCCCCCGGGGAATAATATTGGCCGGCACGGCACCCCATGCATGGTTCCAGTCGGCGTTGGGTTTATACTTCATATCCCAGGCCTCTAGCGTTATCGTCGAGCCGATACGAATCATGTTATACCAACTTCGATCAGATGTGGAAGACAATAACGTTAGAGCATAATCATCAGCCCCAGCATTATAAAGGCCTTCCATTAAATATTGTGCGCCATATACACTGCACGCCATACCTCTCGCTTTGATAAAATCGATGACCTGGGGAATACGTTCTTTAGGCACAATATTAAATGCCAATGGAAGCATATTGGCATGTATGGAAGAATGATCGGTTCCTTCGCCATCGACATATGCCCCGGTTTTCGTGTCAAACAATTTTGTGTTTATCGCTTTCTTCGCCTTTATTGCCCGTAGTTCGAATTCAATTGCTTCATCGGTTTTGCCCAACAAGTTTGCAAATTCGGCCATGATCTGCATATTCCGATAATAGAAGCTGTTTATTACAGTATTATAAGGCCTAAACACAAACCCATCACGTTCTCCCATCACATTGGGGTCACCCCCCCAACCTGATGGGGGCCAATCTACAATATCTCTAAAGGTTTCGGTCATATCTTTTGGAAAACCAAGTTTATCCATGAGTTCAGGAGTCATTTTTGAAGAGCTAATAAGGCCGTCTTCACGAGCAAGCTCAAAAAGTGTCTTGTGTTTAAGCCGATCATAATACTTCTCGATAAGTTCAGTATTGCCCGTATACATATAATCCGCATAAAACATGAGCGCTACATGCTGTTGCCATTCAGTGGGCCAAGTAGGATGCTCCATAAAATACTCGATCGTCTGACGGGCCATGGCATATTCGCTATCAGTAGTATAATGGCTCAACTGGTTAAGGTAGGCATCAGCCTCATAGGGTATTCGCTCTCGGTCCCCGTCGACATATAACCCATTAAACGTGGTGGCTTTGATAGAATACTTGCACAGATCCCACACCTCATCAAGAATGGGATTTGAACTATCGAACGAGCTTGCATCCTCTTCCCAATAGGAGTGGAAAGCTAGCTGTTCAAAATCTTGCGCCACCAAATTTCTATGAGCCCCTTCCACCTCTGCATATCGAAAAGGCATAAGTACCGGAAAACCCTTTGGTAACGGAAGTGCTTTACCCGGCAAGGTATTTCTTTGATCAGGTTTAATAGAAATTTGATAATAATGGCGTCCTTCTTTTACCGGTACGGTTATCTCTTGATACCTAATATGGCTTTTTTTAGGAGGCTTCCTATTGATTTGCCCGCCCTCTAGTTGTTCTCCAATGCGAACAGTTAAATTTTGGTCGGAAGGCGCGTCATAGGTAAATCCCATAGTAGCAAAAGCATCTTTTCCGAAATCCATAAAATAGACATTCTGTCTTTTCTCAAAAATTTTAGGAATTATGGTATCGACTTGAAAGCTGTTTGGAGTGGTAATAGTTTTTCCATCCAACTCACCCATCGTAAACCTCTGATATTTTGAATACTTGGTGAGACGATTGTCCACATCCCAAATGCGTACTTTCCAAAAATAAGTTTGACCAGGGCGCAATGCATTGCCCCCATGCTCGACATCAAAAGATTCGTTTGATCGTATCTGACCGCTATTCCAAATATCACCGATATTATTTTTGATGTTCTCTAGGGACGAACTCACTAGAATTTGATAGGCCGATTGTACCACGGCACCCTTTGGTACTACCCATGAAAATTCAGGCTTGGTATCCAAAATTTCTGTATCGCTCGGTCTTCTGATGAACTCGACCGTCAAATCGGTAGGGCCATCGGAAAATGAATCCCTTTTACTTTCGATCAGTTCTTCCGTTTTATTTCTAAGGGATTCTAAAACCGACGTATAGTTTTTGTCAGCAGCCAAATTTTCGATTTCATTCGGGTCTTTATTGAGGTCATAAAGTTCTTCCACGGATTTGTCGTTCACATACCTGAAATACTTCCAGTCTTTCGTTCGCACTCCTTCACTCGGCGGTATATGTTCGAATTCCCAGAGATGTTCTATCAAAACGGTATCGCGTCTCAATTCTTTTGATTTTCCGGAAACCAGTGGCACAAGACTCTTTCCTTGCCAATTTGAAGGACGTGCTACCCCGGCATAATCGAGAATGGTCGCCGGTACATCTACATTCAACGCCATTTGATCACTATCCTTTTGCTTTTTGGCACGGGGGTCATAAATAATAAGAGGTACCCTTACCGAATTATCGTAGAGCAACCATTTACCGGCCAATTGACGTTCCCCTAAAAAATAGCCATTGTCACCCATAAGAATGATTACCGTATTTTTTTCAAGGCCTTTGCGTACTAGTAGTTCCCTAATTTTTTCGATTTCGCGGTCTATCCCAGAAATCATACGGTAATAGCCCTTAACACTGTGTTGATATTTCTCGGGGGTGTCATACCTCCAGTACCAACGCGTTCTGTTGAAACCCTCCCTAACGAATTTAGGCAGTTGCTGAAAATATTTATCCTCTGAAAAGTTAGGGTCTGGAACTGAGATATTGTCAAGTAACCTATCGGACTCTTCCTGCCAGAAATATTGGTCTTCCGCAGCATCATGGGCATGAGGAGCGCTAAAGCTCAACGAGAGACAAAAAGGTCTTGATGAAGTACTCTCCTCAATAAAATCAAGTGCTTTTTGTCCGGTATAGCGGGTAAGGTGCACGGTATCTTTCCCTAATGTTTTGTAGAAATAACCTCTTCGGTCTTTAAAAGCTCCATTTCGGTCATAAGACTCATAACTATCAAACTGTTTCTGAAGGTTTTGGTAGCGCACTCCATATTTACCATAAAAACCCGTTCGGTACCCGTTATTTTTAAGAATTTTAGGGTAGGAATCATCCATATAGGCGCTTCGAATATCACCCGTTTGAAAATTGTAATTATGTGCACGCTCATATAAACCAGTAAGAATACTGGCCCTGCTAGCTGCACATATCGGTGTGGTCACCATGGCATGGCTAAAATAGGTCCCTTCCTCGGCGAGCTTGTCCATTTCAGGAGTAGAAATCAAGTTGTTTCCTGCATACCCTAATGCATCATAACGCTGGTCATCGGTCAATATAAAAATGATATTGGGTCGCTCTCCCTTTAAAGACGCCGATTTTTCTTGACTCAACAGGGCAATGCTCGGAAAAAAAATGAGTATCACTGCAGCTATTCTAATCCTGTTCTGTTTCTTAAGAAGGTTGTTCATTTCCTGCTATTTTGTTGAAATATACAAAATACGCTCAAAGTAGACTTCGGGCATCCTGTACAATCCTGAGAGCACCTTATTTGGCCATTTGAACGAATGAAAAAGTTGGGTTAAAATTAGCCAACCCCTTATTTATCGCCAATGCATTAAGTAAAGGACTCGTAAAAACACTGCATTTTGTTATCTCATTCATATTTAACAGCACAGTACAGGATAGAAAGCAATTAAATAAGTTTTAATATAGTAAAGTGAAGATTAGAGACCTTCATATTGTTTGAGTTAGTTTTGTTGAGTTTTAAGGGCGAATTCTTCATTCGCCCTTTTTTGTTGGCTATTTTGGAGAGTTGACACCAAAGAGAAATCCCGAAAGATCTGTTAAAAACAGACCATCGGGATTCATTGCTAGTTTAAGTAACAACGCTCAAATACTTTTTAATCGAACTTGCCTATTCTACACCGGTATCTTTCCAGCTCTTCGAATTTGCCGAATCGATAACGGCTTCGCATACCTTTTGGGTCTGCAATGCGTTTCTGAAAGTCGGTTGACATGGTTCGCCGGTTTCCAAACTTTTCAGGAAGTCGGCCACTTGATGTACAAAAGAATGTTCATAGCCTATCGAAGTTCCCGGTATCCACCAACGGTCCATGTAGGGCTGGTCTGCATCGGTTACCAATACCCTACGCCATCCACGAACGATACCTTCATCAGAATGGTCAAAAAGTTCTACATAGTTCATTTCGTGTAGATCCCAGCGCAGACTTGCATGCTCTCCGTTGATTTCAAGTGTATATAAGGCTTTGTGCCCCCTTGCATATCGAGTAGCTTCAAACAGCCCTAAAGACCCATTCTCAAAATGGCAATGAAAAATACAGGCATCATCAATACCTACTTTCTGAACCTCTCCCGTAGATTGGTGCACTCTTTCCTTAATAAAGGTTTCGGTCACCGCGGAGACATCTTTAATCGGTCCGTTTAACCACATCGCGCCATCGATACAGTGGGCCAATAGATCTCCGGTCACCCCGGATCCTGCGGCATCGACATCTAAACGCCATAAAGCCTCTCCACCTTGCGGTAGTTCGGGATTGATGGTCCAATCTTGCAAAAAATTCGATCTATAGTGAAAAATTTGGCCCAGTTTACCAGAGTCTACAATTTGTTTTATAAGGGTGACTGCTGGAATTCTACGATAGTTATACCAAACCGTATTGGCCACACCTGCCTTTTCAACGGCATCGACCATAGGCTGTGCTTCCGCGACTGTTCTTGCCAAGGGTTTCTCACATAATACCATTTTACCAGCCTCTGCGGCCGCAATAGCGATATTGGCATGCATATCGTTAGGCGTACAAATATCTACGGCATCGATATCGTCACGCTCGATTACCTTTTTCCAATCCGTCTCGTAAGACTCATAGCCCCATTGTTCGGCAAAGGCCTTTACTTTTTCTTCTGTACGCGAACAAACCGTTTTCAAAATGGGGCGATATTCCAATTCCGGGAAAAAATCGCCAATACGCTTGTAACCATTCGTATGTGTTCGCGCCATTAAACCTGTACCTATAAGACCGATACGTAATTCTTTTTTATTTGCCATTTTCATTCAATTTGATTTAAATCTTTACAATAGTGGTTTTAATACTTTATCTATATAGACCCCATCTTTCATCGTAATGCCGTCCGGGTCGGTAATAGCCTCTTCGCATTCATCTTCAACAATGATCCACCCTCCAAAGTCAGTCTCCTTGAGATACCTCGTAATACCCTCGAAGTCGATAATGCCTTCCCCCATTCGAGCCCATCGCCCATCTTGGAACATATCTTTATAATGAATACAATTGACCAATTCACGATATTGTTTAATTACTTTCAAAGGATCCATTCCCCCTTTGGCCATATGGCCTACATCGGGTGTATACTTAATTACCTTATTATCCAATCCATTGAGTAGGATTTCATAATCTTCTTCGGTTCGATATATAGACCCCATAGGCGAGTTCGGATGGTATGAGCAAACAATGCCTTCATCTGACGCCCTACGCGCAATTTCGTTGACACAAGACAGGAGATTCTGCTGACGTTCCTTCAGATCGTTACGATCTTGGCCCGGCATTTGTACAAGAAGTAGAATAGCATCGGGAAAATGCTTCATGAATTCAATCCACTGATCTGCATTCAATTTCTCAGCAACGGTCTCTTGCGGGTTTCTCCAGTCTTCTACGTGACATAGTACAGAAAGTTCAATACCATGTTTGTCCAGTACTTCCTTAAAAAGAACCGGGTCTGTAAAATTAGTCATAAAGCCCGTATCGGGTTCTATACTTTCAAAACCTGCTTTAGATGTGACTTCGATGATATGTTCGAGCCGATTTTTATATGTATCGCCAGACATGGCCCAAGTATATGTCTCGCAACCTATTCGCATTTTTTCCATACAGAAAAATATATAATTAATTCATTTCAATAGTTAGTATCCAACCAGTCTAATACTCTGGGATTGAAATCATCCAATTCTTCCCAATGAAAAGCGTGACCGGCGTTTTCATAAAGATGTAATTCGCAATCAGGTATTCCTTCCGCTACCTCACGGGCCATCCATTCGGGTATAAAAATATCTTCCTTACCCCCAATAACCAAAGAGGGAATGTTGATCGATTTTAGTTGTGAAACCACATTATGGGAAATGCAGGCATGAGCCTGACCTTCCAGACCATGTAATGGTTGTGGACTTTCATCCACCGACGCCTGCTTACGGCTTTCTGAAAGTTCTTCCGATCCGTGGTCCCATGTAGACTTATGAAAAATAAGTACCTGGATGAAATTAGCGAACTGCTCTGGTCTCAAGTGAGCCTTGGCATGCATCATATGTCTGAAAATCGCCTCACCCCGAGGGTCGCAACTTGCCCAAGGGCACATCAGAACCATAGCCTTTACCTTATCTGGATGCCTTATTGCCAATTGTAAAGCGATTGCCCCACCCATGGAAACCCCTACAACAGCCGCTTCCGGTATGTTTAAGGCTTCTAACAAATCAGCACTGTCATCAGCCATTTCAGCGGTGGTATATGCACCTTCAGGTTTTTCGGAAGCACCTACACCCCTATTATCGAATAGAATACAGCGATAGTTTTGTTCCCAATATGCCACATGTTTTTCCCAGACAGCACATGGTGCAGTTATACCCATTATCAATAATAAAGGCTTTCCAGAACCTCTTTCTTCATAATATATTTGTATTCCATTAGCCGTAATGAAAGGCATGAATTTAGCTTTTGGTTAAAATACTACTTATACTATTAGCTGTCAACCCTTAGATTAACTCCAACCGTGTGCTTTTCTAACTTTAATCAACATGGCCAAAATATCATTCCAAGTCTGTTGCTTCATCATAACATCATTGTCGAACATACAGCCATCCCAACATATATGCTGAAACGCTTTGGTCAAATTACCATCTCCATCACGTAGCCAATACCCGGCGTCGTGAACAACATCGAGCTTACCATTAGGGTCGGTAGCCAAACAGTGTCGCCCTGTTTTGTCGTGCGAACCTGTACCATGCACCGTACCATCGTTTTGGGCCACGTGGAAATCGATAGTCCAAGGCCGTAAGGCATCGGTAACTTTTTTAAGGCCTGCTTCTAGGGTCTTTCTATCGGACCAATCAAAATCTTGTGGAAGAATCCGGTGCTGGGGCGCATTGTACCCCAACAGATATAGTAGCGTGTGTGACATATCTGCCTGAAAGCCAATATTCGGCCTATCTACCGCTTCCAAGGTCTCAACCATGGTCTTCCAACTGTGCATGCCACCCCAACATATCTCACCTTCGGCCGCTAATTTCTCATCGTAATCGGCTGCGACATCGCATGCCTCGCGAAAAGTATGCGCTATCAGTTGGGTACTACCTGCTGGATCTTTGGACCATTGCTCTGGGCTAGAGGCCGAATCGATACGGATTACACCGTATGTACGAACACCATGGTCACGGAGTACTTTCCCGAAGATACACGCCTTGCGTACCATTTCAACAAAGGTTTTTCGGTCGGCATCGCTGCCCAAGGTAGGTCCGCCCCAGATGGGAGCGACCAAACTACCGACGTTCAACCCATAGCCGGCAATTTTATCTGCTATCTTCTTTATTTCATCCTCCGAGCTGTCAATATTGATATGGGGGTCAAGAAGTCCCAAATCTACTCCGTCGAACTTTATCCCGTCAACTTCGGCCGCAGCGGTCATCTCAAGCATTTTATCAAAAGGGATGGGAGGTTCGGAATCGGGACCCTTTCCAACGATTCCAGGCCAAGTGGCGTTATGTAATTTTGGAAATGTATTTTGCATTCTCGTATAATTTAAGTTAAACGTTGTATTCTTCTAATTTATCAAAGGACTTTTTAGTTTCCTCTTTAAAAAAAGGTTTTTTTATCACAATTTCAAGTCCGGGTTTTGAGGACCGAAATGTTTTAGCATTACTATAGGGTCGGTCTTACTGTGATTGGTTATGGTCACGCCCTCTTTAGCGGCAGTTTCTGTTACGAAATATTCATCATGTGTCAATTGTCCGTACCGTATCAGGGAGGGGGTCTCAATATCCCAAACCCCCATAGTGCCATGGCCTTGCATCATAATCATACCATAACAGGCATTATCTTTAATGGTAACGGTCTGACCGGGTAACACGGTCAATTCTTTGGCACTAAAAGCCTCGGAACGATAACATATCCATTTGTCGATATATCCTTCCGCTTCCATTTCTTCCATAGGTTTTACAGGAATTGGATTCATAAAACGGGTTTCCAGCATGTTAGGATCCGTATTGAGCTCCCAATCGATGACCTCCATGAGCTGGTCGTAATCTCCCATACGATCTTTTGGGGTACCATTCCACAGTAGTTCCTCAGGAATTATCGCTTCATTTACCAATGACTGATACATGGCAAAAACATCGGACGCCTTTTGTGGCTCATAGGTGCACATACTTCCGGGAGCGTGCAACATTCCTGGTGGCACATCCCAGCCTGTACCCGGCTCTAACCTGAAGGCCGATGAAAAGTTGGTGATCTTATTATCCCCTTTCGTAAAATTCATCAAGCACTCCTTGATCTGCTCCTTGGTGGTGCCGGGCGTAATACCGAAAAAGGTATACGGAAAATCACCCCCATGATTGTTTACTTGCGGTGGAAAATAGTACGCCTCGGGTTTGCCTTTTTGTCCAATTTTAGCCGCATGCTCATCGTTGTGGTGAATGTGATGCGGTAGAGGCCCCATGTTGTCAAAAAACTTTGAATACATGGGCCAACTGTTATACTCGTCCCACAATCTTTCCCCGATTATTTTACCTTTTAATTCGTCTATAACATCTTTTAGTAAGATCTGAACCTCTTTGCCGTCATCTTCTAAAACGACTTGACTCAAGCCTTCATGCTCTCCTGTCAACGGACCGTTTTCGGCCGGTGTCGTAGAAGAGAACCATCGTTCGTCAATACCGCCACGTTCCCCTCCTAACACATAATAGTCATCAGGATGCAATTTGATTCTGCGACCAGGTACACAAAAAGATCGAGGCACCCAAGTGGGGGCCAATCGCAAGATTCCTTTGCCTTGTTCCAATGCCTTTTCTGCCAATGTTGCCATAGTATAAGCTGTATTTATTTAAATGAATTTATAAATTGTTCTATTTTGTCCGTATCCATAATTTTAATGGTCAATGCGTAATTTCTAACCTCACCAGGCTCCAAAAAAATCAGGCTTCCTTCTTCCCGGGCCTTTTTTTGTCCAATAGGAGGATTGGTGGCGGGCTCCAATGCCGTTACATATTCGTTCTTCCCCCAATGTTGCCAATTGACCAACCAGGGCAACTGTTTTTTGGAAAAAATAACGGCCAGGGCCAGATCAAGCTTTTCGTTATACACCCCGCAGGTAGCTATACCCTGATGCTCTTCAATATCTATAAATGCAACATCTTCCCCGGTTCCTGAATGTGCAGCCATGGGGGCCTTACAGGTCTTAAAATCTCCACCCTCCTTAAAAATTTTGCGATCCGAATCCGGAGTCGGAGAATGCCATTTCCCTTTCCAAAGTAGAAGCGACCCTTCGTCAATAAGGGGCCAACCAAAATTAATATGGTATAAAAGCATATGAGGAACTTTTTGGTTTCCTCGATTTATCACTTCGTCGCGCACATTTATCTCAGGGTGACCCAACCTACCGGAAATCGTTCGCTTCAATTCTAAGGCCGGACCAAAAACTTGGGACTCACGTATGATCCCAGTGATACTCATTTCCATTTTACCGGCCGATGGATCAGGTTGCAGTATTGAAACCACCTCTGCTGGAGTATTACTCATTCGACCATGTAGGCCACGATCCCCATATTCATCTTCCTCAGGGCCACCAACATGGGATAGGCCGCAGGTGGTTAGTAGTCCACCTCCAAAATTACGAATCCACCCCATTCCCGTATCCGAAAATCGGTCAGGTGCAATTGTTCCAGCATGGGACAGCCAAGCCAGACTATAGCCGTTATAGAACGTATCGGAAATATCCATACCCCTATCTATAACCACCTTGTAGCGCAGGCCGGTACCGGTATTGATCCATGCAATACGAACGCCCCTGCCCAAGCCATTATCTAAGGTCGATGTCTCTATGCCCCCTATTTGGGCGGCATTTGAAATTTTATCTTTACATCCATCTATCATTTCCTTACCAAGCATTCGATTTTAACGGCGTCCTACTCAAATATTCCCTTTCAGTCGATGGAGTCTAGGCTATTGATCAACCGGTTTTAGGAGAATAGAACCGTGGTTACAAATTTTTCAATTTAATATCGCGATATTCGACTTTCATAGGGGGTCCTACGTGTACTTGCACCCCAAGATACCCAGACATCTTTCGATTCACTGTATCGTTATCGGTTACGTCGCTCATAAGTATTCCGTTGACATAATGCTGTAACCTATTACCTTTTATAATTAGATGGATATCGTTCCAATCTTCACTCTTGATCTTTGTTTTTAAGGAGTCGCTCTCTCCAAGGGAAGCAACGACCTCTCTACTCTGCCAGCAATTTTTAGCTACATTGGCCCGAAGGGAACCTGGTTCATCAGGATTAGGTTGAGTATTAATAATGACCTTCTCCCCTCGATAGGCCAAAGTGGTTCTTTTTTTCTCTTCGTAATTCTGGCCCGTATACCTGATCTTACCATCGATGTCGGCTTGATAGCCTCTTAACGCATGGGGAATGGTATCGATTTTTTCGCTTCTGTAGTTAATTCCACTATTACCGGCTTCGGCAATCCGAAACTGCATTTTAAGTTCAAAATCATCTGGCTGTCCACCTTGCCAAACAATAAATGTATTGCTCTTCAATAAGGTCTCTGGGGTCACTTCACCGGTCAAATTACCGTTCTGAACGCTCCAATAGACTGGATCACCTTCCCAACCGTCAAGTGTTTTGCCATCGAAAATTGAAACAAATCCATCATCTTCGTTTGTATTCATTTCAGCTTCGTCCGGAGTTTTTTCAGCCTTCTTTTCCTTACAGGAATGCACAAAAGGCAAAACGAGCAGTATTAGATATACCGGTAAATTTTTAAAATGTAATGTCATTTTCAGTTATTTATGTTGTTCCTTATACTATTTTAATACTCTTTTTTAGAGGTTATTGTAATAAACGCTAAGGCCATCTTTTCCCGGTACAATAATGTCCTTTCGTCCATCGGCATTGATATCGCTCACCTGAAAATATACTCCTGTGCCCTTGCCCTCACCGTAAGCGCCATAATCTATGACCTGCTTACTAAAGTTTTCTCCGTTCCAACGAAAATAATACAGCCCAATGGGGTCGTAGCCCCCGGGGTCTTTCCCATTATGGGCCATAAAGCGTTTCCCCGTAATCAGTTCCTCTTGACCATCACCATCGAGATCTTCCCATTCCATCGTATGGTACTGTGAATTGAAAGGGTCAATCGTGTGCTTTTGCCATTTGCCGTTTTTTCGGCTCTCAGGTTTTTGCTCGTACCAATGCAAGCCGTAATCGTGACCTTGCCCTACAATAATGTCATTGAGGCCATCTGCGTTCACATCTACCACAAGAATAGGTACACTAGCAGTTCCAAAATCGAATTCAAGATGTAGTTTCCAGTCTTTTTCGAAAAGGTTTTCGGGTGCCTCAAGCCATCCGTTGGGAATGATAAGGTCTGCCCGTCCGTCTCCGTTAATGTCTCCAAATCCCAGACCGTGACCTTGTTTTTGATCAACTATTCTAAATTTCTCGAAAGTTCCTGTTCCCTTCCCGTTATTATCGGTAATCAGACGGTATACAACCAAGGGATCATTTGGGGTATTTGGTACTATATCCATAATACCATCACCATCGATATCCCAAGCTCGAATGGTCTCTATGTTCCCTACTTCGTCGATAAGGTGTTCGGGCCACTCTTTCGTATTGCCGGTATTTTCTTTCCATACGAGTTGCTTGCCGAACCATCCACCAGTGACAAAGTCCATTCTACCATCGCCATTCACGTCAAGGGGAATCGTTGAAAAATGATCGTAATACTCACCATACCGCTTGGGACCTCCTATCGGATGCTTCTTTTTTAGGGAAGGCCCTTCATACCAAAAGGCACCTGAAACGATATCGGGAATGTCATCATTGTTGACATCGAATACTCCTACCGATTCGTAATTTTCCGAAGCCACTTTTTGCTCTATAAAATGAATAGAGCTAGGGACTTCAGAACCAAGGCCGGATTGAGCGGTCAAAGTACTGCCCAATAGCAAAAAGAGTACGACTTTTAGTAAGTTTCCTCTCGTGGTTTCGAACTCCTTGAAACGTTTTGAAGCCTCAATGGAGAACACAAAATCAAAACAATTACTAAAAGCCGGAATCCTTACCTTGAGCATTTTTTAAAATAAGCTATTATAAAATGTCTACAATTCGGTTTATTGATTTGCTTCAGCTTGATCTCCAGTCCCAAATATAGGGTTGTCAGGGTCTCCCCCAGCTACTAAATAGGCGAGCAAATCTTTTACCTCGTCCGGACCTAAACGATTGATAGTACCCGGTGGCATTAGTGATACAGTCGACATTTTGGTTCCTGTAACCTGGTCTTTGGGTATTTCCCTTATTACATCAGGAGCATAGGGGTTTTGACTTACCTTATACGTATCCCCTTCTTCGCTGATCAATCTACCAACTATGGAATTTCCGTCCTTCAAAGAGAACACGGTCGTATTATATTGATCGGAAATTACATCGTTCGGATCGATGATGGCCTTCAGCATATCCTCCGGAGAGAAACGAGTTCCCACTTGTGTCAAATCGGGGCCAATGTTACTTCCTTCGCCGCGCATTGCGTGACAAGAAATACAATTGGTCGCCAAGAACATATTTCTTCCTTGTTCGAAATCCCTATTCTCGAGGCCATCGGCCAAAAGTGGCGCAATATCCTCTTCTTTCCAATTCTTCCGAGGTCCTTTTGGCTGAACTGACGTTGTCGCCAAATCATTTCCCGAACTTGTCAGCAAAGAATCACCCGACATTTGGTTATAAAGATCGAATTTGCCGGTCGGCACATGGGTAAGTGCCATTTTTCGGGCTTTGTCGACGAAACCTATATAACTTCTTCCAGCCTTATATGAAAAGGCCTTGTAGTACCATTTAAAATATTCGTCCCTAAGATCGGGCGTCCATCCTTTCGTGGCATCACCGAGCACCGTTCCGTAATAAATACTCTGTGCGGGAGGCATGTTTTTCAAGGTCTCGGCAATATCCATACCGTACTGTGGGTTCCTCAATATAAGATCTGCAGCATCTGTAGCCGTATTTGCCATTACAGAAGCATTTTCACCTTGTGGCTTCTCCAACATGGCAAGCGTCTTCGGCACTACGGAATCGTCACCGACATAGACCAAGGTTTTACTCAATAATTGATTGAGCACATCGGTTTCCGTTGGGTAGTGCGATCTTAGGTAAGTAGCGACCTTGTTGTTCATAGCTGCACCCGGTTTGCCCATGCGGGACAACACCAGTTCTATGGCACGTACCAAATCTACCTGCTGACTTGTAGTCAAACTGACATAATCTATTCCGGTCAGGGTTTCCAATAATCTATTGCGTTGATTGCTATCTCCCTGTCTTGCCAATGCGATAGCTCCCTGAATCTTCCTAATCGCATCGGTTTCCTCATACACCTTATCTTGCCATAAACTAATAGGCTGGTGCTCGACGGCAATACGCGCCGCATATCTAATAAAGCGGTCTTCGCTATTAAGGTGAGGCCATGCGGCTTCTATGGCTCCCGTTTTCGGTCCGACATGATACGTTTCCAGCTCTTTTCTAATCTTATTTCCCTCCGTTTGCTGCAATGCAGTAGCTTGAGCAGGAATTTCCTCCGAACCATCGTAATAGACCCTATATAAATCCGAATCTAAACGACGCCCGCCCGTCATGAAATACATCGCCCCGTCAGGACCAATAACCCCATCTGTAAGGGGAAGCGGAATACCCGATAGAAACTCTTCGCGGGTTCCGGAATAAGTAGACCCGTCTGTCTTAAGCTCGATCGAATAAATAATACCAAAACTCCAATCGAAGGCGAAAACACTGTGTTTGTATTTCTCCGGGAAATTGGCCTCGCTTCCGTAAATGACATTGGTAGGCGAACCCTGACCAATGTTCATCAGGGGAGGCAAATTGTCAGGATAAGCTGGAGACCACTTTCCGTTACCGGTACGCCAACCGAACTCGGCCCCGCTGGTCACATGGCAAATTCGGGTAGGTCGATACCATGGCATCCCTAAATCCCACTCCATATCGGAATCATACACGAACATATCGCCCAATTCGTTGAACGCTAAATCAAACGGATTTCGAAAACCTGCCGCCACTAGTTCCCAAGTCTTTCCCTCGGGATCTATATGGGCAACCCATCCCCCGGGAGCTCCACGATCATTGGCATGACCTCGCGGATCCTTAATTTGCGGAAAAAGGTTATCGTCTTTCCAGTTTTCGGGTAGGCGATATACATCCATTTTAGGAAGATCGGTATGGTTACCTGCGATTACATATAGTGATTTACCGTCAGGTGAGGGTACGATGCTATGTGGACCATGTTCCCCAGCACCATTCAATGCCTTAAGTAAGGTTATTTTATCGTACTGATCATCATTGTCGGTGTCTTGCAGGCGATAAAGACCGCTTCCCTTCTCAAATTCATCATTACTGCGATGATTGACCATCACATAGAGACTGTTAAAAGCATATAATAAGCCTTGAGCATACCCCATCTGTATAACTGAATCAGGCACCTGTTCCCCCGTTTGAATTTTGAGCTTTTCAATTTTTGGGGTCAAGTTTTCAGAACCAATTGGGGGTACTTCCATACGATAGAGTGCACCATATTGATCTGAAGTGATCAAGCGTCCTTTATCATCAAAGGTCATGGCCACCCACGAACCTTCGTTGGCCTCACTCGGGCTGTATAAGTGTTCTGCCTTAAAGCCCGATTGCAATTTAAGTTTTGCTAATTTAGGATCCTGATTTTCTGCGGTATCCCCATTCGAAGCCTTTTCGGTATCGCACGAAACTGCCAACAATGACACAACGGCAATCAATAAGAGCACTCTCTTCATGTATAAAAGGTTTTTATATGTTTATTAATAGTCTCTGAAATTACTAAAAATTTGGATTCAAAGACGATTCCGATGCCGGAAGCCCGAACGTAAGACTAATATTTGTAAACGCATTACTTCTGGGTTCGGCCCCTATCGGATAATAGTAGTCATTTGGATTGGCCTTTATTCGGTTACCATAAGCAGTTATCACATCAATGGCCCGACCTGTTCTTACCAAATCCAACCATCTTTTGTTCTCAAAAGCCAATTCGACCCTTCTTTCATTAAAAATGGCTTCGCCTAAATCGCCTGTTGCCGCACCCAAACCAGCTCTTGTACGTACTTGGTTCAAATACGTGACCGCTTCACCGGATTTACCTTGCTCCTCCAAAGCTTCTGCTAAGAAAAGTAAGACTTCAGAGTACCGATACACGGGCCAGTTCATACCGTGGTTACCATGTAAAGAATGAGGCTCTACATACTTCTTGATGATTGGATATACACCATCGCGCCAAAAACTTTCACTAAGAGTAATATATTGAATGGAGGCATCTTCCCGTAGATCACCCTCTTCATAAGCTGCGATGATATCCGGGGTAGGAATATTATTTCCTTCTCCGTTCAAAGGTTGTGGGTTAGAGGTTTGGGTAATCAGGCCAACTTCCTCTGCCGTGATAGGGCGGGGAAGAAAATTATAGAGAAAGCTTCCGTTTAAGCCTTCAGGCCCTTCTTTATATTGCACTTCAAAAACGGACTCCATATTATTCTTATTATCCGAATTTCCAGAAAAAGCATCGGCATAATTCGGCATCAACGAATATTCGTTACTATTTACAACCGCCCTGAACTGAGCCTCGGCCTCTGCCCACTGCTGACGTACCATATATATATTTCCTAATAACGTTCTGGCGGCACCTGAGGTTACTCTTCCTGGATCTTGTTGTGATTTTGGAGGCAACAAAGGAATTGCCGTTTGTGCATCTTCGATGATTTGCGCATAGAGCTCCTCTGTACTTGCCAGCGGCAAGGCGGCATCCTCACGAGAGAGAACGGGAACCAAGTGTAAAGGTACACTCCCGAAAAACTGCACTAATTTAAAGTATGAAAATGATCTTAGAAAAAGAGCCTGCCCTTTGATATTGTTCTTGGGCCCCGAATCAAATTCGGCTTCATCGATCGTCGCCAAAATTTGGTTGGCACGGGCAATGATCTCAAACATCGTAACATAGAGATTTGTTACATGGTTGTTGGTCGTAATGCCTTGATCAGTAGGAATGGCAAAGTCAGCGACATCTTCTTGTTGTTCCGTGGCACCAAAAGCCGTGTTACGGGCATAATAGGTGTTGTCGGAATGCATTTCACTTAGATAGGCCATAGACTGGTTATAAATACCACGCAAGGGCACATAGGCACCATTCACGGCCTGTTCAAAATCGACCTCCGTTTTATAGAACGTGGGTACACTTAACGAATCTTCCGGGAAGATCGTTAGCTCATCTTCACAACCGGTCATTATGACTCCAATCATGGCGAGAAATAAGAATATTTTTTTCATTGTATTATTTTTTTATAGTATGATCAATGTATTTGTAGCAATATAACTTTAGCTTAAAAGTTAAAATTCAATCCGAGACTGAAAATACGGGGTACCGGGTACCCAGAGATATCTACACCTGATGCGAGGTTTCCACCGTCTCCTTGCCCATTGTTCTGTACGCTGATTTCAGGATTCGGACCTCCCCAATATTTGGTGAAAATATAGGCATTCTGAACCGAACCATAAATACGCGCCGACTTAAAGAATCGGTCAATACCATTTAAGGTATACCCCAAAGTGATGTTACGAATGTTAAAAAAGGACGCGTCAGCGACAAAGCGATCATTGATCCAATCTCTTTCAATACCTGTGACATTTCCGCCACCAACAGTGGTGCCATAAAATCCTCTTCCGGGATTTTCGACCGATCGGAAACGATATTTTACATCTTTCAACAAATTGAAAACTCCATCGAGGTTTGTGGTACTATATAGGTGACGCACCAATAGTTCGTTACCTTGGGAGCCAGTTCCCACGATAGAAAAATCCCAATTGCCGTATTTGATATTGTTCGTAATACCGTAGGTGAAATCGGGAAATGGATTACCCATGATGGCCCGGTCATCTTCATCGCCGCCCCTCGTGATAATACCGTCGCCATTTACGTCGATCAACTTTATACTACCTACTGTTGAGCGCCCTGGTACTTGAGGTGAACTGTCCAAATCTTGCTGGTTCAAATAGACTCCGTCGGATAAATGCCCATAAAACTGACCAAATGGCTCACCTACTTTAGTGATGTGCCATCCACCAGGTCCATATACTCTATCAATCCCTTCGGCCAAAGCAACTACTTCGTTTCGGTTGAAGGAGATATTAGCGTTGGTGGTCCATCTGAACTTTCCAGTGGTATTTACTGTATTTACAGAAAATTCGTGCCCCCAAAAGTGAATCTCACCGATATTATCGCTGAAATTGGTAAAACCTGATTCTCGAGGTACTTGTACATTGTACAACAAGTTCGTGGTGTTTTTTGTATAGTAGTCATATACAAAAGCTAGTCGATCATTGAACAAACTTAAATCAAGACCGATATCAAATTGTTTCGTGGTTTCCCACCCCAAATTCGGGTTCGATAAGGAATTTACCGCAGAACCAGGGGCGAAATCATTACCAAAGACAGCATTGACCGTATTATCTATCAGCGCATATTGGGTGTAGTTACCGATATTATTATTCCCCGTGACCCCATAACTGGCCCTCAGTTTAAGTAATGAGATTTTCTCAGAATTTTCAAGGAATGCTTCATCGGACATAATCCAACCTGCAGATACCGAAGGGAAATTACCCCAGCGGTTCTCTGAGCCAAAGCGAGACGAACCGTCTCTACGAATAGCGCCCGTGAGTAGATATTTTCCTTTATAGCTGTATGTGAGTCGCGAAAGGAAGGATACCAAACTCCATTCTTGCACTTGATCATAGGTGCCGCCCCTGTTGATATTAGCGGCCCCTTGAATCGTGGCTATCCTATCATCCGCAAAAGTATCTGCGGCTACCCTACTAAAATCACGTCGAAATTTTTGATAGGTAAAACCACCCAATATGGAGAAATCGTGATCCCCTAAATTCTTGGTGTAGGTTACTAAATTCTCGTTGAGATACGAAAAATCTTTTCGATCTTCCCATATCGCTTCAGCATCTGTTGGAATTGGACGGTTTATTCTATACGTTGCTGTAGAAGGGCTGAAGAACGTATATTCCCGATTGTAAATTTCCGCGTTCATACTTGATTTTATGGTCAGACCATCAATGGGCTCGTATTCAATAAACGCATTGGATAAAATGTTGACGTCTTTCGTCTCGTTGGTAATCTGCTCAGCAGAGGTCAGCCAGTTCGCATACGAGAAAATATTACCGGTTTCCGCAGGAAAGCGATTGAATGTCGTTCGAGAACCGTCTGGATTATAAATCGGCATAATCGGCCAAGTATGCAATGCGTTAAAAAGAATCCCCGTACCCCTTGAACCATCGGTTCTTGGCGTATTATCTACGATGTAACTCGGTGCGACATTAAAACCTACCCGAACTTTATCCGATATATTATAATCTAGGTTCACCCGAAGTGAATACCGCTCGTAATCCGAGTTCAAAACGACCCCGTCTTGTAAAAATACACCGGCCACAACCGCTGTTTTTAATTTGTCTTTGTTAGAGGTTATTGTCAGGTTGTAATTTTGCATAGGTGCCGTTCTAAGCATGGCATCGTACCAATCGTTCGTTTTGCCCTCATATTGGGAAGGGTCTTGAAAAATATCGGGAACAGGATCACCCTGATCTTCGTAGTACTCCTTTTTAAATTGGGCAAATTCGACGGCATCCATCATTTCTATGCGTCCACGTTGTGGAACATACTGCATTCCGGTAGAAGTGTTCAGACTTACGTTGGTCTGACCTACCGTTCCATTTTTTGTTGTGATCAATACCACCCCATTAGCAGCTCTAGACCCATATAGTGAAGTTGAAGCTGCATCCTTGAGAACAGTTATATCTTCAATTTCATCAGGGTTTATCGCATTGATACCCCCTGAAATAGGAAACCCGTCAATAACATACAACGGATCACTACCGCCCGAAACCGATAATTGACCTCGAATACGTACCGACATCCCTTGCCCGGGTTTACCTGTCGTTTGATTGATCTGTACCCCTGCCAAACGACCTTGTATTTTCTGGGTAATCTGCGACACCGGAATATCTGCCAACTCCTGAGCTTCTATTGTTTGTACAGAACCAGTTACCTGGCGTTTAATCTGGGTACCGTAGCCCACTAAAACTACCTCTTCCAAAGCAGTGGCATCTTCGGTCATAACGGCATTTATAGTGGTCTGTCCGTTGATAGGGATATCCTGTGCCTTAAACCCAATATAGGAAAACATAAGCGTACCGTTGGTATCGCTGACATTAAGACTATAGTTACCGTCAAAATCGGTAACCGTACCATTGGTGGTCCCTTTAACGACTACGTTTACCCCGGGTAGACCGAGCCCGTCATCGGCCGAGGTCACCGTACCGGAGACCGTCGTTGTTTGGGCATGTACATAACATGCAAGAAATAGCATAAAAACAAAACAGGCTGTTTTTAGGCGAGTTAGATTTTTTTTCATAATAGCGATGATTTAGTTGAATAGTATTTTTCCATCCATAAAGTCCGATAAACCGGAATTTTTTTAGGATATAACTCAAATGTATCCAACGAAATCGTTTTCGCTATCCTGTAGTATCCTGTTATATTAACAAAACATTATAAATAATAATGAGAAGTACGCAATAAGAGCCAACCAAAACTTATAAAAAACTAAAACATACATTTTTCTGTTGCCCCTTATACCATTGGGGAAAGGAGCAGTCTAAAAGTTCTATCCAAGAATAATCTTGTAAATTATATACTATAAAAAAACCTAAATTATAGATTGTCCATTTATTCTGCTTTTTCTTCATTAGAATGTTTCAGCACATAAATTCAGAGATGTTGAAGGCGTATTTTGCTTAGACTTTTAGGGGCGTTGAGACAGGTCTATGGTCGTCCATGCTTGGGAATATCGAAAAGTGGTTATAGGGAATCTCTTTCAATAAAATTAAAAGGGTTTTTGACCTCTTCTTTCTTTTTATTTAAAATCATCTCGGCGGCGGTCTTACCCATCGCATTAAAATCGGTAGAAATAACGGAAATCCCCAACAATTCTTTTAAGGGTGTTTCATTATAGGAGATAACCCCTACATCGGTGCCCAGTTCAAACTCATCTTTTCGTACTTGATTAACCAAGTGAACGAGATCGAGTTCTTCTATGGTAATAAACAAATCGCCACGCTTCAAAATAATATCGTCGAAAACCTCATCGATAATCTCAAAATCCAAAGAGAATTCTACACAAAATTTTTTGAATCCGTGCAATATACGTTTTGGATAGGGATACACCGATTTTATGGGGTAGACCAGAATCAACTTTTGATATTTTGATATTTTGGCAAGACCCTCCTTTAGGGCGAAATAAATATCATTTTCAAAGTCTTGATACACTTTGGCAATATGTCCTGAAAAACCCAATTTGTTATCAACAATAACGAGCTTATCCTTTGAAATTTTTTTGATGGCCTTTAAAATTACTTCAGTACTGCTAATGTGCTCTAGTTTGTCACTTTTGAAATGGGGCATCACCACATAATAGTCATAAGCATTCGAATACTTTTCGAGCAGATTCAGAAAAATGGTTTCATTGCAATGGTAAATGAAAAGATCAACATGGGCATTGTTCCCGATATTATTGATAAAAGAATTGTAGATGCGCATCTTATAAGAACTGGGCTTATTGATCAGCATTAAGATATTTACTTTAGAAAGTAGCTGGGTTCGTGTTATATAATATCCTTTGCCTCTTATCGATGAGATTATCTTTCGCTCTTTCAGAATATTATATGCTTTTTCGACGGTATCTCTAGAAAGCAGGTACTCTTCGCTGAACCTATTTATTGAGGGTATTTTTTCGTCTATTTTAAGATTTCCTACAGAGATATTATGTATAATCGAATCGACAATCTGGCGATATTTAGGTATTCTTGAGTTTTCATCGATTTTAATATACTTGTACATTTTCATTTTTAAGGAATTACAATAAATTAACGAAACAAATCTTCGCAAAACCGGGAGCCGTATTATTCTGACGAAATTACTTCCTAATAAATGACGATAGCGTTTCTAGACAAAATTAAGGTACGAATCTTCTAATTTTATTATATTTTATCGAGTTTATCGTGATTTTTTTAGATAAAAATGTAAGAATGCGTGATAGTACAGGATACAAACCTGTAAACACTATCCTACTTTAGCAGTAACACTAAATACAAAGATTAGGCAATTATGAGCAATCCTGTAAAAAAATTCAAGTATGTAGATTATCTCTGGGACGACCAAAAAGCGGCCGAACTGGGAGATGACCAAGTAGCCCTATTTTTATATCGCTCCAATATCCTCGGGGCCGATTTGAGAATTACCAATTATGGCGGCGGCAATACCAGCTGTAAAACCATGGAAAAAGATCCCCTTACTGATGAAGCCGTGGAAGTAATGTGGATAAAGGGCTCTGGAGGAGATATTGGCACCTTGACAAAAGCAGGCATTGCAGGGCTATATACCGAACGCCTTAGAAATCTGAAGGACGTATACGGAGGACTAGAAGATGAAGACCGCATGGTCGGCCTTTTCAACCATTGCATCTATGATTTGGACAGCAAGGCTCCTTCTATAGATACGCCACTTCACGGATTACTTCCTTTCAAACATATCGACCACTTACATCCCGATGCACTGATTGCCGTCGCTGCCGCCAAAGATAGTGAGCAGGTTACAAAAGAAATCTGGGGAGACACCATGGGCTGGGTTCCATGGCAACGTCCTGGTTTTGATTTGGGGCTTCAACTTGAAAAATGCCTGAACGACAATCCTGGAATCCGGGGAATCGTATTGGGAAGCCATGGTCTTTTCACTTGGGGCGATACTTCATATGACTGTTATATGAACAGCTTGGAAGTAATCGAAATGGCCTCGGAATTCATTGAAAATAAAATACGTGAAAACGGTAGTGTTTTTGGAGGACAAAAGGTCGAAAGCCTACCGAAGGAACAGCGTTTGGAAAAAGCGGCCCAACTCATGCCCATGTTACGGGGACTGTGTTCATCGGAAAACAGAATGATCGGACATTTCAACGATAGTGATGTGGTTATGGAATACATCAATAGCAACGACCTAGAGCGCCTTGCGCCCATGGGCACGTCATGCCCCGACCATTTCTTACGGACGAAAATACAGCCTTTGGTACTGAGTCTTTCTACCGATGAGGATACTGGCAATACCGAGGAGGTCCTTAAAAAATTGGAACCGGCCTTCGAAAATTACCGAGAAGAGTATAAAGCGTATTACGAGAACTGTAAGCGCGAGAATAGCCCCGCTATGCGAGACCCTAACCCCGTTATCATTATTTATCCGGGCGTAGGTATGTTCAGCTTTGCGAAAAACAAGCAGACGACTAGGGTGGCGAACGAATTTTATGTTAATGCGATCAACGTAATGCGGGGTGCCGAAGCTATTACGGAATATACCTCGTTACCAAGGCAAGAAGCTTTTGACATCGAATATTGGCTATTAGAGGAAGCCAAATTACAGCGTATGCCCAAAGAAAAACCTTTATCTCGAAAGGTTGCCTTTGTTACAGGAGCAGGCGGTGGCATTGGTAAAGCCATTGCAGACAAGCTAGCCCAGGAAGGTGCGAATATAGTGCTCACCGACATTGCCGAAGACCGCCTTCAAGAGGCTGTAGGAACCTACAAAAGAGATACGGCAAGTTATGCCGTCTGTGACGTCACAAAATCAGAGTCTATTGCAACAGCTTATAAAAAGGCATGTATAGATTTCGGCGGTGTAGATATTGTCGTACATAGTGCAGGCCTTGCCATTTCCAAGCCCCTAACAGAGACTACCGACAAAGATTGGGATCTACTTCAAAATGTGTTGGTCAAGGGCCAATTTGAACTGGCAAAACAGGCTGTCATCATTATGAGAAAGCAAGGACTGGGTGGAAACATTATAAGTATAGCAAGTAAGAATGGACTCGTTGCCGGACCCAACAATGTGGGCTATGGAACTTCGAAAGCGGCTCAACAACATATGGCCCGTTTATTGGCAGCTGAATTGGCGGGAGATAAAATTCGCGTAAACACGGTAAATCCCGATGGCGTTATCGTAGGTAGCAAAATTTGGGAAGGTGAATGGGCTGAAGGAAGGGCAAAAGCTTACGGCATTACCGTGGAGGAGCTTCCGGCGCATTACGCCAAAAGAAATCTCTTGAACGAGATTATCTACCCGGAAGATATCGCAAATGGAGTATTTGCCCTTGTAGGTATACTTGATAAAAGCACTGGAAATATCATTAATGTTGATGGGGGCATGGCGAATGCCTTCGTTCGATAAGGGAATGAACTATTTCTTTTCTCCTTGATTAGCTTTGTTTTGAGGAGCGAGAAGAGGACCAGTCCCAAAAATGCATTACTTTTTAAGTTTAAAGTATTAATGGCCTTTGGCAAAAATAGGCAAATACAACAACGCATAGCATGAAGATTGATCCCAACAACATTGATCAAATCAATAAGAAAGACCTTGCTTTACACAATCCCAGTTATGATTTTGCGACCGAAACCCTTGTTCGAAAAGGCATAGATGTCAATCAGGTAGTCAGGAAGCTTACTGATTTTCAGGTAGCCATTCCGAGTTGGGCGTTAGGGGCAGGTGGAACGCGTTTTGGGCGCTTTGGGTTTCAGGGCGAGCCGGCGACTCTCGAACAAAAAATCGATGATGTCGGTTTGCTACACGCGCTGACCAAAACCGCAGGAGCAATTTCCCTTCATATTCCATGGGATGTGCCAAAAGATTATGAGGCTATCAAGCAACTGGCCGATTCCCACAATATCGTTTTCGATGCGGTCAACAGCAATACGTTTCAAGATCAAAAGGATACAAAGGAAAGTTATCGGTACGGATCACTCAGTAATAGTAGTGAAGCAGCACGAGAACAGGCCGTAGCCCATAATATCGAAGTGGTCAAAATCGGCGAGAAATTAGGGAGCAAAAGTCTCACCGTTTGGTTGGCCGACGGTTCTTCTTTTCCTGGACAAACCAATTTTCAAGATGCGTTGACCCAAACCGAAATCAGTTTGAAGGAAATTTATGGGGCCATGCCCAAAGACTGGAAATTGTTTATTGAATATAAACCCTACGAACCTAATTTTTACAGTACGGTGATTCAAGATTGGGGCACCTCGTTTATGTTGGCGAACGCCTGTGGTGAAAGGGCCTATACCTTGGTTGATTTAGGTCATCATCTACCCAATACGAATATTGAACAGATTGTTTCGACCCTGATGCTCAAAGGTAGACTTGGCGGTTTTCATTTTAATGACAGTAAATATGGTGACGACGACCTTACCGCAGGCAGTATCAAGCCCTATGCCCTATTCTTGATATTCAATGCTTTGGTTTACGGTATGGAGAGAAATCCCCAAAACCCATATCCGGCTTGGATGATCGATGCCAGCCATAATATCAAAGATCCCTTAGAAGATCTTCTACAATCTTTAGAAGCCATTCAAGAAGCCTATGCCAAAGCGTTATTGGTCGACCAAGATGCACTGACCAAGGCTCAGCGTAACCACGATGTCGTTCGCTGCCAAGAACTGTTACAAGATGCGTATCGCACCGATGTACGACCACTATTGCGACAAGCAAGATTGAATCATAATGGTGCCTTAAACCCTATCGAGGCCTACCGTACATTGAAGATTCGCGAAACCTTAGTCGCCGAAAGGGGACAGCATTCAGTCGCTACCGGATTATAATGAAATAACAGTATGAAAGAAAAGGTGACCGCCATTTTCGATATCGGAAGAACCAACAAAAAATTTTTCCTCTTTAATTCAGATTTTAAAGAAGTGTATCGAGAGTACACTCGCTTTGATGAAATTAGCGATGAGGACGGCTATCCCACCGAAGACTTAGCAGCCCTTGAAGCATGGGCAACGAATGTTTTCGATAGAATGCTTCAAGCTCCCGAATTTGATATCGAATCGTTAAATTTTTCATGTTACGGAGCGAGTCTGGTACATATTGATGATAAGGGTAAAGTACTTACACCCCTATACAATTACATGAAGCCCATCGATGAAGTAATATCGAACGAATTCTACCAAAAATATGGGCCGGAAGACGAAATCTCAAGAATTACAGGTTCGCTAAAAATGGGAATGCTCAATACAGGTATGCACCTTTACTGGCTAAAAAAAGTACACCCCGAAGTTTTCGGAAAAATCAAGTATTCCCTTCATCTGCCACAATACCTTAGTTTTAAATTTACAGGAGTACCAGTAAGCGAATATACGAGTATCGGTTGCCATACCCTATTGTGGGATTTTGAAAAGAACGAATACCACGATTGGGTATTCAAGGAAAATATCGACAAACTTTTCCCCCCCATCGTACCTAGCTATAGAACGATTCCCTTGAATTTCGGAAAAAAAACGGTTTTGGTCGGGCCTGGTATTCACGATAGCTCTTCCGCACTTTTGCCTTATATACGAAGTTTGAGCGACCCATTCTTACTTGTTTCGACAGGCACTTGGAGTATTTCGATAAATCCTTTCCAAAAAGGTATGTTGACCCGTGAGGATATTCTACGAGAGAGTCTATTCAATATGCGAATCGATGGTAGTCCGGTGAAAGTGGCCCGCCTTTTTTTAGGAAATGAATATAAACTACAGGTCAAAGAACTGACAAAGTACTTTCAAGTTGATCCCGATTACCATAGAACGGTCAAATTCAATGAGGAAACGTTTTTTGAAATAAGCAAAGATTTTGAACCCATGTTCAAATGGAAAAGCATCACTGGAAAAAACGAACCCCCAAAAACGAAGATTTCCTACGATCATTTTGACCACGCCTATCACCAACTCATGCTAGAATTGGTACTTTTACAGGTAGACAGTATCAAGTCTGCTTTGGGCAAACAAACCGTAAAGCAATTGTATATTGATGGAGGATTTAGCGATAATGACATTTATGTCAAACTACTATCTCACTATTTGAGAAATATGAGGCTTCGTACAACGGACTCTTCCTTGGGTTCTGCGCTAGGTGCTGCCCTCGTTATTTCGAACACTTCGCTGGATTCAAAGTTTTTGAAACACCAATATGGGCTCAAGAAGCACCCACCACTTAAAACGCTAGAAGAATGAAAATAAAAATGAATCCTCAATATCCTTCGGTAGACGATTTAAGAAAAAGGGCGAAAGGTAGAATGCCACGTTTTGCCTTTGAATATCTTGATGGTGGTTGTAACGAAGATGTCAGCATCACCCGCAACACGGCAGACATACGCAAGGTGCAGCTTCAACCGAGATACCTGAGAAACTATGGCACCAGTTCGACCAAAACCAAGGTTATGGGTATGGAGTTCGATGCCCCGTTCGGGATTGCACCAGTGGGGCTACAAGGACTCATGTGGCCCAACTCACCGGCGATTTTGGCGAAAGCGGCCAACAATCATAACATTCCTTTTATTCTTAGTACGGTTACGACCATGAATATTGAAAAGGCCAGTGAACTTACCGAAGGTAAGGCCTGGTTTCAATTATATAACCCCGTAGACGATGAAATTCGGGACGACATTATCGATCGCGCCGCTGCCGCCGGGTGTCCTGTTCTTGTGTTGCTCTGCGATGTACCGACCTTTGGGTACCGGCCGCGAGATTTTAAAAACGGGCTGGCCTTACCCCCTAAAATGACGGTGGCCAACATATTGCAAATTTTGGGTAAACCGACTTGGGCGTTCAACACGCTGAGATACGGGCAGCCCACGTTTGAAAACTTAAAACAGTATACTCCCGAAGGCCTTAATCTCAAACAGCTGGGAGCTTTTATGGACAAAACCTTTTCGGGCCGCCTGAACGAAGAAAAGATCAAGCCCATTCGTGATAAGTGGAAAGGTAAACTAGTGTTGAAAGGGGTAGCATCGGAACAAGACACCCAAGATGCCATTCGTATGGGTTTTGATGGAATCATTCTATCGAACCATGGCGGAAGACAACTCGATGCAGCTCAGTCCACTATAAATTCATTAAAAGAGATTGCCCAAACCTATGGTGATAAAATTGAAATTATGCTCGATAGTGGGCTACGCTCAGGGCCCGACATTGCAAGAGTAATGGCATGTGGGGCCAAATTCACGTTCATGGGACGATCCTTTATGTACGGCGTGGGTGCCTTAGGCAATAAGGGTGGTGAGCATACTATCTCTATCTTAAAGACCCAGTTCAAGCAAGTAATGGACCAACTTTGTTGTGAACGGGTCGAAGACCTTCCACAACATCTATTAAATGAATAATATCGACCAAGATGTCCCTGAACAAACACGAAGAAGATCTTATAGAAGAAATTGCTGGTGGCGAATTCGAAAGGCAACCGGTTCCCAAATCAAACCTTAAAAGCTGGAAAAGCTTTTTAGGAATGTATGCCGGTGAGCATGCGGCTGGTACCGAATTCGTAATCGGCCCCCTTTTTCTTACTACCGGGGTCAGTGCTTTCGATCTGATTATCGGATTGCTATTAGGTAACCTTATGGCCGTATTCAGTTGGCGGTTTCTTACCTCTGAAATAGCGGTGCAACGACGGTTGACCCTCTACTATCATCTGGAAAAAATTTGTGGCAAAAAACTTGTCATCGGTTACAATTTGGCAAACGGTATTCTATTTTGTTTCTTGGCCGGAGCCATGATTACAGTATCGGCAACGGCCGTGGGTATTCCTTTTGATATGGAAATGCCCAAACTTACGGATACCATGCCAAATGGCATGACATGGGTCATTATCGTATTGGTTATCGGAGCCGTTATTTCGCTGATTGCATCCAAAGGGTATGACATGGTATCCAAAGCGGCCAACTGGATGTCGCCCGTAATTGTACTTGCCTTTTTGGCGTGCGGTATTGTCGCCCTGCAGCAACTTGGGGTGCACAGTTTTTCAGACTTTTGGGAAATCTGGGGCGAAGGAGGCGATCCTTTTCCTGGACAAATAAAATATACTTTCTGGCATATTTTCTTTTGGTCCTGGTTTGCCAATGCGGCCATGCACATCGGTATGTCAGATCTTTCGGTGTTTCGCTTTGCCCAAAAACCGAGTGCCGGTTGGACGACGGCCGCCGGAATGTACGTAGGCCATTATATGGCGTGGATTGCTGCCGCCCTCCTCTATGCGGTCTATGTCAGAACTCCAGAAGCCCAGGCCCTTCTCGCACAAGGGGAGGCCCCCACTGTTGCTCCAGGACCCTTGGCACATAGCGCTATCGGTATTTTCGGAATCATTGCGGTTGTACTGGCTGGGTGGACGACCGCCAATCCTACCATATATAGGGCAGGTCTAGCTTTTCAAGCCGTTATGCCAAAAACATCAACGTTTTGGGTAACACTTCTCGCCGGTTCGATAGCGACTATCGCCGGATTATTTCCTGCTTTTGCAATGAAATTACTGGATTTCGTAGCACTCTACGGCTTTATTTTAGCACCCGTTGGAGCCATAATCGTATTTGAACATTTCTTTCATAGGCAGGCGGGTATCGTGCAAAACTATGCGGAAGTGGCACACCTAAAGTTCAACCGATCCGTTTTGTTCGCGTGGGCAATAAGTTTTGGCCTCTTTTATTTCATATCGTTGCAATTCGATATTTTCCTTTCATTTGTGACCTTGCCCGCTTGGCTTCTTTGTGGCATACTTTTTTTGATTTTCAGTAAGCGCCAGCAAAAAAGCCTTTCCGAGGTCGAATAGGTTAAAGTCATATATTTTGCTACTGCCATTCTGAATGCCCCGAACCCCGTTTTCCTTTGTACAATTAGTTGAAAAAAACAGCCCTTCATATGAGAGATAGTCTCAATAAATACTAGAACAAGACGCTTCATACTATATATAGAAAAACCAGGACAATAGTCCTGGTTTCATTCTAAAGGTTAAAGCAATTACTATCCTAGGGAGTAGCCATCCCGGTAGCTTCGTTTTACGTACTTATTCGCTGGCTCGAAATTAGTAATCTTCATATTTTCAGCATCCCATCGCAAGCGTTTTCTGCCCCAATATTGGCTGCCACCGCCCCAAAATCCTTTATTTTCGGCATTCGGATCTACTTCAAAATAAGATTTCAAAGCGAGATTTCCGATAAGGATACTTTCCGTGAACGGACCGGCATAATCGAAAGACGAACTGGTCTCGGCATTGCCATATCCTGCGATACAGGCATTTACCCATTGTAGATAGTGGCCCTCTGGTACTCTCGGAATCGTTTCCTCAACTTCGAACTGTTCGTTAAGTGACAATGGCAATAATCTTGGATTGGCCCCATAGCAGTCTGCCAGCAACTTTCCTTTGGTACCGATGAAGAGCACACCTCCGTCCCAGTTGCCTAATGGATCTGCATCACCTAATTCCTCAGGACGCTCGGGTAGTAATCCACCATCCATCCAAGTAACATTTACTCTACCCTTGCCATCGGTTCTTGGATAGCTTAAATGAATTTTACTGGAGTTAGGAAAACTCTTCGGATAGTCAGCGGTTTCAAATTTACCCTTAAAGGCATCTGAAACACTACATTCTACCTGATCCGGATAAAGTATCGGAAGTATGCGATATACGGGATCCATTATATGGCAGGCCATATCCCCCAAGGCACCGGTACCAAAATCTGACCATCCCCGCCAATCAAAAGGCAGATAGGCATCGTTATAATCGCGCATTGCTGCGGTTCCCAACCACAAATCCCAATTGAGCCCCTTGGGTATCCTATCCTTTTTTGTTGGGGTTTCAAGAGCTTGTGGCCAAATAGGTCTATTTGTCCAACATTTAACCGTATGTACATCACCGATAATTCCGGTATTGTAAATTTCCTGCATTTTACGGACGCCATCTCCAGACCCCCCTTGATTGCCCATTTGGGTAACCACTTTAAACTTTTTCGCAGCTTCCGTCAACATACGTGCCTCCCAGATATCATGTGTCAACGGTTTTTGAACATAGACATGTTTGCCCATAGCCATAGCCTGATATGCCGCTACGCCATGGTTGTGGTCGGGTATGGAAACTGAAACCGCATCAATATTATTCTTTTCGGTCTCTAGCATTTTACGAAAGTCCGCATAGTAGTTGGCTTTCGGATAGGACTCCCGAGACTGAACCGATTGGCGATCATCTACATCACAGAGCGCCACAATATTTACATTCGGACTTTCAGCGAACGAGGACAGATCACTTTGCCCCTTACCTCCTGCTCCTATACCGGCGATATTAAGTTTATCGCTTGGAGGAACGTAGCCGGAACCACCCAAGACGTGTCTAGGCACAATCATGAGACCCGTCGCGGCATAGCCCGAGTTTTTAATAAAGGTTCTTCTCGAGGAACGTAGTAAAGAGGATTTCTTTTTGGACATGTTTTTTTGGTATTTAACAGTTTAATTTATAGCCCTACAAATTAGTTTAAAGAAGCGAAACTTGAAAATTTTAAGGCGACAACTATACCTTTTTTTAGAGATTTTATTACATACATGGGTAACCTGGTAACTGGGTAGTGTCACTTTCTATTCAGATTCTCACTGAACACCAATAAAAGCATTATATCTTTTATAGAATCTAAAAAAACTCTCGTTTCACTCATTTTCATATTCCACGACCAAAAGCCGAAATCAAATGAAATAAAGAATAACACAGGTAAAATAACCACCTTTTTAAGGCTTCACAACAAAACTTCCACTTGACCAAAACCATTTTTTGATTACCTTGACCATTTAAAAAAATTAGACCAAGAACCAATCTTGACGAATTCAATGAATTTTTGGACTACCCGGAAAGTAGCCGAAGACATTATTGCCGAAACTTTTACGCGTAATTATTTGTTTGGCTCATAACCAATGTCTTAAGCACCGTTCCTTGTTTCCTATTTATTGAAGTCATTTAAAAACGAAGAGTAACCCTTACCGCATGATACATTTTTTTAGACAGATCAGGCGAAATCTATTATCGGAGAACAAGTTTACAAAATATCTTCTTTATGCCTTAGGAGAAATTTTATTGGTCGTGATCGGAATACTCATCGCTTTGGCCATAAATAATGGGAATCAAAATCGCATCAATAAGAAAAACGAGCAGCTCTATCTTATTGGTTTAAAAGAAGAGTTTGCAACCAGTAAGACCAAATTAAAGGAGTTGATTGCGATAAATCGAAATAATCTCATGGGAGCGACACGAATATTGAGCTATGTGATGGAAAAAAATGAATTACCAAACGAAATTGAATTCTCCGAATTGCTGTACCATACTTTTTCTTCCGATATTGCCTTTAACCCCAACAACTCCCTCTTAACTGAAATCATCAGTTCTGGGAACCTCAAGAACATTTCAGATCCTGACTTGAGGATTCAGCTGACCAATTGGCTCTCGACCCTTGAAGACATTTCCAGACAAGAAAGTGACTTGACCCTTCAGCGTGAAAAAGTGCTCGATCTATTTAGAACAGATGAATACAGTCTGAACACTATTTTTCAACAAGCCGGGGTGAACAAAAGTTTGAATTTACCAGAGAAACATCAAGTAATGAGCAATTTGAATCTTTTAAAATCTACCGAGTTCGAAAACAAAATTTTATTGTTCATTTCGGCTACCTATGCTACAGAAAACGCACATTATGATCCGCTTATGGAAGATTTAGATTTTATTTTGGGCTCTATTGAAAAAGAATTGAACTAACGAGATGCGACCTATATAATTTCAGGGGTTCGAATTATCCGAAAAGATAAGAAGGTGGCTGTCTGCCTCAAAGGAATGAAACCATCTGTTAGGAACGCGAACCTTATTTATTTTCAAAAGCACCCTTTATCGTAATAGTGGGCTGGTAAAATAATAGTATTGATTTAAAATAAGGCTGCCATTGCCATTACTAAAATAGCTCAGAAACCACACAAAGGATTTTAATCGGGAATATCTTTAGTAATTACGATAATTACTTTTGTTATACCCCTGATACTGAGCAAAAGGAACAATAAATAGCTTCCATCAAGGCAGGGTGTGCTTGATGAGCCTACTAAAAGTTTGGCGGCAAAGGTATTGGAGCCGAGTACAAAAGCTAATATAGTGGAATTTCAACTAAAATTAAGGACAGACATTTTTAGGGCAATGAAGGCCGAAGGCATATCAAGGGGTATTGAACAGAGGGCCAAAATCAAGAGAAGCCTTGTCGGAACCTTTGACCCAAACCGTTACCCAACGAGCCACCGCTCGCAAAGGTTTGGAATACTTCACCACTTGGAGAGTAGGTCGACACGAAGACAAACCCATCAAAAAATAATAATACCAAGCATTAATATGAAAAAATGTAATTTCTTTCCAAAATTTACGGTTATCCTTACCCTTGTCGGACTACTGAATTTCGGGTTTTCCCAAAAAAATGAGCTATCCATAGCCTCAGGATTTAATAAGAATAAGGACCTTATATTGGCCCAGTTCGACTGCAAAACGGATGTTGATGATTTACATGCCATCGCGGCATTTGCAACTACAATGGCCGACCCGAAATTTTCAAATATTAAGTATTATGCCGTGGCCGGCACCTATGGTGTTCAAGAAGGCCTTTACGTACCTCCCAATTCATTATTTAAATTGGCCTTTGGAGACCGATGGGCCGATGCCCACGAGAATTTGGAGAATGCCATACGAAAGGTGATGCAGCAGATTCAACCTATTTTAGCGAATGGGGGTGATATATGGATTGCAGAAGCCGGACAATCCGATTTTACCGCCAATTTAGTCAAGGCGATAGAGAGCCAGATTCCAAACATAGCGGTTGACCAACGCCTACATGTGGTTCAACATAGTAATTGGAACGAAAGATCTACTGCACCGGGAAATTTGGAATTAGTAAAACAAACCACCGATTACCAAAAAATACCCGATGGTAATGTGCCCAACAACGGAAGTCCTAACTTTCGTGAAGATGAATTCATACTTGCAGAACAAAAAATTAAAAATTCCAAGTTACTCAAGATATGGCAGGAAGCCGATAGATTATGTACCCAATTCAACGGTATGGAAGGACGCTACGATAACGAAGCCATTTCAAATGGTGGAGTCGATTTCTCCGATCTGGCCGAAACCTGCTATATCTTAGGACTTAATAAAATTAAGGATAGTAAGGAATTTTTCTCCAGATTTTTGAATTAATCGAAATACTCCAAATTGCTATTCACATTTGGTTTTCCTCAGGGGCATGGTCGAAGAAAAACGGATAGCGTTATAATCTTTGAACGCGGTACCTTCGTTGTTCAATTCCCCGTAGCCCTCTACCAGTGCCCCACCCTTAACCATGAAAGCAACCTCGCGCGTACTTTCGACACCCTCTGAATCAAAGGTATACGTGCCAACCAATTTATTATCTGCCAAAGTGCCTTCAAAAATTCCCGTATTACGGTCTTTCTCTGATAGCTGGTATACCAACTTGCCCTTCACCTTTTCACCTACTTTTGTGATATCAAGTTGAATAGTATTCCCGTCTTCTTCGTAGCGGTAGCATCCCAATTGCAACATCGCATCACTATCTTCAAATTTTTCCGTCTTTTGGCTTTGGCTGGAAGTAACATCCGATTTTTCCGCCTTTTCTTTACAAGAAGACCCAAGTAGGACAACTATAACAAGTAAGGTGACTATTTTCATATTTATTTTTTAAAAGGTTAATCTATTTTTTTAAACACCAGCAATTGCTCCGATAAATATGACAACTCCAACCGGCCATTTCCAAATCGACAGGTCTTGCTCTTTTTTAACGCTTCAAGAAAGTCATGTTCTTTCTCGGCTGATGCACAAGCCATCTTTGTGGTAACAATTTGTGAAAACCGTAATAGCTTATCCTCAAAAAATAACTTTCCCTGCATGTGATTACATCCTGCGAAACCGAGAAATGTATTCGTATCGGCATCTATTTCAATTCGTGGTATTTCGGCGGCGAAATCATCTTCACCTATTTTTCTTTACCCATCTTTTCCAACATCCAACTATCATGAAGGCGTTTGTCTCTTTTGTACTCCCCGCATCCTTGTATCCGAACAAAGGAGGCGTTTACCATTTTTCGACACGAAATGTTTACTTTGTAGGGCAAAACTTTGCCTGACATTGCATTGGTACATTCCGTTTTTACAATCACAATGATAAGTTCGGCCAATTCGGTCTCTACTAAATAGCTTTTGACGTTACTTTCTGCTGACCGTACCGGTTGTGGCGAAGGTGTTAGTATAGCGTGCGATGGGGTCTTAAAAAGAATTTTTGTATTGGAAATGGATAATCCCCAAAAAGGTTCGGTACCGGTTGCCTCGAAATATACAGTGTGGTGAGCGGTATTACTGTTTACCTGACTGTCTTGGGTTTGAAAAAAGATTTCTTTTTCGAATTTGTCTTTTCCCCATGCACTCTTCATGTGGAGATCACGACACGAATGAAGTGCCAACATAAGAACCAATAGTTCCAAAAAGTACCGACTGAATTCATTCGGTTACCGGATGAAAACGCAACATAGGTACGGGGCCTGATAATAAATTGAGTTTTCCGTTCTCGTCAATGTTATACCCGTCAACTTTTCGCATCGCCTTTAGAAAATGCTTTTCTCCTTCCCCACAATACATCCTCGTAGTCGGACCGGGCTGGGAAAAAGAGATAGACCTTCCGTTCAACTTATAGTCAGCAGAATAGCCATTGCAGCCTGCATTACCCACAACTTTTTTAGTATCTTTTTGAAACGAAATTTTTGGTTTCCTCTCGCTAAAGAGCCCTTGAAAAGCTATTCGGGGTCCGGAGAGATATTCCAATTCCCATGTGGGTCCAAATAACCCGTCACCTTTTATTTCTTGAGTGCTTTTACACGAAAAAAATACAAGGGCCGCTAAAAAATAACATGCCGCAATGGCCAGTTTCATAATTCTGTTTTTATGGAAATTATGTTGATACGCCTCGAAATGTATTTCGTAAGTCCTTCAAAGCTTACATCCGGTCGAGCTTCCTACTTCTCTTTATCGAGTTCGTAGGTCTCAAGAAACTCATTGTGCGCTATACGATAGATTTCACTATAATCTGAAGGGCAAACAAGATAATCTCCCTGCTTTGCTACCATCGTCTCGCCCCAAGGGGCCATAAATTTAAATTCAGGACCGAGATCCAACTCATTCAATACCTTTGGGGTCAGCGCTACAGCGATTATCTTGCCTATAGGTTGGTATTCGGCAAAGCCGTCTTCACTTTCGGTAAGAATGCGGTAGCGCTCGTTGAACTTTTCATCGCTAACGATATACATTTCTTGGGCATTCGTTTGATTTTTTACCACAAAATCTCCCTTTTTAGCCCTATTCAAAGTTTCTAAGCCATCATCGGTAACGGTATGTATTTCTTCCCCCTCTTCGGCTCTTCTTGCATATACCTTTCGGAATTTCCTATAGGTTTTACCATATTTTCTGAAATATGGAATCAATTTTTTCAATAGCATTTCTTGACTGGGCACTTTGTCTTGTTCAGGTATTTCCACTTGAGTCTCCTCTTTATTTTTTTCTAAGCCGGTACAGGATGTAAGCAGCAACAATCCCGTTACTGAAAAAGCAAAAAGAGTTAGTTTTAAATTGTTTTCGGGCATGATAAACCTATGTCATAGATTGTAGTAAATTTATTACTATAATTCTATTTATACAATGCTGATATCATTATCTTACGACATGTTTTATCAAGTGTGTGGAACCCTTATACGCACTGTTTCTTCTTAAAACCGGTTGCTATATACCTATTCTTCTGAAGCTCTTACTTTCCTTTTCAGGTACCAATTGTATAGAATTAGACCAATGGCCACAAGTAACAGCAAATGAATAAGGACCCCTAAGACCTTAAAGACGATAAAGCCCAACACCCATCCTACAACAAGTAATAGAACCACAGGCCAAAATATATATTTCATCATGGTGCGCAAGGTACCATTTTGCGCCTTTCGCTAAAATAGCTCCTTCCCAAATAAGGCAAATGGATCAATGATAAAACGGTTTGTGTTCAATTTTAGAGCAATCTAACGCCACAACGCGACCCAGAACCTCACTCATTTATTCGGTAGACCATAACTGAGGTAAACGCTACATATAATTTACATCTCGGCCACCCCAAAAATTAGTAGAGGTCTTCGGTTTAGGTACTTCATGCTGATTGTTGGGCTTCTATCGCAACTCTGTAATTTCTGCGACATCCATATCCGTATAATCAAGATTTTCTCCTGCCATTCCCCAGATAAAGGTATAGTTTGATGTACCTGAACCACAATGTATCGACCATGGTGGAGAGATTACGGCCTCATGGTTTGCTACCCAAATATGCCTAGTCTCTTGAGGTTGCCCCATAAAATGACAAACCGCTTGACCCTCGGGAACATCCAAATAAAAATAAACTTCCATACGGCGATCATGTACATGTGCGGGCATGGTATTCCACACACTACCCGTTTTGAGTTCCGTCATACCCATTTGCAATTGACAACTCGTCACTACTCCCCCAATGATCATTTGGTTGACCGTACGATGGTTGGCCGTTTCAAGAGATCCTAATTCCAATTTGTTGGCATCTGCAAGGCTAACCTTTTTTGTCGGGTAACTAATATGCGCAGGTGCAGAATTCAAATAGAACATAGCCTGTTCATCTTCTTCAATAGTCTTAAAAATTACTTCTTTCGCTCCGCTGCCAATATAAAGGGCATCTTTGTACCCCATCTTGTAAGACGTGCCATCTACCTCAACCTCCCCGGCACCACCCACATTAATGATGCCCATTTCTCGTCTTTGAAGAAAATAATCTGCCTTTAGCGGGTCAATGGCCTCAAGTTTTAATGTCTTGTCGGGTACCGCGCCACCAACAATATAACGGTCATAGTGGGAATAGGTGAGATTGATCTTTCCCTTTTCCATAAGATTGGAAATCAAGAACTCATCCCTTAATGCTTTTGTATCATATTTTTTAACCGTCTCAGGATTCGACGCATATCGCGTTTCGTATGAAATCATAATTATTTCTTATGTACTAATTTACTACAAGACCTAGCACCTTACACTCTTGACTTTCTTATGCCCATTTCGAGTCCTCTTAGTTCAGCAAGGCCCCTCAATCTACCTATCCCCGAATACCCTGGGTTTGTCTTTTTTCTCAAATCATCAAGCATCTTATGCCCATGATCAGGGCGCATGGGCATTCTATAATCTTTTCGTCCCGATTTTTTCCTTTTTTCCTGTTCTTCGACGAGCGCCTTCATTACCCCGAACATATCTACATCACCTTCAAGATGGTTGGCTTCGTGAAAGTTTCCATCGGCGTCACGTTGCGTGGATCTTAAATGAATGAAATGAATTCGATGGCCTAGACGCTTAACCATTCCAGGTAGGTCGTTATCGGGTCGCACACCAAAAGAGCCCGTACAAAAAGTAAGGCCGTTGTTCGGACTGTCAACCGCTTGGTATAATTCTTCAATATCTTTTTCAGTACTGACGACTCTCGGAAGTCCCAAAATAGGATACGGAGGATCATCGGGGTGAATACACATTAAAATACCAGCTTCTTCCGCAACGGGAATTATGTGACCTAAAAACTCAAAAAGATGTTTTTTAAGTTCGCCAGGGCCCACATGATCATAGGTAGACAAAATCGTATTGAACTCTTGGAGCGAATATCCTTCCTCCGCACCCGGAAGGCCTGCTATAATATTGTTGGAAAGTGTTTCTTTATCTTCTTCGGATAGCTTGCCATAATAGTCTTTTGCGGCTACTTGCTGCTTCTCGGAATAGGCTTCTTCCGCGCCCGGTCGTTTCAAAAGATAGAGTTCGAAAGCCGCAAAGGCCGCCGCCTCAAAACGTAAGGCAGTAGACCCGTCCTCGGTTTCATAGTCTAAATCCGTTCTTGTCCAATCAAGCACGGGCATAAAATTGTAACATACAATGTCTATACCGCATTCACCCAAATTTTTTAAGGTCTGCTTATAATTTTCTACATAGCCCATATAGCCCTCACGTTGGGTTTTGATCGCCTCGTGAATAGGTACACTTTCTACTACGGACCAAGACAGTCCGGCCGCTTCTATGGTTTCCTTACGCTTTTTGATTTCCGAAATCGACCATACTTCGCCATTGGGAATATGATGTAGGGCGGATACGACACCTGTTGCTCCTGCTTGTTTTATATCCGATAAGGAAACGGGATCATTTGGCCCGTACCATCGCCATGTTTGTTCTAAAGTTGCACTCATAAAAATTATTTAGTATTACTATACTCCACTAAAAGCACTAAAACCACCATCCACGGGAACCACGACCCCTGTTACAAAAGAAGCTCCTTCGCTACAAAGCCATAAGGTGGTTCCAATAAGGTCTTCGGGCTCTCCGAATCTCCCCATGGGCGTCTGGTCGATAATTGTTTGTCCTCTTGGGGTCAAATCGCCACTTGATTCTGTAAGCAATGTTCTGTTTTGCTCGGTAAGAAAGAACCCAGGAGCCAGGGCATTGACGCGAATACCCACCTTAGAGAAGTGTACGGCGAGCCACTGCGTAAAATTCGATACTGCCGCTTTGGCCCCACTGTAGGCCGGTATTTTGGTGAGTGGGGTAAAGGCATTCATGGACGAAATATTCAATATGCTACATCCTTCCCTACCCACCATATCTCTCGCAAAAACTTGCGTTGGCAAAAGTGTACCGATGAAATTTAGATTAAATGTAAACTGAATGCCGGCAGAATCGAGATCAAAGAAGGTTTTGAAGCCTTCAGTAGTATCCGTAAGGTCTTCGACCTTCAAATGGGGATTACTCGTAGTGCCCAAAGGATGATTTCCTCCCGCTCCATTAATAAGTATATCGCAGGGTCCGTAGGTACTATGAACTTCTTCCCTGGCTCTTTCGAGCGATTCTTTTTCCAATACATTGGCGACCACACCTATAGCCTGGCCACCAGAACCATTAATTTCATTGGCGACTTTATCCGCCGCTTCTTTTTTTAGGTCAAGAACCGCTATTTTGTGCCCTTCTTTCGCTAAGGCTATCGCCAAAGTACTGCACAAGACACCCCCGGCACCTGTTATTACGATTGTTTTTGCCATTAAATTTTTTATTGATTCATTACATAAAATGGGAAGTCAAATCCGCCTATCATTTGAACAGAATTTAAATTCAAATGATAATATATGGGAGGACCCCTTAGAAGCCATAAATCTAATAAAAAATACTTTCAAAGAAATGGAAAATGCCATTTCTAGCACATAAATTCGAAAAAAATGTCGACAGTCAAAGCCAAAGTCCCTTTTGTTTTGTTAGGTTTAAATATGAAGCAACAATCAATGATCCGGTAATTTCTTACCTAGTTGATGGCTAGCACGGGCACTTTTGAATGTAAAGTAAGCTCATGGGTAAGAAGCCCCTTGCTCGGCATACTATTTTTAGAGTGATTTCTGGGAAGAATGGTTATCGCATCGATATTCTTGTCGACCGCATACTTCAAAATACCCTCAACGACATCTGGATTTTCAATAAACATTCGGTCGGCATAAAAATTCTCGAGATAATACTGAATAGCATTTTCATTCTTTTCATCGATCTCTGAGTAACCGTATATCCCTGGTTTATTCTGAATGGTCAGAACATGTACTTGCGCATTAAACCTTCGGGCTACCCTCAAGAGCGTATCCAAAGCCTTGGTATCTTCAATCTCTTCTTTTCCTAAGACCAAGGCTATATTTTTCATTTTAAACTCTTGGGTCGTATACGGAACCACCAACACAGGCCTATTTACCTCAGCAACTAATTTAGAGGTATTGGTCGGCTTCGAATCGTCATCGTCAAAGGCACCGAACGTTCCCATAATTATTAAATCAATATGTTGCTTTTCCGTAATGCTCAATAAAGATTCGGTCAAAGTTCCTTTTGTAGACACCCACTCAATTGGGCGTTTCAATGATGCTCCATATTTATCTCCAACAGCTTTTAGAACTTCTTCTTTCTTTACTGAATTATTTCCATCCAAGACATAAGCCAAAATAATCTGCAGGTTAGGGTCTTTCCCTACGAATTCAACAGCATAATCAAGTGCTTTTTCAGAGGTATTCGAAAAATTGAAGGGAATAAGAATTGTAGAAATCTTGCTCATCATATTGATTTTTATATCGTATTGATCGTAAAAATAGGTAGGGCATTAGATACAAAACATGACAACGGTCATATAGGGTAAAAAGCGTTGTTAAATTCAAGTATCGATCACTTAGGTAACAGAATATAGCACTCTTTTTCGTTTCAGTTATTCTTTTACTGGGTATACGGAACGGTTTCAGTGTCATCGACCGGATATCCCCATTTTTCCACGTAATCCATACCGGTTAGAAATTCATCTTCCGTTTCTATCAGCCTGATCGATAAGCGCTTGTCAAGATCTTTCTGTAACGTCGCATAATCGGGATTGCCGACCAAATTATTCATTTGATAGGGATCGGCTATATTATCGAACAACAACCAAGGACCGTTCAAATCCCTTACATAAGTGTATTGAAGCGTAACGAGGCCGCGATACTCCTTACCCCCATGTTGAACCCTGTTCCATTGACCAAAAGGTTGTACACAGCTTATTAAGGTTTCCTCACCTAGACCGACCTCTCCTTCAAGATACGGTCTGTAATCTACGCCTTCCATAGTTTCAGGTATAGCAATATCACTTAAACTTAAAAGGGTCGGTAAAATATCTTCTGAATTCATCAAGGCTTGACGTTCTCCTTCAGCAATGCCCAACGATTTTGGTAAATAAAATAGCATGGGTACCCGAATAGATTCGTTATAGGGCTGCTGCTTTTTGTAGGCTCCATGCGACCCAAGCAAATCACCATGGTCTGCTGTGAATACAATAATAGTATTTTCTAGCTGTCCAGTTGCTCTCAGATTATACATGACCTTACCAATCATATCGTCAAGTGCTGCAATATGTGCATAATAACCAGCTAAATCTTTTTTAACTTGAACTCGCATACTATCGGGTACATTTTTCCGTAAAACTATCTTTTCAGGATCGAATCGCTTACGATAGTCTTCCGGGGCTGTATGATACGGGGCGTGAGGGGTGCCGTAGGAAACCACCATTAAAAAAGGATTCATCGCTTCTTGACGGCCTTTAATATAATCAATAGCTTCTTCGGTCTGTTCGAAAGTATCATATCCATCCCATAGTTTTCTTTCAGGATCCTTATTATCATAATATACCGAATGATTGTAGTTATGGGTACATTCATTGGCCTTCCAGTAGTTGAACCCCTGCCTTCTTGGTCCTGGCTCAACATTCTGTAATCTTCCATGGCCATCTAAATGCCATTTGCCGATATATCCAGTATCGTAACCCCGCTTACCATATATTTCGGCCATAGTAACGGCACTGGTATCCAACTGCACGTCATTCATAAATACTCCATGAGTCAAGGGTCGCTGTCCAGTAAGCAAGGAAGCCCTAAAAGGGGAACAAACGGGCATACCCGATACGGCATTCTTGAAGTTTACACTTATGGCCGCAAGACTGTCCAGATGGGGAGTGTTTACATTAGGATCCCCTGAATAACCGGCAGCTTGTGCCCTCCATTGGTCAGTAAGAAGAATCAAAACATTCGGACGTACTATTTCCGTGGTAATGCTTTTACTCTCTTTGCATCCTAAAATAAGGATTACCATCCCAGTAATCCCCATAAAGTGTTTTAAACGATTCATATACCAACCCTATTTATTTTGTTGTGCTCGTAGCTAATTTAGCGCCCAATTTGTTACCATCCATCCTGCACCGTACCGTTAGAAAATTGTTGAGACACATCGAAACCTAATAAAAGGTATTAAAATGCTTCAGATGATCCCTGCAATTAAAAACCATTGATATAAGTAGTAATACCTAAACCGTAAATATCGAAATTATATTTAAATGATTAAGCTCCTTTGTCGATACGAATTTTTGACATCTAGTTGAAGGGAGCATTCTTGCACAGCATTACAGAAGAATTACTAAAGTGCTTTATTGGCCTTGTGATATTAGGCATGGGTACTGCCCGTATAGTTTTAAAAGTAAATAAAAGTGATTTGGATTATTTACCAAATCAAAAAACCTCTTGTTTTATCATCAGGGTAAAATTCGTCCATCTTCCATCTCAATAATTCGGTCTGTCCTGTTTGCAAAATCCTCATCGTGCGTCACGACCAATAGCGAAAGACCTTCTTCTTCTTTCAAACGTTTGAAAATTTTGAAAACATTTTCTGAATTGTGACTATCGAGATTACCTGTAGGTTCATCCCCCATCAGTATGGTTGGGTTATTGATAAGTGCCCTTGCTATGGCCACCCGCTGTTTTTCACCACCTGATATCCTCGATGCCCTCTGACCGGCTAGATGGGCAATGTTTAGCATTTCCAACTTCTCCAGTCCATCCTTTTTAATTCGGGCATTCGATTTTTCAGCTAACTTCTTTGCTGGAAGCATTACATTTTCCAATACCGTAAACTCGGATAATAAATAATGAAATTGAAAAACAAAACCTATGTTCTTATTACGAATGCGAGAAAGTTCTTGATGATGGCGACCCGTAACCAGATTTCCGTTCAGATAGAGCTCTCCCGTATAGTCCGTATCCATAGTTGAGAGAATATATAACAAAGTCGATTTACCAGAACCCGATTTCCCCATTATGGAAACGAATTCACTTGAACTAACGGCAAAGGAAATATCTTTGAGCACATGAAAATCTTTCGGTTTGTAGAAGTGCTTGTTTATATTGCTGGCTTTAAGAACGTGTTCCATAAAACAGATTAAGTGCCTCTTATTATTCTGACAGGATCAATCTTTTTCGCTTTGTTGGCCGGTAAATACCCCGCGATGAAGGTTGAAATCATGGCAAATAAAAATCCAATCACATAATAGCCGATCTGGTAATTGACCGGATAGGTCTTAATGGTAGGAAGTGCTTCGGTTTCAAAAGGCGCATGGTCGATCATGACCGAAAGCCCAAAACCGATAAGTAGCCCTAATACTCCTCCGATTATACCAATTAGCATGGCCTGGCTCATAAAAATAAGTTGCACATCCTTCCCGGAAAATCCCGTTGCCTTCAAGATGGCTATATCCTTCATTTTTTCATAGATGAGCATATTCAGAATGTTGTAGATGCCAAAACCTGCGACGATCAATAAGGTAATGGATACGGCATACGTAATCAAATTTCTTATATTCGAACCCGTCTCGAACTGAGCGTTGGCCTCCTTTATGTCCGTGGCCTTAACATTAAATTGCTGCTCCCATCGCCCTGCCATGAGTACTGCTTTCCCTATGTCGAACAGCTTAATATTAATATCGGTGATATATCCTTCGGTCTCACCCAAAATACGTTGAGCCGTCTTTAAGTTTACATAACTTACGGTATTATCGATTTCTGAAAGTCCGCTTTGGTAGAGCCCCACAATTTTTAAAGGAAAAACACCTCCTCTAACCGTACTTATTTGTACCCTATCACCAATATCGAGCGACATTTTTTTTGCCAAACCGGCACCTAAGAAAATACCGTTCATAGTATTCGCAAGATCTTTTGGGGTACTGTCGATGATATAATCCTGAAAGTTTGAAAGCCTTTGCTCTTCCAGTATATCAACACCTATAAGATTACCCCCAAGCTCTATAGAACCCGAGACATAAAATATTTGAGCCTGGACTTGTGGCGTGGCTCCTTTGACCATTTCATTGGATTTGAGGTAGCTAAGAATTGGAAGTGCGTTGTGTATTTTTTTCTGGCTTTGCTTCGGTTTTACGGAGTGCACGACGTTCAATGACGTTTTAAATTCGGAATAAAGGTCAATGGGTTGACTCTTTGAAGGTTCTATTTCATTGTAAATATGAATATGTGGCGTTCTATTCAGTACCAGACCATCAAGCAGTCCGTTAAGTCCCGTCATAAAACTCACCATGGTGATATAGGCACCAATGCCGAAAGTGACCCCCAACGCTGCAGTAACCGTACTTTTCATTTTGGTCAGCAAGTGTGTCTTCGCTATATTGAGTATGACTTTCCAATTGGTCATTTTTCCGGCATTAAAATTTCGGTGTTCGAATCAATACCATCTATAACTTCTGCACGCTCTAAATTCTCAAGTCCAAGTTGAAGCTGTATCCGTCCCTGCGCGGTTTCCACTTCGTTGCCGTTAACGAGAAAAGCCTTTGGAATTGTAAGTACGTCTTCGCGCATGTCGATAATGATATTACCCTCGCCTGCCAGACCAGGGTAAAGGGTATTTGGTGGGTTATCAAAAAGTGCTTCGACCTTAAAGGTCTGCGAGCGTTCATCTTTTCTAGGGTATATCTTGCTCACTTTGGCATTGAAAACTTCATTTTTGTACGCATCCAGCGTGATGAGCGTCTTCTGTCCGATAGCTATCTTTACGATATCGACCTCATCGACTAGCATTTCTATCACAAAATCATTCGAACTACCGATAATGGCCAATGGTTCCATGGTTGTGACGATTTCACCTTGATTTTTTAGTACGGCATATACCTTTCCCCGAATTTTGCTTGTTACTGTAAAATCGCCCGTCGTTACTTGAGCGGCCTTATACTTATTACGAGCTTGTTTCACATAGCTCTCCAGCTCGTTCTTGGTGCTTTCATACCGTTGCTCGAGAAGACTTAAATCGTTAGAAGAAAGCTCATATGCCAATTTGAGGTTATCGTACTCGGCTTTTGAACCTATCCCCTGACTCCATAGGCGCTGTTGCCTAAAATAATTGATGGAATCGTTCTGGAATTTCAACTCCGCAGCGGCTATTTCGTCTTTGATTCCCTTAAGAATAGCGGAAGTACCGTCATACTTCTCTTGAGCCAATTGCAGGGCCAAACCTGTGTTCTGAGTATTTAGTTTTGGAGTGGTATTTACAAGCTGTACCAAGGGGGCACCCCTTGAGACCGTATCTCCTTCGACCACCAAGTTTTTATCAATTATCCCAGCCACGGTGGCATAGGCTTGGTACATGCTGTCCGGTTGAACGGTGACGGATGAATAGACTGATTCGGTCAAGCTTGTTTTCTCAGGAAATACGCTTTCACGGTTCGTTCCACAGCCAGAAAATATAAAAGCGGATCCAAAAAACACTCCAATAATCTTTGAATGAAAATTTTGCCGCATCGTACTCAATTTGTTAGGTAAAAGTAGCAGAAACGCAAGGGTAAGGATATGATTTTTATCATATCGCCCTGTAATGACGTTACCTATCCATATAATTTAGTACATTAAATCAGCTTAAAATGTAAAGGATATGGCGTGATTATTAGTAGCGCCATCCCCTTGTTGTTATAGGGCCTCCCACCCCTTGTAGCCCAAAAAGGAGGTCATAAAAAACTTGGATCACTAGGCTTTAAATAGCGATCATAAAGTGTTGATTGTTTTCAATCAGGATCTCTTCTATAATCTTGCTGAAAAGGCTTGTCTTCCTTTCGCCGAAGGTCCTGAGGAGAAAAAGTGGTCAGTTAAGGTCGTAACGTTAGCAGCCGCAAGGTATATCAAAAGTCAACGTATCGAACTTTATGTTCCCCGTGTAAATACCTACAATTGAGGTTCCGACCATCCTACGACGCGCTCCATCAAGAGTCTTGGGATCCTCAATGAAAAGGTCTTGGCCATTACATTGGGGAATGGTTCTGCACAACCTTAAAACGAAACGATACAAGCTCAAAACCGTACCTTGCTAGGGTCTTACACATTTTAGCTCATGAGACCCAATGGTGAACAGGATACTATATAGATCAAATACCAAAATAGCCCTTGACCAAATTTGGGCATATGATGCTACCCTCGATAGCACGATCAACGACCACTACAACAAGCATCCATTTACTGATATTTATCATGGCATCGGTAATCGTTTAGGTGTACCTTTATCTTATAGTTTGTGGCCCTTATCTATTAAAAAAGTGTCCATTTCATAGGTTTGTTTCTTTTTCAAAATGAGAAAAATTCATTTTTGTTACGTTCATCTTTAGAAGGTGCCTCGTTTAAATGCAAGTCTTTCATTCTAAAAGGGTTAATTAGCCTATGAAAGAAAAAGAAGGGTTATGAAAGACCCTATCAACTATAAAAAGTCAAATACCGATGAAAAAAATACTTGTTCCCATAGATTTTTCGGAGCATTCTACCTATGCTACCGAGGTGGCCGCCGATATGGCGAAAACCTATGATGCCGAAATCATTTTTCTCCACATGTTGGGGCTTTCGGAGGCTATTTTTACCCGAGATGAATCACAATCGTTCCTAGAGGCACAATTTTATATGAAATTGGCAAAAAAGAGGTTTAAAGAATTTTTAGATAAACCGTTTCTGAAGAACATCAAAACATCACAAACGGTTCAGAACTATAAGGTTTTTGAGGAAGTCAATGCAGTGGCAAAAGAAAATAACGCTGATTTGATCGTTATGGGGTCGCACGGTTCAGACGGGTTGAGCGAAATTTTTGTAGGGTCTAACACCGAGAAGGTGGTTCGTACTTCCGAGGTTCCTGTACTGGTCATAAAAAGGCCCTCGCCTGACTTTAAAGCGGAAAGGGTCGTTCTAGGTCTCGATTTTCAAATAGAGACCATGCCGGCGTACCACAAGGCGGAAAGATTTTTTGCCTCTATGAAGGCCGAAGTACATCTCGTACATGTAAACCTGCCCGGCATCAAATTTATGAGTACTAAGGAGATACAATCAAAAATCGATATGTTTTTAGGAGTTGCCCATCACAATGGACTTCCCAGAAATATGCAGATAGCACAAATATCCAGTTACAGTGTTGAGGAAGGAATGTATAACCACGCGAAAAATATTGATGCTGACTTGATTTCCGTAATCACGCATGGCCGAAAAGGCCTTGCCCATTTTTTTAAAGGCAGTATCGGCGAAGCTCTTGCTAATCATACCGAATTACCCGTAATGACCTTCAAGCATAACGCAGCACCATAATTTTACGACACGGAATATCAAACTTTTTGTTGCCAGAACGAACCTACCTTATTGTATTGGTTTCGAATTTAATCGCCCAAATGCCTCTGACCTGACGCTCTCCATAACCTGTAGCCTTGTCATCGGGATACATTTTTGTCAAAATTCCAAGGGTTTCCGGCAGTATTTGCTCTTTGGGCTTTCCATGGCACTGCAGGCACATAGCGTTGGTAATGATCGGATAGTAAAAATCAACTTCTCCATTGGAGATATTGACCACGGGCTGAACTTCACTGCCTGACGAAACGGTACGTTTGAAAAATTCGACATAACGTAATTCTTCTTCAGTGGCTCGATTATTTTGATTTCTAGGTTGGTCGGATACGCGTCGTATAACCGCATTTTTCATTGTCGATATACTGTCCGTCAATCGTATGGCATGCGCATTACAGAAACCGATTGCACCTACAGTGCCCTTATCTTGAATCGCACTGATCAATTTTTTTCCTAGAGCGGCTTTGGCTTGATTGGCATAACCCAGTCCGATCTCACTATAGGTAGTTTCGGGCTCCTCATCAAAGACCATGCATTGACATCCCTCGATACCGTTCGTTTTATGGTGGGCCCTCCTAAAATGAGCTTCAAACCATTCGGGTTTCTCGATTTCATTATCGTACATGTATTCTGCAATTTGCTTTATCGCATCGTCAGTGTATGGTAGATACGGCATGCTGCCAAAAGTTTTATGGGCTCCGGGCATTTTGGTCTCTGCTTCCGGGTCGTTCACCCATCTTATCAAAGCTTCCGAAAAGGCTTCTTTACTCGTATTTCCATCGATATAATGTTTTTTTATGGCGATCATGGGCGGAGCGATCATATCAGCCCTTGTAGACTTCGGATTGTGGCAAACGTAGCATTCCTTTTCCATCAAGAGTTTTCCGGGGTGCTCATCTTGAATTTGCAAGGCACTTTGTCCTGAAATCTGATTTTCGGTAGGCACGTCCGACTTTTTGGACTGATTGCAGCCCACAAAAATTAGCATACCCATAGACACAATTATTCGTTTCATATTTCCTCTTTTTCGGGGGATTGCCCTATTAAACCTTTGGTTACTTTATACATAATTGACGCCCTTAAATCCCTAACACAATTTTAGCTTTCCCAATACTACCAACTCAGATTTGTTCTTTCCTGCATAGGAATCAGCAATATCATTGGCCGTTCTCCATATTAATTGCTTAATAGTTGAATCGAATTTCGAAGGGTGCTCACGGTAAAAGTCTTTAAATTCATCAAAATAATACCCTCCTTCATTTTCTTCTTTGTTGAGCCAATCAAAAACAATTTCAATTTGATAGGCGGCATCACTTCCAAATTCATCTTCGATTGCATCTACATCCAACCAATATTTACGCACATCTTGTCTCAGCTTTTCGACTTCTTTTATTTTAACCTTGCGATCGGCTATAGCTATCGCATAAAATAGTTTTCCCAAATTTTGGTAAAGTTCGTTCCCGACTTTTTCTGATGGATCCATTCTTAAAATTTTGGTTGAACATCTATTGACACTTTCAAAAATATAAGGTTCCTATGGCCTGTAATATGATTCTTGTCATGCTTTTGAATCGTTATTATTCATTTCTTTGTCAAAATGCTACTTTTATGGAAAATGAGGCCGTCTGGGCCATTGATATCGGCGGAACCTATACAAAATTAGGGTTGGTCACGCGCAATGGAGCTATACTAAAATCTTCAAAATTCTCCACAGGCGCAGGGGCTCCCTTCGAAGAATTTTTGAAGAAATTGGAAAATGAGAGTAAAAGACTGCTAACAGCGGCCAATATACGTCAAAAGATCATCGCAGTAGGGGTCGGGGCTCCCAACGCAAATGCAAATACGGGGCATATCGAGCATGCCGCAAATCTGAGATGGGGCGATCAGGTTCCTTTGAAAGAGTCACTTACGCGTATGTTCGATCTACCGGTAACGATTGCAAACGATGCCAATGCTTCCGCATTGGGCGAACTGCAATTTGGCAAAGGCAGAGGAATGGAAAATTTTATCGTTTTGACCCTTGGTACGGGATTGGGAAGCGGTATTATTTCGAATGGCCAACTGCTGGTCGGGGCACACGGCATGGCCGGGGAACTTGGGCATGTCAATGTCGATCCTGGTCCAAGTGCTAGATTTTGTAACTGTGGCTTAAAGGGTTGTCTCGAAACCTACGTTTCTGTCACCGGAATGCGCCGTACTATTTTTGAACTTATTGCCGAGATGACCGATGATTCTGCGCTTCGCAGCATCAGTTTTGAAGCAATGACTGGAGAAATCATCTCAAAAGCCGCCCTTGACGGAGACCCCATAGCACTCAAAGCATTTAAAATGACAGCTGAAACCTTAGGGGTTCAATTGGCGGATACCGCCGCCCATCTAGATCCTGAGGCATTTATTCTTTTAGGAGGACTAAGCAAGGCAGGAAGTATTCTACTTGAGCCGACGATAGCGGCAATGGAACAAAATCTTTTTGCTGCCTACAAAAACCGGATCAAGGTAATGATTTCAAATACCTCTGGAACCAGTACTATTCTAGGACCGGCAGCCTTGGCGTTTGGTTGATTACCCAACAGTTCGCTATTTCTCCACGAGATGCGCTAGTTGTTCACTGTCGAGTACGTGCTCGGTTACCTTAAACAATTGCTTACGGTTCTCCCTGACAGTTTTGATAAAATAGGCTATCTCGTCTTCTAACTCTTGGTGCTCATCCCTAAATTTGCCCGAATCCTTTTTCAAAGGCTCTTTTATTGCGGTACCAATATGTAAAAGATGGTTTTCAATTTTCTCGATCAGTAATTCGCATTCCCTAGTATCCTTGAGAATATCCCTTCCAATTTCTTGAACTTCGTTTATATTATCTTTCTGGGTTATCCAAATAAAGTACTTATCGATTAAATGGTGCAAGAACTTCAAATCATCTTTATAAAACAACATATCCGATTTCCAATGATTTGTTAACACGTACAGTTCTTGCCAATTGGTCTCTTGAATGAAATCGGCCTTTGGCCTCGCTCTATAGTCTGCCATGATAGTATTTTTTAAATCTACATTTGATTTTATCCCATAAAATTAAGTGCAAAAACACTGCACCAAAATGATTTTTATCATGTTTGAAAAAGAGAAAAGCAATCTGTGGAGAATGCTCTTTCAAGAGCTACCTCCCCACAAACTTCGGCTTGACTCTTTTTCTCCCCTCCTGTATTTTTAGGTAATGGCCTTGAAAAAGGCCTAGGTTTACCATCTTTAAAACGTCTTTGGAATTACATGGTCCGAAGTATACCAATTACTAATTTATTGTCCGTATTTTTAATAAAGATTACGTAGTGAGTTAAATGCTAAGAAGAAGGAATTAACCTAGAATATCTTACAAAATGCATGTTTTTGAGAAGAACAGTAATATTTTCAATCTGCTGTCAGAAGCAGTTTCAGAAGGTATATTGGTTATCAACGATGACTATTTGATAGTGGCATCCAACTCTCAAGCCGAACGGATTTTCGAGTATACAAAGGATGGGATCAGGGGGCAATTTTTTGAAATCCTGATACCTGAGACTCTACGAAAACCGTATAAAGAATACCTCCTGCCCTATTTTAAAGAAGGTGCGGAAGCAACTACAGCAAGCACTAAAATGCGCTTGGGCCGTAAAAAAAACGGCAAAGAATTTCCTGTACAGATTAGCCTAAACACCTTTTCACTATATGGACACTCCTACGTATTGGCCCTGGTTAGGGATATAACGAAGCGTAAAGAGATAGAAAGAAAACATGAGATACATACGGCAGCTCTGGAATCTGCCCTTAATGGAATTGTCATTACCGACGCCCAGCAGCCGGACAACCCCATTGTGTACTTTAATTCTGCATTTCAAGAACTTTCGGGATATACCGAAGAAGAAATATATCAAAGAAATTGTAGGTTTTTGCAGGCAGACGATCGTAATCAAGAAGGTGTTAAACGAATGAGGGAGGCCATTAAAAACGGAACCAGCTGTCAGGTCGAAATCAAAAATTACAAGAAAGACGGAACCCTCTTCTGGAACGAGGTCTCTATCAATCCGATTATGGATGAAGAAGGTCAAATCACACATTTCGTAGGAATACAAAACGATATTACTTATCGTAAAACGGTCGCCCAAGAACTCATTCACCTCGGTAAAATATTCAATGCGTCATTGAATGAAATCTATGTTTTCGACGCCCATTCCTTATTCTTTATCAATGTGAACTATGGCGCCCAAAAGAATACAGGCTACAGCCTATCTGAATTTAAAGACCTTACCCCTTTAGACCTTAAGCCACGTTTCGATAAAACCGCATTTCTAAAACTGATACGCCCTCTGGTACTTGGTGAAAAAGAAAAAATTAACTTCGAAACACTACACCAAAGAAAAAACGGATCAACGTACCCGGTCGAAGTTCACCTGCAATTATCGGAAAAGGGAAATAAGCAGGTCGTAGTCGCTTATATCCTCGATATTTCAGAAAGAAAAAACTATACTGAAAAGTTAGAAAAAACAGTAGAAAAACGTACCAAGCAATTAAAAAGTGCCCTGGCCAAAGAAAAAGAACTTAATGACTTGAAAACAAAATTTCTTTCTATGGTTTCCCACGAATTCAAGACTCCATTAAGTGCTATTCTAACTTCGGCGACCCTTGTAGGCAAGTATGAACGTACCGAGCATCAAGGAAAGCGCGAAAAACATTTGAAGACCATCATTGAAGAGGTGCGCCAACTGAATGGCATTCTCACCGATTTTTTGTCCATGGAACGCCTAGAAGAAGGAAAGGAAGTATACAAGTTTGTTGAATTCTCGCTAAGCAAAATCATCAATGAGGTAATTTACGGGGCCAATATGCTGTTAAAAAGTGGACAGCGTATCAACTACCCCCAGAATATCGATGATATCTTAATTTTTCAAGATCAAAAAGTAGTAAGCCTTTGTCTGAATAACCTAATTTATAATGCCATAAGATATTCCCCAGAAGATACGGAAATCGACCTCAAGGTAGCTTTGACCGAGAATAGAATTGTCTTTCACGTCGTGGATCAGGGAATCGGGATTCCTTTGGAGGACCAAAAACATATTTTTAAAAGATATTTCAGGGCCGAAAACGTATTGACCAGTCAGGGTACCGGTATTGGTCTCAACATTGTCAAAAATCATGTTGAAAACCTGGGTGGTCGTGTTTCCTTTACCAGCGTTGAACACAAAGGGAGTACATTTACGCTAGAACTACCCATAAAAAAGAAATCGAATGAGGTGCCTTAAGGTTTTGCCTTATTCAAGGAAGTAACTATCTATGACTATGAAGAGTGTTTTGCTTATTGAAGATGATGGTGTGCTTAGGGCAAACACCGCAGAACTTTTAGAACTATCGGGCTACGTGGTAAAGACTGCTTCCAATGGAAAAAAAGGAGTTTCGGCAGCCATTGAATGTTTGCCCGACGTAATCATTTGTGATATTATGATGCCTGAACTTGATGGGTATGGTGTACTGAGAGCTCTTGCAGAGGAGGAAAGCACTCGCGATATTCCCTTCATTTTCCTTTCTGCCAAAACGGAGTATCAAGATGTAAGAAAAGGAATGCAGGAAGGTGCAGATGACTATTTAACGAAGCCCTTTACGGAAAACGAGCTTATTGGTGCCATAGAGAGTCGAATGGCCCGATCCGCTATTCTTAAGGATCGGGACATTTCAAAGACTTCCCATGCTACTTCATCAGTTTGCTTGCGTTCGTTGCAGGAGTTTATACTATACATGAAGGAGCACGGCAAAATTTCACAGTTCGAAAATGGCGAAACCATATACCGGGAAGGTATCCACTGCACTTTGATATATTTAATTATCAGTGGGGTTGTGAAAACGCATAGACTCGATGAAAAGGGCAAAGAACTCATAACGGGTCTCTACAAAACCAACGATTTTTTCGGCTTTAGCGATTTCACAAAAAACGAGAGCTATCGAGAACAGGCCACCGCAATAGAAAAAACCCGATTAACGAGTATCCCAAAAACTGAGCTTAAGCCCATCCTTGAAAACAATCCCGAACTAGCATTTGATTTCATTCAGCTTTTTACGGAAAACCTATCTGAAGTAAAAGAGCAATTGGTCGAAATGGCTTATGGTTCCGTACGGAAGAGAACGGCCCGGACCATTTTGAAGTTTGCAGAGAAATTAGACCAAGGAATCGATGGTAAACTACATATTCTTCGAAGCGACCTTGCCAGTGTTGCAGGAATGGCGACCGAAACCCTTATTCGGACACTTTCCAGTTTTAAAAAAGAAGGTCTTATCGATATCAAGGATAGAAATATTCGCATCATAGATGCCGCCAAACTCAAAAGCATCAAATAATCACAATAGCGACGCTCAACTTGGTTTTTCTCATCAGCTTAAAGGTTCGAATAAAAACAGGACACTTCGAATTCCTCGCTTCATTCAGACCGTAGTAATATGACAATAATCATTTTCTTAGAAAATTGTAACCTGTAGTTTTAAGGCAGTAACCAAAAGCATTACTGCCATGCAACAAATTTTAATTCCCACCGATTTTTCCGAGAATGCCTGGAACGCAATAAAATATGGTCTGGAACTACTTAAAGAAAATCGGTGCACTTTTTACTTGTTGCATGTGAATCCGATACCGTCTTATTCAGGCGCGGGAACATCGGTAAAGGCCGCTTCCGAAAATTTTAAGGATACCCTATTGAAGGGCAGTAGAAAGCAAATAGAAGAACTCATAGTCAAAATTAAAGCTCTACCTTTCAATACCGAACATACCTTCGTTGCCCTAGCGATATACGATTATTTTACCGACGCTGTAAAAAGGGAACTCGAGACGAAAAAAATAGACCTCATCATTATGGGTACAAAGGGCGCCTCGGGTCTTAAAAAAGTAACAGTAGGTAGCAATACCGGGGATGTAATTACCAAAATCAAGCATCCGTTATTGGCCGTACCTGAGAATGCCCAATATTCCAGCCCTAAGCAAATTGCCTTTGCTACCGATTATCATATCGGATATGACATTAATGTATTAAATACCCTATTAAAGATGGCCGCTTTGAAAGATGCCACAATTCAGATTCTGCACCTCTGTAAAAACGGTGAAAACCTCACCGAAGAGCAGCAAAGAAACAAGGACTTTCTAGACGATTATTTGGTCGGAATAAATCATAGTTTTCATTTGGTAACGGGCCCAAAACTTGCACATGCCCTAGAGGCATTTACCGAAATGCACCACATCAACTTGATTGCCATGGTCGCTAAAAACCTTAACTTATTTCAAAGAATACTCTTTAGGCCTTTGGTCGAGGAAATAAGCTATAGCACGAAGGTGCCCTTTTTGGTGTTACATGAATAGATCATTTTAATAGAATCAATGAAATATAAAATTCAGTATCATGAAACGAATCATTCTACCCACTGACTTTTCAGACAATGCTCTTAATGGTATCAGATATGCCGTTCAACTTTTCAAAGATGTAGAAACCACCTTTTATTTACTCAACACCTACATTCCTACCATCTATCAGGCGGAATATGTATTACATAGTCCCGCCCAGATAGGTCTGGGCGATATTTACCAAGAGAGCTCATCAAGTCAACTTGAGGAATTGAAAAAAAACTTGATTGCGGAGTTCGAAAATCCGAACCACACCTTTATCGTGCATTCTGCCTATAACGTATTGGTCGATGAAATTCTCAAGACGACGGAGAACGAGAAAGTCGATTTAATCGTGATGGCCACCCAAGGGGCTACGGGGGCCAAGGAGATTCTTTTGGGCACCAATACAGTACATACATTGCAAAAATCGACATGCCCCATTATTGCCGTACCTTCAAAGTTTGAGTACGAACCTCCAAAAGAGATTCTCTTCCCCACCGACTATGAAGTAGACTATGGGAAAACCTCCTTGATCTGTTTATTGGATATAGCACAAAACCATATCAGCAGTATCGAAGTCATTCATGCCTCATCAGGCTATGATTTGACCGAAACCCAACTAAAGAACAAACAAAATCTAGATCATCGTCTGGGAAAAATTGCGCATCTTTTTCATGATCTTCCCAACCAAGGCGTTATAGAAGCCATTAATAACTTTCAAATAAAAAAACCGATGAATCTTTTGGTGATGGTAAAAAACAAGCATACATTTTTAGAACGTTTGTTCATTGAGCCTATCATCAAAAAAATAGGCTTCCATGTAAATATACCCTTTATGGTACTTCCCTATTCCGAATAAATTATTGACATAGGTACACCAATATAAGATGAAAAAAATAATAGCACTCACCGATTTTTCGAACAATGCCTATAACGCACTCTATCAAGCTACACGATTGGTGACCGGCGAGGCGTGCACATTTTATATCCTCAACGTATTTAATTCATTTACGCCTTTACGCTCACAGCCTGTCAAAAAAGAGCCCTCACAGCAGTTGGAAGATGAATCATCAGAGGGGCTCGAAGAGGTATTGCATCGAATAAAACGTGATGACGATGATGCCGACCACCTCTTTATAACCCTTTCAAAAAGAGGTAACTTGGTAGACATTACTGCTAAAGTCGTAGCATCGGAAAGTATTGACCTCGTTGTAATGGGAAATAGTGGGCGTTCGGAAATTGAAGCGATACTTATGGGGAGCAATGCGCTTGATATAATCAGCAACGTTAAAAAGTGCCCGGTACTCACAGTGCCCAAGGAAGTAGATTTTATTCCGCCCAAAGAAATAGCTTTTGTCACCGATTTTCGACATGCCTATGACGCAGGCCTGTTACAACCCCTTCTTTATATGGCGCGTCGCTTTAATTCAAAAATCTACGTAATGCATATAAATGAAGAGGAAGTTCTCGATAAATACCAAACAATGAACAGAAGCGTCTTGATGGAATATCTATTACCCTTTGACCATACTTTTACCTGGATGCCCCGGTTCAAAAACAAAGCCAATTCAATCAATGTCTTTTTAGAGGAGCTTCAAATCGATATGCTTTCTATGTTGAATTACGAACATAGTTTTTTAGAGCGCATGACTCGGGAGCCGGTACTAAAAAGGGTCGCTTTTGACATCAACATACCATTTTTGGTGATACCCTACACCGATTGACAAAACCAGGCAACGCTAAAATACATTCGTCTATAGACCAATAAAGAAAGGGGGGGTCCGGGTAAAAGATTATTGGTATTAAGCTATCTTAAGGTAGGATAGAAAACCCTACCCATCGTTGTCTAAAATGATATAGCAAGTGCACGAACTATTTGAATTTTTGAAAAGCCCTTTGGTCATCAGAATATTAATCCTGATCATTTGGCTTGTAGTGATCTTGGTGGTCATAGTACTATTGAAGCGGGTCTTGAAAAGTCGCATAGAAGATTCTTCGCTACGGTATAAGGCTCAAAAAGGAGTAGAAATTATAGGTTATGGCCTCATAATCATAATGCTCTTGATTTCATTTACGGTCAATGATATCGGAGATTATAGTATCGTCATCGGTTTGTTTACTGCGGGCCTTGCATTCACGCTTCAAGAACTAATTCTGAGCATTACCGGGTCTTTCTACATTTTTTTTGTGCGTGTATACAAACCGGGGGATCGCATCGAAATCAATGGAATAAAAGGAGACGTCATCGATATTAACAGTATTTATACGACCATCATGGAAATAGGTGAATGGGTAAGCACCGACAACTATTCCGGTAGAATCGTTAAAATTAGTAATGCTTTCGTATTCAAAGGGCCGATCAAAAACTACTCCTTGGATTTTCCTTTTGTTTGGGACGAATTGAACATTTTCATCACCTTTCAGTCCGACCTTGATGTCGCCAAAAAGTTGGTCATAGAAACTGCTCAAAACCAGCTGGCCAATTATGTCAAAGCGTCCAAAGCCAGATGGTCGGCCATGGTAGAGCGTTATTACATAGAAAATGCTGCCATAGAACCGTCCATTGCCATTAAAGTAACCGATAACTGGGTCGCCCTAAACTTGAGATATATTACAGATTACAAAAAGAGAAGAGCCACCCAAAACGAGTTGTTCGAAGAAATAGAGTATAAAATCAGAGCCACTAAAGGTAAGGTCGTACTAGCCTCAGCCTCCCTCCAATTACTTAAGATACCCGAGGTCGACGTCAATCTAAAAAACAGAATGCCTTGAAAGAAAAGGAAATGGACATAGTCAAATCGACAGGAACGACAACTAAATTTTCAATAGATAAGTTGCGAGCTTCCCTGAGGCATAGTGGCGCCGATGAGAAATTGATACAGCACATAGTCGATGTGGTACGCGATGAACTCTATCAGGGCATTTCTACCAGGGAAATCTACAATAGGGCCTTTGCTATCCTGAAAAAAAAGAAGGCGACCTTTGCGTCAAAGTATAAATTAAAAAGAGCCATATATGAATTAGGACCAACAGGTTTTCCGTTCGAAAAGTTCGTAGCCGCCATTTTAAACTATTCGGGATACCATACCGAGGTCGGCAAGATTATGCCCGGAGTCTGTGTTTCCCACGAAATTGATGTTTTTGCAGAAAAAGACGGACACATCAGCATTATCGAATGCAAATTTCATGGGGAAGAAGGAAGGAAGTGTGATGTGAAAATACCCTTGTATATCCATTCTAGATATCAAGATGTCAAACAAGAATGGGAAGCCAAAAAAAATACGTCGAAAAAAATTGGCGCCGGGGTCGTAGTGACCAATACCCGATTTACCACCGATGCCACCAAATATGGGAATTGTATGGGGCTAGAAATGCTAAGCTGGGATTTTCCCGAAGAAAATGGCTTGAAAGATCGTATCGACCGTTTGGCACTTTATCCGATAACCGTGCTTCAGGTATTGAGTTCGGAGGAAAAACAGTTTTTACTAGGTCGGGGTATCGTACTATGCAGGCAGCTTTTAAAAAACGGGTTTTACCTCGATCATCTCGGTATTTCAGACTCAAGAAAAGAAAAAATAATGAAAGAGACCCGAAATCTATGTACCAATTCATTTAATGATGAACAAGGTTAAAATTCATTTCTTAGGAGGCGCAGGCACCGTTACAGGGTCAAAATTCCTCATAGAGACTTCTCAGCAAAATATGCTGGTCGACTGCGGCATGTTCCAAGGCTTAAAGAATTTACGCCTGATGAATTGGCAACCTTTGCCTGTAGATGTCTCTAAAATAGATGTTGTACTTCTTACCCATGGACATTTAGACCATACAGGATACTTGCCCAAACTGGTCAAAGAGGGGTTCCAAGGAAAAATAATGGGTACCGCCCCCACGCTATCGATTACCTCGATCATTCTTAGGGATAGTGGTAAGATTCATGAGGAGGAGGCTAAAAGCGCCAACGCAGAGGGATATTCGAAACACTCCCCTGCCCTCCCTTTTTATACCATCAAGGAAGCCGAGCGCGCCATTGACCTTTTCGTTCAAAGAGAAAGAGATACTTGGAATCCTTTGTCGGAAAACGTTCGGTTTCGATTCCGATATAATGGTCATATTCTCGGCGCTACATTTATCGAAATGGACATTTTTGGAAAGCGATTCGTTTTTTCAGGGGATGTCGGTCGTATCAATGACCCTCTATTGGCCGACCCGGAGCGCCCTGAATGGGCAGATTTTCTATTTCTCGAAAGTACCTATGGTCTCAAGTTGCATCCAAAAGAAGACGTGGAGGCCATTTTGATCGATTTGATAAAAAAAACCATAGCGGAGAGGGGAATCTTGATCATCCCTTCATTTGCAGTAGAGCGTCTTCAGACACTGATGTATCTGCTTTGGAAACTATATAAAAAAAGGCATATTCCAAACATTCCCATTTTCATCGATAGCCCGATGGGCAATGAGGTGCTTTCCGTTTTTGAGAACCACGTCGACTGGCACAACCTCTCTTTAGAAGAGTGCAAGGCGATGTGCCGACATTTTGAAATTATCACTTCTTATAAGGATACTTGGAAAACCATCGACGACCCAAGACCTAAAATAGTGATTGCCGGAAGTGGTATGGTTACAGGAGGGCGGGTATTGACCTATTTGAAACAACGTATCAATTTACCTTCCACCCGTGTGCTTTTAGTAGGATTCCAGGCAGAAGGAACTCGGGGAAGACAACTATTGGAAGGTGCCCATGAGATCAAATTATTCGGGAAGTACCTTCCCGTTAAGGCCAAAATAAGTCATTTAGAAAGTCTCTCCGCCCATGCAGACCAATTTGAATTATTACACTGGCTGGCGAATATCAAAAATTTCCCGGAAAAGGTATTCTTAATACATGGTGAACCTACGGGACTTGAGGCATTAAGAGTTAAAATAGATGATTGTTTCGGCTGGCATGCATGCATTCCTCAACTACACGAAGTCGAGGAAATTATAATAGCCTAATTTTCTTCACTTTCCTGACCAATATCATAGTACTATCATACTTTCTTAGGTACTTTTAGGAAAACTGGCGTCATGAAAGCAAAAGAATCAAATAATAACATGACAAGGGCCGAAAAAATGGGTACGCTTTATACCGAAGTGCAACATTGGCAATCTGATCTAGGGTTTATAGAAGGTGAGAGGACGTTTATAAACCATTTGTTACACTCTTATACCTTTGAACCTCATACTCCTGAATCGTTCAAAATTCTTCAAGACTATCGCAACCGAATCATGATCACGAAAAAAACGGAGAATAAGATTGTAGAAAAAATCGTAAAACACAAAGCCCGCATTGGAGGAGTGCTAGAATGTAGCGATCAGTCTTATGATGCAAGTTTCAGGGCAAAGCACACCAAAATAAAAGTCGAGTTCGAACAGTTTAAAGAAGATTTTCAGATCCTAAAAGCAGAAATCTTCGAATATGCCATAAAAATTATGAAAAAACGAAAACCATCTTCATAAACGGATTAGCCGTACAACTGATTAAAATCATTTTTTATGCCTTTAAAAAACAATACTTTAAAGTGTCTATAAAATATGTTTAACACCTAAAATAAATAGTATGTCACTCGTAAAATTTAACAGTAACCGTTGGCCTTGGAATTATGGTCTGAGCGATATTTTTGACGATCAAAATGTATTTAACGATAATTTTTTTACGCTCGAAAAGTCAATGCCCGCCATGAACATCGTGGAACATGAAAATGATTTCGAAATCGAATTGGCATCACCAGGTTTTGAAAAAAAAGACTTTGAGATTACCCTTAGAGACGACCTTTTGGAGGTAAGTGCAAAAAAAGAAATAGACCAAGAAAAAAAGAAAGATCAGTATACACGAAAAGAATTCAATTATCATTCTTTTCGACGCGCTGTAAGGCTTCCCAAAACTGTCGACAATACAAAGGATGTGAAAGCCTCCTATGAGAACGGGATATTGAAATTACAACTTTTAAAAAGAGCCGATGTGAAACCTATTAAAAGAAAGATCAACGTTGTTTGATCCAAAATAAAAAGTACCATGCTTTTGTTACGGTTTGGAGCTCAGTACAGCGAACAAAATCGATGTCGAAAGATTGTTCGGGCATAGTATATAAACACATGAAATTATGAAAGTTAAAAATAAAAGCTACAGGTATAGCGAATGGCTCAGTCCTGAAGAAATGCATGCGATGAGCGTTCAATGGCTATCGAAATTGAAATTTGCGAAAGATGAGCAATTATTCTTGAACGATTTGGTAAGAAATTATACATTGCAACTTGTAGAAGGTGACATCTTTGAAAAAAGTAAAGTGATAGTCAAAGACCTATCGAATGCCGAAAAAGAAGTTATCATTTTAATGAAAAAGGTGCAGGTTCACGAAAACCAGCTGAATATCATGACAGACGATATCAATCAATTACCTATGGAAAAAGCCTATATTCAGGCCCACAAGGAACTTTTGTCTGAAATAGAGCACTATTCGGCCGAATATCGAGAATTGAAGGTGAAACTGTTCGGTTTACTGACGGATATCATGAAAAAACAAAAGCAACACAGGTTGTTGCACTGAAAAATAAAATATGAGAAAACTGGCCATCATAGTTTTACTGACTATTATCGGATGTACATCGACTGAAATGGTCGAAAATTATAAAAATCCAGATATCGTTATTTTCTATGCCTCAAAAGTGTTGTTGGTTGGGATGGCACAAAATGAGGGGGTCAGGGTTGATTTCGAGACCAACTTAAAAAAAGAGTTTGATGCGCGCAACGTTGAAGCTATGCGCAGTATCGATCTGTTCGATGTCGATTTCACAAATTATAGACGTACCGAAAAAGAATTGGACGACGTCGAACAATCATTGCTTGACAAAGATTTCGATGCCATTCTATTAACTAAGATCGTAGGCTCCGAAAGTCGGCAGTCATTCCGCAAGACTTTGGCCGAACTCAACAAGTACGGTGACGGTTTTAAAGAAGATTATCAACGCCACCAAGATATTTACTATGACGACGATTACTACGACAAACATACTGTTTACAATGCCGAAACATCATTATATTGTATTTGTGAAGGCAAAGAACGTTCATTGATATGGAGGGGAAGTATTGAAATCAACAATCCGAACAATGTCGAAAAAACGATAGAAGACTATGTACAACTCGTAGTCGCCGCCATGGAGGCACAAGATCTCGTTTTTTATAAATCTGAAGACGAAGGCTAATGGTGGGGATCGTGTTAGAAGGAATGTTCTGATGGTTCTCCCTCATAAAACAGGACTGAAAACCTTGGCCACTCCCTCCTTTAATCTATCAATCCACGGTCTTTTTTCGTGATCGCTTAGTGACAGAGAACGGCTCAACTTACAGTCCGATAAAAAATCGACTTTCATTTTCCGAGTAAATTCTTGCTCATACACTAGCGCATTGACTTCATAATTTTGCTCAAAACTTCTAATATCAATATTCGCTGTTCCTATCGAGGTGATCTCATCATCGGAAATCATGATTTTACTGTGCAAAAACCCTTCCGGGAACAAGTTAATTTTAACACCAGATCTCAACAAAGGTTCGAAGTAAGAACGAACGCTCCAACTTACCAATCGACTATCGCTTTTCTCAGCAATCAACAACCTGACATCGATGCCACTTAACGCTGCGGTCTCTAAGGCGGTAAGAATAGATTGCCCAGGAATGATATAGGGATTGGTTATATAAACATACGAATTCGCCGAGGTTATTATCGAGAAATATACCTGTTCTATAGCCGAAAAGTAACTGTCGGGACTACTGGAGACAATCTGTACCATAGAACTGCCGGCCTCATTGATTTCTTTTTCTTCCTTCACCAAGCTCCCTTGACCACTAACCGCCTTCCAATCTGCCAAAAATACCTGGTTCAAGTCGTAGACAGCAGCTCCTTTTATTCTTAAATGCATATCGTGCCACTCACCCAATACGAGATCTCCTTTCAAGTATTTATCCGAAATATTGATACCTCCGGTAAATGCAGTACGACCATCGACCACAATAACCTTTCTATGGTTCCTATAGTTTAACGATGTTAAAAACCGACCGAAGCGAAAAGGTAAAAATGGGTATACCTCTACCCCCATTGACTTCAGATTTTCTAGATACCCCCTACTCAAGGAAAAACTTCCGATACCGTCATATATCAAACGAATTTGAACTCCTTCACGAATCTTGCGCTCAAATAGCCGTAGCAACTTCTTGGCTAATTCGCCTTCCTCATAAATATAATATTGAAGATGAATATATTCTTGGGCCGTTTCCAAGGCTTCGAAAATGGAAGCAAAAGTTTGTCTTCCATCCTTCAAAAAAATAACATCGTTACCAATGGAAGCCCTAAAGCCACTGTTCTTATGGATAAGTCCGGCTATTTTTGAGACCCGGTCCGAGGCATTTAAATTAGGGGGGAGACCCTTTTCTGTATTCTGCTCGGAAGCAGGACTTAACCGAAGCTTTTTGGCCCTTCTATTTCTGCCGACCATTAGATATAGCAATATGCCACCCACCGGTATCGTAAATATAGCCAACAGCCATGCCAAGGTCTTCGAGGGCCTCACCCCGTTGACGAGAAGACCCATAACGATACCCGAAGCAATCGATAGGTATAAAATGACAAGAAATATATATAACATGGTCTAGCGCACATAAAAGATAAGCATTCATAAAATTAAATGAACTTGGCCAATCCAGAATGATTCATATCATAGCATGGAACTATTTTTTACCGACCAGTACATTCGTCACCAGTGCCGCCACAATCATCAAAATACCTAAAAGGCTCCAAATTGTATATAAATCACCAAACCAGAAAACTCCAATACACATAGTAAAAATCACTTCAATATATTTGAGGGGGGCGACCAAGTTTGTCCTTGCTATTTGAAAGGCCTTTGTCATGAACAATTGGCCAAAAAAACCAAAAAAACCCAGACTTGACAACAACCACCAATCAGCACCGCTTGGTGTATTCCAATGGGTAATGCTTAAAATACCACCCACCAAAGTTCCCAAAAACATAAAATAGTTGACCACAACTATGGGGCGGTCGCTGTTTCCGATTCTACGAATTATGACATATACCAGGCCAGTAAATACGGAGGCCGACAAAACCAAAAGAAGTCCTGTTGTATCTATAGTATCATCGACCCCCTTTAAAACGACCACGCCTGAAAAGGCGATAATAAAAAGAAGCCATTGCACTGCCTTGAGTTTTTCCTTCAAAAGCACGACTGCAAAAAAAGATGCAAAAATTGGAGCAATATAGCGCAACGACACCGACGTACCTACAGGTAAGTATTTCAGCGACATAAAAAATAGGGTCATCGACGTCAACCCGATAACAGCTCTCAAGAGCATCAACCTCCGTTTGTTACCCCATATGTTGATGCCCTTAGCCCATATATAACACGTACACAAAATGAAGCTTCCTAATGATCGAAAAAAAACAATTTCGAATGTAGGAAAATGATTCAGGTATTTGACGAACGCGTTCATCAAGGAGAAAGCGAACGTACTAATGATCATAAATAAAATTGCCTTTTTCAAATCATTAGGTCGGTTGGTATGATCTATCTATAGTATTGTAGGCAATTATCGGGTATAGTTCTAATTTAGAGGCGTACTTCTACAACTCCGGGAAGACACTCTTTGTGATATAGCTTATCTACAATAGCCGTTCTATGGTTTAAAATTACACGTTGATTGATAGAGCCTTTATCCGTAATTTCGCCTTTTTTTACCGACAGCTCAAATTCGGCAATTAACGCGCGCCTAATTTTTGTTGAGCTTCCGGTGCTCTTTTTTGCCAATAGATATAGTGTTTTTTCCAAGGCTTCTGACACAGGCTTGGCACGGATTATTGATTGCAAATCGATTTCCCCCTCATGTCCCAACAACTCCGCACAATTTTGAACATCTACAATAACGATAGCCCCTAAGAAGTCTTTATCATGACCGGTTATCACGACATCTTTGAACAGCCCTCCCCCAGCCTCTATAAATTGAGAACGAAGTACGCCTACACGTACCCAAGTACCCGAATTCAGCTTAAAATCCTCTGCCAAACGACCATCGAAAACGAGCCCTGCATTGGGGTTTTCATTATCGGCAAGTTTTAAGGCATCGGCGGTCTTGTAAAAACCTTCTTCATCAAAGGCGTCGCATGTTGCCCTTTTATTTTTCCAGTACCCGGGGGTAAGATTAGGCCCTTTACATCGGGCTTCATATTTATCACCGTCGGGGGCGAGTTTTATTTCGAGTGCAGGAACGGGCACCCCCAACATACCTGAACCACTTCCAAATCGGGTATTCAACAATGCTGTAGGGCTAGCTTCGGTCATTCCATACCCCGATGAAATCAAGATTTTCTTCCCGGTTGCTTGAATGGCCAAACACTCCAGGTCATTCCAAACATGTTGTGGCAGGCTGGCACCTCCATAGAAAAGCATTTTCAATCTAGAGAAAAACACGGCACGTAAGGCTTCATCTTCTTTTAAAAAAGGAATTAACTCCTCAAAACCTTTGGGTACATTAAAATAAACTGTAGGTGGAAATTCTTTTAAATTGGCGACCGTAACCAAAATTCCTTTAGAGGTAGGAGTTCCTTCATCAATATACAAGGTACCCCCATTAAAAAGCACCAAACCGAAATTATGATTTCCTCCAAAGGTATGGTTCCACGGCAACCAATCCATCAACTGTAGTCCACCTTCCATCATAAAGGGAAAAGTCTGGGTAATCTGCTGCCAGTTCGATGTGATATTCCCATGGGTATTGATGACTCCCTTTGGAATGTCCGTAGAGCCCGAAGTGAACAATATCTTAGCTATAGTATTTCTCCCAACTCGATCATAAGCATCATCTACCGCTTTCGTAATTTCGGTCTTTAGCACATCCTTAAAAACAACCGCCTTATTAAAACCTTCGTTCCCTACCGTTAGAATAGGTATTTCAGGAGCTACGTTTTGTACCGCATGATTATAAACACGAGCATCTTGAACAAAAATAAGACCAGGCTTCAAGAGTTGTATGCAATGCTTTAATTTAGCATAATCATTGGTTTTTAGTGAATAGGCCGGACTTATCGGTGCATGGGGAACCCCGACATGCAAAGCCGCCAAGGCCACTATGGCATGCTCGAGACTATTGTTTGAAAGAATCGCTAAGGGCCTATCTACCGAAAGGTTACAATTTATCAAGTACTGCGCCACTCTTTGTACCCTTTCCCAAACTTCCACGTAGTTCAATTTGACCCATTTACCGTCCTTTCCCCTTTGTGCTAAAAAAACAGTATCAGGGGTCTGTGCAGCCCAAAAAGCCAGTAGTTCGGTTATTTTGTAAGGATGCGGTTTTAAATCGACCTTTGATCTGAGGTACACGTTTCCCTGTTCGTCTACCCTCTTTTCAATGTCTATATCGATGGTCGGAATGATCAAAAAAGGCAACTCGGAATTTTTGCCCTTTTCTTCCGAATTGAATAAAGTCTTACTCATGTACTTGGTTTACCAAAAAACAAATCACCTGCCTCTCCATTAATTCTAGGGGCATTCATCCTCATACTTTTTTTGCCAACAGTTGCAAATGTACCTCAAAAAATCAGTATTTTATCCGCCACACTTTAGCCACACCTATAATTCTAAAAGAAATGAAGGAATGGCGTAACTTAGGTACGTCAAGAATGGAGCCTCTCGACATGCCACCAAACATAAAAAACACCTTGACTTCAATAAATTCTTACACTATGGGCATGCGCCACTATTAGGGAACTATCGCCTCTAAAAATCGAATTATGTCAAAGATAACGTATCTCATCATCACCTTATTCTGTGTTCAATTGACCTTTGGACAATCCTTGCCCCCCGAAGACTTTAAAAATCCCCCAAATGCTGCTAAACCCCGCGTTTGGTGGCATTGGATGAATGGGAACATCACCAAGGAGGGCATAAAAAAAGATTTGGACTGGATGGAGAAAACAGGTATCGGCGGATTTCAAAACTTTGACGCCAATTTGCTTACCCCGGTGGTCGTTCCCAATAAATTAGTGTTTATGACCCCGGAATGGAAAGAATCTTTCAAGTTTACAACCGAACTGGCCATTGAAAAAGGTCTTGAAATGGCAATAGCCGGATCACCCGGATGGAGTGTAACCGGTGGCCCTTGGGTCCAACCAAAAGATGGTATGAAAAAATACGTTTGGTCCGAGAGTAATGTAGAAGGGGGTAAAAGGTATCGAGGTACATTACCTAGCCCGGCCCATACTACCGGGGCGTTTCAGAATGTAGCGGCAGAAGGAGACGGTCTTTCCCAAGTCTCAGAAAAAGGTTTACCGGAATTTTATGCCGATGTGGCCGTAATGGCCTTTAAACTACCGAAAAAACCGGTATCAATACTTGAATTGCGCCCCAAAGTCAAGTCTTCAAAGGGGCAATTTTCGATTGAGCAATTGACCGATACTGATTTGAATACGACCACCTACTTACCTCCATCGAGAGTCGGGGAGGATATGTGGATCCAATATGAATTCGATACTCCACAAACATTTCGTGCTTATGCCATTACGGGTGCCTACCATTCTCAATTGGAGCAATTTAGAGGGAGTCCCAATAACAGAGCCCTTTTGGTCAGTAATGATGGTATCAACTTCCGAAAAATAGCGGATATTCCAGGAACTTTGGTGCCTCAGACAACCGGAACAATACCTCCGACTACAGCCAAATTCTGGAGATTTACCATTGAGACCCTGCCTCCTGCAGCGAACGGGATCGCCGCCCTATTCGGTGCTCCACCACCTGCCGATCCGGACGGTATAAATGTGGCCGAGTATCAATTATATGCCGATGACCGGATTCATCTTTTTGAGCAAAAGGCAGGATTTGCCGCTTGGCAGGAAAATGGAATACCTCCAAAGAAAATAAATCCAGAAGCCATACCCTTGAATGAGGTTATCGACCTTACCGATAAGTTAGAATCCGATGGTACGCTAGAATGGGAGGTACCTGAAGGCCATTGGAAAATTATTAGGCTCGGCTATAGCCTGACTGGAAGGCAAAACCATCCTGCTTCCCCAGAGGCCACTGGGCTTGAAGTCGATAAAGTGGACGAAAATGCGGTACGAACTTATATAAATACCTACCTCGACATGTATGAAGATGCCACTGGTGGAAAAATGGGTAAAGAAGGTTTAGGGTATCTCATTCTGGACAGTTATGAGGCCGGTCATATGAACTGGACAATCGATATGCCCGAAGAATTCTTGAAACGGCGTCATTACGATTTAAAGCCATGGATACCGGTACTGGCAGGTTATATAGTCAAAGACAATGAATCCTCGGAAAAGTTCCTCTGGGACTTTCGAAAGACGATTGGAGAAATGATTGTCGAAAACCATTACGATGTTATCGGTGATGAACTCCATAAACGTAATATGGGACGTTATACCGAATCACATGAGAGCGGACGAATTTATCTGGCAGACGGTATGGATGTCAAACGCCATGCGGACATCCCCATGTCGGCCATGTGGACTCCCGGAAGTCTGGCTGGAGGCACTGATGAAGAGGTTCGTAGTAAAGCCGATATCAGGGAGTCGGCATCCGTAGCAAATATCTATGGTAAACCCTTCGTAGCGGCTGAATCCATGACCTCTATCGGGAAAGCTTTTCAAGAACATCCTGAAAGATTGAAACGCACGGCGGATATGGAACTTGCTTCAGGCCTTAACCGTTTTGTAATACACACTTCGGTACACCAACCTCTCGAAACCCCACCGGGCTTTTCTTTGGGTCCCTTCGGTCAATACTTCACCCGCCATGAAACTTGGTCTGGCGCAGGAGCCCAAGCGTGGATTTCCTATTTGGCCCGTAGTTCCCACCTTTTGCAACAAGGTCGAAACGTAGCCGATGTCTTATATTACTATGGTGAAAACACCAATATTACCCTGATCTGTCAACAAAGTCTTCCCGATATTCCGGAAGGACATGAATTTGATTTCGTGAACGCTACCATCCTCAAACAGGATATCGAGGCGAAAAATGGACAGTTACTTGCCCCGAGTGGCAACTTGTATAAAGTGTTGATGCTCGATGAATCCGCAAAAGAAATGACACTAGGGGTACTCAAAAAAATAAAGGTACTTCAGGATAGTGGAGTTCCGGTAGTAGGAGCAAAACCAACAAAGTCGCCCAGTCTTGAAGATGATATGAAGGAATATAACCGGTTGGCCGATGAAGTAGGGGCTAACATGACAACCTTACATAAACTTCAGCTTACCCCCGATGTCAAGGTTATCAACACCGACCATACTATACTGTTCAAACATCGCAAGATTAACTATGAAAACAATGGATCCGCTATCGACATCTATTGGTTGAACAATAGACATGAAGACCCAACAACAGCCGTCATCGATTTTAATATTTCTGGTAAAATTCCAATGCTGTGGAATCCCGAGACAGGAAAAATCAATAAAGTTGGTTATGAAATCAAAAATGGTAGAACACAGATACCCATAACTTTTAAGTCTTGGGACGCACTCTTTATAATCTTCGACCAGGAAGCGGAACAAAATTTCGTATCGATCAAGGCACCTTCAAGGCAATCGGAGGAGATAATTTCTGGGCCGTGGACACTGAACATTGATTCTAATCAAATGGAAATCGATAGTTTGACTTCATGGACGGAGTACGACGACATCAAGTACTTCAGCGGCACCGGCGCATATGTAAAGACCTTTACACAGAAAAAGAAAATTAAAAAAGATGAAACTTACGTCTTACAATTTGAGGACTTGAAAAATATCGCTGAAGTCTTTTTAAACGATAGCTTCGTGGGTACCATTTGGAAAAAACCATATGAGATCGAGGTGACGGAAGCACTCAAAAAAGGAAAAAATGAACTAAAAATAAAGGTGACCAATACGTGGGTAAATAGACTTGTCGGGGATGCCCGAGCGGACGAAAATCAGAAAAATACCTTTACGACAATGCCCTTTTATAAAAGTACTAGTCCTTTACTCTCCTCAGGTCTTCTGGGAAAAGTAAAGTTAGTTCACTTCAAATAGAGGATCTCATACTATTTGATACCATATTAGAGCAATAATAATTACTATTTCACCCACTATATGTAGCCCGTCTGTATGTGCTACCCATCAATGGTTTGGTTTTTAGACCTTCAGCGAAGCAAGGGTTGGTAAAGAATTAGGGCATTCGATGAATCTTACCCTTTAAAATTTAAAATTAATTTCAATCCTCAGTAAAACAGCGCAATACGTGTATGATATTTTATTGTAACTTACCCGTATAAATGAGGCGGTTCTTTTTTTTTGAAAGAATCGGATTTGGGCATGTAAAAAGCATATCATGATGAAAAATTCTGCTTCCCCCATACATTTATAGATGCCCCAACAAATTTTAATTCATATTTCAAGACGAACGACGTCTCGTTAATACATTTTTATAGTTCTATTGTCTAAGCCATGAAAACCATAAGGATTTTTATCGCGTCTTCTTCCGAATTGAAAGAAGATCGAGATCAGTTTAGAATGTTTATTAGCCAAGAGAACGATCGGCTGCACACCAAAGGTTTTTACCTTGAATTGGTACAATGGGAAAATTTTTTGGATGCCATCTCCGATACGAGACTGCAGGATGAATACAATAATGCGATCCGAGGCTGTGATATCGTACTTTGTCTTTTTTTTACAAAAGTGGGGAAATATTCTGCGGAAGAATTCGACACGGCGTACCAGGTTTTTAAAGATCAAGGAAAACCTAAAATTTGGACCTATTTCAAAAATGCGGAAATAACTACGGGCTCCATTACCGATGAGATAAACACGTTACTGGCCTTCAAGAAAAAAATCGGAGAACTCGGTCATTTCTACACCGAATATACCAATATTGATAACTTGATCAACAAGTATCGAACCCAATTGGACAAGTATTTTCAACAGTTGGAGAAATCCGATATAGAGGTAGATCAAAAAAAACCAAATGACAATCCACAAAAACCTATTGATGTACCCGTCGAGAAGACCTTCAATGAAATTTTGACGGAAAAACTTATTTTGGCAATTAAGCCCTATAACCAAAAAGCCGATGATTTTTTGACCAATAATATGGATTGGCAGGATAACCCATCGCTGGTACAAACGGCAAAACGTCTGATCATCAGTGGCTATGTAGGCGTTTTAGGCATTCAACTAAGAAAGGTTATTTCGATTGGCGAAGAGGATTTCTCTCAAAGTAAAATGAATCGATACCTTGAAAATTGTAACCTTACGGCAAAAAGAGCTTTACAACTCATTTCATTCGGCTTAATTTCCACTTTGTGGGATTATCGATCGGAGAATAAGGTTTCCGTCGCCCAGACCCAGACTTCGCCCTTGATGAAGTTTTTCAAAAATGCCGCGGAGGAGAGCAATCAGGACTACGCGAATTTAATCGGTAACCTAATTGACATCTATAAGGCCAACACCTTGTCTTTCAAGATGCCCGAAGTAGCCCACCTTGATACCCACATGACCAACGGAGGCGACTTCTATAACGCGATCATCCATCTTGATTCCATAACGGAATCCATCCACAATGCATCATTCGATATAGAAACTTGCCATAAGGCCGAGCGTGATCTTACCTGCGTTTTAGAACACCTTAGCTTTCTGAGCGCCTATAAAATGATATCGATTAAAGACATCGATTATAACCAACAACGAAATGATAGCGAAGGACAGTATCTCCATAATTATACATATTTAGCGGGAGATAATATTTTCAGCGCGAACACGCAAGGTAATATCAGACAGGAGACTACGCCTGTTGTATCGTATGCCGTGCTCCTGTTCAAAGATAACTATCGGCAAAATATAAACATGGACCCCTTTATAATCGACTATAACGGCCTGGCCCTTACTGGCGGGTCGAAAATTTGCTTTTACTCGTATTGCAACACCTACGGTAATCTAGATCTAAACTATAGTTTTATTGAAGACAATACCAAAGTGGTCCTTAAGAAATCTGAAAACATCAAACCGAACGAATCGGATACACAAGCTATGAACCGTTGGTTAGCAGATCCGGAAAATAGAAAAGATATGAATTTTGACAAGGTTTATGATCTGTTTCAAGAGGCGAAAAAAGTATTAACAGGTATTGAGCAATCTCCAGTAGAGGACATATTTTGAAATCTAATACGACTAAAGAAAGGATGGAATGAAAAAATACCCCTTTAAATTTCTTGATTCCTACCACCGAGAAGACAAGGGTATCTTTTTTGGGAGGGACGAAGAGATCGATGCACTGTATAATATGCTCTTTCAATCTTCGGTCGTATTCGTATACGGGGCCTCAGGTACCGGAAAAACAAGTCTGATCAACTGTGGTTTAGCCTGTAGATTCGAACCTCACGATTGGCTTCCTTTGATGGTACGTCGGGGTAGCGACATTAATAATTCGCTCGAGCATGTCCTAAACTCGGCAGGGGGGCCATTTGACACCGATATCGAAAAGAAGGATCTTGACAAAGATGCCGATGGCCTGGGCTCGTCAACAGGCGGTAAACCAAATCCCTTTGAAAAGATCATAAGGTCAGTTTATGAAAAAACGTTCCGACCGATTTACCTTATTTTTGACCAGTTTGAAGAACTTTTCATTCTGGGAAATCTACATGAACAAAACCGTTTTATTGAAACGGTCAAAGCTATTTTAGCCTCTGAACAACCTGTAAAATTGCTTTTCTCCATTCGTGAGGAGTACTTGGGGCATCTCTACGAATTTGAAAAAAAAGTACCCCAACTGCTCCAAAAAAAGTTACGCATTGAGCCCATGAACCTCGAAAAGGTGAAACAGGTTATCATTGGAGTATCGGAATATGAAGATTCCAATGTGCGGGTAAAGGAAGGAGAAGCAGAACAGGTGGCCGAAGGAATCTTCGAAAAGATTAAAGGCAAGGGCAAATCCTTGTCGATACAATTGCCATTTCTACAGGTCTTTCTCGATAAATATTACCTCAACCTAACTAAGGATAGAAGTCGAAAGGAAGAGGCCATCTTCTCGGTTCGATCTTTGAAGGAAATGGGAGAAATAGGAGACATTCTTGTCGACTTTCTCGAAGAGCAGGTCATCGATGTGGCACGAGAACTTAAAGATACATATCCCGAAATTTCGCCACAGTTAACTTGGAAAATCCTGTCGCCCTTTTCTACATTGGATGGAACCAAAGAGCCCATGGGTATATCGGAACTTTGTGAACGACTTCCAGATATTGAGGACGCCTTGATCCAAGATATCGTGAATGCTATGGTTAACAGACGTATGCTTCGTTACAATGAAGCGACGGAAACCTTTGAGCTATCTCACGATACTTTGGCAAAACCCATTGCCGAACGCCGGAGCGCTGAAGAAACATCGCTGTTGGAAGTACGTCGGCTGATTCAAAATCAGGTGGCGGTCAACGAAAATGCCCGCGAATACTTTACGGAGAAACAACTGCTGTTCGTCGAACCGTATTTAGACAGGTTAAAACCAAGCGAAGAAGAGGAGGATTGGATGACCAAGAGCGCCCAATTTGTGCAAGAACAAAAAGATCTGGCGGCGAGGCGAAAATTGGATGAGTTTATAAAAAAAAGGAAGGCAAGGCAGCGATGGTTACAACGGATCGGCCTTGTGGTAATTGCTGCGCTAATACTATCTATTTTTTTGGCTATAAAATATAGAAATCAGGAAATTAAGGCAGAGCAAGCCAAGGTTCGCTTTGAAAAAGCCAAAAACTACGCGAATGAATTGCTCCAGCTCGTAATGAAAGATCGAGGACGAAAGTACGAAACCGAGAATGATTCGGCGCTTCGCGAAACGCTACATGTCGAACGTACTGCACCTATTGAAAACTTGGTTACCCCAATGGCCGCTGTTACCAATTTCAGTATCAACGATGATCAATACCGTAACTTTGTACTTTGGATAGATGTCCCATCCTTTAGAAAAAATGAAATCGAGGAGGTTCAATATATTTTCTGCAAAGGTTTTGTCAATCCGGTTAGAATCTCGAAAGAACCTGCCACTTCGTTTGCCATTGGCTACCTAGGCTGGGGATATTGCCCTACCATGAATATCGATATTATTCTTAAAAAAGGAGATACCTTGCATCGAAACTATTCATTTACTGAATACTTCAAGAATAATCCATGAGTATGGGTTACGTAGATATCGACTAGTAGAGACTACTCTTCAATTATTCCCAATAAGCCGGCATTTTGTAAATGATTCTTAGCTGTCCAAGCACTGTTGAGGTCGAGCATGGGCACCTGACCGATATCGTTTTGATGAAAATGGTAGACCAAGACCGAAAGGTCTTTACTAGAAAGGGTTTTGTTTTTTAAATCATCTGGGAGTGTGGCATAGCTATTTCGCAACAATTCATCGGTACGACTTGCCGATAACGTTTCATCACTTAGGGTAACCCCTTTGGTGGCAACCACGAAAACGAACATTCTAAATTCGGATGCTATCTCAAAGAAAATCGATTTAAAGATTTCATAGTAGGAAAACTGACCATCACCACCCAACATCTTGACAAAACGCCTTTCTTTTGCCGTAGGCGACCCATCTTTATTGAACTTTTCCAAACCGGTACTTAGGGCAAAACCGTCTAGGTCGTACCAATAGCGCAGTTGATTATCATACCCTTTTGCACTCAAATGGGTTCTTAAAAAATCGTCGACCTGGCCCAGTCGGGGCATTTGCGGCTTAAAATTGGTAATCGACATAAAGGCCGAGGATAAAGGAGCCGGATCGGGAAAAAAGTATGGTTCGTCATTTGTCATGTCATTCATCATATAAGCTAGCTCGGTATTGCTCTGTCCCTGATCAAAGTTCTTTTCGGGAGGAAACTTTTTTTGCAGTGCTTCGTACAATTGTTTTCGCACTACGGGCGTAAGCTCCCTTTTAATAAAAGCGTCCTTCGCGTATTTAAGTTTGTTTACAAATTTTTCATAGGAAGCATATAAAATCTCCGTATCTAATCCTCCGGTAGGTGCAGTATATTTTTCAGTGGTCAGATACCTTAATTGAAGGTATTCTGCAATTAATTGCAGTTTTTGATCCAGTGGATATTCATTCGAAATAGAAAGGATCGATCTTCCATAATCGCCATATTCTTTTAGGTCGGGTCGATTATTGAGAATGGACATCTCCAACGGGAAATTATAAAGTTTCGCATATTCGAGAAGCGCCTCAAAATCATACTCACCAGTTTTATTGGCCCTTTGGTAAACTCTTTTGAAATCGGGGTAGATATCTTCATTAAAGTAGGCCGTATAGGTATATTTCAAATTTTCGATATTTGACTTCACTCGGCGCACGGCTTCATTATCGAACTTAATGAGATTGTAAAATGAACTACTAGACCCTTCGCCCAAATTGTATTGATTGATTTTAGCTAGGTTGAAATGCCCGATAGCTTCTTCCAAAGTGTTCTTCCAAGCGATAAGCACCTTCCTCCCTACTTCCGTTTTATTTCGATACAACAGTTGTGCCCCGTTAAAATGAAGCAGGGAAATTGTAAAGTGATACAATGTGGAATTTTCCTTGATAAATTTCTTATCGACGATCGACCTCAATTCTGCAGACTCAAAAGGGAGAATTTTAGAAATACGACCCGTTTCCAAGCTGTCAAAATACATTTCCGTTAGCGATAAGTTCATGTAGGCCTGGGCCAAGGTAAGCGAATCACCTGGAGACCTTCTAACATCGTTCTGCCCCATCCCCAAAACTGATATAAATGAAAGGACCGACGCAATCACCAGTGTTCTAAAATTTATCATTAACATGCAATGTATTTTTGATGGCACCTCAAAAAAGTACTTTTTCTTACTTGATTTCTAACGAAAGAAGAATCACATGCAATTTTGAGATAATGTGAAATAACTTAGGGGAGCTTAACCCTATGAAGATACAATTTAATCCAAGTATGTTCAGCGAAAAACTAAATATCTTAACTATAGCAGCGCCCTGTAACACTTTGATGGAATTTTTAGGATATGTGGGAAAGATGCGGGTTAGAGCCATTAGGTCTTCTTAATGGCACGTTTAGAGAATCCAAAAGCACTACCGTATTGCGTCTTATAATTGACAATATTTTCAAATAGTTGGTCTCCATTGAATGCCTTATTAAAGTTGTAACCTGATATTCTTCGGACAATTTTACAGACATTTCGGACAGAAAATCAATCGATTAGTCCATGTTTTCTTGCCAAACCCTTTCATTTAGTATTTCTTTATTCTACACTTTTTGACTTTGCCGCCATTCCCTTGAATTAATACTGAAATTCATCGACAAAAGATTGAAGTTTATCACCTCCCCCTTTTTTGGACTTTAGAGTAACAACCAAGCGTATAATTTAAATCCACAATCATGAGAACAGTAAGTATTACAGTAATGGCCATTTTATTTTTGGGTCTACATTTTATCAAAGCTCAAAATATCATCACCCATGAGTACCGAAGGGTGGCCCCGGCGGATATGGAAGAATACATCAAACGAGAAACCACCTATTGGAAAGTATTTGCGGAAAACGAAGTCAAAAAAGGCAATCTTACATTTTGGGGTATTTTTCAGCGTATCGATGGAATGAATCTGGATACCGAACCTAACATTCTTATTGTCAATGCTTTTAACAACATAGATAAAGGTGTCGAATGGGCCGGTATAACAGATTTATTTCCAAATGTCTCCATGGACAAAATGAATACCTGGGGCATGAGTACCACTGTTGATCGAATATTTATTGATAATTCGACAAACCATATTCGTAAGCCGAATACCGACGGCGAAGATTATCAATATGTGCGATTTATTTATCACAGTGTAAATGACCTATCGAAACATTTGAGCTTCGAGGCCGAAAAATGGATGCCTTTAGTCGAAAGGGCTTGGGTCGAAGGGAAAACGACAATGACCGGGTGGGGCAATGGGACTATTATTCTACCTCAATCCGAAGATTTTAGCTATAACAGCTATTCCTACGATATTTTCCCCAGTTTACAGGCTGCACTTTCACCAGCATTCAGTGAAGACCTAAGTATACCCAATGGGTTTTGGGACCCTTTACAAGGCAATTATAATGCTACAAGAAATTCACATCTTTATCGGGTCATTTCCGCTGTTCAGGCACCTCCGCAATAAAACTAACAATTACGGTAAGTCCCCTACTTAAACCTCCGTGGTGGAAGTTTTAGTAGGGGATATATTCTTTGTTAATGGTTGCTTAAAAATTTAAAGTAGTTGGCCAAATGAGAAGCTATGTGCATCCTTGCAATTGGATATCCTCTGGTGTAGTTTGATCCATTGTCCTATTATAGCTATTTTTTCAGACAGTGGTGGTTTTAGCATAAAATTCAATCCTCTTATAGGTCAATAAAAATTGCTGGCCGCAAAGGTTTCCATCGCTCCCAAAACCGCTCTTTCGCCGCAAATGTCACATTCATACTTTGTTTCTTCTGCAACGTTCACTACAATATTTTACGGTTTCCCAATTCTTTTCCCATTTCTTTCGCCAAGAATAAGGCCGTTTACAAACTAAACATACTTTAGTGGGTAAATGTTGCTTTTTCATTTCTTAGAATCAGGTAACCTATTCTCGCTCCTATCAATATTTTTAGATTATTTTAATTCGCACAATTTGCTCCGAAGATACCCGCGCCCTAACCTTTCTAAGGCATTTTGCCTATGTTGGTCTTAGACTCAAACTGGTCTTACAGATTATGGGATGTCTGTCCAAGCCCATATATAACCTTAGCGTTTGCTTATTTTATTTCCAGAGATGGCTTTTTGTCGTGAGCATTTGAATCGTGAAATTTCAGGATTTCGCTTTTTTAAATGTTTTTGGCTCACCCCACTATTAACCCTTTTTCGCCAAAGGTTGAAGCTTGTTCTTTTTAGATGTCGGCGCATGAGTTTTATGACGTCCTTTTCCGTCAAGCCAAACTGAAATTGTATGGCCTCAAAAGGTGTACGGTCTTCCCAAGCCATTTCTATAATACGGTCGAGTTCTCTTTCTGTGAATAAGCTATCTTGTGTCAATGTTATCTATTTTTTTTCCAAATTTGATCGACGCTAAGGTAATAGCTTCGTATCGGTTCGAAATCGCATTGGTTGAGTGCTATGATCGATAAAAACGACTCCCCTTTTCTCTTTTGTATTGGTAGTAGGCTTGGCCAACAATTGGTTCAAAAGAAAAATTCGCGTTAAAAATGAGTTGACTGTATTCAAACTCGTCAAGCATTTTTTCATAGGCTTCTTTCAGTTCCTGATATGTGGCCTTTAGTTTGTGGTTTGCCTTAATAATACTTCTATTTTCTTAATAAGTCGCTCCTCAGTATCCATTATTTCACCCTTTTTCTTGCTGGCAGAAATTCATTAGAACTAAAATAAGCCGTGTGTAAGCTCTTAAAACTTTAGCACTAGGTCATTAATTTGCTCCAGGCATTTTAACAGACTCACTCAACACAACCTATTGCTAAAATCTTAATAATGTTCAATAATTAATAAAAATAATTAAACAAAAAAAGACGGTCAAACTTTAGACCCTCATTGTGATTTTTTTAGGAGTTATGCCACTCAAAGCGGAATGGAAAAAATGTTGCGATCGGGCTGATCGGATTCTGAAATACCTTAGCAAAAAAAAGCAAATAGGCCTAGGTCGGCGAGTATCGCATGACCATATGGAACCAATCTTTAGGGTCAAACACGACCATATTAACCTTCCAAAATAGCTAACCTATTCAGTATAATTTTAGCCCAACCCATAAGCTTTTTCAGGTTTGCTTCAGACATTTGAATATAATGAAAGCAGGGCCAACCAATGGAACAACAGGTCATAGGACAGAGCTTTTCCGATAATTTTTCCTTTATGAGGCACAAAGTTCATAATTATCAGGACGACCTTTAAACTTCGATTTTGAATTGATATTTTTAAAATGACCAGGATGATTTCTCGGATATCGATGTAATTCAAATGATACTATCGGAAAGTAATCGGACCTGACCAATCCATACGTCATGTAATTTCATATTGGAAAGGAACTGGATCAACTTTTCGATTTGGTTGTAGCGCGCAAAGGTCGCCTCTGAAAATCACATGGTGCTATCTGCCGGCGATATGATAAAAATCATTTTACAGGGACTACCATTAATTTACCTTTGCCGAGAAACGTATAAGATACTATAACTTAAAATCTAATATGATGAAAGACAATAGTGGAAGTATATTGTTGGCCCTTTTAACAGGAGCCACTATAGGAGCCGGTATAGGGCTTCTTTATGCCCCTCACAAGGGTGCTGATACGAGGCATAAAATAAAAAAAATGGTCGATGATACGGGCCACGATCTTGCTGAGCGTATCTCACATGCCAAAGATGAGCTCACTAAATCGACAAAAGAAAAAAAGGACGACTTCGATCGAAAATTGGACGAAGCTATTTCCCATATGAGCTATAAAGCCGATGATATCATCGAAAATCTTGAACGCAAATTAGAAGATTTGAAAAAAAAGAATGCCCAACTACAAAAATGAGTTGAGCTGCATAAGGCCTTTTTTAAATCCATGATAATCTTTAAGCTCTCAGGTGATATGCCTTGGGCTGTACAAAAGCCCGAATTCCTTGAGAAGACAAGGTGGACCCCAACCCTGAATTTTTTCGTCCCGACCATGGTAAATTAGGGCTTACCCTATCACAGCAGTTCCAATACACGGTTCCAGTATTCATCTCTCTCAGTATGTCTATGGCCCGTTTCTCATTGGATGAAAAAACGGCGGCCGTAAGTCCATATTCGGTATCTTGCATAAGGGCCACAGCTTCTTCATCGGAGGTCACTTTTTGAATTCCTATGATGGGCCCGAAAGATTCGTCACGCATCACCTTCATGCTATGATTACAATCGATCAGCACGGTGGGTTGGTAATAATATCCCTTTCGTTCCGGTACACTTCCCCCAATTTTTACCGTAGCGCCTTTTTGTATCGCATCGGTCAGTTGTTCGTTCAAAACCGATATTTGTTGTCCACGGGTCAAGGGCCCCACAAAAGTCTCAGTGTGGGTAGGGTCGCCCATTTTATAGGAAGCCACTTCCTCCACAAAAGCAGCTACAAAAGTGTCGTAAATACTATCGGAAACATAGATACGCTCTACAGCACAACAGCTTTGGCCATTATTATAGAAGGCACCCTCTGCTGCATTGATTGCGGCCTGTTTGACATCGGGCACATCGTCGGTAACATATAATGGGTCTTTACCGCCCATTTCCAATTGCAAGGGAACCAATTTATGGGATACGGCTTTTGCAATGCGTTGGCCCGTAGCATAAGAGCCCGTAAAGAAATAACCATCAAGATCTTCCTCCAATACCATTTGTCCCACCTGCCCATCTCCAATGACACATTGAAAAACATCGGCAGGAACCCCGGCCTTGTGTAGGTATTTTTCGAACTGCTTTCCAGTGAGGGCGGCATATTCCGAGGGCTTATATAATACGGCGTTCCCAGCAACCAAAGCATACAAAAACACGTTATAACCTACATTGTATGGAAAATTCCATGCAGATATGTTAGCAATAACACCGAGGGGTTCATACACTATTTTCTCATAGGTCATACCAGAGTCGACCAACACCTCTTCTGCAAGCCAACGTTCTGCGTACTGCACCAAGTGGTCGACCCTATTTTGGGCTCCTTTGATTTCATTGAGCGATTGCTGTATGGGTTTTCCAGTCTCGCTTGTTAAAATAGCAGCTAATTCGTCGCTGTTTTGCCGGATAAGTTCTCCGAACCGAACAATGCTGGACAAACGCTCTTTGAGGGTGCGTTTCGACCATTCTTTCTGTCCGTTTCTCAACATGTTTAATTTAGCAGATACTTCTTCCTGCGTATCCATGACCAATTCTGCTAAAATTTCTTCCGTTGCCGGATTCTTTATTATCATTTTCTTCATTTTCTTAGGGATTATTTAATATGTTGAAGAAAGGCTTCATACAAGATATCGGAATCGATTATTTCATCCTTTATGGTATGCGAAAACTCCGGATGCCATTGCACCCCCATAATCTTGCCTGGCGGTTCTTTAGTATACCCAAAAGCTTCAATCAGCCCATCATGTGATAGGGCATAAACCTCTAAATCATTTCCTAAATCTTTAATGGCCTGATGGTGTACCGTATTTACAAATAGCTTCTTCTCCTCCCTATAAAGGGTTTCAAAAAAGGTTCCCTTCGTAAATTCCACAGGATGTTTCAACGTATCGTATCGCTCAGCGCAACGGTGGTTATCTACCTCAGGTTTTTGGGTAATAGTATCTTGATAAAGTGTTCCCCCAAAATAGGCGTTCATTAACTGAAAGCCCCTACATATGCCCAAGACCGGCTTTGAATTTTTAACGGCATAATCTAGGATCTTTAGCTCAAATCTATCTCTAGGAGCATCTCCCTTCCATTTTCCGATGGGTTTTTCGCCGTAAGTTTCAGGAGCCAAATCAGAACCTCCCTGCATGACAAAACCATCCATCTCCGAAAGAATGTCGTTCAGGTACTCATCTGCCACATCGGGAATCAATACTGGTAATATTCCTTTCCGGGTGACATAGTTGGCCATATCGTTTTCCAAGTAACTCAATGATTTATGGCCAAAAACACTCCTCCCCTTATCGGGGTACATAAAACAGGGAGAAATACCTATTTTTTTCATCATCGTTTGATTACAAAGCTTCAGTATACAATTTTTTAAAATCTTCCTTGCTGACAGGTTTGGGGTTATTGGGATGACAAAAATCGGCCTCCGCCAATACCGAGAGCTCCTCAAGGTGCTTCTCTTTTACCCCTATCTCGGATAGCTTAGTCGGCAGTCCCAAATTACGGTTCAAGTCCGTAAGATAATCTACTAACTGATTTCCGGCCCCATTGCCCAAGCCCATGGCGAAAGCCATACGATCGAAGCGATCTTCAAAACCTTCATAGTTGAACTTCATACCATGGGGTAGATTTATGGCATTGGCCAATCCATGGTGGGTATCCAACAAACTGGATAATGGATGTGCTAAACTATGGACTATCCCAAGTCCTTTTTGAAAGGCCACAGCTCCCATTAAAGAGGCCAAAAGCATTTTTGCCCGGGATTCTAAATCGGGGTCATGGGTCGCTTTTTCCAAAGATTGGGCAATAAGCCCCATTCCCTCAAGGGCAATACCATCACACATCGGATGAAAACCCTTGGCAAGATAGGCTTCTAAATTATGGGTCAGGGCATCCATACCTGTGGCAGCGGTAATAAATGGAGGCAATTCCATGGTTAACTGAGGATCGGCAAAAACAATCTTTGCCATGAGCTTGGGACTAAAAAGTATTCTTTTCCTTTTAGACAATTCTTCGGAGATGATCGAACTTCTACCTACCTCACTGCCCGTACCTGCTGTAGTAGGTACTGTAATAAAATAAGGAACTTCACCTGTCACATATTTATCGCCTCCTATGAGATCGTCGTAGTCAAAAAGATCTCGAGTATGGTTCACTCTAAGAACAATAGCACGGGCCACGTCCATGGCCACCCCTCCACCGATTCCAATAACGGAATCCCTTTTGGTACGGTGATACATATCACCGCCATTAAGCACATCTGATTTGACCGGGTTTTTATGCATGTCCTTAAACACCTCGGTGCTCATTCCGTTTTCTTCCAGATCTTTTTTAATGTCAATGAAAAAATCAAGTTCCGCCACATTGGCATCGGTCACCAAAAGCGGATTTTTAAGGTTATTAGCCTTTAAATAATCACTTAGTTCCTTAATCGCACCGGCCCCGAACCGAATAGGGGTCGGGAAGTTAAATCCATAAATTTTATGTACGTCTATCATGATATGTCTTAGATAATTTCAAAATATCTTTTTATTTCCCAATCGGTAACTGCAGCCGAAAACTGTCGCCATTCCCATTCCCTCGTTCGTGTAAAATGATCGACGAAAACTTCACCAAAAAGTTCTTTGGCCAGGTCTGAGGTTTTCATTTTTTGAGACGCTTCCCACAAATTGGCAGGAAGTACACCATTGCTTAAATTTTCATATCCGTTGCCCTTGGTGGGTGCAACATCCAATTTTAATTTATTTTTTATGCCATATAGACCACTTGCCAAACAGGCAGCCATGGCCAAATAAGGGTTCACATCAGACCCTACCACCCGGTGTTCTATTCGTGTTGATTTTTCAGATGCAGACAATACCCTAAGGGCGCAGGTTCTGTTGTCATGGCCCCAGGTAAGTGTCGTCGGTGCCCATGCACCCTCGACCAAGCGCTTGTAGCTGTTAATGGTTGGAGCGAACATAGGTAATATCTCGGGAAGACAGTGCAGTTGCCCGGCTGTGTAGCTCTGCATCATATCGCTCATGTTTCCTTCTGAAGAGTCGTCAAAAAATAGGTTCTTTTTCTTTTCCAGATCCCAAAGGCTTTGATGAATATGACCTCCATTACCTGGAAGCTGGTTGGTTTGTTTGGCCATAAAACTGGCAATTATACCATGTTTGTAACCTATCTCTTTTACGGCCGTCTTAAACAACGCGGCACGATCGGCGGATTCCAATATATCACTATACATAATTGCCGCTTCGGTGACACCAGGGCCCGTCTCGGTATGGAGCCCTTCCAAAGGAACCCCGAAGGCTTCCAATTGATCAAACAGATCGTGAAAGAATTCACTGTTCTCGGACATTCTCAAAACGGAATACCCGAACATTCCCGGGGTCAGGGCTTCCAACCCTTGAAAATTTTTGTCTTCCAATGATTGCAAGGTCTCCCTGAAGTTGAACCATTCAAATTCTTGGGAAAACATCGGAGCATATCCCAAGCTTTCCGCTTCCTTTATAACCTTCGTTAGTAGGCTTCTTGGACAAAGCGGTAGATCTACCGCAGAATCACTATTGAAATCTGCAAGCAGAAAAGGTATTCCTTCTTCCCATGGAATCGTTCGAAATGTATCTAAATCCAATCGAGCGTCAAAATCCCCGTAACCTGTGTGCCAGCCCACTTCTTTGGAGTTGTCGTAGGCCTGGTCTCCCATGTCCCAACCAAATATCACGGAACAAAATCCGAATCCGTTTTCCAAGGCCGAAATAAGCTTGTTACGGTGCATGAATTTGCCCCTTAATACGCCATCGATATCTACAACGCCAACTTTGACCTTGGTATGCTTTCCCTCTTTAAGTTTTTTTATGATCTCTTGCTTGTCCATATAATCCGGTATTACATTTTTTTATTAAGGAAAAGTAAAAAATAAAAGTAGGACAGGCCTACGATGCTAATAAAAATAAGGCCTATCATAGGATTAAAAAATGCCATTGCAATAATTGCTATCACTGCAATTACAAGAGCGGTAAGGGGGAATAGCGGGAACATGGGTACTTTAAAGGGGCGTTCCATCATAGGTTCCTTTTTTCGCAGAGCAAAAAACGAAACCATGGAAACAATGTAAAGACTCAGGGCCCCAAAACATGCAATGGTAATTATCTCACCCGTTTTACCCGTAAACAACGCAACTATGCCTACCAACATATTAACGATCAAGGCATTGGCGGGGGTACGAAATTTATGGTGTACCTTTCCTAATATTTGTGGGGCATAGCCTACCCTACCAAATTCAAAGGTAGCCCTGCCCCCGGCCAAAATGATACCGTGAAATGACGCCACTAACCCCAAAAGTCCTATTCCGATCAAAAGCTTATAAAGTATATGGCCACTACTGATAATTTTGGATAAGGCCAAAGGAAGTGGTGAATCTGAAGCTACGGTACTGCCTTCGGGGTAGACCACGGCTTCCCAGCCGGCCACGCCTACAGCGGAAACAAATGTAAGTATACAGAGTACGACCAATGTCAAAATTGCAGATCCAAAGCCAATAAGCACACTACGCTGCGGATTAATGGCCTCTTCGGCTACATTAGCCACCCCTTCGATAGCCAAGAAAAACCAAATCGCAAAGGGAATTGCCGCGAATACCCCAGAAAATCCATGAGGCATGGGGTTCAACTGTAAATTGCTCAATTCAAACTCCGGTAGCGCCACCCCTGCAAAAATCAAGAGTTCAATAACGGCCAAAACCGTTATCACCAGTTCAAAAGAGGCCGCTATTTTTACGCCCAGGATATTGATCATCGTGAAAATAAGATAGGCCCCAATGGCAAATACCATTAGATCAATGGACGGATATAGAAGATGTAAATAGGCCCCAATGGCTGCCGCAATAGCTGGTGGCGCAAATACAAATTCAATGTTTTGTGCGATTCCTGCAATAAATCCCAAATGTTTTCCGAGCCCTCTATTGGCGTATTCAAAGGCTCCCCCAGCCTTGGGTATGGCGCAAGCCATTTCCGTATAACTAAACGTAAAAGTGAAATACATGATTATAATAAAGAACGTAGCTATGGCCAGACCGTATGTACCTCCTTCTGCCAAGCCCAAATTCCATCCAAAATACATTCCTGATATCACATAGCCCACACCGAGACCCCATAACATAAGGGGGCTGAGGACTTTCTTTAATTGGGTTTCGCTCATTTCATATGGGATTATTCGCTATTCTGAAAAAAATCAAGTACTCAAATCTAAATCGTTTCAAAGTATGGTACACAACTCGTTATCAGTTTAAATCTATTGCAAATTTTGAATTTAAAAACATTAAACACCAATTTATTTATAGTTTTAGATAAAAAATCTACTTTTTGAATTATATTAGTTTAATTACCCTATAATTAAAAGTATAATGGTTTTTTTTGGTTTAAATATACTATGACATGAAATTAGACAATAAAGACCTCAAAATCTTGGGTCTACTGCAGGAAGATGCCAATATAAGCAACAAAGAAATTGCCGCCGCCACAGATTTAACCGTAACCCCGGTCTATGAGCGGATAAAAAAATTAAATGCCATGTCGTTGCTCAAGAAAAAAGTGTTTCTGCTTAACCGAAAGAAATTGGGACTGAACGTTATGGTATTGGTGTTGGTGAATATTGAAAAACATTCGGAGGAAGGCGCCCTTGTTTTCATGAACGAAATCAAAAAATTTCCGGAAGTAGTGGAATGTCTTCATGTAACAGGAGCATTTGACTTTCAATTAAAAGTCTATGCGAAAGATATTGAACATTATCATGAATTTAATTTTAAAAAACTGGCCGCTATCAAAAACGTCCGGCATATGGAAAGTCATTTCGTAATGAACGAAGTAATCAATACTACCAGTATTCCATTGTTTGATTGAGTATTTTCAAAAGTTTAATAATGGGAGCATTTTAATAAGGTACGCACCATAAAGTTTCAATCATACAACTTATTATAAATCAACAAATTATAAAGGGAAGCGTCTATTTTTATAATTCACTCTGGTAAAGCGCATTCGCTTATTTGTATCTTTGAAAAGCAAGTAATTTTGCTGTCCGAAAGTTTCAGCATGCGATTAATCCCTATTTTACTTTTTACCTTGAATAGTATGGCTGCACAACACATTTTTGATTTTTCTTTGGAAAGCGACATTTCTGACTGGAACGTTGTAGATGATGTGGTCATGGGAGGCCGATCGGATGGGCATTTTCAACTGTCCCCAGAGGGGCACGGCGAATTTAGAGGAACAGTGTCGCTAGAAAATAATGGGGGCTTCTCTTCTGTTCGCTATTCGTTTGCCCCTATGGCAACCGAGGGAAATACCCACATACGAATTCGTCTTAAGGGTGATGGTAAATCGTACCAGTTCCGAATCAGACACAGCACGGGAATTAGCTACTCCTACAATCATTCCTTCGATACCGCAATGGTTTGGGAAGATATTGTATTGCCATTAAAGGAATTTTACCCTACCTACAGAGGTAGAAATTTAGACCTGCCTAATTTCGAACATGAACATATCGAAGAAATCGCTTTTTTAATAAGTAATAAAAAACCCGAAAAATTTAAGCTCCTTATAGATTTTATACGTCTAGAATGAGCATCGTCCTCCTTGCGATTCCTAAGGATTTATCTGGCCGGAAATCCCCATACCCTCTCCATCTTCCCGGCCGAAAAAAATATCCAAACGTGCTAGGCTGATCGTAGCTAATCCTAAGAAAGCTACATGCCCATCCAACGAATAGTAATGTGGAGCAGAAAAAAATTTAGATTTTACCCTCAGATGAGTGAGATCTTATTCGCCTTATTTGACTTTACCAATAGTATAGTATTAGAGCCCTCTAATTCCTTTCCTACTGATATTGGTGCAAATGTTATAGCAAGATGCCTAAGAAAAAGGGAACATGGCCTTTCTTTAAGATTGACCTTTTCTGAAATAAAAAATGTACATTAAATGTTTTTGAAGCTATCCATATTTTCTTTACTAAAATTTTTATGGTACTAATAAAACAATGATTTGATTTATATTTTCAATGATCATTTTGTAGCGCCTAACCCGATCAGTTTTATTGATGGTTCAGTTCTTTCGACAAAGAATAAATCTAGAAATGAATAAACTTCTTGAGGAATTACTGCTGCTATTTTCAATTGGGGTTGGTTGTATTCCGACAGCGCGATTACTATCTTTAGTAGGAAATATATAAGCTATATAATTGGCTATGAAAAATATTAATAGGAGGATATTTATACGTAATACCCTTTATTCAGGATTGAGTGCTTCAATTATGCCCTCACAGCTAATGGCCAACGATACTGCGACTCATAGTGAGACCATCCTAGAAAATAAGTCTCGAACTTTTCGTAAAAAAAGGGTTATTGTTGCCGGAGCCGGTATTAGTGGACTCTGTTGTGCCTATGAATTGATGAAAAAGGGACATGAGGTCGTCGTGTTGGAAGCCTCGGGTCGACTTGGTGGCGCAGTGCTTTCGGTACATGATGGTCTTGCAGATGGGCTCTATGCAGACTTTGGCGCTGAAAATTTCACACAACCGGGATATGAGAATTACTGGAGGTATCTTAAAGAGTTTAACCTCACTGTTCTCCCTTATTTCCATCGAAAAAATAGATTGACTCGCATAGATGGAGTTTGGCTTACCGATGAGGCCCAGAAGGCGGCTTACAATCAAAAGGTAAAAGATTTAGGTGGGTTTAATAGTAAAGAAAAAGAGTTTCTATTGGCCAACCCTTCATATGACTTAAGCTTCCTATACTTAGAACCATACTTCGATACATTTAAAAATGAATACCAGCCCTTTGGAATTGGATTTGACCATCTTGAAAATATCCCCATATCAGAAATCTATAAACAAGACGGCGCATCAAAGGCGGCCATAGCTACTTTAGGAGGAAGTAAAACATCTGCTCTCTACGCCATATGGCAAGCGTATATAATGCACCTAAGGGGATATGATAAGCCATTCAAGTTATTTCGATTAAAAGGGGGGAATCAAGTACTGACGAACGAGTTCGGAAGACGATTAGGGTCAAGGGTAAGGCTTGATTGCCAAGTTCTGGAGATTGTAAACGGCGAAACGGGGGTAATAGTGAAATATAAAGAATTCGGAGAGACAAAAGAGATATCTGCAGATTATATGGCTTGCTGTCTTCGTACCACTGCACTTAAAAAAATTCCGATCAAACCAACCTTGTCTCCCAAAAAACAATTTGTAATTGACAATCTGGCTTATGATCAAACTACCAGGATCGTCTTTCAAGCTAGGTCTAAATTCTGGTTAAAGGATAAACTAAGTATCAATCTAACCTACAATCATCCGGCACTTACCCATATATGGCAAGTAGCAGATGAAGTAGCGACCGAAAGGGTTTCCCTGATGGCTAAAGCCCCTGGCGGAACCAACCCACTACGAACTTTAGAGGCCTTTAAGGAATTCTACCCAGGGAACAAGTCGAATATTGATATCGAGCAGGTCTTAGTGAAAGATTGGTCAAGCGATCAATTCGTTCATGGCTGCGAAAGACATGGTTTTGGAGATTTGGGAGAATTGTCAAAATTTTGGCCACATACTACGACGCCCCATGGTCGAATTCATTTTGCCGGAGCCTATGCGGACAATAGAAGTTGGGGTATGGAAGCGGCTACGAATTCAGCTATCAGGGTGGCCTTAGAAATCGAAAAAGCGTAATTATTGTCACAATCAACTACAGAGTGAGATCTATTTTAGTTTTTCTGTTAGTAATAGCGGGTTGCATATCGAATAAAAAGGGTTCAGCTATAGAGAACACGTTTTACCCCTACCATTCTGAAGATTATGGAGCTTTTAAGAATTCACGGATATCTCTGGCTTCACTGATGTTTTGGCAAGAAAATACATACCCTCACAGAATACAGGAAATGGGCAGTCCCCAAGTAAAAATACGCCTACCTCAAGACACTGCAAACAGCTATGAATGGAATGCGTTTGTGCGTTATTCCATTGATGTTTTAGACACCATCGATGGCGCTTCAAAATATGGCGAGATCAATGAGGGGGAAGTATTTTTAGAAATAGAATTTATACCAATTGAAAATGCAGAAGAGCTTGTTGAAAAAGTGCTAAAGGATAGACTAAAAAAGGCTAAAAAAGAAACGGAACATATGGGGCTGGCATTAATGAAAAATTCAACCTGCTTCGGTTGTCATGCGGATAAAGCAACACATACGGGCCCATCATTTTCGGAAATTGCCGATAGATATGAAAATACATCAACCCATATCGTATCACTTTCAAATTCTATTTTAGAGGGTTCCAAAGGTCTTTGGGGTAATACGGAAATGCCTTCAAATCCCGATTTGACCGTTTCAGAAACGGAACAGATATCAAAATTCATTCTTGAGCAAGGGGCAAAGAAAAATAACTGGATTATACCTGGGCTGGAAGGAACGTTTCGAATTATCGAAAAGCCAAAAAATATAGAGCAAGGATTCTATATTTTGACTGCCAGTTATACGTCTACTTCAAAAATGAGAGGACAAGATTCCATTCTACTTAACATTCGATAATGTCTTAGTCCGGTTGAAAACAATTTCGAAATCCAAAAAAGATAATCAATTGATTTGTTGACGAAATTATGAGAACTTATAATAAAATGCTTTACTTTCTGATATTATAAAGATATCATTTGTGCTTTTCAAAATGATAGTAAAAATCCCAGATTTCATCCACCACGATATTTGGTGACAAATAGGAGCCTTAATAATCGTTCCACTCTCAAATCCACCTCATTGATTGAAAAATGATTCCCAATTCAAAACAAAAATTCTTGTTCGGATTGGCCTAGCCAAACAAAAATGTTATGCACTGGAATAACCTATAGACAAGCACAAAGACGATTCAGCTATTGATGGTGTATTGACCAATAACCTTACAGTTTTGTTTACCGACCTCATAAAAGACCTAAAGCTATTTTCAAATTGTTTTAAGACTTTTACTTATGTATAATTTGCTATTAAATTGCTTATAAGCAACATTTTCGCTTTAAATGCGACCAAGGTTTTCGTCGTACGAGCCAACTTTAGTGTTTTATGTATAATCAAATCCTCAATTATTCGTTTTAGTAGCACTATATTAGTATTCTTATTCGGGCAAAAAAATCCTTCAATCGTGACTTTGAAATTTCCTCAATCCGAGAAAAGGTCACTAATTGATTAATAAGCCTCTTGAGGGTCAATTCGATCAAGTTAATCGAAATGGTATTCATGACTAAAAATTTCCCGTTTTGATTTTAATTGCATCATTGAATCACTATCAAAATCAGAAAAGTACTATGATTAGTTTTGTTAATTGGATGATTATGACGAAGAAAGTGTCCTAGAATGAAAGTTAGTATCTCTCAACCCACCCTTTTCCCTTGGTTAGGTTATTTTAATATGATTAAAGAGGCAGATGTCTTTGTTTTTTTGGATAATGTCCAATTCAATAAACAGACGTGGCATATGCGAAATCGTTTAAAAATAAGGACAAACGTTGAAGAGGGGGAAATTTGGGTTCGAATTCCAACAAGGGCTGCAAAATCAAATACTTTAATTAGGGATGTCATTATCGATAATAACCAGGATTGGAAACAAAAACACTTAGATATCTTTCAGAGCAACTATGGCAACGATTATAAAAGGATAACTTTTCTAAAAAATCTATACCTAAAAGACTGGCAAAAAATTGCAGATTTTAACATAACCTTCATTACATTATGTTGTCAATTTCTTGAAATACCAACTAAACTCGTTCTGGCTTCAGAATTGGAAGCAAAAGGAAAGAAAAGCCGTCTAGTCTTAGATATTTGTAAGAAATTGAATGCCGACGAATTATTGGCCAATAATGGCTCAAGGGACTATTTGGAGAAAGACAAGGAAATTTTTGTAAAGGAACATATCAAGGTGACTTATCATAATTATACACATCCTCGGTATAGGCAGTCCGGAGATGTATTCCTTGAACATTTGTCCGTTTTGGATCTCTTATTCTCAGAATTGGAAAATTCGAAACACTTCATTTGAATACCGGTTTAACTAGAGGTTTAGCTATTTTTAAGACCTTTCGCAACGACGCACTTCCGAATGCAAAACGGATCAATTATATCCATTAAAACAACTTCAAAGGTCTATGTTATCCCAGCATTCTTTTTATCCAGGACTTATTATTGCCTTCTGACTGTCCGAAACTATAGGTACTATCATATCCGGTTTTCGTATAATCGGTACCATTCATTAAGAAGACCATGTTGGGCAATCTTTTATTATCGTACATTTTTCTTGGGATATGTAACAATTTTTCACTTAAAAAATTGGCTCTCAGCACATAGATAAATAAATCGGCGTAGTGGCTTAGTAGTAACGTGTCGGTGGCAATATTCAGTGCTGAAGTATCAACAATGATATAATCGTAACATTGCTTACTCTGTATCAAAAGTTCAGTAAACCTTTCGTTCGCCAATAACTCCGCTGGATTTGACGGTACACTTCCAGCTCCCAAAATATCAAGATCGGTTTCTTGATCATGCATGATAACGTCGCTAAGGCCCAAACTTCGGTCGGTCAAAAATTGGGTTAATCCTTTTTGTTTTTTCTTTTTTAGGTAAGTTGAAACTGCGGGGTTTCTAAGATCTGCTTCTATAAACAATACTTTTTTGTTCAGCAAAGCCAATGAAGTACCCAGATTAAGAGCCACAAATGTTTTTCCCTCTTTTCTTATCGTTGAGCTTATCATAATTATTTTTGCCTCTTTAAAACTTCTTTGCCCTCCAACAAAGCCTTTATTCTCACTTTTTACAGTATCAAAATAAGAATCAAACATGATTTTCTCCATAGAAGATACTTCCCCTGTTTCAACAGTAGATTCGTATACTTTTTTCTGGCTAATTGTGGAGTCCTTAGTATGATTTAGGAGCAAGTAATTGACATTTGTCCTTAATAAACGAAACGACTCTGCGACATTGCTTTGCCCTTTATTAAAGGCAATGAATTCATTTTTCGATGTCAGCGGTGGTATGCACCCAATAGTCGAAGTTTGAAGGATGTCTTCGATTTCTTCAGGAGTATTAATTTTATTATTGAACAAGGAACGAATAGTAATCAGCGAAACAGGCATTATTACGCCTAACATAATACTGGCTAGAAGTACTATCATTTTTCTTGGTGCAACTGGATCTCTACTACCGTACGCTTTATCGACGATTTTGGCATTAGGTGCGGTTACTGCCAACGAAATGGAGTTTTCTTCCCTTTTTTGCAGCAAATAGAGGTATAAGGTTTCGTAAGTTTCCTGTTGGCGTTGTATGTCCCTAATTTCTCTTACCTGTTTAGGATTGGATGATATTTTTGAATTCAATTTTATTTCTTGAAGTTTAGCATCATCCAACGAAATTTTTAAAGACGTTCGTGTATTCAGCAAGCTTCTATCAATGCTTTCCCTTAAATTTTCAATTTGATTATTCAAATTTAGTATAACGGGGTTTTCTTTGTTGGCGCTTGTAGATAATCTATTGCGTTCCAAGATCAAATTATTATAATTGATGGTATTTTGACCATCGTTTTCGTTAAGTAATCCTAAATTTGCAGGAATTAGATCTTCCGTGTTTGATTTCATATACTCCATTACATAATCTATCAACTTAATTTGTGATGTTATCTCGACAATTCGATTTCCCAAATCAACATTGGACGCAATGGCCAAACTAGCTTCAGAATCTAGATTACTTAAATTGTTTTTTGTTTTATACGATTGAACTCCTTGGTCCAAACTTTTTAGCTCCACGGAAATATCATCAATTCTATTACTAACGAATTCATCAGTATTTTGGGCAATTCTTCTTTTATACTCAATAGCGTCTTTGTTGTAATTAATTACCAAATTATCCAAGATGTCCTTTGCCTTAGATTTCAATGGGTCTTGCAATTTGAGAACAATAAGATTAGAATTCAAATTATCAGGAACAACTTCAATACGTTTTGTAAGGTCAATCGAGACATCTTCTATGGGCCTTATTCTTATAGTGATTTCATCTCCTGCAATCACACTGTCAATTGCGGCAGGAGTGGCTACTAAACTCCCGAATTCACATGGGATTACTTCACCGAAAGAACCCTCCCCTAATTGATTGCCGTCGATGTCTAGCAAATTGTACTTTGTCGTAGATGTTGCATTAATCGAAAAAATGGTATCCAACTCATTGATTTTTAAGTCATCTACAACCAAATTTACATTGAAGGGTTTCTCCTTTTGATACACTTCTTTGAACGAAAATCCACTTTTAGTATAAAAGGTCACATTGAGTTGCAATTCTTTGACTACACTTTCAATTAGGGTTTTTGACTTTAAAATACCTATTTCTGTATCCAAAGAAATTTTAGGGCCTTCGAATAGCCCAAGATCTGCGAAAGTCGAGATTTCAGAGCTTGAACCACCATCATTACCCTCATCGTTTATTAAAATAATGGAAGATACTTGATATTCGTAAGTTGCGAATTTTAGGTATAAAAATGCAAAAGTTATGGATATGGCAAGACTTACTAAAAACCACTTCCAGTGAAGGGCAAATTTTATAAAAACTTCTCTCAATTGAATTTTGTTATTTCTGGAGGAATTGGCAGTAGTATCTGGCATGTTCATTTATTTAATACTGGAAACCTTAAAATATTCTAGTAACTTCAAGACTAATATGATGTTAAAACTAGGGTAACAGACAGAAGCCTTAACCCCTTTAATAAATTTGGTATGGACACTATCGGGGGTCTAATGTCTTCAACAGAGCATAAAGGGAGTTTGGAATTATCCCGAGTGTTAACGGAATAAGGGCATACGTATATTTATAAAACGGTAATTTCATTTTATGATAACCCTCTAACCGTAATTTAAAGTCATTCCACCTGAATTTAAATGTCTTTCTTGCTACATATTTACCATCCATTCTGTATTGCAACAGATATTCAGGCAGATTATGAAATCTTAATCCCGCGCTCGCCGCTCTAAACCACATGTCATAATCTTGCGATGTAGTGTATTTTACATTGTAAAAGCATAATTTTTCTAAACTACTTTTTCTGAACATAACCGTTGGGTGCGACATCGGGCATAGTTTCGGAAGCACACTAATAATATCATTATGGCTTATAGGGGTAGTTCTTGTTCCTAAGACCACGCCGAATTCATCAATGTTCTTTGAAAATGAACCTATGATATCTACTTCCTTATGTGTTTTTAAGAATAGCCTCTGTTTTTCGAATCGAGTTGGTTCAGATATATCGTCAGCATCCATTCTTGCAATATATTTGCCTTTTGCAATCGACAGGGCCAAATTCAAATTTCTTGTGAGGCCCATGTTATCCGCATTATTTATCAACGTAATATTCTTATGCTTTTTTTCGTATTCTTTTAAAATGGCCAGAGAATTATCTTTTGAACAGTCATTCACAATAATGAATTCAAAATTTTTATAAGTTTGGCTTAAAACGCTGTCAACGGCTTCTTTTAAGTATTGTTCCGCATTATACACAGACATTATTACTGATATCATTGGCAGTTTTCTTTAATGATTAAACATATTTCCCTGTGCCTACTCAGATCTAAACAGCAATAAAATAAGCCCTTAGGCAAGAGGCTTAACTGTTATGAAAAAATCACTTTCATTAGCAAAATTAAAATTGTAGCTAGCCTTATTACATAAATATCTTTTTTCAAAAATTGTATTGGTGATTGGGACCAATAACTATTAAGAATGTATTATTATTCAGGAATATTTTTTCCGCCATGATTTTGAACGATTCATTTTATCCTGAAGCGCTAAATTATGATTTGGGCTAGGTAGGTCGATATATGACCCTAGTAATTCATCATATTTATTCTCTAGCGGAACTAAAGGCAGCAAACCACTACCTGGAAAAAATGTCAATTCGCCAAAGATTATTTTATTGGGAGGGTTGTAAAAATCGACTCGAACGTATGGAAATGGAGCACTAAGTTTTTTTGCAATCGCTATCATCTCCTTAATCTGATCTGGGGGAGGAACGATATAATCGGATTGTTCAAATTTGTCATATGTAAAATCTACTTTATTCCATTCTATGTCATAAAAATCTACATAGTGTTTTCCATCACGATCATTATTGATCTGTAAAAATTTAGGTTCTCCATTAAAGCACATGAATTTATAATCAACTAATGGCTCATGATCTATGAACCTCTCAATTAAAATTCTACGTGGGATATGATGGTAATTCCACTCTCGGCCAAAGGCATATACGTTTAATTTCAACCAAGAATCAATTATTTCCTTCCACTTTTTCCAATCTAGTTCATTTTTATCTTTACAAATAAGATTCTGGCCACAACCGTGCGTTGTTTTTGCAACGAAGCTATTTGGCAAGGAATCAAAATCAATATCATCGGCCTTTTTATAGACACCGAGTATTTCGTTTAGTAATGCTTTATGTCCATGGTTCTCTAAATACTGATGCACAGCGTATTTATCGCTACAAATCGGCATTTTATCATTCCTATAAAATAATTTGAGCCATTGTAATTTTTCGGTATAGGTATTTGGGTTGATTAAATTAATTTGACGGCCAAATCGCTTCTTGTAAGTGGTTCTTATATACCTCTCATCTCCAATGCTTGCTAATGCTATTTTTTCAAGGATCGCCCTAAAACGGGCATATAAAAGAATTCCCCTAGCGGACTTTAAGGATTTTTGCTTTATTAATTCTTTAAAACGTGAAATCAAATTTATAGTTCTTTTAATCTATTAAAATTAATCTAAAACTATTGACTACGAGACTATTACCGTATATTCAAACTATACATTGTAAGTGCAGCGGTAGTTTCTTTGAAAAAACTCGATGAATCGCCTAGAAATATGTTAATCTGGAACTAGAATTAGGAAATAGGCTACTTATTCTGACTCTACATGTAGGGACGATTTTCCAGATAAAAAATAAATTTCCCTTTCATTTTATAAATGTTGAGGTAATGTTAAGGTGATTAAAAATATTTGTAGGGTAAAATAGTTTTAGAGTAAAACAATCAACTGGTCTGTAACCAAGAAAATGGTCAGTTTCATTTTCGTTGATTTTTTTTATACCGTATTAGCTAGTTATACATGAAATGACCACTATCATCACACCTATAACCCGATTTCTTGTTGGAAGAAAAACCACCGAAAACATTTCTGCTTCCATTTTTTGGTTTTGTTAACCCTAGGCTTTTTGTCAAATAACATTGATTACCTTCACTTATAGAATTACCCAGCTGCTTAATTAAGTATTTTCAATCTTTCTATATAGCGAGATTATAGTAGCAGCAAGTTCCTTTACCTTAAACCTGAATGCAGTTTCAGTTAAAAAGAATAATCTTTTGGCCATACTGGGGCAATACGTATTTAACAAAAGTTCTTTTTCCAATAATATTTGTTCAGTAATTCCTTTGGAGTTCGATATGCCTCCATCAGACATTACCAATAGTGGTCGATTTAAAAAATTAAAGCCATAATTGGATTTATAAATTCTGAACATTAATTCCGCATCGGAAGCAATTTTATAGTCTAAATTGAAGAGGCCTATTCGGTCATAAATAGCTTTTGGAACGAATGTCGCAGGATGTCTCACCCCATTTTTATACTGTTCCATTTTTTTCAAAAACCGCTTTTCACTTGTTTTCAATAATTGCTCTTTATCCCCATTTTTAAATATTAGTTCTCCTGTAATAACACTAGCAAGGTTAGAGTTTACGTACGCTTCGAAAACAATTGACAGGGTGTTTTCAAAATAATAATCATCAGAGTTCAATAGCCCTATAACTTTTCCTTTCGCAAGCGAAATTCCTTTGTTCATGGCATCATAGATTCCCTCGTCAGGCTCGGTGAGATGTGTTAGGTTTCCCTCGAAGAGTTGTTCGTACTTCTTGATGATTGAATTGGTTCGGTCAGTCGATCCCCCGTCGATGATAATGTATTCAAAATTCTTATGTGATTGATTTAAAACCGATTTTATAGTGCGCTCAATGGTATTCTCACTGTTATAAGAAACTGTAACTATGGAGAAATCTTGCGCCATCTTACTCGGTTTTAATCCAATAGAAGGTTACAATAAAAAAGATGAAGTCAAAATTACCGATCAGAATATCGCTGTCGAAAAAAGCCCGCATCGTTAATAGTATGAGAAGCCAGAGGATATAGTTATTCTTTTTCTTTAAATATTTATAGGCAGATACAAAATAAAGAGCAACAAGAAAGAAACATCCTATTCCGACCCTTGAATGAAATTTAATAAAGGAATTATGAGGATTACCCCCAAATTCATTATACATGGGAAGATGGGTAACATCCACTCCTGTGAGAAGATTTAAAAAGTTTAAATTCTCCCAATAAATTTGCCATAATTCCCAACGAGGTGTGTCAAGTCCTGAATCTAAGTTTGTATTTGTGATTATATCGGTTCCCAGTGTCAGCCAAAGAAAATAACAAAGCCCGATAAATATGCACATTGCAATAAAAAGAATTCTCGGTCTTTCGATGAACTTATAATAAAAGACAACCATAAGCAATATCGAACTTACGATCAAGCTAGTTCTTCCCACCAGAAAAAATGAGAGTACAAGAGCTATAATTGCTGGAAACAACGGTAAATAGTTATGGTTCAGTTTTAAATGAAACAGCAAAAATATGGTCCAAAATATAACTGCAAACCCCGCATGGTTTCTACTTAAACCTTCATAAATTAAATTCTCATGGGTATTTAAGACAAATAAATGATAACCAATAAATAAAATGGTTATTAAATAAGATAGCACGACCCATAGCGTAAGCTTTTTATTGTTGAAATTGATGTAAAGAAAAGACAGTAACAAATTACCTAAGAGCGTCAAAGACCCTCCAAAATTGTTCTCGGTAAAAAATAGATTTAATAACGAGGTACCGAGTAAGATAAGAATAAAAAGCATGGACTCCGAAAAATGATTTTTATTCTTTAGCGGAAAACACAAAATAAAAACTACAATAGAAGTTGCCGCACTGGCTATCAGAAGTATTCTTTCCTGTAGAATATCTGTAAATGCCATTAGAACAACTAGCACTCCGATGAAATGACTGAGGTAGCTATTTCTTTCCAGGGTTGTCTCCATTGCTAATCAAGGGTTGAATTCTTTAAAGTCAAATAAATCGATAGATTGGTTTTAATAACTTCAATTTGTATGGTCAGAAAATATTCTTTCGTAATCTACTCGAGGTATAAAATCTAATGCGCCATGCTCGGATGCATTATAGAGCTTTGCATTCTTATCCAGAACATTAGTATACATGGTTTTTAAATGCTCGAAGGTTTTACCATATGTCTTGAGATAAAATTCGTTATCGATATTAGACTCAAGGAGTATTTTTTTGATGCTTTCTTTTTCTTCTTGAGTTTTCGAATAAGAATGCCCCCATTGATCATTGACTTTATTGTACTCAAAATGCTCAAGAAATCCAGTCATGTCGACGCCTAAAAGATAAATTTCGCTAAAACCCATATAGAGCGCCGTGTTGATAGCGTACACAATTACATTTTGAAAACCAGGCGTAATCCGGTGAAGTGATGATGCTTTTTTTTGCCAAGGCGTATATGTTTTACGATTATATATAAAAATGAACTTGTGATGAGGAAATAGTTTAAGAAAGTTAGAACGCCTCCGATACGGAATAATATAGGTCATCTTTGGATTTGTTTCTTTCGTCTTTGCAATTAAATCTATTTTTGTTTGATCATCTTTATTCTCGGCGTCAAGACCAAAAACGACTGGGTCAAAAAATAAGTGGTAATCCGAATTTAGTATTTCGAAGTAATCACTTTTCATTATATAGTTTACCGTAAACACATGCTCATTGGTCAGTTTGGTCAAATCATGATATTTTAAGGATGGCCCATTACCTACAATAAAACATCTTTGACCCGAATGTGAATCTTTCAACATTTTATTTCTAGACATTTCACTTCTTAAATCTTTGCTCATCAAAAACTTCATGTAGAACTGGATATCGCGCAGGTAGTTCTCTATAAAATTTACAACAGACATCGCAACTCTTTCTCTTCGTCCAAACATGGTTTAAAGGCTTAATCTAGGGGTTATATATTAATGAAATTAGGGTTCATTACCACCGATTTCACGACCGTTTTCAGCTTCAATAATATGCTATAATTAAGAATCAAGAACAGTACTAATGGTATTAAAAAAAAGTAATTTGGTGCTGAAAAAAGTACAAGCCCACAACTTAAAATATAGGGGGCCAATAACCGCATGGGATAGATGTCTTTCCATACGCTCTTCATGGTCGTGTCTAATTGTAGCAAGCTTCTTCCCATCAGGCCTTGCATATAGACATAAATAAAATAACTTAAAGTCGTGGCCAGTATTACATGGGTGAAGGGTACATCAAATACTTTTATCAATACTAGCGCACATATTATATTTATAAGTAGTACCGAAAAAGCCAGCCTACCTAATTTTTTTTCATAACCTTTTGCAATTAAAAGACCGGAATAACCAAACGAGTTGGTATAAAGAACCACGGATAGAGCGATTAACTTAAAAGCTTTTGATGAACTTTGATATTGTGGGAATAGCAATAAAAACAATGGAAAAGATAAAATGGCGATATGCACTAGAAGATGGGAAGTAGTTACATAAGCATCCCTTACTTTCTCTAGAAGGGCCATATTCTGATCATTGGTAGAAGAAGCAAAACGGTTCAACATTTTTGGGAAAATCAAAAAGGAAAAGGCTTGCAGCAGCATTAATACCACATTGGCAAGCGAGAATGCAAAGGTGAAAAAACCAAATTTTTCTACGCTATAAAAGCCGCTTACAAATGATCGTGTTGAAATAACTATAAGAAAAAAAGAAGTGTTGTAAACAAATAAATGCCAGCCTTTTATCTGAATAAATTTAAACAATCGTAAAATAAATATGGGCTTCAGCTTTACAGGACTTTTGATCACATATAAAATAAAGGCGAAAAGGAAGGCCAAAAAATTAGCGACTACTAGTGCCCAGAGTAAGTTACTTTTCTTAAAAAAAACAATTGCGAGCAATATTAAAATAGGAAAAATCGTTTGTTGGAAAGCAATTTCAAAGAGTCGACCATACACCCTAAATATAGAACTAAATAAAGCATTAAAATATCCCAGGATTCCAATCAAAACCACAAACAGTGCATAGGTTGAAAAGTCATATTTTTTACCTAAATCAAGATTGAAAATTGCATTGGCAATAAAAAACAAGATTACAATTAGGGAAAGCGCTATAAGCAACGTTAGGGAAGTGCCGATAATTTTCCGTATATAAAAGTCGTTACTCTTATTGACCGAAATAATGGCAGTAACAGCGTGGGAGATACCAAAATTGATATGATTCAGATATTGGATAATCAAGCTTATAAACCCCCAAATACCCAAATAATAGGGCCCTAAATATACCGCAATGAAGAGCGAATTAATAAAATGTATTAAATACGTTCCATATCGGCTAAAAAGAAAAAGGACAACCTTATTTTTTAGGGCTATTTTTATGGCTGGTTTAAGATTTCCCATGTCCTTCTATCGCCGCTGAATGTAAAGGATCTCCTTTTTCAATGTCTTTTGCTGCCTTTTCCCCCAGTATATCCTTGTAGAATTTTGGATGCATACCAAAACCTGGCCTGATACTTCTTATATTATTTTCTGTCAGCAATTCTCCTGCTTTGATGTCTTCCGCAACATAAAGAGATCTGCAAAAATCCCTTCCCTTTCTTTGCTTTTCAGTAAGCTCGTAACTTACAATACCTATTGCGCTTTCCGCTTCGCGGATGGCTCTCACCATGTCGGTGAATTCAGCTTCGTTCATTGAAAAGGATGCATCGGCCCCTCCTATAGATCGATCTAAGATAAAATGCTTTTCTATGATTTTGGCTCCTAAGGCCGTGGCTACCACTGGAACTGTACTGCCCATAGTATGGTCGGAAAGTCCACTAATTACATCATAACGCTCGGCAAGATTCTTCACCATACACATATTTGCTTCCTCAATCGGCGCTGGATAACTAGAGGTGCATTTTAGAAGCGCAATATTGGTATTTCCCATTCTCTTACAAGCGTCCAAGGCCAATTCTATGTCTTCTTGTCCGGCAATGCCCGTTGAAATGATAACGGGTTTTCCCTTAGAAGCAATAAGTTCGATCAACGGAATATCCGTAATTTCAAAAGAAGCTATCTTATAGGCGGGAACATTCAGGGTTTCCAAAAACTCGACTGAAGTCGGGTCAAATGGGGATGAAAAACAAATGAGGCCTTCTTCTTTGGCCGCTTGCATTATGTCGTAATGCCACTCCCAAGGCAAATGGGTGGTTTTGTACAAGTCATGAAGATATTGACCGTCCCATAGCGTGCCTTGATTAATCTTAAAATCATCCTTGGTTGAATCCAAGGTAATTGTATCGGCGGTAAATGTTTGTAGTTTAATGCAATTGGCGCCAGCTCTCTTAGCCGCTTTTACAGTCTTTAATGCCGTTTCTATATTGCCATTATGGTTCGCCGATAACTCCGCGATAATGAAAACTGGAGAGTTTTTATCAATCATAAAATTTCCTATAGTCATACTTTTCATTTCGTTATTCATGTTACGTATTCTTCATAGCCTTTATAGAATTTTCTGCCGATAACGTTTTTACGATTATCCGACAACGGAAAACCCAAGCTATCTTCAATTGACCATATCAAATCCTCAAAACCAAACAGATGCCGAAAGTATATGGTACTTGAAAACCTCGGATTTATTTCAAAGACCATAGGTATGCCTTTATGCAATCTCAATTGAATATTTATGCTTCCTACCAAATTCAACTGCACTGCCAAATTTTCCAAAATAGCGGTAATAGCAGTATTCTCAACAACTTCTCCATATCCGCTATAGCCTTTTTCAAGTTCTCTCTTAAGAACAATGGACCGTATTTCACCTTTCTGGCTTCTAAATAGCCCGCACGTATATTCCCCATCTTTATATGGAATAAACTCCTGAACCACAAAATCATCCCTGTCCTTTCTTGTGTAAAAGAAGAATTCATCCATCGTATTGATCTTATGTAGATCTTTGCTGCCCGACCCCGTTCTAGATTTCAGGATAATGGGGAAAGTTTCGATTGTTTTGATATCTTTTGCCAAATACGTTAAAGGAAAAGGCAAGCTTCTGCACTTTAAAAATTCAGCTGTTTCGTATTTGTCAAAACCAACCTTCAATGCCAGTCTTGAAGCCGTAATCATTTTGGCTCCCCCTATTGTTTCCAAAATATTTTGGTCTGAAAAAAATCGCAACTCCGGTTCTGCTATCGGTATCACGATATCTATCTCGTTTTCGTCAATAAAAAGCTCCATTTTCCTTAAATAATTTGGATGGGTAAAAGGCAATCCGACAGAGAAATTAGGATAGATAAATTTTGCAGCATTTTTATCGGAAATATCAATTCCGAACAAGGTATTGGTGTATTTAGATTTGGATAGTATCTTTCCGATACTCTGACCAATATCCCCTCCGCAGCCCGTAACCAATATATTTATCAATTTTCCCATACGTAATGAATCACTTTCGTTTTAAAATTTCCGTGAGATACCGTATTTCACAATCCTTGTTTTTAACTTCGTTCAACAACTTTTCACTGTCATAGTCGGTCGTTACTATTTGGAGACACCCATTTGCGGTATTGATTATAGCCCATGACGCTTTACCGCCAATTTGTCTGGATTGCCCCACAGAACCAGGATTAAGTAAAATGCTATTTGCGTTTTTAATCGCAAATGCATAATGTGAATGCCCTATTAGCACAAAATCGTATTCCTTTGAATCGCACTTCAGTATGGTTTCGGTATCGCAATCGGGATATATATAATCGTCGTTAGCCCATGGGCTTCCATGGCACATCAACATGGAGATACCATTAAATTGTACGGATTTCGTTTCCGGTAAACCACTAAGAAAAGTAAGTTGCTGATCGGTAAGCTTATCTATAGCTTCTTGATGACCACTGCCGTATTTTAGTCGAATCGACTCGCTCATTTTAGGTTGGGCGACCAAGTCTTCAAGTATTCTTTCATGGTTTCCTTTAACGATGTCATAGCTCCACTCTGAAAGAAGTTCCAATACTTTATCGGGATGATAATAATAGCCCACAAGATCTCCGAGAATCAATAGATGCTCTACATGTTCCTTCTTGGCTTTCTTGAGCACTTCTCTGAGTGCATCAACATTACCATGTATGTCCGATATGATGGCTATTTTCATATTATCGTATTTAATATTTCGGATGCAGCAGCCTCAGGTGACTTTAGCTTACCATCTTTTTCCAATTTCTGAAAATCAGACTTTCCCGGGAAATTACTTGCTCGAATATATTTTTGCATCCGGGTATCCAAGACCCCCGGATCGACATTGAAGAAACGATACTGGCTATACTCCTTCTCAGCTATATCAAAGAACATTTTCATAAATGCTTTGGAAGAACAATATAGAGACCAATTTTCAATAGCGTTGCTTGCCGCACCAGAACTTATATTTACAAAGGTTAATTCGTTGTCGCTAAAGTATCGAAGCAGGTAATTTGTAATCAACATTGCCGCCTTAACATTTATAGATAAGGTTCTATCGATATCTTTTTCTTCTAAGGATTCAATTTTTACTATAGGGTCTATAATACAGGCGTTGTTCAGAAAATAAACCTCTTGCTCACCCACTAAATCTTTGAGCACCGAAATTTTTTCCCCTATACCATTGTCGGACAAGTCTATTTTGAGTAATCGAAAGTTTGCCGATGGATAAGCATTTTGCTCTACGCTGGCACTTCTCGATATCGAAATAATAAAATGATTTTTGTTCTTGACTAGGACATCTACAAATGCCTTTCCCAAACCCCGATTCGCCCCCGTAACGATGAACACTTTTCGCATAAATCAAGTTTTTTCCAAGGTGTTGAACCTAGTATGTATAATTACATCTTTGAAAGCTCCGCTAATCAAGCAATGTTCCTTTAATACCGCTTCCCTTTTAAATCCGTTTTCTTCTAATATGGGATAAATCTCAGGTCTTACATCAAATGCATAGGTGAAGAGTTTATGAAAACCCAATTCCTTATAACCTACTTCTGCGATCAAAGTCAGAAATGTAGACATCTGAAATGCATACCGTTTCTTATCTATCATGGTGTTTGTAATGAAAGATATTTCTGCATTTTGATCTGTCCAGTTTATATGTACTAAGCCACCATAACCTATGCAAGTGTCTCCTTCAAGATATGAGAAAAGAATTTGGTCAGGTTGTTCATTACTGAATAAATTTGCGACAACAGTACTGAAATAGGCATCTTGTTCTTTTTTAGATAGTGGCCGATTCTGCCTAAGATGAAACAATTGCTCGTTTCGCCATTGTAATATGGCATATCTATCTTCCATTCGGATAGGAACAATGCGATAGTTACCTTTGCTAAATGTTTGTTTCTTCAAAACTTTGTAGCTATCATTCATAAGCTTCTAATTCAATCTTTTAAATCCGCCGTGGCAAACAGGTCCTTGTAATAAACCCTCAATCTTCATTTCGCCGGATTCACATTTGTGAAGTGTTGCATAAATACCGTCCAATGTATTGAAGTAGCGCTCTAAATGTCTTGGTTCGTGCGCGGTACAGGCATAAAAATGGGTACTGGCCAAAATACCTTTTTTCAACATTTCTTGGGTCACAAATGTTTTATAAGCGGCGGCGTTAGGGCTATTAAAGCCATAAGTGGTCATTGCTGGCAGGCCGTAAACAGTAATATCCAATTGATGTAAAGCGGCTAGGTTTAACCACCCTTTTTGCATAGTACTTCCAGTTTTCGTAATCGTTTCCCAAGATTTTTCCCTTTCCATGACCTTTAATGTGGCAAGGGCTGCGGTGGGACCGATTCGCTCCGTCCAAAAAGTACTGCTTATAAAGGTGTTTTGGGCCGCTTCCATTACTGATTTCTTCCCAACTACCGCGGTTAAAGCATAGCCATTACCTATCGTTTTTCCGAACATCACCATATCGGGTTCAACACCAAATTTTTGAAATATGCCCCCAAAAGTTTCCCTAAACCCCGAGGAACATTCATCAAAGATCAATACGATATTTTTACGACTTGCCAAATCCCTTACTTTCTGTAAAAAATTATCTTCTGGGCCAAAATTTCGCATAACCTCCATTTTAATAACCCCGATATTGTTATTTTCTACAATGTTCATTAATTCATTAAAGTCATTGTAGTGAAAAGGAAATACTGTATTTTTTAGATTTCGAGGCACTCCTTTCGGACTCAGCCCTGGTATTAAATGTCCAGACAGATCATCCCCTCCATTGTGATTAGCGGATAAATACCAATCATGCCAGCCATGATAGCCGCATATTGCAACATTGTCCTTACCCGAGGCTGCACGGGCAATTCTAATAGCAATTGAATTGGCCTCCCCTCCGGTACGTGCAAAACGTACCATATCAGCCCAAGGATTCATTTCAATTAACTTTTCTGCCAAATAGACCTCTTCAGGGCAATTCAAGGTGCTCATATTACCTTTCTTGACCGTTTCCATAACTGCCACATCAACTTCTTCATTCCCATACCCAAGGGTGTTGGTGCCAATTCCCATGATTGACATATCCAATAGTTCATTGCCATCCAAGTCCCAAACTTTACATCCCTTTGATTTTGAAAAATAAGATGGCCAATAATCCGGTAAAAACATTTCCGGTCTTTTGGAAAGCAACATTGTTCCTCCGGGAATCAATGTTTTTGCTTTTATGTATAATTCTTGTCCCTTACCCATGAATTTATCTTGCTTTAATGACTTTAAAAAGCCTTCATTTCTAATAATTTGACCATTAATCTTGTCCAAATCATTTTCGATGATATAATTTGTATATGATAGCCATGATTTTTCAATTCCCAAATCTTCAATTAATATCTTGATCAATTCAAAATCTTTAGGCTCGTCGACCGTCATTCTAATATTAGAAAAATCATGGTCACATGGGTAATTGATCGAATTAAAGAGATTATCACCTTTGTTATCTGCATTGTTTCTAATATATGGGGTTACATGTTCCCGTTCAGAGGAAAGCATTGTATTTTTCCAGGCTATTTTCAAGGCCGAGAATTTAAAAACCTCAACATCTTGGCCATCTGGAAAATGTTCGATTAAACCATTTGAGCCATAATCTTTATTATTTTCTTGAACGAACGTAATCACTTCATCAACCAATACTGGATCTATAAGCGGACAATCTGAGGTTACCCTTACTACCCAATCTGCATTATGATCCTTTACTGCCTGGTAAAAGCGGTCCAATACATCTAGCTCTGATCCCCTGCTGGCCTTAAAACCCCATTTGGTAGCGTTATCGTAAATTATTGTATCTTCTTCTTTACACGTGGTGGCAACGATTATTTCAGAAATTTTCTTACACTTACTTAATCTTTCAAGATGTATCTGAAGCAATGATTTTCCTTCTACCTCTTTTAATACCTTACCAGGTAATCTTGTGCTTCCCAATCGCGCCTGTGTTACCAGAATCGTCTTTAATTCCATAATGAAGGATTTAATAAATTTGTATCTTTTATATGGATGGCGTTTATTTCATCGATAACAACAGGCCCAATTATATAATTTACCGATTCGAGATTTTTTTTTAATTGATGTATCGAATCTACTCCAATCAATACATTATCGATTGTGTGCTGCTGCATACAATAACCCAATGCCAACGCTGAGGTTGCGATCTTATACTTTTTAGAAATATCAGCGATAAGAATTAACTCATTCCTAAGGTTTTTCACCGCTTTATGATGGTCATTGATATCTTTAAAGAACAATCCTTGTAGAAGCGCAGATCTCGTATGAACGGTTTTTCCTTTGGACCTTGCCTTTGCCAAAATTTCTCCTCTAAGATTGGCATTATCCAATAGATTAAAGGGCACCTGTACAATGTCAATTTCCTTATTTAGAATAACCTTTTCAATTTCTTCGTTGGTATATACGGATACACCAATATTTTTTATTTTTTTTTCAAATTTTAATTGCTCCAAAGCGCCGAAGTTATTTTGATTATTTTCAAAGCTCGAAAAGCTATGGAAAAGTAAGGCGTGTAATTGGCCAACTCTTAGCTCATCTAAAAAGCTGGTTACTTTTTTAATGATATCACCTTTTACTTGATTTGGAAGTTTCGTAATTATTTGAAATTTTTTGGACGCATATTTTTTATGAAATTCACCGATTATTTGATGTGCGTTACCGTAGACTTCCGCCGTATCTAAAATTTCAATGCCATTTTCGTAAGCATAATTCAAAATTTCAAGGCTTTCATTTAATGAAACCTTACCCTTTGTATTGTTAATACCGTACGGTAAGCCCATTTGAACCGTACCCAAAATAAGCTTGCTATTATTCATTTTTGGCATGGAGTGACATTCTTAATGAATTGCAACACTTATGGTTGTATATCCCTGTATTTATTTTGACTTCGTCAATGGTGAACCCGATTTTTTCGTAGAGTTTTACAGCAGTACTATTGTCTTCGATAACCCCCAACGTCAATCTTGACAATTTTAATTCTTCAAAGCAATAGTCTATTATTCTTAATGATGCTTCTTTCGCAAATCCTTTACCCCAATTTATTTTATCACCCATTAAAATACCATACTCACCAGAATTTTGCTCAAGGTTTATCGGGTCAATTTTTATGTTGCCAATATGCTTATTTGAATCTTTTAAGTGGATGGCCCAAAAATAGACTCCATTGTTAATATGTTGTTTAACGTATGATGTTAACATTTCTAAGGTTTGTCGCCCCTTAATTTCCAAATACCTATTGACTCCCGGATCATTTAGCCAACTTAGATATGCGGTCGATATGTGGTCCACCGAAAGTCTTTTTAGCAACAGCCGTTCTGAGGTCAAATCAATACAACGCATAAGCTTCACTTCCTTTGTTTGATTAATAAATTTGGTGATTGCCCGAAAACCAACGAGTTATCAGGAATATCTTCATCCTTAATGCAAGTGTCCACACCAATTATCACGTTCTTGCCGATTTTAGAATTACCAAAAATCTTTGAATTGGCGGTCATGGTCACATCGTTTCCGATAATTGGAGAAATATCATTATTACTGCCAACCGTACAGTTCTGCGTGAATTTAAAATTTTCACCATATTTTGCCCTGCCAAGTACCGTTCCTACGGGCTGGTCTAACATAAATATTGTGGGTAATTCCACTTCATAAAACAAATCACAAGAATTCATGATTTTATTTAGGTAATATATTTTATCAGCGAGTCTGCAATGATTTTTTCCTGCTTTATAAACTGAATTAGAAAAAAAATATAAGAAGACCGTATATTGTCCAGAATGAAATGGATTAAAATAGACGCTTCCCGCTTTCGAATAGTACTTGTTCGTATTTCCCAAAAAGCAAATTTCGCAACGCTTAAAAACTAATTCGCTCAACAACTCCATCTGCCTAGTTTCGTCTTTCGAAATAGTAAAAAAGGAAGAAAGCTGATTATTCAGCCCTTGTAAAATTGCTTCTCTAGAGGTTTCAAATAGCATTATAAAAAGAATTGACTTCATGTATTATATAAGCCTGCTCGTCTTCATTTAGTTGTGGAAACATGGGGAGGCTTATACAATGCCTATAATAGTTTTCAGCATAGGGGAAATCACCTACCTTATATCCTAATTCTTGGTAATAAGGCATTAAGTGGCATGGTATATAATGAATTTGGGCATAAATATTTTTACTGCGCAAATGGTTGTAAAGCCTTAGCCTATTCTCGACTTCAACTATATATAAATGATAAGCATGCCCATTAACTATTCCCGACTGTCTTTTTATAAATTTGGCATTTTTGAACGCATCGAAATATTTTAACGCTATTTCTCGTCGTTTTGCTATACCCTCTTTCGCGCGTGATAGTTGACTTAGACCCAAAGCGGCTTGAAAATCGGTTAGCCTATAATTGTATCCAAGGTCTTGCATTTCCATATACCAGCCTGGATAATCTTCTTTACCACCGGCCAAATCGATTGAATTTGTATACAAATCAGTATTTCTGACTATACCGTGGGTACGTAATTGAAGTAGTTTTTGGTATCGTTCTTCATTATTAGTGGTAATCATGCCGCCTTCGCCTGAAGCAATATGCTTGACCGGATGGAAGGAAAAGATAGCTAAATCTGCGAACTGCCCATTACCACAAAATTGTGTGACGTCGTTCACGTCTTGAAATGATCCTCCTGGTGCATGACAGGCATCTTCTATGATCCAAAGGTCGAATTCATCGGCCAGATTTCTTAGATCTTCAAGATTGTTGGCTCTTCCGGCAAAATCGACTGGAACAATTCCTTTGAAAGTTCCTTTGGGTGAATTCTCCAAGAGTAGTCTGACTTTATCGATATCTAATAAATAAGTATTAGGATCGATATCTGAAAAAACAACCTCTCCTCCACAATAACGAATACAATTTGCGGATGCCGCAAAGGTGATCGGCGTTGTAATGACTTTGTCACCCTCATTAATTCCCAAAGCTAGTGCACATAGATGAAGGGCACCCGTACCATTTGAAACAGCCACTGCAAAATTACTACCCACATAATTGGCAAATGCTTTTTCGAATTCAGCTATCCGTGGTCCTTGGGTCAGATAATCTGATTTTAAGGTCTCGACAACAGCTTTAATGTCTTCTTCAGTTATATGTTGTCGCCCGTAGGGTATTGCATTCATTGCTCAACTTTAAAATTTAGATCTACATGTTCTTTAATTAAAGAACGCAACGACTCGACGGTTTCCCATTCTGTATTTGTTCCTGAGTTATATGTAAACCCGTTAGGAACAAGTTCAGCATTGAAGTTGGATATAAAATCTGCAGAATTCCATATGGGTGTTTGTGGAATTATAACAAAGTATTTACCTAAGTTATAAGTAAAGAACGAATCGGAAGAGGTAATCATTTCTTCATGAACTTTTTCTCCAGGTCGAATTCCAATTATTCTGTGTTCACAATTAGGGCCTATCGCCTGAGCCACATCGGTAATTTTATAAGATGGGATTTTGGGAACAAAGATTTCGCCCCCCCAAGCTGTTTTCATCGCATGTAACACCATGTCGACCCCTCCCTGTAAGGAAATATTGAACCTGGTCATTGCGGATAGGGTAATTGGCAAAACTCCCCCGGAACGTTTACTCATGAAAAAAGGAATTACAGATCCGTTAGATCCCATAACGTTACCATATCTAACCACTGAAAATTTAATGTTGTGTTTTCCTCTAATATTATTTGCTGCAACAAATAACTTATCCGAAGTTAATTTGGTTGCACCGTACAAATTAATAGGCGCACAAGCTTTATCCGTCGAAAGTGCAACAACATTTTGAACTCCGGTTTGAAGAGCTGCGTATATAACATTCTCTGCTCCCCCCACGTTCGTTTTCACACATTCGCTCGGGTTATACTCTGCTATATGTACATGTTTCATGGCAGCGGCATGAATGACATAATCAATTCCTTCAAAAGCCCGCACCAATCTTTCCCTGTCTCTCACATCGCCAATAAAAAAACGCATTTGGGGGTATTCGGAAACAGGATACTGTTGCGCCATTTGAAACTGCTTTTGTTCATCTCTGGAAAAAATGACAAGACGTCTCACTTTCGGCCATTTTTTGAAGATGTTGTCCGTCAGTGCTTTCCCTAAAGAACCTGTTCCTCCTGTAATTAATACAGATTTGTTATTGAGCATATTTTTTTAATTAATTTGATGCGATTCAATCATTATTTCTCAGTCTATTTATTGGCTTACTTACAAATTCGTAAACACCTTACCAACATGGATCATGGACTTTAAAACAAGAAATGAATGGCCCTCACTAAATATTTGAACCTATTCTCCGTTCTAACATTGTTTTTTAGCCTATCGAATACGGTAAGTAGCAATAAAAAGCTAATTGCTAAAACCACTAGCATTTGAAAACTTTTGATGTATAATGAGAGTGAGATGAAAAAGACCGATAAACCTAGACTTAAAAAACCCAAAAACACACTGGCTTTAACATGTGACAGTCCAGAATCAATTAAAACATGATGAATGTGGTTCTTATCCGGGGTAAAAGGCCCCTTTTTATTCATTAGACGAACCCCAATTACCCTCAGGGTGTCAAATAAAGGAATAAAAAGTATAGAAACTATGACAAAGAGTTTGTTTTCGGGTATAAAAGACAAAGCGGATAATTCCAACGCATCCAAGGATAAAAATTTGAGCGACAGAAATCCAATACAGAACCCAATGGTCAGGGAACCAGTATCGCCCATAAATATTTTTTTCGTCTTCGATAGGTTATACCTTAGGTAAGCTACTTGCATACCAACTAAGCAAAGACAAAAAATAAAATAAAAATGTAAACCGGCTATAAAGAAAATAAACCCGAAAGTGCTGAAAATCACGATACCTATGGTTGAAGCCAACCCGTCAATTCCGTCAATGAGATTATACGAATTAACGATGGTCAAAATCATTAACGTAATCAAAACATAAGAGACCAAAGGCGATATTTCATTTATTCCTAAAAAGCCATCAAGAGAGGTGATTTGCATACAATTGCAAAACATTATAAAGGAAATGGCTAAAATTTCGCCTCCAATTTTCGCCTTCGGAGTAGATATAATCAAATCGTCCTTTAGGCCCAAAGCAAAGATTATGGTCAGTGCTGCAATTAAATTAATGCCCACACCATCTACGTCCCAAGTATCTAAAAGGTTTAGGGCGAATATCAATGTTAAAAAAAATGCAACACCTGCCATGGTTGGTGTCAAGTTTTTATGCGAACTTCTTTTGTCGGGGTGATCAATCAAATTACGACGTTCAACAATGTATTTGATTTTCGGTATTAAGTACATCACCATGACAAATGATCCAATTAAGGTTGCCAGGGCAGTAAGGTATACGATATTCATAATTTTTTTCATATGGTGTGATATAAATATAGACCTAGGGTACTTGATTATCATTATCTTATGGTATAAACAAACTATACATACAAGGTTTAGTTTCATATAGTTTTATAAAAAATCGATGAAATGCCCATTACTTAGATATTTCATATATCCCAACAACAACGAAGATGTAAATACTTACATCTTCTGTGGTAAGACCAAAGAATGTGTAGTGCTATTTTCGATGAAAAATTCGGTTTGGTAGAGCTAATGTTGAGGTATTTTAGACTTTGTATACTATTGTAACCGTAAAATGAAGTTGCTTTTATTATGTTTTTCTCATTTTAAGGATTGGATATTTCTAAAACCATCAATTATTTTGTTTGATTACGGTCATATACATTAGCAAATAGCACGAGGCGGTGCTTTTAATGTGTTTGATTTGTTGGGGATATCAAGAATGGGAAATACCATTATAAAAGAAAAATAAATGGCACAATGTTTTGAAAAAAACTTTTTTACCTATCATGGAAAATCGGAATACACTGCAATTCTAATCTAGAGTTCGTTTACTTTGCTCGCTAAATTTAGTTTTTCATTGCCCATACTACCAGTACTAATTTCCTTCATTCTTTATTATACTATTTTTTATGAGAAGCACATCGGTAATTAAAACCAACATTGTACTAGAACGAACAGGATAAAGTGATACCTGACCGGATCAATTTGTTACACTACCAAAACCTTAGATGTTTTGACCGGCAACTTCGTTAAGTGAAATTTTAAGCGGTGAGCCCGCAGGGTTTTCTAATTTCAGACTATTAATATCTGCTTTTCGATTGGCTAGTTCGGTACTTATTTCGCGGGCTTTTTCTTCAGTGAGATCATAATTGCGCATAACGTAAATAGCTGCAAGAGTCCCTAATATTGGAAGACCAGAGTAGAAAATTCTCAATCCGGTTACCGCGGTACCTGAATTATCAGCATCTGGAGCAAAACCTACCAATGTCATAATTGCACCGGTCAACAAGCCGGCAATTGCAAAACCGAACTTAACCATCCACCAGTAAATGGCCCCAAAAATACCTTCTCTTCTTTTACCTGTATTCAATTCATCTAAATCACAAACATCGGCAGTCATTGACATCATCAGTGTAAACAGACTTCCAATTCCGAAAGAGAAGAAGGGAAGGGCAAATAAGAACATATATGGTTTTCCAGGTATAAAAAGAAACCAAAGCATGGTATACCCAATGACGGATATTCCTTGAGAAACTAAGAAGGCGTTTTTTTTACCTATTTTTTTAGACATCCCTGTTACAATTGGTATTACTAAAAAAGTCGTACCTAAGGCCCCGATGCACCCAAAAAGAGTGGGCCAAATACCGGCTGCACCTGCATCTCCGTTAAATAAGTAGTAAACGATTATAAAAAAGGAAAAGCTGGCAATTGTATTGAAGGCGTTGAAAATCAAGAATGTTGAAACACAAAGTTTCCGGAATGCTCCAATTTTAAAAGCCTCTTGAAAGCCTTTTACAATTTCCTTTAAACTACTCCCGATGTTCTTCAAATTAAGGGGCCTAAGATTCGTATCATCTTTTGTCGACTTGCTTTTTATAAATAGGGCTGGAATCATGGCCAAAATCGCACAGGCCACACCTACCCAAATAGCCAATGTTCGTGTTGCCGTATCTGCATTGGGAAACCATTCGGGATCATACATCACAACCCAAAACCATGGTGCTATTACCCATGCCCATTGTCCTATCCACTGAGCCACGGCCATAATATTGGTACGTTCATGAAAATCATCGCTCATCTCATAGCCCATAGCCACATACGGTACGCTAAAAACCGTCAACCCTAAATAAAACACGAACGACCAAAGGAGAAAGTAAATGAAATTGAAGTCTATTCCGTCTTCCCTGTACAATTGCCACATTAGAACGAAAGAGATACCCATGATGACGGCACCAATAAACACGTACTGCCTTCTTCTTCCCCAAACCGACCTTGTGTTATCTGAAATAAACCCCATTATAGGGTCAGTTATTGCGTCAAAAACCCTAGGAAGGAAAAATAGGATGCCCCACATCCATCCGGGAAATTTTAAATCTTGAACCAACACAACCATGAAAATTCCGAGAGCTGCAGGAAACATCTGGTTTGCAAGCATTCCTAGCCCGAAAGCGATTTTTTGACTCAAATGCACTTTAGCTATGGCCCTTGTTGCGGTATTTTTCATTTTTAATAATTTTAGATTGTATTCTCGTTAATATATTTCAGGCCTCCTTTGAAGCTCTCGGATGCACCTTATAGGTGCGCACTATGTTCTCCCCTAGGACAGTCAATATTTTCAAACCTTCTCTTAATTCTTTTAAAGTGGACTTTATATCCTGATCTACATTTCCATCTTCCATAAGACTTGGCCGAATATTCATGGTTGTCGAATATTTATTTTGCGCTCAAACCCATACTTTTGTCGCCATGGGCGCTATGCTCTCTTTTGTAGTTCTCCTTTACATGAACAACCAACGTAATCACTATAAAGCAAATAGTTTTTTATTTCCATATGTACTTCCTAATATTTTAATCTTGGCCAGTAATGAATAAAGGGAGACATGAGCCCTTACGTAAATTGTAACGCATCAGGCCAACCCTTGTCTAATTTTTAGGGAAACAAAAATTTTATCAATAGCCCCTGATCTTTTAAAAATCTTATCGCTTATTCGATTATCGAGCGTTAGGCCTTCAAATTCGAGCGTTGGGGCATTATCGAAGAATACTTTTATACCCTCCTTTGTCGCTAATTCATAAATAATGGGAACTTGGCAATAGGTAAAACAAAGGGAGTCTTTACTTAAATAAAGATTCTTTGTTTTGTTATCTATTGCTATATATTCAAAAGTTGTTGGGGTTTTTAAAAACTCCTCTTTTCGCAACAAACAGGGATTAAATTCTAATTTTCCATCGGTTACGACGACACCTAATTCTCCAAATCTGCTGAGAATATCTTCCTTCACCTGCCCAGTCATACCGGGTTGTTGGGCTCCCTTACCTGCGGGCGTATGTGAGTAGGGGTCCGTAGGGAAGGCTCCGTATAATTCTGGAGATTTATGAACACCGATGCCGGCATTTATTTCGTAATAATGGTGTACCAATCCTTCCGTGACCATCTCATTTTCGTTCTTTTTTAAGGCCAGCAAACAAGTCTCCTGAACGCTTAATAGCAATTTTGAAACCATATGCCAATAAATCGAGCCCAAACCTTCATACCCAAAGAAGGTTCCTGATCGGCCAGTAAACGATTTGTGGTCAAAGACCTCTTCAAAAGTATTTAGCAAATGTTCTTTATCCTTTTTTATGAGATCGCCGTACCGTTCTTCGGATAATTGATCTAAAGCACGCTTTACACTATCTGCATTGTTGAAAGTGCCTTTAAAATGGTAGTTCCCCTTTAGATCCCTCTCAACAATTTGAACGTTACCGTCTTCTAAAAGTTTTTGTAAAAGCTTTGATTTATTTATGTATTCACAAGGAATATTATTTTTGTCACAAAATCTTGGGAGTTCTTTATTTGGATATAGTATATAACTGTACTGATCCGGTCTGAAAAGTTTGCTATTTTTTAGTGCGTTCAAAAGTTCTAGGGATGCTTCTCCCGAAAGATACCCTGAACTTAAAACACCGACTTGGCCTTCAAGCATTTCCGGCAGATATGTGATTGAAATTTCAGTATCATTCTCAATGGACATTAAATTATAGGCATGGTATAATTTATCCACCCGTTTGTTCGCTTCGATACTGTGATCTAGGTATTTTGAACTGATTTCAATAAACTGCAACAAATCCGTTTTCGAAATACGCTTATTTGTATTACTAAATCCGTTTTTATAAATGGTATTTCTGTAAGCACTGCCTGCATTGCCCAGCCCATCTAGTACCGATTTTCTATCTGTATCTGATATTTTTCCGGAAAGGATGGTAAAATTCTTAATGAGAGTAGCCGTAACTCTCGTGAAAAAGGTGTGAAGTTCTTCTGAAACCTCATAATTTTCATCTGGAGTATTATGAACTATTTTTTTCAAAAAATTCAAAAATCGTCTTAAGTAGTAGAGGGTAACCATAGAAACACCGTTACCCACTAAGGCGTTGTTGGCATCGTTCCATTCCGGCCTTTGTGTATTCATCCATATACCGCCTTCGGGAATAAAATTCGATAACTTCACCAACACGGGCACCAATAATTTCTCTATTAAATTAGCTTTACATACAGCCTTGGCACCATGTTTAAGCAATGCACCATCGGCACCGATTTTTAAGCGCTCTTGATTGATTTCCGAATCTAATTTCTTGTCAAAAATGAGGGTGTCCTTCGGATTTTTTAGGATCTCCGGGTAACTTTTAATTTTGTAGGGAACATTGGCATATACAAAGATTTTCCGATTGAAATAGGAACCCAGTTTCTGGGGAAAATAACGTTCAATAAATTCCAGGAATTTCAGAAGGTAAATGATTTGGTGATCCCCCCAGTATCCAATATACGACCAAGTATCATCAGGTTCTATGGTTTCCCAATCAAATCCATCTTTTGTAACGCGGTATGGGTTATAGCCATCGAAAGTTGATGCATTGAGAAATTTGTAGATCATACTTTCAATAAACGCCGGATAAGAATGAGCAAGCGCTTCCCAATTCTGAAAAATATCGCGCCAATTTCCTTGATAGTCCAATACTTTTGTGCCATCCTCGGCTTTTATATTTATTGAGAATTTATTCCAAGGTCTACTTGGATCACCATGTCTTCTGCTAAATTTTAAAGGCATATATTCAAACGCGAGTCGCTTGAAATCAGTATCTTCTTGTTGATCGGAGAGTCGTCGTAGATATTGAAGCGCAAAGTGTTCAGGCAGATGTTCCAATACCTCTTTCTTTTGAGTATAAAGCTCTATATTCGCCCCTTTAATATATTTTATGAAATCGGTTTTTTCTATTTGGTAATGATGATCAAAAATGCCACCTCGCATAATATTGAACAGGGTATTGGCAAAGTGTCTGGTATCCCTCAATTTATCGGTCGTTACCTGTAATGAATCGGCAGCCCCGCTAAGCGTTATTAACTGTTTTGAGCCCATCTCAATGTCTGCAAGAACCGACTCAATAAGATTTTCCCCGTTTTTCTTTTTCTCCGAGATCTTACTTATGTCGACCATCGATTGATCAACATCGGCTATTATTAACCAACTTTTTTCAGCTTCGGCCCGTAGTAGTATATCGGTGCTTACAAAATATGCTCCTTTTTCTGCTCTTACAGCTACTTCTTGAGTAATTGGGTTTCCTTTTCTAAAAGCATCTAACTGAAGGGAAGAAATTAAATATCTGCCATTTTCAATTCCAACCGACCAAACCGTAGTCGCTTTTAACGCCTCGCTTGGTTCTGCCCTATCCACAATAATTGCGCTCAACGAATAAATACCAAGTCCAATATCGGCTTCTAATTCGCTTTTTTTATAGGCGTCAACAAGATTGCTATATGCATTTTGCAAATCTGAATGGACACCATAGGGCATAATATTTTGAATCCCGTCCAAGATTTTAATGTGTACCTCTTTTTGCCTTGTATTAATAAGTGTTGACTTTCTTACAAAACCATATTGGTCACTGGAATTCCAATGATATCTATAAACAAGACCTAAATCTTCATTTACTTCTTCAAAAACGACTTTGTTACCATAGCGATTCTTGTATAAGTTTCTATGAATATTGTATATGCCTGCATATTCTTTAGAAAAAGGCTCCCAAATAAAAGTGCGATTTCCAGAACGGATTTGCATCATAGTTTTACTTCCGGTAACATGGGACGATTCCGTAATTTTATCGTCGGTATAATAGGGAAACAGTGGGAAATCTGAATTTTTACGCCCGGCAGTAAGCCCACCGTTACTAGAAATGAACATCCAATGATTTGAATGGCTAATGATACTCATAAAGAAAGGGCGCATGCCATCGTAGTTCGAAATTCGATAATAGTCTTCATTTTCAAACCGTACCAATTGACCACCAATCTCCTTTTGATCAAAAGTTAGTTTTGAATTCCCTAAATAAATATCACTTGTCTTCATTCTTTAATTGTTCGGCCATTTATAATGTTTGAGAAAACGGGATAAAAGTATTTCTTAATACCTGCCCTTTTCTTCTTTGCTATATTGATGCTCATAAGAACCCATACCCTTCACTTTTGTACTGGTACCCAACACGGCAAGAACTGGGCAGAGTATTATTTTATAGGTTGCCAATATTCGTAAAGCGCAAGCAAATTGAACTTATGGAATAGATGAAATTGAGTCGTATTCAATGACCAATAATAGATTATTTGACTTTCTGAAATACCCTTACATAATCAATTTCCATGGTAGCACTGTTGAATTCACTGGCGATATTCCCCCCCAGTGTTCCTCCCATTGCAATATTCAATAGAATAAATTGATTAGCATCAAAAGGCCAGGTAGCACTATTTTTAACAGTTGGGTTGTACGTGTAGAACAGCCTGTCGTCTACATAAAAATCCATTTTATCGGAAGTCCAATCGACGACATAAACATGAAAATCGATGGTGGCATTTTCGATGTTTAAAAATTCTACGTTTACTGTATTCCCATGACTTGCTGGAGTTTGAATAGCACTTGAGACCTTTCCCACATTGTTTCCCACATGTTCCATGATGTCTATTTCTCCACAAGATGGCCAACCTACACTGGTTATATTAGATCCCAAAGTCCAAATTGCTGGCCAAGTACCTCCTCCTGCTGGTAGTTTGGCACGTATTTCAATGCGCCCATAGGTAAATGAAAATTTGGAATTCAAACGGGCCGAGGTGTAATTTTTAGTCGAATTAAAGGCTGTATATTTCTCTTTTTTTGCCACAATTTTTAATGTACCGTTAGACACATAAGCATTATCAACTCTATTTGTATAATGCTGTTGCTCGGCATTAAACCAACTCCCATTATTGGGAGGAACTGTTTCTGAAAACCAATTATCAGTGCTTACAGGACCGTCAGAATCAAACTCATCTGACCATACCATATTAGAGTCTTGGGCTTGCTCTTCCCCTTCAATAACCAATATTTCAATGATATTTGATACACTAATTATATTACCGGTACTTGAATACGCCGAAACCCTTACCGTATATTTATTAATACCGTTTTTCTTAAAAGTGTATTCATATTCTCCGGTTGTGTTTTCCAATTCTGGTCGGTCATCAATTTTTAATCCATAGCGAACCGCATTCTCAGCAAATGCTTTGCACAAGATCATACCAGATCCATCACCGTTTGGGGTATTTTTGTCTGACCCAATTAGCTTTATAGACCAGGTCATATTTGTTGGTACGATATCGTCTTCAATGGGCTCATCGGTCGTATTTGTAGTTGAACACGAGCTCAACATTGCGACGAGTATGAATTCCAATATCCTATTACACCAAAAAAATCCATTGCGCATCTCGGCTTTACTATTTATTTCTATTCTGGTATCATTTCTGGTTTAAAAAGGGGGCATGATATGCGCCCCCTCTAAATAAGAATTCAAAATTATCTATGGTCTACTTATCGTACTATACTTTCTTGTTCCTTTACGAATCTTTTGTTGATATATGTAGACATAATAGGTTTCTACCACCACAAAATTAATTGGCAACAAGCTTAACGGATACATTATCAACATATACATCTACGGCACACCCTTGAATAGGACCACACGCAGACTTCAATTGCAAGGTTATACCCCCTGAGACGTCACTACCTGTCATAACGTTGAAGGAATAGGTACTCCAAGTATCGGTCGGTGGAATTGGACCACCCGTAAGGATTTCGGCTTTGGAAACCCCCTCTGTACCTAGCTCAGAGAAAAATTCTGCAAAAAACACACCGCCATCCCCAGATAGTGTTCCTCGCATGTCGAATGAAACGACGTATTCGGTATTTGGGGTCACCACGCCGACCCCAATATTTGCTTGTTTAACTACCGCGTCAACAGGACCACCACTACCTGCCTCAAAATCTGCTACGAGATTGCCGGAGAAGGTACCACCATTGGCTTGCGTATCGGTGGCCTCGAAAGACGCCCCTGTTATGTTATCTACGAATGTGGTCCAACCGGAAAGGTCTCCCGTTTCGAAATCGCCATTTGTTGTAAACTCGTCTCCGGTACCGGTACCACCACCAGTATCTCCACCACCGTTGTCGCCACCAGTATCTCCACCGCCATTGTCGCTACCATCTGTACCGCTATAACATGCGGGGCCACCATTGGTCCCTACGGCGACATAGACATTGTCAATATTGGCTTCGACAATACATCCCTCGACTGCACCGCATTCTGATTTCAATAAAAGGCTAACTCCGTTTGAAACATCGGGCCCGGTAGTGGTAGTAAAGCTATATCTTGTCCAATTTTCCGTTAAGGGAATTGGCATGGAGTTATTGAGTATATCAGTTTTTGTAACCCCATCGGCGATTGATTCAGAAAATAACTGTGCGATAAAAACACCACCATCCCCAGCTGTTCCGCGTAAATCAAATGAAATGGTAATATTGCTGTTCGGGGTTACTACACCCACACCAATATTAGCTTGTCTGATTACCATTAATTGTGCTGTATCGGAATTGAAACTACCTGAGTACGTATCACATTTAGAAGCGGCATCAGTAACGGTAAAAACCCCACTATTGCCTGCCAGAGATGTTTCCCAACCCGAGCTATCTCCGGTTTCAAAACCGCCATTGGATATCAAATTATTTTCATCGGTTCCATCTCCGCCATCGCCTCCATCACCACCATCTCCGCCATCTTCGCAGTTTTCGGTACACGGATATAAGGTCAGGTCATCTATAAAGTAAGTTTCTACAGTAGCGGTATTCACTTCAAAAAACAAAATGATTAAATCATACTTGCCACTTTCGGTACTTGCCACCGGAAAAGTCAATTCTTCCCAAGCGCTTGCCTGAGTTGTTATAACAGGTATCTCTATAAAGGAACCTGCATCGCTTTGATCTTCTAATTTGATCATAACATTCGTTCCAGCCGTAGGAGACCAAACTTTCATTGTAAGGCCGCCATTTGCATTGAAATCTAATTTCGTGTCTAGTTCAATCTGATTATTTGCAAAAGGATTAGCGCTTGTTCTATCTATTTTACCCACTTTACATGAACCGTTTACGTCAATATCGATATCAGGGTTGTCAATCCAGGTCAAACCGGCATCAAATGAGCCAATGCTAGCCGTAGGGTCAGTTTGAAAAGTCAAATTAAGATCTGTTGCATTTAGCGATTGGGCCGTTTCTTCAGTACAGGTCACATCACCGCCGTCCCCATCGTCTCCACCATCAGTTACAGTTACGATAATTTCATCTTCAAAGGTATCCGAGGCCCCAGCCTCATTTGAGGCCTTTAAGCTAACCGTATATGTGCCTTCGGTAAAGATTTTAATGGGATTAACCTCCGTAGATGTATTTCCATCTCCAAAACTCCATGAATAGGTCTTGGCATTTGTAGAGGTATTCTTAAAGGTTGCCGCACCTGTATCTTGGTTGAGGGTAACGGTAAATCCGGCAACCACCTTCGGTAGCTCTGCAGCCCCGTCATCACTGCTACACCCAAGGAAAAAAACGCCTAAAATTAGTAATGACATTTTCCTTAATTGACTTAATAATTTTTTCATAGTACTCTTCTTTAGTTTAAGTTATCATTCTTGTAGACCCTCACATAATCTACTAACATACTCTGAGGAAACATTGTCTCGTTGTTTGGTGAGCCCACAAAAGAGCCCCCTACGGCAACGTTCAATAAAATATAAAAGGGTTGGTCAAAGACCCATTCGCCGGTAACATCGCCCGGTGTAATTTGATTATACAAGACATTATCTACATAGAAATTAATATAGTCCGGGGCCCATTCGATACCGAATATGTGAAAACCGGTATCAAAACGATCGTTAGGTAATGTGTAAGTCTTAGTAATGGCTTCGGCAGCTGAGTATCCAGGCCCGTGAACCGATCCCGATATTTTGGTGGGTTCCTGACCTCGATATTCCATAATATCAATTTCACCTATTTGGGGCCATTCTTCCTGCTTGTCGGCACCAAGCAGCCAAAATGCAGGCCATATACCTTGTCCATAAGGTAATTGAATCCGAGCTTCGAAACGCCCATAGGCCTGCTCAAATAATCCTTTCGTCAACAGTCTGGCCGAGGTGTACGGCGAACCATTAAACGATTCTTCTTTTGCCGTAATTACAAGTACACCGTTTTCTACTTTCACATTATCACTACGGTCGGTATAATACTGCAATTCATTGTTTCCCCAACCGTTTGTATCAGTTCCAATATTATAAGTCCAAATTGAGTTATCAGGAACCCCATCGGCATCAAACTCATCTTGCATCACTAGTTCTGTGAACTGAGCAACCGTTTGTGTATCGTCATTGGAACAACTTACGATTGTTAGCAGTATCGACACCAAAAAAGCATATTTAAATAAGAGTGTTTGCATTCTTTTTTTCTGTTTATCCGATTCAGCTATCTATTTTATTTTGAGATCGAACTATTCATTAAAGAAATAGATGTTGTCTACATAAAAATTGGACAACGGTGAACCGTTAATATTCTCATATATGATCTGTCCAATTCTATTTTTGTTTGTCAACGTAATCGAGATATCGAAACTGTTCCATGTGCCTTGCACAAAATCCGAGCTTACAAAGAAAATTTGCTGAATCTCATCGTCTCCACCTCCATCAGCGCCATCAGCACCAAAATCTTTAAGCGTAATCAATAAATTAACTGCAGGATCTATTGTACCGGGAATAAAAATGTCGACGTGAAAATTGGGTTTTGAAGTTGCGTCTACGGTTGGATTACTAAACTGGTTACCCACAAAATTGAAATTGGTATAATTCAGAATATGATCTCCATCGATCGAAAAGTCATCCGATTCCGTGGTTTGAAAGGGCTCCCAAAAACCGTTGTAAAAGTCTACAGGTACATTATCGTACGCATCGCTAAATATGGAAATGACATCACTTTCGGCCCTAGAAGGTGTTGGAGCAAAATCAAAACTCCCGGAAACATTGAGTGTCAACGAACCATTTGCCAAAATACCGCCTAAGCTAGCGGTAATCTTTGCGGTTCCGGTTCCCAAAATGTAGACCAAGCCAGATTCACTTACTTGCGCGACATTCACATCCGAAGAATTAAAATCAAAGTATGCCGGAGCCGCAGAGACGGTTTCATTAAGGCCTGATGCCATATTAAACGTCTGTGTAAGTCCACTCAAGGCGGTTTGATCATTTAGAAAACCTTGACGCACTTCGTCCTTACCGTTTAAAATAGCCGGTCTAGGTTGTGCAATGGTCCCTAATTGCTCATATTTCAGTTCATCGATCCAGATGGTATACCCATTTTCATTCTCTGGCCCTTCAGCGTACCAAAACAGGCCCTTTTCCAAAGTAAGTTTCTCTGGATTCGGAATAGGAATAATATACTTTGTCCAAGCTGTACTGATTCTAAGATTCGATTTGGTTACGAGGTATTTATTTTCACCGAAGTCGTTTCCCAAGCCTATTTCATTAATGGTGCCGGCCTGTGAGGCTTTGGCCCAAAATGTCAATGCATCAAAACCCGTAAGGTTCCGACCTGTTTGATCCGGAAAAATGGCTCCTGCATATGCGCCCCCTGGATCGCCAAAGTTGGGTACATCAAGGCGCATCGATGAGGTACCTGAATATTTTACTTCAGTATCAACATCAAAGGCGTCGAATTTTGAGCCCGCAAATGGAAAATACTGCAAGCCCCCACTAAAACCATCTATAAAAATCTCAGGATTGTTAGGAAAAGTTGCAAATTCAACCTCTTCCGAAAGTTCCCGTTCACAGCTTAATGCAACTGCAACGATTAAGCTAAGGAGTATTGGGTATTTTGAGTTAAGGAAAAATTCTTTTTTCATCTGTCTATCTATTTATTTCCCAATATTGATATGCACATACGTTCTAATCTCCCATTCATTACCATTATCGAATCCAACGGGGCTAATAATAGGTGCTTCTGCAAATTCGAGTGCTACATTGGGCAAATACCTTGGCGAATATTCGTTTAGAGAACGCCAAGTACCGCGTATTCCAATTTTTGTATTGGGTAGAATAAACCAATCCGGTTTCCCTAATGTGGTCGATAGGTCTAACATCAATTGTACGGGGTAGGTAAGGTTGAAGTCGCGATGATAGTCGAAAGGACCCCAATCATCGATTTTAAAGGAGTGTACAACTTTGATGTTTTTATAAATAACACGAATGTCACCCCCGCCACGCTGAATGAGCCTTTCATCACTTCCATTCGCTTGTCCATTGCCAGCGTAGATATTGGCGATAAGCCCAAGGTCAGTACTTACCTTCGATACTAGGCGTGTATGGGCTTCCCATAAATCCTCTGCGGGTGCAGAATTTGGAAATGCAAATAGTGTACGATTGGCTAAAAAACCAATTGCCGCATCTTGGGCCGTAGGATGGTGGCGATAAACAAATCCGGCACTTATGGCCAATTTTGCATCTTCGGCCCTGTCATTGTCCCATTGATACATCCAGGTAGCAGGTGTGGGATCATAGGTCAGCAAAAGCTCACCGGCAGTTGTTTCCCTATTTGACCTAACCGCAAACGGGTCGTCTTGTATATTTCTCAGTCGACCAGGTGCTTCAACATCATTAGGCATTGCCGCTACAATGGGTTTCTGCCATAAAAAGTTTGGGGCAATTTGGAGTTTACCAAAGGTATAGGTGAACCCAGTAAGAAAGTTAGTCTGGTTTCCGCTACCGGAATCTTTTAATTTCCAACCGGTAAATGTTTGCGTTTGATCTGCACCGCCATTAGCCACCAAACCCATGGCCGCCCCCTGCGCATACCAGTTAAACGCTCCTTTTGAATAGGTTATTTTCGCTTTACCTCCCCAATTGTCACCGACATTTATTTCATCGGTAATTATCGTGTAGTTTCCTGGTTCACCCTGTGCAATTTGAAAACTTCTACCATTGAGAGGCTGACCGCCCCATATACCTCCGATTTCAACACCCAAGTTTCCAATTTCCCTTTTTGCATATATAGTAGCTCTACGTGTTTTTGGTTGTGGAATAAAATTCGAGGTAACTACCTCAGGCGCGTCGGATATATCTTCATGATATACAGCAGCTATATCAAATTGGCCTATTTTTCTGGCATATTTCAAAAGAAAGGCAGGGTTCGCACCCCACCATAGCTGAGGACCGAAAGCGACTTTTAAACCGTTGATCGCTTTTTTGCCATCTAATTCGAAACCACTTATCTCACCATTATAAATATCGAGATTAGGGCCATAATTTGCTTCTCGATAAAGACCGAAAAAATCACCTTCATAGCCCCAATGGTAGTGGCCCGTTCTATAAAACCCCCTTAAGTCGAAATTTTTTGTATTCCAAGAATATTCGGCGCTATATACTTGAACTCTATTCCAGTCCGAAATTTCTAAAGGACCTTCATCCGTAGAAACGCTTCGGGGCCTCGCCCTGTTTTCATAGAATATTTCGTCTATAGGATTGGTAGCCACGTTACCAATAATATTAAAATTTACATTTGCACGCATGTTGGAGGTAGGATTACCCTGAACACCAACGTAGTAGGATTGCATGTGATCAAAGCCAAGCTGATCTGGGTAGGTAGTTTCATTTGGGTCCGGACCATTGGGTGTAGTGATCAAACTACCTCCTGTATTGAAAGTTGTAAATTCGGCCCTTAAATTGCTGATGCTGATTTTATGCGCAGAACCTCCTAGCGCAGCTTTGTCGCCACGTGCTCTCAAGACCGCATCCATTAAGCCGATATTAGTAAAATGATTTTCAACCAAATCAAGCGTTACCCCTTCTGCATATGGATTTAATTGATGTGCCTCTTTAAGTGCATAGTAGGCTGCTCGGGGGTATAAATCATATAGCCCCCTTTCATTTGATGGTCCCTTGGCGCATATGCCGAACCACTCTTCGTTCATATTATTCTCTCCCTCTATGAAGTCTTTTTGATATCCTCCGTTAGACCATGACGCATTGTTGTCATGAATATCAAAATTCTTAGTCTGGTCGAACTTCCACCAACCATCACTAAACTGGAAGGTGAAACCACCAATAGAATTGCCGACTTTGCCCATCCCCGATGCGTTTTCATAAATTTCTTTCCAATTTCCTAACATGTAATAGGCCTGTGCACGTTCATCTTCCCGGTTTTCGATTGCATTGAATGCATCTGCACCAAATTCAGAGAACATCAAAGGTTTGTTCAATTTGTCCTTAACTGTCTTAAAGGCATCCGTAAAAGAAATACCGCGGTACATATTGGTTCCATATATATCAATGTCTATACATTCTTCGGCGATGATATCTATGAAGAGTAAATCTCCGTTACACAAGGCCACAGGTAACGAGCTGTCAATAGACTTTAGTACCTGGGTTGCCTTGTTAAACATCTGGTACATGGCCCTTGCCCGTTGGGTTGATCTTCTTTCTTCAATCGGAATATCCTCAGTTTCCGCACCGTCCCAAAATAGCCCATAGTTATTTTCATTTCCCAACAAGTACATAAGCAACCCGGGGGTGCCCTTATATTTCTTAACCAATTCCGATACCTCCGTTAAAAGTATTTGTTGCGTGTCAGGGTCGGCATAATCTGTATTTGGCACCCATGTGCCTTTGATGGTAAGCCCATAGCGACCAAAGGAGTGGTTGATCATAGTGTATATACCGTAGTTCTCATAGATATACTGAATCCACTTTGGTGGTACCCCTTCATATTGACGTATAGTATTTACACCCATATTCTGTAATAGCCCCATTTCAGCATCTAGGGCCGCTTTGATAATATCATCAGGCTGTTTCCATAAACTGTAATTAACAACACTCGTACCGATAGGGACATAATCCCAATTCATGCCATTAATCATATAGTCTTCTCCATTGACAACCAATTTTGATCCTTCATCATTTTGGCGTACCACAACACTGTTGGATTGGGCCAAAGCCAATGTCATAAAAAACAGAAAAACTAGTGTAAGGGATATGCCTCGATTTGAATTCATTGATAGCTTTTAAGGTTGTTAAACTTATCACCTAAAATTGTGGATTCAATAGAAAATAACCTCAACAACAACGGACATGATAATTAACACAGAGTTTTTTTGTCAAAATACCTGTCCTAGGGCTTTGGTCTAGGGCAAAAGTTGAATTAGTGCATACCAACGATGGGAGCGCTCGGGAGGCTTAATTAATTATAAAAAAATAGGGTTGTAGGGGTATGGTTGAGGCAAAATGCCCTCGTGTTGCGGTAGTTATAACTCCAATATGTAGTTTACAAGGTTTTCTTTGTGTACCAAATCCAATTTTTTCCGAAGCCTATATCTTTTGATTTCTACACTTCTTGGAGCAATATTAAGTAGTTTGGCTATCTCTTTGGTCGATAAGTTCAGTCGTAAATACCCACATAATTTAAGATCATTTGGTGTTAAAGTTGGATGGCATTCTTTAAGTTTTTTTAAAAAATTACTATCCGCATTGTTAAAAGCCTCTTGAAAAAATTCCCAGTCATCATTTTGGCCTAGGTTCTTGTTAATTAAACCAACAACAGAATTTACATCATTTGCGCCTTTCGAAATTCTCAATTTTTCCTTAACCGTTCTCAATAAATCGTTCTTTTTGGCAATACTCATGAGAGAAGCGGCTAATTCCTTACTTTTGCTTTGAAAATCAACTTTCAATTTCTCATTTTTAAGCTTCGTTATTTCTTGCTCATTTTGGATTTTCGTCAACTTTAATTCTTTTTCATTTTTAATAATCAGTTCGCGACGCTGTTTCTTATAATAATGATTATACATGGAATAGGAGAGAAGTAAAAAGGCCAATATACCTAACGCGTTCAACGAGAGCATAACATTTGAAATATACCATGGTTTTTTTATTTCAAAGGTATAGGTACTTATGTTGTTTGAAACGGTATCTCCAATCCTAGCCCTTACGTTAAACGTGTATTTCCCATACGGAAGGTTATCAAAAGAAGCAGTGGAATTTTCAGACCAATCACTCCAAGCATCATATATTCCTAAAAGCTGAAATTGATATTCGGGTTTTACATACTTATTAAATTCTGGAGTATAAAATGAAATATCAAAATTTTTCTGATCACTAGAATACAGACCTTTCGAATCAATATTTTTTTCTTCGTAGACCGTGTTGTTACTTCCATTAAGTACATGACCAATACGCACGCTAAAGTTTTCGGTTTTTGATACTCTTGTATCAACTATAATATATCCGGAGGTAGCCCCTGTTAGATAAGTGTGACTATTTAAAGCCGAAATATTCTCATATCCAATAATGCTATTTCTAATTTTGGAGGAAAGTGGTATCGTTTTAATTCTTTTTTCATCGGTGAGACCTGTCGGTGTAATATAGGTAATATTTGACTTTGTAAAAACCCACAGAATATTAGCATTTTCATCAACAATTAACTTTCCTGATTCATAATCTTTCGGTGTATATACTTTGCTTAAGAAGTTGTCTTTGATAAACGTTTTGCTGACTGTATCATATTTAAAGATACCTTGTTTATACGAATACAATAAATCTTGATTATACTTGGTAATTCCTGAATTAGAACCTTTTAAGGTGGTATCAATGGAAACCTCTTCAACCGCAAAATATGATTTATCGATCTTTAATTTAAAAATACCCTTGTATTCATGATTTACGAAGATCTCATTTTTGAGAATTTCAAAATAGCGCGATGAGTTATTAAAGCCTTTTATTTTATTTCTGAGTCTCCATCCATTACTATATTTTTCCAGCACATACAATCCATCATAATTTCCTTGAAGAAGTAATTCTGCCCTATCATCGATTTGGGCAATTTTCCATGTACCCTGAACATTGGATATTTTCTTTGCTTGCGTGCTTTCGATGATAAATGTACCCGCGTTATGCCCACAAAATAAGGTGCCTTCGATCTCTTTTAAAGACCATACTTGGCCCTGGGTACCTTCAATAAAGCCAAAATTATCATTACTGTTCAGTTTTTTGTAAAAAAGTCCTTGGTTTGTACCTAAATACAAATTACCATCATGAATTATTGAGACGTACACACTGCCTAGAATTCCTTTATTTTCATAATGTAATTCATATGGAGAATTTGTATTGATATAGCAGATTCCGTTATCAAGTCCTAGCCAAATATTATTTGTGACATCTTCAAAAACCGCCAAAACGGTATTGTTTATTAATCCCTGTTCATAATTTATATGAGAAATAATTTCTTCCCTTTCGTCTAAGATGAATAAACCATCGGCGATTGTGCCCAATGCCAATTTATTATCATTTAATTTAATACCATCATAAACACTAACTTTAGACAAAATCTCATTTGATGAACTTTTGGATTTTACCGCTACATTTTTGTTCAATTTATAAAAACCATTGTCTTTGGTTAGTATGAGAAAGTCTTCGCGGCTTCCAAAAATATTAACTACTTCATCAATTTTGAACACATCATCATCAAGGAATAACACTTCCTCCCCTTCATTTATGGTGAATATTCCTTCTCCGAATTTTTGAAAATAAACTTCTTCATCGACATTAAATATTTTTGTTATTCTACTTTCTGAATCAATAGTACTTATAGATTTATCTTCTACATTGAAGATATATATTCGTTTTAACGATTGAAAAATAATCAAATTGTCAATATTGATTATACCCCAAAATTCTTCATCTTCAATTATGTCGACATCAATTTCTTGTGATATAGAAGTATAGGTTAGGTTTCCTGATTGGTTTTTCTCCCAGAAACCGAATTCCATATAACAACCTGTGTAGATACGTTCATCGACTACTTTTACCGATCTCATTATCGATTCGTTTGGGGAGAGATAGGTTTTCCAATAAGCACCATTAAACTCCAGAAGTCCTTTACTATTGGCTACGTAAATTAATTTTTCGGGGGACTGCGAAACTGCCCAGTTCTGATTTTCAGCATTATAGTCTGTTGGATGAAAATTTTTTATAGATGGTAGGTCTTGACCGAAACAGTAATAACTAATTAAAGTTGTAACTATTGAAAATAGCAGAGTGAAAGATTTTGGCAGCCTTGAAGTTGTCATTTTCTTGAGAATTAAATAATTCCAACTGATCAAATCAGTAAGTCAACTTAAGTTATCCCTCGCGAGGGAAACTTAAATTATACTATGTTATCTTTTAAAGATAACTTAAAAACTAAGGCCCATAACTATAATGATCCCTGATATAAAAACTATACATCAAATCTATTGTCGATTCAAAGATCTAAAAAAGATGTACTTATAGGCTGCCGAAACTTAAACAATACCGATAGCCAAGATTAGTCCCGTTCTTTAAACCCTGGTGGCTATTTCTATAATTTTCATAAAATAATAGTGTTGTGGTAATGTAGTGGTATTGTTGAAGAGGAAACTGTCATTTAGGGTAGCGACGATATCTTTACATTATTAATTGGATAGAGTTAGGCAATTCCTTTAATTAAATCTTTTTCCATTTTTTCAAGTTCGATAAGACAATGAATTACCTTTGTTCTTGTGTGTACGTATTAAAAAAATAGACTTTCTTCGACCAAATGTGAAAATGCATTAGGCCCAAGATTATCTAAGTTTAGTCTTCCATATTTTTATTCGGGAATTTACAGTCTTCAATTCATGATATTTAAAAAGCCATGCACAAAAAACTCTTGATTTCTTCTCTACTACTACTATTTGGGTCTTGTTCATCCGAAGACTCTGAATTTGAAGATATGGAGTCTACGACAATTGCAAGCCCAAGTTTTGAAAAGGCATTAATTGAAATTGGTGTGGATTCTGATGGAATAGTAAATGGGAAGATAGTTACATCCGATATTGCCATGATTATCTATTTGCCCTTGGAAAACAGAAACATTTCTGACTTATCCGGAATCGAAAATTTTAGTGGTTTGAAGAAATTGGATTGTTATGACAATCTAATCACGAGCTTAGATGTGAGTAAAAACAAAAATCTAAAAGAATTAGACTTTTCCAACAACCAAGTTACCAGTATAAATGTAAGTCAAAATACCGCTTTGACATCCCTTGTTTGTTTTGATAACCAACTCACTAGCTTGGACGTAAGTCAAAATATGGCCTTAGCTACCCTCTCATGTACCAATAATGAACTGACAAGTATAGATGTAAGTTCAAATACTTTGTTAACGCAACTCTACTGTTCTAAAAATTTGCTTACGAGTTTGGATGTGAGTAAAAATACGGATTTAATTGAACTATTTTGTTTTGAAAATCAGCTTATTGGTTTAGACATAAGTCAAAATATTGCTTTGAAAGAACTATATTGTAATGATAATCAACTTGCTCTTTTGGATGTAAAGAATGGCCAAAATACTATTCTGATGGAGTTTAATGCCTCGGGTAACGCTGAGCTGCAATGCATTCAGATAGATGATGAAAATGCTGCTCATTCAGGCAATCTTCCTTACAACTTTTGGATCAAAGATATGTCGACAGGATATGCTGAAGAATGTAATTCCCTACAGGCGAGGCGTTGAGATATTATACTATTCTCGGTCTATAGTCTTTACTGTGGTTACATTATTCCGAAATGAAAGATTTTTATGATTCATCCCATTGTAGATATTTTTATCGTTAGATAAGTAGTTATCTATAATCTGGATATTTTCACCATCGTTGCGGATACCAAAAAGTGTACTGGAAGCAATATGATTATTAATAATCGATACATTTTTTGAAGTTCTATGCAAGCTGACTCCTAATTTATTACCGACTATTATATTATCGCTTAACAAATGCCCTTCAGTATAGGAATAAACGGCGATACCTCCTGAATTGGTGCCTTCTGAATACTTTCCGTTACCGATGATCATGTTGTTAAAAACCAAGACATTTTTGGTGTTTTTGCCTTGAATAAATATACCCTTGGCCCTATTGTTCTTGATTATATTATTTATACAAACAGAATTGCTGGCAGGGCTACCATCGTGTCCTAAGGTCATTCCGTTACCATTATTTTTACCTTTGGCATTAATCGATACATTATTTATAACCAGAAGAGCTTCCGAGTTTAATGACATATTGGAGCCATCACTCGTACCGCAATTATCCACATATAATTCAGCTATTGTCGTTCCGAAACTGTTGACAACGCCGATTGCCGAGTCGTGAGTACCATAAAATCTTCCACCGAAAATAGTGTTACATGTACCATTCAGGATGAAAATTCCCATTTTCCATGTTTCTGTAATATTGCAGTTTTCTATTAAAACATAATTACAATTATTAAGACGAATGTTGCCCGTGTCGGTGCTAGCTGTAATATGCACATTTAAACAACTTAAATTTTTAATCAATGAATTATCTACGTTATTGAATAGTACACCTTCATAAGCCACAGCATCCGCCTGACTTCCATCTATTGTTCCACCAATGATGGTAATATCGGTATCGGTTTCATTCTTATTTGTTATAACCGAGGAGCCTACCATTGACCTGGAAGGTAAAATTTTCGTGCCGTTGTTAATTAACAAGGTTTGGTAACTTTCAATGTAAATAGTATTTGTTACAATAATATCTTCTGCTATTCTCACCGGAATTTTTTTCGCCGATAATAATGCATAATTTACGGCCATCTCATTATTGCCGAACCATTCTGAATGAATTTCGGGAATACTTCCTTCGGAAAACACTACCTGGTCGGTAAAAATGCGGTGATACCCCGCTAATATTACTCCTTCAATTTTGAATTGGACGGCATTTTCGATATTAAAAATACCTTTCTCAGTGATTTTTAATTTTATCCCAGATGGAATGGTGACATTTGAATCAATTATTATTCTCCCATCAATGTTAATGGTACCCACACCATCCAATTGCGAAATAGCTTTTCTTAATGTCGTCGTCGTACCACTTATAAGAACCAATTCTTTCGATTGGCAAAAGCAGCTGAAGCACAAGAGCGATATTATTATAGAGGTAATTCTCTTCATTGAAGGCTAATAGGTTTTGAAGAAGCGTTTATTAGGTGTTAAGTTAAATGAATACAACCAATGAAAGCTTGTTTTTGAAATTTAAACAACAACGTATTAAGATAATAGATACAGAAGGTTAGGAGGTTAGGGCCAGACCCTATGGGTATTATAAGAGCGCTTTAACCAAATACCATTTCTTCCCAAAAAAACGGAAGATCGGTCAAGTTATGAATTACTTTCTTATTCCACTAACTATTAAGAAACCTAATGAAAATTTGACTGAAAATCTCCCAAAATAAGGTTCCGGTCGAAACTAAGAATTATAGCTATAATCATTCTTTTATCTGTTCTAAAGGGAAATCTCCCCTACAAGCTGGGCGGTCTATAATCTCTATAGTCCTCCCCCCATATATCGGATTCGTACAAATCTGTTTATGTATCTTGTTATTAGTCGGATGTCGCTTCGAAGATATTACCATCCTGCTGCATAAACGACCGTTTTACGAAACCGTTTGATAGTCCATTAGGATTTCATTACCTAACGTGTCCATTGTGGTCTCTTTTAGTATTTTCGTTAAAAGTCCTTTTGTAGCATCTTTTAGGATATATGAATTTCGGCGAAATCCGAAAGGAACTTAATTCATGCTTTGACTGAAGGCGTTCGTTTTTTAGTGTTCAAATCCTTGATGTCCGATCAACCTATAACATACAATACTGTTTAGCGAGGTTTAAAAAATTGAAAGTATTTTGCTATCCGAATTGTTGACTTTTTAGGGTAATTTTTAGAAGAAAAAGTGTTTTTTCAAAGAAAAAATAAAAAACAAAACCCTGATAATCAATTGATTATCAGGGTTTAAATATTAAAGTCGGGATGACAGGATTTGAACCTGCGACCCCACGCCCCCCAGGCGTGTGCGCTACCGGGCTGCGCTACATCCCGCTACTTCACCAACCTTAATGTATTGCCATACATAAAGATTTGAAAATCGGACTGCAAAAATAGTAAACTTTACCACAAAACCATTGAAAAATTAAATTCTATTTAAACAAACCCTTCGAACTAAAAAGCTAAAAAACATGTAACTTGTTGACTACGAATTCAAAACCTATTATCGAAACCCCTATGACCTATTCAAGAAGACGGGCGACCAAGACCTTGGCCAAATTGGCCATGAGCTCAATTGCCTTACCTCCATTTTCCATGGTATCCATAAACCAAAAAAGTGCCATGCTGAAAAGGCCTATCCCTTCATCAGGAAATCCTTTGCCCGTAGTAGGTCTAGGAACTTGGCAATCCTTTGATGTGGGCAATGATTCTGAAAGCAGAAAACAACTTACCCAAGTACTTTCGCAAATGAACGCCATGGGCGGTAAGGTTATTGACAGCTCCCCTATGTACGGCAGTTCCGAAGCTGTCGTAGGCGACCTTACTTCTGCACTTGACTTTCAAGATTCTTTTTTTTACGCCACTAAAGTATGGACTTCCGGAAGGCAGCAGGGCATAGACCAGATGAAAAGGTCGATGCAAAAAATGAACAGAAAAACCATTGACCTGATGCAGATCCACAATCTTGTAGACTGGAAGACCCATCTTTCGACCTTGAAAAACATGAAGGAAAAAGGGGAAATCAAATATTGGGGCATTACCCACTACACCAACGCCTCCCACGAAGTACTGGCGCAGCTTATCCGTGATGAAAAACCAGATTTTGCACAGTTTAATTTTTCTATTCGGGAAAGACACGCTGAAGATTTTCTTTTGCAAACCGCCAGCGACAACGGAACCGCGGTAATTATCAACCGACCCTTTGAAGGAGGGACGCTTTTTAGAATCACCAAAGGGAAAGCATTGCCTCCTTGGTGCAAAGAACTTGCAATCAATTCATGGGCCCAATTTTTCTTAAAATATATTTTGGGAAACGACGCGGTAAACTGTGTTATCCCTGGCACCTCTAAACCCCGTCATGTCATTGACAATATGGGGGCAGGTTTCGGTAAACTACCCGACACTAAAGAGCGGAATAAAATGGTTCAATATCTCTCCAATATTTGAGGGCTCCCGCACTATTCCAACGTTTCCATCCATTCGAACCAACGCTCGAGCCAGCCTCTAAGGTGTACATTGTCTCGGGCCAAGGAAAAGCCGTGCCCACCGGTGGGATAAATATGCATGGTGGCCGACACACCCTTATTTTTCAAGGCCTGGTACATCACCAAGCTATTTTCAACAGGTACCCCAGGATCGTTGGTAGCATGGAGTAAAAATGTGGGGGGCGTTTCGGGCGTTACGGATTCCTCCAGTTTAAAATAAGTATATATCAAGGGAACCCCATCTTTCGGTGGTGTATACTTTTCCGACCGTTGCGATATGTAAGGATACGCCAAGGCCATAAAATCGGGGCGCGCACTTAGGGCGTCCATCTCATCGAGGGGATCATAGACTTTCTTCCCGTAATGGGTACCCAAGGTGGCAACCAAATGCCCTCCCGCTGAAAATCCTATCGCCCCGATACGATCAGGGTCGATATTGAACTCGGAAGCCTTACTCCGTACCATACGCAACGCACGTTGTGCATCAATGAGCGGAACCAAATGCTGGTCGGTTTGGGACACAGACGAGGGCAGTCTATATTTTACCACAATGCCTGCAATGCCCTTTCCATTTAGAAATTTTGCGATATCGGTACCCTCCCAGTCATAGGCTAAAATGTGGTAACCTCCTCCTGGAAATATCAATACGGCTTGACCATTGGCGTTACTTTCGGCAGGTAGGTATACTTCTATGGTCGGCTCTTGTACCTTGGCAATTCGTAAAAGATCTTCGCCTTGTCTGTATTCTTCCTTTTCTTCCGAACTAATTCGATTGGGTATTTTGTTCTCGGGCCACAACGGAATTATGGTATCTTGGGAGAATGCCCTGCCCATTACCGCTATTAAAAAAACTACTAAAATTGAGTACCTCATCTGCATTGATATTTTATGTTTTATCATTGTCTATTGATGTAAACTTTCGATCCATTCGAACAAGCGCTCCGTCCAACCCCTTAAATGATGGTCGGCCCTGGCCAAGGAAAAACCATGGCCTCCTTTGGGATACACATGCATAGTGGCCGATACCCCCTTTTCCTTCAGTGCTGTATAAAAAAGGAGGCTGTTTTCTACCGGTACGACTTCATCGTCGGTAGCATGAACCAAAAAAGTGGGTGGGGTGTTTTGGTTGACTTGTTTTTCGTTTGAAAAATGGGCGACCATCTGATCGTCCGGGTTTTTTCCTATTAAGTTTGTTTTAGAACCATTATGAGTAAATTTTCCAAAGGAAATCACCGGATAACCCAAGGCCATGAAATCGGGACGGGCGGTCAACCCATCAATTTCATCAACAGGCTCGTAGACCTTATCCGCGAAATGCGTACCTAAAGTAGAGGCCAGATGGCCGCCTGCCGAAAATCCGATAATTCCTATTTTATCAGGACGTATATTGAATTCCGGAGCCTTGCCGCGTACCATTCGAATAGCTCTTTGGGCATCCATCAAGGGCACATTGTGCTTTTCAGTTTGTGAAACCTCTGAAGGAAGGCGATATTTGACCACGATTCCTGCAATGCCCTTACCGTTCAAAAATTTTGCAATATCAGTGCCCTCCCAATCATAGGCCAAGATGCCATATCCTCCCCCCGGGAAAATAAGCATGGCTTCTCCAGTAGCGTTTGATTTGGCCGGTAAATATACTTCGATAGTGGGCTCCTGTACGTTGCTTACTCGCAATATACCGTTACGCTCATGAACTTCACTTTCATTGGATATAATATGGTTCGGTATCTTACCCTCCGGCCAAAGGGGCATAATAGTATCTTGGGAAAACATGTTCAAACTCGTTACAAATGTCAATATGAGTGCCAATTTAGTCATTCCTGATTTAGTATATAAGGTTAAAAATCAATTACAATTCCATTTAAAATCGGCCACCTTGTCGTTTGTAGCTGCCGAGAGGTTATAGTGCCACCATTCTGTTCTGATCGACCAGAACCCATACTTTTCCATGGTCTCTTTCAATAATTTTCGATTTTCAAGAACCTCATTGGGAAGGTCGTAATTATCGTGATAGGCTCTTTTACCAAAAAAGTCGAAATCGGTACCCATATTGAGTTCCTTTCCTTCCAAGGTTTCCAACGTGATATCTACCGCACCACCCTTGTTGTGAATAGAACCTTTTTTAGGATTGGCCACATACTGGGGATTCGGCACTATCTCCCACATCTTATATTGTACCGAATTAGGTCGATAACAATCAAAAAATTTGATACGTACCCCTTTCATTCGAAACTCCTCGTTGGCGGCCAATAAGGCCTTGGCCGTTTTTACCCGGGTATAGCATTCTGCACAGTCGTACACTTTTTCCTTTAAAAAATTATTTTCACTCGCGTACCTCAAATCAAAGGCGAAACCATCACTGAAATCCGCCAGTCTAACAAAGGTGGTATCATTAAGCCCTTCGAAACTTCGGAACGATTTTTCAGGAACCACCTGCCCTCCCATAATCGTATCGACTACCTGAACTTCCTTTGAAGTTATTGGTGTTTCAGCTTTTTTTTCGTTGGACCGATCCTTACAGGAAAAAAAGAACACCGAGACCCAAGCTAAGATACATACCATAAATGTAAAGCCGTATCTCTGGTAATTACCGTTTAAAATTTTCATTACATCAATGTATTGAACTTTCATACTAATTTCGCACTTCATATATTGAGGTCTCTTCACCACCGAAAACCAATTATCTGGAAAAATATCTATTTTGCGGCGATTACAATAACCCAATCCCTATCATTTCTCGAATTATAGGCCGAAAGTTCTACACTGTTCGGCTTGGTGATTTTCCAACCCTCGTTCGGTTTGTCGTAAAGTTTCCCTCCTTCCTTGGGGTCATAGAACGCTATTGTAAAGGCGCCATCGCCGATGGTCAAATCCGTGGTCTCATTTTTCGGTAAATATACCAAGTAGATTTGATCTTTCTTTGCGAAACAAAATGCTTTTGGATTGCTCAAAAGGTCGTCATGATTCTGCATTTCCCAAAAAGGCAAATGTTTAAGAAAAAACTGGGGCGCGTTGGCGCTAATGCCCCACCATTGGTCACGTAATCTGAAATCTTCGGCTGCCAGGTTACTATTCGCTTCATCTAGACCTCCAAAATACCATGAGGTTCCTGCCCCACTAGACATTAAACTGCCCCAAAGACTCGTGCGCATGACCATAGCATGATTATTATTAGCTGCGGTATCTGTTGTAACACCGATATCCCATTGACCGATTTGGTCAAGATAAACGGCCCAAGATTTGTTCCTTTTTTTAGACCGATCGACCCATTTTTGAACCTCTCGGTGTACTTCGGTGGTATCTAACATTTGAAGCGAAGCAATCTCAAAATCCGGATAACCCAGAAGTGGTGTAAAGGTAGCAGCTACAGCGTCTAGAGGACGACCTTCGATACGCTTTCCTGATACGCGTATATGATTATGCACTGCAATGGGGTGGTCATAGGGGTCGATAGCACGTAGGTACGACGCATAACTTTTAAGCTGTGATGCCGTACGGTTGGTTTCTTCACCGAGATTCCAGACTACCCCTAAATGATGCCCAAAACGGGCCACCAATTCTTTGTAATACAATTTACGCTCTAGCCCCAGTTCCCCTTTGTTCAACAGCGTATCGCTTTCCGTTTCTTGTATAAAAACGTTCATGGCAATACCCAATCTATCCATGTGGTCAAATACCTTTTCCCATTGGTCCAACTTGCTCACATCATATCTTGTTTGCTCTTTCGGGGCAATCCAAGGCCAAACATCATTACCGTCGCCGGCTACGTTCATGGTCAGAAAAGATAGGCTATTAATGTCCTTTTCAGCCATATAGTTTAGTGCACCGAATATTCCCTTTCCTTTTTCATCGCCCCAAGTCGGGTCGTTCTCCCGCCAATCACCAATATGGGGAGCGTATTCATGAAGACCATTCGTTAAGGTAGGTGTGGGAGTTCCTCCATTATCGAACGTGCCATCGAATTCATGATAGGCCAAAAAGTTCTCAGGACTACCTACACCGTTCTTCAAAAAATAGTTCTTCGTTTCCGCCTCTTGCAGATAGTGTTTCCCCCTATAAGTTAACATTCCTGTCTTATAGAAACCAATCGCTGTGGAGGCTTGGTCCTTAATAGCAAAACCTCCTTTAATTTTCCAAACACCAGAATTCTTTTTAGGGATGGAGATCTTCTTAACGGCTATTTCCTTTCCTTGCAAAAAATAGGCATCAAACTGCCAAATTCCGACTTTATCTGGAGTAAATTTAACCCGCCATTTAGATCCTGATCTTGCTTGCGTATTGGCAGCGTCTCCATCTGCCGTAAAGTACCCGTGCACACTTATAGTATCGTTACCGTTGAAAAAGCTGACCCATAAGGCATAGTCCAAAAAAGGATTTATAGAGTCGGTTTCAGAAACACGAGGGCCATCGAAAGTAAGGGTGATAGGCTCCCATTTTTTGAGGGTACCTTCCAAAATATATTTTTCCTTCTTTGTTGTTTTTTCACAGGAAAAAAGAAAAATAATGAGAGAAAAGAACAACGCAAAGCACTTTTTGACCACTTGCAAGTACATTGATTATAGTTCTGATTGAATTGTTGGTCAAGATAGGTATATTTTTTTTTCTACCGTTATCCGCTAACTTTCAGAGAAAAGGATATTTGATATCCCTAAGAAATAACAAGTTGATGGTTTTATTGGTAATTTTAGCAGATGTGGTGTAAAATAGGCAGGGATTTAAAAATTCCAATTAAAGCCCTATGATGTTATGAAATGCAGGTTCCCTATCGTATGTGTTGCGTCATTGCTGTTGATCGGGTGTAAAGCCGATTCTAAAAAAGAATCTGTAAAAACAAATCCACCGACGGAAAAATGGTTATTGGGTTTTAAAAAAACCGATACCAATCCGATACTAACTGCCGATTCAAGTTATGTTTTTACCAATCCGATCACTAACAATGAGGTTCAATGGCAGAAAGCCGATGTCTTTAACCCCGGAGCGGTCGTTCGTAATGATACCGTATTTCTCTTCTTTCGTGCAGAGGATAACCCCAAAGCTATTTTAGGAGGACGGACTTCAAGAATAGGCTTGGCCTATAGCACAGACGGTATTACCTTCACCAAATATCCAACGCCGGTTCTATATCCTGATAATGACGAGTACAACAAGTGGGATTATCCTGGAGGTATTGAAGACCCAAGAGTAGTAGAAACCCCTGACGGTAATTATATCATGCTCTACACGAGTTGGAACAAAGAGGTGGCACGCCTGTCTTCGGCTTCATCCAAAAACCTGAAAGACTGGACCAAACACGGCCCCGTATTCGAAAAGGCCCATAGCGGTAAATTTTTAAACGAATGGAGCAAATCAGGTGCCATTGTTACCGAGCTAAAAAATGGGCGACTGATTGCGAAGAAAATTAATGGGAAATATTTGATGTACTGGGGAGAATTATTGGTCAACCTAGCCCAATCAGACGATCTGCTCGATTGGGAGCCGCTCTTGGCCCCGAACGGAGAGCTACTTCAGGTCTTTAAGCCGACCCTAAATGAGTTCGACAGTCACTTGACCGAGCCCGGTCCGCCGGCTCTTTATACCGAGCATGGTATTCTTCTTTTATACAATGGCAAAAATCTAACCGGGCAAGGAGCTACATTAAAATTCCCTGAGGGTACCTATTGTGGAGGACAGGTAATTTTTGACAAAAATGATCCGACAAAACTTTTAGATCGCCTGAAAGAACCTTTTATTTGCCCAAGCCTACCCCACGAGGTAAGCGGCCAGTATAAAGCAGGAACAACTTTCATAGAAGGTTTGGTCTATTTCAAAAACAAATGGTTTCTTTATTATGGCACAGCGGACTCTATGGTCGGACTCGCTATTAAGGAGTAAATTTTTGTAGTGCAAAAGGAAAATTGGTAAATTTCAAGATCATGGGGAGAGCGACAATTAACGTACGACTAGAAAAAAAAGTGTGGCTTTTCTTTGTCTTTATCGCCCTTGGTTTTTCATCTTGTAAGGAAGCTTCTGAAAAGCAACCTGAGCAGATCGATGGGCGAGATGATAAAAGGCCGAACATTGTTATCTTCATGGCCGATGATCAGGGATGGGGTGATTTGAGTAGTTCGGGGAACTCTAATATTGAAACCCCGAATATCGACGCTTTGGCAAAATATGGCGTATCCTTCACTAATTTTTACGTGCAGCCGGTCTGTTCCCCTACCCGCGCCGAGCTTTTGACCGGGAGACATTTTCCACGAACCGGTGTGTATTCGACTTCATCGGGTGGGGAGCGATTAAATACGGATGAGGTAACCTTTGCTGAACTCTTTAAAAATGCAGGATATCGAACGGCGGCCTATGGAAAATGGCACAATGGCATGCAACCGCCTTACCACCCAAATGCCAAAGGTTTCGACGATTATTACGGATTTGCTTCCGGACATTGGGGAAATTATTTCAGCCCTATGTTAGAGCATAATGGCAAAATTGTAAAAGGAGAGGGATATTTAGCAGATGATTTGACCAACAAAGGCTTAGCATTTATAGAAGAGAACAAGAACAATCCTTTCTTGCTCTACTTGCCTTATAACATTCCACATAGCCCCATGCAGGTACCAGATGCTTATTGGAAGCGATTTGCGACTAAAGACCTTTCCCTTCATTCGGACCAAATTGACGAAGAAAATATCGAATTTACCAAGGCCGCATTGGCCATGGTCGAAAATATCGATACTAATGTGGGTCGTATCCTTGCGAAACTGCGCAAATTGTACTTGGAGGACAATACCATCGTAATCTATCTTTCCGATAACGGCCCCAATAGTTTTCGATGGAATGGGGGCATGCGAGGTAGAAAAGGTTGGACCGACGAAGGAGGGGTACGAAGTCCTCTATATATCCAATGGGCCGATTCATTGCCAGAGGGAAAGAAAATTGATGAGATTGCCAGTGCTATTGATATTTTACCCACTTTAGTAAGCCTAGCCGGAATAGCTCCCGCAGCAAGAAACCTTGACGGAAAAGATTTGTCTCCGCTTTTGTTCGAAGAAAACCCAAATTGGTCAGACCGGTTGATCTTCAATCATTGGGGAGGTAAGACAAGCGTCAGAACACAGAACTTCAGGTTAGATCACGAAGACCATCTGTATAATATACCACAAGACCGCGCCCAAAAGAACGATTTGGCCGCACGGTGGCCTGAATTGACCGATTCCTTGAAAAATGCACGGGCTGGTTGGCTAAGGGAAGTCAGGCCCCTTACGGCCGAAAGAGACCATCGGCCGTTTACCTTGGGTCATCCCAATTTTATTTACACCCAAATTCCTGCACGTGATGGTGTTGCCCATGGTGCCATAAATCGAAGCAACCAACATCCCAACGATACCTTTTTCACCAATTGGCAAAGTACCAAAGATTCGATTACGTGGAATGTCGAGGTTCTCGAAGATGGTCATTTTGAGGTCGAGCTATACTACACGTGTCCCGAAGACCAGCTTGGGTCGATCGTACAGCTTAGCTTTGGAAAAAGCAAGATCGCCAAAAAAATAACCGAGGCCCATGACCCACCTTTAAAAGGAATGGAAAAGGATAGGGTGCCTAGAATAGAATCGTATGTCAAAGATTTCAAGCCCATGAAATTGGGTCAAATGGTTCTTAAAAAAGGTAAGGGGCTCCTCACCCTCAATGCACTTAAAATCAAAGGTGAAAAAGTAGCGGACGTACGACTTTTATTATTTAAAAAGATAGATTGATTCAAAACTGACCTTTACCATAATGCCAAAAAACTATAGTATATTAGGACTAATGTCGGGCACCTCCCTTGATGGTCTAGACCTTGCCCATTGCCATATTATTGATGATGGAACCACATGGTCTTTTCAGATCAAAAAGTCCAGAAGTGTGCCGTACACGCTTGAAATGCAAACCAAACTGAAAGATTCGATTTATCTTTCGGCCGACGAACTTTTGTGCTTTCATAATGAATATGGAACATGGCTCGGCGAGCAGGCTGGAATTTTTATTGGTGAGAACGAACTGGCCATTGATTGTATTGCCAGCCATGGGCACACGACCCACCACCAACCAGAAAAGGGACTCACTTTTCAGATAGGGTCGGGCCAACACCTAGCAAATGCCAGCGGTTGTAAAGTGGTATGTGATTTTCGCACGAACGACGTCGCCCTTGGAGGGCAAGGAGCACCTTTAGTACCCATCGGTGATCAGCTATTTTTTAATGCTTATGATTTTTGCCTGAATTTAGGTGGTATTAGTAATATTTCCTTTGTGAAGAACGGCCAACGCCTCGCTTTCGATATCGGTTTGGCAAATATGGTCCTGAACCATATCACCCGAAAAAATAATCTGGATTATGACGAGGGGGGAAAACTAGCACAAAGCGGTCAGGTTAATGTATCGATGCTTGATCAACTTAACTCCCTTGAATTCTATAGCCTGCCCCATCCAAAATCTATAGGATATGAATGGTTTGTTAAAAAAGTAGTACCCATAGTGGACAAGACTGCCGACAGTATGGAAAACCTTTTATGTACAGGTGTCCACCATATCGTTCAGCAAATCGCGTTTCAAATCGAAGAAAATTCGTCCCGATCAAAAAATAAAGTATTGGTAACCGGCGGCGGTGCCCTAAACGATTTTTTGATAAGCACCTTATCGAATGCCCTCGGTCCAACTACAGAGGTCGTTGTGCCCTCTAAGCAACTTATTGAGTTTAAGGAAGCTCTGGTATTTGCGCTCATGGGCGCCCTTCGATTAGAGGAGAAAATAAACGTTCTATGTGCGGTGACCGGAGCGAAAAATGATTCATCCAGCGGAGTGGTATTTTTACCAAATTAGGCATTTTGTCTTCAGATTGATTACAAATCATTATCTTCAACATCATTTTTTTAGTAAAATCCAATGTCCGAAAAACAGAAACACGCTTCCGCCTACTGGAAAGAAAATGTACGTTATCTATTTATTCTCCTTTTTATTTGGTTCGCCGTTTCCTACGGTGCAGGTATCCTTTTTAAGGATGCCCTTGATACCATTCAGTTAAGTGGGTTCAAACTCGGGTTTTGGTTTGCCCAACAAGGAGCTATCTATGTATTTGTCATACTCATATTTGTCTATATAAAACTGATGAACAAGCTGGACAAAAAGTATGGCTTCAACGAATAATACTTCCAACCACAAAACTATCGAATAATGGATGTTCAAACATGGACCTACCTCCTTGTAGGTATCACTTTCGCCCTATACATAGGCATCGCAATTTGGTCACGGGCAGGTTCCACCAAAGATTTTTATGTTGCCGGAGGGGGGGTTTCTCCCTTGGCCAATGGTATGGCCACAGCGGCTGATTGGATGTCTGCAGCCTCTTTTATTTCCATGGCGGGGATTATAGCATTTGCTGGCTATGATGGCTCTGTATATCTCATGGGGTGGACCGGGGGATATGTTCTTTTAGCCCTTTTGTTGGCCCCCTACCTACGCAAATTCGGAAAGTTCACAGTACCGGATTTTATCGGAGATCGGTACTACTCGAAAACAGCCCGTATTGTAGCGGTGATATGTGCACTTATAGTATCGTTCACCTACGTTGCAGGCCAGATGCGAGGGGTGGGAGTCGTATTTTCCCGCTTTTTGGAAGTTGATATCAATACGGGTGTAATCATTGGAATGATCATTGTACTCTTCTATGCCGTTTTGGGAGGAATGAAAGGCATTACCTATACCCAAGTGGCGCAGTACTGTGTGCTTATTTTCGCCTTTATGGTGCCCGCCATTTTTATTTCAATACAAATGACCGGAAACCCTATCCCCCAATTGGGAATGGGTTCAACCCTGAACGATGGTTCGGGCACGTATCTTTTGGATAAATTGGACGGTCTTTCGACCGAACTCGGTTTTGCGGAGTATACGGAAGGAAAAAAATCAATAACCGATGTTTTTGCCATTACTTTGGCCCTTATGGTAGGTACCGCTGGTCTTCCCCATGTTATTGTACGGTTTTTCACGGTAAAGCGGGTAAAGGACGCACGTAAATCTGCCGGTTTGGCCTTATTGCTTATCGCCATTCTATATACTACTGCGCCCGCCGTATCGGTCTTTGCGAAAACGAACCTGCTTACTACGGTTAGTAATGAGCCGTACGCTGAGATGCCGGTTTGGTTTAAAAATTGGGAAACTACCGGTCTTCTGACTTATAAGGATAAAAATAACGATGGCCTCATTCAGTATGTAGCCGATACCTCAAAAAATGAGCTCACCATCGATAACGACATCATGGTACTGGCGAATCCGGAAATCGCAAAACTACCGGCTTGGGTCATTGCTTTGGTAGCCGCCGGAGGTCTCGCTGCTGCACTTTCAACCGCCGCGGGCTTGTTGCTGGTCATTTCGTCTTCGGTGTCGCACGATTTGATCAAAAAGGTATTTCGGCCAAATATTTCAGATAAAGGGGAACTTTGGGCCGCCCGAATTTCTGCGACCGTTGCAGTCGTTATTGCAGGCTACTTTGGCATCAACCCTCCAGGCTTTGTGGCTGCCGTCGTAGCCTTGGCCTTCGGACTGGCAGCTGCTTCCTTCTTTCCCGCCATAGTATTGGGCATTTTTTATAAGAAAATGAATAAAGAAGGTGCCATCGCAGGTATGGTGGTCGGAATCGTCGCCATGCTTTTTTACATGCTCAAATTCAAATTTGATATGTTCGGTGGTGGCACGGCTGACGACTGGTGGTTCGGTATATCTCCCGAGGGCTTCGGTACCGTGGCCATGATACTTAACTTTATCGTAGCGATCACCATTATGAAATTTACCCCTGACCCCCCTGAACATGTGCAGGAAATTGTGGAAGATATACGCATACCCAGCGGGGCCGGAGAGGCAAGTGGACATTAAAATTTTCGTTATTTTTATAGTAAATCAACACGACGCATGAGTAATTATCACATTAAACATTTAGAAGAATATTTTCAGGTATACCGCAAGTCGGTACGGAACCCCGAAGATTTTTGGGAAGAAATTGCCGAAGAACATTTTGTATGGCGAAAGAAATGGGACAATGTACTGAGCTGGGATTTTACGAAGCCCGAAATCAAATGGTTCGAAGGGGCACAGCTGAACATTACCGAAAATTGTATTGACCGGCACTTACCCACTCGAGGTGAGAAAACGGCCATTCTTTTTGAGCCCAACGACCCGAGCGAAGAATCCGAACATATTACCTATCGCCAATTGCACGAAAGGGTCTGCCGAATGGCAAACGTACTCAAGGAAAATGGTATCAAAAAAGGGGATCGTGTTTGTATTTACCTACCAATGATACCCGAATTGGCCATTTCTCTTTTAGCCTGCGCCCGCATTGGAGCAATACATTCCGTGGTTTTTGCAGGGTTTTCTTCGAACGCCCTTTCGGCACGTATTAACGATTCCGACTGTAAGCTAGTACTCACTTCTGACGGCTCTTATCGTGGAGGCAAAACAATCGACCTTAAAAGTATAGTCGATAAGGCTCTTGAAGATTGTCCCGGCGTGAATACCGTATTGGTAGCCAAACGTATCGATAGTGTAATCAATATGAAAGAAGGCCGTGACAAATGGCTTCAGCCTTTGTTAGACGAAGCCTATGCGGATTGTGTGGCCGAAATTATGGATGCAGAAGACCCCTTGTTCATTTTATATACTTCGGGATCCACCGGAAAACCCAAGGGCATGGTGCATACCACTGGGGGCTATATGGTCTATACCGCCTATACTTTTAAAAATGCCTTTCAGTATCGTGAACACGACATCTACTGGTGTACCGCGGATATCGGGTGGATTACCGGCCATTCATATATCGTTTACGGACCATTGGCCAATGGGGCTACCACGGTAATGTTTGAAGGGGTTCCCTCCTACCCTGATTATGGAAGGTTTTGGCAAGTCGTTGAAAAACATAAGGTAAACCAATTCTATACGGCTCCAACGGCTATACGTGCCTTGGCCAAGGAAAAACTGGAGTTTGTGGAAAAATATGACCTTTCTAGTCTGAACGTATTGGGATCGGTCGGGGAACCGATAAATGAAGAGGCCTGGCACTGGTACAATAACAATGTCGGTAAAAGCCAAAGTCCGATTATCGATACCTGGTGGCAAACCGAGACGGGGGGGATAATGATTACGCCGATCCCTTATGTAACCCCCACTACGCCTACCTATGCCACATTACCTTTTATCGGTGTTCAACCAGCCCTAATGGACGAGGAAGGTAAAGAAATAAAGGGTAACCAAGTATCGGGCAGACTCTGCATCAAATTTCCGTGGCCTTCGATCGCAAGAACGATCTGGGGCAATCATGACCGATATCGCGACACCTATTTCTCTGCCTATGAAAATATGTACTTCACCGGAGACGGAGCCCTAAGGGATGCCGTCGGATATTACAGAATTACAGGTCGTGTAGACGATGTGATCATCGTTTCCGGGCATAATCTCGGCACCGCCCCTATTGAAGATTCGATCAACGAACATCCTGCCGTTGCGGAAAGTGCCATTGTAGGTTTCCCTCATGATGTTAAAGGAAATGCGCTATATGGTTATGTGATTCTTAAGGAAGTCGGTGAATCAAGGGATAAGGACAACCTCCGTAAGGAAATAAACCAACAGATTACCGAACATATCGGACCCATCGCCAAATTGGATAAAATACAGTTCGTATCCGGACTTCCAAAAACTCGCAGTGGTAAAATCATGCGAAGGATCTTGCGTAAGATAGCCTCCAAAGACACTTCAAATTTAGGGGATACAAGTACCCTTTTAAATCCGGAGGTGGTCGAGGAAATTATCGAGAACGCGTTGTAAACATTTAAAAATCACAGAAAAACAGGGTCTATTTTCACAAGAAATAGGCCCGTTTTAGTGGTTTAAAAGACCGTCATCGAAAGGTGCGACTTGCTATCGCCCCTGGTTTTCGCACTGATAACATGATACCTAATGAAAGTAGTCCGCAAATCGCGAGGCCAAAAAACATGGGCCACACCGAGTCCTGAACAAATTCACCGATATAATTCGCAATAGGCACCGCAAGCACCGTAGAAATAAAACCGTTGAGTGCCGCCCCAATACCGGCAACATGTCCTATGGGTTCCATGGCAATGGATCGGAAATTTCCCCATAGAAAACCAAGGCAAAAAAATTGAACGAATAAAAAGGAGACCAAGACAATCACGCCGGGATTAGGGCGATTCCAAAATACCACCACATAAATCAAGGCTATGACACAAAAGGCGGTCAGGGCCATAAGGGCCAATCGGCGCATGCCGAAACGAAGGACCAAGGTTCCGTTGAGGAAGGTGGAAAGCCCAATAGAAACAGCCAGAGCGGCGAAAATATAAGGAAAAGAGTCCACCAAGTCGTACTGGTCTTCAAAAACGTGCTGCGATGAGCTCAAATAGACCAAAAAGGCTCCCGTAATGAAACCTGATACGAACGTAAAAGCGACGGTTTCCCTATGCTTGAAAAACTCCTTTGTACCTTCCACAAAGACTTTTAGCGAAAAGGGAACTTTATAATGGGGTTTCAAGGTTTCAGGTTGACGCTTCCAAAACCAGATACTGACCACCAAAGCGAAGAAGAGTTGCACATAAAATATGGCTTCCCAACCAAAAGCATCCATGACCCACTTGCCGAAGGCCGGAGCCACTACGGGTACCAGAATAAAAAATGCGGTCACGAAAGACATAATTTTCGCCATGTAATCCCCTCGATAAGTATCGCGAATAATAGATATGGAGATCGTTCTTGGGGCCGAAAGACCGATACCCTGCAAAATCCTACCAATAATCATTACCTCCAAAGACGGGGCAAAGATGCAGATCATACTGGCTACCGTAAACAAAAGAAAACCGAAATAGACAATAGGCTTGCGTCCATAACTATCGGAAAGGGGGCCAAAGAACAATTGACCGACCCCCAGCCCCATAAAAATCATGGTGATAAGCAGCTGATTCTCTGTGGGATCTAAACTGTTTATCGACTCCCCGATATGTGAAATAGCAGGCAGAAGAGCATCTAGGGCCAATGCTACAATAGACATTAGGGAGGCCATAAGGGCTATGAACTCAAAATTGGGCTTAGCGTTCTCGTTTTGCATCCTACAAAAGTAGGCATATGTTAATAAGAATATTATCGAAACTTCATTTTTCGGATATGCGGAATTTTGGTTTCCAAATATGTATTTTTGACAAAAATTATACGCAAATGTTGATTATTGGGATTGCAGGAGGCACAGGTTGTGGGAAAACCACAGTCGTCAATCAGATCATCAATGAGCTCCCTGACGGCGAAGTCGGGGTGATTTCGCAAGATTCGTATTATAAAGACCTTTCACACCTAACTTTGGAAGAACGCCGAAAGACTAATTTTGACCATCCCCAATCCATTGATTTCGACTTGCTTGAAAGTCATTTACGGCTCCTGAAGGGAGGAAAAGCGATCAAACAGCCGGTCTATTCTTTTTTGGAATGTAATCGGACCGAAAAAACCGTCCTCGTGCAACCCACCAAAGTGCTTATTGTTGAGGGTATTTTGATTTTGACCAACGCTCCTCTTCGCAAAATGATGGACATTAAAATTTTTGTTCATGCCGATTCCGATGAACGCTTGATAAGAAGGCTTAAAAGAGATGTCAATGAGAGGGGGTGGAACCTCGACGAAACCCTAGAAAAATACCAGGCCCACATAAAACCCATGCACCTGCAGTTCATAGAACCCAGCAAAGAATATGCAGATATTATTATTCCTAACAATAAATACAATACTGTTGCAGTTGACATTGTACGTACCATTATCAACGAAAAGTTAACATAGGAATTATGGGCCTTAAAGAATTGAGAAGGAAAAAGTGGTTTGGTGTCCTTACCAATATGTATGTATTGGTGTTGACCGTTTTCGTGATTTGGATGCTCTTCTTCGATACGAATTCACTGCTCATTCACTTGGAATTAAGGAAAGAAATCAAAAAGCTTGAAAAACAACAGGAATTTCTCCAAGAGGAAATTGCCAATGATAAAAAAATTCTGGAAAAACTGTCCGACCCGGAAGAACTGGAGAAGTTTGCGAGGGAAAACTACTATCTCAAAAAAAAGAACGAGGAAATCTATCTTATCGAATATGAGGATAGCTTAAAGACCAAAAAGAAATAATCGGTTAACGACGTACAAGTGCCCTAAGGGTAGCCCTTTTTCTCCATCTTACCCGGCTAGTCACTAGAAGCCAAATACCATTATATCCGTACTTTCCTCGATGGGGCCAAGGATTCTTTGCATATCCTTGCCCGTTAAAGTATTAGATTAACGAACTTTAACGTTGAAATTGAACAGTTATTCACCTTGTGTTAACAAAATGGTTTCTATGACATCGTAAATAATCGTATTTTTACCCCCTAACACAGATGGATAATGGGCAAGATTATTGCTATCGCAAATCAAAAGGGAGGTGTTGGTAAAACTACGACCACTGTCAATTTAGCGGCCTCTCTTGGGGTTTTGGAAAAGAAGGTACTGTTGATTGATGCCGATCCACAGGCCAATGCCACCTCGGGCTTGGGCGTGGATGTCGAAAGTATCGAATTAGGTACCTACCAACTGTTGGAGCACACAAAAACAGCTAAGGAAACCATAATCGCTACCGATTCGCCAAATTTAGACCTTATTCCTGCGCACATTGATCTAGTTGCCATAGAAATAGAGTTGGTAGATAAAGACAAGCGAGAATCAATGCTCAAACAAGCCATTTCGCATCTGCGCGATAGTTACGACTATATTCTGATCGATTGCGCACCATCACTCGGGCTTTTGACCTTAAATGCGTTGACCGCTGCCGATGCGGTTATCATACCTATTCAATGTGAATATTTTGCACTTGAGGGCCTTGGAAAGTTGTTGAATACCATTAAAAGTATTCAAAAGATCCATAATCCTAATCTGGATATCGAAGGTATGCTATTGACCATGTACGATTCAAGGTTACGGCTCTCCAATCAAGTGGTCGAAGAAGTACGTAAGCATTTTGCCGACATGGTTTTCGACACTATCATTCAACGCAATGTTAGGCTTAGTGAAGCACCTAGTTATGGGGAAAGCATCATCAAATATGACGCCAGCAGCAAAGGAGCGGCCAATTACCTTAATTTGGCCAATGAGATCGTTAAGAAAAATAAAGAAATAGCTTAATGGCGAGAGCAACCAAAAAACAGGCTTTGGGACGTGGACTTTCCGCACTCTTGAAAGACCCTGATAATGACATACAAACGGCATCCGACAAAAATGCCGATAAAGTAGTAGGAAATATTGTTGAATTAGATATTGAGGCTATTGAGGTGAACCCATTTCAGCCAAGATCTAATTTTAATGACGAGGCCCTGCACGAACTTGCGAGTTCTATCAAAGAACTCGGTGTCATTCAGCCAATTACCGTTCGTAAGCTCGACTTTAACAAATATCAGCTGGTTTCTGGAGAAAGAAGGTACCGGGCCTCAAAATTGGTAGGTTTAGAGACCATTCCGGCCTATATTCGTATTGCCAATGATCAAGAGTCTCTGGAAATGGCGCTTGTTGAAAACATTCAGCGACAAGATTTAGACCCCGTTGAGATTGCCCTTTCTTATCAGCGTCTCATCGACGAAATAGAACTCACACAAGAGAAGTTAAGCGATCGGGTTGGAAAAAAGCGTTCGACCATTACCAACTATCTTCGCCTTTTACGATTGGATCCCATCATACAAACAGGTATGCGTGATGGCTTCTTGAGCATGGGTCATGGCAGGGCACTTGTAAATATCGACAAGAAGGAAGATCAGATTGCACTTTATGAAAAAATTGTAAGCCAGAATCTTTCCGTACGGGAAACCGAAAAAGCGGTCAAAGCCTATCACGGGAATACGACCGGTGCCCAAAACAAAACAGCTGCTAAAAAAAGTCCGGATTTTGCCAAAAAGAACGTAGATAAGTTCACCGAACATTTTTCCGTCAAAGTAGACATTTCCGCCTCCGAAAAAGGACGTGGAAAAATTACCATTCCATTTCACTCCAAGGAAGAGTTCAGAAGAATTAAAAAATTGATCCTAGGTGAGTAGATCGCTATTAACCGTTCTGTTGCTTATTTTTTTTTCACTGGTCGTTAGCGGGCAACAAGATACACCAAAAAGCCAAGAAGTCGATTCGCTCGAGTCCGATTTGAATAAGGAGGGGGTAGTCGTTATAGACACCTTGATGGCAAAAAAGGTTCGTATAAACCCTTTAGCCCCTAGTAAAGCTGCTTTTTATTCTGCTGTATTTCCGGGGCTCGGACAAATCTATAATAAAAGATATTGGAAAACACCCCTTGTATGGGGGGCCATAGGAACGGCAATTTATGCCTACGGATGGAATGATAACCGATACGATAGGTTTCGCGCGGCCTTTAAAAGAAGGCAGGCTGGATTTACCGATGATGAATTCTATGACCTTAATGGAGATGGTTCAGGGCCTGACCTGGATCAAACTGATCTGCAAAACGAACAAGAGCGCTATCAACGTGATCGTGACCTGATGCTTTTGGTATCTGTAGCTTTATATGCACTGAACATTGTAGACGCCAATGTCGATGCACATCTCAAGCAATTTAATGTAGATGATGATTTGAGTTTCGACATGCAGCCCTATCTGAATCTTGACCCGATCACGAATAACCCGAACTATGGTATGGCTTTAGTAATCAAATTTTAAATTTTGTTGGTTATTAACGAAACAAAATAAACGTAATAAATTAGGTAAAGTAAGATCGATGCAAAACGGGCTATATATCATGCCCTTGCCGCCTGTTTATCGGAAATCGACGATCAAAATGCACAGATAACAATTGGATAAACCCTTAAATTAATCAAACAACGTGAACATAGCACTATTCGGATACGGAAAAATGGGACAAATGATCGAAAAAATAGCCCAGAACAGAGGACATACCATAGTGGCCAAAATTGACATCGATACCAAGGAAATCGACTTTTCAAAAATGGATGTGGCCATTGATTTCAGCATGCCTGATGCGGCCTTCGGTAACATATCAAAATGTTTGGAACATGGCGTACCGGTAATTTCTGGAACTACAGGTTGGCTAGAAAACTATGATAAGGCCGTTGCTTTGTGCGAAGCCAAGAAGGGCGGCTTCATTTATGCTTCCAATTTTAGTCTTGGGGTGAACGTATTTTTCGAATTGAATAAATATCTTGCACAGATGATGCAAAATCTAAGTGAATACCAAGTATCCATGGAAGAAATTCACCACACCCAAAAACTCGATGCTCCCAGCGGCACTGCTATAACACTGGCCGAGGGAATCATTGACAATAGTGCCTATTCCAGTTGGAAACTCGACCATGCCTCGTCGGAAACCGAGATTCCTATAACCTCGAGAAGAATCGGCAAAACCCCCGGTACGCACGTGGTCGAGTATAGTAGCGAGGTCGACACCATAGAAATCAAGCACACAGCCCACAATCGACATGGATTTGCGCTCGGTGCGGTAATAGCCGCTGAATGGATTATAGGTAAAACAGGAGTTTTTACTATGAAAGATGTGTTAAACCTTGGTTAACGAAAACAATATTTTTACTAGAATTGCACTTCTTTGTAGAAGACCAACACGATTAATTGATTCAGAATGAACGCAACACAGTGGCTCTTATTTATTCTAATTGTACAGATCATACATTTTTTGGGTACCTGGAAGCTCTACGTAAAAGCGGGTCGAAAGCCATGGGAGGCAGCCGTACCTGTATATAACGCTATTGTATTGATGCAGATTATCAATCGTCCAAAATGGTGGGTTGTGCTTCTTTTCATTCCTATTATCAACCTGTTGATGTTCCCCATCCTTTGGATAGAAACCATTCGTAGTTTCGGTCGAAACAGTCTTTTGGAGACCTGGTTGGTCATACTCACCTTAGGATTCTACATATATTACGTGAATTATGCCTTAGATGTCAATTACGTTGAAAATCGAAGTTTGCATCCTGCTACCGCAATGGGCGAATGGGTCAGCTCCATTGCTTTTGCAGTTATCGCCGCGACCCTTGTACACACCTATTTTATTCAGCCTTATGTAATTCCTACTCCTTCCCTTGAACGTACGCTTCGAGTGGGTGACTTGCTCTTCGTATCGAAATTTCACTACGGGGCGCGAACCCCTATGACTACCATTGCAGCCCCAATGGTCCATGATACGCTTCCGGTATTAGGGGTTAAATCATATCTAAAGAAACCCCAATTACCTTACTTTCGATTACCCGGCTTTACGAAAGTTGATCGTAACGATATTGTAGTCTTCAGCTGGCCGGCAGATACCGTTCGTCAGTTTTTTAAAAGGGAAAAAGGGGTCGACAAGCCTATTGACAAAAAATCAAACTACGTAAAGCGTTGCGTAGGACTTCCTGGAGATTCATTGGCCGTAATTGACGGTTATGTGCATATCAACGGAAAACAATTAGTTCTTCCGGACAGGGCGAAACCTCAATACGATTATACGATTTATTCCAATAAAGGAGTCTCATCAAGACTGCTTCAAGAAATTGGGGTAATGGACTTTCAACGTAAGTATATTTCAAACCCGATCAATCAAGCCCAATTTGATGCTATCAAGAAGTACCTTATCGGTACGGAGCGGGTAGATGGGGGCAAGATCGCTTTGTATACCAAAGCCAAAGGTATTCCTATCAATGTGATACGAAGTCAAAGACTAGGCCTTACCGAAGAGACGCCAAGGGCTAGAATAGGAGCTCTTACCGATGAAATGGTCGAGCAATTGCGTAAAGATGCCTCAATAGATTCTGTCGTACGTGATGTTGAAAAAAAGGGCGTTCCCGGGGTGAACATCTTCCCCCAAAGTCCTGATTATCCTTGGAACTATGATCAAATGGGGCCGATTTACATCCCTGAAAAGGGCGCTACCGTCGCGCTTAATCTGAAAACATTGCCCCTCTACAAGAAAATCATACGCGACTATGAAGGTAACACCATCGGGGTAACGGGTAATCAGATTAAAATCAACGATAAAGTGGCAGACACCTATACTTTCAAACAAGACTATTATTGGATGATGGGAGATAACCGTGACCATTCAGAAGACAGCCGGGCATGGGGCTATGTACCCGAAAACCATATTGTGGGTACGCCTATTTTCATCTGGTTGAGCGTCGATAACTTTAACGATGGCATTTTAAACTGGCGACCACGCTGGGATAGAATATTCACTACGGTCAACGGGGAAGGAGAGCCCGTGTCGTACTTTAAGTACTTTCTAATTGCACTCATCGCTTATTTTGTGGGAAGTTGGTTTTGGAAAAAGAAAAAAAGCAACCCGTAATACCGGCACGGCTCAAATCATTCCTGCCCTTGGCATCGCATTAACATAAAGCACGAAATAAACTATAAGCCGTTATGCAATGGTCATGTTTGGCTACAAATCGTTATATTGATTTTTAATGATTTCATTTGAAGACGCATACAATCAAGTACTCGAACATACCATAGATTTTGGAACGGAATCCGTTCCTGTTTTGGAGAGTGTAGGTCGGATTCTTGCCGAAGAAATCAAGGCCGATCGGGACTTCCCCCCATTTGACCGCTCGACGAAAGACGGTATTGCCATACGTTTCTCAGCTATTGAAAAGGGTATTAGGGAGTTTAAAATCGAAGGAGTTTTAAGTGCCGGAATGGCCCAGCAAACACTTTCTTCTGAAACCAACTGTTTTGAAATCATGACCGGTGCAGTTCTTCCAAAAGAGGCAGATACAATAATCATGTACGAACAGACCAAAATTAAAGGGAATCGCGTACACCTTTTAAATGAACCACTCAAAGGGCAAAATATTCATGCCAGGGGCAGTGACGAAAAGAAAGGCAATGTATTGCTAGGAAAAGACGTCTGTATAACCCCAACAACGATCGGGGTTTTGGCCTCGGTAGGAAAGGTAACGGTAAAGGTTAAAAAGTTGCCCAGAATCTGTGTGGTTTCTACGGGAAACGAGCTGGTCGACATTGCCGAAATTCCATTGGCCCACCAAATACGAAAGTCCAATAGTTTTTCATTGGCCGCCGCCTTGATCCAACTAAATATCTATCCTACTTTTTTGCATATGGCAGATAGTAGGGAACTGATAGTACAAGAATTAAAAAATGTGCTTGATGGGCATGATGTACTCATGCTCAGCGGAGGGGTCTCAAAAGGAAAGTTCGATTTTATTCCTGAGGCACTTGATACCTTAGGCATAAAAAAAATATTTCATCGGGTAGCCCAAAGACCCGGCAAGCCCTTCTGGTTTGGAGTGCAGGAAGAACGACGTAAAATAGTTTTCTCTTTTCCAGGAAATCCCGTATCTACCTTCGCCAACTATCTCATTTACTTTTTACCTTGGTTGGCCAAATGTCATTCTGTTTCCAGAAAAGAGCAAAGCTTGATACTCGATGAGCCTGTTAATCCGCATGCTTCCCTAACTCTCTTCGTTCAGGTGAAGATCTCTTGGGAAGAGGGTCGATTGCACGGTCTTTTGGTCAAAGGCAATGGTTCGGGAGATTTGGTCGGTTTGGCCAAAGCCGACGGCTTTATTCGTATTCCTCAGGGGACTACCGAAATTTCCAAGGGCTCAGTCTTTCCGTTTATACCGATCTCTTGATTTCAGTTGCCGTAAAGTTCGCTTCCAATAGGGTGCTTTTCATGATATCCGACCATCAGTTCGACAATCTTACCGTAGCTTCTAACGCCCTCTACCTGTTGATTTGCCTTTAGAAACGTATCGAAAATCGATTTAAAAATAGGCTCAAAGGGATTGGCATATCGAATGTTGAATTCATAAAGCTCACGGTAATTTTCTTGAACCCCAAAATTGATTTTTGAAAACAGCTCTTGGAATTTTTCTTCGTCTCCTCTCCTTATAGCACTCAGGCAATGGCTCAGGGCATAGGCGGAGGCCGCATATTGAAAATAGATATCCTTATTTTTAGAGGTAACCAGATAGCCGATAAAATTGGTCTCGTTTTCCTTGGAATAACCTACTTGGTGACCTACTTCATGGCCGCTAACCACTGGAAAGCGAAACACCGGGGTCAGCGCATTGACCTGGGCCTCGTTCGTAAATGGATTCAGGTAACCTCCGATGCCCATATAACTGTCAAGAATACTGAACATTGATTTTTTCAAACTAGGGTGACGATACTTCAAAAAGGGCAGCTCCTTTTCTATTTCACGATATCCCTCAATCGTTTTTGTAAAAATCTCGTTTCGGTCGTAGGGCACTTGCACCATTTGTGCAGTATCACGGGTTATTTGAAAATGGATCGAATTTGTCTTTTCAATGAGTTCTTCGGCAAGATCGACAACCTCTTGAGAAGTAATGGAATCCCTGATATCAAATCTTTCAGCGATGGGTTGGCGATAGTAATTGAGCCCCCATAGCAAATTAAAAGTGAAATAAAAAACGGCCAGAACAACGAACACATTTCGTACAAAAGACCAAGGGAATGCCTTAATGCGCTTCCAATTCAAAATGATATATCGTATTGCTACGATAAAGATTAGGGTATAAACAATTTCTCCGACAGAAAAGGGCAACCATCCAAATAGTATTCTAAAGAACTGGCTTATAACTGGGTAAATCCCATTACTATAATAAGTTTCAACAATTTCCGGTTCTTTACTCAGCCAGATGACGAAAATAATCTGAAAGATGAGGCTGAGTGCTATCGCGTTTTTCAAGTTGTTTTTCAAAATGATCTATATTTCGTCGGTTCCTCTTTTTCCCTTTTATCTTTCGGTAGGGCCCGAAAAGAGTTTGATACCATCGCGGTAATCCGTAAAATTAGCCAATTCTTGGGCATCCTAACTCTGGTGTATGTATTTTTGAAAAAATCATTCACATGAACAAAGAAATTAGGGAATTATCCCCAAAAGCCGTCTGGAACAAATTTGTAGATCTTAATGCCGTACCACGCCCCTCAAAAAAGGAAGCACGTGTAATTGAATTTATGTTGGATTTCGGCAAATCATTGAATCTAGATACTTTTCAGGATGAAGTAGGCAATGTAATCATCCGAAAAGAGGGAAGTAACGGGATGAAAGACCGAAAAATGGTTACCCTTCAGTCTCATTTAGATATGGTTCACCAGAAAAACAACGATACTGTTTTCGACTTTGATTCAGAAGGTATAGCGATGATCGTGAACGATGATTGGGTCAAGGCCAAAGGAACGACCCTTGGTGCCGATAACGGCCTTGGGGTGGCCGCTATCATGGCGCTTTTGGAAAGCACAGACATTGCCCACCCCCCGCTAGAAGCTCTTTTTACCATAGACGAGGAAACCGGTATGACCGGTGCCATGGGATTGAAAGCGGGTATTCTTCAAGGAAAAATTTTATTGAACCTTGACACGGAAGAAGACGACGAACTCGATATTGGTTGTGCCGGAGGAATAGATATTACCGCCACCCGTCGCTATAACGGTAAACCGGTGCCCCGATCGGTCGTGCCCTATGAAATTCAAGTAAGTGGCCTTCAGGGCGGACATAGCGGTATTGATATTCATCGAGGGTTGGGAAATGCCAACAAAATTATGAATCGTCTTCTTTACAATGCCTCAAATGCACATATGGTACGTATTTGCGAAATAGAAGGTGGCAGCCTTCGCAATGCCATCCCGAGGGAAAGTACGGCCAAATTGGTCGTGTTAAAATCGCAGACCGAAGCTTTCGAAGCAGACCTAAGGGAATGGTCAGAGACCATTAAAGAAGAGTTGAGCGTGCAAGAACCTAATTTGCAGGTTACCCTTCAAACCACCAAGGCTCCCAATATGGTACTTGGTCTCGGAGCCCAAGAACGCCTCTTAAAAGGCCTATATGCAGCTCATAACGGAGTTTATGCCATGAGTGCCGCCATACCTGAATTGGTCGAAACCTCAAACAATTTAGCCCGGGTATCGGTGGGAAACGGCCTAATAGAAATAGGGTGTTTGACCCGTTCTTCGGTGAATTCTGCCAAAATGGATTTGGCAAACGCTTTGAAGTCAACCTTTGAACTGGCGCGTTGCCAAGTAGTGTTTAGTGGGAGCTACCCTGGGTGGAGCCCTAATCCGGATTCGGCCATTTTAGAAATTACGAAGAAAAAATACAAAGCGCTTTTTGGAGAGCAGCCTAAAGTAGTCGCCTGCCACGCAGGCCTAGAATGTGGAATTTTAGGTCAAAATTATCCGGAGATCGACATGATCAGTTTTGGCCCCACCATCATGGGAGCCCACTCCCCCGATGAGCGCGTAAGTATTTCCTCGGTTCAAAAATTCTGGAAGTTCTTATTGGCAATCTTAAAAGAAATTCCGAAGGCCTAAAAAAATAAAGGTGGTTCACATGGGTCGATCGACCCAACTTCATACCATTGCTATACGTTTTGTAAGGCCGTTTCTTCTAAGGCCTTGGGATTCCGTCCATATTGATTATCGAGATGATCACCTTCTGTACAGGCCAAAATAAGGTTATAAAACGGAACCAAAAGATACCATCCACTTTTCCCTACATCGTGCATGCGCCTTACCCCTACCGCCAAGCTGGGAATTAGCAGCCCCAGAGCATATACAACAAAAAGAAACATGAGTACCGGGGTGTCGGTAGCAACGGCCAATATTTGTAGCCCGTACGAGATAAGAACATTGAAGATAAAGTACATCCAATATTCCCTTCGCCTCGACCGCCCTTCGAAGTTGGCATACTTCTGTAATACTTTTAAGTACCATTTCATCAAGTCAAGATTTGGGGTTGACAGGTATATAACGGTTCGTTTTCGATCCTAGTGCGAGAAATTAGACGAACGGTAATTAAAATCACTGAGTTCACCCCTCTACTTGTAGGTACAACCTATGAAATTAACAAGGCTTCAATATGGCATAACGTGTTAAAATTCAGTATCTTTAAGTAACTCCAAAATCGAACGTTATGGCTATTAAAAGTTTCCAAGGACAAAGAAAAAAAGAAGCGGTTGTCAAAAAGACCCCAATGACGGTAAAGGATTATATGACGCGTAAATTAATAACGTTCAAGCCGGATCAGTCGGTCGAAGAGGTTATAGAGACCCTTATACGGTACAAAATATCGGGAGGACCCGTAGTCAATGAAAATAATGAATTAATAGGTATTATCTCGGAGGGTGATTGTATAAAGCATATTAGCGAAAGTCGATATCACAATATGCCGCTAACCGATAAAAAAGTGGAGCAGCGCATGGTCAAAAACGTGGAAACCATCGACGGCCATATGAACATCTTCGATGCCGCCAATAAATTTCTTAACGAGAAACGGAGGCGCTTTCCTGTAGTAGAGCATGGGAAACTTGTAGGACAAATATCGCAAAAAGATATCTTGAAAGCTACCGTTAGAATGAAATCCCAGAATTGGTGGAAATAAGCAAAAAGTACGACCCAATGGGCCTTTAGGGTACTCCTTAATAATCAAGCATATCAAGTTCCGCAATATTTTTAAGAAATGCCAAAAAAGGACGTTCTTCAGCTATATCCCTGCCAATAGCCAAACACTGTGACTGTTTTTACCAAATGTTCCTTTCTAAATATATAGCGGCCGCCATGCTTATTCTTCTTGTGGTGCCACGCCCACTATCTCCAGATCGAACACCAAATTTGAATTTGGAGGTATCGGTCCACTTCCTTGTGAGCCATATCCTAAATGGGCAGGAATAAATATTCGGGTCTTCTCCCCTACCTCCATAGTCAACAGGCCTTCTTTAAAACCGGCAATAAGGCCAGCGTCAGGACTATATACAGTTGGCATAGGTTCGTAACCGCCTCCCATCTTTGCTTGATCTTTGTATATATTGTACTTCTTGGCTAAATCTTCATAATTACTGGCGAAAAGCGTACCATCTTCCAAATAACCTGCATAGCGTACAAGAACTTTCTGCCCAATTTTAGGCTGCTCGCCAGTCCCTTCCTTCAGCACCAACATTTTGAGACCAGAAGGCAGTTCTTCGGCTTTCTGTTTTTGGTCGGTCAACTCTGCGGCAAAATCGTTTTTCATTTTTTCAAAAGCAGCTACTTTGGCCTCTTCCTCTTTAAAATAATCGGTCATGACCTGAACAGCATCGAAGTTCTTGGCATCTCTTCCGTTGCGCACAATCTCTACCTCGTTCATGATGACATCGACCAATGGTCTGTCTTTAATGTTTGGTTGTTGGGATGTTTCGACATTCGCGATGGAGTCGACCACATCTAAGCCTTCGACAACTTCACCGAATACGGTATGGCGACCATTAAGCCAAGGTGTCGCCTTATGAGTGATAAAGAATTGACTGCCATTGGTTGTCGGGCCCGAGTTGGCCATGGACAAAATGCCTTTTTTATCATGTACTAAAGAATCATTGAATTCATCCTTAAACTTATAGCCGGGGTTACCCCTTCCGGTACCCGTAGGGTCTCCTCCCTGAATCATGAAGTCTTTCATCACACGATGAAAAATCAGGCCATTATAGTATTTCTTCCCCTTGAGGCTATCACTTACAAAAGGATTAGTACCTTCCGCCAAGGACACAAAATTAGCCACTGTCACTGGTGTTTTTTTATATTCCAACCTTACGATTATGTCTCCTTCGCTCGTATGAATATCCGCAAAAAGACCGTCGCCCAATTCGGCGTATTGGCTTTTACAACTCAAAAGTAAAACTGTCAGTATCGATACATAATATATCTTTCTCATTCTTCTCATTTTTTCTTAATTAAAAAGACTATCCTTTTGTTTTTCAATGTTCAAAATCGTCAGTGTAGATTTTAAAGGAACGTTAACTCCAATTTTATTATTGTCCCCATGATACCCATAAGCCAAGGATGACGGAAAAAGAAAGGTAGCGGTCTCTCCTTCCTTTATTAATTTTATGCTGTTGCGAAGGCCAGGGAAAAGTTCTTCTTTATCGACCATATAGGTAATTGTTCCAATATCTTCCTTAGAATAGAGGGTGTCGTTATCGAAGGTGACTATATTATAAGACAGTGTCACCAAATCGTTCGGTTGAGGGTAATAATCGGTCTGGTCGTTTTTGACATCATAATAGAACCAAGATCCAGTGGTACTGTGGTCGTATTCATGCGCGGTATCGCTTGCCATTATCGCTTTGATCTGCTCTTCTTCCGCTGCTAATAGTCGTTTACTTCTTTCGACCGATTCTTTAAAAAAGGTACCCGACTTTACCTCGACAGGTCTGCGTGGTTCAGGCTCACCGCAACCTATAAACATACCAAAAATAATTAGGAAAAATAGAGGTCGTATTATGATTTTAGTCTGGGGCATGAAGGTTAAAAATTCTAAATTCCTATTTTCAAATTTACTATCAAGATTCAGTAACCAACTGGTCTTGATACTCCGGTAAAAGAGTTTCAAAATACAGGGCCGTTGCTTTCAATGGCAGCTCACTTCTACCGCCGGCCGCATTATTGTGACCTCCCCCGTTGAAATGGTTACGGGCAAATTCGTTGACCGAAAAATCACCGATCGAACGAAATGAAATGCGTATACTGCCTTCGTCTCGATTTTCAATAAAAATTACGGCAAATATAATACCTTCAAGGGTCAGACCATAATTTACAAAACCTTCAGTATCCCCTTTTTGAAAATCGTGGGCATCAAGATCATCTTGGCTTAAGGTGATGTACGCCGTACGGTACTGCTTTAGAATAACCATGTTTTTCAGAGCGCAGCCCAAAAGATGTAATCTACCTGGAGTGTTCGTGTCAAAAACACGGTGATGTATTTTAGTGGTGGTTGCTCCTTTATCGATCAAGTCAGCGACCACGCGATGTGTTCTGCTTGTGGTCGAAGAAAATTTAAACGATCCTGTATCGGTCATTATCCCTGTGTAAATACAATTGGCTATATCCGGGGTTATCTGGTCCAAATCCCCTAAAAATTCCATAAAATTATAGACCATTTCACAGGTCGAGCTCATCGCTGGGTCCGAATACATGATCTCGGCATACTCACCAGGGGCTTCATGATGATCTATCATTATAAATGGAACCGTAAGTTCGGTCAAAAGTGTCTCTAACTGACCTACACGGCCCAGGTGGTTTAAATCAAGGGTGAAAACGACGGTCGCCTTCTCAATCCTAGCTTTTGCCTGATTGTTTTCGCGCTCAAAATTCAGTATTTGATCGCTACCCGCCATCCATTTCAGGAATTTTGGGTAATCGTTCGGGGAAACTATTGTTGCCTCCTGCCCCCTGTTTCTTAGGTAATGCCAAAGGGCCAATGTAGATCCGATGGCATCTCCATCAGGGTTTTTATGCGGTACGATAACGATTTTTTGCGGTTCGGAAAGTAGTCGCTGTACCGCCTTGATGTGCTCCAAATTCATGGCGGCAAAGATACGATTTAATACTATAGTGGTAAATGCTAAAGGTTTAATTTTGCATCATTCAAATAAAAAAATCATGCCCTTTAAATACTTTATCTATTTCTGCCTTCCGTTATTTTTTCAATGCAAAACTGGAGAACCTATCATTGGGGTATCCAAAACTTACAAGAATGAAACGTCATTCAAGGTAGATTTCACGGTAGCCTTCGGCTCATGTAATAAAGTAGAAATTGGCAATCGCTTATGGGATGATATTATAAATCACCATCCTGACCTATGGATATGGGGTGGTGACAATATTTATGCCGATACCGATAATGTGAACCAACTCAGGCAAATGTACAACGATCAAAACCATATAGAAGGTTATAGTAAACTACGCTCAAAAACACCGATTATTGGCACTTGGGACGATCATGACTATGGAGTGAACGATGGGGGAGCTGAATTTGAGGGGAAAAAAGCGAGCCAACAAGAGTTCTTAAATTTCATGGGAGTACCTCAAAACAGTTCGAGAAGACAACAAAATGGAATCTACACGACCCATGAGTACAAACTGAGAGAGGGTATCATAAAGGTAATAGTACTTGATACCCGCTACTTCAGAACGCCGCTCACCCCTGATACCGAAACAAAAAAGCGGACGAAACCTAACCCTTATGGTGAAGGCACCCTACTTGGCGAAGCACAGTGGCGATGGATTAAAAAAGAACTTGAAATGTCAAAAGCCGACTTTAATATCATTGTCAGCAGCATTCAAGTACTATCGAACCAACACGGATTTGAAACATGGGGAAACTTTCCGCATGAGGTAGACCGACTTGAAAAACTAATCGTCGATACAAAGGCTGCCGGCGTAATCTTACTATCAGGTGACCGCCATATTGCTGAATTTTCAAGGACTAACGTAAATGGGCTATCCTATCCCCTCATTGATTTTACGAGTAGTGGCCTTACCCATGCCTACAAGGCGTTTAAAGGCGAGCAAAACCCCTACAGGGTGGGCGAGGTAGTATTTACCGAAAATTTTGGTTTGCTACAGTTTGACTTAAAGCACAAAAGGGTGGTCATGAAAATTATTGGAGACCAAGGTGAGATTCTTGGAAAACTGCAACAGGTCTATTAAAAGTTGGTCATTGCCGAATAAAGCGTATTTTTGCCCAAAATTTGTAAAAATGACAACAAACAGAACTTTTACGATGATTAAGCCCGATGCCGTTGAAAATGGACATATCGGAGCTATTTTGGAAAAAATTACCTCCGCTGGCTTTAAAATCGTTGCCATGAAATATACCCAATTGAGTAAAAGAGATGCTCGGGAATTCTATGCCATTCATAAAGAACGGCCATTCTACGATGAATTGGTCGAATTTATGAGCAGGGGCCCCATCGTATCCGCAATTTTAGAAAAAGAAAATGCGGTGGAAGATTTTCGCGCCCTTATCGGAGCGACCAATCCGGCCGAGGCTGCACAAGGTACCATTCGCAAATTATTTGCAAAAGATATAGCCGAAAACGCCGTTCACGGCTCAGATAGCGATGAAAACGCCGCCATTGAAGGTGCTTTTCACTTTTCAGGAAGGGAAATCTATTAAAATTTTCAGCTGAAGGGTCGGCGAGTCGAAAGATTTTACGGCCCTTTATCGCAACACTATCTTTTTTACCAGTTCTTTACCAAGCTCTTCGTTCAACATATTGGCTATTTTTGACTTTCCTAGGCTCAGTTCTTGACGAAGTACCGATGAAGACAATGAAACAAATAGCGTATCCCCACGCAAATCAATAGCAGTGGTATAATTATCTACTCCATTTCCCATCAGTTTCTTCCATGCTGTTCGCACCTCAATTTTATCTATGCCCTTTTGCAAATGATTTTCCTTAATAAAGTCTTTAAGCGCTTCACCAATACTGAGATTTTCATTCTTTCTTTTCGCCATGGTATTTCGATTTTAATAATCGTTCCTAAACGTTTAAGTTAATATTATTGAGGCCTTTTGACGGAAAAAGGCTCAAATCGACTATATGAATAGGTGATTCCTTCTTCATTTTTGACCGAAAATCGATTCGGAGAAATATCCAAAAGTATTTCTGACCAGGCACTAAGTTCGTTCTTATAAAAGAACTCAAAATAATCGTTCTTTTTTAGTATCGTAAAGGACTCGGCATCGTTGGACGTATTAAAAGTTCCATCAAGCTTAGGTTGTACCTTTTTCCTAAATCCCTTTAATCCCTCCAACCGAAAATAATCAACGGTAGTACTGACCTTGTATTCCTTGGTTTCGCCATTCGGAAATGTAACTGATGTAATTTCCCAATATCCATTTAAATTTTTTAAGTCTTCTTTGGAAATCGGGTCGGAACACCCCATTACCAAAATTACCACCATTATAGAAAAAAGAATCTTCATATGCCAAAAAGGAATTTTCATTACCGAGAATATAGTATTCCAAATTTTTAGAATCGTCGAACTAAAAAAAGTTCATCTACATCCTAAACATTTTATACGACTGATGAATCTGTTTTACGACCTCCTCAGTGCGTTCCGCATGGGTATCACTAATAAAAATCTGACCAAAATTTTCATTATCTACCAAAGCTACTATGTGCGCTACACGATTTTCATCCAGTTTATCGAAAATATCATCCAATAACAATATGGGAGTCGTCTTCGATTGCGCCTTGATAAAATGGAATTGCGCAAATTTTAAGGCGATCAAAAATGATTTTTGCTGACCTTGACTGCCGAATTTTTTTATAGGATGATCGGAAATATCAAATCCCAGATCATCTTTATGAATCCCTACCGAGGTATATTGTAAAGCCCTGTCTTTTTCGATTTCTTGTTCAAGAAGAGGCAAAAGTTCGGAGTGCAAAAGTTTGCTTTCATAAGAAAGTGTAACCTCTTCATTACCCCCCGAAATAGTGACATACTGTTCTTTAAAAATAGGGATAAAAGCTTCCATAAAGGCCAACCGTTTCTTAAAAATTGCCGTTCCATAATGATGTAATTGTTCATTGTAGACCGAAAGGGTTTCTTTGTCAAACGTTCGATTAAGGGCGAAATACTTCAATAATGAATTGCGTTGGCCCAATATCTTGTTATACTTGATAAGGTCTTGCAGATAGCCTTTGTCAGACTGTGATATTACCCCGTCAATAAACTTTCTTCTAGTATCGCTCCCCTCAATAATGAGATCTCTATCGGCGGGTGACACAATGACCAAGGGTAACAAACCAATATGGTCGGAAAGACGGTCGTACGTCTTTCCATTTCGCTTGATGATTTTTTTTGCACCTCGTTTTAAGCTACATACTATTCTTTCTTCTTTGCCATTTTTGACGAACTCCCCATCGATTACAAAAAAATCTTGATGATGCCTGATGTTCTGAACCGAAATCGGGTTGAAATAGCTCTTTCCGAAAGAAAGGTGATACACCGCATCAAGCACATTGGTCTTCCCTATTCCATTTTGACCTACTATACAATTGATTTTGTCATCGAAATCGAACTCGCGCGAGTCAAAACTTTTATAATTGATGAGGGATAATTTTTTTAGAAACATGAACTTGTAAAGATGTTTTAGGGGGCTCGATTACCAAAACATCAAAAATAACGAATAAATACCCTTCCCGTTTTCGATAAAAACTTTATTTTTGCGCGACCTTTAAAAAAATAAAATGGCTACATATAAGAAGCGAGGATTCAAACCCAAGAACAAAGCGGAGGAGCAAGAACTTGCTGAACAGGAAAGCGCTACAGCCGAGGTATTTAGCACCTTGGATGAGAGTGCCTCGAAAACGGAGGCCTGGGTCGCAACGAATCAAAATTACATCCTAGGTTTTATAGGGGTGGTCGCAGTAGCGGTATTAGGATACTTGGCCTACGTTCAATTTGTTGACAATCCCAAAGAGGCCAGTGCCGCGAATGAAATGTATTATCCACAGCAATATTTTGATCAAGCGCTGAACAGCACCACGGCCAAAGACTCCTTATACAATTTGGCATTGAACGGGGCCGAAGGAAAGTACGGATTTTTGGATATCATCGATGAATACAGCGGAACTAAAGCCGCAAATCTGGCCAATTATTCCGCAGGGATGGCGTATCTGAACATGCAGAATTATCAAGAGGCGATTTCCCACCTTGAAAAATTCGCGTCCGATGATGATATTCTTGGCGCACTTGCCAAGGGAGGACTTGGTGATGCCTTTATGCAACTTGGTCAACCAGAGGAAGCCCTGGATTATTACGAAAAGGCCCTCGCCCATAGCACCAACGAATACACGGCACCTAAATTTCTATACAAGGCTGGTGTAACCGCCCTTGAGTTGAACCAAAAAGATAAAGCGTTACAATATTTTCAGCGTATAAAAGACGATTACGGGTCCTCTGACGAAGCCCGTAATATTGATGCCTTTATCGGCATGGCCAAAACTACAAGCTAACATGGCCACGGAAAACAAGAATTTGTCGGCTTATGACAAAGCCACGATCCCAAATGCGAAGGACTTTCGGTTTGGGATCGTGGTTTCTGAGTGGAACTCCGAGATTACCGAGGGCATGTTCAATGGGGCCATGGATGCCCTAATCGACTGCGGTGCCTTAAAGGAAAATATTATCAGATGGAACGTTCCGGGAAGTTTTGAATTGACTTTCGGTTGTAAAAAAATGATTGCTTCCGCTAAGTTTGACGCTATAATAGCCATCGGAAGTGTAATACAGGGTGAAACGAAACACTTTGATTTCGTTTGCAGTGCTACGGCCCAAGGAATTAAAGACCTGAACCTACATTTTGACACCCCGGTGATTTTCTGTGTTTTAACCGATAATACCATGCAGCAGGCTCGGGAACGAAGCGGTGGAAAACATGGAAATAAAGGTGCGGAAGCCGCTATTGCGGCTATCAAAATGGCCGATCTTGGAAATGCTTAATTTCTGTAGAGAAGCCCTTCTCCCCCTCGACTTAAAATTTTGAATCCGGTCCTAAGGTGACTAAATCCGTACATAGGTGAATTGTACCAATACGCTCCCTATCTTTTACCATTCTTTTTAAGGAGCCTGAGATTCGATTATTCCTTGCTTTTTCCTTTTTAATCACCAATTCCTTGTTAACAAATTTTGGCATAGGCCTTACGGCATATTTTTTGTTTTTAAGTAACTTTGAAAATCATGGGTATGTTAAGCAAATTCACAAGGTTAAAACGTAACAAGAAGTTTGAATATTCGCCTCGTTACTTCGATGACAAGGGTAAAGGCAGTCCGTTTAAGATCGAGTCAAAATTCGACCAATATCGGAGCACCGTCGATACGCCCAGAGGTTTAAAGGGTAAATTCGGTAATGCCATGTCAGATATGCGTCGTAAGGGTGATCGAAACCTAAAATTACGGATGACGATCATTTTGGCCATTTTGGTTTTTATCGTATTGTATATCCTCGACTTTGACCTGACTATATTCTTCCCACAATAATGGCCGATATCATTAAACTTTTACCAGACCATGTAGCCAATCAGATCGCAGCTGGCGAAGTGGTCCAAAGGCCGGCCTCCGTGGTTAAAGAACTCCTTGAAAATGCACTTGATGCCGGTGCATCTCAAATAAAATTGATTGTAAAAGATGGGGGCAAAGCCCTTATTCAGGTAGTCGATAATGGCGAAGGCATGAGCACAACCGATGCGAGACTGTCCTTTGAACGTCATGCCACGTCAAAGATACAGAAGGCCGAAGACCTTTTCAATCTGCATACCAAAGGGTTTCGAGGTGAGGCCTTGGCTTCCATTGCAGCCATTGCACATGTTGAAATGCAGACCAGAAGGGAAACGGACGAAGTGGGTACGCACCTAAAAATAGAAGGCAGCAAGGTGGCGTTCCAAGAGGTTTGTGTTACACCAAAGGGAACTTCCATGTCGGTAAAGAATCTATTTTTTAATATTCCTGCACGACGAAATTTTTTAAAATCCAATCAAGTTGAACTCCGTCATATTACCGATGAGTTTCATAGGGTGGCATTGGCCCACCCTAGCGTAGCATTCTATTTTTATCATAATGGAAGCGAATTGTTCAACTTGCCCTCGGATAATTACCGAAAACGTATCGTCCATATTTTTGGCAGCCGTACAAACCAAAAATTGGTTCCTGTCGAAGAAGAGACACCTATCGTAAAAATAAAAGGCTTTATTAAGAAGCCTGAATTTGCAAAAAGAAGTCGAGGAGAACAATTTTTCTTTGTCAACAATAGGTATATAAAAAGTCCCTACCTTCACCATGCGGTGGTAGCAGCCTTTGAAGGACTTATAAAATCCGATACCTATCCAGGGTATTTTCTATATCTTGAAGTTGACCCGGCTTCCATCGATATCAATATTCACCCTACAAAAACCGAGGTTAAATTCGACGATGAACATACCCTTTATGCGTTGTTGCGTTCGACGGTGAAACACAGTTTGGGGCAATTCAATGTTGCACCGGCCCTTGATTTTGACCAAGATCCGAATTTGCTGACCCCTTATGGTTTTAAGGATAAATCTGCGGTGGAACCCCATGTTACTGTCGATGCCGGATTCAACCCTTTCCTTGAAACAGGAAATAAGGCAGTCAAGTCTTTTTCCTATAGGAAGGGGAGCGATCAAAATTGGGAAAGCCTTTATGTGGGTATGGAGTCGAAACTAGGAGATGAAACTACGGCCCATAGCATTAGTTTTGAATCGGATACCATTACTGGCTCGATTTTCGAAGACGAAAACGAACTATCCGAATCTTCTACAACTACCTTTCAACTTAGAAGAAAATATATAATTACGACCATCAAATCGGGCATGATCATTATCGATCAAAGTCGTGCCCACCAAAGGGTATTGTATGAAAAATTTTTAAAATATAGCACTATTAAAGAAGCGGTTAGTCAGCAATTATTATTTCCTTTGACCTTGTCTTTTTCAAAATTGGAAATCAATGCCCTAAAGGACATCGAAAAAATTCTGGTTTCCATAGGTTTTATTTTTGAAAAGGTCGAAGGCGAATCCATAACGATTACGGGAGTACCTCTTTTAGTGGCCGAAAGTGAAGTGGGTATGATTCTTGACCAACTTATATCGGATTATCAACAACAGGTCGGCGAAGAAAATTTTTCGCATACCGATATCTTGTCAAAAACACTGGCAAAGACACTTTCAGTCAAAACCGGCGAAGTTCTGGATAAGCAATCACAACTAGCGTTGGTTAACGACTTGTTCGCTTGTAAAGAGACTAAGATAAGCCCGTTCAACAAACCGATTTATATTACGATTACTGAAAATGATATTGATAAAAAATTTATCTAAATGGGGAATTTAACCAATGCCGTAAAACATCTGCTTATTATCAATGTGCTGGTGTTTATTGCTACGCAGATTTACGGTGACCAAATGTATGTCTGGTTTGCACTTTGGTATCCAGAAAATCCGAATTTTGAGTGGTGGCAGATCGTGAGCCATATGTTCATGCATGGTAATTTCATGCATATATTGTTCAATATGTATGGCCTATGGGCGTTTGGTACGCCGTTAGAACGGATGTGGGGAAGAAATAAATTTTTGTTTTTTTATTTTTCCGCGGGTTTAGGCGCTGCACTTCTGCATACCCTGGTCAATTACTATTTCTTCAGTGATGCCCTACAGGCCCTTATCGATGGCGGTGTAGCGGAAAATCAAATTATGGAAATAATTTCACAAGGAAAGTATAGCCCGAGCTGGAACGATATCATTGGGGAGTCGAATGTAGATAGTTTTCTAAGTGCGTTTAACACCCCGGCCGTAGGAGCCTCAGGTGCTATCTATGGGGTTTTGGTAGCCTTTGCCTTCGCTTTCTCCGAAGCGGAACTTATGCTCATATTTCTGCCTATACCCATTAAGGCAAAATACTTTGTTCCCCTGCTAATTGCAGGAGATTTGTTCTTCGGATTTACGGGTACGGCTACTGGAATAGCACATTTTGCCCATGTCGGCGGAGCCATCACAGGCTTTATAATGATGTGGTATTGGAAAAAAAATCAGTTTAACAATAAGCGTTGGAATTAATATGGCGAACGGAGGATTGAGATATCAATATGCAAGGCTAAGTGTTTCTGAAAAGCTTATTGCCGTCAATGTAATCGTATTCATTGTCATGGGATTGATTACAGCACTCATCGGTCCTAATTTTGAGGATTGGTTTGCTTTGCCGAAAGATTTTTACGAGTTTCTCTTACAGCCTTGGTCCTTAATAACGTATTCCTTTCTTCACGGTGGTATTTTACATATTCTGTGGAATATGTATATACTCTACGTGGCAGGTCGTATTTTATTGAATCTTTTCGACGGAAAGCGTTTTTTAAACGTGTATTTTTTGGGCGTTATACTGGGCGGGCTTCTATTCTTATTAAGCTATAACATATTTCCAGCTCTTGTAGGCATCAATACTTCCCTGATCGGCGCATCGGCGGGGGTGATGGCCGTTCTTATATTTGTTTGCACGTATATTCCCAACCAAGAGATTCGCGTATTCTTTTTCAATGTTAAACTTTGGCAAGTAGGGGTTTTTGTGGTCTTGTTGGATCTGATACAAATACCCTTGGGCGGAAACGTCGGAGGAAGAATTGCACATTTGGGCGGTGCCCTTCTCGGGTACGTTTATGCCAGGCAATTGTATAAGGGAACCGATATTGGCGAGGGTTTCTCAAAATTTATGGATGGGTTGGCCAATTTGTTCAAAAAGAAAGAAAAAAAAGCGCCCATGAAAACCGTTTATCGCAAACAGAATGGTGCTACAAAAACCTCCGTCACCCGAGATAAACAAAGCCACCAGAAGAAAATAGATGCCATTTTAGATAAAATTAGCAAGTCAGGTTATGAAAGTCTTTCTAAGGCCGAAAAAGACTTTTTGTTCAAGGCAGGTAAGGAAGACTAGCACATGAAGGGCCTATCGTTTTTCAATAAAATTGTTTTCTTTATTAATTTTATACTGGTCGCCTTATTATTGATCGCATGTGTAGTACCCTATATAACTGCTGAAAGTTTATCTTTTCTTTCCATCTTGAGTTTGGGCGTTCCTGTTCTGGTCGTGGGCAACCTTGCTTTTTTCCTCTACTGGGCGCTTCAGTTAAAATATCAAATGATGTATTCTCTGAGTGTTCTCATTTTTGGCTATCTCATGTTCGGAGACTTTGTAAAATTCAACCTCGAAAAAGGTGGGCTACAAAAAGAAGATCTTAGAGTGATGAGCTATAATGTGCATGGGTTTCAGGTTCGAGGCAGGTTCAATTCAGAGCTTGCCGATAAAATCAAAAAGTTAATAAATGACGAACAGCCCGATATCATATGTTTTCAAGAAGCGGGCCATACCATGAAAAAGGATTTGTTTAATTACCCGTATCTTTTTTTTAAAAAAATCTACACGGGAAAAGTACATTTGGCCATTCTATCAAAATATCCGATTATCAAAAGCGAAATCATCAACTTTCCGAATAGTGTAAACAATGGGTCTTATGCCGATATCGTTTACCAAAACGACACGATTCGTGTATACAATATGCATATGCAGTCTTTGGGCATAACTCCTGGATCGGGCTATGTTCGTTCCCGACCTGTAGAAAAAACGTTTCGTAGATTATCCAGTCGTTTTGAGAAACAGTTGCGACAGGCTAAAATTATAGAAGCCCACAGGGCATCGAATCCGTTCAAGACTATTGCTTGTGTCGATATGAACAATACTCAGTTTTCAAATATCTATCACCTTTTAAAAGGCGACCTACAGGACACCTTTATCGAAGAAGGATCTGGTCTAGGAAGAACCTACGATCTGCTACATATTCCTATTCGAATCGACTACATTATGGCGGATACAGCTTTTGAAATTACCGGGCATAAAAATTTTGACGTAAAGTATTCGGACCATTTCCCAGTTATGGCCTCACTTCGATTGAAGCAATAAATAGCAGTCCACCGCATCGGCTACGATATGAATTACAAGGGCTAACCCGAAAATTCTAGTTTTACGAAAAAATAACAGCGCTATATAAACGGCTATGGCCCAATACGTATGCAAAGGATGATAACCAATGCTACAGCGGTTCGGGGCAAAAATAGGGTCCGCAAATAAATGATCGAGGTCGATACATATACCCGCAAGAAGAATGAATATGGCCCACTTCCATTTTTCCTTAAAAAAAATCAACCCAATGGCTATCGGTACCAAAAAATGAATACCATAGTGCAGCACCAACCTAAACATCGAGAAAACCGGAATTTTGTTGTTGTAAATAATTCAAGGCATTCGTCCCCTCGTTAAAAAGCAGGTCTAAAGTACTTGTATTCCGTACAAAACCATGGCGATCATTAAAAACCTGAACGTAAGGCTCTTGATCTATTGCAAGCTCATTTTTCGCCTTGACCAAAAACCGGGCATCTTTCGAGTCATCCGTAGTTTTTTCATATTGGGTAGTTTGTGCAGTCGGAAATTCAATTTGGAGGCAATCACAGATCGTTTGAATACTCTGCAGATTGAATTCAATAAGGCTTTCAAAAGTATTTACATACAGCTGGGCGATTTCATCTTCGTAAAATTCGAAAAAGGGCGAGGTTCTATACGCAGTTTGCAAGGTACGCCAATGTTGTCGCTGCCAGTTATAAGAATTATCCAGTACTACCTCTTTATATTTTTGTCTCCCTTGAAGGCCGCCTACGTGTTTAATGGGTATGCTCAGCATATGTTTGCCTTGATCTGTACAGATGTAACAACGGTTTCGATAGGTTTGTTTTTGGTAATTATCCTCGACTTCCCAACACACTTCATTTTGAACAATCGCTATGAAATGGGCTATACTAGGAAAATAAGTCGGGTGCAACAGAATTTTCAAGATGTAAAAAATTAAAGGGCAAGATATAAATTTGAAGGGTACAAGACGAAGAATCCGGATGAAAACTTGTGGCCTCTCTTTCAGAACATTTCAGGCAAATATTTTATTAGAACACGTACTCCAACAATAAAAACCAGCAAGGCGGTCACCCGCTTTATTCTTTTCGGGGTAAACCGTTTTAAACTGAGTCGAATGCCCAACTGCCCCCCAATTAACACGGAAACCACCAGGGCCAAGGTCTCCCTCAATGGTAGTTCAAGCATATTGCCTTTGACAAGTCCTGCCAACCCCGATATAGAATTTACGAGAATAAAAAAACTGGCCAGTGCAGCAATTTGTATGGCTTTGCCCCATTTGAGATGGTTGAGTATAGGAGCTAAAAAAATACCCCCGCCGATACCGACCACACCTGACAACAGCCCAATGGCTCCGCCCAGCAGATACGACAAGTAGGTAGGGTAGGTCTTAATTCTTTCTTTGTCCGTCTTTTGATAAAACGTTTGCCAAGCCAAAAATATAGCCGAGGTGACCAAAGAAAAACCTAACAAAATAAAAAAGACATGTTCTTCAAGGCGAAATGAAGCCCCAAGAAAAGCCAAGGGGATGCTGGTAAGTACAAAGGGAAGAAAATCCTTTAATTTGGCATGGCCGTTCTTGAAATAGAGATAGGTGCTACCTGAAACAACGACCAAGTTGCAAATTAGGGCGATAGATCGGATAGCAAAGAAACCGCCCAAGAACAAGGTCAATAAGGCCAAATAGCTCGAGCCTCCACCGAAGCCTACCGATGAATAGAGGGCAGCCACTATAAAGAAACCCAAGCAGACCAACAGGAGATTCTCAGTGCTTAACAGCATGATTTCCCATTACGTTCATTCCACCCGAAACATTGATTAAACTGGTGTTCGAAAACGATTGTTGTAATTGCTCGATGGCCTTTTTACTTCGTATACCTGATTGACAGATGAAATAGACCCGTTTATCCAAAACAATTTCGGTTTGCCTCTCTTGCAGGGCCGAGAGTGGGATGTTTTTGGCACATTTCAAATGATGTTGAGCAAATTCCTTTTCCGTTCGAACATCGATCAGCTCTAGAGATTGCCCTGTATCCAACAATTCCTGAAAAACTTTGGCATCAATAGTTTCAATGCTGGTTTCACACTCAAAGTCATAACTGTCCTGCAGTACAGTTCTCTCTACATTTTCGGCTTTCCTGGAAAAACGAATTTTTTGAAATACATTCGATAACCCATTGAATAATAGCAATTCTCCCGAAAGTGGCTTGCCCACGCCGGTGATAACCTTCACCGTCTCGAGGGCCTGAAGGTTCCCGACGATTCCGGGAATAACTCCCAAAACACCGTTCTCGTTGCAATTCGGAACCTCATCGTCTTTGGGCATGGTAGGGAAAAGACAGCGATAAGTGGGTCCCTCTTGATAATTGAAGACACTTACTTGCCCTTCAAACCCATGCAGGGCTCCATAGATAAAAGGTTTTTCCAGAATTACGCACGCATCGTTGACTAGATAACGGGTTGGAAAATTATCTGAAGCATCAACAATTACGTCGTACTCCGCAATTAACCGTAGTGCGTTCGCCGTATTTAGAAAATCTTCGTGCGCAATAAGCTGGGTCTCGGAGTTTTGGGCGGTTAGTTTTTTTAGCGCTAATTGAACTTTAGGTTTACCGATGTCCGTCTCGTTATAGAGTACTTGCCTATGTAAATTTGAAAGGGCTACCCTATCGTTGTCGACCATTCCCAACGTACCTACCCCCATCGCATTGAGATAGGTCAACACGGGAACACCGAGCCCGCCCGCGCCAATCACCAACACTTTGGCTTCCTTTAATTTGTGTTGTGCATCTGGGCCAAAATCGGTTAGAATCGTCTGCCTATCGTACCTTTCGTTTGTCATTCAAGGGTAAGTTTTACTATAGCCTCTTTGTATTCTTCCTCGGAATTTGCGTTCAATAAAACTTTCGGATCTCGGGGAAACACCAATTTCACATTACTTTCAATAAGAAATTTACGTGGACAGGTGCCTTTTGCTTGATTCAAATACACAACCGATTCCTTAAAGGCGTCAGGTTCCCAAAGAGCACAAAGGGGTTCAGGAAGCGGATTTTCCTTGTGGGCGAAAGAAGTCGCCATGAGATTCGGGTCTCGTGCGGCTATCAATTCTTGCAAGGAAATCAAATCCAATAACGGCAAGTCACAGGCCACGACCAACCAAGCAACTTCAGGGAACTCCTTATGTGCCGATAAAAGGCCATTGTAAGGGCCCTTGTACTCGTCTTTATCGATAATTACCTCCATATCATCTATTTCGTCTTTTTGATCTGGACGAATACTTAAGAAGGTCTTGTCGCATACCCTGCTTAATAAATGATACAAATACTCACGTTGTGGTAAGCCATGATAGGGTATTAAGCCTTTATCTTTTCCCATTCTGGTACTTTGTCCTCCAGCGAGGACCAATCCATATATTTTAGGACCTATAATCATTTTTACCTCCTGTTTTTTGTTTTAATTCAATATTCGTTATGAGAATATCATGGCTTAGAGCTTTGCACATATCATAAATAGTGAGGGCACTTATCGAAACCCCGGTCAAAGCTTCCATTTCCACCCCGGTTCGTTCTGTACACTTGACTTTACAAAGAATTTCCAGTGCATTGTTAGCCGGCTCGATTTCAATATGTACCTTTGAGAGGTTAATTTGATGGCACAAAGGAATCAATTCCGATGTTCTTTTTACGGCCTGTACACCAGCGATTATGGCAGTTTGAATGATACTTCCCTTTTTTCCTAGAAAGTCCTGATCGGCCAAAGTGTTAAAAACCTCGGATGGAAATTCTACTCGGCCCGAAGCAATGGCTTCCCGCGCAGTACTTTTTTTTTCAGAAACGTCGACCATATTGACGTTTCCTGAGGCATCTATATGTGAAAGTTCATTCTTCGACATGTATCGTTCAAGCTGTTTACAGTTTATAAAATATTCGTCTCCATGTAAGAAAAAAGCCTTCCGTTCAAAGGTCATAATCAACCCTAAGGGTACTACCGCTGTGGACCAGTAGTAGTTGACGCAGCCCTTGCGGCTATCGTCAGTCGACTATTACCCTCCAATTGAGGTCATCGAATTGTCAAATACGTTTTCGTACTTTTTTTGAGCCTCAAAACCCGTCTTCGCCCTACTACCTATCGCCTTCAGAATTTCTGCTTTGACGCGCCCCTCTGAATTCTCTGCTCTCATAATATCCCTTAGGTTCGTACTTGCTTTGGCGTAGAGGCACGTAATAACGTCGCCGGTTGCGGAAATTCGAAGTCGGTTACACGAACCGCAAAATGTTCTACTGAACGATGGGATAACCCCAAAGGTACCCTTGTAACCCGGAATCTTATAATTTATGGAAGTTGATGTTTTTGGAGACTCTAGCTTGTAATATTCAGGATGTGCATCCCTGATATATTCTAGAATGTGTTTATAATCCCATGTAATCTTATCAAACGTTTTACTACCCCCATTGAACGGCATTTCTTCAAGGAAACGGACAGATACATCATAATGCTTTGTTAGCTCTAGCATCGGTAAAATATCCTCGATATTTTGGCCTTCCAAGGCAATGCAATTGATACGCACATTAAATCCCTCGGTGATAAGCCGTATCATGTTATTATATACCGTGTCATAGTGTTTGCGTCGAGTAATTTTCTCGAAGGTCTTTCGATGAATCGCATCCATACTTACATTAATATTATGGATGCCCAATACCTTAAGTTCATCGATATAAGGCCCGATCAATGTTGCATTCGTCGTTACCGAAATATCTTTTAGGGCTTCCATCTCACTAAGTCTTCGCAAGAGCACGATCAAATCCTTTCTAACAAAAGGTTCGCCGCCGGTAATTCGAATTTTGTCCACTCCCTGAGAAACTAGAATTTCGCTCAATCGCGATAGTTCATCAATGGTAAAAAGCTTATCGCTCTTTGCAAAGTTAATACCTTCAGCGGGCATGCAATAATTACAACGCAGGTTACAACGGTCTGTTACAGCAAGCCGTACATAATTTATTTTTCTATTATGGTTATCTATCAACATATAAAAATCAGTTCTTTCAAAATTTGAGATTCACTCACCGTAAGGTCCATGCCCTACTATTTTCCAAACATTGAATCCCAAGACTTCATTTTTCTTTCTAGGGATGGGCGGAAACCCAAACCTTTTTATTCTTGAAAATCTCTTTTTTCCAGATGGGCACCCGCTTCTTTAGGGTATCGATCAGGAAACGACAGGCTTCAAAACATCCATCACGATGGGCCGACGAAGCACCCACGACGACTACTGGCTCTTCGACTTTCTTTTTACCCACGGCATGCCGTATTACAACTTTGTTCAAGTCCCATTTTTCAACGGCCTCTTTGGCAATTTTATCCATCTCTTTGAGGGCCATGTTCTTATAGGTCTCAAATTCAAGGGCGATAACCTCTTCACTTTGGGTAAATTCGCGTACCGCTCCAAAAAAAACACAAATTCCACCACTCCGTGGATGCGACAGCTCCGAATACACCTTTGCGACATCGATGTCGCCAACTATTTCTATGATTATATTTTTATCCATTATCCACCGCTCACTGGGGGTATTATCGCTATTTCGTCATTTTGGCCTAGGCTTACACTATCTTCGGCGTATTCACTATTTACTGCCACTGCTAATGATGTCAATTTACCGAATTCGGGAAAACTCTTTTTCAAGCGTTCTTTGAGTTCAGATACCGTGGCCGGTGTTTCATCCCCTTCATTGGGATACCACGATGACCTACCTACAATGTCTTTGGCGATTCCGAAAAGAAGTACCTCCATTTTGTTTGTTTATTAAAAGTTCAATTTAATCAAAAAAATAAGATTTATTATGGTTTTAAGACGACTTTGGCATTTTCCGAAGGCCTATAAAAAGAGTTGGGCTTAGGCGTCTCTGTCAGGGTAATATTTTCAAAAACAACAGGGTTTTTGGGCTCCTTTGGCGTGTGGTCTTCATAGCTATACCAAGTTAAAGATTTTGGAAGGAGAACGCCTTCTTTATCAATCCAATCACTATATCGTATCCATCGAACATCATCTGATTTTTTGTCACTACCATAGGTAAAGGTATATCCGAGCCATTCCATTCTATAGGTTTCGGGGTCGTAATGTAGATAATAGTCATCTTTAGGGGATGCGCCGACCCCATCATCGTAACTGATATGTATACCTGGATAGCTCACTTGCCCGTATGCTAGATCTTCGGTGTCGCTGTATTTTATACCGGGATCTCCAAAAACAAAGGGCATGGCATAGAAATAGAACATCAAATTGTGGTATACCGCCGCATTACCCCTGTAAACGTCGTTAACGTCGTACAACCAAATCGCATTGCCATCAAACCCCATGGTTACCTTGGGCAATTCAATTCTATCTTTTCTGGTATGCAAATCGATTGTATGGGTTTCGTTCCCGTCGGGCTTGGCGATATCGAAGGCAAGCGTTCTTTTCTTTTTCCATTTGTAAAGCCCACCATGGGCGTCGAATATTTTATTCAAGGCTTCGGGGTAATCGGCATGTTGACCGGCCATTTCGTCTTTTGCAGGAACAGGAGTTTCTGCTTTCGGTTTGGTGCCTTTTTTACAAGCCGAAAGACAAAAAAGACTAAGAGCAACAATGAGATATTTCATTTAGAAGTTTTAGGTTTTTTGTAATAGGTCGAACCATATCCATTTTGATTACTTTTACTCCATGCATGAAGTCAAACAAATTAGCAGTGTTCAAAATGCACTGATTAAGAAAATACAACTTTTAAGTGAAAAATCAAGGGAACGAAGGAAATTGGGTCGCTTTGTTTTTGAAGGTTATCGAGAACTACAGCTCGCCATCAAAGGCGAATATCTAATCGAAACCGTTTTATTCGAACCCGATATCATTTCAGAACAAAAAGTACTTCAACTTTTAGAAATAGAAGCAAAGTCATCACGAACTGAAATCATTGCCGTATCGAATGAGGTTTATAAAAAATTGGCCTATCGGAAAACGACCGAAGGGTTGATCGCCATTGCCGAAAGCAAGACCCATGACTTGAACGAATTAAATCTGCCTTCGGAAAAACCATTGATCCTTGTAGCGGAAGCGCCCGAGAAGCCCGGCAACATCGGTGCTTTATTGCGTACGGCCGATGCTGCGAATTTAGATGCCGTCATCATAGCCAATCCTAGAACAGATATGTACAACCCGAACATCATCCGTTCTAGTGTGGGATGCCTCTTTACAAACCGTATTGGGGTGGGCAGTACGGCCGAAGTAATAGCCTTTCTAAAGACCCATCATATTCAGACCTATTGCGCCGCATTATCTTCTTCGACGAATTATACCGAAATTAATTTTGAGAAGGGGTCCGCCATAGTGGTAGGTACCGAATCGGTCGGACTATCGGAGGACTGGTTACAAAATTCCGACCAAAATATTAAGATACCAATGCAAGGCCAAATCGACTCAATGAATGTTTCAGTATCGGCCGCTATTCTTATCTTTGAGGCAAAAAGGCAGCGTAACTTCAAATAGATGCTACGAGCAGACGTTATGTCCTGAGAAGAAAAAAACAATACCTAGCAACTTTTACCATGACGCCCTTATTCTACGCTATAATTTTCATTCTTGTATTACAATACACGGTTGAAACCGTGCTTGACTACCTGAACGCACAACACTATAATGACCCCGTACCCGATGAATTGAAAGATGTATTCGATGTCAACGATTACAAAAAAGCACAGGCTTACAAAAAAACAAATTATCGTTTTGGGCTATTGACCTCCACTTTTTCGCTTGTACTGACCCTATGCTTTTTAATATTTGGAGGGTTCGAATGGGTAGACCAGATGGTCAGGAATGTTACCGACCATCAAATAGCAATGGCGCTGTTGTTTTTTGGAATCATCCTCATCGGTAACGATATGGTAACCTTGCCCTTCTCCTACTATGCGACCTTCGTGATCGAAGAAAAATTCGGATTTAATAAAACGACGAAAAAAATATTTTTTCTAGATAAGCTGAAAGGATGGCTTATGATGGCCTTGATCGGAGGTGGAATGCTTGCCGCCATTATGGGGTTCTATCAATTAACAGGACCCCATTTTTGGGTGTATGCTTGGGGATTGGTCGCTATTTTCACCATATTCATGAATCTGTTCTACAGTAGATTGGTGGTGCCCTTATTTAATAAGCAAACCCCATTGGAAGAGGGGAGTCTCAAATCTAAAATAGAAGCCTATGCTAAAAATGTCGGTTTCGAGCTCCAGAACATATTTGTTATCGACGGGTCGAAACGCTCAACGAAGGCAAATGCTTACTTTTCAGGTTTTGGCCGTGAAAAACGGGTGACCTTATACGACACTTTGATCAATGATTTGGAGGAAGAAGAAATTGTTGCTGTCTTGGCCCATGAGGTTGGCCATTATAAGCGGAAGCATATCGTTTTCAATCTAATAGCATCACTGTTGCTTACGGGCCTCACACTCTACATCCTTTCATTATTCGTAAATAATCCCGAAGTGTCCTATGCCATTGGCGTTTCACAAGCAAGTTTTCATGCGGCCCTAATCGGATTCGGAATCTTGTACAGCCCAATTTCGGAGATTACCGGATTGATACTAAACCGTCTTTCCAGAAAGTTTGAGTATCAGGCCGATGATTATGCCAAGGCTACGTATGCAGCACTGCCCTTAATAACCTCATTAAAAAAGTTATCAAAAAACAGTTTGAGCAACCTCACCCCCCACCCTGCCTATGTTTTTGTACACTATTCGCATCCCCCTCTGTATGCACGAATTTCGAATCTTAAAAAGTAAATTGTCGTCGATTCGATTTGGTAAGGCGTAAAATCGGATAAAGCTTTTTTTGATTTTGAGCGTACCTAGCTGCCCGTTTACTCTGGTTTGAAAGGCACAATTTTTGTTGTATACCATTAAAGATTGTGGTATTTTAGATTGATATGACACAGGTTGCCCTAGAACAGGAAAACAAGGAAATTGCGAAACAATACAAGGAATTGTTGCGTATTAGCTATCAGCATCTCTCGGATGACGATAAAAAGCTGATTCGGTCAGCTTTCGAAGTCGCCGTAGACGGTCACAAGAACCAAAGAAGAAAGTCTGGGGAGGCCTATGTATTCCATCCTATTGCCGTGGCCAAAATCGTAGCTTCGGAAATCGGCCTTGATGCCGTATCCATAGCATCGGCACTCTTGCACGACGTGGTCGAAGACACCGAATATACGTTAGACGATATCGAACGTATGTTTGGAGAGACCATCGCCAGAATTGTGGACGGACTCACCAAGATAGCGCATCTTAAAAAAGACATGACCACCTCCCAGCAGGCTGAGAATTTCCGTAAGATGCTACTCACGCTTCACGACGATGTTCGGGTCATTATCATCAAAATAGCCGATCGCTACCATAACATGCTTACTATGGACGCCATGCCGGAACACAAGCAAGTTCAAATGGCATCGGAAACCCTTTATATCTATGCCCCCTTGGCACACCGGATCGGGCTATATAACATAAAGACCGAACTCGAAGATCTCAGCCTGAAATACACCGAGCCCGAAGTCTACCAAGACATCAAGGGAAAGATGGAGGAATCTAAAGAGGAACAGCAGGAATATATCGATTCTTTTAGCGGCGTAATAGACAAATCGCTAAAGGAAGAGGGACTCAACTACTATATCAAGGGTCGGATGAAATCTATTTATTCCATCCGAAGAAAGATGAAGGTTCAAAACGTAGGTTTCAACCAGATCTACGATAAATTTGCCATTCGAATCATCTATAAATCAGATCGGCAAAACGAAAAGTTCTTGGCTTGGAAAATTTATTCGATAGTGACCGATCACTTCACCCCGAACCCCATACGTCTTAGAGATTGGATCTCTTCACCTAAATCGACAGGCTACGAGGCGCTACATATTACTGTAATGGGGCCGAAAGGACGTTGGGTAGAGGTGCAGATCCGTAGTGAGCGTATGCATGAAATTGCCGAAAAAGGTTATGCGGCCCATTTCAAATACAAGCATGGCAACCAGAAAGAGCAAGGTATTGAGATTTGGCTGAATAGGTTGCAAGAAGCCATGGAGAATTCCACCGCCAATGCCGTGGACTTTGTCGAAGAGTTTAAACTGAACCTATATTCTAAGGAGATATTCGTATTTACGCCAAAGGGCGAATTAAAATCGCTACCCAAAGGAGCGACCCCTCTTGACTTTGCCTTTAACATACATACCGAGGTGGGCATGCAAACCCGAGGGGCCAAGGTTAATGGTAAATTAGTTCCTCTTAACACCACCCTGAACAGTGGTGACCAGGTAGAGATCATGACCTCAGATCAAGCCAAACCCAATCAAAATTGGTTGGATTATGCAACTACGGCTAGGGCAAGATCCAAAATTAAATCATCCTTACGCGAAGAAAAAAAACAATTGGCCCAAGAAGGCAAAGAAATCCTTCGAAGAAAATTGAAGTCCCAAAAAATTAACTTGAACGAAGACTCCATTAACAAGATGGTCGTTTTCTTCAAGTTGAAAACAAGTCTTGACCTGTTCTATAGGGTCGGCAATGGGGCCATCGACAATCAAATGATAAAAGATTTTGCATCATCGTATAACAATGCTTTTATCAGCTTTATAAAAAACAGGATTCGGCGCAATCCTGTACCTGAGGATATTGACAAAGATGAGATTACTTCGAAATATGATATGCTCGTTTTTGGTAAGGACGAAGAAAAACTGGATTATACCTTATCAAAATGCTGCAATCCTATACCTGGAGACGAGGTCTTTGGGTTCGTAACCGTCAGTGATGGCATTAAGGTGCACAAAAAGAACTGCCCGAACGCAATTCAGTTGCAGGCCCACTACGCCTACCGTATTATGAGTGCCAAATGGATCGATTCTTCCCAAGAGGAATTCCGTTCCGATATTATGCTCACAGGAATTGACAATCTAGGGTTGGTCAGTGAGATTACCGAAGTAATTTCCGATGATATGCATGTCAATATGCGAAATCTGAACTTCAGCACCGATGGAGGTACTTTTACCGGAAAGATTACCGTCGTCGTGAAAAACAATGGTATTCTAAAAAAACTGATCGATAATTTAAAGCAAATCAACGGAATCGATAAAGTAACCCGAGTTTAGAATTCAAATTAAAATATAACCGTACATTTGCACATTGAACCTATCGCTTTTAAAAATCCTAAAAGCCCGGGTTTTTAATGCAAGTCGTCTTGTTATGGCATCTAATAAAAATCAAGAAATAGTAAAAAATGTTTTTACGTCCTTCTTAGAAGAAAAAGGACATCGTAAAACACCTGAACGCTACGCCATCCTTCAAGAAATTTATGATAGTGATGAGCATTTCGATATCGAATCGCTCTACATCAACATGAAAAATAAAAATTATAGGGTCAGTCGCGCCACCCTCTACAATACCATTGAGCTTTTGTTGGAATGTAAGTTGGTTCGAAAGCATCAATTCGGGAAGAATCAGGCACAATATGAAAAATCGTACTTTGATCGCCAGCATGACCATGTAATTCTTACCGATACGGGCGAAGTCATAGAGTTTTGCGATCCTCGGATACAGTCTATAAAAAAAACCATCGAAGAGGTGTTCGACATCAAGATCAATACGCATTCGCTATATTTTTACGGTATTCGAAACGAAAATGAGGATAAACATATTAAAAAAGAAAAATCAACCAGCTAACCAAATTTTATAAATGGCAGTAGATTTATTGTTAGGATTACAGTGGGGAGACGAAGGGAAAGGAAAAATTGTCGACGTACTGACAAAGAATTATGATATTATTGCACGTTTCCAAGGCGGACCAAATGCCGGACATACGTTAGAATTCGATGGTATCAAACATGTGCTCCACACTATTCCCTCAGGTATTTTTCATAAAAACGCAATCAATATTGTAGGTAATGGAGTAGTTATCGACCCTGTAATTTTCAAGAAAGAACTGGAAGCCCTACAACGATTCAATATTGACATCAAGTCGAAACTTTTAATCTCTAGAAAGGCTCACCTCATTTTACCCACACATCGCTTATTGGATGCTGCATCCGAAGCCTCCAAGGGAAAGGCGAAAATTGGTTCAACCTTAAAAGGAATTGGCCCTACCTATATGGATAAAACGGGTCGGAACGGCATGCGCATAGGAGATTTGGAACTGGATGACTGGAAAGAGAAATACCGTTCCCTGGCGAACAAGCACGAGGCGATGATCGATTATTACAACGTCGATGTGCAATATGATTTGGCAGAACTTGAAAAGGACTTTTTTAAATCTATCGCATCGTTAAAAGAACTTACCTTTATCGATAGTGAGGAATATTTGTACCAAGCACAGAAGAAAGGCAAAAAAATACTCGCCGAAGGTGCGCAAGGCTCTCTATTGGATATCGATTTTGGCACCTATCCGTATGTTACCTCGAGTAATACAACGGCTGCCGGGGCCTGTACTGGATTGGGGGTTGCGCCCAACCAAATTGGTGAAGTAAAAGGAATTTTTAAGGCCTATGCTACCCGGGTGGGAAGCGGACCTTTTCCAACGGAGCTTTTCGATGAGGATGGCGAGACCATGGGCCGAGTCGGGAACGAATTCGGTGCTACCACTGGTAGAGCCAGACGCTGTGGCTGGCTAGACCTTGTAGCTCTAAAGTATGCCGTACAAATCAACGGGGTTACCGAACTTATGATGATGAAAGCCGACGTACTAAGCGGCTTTGAAAAACTTAAGATTTGTACTGCTTACAACTATAAAGGCGAAAAAATAACCCATTTGCCCTATAATATCGAAGCCGAAAACGTAACACCCGTTTACACCGAAATGGATGGATGGGAAGAAGACCTCACCCAAATGGGCAGTACCGAAGAATTTCCCGACTCCCTCCAGGCCTATATCGACTTTCTTGAAAAGGAACTTGAAGTTCCTATAAAAATTGTGTCCGTAGGTCCAGATCGTATGCAAACGATTCATCGGTAATACCCAAATGAATATCATGCCGATGATTGAAATCCTGCCCTATTTTGAAAAAAATAGTTTGGAATATCGATTCTTAAAGGTTTGGCTACTTCCTAAATCTATGCTAATCTTTATCGGACTCTTTCAAAATATTCTATTTTTAGTCAAAATTTAGAAGCTTGAGAAGCATCTTTTTTCTTATTTCTTTGCTTATATGCAATGCGTCCGGGTGGTCTCAGACAAACGTGGGAGCACAAGCCGGTGATACTTTGGCCAGCAAACAAATCAATATTGTATACGGCGCCAATTTCACTAAAGATGAAAGTCGATTCCCAGGAGCCTCTATTTTTAGTGAAGATGGCCGTCAGGTTCAGTTTGAGCACCAAGGCGCAGATCTTTGGTGCGATGTAGCCATTTACTATCAAAAAGAAAACCGCTTACGGGCTTTAGGCAATGTACGCTTACAACAAGGCGATTCCATCGAACTGACCAGCGGCAAAATAAATTACGATGGCCAAACTAAGTTGGCCAAGGCTTTTGAGAATGTTTTGTTAGAGACCCAACAACAAACCGGACAGATGACCTTGCGGACCGACACCTTATATTTTGACCGTGAAAACCAAGAGTCGTACTACAACAGTTCAGGCACCATCGTAGACTCTACCAACACCTTGACCAGTGAGATAGGCCGTTATTTCATGGAACTCAAAAAATATCAGTTTTTAGATAGTGTTCATATTGACAATCCTCAATATATTCTAGATTCTGAACAACTCGATTACTACACAACGTCAAAGAACGCCTATATGTACGGACCTTCGACGATTACGGGCGAAACCTACAAAATATATTGTGAACGCGGTTTTTACGATACAAAGGTCGAAAGTGGTTATGGTATCAAAAACACCCGGATAGACTATAATAACCGTATTATCGAAGGGGACAGCGTCTATTTCGACAAGGCTACCGAATTTGCATCTGCCACCAATAATATCGTAGTGACGGACACGGTGAACAATGGGATTATTCGTGCCCATTACGCTGAAGTATACAAGGCTAAAGATTCAGTATTTGCGACCAAAAGAGCCGTTTCCATCAGTCTTGTCGAGCAAGATTCACTCTACATGCATGGAGATACTTTAATGGTCACGGGCAAACCAGAGCATCGCATAGTAAAGGCGTTCAGAAACGCTAAATTTTATAAAACAGATCTTAGTGGGAAATGTGATTCCATCCATTCTGAAGAGCGTACGGGAATCACACAACTTATCAAAAACCCGGTAATCTGGAACGGAGAAAACCAAATGACCGGTGACAGCATACATTTAATATCCAATTTAAAAACCGAAAAGCTTGATTCCCTAAAAGTATTGAACAATGCATTTATTGTCTCTTTAGACAGTATTAGTAAAACAGGTTACAATCAGGCCAAAGGAATGGACCTTTTCGGCAAATTTGTAGATAATGAACTTAAAATAATTGATCTGATCAAAAATACAGAAGTCATCTACTATATGTATAATGATGATGACGAACTCATCGGTATCGATAAGACGATATGCAGCAAGATACGGATCACGATGGCCAATAACGATATAGAGGATCTGACGTTCATTACTAATCCCGATGGCGATATATTTCCCGACAAAGACCTCCCGGTAGATAGCCGAAAATTAAAGGGATTCATTTGGAGAGGGGACGAACGTATACTCACGAAAGACGATATCTTCGATGAAGATGACAATACTATTGAATTAGTGGTCATTCGAGGTATTGATAACCCTATAGATATTGATGCGGAAGAGGCTGAAAGATCTCAAAATGAAGGGGATCCGGTCAATGAAATTCCAACCAACACCACTCCGGCAAGTCCTCCAAAACGACCCAAACTGAAAAAAGTACCCCTTGTTTCTTTCAAGGAAGCAACACGGTAAAATAGCCAGACTCTTGGCAACTAGCCTTAATAAAGTGTGAAAGAAGATTTCCTAAAATATCAGGCACAGACCAGTCCGCATCCTTTGGCTATGGAAGTCTCACATGCCAAGGGCAGCTATATTTATGACCGACAGGGCAAGGCCCATCTAGACTTTGTAGCCGGCGTTTCGGCTTGTAGCCTCGGCCATTGTCATCCTCTAGTTACTGAAGCTGTACAATCTCAAATTACCAAATACATGCACGTAATGGTATACGGGGAATATGTACAAGAACCCGCAGTAACCTACACCAAACTATTGGCTTCATTATTACCTAGCCCATTGGAGACTACGTACTTGGTAAATTCAGGGACCGAAGCAATCGAAGGTGCACTAAAACTAGCACGCCGGGTCACTGGTAGAAGTGAATTGATCGCGGCCCATAATGCCTACCATGGAAATACTATGGGTAGCTTAAGTGTCATGGGCTACGAACCACGTAAAAGTGTATTTAGACCTTTGATACCCGACATCTCCTTTGTTCGATTTAATGTAGAAGAAGACCTTCAAAAAATAACTGAAAAGACCGCAGGAGTACTTCTGGAAACCATTCAAGGCGGAGCCGGTTTTATAGAGCCGCAGAAAGATTACCTTAAAAAGGTACGTCAACGTTGCGATGAAGTCGGGGCCTTGTTGATATTAGATGAAATTCAACCTGGATTCGGCAGAACTGGTCGCCTCTTCGCTTTTGAACATTATGAAAGTACACCCGATATTTTGGTTATGGGCAAAGGTATGGCCTCAGGGCTTCCGGTCGGTGCTTTTACAGCATCCGAAGCAATGATGCGCACCTTGCAGCGCGGCCCCAAATTAGGGCATATTACCACTTTTGGTGGAAACCCCGTCATTGCCGCAGCCTCCTTGGCAACGCTTAAGGTCATTACATCCGGCACCCTTATGGCCGATACGCTGTTTAAGGAAAGGTTGTTCAGAGAGCTGTTAAAACACCCACTTATCAAAGATGTCAAAGGAAGAGGCCTGATGCTGGCCCTAATAATGGAAAGCGCGAAAATAGCAGATTATGTCATTCTGTCGTGCGCCAAAAAAGGGCTAATTCTATTCTGGCTTTTGTTTGAACCAAGAGCCGTTCGAATATCCCCTCCTTTGACCCTATCCGAAGAGGAAATAAAAAAAGGCTGTGGCATAATTCTTGACATTTTAACGAAATACAAGCAATAAGCTGTTAACTAATTTGTTAATAATATAGCCTGTATCGAGGAAAAAAAACGACTTCAAAAGGCTACTTTTAAGTCCATAGTGTAACCAAATCGTTCTTATGGCGTTAGAATCTAACGAAAAACCCAACCAACCGATTGCCAAATTCGAGTCCATGCTGAAGACAGACGATGTCTACTTCTTTGACGCTGAGGATTTCGAGGATATCATTCACCACTATCTAAATAATGGCAAAATTTCTTTGGCCAAAAAGGCTATTAAGATTGGGCTTCAGCAGCATCCTGGTTCTTTAGAACTCAAATTGCTCAATGTCGAAGTGCTCGTTTTTGAAGATCACTTAGATCTTGCAGAGCAGTATTTGGATGAGCTTCAGACCTTGGACAGTACTAATGAGGAAATTTTTATTCAACGCGCCAATATTTATTCAAAGAAAGATAACCATGAAGCTGCGGTGGCACTTCTGAACAAGGCATTGAATTTGTCAGAAAACAGTTTTGATATCTATTCCCTACTGGGTATGGAATATCTTTTTATGGACGATTTCAAGCTCGCCAAAGAAAGTTTCATGCGTTGTGTGGACTTCGATGAGCAAGATTATTCTTCACTTTACAACGTAATTTATTGTTTTGAGTTCTTAGAAGATTATGATGGGGCCATACATTATCTCAATGATTATTTAGAAAGAAACCCTTATTGTGAAGTGGCTTGGCATCAGTTAGGCAAACAATACTTCTCTAAAGAAATGTACCAAGAAGCGCTCGGTGCATTTGATTTTGCCATAATTTCAGACGATACCTTTTTGGGGGCCTATTTTGAAAAGGGCAAAGTGTTGGAAAAAATGGGGCGATACAATGAAGCTATTGAAAATTATGAGGCCACGATTAAAATGGAAGACCCTACTTCACACGCCTATCTGAGAATAGGGAAGTGTCATGAGCGCTTGAAGAATGACGATATGGCCAAATACTATTACTATCATACGGTTCACGAAGATCCGCTTTTGGATAAAGGTTGGTTGGCCATTACCGATTTTTATTTTAGAAAAAAGAATTTCAAAAAATCGCTTTATTACGTGAACAAAGCGCTCAATATTGACGGTGAGAACCCATTATATTGGAAAAAATGCGCCCAGATCAATGCTGCGCTTAAAAAATATGATCAGGCGGATTTCGCCTATAAGCAAGCTGTAGATTTAGGCAACTACGAATTACGTACTTGGCTTGGATGGGCCCAAGTGGCGCTTCAAAACGACGACATTCCCGGTGCCATCCATATTTTGGGACAAGGTCAGGAGTTTTATCCTGAAAATCCTGAGATAAGATATAGAAAAGCCGGTTACTATCTTTTGATGAACGATTTTATCAACGGACGTATCAGTCTCATCGATGCATTGAAAATCGATTCAGGAAAATACAATCTTTTCGAAAAAGAATTTGCCCAATATTCGAAATCTGAATGGGCCCAAGAAATTCGGTCTAAGTTCGACAAAACTTCCTGAACCGTTCTAATTGCAGGCCTAAAATTCATACCCATATAGAACCCTTCCCGTTTATTTCGGACAAGGCATTTGCTTGCATTCGACCTATTCGTTGCATTTTTCCGAGAAACCGGTAGCTTAATTTTTTATCCGCGGTACGGTTATAAAAAGTTATTTTTGCCCTTGTTGAAATTAAACTTCATGGAAAAAAGAAATCTTTTACAGTATGGTATCGTCACACTAAAAGGAATGGCAATGGGGGCGGCAGATGTGGTGCCCGGTGTATCTGGAGGCACTATAGCCTTTATCTCCGGTATTTACGAAGAGCTTATCACGGCCATTAACAGTGTAAACCTATCCCTGCTTAAAACATGGCGGACACAAGGTTTCATTGCCGCTTGGAACCAATTGAACGGTAATTTTCTATTGTCGTTGTTTCTCGGTATCGCGATCAGCGTACTTTCTTTGGCCAAAATGGTAAGCTGGTTGTTGGAGAATCAGCCCATCCTCATCTGGTCATTCTTTTTCGGTCTTGTCATTGCAAGTATATTCTTTGTGGGCAAAGAAGTTCAAAAATGGAACATGGGTTCGATAACCGCTCTTATACTTGGGGCCGTTATCGCCTACTATGTCACCATACTTCCACCCTCTGAAAATATAGGAAGCCTACCCTATCTTTTTTTTTCAGGGGCCCTTGCCATCTGTGCCATGATATTACCAGGAATTTCGGGAGCCTTCATCTTGGTACTTTTGGGATCTTATAAAACTGTCATTGATGCCGTTCACGATCTAGATTTCAAGATTATTGCAGTGGTTGGCGTGGGTGCCATTTTCGGCCTTCTCAGTTTTGCCCGGTTATTAAAGTGGATGTTCACCCATTACAAAAACACGACCTTGGCATTGCTTACGGGGTTCATCGTAGGGTCTTTGAATAAAATATGGCCATGGAAAAGGTTGCTCGAGACCAAAAGTATAGGTGAAAAAATCATCGTTATCGATGAAAATATTTCTCCTTTCACCTACGAAGGAGACCATCAACTAATCTTTGCTATCATTGCCGCTATCGTGGGTTTTTCCCTTATTTTTATACTTGAAAGAACAGCTTCGAAAAAATAAACGCCCCGAATGTATAACCCCAGAACATTTCTTGATAAATTCTTTCTGGTCGTCAAAGGTCTATGTATGGGGGCGGCCAATAAGGTTCCAGGGGTCTCGGGTGGAATCGTTGCATTTGTCGCGGGCTTCTATGAAGAATTTATCTATTCCTTACAGAAAATAAACGCAAAAGCTTTCAAGCTTCTTTTGAACGGAAGGTTCAAAAGTTTCTACCGGTACGTGAACGGGGCTTTTCTATCGCTTCTGATATTCGGTATGTTGGTCAGTTATTTTAGTGTATCGAAGTTATTGGATTTTTTCTTGGAAAAAAAAGAGTTGTTCGTATGGGCCGCATTTTTCGGGATGATATTAGGGTCAATCTATTATATTTCAAAAGACTTCGAACATTGGAACCGAAAAACCATCATAGCCGGTGTCATCGGGCTTGTGGTCGGTATTTCTATAAGCTTCCTGAATCCGGCCAAAGAAAACGACAACCTGTTCTTTATATTCCTATGTGGAATCATCAGTGTTTCGGGCATGACCTTGCCCGGGCTATCGGGTTCTTTTATTTTAATCCTTTTAGGTAACTATGTCTTGCTACTGGTTGATTCGGTTAATGCGCTTTACGACACTTTTGTCGAAATGCTGCGGGGAGATTTCAGTTTTGTCAACAACCAAGTCCGTTTAGACACCCTTAAGATTTTAGCCGTGTTCACTCTTGGATCAGCTACTGGTCTTGTGAGCCTTTCCCACCTTTTGAGCTATGTCTTAAAGCACTTCAAGCACGTAACCACTGCGGTAATCATAGGATTTATAACTGGATCCCTTGGAGTGGTTTGGCCATGGAAAAAGACGATCTTTAAAACCGATGCAAGCGGGCAAACCCTTCTAGACTCCAATGGCAAGGAAATTATTGTAAATTACGAACGTTATTTTCCGAACTTTTCAAGCGCAGAGACCTGGTGGGCCCTATTATTTGTTCTCTTAGGGATATTTATTCTTCTGGGATTGGAATGGTATGGAAAAAACAGAAAGATGATGAGCAAGAGCCTGGCCAACAGAGGTTGACCAATCTTTCAATAAATACTGAAGAACAAAAGAATTTTTTATTCTTGATAATTAAGCTAGCATTTAAAAAAAGGAGTAAGGCAACCAAAAAGTACCATGATGAAATCAAATAGGTTCGGACTGATAGGAAAGAATATTTCTTACTCTTTTTCCAAAGGGTATTTCACTCAGAAATTCTCTGAAATGGGTCTGAAAGACCATACTTACGAAAATTTTGACCTTCAAAAGATTTCCGAATTCGAAAAGGTAATCAAGAAGAATCCCAATCTAAAGGGGTTGAACGTCACGATTCCTTACAAACAGGAAATCATTCCCTATCTCGACACCTTAGAAGAACAAGCCCGAGAAATTGGTGCGGTAAATACCATTCAGTTTACTGAAAACGGACTCAAAGGGCATAATACGGATACTTACGGTTTTAGAAATGCTATTTTCCCATATATAAAGAAACATCATACCAAGGCCCTGCTTTTGGGTACAGGTGGCGCCTCGAAAGCTGTGGCTTTTGTTCTCGATAGTATCGGCATTTCACATACTTCCGTCTCACGCCATCCGAAAGACGGGCAGCTGTCCTACGATGAGCTTGATGGTTCCATTATGAAAGACTTTACCGTACTGGTCAACTGCACCCCTTTGGGAACCTATCCTAATATTGAGCAATCCCCAAATATTCCATACCGCTATATTGGCGAGAATCATCTTCTTTTCGACCTGATATACAATCCTGAAAAAACCAAATTTCTCAAGGAAGGAGAAGTTCGGGGAGCACAGGTTTCCAACGGACTACGCATGTTAGAATTACAGGCCGATCGGGCTTGGGAAATCTGGAATGAATAGTCCAGAAAAGTACCGAAATAACACTACCCAAAATAATTATCTAAAAAGGGAAATAATTCACGTAATTACTTAGCCAGGAGTAATTCGTAAGCGGGCATTATGCCCAACCATATCGGTTGAACCTTAAATTCACCCATACTCTTTGACATTCGGGCTGTTGTTAGTATCTTTCCATGGCAATACCAACTGAACATGCCGGAAGAAAAGGATCGACAAATACAAGATACATTGAGCGAGGACAAAAAGAATAAAACTCCAGAAGCATCCAACGACTCGGAGCAAAAAACCGAAGTTGAGGATAAAAAAATGGGGTCAGCTACTGAAAATACGGGCAACCTCCAAGGCTCACAAGATGAGGCAATCGATACTTCCAAAAAAGATGGGGATACGGCCGAAAAGAAAAAATCTGTCATACCAGAAAATGAACGGAGTACAGATGACGAAACACCTAGCGAAGGTAGGGAAGATGTACTAGAGGAAATTGATGACAACAATGCCGAAGATGCGGAAGATAATGACAACCATCATCGGCATACCATTCCGCTATTGGATTATCATTCCATGTCTATGGAAAACTTGGTCGGAGAATTGCAAAGATTGGTGCGAAACGAAAAAGTGCAGGCCATTAAAAAACATGTGGATGGTATCAAGTACGAATTTGACCAGAAATTTCAAGATTTTTTAGAGCAAAAGAAAGAAGACTTTATCAATAGCGGAGGCAACGAAATCGATTTTAAATATAATTCCGTCACTAAAAGACAATTCAACGAAGTCTATTCCGATTATCGTGAAAAACGCAATCAATATTATAAACACCTTGAAAAAGAGTTAAAGGACAATCTAACTAATCGTCTGGCCATTATTGAAGAGTTAAAGGGCTTGGTAAATGTGGAGGAAGATATGAATTCTACCTACAAAACGTTTAAAGACCTTCAAGAGCAATGGCGCAATGCAGGGCCGGTACCCCGTAACAGTTATAATGATGTATGGCGAACCTATCAACACCATGTTGAGATTTTTTATGATTTTCTACATTTAAACCGAGAGCTTAGAGATCTAGATTTTAAACATAATCTGGAAGAAAAGGAAAAGTTGGCAGCACAGGCAGAAGCCTTGGCTCTTGAACCTGACCTCAACAAGGTATTTCGCGAATTACAGACCCTTCACAAAGTATGGAAAGAAGATATCGGACCAGTAGGGAAAGAACATCGCGAGGCGATTTGGGAACGGTTCAGTAATGCCACCAAAGTGCTTCATCAAAGACGCCAAGACCATTTTAAGGAACTTGAAAAGGAGTATGAAAAAAATCTCGAAAAAAAGAAGGAAATTATTTCCGCCATTAAAAACCTTAACGAAAACATAGCCAATAGCCATAGAGCACTGCAACAACAAATAAAACAGCTCGAAAAACTACGTGACGACTTCTTCAACGCAGGAAAAGTACCTAGAAGCCAAAGCGATAAAACTTGGACAGCCTTTAAAAGTGCAGTGCGTGATTTTAATCGAAGTAAAAACGCCTATTACAAAAACCTAAAATCGGAACAGCAAGACAATCTCGACAAAAAACGGGAATTGCTAGAGTTGGCACTCTCCTATAAAGATAGTGAGGACTGGGATACCGTAACACCGCAAATGAAACGCATTCAAGGCGAATGGAAAAAAATAGGTCATGTACCTCGCAAATATTCCGATAAAATTTGGAAAGAGTTCAAAAACGCCTGTAACCATTATTTTGATAGGCTACACGCTCTGAAAAACAAAGGTTTTCAGGAGGAAATGGCCAATTTTGAAAAGAAAAGTGACTGCTTGGAACGTTTGAAAAGCTTTGAACTATCGGGGGAAAGGGAGAATGACCTCAAAAAAGTAAAGGAATACATCAGTGAATACCGGTCATACGGCAGAGTGCCCTACAAGAAAAAAAGTATTGATCAAAAGTTCAATAAAATATTGGATGCCCTTTTCAAAAAATTAGACATAGGGCATCAAGAGGCCGAATTGATGAAATATGGCAACAAGATTCAACGTTTGGCGAACGCAGATAATGAAAGGGCCCTTCAGAACGAGCGCAGTTTTATCAGAAAGAAAATTGATGAGAGTAAAAGTGAAATAATACAGTTGGAGACCAATTTGCAATTCTTTTCCAACGCCTCGGGCGATAATCCCTTGGTAAAAGAAGTCATCAACAAAGTGGAAAGCCACAAAGCATCTTTAGCCACCTGGAAAGCTAAATTGAAAAAGCTCAACATCATGGAAAACACACTTCACAAAGAAGAGGAGAATAACACGGATGATGAAGGGCAAACTGAGGGAACAACTGAAACTTAATACACTAATACGAATAACCGGCTTTTCTCGGTACGGATGCCTAAATAGCTTCCGAAGCGGCCAAAAGCCTTATAAAACCAACACCATGCGAAAAATTGTCTATGTCTTATCTGCACTAATCGGTTTTGCGGCCTGTAAGTCAAGCCCCGAAAAAGAAACCGTCGAAAACCAACCCCTCGGCAAGAACGAAATTAGAAAAATCGATGTCCACTCCCATTTTCAATATGATCGCGATTATTTTCCCGAGTTTTTTGATGAATGGAACATGCAAGCCATACTGGTCGATGTCGCGCATCAAGATGCTACCGAAATTAGAAGAAGTTGGGACAACTATGTTGCTTTGGCGAATGCACGCCCTGAACTTTTCTACCTCTGTTCATCGCTGATTGGTGTTGGTATCGATGCCCCCGATTTTGCAGAAAAACAAATTGCCCGTTTGAAAACGGAAATTGAACAAGGAGCCATAATGGTCAAAGTATGGAAAAATTTCGGGATGGTTACGAAAGACGCTTCTGGAAGTTTCATACAAATAGACGACGATCGGCTTCAGCCCATCTGGGATTTTTTAACGGAGGAGGGAATACCGGTAATGGCCCATATAGGTGAGCCCATTCAAGCATGGCGTCCTTTGGACGACCCCAACAACCCCCATTACGGTTATTATAGTGAGCATCCGCAATACCATGCGTATCAGCATCCTGAAATTCCTAAATACGAGACGATTATGGCAGCAAGAGACCATTGGATCGAAAAAAATCCTGATCTTCAAATCCTTTGTGCCCATACGGGCAGTATGTCACACAATGTCGATATGGTTGCGGAACGGCTGGATAAATTTCCGAACATTCGTGTCGAACCTGCAGCACGTTTCGGTGACCTCGCCAGTCAGGATTCCAAAAAAGTCAAGGCTTTCTTTGAAAAATACCAAGACCGTATTTTCTTTGGTACAGATTACGGCAACAATACCCCAAAAGATTCATTATCCACCACCGAACTTAATCAAGAACGGGCGAATCTTGATTCGGAATATGAAATACTTTGGAAATACCTGAGTACCTCTGATTCTGTAGAAATAAGAAGACAAAAGAACGTAGGCATCGGTTTGTCCAAAGATATTCTGGAAAAGGTTTACTATAATAACGTAGCTGATTTTTTGAACCTACAGTAGTCGGCTACCTAAAAACAAACGTAACGAATTAAGTTCGCAATTTTTAGCTTCAGGTTAATGCGGAGAACTATTTTTATCGAGATTTGAAAATTGCTGTTCCCTTACTCAAAAACTGCACCTAAATGGCTTCAGGTTTTTTTGCTTTGCTAGATGATATTGCTACCCTTATGGACGATGTAGCAACAATGAGCAAAGTTGCTGCTAAAAAAACGGCTGGTATTCTTGGTGATGACCTTGCCGTCAACGCCGAGAAATCATCAGGATTTGTTTCTTCCCGTGAAATTCCTGTACTATGGGCCATAACCAAAGGGTCGTTTATCAACAAGCTCATTATAGTGCCCATTGCTCTTCTATTGAGCGCCTTCCTACCCGTGGTCATAACGGTAATCTTATTGCTGGGAGGTATTTATTTAGCCTATGAGGGAGCGGAAAAAATATATGAGTTTTTCGTACCCCATGCCCATAGCACTGAAGAAATAAAATTCGAGAACCTCTCTGAGGAAGAAATTCTGGAAAAGGAAAAGGAAAAAATCAAATCGGCTATCGTTACAGATTTCATTCTGTCCGTCGAAATTGTGATTATTGCCTTAGGTACTGTTGTAAAGGAGAATTTATGGGTTCAGATCCTTGTCGTCTCGGTCATCGCCATAGTCGCTACGGTAGGTGTTTATGGCATAGTAGCCCTCATTGTAAGAATGGATGATTTCGGGTTGAAACTTATCAATCTAAACGATGAAGACAAGAGCTTTTCGGATACTGTTGGGAATCTTCTGGTGAACGCTCTTCCGTATGTCATTAAAGGGTTATCGGTAATAGGCACTATCGCCTTGATGTTAGTAGCTGGTGGAATATTCGTGCACAATATTCATTTTTTACATGAGTTTGTTCCTCAATTGCCATCTATCCTAAAAGAATTCGTAGTCGGTCTTATTGTCGGAGGGTTGACCTTATTGATCGTAAAAGCCCTACTGTCAATTTGGAAACGAATCAAAAAGAAATAATGGGGATACCGACCATAGGTAGATCTGAAGTACAAAATATTTCATTCAAGTTTAAGGGTGATTTTTTTAGAACTCAGCAAGACAGGAACGACCCCTAAAAAATAAGATTCCCTGTATAAGAACTTCAGTAAGCCCCTTTTTACCCCGACGGTTAAAAATAAAATTGATTAAATGCCAAAAGCATTTCTAAATGAAAGATGAAGAAAATATAGTCTCAAGGGCCCTATTTAGAATGGTTTGTACTTACCCCAATTCCCGTCAAATATGAACCTCATAGATTGGATAGGCTTTCTAGGGGTACTCCAGATACTTATGGCCTATATCTTAAATGTGATGGGAAAGCTACAACGTACCGATTTGACTTTTATACTATTGAATCTTTTGGGAGCTGGCTTAGCCTGTCTAGCTTCCATCATGATGAAGTACCTCCCTTTTGTCATTTTGGAAGGTGTATGGAGTTTAGTGTCTTTCATTGCACTCATCAACTATTTTAAAAAAACAACATGAAGGGCGAGAAGAAGCTTTCACAATTGGTAAAAGGTTTGAATCCTAAGCTCAATAAAGGAGAATATGTGTTTGCCTCCATCAAAGATTTAGAAATTATATCCCGTAGGGATACCCTCTGCGAGTTTAAGGAAAAGGAAGGTATCACCATTGTAATCGACCGGAAAAAGGCTGATCAACTTCATCTTGAATATGATTTTATAGCCTCTTGGATAACGCTTGAAGTTCATTCTTCGCTACAAGCCGTAGGCCTAACAGCATTAGTTTCAAAAGAATTGACCACGAACCAGATAAGCTGCAACGTGATTGCAGGCTATTATCACGATCATATTTTCGTCGCTAAAAAAGATGCGGACAAAGCCCTTCAGGTCTTGACCTCATTATCAAAAAAAAACACTTAAAACAGAATCATCGCACAGAAGGCGACCTTATTTTCAAGACTACCGTTCCGACCCTGAGTCGAAAAAAATTCCCCTGAAAGAGCTATATTCGAAGCGTTTTCAAACAAATTCACTAAATTCAAATTATAACCTACCCCCAAGGATAGATTAAAATGGTAAACAACAACAAACCATACCATGAAAAAAATGACATGTAAACAGTTGGGAGGTGCATGCGACCGAGAATTTGAGGCCGCTACTTTTGATGACATAGCGGCCATGAGCCAAAACCATGCGATGCAAATGTTTGAACAAAAAGACGAAGCGCATCTTAAGGCCATGGAAGCAATGCAACAATTGATGCAATCGCCAGAAGCCATGAAAAAATGGATGGATGAAAAACGTGAGGAATTCAATAGCTTAGATTGATATGCTCTGAACAAAATATAAATGAATTCAACCTTCCATAGACCTTCGCACGTTTATTTTGAGCTATTTTTCCTCCCTTAGGTTACTCTGATTTCGTGCAGAATCGGATAGCTCATAAAGACCGACAAATTCAGATACCAGTGGATAGAAATTTTTTAAGGTTTTCCTTTAGGGTTTTAGCTATAATGGCATTTTCTTTACAAGTGGTGGCTCAAGATAGCCTTGTGATTGAAACGTTTCATGATGGACTTGATGATTTTGTAAGCATCCGCGATCTTGCGTTATCCAAAGATGCCAACGAAGCTTTTTTTACAATTCAAGATGTGTCTGGATCCCTATCACAAATTGTTCGCATGTGCAAGAAAAATGGGCAATGGTCGTCCCCCGAGTTGCTTTCCTTCAACGATGGGCACAGCTATCTCGAACCCTTTTTATCGGTGGATGAAAAAAAGCTTTTTTTTGTATCGAATCGCCCTCGGGATACCCATGCGGTTGAAGAAAAGAACTTCGATATCTGGTATGTGACAAGAAGTTCCAAAAAAGGGCCTTGGTCGGAGCCAATCAATTTAGGCCCCGCTATAAATACCAGTCTTGATGAATTCTATCCTGCACTTAGTAACAATAATAATTTATATTTTACCTTGGATGCCCCGAAAGGTATGGGAAAAGACGATATTTATTTTGCGAAATGGAATGGAAAAGGTTACGACGCCCCACAACTTCTAAACAAAAATATCAATAGTGGCGGTTATGAGTTCAATGCCTTTATAGCCCACGACGAAAGCTTCTTGATCTATACCAAATACAATACTGAAGACGGTCTTGGAAGTGGAGATCTCTATATATCCCGAAAAAATGCCTCCGGTCATTGGGAACCAGCTCATAATGTCGGAGCCCCTATAAACTCAAAATATATGGAATACTGTCCTTACTATGATGAGGTAAATAAAACACTTTATTTCACTAGTAAAAGAAATAGCCTCGTCATGAAGGATTTCAAAAATATCGAGGAACTCAAGCAATATTTGAACCATGGGGAAAACGGGATAAGCAAAATTTACAAAGTTAAGATAGACCTCGAAAAAATGTATCTGAGAAATAAGTAGCATTTCGGCCCATTGCTTTTTAGCCCCATAACGGCTGAACCCAGGTAAATATGCCGATGACTGGTAAAATTTGTTTTTATATTAAAAAAGTGGTTACATTTAAGAAATGAAGCGCAACTATTTTATCGGATTGACAAGCCTAGGAGTCGCCGCTGTGGCGATACCTTCATGGTACTATCTTACCAAACCGGTGTATGACGTGTCTCTTTTTTTTCCAAAAACACTTACTTCAATCTGGGACCGGCCTACTATGGTTTTTATAGGTCAAGAGTATCTTGATAAATATCCCATAGAAAATAGCCAAAGAAAATTAATAGATTTACTATTGGAGGGGCAATCTCCAAAAATGAATAATATTGACGAGACCTTAGCCTTAAAAATCGAAAAAGACTACCAAGAAAAAAGAATCGTAACCATAGATGGATGGTTATTATCAAGAACCGAAGCTCGTCAATGTGCATTATTTACGTTGACCGAAATCCAATAATCATACATGCATATTGACGCAAGAAAACTTGAGGACGATTCAATTATAGAAGGAGACGTATGTATTATTGGGGCCGGTACGGCCGGTATAAGCATTGCCCTCGAATGGATCGATTCCAAAAAAAAAGTGATTCTTCTTGAAGGGGGGGGATTCGAATACGATAAGGATGTTCAAAGCCTCTATTCCGGGGAAACAACAGGACAGAAATACTACCCCCTACAATCGACGCGGTTACACTATTTTGGAGGAACGACTGGTCATTGGGCAGGTATGTGTTCGCCATATGACCCCATTGATTTTCAAGAAAGGGACTGGGTTCCCCACAGTGGATGGCCCATTTCTAGGGAAGCGCTTGATCCGTTCTACTCAAGGGCCCACCGTACCTTAGAATTAGGCCCCTACAACTATGATTTCGAAAGTTGGAAAGCGAAAATTCCCGGTTTGATTCCGTTTCCCGTAGATGAAAACGTGGTCTGGAATAAACTTTGGCAATTCAGTGAGGCGCGTTTCAACTCCTTATATGCTGAAACTATTATCAATTCAAAAAGTGTACATCTCTATACTTACGCCAATGTAGTCGATATCCTTGGCAATGAAAACCTTACGAAAATACATGAAGTCGTAGCAAAGAACCATAGTGGAAAAACGTGTAAGATAAGGGCAAAACAATTTATTTTAGCCTGTGGAGCCATTCAAAATGCCAGACTTTTATTGGCATCTCGAACTCAGACCTCACAGGGTTTAGGGAACGACAATGACCTCGTTGGGCGTTATTTTATGGAGCACCTAGAACACGCATCGGCAGAATTATGGTTATTCAAACCCTTTCCGACAAAACTATACACTTGGAGTTCCGATACCGAAGTGCGTGCAGAACTGGCCATCACCGAGAAGTCACAACGTGAAAACCAAATTTTGAATGGTACGGTTTCTCTCTTTCCCCTTACCTTGGGAAGAAGCCTCAAATCGGAAATGGATCTATGGAACAATGAAGATCCCAGAAAATCAGCGGAAAACTTTTGGAACGATATTGCAGATGCACGTGCCGCGGCAGAAAAAATTACCGAGGGTAGCATTTCAAGGGCATTTACCTTGCATACGCGTATCGAGCAAGCGCCAAACCCCAATTCAAGGGTTACCCTACTTTCTGAAAAGGACGAATTAGGGGTACCCAAAACAAAACTTAATTGGGAGCTTACAGCACTAGATAAGCGAAGCATACGAAGAATCTATCAATTGTTGGGCCGACAAATGGGGCTTTCGAATCTGGGCCGTGTACGGCTCAACGAATTCTTACGTGATGAGGACGATACCGCGTGGCCCGATGATCTCAATGCCGGATGGCATCATATGGGCACCACTCGAATGAGCGATACCCCAAAAAAAGGAGTAGTAGATCCAAATTGCCAAGTGCATGGGATTTCAAATCTTTATGTGGCCGGTTCGGGATGCTACACCACCTCCGGGGCGCCCAACCCAACATTGACCTTGGTAGCCCTCTCGTTGCGTTTATCCGATTATATTAAAGAGAAGGTTTGAGGCTTTACCGATATTCAAATAATAAAGAATTTAAAAAATGAAACGGTCTTTTCCGATTTTATTCATATTCCTATGTTCTTGGGTCTATGGTCAAAATCTTCCCGGTACGAAGTTGAGCATAAAAAAAGCACAAGACGAAATCGTACTCGACGGTAAGCTTGAGGAAGAGAGTTGGAAACAGGCCGATGTAGCCGACAACTGGTATCAGAACTTTCCCGTTGATAGCCTTCCATCACCTTTTCAAACAGAGGCGCGTATGACCTTCAACGACGAATTCCTCTATGTAGCATTCATTTGTTATGATGATGATAGCCCTGATGTGGTCAGTACCCTACGTAGGGATTTCGATTATTCCCTGAATGATAATGTCTCATTTATATTCGGCCCCTATAATGACCGATTGAACGGATATTTTTTTAACGTCACTGCCGCAGGTGCCAAAAGAGACGGTACTGTTTCCAGTGGAGGCAACGGCGAAAACGCTTTTAATATTTACTGGGATAATAAATGGTTTACTAAAGTAGTGCGGTATGAAGATCGGTGGATTGCCGAAATAGCCATCCCTTTCAAGAGTTTTAGATATAAAAGCGATGTAAAAGAGTGGAACGTCACCTTTGATAGGCTCGACAAAAAACGCAATATAAAATCTGCCTGGGTACGAACGCCAAGACAGTTTTATACCGGTACGTTCGCCTTTGCCGGTCAACTTGTATGGGAAGACCCCATCCCCAAGGCGGGCACCAACATATCGGTTATTCCTTATGTGGCCGGTGGTAGCTTTCAAGACAAGGAAGTAGACCCTGAACAATCGTCTACGGATCTACAAGCCGGATTCGATGCCAAAGTAGGAATAACACCTTCCATGAACTTAGACCTCACGGTCAATCCCGATTTCTCGCAAATTGAGGTCGATGAACAAATACTGAACCTCACTCGATTTGAATTTCAATTTCCGGAGCGACGACAGTTTTTTTTAGAGAACAACGACCTTTTTGACAACGCAGGTTTCGAATCTGCCCGACCTTTCTTTTCACGGCGCATAGGTATAGTACGTGACACGGCCGGAATTTCCCAAAAGGTTCCTATTCTTTATGGCGCAAGGCTTAGCGGTACCATCAATCAAAAGTGGCGTCTTGGGGTAATGAACATGCATACCAAAGAAATGTTGGATTTTGGATTACCGGCCCAAAACTATACCGTCGCGACCATTCAGAGAATGTTTTTAGAACAGTCCAGTCTTTCCGTTACCTTTGTAAACAAACAAAGTTTAGGGGTACAAGAGGGCGATTCCCTAAAGTTCTTTCATCCTTCTATTTTTAGGAGAACCAACGTAGAAGACCAGCCCACACCCAATACATATAATAGAGTACTGGATGCCGACCTCGTCTTAAGAAGTAAGGATAATCGTTGGTACCACAGCTCGTTTTTTGCACAGTCGTTTGATACAAACAGTAAGCCCAAAACTAAATCGGGATCTGCTTTTTTTCAATATTCAGACCGAAGTTTGACGGCCAATGTAGGAGGTTTTTTCGTCAATAAAAACTTCAATGCGGAGGTGGGATTTGTTCCAGGAAGCACCGTATATCCTGGGCAAATGGGGTATTATTCCGAAGTAGCCTATAAAATGTATCCGAAAGGAGACGTGATACTTTATTCGGGGCCTCAGGCACGATTAAACGATACCTACCTGCCCGACGGCACACTAGTGGATAGAAAATCAAACCTCGGCTATGTGGTAAGCTTTCAGAATTCGGCCATGTTAACCTTTGATTTCGAACACGTTTTTCAACGATTGACCCTCGATTTCAATCCTATAAGTGCGGCTCAGTTTAGACAGTTCTTGGAAGGACAACAGTTTCATTGGAATTCATTTCTGGCCTCTTTTCAAAGTAATACGATTAAAAAATTGAATTTCCTTCTCAGTTCATCTTATGGAGGGTTTTATAACGGCACTAATTTGAATATATCAGGACAACTGAACATGCGCTTTCAACCCTATGTCAATGTTGCCATGCGATTTGACTATAACAACCTCAAATTGAGCGAAGATTATGGGGATGCGGAGTTATTCCTTCTAGGTCCAAAACTTGACGTTACCTTTACCGATAAATTGTTTTTTACGGGATACTACCAGTATAACAATTTGACGGACAATATGAACTTGAACCTAAGGTTTCAGTGGCGTTATAAACCTGCTTCCGATTTTTATATTGTATATACGGAAAACTACTTCCCTGAGAACTTTGCAAGCAAAAATCGCGCCTTGGTTTTTAAGCTGACTTATTGGATCAACCTATAAAATAGCTCTAACTAACTTCCAACACGTTTTGAAAATAGTGCGGTCATCTACGGGTTGACCTATACCGCTTCGGAAATATCGACGGATACCTTCAGCTTGCTCTTTCCGCTACCATAGACCACCCCTTTAAGGGGCGGTACATCGTAATAATCGCGTCCCCAACCCACAACGATGTGCTGGTCCATAGGAATTTGATTATTGGTAGGATCAAAATCGACCCAACCAAAGCCCGGAATAAACACCGAAAACCAAGCATGTGAAGCATCGGCACCTACCAATTTTTCTTTTCCCGGTGGAGGAAGTGTTTCAATATAGCCGCTGACATATCTGGCGGGCAACCCCACCGATCTAACACAGGCAATGGCAATCTGCGCGAAATCTTGACAGACTCCTTTCTTTTGTTCCATTACTTCAAGAATAGGTGTCGATATGCTCGTGAACCCCGGTACAAACTCAAAATCAGTATAGATACGTTGCATCAGTTCGTAAGAAGCGTCAAAAACCGATCGATCTTCACGAAAGGAGAGCTCGGCATAGTTCTTAATAGATACACCGGTATGTCTGATGAAAATAGACTCCAGAATAAATTGTTTGGCCTCTAAAATTGCAGCGTCACTACCACGTAATGCCTGATGGGCCTCCCCTAGCGTTACACCTTTACAGGCTTCGGAATCAAGAGATTCCTTGAACTGGGCAAAATTTCGCATCACCTTGCTCTTGGTTATCACCTGGAGTACTTTATGTTCCGTTTGAATGGAAAAACGGGTAATGTAATTCCCAAAAAAATCGATGCGTTCAGAAATCTCTGCCGGTTCAGGACTGATTTTAATTTTATATGCCAGCAATTCTTGGCCCTGCGCTTGCCGCGGTCTGAGGGTGGCAATATTATGACAATAACTCACTGGGGCATTGTACTCGTACTTGGTAGTATGGGTCACATTATAAATCATACTAAATAGGAAACGACGGTGTAACCAATTGGTTTTGTCTATCGGTGTGGTTGAAATAGGTACCCGAAATCGATTGTGAAGTCTTGTACAATAGTTCTGAAAGGTCTTCGAACAACGTTTCCAATTCCTTTCTTACATAATCATTCTCAGATCTGGTTTTGGCCAAGTCTGAAGATTCGGCCAACCGTAGTTTTGAAAAGGCGTTCAACACATATTTCTGATAACTGGTCAAATGGTTGTCTTTCTTAGAGTGTGGCAGACGCGCAATATCTTTTTGTAAACGATTGATCATAAAAGTCAATGACCTCGGATATTCAAGATCTAAAACTACCAAGTCGAGCACAGGCTCCAACTGAATGAAAGAACGATAGCTATACCGATAAATGTTAAGACTTTCATGGCTGGTCAATAAATACTCCAAAAGGTCGTATTCAACCTGTTCGTCATGTTTGATGGTGAGCAAAGACCTACACTTGGTGATGGTCAGCATGCTCTGTTCCAATTGAAGACCAATAAAATAGAGCAACAGCCCCTGTTGTACCATGATACTTTCTTCGATAAGACCCATAAATGCTATCAGACGGGTAATCAATTGGTTCAACACCTTTTGTATTCGATTTATGGAAAAGTCCTTTCCATTTTGGAAATTCTGCCACAAGTGCTGAATATTCTCGAAAACGCGCCACATATCGGAAGACCAAAGGTTACGGATAGAATAATAAGAGTTGTTGAACATGTTGATGGTATGCGACAGACTGCCCACACGATCCGTATCTAGAATTACCGACAACATTTCTTCATAAGGGTTATCCATGGCTATTTTTCCATCCTTCGTTTTTTCAGTAAACCCAGGGTACGTTCCGGTCAGATGTGTGACAGCCTTGAACAAGGTTTGCAGCTTGACCGAGTCAGGCTTTTCATCGCGATGTTGCACCATGGCCATTTGTCGAATGACCATTCTGATAAACCTCGCATTGACCAAAGTACGGCCTACATATCGACCTGCCCAAAAAAGATTCTCGGCCGTTAGACTAGGTAAGTCGTTCAAGCCAGAAATCGCAACAGACGATTTTTTTTGCCAATGGCGATTTTTATCGTTTTTAATCGACTCATCTTGTAACACCCATAAATCTTTACTGGTACCCCCACGTTGATTCGATACACGAACGGTTTTTCGATCGGGAGCTACCCGAATAAGACCTCCTGGCATAACGTTATAGTTTTGCTTCGAGGCAATACAAAATGCGCGCGCCACCAAATTTCTAGGTTCAAGCGCGTCTTTGATCAGGTTGGGTGCGGTCGAAAAGCTAATTCTTTCTTGGGCTACAAAACGATAGGGCCTTCTCTTGATATCTTCGGTCAAATGATTCAATTCTTTGGAAGTCATGAATTCCCCAAAGTAAATACTTTCCCTATTCGTTCTATCAATTCTTTTTATCACCAAATTCGACAAATTCTGAAGCACGTAATTTCGCTCTTTTTCTTGACCACACCACCATGAAGCGATTTGGGGAAGAATTAAATCTTCGCCCAAAAGGTACTTTGCGATAGACGGCATAAAAGGAATCAACCCCGGGTTCTCCATCACCGCACTTCCTATGGGATTAATAATCGAAACGTTTTTACGACGTACTACATCCAAAAGTCCAGCAACCCCTAAGTGCGAATCCTCACGCAATTCCAAGGGGTCTGAAAAAACATCATCTACCCTTCGCAACACCACATCGACCTGCATCAACCCTTGCAACGATTTCATCCACAGAAAACCGTCACGTACCACTAAATCGTTGCCTTGAACCAAGGGATATCCCAAAAATGAAGCGAGATAGGCATGTTCAAAATAGGTTTCGTTATGCGAACCCGGGGTTAAAATAACAATGTTCGGATCTTCTTTTTTTGAGGGAGACGCGTCCAATAACATTTGATTGAACTCCTGAAAGAACCCTGCCAGTCGTTTCACGTTCATTCTAGTATACATCTCGGGAAGTATACGACTGGTGGTAGACCTATTCTCGAGGGCATAGCCCATACCCGATGGGGCTTCCGTTCTGTCATTGACCACCCACAAGCGGCCGTCGGTTCCTCGAGAAAGATCAGCTGCATAGATCGAGAGGAATTTTTCGGTAGTATATTCAATTCCTGCACATTGCCTCAAAAATCCACGATGTCCGTAAATGACCTCATGTGGAATAATTCCATTCTTTATCAACGTACGTTCCCCATAGACGTCATTCAAAACCAGATTCAACAATTCAGCACGCTGTTGCAAACCCCTTTCGACCGTCTGCCATTCATTTTGATGCAGTAAAAAAGGAACCACATTCAAATTCCAGGGACGGTTCATCCCTTGAGGATCATTGTAGACATTATAGGTTACCCCGTTTTCTGAAAGTAACCAATCAATATCCTTCTGGCGGGCAGTGAGACCATTGATCCCTAACCGATCAAAGCCTTCAAAAAGCTTTTCCCAATAGGGTTTGACTCCATTTTGGGGCGTGTACAATTCATCGTTTCCTTGATTGGTACTATAACTATGTAACCAGCTAGTCTGTGTTGTGGGCATTATTTGAATTGATTACTTCTTCCGCAAATCCGTGATATGCGGGTACTCGTGATTTTTAGGTACTTTCTTAAATACAAATGTATTGGAAGCTTGTTTAGGTTCCACCATTCTACCGACAAAATTAGATGTAGGAACAGTTTCTATCGGCATGACATCGCCTTGGGTATGACCAAACTCCCAAAAACGATTAATTCTTCTCGACTCTGCCTCAAAACTGTTTACTGGATAGGTATCGTACGAACGCCCACCTGGATGTGAGACAAAGTACGTACATCCTCCAATGGACTTATTATTCCAATTATCGATAATATCGAATACCAAAGGAGTGTCTACCTCGATAGTAGGGTGTAAGGCCGACCAAGGGTCCCAAGCCTTGTACCTCACACCGGCGACATACTCGCCCTTTGTTCCCGTCGGACTCAGTTCTACCTTGACTCCATTACAGGTAAGGGTATACCTTTCTTCCGTAAAGTTACTGACTTTGACCTGTACCCGTTCGAGGGAAGAATCGACATATCGTGCCGTACCTCTACCTGACATCTCTTCCCCGAGCACATTCCAAGGTTCAATGGCCATACGAAGTTCCAAATGGATATCATTAATTTCCAACATGCCATATAGAGGAAAACGAAATTCGAAAAACGGATCGAACCAATCCAGTTTAAAGGGATATCCCGCATCGTTCAGCTGCTCGACCACATCCTTGATATCTTCCTTTGCATAGTGTTCCAATAAAAACTTATCATGAAGTTCCGTACCCCATCGTACTAAATCGTGTTTATACGGTTTTTTCCAAAACCACGAAACCAAAGTGCGCACCAACAACATTTGCATGAGGCTCATCTGGGCATGAGGGGGCATATCGAATGCCCTTAGTTCTAAAATCCCCAAGCGGCCTGAAGAGGAATCAGGGGAATAGAGTTTATCGATACAGAATTCGGCACGGTGGGTGTTTCCAGTAATATCGGTAAGCAGGTGACGGAAAAGGCGATCCGTCAACCAGAACGGCACTTCTTTATCTTCGGGAATTTGTGAAAAGGCTATTTCAAGTTCGTAAAGGCTTTCCAGCCTTGCTTCGTCTACCCGTGGTGCCTGACTGGTCGGGCCGATAAATGCCCCGGAAAACAGGTAGGAAAGGCCAGGGTGGTGCTGCCAAAAGGTCAACAAGCTTCTCAATAACTGCGGATTACGTAATAACGGACTATCTGCAGGCGTGACTCCGCCCAACGTCACATGATTGCCGCCACCGGTTCCGGTATGCTTACCATCTAACATGAACTTTTCAGTGCCCAAACGCTCTTTTTTGGCCTCTTCATAAAGGGTAAGTGTATTTTCAGTCAATTCTTTCCAGTTTTTGGCGGGATGCACATTGACCTCAATCACACCCGGGTCCGGTGTAATCTTGAGCACCTCCAAACGATTGTCTCTCGGAGGTTCATACCCTTCCAACAATATGGGCACCTTCAATTCAGTGGCAGTGGCCTCGATACTTGCTACCAAATCTAAAAACTCTTCCGCACTGTCAAGAGGTGGTAAGAAAAGAAATAACTTATCATCGCGTACTTCAGCACAAATTGCGGTGCGGACGAAAGGTTGTTTTATCGTCGACTTGTCAGTACTGCCTTCGCTGCGCTCCTTTAGTTCTTGTGCATGTGCTGCCAATTCCGGCTTCGCTTCAAACAGTTCAGGCTCTGCCGTAGGTTCCGAAGGCACTTCAGGTTCTTTCGGTAAAGACTCTAAAGGTAATCGAAGTCCAATCGGCGAATTCCCCGGGGTTAGAAACAAATGTCTATTTCGAAACTCCCAAGGGTTGGTTATCCATCTCTTTTCATGTTTGGTCAACGGTAGCACATGGCCAATGACCTTACCTACACCCTGCTCTAATACTTCGCCCAACTTTCGCCGCAAGGCGGAATCGTTCTTTTCGTAGTCTTTTGGGTCTACATCTACCGGTAATTTCCCTTCTTCCCATAAAAAATAGAAACCATCTTCATAAGCGGGCATAAGGGTCTCATACGAGCAACCGAGTTTAGAGCAGAGGGTCTTTAAAAAAGTGGCCGTAATATTTTCTGGTAATTCATAGGCTTTCGTAAATGAGGCCAACCATTTAGGTTCATTCCAAATGGGCACCCCATCTTTACGCCAATGAACACCAATCTGCCATCGGGGCAAGGGTTCGCCGGGATACCATTTTCCTTGCGCATGGTGCAGTACGCCTCCTTTGCCGAAAACTTCTAATAACCTAAGGGATAAAGAACTAGCCAACTCTCTCTTATGATCACCATCTGCGGCAGTATTCCACTCCTCAGACTCCATATCATCGATTGAAACAAAGGTAGGTTCGCCACCCATGGTAAGTCGAACGTCGTTCTGTTGTAGTTCTTCTTCTACCCTAAAACCTAAATCGTAAATTTCTTTCCATTGATTTTCGGTATAGGGCTTGGTAACCCGCGGCGATTCAAAAATACGGCTCACGGAATTATCAAATTCAAATTCGGTTTCGCAAGGGTCTGTAAATCCGGAAACCGGGGCCGCACTTTCATACGAGGGTGTACAGGCCAAAGGAATATGCCCCTCCCCTGCCAACAGCCCAGAGGTAGCGTCCAAACCGATCCAGCCCGCACCCGGAAGGTATACTTCTGCCCAGGCGTGCAGGTCCGTAAAATCTTCCTCGGGACCTGACGGACCATCCAGTGATTTTTCGTCGGCCTTTAACTGCACCAAATAACCTGATACAAAGCGCGCAGCCAACCCAAGATGGCGAAGCGTCTGCACTAAAAGCCAAGCAAAATCTCGACAAGAACCCAATTTTTTTTCTAGCGTCTGTTCGCAATGCTGCACTCCAGGCTCCATTCGAATGGTATAGTTCAAATACCTATATAGTTGACTGTTGAGCCCTGTAAGAAAATCTATGGTCCTTCTCGGGGTTCGGTCTATTTCATCTAGCCATTGCCTTAACAGAGGGCCGTCTTCAGTGATCTCAAGATAAGGTCGTAACTCTTTCTGCAAGTCCTTGGAATATGTAAAAGGAAATTCCTCTACGGATTCTTCAACGAAAAAATCAAACGGATTGATCGTTTTAAGGTCGGCAATAATCTCGACATCAACTACAAGCTCATCGGTCTTCTCAGGAAAAACAAGACGGGCTAAATAGTTACCAAAAGGGTCTTGTTGCCAATTAAAGAAATGGTTTTCGGGTTTTATCTTTATGGAATATGCCTCAATGGGAGTTCTACTATGAGGAGCGGGGCGCAATCTAAAAATATGAGGGGAAAGATTGACACGGCGATCATATTTATATCTAGTCTTATGTGAGATTACTACTTTTAAGGCCATAAAAAGTACAAGTTTCTGATTATCCTAAGATAGCTTCTAATATCAAGAATCTATCCTTACTAACTAACAATACGATAAATTTTTATCCATTAGAAATTAACACGTACTTTTTTTGAACTATTACTAATCAATGGCCAAAAATGTATGCAATAGCAATACGTATTTACTAATATAAAATGGGTTTGAGACTTAAAAAAGCGTGTCCAACCATAAAAAGAATAAGGCCTAATTTGTTTTTTCGAAATTGCAGGTTATACTTTCTTATACTAACATGGAGGATCGGAGTTTTGAAGCTTATCGAAGGGCTACAATTTCTTCTTCTATTTTTAAGGTTTCAAGATAGGTTACCAAATCGACCAAATCATCTTCCGACATTACCTTGTGTAAGCCTTCGGTCATTAGGGATTTTTCCATGGCCACCATAGATTCAACATTGGAAAGTTCTATATCCTTCTGTATGTCTCCCATCATTTTCAACGTTATTTCATCCTCGGTACGACTTAAAATATAACCCGTATACGTACTTCCGTCCTTCGTTTTTACGGTATACCCTTCATAACCAAAGCTTATACCCGCGCTTGGGTATATTATATTGGAATATAAGAATTGTTTCGACAATTTGTTTCCTATATCGGATAGGCCAGGGCCGAAATCGGTACCTACGCCATTACCTCCCACATGACAGGAACTGCAATAGGTTGCATAGAGAGCCTTACCGTGAACCGCATCTCCTTTACGTGCCACCAAGGTTTCTATATTAATATCTTCCGTTAGAGTGCCATCTAAAAATTTTAGGGCATTTTCTTTTATAGTCGAGTTCCAACTAGTCATTAATTTCAATATCGCAGTCGTTTTATGTGCCTCCGGTAATTTTCCTTCTTCAAGAAGGGAGTACAATTCTTTTTGACCGCCCCAAGAATTTCCCATAGCTTCCACAAGCCTCCGTGTTAGAGCATGGCTCATGGCATCTTCGGCCAATAGGTTCTTAAGCAAAGTAATAGCTTCCTTGTGAGAGACACCGGACATCACATTGAGAATCTCCATTTTATCAGCTTCACTTGCATCCGATTTTAGGAAGTTGGTTACGAGAGTACCGCCTTCAAGGTCGAACAGTAAGGATGTAGCCTCCTTACGCAAGTTTTCATCCGATCCTTCAACCATCATTTCAAAAATTTCCTTGTTTTGATCTTTCAACCCGAGTTTCTTCACAATAAATAGCCATTCAGGTGCTCCGGCTATCTCCGGCAAAATTCGCTTTACCGTCCTCAAATTCTTTGGGGAGGCTTGAACAAAGTCAACATCCAACTGACCTATAGCATAGGCCTTTATTTTAGTTACCAAGGGATGTTCAACTTGTAACAAAGCAAGGAGGGTTTCGTTTTTCTTTGGATGCTTTTTAAAATCGAAGGCCCGAAAATAAGATGCCAAGGTTTTCTCTGAAAGATCCCTTGATATGATCAGTTCGGCGAGCATAGGAACCGTTGCGGAAGCCCGTGTGCGCCAGACGATTTCCTTTCCAACGTCATCGGCCCATTGCTGGCCTGCTTTCTTCTTCCAGGCTGCGAAATAGAGATCAGGATGTATATCTGACCCGATTCCTAAGGCCTCCAAAGACCAGCGGTCGCCTGGGGTATGTTGCTGGGCCAACGTCGCCCAGAGCTCGGCAGCTTTGGGTGTTCCTAAATACCGTAGGCCAATGGCGGCTTCACGACGTACTTGTGAAGAGGGGTCATTGACCACTTTCTCCAAATAATTCTCGAGGGAATCGCTTGCTAAATACCGGGCCATACGTATTCCTAGCATCCGTATCTTCTCATCATCGTCTTGCAAGGCCATTTTAAGGTAAAAATCGGTCTTCGTATCATTTTCCGCTCCCAACCATAGGGCTCGGGCCTTCGCAATTCCGCCTTTTTTAATGAGTCTCTTCAGGTACGGTTCCGCCTCGTCGCCCATGGCATGCAATTGTTTCCACGAGCTATAAAATAGGTCCATATTATCGGAAAGTAATCCTTCTGCCGCCCCCTCCCCGGTCGTGTAGTCCAAAGGCTCAAAGTTGTAGGTGTCGGAAGTGGACAAACGATAAATTCTTCCCATCTCGATATCTTCTGCCTTATGACCCCCTACTCCTCCGTCATACCAATCGGAAATAAAAAGTGAACCATCGGGAGCTACAGTAACATCGTCAGGCCTGAACCAATCATCTTCACTCTTGACCAGGTTTTCTATGGAAGCCGTATACCCCGCACCCTGCTGATCGATAATATAACTACGAACCACATTGTGCCCTGGTTCAGCGTGTATGAGCTGACCCCGATATTTTTCCGGAAGAAGGTCGTCTTCGTAAACTACGATTCCACAAGGTGATCCAGAGCCAGTTTGCAATAAGTTGGGAACGGTACCCGGGTCATTCAAATGCCAGTGCCTTTTGGGTATCTCCTCTTCCCATCCGGTTCTTCTTTCCCTCCAATTCTGACCAGTGAGCAAATCCTTAAAACCATAATTACCGTACTCCATGAGATAGTTTATTCGAGTACCTCGATTGCCATCGTCATCATTATCGGACTGCCAAATACCCCCATAGGAATCTACCGATAACTCATAGGGATTTCTGAAATTATGTCCTAGTACTTCTACATTAGAACCATCCATCTCCATGCGAAAGGCCATACCTTCACGGAAGTGGGCGCCATCCGCCTTTATCTCATTGCCATGAATATCATTAATTACGCCGCCATTCTTATCGAGCAACTGTTTTCCGTTATTCCCAAAATTGAAATACAGGCGTCCGTCAGGGCCAAAAACAAAGGTGTGCACACCGTGATCATGGTCGACTCCTTCGATACCTGAGAAAAGTATGTCTTTGCTATCGGGAATATCATCACCGTTCGCATCGGTAAAGAGTAAAACATTTGGACTTGCAGACACAAAAATCTTGTTTCCCAAAACGGCAATTCCGAGGGCCGCATTAACGTCTTGCCCTTGATAGAAAACTTTCGAGGTATCTGCCACACCGTCATTATCGGTATCTTCCAAAATCAATATTCGATCCCCCTCATTTTCATAGGATATGTCAGGGTTGGCAAAAGATCGGTAATTACTACCCTCGCACACCCAAACCCTGCCCTTGGCATCTATGGCCATATTCGTCGGATTGTGAACCATAGGCTCCGAGGCGAATAATTGCAGGTTCAAGCCTTCAGCTATGGTCATCGAAGAAAGCGCATGCTCGGGCAGCCGCTTCTGTTCTTCGGTAAGCGATGAAAATACCAGCACTTTCTTTTCTTCTTTTGAGCAAGAGGTTAGAAGTATTATTCCAGAGATGGTCACAATGGAACATAGGAATCTGAAAAATTTGAACACCTTCGTATGATTTTAGAAAATTATTTACCTAAAATAGCGAAAAAAGGCGTATTTCGACACATCGTCGATAGAAAGAAAAGTTATGGGTGAAAATGTGCATTGTAGCGTTCATATGGCCCATCCATTGTCTAAATCGACTATGGACTGTTAATAAAATCGGCCGTTTCCATAAAGGCAACGACCGATGAAAGGTTAAAACTGTTGTAATAAATAATTGATTAGATCGGTCGTCGTAATGATTCCGACCAATTTATCATTATCTACCACAGGGAGGGCGTGAAACTCCTGTTTTGCCAATACTTCTGCCACCTCTTTGATGGTGGCGGTCGAAGATACGCTTACCAAGTTTTTTGCCATGACCTGTTCTATGGTGAACATATTGTAAACCATGGTCTCAACTTCATCTTCGTTTTCGTCTACAGCATCGGCAAAACTAATACGCATTAAGTCGGTGAAACTTAACATACCCATAATTTTATCTCCAGATATAACAGGAATATGCCTAATCTTATTCTTTTTAAAAAGGCGTTCCGCAGTTTCTAGATTATCAGTGTGGTTGAGGGTAATAACATTTTTAGTCATTATCGTGGATACAGGTGTTCTTTTTTTCATGACATGTACGTTTTAATTTTACCTAAAGGTATACCTACGTACAAGATAAAAACATGATAAAAATCATCTGACCATAAATGAAAAAACGCGCTAAATGCGCGTTTTCAAATGACTTTTAAACCATGGCTATTTCGCCACGTTCACCGATCGGGTTTCCCGAATTACGGTAACTTTTACCTGCCCAGGATAGGTCATATCGGTCTGTATCTTCTGTGATATTTCGAAAGACAGCTGGGCCGCTTTTTCATCACTAACTTTTTCACTTTCGACAATAACCCGAAGCTCTCTTCCTGCCTGAATAGCGTAAGCCTTTTGAACGCCGCCAAATCCAAATGCTATGTCTTCCAAATCCTTAAGGCGTTGGATATATGAATCGAGTACTTGTCTTCGTGCACCAGGCCGCGCACCACTTATGGCATCACAGACTTGTACTATTGGTGAAATCAAAGTTTTCATCTCTATTTCGTCATGGTGGGCACCTATTGCATTACACACATCGGGCTTTTCACCATATTTTTCAGCCCACTGCATACCCAGTATGGCATGTGGTGTCTCTATTTCGGTTTCGGTGTTCGGAACCTTGCCTATATCATGAAGAAGTCCTGCTCTTTTGGCCAATTTGGCATTAAGCCCTAACTCGGCCGCCATAACGCCACAAAGCTTTGCCACTTCCCTAGAGTGCTGTAAAAGATTTTGGCCATACGATGAGCGATACTTCATTCGCCCTACCGCACGTACCAATTCGGGGTGCAGTCCATGGATACCCAAATCGATAACTGCGCGCTTACCGACCTCTACTATTTCCTGTTCTATTTGCTTCTCGGTCTTCTTAACGATTTCCTCTATGCGCGCCGGATGAATCCGTCCGTCGGTCACAAGCTTGTGAAGGGATAACCTGGCCACTTCACGGCGTACCGAATCGAAACAAGAAAGAATTATAGCTTCAGGCGTATCATCAACAATGATTTCAACCCCTGTAGCCGATTCTAGAGCTCTTATATTTCTTCCTTCCCGACCTATTATTCGGCCTTTAACATCATCAGACTCCAAATTAAACACGGAAACACAATTCTCGACCGCCTCTTCGGTTCCGATACGTTGAATGGTATTGATTACTATTTTTCGAGCCTCTTGCTGGGCTGTAAGTTTGGCCTCTTCGACTGCTGTTTGTACGAATGCCATAGCATCTGTCTTTGCCGTTTCCTTTAAAGATTCCAACAATTGCCCTTTGGCCTCATCGGCAGATAGCCCTGAGATTACCTCCAATTGTTGCACCTGATTGTTGTGCAACTTATCTAATTCAGCCTGTTTCTTTTCAAAAATTTCTTCTCTATGGGTTACCTCCCGAATCTTAACATCAAGTTCTTCGTTGAGTTTCTTGCTCTTCGCCAGTTCGCTACTTACCTGTGATTCTTTATCGCGAGTGCGTTTCAAGGCTTCACTCATCTTCTTGTCTTTACTGATAATTACCTTTTCATGCTCTGCCTTTAGCTCTAAAAATTTTTCCTTAGCCTGAAATATCTTGTCTTTTTTAATGCTCTCACCTTCGTTTTTCGCATTTTTAAGAATGGTCTCCGCCTCCTTTTTCGCATTAATGAGCGTCTTCGACGCTTTGCCCTTTTCCATAAATTTGGCTATCGCAAAACCGACAGCGAGGCCTATGATACCTACTATAATTAAAGTCGTACTCTCCATTTATCCTATGATTTATTAAAAAAAAAAGCCCACATTGGAGAAGTTTTGTACAAACTCCTATAAACAGGTTTAGGGCTAACAGACTGCTCAAGGATCCTTATACAAGTAAGGCTTGCTTTTACAACCTAAACTCACCCTTTTTAAACTAATTAGTGTTGAGTTCGTCAAAAGATAATACCAATGTGGGCAGTAACTTATATTATTTTAAAGAACGTATTTATTTTATACCAAGCTTGTCGGTAATCAATTGATCTAAGGCCTTTAGGCGATCGGTAGCTTCCCTTGTACCTTCTGAATGGTCGATACCCCGTTGTTCAATTTTGGAGGCGAACTGTAGGGCACACATAGCTAGAACATCTTGCTTATCCCTTACCGCATAGCTCTGTTCAAACTTCTTTGCCAACTGCTCTATATTTTTGGCCGCCTTTCTCAAGCCTTCTTCTTGGCTTGGATCAATGGTCAGGGGATAAACCCTATCTGCAATGGAAAGCTTTATTTTGAGCTTCTCTGACATCCTCTTCTCGGATTATTCCGCCAACTGGGCAATACAATAGTCCAACTCCCTGATTAACGTATTTATTTTAAGCTTAGCTTCTGATTTATCTGTATTACTGCCAAGCATTGTATTCGCAAGTTTGAGTGAGTTATATTTTTCTTCCCATTCTGAAACGGAATTCAAAACATGTTCCCGATCATTCTTTAAGGAGTCAAGTTCTTCTCCCAATCGTGAATTGGTTTGCTGCAGCAATTCTAATTTGTGCAACAATTTACTAATCTTGTTCTCTAAAGAATCGACTACTTTGACCAACTCGCTCATAGAATCGAATACGATGCATTTTACACAAAGTTAATATACCTATGAGTACTTACCAATACTTTTTTCAAATATTCTTTGGCCCATACTTTAACGACCTAAAATCCGTTGGTACATAGTATACTTTCATTTTTTTTGCAGACCTTATTTTTATGAATCCAAACTGTTTGGCTAATTTCGTAACCATTTCAAGAATTATGAGAAAAGCTTTTTTTGGTCTTCTACTTCTACTTCCAGTTTTAAATTTTGGTCAGAGCAACTATCCGAAAGATGCTTTTAGGCCTCCTCTGGATATTCCTATAATATTGGCCGGGACCTTTGGCGAGCTTAGATCCAACCACTTCCATTCGGGCATCGATATTAAAACCGAACAGCGGGAAGGTCTGCCCATCCATGCAATTGGAGAAGGAACCGTAACGCGTATTAAAATTTCGCATTGGGGTTATGGCAAAGTGATTTATATCGCCCATCCTAACGGTTACACTTCTGTCTATGGGCACCTTCAAAAATTCGCCCCAGAAATCGAGGACTACATCAAAAAGGTACAATACCGTAAGAAATCATACCAGGTAGAAGTGTTTCCGGAGTATGGTGAAATTAAGGTAGAAAAAGGACAAGTTATCGCCTATGGAGGCAATACAGGAGGGTCTTCGGGTCCACATCTGCATTTTGAAATACGTAGCAGTATTTCGGAGAAACCTACCAATCCTCTTTTGTATGGCCTTGAGGTAAGGGATGCGACCAATCCGACCCTTTCGAAAGTGTATGGCTATCCCCTCTCTGAAAATGCTATAATCAATCAGAGCCAAGAGAAGATAGAAGTCGATTTTAAACGTCAAGAAGATGGCACCTTCCTAGCCGAAAAAGTTCATGCCATCGGCTCCATCGGATTTGGCTTTATTGGATATGACCGTCAAGACTTGGCAGCCAATAGAAATGGAATCTATTCCGTTCAAACGCTGGTCAACGGAAAAGTTTATTCGGATTATGATTTTGAAACGTTCTCCTTTGGTGAAACACGCTATATCAATACACTTATCGATTATGACCATTATGGTCGTTACCGCCAGCGCATACAAAAACTCTATAAAGACCCAAGCAACTATTTAAGTATTTATAACACACTCTACAACGATGGCAAATTAGAGGTTAGGGAAGGGCTGAGTTACACCGTTGAAATATTTATTAAGGACCTTATGGGCAATGTTACAAAACTGGTCATACCCATAGAAGGTAAGAAGGAGGAGGTTAAAATCAACAAGAATGATGATAAGACCGAAAATTACATAATTGCCAAAAAACCTAACAACTTTGATTTAGGAGGGGCCAAAGTATATTTCCCTTCCAATACCTTTTATAAAAATTTCTACATCGATTTGAAAAAGGATGACGATACGGTTACCATTCATAATAATCGGGTAGCGGCCCATCGAAATTTCACGATAACTTTTGACGTTTCCAACTTTTCGGAAGCGGAAAGAAGACAAATGTTTATTGCGAGGCTGAACAGTAGCCTTCGGCCCTCCTATACCTCTACTTATAAACGGGGCAGCACCTTCACCACAAGAACCCGTAATTTAGGCACCTATACCTTAGCGAGCGATACCGTGCCCCCAAAAATTAAGCCCAAAAATTTTAAGGATAGACAATGGCTAAACAACTACCGCTATCTCAGCATACGAATCTCAGATGACCTCAGTGGTATCGATACCTATTCCGCTACATTAAATGGTAAATGGTTATTGATGGAATATGAGCCGAAGACCAATACACTTACTTACAATTTCGACGATGTTATCCTTGACGAAAAAGAATGTGATCTTGTCGTAAAAGTTACCGACAATGTAGGCAATTCAAGTACTTTTACGAGTACCTTTTTTAGAAAATGATATTCCATTGCCGCCCATTCGATTCGTATTCCTTTTTTGGTTATACTGCGCGACTATCCCACTAAAAGCTCAAACGGCCATTTTGACGGGAGTGGTGCTAGATGATCATAACCTTCCCTTGAAAGAAGTAAACATTCGAGGAGATATCGGTGGAACCTTCTCAGATTCGACCGGCTTTTATGTGCTCAAAATCACCGCCAATAAGGAGACAAACATCACCTTTTCCCATATCGGTTATGGCAAAGTAACCCTCAAAAATCTTAAACTGAACCTCAATGAGACCTTTGAGTTCAACCCAGTGCTCAAATCGGATGCCATACACATGACCGGGGTTTCTGTAGTACCGAGATCGGAGAATAATGTAGAAGACATTGGCACCATTTCACCCAGAGTCGTTCGTGATATACCCGGCGCAAATGCCGGTGTTGAAAATATCCTCAAGCTATTGCCCGGCGTAGCATCGAGTAATGAACTAAGTACCCAATATAACGTGCGCGGCGGCAATTTTGACGAAAACATGGTGTATATCAACGATATTGAGGTCTACCGGCCTTTTCTTATTCGATCAGGGCAACAGGAAGGTTTAAGTTTTATCAACCCCACCATGGTAAGTAAGATTCGTTTTTCGGCAGGGGGCTTCCAATCCAAATACGGCGATAGGCTTTCATCAGTTCTTGATATAAGGTATAAGATGCCCACCTCTTTTGGAACGCGTTTAGATCTAAGCTTTTTGGGTGCAAGTGCTACGGTAGAATCAGTCTCAAAGAACAAAGATTTTACGAACATTTCAGGAATACGCTACCGTAATAACAGCCTTCTAGTAAATAGCCAACAGACGGCAACTAATTTCAAACCCATCTTTACAGATTTTCAATCATACTCTACCTATCGCCTTTCAAGTAGCTTTCATATCGATTTTCTAGGCCATGTAGCCTTTAACGACTATCGGAACGAACCTGTAAGCCGTCAAACCAATTTTGGCACCCTTTCGAACCCTCAGCTCTTGACCGTAAATTATGCAGGGCATGAAAGCAATAGGTACACCACTATTTTAGGAGGTCTAAAAGCCAATTATTATGTGAACGAACACACAACCTTGAAGTTCGTTTCTTCGCTTTACAAATCTCTTGAAGAAGAGCGCTCCGATGTAATTGCAGCATATAGATTGGGTTTGGTTCATCCATTTGACGAGGCAAGTACCCAAGAAGATCCTGACAACATATTTGGAGAGGGGTCGCAATTCAACCAGGCCAAAAATAATTTTGATGCGTTTGTATTTACAATAGGCCATAAAGGTTCTTATAGGAAGGCTGGTAAAAGAATGGAATGGGGCTTCACTTATACCCATGAGGATATAAACGATGAAATACGAGAATATGAGCTCATAGATTCCACTGCGCTCAATGTTCGCCTGTATTTTCCTAAAATTACCACCACTAATTTTTCTGATTCGTCCTCGGCATTCCCGGAAATCTCCGAAGCGATCTCTGCGAAAAATTTTATTTCGAATGATCGTCTTTCAGGCCATATCCAATTCAGCGAAAAACAAAAGTGGAACAGCCATACTACCTATTACAATATAGGTATCAGGTCTCAACTTTGGAAAATTAACAACCAACATGCTGAGGCACACACACAGTTTATACTGAGTCCAAGGGGTCAGTTTGCCATCAAACCCGATTGGAAAAGGGATATGGTATTCCGCTTGGCAACGGGGCTATATCAACAGCCCCCTTTTTACCGTGAATTGCGCGGCCCTACCGGAAGGGTTCTACCCAAAGTAAAGGCCCAAAAATCATATCAACTGGTCTTGGGCCATGAATATTCCTTTATGTGGTATAAAAATCCTTTTACAATCATTGGAGAGGTGTTTTATAAAAATTTATGGCATGTGAATCCATATACTTTGGAAGACCTCAGAATTCGCTATGGCGCAACGAACAACGCGACCGCCTATACTTATGGTACCGAGCTCAGATTAAACGGAGCTTTTGTTCCCGGTACCGAGTCGTGGTTGAGTATCGGTTTTTTACGGGCAAAGGAAAATATCAATGATAGAGGCTACATAGCCAGACCAACCGACCAGCGTTTTAAGCTGGGTATATTGTTTCAAGACTACGTACCCCAATACCCCAATTTTAAAATGTACCTCAATCTAGTTTATAACACCGGGGTCCCCGGCGGGTCCCCACATCATGCCGACCCCTATCGATACCAGAACAGATTAAGAGATTATAAACGGGCAGATTTGGGAATTTCCCATATTTTTGTGGGAGAAAATCGAAGGTATCCGAAAAACCATTGGCTATACTTCCTTAAGGAACTAAATTCAGGCATTGAAATTTTCAACTTGTTCAACAATCAAAATTCAATCACGAATACTTGGGTCAGGGATGCAAATGAAAATACGCAATACGCAGTGCCGAATTTTATGACCGCCCGTGTATGGAACCTGAAATTAATGATGAGGCTTTAATTTAAAATGATGAAAAAAATTATTTTTCTCCTTTTTTGTGGTATCTCCATTTGGGGCAATGCCCAAAAGAATATTTATGAAAGTGCCAAATTCGACGATTTGAGCCAAGAACATCAAGTGTTGGCCATTATTCCCTTTTTAACCCATCTTGACCTAGAAGACAATATATCGAAAGAAGAACTCAAAATACTCGAAAAAAAGGAGGGTTATGCCGTACAAAATGCCTTAGAAACATATTTTTCAAAACGTAAGCAAAAGAAAAAGTTTTCGGTAGAATTTCAAAACATCAAAAACACCAATGCCCTTCTGGCCCAAAACAATATCGATTATAACACCATTGATGTTTACACCGCAAAGCAACTCAGCGATATACTCGGTGTAGACGGAATCGTCAGCGGTAATTTAAATTTAAATGTTCTACTATCCGAAGGGGTAACGGCCGAATTCAGTTTCATGGACTATTTTATGGGTGATGCCAACTATGGCCGTATCGGGGTAAAAATTAGTGACGGCACTACAGGTAAACTCTTATGGAAATACGAAAAGGAGATCAATAAAAAATCGGGGAAGAATACGAACGACCTTATCGATCGTATGATGAAATTGGCGGCGAGAAAATTTCCGTATGACCGTGAGAAAAGAAAAGACAGAAAACGAAATCAATAAAACCGATTCGGGTCGATCATTTTGCCTGCTATACCTCAACAAAACTTTTCAGTACCGTTATGGTATAATCCAACTCTTCCTTGGTGTTGTATTTTGAAAACGAAAAACGCAAGGAAGGCTTTTTTATATCTTCTTCGTCCAAGATTTGGTGAAGCACGTGCGATCCCGCGTTACTTCCCGATTGACAGGCACTTCCCTTGGAACAGGCGATACCTTTCATATCAAGGTCAAATAGAAGAAGTAAGGCCTTTTGTGGCTTTACAGGCAGGCACACGTTCACCAAGGTATAGGTGCTTTTTTCCAAGTCTCCCGAATATCCGTTGAACTTGATTCCCGGAATTTCCTCCTTCAAGCGCTCGACAAAATATTTTTTCAACCCAGAAATATAGGTCATTTCTTCTTCCAACAAATCATATGAAGATACAAAGGCCTCTTCTAGACCTACAATATTGTGCAAAGATTCCGTACCGGCACGAAAGCCTCGTTCTTGTGAACCTCCGGAAATGAGCGGCTTCAAACCTGAATTTCTTCGAATAAACGCAAAACCTACTCCCTTCGGCCCGTGAAATTTATGTGCTGCAGCGGTTAAAAAGTCAACGTTTACCGATTTGACGTCCCAAGGATAGTGCCCTATGGATTGTACCGTGTCGGAATGAAAAAGTGCTTCATTATCCTGACACAGGGTACCTACCGCATGGATGTCTATGATATTACCAATCTCGTTGTTGATATGCATAAGACTGACCAATTTCTTTGAATTGTCAGCTTTTAGTAGTTCTTCTAAATGCGCGAGCTTGGGATTTCCGAATTCGTCCAAATCCACGAACCGTAGTTTGACCCCTTCATACTTTTCACAAAGGTCTTCGGCCGTATGTAGTATGGCATGGTGCTCGATTCTTGATGTCACTATGGTCTTCACCCCCAAGTCTCCTACAGCGGACCTCAATATCATATTATCGGCCTCTGTACCACCGGATGTAAAAATAATCTCCGAGGGATGGGCATTCATGTACTTTGCAATCGTCTTGCGGGCACTTTCGATGACCGTTTTGGCTGATCTGCCGAAACTGTGGGTCGATGAGGGATTTCCATAACAATGGGACAGCACATCTTGCATTTTTACAATCACGTTTTCCCTGATCTGGGTCGTTGCCGCATTGTCTAGATACACCTTTTTCATTATCGAAATCTGCATTTAAATCACCGCAAAATTATAGGAATTAAAGTTAATTTCTCTCTAATTCCCGAGAAACTTACGGTTTATTTGGTTTAAATTTGGGGCATGAAAAAATCTTTGCTTATCGGCGTTCTTGCCTTTTTGTTTTCTTGTGACGATGGTGAACTACAAATAGAAAGGGTTGATTTTGAGGCCGTAGATGTAACCTCTTGCGGGAAAGCTGAAGACCCCACTGAAACTACTTTTTTCTTTAAAATAGATCAAGACGAAGCCCTGCTATTAAATTTGGCCAGTGGGCTTCTAGCCAATGAAACTACTCTTCCCGGGTCAATGACCAGTACCATTCCGAACGCTTCGAAACTTATTTATAGATTGTTTTCCGATAACGTGAGCCAAGCTTATTTCTGTGACCAAATTCCACCATTGGAACCTGCCGTTCTCAAAGAAAACAATGCCACTTCGGGTGACCTTGAAGTCGACACCAAGGTGGCATCTGTCACCTCCGGTCAAAAGACGTATTCCCATACCATTACCATTACGAACCTTTCATTGACCAATGACCAAAACGAACGTATTACCGATTCTTCAACTTTTGTATACGGCGATTTTGAAACCAATACCGCCAACAGTGCGAATTTAGAGCTACCATTTTCGAACTACGGAACCGAAACTGAATTCGAGACATGCGACTCGCCCCTAGGCGATGGCACTATACGACTCTATAAAGTATTGAACGACGAGTTTATTACTTTGGATTTACCTGTTGATTCTTTGGCCAATGTGGTAACGCCAAACGAAACACCAAGAACGTTCACCCTAGAAGGAGCGGCATTTAAATACGTAGTGGTAGACACCTTGGCATCGCCTGAGTTTGCTTGTACAACCCTACCCTTTTCAGAGGAAATTACAAGTTGGAACTTTGAGTCCACCTCGGGAGCGGTGAATATCACTACTACTGAAAATGAGCCGGACAGTGAGGGTAATCTCAGCTACACCCATACTATAGTACTTGAGCAATTGGCCTTAACCCTTAGGGGTGACGGTGCCGATGTAGGGGATGCTGCCCTAAATGAAATTGAAACTGTGAACCTAGGGTCGTATATCACCTACGAAAATTAGGGATTCTGCATAATATACACTTCTGTGGCTCCAAGGCCATACTTTTGATAGTCGGCATCGTAGTATCTTACATTGTCGTAACGCCGAAACAAATAATACAGCTCTTCCCGTAATACCCCTTCACCGACTCCATGGATAAAAACTATTTTTTGAATACGCTTCTTAATTGCAAACTCAAGCTGCCGCTTGGCGGTATCGATCTGAAGGTTTAGCATTTCATGGTTTGTCATCCCCTTTGTTGAAGGCGCCAGCTGATGAATATGAAGATCGACCTCCATCTTAGGCGCATTGCGCTGTCTTTTTTTGTGTTGAAGGGTATTTTTCTTTTTGGGGGCATCTTTCTCAGCTTTGACTTTGGCCACTTCAAGATTATTGACTCTCAGCGCATCAGCGTTGGATATTTTAATCAGTTCGTCCGGCCTGAAATCAAGCAAAAATCCCTCTTCACTTTTTATAGTAACATAGTCGGAGGAAACCTTGACCACCTCACCTTCGGTAAGATCGTCGAGAGCCTCCACTTTGTCCCCAATCTCAAAAACTGCCATAAATTAGTTTTGTATCCTCAAAAATAATGGTAATTTTCACGAAAGAAACCTTAATGAGCTAAAATGCGGTTGGCTATACTTACACTCGTATTCGAAGACTTCATGCTTCCTTGTTTTACGAAACAGTTATTTGGTTTTGATTGCCCGGGTTGTGGCCTACAACGTTCGATCGCATTTTTGATTCAGGGTGATTTTATAGCGGCATTCAAAATGTATCCAGCCATATACCCCATTATGGCCTTGTCCGGCTTTTTGCTGCTTGACCATTTTCAGAAAATAAAATACAGCAGTATGATTACCTCATTTTTGATGGTAACCACTGTTGCTTTTATACTTGGAAATTACATATTAAAGTTCATCTAACTAAACCTCATTATTATGGAACAAAAAAAACTACCTAATGTTACGATAGCCATCGTTTTAGGCATTTTATCATATCTCTGCTGTTGTTTCAGTGCAGGACTCGGTGGTATAATAATGTCGGGCATTGCCTTGTTCTTAACGTCGAAAGACGAGAAATTATATCGGACGAATCCAGAGGACTACTCGAACTACAGTCAATTGAAAACCGCCAAAATCATCGCGATAATCGGATTGGTACTGGGCGTTCTTTCCTTAATCTGGACGGTTTACTCCATTATGAAAATGGGTGGTTGGGAAGCCTATATGGAGCAAACCAAAGAGTTGTTGGAACAATATGGTATTGAAGAATAACTAATGATGTCGAACGAAATGAGTCAAGTACCATTACCTGGAGCCAGTACGGCATTGACTATGGGTATTATTGGGGTAATCACACCCTTTGTATGCTGCGGACCCTTTGCCATTATTTTTGGCATCATAGGGCTGACCAATGCTAAAAATGCGGAAAAGCTCTATAGAAATAATCCGGAAGCCTATTCAGGCTATGAGAATGCCAAGACAGGAAAGACATTATCTTATATAAGTATTGGTCTATCTGCCCTTTTGCTCCTATTCACCATCCTTTATTTTGGGGCCATTATTGCCTTTTTCAGTACGGATGGTTTTGGAGGACATTGGGATTGAACAAGATTGGCAAAGGAGCCCCTTGTTTTATACAATGCTTTTTATGGAGTGTTTTGTACAAAAGCTCTCAACGTATCGGTAATGATCGAAATACAGTCGCGCAATTGTTTTTCCGTAATTACCAGTGGTGGTGCAAAGCGAATAATATTGCCATGTGTGGGCTTGGCCAATAAACCGTTTTCTTTGAGTGCCATGCAAATATCCCAAGCGGTCGAGCTGTCTTCCGTGTCATTGATTACAATGGCGTTGAGCAACCCTTTGCCCCTAACTTCCTTGACGAGGGCACAGCTAGTAATGAATTTTTCGAGTTCATTGCGAAATATTTCGCCCAACACATATGCATTTTGAGCAAGCTTCTCGTCTTTGACTACCTGTAGTGCGGCCATACCTACAGCAGCGGCCAAAGGATTACCTCCAAAAGTACTGCCGTGGTTGCCGGGTCGAATTACTCCCATCACCGGGTTATCGGCCAAAACGGCCGAAACCGGGTAGGCACCACCGGATAGCGCTTTTCCTAAAATCAAAATATCAGGTTTTACCTCCGGTGTGGCACTACAGTGTTTATCGGTACAAGAACAATTTCCACAAGTGGCCAATAGTCTGCCCGTTCTAGCCACACCGGTCTGTACCTCATCGGCGATAAAAAGTACATTGTGCTCTTCACAGAGTGTCTTGGCAGACTTCAGATATTTATCTGAAGGTACATATACGCCAGCCTCCCCTTGAATCGGTTCCACTAAAAACCCGGCAATATTATTATCTGCTTCCAAGACTTCTTGCAAAGCCTCCAAATTATCATAGGGGATTTTGATAAAACCCTGGGTATACGGACCGAAATTCTCTCGAGCCACCGGATCGTTGGAAAACGAGATTATAGTAGTCGTGCGGCCGTGAAAGTTGTTTTCGCAAACAATAACCTGGGCTTCGTTTTCTGGTATCCCCTTTTTCTCGTAAGCCCACTTTCGGCATATTTTCAAGGCGGTCTCAACGGCTTCTGCACCGGTGTTCATAGGAAGGAGCCTGTCAAAATGAAAGGTCTCCGTAGCGTACTTCTCAAATTTGCCCAACATATCATTATAAAACGCCCTTGAGGTCAACGTCAAGGTATGGGCTTGCTCGGTCAAAGCACTGATAATTTTAGGATGACAATGCCCTTGGTTTACCGCGGAATACGCAGAAAGAAAATCGTAATACTTTTTGCCTTCCACATCCCATACGTAAACGCCCCTACCCTTTTCCAAGACAACGGGCAACGGGTGGTAATTGTGTGCTCCATATTGCTCCTCCAAAGCTATTGCTTCTTCAGTGGTACTGCTAAGAACTGACATGATTAAAATTACTTTAAATAAAACTTCAGTAATTCCTTCTTTGGGAGAGAAATCATCCTTTTTTGGCTTTCAAAAATAAGAAATTAAGTTGGCAGTAGGGTGAAATGTATCTGGTTAAAAATTCCCTTTGAAAGATTTGGCAACACTGAACCGGGCATTGTCGTTTCCATCGGCTACGCTCTTCTTGTAATTTGGATACAAAGTGCACCTCACCGTTTTTAACCTCCGATCACCCTAGAGATTTTACCTAAATAATAGTCGTCGCAAACCTTTCATTTTGGCTTCGAACCCACATTCAAATTTTTAACTTTTTAAATAGTATGCCACTACAAATTGTTGTTATAAATGCCCTATGATGCTTACTTTTGCGGCATGCGAAAAAAGAACAAACGTCAAATTTTCCAACAAGTAGAGGTGATTGATGCCGGAGCAAAAGGAAAAACAATAGGAAGGGCGCCCGACGGACGGGTCATTTTTTTGACAAACACTGTTCCCGGCGATATTGTCGATGTGCAGACCACCAAAAAACGTAAGTCCTATTTCGAAGGCGTCGCGACCCATTTTCATACACGTTCCAAAAAGCGGGTCGCACCTCAATGTCAACATTTTGGGGTCTGTGGCGGCTGTAAATGGCAAGATATGGGTTATGAGCATCAGTTATTTTACAAACAAAAAGAAGTTGAAAACAATCTTAAACGTATCGGACATTTAGACCTTCCTGAGACCCTGCCGATTATAGGATCTGAAAAGACCTATTTTTACCGAAATAAAATGGAGTTCTCTTTTTCCGACAGCCGATGGTTGACTTTGGACGAAATCAAGTCGGGAGAAGAAATTCAGGACAAAAATGCACTTGGATTTCATATACCTGGCATGTGGGACAAGATCCTCGACATAAAAAAATGCCATTTACAACAAGATCCTTCGAATGCTATTCGGCTGGCCACCCGAGATTTTGGCATTAAAAATAATTTATCGTTTTTCAACCCAAAACAACAACAAGGCTTATTGCGAACATTGATGATCAGAACTTCCTCAACGGACGAAATAATGGTTCTTGTACAATTTTTTGAAAACGATAGTGACAAGCATAAGCTTTTATTGAGGTATCTCGCCGAAACTTTCCCTGAAATTACTTCCTTGCTATATGTAATTAATCAAAAACAGAACGATACCATTTATGACCAGGAAATTCTCAAGCATTCTGGTCGAGACTATATCGTCGAAGAAATGGAAGGGCTACAGTTTAAAATCAACGCCAAGTCGTTTTATCAGACCAACTCGCATCAAGCCTATAAGCTTTATAAAGTAACCCGTGACTTTGCCGATTTAACGGGAGAAGAATTGGTCTATGATCTTTATACAGGAACAGGTACCATTGCCCAATTCATCGCACGCAGTGCCAAAAAGGTAATCGGCATCGAATCGGTGCCTGAAGCTATTGCAGATGCCAAAGAGAACGCCAAACGAAACAAAATCGATAATGTAAGTTTCTTTACGGGCGACATGAAAAATGTGTTCAATGGAGACTTCATTGAAAAAAACGGAAAGCCTGATATCATCATTACCGATCCGCCCCGTGATGGCATGCATAAAGATGTGGTGGGGCAAATTTTAGATATCGGCGCGAAGCGAGTGGTATACGTGAGTTGTAATAGTGCCACTCAAGCAAGGGATTTGGAAATGATGAAAACTGATTATCGTGTTGTAAAAGTTCAACCCGTAGATATGTTTCCCCAGACCCATCATGTCGAAAATGTCGTACTTTTGGAGAAAATGTAACTACAACCAACCTTGTGAATATGATATTTAGTATTAAAAAAAATTATAGAACGACAAGGTCAGTATGTTATCATTTTAGTCTTATAGAATTTGCTAAAATATTACCTATTTATACAATGACCCCGTATCACCGCATATGAACAAACAGAAAATTGTACTATTTCTAATGGTTGGCATATTGGCGTTCTCTGCCTGTGAAAAAGATGATATTTGCGTTGATGCCGACACTCCGCGTTTGGTTGTTCGGTTTTATGATATTACCGACACCACGGAATTCAAGGATGTACAAAATCTTATCGTGCGGGGACTGACCACTTCAGGCGCCCAAGATACTATTATCAATAGTGCCTTAGATTCAATCGTACTACCCTTACGTGTTAATGAAAACAGTACGTCTTTCACACTATCAAGACAAACAAGTATTGACGATATTAACATAGATACCATCACCTTTACTTACGAAGCCAAGGAAATCTTCATATCAAGGGCCTGCGGCTATATCGTTAATTTTGATGGACTACAGACCACGGTCGTACAAGATGACAGTGTGTGGATACAGGAAGCAAGAATTATCACACCGTTGATAGAAAATACAGCCTCGGCCCATGTCAAGATTTTACATTAACCTTATTTTTTTTGTCTCCTTTTTGGCATTGGGTTTAGCACAGGAGGAACCTATAAAAAAACAAAGGACAGATTCTCTGGTATATAAGCAACCTTACGGGGTTCGGGTTGGAATCGACCTTAGCAGGCCTTTAATAGGCGTTCTCGAGGACAATTATACCGGACTCGAATTTGTGGGGGACTATCGCCTTACCCAAAATTTATATTTAGCAGCAGAATTAGGCAATGAAAAGAAAACCATTGGCATTGAGCTTGGCAGCGAGATAAATAATGCCGAAGGTGAGCTCTATAATTTTACGGCCTCTGGAAGCTATTTGAAATTAGGTATTGATTACAATACCTATGGTAATTGGTACGGGGAACAGAACATGATCTATATCGGTGGAAGATATGCCTTCGGAGCTTTTAGTCAAACCCTTAATACCTATAAAATATTTAATTCCGATCGCTATTGGAATCCCGACGATTTCGCGCAAGGTTCCACACCAAATCAAGAGTTTGGCGGCCTGACTGCATCTTGGCTTGAATTTGTGGTCGGCATAAAAGCAGAAATGTTCAAAAATCTTTATTTCGGAGCAAGTGCCCGACTAGGTTTTTTAGTGACCAACAAAAATCCAGATAATTTCAGCAATTTGTTTATCCCAGGATTCAATAAGGTAACTGACGGCAGTCGTTTTGGGGTGGGCTACAATTATTCGATATCATATCTGATTCCCCTTTATAAAAAATCCAACAAACCTAAAGAACCAAATAGCGATAGCAATTAGGGGAAGGTTATATTTAAGCTATGGGTTGGTAACTGACTTTCGCTTTTTGCTGCCCTCGTACATAACATACTTGACCAAACGTGCTTCTAGGTGCCCGTTAAATACCTTTATTTTTCGGGAAGGTCTTAACCCCACGTGCTTTAGTGCTTCTAGATTAGCCGTAATAAACCATGCATCGGTTCCCGGATAGCTCTGTTTCAAGGTATCCCCCAACTCGGCGTAAAAGGTTTCCATATCTAGGCGCAAACGTTCTCCATAGGGTGGGTTGAAGAGCATATGCAATTTACCATCGTTACACTTTTCGGTATCAAAAAAATTCTTTCGCTCGATTGTGATATACTCTGAAAGGTTGGCATTGTCGATATTCTCCTGCGCTTTGCGCACGGCAGAAGGAGCCTTGTCGTATCCGACTATCTTATGGTGGAATTCCCGTGTCTTGTTCAAGCTGACTTCCACTATTTTTTGAAAAAGTTCTTCATCGAAATCCGTCCATTTTTCAAAAGCAAATTGCTTCCTATTTATGTTTGCAGGAATATTGCAAGCAATCATGGCAGCTTCGGCCAAGAAGGTACCGCTACCGCACATAGGATCTAAAAAGTCACATTGGCCTTCCCAACCACTCAGCAATAACAACCCAGCTGCCAATACCTCGTTGATGGGAGCAATATTTGTTGCCGTTCGATACCCCCTATGGTGCAACGAGCTCCCGGAAGTATCTAGTGAAACATTGCACTGTTCCCCTTGAATGTGGATGTTGATTCTCAGATCTGGAAACTTGATATCAACATTGGGTCTACGGTCTACGACCGCCCTAAATTTGTCGACAATGGCATCTTTCGTTTTCTGGGATATAAAAAGTGAATGTTTGAAATTCTCCGAATTGACCGTAGCATCGACAGCGAAAGTCGCATCGACCTCAAAATAGGATGGCCAATCGATAGCATAGATTTTTTTATACAGGTCGTTTTCATTGCGTACCGTAAATGAGCATATAGGCTTTAAAATTTTGATGGCGGTTCTCAAGCAAAGGTTCGCCTTATACATAAACCCCGTATCTCCTTCGAAAGATACATTTCTTACCCCCATTTCAACATGTCCACCACCCAGTTTGCGAATTTCCTTGGCCAGGATTTCCTCGAACCCGAATAAGGTCTTAGCGACCATTTTGAAATTATTAGCCATACTGTGTTTTAAAGTTGAGCCAAAAATACAGTATTTTAGCCGGAGAAGTAAAATGACCGAATCATCTTTCATAAATGGGGCCCGCTTTAAACGTTTTTCTCGATGCCCGAGGTTTCTGATAATGGCGGTTTTTCCATAAAATTTTGAATATTTTAATTGGCCATTGACCCAATGGCTTTCATCTATGAATTACCTCTTACCTATACTTGCCGTCATTTTAAGTTTCGTCTTTGTTTATTGGGTCAGACCCAAAAACAGAAGCCATTTTAAACTTCTTCTTGCCTTCAGCGGTGCATTTTTGTTGGCCTTAACCATTTTTGAACTATTCCCTTCGGTCTATAAGCAATCGGATTCCAAGATTGTCGGCATTTTTATTATGCTTGGGATATTACTCCAGATTTTCTTGGAGTTCTTTTCAAAAGGAGCCGAACACGGCCACGTACATCTCAGCAGAAGCCAGGTCAGCTTTCCTTGGTTATTATTTATAAGTCTTTGCATACACTCTCTATTAGAGGGTGTTCCGATCGGCACCCATCATAAAATGCTCTATGGTATTCTAGTACATAAGATACCCATTGCCATAATCTTGAGTATCTTTTTATTAAATTCAAGAATTCGATTGGTGAAAGCCATTTGGTTTATTGTTCTCTTTTCCCTAATGACTCCCATTGGAAGTTTAGCTACGGAACATCTTAGTTTTATCACAGCCTACTACACCGAGATCACAGCTTTGGTAATCGGTGTTTTCTTACATATTTCTACGGTCATACTTTTTGAAAGTTCTGAAGGTCATGGTTTTAATCTTCAAAAAATAGTGGCGATTTTCCTAGGCGTAACCATTGCATATCTTCTTTAAATGTTCAGTAAATCGGAATCGAAACAAATTCGCCAAGAATTTTGGATTGCTTTTGGCAAATCATATCCCAAGAAATGGATACTTTACAATACCAAGATAAAAGGTCTTGCCTTTAAATTTCATTTTGATGTTAAAAAGGCCTTGGTTTCCTTAGATGTCGAAACCGATGACATTGAAAGGCGTATCATACTTTGGGATAAATTATTGGCCCTAAAAAGTATTCTGAAGTCGGAAGATTTTTTACCGGAAGCACATTTCGAGGATGCCTTTGTACTGGACAATGGCAAGGAAATATCAAGAATTTTCGTCCGAAGGGAAAAAATATCCATACATAATAAAAATACATGGCAAGAAAGCATGCAGTTTCTTAGTACGCACATGCAGCGTTTCGAAGACTTCTTTTTAGCCTACCGCGAGATACTAGAAATTTAAGGACGTTCAGTCCTGTTGACAAAAGTTAGCCCTAAAAGCCTAAGTAGACGAAAAACCAATGGCAAATTGCTCCGGCCAATACAAACAGGTGCCATATAAAATGATGGTAGGGAATGCGTTCCCAGGCATAGAAAATTATGCCCAACGTATAAAAAGCGCCCCCACCCATTAAAAGCACGATGCCCAAAGTAGTAGAAGCCTCAGCCAATTGGCGATAATCGAATACTATGAGCCATCCCATACCGATATATAAAAGCAGGGAAATATATTCGAACCTACCTGTATAAAAAAGCTTAAAAAGCGTGCCAAAAGCAGCTATAGCCCATATCTGGTAAAAAAGTCTCCAACCATTTTCTCCACCCAATGCTATAAGTGCAACGGGGGTATAGGTTCCGGCAATCAGAAAATAGATATTAATATGATCGGCAATACGCAAAAGCCGTTTTAATCGCGGGTCTGCGACCCAATGGTACATGGCAGACACAGAAAACATGGCTATAAGACTCACGCCGTATATAACAAAGGCAAAGGTCGAGTAGGGTTTCGTATGCTCCTGCTGGTTTAACAATACAAATAAACCCACTACCGCCAACACGGAACCAAGAAGATGCGAGAGAGCGTTTAACCGTTCTTCCCCGGGTCGTATACGCTTGCTGCCCAAGTCAAACATTTTGGTATGACTTCCTTACTTGACGATTAGTTTGATCCGCATGGTTTTGGAATGTCCGGGAAAAGTGCAAACAATCCAATATTCACCGGCCTCACGAGGTACCTGAAAATAAATTCGCTCTTCATTACCGGGTTGTACGATTCCCGTGTGATACAACACCAAATCGGTATCTGGCACGTAATTTAAATCGGCCCCGTCAAGACCGAGTTCCAAGGCCATATTCCCCACTTTATCCGCTGCATTGTCGTCGTTCGTCGTTACCACAAGATTATGCAACATATCGTCATTGTTTCTGAAGAGTACTTCCAACTTGGTATTGCGCTCGACGACCAGCTCAGAAATATCGTATTTCAGGCCCGGTTTGGTTCCCACGACTACTTGTCTATCTGGCCCATTCTGCCATGTCAATGGCATTTCATTGGTTCTCTTTGGCTGCGATATTCCTTTTTTGGCCTGGTTCATACGCTCCGTTGGCGGTGATTTTAATTGCCCCCCAGGTACTTCATTGAGGGTGTAATAAGCGGTATCGTGCAATAAAGCTTCACCGCTAACTGACTTCAATCCTTGTACTTTTAATTGATGTATGAAGCCTAAACGCATTCCATGTACGATCAATTTGGCCGTTAGTCCGTCCTCGGAAACTTCAACAGCATGTACCATACCCTTTTGCTGGTCAACAATAGGGCTCCCATAGGTATTGTGGTACAGGTAATTAAAAGTCGTGACCATGTAATTTTCCGGTTTCTCCGCAGTGGCCTTTTGTACGGGTTTGGTAAACTCCAATAAAAAGCCGTCGGATTGAGCCTTCATTTCCTTTATTTCAAAAGGTGTTCGGCCTGACCACACCAGGCGTTGAAGACCATAAGGTTCTTTACCTGTGGACGACCAACCTCGGCTGGTCATACCGACGAACATACTATGATCACTACCCCATATCATTCTGAGGATGCCCGATGAAAAGCCTTCGACAAAAGGAAAGGCTGCCCCTTGGTATACGCCGTTGATTTTTTCCATAAAAACACGCATAATTTTACTATGTCCTTGGTCACCCACAAACATTTGGCCCTCGAAAGGTCCAAACTTTCCACCCGTAGTGTCGTAAAGAATATCCGAGGTCGAAATCCCTAAAATGGTATGTGGAAACCAAATGGCCGGAGCCTTGAGTTCAGGTACTTTCTTAGCATATTCATAAAGGCTCAAACCCGATTGCTCTTCAATGTCAGACATTTTAAGTTTTAAAGGAGATTGGGGATCATCGGTCCAAACCAACCCTTCAGGATTTCCGGCAAAATCTCCTTTTTCAAGATGTGTCATCCTTCCGGAACCTACCCAATCACCCTGATTCTCGGTATAGAAAACATCACCATTGGCATTCAATGTAAACCCAGCAGGTGAACGTAGACCGGTTGCGATGGGGGTCATTTCCCCTTCGGGGGTAATTTGCAATAACCAGCCCCGCCATTTTGCCAAGCTTGCCCCATGCCCTATCCATGAAAGGTTCAGGGTCACTAACATATCCCCATTTTCCAAAAATTTAGGTCCATATGAATAATCATGATAATTTCCCGATAATGGCCAGGAATAAATCGTTTTGTAGAGATCGGCAACGCCATCACCATCTTGGTCCTCCAATCTGGTAAGTTCGCCTCTTTGGGAAAGGTAGAAGCTGTTATCCCTATAATTTAGTCCAAGTGGTTCGTGCAATCCCCGAGCGTATCTACTATACTTAGGATCTTTGCTGTAAGGCCTTTCGATCAACCAGATATCTCCCCTTCGGGTAGAAACTCCCAATTTGTCATCATCGGTCAGCACCAACCCTCCTACCTCTAACATAATATCATCAGGAATGGGCACATCGACTATTCGGTAATATTTGGATTCTTTGTCAGCCATATCGGACTGTGAAAGAATAACCTTTAAGGGAGTTAAGAGAAGAAAGACTACTATAAATCTAAAGATAGCTTGCATACTGTGTTGTTTACCAAATGATATTGTATTCGACATGTTGTTCCCCTGCTGGAATTTTTACGAGTAGCTCGTCTTTTCCGGAAGATTCACGTACTATCGGTTGAAGACCGCCACTATTTGAAAAATCTATATAATAACTTTCATCATTGACTATATAGGTACCATCCGGAAGTTGTTGAATAGACTCCCCAATAGCGATGTTATGCCATATCGTTTCATTGCCTTTAAAGCGTATAGTTCGCTTAATAATTCTTTCCACGCCTGAAGGAACTATCAAATCTGAGATCTTATTATCACCTAATTGATAGGAAAACATCGGCATTCCATTATTCATTATACTATAACCCAATGATTTACTATTTGCTCTCTCGGAATCCGTGTCCGGCCACTTACTGGCCTCATCTTCCAAAATTGCGAAGTCGGGGCCTCCGTAAAAGGTAAGTGTAAATCCGGCAGGTCGGGCCAGTTGTTTTTCACCCCGTGATAGCCACATATCGGTCGCATCCAAAAAATCGCCGTTCCAGGCCTTCAACAACGAGCCTGTTGAAAGATCGTACGCAAAATGTACTCCTCTTGGTGTGCCGACAGAAATACAATGGGTACGTTTATACCCATTTTGCATCATAAAGCTTCTTTGGGCGATGGGTACATCACCTACTTCGATCATGATTTTTTCTTCCGGTCTGGAGCCTCCTATAACCAAAGAGTTTTTGGCCTGTAAGGCATGCTTTTGAACGCCAGGGCCTTCGACTTCAAGGCTAAAGCCCGTGGCCCAAGATCGAGGCTTATTATAGATTAGGGTAAATGGGATGTCCCCTTTATCTAAGTTAACTTTTCCGATACCAAGGGAATCTAAATTGTAATCTCCGTTCATGTTGACCACCGTATCATGGTCAACCAAAAGAATACCTCCTCCCCGATTAATCTTGAAATCGAAAAGGTATTCCCCTGTAGTAGGAACTTCCATCTGTCCGGTATATTTTAGAATCCCCTGTTGGGTTTCTCCGGAAATCATATTCGCCGATATTGAATCTGCCCTTATCTGACGAATAGGTACCAAACTATCTAATTTAGGCAAATCTATTTCGCCATTCTGAAACTCGGTCATGCTCATATTTTTCAGGGCCACGCTACCAGCGTCATAGCGTTTGTATGTAATGTTTTTTAAAGCTACCGCTCCGTGATCCCCTTGAATCATAAGGGGTCCCTTGGCCGCTTCATCATTAAAGGCAGCAGCTCTGGTAGGCCCCGTTACCTCCGCATTTTCGTGAATTAGCATTCCATTCAGCCATACCTTTTCAAATTCGGCATTTTTGACCTTATTTCCCTTATCATCGAATTCAGGGGCATGGAATATTATTTTTAACCGTTGCCATAAACCAGGTGCTTTCGCCGCGTTGTATAAAGGTGCTATTCCTTCAAAACCTTCTTTGTCTTTTCCTCTAGCCTCGTCCCAACGTTGGTAAATACCACCTATATCGCTATGCTGGGGCTGTGCGACCCCCCAGCTGTCAAAAAGCTGTATTTCGTACCTTCCTTGGAAATAAAGTCCGGAATTGGAACCTTTTGGAAGGAGTACATCAAGCTCCAATTCAATATCTCCATGTTCAAATTTGGTAAGAAGGTGGTCTTTGGAACTGTCTTCAGGAATATTGATCAAAACCCCGGTACCCTTTGAAAAGCTAATATCACCGTCTTTAGTTCGGTTCACCGTGGCGTTGCCCACTACTTTCCAATTATCGGAAACGTCCCTAAAAGCACTTAAATCCTTCAGTTCGATTTCTTGAAAGGGTAAGTAATCTAGTGGAAGCGTTTTGGTTTCGACAATGCTCGTTTCTTTGGGCTTTTCCGAGCATGAAAGCAAAAGGATTCCTGTCAAGGCAAATAGTATACTAATTTTCATTCGTTTAATTTAGTCAATAATTATTGAGTATTATTAGCTCATGATCAGCTTGGGTCATATCTTTCTCGTTATACGGTACGGGGCCTCAACCATTCAATCAAGGCAGCCACGGCCAAACTGATAAACAGTACGATTTCAATTTCAAGAGCGCCCATTTTAGAGGGTACTACGCCTATTTTTGCGAAAATAAAAATGAGCAAAGCCAACATGGTCACGATAGGCATCAGAACTGAAAGCTTTTTAGAACTTAATATACCTACCAAAATCATTGGGGCCATCATTGCGGTTCCCGTAAAACTGGTTCTGGCCAAAAGTACAAGATGTTCCGTACTGACTATTGAAAAAACCAGTGCCAACAAACCGAATATTAGTATAAAAAAACGGGTAATAGAAACGGCTTTTTTGTCATCGAGAGTCAATAATGATCGTAACTCCGAACCCAATGCAAAAATTTGCGAATCGGACGTCGAAATGGCCGCGGCTATTAAGCCAATAAGTCCCAAAGCAGCGATGCCACTTGCTTGATCATACAAGAGTACATGGCCTATAAAATCTTGTGTGGAAGCGTCACTGTAGCGTACAGCCCCATACATCCCCATAAAAAGTGTGGGTAATATTATCAGTATTGCGACAACACCTAGACCAATGGCCATTCTACGCAACGAAGTACTACTCTTCATAATAATGACCCTTGTTGAAATTTGTGGTTGTGTGAAAGGTAAACAGATAATGGCGATTGCCGAAATTATAAAGAATTGTGCCGTGAACAATCCTTTTGGCCCAGGCACGGACAATAATTTTTCATTGACCGACCCCACCTTGTCGAACATCGATTCGATACTTCCAAAGTAGTCGATACAGTTCCAACCAATAATCCAAATGGTTATAAAAAGGAGAATGCCTTGCAAGGTATCGTTGTACATAATTGCCCTAAGTCCTCCGGTCTCACTATAAAGCACCATTATTGCAACGATAATCAAACTCCATGACCAAACGGGAATAGCGTCGGGAAAAGCGGCGTTTAGGAATATAGAAATACCGCTGATTTGAACTGCTATATACGGAATCAAAAAGACTACCGCGCCACCGAAAAATACATATCCGGCCAACTTCGATTCGTACATGGCCACCATAAGCCCTGACATACCCTTAAAGTCAAGTTTTCGTGCTCTTTTTCTCAATATTTCACCGATTCGAATAAGTGCATACACCATCATGGTATCCGACACAGCAAGAAAAATCCAGGCACCCACCCCATGATTTCTAAAAAAATCAGGCATTCCTACTACTGTAAAAGCACTGAATAAAGTTGCCGCGGTCGTAAATAGCCCGATTACAAAACCGATATTTCCGCCGCCCAAAAGATAATTTGAAGTGGTCTTTTCCTTTACGCGAGTGCGTCTGACCAAAAAAATCAGAATCCCCAAGTAGATAACCCCTGCAACAATAAATTTAGTCAGCATTTTTGTTTTCTTTATTTAGGGTCGACACCGCATAGGCCAATACTACATATAAAATACTGACAAACAAGCCCATCCACATCGTGTAGGGTATTCCAAACATATAGGGTGCACTCTCATTTTCAGGAATAACCAAAGGACTGAAAGAAGCGATAAAAACAATAATCGCTAAACTATCTAAAATTCGTATTACTGTGGAACGATGTTTCCTCATACTCAACTTTTTATAATCTAGGAATTGAAAGACCTCCATCAACCCTTACCACTTGGCCGGTAGTGTAAGGCAATCTCTGTTCTACCAAGGCAGATACTACCTTTCCGACATCATCGGGAGTTCCAAGTCTAGGTTGAACAGTAAGTCCTTCTTCTATTAGTCTTTTGTATTTCTCGAGCACTGCAGCGGTCATGTCTGTTTCAATAATCCCTGGTTGTACTTCATAAACGGGAATGTCAAAAGTGCCTAACTTAACGGCGAATAGTTTGGTCATCATACTCATACCCGATTTTGAAATACAATATTCCCCACGATTGACGGATGCAGTAGTAGCGCTTATAGATGATATATTCACGATACACCCCTCAAAACCGGAATCTTCCTTTTTGTTCTCAAGCATATGAACAGCCACCTTTTGGGTTAGAAAAAAGGGACCTTTTAAATTAATATTCATTACCCTGTCATAGCTTTCCTCGGTCATATCCAGTAAGTCGACCCGGTGTTCAGGAGCCACGCCAGCATTATTTACAAGCACATGAAGTTTTTTGAATTTTTTCATCAGTTCGTTCCAAATTTTTTCACGCTCTTGATCCAAAGCAATATTTCCCTGACAATAGATAACCCTGTTACCGAAACTTTTTAATTCTTCAAGTACATCGCTCACCTGATTTTCATCACGTATTCCATTGATGGCCAAATTATTTCCAGCCTTTGCCAATTCTTTGGCGATACCTAACCCTATTCCGCGAGAACCCCCTGTTATCAAAATATTCCTCTTCATAGCCTACTCTCTTTCTTATACTCTTTCAATGTAGTCGCTTCGGGCATCTTTTTATAATAGGAATCCAGTGGAAAACAACCAGAAAGCATCCCTATTCTTGGGGCAGTTGTACAATCTGAAAAAGTTCGGCAAATATTTCCCCTAGATAAGGTATTACCCTGTAAAACATCTTCGGGCAACCGGGGGTAGCTCAACACCATTCTTCCCAAACCGATAAAATCGGCCATATCGGCTTCAACCACGGCCTCAGCAACATGGGGCAACCATTCTTGAAGGTACGAATAAGCAGAACCGATTATGGTAAGGTTAGGAAACCTTTTTTTAATTTCATGGGTTATATGTATTTGCCTTGCCACCCCTACAAGTGGATCTTCAGGGGGCAAATAACCATCAGAGGGAGGAAAGATAGCAGGTCGTGTAACGTGGGGTACGTAATAAGGGCTTCCGGCGGTTATACAGACCAATTCTATACCCATTTCTTCAAACTGGCCCAGCATTTCAAAAAGCTCACTAAGGTCGATTCCAGTTCCTGTACCGTCACCACAAAAAGCTTCCTTATAATCGCCATCATTATGTTCAGGTACCCCTGTATTATTCTTATCTTTCTTAAAAGGAATAAAGTCGAATGCGCTCAATCTTACGCCGACTTGAATGGCACTGGTCTCTTTTATCCCATTGACTACCGATTTTAGAAATCGCATTCGATTCTCTAAGGTACCTCCATACTTGCCTGCACGAGAAGTCGCACTAAGAAACTCGTGTCCGAGATAGCCGTGACAGTGTTTAATATCTACAAACTGAAAACCTGCTTCTTTTGCAAGACCTGCCGCCTTCACAAAATCATCGACCAATTGATCAATGTCGGCATCTGTCATTGGAATATGGTCTTCGGGAAGGTGAAACTTCCGATCCAGCACCGAATGTCTATAGAGGGTCTGGGGTTTTCTGACCCTGTCTTCATCAGGAACTGAAAATCGTCCTGAATGCGTGAGTTGCAAGCCAATGAGCAGGTCAGAAGTTTTACCATATTTGGCCTTGTGATCGGTAAGTAAATTGTTATGGAGTTCTTCGAAGGCGGGAAGATTCTGCTCATTAATCATCAACTGGTTAGGATTCGCTCTTCCGTCATGCCTTACCGCTACGGCTTCACAGCCCCATAATAATTTGGCTCCGCTAATGGCAAAGTTATGCCACCTTCTTTTTGTATGTTCCGTTGGAAGTCCGTCTAACGTACCATCCCACCCCTCCATCGGAAGAATACAGAAACGGTTCCCAATAGTCTGGCCTGATTTTAATTGAAAGGGGGTTGCCAAATGTAATCGGTCTACTGCTGGAAGTTCTCTTTTAAAGGGTATATCGGTTTCCAAAAGGGATAGATAATCCGTAAAATCATCGGCTGTCTTTAATTGCGCGATACGGGTAAACTTTGGTTTTGATTTGGCCATCAGTCGTGTGTAATATCTTTAAAAAAAGTATAATAAGAATCTCCTGTTATAACCTCTTTTAAATAATGAGCCAACTCCCGAATGTGATAATCCCCCCACATACAAGCCTCACCGTTTGGAATTTTACTGTGCTCAGGAATATGGTCCCATCCGTTGGGACGATGATAAATCGTATGTAAGAGCAAACCTTCATGTGCCAGGTCAGAGCTTAGATAAGGTTCATCCAATAAGGTGTGGGCTACCGTCAGACCGGCGGACCAGTATGTATCCGCATCAGGGTTGTTCTCATTTCTAAGGTAATTTCCTAGCCGAAGCAGTCCCTGCGCACCTATGGCCGCTGCGGAGCTGTCTACGGGTTCGAAATCGTTGAATGGATCAGCAGTTGTCTCTCTCCAATTTCCTAAATGCCGCAGACCTGGTGCTCCGGTATCCCAATATGGAATTCCATCGGAGGCGGTGTTTTCGATATAAAAATCACAGGTCGCCCTTGCTGCCTTTAAAAAAGTATCTTGAAGGTACTTCTTCCCCCCTAAATCATTGAATTCAGGACAATTTTCTTGGCTTTGTAAAAATTCAAGTTGCTCGGCGAATCCCAGCATTGCCCAACTTAATCCTCGGGTCCATGTAGAGAACCCACTATATCCCTGTTGGGTCGAAGGAGAACGGAAATTTCCGTCGTTTACGTTAAAAATGGCTTCGTGGGCAGTGCGCCCCCAAACGTCATAAATATCTCGGTTCTCCCCGTAATAAATCGAATATTTAGCAGTACTTAGGGCATGTTGATACGCTCTCTTTAGCAAATTTATTTTGATATCATTTTCACCAGATGCATGATGCTGTAATAGGTGACCTGCCACTAATATCCTTATGGTTCGAATAGTATCCACGAACAGGGAATGGGGCCCATTGAACGAATAGAGGTAGCCACCGTCGGGCGTTGATGTCCAACGCTGCGCCTGTACAGAGGCAGAAAGCTTTAAGGCAAGAATGCAGAACTCTTCCAACCATTTATCCTTTGCTATTTTCCCTTCCCTTATTAATCGCAATAAGTTACCATATGTACTCAAATTATTAAAACCATGATCATGGACACCAAAATGACTTACATGGGAAGTCATTTTAGTTTTAATGTTTTCAATGGCCAATTCCAAGAAGGAAGTATCTCCAGTAGCATTGAATTGAAAAAGTTCGGAGCCAAACTGGAATCCCTGTGTCCAATCCGTCCAACTTCTAGGAGTGTAGACACCTTTTACGGTCACCACCGGCGATCCTTGAGCATCCTTTAAGGAGGCTGACATGCTCTTAAGTTTAGCCCCTGACAAAGACCATAGGTTATCTATTTTATCGTTAAGATGTTGGGGTTCAAGGTCAAAGCGTATATTCATGGTTTACTTTGGTTGGCAAAGTTGGGTTTTTCATTTTCAGAGCAATTTACTCTAGGCCTAAATATATGAAAAAACGTGAGATTGGAAAGAACCCTAACAATAGGACAAAAAAAAACCCGATACTTTTCAGTATCGGGTTTTTCGAAGAAAGGCGGCATCCTACTCTCCCACCTGGTGTGGCAGTACCATCGGCGCTGGCGGGCTTAA
>NZ_VTZS01000018.1 GCF_008367235.1 Pareuzebyella sediminis | reverse complement strand
GGGGCGCGGACCGTCTGGAGACCTACCTCGGCACGGTGCGGATGATCACCCGAAGGCCCGGCGACCCCGATTATGGTAAAGATTCATATTCTGAGGTCGTTCCAGATTAATATTTGTATAAAAAAAATAATTTAAACTAAAAGTATTTGTGTGAACACTTGACTATTAATTTTATTACTAGAATAGCAAAAAATCGAACATGAATTTGTTCGATTTTTTTATGAACAATATAGTAATGATTTAATATAAAAACTTAAACCATCTCTACTAAAAATTATTAGTTTTTATTCATTTTCTATTACTAATTTATAATTCTTAATTTGTCAATACCGCAATAAACTTTTTGGTTATTTTCAAGACGTTTTGAAGTAGGTAAATTGGCTTAGGACAATCGGGTATTTTTTTGTTTTAAAATATTTAATCTGTTAAAATTAACTGCATTTCATCGATTTATTATGCTTTTCGTCGTCTTTATTTTTGTTGACTACGTATTTATCAAAACAAGAAATAATCAATTTGCTCCCCAAAGTGAACGATTCCTTCTAAGGTCAACTACTTATGAATGTAAACCCCTGCCGGACTTTTGTCCATTTCCTATATTTTATTTTTACCGCCTTTTTGGTAAACCTGTCTTGTAATAAAGACGAAGATGCACTCTTAGATGCGGTTTTATCTGAGGAAAACACCATAATAAATAATCAAGATATAAAAGACCTGAACAATCAGGTTTCAGAAGTTGCTGATTTCAAAGAAGAACCAGAGGATGTTAAAATTCTAAAAAGCTTGGTTAGCAGAATTACTATATTCAAGCCGGTACAAGATGCGTATGTACAAAACGGAAAGGGTTTTAACCAGCATATAATAAGGCTTGACGAGAATCGACGGACGGGCTATCTTATGTTCGATTTAAGCCAGATTGATTCTATTGGTGGAGAAATTACTTCGGCAACACTAAAGTTTGTCATCAATCAAGATTCTGGAAATGGTAAAATCAAAGTATACAAAGGGGAATCCCAAAATTGGAGCGAAGATAGCCTATCCGAAACTTCGGCCCCGTCGAAGGGGGTTCAACTTGGTGAAATACAACAAGATTATGATCTAAACACTACGATAGGTATAGACCTCAACCATAGAGAAATCCTTCCGACGTATTCAACCTTGATTCTTGGTCATTTTGAAGGGAATGATATAGCTTTTGCATCGAAGGAAAATAACCGGATTCAGGCAAGTCAACTAGAAATAACCTATAACGCTCCTATGAATTCGGATGTTATAGAAGACGAACAAGGCATTCCTGAGAGTGAACAACCCACCGAGGAGACCGAGGAAGTCGATACGACCACGGAAGAGCCGGTCGAGGAAACTACCGAAGAAGAGACCGTAGAGGAACAGCCTATGGATGAGGAGACGGAGGAAGTCGATACGACCACGGAAGAGCCGGTCGAGGAAACTACCGAAGAAGAGACCGTAGAGGAACAGCCTATGGATGAGGAGACCGGGGAAGTCGATACGACCACGGAAGAGCCGGTCGAGGAAACTACCGAAGAAGAGACCGTAGAGGAAAAGCCTATGGATGAGGAGACCGGGGAAGTCGATACGACTACGGAAGAACCGGTAGAGGAACCGACGACTGAAGAGCCGGATCAAGAACCGGTGCTGCCAATTAAACCATCTAACAGCCCTCCGATGGCTAAGGCGGATGCTTCCCCTTTGAGCGGGTTTGCTCCTCTAGATGTTACTTTTTCAAGTGCTAACTCAACCGATGATAAAGCTATTACTACATTTCAATGGAGTTTTCAAGATGGAAATACGGTTTCGCGGGCAGATGTTGACCATACCTTTACCGAGCCTGGAACGTATAAGGTAGTTTTGAAAGTCTCTGATGAGGAAGGACTTACCGCTACCGATGAGGTAACGATTACCGTTAAAGAGGTAACTAATGAGGCTCCTGTGGCCACTGCCACCGCAAACATATCTTCCGGACCCGCCCCGTTAGAGGTAAATTTTACTGGAAGTAATTCCACCGATGATAATTCGGTAAACACTTATAAATGGGATTTTGGAGACGGCAGTACCTCTTCAAAAGCCGATCCAACCCACAATTTTTCCGAACCGGGTTCATACAAAGTGCAATTGAAGGTTTCGGACGAAGCAGGACTGACCGATACTGATGAGCTAACCATTACCATAGAAGAAATAAGTAATGAAGCCCCGATAGCCAAAGCAAGTGCCAATAGTACTTCAGGTACGGCACCTTTAACAATCGATTTCAAAGGGAGTAATTCTACCGATGATACCGCTGTATCAACTTACTATTGGAATTTCCAAGATGGTTCAACATCTACAGATCCAGACCCCTCACATACTTTTGATTCATCAGGTACCTACGAGGTAACACTCTCGGTCGAAGATGAAGGTGAACTTTCTGATATTGATACCATAACCATTATAGTCGACGCCCCGGTAAACGAGGCGCCCAATGCGGTCGTGTCGGCGGATATTGTCTCCGGCGAGTCGCCTTTGGAGGTAGCTTTCACGGGAGGCGGGTCTACCGACGAC
>NZ_VTZS01000017.1 GCF_008367235.1 Pareuzebyella sediminis | reverse complement strand
CCTGTTGCTCAAGGCCACGCCCTGACCGGTATAGTCCGGAATACTAATATCCCCCCAGCACCAGATCTTCGCGCCAGTGTCGTCGGCCATACCACCGCCCGTGCTACAGGGTATCTGCCCCGGGGAAGACGAAGCCGTAGCCGCCTCAGAAACGGTCACCGTGACAACGGCCGTATCCTTCAGCCCCCCGTCGTCGGCGACCGTCAGGGACACCGCGTAGACGCCGGGACCGACAAAGGTATGGGTGACGTTGGAGCCCAACGAAAGCGAGCCATCGCCGAAATCCCAGGAATAGCTCGTAATGCCCCCGTCGTCGGTAGACCCGCCTCCCGTGAAAGCTACCTCCAAAGGCGACTCGCCGGAGACAATATCCGCCGACACGACCGCATTGGGCGCCTCGTTTACCGGTTCGATAACCGTAACGGTCACTGTATCGTTTACTACTACACCTTGGTCATCAGTGGCAGTAAGTTCTACATCGTGCTTACCGACTTCCTTGAAAGTATGAACGGCCTTTGAGGCAGTGGATTTGGTACCGTCCTTAAATTTCCATTCATATTTGGCGAATGTTTTTCCAACGAAGGCATCGCCTACAGTAAAAGTAACTTCTAACGGCGCTTTACCAATAGTTGGTGTCGCCACTGCCATGGGAAGCGTAATACTTTTATCTGCCTCAACGGAAGATTCGGAATCTGTAATTGTCGTTTCTTCGACAATACTTTCAATAGAGTTAGTTTCCTTTGAATTGTTTTGATTGATAGCTTCAAGAAGAATGTCTTCATCTGCCGTACAGGAATAAAAAACCGATAACGCTACAAATAAAAGCATAAAAATTTTGTAGCAAGATACACGTAAGTTGCTCATATATTAAGATTTGGGATTATAAATATCTTAATTTTCCACCGAAAAAACGACTAACAGATCTACTTTTTCGATAAACGGTATTGTGGCAGCAAAATTACTTCGATGAAAGGTTGATTTAATCGATAAAATGGATTTTAAAAATTTCTTACACTAAAGAAGGACATAAAAGCATCTTCAACACAAGAAACTAAAAGTAGATGAGATAAGTTTCCATAAGTTGATGTTTAGATGTAAAAAAAAAGTAAACATATTAATCTAAATGAGATCATATAAATCTTTATATATTAATGAAATTCTATCCCAAGTATATCTGGAAGTAACTTTATTTTTTGCTACTTTACCCATAGATTGAAATAAGGGCATATTGTTTTCTATCCAAATCAATTTCTTAGCTAAATCATCTTCATCTTTATTCTTGAAGAAAATTACATCCTTATCATCAAACACTTGGGTGTTTTCAGGTATATCACTAGCCAAAATTGATTTTCCCGTACTAGCTACTTCCAATAACATAATTGACATACCTTCTGTTTCAGAAGGAAATACAAAATATTGACTCTTACGAACAAATTCCAATAAAGTGGGTAATGGATTTACATATCCAAGAAAATAAACATTTAGGCCTTGGCTTAGTTCTTTCACTTGTTTTATATAAGCTGGATAATTATCCAGTTCCCCAGCTATAAAAATATTTCCTTTATAATCTATTTTTTTAAACGCCTTCAACATCGTGTGCAAACCCTTAGTACCCATAATTCTTCTAGCAGCAAAAAACACGTATCCACTAGTTTTTGGAACACTTTCTGGCCAAAAATCATCTATTGAATTCTTAGAACTTAATTCGAAAAGATTTATTCCGTTAGGAATAAATTTTACATCAATTTCATGTTTCTGCCTATAGAATTCACAAAGTGGTTTGGATATCGCTGTTTTTATTCCATCAAAATCAATAAATCTTTTCTCGCAATATTTAAAAAATATCTTAGCCAGCTTGCCCCATTTATCCCTTTTATATGGGGCTTCATGAGCAGTAGCAATGACATTTGATTTTTTTGAAAATCTACCTAAAAAAAAGAAGCTATCTATTTTATGCGCGTGAATAATGTCATAATTACCAAAAAACCTGATATGGAAATAACAGCGTAAAAAATAAAGAAACACCCCTATGCCTCCAAGTCTAAACTCTGGATACTCAACAACGTTAACTCCCGATATATGGTTCTTGGCAAAATCATTTTTGTAGCAATAAATTGTTATATTATAAGATTCTTTTAAATTATAAATTAAATTTTCCGCTACCCTACTTGTACCTCCCCGAGAAGGGAAATATTTTATACCAAAAAAAGCGACATTTTTTTTCTTGTTTGCCAAGGATATAATTTTTAATTAAAGTAAACTTGAATTACCCGTAACAAATCATGTTTTAAACATGTTGAACTTGAATTTAGTCCGGCTAATTTTAAGCACATTATATTAAAGAATTCAATTAATTTTATTTATCCTTTCTCTCAGGTGAAATAAAATCTTATCAATTTGCAACTTCTAACGATGGTTTATCAAACTTATTATTTTTTGAAAAACATTTCTCTTCTAAATACCACTTTAAAACTAATGATTATTTTTCATAGACTTTTTTGACGGTAATCCCCTCACAAATTTAGGCATCAGTCAAAAGTAGAATATTTGGGCTGTCTTTGATTTTTATTTACTCTTTCGTTGATATGTCTCCTAACGAACAACCTGAGTAATCTGAAGACTCTGTAATCTTTTATCTAATAACAGAATTTTTCTTATGAATCCTAATTACTTTAAGAAATTCAATTGTGAAGAAATTGTCGAAACTTTCAAGAAAAAGTTGGCAGTAGGTTTTCCAAGACCTGATAATTCTAGCTCCATTTTATGCTCTATAGTAATTTTTAAAAATTTTAATGAACTCACCGCAATTCTTCAATTTAATTCATTGAGATTGTTGATTTTTACGTTATTTTAATCAAATCGCTTACTTAAATCGATTTTACTTCACAGATGACCAACATTTATGACTTTAATTATCTATTATATTAAGTCAAGAAAATAAATATGATTGTAAAACTTTCACAGACAAAACATATGTTCCAATATATAAATATCTGAAGTACTGGCTCCCAAAGGTTTTCTAAAACAATCGATATCCCAATTGTAGTGTTCTCCTTAAATTTAAAGCGCTCCTTGCAAAAACCTAGAGCACAACCACTTGATTATCAAAGCGGAGTATAGTTATATTATGTAACAAACCATATCCTAAAGGTAAAGCTACAACTGCATTAATGCCCACGCCTAGCAATTCATACTTCTGTCTAATCGAAACATGCTTCAGTAAAGATTGACGGGACGCCGTAAACCATCGTGATTATGGTAACCATTTCAAAACTTATTTTCAATACGTTACGCTAAATCTCTTTATCAAGGATCAAATCTGCAATTAATTTCATAAGCTTCAAGTTCTACTCTTTCAGATTTTTCGAATGCTTGAGTTAGGATACCCTCACCCATCATTTTTCTTATTCCAATTATAGAATTTGGCCTTAGATATGCCCATCTTTTGAAACACCGAAACCCTTGTTCAGGTCTATACATTATTGACGGCAAAGACAACTCGTGATTCATTTAATTTCGAGCGTTTAAACGGCAACTAATTATTAAAATGTACACGTTTATCCGCCTAGTTCCATCAATGCAAACTTTAAGATTTAATTGTAGGATGCCAACTCCAAAAGTTGAAAACCATTATCCCGATATATTACTAACAAATAAAATTGGACGAGACAGTTTTTATAGGCTCGCCCAATTATAATAAATATTATATAAGAACTAATT
>NZ_VTZS01000016.1 GCF_008367235.1 Pareuzebyella sediminis | reverse complement strand
CTTTTAGTTTAAAGCTCTCGCTATAACGTCTTACATATCCATCATTTTTATACATATACTTGAAGTGTTTTGTATACATATTTCAGGACGGGTCAAAATTGCGTACAACGGTTCGTGTATGATTAGTTGCGTGGTTGGGAAATTAAGTTTGCAAGTACAAACCAAGCTGAAAATCCGCAAGGATTTTCAGAAGTAGGCGAGAACGGGCAATTACTTATAGCATTGTTAGCTGCTGTTGTTTTTTATTGAATTTTTGATATTAAGTCAATTCCTGATCCCAAAATTACAGCTAGGAAATAGAAAGTTACCATACCTAAAATGTAAGCAAATATTCCTTTTAGGTAGTTCATTTTTTTATTTTTTTCAAAAAACCGACCAATTGACCAAGCTGTGTAAATGAAGCCTAAAATGGCTCCAATTTGTAATATTTTCAGTTTAGTAATACTTTCCAATATTCCAGATATCGTATAGATCAACATTCCAATGCCCATTATAAAACATAAAAGGATTATTATTTCGTAAAAATTGTAATCATATTTTCTAAAAAAAAGCTTAATCCATATAGCGATAAAGATTGACATTAAGATATTGGCATATCCGTAGTGTTTTTGTATCCAATTTAAAATATTTGTAATTGCAGAATCTCCAAAGCCTTCAGCACTAACATATCCGTCTTCAAAATGCAGTAGTTGCTGGAATAATGTATAAATTAATGAGCAAACTATTAGAAAAACCATAGGTTTTACAATTCGTTTTCTATCATAAAAAAGAAACTTTCGAACTGTGCTGCCTGGCTTTATGATTAATTCTCTAATAGTGTAGAATAGTCCTCTATCAAAGTTGATGACACTACTAATTTCATTCCAAACATACTTTCCATCAATTCTATCTAAAGGTTTTGGGTCTTTGCGTTTTTCAAATTCTTTATCCTCAATGTCTTTATTCATTCAAGTCTGTTTGTGATCAATGCAGCTAACGGTTCGTGCATGGTTAGTTGCGGGAAAAAGGCAATCATTTTTTCGCTTTTACTAAGATAATTGATTATACTTTTTGTCGGCAACGTATTTTATTCATTCATCCCATTCTTCAAATAGAAATATCCAATTGCTAATGGTAAAAGAAAAAATGCTGCGCCGATTATCTTCATTGAAATTCCGAATGCGTAACCGACTGTAAAAAGAAGGATAATAAACGCTAAAAGGCTAAACCCGAATACTTTCAAGATTTTACCATTATTATTTAGTGTTTCAACTAAAAAAGCCACAACAAATAATAGAAGTCCATAACGCCCAAATTGATACAGATATCCAATTCCACCCCTTAGCGTTTCAAATATTGCTGGTTCAGAATTATACATTTCCAAGGCTTGGTAATAGGTTCCAAGAGTGAGTCCAAAAGCAACTAACATCAAAAGACTACACACTGTTAGTATTGACCATACTATTCGCATTAAGACCTCGGCTTTTTTTAGTAGAAGAAAGTAACCTGTTATATAAACAAAATGACTTAGCATTTGCCATGTCCAAATATGCTTTAAATTTTCCCAGTTACTTAAGATAAATATATTCGTTTCCTTATTAGTTCTGGCATGACCAATCCATCCAATACTATATTCAAAGTATATGGTAGTCAAAAGAACAATTGAACCTAGAATTAGGAACAATCCTCCAATACTATTCTCATTGATTAATTTGGATTTAGTCATTTATCAATGTTTGCCAACGTGTTTGTATAAGATGAGTTACGTTGTTTAAACAACCATTTTAGAAAATACAAACCGAATGGAAAATCCGCGAGGATTTTCGTAAGTAGGCGTGCACTAGCAATTAATTTTACACGGTGTTGGCACTTGTTTTTAATTTATTCTTTACTATTAAAAATCCAGTAAATATTAACATTCCGATGCTGGATAATAAATGTACTTTTTTGAAATCCATATTCAATTCAGGGTAAAACAGCAATGCGATCCCTGCATTAATTGACAAGTGAAATAAAATTGCAATAAGAACACTTCCCTTTGAATTGATTACCAACCAAGTAATTATTATGGATAGGCAGATTAGCACTGTAAAATATGCAATTACAGGAATTATAGATATTGGTTCTCCACTAACCAAGGTTCCGAATGGTGCCCACCATAGTGGAATATGCCAAACAAACCATATAAATCCAATAATGATCGCACTTTTCAAGTTTGAATATTTTTTTTGAAATTCGGGCAATAAAAAACCTCTCCATCCTAGTTCTTCTCCCAAAGGTCCAGCATACAATCCCGTTAATAATATTGTTGGTATCGATAGATATGCCATTCTATCAAAACCTCCAATTTCCCCAATAAATTGGCCGTAAAGTGCAATACCAATAATGACAAATATTAGAGGTAAAAAAATTATGTATAAATAATATTTAAAAGGGACTTTCCATATAAAAAGCTTTTTGAGTAATTCAAATAACCCTTTGAGTCCATCAAAGAATAGAGTTGTAATTATTCCGGAAATTGTTGGTCCATATACCCCAACAAAAAAGAAAACTAAAAATTTACCGATTGACTCTTGATTAATTCCGTCTGATAGGTAGTTTAATCCAATAATCCAAAGTATCCAAGACCATAAAAAGGTCAGTAGTAAAAACACAAATAATTTTTTTCTATTCATTTTTTAAATAAGTGCCAAGGGTTTGGGTATGTTTCGCGATGGCGATTAGCCGACATGCAATATACACATTGTTGGCATACCGTTGTTTTTGTTCAATCGGTTTACGAGGAAGATCAAGTAAACCTTATTTTATAATCCTATATTGTTCATTCATTCAAAGAAATACCAATGCCAATATACATGGATCGACATGATGTGTCTAAAGAAGTAACTGCCGAAAGTGTAGCCCGTCTACATCTAGAAGACCTTAAAGTTCAGCACGAGTACAATTGCCGTGGTTTAACATATTGGTTTGATGATAAGCGAAAAATCGCATTCTGTTTGGTAGAAGCTCCAAATACCGAGTCTGTACACAAAATGCACAATCACGCACACGGTGAGGTACCTCATTCAATTATTGAGGTAGATGCAAGTCTTGTTGAATCATTTTTGGGAAGAATGGAAGATCCTGATGCGATGCTTGGGGCTGAACTGAATGTAATTGACGAACCCGCATTTCGTTTTTTACTATCGGTTCAAATAACAATCGGGCAGCTGAACAACAATAACCAAGAAAAAGATTTAGCATCAACTATTAAAGACTATTTGAGTAAGGTCAACAAAGTGGTCAATGATATGCACGGCACAGTGGTACGGCAAGATAGCCGCAAACTGCTGATCTCTTTAACAACTGCCCAACACGCTGTGCTTTGTGGATTAGTACTTTCCGAGAAGTTAGGAAAGATATATTCTCATCTTGGTATGAATATAGGTTTAGATGCGGGGCTTCCCGTGGAAGGCAACAAATCCATATTTGAAGATGTCATCCAAACTTCAAAGAGATTATGTGAAATTGGAAGAGGATTTTCGGTTTCACCTACGGTATTGAAAATATATCAGGATGAGCAACCAGATACCGTCATCAATTCTATAGAAATCACAAAAATTAGTTTAGCCGAGATGATTTTTCTTAATAAGTTCTTTGGTTTTATGGAGACCAACTTTTCACATTCAGAACTGAGGATAGATGTACTTGTAACCAGCCTTGGACACAGTAGGTCTCAAGCGTATAGGAATAGTGTGGGCTTGTTAGGTATTTCACTAAACGCATACTTCAATAAGTATAGATTGGAAAGGTCATTGGATAAACTGAACAGTGGATTGAACTCCATATCCGAAACGGCTTATTTATGCGGCTTTTCTAGCTCCTCATATTATTCAAAGTGTTTTCGCAAAATGTATGGGGTATCTCCCAAAGAATATATGATGGCCATTCACTCATGAATAGGTCAGCTCATGAATAGGTCTGTTCTGGTCAAAATTTACATGCCTTTGAATTAATAGTTATAGTAGTGCTTGGACATAAGACTTACATTTATGGAAAAATATATTCTTAATGAAGTAAATAAATCCAAAAGTATGTCAGAATCATTATTTGAGCGATTAGGAAAAGAAAAAGGCATTGTGAGTATTGTAGATGATGTGGTTGAAGCACATATGAACAATCCGGTAATTTCTGCTCGGTTTACTCCCTATTTGGAGCAGCCAGAAAATTTGGCGGGAATTAAAAAGCATACTGTCAATTTCTTTACAACGGGAAGTGGTGGGCCACAGGTTTATGCAGGTAGGGATATGGAAACAACTCACCGAGGAATGAACATAAGTGCTTCAGAATATATGGAGACGATGGATGATATTTTCATGGTGCTTGATAAGCATGGAAAAGACGGCCAAACTAAAAAAGATGTGCTCGAAATTCTATGGTCATTAAAAGGTTTGATAATAGGTAAGTAAATTTTTACCAGCGGATAAACTAATCCCTGACGACGATCACCTTTAGGACATCTCCTATTTTTATAAAATGGATGCCAACGGCCTCGGTTATGAGTAGTTGCGTAGTGGCTCCGACAAGCATAGCGAGAGGAAGGCAGAGCAACTTAACTTTGCAAGTACACACTAAGCTGAAAATCCGTGAGGATTTTCAGATGTAGTCGAGAACGGCGCCATTGCTTATAGCCATCCTAAGTTTGTCTTTGATTAATTTATATTAGTTAAAACCAAAGAACAAAAGAGCAGAGTAAGGTTACTATAGCCGTAGGAACTTCCGATTCCGTT
>NZ_VTZS01000015.1:2500-5507 GCF_008367235.1 Pareuzebyella sediminis | reverse complement strand
AAAAACCCTCTTATATTTGCACCCGCTTTGGGAGTTTGAGAGTGATCGATGAGATGTTTTCCCTGGGCGTTTAAGGGTTTTTTTGGGCCCTTTTCAGGAAGTTCATTGACATACTGTGGAGACGAATACAGCGCCCGGGTTTTTTCCCGGTGCGCGACCATAGATCGGGCGCCCTTTTATTAGATGGAGGGGCGCCTGGAATAGTAAAACAGAGAGAGACGGGGCCGGGACGGCTTTATCGGCGTTGGCGCGGAAATTATATAACGCACAACGATGAAGAGTTTGATCCTGGCTCAGGATGAACGCTAGCGGCAGGCCTAACACATGCAAGTCGAGGGGCAGCATTTCCAGCTTGCTGGAAGATGGCGACCGGCGCACGGGTGCGCAACGCGTATACAATCTGCCCCCTACTGTGGGATAGCCCAGGGAAACTTGGATTAAGACCACATGGTACCGTATCGCGGCATCGCGTTTACGGTTAAAGGTTACGGTAGGGGATGAGTATGCGTGCCATTAGCTGGATGGCGGGGTAACGGCCCACCATGGCGACGATGGCTAGGGGCCCTGAGAGGGGGATCCCCCACACTGGTACTGAGACACGGACCAGACTCCTACGGGAGGCAGCAGTGAGGAATATTGGACAATGGGCGGGAGCCTGATCCAGCCATGCCGCGTGCGGGAAGAAGGCCCTACGGGTCGTAAACCGCTTTTGTACGGGAAGAAACGGGGGCACGTGTGCCCTTTTGACGGTACCGTAAGAATAAGGACCGGCTAACTCCGTGCCAGCAGCCGCGGTAATACGGAGGGTCCGAGCGTTATCCGGAATCATTGGGTTTAAAGGGTCCGTAGGCGGGCCGTTAAGTCAGGGGTGAAAGTCTGCGGCTCAACCGTAGAACTGCCCTTGATACTGGCGGTCTTGAGTCGTATTGGAGTGGGCGGAATATGTAGTGTAGCGGTGAAATGCATAGATATTACATAGAACACCGATCGCGAAGGCAGCTCACTAAGTACGTACTGACGCTGATGGACGAAAGCGTGGGGAGCGAACGGGATTAGATACCCCGGTAGTCCACGCCGTAAACGATGGACACTAGCTGTGGGGCCCTTCGGGGCCCCGTGGCCAAGCGAAAGTGATAAGTGTCCCACCTGGGGAGTACGTTCGCAAGAATGAAACTCAAAGGAATTGACGGGGGCCCGCACAAGCGGTGGAGCATGTGGTTTAATTCGATGATACGCGAGGAACCTTACCAGGGCTTAAATGCATAACGACAGGGGTGGAGACACCTTTTCCTTCGGGCGTTTTGCAAGGTGCTGCATGGTTGTCGTCAGCTCGTGCCGTGAGGTGTCAGGTTAAGTCCTATAACGAGCGCAACCCCTACCGTTAGTTGCCAGCATGTCAAGATGGGGACTCTAACGGGACTGCCGGTGCAAACCGCGAGGAAGGTGGGGACGACGTCAAATCATCACGGCCCTTACGTCCTGGGCCACACACGTGCTACAATGGCCGGTACAGCGGGAAGCCACTGCGCGAGCAGGAGCGGATCCACAAAACCGGTCACAGTTCGGATCGGGGTCTGCAACTCGACCCCGTGAAGCTGGAATCGCTAGTAATCGGATATCAGCCATGATCCGGTGAATACGTTCCCGGGCCTTGTACACACCGCCCGTCAAGCCATGGAAGCCGGGAGTGCCTGAAGTCCGTCACCGCAAGGAGCGGCCTAGGGCAAGATCGGTAACTAGGGCTAAGTCGTAACAAGGTAGCCGTACCGGAAGGTGCGGCTGGAACACCTCCTTTCTAGAGACTTTCCCCGTTGGTTCGGGGAAGGGCGCCTCGCCGATAGGGCGATCCGACCGCGCCCCGTTTCTTTTCTGTTTTTTTTTCTTTTTTTGGTCTTTTATGTTTCGTTTGCTCCATGGTATAATAATATATAAGGAACGGTCCCGTTTTTTTCGGGATCCGGGACAGTCCCGTAGCTCAGCTGGTTAGAGCGCTACACTGATAATGTAGAGGTCGGCAGTTCGAGTCTGCCCGGGACTACAGCCCAGGCCCGACGTTTTCGTCGGTCCTCGGAAGGTTCATTGGGAACAGGGATACTGGAAATTCCGGAAGTTGGGCGGTAGTTGTGGACCAACTGCCAACTACTGATCGCCGACAACGGGTGATTGGGGGATTAGCTCAGCTGGCTAGAGCGCCTGCCTTGCACGCAGGAGGTCATCGGTTCGACTCCGATATTCTCCACTGTGGAGGCCCTTTTACGGAAGGGCCCCGTAAGGTTCATTGACATATTGGGACAGGGTGCGCATACTTAGGGTATGTGTACGCTGAAAAGAAGAAACACGAATTTTTTAAGTAAAGAGTACTAGAATAGAACGCAAACGAACGAAAGGTCTGGCGACAAGCTGGATAAGGGCGTATGGGGGATGCCTAGGCTCTCAGAGGCGACGAAGGACGCGATAAGCTGCGAAAATCCGCGGGGATCGGCACATACGATATGATCCGCGGGTATCCGAATGGGGCAACCCGGCATGTTGAAGACATGTCATCCGCAAGGAGGCAAACCCGGTGAACTGAAACATCTAAGTAGCCGGAGGAGGAGAAAACAAAAGTGATTCCGGGAGTAGCGGCGAGCGAAACCGGATTAGTCCAAACCGTGCATGTTCCGGCATGTACGGGGTTGTAGGACCGCGAGGTTCGAACCGCAATGAACTAGAACCCTTTGGAAAGAGGGGCCGTAGACGGTGATAGCCCGGTATAGGCAAAGAGCGGCGAGATAGCGGTATCCTGAGTAGCGCGGGGCACGTGAAACCCTGTGTGAACCCGGCGGGACCATCCGCCAAGACTAAATACTCCTGAGAGACCGATAGTGAACCAGTACCGTGAGGGAAAGGTGAAAAGAACCCTGAACAAGGGAGTGAAACAGATCCTGAAACCATACGCCTACAAGCGGTCGGAGCGGTGCTTGCACCGTGACGGCGTGCCTTTTGCATAATGAGCCTACGAGTTACT
>NZ_VTZS01000014.1 GCF_008367235.1 Pareuzebyella sediminis | reverse complement strand
TGCATTTATCTTTAAATTACGGAACACCTAATTACGTGCACCAAAATGCCGCCTAAAACAAATTATTAATCTGTAGCCGTATTTTAGGACGTGACATTTGCAAAAATCACGATGAAATTTATACTAAAAACACTTAAGTGGATAGGTAAACTGTTTGTAGGGGTTTTAGTATTAATAATATTATCGGGAGCATTGTACCGATTATTTAGCTCTGAACCAGTACCACCTGGAAAATTAATTGATGTCAACGGAACCAAACTCCATATAAGAGCGGAAGGCCAAAAAAATGATTTACCAACACTTGTCCTTGAAGCAGGTGCTGCTAGTGATAGTGAGGTATTTCATTGGATCGTAGAAGGTTTGACTAAAAATATGAGGGTTGTGCGTTATGATAGAGAAGGAAAATGGCATAGCGAAGCAAGTAAGGACAGTATTACATCAGAATATTATGCCCATCAGTTGCACAAGTTACTTGAAAAAAATGGTGAAAAACCACCTTATATATTAGTAGGTCATTCTATGGGAGGCCCTTATAGCAGAATATTTAGAGACCTATATCCGAATGAAGTAAAAGGACTTGTTTTTCTAGATTCGAGTCATCCCGAACAAACGGAACGTTTGGCACAACCAGATTCTTCCAAAAATCAAGCCTTTCAAAAAACTTTGATAATACTTGCCGATATGGGAATACTGGGGCTTTCAGATCAAATATTTGGTCCATTATTTAATATTAACATTGACCTACCAAAAGATTCTCAAACCCGTTCTCGTAATCGTCTTTTATATTCTGCAAAGGTTTGGCGTAGAACGTTAAAAGAAGTTAATATTATAGAAAATATTCTTTTGAGAGCAGGTCAAACCAGCAGTTTAGATTCTTTACCTGTTCTGGTTTTTACCGCAGCTGAAGAGTACAATGAATTTAGGAAAAGACAATATAGAAATATGGGTGTTGATCCGGATAAAGAGTTACAATTATGGTTCGAATTGCAAAAGGAACTAAAAGAATTATCTACGAAAGGAGAACAATTTTATATTGATGGAAATCATGGTTCCATAATCACAAAAAAGGAAAATGCTGAAATAATTAACAAAAAAATACTTTTAATGGTTGCAAAAATCTAGAGAGAAAAATTAAAAAAAAACGTTATACAACACTACCTATAAACAATACGTGCTTCAGGCTTAAACGAATGGTTCGCGTATTTTTATGATGGTCTCAAAATCTTTTGGATTTTTCTCTGGACAGTAAAATAAATCAAAAAGATCTCACTACGTACATGCCGGACAGCAAACGGCAGTTTGCTCCCGTACTGTTCATAGCTAAAACGCTAGCACCAATTTGACCCGTCCTGAAATATGTATACAAAACACTTCAAGTATATGTATTTTAGGACGTGACATTTAAAACCACTTGATTATGAAAAGACAATTTTTCTTACTTTTTCTACTTTCTTTTACATTGACTTCGTACGGTCAAATAAAAGAGAGTAAGGCAATAGACAGCCTATTCTTAGAATGGAATAAGCCCGAAACACCAGGTTGTGCAATTGGAATAGTTAAAGATGGAGAGCTTATATACTCGAATGGATATGGTATTGCTGACTTGGAACATGATATAGAAATTACCCCATCATCTGTCTTTTATATTGGTTCTGTTTCCAAACAGTTCGTAACATTTAGTATACTACTTCTCGAGGAACAGGGAAAATTAGACCTTGATGATAGAATTCAAAAATACTTGCCTGATTTTCCAGATTACAATTCTAATCTGACCATTAGAAATTTTATTCATCATACAAGTGGTGTGCGAGATTATTTAACCCTAATGTATTTAAAAGGGAGAAACTATCTAGATAATGCCGATGTAGATGAGGTCTATGAACTTATTAAAAAACAAAAAGAATTGAATTTTATACCTGGTGATAAATATTTATATAGTAATTCTTGTTATTTCATGCTTGCAATGATAATTGAAAAAGCAGCAGGTCAATCACTAAAAGATTTTGCTCATGAAAATATTTTTCAACCTTTAGGAATGAAGAATTCACTTTTTTATGATGACAACACGGATTTAATTAAAAATCGAGTTTTCAGTTATGAAAAGAAAAACAATGAGGATGGATTTAATAATTTAATTATGAGGTTTGATTTAGTTGGTTCTGGTGGAGTTTATTCAAGTATAGAAGACTTGTTTCTCTGGGATCAAAATTTTTATAACAACAAACTTGGAAAAGGAGGGCAAACTATTATCGATAAAATGCACGAGGAAGGTCTTTTAAACAATGGGGAAAGTAGTGGTTATGCTTTTGCACTAAATAACGGAACTTACAAAGGACTAAAAACAGTTAGTCATGGTGGGGCACTCGCTGGTTATCGTGCACAATTAATGCGGTTTCCAGATGAAAAATTTTCTGTAATTGTATTAGCCAACAGAGGAGACGCTAATCCTACAGCTAAATCTTTTCAAATAGCTGACATTTTGCTAAAAGAAAGATTTGTAGAAAAATCAGAAAATAAGGAGATAAAAACAGAGAAACCAAAAGATATAACTTCTTTAGAAAAATTTAATTTGAATCAATTAGTTGGTAATTACGAGATTCAAGCTGGAATGGTTTTAGAAATAACTTTAAAGAATGATTCAGTTAACGTGTTACAGACTTGGAATAAATCTTCATATAACATAACAAACACAACCGGAAACACATATGAAATACTAAATGATAATTCTATTCAATTCGTATTTTCAGAATTAAAAGACGATTATACCCAAACACTCACAGTTTTTCAAAATGGAAATGAAACCATTTGTAAAAGAAAAAAACAATTGGATCTCTCTTCTCTAAACATGGAAGATTATACAGGAAATTATTATAGTGAAGAGTTGGACGTCAGTTATTTGTTATTTATGGAAGAAGGAACGTTAAAAGTAAAAGTTGCCAATAATGATCCCCTAGAATTGAAATTATATGATATCGATGCTTTTACTTCAGATGGTAATCTTGTTCGCTTTAACAGGGTAAATGGAATAGTAAGAGGTTTTGAACTTGATGCTGGAAGAGTAACAAATTTGAAATTCGAAAAGAAATAAAACAGGTGCTAACAATGTATATAAGCCATTAAAACGGCTCATATACTGGACCAGTACAGTACATTTGAAAAATATCAAAACCGACCGTTTACTAACATAAAAATTCGAAAAATGAAAAATTGGAGTTTTGAAATCGAAAAAAGACCAAATGAAATTACCGAACAATTAGAATCTGAACTTGGTTCTATCGGTGGTTTTGTATTTGATAGAAAAAATCAAACCACCTTCAGCTTTCGAAAACGAATCCTTTATGCTTGGTATATAGCGTTTCAAAATTGGACTATCGTCAAAGGAAAACTGTCAAATGACCCCACGGAAAATACAACACAGGTGAATATCTCGTTTAGGCAACATTTTTTAGTTCGATTGATACTATATACTCACATCATTTTTGGATCGGTATTTATTCTTGTCCTCTTTACAACGATCGACGAACCTCCAACCTATATTTTAGGGGGACTAATTATGGTATTGGGGGCAATTATTTGGACTGCTACCAAGAAAAAATTTAAAAAAGACGCTGAAAAATACAAAGGCCTCATCACTGAGACATTGGGACTTTAAAAAACGACGTGTGCCAACCACAGGTACGCCCAATGGCAGGGGCAACCCGCCGCAACCAGCTATCAGCCCTTTGCGCAAACGGCTGAAAAACTATAAAGCAGATCGTATAGGAAGACAGGTAGCCACCTTACAGTTGCCGGTTTTTGCTATATTTCCGTGGCAATTGCCAAACTTTGGGTAGCAGGTCGTTGGCCATGACAACCAAACACAATGAAAAGAACCATCCCACTACTAGTAACAGGTCTCTTTCTGATTGTACTGGCCTGCAATACAAAAAAGACGGAGTTGGTGCTACTGGGAACGGTGCACCAGCCCATTTCAAACTTCAATTCGGACAGTCTCTATAATATTCTTGTGAAAATAAACCCCGATCTGATTCTGTTCGAGGTAGATTCCTCATTTTTTACACCACAGTTTACGTTCAAAAAAACCTGGGACAGTAACGAAAATATAGCTACGGTCCGATATATGGATGAATTTGATGTCGATGTTCGGCCCTACGAATTTACGGGAAGAAATGACCATAGAAAAAAGATCGGCTCTAGACCCACTGATGGCTTGGCCCTGAACCTGTTGGACAGCGTCTATCGAAACAACGGCTTGGACTCGGTGGACGAAAAGACCTATGAAGCGTTTCTCAAAGTGAACGATACCTTGAATTCGTTTGCATTTTTGGGAGCAAGGGCCTTCAACAACCCCCGTACGGATAAAGTTGCACAAACTAGGCAACGCTATCAATATCAAGACCTTTTACAGGTAATGGAAAGGTATCCCATTTTTTCAAACACCTATTTTATAAAAAATAAAAACGATAGCATCAGCTATCTAGAAGGCTATAAAAGGGCGTCGAAATTCTGGGACATACGAAATACTACGATGGCAAAGCATATTTTGCATTTTGCCAGCGCGTATCGCGGGAAGAGAATCGTGGTCTTAAACGGCTACTTTCACAGATACTATCTTACTACCCTTCTCGAACCTAAACAACAAGAAAACGGCTTTATCATCAAAAATTTCGAGGATTACTGAACAACAATCCGCAAGGCATTAGGCTCTGCTTATACCTCAATACAAGGTTATATGGTCTTAAACACTTTTACGTAAAAATTGAATTTTGTTGCCATAACCCAAGATCCTCCGGTTTCAGTATAGAAAATTATGGCGAACCACACTTAAAAAGCCAATAGTAGCCCATTACTCTTTGCAGTTCGTTTTTACTGGATCTACACCACCCGCGTCGAACTTCGAGACTAGCCCCCTTTTAATTAATGCAAGCTAGCGATTAAGCATAATTAATATGGAGTTGATGGGTTTTACTATCTTAGGGAGATAATGGATATATCATCAATGATCATATTCCTACGTTATGCATAATCTACCAAAACCCTATAAAAATTGACATTTAAGGAAGTTTATAATCTGACAATTAAATATTATCCATCTGAAATTGATATTTCGGACGGAAAAATGGTTGAGAAAGGTGGCGGAAAATTTAAAAAGTTATCGGAAACGTGGAACGATGCGGAATTGAAAACGGAAAAGGAATCTGATTTTATCAAACTAATGGTTTGGGGCATTTTTTGCGGATATCATAAAAAAGCAATTGACAACTTTATGAACGGAAAAAAGACAGTTTCCTTGAATGAATTGGATATGGAATATTTGAAATACAAGTTTGAGGAAAGCCTACTCGATACGGAAGATGATTATTACGCTGAATTGAGAACGGAATATAAAACTGAATAAAAAAACTATGCACAACAAAGTGTATAGCTCATTGCGGCTGGATTCCATAATCGGAATTCATTGCAATTTGCTATTTTTCAGTTACGACGGAAAATCATAGCTGATTTACCGCAACGAGCCATACACAATCACGTTAGCAACAACCCTAAAAAAACATTCAGCTAAAATATGAAAGTCATAAAACAAACATTTTACTTTTTAGTTCTTATAATCTTAATACCAATAGCTGTTAACAGTCAGAATAAATACAATTTAGACTTTAACGACTTTAACCCAGAAAAAGAAAAAATGCCCACGGGGTGGTTTAAGTGGGGGAATTTTGAAAATTTATCGGGAGAAATTATTAGCGAGGGCAATTCTGTTGGGAAAGTTGTTTCCGATAAAGATGGGAAATTTGGGTGTATTACTTATAGAATACCTGCAAATTATATTGGAGACACCATTGTGCTTTCTGGTCGAATGAAATACGAAAATGTAAAAGGATTTGTTGGACTCTTGATGCGAATTGACGGAAATTCAAAAAAAAGTCCTTTGGCGTTTAAATCAATGCAAAATCAAAAAATAAGAGGGACAAGTGATTGGAAAGAATATTCTATAAAACTTCCTTTTCCATCTAACGCAAAAACAGTCTTTGTAGGCGGAATTTTAGGCAAAAAAGGTGTCGCTTGGTTTGATGACTTTAAAGTGAGTATCGACGGCAAAGACATTCAGGAATTAGAAGAAACAAAAAGAATAACTTTAGAAAACTACAATTCTAACGAACTAGAATCGGCTTTATCAAAATCTTCTAAAAAACTGGACTTTTCCAGCGAAGAAATTCTGCGCAATAGTTTAGACCCTTTGATAGAAAAAATCGGCGTCAAAAAGATAGTTGCAATAGGCGAAAGCACACACGGAACCTCTGAATTTTATCGACTTAGAGAAACCATAACAAAGAGACTAATTAAAGAAAAAGGATTTAGTCTCGTTGTTTTGGAAAATCCATACGATGATATTGAAATCTTGAACAAAGATTTGGATAAAATGCCATTAGATAGCTTAATGCGAAAACATCTATTTTCAATTTATCAAACCCAAGAAATAAAATCTTTTTTACAATGGTATAAGGATAATAAAACCCAATATAACATTAAGTTTAAAGGTTGTGACGATTCATATTGGGTTTTCTATGAACTACTAGAAGACAATATTAATCCGATAAATGATAAAATATTGAATAAGCTTTTGCAGGAATTAGAATCCAATATTGCAAAAAGTTCAATTGGTAATTTAAAAAAAGAATACAGGGTCAACTATTCTATCTACAATAACATCTTAGAAATTGAAAATTATTTAGAATCAACTAAAAAAATAACCAAATCAATCAGAGAAATTCTATTCAATGGAAAAAACACATATATCAACTATTTAAACATTAAAAACCAAAAACCATTTCAAAGTCGAGATGAAATAATGGCGGACAGAATATCATTTTTGGCTAAAAATTCGGACAATAAGATTATTGTTTGGGCTCACAATGCACATATTTCGAACGAAATTATCATAGATAATGAAATAGGGATTATGGGCAGAGATTTAAAAAAAGATTTCAATCAAGATTATTATTCAATTGGACTTACGACCTTAAAAGGCAGTTATTCGTATATGGATGAAAAATTCATAAACGGAGACCACAGTTATAAAGAGAAACTTAAAACTGAATCATTTAAACCTATCGACAGCTTGTTTTGGGAAAATAGACTATCTATAATTAACAAATCTTTTATTATAGATATGAAGGACTTAAAAAATGAACTAAACACAGATGAAATAATCGCCCCTACAAGGCTAATCGGTTATTCAAAAGAATCGGAGGAGGATATTTATTATCTTCAATTAATCAAAAATTTTGATTCGTTGATTTTTATTGAAGAAACTAATGCAACCAAACCAATATTCGAGTAAAAAGGGCAGTTGCTAACAATGTATAAAAAAAATAGGGCGGAAAGGTTCTTAAACAAAGGCTTGGGCGTATTTTCGAGGTCGCCAAATCTTTTGATTTGGCTTTTAGAAAAATAAGATAAAAACAAAATACAAAAGATTCGGCTTGTGGCTAAACGGAAAGGACATCGCTTATCACCTGCCCTACTTTTCTTATACTTACCGTTGTACACCATTTAAGAAATGAAATATTCAATTATAATTTTACTAGGTTTATTCATTAGTTGTAAAACTAATAGGACAACAACAAACCTAGATTCTAAACCATCTGAAAGTTTAGCAGAAAAATTATGCAATCAATTTGATGATAATATTGAGAATCAATTAAAATTACAAATGAAATTGATTCAAGAGGAATCACTGAAGAATTTAGACGAAAAAATTAATAATGAATCCAACCCTTTAAGTGAAATTAATGTTTTGAATTATAAAACCACGCGTGATTTACGGAAAAATTGTTCAAAATATAAAATTAAATACTATGCTCTTGGAAGTATATTCACAAGAGTTTTAGACATCGATAATACATTAAATAATAAGGAAGAAGATGAAATTGAACTAAAAATCGAGAATCTTGAAAAAGAAAAAAAGGTTCAATTAATGATTGTTACAATAGACGACCTCTATCCATATGAGGGCATAACTGAATATTCAATTGAACAAGGGAATGATTGGAATGTTGGAAAGTATGCAGAAAATGGTGGATTAATTGTTGTATTAGATAAAAATGATAGAAATATCAGATTATCGACTGATAATAAATTAAAAAAAGAATTAACAGACAAAGAATGTGAGGAAATTATTGAGTTCTTAAAACCATTATTCAAAGAGAAAAGATACACAAAAGGACTAAATATAATGATTGACCAAATTAACCAAAGAATATAAACGGTGTACAACAAAGAACTGAGCTAAAAACAAATGAAATTTAGCTCAACCTACCCACATAATTTCGATCATAATCCATACCTGATTTTGATATTCCATAAGCTTGTTTAATAAGTTTATTACA
>NZ_VTZS01000013.1 GCF_008367235.1 Pareuzebyella sediminis | reverse complement strand
TGTAATAAACTTATTAAACAAGCTTATGGAATATCAAAATCAGGTATGGATTATGATCGAAATTATGTGGGTAGGTTGAGCTAAATTTCATTTGTTTTTTAGCTCAGTTCTTTGTTGTACTTTCGTTATTTTAGTCATATTCCTCGATTAAATTATAGAGGTTTTCTAATTCAGTTTTAAGTCTTTGGTAGTTATCGATCTGTACATTAGAGTTATAAAATATATTGTCTATTAAGCTCTCAAACTTTAGAATATTCAGCACATTTAAATTGTTGTGACTGCTAAATTTTGAAGGTCCGATTAATTCCCCATGTGCCGTGTTTTCATAGTCCATCTGTCTGAAACTGATATGCTCATATATAAACGGATAAAAATAATCGTTAAGGTCTTCGTTCATGTATTTTTCTCCAGTTCTTACCTCTTCGACTAGAGATGGTAAACCGTATAAAATTGTCTTCAAGGAATCGGATTTAATAAGTGCGACCTTTCCAGTATTCAGTCCTTCGTTTAAGGTTCCGTTTTTAAACTCCATGTTGCCATTTGCCATAGATATATTGATTAGGCTGTCCAATGTCTTGGAAGAAAGTTTGGTTATATCTTCGCCAACCATTTTTAAAATAGCCAATGAACTCCTCCTCTGATTTTCTTTTTTTTTAATTTCCTCTTGGGTAAAACCTATATTACTTTTTACTTCTGCTTTTAGTCGTGCAACAAACTCATTAGATTCTTTTAAATTACTTTTGTTTGTGTTCCAGTTATTAATCTGTAGGGCAATCAAAATCCCAATAACTACAAGAATAATTTCTCCAATAGCATAGGTTAGATACTTTCCAAATTTATTTTCAGTCAGAGTTTTTTGTCTAATTTTTCTAAAAAATTTTATCATTGGTTATTGGTTGGTCATAATGAAGCACAACGGTCTATGTATGATCAGTTGTGATTTTAGAACGGAAATTGTCTTTTGGTATTGCCAATAATCGATTGCAGGAATTTCCATGTGGAAATTCCGCCCGCAATTGATTATACATTTTGTTGTAAACAGTTTTTATTTATTTATTTCAGAAACCTCCCGTTTCCATTTGTCCATCCTTTTAAAGAATATCGGACCCAGTCCATTTTTATTTTCGTCGCTCTTTATTACATCTTCAAGGGTCAAGCCATCTTTTATTTTCCGGTATGTCAATAGCTCTTTATTATTTGATATTTTAAGAAGACCTTTTTCTAAAGTTATTTTTCCAATATTCAAGAAAGAATCTGAGGAAAACGATTCTATAAATAAGCTATCATTTTGGATATAGTAGTGTCTTGAGGGAGTGGTCCCAACATTATCCATGAAAAAATGAATCAGGTTACTATCGATAAATATTTCCACATAATAGACTGAATCCACGGTAGTATTCGAAAATATTTGCCAATTTCCTTGGATGGATTTTGACAGGGGAAGGTCTGATTTACAGAAAAACAGCAATAGTAGTAATGGGGCCAATAGAAATCTTTTCAATCTACAAGTTTAATCAAATTGTTTACAACGTGATTGTATAAGATTAGTTGCGTGGTTTAAGCACCTAATTTAGCAAATACAAACCGAATAGAAAATCCGCAAGGATTTTCGTAAGTAGGCTTGCACTAGCAATTAATTTTATACGGTATTACAGCACGTATTTTTTTCACGATATAGCTGTTACTTTAATTTTATCAATTATCCATTTCCCATTCAATTTTCTAATGAACACTAGTCCACTAAAACCACAAAGTCTGCCACAACCAAATCCGCTTATCATAACTCCATAATTTTTTGTTTGGTCAAATTGAATACGTGAAAATCCAGTTATTCCAGAAAGATGGAAATCATAATCACCTTTCCAAACTTTGCTTGTTGCTGGAAGTACCGAACGATATTTAAGTTTAAACTTATCAGCGTGTTTTAATTCCGATATATTAATTTTATACGATTGTTCAATATTTGCTGTATCCAATTCGATTGCGAAATCACTATAGAAATCAATAAGCTCTTTTTTCGCTCTTTCATTTATTTGGTATGTGCTATCCACAATTGCAATTACCAATTTAGTTGTGTCTTTTTCTAATTCAGCTTTCTTTTTTTCATACTCGGCTATTATTTTGGATTCGTCCCATTTAATTGCTGTTGAGTCATTCCATTCCGAATTTGGTGGCGGTGGTGGCGGTGGTGCCAATCTTGTATCGTGGAATACAGAATCAAGTAAAGCTGGGAAAATTTCATTCGCAACAGACTTTTCAAATTCCAATTCAGACTGCTTTTTATCACAGCTAATTAATAGCAGAAATATTGAGATTATGACAAATGTGAGTTTTTTGGTCATATGTGCTGTAACGGTTCGTGTATGATTAGTTGCGGACTTTTCCAACGGAAAATGTTCGCCTGGCTTTAAAGATAATTGATTGCCGGAAATTCACTTATTGAATTTCCGACCGCAATTAATTATACACTATGTTACCTGCTGGCTTTATTTTTAAAGTTATCTATTAACTCCGTCCTGTAAGCTTTATGTTGTTCGCTTGTTGACATTAAAAGCTCTCCTTCTCCGAGTCTCCAAGTCCTCATTTTATAAGTTCGTCCATTATGTTCAAATTCGGAATCTGTTATTTTGACAAATATTTTTTGATTGCCAATTGTGCTATATAACTCTCCGTATGAATCTCTAAAATCGGTCTTTGGTAGATTTTCATCTATTTCTGATGAAGTCAATAAAATTCCATTTTTAGGCACTTTAATTTCTTTTTTCCAAGTGAAAGGAGTGATTCCAAGTTCTTTTTCGTTTTTAACACTATAAATTATTGTCACATATTCTTTAGAGAAATTTTGGGGCAATTCCAGAATCAATTTTCTATTCTGATATTGGTACCAACTGATAAGTAAAAAGACTATCCCACTTTCGATTAGAAATACTTTTTTCCAATTTTTCAAAAACTTTTTGAGAAGTAGGTCAACAATTAAAAAGCCAATTCCAAATCCAATCAGTGCGAAAGCAAGAAGTAAACCCCAACCTTGTCCATCAGATTCCGAAATGATAATGGAAATCGCCCAAATGAATGAAGCACCCATTAAAATTATCAATGGTGTAATTTTACGTAGGATTTTCATAAGCTTGCAGGTAACGGTTCGTGTATGATTAGTTGCGGACTTTTCCAATGGAAAATGTCCGCCTGACCTTAAAGATAATTGATTGCTAAGGATTCCGTTCAAGGAATCCGACCGCAATTAATTATACACCGTGTTGTGCGGCGTTATTTATTTAAAATCACACCTTTTACTTTTTTTTCTTCCACAAATCCAAAAAACCTTGAGTCGTAACTATAATTTCTATTGTCACCCAAAAAGAATAATGAATTTTTTGGAACTACAATTGGCCCAAAATTATCTTCAGTCCATTGTTTTCCAAAAGTTGAAAAGGATGTCTATGTTATTTGATGTCCGTGTTGTACGTTTTATTTTATCTGGGAATTGTTTAGCTAGATTATCAGATAAATTCAAATAAGTGGTGTCGCTTTGTATTTCTAAAATATCCTTTTCAGTTATTTCCCCGTCTTTTAAAAGTATATCTGCAGTTCTTTTGTCCATTTTGTATTGATGGTTAAGTACTAAGTTTCTGTCAACATTTTCTCCATTAACAAACAATATTCCATCTATTATTTGAATTGTGTCATTTTCGATGCCACAAAGTCTTTGAAACCATATCCCCTCTGGATACCCTTCTAATTTTTGGAGATAAAAAACGAAATCAAGCTTTTTCGGTTTTTTCAGGTTTGTTCCAATAAGAATACTTCCCGTTTTTAAGGTCGGTTCATTCCCTGCGGATGATACAGTAAATAGTTTAAACGCATACCTTATGTCCGTAATTAAATAGGCTGTGATTATTGACGCTAGTCCTAAGAGTATAATTATCGCTGGTTTTTTCATAATGACGCACAACGGTTAGTATATGGCAAGTAGGGCACTAGAAAGCGATGAACTTTCAAGTTTGCACTGAGCCAAAGCGTTGTATTTTGTTTTTATCTTATTCATTTCAAAAGCCAAATCAACGATTTGGCGGTGTTGGCAAAAAGCACTGAACTTTCGTAAACAGCTGAACGCCCTATTTGCTATATACCGTGTTGTAGCCAGTGTTTTCATTTTCCGAGTTTTAATATTCTTATCGCTCCTTGAATAACCAAACCAAAAACGATTGTCCCGATTATCAAGTCTGGTTTATTCGAGTTCAACCAATTGACCAGAACTCCTGCTGTTATTACTCCTAAATTGATAATCACGTCATTAGAAGTGAAAATCATACTTGCTTTCATATGAGCTTGTTCTTTACTTTTTGACTTTTGAAGTAAGTACAAACAAATTCCGTTTGCAATAAGTGCGAAAATCGAAACGATTATCATTGTCGAGAAGTCGGGTAGTTTTTCCGCTCCGAAAAATCTTCTCAATACTTCTACAAATCCAATAACCGCAAGTGTTATTTGAAAATATCCAGCAAGTTTAGCGATTCGCTTTTTTCTTATCAACGTTCCGCCAACTGCAAAAAGGCTGATGCCATAAACGAAACTGTCCGCCAGCATATCCAAACTGTCGGCAACCAATCCCATTGATTTTGAAATTAACCCAGTTGTCATCTCGATTAGGAAAAAGGCAAAGTTTATTGCGAGCACTGTCCAGAGTAGTTTTTTCTGGTTTTCGTTTTCTGTAAATTCCGTTTGGTGGGTTTGTTCAGTAGAAATTTTCTTTACGCCTAAATTCAGTTCGAGAACGGATTTTTCGATTCGATCAATTTGGCCGCTATGAAAAATGGTCAACTTTCGGTTTGGAATGTCAAAGTCCAAATTTGCAATACTTGAAATTCCGTCCAATTTCATTCGGATTAGATTCTCTTCCGAAGGACAGTCCATTTTGGTAATCTCAAATATCGTTTTTTTCATTCACGTTCTCTTTTCTCGCATTGGCTACAACGTTCTCGTATAACCGTCAGTTACGGGTTTATGTGCGTTAATTTTCGGTTTGACACAGACTTTAGCAATTCCGAGTGGATTCGGACGTAGTCGAATCCGCCGTAATTGCGGTTATACATTGTTGCCAGTAGTTTTTATTCCGTTTAATAGGGTTCAAATTTTTCATTTTTAGGAAATCCGTGATAATAAACAACTTCTATTTCAAAAGCTGTTGCTCCATTCCAACGTTTAAAATTATTCCATTTCAGCGAGTCCAGTATTTTGTCAGATTTAGATAGTACCAATGAGTCCAATTCCGATAATTTTTGATAGTATTTTGGGTCGTCCAATTCTTTTGGGATTTCGTCATAAAATAACCAATAACCCAATCCTTTATCTTGTTTTGTATGTTTAGTGATTAAGTCATAATAAATGCTGTAATAAACAGAGTTGTCAACTTTTATTACCATCCGTTTGTCTTTTTTATTATCTATATAACCAAAATGATTTGAATCAGTTTGCACATAGTACTTTATAGTTCCAAAATCCGTTTTTTGTCTTTTAAACAATCTTTTGTTTGTCGAACAAGAAATAATTAAACAGATTAAAAAAAGTAACAATATTTTTATTTGTGCGTTTTTCATTCAAATTACTGGCAACGGTTCGTATAACCGTAAGTTACGGGCTATTATGCGTTAATTTTCGGTTTTGCACTGACGTTAGCAATTCCGAGTGGATTCGGACGTAGTCGAATCCGCCGTAATTGCGGTTATACATTGTTAGCACCAGTTATTCTTTTTTCAATTCCATTATTACACTCATTTGTGGGGTTTTCTCCGAATATATTATTGTAATTGTATCTCCCTCAAATAGAGTTTTTTCAGGATTTTCTTTAGTCGATGTATAAAATGTTTTATTTCCTACATTATACTTTGCACGGACAGACCAAACATCAGACCTACTTTTTCTGACTAATAACCAAGCTTTATCTATAATTCCGTAAGTTTCTTTTCCATAATCTTCCAATTCACGTTCGCTTTGTGAACTTAGAAAAAGTCCAAAGGGAATTCCTAAAAACACAGACATATAAGCTATTCCTTTTTTTGCTTTTTTAGTCAATTTTGTCTTCTCAATAGATTTGTATAGTAGATATGGAAGAATAAAAAATATTGCTCCAAAAATTATCCATCTAATAATTCCCTCGCCTGAGTAGAAAACATCTTTTGGGGTCAAAAAAAGTATTGAACTCCAAACTAAGAGGTAAAGAAGTGAGAATGTCAAAGTAGGTTTCATCATTTGGCTCTAATTGGTGCTAACGGTTGGGCTATGATTTCGTTGCGGAATGATTCGGCAGAATTATTCCGCCGTAAACCGAATATTGCAAACACGCAGGAATTTCCGTTGAGGAAATTCCGCCGCAATGAACTATAGCCGGTGTTGTGTGCTGGCTTTTATTTTATATTTCAGTTTTGGATTTTTTTCGTTCCATTTAGAAACAATTATTTCTTGTGTTCTGTCCATCGATAAGAAATACCTTAATTCCTTAAGTACTTTTTTATCTATTTCGTTTTTTCCATTACTCTCAAATATTTCTCCGTCAAAACTCATTTTACAGGAAACTCCTTTCTCCTTATGGTCAAAATGAAAATGTGGTTTATTTTTTATGAAGTGATCATTTCCATGAATATTAAAGACATACCCAAATTTAGACTTCCATTCTTTTACTTTTTCAAGTCCGAAATATCGAGTTCCGTTCTTATGACCTTCAATAGTTAGACCTTTCTCAAATTGAAATTTAAGTTCATCAAAAGAGCGATTTAAATCTGAAATGTTAACTGTCTTTTTTGTCTTAATCAGCTTTTTATGAAAAATAAGAAATAGCAATAAAAATAGACTTGATAAATAGGTCAAAGCCATAAAAATATCGTGTTGTAAGCATAAGTCAATTCCTGAAACTTGGGAAATACACTCACCAAATTCAGTTTCATATTTTAAACTGACGGAAGTGTTTAATGCCATAAAAAAGAAAAGAGGTGCACCGACTAAGAACAGAATCAGAAATATTATGTAAATCGGTTTTTTCAATAAAGTTTAGGTGTTTTAGCTTGCAGGTAACGGTTCGTGTATGATTAGTTGCGGACTTTTCCAACGGAAAATGTCCGCCGTGGACTAAAGATAATTGATTGCAGGAATTTCAAACTGGAAATTCCGACCGTAATTAATTATACACTTTGTTACCTGCTGTACTTTTTTATACACGTTTTTAGGGGCCATTGTGCTAATTTCCATTCCACATCGTCATCAATGCGGTAATCAAATTCGCGAGGATAATCATTGCGCTCAATTAAGTTATTCAGAAACTCATTAGTGATTTCAGGGTCATAAATTCTCCAAATCAGTTCTCGCGTTTCATTCCAAGTAATTCTTGCGAGAAAAAGTCCGTTTGGTTTTTCTTTGTCAGGTCCTTTAATTTTGTCGTCCAAAAAATCTCCGAACTCGTCCAATATTTTTACTTCCGCTTTTGACGGCATTCCATTTTCGATAAGCTCTTTACAATTGAGCATTACAGAACAGTGCCAAGAGAAGACTTCTTTCGGTTCAAAATCAGTCAAATTTTTATTTACGACCGCAATTCCTGGAAGCTCTTCCTGTTTGAATTTCAGAATATGATAATATTCATCTGGAATTATTACTCTAAATTCTTTGTCTTCTGCCATTCAGTTTTTCAGTATTGCAGGTAACGGTCTCGTATAACCGTCAGTTACGGGTTATTATGCGTTAATTTTCGGTTTAGCACTGATGTTAGCAATTCCGAGTGGATTCGGACGTAGTCGAATCCGCCGTAATTGCGGTTATACATTGTTGGCAACAGTTTTTTCTTTTTCATTTCCATTTTTATTCAGCCATTTCAAGCTCAATTTTATTCCGATTAAAAGACTAATTCCAGCAACAAATAAATTCGCACTTTCTCCGTCAAACCTTTGATTTAAAACTCCGATAATTAAAACATTTACAAATCCCGAACTTATAAACCAAAAAGCTATAAATTGAAAAAAATTCAAACTCTTCGAGAATTTAAAAGTAATCGGATTTTCATTCCAATTCGGTTTTTCAAACTTGAATCCGAATAAACTCCAAAATTTTGTGATTAAGGGAAGGAATAGAACAAAGAAGAAAAAAGTAAGAATAGTAATTCCGATGTAAATGTCATTTTTTGATTCAGTTTCTACATTAAAATTCAGTAGCGATAATGAAATAACACAAAGAATTAAAATCACTAAGCTTTTTATTTTTCCAATTTTATTCCAACTTTCATTTTTCATTGTGATTGGTAATTGTTGCCAACGGTTCGGCTATGATTCCGTTGCGAGGTAAAATCCGGAGGATTTTCCGAGTAGGAATCGGCTGATTTAAAATTTTATGAGTTGAAGTTATGGAAAATACAGCAATGGATTATAGCCATCCTAAGTTTGTCTTTGATTAATTTATATTAGTTAAAACCAAAGAACAAAAGAGCAGAGTAAGGTTACTATAGCCGTAGGAACTTCCGATTCCGTT
>NZ_VTZS01000012.1 GCF_008367235.1 Pareuzebyella sediminis | reverse complement strand
GCTGTTCCTGTTCAACATAAGCGGGGGGCTCAACATCGGCTATGCCTACGAGACCTCCGTCCAAAACCCGATCAATGGCCTGGACAACAACACCCATGAGCTTTTCATGAGGCTCCGGATGTAGTTGCGGATATGGGCCATATGAAGACCCGAAAAACTTTTCCAAAAAATAGGGAAGCCTTCAAGTGACCTTGCCCATCGCAGGGATCACATCGGTTAGCAAGTGGCCGAACTTATTATAGCTTATGGTCATACAGATGCTGGTGAACACAAAAATAAGTGTATCACACATAGAGCCTGTGCTGAACTTGATTCAGCAATGCCGAGCAAGTTATATTAAAAGAAAAAAGGTGGTTTAAGGCAAAAAGAAAATATTAATTAACTTTAGAGAACTGGACTAGGGCTTTTCATAGGAGCCATTGTTGTGCTTTAGTTATTTCTTTAATTTTTTATTAATTAATTCCATAATTGTATTTATTTCCTTTTGCATTTCTTCTAATCTTACCTTGGTTTCCTGTAGTGATAAATATTTCCAACGATGTATTCCTTCATAAACTAAAATCAACATTCTTAAATTTTCATCTATATTTAAGAATTCCTTCATTTTTGGTTGATTTTCAAGTCTTTTTGGTAACGTTGTTGACCCTAACAAACGACTTAAATTTTGAGTGATTTCACTCTTTCCGTCATCTGTATCTTCAAAACGTTTTATTGTCAGTGTTTGTAAACGTTTTAGGTCGATTAATCTATTTCTTATGTTAGAAGGAATTAATCCAATATCGCCAGTGCTCTGAAGTGATTCTATAGTATTTGTATTAAATGTCAAAGGTGGCGTTTCCAGGTTAAGTTTGGAAATTTGTTCATAAAATTGAATTGGTTTTAATACATCTTGGTCATATGCATCTGTATATTTATTATATTCATTTAAGTAAGTGCTTGACTCTTTAAGATAGTGGATTGAAAATTTAAAATCACTTTTCAAATCATCTAATAATTGCCCATAATATTCTTGTGTCTTTTCCGCTAATTTTTGCTTTTCATTCCAATTATTGATTTGAAGTGCAATCAAAATTCCAATAACAACAAGTACAATTTCTCCAATCGCATATAATAGATATTTACTGAACTTGTTTTCAGTTAGCAATCTTTGTCTAATTTTTCTGAAGAATTTTATCATTGGTTAGCGGTTTGTCATGATGAAGCACAACGACCTGCTAAACGCAGTTCGGTGATTGCTACGGAAATATAACAAAATCCCTCAACTATGGATGTGATAATGTACTGCCTTGTCAATCATTTCCATAATTAAGCACAAAACATAAAACCAATCGTGATTGTCACAACCTGTAAAATTTGAATTTATCATATCAACTGATTTTATTTTTTCTATCAACCAATTTTGAGCTCTTCTTTCCCTCAGATCCAATATATTTTCACACTTAAGTTCTTCAACAGTGTATGGAAAATGTGCTATCGCGAATCGTAAATGGGGATATCTTCGAGAACTTAAAGTAAATAAGCCGTTCCTTAGCCATTTATTGATGAAAGTTGATTTTTTTATGCCGTTATCGGCGGCCAAAATATATATACCTGAATGATTGGCTCCATAATTTAATTCCAGATCATAAAAATTCTGTTCTGACTCTTTTATTGCAGAATCAAAAATTTTTATTACTCCACTCTTTTCAAAATCATTATAGGCGTATAGTTCATTGAGGTATATCTATCATTACCTCCTAAACTCTCACTAAGGGTATAATAACAATTCCGAGATAGAGTGTCACCAGCATCAAATCTCCGTCTATGTTCCGTTGAAAAAGTGATTTTTTCTAAACTTCGAGAATCATTATCCACTTTAGTTTCTCCAAATAGGCGCATTTGAAATTCCTCAAAGCTTATAAGTGGATTCATAAAATTTGGGAAAAGTAAATTCACAAAATCTAAACGATTATAATTTCTGATAGAAGGTCTAGTTGTTTTAAATAAAGATTGGTACTGGCTGTGGGAATCATAAGATTTTATAAGCTTACACTAAGATTACCATCGTGTAATTATTTATGAATGAGGAACTAAAATAGTAAATAGTTGACTATCCTGAAGACAATTTACCTCTTGCCGGTACAGATTTCAAAATGGCCTCTTTGCGATTTTCTTTCGTACGCTTCTATATCGAGAGCGATTATCTTTTTTAAAGGAGGTAGCGTTCCTTGAAGGATGGGGTAGGGGCAGTGTAGTTTTTTATTGTAGTGGGGATTCGATTATCTTCTTCCCTTAACTCGGAAAAGGGCCTTTTTAGGAGGTAAAGCCAAGCTCTCATGGTTGTGCTATGTATCGTCTTTTTTGGTACTCCAACCTGAAACACGTTTCGCTTGTTGCATAAAAAAACCGCTAACTTTCAGTTAACGGCTTGGCTAGTAGCGGGGACTGGACTCGAACCAGCGACCTTCGGGTTATGAGCTCCCGGATTAGATTTTTATCCACGGTTTTATTGGGCTCGACCGCTATAAATTTATAAAAGCGTATGCAAAAACGTATGCAGTTTCAGTTTTCTGATTAATAGTAAATTCTTTGGGCAATATACTTAAAAAAGGAACTGATACCTTATTTTTCAGGTGGTTTAATATCTACTTTCAATAGATTCAATATTTTTCCGGATATGCAAGCCCTGAATCTATCCCCGGATAATTATATGACTTCTTCCCATTGTAGGATACCCGTCATGACTGGAGCATCAAGACTTTTTTCATCGGATTTCTTGGTTTTATTAGGAGTCCGATAATTCAGTGAAGGATAATTTTCGATTTTTGAAATGCCCTAGTAAGTAATAGTCTATACGGAGACATTGATTTCAGACTATCGAACGTCTATTACCGTAGCCTGGGTTCGGAAAATAAAAGAAAAAGAAAACCTTGGTGTTTTTCACCCAATTCTCGTTTTAGTATTGAGAATGCCTTGGTAATTTGGGCTTCCACGGTCTTTATCGATATATCGAGATATTCGGCTATTTCATTGTTGGTCAACCCTTCTTTTTTACTTAGAATAAATACCCTTTTGCATTTGGGAGGTAGTTTCTTAATCTCTTTATTAACCACTTCTATCATCCGTGCTAAAATGGAATCATCCGATTCTTCTACCGTTTGATGCGCGTATTCGATATATTTTTGATGAAGGAGGAAAACAGCCTTGTTTTTTTGGTAATGGTTTAGGAACTCATTATAAACGCATTTATATAAAAAACTACTTATGGAAAATTCCGGATTTAATTTTTTCCTGGACTTCCAAGTCTTAATAAAAACATTTTGAACTATGTCCTGGGCGCTTGATTTTTCGTGGGTCAATGTATATGCATATGAGTTGAGCGATCTATGGTACTTGTCTAGCAAGAACATATAAGCGTTTTCGTCGCCCTTAATCAAGTGCTGAATAAGCTTCTGGTTGTCTTCGAAGTCCATAAAAATGGTTATATGGCAAATAAACATTAAAATTTATATGATTTTCAAAAAAAAGTGAAAAAAAAGTTAGGGTATTGTAAATGGGGCTTGTAATATATCAAAGAGTAGACCCGAAGTGATACCGAGTGAAATTGAAAGCTGTATCGTAAAGTACTTGACCCAATCGGGGGATAGCAAAGATTTAGATAGACTTGATCAATGGTTAGAGGATGAGACGAGCGGAATACTTTTTAAGCAATATATCAAAACATATTTTGCGATAAACCTGGCCATGGACGATTCCAATATTGATAATGTAAGACAGAGGCTTTTAAAGGAGATAAAGGAAGATAAACGGCGTTTTTATAAGCCACGGTTTTCCACTTTTTTAAAATATGCCGCCATTGCTATGGTATTTATGGGGTTGGGTTTCCTTTTAAAGAAGGATGTTCTGGAGATGGATATAGATGCCACTGTGATTCCCCGTGAAAATGTGATAACCCTAAAATTGGGAAATGGCGATGTTAAGATTATTTCAAAAGATGGGAGTTCGCAGGTGGTCAATGAGAAAGGGGAGGTAATCGGAAACCAGCAGGGAGAACAAATTGTTTACCAAGATAACACGGGTACTGCCGAACCGGACTTCAATACTTTGACCATACCCAGAGGAAAGAGATTTGGCATAGTGCTTTCCGATGGCACTAAGGTGCATTTGAACGCTGGAAGTTCTCTTACCTATCCTACATCCTTTAGAGGTAATTCACTCAGAAGAGTAGTATTGATCGGTGAGGCTTTTTTCGAAGTAAGCCACGATTCCCTTAGACAGTTTGTGGTGAACACGCAAGAGCTCGATGTAAAAGTTCATGGTACGAGGTTTAATTTGGCAAATTATCCTGAGGATGAGCGGTATGAAGTCATTCTTGTCGACGGATCTGTAAGTATGTCCGAGGTGGAACAAACCGAACGACCATCCAAAGAAATGTTTTTGGAACCGGGTTTCAAAGGTATCTTGACCAAGAACGATAAGCAGTTCAGTAACGAAAGGGTAAATACCTCCTTGTACACTTCATGGATGGACGGCAACCTGATTTTCCGTAACGAAACCTTTGAAAATATTATAAGGAAGCTGGAGCGTCATTATAATGTGGTGATTATTAACAACAACACGAACATTGCTGAGGAAACCTTCAATGCAACCATTGAGACGGATAATGAAACCATAGAGCAAGTTTTTAACTACTTCGAGAAGGTCTATGAAATAGACTTCACTATTGTAGAAAATAAGATCATAATCAACTAAATCGAATGCCGATGAATTGAGATTAACTTTTAACGAACATTATTATTTATAAGCTTTCGGTTAGTGATCATCTAAACGAAAAATCGGAAAATGGTGGAACATTTCCCGATTTAGTTAAATGATCACACCCAAGGCGTAACCACAAAAAAGCAATCAAAATTATGAAAAAACCTTTAAAGTCGAGGGATGGGGTCTCTTGGCATCTTAATTATGACCTAAAAATGAAGTTTTCACTTCTTTTTTTCCTCACCATAAGTCTGTTGATGCAGGCTAATTCTTCATATTCCCAGAAAACCAAGATTTCACTCGACAAAGAAAACGTCACGGTAAGGGAAATATTTGATGAAATCGAAGAGAAGACCGAATTTAAGTTCTTTTATCATACTCAGGCGGTGGATTTACAGCGAAAAGTGTCCATTGTTACGAATAGAGCTTCAATTCAAGATGTACTAAAAAAACTCTTTTCAGGGGTGAATACTCAATACGAACTAGATGACCGTAAAATATTGTTGACGAGAAACCAAAGTAGTATTAGTGAGCAGCCAGTAAGTGTTGCTGAAACATTGGAACAACAAACAATATCAGGTACCGTAACTGATGGCAACGGTGCGCCCCTGCCAGGTGCAAACATTGTAGAAAAGGGTACTACGAATGGGGTTACCGCTGATTTTGACGGTAACTTTTCATTGAATGTAGATAGTGATACAGCTGTACTTGTGGTATCCTATATCGGGTTTGCCACAAAGGAGGTCGAGGTTAACGGACAAACGGTAGTCAATGTGACCTTGGAAGAAAGTGCCGCTGGTCTTGAGGAAGTTGTGGTAGTTGGATATGGAACCCAGAAAAAACTGAATCTGACGGGAGCGGTCAGTGCGGTTCAAAGCGAGGATTTGGAGAATAGGCCAATAACCAGTTCCAGTCAGGCCTTACAGGGAGTACAGGGCGTATATATAAATCAAGTCGGTGGGCAACCAGGTAATGACGCCGCGACCATACGTATCAGGGGGGTAGGTACTTTGAACAATAATAACCCATTGGTATTGGTCAATGGTATCGAGTTTTCGATCAATGATTTGAACCCAAATGACATTGAAAGTATTACTGTATTAAAGGATGCAGCGTCCGCTGCGATTTACGGATCGCGTGCAGCTAATGGGGTGGTTTTGGTAACTACAAAACAGGGATCAGAGAAATCACAAATATCATATAGTAATTCGATAGGGGTTCAAGAAGTTATTTCTTTACCGAATGTTGTTAAGGACCCCATTCGTTGGATGGAACTTTATTCCCAGGCTCAACTAAATTTTGGTACAAGCGAAAGTGCACTGGTTTTTCCTGAATCGCTGATTGAAGAATATAGGGCAGGGATGCAGACCGACCCGTATACATATCCAAACAATGATTGGTACGACATTATGTTCGACCCTGCGATTATTCAGCAGCATAACCTTCGATTTACCGGTGGAAGTTCAAAGACGAACTATGCCCTTTCCGTAGGGATTCTTGATCAGAACGGTGTATTGCGAAGCACGGATGCCAATAGATATAATGCAAATTTTACGGTTAATTCCGAAGTGCATAAAAATATTAATATAGGAGGGACATTTAATTTTTCGTACAAGAAACGTGATGAGCCCGTAGTAGGTATTCCAGAGACAATGCAAATGATCTTTAAGGCGCAGTCTTATCACCCCACGAAGTTGGAAGATGGAAATTACGGGATGAACTTCTTCGATATTCCTGGTCATAGAAGGTTCAGGAATCCCTTGGCACTTACCGATGAGGGAGATGCGGATATTAAAAATTTAAAGCTTTTTCTGAACACTTTTGCGGAGATTGAACTACCCTTCAATTTGGTCTATAAGCTAAATATGGGCTTTACAAGCGAGAATGAGCGAAGTAAAATTTTCACACCGCAGATTACCTTGTACGATGCCAAAACAAAAGAGCCCACCCAAATTCAAGCTGGGGGCAATCCCTATGTAACCTACCAAGGGCAACAAAGGGGAGTAGATCAAAGGGATGATGAATCATTGAACTGGACCGTTTTCAACACCTTAAAGTGGGACAAATCCTTTACCGAAGAAACCGACCTATCAATTTTATTAGGGACCAGTTATGAAAATTTCAGTACAAGCTGGTTCACAGCCGCCAATGAAGGGTATCTTAGCAACGATCTTTTTGAACTAAATGCAGGTAGCACCAACCCCACCGTCTCCGGAACAACTAACGAGTCGAGCTTAATATCCTATTTCGGTCGCGCCAATTTTGTTTTGGACAATAAATACCTTTTTGAAGCCAACTTCCGATACGATGGATCCTCTCGTTTTGCTGAGGGAAACAAGTGGGGCTTTTTTCCTTCTCTCTCCGCAGGATGGCGTATCAATGAAGAGAAATTCCTTCAAAATGTAGACTGGTTGGGACAGTTGAAGATTAGGGCCTCTTGGGGGCAACTGGGTAACGAGAGAATTGGCTTGTTCCGATACTTGGATTTAATTTCCCCAGGACAGGATTACATATTTGGAAATACGATAAACCCGGGAACAGCTGTTCTTGTGGACAATGATGATGAAATTTCTTGGGAAACCACCACGATTTCTAACATTGGTCTTGACGCTAGTTTCCTTCGGGGAAAATTCACGGCCAGTCTTGAATATTTCGATAAGACCACGGAGGATGTATTGAGGCCTGTGGGCATTCCATCTCAGGTCGGCTCCTTAGGAGGTCCCATTAGAAATATTGGCACTATTGAAAATGATGGTATAGAAATAGCCCTCGGGCACCGTAATAAGATAGGTAATTTTAGCTACGATGTATCGGGTAGTATGACCTACATCACCAACAAGGTAGTCGATTTGAATGGCGAAATTATTCTTGAGGACAATTCGTCCGATGGGCGCGGACCCTTCAATATAACCCAAGAGGGTAGTCCGATCAATCAGTTTTTACTTTACCAGGCCGATGGTCTGTTCCAATCTCAAGAGGAAATCGATGCCCATGCCTTTCAGGGAACCGATACGCAACCGGGATATATCAAGTTCAAGGATTTGGACAACAATGGTGTCATCGATCTTAACGATAGACAGGCAGAGGGCAATACCATACCAAAATATACCTATTCTTTTAATATAAACCTTTCCTATAAAAACCTTTCCCTAAATACATTTTGGCAGGGGGTCGAAGGCGTTCAAACTTATAATAAGCATGTTTCGGGGGTCCCTTTTTGGTTTGGTACTTCTTTGCCGGTAGGTTGGGCCAATGATTCATGGACACCGGACAATCGAGACGCCAGCTATCCGATCCTTACAAGGTATCAAGACACTCAAGCGACCTTGTTTCGTCCGAGTGATTATTGGTTATTGGATGCCTCCTACCTTCGCTTAAAGAACATACAGTTAACTTATAATTTCAACCCTGGGATACTTGATAGTTTAGGGATCAGTAAGCTGGCCATTTTTTGTAATGCCCAGAACTTATTGACTTTTACGCCATTGAAGGACTTTGATCCCGAAACGGATCTGATCGGAAACGATTTCTTCAATTATCCATCTACCAAAATTTACACTTTTGGTCTAAACGTATCATTCTAAAAATAAAATCATGAGAAGAATCATATCCCTTTATATATCGCTATCTAGTGTATTGATCTTGACAAGTTGTTCCAAGGACTTGTTGAACTTGGAACCGGCCGACCAAAGTAGTGTCGAAACATTTTGGACTACTGAGGATAACGCGGCATCCGCCTTAACTGGATGTTACGAGCCATTGCTTGGCCCATATAGGGGCGAAGGGTCATGGCTACTGAAACTTGAAGACGTAACACCAAATTCATTTGAGATTGACGATGGCAGTGGGGCATCTTCCATTGCCAGGGGAGATAATAACCCGACGCTACCGTTGATCAATTCCCGCTATAGTATTTCCTATGAAGGCGTGGGGAGAACCAATACATTTCTAGCCAATATTGATGAGGTTACCATGGATGCGGCCCTGAAAAACCGTTTCATTGCGGAGGCACGTTTCTTAAGAGCCTTCTATTACCATAATTTGGTAGAATACTATGGAGGCGTACCATTGATTTTAGACCCCCCGAACAACAATACCCAAGGTCAATTGCCCCGTAATACTAAAGCTGAGGTTCTAGAGGCCATTCATGCGGATTTGGACGCTGCTATAAGTGTTCTTCCCGTAACTTACGGCAATACCGATGTCGGAAGGGCTACAAGAGGGGCCGCCTTGGCGTTAAAGGCCCGGTCCGCCCTCTACAACGAAAATTGGTCGGAGGCTCTTTCCGCAGCAGAGGCCGTTGTGGATTTAAATGAATACTCCTTATTTCCCAATTATAGGGAGCTCTTCTTACTTGAAAATGAAAGAAACCAGGAAGTTATCTTTGATGTGGAGTTTCAGTTTCCTGAAATCACCAATAATTATCATGAGCTGTTTCAACAAGGGAACGTACTAAAGGATTTGGTAGATGCCTACTTGGCAGTCGATGGAGATCCGATTTCCGAATCCGATATTTATGACCCAAATGACCCATATGCCAATAGAGACCCTAGATTGGCGCAGACCTTAATAACCATAGGTTCGACGTTCAATGGAGCGCTGGTAACTGGGGATGAGTTATTCGCGGATTTGACAGGATATGCCTTCAAAAAGTATACCTATTATCTTGATGATGTGGTACGTACTGGTCCTCAACCGAATCAATCGGAAATTAACCCTATTTTATTTCGTTATGCGGAAATCTTGTTGACAATTGCCGAGGCAGAAAATGAATTGAACGGACCGACCGCCAAGGCCTATGCTGCCATAAATCAGGTCAGGGCCAGACCGTCGGTCGATATGCCAGAGGTTGAACCAGGGCTAAGCCAAGAAGAGTTTCGTGAGGTAGTTCGTCTTGAGCGGCGCATCGAGTTTGCCGGTGAGGGATTATATTATCAAGATATAATTCGCTGGCGTACAGCCGAAGTAGTGATGAACGAACCTGGATTGGATGAAGACGGCAACGTTATTGAAACTCGCAGTTTTAATCCTGAGAAGGACTATTTATGGCCTTTTCCCGATAGGGATATTTTGTTGAACACTAATTTGGAACAGAACCCAGGTTATTAAAACCAATACTAAGGCCTTTTCAAGAGGCTGTCGAATAACAATTGAAGCTAATTATGTACTGTTTTAAAAAAGGTTTTTTTAAGGTTTTCGGTTTGGTGTTTTTGGTTTTCCAAACCCCTTTGGATGCTCAAAACGCCAGTTTTAAAAAGCCCAATGTCATTGTCATCCTAACGGACGACCAAGGTTCTGTAGACCTGAACGTCTATGGAGCCAAGGATTTGTATACCCCCAATATGGACCGATTGGCCAAGGAAGGGGTGCGATTTACCCAATTCTACGCCGGTGCCCCTGTATGCTCACCTTCCCGAGCGGCATTGCTGACCGGTAAGACCAATTTGAGGGCCGGACTTCCCGGTAATGTGCCGATTCCTGAAAAGGCGGAGAAAACAGGGCAGTATGGTCTGCCCACGGATGAGATT
>NZ_VTZS01000011.1 GCF_008367235.1 Pareuzebyella sediminis | reverse complement strand
CGGGTATGATCCAGGCGTCGTTGTTCCCGTCGCCGTTCGGCGTAAAGGCCTCAGCGGGTACAAGCGAAGGTTCATCGTCCCTAGGGAAGTCGTCCTCCCCGTCGGGTACCCCGTCGTTGTCGTCGTCATTGTCCATACTATCTGGAATCCCATCTTGATCCGTATCCAAAGGAGTACTTTCTTCATCGAGCGAGTCGGTTCCTTCCGATATCTCGACCTCATCGGAATACCCATCGCCATCATCATCGGAATCCGCATTATCACCTATTCCATCTTTATCTGTATCGATGGTCTCTGATGCATTATTTGGGAAATCGTCTTCATCGTCCGGTATACCATCGTTGTCATCATCATTGTCGACATTGTCACCTAGGCCGTCTCCGTCGGTATCGGTATCGGTCATTCCATCGTTGTCATCGTCGGTATCGGAATTATCCCCTATACCATCGCCATCAATATCGGAATCTTCATTTGGATCATACGGGAAGGCGTCCTCATCATCAGGAGTTCCATCATTATCGGCATCAGCATCAGCATTGTCGCCCGTTCCGTCGCCGTCGGTATCGGTATCCTCGGAATCATCCTTAGGGAAGGCATCCTCAGTGTCTGGGGTACCGTCATTGTCGTCATCGGTATCGGCGTTGTCGCCCGTTCCGTCACCATCGGTATCGGTGTCCTCGTTTTCATCCTTAGGAAAGGCATCCTCGGAGTCTGGGCTTCCATCTCCGTCATCATCGGTATCGGCATTGTCTCCTGTCCCGTCGTTATCGGTATCCGTATCTTCGGAATCATCCAACGGGAAAGCATCTTCCGTATCGGGGGTACCGTCATTATCGTCATCGGTATCGGCGTTATCGCCCGTTCCGTCGCCATCGGTATCGGTATCCTCGTTTTCATCCTTAGGGAAGGCATCGTCCGTATCGGGGGTACCGTCCCCGTCGTCATCGGTATCGGCGTTGTCCCCGGTTCCGTCACCATCGGTATCGGTGTCCTCGTTTTCATCCTTAGGGAAGGCATCGTCCGTATCGGGGGTTCCGTCCCCGTCGTCATCGGTATCGGCGTTGTCCCCGGTTCCGTCACCATCGGTATCCGTATCCTCGTTTTCGTCCAACGGGAAGGCATCGTCAACATCTGGGGTTCCGTCCCCGTCGTCATCGGTATCGGCATTGTCACCGGTTCCGTCCCCATCGGTATCGGTGTCCTCGCTATCGTCCAACGGGAAGGCATCGTCCGTATCGGGGGTACCGTCCCCGTCGTCATCGGTATCGGCGTTGTCGCCCGTTCCGTCACCATCGGTATCCGTATCCTCGTTTTCGTCCAACGGGAAGGCATCGTCCGTATCAGGGGTTCCGTCCCCGTCGTCATCGGTATCGGCGTTGTCGCCCGTTCCGTCACCATCGGTATCCGTGTCCTCTGAAGGGTCCAATGGAAAGGCATCGTCCGTATCGGGGGTGCCGTCCCCGTCGTCATCGGTATCGGCATTGTCGCCCGTTCCATCACCATCGGTATCCGTATCCTCGTTTTCGTCCAACGGGAAGGCATCGTCCGTATCGGGGGTTCCGTCCCCGTCGTCATCGGTATCGGCGTTGTCTCCTGTCCCGTCACCATCGGTATCGGTGTCCTCTGAAGGGTCTAATGGAAAGGCGTCATCAGTGTCTGGAGTACCATCCCCATCATCGTCGGTATCGGCATTGTCTCCCGTTCCGTCCCCATCGGTATCCGTGTCCTCGTTTTCGTCCAACGGGAAGGCATCGTCCGTATCCGGTGTGCCATCTCCGTCATCGTCCTCGTCGTCTTCATTAGGTATGCCATCCCCATCGGTATCTTGAGCGGCATTCATGCTAGAGGTGTAGGTAGCTGCGCTCAAGGCATTATCCCCATCCTTAACTTTGAAGGAGAAAGAAGTATAATCTTCACCGTATTCTCCATTTGCCGTGGTATAGACAAGTAGAGTTACGTCATCGATCATATCATTTGCTTCAACCGGAGCGCCATTGTATTCCAAAGTACCCTTCGTTGGAAGCGTGATTACTTGGATACCATTAAATATGTCACCAGGATCAACATCAGAGAAGGTAAAATCAGCAGTTTTGAAACTGTACCCTGAATCCTGAACTACTTCTAGGGTAATATTCCCTCCTTCGGGTGTATCGTTCACATTGGTGATGTTCAATGTGACCGTAACGGTTTCAGAGAAATTAACGGCATCTTCAAAATTATAGGTAAAGCTATCCGTACCGGACTCATCGCCATCATGCCCGTAAGAGAATGTACCATCGGCATTGAAAGTAAACGATGTATCATGAGATGGATTCGTGACCAGATGATATACCAAATCGTCACCATCCACTTCAATATCATTGGTCGAAACATCCTCGTTCAAGGTGGCATTTTCATCCAAATTGAAGCTATTGGCGTTGGCTACGGGCAAATCATCCTTTGGTAAAATGGAAAGGGTAATATTGGCCGTGACTTTTTGGCCTTGGTCATCCAACTCATAGGTAATGGTATCCGTACCATTTTCATTGGCATTTGGTGTGTACACTACTTGATTGCTGCCATTGACCAGGGCATTCCCTTTTGTCCCTTGTGCGGTGATGGTTACGGTTGGGGTAACGTTGGTATCATATACATCGTTATAGAGTACATCAATTGGGTCGGAAACGGTGTCTTCGTCCAAGATGGCCAAATCATCATCGGCTGTTACTACCAAAGTAACATCATAAGGTCCAAAGGTAGCCGTACCCAGATTACCAGCATTATCTGTCACCTCTGCATGGATATACCATCCGGAACCACCTATATTAAATGTTATTGTTTTAGACTGGCTGTTGCTCCAGGAGCTCCATGCGGCATTGTCCGTAGCTGGAGGTGTGGCACTTTGCACTTTGGCAAAACGCTGTACGTCAAAACCACTTCCACCGTTTTCATCGGAAAAAACCAATTGAATATCCGTATCCGTACCTAAACTACCACTTGCTGGATTCGCTGTGATCGTTGGCAGCGTATCGTCATCAACAATGGTCAATTTGCGATAGAAAGGTTCGGACCAAACCCCTGTATCGGTCTGTGTTCTAAGACTGATGATGTAATCAGCGGACAGGTCATTATAGGTTGAAAAATCAGTCATTGGTGTCGAAGCATTGTAAATCTCCGTATCTGAAGGATCCCCGTTACTATCATAGGTGCGTTGGGTAACGATCCATTCCTGGTTTGATAAGGTTCTACCATAGGGATCAACGGAATTATCTTCGATGACAATGGTCATATTGCCCGTATATGTATTAAGTTGATCGGGAAGAATATTGAACTGTGCAATTGGTAAATCCGTAGATCCACCCGATGCAGATGTTTTTTCCACAAAAATACTGGCAGGGCTACTCCATGTACCTTGGTGATCCTGGACTTTCAGCATAATCAAGTATTCACCATCGCCAACCGAGCTTTTGTCAAATTGTCCCAATGTCCAATCATCAGTAGAAGCTGCATCCACCGGTTTCCATTTCCATTCGGATTGGGCAATACCGTTGTTGGCACCTCCATCCAAATCATAAGAGGTGTTATTGATAAATCCGGTATCTGCACTATAGGTAAAACCTGCAATGGGCCTTCTATGAAAATATAGTATCGTAGGCGCCGTTGGAAGATCTTCAAAAGTGAAGGTATATTTACCCACTTTATCATAAGTTTCAGGTAAATCATCAAGGTAGATACCGCTCCATGAAACCCTGCCTTCAGAATTATCAAAATAGGTTTCGTCATGGGTAATTTTCCATCTACCGTTAGGATAACTTGCATTGGCGGTATTCGTCTTCAATTCTGTGGGGGTTACTTCTATTTCCACGGATCGGTCGGTGAAGAAAATTTCCCCATCGGTAATGGTCCCGAATTGATACTGTTCGTAAATGTATTGGGCCATATCGTCAATCCATGTGGACCAACTACCACTATCCCTATTAACAAAGGTTCCTTGATTGTTGTTCTGGGCAATGAAACGTTCAAACTGCGCTTCATTGGTATTCTTTCCCCATCCAATGTAATGGATGTCCTCGTTGATGGTACGCATCAAAATTTCGGCCAAATCGGCATCGTTGTCAAAATCGGCCACTTCAAGGTCGTCCAAGTTTACATTGAAACGCAAGGCACTGTTTCGCCATTGGGGTTCGCGCAATACATCCTTAAAGGCCCGTAATTCCAATTTTTCTATATTGATATCCTTGAAATAGGCCCCTGATTGTTCGTGTACATAAAAACCGTAACTACCTTGGGAATGGCTTGTGTCATCAAAATTAAAAGCTTCAATCCAATTGGTACCGGCACTACCGCCACCACCTCGTCTTAATACTTTAATGTTGTCACCACCCATTTCAATTTTGAAATCAATGACCTGTCCGTTATAATAGCTATCGAACATATCGGTACGATTACCATCCCAGCCATAGGTGGCAGAACCGTTGTCGCCACTATTGGTATTCAATGCCAATAAAGAAACAACACCATTTTCCACTTTAATTATTCCTTCTGCAGGATATCCATCGTTGGGGGCATAATTCATGATATTACCACAACCCGTATGGTTGTCTATGATATAGGCATAAAAATTTTGTTTGTCCTCCATTCTGAAAATGAATCCCACCTCGGCATGTAAATAGGGTTCTTCTGAGAGTCCGAAAGTTGCCGTAATGGAACCATCCGCAATGTCTCCGGTAGGATCGTACATGGCAAATCCCCACCCTAATGAGGTATTTCTTGATACGAAATCCGCGATTACTCTGTTCGTGCCAGAATCGAAGGAAAAATAATCACCGCTGTATGATGGGTGCTGAGGGGGTTCGGTACCATCAAAATTCATTTTGTTCCAGCTATTGAAAATGTCACTGGCATCTTCTTGAGCAGATGAAATGGAACTTCTTTGAAAAGCTTCCACCCTCAGTTTTCCCAACGGAATTCCCTTTGCGTGCATAGCTTGTTCCAAGTCATCTTCAAAAGTGGAAAGATCTACATTTGCGGATCCCACCGTTACCATCACATCTACATTAGGTCCCTGTTGTACCTCCATATCCACCGTTTGCGCCATTACGGCTCCAAATACCAGGAATAGTGAAAAAAATGAAAGAAGTTTTTTTATGGTATTTCTCATGGGGGGGTTATTTTAATTAAATATCGAATGAGATATGGGTTGATCCATCGTAGTATGGTCAAACTCCAAATCGGCCCCAAAAATGGAACTGCAATTCGTGGGAACTGCAATGTTGAAGTAAGCCTTGTCACCAATTTTCTTAAGCAAAGCCAGTCCTTCTGTATTGGATCCAAGATTGCAGTCGTAAATAAGAAGTTGAATATTAGTGCCTTGGTAGACTCCTTCCAACATGGAAAGTTCAAGCTCTTCATCTACTTTGGCCGAATCGTAGGCTATCCCACCTATCTCCAAGGAATTGTAATTTGCGTTGGCAAACAGGTGAATCGTGCTCACCGTTCCGTTTTTTTCCAAATATTGACGAACTTTTTTCCACGGATTCTCGGTATTATTAAGCTCAACTAGGGGTACTCCCACTGGCAAGTTCTCCAGAACTTCTTGTTTTGTTGAGTATCTGGAGTCTATGACTACAATACTATTCGATTGTGCTTTAAGCCCTTTTATGCCAAGTACAAAAAGAAAGGCAAAGAGGGTAATCCCTTTTGTATAGATTAGAGTTTTCATTAGTGGTTGATTTTTGGTTTTTAGGTTTATGTATTGATTTTAATGTGATGTTCTTAAAAGTTTGGACATAGGAAAACCTGTCCAATCAAATGGATTTTTTTTTTTTGCCCTTTTCATCGTTTCAGGAATTCCGATAAATGCGTGTGAAATTTCTCAGGATTGGTTTAGTCGTGCTTCTTCAAAAAATGAAAACTGATTTAATTTTTGACAATTATTCTCAATCCAATTTATCACGTAATTACCCCATATTTTGTAGCATTTTTCCTATTATAGACTTATCCAACGGAGCAAAACCTGAGTTATTTCATCAAAACATTCACCTAATTGACATATATCAATTTTGATTAATTTTCCTACAAAAAAAGATGTATTCAAATTCAAAAAGTAGTTCGTGCGAAGGGGGAAATAATTTCCTTTTTCAGTGAAACCAGATACAAAATAACCATGATATAATAATGATCAATCTTATAGCGGTAGCCTAAGAGATGTTTTCCTTAATTAACGAGACAAGGTTTCAGGCCTCATGTCTTGAAAGGAGGCCATATGCTTTTGGGGATTCATTCCACTGTTTCCGGTTTGTTATTTTCCAAGAAAAACTCCAACCGTTTGCTTGCATTGGGTATGCGGGCCAAAAACACTCGTTGTTCTGCCACAACATAGTACCTTTCCAGCATTTTCCCGTCTATTTTTTGTATTTCGGGAAATTTGTTCAAACAGTATTTGTAGTCAGCCTATTGCAAATAGTAGTAGTAAGGATCTTCTAAAACTTGTATATACTCGTACGTTTTATCTTGCCTGAAAATTCTGGCAATAGAATGAAAATCCCATTTTCAGAATCTATCCATGTAGTAATCCCCATCCCATCGCTTACAAAATAACCTCCAGTAAGTCTTTTTCCTTTGAGATATAATTTCTCAAAAAACTCACCCTCTTTGCTTATTATTTCATTCCTTTTGAACGAAAAGTTCTTAATTTTATGGACCAGAAAGTATTATAGGCTTGACGGACCAATATCGTAATGGCATTCATCGACTTATTCTAGTACATTGTTGGAAAGTCCTGAATCCATCCTATTTCTAATTCTTCCTTTTTATGTAATTTTAGAATTATCCCTATCATCATAAATACCTGTATCTTTCTTATTAAAGAGAGAGATTTGAGTTGCGGCCAATGGAGAAAGTCCAATAATGGCTTTTTAGATTCAGGGACCTACTTTTCCACACGGGTACCCATAACACTATATATAAACGTAGCGGTGCACGCTAAAAGGATACAGAAGGATAAGGAGCCAGAAAAACCGGGCCTCGTAAGTGCCCCATACAGGGATAGGACCTGTATGCTCATAAGGATTGCTTTTTGTATCCGTGATAACTTGGACCATATGGATACATAATTCTTTTTAAAAAAATGCTTCATCTTCGAGCTTGAATTGATAGTTTTATAACGGATATATCGTGCGACGATAAAGCGATACGGGCCAAGGAATTAGACCCTGACCGCTAATTCGTAGAGCAATATAGCAAGGGCGATAAGTAACATCGCTAGTACTAGCAAAAACCATTTGTTGCCTTTACCAAACATGGTCGCTCGATTAATCGAAGGCGAATCCAGTAACTAATCTATATAGGAAAGCATAACTTACGACCCCAAGAAGTACGATCGTAAACCATGTGAACACCTTAAAGTAATTCCTGACGATATAGTTTCCGATATTCCTGAAACCTTCCAGATATATTTCTTTGAGCAGTAAAACTGTTTTCATACGTAAGATTTTTATGCGTACAAAGTTGGCTCCCTACATCGTAAACCACACATTTTTTCGTGGTGTTTTCACATTTTACCTATGAAAGGATATAAAATGTACTTCATACCGTTTTTGAAGTAGATGGTCCGTTGAGTACGAACATGGTCAAATTCGGGAACCGGTAGCATTTTATGGATGATCTGAACTATAGAGGTCGGCTACCTCATACCTTGAGAGTATTTTGGCGATTCGGTTTTTTTATACACCACACTCGGTGACCGTTTTACATCAAAAAGTTCGGCAATCAAGCTAACGTAGTTACCTTTGTAAGGGATTGGTGCCCTGATCGGGTACCTTCACAAAAAAGTGTTCCGATTTTTGGTTTTTGCACTGCCGGTATAATCGGCAGTGCTTTTTATTTAGTGATCTTTTCGTACCTCAAGTAAATATGGATTTTCTCAGGGTATTGGAAAAGTTTCTGGATCTTTTTCGGAAACTTCTTCGGCCGCCTTCCCTCTTCAAATTACAGGTTTCTAAATGGTAAGGGTATACATACGGGAGAGGTTATATAGCGTGGTATCACATCCCTCGGGTTTGGTTCGAACCTACTACCCGTCACAATCAATTTTTATCGATTATGTAAAGAATGTGCGGTTGTTTTCGGTCGTCTCTATTTGGAGATTACTTTTAGAAATATTACCGTCAGGACCCTACATGCGGGAATCGATCCTGGCCGTTCGCGGTTTCGTGCACCGGACACTCTGTGTCTCCCTGTTTCAAGGTGACGGTAAAGGTAGTGCCCTTTCCCTTCTTGCTCGTGACAGCAATCTTACCCTGTAGAGCCTCGACCTGTGTCTTCACAAGGAACAGCCCAAGCCCCTTTCCATCGCTGCGCCCGTCGAGGCGGCCGTACATACCGAATATCTTTTTGCGCCTCTCCGCGTCCAGGTCCATGCCGATACCATTATCCGCTATGGAGACCTCCACGGTCCCGCTATGGGGTACGGTCTTAGAGGAAACTATTATTTTTAGGTCCTTATTATCATCCCTATAGTCTATGGCATTTAGAACAAGGTTGTACATAATATTGGTGACATAGCTTCGGATGCCGAGTACGGAAGCGGTCCCTCCAAAATCGTAGTATATTTGCGCACCACTTGACGTGATAGCCCGCTCCAAAAGTTCCTCGATACTTTCGAATATTCCTGCCAGACCGATGCGCTTAAAAGACTTGCTTGAAACATTCCGCAACGCAAGGGCGTCGTTCAGATCCCTGATGGTCGCGTCTAGGACATCGACCTTTCTACCGATCATCCCCAGAATCTCCGATTTGTCCTCCTCCCCTTCTTCGAGAAGCTCCATGAGCCCTTGGATTGTAGCTATCGGGGAGCGTACATTGTGAGACACAATATATACGAAGTTTTGAAGCTCCTCGTACTGCTTCCTTATCTCCTGTTTAGCATTTTCCAGGACGGTCACGTCTTGGGAAGTTCCGGCCATGCGCACAGCGTCGCCCGCGCCGTCGAGGAAAACCAATGCCCTTTCATGGATGTAACGGACGCTTCCGTCAGGCAAGAGGATCCTGTGTACCGTGTCCAAAGGAAGGTTTTCCGCAAGGCTTTTCACTATCTCCCGCTTATAGCTTTCCCTATCTTCGGGATGGACAATCTCCATCAGGTTCGCATATGTTGCTTCGAATGTATGATGGTCCTTGCCAAACACGTCGTATAGGCATTCCGACCATATTAGCTCGTCGCTCGCCATGTCCCAGTTCCAATTGCCGATACGGGCGATACGCTGGGCCTCGCGGAGGTTCCTTCTGCTACGGTCCAGTTTCTGAATGGTCTCTATACGCTCGGTCTCATCTCTTCGAAATACATTACACCCTATCACAACACCGTCCTCGCCGTGGATCGGGTTGAACGAAAGTTCATGGTACGTAGCACACCCGTCTACCGACAGTTCCAGATCAACCTTGAAGGTCTCTCCGCGGAACGCCCTGTCATATAGCTCTCTGTCATTTAGGGTGGCCTCCCCTTCCAAATGGGAGAGGACCGACTCCCCCAGCTCCGGACCCCGGCCCTTTTCATGCGCGGTCCGGTCCCTATAAGCACTATTACAGGTCCTCAGGGAATAGTCCCTGTTGACCGACCAAATCAGGTCGTCAGTATTTTCCAAAATTGAACTCAGGTTCCGATACTGCTCCTTCTGTTCCTCAATGAGCATTCTCATGGACCGAATTATTGGCTCGACAAGAAAAAAGTATAGGACCAATATCATGAGGATAAAGAAAAAGGAGAAGACCATCACGATGTGGCGCAACCTTGCACGTGCAAGGTCGGACTCCTTCTGGTAAAGGTCGACAAGATGGGTCATCCCATCAGTAAATCCGCCTTCCCATTTCTGCAGTGAGGCATAACCCTTTGCGACCTTCTGTGGGATACTATCCCCCATGGCCCAATTCAGTAAGTTTAAACGGTAGGGCTCTATAGCGGCAAAGAGGCTGTCCCTGACCGGGGTCTTAATGAACTCGGTATCCAGTGCCCCTAAATCCGTACGTAAAAACCGATGGATGCTGTCCCATCGCCGGGCATCCCCCCTGACACTCTCCAAAAGGGCGGGATTCTCGTCCACTCCGTAAAGGTTCTTTACGATTTCCCGGGCCAAGCTCAGCTGTCTTCCGGCAAGGTTCATGGTACGCGCGTCCCCCTCATACTGGGCCAAATAATCCTCGATGATAAAGACCTCAAGGAGAATGGCCAAGATCGTGAACGTCATACAGCACAGGGTTACCGTCTTGATACTCCCCGTTCCCGGAGCCTTTTCCTTGAATATAAGCTTCATTCAGATATCGGTTTCTTCATAATCGCAGGGCTAACCGGCGGCCTTTCCCGTGAATCAAGAAAATCGGTCAGTTGAGAAACCTTAAGGGGCTTTTCGAAATATCCGAGCACTAGAGGATCTCGATAGGCTCTTTCCCTGTCCATGGGGTCTATCGAAGAGGTGACCATCAGAACTTCGATCTTTCCCTTTGCATGGAGCAGCTTTCCTGCCGAGCGCAGGAACTCGAAACCTGTCATTTCCGGCATGTTGATGTCGAGCAAAACAAGAATCTTGCCCCTTATCGCCAATAGGTCCTTGGTAAGTTGTACTAGGGCAAGTTCGGGGTTCATATAGGTCTTTACGTCCGCTTCCAGCCCTGACTTTTTCAAAAGCACCTTATGTAGGAAGTTGGTCGTATGTTCATCGTCAATCAGATAGACGGCCTCGTAGGATTGGAGATTATAGTTCATAGGTTCGTTCTTTTTTGGTGGACATCACATGCCCCCTCGTACCGAAATTATTTTGGGTACGGCCGCCCCCCATTACGTCCGTAGTACTAGTTATTATAAACTCGTGTATATGAATAATATTGCACAACTCGAAGGTAGTTCCTACAAATAACCTTTATTTCGGAATACCTTTTCCACGCAGGTTTTTTAGGGTCTTCATATGGCCCATATCCGCAACTACATCCGGAGCCTCATGAAAAGTTCATGGGTGTTGTTGTCCAGGCCATTGATCGGGTTTTGGACGGAGGTCTCGTAGGCATAGCCGATGTTGAGCCCCCCGCTTATGTTGAACAGGAACAGC
>NZ_VTZS01000010.1 GCF_008367235.1 Pareuzebyella sediminis | reverse complement strand
TTGGGAGGGTACGACGATACCACGGCGCAATGGGTAGTACGTAAGGGCCCTTGGAAGTTGATCGGCAATGTCAACGAGCCACGGGGCAAGGAAAAGAGTCTCAAACTGCCCAAGTTGTACCTGGTCAATTTGGAAGAGGATATCGCCGAGGAACACAATTTGGTCGAATCTAATCAGGATAAGTTGAATGAGCTCTTGGAGCTTCATAAAAACTGGCTGAGTTCCGTGCGGTCAGAGATGAACAAGTAAATTCATGGGTTTTGGACCGGACTTCGGGGTAACAAATTAATAATGATTTGAGTTAGTTTTAGCAATTGAGTTGAAAAAGGGCAGAATTTATTTCTGCCCTTTTTAGTTACTTGGAACTTAAATCACCCTATTACCGAACCGACAGGGTGCAATGATGTTGAAAAAAACCACCCCCTATCGACACGGCCATGGACACAAAAACCTCCCCTATTTTTATCAACACAAAACTGAAAACCATAATATTAGCACCTTCTTTAATTTAGTTGTATCTCTTGCCAATCAAAAAAACTACTCCAGGATCATGCCCACGGGCGATGTTGTGGTGAAAAAAACCACCACACCTTTCAACCCGGTTACATGCAAATTAACCACCCCTGCTGATGTCCACGGCAGACTGAAAACCTGCACAAGAATGATTTTATATATTCAGTATCATTACAAGAACAGGTGTTTTCCTTCAAAACATGCAAGTTTTTTTGCTGGGGGGATTTACCTGTTTTTATGATAAAGCATTTCGGTCATAGCGTTTAACATCTTTCGATCATCGTCGGTTTTGATAACCTGCTTTAGTCTCTCCAGGTCTTGCTCAAGAAAAATTTGATTTGGTTCTATCCCTAATCCCTTTGCCAGTTTGGACAAGGTTTTAACAGTAGGTTTGGACAATCCCTTTTCATACCTGCTGATTTGAACATTCGATACCCCGGAAATTTTCCCAAGTTCTATTTGGTCCAATTTCTTCTCCAGTCTCAGTTCTTTTAGTCTTTTGCCGATCATTCTTCAACTATTTTATGACCTGTTATAATGAAATAACAAGGTCATTCCTACTAATTTCGACCACTGTATTAGTGTCTAATTCGATAGCCAATCCTTTATAAGCCAATATGGAACGGGCAGTGCAATCAATTTTGAAACGAGTTCCAACCGGGTACATTCCTTGGAAAGCATTAACGTGACGTACAATTAATCGAAATATTTGTTATCTATCTTAAAAAGTATGCCAAGGAATTAAATAACTTAAAATCAAATAATTACCGATTTTCTGTTATCAATCTTGTAAACTATTTGTACAGGTTATGTCCAGTAATTTTACGTTTCTTGGGATTTAACAAAAAGATAGTGCCGAATCTTCAAGACCAAAGGGAAGATATTTGGGTTTTTAAACTGTCTTACGGTCTGGTATAAAAGTAGGAGCGGACTAACGGGCACCAACTCTACGGTTTATTTAAGCAAAAAATCCACGATCAAATTTTATGGTTAAGTTTTGCAAGTTGGCGGGAATTGGTGAAACATTATCTTTGCCCAACTTCCAACGCATTCCCCGATTATGGATTGTTCCAATAAGGAATCGAGATTCTGGCGACTTAATTACCTTTATTCTGCTTTATCCAATTTACATCTTGTTGTATGTTGACCTTTTACCCAAAATATATTCTCCTACTGGTTGAATGAAGAAACCACCGGCCTTCAGTCAGACCATGGACACAAAAACCGCCACCGTTTTTATCACACAAAACTGAGAACCATAACATTCAGATTTTCATTAAGTGAGCTTTGTCCATTACCAACCAAAAAAACACCCCATGACCAACAGACAGGGTACTGTGGTGGTGAAAAAAACATCACCACCCTTCAAGCCGGTTTCATAATAATATAACCACCACTTTTATTGTCCGCAGCAATCTGAAAACCAATGTAGTAACGATTTTATCTATTGATATCTATCCGCCCTCAATGAAATAAACTACCACTGGACCAAACCGACAGGGTGCAATGTTGGTGAAAAAAACCACCCCGTAAATCTGATGGTTTTCTAACTAGAATAATTCTTTAATTCTTGATGGTGGTAATTCAAGATTATTAACCCTCAACCTTTCACAAATTGGCCTTTCGGCAATCTATATAGAAGTCTAGAAATATGTGTATCTAAGGATACACTTAATAGTAATCGTCGGAATCTCCAGCGGACGGGCAAAAGGGAAATTCTCTTTATTGTTTTTCCAAGCTTTTTATGCAAATCCAGGCTTCTTATACATCTCATAGTACAATCATCTTTTTGCAAAGCATTTTACCGATAGCACCCTACATATATTGACTGTTTCGCCTACAAAATAATTCAATTTCACAACAAAAAGTAAGTTTATACGTACAAAGTAAAATAGATTTAACCTTTAAATAAGGTACAAAGACCAATTTATCAAATTCAATTTTTCCAACAAAAGCAACAACCTTTTTCCTTAAAACTCCCAAACGCAATGAATTCGAAATCGATTAAAACACTTCTTGCAACGTTTCTCATGCTCATAGCATGGACACAAGTTTTACTGGCACAAAATGAAATTACCGTTTCAGGTAATTCAGGCATAAATACAATATCAGCTCAAACTGCAACCGTAGTGGCACCAAATCTCACCATTACTTCGAGCGGAAATATTACTGATTTTACGGTGTCCATTACAAACTCCTTTACCGCAGCCGATCATTTGGGATATAACGGAGCATTGCCTGCTGGGGTCACAACCTCTGGGTGGAATAGCGGGGAACGCTCCATAGTATTTAAAGGGACACTTACAGCATTGGAATGGCAGAGCTTTCTTAGGAATGTGACCATTACCTCAGGTCCCATCTGTTCACCTGAGACAAGGCAGGTCAGTTTTGTAGCTGAAGAGACTTTTTACAATCCTCTAAACGAACATTTTTATAGGGTTACCAATACTGCAACAAGTTGGACCGCTACAAAAAGTACCACATCATCCACCTCATATTTTGGCCGCGAAGGTTATTTGGTAACACTTACCAGTAATGCCGAGAATATTTTTGTAACACGCATAGTTGGTCAGGATTCTTGGATGGGAGCTTCTGATGACCATAATCAAATCAATGAGGCTTTGGGTTATGATCTGTATGCGGATACCAATGCATCTGAAGGAAAGTTTTATTGGGTTACCGGCCCGGAAAAAGGTACCCAGATAACAACTGCCAATGGTGATGGCAATGGTGTTCCGGGAGTGTTTCAGAATTGGAGAACCGGTGAGCCCAATGATTATAACAATGGAACTCCTGGTGAGTCTTTTGGACACGTATATGCCGGACAGGGAGATTGGAATGATTTTCCCGACAGTTCAAATATTGTTGGCATCATGGAATTTGGTGGTATGCCCAACGATCAAACCACCTCTACCCCTCTTTTTACGAAAGATATAGCCATAAATGGCGCACCTGGAGGAAATATTACAGGTGGAGAAGTTTCAGTGTGCTCGGGTTCCAATTCCACCACTTTGACACTTAACGGACTTGACGGAAGTGTAGTGAGATGGGAAAGCTCGGATAACAATTTTATCGATACCCCCACCACAATAAACAATACCACTACCAGTTTAACGGTCACCAATATTTCTACCACTACCTATTATAGGGCAGTAGTAAACACCAATGCACCAACAAGCTGTACCAATTTGACTACTTCCAGTACACCTATTTATGTTCTAGAAGCGAATGCAGGGAATGTTTTTGCAGAAAATACCACAATTTGTGCTGGCTCCAATGTGGAGCTTCATGTATCAGGGCAGAGCGGTGATGTAGAAAAATGGCAACGTTCCATCGATAACACAAATTGGACGGATATTGCCAATACGAGTACCACTTTGGATGAGACCATTGTATCAACAGGAACCTATTACTATAGGGTGGTTGTCGGAATCGCTGCGTGTGGGTCCTCGGTCACATCATCTTCAAAAGAAATTACGGTTATTAGCGGAACACCTCCTGTAGGAGGGCAAGTGGGTTCGGCTAGCCATACGTCAGCAACCAATAGTGGTACATTGACCTTGACTGGTTACACAGGTACCATAAGCAAATGGCAAATGTCCACAGATGATGGAATCATTTGGACCGATATTGCGAATACCTCAGATACCTACAACTATACCAATATCACCACCAATACCAAATTCAGGGCTCTTTTGGTCAATGGTAGTTGTGGTGCAGCATACAGTGATGAAGGTTTGGTTTCGATTACTTACCCTCCTACCATAACCTCATTCACTCCAACGCAAGCTATAGAAGGTACAACGGTAGTTATTTCTGGAACCGATTTTAGTGGAGCTTCCCAAGTAACTTTTGGAGGTTTGGATGCCATTTCTTTTACTGTGGACTCCAATACCCAGATCACTGCAGAAGTTTCAACAGGATCCACAGGTAATGTAGCCGTGACCACAGCGGCAGGTACGGCGACAAAAAGCGGATTTACTTTCAAGAATCTTCCGGTGTTCACCTATCCAAATGCATCTTACAAAGTATCTTCGGCAATATATGCAGGGGCAGGAGAGTCATATAGCGTACTTTCCCAATTAAGTGCATCCTATGATGTTACTTTCAATACAGACGGCACAAAGATGTTTGTTAGCACATACGATCGTAAAGTGTCCAGCTATGCCTTGAGTACTGCTTTTGATGTATCGACCGCTAATCCCATTACAACATTGAACTTAAGTTATAGATCTGCTGGAATTGCGTTCAGCAACGATGGAACCAAGCTATACCACACAGGGAACTCAGGAGCAGGAATCAGTGAATATACCCTATCAACTCCTTTTGACCTTTCAACAGCTACTTTCAACCAACGTATCACTCCAACGGAGGGTAATGATTACGATGGAATAGAGTTCAGTGCGGACGGTAGCAAAATGTTCTTATTAGTAAACAATTCCTCTGTTATTCGAGAATATGCCCTGAGTTCTCCTTTTGACATATCAACGTCTACATATACAGACGCATATACCATTTCCGGGGAATCAGGTCCCAATGGATTCACCCTAAGTTCAGACGGTTCACAACTCTTCGTGATCGGATTCAATGAAGGAGTATCAGTTCATAATATGTCCACTCCTTTTGATATATCTACTGCTGTATTTGCTGGTTCAAGTTTCAGCTATGATGCTGATGTTGCAGAAAACAATCCTTATGGAATTTCATTCAATTCAGAAGGAACAAAGTTCTTTATAGTTGGTGCCGATGAAACCGTATACGAGTTTTATATAGAGACAGTCTTGGAATATTCCGAGAACGGTACGGTCGATGTGGCCGATGCTGATGCCAATGATGGTGACGGCGGTTCTTCCGACGCCGGGATCACCTACGCCCTTGCCAGCGGGGGAGACAACGACCTGTTTGCCATCGATGCCTCTTCGGGCGTGCTAACGTTCCAGTCATCCCCCGACTATGAGAACCCTGGTGATGCCGACACGGACAACGTCTATGAAATCACCCTGATTGCAACCGATGCCGATGGCAGTACCCAACAAAACATGAAGGTATCGGTCATCGATGTAAACGATGCACCGACGGCCTCCTCGGCAAGTTTCTCGGGAAACCTTGCCGTAGGACAGACCTTGACGGGAACCTACAGCTATAGCGATCAAGAAAGCGATGCCGAAAGCGGAACAACATATCAGTGGTACCGTTCCGATGATGGTTCGGGCACCAACAAGGCTGCTATTTCCGGGGCAACTTCCAATACGTATGAATTGACCAGCGCAGATTTGGCAAAGCACATTAGTTTTGAGGTTACGCCCAGTGATGGTTCAGATTCAGGGAATCCCGTAGAGAGTACTCTGGATGGTCCCGTCGTCTCTTATCCGGTATTTACAAGTGCGGCAACGGCCAGCTTTGCCGAGAGCGCAACGGGCACCATTATTGATGTGGATGCCAACGATGGTGATGGAGGTGCCGTGGATACGGGCATAACCTATGCCCTGGCCAGTGGGGGGGACAACGACCTGTTCAGTATCGACGGTAGTACCGGAGTATTGACCTTTCAATCTACGCCAGATTATGAAAGTCCAAACGATGCCAACAGCGATAACGACTACGAAATTACGGTTACAGCCACGGATGGTGATGGTAGTACGGACCAAAACCTTATTGTTTCCGTTACCGATATACCTGACAACCCACCTGTCTATACGAGTCCGACGGCGGCCTACGATGTTTCCTCGGCGGTATACTCTGGGAACTCCTTCGGGGTATCGTCCGAGTTGAGCTATCCCTACGGGCTGGCGTTCAACGACGATGGGAGCAAGATGTTCGTGAGCGGGATATTCTCCAGCGAGATCGCGGAGTACGCCCTTTCTACGCCGTACGACGTTTCGACGGCTTCCTATACCGCCTCGTTGACGGGCATGAGCGGTAGGACGACCGGTATCAACTTCAACAACGACGGTACAAAGGTCTATTATGCCAGTGGGAACTCGGGCTCCAATATTTACGAATATTCCCTTTCCACCCCATATAGCATTTCCACTGCGACCTACTCCCAGGCCTACGGGGCCTCGGAGGGAAGTTCCTATGACGATGTGACCTTCAACGCCGATGGTTCAAAAATGTACCTTCTGGCGTACAACGACAATACGATATATGGATACGCTTTAAGTACTCCCTTTGATATCTCGACGGCATCCTATACCGGTAATTCCTACGCCGTGACCGAGGACGGCAGCCCACATGAAGTGGATTTCAATGGTGACGGGAGCCGGTTGTACGTCGTGACGGGCAACGCGAGCCTGTTGATATATGACCTTTCCACACCTTTTGACCTTTCCACCATAAGCTATACGGGCACCACCTCGAGCAGGGTCTCGGAATCCGGTAGTCCGTACGGCATGGCCTTTGGCGACAACGGATCTAAATTTTACGTCGTCGGAAGCGCCAGTACGGTCTATGAGTACGACATGTACACCGTATTGGAATACGCCGAGAACGGTACGACGGACGTAGCGGACGTGGACGCCAATGATGGTGACGGCGGTTCTTCCGACGCCGGGATCACCTACGCCCTTGCCAGCGGGGGCGACAACGACCTGTTTGCCATCGATGCCTCTTCGGGCGTGCTCACGTTCCAGTCATCCCCCGACTATGAGAACCCTGGTGATGCCGACACGGACAACGTCTATGAAATCACCCTGATTGCAACCGATGCCGATGGCAGTACCCAACAAAACATAAAGGTATCGGTCATCGATGTAAACGATGCACCGACGGCCTCCTCGGTAAGTTTCTCGGGAAACCTTGCCGTGGGCCAGACACTGACGGGAGCCTATACCTATGAGGATCAAGAAAGCGATGCCGAAAGCGGAACAACATATCAGTGGTACCGTTCCGATGATGGTTCGGGCACCAACAAGGCTGCTATTTCCGGGGCAACTTCCAATACGTATGAATTGACCAGCGCTGATTTGGCAAAACACATTAGTTTTGAGGTTACGCCTAATGATGGTTCAGATTCAGGGAATCCCGTAGAGAGTACTCTGGATGGTCCCGTCGTCTCTTATCCGGTATTTACAAGTGCGGCAACGGCCAGCTTTGCCGAGAGCGCAACGGGCACCATTATTGATGTTGATGCCAACGATGGTGATGGAGGTGCCGTGGATACGGGCATAACCTATGCCCTGGCCAGTGGGGGGGACAACGACCTGTTCAGTATCGACGGTAGTACCGGAGTATTGACCTTTCAATCTACGCCAGATTATGAAAGTCCAAACGATGCCAACAGCGATAACGACTACGAAATTACGGTTACAGCCACGGATGGTGATGGTAGTACGGACCAAAACATTGTTGTTTCCGTTACCGACATCGACGAAATCGCACCAAGTGGCTATTCCGTCTCCATTGATCAATCAGTAATAGACGCAAGCAATACAGCTTCCATTTCGTTTACCTTTTCAGGTGCTGAAGTGGGTAGCACCTATAATTATGTCTTCAGCAGTGATGGAGGCGGCACCAATGTCACTGGGACCGGAACAATTTCTACAGCTATAGATCAAATTACAGATATAGACCTTAGCAGTATTGGAAGTGGTACCGTTACCCTGTCTGTAACATTGACCGATACCGCCGGCAATGAAGGGAACGCGGCGATTGATGCCGTGATGAAAGGAGAACTCCCCATTTTTACGGAACCCATAGGCATTCAGGACTTTTCAACGGCAAGTTTGAACTCTTCTTATTATTTGAACAGTAATACCACAACTAGAAAGCTGGGCCTTGAGTTTTCCAATGATGGCTCCAAAATGTACACGATTGGATTCGATGCCAATATTATTGTTGAATATACGCTATCAACACCTTATAGTGTTTCCACCGCGAGCTTTACCAGCGAATTGGATATCTACGACAATGGAAGATATCCAAGAGGCCTTGCATTCAATTCAACCGGAACCAAGTTATTCGTCTACAGCGGGTTGACAAAAACTATCTATGCCTACGACATATCGACACCTTACGATTTGACAACCGCAACGATAGGAACAGATAGTTTTGATGTAACTACATATAGTTCATCTTTGGCTATCGAAGGTCTGGATTTCAACCCTGATGGAACCAAGTTATATTTGACGAATGTCAACAGTCCATCCATAGTACAGTTCGATTTGACCACTCCATTTGAGGTCGCCTCGGCAACCTATTCCAATACCTTGGATGTGTCCTCGCGCTTTTCGAATAGCATTTATGGCGTTGCCTTTGGAACCAGTGGAACCCAAATGTATATAGGGTCGTATAATGACAATACCATAGTGGAATACAGATTGACCATGGCCTATGACGTAAGCACGGCAACTGTTTTGAACAATGGCAATAATGGAAATGTTTTCAACCAGAATACACCAACGGATATCGTATTCGCTCCAGAGGGAGACAAGGCCTTCATACTATATTATGGGCAAAGTACAGTAAGAGAGTACAGCTTGGGCAATGCGCCCATTATCTATAGAGAAAATGATACGGCAGCCGTAATCGACGTGGATGCCAACGATGGGGACGGCGGTTCTGCCGATGTGGGCGTTACATATGCCTTGGCCAGTGGCGGAGACAACGACCTGTTCAGCATCAATGCTTCTTCTGGTATGTTGACATTTCAGTCGTCCCCCGACTATGAAAATCCCGGTGATGCCAACAATGATAACGACTACGAGATTACGGTTACCGCCACCGATGCTGATGGCAGTACTGACCAAAGCATAGTTGTTTCCGTGACCGACGCCAACGAAACACCGACGGACATTGGCCTTGACAACGACACAGTGGTCGAGAATAGTGCCATTGGGACAGTCGTGGGCACCTTCAGCACAACGGATCCAGACACTGGCGATACCTTGACTTATACCCTAGTCTCAGGGAATGGCTCCAACGATGCCGACAATGCATCGTTTACCATCAACGGAACGGACCTGGAACTGGCCGAAATTCCTGATTATGAAGCGCAGGCCGGCTATAACATCTATGTCAACGTCGACGATGGGGACAACAATTTCCAAAAGGCATTTGTAATTAACGTAAGTGATATCAACGAAGCGCCATCAGCATCTTCAGTTTCCTTTAGCGGAACCCTTGCGGAAGGTAACACCTTGGCAGCTACCTATTCCTATAACGATGTGGATGGCGATACAGAAAATGGAAGTACGTATCAATGGTATCGCTCCGATGATGGTTCTGGAACCAATAAAGCAGCCATTGCGGGGGCTAATGCGCAAACGTATAACCTTACTTCCAATGATACGGATAAGTATATAAGTTTTGCAGTAGTTCCCAATGATGGAACATTGACAGGTTCCCAAATGGAATCCACCTTACAAGGCCCTATCCAAGCAGATACTGATTTGGACGGAGTTTCTGATGATACAGACAACTGTTCCCTGATTGCAAATTCAGACCAATTGGATACTGATTCCGATGGTGAAGGTGATGTCTGCGATACAGACGATGACGGGGACGGTACCCCCGATACGGACGATGCCTTCCCGTTGGACGATAGCGAGGACACCGATACCGATGGGGACGGAACGGGAGACAATGCCGATACCGATGACGACAATGATGGCACCCCGGATGTTGACGATGCCTTCCCGCTGGACGATAGCGAGGATACGGATACGGATGGTGACGGAACAGGGGACAATGCCGATACCGACGACGATGGTGATGGTACACCGGATACCGATGACGATTTCCCATTGGACGCCTCGGAGGATACCGATACGGATGGTGACGGAACAGGGGACAATGCCGATACCGACGACGATGGTGATGGTACACCGGATACCGATGACGATTTCCCGCTGGACGCCTCGGAGGATACCGATACGGATGGTGACGGAACGGGCGACAACGCCGATGCCGATGACGACGGGGACGGAACCACAGATGTTGACGATGCCTTCCCGCTGGACGATAGCGAGGATACCGATACCGATGGTGACGGAACGGGCGACAACGTCGATGCCGATGATGACGGGGACGGTACCCCAGATGTTGACGATGCCTTCCCGTTGGACGATAACGAGGACACCGATACCGATGGGGACGGAACGGGCGACAATGCCGATAGCGATGACGACAATGACGGTACCCCGGACTCCGAGGACGCCTTCCCTAAAGATGATTCCGAGGATACCGATACCGATGGTGACGGAACGGGCGACAACGCCGATACCGATGACGACGGGGACGGTACCCCCGATACGGACGATGCCTTTCCGTTGGACGATAGCGAGGATACCGATACCGATAACGACGGAACAGGGGACAATGCTGATGCTGATGCCGATAATGATGGAACTCCTGATGAAGATGACGCCTTCCCGCTGGACGATAGCGAGGATACGGATACCGATGGTGACGGAACAGGGGACAATACGGACGGCGACATAGACGGGGACGGTATACCCAACCAGGATGATATATACCCCACGGGTGAGATTACCGATACGGACAACGATGGTGTTCCAGATGCGGAGGATGCCTTCCCGAACGATCCGGGCGAGAGCGTGGACAGCGACGGGGATGGTATCGGAGACAATTCCGACCCGGATGATGATAACGACGGTACTCCGGATAAAGATGATGATTTCCCTTGGGACCCCAATGAACATACCGATACTGACGGTGATGGAACGGGCGACAATGTAGATACAGACGACGATGGTGACGGAACTCCGGATTCAGAGGATACCTTCCCATTGGACAGCTCGGAGGATACCGATACGGATGGTGACGGGCTCGGTGACAACTCGGACAACGACGACGACAACGACGGGGTACCCGACAGGGAGGACGACTTCCCTAGGGACGATGAACCTTCGCTTGTACCCGCTGAGGCCTTTACGCCGAACGGCGACGGGAACAACGACGCCTGGATCATACCCGGGATCGACAACTATCCCAATAACACGGTAAGAGTCTATAACCGTTGGGGACACGAGGTCTATGCTACCACATCGTACCATAACGATTGGGAGGGCTTCTACAAAAACAGGAACGAAAAACTTCCTTCGGGTTCCTACCTGTACGTAATCGACCTTGGCGACGGAAGCGCCCCTGCAGGGATGGATATTCATTAATTACTAAAATCAACATCAACCAAAAATATAATAC